>NZ_JBBOZJ010000001.1:0-4800000 GCF_038008565.1 Paenibacillus sp. FSL F4-0125
GTGGACAGCCATACTTCCGAATTATGGCAGCAAATTTTATCGATTATTCAAACCAAATTAAGCAAGCCGAGCTTTGATACCTGGTTTAAGGCTACCAAAGCTGTAACCTTCAACTCCCAGGTTCTCATTATTTCGGCACCTACAACGTTCGCAGTAGAATGGCTGGAAAGTCGCTACACCAAACTAGTAGGAGCTACGGTCTACGAAGTTACAGGGAAACAAGTGGATGTAAAATTCGTCATTGAAGAAAGCAAGCCGCCTGAGCTTGTGGTTCAACAATCGGCTCCCACTCCCGTAGTATCACGAGAAGAAGCGCAAACGCATCTACTCAATCCCAAGTACACCTTTGACACTTTTGTAATTGGCTCTGGCAACCGTTTTGCGCATGCAGCCTCACTGGCAGTAGCCGAGGCACCCGCCAAAGCATACAATCCCTTGTTTTTATACGGTGGTGTAGGACTGGGCAAAACCCATTTAATGCACGCCATTGGGCACTATGTTCTGGAACATAACCCAAATAACAAGGTTATTTACATCTCTTCAGAGAAATTCACGAATGAATTTATCAATTCAATCCGTGATAACCGCGGTGAAAGCTTCCGCAATAAGTATCGTAACGTTGACATTTTGCTTATTGACGATATTCAATTCCTCGCTGGAAAAGAGTCCACGCAGGAGGAGTTTTTCCATACGTTCAATGCGCTCCACGAAGAACGCAAGCAAATTATCATCTCCAGCGACCGACCGCCAAAGGAAATTCCCACACTGGAAGAACGCCTACGTTCCCGGTTTGAATGGGGCTTGATTACGGATATTCAACCACCTGATCTAGAAACCCGAATTGCGATTTTGCGCAAAAAGGCGAAGGCAGAGAACCTTGATATCCCTAATGAGGCCATGATGTATATTGCTAACCAGATTGACACCAATATTCGTGAACTCGAGGGTGCATTAATCCGGGTTGTTGCTTACTCATCGCTAACCAACCAGGATGTAACCACTCATTTGGCAGCTGAAGCACTCAAGGATATTATTCCTTCAAGCCGGCCTAAGATGATTACCATCGCTGATATTCAGCAAAAAGTCGGTGAATACTACAATTTACGCCTTGAAGACTTCAAAGCACGAAAACGTACGAAAGCCGTAGCATTTCCACGTCAAATCGCAATGTATCTCTCCCGTGAACTAACGGATTATTCGCTTCCTAAGATTGGCGAGGCATTCGGTGGACGTGACCATACGACCGTAATTCATGCGCATGATAAAATTACACAGTCATTAAAGGTCGATCAGGAGTTGTACAAAGTGGTAAATAATCTTGCGGAGAAAATTAAAAATCCTTCCTAAGAGGAACAAAGAGCCTATACACAATCTATACACATGTGGGTAGGCTTAATTTTATGCTATTTGATAGGGTTATCCACATATTAGACGCCCCTACTACTAATACTATTAAATAACTATAATAATTCATCATGTAAAGACGCGTAATAAAGATCAGCAAATACAACGAAATCCCCAATTTTTCAGCTAGGAGTGAAATCATGAAAATAAGCATTCTTAAAAACGAGCTCAACGAATCCATTCAACACGTATCCAAAGCTATCTCCAGTAGAACAACGATCCCAATTCTGACCGGTATTAAGCTGGAAGTTAGCCATCAAGGCGTCACACTAACTGCAAGCGACACCGATATTTCCATCCAATCGTTTATTCCAGCAGAGAATGACAGCCATACGATCGTGAAGATAGACCAGCCAGGAAGTGTAGTTCTTCCCGCTAAGTTTTTCGTCGAGATTATTAAGAAGCTGCCCTCCAAAGAGATTCACATGGAAGTTAAAGAAGGGTTCCAAACGTATATTTCTTCTGGATCCACGGAGATTCAGATCGTAGGTTTAGACCCTGAAGAATTCCCGGTGTTACCGAGTATTGAGGAGAACGATACTATCTCCCTGCCAGGTGATTTGCTGAAAAATATGATTAAACAAACCGCTTTTTCTATTTCTACCCAAGAGACAACTCCGATTTTAACAGGTATACTGTGGAATCTGGCTGATAATGAGTTTAAGTTTACAGCGACAGACCGTCACCGCTTAGCTACAAGAGCAGCAAGACTAGAAGGTACGGAGAATGTCCAATTTGCAAATATCGTAATCGCCGGTAAAACCCTTAATGAGCTAAGTAAAATTATCCCTGATCAAAATATGCTCGTTGATATTGTGGTTGCGGACAATCAAGTTCTCTTTAAAATCGACAAAGTACTGTTCTATTCACGGATCCTTGATGGAATTTATCCGGATACTTCTAGAATTATTCCAACAACCTACAAAACAGAACTAACTTTGGACACAAAAAAATTAAGCGAATCAATTGATCGCGCTTATTTGCTGTCCCGTGAAGAAAAAACCAATATTGTTCGCATGCAGACGCTTGAGCAAGGCGGCATTGAAATTTCTTCTAGCTCTTCTGAGCTTGGTAAAGTTCGTGAGGAACTTGAAGTCATCGATTTCAAAGGTGAACCGCTCAAAATATCCTTCAACTCCAAATATATGCTCGATGTCTTAAAAGTTATTGAGAGTGAGCAGCTTGTCATAGCATTTACAGGGATGATGAGTCCGATCATTTTGAAGCCACTTGACCAAACGAATAGCTTGTATATCATTTTGCCTTACCGTACAACAAATTAATGCCAACATTCATGAACATGTGGATAAGTGGCTGAAAGGATAAAAACCATGAAAAAAATACTTATCCACAGTGGATATATCAAGCTGGATCAATTCCTGAAACTTTCTGATTGTGTATCCACAGGTGGAATGGCTAAAGCTTTACTGCAAGAAGGACATGTACTGGTTAACGGAGAAGTAGAGGAACGACGTGGAAGAAAGCTGTATCCGGGTGACCAAATTGAAGTGCAGGATAACGGCACCTTTCAGGTTGAAGGTGGAGGAGTTAAAGAGGAGTAGGCTAGGGGAGGAACCATTTCGTGTTTGTTAAAAATATCGGTCTGCAGCATTATCGAAATTACGGGCTGCTGCGTCTGGAGAGCCTGGGCGATGTCAATCTGATTCTGGGTCAGAACGCCCAAGGCAAAACAAACCTCATGGAGGCATTGTTCGTCCTGGCGATGACCAAAAGCCACCGCACCTCGAAAGATCGCGAACTTATTTCATTCGATGCCCCTGGAGACGCTGCTCAGATCATTGCCGAGGTAGAACGTAAGTACGGCGATCTCAAGCTAGAGCTCACCCTTTCTGCCAAAGGTAAAAAAGCTAAGATTAACGGTTTAGAACAACGGCGCCTTAGTGAGTTTGTAGGATCACTCAATGTGGTCATGTTTGCACCGGAAGACTTAGAAATCGTAAAAGGCACACCTGGCATCAGACGGCGTTTTCTCGATATGGAGATTGGCCAAGTCCAGCCCAGTTATCTATTTCACCTCCAGCAGTATCAAAAGATTCTCTTACAAAGGGGCAATTTGCTGAAGCAGTTGTGGGGCAAAGAGGCAGCGGGAAAAGACCTTTTGGAAATCTGGGATGCTCAACTTGTGGAGCACGGTGTTAAAATCGTAAAAAAAAGGAAACAATTCATAAAGAAGCTGCAAATATGGGCTGAAAGCATACACCGGGGGATTACGAACGGCGGAGAAGAACTGAAATTGCTCTATGTCCCCTCTTTCGGCGATCGGGATGAGGAAGATGAAGCTGTCTTATTAGACAATTTTATGTTAAAGTTATCACAAACGAGAGAACAAGAAATCAGGCGCGGCATGACGCTGACGGGTCCCCATCGGGATGACCTGTCCTTTTTTATCAACGGAAGGGAAGCTCAGGTCTACGGTTCTCAGGGACAGCAGCGTACCACGGCTTTATCGCTCAAGCTGGCGGAAATCGAGCTGATCCATGAAGAAATCGGAGAATATCCTGTGCTGCTTCTTGATGATGTTTTATCCGAGCTTGATCCTTACCGACAGACCCAGCTTATTGAAACCTTTCAAAGCAAGGTACAGACATTCATTACCGCTACCGGAATTGAGGGTCTGAATGCCGATAAATTAAAAGGCGCCAGCCTATATCATGTTCATGATGGAAAAGTGGAGTTATAAAGAGCGGAGGAAGATCATGTATATTCATTTGGGCGGGGAGAAGATTATTCGCTCTTCGGAGTTAATTGCAATATTTGATATTTCAATTGAGAAATCTTCCAAGGTGTCTAAGCAATTCGTCATTCACTCTGAGCAGGACAAGAAGCTTGAGCGGATTGGTGAAGAGGAAGCAAAATCTATTGTCGTAACTAAAAATATCGTGTATTACTCCCCCATTTCCTCCTCCACTCTCAAAAAAAGAGCCAAAATTTTGCTCGAGATATAACTTGCGTTTAGTAACAAAGAGATAATCTGAAAGAAGTAGGTGAAGGCATGTCAATGAATCAACCGACATATGATGAGAGCCAGATTCAGGTACTAGAAGGGCTAGAAGCTGTCCGGAAACGTCCGGGCATGTATATTGGTTCCACTAGTTCTAAAGGTCTCCATCACTTGGTGTGGGAGGTCGTAGATAATAGTATCGATGAAGCCCTAGCAGGTTATTGTGACCGGATTCAAGTGATTATTCATGAGGATAACGGGATTACTGTTATCGATAATGGACGTGGCATACCTGTAGGTGAAAATGAAAAACTTAAAAAGTCGACGCTTGAAGTTGTAATGACAGTACTGCATGCAGGCGGTAAATTCGGCGGCGGCGGATATAAAGTATCAGGCGGCTTACACGGTGTGGGTATCTCCGTAGTAAATGCCTTGTCTGAGAAGGTTGTTGTTAATGTTAAGCGTGATGGGCATGTTTATCAGCAGGAATACAGACGTGGTGCACCACAGTATGAGATCAAGGTTGTTGGAGATACGGACGAGACAGGTACGACTACAACTTTTCATCCAGACCCTGAAATCTTTACTGAAACCACAGTCTTTGAATATGCGACATTGCTTACACGTATTCGTGAGCTAGCTTTTCTTAACAAAGGAATCGAGCTTTCACTGCATGATGAGCGCACCGATGTTACCAACGTGTTCAAATACGAGGGTGGTATCGTTGAATATGTGAAATATTTGAATGAGAAAAAAGAAGCGCTGCACGAGGAACCAATCTACGTGGAAGGCTCACGAGATATGATCCAGGTTGAAGTAGCTCTCCAATACAATGATTCGTATACAGAGAACATCTACTCTTTTGCGAATAATATTAATACTCATGAGGGCGGAACGCATGAATCCGGCTTCAAAAGTGCGCTAACACGTATCATCAACGATTATGCCCGTAAAGCGGGTGTGCTGAAGGATGGTAATTCAAATCTGACTGGTGACGACGTGCGTGAAGGATTGACAGCGATTATTTCTGTCAAAATTCCAGAGCCTCAGTTCGAAGGTCAAACGAAGACTAAGCTCGGAAATAGTGAAGTACGCGGAATTGTAGAATCACTGTTCGGAGAGAAATTGCAGGAGTTCCTGGAAGAGAATCCAGCAGTATCTCGCCGTGTCCTTGAAAAGTCGCTTTCAGCTTCACGTGCACGAGAAGCCGCTCGTAAGGCTCGTGAGTTAACACGCCGTAAGAGTGCGCTTGAAGTCAGTGCACTACCTGGTAAACTTGCAGACTGTTCATCCAAGGATGCGTCTATCAGCGAATTGTATATCGTCGAAGGTGACTCTGCGGGGGGATCGGCTAAGCAAGGTCGGGATCGTCATTTCCAAGCGATTCTACCACTACGTGGTAAGATCCTAAACGTAGAAAAAGCTCGCTTAGACCGTATTCTATCCAACGCGGAAATCCGGGCGATCATTACGGCTCTGGGTACAGGGATCAGCGATGATTTTGACCTATCAAAGGCTCGTTACCATAAAGTCGTTATTATGACGGATGCCGACGTCGATGGAGCTCATATTAGAACTCTATTGTTAACATTCTTCTACCGTTACATGCGGAAGCTAGTAGATGCAGGTTATATCTATATTGCACAACCGCCATTGTTCAAGATAGAGCGCAACAAAGTGATCCGTTATGCAGGAAGCGAGAAGGAACGCGATGAGATTATCGCTTCTTTTGGAGAAAATGTTAAAGTCAATGTCCAGCGCTATAAAGGTTTGGGTGAAATGAATGCTACCCAGCTGTGGGACACGACGATGGATCCTGAGGCGCGTATGATGTTACAAGTAACGATTGAAGATGCGATGCTCGCTGATAGTATTTTTGATACGCTGATGGGCGATAATGTTGAACCAAGACGTGATTTTATCCATGAGCATGCGAAAGACGTCAGATATCTTGATGTGTAAGAATAAAATATAAGGATAATGTATAACGTGAAACTTATACTTACTTATATTTTTAACAAAACCTCCGGCTTCTGTTCCTAATGGAATTAGAATGCTGGAGGTTTTTTGATTTCAGAGCTGTTTTTTAGGCCTTGGTGATTTGTTTGTGGCGGGTAGTGTATGGAGATTTTCTAGCTTTTACACGCCCGTATGCTACAGCATAGCGGTGTATTTTACGATAGATAGATTTATCAGGAAATAACTTAAATATAACTATGGATGGAAGGGTGTTGACCTCAAGCAGCCACATATCCATATGCTGATCCATGGCAATATCCAGACCGATTTCTTTAATCCCTGGATAAGTAGTTTCCAATTGGCCTGCAATTTGTACGCCTAAAGATTTTAATTGATTAACGGTGGAGAGTGTTTCAGAAGGGTTCATATGACTTTTTAATAATGTATTTACTGACACAATACTGCCTCCGTTATGATAATTGGTGACAATTTTCTGAGGGGCAGCTACTCTTCCGAGCATTCCTGTCGTTTCCCATACGCCTGACGGACTTTTTTGAGCAAGAACTCGAAGGTCGAAGGGGCGGTCTTGATAACGTAGAAGGTCAATTCCCTTTTGGATCAGGTAGGTACGGTTCTGAATTCGTTTCTGTAAGGCTTCATGCAGCTCTTCGGGGGAGAAGAAAACTTCTGCCGTTTTTGCATATCTTAAAATATATAGGAGCTGTGTTTCTTGTTGTTCTATCTCCTCGTTATCGGTGGTGGCATTTTTTTCAGACTTCCGCTGGCTAGGGCTCAAAATCACCGTACGCTGCTCGGCTCTCATTACACCAATGCCAAAGCTTCCGCGGTCAGGTTTAATATAGACCATTGTATATAACACAAGCATTTCTTTAAGAACACTTAAATCGTATTTACGAGTATCTGGCACATATAGAGATAGAGATTGATTTTGAAGAATGACTTTTGTTTTTGCCCATTTACTTGGGACACGTTGAATCTTCATTATCTTCCTCCTTAACAATTTTTTACAGCGTGTGGTCTTTTGAATTCCTTTGTACAAATCTTGCTTTGGAAGCATAATCTTTGACGGCTGAAAATCAGGACAAGCTACCTAAACAATGGTATAATATAAGGATATGGGGTTTGCCTTATGAAACGATACTAGGATAATAAAACCGTGTTTCTTGTCTTTACAGTCTATGTACTAAAGACATTTGCGGAAAGGGCGAATACCCTAACCAACGCAAAAGAAATCAATATTAGAAGATAAAAGGCTATCATGTTTAATTGTGCTACTTTTGTGAAAGTAATATAATTAAGGGTAGCGGTTTTTTAACTGAAGGAGGTCCAGCAATTCATGGCTGAACAAAATAACCCACAAGTCAAAGATCGGGACATTGGCGTGGAAATGCGTGAATCCTTTATGGATTACGCAATGAGCATCATTGTTAGTCGGGCTTTGCCAGATGTGCGGGACGGACTCAAGCCGGTTCACCGACGCATTTTGTTTGCGATGTCGGAACTTGGAATGTCTGCGGATAAGCCTCATAAGAAATCGGCAAGAATCGTCGGTGAGGTTATCGGTAAGTACCACCCTCACGGTGACTCAGCCGTCTATGAAACAATGGTACGGATGGCTCAGGATTTCTCTATGCGCTATATGCTTGTGGACGGTCACGGGAACTTTGGTTCGATTGATGGTGATATGGCTGCAGCGATGCGTTATACAGAAGCCCGTCTTTCCAAGATTGCAGGCGAAATGCTTCGAGATTTGAACAAAGAAACAGTTGATTTCGCACCCAACTATGATGGTGAAGAGCATGAGCCAGTTGTATTGCCAGCTCGTTATCCGAACCTGCTCGTGAACGGGGTATCTGGTATTGCTGTAGGTATGGCTACTAATATCCCACCGCATAACCTAGGTGAAGTTATCGATGGTGTGCAGGCGATGATTAAGAATCCCGATATCACACCTATGGAATTGATGGAGTATATCCAAGGCCCTGACTTCCCTACGGCTGGATATATTTTGGGTCGTGAGGGCATTCGTCAGGCTTATCGTACGGGGCGTGGTTCCGTGACCATGCGTGCCAAGGCAACAATTGAAGAGAACAACGGTAAGGCTCGCATCATTGTACATGAGCTGCCATATCAGGTAAACAAGGCAAGACTGGTTGAAAAAATCGCAGAATTAGTACGTGAGAAACGGATCGAGGGTATAACGGATCTTCGAGATGAGTCTGACCGTAACGGTATGCGTGTAGTTGTTGAGATGAGGCGTGATGTGAATCCAAATGTTGTGTTGAACAATCTATATAAACACACATCAATGCAATCCACATTTGGGATCAACATGCTTGCCATCGTCAACAACGAGCCGAAAATTCTTAATCTGCGTGATGTGCTCTATCATTATTTGCAGCACCAGATTGAAGTTATTCGTCGTCGTACAATATTTGATCTTAAAAAAGCTGAAGCACGCGCTCATATTCTAGAGGGTCTGCGTATTGCGCTGGATCATCTGGATGAAGTGATTGCTTTAATCCGCGCTTCGCGGACAACGGATATAGCCCGTGACGGATTGATGAGCACCTTTAGCCTCAGTGTAGAGCAGGCTCAAGCAATCCTCGACATGCGGATGCAGCGTCTGACTGGTCTGGAACGGGAAAAAATCGAGAATGAATATAACGAATTGTTAGCTAAAATTGCAGAGTACCGTGAAATTTTGGCGAATGAGCATCTCGTACTGGAAATCATCAGCAACGAGTTGCAGGATATTCGTGATAGATATTCTGATGATCGCCGGACAGAGATTACGGTTGGTGAAGAAAGTATTCTCGATGAAGACCTTATTCCACGTGAAGAGGTTGTTATCACTATTACGCATACGGGATACATCAAACGTCTGCCTGTCAGCACTTACCGCAGCCAGAAGCGTGGGGGCCGCGGAGTAATGGGGATGGACACCAAGGACCAAGATTTTGTGGAGCATCTCTTCGTGAGTAACTCTCATAACTATCTGATGTTCTTTACCGATAAGGGTAAGGTGTACCGGATTAAGGCTTATGAGATCCCAGAGCTGGGTCGTACTGCACGTGGGACACCAATCATCAACCTGATTCAAATTGAACAAGGTGAGAAGATTAGTGCCGTTATCCAGGTGGAAGAGAGCGATAGTGACAAGTACTTGTTCTTTGCTACCCGCGAAGGTATCGTGAAGAAGACTCCACTTGAGGATTACAATAACATCCGCAAAGGCGGACTTATTGCTATTAATCTTCGTGAAGAGGATTCCTTGATTGAGGTTAAGCTGACAGATGGCCAGCAAAATCTTATTATCGGTACGGCACGCGGAATGTCGATTACGTTCTCAGAGAATGATGTTCGTTCTATGGGTCGTAGCGCAACTGGCGTGAAGGGTATTACACTCGATAGTAATGACCATGTCATTGGTATGGACTGTGTCGATAAGGAGCTTGAGGTTCTGATTGTTACTAGCAAGGGTTATGGTAAACGGACACCAGCCGGCGACTATCGTTCCCAGACTCGTGGCGGTAAAGGAATCAAGACCATTAATCTCACTGAGAAGAATGGACCTGTAGTTGGTCTTAAAGTTGTTAAGAACGACGAAGACTTAATGATCATTACTACAAGCGGTACCTTGATTCGTACCAGCATGGATGGAATTTCTACTATGGGTCGTTATGCGCAAGGGGTTAAGCTAATTAACATCCGCGAGGATGATGCTGTGGCTACCCTGTGCAGAGCCGATAAGAATGAAGAGGACGAAATGTCTGAAGATATAGAAGGCCTCGAGAACCAAGTAACAGTTGATGAATCTGGCGATATAGATCAGCCGGAAACAATCGCTGAAGATCAAGAGGATAACTTAGAATAGTTTATATTCAATAAAGAGCAAGGGGTTCTGTAATAGAACCCCTTGCTCTTTTTACTGTGATTAATTAATAGTTAGTTATTTTATGAAATGTAATGAGTAATTTTTAAAAGAATAGTTTTCATTGCACTAGTCGCTTCCTTTTATCCGTACTATAATTAGCCGATAGAGTATAAATCAGTATATAAAGTACTATTTTCTCAGAAATTATCTGTCATATTAGATTTGGGTAATCCTGAGCTTATTGTTATAGAAATTAAGGGGCTGAGTATATGCCAAATGTATTGGTTGGAGAAGTTAAAGCGGGCTCAAAGATAATCAAAGATGTAATTACACCTTTGGGTGGGATTTTGTTTACCAAGGGAAAAATACTACTCCCCCGTGATCTAGAAATTTTGGAAGCTTTCTTAGTTGGGCAAGTGGAGATCGAGGGTGTTCAAGGAGAGGGCAACTCTGATGCTGCCAAAAAAAACTCGAAGCAGACATCACTTAAAGCCGGAGCCATTATAAATGAATCAATGCTGATTAAGAACAATTCCCCACTACACGATGAATATGACAAAATGATCGGACTTATTAGGACAAGCTATCGTTCGGTAACGGCAGCCTCTCTTCCTATTTTTGAGTTGCGGAGTCAGTTAGAGGTACTAATTAGTCATCATTTGAAGGATTATCATGTCTTGAAGTTTTCTCCACGTACGCTAAAAGACGAGGATTACAACTATCACAATGCCGTATTGTCCGCGCTAACATCATATAAGATTGCTCAGTGGTGCGGGTACCCGCAAAAGGATTGGATGCAGATCGCTTTTGCTGGATTGCTGCATGATATCGGAAACGCAAAAGTAGATAGTTCTCTTTTACATAAGCCGGAGTCACTTAATAGTGCCGAAATAGAAGAGGTTCGCAGACATACTACATATGGCTATCAATTATTACGTAATGTCACAGCGATTAATGAAGGGGTAAGACTAACGGCATTGCAGCATCATGAGAAGGTTGATGGGTCTGGTTATCCACTTAAGTTAGAAGGTAGCCAGATTCACTTTTACGCTAAAGTAGTTGCGGTTGCAGATATATTCCATGCTATGACTTTGGAAAGAGCCTATAGAAAGGCACAGTCCCCTTATCTAGTATTAGAGCAGATTATGACAGAAAGCTTTGGTAAGCTTGACCCAGTCGTTGTACAGACCTTTATACAGAAGAGCACTGATTTATTTAATGGAACCAGAATACGTTTGAGCGATGGGCGTCACGGGGAGATCATATTCACTGATCGTGCGAATCCTACACGTCCTATGATTAAGGTAGAGGGTACAATTGTTAACTTAATGTTGGAGCGGGATCTATATATTCAAGAGATTATTGCTTAGTGTAGTAAGTATTGAGAGACTTCAGAGCTGAGGCTGTGCTGCCTAGTGCGTAAGAGTATATTTAGGATCATTGGTAGCACAGTCTCTTATTTATAGATTATATTAAAAAAAAGTGTTGCAATCAATCTCTATACATGATATATTCTAAGTCCGGCCAAGAAATACACATGCCGAGTTCGAAAAAGAACTTAAAAAAGAGCTTGACATTAAATAGCCGAACATGATATAGTATAAGAGTTGCTGCTGAGACATTAAACGGCGCCAACGAGAACTTGATCTTTGAAAACTGAACAACGAGTGAGTAGGAAATCACGAAAGTGAAATCCAAAACTGATGAGTTTCACAGCGTATTTTACGCTTTTGAAATTTCATCGTGAGAATTAATTTTCTCGTCAGATGTTTCAAAATGAGCATATCGCTCTTTTCAATACTAATTGGAGAGTTTGATCCTGGCTCAGGACGAACGCTGGCGGCGTGCCTAATACATGCAAGTCGAGCGGAGTCATTTTGAAAGCTTGCTTTCAAAATGACTTAGCGGCGGACGGGTGAGTAACACGTAGGCAACCTGCCCCTTAGGCTGGGATAACTACCGGAAACGGTAGCTAATACCGGATAATTTCTTTCTTCTCCTGAAGAAAGAATGAAAGACGGAGCAATCTGTCACTGAGGGATGGGCCTGCGGCGCATTAGCTAGTTGGTGGGGTAACGGCCCACCAAGGCGACGATGCGTAGCCGACCTGAGAGGGTGAACGGCCACACTGGGACTGAGACACGGCCCAGACTCCTACGGGAGGCAGCAGTAGGGAATCTTCCGCAATGGACGAAAGTCTGACGGAGCAACGCCGCGTGAGTGATGAAGGTTTTCGGATCGTAAAGCTCTGTTGCCAGGGAAGAACGTCCGGTAGAGTAACTGCTACCGGAGTGACGGTACCTGAGAAGAAAGCCCCGGCTAACTACGTGCCAGCAGCCGCGGTAATACGTAGGGGGCAAGCGTTGTCCGGAATTATTGGGCGTAAAGCGCGCGCAGGCGGTCATTTAAGTCTGGTGTTTAAACCTTGGGCTCAACCTAAGGTCGCACTGGAAACTGGGTGACTTGAGTACAGAAGAGGAAAGTGGAATTCCACGTGTAGCGGTGAAATGCGTAGATATGTGGAGGAACACCAGTGGCGAAGGCGACTTTCTGGGCTGTAACTGACGCTGAGGCGCGAAAGCGTGGGGAGCAAACAGGATTAGATACCCTGGTAGTCCACGCCGTAAACGATGAGTGCTAGGTGTTAGGGGTTTCGATACCCTTGGTGCCGAAGTTAACACAGTAAGCACTCCGCCTGGGGAGTACGGTCGCAAGACTGAAACTCAAAGGAATTGACGGGGACCCGCACAAGCAGTGGAGTATGTGGTTTAATTCGAAGCAACGCGAAGAACCTTACCAGGTCTTGACATCCCTCTGAATCTGCTAGAGATAGCAGCGGCCTTCGGGACAGAGGAGACAGGTGGTGCATGGTTGTCGTCAGCTCGTGTCGTGAGATGTTGGGTTAAGTCCCGCAACGAGCGCAACCCTTAACTTTAGTTGCCAGCAAGTAATGTTGGGCACTCTAGAGTGACTGCCGGTGACAAACCGGAGGAAGGTGGGGATGACGTCAAATCATCATGCCCCTTATGACCTGGGCTACACACGTACTACAATGGCCGGTACAACGGGAAGCGAAGCCGCGAGGTGGAGCCAATCCCATCAAAGCCGGTCTCAGTTCGGATTGCAGGCTGCAACTCGCCTGCATGAAGTCGGAATTGCTAGTAATCGCGGATCAGCATGCCGCGGTGAATACGTTCCCGGGTCTTGTACACACCGCCCGTCACACCACGAGAGTTTACAACACCCGAAGTCGGTGGGGTAACCCGCAAGGGAGCCAGCCGCCGAAGGTGGGGTAGATGATTGGGGTGAAGTCGTAACAAGGTAGCCGTATCGGAAGGTGCGGCTGGATCACCTCCTTTCTATGGAGAATCGTCTTCGGAAGTGGAGACATTCAAATCGGAAGCTAAGCTTCCAAAACTCAGGTTTAGGCCTGTTACTCACTCGTTGCTCAGTTTTGAGAGTTTAAGCTCTCAGGTAAGACTTGATCCTTGAAAACTGGATACCGAAACGAATTTGCGTTTTAGAACATCTTTTAGCAACTTGTGTAAAACAAGTAAATGTTATTAGTGAAATGATTCCAAGAGAGATATCGTATGATATTTTCCTGCGGAAAAATCAAGGTTAAGCTAATAAGAGCACACGGAGGATGCCTAGGCGCCAGGAGCCGACGAAGGACGTGGCGAACAACGAAACTGCCTCGGGGAGCTGTAAGCAAGCTTTGATCCGGGGGTGTCCGAATGGGGAAACCCAGCTGTGGTAATTCGCAGTTACTCATACCTGAATACATAGGGTATGTAGAGGCAGACCAGGGGAACTGAAACATCTAAGTACCCTGAGGAAGAGAAAACAATAGTGATTCCGTCAGTAGCGGCGAGCGAACGCGGAACAGCCTAAACCTAAGAGCTTGCTCTTAGGGGTTGTGGGACGTCTCACATGGAGTTACAAAGGAATATGGTAGGCGAAGAGGTCTGGAAAGGCCCGCGATAGAGGTAAAAGCCCTGTAGCCTAAACTGTGTTCTCTCCGAGACGGATCCCGAGTAGTGCGGGGCACGTGAAACCCCGTATGAATCCAGCAGGACCATCTGCTAAGGCTAAATACTACCTGGCGACCGATAGTGAAACAGTACCGTGAGGGAAAGGTGAAAAGCACCCCGGAAGGGGAGTGAAATAGAACCTGAAACCGTGTGCTTACAAAAAGTCAGAGCCCTATTAATGGGTGATGGCGTGCCTTTTGTAGAATGAACCGGCGAGTTACGTTTAACATGCAAGGTTAAGTCGAGAAGACGGAGCCGCAGCGAAAGCGAGTCTGAATAGGGCGATTGAGTATGTGGACGTAGACCCGAAACCGTGTGATCTACCCCTGTCCAGGGTGAAGGTGCGGTAACACGCACTGGAGGCCCGAACCCACGCACGTTGAAAAGTGCGGGGATGAGGTGGGGGTAGCGGAGAAATTCCAATCGAACTCGGAGATAGCTGGTTCTCCCCGAAATAGCTTTAGGGCTAGCCTCGGTATAAGAGTAGTGGAGGTAGAGCACTGATTGGGTGCGGGGTCCGCAAGGATTACCAAGCTCAGTCAAACTCCGAATGCCATATACTTATTGCCGGGAGTCAGACAGTGAGTGCTAAGATCCATTGTCAAAAGGGAAACAGCCCAGACCATCAGCTAAGGTCCCCAAGTGTGTGTTAAGTGGGAAAGGATGTGGAGTTGCACAGACAACCAGGATGTTGGCTTAGAAGCAGCCACCATTGAAAGAGTGCGTAATAGCTCACTGGTCGAGTGACTCTGCGCCGAAAATGTAACGGGGCTAAACACACCACCGAAGCTATGGCTAGATACGTATGTATCTGGGGTAGGGGAGCGTTGTATGTGGGTTGAAGGTGTACCGTAAGGAGCGCTGGACAGCATACAAGTGAGAATGCCGGTATGAGTAACGAAAAGATCAGTGAGAATCTGATCCGCCGAAAGCCCAAGGTTTCCTGAGGAAGGCTCGTCCGCTCAGGGTAAGTCGGGACCTAAGGCGAGGCCGAAAGGCGTAGTCGAAGGACAACAGTTTGAAATTACTGTACCACCGTAATCCGCTATGAGCGATGGGGTGACGCAGGAGGGTAGTGACGCGGACTGATGGATATGTCCGTCTAAGCAGTGAGGCTGATGTGTAGGCAAATCCGCACATCGTTAAGGCTGGGCTGTGATGGGGAGCGAAAATTATAGTAGCGAAGGTCATGATCTCACACTGCCAAGAAAAGCCTCTAGCCAGGAGAAGGTGCCCGTACCGCAAACCGACACAGGTAGGCGAGAAGAGAATTCTAAGGCGCGCGGAAGAACTCTCGTTAAGGAACTCGGCAAAATGACCCCGTAACTTCGGGAGAAGGGGTGCCCCGGTAGTGTGAATAGCACGAGGGGGCCGCAGTGAAAAGGCCCAAGCGACTGTTTAGCAAAAACACAGGTCTGTGCGAAGCCGCAAGGCGAAGTATACGGGCTGACGCCTGCCCGGTGCTGGAAGGTTAAGGGGAGTGGTTAGGGGTAACCCGAAGCTATGAACCGAAGCCCCAGTAAACGGCGGCCGTAACTATAACGGTCCTAAGGTAGCGAAATTCCTTGTCAGGTAAATTCTGACCCGCACGAATGGCGTAACGACTTGGGCGCTGTCTCAACGAGAGATCCGGTGAAATTTTAATACCTGTGAAGATGCAGGTTACCCGCGACAAGACGGAAAGACCCCATGGAGCTTTACTGCAGCTTGATATTGAATTTGGGTACGATCTGTACAGGATAGGTGGGAGCCGTAGAAATCGGAGCGCAAGCTTCGGTGGAGGCGCCGTTGGGATACCACCCTGATCGTATCTAGGTTCTAACCTAGTGCCCTAATCGGGTACGGGGACCGTGTCAGGCGGGCAGTTTGACTGGGGCGGTCGCCTCCTAAAGAGTAACGGAGGCGTTCCAAGGTTCCCTCAGAATGGTTGGAAATCATTCGAAGAGTGCAAAGGCATAAGGGAGCTTGACTGCGAGACCTACAAGTCGAGCAGGGACGAAAGTCGGACTTAGTGATCCGGTGGTACCGCATGGAAGGGCCATCGCTCAACGGATAAAAGCTACCCTGGGGATAACAGGCTTATCTCCCCCAAGAGTCCACATCGACGGGGAGGTTTGGCACCTCGATGTCGGCTCATCGCATCCTGGGGCTGAAGTAGGTCCCAAGGGTTGGGCTGTTCGCCCATTAAAGCGGTACGCGAGCTGGGTTCAGAACGTCGTGAGACAGTTCGGTCCCTATCTGTCGTGGGCGCAGGAAATTTGAGAGGAGCTGTCCTTAGTACGAGAGGACCGGGATGGACGTACCGCTGGTGCACCAGTTGTTTCGCCAGAAGCATGGCTGGGTAGCTACGTACGGACGGGATAAGCGCTGAAAGCATCTAAGCGTGAAGCCCCCCTCAAGATGAGATTTCCCAATTAGTAAGACCCCTTGAAGACGACGAGGTAGATAGGTTGGAGGTGGAAGTGCAGTAATGCATGGAGCTGACCAATACTAATCGGTCGAGGGCTTATCCTATACTTAAAACGCAAATTCAATTCGGATTCAGTTTTCAGGCGATCAAGCCTGTAACCAATAAGCTGCATGTCCTTTATAAGGGCTGATATTTTCTCGCAGTGATTTCGAGAAGCGAAAGCTTCGAAAAATCATGTTTGGTGGCGATAGCGGAGGGGTTCCACGCGTACCCATCCCGAACACGACCGTTAAGCCCTCCAGCGCCGATGGTACTTGGACCGAAGGGTCCTGGGAGAGTAGGACGTTGCCAAGCACGCAAGACCACTGTTGAGTCATCGACAGTGGTCTTTTTGTTGTATCTATTTCCTTAAAGAGTTGGTACGATTTAAATTTTGTTTGACAGACTACAGTGTTTAACCCATAATACAATTCATACTAAACATATAAGAATTGTAGGGGGAACGGATTATGTCATATTTTAATTTATCTTTTAAGAAGTCGATTCTGTTTGGGGCAATATCTATTTTGCTATTGATGGTAATTGCAGGTTGCTCCGGATCTAATAATAAGGCTGATTCCAATAAGGAAGCAACGGAAAATGCGAGTGCGGCAACTCAGAGTCCTCAAACGGCAGAGACGGCAGAAGGAGGCACCTTCGTCTATGGACGGCCTGCTTCTGTAACCTCGCTGGATTTGCATAATCAGATTACATCCAACAATGCTTTTGCTATCGATAAAGTATTTGAATCATTAGTTGCTTTTGACAGCAAGGGTGAAATTGTAGATTGGCTTGCGAAGTCACATAGTATCAGTGAGGATGGATTGACGTATACTTTTGAACTTCGTGAGGGTCTGAAGTTTTCAAACGGTACGGATGTGACTGCGGAAGATGCCGTATTCTCCCTTGAGCGGCACTTGAAGGTTGGCGGCCCGCTGGCAATATCCGCTAAGGTTGATACAATCAAAGCACAAGATAACAAAACGCTTGTTATTACGCTTAAAGAACCTTATACACCATTTATCTCAGAGCTGTCCAATTTCTCGAATGGCATCCTACCTAATAATTTTGGTGGAGTTTCCGAAGAAGAATTCTTCAAGAAACCAATCGGAACGGGACCTTTTGTCGTTGAATCATGGGACACTGCGGGTGATCTGAGCTTCACTAAGAACAAATTTTACTGGCAAGAAGGTAAACCATATATTGATAAGCTTGTTTATAAGTTGATTGAGGACGATAGCCAAGCGATCAACCAGCTGAAGGCTGGGGAAGTTAATGCTATTGAATCTTTGGCCTTGCAAAATGCTAATGAGATCAAAGATGGAGTCGACACTAAAGTAATTACTAACGGTAGTTGGGTGACAGAGCAATTATTCTTTAATACGCTGGATGAGCATTTTTCGGATGTACATGTCCGCCGTGCACTGGCTCTGGCGCTTGACCGTGAAGGCTTGACCAAAGCGTTAACCTTTGGATATGCACAAACAGCAAACTCATTACTGCCACCAACGATTCCTTATAACGCCAATGATACAATCAAGGCTCTGAACTTCAATGTCGAGGCAGCCAAGGAAGAGCTTGCTAAATCGGCTTTCCCTAATGGTTTTACTACCAAGTTACTTGTAGCCTCCGGTAATAGTACAAGAGCGCAAGAGGCACAAATTATTCAGGCAGCGGGTCAAACCATCGGGATTAAAATTGAGATTGAATCGATTGAGCTTGCCACTTTCCGTGAACGATTCTTTGCTTATGATTTCGCGGCAATGCTGAATAGCGGTCAAGCTGATTCCCCGGAAGCAAACTCGATTATTGCCTTCCAAACCGATCCGGAGGGCTTCAGCAAATCTTATTGGACCCATTATACGAATGATGAAGTAACGAAGCTTCTATATGAGGGCCAAAAAACAGCGGATGGCGATGCTCGTGCGCAAATCTATACCAAGCTGCTGCAGACACTTGCTGATGAGGTACCGTATATTCCGCTTTATTATCCAGATGTTTTGAAAGGTATTCGTTCTTCAGTGGATGGTCTAGTTGTGCTACCTAATGGTAGCGCCCGTTTCGAAGATGTCCGCATCAGCCAATGATGAATCTTAAGCAGGTGTTAAATCAACCTAGAGGAAGTAAGGACTCTTACAACTGGCTTGTAATATCGCTTATAAAAGCATTGGCAGTGATCTGCTGCGTAATGATAGCCGTCTTTTTCATCATCCGAATTGTACCCGGAGATCCAGCTAAAATGATTTTGGGAGAATACAGTACCCCTGAGGCGCTCAAGAGTATGCATCATACTCTTGGGCTCGACCTCCCTTTATGGGAGCAGTTCATGCGATTTGTGAAGACGCTGTTTACGCAAGGAGATACTGGAAACTCCATTATTATGGGGACGTCAACAAGAGAATTGATCACACAGCGGGCTCCTGTTACTTTATTGCTCATAGTGATGGCCTGTGTGTTGGCAATTGTCGTATCACTTCTGCTTGCTACGGTAGCTGCTACGCATAAGGATAAACTGCTGGACCATTTAATACGTATATTTCCTACAATAACTTTGGGTATGCCAATCTTCTGGGTTGGCTTACTTTTAATTTTGCTCTTTAGTGTCCGGCTTGGCTGGTTTCCCGTTGGGGGAGTTAGTGAAGGGTGGGTTGGAACCTTGCACAGTCTTGCACTTCCGGCAATCACCGTTGCTTTTTCACAGATTCCTACACTGGTCCGTTCCTTAAGAGCGCAGATGCTTGAAGTGTTAGAATCGGATTTTGTAGTCACCCTTAAAGCCGCGGGAATACCAAATAGGGTTATTCTATTTAAACATGTGCTGCGCAATTCTGCTCTTCCTACACTGATGCTGATGGGTGTGAATATTTCTTATCTAATCGGCGGCACATTGGTCGTTGAACAGGTGTTTGGAATAAAGGGAATTGGCAGCTTGCTGTTTACTTCAATTTCGAAACGGGACTTTCCAGTTATTCAAGGAATAGCACTTTATTGTGCGCTATCTGTTGTGATCATCAGTCTCTTGATTGAAATCATTTCTTGGTGGCTTGATCCCAGAACGAAGGGAAAACAATGAAAACGATAAGACTAGAGCCACAATTGTATGAAGGCAACAAGATGACAAGCGGCTTAAAGCGCATATGGAATACCCCTTCTTTGTTAGTAGGAATGATTATGTTTGCAGCCCTTATTCTCTTAACTGTGTTTATACCGTATATAAGTCCCTATGATCCATCCGAGCAAAATTTGAGTGTCTTTCTGCAGCCTCCGTCGGCTGAACATTGGCTAGGAACCGATCAACTTGGGCGTGATCTGTTTACTAGACTGGTCTATGCAGCGAGGACTGATCTGAAAATCATGGTCTTGGCAGAAATCATTCCCTTTTGCACAGGTGTATTCCTAGGAATGCTAGCAGGATATTACGGGAAATGGGTTGATGCAGTTATTTCGCTGTTGTCAGATACATTCATCGCTTTTCCTTTTTATCTGATCGTTATTATCGTTGCTTTTGCCAGTGGAGCAGGAGAACGAGGTATTTATATTACGTTTATCCTTGTAGGTTGGATTGTCTTTGCCCGTGTCGTCAGAGGTCTCAGCGCATCTTTCCGCAATCAGGAATGGGTGGCGTCTGCTCAAACATTAGGGCTACCCGGAGTAAGAATTATTTTGCGTCATCTGCTTCCCAATGTACTTCCTCAAGCCGTAGTCGTTCTTATGACAGATATGATTGGATTGCTTGTCGCTATTGTGACGCTAGGGTATCTTGGGATCGGCATTACACCGCCAACTCCAGACTGGGGGACAATGATCTCGGATGGACAGCCCTTCATCACTACAGCTTGGTGGCTATCGGCTGTTCCAGGATTAGCAGTGGTGTATACAGGAATAGCTTTGTCGCTCCTAGGTGATGGTCTGGCAGACTTATGGAGGAAAAAATGATGTCTACACAACCCATTTTAGAAATAGAGCAACTAACACTGGCAGCGAAGACAAATGAGAGATTAGTCAACAATGTTAGCTTTTCGCTGGGCAAAGGAGAGAGTCTAGGATTAGTAGGTGAGTCGGGCTCGGGAAAATCGCTTACACTGCGTGCAATTCTGGGGCTACTTCCAAACGGTGTTGAGCAGATAGGTGGCACTATTAAGAGTGATGTAAGCAGTGCGATGGTTTTTCAAGATCCAAGAGGTGCGCTTGATCCGCTCTGTATGGTTGTTAATCAGCTGGCTGAAGTCGTGTATTACAGACAGAGAGTAAGCCGAAAGGCTTCCCGAATGATTGCGCTGGAACTGCTCGAAAGGCTTGGTCTCCCCGAATCTTTAAAGAAAAAGGACCGGTATCCGAGTCAGCTGTCAGGCGGTCAATGTCAACGGGTAGTCATCGCTTTGGCACTGGCATGTAAGCCAGGTATTCTTCTCTGTGATGAGCCGACGACAGCACTGGATGTCACGGTTCAACGACAAATTATTAAAACGATCACGAACCTCCAGCAGGAGCTGGGATTTGCCATGGTTTTTGTTACGCATAATCTCGCGATTGCAGCCAACTTGTGCTCACGCCTATGTGTAATGAAACAAGGGCAGATTGTTGAGCATGGCGCTACCCTTGATATTTTGCAAAATCCATCCGACCCTTACACACAGATGCTGATTGATTCGGTGCTTCCTTTGCCAGAGCTTGAAGGGAGTAGAGACTCATGGAACTAGCCTTGCAAATCAAAGATTTAACTGTTCATTATGGCGGCTTTACTGCGCTGGATTGTATTAATCTGAATCTTGAGCAGCATACCACTCTTGGGCTTGTTGGAGAATCTGGATCAGGAAAATCTACGCTGGCACGAGTAATTGCTGGACTGATTGCCCCGCATGGGGGAAAGATCCTGTTAGGTACCCAAGAGTTAAAAAAGAAAAGAAGCCGTGAGCAGCGAAAAATAATCCAGATGATCTTTCAAAATCCGGATGCGTCGCTGAATCCTAAACATTCGATTAGAGAGATTCTTTCTGAGCCCTTATTGTTTCATAAAATTGTGGGACGTACGGGTGTCGAGCAGAGAAGTAAAGAGCTGCTGAACCAAGTTCATTTGGAGCAAAAGGCATTAGACAAATTCCCACATGAATTTTCTGGGGGGCAGCGTCAACGGATAGCGATCGCCCGCGCATTAAGCGTTGAGCCCAACATCCTGATCGCGGATGAACCTACAAGCGCGTTGGATGTATCTGTGCAGCTAAGTGTGCTCGAACTGTTCAATGCACTAAAAGCTGAACTTGATCTCACCATGCTTTTTATTTCTCATGACTTAGGAGTAATCAATGCAATTAGTGATACAGTTGCAGTCATGCGGCATGGGAAGCTTGTGGAGCAGAGTCCGAAAGATCAATTCTTCATCCGACCTAAACATGAATACAGTTACGAGCTGTTGTCGGCGGTTCCCAAAATGCCAAAATCAAGTACATCAGGAGGTTTCTTATGAGCCCAGAACAAGAACATAAAGGATATGTGCCACTTTCAATGGCTGAGCACAATAAGCTTACACATTTGATTTCCGACATCTTGTTTACTGAGCATCCACCGGTTATTATCCCAGCTGAGGCAATTCTGGGGATCGAGGCCGTGGCTGCCGGAATAGCCGCACCTGGTCGAACTATTGTAAATATAGTAACAGGTCCCTACGGAAGTTTATTTGGAAAATGGCTTGAGCGGGGAGGAGCAACGGTTGTTGAAGTAAAGGTTCCTTTTGATGAAGTGGTCACTGGCAACCAGGTTGCTTCCGCAATTAAAGAGTTTAGCCCTTGTGCCCTTTCCTTTGTTCAGGCTGAAGTGGTTACAGGTGGATCTAATCCGGCTAAAGAAATATTTAAGATTGCAAAGGAGTTCAATCTCATTACTGTAACGGACTCGGTTTCTGCGGTTGGGGGAGAGGCGTTACTGGTCGATGAATGGGGAGTTGATTTTGCTGTGATAGGCGCGCAAAAAGCTTTGGCTGGACCTAACGGTGTTAGCGCCGTCAGTATTTCACCACGTGGCTGGGAATTTCTTGAGTCTAATAAAAATGCACCGCGTAACTCCATTCTGTCCTTGCTGGATCTCAAACCTTCGTTGGATGGGGCCGCGCCACTACGAGTTGCTCCAAATATTCCTACACTGGAGGCTAGAGCCTTGATTCAAGCTTTGATGCGAATTGAAGAAGAAGGATTGGATCAAGTAATCAAACGCCATGAGAGAGCTGTTGCAGCTGCTGTAGCTGGTATCCAATCCTTGGGGCTTGAACCTTGGCAGAAGGATAGCAGACATTATTCTACACTGACTACAACGGTACGGATTTATGGAAAGCAAGATTTGCAGATCGAACAGCCCATAGGAATTGTAGCTCCCGGAGACGGAGAATTATTTGGCCTTCTTCTACGAATTAATCATTTTGGAACAAATGCTGCTCGGCAAAGTGTGGAGGAAGCTATATTAACACTTGCTGAGTTGTTGAAAGAAGACCCTGATCAGGCATTACAGGCTGTTAGGCAGGCTTGGGGGGAATGAAGATGATTCATAAGCAACCAGAGTTACAGACATTTAAGGATATTTATATAGCAGGTATCGAAGGCAGACGTTTTGATGTTGTAATCAAAGATGGGCGTTTTTCATCTATAACTGAAGCGGAGCCACATAAAGGTAACTCAACGCTTAAAGATACAGATCTATGGATAAGTCCAGGTATTATTGATCTTCATACGCATCTTGCTTGGACAGACTTTGATCATGCGGACCAATTGAAACGCGATACCCACGAGATTGAAACCATGCAGGCGCAAGCTTTTGAAGCTACTCTTAGGACGGGTGTAACGACTGTACGGGATGCAGGTGGAATTCTGCCAAGCACAGTGCAGCATCTTGTTTATCAGTATCAACAGCCTTTAAGAGTGGAGACCAGTAGCGACATGCTTGGAGCAGCAGATGCTCGTGGTCTTAAGCATTTGGAACAACGGATGGCGGAAATCTTTGCAACAGGAGCGGGCTGGATAAAAATCATGGCCACAGGCGGTCTTGGAGCACCTACTGAGAAGGTCGTTGATCCGATCTTCTCCGAAGAAGAGTTCTCATTTATTGTTCGTAATGCACATGCCCATGATAAAAAGGTGTTGGTCCATACCTGGGGAGGCGTGACGATAGACTGGTCCATCCAGTCTGGCGTGGAATCTATAGAGCACGGGATGTTTCTAACAGAGGATCAGGCGGGAAGACTTGCTAACACGGGGGTAGCTTTTGTACCTACTACATCCATCTATCGTATTGCTGCAGATCCGAAAGGTGTTCTAGCATTGAACCCTATCATTTGCGAACGAGCTGCCCGTGCTGCCGAATCACATTCCAAAGCTATTAATTATGCCAAAAGAGAAGGTGTAAGCATTGGATTCGGCACAGATTATGCCACACCTGCACTACATGGTTATAATCTTCAAGAACTGGATACGTTGATTGATTATGGTTTATCTCGAAGAGAAGCGTGGCAGTCTGCAACAAAAAACGCTGCTGACATTCTAGGTAGTGGCAACGAGCTGGGGCAAATTGCAGAGGGGTTTATTGCAGATGCTGTTGTTTTCAAAGTGAATCCGTACGAGGCCCACAATGCAGAGGTACTTCGAAAGAGTATCGTTACCGTGGTTACTGGAGCGAAGGAAGCAGATTTAATCTAGATTCGTCTAAGCTATTTTTCTAAAACAACTGATAACCTTGCAGTTGTTTTTCTTTGTAGTTTATAGAAAATTATAATTACCTTTTCATATTTCATATATAGGGTATACATTCCTTCTTATGCCGCTAAGTAAGGAATGTATGTAAGGCGGCAGAATAGAAGGCTGAGAGGATTCTTTAATACATGATGTACTTGTAAAACTTTTATAAAAAAAGTGTTGCATTCAATCTCTATACATGATATATTCTAAGTCCGGCCAAGAAATACACATGCCGAGTTCGAAAAAGAACTTAAAAAAGAGCTTGACATTAAATAGCCGAACATGATATAGTATAAGAGTTGCTGCTGAGACATTAAACGGCGCCAACGAGAACTTGATCTTTGAAAACTGAACAACGAGTGAGTAGGAAATCACGAAAGTGAAATCCAAAACTGATGAGTTTCACAGCGTATTTTACGCTTTTGAAATTTCATCGTGAGAATTAATTTTCTCGTCAGATGTTTCAAAATGAGCATATCGCTCTTTTCAATACTAATTGGAGAGTTTGATCCTGGCTCAGGACGAACGCTGGCGGCGTGCCTAATACATGCAAGTCGAGCGGAGTCATTTTGAAAGCTTGCTTTCAAAATGACTTAGCGGCGGACGGGTGAGTAACACGTAGGCAACCTGCCCCTTAGGCTGGGATAACTACCGGAAACGGTAGCTAATACCGGATAATTTCTTTCTTCTCCTGAAGAAAGAATGAAAGACGGAGCAATCTGTCACTGAGGGATGGGCCTGCGGCGCATTAGCTAGTTGGTGGGGTAACGGCCCACCAAGGCGACGATGCGTAGCCGACCTGAGAGGGTGAACGGCCACACTGGGACTGAGACACGGCCCAGACTCCTACGGGAGGCAGCAGTAGGGAATCTTCCGCAATGGACGAAAGTCTGACGGAGCAACGCCGCGTGAGTGATGAAGGTTTTCGGATCGTAAAGCTCTGTTGCCAGGGAAGAACGTCCGGTAGAGTAACTGCTACCGGAGTGACGGTACCTGAGAAGAAAGCCCCGGCTAACTACGTGCCAGCAGCCGCGGTAATACGTAGGGGGCAAGCGTTGTCCGGAATTATTGGGCGTAAAGCGCGCGCAGGCGGTCATTTAAGTCTGGTGTTTAAACCTTGGGCTCAACCTAAGGTCGCACTGGAAACTGGGTGACTTGAGTACAGAAGAGGAAAGTGGAATTCCACGTGTAGCGGTGAAATGCGTAGATATGTGGAGGAACACCAGTGGCGAAGGCGACTTTCTGGGCTGTAACTGACGCTGAGGCGCGAAAGCGTGGGGAGCAAACAGGATTAGATACCCTGGTAGTCCACGCCGTAAACGATGAGTGCTAGGTGTTAGGGGTTTCGATACCCTTGGTGCCGAAGTTAACACAGTAAGCACTCCGCCTGGGGAGTACGGTCGCAAGACTGAAACTCAAAGGAATTGACGGGGACCCGCACAAGCAGTGGAGTATGTGGTTTAATTCGAAGCAACGCGAAGAACCTTACCAGGTCTTGACATCCCTCTGAATCTGCTAGAGATAGCAGCGGCCTTCGGGACAGAGGAGACAGGTGGTGCATGGTTGTCGTCAGCTCGTGTCGTGAGATGTTGGGTTAAGTCCCGCAACGAGCGCAACCCTTAACTTTAGTTGCCAGCAAGTAATGTTGGGCACTCTAGAGTGACTGCCGGTGACAAACCGGAGGAAGGTGGGGATGACGTCAAATCATCATGCCCCTTATGACCTGGGCTACACACGTACTACAATGGCCGGTACAACGGGAAGCGAAGCCGCGAGGTGGAGCCAATCCCATCAAAGCCGGTCTCAGTTCGGATTGCAGGCTGCAACTCGCCTGCATGAAGTCGGAATTGCTAGTAATCGCGGATCAGCATGCCGCGGTGAATACGTTCCCGGGTCTTGTACACACCGCCCGTCACACCACGAGAGTTTACAACACCCGAAGTCGGTGGGGTAACCCGCAAGGGAGCCAGCCGCCGAAGGTGGGGTAGATGATTGGGGTGAAGTCGTAACAAGGTAGCCGTATCGGAAGGTGCGGCTGGATCACCTCCTTTCTATGGAGAATCGTCTTCGGAAGTGGAGACATTCAAATCGGAAGCTAAGCTTCCAAAACTCAGGTTTAGGCCTGTTACTCACTCGTTGCTCAGTTTTGAGAGTTTAAGCTCTCAGGTAAGACTTGATCCTTGAAAACTGGATACCGAAACGAATTTGCGTTTTAGAACATCTTTTAGCAACTTGTGTAAAACAAGTAAATGTTATTAGTGAAATGATTCCAAGAGAGATATCGTATGATATTTTCCTGCGGAAAAATCAAGGTTAAGCTAATAAGAGCACACGGAGGATGCCTAGGCGCCAGGAGCCGACGAAGGACGTGGCGAACAACGAAACTGCCTCGGGGAGCTGTAAGCAAGCTTTGATCCGGGGGTGTCCGAATGGGGAAACCCAGCTGTGGTAATTCGCAGTTACTCATACCTGAATACATAGGGTATGTAGAGGCAGACCAGGGGAACTGAAACATCTAAGTACCCTGAGGAAGAGAAAACAATAGTGATTCCGTCAGTAGCGGCGAGCGAACGCGGAACAGCCTAAACCTAAGAGCTTGCTCTTAGGGGTTGTGGGACGTCTCACATGGAGTTACAAAGGAATATGGTAGGCGAAGAGGTCTGGAAAGGCCCGCGATAGAGGTAAAAGCCCTGTAGCCTAAACTGTGTTCTCTCCGAGACGGATCCCGAGTAGTGCGGGGCACGTGAAACCCCGTATGAATCCAGCAGGACCATCTGCTAAGGCTAAATACTACCTGGCGACCGATAGTGAAACAGTACCGTGAGGGAAAGGTGAAAAGCACCCCGGAAGGGGAGTGAAATAGAACCTGAAACCGTGTGCTTACAAAAAGTCAGAGCCCTATTAATGGGTGATGGCGTGCCTTTTGTAGAATGAACCGGCGAGTTACGTTTAACATGCAAGGTTAAGTCGAGAAGACGGAGCCGCAGCGAAAGCGAGTCTGAATAGGGCGAATGAGTATGTGGACGTAGACCCGAAACCGTGTGATCTACCCCTGTCCAGGGTGAAGGTGCGGTAACACGCACTGGAGGCCCGAACCCACGCACGTTGAAAAGTGCGGGGATGAGGTGGGGGTAGCGGAGAAATTCCAATCGAACTCGGAGATAGCTGGTTCTCCCCGAAATAGCTTTAGGGCTAGCCTCGGTATAAGAGTAGTGGAGGTAGAGCACTGATTGGGTGCGGGGTCCGCAAGGATTACCAAGCTCAGTCAAACTCCGAATGCCATATACTTATTGCCGGGAGTCAGACAGTGAGTGCTAAGATCCATTGTCAAAAGGGAAACAGCCCAGACCATCAGCTAAGGTCCCCAAGTGTGTGTTAAGTGGGAAAGGATGTGGAGTTGCACAGACAACCAGGATGTTGGCTTAGAAGCAGCCACCATTGAAAGAGTGCGTAATAGCTCACTGGTCGAGTGACTCTGCGCCGAAAATGTAACGGGGCTAAACACACCACCGAAGCTATGGCTAGATACGTATGTATCTGGGGTAGGGGAGCGTTGTATGTGGGTTGAAGGTGTACCGTAAGGAGCGCTGGACAGCATACAAGTGAGAATGCCGGTATGAGTAACGAAAAGATCAGTGAGAATCTGATCCGCCGAAAGCCCAAGGTTTCCTGAGGAAGGCTCGTCCGCTCAGGGTAAGTCGGGACCTAAGGCGAGGCCGAAAGGCGTAGTCGAAGGACAACAGTTTGAAATTACTGTACCACCGTAATCCGCTATGAGCGATGGGGTGACGCAGGAGGGTAGTGACGCGGACTGATGGATATGTCCGTCTAAGCAGTGAGGCTGATGTGTAGGCAAATCCGCACATCGTTAAGGCTGGGCTGTGATGGGGAGCGAAAATTATAGTAGCGAAGGTCATGATCTCACACTGCCAAGAAAAGCCTCTAGCCAGGAGAAGGTGCCCGTACCGCAAACCGACACAGGTAGGCGAGAAGAGAATTCTAAGGCGCGCGGAAGAACTCTCGTTAAGGAACTCGGCAAAATGACCCCGTAACTTCGGGAGAAGGGGTGCCCCGGTAGTGTGAATAGCACGAGGGGGCCGCAGTGAAAAGGCCCAAGCGACTGTTTAGCAAAAACACAGGTCTGTGCGAAGCCGCAAGGCGAAGTATACGGGCTGACGCCTGCCCGGTGCTGGAAGGTTAAGGGGAGTGGTTAGGGGTAACCCGAAGCTATGAACCGAAGCCCCAGTAAACGGCGGCCGTAACTATAACGGTCCTAAGGTAGCGAAATTCCTTGTCAGGTAAATTCTGACCCGCACGAATGGCGTAACGACTTGGGCGCTGTCTCAACGAGAGATCCGGTGAAATTTTAATACCTGTGAAGATGCAGGTTACCCGCGACAAGACGGAAAGACCCCATGGAGCTTTACTGCAGCTTGATATTGAATTTGGGTACGATCTGTACAGGATAGGTGGGAGCCGTAGAAATCGGAGCGCAAGCTTCGGTGGAGGCGCCGTTGGGATACCACCCTGATCGTATCTAGGTTCTAACCTAGTGCCCTAATCGGGTACGGGGACCGTGTCAGGCGGGCAGTTTGACTGGGGCGGTCGCCTCCTAAAGAGTAACGGAGGCGTTCCAAGGTTCCCTCAGAATGGTTGGAAATCATTCGAAGAGTGCAAAGGCATAAGGGAGCTTGACTGCGAGACCTACAAGTCGAGCAGGGACGAAAGTCGGACTTAGTGATCCGGTGGTACCGCATGGAAGGGCCATCGCTCAACGGATAAAAGCTACCCTGGGGATAACAGGCTTATCTCCCCCAAGAGTCCACATCGACGGGGAGGTTTGGCACCTCGATGTCGGCTCATCGCATCCTGGGGCTGAAGTAGGTCCCAAGGGTTGGGCTGTTCGCCCATTAAAGCGGTACGCGAGCTGGGTTCAGAACGTCGTGAGACAGTTCGGTCCCTATCTGTCGTGGGCGCAGGAAATTTGAGAGGAGCTGTCCTTAGTACGAGAGGACCGGGATGGACGTACCGCTGGTGCACCAGTTGTTCCGCCAGGAGCATGGCTGGGTAGCTACGTACGGACGGGATAAGCGCTGAAAGCATCTAAGCGTGAAGCCCCCCTCAAGATGAGATTTCCCAATTAGTAAGACCCCTTGAAGACGACGAGGTAGATAGGTTGGAGGTGGAAGTGCAGTAATGCATGGAGCTGACCAATACTAATCGGTCGAGGGCTTATCCTATACTTAGAACGCAAATTCAATTCGGATTCAGTTTTCAGGCATCAAGCCTGTAACCAATAAGCTGCATGTCCTTTATAAGGGCTGATATTTTCTCGCAGCGATTTCGAGAAGCGAAAGCTTCGAAAAATCATGTTTGGTGGCGATAGCGGAGGGGTTCCACGCGTACCCATCCCGAACACGACCGTTAAGCCCTCCAGCGCCGATGGTACTTGGACCGAAGGGTCCTGGGAGAGTAGGACGTTGCCAAGCAGATTAAGCCATTGTTGATAATATCAGCAGTGGCTTTTTTATTTTTTTATTATGCGACTGTTTAAGGCTAGTAATAGTATTAGAATAGGTTACTGTGGAATGACATTTTTGTTACCGACGCCGCGTTGGATACAAGTATAATAGAAAAGTGCTAATAGTTAGCAAATCTTTAATACGAAGGAACTACTCATAAATTCTAACTTTGAATTTTCTTGTGTCTTTAGATGCATTGTAGAGGTAAGGAGGATTTAAGGCATGAAACAATTTAAAATATTTAGTTTAATAATGATTTCTTGTATTTTAACTTTAATACTAGCAAGTTGCGGGACCAAAGAACCTACGTGGGATACTTTTGAGGGTGCACTGAATGAGAAAAGCTTCCCTGTCCCCCATGAGGCCAACTCGCCCGACCAGACTACTACTAATGTTGCTATGGATTATGTACGTTATTCTTTACCTGGCCTAAAGGAGAAGAATGGTATTCCGGATCCTTATATGGAGGCTATTAAAGCTTGGGGCTGGACCGAAGAGGAAGATGATGATAGTGACTCTTCAGGTGTTTTTTTAAAGGATGGGTTAACGGTTCATTTAACAGTGCATGATGATTATTTTGTAGTGATGATTCCTAAAGAAAAGAAGACCTCTATTAAAGGCCTTAAGACCAAATAAACAATCGCCATCCATAAAGGATGGCGATTTATTTTTTAATGTGAAAATGGCATGAGTTATATTAGGGACTGCCCTTTACTGAGAGTAATAGGATACATCGGTTGGATTGAATTTCAGCATGCCTCCCTGACCCTGTTTATTCAATCTCAGCAGTGTATAAAGACGGGGCAGTAAGAGCCATAAGTGGCAAGTGATCAGAGATACTGTAAATGCTGGTGGTGACCAAAAAATAAAGAGTGCTGCAATACAAAGGCCGATATAGAAGTTATGTAGTTGTACTTTTCGGAATATACGGTAACTAATGTGTTGATCAGGCATGAACCCCAGCCAAGGCAGTTTAAATGAGACAGACCACCTTTTTGAAATGGGATGCCCTGAGATTAAAAGAACCGAGCGTGAAATGACATATTGAACCCAAAAGGCTACAGGCGCTGCTATGACGATGTAGAGAATGCTCCACCAGGAAAGAAAAACGGTTTCAAGCACAAGGACTAATAGGGGAAGCATAATATAAATAGGCAGCAGGCGTGCCGTTAGATTGATTTTTTTAATTAGTTTATATTGATAGAATGTAGCTGCACCTTTGGTAGTGGGTTCCATAGATAATAGTCTAACCTCCTCGTGAATTCGTATGTTCTTAATATCGGCGATTAGCTGTATTTTATTAAACTGGGGCGGAAATTCACCGATATAACGGCAACGGAATATATATAATGCACGATACAAAGGATATGAAAAAACTATGAAAAGGTTTAAAATGATAGAAGGTGTATCATACTGTTCTTAAAAGAGTCAAGGTGGGATGGTTATGGAACAGCAAACCGGGCAAGCTTGTATCATTTGTGGACAGGTAAAAGAGGAAGGTATTGTGATTGTCTCGCATTTTATTTGTGAGGAATGTGAGGCTGAGATGATACGTACCGAGGCTGAGGATGCCAAGTACCGTTTTTTTATCGGCCGGATGAAGAAGATCGGATTGCAAAAGAACGCTTAAGTAGAGTAACTCTGTTAAATGATGCGGTTAAGAGAGCAGTCTGGATGAAAGATACGATGGCTGCATTAGTGATATTTAGTATACGGCTTCCTCGTTCTTCAGGCGGGAGAAGCCGTTTTATTGTCCGTGGGGTTGCTTTTGTACTGAAGCATAGGCGTTTATGAATATTTACGTTAAAATAGAAGGAACCCTATGGGAAGGAATTTAATATGAATAAATTACAACGTTGTAGGGCGCCTATATACGAAATGCTGGAACAATATAGAATTATGGGTAATAGATCATATCATGTGCCAGGTCATAAAAATGGAAAGGCATATGATGGCGTTGAAGGCGCTGGCTTTTTAGATGAGGTAATGAAGTATGATGTTACGGAAATTTCCGGAACGGATGATCTTCATCATCCTGAGGGAGTTATCAAGGAAGCGCAAGAGCTGGCAGCAGATTGCTTTGGAGCAGAGGAAAGTTTTTTTCTAGTGGGTGGGAGTACAGCCGGCAATCTTGCACTTATTCTAACCGCTTGTCCCGAGCCTGGAATGCTTATGATCCTTCAACGCAATGTGCATAAGTCAGTCATTCATGGGCTAATGTTGGCTGGAGTGCGTGCTGTTTTTCTGGAGCCGCTGATTGACCCTCTTAGCGGCTTAGCAGTGGCGCCGTCGGCAGAAGCTGTTAAGGCTGCACTTGCAGCATACCCTGAAGCCGTAGCCGTACTAGTAACCATGCCGAATTATTACGGCATGGGGAGTGATCTTGCGCCCCTCGCGCGTATCTGTCACGACAGCGGTGTACCGCTGCTTGTGGATGAGGCGCATGGGGCGCATTACGGGCAGCACCCGGCGCTGCCTGCCGGGGCACTAGCTTGTGGCGCGGACGGTGTCGTGCAGTCCACGCACAAGATGCTCACAGCGATGACCATGGGCGCTATGCTGCATGTTCAAGGGCCGCGGCTCGACCGCGCCCTGCTCCGGCAGCGGCTCGCCATGGTGCAGAGCTCCAGCCCATCATATCCTATGATGGCGTCGCTGGATCTTGCCCGGCGGCTGCTGCACAGCCGGGGCAAGGATGCCTTCACGGCGGGGCTGGCCGCCGTGGACGTCCTGAAGCGCGGGCTCGCGGAGCTGCCGCGCTATGGGCAGGTGCAGCCGGCAGAGCCGCTGCACCCAAATACGCCGCCTGATTCTATGGCGGCGTACGTGACACAGGACCCCTTCAAAGTCGTCATTTATGACGCCACCGGGGTCCTGAGCGGCTTCGAGCTGCAGCGCAGGCTCGAGGCTAAGGGCTGTGTGCCGGAGATGAGTGATGACCGGCACGTAGTGCTGCTGTTCAGCCTTGGATCAAGGGCTGAAGATGCAGAACAATTGCTGCTGGCGCTGCGGGAAATAGATTCGGATCAACCTTCCGAATCACCGCATACGCTTAGCAAACCAGACGCTCGTAATATTTCCACGTGGAACAATTTCGATTCTTTACAAATCTCAGAGCCTGTCTCCTTTTCATTGAAGCCAGTGTTAGCTAGTGAGATTGAAAGCATTGATCTTGAATGTAGCGTGGGGAGAGTGGCGGCGGAGATGGTTATTCCATATCCGCCGGGGATCCCGATATTATATCCGGGTGAAGTGATCACAAATCAGATACAAAGAAGGCTGGCTGGTTTAGCCAAAGGAGGCGCCAAATTTCAGGCTTGTGCTGATCCGGTCTTACAGCGTATTGAGGTATACAACATTCAGAAGGGCGGAGAAGCATAAGTGGGAAAAGAAGGTTTCTTCATTACATTAGAAGGGGGCGATGGCTCCGGCAAAACAACGGTATTAGGTAGAGTAGCAGCCTATTTACAGAATCGGTCCATGCCTTATCGAATAACACGTGAACCCGGTGGCGTTGAAATTGCCGAGAAGATTCGCTCTATTATTCTAGATCCTGCCCATACAGCAATGGATGCGCGCACAGAGGCATTGCTATACGCTGCATCAAGAAGCCAACATCTCGCCGAAGTCGTTGAGCCGGCGCTTAGAGAAGGGCTTACAGTGCTCTGTGACCGCTTTGTGGACAGCAGCCTTGTTTATCAAGGACATGCGAGAGGGCTTGGAATTGAAGAAGTATGGAGTATTAATCGCTTTGCGATTGGAAACCGTATGCCGGATCTAACCTTTTATCTGGATGTGGATCCAGAGATAGGGCTGTCACGGATTGCAGCGAATCAAGAACGGGAAGTGAATCGCCTGGATCTGGAGAGTCTTTCCTTTCATCAGAAGGTTCGCGAAGGCTATCAATTATTAGTTGAAGCAAATCCGGACAGAATAGTAGTTCTAGATGCTAATCGCCCTATTCATATGGTAGAACAAGATATCGTGAGAACACTTGAAGAGAGAGTATTAAAGGGTTTTTAGGGTGTTTTGTCTAATATACTAAGAGAAGTGACATATAACTAGGCGTTTGTTTATCAAGCAAGGGTTACTACGAGAAACGCTATGTAGTAATACACCATAAAAGTATTGGGAGGGAATGCGAAGATGAAGTTGATCATTGCAATTATCCAGGATAAGGACAGTAACCGGTTGTCCAGCGAGCTAGTCAAAGCCAATTTCCGTGCTACTAAACTTGCAAGTACTGGTGGCTTTTTACGGGCGGGTAATACGACATTTATGATCGGGGTAGAAGATGGTCAGATTGAATCCGTATTGACCGTAATCCGTAACAGCTGTAAAGTGCGTGAGCAGTTGGTCACTCCAGTAACACCGATGAGTGGTACAACGGATTCGTATTTGCCGCTTCCTGTCGAGGTGCAAGTGGGTGGAGCTACTGTATTCGTACTTCCTGTAGATCGTTTTGAACATTATTAAGTATAATATAAATTAGCAAGTCATTTACAAAAAGGGCGGTAGATAACCTTTGAAGATCAATCCGGGGTATAGGCCCTTAAAGAGTGAGATGACAAATACAGAAGGGGCTAATAAACCCGTTCAGCAAAAAACGTTCTCTGACGTTTTTCAGCAGCAAAGTGAGCAGAAAACCAAAGATGAACTAAACCGCCAGATCAAAGAAATACAGTCTCAAGGGGATCGTTTATCTAAGTCCATGACGATTCGTGAACTCACCATTTACCGGATGATGATCAAAAGGTTTCTGGAAGAAACGGCTCGAAGAGGCGTTACTCTGAAGGAAACACGCGGTTGGGATCGACGTGGCCGTGGCAAGCGTTACAAGCTGCTTGAGGAAATTGATTCGGCTTTGCTATCTATGGCAGATGATTTGCTGAATAGTGAGCAAGGCCGGATAGATCTTTTGGGACGTGTTGGAGAAATTCGCGGGTTGTTAATCAACCTTTCTTTTTAAAGTTTTGGGAGGAAATTATGCCTTTTCATGATATAGTAGGCCAGGAGAACGCTAAGCGGCTTCTCCAAAATGCCTTGCGCAAAGAAGCTGTGAGTCATGCTTATTTATTTTCAGGACCGGCAGGCAGTGGACAGATGAAAACGGCGCTGATGTTTGCCCAAGCAATATTCTGTACCCAGAGCAAGGACGATGCCTGTGGGGAATGCCTGGAGTGCCGGAAAGTAGAGCATGGAAACCACCCTGATTTGTCACTGCTGCAGCCAGATGGAGCAAGTATCAAAATAGATCAAATCCGTGAGCTGCAGCGCGTCTTTTCCTATCGGTCAGAGGGTGTGAATCCGAAAGTTTATATTATAGATGGAGCAGACAAAATGACAGTCCAAGCTGCCAATAGTCTGCTGAAATTTCTGGAGGAGCCACCGGCTCCGGCTGTTGGAATCTTAATTTCTGATAATAGCCGTTCCTTATTGCCAACGATTCAGTCGCGGACTCAGCGGATTCCATTTAGTCCGTTAAATCCGGATATTATGCTGCAAGCTCTGGCAAGTGAGGGCGTTCCTATACCCTTAGCTCGATGTGCAGTATCACTTAGTTCAGGACTTGATGGTTGCAGGAAACTTTTGGAACAGAATTGGTTTGCAGAAATGAGAAATGTAATGTTACAATTAGCTAAGGAGTCCTTAGGCAAGGGCAGCTCCGCGGTAGCAACTGCTGGGCAGAAGCTGTTCAAGACCGGGCTCGCTGAACATTTGGATATCTTCTTCAGCATGTTCCATCTGTGGTTTAAAGATATGCTCTACTTCCTGTACCGTAAGCATGAGAGTATCGTTTTCATAGATCAGTTAGACTTTATTTCCAGGCATGCCCGTGAGCGGAGTGCGGAACAATGGGTGGCTTATATGGGATTTGCCGCAGAGAGTACTAAGAAGCTGCGATCCAATGCCAATGCCCAGTTGTGTCTGGAGCAGTTTTTAATCCGACTGGAAAGTTAAAGGATTAGTTATGATATATCCTCCGGATGTCGCTTTACCTGGAAGTATCGTTTTAACCGACGAGGAAGGACAAGCATGAATCATCAGGGAGCGGACATGCCCATAGGTTCCTTTTACCGGCAAACAAGGGGGTTAATTTTTGTACAGCGTAGTAGGTGTCCGTTTTAAAAAAGCGGGTAAAATATATTATTTCGATCCACTTGATTTTCCGATTGAACGGGATCAATATGTTATTGTGGAGACAGCACGTGGGGTTGAATACGGTAAAGTTGTCGTAGGCAAAAAAGAGGTGGAAGAATCCGACGTAGTGTTGCCCCTCAAAAAAGTGATGCGTATTGCCGGAGAAACCGACGCACGCGTGGTTGAAGAGAACAAAGGGGCCGCTAAAGAGGCGTTTACCACCTGTTTAAATAAAATACGCGACCATGGTCTCAAAATGAAGCTCGTCGATGTAGAGTTTACTTTTGACCGTAATAAGATTATATTTTACTTTACGGCCGAAGGACGGGTCGACTTTAGAGAATTGGTTAAAGATCTAGCAAGTATCTTCCGGACCCGCATTGAGCTACGGCAAATTGGGGTGCGTGATGAGGCCAAAATGCTTGGTGGACTTGGACCTTGTGGACGAGTGCTTTGTTGTTCATCTTGGTTAGGGGATTTTGAACCCGTATCCATAAAAATGGCCAAGGATCAGAACCTATCACTTAATCCGACGAAGATTTCAGGACTTTGTGGACGTCTGATGTGTTGTTTGAAGTTTGAGCATGACAATTATGAGAGTGTAAAGGAAGAAATGCCAGCGGTCGGCAAGATTGTCGTGACCTCATTGGGTGATGGCAAAGTAGTAGGACTTAATGCCGGAAGCCGTACGGTTCATGTACAGTTGTTTGAAGTGGGCAAAGTTAAGGAACTTCCAATGGATGATGTTGTCGTCAAGTAAACCATTATAAGGTTACTTTCGGGGTGGAAACTTGGAGAAGAAAAATATTTTTGCACACATGCAGGATATGGAAGCACAGATGGAAACGATGCGCGCCAATCTTGGAGAATGGAAACAGACGGTAAAAGAGCTGATGGAAGCTAATCAGAGGTTAACTCTGGAGAATGAACAGCTTCGCAAAATTTTAAAGCGGGATGCACCTTTGGATCCTACCGTAGATTCTGCGGAGGCGGAAGCTCTTTTAGCTGCCGGAGAGGGAACAGAAGAGGTTGTCGGGGAAGGTTATGACAACTTGGCCCGGCTTTACCATGAAGGCTTTCACATCTGTAATGTTTATTTTGGACATTTACGCACGGAAGGTGATTGTCTGTTCTGTCTTTCTTTTCTTAATAAATGAGGATATCCAGCCGTAGGAGATTGATCCTACGGTTTTTTTTGAATTTTGGCTAAATGAGGTTAACAAATTCAATGAAGCTTAGCTCAACAAAACAAAGCATATGCTTCCGAAGCAAGTTTTGTCTCAGTGATATATTCAATGAAGCTTAGCTCAACAAAACTTTTAGGAGATTATTACATGACTAATTCTTATAACGATATACCTGTTCCACTGTTACCAACGGAGCGGGTGGATGATTTACTAACGCATGATTTACGAATTATTCAAAGCGACGAAGTATTTAGCTTTTCTATGGATGCTGTACTGCTTGCCCGTTTCGCCAGCGTTCCGCCACGCGGGAGAGTCCTGGATCTTTGTACTGGAAACGGTGTAATACCTATTCTGATGACAACCCGAACAAAAGCTTCTATAGAAGGGATTGAAATTCAGCCCCGTTTAGCGGATATGGCTCGGCGTAGTGTGGCTTTGAATGGACTTCAGGATCAGGTTGTGATCCATGAAGGTGATTTACGTGAGTTATATAAAGTAGCAGGGCATGGCGTATATGATGCGATAACGGTTAATCCTCCTTATATGCCGCTTAACGGTAGTGACCTAAAGCTGAACACGCATCAAGCTATGGCTCGTCACGAAATAGGGTGTACACTGGAGGAGGTCATTCAAGCCTGTGTGCGACTAGTTCGGACCGGAGGAAAGGTAAGTATGGTTCACAAGCCACAACGGTTGGTGGACATTATTAGTCTTATGAGAAAATATAGGCTAGAGCCTAAGATTATTCGCTTTGTACATCCACGTGCGCATCTGGAAGCCAACATGGTATTAATTGAAGCGATGCGTGACGGCAAACCAGAGGTTCGTTTACAACCACCACTCATTGTATATAATGAGGACAATCAATACTGTCCAGAAATTATGGACATCTACTACGGTGCTAAAGAGGGTAAATCATGACGATATCATGCCAAAGCAGTTTCCAAAACAATAACAATACACATAAGCAGGAATCAACAGGTTCACTCTTTTTGGTGGCAACACCCATCGGTAATTTAGAGGATATGACCTATCGCGCTGTTCGCACATTGCAGGAATGCGATATTATAGCTGCTGAGGATACAAGACAAACTCGAAAATTGTTGAGCCATTTTGAAATTACACCTTCTATGCTGTTCAGTTACCATGAGCATAATAAGGCTGCCAGTGGACCTGAACTTATCCGCTATATAATAGAAGGAAAAAATTTGGCTCTCGTCAGCGATGCCGGATTACCAGCCATTTCTGATCCTGGTGCAGACCTTGTAGCCCTTGCCATAAGTCACGGTATACCAGTGATTCCTATCCCTGGAGCTAACGCAGCTTTGTCAGCTTTAATTGCTTCTGGTTTGCCTACGACTACTTTCACTTTTATCGGTTTCTTACCACGTGAACGTAAAGATATCCGTGCGGTATTAAGCCCTCTTCGTTCGGCGCAAGGGACTATACTGTTCTATGAGTCTCCACATCGAGTGGTGAAGACGCTGGCTCATCTCCAAGAAGCATTCGGCAATCGAAGAATTGTACTGGCTCGTGAATTGACGAAGAGATATGAAGAGTTTCTACGTGGGACGATTGAGGAATGTACGGATTGGCTTGCTGAACATCCACCGCTTGGCGAGTATGTAATCGTCGTTGAAGGTGAGAGTAAGGAAGATGCCGAATTGGCAGAATCAGCTTGGTGGCGCCAGTTAAGTATTGAGGAGCATGTTGCACATTACGAAGCGGCAGATTTACCACGTAAAGAAGCCATGAAAAAAGCAGCTTCTGATCGTGGTGTCGCAAAGCGGGAGATTTATAACGCGCTTCTTGATAAAGCTGAGCAGTAAGTGTTATAGACCGGTCCTAATACTGAGAGGCTAAGAATACAAAGTTGCGGGAAACTGAAGTAAAAGCAGAAAAAAAATACCTCCCGCGGTCACGGGAGGTCAAGGAGATATGAAAAGGTTAGAATTAACAATTTGATTAGTTCTATTATATACTATTTATTTTAGTTTGTCACAGGGGTAGGAATAGTAGAAATGCATTCATGACAAACTATTTTTCCTTTAAAGTAAGTTACGTTCTCAGCGTTGCCGCAGAAAATGCAGGCAGGCTCATATTTCTTAAGCATAATGCGCTCACCATCAACGTAAATTTCAAGTGCGTCTTTTTCACCAATACCAAGAGTACGGCGCAATTCAATGGGAATAACTACCCGACCAAGTTCATCTACTTTTCTTACAATTCCTGTTGATTTCATCATAACAATCGTTACTCCTCTCAATGTCCCATAAACGCCATTATTCGACATTGTTCACTGTTTTATGATATTCATAATACCAACGATTCCCAAAACAGTCAACCTTTTTTCATATGCTAAATAAGAACTTTTTCACAAAAACTTTGAATTGCCTATCATAATCACGAATTCTAAAAAAAGTGTAAAAATAAACTTTGTCGATTTACCAAGACTAAAATCGTCATAATTCGACAAAGTACGACATAATTATTTATTATATACTTAAATTGGTTAAAATCATATTAAATTTAAAAAGGAGTTGATCTCATGAAGCAGCCGCTCACAGAAGAAAAGGTTTTCAAAGATCCGGTTCACAACTATATCCACGTGCAGGATACTATTATTTGGCGACTAATAAATACAAAGGAGTTTCAGCGTCTACGCCGAATCCGCCAGCTGGGTACCTCGTATCTGACTTTTCATGGTGCAGAGCATAGTCGGTTTTCTCATTCCCTTGGGGTATACGAAATTACACGTAGAATCATTTCACAATTTGAACGAAGCGGGTATAAGGATTGGATTCCTGAAGAAAGTCTGCTGACCTTGTGTGCGGCTTTGCTTCATGATCTGGGACATGGTCCATTTTCTCATTCTATAGAAGAAGCTTTTGAAATGAACCATGAGGATTGGACTTGTCGTATTATTCTGGAGGACACAGAGATAACTGAGATCTTGCGTGATGTGGAGGAGGATTTTCCTCGTAAAGTAGCTTCAGTGATCTCCAAAACTTATGAGCATGAAATCGTTGTTAATCTGGTTTCCAGTCCGCTAGATGCTGATCGCATGGATTATTTGTTGCGTGATGCGTACTATACAGGTGTAAACTATGGAACGATCGATATTGATCGGATTTTGAGAATGCTGCGTCCTTATAATGGTCGGGTTGTGGTAAAAGAATCGGGAATGCATGCAATTGAGGATTATTTAATGTCGCGTTATCAAATGTACTGGCAAGTATATTTTCATCCGGTGACACGCAGCTCTGAGATTATTTTACGACAAATTTTCCGTAGAGCTAAGGAGCTTTTCCAAGAGGGGTACCATTTTAGTTTTATGATTCATCCGCTGGAGGATTTGTTCCGTGGAGAGGTGACAGTGAAGCAATATTTAATGTTGGATGAGGCGCTGGTACAGACGGCTTTTATGCAGTGGACGCTTGAAAAAGATGAGCTATTAAGCGACTTGTGTACCCGTTTTATTCATCGTAAACTGTATAAATATGTTGAGATGGAGAATCTTGATACAGATATGATTACTGAAATTCGCAGCAGTTTTGCGGCAGCGGGACTTCACCCGGAATATGACTTGGAGATTGATTTTCCGACAGATTTGCCCTATGATGTGTTCCGTCCGGGAGAAGCCTTTGACAATAAGCAAATCTTGCTGCTTGATCGACATGATCAGCTGAGGGAAATTTCAGAGGTGTCGGATATTGTACGCTCTATTAGCGGCATTCATCGTGGCAGGTATCATCTGTATTTTCCTCAAGATAAGTTGAGACAAGCGCTTACACGATTGCCATCTTCAATAGCAGAGATTTTTGCAAAATAATACAAGAAAATATGGGATTTTTGACAAGAAGAAACGATGTTTTCGTCTTTTGAAATCAATAACTGCTTCTCGTAGAAATAGACGATACAATAGATGGCGTGAAATTCACACTGTCTTATGTTAAAAAACAACAAGGAGTGACGGCAAAAATGTTTCTGTTTGACACACATACGCATCTGGATGCACCTCAATTCGACGAGGATCGCGAAGAAGTTATCGCTCGTGCTGTAGAGGCTGGCGTTAGTAAGATGATTAATATCGGATTTAATCGGGAGACGATTCCCTCTACGATGAAGCTGGCAGAATCTTATGATTATATTTATGCTGCAGTGGGCTGGCATCCGCAGGATGCGATAGATATGAAAGAAGGAGATCTCGATTGGATCGCTTCTCTGTGCAGTCATAAAAAAGTGGTGGCTATTGGGGAAATTGGACTGGATTATTACTGGGACACCTCTCCCAAGGACGTGCAACATGAGGTTTTTCGCAAGCAAATCGGACTAGCCCGTGAACTAAAGATGCCGATTTGTATTCATGACCGTGATGCCCATGAAGATGTTGTACGGATTTTGCGGGAAGAAAAGGCAAATGAGGTTGGAGGTGTAATGCACTCATTCTCAGGAAGCTGGGAAACGGCAAAAATGTGCTTGAATCTTGGTTTTCATTTATCGTTTGGAGGACCCATTACGTTCAAAAATGCACGAGTGCCAAAAGAAGTGCTTGCGCAGACCCCGTTAGACCGATTATTGATCGAAACGGATGCTCCATATTTGACTCCTCATCCCTTCCGCGGGAAGCGAAATGAGAGTGCTCATGTGAAGTTGGTAGCAGAGGCGGCAGCTGAAATTAAAGGGCTAACATGGGAAGAATTGGCTAAAATTACGTATGCGAACGCACTGGAACGATTTGGGATTGAGTGAAAACGGGAGTAAAACAGGCGAAAAATAGAGAATGGCCGATATATTAAACTTTTTTAATATAAAAACGGCTGAATATTACAATATTTTAACCAAATTTTTGCTTAAACGTGGTTGAATCGTCCTTTACAACATGCATCAAAACAGGATATCATCTTTTCAGTGATGTGAGCTGTGTTATAGTGACAGCCACTGATTCATGGATCGTCTCGCTGAGTCTCCGTATGGAGAACGGGGGAACCAATATTGACCTGTCGCATGCCTGTATTTTGAATACGGCTTCGACGTGCCACAGGACAGTATTTGATTTCTTCACGTGGTCTTTGGGGTGAATTTAAGGGCAACCGCCATGAGCGGGTGACCTGAAATAGGGCGTCTCTCTTTCGTCCGAACCCGACAGCTAACCCCGTAAGCGCAAGTAAGAGAGGCAACCTCGTGCACAAGCATTCTCTATTCTGAATTTGGAGAAGCCACGAAAGAGTCCTCAATTGAACTCTTTTTAGGCTTTTTTATTTTTGAATAAATAGAATGTTGCCCACATACTGTTATATAACAGGGGTGGGAGTAGCTGTGCCGAGCAGGCGATCCATGAGCAGGAGACGCTAAGTTATTAAGTGCGTGTCCTGTGACAATCTCAAATAGTTTCGTCAAAGGAATTCAGTCCTCATGATATACAATTGACGACGGGGCTATGTAAGGAGGATGGAGAGAATGGGCGTATTCCAACCAGAAGTATCCCATGATTCGCAGTCATCCAGCAGGTCTTTCGCACTACGGTGGGAGCAAGTAAATACTCGCGTACTTTTACTTGCAGGCGTGATTTCAGTCGCTATCGCGCTACTTATTCTGCTGTACGTACACGGTCAAAGTAACAAACAATTATTTTTAGTAATAGACGGGCAGACACAGACGCTTGAAACGCGAGAAGCGCTTCTTGGTGATGTGCTGGAGAAAGAGCAAATTTCGCTGCAGCCGCATGATGAACTATCTTTAGGTCTGAGTGATGAAATAAAAGACGGTGACCGTGTCGTTATCAATCGTGCGCAGAAAATTAGCCTTATTGCGGACGGAGCAACAAAAACGTTATATACAACCGAGGATACAATCGGTAAAGCAATTGACAAAATGGGCATCACCCTAGAAGGTCATGATAAGATTTTCCCTTCGTTAGACACCGCCATTTCTGCCAATATGGAGATTAAGATTGTTCGCATCAACAAACAGACTGTACAGCGGACAACTAACTTACCCTTCAGAGTCATCAAGACAGCAGACCCCTCCCTTACTGTGGGAACAGTTAGAGTGGCACAGGCAGGCAAACCAGGCGTCATGATTCAGCATATTGAAAAGATCTACCAAGACGGAGAACTGGCCTCTATGCGCATGATTGGTAAGGAAGTACAAACGGTAACGAAAGATAAAGTTATTGCCGTTGGTACCAAACCACTTCCTAAGCCGGCTGTAGCTAAGACTACAACAACTTCCAAATCAAACACTACTTCCAAAACGGCTAAGGTTAGCGCCAAGACTAATAACGTCACAAGCAAGGCTGGCGTAGACTTTGAGTACAAGAAGATGATTAAGAACGTCTCCATGACAGCTTATTCATCAGAAGAGCCAGGTATAGGTACCAAAACTGCCTCCGGAACACGCGTAACGGAAGGTCGTACAATTGCAGTAGACCCGAATGTAATCCCTATTGGCTGGTGGGTATATATTGAGGGGCTTGGATTCCGCCGAGCTGAAGATACTGGCGGTGCCATTAAAGGCAATAAAGTAGATGTCTATTACGATTCACTGAGCCATGTGCGTAATTTCGGTCGTAAATCACGTACCGTTTATGTGATTGGACCTGTGAAGCCGGAGTTAAATTAGTTCGGAAGCTTTTGCAAATTATTCTTTGATAAGCTATAGTGATGATAACCGTTAAGGAACGCCAGATGATCATTTCGTTGATCGCAGAGCAACCGCTCATCACTTATAAATTCTTTAACCAAAAGAAGAGGAGCGAAACCTCTTCTTTTTTGCTTTTTTTAAATATAAGGAAATATAAGTTTCACGTTATACTTTAGCCTTATATTTCTCGTTTAAACGCTTGCCGTCCTTGAAAGGACGCCGAAGGCGTTTACACTTGGGAAGGAGTCAAGAGATATGATTAAGGAATTAATTGTCGTTGAAGGTAAGAGTGATACCGTCGCTGTTAAACGCGCTGTAGAAGCAGATACGATCGAAACAGGGGGCTCGGCGGTAGACCGGACCGTAATTGCGAAGATCGCGCTTGCTATGGAGCGTAGAGGGGTGATTATTCTTACAGATCCGGATCACGCGGGTGAACGAATTCGTAAGATTGTGTCCGCAAAGGTGCCGGGCTGCAAGCATGCTTTCATTCCGGAGAAGGACGCAACCCGTAAGGGAGATATCGGTGTGGAGAACGCCTCTCCAGAGGCGATTCGTCATGCGCTACGAAACGTACATACCTCTTTTGAAGGAGCACCTGCAATCATTGGAATTGACGATCTAATGGCCGCTGGAATGCTTGTACACCCTCGGGCAGCTGAAAGACGTATGGCACTTGGTAATTTGCTTGGAATCGGATATTGTAATGGCAAGCAGCTGTACAAGCGGCTGGCGATGTTTGGAATTACGCGGGAGGAATTTGCCGGAGCTCTCGCCCAAATTGATCAGGGGGGCATTACTTCATGAGTGGTAGAGAGGAAATTTCAACGCCAAAACGGACAAAAGAGATTATTCAACGTTATGGATTTAAGTTCAAGAAGAGCTTAGGACAGAATTTTTTGATTGATCAAAATATATTGGACAAGATTGTAGACGCTGCTGGGCTAGATAGCGACTCAGGGGCTCTAGAGATCGGTCCTGGGATTGGAGCACTGACGGAGCGTTTGGCGCTAACAGCCGGTGCGGTAACCGCTGTGGAGATCGACCGTAGGTTGATCCCTATTTTAAGGGACGTACTTTCCCCTTACCCGCATGTTAAGGTTCGTAATGATGATGTTCTGAATGTAAACCTGCAGGAGCTGTTTAAGGAAGACTTTTCATCCGTGAACAAGGTAAGCGTAGTTGCCAATTTGCCGTATTATGTGACTACACCGATCCTGATGAAGCTGCTCGAAGAGAAGCTTCCGCTTGATAACATCGTTGTAATGATTCAGAAAGAGGTTGCGGAGCGTATGGCTGCTTCTCCGGGAGGGAAGGAATACGGAAGCCTTAGCATTGCCGTGCAGTATTACAGTGAGCCTGAGCTCGTCTGCATTGTGCCGCGTACAGTATTCATTCCTCAACCTAATGTGGAGTCGGCTGTAATCCGTCTAAAGGTAAGAGAGCGTCCACCGGTAGAAGTTGAGAGTGAGAAGCATTTCTTTGAGGTCGTCCAAGCTTCTTTCACACAGCGTCGCAAAACGATTGCTAACAATCTCAAGGCTCGTTACTTCCCTGAAGAGGGACGTGAACGTCTGGAGGCTTTACTTGCAGAAGCTGGTATTGAACCAACCCGCCGCGGAGAAACGTTAAGTTTAGAAGAATACGCCCGATTGAGCGGTGTTCTGTTGGCTGCTGGAATCGTATAAGCTAAAAACACGGCTAGTTATGAACCAACTGAGGTCTTTGCCCATACGATGGGGTAGAGGTGGTGGTTGTAATGAATTTAGGAGACTTGGTCGTTCGTAAATCGTATGGCGGTGATTTGACTTTTCGTGTAGATCATATTGTGCAGGACAGAGCCGTCATTAAAGGCACAGATTTCCGTCTGTTGGCGGATTCTCCTCTGAATGACTTGGTTCAAGTGCCTCCTACCCGAATTACGGAACGAGGACAACAAGCACAGATTAAAGCGAATGAATCACTGACACAGCTGCGGAAAGACCGACAGGAGCAAAGTCAGCGGAGCGGGAGCGCTCTATCAGAGGGGGCATGGGCTCCATCGCCCAAGGAAGCTGCTTATTTTGAAGTGCCGGGGAAAGTACTACATCTGGATGGCGATCCGGCGTACTTGAATAAGAGTCTGAGCTTATATGAGCAATTGCGGATCCCTGCTGAAGGTCATCATGTTCATGAGTCCGCAATGGCTGACACTTTATACCGGCTGCTGCCCCGCGTGCGTCCAGATATTGTGGTGATTACCGGTCATGACGGGGTGCTGAAGCAACAGCATACTTACGATCTTCACAGTCTGAGCAGCTATAAAAATTCGCAAAACTTCGTAGCTGCTATTAGGGTAGCTAGGGATTATGAGCGAAATTTTGATGCGTTGACGATTGTTGCAGGTGCTTGCCAGTCACATTTTGAAGCGCTGCTGGGGGCAGGGGCGAACTTTGCCAGTTCCCCTGGACGGATATTGATCCATGCCTTAGACCCAGTATACGTAGCTGCAAAATCGTCGTTCACGCCCATTAGGGATACGGTGAATCTGAGTGATGTTTTGAACAACACCATTAGTGGTAATCAGGGAATCGGCGGTATTGAGACCCGTGGCAGCTTCCGTATTGGGATGCCACGTCTGCAGAACCTGTCGGCACTAAAAGTGACACCTTCTGCGATTTAATTGACAGGGGTAGGTCTATTTTCCAAGGCTAATAGGTAAATTGGAGTGGCCAAATAGAATAATGTGAAGAGAGGGTGAGCGATATGCTGACCCTTTTTTTATGTTCAGAGCATATATATTGGGGCGCCCGCAAAGTACCTGGGCACGGATCGAAGCCCCCACTTTGGGGGATTTATTACGTGAAATAACCGCTATCTTTAAAGAACTAAAAGAATATGTTTTCTTGCTTAGTAGCAATCACATTACAGATAACAAGGATATTAGTTCGCCTCTGATTGCCCGCAAAAAAATTCCGTTGACAACCAAATATTCATCATCTATAATTATTTATTTGCTTTGACAAACGCCTGAGAAAGTTGTATAATGGACAAGAAAAGAGGTGGTCGTCAGGCAATGGCTAATAACGCGCTGTTGGAAATTAAACGCAGTCTCGAAGCTCACGTCGGTCATAAGATCACGTTGCGTGCAAACGGAGGTCGTCGTAAAACCGTTGAACGCACCGGTGTCCTGGAAGAAACGTACCCTTCTGTATTTATTGTAAAACTGGATCAGGAGCAGCAAACATTCAAGCGAGTCTCCTATAGCTATGCCGATATCCTTACTGAATCTGTGGAAATCACAGTTTGTGAAGACGATGGGCAGATGCGGATTATGTATATTAAAGCTTAATGTCTCACAGGCAGCTTCCTTTGGAGGCTGTTTTTTATTTCTACGAGAACCGGTTGTCCTTGATAAAGGACGACCGGTTCTTTTTGGCGGTTAACATGTCCGGTGAATGATCCTTGTTCTTAGCAAGCATACTAATTGAGCAATGGGTTTATCATTTACTTTCATAAGGGAGGAATTCCGTAATGAGCCGAAGAAAACGAGGCACGATGTCGGAAGAACTAAAGACGGAGTTAGCCAAGGAGCTTGGTTTTTACGAAACTGTAGAACGTGAAGGCTGGGGAGGAATCCGGGCAAAGGATGCCGGCAATATGGTAAAAAGAGCAATTCAGCTCGCTGAACAAGCTGCCCGGAAATCTTAATCTTTAGGGTGTGAACATTTATTTAACGAATAAGGGTGCGTCCAACTGGCGACACCCTTTTATTATTGGACTTCATTAGAAGTTTTTCATATAATATGTTAAGTTGTTTTTACGGGAAAAGCTGAAGGTGGGTGAACGCCTTGAAAATGTATGAGAAGGCACCAGCGAAAATTAATTTGATGCTGGATGTGCTGCACAAGCGTGCTGACGGTTTTCATGAGGTGGAAATGATTATGACCATGGTGGATCTAGCAGACCGATTAGAGCTGTCTGAGCTGCCAAGGGATACTATTATAATATCAAGTCAAGCGGGTTATATTCCTCTAGATGAGAAGAACCTGGCCTTTCAGGCGGCTAGGCTTATTAAAGAGCGTTATAACGTGAAGAGTGGTGTACATATCCATCTGGACAAAAGAATACCGGTCGCTGCTGGCCTGGCTGGCGGAAGCAGTGATGCAGCAGCTACACTACGCGGCCTTAATCGGCTGTGGCGCCTAGGCATACCTTCACAGGAGCTACAGGAGCTTGGTGCTGAGCTTGGTTCAGATGTGCCGTTCTGCGTTACAGGCGGTACTGCCTTGGCAACAGGTCGTGGCGAAAAGCTGACGCCGATTAAGAACCCTCCGCAATGCTGGGTAGTATTGGCTAAGCCACCTATCAATGTATCGACTGCGGAAGTATACGGACGCGTTCGGAGCAATAATATAGCTGTTCATCCTTCGGCTAGAAGGATGCAGGACGCGATCGAAGCTGGAGATTTTGGGGGCGTGTGTAATCATCTGGGCAATGTGCTTGAGGATGTTACCTTAAAGCTGCATCCAGAGGTACAGCAGCTCAAAGAGGCGATGGTTAAGCTCGGAGCAGACGGAGTCTTAATGTCCGGCAGCGGTCCTACAGTGTTCGGTTTAGTGTCCAAGCAGTCTAAAGTAGCAAGAATTTATAATGGACTGCGAGGGTTCTGCAAGGAAGTCTACGCAGTGAGATCACTCAATTAGTATGCTTCTCTTGTGTAAACCCGTACAAAAGTGATATATTTTTCATAAAATATTCGGTTTTGGCGAGGAGCATTCCGTGAAGAAATTAAAAAGAAGCCAACGTTTGGTAGACATGACTCAGTTTTTACTTGAGCGGCCACATGACCTACTGCCGCTGTCTATATTTGCCGATCGGTATGGAGCGGCTAAGTCCTCCATCAGTGAAGATTTGGCAATCATAAAAGAAGTATTTGAAGGTGAAGGCATCGGTGAGCTTCAGACCTTAGCCGGCGCAGCAGGTGGAGTACGTTATATTCCTGTTATGCCTAAAGAAATGGCGCTCTCTTTTGTTAAACGTTTATGTGTGCAGCTAGAACAGACAGATCGGATACTGCCCGGTGGTTATTTGTATATGTCGGATCTGCTTGGACTGCCATCTTTGATGGAGCAGGCGGGGAAGATCATCGCAACGGCCTTTTATGGATCGGAAATCGATGTGGTGATGACAGTAGAAACTAAGGGGATTCCGTTAGCCTATGCAACGGCAGCACAGCTCGGCTTGCCAGTAGTACTGGTACGACGTGACCATCAGGTTACAGAAGGCTCGGCAGTAAGTATTAACTATGTATCTGGATCACATAAGAGCATACACACCATGTCTCTTTCCAGACGTGCACTCAAGGAGAAATCGCGGGTACTCATCGTAGATGACTTCATGAAGGCAGGCGGAACCGTTCGAGGGATGGTCGATTTACTGGGAGAGTTTAATGCCGAGGTTGCTGGAGTGGGTGTATTAGTTGAGTCAGGCGCAGTAGAGTCGGAAGAACGCCTGTTGCATGACTATGTGTCTTTAGTAAAGCTGAGCGAGGTCGATTCGAAAGAGCGGCGGATTTCAGCGCATCCGGGTAACTATTTTTCCTCTTGATGGTTTGACGTTTTTACGTTTTCAAAAAGCGTGGAAATTGTCGAAAACGTAAGGAATATTAAGAAAATCACCCGATGCATGTCGAAAACAACAGATCCTAAAAAATATATTTCTTTTTTAGGTATTTTATGGAATCAAAAAGAAGGAATTCGCTTTGCTGTGTGGAATTATACACCAAGTCTCTGATGGAAAAAGGTGGTGAACACACACATGCAAATTACGGATGTCAGACTCCGCCGCGTTAACTCTGAGGGGAGAATGAAAGCAATCGCATCCATTACAATCGATAACGAGTTTGTTGTTCATGACATTCGCGTCATCGATGGTAATAACGGGATGTTTGTTGCAATGCCCAGCAAGCGTACACCGGATGGCGAATTCCGCGATATCGCTCACCCGATCTCTTCGGGAACACGCGAGAAGATTCAATCCGCGGTTTTAGCCGAGTACGATCGCGCCGCTACTGAAGAAGAAGAAGTTATTGAAGAGGGAGCTTAGGCTGCCTCGGAAGACGGCTACCTTTTGGGTGGCGTAGGATCCGCCGTTTTTGATAAGATCATACCGAATACACTTCAGGACTTAAGCAGCTTGATCTTGCAAGAAAAGCTACCGCTAGTGAAGGATTTGACGACATCTTCGAAAGGCAGCGATAAATGCTTTTCTAACATGGGGTTTATAGAAAAGGGAACCATGACTTCATGGTTCTCTTTTCTTTTTGCCCGGAATGAGATATATTCAGTAGTGAGTTCAAGAGTAGGAGGTTGGCATTCTTGAAAAGAATGGCTATAGTTCTTGCCGCAGGTCAAGGCAAGCGAATGAAATCTAAATTATATAAGGTGCTGCACCCCGTTTGCGGTAAGCCAATGGTAGGGCACGTGCTTGATACAGTAAAAGCTACCGGATGCCAGCGCACCGTTGTTGTTGTTGGGCATGGCGCAGAGAATGTTAAGGCCTTTGTAGGGCAAGGTGCGGAATACGTGCTGCAGGAAACTCAGCTCGGTACTGGTCACGCTGTCAAACAGGCTAAGGATTTGCTCGGTAGTGAAGAGGGAACAACGATTGTTGCCTATGGTGACACTCCGCTTATTACATCGGAGACGCTGATAGGATTAATGGCTCTGCATGAGGAACGTCAGGCAGCAGCGACTGTATTAACTGCAGTAATGGATGATCCATCCGGGTTAGGACGGATTATTCGTAGTGAAGATGGCGGTTTATTGAAGATTGTAGAACAGAAAGATTGTAATGCCGAACAGGCTGCTATTCATGAAATTAATACAGGAATTTATTGCTTTGATAACATTAAATTATTTTCAGCGTTAGAGAAGGTTACTAACAGCAATAATCAACAAGAATATTATTTAACAGATGTTATCAGTATTCTGCGTGAGCAAGGTGATCTTGTTCTAGCTTTTCAGACTGAGGATGCTAACGAGTCTATTGGTGTTAATGACCGTCTAGCTTTGTCAGATGCGGAAGCAATTATGCGTCAACGTATCAACCGCAAACATATGCTGGGTGGCGTAACCATAATCGATCCTGCCTCCACTTATATCGGAGCAGATGTGGTCATTGGTTCAGATACAACGATCTATCCAGGAACCATCTTGAAGGGGAAAACTGTAATCGGTGAGAACTGTGTGATCGGACCGGCAAGCGAAATCGAGGATTGTCAGATCATGGACGACGCAACGATTAAGCAGTCTGTATTGAATCAAGCACAAGTCGGCGCACGGACTACCGTTGGGCCTTTTGCCTATTTGCGTCCAGGTTCTATACTTGGAGAAGAAGTGAAGGTTGGAGATTTCGTCGAGATCAAAAATGCTACGATTGGTGACGGCTCTAAGGTGTCACATCTTAGCTATATTGGCGATGCATCTGTGGGTAAGAATGTAAACGTCGGTTGCGGTGCGATTACTGTTAACTATGACGGGTATAATAAATCTACGACAACAATTGAAGACGATGCCTTTATCGGCAGTAACGTTAACCTTATTGCACCAGTTTCTGTGGGCAAAGGGGCTTTTGTTGTAGCTGGTTCGACAATTACGCGTTCCGTTTCAGAGAACGATCTTGCTGTTGCTAGAGTAAGACAAGAGAACAAACCGGGATATGCTGAGAAGATACGTTCCCGTGCAAAAGCGAAGAAAGACCACTCGAGTCCATCGTAAAGCGTTGCTAAGAAGCGCCGGACGGACTTTTATTTCCGCGCCGGCGCCTTTGGAAAGCTAAATTCCGTCACGGAGGGTTTAAATTTTATGACTTATTGTGATTCCAAATTAAAGATTTTCACTTGTAACTCCAATCCTAAGCTAGCTAGTCAAATTGCTGATTACATCGGAATTCCGATGGGTGAATCGCATACTACAAGTTTTAGCGATGGGGAAATTCAGGTCAAGCTGTCAGAAAGCGTTCGGGGTTGTCATGTGTATATTGTTCAATCCACCTGCGGCCCAGTTAATGACAACCTAATGGAGCTTTTAGTTATGGTAGATGCACTCAAACGCGCCTCCGCAAAAAGCATCAATGTGGTTATCCCTTACTATGGTTACGCTCGCCAAGACCGTAAAGCTCGTTCCCGTGACCCTATTACGGCCAAGCTGGTAGCAAATTTGATTGAAAAAGCCGGCGCTCACCGTGTAATTACGATGGACCTCCATGCTATGCAGATTCAGGGATTCTTTGATATTCCAGTGGATCACTTGCTGGGAGTACCAATTCTGGCTCAATATTTCCGTTCCAAACAAATTGAGAACCCAGTTGTCGTATCGCCAGATCACGGCGGTGTAGTACGTGCAAGAAAGCTTGCTGATTTCCTGAACGCTCCGCTTGCAATTATAGACAAGCGTCGTCCAGAGCCGAATGTCAGCGAAGTCATGAACATTATCGGTAATATTGAAGGCAAAACAGCCATTTTGATTGATGATATTATCGATACTGCCGGAACCATCGTACTTGGTGCTAATGCTTTGATGGAAGGCGGCGTGAAGGAAGTATACGCTTGCTGTACACACCCAGTATTGTCTGGTCCTGCTCATGAACGTCTGGAGAATTCTCCAATTAAAGAGATTATCGTGACGGATACCATTCCAATTCGCAGCGCGAACCCAACCTCTAAGCTCAAAGTGTTGTCCGTGGCTCCACTTATGGGTGAGGCAATTATCCGCGTCCATGAAGAGTTGTCGATTAGTAAATTGTTTGAGATTGAATAAATATAAATCAATGATATAGTACAAAAGGGTTACACCTCCGTAGTCGGAGATGTAACCCTTATCGGCGTGATGCAGGTGGAAGCGCTGGTTTCAATATCCGGCGCGGGAAACAAAGGTGAATATGCTGCGGTTATAGAGAGTCCCTTGCAGCTCCACAAATCCTTCGTCCACTGCTGTCAATACACCGATGTCAATGTGCACGTCGCCTCTGTATATTTCCACAGGCACAGCATATTGGATATGGTACTGGAAATCACGTTGATGTGTTAAGATTCCACCTGGATGTAACATTGGTTATCACCTGTCTTCGGAGTATAATTTCGCTCTGGTTGCACAGAGATATGTAGATAAGATCTATTGTACCAAAAACGGACTTCTCTTGCTGGGAGCCCGAATGGAAAGGAAAGGTTCGATAATGAAATGGATTGTCGGATTGGGAAATCCGGGAACACAATATGCGAAAACAAGGCATAATGTTGGCTTTATGGCACTAGATGAGCTTGCGGCCCAGAACGGAATTTCTTTCAACCAAAGCAAATGTAAATCCGTAATCGGTGAAGGCGTGATTGGTGGAGTCAAAACGGTATTGATTAAACCGATGACCTTTATGAATTTATCCGGTGAGGCCGTTCGTGCTTATATGGATTATTACAAAGTCAAACTTGAAGATATGATCGTTGTTTACGATGATCTGGATACCGAAATTGGAAAAATCCGATTGCGCTATCAAGGAAGTGCTGGTGGACATAACGGAATTAAATCGATCATTCAGCATGTAGGTACACAAAGCTTTAATCGGGTACGAATGGGTATTTCCCGTCCTGAACCGGGTTTTGCGATAGTGGATTATGTTCTCTCGCCTTTTCCTAAAAAAGAAGGGGATCCACTGAAGCAAATGATCCTTAATACTTGTGATGCATTGGAGTTCAGCTTGCATAATTCATTCGAACAGACGATGGCTAAATTCAATGGCTGATCTGTATAAGTTTTCGGGGCTCCCCGCAAAGTACCTGAATCAGCATCGAAGCAAAGTCCCCACTTTGTGGGGTTATTTTAAGGCTAAAGATGATGTTCGCCGGACATACTGAAGGTATATAGTACCTTCAGGAGGCATATAGATGGCAATAAACTATGTTTGTAGGCACTGCAAGACATCTCTAGGCAGCATTAATAGAAGTGATGTTACAGAAGTGCAGTTGGGCCTTCATTCCTTGACCCCTGCGGAGCGCAGAGATATAATAGCGTATAATTCAGAAGGTGAGATCACGGTAAAGGTGACTTGCGACTATTGCAAGGAGGCTTTAGAGCACAATCCGGAGCTTAGCCTGCTGACAAGTCCGCTTCAGTAGGTGGAAGCGCCTGTCTCTATCGTCATCCGCAAGCCTTGGCGTTACAGCTGAGGCTTCTTTTCGATTCCAATCATAACAGGTGACGGCGGCTTTGGCCTCCGTTAGCCTGTTTAGTAAGAGAGGTGCGCCTGTTGTTACAAGGTATTATAGAAGCTTTTTCCAAGGATCCCGATTTCCAGTCTATCACCCAAGGTGTCGCTGCAGGTATGAAAGAGCAGCTCATATCGGGGCTTACAGGTTCTGCTAGACAGATTATGCTTGCAGCACTGCATGAAGAGACGGCTCGTCCTTTGCTTGTGGTGACTCATAATATGTTTTCGGCTCAGAAAATGGCCGATGATTTACAGGAAGCGCTTTCGCCGGAACGAGTTCTGCTCTATCCAGCTAATGAACTTGTGGCTGCGGAAGCAGCTGTATCAAGCCCTGAGACTCTGGCTCAGCGTATTGATGTGCTGACCAAATGTGCTCAGGGCTTCCGTGGTATTGTTGTAGTTCCTTACTCAGGAGTGCGCAGACTGCTTCCTGCTCCTGAGGTTATGGCAGAAGCGCAGGTTACGGTTTCCCAGGATGGAACGCTCGCTCTGGATGAATTCTTGATGTCCATGATCGAGATGGGTTATGAAAGAGTAGAGCGGGTTGAGAACCGTGGTGAGCTAAGCGTACGTGGAGGAATTATTGACTTTTATCCAATGACTTCTCCCTTGGCTTATCGGGTTGAGTTATTTGATGATGAGGTTGATTCCATAAGAACTTTTGATCCAGTGGACCAGCGTTCTATTGATAAGGTACGTAGTGTGAAGATTACACCGGCTAAGGAGATTATAGCGAGTAGGTTTCGCCAAGAAGCTGCTTCCGCTGAAGCATCAGTTAGGCTGGAGCGACAGCTCGAGAAGATGGCGGATCGGCAGGCTAAGCTGCGGCTTAAGGAAGAAATAGGCCGTGAGCTGGAGATGTTGCGTGAAGGGACCTATTTCCCTGAAATCTATAAATATATCAGTCTTTTATATCCTGAACGCTCTCATTTATTTGATTACATGGTGGAGGATACGATCCTTATTCTCGATGAGCCGACAAGACTGCTTGAAACAGCGAAACAACTCGAACGAGATGAGTCGGAATGGAACCTGCATTTGATGCAAAATGGCAAAACATTGCCGGATCTGGATCTCTCTGTCGAAACAGATGTTGTGATGTACAAACGTCCGTTTCAAAGCCTGTTTATGTCGATCTTTTTGCGTCAGGTCCCGCATATTCAACCACAGAACATTCTTGGGTTTATTAGCCGTGGGATGCAGGATTTCCATGGTCAGATGAACGTGCTTAAATCAGAAATGGAGCGTTGGCAGAAGTCCGGTGTAAAGGTAATGATGCTTGCGAGCAGTGAAGAACGGATTGAACGTGTGCGCAGAGTCCTCTATGACTACGGCATTGATGAGCCAACGATCGTACAAGGAAATCTGGGTTCTGGCTTTGAACTGCCTTCTATTCATTTAGCCGTTATCACGGAAGGAGAGCTGTTCTCTCAGAAGCAGCGGAAGGCACGTAAGATCTCCAAGGGAATAGATAATGCTGAACGGATTAAGAGTTATACTGAGCTGAAAATCGGCGATTATGTCGTTCATCAGAACCATGGTATCGGTAAGTATATGGGGATCGGTACGCTGGAGGTCAGCGGGATTCATCGCGACTACATGCATATTTTATATGCGGGCGGCGATAAGCTCTCCGTGCCGATTGAGCAAATTGACCTGATTCAGAAATATGTCGGTTCAGAAGATAAAGAGCCGAAAGTATATAAACTAGGCGGTAATGAATGGACACGGGTGACTAATAAGGTCCGCTCTTCCGTTCAGGATATTGCTGATGATCTAATAAAATTGTATGCTGAACGCCAAAGTGCTGCAGGATATGGTTTTGAGAAGGATACGCAGGAGCAGCGTGAATTTGAAGAGATGTTCCCCTATGAGGAGACTCGGGATCAGCTTAGAGCGATTGAAGAGATTAAGAAGGATATGGAGCAGAATCGTCCGATGGACCGGCTCCTTTGTGGAGACGTTGGTTATGGGAAGACGGAGGTAGCTATCCGAGCAGCTTTTAAATCAGCGATTGAAGGTAAACAGGTAGCTGTTCTGGTACCGACAACGATTTTGGCTCAGCAGCATTATGAGACCTTCCGGGAACGCTTCGCTAATTATCCGTTGAATATTCAAGTTCTAAGTCGTTTCCGCAGCCGCAAGGAGCAGAATGAGACGATTAAAGGCGTTCGGGCGGGAACAGTTGATGTGGTTATTGGTACCCACCGTTTATTGTCTCAGGATCTTGTATTCAAGGACCTCGGCTTATTGATTGTGGATGAAGAACAGCGGTTTGGTGTGACACATAAAGAGAAGCTGAAAAAGTTAAAAACGAATGTAGATGTTCTTACCCTAACAGCAACTCCAATTCCTCGTACACTGCATATGTCGATGCTGGGAGTGCGTGATTTGTCTGTCATTGAGACACCACCAGAGAACCGTTTCCCCGTGCAGACTTATGTGGTTGAGCATAGTCAGACACTTACGCGGGAAGCAGTAGAGCGCGAATTAGCTCGCGGCGGTCAAGTCTACTATCTCTATAATCGTGTGCAGGGCATTCAAGAAATGGCCGCTCAAATTTCCATGCTAGTTCCTGAGGCTAGGGTAGGCATCGGACATGGTCAAATGTCGGAAGCTGAGCTTGAGAAGACGATCCTTGATTTTCTTGATGGAGAATACGATGTGCTGGTCAGTACAAGTATTATTGAGACGGGTGTAGATATTCCTAACGTAAATACACTTATTGTGCATGATGCGGATAAGATGGGCTTGTCTCAGCTGTATCAGTTGCGTGGACGTGTAGGCCGGTCCAACCGGATTGCGTACGCCTATTTCACGTATCAACGGGACAAGGTTCTGACGGAAGTGGCAGAGAAGCGGCTGCAGTCTATTAAGGAATTTACGGAACTCGGTTCTGGTTTCAAAATAGCGATGCGAGATTTATCTATTCGCGGTGCCGGCAACTTACTTGGCGCAGAACAGCATGGTTTTATTGCGTCCGTAGGATTTGATCTATACTCACAAATGCTGGCGGAGGAAATTCGCAAGCGTAAGGTTACTGTACTTGGTGAGGAGGATACGTCCCTTAAAGAAGGCAATACTGTCATTGATTTGTCGATTGACGCGTATCTGCCATCCGAGTATATTTACGACAGTATCCAGAAAATTGAAATCTACAAAAAAGTTGCGGCAGTGACATCCTTCGATGATGCTTCTGAGCTTGAGGATGAGCTCTTGGATCGGTTCGGAGAACTGCCTGAAGCAGTTGTTAATCTACTAACTGTGGCTCGTCTGAAAGTGTATGGAAAAATGTATGGCATTGATTCCATGATCAGACGTGGTGATGATGTTACCCTGAATTTCTACGAGGGGAGTCTTGGCGCTCTGGATACAGCAAAACTCGCTAAAGTTGGAAATAGCTTCGAAAGACGTGTACAATTCGATAGAGATGCTAAAGCCAGTATCCGAGTTAAATCGAAAGATTTAAGTGATAAGCAGCTGCTTGACTTGCTTGAACAGTTTCTTAAGGAAGCTAAACAGTCTTTTAAATCGAAGGGAGAACTACACAATGTCGTTAAATAAAAAAAAATCATGGAAAGTGCTGCTCGTTTCATTGGTAGCAGCGGTTTCCTTTTCTATGCTCGCAGCATGCGGTAGTAGTGCTGATGATAGCAAGGCAGTAGCGACTTATAAAGGTGGAACGATTACAGAGAAGGAATTTGCGATGGATCAAAAAATCATGAAATTCCTCTCCCCACAGCAAGCGCAATATTTAGAGATTGATGCTTTTAAGGAGTCTATTTTGAAACAGGAAGTGGGCTTCGAATACTTGGCTTCCCAAGCAACGGATGAAGCGAAGAAGCAGGCGAAGAAAGAGGCAGATAGCCAAATCGCAGATTTGAAGAAAGCTCTGGGCGACAATTATAAGAAAACGCTAAAAGACGCAGACGTTACTGAGGGCGACATCCATAGTTATATGGAGCGTGTGCTGACAGTTTATCAGGATATGCTGCTTAAAGTGACCGACGATCAGGTTGTTAAAGAATTTGAAGCTACAAAAGGTGACTTTACGGTAGCGACTTTGCGTCATGTGCTGATCGGTCTGACCGATGCTGACAACAAAGAGCGCACCAGCGAAGAAGCTCTGAAAATCGCGAAGGAAGTTAAGGCAAAGCTGGACGGCGGTGCTGATTTTGCAGCAATCGCTAAGGAATACTCTGACGATACAACCTCTAAGGAAACGGGCGGAGAATACAAAGATAAAGCTGTAGGCACCTATGTAGATGAATTTAAGAAGGCTGCCCAAACGTTGCCTTTGAATACCATTAGTGATCCTGTAGAGACTTCTTACGGTTACCACATTATTAAGGTGGAGTCCCGCACAGACAAAACCTTTGACCAGTTAACGGATGAACAAAAAGAAGGCATTAAGAGCTCCATTGTGTCCAAGAACCTAGAAGCGTTCATGGAGAAAGATTTGGAAGGCATTATTGAGAGCATCAATCTGCCGAAGAGCTCTGCTGCCGCAGATGAATCCGGAACAGAAGCCACTACAGCACCAAGCGCATCCCCAAGCGCTACAAAAGCTGCTGAATAAACATCGGTAAAAATGGACAAGCTTACCTTAGAAAAAGCCATCCTCACTTAATGTGAAGATGGCTTTTTATTTCGAAGAAACATCTGTAGAACGGCTTTATCTTGATACAGATATTAATACATGTCAGCTTATGTATAAGGATCTGGGAAGAGATGAATACTATGGTCAGATATTACGATAAATCACTGGGATTATCCTTTCCCATAATGGACAGTAGTAAGACCATACTTCTTAAGAAAGCGGGGCACATGTGAAATGAAAGCTACTGGAATTGTTCGGCGTATTGATGATCTCGGACGAGTGGTTATTCCCAAAGAAATTAGACGTACTCTACGGATTAGAGAAGGCGACCCATTGGAAATTTTCGTCGATCGGGACGGTGAAGTCATACTCAAGAAATATTCCCCGATTGGTGAGTTGGGTGACTTTGCAAAAGAGTACGCGGAGTCGTTATTCGAAGGTACTGGTCATATTACGATGATTGCTGATCGTGATACCTTTATTGCACTAGCTGGAGGCTCCAAGAAAGACTATTTGGAGAAACAAGTAGGAATCCTCTTGGAGAAGGTCATGGATAGTCGTAAGACGGTGCTGGAAACCAACGAAGGCAGTTATGAAATCGCTAAAGATCATCCGGATTTGGTGTCCTCATATGTAGCCTCACCGATCATTTCCGGTGGAGATCCTATTGGTTGTGTAGTGATGGTAAGCAAGGATGATTCGGCAAAAATGTCGTCAATGGAAGTGAAAATGGCCGAAACCGCCGCTGCATTCCTCGGCAAACAAATGGAGCAGTAATCGTAATATAGACCCCGCTTTCCTTTTGGTAAGATATACAAAGGGTAAACGGGGTTTTGTCGTTCATACAAAACCGTTTCTACTTGTGGGCATACATACGTTATAATATAGAAATTCATCCCATCAAAGTCGTAGAAGCAGGTATTTTATGAAATCTAACACACAAACATCACGATTGCTCCAAGGGGCATTTATTTTAAGTGCCGCCGCGGTTATTTCAAAGCTTATAGGTACACTCCAAAAGATCCCGCTGCAAAATCTTGGCGGAGATGCGGTATTTGGTATATACAACACAGTTTATCCCTTGTACACGATGTTGTTAACGGTAGCGATGCTGGGTCTGCCAGCAGCCATATCCAAATTTGTCGCTGAGGCTTCTGCCGGAAGGCGGGATGACGAGGGTCGGCGGATTTTGCTGTTATCTGCCGTAATAACGGGTCTTAGCGGATTGGTTATCGGAGCAATAACCTACGCAGGTGCGCCGATTATAGCTGAGTGGGTCGGCAACTCGCATGTGATGCCCGCTTTACGAACAAGTGCTTGGGGACTGGCAGTTGTACCAATCATGTCAGCATTGCGCGGTTACTTTCAGGGACTTCATAATATGGTTCCAACGGCTGTGTCACAAATTGTAGAGCAGTCCGTACGTGTTACAGTGATGATTGTACTGCTGTTATATCTGACCTCACAGGGGGCAGGCGCTGAGAGCATCGCTGCTGGCGCATTGCTTGGCTCCGCTGGGGGAGGGGTAGCAGGGCTTGTGATTATGCTGTTGTTTTTGCGACGTCATCGGCAGCGGTTAAGACAGGGCGCCTCTTTAGATGCTGCGGTCTCAGTCGAGAGTCAGGATTTAAAGCTGCCCAATATGGAAAGTAAAGGGCGTTCCAATCAACGGATGAAGGGCGTTAAAGCAAGTACATTGCTGGCTTATGGAATTCCTGTGATGCTTGGCGCACTGGCAATGCCTCTTATCGGCCTTGTAGATGTATTCACTGTACCTCGCTTGCTATCCTCTGTAGGGAGCGAAGTGGAGGCGATGACACAATTTGGTGTGTACAATCGCGGGTTGCCGTTAGTGCAGATTGTAACGATGATCGCCACTTCTTTGTCCGTTGTGTTCATTCCAGCCTTGGCAGAGGCGAAGTACAAAGGGGATACGAAGCTGATCGAGAGCCGTTGCAGCTTATCGCTGCGTTGGTTCTGGCTGTTAGGTCTAGCGGCCTCAGCAGGCCTAGCAGTGCTTGCTGAGCCGATTAATATGGCTCTTTACGGCGATACCGCCGGTAGCAGCACTATGACTTGGCTGGCCTTAACCGCTGTTGGCGGTACGGTCAGCATCATCTCGGCTGCGCTCCTGCAGGGCCTCGGCTACGTGCGCGCCCCGGCCCTGCACCTTTTGGCCGCCGCGCTGCTCAAGGCGGCCCTGAACCTGCTGCTGGTCCCGCAGCAGGGCATTACCGGCGCGGCCATCGCTGGCGTGGCCGCGCATTCGTTCGCAGCAGCGCTCAACGTGCTGCTGCTCTACCGCCAGGGCCATCTGCGGCTTCGCCTAGCAGATGCCCTGGCACGGCCCGCGCTGCTCACAGCGGGCCTGGCTCTTGCCGCCGCAGCCGCCAGCTGGGGCGTGGGCGCCGCGGCTACGGCCGCTGGCATTGGTGGCGGACGCACCGCCAGCTTGGCGCAGAGCCTGCTCGGAGTGCTCGCAGGCTGCGTTGTCTTTGCCGTAGGGGCAATAGCCCTGCGGCTCCTTAGCGAGAGCGAGCTGCGCCAGCTTCCGGGCTTCGGCCCGTCCCTGGCGGACAAGCTGAAGAAGCTGCGCTTATTCCCTTAATCAACGTTTACATCACAATATAAAAATGCGGTCTGCTGAGACAGCCGCTGATGAGGAGGAACAGATATGAGTGCAACATTAACGGTCGTTGGTCTTGGTTCAGGTAACCCTGATCGACTGACGTTAGGGATTATAAAGAAATTGAAGGCAGCATCTGTTGTTTACGTGCGGACAAAAGAGCATCCAGTCATGGCTGCACTCTCCGAGCTTGAAATTGCTTCACAGTCTTTCGATGGATTGTATGAATCCTTATCTTCGTTTCCTGAGGTTTATGCAGCGATTACTTCAAAGCTGATTGAAGAGGCTCGGTCCGCACCTGAGGGTACAGATATTGTCTATGCGGTTCCGGGTCATCCTATGGTGGCGGAATCAGCGGTTTCACAGCTGCGTGAGCGGTGTCCTGAGGAAGGCATTGAACTGCAAATATTAGGCGGAGAGAGCTTCCTCGACGAGGCGTTTGTTCGACTGGGGTTTGATCCCATCGAAGGATTTCAACTATTAGATGCTTCTGGTATTCGCAGCGCTCAGCTTCAGCCTGAACTGCATACCCTGATTGGCCAGGTATACGATAGCTTTACAGCCTCGGAGACAAAATTATGTCTGATGGAGCTGTATCCGCCTGAATATGAAGTGGTTGTGGGTCATGCACTCGGTGTGGAGAACGAAGAAAGTATTGTAAGAGTGCCTCTATACGAGCTGGATCGTCTTAACGGTTATGGAAATTTGTCGTTGGTCTATGTACCTGCGAATCGTGACGAGAATCTAAGAAATCGTACCTTTGCCCGTTTGCATGAGATTGTCGATATTCTTCGAAGCCCGGAGGGTTGTCCATGGGATCGGGAGCAGACACATGAATCCCTGCGCAAAAATTTAATCGAAGAAACCTATGAAGTCCTTGAAACGATTGATGAGGATGACCCCGATCATATGAAAGAGGAGCTGGGCGACCTTTTGCTGCAAATTATGCTTCACTCTCAAATGGAGGAGGAGCTGGGCACGTTTAACGTGTATGACGTCATTGAAGGGCTGAATGATAAGCTTATCTTCCGTCACCCTCACGTCTTTGGAGATACCAATGCGAATGATGCCGAAGAAGCGTTGAAGAACTGGGAGGGCATGAAGGCAGAAGAAAAGCGGCGTAAAGGTGTGAAGCCAGAGGAATTATCCGTTCTTAGTGGTGTTCCGCGTGATCTGCCTGCCCTTATGAAGGCATACAAGCTTCAGAAAAAAGCATCCAAGGTGGGCTTTGACTGGGACAATGCTACGGATTGCATAGCCAAAATTCGTGAGGAGATCGATGAGCTGCAGGAGGCGATTGACACAGATGCGGCGACAGATGATCAAACTCTGGAACTTGGGGATTTGTTGTTTGCAGTTACGAATGTCGCTCGTTTTATCGGTGCAGATCCGGAAGAGGCATTAACCCGAACTAACCGCAAATTTGTGCGCCGGTTCCAATATATTGAGCAAAGCTTGCAGCGCAAGGGAAAGAGTGTAAAGAATAGTAGTTTGGAAGAGATGGAAGAATTGTGGCAAGAAGCTAAGGCGGAGGAGCGAAAAGTCTAGCCCTTCACAGCCTCCTTACGGTATATGGACTCTAAAATGGGGCAATGCTGTGGATGTAGCTTTTATTTTCTGATTTAGAATGTGGCCAGTAGTTTAATAGTGCTATAGAATAGATTCTGCGACGATTTGTGAGAAATAACTGCTTCTTTTTTAAAAAAACGACGAATCGTGGCAGGATTTTAAGGTGACATCAAGAATAACATAAAGACGAAATGCGATTCGCCCCATCCTATGGTGGTGATTCTCGTTTCATTTATTTTTTCGTATCCTAGGAGGAACTTTAAATTATGAACAAGACAGATTTGGTAAACAACATTTCCGAGAAAAACGGATTGGCAAAAAAAGATGTAGAAGCAGTATTGAACGGGTTCTTGGGTGAGATTACAGAAGCTTTGGCAAAAGGTGATAAAGTCCAACTGATCGGTTTCGGAACTTTTGAAACTCGCAAACGTGCAGGACGCACTGGTCGCAACCCGCAAACGGGCACAACGATTGAAATTCCAGAATCGACTGTACCGGCTTTCAAAGCTGGTAACAAGCTTAAAGAAGCCGTTAACTAATGCGTCTTGACAAATTCCTGAAAGTGTCCCGTTTAATTAAGCGCCGTACAGTGGCCAAGGATGTGTCCGAACAAGGCCGGGTACTGATTAACGGGCGGGAATCTAAACCTAGTAGTGCAGTTAAGATCGGTGACGAGATTACTGTACAATTTGGGCAAAAGCTTGTAACGGTCAAAGTAGAAAAGCTGGTCGAAACGACTCGCAAGGACGAGGCCGCTGGGATGTATACTCTAGTTCGGGAAGAGCCTGTTGCCAAGAGCAGCGGACTGGACTGGTAAGAGTAATAGTAAATAAAGAAGAAGGCATAACTTTACATTCTGTAGAGTTGTGGCTTCTTTTTTTCTTTTTGTTTCTCTTATTTTTTAGAGGGACGGGATGTTCTATAACTTCTACTTCTGCCATAGATTAGAGGTAAGAAGGAGGGGTACATGCTATGATCGAGCCAGGAAAGGTAAACAAACAGCATGATCTGCACATGCGCAGTCGTAAGCAGTTAGAGTTGACGGGCGTGCAAAATGTGGAGAGCTTCGACAGTGAGGAATTTTTGCTTCGTACAGAACTCGGCCATCTCACCATTCGCGGGAATCATTTACATATTAAAAATTTAAGTCTGGAGAACGGAATGTTGTCATTAGAGGGCAATGTACATTCCCTGATTTATCTCGATCCCGGATCGCAGGGCAAAAACAAAGGTCTACTCGGTAAGCTATTTAAATGAATCCTGCAGTTCAGTGGGTGACGCTGTTCTACATGATCATGGCTGGGTTGGCAATGGGACTGGCCTATGACAGCTACCGGGTGCTGTCGCTGAAGTTCAATTTTCCCAAATGGCTGAATGCTATGCTAGATCTACTATATTGGCTATGGGCCGCTTTGCTAGTATTTCGTATGCTATATGCCGGAAATCAAGGCCAACTGCGATTTTATGTCTTTTTAGGTTTGTTTCTAGGAGTATGGATCTATTTTTTAATCTTCAGTGTTACGGTACGGCGTTTTGTGTTAATGTTAATTCAATCGGTTCAGTATATGTTCAGGTTGCTATGGAGACTTGTGGAGATCCTGATAGGTACACCTCTTCGCTGGCTTTGGCGTTTTATTTTAGGACTGCTAAAGCTAATAGGTCGTATTCTATGGTTTATTCTTAAGCTTCTGCTGCGTCTGACCAAACCAATTTGGGTATTACCTGTAAGGTGGATCTCTCCACGGTTATCGCGGCTGGCACATAGCGCCTGGATTGTGAAGATCACTGGATGGATTACCAAATGGCGGAAACGCTGACCTTGAATTAGGGGGTACGTTGCATGAACAGATTTACTGCGGAAGAGAAAAGTAATCATAGTAAAAATTCGGCCGCAGGCGCGAAGAGAAGAAGATTTATGTGGATTGTCTTTGTGGCACTATTTTTTGGCTGGGCGGGTTATACTTACTTCGATCAGAGTGCAGTCATTGCGGACAAGGGCAAGGAACTTGCGAAGAAACAGGAGACTAGTAAGGATGTCATGGCATCTTTAACTCAATTAAAATATGAATTATCCAGACTTAATGATGACGAGTATATTGGCCAATTAGCACGTAAATGGTACAATATCTATCCTCAAGGGGAAACTCCTATTCGAACAGAGCAATCAGAGCAATAATAGAGGTTAAAAGAGGCTTTTACTCTGTTGCCTTGATTTGCTCTTTACTGTATAATCAAATCACCGCAGACAGGATGATCTTAATATTCGTCTGTATATTTTTAAGGGAGGATCATTTTATTCTATGGCAATTGAAGTGGGCACCAAGTTAGAAGGCAAAGTGACAGGCATCACGCATTTCGGAGCATTTGTGGATCTGTCAGGAGGTGTCACAGGTCTCGTTCACATCTCGGAAATCGCCGATAATTATGTCAAGGATGTTAACGATCATCTGAAGATTAGTGATGTAGTAACAGTCAAGGTGATCAACGTCGATAAGGACGGCAAGATCGGACTTTCCATTAAGCAGGCTGTTGACAAGCCGGCATCGGAAGTACGTCCGCCTAGAGCTCCAAGACCAGAACGTCCTAGCGGCGGAGACCGTTTCGGCGGTGGAGGCGGCAGTGGTGGAGGCGGCGGTGGATTCAATCGTGAACGGGGTGGGCGTCCATTTAAGCCTGCAGCCGGTAAACCTTCATTCGAGGATAAAATGTCGCGATTCCTGAAAGACAGCGAAGAACGTATATCTTCGATCAAGAAGAACACAGAAGGAAAGCGCGGAGGCCGTGGAGCCAAACGCGTATAATCCAATAACCTGTACATCATAAATAACCGCAGGGGCATTTCGCCCTTGCGGTTTTTTTGTCATGTCATATAAAATTGCCGACAGCATCCATGCCATTCTCACATAACTCTAGGGCAATCGCTGACGAATGACCGCCGCGTCAGCGCGTGAAACTGCGTTGGAAATAATCTTGAAACTAATCAACCTACCGCCCCGCATGGGATAGAACAGCTTTTTTAAAGATCGCGGTCGAAGGCTTTTTTGTCGGAAATTTCTTGTGTGTGTCCCTCCATTTCTGACAAACTTTCTCAAATCCCCGGCTATATAATGAGTACCATAAATTCTTAAACGGGTGGTGTAGGGGAATGAGTAAAAGCAACGTGGTAAATTTGCCAGAGTGGACAAGAGTGGGAAGTGAAGATAAGAAGCAAAGACAAGCCTTACGCACGCGTATTGCAGCTTGGGGTCAGAAGCAGCGGTACATTCAGCTTATTGCAGCGAAGAAATGGATGCTTTTGCTTAGTTTCATGGGATTTCTGCTGGGTAGAGCCATGATTTTGGACGAACTATCTCCTTTTGCCGCCGCATACTTTGCCGTCATTGTGTTTATGCGTCGCGACTCTATTCTACCTGTAGCTGCAGCCATAATAGCTGGAAGTCTCTTTACTCCATTCCCTGGAGCTTTGATTATTACGGCTGAACTGATTATTTTCTTTCTCGTTTATAAAGGGCTGGAAAGTTATGAGCGAATAGACTTGTCCTATGCACCACTGATGGTGTTCGTGTCTTCGTTTATGGTTGGCTTGTTCCAGATCGTTATTGGCCCTTCTCTTTCTTGGTATCCGCTTATGATGACAACACTAGATGCTCTACTAGGCTTTGTGCTTACATTGGTGTTCATTCAAGCGCTGCCTCTACTAACCTATAAGCAAAAGAGTAGAGCGCTCAGGAATGAGGAGATTCTATGCCTTATTATTTTGCTCGCCTCAGTAATGACAGGCCTAGTGGGTTGGACCCTTAACGGTTTGTCTTTGGAGCATATATTGTCACGTTATTTAATTCTTCTCTTCGCCATGGCAGGAGGGGCTCCTCTTGGTGCTGCTGTCGGGGTGGTGACCGGGTTGATTCTCAGTCTGGCGGATATCAGTGCAATCTATCAGATGAGCCTGCTTGCTTTTTCCGGAATGCTGGCGGGAATGATGCAGGGCGGCCGAAAAGGTGCAGTATCTATCGGGATGTTGCTAGGATCCACGATCCTTTCCGTCTATTTTACGGGTCCGGGTGATATGATGGCCTCAACATGGGAGACCTGCGTAGCGGTGGTGCTATTTCTTATAACGCCTAAGGCGATGATATCTGCTATTGCTAAATATGTTCCGGGCACATCAGATCATAGCCGATCTCAACATGAGTATGCACGAAGGGTAAGGGATCTAACGGCAGAACGGGTGACGCAATTCTCACAGGTATTCCAGCAGCTGTCGAGCAGCTTTGGGCAGATTCCACGCGCAGGAGAAGTAGGGAAATCAGACCGTGAGATGGAGGATTTCATGAATACGGTAACAGAGGGGGCCTGTGCAGGATGCATTCGGCGTTCCCACTGCTGGGATGCGAAATTCTATCAGACATATAGATACATGACAGATATGATGACCACTGTCGAGGAATGCCCTGATATTACGGCAGCTCAGTTACCGCCGGAATGGAGCCGGATTTGCGGTAAAACTGGCGAAGTGCTTGAAGTCATGAAAGGGCAATATGATCTTTACCAACATGATATGCGATGGAAAAGACAAATATACGATAGTCGTCAATTTGTTGCCGAGCAGTTATCCGGCGTGTCGCAGGTTATGGAGGACTTAGCGCGAGAGATTAAACGTGAAGGACAGGCCATGTATCGCCAGGAAGCTCAAATCCGTGAGACCTTGGAGAAATTGGGCTTGTCTATCCATGGCATTGAGATCTTAAGTCTGGACCCTGGGCGTGTAGAAATTGAGGTGGTTCATGCCTATACTCGTGGATTTGATGAATGCCGTAAAATGATCGCCCCGCTCTTATCTGACATTCTGGATGAGAATATTGCTGTCATGAGTGAGACGGCAGTCCATCCTAGGGAAGGCTTGTCGATGGTTACCTTCGGTTCAGCTAAAGCTTTTGAGGTAAACACAGGGGTGGCTGTCGTTTCTAAAAGTGGAGATATGCTGTCGGGTGACAGCTTCAGCACCGTAGAGCTTGGAAATGGTACCTTTGCGGTATCCATTAGCGATGGGATGGGAAATGGTGAGCGGGCGAGAATGGAGAGCAGTGCTGCACTTAGCATGTTAGAAAAGCTACTGCAATCGGGTATGGATGAGAAGCTGGCTGTAAAGTCGGTAAACTCTATTCTCTTATTACGTTCTCCCGACGAGTTCTATGCTACCGTCGATATGGCTTTAATCGATCAGTACTCTGCACAGACCACCTTTATGAAGATTGCTTCCGCACCGAGCTTTATCCGGAGGGGCAGTGAGGTCATTCCAATAACCTCTAGTAATCTGCCTATAGGAATCATTAAAGATATCGACGTGGATTTGATCAGCATGCAGCTTCGGGCGGGTGATATTTTGATTATGATGACGGATGGTATTTATGATGCGCCTGGATATGCCGTTAATAAGGAGATATGGATGAAACGGTTGATCCAAGAGCTTGAGGGGGATGATCCTCAAGATTTGGCGGATAGCCTGTTAGATAAGGTGATTCGTTATCAGGGCAATGAGATCCATGATGATATGACGATTGTCGTCAGTCGTGTTGATCATTTTCATCCGGAATGGTCCAGCCTGCATATGCCTGGTGTCGGCCGAATGGAGCGTCCGCGTACGGTGAGTTAGGAATTTTCTCGGTTTAGGCTTAGGTTTCATGTTTGGTACGCGCAAAGCGCCGTGCATGCTTGGAAGTCGGTGCGAGTCTGTGATGTGTAACGCGCCGGCTTCTACTATTTACGTTTCAAAGGTTCGCTGACTTTGGAGTGTAATTTTTTAGATCTAAACTGTTTACTAGTGAAGGTACGGAACGGAGAGAAAGTTTGGAGCTGTAGAAGCGGAGCGTTCGCCTTTATGATTTGATTTCAACCGCAGAGGGCGGTTTTAATAGAGAAATCAAATCATAACAGCGATCGAAAGCCCAAACATTTCTCACAGTTTCCCTTATTCACTATCCCCGCAGTTCAGATCACAAAATCCCCCCACAAAAGCGACCGTTTGAAATCTCTCATTTCTGGATATGCTAGAAACAGAGGTTTCAAACAAGGGGGAGTGGAGAGTTATGAAGCAGATTTTGCTCATTACTGACGGTTGTTCAAACGTAGGAGAAAGTCCGGTGATGGCAGCGGCGCATGCCTTGCAGGAGGGAATCAACGTAAATGTGGTCGGTGTAGTTGATTATGGTACGATCGGCGAAATCGGAAGCCGGGAAATAGCCGATATTGCCAAGGCCGGGGGAGGCCTTAGCCGAATAGTCGGAACACCACAACTGGCGCAGACGATTCAGATGATGACACGGAAGACTGTGGTTCAGACAATCCAGCAGGCGGTTAATAAAGAAGTAAAAAAGATACTAGGTGAAGGGTCGCTGGAGCAGCTACCGCCTGTTCAACGCTCGCAGGTTGTTACCGTTGTAGATGAACTAACAGAAACATCGCCACTGCGCATTGCTCTCCTTATCGATGCCAGTGCCAGTATGAAGCCTAAACTGGGTGCTGTGGAAGATGCGATTCGGGATTTGGCGCTCAGTCTGGAAGCTAGAGAAGGAAAGAGTGAGATCGCTGTGTTTCATTTTCCTGGAAATAACAGCAGCGAGGATGCCAGACTCGATTTAGATTGGACCAAGGATATGTCAGGTATTCGTACGCTATTCTCCAAATTACACATGAGAGGCGCAACACCGACGGGTCCAGCTATTTTCAAGGTGCTTGAACATTATCGTTATGATACACTGGATGAACATCGTGGACGGCGAATGGATGACCACGACGAAAGAGAAGGGATGATTGGTGGGTATGTCGTCTAATCCGTCCTATCCTACTGGCACCTTAATTACCGGCAAATGGCGGGGAAACCGTTATGTCGTGGAACGGATGCTGGGAAGGGGCGCGAACGGAACCGTATATCTTGTGCAAAGAGAAGGCAGACGGGAATGGTACGCGCTAAAAATCGGATACGATACACTTGAGCTGCAATCGGAGATCAATGTACTGACGTCGCTGCAATCGCGTCGAAAGCGCAATGAACACCGTGCTCGCCGTGAATCTCCATTATCTTCTTATTTCTTGGAATCGGATGATTTTGCGAATGGAAACAATGTACCTTTTTATGTCATGCGGTATGTTGAAGGCAAGCCTTTGCATCATTTTTTATCGAAGAATGGACCGGAATGGTTAGGTTTGGTAGGGCTTGGGTTGCTCGATAAGCTGCGCACATTACATGAATGCGGTTTTGTGTTTGGAGATTTAAAGCCGGAGAATGTAATGGTGTCCAATTACGGTGAAGTGGAGCTGATCGATTTTGGAGGCGCAAGCCCTAAAGGTCGTAGTGTGAAGCAATTTACGGAGTGGCATGACCGTGGCTTTTGGAATGCAGGTAGCCGCACGAGTGATGAGGGGTATGATTTATTTGCTTTCGCTGTGCTGTGCCTCCGTCTTTTAAATGAAGAGGGGCTCAAGAAAGCCGCGCTACAGTTGCCGCAGACAAGAAGTGTAGATGAACTGTTTAAGTTGGCCAGAAATCTACCCGACAAGAAACTATCCTCTTGGATTTGTTTGGCGTTAAAAGGAGGTTTCTCCGGTTCTGCAGATGCTACAGAGGTCTGGCGCAACCATATTTACAATTCGCGTAGAAAGCGACCTGATAGTATGGACACACCTCGCTGGCTCAAAAATGCTTTTGCATTATCCTTGTTCGTGCTTGCCTTTACGATTTATTGGGTATTTCGGTTTTGAACTTATACATATAGTTGAGAAAAGGGGGGCCGCATATGGAGCAAATGAATGGACTGATGGAGTCAGTATTGGAGTCAGCAGCCGAGCATGAGCTGTGGGCACCCCATGACACCATTGTAGTCGCAGTTTCCGGCGGCCCGGATTCTGTGGCTCTTTTGCATGTTTTGCATGAAATATCTTTAAACGTTATGCCGCTTACCTTAATATGTGCTCATGTGAATCACGGATTTAGACTAGAGTCGAAGGAAGAGGCAGAGCTCGTACGTGGTATGGCTGAAGAACTGGGATTGCCCTTTGAGTTTGCGGAATTCGATATTCCCTCCTTGGCTAAAGAGAGTGGACTTGGTCCTGAGGGAACTGCACGTGAGAAGCGGTACGAATTTCTGATTGATACGGCACACCGATATGGGGCGCGTTCTGTTGCTCTGGCTCATCATGCGGATGATCAGGCAGAAACTGTCATTATGCGTTTATTACGCGGAAGTGGCTTATCTGGACTGTCGGGTATCAAGTGGAAAAGAACAGAAAAAAAGGTGGAACTCATTCGCCCATTCCTACGTATTAACAAAACAGCACTTTTAGGGTTATGCCAAAATGAAGGTTTCACTTATGCTGAAGATGCCACCAATCTGCTAACGAAATACAAGCGGAACGCCATTCGTTTGGAAGTTCTTCCTTTTCTGGAAAAGTATAATGGAAGAGTGCGGCAGTCCCTCGTACAGCTTGCGGAAATTGCAGGGGCTGAGGATGAATATATGGAGGCATCAGCGGTAAAATGCTTTGAGGAGCTGGTTTCGGAAGGCGAAGGGAAATATACCTTTAACAGAGCTTCATTTGCGGCCATACCCTCCGCTTTACAACGGCGTTTGATTAAACTAATATTAAATTATCTGTCGGCGGATCTATCTGCCCTTGATTTCTCCAAGATTGAATCTGTACGTCGGGGAACGCTGCAGAGCTATCCCACCACCTGGAGTTTAGATTTAGGTGGAGGCCTGACTTGTGTGCGGCAATATGATATCATCTTGTTCTCGTCCAAGCCCGCGCAGCAACAGGCAAGCTATACATATCGTCTGTTTTTACCGGACTCCGAGCTTAAACTGGAGGAAATAGGTAAGGTGATGTCAATGGCGGTGCTGGAGAGAGAAAACTTTTTTGTACAGGGGGAGGATTATGGGAAGATGTCGGCTTGGTTTGACCGTGATGAACTGGTCTTTCCACTAACGATACGTTCCCGATTGCCTGGAGATACCATAAGAGTCATGGGATTAAACGGAAGCAAAAAGGTAAAAGATATTTATATTGATGATAAAATACCTGCTGCTAAACGTTCTATGATCCCCCTCGTTTGTGATGGTTTGGGCAATATCGTCTGGATTCCGGGCGTAAGACGCTCGATGCATGCCGCAGTAGGGCGGCACACGACCTCGGTACTTCTGTTGTCTCTAGTAGAGCTGGATGACCCTGAAGAAACGTAATGGTCGAAGTAATTCTTTCATAGTATAACTTAGGAGGTTTCGCAAGTTGCAAAATGATATTCAAGAAGTCTTGATCACCGAAGAGGAACTTCAGCAGAAAATTAAGGAGCTCGGTCGAACACTGAGCGAAGAATACGCAGGCCGTACCCCTTTAGTCATTTGTGTACTAAAAGGCGCGTTTATATTTATGGCAGATTTGGTTAAAGCCATTACAGTACCTGTTGAGATGGATTTCATGGCAGTGTCTAGCTATGGAGCATCCACCAAGTCCTCTGGTGTTGTCAAAATTATTAAGGATTTGGATGTATCGGTAGAAGGCCGCGATATCTTGATCGTTGAAGATATTATTGACAGTGGCCTTACGCTCAGTTATTTGATTGAGCTGCTCCGCAACCGCAATGCTGCTTCTATCTCGGTGGTTACCTTATTTGATAAGCCATCAGGTCGTACGGTTAATCTTGAAGCCAGCTATACAGGCTTCGTGTTGCCAGACGAATTTGTAGTAGGCTACGGATTGGATTATGCCGAGCGGTATCGGAACCTCCCATATGTTGGAGTACTGAAGCCTGAGATTTATTCCAATTAAACTATTGATTGCCTTGATCATACGGATCGGGCACCCTTGGCTTCCTATATTTGAGGTGTCCCAAGAGGCTATGGTACAATAACTTGAGTGTTGCGAGAGGAGGTAGGGGATGAATCGGTTCATCCGGAATTCTGGTTTTTATTTGATTTTATTTTTAGTCGTGGTGGGTATTGTCCAGTTTGTGAGCAATGGAAATGAAGCCGCCGATTTCCCTAGATACGACGAGTTACGGCAGGAGATCAAGAACAACAATGTGAAGGATTTGACGGTTCAGTTTGAGGGTAATGCCTTTTTAGTTACAGGCGAATATAGAGAGCTGCCTGCCGATACTAAATCGAAAAGCTTCTCCACATATATTCCTCCAACAGATGCTGCTATTAATGAACTGATTCAGGCCAGTGATGTAAATGGCATTGAATTAACTCAGAAGAAAATGGAAGGTACCAGCATTTGGCTGACATTCCTTTCTTCCATTATCCCGCTGGTCATTATGTTCATCTTGTTCTTCTTCCTGTTTAACCAGGCGCAAGGTGGCGGCGGTAAAGTCATGAATTTCGGCAAGAGCAAGGCTCGGTTATATAATGAAGAGAAGAAGAAAATCAGCTTTGAGGATGTTGCAGGGGCTGACGAAGAGAAGCAAGAGCTTGTTGAAGTTGTTGAGTTCTTGAAAGATCCGCGTAAATTTGCAGCTGTCGGTGCACGTATCCCTAAAGGCGTACTGCTTGTAGGTCCTCCGGGAACAGGTAAAACATTGCTTGCACGTGCAGTAGCAGGTGAAGCCGGCGTTCCTTTCTTCAGTATCTCCGGTTCTGATTTTGTGGAAATGTTCGTGGGTGTCGGTGCTTCTCGGGTACGTGATTTGTTCGAGAACGCCAAGAAAAACGCACCATGTATTATCTTCATTGATGAAATTGATGCTGTGGGTCGTCAACGTGGCGCCGGACTCGGCGGCGGACATGACGAACGCGAACAGACACTTAACCAATTGCTGGTTGAGATGGATGGATTCGGTGGTAACGAAGGCATTATTATTGTTGCGGCAACTAACCGCGCTGATATACTTGATCCTGCATTACTTCGTCCAGGACGTTTTGACCGTCAAATTACGGTTGACCGCCCTGACGTAAAAGGTCGTGAAGCTGTACTTAAGGTTCACGCTCGTAACAAGCCGCTTACGAAAGATGTAAGACTGGATGTTGTCGCTAAACGTACAACTGGTTTCACGGGTGCTGATCTAGAGAATCTGCTAAATGAGGCAGCGCTGCTAGCTGCACGTCGTAACCGCAAGGATATCTCCATGATTGAAGTGGATGAAGCTATTGACCGTGTTATCGTAGGTACTGAGAAACGTAGTCGTGTTATCAGCGACCGTGAGAAACGCATTGTAGCTTACCATGAAGCAGGCCATACTATCGCTGGTTATTTCCTTGAGCATGCTGATATGGTGCATAAAGTTACAATTATCCCACGCGGACGTGCAGGCGGATATGTGATTATGCTTCCGAAGGAAGATCGGATGATCGTTACCAAGCAGGAGCTTTTGGATAAGGTTACTGGATTACTTGGTGGACGTGTTGCCGAAGAGTTGTTTATTGGTGAGATCGGTACGGGCGCATACAGTGACTTCCAACAGGCTACGCGTATCGTGCGTGCCATGATCATGGAATACGGTATGAGCGATAAGCTTGGACCTATGCAGTTCGGCTCTTCTCAAGGCCAAGTATTCTTAGGTCGTGATATTGGGCATGAACAGAATTATAGTGATTCCATTGCTTATGAGATTGATCAAGAAATGCAGAACTTTATTACTTCGAGCTACGAACGTTGTAAAGAGCTGTTGCTCAAGCACTCTAAAGAAATGCATCTGATTGCCAACACGTTACTTGAGAAGGAAACACTTGAGCTTGATCAGATTAAAGAGCTGATTGAACAAGGATTCCTTTCTGAAGATGGTAAGGCTGAAGGTGGCGAAGGCGTTGCACTTGAAGTTGGTGAACCAGTCATTGATAATATCGGTGATGTGCGTGTTCGCATTCAAGGCAAGTCTGAAGATACGGAGTCCACGCCTCCGAACCTATCTAAGGAAATCCCGAACAAACCTGAGTCTGAGGGAAATGACGGATCTGATGATGACAATAAAGGCGGCGGAACTAGCCTTACCTAAGCAGGCTTACTATTCATAAGATGTAAAATTATCCGGAGAGCGTAATTGTTCTCCGGATTTTTTATTTTAATTTTTAGGTAATTTCATGCTTGGAAGCCTGTCTAGTCACATTGACAGGGGCTGGAACGTTGTGTACATTAGTGATTAATATTACTTACTATTATCATCAGCTTATTCATTTTTTCAGATGATGGCTCATGCCATTTGATAACATCGCGCCGGCGTAAAGCCGCGAAGATTTAAGGGGGAGAACAATCGGTGGAAGCTCTGGCACTTGAGCGCAAGCAGGAACAGAATCGTGAACTTCGTATACGTCTTGAACAGCTTAAGAAGGAAAGAAACGCAATCATTTTAGCCCATTATTATCAACGTGATGAAATTCAGGAAGTTGCCGATTTCCGGGGTGACTCTTTTTTACTCGCTCAGAAGGCTGCGGAGACAGATGCAGAGGTTATCGTATTCTGCGGTGTCCATTTCATGGGGGAAAGCGCTAAAATATTAGCACCAAACAAAACCGTCCTTATTCCTGATGAACGTGCAGGCTGCCCAATGGCTGATATGGTTAATGTAGATGGTTTGCGTAAGCTTAAAGCGCAACATCCAAATGCTAAAGTGGTGACTTATATCAACTCGTCTGCAGAGATTAAAGCGGAAACTGATATCTGTTGTACCTCTGCCAATGCCGTGAAAGTAATCGAATCCCTCGATGCTGAAGAAATTATCTGGGTACCCGATAAGAATCTTGGTCAATACGTACAAGATCAGACCGGCAAAAAACTGATTATATGGGAAGGCTATTGCAACACTCACGATATGTTGACTGTTAAAGATGTAGTAGAAATGAGAGCGAAATACCCAGAAGCAGAATTTGTAGTTCATCCAGAATGTCGTCCGGAAGTAGTGGCTATGGGTGATTATGTAGGTAGTACTACATCCATTCTCGAGTATTGCCGGAAATCCGACCGTAAGCAATTTATCGTTGGAACTGAGGATGGTACAGGATATCAGCTTCGTAAAGATAGTCCGGATAAAGAATTCTATTTTGCTACGAAATTTCTTGTTTGTCCTAATATGAAAGTAAACAATCTAAAAAAACTGGTGAAATGCCTGGAGACAATGAAGCCACAAATCTATGTACCGCCTGCTGTCGCCGACAAAGCCAGAACTTCCCTAGAGCGCATGCTACAAGTCCGGTAGTATGCGCTACTCTTTCGTTGAAACAGGTGAAACGCGGTCATGATTCCACAATATTTGGTTGATTTTGATCTTCGGGATATTCCTAAAGTAAAGACAGATTGTATTGTTATCGGTTCAGGGATTGCCGGATTGTTCACGGCTATTAAAGCCAGTGAAGATCGGCGTGTCATTATGATCACAAAGAAATCAGTAATGGAGAGTAATACTCGCTATGCACAGGGGGGGATCGCAGCTGTAATAGCTGAGGACGATTCTCCTGCTTACCACCGGCAGGATACCTTAATGGCTGGAGCAGGTCTTTGCTCATCCACAGCTGTCGATGCACTTGTTAATGAAGGACCAGATCGAGTTCATGAGCTAATTCGTTTAGGCACTCTTTTTGATAAGGAAGATGGGGTACTGGCTTTGACGCAGGAAGGAGCGCATAGCCACCGTCGTATTTTGCATGCTAATGGAGATGCTACAGGTTATGAGATTGTTCGTGCTTTGGCTGAACAGGTAGCAGAACATAAGAATATTGAGGTGTGGGATGATCATTACGTCATTGATCTCATCACTGAAGGCGGAGAATGTGTAGGCGCATTGTTGCAGCGTCCCGGGGGCGGACGGTTATTCCTGCAAGGGGATGCGACTATTTTGTGCTCTGGTGGAGCAGGACAATTATTTAGATACACTACCAACCCTGAAGTAGCTACAGGCGATGGGGTAGCCATTGCTTATCGAGCCGGCGCTCATATAAGAGATATGGAATTTATTCAATTTCATCCTACAGCATTGAGTTATCCTGGAGCTCCTAGATTCCTAATCTCCGAAGCAGTTCGTGGCGAAGGCGCAGTATTGCGCAATATTAATGGAGAGCGGTTCATGGAGCGTTATCATGAGTTGCTTGAGCTAGCCCCACGAGATATTGTAGCTCGGGCAATTGTAAGTGAAATGGAGCTTACAAAGTCAACGTTTGTCTATTTGGATATTACGCATGAATCTCCAGAAATGGTGAAGCATCGGTTCCCTACAATACATGAGACATGTATGGGTTATGGATTGGATATTACAAGTGATTGGATTCCAGTGGCTCCAGCTGCGCATTATATGATGGGGGGCATTAAGACCGATCTGAATGGGGAGAGTACGATTCCCCGCTTGTTTGCTTGCGGAGAGGTTTCTTCCACAGGCGTACATGGGGCTAATCGATTAGCAAGCAATTCATTATCAGAAGCAGTTGTTTTTGGGCATCGTATTATTGAGCGGATTCGCAAATTATCCCCGCTTGGACGTGATGTTGTATCAGTTAGCAGCAACGATGGGCGTGTTGATTCGCCAACTCAAGCTATTGTGGAACGCCGTTTGAAGCTGCAAAAGGTAATGGTTCGATATGCTGGATTACGACGTAATGAAGAGACCTTGTCTAAGGGAATAGAAGAATTGAAACGGCAGCTACCTATCTTTGGATCCGTATTGACTAAACGCGAGGAATACGAGTTCGCTAATATGCTGACCTGCTGTTTGCTCGTGACAGAGTCTGCTCTTGCGCGGGAAGAGAGTCGCGGGGCACATTACCGTGAGGATTATCCGCAGCGAAGTGATGTTCAGTGGCGCAAGCACCTGCTTCAAATTCGCGATCTGGGAATAGTGGAGGAATTAAGCGATGATGTTTAATGGTTACAATGAAGAACTAGTACAATCCATCAAGGCTTGGCTGCGGGAAGATGTTGGTTCCGGGGATGTAACAACACAGATGACGATACCTGTTGGCCATCAATCTAAAGGGATTATTCATGCTAAAGAAAATGGCGTAATTTGTGGTATCCCGATTGCAGAGTTGGTTTTTGAAATTGTTGATCCTACGCTTAGCTTTACAGCCCTTGTAGAAGAAGGTCAAGCAGTGACCAAAGGGACTGTAATTATTGAGGTGGAAGGCAGCACACACGCAATTCTTACAGGTGAACGGCTTGCGCTCAATTTGATGCAGCGTCTTTCGGGTGTTGCCTCACGTACGGCATCTTTCGTACAGGTGCTTGATGGATTATCCACTCGTCTAGTAGATACACGTAAGACTACACCTGGCCATCGTATGCTGGAGAAATATGCAGTTCGTGTTGGTGGAGGCTTTAATCATCGCTTTGGCTTATATGATGCGGTTATGATCAAGGACAATCATATCAAAGGTGCGGGTGGTATTCGGCAGGCTGTAGGTCGTGCTCGAAAGAACATCCCGCATACGATGAGCATTGAAGTAGAGACTGAGAACTTAGAGCAAGTCGAAGAGGCGCTGGCAGCAGGTGCTGATATTATTATGCTGGATAATATGTCTAACGAGATGATGAAGCAAGCGGTGGCTAGGATTAAAGCTAAAGCGCCACATGTCAAGACAGAGGCCTCCGGCAATGTATCGTTAGAAACGGTTCGTGGGATTGCAGAAACAGGCGTGGATGTGATCTCTGTAGGGCGCCTTACGTACTCCTTCTCCAGTCTGGATATTAGTCTAGACCTTAATGCCAAGAAGGAAGGGCCTTCATCATGATGCTTGCTGTTGATATCGGTAATACCAATATTGTTCTCGGCGTATACAGAAAGCGTGAATTGTTGCATCATTTCCGTCTAAGTACTGCGCGCCAATCGACCGTGGATGAATATGGAGTGCTGATACACAATCTTTTTCAGATGTCAGGAATTTCTGTCAAAGAGGTGGAAGGTGTAATTATATCCTCGGTAGTTCCACCCCTGGTTAAGACTATCGTGGATATGTGTATAAAGTATATAGGCAAAGATCCGTTACTCGTGGGACCAGGGATAAAAACGGGGCTTAATCTTCGCTATGAGAATCCACGTGAGATTGGCGCAGACCGGATTGTTAATGCTGTGGCTGCGATTGAACAATATAAATGTCCGCTTGTTGTTGTTGATTTTGGTACGGCTACGACCTTTGATTGTATCGATGCGGGAGCTAATTATCTCGGAGGAGCGATTGTTCCGGGGCTTGGCATTTCTACAGAGGCCTTATATCAGCGAGCATCCAAACTGCCACGAATTGAGTTAGAGAAGCCTAAGAAGGTTATCGGACGTAATACAGTGCATGCTATGCAGGCTGGTATTATTTTTGGGTACGCGGGTCAGGTTGAGGGAATCGTTAAGCGTATCAAAATCGAGATGAATGCTCCGGGGCTAAAGGTTATTTCTACCGGAGGTCTCGCTTCGCTAATTGCAGGTGAGACGGATTGTATCGACGAAGTAAACCCTATGTTAACACTAGAAGGATTACGAATTATTTATGATCGTAACCAATAAAGATAAAGAAGCCTAAAGGGCGAAGAGATAGGAGGGCTAAGCACCCAATGGAAAAAAAGAAGGATCGACTTATCCGTGGAACGGCTATGAATGGTAAAGTGAGAGCGTTTGCTGTCCGCACAACAGAATTGGTCGAGGAATTGCGGCGTAGACATGATACGTATTCGACGGCTACAGCCGCGTTAGGACGTACGGTTACCGCTGCAGCCATGATGGGCGCTATGCTCAAAGGTAGAGAGAAGCTATGCATCATGGTCAAAGGGGATGGACCGATTGGACAAATTGTTGCGGAGTCCAATGCGTTGGGAGAAGTGTGCGGATATGTACACCATCCTCACGTTCACTTACCTAGCAATAGCATGGGCAAATTAGATGTAGCTGGAGCTGTAGGGACGGAAGGGTTCATTGATATTATTAAGGATTTGGGTTTAAAGGAACCTTATCGAGGTAGTATTCCGATCATCTCTGGAGAGCTTGCAGAAGATTTCACTTATTATTTCGCTGTATCTGAGCAAACCCCAGCTGCTGTTGGCTTGGGTGTACTAGTGGATACTGATGAGTCAGTAATTGTAGCCGGAGGATTTATCGTGCAGCTTCTTCCAGGACTGACGGATGCGGAGATTACGGAGATCGAAAAAGCTCTAGGGGCTATGCCTTCCGTGACAACACTCCTTGATCAGGGCTTAGAGCCAGAAGAAATGCTGCGTTTTCTTTTGCCGGATGCCGTGGTTATGGATGAACTGGATATTAACTTTGCTTGTCAATGTTCGCGTGAGCGGGTAGAGCAGACATTGATTAGCCTTGGGCAAGCTGAACTGGAGAGAATAATTGCAGAAGATGAACAGGCTGAAGTTGTATGTCATTTTTGCAACGAGGCTTATGTTTTTAATAAGGACGAATTACAGGTCATTTTAGAACAAGCGAACTCGTAGGTCATGGGATGATGACGAGACAGGAACGCGCACTTCGCAATACGGTTGTTATTCTAGCTGTTGCATCTTTAATGCTCGGGGGTCTGTTATTCTGGAGTTTACGCGCCATGGCCCTTCTAAAAGGAGATACAACAGAGAGTGAAACATCGGAGATAGCGACTGCAGGCGGGCAATCGATAACAGATAAGCAGTGGATGGATGAGCTGAAAAAAAAGCATGGTTACGAAGTGCTAGTTGGAATAATTAATCATATTGTTGTGGAGATGGAAGCAAAGGCTCTGGGGATTACTGTGACGGACGATGAGGTTGAGCAGGAGCTTGCACGAACTATGGTTGGATACGGTTCCGAAGAACAGTATTATGCGCAAATGCAGTCTCAGCTGGGGTTATCCCGCCAGGAAGTGTTCGCAGAGACAGCTTATCGTCTAACCTTACAAGCGATAGCCACCGTGGGTATTACGATTAATGAAGCGGATATCGATACTTATTTAGATCAAAATGCTGAGCGGTTCACTCCGAAAAGAGAACTAGAGCTCTCCATGATCAAGGTTTCATCTTATGAAGAAGGCGAGCAGGTAATGGATCGCTTGGAGCAGGGTGAGAACTTTGCTGATTTGGCTAGGGAAGTGTCCATTGATGAAGCGAGTCGGCAGCAAGGAGGCAGCTTGGGGAAGGTGGAGGAAGACGATCCTTTTTGGCCTGAAGGACTGCTTAAGACTGCGGCTAGTTTGGATGCGGGTGATATAGCGGGACCGATTCAGGCGGAGGACGACTTCGCTATCATTCGACTAGAGAGTATTCACTCTCCAGCAGTTCCGGACCAGAAGGAGATACGGGCGCTGATACGTCAAGAACTGGCTTTGGAGCAAGCACCTCCTCTACAACAAGTAGAGAGTGATTTGCGTACAAAATATGATGTGGCAATAAATATTGACAACAGCCTGCAAGATTGATAATATGATATTAACGTAAAACCTACCGTTTTAGTCGGAAATAACTAACGGTGGTCAAATATCTACACCTCTTTATAGCAGTTATTACTGCGTAAAAGGCACCCACATACAGAAGAGTAAAGTCATAATTTACGTTCTTATATTGCACTTATCATTCTAAGGAGGTTTTTGCTCATGGCTAAAGTCGTTAACAACGTAACAGAATTGATCGGCGGTACTCCGCTCGTTCGTTTGAATCGTCTGGCACAGGAAGGCTCCGCAGATATTTATTTGAAATTGGAATATCAGAACCCGGGATCAAGCGTAAAAGACCGTATCGCAATCAGCATCGTGGAAGAAGCTGAGCGCGAAGGTCTACTGAAGCCAGGAGGTACAATTGTAGAAGCAACTAGTGGTAACACTGGTATCGGCTTGGCACTTGTAGCTGCGGCTAAAGGTTATAAGGCAGTTATCGTAATGCCTGAAACCATGAGCTTGGAGCGTCGCAATCTACTTCGTGCATACGGAGCAGAATTGGTACTAACTCCAGGATCGGAAGGCATGAATGGTGCGGTTAAGAAAGCGGAAGAAATTCTGAAAGAGAACCCAAGCTATTTCCCATCCGAGCAATTCAAGAATAAAGCGAACGTGAAGATCCACCGTGAGACCACTGGACCTGAAATCGTTGAAGCGATTGAGTCCATCGGTGGCCCACTGGATGCTTTTATTGCAGGTATCGGAACAGGTGGAACGATCACGGGTGCAGGTGAAGTGCTGAAGAGCAAATATCCTGACGTGAAGATCTATGCTGTGGAACCTGCTGCTTCTCCAATCTTGGCAGGAGGCAAACCAGGCCCTCACAAAATCCAGGGTATCGGAGCTAACTTCATTCCTGAGATTCTGAACCAGGATATTTATGATGAGATTATCCATGTAGAGAACGATGAAGCATTCGAAACTGCACGCCGTGTAGCTAAAGAAGAAGGCGTTCTGTCCGGTATTTCTTCAGGTGCTGCTGTGTTTGCGGCGCTTAAGGTAGCTAAAGACTTGGGTCCTGGCAAAAAGGTAGTTGTCATTATTCCAAGTAACGGTGAACGTTACCTGAGCACACCACTTTACAATTTCGAAGCGTAATTGCTTGCAATAACGTAAATCTATAAGAGTCTTCATACCACCCTTTTGGTGGTGATGGAGACTCTTTTCGTTGATTAATAAGGCAAAAGGTTCTGTACATATACGGCAGGCTTGACGCGGTAACATCATTATTGTTGAAAAACACTTTGCTTTTTACTGAAAACGCAAAAACCATATTAATTTCCTATCGCTGGGGGCTTTTCAATAATGCCTTAAGTACAGTATACTGACAGGCAACATACTACTGACGATTTAAAATAGGTGAAGGCTGGACAAAACTAATGGAATGCTTACGAAGCGAGTTTTGTCCCGAAGATTAAATTGTAGGATTATGCTAGACAAAACTTTTAGGAGGATGGCTTTGGAAATCATAACGGCATGGCATGAGTGGGAACAATGGGCAGCTGAGGACTGGAGCATGTTCCCTTTAATAATAAAATCCCCCCGGTGCACAAACGAGTTGCCTGCATCGTGGGAGAAGGCCTGGGAATTAGCTTCCCAGTATTCTGTAGTCTTAGAAAGTGGCAAGGGCGGGCGCTTTACGTACTTAGGCTTAAATCCTGTCTCCATATTGAAGGGCAAAGAGGACAAGGCCGAAGTATTTAACTTATCTACTGAATCTCTGGAATCAGCGGACGATGAGGAAATACATGAGGTAACAACGTTGCAAGGACAGCCGCTGGAACTGCTACAGCAATGGATGTCTGGCTTCACCTCGCCAAGTCTAAATGTTCAGGGCATTCCTCCATTTACAGGTGGATGCATTGGATTTCTAGGGTACGATGTGGTCCGCTCATTGGAGCGTTTGCCGTCTCTTGCACAAGATGATCCTGGTTTTCCTGATTATCTTTTTATGAGGATGGATGAGGTATGGATTTATGATCATGAAGAGCATGTGCTTTATTGTGCAGTTCACGTCCCGGTTCCAGCAGAATGCGGGATGGAGGAATTGCAGAACCTTTACCTCGGGGGGATAGAGCAGGCCGGGCGAATGGTTGAGCAATGGCAGTTGATTTCTTCAACCTCGGGCTTGAACAAAGAAACCGTAGATAGCATTGAATCCATTACGGCTTCATCAGGAGAGTGGCCGGGCATGACCTCGGCCTTTTCACCAGAGAAGTTCCAGCAGGCTGTGCTGGACGTTCAGGAATACATCCGCCAAGGCGATGTATTCCAAGTGAACCTCTCGCTGCGCCAGGAGGCGCAGCTGAAGTCCTCGCCGGAGGATGTTTACGAGTGGCTGCGGGGGCTCAATCCGTCCCCGTACATGGGGCTCTTGCGGTCGCCCGGCTTCGCGCTGTCCAGCGCTTCACCGGAGCTGCTCGTCAAGCTGCACGGGGACAAAGTGAGCGCACGGCCAATCGCCGGCACCCGGCGCCGAGGCCTGACTCCCGCGGAGGATGCCGCCATGGAGGCGGAGCTTCGCGGGAGCGAAAAAGAGATCGCCGAGCATATCATGCTTGTCGATCTAGAGCGCAACGACATTGGACGTGTCGCTGCATACGGGTCCGTCAGCGTACCTGAGCTGATGACGGTGGAGCGCTACTCTCATGTGATGCATCTCGTTTCGCAGGTTGAGGGCCAGGTCGCGCCTGATAAGGACGCTTACGCTGTTATCGCAGCTTTGTTCCCGGGGGGAACGATTACAGGTGCGCCTAAAGTAAGAACAATGGAAATCATTGAAGAACTGGAGCCGGTTCGGCGCGGACCGTATACAGGATCCATGGGCTTTATTGACTATAACGGAAATATGGAATTAAATATTATTATTAGAACACTGGCTGTAAAGGATGGAGTCGGATATATTCAGACAGGTGCAGGCATCGTGATCGACTCTGATCCATATCGTGAATACCGTGAATGCCATAATAAAGCCAAAGCGGTAGTGAAGGCAGTCCTCTGTAGTGAATTGCAGCAGGAATCCCAAACTACCGGCGGCGCCGAAGGGGGAGAAACACTGTGATCTTGGTCATCGATAATTATGATTCCTTTACGTATAACCTCGTGCAGTATTTGGGGGAACTAGGGGAAGAGGTTAAAGTACACCGCAACGATGAAATTACCATTGAAGAGATTGAAAAAATGGCTCCCGATCATATTCTAATTTCTCCAGGACCATGTACACCTAATGAAGCGGGGATCAGTTTGGAATTATTGCATCATTTCAAAGGTATTATTCCGATCTTCGGCGTATGCCTTGGACATCAGGCGATTGGCCAAGCATTTGGTGGCAATGTTATTCGTGCAGAGCGTTTGATGCATGGAAAGACATCTCCGATTCATCATAAAGGCACGTCGGTTTTTGAAGGTCTGGAGTCTCCTTTTACAGCAACTAGATATCATTCTTTGATTGTTGAACGTGAGAGTCTGCCGGATTGTCTGGAGATTACAGCGGAGACTGAAGAAGGGGAGATTATGGCACTGCGCCATAAAGAATACCCTATCGAAGGTGTGCAGTTCCACCCGGAATCTATTATTACGGATCATGGTCATACGATGCTGCGTAATTTCTTGAAACGGAGAGCCGGAGAAACGGCATGAAATATATAGGATTTAACAATGATGTCATAGATGCACGACAAGCCGTGGTTTCCGCACTGGATCACGGCTTTTTATACGGCATAGGGTTATTCGAGACTTTTCGGACGTATGGTGGACTGCCTTTTTTGCTGAAGCGTCATTTGAAGCGTATGGCGGAGGGGTGTAAGGAGCTTGGTATTCCCTTTGAGCAGGATGCTGAACATCTGCAGGAGTGGATTCAACGTGTTATGGACAAAAATGAATTAAAGGAAGCTTATATACGCTATACCGTGACCGCTGGCGAGGATATTCTCGGATTACCGGCGGACGATTACCGTGAGCCTAATCATTTGCTGTACATCAAAGCGCTCCCGAAAGCTCCTGATAAACTATATACCGAAGGCAAAGAGCTGCAACTGTTGTCCTTACGACGTAACACTCCTGAGGGAGCAGTGCGGTTCAAGTCGCTGCATTATATGAATAATATTTTGGCCAAGCGTGAGCTTAGGGGGTATGCCTCTGCTTCGAATGGTGCTGAAGGATTGATGTTGACCGCACAAGAGATCATAGCAGAGGGCATTGTCAGCAACATCTTTTTTATAAAAAACAATATTCTCCATACGCCGGATATCTCAACTGGGATTCTGCCGGGAATTACCCGGGAAATGGTAATGGAGCTGGCTCGTAGTGCTGGAATTAGGGTAGAAGAGGGCGCATATCACTGGGAGCAGTTGAAAATAGCCGACGAAGTATTTCTTACTAATTCCGTGCAAGAAATTGTTCCTGTCACAACGCTTTGGGAAAAAGATAAAAGATTTACCGTAGGCGATGGCCTTTGCGGCAAGATTACTTCGGTAATGATTTCAGCCTATAGAGAAAGGACGGGAGTATCGAATTGAGACCAGTCATATTTAAGCGGACGTACCGCTGTGGAAGTACAGATTTACAATTGGGAGATCGAACGCTGATTATGGGCATCCTGAATGTAACCCCGGATTCTTTTTCAGATGGAGGACTTTGGGATCATCCGGACAAAGCAGTAGAACATGCGCTGCGCATGGCTGCCGACGGTGCTGACATCATAGATATTGGTGGGGAGTCTACCCGTCCAGGTCATAAACCGGTGGGGCTTGAAGAGGAACTAGCGCGTGTATTGCCCGTCATCGAGAGTATTCATCGAGCGGCACCGCATATTCCATTATCTATTGATACCTACAAAGCTGAAGTGGCACGCCAAGCTATTGCCGCTGGTGCTCATATCATTAATGACATATGGGGCTGTAAGGCAGATCCGGAAATGGCGGCAGTGGCAGCGGCAGCGGACTGTCCTATTATTTTGATGCATAACCGTCAGGATCGTGAGTATACAAATCTAAGTGCAGATATGTCGGCAGACCTTAAGGAAAGTATTGACCTTGCTTTAGCCGCAGGCGTGAAGCCGGCCAATATTATCTTGGATCCAGGGATCGGCTTTGCTAAGGATTTTAATGAAAATTTGCAGGCAATGATGCTTTTGGACGGATTAACTGAGCTTGGCTATCCACTGTTACTTGCGACTTCACGCAAAAAATTCATCCGGACGGTACTTGATTTACCCTCTGACGATGTTGTCGAAGGTACCGCAGCTACTGTAGCTTTCGGTATTGCTCAGGGCTGCCAGATCGTACGTGTGCATGATGTATCCCTGATTAAAAGAACGGTCAAGATGTGTGATGCGATGTTGTATGCTGCACCTCCAGTGGTGCGTGAATAAAGATATTTTAGAAAAAGGGCGGGTTTAAAGATGGATAAAATGACGCTGCATCGAATGGAATACTACGGATATCATGGTGTATTTGAAGAGGAGCGTAAGCTGGGTCAACGTTTTTACATTGATTTGGAGCTGGAGCTTGATCTGCAGGGAGCGGGTCAGAATGATGATTTGAACCAGACGGTGAACTATGCTGAAGTGCATGAGCTGGTCAAAAATATTGTCGAAATAAAGTCCTTTAAGTTGATTGAAGCTTTGGCAGAATACATTGCATCCTCCGTACTGGACACTTATACTGTTATCAATGCAGTAACGGTAAAAGTAACTAAACCGCATCCGCCATTCGACATTCATTTTCAGGGAGTGACTGTAGAGCTGCGCAGAACTAGAAAGTGAGAACAATGTCCATGAATATACATTCCACCTCTGAAGAATCAGAGGCTTATATTGCTTTAGGGGCTAATTTGGGTGACCGTGAGGGTACGCTGTCAGAGGCTTTGAACAGACTGAATAATCATGATGAAATAACGGTGGTTCGCTGCTCCAAAGTTTACGAGACAGAGCCTGTAGGTTATTTAGATCAGCCACAGTTTCTCAATATGGCAGCAGCTTTGCGCACGACGCTTGCGCCAGAGACCTTGCTGGAAGTAATGCTGGGGATTGAGACGCAGCTGGGTCGTATCCGGGATATCCGGTATGGGCCGAGAACGGTAGATCTAGATCTATTGTGGGTAGAGGGGCAGACACTGGATACCCCGCATTTAACGTTACCGCATCCGCGTATGTTTGAGCGTGCATTTGTAATGCTTCCGCTCAGTGATATCGTTCCACAGGACGAACAGTCTTCCGGACTCCGCAAGTTGATTACAGCAGCGCTTCAAGACATAGACGGGAAGGAAGGAATTCGGTTGTGGACAACAAGCGTATGGGACGGAGGATCAGGGCATTCCGCAAGCTAAAAGGCTACACTCAACAGGAGCTTGCGGATCTCGCTGGGATTTCATTGGCTGTGCTTGGCGCAGTCGAGAGAGGCAACAGACATTTGGAAGATCAAATTTTAGATAAAATTGCGAATGTCCTAGGGGTTACAACCGAAGAATTGGCAAATCCTAACTCATAATTTTTAAGGAATACAAATAGGAATAAGGAAGTGATACGAATGCTGAAGATTGGCGACATTGAGATGAAGAATCAAGTTGTTCTGGCACCTATGGCTGGCGTTTGCAATCCAGCTTTTCGTCTAATCGCTAAAGAGTTTGGTACAGGTTTAGTCTGTGCAGAAATGGTGAGCGACAAGGCTATTATTCACGGAAATACGCGTACTCGCGAAATGTTGTTCGTGGATGAACGTGAGAAACCGCTTAGTTTGCAGATTTTTGGTGGAGACAGAGAGTCACTGGTACAAGCGGCAAAAGTAGTTGATAAAGAGACCAATGCTGATATTATCGATATCAATATGGGATGCCCGGTGCCTAAAGTAACAAAATGTGATGCGGGAGCCCGTTGGCTTCTGAATCCCGACAAAATCTATGAAATGGTATCCGCGGTTGTCGATGTTGTCGATAAACCTGTAACTGTGAAGATGCGGATTGGCTGGGATAGTGAGCATATTTTTGTCGAAGATAATGCGCGTGCAGTAGAACGTGCGGGTGGCAAGGCTGTCAGTGTACACGGACGAACACGGGAGCAACTCTACACGGGTCGTGCGGATTGGAATTATATCAAGATGGCAAAAGAAGCGGTCTCCATTCCGGTTATCGGCAATGGGGATGTCAATACACCTGAAGATGCTCGGGCTATGCTTGATCAGACGGGTTGTGATGGTGTGATGATCGGGCGTGGTGCGCTAGGTAACCCATGGATGCTGTATCGTACGATTCAGTATTTAAGCACCGGGGAACTGATGCCTGAGCCGGGGTTAGATGAGAAAATTAAGGTTGCCATTCTTCATATGGATCGACTGGTTGCTCTTAAGGGAGAAGCCATTGCTGTTCGTGATATGCGTAAGCATATGGCTTGGTATTTAAAAGGCCTAAAGTCTGCTGCACGTGTGAAGGATGTACTCATGTTAGAGACCAAACGTGATGGAATGGTGAAGATTTTGAATGATTTTGTCGTTCAACTTCAGCATGAAGAAGCGAATAAGGGGAATGAAATGTCTTCATCCGCAGTATAAACGTTATTTTCCTAACGCTTTTTGAACACATCCCACTTTATATGTGGTGTCATTGACATTTTGTAGCGGTTCCAATATAATTTCACAGTATAAAATCGCCGTTACAGTAAGAGCAATGCAGCAGGGAGTGTTCTTATCCTCCTAGATTAGCATATAGTATGGTGTTTTCAATAATTGTATACGACAGGAGAATCGGTTGAGATGAGCGATAAAGAAGTCATCCTTACGCCGGACGGGCTAAAGCGTCTGGAAGATGAGCTGGAGACCCTCAAATCTGTGAAACGCCGTGAGGTTGCTGAACGGATTAAGGTAGCGATTGGCTACGGAGATATCAGTGAGAACTCGGAGTATGAAGACGCGAAGAATGAGCAGGCTTTTATCGAAGGACGCGTTATCACCTTGGAGAAGATGCTTCGCAACGCGCGCATCATTAATAGCGACGAGATCGTTACTGATGTGGTAAGTATCGGTGTTACTGTAAGTGTAGAAGATTTGGAATATGGTGACACTATGGAATACACGATCGTAGGTACAGCGGAGTCCGATCCACTGAATAATAAGATCTCCAATGAAAGTCCAGTAGGCAAAGCCATCATCGGCAAGAAAATAGGCACGATTGTTGACGTTAATACACCTGCAGGCGTTATTCAATATAAAATTCTCGATATCAGAATGAAGTAGTGTACAGATCTTATAGTCTGTAAATAGATGTGCTGCCGAATGTATAAGTAGTTTTGTTGTATGCAGGCAGATAAGGGAACATTGTTTGGGAAAGCTTCCTTAGGGAAGCTTTTTTTCAAAATATAAGGGATTTATATCTGCAAGGGGATGAATAGCATGACCGAGGAAATCAATAATGTGGAAAATGCAGAGAACGAACTTAGTGAGCTTTTGCAAATCCGCCGTGCCAAATTGGACGAGCTAAGAGGACTTGGTATCGATCCTTTCGGCAAAAAGTATGAGCGTACAGCTAACGCTGGCGACTTAGTATCGAAGTATGATGGACTTTCTAAAGAAGAATTGGACGAGCTATCCGTTGAAGTCAGCATAGCAGGCCGTATTATGGCAAAACGTGTGATGGGTAAAGCTAGTTTTGCGCATATCCAAGACCTCAGTGGAAGAATCCAACTTTATGTTCGTCAAGACAGCATTCCTGAAACGCAATACGCAGCGTTCAATGTTCTCGATCTAGGAGATATCATCGGCGTTCGCGGAACAGTATTCAAAACTAAAACAGGCGAGACCTCCATCAAAGTGCATAATCTCGAAGTCTTGTCCAAGTCCTTGTTACCACTTCCTGAGAAATATCATGGCCTTAAAGATGTAGAGCTGCGTTACCGTCAGCGTTATGTTGATTTGATTATTAATCCAGAAGTTCAACAGACATTTATTGCTCGTTCAAGAATCATTCAATCGATGCGTCGTTATTTGGATTCACTTGGTTATCTTGAAGTCGAAACACCAACACTTCATGCGATTGCCGGTGGAGCTGCTGCGCGTCCGTTTATCACTTACCACAATACGCTTGAAATGCAGCTGTATATGCGGATTGCGATTGAGCTTCATTTGAAACGTCTTATTGTTGGTGGATTGGAAAAAGTATACGAAATCGGTCGTGTCTACCGTAATGAAGGGATCTCGACTCGTCATAATCCTGAGTTTACTATGATTGAGCTGTATGAAGCTTATGCTGATTACAAGGACATCATGAACCTTACGGAGAATATGATCGCTCATATTGCCCAAGAGGTATTAGGAACTCAACAGGTGGACTATCAAGGTAAAGCGGTTGATCTATCCCCAGGATGGCGCCGTGTAACTATGGTTGATGCCGTTAAAGAAGTAACCGGTGTTGATTTCAGTGTTCATATGACAGATGAGGAAGCACAGGCTTTGGCAAAAGAGCACCGTGTACCTGTAGAGAAGCACATGTCTTTCGGTCATATCCTTAATGCTTTCTTCGAGCAATTTGTAGAGGAAACTCTGATTCAGCCTACCTTTGTAATGGGACATCCGGTTGAAATCTCACCACTTGCTAAGAAAAACGATGAGGATCCACGCTTCACCGATCGTTTTGAATTGTTTATTGTGGGTCGTGAGCATGCAAATGCATTTAGTGAATTGAATGATCCGATCGACCAACGTCAACGCTTTGAAGCGCAAATCCAGGAGAAAGAGCAAGGAAATGACGAAGCTCATGAGATGGACGATGACTTCATCCGTGCTTTGGAATATGGTATGCCTCCTACTGGTGGACTAGGAATCGGTGTTGACCGTTTGATTATGTTGCTTACGAATTCTGCATCTATTCGTGATGTACTGCTGTTCCCGCATATGCGTAACCGTACAAACGAATAGTATTTATACAACAATGAGCACGGGGGAGCTGTCTAATGGCGGTTCTCCTTGGCTACTGTTGATCAGAAGGTAAGGGTTGCAGTATTGTTTTGAGGATATATAGCTTAATGCTAATTTGTTTGAAAAAAGTGTTGCATTCAATCTCCATACATGATATATTCTAAATCCGGCCAAGAAGTACACATGCCGAGCTCGAAAAAGAAGTTAAAAAAAGAGCTTGACATTAAATAGCCGAACATGATATAGTATAAGAGTTGCTGCTGAGACATTAAACGGCGCCAACGAGAACTTGATCTTTGAAAACTGAACAACGAGTGAGTAGGAAATCACGAAAGTGAAATCCAAAATTAGAGAATTAATTTTCTCGTCAGATGTTTCAAAATGAGCATATCGCTCTTTTCAATACTAATTGGAGAGTTTGATCCTGGCTCAGGACGAACGCTGGCGGCGTGCCTAATACATGCAAGTCGAGCGGAGTCATTTTGAAAGCTTGCTTTCAAAATGACTTAGCGGCGGACGGGTGAGTAACACGTAGGCAACCTGCCCCTTAGACTGGGATAACTACCGGAAACGGTAGCTAATACCGGATAATTTCTTTTTTCTCCTGAAGGAAGAATGAAAGACGGAGCAATCTGTCACTGAGGGATGGGCCTGCGGCGCATTAGCTAGTTGGTGGGGTAACGGCCCACCAAGGCGACGATGCGTAGCCGACCTGAGAGGGTGAACGGCCACACTGGGACTGAGACACGGCCCAGACTCCTACGGGAGGCAGCAGTAGGGAATCTTCCGCAATGGACGAAAGTCTGACGGAGCAACGCCGCGTGAGTGATGAAGGTTTTCGGATCGTAAAGCTCTGTTGCCAGGGAAGAACGTCCGGTAGAGTAACTGCTACCGGAGTGACGGTACCTGAGAAGAAAGCCCCGGCTAACTACGTGCCAGCAGCCGCGGTAATACGTAGGGGGCAAGCGTTGTCCGGAATTATTGGGCGTAAAGCGCGCGCAGGCGGTCATTTAAGTCTGGTGTTTAAACCTTGGGCTCAACCTAAGGTCGCACTGGAAACTGGGTGACTTGAGTACAGAAGAGGAAAGTGGAATTCCACGTGTAGCGGTGAAATGCGTAGATATGTGGAGGAACACCAGTGGCGAAGGCGACTTTCTGGGCTGTAACTGACGCTGAGGCGCGAAAGCGTGGGGAGCAAACAGGATTAGATACCCTGGTAGTCCACGCCGTAAACGATGAGTGCTAGGTGTTAGGGGTTTCGATACCCTTGGTGCCGAAGTTAACACAGTAAGCACTCCGCCTGGGGAGTACGGTCGCAAGACTGAAACTCAAAGGAATTGACGGGGACCCGCACAAGCAGTGGAGTATGTGGTTTAATTCGAAGCAACGCGAAGAACCTTACCAGGTCTTGACATCCCTCTGAATCTGCTAGAGATAGCAGCGGCCTTCGGGACAGAGGAGACAGGTGGTGCATGGTTGTCGTCAGCTCGTGTCGTGAGATGTTGGGTTAAGTCCCGCAACGAGCGCAACCCTTAACTTTAGTTGCCAGCAAGTAATGTTGGGCACTCTAGAGTGACTGCCGGTGACAAACCGGAGGAAGGTGGGGATGACGTCAAATCATCATGCCCCTTATGACCTGGGCTACACACGTACTACAATGGCCGGTACAACGGGAAGCGAAGCCGCGAGGTGGAGCCAATCCCATCAAAGCCGGTCTCAGTTCGGATTGCAGGCTGCAACTCGCCTGCATGAAGTCGGAATTGCTAGTAATCGCGGATCAGCATGCCGCGGTGAATACGTTCCCGGGTCTTGTACACACCGCCCGTCACACCACGAGAGTTTACAACACCCGAAGTCGGTGGGGTAACCCGCAAGGGAGCCAGCCGCCGAAGGTGGGGTAGATGATTGGGGTGAAGTCGTAACAAGGTAGCCGTATCGGAAGGTGCGGCTGGATCACCTCCTTTCTATGGAGAATCGTCTTCGGAAGTGGAGACATTCAAATCGGAAGTTAAACTTCCAAATCTCAGGTTTAGGCCTGTTACTCACTCGTTGCTCAGTTTTGAGAGTTTAAGCTCTCAAGTAAGACTTGATCCTTGAAAACTGGATACCGAAACGAATTTGCGTTTTAGAACATCTTTTAGCAACTTGTGCAAACAAGTAAATGTTATTAGTGAGATTTTTCGAAAGAAAAATCAAGGTTAAGCTAATAAGAGCACACGGAGGATGCCTAGGCGCCAGGAGCCGACGAAGGACGTGGCGAACAACGAAACTGCCTCGGGGAGCTGTAAGCAAGCTTTGATCCGGGGGTGTCCGAATGGGGAAACCCAGCTGTGGTAATTCGCAGTTACTCATACCTGAATACATAGGGTATGTAGAGGCAGACCAGGGGAACTGAAACATCTAAGTACCCTGAGGAAGAGAAAACAATAGTGATTCCGTCAGTAGCGGCGAGCGAACGCGGAACAGCCTAAACCTAAGAGCTTGCTCTTAGGGGTTGTGGGACGTCTCACATGGAGTTACAAAGGAATATGGTAGGTGAAGAGGTCTGGAAAGGCCCGCGATAGAGGTAAAAGCCCTGTAACCTAAACTGTGTTCTCTCCGAGACGGATCCCGAGTAGTGCGGGGCACGTGAAACCCCGTATGAATCCAGCAGGACCATCTGCTAAGGCTAAATACTACCTGGCGACCGATAGTGAAACAGTACCGTGAGGGAAAGGTGAAAAGCACCCCGGAAGGGGAGTGAAATAGAACCTGAAACCGTGTGCTTACAAAAAGTCAGAGCCCTATCTATGGGTGATGGCGTGCCTTTTGTAGAATGAACCGGCGAGTTACGTTTAACATGCAAGGTTAAGTCGAGAAGACGGAGCCGCAGCGAAAGCGAGTCTGAATAGGGCGAATGAGTATGTGGACGTAGACCCGAAACCGTGTGATCTACCCCTGTCCAGGGTGAAGGTGCGGTAACACGCACTGGAGGCCCGAACCCACGCACGTTGAAAAGTGCGGGGATGAGGTGGGGGTAGCGGAGAAATTCCAATCGAACTCGGAGATAGCTGGTTCTCCCCGAAATAGCTTTAGGGCTAGCCTCGGTATAAGAGTAGTGGAGGTAGAGCACTGATTGGGTGCGGGGTCCGCAAGGATTACCAAGCTCAGTCAAACTCCGAATGCCATATACTTATTGCCGGGAGTCAGACAGTGAGTGCTAAGATCCATTGTCAAAAGGGAAACAGCCCAGACCATCAGCTAAGGTCCCCAAGTGTGTGTTAAGTGGGAAAGGATGTGGAGTTGCACAGACAACCAGGATGTTGGCTTAGAAGCAGCCACCATTGAAAGAGTGCGTAATAGCTCACTGGTCGAGTGACTCTGCGCCGAAAATGTAACGGGGCTAAACACACCACCGAAGCTATGGCTAGATACGTATGTATCTGGGGTAGGGGAGCGTTGTATGTGGGTTGAAGGTGTACCGTAAGGAGCGCTGGACAGCATACAAGTGAGAATGCCGGTATGAGTAACGAAAAGATCAGTGAGAATCTGATCCGCCGAAAGCCCAAGGTTTCCTGAGGAAGGCTCGTCCGCTCAGGGTAAGTCGGGACCTAAGGCGAGGCCGAAAGGCGTAGTCGAAGGACAACAGTTTGAAATTACTGTACCACCGTAATCCGCTATGAGCGATGGGGTGACGCAGGAGGGTAGTGACTCGGACTGATGGATATGTCCGTCTAAGCAGTGAGGCTGATGTGTAGGCAAATCCGCACATCGTTAAGGCTGGGCTGTGATGGGGAGCGAAAATTATAGTAGCGAAGGTCATGATCTCACACTGCCAAGAAAAGCCTCTAGCCAGGAGAAGGTGCCCGTACCGCAAACCGACACAGGTAGGCGAGAAGAGAATTCTAAGGCGCGCGGAAGAACTCTCGTTAAGGAACTCGGCAAAATGACCCCGTAACTTCGGGAGAAGGGGTGCCCCGGTAGTGTGAATAGCACGAGGGGGCCGCAGTGAAAAGGCCCAAGCGACTGTTTAGCAAAAACACAGGTCTGTGCGAAGCCGCAAGGCGAAGTATACGGGCTGACGCCTGCCCGGTGCTGGAAGGTTAAGGGGAGTGGTTAGGGGTAACCCGAAGCTATGAACCGAAGCCCCAGTAAACGGCGGCCGTAACTATAACGGTCCTAAGGTAGCGAAATTCCTTGTCAGGTAAATTCTGACCCGCACGAATGGCGTAACGACTTGGGCGCTGTCTCAACGAGAGATCCGGTGAAATTTTAATACCTGTGAAGATGCAGGTTACCCGCGACAAGACGGAAAGACCCCATGGAGCTTTACTGCAGCTTGATATTGAATTTGGGTACGATCTGTACAGGATAGGTGGGAGCCGTAGAAATCGGAGCGCAAGCTTCGGTGGAGGCGCCGTTGGGATACCACCCTGATCGTATCTAGGTTCTAACCTAGTGCCCTAATCGGGTACGGGGACCGTGTCAGGCGGGCAGTTTGACTGGGGCGGTCGCCTCCTAAAGAGTAACGGAGGCGTTCCAAGGTTCCCTCAGAATGGTTGGAAATCATTCGAAGAGTGCAAAGGCATAAGGGAGCTTGACTGCGAGACCTACAAGTCGAGCAGGGACGAAAGTCGGACTTAGTGATCCGGTGGTACCGCATGGAAGGGCCATCGCTCAACGGATAAAAGCTACCCTGGGGATAACAGGCTTATCTCCCCCAAGAGTCCACATCGACGGGGAGGTTTGGCACCTCGATGTCGGCTCATCGCATCCTGGGGCTGAAGTAGGTCCCAAGGGTTGGGCTGTTCGCCCATTAAAGCGGTACGCGAGCTGGGTTCAGAACGTCGTGAGACAGTTCGGTCCCTATCTGTCGTGGGCGCAGGAAATTTGAGAGGAGCTGTCCTTAGTACGAGAGGACCGGGATGGACGTACCGCTGGTGCACCAGTTGTTTCGCCAGAAGCATGGCTGGGTAGCTACGTACGGACGGGATAAGCGCTGAAAGCATCTAAGCGTGAAGCCCCCCTCAAGATGAGATTTCCCAATTAGTAAGACCCCTTGAAGACGACGAGGTAGATAGGTTGGAGGTGGAAGTGCAGTAATGCATGGAGCTGACCAATACTAATCGGTCGAGGGCTTATCCTATACTTAGAACGCAAATTCAATTCGGATTCAGTTTTCAGGCGATTAAGCCTGTAATACGCTTAGAAATTAATTCTCACTTCTGGTGATGAACTAAATTTCACGCGGCAGCGTCTGTTTCACAGACGCATGTTTGGTGGCGATAGCGGAGGGGTTCCACGCGTACCCATCCCGAACACGACCGTTAAGCCCTCCAGCGCCGATGGTACTTGGACCGAAGGGTCCTGGGAGAGTAGGACGTTGCCAAGCACGCAAGACCACTGTTGAGTCATCGACAGTGGTCTTTTTGTTGTATTATTGAAGAATTCATTAGGGTTTAATTTGAGATACTACAGTATAGATAGGCGTAAGGATTGGTGGTGGCTGTGGTGAATTTTATAATTCCACAACAAAATGTCCACTGTGCGTGGACAATAGTCCAATAATTCGCTTACTCGAGAGTCGTTTTTTGAATACCTACTCTGATGATGTAATGTTCTTGACAGTCCAAATGCCCTTTGCTAAGATGGCAATAATATATTTTTGGATGAGCATCACAAACCTAAATTGAAGATATGAACTTGTTCTACTTCCAGATGTACAGAGTTGTCTGTCGTGAATGGACTTAAAGGCGAAGGTTCTTCTTTATAAAGTTTGTAGGCGGGTATAATTTAAAAACAACCGAGGAGGAATGACCCAGGTGTGGAAAGATAAGTTTGGTAAAGAAGGTCTAACTTTTGATGATGTGCTGCTGGTTCCGCGTAAATCTGAGGTACTGCCGAAGGAAGTAGATTTGACTACAGTTCTAAGTAAGAATGTGAAGTTGAACATCCCGCTTATGAGTGCAGGTATGGACACAGTCACAGAAGCGGCTATGGCCATTGCTATTGCTCGTGAGGGTGGTATCGGCATTATTCACAAGAATATGCCTGTAGAGCAGCAAGCGGAAGAAGTGGATCGTGTGAAGCGTTCCGAGAGCGGAGTTATTACTAACCCTTTCTCACTTTCAGCAGAACATCTAGTTTCTGATGCTGAGCTATTGATGGGTAAATATCGCATTTCAGGAGTACCGATTGTAGACAGTGACAACAAACTGGTCGGTATTCTAACTAATAGAGATTTACGCTTTATTCATGACTATAGTATTCCGATTAAAGAAGTTATGACGCATGAGAATCTCGTAACTGCTGCTGTAGGTACGACACTTCAAGAAGCAGAAGGCATCTTACAACGTCATAAAATTGAGAAATTGCCGCTGGTGGACGAGAATAACGTTCTTAAGGGCTTGATCACGATTAAAGATATCGAGAAAGCCATTCAGTTCCCTAACGGAGCGAAAGATGCACACGGTCGCTTGCTAGTTGGAGCAGCTGTCGGTATCTCTAAAGATACATTCGAACGTACTGCAGCGTTAGTTAAATCAGGTGTAGATCTGATTGTCGTTGATTCTGCACATGGTCATCATATTAATATTATTGAAGCTGTTCGCCAAATTCGTGAGTTGTATCCTGATCTTACGATTGTTGCTGGTAACGTGGCTACAGGTGAAGCAACCCGTGAACTTATTGAAGCTGGAGCTTCTGTAGTTAAAGTAGGTATTGGACCTGGATCTATCTGTACAACACGCGTTATCGCTGGTATCGGTGTTCCGCAGGTTACAGCCATTTATGATTGTGCAACGGTTGCTCGTGAGTACGGAGTTCCTATCATCGCTGACGGTGGAATCAAGTACTCCGGTGAAATCACTAAGGCTATTGCCGCTGGTGCTCATGCAGTAATGATGGGAAGTATGTTTGCGGGTACAGAAGAAAGCCCAGGAGAATCGGAGCTTTATCAAGGCCGTAAATTTAAAGTATATCGTGGTATGGGCAGTATGAGTGCCATGAAACAAGGTAGTAAGGATCGTTATTTCCAGGATGACGATAAGAAGCTTGTTCCTGAAGGAATTGAAGGCCGTATCGCTTTTAAAGGACCTCTTTCGGATACCGTTCATCAATTGATTGGCGGGCTGCGTTCGGGTATGGGCTACTGCGGTACCAAGTCGCTCGAAGAGCTCCGGAATGACACTTCGTTCATTCGTATCACAAGTGCTGGACTTCGCGAAAGCCATCCACATGATGTGCAAATCACGAAAGAAGCGCCAAACTATTCCGTGTAATGGACTAGAAAGACTATTTTTTGGACAGACAGGACTATTTCGTCCTGTCTGTCTTTTTTTGCGTGTACCCCTGTGTTAGAATAGAACAAGCTATTGATATGAGGTTTAAAGGAGAGTAGTAATCATTGAAGCACAAGCAGAAGTTTAACGGTAAGCAATTTATGATTAAGACAGTCACAGTAGGTCTACTTTTAAATATGTTAGTTTCCACTCCACTTCCGGCATTCGCTGAGGAAGGTACGACTACGACAATACAAGCTGGTACTGCAGCTCAGACCACTCAGAAAGCGGTAAAGATCCCTTCTGTGGAATCACTGGGTCTAAATTTGAAATCAGCGGTTCTAATAGAACCAACAACAGGTGAAGTTCTTCTATCAATGAATGCAGATGAGGCTTTGCCTCCAGCTAGTATGACTAAGATGATGACAGAGTATCTTGTAGCAGAAGCGGTGAAGACAGGACAGCTTTCCTGGGATCAAAAAGTCATAGTAGGTGAAAATGCGTCTAAACAAGTCGGATCACGGATTTTTCTAGCGGAAAATGACGAGCATACGGTTGAAGAGCTGTACATAGCAATGGCTGTCGGATCTGCAAATGATGCTACAGTAGCTTTGGCAGAACTAGTTTCTGGATCAGAATTGGAATTCGTAGAGCTAATGAATCAGACTGCCCAGAAGATGGGGATGAAAACTGCTTATTTTGTTAATTCTACTGGATTAGACAAAGCTGACATGCCTAAGAAGTACCGCTCAACTGATAAGAAAGAAAACGTAATGTCAGCGATGGATGCTGCTATCCTTGCCAAACATATCGTTACGGATCATCCTGATTTTAATAGATTTACTACGGTTCAGTCTTATAAGTTCCGTGAACGCGATACCGCGCCAATGATTAACTTTAACTGGATGTTGGAAGCTAATAAGAATATCCAGAATTTTAAGGCTTATGCTTATGAGGGATTGGATGGCTTGAAGACAGGCCATACTGCTAGAGCTAAATATTGTTTTGCAGGTACAGCTGTACGTGATGGCATGCGTCTGATAAGTGTAGTAATGGGGGCTGATACAGAGCCACACCGTTTTACAGAGACGAAAAAAGTACTTGATTTCGGATTTAATAATTTTGAAATCAAACAAGTTGTAGCGCCTAAAGCAGTGATAGCCGGGAATGAAACCGTGCCAGTTCTTAAAGGGAAAAGTAAAGAGGTGTCTGTAGTTACGGATGAAGCTGTTTCATTTATCGTCCCTAAGGGAACAACCTCCCCTGAAATTAAAACAACCGTTGAAATAAATGATCCGGCAACCTTAGTTGCTCCTATAGAACAATCTGCTAAAGTGGGTAAGGTCACTTATTCCTACCAAGTTGAAGGCATGTCGGATGTTCAGCAGAAGACAGTTAATCTGATTACTGCTGAAGAAGCGGAGAAAGCCGGTTGGTTCAGTTTATTCCTTAGAGCCATTGGAGATTTCTTCGGCGATTTATTTACAGGGATCAAGAACTTGTTCTAATGAATTTAGCGTCGAAAATTGTATTAATTCCGAGTAAGTGGATTGTATATTTTCCTTCATTGGGGTAAAATTACAAGTTAGATTACGATAGATCATTCGGGGGGCTAGGACATGGAAACTGGAACATCGCGAGTTAAAAGAGGCATGGCAGAAATGCAAAAAGGCGGCGTCATTATGGACGTCATGAATGCAGAACAAGCAAAAATTGCTGAGGCTGCGGGTGCAGTAGCAGTTATGGCTTTGGAACGCGTACCTTCTGACATTCGCGCAGCTGGCGGTGTAGCACGAATGGCCGATCCTACAATTGTAGAAGAGGTTATTAAAGTGGTAAGTATTCCTGTTATGGCTAAGGCTCGTATTGGCCATTACGTAGAAGCAAAGGTCCTGGAATCCTTGGGTGTTGACTATTTGGATGAGAGTGAAGTTCTTACTCCTGCTGATGAAGTGTTCCATATTAATAAACGTGAGTTCACTGTTCCATTCGTATGTGGAGCTAAGGATCTTGGAGAAGCCCTGAGACGTATTAATGAAGGTGCATCCATGATTCGTACGAAAGGTGAACCAGGAACAGGCAACATTGTTGAAGCAGTGCGTCATATGCGCTTTATCAACAGCCAAATCCGCAAAGTAACCAATTTGTCCAAGGATGAGCTATATAATGAAGCTAAGAACCTGGGAGTGCCTTATGAGTTGCTGCTTGAAGTACATGAGCTTGGCAAGTTGCCGGTTGTTAACTTTGCGGCTGGCGGTGTAGCAACTCCTGCCGATGCTGCCCTGATGATGCATCTAGGTGCGGATGGTGTGTTCGTAGGCTCGGGTATTTTTAAATCGGACAACCCTGAGAAATTTGCACGCGCGATTGTTGAAGCTACTACACACTATACTGATTACAAACTGATTGCAGAAGTATCCAAGAACCTTGGTGCACCAATGAAGGGGATTGATATTGCAACTCTAACCCCGGCTGAACGTATGTCAGAGCGTGGCCGTTAATAGAGAGAAGGTTGCCCGGATGAAAATAGGAGTGCTGGCGCTTCAAGGCGCTGTTACGGAGCATATTGTTAGTATAGAGAAGACCGGTGCAGAGGGCGTACCTATCAAGCGGGTAGAGCAGCTTGATGAGGTTGATGGCCTAATTATTCCTGGTGGTGAAAGTACAACAATCGGTAAGCTGATGCGGAAATACGGCTTCATCGAAGCCATACGTGATTTCTCCAATCAGGGGAAGCCGATCTTTGGAACTTGTGCGGGAATGATTGTTCTGGCCAAAAGGATTGCCGGCGGCGAACCAAGGCATTTGGAGCTAATGGATATAACGGTAGCCCGGAATGCATTTGGTCGTCAACGGGAAAGCTTTGAATGTGATCTGGAGGTTAAAGGCATCGATGAGCCGGTCCGTGCTGTGTTTATACGTGCACCGCTTATCAACGAGGTAGGTCCGGGAGTCGATGTGCTTACAGTCTATAATGATGAGATTGTAACTGCACGGGAGGGTAACCTGCTGGTGTCTTCTTTTCATCCAGAACTGACCGATGATTTTAGACTGCATCAATATTTTGCCGATATGGTAGAGACTACTAGGCAAGTGCAACAACAGAATCGCATATAAGAACATTCTGACTCTTTCAAAGCTGTAAGCAGCAATTTGAAAGAGTTTAGGCTGTTTTCAGGAGGGAAACTTTGTGTTAGACGTAAAAGTATTGCGCAGTGATTACGCTCGAGTTGAACAAGCCTTAGAGAAACGGGGTAAATCACTGGATTTGATTGCTGATTTTCCACAACTTGATCTACGCAGACGTGAATTACTGCAAGAAACAGAAGGTCTTAAGAACCGTCGTAATACGGTATCGGGTGACGTAGCGAAGAAGAAAAAAAATGGTGAGCCAGCAGATGACTTAATCGCAGAAATGCGTACGGTATCTGATCGAATTAAAGAGCTCGATGACGAAGTACGTGAATTGGAAGCTCAGATTGCTGATCTTACTATGAGCATTCCGAATATTCCTCATGATTCAGTTCCAGTAGGGAAGTCCGAGGACGATAACGTTGAATTGCGTCGCTGGTCAGAGCCCAAAGAGTTCGGATTTACTCCAAAATCACACTGGGAGCTTGCACAGCAGCTCGATATTATTGATTTTGAAGCTGCAGCTAAGGTTACGGGATCCCGGTTTGTTTTCTATAAAGGATTGGGAGCACGTTTAGAGCGGGCGCTAATTAACTTTATGATGGATCTTCACAGTGGTGAGCATAATTATGAAGAAATGCTGCCACCTTACATTGTAAATAAAGACAGCTTATACGGAACAGGACAACTTCCTAAGTTTGAGGAAGATCTGTTTAAGCTACGTGACACTGAATACTATTTGATTCCTACAGCGGAAGTACCTGTAACGAACTACTATCGCGAAGAGATTTTGACAGCAGCAGACCTGCCTAAGTACCATGTAGCATACAGCTCTTGTTTCCGTTCTGAGGCGGGTTCAGCGGGCCGTGATACTCGTGGTTTAATTCGTCAGCATCAGTTCAACAAAGTAGAGCTGGTGAAGCTAACTACACCTGAATCCTCTTATGAGGAGTTAGAAAAAATGACAGCAGATGCTGAACGTGTGCTGCAGCTTCTGGGACTGCCTTATCGCGTACTTGGGCTATGTACAGCTGATATGGGCTTTACTTCGGCTAAGACGTACGATTTGGAAGTATGGCTGCCTGAGAGTGGAATGTACCGTGAAATCTCTTCCTGCTCGAATACGGAGGACTTCCAAGCGCGTCGGGCAAATATTCGTTTCCGTAAAGATCCAAAGTCCAAGCCCGAATTTGTTCATACACTGAATGGATCTGCTTTGGCTGTTGGACGTACTGTTGCAGCAATCCTTGAGAATTATCAGCAAGAAGATGGAAGTGTGCTGATTCCGGAATGTCTACAACCGTATATGCGCAATGTGAAATCGATCCAACCTAAATCTATTTAATAAAAGGGTTGCTTTTTCTCTACACCATATGGTACAATTACTAATGCATGTGAAATTTATATGCATTTGGAGAGGTACCGAAGCGGTCATAACGGGGCGGTCTTGAAAACCGTTAGGGTGCAAGCCCACATGGGTTCGAATCCCATCCTCTCCGCCATTCCTTTAAATAACACGCCGTATAAGGATTTGCGGTGATTACGATTGAAACGCACTAGACTGTTGAACAGCGGTCTGGTGCGTTTTTTTGTGTTCGTGACCGTTAGAGATAAATCTAACGGGAGGTATTCAATATGAGTTCAAACAATGGAAAAACACCGCATAAGCGCGGGCAAAGGAAGAATAATTTAGACATTCCTCAGCGGTTATTAGACCGCCTTACTCCAGCGGTCTTGGAAACACCCCGCTCTACGCTTCAGGAAGCCGAGAAACCTCGCCCTGAGACGTTGACACTGGACAAGCTATTTAACCGCTACTACGCCGCACGACAAGCGGCAGGGGCGGCAGAACGCACCTTAGAAGACTATAGAAAGCATATGAGCTGGTTTCGGCGATTCTTAGCAATGGAGTACAGCGGTCTTGATAACTTTTTACCTAACCGTGATGTCATTCGTGTATGGATTTCTTCTATGTTGACGGTACAGAAGTTGAAGCCCTCAACAATAAATATCAGATTACGTACAGTTAAGGCAATGTTCAATTGGGCTATAAGTGAAGGAATTATTAGAGAATCCCCTTTTGAGAATGTAGAATTATTGAAAGTGCCTGAGGAAGACTTTCAAGTGATTTCAAAAGCACAAGAACGGAAGCTTTTCAATTGTTGTGAATTGACCACCTTTTTGGGATTGCGTGATGCATTATTGATGTCGTTTCTGCTTGATACAGGGGTACGTATAGGCGAGTGTATGAGAATATTTGTAGAGGAAGTTGATTTACAGAATCGCTCTGCTTCCGTACGTGCAGAATCAGCTAAAACTAGAAAAGCACGAACAGTTTACTTTGGAATAAGAACCCAAGAGCTATTGGTTATCTACCTCGCTTGGCATGAGATGAACGGACAAGCTCCAAATTTATTTCTAAACGAATATGGTCAGGCATTAGATAAGAATTGGGCAACCAGATGTATTAGCTACATCGGGAAGAAGGCAAAGATTACGGGGGTTCGTATAAGCCCTCACACATTCCGCCATACTTTTGCTACTCGTTATATAAAGGCAACAGGTGACCCATTTTCATTACGACGATTGCTCGGACATTCATCAATGGAAATGGTCAACCGTTATGTTAATCAGGATGTTGCTGATGTTCGTGAGCAATATGAGAAGTTTATGAACAGAGGAGACTGAGCGGTGCTTACGGACTAAGGTATGGCTGGGAAGATGGTGTAACTGTCACTTGAACTTCTGGGCATTTGCAGAAAGCATGTAAGCGTTGCTGTAGATAAGATGATGAGCACTATATAGGCTAACATTAGCGTTATTTTTTATGATATAATATGGGAGGAAATACCACTTATATACTACTTATAATATAACTTCACTACCCCCTTACTAAAAAATAAGGGGGTGTTCTGCTATGTTTTCAACCAGTATTATTAACCATTTTGATACTAATCTAGGGAATGGAATTAAAGAATTTCTAAAAACTTATTGGTTTGTAATTGGAATGCTATTTGGTGCCATCCTGTATCTGATTGAGCAAAAGTTTAAGAAGTAACTTTAAGGAGGGGCACGATTGAAGCAAGGGAGCAAAATCATTGGAATTGAGGAATACAGAAGGATGAAATCTTTAAGAAATAATCCTAAACCAAAACCTATTAAAAAACTTACGAAAGAACAAATGAAGTCCTCAAATGAGAAGAAACGACGAGAAGATTGAAAAGTTGGTGGAACAACGAATATAGGAATAATTAGGAGTGATATTTATGAGTTCAAGAAAGCCGTTAGAGCAAATTATAGAAGATGAAACAGCTTTGCTGTTCTTGGAGATGGCTGGTGAGTTTAATCAATATACTGAAAATACTCGCACAAAATTAAATCATTTGTTAGAAATGGTTTTTGGGCAATATAGATTTGGGGGAGACGCTAACTACGAGTTAGTTCGTAGATTAGATAGGGTCATTCAAGGATGGGAGACAACGGAAGAGTTCATTGAATTTATTAAAAATTGTCAGGATAAGCAGGACTAATATTTATCTTTCCCGCCGCAAATTCCTCGGATTTCAGTAGGAAAGAGAAGACTGTACTTCTCCTTAAAATCTAATATTTGATTGTATTGGCGACTTTCTAAACGGAGGTCGTCTTTTTTTGTATTCGCGATTTTGGCAGTATCAGCACTCTACATGTTTGGTTCCAGCTTCCCTCTCCAATAACCATTATGAGTTTAAATTTCATTTGACTGTATGGGGATTTTTAAAGCGGTCCACTTAAATATATAGATGTGTCCGAATAAGGCATATTAGGACTGAATCAAGGCCCTATTATGGAAGATTAATCAAAGGAGAATTGTTAATGGAAAGTTTAGTGAGTTCAAATGTAGTTTGTGACAGGTACGACATTTCTAAGCGTACGCTATGCAGATGGAAACTTGAGGGATTACCTTCAGTCAAATTATCATACAACATAGTCAGGTATCAGCTTGCTGAAGTGGCTAAATGGATTGAATCTAACAAAGTTATGGCGGCAGGAGCAGGAAAAGAATGAGTATAGCGCGTGAGCTATTTGAAGAAGCAGACAAAAGATTAAAGAGAAGTAGAGTTAATAGAGTAATAGATGGTAATGGGGAAGAACGAACCGATTGCATAGTAATAACCCCTGAAATGCGGGAAGCGGCTAGAAGGAGGGGGAAGCTGGAGACTTACAGGAACAGGACGGAAAATCCATTTACAATGGTGAATATGGAAGGAGCAAAACAATTAGCGACAATGGAGAGGTTGAGTACAAAGGAGTTGGGGTATTTCTTGGTGCTTCAATCATATATAGGTTATGGTAACATGCTTAAAATGTCTTTAGATGCAAGAGTACCTATGACTGAGAAGGGACTAGCGGAAGTACTAAGGATAAGAGATAAAAGAACATATTCCAACTTGCTCAGAAAGTTCATGGAACTAGGCTTAATACAAAGCCAAAGGGTTTCTTTATTTAAGAAAGAATATGAAGCGCTTTACATCAGTAAAGCCTATTGCCTAAGGGGAACAAGCAAAGAGAACAAGCTAGTCAAGGTTTTCATCGAAGCTATGCATGAACTGTACAGTCAGCAGGATATAAAGCCCGCTGATATTGGTTTCTTATATCGCATACTCCCATATATGCACTTTGATAGTAATCACCTTGTAAGGCATCCTTACGAAAGGGGTTTTTACAGTGCAGAAGCACTATCTCTAAGAGATGTAGTTGAAATCACTGGTATGGACGAAAAGAATGTCAAGGAACATCTTAGAATTAAACTATCTGGCGTGCATGTGTTCGGTTCGTTTAAGGCTGGCAAGAACAGTGTTTACAAAGTCAATCCATCATTATTCTATAGAGGTGTTGCACCAGAACTAGTGAAATCAGACTTTACTTTGACGGAACAGAGCCGAAATTAATGCGCTGTTCCTGTACCATGTAGCGGAAAGTGATAAACACAAATTTTATAGAAGGTTAATGCAATCTCAATCAAGGGGTATTTTTGCAGGAACATTGAACAATCGAGGGGTATTTTTGCAAACTATAAAGTGGTCTCAGGCCTAGAGCCATAAGGGTTTCAGTGATTTCTCAAAAGTAGTATCTCTCTTATCTTAGAATATATATATAATTATTAAAGTTATAACCTTAGGCAAAGGTGTTAGGTTGTTTGTTACCCAAAACAATCCTTTTACCGCGAAGCGAAGCAAGCAATCGTCAATCTTATTCAACATGTCCCTGTTGACGATTCAAATTATAGGCATTAGCAAAGAATATATAGCTGAGATAATGATATAACATATATATGATTGAAGTACCCAGCCATCTTAGTTAAATGGTTAGGGTACTTGCCGCCTGAACTGGAATGAATTATATGCCGCATGTGTAAAATCATATTTACATTGGCAAAGGAATAGACAATATAACGTATTAATATCAAAACTATACTCTACTTGCCAATGGATAAGATATATCTTATGCAAGTGGTCGTCTAAATCTAAGCGCTAACGTAATCACTCCTATTGGTGGCGGCGCTAAGTTTCAGGTAAAAGATGTTATAAGCTTGTCAAAATATTGCCAACCAGAATACTGCCAACCAGAATACTGCCAACCAGAATTTTGCCAACCAGAATGTTGCTTAGCAGAATTTTGCCACTGGAACCGATGATACATAGTCATAGGCAGTTCTTTATCATCCAGCTATGCGACCTTGAAGAAGGAGGAATTATAATCATCTAGCTATGCCTATGCCCATGCTAAGACACTAAGCTAGGATGATTAAATCACTAAGCTGTATAGCTTGTGATTTATAGAAGCACTATTTAATATAAACAGATTTGCACATAAACAGCATAAATCGGGTGCGGGTAGGAAGTTATGACTACGTATCCCAATTCATTTACTTCATATATAGAGAGGAGTATCTCCTCTCCGTACGTTTTTATTAAATAGAAGGAGAAGATTCATATTATAGAGCTGAAACTAATTAAAGAAGAAATACTAGACGGTATTAGAGTACTGACCGTTAAGAATCCTATGGTATTGAACCATCACAGAGTTAACTATGTAGATTTAGAAAGTATATCTAGGGTGACGGGGCTATCAGTAGCAGACATCATAAAAGTCGCTGATAATGATATGGGAGTAAGAAACTCTATTGACTATATAAGGTCTGCTGATAGGGGAAGGGAAAAGATAGTGAGAATGAGATGTTTGCCAATGCTACTCCAGTTGCTCAGTATTAGCAGGATGGGAGAACAAATGGCTGAAGCTAAGAGGGCTGTTTTGAAGGTATTGGAGGGGGCGGAACCAGAGATTGGCGGTGATTATGTTGGATAGTATCAAGCGGGTTACATTTAGCATAACAGCTACTCAAGACAAATTTATCGAATTGTATGCTTTAGCTACAGGGTTAGGTAAGTCAGAGGTTATAAGGGATTTGCTTGATGATGCAGTTTGTAAAAATAGAGATTTCATTAATAAGCACCTCTTGTGAGAAATGAATAACATTAAGGTAAAGTAGGTCAATCACTTATAGCAGAGTGAAGCCCTGCTTTTTTCTTTATGTCATATCGGCTCGACCAGAAGCATGTGGAATTATATTGTGTTCATTCTTATAGAAACTCCCAAGATTTTTTTGGTGCCGCCAATTAAGTCAAATATTTTAGAAGTTATTTCTATGTTTAGACCCCCACCCTACCATCAGGATAGGGGAGATGCATTAACCAATGTTTAGAGCCGTTTTTAGTGTGTGCCCCTGCGTAGCCCAGACTTTCTCGTTCTGATGTCGTTCAGGCGAATATCCCCCTCCCCCTAACTTCCTATAAGGTATATTATCAGAAGACTAGGATTCAGAAGTGATAGTGTTAAAGGCATTTGTACTTCCATTAGGATAATAGTTTTGCTTATAGTGCAAATCATTGTGATATTATATTCGTTCAGACAATTGTAAGCGCCATATATTAGATTGTATGTTGTAAGTTACTTAAACTATGTGTACCAACCATGACTGTGTACTAAGATACTAACTGGTACAAGAAGGAAATTGACGGAAAGGGTCGAATAATAGGGAGTGAGGAATTATCTTTAAAATATGGAATTAGGTGAGTAAATGGATAGACAAGCTGACCACTCTATCAAAGGTTTTTTGTATCAGTTTCTATTAACCATCAAGTTTATACTTGATGCTCCACTTGATACGGAGATTACATGTGAAGGTATCGAGGACATTGATATTAGTGATGATAATACTATTGAAGTTATACAATGCAAATACCATGAGGCAGTTGAAAACTTCACATTAAGTAGTATATATAAACCAGTATTGTTAATGATGAAGCATTTTGTTCAGTACCCAGAATTAACGACCCTTAATTATCGATTGTATGCTTTTTTTCCAAACGAACCATTGGGTATGAAGGCATTAGTCAAAGCACAATGTGAGGAGATATTGGGTAGTAAAGACAAACGCTATCGTACATACATACAGCAAGTCCAGGGTGTTGATTTAGAAGCCTTTCTCGCAAAATTCCAGTTTCAAATCGGTCATAGATATGAGGAATTAGTCGAGCTAATTAATACAGCACTGATTAATGAGGGATTTAAACAAGAAGAAATTGATAACATCATTCTTCCAAATCTCATTCATTATATTAGTGAACTAAGTATAAAGAGCAATGTAGAGGAGAGGAAAATAACTAAGCGTTATATCTTGCAGAAGCTGATGCAACAAAGAAAGTTACTTGTTAGTAAGTGGGTTAAAGAGTACGCTAGCTTTAATACGCTATTAAAGACAAAGAAAGAGTTATTACATGGACCATTAAATAGTCGTATAAGAAGACGAGTTTTCATATTTAATAGATTTTTATCAGAAAAAACTGAACATATAGTCACATTCATTAAGGAAATATTACAGAAGTATTATTCATCGGATTTAGCTAGATACGAACCTATTGTTTGTCTTAATCTCAGCGATGCTGATTTCAATGAAGTACGTAGATTATTGTATCACCAAGGTATAATATCATGGGATGGGTATGTAGCTGACCAATTTATACCAGCAAGATTTATAAATTCACCTCCAGTGATTACAATAGGGAAAAAAACAATTAAGCCTGAACACCATTTGAAAATCATTAATCGAAATAATATAAATGTACTACGTACTTTTAATAACATTGATGATTATTATGTGCTGGATAATGATGTAACTGAAATTGTAATTCCTGAAGCGCAAAAAGAGGTTTTGAATTTTACGTCTTTTAATTATCTTAATTATATCTTCCAACTTCGAAGGGGCTATGAACATGAGTGAGAAAGTCGGCAAAGTTATTTATAGTTCTCCACAATCGGTATGGGTTGAAATTAATGAGGCGTCTGTATTTGAGAAAAACAAAAAGAATCTACAAGTAGGGAAATTTTTGAGTATTGATGATGGTAACCTAAATAAGGTTATATGTTCAATTCAAAATATTAAAGCAAAAGAAGTGAATAGTACAGAAGGATATACAGGTGATTATGGGAAATTCATCGTAGAAACTCAGCCAATAGGAACGATACAAGGGGATGTGTTTAAGAGAGGAAGTAATTCCTTGCCGATACCTTTGGAGGATGTACATGTACTTGACGATGACATAATTAGCACGATTTTCTCACGAAGTGATGATTTCAATTTTGAGTTTGGTACACTTCTTCAAAACGATTCAGTACCGTTATTTATTGACGGTGATAAATTTTTCGGAAAACATATTGCAGTAGTAGGTTCTACTGGTTCAGGAAAGTCGTGTACTGTAGCGAGAATTTTACAAAATGCTGTGGGCATCAATGAGAACGCGAACAAACACAAAGAAGTTCAAAAGAACTCTCATATAATTATATTTGATATGCATTCCGAGTATAAAAAAGCGTTTGATTTAGCTGAACATGAAGGGTTTTCTCTTAACTATTTGGATGTATCTACTCTAAAGTTACCATATTGGCTTATGAACTCTGAGGAATTAGAGAATTTATTTATTGAAAGTAATGAGGGTAATTCTCATAATCAAATCTCTATACTTAGGAAAGCGATTATTCTAAACAAAGAAAAGTATAATCGTGATATATCGAAGGTTGATTATGATACTCCTGTATACTTTAGTATAAAGGAAGTTTACAACTATATTTATAATAGTAATGTAGCTACTAAAGATGCAAACACTGGGGAATTGCAATTTGTAAATCCAGTTCAGGGGTTAGATAGCGAAGAATATCAACTTTTTGAGAATATTCAATTTAGACCTAAAGATAGAGGGAAGATAAACGATGGACCTTTTGCAACAGAATTTGACAGGTTCGTAATCAGGTTAAATACTACACTGAATGACAAGAGAATTAAGTTTATTACTGAGCCTTTGAAAGAAGACGGCACTGAATTTAAGACAGAGGATTTCACAGAAATCTTAAAGCAATTTATAGGGTATATTAACAAATCAAACGTGTCTATAATCGATTTAAGTGGTGTTCCCTTTGAAGTACTCAGTATTACCGTCAGTCTAATTTCACGTATAATTTTTGATTTCTCCTTCCACTACTCTAAAATTAAGAACGAAGCAAATGCATTAAACGATAACCCAATATTGATTGTATTTGAAGAAGCTCATAACTATATTCCTAGAAGTACAGAATCTTCATATAAATCTGTAAAAAGGTCTGTTGAAAGAATAGCTAAGGAAGGTAGGAAATATGGGCTTGGTTCTATGATTGTTAGTCAAAGACCTTCTGAAATATCGGAAACTATTCTTGCTCAATGTAATAACTTTGTAGCTTTAAGACTTACTAATCCTAATGACCAGAACTTTGTAAAAAGACTTTTGCCAGACAGTATCGCTTCGATAAGTGATGTTCTACCTTCGCTTGGAAAGGGACAGTGCCTTTTAGTCGGAGACAGTGTTCCTATACCAGCCCTAGTTCAACTAAATATGCCTAATCCTGCCCCTTCTTCAGATGATATTCCATTTGTTAAGGAGTGGGATACATCGTGGAAGGATATCACCTTTGAAGATGTGATTAGACGGTGGAAAAAGGAATAGGGAGTTTATTGCTTTTCGACTGATAAAGAATATTGTTTTCTTTCTAAAGGTTGACCCATCTATACAAAGAGTATTAAGATGAAGTTATCTAACGGTCACGTAATATAATGAAGTTTTTAACTCAGACCGCTGTAGCGGTTCAACAATAAAGTGCCATGAAGTCAATCAGTATAAGGGATTGCGGGTTTTTACAGCGAGGGGCGGTCTTGAAAACCGTTAGGGTGCAAGCCCACATGGGTTCGAATCCCATCCTCTCCGCCATTCCTTTAAGAACTTTAAGAAATAAGTAGATAGAAACCGTCTCCTCTGGGGGCGGTTTTTTTGTTGTGCTTGAACTAGTACAATTTTAGTTATTGTTTAATGTGCCTAAGTTCATTGAGAATAAAAAGATTGATTTCTCCGCAATGTATTAGAGAAGGAGGATGATTATAATTATGGACAGACAATTGGATGTAGATCAGCATAATCTTGTCTCGGCCTGGCAAGAACGCCTGCCTGCGTTAATGGAGGATGGGGACAGTTTTAATGTACTGGCAGATGAAGGTGACCCGAATAGTCTGCTGATTCATTTTAATGCAGCGGGACGTCAAGGTTACTCCCTTGATTTCCGCTGTAAGTATGTAGATAGCAGGGAGGTTGCTGTTGATCTGCTTGATGTGGAGCAGAGTGGAATTCATATTGATGAGCATAGCGATGCAGTGCAGCTATTAGCACAGCAGTATACACGGCAAATACACGAATGTGCTCAGGCTCTTCAGAACATGACTAATCCTTAGGAGGAATGAACAATGTCAAAGCCAAAGAGTATTCCAGTTCCCGGGGCACAGCCCACCGATGGTCAACCTAGAAAGGAGCATCATTCTTCAGCACCAAAGCCACTTTCCGGATCTAAAAAGGTGAAACAGGCTAATCATGTAGACCATCATAATCCGCAGGGATAACAAATAAAAACAATAAGAATTATAAAGAAGTGTTTCTTGATTTTTACAAATAGTTTATCATTAGAGGGGGGAGATTTTTTTTACATGGGAGAGGAGAAAAATAATGAACAAAAAATGGGGTTTATCGGCCGCGGCGCTGTTGCTAACAGCAGCAGTAATTCTGCCGGGATGTGGAAGTAAACAGGAGGCGCCAAAAGAGGCCTTAAAATCAGCCGCTACAAAAGCGACCACGATGTCTTCATATGAGATGAAGAGTAAGTTCTCGATCAATGATCTAACCATCGAGACCGCTGATGCTGAATCTGCTGCAATGACAACACAGGTACTCAGCATGCTTAAGAACGCTGATATAACCATTGATGGGGTTTATCAGGCTGATCCAATGCAGACAGAGCTAACTATGGTTCTGAATCTCAAGGGCGATATGAGCATGAGCTTCAATGTCCCTATGGTGATGACCACTGAGAAGCTGTATGTTAAGATTCCATCGATTCCGTTCTTCCCGATTCCGGAGACAATCGTTAACAAGTTTGTAGAGGTGGATCTCAAGGCGTTGGCTGAGCAAGAGGGTGCTGAATTTAATCCAAACTCTCTGGATACGCAGAAAATGCAAAAGTTCTCTAATGAAGTCATGGACACTGTATTGGCCGAATATGATGAAGGAAAATATTTCAATGAGCTTAGTCCAAAGGAAGCAAATTTGCCAGAGGGTGTTGAAGCTAAGCAAGTCGTTCAGTTCCAAGTGACGAACGATAATGTTAAAGAAGCAATCACCATCTTTGTGAATAATGCCCTGCCTAAAATTATTGATATTGTGAGCAAGGAAGAATACAAGGATATGCTGCAAATTAATGATGCGGATCTGGCTAAGGCTAAAGAAGAGATCACATCAAGTGAAACTAGAACTGAATTCGATAAGAGCTTGGCAGATCTTGATAAGTATCTTACGATTAATCAGTTCCACTACAATACAGCGATCAATAAAGACGGATTCCCTGTGTACCAAGATTTATTGATGGACATTAAAGTTAATGATCCAGAAGATGGTACGAACGTTGCCTTCTCTGTAAACGGAACAGGTCAATATGACAAGATCAATGAGAAGCCAGAGTTCAAGATTGGAATTCCTCAGGGCGATGATGTAATTACAATGGATCAACTAGAGGAGCAATTCGGTAGCTTGGGGACTTATTAATAAGAAGTTATGAGCGAAAGACCCGCATGTCGCGTATGATATACGCCCATGCGGGTCTTTTTAATAGAAGAATCCTGAGCGAGTCAGTAAAAAGTTATTTAGGTTCAACCAGTAGCACATCTTCGGCCAATATTGCGTAGGTTTGGTGATCCTGCCACTGGCCGTTTATTTTGAGAAACTGGCGGGCGATGCCTTCAGGTTTAAATCCGCTCTTCTCCAGCACCTTCCGGGAAGCCTCATTATGCAATAAGATGGCTGCCTGAACCCTATGAAGACCTAAGGCTCGAAAAGCGTAGCCTAGAATCAATCCGACCGCAGCAGTCATATAGCCTTGTCCTTGCATCCTATGGTCCATCAAATAACCTAAATCCGCATACTGAGCTACACCTCTTGAGACATTAGATAGCGTGATTTGACCTATTAGTTGTCCATCAAGCAGATAGACACCGAACATATAGGCTCTGTCCTCCAGCGCATCCTCCAGACGCTGATTAATGATCCTTTGTTGACTCTCCAGCGTGTAGAATTGCTCATCGCGTTTAGGTTCAAATGGTTCGTGTGTCAACCGATTATTCAAGCGCAGTTCCAGTAACTTCTCTGCATCCTTTAGCTCTAGTGGAGAAATATAGATGTTTTGTGAGGTATGATATAAAGTAAGGGTCATTTCAGGGTTCTCCTTTTTTTAAAATATGGACGCCGATGGTGTTTATGCTTGTTTCGGTGGTTTTTGACGTAAACGGCGAAAGAATGAGGTCAGTAGCTCTGCACATTCCTCTTGTAAAACCCCTTGAATGACTTCGGTACGATGATTAAACCGCGGCTCTTCAAGTAAATTCATGAGGGTTCCAGCACACCCGGCCTTAGGATCGGGAGTGCCATATACAGTGAGGGGTACCCTTGATTGCACAATCGCCCCAGCACACATCGGACAAGGCTCTAAAGTAACATAAAGCTGGCAATCCAGCAGTCGCCACGAATTCATGAATTTGCTGGCCTCACGAATGGCTACCATTTCTGCATGAGCTGTAGAATCCATTGTTGTTTCTCTTAAATTGTATCCGCGTCCGATAATTTCACCATGCCGTACGACGATTGCCCCTATAGGAACTTCTCCTAATGCTTCAGCTTTATGGGCTTCTGCTATCGCCTGCCTCATCCAATGTTCATGAACCGCCTCCATATCATCTAGCGATTCACCCGCTCTAATATTCAAGATCATCTTCCCTTTCTTTATATCCATTGTACAACGAACAAATATTCGTTCTTAACAAAATGTGCATAACTCTGTGGATAACCGCCTACTTATGCACATTTTTGTGCACATCGTTCTATAATAAAATGTTTATATGTGCATAAGATGTGGATGGTTTCTTAAAATATAAGAAATTATATATTTCTCGCTATCCTTTAATCTTATATTTCTTGCTAAAACGCTTACCGTCCTTATAAGGGCACCGAAGGCGTTTATACTTGTATATTGTAGATAAAGACCCATTGAATTTCAATATTCCTTGAATTGAATGCTTCATTGAAATGTCTTTTCAAATGTGAGGGCAAAAGGTATGATGTTTATTGTAGGCCCCGCAAGGATTTACCAGTGGATAAGAGGTGAACAAACAGTTTGTCCATAAAGACAAAACTATCTGCTATTATTTTTGGGGCGGTGTTGCTAATTTTAGCACTGAACCTGACATTTAACCTTTATGCCGCCCAAAATAATCTACGGAATGAAAGCATTAATAATATGCAACTAACTGCTATGCAAATGGCCGTTTCTGTAGAACAAAGTAACTATAGCTCTAACTATGTAGAATATCAAATTGCGCATAATTTAAGAATGGCGGCTATCTTTGCCTCCGAGGAATTGGACCCAGACTATAAGAACGTGACGAATGAAGAACTTAAAGCCCTAACTTCCAAGGTGGGCGTGTCTAATATTTCAATTCTGGTAAAGACTGATAACGATGTCGTAGTAGCAAGGTCTTCGGTACCTGGTGATATTGGGATGTCCACAAAAGATTGGGGGTACTGGTATCTGGCCTTTTTGGAATTGTTCGATAATCAGGAGGTATCCGTGGGTCAGGGTCAGGCCCTGGACCATTTTTGGTCAGGCCCATTTGAATATTCAACCTACAATCCCGATTTCATTGAGAAGTGGGGTTATTATCGTGATGAAGAGAGCAACTACATCATCAATCCCGTTATTCTCAATACGGAGGCCAGCGATTACGTCAAAATCACTAATCCCGACCAAATTGCATCGAGAACTAAAGAAGCTAATCCAGGGATTTTAGAATTGACAGGATTTAACCCGGCAACCTTTGCTTCTGCAAGTATGAAGGCGGACGGAAGCGACACGCTGAATAGGAAGCTGGGGAACCGCCCCATTAAGTACGGCACCTATACTTATGGTAATGTGGAGCGGGATAGAGAGGCAATTCTGTTAGCTCAAGGGAAGCAGAAGCCGGTTACGCTCGAAATGAAAGTACATGGAAAAAGAGTGCTCAAAAGCTACATTCCTATCCAATCACCTGGACTGAAAGCTTATGTGATAGGAGTAGTTTTGGATTACTCCGTGATTTCATCTGTGGTTCATGATCAATTAATTAGTAGTCTGACAACGTCACTGTTATTGCTTACATTATTCTTGTTATGTAGTTACATACTGTCTGGATTTGTTACTCGTCCGATTCAGGCGATACTTGCCAAAGTGAACGATGTAGCTAAAGGAAAATTTGAGCCTCCTCTAAAGGTAACAAGCCGGGACGAGCTAGGACAGTTGGCTCTGCGAATCAATGCTATGACGGCTCACCTCATGCAGCGCACCAATCGACTCAAACAGACACTGGAAGAGAACCGAGCGGTTAAGGAGCATTTGGAGTCCGTCATTAACGGAACTTCTGATGCGATTCATACGATCGATATGGATGGCCGAATTACTAGTACGAACAGAGCCTTCGAAGAACTATATGGATGGAGTGCCAAAGAGGTATTGGGAAATATGCCATACCTTGTACCTGCGACAGCGCTTAAGCAGGAGGAAGAGCGGCTTAATGCGTTAAAGAATGGTGCTGTTCTACCACCCATTGAAACCGTAAGACTTAAACGTGATGGAACAATAGTTGAAGTTAGTGTTAGTACCTCGGTAATTCGTGACGAAGACGGATATCCGCATTCCTTTATTCACGTTTCACGTGATATGACGGAACGTAACCGAATGGAGGAACTGCTTAGACGCTCTGAGAAGCTGACTACAGTAGGCCAATTAGCTGCTGGTGTAGCCCATGAGATTCGTAATCCGCTTACAACGCTAAAAGGATTTTTACAGCTTCAACAAGAGAAGCGGATTCTGGTTCCACTCCATATTGAACTGATGTTATCCGAGCTGGAGCGGATTAATTTGATCGTAAGTGAATTTTTGATTTTGGCCAAGCCTCAAGCTGTTCATTTCCAGGAAAAAGATGTGCGGGACATCCTTGGTGATGTAGTTTCTCTATTAGACAGTCAGGCTCATTTGTTTGGGATTCAGTTTAGTGCCATATTCTCTGAACATCCATCTACCGTACATTGTGAAGTGAACCAGCTAAAGCAGGTGTTTATAAACATCGTCAAAAATGCAATTGAAGCTATGCCAGATGGTGGTGTGATTTCAATGGAGCTAAGAAACACCTTGGACTCTGTCTTCATTCTTATTTCAGATCAAGGTGAAGGAATTCCTAAGGATATGTTGCCTAAGCTGGGTGAACCCTTCTTTACTAATAAAGAGTCGGGAACAGGCCTTGGGCTAATGATTAGCCAACGTATTATTCAGGCTCATAAGGGTCATTTGGATATACAAAGTGAAGTAGGTCAAGGGACAACTGTTATGATCAAGCTGCCTGCAGCTGGTACGGATACCCCTTGGCTTAATATTAAGGATGAACGGAGTGAAGGACAACGTGAGAATTAATAAATTCATCAGTGAGACAGGGTACTGTTCACGCCGTGAAGCAGACAAGCTGGTAGAAGGCGGTAGAGTTACGATCAACGGAGAACCTGCTGTGCTTGGCAGTCAGGCCGTTCCGGGTGATGATGTGCGAATAGATGGTGTTGCGCTTGAAACATCAAGCCAGACGGTTTACATTGCGTTAAACAAGCCAGTGGGTATCACCTCAACTACAGAGCAGCATATTAAGGGGAATATTGTTGATTTTGTAGGTCATCATGAGCGAATATTCCCGATTGGGCGACTCGATAAGGATTCAGAAGGATTGATTCTGCTTACTAACGATGGGGACATTGTTAACAAGATTTTACGGGCTGAAGGTCGGCATGAAAAAGAGTATGTGGTTACTGTAGACAGACCGATTACGCCATCATTTATTACAGGCATGTCCAGCGGCGTAAAGATATTAGGTGAGAAGACGCTACCTTGTGAGGTCACTCGTATTACAGAGCGTGTATTCCGTATTATTTTGACGGAGGGTAAGAATCGTCAAATCCGCCGTATGTGCAGCGCTTTTGGCTACGAGGTTAGAAAGCTGCAACGCATTCGGATTATGAATATTCGTCTAGGGGCATTACAAACTGGAGAATGGCGTGAGTTGTCTGCTGAAGAAAAACAAGAACTTGGAGCTACACTGAACTACAAACTTCTATAGTCTAGAAGTAATAGTGACCTAAGTGCGAATACAATTTATCAAAAAAAGAGCTGTTCCATCGGTCTAAGACCTTGGGACAGCTCTTTATGCTTTGTATTAGGACAAACATTATTCATCGGAAGGAGCGATACCTGAGAACTCTTTGGTTTCTTGATATTTACGAATAATGGACACTTCAACCCGGCGGTTCTTACTTCGTCCAACAGCTGTAGTATTTTCAGAAATAGGGTGGTACTCCCCGTATCCAATCGCACTAAACTTGCGTGGATTCAGGTTCGTATTCGTTAGCAAGATCTTCATGAACTGAAGAGCACGATCCGCGCTCAGGTCCCAGTTGGAAGAATAGTCGCTATTAGAGATAGGGATATTATCGGTGTGTCCTTGCACAACTACATCATAATCCGGGAATTGCTGCAGCATGGTTGAGATGGACTTTGCTAATTGCCGAGAATCATCCTTAACTACAGCCTGTCCGGAAGCGAACAACGCGTTATCACTTATCGTAATCATAAGCTGAGACTGATTGAGCTTAGTACTCAGCAGGTCGGTAAGACCGTTTTTGTTGATGTATTGATCAAACTGCTTCTTAAGCTTCTCTAAATCCTCTTGTTCCTTTTGCCGGAGCTTAGCTATCTCTGTTTGTTCGTTTTTCTTGGTTACTGACTTATCCATTTGATCATTTTTCCCTAGATCCTCTTGGCTCTTAGAAGGCATTGCCGCCCGTTCCTCAAGAACACCCGTACCACCATTAAGAGCAGAACTAAAGGCTTGACTCATTTCTTCAAACTTTTTGGCATCTGTTGCACTCATAGAATACATTACGATGAACAATGCTACCAGAAGGGTCATAAGATCAGAATAAGGCAGTAGCCACGATTCGTCGGCGTGTTCTTCATGCTCTTCGTGTCTAGTCTTTTTGCTCACCCGATCCACTCTCCTTCTCATCATTTAACTTAGCTCGTTCCGAAGGTGTTAGGAAGACAGCAAGCTTCTGATTGATGGCAATAGTGGATACACCAGATTGTATAGACAATAGACCTTCGACCATCATCATTCGAACTTCAATTTCTCGTTTGGAAAGTCGTTTTAGCTTATTGGCAATAGGATGCCATAATACGTAACCTGTAAAGATACCGAGCAGTGTTGCGATGAAGGCTGCCCCGATTGCTGCCGCCAATTTGTTCATATCACTCATATCAGCCAGAGCGGCGATAAGACCGATAACGGCCCCGAGTACGCCGAGTGTAGGAGCATACATACCTGCTTGTGAGAAAATGAGTGCGCCTGCTTTATGTCTATCCTCTGTGGCGTGGATGTCCTCCATGAGAACATCGCGGACAAAGTCCTGATCATTTCCGTCAATAATCATCCGCATGCCATTTCTGAGGAAGTTATCTTCTATTTCATCGACTTTAGACTCAAGAGCCAGCAGACCTTCACGCCGTGTAATAGAAGCCCATTCCATGAACATTGTAATTAATTCGGATTTACTGATTAATTTCTTTTTGACAAAAATCATTTTAAACAGACTTGGAATCTTCTTGACCTCCGAGAACGGAAAGGCCATAAAGATGGAGGCTGCCGTACCTACTAAGATAATAACGTAAGCAGCGGGTGTGGCTAAAGCGTGAAGAGGAGCGTGCTTGAGGATCATACCCCAAATTACTGCAACTAGACCAAAAATTAAACCGAGTATTGTTGAAATTTCCATTATGCACCTCGTCCATGAGATTATAAGATGTGTTCCGACAAAGCCGCGTATATCATCCTTGAAATAGCGGCAAGGCACTCTGTGCGAAACCGAATAACGTATATTCTTATTTATCGACATCATTCCGTTTTTTGTGAAGTCATTTTTTCGGCTATAATGGATAAGGTAAGTAATTATTCATCTGTGGAGAAAACGGAGTGATACATGTGGGTGTAAAGCATGGTAGAGATTACGGTGAAATCCTAACAGATTTGACCGAGGCTGTCGGAAGAATTTCCGATGGGTACTTATTTTTTGAAATGGATCCGGAAGAGTGGCAGGAATTGCCCCAGGAATCCAAGATGGAGGTATGGGAGGCACTGGCTGAGGATCTTTTCTTCGCGCTGGGTAATGAACCTATGATTGAGGTGGGGAGCGGCGTTATCATCTACGATAAGGACACGCACCGCATTAATATTTTAGTCGGAGAAGAGGATTTAGCCTCTGTTGTTTTGATTTAAGAAGAGGGGGCGGCGGGGTGTAATTTGCCCGTAGTTAGTAGCCCGTGTTAAAATTGGTGTAGCCGAGTTATAATCGCTGGGATTCTTGAATACATTTAATCGAAAATATTGCCTTTATCCTGGCACATCCCTTGGACCTCAGAAGCTAAGGGATGTTTTGTTTAACGAATAAGACGAGTAAAGGGACCTGCGGATTTTACTGCAATTTTTAGTAAGGGAGGAAACGAATTGTTATTTACCGAAGAAGAACTGCGTGAGCAGATCAGCAAGCTGGAAGGCTGGAAGCTGGAAGAGAATACCATGGTGCGAAAATATATGTTCAGCCAATATATGAAGGGTATTGCTTTCGTTGATGAAGTAGCCACCATTTCAGAAGCCTTTGATCACCATCCACATATTACGATTGATTATAAGACAGTGACTTTACGACTGAAATCAAATGAGGAAGACGGTATTACAGCTCTAGATATTCGAGAGGCACATGAATTTAATGAAGCCTTTGAGAAAAATCGTTAGGATCACCCAAACTCATAAATAAACGCCCGTGCGCAGATAGTGAACTATCTTCTGGCACGGGCGTTTTTAGTTGCTTAAGTAGTTACTTTTTCTCTGAAAGCCAGAGGGCGACGTTTGCGATCTCCTCAGGGGCTAGCTTTTCTTTAAAGGAAGGCATTTGACCGCGTCCCTTAGTGACGATGCTGTAGATTTCTTCAGCATCGTGCTGACCACCTTCATTTTGAAGACTAGGGCCAACTCCACCTTGAAGCTGATCGCCGTGACAGGTAATACAGCTGGCTTTCACGGTTGCTTCTGCCTTTGCCGCATCCAATTGAACTACCGGCATTGTGGGCTTATTCTGTTCAGCTACCTCTTCTTTACCTGGAAGTGTAAACATAAGTACTACCGCAAAGGCACAGGCGGCAAAAAACAAACCGCTCATGATCCATTTCTGCATCCCAGTTCGTCCCTTCTATGTAAGCTGCTCCCTACATTATAGCTCAAGGTGAAGCGTTATCATAGGGTTTGTGACAAAAAAATGAACGATAATACCATCAATTGATTGAAAAATATGGATTTTAATATCATTTCTCATAGACCATGCAATAAAAAGGTTTGTTTCCTGATGGGGTTAGGCGCTCATACGTATCTGTAATCGTAAATCCACACTTTTGGTAAGTTCGGATCGCCCGCTGGTTCCAGGTCAATACCTCTAGATCAATCTCACGCTCAGGATAACGAAGCAAGGCTTCTTGCACGATTGCATCCATGAATAATTTGCCTAGCCCTTTACCGCATAGATCAGGTTGCATGCCAATCCCCAAACGTACAACACCTTCCATCGGGAACAACTGCGCGAATCCACACAAAGCTTCTTGCCCATTTAATATGGAGACATATTGCTCATTCCGTAGCTGAGGATCACCGAACTCGATGCCTAGAGCCTGCATTTGTTCCCACGGCATCCAGCCGTAAATATTATAAGGGGGGGTGTAATTCCAATTGCATATCTCTTCCGCGTGACTAGTCTCCATAGGAGTTACATGAAAAGTAACCGAGGGATTTATCATAAGGTCAAAGACCTCCTTTCACGAGGGTTATAACGCTTGCCGTCATTACGAGTGCCGAAGGCGTTTATACTTGTAACTAATTATATACAAAAAGAGGGGGCATCGACTCAGAAAATTTATAAGGAATATTGTTTTACAAATTTTGAGAGGGGTAAATATTAAATAAGACAAAAAAACAAGCTCTTCCCCAAGAATTGACCTCTTGGAAAAGAGCCTATGTACGTTCTACTTATTGAACATCATCATTATCTTCTGTCTCAGAAGCAACAGAATGATAAGCATCAGTGCTCATAATCCGTTTAGCACCGATATAGCGTTTTACGTAGTAGCTATCACTCAGGGAGCTAATCGTTACACCGCGTGAGGAAGATGCGTGTGCAAACTTGCCTTCACCGACATAAATGCCGACGTGGGAAACACCCTTACCACTTGTATTGAAGAATACAAGATCTCCTGATCTTAAATCATCTCGGGAGATAGCAGTACCCATTTGATACTGGGAACCTGATTGGTGTGGTAGGTTGATACCGATTTTATCAAAAACATACATTGTAAATCCGGAGCAATCAAATCCATTTGTGGAGATCCCGCCGGATACGTATTTAGTTCCGATGGTCTTGTCGATCACTTTATCCATTTTGGAATCCGCGAAAGCGCTTCCTGCTCCGATGGTGAAGATAATGGAAAAGCTGAGTACAGCTGCTGCTAACTTCTTCTTCAAAAGTTTATACCCCTTCCAGATGCCTACGAGGTTAGCTTAAGGGTTCGGTTGAAGGTCCCCTATGACCCCTCTAAAAATGGAGGTCAATTCACCCAAAGTTGGTTCCCCCGTTTCCCTAATAGTTAGGAAACTCGGCTCAGACTGTTGATTAGGAATAGCTTGTAATCAATACATGACAAAACCTTTGTAAATAACAACTTAATGATTACAAAAATGTTACTAAAATCTTACTGCAGTTATTGTAACAAACAGAGTGCCGCTTGGCAATCGTTTTTAACCTAATCATGCAGAAAAATTCATATATTTAAAGACAAAATGCATATGTAAGCGATAATATTAAACTTATTTTTATATTTATTGAAATTTTTATCAAATAAAAGTGTTTAAAGTCTATTCTAGAGGTGTAAAGATTATAATAAGGCAAAAGAAAACCTGGATTCGATTAAGGTAATAATCAAATCCAGGTCTATATAGTTGTAAATGTGAGGTTATAGTTGTGGGGAAGTATTAATCGTAGGCTACAGCTTGATATGAGGAAGTACTCATTACTCTTTTAGCGCCAACGTAGCGGTTGGCCCAGTAGGACTGGCTAAGTGAAGTGATGGTCACGCCATATGAAGATGATGATTGTGCGAATTTTCCGTTTCCAACATAAATGCCGACATGGGATACGCCGTTGCCCAATGTGTTAAAGAAAACTAGGTCACCTGAACGCAATTTGCTTTTGGCTACAGGAGTTCCAACATTATATTGAGCTTTTGAAGTGCGGGGCAAAGAAAGACCCACCTTCTTGAATACATACGTAGTAAATCCAGAACAGTCAAACCCGGCAGTGCTAGTGCCTCCGGTTTTATAGGCAACTCCAATTGTCTTTGAAATAACACTGTCCATCTTAGAATCTGCAAAGGCACTTCCTCCACCAATAGAGAACGCCATCACAAGTCCCAGCGCCGCAGCGACGCATGCTTTTCTTAAATTCTTCAAAAAAATTGTACCCCTTCCAATGCCTGTGAGGTTAGCTTAAGGATTCGGTAGAAGGTTCCCCTATGATCACTGCAAAGCGAGATCAATTCACCCAAAATATGGTTCCCCCACTTCCCGGTGCAAGGAATTCGGCGTTTTATGCACCAGATAGTGACTTATCGACAAGACTACGATGAATACATGAAGTTATGTAGAAATCGTTTCAAATGATTACAAACTTGTTACTAATGGAACAGGACTTATTGTAACAAAGTCTTTACGATTTTGCAAATCGTCATAATTTGTCTGTAACGCGAAAGAGTCCCGGCTCCTGATTCAGGAACCGGGACTCTTATATTATGTGTTGTAATGCCATAAATTATTGTGGAAATGCTTTACTGCGCCATAGATGATATTGAGCGGAGATTCCCCACATTTTGAAAAGTGTCGAGGGCAGTGATGAGAGTTGACGAATAAGAAGTGCCGGCAGGCCAGGACAGAAGATACCGGATAGTCCGCACGCCAGCAAAAGGATAAGGCCCGCTGCACCAAGTATGATTGAAATGCCTATTGCTGGAATCAGTGACTTTATACAGATGAATAGGGAGGAGAACATCCCCGTACCGCTGGTATAACCAAACTGCATATATAGAAGGAACAGGCGAACCATAAAGATGTATATAAGCCATGCCAATACGTATGGAACTAGATGAAGTAACAAAGAGGAGTTCAGAAAGGAAGATAAGAACAGCCCGTACATTTTTGGAGCGAGCCAGTATAACGGCAATAAAGCCAGCACCCATTCGATTAAACTAAAAATAAACACTGGAAATCCATAAACCTTCATGCCGGGAAAAAAGAACAGGCCCCGCTCTCCTTTTCTCTCCTGATGGAGTTCATGTAGTAATCCTGCTCTTATGAATGGGGAGAGCAGCAGTCGTAAGAGAACAAGCCCTAGGAACATCCATAACCAATTACGTATCTCAGGATCTGTGTTCAAGCTGAACTGCCCTTCGACATAATAGAGTAGTCTACCCATTCCACTGCCTCCAGCGTCTTTATCTGGGTAGCGCAGTAGAATTGGAACGATAGCAGACCGGATGAAGCCGTACATAAAGTAGCCCCAGAGCAGTCGATAGATGAAGAGCAGAATCAGAATATAAAATTGCTCCTTCATGCTTTGCCAGCCGCGGGTTATCGATGTTCTCACAATCATTCACCTCACCAGACAAGAGTTCCGAGCACGGTTTCAACTAATTTAGTTACACTTAACGTCCAGCGGGAGAGTGTTTTGGGCTCTATTTCCGCCAGTCTGAAGTTATTAAGATGTTTGTTTTCTAAAAGAACGGTATGCTCTGGATCAATCTCAGCAGAGAGGAGAAGTTTATCGCTTAACAGCTGAAACGTAGTCTCTGCTCCTTCACCGTTCCAGACCCGCTCTGCCGCAGAACCGTCAGCGAATGTAAATTTAATGGGAACGTCAACGTAATGACTCCCTTTGTTTGTAATTTTCACTATGGATTCGTAGCTCTGAGCCTCGCTGCTGCCATTCTTTTTAATCGTAATCGTATCTACTGAGAAATCAGGAGCACCGCCACCATAAACATAATCCTCGAAATAAGGCTGCCACGATTTTTTGGTTACCTTCTCAACGACTTTTTGAAAATCAGATGTAGTGGGATGCTGGAAACGGAATTTACGTGCGTAAGTAGACATGATACTGTTCATTGCTTTAGCGCCTACTTGGCGTTCAATATCCTTAAGTACTAGCTTTCCGCGAATATATACATTTCGGCTATACGATTCTGCCCCGTCATATTTCCATGTCTCTAAGTTCAGCGGCTCTGATTTGGTCACCAGGCTAGATTGCAGAGGGAGATTAGCTTTGACACCATATTCCTGCTCCATGAGTTTGTCTTCAGCGTAAGAAGTAAAGCTTTCGTCTAACCAAGCCTCTTCGAATTCATTGCTGGCGACCATACCGTAGAAGTATTGATGGCCAATTTCATGAACGACGGTTCTCTCAAGTGAAGTATCAGGTGAAGAGTCCGTGGCTCCAAAGGCTGTAATGAGCGTAGGATACTCCATTCCTCCTGCACCATTGCCCTCCTTAGGTGGAACGATAATAGACAGAGTGGAGTAGGGATAAGGACCATACCATTTACTGAAGTAGGTCAGGGCAGCCTTAGCGGCCTGAAGGTATCGTTCCTTTAAGTCTTTGTGCAATGGATCGAGATAGACCTTGATCCGTACACCAGGTACTTCTGGTGTAGAGAAGGCTTCTTCAGCTACTGTGAAATCAGGGGAAGCCGCCCAAGCGAAGTCATGGACATCATCAGCGTAGAACTGATATATTTTTTGATCTTGTTTCAGTTTGGCATTCTTTACAGGAAATCCGGTCGCAGCTACCGTATAGTTAGAAGGAACTGCAATCGTTACATTAAAGATGCCAAAATCGCTGTAAAATTCAGAGGTGCCGTGATATTGATGTAAATCCCAGCCTTCTTCCTTAACCCCGCGTGTGCCCATAGGCTCGTATACACTAAGCTTTGGGAACCATTGCCCAGCCATCACGAAATTCCCTGATGTACCCATACGGGCAAATATTTTGGGAAGCTGGACCTCGTACTTTAGTTTAAGCGTGACACTTTCTCCTCCATTAACCGGTTGTGGGAGATGCACCTTTAGGAGTGTCTTATCGTTGACGTTACCATCGTCAGGTTGTACAAATTGTACTCGTTGCATTAGCGATGTTCCTTCTGTCGTGCGCAGATCGGTTAGAGTCATACTTCCGAAGCCGTTCTCTGGCATGGTGTCACCTCTGAGCGTTCCTCCGGATTCCTTCATAAAGGTAGTATCTGGTGAGGCAAAAGCATTTGGGTACATATGAAAATATAGATCACTTACAGGTTTTACACCGGGGTGTGTCCAGGTTACCGTCTCAGAAGCGATTAAGGTTTCTGTATCTGGAACAAGCTGAACATCGATGTGGTACTCGACAACCCGATGACTTAATGCTTCCTCTGCCGGAACGGGGGCGCTATCAGGAAGATTTTGCTGTGGTGCAGCAGCAGGAGCTGTGCCACTGGAGGACTTGGCCTCTTTTAAAACAAAGCTAGTAACAGAAGTTGTGGAGTTATCCCCCGAATAGACCCATATTCCTCCTAGTAGCACGAGGGCGGCCAGGGTCGCAAAGATGATAATGTACCTTAATGACAGTGACTTCATACTGTGATTCCTCCCGTGACAAGCATCTACGGGATGTATATGTTTGCAATCGCCGCATTATTAGCTAAAATTAAATTATTCGTAAGAGGAAGGGTGTGCACTCGTGGACAACATACAACCGGAGGGCAAGAAACAGATTGCCTTAAATATTGTGAATGCCAAAAGTAAACATAAAGGCTTTGGAGCAGGCTCTATTGAGCTCAATAACGTATCGCCTGTCATTATTGATGGCGGTGAAGCAGTCATTGATATCGGTGCCATGCATGCCAAGAGTAAGGTTGAAAAGGGTATTAAATTCTCCATGAACCGTGAAGATGTACCTAATGGAAGACAGGTTTGGGTGGTATGGGTAGCAGTGGACCGTACCCAGGATAGTCAATTCTACGGTGGAATTACAGCTTGTGAAATGTGGATTGATACGGAAGCGCGTCGTGGCTGGAAAATCCTCGCCGAGCATGTCAATAAGCTGGATGGGGCTCTAAAACGCAAAATCGATGTGGGAGGGCTTGGCGCAGTTGAAAAGGCTGCGCTAAAATCCCTCTTGATCTCTCATAATGAGGCATGGTGGACCGCATCCTCCGATGAACTCAAGGCTGCTCTGACCGAGTAGGAACAATCACCCGGTCAAAATTAAAGGATACAGTAAAAAGGCTTCGACACCCTGAAATAGGAGAGTCGAAGCCTTTTTTGCTATACATTAATTTAGTTTACGATTTGCTTCCCGTACTAAGTTTGCGTTTGAGTTGACTTACTCTGGCTTGACTGATCCCCAGGATTTCAGCAAGCTCTTTCTGATTGGCATAAGGATGATCATCTATGGCCCGCTCCAAGCGTTGGCACATATCCTCTGTTTTCGTCTTCCGGATCGTGCTGCTGTGCTCTGACACTTCGCTAGCAAAATCTTGGCGCGTCTCCGGCGCTTGAGACATGCGTTCAGGATCGGCAATTTCTTTTAGACAGCTACTGCAAATAAATTGCTCTTTATAGTAGGTGACATGGTCGTGGCTTCTGCAAAACGTACATTCTGTCGAGGTGTACTTCCTGAGTATGATGGTGTTATCGTTTAATATAAAAAATTCGATAGGATCACCAATGTCGATATTACGAGTCATACGGATTTCTGCGGGAACCACAATTCTCCCAAGACTGTCTAAACTCCGGATCATGCCTGTATCCTTCATCCCATGTCCCTCATTTACATCTTTATATTTTGGTTGCTACTAACTATTATAGCAGTAATTGTGAGTTAAGAGAATGGGGTGATTACATAAAATGAAGCGGTTACATCCTTTGCGGGAGAAGTGAAAACTTAATTTGCCCATCCTATCAATTCTGTAATAAATAAGTTATAAAAAAGAAAAACCTCTTCAATAAATGAAGAGGGCTAATTCAACCACCAGCGCTTAATATTGTTCCACAGGGAACGATTTTCTTCAGCAGGATCTACTTTGCTTTGTGCATCATCGACAGCGGGACCTTTGCCGTGCTGATCACAGTATTCGGTGGGCTCAGTTCCACTAATGAAAGTCTCTAGTTCTTTTTCGGGACAGGCTGCTGTCGCTAGCTTGCCGGACTGCGGATTGATGTATACACTAACCACGCCATCTGGAATGGGGAAAATCTTAGGCGGGATATTTTCCAGAGCTTTTTCAGTGAACTCCGCGAAAATTGGAGCTGCCCGTCGACCGTCGGTAGTTGTAATGTCGCGCCCCTTGTCATATCCAACCCAAACAGCAGTGGATAGCTCGGGGGTGAAGCCTACCATCCAGCCATCTGTATCCGTAGTTCCAGTCTTGCCGGCTACCGGACGTTTGATTATAGAAGCTACACGGTTCCCAGTTCCTCCAGTCTCAAATACTCCTTCCATTAAACGGGTTAACACATAGGCGGCAGAAGGTTCTACAACGGCTTCACCCTTTGGCTGTGGAGCTTCATACAGGACCACACCCTTTGAATCCGTTATTTTTAGAATGGCAGTGGTGGGCATTTTCTGACCACTGTTTCCTATAACAGCAAAAGCTGCAGCCATTTCTAGCGGACTGATTGGTGAGGTGCCGAGTGCCAGTGAAGGAACACTTTGAAGCGGGCTGTCAATGCCCATCTTGGCTGCCATCTCGCTCACTTTATCCGCACCGATCTTCATGATTGTATTCACAGCATAAATATTGTCGGATGCTGCAATAGCTTGTCGCATGTTGATTTCCCCCAGATACTTATCCCCGAAGTTCCGAGGCTGGTAGGTTTTGCGATTGTTATCATAATGGAACATCGTTGGCTGGCTTTTGAAAACGGAAAGACCCGTCATCTCTTTGGAAGAAAGTGCGGCTAAATACATGATTGGCTTAAAGGATGAGCCAGGCTGACGTGTAGTGGCTAGAGCATGATTGTATTGGTTGGTACGATAATTCTTTCCGCCGACCATTGCTTTAATGTAGCCAGTTCGAGGATCAATGGAAACAAGAGCCGTCTCCAGATCACTCTTTTGATCCATCTCTTTGTCGACGGCTTGTTCTGCGGCATGCTGCATGTCAGGGTCAAGGGTAGTGTAAACATTTAGTCCCCCTTGTTCCAGCTCATCACTGCTGATGTGAAGAGATTCTATGGCGAGATTGCGGATATAATCTTTGAAATAAGGTGCAGCCACAGTGGTATCCTTCTGGCCTTGTGGTTTTAGGTTCAAGTCTTCCTGCACAGCCTGCCCCGCTTCTTCTTGCGTAATTTCTCCTAAATTAGTCATGACGGTCAAAATAATTTTTTGGCGTTTTTTAGCGTTGTCTAAATGATTGTATGGCGAATAGTAGGTCGGTCCTTTTGGAATCCCAGCTAGCATGGTACTCTCTGCTAAGTCTAAATCTGCTGCAGATTTGCCAAAATACATCTGAGAGGCTGCTTCAATGCCATAGGCACCATGACCATAGTAGATGTTATTTAAATACATGTTCAAGATTTCATCTTTGCTGTATTTCATCTCAAGCTGCATCGTATACAAGGCTTCTTTGGCCTTGCGCGTCCATGTCTTTTCGTGGGATAGATAGAGATTTCTCGCGAGCTGTTGAGTTAGCGTACTAGCCCCTTGTGTTCGATTTCCCTCTTCAAGATTGACGAGTACGGCCCGCGCCATCCCCTTCATATCGAATCCGGAATGCTCGTAAAACTTACGGTCCTCGACGGCTAGTGTGGCTTCAATAAGCAGGGGAGAAATTTGACTTAATTTGACCGGTTCACGGCTACGCCCGTCTGAGGTAAAGGTGGCAAGAATATTGCCTCTGGAGTCGAGTAGCTTGGAGCGCACATCGTCGCCAATGGGAGGAAGATCCTTTTGATATAGGTAACCGAGCAGAGCTCCCGTGGTCAGTAGAAACAATATAATCATGGCTAGCAGCAGCCGGAATAAACGGCGGAAGCGGCTTTTTCGTTTAGGTGGATTTGTTGATTCACGTGTCATGGCACCAGACTCCCTTCTCCTTGTATTATGGGATAGGAACTGGAAGGATATTCATTGTATAACTAGGCGATCTGTGAAAGGGACTATTGCCGGAGGCGATTTAAATAGGAGATGACAAACTGTTTCCATTTTGTGACTATTCAATGGTGGATCATGCGTGCTTCAGGAGGTATAAAAGAGTAGAGATTGAAAGCGAGGGTATATATACAATAGGAGGTGTCACTATGAACTGGACGAAAAAGATTCACAGAACGACAATAACCGCCCTTTCGGCGACGTTAATAATGGTTTCAGGCTGGGGTGCATCAGCTTCTTCTGTACATGCTGCGGCATCAGCCACGCCTGCGGCTTGCGGCACTGGAGACCATGGGCTACTACAGTCTCTGCAAAATAAGCATTCAGGAGACGTATCCACACCGCTTACCTTTTCTGATGTTCAGTTTTTGAATGGAGATATCGGACGGGCAGCAGGTAATGGATTTATGATTGGCACTTCTGATGGAGGCTGCAATTTTCAAGCGATTTATGAAGGCCAATGGAGCTTTAAACAGATTGATTTTCCCGATAACGTGCATGGTTTTGCCCTTGCTTCTGTAGAAGATGGTCAAGCTCGATATTTAATCAGTACCTCTACTGGCGGCTCAGAATGGAAAAGACTTTCGAATAAAGCGGTTAGCTTTGAAAGCATCGATTTTATCGACAGTAAGATTGGTTTTGGGTATAACAGGGCATCAACGTATTACACCAAGGACGGGGGACTTAGCTGGAGTAAGATTTCAACCCCATCCAATACACGCGGTGCTTATTTCAGTGATCGTAATACCGGCTGGGCCGTTGTAACTGTGCCTGGAACCGGCTACCGGGTAATGAAGACTACAGATGGTGGCAAAACTTGGAGTTTATCGTTAAAGGTAGCCTTTACCGATCCAGAGTATGGGCAAATCACTTCAAAGGGAGATCAAGTTGATGTGGTTCTCTTTGGCGGCTCAGGGATGAGTCAAACCTCATACTCCCTATATACAAGTACGAGTAAGGGTAAAAGCTGGAATAGAGTGATCGCTCAGGAAACAGCTGGGGGTGGGCCTGCTCCGGGTAGTGGAAGAGCTGTAGTAAATAAAGGGCCTGCGTCTGGCAGACCGGGAAATTTGGAGCTGATAGGGAATAATACGACCTTCTTGGTGGGTTATTCCGACGCAGCAGAAAAAGTAGCGGTAGGACGCACGTATAACGGTGGCAAGCAGTGGACCAATCTTCCGGCGATTGCTGGGTATGATGGGGTAATCTCTTTCACTAGTAATAAAGAAGGCTGGCTGGCCGTTCGCGAGCGCGATTATGCATTGTTATATGTAACGAAAGATGGTGGCGCTTCTTGGCAGCTTAGGTTTTCGTTAAAAATTCTGTCCTTGTAATCGGTGATTTGTAAAGGTAGTAAGCGAGTTAACAGAGCGTTATAGTTAACTAGACGGTTCCTGAGGGGACCGTTTTTTTGTGATTATGAAGCCAGGTACACTCATGTGCAGTTTTACTACATGTTCCAAGTGTGCTTTTATCCATCAATATGGTAAAATTTTATGAGCTAAGCTAGATCTATTGGATTCAAAGATTGAAATGCTTCTTTGAACTGGATATAGTGTACAATGGGAAAGCGAATAGGCCTTTGATAAAATATAAAAATGTTTAAGTTTCACGATAGACGTTTTTCTTATGCAGAATGCAGAGGCTTGCAGAATGGAGGAACGTGTGATGCCCGAATTACAGTCTGACAAATATGACGTCTCTATTACGCTCGTAAGCCTTCAAGAGGGTCAGCGGAATGTTATGAAAGCGAATGGAGAGGTAGTATCCAAAGGACCGCATCTATATATTCAATATGAAGAGTTAGAGCAGGGCCCTCGAGGAGAGGAAGTTTCTGTTCGTACAACAATAAAGATTGCAGGCAATCAGCTAAAGCTAATCCGCCACGGTGGGATACAGTCGGAACAGAGCTTTCAATCTGGACGACGTCTACCGGGATTTTATCGTTCGCCATATACACAGTTTAATCTTTCTACAGAAACGAACAAGCTGGACGTGATTCGCGAAGGGCGTTCCTTAACGGTCGAATGGGAATATGATTTGTACGTTTACGATGAATTGTCAGGAAAGTTTGCTATTAGTTTGCATATACAGGAGGAACCGAAATTATGACACAGAGAAAGAATCCGTTGGAGCTTGTAAATGAACGGGTAAAAGAAGCCATTGCCGATGCAATTGTGAATGCAGGAATTGTTGCACCGGAAGAGGTTCCGGATATCGTACTGGAAGTACCAAGAGATAAGGCACATGGTGATTTGGCTACGAACGCTGCTATGCAGTTGACCAAAATCGCAAAACGTAACCCGCGCCAGATTGCTGAGGCAATTATAGAACATTTGGATACAAGCAGCGCTTCTATTGAAAAAGCTGAGATTGCCGGACCAGGCTTTATTAACTTTACGTTGTCCAAGAATTATTTGTACCCAATTATCAGCCTTGTTGCTGAGCAGGGTGATGATTATGGCCGTATTAACATCGGTCAAGGTCAGAAGGTTGAAATGGAATTCGTCAGTGCCAATCCAACGGGTAGCCTTCATTTAGGACATGCTCGTGGTGCTGCTGTCGGCGATGCGCTTTGCAACGTACTCGATTATGCAGGCTATCAGGTGACACGGGAATATTATATTAATGATGCCGGTAACCAAGTAGTCAACTTGTGCAAATCCATTGAAACTCGTTATCTGCAGGAGTTGGGCCAAGAAGCAGAAATGCCTGAAGACGGTTACCATGGCGAGGACATTAAGGGATTTGCTAAAGAGCTTGTGGCTGAAAAGGGTGATACACTGCTCGAAATGAGCCCAAGTGACCGCGCAGCCTTTTTCCGGACCTATGGACTTAATAAAGAGCTCGATAAAATCAAACGCGATCTGGGACTATTCCGTGTAAACTTCGATATCTGGTTCAGTGAGACTTCACTGTACGAGAACGGAGAAGTGTTACGCTCGCTAGACGAGCTTCGTGATCGTGGAGAAGTTTATGAGCAGGACGGGGCAACCTGGCTGCAAACGACTAAGTATGGCGATGATAAAGACCGCGTTCTGATTAAGAACGATGGCACATATACCTACCTTACACCGGACATTGCTTATCACAGCGATAAGTATGGCCGCGGTTACGATAAAATGATTAACATTTGGGGTGCGGATCATCATGGCTATATTCCGCGGATGAAAGCGGCGATGGCAGCACTTGGAAATGATCCTGAGAAGCTAGTGGTTCTGATTGCTCAGATGGTCAGTCTGTTCCAGAATGGTGAAAAGGTTAAAATGTCGAAGCGTACCGGCAAAGCGGTTACGATGGAAGATTTGATGGAGGAAGTAGGAATCGACGCGATTCGATATTTCTTCACCATGCGTAGCATGGATTCTCATCTCGATTTCGATATGGATTTGGCGATCTCTACTTCTAATGAGAACCCTGTATTCTACGTTCAATATGCGCATGCGCGTATTTGCAGTATCTTCCGTCAGGCAGAGGAGCAAGGGATCTCCATTCCTGATTACGCTGAGATTGACTTCTCCAAGCTGACAGCAGTGCATGAATATGACTTGCTGCGCAAAATTGGTGAGCTCCCAGCAGAAATCGCTGTTGCGGCTGAAGGTTATGCTCCACATCGTCTCATCCGTTATGTATATGAGCTGGCTGCGATGTTCCACAGTTATTATAAAGCCGAACGTGTAATTACAGAGGATGCCGCTCAAACAGTAGCGCGTCTTGCTTTGCTTGGTGCTGCTCGCACTACCATTGCTAATGTCCTGCGTCTTGTCGGTGTTTCTGCACCGGATCGCATGTAATTCAACATCAAACGACAAAAATCCGCCTTCCGGTTCCCCCGGAGGCGGATTTTATTATGTGCCGTTCTTCGCATCGGCACAAGCTGCGCTCACGTCAGAGTGACCCACCCGGTGCCCGGGTAGGGTCTATACGTTCGCGGAGACCGCCCGCTTGGCCCTAACTCCTGCTTTCAGCAGGCGTAGGGCATCGGCAGCGCCGCCGCCGAGGGATGCGCGTCGCTGCCCCTTGCGCAGCCGCACCGGGGATGCGGTGCGCCGCAATAGCAGCTTTAGCTCCCTTGGCGAGAGCCCCGGTCGCACCGCGAGCAGCAGTGCAGCGGCTCCCGTAACATGCGAGGTCGCCATGGAGGTGCCGCTCATCTCTTTGTAGCCCTCCTTCAACCAACAGGAGGGCACGCCTTCGCCGGGGCCGTATACATCGATGTAAGAACCGCGGTTGCTGAAGCCGGCAACACGATGTCTTTTATCGATGGCACCCACGGCAATCGTCTCAGGATAACGTGCGGGGTAGTCTCCGCCACGCTTGCCATCATTCCCGGAGGAGGCAATGATAGCGATTCCGGCTCGGTACGCTTTTATAACCACATTATGAAGTGCTTTGCTTCTAGTTTTCATTCCGAAGCTCATATTGATGATATCGATTCTGTTCTGCACGCACCAATCAATGCCCAGTACTATGTCCGACACATAGGCGGAGCCGCTATGATCAAAGGCCTTGACTGGATATAGCAACGCTCGTGGAGCTACGCCCATCATCCCGCGTGTTCCGCCTGCCGCAGCAAGCGTACCGGCGATATGAGTCCCGTGTCCATTATCGTCTAGCGGCAACATCCCGCGGTGTAGTAAGTTGACCCCAGAGGCTAATGAATGCTTCAGATCGGGATGGCGGTAATCAGCGCCTGTGTCAATTACGCCGATTTTAACGTGAACTCCAGTTGATTTAGACCATGCCTGAGGGGCATGAATGGCTTTCACTCCCCATGGGAGTGTGGCGGTTCCGCTCTTTTCGTTAACTATAGAATGGATTTGTATTTGTAGATCCTCTTCAACATTTAGAAGGTCTGCAAATCGGCTCATTAGTTTTCCAGCTCCGGCAGCAGGCACAAAGAAGGCCCGGATCAGCGGAGATACCTGTACTTGCCGCAGCTCGGGCTGCTTCGCTTTCAGAGCCTTCCATTGTGTAAATGCTCCGGCATACTGGCGGGGATCATTGAAGGTAAGAATACGCCGCTCACCATTGTTGGGGGCAACCGATATTTCTTCAAGAAGCATATGCCAAAATTTGTGATAGTCCATAGGATTTGCTGTCCCCTCCTCGGTGCCCTGCTGCCATATTGTATGAGTGGAAGAGGGGGTCCGAATGGGAACTTGCCCTTTTTTAACGAAATGGGCTGCCCATCGTGTCAAAAGACGGCGCTTTACATAAAATAGACAGAAGAGATTAACACTCTCTTTGTAACATCACGTAAGGAGCCGATCCTTGGCGTGGATACAGTCATGCGCGGAGGGTTTCCTCCGCCTTTTTTAATAATAAAAGGGAGTGAAAGTCTCACCCAGGTACATATGTTTTAGATTTATTCTTCTTCAAGATAGAGACAGGTTCCTGCTACGGATAAGTGCTGGAGGACTCTTTCTGTTAGCTGATACCGCTTTTGACTTGCAATTTGTTGTCAAATAGGTTTTACTTAGTTTTGTTAATGGATATTATTGAAATAAACCGTAATGTGAACAATGCGTGAGAGGAAGTGTCCTTTAGTGAGTACGCCACTCAATTTAAAGCTAGACCCTGAGAAAGTTAAAGAAATGCCGATGGTGGATTTGGCTTTTCTAGTCCTTAAGGCAGCCAATACACCCTATTATTACCGTGATCTGATGGTCGAGGTAGCCAAGCTGCGCGGCATGACCGATCAACAAAGCCAAGATACTATTGCCCAGTTATATACCGAGATTAACATTGATGGGCGTTTTGCCTGTGTTGGAACCAACCTTTGGGGATTGAAACGCTGGTATCCTCTAGAGCGTTCTGATGATCCGGTTGGTAACACCAAACGCGTACGTATCATCAACGATGAAGACGACGATTTGGAAGACGACGACTTTGCTGAAGAAGAAGAAAACTACGCTGCTGAAGAAGAGGATTTTGACGCTATCGACGAAGATCGCGACGACCTCTATTCCGACGACGACAGCGAAGAAGAAGTCGACGAAGATGTCGTGATCGATGAAGATGACATAGACGAAGATGACACAGATGAAGACGATGCAGAAGATGACTCAGATGAGGATGCCGAAGCTGACGAGTAAGATAAATAATTTCAAAGAGTCTCGCTGAAGGTATAATTCCTCCCTTGACAGTGGGGGATCGTCAGAGTAAACTATTGCATGGGCTTATCATGTAAGTTAATAAACGCGTTTTTTAAAATAAAAAGTGCCCCGGTTCTACGGGTGTCACTTTTTTGTTTTTTTAGATGCAAAGTAGCTGTAGTTTTATGTAATTCGCGGGACGACGCTTATGTTTTCCCCGGTGTATTAAACTTTTGATTTCCCCTGTTTTGATGATAGTAAAACGGGTTACGATAAACACCATGCGCCGCTTTTATGTCTGGACTTTATTTAGGAGGGTTTTACAGTGACAAAGTATATTTTTGTAACGGGTGGCGTTGTGTCTTCCCTGGGCAAGGGCATTACAGCCGCTTCGCTGGGCAGGTTGCTCAAAAACAGAGGTCTAAAGGTAACGATTCAGAAATTTGATCCGTATCTTAACGTAGACCCTGGAACAATGAGTCCTTATCAGCACGGTGAAGTATTCGTAACAGATGACGGTGCGGAGACTGACCTTGACCTTGGACACTATGAACGGTTTATTGATATTAATCTGTCAAAGAACAGCAATGTAACGACAGGCAAGATCTATTCATCCGTAATCAGCAAGGAACGTCGTGGAGAGTATTTGGGCGGAACTGTACAAGTTATCCCACACATTACGAATGAGATCAAAGAACGCGTGTTCCGCGCAGGCCGCGAGACCAACTCTGATGTTGTAATCACAGAGATTGGTGGAACCGTAGGTGATATTGAAAGTCTTCCGTTCCTAGAAGCCATTCGTCAAATCAAGAGTGATATCGGACGGGAAAATGTGATGTATATCCACGTAACCTTGATCCCTTATATCAAGGCTGCTGGAGAAGTGAAAACAAAACCGACACAACACAGTGTTAAAGAGCTGCGCAGTATCGGTATTCAACCGAATGTCATCGTGTGCCGTACGGAATATGAACTTTCCGCAGATATGAAAGCGAAGATCGCACTCTTTTGCGATATTGATGCTAATGCTGTCGTGGAATGCCGCGATGCTTCAACATTGTATGAAGTTCCACTGAATCTTCGTGATGAAGGATTGGACGAGATTGTTGTTAACCATCTGAAGCTTACAACACCTGCGCCAGATATGCGTGAATGGGAAAGTATGCTTGAGCGGATTCAGAAGCTAGAGAAAACAGTGGAAATTGCGATTGTTGGTAAGTATGTAGCTTTGCATGACGCTTATTTGAGTGTTGTTGAGTCACTTTCACACGCAGGTTTTGCTTCCAATGCAGAAGTTAAACTTCGCTGGGTCAATGCAGAAGAAATCACGGATGAGAACGTGGACGAAATGCTGCGCGGTGTTGGCGGTATTCTAGTTCCTGGTGGTTTCGGTGATCGGGGAATTGAAGGCAAAATCTCCGCGATTCGTTATGCCCGTGAGAAATTGATACCTTTCTTCGGAATTTGCCTAGGTATGCAAGTTTCCGTAATCGAATATGGCCGTTCTGTTCTAGGTCTAAAAGGTGCGAATAGCTCCGAAATCGATCCGAACACACCATATCCACTGATCGATTTGCTTCCTGAGCAGAAGGATATTGAAGATATGGGCGGTACTATGCGTCTTGGTTTGTATCCTTGTAAGATTGCTGAGGGTTCCCTGGCAATGTCTTGCTACGATGATGAACTGGTATACGAGCGTCACCGTCACCGGTATGAGTTCAATAACACGTACCGTGATGAGATTGAAAAAGCAGGTCTGGTTATTTCCGGAACCTCACCAGATGGTCGTTTGGTCGAAATTGTAGAACTTCCTGGACATCCATGGTTCTTGTCGGTTCAATTCCATCCGGAATTCACTTCACGTCCGAACCGTCCACAACCTTTGTTCCGTGAATTTGTCAAAGCTTCTTTAACTCATTCCGAACAGCAATAGGTTGTAAACATAATCGTAGCTTACGTGCGAGTTCTTAATTAATCTGAAGAGCCTCCTATTGGAGGCTCTTTTTTTAATTATTAGAATGTATAAGTTGTTCACCGATTCTTTATGTCCAATATTTCTCGCTTAAACGCTTACTGTCCTTTTAAGGACGCCGAAGGCATTTATGCTTGTTTACCCGTTTTGGAGAGTTCCGAAAATGACATCATTGCAATTCAGGCTCTTTATTTACCCATTTTATCCAATTAGAAGGATTTGGGCATTGAAGCACGAATAATAGGTTTCGTATGGAGTTAATTTCTGAAGGGGCCGTTAGCTGTGGAGAGCGCGGTATAGTCAATCTGGCTTAATCTCTGGGAGGGTGTTATATGGAAAAAAAGAAAGTGTTAATTGTCGATGATCAGAATGGGATTCGGATTCTTCTTATGGAAGTATTTAATAGCGAAGGATATACGACATTTCAAGCAGCTAACGGAAAACTGGCCTTAGACATTGTTCGCAGCGAGTCTCCTGACTTGGTTCTGCTCGATATGAAAATACCGGGAATGGATGGACTCGAGATTTTGAAGCATCTGAAAGAGCTGAATCCGTCCATTAAGGTCATTATGATGACGGCTTACGGAGAACTGGATATGATTAAGGAGGCTACCAAGCTAGGCGCATTGATGCATTTTACAAAGCCATTTGACATAGATGAAATGCGGGTAGCGGTCAATATGCATCTTCATAATAAGTCAGTAGATCAATGCAGTTAAAGTGACATTTTCTGTATTGATCCTATTTGGTTATGGTGATTATAAACAGGTTGAGTCTAATTGCTATACGGGTTGGATAAAAATCGTCCCACCGGGACATTTTTTTGTTTATCCTATTTAGTATTTGACTCAGGATGTGTTATAATAAGCCTGTATGTGATGTCGGTTTAAAAACATAGCCAACCAACATTCTTAGGAGGATGAAACCATGCCATTAGTATCTATGACAGACATGTTGAACAAAGCACTTGAAGGAAAATACGCAGTAGGTCAGTACAACATTAACAACTTGGAGTGGACTCAAGCTATTCTTGGTGCCGCTGAACAAGAAAAATCACCAGTAATCCTTGGTGTATCCGAAGGCGCAGCACGTCACATGGGCGGCTTCACTACTGTTGTTAAGATGGTAGAAGGTCTAATTATCGATATGAATATCACAGTTCCTGTAGCTATCCACCTTGACCATGGATCAAGCTTTGATAAATGTAAGGCAGCAATTGATGCTGGATTTACATCCGTAATGATCGACGGTTCCCACCACCCAATCGATGAGAATATTGATATGACTAAAAAAGTTGTTGAATATGCTCATGCTAAAGGTGTTTCCGTAGAAGCAGAAGTAGGTACTGTTGGTGGACAAGAAGACGACGTTATCGGCGGCATCATGTATGCTAAGCTGGATGAGTGCGTTCGTATTGTTAAAGAAACAGGTATCGACACTTTGGCTCCTGCTCTAGGTTCTGTTCATGGTCCTTACCATGGTGAGCCTAACCTCGGATTCAAAGAAATGGAAGAAATCCGTGACGCTACTAACATCCCAATGGTTCTTCATGGTGGTACAGGTATTCCTGAACATGACATCAAGAAAGCTATCTCCCTGGGTACTTCCAAAATTAACGTAAACACTGAGAACCAAATCGTGTTTGCAAAAGTTGTTCGCGAAGTTCTAGCTGCTAAACCGGATGCTTATGATCCACGTACATTCATCGCACCAGGTCGCGACGCAATCAAAGAAACCGTTATCGGTAAAATCCGCGAATTTGGATCCAACAACAAAGCCTAATCATTGTTAGCTTCCGCCATAGGTGGACAAGCAATTTGTAAAGGGCAGGGTGTAGCTCTGCCCAGTTGAATAGTTTGATGAGGAAAGCACACCGCTTAGCCGGTGTCTTTCCATTTTCATCACTAAAAGTCCACAGCACGTATTGCCCGCACAGCTGCAATACACGTAGGGGGAAATTGATAAATCTATGGAAAAATTAATGATTGGCGGTGGACGTCCGCTAGAGGGCGTTGTAACCATCAGTGGAGCAAAGAATAGTGCTATTGCACTTATTCCTGCGGCGATTTTGGCCGAATCTGAAGTTGTTCTTGATAATTTACCGTCCCTTAGTGATGTAGCCGTTTACTCTGAAATCTTGCAAGAGCTTGGCGCAAGTGTATCTTGGTCAGGCAACCAGATGAAAATTGATCCTTCGCGTATTGTATCTATACCTATGCCTAATGGTCCGGTTAAGAAACTTCGAGCCTCATATTATATGATGGGAGCTCTGCTTGGAAGATTCAAAGAAGCGACAATAGGTCTTCCTGGTGGTTGTAATTTCGAACCTCGTCCAATCGATCAGCATATCAAGGGATTCGAGGCGCTGGGAGCAACAGTTACAAACGAACATGGTTCTATCCACTTATATGCTAAAGAGCTACGCGGCGCGAAGATTTATTTAGACGTATCAAGCGTAGGTGCCACTATTAACATCATGCTGGCGGCTTCACGTGCCAAAGGCTCCACAATTATTGAAAATGCGGCTAAAGAGCCTGAGATTATAGATGTAGCAACCCTATTGAACTCTATGGGCGCTGTTATTAAAGGCGCTGGTACAGAAACCATCCGAATCGAAGGGGTCTCGGAAATGCACGGCTGCCGTCACTCCATTATTCCCGATCGGATACAAGCAGGAACTTATATGATTGCCGCTGCGGCTACGCGTGGTAATGTATTGATAGATAACGTTATTCCTAAGCACTTGGAAGCATTAACGGCCAAGCTTTTAGAGATGGGCGTTGATATTGAAGAGCTTGATGAAAGTATTCGTGTTATAGGTAGAGCTAAATATGAACATGCAGATGTCAAAGCGCTGACCTATCCTGGCTTTCCTACAGATTTACAATCTCCTATGACAAGTATGTTGACGCAGGCAGAAGGTGTTAGTGTTCTTAGTGATTTCGTCTACAGCAACCGTTTTAAGCATGTACCAGAATTGGTACGAATGGGCGCAAAGATTCGCGTTGAAGGCCGTTCTGCTATTATTGAGGGTGGTAAGCTTAATGCTGCAAAAGTGAAAGCGACCGATCTACGGGCAGGTGCTGCTCTTGTTATTGCTGGGTTGACGGTAGAGGATGGAATCACCGAGGTGACCGGCGTAGAATATATTGACCGTGGTTATGATAATTTAGTGAGTAACCTTCGACAACTAGGTGCTCATGTTTGGCGTGAGAACGAATAAAATTAGGATATCCCGTTTGGAGGGAGGTTTATTTGCTGATTTACCGCATATATCCTTCCAAATTGGGTATTAATATCCTAACGGGCATTTTAATAGACTCATCATTTTGCCTAGTAGATAGACTAGGGCGAACTCATTTAAAAATTGAATAGGTGGTTATTACATGGATCTTCAAATTTCCGATTTGGAAGAAATGAAGCTGACCGAGTTGTATAAGCTGGCCAAGAAATACCAGATTCCTTATTACGGACAGCTGAAGAAACGGGAACTGATCTTTGCGATCCTTCGGGCACAGGCAGAGCAAAGCGGTCTTATGTTTATGGAAGGCGTACTGGAAATTCTACCCGAGGGCTATGGATTTCTAAGGCCGATTAACTATTTGCCCAGCGCTGAAGATATTTATATCTCAGCCTCACAAATTCGGAAGTTTGATCTCAGAAGCGGAGATCTTGTATCTGGGAAATGCCGGACGCCGAAAGAGAATGAACGATATTTTGGCCTGCTTCAAGTCAATGCCGTTAATGGTGAGAACCCTGCTAGCGCAGCGGAGCGACTTCATTTTCCAGCATTAACACCACTTTATCCGCAAGACAAGCTACCGCTTGAAACATCCCCTACTCATTTGTCTACCCGAATAATGGATTTGCTCGCTCCTGTAGGTTTGGGGCAGCGGGGTTTGATTGTAGCACCTCCTAAAGCAGGAAAAACGCTCCTCTTGAAAGAAATTGCCAATAGTATTTCCACTAATAATCCTGAGATTGAGCTCTTTGTATTGCTAATAGATGAACGTCCTGAAGAAGTAACCGATATGCAACGTTCTGTAAAAGGCGAAGTGGTTGCATCGACGTTTGATGAGCTTCCAGAGAATCATATTAAAGTGGCCGAGCTTGTGTTGCAAAGGGCTCTTCGTTTAGTTGAGCACAAGAAGGACGTAGTTATTCTTTTAGATAGCATTACCCGTCTGGCGCGTGCGTATAATCTTGTGGTTCCGCCATCTGGACGCACACTTAGCGGAGGGATTGACCCAGCAGCGTTTCATCGACCGAAGCGGTTTTTTGGCTCTGCACGGAATGTGGAAGAGGGCGGTTCACTGACTATTTTAGCAACGGCCTTAATTGATACCGGGTCACGTATGGATGACATTATTTATGAAGAGTTTAAGGGTACCGGTAACATGGAGCTTCATTTGGACCGCAAATTGGCAGAACGCCGTATTTTCCCTGCTATTGATATTCGCCGTTCAGGTACACGCCGGGAAGAAGTACTCCTGAGCAAAGAAGAGCTTGATACAATCTGGGCGATTCGCAAAAACATGAATGAATCCTACGATTTTGTGGAGGGATTCATCAAAAAGCTGCGTGATACAAAGACTAATGCTGAATTCTTAGCCTCCTTTGACGTTGCGGGAGCTAAACAATCACCAAATGGAACTGCAAGCAGCGGAGGAACTTCCAACAGTGGTACAGCTGCTCGTCGCACAACACGGGCGAAGACTTCTTCAGTACCTACAACTTGAGAATTGATAATAAGAGGAGACTAACATGTATTTGGTATATGCCGACGGGCAAGGAAACGTATATGATCATCCTGAACTGTACGGGCTAGCCCGTAGTGGGGATATGATCGTTGAAATACTGGAGGAAGAGTTGATTCCGCTGCCTGAAGGCGCTACTCTTGTGGGCTTGCCTAGTACACGGGCGGTGGGTATGGATCCTGAAACCGGTGAAATGATGTCGCTGCCAGAAGGTTCGCAGGCTGTAGGGGCTTTGTTACCTCAAGGCTATACTCGCTTGTGTCTTCCTGGCTATGTGAAAACAGACAAGTCTTACAAGCTTCCTCTGTTTGGGTATTCGGCTGTAGTGTGGAAGGATGGCGGGTTCTATGTTGCGGCGGACCCAACTGATAATCCGGAAAAGTGGAATCCACTGAACTGTGATAAACAGGACCTTGAGGTAAGTGTTGGTGAATTAACTGCCAAATATCCTGATAACCGTCTCTATGAGCATCTTTCTAACTGTGCGCTTGGTTATGAATGCCTCACTTCCTCCAATACCTTTTTAGGGCGTTGGGAGGGCGGTGTGCCTGTCTCTTATTCATGTAATGCTGGATGTTTTGGCTGTATTTCTGAGCAACCTGATGATAGTGGTTTTGTATCTCCGCAGACTCGGATGAATTTCCGACCAACCGTCAATGAAATTTCACAAGTTATGCTGGAGCATTTGACGACGCCTGAATCGATAATCAGTTTTGGACAAGGCTGTGAAGGAGAACCTTCTACGCAGGCAAAACTTATTATAGAAGCAATTCGTGAAGTGCGCTCGATTACTGACATGGGCTACATCAATATCAATACCAATGCTGGCTTAAACGATCATATTCGTGGAATCGTCGATGCTGGGCTGGATTTGATGCGTGTCAGCACGATCAGTGCCCTAGATGATCATTACAATGCTTATTACAAACCGCGTGGCTACACATTGGCTAATGTAGAGAAGTCTTTAAAATATGCTGCCTCGCAAGGTGTATACACATCGATCAACTATCTCATATTCCCTGGAGTGACTGATCGCGAGGAAGAGATTGAAGCGATGGTAGAGTTTGTAAGACGAACGGATCTGAAGCTTATTCAAATGCGTAATCTGAATATTGATCCTGAGAGTTATTTGGAGTTAATCCCCCCTGCTAAGGGTGAAATTCTTGGCATGAAGACGATGCTGGAAATTTTCCGGGATGAATTGCCGGATGTTGTTATTGGTTCCTACACGCATGTACCACCGGCAAATATGGCTCGAGTAAAGCAACGGCAACTCAACATCTAATAGAGTGAATGTACCAATGAATTACCAATGAAACATATTGATCAATTGAATTTTTCGTGCTAAAATACCACAGTGTAATCATATAACTCTGGGTCCGCATGAGGCTTAGGGCATGAGAGGTGAAATTCAAAATGCAAGCAGCAATTCAACCAAAGTATAACTTAACTAAGGTAACCTGCGCATGTGGCAACTCTTTCGAAGCTGGCTCTGTTAAACAAGAGCTTCGTGTTGAAATTTGCTCCAGCTGCCATCCTTTCTTCACTGGCAAGCAGAAGTTCCTGGATGCCGGCGGTCGCGTTGATAAATTCAAGAAGAAATACGGTATCTAATTGGAATAGCCGCTTAGCGGCTTAATGGTTAGATCGAGCCCCCAGCTTTCTCGCTGAGGGGCTCATTTTATGTCTTGGAGTTGATTTTTGTCTGATCGTGAGCTATACTTATCTTCGCCGTGCTAGACGGGGAGGTAGCGGTGCCCTGTAACTCGCAATCCGCTGTAGCGAGGTTGAATTCCTGTTAGAGGTGCTATCGATGTGAGGCCTTGGTTCCTACGGGCTGTGTTGACGGTTGGGTCCTCCGCAATGAGTGCTTATGAACCTGGTCAGGTCCGGAAGGAAGCAGCCATAAGTAAGTTTACTCTTGTGCCGGAGGGTGGCCTAGCCCGAGCAGTCATGTAGGGTTGCCGCTTGGATCGTAGTCATCAATAACAGGTGCACGGTTTATATTTCTGTTTATAACAGCATCTTTGCCACAAGCAAAGATGCTTTTTGTTTTTGGTCAATAGCCGATGAATATAGTATAATAAATTTGCGACAAATGCCGGGAAAGAGGCAGCCTAAGAGAGGGTAATGCATAGTGGAACATATCGCGCTGTACCGTGCTTGGCGGCCGCAGTCGTTTCAAGACATGGTTGGACAACAGCACATTATCCAAACGCTGCAGAACGCAATTCGTGAACAGCGGGTTTCGCATGCCTATCTGTTCAGTGGTCCGCGCGGAACGGGTAAGACAAGTGCTGCTAAAGTCTTAGCGAAAGCGGTCAATTGTGAACGAGGGCCAGGTCCGGAGCCTTGCAACGAGTGTCCTTCCTGCTTGCGAATCACTGCGGGCAATGTGATGGATGTGCAGGAAATAGATGCGGCATCGAACCGGGGTGTAGAAGAAATTCGTGATCTCCGGGATAAGGTGAAATATGCACCTACCGAGGTGCGCCGTAAAGTGTATATTATTGATGAAGTGCATATGCTGACAACAGAAGCATTTAATGCGCTATTAAAGACATTGGAGGAACCGCCGTCACATGCAATGTTTATCCTTGCGACTACGGAACCTCATAAATTACCAGCGACGATCATCTCTCGTTGTCAGCGCTTTGATTTCCGTAGAGTAGCTTTGGAAGAACAGACAGCTCATCTAAGCGCTATCTGTGAGAAGGAAGGGATTACAGCCGATGTTAACGCATTGCAGTATATTGCCCGTCTTTCTGATGGAGGTATGCGTGATGCAGTGAGTTTGCTGGATCAGATTTCATCTTTTACAGATGGCAAAGTTACGTACGAACAAGTGCTTGGGATGACCGGAGGGATACCCTCTGAGCAATTTGCACGTCTTGCAACTGCTATCCTGGAAGGTGATATGGGTCTTCTTCTGGAGCTTGTTGAACAGCTTATGCATGAAGGTAAGAGTGCTGATAAATGTCTAGAGAATCTTATGTATTATTTCCGTGATTTATTGATGATTAAGATGGTACCCGGGGCCGACCAACTGACTGAGCGAGTGCTTAATCCCGCTGAATTTAAAGATATGGCCACCGCATTTTCTCGGGATCGTCTGTTTCAGATCGTTGATACACTTAATAAGTACCTAGGTGAAATGAAGTATGCTACACATCCGCAGACGTTGTTTGAAGTTGCGTTGATGAAGCTTTGTAGCTTGCAGCAAGATGAAGGTGAGACCGTAACAGCTGCTCCGTTAGGTGCATTGCAGCCTGGATCAGGGGCAAATGCTCCTGCGGTTCACTCTGGCGAATTGGATCTGCTCAAGAAACAGATTGCTGCGCTGGAGAAAAAGCTGGAACAGGCGTTGCAGTCCGGCGGCGTTTCTGGTGGTGGGCGAGATGGTGCCTCTTCTGCGAAATCGCATCCGGCTCCAAGTTCTGCGCCGAGAATATCTGCAAGCTCCAAAATGCCTCCAAATGTAGATAAGTTCATTGCTGGTAAGGATAGTCCTGATTTTGCAGCTATCTACAAACAGTGGAGTCTTGTCTTGCAAGGGGTAAAAGAGGAGAAAGTAACGGTTCATGCGTGGTTTGTAGACGGTGAGCCTGTATCAGTAATGGACGATGCAGTGCTTGTTGCATTCAAGAACACGATTCATCGCGATACAACGGAGAAGCCGGCCAACAGACAGGTCATTGAGAATGTGTTTGCAGCACGTCTTGGTAAACCTTATAAACTGGTAACTATTATGCAACGCGACTGGAACGAAGCAGCTCAGAAGTCAGTGGGACAGCCTGGCAAAGAAGAGTTACGGCTAGAACATGAACATGACACTACAGAAGCGAAATCTGAACCTTGGATTGATGAGGCTATCCAGCTTTTTGGAGAAGACCTTGTTGTCATAAAAGAGTAATGTAAGCATACTAGCGCAGATAGCGCATCCCAAAGGAGAGATGATGTATGAATAATATGAACCAAATGATGAAGCAAGTTAAGAAAATGCAGGAGCAAATGCTTAAAGCTCAAGAAGAGCTAGGTGGCAAAGTAATTGAGGGCTCATCTGGTGGCGGTGTAGTTACAGTTCAAGTGAATGGTCACAAAAAATTGCTTTCTATTCAAATTAAGCCGGAAGCTGTTGATCCGGAAGATGTTGAAATGCTGCAAGATTTAGTAATTACTGCGGTTAATGATGCTTTGACTCAAGCTGAAGAGCTTGCAAACAATGATATGGGTAAATTTACTGGTGGAATGAAGATCCCAGGTTTGTTCTAATCACTCACTCCACTTTCGTTTAAAGGAGAATAATAAATTTGTATTATCCCGAACCGCTAGCCAAGCTGATCGATGCTTTCACGCGCTTGCCCGGGATTGGGCCTAAGACAGCCGCCCGGTTAGCCTTTCATGTGCTTAACATGAAAGAGGATGACGTCATTGATTTTGCTAAAGCGCTAGTAAGCGTCAAACGTAATCTTCATTATTGCTCTGTCTGCTGTAATATTACGGATACTGACCCGTGTAAGATATGTCAGGACAAAACCAGAGATCCTTCAGTAATCTGTGTGATTCAAGACTCCAAGGATTTGGTGGCAATAGAACGAACCAAAGAGTTTAATGGGTATTATCACGTTCTTCAGGGTGCGATTTCACCTATGGAAGGTATAGGTCCTGATGATATTCGTTTGAAGGAATTATTGACTCGTTTGAGTGATGAAAGAGTAAGTGAGCTTATCATGGCGACCAACCCCAACATTGAGGGTGAGGCAACGGCGATGTATATTTCTCGTCTAGTTCGGCCGTTTGAGATTAAAATCACCAGAATAGCCCATGGCTTGCCTGTTGGTGGCGATCTTGAATACGCCGACGAGGTTACCTTGTCCAAGGCGTTAGAAGGCCGTCGTGAGCTATTCTAGTAGCTCTAAAGTTATGTTTTTCAAAAGGAGGCCCCTTGGGCTTCCTTTTTTTTTGTTCTAAGTTTGTCCCTATCCCGATATGAATGAGAATAACGAGATGTAATTTTGCATCGAAATTATTCTGAGGAGGAATTGGTAATGGGATGGTGGAGCGTGTTGTGGCGGGGCGTAGATAAAGAACAGGGAAGAAGAGAGTCTGAGGGTTGGGAAACGTTATTGGAGGTTCGCAAGGCGCATTCAGAGTGGGAGAGAGCGTACCTAATGTTTGATGAAGCGTTGGGTCAAGATCAAATTGATTACGCTATTTATATCCTGGAGGCGGCAGAGCGTAAATATCAGATACATCTCAAGCATGCAAAAAGCATGGGGTTAAATAGCAGTCAGATGTAGGCACTAGTCAAAAAAATATAAGGAGGATTATTATGCTAAAGATGTTAGCTATAGGAGTACTGGTCTTATCGGTTGTGTTGTTGAGTGTAATTGTGTTCCGAAAAAAACTTGGATTTGGATGGCTTAGTTTATTCGGCGCTCATTTGGTGCTAGCTGCACTAGCGATATATGTAGTGAATTTCTCGGGGTTGATCACACAGGTTCATATTCCACTAAACCCCGCAACCATAGGCGCAGTAACGATTCTTGGCCTTCCAGGAGTAGTAATGTTAATGGGATTAAGAATAATTTTGTTTTAAAGCTTGACGTGGGTTTGAAAAATATGATACATTAAGTCTCGCCCCTTTGGACAAGATGTTGATTAACAACTTGCTGAAACGGTAAGCGAAAAAAGAAATTAAAAAAACGCTTGACGAAAACAAAGGTGCTGTGATATATTATAAAGGTCGCTGCTGACAAGCGACGACAACGAAAGATGAGACATTGATCTTTGAAAACTGAACAACGAGTGAGTGGGAAATCACGAAAGTGAAATCCAAAATTAGAGAATTAATTTTCTCGTCAGATGTTTCAAAATGAGCATATCGCTCTTTTCAATACTAATTGGAGAGTTTGATCCTGGCTCAGGACGAACGCTGGCGGCGTGCCTAATACATGCAAGTCGAGCGGAGTTATTTTGAAAGCTTGCTTTCAAAATAACTTAGCGGCGGACGGGTGAGTAACACGTAGGCAACCTGCCCCTTAGGCTGGGATAACTACCGGAAACGGTAGCTAATACCGGATAATTTCTTTTTTCTCCTGAAGAAAGAATGAAAGACGGAGCAATCTGTCACTGAGGGATGGGCCTGCGGCGCATTAGCTAGTTGGTGGGGTAACGGCCCACCAAGGCGACGATGCGTAGCCGACCTGAGAGGGTGAACGGCCACACTGGGACTGAGACACGGCCCAGACTCCTACGGGAGGCAGCAGTAGGGAATCTTCCGCAATGGACGAAAGTCTGACGGAGCAACGCCGCGTGAGTGATGAAGGTTTTCGGATCGTAAAGCTCTGTTGCCAGGGAAGAACGTCCGGTAGAGTAACTGCTACCGGAGTGACGGTACCTGAGAAGAAAGCCCCGGCTAACTACGTGCCAGCAGCCGCGGTAATACGTAGGGGGCAAGCGTTGTCCGGAATTATTGGGCGTAAAGCGCGCGCAGGCGGTCATTTAAGTCTGGTGTTTAAACCTTGGGCTCAACCTAAGGTCGCACTGGAAACTGGGTGACTTGAGTACAGAAGAGGAAAGTGGAATTCCACGTGTAGCGGTGAAATGCGTAGATATGTGGAGGAACACCAGTGGCGAAGGCGACTTTCTGGGCTGTAACTGACGCTGAGGCGCGAAAGCGTGGGGAGCAAACAGGATTAGATACCCTGGTAGTCCACGCCGTAAACGATGAGTGCTAGGTGTTAGGGGTTTCGATACCCTTGGTGCCGAAGTTAACACAGTAAGCACTCCGCCTGGGGAGTACGGTCGCAAGACTGAAACTCAAAGGAATTGACGGGGACCCGCACAAGCAGTGGAGTATGTGGTTTAATTCGAAGCAACGCGAAGAACCTTACCAGGTCTTGACATCCCTCTGAATCTGCTAGAGATAGCAGCGGCCTTCGGGACAGAGGAGACAGGTGGTGCATGGTTGTCGTCAGCTCGTGTCGTGAGATGTTGGGTTAAGTCCCGCAACGAGCGCAACCCTTAACTTTAGTTGCCAGCAAGTAATGTTGGGCACTCTAGAGTGACTGCCGGTGACAAACCGGAGGAAGGTGGGGATGACGTCAAATCATCATGCCCCTTATGACCTGGGCTACACACGTACTACAATGGCCGGTACAACGGGAAGCGAAGCCGCGAGGTGGAGCCAATCCCATCAAAGCCGGTCTCAGTTCGGATTGCAGGCTGCAACTCGCCTGCATGAAGTCGGAATTGCTAGTAATCGCGGATCAGCATGCCGCGGTGAATACGTTCCCGGGTCTTGTACACACCGCCCGTCACACCACGAGAGTTTACAACACCCGAAGTCGGTGGGGTAACCCGCAAGGGAGCCAGCCGCCGAAGGTGGGGTAGATGATTGGGGTGAAGTCGTAACAAGGTAGCCGTATCGGAAGGTGCGGCTGGATCACCTCCTTTCTATGGAGAATCGTCTTCGGAAGTGGAGACATTCAAATCGGAAGTTTAACTTCCACAATAGAACCTTCGGGTTCAAACACTCACTCGTGTTCAGTTTTGAAAGAGCAAGTCTCTTTCATATGCGTTTGGTGGCGATAGCGGAGGGGTTCCACACGTACCCATCCCGAACACGACCGTTAAGCCCTCCAGCGCCGATGGTACTTGGACCGAAGGGTCCTGGGAGAGTAGGACGCCGCCAAGCGAACAACCACTTTGGTTGATTCACAATATTATATGTTATATGGGCTTTTAGCTCAGTTGGTTAGAGCGCACCTCTGATAAGGGTGAGGTCGGTGGTTCGAGTCCACCAAGGCCCACCATATAACTTATATCCCTTTATGGGGCCATAGCTCAGCTGGGAGAGCGCCTGCCTTGCAAGCAGGAGGTCAGCGGTTCGATCCCGCTTGGCTCCACCATAATTTTTAAATTCAATACTTTCTTTAACTTTGATCCTTGAAAACTGGATACCGAAACGAATTTGCGTTTTAGAACATCTTTTAGCAACTTGTGCAAACAAGTAAATGTTATTAGTGAGATTTTTCGAAAGAAAAATCAAGGTTAAGCTAATAAGAGCACACGGAGGATGCCTAGGCGCCAGGAGCCGACGAAGGACGTGGCGAACAACGAAACTGCCTCGGGGAGCTGTAAGCAAGCTTTGATCCGGGGGTGTCCGAATGGGGAAACCCAGCTGTGGTAATTCGCAGTTACTCATACCTGAATACATAGGGTATGTAGAGGCAGACCAGGGGAACTGAAACATCTAAGTACCCTGAGGAAGAGAAAACAATAGTGATTCCGTCAGTAGCGGCGAGCGAACGCGGAACAGCCTAAACCTAAGAGCTTGCTCTTAGGGGTTGTGGGACGTCTCACATGGAGTTACAAAGGAATATGGTAGGCGAAGAGGTCTGGAAAGGCCCGCGATAGAGGTAAAAGCCCTGTAGCCTAAACTGTGTTCTCTCCGAGACGGATCCCGAGTAGTGCGGGGCACGTGAAACCCCGTATGAATCCAGCAGGACCATCTGCTAAGGCTAAATACTACCTGGCGACCGATAGTGAAACAGTACCGTGAGGGAAAGGTGAAAAGCACCCCGGAAGGGGAGTGAAATAGAACCTGAAACCGTGTGCTTACAAAAAGTCAGAGCCCTATTTATGGGTGATGGCGTGCCTTTTGTAGAATGAACCGGCGAGTTACGTTTAACATGCAAGGTTAAGTCGAGAAGACGGAGCCGCAGCGAAAGCGAGTCTGAATAGGGCGAATGAGTATGTGGACGTAGACCCGAAACCGTGTGATCTACCCCTGTCCAGGGTGAAGGTGCGGTAACACGCACTGGAGGCCCGAACCCACGCACGTTGAAAAGTGCGGGGATGAGGTGGGGGTAGCGGAGAAATTCCAATCGAACTCGGAGATAGCTGGTTCTCCCCGAAATAGCTTTAGGGCTAGCCTCGGTATAAGAGTAGTGGAGGTAGAGCACTGATTGGGTGCGGGGTCCGCAAGGATTACCAAGCTCAGTCAAACTCCGAATGCCATATACTTATTGCCGGGAGTCAGACAGTGAGTGCTAAGATCCATTGTCAAAAGGGAAACAGCCCAGACCATCAGCTAAGGTCCCCAAGTGTGTGTTAAGTGGGAAAGGATGTGGAGTTGCACAGACAACCAGGATGTTGGCTTAGAAGCAGCCACCATTGAAAGAGTGCGTAATAGCTCACTGGTCGAGTGACTCTGCGCCGAAAATGTAACGGGGCTAAACACACCACCGAAGCTATGGCTAGATACGTATGTATCTGGGGTAGGGGAGCGTTGTATGTGGGTTGAAGGTGTACCGTAAGGAGCGCTGGACAGCATACAAGTGAGAATGCCGGTATGAGTAACGAAAAGATCAGTGAGAATCTGATCCGCCGAAAGCCCAAGGTTTCCTGAGGAAGGCTCGTCCGCTCAGGGTAAGTCGGGACCTAAGGCGAGGCCGAAAGGCGTAGTCGAAGGACAACAGTTTGAAATTACTGTACCACCGTAATCCGCTATGAGCGATGGGGTGACGCAGGAGGGTAGTGACTCGGACTGATGGATATGTCCGTCTAAGCAGTGAGGCTGATGTGTAGGCAAATCCGCACATCGTTAAGGCTGGGCTGTGATGGGGAGCGAAAATTGTAGTAGCGAAGGTCATGATCTCACACTGCCAAGAAAAGCCTCTAGCCAGGAGAAGGTGCCCGTACCGCAAACCGACACAGGTAGGCGAGAAGAGAATTCTAAGGCGCGCGGAAGAACTCTCGTTAAGGAACTCGGCAAAATGACCCCGTAACTTCGGGAGAAGGGGTGCCCCGGTAGTGTGAATAGCACGAGGGGGCCGCAGTGAAAAGGCCCAAGCGACTGTTTAGCAAAAACACAGGTCTGTGCGAAGCCGCAAGGCGAAGTATACGGGCTGACGCCTGCCCGGTGCTGGAAGGTTAAGGGGAGTGGTTAGGGGTAACCCGAAGCTATGAACCGAAGCCCCAGTAAACGGCGGCCGTAACTATAACGGTCCTAAGGTAGCGAAATTCCTTGTCAGGTAAATTCTGACCCGCACGAATGGCGTAACGACTTGGGCGCTGTCTCAACGAGAGATCCGGTGAAATTTTAATACCTGTGAAGATGCAGGTTACCCGCGACAAGACGGAAAGACCCCATGGAGCTTTACTGCAGCTTGATATTGAATTTGGGTACGATCTGTACAGGATAGGTGGGAGCCGTAGAAATCGGAGCGCAAGCTTCGGTGGAGGCGCCGTTGGGATACCACCCTGATCGTATCTAGGTTCTAACCTAGTGCCCTAATCGGGTACGGGGACCGTGTCAGGCGGGCAGTTTGACTGGGGCGGTCGCCTCCTAAAGAGTAACGGAGGCGTTCCAAGGTTCCCTCAGAATGGTTGGAAATCATTCGAAGAGTGCAAAGGCATAAGGGAGCTTGACTGCGAGACCTACAAGTCGAGCAGGGACGAAAGTCGGACTTAGTGATCCGGTGGTACCGCATGGAAGGGCCATCGCTCAACGGATAAAAGCTACCCTGGGGATAACAGGCTTATCTCCCCCAAGAGTCCACATCGACGGGGAGGTTTGGCACCTCGATGTCGGCTCATCGCATCCTGGGGCTGAAGTAGGTCCCAAGGGTTGGGCTGTTCGCCCATTAAAGCGGTACGCGAGCTGGGTTCAGAACGTCGTGAGACAGTTCGGTCCCTATCTGTCGTGGGCGCAGGAAATTTGAGAGGAGCTGTCCTTAGTACGAGAGGACCGGGATGGACGTACCGCTGGTGCACCAGTTGTTTCGCCAGAAGCATGGCTGGGTAGCTACGTACGGACGGGATAAGCGCTGAAAGCATCTAAGCGTGAAGCCCCCCTCAAGATGAGATTTCCCAATTAGTAAGACCCCTTGAAGACGACGAGGTAGATAGGTTGGAGGTGGAAGTGCAGTAATGCATGGAGCTGACCAATACTAATCGGTCGAGGGCTTATCCTATACTTAAAACGCAAATTCAATTCGGATTCAGTTTTCAGGGAGTCAAATTCCTGTTTGGATTGCTGTGGTACTGATATCGTTTGGAGAGATACCCAAGTGGCTATAAGGGGACCCTCTGCTAAGGGGTTAGACTGCGTAAGCGGTGCGTGGGTTCGAATCCCACTCTCTCCGCCATTTTCAATCCATAGCATTTCTAATTATTGTGGCGGTGTAGCTCAGCTGGCTAGAGCGTACGGTTCATACCCGTGAGGTCGGGGGTTCGATCCCCTTCGCCGCTACCATAATACCTGGAGGCTTAGCTCAGCTGGGAGAGCATCTGCCTTACAAGCAGAGGGTCGGGGGTTCGATCCCCTCAGCCTCCACCATTATTACTTTTTTAGGAATACTTTTTACACCGTGCCGGTGTAGCTCAACTGGTAGAGCAACTGACTTGTAATCAGTAGGTTGGGGGTTCAAGTCCTCTCGCCGGCACCATTATTACTAATGCGGAACCGTGGTGTAGTTGGCCTAACATGCCTGCCTGTCACGCAGGAGATCGCGAGTTCGAATCTCGTCGGTTCCGCCATTTTTTCCACAAGATTAGGGTGGGAAGTTTAATACTACCACTTTATTTTTATGTCAATTTAATATGGCTCGATAGCTCAGTCGGTAGAGCAGAGGACTGAAAATCCTCGTGTCGGCGGTTCGAATCCGTCTCGAGCCACTTTTCCCTGGGGGATTAGCGAAGTGGCCAAACGCATCAGACTGTAAATCTGCTCACGTACGTGTTCGGTGGTTCGAATCCATCATCCCCCACCATTTATGAGCCATTAGCTCAGTTGGTAGAGCACCTGACTTTTAATCAGGGTGTCGAAGGTTCGAGTCCTTCATGGCTCATCCCAAACAGAAAGTCATCACCATAAGGTGATGGCTTTTTTTGTGTTTTAAAGTTGTATTATAGTGGCGCGCTAATGTAGCGATTAACATAATATAAGAGAATATGCTAAAATAGGCGAAAAGAGCAAAAGTGGTGGAGCATGGTGACTATGGATAGTGAGACATTGCGGAAAAAATTAGAGCAGCTCACCGGAAAGAGAACCGGAATCAAGCAGTTAGGGAGGCAGCATTCAGCTTCTCTTTTTAGCATGGGATTAGAAGCGCAGGATCAGCTGGTAATCCATGAGGGCCATCTCTGGGCACCTTTGTATGAGAGTGACGGACGTATAACCGCTGTTTGGGTAGAAATGGAAGGGCTCAGCTCTCTGGAAGTACAATTGGTCAATTATGCAGTTCGGAATTTTGCTATTGCACTTAAAGCTACAGGGCTTAGAGAAGAAGGCGAAGTGGAGGCACGGCAGCTTGGCGCCTGGTTAAACACAGAGCTAGAGCAAGAGAAGAATGACACTGAGATTCCGGATGAGATGACCTTAAAGGGGCGTCTGTTCGGTGACATGATTCCATTCCTCCTTAGTAGTGAGATTGCACACAGCCCACAGATAACTTATCGTTCACTGATGAAATTGCTGCGCAGCTATTTTGAGAATGAAATCATGCTAATTCCTCTTCAAGAAAAGGAATGGTTAATTTTAGCCCGTAAAGAATTGCTTATGGGCGGGGATGATAAGGATGATGAAGAAGAGAGTGTAGATGATCTTCTAGCACAGACTAGTATGGGTTTACATGAGCTGATAGCAAGTGAATGGGTAGGTGTATTCCATTTGGCGGTGGCTCCGGCTATTGTCCCTGTTAAGGGATTAACAGGATCTGTGGCTTTGCTCAGGGAGACGATTGTTCTTGGTCGTATTTTTCAAGTAGGAGAGTATATTCATTTACCTTGGGAGCTGCATTTGGAACGTTTGGTTAACAGCATACCTGACGTACGCCGTAAACAGCTGCTTGGACAAATTGGTGATTATTCCTCTGTACTATCAGATAAAGAAATGCTGCTGACCTTAGAGACTTTCTTCGAGATGGACTGTAATGTAAGTGAAACCGCCAAGAAGCTATATATCCATCGTAATACGCTCCTATACCGTCTGGATAAGATAAAACAAGAGACTGGGGCAGATGTAAGAAGCTTTGGGGACGCTGCTATTGTGAAGCTTACTATGCTTTTGTATAAAGTGACGAAAAGGAAATAGGTTTTTTGTGAACCTTACAAATAGCCATCGTGTCCCGACTGGGGTAATATAAATGTACAAGGAAACAGAATTTTTATTTTAACTAATTAATAATTAACTCGAGGGGGAAATACAATGGCAGGCGTACGTTTAGAGCATATTTTCAAAAAATACCCGGGTTCAGATAAAGCGACAGTAATCGATATCAATCTTGATATTAAAGATAAGGAATTTCTAGTATTGGTTGGACCTTCCGGTTGCGGTAAATCCACAACTTTGCGTATGATCGCTGGTTTGGAAGAAATCTCTGAAGGTAAAATGTACATTGGCGATCGTGTAGTTAACGACGTTGCACCTAAAGACCGCGATATCGCGATGGTATTCCAATCCTACGCCCTGTATCCGCATATGAGCGTATACCAAAACATGGCTTTCGGTTTGAAACTTCGTAAAGTGAAGAAGGATGAAATCGACAAGAAAGTTCGCGAAGCTGCTAAAATTCTCGATATCGAGCATTTGCTAGATCGTAAACCAAAAGCGCTTTCCGGTGGTCAACGCCAACGTGTCGCTTTGGGACGCGCTATCGTACGTGATCCACAAGTCTTCTTGATGGATGAGCCTCTTTCCAACTTGGATGCTAAACTTCGTGGTCAAATGCGTGCTGAAATCACTAAACTGGTTAAACGCCTTGAAACCACTTGTATCTACGTAACGCATGACCAAACAGAAGCTATGACAATGGGTGATCGCATCGTAGTTATGTATGATGGTATCATTCAACAAGCAGCTTCCCCTGAAGAGTTGTACAATGAACCTACAAACTTGTTCGTAGCTGGATTTATCGGATCCCCTACAATGAACTTTATCAATGGTACTTTGTCTGAAGTAAGCGGTTCTATCCGTTTCCGTGCTGAGAACCTTGATGTTGAAGTACCAGGCGGAAAAGCACAAATCATCCGCAACAAAGGTTACATCGGTAAAGAAGTAATCATGGGCGTTCGTCCAGAAGATATCCATGAAGAGCCAGTATTCTTGGAAGCTTCCCCGAACACAATCTTTACTTCATTGGTTGATGTTACTGAAAACCTTGGTCATGAAATGCTCCTTTACTTGAGCGGCCTTGGTAAATCTACTGTAATCGCTCGTGTAGATGGACGTTCCACTACTCGCGAAGGCAGCAAGCCAAAATTGGCTATCGACATGAACAAAATTCACTTCTTTGATAAAGAATCCGAAGCTAACATTTTGTTGGGATAAGATTGTAAAGATCTTTTCTCTCTTGATAAAGCCACCCGAAAGGGTGGCTTTATTGTTTAGATGGACCCTGTTTGGTTAGGCGCTAAGATTGCATTCATAGGCGTTATCAATTAAGATAGCAGGAGAATTACCTCCGGAATGTAATGAGATCGCTGCCAACCGGACGCAGTAAGCGGACAAATACCGCAGGTGACGAAAGGACGAACTTACATGGCTAAGAAAGTAAAAGTATCTGAATTGGTACAGCATTTTCAATTAGAGGTTATTTCCGGCCAGGAAGGTCTAAAGAGACCCATTACGGTCGATGACCTGAATCGCCCTGGACTAGAGATTGCTGGTTATTTTGAATATTATCCAGAAGAACGTGTTCAATTGCTAGGCAAAACAGAACTCGCTTTTTTCTCCATGCTGCCTGAAGCTGAGCGGAAAAGTCGACTTCGTGGAATTTGTAATGACAACACACCTTGTATTGTAATTACACGTGGTTTGGATGTGCCTCAGGAGTTAATTGACATAAGTAATGAAAAGGCACTTCCTGTGCTTCGGAGCTCCATGGCTACGACTATTTTCTCTAGCCGGTTGACGAGCTTCTTAGAAGGAAAATTAGCCCCTACAGCAACGATACATGGCGTACTTTGTGATGTATATGGTGTAGGTATGCTAATCACCGGTAGTAGTGGGATTGGTAAAAGTGAAACAGCCCTTGAACTTGTAAAACGCGGACATCGCTTGATTGCTGATGATGCCGTAGAAATCCGTCAGACTTCAGATAACCAGCTGCATGGTACAGCACCTGAGTTAATCCGTCATTTACTGGAGATCCGTGGAGTAGGTATCATTAATGTAATGACACTGTTTGGTGCGGGTGCCATTCGTAATCATAAACGGATTACACTTGTTGTTAGATTGGAAGCTTGGCAGCAAGACAAGCAATATGACCGGCTTGGACTCGACGAGGAAACGACACGGATTATCGACACCGATGTTCCACTTGTAACGATTCCTGTACGCCCAGGACGTAACCTTGCTGTTATTATTGAGGTTGCAGCGATGAACTATCGCCTGAAACAAATGGGCTTTAATGCAGCCCTGCAGTTTACGAATAAGTTAACTGCAACCATATCTGAAGATATGGATGATCTCGATTAGGAGTGTGAGAGAATGTTCCCATTAGCACTAAATCCTATTGTCTTCTCAATTGGATCACTGCAAGTACACTGGTATGGATTAATACTAGGTTTCGGTGCACTCGCGGGGTTATATCTTGCGATCCGCGAGGGCAAACGGTTTGGTATCCCACAAGAATTCTTTATGGATATGCTGCTGCTAGGTGTGCCCTCAGCCATTATCGGGGCACGGATTTATTTTGTAGCATTTAAATGGGAGGATTATAAGGATAATTTAATAGATGTCTTTAAGATCTGGAACGGTGGCATTGCCATTTACGGTGCATTAATTGGAGCCATTATTTGTGGAATTATATATTTCCGCTATAAAGGCTACCCCTTCTGGCGTATCGTTGACATTTGTGCACCCGGACTACTTGCGGGTCAAATGATTGGACGCTGGGGGAACTTTGTCAACCAAGAGGCATACGGCAGCGTGGTTGAAGAGTCTTTTTTACGGGATAAACTGCATTTACCTGACTTCATTGTGAACCAAATGTACATAGGGGATGCTTTTCATCATCCAACCTTCCTATATGAATCTCTTTGGAGCTTACTGGGCATCGCACTTCTCATGGTCCTCCGTCGTCAGAAATTTGTGCGTGCCGGTGAGATCTTCATGTCTTACTTTATATGGTATTCCATCGGTCGTTTCTTCATCGAAGCCATACGTACGGACAGCTTGGCGTTTAATGGAAGCGCAGGTTTGGCATCCTTTATGAACGGATTGTGGAAACCGATGGAGTGGCTAGGTTTTGAACAAGGATACTTGGACCCAAGCTATGGAAATATCCGTATTTCCCAGCTACTTGCTCTACTGATCATCGTTGCAGCTGTACTGCTTATCATTATTCGTAGGGTCACCGGAGAGCCTAAAGCACATTATTCTGATCCTATCGTATGTACTAAACCGATCAAAGCAGATACCGTAGTGCCAGAAAGTGCAGTAAATACACCGCAGAAAGCTCGTCATGGGGCACAACCTGAACAAGGACAGCCTGCGGATGGAGATAAGAAGGAGCAGTAAAGCTTATGATAGAATGCGTTCTTTTTGATCTGGATGGAACGATTGTCGATACGAATGAGCTAATTATTAGTTCGTTTATGTACGCGCTGAAGGACAATGGTCTGGCTCCACTCACCAGGGAAGAGATTATTCCGCATATGGGCACAACCCTTCAGCAACAGATGAGAGTCTTCTCTGGACTTGAGGATGTAAGTGGTGCGCTAGAAAGATCCTACCGTTCTTATAATTATGAACATCACGATGAGTTAGTACGTCCCTTTCCTCATGTGAATGAGACGATGGAGGAGCTCAAACGTCGTGGGATTAAAATGGGGATTGTAACCACAAAAATTCGTCCAACAACGATTAAATCGCTTGAGATGTTTGATTTGCTAAAGTACATGGATACGATTGTGACGGTGAACGATGTTACTGAACCAAAGCCACATCCAGAGCCTGTTCTGACGGCAGTCAATAACCTTGGCGTTGATCCTCGTAAAACGCTTATGGTGGGTGACAGTACGGTTGATATTCAGTCAGCAAAAGCTGCTTGTGTATATGCGGCTGGCGTATCGTGGTCATTAAAAGGCGAAGAGACTCTCCGCAAGTATGATCCCGACTATATCATCCATAACATGAAGGATATTATAGAAATTGTGGAACGAGGAACGAGTGAATCGTGAGAAACGTAACCCGATATCCTGTAGAAGGTCATAACTCACTTTGGTACATTTACCGTACGGTCAGCCCATGGAAGGGTGTCCGCAACTTTATTTTTATTCAAATCGCACGTTATTGCCCGATTCTACCGTTAAAGAATTGGATCTATCGTCGGATTCTCGGTATGAAGGTTGGGAAGCATACCTCCTTCGGTCTGATGGCGATGGTGGATGTGTTTTTTCCGGAAAAAATAAGGGTGGGTGAGAACTCTATTATCGGTTATAACACGACGATTCTGGCGCATGAGTATCTAATCAAGGAATATCGGCTAGGCGAAGTAGTGATTGGTGAAAATGTATTGATCGGTGCGAATACAACGATTCTTCCCGGTGTGACCATCGGTGATTGGGCAGTTATTGCCGCAGGATCAGTAGTACACAAGGATGTGGCAGCCGGCTCTTTTGTCGGAGGCAATCCGCTGCGAGAGCTGCGCCCATCTTCATCGGAAGATTCCTCGGAACAAGTGTAAAAGATGCTTCGTAAACCCTGCAGTTTCATATTGCGTTTTTTTAGCGCAGGATCTGCAGGGTTTCTTGCGTCTTGGAGAAGCTTATTAAGGAAACTTTAAGATCTTCTTAAGTTTTTCAAACAGATGCATTCGATATAATAATCGTTAGTGATAAGGCGAATCCCACGCTAGGCATTCAGCTTCTAATATCAGAATGTAAAATCAGCAGGTGCAGGCTTCCTGATATTTCAGTTTCAACATTCCGCTTAGCGTCTCTATGAACAACCATCATAGTAGAGAAGAGGAATAGAACATGAACACTGCGAGACAGGAAAGACTGCCCCAACTGGATATTTTCAGAGCATTAGCTATATTAGGTGTATTGCATGTGCATTCCTCATCATTTGCTGCTGGAGAGCAGGCACTGCATTCTCCTTATTATTACTGGCTGAACTGGATGAACATTTTCTTTAAATTCGGCACGCCTTCATTTATTTTCCTTAGCAGCTTCGTATTGTTTTATAATTATTATGGTCGTCCTGTGACACGCAGCTTGATCATTAATTTCTATCGTCGTCGATTAAAGTATATTTTACTGCCCTATTTTCTAGCTTCTGTAGGGTACTATGCACTAACCTTATATGTGAACGGACGATTGACGCAGAACCTCGGAGACAACTTGTTAAGCTTTTCTAGAGCGTTATTCTCGGGTTCAGCCTATGCTCATCTGTATTTTGTGTTTATTAGTATTCAGTTTTATGTACTTTTTCCAGTGCTGCTTAAGCTGTTGCAGAGCTCCCGATTCTTAGTACGATGGGCGGTTCCGCTCGGGTTGGCTCTTCAGTGGGGGTTTATTTTCTGGAATAAGTACGAACTGCACATTGTTGAAAAAGGGAGCTTGGCGATCTCCTATTTAGCTTATTATATGATGGGTGCTTATATTGCCATTCACTTTGAGAAGGTGAAGCAATGGCTGATAAAGCCATGGACAGAGCTGCCTGCCAAGCAAAAGGGATGGACTGCCCTATTAATGAGCTTGTGGTTAATTGCAGCCTTTATCCATGTGCAGCTATGGTATGTGGCCCGCCATTTTGGGGTGTGGACGGATTCGCTGTGGTACGAGCTGTTATGGAATGTCCATACGATATTGTCAGCGTTGGTGCTGCTGTATGCTGCATTTTTGATCCACCGTAGGGCTCCACGCAGGATTGTCGCTTTTTTGACTCGTCTGGGTGAGCTGTCATTTGCGATTTATTTGATTCATCCGCTATTGCTGGCGATATATCGCAGGTTCCGATATCATATTCCCCTAGAGTCGCTAACTTATGTTTTCTTTATCTATGGAGGACTTGCGTTTGCGCTGGGAGGAAGCTGGTTCATGGTGCAATTTGCTTTTCGCCGAATTCCTAAGTCATGGATCTTCTTAGGGAGTGTTCCTCGGTCTTTAGAGTCTAGTTCCAAGGTAAAGTCAGGACATGCCTCTGATGAGATGAGTAAGGTTAATACTTGATTAAGGCATCAATTGGATGCGGAGCTTAACAGGAGGAAAGATCATGAAACAAAAAGAAAGAATTCCGCAGCTGGATATTTTCCGCGCGATTGCTATTTTTGCAGTGCTAGCTATTCATGCGACTTCGCGAACGTTGGCGGAGACATTAGGTACAAACATGTTTCATCCGTTCTTATTTATTAATAAATTCAGCCAGTTCGCCGTACCTTCATTCATATTTTTAAGTGGGTTCGTGCTGTTCTATAACTATATTGATCGTCCACTGGGCGGAAAGACGCTGGGGAAGTTCTACAGTAGAAGGCTGCTTTATATTATTGTGCCCTATGTGCTATTCTCGTTGCTATATTTCGCTTTAAAAATGACGGCCGGTCATACATGGAGCTTACCTCCAGGGGAGATGGCTTCTAAGCTTTGGAAGTATTTATGGACAGGAACGGCATATACGCATTTGTATTACATTATTATCATTATTCAGTTCTACGTGTTATTTCCGCTTATTCTGTGGTGTCTGCAAAAGGTTCGCCGTCTGGCGGCTTGGGCGCCGCTAATCGGATTAATTCTACAATGGGGTTTCGTACTACTGAATAAATACATGACTAATAACGGGTATTGGCAGTTGTCCAAAGGCAGTCTGGCAATCACTTATTTCTCGTATTTCTTGCTGGGTGCTGGGATTGCAGTATATTATTCTTCTTTGAAAAAATGGCTGGTACCTTCACGTGAAGGCTGGCGCACTGGTAAAGGTCCGGTATGGATTACATTGTGGTTGTTATGGATCGTAGCAGGGATTGTTCATGTTGAGCTATGGTTTAACAACTATACGAAGAAAACAGTCATTAATAGTTTATGGTATGAGGGATTCTCTAACCTGCATGCGCTGCTCTCTTGTTTGGTGCTGCTGCAAGTATCCTTCTTACTGTACGGAGCGGGCCGAAGTTTGCTTACAAGATTGTTGTTATCTGCCGGAGCCTGCTCTTTCGGAATTTATCTGCTTCACCCTTTACTGCTATTTTTCTATAGAAAAATACCGTTTCACGGGGGTTCTCTTGCCTATACCGCAGCAATTGCTGGGGGTTGGCTCTTTGCATTGTTAGGTTCATGGCTGGTAGTGGCTGTAGCCTTCCGATATCTTAAATCAGCTTGGATCATTTTCGGATCGGGTCCACAAAAAGCGAAAACGAATTCCAAAGGTGCGTAACTAAGTTATGCGTTAATGGCAATAAAGAAAGCGTCGGTATTCCACCATTGGGTGGATTGACCGGCGCTTTTTAATTTATTATATTTGCCGCTGAAATTCTGCAATGGCTTGATACTGGCTTTCAAGGCTACGGTAAACAGAAATATAAATCGGTAGCAGCTGTTTGTATATTTTGGTATGTTCATCTATTGGATCATGCTTATAGGTTGAACCGATCATGTCAAACACCACATCAAAAGAATCGACTCGACCTGTTGCATAAAGGCCAAGTACAACCGCTCCGAGGCAGGAGCTCTCGATACTCTCTGGAATGACAACCTCCTGATCAAAGATATCAGCCATCATCTGCCGCCACACCGAGGAGCGGGCGAAGCCGCCTGTGGCTAGGATTCTGCTTGGGCGTCCGATTTGCTCTTCCATAGCAAGAAGTACCATATACATATTGAAGATTACGCCCTCAAGTACTGACCGAATCATATGTTCTTTATGGTGATTCATAGATAGGCCAAAGAAGGAGCCGCGGGCATCCGGATTCCACAGTGGTGCCCGTTCACCAGTTAAGTAGGGATGGAACAGAAGCCCACCGCTGCCTGGTGGAACCTGCTCCGCGATGCGGGTCAGCACCTCATAAGGGTCAATGCCAAGACGTTTGGCGGTTTCGACTTCGGATGCGGCGAACTCATCCCGTACCCAGCGGAACAGCATACCGCCATTATTAACCGGTCCTCCGACCACCCAATGATTTGGAGTAAGGTTATAACAGAAGGTCCGTCCTTTGGGATCGGTGAGCGGGTGATCCACTACGGTACGTATTGCTCCGCTGGTTCCAATCGTAGCGGCCACTACACCGGGTTCAATGGCACCTACCCCGAGGTTGGATAAGACGCCGTCACTGGCTCCAACAACAAATGGGGTTGTAGGGAGAAGTAAGAGCTGCTCTGCCAGACCGGGAAGCAGTCCATGCATAATCTGCGTGGTGGGAACAAGCCGCGAGAGCTGATCCGCTGTGATATGGGAAATCTCTAAAGCTTCTTTATCCCATTCTAGATTCTCCAGATTGAGCATACCTGTGCAAGAGGCAATGGAATGATCAATGATGTATTCGCCAAACAGTCTTGCGAATATGTATTCTTTTATGGAAATAAATTTATAGGTTTGGTGGAATACGTCCGGCTGCTCTTCGCGAAGCCACATTAGCTTGGTGATCGGAGACATGGGGTGTATAGGTGTTCCTGTACGCAGATACAATTCATGGCCGTTTAGCTCCTCCTTTAAACGAAGTGCGCATCCGGCGCTGCGATTATCGGCCCATGTGATGCAGGCAGTTAGGGCTTTACCCAGTTTATCAACTGCAATGACACTGTGCATGGCTGAGCTGAAGGAGACGAATAGGATTGCATCCGCAGAGACACCGCTTTGCCGCATGACAGCAGAGATAGTATGGAAGACTGCATTCAGGATTTGCTCTGGGTCTTGCTCCGCTATTGAGGGTAAGGACTGATGTAAAGGATATCCTACATTAGCTTGTGCAACTATGGCTCCTTTTTCCTCGAAGAGAACTGCCTTGGTACTCGTAGTTCCGATATCAACGCCAATCATATAGGATTTAGTCACGCATTAGCCCTTCTTTCTAGTTGTGGGTAGATTTTTAGAACACAAATTACAGAATTATGAAGTACAATCATATTAGCTCATTATAGTATTGGATAAACGTGGAGGCAAAATAAAGGGATTCCCAAGTTTTGGTTCGAAGTACATAAGTGTTTAATTCAGACAAGCTTAAGCATACAAGCATTTGAAATGAAGTTATAGGCTTTACCCCGTTTGATTGACGAAAAAGCAGTGAACATGATACGATATTGAAAATACTTTAATTTGCTACCACTTTACCATGGTAAAGTAAACATAAACAGTATCTAATGATAACTGACGAGGTGAACAATGAAGATGTCCAAACCAAAGGGATTTGAGAAGCCGTCTGGCGTTCGGGACTATCTGCCCCGCGCCGTAACAAAATTACGCAAAATTGAGAATGATGTCCTGCATTGTATGAGTCGCTGGGGTTATCAGCAAATGATGACTCCGACGCTAGAATATTACGATACGGTTGGCGTGGCTAGTTCAACGTCCGACCAAAAGCTTTATAAATTGCTCAACAATCGTGGTCAGGCGCTAGTGCTTCGTTCTGAAATGACTGCTCCGGTTGCCCGTGTTGTCGCATCTTTATTGAAGGATGAGCCATTACCATTGCGGTTATCCTATCACGCTAATGTCTTCCGTGCCATAGAGGAAGAAGCAGGGCGGGAAGCGGAGTTCTTCCAGACAGGGGTCGAGCTGGTAGGTGATGACTCACCTGAGGCCGATGCTGAAGTAGTAGCGCTCGCGATTTCATCGTTGCAGGCTGCGGGTGTGAAGTCTTTTAAAATTGCTATGGGGCATGTCGGTTTTCTGAATGGTTTATTTCAAGAGGCACTTCCAGAATTACCGGAGGTTCAAGAGGAGCTGAAGAGTCATTTGCTGGGCCGTGACTATGTCTCTTTCCGTGAGACCTTACGGAGACTGGATCTGACGGAAGCTCAGAAGAATGAACTGGATGGACTGCTGCGTTTACGTGGGGGTAAGGAGATTTGTGGACAGGCACTAGAGCTTAGCAGTCATCCGCTTGCCCGTCATTCGATAGACCATTTGTGTAAGGTGTGGGAGGTACTAGTCTCTTACGGGGTATCACAGCATGTACTGATTGATCTGACGATGATCGGGGACTTTTCCTATTATACAGGTATGACATTTGAAGGGTATGCAGCAGAATTAGGATTTCCGGTATGCAGTGGAGGTAGATATGACAATCTGCTGCAGCAGTTTGGTCGTCCGATCCCATCCACGGGGTTTTCTTTAAAAACAAATCGTATTCTCGATGGTGTGACCGGCTCAAACGAAGAGGAAGAGCTACCCATCTTGATCCAATATGATGCTACTCGAAGAAAAGAAGGTCTGGAAGAGGCAACACGCTTGCGGTCGGAAGGTCACGCAGTAGTGACTAGATTGGCAGCAGGACCAGAAGAGCTTGAAACGGTGAAGCGTTTGGATACGGACACAGTCGAAGCAGAGGGTGTGAGGTATGGAGAAATTTATACCTTTGTGTCTTTTATAAGTGAGCATGGCTGAGATATCGCTAGTAAGAATGAGCGGTTAAGATAAATTTTGCATGGAGATGGAAAAGGAGGCAACTTAACGATGGCACAGATTTTGAAGGTCGCTATGCCTAAAGGTCGGATTTATGAAAAGGCTGCTGAGCTGTTCCGCCAGGCAGGTCTCCCGATTCCACCAGATGGTGAGGCATCCCGCAAGCTTGTTATTCCACTGCCTGAGGCAGGGATGGAGTTTATATTAGCGAAACCAGTAGATGTACCTACATATGTAGAATATGGTGTGGCGGATATTGGAATTGTGGGCAAGGACGTTTTGCTGGAGGAAGATCGTGATGTATATGAGCTGCTTGATCTTGGCATTGCTCGATGCCGTATGTCGATCATTGGATTGCCGAACTGGCAGCCGGGAATTCAGCAGCGTGTGGCGACGAAATATCCGAATGTAGCATCAAAGTATTTCCGGGAGCAGGGACAACAGGTCGAGGTTGTGAAACTAAATGGTTCGATTGAGCTTGCACCGCTGATTGGTCTCGCCGATCGTATCGTGGATATGGTAGAAACCGGGCAAACGCTGCGGGATAATGGGTTAATTGAAATGAAGAGTATTTTCGAAATTACGAGCCGCCTTGTGGCGAATCGTGTGAGCTATCGGATGAAAAATGAAGAGATACAGCAGCTGTGTGACCGACTGCAGGCGGTTATAGGGGAACCTAATTTGCGGTAGGTGGCAAGAGACGTTAAGGGGTAAAGGGAGGAACCAGCGATGAAGGTTGTATCGAGCAAGGATTTTAAGCTAGAGCGAGAAGTGGAGTATGGAACACCGGAGCAAAATAAGGCGGTAAAGGAAATTGTGGCCGCTATTAAAAAAGAAGGAGACACGGCGCTTCTTCGCTACACAGAGCAATTTGACGGTGTTGCGCTTACGCCTAATCAGCTACGGGTAACCCCGGAAGAGCTTCAGGCGGCATATGGTCGAGTAGAAGAATCTTTCGTATCCGCTATTCAAGCGGCCGCAGCAAATATCCGGGCTTTTCATGCTAGACAGAAACGGAATTCGTGGATGGATCTTCAGCCCGATGGCACGATTCTGGGACAGATTATTCGTCCGCTGAAGCGGGTAGGGGTATATGTTCCTGGCGGTAAGGCAGCTTATCCTTCCTCGGTGCTGATGAACGTGATCCCTGCACAGATCGCAGGCGTGCCGGAGATCGTTATGGTAACCCCGCCATCCACCGGCGGCAAAGAAGGAATTGATCCTTACATCCTGGTAGCTGCCGCAGAAGCAGGTGTGAATGAAATCTACCGTGTGGGCGGAGCGCAGGCGGTAGCTGCTTTGGCTTTTGGGACGGAGAGCATAGCACCGGTAGATAAGATATGTGGACCCGGCAATATATACGTTGCGCTGGCGAAACGCGAGGTATATGGCGCCGTGGACATCGACAGTATCGCGGGACCAAGCGAGATTGTCGTGCTCGCAGATGAGACCGCTGAGCCGGCTTATGTCGCAGCGGATCTGCTCTCGCAGGCCGAGCATGACGAGATGGCCTCAGCGATTCTAGTCACGCCATCGCAGAGCTTGGCGGATAGCGTGGCTGCCGAAGTGGAGCGTCAGCTACAGGAGCTGCCGCGACAGGCGATCGCCCGTTCATCCGTAGAAAATTACGGGGCGATCATTGTTGTGGAATCTATGGAGGAAGGAATCTCCGTAGTGAATCGGTTGGCACCAGAGCATCTAGAGATTGTTGTCGAGGATCCGATGGGTCTTGTGGGCAGCATCGAGAATGCTGGAGCGATCTTCCTAGGATCATACAGCTCCGAGCCCGTGGGCGATTATTTTGCCGGACCAAATCATATTATTCCGACCAATGGTACAGCACGGTTCTCGTCACCAGTGGACGTGGATGATTTTATAAAGAAATCAAGTCTGATCTATTACAGTAAGGAAGCCCTCCTTCGAGATGGGAAGACCATTATAGAGCTGGCACGTCGCGAAGGCTTAGAAGGTCACGCACGAGCTATTGAGATTCGATTAGAGAATGAAGGAAAAGGTGGAGACGGATATGGAGAACAATAATGAACAGGCCTTGCGCCAGTCGGGGCTAAGCCGTAAAACAAACGAGACGGATATCAAGCTGTCTCTTAACGTAGATGGAAGTGGAGTTTCCGAGCTGGAGACGGATGTTCCTTTTTTGAATCATATGCTGGATTTGTTTACGAAGCACGGTCAGTTTGATCTATCTGTACAGGCCCGTGGAGATATCGAAATTGATGATCACCACACGGTTGAAGACATTGGGATCTGCCTAGGTCAAGCATTGTACGAAGCACTAGGTGATAAAAAAGGAATCAAACGTTATGCGAGTGTTTTTGTACCGATGGATGAGGCGTTGGCACAGGTTGTAATCGATATTAGCAATCGGCCGCACTTTGAATATCGCGCAACGTATCCTTCACAGCAGGTGGGCAGCTTTTCGACGGAGCTTGTTCAGGAGTTCTTATGGAAGTTCGCACTGGAAGCTCGGATTACGCTGCATGTGATCGTACACTACGGTTCTAACACACATCACATGATTGAGGCTGTATTCAAGGCTCTCGGACGTGCGCTCGATGAAGCGACACTGATTGACCCGCGTGTGAAGGGTGTGCCTTCTACGAAGGGAGTGCTGTAGCATGACTGTTGCAATCGTCGATTATGGCATGGGCAACCTGCACAGTGTGAGCAAGGCGGTAGAACGTCTCGGTTATGAGTGTGTTGTGACAGGGGATGCCGAGCAAATTCTCGCTGCTGATAGTGTCATTCTGCCAGGTGTCGGTGCATTTGGCGATGCGATGGAGCAGCTGCGGGAAAGCGGTTTGGATCTAGTGGTCAAACAGGTAGCAGCCGGAACCCAGCCGCTGCTTGGCATTTGTCTTGGCATGCAGCTGCTATTTAGCAGCGGTGAAGAGCATGGCAGCCATGAGGGACTTGATATTCTCTCAGGTTCGGTGGTGAGGTTCGCTCCTAGAGATGGCTATAAAGTACCGCATATGGGATGGAACAAGCTGAGTTTTACACAACCTCAAAGCCAGTTGTTTGATGGTCTTGATGAGGGGCATGTGTATTTCGTTCACTCTTATCACGCGATTGTAGCGAAAGAGAGCGATTTGCTGGCTGTCACCGATTATGGTTACCCAGTCACAGCTATTGTGGGGCAAGATAATGTGTTCGGTATGCAGTTCCATCCGGAGAAAAGCGGGGAGCTGGGCATCAAGCTGCTGGGGAATTTTTTGAAATTAAAGGGAGAGCGGGCGTAAGCCGCGCTATAAATATAATGTAACGAAAGTGGGGAGCGCCAAATGTCTTCTTTTATTGTATATCCGGCGATTGATATCCGGGATGGAAAATGTGTCAGGCTGCAACAAGGGGATTACAGTCAGGAAACGATATACAATGATAGTCCACTGGAGGTGGCAAAATCATGGGAAGAGCAAGGCGGAAAGTTCATTCATTTGGTGGACTTGGACGGTGCGAAAGCAGGTCATCCTGTGAATGATGCGATTATCGGCGCTATTGCTGCTAATGCTAATGTGCCTGTTCAAGTGGGCGGTGGCCTTCGTAATCTTGCGGACGTGGAAAAATTGCTCGGACTTGGCGTTAGCCGCGTTATTATCGGCACTGCTGCAATTAATGACCATGCTTTTACCGAAGCGGTATTGGCTAAATACGGTGATAAAGTAGCTATCGGCATTGATGCGCGCAACGGGTTTGTTGCGACACACGGCTGGTTGAACACCTCTGAAGTACGGGCCGAGGATCTTGCTAAGGAACTGGCTGCAAAAGGAGCGGAAACGTTCATTTACACCGATATCTCCCGCGATGGGATGATGCAGGGTCCAAACGTGGAGGGCATTGTGTCCATGGCGAAGGTCAGCGGCAAAACGGTGATCGCTTCCGGCGGAGTCACCAGTCTTGATGATCTGTTACGTCTAAACGTGCATAGCGGTAGCGGTGTGGGTGGAGCTATTGTTGGCAAGGCGTTGTACACGGGCAATATCGATCTTTCCAAAGCTTTGCAGGCACTCGGGCAGAAGTAGTGCTGATTATGTGCGTTAGTTGACGAACCTGACTAATTAACTCGTTCTTACTCTGTGAAAAGTCTCATTTAGGGGTGCTGGTTGCATTTTGTGCAATAGAACGCTGAAATAGGCTTATAAGCCACCAGCTGCCGAGCGACTAAGTTGGTAGAACGGGACATTACTCCTCAGATGGATGATATAAGTGTACTTCATACAACTATTATTCCAGTTAGGAGCGTGTTTGCTAATTTAATTGTATTTCGTGCAGCTATAAATGAGAGTTGAGCTTATATCTAAGCTCATTCCCAGATTTAATTGTACGAAATGCAGTTAAACGCCTGGTTTGCTTTACCGACGATGAAATAACTGTACGTTGTGCAACTAAATGAGTCGATTATTTCATGAGCGCGAGCCCACAGGCCGCCTATATGAATGTGGTCTTGCAGGTGTCGCGAGTCCGTCGTCCTGCTAGGAGCAAGAGTCGTGGAAACATAGTGATTATAGAGTGAGTATTGAAGTTGGTCTCGCTTATGCCAACAATCCGGATGTCCAGAGGGCCGTAGCCCTTGGTGCCCCCCTTGGCTAAGGGGGATCGAAATGTTTTAGGGAAACACATGGAAAGGAGGAACATCTAATGTTAGCAAAACGTATCATCCCCTGTCTTGACGTTAAGGATGGACGGGTAGTCAAAGGCGTTAACTTTGTGAATTTGCGTGATGCCGGAGATCCGGTAGAATTGGCGGCGCTGTATGACCGTGAGGGCGCGGATGAACTGGTGTTTCTCGACATTTCTGCTTCTGTAGAAGGTCGAGCGACTATGATTGAAGTAGTGCGGCAGACCGCAGGTGAAATCGCCATTCCTTTCACAGTGGGTGGAGGGATCTCTACACCTGATGATATGAAGCGGATCCTACGTGCAGGCGCAGACAAAATCGGTATTAATACGGCAGCAATTACTAATCCACAGTTAATTCTAGAAGGTGCACGCCGTTTTGGCTCTCAATGTATTGTGGTAGCAATAGATGCTAAATATAACGAGGCCTTTGGTGAATGGGAAGTGTACACGCATGGTGGTCGCAAGCCCACTGGTATCCGTGCTTTGACCTGGGCCAAGGAAGCTGAAAAGCTGGGTGCAGGTGAGATTCTACTCACTAGTATGGATGCAGATGGTACAAAAGATGGCTTCGATTTGAAGCTGACCTCAGCAGTAAGCGATTTGCTCAGCATTCCTGTGATTGCTTCCGGCGGCGCTGGGAAGAAGGAGCATTTTTACGATGTATTTACGGAAGGGAAAGCCGATGCGGGACTGGCGGCGACCATTTTTCACTATAAAGAGATTGCTATTGATGACTTAAAGGCAGACTTGAAGCAAAAAGGGGTAGAGATCCGATGAGCGAAACAGAAAAGAATACATCCAGCCAAAAAGAAGCGCTGTCCGGCATTCGTTGGAATGAAGCAGGGTTGGTGCCTACCGTTGTGCAGGATGCTAACACACTAGAAGTTTTGATGGTTGCTTATATGAATTCGGAATCATTACAGCTCTCGCTGGAAAGTGGTCAGACATGGTTCTGGAGCCGCTCACGCAGTGAGCTTTGGCATAAAGGTGGAACCTCAGGCAACACACAAGCGATCACATCCATATCTTATGATTGTGACAGCGATACATTGCTCGTGAAGGTTGTTCCTGAAGGACCGGCTTGCCATACTGGAGCTACGTCGTGTTTTTTCCGTGAGATTCCTTTGAATAACCAAACCAAGGAAGCTCAAAAATCGTCTCCTGGTAATACAGATGGCGAGCGTTTTGCTGTTCTTGGTGAGCTGGAGCGCGTGATTGCTGAGCGGGAAGTAGAGCGTCCGGAAGGTGCGTATACCACTTATTTGTTTGATAAAGGCGTGGATAAAATCCTCAAAAAGGTAGGCGAGGAAGCCTCCGAGACCATTATTGCCGCCAAAAATAAAGATAACGCCGAGCTGCGTCTTGAAGTTAGTGATCTGATCTACCACTTACTAGTACTGCTGCAGGAGCGCAAGCTTCCGCTGGATGAGATCATGGAAGAATTGAGTACCCGCCACGAGCGCCCACGCCGGGACCAGTACTAGGGAGGGAACTGACGGATGCATATCGATTACCACACGCATCATGAGCGCTGCGGTCATGCCGTGGGCAAGCTTGAGGAATATGTGCAGCGTGGGATAGCGCTTGGACTGCAGCAGTTAGGGTTGTCGGACCACTTGCCGCTCATCCATGTCGATCCCGCTAGCTATTACCCTGAAATGGCTATGCCAATGGCTGAACTGCCTCGTTATGTGGAGGAATGCCTGACGCTGAAGGAACGCTACCGAGGAGTCATAGATCTGCGGGTGGGGCTGGAAGCGGATTATATTGAAGGCTACGAAGATCAAATTCGTGAGATTTTATCTCCTTACCCATGGGATTATCTGATAGGTTCCGTGCATTTTCTTGGGGAATGGGATATCACAGACCATCGACAGGTTCATGGCTGGGAAGGCAAGGATGAACTAGAGGTATATCGTCTTTATTATGATGCTGTAAAGAAGTCGGCGTTATCAGGATTATATGATATTATAGGACATATGGATGTTATTAAACGGTTCGGTTATGGTCCACAGACACCAGAAGGAAAAGCAGAGGTGAAAGCGCTGGAGCTGGATACCTTAAAGGTTATAGCGGATAGCGGCATCGCCATGGAGCTGAATGCTTCAGGACTTTCCAAACCATGTGCTGAGATGTTCCCGGCGGAACACCTGCTACAGGAGGCTTTTAAGCTCGGTATACCGCTTACGCTCGGCTCGGATGCACATGACCCTGCCAAGCTTGGTGACGGCTTGCAAGAGGCACGCAGCATGCTGTGGCACACAGGTTTCCGTGAACTGGCTGTATTTGAGGGACGCCGCCGTATCGCTGTTCCGTTCAAACTATAATTTATAATCCGCAGGAGGGTATTATGCATCATCAACAATTACGTATTTTTTCCGGTTCGTCGAATCCAAAGCTGGCAGCAGATATTGCAGAGCGACTTGGTGTTGAATTGGGGCAGATTAAGCTGACCCGTTTCATGAGCGGCGAGATTTACGTGCATTACGAAGAGAGCATCCGGAACTGCGACGTATTTTTGGTGCAATCCCTATCCCATCCCATTAATGAGATGTTCGTGGAACTGCTCGTGATGATAGATGCCGCCAAACGGGCATCGGCGCGTACAGTTAACATTATTGTACCGTATTATGGATACGCTCGGCAGGAACGTAAGTCTGCACCTCGTGAACCGATCTCGGCTAAGATGGTAGCGGATGTACTTACGACCGCGGGCGCAACCCGTGTGATCACTATTGATTTGCATGCAGCGGCAATTCAGGGCTTTTTCAACATTCCGGTCGATCATCTGACTGCACTTGATTTGATCAGCAGCCATTTGAAAGCCAAGGCTATGTCTGATTTGGTCATTGTCTCCCCGGATGCCGGACGTGCATCTATGGCTGAGAAGCTGGCGAATAAGCTGGATTCCCCTTTTGCCATTATGATTAAGAAGCGTCCTGCCCATAATGAATCGGTAATCACTCATGTCATTGGCGATGTCGAGGGACGTACACCGATCATTATCGAAGACCTGATTGATACAGGAACTACCATTGTGAATGTCGTAGAGGGTTTGAAAGAGAGAGGTGCGAAGGACAGTATCGTCTGTGCGACGCATGGATTGTTCTCAGGACCTGCGTTGCAGCGGCTTGACCATCCTTCTGTTCAGGAAGTGGTCATTACCGATTCTATCGCGCTGCCAGATGATCATTCAAGTCGGTTTACGGTCTTATCGGTTGCACCGATGCTTGCGCAAGCAACACGTATTATTCTTGAGGGCGGTTCGATCGACAAGCTTTTCAGAGACGCGGGAATTTAATTCCCCGTCTTTTTTATTTTTTACTTGAAAAAGTTGCTGTTAATGGAGTGGTAGAGTCTTTCTCAACTTGAGAATCTCGCGGTCACATGTGGTATACTGTGTGAAGATAGCCGCACCCATAAAGGGAACGGAATAGCGATTAAGTTTGGAGCTCCGGTATACCCTATTGGGCGCCGTTCTCCTATTTTTTCGTTAGTATAAGGAAGCTTCTTATAAGGGGGTGCCTTGCTTCCATGATGGAGAGAACTTCAGAGTATGATGCGGAGAATGGTAATGTTATTCCTGTCACTCTGAATGCCAATTTTTTCTTTGAAAGAGCCGTTCGGTCCTTGGATCGCTTTCAATATGATAAGGCATTAAAGAATTTTCGCAAAGCTGTAGAGTACGAACCGGAGAACCCGGTAAATCATTGCAACGTAGCAGGCGTATTATCAGAGATGGGTAATTATGAGGCGTCTAATGACATTTTGACCCATGTCTTAGAGAATATTGATCCTGGAATGACGGAATGTTATTTCTATATGGCTAACAACTTCGCCAATATGGAAAGCTATGAGGAGGCCGAACGTTCACTCGTTACTTATCTCGAAGAAGATGTGAACGGTGAATTTCTGGCCGAATCAGAAGAATTGATGGAACTTCTGCAATATGAGCTGGATCGTCCTGCACCGCTTATCCGGATTAGAAGCCGGGAAGGGGTAATAGAGCATGAGCGGGCCCGAGCGCTGTTGGAAGAAGGCAAGTTTACACAAGCCGTAACTTTGCTTGAAGAGATTGTGAGCAATACGCCAGACTTCTTGGCGGCGCATAACAACCTAGCCCTTGCGTATTTCTATATGGGGCGTTTCACCAAAGCCAAAGAATGCATCATGCGGGTGCTTGAACAGGACTCAGGGAATTTACATGCACTCTGTAACTTGGCGATCTTTCTGCAGTATGAAGGTGACCGCGGGCAGCTAGCTGGATTGTTACGTCTGTTAGAGACAACTATTCCTTTTCACCAGGAGCATTTGTTCAAAATGGCCACTACCATGGGGATTCTGGGACGGCATAGAACCGCCTACGGTCATTTTCGACGCCTGCTGAAGGATGAAGAAGTCGGCGGTGACGCCAGCTTGTACCATTATTGTGCAGCGGCAGCTAGCAATAGTGGTCTGTACACAGAAGCTCAGCGTTGCTGGCAAAAAGCTGCTAAGCTGGATCCGGAATCGGCTGTGCCGAGGTTTTTTCTGGCTCAGCTGCAGCAAGCGCAGGGAGAAGGTAAAGTGCTCTCTCCTATTAGCTACAACTATCAGCTCCCATTCCAAGAGCAGCTGAAGCTGTGGAAAGACAATAAGGGCAGCTTTGCTGAAGAGGTGCGGAACAATCCACTGCTTCGATCTTCTTTCTTCTGGGCGCTTCGCTACGGCGATGCCAATACGAAGCTTCAGGTTACGGAAGCTCTGCGCTGGATCGAAGATGAAGAAATGTCCGAGATTCTGCAAGGACTTTTGAAGCAACAGCCTTTACAGGAAGAAAAGCTTCAAGAAGCCGCACTTCTCAGTCTGCAACGGCTGATTGGTAGTGTTCCGGAGGAAAAGGTACTTCAGGAAGCCAAAGAAACGCCTACTGCACGTCTGAAGGGATTGCCGGAATGGAGAGAAGATTGGCAAAAAGTCATTGATCAGACAGTAAGTATAATGGACCGGAGATTCGATGCCGTCCAGAAAAAGGATGCTGAATTACTCTGGAAGCAATTCGTGAGCAGCATATATCCGGATGTTCCTTTTATCCGACAAACGGAAGGCTGGTGTGCGGCCTTAGAGTATCTGATCGCAAAAATGCATAACCTTCCAGTCACCTACCGTGAGGTAGCTCAGCGTTACAACGTTTCTGTATCGATGGTCAGTCGCTATGCCCGGCGTATCGATGATGAATGTAGCTTTCAGGGAAGTGTGAGCGACAGTCTTCCCCCATTTACTGAGAATATCTAAATTATTAATGCAGTATTTCGTAGAGACGGAGCCTTCTTTCTAATGAGGGCCCGTTTTCTTCAAAATATAAGGAGGTACAAGTTCTACACCTTTACTTTATGTCTTATATTTCTCACTTAAACGCTTATCGTTCTTATAAGGACACCGAAGGCGTTTAGGCTTGAAATAAATCCTATTGTGAGGAGGCCACTGTTATGTACAAAACGATTGTAATCGGAACAGGCCCGGCCGGGCTTACTGCTGCTATTTATTTGGCACGTGCCAACCTTAACCCACTTGTAATTGAAGGTATGCAGCCTGGTGGACAACTGACAACGACAACGGAAGTGGAGAACTTTCCAGGTTTTCCAGAGGGGATTCTCGGCCCGGATTTAATGGACAACATGCGGAAGCAGGCTGAACGTTTTGGTGCTGAATTCAAGAATGGTTGGGTGGACTCCGTGGATTTTTCACAGCGTCCATTTAAAGTTACAGTAGATGGATTGGGTGTATTAGAGGCAGAGTCGGTGATTATCTCTACCGGTGCTTCTGCCAGATATTTAGGAATACCAGGGGAGCAGGAGAATGTAGGCCGTGGGGTCAGCACTTGTGCTACTTGTGACGGTTTCTTCTTCCGTAATAAGAAGATCATCGTGATCGGTGGTGGAGACTCCGCGATGGAGGAAGCCAGCTTCCTAACAAGATTTGCTTCCAGTGTAACCGTGGTTCATCGTCGTGATGAGCTTAGGGCTTCGAAGATTATGCAGGATCGCGCACGTGACAACAGTAAGGTTGCGTGGGCGCTTAATCGCACACCGCTTGAGGTTACAACGGATGAGTCCGGTGTTAAAGGGCTAAAGGTTAGGAACAATGAGACAGGTCTTGAGGAACTCATCGAAGCAGACGGAGTATTTGTCGCGATTGGACATACGCCGAATACGGGTTTCTTGGGTGGTCAGATTACCACGGATACTAACGGTTATATCGTGGTGAATCCAGGTACTACTGAAACGAACATTCCAGGCGTATTTGCTTGTGGAGACGTACAGGATACCCGTTATCGCCAAGCGATTTCTGCAGCAGGCACTGGCTGTATGGCAGCAATGGACGCTGAGAAATATCTTGAAGGCACAATGGTGCATGACTGGAGCGAAAACCTGGGTAGTTAATAGCTAAGTTTAATCGGAATGATTTCAAGCAGGTGATCCTTATCTTAAAGGGCCGCCTGCTTTTTTGTGATGGTTAAAATAACTGTAACAATATCCTTCAAAAAATGACTTGCGCATTTTTAAAATAGGTTTACAATAAGATTGTAATGTTAACGTGAACATTATATTAAAAAGTAATTATCTTTAGAATTAATTATAGTTTATTTTGTTATTGATAAGAAATTATAAAACCAATAAATGTTCACGTTAAACTAAATGCAACTCCCATTATGATTATAAAGGAGAGCAGCAAATCTCATGAGCAGAAAATTCATGGATGAGAACTTCTTATTGTCCAGTGAGACAGCAATTCAGCTGTTTCATACCTATGCGAAAGACATGCCGATTATCGACTATCATTGCCACCTCAGTCCACAAGAGATTTATGAGAACAAGACGTTTAATAATATTACCGAAGCGTGGCTGTATGGTGACCATTACAAATGGAGAGTGATGCGGGCAAATGGTGTAGAAGAGAAATACATTACCGGTGACGCCAGTGACTATGATAAATTTCTAGCCTGGTCCAGAACCGTTCCTAAGATTATCGGGAACCCGCTTTATCATTGGACACATTTAGAGCTGCAACGTTTCTTTGGTGTATATGATCTGCTAAATGAGGCTAATGCGCCGAAGATTTGGGATGAAGTGAATAATCAGCTGCAAGGGGAAGGGTATGGAGCAAGAGATCTAATTGTTAGATCGAAAGTCACTGTTGTATGCACCACAGATGACCCTGTAGATACTCTGGAATATCATGAAAAAATCAGTCACTTGAGCGGATTCAATGTCAGCATAGTTCCGGGGTTCCGTCCAGATAAAGCCCTTGAAATCAATCGTCCTACCTTCAAGCCTTGGGTAGCTCAGCTAAGCGAAGTCTCAGGAATGGATGTTGAAAATTATGGTCAGTTTCTAGAAGCATTGGAGAGTAGAGTGAGATTCTTTCATGCCAGAGCGGGCCGTGTATCCGACCATGCTTTGGATGCAGTAATGTTTGAGCCAGCTACCTTGGAGGAAGCTGCGGCAATATTTGCTAAGGCGCTTCGTGAAGGCACTGTAAGCGAGAGTGAAGAAAAGAAATATAAAGGGTTCACACTTGTGTTCCTAGGTAAATTATATAGCGAGCTGGATTGGGCAATGCAATTCCATATTCATGCGCTGCGCAATAATAACAGCGTAATGTTCGGACGTCTCGGTCCTGACACGGGTTATGATTCCATCAATGATGGTGTGATTGCTAAGCCGCTGGCAGGTCTACTGGATGCGCTGGATCGTGAGAACGCGCTGCCTAAAACAATTTTGTACTCACTGAATCCAAATGATAATCATGTCATTGCCGGGTTAATGGGCTGCTTTCAAGGAGGCGGAATTCCAGGAAAGATTCAATTCGGAACGGCATGGTGGTTCAATGACAATAAGGATGGCATGCTGGAACAAATGAAGACGCTCGCCAACCTTGGTGTACTTAGCCAATTTGTCGGGATGCTAACAGACTCCAGAAGCTTTTTATCGTATACCAGACATGAGTACTTTAGAAGGATTCTATGTGATCTTATAGGCTCCTGGGTAGAGACTGGAGAAGCCCCAGATGATATGGAACTGCTGGGCGGTATGGTTGAGAACATCTGTTACAATAACGCTGATCATTATTTTAATTTCTCGAAACAGGCATTGGTGACTAGGTAATCGTTATGATATCCTTACATGGAATAGCCAAACCCGTTTGATAAGGAAGGTTGACCCATGGCACCTACAATCAAGGATATCGCCAAACTGGCGAATGTTTCACATACAACTGTATCAAGAGCACTTAACAACAGTCCCCTAATTAAAGAAGTTACACGTAAAAAAATCGCCGAGATCGCTGCGCAAGTGGGTTATGTCCCCAATTACAATGCTAAAAGCCTTGTGATGCAGCGATCATACACCATTGGCTTGTTCTTCACGAGTATCGCCAACGGCACAACGTCTGGTTTCTTCTCTGACACGATTCGTGGTGTAAATAGTGTCATAGATGTAGAGTATAATCTGTTCATCCGTGGGATCGATGATTATGCGGAATATTCCTCTATTCATCGCAAACGCTTTGATGGAATTATTCTAATGAGCCAGAGTGAAGCAGATAATAAATTCATTTACCATGTGGTCCAGCAAGGCATTCCAATCGTTGTGCTGAATCGGCAGATAGATGACCGTTCCATTATTAACATCATCTCGAATGACCGGGAAGGTGCTTATCATGCAGGAAAACATCTAATTGAAGCCGGGCATCAAGACATTGCGATTATTGAAGGCGTAGAGGGTTTTAAATCCACGCAGGAACGCAGAGACGGTTTTATAAAAGCATTGATTGACCATAATATCCCTGTGCGTAACGACTATATGAAAAGTGGTAATTACGATATGCAAAGCGGATATGAGGCGATGGGCAAGCTGCTGGATTTAGAAAAACCACCAACGGCAGTATTTTGTTCCAATGACGATATGGCAATCGGAGCTATGAAATCTGTGTTCGAGCGAGGGCTGCAGGTGCCGAAGGATGTCTCTATTGTTGGTTTTGATGATATTGGTTTTTCGCTTTTTGCGAATCCATCGCTTACCACGGTAAAACGTCCGATTGAGAAGATCAGTGAGCAAGGTGCACGCCAGTTGTTAAGCTTAATCAAGGAACCTACAGAACAAGATGGACGAATCTCGATCGAGACAGAGCTGATTGAGAGAGAATCGGTTAGGAAGCTGTCAAAATAGTAGGTGGACGCATATGGCCCCCAATCCTTTACAATGGTAAAGGGTTTTAGATAAAATTTTCACGTGTGCATAAATCCATAAAAATAACAATATAAATAATACATTATATAGTTTGTTTAATTAGTTTATCGTGTGCATTAATAAATGGGAGGCGTTTACATTGAAAAAATTGAATAGCGATAGTTGGAAAGCCTACAAGCAATACCCCGAAAAGGTCCTGCAATTTGGTGAAGGCAATTTCATGCGCGCTTTTGTAGATTGGCAGATTCATACGATGAATCAAAAAACGGATTTTAATGGTGGAGTGGTGGTTGTACAACCGCTGGGCAACGGACTTGCAGAAATGCTAAATGCCCAGGACGGTCTATATACGCTTTATCTCCAAGGAATCAAAGACGGAGTAGCGGTAAAAGAACATGAGGTCATCAACTGTATTACGAGAACGCTTAATCCTTTTGCCCAGCATGAGGAGTATATGAAGCTTGCCGAGAATCCAGAGCTGCGCTTTATCGTATCCAACACCACTGAGGCGGGAATTGCTTTTGAAGCAGGCGACAAGTTAACCGATGCTCCGCAGAGCAGTTTCCCGGGCAAGCTGACAGCCTTATTATATAAACGTTTTGAATTTTTTAATGGGGATGCTTCTAAAGGTTTTATCATCATTCCATGCGAACTGATTGACCGAAATGGTGATGAGCTTAAGAAGGTTATTTTAAAATATGCGGACCTTTGGAATCTTGGAGAGGGCTTTGTAGACTGGTTGAACGAAGCCAACACCTTCTGCTGCAGTCTGGTGGATCGCATTGTTCCCGGATATCCAAGAGACACTATCGCCGAGATAACAGAAGAACTCGGTTATGAGGATAAGCTGGTCGTTGTCGGCGAGCAATTCCATCTTTGGGTGATTGAAGGGCCACAGTGGATTAAAGAGGAGTTCCCTGCTGAATTAGCAGGTCTTAATGTACTGGTAGTCGATGATATGGCGCCTTACCGGACTCGTAAAGTTAGAATTTTAAATGGAGCACACACAGCTATGACACCAGTAGCCTATTTGTACGGCATTGATACGGTTGCCGAGGCAATTGAGCACGAAGAGGTTGGGGCCTACGTGAAGTCCTTAATCTATGATGAGATCATTCCGACACTGGATCTGCCAGCAGAGGAATTGAATTCTTTTGCAGACGCGGTATTGGAACGGTTCTTGAATCCTTATGTGCAGCATTACTTGATGAGCATCTCCCTTAACGCTATCTCGAAATTTAAGACAAGAGACCTGCCTTCTTTATTGCAATATGTAGAGTCCAAGGGACAATTGCCTGAGAAGCTTGTTTTCTCATTGAGCGCACTGATTGCCTTCTATAAAGGACGTAGAGGGGATGAAGAAATTAAGCTTGCGGATGATGCGGATATTTTGGAATGGTTCGCTTCCTTGTGGGGAGGATGGGATGGCACAGACTCTGGGTTACGCGCACTAACTGCTCAGGTACTGGCGGCAACGAATCGCTGGGGTTGTGATTTAAATGAAGTTGCGGGGCTGACTGACAAGACAGCAGAAGGGCTAATTGCAATTGAGCGAGTAGGAATGAAGCAAGCGCTGCAAACGTTCGTGAAGAGACCTGCGCACAATTAATACACAGGAGGTGGATAACGATATGATCAAGACCATGAAAGAGGTACTACAAATCAATGATGCTGATAACGTAGCGGTTGCATTGAAGGACTATAAGGCAGGCGACACTATCGTAATTGGTTCAAAAGAGATCAAGATTACAGAAGATATCGCCAGAGGTCATAAAATTGCATTAACCCGCATTAGCGAAGGCGAGAATGTGTTGAAATATGGTTATCCGATCGGTCATGCCAACGCGCCTATTGCGCCTGGTGAATGGGTGCATACCCATAATACGAAGACCAACCTAACAGGGGTAGAGGAATATACGTTTGAGCAGAAGCTGATACCGAATCCTTTTGCCGCTGAGAATTTGACCTTTAAGGGGTATCGTCGCTTTGATGGAACTGTAGGTATTCGCAATGAGCTGTGGATCGTGCCTACAGTTGGTTGTGTGAATGGAGTGGCGGAACAGATCATCAATATTTTTAAGGCAGAGGTTGGCGATATCGCTCCGTTCGATAACGTGCTGGTACTGAAGCATAACTATGGTTGCTCTCAGCTGGGTGATGACCATGATAATACTCGTACGATTTTGGCTAATGCGGTTAAGCATCCAAATGCGGGCGCCGTACTTGTGCTCGGACTAGGTTGTGAGAACAACAATCTGCATATTTTTAAAGACATGCTGGGTAGTTACGATGAGGATCGTGTGCGTTTTCTTGTCTCGCAAGAGGTTGGCAATGAGATTGAAGAAGGCGTAAAGCTGCTGAAGGAACTCTACAATAACGTACAAGGTGATCATCGGGAAGAAGTCTCGCTCTCTGAGCTGAAAATCGGTCTGAAATGTGGAGGCTCCGACGGTTTGTCCGGTATTACTGCGAATCCTCTGCTAGGACGTTTGTCTGATTATATGGCTGCTCAAGGCGGTACAACTGTACTGACTGAAGTGCCCGAAATGTTTGGCGCCGAAAAGATTCTGATGGAGCGTGCGGCAGACGAAGCTATTTTTCACAAAATTGTCGATCTTATCAACGACTTTAAGCAGTATTTCATGGACTATAAACAACCGGTATATGAAAATCCTTCCCCAGGCAATAAAGCAGGGGGTATTACTACGCTTGAGGATAAATCTCTGGGCTGCACTCAAAAATCCGGTAATTCTACGGTAATGGATGTACTCAAGTACGGAGAGCTTATCACTAACAAAGGACTAAATCTTCTTAACGCACCGGGTAATGACCTAGTGGCTTCGTCGGCTCTGGCTGCTGCTGGCTGCCAATTGGTGATCTTTACGACTGGTCGGGGGACACCATTTGGTACATTTGTGCCAACGATGAAGGTATCGACGAATACACCTTTGTATGAAGGCAAACGTCACTGGATTGATTTTAATGCAGGTGTGTTGGTCGAAGACGGTTCTCCAGATGAGGTCCTGCGTGACTTTATTAACTACATTATCAGCGTGGCTAGTGGGGAATGGGTAAACAATGAGAAGAATAACTTTCGTGAGATTTCCATATTTAAAACAGGAGTAACGCTATAATAAATCAATATTTACGAATCAAACTGTCCCTTATGCTTTTTAAGCGTAGGGGGCAGTTTTTTTTAGTTTCGGACTATACATAATCCTTCTTTAAAAAGAACGATAATTGCATTCTTCTAATTTAGTGACTGCAATCACAATCGCCCCATACGGCCTGTGCTAATCTGTTGTTGAGAATAGTTCTCACACAAAGGAGAATAGTCCAATGGAAAAAGTGCTGCGAATGGATGAGTCCATCTTCGAGATGGTATCAAGGCATCCGGAGGTCGTTGAGATTATGGTAGAGCTGGGCTTTAAGGATATTGCTAAGCCAGGTATGCTGCAGACCGCTGGCCGTTTCATGACCTTATCCAAAGGAATCAAATTGAAGAAAATGGATCTAGACACCGTGAAGTTAGCATTTGAACGACATGGCTTCGAGATTATGAAATAAAGACATCTATCATCAAAATATCATTAAGGAGAGATCAATAATGAGTGAACTGATAAACAACCGCGAGGTTGATGTACCGGAGCAAACTCGTCGCCAAGCCATGCTCAAGGAGATTATTAAAGAACTGCATGCAGGCAAAAGCGTTGAAGAGGTTAAGGCACGCTTCGAGGAAGCTGTAGGCGATGTTACCGTAGCGGAAATCTCAGCTTTGGAGCATTCATTAATGACCGAAGAGGGGATTCCGGTATCCGAGGTACAGCGGCTTTGTTCGGTCCATACAGCGATTTTTAAAGGCTCTATTGAGCAAATTCACCGTTCATCTAAGCCTGAGGAGCAGCCAGGGCATCCAGTACACACCTTCAAGCTGGAAAACCGCGAGATAGAAAGACTTGTGAACTTCCGTTTAGATTTACACGCAACCAAATTTCAGAAGAACGACAGTGAAGAGCTTATCTTCAAGTTATTGGAAGATTTAAGCTTATTGCTAGATCTTGATAAACACTACAGCCGTAAAGAGAATCTGCTATTTCCTTACCTTGAAAAGTATGGGATTTATGGACCGACCAAGGTCATGTGGGGAGTCGATGATAATATCCGCCGTATGATAAAAGAGGCCAAAGCAGCACTTAGCGCGTATAACGGAAACGCTGCAGAAATTGGGGCTCAAGTTACGGAGATTATCCAGGAAGTGAATGAAATGATCTTTAAAGAAGAGAATATTCTACTACCTATGGCGCTGGACAAACTGACTGAAGACGAATGGGTCAAAATCGCTCGGGAGAGCGATGAGATTGGTTTCTGTCTAACCGCACCGGAGCAGGAATGGGTCCCAGAGCGCGCCGCAGAGCCGGAAGGTGCAGTGCTGGGAGAAGCAGAGGGAGTAACTCCGCAAGAAGGGTTCATACGCTTTGAGACAGGGCTGTTGTCACTGCATCAGCTGGAGACCGTACTCAATCATCTGCCGGTAGATCTGACATTCATTGATGAAAATGATGTTGTGCGATATTTTTCACACGGCAAGGAACGTATCTTTGCCCGAACTAAGGCAGTTATCGGCCGTACGGTACAGAACTGTCATCCGCCTCAAAGTGTTCATGTGGTGGAGAAGCTTCTGGAAGATTTTAAGGCAGGACATAAGGACGCTGAGGACTTCTGGATCAACATCAAGGATAAATTTATTTATATCCGTTATTTCGCTGTCCGCGACGAGACAGGCCGGTATATGGGAACGCTAGAGTTTACACAGAATATCGCACCCATCCGTGCACTGGAGGGGCAGAAGCGTATTCTATCAGAATAATGGGTGCTAATGGAAAATTTCCAGATAATAATATGGAAAGAAGACTCTCTTGCTTTGGCGCAAGAGGGTCTTTTTAGAATATAATAGAGTATACTATTGAAATAAGGAATTCCCGGGTGTGTTGTCTTTCCTTGACCACAGAGGGGGCTTCTATTATAGTTGGTACTTAGGATTAACTATTTTAGTATAAAAAAAGGTGGCTTGTTACATGTCTGAGAATATCTACGTTGGCGTGGATTTGGGTGGAACTGCAATTAAGGTTGGAATCTGCAATGCTGAGGGAACTCTACTACATACTTATGAGGGACCAACAGGAACTGCAGAAGGTGTCGATACTGTTATCGATAATATCGAGAAGTATGTACGCCAAATTGTGGAGGATTCCCCGTACTCTTGGGATCAGCTTGCAGGTGTAGGCGCGGGCGTAGCAGGGTTCACAAATATTCGTGAAGGAATCATCATTCTTGCGCCCAACATAGGATTTAAAGATGTGCCGATTCGCTCCATTTTGGAAGATCGCTGGAACAAGCCTGTCAAAATAGACAATGATGCGAACGTGGCTGCGCTGGGTGAAGCTTGGAGTGGTGCAGGTCGCGGGATTGAGAACTGTGTTTGCTATACCCTTGGAACAGGTGTGGGTGGCGGAATCATTATTAATGGAAAAATTTATCAAGGTTTCGCGGGTCTAGCGGGCGAGCTTGGCCATATCACTGTAGTGCCGGATCTGGAAGCTATTCAATGTGGTTGTGGCAATATGGGATGTCTGGAAACCGTTTCCTCTGCTACAGGTATTATTCGTATGGCTAATGATGCAGTCGCTCGTGGTGATCGTACTTCCCTTTCTCAGGTAGAGAAGATTGCAGCGAAGGAAGTATTTGATGCGGCTAAAGCTGGTGATGAGGTAGCGATTCGTATAGTAAACCGTGCAGCTTACTATCTGGGTAAATCTATGGCTTCTGTTGCGGCCGTGCTTAACCCTGAGGTCTTTATCATTGGTGGTGGTGTGTCTAAAGCTGGAGATATTCTATTTGATGAAGTTCGTCGCGTGTTCGCTAAGCTCGCACCAGCTCCGCTTCAGACGGGTGTTTCGATTATCCCTGCGGAGCTTGGCAATGATGCAGGTATTGTTGGTGCTGCAGGCCTTCTGCTTCGTTCTTAAAAGATAGGGAGTATTCATATACTAATTTAGGGAGGGGACGCTTTAATGACCGAATTGGACAATACTCCAACGGCTGGAGCCACCCTGATCATTATTACCGGAATGTCAGGTGCGGGTAAGACAATTGCTGTGCAGAGTCTGGAAGACCTAGGGTTCTTCTGTGTCGATAATTTACCGCCGGTGCTGATCCCTAAGTTTGCAGAACTGATTGAGCAGTCGAAGGGTAAGATCGCCAAGGTAGCACTTGTGATTGACCTGCGCGGCCGGGAATTCTTCACTGCTTTGTCCGAGTCTCTAGCCTATATCAAAGATGAGTCAACCATTGGCTGTGAAATCTTGTTCTTGGATGCTACGGATTCGGTACTTGTGCAGCGTTACAAGGAAAGCCGGCGTCATCATCCTCTAGCACCCAAGGGACTTCCGCTTGACGGTATCAAGCTGGAACGTAAAATGCTTGAGGAATTAAAGAATTCAGCCACATTATGTCTGGATACTAGCAGTATGAAACCAGTGCAGCTTAAAGAGAAGATTGTATCTCGGTTCTCGCATTTAGGAAAAAGCACACTTTCCGTCAATATTACATCGTTCGGATTTAAGTATGGTATTCCTATTGATGCAGACCTCGTCTTCGATGTTCGCTTTTTGCCTAACCCACATTATGTGGATCACCTGCGGCCAAAAACAGGGCAGGACAGCGATGTCTATGACTATGTAATGAAGTGGCCTGAAACACAGGTGTTCCTGACCAAACTGCTCGATATGCTTCATTTCTTAATTCCGCAATATCGTAGAGAAGGTAAATCCCAGATTATTATCGGCATTGGCTGTACAGGCGGAAAACACCGTTCAGTAGCCATTTCGGAATATTTGGGTAAAATGCTGGGCGTCAGCGAAACGGAATCCGTAGCGGTTAGTCATCGCGATTCCGAGCGTGATCGGCACTAATGAGAGAAGGGGTCCATAGTGGCTGAAGAACAAAGACAGCGTCCACGTATCGTCGTTATGGGCGGTGGTACGGGGTTATCTGTCATGCTTCGCGGCTTAAAAGAAAAGCCGCTAGATATTACAGCTATAGTTACGGTAGCGGATGATGGAGGAAGCTCGGGCATTTTGCGCAGTGAACTGCAAATGCCACCTCCTGGGGACATCCGTAACGTATTAACAGCTATGGCTGATGTGGAACCGCTCATGGCGGATATTATGAGATATCGTTTCAACACGGGTGAAGGCTTGGCGGGTCATAGTCTTGGTAATCTAATCCTTGCTGCGCTTACAGATATATCTGGCGATTTTGTCACAGCTGTTCGCGAGCTTAGCCGATTATTTGCTGTTCGTGGACGGGTATTGCCCGCTGCGGGAGATGCCGTTGTGTTACGTGCAGAAATGTCGGACGGTACGATTATCACAGGTGAGTCTAAGATACCGGAAGCCGGCGGGATCATCAAACGGGTATCTTTGGAGCCTGCTGATGTGGAACCGTTGCCTGAAGCACTTGAAGCGATTCGAAACGCTGATGCGATTCTTTTGGGACCGGGGAGTCTCTATACGAGCATTCTTCCGAACCTACTTGTTCCAAAGCTAGCAGAAGCTGTTGTATCTTCGGATGCAATCAAAATCTTTGTCTGCAATGTAATGACTCAGCCTGGCGAAACGGATAATTATACCGTAAATGATCATCTACAAGCCGTTTATGATCATATTGGAATTCATTTATTCGATTATGTTATTGTCAATGACGGTGAAATTCCAGAGCAGGTTCAGACGAAGTACGCAGAGAAGGGTGCACGTCCGGTACAACTCGACAAGGATGTACTAGATGGCAGTGGGTATAAAGTCATCGCGGATAAGCTAGTGTTATTCCGAACTTACTTAAGGCATGATACCGATAAACTTAGTCATCATATCTACCAGCTTGTGCAAGACTGGATAAACAGGAACCCTAGAGTATAACTTAAAAATATAAGAAAATATAAGTTTTAAACCTATACTTTCTTATATTTCTCGCATAAACGCTTACCGTCTTTAAAAGGACGCCGAAGGCGTTTATGCTTGTATATATGAATGACGTACTTATTTCAGAAAGAGGTGAGACCCTTGTCTTTTGCGGCCCTTACCAAAAAAGAGCTGACGATGGTGGAGAGTGAGCCCTGTTGTGAGAAGGCGGAAATGTCAGCACTTATCCGTATGAATGGATCTGTGCAGCTTTCAAGCAAAAAGGTTATTCTCGACATTTCGACGGAGAACGCCGCGATTGCAAGGCGGGTATATTCTTTGCTTAAGAAATATTACCAGGTCCATATTGAGCTACTCGTGCGTAAAAAAATGCGTTTGAAGAAAAATAACGTTTATATCGTTAGAATTCCTAGTCGCGTACAGGAGATCCTAAATGACCTCAGAATTGTGTCCGAAGGATTTATTTTTACCGACGGTATTGATAAAGAGATTGTTGGGAATAACTGCTGTAAGCGTGCTTATTTACGCGGTGCCTTTTTGGCGGGCGGATCGGTTAATAATCCGGAGGGTTCCTCTTACCATTTGGAGATTTCCTCGATGTATGAGGAGCATTGTAAGGCGCTTGTCGATCTAGCTGGTGAATTTCACCTAAACGCACGCTGCATTGAACGTAAAAAAGGGTTCATTCTATACATTAAAGAAGGCGAGAAGATTATCGAATTCTTAAGTTTGATCGGGGCGCATCAAGCGTTGTTCAAATTTGAGGATGTAAGAATTATGCGGGATATGCGTAATTCCGTGAATCGGATCGTGAACTGCGAGACCGCGAATCTCAATAAAACGATAAGTGCCGCGGTGCGGCAGATTGAAAATATCAAACTGCTGCAGCGAGAAGTAGGACTGGAGAGCTTGCCGGATAAATTGCGAGAAGTTGCGGAAATTCGAATGGCACATCCAGATATCAACCTTAAAGAGGTTGGTGAAATGCTGAAAGGTACAGTTAGTAAGTCCGGAGTAAATCATCGGCTTCGTAAGATTGATGAACTGGCGGACAAGGTTCGCGGCGGCTAGTCACTTTTTTTCTAGTGTGCTTTACGTTATAATGATATAATAATATAAAATTAATGTGAAATTTTTGGGGAGAACTCAATTAGGGGGTAAGCGTTTCATGACAAAGCACCCGGTAGTTGTTCGGTTGAAGACAGGGCTACACGCTCGACCGGCAGCATTGTTTGTGCAAGAAGCTAACAAGTTTTCGTCGGAGATTTTCGTGGAAAAAGACGATAAAAAAGTAAACGCCAAAAGTATTATGGGTATTATGAGCCTAGCGATCAGTTCCGGCACGGAGATCTATATCAGCGCGGATGGTGCAGACGCGGATCAAGCTGTAAACGCTTTGACGAGTCTCGTCAGCAAAGAAGAGCTTGAGAACCAATAATCTTTTGAAATGACTTTTTATCGCATGACTAAAAAGCCCCTAGGGGCTTTTTTTAATACCAAAAAATAGATTTACGTGTGCAACATTTACCAAAAAGACTCGTCTAGAGGATAATAACAAATCACAAAAGGTGAAAGGGGCTGGCAAATATGAAAGGTTTGGTTAAAAAGATTGGTTCAGTGTTGATCGTAGGGAGTTTGTTAATTGGAGGGATTAGCATGAGTGGTGCCTTCCAAGGCCCTGCAAAGGCTTACGCAGATGAAGTGCAGAAAAATGTCGTTAGTGTAGTAGGTAAAGGCGAATTGTCCATCAAGCCGGATATTGTATACTTGTCCATCGGTGTAGATACTACGGCTGCAACTGCACAAGAAGCGCAAAAAACAAATGCTGCTAAAATCCAAAAGATCACTACACTACTGAAAGGGACTTGGAAAATCGCAGACAAGGATATTCAAAGTACCCAATTTTATGTGCAACCCAACTATAGTTATAGCGAAAAAGAAGGACAGCAAGTGAAGGGATACAACGCGAACCATACGCTGTTAGTGTCTTATAGAGATCTGACCAAGGTTGGTGAATTGCTGGATGCTGCATCTGCGGCAGGGGCAAATAATATCGGAAATGCACGTTTTTCAGTGGAAGATACTTCTGCCTTTGAAGCTCAGGTGATTGAAAAGGCGATGGCGAACGCAGATGTTAAAGCAGGAGCTATTGCTAAGGCAGCTAGACGTAGCTTGGGTCAAGTAATCACGGTCAGCCAAAATGATGGTAATGTTACTCCGGTTTATTTTGAACAGAATCTAAAAATGGAAATGGCTGCAGCAGATGCTGGTGCAAGCACATCCGTTCAACCAGGAGTAGTTAAAGTTACAACACAGCTGAGCGTAATGTATGAATTGAAATAGTAGCAGAACAAGATGGGTGTAGAGAGGAGAGGTGCTCTTCCGCTAGTAATAGTGGGGGGGCCTCTTTTTTTGTGTAAAATCTCTAAGATTATGTTTAATAAACTGGAAAGGGGAGGAAAAATATGATGATGAATATCTCAAAAGAAATAGTACGCAAATGGGGCATAGGCTTGATGTCGGCGGGGTTATTGCTTGGTGGAGGATTACTGCCCGTTGAGACTGGTTATGCAGCATCGGGTCAGACAAAGAGTGTGGCTATTGCTTCAAGTATAGTTTTGAAGGCAAACGGGATGATTTCTCAGCAGACAGGTATTTTGCAGGAAGGCAAGGCATGGGTGCCGATCACCTTTATGCGTGATGTGCTGCGATTACCACTTACTTATGATAAAAAAGAAAATGTATATACGATTGGAAAGGGAACGATAAAAACTAAGTTCATGTTATCTAGCTATGGAAATTCTATTTGGGTGAACAATTATTACATTCGAGAATATGAAGGAAAGCTAATTAACAATCGGCTTTATGTTCCATCAGGCCTGTTGAATGATTATTTGGGTTATAAAGTGGATTGGAGTCGGGACTCTGGTAGGCTGAACGTGGTGAACAGACCACTGAACGTGCTGACAGTAACCACTGAAACCTATGCTAAGGATCGGCAAGAGGCTTTTATCCAGCTTGATTATCCGAAGATCAGTGGATTAAGTAATTTCAATGCGCAGCAGGCAATTAATAATACCTTGAAGGAAAGTGTTATGAAATTTGCGGCTGGTGCAGAACAGGATATCTCCGATCGGACCGGGTCAGAGCCTAAGTATACCTATGATATAGATTATGTGGTGACCTACAATCAGAATGGTGTGATCAGTTTAGTGATGTCGCAGTATAGCGATACGGGCGGCGCTCATGGCATGACAAATCGTGAGGCATTTACTTTCTCACTTAAGGATGGCAAACGTCTATTGCTGGGTGATTTGTTTGGCGCTAACCCCAACTACAAACAACAGTTAAATGCCAAGCTGAACAAGCTGGTAAAAGCAGAGGGAAGTTACTTGGGAGGGTTCAACGGATTGAATACCGAGAAGTATTTTTATCTGAAGGATGATAAGGTTGTTCTATTCTTTCAATTGTACGAATACACAGCTTACGCTGCAGGGTTCCCGGAATATACCTTTACATTCAAAGAACTGTTGCCCGAAGGCGATAGCCCATTTGCTGCTATAAAGTAATAAGAGGAGTCTTGACCGCTGCTGCCAGCACTGGACATCTCCCCCTTACCAGAATCATCGCTAATTCATATGCTAAAGGGAGTAACTAGTTTATGAACGGGGGAGAGCTATGAGCTATCAATATACTGCAATTGGCGATTCCTTGACGACTGGATTTGGCGCTCTGCCAGGTAACGGTTTTGTACCGGTATACCGTAGAATGGCAGAAGGGAGACTGCGTTCTAATGTAGTCTCTACGAATTTAGGCGTGAATGGATTGACTACTTCTGAACTGGAACAGCGGTTACGTGGGAGTTCTATGACTCGCGAGGCTATACGAGCAGCAGACATCATCACTTTATCCATCGGTGGCAATGATTTAATCCATGCTGCGAAGGCTGCAGCTAGACAACCTGAAAATTTATCAAAAGAGCTACGAAGATCACTACAGGAATGCAAACAAAATTTTGCTGCAATTATGAGTATTCTCTTTCAATTGAAGGCGGGAACACGTAGACCTTTTATCATTCGAATTGTGGGATTGTATAATCCCTATCCTCAGGTAGTAGGCGCTACAGAGTGGGTGCGGCAGTTTAACGGTTATGCCTCGCAGTACAGTAGCCGAGTATGTGGATTTGCTTCTATTTATAGTCAATTTGCCGGAAATGAAAGAGGGCTATTATCGATTGACCACTTACATCCCAATGGCCGAGGCTACCGTGTGATTGCTGACAAACTCGATTCACTTGGTTATGGCGGTTTGATTTAATTGAGGTTCAAGTGTAGTTGTGGTCTAAAAAGTAAAGAGGCTGTGCGCTAACCATCAAGTGGATAGAGCACAGCCTCTTTGTGTTGTTGTATAGCTTACACACCGCTAGGCAGTGTTTTCTCGATGACTTTATCAACGATACCATAAGCTGCCGCGTCTGCAGCAGTCATGAAGTAATCACGGTCTGTATCCTTCTCAATACGCTCCAGGGGTTGACCCGTACGTTCTGCAAGAATACGATTCAACTTATCGCGCAACTTGAGGATACGGCGCGCACGGATTTCGATATCCGTTGCTTGACCTTGAGCACCACCCAGAGGTTGGTGAATCATGATCTCACTGTTTGGCAGTGCAAAACGTTTGCCTTTAGCGCCAGCGTTAAGTAGGAAAGCTCCCATGGAAGCTGCCATACCCACGCAGATGGTGGAAACGTCCGGTTTAATGTACTGCATTGTATCAAAAATAGCCATACCTGCAGTAATGGAACCGCCGGGGCTATTCACATAAAGGTGAATGTCCTTCTCCGGATCTTCGGCAGCCAAGAACAGCATTTGTGCGATGATAGAATTGGCTACCACGTCATTAACCTCCGTTCCAAGGAAAATGATGCGGTCCTTCAGCAGGCGGGAATAGATGTCATAAGCGCGCTCACCGCGGTTGCTCTGTTCTACTACCATAGGAATATAACTCACGTGGAAAACCTCCTTGATATTGGTTCTTCAAATGTATTCATTTTTACTCTTGCCGTATTACCCACATGATAAACAAATTCAAACAAAAAGTCAAAGAAAGTCAAACTTATATTCAAAAAAAAGAGCCGACATGCGGCTCTTTGGTTAAGTAGTAGTATAGGCACCACTAAATTATGTACAAAAGTGAAATTAATGGCGCGCCCGCCAAGAATCGAACTTGGATCTCAGGCTTCGGAGGCCTACGTCATATCCATTGGACCACGGGCGCAACAAAAATGATTATAATACAATTTCTGTGCAATTGCAATGAATTAATAATGCTGTGCACGGGCTCTACCCCTTGTCTTCAAGATGGACAAGCGTATATTGTCTTTCACTCAGCGATAGAATCTGGATTGTTAATGACAGGTTTTAGGAGCCGTACCTCTTTCCCGATCTTATAAATGTATAAGAAGACAAGCGCTTGAGAATTCTACTCTCGGAAGACTTGCACTTCGAGCAATATTTGGTTAGAATATGAGTGGGACTTAAAAAGTTTACCCGGGACATTTTGAGACCATGAACAAGGGAATAGAGGAAGACGAAGTTGCAGGAGTGAAAGTATGCGTAATTTATTAGATATCCAAAAGCAGCTTCTGCCTGATCTCATGGAAACCCTTAAGAGACGGTACACGATTCTTCATCAGATCATGCTGTCCGATATCATAGGGCGCAGAACGCTTGCCGCTTCGCTTGATATGACTGAGCGGGTACTGCGTGCCGAGACGGATCTTCTGAAATCGCAAGGGCTCATTGAGATCGAGAGCGTTGGTATGCGCATTAGCGCTGCTGGGCGTAGGCTGCTTGATTTGCTAGAGCCGGTCGTTAAGAGCCTGTTTGGTCTGGATGAGCTGGAAGAGAAAATTCGGGCAACGTATGGTCTGGATAAAGTTATTGTGGTGCCGGGTGATTGTGAGTCATCGCCATTCACCAAACGTGAACTCGGCCGAGCAGGTGCAAAAGCGCTGCTCAGTGTACTTCGTACAGATGATATAGTTGCTGTCACTGGTGGATCAACGCTTGCCGATATGGCTGATCAACTGACACCGCCGTTATCCCTTTCCTATAAGAACGCTTGGTTTGTTCCGGCGCGTGGTGGATTAGGAGAGAGTATGGAGATTCAAGCCAACACAATTGCCTCAACAATGGCAAAACGGGTTGGAGCGAATTACCGGTTGCTGCATGTACCTGATTTACTTAGTGGGGATGCCTACCAGTCACTAGCACTTGACTCTAATATTGGAGAGATTGTACAAATCATCCGCAGTTCGCGTATTATTGTACATGGGATTGGGGATGCCATTGAAATGACTCGCCGCCGCAAGCTGGATGAGGCTACGGTCTCAGAGATCCAGGGTGAGGGAGCAGTGGCTGAATCCTTTGGGTATTACTTTAACGAAGATGGTAAGGTTGTCCATACTATGCTTACGATGGGGCTACGTCTTGAAGATATTGTTCGGACGGAGACAGTCATCGGTATTGCTGGAGGCAAACCTAAGGCCAAAGCTATTCATGCCATGCTACGTTTCGGGCAGGAGAATATTCTCGTCACGGACGAGGCTGCTGCTGTAGAAATCGGCAAGGAAATCGACAATCAGTTGCAGATATCCTCGTAACACACTAGCACATATACCTTGCATTATACTTAACATTGTTGTCATGACAGGCTTCACGGTCTGTTTTGAATAAATAAAACGAATTCTAGGAGGAACTATTCAATGAGTGTAAAAGTTGGAATTAACGGATTTGGACGTATTGGACGCCTTGCTTTCCGCCGTATTCAAAATGTAGAAGGTATCGAAGTGGTAGCAATCAATGACTTGACTGACGCTAAGATGCTTGCTCATTTGCTTAAATATGATACAACTCAAGGTAAATTTCAAGGTGATGTTGAAGTGCATGATGGCTTCTTCAAAGTCAATGGCAAAGAAGTTAAGGTTCTTGCTAACCGCAACCCTGAAGAATTGCCATGGGGCGACCTAGGTGTTGATATCGTACTTGAGTGCACAGGTTTCTTCACAACTAAAGAAGCAGCTGAAAAACACTTGAAAGGTGGAGCTAAGAAAGTAGTTATTTCCGCTCCAGCTACTGGCGACATGAAAACTGTCGTTTACAACGTTAACGATGACATTCTTGATGGTACTGAGACTGTTATTTCCGGCGCATCTTGCACAACGAACTGCCTAGCTCCAATGGCAAAAGTATTGAACGACAAGTTCGGTATCGTTGAAGGCTTGATGACTACAATTCACGCTTACACTGGCGACCAAAACACTTTGGATGCTCCACATGCTAAAGGTGACTTCAGACGTGCTCGTGCAGCAGCTGAGAACATCATCCCTAACACTACTGGTGCTGCTAAAGCAATCGGTCTTGTTATTCCAGAACTTAAAGGTAAATTGGATGGTGCTGCTCAACGTGTTCCAGTTGCAACTGGTTCCCTGACTGAGCTTGTAACTGTTCTTGATAAGAGCGTTACTGTTGAAGAAATCAACGCAGCAATGAAAGCAGCTTCCGATCCAGACACTTATGGTTACACTGAAGATGAAATCGTATCTTCCGACATCAAAGGTATGACTTTCGGATCCCTGTTCGATGCTACACAAACTAAAGTATTGACTGTTGGCGACAAACAACTGGTTAAGACTGTTGCTTGGTATGACAATGAAATGTCCTACACTGCACAATTGGTTCGTACTTTGGAGAAATTCGCTAAAATCGCTAAGTAATTGACTTGATATAAGCAACATCTATAGAGCGGAAACAGAAGTTCCTTGTTTCCGCTCTTTCTAAATGTATTTCTTGTTTCCTGCTAGAAACAATTTTGGGTGTGGAGGAATTAATCATGAACAAAAAGAGCGTCCGTGATGTAGAAGTAAAGGGTAAACGCGTGTTTGTACGCGTGGATTTCAACGTACCTGTAGAAGACGGTAAAATTACTGATGATACTCGTATTCGCGAAACACTTCCAACCATTAAATATTTGATCGAGAACGGTGCAAAGATTATTCTCGCAAGTCACATGGGCCGTCCTAAAGGCCAATTCGTAGATTCCATGCGTTTGACTACTGCTGCTGAACGTCTGTCCGAGCTTCTCGGCAAACCAGTAGCTAAAGCTGATGAAGCTGTTGGCGATGCTGTAAAAGCAAAAATCGCTGAGCTAGGCGAAGGCGACGTACTTGTACTTGAGAACGTTCGTTTCTACCCGGGCGAAGAAAAGAACGATCCTGAATTGGCTAAACAATTCGCTGAATTGGCTGATTTGTTCGTCAATGATGCGTTTGGTGCGGCTCACCGTGCACATGCATCGACAGAAGGTATCGCTCATTTCCTACCAGCTGTATCCGGTCTTTTGATGGAGAAAGAATTGACCGTTCTTGGTAAAGCTCTTACTAACCCGGAACGTCCTTTCACTGCGATCATCGGTGGTTCGAAAGTTAAAGACAAGATTGATGTTATTGATAACTTGTTGTCTTTGGCTGATAACGTTCTGATCGGCGGTGGATTGTCTTATACATTCACTAAAGCTCAAGGCTTCGAAATTGGTAAATCACTCGTAGACAACGACAAACTTGACGTTGCTCTTGGATTCATCGAAAAAGCTAAAGCACTTGGCAAAAACTTCATGCTTCCTGTTGATGTTGTTGTTGCTGATAAATTCGGTGCTGATGCTAACACTAAGATCGTTAATTACAATGAAATCCCAGAAGGTTGGGAAGGACTTGATATCGGACCTAAGACTCGTGAACTTTATGCCGATATTATCAAAAACTCCAAGCTGGTTGTCTGGAATGGACCTATGGGCGTATTCGAAATCGATAAATTCGCTGAAGGTACACTTGCAGTAGCAAAAGCTTGTGCAACAACTGAAGGTTACACTGTTATTGGCGGCGGGGATTCCGCAGCAGCAGCAGAAAAATTCCACCTGGCTGACCAAATGGATCACATCTCCACTGGTGGCGGTGCATCCCTTGAGTTCATGGAAGGCAAGGCGCTTCCTGGCGTAGAAGCACTGAACGACAAGTAAGACGTATAGAAGGAGGCAATTTAATTCATGAGAACACCAATTATTGCGGGTAACTGGAAGATGTTCAAAACAGTTCCTGAAGCAGAAAGCTTTATTGCTGACATCAAAGGCAAAGCAGAAGTAGAAGGCGTTGAGACTGTAATCTGCGCTCCATTTACTAACCTGCCTGCACTTGTAGCAGCTGCAAAAGGTACAGACATCAAGATTGGCGCACAGAACCTGCACTTTGAAGATAACGGTGCTTACACAGGAGAAATCAGTGGTGTAATGCTTAGCGATCTTGGCGTAGACTATGTAATCATTGGTCACTCAGAGCGTCGTGCTTATTTTGGCGAAACAGATGAAATCGTGAATAAGAAAATGCACGCTGCATTCCGTCACGGTATCACTCCAATCGTATGTGTTGGCGAAAAGCTCGAAGAGCGTGAAGCTGATCAAACGAAAGCTGTATGTAAAGTACAAACTGAAGCTGCATTCCAAGGCCTTAGTGCTGAGCAAGCAGCAAAAGTTGTCATTGCATACGAACCTATCTGGGCTATTGGCACAGGTAAATCTTCCACTTCCCAAGATGCTAACGAAGTTATTGCGTACATCCGCAGTCTTGTAAAAGATCTGTATGATGTTGCAACAGCTGAAGCTGTTCGTATTCAATACGGCGGCAGCGTGAAGCCTGAGAATGTAACTGAGTACATGGGCCAAAGCGACATCGATGGTGCGCTTGTTGGCGGTGCCAGCTTGCAGCCTGCTTCCTTCGTTCAATTGGTTGAGGGGGCGAAGTAAGATGTCAGCTCCAAGACCTGTAGCTTTGATCATCATGGATGGTTTCGGTTTGCGTGGAACATCTGAAGGTAATGCCGTTGCTCAAGCTAACAAACCTAACTATGACCGTTACTTGAAACAATATCCTAATACTACCCTTACTGCTTGTGGTGAAGCTGTTGGTCTTCCAGAAGGCCAAATGGGCAACTCTGAAGTAGGGCACTTAAATATTGGTGCAGGACGGATTGTATACCAGGATTTGACTCGTATTGATAAATCGATCCGTGAGGGCGAATTCTTCGATAATGAAACACTGGTAGCCGCAGTTAGAAATGCTAAGAACACAGGTAAAAAGCTTCATCTTTACGCGCTTGTATCCGACGGAGGGGTACATAGCCATATTAATCACCTGTTTGCTATGCTTGACCTGGCTAAGAAAGAAGATATGCACGAAGTGTATATCCATGCTTTCATGGATGGCCGTGATGTACCTCCAGATAGTGGTAAGAAGTTTGTCCAAGATCTGGTGGCTAAGATTGAAGAAGTTGGAGTAGGTACAATTGCAACGGTATCCGGACGTTATTACGCCATGGACCGTGACAAACGTTGGGATCGTGTAGAAAAAGCCTATCGTGCTATGGTTTATGGCGAAGGCCCTAAATACACGGATGCTCTGCAAGCTATCACTGCGTCTTATTCAAATTCCGTGTTCGACGAATTCGTTGAACCTAGCGTGATTGTAGACAGTGAAGGCAAGCCGGTAACGGCAGTAGAGAGCGGCGATTCCGTCGTGTTCCTCAACTTCCGCCCTGACCGTGCTATTCAATTGTCACAAGTCTTCACGAATCAAGATTTCCGCGGTTTCGACCGGGGTCCTTTGTTCCCGCAAGACTTGCACTTCGTATGCCTGACAACTTTCAGCGAAACGGTACAAGGTTATGTAGCCTATTCACCGAAGAACCTGGATAACACATTGGGTGAAGTACTTGTGCAACACAACAAGAAGCAACTGCGCATCGCGGAAACTGAGAAGTATCCGCACGTAACGTTCTTCTTCAGTGGTGGACGTGATGAGGAACTTCCAGGAGAAACTCGTATCTTGATCAACTCTCCTAAAGTGGCAACCTATGATCTTCAACCTGAGATGAGTGCTTACGAAGTGGCTGCAGCCTGCGTAGCAGAAATCGAAGCGGAAAGACAGGATGCTATTATCCTTAACTTTGCAAACCCTGATATGGTTGGACACTCCGGTATGCTGGAGCCAACAATCAAGGCTGTAGAGGTAACGGATGAGTGTGTAGGTAAAGTAGTGGACGCAGTAGTTGCCAAGGGTGGCGTTGCGATCATTATCGCCGATCACGGTAATGCAGACATGGTATTTGATGAGAACGGTCGTCCGTTCACAGCTCATACTACTAACCCGGTTCCGTTCATCCTTACGGATGAAAATGTTGTATTGCGCGATCGCGGTATCCTTGCTGATGTAGCACCAACCATTCTGGATCTGATGGGAATTCCGCAACCTGCGGAAATGACTGGTCAATCCATGATCGCTAGTCGCAAATAAGGAAACAATACCTAAGATTAAGCTTCAACAATCAAAACCAAAACATTGTTTAAAGGAGATTAACTAAAATGACTATTATTTCTGATGTTTATGCTCGCGAAGTCCTTGACTCCCGTGGTAACCCTACTGTAGAGGTTGACGTTTATCTTGAATCCGGTGCTAAAGGCCGCGCTATCGTTCCTTCCGGCGCTTCCACTGGCGCTCATGAAGCTGTAGAGCTTCGTGATGGCGACAAATCCCGTTACATGGGTAAAGGCGTTCTGAAAGCTGTTGAGAACGTAAATGAAATCATCGCTCCAGAAGTTATTGGTATGGACGCTCTTGACCAAGTGGGCATCGACAAATTGATGATCACTTTGGACGGAACTCATAACAAAGGAAAATTGGGTGCTAACGCAATCCTAGCTGTATCCATGGCCGTAGCTCGTGCAGCTGCAGCAGCATTGGATATTCCTTTGTACGTATACCTGGGCGGATTCAACGCTAAAACTCTTCCAGTACCAATGATGAACATCATCAATGGTGGTGAGCATGCGGACAACAACATCGACGTTCAAGAGTTCATGGTTCTTCCTGTAGGAGCTCCAAGCTTCAAAGAAGCTCTTCGTACAGGTGCTGAAATCTTCCACAACTTGAAATCCGTACTTCAATCCAAAGGCCTGAACACAGCTGTTGGTGACGAAGGTGGTTTCGCACCAAACCTTGGTTCGAATGAAGAAGCAATCACTACAATCATCGAAGCTATTGAAAAAGCTGGTTACAAACCAGGTGTTGACGTATTCTTGGGTATGGACGTTGCTTCCACTGAGTTCTACAAAGACGGTAAATACACCCTTGCTGGCGAAGGTAAATCTTACACTTCCGCTGAGTACGTTGACCTTCTTGCTTCATGGGTTGAAAAATATCCTATCATCACAATCGAAGACGGTATGTCCGAAGACGACTGGGATGGTTGGAAATTGCTTACTGAAAAATTGGGAGACAAAGTTCAATTGGTTGGTGACGACTTGTTCGTTACAAACACTGAGCGTCTTGCAACAGGTATCGAAAAAGGTATCGGTAACTCCATCTTGGTTAAAGTTAACCAAATTGGTACATTGACTGAAACTTTCGATGCTATCGAAATGGCTAAACGTGCTGGTTACACAGCAGTTATCTCTCACCGTTCCGGTGAATCCGAAGATAGCACAATCGCTGACATCGCTGTTGCGACTAACGCTGGTCAAATCAAAACAGGTGCTCCTTCCCGTACAGACCGTGTTGCTAAATACAACCAATTGCTTCGCATCGAAGACGAGTTGGGTGAATTGGCTCAATACAACGGCCTGAAATCCTTCTACAACCTTAAAAGATAATCTGCTTTTATAGCAGAGTACGAAGACCCGTCATTATGGCGGGTCTTTTTTGTACTCAAAGAGACGCAGACACTATGTAATTCCTTATCTTACAAGAAAAGCTACGACTTAACAGCCTAGGCGGTTGTATTACCGACAACGCTATGATAAAATAAGAATACTGTTTATGTATCGTGATAACCTCAATTACCATAGATAGTGATGCTTAGGCGTAGGAGGTGGAAGTGAATGGATATCTTTTTGAAAGTTGTGCTCCTGATTTTTTCCGTCGGTCTTATTGCGGTCGTTCTTCTGCAAAAGGGGAAAAGCGCGGGTCTTTCCGGTGCCATCTCCGGCGGTGCTGAGCATCTCTTTGGTAAAACAAAAGCTCGTGGTATGGAACTCGTACTACAACGTGTAACTGTTGGACTTGCTGCAGGATTCTTCATTATGGCGATTCTAGCTGCTGTTTTCATTGACTAAAGTACCTACAGTAAGCCCTCGCTCTGTTCTGAATGGAATGGAGCGAAGGCTTTTTTGTTATAATTAAAAGGGGATAAGCACCTGTAGGTGCTTTTCTTTGCATTAAGGAAGAATAAGATTCGGTACGGTAGAGACCTAATAAATAGGCTATCTTCTTCGTTGTGACTGAAATTTTGTACTGCGTTTACCTTTGGATGACAGTAACAGGGATGCGAAGGATTGATTTCGTGTATACTAGGGTATGAAGTAGGTAAAGGTAAATTTTACTTGGCATTACTACAGGGCAGGACAAGACATACATATTTGCCAGCGGCTTGGAGCCGCGGAGGGCTGGGGTGACGAACATGATAACACAAGAAATATTACTCGATTTCATGCGGGAAACTGCATATAAACCAATGACTTATGAAGAGCTGGTGAGCCATTTTGCTCTAGAAGATAGCACAGGGTTTAAAAAGTTCGAGGAACTACTAATTGAATTAGAGCAGGACGGAAGAATTGTATTAACTCGTAATGCACGTTATGGCGTGCCGGAAAGAATGGATTTACTGCGCGGCCGGTTACAAGCTCACGCGAAAGGCTTCGCTTTTTTGATCCCGGATGATCGTGATCATCCTGACGTGTATATCCATGCGAATGATCTTAAGGGAGCTATGAATGGCGATATCGTCTTGATCCGTATTACCTCTAAAAGTCCGTCTGGTGGACGTATGGAAGGCGAAGTTGAACGTATTGTAAAACGTGGCGTATTGCAAACGGTCGGTGTATTTCAAAATCTAGAGACTTATGGTTTTGTGCTGCCTGATGATAAACGGATTAACCGTGATATTTTTATTCCTAAGCAATCCTTCATGGGGGCGGTAGACGGGCAAAAGGTCGTTGTGCGCATCGTGAATTATCCAGAAGGACGATCAGCAGCAGAAGGTGAAATTATTGAGATTCTCGGACATAAGGATGATCCGGGTGTCGATATTCTATCTATCATCCGTAAGCATCAGCTACCAGAGGCATTTCCGGCTGAAGTGATGTACGAAGCGGACAATGCTCCGGATTCAATCACAGAAGAGGAAATTGCTGAGCAGGGACGACGCGACTTGCGCGGACTAAACATTGTCACGATTGATGGCGAAGATGCTAAGGACTTGGATGATGCCGTTAATGTTCAGCGATTGGAGAACGGAAATTACAAGCTAGGCGTGCATATTGCGGATGTAGGCTATTACGTACGTGAGAGCTCTGAACTTGATAAAGAAGCGTACGATCGGGGCTGTAGCGTGTATTTGGTGGATCGGGTTATTCCGATGCTTCCTCACCGTTTGTCTAACGGGATTTGTAGCTTGAACCCACAGGTTGACCGCTTAACGATGTCCTGCGAGATGGAATTTAACGAACACATGAAGGTTGTGAAGCACGATGTCTTTACCAGTGTGATTCGCACCAAAGAAAGAATGACTTATTCTAATGTTCGTAAAATTTTGGAGGATGAAGATCCAGAATTGCTGGAGCGTTATAGTCCATTAATTGATGATTTCCGTCTCATGAAAGAACTGGCGATGAAGCTACGCGATGCGCGGATGCGGCGGGGCGCGGTTGATTTTGATTTCGAAGAGAGCAAAATCATTGTGGATGAGAACGGCAAGGCTGTAGATATTGTGAAGCGTGAGCGTTCAGTAGCGGAGCAGATTATCGAGGAATTTATGCTCGCAGCGAATGAAACGGTCGCTGAGCATTTCCACTGGCTGAAGGTTCCGTTCCTTTACCGGATTCACGAAGATCCAGACCCAGAGAAGCTGCAGAATTTTATGGCTTTTGCGGCTAATTTCGGATATCACGTGAAGGGACGCGGCAATTCGGTTCATCCACGTGCTTTGCAGGATCTGTTGGAGCAAATCCAAGGAACTAAAGAACAGACCGTTATTAGCACAATGATGCTGCGTTCCATGAAGCAGGCGAAATATGATGCAGAGAGCACAGGCCATTTCGGACTCGCTGCAGAATACTATTCTCACTTTACTTCTCCAATTCGCCGGTACCCCGATCTGGTTATACACCGCGTAATGCGTGAAGTGATTGAGAATGGAGGGGCGCTGAGCCAGAAACGACATGATTATTTGGCCGGCCGGATGCCTGACATTGCTCAGCAGTCCTCGGAACGTGAGCGTGTGGCGGTAGAGGCTGAACGTGATACAGAGCAGCTGAAGAAAGCGGAATACATGCAAGATAAAGTAGGCGAGGAATTCGAGGCTATGGTCAGCAGTGTGACCAGCTTCGGAATGTTCATCGAGCTGGACAACACCGTCGAAGGTCTAATTCGTCTGAGTGCAATGAGCGACGATTATTATCACTTCGACGAGGCGCATATGGCGCTCATTGGCGAGCGCACATCACGGGTGTTCCGTATTGGCGACGAGGTGAAGATTCGAGTCGCCAAGGTAAATATGGATGACCACACGATTGATTTCGAGTTGGTCGACATGAAACCGCGCGCGCCAGGCGAGCATCGCAGCGGTGGTTTTGGAGGCAGCCGCGGTGGCAAAGGCGGCCGTTCAGGTGGCGGCGGCTTCGGCAAGCCAGCCGCTGGGGGTAAAACTGGCGGTGGCAAGGGCCGCGGCGGTAAAGGCAAGCCCGGCGCTGCTGTAGGCGCGGGAAAGGGCAAGCCGGGCGCAGGTGTGCGCGCTGGCGAAGGGCCGCGCGAAGCGGCCGGTGCTGTTGCACCGGGCGGACGCGGAAAGCGGAAGCGCGGGCGTGATGCCGGCGAGGATGCGAGCCGGGGTGTTGCGGCGCCGGGCGGAAGCACCGGCGCAGAGCGCGGGGGCGAAGCCGGCGGCAACGCAGGCGCACCGCGTGAGCGCAGCGGCGGGCGAGGCCGCGGTGGGGACAACGGCGGTGCAGGTGGTGGACGCGGCATCAGCTTCGGCTTTGGCTCCGGCAAAGGCGGATACGGCGCTCCTGCGTCCGAGTCTTCTGGCGGCGAAGTTCGTGGCCTGGACGGCAGCACGAAGTTCCGCAGCCGCGAGGACCGCGGCGGTAACTTTGGCGGTGGAGGAGGTCGTAACGACGCTCCAACAGGTAAAGGTCGCCGGAAAAAGAAGAACAAAAGCGGTGTGTTCATCGGTCAGTCCGTGACACCTGGCAACGTTCAGACGTCTGAACAAGCCACTTCTAAACGTAGTGACACTACGGGCAGCGCTCCAGACGGAGCTCCTCGTAAGAGAAAGAAGAAATAAATAACGTTATGGGCTACGTTTAGTAGCTCTATGACGCAAGATTAAGCACCGTCCCTTTGCTGGGGGCGGTGCTTTTTTAATTGTTTTCTGCAGCTCGGCTCAAGTGTGAAATTTTCGTTCTGAACGAGACATTTGGTTGCCACAAGTTGTTGAGTAATAGTCAGAAGAAGCTATGTGACAGCGCCGTTTTGCAACTATGAGACTTGGATTGGAGCAAAGTAACTAGTGCTATCACAATGCTTATTTTTAATTGCATAATGTGCAGTTAAAATTCTGGCGTTTCAGTAAAGATTGAGGTTAATTGCACTTTGTACATCTAAATCGGATCAGTACCTTTAAAACGGAATGATTTCGAGTTTTGAACTGCAGAAAGTACAACTAAACCACCATCGAGCGACTAAATATATTAAATAGATGTATAAAGTGCATTTATGTAGCTTAATTAGCTTTAGCGTCCGAGGGAGAGAGAAACATAAACACCTTTTTATAAACAAATGTAATTAAAGTTAATTAATGGGTAAACTTACTGACAACTAGTTGTCAAAATGAATGGGAAAGGATTACCTGATCCTTCCTTGCGCACAATTGATTCCATTTGTTACAATATAGATCAGACGTTCGATGACTATGTCGTTTAAGATTAGAGAGACATGGTTACTTTAACTTATGAATATGATTCAAGGAGTGATTCTCATGGGTAAAAAAGCAGACGGGAAAGTACTTGCCCAGAACAAAAAAGCTTCCCATGATTATTTTATCGAGGATACTTATGAAGCTGGCTTGGTGCTGACAGGTACAGAGATCAAGTCGCTGCGTAATGGCCGCGCTAATATTGGAGATGCTTTTGCTACGATCCGTAACGGTGAGATTCACATTCACAACATGCATATCAGCCCTTTTGAACAAGGTAATCGTGCTAACCCTACTGACCCGACGCGTACTCGTAAATTGCTGATGCATAAAGAGCAAATTCATAAACTGCTGGGCTTGTCCAAGCGAGATGGATTTACGATTGTGCCACTTAAGGTTTATGTGCGAAATGGTTATGCGAAGCTGTTGATTGGTCTTGGTAAAGGTAAGAAAGAGTACGATAAACGTGACTCTGCTGCTAAGCGTGATGCTCAGCGTGATATCCAGCGTGTATTGCGTGAGAAGCAAAAGATCGCCAGATAATCTAGGAAGAATGAACGATTCAAATGAGTACCAGTTTTCACCTTCAATTCCTTTAACCCACGTGTTAAAGTATTGATAAATGTGATATACTGAGTAAGTAAGATTATTGCTTCGTTACAGACTTCTTGAAGAAGAAGCTGTGGATTGGATCTCTCTTGCTTGGAAGATCCGCTTGATCCGAAGCGCCCTTTATAATGAGGGGCCGTTCTTGGATTCGACGGGGGTAGTTCGAGCATGAGTAGCGAGTAGTGGGGACGCGTCCGCTTCATCAACGCTAAAGCCTATTAAACGGCAAACAACAAAACAACTACGCTTTCGCAGCCTAAGAAACTGCGCGCGTGCTTCTACCCTGCATCGCCCATGTGACAGGGATAGGGGCTAACAAGTAGTGGGATACGCCGTCTGGTCTCCGCCTGGGGTCAACGGAAGAAGATAATCAGGCTGACCCAACGTATAGCCGGTTACGGGGCGATACTCGGGTGACATCAAAACTGTGACTACACTCGTAGAAGCTTATGTGCCGTTATCTTCGGACAGGGGTTCGACTCCCCTCGGCTCCATATGGAGTAAAGTAGAAGACACCCCTAAAGGTGTCTTTTTCATTTCTGTGGATGTATTATGAATTTCCTAGTATATAGGAAGCCGTTTCCCTTGGATGGTTAAGTGGAAAATGATGACCATATGGAACAACATCAACCTTACCAAGATGAAATGGAGCAGAATAGCGTCTATCTTGATCTCCCCAAATAATATGAAGATTATATCTTGGTACTTTGGTGAAATCACCCTGATAGTCTTTCGATAGAAAACGGTTGAGCTGAAGAGTTGTATTTAGAATTCTAGGCGAAGTAAAGCTGCTGCGGACTTTTGCAATATAATGTTTCGGAATGCTCTCCGTATTTTCAAACAGACCATTACCGATTAAATAACGTTCTAATGAATTAGCAGTTGCTAACTTCAATGCCCATTTGTTCATAAATGGAGGAGCATTAAACGATTTAGAATTATTTTTCGCAACAGGCGGCTGAAGTAAAGTAATAGTATTCTTGGTATCTATGTACTCTCGCACTAACGCTTCCAGCAGAATAACCGCTCCGAAGGAATGGCCAATCCAATGTGCGCCATTAGTAGCTTTTCCTAATAACTCATTCACTATATTCAAATAGAGATCCAGAAGATTTTTCTCTCGCTTAAAAGGGGAGCGTCCTAAACCTGGAAGATCTGGAATCCATACGGGTTGACCCGTTTTTTCATGAAGCTCAAGTCCTAAAGGAAATAAATCGGCTCCATCACTCAACAAACCGTGGAATAAAATAAATGGCCTGCCTTCTCCTTGTATTTGATATATCACAGTATTTCCGATTAATGTTCGTTCAAATGCATGATTATGCTGGTCATTTGGGTACATCAAGCGATAATCCAAATCTGCTACTACGGCCGGGAAAAAATTCATAACACTCGTCTTATTAAACCAATCTTCGCCTATGATTTTTTTCGATAAATCATTTGAAAACGTTCTATTTGTAATAAAGTTCAGTCCATCAGATGGAATTTGTGTTATTTTACTTATCCCACTTTTCATAAGTGCCTTCATGAAGCGAATGGGCACAGAGATTGTAGGTGCTGCCATATTCATACTTTCTGACATAACACCTAATAATTCAGATATATCCGGATCAAGCTGTTTGTCTTGAACAAGTGTATAGGTTTGAATAGACGATTGCTCCAGCTTAAAAACCTGAACCATAAACTTCGCTAGCTCATCGTTTGAAATAAGCGGTAATTTATACCCCTTGCCTCCAGGAATAACGGGCATCAGCCCTCTTCGCATACTCGCCACAAGCAAGCCTAAGCCTGCTACTTGCTCCGTACTCCCTGTTTTGCTGCTGCCGACTACAGTTGGCGGATTAATTACAGAAAGCGGATAGCCTATTGCGGATGCCTGCTGGCGAATATAAAGATCTGCTAAAAATTTTGTTCTTTCATAAGGATTTTTTATTTTCAAATAGTCGTGTCCTTCTTTAAACACATCTATCGCTACCTTGCTGTTAGTATCATCAAAGGGGCTCATATATCCAACTACATGAATAAATTGCTGCAAACCCTTCGATTGATGGATACTTTTAGCGAATTCACTGATATGCTTGGCACCGTTTAAAAATACAGTCGTTGCCTCTTGCTTTGTCGCTTGAATATCCATTTGTCCACCTGCGTGAATAATAACATCCGTGTTCAGGACCCTATCCTTATCTTCATCACTTAAACCTAAATCTGGTTTCGTCAGATCACCTTCAATAAAGTGCAGGGCTGCCTCGTTTAAAATACCTTTTTCCTGAAAAACACGTGTTGCTTTACCTTTCGACCTCACTAAAAGAAAAATCATAACATCCTCTTTAAGAAGCTCCTCCACGAATTGCCTCCCAATAAAGCCTGTTCCACCCGTTAAAAATATGGTCCTCAATTCATCCACTCTCCATTTTAGTACTGATCGGTACTACTTTTGTGTAAAAAAATGCTTCTTTTATCGAAGCAAGTTGAAAAATTGGCTGGCTGTTTTCGTAATAACAGTTGCATCTTTCAATGTCTCTGAAAGAAACAGCGCTCCTTCAAGATTCGTGATAAAAAGTGCCGCTACCTCGTCAATATGAATCGTATCTCTGAACTCGCCTTTTTCTGCTCCTTGTTGTAGTAATAGAGAGATTTTCATTTGTAATCCTGTAAAAAAGAGACCTATCTTTTCTTTTATGTGCGTAGCTTGTGCAGGACTTTGAATATAAAGAGTGATAAATGGACAGCTACCCTTATACTCTCTTGACTGAACTCCCTGTGATAAATGCTTTAAAAACATCTGGACACGATCTTCAACGGATAATTGGTTCTGAGATAGAATTTCATCCATTGCACGCTCATACGTTTCTATCCAATAATCCACGACCGCTGCTAACAATTCTTCCTTATCAGAGAAGTGGTAGTACACATTAGATTTTGATACTTTGCTTACACGTACTAACTCATCCATGCTTGTATAAGCAAATCCCTTTTCTAAAAATAAGGTTGCTGCCACTTCAATCACACGTTTTTGATTCATTAATTTTACCTTTGTCATGACTAGAACTATACAGTACTAATTCGAGGGTTGCAAGTAGGAACAAACAAACTACGCCGTCTGGTCTCCGCCTGGGGGCGAGCGGAAGAAGATAATCAGGCTGACCCAACGTATAGCCGGTTACGGGGCGATACTCGGGTGACATCAAAACTGTGACTACACTCGTAGAAGCTTATGTGCCGTTATCTTCGGACAGGAGTTCGACTCCCCTCGGCTCCATATGCCAAATCCACAATTTTGTAAAAGAAGCCTTGCCTTTAATATAGGCAAGGCTTCTTTTACGTTTAGATAACATCAGTTACTACCTCGAACAGTTCCTTTTTAGCGACAGTAGCGGCAAAAGCATCAAAGTCATTGCCGTCAAGTGTAATACCGACAGCATCCAGTTTAAAGATGACTTCAACATGTTCATTATAAATAATGACTTTATCAACGTAGCTGCCAATAAATTTTTTGATTTCCGGGACATTTCTGCTAGAAATATACTCTTTGAATTCCACAAACAGTTGCCGGAGTTCCACTTCAGTAATTAATGGGTGTTCCTTGCTGAATTGTCTTTCTGCGATTTGAACCTCAGCTACCCGTTGAGCTTGAACAGTTTTCTAAGAAATGGTCTGATAAAAAACTGGATTTAGTACTGGGGATAGAGTAGTAGATTTATTATGTTCACGGTTTGGTATTCGCTATAACAAAAGTAAGATGGATATAGAATTATTAACGCATGTTACTACTATGAAGGAATGGCCAAGTGATCTAAATGAAATACTAAATGATCTTGCACAAATTTTAAAAAGAATAACTGTATGCTAATAGGCACAATGTTTTTTTGATATATATTTTTGTGGATTTGCCTAGCCCCGCCTCAGATTCCTTAATCCCTTTCCCAGCAAGGGTTTAAGCCGCTTATGGGGACAGGGGTTCAACTCGGTTGGGTCAAAAATAGTGACGGTACTGACGGCTGCGTTTTGTGACGCTCCGGTCGCTACCGTCGCTTTTTTAGGGACAATTAGGGGTTCTCGTTGTTATACTCAAAGTGGAAATGTCTCTGGAGCTTGGTTGATTTTTAGATGGAACTAAACTAACTGGTAGTTATCTATAAGACGATTGATTCATTCGGGGGATTGCGGGAATTTCAAAAGTGGAATATTATTTACTTATGATTAACGTATTGGCTTACTAATTAATGCTTATATTAATTTTATTGGAGTGGATGTATTATGTATCCCCATCATCAAGCTGCCATTGATGCCATCACCAACAAGCTTAAAGCCAGACCCGACGTACAAGGAATCATCATCGGAGGTTCCGTGGCGCATGGCTTTGCCAACGAAACCTCTGATATCGACATTATGATCGTCCTTTCTGAAGAGGATTACAAGAAAGCTTGTTCCATCCATAATCTTGGGTATTTCGAAACGGAATCCTGTTCTTATGAAGGCGGTTACGTGGACGGGAAAGTTGTATCCGCTTCCTACATCAAGCAAGTGGCCGAATCCGGCAGCGATCCTGCTAAGTTCGCATTCCAGGATGCGTTCGTCACCTATTCCAATATCGAGGGGTTGGAACAGTTGGTCCAAGACGCTCCCCGATATCCGGTGGAGAAAAAGGCAGAGAACATGCAGAAGTTCTATGCACAATTCGAAACCTGGAAATGGTATTATTACGAAGGACTGAAACGCAACAATCGTTTATTAATCGACTACTGTTTGACCCACTATGCCTTTTTCGCAGGTAGGTTGATTTTGGTACACAACGAAACGCTGTTCCCTTCTTATAAGTGGTTCTTAAAGGTTCTGGAAGGGGTTGAAAAGAAGCCGGAGAATTTGTTGGCGGACATCCATCGGGTACTGGAAGAACGAACGCCGGAAGCCGTCGAGAATCTGTACGAGAGTATTGTGGAATTTAATAACTGGTATCAGGCAGAGCATCATTGGTCGGTTCAGTTCATGATGGATAGCCAGCTGAACTGGATGGACGGACCGGTTCCGGTTCTCGATTTATAAACTGTTCCGCTAACGGGAACGATAGTTGAATAGATAGCTTCATGGCTAGCAGGATGAGGCATTGTTTCGATGAGGAAACGGCCAGGCTTGTTGAAGATCTATGCCACCTCACCAAAAATCCTGACCATCATGCCGCGGCGAATTGTGGATTTGCCAAGCTACGGTTCGGCTCCATAAGAAAAACCCGCTAAATAGCGGGTTTTTTGCTGTTTAATGGTTGAGTTCGATACTGAATGTAGACAAGGAATTATGGGGAACTAAATGTGTTCATTATTGTAGACATGCTTTTTACATCTAAAAAAAGATCATTCACTTTGAAGTTAATAATTAGTGGCACATTTTCCGAAATTACATCTATAAGAGCTCGAACTGATATAAGATTATGGTATTAAGCATCAAAAGCAAAACATTCGGAGGAATTACTATCATGAGTTTTACTATTGATTATGTTAAAAATAAAAACAGAATTATTGTAACATCGGACGGCATGGAAGTTGAGGATGCCCTTGCGTACGCGGAACAATTTCCGAGAGTACTGAAGAAAACTAAGCGAGGGTTTACAGGTATGACTGTAATTACTGGAGGTTTGGTATTTAAGCAAGAAGTGATGGCAATTCTTGCTCCAACTGGTGAAGATGCTGTGAAAGCCGGGATCTCTACAAAACACAAATGGGTGTATGTTGCGCCTACCGCGTTCTACAAAACGCAAATGCATCGTATGTTTAAAGATATTGCAAACTTGTACGAATCGATAGAAGAAGCTGAAGCGTATCTTGATTCCCCAGGGAATTAGCAACTTCTTAAAAATTAAAAACCTTTATGTAAATCTTCTGGCTGGCTAGAATGCTTCTAGGGTGACATCTAGGGTGACATCAAAACTGTGACTACACTCGTAAAAGCTTATGTGCCGTTATCTTCGGACAGGGGTTCAACTCTCTCGGCTCAATATGGAGTAAGTGAAGACACCTTAAAGGGTGTCTTTTTTTGCTAGGTCCAGTATCTTTCGTATATGGAACTAAAATTGCAGTGTAGAAGAAGTGCTTGTCCCGTAATTAAAGATGATAAGCTCTGGAATCGCTATTCATTCAGTCTTAGAATTGTGAAAGTTGTGAAGCCCAAAAAAATTCAAGGTTCTATATAGGGATAAAAAAGGCAAACATAGGATGGGATGAGTTAATAAGTAGATATAAATGAAAACCAGTACACTTATGCTATAATTTAATAAAGTGTTTCTGTGCTTTTAGAAAATCGGATAAAGGATGCAATGACCAACCATGTATGAGAATCAGACTTCTATGCACCACAAGCTGTTTATTATCGGCGCAGGTGCTGCCGGACTAATGGCCGCTGTTACTGCGTGTGATATGGGTATCGATACTGCCATTCTGGAGAGTAACGACCGGATTGGAAAGAAGATATTAATGACAGGTGATGGCCGCTGTAACATTACAAATGAATCCACTGCAACGGGTACAGATGAAGCAATCGCTTTATCGCGCAAGTATCACAGTAATCAGGCCGGATTTCCACTTGCGGTATTGCAGCAATTTGGCATCCGTCAGACCATAGATTTTTTCTCCTTTCTCGGGCTTCCGCTTACAAGATTGAAGGAGGGCTTGATGTATCCGATGTCGCTGCAGGCAGCAGCGGTGCTGGATATTTTCCAGCTTGCGCTGGAGGATCGGAATGTTCCGGTGTACCTCAATAACAAAGTGTTGGATGTTACTGTTTCGAAGAATCATCCACGCTTCAAGATAAAATGCCAAACGGAGACAGAGGAGGAGGTTGTTTATACTAGCGACTATCTACTTCTATCTGCGGGTGGCCTTGCCGGTCCAAATGCGGGAAAAGAACCTCCTGGGTATACACTTGCCGAACGTCTGGGACACACCCTGATTAAGCCTTTACCGGCCATTGTGCAATTGAAGCTGCAATATCCGAATATGAGGGCACTGTCCACTATCAAATCTCAGGGACAAGCTCATATCATTGTGAACGGTAAAGTTATCTGCAGTGAACAGGGTGAAATTGCCTTCACGGATTATGGTATTACCGGCCCGCCAATTCTTCAGCTAAGCAGGAAGGCTGCGTATCATCTTGCAAGAGGAGAACAGGTAACATTGTCGGTTGATCTGATGCCGGGCCGCACGGAGGAAGAGTTAGTTGAGTTTTTAGAAAGGCTCTGGGAGACCTTTGGACACCGGACTGTGGCGGATTGCCTTGTTGGCATCTTCAATAAGAAGCTTGTTTCTGTCCTACTAAAAGAGACGGGCTTAGATCAACAGCCAGAGCTGCTTTGCCAGGATCTATCGATGAAAACCAAGGGGAAATTTTATCGAATCTTGAAGCGTTGGGAATTTAAAGTGACGGATACCAATGGCTTTACGAATGCGCAAGTGACAGCAGGCGGCATTGATACGTCGGAACTCATCGAAGGAACGCTGGAATCCAAGCTGGTGCCTGGGCTGTATTTGGCTGGCGAAGTGATGGATGTGGACGGAGATTTCGGCGGCTATAACCTGCAATGGGCCTGGAGTTCCGGATATGTGGCCGCCATGGCGCTAGCTAAGTCAATTCAATAAATTTATTAGGAAAAGGGATGCATCAATTAACATGTATAAGGATCAGACTTCTAAGCACCACGAGCTGTTCATTATCGGTGGGGGTGCTGCAGGTCTAATGGCTGCAGTTACAGCGAGGGATCAAGGTATTGATACAGCAATTATTGAAAGCAATGACCGGCTTGGGAAGAAAATAATAACGACGGGTAACGGACGTTGCAACATTACGAACCAATCCACCGCCACCGGTACGGATGAAGCGGCCGCTTTATCACGCAAGTATCACAGTAATCAGGAAGGATTCCCAATACATGTATTGCGGCAATTCGGTGTCCGCCAAACGATCGAATTTTTCTCCTCGCTCGGGCTTCCTTTTATAAGCTTGGAGAATGGCCGGATGTATCCGATGTCGCTGCAGGCGGCTTCGGTGCCGGGTGTATTTAAGCTGGCGCTGGAGGATCGGAATGTTCCCGTATATTATAAACATAAAGTGTTGGATGTTACCGTTTCGGAGGGACATCCGCGGTTCGCGATAACCTGCCAGACGGAGACAGAGGAACAGGTTGTGTATACCAGCGACTATCTTTTTCTATGTGCAGGCGGCCTTACCGCTCCCAAAACGGGAACGGACGGCTCCGGTTATACGCTTGTCCAACGTCTGGGGCACACCCTGATCAACCCGGTGCCAGGCATTGTACAATTGAAGCTGGATTATCCGTATTTGAAGGAACTATCGGGCATCAAATTTGAGGGACAGGCCCATGTTATCGTAAACAATGAAGTCATCCGCACTGAGTCTGGTGAGATTCTTTTTACGGACTATGGTATCTCGGGCCCGCCCATACTTCAGCTCAGCAGAAAGGCTGCGTATAATCTCGGAATAGGAGAATCGGTGACATTGTCGGTTGATTTAATGCCGGAGCGCACGGAGGAAGAGTTAATTGATTTTCTGGAGATCCACTGGGGGATCTTCGGACACAGGACGGTTGCCGATTCCCTTATAGGTATCGTCAGCAAGAAACTGATTCCAGTTCTGCTGAAGGAGGCTGGAATTGATCAACAGCTGCACCTGCTTTGTCAGGATCTTTCGTGGAAAACAAAAAAAATATTTTATAAAATCTTGAAGCGTTGGGAATTTAAAGTGACGGATACCAATAGCTTTACTAATGCACAAACAACAGCCGGTGGCATCGATACGACGGAGCTAACTGAAGGAACGTTAGAATCTAAGTTAGTCCCTGGACTGTATTTGGCAGGTGAAGTGATGGATGTCGATGGAGATTGCGGCGGCTATAACCTGCAATGGGCCTGGAGCTCCGGCTATGCCGCCGCGATGGCGCTTGCTGATCGCCGTAACGGTAACATGTAAGGGGAAGATGGTTGTGACTCTTGGCACGTTGCGGTGGAATACTTGCATGCATTGAACACACGACGGCTAATTGTGGATTTGTTATGCTTCTGCTCATATGGATTAAAAGTAAAAGACACCTTAATAGGTGTCTTTTTCATTGACTGGGAAATCATACCTATTGGAAAACAGCATGTAAACTTAGAGAGATAGGAATTTGTCATCATTGTAAATAAAATATACACGAAGATATATGCAACTCTTATTAACTATATAAATTCAATTCCAATAATTACCGATAGAATAACGAGATCGAATATAAAATGAATTAATATTTTTATTAAACACTCGGTATCTAAGACAAATTAATATTTTGGAGGGAAAAATGAAGAATAAAATTGGAAAGCTTTCTAGTGTAGTTTTGTTGTTTTCACTTGTAGTGTCTTTAATTACAGGTGGATTAGGAAATACGATAGCACATGCTGCGGGTCTTTCGATTACGGGTAGTGGGGGCTGGAATGAAATTGCGTATGTGGAATGGTCACCTGTAAGTCAAGCGACGGGTTATACGGTATATGTTAAACCGGCAACTGCAGCGGATTCCCAGTATCAACAAATTAATGATGAATTAATTCGACAATACGCTTCCTATTGGAGAGCGGATGCTGTGGGACTTGCTGCTGGAGCTTATGTAATGAAAATTGAAGCTACGCTGCCAGGCGGTGGGGTGGTAAGTGAGGTTTCGAGTCCGCTATCTGTTACGTCATTTGACCGATCTGGATTTTCTTTTTCGGCCAACTCACCCTATGGAACTGGTTCGGGTGCTTATAATGAAGATGGAACGCTCAAGAATGGTGCACAAGTGCTGTACATAACCTCTCAGAATGCTAAAACCGTAACCCTTGGTGTGAAAGCCAACAGCTCAGGTGCTATACAAACAGGCGTAGGTCTTGGTGAAATATTGAAACTTAGACAAAAAGGTTATGATAAAACGCCACTAGTCATTCGAATGATTGGAAAAGTTACAGCTGCTGATCTGAGAGGACAACTTAACAGCAGTGGATATCTTGAAGTCAAAGGTAAAAATAATTATTCGGAAATGAATATTACGATTGAAGGTATCGGGAACGATGCTTATGCATACGGTTGGGGAATACTTCTTAGATATGTCGGTAATGTGGAAGTAAGAAACCTAGGGGTGATGTTATTCCCTGACGATGGCATTTCAATGGATACAGGCAATGCGAATGTGTGGGTGCACAATAATGATATTTTCTATGGATCTGCAGGAAGTGATGCGGACCAAGTTAAAGGTGATGGTTCCACGGACGTTAAAAAGGGGTCAACATATGTTACCATCTCTTACAACCACTATTGGGATTCCGGAAAAGTTGCTCTAGTGGGTCTGAGCGAGTCTACTGAATTCTTTGTTAGCTTCCACCATAACTGGTTCGATCATTCGGATTCCCGTCATCCGCGTATCAGAGTAGCCTCTGTTCATATCTATAATAACCTTTATGACGGAGTTTCCAAATATGGTGTCGGTGTTACCACAGGAGGTTCAGCTTTTGTAGAATCAAATGCTTTTAGACATGCTAAATATCCGATGATGAGTTCTTTACAGGGTACTGACGCTTTAGGAGAAGGTACATTCTCAGGTGAAAATGGAGGTATGATCAAAGCATACAACAATAGTATTGTTAATGCTGCGAGTCTTATTTATGCGAACTCTGATGCTGGAACAGCTCCGGCAAAAGCAACCTCATTTGATGCCTACTTAGCATCGTCGAGAAATGAAACCGTCCCAAGTTCATACAGAACACTAAAAGGCGGCACAACGTATAACAATTTCGATACAATCGTTGATACGGGAGCGAAGGTATCTGACATTGATGACGTGAACGCAGTTGAACAGATTGTTACGGCAGAGGCTGGACGATTGAATGGCGGAGACTTCACATGGCAGTTTAATAATTCAGTGGATGACACATCGTCTGCACTTAATACAGCTCTGATGTCCAAAATAAAAAGTTACACCACTGGGCTTGTATCTGTGGGCGGTAACTCCAACTCAACAGAGCCGACACCAACAGCGACACCGAAGCCGACGGTAACACCAACACCAACAGTAACGCCGAAGCCGACGGTAACACCTACACCGACAGCAACTCCGGTGCCTCCAACGGGAGCGTATGCCCATAACTTTACGACTGATGGAGCAATTAGCGACTTCTTCAATATTCAAGGCAATCTCTCAATTAATAAGGGGACTGTATTATATAATGGTCTAACACTCACTCAAAGTCTAAAAATTGAGAGTCCAACCAGCATTGGGTTTACGACAACTAAAGATTCAACCCTAACATTAGTGTTTAATACAGCTGACGGAACTCAAATCAAGGTCGATGGAACAAGCTACCCGATGACCAATGGTATTGTCAGCGTAGTCCTTGCACCCGGTGCCCATACCATTACCAAGGATAGTCCTACGAACCTGTATTACATGCATGTAGAATAAGATGCTTTAATTCCTTACTAATATATTTCTATATTATTCAGACGGATTCGATTTCCATCGGCTCCATATGAAGTAAAGACACCCTTAGGGGTGTCTTTTGCTTTGGTCCAAACTCTTCCAGTCTCTCTTATATACTCGGATCTCTTTTTGCCCAGCTATAGTTTTTTTCAGCCAACCCAGTTAAATGAACCGAGCCTCTGACGCATGAAAGCCTATATGAGAAAAGATAGCTCAGCCCTCTTCCCCCAAATCACCCTATTGATGGTAACTTGAATTTTGCGTAGTACTAGAATCTAATTTATAATAATAGACTGATCTAAACTGCTTTAGGAGGAAACAATGGAATTTATCAAAAATCATCTAGACGGATATGGCATAAGTGAACAAATGATTGGATATCTCTCAAATTTGATCATGGTTGTTTTTATAGCTGTGGTCTCCATAATGGTTAATTTTATAGCCAAAAAAATCGTATTAAAGACAATTATTCATATCATCAATAACAATAGTTATACGTGGGACAATGTCATTTTGGAGAAGAAAGTATTCCATAAGCTGTCGCATCTCATGCCAGCAATCATTATCTATTATTCAGCATCTATCTTCCCATCCTACCAATCTATAATTGAAAAATTTGCTTTAACGTATATGATTATCGTAACTATCATGGTGTTTGATGCATTGCTCAATGCCCTGGATGCGATATATCGATCGTTCGAGGTTTCCAAGATTAGACCCATTAAGGGATACATTCAGGTAGGAAAAATCGTTCTATTCATCATCGGTGGTATCGTGGTGATCTCGAACCTCATCGGTCAGAATCCTTTAATTATTCTCAGTGGTCTTGGTGCCTTATCGGCTGTTCTAATGCTAATTTTTAAAGATTCCATATTAGGCCTTGTTGCAGGTGTTCAATTATCATCGAATGATATGGTGCGTGTTGGTGACTGGATTGAAATGCCTAAATACAATGCGGATGGCGATGTGATCGACATTACATTAAACACAGTAAAGGTTATGAATTTCGATAAGACAATCACGATGATTCCGAGCTACGCTCTTATCTCGGACTCATTCAGGAATTGGAGAGGTATGCAAGCATCTGGTGGCAGAAGAATTAAGCGAAGCATTTATATCGATACGAGCAGCATAAGCTTTTGTTCCCAAGAGCTGATTGATGAATTTATGAAGATTCAATACCTTACCGATTATGTCACGACAAGACTGAATGAAATTAACACGTACAACCTGGAACATCAGATTAATACAGATAGTATGGTCAACGGTAGACAACTTACGAATGTGGGTGTATTCAGAGAATATATCCATCAATATTTGAGAAATCATCCGAAAATTCATAAGGATATGACACTGATCGTCAGACAGTTAGCACCGGGAGATAACGGTCTGCCATTGGAAATTTATGCTTTCAGTAATGATATTAACTGGGGAGTATATGAATCGGTTCAAGCGGATATCTTCGACCACATTTTTGCGGTTATGCCGACATTTGGACTTCGTGCTTTCCAAAATCCAACCGGCCATGATATCGTCCATCTAAAAGAGAGCGCGCAATTTTCTCGGGAATATTGAGATGGAGCGGAGATAAACTGAGTGATTGTAAGGAGAGCGAATCTCCTTGGCCTCTAACATTATGAACACCATCCTTATGAGGATGGTGTATTTTGTATTTGCTAGCAATGCAATCACTGTATTTTCAGCTAACTTTCAGTTCAATATAAGCTTTGTTTAAGAATAGAAATGTAAACTAATCGTGTATAAAATCTATCGAAAGGAAGTGATATAGTATGCTGAAGCGTACAATGTCTCTTATGCTTGTCTTAATCTTGACAATGACTAGTGTAGTGGGGGTTGCTTCTGCTAGTACAACTACGAAGGAAACGGTTATTAATCTTTCGGATTCAGCAGTAACCGTTGATGGACAGAAGGCGTCAACGAGTTCTTCGGCCGCTGTATATACGGGAGCTAGCATTGTGTATTATGAGGACGGACATGACAGTAGCTATGGAGAAGGTACAGATTCAGATACACACAGTGCGGAGGAAGCAGCTAAGCATACAGTTGTGACCATTACAAAACCGGGCGTTTATCGTGTCACAGGCAAGTTATCGAAAGGACAGCTTGCAATTGATCTTGGGGAGGATGCGGCTTCTGACCCTACAGCGGTAGTAACACTTATTCTAGATGGAGCAGATATTACGAGTACAGTGGCTCCGGCAGTTATTTTCTACAATGTATATGAGCCGTACTCTAATACAGAGGACACCAAAGGAATTGTCGATCTTAGTCATGCAGGTGCACAGGTTATTTTAGCAGATGGTTCTGTAAACACTGTAAACGGCTCTTATGTCGCACGAATTTATAAAGAGGGCACAACGAAAAAACTGCATAAGTATGATGGAGCCTTCTATTCTAAAATGTCCATGAACATTTCTGGAGAAGCTAAAGGAACAGGAGAGCTACATATTACTGCTGCTAACGAAGGGCTCGATTCTGAGCTGCATTTGGCTCTCAATGGTGGAAAGGTTTATATTCAATCCCAGGATGATGGAATCAATACGAATGAGGATGGAATATCGGTTACAAGTATCAATGGTGGATATCTTTATGTGAATGCAGGTCTAGGAGCAGAAGGTGATGGGATTGACTCCAATGGCTACTTAACGATTAACGGAGGAACTATTGTTACTATGGCTAACGATCGTAGTCCTGACGGCGGTATCGATGCAGATAAGGATATTACCATTAATGGTGGTACGGTGCTTGCACTAGGAACGCGTAATGATGCTACCTCTTCTACATCCAAGCAACCGTTTATGGAGTTTTCTTTTGCTACGACACAAGCGAAGGGAAGTATAATTTCATTAAAAGATTCGGCAGGAAATGAATTACTAAGTCATACTGCGGAAAAGAACTTTCAAAGCGTAACCTTCTCATCGGCTGACCTTAAGCTCAATACTGAATATCATCTGTACATTAATGGAGTACAGCAACAATATACAGGAAATTCATTTGGTATGATGGGTGGCGGAGGCTTTGGTGGTAATCGTCCTAGCGGTGACAACGGCCAAGCTGCTCCTCCAACAGGAGAGCGTCCTACTACCGGAGAAAAACCAGAAGGTACACCTCCAGCAATTCCTGATGGGAAGCAGGGAAAACCAGAAGGTGGCTTTAATCCAGACGGACAAAACACAACAGTAAGCGGTGAAGGTTCTACAGCATTTAAAATAACGGACTCTATTCATAGCTTTTCAGGTATTTCCGAGGCAACTGATAATAGCGGTAAAACAAAAGTTACCTTTACCGTCAATGACGGAGCCGGCATTCAAAGTGTAGCTTCTGGTAAAAGTGTTGTATTGAAGGGAGTTACAGCAAGTGCAAATGTTCCTGAAAGTGATATTCAGCTAACAGTAACGGACGTACCTTCTGAGAACTATTCTGAAACGTATCTTCTTTCTGAGTTAAAGGATGATTACTCTAAGATTATGCCTAAGGAGGATGGACAATACCGTCTTACCATTGCGGTTGTGTCTACTAACGAAACATACACAGGGGTATCACAATGGCAATTTTCAATCGGTATGCTACCCTTCACGGATGTGAAGTCAGACGATGCGTCTTATAATGCCATTAAGACTTTGTATGAAAAAGGAATTATGATTGGAACGAGCTCTACTCAATTTTCACCAAATTCACCAGTAACACGTGCAACTGCGATTACAACTCTTGGTAGGCTTCTTAATATAGAGCAGACTGAATCCAACGCCTTCAATGATATTGTGAAAAATAGCTGGTATAGTGGGTATGTTGGTTGGGCAGTTGAAAATGGACTTGTTATTGGCGATGGAAAAGGAAATTTCATGCCCAATGCTAACCTGACTGCTGAGCAGATGAAAGCTGTTATATCGAGATATGTGGAACTGAATGGATTAAATATTGCGGTAGACGAGCTTTTTCCAAATACTCTTACGGGTACAATGACTCGCGCAGATCTTGCGTCTATATTAAGCAAGCTGCTATAGATATGGAGTAATAAAAAAGACACCCTTTCAGGTGTCTTTTTTATTTTCATCTTGAAAAGAGAATATTACTGACGACTCTAATGAAAGTTCCCGGTTTCATTTTCCGTGAATTTTCCATCGCTGTCATGCTGAGCTTGTTTGCGGCGATCATTACGGGCTTGTTGCTGCTGTTGGGCTTCCAGGCTGTTTACGGGAGTGGCTTCCAATTCTTTTACGGTGTTGATCAGATTCTTGTCTGGTTGATTTGCACTCAATTGAAAATTCCTCCTTGATTACCTAATGGTTGTGAATTTTATTATGTGCTGGCTACTGTGTGGCTATTCGTAATGTATTTTTATTCTATATGCCATTATTTTGGATGTTATTTTACTGTAATATCTTGAAAATCAAGCCCAGCTTGTCTAAGTTGTTTCCACCGCGACCTAAGAAACCTGCGACATAGCTACCTGAAGGAGCAGACAAAGTGTAAGAGGTTCCGCTTTTTGTCCCTGCGGCTACTTTGCGGTTTTGATTAGTTGTCAATTCAAGATAGAATATCCGATCGCTGCCTTTATAGCTGTTTTTGTACACCACAGCGCTTGTGATGAACTCCCCGCTGTTAAGTGTGAGCGTTGCTGCTGTACCGCCTGTGCCGCCATTCACCAGCGTGCTTCCATCGGCGTATTGCATAGCTATGGAATCTATACGGCTTGCTCCTTTTAAGGTTACGGAGGTTGGACTGCTTGTGGATACGGCTGTACTTCTTAGAAGTTGAAGGCTGATCCTCCAGACCACCAATGAGATCACTGTAGAATAAGCTGCTGCTTTTTGTGAAGGAGAAATTTGAGCTGATGGCGTAGTGGTCTGAAAGCTGGTTACCTTTAGCGTCGGTAAAATAGGTATGGAGCAGTGCCTGCCAATTCGGCCATGCCTCTACCGGTGAACTTCAGCGATGTGCAGGACCACTGGGCGCAAGACGCAATCCGTCAGGCGGCTGCGCTAGGAATTGCGCGCGGCTTCGAGGACGGCAGCTTCCGGCCAGATGGCATTGTAACAGGTGTGAATATAACGAAAGAAGTTATTTCAGGCTATAAAGACGGAAGCGTTGAGCTGACGGTAATTGAACCTGATGGTATTCCAAAGAATACTCCTTGCCTTATTTACATCCATGGAGGAGCATTTGTCCTAAAAGCAGCACCTGCCCATATCCATTGGGTCTGTGATACGCTTTTCCATTTGGTGTCGAGGATTGTTATGCAGCATTCGAGTGGGTCTGCAATCATGCGGACGCCTTAGGGATTGATAAGAGTAGAATAGCAATTGGGGGAGATAGCGCGGGTGGCGCACTTGCTGCTGCAGTGACTTTAATGGCACGCGATAGGCAAGCTCCTCCTATTTGTTATCAAATGCTACTTTATCCAGTAACAGATGCAAGACAGACTACGGAATCCATTAAAGAGTTTACAGACACACCACTGTGGAACACCAAACTTAATAAGAAAATGTGGGAATTGTATATCAAGAATGGAGTAGCCGCTAGCAAGAGAGAATATGCATCTCCTATGGAAGCAACATCATTAACAGGCTTACCTGACTCCTATGTTGAAATTACGGAGTTTGATTGTTTGCGGGACGAAGGAATTCATTACGCAGAGGCTTTACAAAAAAGTGGGGTTCAGGTTGAATTGTATCACACCAAGGGAACCGTTCATGGGTATGATATAGCTGAAAAAAGTGAAATTGTGCAGCAGAGTGTAACACGAAGAATTGAGGCTTTACGAGGAGCTTTCAAGTAGAAAAAATGAATCAAGCCGGGGCATCTTTTCGATGATCCACGCGTTTGATTCTTTTTTATTTTATCATCCATAAAATGTAAAAATGTCATAATAATTTGATGACTGCTGTCACTATTTATCTTAATTTAAAAGCATTACAATAAAGGATGGTCCTAAAGCTTAGCTATTGCTAGAGTTGAGGCTTACTCAATCTTAAAAGAATTAACTATTTACACTGGAGGCAGCTCTTGAAGATGAACCCACAACTGTTACGAGATTTCCCGTTCTTCGAACATCTTGATGATGAATATTTAGCTGAAATTGCCAAGCTATGTAGTGAGCGTACTTATATAAAAGGAGAGTCCATCTTTTTTGAAGGTGAAGAGGGAGAGGAACTCTATCTGGTAATCTCAGGAGTTGTTCAAATCTATCAAGATAACCACTCTAGGGATGTGATCCTTTCTATTTTTAGAGAAGGTGACTTCTTTGGAGAGATGGCTTTGCTGCAAAATGAAAGAACACGCTCTGCTTCTGCAAGGACCATTGAGAAGTCCACCTTATGTATTCTGAAAAAACGCGATTTCATTCCCCTATTAAAAAGTAACCCAGAAATACTAATCGGCATTTTGGAAACAGCCTTAGATCGTCTACGTGATGCCAATAAATTAATAACAGATTTGACCGTTATTGACGTGCGTACGCGCATTGCTCGCGTGTTGTTGCGTCTAACAGAACAGCATGGCGTGCCCAGTGATGAAGGTGTTCTAATCGATTTGAAGCTAACACATCAACACTTGGCAGATATGACAGGAACGGCGCGTGAGACTGTGACAAAATCATTGCTAGGATTACAGGATGAGCAGTTGATACGTATTGACCAGAGAAAGATACTCGTGTGTAACATAGATAGACTCAGAAATATACTTGACGTAATTTAAATTTGGATATTTGAAAATTGTAATTGGGGTTACAGAACATTAATCAACCTAAATGATATAACAGTATTAACAAAGAACACGAACGACTATTAATAAATGAAAAGAGGAACTGGAATGAGTGTTAAAAAATTAGTTTTATCTATGTCAGGTACTTTTGTACTGGGGATCATTGTAGGCGGGGCCTTGTTATATAACAATTCGGTTTATAACTCCGTTAAGGATGCCCTGAATGGAAATGCCACGCAAAATTCGGTAGGCAGCGTTAATGGAGTGGGTGGTGTGACACAGGTTAACATTCAGGGTATGGATCTTGAAACAGCATTGATGGCTGTACAGTCTAGTCGTGCAAGTATGTTAGAAGATCAGTTGAAAGATCAAATCGAATCCGTACAAGCCAAGAATGAAACAATCTCAAAACTGAATCAATTGTTGGGAATTATCAATGAAGAGCTAGGGAAGCTTCCTTCAGGTACTGAGGCTAACGCTGCTGTGAAGCTGGCAGATGACAAGGGTGCCATGTTTACTGCCATGAGTATGGCTATACCGCAAACAAAAGGCGAGCTTGAGAGTCTGTTGGGACAAATCAAGTCACAGATTGATAGTGCAAGTAATAGTCAGCAAATGGACATGCTGCGCCTGCAAAGTTTATCCAATAAGCGGAACGAAGCTTTCGATGTAATGACGAATTTTGTTAAAAAAATGGAAGATTCCAGAAATAGTATTATAGGAAATATGCGGTGATGAATTAAAACTATGATACCAAGTGCTGCAGTCGATTTTCTACGTGATCATCCGTTATTACGAGGTATTCCTGATAATGAGCTACGAAATGTAATTAACGCTATAAAACTTATGTCTTTAGAGGATGGACAACGACTTCTTATGGAAGAGTCCACCTCTAAGGACTGTTTCATTATATGGCAAGGGAAAGTGCAAGTCACCTCGGTGAACTTAGTTGGAAAGGCGCTGCTCTTAGCTGAACTTGGACCGGGAGAGTTAGTGGGAGAGATCGGTCTTATTCGGAACGTACAAAGATCAGCTAGTGTTACGGCAATCGGACCAGTAAAGGCGTTGCGTCTGGACCGTTCCTCGTTCGAATATTTGGCGAGCCTGAGTCCGCTATTTTATGAGAGTGTGCTCGTGAACATACGGATTCGAATGATCCATAGTATGCTTCGCAAAGCGACAATCTGGTCGGTCATACCTGATGCTGAACTTCGGGGTCTTGCAGAGATTACAACGATTAAGAAAGTAACGAAGGGCGAAGAGATTATCGCGGAAGGTACGGATGTTGATCAATTTCTCATGATTAGCAGCGGAAGCATCGAGCTTTGCAGCCGAAAGCGGCGTAAGACTATTCTTCGAGAAGGGGATTTTTATGGAGAGACAGAGTTACTAACGGACACGGTTTCCTCGCACACGTTGATCGCGGTAGAAGATAGTGAATTACTGATCATGGGTAAGTTAGAATTCTTAACTATACTTGACTATTATGCTCCGGTTCGTCAACAACTCATAGAGGTTCTAAATATACGAACACCCCATATGTTGGAGAAAGTCACCATCGCCATCGGTGGGGAGTCTATTGTAGAGGATAATAAATCGCTACCTAAGGCCAAGGACAAGTGGATGGAGCAATTACTCTGGCTGGTAGGTGGATTCCTTGTCTTATCCTTCTTGGCACTATTCCTTCATAGCCAATGGTGGAAGATCGCCGCTTTAATTGTTGGAGGTGTTGTGGGTCCTGTAGCATTCGTAGCTTTTATGAGAAGTCAGCAGTTAGTAGGCTTTCGCCAGAGGAGGCTTGGTTTAGTTTTTGTGTCCACGGCGATTGTTGCTATCCCTCTGGCTTGGTATTTAGAGCGGATTTGGCTTTTTGAAGTAAAAGCAAATTCCTCCGACTTTTCGCAGCTTTACGTACCGTTGTCTGTAGCTCTAATTGAAGAAACTGCAAAATTATTAGTCTGTGTGATGCTCGTTCGGACGCGAAAAATTCATTTTCTGATGGATGCAGTGGTGTTTGGTGCCGCAGCAGGAATGGGATTTGCTGCAGTGGAAAGTATTATTTATGGATGGGTACATATTGACGATGCCTCTTCACTTGGAATGCTCGCCGTCCTATGGATGAGAGCATTATTATCTCCCTTCGGTCATGGAACATGGACTGCTATCGCAACTGTGGGTATCTGGTATGCAAGCAGTGTGCATAAGAACTCGAGCTTGGGTGACAGTAAGCCGTGGACGAAAGGGCGACGTGCAATGGAGATGTTTTTGGCAGCAGTCGTGATGCATGCATTATGGAATTATCACTTTGAATCGGGTCTGATGAAGGCGGGTGCTATGGCCGTAGTCGGGTTTGTGGGTCTCTATATATTGTTCTCACTCATTCGCAGGGGAAGAAAAGAGGAGTTCCATGCATTGAACATGTTAAATCCAACCACGCATGAGGCGATAAGGCATGACGATCAAGTGAAGCTTAAGACGCAGGAGCTTTTTTGTGAAGGCTGCGGGTCTATGTCTCCTCAAGGTACTCGCTACTGTGCACGCTGTGGCCAGGCATTAAGGGTGAAATGATAATTAACTTTGACGTAGAGCCAAAAGCTCCGTTCCTAGTGGAACGGAGCTTGTTTGCGTGCTCATTTAGAAACATGTAAAGGATTGGATGGACTCCAAGCTCAATCCTGTATACACCCAGAACCTTCCGTTCCACTGAAATCCAGCAACCGAGGTGCGTCCTACGAAAACCGGGTAAAACCAGAATTGATTTCTATTGACAAGCCAAATGTACGTATTCCGAAACAAACAGCCAGCAATTGCTCCCGGGTCGACAGCAAGGGGCGAAACCGCAGATTGCTGAGGGATGAATTCTGGGGGAGGTGAGCTGGGTGCTGTGAGTCCTGGTTGCCCGGGACCTGGCTGTCCCGCCTGTCCCGGCTGCCCTGGGAATCCTGGGAAACTTGGAGGTGGTAAAAATGACATAATCTTGTCACTCCTTAATGGATGGGCTAAAACATTGTATGTAGAAGCGGAGAAAAGTGAATGGGCGTTTCGAAGATTCTTTACTATGTTTCGCGGGGGATGAAATGTTTTCTGGATTATGTGTTAAACGAGAGGACAGCTCATTGCAAGAATGAACAGTGGCTCACAATGTCATGTGGATATTATTCCCTTTATAAATTAAGCGCATGAATAACCCATGGAGGTTATAATAGACACAAAGAAGAACCGATGCTTACTAACCAACAGTACAATAGACCCCGTATCTTACGATGGGTGGGGTCTATTTTTTTTGGCGTAAGGCTGTTATGAAAGCTGTGTAGTCGGTAGTATTGAAAGGTGATTTAAATGCTGAAAGCTTATGGTTGGCTCACTTTTTGTGTAGTCGTATGGGGTAGCAACTTTGTGTTTGGAAAGATCTTAGTTCAGGACTTCTCCCCTGGTCTGTTAACATCACTGAGACTTTTATTTATAGTGTTATGTCTAGTTGGAATAACGGCTTACAAAAAGAATTTTAAGCTGGTAGGTAAATCGGATGTCCTACTAATTTTATCTTTAGGTGTTATTGGTGTGTTTATTAATCAATGGTCCTTTTTTAAAGGGCTGCAAACGGCTGATCCAACGACATCTGCAATTATTTTAGCTATGACTCCTATTTTAACGGGCATGTTAGCCGCTGTTTTTTTAAAAGAAAAATTAACGATTCGTATGGTCATGGGGTCCATTCTAGCGATCATAGGCATTTATTTTGTCGTTGTAAAAGGTGGATCATCCTCGTTACATTTTGACAAAGGACTACTGTGGATTGTTGTGACGATGATAACATTCGCAATTATGATTATTATGACTAGGGTACTCTCGCAAAGAATAGATCCACTCACGATTACTTTATATTCAAATCTGGTGGGTTTTATAGTATCGATCCCTTTTGCCTTCTCGCTAGATACACCTATACGAATGAGCTCGAATATTACGGATTGGGCTCTGCTGATTGGAACCGCCGTTGTTGTACATGGCATAGCCACTCTGATTTGGAATAACAATATTCGACATGTTAATGCTTCAAAAGCGTCTGTATTATCTAATTTAGAGCCTTTTGTAGCCATGATTATGGGATTAATATTACTGTACAAACCCATCACAGGTGTGGAAGTGTTAGGGTCATTGTTCATTCTGACAGGAGTTATGTTATCTACGTATCAACGAAAAAGTGCGATATTAAACCCGGTGGAATAGCCGGAGGGGGAGAGACTCGGAGACTCATTAATTCTCCGGGTTACAGCCCTTATTTTTACCAATTTATTCATATACTTGTGAATTAGTATCTTAATAGACTTAGATATGTTATAATAAATTTATTGAAGTAGCGTCCTAATAAATACACATAGTGTAGAGGGTTGTTCTTGAATTAATAACCTTGTACCATATGTGTATTTTTTATTTTTAGAGATAAGAATGTCATGTAAATTAAAATTAGGTGGTAATTAGTATGGAAACAGGCACAGTTAAATGGTTTAACGCAGAAAAAGGATTTGGATTTATCGAAGTTGAGGGCGGTAGTGATGTATTCGTACATTTCAGCGCAATCACTGGAGACGGTTTTAAATCTTTGGACGAAGGTCAACGTGTTGAATTTAATATCGTACAAGGCAATCGCGGAGCACAAGCTGAGAATGTCGTAAAACTCTAATATAGAGCTCGAAGCCCCAAACAATATGTTTGGGGCTTTTTTATTTTTTTTCAGGGGATAAAGAACGGGCTGATATCCTGAATCTTTTGATGTTCTGAAGTTAATCAAGCAAATAAAACCATTTTATGGTATGTTTTTTGGTGATTGATGTTATAACTTGGGAGCTGTATAAGGATGATAGGGAATACGACAGACAAAGAACGGACGATATTCGATCATGCTGGAAATACGATCAAGACAGAAGACAGAGAAATTCGAATTCTTGCCAAGTATGAAGAGCCGCTGGTTGTCCTGTTAGGAAACGTGCTTAGCGATGAGGAATGTAATGAGTTAATTGAGTATTCTAGAGAACGATTGCAACGTTCGAAAATAGGCGAAGACCATGTGGTCAATTCAATTAGAACGAGCAGCGGTGTGTTCTGTGAGGAGAATGAGACGGTTACAAGAATCGAGAAACGATTCTCACAAATTATGAATATCCCTATCGAGCACGGTGATGGCTTGCAAGTCCTTTTGTATATCCCTGGTCAAGAGTATCTACCCCATCATGATTTCTTCGCACAAACGAGTCGAGCAAGTAGCAATAATCGAATTAGTACGCTCGTGATGTATTTGAATGATGTGGAGGAAGGTGGAGAAACAGATTTCCCTATGCTTAATTTATCTGTGAGCCCTAATAAAGGTATGGCGGTCTACTTCGAATATTTTTATGATAATCATGAATTAAACGAGTCCACCTTACATGCAGGTATGCCAGTAATCAAAGGCGAAAAGTGGGTTGCAACGATGTGGATGAGAAGACAAGTCCTTCGCTCTTCCTAGATGTAAGTTATTGTATTTTTTTAATCTCACTTACTACAGTCAATATATCTTCCAGACAAGACACCCTAAAGGGTGTCTTATTATATTAAAGTAAGTAATTTTACTGATAATTTCTATAGATTGGAGAGAGGCTAAGGGGGATCGGAGTATTGATTGGAGGATTTACTAGTCACTATGTTATAATATTTATTCACTATTTCAAATAGGGTGAATCTAACATCATGAGAGAGTTTCAAAGTAATCATCACAAGCTGTTTATTATTGGTGGGGGCGCTGCAGGGTTAATGGCTGCCATTACTGCGAGTGACTTTGGTATTGATGCAGCTATATTGGAGGGCAACGACCGGATTGGCAAAAAGATATTAACGACAGGAAACGGTCGCTGTAATATTACGAATAATTCTACAACGATGGAGCCGGAGGAGACGATTGCTTTATTATATAAGTATCACAGTACTCAGCCTGACTTTCCATTGTCTGCGCTGCAGCAATTTGGTATCCAACAAACCATCGACTTTTTTAGAATGCTCGGACTTCCGCTAACAAGCTTGGAGGATGGTCGGATGTATCCGATGTCACTGCAGGCTGGCTCTGTGTTGGATATTTTCCAGCTTGCGATGAAGGACCGGAATGTGCCTGTGTATTTTAATCATAAAGTGTTGGATGTTACTGTGTCGATAGATCATCCACGTTTTAGGATTGTTTGCCAGACAGAGTCGGAGGAGCAGGTTGTATTAACCAGTGATTATCTTTTTCTATGTACAGGCGGTCTTACCGCTCCGAAAACGGGAACGGACGGTTCCGGGTACACCCTGGCTCAACGTTTAGGGCACACGCTTATTGAGCCTTTGCCGGCCATTGTTCAATTGAAGCTGGATTATCCGCATCTAAAGGCATTGTCAGGTGTCAAATTCGAGGGAATGGCTCATATCATGGTGGACGGTCAAACGATCCGCAGCGAATATGGCGAGATTCTTTTCACCGACTATGGTATCTCCGGTCCAGCCATTCTCCAGCTTAGTCGAGTTGCTTCTTATAACTTAGCTGAAGAGAAGCCTGTGGTGATATCGGTCGAATTAATGCCGGACCGCAGTGGCGAAGAAGTAATTGATTTTCTGGAAATGCACTGGGGTACATTCGGGCACCGGACTGTTGCGGAATCCTTTATCGGCATTATCAACAAGAAGCTAATTCCTGTATTAATGAAGGAAGCAGGCATCAATCAGCAGCCTAACCTGCTTTGTCAGGATTTATCGTGGAATACGAAAAAAATAATTTATCGAATCATGAAGAATTGGGAATTCACAGTCATAGGTACCAATAACTTTACTTTCGCCCAAACTACAGCCGGAGGCATCGACACAATGGACATCAACCAAGAAACGATGGAATCCAGGCTTGTTCCCGGGCTCTATTTTGCGGGTGAGGTCATGGATGTAGATGGAGACTGTGGTGGATACAACCTGCAGTGGGCTTGGAGTTCAGGTTATGCTGCAGCAAAAGGGCTTGCTGATCATATTGCAACTAATCCTGAATGATTCGAAGAAAAAGACACCTTAAAGGGTGTCTTTTTTCGTTTAACTGCAATGTCTACTCCACCAAAACACCATTAATGAACGTCATAGTTTTATCTTTGAATTCAAGAATAAACTTGTTTGGGAAATCCAGATCGGTTTGAATCTCCGTCCCCAACATAACTTTTTTCCCTACATCATCAAAGGGATTGTGAATCAAGCCCCTAGGGGTATACCTAGTTTCGGAACCAATCACATTATTATTTTCATCGCGGATAAATTTAGTTTTTCCTGAGAACACCAAGTCTTTACCATTTTGCAAAGTTAGATGAACCTCCAGATGAGTCTTTGTCTTCTGATAATCGATGGTCACATCTTTAGAGGATACAGGGAAACCAATTACAAAAAGTCCAATAAGAGCAGCAGCCAGTAGGATTACCGTTAAAATGGAAAAGGCGAGCGTCTTTATATTTTTTGATTTGACCTTTTTAAAATAATTAAGTTTGTTAACTTCTTCTTTATCAACAATAGGCACAATTAGATCTGCTGTTGCGGTCATTTCGTTATAGGACTGAAGGCAGCTTTCACAGGTTTGCAGATGTTTTTCAATCTCTTCGTTGCTATGTACAGAGGTTAGCTTTTCAATATAGGAGGGCAATAAATCCTGAATGATCTCGCATTTCATGAAGATCTTCCTTTCATCAATTTTTGTTTTCCGCGGTAAAAGATAACTCTTGCCCAAGTCTCATCCCTTCCGAGAATTTCACCAATTTCCCGAAAGCTGAATTCTCCGGTCAAACGCAGATACAATACTTCCTTGGTATTGGGATCAAGTAAATGAAGCTGTTTAAATAACTCCATTTTATCTTGAGCTAAAATGAATTGAGTTTCTGTTGAATTTTCGTTTGAAAAAGCAGGGTCTTCTAATTCTTGAGTCTTCCTTTTGTTCTGCTTGTCCAGCTCCTGATACCACACATGCTTAGCAATCTGACAAAGCCATACGTATACTTTGCAGGTTCCATCATATTTGTGTATGGACTTTATAGCTCTATAAAAGGTTTCTTGGGTGATTTCTTCTGCCAGTAAATGATTATGACAAAAACTGAAAACGAATTTATATACTTGGGTTGAATATTCCCTGTATAATTCCCCGTTGTCCTGCATCTGTTCACCTCCTCAAGTTATATATCCGTAAAATGCTATAAACGTTACAGCCTTATATAAACTTTTGAAATTAAAATCTTTGGAAGAAACATCATCATAAAGGATTTTGCAGGCAATGTCAGGATTTAAGTTGATAAAAAACAGAAAAAACGGACATCATTGATGTCCGTTTTTTCTGTTTGTTTCTTCTATTTTCCACTTGGCAACAATTTATTCAATAAGATCGCAGCCAATGAAGCCGCTAGGATAGGTGAGCCCAGCAAATATTGCACGAATGAAGGTAAGGAATGCAAGTAATCGCTAGGAATGAGTACCAAAGCTAACGTTATAATCATCGGTATTGCGATAATGTACATTTCTTTTTCGCCAATCGTTACGTTCTTCATCACCTGCACACCGTTAATCGCGATAATCCCGCAGACGATAGCGAAGACGCCGCCGATTACAGCGGATGGAATCGAAGAGATCAGAGCAGCTAATTTACCAGAACAACCGAAGAGGACAAACCATCCTCCTACAGCAAGAAAGACCCGGCGGGAGGCAACACCCGTGATGGAGATAATGCCTGCATTGGTTGAATAGCCTGTAACAGGTGTTGATCCGAGAGCAGAAGCAATAAGACAGCCAATTCCTTCACCGATAACACCTTTGTTAATATGCTCGTCTGTTAAAGGTTTATTGATTACGTTGCTGACAGCAAACCAGGTACCAGTTGTTTCAGCAAGCAACACGAGATAAATAATGACCATGGTGATAATAGCAGAAAAGTTGAAAGAAAATCCGAAATCCACAAAAGCGATCCGCGGCATGCTAAACCAGTTCGCTTGGCTAATCGCTGAGAAGTCTAACACACCCATCATATTAGCAGCAACACATCCAACTACTAACGCCATCATGACGGAAATAATTCGGAAGATCGATCCTTTATTGCGGAACATAGAACCTAGAATTACAAATAAAAGGAGTGTACCCGCTGAAATAAGGGCTAATAATACATTCTGGTTGATGGAAGCGCCTGAGGCTCCATAGATATTGTCTCTTATAGCAACTGGTAGTAAAGAAAGACCAACTATGAATATGATCGTACCACCTACAATAGGTGGGATAAAGTTTTTAACGATTTTATTAAAGATCCCGACATAGCCCAGAATAATAACCAGGATCGCACCGATTAAACTGGCACCTAACACGGAACTCCAACCTAACTCTCCGCCGCCACTAGCTGCATAAATACTGACGATCGCACCAAGTGGAACATAAGAAGGCCCTTGAGCGATCGGAAGCTTCATACAAAAATAAGTCTGCACAATCGTTGCAAGTCCAGCAGCAATAAAGGTGGATTGAATCAACGCGCTTGACTGATTGGGTTGTAAGCCGATTAACATTGCAACTAGGAAAGGAACCACATAAACGTCCATTGCCAATACATGTTGGAAGCCTAGGATGATGGATTTACTGAATGAAACCTTTTCATCGGGTAGAACGGTTAATAGTTGTGACTTTAATGGTGCTTGATCTTGCACGTTTGCTTGTGTTTCCACTCAGATGCCCACCTTATATTTTCTAGTTTTATCGATCCTTAACGTGAATGAACCTTGTTACCCTGTACCCAGACTTCACGGATATTCTCAGGTCGAGCTAGATACATCATTTTTTGAAACACGTCGTGTAAATCTTCATTCCCATCAAAGATAGGCAATCTAGCCGATGGTATTTTCGTATCGATAATTTGAACATCCCATGTATAGCCTTCTAGTATCCGACCGATAGGTAAGCTTAAACTTTTACCACCGCCAGCGGTAGCAAGATAGAAAGATTCATCAATCTTAATCCGAGATCCTAGTAAACCACGCTCTTGTGCAGGAAGAGAAGGATTAACGCCATCCTCTAGCATTCGTGAAGACATTACAGCTTGTCTTATGTTATCGAAGAGACTAGGTGAAAAACCTCCGGAAATATCAGACCCTAAACCAATCTCCACACCCTTGGAATGAAAGTGAGCGATAGGAATGACACTATTGGCAAAATAAGCGTTTGATATTGGACAATGTGCAATAGCTGTTCCTGTCTCCGCAAATAAATCTACATCGTCTTCATCTAAAAAATTGCAATGTGCCATGACAGATTTATCACGGAGCAGACCGTAATCATGCAAGGCAAAAGCATCATTCTTCTGGAATCGTTCTTGTACATAACCGTGCGCCCAATCACTTTCACTACAATGCGATTGAATATGAGTATCGTATTTTGCGGCTAAGTCCCCTAAACCTTGCAAAGCCTCATTTGTGCAGCTTGGGATGAACCTAGGTGTCACTACTGGATAAACGCCTTGCTTAGTAGATTTGGCTAGTTCTTTTACCGCTAGAATAAATTCTTCTGTATCTTTAAGTGCGGTGTCGGTGTCAGTGTCGCGATAGTTTTCTGGATTTCCTTGAGGATCGTCCATTACCACTTTTCCAACGAGTCCCCGCTGTCCTTTATCCGCACAGATTTGGGCTAATAATAAGCTGGCTTCTTTATGCACCGTTGCAAAATAAAGGGCTGTAGTGGTACCGTTCGCGAGTAGAGTATCAACCACGTCATCGTAGATCTTTTTTGCAAAATCCAGGTCTGAAAATTTAGACTCCAATGGGAAGGTGTACGTATTTAACCAATCATAGAGTGGAATGTCTAACGCAGTACCGGATTGAGCCCACTGCGGGGCATGAACATGCAAGTCGATAAAGCCAGGTAAAAAATACTGACCTTCAGCTAATCGATGGAAGTTATCTTGATCTTGATAAGTATCTAGTAAAAGTTGATAGTCGGGTTCCTCTGGTGAAACGATCTTTTCTATCATCCCATCTGTATTAATGCAGTAGAGGTGGTCTTTTAAGATTTGAATTTCCTTCGGTGATTTGCTTGAAAATGAAGTGCCTAGGAATATTTGCATATATTCTGTCATGATTTCCGCCTTAATGTTCGTCTTTTGGTGTTCGTTTGTTATTATAATCCGTAAAAAATGATAAGTCTATACCTAAAGTCGAACAAAGACGAGCATTGAATACTGAATTATGTTCTAATTAGATCGAAACATATGAATTCACGTTATCTTTGCGTAAAATGTATGCGGTTACTTACTTATGCTATAATACTTATAGATTAATAAGGTTAAGCGCTTGAGAAAAATGGGTTAGGGAGTGTTACTGAAATGAGAAGATATAACTTTTGGCGTCCGATCATGCTAATTATTGTCGCCCTGCTTACTAGAAGCTTGGTTACTAACGTATGTATTTTGTTTGGTCTTCAGACTGATGTAGCGAGTAGTATAGGTACGCTGGGCATGGTTATCGCCGGTTTAGTGATGTATAATCGCATGAACATCCGCCGCCGAAAATAACGAACAGATGCCAACAATCCGATCCATCCGGTTGATTAATAAGTCATGAGTGCAATCGTATAAACTGCTTAGTTATTATGTTATAGTAAAGAGTGAAATAAACATGTATCAACCTTAAAAGGAGTACTTCATGACACAGTTTGTCTACAAGCAAATTATTGATGATCTAAAAATGAAAATCTTTGCTGGGCAGTTTCCTGATATGAAATTACCGGATGAACGGAGTCTCAGTGAGACTTATCAAGTGAGTCGGAGTTCCATTAAAAGTGCTCTGACTAAAATGGCGAATGCCGGCATTATTTTTAAAAAACGTGGTTCAGGAACCTTTATTAACCCGTTATACATAAAAAATGAATCTATTTTTAATTACGAAGGCTCTAATTTAGGGGTCACCGACAATTTTCATATGCATGGCAAGAAACCTAAAATCAAAGTGCTGAAATTCGAGGTCATCCCACCAACAGAAGAGTTACAGCGGGATTTGTTTTTAGGGCCTCATGACTTTGTTTACAAAATCGTTCGACTTCGTCTCTTTGAAGATGAGCCCTTTATGATTGAAACAGGATATATCCCCATAAAAATCGTACAAAATTTGAATCAGACGATTATTGAAGGATCTATTTTTAATTATTTGGAGGACTCGCGCAATTTAGCGGTTACCAAATCCTTTTTATCCATATCTGCAGAGCCGTCGGATTCCAATGATCAAGAACTGCTGAATTTAGAGAAGAATGAGCCTGTTAGCATTATGGAGGGGATTTTCTTCTTGGATAATGGCACGCCTTTTGAATTTTCGCATATGCGATTCCACTACAAATTCTTAAAATTTAATACCTTTGTATCGGTTGACTAAAAGTAAGACTGGGGAATTTTTCTCGGTCTTATTTTTTTTGTTTTGAACAAAATAGAGTTAAGTCTTTAAGCAGGAGCTCTTCGAAAACCATTCCTATATTTTTACAAATATTAAAATATACAAGCTTTTTTACAGTGAATTTACTCCGTTTTTCATACTATGTTCATATTTTCACATAATTGGACCGTATCATTTGTTTAAAAGGTTGAATTAATTTTGCGCGGCGGTATGATGTACTTGTGGAAGTAATACGGTACTGAAAAAACATAAAAAATTTTGGGGAGTGGAAGAAATGGTATTATCCATGGATGTTGATTACTCATCAAAAACTTATTTAGAAAAGCTGGATGCCTATTGGCGTGCGACGAACTACATATCCGTAGGTCAACTGTACTTAAAAGATAATCCGTTGTTAAAGGAACCGTTGAAGGATGCTGATGTAAAAATTAAGCCTATCGGACACTGGGGAACCATTCCTGGCCAAAATTTTATTTATACCCATTTGAATCGGGTCATTACTAAATATGACTTGAACATGTTCTATATTGAGGGGCCTGGTCATGGTGGTCAGGTTATGGTTTCAAATTCTTATCTGGATGGTAGTTACACGGAAATTTATCCGGAAATCACGCAAGATATTCCAGGGATGAAAAAATTGTTCAAACAATTCTCATTCCCAGGGGGCATTGCTTCTCATGCCGCCCCAGAAACACCTGGTTCTATCCATGAAGGCGGCGAGTTGGGTTATTCTCTTTCTCACGGTGTCGGTGCCATATTGGATAATCCGGATCTGATTTCGGCTGTTGTGATTGGTGATGGCGAGGCTGAAACTGGACCACTAGCTGCTTCATGGTTCTCCAACAGATTCATCAACCCGGTTACTGATGGTGCGGTTCTGCCGATCTTACACTTGAATGGTTTCAAAATCAGTAATCCAACGATCCTATCCCGTCAATCAAAAGAAGAAATTACCGCATACTTTAAAGGGATGGGCTGGGAACCGTTCTTTGTTGAAGGTGAAAATCCTGATCTTATGCATCCAGAAATGGCAAAGGTGCTGGATACTATCGTAGAAAGAATTGAAGCGATTCAAAAGAATGCACGTGAGAACAATGATCTTACTCGTCCGGTTTGGCCAATGCTGGTCTTCCGCTCTCCTAAGGGATGGACAGGTCCAAAGCAATGGGACGGTGTACCAAATGAAAATTCATTCCGCGCCCATCAGGTGCCAATTCCAGTGGACCAAAAAAATATGAAACACGCACCAGCGTTACTGGAGTGGTTAAATAGCTATAGACCGGAAGAATTATTTGACGACAATGGCCGTTTGAAAGCTGAAATTGCTGAGATTCTGCCTACAGGCGACCGACGTATGGGAATGAATCCTGTTACCAACGCCGGTAACCTCATTAAAGATTTGAAATTGCCGGATTATCGTAACTTTGCACTTGATAATGCTGTGCCAGGCCAAGTTATTGCACAGGATATGGCTGTGCTGGGTAAATACATGAAAGATGTAATCTCCCTTAATGAAGAGAACCGTAACTTTAGAATTTTCGGACCGGATGAAACGATGTCCAACCGTCTGGGACCTGTCTTTGAAGTAACTAAACGACAATGGCTGGATCAAATTAAAGAACCAAATGATGAGTTCCTCTCATCTTATGGACGTGTAATTGATTCTCAATTGTCTGAACATCAAGCAGAAGGCTTACTTGAAGGATATGTTTTGACTGGACGTCACGGTTTCTTTGCAAGTTATGAAGCTTTCTTGCGTGTGGTTGATTCTATGATTACTCAGCATTTTAAATGGCTGCGTAAAGCAACAGATCAAAGCTGGCGTGCAGATATCCCATCCTTAAATGTGGTGGCAACTTCAACTGTATTCCAACAAGACCACAATGGTTATACTCACCAAGATCCAGGTCTGTTAGGTCACTTGGCTGATAAGAAGCCTGAATTTATCCGGGAGTATTTACCTGCCGATGCGAACTCCTTGCTGGCTGTCTTTGATACCGTCTTAAATGACCGTCAAAAAATCAACCTGATCGTTTCATCCAAACATCCGCGCCCGCAATGGTTTAGTGCAGATGAAGCACAGGAGCTGGTTGAAAAAGGCTTGAAGATCATTGACTGGGCAAGCACCGATCAAGGTGGAGAGCCGGATGTTGTTATTGCTTCTGCTGGTACAGAACCAACTATTGAAAGCTTAGCGGCAATCTCCATCCTGCATGAGAAACTGCCAGCACTTAAGATTAGATATATCAATGTGGTGGACTTATTGAGACTGAGAAGTCAAAAATTAGATCCTCGTGGTTTATCTGACGAAGAGTTTGATCAATTTTTCACAAAGGACAAACCGGTTATTTTCGCCTTCCACGGGTATGAAGGTCTGATTAAAGACTTGTTCTTTGATCGTCATAACCATAATCTGCACGTACACGGGTACCGTGAGAATGGTGATATCACAACACCTTTCGATATGCGTGTCTTGAATCAAATGGACCGTTTTGATCTAGCGAAGGAAGTTGTGCTGAGCTTGCCTGATGGGGATAAGCATAAAGCCATCGCAGATGAAATGGACGCTATCGTGAAGAAACATCACCAGTTCATTCGTGAAGAAGGTATTGATCTGCCAGAAGTAGAGAACTGGGTATGGAAGCCATTGAAATAAGCATAGCCAGTACCGTAGGAAGTAATGAAAAAGACACCCTTAGGGGTGTCTTTTTTGTGTTGTCCAAGTAACTATATAAAACAATTATAGTCATTCTTTCATCTTTACCACTGTAAATATATGTGAGTAAATAGGATGGATAATGAAAGGGGAGAAATGTATGCCACATATTGATAAACTTCCCAAGTCTATAGAAATGCAGCTTACGGGACAACCGTTATTTCACTTTGTATCTGATTTAATGAAAGATGGACAATTCGGTGAGCAGTGGCTTGTATTGACTGAGAAGGAGCTTTCCGTTTGGGGGACGGATGGGAAATTGGTGTCGAAGCTTTTTGTTTCGAGCATAACCGATTCCCGAGTTGTAGGCGGGGTAGGCGGCGGTTCGTTGCTTGTCGATACTAAAGAGGGTCCAATGATTCTTATACGTTATACCGCATCACTTACTTCTATATTTGGATTTGCGTCTAAATTAATTGCTGCTGTAGCTAAAGGTGAGGAGCGGCCAACGGCTTCTGAAAAAGAATTTCCAAGACATTGTCCAAAGTGCCGCAATCCGCTTCCGGACGATTCTCAAGCTTGTCCGGTATGTAAAAGTAATGGCAAGGTTCTGTTTCGGATGCTAAGTTACGCTAAGCCGTATAAAATCCAAATGATCGCAGCAGCGATTATGTTGATTTTCACTACATTGGTAGAGCTTGTTCCACCTTTTTTGACGAAGATGATTGTTGATAACGTGTTAACAAAAAAGGACATGGGCTCAACGCTTCTATGGATAGTCATCGGGCTTGCTGCCACATCTCTGGTGGTTACGCTAATGCAGACTGTACGTGGACTTATCGGGGTATGGATTGGTTCCAAAATTATGGGTGATCTGCGTCATGATGTGTATCATTCCTTGATGAAATTGTCGTTATCTTTCTTCGATCGAAGACAGTCTTCGCAATTCATTGGACGGGTGAATAATGACTCTGAGGCGATGCGGCAATTCATGACAGATGGCGTGATATGGGTCTCTGGTGAATCCTTGAGGGTAATCGCAATCTTCGCGATTATGTTTAGTATGGATTGGAAGCTAACACTGCTAGCCATGCTGCCTATGCCGCTCATGGTCGTACTATCGACTGTATTATGGCCAATGATTGGTAGACGTTGGTATCAGCAGTGGAGATCTATTTTCAGACTAAATGCTTTGGTAGGCGATTCTTTGCAGGGCATTCGTGTAGTTAAAGCATTTGGTCAGGAAACTACAGAAATGTCACGTTATACTGTCGCTAATAAGGAATTGGTGCGGCACAACATCCGGATTGAAGGCTTGTGGCAGGGAATGTTTCCTGCCTTTGCATTAGTTGCTGGTGTAGGTACGCTGTTAATTTGGTATTATGGCGGCAGAACGGTGCTTGATGGGCAATTATCCATTGGTACACTAATCGCCTTGGTTACTTACCTGGGGATGCTTCTCGGACCTTTGCAGTGGGTAAGTCAAATGATCAATTGGGCCAGTCATGCGATTTCGGCAGCCGATCGGGTATTCGAAATTATGGATACACCATCCGATGTGCCTGATACTACGAACCCAGCGGATATTGGTCGTGTCAGTGGTGAGGTAGAGTTTAAACAGGTCACTTATGGATACGAAAAGCATCATCCTGTGCTCAAGAACGTGGATTTAAAAGTGGGTGCAGGAGAAATGATCGGTCTGGTTGGGCATTCAGGTGCTGGGAAGTCGACCTTCATCAACATGATTTGCCGATTCTATGACACAGACGAGGGGACTATCACCATCGACGGGGTGGATATCCGAAATATTAGCCAGTCGGACCTTCGGAGTCAGATCGGTGTAGTGCTGCAGGAGACATTCCTCTTCGACGGCACGATTGCTGAGAATATCGCTTATTCTAAACCGGACGCCACAGAGCTAGAAATTATGCGTGCTGCTAAAATTGCCAATGCACATGACTTCATCGTTCAGCTACCTGATGGCTATGACACAAGGGTAGGAGAACGTGGGCATAAGTTATCCGGAGGGGAGAAGCAGCGAGTGTCTATTGCCCGAGCAATAATTCACGATCCGCGGATTCTAATTCTGGACGAAGCAACGGCTTCAGTGGATACAGTGACTGAGCGGCAAATTCAAGAAGCGATTTCGCGTCTGGTCAAAGGCAGAACGACATTCGCCATTGCTCATCGCTTGTCCACTTTAAGAAATGCCAATCGGCTCGTCGTGCTGGAACGCGGCAAGATTATTGAAGTGGGTACGCATGAAGAATTGCTAGCAGTAGAAGGGGCTTACTTCAAACTGGTCGAAGCACAGAAAGAAATGTCCCAGATCAAGGGGGTAGAAGTGCATGAGTGATCCAATCAGCGTCAGTGGTCAATCGAATGCTAAAGATAAAGATCCCTATGAAATTAATATTTTCGAACCTAGTGCGATCTCCTTTAGTCGTAGTCAAGGCGGGGTATTTCAAGGCGTAGTGGAAGGTAAGGTTTATGAAGAACTAATTCTTTTTCGTATCTTTCCTTTTCAATACAACACCCAGTATATTTCTGTACGTAACTCTAAGAGTGAGGAGATCGGTGTCATTCGTGACATTGATCAGCTGGATGAGGAAAGTCGCGGGGAAGTGGACAAAGAATTACAACTGCGATACTTTTTACCGGTTGTGACCCGAATTGATTCCATCAAACAGAAGGCAGATATGTGGATTTGGGAGCTGCAGACGAATCTGGGTCAGACCCGTATCGTTATGCGTAACCTGCATGAGCATATGCAATACCCAAGCCTTCATCGAATCATTCTGACTGACGTTAACGGAAAAAGATGCGAAATTCGTGATTATTCTTCTTTGGATGCTCAGAGTCGGAATAAGCTGAAAGACGTTTTATAGTGGAAGAAGGAAAGTGCTCGGTAGTTTATACTACTGAGCACTTTTTTGATCGGTGTAAACATCCGCGGTTATCCCTCCTTTTGTGGTGAGGAAACGCATTGGATTGAAGTAAATTTGTCACTAAACTTCCAGTATATGTGGTAATATATTACAACTAGATGATTACTATATGGGAGGTATGTGAGTGAAGCATAAATGGATGAACTCGCCGTACACCTTTGCTTTAGGGATGTTTGCGATGATGGTTCCCAGTCAGGCTTTTAGTTCTTTTTACAGTTATTTTTATGTGGAGAAATTGGGCTTGGGCATTGGACTTGCTACACTGGCCAGAACAATCTTTCTGATCTGGGATGCGGTGAATAATCCGCTGTTTGGATACTGGTCAGACCGCACAAATACCCGCTATGGTCGGCGTAGACCCTGGGTGTTCGGCTCGATTCCGCTATTTATGCTGGCGTTTGTGCTGGTGTTCTCTCCACCCGGCGGATTATCCGAGAATGGACTCTTCACTTGGTTTCTAGTGACGCTTATTTTCTATGAGGCTGTCGCTACGGTCTTGTGGGTGAACTATGGCGCACTGCTTCCGGAGCTCTTCCGTGGAGATCGTATTCGGGCAAAAGCCTCAGCGATTCAGCAAGGGTATCAAGTGGTTGCTCTGTTAATCGGTACGGCTCTAACGCCAATCCTTTTTGCAGCAATTAACTTCTCTAATATGGCTATTGTGTATGCCTGTGTCTTCGGTGTGTTTATGTTCTTATGTATGATGAATGTCCAAGAGAAGAAAGAGACTACTAAGACCGAACCTTTGAAGCTCATTCCTGCTTTTCGGGAGACGATACGGAATAAGAAGTTCTGGGTGTTTAATATTTCGAACTCTTTTGCCCAAACGGTTAATGGACTTGTAAGCTCGATGATTCCCTTTTATGCAAAATATGTTCTACATATTTCAGAAGCACAGGTGTCGATTATGCTCGCGGCTGTCTTTGTTTCAGTCATTCCATTAGTGTTCGTGTGGTATTGGATTATTCGTAAGATGGATGGGGTCAAGGCATGGCGGCTATCGCTTATCCTATATGCTTTATCTGTCATTCCGCTATGGTTCGGGTATGATCTCGTGAGTGGTGTGGCCGCTGGCATTGTTGTCGGTTTCGGACTAGCAGGATTTTTAGTAACCCCGGCAATCGTAGGTGGCAAAATTATTGATGAGGATGCGGAGAAAACAGGTCTGAGAAGAGAGGGTATCTATACCGCGGTAAGTGGATTCATCACTCGCTCGAGCGGATTAATCTCGGCGTTGGCCTTTTTTATTGTAGGGATGATCTTTGGTTATAGGGGTGGCGATGATCCAGGGTCTGATCCAGAAGCAACGTTTCGGTATTTAATAAGCGTGGTGCCGTTATGTCTGCTAGCGATATCTGTTGTCATATCTTTTACAATTAAATTTACATTTACGGGGCAAATGAGAGGTGATGCTGACTATGAGCAGAAGATTAATCATCAATTGTGATGATTTTGGGCAAAGCCCTGCCATGAATCAGGCAATTATGCATCTATTAGAAGAGCAGAAGGTATCCTCAACGACGATTATGGCAGTAGCTCCTGGATTCGAGGAGGCTGCTGCATGGTGTAGCCGTAGGCAACAACAAAATGTGGGCCTTCATTTGACGTTGACTAGTGAGTTCGAGGCTTTGCGCTGGAGTAGCCTGACGGGGGATTCTTCTCTGCACGACGAGAGTGGACATCAGTATAAGACGGTAAAAGAGTTCGAGCAGGGGGCGCAGACAAAAGCTGTGCTTAAGGAGATTGTTGCGCAGTACGAGCGAGTGAAGCAAGCAGGAATAGTGATTAGTCATGTAGACAATCATATGGGTAGCTTATATGGCATGGAAACGGGACGCAGTTTGCTACCGCAGACGCTGTGGAGAATTTCGCGCTGGGGGCTGCCGTCAAGATTCTTCCGATACATCCATGCAGAAGATCCTCTTCTGGGATCGCTGAAAAATATTGAACGTCCTGTTGCACTTGGATCCGGGCTGGCCGATACACTTGGAGTCCCGATTCCTGATTACTTGTTGTCGCATCCTTTTGGTGTGGAAGAGGGTGAGACGTACGATAGCTTCAAGCAATCCATTATCGCCAAGATGTATTCGCTACCTGATGGTGTTAGTGAAACCTATATTCATCCCGGAATAGACGATCCGTGGATGCTTGCAAATATACCACATTGGGAGAAGCGAGTCTGGGAATACCATCTACCTTTTGATGATGATTTTACCTATGCGATTCGTGATGCTAATGTTGAATTGACGGACTATCGCTATGTACAGGAGCATTTAAAGCGCCCACGGGTAAGATCTGCGGGAAGGCTTTTGAAGAAACTGATAAGTTCATGAGGATAAATAAAAAGACACCTTGAGGGGTGTCTTTTGACTATCCCATTAAACCCTTTAGTCCATTCAAGAATGGGGAAATCGATTTGATCATATTGTAGCCCATTTTCACAACCGGCATTGTTCTTTGGATCATCCCTACGAAGCCCATAATTCCACCGAATCCTGAAGCGCCTGAACCTGCAGCCTCGGCAGCCCCCGCAGCTCCTCCTCCCATTCCGAACAGTGAGCCAAATAACGGCATGAGTCCAGATACATTCGCCTTCTGACGGGAGTGAGTGTGTCTTTTTGACTTTCTATTTTTACTTTTATTTTTATTTTTACGTGGTTTGGACAGGGTCAATCCATCCTTATCGAGGCCAGTTATCCATCCTACATACGTGCGTCCATCATGAAGCGTAACACACACGGGTCTACCCTTGAGCTGTTCAGCTCGCTTGCGAATCTTTGCTCTGTTTGACATACGTGGATCACCTCATTGGTCTATTTAATTCTATATTACTCAGATATTCTGGTGTTGCTTGTGCTGGTTCATCATAAATTGGAAAAGAAAGTCCAAAAAATTGATGAAGAGAGGCTATACATAAATATCCATCTCAGACTGGGACGATGCTAAGGTCAGCGATTTTTATGTGGGATCTTATATTTATGAGAATGGCTGGAAAGAGGACGATAGATACATTAAAAGGAAAAAAGGGGGTTCTTCCGCTTATAAAACCCGAATACCAATTAGCATGGGGGTGGAAGGATGCTATCGGCATGGATTGGAAGTTTTATTTTTGCGGGAGCAGCGGTTTTTTACATACTACTAACATTGGGATTACCTTATGGTGAATTTGCGATGGGAGGCAAACATAGAATCATGCCTTCACAGATGAGGGTGGCATGTGCAGTTTCAGTAGTCATACAACTGCTTGCAATCTTGTACTTGCTACAGGCAGGTCATGTGATTTCAATTGGTTTACCGTTTGATAGAGGCGTATGTTATTTTTTCGCAGTCTATTTAATTCTCAATACCGTTATGAATTTATTATCGGACAGTAAAAAAGAAAGGCTTGTGATGACACCCTTATCTTTAGTCACTGCTATTTGTTATGGGCTTACAGCTATCATGCGTGGGTCTTGAGAAAGATATCATGAGACCAGGATTCGACGCATCTAGACTTTAAAGTAGTGATTATTTTAGGACGCATCTGTATAAGATGTGTTTTTTGTATGTCTAGAGACTCTTGATCTATTAAATAACAATATGACTTAGGTCTTTCTTCACACGTTAATAAATTTAACATAGTTTTAAATTGATTTTACAATACTATGCTTTTTCGTTACATCTGTGTGATATAATATCACAGAAACTATGTAAAAATGATAGGGAGGACTTATAATTTATGGGATGGAAGACACGATGGAACAAGCCACTCGCTTCTGTACTGGCAACTGCAGTGCTTTCTTTGCAGGTGTTTGGAGGAATTGGTTTGGGTGCGACTTGGGGTACAGACAAAGCTGAAGCAGCATCCTCAGCTACAGCCAAGCTCCGGTTAATGAGTACCACAGACGTGCACACCAATGTCTACGGCTGGGACTACTTTAAGAATGCGGCCTCAACAACTGTAGGGCTCGATCGAACAGCTACGTTAGTTACTTATGCTAGAAGCGAATATCCTCTTAATAATCTTCTGCTCGATAACGGGGATCTGATTCAAGGTACACCACTGGGGACTTACATTGCAAACGAAAGTAAACTGATGGAATCAGAGACCAAGCTACACCCTATGATTGCGGCTATGAATATTATGGAATATGATGTTGCCACTTTTGGTAATCATGAATTTAACTATGGGCTGGAATTCTTAAATCGTACTATTAAAGGTTATAGTAATAATCCATTAACTGGTGCTGATTTCCCTTATGTAAATGCCAATATATATATTGATGATAAAGATGGTAATCCAGACAATGACAAAAATGCTTTCGACCCTTATGTCATTATCGACAAAACAATAATAGACAGCGATAACCAACCTCAGGTAGTTAGGGTTGGTATACTAGGCCTTGTGACCCCTCAAATTATGGAGTGGGACAAGGTTAATCTGGAAGGTCGAGTTATTACTAAGGATATTGCAGAAACTGCAGCGAAATTTATTCCTGCCATGAAGAACGAGGGAGCCGATGTTATCGTAGCAATGGCGCATACCGGCTTCGATGCAACTGCAGTTGCGGGTACTGATGCAGAAAATGCTATCAATCTGTTAAGTAAAGTTGATGGTATTGATGCGATTACCTTCTCGCACACTCACAAGGTGTTTCCGACAGGTGAGGATAAAACCCTAGACGCTTCTTTCAAAGATCCATTAACGGCATTGCCGTATAATAACGCTCAATCCGTTGTTGATAATGTTTATGGCCATATTAATGGTACTCCAGCTGTGCAAGCAGGTTATGGCGGGGGTTACTTGGGTCTGATTGATCTTAATCTGGTGCAGGAAGGCGGCAAATGGACAGTCGATAAAAAGAACTCTAAAGCTTCGACCCGCTCCATAGCCGATGCTAAACCGGATGCTGCCGTTGACGCTGCTGTGGCAGCAGATCACCAAGCTACTATTGACTATACAGGTCAAGAGCTAGGCGTTACTACTGCTTCGATGAACAGCTATTTTGCAATGGTTCAGGACGATCCTACCGTGCAAATTGTGACCAATGCCCAGAAGTGGTATGTAGAGAAGTATATTGAAAACAACCTTCCACAGTATAAAAATCTTCCGATTCTCAGTGTGGGTGCTCCTTTCAAGGCTGGACGTAACGGCCCATCGGAGTACACGAGTATTGAAAAAGGTCCGTTGACTATCCGCAGCGCAAGTGACTTGTACCTGTATGACAACACGCTAAAAGCTATTAAAGTTAAAGGCTCTGTTGTTAAGGAATGGGTTGAAATGAGTGCGGGTGCGTTTAATACCATCAAAGTGGACAGTGCAGCACCACAAAGCCTGCTTAATGACAAATTTGCTGTATATAACTTCGATGTTATTGATGGCATTAAGTACACAATTGATGTAACCAAAGCTGCAAAATACACTCCTTCTGGTGAGATTAATGATGCCTTATCGAGTCGTGTGAAGCAAATTACTTATAAAGGTAAAACTTTGGATCCGAACCAAGATTTCATTGTTGTGACTAACAACTACCGTGCAAGTGGTGGAGGAAACTTTCCGGGTGTGAAAGGTTCAGAGATTCTAGTCGATTCTCAGGATGAGAATCGTCAGATCCTTATGGACTACATCAGAGAAGTAGGTACTATTGATCCTTCTGCGGATGGTAACTGGTCATTGGCACCTATTTTAAACGATGTGAATATCACCTTTACTTCATCACCAGAAGCGGCAAAAGTTACTATGCCAGCCAACGTTGAAGACACTGGTGAAAAAGATATTAAGGGGTTTAGTATTTATAAGCTTGCTCTCCCAGCTAAGGATGTTGAAGTTCACCTACTCGGAATCAATGATTTCCACGGCCAACTGGATACAGTTTCTACAGTGAGCAATAAGAATGTGGGAACAGCCGCTATTCTTGCGACTTATCTGAAAGAAGCACAGGCTAAATATGATAACTCTCTACTCTTCCATAACGGAGACTCCGTAGGTGCATCTGCTCCAGTATCTTCACTTGAGCGCGATGAGCCAACGATTGAGTGGATGAACATGATGAGATTTGATGTGGGCTCCCTAGGAAACCATGAATTTGACCAAGGTGTCGATGCATTAATGACACAATTGAAAGGCGGTGTGGACCCTAAGAACAAGAACGTTACCCATAAGGGTACAAAATTTGATTATGTTAATGCCAATGCAGTGGATGCCAATACTGGTGATCCAATTATTAAGCCTTATGTAATCAAAGAAGTCGGTGGTGTGAAGATCGGATTTATAGGTCTTGTAACGAAATCTACGCCTAGTAAGGTTGCACCTTCTGGTACAGTAGGTGTACGTTTCCTCACCTCTGAAGAGGAAGTAGCAGCTGTTGAGAAATATGCGAAGGAGCTTCAATCTAAAGATGTTGAGACGATCATCGTGCTTGCACATGATCCGGCGACTACTAAAGATGGAGCGACTACAGGTGAAGCGGCTGATCTGGCCAAAGCGCTTCCTGCCGATTCCCCAGTTGACGTTATCGTTGCTGGTGATAACCATGCACTGGCAAATGGAACCGTAAACGGTAAGCTGATTGTACAAGCTTATTCGTACGGTACTGCATTTGAAGATATTAAGCTGATCATTGATCCTAAAACAGGTCATGTGAAGGAGAAGTCTGCTGTAGTGACCTCCACCTTCCATGACGGCGTAACACCGGATCCGGAAAGTGTGGCACTGGTTAATACTTACCTTGAGAAGCATCCTGAACTTACTCAACCAGTGGGTACAACAAACGGAACTATCACTCGTACCGATGCTTACAACAATGAGGCTGCACTTGGTAACCTGATCGCTGACGCTATGCGTACTGCTGATTTCGGCGATGGCGCTAAGGCTGCTGATTTCGCCTTTATGAATCCGGGTGGTATCCGTGCGGATCTTCCAAAAGGCCCTGTAACCTTCGGCGATCTGGCGAAAATTCAGCCATTCGGTAATACGCTTGTGAAGCTGACGCTGACTGGAGCGCAAATCAAAACGTTGCTGCAACAGCAATGGAATGTAAAAGCTGATGGAACACCCGATATCAAAACGCTGCAAATTTCTGGACTGAAATATACAGCGAATATGTATCTTCCGGTAGCAGATCGCATTGCCAATCTCACGCTAACTAATGGAACACCAATTAATCCTACACAGAAATATACGGCTGTAGTGAATAACTTTATGGCTGCGGGCGGGGATAACTACAAGGTTCTGACTCAAGCTAGTGATTCATTGGCTGGGCCTATTGATTTGGACGTATTCTACGACTATATTGTGAACACATTTGATAGAAAAGAGATTAAAGCAGCTATTGAAGGTCGGATTGTTAACAATTTGAAGGGAGTAAATCCTACGCCGACACCTAGTCCAACGGCACCAACAACAGCACCAACAACAGCACCAAAACCAACAGCAACACCAGCGCCATCAACAGCACCAACAGCAACACCAGCGCCAACTACTGCTCCAGCAGCAAGCTTCAAAGATCTGGGTAAGGTAGCTTGGGCGCAAGAAGCTATTCAAGCATTGGCTGCTAAGGGCATTATAAAAGGATTGGATGCAAATACTTTTGCGCCAACTAAAACAGTGACTAGAGCAGAGTTTATTACAATGCTGGTACGCGCACTGAATCTGACGGGTTCGGCAACAACCAGTTCATTCAGCGATGTTAAACAAGGAGTTTGGTACACGGATTCTATCGCTATTGCGGTGAAGGCCGGACTTGTACAAGGATCTGGTGATGGTAAGTTCGAACCGGGTCGTCAAGTGACCCGAGAAGAGATGGCTATTATGATTGCTAATGCATTGAAGGATAAACTACAGCCGATTGATAAGAATGCAGCGCTGGGCAAGTTTGCAGACAAGTCCAGTATTGCTCCTTACGCTCAGGACGCAATAGCACAACTGACCCAATTGGGGATCGTTAACGGTGTTGAAGGTGGCAAATTTGCACCTAAGGGCATAGCTAACCGTGCTCAAGCGGCAGTCATTATCTACCGTATGCTTGAACAAGCTTCATAATCCGATAGTTCTTCTGAAAAAGTGTATCGATGATCCCAAATAGGGACTCGGTACACTTTTTCTTTTTACATTAGGTATTGCCCTTTGTGCTAATATATGATAATTTAGTTCTGCACTGCATGTTTGTTTTTATATTTTGTGCGGTCGTGGCGGAATTGGCAGACGCGCACGGTTCAGGTCCGTGTGGGTTAATCCCCGTGGAGGTTCGAGTCCTCTCGACCGCATACCTAAGTGTATATAAACTAGCTGTACTTTTGAATTGCTCTTCAACCTGAAGAGCCTTTTTCTATTTATAAGGATATTTCAAATTTGGATAACTCTAATGTAAAAGAAGTGAAGCGAAGATGGAACCTAATGTAAATGTCAATACGAAGCGAAGTGTGCGGTTTCTTGAGAAGTATTTTTCAGGAGAATCGTTAGATTATCGCCATATGATTGCTTTATTCATTCCTATTCTGGTAGATCAGGCCTTTATAGTGGGGCTTAATCTAGTGAATACAGCCATGATCAGCTCGTCCGGTGTGGCAGCTATCAGTGCGGTGAACATGATCGATTCCCTTAATCTTTTTCTCATTAGTGTGTTTATCGCGGTATCAACAGGTGGTACGGTTGTCGTAGCGCAGTATAAAGGAAGCGGTAATAGTCTTATGGTATCAAAAGCTACCGCAGGCGCCACTTCATCGGTTTCCCTTATGGCTTTTATTATTGGTATGTTTGGTATTCTTTTTCATAATCCGTTGTTGAACTTATTATTTGGAGCAGCTTCGCCCGAGGTAATGCACAACGCCCGAATCTATTTGATTGGGAGCTGTATCTCCTATCTAGGAATAGCTGTGGTAGAGGCAGTGTGTGGTGCTCTTCGGGGAATCGGAAGAACGAGAGCCTCGCTTGCGCTATCGCTCATTATGAATTTAGTTTACGTCCTCTTGAATCTCGTATTTATTAACCTTTTGCATATGGGCGTTCTAGGAATGACCATTTCTATAAATATAGCTCGATATTTGGGCGCGATATGCGCTCTGTATTATCTGTTCCGGATGGACAATGAACTGCATATTCGAATTCGTGACTTACTGGTGGTTCAATTCTCCATGCTCAAAAAAATAATGTTCATCGGTATGCCGTTTGCGGCGGAGCAGATGTTCTTTAATGGTGGTAAGATTCTGACGCAAGTCTTTATCGTCAGTCTCGGTACTTACGCGCTTGCTACAAATGCTATCGCCTCTTCCTTTGCGGGGATTATGCAAATTCCGGGCAATGCGCTGTCTTTGACGATTATTACAGTGGTCGGACAATGTATGGGAAGCAATAATGTTAAGGATGCCCGGAAATTTATTAAATCGTTTCTCGTAGCCTCTTCCCTTTCCTTTGTGGTGATGGGATTGTTAGTTATGCCTTTCTTCCATCCGCTAGTTTCGATGTTCCATCCACCTGCGGAGATCGTGAGAGATATCTTTATAATTGTACTTATCAATACAATCGTACAAATACCGCTGTGGTCTGTTAGCTTCATAACACCATCAGCGCTTAGAGCAGCAGGAGATTCCAAGTTTACATCCATGGTGTCTATGCTGAGTATGTGGTTGTTCCGCGTAGTACTCGGGTATATCTTAGGTATTGTTCTGGATTTCGGTCTACTTGGGGTTTGGTTAGCTATGAACTGTGAGTGGGGAATTAGAGGATTCATATTTCTACGGCGCTTCATGGGTAAGAAGTGGGTTCAGCATCGTGTTATATAGAAAAAGTAAAAGACACCCCCCAAAGGGTGTCTTTTTGCTTCCCATGCATGTAGTGTTTTATTCTTTGATCTGTGAGAACAAATCATTCAAAGCTTCGCTCATTGTAGGGTGAGTAAAGATATGATCTCTCAAAAAGGTGAAATCTTGCCCGGTTTGTATAGCCATACTCACGATATTAATCACTTCACTGGATTCCGCACAGAACAATGTAGCTCCGAGAATTTTATTGGTTTTTGCATCCACAATAGCTTTTAGGAAGCCTTCAGTTTCGTTAATTAAGCGGGCACGTGGAATAGCTGCCGAAGGCAACTTCGCGACTTTAATTTCAAGTCCTTGTTCGGTAGCTGCTTCTTCACTAATTCCTACTCTGGATAGTGGAGGATCTATAAATACGCTGTATGGAACAGCGATGCGGTCATTTGTGGTATGGGAATGATCGCCGAAGAGATCATTTCGTACGATTCTATAATCGTCTAATGATATATAGGTAAACTGTAATCCGCCTTTGACATCGCCAAGAGCCCATATATGGGGAACGGTGGTTTTTAGGGAAGGGTCCACCTTAATAGCGCCCCGATCTGTAACTTCTACACCGGCTGCTTCTAGATTTAATCCCTCAATGTTTGGTTTTCTACCTGTCGCAACCAGTACAGCATCGACTTTCAATTCTTGAATAGCGCCATCTATCGAAAAGGAGATAACTGTTCCATCTTTAACATCCTTCAGTCCTATAACCTTTGCCTTCAGTTTGACCTCAATGTTCTTCTTGGTAAAGGTTTGGAGGACGGCGTCCGCGACATCGCGGTCTTCTTTAGGAATGAATTTCGAGGAACCCTCCAGCACCGTAACCTGTGAGCCGAATTGACTGTAGATCGAAGCGAATTCCAAACCAATATAACCACCACCAATGATGGCTAGTTTCGTTGGGAGCTCCTTAAGATCCATAATGGACGTGCTGGTATAAACGAACTTACTATCTTGTATCCCGTCAATCGTTGGAATGATGGTCTCAGCACCCGTATTAATGAAGATTTTGTCGGCGGTTAAGATTTTCGTCTCACCGGCTTCCTTCACTTGAACTTCGTGATCTGATAAGAAGGAAGCTTCTCCATTAATAACTTCTATATTCTCGTTCTGATTTAGATTATCGTAATTTTTCTGGCGTAGAAATGAAATCAGTTGATCCTTGTTATGGATTGCTTCTTCATAAACTTTGCCTTGATGTGCTTGGTAAGCTAAGGATTTGGTAGGGATGCAGGCGATGTTAATGCAGGTTCCACCGTACATTTCCTTAGATCGTTCAATAACGGCTACTTTCCATTTTCGATTAGCTAGTTCTGTGGCAAGGGTCTTTCCGCCTTTACCGAAACCAATAATAATAGCGTCGAACTTGTTCATTTGAATACCTCCGGGTTACACAGGGTGTTATAAATTATGCGGTAAATAGCATGTTATCTTTATTATTACCCTTAATTCAAAGGCTATTAAACGAATAATAAGGAGATTTAAAGACAAAAAAAGATCTCCTCTAAAGGAAATCTCTTAATGATCAATAGGCTGGCTGGCGTATAAATTAGCGTAATTTAATCGATCCGCCATCGGCCATGATTGTTTGACCCGTAATATAGTCGGAGTCTTCGCTCGTTAGGAGAACAGCAACACGGCCGATATCACTTACCAGCTCACCCAGTCTTCTTAAAGGGATCTTGGAAATCATGCTTTGGTAGTACTCTGGGTTTGCTTCTGCCCATCGAATCATACCGCGAATGGTTCTTTCAAATAAGGTCATGCGGCTTGTATGAAATAGAAGGTAGGATAGAATCCGGTTAGCTGTCTAGGTAGGTGAGAGTACAGGGAATCCCATGGTGATCACTGCACCGCCATCCTTACGGTTCCCCGCTGTAATCAGACCTCCGGAGCGCTCTACGATCGCACGGGAGATGGCAAGTCCTAGTCCGGATTCGCCATCTTTCCCTTTAACAAATCGGTGGAACAGGTATGGAAGCAGGTCTTCTGAAATGCCAGGGCCATCATCGCTAACGGAGAGTAGAACCTGGTCATCCTTAACCGAAGCATGAATGTAGATATGCTGATTAGCATAACGAGTTGCATTGGAAACCACATTAAGCAGTGCCTGCAATAGCTTATCTCTATCGGCACGGACCGTAAGCGGCTCGCAATCATCGTAGGATACATGCAGGGTCAGCCCTTTTTTCATCAAAAGAGGGTTCATGCGTTCAATGGTTTCTACGACTATATCGTCCAGTGAGAGCTCGCTAGTTCTAAATATATTCTCCTCACTATCCAGCTTCGCAAGCAGGGTCATTTCCGTAACGAGTTTCTTCAGACGACTACTCTCGCTCATAATGATATCCAGACCCTTATCGATCGCTTCCCCCTCGAAGATACCATCCTTAATGCCTTCAGCATAACCAGAGATAGACATCAGTGGGGTCTTTAATTCGTGAGAGGCATTCTGAAAAAATTGCTTCTGTACGTGGTTAAATCGATTCAATTCACCAGCCATGTCATATACCGACTTAGCAACAGCGCCAATCTCTCCACCAGCCTTGATCAGCTTAACCTCTGAGAAGTGGCGCTCTTTTACTTTTTTCAGTTCTTGCTGCAGCTTCATTAGAGGCTGGATTAGCTTTTTCGTGATAAACAGGCCAAATAGGAGCATAAATGCCCCTGCAGCACCGAAAACGATTAGCAGTCTTTTGAACAGAGCTTGTTCAATGCTTGTTACTGCGCTCATAGGTGTAAGCAGAGTTAGCGTGCCTATTGGCGTAGCCTTCACTTCTGTTATATATCTTGCATCTGTTCCATTCCAAATATTCTGAAGGTCAGAGGCTTGACCAGCGACAAACTGCGCATTGGATTTTACCGCGACGGAACTCATACTCGATGAGGTGGACAATACTTTTCCTGTCTCATCACTAAGGATAGCCTCGACGCTTGCAGTACCTACAGAAGAAGGCATGATCACGGGCAGCGCACGGAGTTCAGTCTCAATGTCGCCACTGTATGTGCTCCCCTCAACTATAGTCGCTGACATGGCAGAGCTAATGGTTCGCAGTTCCGCCTTTTGTGTTCCGACAAAATGATTAAGCAGCACAAAATGGATCACGACAGCGGTAATAGACAGGAGCAGTACCAATACAACGCTAAAGGCTAAATTAATCTGATGTGCTAGCTTCATCGATCTCCACTCCCTCCTCAATACGCATACGATAGCCATGTCCCCATACGGCTTCAATCGGCAGCAGATCTAGCTTTTTTCGCATCCGTTTAATTAAATGGTCTACGGCACGGTCGCTTCCGAAATAGTCATCTCCCCACACATGGGTTAGCAGCTCATCTCTTGTAAATGCGCGGTTGGGAGAGGTTGCAAATACTTTTAGGAGGGTGAATTCTTTACTGGTGAGCTCAATCTCTTTCCCATGCCAGAACACACGTCTTTCATCCAATAATAGCTGTAGATGAGTAACCTCAATATGCGTAGGTGTGAGGGGGTTACTACTTGCAGGTTCTATTTGAGTACTCATTTTATACCACCGTTGTAGCTGGCGTTTAATGCGAGCAACTAGCTCCCGAGGGCTAAATGGCTTGACTAGATAATCATCACTGCCTAGCTCTAAACCTAAAATTTTATCCACTTCATTATCCCTTGCGGAGATCATAATAATCGGCACTTCGGCTTCATTGCGAATCCGCCGACAAAATTCGTACCCGTCCATGCCGGGCAGCATAACGTCGAGTACCCACATATCCGGTGGGCTTGTCTGCCATAAGGTCCATGCTTCTTCAGCGCTGCCAAGACCAATCGTGTGGTAATTTTCTTTTTGTAAATAAGCTTCTACAAGATTACGTATATGTTGATCATCATCTACTACGGCAATGAGATAGTTGGTATTCATTTAGTTAACCTCCAGATTATTCTTCTGCAATTATATCAATCCAGAGGGGAGTAGAGGGGGCTGCCATCGTTTTTCCACAAATTAACCAATGTTATGCCACACCGATTTTGTAAGCTTGGACTTGTAAGATCATTCGAATCGATGAGGAGTGTTGTATTTATGAATCAACAGATGATATTTAAAAAGTTAGCGTTATCCGCCCTACTGGTATCCGCAGTTGCTGCACCGACTGCAGCGAACGCAGCTAGCGGAGCTCAGGATCAAAGTGGAAAAACAACGGCTGCAGCGGTGGTTACTCCAGCAACTAAGGGAACAATTGCTACTCAAGTAACAATCTTTGATTGGGTAGATCCCCTTGAACTGGCTAAAACATATGCACCTAGTACTCTAGAAGACTGGAAGAAGACCTTGGATCAATATTACAAGGCTGCTGGATTTAGTGTAACCGCGGTTTCCGAGCTAGTACCTTCTGAGCAGGCAGAAGGGGTTGTGTTCTCGAAAAATATTGCATCAGCCGAAGCGCTGCCCGTGAGTTATATTGAAGCTGGTCGCAATGTTGAGGTATTGCCTAATGATGAGAAGATGGGGAGTGTCTTCTCTACTTCTATTAAAGGTGTAGCTGCAATTGCAGCAGTAGAAGTGAGTGAAGCTACAATTTCAATTCAAGAGTTTAGCGAGGCTGATAAAGCCTTTTTCAAAGCCCAAGAGGATCTGAATAGTGCTGCTAAAACCAAAGATGCCACTGTGATTAAGGAAGCTTTAGCTAAGCTGCTGGATCAATATAAAGAGAAAATCGAAGCATTTGAAACAGCTAAGTAACAGCGATTAACGCGGCTGGATACAGAGCAGAGAGAGTGAAAAGGGAAGAACAAAAGACACCTCGAGGGGTGTCTTTTTTACGTAAATGTAAGGTTCGATCGAAGGTGTGCTTTAGCAGGCTTTCTCTAGTCCAGCCCAATCTCACCCTTTACTTGAAGCTTTGCCTTCTTGCGCCAGTTGACTCCGATCACCCCGGCGATGATCATCACCGTGCCGGTCCAATGATACCATTCCAGCTGTTCATTCAGCAGAAGCACGCCGCCAAGAATAGAGACAACCGTCGAAAGACTGCCGAAGATGCTCACGCGTGAAGCCTCCATTCGGGATAAAGCGTAGTTGGAGAGGAAGGAGGTCACGAGGGATGAGAGTACGCCGAGATAGATCATGGAGAATATGAACTTAGGCTCCTGAAAAGGTGTGAAATATTGATTCAAGGTTCCTGCTGAACCATGCTTAATGATTGATAGACCATTAAAAAATATAAATCCGAATAAAGTAATCATATAAGTGAGCTCTTTAGGACTCCAAGTTCGTGTCAGCTTTCGGGCCGCAACATTATAGCCGGCAAGGGATAGCGCTGAGATTAGGATGAGTAAGACGCCCCAGAGACTAGAGGAAGAAATACTCACACCCGGTATGGCAAAGATAAGAATGATACCTGCAACCGAGATTAAGGTGGAGATCTTTTGGAAGCCGCTTGTAGTTTCCTTTAAGAACATCGCCGCCAAAATAATGGTGAAGATGGGCATGGTCGCCTGAATAATACCCGCTACAGCTGATGTTGTATGCAGAAGTCCAAAGGCTTGGAGCGTAAAGTACAACGCTGGGTATAGTAGAGCAAGTGGGATGACCACTGCTGCCTTGGATATTCCAAACTTCACCCGCCCCCACCCTGGAAAAGTAAATAACGAAGCGGCGAGAAAAGATAACGTGAAACGATGAGCCAATGTATCGAATGGGTCCGAGACGGTTAGTGCCATTTTTACAAATATAAAAGAAAACCCGACAATAACAGCATTCAAGACAGCAGCTACTATCGCTTTTTGAGTAGAAGATATATTCATCAGTAAGACCTCCAAAGTGTTGCGCGCATTTAGGACCGGTCCTGTTATGTTCTTTATTCTAAGGCTAGAATAGCTGTGCTACAATGAAATTATTGTTCATCTGTACCGGTACAAAAAACTCGGAGGAGGGTGAAGGAGATATATAAGTATTCGGAATTAATTAACGATCTAGAATTACAAATCGCAGAAGACACATACCGTGAGGGTGACAAGCTGCCCTCTATTCGGGAGCTGGCACTACGTTATGATTGCAATAAGAGCACAGTTATTCGTGCACTCCAAGACCTTCAAGATAAACATCTAATCTACGCTGCTTCAAAGAGCGGATATTATGTTATGAAACGAAGTGGGGAGCGGAAAGAAGAAGGTGCCTACTTGATTGATTTTGCGGCATCTGCACCGGACCCGGATATTTTCCCGTATCTGGATTTTCAACATTGTATTAATAAAGCGATTGATATGTACCGTAAGGATTTGTTTATCTATGGAACGCCGCAGGGGCTGCCGTCTCTTATCCGTGAAATGCAGCGACAACTGGCCTCTTACCAGGTATTTGCTGATCCGAAGCAGATTTTCATCACCTCTGGCGTGCAGCAAGCGCTTGGGCTCTTGACCCGGATTCCTTTTCCGAATGGCAGGGAGCGTGTGCTGATTGAACAGCCGAGTTACCCGTTATTTATGGAGTATTTGAAGACGTACGGCATCGAGACCGAGGGAATACAGCGTTCGGATGACGGGGTGGATTTGAATGAATTAGAGCGTTTATTTAAAACAGGCGAGTTCAAGTTCTTCTATACCGTTCCGCGGTTTCATAACCCGCTCGGTGTTTCCTATACCCGTAATCAGAAGAAGGCGATTGCGCAGCTTGCAGCTACATACGATGTGTATATCGTAGAGGATGACTACATGGCAGATTTAGAGCAGGATGCGAAGCAAGATCCGATCTATGCCTATGACAATACTTCACGTGTTATCTATTTAAAAAGCTTCTCCAAGATCATATTCCCAGGTCTGCGTGTTGGTGTGGCCGTACTTCCCGAGGTGCTCTGTGAGTCCTTTAACCGATTCAAAAGACTGATGGATATAGATAGCTCTATGCTGTCCCAAGCTGCTCTGGAGCTGTATTTAAAAAGCGGGATGTTTGAGCGCCATCGTAAAAAGATGCGTTCCTGCTACGGAAAAAGGTCCATGCTCCTCTATGATTCGATCGAGAGGGAGGTAAATGCAGCTTCTGAACAGTATTATTCCTATCGTCCTGCCAGTCAGTTAGGTGTGCATACATATCTGAAATTGGCGGATAACCTTAGAGCAGAGCAAATAATCAAACGGCTGCAAAAAAAGTCTATTCGAGTGGAGATGGCGGATAGCGGTTACCTGCCCTATTTTGCTAAAAAAGAGAGAATCCTAAAGCTCAACGTATCTAGTGTAAAAGAGCCTGACATTCCCTCTGGCATTGAACAGGTCATTCGAGAAATAAGATGAAGTAGCGGTAATAGAGGCTATGACTACCTTTGAAGGAGAAATAAAAAAGCCTGCTAATGTAGCAGACTTAAGGGAATGCGTTATATGAAATCCTAATCTTTCTCTGGCAATAGATGATACCTCTTATTGATCTTCTACGATCTCTGACTGCCAGCCTAACTGTCTGCACATCTCGCTCATTTTGCGGATATTGAGTCTGGCTTCAATCTTGGTTAAGCCCAGTCTCATCGAAGTATCCGCAGCCCAGCGAAGTAGGTACACCAAGGTGTCAGCCTGCGCTTCTTTAGCTGCATAATCTAATAGTACAAGGGTATTGTCCACAACACCTGCGCGTACATATCCCCAGTAGCTGCCATCAAATTGCTGTATAGTAAACAACTCGCGATCCTCTATAACTCCAACCTCTTCTAGCGGACTTTCCAGATGCTCCAGCCACTCTTTTTCAGAAGTGAAATGCAGTGTGTATTGCGGAATATTCCACTCGGTAGTCTGGGTCGCGAGGTCGGTAAGCTGTTTGTTATTTTCTAAAGGAATCCATTTTTCCACGGGATGATCTAACGCTGCCGGAACGTCTACAACGATTTTCCAAGGTCTGTAGTTTACTTCTACGCCAATGGACCCTAGGATCTCAGGTACGCCGACACTTTCCAAGCCTCTTTGCTTGGCGATCCGAATAAGTGCTCTCAAGGCATCCGGTGACCCCTTTGCAACATCATTACTATGCATGACTACAATGGTTCCATTTTCAAGTGTAGGTTCAACTCTGGCAATGATCTCGTCTGCAGAAATACCTGACCAATCTCCGCAATCAACGCCTTCAATATCCAGATAACCGCCCCATTCTGTCAGCCAATCCAGATTCTCTTCCCGGAATGAGCAGTATGGAAAACGCATGAAATTTGGAGACGGAAGACCTGTTGCGTCCTGATATGCCAGCTCGGTCAGCTTCAACTGCTCTAAGAATACGGCCTTTGGCACTTGGGCCATTCGCCGATGATGATACGTATGCGGAGCAAGTACATGACCACGGGAGAGGATTAGTCTCGCCTTATCAGGGTGCTGATCCATCCATTCCCCAGTGAAGAAAAAGGTGCCTACCGCCCCTTCCTCCTCCAAAACATCAAGCCACAATTCAACGGGAAGTTGGGAAGGTCCATCATCAAATGTAAATGCGCATAGTGCTTGGTTGATATCGCCTTTCCAAACCGCTTTAGCTGACATATTGACGCCTCTTTTCTATGGTTATTTGGTAAAGAAGTTCGGCAAGAACTCTTTATTGGCCTCCAGCATTTCATCCAGCATACGTACCGCTACATCTACAGATGGAACGAGTGGATGATGTACCATGGCCTGAAGAGCAAGTGCACGGTCACCGGTTACAGCGGCATCAATAGCTAGTTGCTCATAAGTTTTGACCGCATGAATGAGTCCCTTAGCCATCGGTGGAATCTTGGTCAGTGGTAGAGGCAGTGGACCGTTCTTGGTGACAACACAGTTGACTTCGATACTTGCATCTTCTGGAAGGAAGTCCAGTATGCCACGGTTAGCAACATTCAGGGTCTGGATGTCGTTTGATCCGTTATGGAGCGATCTCATGAGATTAACGGCCGCCTCTGAGTAGAAAGCACCGCCGCGTTGCTCCAGCTGTTTTGGCTTCTCGCTTAACTCCAGATTGGCGTATAGCTCAAATAGCTCTTCTTCTACGCGCTTCACGACTTCAGCACGATTGATGCCTTGCTTAAATGATTCCATTTGCTCTTCGAGCATGGCATCTGTCATATAGAAATATTTCAAATAGTAGGAAGGGACGGCACGAAGCGATTGTAAGAACTCAGGATTCCACTCTCGGGCAGGTACGTTCTTAGCACTGTAACCTTCTGTGAGCATGTCATCCAGCTTATCTTCACCTTCAACATCGATCCGAGTAATCCAGTGCAAGTGATTCAGACCCACAAATTCGGCATAAACACGGTCCGCAGCTACGTTATATTTGGCGGATACTTGCTTGATCAGACCGATAGGTGCGTTACAGAGACCGATACTCTTGACTTTGGAGTATTTCAGAACAGCCTCAGTGACCATTCCTGCAGGGTTGGTGAAATTGAGCAGCCAGGCGTTAGGAGCCAGCTCTTCGATGTCATGGCATACATCCAGAATGACAGGGATCGTACGCAGTGCTTTCATCATTCCGCCAGGACCTGTCGTTTCTTGACCAATGACACCATATTTAAGAGGAATCGATTCATCACGTGCGCGGGCATCAAGCATACCGACACGCATCTGAGTGCTGACGAAGTCTGCACCTTCGATAGCCTTCCGGCGGTCTGTTGTAAGATGAACTTCAATCGGAAGCCCGGATTTCTCAACCATGCGTTTAGCGAGATTTCCAACGATATTCAGCTTGCGAAGTCCAGGTTCGATGTCAACGAGCCATAGTTCACGAACAGGAAGCTCCTTGTAATGAAGAATAAATCCCTCTACCAATTCGGGTGTATACGAAGAACCCCCACCGATAACTGCGATCTTTAATCCTTGATTAGTTGCCAAGATCAACCACTCCTGTCTTTTTTGTTTGTTGGATCGATTCATAATCTTGATATTGCCGCATGGTCTCATACGCTTCATTACTAAGGGTCAAACCATCTTGATCCATTGCGGACCATACGGCACCTACTACAGGCTCCGTGGCAAGAGTCACCACAGTTGCATGTGGAGCTGCGGCTTGTACAGCTTTCTCAATAGGTCCGCGAATCCAGCCGCGATCCCCACGGGTTAGCAGACTTCCCGCCAGAACCACATCGAAGGTGTCCTGCTCCATCCCAAGCTTGTGGATGACTGCAGCAGCGGACTTCCCTAACTCAACGCCTTGCCGATTTAGAATCTCTAAGGCTACAGCATCTCCTTCAGCTGCTGCTTCGAAGAGCAAGCGAGCAGCATGAACAGGAACCCTTTTCCAATGATTGAGGAAATCATTAAACATATCTGCAACTTCCTCATAACCTAGCAAGTTGAGTAGAAGTCCGGTCAAGAGGGTAGGTTGCTCCCGTCCATCCCATGCTCTTATGACAGAACGAAAGACTTCAATGTTGAGAGCACCGCCACCGCCGAAGTCACCGTACATGTAGTCAAAGCCACCACACTGATAGTGCTCTCCTTGCGTGTTTCTGCCTGCCGAATTGGTGCCTGTGCCGCAGATTAGTGCAACTCCATAAGGGCGAGTCGTCCCTGCACGTAATCCGATCATGGTGTCACAGTTAATGGTGTAATTGATAAATCCGATCTCGCGAATCATTGGATGGAGAATGAGATAATCGGCCTCTCGGTCAGCACCGGCAAGCCCAAGATAGGTATGTTGGATGTCCTCCAATCGGAGTCCAGCCTCATCTAGTGCCCCGAATGTGGCCTCTCGAATGCTGTTGGCTGCCTCAAGTGCGCCTGTCTGGTGGTTGCCGTTACCGCTCCTGCCCTTACCGAGAACATTGCCATGTTCATCGCATAGCAGAGCATAGGTTTTGGTGCCTCCACCATCGATCCCCAAGTAGTAAGTCAATGGTTGTCACTCCTTGTTTATATGATTTAATTAATTGGAAGTAGTAGATTCCCGTACAATTAACTCTGGGTCAATCTTTACGCCAGCTCCGCGCTTCATCTTTCCAGTGATACGTTTTAAGAGCATTTCGGCAGCAGCTAATCCAATTTTGTCAGAAGGCTGACGGATCGTTGTTAAATATGGATGAAGCTGTGAAGCAATATAATGATCATCATAACCAATTACAGCTACTTGTTCGGGTACCCGAATGCCAGCTTCCATTAATGCGTTGATGACGCCAAGGGCGATATTGTCATCGCCAGCGAATACCGCAGTAGGTAATTGTCCTTCGTTCAGCCAACGCTTGCAGGTTTCGTATCCCATTCCAATTTCGAAATCACCATGTACAATCTCAAATGGAGTAAGACCTTTTTCCTCAAGCGCTTGTAGGAATCCGGCACGCCGCTCCCGCGTACTACGGAACATCTCCTGTCCACATAGATGAGCAATAGACGTATGACCGAGCGCTAACAGATGACTGGTAGCCATGTAGCCACCTTTGAAGTTGTCAATCGTGATAGAGTAGGTGTCATTCTCGGGCTTTTGGTTATCAATCAGCACATAGGGGATGCCGCGCCGTTTTAATTCCACAATATAATTATCCTCTTCCATCGGAGAGAGCAGAAACAAGCCGTCTACACGATCCTCCTGGATTAAATAATGGCTATCATCCGATTCGATGCCTGCTGAGATGGAGATGGCCAAAAAATAACCATGCATCGCTAAGACTTCATTCAGCTCTTTGACCACTGCGTCAAAAAAAGAATCCTGCAGGGTCGTGACAATAATCCCGATAATTCCCGTCTTACCGCTCGCCAGACTGCGTGCCGCTGCATTAGGGCGATAATCCAGCTCTTTAATGGCCTCCAGCACCTTCTGGCGATTATTCTCGCGTACCGATTCGGCCCCATTTAAGACCCGGGATACGGTTACAACCGATAATCCTGATTTTTTGGCTACATCAAAAATACTCACTTTCATCTCTAGTTCTCCTCGCGGCAGATTTTCCGATCCTGTTTTCTACCTTTAGTATACAGGGTTGGCAGACTGTCCGCTAAACGTATGATTTCAAACAGGTATACCGTCCCTAAAGGGACGGCATATCAGCCAAATATTAACGATGAATGATCTCCGTAACTTTTTTCTGAATCGTCGTCATCACCTCTTCCACCGTCTTATGTCCAGTTTCTACTGGCTGCAATTCATTAATGAACATGTCATTAATTTGCGAGTAGTTGGTGATCAAATGGTTGTAGGATTCGAAGCCATAGTTCACAGCACCCTCGTAGACATTTTTGATATCTTGTGGATCGATGCCGTCAAAATGTTTATAGTAGGCTTCAGCAGCTTCGGTGTTGACTGGCGGGTTACCGCCACTAAGCTCAATGGATTTCTCCTGCACTTCGGTAGTGATCAAATATTTGATCCATTCCAAAGCTTCCTTCGGATGTTTGGAGTCCTTCAAGATCAGCAGCGGATCGACGTAAAGTGTGCTGCGGACCTTATCGTTGCCTCCCCATGGTACAGCGGCTACGCCGATTTTAAAGGGAAAGTCATTCGCACCTGCAAGGTTCCACGAGCCACCGATAGACATCCCGATTTTACCTGCAACAAAGGGATCACCGTTCTGTCCGGCTACGCTTTTGCTCCACTCGGAGGAAGGAGAGACTTTATCTTTGAAGATCAGATCAAAGAGTTTGTTGTAGGCAGCAATCACTTCAGGGGAATCAAAATAAGTCTCGGAAGGCACGCCGCCATTCGCCCATGTATCCTCTGAATAAGGCTGCGCTCCAAAATACAATGGCCGCATATCGCGTTCAGACCAGGTGAAGTCTACGCCATATTGTGTTTTGGCAATATCATCGGAGACGAGAGTCATTTGTTTAGCCTGGTCGACCATCTTTTCAAACGTCCAGCTCTTATCTTCATAATCGCTTGTTGGGTAAGTCAGTTTGGCAGCATCAAACATGTCTTTGTTATAGAGCATCAAGGTGACATACATATTAACTGGGATACCATATGTGTGATCTTTAACCTTATAAATGTTCATCAGGTTCTCTGGGATGTTGTAATCGGCTGCCTTGAAACCATCCTCTTTTATTAGGTCGGTTAAATCGAGCAGCATATCTTTGTTGTAGTATTCTGCGAAACCTCCATAACCCCAGTGACTTGTCACATCGGGTGATTTGCCACCGGCAATTAGCGTTTGCAGCTTGCTGTCGAACTGCTCATAAGGTGCTTTTTCCACTTTTACTTTAATGTTCGGGTGCTGCTTTTCGAAATCAGGAATTAATTTCTCAACAAAAGTCCGGTCTTCTGAATCTATTGTGTAATGGGTGATGGTTACCGTTTCTGCTTTGCCTCCTGAATTAGCCGAGCCACTATTTCCTTCAGATAGAGTGTTACCCGCCGATTTGCCACCGCTACAGCCTGACAATGCCAGAACAACAAGCATGGTTGTTGCAAGTAAAAGCGCACTACTTTTCCTGTTCTTGTTCATTAGCTAAACCCTCCATGATTTCAAGTATATTTGGCCGCCCGGGTGGCGGATTATTACTTAATCCCTGTAAGTACAATCCCTTCGACGAACTGTTTCTGTGCTACAGCAAACAGCGTAACGATAGGAACCATAGCTAGAACCGAGGCGACCATCAGCAAATGCCAAGGTGGAATGCGGAATCTGGATGAGGTGAGAGAAGCCATCCCGACGGGTAGCGTGAACTTCTCTGACGAGCTTAGGTAAAGCACCGGTGTAAGCAGATCGTTCCAGTTGTAGATAAAAGCAAAGATAGCTACAGTTGCAAGGGCAGGTTTGGAGAGTGGGAGTGCTATAGTAGCCCACATCCGTATTTCGCCGCATCCATCAATGCGTCCGGCATCAAACAGCTCTTCAGGCAACGTGGAGAAGAATTGGCGCAGCAGGAAAATGTTATAAGCTGAGCCGAAAAAAGCAGGCACAATCAAGGGCAGGAAGGTGTCGATCCAGTTCATTTGCGAAAAGAGTACGAATTGCGGAATCATAATTGCTGGATAAGGCAACATCATTGTGCTCAACAATAGGATGAACCATATCTGATTCCCTCTACCTCTGAATCTGGCGAATCCATAGGCGACCAGCGCTGAAGAAATCAAGGTGCCTACAACGCTGAGACCGGCGATAATTAAACTATTTTTGTAAAGCGTACCGAACTGCAGGGTATCAAATATTTCTGTGTAATTGCTCCACTGCCAGCTCTCTGGAAGAAAGGTGGGTGGAAACTTCAGCATCTCACGTTTGGACTTAAGTGAAGTGGAGACCATGAAGAACAAAGGAAGCAGCATCAGAAATGTTGTAACTACTAAAGTAATAAAGCTAAAAATCTTAACAGGCTCCACTTTCCGGCGGCGTTTGGTTCCTTTAGTCTGGGGGCTTAGCGCTCTGACTGTACTCATTTGCGTCCGCCTCCTTCGTAGTGAACATAACGGTTAGACAATTTCATAATTAGTGCGGTGCACAGCATAACTACGATGAGGAGCACCCATGCCAAGGCTGAGGAATAACCGGCACGATATTCTTTGAAAGCACTGGTGTAGAGATTATAGACATAGAACCAGGTAGAGTAATTCGGACCTCCTTGAGTCATGACAAAAGCTTGGGTAAAGACTTGGAAGGAATCGATCAGTCCCATAATTAGTTGAAAAAGCAGCACGGGAGAGATCATCGGTAAGGTAATGTTCAAGAAAATTCTGAAGCGTCCGGCACCGTCAAGGTTAGCGGCTTCGATCAAGCTAGCCGGTACGCCTTGCAGACCTGCGAGGAATAAAATCATTCCTGAGCCTGCTGTCCAGAAGGTCATAATGATCAAGGCATATAGTGCAGTGTCCGGGTTCATCAGCCAAGCCGGTCCATGAATACCGAACCAGGAAAGGATGTAATTGAAGAGCCCGATCTGCGGGTTGAAGATCCAGTACCATAAGAGGGACATGGCCACGCCGGATACCATGCTTGGAAAATACATGGCCGTTCGGAATAAGCCGCGCAGGGGAATGGTCTGGTGAAGCAATAGCGCAAATCCAAGACCGAGAACAAGCTGGATAGGTACACCGATGAAGGTATATCTCAGTGTGACAACCACCGATTTCCAGAATAGGTCATTGTGAAACATCTCTGTGTAGTTAGCGAGCCCGATAAACTTAGGCGGGTGTATGATGTCATAATCAGTAAAGCTGAAGTAAAGCGATGATAAGATAGGATAAAGGGCGAATACTAGGAAGCCGATAATCCAAGGAGAAATGAACAGATACATGTAGAAGGTCTGCCGCCTGTTCTCGCGATTGATCATGACACACCAACCTCTCATTTTAAAGTATAAGCGCTTTAACTTTTGGTCGTGCTAATACTATTAAGTAGCAATAATAATAGATACCTTTGTATTAAAGTTTAACCGCTTTAACTTTTTGGTTCGCTTGATAAGTTTATCATAGAGGATGATCACTAAATAATCAATACTTATTTTTAACTATAAAAGCGCTATCAGTCATTAAACATAACATTAATCCTGTTATTTTTTTGAGAAAGTCCCTCGAACAAGATTTATAAGGTTTTTATGATAGTAATTATAACATATGAATGTTATTTTCGATTGATATTTCTCGTGCTATGATTAGGCTTGATTATATTTTTTTAGAATCGAGGAAACTGAGTGACGACTAGACCCTACCTAAAAATGATCCAGCATTCCGTGAAATCCAGAGGTATCAGCTTTGAGGAAATCACACCGAATTTCGTATATAGAGCGACGGATGGAGTTCATTCGTTTGTAATGGTAGACGCGGAGATTGGTCTAAACAGCAGCGCTTCTACGATTATTGCCATGAGTAAATCTCTAACTTATGATGTCTTACGCAAAGCGAATATTCCGGCTGTAGAGCATGTCTATTTAGCACATCCGGACTCCAAATTTAGCAATTTAGACCCTTATCCAATAGCTAAGGATTATTTCCATAAGTGCAATGGAGAGGCTGTTGTGAAGCAAGACAACGGGGCGCAGGGCAATCATGTGTACAGGGTCAATGAGATAGGAGATCTGCAAGAGAAGCTGGATTTATTATTTTCCTTGCAGCTTAATGGGGCGATAGGCCCTTATTATGAAGCAGAGATTGAGTATAGAATCGTAACTTTTAATCATCTGGCGCGTGTATTCCTTGGGAAAAAAAGAGTCCATTCCTGGAAGCACAATTTGATTAATGGAGCTGTTACGATTGAGGTAAGTGATCAGGCCAAACGAGAGGCGCTGGCAGAGCTTGCATCCCAGACCTCTAAAGCGATGGGCCTTGATTTCTGTTCCATAGATATCTTAGAGACAAATCAAGGCCTCAAGGTCATCGAAGTTAATCATAAGGTTATGTTAGATGAGTATTGTAAGCAGAACCCGAGCGAAGTGTCAGCTCTATCTGATCTTTATAGGGAAGTCATTCTCCAGCGTTTTGAGAAGCTATAAGCCGATATCGAGCAGCGATTGCCCGAATAATCGTTTGGCATTTCCGATGAAGGTTTGTGTGCCGACAATTACAATAATCTCGGAGGACGATCGAGCTTTTATGTGCGTAAGAGCATCCTCCAAATAGGGAAACTCGGAGCTTTTTTCGATAAAACGCTTGGCAACACGGAGTGCATCTGTAGGAAAAGAAAGATGACTGATGTCAGGCTTTGTGACGATCAATTGCTCCGAGACCGTACTCATCACTTCGATAACCCCTAGATAATCTTTATCTTCGGGAACACCGATGATTGAAGTTACATCTCGACTGCGGTCGGGATTGACTAGTTGAATAAGCTCAGCCAAATAGGTTGCCGATTCCTTATGAATCGCTCCGTCAATAATTGTTAACGGATCATGGCAGATCACCTCACAACGACCCGGCCATTGCAGTTTTGCAAAACAATTGATTACGAGCTCCCTATCCAGAGGACCGCCTGTAATATCCTCACATAGTGCGACTGCAGTGGCGGCATTTAGAGCTTGAAATTGTCCCAATAACGGGATCGTTAAGGACGGGTAAATCGCTTGATTTGTCCGAACATCAAAAGTAGTTCCAATGGGCGTTATTGTAATAGAGTCAGCCCAGAACTGCTCCTCATAGTACTGTACAGAATTGGAGGTAAGATTCTCCTTTATAGTCGCTAGTACGCTCGACTTCTGCCTGCTGATATAGGTTTTTGTAGCCTTGTTTTTGACGATTCCCAGCTTATGTAGCGTTATGCTATTCAGGTCAGGACCCAAATTAGCTACATGTTCTTCCATAATCGGAGTAATGACCGCCCAATCATTCTTCAGGACATTCGTGTCATCAAACCTTCCGCCTCTTCCGCATTCAATTACATTGAAATCGGTATGATTCTCCTTGAAGTACAACGCCGCAATAGCTAGACCTATCCCAACAGGACCTTGATATTCATCTGCACCAAGCTGATCTTCAATCGTTTGGAATCCCTGGCGAACCACATTTCCTAATCGTACAAAATCCTCTGTAGATATGGCCCGCCCGTTAATCCGAATTCTCTCGTTGAAATCGACCAGATGAGGGGAGGTGAACAAGCCTACTTTATAGCCTAGGTGACTTAACAAAGAAGAGATGAATCTAGAGGTGGAGCCTTTACCTTTACTGCCTGTGACTAGTATGTAATGTTGATCTCGATCCGGACTTCCGACTAGATCCAGCAAAGCTCTGGTTAATTCCGGTCTTCGAACTTGTTCATCCAAAGTTTCTGTGATGTTGTTAATGGCTCTTAAATAAGAGCTATAGATCATATCTTCTACCTGAGATTGTGAAGTGAATTTCACGATTATCGCTCCATTTAGTTAATTTTTGCCCGTTCTTCAGATAGCGTCGTGTAGATGATTATCGGAAGCAGTATCAGAGAAATAGCAACGGTCAGAGCGATGCTCCAGTTCAAATCCTTATACAGCTGAACTACTGTAAACAATAAAGCGATTACGGGCAAGACCAACTTGTTTAAGTGTTTTAAGAATAGGGAGTTCATGCTTCTCTTTACGGTAACCGATGTGCCGATACTGGGGATTTCCAGTTCATTCCGTGACAAAGCGGTGATTCCGATAAATAAGTGGCTGTCGATAAATTTAAGCTGCTCATTCTCCTCATTTAGCTTGATCAGTTGGGCTATATGCTCAGTGTCTATATCTAAGATAGGGACGGTGATTGTTTTGTTGTTATAGGTGACGACGATTTTGTCGGTCTCTTCCATACCCAGCAGCTTTCTAACATTGGGATGAATTCGGCATAGATTTTGGTGTTCATCAAAAGGGTAGGGGTGGCCTACTCTTAGCGTAAGCTCTCTTTTGCCAATAAAAAGATTTCCTAATGCGGTTAAAGGCCGTTTGATTCCCAGATGTATAAGTTTATGTATGCCTGGCTTGGACTGAGGACTTGTTCTTGCACGGGTAATAATTAGTTGATCATCCTCAGTGGCATGAGTCTCAAGCAGCAACATGATATATCTGTTGAAATACAGGGCATTCGGCTTGGCTGTGTCATCTTCTTTTAAAGTTAAGTTTACCCGAAAGCCATTTTTAGGATTAATAAGCTCGACATGGTTCGAATATTTACGGACAAGCGTTGGACAGGCTTTGACATAAGGCTTGGCAATCTCGTCCACTTTAGGAATTCCCCGAAGGATCGTGCTGTACTCAGGTTTAGTAATGGTTAATCCTGTTAGAGGGCAGTTTCCTAGCTTGTCCTTTGCTCTTTTCGACAATTGAATACTGCCTCTTGGGATATCACTTTTAGATAAAAGCAAACAGCTAACCTGAGCGCCATTCTCTGCCTTAAGCTCGACAAAGATATGGTGGACTAAGCCTAATTCGACTAACTCATCGGGGTTCATTGTGATTTCTTCCCGAGCGGTATAGCTCTGTTTTTCCAGTATAGTGAAGGTCTGCTCGATATTTATGTTAGGCGCCTCCCAATCGATTGATGATTTGTTCGAGGGAATGAATGGTTTTTTGGAATAAATCAAATGAATTCGGGTTACGATAATTTCGATTAATTTCAATCTGAATACCTTGAACTAACAATTCTTTAGCCGAATACGAAGTGATCGTTCCGGGATGAGATGCAGAAAAGGTATGGTTTTGATGAACATTGGTAATACCATTATTGAAAAAAATACGTACGACTTCATTTATATTATTTTCCTGTATGGATGTTCCGTGTAATGTGCCTAAATCAATATCGAATTCTCTGTCCTTAGAAGCACCATGTAAGTCTATAACAAAGTTAATTTGATGCTCTTTGACAATTGTTCCAAGCGCAGCTTTATATTCTCCCCCAAGGATGTAATTTGGGTCTTCTTTGGAGAAGCTATTGGAATAAATACAGTGGCAATCTGTAAGCTTGTGTAACAGCAGCGCTAGCGAACCTGTATACATGTCTGCAGGCTTTACAGCATGTTCTCTATAGTGGTTAATGGCATGCGGAGCAGATACAAGTACGGGAAGGGTGCCAACTTCTATGGAGTAAGAGGGCTCTACCCCGATATCGCCAAAATAATTATTATTAGAGAATTGTAACTCATACTTTTCGATCAGAGATAAGATATGATATCACCTATTCCTTTTTATTTTGAATCTATTATAACGTCTGAGGATTTGTGATGGCGATTTTTTCTAATAAAGTGGCTATTGAAATGTTGGAAACGGTGTGCTAATATTTCAATTGAAAACGTTACCGATAAGGATACCGGAAAATAAGCGATCGTTACTTAAGTGAAATGAAAACGCTGACAACATTCTAGGTGGGTAATTTCGGAGACGTCTTTAAGCGAGGTAATTTAATAACAAGTACGAGGGGGAAGAAAAATGAAGAACATTAAAAAATATCTAGGGCTCATGTTGGTTATGTCTATGGTAGTAGTCTTGGCAGCAGGGTGCGGGAATAAAGAAAACAATGCTGCATCTAATGATGGAAACGCTTCATCTGGTAAAAAAGGATCGGTTTACTTCTTAAACTTCAAGCCTGAAATTGCAGAAATATATGAAAAAATCGCTAAGGATTACGAAGCAGAGACAGGCGTTAAAGTGAAAGTCGTAACGGCTGCTGCAGGTACTTATGAAACCAAATTGAAATCTGAGATTTCTAAGTCAGATGCACCTACAATCTTCCAAATCAACGGACCTGTTGGTTATCAATCTTGGAAAGATTATACCTTGGATTTGAAGGATACTAAGCTGTACAGCTATCTGTCCGATAAAAGCTTGGCTGTAACAGAAGGTGAAGGCGTATATGGTATCCCTTACGTAGTTGAAGGCTACGGTATCATCTACAACGATGCAATTATGAAGAAATACTTTGCCTTGGCTGATAAAGCTGTGTCCATTTCTTCCACGACTGAAATCAATAACTTCGAGACCTTGAAAGCAGTAGTAGAAGATATGACTGCTAAAAAAGATCAACTGGGTATTAAGGGTGTATTTGCTTCCACTTCCCTCGCTGCTGGTGAGCAATGGAGATGGCAGACTCACTTGGCTAACTTGCCGCTGTACTATGAATTCAAAGACAACACTGAGTTTGATAACACCGTACTTGCGGGTTTAGCTTCTAAAGAAGTTGAATTCAAATATAACGATAAATTCAAAAACATTTTCGATCTTTACATCAAAAACTCTGTGACTAAAGAAGCGCTTCTAGGTAGTAAATCTGTAGCTGATTCCATGGCTGAGTTCGCACTGGGTAATGCAGCTATGGTTCAAAACGGTAACTGGGCTTGGTCACAAATCAATGATGTAGACGGTAACGTAGTTAAAGCTGAAGAGATTAAATTCTTGCCTATCTACACAGGTATGGAAGGCGAGGAAAAACAAGGTCTGGCTGTAGGTACAGAAAACTATTTGGCAATCAACAGCAAAGCATCTGCTGAGAATCAACAAGCTTCCATCGCATTCTTGGAATGGTTGTTCTCCAGTGAAAAAGGTAAAGCTTATGTAACGAATGACTTAGGTTTCATCGCTCCATTCAACACTTTCGAAGATAGCGAAAAACCAGCAGACCCACTGGCTAAAGAAGTGTCCGCTTGGATGGAAAAAGATCTGACTTCTGTAGCTTGGACATTTGCAGCATTCCCAAGTGAAGAGTTCAAAAATGTCTTTGGTGATGCGCTCTTGCAGTACGCTCAAGGTAACAAAACTTGGGATGAAGTTGTAACGATCTTCAAGGACACTTGGAAGGCTGAAAAAGCAAAATAATAAAGGCATGGAAAGATGATTGAATATCCCTCAGTTGTTATATAGATACAAGCTTAGTGCCACTAGGTTCCTTAGGGACTTCAGTGGCACTAAGCAACAATTCGAGTGAATTTGATTACATCTGTTTAATCATTTTCCATTCTGAGATAGGAGAAGACTCCATGGAAAAATCGATAAAAAAATATTTTGCTCTTTTTGCATTACCGACCATAATAGCCTTTGGAATCGCTTTTGTTGTACCATTTCTGCTAGGTATATATTTATCCTTTACAGAGTTTACTACAGTCAATGATGCTAAATGGATAGGGTTTGGCAATTACGTTAAGGCATTCTCAAATCAAGAATTCCTAAATGCGCTGGGCTTTACGGTTAAGTTTACAGTTCTATCGGTTCTTACGATTAATGTGTTCGCCTTCATTCTGGCGATGTTGTTAACTAGAAAACTAAAAGGCACTAACGTATTTAGAACTATCTTTTTCATGCCTAACTTGATAGGCGGTATCGTATTAGGATACATCTGGCAGTTGATCTTTAATGGAATCCTGTATAAATTTGGTGTTACTTTGACCTCAGATGCTACTTATGGATTTTGGGGATTAATCATCCTTATGAATTGGCAATTGATAGGGTACATGATGATTATCTATGTTGCAGGTATTCAAAATGTGCCTAAGGATATAGTAGAAGCCGCAAGAATTGATGGAGCTTCACGTTCTAAGATATTACGTAATGTGACCATCCCGCTCGTAATGCCGTCTATCACCATTTGTTTGTTCTTAACCTTATCGAATTCATTCAAATTGTTTGACCAAAACTTAGCATTGACCGCTGGTGCTCCGTCTAAGCAGACATCCATGTTGGCACTGGACATCTACAATACATTCTACGCAAAAACAGGGTGGGAAGGTGTGGGTCAAGCGAAGGCCGTCGTATTCTTTGCTTTAGTAGCCTTAATCGCCTTAGTACAGCTTGTCATTACTAGAAGAAAGGAGGTTGAGAACTAATGCAACAGACTAGAGCAAAAGACTACTCCATTTTCACTATTTTGTTGGTCTTGGCCATTGCGTTCTTATCTCCGATCTTTATTGTTCTAATGAACTCCTTCAAAGGTAAGTTCTACATTAGTGATACGCCTTTCTTATTCCCTAATGAAACTACATTTGTTGGTTTAAAGAACTATACTAGCGGTGTAGCGAAGATCGATTTCTTTAGTGCTTTCGGAATGTCCTTGTTTATCACCGTGTGTTCGGTTGCTGTAATCGTGTTATTCACTTCCATGACCGCATGGTATATTACTCGGGTCAAATCAAAATTCACGAACTTAATGTACTACGCATTTGTGTTCTCGATGATCGTACCTTTCCAAATGGTTATGTTCACAATGACTAAGACGGCCAATGTGCTGCATCTCGATAATCCGATTGGAATTATCTTGATCTATTTAGGATTTGGCTCAGGGCTATCCGTCTTTATGTTTAGTGGATTTGTGAAGTCCATACCGCTTGAAGTTGAAGAAGCAGTTATGATTGATGGATGTAATCCACCGCAAGCCTTCTTTAGAGTGGTATTGCCCATCCTTAAGCCAATAGCTGTAACCGTAGCGATCCTAAATGTAATGTGGGTATGGAATGACTTCCTGTTGCCGGATCTGCTGATCGGTACTGAATACAAAACCATTCCTATTGCGATACAGTACCTAAAAGGCGGTTACGGATCGATTGATATGGGAGCTATGATGGCGATGCTTGTATTAGCTATTGTACCGATTATCATTTTCTACCTCACCTGCCAAAAATACATTATTGAGGGTGTTGTTGCAGGAGCTGTGAAGGGTTAAATAGAATATGTCTGTAGAAGCAAGTAGGGTGCTTTTCTTGTTGAGTCTTCTCTTCAAGAATCCCCTGCTTTCTTATTTAACGTGCAAAGGAAAGGTAGAAATGGAGAGATTGACTATAATAGATATCGCCAAATTATGTGGGGTTGGCGTGACTACAGTATCCAGAGCGATAAATAATCATCCAGACATTAATGAAGAAACAAAAGCGATGGTTATGAGAGTCATCAAAGAGAACCATTATGTACCGAATAACAGTGCAAGAAATTTAAAACGTTCAGATTCGAAAACGATTGCAGTATTGATTAAAGGGATTTCTAACCCCTTTTTTAGTCCGATGATCAAAGTATTTGAAAAAGAGATTCAGCGAAAAAGATATTCCTTCATTTTGCAACGAGTTGATGAGAATCAAGATGAGATCGAAGTAGCGATCGAGCTGGAGAAAGAAAAACGTTTGAAGGGAATTGTGTTCCTGGGGGGATTATTCTCACACTCTCAAGAAAAATTACAACAATTAACGGTTCCATTTGTTCTTAGTACGATCGGAATGACGGAAGAGTTTGATCTAAGTGATTATTCTTCTGTATCTGTAGATGACTTTAATGAAAGCCTTAAGATCGTCGATTATTTATGTAACTTGGGACATCAGAAAATAGCAGTCATTACTGCGCCTGAAGATGATGTGAGTATCGGTAAACTGAGATATGAAGGCTATAAAAAGGCACTTTCAGATCATGGAATAGCTCATAATGAACGGCTAGTACGGCAGATGAAAGAAGATATTGATAGCTACAGTATGGAAAACGGGTATGTGGTTACAAAAGAACTACTGGAGTCAGGAGAAGAGTTTACTGCTATTTTCACCTTATCAGATAGTATGGCCATTGGCGCTTGTAAAGCAATATTTGAAGCGGGTAAGCGAGTACCGGAAGACTACTCTGTAGCTGGTTATGACGGACTGGATATTTCCTTCTATTATAATCCTTCCATTACTACCATCAAGCAGCCGGTAGTTGAAATCGCGGAAGCGACAATTAAGATACTTTTTGATCTCATTAATAAGAAGGTGAATCACGCGCATCAGATTTTCCCTGCAGAATTAATGGTTAGAGAATCTACGAGGTCTATATTGTAGTGTCAAAAGTTTTTATGTTTAAGTTTATTTACGAATCGGGGTGGGGAGATAGAACCGCAAGAGATTAAACTTAATGATATCAGCAGCATCACTCGGTTTCTCACCGCATTCGGTGACCCTACTCGGATTCGGATTGTTACGTTATTAGGTAATAAAGGTCGCCTGAACGTTGGGGAAATTGCAGGAGAATTCGAAATAAGCAGGCCAGCGGTCTCGCACCACCTCAAAATCTTACGGGATGCTCGCATTGTTGACTTTAAGAAAAGGGGGCAGGAGGTGTATTACTGGTTGGCTCGTGAGAGGGTTACAACGAATTTTAGGACGCTTGCCGATTTGGCGTCGTCGTTTCATTATGGGGACTAAGCCAGCTTAAGAAATCGGCTTAGTCCTATTTAGTTTCGAGATTTAAGGTCCTTGTTGAGTACACTTCGAAACATCCCCACACCTAACAATACCAAGGGTAGAAATACACCAAAGGTTATAATATAGTACACCCAGTAATTATCAAATAATGTGTTGTAATAAGTGTAATTTGGAGCAATAAGCGGTGCTAGTGCAACAAGGATCATTCCTGTAGGTAGAGTTAGCACTCGAAACTCTTTTAGGTTTAATAATTGAGACATTCCTAGAACAAAAGCGTAGAAGTACAAGGTTACTTCTATAAATAAGGTTAACATCCACAATAGAGCTATCAAGGCTTCAACCCGCTCGAAGAACCCGCCAACGGATATTCGCCTTGCGATGTTATAGCTGGGATATATATCTCTGGTCGTCAGATCCGGTCCTAGCACTAAAATGGAAACAAGGATGGTCAGGAAAATGATAATCCCGCCTAGGAGACAGCCCTGTAGTAAGGCTTTTGTTATTTTTTGTTGTTGATTTACATAAGGAAGGAACATTAGAAAGACAACGGGCTCTAAGAAGGTATAAGACGAAATGGAGATGGACCCTCTTAGCACTGGCTTTATTCCGTCCTCTAATATGGGCAGCATTCTGACGATTTCCATTTGAGGTATAATGGCGACCGTCAAGACCAGAAATAGGACTATAACCATGGGAGTAAAGATCTCACCCGTTCGTCCGATGACCTCAATACCGAGTCGTGTTGCCATAATGACGATCAGTATAAATAAGATTAGAATAGCCGGAATAGGAGTTCCAGGTAACATTTCCGAGGTCACGAAATCAGCCACTTCCCGCATACTTCCTACGGCAACGATGAGAAAATACATTAAGGTCAAAAGGGATAGAATAGTCCCAACCCATTTTCCAAAAACTTTTTGAATAAGTTGGATAAGCGTTAGTTTGGGGTATAACTTTGCAACTCTGCTATACATATAGATGGCTAATAAACCTACGACCATTCCAATTAAGGAAGAAATCCAGGCATTTTGTTTGGCGTAGTGTGTAGTGGAAGGAGGGATTACTAGAATGGAATCCCCAATGGTAAGGAGCATAACAAGAATAGTTAGCTGACGAGTACTTATTTTTCCTTTTTCGAGCATGGCTTCATTCACTCCAATGTATTACTTCATCTTTTCTAAGAAAGAGTTAGTCACTTTTCCTAACTGACGAATCTCCATGTTCACCTTTACATTTACTGGCAAGTTAACAAAGGTTTGATCCCAATTATCACTCAGTTTCTTCCATTCTTGCGGGTTTGAGCGATGGATGGCTTCGCCAAATCCAAAAATATCACTTTTATATACTTGTTGTACCTTCTTAATTGTAGTTTCGAATAATTTTATCACTTTCTGGTTGGCAATTTGATTTAATTCTGTGATGGTTTTTGGGTTCGTCAGTTCTAGATTGCTGCATTGTACCTCGCCTAAATCTGCTTCCAAATATTGCTGAATACTGATAGCAGGTTTGCCATCCTGCATGCTGCCTTTAACTTTGGAGTGAGCTTCAAATACCTTAAGAGATATCCTTTTCCCTTCAGGACAGTTGATGTAGAACACCGTGCTATTCACTTTGTTCGTTAAATAGTTATACACCTTTGATTCCTCTTGATTTAGCCAACCGATTAATTTGTCATCTTTGAATACGGCTAACCCTGAGTATTTCAATTCTGTTGGTGAATCTACCGTTTCAACATTCTTTGGGGTCTCCCCCACATCTATATTCCCTTGGATAACAACCCCTGTTAGAACTGGATTTTTACCCTTCGCTACGAGATCTGTAATCAGATCTCCTAGTGTTACAGTAGATGTAGGCGCCCATTGCTTCTCCGATGTTTCCAAACTGGAGAACAAGCGTACAGCGGGAATCTTTTCGAGGCTAGTTAATATTTTCAGAGCATCTTCTGCCTTGGCGTCCTTTGACACCACTATAAAATAATCATTTCGAGTTGCGGTATCCCTTGACATGAAGTCAAGAACATCACTAATTCCCCCCCTAGCCAGATCCTCGCTGAGGACTAAGATCCGCAGATGAGAGATATAGATTTTACGTGGACTTACGGTTGTGATTTTCCTAAGGGCTTCATATACGGTTTTTCCGGTCGTTTTATAAAGGTTAACGGGTGATTGAGGGCTCCCGCCTTTTGATCCAGCGATCTGGCTGGGTAAAACCACTTGTGCAGAAACTTGAAACTCATCTCCGACCTTATCTATACCGATACCGACGGCAATTGCGAGATCATTCATTTCCTCTCGACTCCAGCAACCCGTTAAGCCTATTTGCATGAGCACAAGAAGGCAAAGCAAAAGTGATCTTCGTTTCATGGTGTATTCCTCCATTGGATCTCTCGGGGTTAGTCCGACTAATTGTTAAGATAACCAGGCATTTACCATGTCGGCTACAGGCTTGTAGATGAACACCATCCAACCCAACGGATCGGAGATCGAGATATTCATTACGTAAATAAGACTAAAGCAAGTTCCCAGTAATAGAAGAAATGAAAATACCCACAGCTCCCGGATTAACTTTTTCCTCCACATAAGGGGTACTTCGATAGCAATAATAACGGCTACAATGATGAGAATCCCTACTATACCCAATATTAACAACCTCCCAACCAATCTTTAGTTCCGAGATGCCAAGTCTTTGCTAAGTGCTTTTTGAAACATGCCCACACTTAATAACACCAAGGGTAGAAATATCCCGAAGGTAATGACATAGTACACCCAATAATTATCAAAAATTGCGTTGTAATAAGTGAAGTTCGGGGCAATGATGGGAGCAAGTGCAACTAAGATCATCCCTGTGGGTAAGGATAATACCCGATAATCTTTTAATTTCAATAATTGGGACAACCCCAGAACGAAAGCATATAAGTACAAGGTTACTTTTATGAACAAAGTTAACATCCACTCTAAAGCGATCATGGCTTCAACCCGTTCGAAGAATCCGCCAACAGATATGCGCCTTGCGATGTTATAACTGGGATATATATCTCTGTTTGTCAGATCCGGTCCTAATACCAGTATAGAAACGAGAAGCGTAATGAAAATTACAATACCGCCTAGAATCGAACCCTTTAAGAAGCTCTTTGTTATTTTTTCTTGTTGATTTACATAAGGAAGGATCATCAGAAAGACAACTGTTTCTAAAATGGTGTAAGTAGTGATGGAGATAGCCCCTCTTAGAACAGGCTTTATCCCGTCCTCCAAGATCGGTAGCATTCTGACTATTTCCATCTGAGGAATAATAGCAAAGGTCTGAATTAGAAATAAAAAAATGAACATGGGAATGAAGATCTCGCTGGCTCTTCCAATGACCTCGATACCCAGACGGGATGCCATAATTGCGATCAGTATAAATAACATTAAAATGGCTGGAATAGGAGTTCCAGGTAACATTTCTGAGGTCACAAAATCAGCGATTTCTCGCATGCTTCCAACGGAAACCATAAGAAAAAACATGATAGCCAGAAGCGATACAATCGTTCCTATCCATTTTCCAAAAGTCTTTTGAATGGCCTCTATAAGCGTTAAATTGGGATAGGCCTTTGCGAACTTGCTGTACGTATAGACGGCTAATAGACCTGCGATCATCCCGACTAAAGTGGAAATCCAGGCGTTTTGTCTGGCGTAGTGAGTAGCGGAAGAGGGGATTATAAGAATAGAATCCCCAATAGTAAGGAGCATAACCAATATGGTTAGCTGACGGGCACTTATTTTTCCCTTTTCTAACATGGCTTCGTTCACTCCTATTTATTTGTTTTCATCTCTTGCAAGAAAGAATTAGTTACTTTTCCTAACAGACGAATCTTACAATCCATCTCGATGTTTACCGGCATATCAACAAAGGTTTGATCCCAATTATTCCTCAGCTTCTTCCAATCCTGCGGGTTAGAGCGATGGATGGCTTCACCAAATCCAAAAATATCGCTTTTGTATTCTTTTTGGACTTTCTTAATCGTATTTTTGAATAGCTCTGACACTTCCTTGTTGATGCTTTGTTCTAATTCGGTAATGGTCTTTGGGTTTGTAAGGTCTAAATCTTTACATTGTACCTCTGTTAAATCTGCTTCCATATGTTGCTGGATACTGATTTCTGGCTTGCCATTCCGCATGCCGCCCTTTACCTTGGCGTGGGCATCAAATACCTTATAAGACGCCATTTTTCCATTGGGACATTTTCTGACGGCGAGCGATTCCTTCACCTGATTTGTTAAGTAGTTATACACCTTTGATTCCTCTTGGTTTAGCCAACCAATCAATTTGTCATCCTTGAATACCGCTAGCCCTGAGTAATTTAATTGTGTTGGAGAATCTATGGATTCTACATTTTTTAGAGATTCTCCTACGGCTACACTTCCTTCGATGACAAGGCCCGTTAATACAGGATTCTTCCCCCTAGTTACCAGTTCCGTAATGAGCGTTCCTAAGGTCACCGTTGATGTAGGTGCCCAAGTTTTCTTCGAGGTCTCTAGGCTGGAAAACAAGCGTACAGCGGGAATCTTTTCGAGATTGGTTAACACTTTCAGAGCATCCTCTGCCTTGGCATTCTTTGCTACCACAATAAAGTAATCATTTCGAGTTTCAGTATCTCTTGACAGGGAATCTAGGACATCACTGATTCCCTCTTTAGCTAAATCTTCGCCAAGGACTAATATTCGAAGATGAGAGATATATATTTGACGTGGGCTTTTCGTTGTGATTTTCCTAAGTGCTTCAGTTATAGTTCTGCCGGTTGCTTTATAAAGGTTAACGGGTGCTTGGGCAATGCCTCCTTTTGAACCGGCGATTTGACTGGGTAACACAACTTGTGCAGAAACTTGATATTGATCTCCTTGTTTATCGAAACCAAGGCCTACAGCAATTGCAATTTTGTTTAACTCCTGTCTGCTCCAGCAACTTGTTAGGAATATTTGCATGAGAATAAGAACGCAAATCATAAGCGATTTTCGTTTCATGATTTATTCCTCCGTCAAATCTCCCGGTTTTTGCGGGGGTGTACTTTTTTCCCGAACGATATTTTTTTGATTGATTAGCCTAGGGCGGTTAAACATAGCCCACAAGGGCATTCGGAAGAAGACATCCTTTTGATCGGAAAGATTATAGGGTGCTAACGGGCTCATGTAGGGAATTCCAAAGGAGCGTAAGCTGCACATATGCAGAACTATCGCAATAACCCCGATAATGATCCCGAACAATCCAAAGGATGCAGCAAGGAACATCATCGGAAAACGAAGCATTCTAATCGTCAAAGAAAGATCAAAGGATGGCAGCACAAAGCTAGAGATCGCCGTTATAGCGACGACAATAAGCATCGCAGCTGAAACAATACCGGCATCCACCGCTGCCGTCCCAATCACCAAAGTACCTACAATGGATACAGATTGGGCTATAGTTTGGGGCATTCGTACACTCGCTTCCCTTATAATCTCAAAGGCAAGTTCCATCAACAGTGCTTCAATGAATGCGGGAAGTGGCACGCCTTCCCGTTGTGCAGCCAAACTGATCAGCAGGGTTGTGGGTAGCATTTCCTGATGGAAGGTAGTAATAGCTACATACAAAGATGGGGCTAGTAGTGAAACAAATATACTGAAATAGCGAAGCAGCCGAACTAGGGTGCTTACATCGGCGCGTTGATAATAATCCTCCGCCGTCTGCATGAAGGATACGAATAAGGTAGGAACCGTCATTACTATAGGCGTTCCATCTACTAATATGGCTACTTTGCCCTCCATAAGCGCAGCTGCAATAACATCAGGACGTTCTGTATGATGGATCGTTGGAAACGGAGAGTAGGTTTCATCCTCGATTAATTCTTCGATATAACCACTTTCCAGAATGGCATCCACATCGATTCGATCTAAACGTGAATGTACTTCTTTCACAATACCTTCACTAACAATGCCATTGATATACATAATAGCTACATCAGTTTGGGTTATACGTCCAATTTGCTGTGTTTCTAACCAGAGATTGGGGTCCTTTATTTTTCGCCGAATTAATGCAGTATTCGTTCGCAAGCTTTCTGTGAAGGCTTCTTTAGGTCCGCGAATCACCGTTTCAGTGGCGCTTTCCGTTACACCGCGGTCTTTCCAGCCTCGCATTCCAATCGTGAATCCTTTGGTGTCTCCATCGATTAAAAGAATCACATCTCCGGATAGTAGAGAGGTAAATAAAGAAGTGAATTCGGTCACATCCTTGATATCACCTACAGTGAGCATGTGTTTTTTAAAAAAGGAATAGTTTGCACCGTCAGCATCCAAGGTTAAATCAGGAATTTCTAAGATAAGAGACTCTAGAATGAAGTCTTGAATAGCTTTACTGTCTGCCAGTCCATCTGTATAGAAAATAGCGGCTTTGATCTGATGTTCTAAACCAATAACGAAATCTCTGATCACAAGGTCAGTGCTATGGCCAAGGGTTGTTTTTATATATTGAATATTATCTTGTAGACTTTTCTTGATAGGTTCCTTAGGTAAATCTTTAATGGGGTCGGGGTGCCCTAATGAAGGCTTTTTAAAAGCTTTTGTTATCGTTCTGTTCAGAAATCCCATAGTTGTTATCCCTCTTCCGCAAGCTGCTGTAATATAGCTATTACCATAATGCGGTGGGATTATTCTTTGAATAATCTACTGCGGCTTGGGGGATGAACACACAAAAAAAGCCGCCGAGATTCTCTCGACAGCTAGGGCAGAACTTGATATTTAAGAACTAGAGGATGTCCAATCATTCGTCAGGTGTTTCTCAGTTAGTATGGAGAGCAACTGGATACCGACTTCATTATGGCCGCCTTCTGGGATGATCAAATCGGCGTATTTTTTGGATGGCTCAATAAAAGCTTCATGCATCGGCTTAACCGTGCTTAAATATTGGTGATGGATCGACTGGATGCTTCGACCGCGTTCCTCGATATCACGGAGTACCCGGCGGAGGATGCGTACATCAGGGTCAGCATCAACAAACACTTTGATATCAAGCATATCGCGGAGATTCTCGTCGGACAGAACATGGAGTCCTTCGATGATTACAATATTGTTTGGTTTCAGTTCTACGGTCTCCGTAGTGGAGCGAGCATGAACTGTGAAGTCATACACTGGTGCATATGCGGTTTGATCTTCTCGCAGACATTTAAGATGCTCGATAAGCAGCTCGTTGTCGAAAGCGAAAGGATGATCATAGTTAATGGATTCACGTTCAGCAAAGCTGAGGTGTGAATGATCCTTATAGTAGTTATCTTGAGATATGAAAGTTACCTTTCCCGTTCCAAGACGGTCAATGACGGAGCGGGCTACGGTTGTCTTTCCCGAGCCGGTGCCGCCGGCGATACCAATGATGAGCATGTGATTCAATAACCCTCCCTAAGATTGCCGTTGCAATTCCAATATTGTAGCACAGCGCTCATGTTTTTTCACCTTAGATCGGGTAAAATTAAGATGGGATTTTTTGAAATTCGTCTATATTAGGGACAAGGTAAATACGGAAGGGGTAATTCTACCAATGAACGGAAAAAAATCAGTGCAAGAAGCCTTTAATGAAACGACTTATCGAATCGTGGGACATGGGAATAGAGATGTTCAAGTCTTGAAGGAAGCCTTTGAAGCTGTAGAGAACAGTACAGCATCTGATATTTACGGATCGGGGAAGGTTATTGAGGAATTCCAGGCGGAGATGGCGGAGCTTTTGGGAAAAGAAACCGCAGTCTTCTTTCCGAGTGGAACGATGGCACAGCAAATCGCCTTAAGAATATGGTGTGATGAACAAGGCCTCAAGAGAGTTGCTTATCATCCTTTATGTCATTTGGAGATCCATGAGCAGGATGGGTTGAAGGAATTGCATCATATCGAGCCAGTCCTACTGGCAGACAAGGAGCGATTAATCACCTTAGATGATGTAATACATATGAAGGAAGATATCGCTTGTCTGCTGCTTGAATTGCCGCAGCGCGAGATTGGTGGACAGTTACCGGAGTATAAGGAGCTTGAAGCGATTTCTGCACATTGTCGTGCTCGCGGAATTAAGCTGCATTTGGATGGCGCAAGATTGCTTGAGACGCTCCCCTATTACGGTAAGACAGCTGCTGAGATCTGCGCCCTCTTTGATAGTGTCTATATCTCACTATATAAAGGAATCGGGGGAATTGCAGGTGCGATTCTTGCAGGCGACGAGGACTTTACGAAGCAATCGAAGATATGGAAACGGCGGCATGGTGGCGACCTAATCAGTCTGTATCCGTACATCATCTCCTCTGATTACTATTACCGGCAAAGAGTAGATAAGATGCAGAAGTATTATGATGGGGCCAAGGAGCTTGCTGCCTTAGTTAATCAATGCCGCGCTGTGACGACATTACCTGCTGAACCGGTCTCCAACATGTTTCATATGCATTTTCAAATGTCTCGGGAGAACATCGAACCGATTCTGTCTTCTGTATATGAGGCAACAGGAATCGGTTTAAGCGCAGCGATAAGACCAACGGGAGAACATACTTCTTATTGTGAGATCAGTATTGGAGACAAGTACGCCGACATCCCTAAAGAAGAGCTTAAAGAATTTTTTCTGCTCCTCGATAAGCTAATGCATGAATTATCTTCTGAGCAGCGATCGCAGTATCGAAATCCGTAATAATTGTTTTTTAATAAGCTTTGTACGGAAATCACTCCTTAATTGATTGTAGATCGGTGGGCAATGGGTGAGCGCCCAATGATACATGAATTTAAAGTCTGTAGCGTCTTTCGCAGAATTTAATAAATAGTATGAGATCGTATCATAGGCATTATGGCTAAACCATTCTGTCATTTCCTGCTCGCTATAGCCATATGTCTGAACGGCCATATTCTTAATCAAGAGTTTCTCCTCCAGATTCTCAATTAAGAATCCCTGACTCAGATGAAAGGTAATGTTGTCGCCATGTAATCTATACACGCCGGCAAGGGTATCTATGAAGCCAGCATCACCGACCAACAGGGAGCGCAGATAAATAGAAGCATCGTTGACCATATTCATACTCAGGATATCCATAGCCATTAAGGCCTCGCGCTTAAAGACAGTTGTTAGTGTGGAGGAGGGCTTCGGATATCCTTTTTTCTCGAAATTCATAAAATAATCTTGCTTCTTAATAATTTTATTTAGCTGTAGGCTACTGATCTTCAGTTGCTTGGCCTTTGAATATTCAAGAAACACATTAGCAGCCACAAATGAGATTTCGGGATGAAGATTGTGAAAGTCCACAGCCTTACTTAAATAGTTCATGTCAATCAGATAGTCGTCATCATCGAGGAAAAGAACATACTCGCCATCACCATGAGCGGCAAAGGCTTTACGGCGATTATTACCAGGGCCGCTATTCTTTTCGTTTCGCATGTAGATTACCTGTGGCTCGTCTCCGAAGCTTTGCTGCATTAACTCTTCCGTCCCATCTGTAGAACAATCGTCGATCACTGTGATCTCTTTATGAGGATAGTCTTGCTTTAAGATGCTTTGGATCGCTTGATATAGAAATGCCTTTCTATTGTAAGTAGTGATAATGACACTGACCTTGGGATAATCGGCAAAGGAAACGAGTGCTGGATCTGAACTAGCCATATCTGAGAACTGATATTTGAATGCAACTAACCCATGGATTAATCCGTCAATCTCTTCGTGCACGATACTAAATTGCTCTGCTAAATAGAACCTTAATGCATCCTCCGAGGCTCTCCCTGTGAGATAAGCCCGGATCACCTCAGATAAAGTTTCTAAAAAGGCTTTGATTTGGGGATTTTGTTCTTTATCTATGATCAGATGACATCTTTGGAAGATTTCTTTATCATCCATATGAAGGGAGAATGAGTGGTTGATTTCATCATTTAGGTCATTCAGAAAGACGTAACCGGCTTGCTGCAAAACCTCGCTATGATCCATTTCGAGTCCTCCTGTTGTGTTATTTGGATAAACCACTTACCTCAGGCTGAGTATTAATTTTATTTTTGAGTTTATATCGATACTTTTTGAGATGTTCCCATGTATAGAGAAATACTTCCCGTTCCATTAAAGAGCCGATTACGAAATATACAGGCAAAATCACAAGTCCTAGCAGAACACACCACAACATAAGTCCCGCATAGGAATGGATGGGGATATTGATAGCACGAGAGATCAGAATAATGCCCACAAAAACCACTGTATTCGTTAGCCATCTTTTAAAGGTAACCCAAGGACTCCGGTTCAACAGATGTCTGCTAGCGTAGATCACGATATCTATGGAGCGGTATAAGAGGGCGGCTATAGTTCCCATCAGTACACCGTAAATTCCCATGAAGATTACAAATACAATGGAAGCTACCAGATTTATAGCTGATTCCAGAATGGAACGGTTCTGTGTGTTCTTGAAATGCCCGGCGATGGTAATTACATTATTGGAAGAAGCTCTGGCATTGGTTAATATTTTGATGACTACGAACAGGATCGGCAGCCACATATCGATGTAATTCACGTCATTTACACCAGCGGTATACAACTTCATGAAAGGAAGAATTAGAATGTAAGCCACAGTCAGAATTGAGAAGATGAGCCCCATAAAGTAGACTTCGTAAGCATCATAAAATTTAATAAAGGCTTCTTTACTCTCATGAAAGCTCTGACCAAGAGCTGCCTTTACACTTCCGTTTATAGTTTGAACAATGTTATCTACAATCGTAAAAATCATATTGTACATGACATAGATGCTAACGATCTTTAAGTTCGTAAATATAGTCAGGATCAGCACGTCGGTATTTCTAAACACCAAGTAGGAGATCTCATGAACTAACACGGAGTTTTTTTGACCAATGGCTGCATAGTCTGGTTTAAGATTTAGGTCGATCCATTTGTAATGCTTATTGATATAGATATAGAAGACAACGATTTGAAGTATGGTCAATATGAAATAGGATGCTTGCACTGCGATGATGTTAACACCTTGAAGTAATAATAGAATCCGAATTACATTGTTCAGAATATTAGCCATAGTGACAATAGAAGTTTCTACATAGCTTTTTCCCTCTGCAGCGAGTAGAACTTTGAATTTTCCTTGAAAATAATAATTAATCGCTCCGCCCATCCCTGTGAGCAAAATAATGAGCAAAATCGATAATTTATCGATGTCAGAGGTGATCACTAATGGATATACAACGGCGATTAGGAGGACGGCGAAGAAATAATAAATCCCTGTTTTTTTATAATAGCTGGAGGTAGCGGCCAGAATAGAGTTGATATGGGTCTTATCATCCGAAGCTACCGGCTTATATAGGGCTTGAATCGAAGCGGCGCCTACACCGGCTTCCAGCAGGGCCAAATAACTAATGATCTGTACAATCGAAGCGATTAAACCATTGGCTTCAGAGCCATAGTTGACCATAATCAGTCTGGGTATAAAAAAACCAAGGATGATCGTGATGAGCTGACTTCCGAGTCCAAAGGATAAGTTAAGAATGCTCCGCTTGGCTCTCATAACGTATCCTCCTTTCGTAAAGCGATAAAAACGTATCCAGATGTTCGAAATGCCTTTCGGCATGTTTGGCTTGCGGCGTAACATCCATGTAGTGGGTAGTCATACTATCAAAAACCTGTGCAGGCTGGAGCTGCTCCAGTGTAGTGAAATCGGTATATAACCCTTTGTACTGGGCATCTTCCATTACATTGATCATTTTTTGGCTGTAAGCCACGGGAAACACTGGTTTACCCAACACCCAGCCCAGGATCATCGCATGGAATCTTGATGCTATTATGAAGCTGGAGTTGGCTAGAACGGCCAAGACCTCTTCCATATTCGTTTTATATAAATGCACTTGGATGGCATCCTTATAGGAGGAGCCCATAAGACTCCGGATTTCCTCAATCGCTAGCTGATCGCCTTCATGTTCGCAAAATGACATAAAATGAACAGCGTAGCCTTTTTCAATGAAATAAATTGCGAGTTCTTTCATTTTTTCATAATAGAGGTTGTCAAAACCGTTCAGACCTTTAGAAGAAGGCTTAATAACGGATAAGACGATGTAATCCTCGGCCTCGGGTTCGGGTTGAAGATCTGGCGGGTTAAGCTGAAAAATAATATCTGGCGCTAAACGGACATGATCCAGATCCTCAAATAAATCATAAGAGTACTTTTCTCTAAAACAGATATCTGTATAGTCCTTAAAAATCCGCCTGTGTTCCTCATAATATTCTTTATCTGTATAAGGGCCGAAATTCGATCCTAATAAATAGTAGGGTTTATTCTTATTCCGTATGGCTTCAGCGTTCTTGAAATGCTCTTCCCAATGCTCTGCCTGCATAAAGATCGAGCCACCGATATGAACAACGCCATCGGAGCGATCGGCCATGTATTTTTGCGCCAGATTATGTATCTTTAACCTTCTGCAAATAAAGGCAACGCCTCTTAAGAAAAGGGAATCAGAAGGATACACTTTCAGATTCTTGATCTCTTTGAAACACTGCTTGTATAAGCTTGGAGCACAGATTCTGAATTGGGTATCGGGATATCGCTCACATAGCACCTTAATGAACAAATCATCGCCCAAATTAAATTCGGTATAGGCATAGATCAGCATCTTTTTCATGTTCTAGATTCCTTTCGCTTGAACCTGGATAAGCTTCTCTCCACAGAAATGAATCTGTGATATAGAAGCGGGGAGATTAAGAATGCTCGGATATAAAGGGCTAATCTTCGATCATTACCTCTATAACGTCTTATGAGTTCATACATTTCTTGATTTAGTTCAGGATAGGTATGATCAATGTCGCGAAGTAATTCCTGTATGCTTATGCCTTCTGTCCCATTAAGACAGGTTTTGAGGTTGAAAAAGTAATTCTCGATCAACTCGCGATTTCTTATATAAGGAGATATCGCATCCAGCTTCTCAAAGGGATGGGCCTCGAAATAGGCATCGACCCGTTTGAATACACCGACGACATCAAATTTTTTTACATTATAGCTATTGGAAATTGAAGTGTTTCTTTGTAAATAAAACGATAATATATCCGGTAACGTAATGACTGTAGCCGCTCTGGATAAGGCTTTATAGATAAATTCCTGATCCTCTCCATTTACACAGCGTTCTGTATATTTGAGTCCGTGAAGGAGTAATAGTTCCCGTTTATACGCAATGCTCCCTGTCCATATCCGCAAGCTTTTGTCCACAAAAATATGAGTCAGCGCTTCACTGCCTGTGATGTCACTATAATCGGAAGAGTAGCTCAAAGTAGTGACTCCATCCTCTGAAACATGGCTATATCCCCAGCAAATAATCTCGGGGGCTGATGCTTGAGTATGGGTATGAATAGTTCGTACTAAGTCTGTAGAGATATAATCATCACCATCCAGAAACAGCACATATTTCCCTGTGGCTTCTGCTAAGCCTCTATTTCTAGCCGCGCTAACCCCCTGATTTTCTGTTCGAATGACTTTGCAAGAAAAATCGGGGTAAAGGGAGAGGATATTATCTATCACGTTGTAGGTGTTATCCGTTGAACCGTCATCTATGATAATGACTTCGAAATGTTGTTCACTTTGGGTAAGGAGTGAATTAAACATAGGGGTTATATAATGCTCAATATTGTATACAGGGACCACAATGCTTAAATTCATGTGCTGGCTCCTTTCCTTAGTAGAACTGGATAAATAGCTATCTTAAGCTTACCCTCCGTATCAAAAGATTGTATATACTACTTTAGTTTACTTATTGCTACCTCTATTTCGTTGTAACATCACGTGAATAATAATTATTACAGTATGTAAAATGACAATCATATCGATTGGTATAACATATATAGAAAGCCATAAAATCATGAACGCTCGAAGCGGAGGGACCTACAATGCAGCTGCAAAAAATATTCGTAAACGGTGAGAGATTAAAGCATACGATTGAAGCATTTGCGGATTATGGGCGTACAGATAACAACGGCGTGACCCGGTTATCGCTGACTGAAGAGGATCTTAAGGTTCGGGATTATTTTCGATCCTGTTGTGAAGAATTGGGGATGTCTGTGAAGGTGGACGATATGGGCACGATGTACGCTACGCTTGCGGGTGTAGAGTCTGGGCCTCCTATTGTGATTGGTTCGCATATGGATACTGTGAAAAAAGGTGGCAGATTTGATGGCGTACTTGGGGTAATCGCTGGACTAGAGGTAGTCCGCACACTCGTGGATCATGGGATAAAACCGAAGCTACCGGTGACCATTATGAATTTCACAAACGAAGAAGGCGCTCGCTTTGAACCTTCGATGATGGCCTCTGGTGTGCTGGCCGGTAAGTTCGATAAGGTGGAAATGTTGAATAAAAAAGATCCGAAGGGTGTTACCTTTGGTGAAGCACTGGAGAAGAGCGGGTACAAGGGAGAAACGAGCAATCGTATTACCGAAGCTGCTGCTTATTTAGAGCTTCATATCGAGCAAGGTCCCGTGCTAGAACAAGAAGAACTGTCGATTGGTCTGGTGGACTGTGTAGTTGGCATGGCTTGTTACGAGATTGAAGTGACGGGTGAATCGGACCACGCGGGCACAACGCCTATGGCGATGCGCAAGGATGCCTTGTTCGCTGCCACGGATCTGATCACGGCGCTGCGAAGCAAGCTGAGTGTGCTCGACTCCGAGTTGGTGTATACCATGGGCAGAATGAACGTGCTACCTAATATTCATACCGTTATTCCTAATAAAGTGATCTTCACCATTGAGGCTAGACATAAAGAGATGGAGATTGTTCGTGAGGTGGAAGCGATTATCCATGGTTTGCCGGAGAGGCTGCTGGACTGCGAAGTGAGTAAGACCAAGCTTTGGGGCAGAGAGACCGTCTGGTTTGACCGGGGTGTATGTGATTTAGTGGAGCAAGCGACACAAGCCTTGGGTTATTCTAATCGGAAGATCGCAAGTGGCGCAGGGCATGATGCTCAGTTCGTAGCCAGCTTTCTGCCATCCGCGATGGTGTTTGTACCTAGTGTGAAGGGGAAAAGTCATTGTGAAGAGGAGTTTACCTCCTATGAAGACTGTGAAAAAGGGGTAAATGTAATCCTAGAAACGGTGTTGTTATTACTGTTAAAGTAAAACATGTTATTAAACATAACATTCCATTATGGTAGTAGTGCTTTAATTTCATACAAAATCGTCAAAAAGACACTCTAAGCAGTGTCTTTTTGTATGAGATAATGATTAGGGTTGTGTTGGGTACCAAATGAACCTGAAGTTGATGGGCGGTTTAAGACGAATCCTTTGTGTAAAAACACAATGATGATAGATAATATTTTAATTTTTTACCAAAATGGGAATACTAAACGTATGTTATCATTCTTTACATAAGGGATCTACATTAGACGGGAGAGATGAATGATGATTATCGGAGTGCCTAAAGAAATTAAAAATAATGAGAATCGTGTAGCCATAACGCCTGCGGGTGTAGTTAGCCTTATTAAAGAAGGACATCAAGTGTTAGTGGAAGCCGGGGCTGGTGTGGGAAGCGGATTTCCGAATGAAGAGTATGCTTCTGCCGGAGCAAAGTTGGTTCAGGATGCAGCTACGGTCTGGAACTCTGCCGAAATGGTGATGAAAGTCAAAGAACCGCTGGAAAGCGAGTACCCCTATTTCCGTCCAGGCCTTATCTTGTTCACGTATTTGCATCTTGCACCTGAACCTTCTCTGGCCGCTGCACTTAAGGACAATGGTGTCTTTGCTATCGGATATGAGACGGTTGTTCATGAACGTACCTTGCCGCTATTAACACCGATGAGCGAAGTAGCGGGCCGGATGTCTGTTCAGCTTGGTGCTCAGTTCTTGCAAAAAAACTATGGCGGACAAGGAATTCTTCTCTCCGGTGTTCCGGGGGTTAGTCGCGGGAAAGTTAGCATTATCGGCGGTGGCGTAGTAGGTACCAATGCTGCGAAAATGGCGATCGGATTGGGAGCTGATGTTACGATTGTTGACCTCAGTGCAGAAAGATTACGTCAATTAGATGATATTTTTGGGGCACAGATCAATACACTGATCTCGAACCCTTACAATATTGCCAAAGTAGTAGCTGAGGCAGATCTGTTGGTAGGTGCGGTGTTGATTCCGGGTGCAAAAGCGCCGAAGCTGGTTACAGAGGAAATGGTCAAGACCATGAAGCCGGGGTCAGTGATTGTTGATGTGGCCATTGACCAAGGCGGTATCGTAGAGACGATTGACAGAGTGACAACACATGATAATCCTGTATTTATCAAGCACGGCGTACTGCATTATTCTGTTGCTAATATGCCGGGTGCTGTTGCCAAAACTTCGACGATTGCTTTAACCAATGTCACCGTTCCATACGCCCTGCAAATTGCCAATAAAGGCGTGGTCAAGGCGATTCAGGAAAATGCCGGCCTAAGAAGCGGTGTAAATGTCGCTAATGGAAAAATCACCTGCCAAGCCGTAGCTGAAGCACTTGGAGAGAAACATTTTACGGTAGAACAAGCGATGGAGCAAACGTTCACGATGAGTTAAATAGATGCGTTCCAAATGAGTAATGATATTTGGAAACCGACAAACAGCAAATTCCCGCTATGGGAGTTTGCTGTTTGTCGGTTCTGGGGGAATACACCTGGCTAGCTTCTCTTTTGAAGTGAGGAGATCTGGTAGAAATCTGCTTGTGTGGATCTCGAAGGTGGAATTCTCTGCACTCTGCACTTTGCACTTGCTTAAATCGAGTAGAAGCTTGCAGGCTGGTGATAAAAGTAACTGAAATGCGTAGTGGTGTGGTTGGGTCGGGTATGTGTGATGGTATGTTATTAAAAGTAAAGTTCTATTTCGCTGTGGCTAGGTACAGTAGATGTAACTAAAGCTGTGCAAAAGGAGGGTAGAATACGTAGAAGTTGGTATTCGAGCACATCTAGCTAGTTTCAACTATGCGTAGCCTGATTAGGCCGGTTATAGCTGGATTTAGTTTCTGGTTTTTGGTTTTTGGTTTTTGGTTTTTGGTTTTTGGTTTTTTGGTTTTTTGGTTTTTTTGGTTTTTTGGTTTTTTGGTTACGATGAGAGGCTTGTTGAGATAGTTTTTGGGGAAATCCTCCCTAAAAATTACGCATAAATAGCTTAAAATGCAATAATTAGGGAATTTCTCCCTAATAATACGAAGAAAATGTCCGATTACAACCTAATCGGATAAAAATTAGGGAGTTTTTCCCTGATTAGTGGTAAAACAAGCCCAAAACACAGAATTTTAGGGAGGAATTCCCTAAAAACTCTAAAGGTGCTCTCTCAAATAGCGATTTATGTGCTGTCGAGCCACTCCGTCACCCGCACTCAACGTAACTCTCATCAACGTAGCCTGCAACTCCGTCCCATGCAAACCCGCAACCCTGTAACCAACGTAACCGTAACTCAACAACTCCGCCCACACGGGAATTTATAACCCCGTAGCTCCTTTGCCCTGCCATCTCCCGGCCCGTGACCACGCCCTCCATCCCATTATCTATAGTCAGCTGAGAGCACGCATACTATAATAAAATCACGCTAGAATGCAAGGTTCGGCTATTTTTTCGGGCAGGGGTGGGGCTAGTGACGGATAAGGATCCATTGTTTGATCGTTTCTTCGATAGTATGGAATCGTTGGCGGATGCGATTAGTGAGTCTCTTCAATCTCAAGTTACGATTGAGGATAGTAATCACCATGTGATCGGATACAGCTCCCATCAATTTGAGAGTGATTCCGCGAGAATTTCAACCATTATCGGAAAGCGCGTACCTAATGCTGTCATTATTGGGTTGCGCAAGAAGGGGATTATGCAGCAGCTTGAGAGCGCTACACGTCCGATTCGGATTCCTGCGGTCATGGAGGTAGGGCTTGGTCCCCGACTCGCTATTTGCATCAAACATCAGAAGGAAATTCTCGGATACATATGGGTAGTGGATGCAGGCAATCTAGTTGAAGGGCACGCGGAGAATATTGTAGAGAAAGCGGCGGCCATCGTTGGTCGTTATATATTGAAGCAACGGGGTTGGAAGACGAAGCAGGAGAAGACTCAGGAGGATTTTTTCTGGAAGCTGCTCACCTCCCATTATGACAATGAAGCGAATATCAAGCAGGATGCGGAAGTTTGGTCGATTCTTTTGCCGGAAAAATATTATATTAGCGTGTTTGAGAGTGACAAAATTATCAATGATCATTTCATACTTCGGTTTCGGCAAACTATGGCCTCTTATCCGGGGCTGCAATTATTGTTTCTGACGGCGGAGCACAATCGGTTGATTATATTGTTTTCATTCAGCTTTCGCATGGAAGGAACGGGTGGGCTGTTTTCGTTCATGCATAAAATTATCGAGGATATGCGTAAAAGGGAGAGCTGTATGCTAGCTGCAGGCTGTAGTCTGGATTACACCGAGTATATGTCGGCGGCTATTGCGTATTGGGAAGCGGGATCCATTCTGGAGATCAAGAAGCTGCTGCCTTTTCATGGCCGGGAGTTACTATTGTATGAGGATATTGGATTTTGGGCGTATATTCCGGCTATGCTGGAGCAAAAGCGCAGTCGAACTCGCAAAAGTCCTCTGCTCTATCCACTTAAAGAGCATGATCGCGAGCATAAAAGTGATTTTCTAAAAACGATCGCCGTTTATTTATCGCTCAATGGAAATCTGAAGGAATCGGCCGCTTTTTTACATATTCATACCAACACATTGCTGTATAGATTAAATCGTATAGCAGAGATTACAGGTAAAAGCTTGAAGGATACTGGATACCGTACTTCTATTTATTTGGATATTTTGACGGAAGAGACCAGGCAGCTCAATCAGTGGTTTATTGAGGCACGGGAATAAAATGAATTAAGCACCAACTGGGCAGTGAACACGTACAATAACCTATATTTAGAACCTATAACATTGGAGGGACTAAGCATGGTGAAGGAAGTTCGTTCACCCGATGCCCTTGACTTTGAACGGAAAATGAGAGAAAGCATCGTGGATTCGGCCGAAGGTTTAAATAATAGTGGAGCGGATTTTGCAACATTTGATGAGTCACGCGGTAATCCGCAATTTTGGACGCGTACAGATATCGGAGGACTTCAGCTGAATGCTGGCGTGGCACCTTCGGTTGGGGTTAAAGACATTTTTCGGAACGGACATTTATATGCCTTCGAATGCGCGACAGCGATGGTCATTGTTATGTACAGGGCGACAATTGAAGCTATAGGTGAAGAAGCTTTTAATAGGTATTTTAAGGATTTGTTCTTATGGGATTGGAACTACGACGAGAATCTACGCTTAGTTACGAATTATAATAAGGATCAGATGCTTCGGGGAGATGTTGTGTATTTCAGGAATCCAGATCATGCCCCTAGCAAGCCGGAATGGCAGGGTGAGAATGCTGTTAAGCTTGAAGAAGACCTGTTTTATGGCCACGGCATTGGGATAACCACTGCAGAAATTATCATAGACTCTCTTAATGAGGAAAGAGTGCCCGGAAGTAATGTTTCAGCTTTTCTTACGAATGAATCGATACATCCTGATTTTAATTATTTACAGAGATTATCTACAGATTCTGTCTTACCCATGGCGGAAAATAGAGGCTCTGAGTACACTGTATTTTCAAGGATAGGGGTTCGAAGCTACATTTATAAAATCTAGAATCTAAGAAAGCACCAAGAAAAGCAATCTTCCTGCAAAAAAATCCCGGACCTCCGATAAGGTCCGGGATTTGCTGTGTTCGATAACCTAAAGCTCTGTAAAATCGTTGCGGAATTTTTCGAAATCAGATTTTCTGCATTCCAGCGCAAGCCGTGTGCCTGTTTCTTCATAGCTTGTGGATTGAACATGGGCATGCTCGTTAAAATAAGAGACCACATTGCCGCGATCGAACGGAATCAGAATTTCACACTGAACATAATCGGTAAAAACATGGCTGCGAATCAGATCAGTAAGTTCAGCCATTCCACTATTTTGTTTTGCGGAGAGATAGACGTTGTCCCCTTCAATGTGCGGGTATGGCAAGTCTGTTAGGTCAGCCTTATTATAGGCATAGATCGTCGGAATCTGATCAGCGCCGAGTGCTTTTAATGTCTCATTCGTGACGGCCATATGCTGCTGATGCTGTGGATCGGAAATATCGACTACGTGAATCAATAAGTCAGCTTCGGTCACCTCTTCGAGCGTGGAGCGGAAGGCTTTGACTAGATGATGGGGAAGCTGGCTGACGAATCCAACGGTATCCGTTAATAAAAAGGTTTTGTGATCCGGTAGCTCAATGCTCCGAACGGATGTCTCCAGCGTAGCAAATAACATATCTTTGGCGAACACTTGCTTATTAGAGCCTGGATGGAACGTCTCCACCATCACATTCATTAAGCTGGACTTGCCGGTATTCGTGTAGCCGACGAGACAGACAACCGGAACTTCATTCTTATGCCGCTGCTTCCGCTGAATTTGGCGTCTTGCCACTTGCTGTTGAAGCTCAACTTGTAACGCTGTAATCCGTTCTTCAATTCTTCTGCGATCCAGCTCCAGCTTCGTTTCACCAGCGCCTCTGTTCTTCAGCCCAGCACCACCACCTTGTCTGCCAAGGGATTCTCTGAGTCCTGTTAATCGAGGTAACATATATTGCAGCTTGGCTACTTCTACTTGCAGCTGTGCTTCTTTGGTCTTCGCTCTTTCTGCGAAAATATTCAGAATTAGAATCGTCCGGTCAATGACCTGACGATCCAAAGAAGACTCTAAATTGCGAATCTGTGATGGGGACAGCTCATCGTTAAAAATAACAATTGGAGCATCATGCGCTTCCAGAAGCGCTGATAATTCCTGGATTTTGCCTGTGCCGATATAGTGGGAGGGGTTGATCCGGCTTGCCTTTTGACTAAGTTCTCCGACAACCTCCAGGTCACAGGCGGCAGCCAAATTGCGCAGCTCCTCCATGGAATAGGCAAAGTTTGTTTCGTTTTGAAGCTGGACACCGACTATAATAGCTTTTTCTCGTAGTTGTTCCATATATTAATCATCCTCCAGTAGTAAATAGTAAACGCAAAAAAACACAGGCCATCTGCCTGTGCTTACGGTTCGTTAGAGGACGTCAGAACAAATGTGTAAGGAGAAATCTCCATTACCACATTCGGGTCATCCATAGATATATCGAATTAAACAACGGCTGGGGCGTAGGGAAATGATAACTTAATCCCTTACGAGCAGCAGTTGGTTTATTGGCTTCTATGGAGTTAAATGGGTAGACCTATCCTGAGTCCTCTGCACATGGGCAGAGCTTTAGCGCTATTCAATTAGCCGCGCAAAGTTCTAACTCGGATAAAGTCTATCACACGTAACCCTCCGTTCATAAAAAGTTAAGTCGAGTTTACCATATCCTTTATTTGGTGGCAAATCTGTATTTTATGCTCGGTGAAGCACTTCTCTATTTTAATATCATCCAAGAATTCTAAAAAAAGATTGCATACCATATATATATAATTTGATATGAATAGGAGGTGTGAAGACATTGCCTGTCCTCTCTACAAACACCATCATTAATTTACCTGTCGACGGTACTCGTCCAATAGATCATGTTGTGATTAAAGTAGTTAACAATGGATTAGCTGGCGCGGCTTGTTATTTAACGGGTTTATCCAATAGTGCAAGTCCTCAGACAGTCTTTATTGAAGAATTATTTGAGCTGCAATATCGGGAAACGTTAAGCAGGACCTACGCTATTGTAGAGGAATTATTTCAATTTAATTTTGTATATTCACAGGAGCAAATGAAGATTCAGATTTTTCTTGTGGATGTTAACGGTGTCTGGGCGGATGTTAATCTGGAAGTGTTTCAAGTAAGCCGTATAACCTCGGAAATACGTGATAACGTATCCGTTACATCGACTGACTTTGCAGCGATCAGCTTTATGAGGAGCCCTGCCTTTACTCTTCCACAAGGTCTTGCGGCTGAAATCAGACCGGCAGCTTTAGATGTTCTGTCCAAAAGACCTGTGCGTTATATGGTCGTTGCAGGCGGGACGCTGGATGGGACATTCGAGAATTTTCCTACACCAACTACGGATATTCCTGTTACGGATACGGCACTGCTAGTGAATTACACCTGCACTTCAGTCACTGGTGGAAAGGTTATTATGCAAGGTACAGGATCAGGGATCTCTGGTGCATATGCAAATTTGGCCGTTAATTTGCTAAATGAGCGACTCTCTTACGAGCTTCAGCATGAGCCGGTGACTTTGGTAGTTAACTCACTCTCAGGTGATGATAATCTTGCAGTCACCTTTAAAATGTCTGAGCAATGGTGAGCGCTCAATAATCTACTGCTGAAAGTAAATTCGGGTGATTGAAAAAAGGAACATCCGCGTAGATGCGAATGTTCCTTTTGATAGCGTTGCAAGGGGTAGGTTTAGTCTGTTAATCCTCGCCGCAATGTAAATAGGTCTTTCAAAGCTTCAGTAGACAGCTCGGTAATCCAGCCTTCGGAGCTGGAGATGACATTATCACTTAGCTGCTGCTTACTCTCCAGCATCTCATCAATCTTTTCTTCGAGCGTCCCGAGGGCGATGAATTTATGCACCTGCACATCACGTGTCTGGCCCATCCGATAAGCACGGTCTGTCGCCTGATTCTCAACAGCTGGATTCCACCAGCGATCGAAATGGAATACGTGATTGGCTGCGGTTAAGTTCAGACCGACACCTCCAGCTTTGAGTGAAAGGATGAATACATTCGGCTGATCAGACGGTGACACCTCTGGACGTCTGGCCCTTTCGTCCGCAGAAGGGGCGGGCGTCTGAAATTGCTCAATCATTCGGTCACGCGCCTGTTTGGAGGTGCTTCCGTTTAAATAAAGGACAGGCTCTCCCAGCTCCTGCTGTAGAACAGCTTGAAGCATTTTCCCCATCCCTACATATTGCGTAAAGATGAGACAGCGCTCATCCTCTTCACGTAGCTCCTTCACCATATCCAGCAGTCTTTCGAGTTTAGAGGAACGGTTAATGAGTTGACTGGTGTCCAGTTTGTTGTCTGAATCGGTTTCAGGGAGGGCCTCCTTGGTCACGAGCATCGGGTGATCACACAGCTGTTTAAGTCCGGTTAAAGCTCCAAGGATGGCGCCTTTGCGCTCGATACCTTCCAGCTTCTGCATACGGTCGAGCAGTCCGTTTACGGTCTGATCATAGAGCGCAGCTTGTTCAGCTGTCAGATGAACATAGGTCTTCATCTCATTTTTATCGGGTAGATCGAGCTGGATATTAGGATCCTTTTTCTTGCGGCGAAGCATGAACGGCTTCACGAGATTCTGTAGGTCCGCCGTACGCTTCTCGTCACGTTCCTTCTCAATGGCATTACTGAACCGGTCGTTAAAAGCTTTGGCGGTGCCCAGATAACCTGGGGTTATAAAATCATAAATGGACCAGAGCTCGGATAATCTGTTCTCTATAGGTGTTCCTGTTAGCGCAATCCGGTGTAAAGCCGGGAAGCTGCGCACAGCTACCGACTGCTTCGTTTGAGCATTCTTGATGTTCTGTGCTTCATCGAGGCAAATCGCCGCCCAAGTGAATTCCTTCAGCAATTCCTGATCAAGGGCCGCAGTCGCATAAGAGGTAAGTACCACGTCCGCTTGCGAAGCAGCGCCATAGAAGAATCCTGCGTCCAGACGGCGACTTCCGTAGTGAAGCATCACATTCAGAGAAGGCGCGAAGCGCTGCAATTCCTTCTGCCAGTTACCAAGTACAGAGGTAGGGCAGATGATTAGAGCAGGCCAGCCAGGCGGGTCGGTCTGGCGACGAGATGAGCTAGGATCGGTATTTTCTTTGATATGAAGTAAATATGCGATGAGCTGGACAGTCTTGCCAAGCCCCATATCATCGGCTAGACAAGCCCCCAAGCCGAATTGACGCAGGAAAGTCAGCCAAGCATATCCTTCGTGTTGATAGGTGCGTAGCTCTGCCTGGAGTCCTGCGGGCACTGGAGGCTTCGGCCACTGTGAGCGCTGGCCGAGCTGACCAATGAGGCTGATCAAATGCTCGTTTAGCTCTACCTCGAGCCGCAGGCGCGCCGCATCCTCTTGAAGCTGCTCTTCCGTAGCCTCAGCCTCAGCTTCCTCGCTCGCTTGCAGCAAATGCAGCTGAAGCACATCTTGGAAAGACAAGCCTTGTGACTTATCCATTCCAGCCATGGCTCTTTGGATTTGTGCCAGCAGCGCGGGGTCGAGAGAGACCCATTTGCCTTTGAAGCGCACGAGTCGCTCACCTCTTGCGACCAGCTCGGCAAATTCAGCTTCGGTGAGGTCGACGTCGCCGATGGAGATTCGCCAATCGAAATCGATGATCGAATCGAGGCCGAAGAGCGAGTCGCCGCCGCTGCGTTTGTCCTCGCCCGAGCTGATCTTGGCGCGCAGGCGCGGTTTTTTCCGGCTGGCGGCTTCCCACCACGCCGGCAGCAGCACTTGCCAGCCTGCTTCCAGCAGCCGCTGGCTCTCGGCCGTCAAGAACCGCCAAGCGATGGCATCGCTGAGCGGTTCGGCCAGTACGTCGCCGCCCGCCGCGAAGCGCTCGGGCGGCAGACTGCCGCGGAGGCGCTCCAGCCATCCCGCGGCGCGTTCATGCACGTGGGCCGACCATGCTGTCGGCCACAAGCCGTGTGGCTCGCCGTCATCGGCGAGCCTGATGGGAACAAGCGCGGATTCATCGCGCTTGTCCTGGAGGATCAGCTGCAGCCGCCAAGGGGATTCATCCCCCTCCGGCTCCAGCAGCTGAAGTGCGGGCCGGAAAGGCGCGGTATCCGCCTTCCAGCCAATGGCGATAAGCCATGCAGCGGTATCCATGCCCGCTGCAAGGGCCCCGCTTCTATCGAATAGAAGCGGGAACTCGCTCCGGAGGTCGCCTGCCGCGGCCTCCGTGCTGTAGTACCTCTGCGATACGGCGGCGGAGAACGCCGCGCGTAGCCCGCGGCTAAATTCGCTGCCGCCATTTAGCGCCTCAAGGGCACCCTTGGCAGTGTCATTCTCCACTGCCACCTGCGCAAGAGCTCCCTCATCCCAAGTCCATTGCAATCTCCCGGTGCGATAAGCGGAGATATCGGGAATATACTGTTTGTTCTCCAAACATATAGCCAAAAGTGGTGCAAGTTCAGTCAGATGAGCCGCTTCGCCCTCCCAGTTCCATTCGATATGCGACAGCAGCTTCTGCTCTGCAAAGAAGGGGATGACCTGCTCCGCAGGAAGAATTACTAGCTCTACACCTTCACCGGCCGGTTGAACCGTTAACTCCGTACCATAAAAAGACGCCTCATGCCAGGCGAATAGCCGCTGCTTAAGCTGCAAACCGGGCACCAGATCTTCTCTTTCATTCATTCCATATAGTAAAGCGTCGCCATACTGGCTTAATGCAAGCCGGATGGTCAGCGTGCGCAAATGCATGTTCATGGTATTAGCTTTCCTTTCCGAAGCTCCTCTTGCAGCGCGCGAAGTCTGCTGTGCCTAGTGGTGAAGGCAATAAGGAACTCTTCCCACCGTTCTTCTTGTTTCATTTTTTTATACAGCTTGGATAATCGCTTCAAAAGTTTTACAGCTGCTTTGTAGCTATGTCTATTCTTATCCAGCACAAATCTTTCAGCGGCCTGATGATAGAAGGGGAGTAGAACTTCGGGTGCATTTTTCTCCATAGGCTGGAGGTCTGTAACACGAAATTCCGAAGGCTGTTTACCGATGGACAGTTGATAATCCATCCATATATGCCATTTTTCATAGGTAATTAGCTTCTCTTCGTATACTTCGCCAGAGATAGGTAGCATAGTGGCTAATGTATTCCACATCTGCGGTTCAGCTTCAGGAAGGTGGCGAACAGCCTCTTCCCAGCTATTCGAATAGTTATTCAAATTATAGAGTCTGCTGCTTAGCAGTGGACCGATCTGAACAAGCCAACTCACCAAGCGTGACCACTCACCTGCATCCAGAAGCGGGGAGGTGAAGCTCATAAGCTCATCGGGATGGAGACCCGGGCGCTCGGCAGCCTTATTCAGCAATTCCCAAGCTTGTGGGTCCTTCTTCAGATAAAAATACATGCGGCTCTGGGCCAACAGCCAGGCATGCCGTGACAGGGAAGCGCCTAATTCACCTTCTGCTTGCTGAAGCTGTTTGATTTCATCTAGGTAAAGCTTAGTTCCACCCGTATTCGGGTAGATCCAGTTTCTCCACAGCAAGTCATAGCAAAGTGAAAAAGAGGGCTGATCCCGCAAGCGATCACGCGACTCCGTCAACATCTCACGCCGTAAGTAGGCGAGCGTATCGATGATATGCGGCCATAGGTCGTATTCTTGCTCTTGCTCGGGAGACAGCGGGAGTGTGCTTTTTAACAGACGGGTGATGGCTTCCTGTAGTTCTGAGACCGCTACTTGCGTGTAATATCCGAGTGATGCAGTGAAGGCGACCTGACCCGGTAGATTGGCGGAAGGCTTAGCCAGCTTTTCTAAAAGGAAAAGATGGGCATGCAGAGTGAATAGCTTGTCCAATTCCGGAGATAACTTCGGCTTGGATTTAGTAATGGAAGATAACGCACGATCCACATATTCAGGATTCCGAGTGGTATGTGCCAGAGGGGTAATGCAGATTGCAAAATACTCTCGCCACTCCGTGAGGCCTCCCTCAGCGATCCGGCTGGCATGTTCTTTTAGCTGTTGCTGGTGCTTTCCATCTGCTCCGATAGGGGAGCTACTCGATGTTTTTGGGAGAAAGGACGCAGCCTTGGCGTTAGCTAGAACTTGTACAGATCTATTCTGTTGTTCGGCAAAACTGAGCAGTACGGCAGCCATATGCTTACAATGACCTGAAACAGGGCAGTTGCAATGACACCGAGTGAAGCTGTCCAGATCAATCGTAACGCGGTAATCCTCTCTACCTTCAACAAGTGCATTGATCTTAGATGGCTCCGTCATAGTGAACGAACGAATCCGGCTTTGCTTATAATATTGGAACCCCCGTTTGAGGGTAAGGTCATCGAAATAATAGGCGACATTCTGGATGAGCTTACTCCACTGCGTATCATCCATAGTATAGGTTGGTTGCATACAATTGGTCTCCCGTAATAAAAATGTTCGTTATTTGAATTCATTATATCATTTCTTTTTGAGTAGGATGTTTTGGCGTTGTAATGAAAGCGGAAATGCTGGCTTGTATGGAACGTGGGGCCTAAACATATACTAATCGTACTGCATTTTGAAATATAAGAACGTAAGAGTTTCAATGATTCTTATATTTTGGCAGAAACGATTATCATCTCTGAGAGGACGCCGAAGGCGGGTCTTTTTAGATAGTGGGTAATGGTTGATTTTATGTAAATCAAACAAAGGTCAAAAAAGGTCAAATCATTAAATATGTTTAAATTTGTAGCATTAAATCAGCTGATTTGACTGAATTTGACCGAAAATTGGCTTAAATCGATTTTGTTATTCCTCTGGCAGGGGACTATAATAAGGTCATAGGTCAAATAAAGTCAAAGTCAATGAGAGGAGAATGGATAATGTTTGATTTGGTTCCTTTTGGTAAACGTAGAGATGATGCTTTTGGTATGCTGGCTAAGTCTTTGAATGATGTTTTTAACGATGATTTTTTTGCACCGATCAAGAGCTCAACGATGTCCTTTAGAACGGATATTCGCGAGAGTGAGCAGGCTTACCTGATTGAAGCTGAACTTCCTGGCTTTAAAAAAGAAGAAATCGACATTGATTATGCCAGCCCTTACTTGACGATTAAAGCGGTGCGGAAGGAAGAGAATGCTGAGGAGAACAAGGATCATCAAATTGTACGCAGAGAACGTCGATATGGTGAATATGTTCGCAGATTCTATGTTCAGGACATTGCAGAAGAAGAGATCCGCGCGTCTTTGAAAGACGGATTACTGAAGCTGGAAGTTCCAAAACGGCAAAAGCCGCAAGGAAAACGCATCGAAATTCAAGACGGAGATTCTAGCGGTTCGCAGTCTGAATAAGCATAATTTAGGCGGAATTAGTTTCCGCTTAACATCTTAGAGATTGGCAGCGGGCTTTTAATATAGTGTTATGAATAAAAGGCGCATTGTAGTGGAGGATTCCGGCTATGGTGCGTCTTTTCTCGGAATGGAATGATAAGTTAGTTAAGTTACAGGTAATAAAGCAATGAAAGGAGGAATCCGAGTGGCTAACAACAACTATTATGATGCTTTGGGTGTGAGCAAAACAGCAACCAAACAGGAAATTAAAAAGGCTTATCAAAAGCTCGCCAAGAAGTGGCATCCCGATGTGAACAAAGCTCCTGAGGCAGAGGCCAAATTCAAAAAAGCGGCTGAAGCCTATGAAGTGCTTGGAAATGAGGAGAGACGAAAGCTTTACGATGAGGAGCTGCTTTATGGGGCTCAGCGTGGTAGAGCGGGTGGAGGTGCTTCGAGCGGGGCCTCTTCGTGGGGTTCAAACTTTGGTGGAAGCTGGAGCGGCGGAACTTATTCTACAGGGGGCTCTGGCATTTCGGAGGAAGATTTGTTTGGAATGTTTTTTGGGAATCGGGGCTCGGCGGATCGAGCTGGCTTTGATTTCTTTTCTAGTAGTGGTAGTGGTAGTGGCCGTTCGAGCAGTAATCCATGGGGTGAGGCGCACAGTACGACGCAGGCGCAGCTGGATATTACGTTGGAGCAGGCTTATAAAGGAGCAACTGTACGAGTACAGATTGGTGATAAAACTGTGGATGTTCTTGTTCCGCCGAGATCTAGTGAAGGTACGATTTTAAAAATCGCAGGGAACGCTCAGAGTGGCATAGCTCCGGGCGGCGATATACTGCTGGCACTTCATATTCTTCCTCATGATATTTACAAGCTTCGAAATGGCGATTTATGCGGCGTAGTTGAAGTTGCTCCTTGGCAAGCGGTATTGGGCGGAGAGGTGAAGGTTCCACTACCTGGCGGCGGTGCTGTGAAGTTGAAGATTCCTGCAGGAATTCAGAGCGGCAAAACGCTGCGCATCCCAGGCAAAGGTTTGAAGCGTGAAAATGGTACGAATGGTGATATTTTATTTGGTATTGAGATTATTATTCCTGAGACAACCAGCGAAGCGGAAAAGAACTTGTACCGTAAACTGGCTGAATCCAGCCGATTCGAGGCCAGAGCTAAACGCCAAAGCACCGGTACGCAGCGCCAAAAGTCTAAAGTGGGTAATTAATAGATAGGTAGAGTTGGTGAATATGGTGAATGGAGTGCTAGCTGTAGGATAGTAACTTAATTAGAAACTAACTATAGAAGAGACCTGTGAGGAGTGTCGGGAAAAAAGAAGGCTAAAGTTTGGTGAAGTGTGCTGAATGCGGCTCAATGAGCGAAAAGAGGTACAAAAATACCCCAGAATGGGCTGAATGCGGCTCAATGAGCGAAAAGAGGTACAAAAAAACCCCAGAATGGGCTGAATGTGGCTCAATGAGCGAAAAGAGGTACAAAAATACCCCAGAATGCGCTGAATGTGGCTCAATGAGCGAAAAGAGGTACAAAAATACCCCAGAATGCGTCGAAAGCGGCGCGCCAAATTAACTTATACCGGCCAAAACGGCCGATCCTATATATCATTCTTAAATAGAAAGGTGAGAGAGCTATGGATTTCAATAAACTTACTCAAAAGCTGCAGGAAGCAGTGGCTGCGGCGCAGTCTCTTGCTTCAGACAGCGGACATCAGGAGATCGATAATCTCCATCTATTAAAAGCATTACTCCAGCAGCAAGAAGGCTTGCTGCCAAGATTGCTGCAAAAGATGAATGTCCCCGTAGCTGAGATGCTGCGCAGCACGGATGAACTGCTTGGGCGTAAGCCGAGCATCAGCGGGTCAGGAGCAAGCACGGTGCGGCGTTATGCCTCGCAATCGCTGATCCATCTGCTGGAGCAGGCGGAGAAGGAAGCGGCGAAGATGCAGGATGAGTTTGTCTCTGTGGAGCATGCTGTGCTGGCCATGGTGTCGGATTCGAGCAGGGACAATCGTGAGCTGCGTGATCTTTTTGTCAGTCGTGGCCTAACACGCGAGAAGCTGATGTCTATACTTGCGGAGATTCGCGGGCATCAGCGTGTAACGAGTCGGGAGCCGGAGGCTACTTATGAGGTGCTGGAGAAATACGGACGTGATCTGGTAGCAGAGGTTCGTGCAGGCAAGATCGATCCAGTCATCGGACGTGACGCAGAAATACGCCGTGTGATCCGAATTCTGTCCCGTAAAACGAAGAATAACCCTGTTCTCATCGGTGAGCCAGGTGTAGGGAAAACGGCAATTGTAGAAGGCTTGGCTCACCGGATTGTACGCAAAGACGTACCGGAGGGTCTGAAGGATAAGACGATTTTCTCGCTGGATATGAGTTCCCTCGTAGCAGGCGCGAAGTTCCGTGGTGAATTCGAGGAACGCTTGCAGGCGGTGCTTAGGGAAGTTCGTGAAAGTAACGGCCGAATTATTCTTTTTATTGATGAGCTGCACACGATTGTAGGCGCAGGTAAAACTGAAGGCTCGATGGATGCTGGCAATATGCTCAAGCCGATGCTGGCTCGGGGTGAGCTGCACTGTATCGGTGCCACAACGCTCGATGAATACCGCAAGTATATTGAGAAGGACCCTGCGCTGGAGCGCCGTTTCCAACAGGTGCTGGTCAGCGAACCGGATGTAGAGGATACGATCTCCATTCTACGCGGTCTGAAGGAACGGTTCGAAGTCCATCATGGAGTCAAAATCCATGACAGCGCCCTCGTCGCTGCAGGAGTTCTGTCTAACCGCTACATTACGGATCGTTTTTTGCCGGATAAAGCGATCGACTTAGTGGATGAAGCTTGCGCCATGATCCGTACAGAGATTGACTCTATGCCGGGTGAGATGGATGAAGTGACCCGTCGTCTGATGCAGATGGAGATTGAAGAAGCGGCACTTAAAAAGGAAACCGATGACGCCAGCAAACGCCGTCTGGAAATCTTACAACGTGAACTCGCCGATCTTAAGGAGAAGCAGCTTGGGATGACGGCGCGTTGGGAGAAGGAGAAGTCAGCGATTCAAGGCATCCGCGACCTCAAAAAACGGCTGGAGCAAGTCCGGAAGGATTTGGTCGATGCGCAGGAGGAATATGATCTTAATAAATCTGCCGAACTGAGCTATGGCATTATTCCTGATCTGGAGCGGCAATTGAAAGCGGCTGAAGAAGCGGCTCAGCAGGATCAGGATACTAGATTATTGCGCGAAGCTGTAACCGAGGAGGAAATCGCAGATATTGTATCGCGCTGGACGGGCGTTCCAGTTAGCCGACTGGTTGAAGGCGAACGGGATAAGCTGCTGCGTCTGGAAGAAACGCTGCATGAACGAGTTGTGGGCCAAGATGAAGCTGTCAGCTTGGTGGCTGATGCCGTACTTCGGGCAAGAGCTGGGATCAAAGATCCAAATCGGCCGATCGGTTCCTTTCTGTTCCTCGGTCCGACTGGGGTAGGGAAGACGGAGTTGGCTAAATCACTCGCGGTCTCTCTCTTTGATCGCGAAGATGGCATGATCCGTATTGATATGTCGGAGTATATGGAGAAGCACAGTGTTTCTCGCCTGGTCGGAGCACCTCCGGGATATGTTGGATATGAGGAGGGCGGCCAACTAACAGAAGCGGTACGGCGACAGCCATATACAGTAGTGCTGCTCGATGAAGTGGAGAAGGCGCATCCTGATGTATTTAATATTCTACTGCAGCTGCTTGATGATGGGCGGCTGACCGATTCGCAGGGCCGGATGGTCGACTTTAAGAATACGATCATTATCATGACCTCAAATATCGGCTCACCACATCTGATTCAAGGCACCGATGAGAAGGGTCAGCTTACGGAGGCGGCTAAGGACAGAGTAATGAAGGAACTAAGTGGACATTTCCGTCCGGAGTTTCTGAACCGGGTAGATGACATTGTGATGTTCAAGCCTTTGACCCTGGGTGAGATCGAGCAGATCGTGGACAAACTGGTAGACGGATTGCGTTTACGCCTTGCTGAACGGGAGATTGGTCTTGAATTAACTGAACCGGCGGTACGTTTTATCGCTAAGGAAGGTTTTGATCCAGTGTATGGGGCTAGACCGCTGAAACGCTTTATCCAGCGTAGTTTGGAGACCCGTGTGGCCCGTGCGATCATTGCTGGCGAAGCCGCAGAAGGTTCAGTGATTCAAGTAGATGAATCTGGCGGCGACCTGACAGTTACCATCATGAAGCCAGAAGGTGATGAACCACAGCGTGCTGAATAAGAGATTCGTACGATGTAAAAATATAAGGCATCCACAAAGCCGTTAAGGTTTTGTGGATGCCCTTTTTTTAGTACACTCACTCCACCCAAGGTATTAAGTGGGGGTGTTCATCCAGAATGGACAGGTACTGCTCCTTCCAGCCGTATTGGCCATCGGGATCAAGGAGCATGTAACGCAGATATTTTTCTAAACGGAATTCTGCCTTCGACCAACCTAAATGCTTGAGTCGTAAGTTGCTTAGCTGGTGGGGAAGCTCGAAAATATTTTCCGGAAATCGCCCACAGTGCTGTGGGGATTCATTCCATACATAGTTGAAGTCTTCTTTATAGCGAAGCAAAAAAGGACGATAATTCAAATGAGAGCGCCAGTAAATATCTTCTCTGTAATGGGTGGCGTTCCATAAATCGTAGAGACGGAAGCAGAATAGATCGACCTCGTCAGCGTACAGTAACGTATCAATATTTGCAGCAAAACTGGGTTCAAAGATTTCGTCTGCGTCCAGACTCAGAATCCACTCAGGGTTCGTCTTCAGAACCTCTTCCCACTGCTGCTTTCGCAGCTCAATTTCATTGCTGAACTTGGATATGGTATTGTGCACGAGATGAACGGGAATGCCTTCAAGGGCTTCCAAACAGATCGCTGCTGAATTATCCGTGCTGCCATCATCAATAATGACGGCCTCATCGATGTATTTGCGATGCTCCTCCAGAACCTGTCGCAGAAAGCGTCCACTTTCATTTTTCACAACCATGGTGAGGGTTAGCTTAGGCCGCTTTTTGGCTAGAGGGATTGTTTCCTTGGAACTTTCATTGTCTGGATTGTCTGTAATGTCTGTATTGGTTAGATTGTCTGGTGTGGAGGTCGGCTCTGTCGATATAGGCACATCATCCGTAGATAAATTGCTCGCTGCATCAGTGGAGTCAGCTTTGGTCTCCGTGGTTTCTTTGATAAAATCATCAACTTTGCTCAAATCACTGTCTCTATACAAGTGTAGCGCCGGATAATGGGTGTCGACGAACAGGGGAATGCCAAGGGCTGCAGCACGGATACAGAAATGGCGGTCTTCTCCCCAGTATGAAATGTTGCGAATTTGATTGTAGCTAACCCCGGCTTTTATCGCATGCTGACTAATCAATGTACAAGCCCCGAGTCCGCCCACTTCATAAATTCCGGGATTCCGCATCTTAGCTATAAATTCATGAAATCTGCGATTGATCTCCTCTGGTTGCAGTTTTTCGCCGGGCAGTAACTCCCATTGATTGTATTCGTCGTGCATCCATACCTGCGGCTGAAACATAGTTCCTGGCTGCCACTGCGTCCAGAATACCTCTGAGATGATATCCTTGTTCGTACCTATTAGATGTCTGAGGGTATCGGGATGGAGAATGAGATCGGAGTCAATCAGAAACAAATAGTCATAATTCAGGGTCTGGGCTCGGTTGATCATGAGATTCTTAAAGTTGGCTACTTTCCAGACTAAATCGGTACTCCAGAAGTGGGTAGTATCATTGCGAATATAGGCATCATGAAAGCCGGAGCTCTGAAGATAAATATGATCACCCTTGCTTTTGAATTCCTGGAGTAGCCGGGTTGATTCCTCATCATCATTATCATCTATCAGATGAAAATGCAGCTCAATATTGGCTACATTCAGACGAAGCAAGGAATTGAGAAATTCTTTTAAAACCGTAGGCTTCTGGTGGATCGGACTGCCGATCAATACACGAATCTTGGTTTCCGTCATTGCCGCCTCCTTGAGGGATGCTCCCTCTTTCCTTGGATGTATCCGTATGTTCTCAATATATTTACAGGGGAGCGGCAATAATCCTTATTTTTCAAAGTTCTGTAAAGTAAATGAGTGTTAGATATATTAATTCGTAACAATCTGCTGTACAATAACCGAATAATTAGATACAGATGCCAACATGAACCGCAGAGGATGAGAGCAATGGGTAAATCACCGCTAAAAGTACAGGAGTTAATCAATCGAATATTAGCCATGAATCCTAGTGCGGATGTGTTCTGGTATGATGCAAATGGTGGTAGAATTATCGATTTCCTCAATATTACATTAATGAGAAATGCTATCCATTGTAATTCCTAGTATTCCGATATACAATATAAAAAACACAAGCAACGCAGAACATAGAATACGGGGGAGAAACTTATGCGTAGAGGATTATCTGGAGTTATTACTTTGATTTTGTTAACATTTTTGATTAGTGCGTGCTCCGGAGGGAACAACGCCACTTCCACAAATACAAATCAAACACCTGCTACCAATGATGGAACGACAGCAAGCACTGAGATAAAAGATGGAGGCAACTTGATTATTGGAGTTGCTGCTGATCCTGTGATTCTTAATCCGAACTATGCGGGTGACCGTGTCAGCCTTACGATTGACCAAGCGCTCTATGCGCCACTGTTTCAAGTAAATGATGGTAAGAAGACTTTCTACTTGGCAGACAGCCTAACCCTTTCAGAAGATAACCTGACTTATACGTTGAAGCTGAAAAGCGGACTGACCTGGCATGACGGAGAAAAGCTTACTGCTGACGATGTCGTGTTCACGATTGATAGCATCCTGGATGAGAAGCAAAACAGCATGTTGAGAGCGAACTTATTTATCGGTGATAAACCCGTTAAGGCCGTTAAGGTGGATGATCTGACTGTAGAGTTTAAGCTTCCGCAGGTCAGCCCAGCTTTTGAAGCTACACTAGTGCAAATATTTCCGATTCCAAAGCATATTTTTGAAAATGAAGCGGATCTAGAGAAAAGCACCAAAAATGCTGCACCGGTTGGATCGGGCCCTTTCAAATTTAAAGAATACAAGACAGGAGAATATGTTGCGCTGGAGAGATTTGATAACTACTTCGGCGGCAAGCCACATCTTGATTCCGTAACGTACCGGATCGCTAAAGATACGAATGCTGCGAATCTCGCACTTCAAAGCGGTGAGATCAACATTAAATATTTAGATCCACAGGACGTTGCGACGATTGAAGCTTCGAACAATTTCGAAATTCTTCCTTATAGTGAAGGCCGCCTATCCTACCTCTTGTTCAATGCGAACAGCGATAGAGGTGCTCTTGCTAAAAAAGAAGTTCGTCAAGCCGTGTCTCTAGCTCTAAGCCGCGATGAAATCATTCAGGCTGCCTATTCCTCTAACGAGTATGCTGACCCGGCTAAGTCATTCTTGACTCCGGATGCATTGTTCTATACTAATGATGTCCCTTCTTTCGATAATGATGTGGAAAAAGCGAAGGAGCTTCTGAAGTCGGCTGGAGTTAGCGATCTGAAATTGAGATTGATTGTATCGAGCGGAAATAAAGCTCAGGAAGCCATTTCACTGTATGTGCAGCAAAAGCTAAAAGCCATTGGCGCTGAAGTTGAACTACAAAATATGGATGCCTCGGCATATGGTCAGAAGTTCAGTGATATGAATTCAACAGATTTTGAACTTGCAATTGCAGGTTATATTATGGGCTACGATCCTGATGCTTACAGAATTTTGTATACTTCTACTGCTGATTCCAACTACTCGCATTATAAAAACACTGAGGTTGATAAGCTGTTCAATGAAGGTGCAGGAGAAGCAGATGTGACTAAACGTGGTGAGATCTACAAGAAGATCCAAGAAATCATTGCAGACGATGCACCGATTTATCCAATCGCTAATACCAAGACTATTGTAGCTGTCTCCAAGAACTACGGCGGTCTTGAAGAAGCAGTCTTGAAGCCTGTCGTTATTTTTGAAGATTTATCGAAAATCTACCTTAAATAAAAACGGGAAAAAGTAAGCTGGGGTATCCAGCTTACTTTTTTACCGATATAGAACTGGGAGAATAAACGTATGAGACAACTTATCGTCCGAAGATTGCTGCAAACCCTGCCGATGTTGTTTTTTGTTTCGGTTGTGTGCTTTGCGATGATTAAGCTGGCTCCGGGGGATCCGGTATTATCCTTCGTTACGCCGAATATGCATGCCGATGACATTGAGCGCATCCGGCATAACCTTGGGCTGGATAAGCCAGCCTACATTCAATATTTTATATGGATCAAAGAAGTGCTGCAGGGCAATTTTGGTTATTCCCTTGTGAATCATCAGCCTGTATTGGATCAAATTCTAGAACGTTTACCTGCAACAGCAGGTTTGATGGGTTCTGCAATTGGCCTTGCCGTTATACTGGCCATTCCACTCGGTCTTATTGCCGGAGCAAACCGGAACCGCTGGGTAGATAAGCTTATTAATTTCTTATCCTATGTCGGAATATCCGTGCCTTTGTTTTGGCTAGCCATCTTACTCATGTACTTATTCGCGATTAAGCTGCACCTGCTCCCTATTATGGGGATGCGAACGATTGGTGTGGAATCGGCGTTTGATGTGTTCAAGCATGGCATCCTGCCTTGCACGGTGCTTGCTTTTGGATTTCTGGCTGGTTATGTGCGATACATTCGCTCTAGTACCATTGGACAGCTAAAAGAAGAGTACGTGCAGATTCAATATGCTTTTGGATCTAAAAAGACAACGATTTTGTTCCGTCATGTAATGAAGCACGTGTTGCTTCCTGTAATTACATTGCTCGGGATGTCTATGGGGGATCTGGTAGCAGGTGCAATTGTAACAGAAACGGTATTTTCATGGCCGGGTATTGGCTCTTTGGGGATGACTGCAGTAAAAGGGATGGATTACCCCGTGATTATGGGAATTACTCTATTCTCCTCTTTAATGCTGATCATCGGCAATCTGGTCGCGGATATTCTATATAGCTTCGTGGACCCACGAATTAAATTAACGAGGTGACCTCATGAATCGCAGTAAATGGAAAAGTGTTGGAGATGAGCTATTTACGAATAAATTGGGCGCCCTTGCCCTCATTACTTTATTCATCTTCACACTAGGCTCTATATTTGCCTTTTTATCTGGACATGATCCGAATGCGATGGATGTTCTGGCACGTCTGAAATCGCCGGGAGCCGATCACTGGTTCGGGACGGATGACTATGGCCGGGATTATTTTGCCCGAGCATTATATGGCGGCCGGGTATCCCTGCTAGTTGGCTTTGCTTCAATGATCATCGCTACAGGCATAGGTGTGACGGTGGGCGTAATCAGCGGATTCTTTGGCGGATGGGTTGATAATCTTCTCATGCGGATGCTTGATGTAGTACTGTCCATTCCATCTTTCTTAGTTCTGCTGCTGCTTAGCGTATTTTTGAAGCCGAGTGTAGGGAATATCATCATTATTATTGCACTATTAATGTGGATGAATATCGCCCGTGTCATTCGGGCGGAGACGATGACGATCAAAGAACGGGAATATGTACTCTATGCAAAAGCCTCAGGTCAGAGCAACTTCGGAATTATTTGGCGTCATATTCTTCCGGGTCTAGTGCCTGTTGTCATTGTAGGTGCGACGAATAACATCGCTTCGGCCATTATGATGGAGTCGTCCCTAAGTTTCCTTGGGTTTGGGGTACAACCTCCAAATGCCACTTGGGGCAGTATGCTTAACAATGCGCAGGGATATATCGCTCAAGCGCCATATCTGGCCTTGTTCCCTGGATTACTGATACTATTAACGGTACTGAGCTTTAATGTTTTAGGCGATATTTTGCGGGTAGGCTTTGAACCGAAGCTGATCCGAAGATAGGAGTGTGAAGACATCATGACGGAACGGCTATTATCTGTTGAGGATTTGAAGGTTTCCTTCCAGACTCGAGACGGAGAGAACCAAGCAGTTCGCGGCGTTAGCTTTCATATAGATGCTGGTGAAACGGTAGGAATCGTTGGTGAATCTGGTAGTGGGAAGAGTGTGACTGCCAAGGCGATTATGTCGTTGATTACACCTCCGGGTAAAATTATCGGTGGAAATATCAATTTCCGTGGTGAGAATTTATCGAACCTTTCGGAAAAAGAGTGGAGAAATCTGCGCGGTAACCGCATAGCAATGGTGTTTCAGGATCCCATGACCTCTCTTAATCCTGTAAAAAAAATCGGCCAGCAGCTTACGGAGGTCATCCGTCGGCATCGCGGTTTAAATAAGCAAGAAGCGCTTAAAGAGGCGGCAAGCATCCTGCGTCAGGTAGGTATTAATAATCCTGAACAGCGGCTGCAGCAATATCCGCATGAGTTCAGCGGCGGGATGCGCCAGCGGGTCATGATTGCCATGGCTCTTTCCTGCCAGCCAGAGTTATTGATTGCAGATGAGCCAACCACTGCGCTCGATGTAACGATACAGGCACAAATTCTCGATCTTTTTAAAGAGTTGAAAAACAATACCAGTACCGCTGTAGCGCTCATTACCCATGACTTGGGTGTGGTAGCTCAGGTATGTACACGGGTTATCGTAATGTATGGTGGACTCGTGATGGAGGAAGGCACGGTGGAGGATATTTTTTACCGCCCGCAGCATCCTTATACGAAAGGTCTGCTTCGCTCAATTCCAAAACGTGACGGTAAGTCGCGTGAACGACTTGTTCCTATTGAAGGTACACCGCCGGATTTGCTGAATCCACCTTCTGGATGTCCTTTTATGGAACGTTGCCCTAATGCTTTTGCCCGCTGTAGTGAGCGTCCTCCGGTCATCGAATTATCGCCAGGTCATCGTTCGATGTGCTGGCTGGCAGACGGTGGGCAGGAGACTCCAGCCGTAGCTGGTGTTGAAGGGAGCGGTTCGGTTGAGTGATAATAAGATTCTAGTGGACGTAAATAATCTCAAGAAACATTTCTCTAAAGGTAAGGATATATGGGGGCGCGATACATCTGTGCTTAAGGCGGTAGATGGTGTAAGCTTTCAGATTCGTCAAGGGGAGACCTTTGGACTGGTCGGAGAGTCAGGAAGCGGTAAGTCCACGGTTGGACGCTGCTTGTTGCGATTATATGACTATACCGACGGTGAAGTGTCTTTTGACGGGCAGCCGCTGAGCAAGCTTGGAGAGAAGCAGCTAAAACCTTTTCGCAGACGCATTCAATCGATCTTTCAAGATCCCTATTCATCCCTTAATCCAAGCCTGAATGTACTTGATCTGATCAGCGAGCCTATGAAAATCCATGGGGTCCACGAAGGCGACGAACGTATAGAAGCGGTTGCGGCACTACTGGATAAGGTGGGTTTAAAAAGAGAGCATCTTTATCGCTTCCCTCATGAATTCAGCGGTGGGCAGCGTCAACGGATTTCGATCGCTCGAGCGCTATCTGTGAAACCTGAGTTTGTAGTGTGTGATGAACCGATCTCAGCGCTGGATGTATCTGTTCAGGCACAGGTAGTGAATATGCTGGAGGATTTGCAGTCCGAATTTGGGTTGACCTACCTCTTTGTTGCGCATGATCTGTCGATGGTACGTCATATTTCGGACCGGATTGGTGTGATGTATGGCGGTCGTCTAGTAGAGGTAGCCGAAAGTGATGAGCTGTACGAGAATCCTATTCATCCTTATACAAAGGCATTGCTGTCTTCCATTTTGGAGACGGACCCTAGACGGGCTAATCAAAGAATTATTTTAGACGGATATTCGGCAGAGTACGGCAGAGCTGAGACTTCTACATTGCAGGAAGTTAGTCCGGGCCATTATGTTGCCTATGATTTCACGGAATAAGTAGAATCTATATACAGGTACGGGAGGAATCAGGATGTCAGAGAATTTGAACCGAGTAAAGTTATCCCAGTGGGATGCGTTATTGGTAGAGTCACTTCGCTCTTTAGGCTGGTCCAATGAGGATATTCTTCGTAAAGTGGCAGAGGGCGATTTGCCCGTTGACGAGAGTGAATACGAATTTGATTATAAGCAGTTGACCACTTTGCAAGCGGAGCAGCCAGAACTGTTCGAGCAAGCGGTGAAGACTGGCTATCAGATTAAATACAACACGATCCGCGGCATTCGTAGCTGGATATGGGTTGCTCTTGGTAAAGAGGGAGAGCTGGAGCTTGAAGAGGGTAAAGAAGCGGTAGAAGCGGCTTTGACTGTGGCTGAGAAGGAACGTCTGGCATCTGTATTATCTTTTGGTTGGCAGATTGAAAGCGGGACGAAGTCAGCAGATGGAGACACTTCAGTCTACCGGATTTCCCCGATTGCACACTAAACTGAATAACTACAATAAAAAAACGATTGTTGCGAGGGGGGACTCCCTGTGCACAATCGTTTTTTTCTGTGAAAATTTAATATACATTTCCCACTGGATAAGCAACCTCATATTGCGCAGCATCAACCCAGGTTCCTGTTTTAAAATCTCTGCCCCGGACAAGTACTTTATCGCTATACACTTCCACATAGAAGCCTTGGCTGCCCGTCTTATGCTCATCTTCGTTTGTCCAAAGGTAGGCGACGGAAGCAGCATTAAACATCGTTGTGGACGAGCTTGGGGAAGAGAATTACTTCGCAGATAAGAGAAGGTCCTAGACTGTCTACAATTACACATAAATGTACATAATTAAATATATAGCTCTCCATTTGAAGGAGGTGTTCCTTAAGCCAGTTGAGACTTAGGGATCGCCTCCTGTTTTTATTATATGAAACAAAATAAGAAGAAAATGTAACCAAAAGTAGGTGGAACTGTCACCAAATATGTAGTTACATAGTGAATAAGATTTCTTTATTAAGGAGATTCAGAGATTGCATACGAAAAAATATATAATACTTTTAGTCATCGTTCTGCTAATAAGTCTTGTTGCTATTTTCAACAATCAACGTGAACCTTCGATATTGACCATAAATGTAAACGGTCAAATCATTAAGACAATAGCTACTTATCCGGGCTCACCTGATGAGCTAATGATTCCCAAGGCTGCTGCCGAACGGGCCCTTAACATGCATATTGACTGGCAGAAGCAGGGGCCGCTTCCGAAAGGTATCTACTATAAAGACCATGTAGCTGTGCTGATGTACCATCATCTGTCAGAGAAGCCGATGCCGCAGTTTCCTTGGATTTTATCGGCTGATCGGTTTGATGATCAAATGAACCTGCTGAAGCAGGAAGGGTTTCATGTGATTACGATGGAACAATATCGAGAATTTATGCTGAATGGCGGTACGGTTCCAGACAATGCGGTGCTGCTGACCTTTGATGATGGATATGAGAGTTTTTATGAGCTGGCCTTTCCTATTCTGAAAAAATACGGGTATACGGCAGTGAATTTCGTTATTGTCTCTACGATTGACCACCCAGATCCGAATAGTGTGCCGAAACTCAACTGGGAGCAGATGCGTGAAATGAAGCGTGACGGGATGGGGTTCTATAGTCATACGTACGATTTACACCATTATGGTATTGTGGATGCTGAAGGTGGGGGACGGCCTGCCGCTAGTGCCTTGTTATATATCGACGATGAAAATAGGAATGAAATGAATATGGAGTACTATAGCAGAGTTACTCGTGATTTGGCCAAGGCGGAGCAAAGGCTGAAGGAAGAACTGGGAAATACCGATTCAGCGATTGCCTTTCCTTACGGATCTTACAATGACCGGTTGCTATCCGCATGTGATTCACTCGGAATTTCGCTGACATTTAAAATCCAGGATGGAATAAATGCGAGAACGGACCGGAATGCCTCCCGAATCAACGGGGGAAGCCAGAATCTAACCGCAGTCCAAACCCTTGAGCAGATCAAACATATAGATTCGCCCATGGAATTAACCCTGAATAGTCAAAAAGTAGCACTGATAGGAAGTGCACCCGAAATGAGGAAAGGGACCTTAATGGTTCCGTTTATGCAATTATGCAAGGATCTAAATATTGATCTCAATTACGATCAGAAGCGTCGAACCGTTAAGTTAACGCGCACAACGGGCGGTACATAAACGAATAAGGAAATGTATGGAATGAATATCATCTTTCCCTACGATCATTAGGAGTTTACAAAAAGTGAGAAATTTCGCCAATTTGGGCGAATCACTAGTTGCTATAAGTGAATTCCTTACTGTAGACTATAAATAGAGTACTAATTGGTAGGTGAATGGAGAGAACAGATGGAAGTATTTAAGCGTTATTACGCGAATTTAACGGTCCGGCGTTTTTTTATTTTGGGGCTGGTTGCCCTGCTGCTATTCAGTATTAGAGATATGCTTAATTTAGTACTGTTAACATTTTTGATTGCTTATGTAATGAACAGCTTTCAAGTGCTGCTCACGAAGCGGATCAATAAATATGTTGCAGTCAACAGTAAAGTCATTATTATTATTTTGTATTTAGCTCTGATTGCTCTGATCGTAGTGACTTTAGTGAATTATTTACCGAAGGTCTTTACTCAGATTAAGCAATTAACCAATTTTCTGACCAGTTTAACCCCTGCAAACATTCCACAAAACGAAATTGCGCAGTATTTATTTGCCCAGCTTAAGGATTTGAACTATCAGTCTTATGTGAAAGATGGTCTTGAGTACGTCCTGAAAATAAGTAATTGGGGCACCAGCTTCGTATTATCCACCATTCTGAGCTTTGTCTTTATCCTTGAGAAGAACAGAATTGTCAGTTTCACTGCCCGTCTTAAAGAGAGCAAAATCTCCTGGTTCTATGTTGAGCTTGAGTATTTCGGCAGAAAATTCATCTCATCTTTTGGTAAAGTGATCGAAGCGCAAATTCTGATCGCGCTGTTTAATACATGCTTTACTGTGATTGGACTTTGGATCTTAGGCTTTCCGTATCTATTCGCCTTATCGATTATGATCTTCCTGCTTAGTTTGATTCCAGTTGTAGGCTTTGTGATCTCTTTAATACCGCTTTGTATTATTGGTTACAACATCGGTGGCATAGCAATGACGATATATGTATTGGTTATGATCGCCATACTACATTTTATCGAAGGTTACTTCTTAAATCCAAAACTGATGTCATCCAAAATGAATCTGCCTATGTTCTACACCTTTATCGTACTTCTCTTCTCTGAGCACTATATGGGTGTATGGGGTCTAATTCTCGGTATTCCAATTTTTGTATTCTTCCTGGATATACTGGAGATCGCTAGGGATAACAAGATAGAGACTTAGGAATTGAGTTAAATAGCATCGAAAATACAAAGAGGGTGATCCGATAGCCATTCATTGAATGGCTTCGGATCACCCTCTTTATTTTGGCGCGGAGAAATGTTGTACGGCCACTGTATGTATCTTCCTTAGCCGAAAGAAGTGAGGACACTCTCCGTAACGATGTCCCTCAGCTCCGCCTTGTGTGCTGCATACTGCTCAGCCGTAATACTTCCGGAAGCCAGCCGTGAATCTAGCTGTTCCGTTAGCTGAGCTACTTGTAGATTGATCACATCTTCAATATCCGTGTTTTGTTCTTTTGCAATATCTTGAAGTGACTTACCGTCATATAAGGCATCATACAAATCTTCATCAGTGGGCTGGTTAAGTGCTTTCAATAATAATTCGTCTTTATCCGCAGCTTTTACGGTGGACCATTGTGCAGGCGAACTTGCGTTAGCAGTAAGGCTGCTCCAAGCATTTCCAAAAGACATCACTATAACTACGGTTCCTACTATAATCACTCTTTTTATATCCATTAGAGTCCTCTTTTCTTATTTTACAAATAACATTTTATGGTTTCTGTTGAAAGTGTCTGTGATGGTTGTGGCTTAACTTGCTTCTATTATAACCCGGAAAGCTGAGCTGAAGCTTAAACAATATTTAAGATAACCTAAAGATTTAACATTGGAATAATATAGCGATAATACACCGGATGTATACTTTCCAGATGATCTCCAATGTATATTTATGCACTGGGTCACAATTAAACTTATGGGGAGTGTTCGGAGTTTTGAGAATAACAGCAAAAGCTAAACGTTTTCTATCCGGTGTAATTGCAAGCAGTCTGATGTTGGGGATAATGGTTCCAGCAGGATATGCTGAAGAGCAGCTGGATACGGAGCAGACATCTTCCGAATTAGGATTACATGTTGATGAACAGGATCAGCTACTTACACTTATGAGTCAAACAAACGTGACAACAGCTGTGTATGCGACACCTACCCATCCGGGCTCTTTACTTATTACAGAGGTGGTTCCGGATACTAAAAATGTAAAAGGCACCAATGGAACCTCTGTAGATGGTTATGAATTTGTTGAAATCTATAATAATACGGACGAGCCAGTTAACTTTAAGGATTATTATTTCTTTTATAATGACAATGATACTTGGACAACAAATGGAGATGCGGTCATACCGGCGCTTGGAAATATCGTCTTCTGGATTATGAACGGCAATAATCTGAATGTTCCAGCCGAGGATTTCATCAAAAACTTTAATCCTTCAGCAACTCTTCAGGAAGGAGTGAACCTGTTCCGTATCAACGGTGGCGGTGGTATGGCTAACACTTCTCCGCGTAACTTACAAATTAAGAGTAAAGCAGGAGATGCTTTAATTGTCTCTGCTTCTTATGGGAAAGAACAGGTGAAGGAGAATAACGGTATATTCTATCAATTCTCTCAAGCAGACAGCTCTACAATGAGTCTCATGCCAAATTCGGGAACCGTTGCGGCTACACCTGGAACTGTAGAGCCAGAACAGCCTCCTAAGCCAGTGCCTGGAGACAAACAGCCGGTGATTGAACACCACCCGCTGAGCAGTGTAGATCTAGTTGATCTTTCCATCACCGCGAAGATTACGAACTTAGAGAATGGTCCAGACGGAACGCTACCGGTAGTGAAGTTGCAATACGGCTCTCCTTCTCAGGTGAAAGATACGGTAATCACCATGACCTCAAAAGGCGAGGGGGAATATACGGCGGTAATTCCCGCGGCTGCGTTGGAAGAGCCAGAACTGCACTACAGCATCCGTGTGAACAATGTAACGGAGAACTATTCTGTTCATGTGAACCTGCCCGCGTTCGACACGAACAATGTGCCGAAGCTTCTAATTACAGAGCTGCTGCCGAATTCGACGAATGTAAAGGCAACGAGCAGTGACGCTTTTGAATTCATCGAGGTGTATAACAATACTGACGCACCGATTGATTTCAAGAACTACAAGATCTATTATCGTTATCCTGATAAAGGTAACGCTTCTGATGTGAAGTGGCCCTCGACGAAGGAAAGCTTTGTAATTCCTGCACAGCAGTCCGTGGTATTCTGGATTATTAATAGTGCTAATAGTACATACACTGCCAATGATTTCAATACAGAATTCAACACTAATCTGATTGATGGTACGAATCTCTTTCTAATCAAAAGCGATGGGATGGCCAACTCTGGCCGCCGGGCAGTCGTAATCAAGAGTAATACGGAGAAGGAAATTTCCTCTGCGTATTATGATGCCGACCTTGCCTATGATGGTGGAGCTAAAGGTGATGACACCAAAGAAAATAAAGCCCTTCTATACAAGTATCCTGTGAATGGGCAAAGCAAAATGCTCAAGATTAGCACAGGTTCAGCTGCTCCATCACCAGGGCAGGTGGATGTAGCGCTGCTTCCTAACACACCGATCCATGTGGAGCCGGATACCGAGAATCCGACGGTAAATGTTCTGACTGCTATAACGGAGATTGATCAGTCGATGAGTCTCGATTTGAAGGCTTTCGCGGATGACAATAAAGCTGTTACGTCCGTAGAAGTAAGAGTAGCTTCGGATAAGCAGCCTGATTTTGTCAGTCATAATCTATCTCAAGATTTCAATGACAGTCTGTACCATTATAAATTGTCATCTGCTGATCTGATTGGTAGGAATGAAATACAGTATTATTTCGTCGTATCTGACGGCACGAATGAGACCGAATCTCCGGTAATGAAAGTGAAAATCACAGGTGGTCCCGATCAATCAGCGCTTCGTTTGAATGTGAAGGATGGACAATTCATTAATGGCTCTATGACGGTAAAAGGAACCTCTGCCACCGCCAAGGCGGAAGAAGTGGACCTGAGCATCGACAATAAGGTGCTCGGCAATAACGAGGTATATGCCGCGCTTGAGAATGATGCTTACTTTGTATTTGATGCGAAGAATGTAGATTATTATTTCAAAAACGGTATCACCATGGGACCAGAAGAATTAGGGGATGCGAGTATTCTATACACCTTTATGGACCCGATTACTACGTATACGACCTTAACCTTTCCGATCTCCTCTGCCGCTTTACAAGTGGGCAAGGATAATGTGATCTACATTCGGGCGGGCTCTAAATCATCGCCTTTTGACCCTCGTCCCGAGGAGAATAAAGATGATTTCGAAGTGAAGAATGTGCGCCTATTACTTGCAGACGGTACTGAAGTTTGGGACCCTGCTTATGCAGAACGTGATAAAGAAATTAAGATGGGAGACAGCACTGGGAAGCACGAATCCATCGGCTTCCGGTTTGATCTGAAATCGGATTTATTCCGTTCAAAGGCGTATAACTGGAATACTAAAGAAGTAACTGACGGAGAACATAAAGTAACACTGACTGAAGGTGGATCCAAGGTATCTTCAAATGTGATTGTAGACAATACGCCGCCATCTATTAAAGCTTCGATTGAAGAAGGAAAAACTTATCGTGGTAATTTCATAATTACTGCTGAGATCAAGGATACTTACGCAGGTGTAGATAAAGTTAGCGTGAAGCTGGATGGAAATGTTATTGAACTGCCTTATGCTACTTCATCCGGAAAGCTGTCCGGTGGAGACCATGCGCTTTCTATCACCGCATTGGATAAGATAGGTAATCAGGTGGAAAAGGTAATTACATTCCATGTACCGAATGAAAATCCATTTGCACCACTCCTGATCTCACCTCAGAACTGGGAGATTGGTGTGGGTACGAATCCGACCTTGAAGGTTAAGGTTGAAGATCCTAACCAGGATAAGATGGATGTTACCTTCTATAGAGGCTTCAAGTACGATGGTAACCATCCAGAACAAGGATTTACTGGATTTAAGAACGCATCCGATACAGAACCGCCGAAGCAATCCGTTCCTGCGGGCGAAGAAGCCCTTAGCAGTGACGAATACAGCAAAATAAGTGCAGTTGACGGACAGTACCTAATTAACGATGCTGTTGAGCAATTCCCATATCAGCGCTATGAAATTAAGCTGGATGAATCGGTGAAGGCTTCAGATCGTGTGGATATTGAATGGAAGGGTAATTCACTTCCAGGTCGTAAAGTAAGTCTCTACGCGTGGAGTCCTGCCGGACAAAAATGGATACAGTTGGACCATTTAATCGCTGGTACTGAGGATTTTGAACTGAAATCTACGGTGACTGCTGGAGATTATAGAAATGGAAATAGCATTGCGGTGATGGTTCAGGATGAGATCGCGTCCGTGGCTAAGACTGCAGCTACAGTAACGCAAGACACTTATGATTTTTCCTTTGTATGGATGTCTGATACGCAATATTATTCTCAAAGCTATCCTTACATTTACCAGAAAAATGTGAAGTGGATTGCCGACAATAAGGATAATTTGAACTTGAAATATGTAATTCATACCGGAGATGTAGTGGACAAATCCTATCAGGAATATGAATGGGAAGAAGCCGATCGGGACATGAAGGTACTCGAGGATGCAGGTATTCCTTATGGTGTTCTTGCAGGGAACCATGATGTAGGTCATCAAACCGGAGATTATACGAAATTCTGGCAGTACTTTGGTGAATGGAGATTTAAGGACATGCCAACCTTTGGCGGTTCCTATGACAACAACCGGGGCCATTATGATTTGGTATCTGCGAACGGAAATGACTTCATTATCGTATATATGGGCTGGGGACTGGCTGAAGAAGAGATTGAATGGATGAATGAGATTGTCGCTCGTTATCCAGAGCGTAAAGCGATTCTTTGTCTTCATGAATACCTGCTCGTATCTAATAACCGCGCACCGATTGCCGATACGATCTTTGAAAAGGTTGTGAAACCTAACAAGAACGTAATCGCAGCTTTGTCCGGTCATTATCATGATGCAGAGCTTAAGGTAGATGAGCTGGATGATAACGGAGATGGCATTGCGGACCGCAGTGTATATCAAATGCTGGCAGACTATCAAGGCGCCGAAGAGGGCGGACTTGGTTATATTCGTCTCCTTCAGTTCGATGTAGCTAACAACAAGCTTCGTGTGAAGACTTATTCGCCTTACTTGGATGATTATAATTATTATGATGAAAATGAGTTCCCGGGCAAAGATGAGTTCGTACTAGATCTCGATCTGCAGCCTGTAACCAAACGTGTAGCTACCGATTACATTGGAGTTAAGGTTTACAGTGATCAGACAATCGCGACCAATCAGCAAGTAGAGAGCGGTACGGAGACTCAGGTCACTTGGAGTAAGCTTAATCCAGAAAGCTACTACCAGTGGTATACAAAAGTCGAGGATGATAACTCTGGTAGTGTGCTTTCAGACATTTGGGGCTTCTACACTGGGAAAGAGAATGTAACACCGACACCAGAGGTGACACCAACACCAACACCAGAGGTATCGCCATCGCCAGAAGTGACGCCGACACCAGCATCAGAGGTGACATCGGCACCTCCAGTAGTTTTACCAGTGCCAACAGTGACTCCAACGCCTACAGCCACACCTGGAGCGGAAAAAGGAAACATTGAACTGGCATTAGGAAGTAATGGAACGTATACAGCTGATCCATCAGCCTTGAAGAAGCTGATAGAAGAAGCTACGACAGGTGGGAACATCAAGATTAGCTTGGGCGGAGGAGCTTCGACTCAAGATCAGATTAAACTCGCACTTGATGCAGCGAGCATGCAACAGGCTATCGATAAGAAGCTGAATCTGAGTATTGTGTCTTCCAACGTTACATTAAGCGTACCAACAAGCTCTTTACCGGCGATTCCGGCCGGCAGTGATATGCTGCTACTGAGCGTGGATGCAAGTAATATATCTGTACAAACGAATATCGCTGGAATGAGTCCATCCAAGGCTACCGTGACGCTGAACCTCAGTACATCAGCAGGAGGCAAAGAAACGGCTATCCACCAGCTTAAAGGTGCTGTTACGATTACCTTGACGCTGACTAAGGAACAGCTTGCCAAGATCGATACGGATTTTGCAGGTGTCTATAATGTAAATGGCAGCACGTTAGAATATTTGGGTGGAGTGTTTAAGGATAATACCGTTACCTTTACAACAGATCATTTCTCTTCCTTCGTTGTACTGGAATACCATAAGCAGTTTAGTGATACCGCTGGTCACTGGGCAGAGCCGTACATTTCCAAGCTGACGGCTAAGCATGTGATTAAGGGTATCGACGATACGCACTATGGTCCACAAGCGAATGTAACCCGTGCAGATTTTGTTACACTAGCCATTCGTTCACTCGGATTGAATGAGACAAGTGAAACTACGGGGAATGGTGCTTTTGCAGATGTATCAAAAGACGCTTATTATGCATCATCGATAGACAAGGCTGTTCAGCTCGGACTCATCCAAGGCAGTGATGGCAAGTTCCGTCCTAAGGATGCGATTACACGTGAAGAAGCGGCGGTTGTCCTGCAGAAATTGATACAGTACAAAGCTGGAGCACAGTCTTCCGTTGCTGCTACTGCAAGCTTTAAGGATATGAGCAGCGTATCAGAGTGGGCGAAACAAGCGGTAAGTGAATTGAAAGCTAAGGGAATCCTTGATGGCAAGGGCGACAATAACTTCGATCCACGTGGCAAAGTAACCCGTGCTGAAATTGCAAAACTGCTGTATGGAATAATCAATTTATAAGAATAGTATGGCAAAGGCAGGCAGAGGTAACTCTGGTCTGCTTTTTGTCGTTTTATGTATTTCACCCCCGCTTTTTTTCTAGCAAAGCAGGAAATTATTACTATTCATATGATTTTTCATATATAATATTTTTGAATAAATTTTTAATAGACTTGATTTGGCAGTCATTCTCCTTGTTACGGCACTTCTTCCAATTGGCGCAGGAATGGGTATTCATCCATGGGTGCTTGAATTCCTTATTCTGTTATCTACTGACCCCTTCTTCTTGCTTATCCATCACTAACGTATCTGACCGCTTATTATAGTGCTGAAGGTAAATTCTTTACCTACAAGCATGCCCAAAAGATTGCCTTAGATTATGGACTTTTCGTTATATTACTAGCGATCCTATGTATTCTTTAATGGCGCTGGCTCAGACTCATTCCATAATACATAGATTGGAGAAACGAACCTTGAAAGTAAAGTTAGCACATATCTTGCTTCTGCTTACGGTGATTTTTGCGGTTCTTCTGTACAGAGGGAGTCTGGACTCTATTGATCATCTGTTACAAGATCGCGTGATGCAGCACGAGCGGGCTGTGGATACTACGATTGCTATTATCGGGATAGACGATCAAAGCTTGGAGGACTTTGGCAGCTGGCCGTGGAGCAGAAATGTTCATGCACAGCTGTTAGATACGCTCTCTGAGGGACATCCTGCTGTGATCGGCTTTGACCTGACGTTCCCGGTGGGCTCAGAAGATCCCGAAGCAGATACAGAATTCGCTGCGGCTGTCGCTCGGGCGGGAAATGTTGTTCTGCCCGTATATGGCACTTTTGCATCTAATACTGAACAAGGAAAAATTGAAGCGCTGGAGCTGTCCCAGCCGTTTGAAGCCTTGCGAGAGGCTGCGGCTGCAACCGCGCACATTAATACCATTCCCGATACAGACCGTGTGGTGCGTAAGGCCCTTTATTCTTTTGATTATGAAGGGGAGTCTATTCACAGCTTGTCATGGACGGTCTATCAGAAATATCGAGAGGCGATGGGAAGCACTGCTGATCCGCAGAAGCTCCCGCTGGATGACTTTGGACGCTTTTATATCCCCTATTCAGGTGGCAAAGGCGCCTTTGAAGAGATTCCTTACTCGGCCGTGCTTAGCGGAGAGGTCCCGCCCTCTTATTTTGAGAATAGAATTGTGCTTATCGGACCTTATGCTACAGGGTTTAAGGATGACTTCCTAACACCGATTAGCGGAAAAAACACGTTATACGGTGTGGAAATTCACGCCAATATTATTCAATCTCTGCTTGACGACAATTATAAACGAGTGCTGGACTGGAAGTGGAACGAAGTAGTGCTCTTGCTAGTTGCGCTCCTGGCGTACCTACTATTCCGTAAAGTGAAGATGCTGTATTCCTATGCGGCCATTGTGGTCATCATTGCGCTACTAATTTTTGCGGGTCGTTATTTCTATGATCAAGGTACGGTGGTCTCACTAGGTTATGTGATTCCCCTTCTAATCGTTAGTTGTATTATCGTGATAGCTTTTCAATATTTAGAGGAGTTGATGGAAAAACGTAGAGTTACGGATATTTTTGGTCGATATGTTGCTCCACAGGTTGTGGATCAAATTCTCAAGAACGGTCAAGAAGGTCTGAAGCTGGGAGGAAGTCGCAGAGAGCTCACCTTGTTATTCGTAGATATTCGAGGCTTCACCCCGTTGTCAGAGGCTGCTGAACCGGAGGAGATTGTAGAGATTCTGAATGAGTATCTGGATCTGACCGCGGGTTGTATTTTTGAGTTTGATGGCACGCTGGACAAGTTTATCGGGGATGCCACGATGGCGATATTTAATGCTCCATTGCTGCTAGAAGATCATCCGATGCAAGCGGTGAAGGCCGCGTGGGCGATGAAGGAGGGTTCGGCGGCGGTAGAACAAAAGCTGTTTGAACGCTTTGGCCTAGTAGTTAAATTTGGTATTGGGGTACATACTGGCCCTGCTGTATTTGGGAACATCGGCTCTAAGACACGGATGGATTATACAGCGATTGGAGACACCGTCAATACGGCAGCCCGTCTGGAAAGCAATGCGAAGCCGGGACAAATCCTCATCAGTGAGGCTACCTACGCTTTTGTAAAAGATAGAGTATCAGCCGTTTCATTAGGAGAGATCAAGGTAAAGGGCAAAGAACAGGGAATTAGTGTTTATGAATTGGAGGGGTTGAAATGAAATCATTGAAGCTTACACTGTCATTTATTCTATTGTTCAGTATTCTTTGGCCTGCGGTTGTCACACAGGCGAAGGACAGCGTCAAGGTAGGGAAAATAACCGCGGTCTCAGGCAAGTCTGAGGTGAAAAAGAGCGGGGGAACGAAGAAATTTAATGCTTTTAAAGGAATGGCGATTACGCAAGGCGATACGATTATAACAGGCACTGACGGGCAAATCAGCCTCGACCTCGATGCTAACAAAGAAGTTACAATCGGAGCAAACACTACGCTTACCATTAGCCAATTAGTCGAAAGTGCAAAAGCGCTCGGCGGAAAGACAAGTCTGAAGCTGCAAAACGGGCAAGTCCTGATCAAGGTGAAAAAGAAGCTGGATGGCGACTCCCGTTTTGAGATTGAGACCCCGACGGCGATCATGGGCGTGATGGGTACAGAGTTTTTTGTTAGCGTTAATAGCCAAGGCAATGTAGTTCTTAATGCTGGGGGAGGAATTAGCGGCGATTATCTGGGAGTTCTGGAAGGAACAGTCCACGTAATTCCGTCTAATGATCCCACACTAATTGAGCGTATGATAACAGCATCCCAACAGTTAATTATGGAGAATCAACAATGGACACAGGGGCAGCTTTCCCTGAATGCATTACCGCAATTTGCGCTAGAGCAGCATTTGAAATATCTGAACGAAGAAGAGATATTGGAATTCGAATCGGTTAAGAAAAACATCGAGCAACTACTCGAGCAAATAAAAGCCACGATGCCCGTTCACTCAAGTCCGCCTATTCCAACCATTCCACCTCAGATTAACTATGATCTATCTAGTTCGGCTCCCTTAGATATGACGAGACCAACACCGCCGACGAGACCTACACCAACGGCAACACCGACGTCAACGCCGACACCGACACCGGAGCCGACAGCAACGCCGACGCCGGAACCGACAGCGACACCGACACCAGAGCCGACAGCAACACCGACGCCGGAACCGACACCGACACCGACACCGGAGCCGACAGCAACACCGACACCGGAGCCGACAGCAACACCGATACCAGAGCCGACAGCAACACCGACGCCGGAACCGACACCGGAGCCGACAGCAACGCCGACGGAAACTCCAAATCCACTCGGTGCACCTGAGATAGACCAGCAGGAATTTAGAGAACATATCTATGACTATCTCGTCCGTGATAATGAGATTGTTTTGCCGTTTACAGTTCCGTTAGATTTTAATATCGCAGATGACTCTAATCCTAATGCCGCCAGGGATGGTGTGAGTGTTACCTTAAATCAGAGTGAGGACACGATCGATTTAGGTGAGGTATACATTCGAGAGAATAAGCTTCACATTCAGCTGCGTGAATCACTTCCTTATAAGTCATTCGTTCAAATCAAGGTTAATGGTGGTTTGTTAAAGAATGCCCTTACCGGGGGGCAGGTACAGGAAGAGGTTCAACAGATAGCAGACGGCGGGTTTTACTTTGAAGGAGAAATCACTCCGAGTTATTTTAACCATACGGGTCCTATAGGTGAAGATGAAGCGCCGGAATTTATCATCCATTCGCTAGGTTATGATGTAGGGAAGATCAGATATCATTATGAATATGATCTTGGAGATCCATTTCCGCTAGAAGATACGGATTATGTACTGGATCGGAACGATGAGAATACCTTTGTACTTAAACTTACTCCGGCATTCTTGAATAGACTAACTCCCGAACCTTATATCGTTATCATTCCACTGGTGAGGGTTGAAGATACTGAAAACGGCCCTGTAGAGGTAATAATAGACAACCTCCAGATTAGATTATCTTTGTTATTTTAAAGGCGCAATAACCTTCGAGAGGAGAAAATAACGTAATGAAAAAGGAACTTATCTCCATCGTTTGTGGATTAATGCTCGTAAGCGCAGTACCATCTAGTATCGTTACTGCAGAGGCAGTGCAGCCCACAAGCGGCAACGTTCAAGGGAGTATAGATCAGAACATCTCTTCTAACGCCGTACTCTCTCTTAAACAGCCATGGGGACTAACTGCTGTACCTGGCAGTAATGAACTCATCATCGTACAGTCCGGAAGCGGTACGATCAGCAAGTGGAGTAATGGAGCGCTACAGACAGTGGCTGGACAAGGTGCTGAAGGATATATCGATGGCAAGAGTGCAAAGGCTTTGTTTAATCATCCGACGTACACCGCTGCTGACAGTAAAGGCAATATCTATATCAGTGATACCGATAACCATGTCATCCGAAAAATTAAGGATGGAGAAGTGTATACCCTCGCAGGAACGGGAGTAGCAGGCTATAAAGATGGACCGCCTGATGTGGCGCAATTTAACGCGCCGGGTGGATTGGCAATAGACAGCAATGACAACATATATGTAGCGGATACACTGAATCATGTGATTCGCAGAGTTACACCAAAAGGTAGTGTGACTACGTTTGCGGGTCTGCAGGGCAATAACGGTGCTTATTTGGACGGAGCAGTAGCTTCAGCCAAGTTCAATGAACCACTGGGTCTTGTATTTGATGAATCTGGCAATCTCTATGTAGCTGACAGTGGGAATCAGATGATCCGCTTAATTAAAGGCGGTAAGGTGGAGACCTTTGCAGGTAAAGCAACCCTTGTTGATCCAGTGACTGGCTATATGGCTGGAGGGTTCCGGAATGGAGAGCGTCTATCGGCGTTGTTCAATCGTCCTCGTGGATTAGCCTATGCCAATGGGGTATTGCTGATTGCAGATAGTCTGAACCATCGCGTTCGGGCTATCCAAAAGGATGGGAAAGTTATAACAGTTGCAGGGCAGGGGGACTCGGGAGATCAGGTTGGAGTATTGGATAAAGTAATGTTTGATCAGCCTTCCGGTGTTGCGCTTGCCTCCGGGAAGCTGTATGTGACCGATACGCTGAATAACAAGCTAAAGGTATTGAATCTTGATCTGCAAGCCCTTAAGCCATTGCGTAGCGAGGCTGATCTGCTTGATGCAGTTCCACTGCTGCCAGCCGGTAAGAACATGCAAGTCTGGTTGGATGGAGCGCAGGTGAAGTTCAATAGTGCTATTCAACCTCTTAAAGAGTCCGGAAAAATATATTTACCAGTTAGAGCGCTATTTAGCTCATGGGGAGCGGACATTCGCTGGGATGCGGCAAGCAAAGAGACGATGATTAGCAAAGGGGATTGGATACTCACCCTAAAGCCAGACACAAGCCTTAATGTGCAAAACATAAAGGGTACTTTGTATGTGGCAGCCGATTATTTGCCGACCATTTCGTCATTTATGCAGGTATACGATGAGGGCAGTAACGCAATTGTGCTGGAAAGTGGACAATAATCATTCAGTATATCCTTTAAATAAGTTTAGGCTGTCGAGAAAAGTCTCGACAGCCTATTTTTATGACGATAATCCTTCAACGACTTTATCAATATTCCATTTAATCATCTTAATGTAGGTGTCTCCTTCTTCGCCTTTCTTAGCTAAAGAATCGGTGAAAATCTTAGAATGTATCGGTACTCCCGTTTCATTGGAGATGGTTTCCATTGTTTTTGGATTTACGCTCGTTTCCAGAAATAAAGCGGGCACTTGATTTTTATCAATAATGTTAATGATGTTTTTCATTTGTTCTGGCGTTCCTTGACTGTCGGTATTGATTTCCCAAATAAATGCGGACTCAAATCCGTAGGCTTTTGAAAAATATTTAAATGCCCCTTCGCTTGTAACCAAAATGCGTTTCTCCTGTGGGATTTTTTCTACCGCTTCTTTGGCGTATTGATCCAATTCATTAAGTTTCTTAACATATTCTGATTGGTTATGAAGATAAAACTCTTTGTTGTCCGGATCTTTTTCGATTACACGTGTAGTGATGATATCTACATATTTAATCGCATTCTGAATATCGAGCCAGGCATGAGGATCTTCTTGAGTTTCTTTTCCTTTTTCCGTTAGGTACATTGGAGTTACTTCATCCGAGACTGCAAAAGCAACGTCCTTTTTATTAGTGACATCAAGAAGGTCCTGGAACCATCCTTTCCCTGTTTCTAGGTTCATCCCATTATAAAAAACTAAATCTGCACTAGAGACTTTACTTGTATCCTTGGGTAGCGGATCGTACATATGCGGATCTGTTCCGATGGGAACCATGCTATAGACCTCAGCTTTTTCCTCTACAATATTTTCGGTCATATCCGCGATAATGGAGTAGGTTGCAACAATCTTCAGTTTGTCATTGTCTGCTTCTCCCTCACTAACGTTTGAACATGCGGTAACTAGTAAGATGAATATTGTCAAAGAGAGCATCTTTATTGTTTTTTTCATCCTTGTTTAACCCCTTTTCTTAGAAAATTATTTTTGGGCGAGATAATAAATGATATAGCAAACAAACTTACCCCTACTAGAACAATGGTGGCACTTGTAGGTAAATTGAATCTAAAGCTAATGATCACACCTATAATTCCAGATACAGCGCCGAGGGTAGAAGCCAGGATAATCATGTGGATCAGCTTATTCGTCCAAAGATAGGATGTAGCTGCTGGAATAACCAGCATTGCAATCACAAGCACTATTCCAACTTGAGATAATGAGGATACGGTAACCACGGATAGCAGCATCATCAATAGATAATGATAGAACCCCGTTTTTAAACCAAATGCCTTAGAGACGACAGGATCAAACGAACTAATTAACAGCTCTTTATACAACAATGAAATGATAGCTATAACAACAAGCATGATAATAAATGACTGCATTAACTCGGACTGCGGGACGGCTAAAATGTTACCGAATAAAATGTGAGTTAGATCAAGCCCGCTTTTGGCAAACGTGATGAGGACAATCCCCAGTGCAAAAAAAGAGCTGAGGATAATTCCGATCGAGGTATCACTTTTGATATTGCTGCGACTTGTAATGAATTGAATGAGGATGGCTGCTAAAAGTCCAAACAATGAAGCTCCCACAAGAATGTTGATCCCTAAAATATAAGATAACGCCACACCCGGTAATACAGCATGAGACAAAGCATCTCCCATTAATGACATTTTTCTGAGTACAATAAAACTTCCTAAAACCCCTGAAACAATGCCAAGAATGATAGCAGACAATCCGGCGTTAAGCGCATAGATGGGAATGTTTAATAACGATGAGAAATAATCAATCATTATCGGCGCCTCCCATCCCTTTGATTACCAGATTACCTAAGGAGGCACCATAGGCACTGAGGATATTCCCCGGAGTAAACGTGTCTTTAACGTCACCAAAAGCAATAAGCTTTTTATTGAGAATGATGACTTTGTCAAAATATTCTTCGACTTCATGTAAATCATGATGAACGATCAATATGGTTTTCCCTTCTTCGCGAAGCTGTTTAAGCAGTTTTACAATAATTTTCTCACTGACTAGATCTATGCCTACAAAAGGTTCGTCTAAAAAAAATACATCCGCTTTTTGGGCAAGCGCTCTAGCAATAAAGACTCTTTGAAGCTGCCCTCCAGACAAATTACTAATTTGTTTATTTGCAAGATCACTTATATCTACCATGGTCATACATTCCTCGACGCATTGCCGCTCTTGTTTCCCGGGGCGCTGAAAGATCTTCAGGTTTGGGTAAGTTCCAGTCAGTACTGTATCCTTCACCGTGATTGGAAAAGTAAGATCGATGTCATTTTTTTGCGGTACATATGCGATCTTACGCTTATACTCAGAAATGTCTCTTCCCTCTACCGTCACCGTTCCGCTTCTTTTCTTAATTACTTCTAACAATGACTTAATGAATGTGGATTTCCCTGCACCATTTGGCCCGATAATTCCGACCGTATATCCAAAGGGAAGATCAATATTTACATTTTCAAGCGCTGAATTACCGAAGTAATCCACGTTTAGGTTTCTAATTTCAATCATTAAAAAGCTCCTCGTCTTGAAATTTATTGATTTGTTTCCCTAGGTAAACATTTATTCTTAGGTACAATATATTTAACAATGGGCAAAATGTCAATGAAAAAGCTTAAATTTTATGCGATTTTGAGTTGGAACAAGTACTCGATTTGTGCCATTATGGATGAAATTTTTTAGTGTTTAAAATACACACTTGACAGGTAGGAATAAAGGGTTATATGATATCACCAATCCTTAAACAGTAATTAAATGAACAGTGAAATAATTCATCCGAGCTGATTGGACCACCAAAGGCTCCCGTACTTTCCCTTGTCAGGGACTTGTGCTGGGAGTCTTTTTTGTTGGCTATGGAGAGAGATGAGGTAGGCATGAGCGATACGTATTGGAGACAGCTGGAGGAGACGGATTGGGGATTTCGCAAGGTGGTTCGCAGATTCGTAAAGGAGCGGGATAAGGTCACTGTGGAAGGGATCTCCTTACCAGGCATGCTGATTCTGCATAAAATCATTCGCGAGGGTGAACAGCGGCTTGGGGATTTAGCGGATGAACTGGACTTTACGTCAGGTGCGATCACCGCTTTGAGCGATAAGCTTGAAACAGGCGGATTTACTGTACGCAGACGTAAGGAGGGAGACCGCAGGATGGTGATGCTGGACATTACAGATAAAGGCCGGGAGATGGCGGAGCTTAACAGCAATATTGGAGAACGATGTATTTCGCTTCTGTTTGAGGGGTTTACAGAAGAGGAATTGGCACAGCAAAGTCAATTCTATCAACGGATCATCAGCAATCTGGAGGGATTCTCAGAAACCTTGCTGAAGCTGGCGAAGGAGAATGCGGAGACCGAGTCTGCACCGAACCTTGAACAGAAGCCACGAGCAGTCACAAAGAAAAGTAATTATCTTAGCTATTAAAAAAATCAAATGTAGGAGAGATGAACGATGGGACATTCAACCATATATCCAACTGGGGCAACTGTATATAATCCGGGCAAAGCATGGAGCGGCTATACTGTATTTCAAGCAGGTGAAGAAGGCGTTGTACTGATAGATATGAACGGTAAAGAAGTGCATCTGTGGAAGGGACTGCTCGGGTTTCCGGCTAAAATCTTCCCTGGTGGTTATGTGCTGGGCAGCACAGGAAGAAGAGATCCCAAATTTGGCATTCAGGATAATGTAGATCTGGTGCAGGTCGATTGGGACGGTAACATCGTGTGGAGATATAACAGCTATGAGCATATAGAAGATCCGGGTTATGAACCGCTCTGGTATGCCCGCCAGCATCATGACTATCAGCGCGAAGGCAATCCAGTGGGTTATTTTGCACCAGGGCTAGAGCCAAAGGTAGACGGTGGAAACACCCTAATCCTCGCTCACAAAAATATCTACAACCATCAAATCTCCGACAAGCAGTTGCTGGATGATACGATCATCGAAGTGGACTGGGAAGGGAACATCGTTTGGGAGTGGGCTCCAAATGAACATTTTGCAGAGCTTGGCTTTGATGAAGCGGCCAAAAACGTTCTATTCCGTGATCCTAACTCACGCTCCTTCGGGAATCTGGGCGGGGGTGTAGGTGACTGGTTGCATATCAACTCAGCTTCCTATGTAGGACCTAATAAATTTTATGATGCAGGAGATGAGCGTTTCCATCCAGATAACGTGATCTGGGATGCACGGGAAGCGAATATTATCGCAATTACAGATAAGCGTACTGGAGCTATCGTTTGGAGAATCGGTCCAGATTACTCATTATCGGAATTGAAGCATATCGATTGGATCATTGGCCAGCATCATGCACACATCATTCCGAAGGGCTTACCGGGAGAAGGCAACCTACTCGTATTTGATAACGGCGGTTGGGGCGGTTATGGTCTTCCCAATCCATCTTCACCCTTTGGGCAAAAAAATGCACTCCGCGACTACTCTCGAATTCTAGAGATTAATCCAGTGACACTCGAAATTGAATGGCAGTATACCGCGGCAGAAGCAGGCTTCTCCGTTCCGACGGATTCTTACAAATTCTACAGTCCTTATATCAGCTCAGCACAGCGGCTTTCGAATGGCAACACCATAATTACAGAAGGATCTAACGGTAGACTTTTCGAGGTTACGTCAGAGCATGAACTGGTCTGGGAATATATCTCACCGTATAACGATTCCAGAAATACAAACATGGTTTACCGTTCCTATCGTGTGCCTTATGCGTGGGTACCACAGCTGGAGCAGCCGGAAGAACAAGCGATTGAGGCGATAGATGTCACGCAGTTCAGAGTGCCAGGGGCCGTGCCTAAAGGTTCGGATTCTGTAGTAAGTGTGGCGACTACCCTGCCGTTTGTTGAAGGGGCTGCTTGTGTGGCGACAACAGATGAAGGTAGCAGCCGCAAAGCCAATGAACAAATTTAAGGGGGTGTCGTTGTGAAAAATTCATGGATCAGCTCAAGCTTCCTGCTCTTATCCTTATCCGTTGTTATCCTTTTATCAGGCTGCGGCTCCAAAGGTGATGCGTCGCCGGCAAAAGATGGAGCGATTAGCGGCAAAGTAGAGACCTTGAAGATTAAAATCGCTGACATCAATACGAATCCAACTTTTCGTGTGGCATTAGATAAAGGTATCTTTGCCAAACACGGGGTAGACGCTGAACTAGTCAACTTTGGTTCCCCGGCAGAAGGTGTAAATGCACTCTTCATTAAGCAGGTGGATGTGGCTTTCGGGGCAGATTTTCCCCTGCTGAACGCAGTGTCGAAAGGAGATTACGCGATCATCGCATCAGCGGGTCTGGCGACAGATGAAGCTTCTACTGAATGGAAGCTGTTCGTACAGGATGATATCAAGACAGCTGAGGAATTGAAGGACAAGAAGCTGAGCTTTATTCGTGGAACCTTCATTCCGTACCTTTGGGATGAATATTTGAAAGAGCATCAACTTGCATTAAGTGATGTGGAGCTGATAGGACAAGGAGCATTTGATGAGTCTTATATCGCTTTGAAGCAAGGGGCTGTGGATGGGGCATGGTTCTATGGTTCCGTTCTTAATGATAAGCTGGGTGCCCTTGCAGGTGTTCATGAGCTGACGGATATGTCTAAAACAAGCGTACGATTAGGAATGGGCATTGTAGCAGGAAATGATTTTATAACAAAAAATCCTGTGGGGATTGCGAACTTTCTCGCAGCAGTGGATGAAGCTGGAGCCTATGCACAAGCTCACCCAGATGAGGTTGCTGATCTGATGTATAAGGAAGTGAAGCAACCCAAGGAATCTACAATAAAAGATCTGCCGAATAATCCGTGGGCTCTAGGATTCACTCAAGCAGCGTATGACAGTCTTGCGAATCAGAAGAAGTATATGGTCGACACAGGAATCATCGAGAAGGATTTCGATCTGGATAGCAAGCTGAATCTTGAACCTTTAACCAAAGCTTTGCCGGAAGAAGTCACGTATAAGAAATAGGAGGGTTCAAAATGTCATTGCCTGCTAAGCAGCACACCATTCATATTGAGCAGCTTCGCAAGAGCTACAGTGAGCCAACCGCCGGAGACGTTCATTATATTATTAAAGATGTGGATCTCATAATCAAAGGCGGAGAGTTCTTCGTTCTACTCGGTCCAAGTGGCTGCGGAAAATCGACGCTGCTGAATATGATCGCCGGATTTGTTTCCAAATCTGGCGGTAACCTTCGGGTGGATAACGAAGAGGTAAATAAGCCTGGCAGAGATCGGGCAGTTGTGTTTCAACAAGCGGACTCCTCTTTATTCCCTTGGCTAACAGTTCGAGAGAATGTGGAGTTCGGACTGCGAATGAAGAAAATTGCAAAGGCAGAACGGCGCACGATATCGGATAGGTTCATCGGGCTTGTAGGTCTGAACGGGCATGAGGAAAAGTTCCCGAAGGAGCTATCAGGAGGGATGAAGCAGCGTGTTCAGCTGGCACGGGTGCTCGCCAATGATCCGGCAATCCTGCTGATGGATGAGCCCTTTGGTGCGCTTGACGCGATGACTCGGAGGACAATGCAGAAGGAGCTAGTAAATATCTGGAAACAGACGCATAAGACAGTGATTTTTGTAACCCATGATATTCAGGAAGCCTTGCTGCTGGGGGAACGGATCGGCATTATGTCTGTAGGCCCTTCCTCTAATATTACGGACATTTATGACAATACGCTGCCTTATCCGCGGGACGTAGCCTCACCGGAATTTTACTCGCTATACAACCAAATTCAGAGCCATTTCGAAGAATAGGATAGGGTGGGACAGATGATGAAATGGGTGGAAAAGAAATGGGTTTCCGTTTCGATACTATGGATTACCGCACTCTGCATCTGGCAGCTTGGGGCGGTGATCTACGGTCTGATGTAATCCCCGGACCGTGGAGTACGCTTAAGGGTGGACGGGAACTGCTGGAAGACGGAACTTTGATGCAATATATCGGGATTAGCTTTTACCGGGTGCTAAATGGCTGGGTACTCGGCAGTTTAATGGCGATTCCCGTAGGCCTGATTATTGGAAAGGTGAATGTGATTCGTATCTTTGCAGAGCCTTTTCTGAACTTTATTCGTTTTATCCCGCCGATTGCATTCATTACATTGTTTCTAGTGTGGTTTGGCATTGGGGAGCAGTCGAAGATTGCGTTGATTATGTACGCTACCTTTTTTATTGTGGTGCTAAATACCTTGACCGGTGTGATGTCCGTAGAGGAGGATAAAATCCGCTCAGCCCGCAGTATGGGCGCCAGTGAGTGGCAAATTCTGATTCATGTGATCGTCCCGGCCACGATACCGTATATTTTTACAGGCATCCGGTTAGCGATGGGAACCTCGTATATGGCGATTATCGGTGCGGAAATGATTGCTTCGAACGAAGGTGTAGGTTATCTGATTTGGAATTCACGGTTATTCTTTCGTACAGATTGGATTTTTGTAGGGTTATTCTGCCTTGGCTTTATGGGCTTTTTCACGGATCGGTTATTTGGCTGGTTCGGTAAGAAAGTGCTCTATAGATACGGCGTGGTTAGTGTCGCGGCGCGTAGAAGGTAGTGTAACTTTATTTAATAAAATAATGTAAACACCAAAGCTGCCTGAGGAAATCAGGTGGTTTTTTGGTATGTCTTACTTTTTATTTGCAAATATTCCTATCCTCCTTAATGTCACGAAAATAGTACACGCCTATACTGCAATTGGGTGCCTAACAGTTGGAGCATAGAGAAGCCCGCAAATAAGAAATAGGAGTGAAGGGGAAATCATGAAAAAAGGGATCAAAAATCAATTATCGATGGGTCTAATGTTATCCTTGCTCGTCCTGTTGCTTGCTGCTTGTGGAAATTCGGCCAAGGCTGAGGAAACAACGAATGGAAATGCTGGCACCAAAGAGTTAAGTCTGACTGAGATCGAGAATAAAGCTAAAGAAGAAGGCAGTGTTATCAGTGTGGGAATGCCGGATTCCTGGGCGAATTGGAAAGATACATGGAGTGATATGAGTAGTAAGTATGGTCTTACACATTCAGATACGGATATGTCGAGCGCGGAGGAAATTGCCAAGTTTGATGCAGAAAAAGATAAGCCAACGGCTGACATTGGAGATGTAGGGATCGCTTTTGGATCGGTTGCCGTAGATAAAGGAGTAACACAGCCTTATAAAACGTCCTACTGGGATGAAATCCCTGATTGGGCTAAGGATAAAGACGGAAACTGGATTGTCGGCTATCAAGGCACAATTTCTTTTCTGACGAACACCAAGCTTGTGGCTAATCCACCGAAGAGCTGGGAAGATCTGAAGAACGGCAGCTACAAAATCATCGTTGGCGATGTAACCAAAGCTGCTCAAGCTCAGATGGCTGTATTGGCGGCAGCAATTGCCTTTGGCGGTGATGAGTCGAACATTGAGCCGGGGATCGCTTTCTTCGAGGATTTGGCTAAAAAAGGACGCCTCTCCAATGCAGAAGCTTCCCTTGCCAATATCGAAAAAGGGGAAGTAGAAGTTACCCTGCTGTGGGATTTCAACGCTTTGAACTATAGAGATCAAATCAACAAAGATGGCTTCGCGGTAGCCATTCCGAAGGAAGGCAGTGTGGTGAGCGGTTATGCAACGATCATTAACAAATATGCACCGCATCCTAATGCTGCGAAGCTGACTCGTCAGTACATCCTTAGTGATGAAGGACAGATTAATCTTGCCAAAGGGTACGCTCGTCCGATCCGTGACAGCGTAACGCTGCCGGATGATGTTGCGGCTAAGCTGCTGCCAAAAGAGGAATATGTCAATGCTAAGCCTGTTGGTGATTACAAGGTGTGGGAAGAGACAGCTAAGACCATTCCGCAATTATGGCAGGAACGTGTGCTTGTGCATTTGAACTAGAATTGTTCTTCCCTAAAAAAAGAAGCAGGGCGCCTTCGTCACGATGCCGTAAGGCGCCCTTGTTCTATTCCCGCGACAAGGAGTGAGGAAGTTGAAACAGAAAAGCCGCGGAGTGATCCTGGCACTCATTCCGTTTGCACTGATGGTGTTGGCATTTCAGCTGGTACCTGTATTGTCCATGCTGACGGGAAGTTTCCAAAAGGCAGACGGAACTGGGTTTACGCTAGGCAATTATCTGCATGCATTGCAAAGTGCCTATTACATGCAGGCGATCAAGAACAGCTTGCTAATCTCTTTAACTTCAAGTCTGATAGGGATCATTGTCGGACTTTTTTGTGCATATTGTATTACTCGGTTCACTCCAAAGGTAAGGGACAGACTCTTAACGCTGTCGAATATGACCTCTAACTTTGCGGGGGTCCCGTTAGCTTTTGCATATATTATTTTGCTTGGAAATAACGGGGTGTTTACGCTTTTATTCAAACAGTGGGGCTGGAGTGTTTTTGCCGACTTTGATTTATATAGCTGGTCTGGTCTGATTCTGGTGTATGTCTATTTTCAGGTTCCGTTAGCCTTACTGCTCTTGTATCCGTCTTTTTATGGCATTCGTGAGCAGTGGAGAGAGGCGGCGTCCTTGCTGGGGGCAGGACCGTGGCAGTTCTGGAAGACGATTGGGCTGCCGATTCTAACCCCGGCGATATTTGGCACGCTCGGGATTCTTTTTGCCAATGCAATGGGCGCTTATGCCACGGCTTACGCATTAGTTGGCGGGAATTATAATCTGCTGGCGGTACGTATCGGTTCTCTGGTTGCTGGGGATGTGGTTACTCAGCCTGAAATGGGGAGTACGCTTGCTGTTTTGCTTGGTCTGACTACGATTTTGGCAGTTTATTTGAATCATCTGATGGTTCGGCGCACGGAAAAATTTGGAGCTAAAGCGCTCAGTAAATCGAATGTAAAAGCCAAATCTTCTCGGCGCTTATGGACAGCAGCCAGTGAGGAGGCTCGGTAATGAATATACGTAAAGCGGGCTTTGCTCCGCGTACCTTCATGCTAATGCTCATGGCGTATTTATTACTTCCACTGCTGGCAACCGGTATTTATGCCTTCGCGCAGGACTGGCAGAATACCTTGTTGCCTCAAGCGTGGACATTAAATTGGTTCGGAGAAATGTTTAAGGATATTCGTTTTTTGGAGGCGCTTTGGACCTCCCTGTATTTATGTCTGATCAGTGTTGTACTGAGTCTGGCCGTGATGCTGCCAGCTGTTTTTGTCATCACCATTTATTTTCCGCGTTGGGAGAACTTTATGAAGGTGATCGTTGTTCTGCCTTATGCGGTGCCCGGTGTAGTGGCTGCGGTGGGTCTTATTCGTACCTATTCCTCTGGCCTCTTTGATATCGCTGGAACAGCTTATTTATTGGTGGGGGCGTATTTTGTGGTCATTCTTCCCTATATGTATCAGGGCATTCGCAATAGTCTGTTGACCGTTAACACCGTAGAACTGCTGCATGCCGCAGAATTGCTTGGAGCCCGCCGCAGAACGGCTTTTATGAATGTGATTTTGCCAAATATCTGGCCTGGCGTTATCGTCTCTACCTTATTATCATTCTCCGTTCTGTTCGGTGAATTTGTCCTTACAAACATGCTAGTTGGCGGGCATATTCAGACGATTCAGGTGTATCTATATCAAAGAATGGGCGAAAGCGGACATTTAGCCAGTGCAATTGCCATCTCGTATTTTCTGTTTATTCTAGTCCTTTCGATGGTACTAATGAAGCTTGGCAAAAAGATGGGAGGAGGCGTTAAGGGATGAACGATTATCTGAAGCTGCAGGGAATACGAAAAATGTTTGGTGAGACCTGTGTGCTAGACAATATAGATTTGGAGATTCGTGAAGGGGAGCTTGTGACGCTGCTAGGACCTTCCGGTTGCGGGAAAAGTACGTTACTTCGCTGCATAGCTGGCCTTTCGGAGCTGGATGGCGGCAGAATCCTTCTAGAGAATAAAGATCTGGCAAATCTGCCGCCCCGTAAACGCGAGGTGGGGATGGTGTTCCAGTCTTATGCTCTATTCCCTAATTTGACGGTGAGCCAAAATATTGAGTATGGAATGAAGATGCGTGGTTTGTCCAAAGCCGCCCGACGTAGCCGCTGCGAGGAACTGCTGGCTTTAGTCGATCTGGAGGAGAAGCGGGATGTCTATCCGCAGTCACTCTCCGGTGGACAGCAGCAGCGGGTAGCGCTGGCCCGTTCTCTAGCCGTGCAGCCCAAAGTATTACTGCTGGATGAACCCCTGAGTGCACTCGATGCCAAGATTCGCAAGAATCTACGTGCTGAAATTCGCGATATTCAGAAGCGTTTTAACATGACGACCCTATTCGTTACGCATGATCAGGAAGAGGCGCTGATTCTATCCGACCGTATCTGCATTATGAACGGTGGGCGAATTGTTCAGGATGGAACACCGGAAGGACTGTATACCGCGCCGCGGACAGAGTTCGTTGCCCGGTTCATGGGCAGTTATAACGTATTGACTCGGCCTGAAGTGATGGCGCTGTTCCATGGAATAGATAGTGGGATGGACAGCTTTGCGATTCGTCCCGAAGCCGTAACGCTGCTGCATGAGGGAGCGGGTCAACAGGAGGCTGCTGCCGGAGCGCAGCTGGTGAATGGAATGATTAAATCGGTGTCTGTGCTTGGAAATATCATTCGATGTACGGTTGATGCTGAAGGAATCCGCTTAACGGTTGATCTTTTAAATGATGGACGCTGGCTGCGGGTTGGAGAAGGGGACAAAGTCACATTGGCGCTGAACCCTTCCGAGCTTTTACATTTAGAGCGAGAAGGAGCGTGAGTAGAATGACGGAAATGAGCAATAAACTCATTGTGGTTGTCTTGGACGGACTTAGATATGATGCTGCTCGCAAATACATGGGCTATCTGGAGCATCTTGTGGAACAAGGATCCTTATCTTGTTATCGAGTACAGTCGGAGTTACCCAGTCTATCACGCCCGCTTTATGAAGTGCTCTTAACGGGTACACCCGTGTCCAAAAATGGAATTACGGCTAACCATATTGTGAGACCTAGCCATGAAGAAAGTGTATTTCATTTGGCAGTAGCCGCTAATTTGCGTACAGCTGCTGTTGCCTATCATTGGGTCAGTGAGCTTTATAATTCAGCCCCTTTTGATCCGCTGGCTGATCGTCATCAGCATAATGTGATGAAACCGATACAGCATGGGAGCTTTTATTTCGAAGATCACTATCCTGACAGCCATGTGTTTGCCGACGCTGTGTATTTACGGAGTGCTTATGATCCGCATTTTCTATACATTCACTCCATGAATATAGATGATGCCGGGCATCGTTATGGCGGGGAGAGTAAGGAATATGAGCTTTCCGTGCGTAATGCCGACGGTCTGCTGGCCACTGTTTTGCCCATTTGGATGGAGCAGGGGTATAAGATTCTGATTACGGCCGATCATGGAATGAACGCAAACGGGTACCATGGAGGGGTCACCTCTTCCGAGCGGGATGTGCCGTTATATACGTTTGGAGTAGATGTGTTGTCTTCGGAAAAAGAGGATCAAGTAATTCCCCAGTTGCGGTTAGCTCCATTAATGTGCCATTGCTTGGGGCTTGCTCCTTCGGATGCAATGAGCAAGGAAGGCTTGCCTCCTTTTGTACAGAAGCAATTACATCATGAAGGTGCTGAGCCCTTGCCACTGGGATAAAAATTATAATAGGCAAGCACAATAAAAATCATATACGAGGAATCTGGATTTTTGTATAATAAATAGTATATTTTACCTATTTGGGAGGTTGTCTATTGAGTGCTGCTAGAGGTATGAAATGGATTACAGGCTCGTTTGAAATTATTTTGGCGATTCCATTTCTGGGTGCTACCATTGTAGTGTTCAGTGGGTACTCTGTACTGGGATTTATGTTTATTCTTCATCTAATCACTTTGATTGTATCTTTAAAGAACAATGAATCTATCTATGGTTCAGTGCTCGGAATTGTAACTTCTTTATTGGCTTGGATTCCACTTGTGGGATGGGCACTGCACTTGATTACAGGGATTTTGTTGATGGTAAGCGGTGGACAGAAGACCCGTTATCCTTCGAATCATAACTATCCACAATAATTAAAATCAGCCTAATACAGCCCGATTCGGACGTTTGTCCGGTCGGGCTGTATTCATGTTATAATGAGGGCACATTTTAGCATGAAGCACTTACGAAAGGAGGCACATCCATATGGAAGTAACAGCACAAGATGTAGCGGAATGGATGGTTAAGGAAATTCGGTTTACGGGTACCTTGTATCAGACCGCGGCGATTGAATATGTAAAAGAGAATTTTGGGGAACAATTTGTATTTGTGAATGAGAATGGCAATGCCTCACTGTCCAAGGAAGTAAAGAAAGCTTTCCGAAAGCTGCACGGCGGCAAAATCGCGTGGGATCGCGATGGTTTTTTGTGGGCGTGGACTTAAGCCGAAACATGGCGTTATATATCAAAAAGCAAGTTTCCAGGGAAGAGGAAACTTGCTTTTTTTGTGTGAGAATCATACTGGAACTTCTCTCTGATCCTTTGCCATAGGCGAGCTACATAGAGGGCAGGGCTTCGAGGTTAGATGGTCCTCAGCCCCGCCAGCTTTCATGCGTGTCCAACCAGGACAGCTGCTGCCCGTGCAATTCCATACCGGAACGACATGGGTTTTTGTTGTGGTTGTTCGGCTGGTCGGCAAGGCTCTTGTCGTCACTGTTCTTGTCGTTACTGCTCTACCCACCGTAGTTGCTGCTGTGGAAGAAACAGCTGAACGAAAGGCGGATAACATGAAGCGGGAAACCTCCGCTTTTTTACCGCGATGCTGTGCAGGTGAGCTGATAAACAGCTCCTCTCGGGCTCTCGTAACGGCCACATACGCCAGTCTCCGTTCCTCCTCCAGCGCGGCTAAGCTTGAAGCTCCGCTGCTTCCGGCAGCAAGCTTGCGATCTTTTAACCGGTCACCCTCCAGTGCAGAGCTATGCGGAAGAATCCCCTCAGACGCTCCAATTAAAAACACAACAGGGAACTCTAGCCCTTTTGATTTATGAATGGTCATTAGTGCAATCCGGTTGCCTTGCTCTTTAGTACCTGGTTGGCGATTATGCTCGTTACGCTCCGTGACATTATCTATGAAATCAAGAAAGGCAGGGATGCTGTCGAAACGCGCCGCGGAAGATTCTAGCTCATCTAGCATTTCTTTTAGCGTCTCGCGATGTAAGGTTGCTTGATGCCGTTCATTCGCTTCGATGAAATAATCGTAGAATTGGGTACGAATCTGCCGAATTGCTTGTATTGGTGTCAGTTCGCGTATATTCCGGATTAGATCAAGCCGATCTCTTAGCTTAGTTCCCTTGAAGTCTTCCATGCCAGGCATAGACAATAGGTGGATTAACGGTCCTTGTTTGGGCTGTCTAGCCTCCATCTGGCGGATGTGATTCATGCCTTTTTCACGATTCATATATAGCGTCGGCAGGATGTTCTCCATTGCTGCAAAATTCCGCCGATTCACGGAGAGTCGCAAATGATCTAGCACCGGAGAGATCAGCCAGTGCTCGTACAGTAATTGCCCTTCACCATAATCAATATAGGGAATGTCGCGTAAAAGGAGCAGTTCGAGAACGGCCCGATTGCTGCTCGACGCCCGGTACAACATGGCGAAGTCGCTATATTCTCTTTTGCCGCTAGAGACCTCGTTTAAAATATGCTCGATCATCTGCTCCGCTTCTTCATCTGCAGTTTGCGGACGCATATAGCGTGGCTGACTTCCACTACCTTTTGCGGCTTGCAGGGTTTTGGAGCGCCGACGTGTATTGTGCTTGATAATGCCGTTGCCAAGTCCCACAATAGCTGGGCCTGAGCGGTAGTTGATATCGAGAGTAATAACCTTTGCTCCCGGATAGAGTTTTTCGAACTCTAAAATGAACTCACTGCGCGCTCCGTTGAAGGAATAAATCGTCTGGTCATCGTCACCAACCACCATTAGATTATGCTGTGGGTGAGCGACCATTTTGACAAGCTCGTACTGCAAGGCGTTCGTATCTTGGAACTCATCGACCATCACGTACAGATATCTCATCTGCAACTCTTGCAAAAGCACCGGACGCTCCTTCAGCATCCGATAAGCGATTAAGAGGACATCATCGAAGTCGATTTTGAAATTGTCTAGTTTCCATTGTTCGTATATTTCCAGAATGGATTTCATTTCTTTTTCGGCGGTGGTGCCTTCTGGCAGATCTTCCACGGTGCCCATGTTCATTTTGCAGGAAGAGAGCAGTGAGAGTAGGGTTTCCGGTGGATAAGCATCCTTCGGCAGTCCGAGCTCACGCATGATCTGCTTCAATAGGATGTGCTGGCGCCGTGTCTCACTGAAAATCTCCTGCTGCAATCCCTGTCTGCGCAAGAAAAACAAGAAAAAAGAATGAAACGTACGAGCCTGTAGCCGCGCGACGTCAGCTGTGCTGACTCCGGGGAGCAGGGCGATTCGTTCGCGCATTTCTGCCGCGGCTTTACTCGAGAAAGTCAGCAATAGCAGCTGACTCGGCGAGACGCCGCGCACGGACAACAAATAACCGGTTCTGCAGATCAGAACCGAGGTTTTGCCGGAGCCTGCGCCGGCCAGTGTCAGCAGCGGCCCTTTATGATGCCGCACTGCGGCAATCTGCGGGCGGTTGAGCAGGATGCCGCCTTCCTCCAGCCTACGGAAATAAGCGGAGTCCCCCTCTTCCCGCTTTACCAGCTCTTTGCTGGTCTGTGCTGAAGCTACAGCTGCCTGCGGGATGCGTTCGCCGGTAGCACCCAGCGGGATATTATGAAATAAGAGCTTATTCAATAGATTCACCTTCATATATTTCTTTATAGAGTGAGCTCAACAAAACTAGTTAGAGGATGGTTGAGTCCATCTTAAAATGTGCCGTTTAAAATATGCTATAAATTTAGCCAATCTACAATATACCATTCCAGCGTTTTTGCTGCACAGAAAAAAATGCTGGATATCGTGTGGGTGAAAGGAGGAGTTTGGCTGTGGGAGTGGGGCTCCAATGGGCAAAATGTACGGTATAAATCGTGTAGAAATGCTGGAATTGGGGGCTCTATGTGAGATATAAATCCGTAGAAAAGCTGGAATGGGCTTCATGAGCGGAAAAATGGGGGTAAATGCCCCCTTGTCCTCTCTTAAGTTTACAGTGTAGCCCATTCCCTTTCCTTATCATCCTCATATCCTAAAGCAAAATCATGATATGGAGATGACCGTACGTATGCCCTCACCCAATAAGGTCCGCATAAGACATGCCGTTACCATAGATGTGCTTATTCCGGCTATCGAGAAGGATTTGGCTACCCTCCCTTATGTTATTGACGCTGTCCGAACTCATGTTAAGCATCCGATAGGTCGAATACTGATTGTTGCGCCAAAAAAGACACGGATATTGGATTTCTGCCGAAAAAAGGGCTGTACCTTTGTCGATGAGAATACAGTCCTTCCGATTACTAAAAAAGATATCCATTACCGTTCACGGAAATGGGAAAGATCCGGTTGGTTGTTCCAGCAATTTTTGAAGCTGAATGGTGACAAGCTGTGTACGGCTGACTATTTTTTAGTCATCGATGCAGATACGGTCTTAATCGCTCCTCATCGTTTCCGTGAGAAGGGAAAGACGATTTTTTACAGCCGTAATTGGAGTCAGCCTCAGTACTTTACAACCTATAGGAAGCTAATGGGTAGGAGGGCGGCATCTTCTTCATCTTTTGTGACGCATTATATGCTGTTTGAGCGCAGCCAATTGGCTCAAATGAAAAGAGAGATTGAAGTGAAGCATCAGAAGCCTTGGTATTCGGCGATTTTACACAGTATGGACCGCACTAAGCAATTTGCCTTCTCTGAATTCGAAACCTATGCGAACTACTTGTATTCGAAGAATCGTGGGGGCATGAGGATCCAAAAAGCACGTAATAAAGGTCTCCATATGAATGCAGGCCAGCTGTCCAAACAGAAGCTGAACGAGCTGGCGGAAAAGTATAGATCGTTGTCTTTTCATAAACGAAAGGGGTATGTGAGAACAACGAGCAGTAAGTCCGGCACAGGGGGGCGATAGGCTTGCAGATCGTGCTCCTTTCAGGGGGATCGGGAAAGAGGCTGTGGCCGTTGTCGAATGAAATCAGGTCAAAGGCATTCTTAAGACTTCTTCCAACAGAAAATGGCGGTATGGAGTCGATGATTGAGCGAGTTTACAGAGGGCTGGATGAGGCAGGGTTGCTGGATTCAAGCTGTATTGTAACCCATAGCAGTCAGGTGGAGATCACGCGCAAATCTGTGGGGGATCAGGTTTCCTTATTGGCAGAGCCGCAGAAGCGGGGAACCTTTACTGCGGTTGCTCTGGCAGCGAGCTATTTGCATTCCGTGAAGAAAATAGATTTGGAAGAGATCGTAGTGGTCATTCCGGTGGATTCATATGTGGAGGCTTCATTTTTTAAACAGCTTCAGCAGTTTCCCAGTGTGCTGTCCGAATCACAAGCGGATATTGCCCTGATCGGTGTCACGCCTGAATTCCCATCCACACAGTTCGGGTATATTTTACCTGGTGAAGGTTCAAGCGATATGTCTTTTATAAATGTTAAGCAGTTTGCAGAGAAGCCAGACGAAGAGACAGCGGCAGGGTTTATTTTCCATGGAGGACTATGGAACTGCGGGGTGTTTTCCTGCTCACTAGGCTACCTGCTCTCAAGTATGATGGAACGGAGCCTCCCAGTTGATTACATGGAGCTATTGAAGCGTTATGATGAATTGCCAGAACGAAGTTTTGACTATGAGGTGCTGGAACATACACGGCGAGCGGTAGTTATCCCCTATACCGGGGTCTGGGCGGATATTGGCAGTTGGGATGCGCTTACCCCTCATTTGCAGGAAAAGGTAATTGGCAGGGGTAGCGTTTCTGAGGATTCAAAAGGAACCCATTTGGTGAACGAGCTCTCTTGTCCCGTGCATATCATCGGAGCTCCGGGATTAATCGTAGCGGCAGGTCCAGACGGCATTTTGGTTGCTGGGATCGAGCAGGCGAAACGGATTAAGCAGAAGCTGGAGGGGCATGCTGCAAAGCCGATGATTGAAGAAAAGCGGTGGGGAAGCTCTCGCATCCTGGATTTCTCACGAACAGCAGCAGGAGTTGAGGTCACGACTTCCAAAATTACCATGTTGGCAGGGAAGCACACTAGCTATCATTTTCACAGGCATACCAAAGAAATATGGTCTTTTCTTTCTGGGAATGGAGAGTACCGTATGAACGGCGTTCTTCATGGGGTTGCTGCTGGAGACACGGTCATGGTACCTGCTGGATCGAGACATGGTTTGCGGGCGCTTACCCCGCTAGAATTGATTATTATTGAACTGGTGGCATTTCCTGAAGTGGGGGATTATGTACGTGTTTGTGCTGAATGGGAGGGGGAGGACAACTCCCTTGATCATTTGGGGTGAAATAGGTGTGGAAGAGAGGTACAAACAGCACCGTGAGCATAACTGCCCACGGTGCTATTTGTGTACACGCAACGTAACAAAGGAATCACTTTTGAGATTCTCTGCTCAGATTCAAAAGATGGTCAAGTCCTACCGCCACTCCATCTTCCTCATTGCTGACGGTAACGAATTCAGCCATTTCCTTGAGTATCGGAGCTGCATTAGCCATGGCAATTCGGTAGCCAGCCACCTCGAACATCGGTTGATCATTATAGCTGTCACCCATTACGGCTACATCCTTTAGTGGGATTCCATAATGGGCGGCGAGCATAGCTACACCGGAGCCTTTGTTGGCATCTTCGTGGTTAATCTCGATATTGTTGACATGGGAGGCTGTGATAATGAGGCCAGGGATCGCGGCAAAGCGGGTGGAGGCTTCTTTGAGCAGTTCACGGTTTAGAGAAAAAGCTAACGTTTTATAAATGACGTTTTCCTCTTTGCTCCAGATCTCTTCCATACTCTCTACGTAAGTTACCGCTGCTTGTTGAAACTGCTGATCGATCATTGCTTTTAGCAGCCAGCTGACTTCCTCTGGGACTTCTTCTTCACTTAATGCAGATAATTTCTCTAATCTAACCCGTTTATTTAGTTCTACATATACGTTGTCCTCTGTGTATACTTCGTAATACAAATCCGGAATTTCATTCATCCAGCGTAACGCAGGAATAATGTCTTCCTTATTCAGCGGTGTACTTGCTGCGAGCGTGCGGTCAGACAGTGTGACTACTGCGCCATTCAGACTGACCACAGGGCATTCCAGATCCGCTAGCCGTAGCTGTCGTTCCGCATCCATAAAAGAGCGTCCTGTAGCAATAATTACGATATGACCTAAATTTTGAGCCTTTATAATCGCCTCGCGGTTCTTTGGGCTAATTTGTCCTTCTTCGTTCAGCAATGTTCCATCCATATCTAAAGCAATCAGCATAGTGTATGATCTCCTTATCCAGTCATAGTTGTCCCCTTCGCGGGCCAGTGAGAACGTCACTTGTATCTTATCATTAATATTCTGAAAACCAAAAACACCTTTTCATTCATTTATAATCGTATATTTTTAGAAAATAGTTCAGTCGTGGTACAATAGTTGTCAAACTAATCGACTAGCCGAGTCTATTGTCAGTTCATGTTCGTGGGACGTGATCCGCCGATATTTTTCCTGCGTAAGGACATCGGTAGCTGTATATGTAAGGGGGACTAATCGTGAGATCCAAAAACTTGGCCACCATGTCACTAGCTTTTATGGCATGTGGGTTTCTGATTACACTATTTCTACCTGAAAATCTCGCTGTGATTCTACTAAGAGGTGGATTTGAGGCCGGGCTGGTCGGGGGGATTGCCGACTGGTTCGCAGTAACCGCGTTATTCCGCCATCCGATGGGGTTACGTATTCCACATACCTCATTGCTGCTCAAGAATCGCGATAAGATTATCCAGTCGTTAATTACTGCTATGGAGACTGAGCTGCTGAACAAAGAGAGTATTGAGAACAAGCTGCGCAAGTTTGGCATTATGTCTATGGGTTCCAAGCTGCTGACGAAGTTCTTTAGTAAGAAGAAGGCGAGAGCCCAGATCCTAGAGCAGCTTAGCGAATTTGTGTCACGTCTTCCGGTAGAGAAAGCTGTACCTTTTCTTCAAAAGGCAGCTTCCGATTATATTCGTGAAGCGGACCTCGGGGTTGCGGCCGATAAAATTGTCACTAAATTAATGAACGATGGAAAAGATGTAGCGGCTCTGGATTATGCGCTGGAAGGGGTGTCTAACTGGAGCGGTCGTCCTGAAACGAAAGCTATGCTGGGTAAGATCGCCAGTGAGAAACTGGCTGAAGTGAAGCTTGGTGGTCTTAAGGGGATGGCTTTTCAGGCTTTCGTTGGGTTTATGGATGCGGATATGCTTGGTGAAATGCTGCAAGGCATGCTACAGTCGGGGATTCGCGATTTTCGTGAAGAGGATAGTCCTTATCGTGAAGAGATCATTCGAGAAATTCGGGTGGCGCTGTTCCAGATTGTTAATGACGAGGCTAGAATGGCTTCTGTAAAAGAATGGGCACTAAATGAGCTTGAGGGAGAAGCGGCAACCGCTTTTCTGCATACTCAATTGGAGAACGTACGTAGCAAGGCACTCTCCTTGTTGGAAGAGGACCGGGCAGCTGGTGGACGCAAGCTATTTGCACTATATGCTCTGCTTGTGCGCCGTATTAGCAAGGAACAAGAGTGGATCGGCAGCTGGGAGGAGCGGATTCGCGCTTCATTAATTGCATTTGTAGAGGCTAACCACTACCGAATCGGTCTTTTGGTGAAAGAGAATCTAGATAGCATGGACGATGCTAGTCTAGTGAATATGCTGGAGGATAAAGTAGGTAAAGATCTTCAGTGGATTCGTGTGAACGGTGCCTTATGCGGTTTTGTTGTAGGGCTTGTTCTTACAGTTGTTCAATTTATTTAACTCAAAGTAGTCCGTCTCCAGTGATTGGAGGCGGACTACTTTTTTTGAAATATAAGAAAGTATAAGTTTCGCACCATACTTTATGTCTTATATTTCCCGTTTATACTTGTAGGATTCTATTGTTGTACTAATGTATCTTTGATAAATGCGTTCCAAATCAGTTGCTGTACGGTGCCAATTGAAGACCTCAAGCGCATCTGATCTTCCTTGTTTCCCAATGGTTGCTGCTAACTCCGGATTCCGGCCTAGTCGCAGCAAATATCTAGCGAAGGGCAATGACTCGCGATATCGTTCCACCAGAAAGCCGTTATGGCCGGAATCAATAATCTCACGGATACCGCCATTGCTAGAAGCGATGACGGGCAGTCCCGAGGCCATAGCCTCTACATTAACAAGTCCAAAGGATTCATGACTCTGAGAAGGACATACAAAGCAATCGGCGGCTTGATAAAGGGTATGAATATCTTCATGAGCTACATTTCCAAGGAAAGAGACGGGTACTCCCAGCCGCCTTGCAAGCAGCTTCAGCTGACGCAAATACGAAGGGTTGCCTTTGCCTGCAATTACAAGATGAACGGGAAGATGTTTATTTAAATGGTACATAGCGCGTATCAATATGGGCACCCCTTTGCGGGGAATGACCCGACCGACGAATAAGACGGTAAAGGCCTTCGGGAGTCTGTAAAGTCTGCGAAGATGGTATTTTTCCTGTGTGCCTACAGGAGTGAATCGATCAAGATCTGCTCCTAGCAGGACAATACGGATTTCATTGTCTAATTGAGGGAATCGGTGAGTTAGTCTTCGTTGTAGAGAGTGGCTATTCGCAATAATCAGATCTGCTTTTGCCAGGGCCCTAGCAGTCTTATCTGTGTCCGGTGTGAATGTAAGAGAATGCAGAAATAGAAATACCGGAAGATGTGGGAGCCGTTTCTTTACAGCAGACATAAGATGGGGGCGATTATCAATCTGAACGATATCAAATGACTCATTCTGAATATAGTCTAATACCGAAGTACGATAATGGACGGGGGTAATTGCAGGCAACCGAATGATTCTGACCTGCTCTAATATTGAGGCATCGGGCAGTCCCGGCGCTCTTCGGCTCACAATGGTAACCTTATGTTTCTCAGCCAGCCGTCTGGCAATGGCCCAAATGCAAATTTCTACTGAACCGTCTCCCGGAACCGGGAGCCGTTCCGGCGCAATAATACAAATATGCATGGTTCATGCCTCCTCTGATCCGCTAATGGTTATCCTCTTCCCACCATATGCAGCTTTAGTATCTGGAGATACATCTGAAAGCGGAGAGGGCGTTCAACCCATGCCATTCATATTGCCGATGCATAAAATACTAAGGCTAAGCAAGGCCGTGATGATTATTTGAGTGATAGGGGAGAGGGCAATTGGGAACGAAGTCAAAGTCGGCGTTGACCAGCAAATGGATTAAAACCAAGGTGCTCATGCAAAATTCCGAGATTTCACCGCTGATTCCAGAGACTGTAAGGTTTAGTAAAGTCAACTTAAAGACGATGCTGCTAAAATATGGGATGATTTACGTTAAGCCGGAACACGGTACTTACGGTAATGGTGTGATGAAGGTTGAACAGAGTAAGGACTCTCATGGAACAGAATACAAATACCAAAGTGGAACAAAGATAAAAACGTTTGGAGTCTATGACACCTTTTATTCATCACTTAAGAAAGCGACACGCGGACGTAGTTACTTGATTCAGAGAGGAATTGTTTTGCTGAAGCATGGTAAGCATCGCTTTGATATCCGTGTGATGGTCCAGCTCAGTCCGCGTGGCAAATGGGAAACTACCGGATTGATTGGCCGAGTAGCTGAGAAAGGCAAGATTGTTACCAATTATCATAACGGTGGTACGCTAATGTCTATGGAGAAGCTGCTGTCGCCTTATTTGAACGATGCTCAGCAAGCTCAGATGCTTAAGATATTGAGAAAGCTAGGTGAGGATACCGGACGTTTCTACCATAAGAAATATCCTGGGTTTAAACAGATTGGTGTAGATGTAGGATTAGATAACCACATGACGCCTTGGATTATTGAAGTGAATACTAGTCCGGATCCGTATATTTTCAAACATCTTCCTAATAAAAGCATGTACCGCAAAGTGATGGCTTATCGCAGAGCAAATGAGAAGAAGAGGACCGTTAGCTGATTTGTTTCTTTGTATTCGCTATAACAAGGGAAACCTTTTGTTCGAGCTCTATTATTTTTTGTTTGTGAGTTGCGATCTGACGATAACCAGAGACCAGTGAAGATAGGGATTGGGTGGTTAGCGTAAGATTTTGTTTACGAATCGCTGCTTTAAAGTCCGTCCAATCTGCTGAGACACGTTTGTTTAACGAGGTGATCACGCTCTTGTTAGATTTGATCGTGATTTGAGGACTTTCAATGCCAGCTAAGGTTTTGCGAGCTTCAGCTATCTTTTGGGTACGTGTCTTTTTCGCAGCGTTTAGCTGATTCTGCTTATCGCTGATCTCTTGGCGTGCCAACTGAACCAAGATCTTCATAGCGTCACCTTGGGCACGCAGTACGGTATTCAAGGTCTTATCCTTAAGAGTCTTGGCGATACTAATTCGCTTGTTAAGCGCACTATACTGATCAAATAAGGGCTGATAGCGTTGCTTACAGCTCTTAACGGAGGCTTCCAAGCGGTTTACTACTTCAAGATCGATCTCTTTCATTTGTTGACGTACAACAACTAGCGACTGCTCATTGTTGTAGTGGAGGATTCGGATCTGCTCCTCGCGCTGATCATACTGCAGCTTTAAGGTGGATAAATCATTGTACAGAGCAGTCAACTTAACCCTAGCAGAACCCTCGGCTGTCGCGGCTGTCAGATCAAAAGCCGCTTTAATAGAGGGGGTTAATTCTGTTGTGGATGCAGCAATAGCTCCAGATGATGAGCTTAGCAGTAGTGTGATCGCCAGCAGTAATAAGGGCACCGACTTTAATGTTTTCATTTGTTCTCCTCCTATTTTCGAAACCTAATGACAACAAAAAAAGCACCCGTAGCAAAGGCAAAAGCCTTTATTACGGGTGCTTCCAGCGTAATAGGTCACGAACGATATATTTTGTTTAATAATAGTTTGCTTCAGGCCATCCAGTCAATATTTAAAATCACATGGTTCCTATTCAAAATGATACGCAGGACATTTCTATACTCCTCTTTCTTATCGTATACTGAACTAAGACGGGAATAAAGAGTGCAACGTTCGCAACAAAGGAGGTCTGGCGTAGATGGATAACGCGATAGAATATAACACGATGTTGGAACATGCATTTATGAGGTCCCCAGAGGGAATAGCCGTACTCTCTTTAAATGATGGTAATGGCAAATGGTTAAAGGTCAATCCGGCTTTTTGCAATTTTCTTGGCTTTACAGAAGCTGAGTTTCTTGCTGGGGCTATTTTTGCAGAAATGCAAGGTAGACAGTCGTCTTCGAAAGAGCTCTCCTATAGATTGGTAATGGATGAGCTTCAGAACTCTCCTGCAGGGAGCTGGAAGAAGGAGGAGTGCTTTCTTAACAAAGAAGCTCATCCGGTATGGCTTTCCCTGACGTTCTCAGGATTTGGAGCAGCAGGACAAGCCCCTTCGTATATTATTGTGTACGCCGAAGATATTACGGACCGAAAGATTGCAGATCAACAAATAGCAGATCATCGGGACCTAGAGGAACAGATTTTTCAAAGTGAACGTAATTATAGATCGATGACTGAGAACTCACTGGATTTAATCTCCCGTCATGCAGTTGAAGAGCGCAAACAGTTCGAGTTCAAGCTTCAGGAGAATGAACAGCGCTATAAATCCTTATTTGAATATAATCCCTCTGCTGTGTACTCCATGAATTTGCAAGGGGATTATTTAACAGCCAATGCGAATCTGGAGAAATTGACAGGGTATTCGCTGGAAGAACTGATCGGAATGTACTTTGGTCCCGTTGTGCATGAGAAGGACATGGAGAAGACGCTGTATCATTTTAACTTAGCCGCTAAGGGCTATCCTCAAAGCTATGATCTGACACTTATTCATAAAGAAGGCCATTTTATAGAGATTAATACCACTAATATTCCGATCATTGTAGACGATCAAGTGGTAGGCGTATACGGTATTTCCCGTGACATTACGGAACGTATAAGATATACGGAACAAATCGAAAAGCTAAGCAATGAATACACCCTTATATTAAATGCGGTTTCGGAGGGTATTTTTGGACTCGATATGGAGGAGAAGGTGACCTTCATCAACCCAGCAGGTTTGCATATGCTCGGCTATGAACATGATGAGATTATGGGTCATACCTATCTAGATCATATTCAGCAGACAGCGCTTGATGGGATCCATTACCGGCCAGAGGAGTCGCCATTAATCAAAGCCATTAGGTCAGGGGGATCTTACCAGAGCAAGGATGCAGTCTTATGGCGTAAAGATGGCACGAGCTTTCTTGCAGAGTACCAGGTAACGCCTCTTTTTGATAAAGGTGAACCTAAGGGTGTTGTAGTCGTGTTCAGGGATATTACAGATGAGAAGGAGATCATTCGTGCCAAGGAATCTGCGGAAAAAGCGGACCAGGCTAAATCAGAGTTTCTGGCCATTATGAGCCATGAAATACGCACGCCTATGAACGGCATTGTGGGGATGACTGATCTGCTTGCCGAGACAGAACTAGATGAAGAACAACGTGAGTACACAAATATTATTAAGGAGAGCAGTAGCTCTCTTCTATATATTCTGAATGAAATTCTCGATTACAGTAAAATTGAGGCCGGAAAAATGATGATCGTACATGAGCCCGTGCATCTTCGAGAGGTACTGGACAGTGTAACGGATCTATTTATGGCTAAGGCTTTGGAAAAAAATCTTGAGCTGTCTTACAGCATGGCACCAGGAGTTCCTACGTTCATTATGGGAGATGCAGGACGATTACGTCAGGTATTGGTTAATCTGGTTAGCAATGCGATTAAATTTACTGACCGAGGCAATGTCTGTATTTACGTGGAGCGGAATTTGTCCGTGGTTTCAAAGAAATCGACTTTGAAGTTTAATGTCAGAGACACGGGGATAGGTATTCCTTTAGAAAAGCAGCATCAGTTATTTCAATCATTCTACCAGCTGCACTCCTCGTTTAATCGTAAGTATGCTGGGACGGGTTTAGGGCTAGCCATTTGCAAAAAGCTCGTCGAGCTGATGGGCGGAGCCATTGCGGTGGAGAGTAGCGAAGGAGAGGGCTCTAATTTCTATTTCACGCTACAGATTAATCCTGAAAGCGGAGATGAGAGTGATGAAGAAATAGTTGCTCAGACAGAGCAGAAACCCGCTCAGGAAATGGAATCAGGATTTGATTTAGAGGTACCTATGGATGCTGGTGAAAATGTGATTCTACTCCCGGAGGGCAATGCCCTTTCAGCTTCTAAGCCGATTTCTTCAAAAGGAGAAATGTCCTGATGAAGCATAGAAACTCCAGTCTCAGCAACAAACTACCGGCGGATCCATACACACAGTGGGAGGCTGGGGTTTCATCCCCGTCTTCTGCTTGTGGACCTGCGACAATGGCAGCTTTAACCGAGTATTGGAATACCCAGCTAGGAATGGACTTTATTCGTGGCACAGGTCATTTTCACTCCAAGGCAGATCATATTAATTACATATACAGTCATCACGGAGGAACCCCTTTAGGCATGAGTACACGTCGTTTTGTAAAGGGAATCACAGCTTATATCAACGCTTCAATCTCGCCAGAGGGGGAGTATAAGCTATCTATCTCTACTTTTAACGATTTCGATGTGTATAAAGCGGAGATTGATGCAGGTCGACCAGTCGCTGTTAAATTTGATAAATGGTTTAATTTTCGGTGGAGAGGGAGCTTTGCTTACGACTACCACTGGGTATTAGGTATAGGATATGAGGTGCCTGATAACGGGGATCGTCCAATTCTCATCATTCAGGATAATGGTGTGAGGTATAAGGACGGAAGAATTGCTCTTTGTAAAGAACGGCGCATTCCATTTTATTCGAATAAAGACATCATTACGATGGTAGGTTTGAATATCTTAGAAACACCTAGTTAATCGCGATCTGCTAAGGGAATTCCTCTGGAAAAATGATCTAATTATTTCGAGTCCAAACGTTTGCACAAATGCGAGGATCATACTATAATCCAGTTAATAACTGGAAAAGGGGATAGGTGCTTTGTCCGTACAAAAGGAAATGAAGGAACCCATTTATTATGGTGATCCTGCGACTACTAGGGGTATTTCTGTTTTTGCTCAGGAGTTTGATCAGTTGTTCAGCTACGACGGCGATGATCTGGGACTGACCTATTCACCGGCCTGCTCATCATTTTGCTTGTGGGCTCCTACGGCTCAGGAGGCAGAGCTAGTAATCTATGATTCATGGCAGGGAGCGGCGGAGAGCAAATATGCTATGATTCGCGATATCCGGGGAACGTGGAGAGCTACAGTTGACGGTGATCTGGATGGCAAATTCTATACTTACCGAGTGCGTTTAGGTGAACAGTGGAATGAAGCAGCTGATCCTTATGCACGGGCTGTTGGCGTGAACGGTGACAGAGGCGCTATTCTAGATTTGCGCAAGACAGACCCTGAACGTTGGACGGAAGATAAGCCGCCGTTTGAGGATCCTGTGGACGCCATTATTTATGAACTTCATTTGCGTGACTTATCCATTCACCCGGCGAGCGGGATGACTCATAAGGGACAATATCTCGCTTTGGCGGAAGAAGGAACCCGCGGACCTGAGGGTATTCTAACCGGACTTGATCATATCGCAAATCTCGGTGTAACCCATGTGCAGCTATTGCCTATTTATGATTATTCTACAGAGAGTGTAGATGAGACGAAGCTGGATGAACCTCATTTTAACTGGGGTTATGATCCGAAGAATTATAATGCTCCTGAAGGCTCCTATGCTACGGATCCCTATATGCCCGGACTACGTATTCAAGAGCTAAAAACAATGATTCAAGCGCTTCATGATCGTGGCCTCCGTGTCATTATGGATGTTGTTTACAACCATGTGTACGATGGATATCGCGTGAATTTTACTAAACTGGTTCCAGGCTATTATTTGCGATATAAACAAGATGGAAGCTTGTCGAATGGCTCAGGCTGTGGGAATGACGTGGCTACAGAACGCTTGATGATGTCCCGCTTCATTGTGGAGTCCGTGGTCTATTGGGCTAAAGAATACCATATCGACGGCTTCCGGTTTGATTTGATGGGCTTGATGGATGTTGATACGATGCGGGAAACTCGGCGGCGTCTGGATGGAATAGATCCATCCATCATGACGATTGGTGAAGGCTGGATGATGGGAACAGAGCTGCCGATGGAACGGCTCGCTCATCAGAAGAATGCCTCCCTTATGCCGGGAATCGGACATTTTAATGATGACTTCAGGGATGCGATTAAAGGAAATATCTTTTTGTATGATCAGCCGGGCTTCATCAGTGGAATGATGGGTCTGGAGCCTGCGATCAAGGCGGGGATTGCGGGAGGAATTGACTTCAGCCCAGGAATTAAGCAATTTGCCGAAGAGCCTCAGCAGAACGTTAATTATGTAGAGTGTCATGATAATCATACCTTATGGGATAAAATCGTATTGTCCACCGAGGGTGAGACGGTCGCTCAGCGCCGATCCATGCATAGGCTGGCTTCTGCGATAGTGTTCATGAGTCAGGGGATTCCTTTTATCCATGCGGGTCAGGAATTTATGCGCACCAAGAACGGAGTGGAGAACAGCTACAAATCCTCGGTTGAGATCAATCGTATGGACTGGGAATTGTGCGCTGCGCATCAGGAAGATGTGGCGTATATGAAACAGTTAATCGAACTGCGTAAAGCTCACCCGGCCTTCCGTATGCGAACAGCAGCTGACATTCGGAACCATTTAGTTTTTGAAAAAGCACCGGCAAGTGCAGTAGCTTACACGCTACGTGGCCATGCTGGAGGAGATGCAGCGAAGCATATTTATGTTCTTTTTAATGCGAATGCTGAACAGACCACTGTGGTTCTGCCGCAGCTTGGAGCATGGAAGAGCATCTTCGGGGCTGATCTTACGCAGGAGCTGACTGGAAATAAGCTAACTGTAAATGGGATTGGGACAGTAGTACTGACAGTGAAATAGATAGTCTTTCATAAGATCAATATTGAAAAGCATGCGGAGTAACGTACTTTAATCAGGTACAGTACACTGTGTGCTTTTTTTGTTTTTCTATTTTCTTAATTTGATTGTTTCATTTTACATAAAAAGGTGACATTACTCATTTTCGATGACGATATTGGATGTTAATATGAAGGCATTTACTTTGACGCTTTAGAGTGGCATAAGCTTGACCTCAGACAAACATAGAGCGTATTTTTCTTTTTCAACGGTTTAGAAAGTATATATTGGGGTCCCTGCAAAGTATCTGTGTACGCATCGAAGAAAGCTTCACTTTGTGGGGATATTTTAGAGAGGATGACAGAGATGGGGAAAGCAACCGGATTTTTAGAATTTGAACGGCAGACGCCTGCGGAGTGTGAGGCGCTTGAGCGGATTAAGAATTGGGATGAATTCTCGATTCCTATGGAGGAAGAGAAGCTGCGTGAGCAAGGTGCGCGTTGTATGGACTGTGGCACACCGTTTTGTCATGTAGGACGTCTGTTGTCTGGTATGGCTTCCGGTTGTCCTCTGCATAACTTGATTCCGGAATGGAATGATATGGTCTATCGTGGAAACTGGGAGATTGCGCTGAAACGTCTACACAAGACCAATAACTTTCCTGAATTTACTGGACGTGTGTGTCCGGCGCCTTGTGAAGGTTCTTGTACGGTGGGGATGAATGGCAAGCCCGTTACGATTAAATCGATTGAAAAAGCGATTGTAGATAGAGGTTTTGAAGAAGGTTGGATTGTGCCAGAGCCGCCGCTTTCCCGCACAGGTAAAAAAGTAGCTGTAGTGGGTTCAGGCCCAGCAGGCCTTGCTTGTGCTGCTCAGCTTAACAAGGCAGGGCATACGGTGACTGTGTATGAACGGGCAGACCGGATTGGCGGTTTGTTGACCTATGGTATTCCGAACATGAAGCTGGATAAAAAGACGGTGCAGCGCCGGGTGGATTTGCTTACGGCCGAAGGGATTACATTCGTGACTCATACAGAGATTGGGCGGGATATCTCGGCTACACAGCTTAAGGCGGAGCATGATGCAGTAGTCTTGTGTGGCGGGTCCACGCAGGCACGTGATCTTCCGATAGAGGGTCGAGAGCTGCGCGGCATTCATCAGGCTATGGAGTTTCTAACGTTGAATACTAAGAGCTTGCTGGATTCAGAACTTGCTGATGGCGAATATCTGTCTGCGGCAGATAAGGATGTAGTTGTAATCGGTGGTGGAGATACTGGCACGGATTGTGTAGCTACGTCGATCCGCCACGGCTGTCGTAGTGTGATCCAGCTTGAGATTATGCCACAGGCCCCACTGACGCGTCAGCCTAGCAACCCGTGGCCAGAATGGCCAAAGGTTCTTAAAGTAGATTATGGACAAAAAGAAGCGGAGCAGTTGTATAAAGAAGATCCACGTCGATATCTTGTTTCGACAAAACGTTTTATCGGCGATGACGGTGGACATGTGCAGGAGCTGCATACGGTACGAATTGAGTGGACTCGTAATGAACAGGGACGGATGGTTCCGGTTGAAGTACCCGGCAGTGAGGGAGTGCTAGAGGCGCAGCTAGTACTGCTCGCTTTGGGATTCACAGGCCCCGAAGAGACTGTACTAGGCGAGCTTGGGGTAGAACGCGATGAGCGTGGAAATGCCAAGGCGGAGTTCGGTGCACAAACGACCAATGTAGAAGGTGTATTCACAGCAGGCGATATGCGCCGCGGACAAAGCCTTGTTGTCTGGGCCATTGATGAGGGTCGTCAGACGGCCCGCGAAGTGGATCGATTCTTGATGGGATCATCGAATTTACCGTAAGGGAGAAGCATATAGAGCAGGGCGTTCCTTTTAGGGGAACGTCCGCTTTTGCGTTGTGGGTATATTCAAGGTTAAAATTATGATCTGAGCACAAGATTTATTTAAGTTAAGTCGAAAAGGAGAATACATTGATGAAGCTAATGTTTATTTCCGATATTCACGGATCTTTATTCTGGTTAGAACGGGCATTGGAAAAGGTAGAGGAAGAACAGCCAGACAGTCTTGTTATCGTAGGAGACTTTTTATATCACGGTCCCAGAAATCCACTGCCGAAGGGTTATGACCCACAGGGAGTTGCTAATAAATTGAATGAATATAACCAAAAGAAACCCATAACGGCAGTACGCGGTAACTGTGATGCTGAAGTGGACCAGATGCTGTTGCAGTTCCCGATGATGGGCGATTATGTCATGCTCCTGCATGAAGGCAGACGAATCTATGTTACACATGGTCATGGCTTTAGTATTGAGAATTTACCGGCACTATCCGAGAAGGATATCTTTATTCAGGGGCATACCCATATTCCGGTTGCGGACGTAAAAGAGGGCATATTTGTGCTGAATCCCGGCTCCATTTCACTGCCTAAAGAGAATAATCCGAATTCTTATGGTGTCCTTGAGGCTGGAGAATTCATCGTTAAGGATTTTGAAGGCAATGTGGTAAAAAGAATTACCGTTTAGTTTGATATTCTGTCTAAAAGAATCTCCGGAGATCGAGAGATTGAATAAGGGCGATAACGCCGAAAGATAACATTACTAGTCCAGACAGTTTGTTGAATAAGTGCTGTTTCGAGCTTCCGAATGTCATGTTGTTCCTGAACAAGGCGGTACTCCCTGTCAAAAAAATCCACCATAAAGTGGAACCTAGAAATACACCGCCAACTAAAAACGGCATATTGGAGCTGCTATGAGACAAAAGAACACCTGAGGCACTGAAGACACCAAGGAAAAAAATAATCGTCATGGGATTGGATAACGTCAGTAGCAGCGTTACTGCGTATGATTTCACTGAGTTTGTTTTTGTATCGGATTCAATGTTTCTCTTTCTCGGAGGAACTAATAGCGAATTTATACCCAGATAACAAATAAATAGTCCGCCTAAGGCTTGTAGCACCGTTTTGTGATCAACCAGATGAGCGGTTAGGGAGGATAAGCCGAATCCAGCGATAATGCCATAAACTGCGTCAGCTGTGGCTGCTCCCAAGCCGCAGCATAGACCGGTTTTGAATCCTGAGTTTAACGTTTTCTTGATGCATAATATGCTGATAGGACCTAACGGAGCCGCAATAGAAAGCCCCAACAGAATTCCTTTGGCGATCCACTCCCATGCCATAAGGAATCACTCCTTTTATCTATTCTTCTTTTAGCGTGGACAATGTAAATACAGTATTGGATCTTACAATGTCATGATTGGCTTTGAGTGTATGCGTTATAAATTCCTCCAATTGGGATAAATCCATCAGCCCCACCTTTAAGAGATAGTCGTATTCCCCCGAGATATGATGACATTCAAGTACTAGTGGGGATTGAATAATAGTTTTGCGGAAGTGCTCTGTTTCAACCGAGCCGTGCAGCTGTACAAATATATAAACTACTAGATTTTGCCCTATTGCTTTGCGGTTCACCTTGACCGTGAATTGATCAATCACTCCGCTATTCTCCAGCTTGCGGATTCTTTCAGTGATGGAAGGCACGGACAAATGAACGATTTTACTGATTTCGGAACTAGTCATGCGTCCGTTGCTCTTCAACAGCTCCAAGATTTGCAGATCGATGTCGTCCATTACATTTCACTCCTTTAAGTTAATTATACAAAAGGCAATAAAAATGAAAATAGAATCACTATAATAAGTAAAAATATTAAATGATATTCTCTTTTGAACTAAAATAATTAAATAAAGACTTGTTGGAACGGATTAAACCTAAAAAGTTTAACTGTAAAAGGTTGTGGCGAACAAAAAAAGATTTCTTCCAACATTATTAGTGTCTCAGGGAATTGAGCGCTAGAACATATTATTGTATGATGAGGAAGGAGTTTTAAGGGTAGGGCTAGCTCCAAATATAATAGTAGAGGTAGTTAACACATGAATCCTAAAGAGTTGAACTATACAATGCCACCGGAATGGGGCAAGCATGAACGTACTTTTATCTCCTGGCCGGTGCAGGAATCCATGTGTTTCCCGGATAACCATGAGTCTGTATGTCAAGGTTATACGGAGATCATCACAGCCATTGCTGAGTTTGAACCGATCACGGTCATCGTTAACCCGGAGGACGTGGAAAGAGTAGAACGTCTGGTTAGTGGACCGAATGTAACGCTGCTGCCTATAGCGCATAGCGATGCTTGGCTGCGTGATAACGGACCTACCTTTGTTGTTAATAAAGATGGTGTTCTAGCAGGTGTGAACTGGAAGTTCAATGCCTGGGGCGGTAAATATTCACCTTGGGATCTGGATGACGAAGTGGCGCCACAGATTCTCGAACACTCACAAGTTACACGCTTTGATGCACCGCTGGTGATGGAAGGCGGCTCGATCCATACGGATGGAGAAGGCACTTTGATTACTACAGAAGAATGTCTGCTCAATACGAACCGTAACCCGGAATTGAAGCGCGAGGATATTGAAGAGTATGTGCGGAATTATACGGGTACAGATACTATTATCTGGCTTAAACGTGGTTTGAGTGGTGATGAAACCGATGGCCATGTGGATAATATCGCCTGCTTTGCTGCTCCGGGAAAAGTCATTATTCAGGTCTGTGAGGATCCGCAGGATGAGAATTTTGAGATTACACAGGAGAATCTTCGTATTCTGGAGAATGCGACAGACGCGAAAGGGCGTAAGCTGGAGATTATCAAGATTCAGCAGCCACCACGGGTGGATCATGACGGCAGCCGTCTGACGCTCAGTTATTTAAACTTCTATTTCGTAAATGGTGGAATTATATTGCCTGTGTTTGGCGGTACAGCGGTGGAGACAGATAAACTTGCTGAGGAAGTGCTGGCTGGTTTGTTCCCCAAACGTAAGATTCGTACAGTTAACGGTATGGCAGTCATCACTGAAGGCGGGAATGTTCACTGCACTACGCAGCAAATGCCTGCTCAGCAATAATTGAAGGAAACTAAACGTCCAAAGGGACATTTATATACAAGGAGGACAGATTCTTGAGAAATGTAAAAGTAGCTGCGACACAAATGAGCTGTTCCAGTAATATTGATGAGAATATCCGCAAAGCCGAAACCCTGGTTAGAGAAGCAGCGGCACAGGGAGCGCAAATTATTTTGCTGCAGGAGCTGTTTGAGACTCCATATTTCTGCCAGAAAGAGAAAGCTGATTATTATGCATATGCAACAGAGCTGGAGCATAACAAAGCGATTAATCATTTCACAGCAGTAGCCAAGGAGCTGCAAGTGGTGCTGCCGATCAGTTTTTATGAGAAAAAGAATTACGCACGTTACAACTCACTGGCTGTAATAGATGCCGATGGAACGATATTAGGTAAATACCGCAAGAGCCATATTCCAGATGGTCCAGGGTATGAAGAGAAATTCTATTTCAATCCGGGAGATACCGGCTTTAAAGTATGGAACACTCGCTATGCCAAAATTGGCGTAGGGATTTGCTGGGATCAATGGTACCCAGAAGCGGCTAGAGTAATGAGTTTGATGGGAGCAGAGATTCTGTTCTATCCAACCGCTATCGGATCGGAACCGCAGGATGGATCGATCGATTCTAAAGATCATTGGCAGACCTGTATGCTTGGGCATGCAGCAGCTAACCTTATTCCAGTCGTTGCCTCTAACCGTATCGGTGAAGAAATTGATGAAGATTCTAGCATTAATTTCTACGGCTCTTCCTTCATTGCCGGACCGCAAGGTAATAAAATTGTTGAAGCAGGCCGAGATGAGCAAACCGTGCTGGTGAGCGAATTTGATCTGGATGCTTTGGAAGTCGGACGGATCGAGTGGGGAGTTTTCCGTGATCGCCGGCCAGATCTTTACAAAATGATTGGTTCTTATGATGGGGATATCATACTTTAATAGAATTCACAGTTAAATGTGCTAAAGGCATTGCTAGAGAGGATAGAATCTCTGGCAGTGCCTTTTTTGATATTACAGAGAGAAATACGAAGGTTCTTCAAGTAGAACTGCGCATAAATGTCACAATAAAACATACTTATGTTATATAAAGTTACATTTGATAGAAAAGTTAATTGTCACCAATTCTTAATTCTGTTAAAATCTCTTTAAGTTATTTACAAAAAATAGGTTAAATGGAGATGGTGCTATGGGAAAAGGTTGGATTATGTCAGCTTTTGTTGCATTGATGATCGTGGGATTAGTGGGATGTGGGTCGAATAATGTAAATAGCAATAAAAGTGCGGGAATAGAGAAGATCAAATTTGCCAGTGATGCTAGTTATGCACCAATGGAATATATGGACACAGATACGATCAAAGGATTTGATATTGATTTCATTAAGGCAGTTATGGAAGAAGCCGGACTTAGCTATGAGGTCACCAATACAGGCTGGGACACGATGCTTACGAGTGTAAAGCAAGGGACGGAGTATCAAGCGGGACTATCTTCGGTATCCATCACGGACGAACGTAAAGAAACGTATGACTATTCCATTCCTTATTTTGAATCTACCAACATGATTATGGTCAAAGAAGGCAGTGATATCAAAAATGCCCTCAATCTTAAAGATAAAAAGGTTGCTGTGCAGGCTGCTACTACCGCCGATGAGCTAATGAGTGGAATTATGGGGATTGATAACGCAAATCTGAAGCGTTTTGACAGCAATGCGGTAGCGTTAATGGAACTGAATGGTGGTGGAGCCGACGCGGTTGTGGCGGACATTGCCATAGTGCGTGAGTACATGAAGAACAATCCGAAGCAGAATTTGGTGGGAATCATGGACACAGAGAATTTCGGAGCTGAATATTACGGCATTCTATACCCGAAGGGCAGTGATTTAAGAGCAAAACTGGATCCTGCCATCCAAAAGGTGCTGGAGAATGGAAAGTATGCGGAGATCTACAAAACATGGTTCGGCGAAGAGCCTAACTTAGATAAACTGTTGAAGGCAAAATAAGAGGAGAAGCTAATAGGCGTGCGTAATGATTGCTATTGCGCATGCTTCTTTTTTAATCATTTGTGACCTAAAGAAGAGAAAAGAAGAGAAAAGAAGAGAAGGGAAGAGTCCTATGGATTTTAGATTGGACATCATCATTCAGTATTTGCCTGTCTTATTAAAAGGGACCCTGCTGACGATCGGTATTTCTGTGGTCTCTATTTTATTTGGCTCTATTTTGGGTCTGGGGATTGGATTCGGAAAAATGGCACCAAAATGGTATTTGCGCTGGCCTTTTCATTCTTATATCAATTTCTTTCGAGGGACACCGCTGTATGTGCAGATCCTGATTGTTCACTTTGGAGTGATTCCCCCAATTTACGGTAAAACCAATGCGCTGATCACTGCGTTTGTTGCATTGTCGCTTAATTCGGCAGCTTATTCCGCTGAGATTTTTCGGGCAGGTATTCAATCTATCGACCGCGGACAGCGGGAGGCAGCTATTTCACTTGGGATGACAAATTGGCAGGCAATGCGATTTATTATTTTACCGCAGGCGATCAAACGGATGGTTCCGGCTTTTGGCAACGAATTTATTGTATTAGTAAAGGACTCTTCACTTCTTGCGCTCGTAGCCGCACCGGAAATTATGTATTGGAGCAATACAATGAAAGGGCAATATTTGCGGATCTGGGAGCCTTATTTGACGGCGGCACTTATTTATTTCATTCTCACCTATTCTCTCAGCAAGCTGCTAAACTACGTCGAACGGAGGCTGTAATATGAGTGAGCTTATGATTTCAGTGCGAAATTTACATAAATCATTCGGAACAAATGCAGTATTGACCGACATATGCATTGATATTTTCAGTCAGGAGGTTGTGGTGGTGATCGGCCCGTCTGGATCAGGTAAATCTACCTTTTTGCGATGCCTGAATTTACTGGAGCAGCCGCAGAGTGGTGAAATTGTGATCGAGGGGACCTCATTGATGGACGCGAGTACTAATATTAATGCTATCCGCACAGAGCTAGGGATGGTATTTCAGCAGTTTAATCTATTTCCACATATGAAGGTGATTGAGAACATTATGCTTGCGCCGATTCGGGTGCGGAAATGGTCTCCAGATAAAGCTCGGCAAAAAGCGTTGGAACTGCTGCAAAAGGTGGGCTTAAGTGAAAAAGCAGAGATGTATCCAGCTTCATTGTCCGGCGGTCAGGCTCAGCGGGTTGCGATTGCTAGGGCGCTGGCGATGGAGCCCAAAATAATGCTTTTTGACGAACCCACCTCTGCGCTGGATCCGGAAATGGTCGGTGAAGTGCTGGCAGTGATGAAGGATTTGGCACGTGAGGGGATGACGATGATCGTGGTAACCCATGAAATGGGCTTTGCGCGTGAGGTTGGGGATCGTGTGCTGTTCATGGAACAGGGCGAAATCGTAGAAGAAGGCAGTCCGGAGCAATTGTTCGGAAATCCTATGCAAGAACGGACACAATCTTTTCTATCAAAAGTACTGTAAAAGTTTGGGAAAGTAGAATATTGCTATTTTATCAGGTATATTAGAAGAGTAAACCGTGATTCAGAGATCTACTATGAAAATTCTGTCGGATACGTGGAGAGGAGGCTCTGGGATATCTTTTGTTATCATAATCTTGCGGTGATAGAAGGAGAATACGATGAGCACATTTAAAAGCTGGTTGAATACCACCAAAAACGGACTAACAGATCAAGTGAAGAAATTTAAAAATAAAGATTTCATGAATGCGGTAGTTGCGGGCTGCGCCTTAGTTGCTGCTGCCGACGGTAAAATAGAAGAAGCTGAAAAGAATAAAATGGCCGGCTATATGAATATGAGCAATGAGCTAAAGGTATTTGACATGAGAGACGTCATTACCCAGTTCAACTTTTATGTAAGTAACTTTGAATTTTCCCCGGAAATCGGTAAGCAGGAAGCACTCAAAGCCATCGGTAAGTTTACTGGCAAACCGGATGTGGGGCGCGTAATTGTGGGTGTATGCTCAGCTATCGGCTCTGCTGATGGTGATTTTGATGACCATGAAAAAGCGGTTGTACGGCATATCTGCGGTGTCTTGGGATTAAACCCTAGTGAATTTAGTTTATAAACGATGTAATACCATATACATGAGTTCGGATGAAACGTATTTAGTTCTTTAGCGTATCACTGATAGAACATACAAAAGCTAGACTAACAAATGGTGATTCTTTTTAGGGAATGGAGGTACGTAAAGTTGGCTGGAATTAATCTGGTAAAAGGTCAGAAGATTGACCTCACAAAAGGTAATGCAGGCTTATCTAACGTAATTGTAGGTTTGGGCTGGGATCCCGCTGAGCCGTCTCGCGGATTCTTCGGGATGAAGAAACAGGCCAACGTGGACTGTGATGCTTCAGCACTGATGCTTAATGAGAACGGTAAGCTAGTTAAGAAGGGGAACCTGATTTGCTTCCACAATAAGCAAAGCCCTTGTAACTCTGTCATTCATTCCGGAGACAATCTCACGGGTGATGGAGACGGAGACGATGAGCAAATCATGGTCAACTTGAATGCCATTCCTTCCGATGTACACAAGGTTCTTGTAGTCGTGAATATTTATGATGCTACGAACCGTAAACAGGATTTCGGACTGATCAAATCAGCTTATATCCGTGTGATAAATGCTGTAGGCAACAATGAGCTAATCCGCTTCAACCTATCTGATAATTACAATGGTTATACAGCGCTTATTTGTGGGGAGCTTTACCGGCAAGGTGGCGAATGGAAGTTCGCCGCAATTGGTGAGGGCAGTCACGCGGCGCATATTAATCAACTGGCGGAACGTTACGTATAATCCAAATAAAAGAAAAGAGGAATGTTATCATGGCAATTAATCTATCCAAGGGTCAAAAGATCGATTTAACAAAAACAAATCCAGGTCTGTCCAAAATCACAGTAGGTCTTGGTTGGGACACTAATAAATATGACGGCGGTAAAGATTTCGATTTGGACGTTTCCGTATTCTTGACTAATGCGAACAGCAAAGTTGAAAAAGAAACGAATTTTATTTACTTCAATAATAAGCAAAACGAAAACGGTTCTGTTATTCATACAGGCGACAACCGTACTGGAGACGGCGATGGCGATGATGAGCAGGTTCAAGTGGACCTTCTGAGTATCCCAGCAGATGTAGAAAAGATAGCATTCACTATTACTATTTATGAAGCTGAAGCTAGAAGCCAAAACTTCGGACAAGTTTCTCGTTCTTATGTACGTATCGTAAATGATTTGAACAATGAAGAACTTATTCGTTTCGATTTGGGCGAAGACTTCTCTATTGAAACTGGCGTTGTTGTCGGTGAGCTATACCGTCACGGTGCAGAGTGGAAGTTCAATGCAATCGGTAGCGGCTACAAAGACGGCTTGAGCGGTTTGACTCGCGATTACGGCTTGCAATAAATCTTGTAATATAAATCTTGTAGTATTGATCTTGTGGTTACACAATGAACTGAATCTACTCATGAAAGAAGGTTATGTCAGTGACGATCAGTCTTTCCAAAGGACAGCGGATTGATCTTACCAAGACTAATCCAGGTCTAACAAAGGTAGTTGTTGGATTGGGCTGGGACACTAATAAGTATAGTGGAGGTCAAGATTTTGACCTCGATGCTTCAGCGTTTCTGCTTCATGAAGACGGCAAAGCTAAAGGTACAGATGATTTTGTATTCTATAACAACCCTAATGGTGGTGCAGGGTCCGTAGTCTATACGGGGGATAACCGTACAGGTGAAGGCGATGGAGATGACGAGCAAATTATCGTTGATTTCAGCAAAGTGCCTGCCCATATTCAGCGGATTGGTATAACTGTAACGATTTATGATTACGAAGCCCGTACACAGAACTTTGGACAAGTCTCCAATGCTTTCGTACGTGTGGTGGATGCTTCGACGGATCGTGAAGTGCTCCGTTACGACCTGGGTGAGGATTTCTCAACAGAGACGGCGGTTGTATTCTGTGAATTCTACCGCAATGGTGCGGATTGGAAGTTCCAGGCAGTAGGTAGTGGTTTTGGCGGCGGCCTTAGCGCATTGTGTAAAAATTATGGGCTGGACGCGCAATAGCATCTTCCGGGCGGGGTCATCACCGATCCTGCCCTTTTTTTGAAATTTAAGAAAGTATAAGTTTCACCCTCACAAAGGACCTGAAATTAGGTTGCGGAGTATAAACTCCACTTTGTGGGGTTATTTAAAAATGTAAGAAAGTATAAGGTTCACACGATACTTTATGTCTTATATTTCTCGCTTAAACGCTAGCCCTCCTTATGAGGACGCAGAAGGCGTTTATGCTCGCTCCATTTATAAAGGTGGTGTATGAATGGGTATTACAGTTGTCAAAGGACAAAAGGTTGACCTAACGAAAGGAAATCCTGGACTTGATTCTCTTATTGTAGAGATTGGATGGCAATCGCCATCTGCTTTAGAGATCGATACTTCTGCTTTTCTGCTTGGCGCACAAGGTAAAGTAAGCAAAGATGAGGATTTGATATTTTATAATAATCCGTCTACGCCTTATATCAGATATAAGGAAATGCCTACATCCAACAGTCTCAAGCAATTTGACGTGGAACTAAATAAAGTTCCTTCTGATGTGATGAAACTCGCGTTTACACTTACCATTTATGATGGTGAGAAGCGAGGTCAAAGTTTTAGGCAGGTAAATCAGGCCTATTTTCGGATTCTGAATCAAGTAACAGGTGCGGAGCTTCTCCGATGTGATCTTGAAAATCATTTCTCCGTGGAAACGGCTGTTGTGGTAGGAGAATTATATAGATATAACGGTGAATGGAAATTCAGCGCCATTGCTGCAGGATTTGCTGGCGGTTTAAAGGAGCTGTGCCTGAACTTTGGGATAGAGGCGAACGATGAACCGACACCGACACCGACACCAGTGCCTAAGCCTGCAGCTCCGAAGCCAGAGCTTAAACGTCAATCAGCGCCGATCGCGGAGCCTAAGATTCAGATTCCGCCACCTCCTGCAGCTGCACCTTCACCTGTAGGACTTCCACCGATCAATCTCAACCTGAAGAAGATCGAACTGAAGAAAAAAGGTGATTCGATCAACCTGAAGAAATCAGCTGGTGGTTTAGGTGAATTGCTGATTAACCTCAACTGGAATCAGAAGCAGGGCGGAGGGCTTTTTAATCGTAAAAACGGTGTGGATTTAGATCTTGCTTGTCTTTATGAGCTGAAGAATGGCAGTAAGGGAGTCGTTCAAGCGCTGGGCAATGCGTTTGGTTCGTTAAATCAGCCTCCATATGTCATGCTTGACGGAGATGATCGGACAGGCTCTGTGACAACTGGTGAGAATCTACGGATTAATGGTAGCAAAATTTCCGAAATTGAACGAATTCTAATTTTTTCTTTTATTTATAAAGGTGTTACCAATTGGTCAGAAGCTGACGGTGTTGTCACGATTACCCAGAGCGGTGGACCCGATATTGTTGTCAATTTGGACGAGCACAACAACCGCAAAGGTATGTGTGCAATCGCGTTATTTCGGAATGTGAATAACGAGACATTCAGTGTTGAACGCCTGGTCCAATATTACAGTGGTCATCGGGAGATTGATGAGGCTTATGGTTGGGGACTGCGCTGGGTTGCTGGCAGTAAATAGACGATTTTTTCGGAGGCGCAAGTGTAATGGATTGGTTCGCTGATTTTTTCAGGAATATTAGTGAGAACTACGGGCATTTTTTCTCATGGAGCGATGTCGTAGGTACGCTCTCTGACCCGGTTAGCTGGGGGATTATAGGGAGCTTAGTGCTATTGGAAGGGCTGCTCTCTGCAGATAATGCGCTCGTGCTTGCTGTTATGGTGAAGCATTTACCTAAAGAACAACAGAAAAAGGCGCTCTTCTACGGAATCATAGGTGCTTATGTATTCAGATTTTTGGCTATCGGTCTCGGGACCTTTCTTATCAAATTCATGTTGGTTAAGGTTCTCGGTGCAGCCTATCTCTTTTATATCGCTTATGGCGGATTGTTTAAGGGCGGCGGCGACGAGAAGATCGAGAATAAGGGGTTCTCTTTTTGGAAGACGGTTCTCCTTGTTGAATTAATGGATATTGCTTTTAGTATTGATAGTGTCATTGCTGCATTTGGTGTTAGTAACCAGGTTTGGGTGCTCTTTATGGGCGGAATCATAGGTGTTCTGATGATGCGGGGAGTAGCGCAATTATTCTTGAAGCTTATTGATAAAATCCCGGAACTTGAGCGTGCTGCTTTTGCGCTTATTGCCATTATTGCCGGTAAAATGCTCGCGGGCGCTTTTGGATACGAAATGCCACATGTATTATTCTTTTCAATCATTATTCTTGTATTCGGTGGTACGATTCTTTACAGCGTACTGCGTAAGAAAAAAGAAGCCCATAGAAATGCTTGATTTCAAAGGTAGTTGAACACTGCTGCTTTCAGGTAATCGTATATGTTTATAGCGTAGGCCTTCACTTATATATGAGAGAACCGGATAAGGTATAGCTGGTTCTGCCACTCTCTATAGGAGAGGCCTACGCTTGTTTTGCTTGGCTTCGCAAAACTATAAGGGGGAACCATCTTGAGATACTTCGATTACCTGACGATTGAACAAGAAACAGCCTTATTTTATAATCGGCCGATTTCATTTAACCATAATACTACGAGCAAGGATTTGTTGGCATATGCTGTTGGTGCTGCTCTTTATATGCCAGCAACTCGTGCTAGTGTTCCAGAAGATATTTTGAAGCTTAAAAGTGCAGGACTTGTAACCGTTATTATTGATCTGGAGGATGCGATCGGAGATAACGAGGTTGACCATGCAGAGGAGTCTCTCATTCAGCATCTTATTTTTCTCGCCGCATATGAGGAGAATGAGCCAAGCGGGAGTGATAGTCTTCCGCTTCTTTTCATCCGAGTTCGTAATCCAGAGCAGCTGCGGCAGCTGATTTTTCGATTAGGATCTTTGGTTACGATGTTAACGGGTTTTGTTTTTCCTAAGTTTTCGGTCGACAATGGAATCCAATATTTTGAGGCGATTGCCGATTACAATAGAACGCGCAGCTATTCAGATCCAGTGCTATACGGCATGCCAATCCTGGAAAGTGCGCCTATTATTTACCGCGAGAGCCGGGTAGACAGTCTTTTATCTATTCGTAATTTGCTAGGGAACTATCGTGAGTATGTGTTGAACGTTAGAATTGGAGCAACAGATTTTTCTAGTTTATTCGGACTGCGTCGAAGTCCTGATATTAGTATCTATGATCTTACCCCTATTCGAGACTGCATATCGGATATTATTAATATCTTTGGTAGAGTGGAAGAGGGATATGTAATTTCCGGACCGGTCTGGGAGTATTTTGCGAATAAAGGACATCGGGTGCTTCGGCCACAGCTAAGACAGACTCCGTTTGAAGACACCTATGGTAAAAACGGCCGCGACATGCGAAACAGTTACATTTCTAGCAGCATGGATGGGCTTATTCGTGAAGTGATTTTAGATAAAGAAAATGGGATCTTGGGCAAGACAATTATACATCCCTCACACCTCAGACCTGTTCAGGCCATGTACACGGTAATGCACGAGGAATATGTTGATGCCTGCAGTATCGTAGAGAGTAACGATGGTAGCCTAGGAGTCTTCAAGAGTCAATATTCTAATAAGATGAACGAGATTAAGCCGCATTTGAACTGGGCAAAACGGATTTTACTACGATCACAAATATACGGGGTGTTACATGAACAACAGCATTTTGTCGGATTATTACCCGAGAACGAATTTACACACGTATAACATAGTCGAGAACCTACAGGTCACGGTTACTGAAACATCTAATCCCTTTCATTTGCCTGCGGATACTTTATTCTCCATGGCAGCCCGGATTAATAAGAAGCGCTCCTTTTTGTTCGTCAGCAAGGTGCTTGGCAAACATATCCCTGTTAATCCATACACTCCTCTACTAAGTGGTGCTGCATTAGCGCTGCTGTTATATCAGGAGATGAACGATGATTCTACAGATAAGGGTAGGATGGATGACTTATTGAATAAAGCTGTGCATGGACTGATTCACCCTGAGTCTGCCAAGGAAGCCTATCAACATTTGCTAGGAGCACGGTTAGTTCTTCCTAAGCCTGTTGTTTTTATTGGCTTTGCTGAGACTGCAACTGCACTCGGTCACAGTGTGTACAACATGTTTGCCGATGCAGCATCATATATTCATACTACGCGTGAACATATCCTCGATTTGGAGTCGATTGTTAGCTTTGAAGAGGAGCATTCACATGCGGTCGACCATTCATGTTACGCCTTGAATGCTGAACTATTATCAGGGACTGAGCCGATTATACTGGTGGATGATGAGATTACAACGGGGAATACAGCAATTAATACGATCTGTGATATTCAGTCCAAATTCCCTCGGGAGGAATACGTAGTCGTTTCTATTTTGGATTGGAGGAGCGGTAATAATCTTCACACCTATAGCGAATTAGAACAGGAACTAGGGATTCGGATTAAGTCCTTATGTTTGCTGCAAGGTAGTATTGTAGTGAAAGGCACGCCTTTGCTTCATGCTAGGAATGACAAAGATTTATGTCCGTCTTCAGAAGAAGCCGAAGTGGTGACTACTTATGTGGTGGACGGTTTAGAACGTCTGCAGGTGACATCTATAGATTCATATGGCGACACTAACGCATCTCCTTATGTGAAATACAGCGGCCGATTCGGTCTGGATTCGCTGAATAATGATGGGATGGATGAAGGCGTCACCCGGATTGCGGCACAGCTTAGAGAACTACGAGAGGTGGATTCTAGGACTCTTGTGATGGGTGTAGGGGAATTTATGTACCTTCCTATGCGGATAGCGGCTGAGATGGGGGAAGGTGTTTCCTATCAGTCTTCCACACGCAGTCCAATACATCCTGAGCATCGGGCAGATTACGGGGTACATAGTGCTTTCGCATACCCTTCAGCTGGTGATCCGGAAATTACAAACTTTATTTATAATGTAGCCCCTGGTCAGTATGATGAAATATTCGTGCTGATTGAGCGTGATGTACCGCATGAACGAATGAAACCGATGCTTGATATACTGAAGGCACTGGCCCGCCATAAAGTGCATCTTATTGTACTGACTCCTGAAGGAAGAAGTGGAGGTCCCCAGGATGAAGGGAACAAGTAAACATAAAGTCATGGATAAACAAATAGCAGAACCGGTTCCGCTAGGGAGCTATCCACCGTCAGATGTTACGTTTTTGCTCAAGGATCTTAGTGATGTATCGCTGGAGCTGGCGACGGAAGTAAGGGAGGAAGCTATTCAATCGGGTGTCCATTATTCTGAGATGCTGCCTGTTGAATATCAGCCTACCGAGCAGTATATTGACTTGTTTCATGAGACGCTGCAGCAATCGGCTAAGAGGGTAGCTTTGGCTGTTGCCATTGTCTCTGAGATGATTGTCGCAAGAAGAGGGCTAGGTTGTGTGCTGGTCTCTTTGGCTAGAGCAGGAACACCCATTGGTATATTGATTAAGCGTTATATCGCAGAGAGATACGAAGTAGATCTACCGCATTATAGTATTTCTATTATTCGGGGCAAAGGGATAGATGAGAATGCGATTCTCTATATTCTGCAGAAGCATGGACTTGATTCTGATTTGCAGTTTGTCGATGGATGGACAGGAAAAGGGGCTATCCGTGGGGTGCTGATTGATTCTTGCAACAGCCTCTATGAGAAGTATGGTATTCGCTTAAATGATGATCTTGCCGTATTGGCTGACCCTGGAAACTGCGCAGGCATGTTTGGGACTAGAGAGGACTATCTCATTCCTAGCGCCTGCTTAAACTCTACTGTTTCAGGATTGATGAGCCGAACGGTGTTACACGCTGATCTCATTGGTCCTGAGGATTTTCACGGCTCAAAGTTTTATAAGGAGTGGCTGAATGCGGACGAGTCCAATGTATTTATTGATACAATCTGTCCGTATTTCTCTTCCGTAGTAGCAGAAGCGAAGAGCGCCTGCGAACAGATGCTGGAGCATCCGCCCGAAATCACTTGGCAGGGTCTTCGTGATATTCAGAGTATTCAGGAAACTTTCGGCATAGATAACATCAATCTGATAAAGCCGGGAGTCGGAGAAACAACACGCGTATTACTGCGCAGAGTACCTTGGAAAATTCTTGTCGATACTATGGATAATCCGAATCTAAAGCATATTCTTCTCTTAGCGAAGGACCGGGGCGTTCCTGTTGAGATCTTTCCTGGAATGACGTACTCCTGTTGCGGAATAATTAAACCGCTGAAAGGGGAGACGGAATGATATATGCCAGTGATCTAGATCGTACTTTGATCTATTCTTTAGGTGCAATTGGTGTTCCTGAGAATACTCCGGGTCTAATTCCGGCGGAAATTATCGAGGGGAAGACGAGATCTTACATTTCGCAGCAAGCATTAAATCAGCTACTCGATCTTACCACACGGGTTATTTTTGTCCCGGTTACTACGCGTACGATACAACAATACAAGCGTATTAATCTGTTTCAAGAAACGGTCATACCTGACTATGCCGTTACAAGCAATGGGGGGAATATTCTAATCGGTGGAGTTGTCGATAAGGAATGGAGAGAATCAATCGGTAGGTTGGTAGCTCGTCACTCTGCTGGGGCTGAAGAGGTTAGATCATATATCAAGGCAGTTGTACGTGAGGATTGGATCATTAGTGAGAATTATTGTGATGATCTATTCTACTCCTTCATGGTTTATCGGGATCAGTTACCTTTAGATGAAATCACTAATCTATCAGATCGGCTCTATAATCTCGGCTGGAGAGTTTCTTTACAAGGCCGCAAGCTGTACGCTGTGCCGGCAGCCGTGAACAAAAGCGACGCTATACTTCATCTGCGGCGCACCGTTCGCTCTGAGCCTATGGTAGCCTCTGGAGATTCCTTGCTAGATAAGAGTCTTCTTGAGAGTGCTGACTATGCTATTGCCCCCTGCCATGGTGAAATATTTGCAGAGCAACAGAGTGGTCTTGTAAAATCAAGGTATCCGTTTACGAAAGAATCAGGTGTATTTGCTGGAGATGAGATTTTGCAGTATGTAAATATGATCTATAATAATCTAACTGCATTGGGAGTGGGGCCACTATGAAAAAGGTAAATATTTATTTCAATCGTTGGTTTTCCGTGGCTTACCATTATATGAATCTCCTTCGCAATAACGAGGACGGCATACCCGTTCAAATTTATGCAACACATCCTGATATCCGCCATATGTCGCTGCAAGGTGCTGATTTTGCTGAAACTGAGCCGGCGCTGAAGGGAATTGAATATGTCCAGTTTTGCGTTGATTTCTGTCGGCGTAATGAGATTGATGTTTTTATTCCTCGGCTGCACATGCTTGATATTGCTTTACATGCGGCAATGTTTGATGCGATTGGTACGAAGGTTCTGGTCTGCAGAGATCTTGACCTGCTGGAGTCCATTATGGACAAAGGTAAATTTTACGAGAATGTTATTGAGCAGGGCATCATGAGTATCCCGGATTATCATGTAGTTAGTACAGCGGAGCAGTTTAAAAATGCTTACGAGGACCTTATTGCCAAGGGACATCGTGTTTGTTTTAAGCCAACTGAAACAGAAGGTGGGTTAGGCTTCCGTATTATCGACAATACCCGCGATCCTCTTCAAGAGCTTTTTGGGTATGTAACTCCATTGATTACGTTTGATGATGCCTATCGTATTCTTGCAAGCAAAGAGACCTTCCCTGATCTGATGGTGATGGAATTACTGGAGGGTTACGAGTATAGTATAGATTGTCTGGCAGATGAGAACGGTAAGCTGTTAGTAGCTGTGCCACGTCGAAAAGTGGGCGGTCGTCTACGATTGATGGAGCATATTCCTGAACTGGAGGAGATTGCAGCTAGAGTTGCAGAAGTTTACAAGATCCCCTTCAATTTCAATATTCAAATGAAATACAATGGAGATACTCCAAAGCTGTTGGAAATTAACCCGCGAATGTCCGGTGGACTGCATATGTCATGTCTGTCAGGGATTAACTTTCCTTATTTAGCCGTCAAAAGTGCCCTCGGTGGCGAGGTTCAGCCTATGAATTTTGAAGGAGATGTACTGGCCAGCCATCTGGAGCAACCGATGATTATGAAAATAAACGGCCAATCCGTCATTTCGGACGCCGTGAATTGAGCGTTCATAAAGTCGCTCACAAGAGGTGAGAACAATTCAGTTTAAATCAAAAGTATTACTTTACGCCGGTATCGGCTATGTTGTCGCTGTATTAACGAGCTCTTTTCTGCCTGAGTTCATCTCTCTGCTGTTGCCTATAGCGGGTGCAGGGATAGGTGCCCTAGTCACGAGAAGTCCAAGAACTAATCTCCCGGCGGAGGTGTTGCCAGCAGGCTCCGTGACGGCACCAATTGCTCCGCCGCCCGCTGCGAGCGCTCCACAATTAAGCAACGCAGCAAATGATACTACATCAGGTATTCACGGCTATGACGGTAAAACGGAGGACGCTGTGAAGATTGGACCGGAGTTCGCTCCGGTTGTGGAGTATCTTAGCATTCTGGAAGATATGATTATCTCAGAAGGGCAGAAGGATACGCTGGACAATGAAATTGTCGAGAAATCATTGGCGCTCTTCGCGAGGCTTCAACGTGTAATTCCACTGCTGCAGGAGCTGAATAACGGCGAGATTAATCATACGGTCCGCAGATTGATTCTGAAGGATTTAAATGGTGTAATCAATCCGTTCTTACGCCTAGGCGGTGAAGCAAAGACGAAGAATCGGAGAATGCTGCTGAACGGTCTAAGAGATGTCGATTCCAAAATATCGGATATTGCGTCCACGATCGAACATAAAGACCTGATGGAACTTCAGACGAAGGCGGAACTGATTCATCAGCGGTACAGCAGTTCCGAACTATAGGAGGGAATCCCATGTCCACGCAGTTGATCCAATTAAAAAAAGAAGATGAACAAAAGGTAGTCGAGGAAGCGGCACAATTAATTGAAAAGGTATCCCAAACGGATACTGTTACACTAGATTCCTTGATGGATGATATCGGTAAGCTTGGAGTTAAGACGCAGGAAAAAGCAGGACAAACCTTGAAGCTGCTGGATCGTCCAGTGAATGACCTGATGTCAGGCAAACGTGTTGAAGTGCCTAACATGATTATGAAACTGCGGAACGAATGTGAGAATCTGCAGCAGAGTAAGAATGTGAGCTTCTTCGGCAAGATGCTGCGTAAGAGTCCGATGAAGAACTATGTGTACAAATATCAGTCGGTCCGCACGAACATTGATGCCATTGTTACAGGACTTCGCGACGGTAGAGATACCCTCGAAGAGAGCATTGTGAATATGCGTCAGCTAAAACGTACCTCTATGGAAGAAATTTATAATCTGCAGACCAAAATTGCCTTCGGCAATAAGCTGAAAGAGCTTTTCGAGGTTGAGATCGCGAAGCCAGAGAATGAGTTCCGTAAAGCGTATCTTGAGCGTGGTCTGCGTAAAGTGATGGTTCGTATTCAGTCGATGACAGAGATGATTCTGCTGTACAATCAAGCGATTGCTGCTACAGATATCATCAACGACAATAATGATAAGTTGATTGATTCTGTGAATAACGCCATTGATAAGACCTCTAATTTAATTACAGTATCGGCAATGATTGCGATGTCGTTAGCGGATCAGGAGAACGTCATCAACGCTGTTGAAGCGACGAATAAGACGATTGAAGATCAATTTAAAGAAAATGCACGTCTACTGCGTACCACTACGGAGAAAACAACCGAGTTGCTATCTAAGCCTTCTATGTCCATGGAAGCTGTGAACCAAGCGATCGGCGATTTGCTTAGCGCTTTAGATACTTCAGAACAGTCTAACCGTCGTATTATTGAAAGCTGCCAGGATTATACGTCTAAAATGACGGCAATCAATACTCAACTAGGCAATCGTTTAGGATTGAATGAGGCGGACAAGCCGCAGGCGCTGAAGCAAGGAGAGGCTGAGAGCCAACTTAGCAACTTCTTGAACTAATTGTTTCTGAAATTCGCATGAATACACAGCATAGGATGTAAAGCCTGTTGAATTTTTCAACAGGTTTTTTCTTTGTTCATTTTTCAACATTAGTTATAATATATTCCAATTTACTAAAATTTTTTCATGAGATATTATGGTAAAGATCTGATAGATTTATTGATGCTCAGGTGCACCTAAGATAAATGGATCGGCTTTATCATGCGCTGTTTCAAGAGAAACGGGCATACCTATTGGGAGGGGTAAATGGATGGGCAGAAAGTTTAGGGGAATATTAGCTGGTGCACTGGGCGTAAGTATGCTTTTTAGTTCTATAGGAGTAGTAACAGCACAAAGTAGCAAGGATTACGAAGGCCATTGGGCTCAAAAAGCTATTGAAAGCTGGTTAGACAGCGGCAAGTTGAAGGGTTTTGAGGATGGCTCTGTAAAGCCAAATCAAACCATAACAAGAGCTGAGTTTATGACATTGGTCAACCGTGCGTTTAATTATACGAAGCTAGCTAAGATTAGTTACGATGATGTGCCTTCTACTAACTGGGCATATAATGAGATAGCGAGAGCAGTTGAAGCTGGATATATCCAAGGATTTAATAACGAGATGCGTCCGAATGCTCCAATTAACCGCCAGGAAGCAGCAGTCATTATTAGCAGACTGTTGAAACTGGAAGGGGGGAGTGTTGATGAACTGAAGGTGTTTAGCGATGCTGGACAAATTGCTGCATGGAGCAAAGAAAGCGTTGCTTCAGCAGTTAAAGCCGGTGTTCTGAAAGGATACCCTAATGGGACTTTTGCGCCTGGACAGGCATTAACCCGTGCAGAGTCCTTGACACTGATTGATTCCGCTGAGGCTCTTACACATATAGTGTTGCCGACAGCTTCTCCAGTTACAACTTCTTTGCCTAGTGTTGCGCCAACGGCAACGGCAACTGCAGCATCCGCTGGAGGAGGAGGAGGAGGAGGTGGTGGTGGTGGTCAATCTGAGGCAACTTCTACTCCAACCGCTACACCGACACCCACTGCATCACCAACGCCAATCCCGGAACCAACAATGCCTATAAAAGAATTGCCAGCCTTAGATATTCATATTACCTCTACTTCAAATGAGTCCGTCACAAATTCCGTTTATCTGAAAGTTGACTTTAGTAAAGTTTTTGGCACAATAGTGAATCAAAATGATCAGATCACTTACTATATTACATCCGAGCCGATTAATGACAGGGATCTCCGCTGGGGCCTTACTAATCTTAACTCATATATAACTATGTCCGGTTATACAGCTCGACTTATGCCCGAAATCACGGTGTCTTCTAGTTATATAGATGGAGGTGGAGATGGAGAAAAGTATGTATCGGTTGTTGTTAGAAACCATAAAGAAGAAATTACAGGATACTACACCCAAAAGATGAACTTGAAGTTCTCGCAAACGGAGCAAGCCAGTGACATGGTGAAGTTGGAAAGTGGAGTAACCATTACACAAGAAAAATTTATCTATGACGGTTGGATAAATCCAGGGGAATACTATTCTGATATTATTGATGTTACAAATGCTTTTGCACAGTTAAATGGTAATGCGGTTTCTTATACGATTTATCCTAAGTATTACAAGGATTTGGATCAGAACCCTCAACTTAATGATAGTATTTCTGCCTCGCGTACTTTATACAAAAGCAATCGAATTAGAGTGGTCGAAACTACTTATTCTTCCGGCGGGGCAACATCACCAGGGTATATTCCTATTGTTTACGAATCCTATTATAACTATAAAACCTACAATGAAGCAGAATATATGATTGTGTTCTATGACACCAATTTGAAGGCTATCGCTTATTACGAAGGAAAAGTTCAATTAAGTGACGAATTGGCAGTTGAAGCCGCCGAGAAGAGGATTGATGATATTCCGATCAGTCTAGGGTTGAAGGAAGAGGATACTATAAATAGGGCCACTAGAGCCTATGAGGCACTTAATGAATCACTCCGTGGGAGGATTAGTGAACAGCGTAAAGTGAAACTTATGAATGCTCAAGAAACTCTTGAAAAACTTAAGAAATCAGGGCCGTTACAGAACCTCTCGCTTGTCTCTTCCTATATTGGTATTAGAGAATTTCACCTCAACGGTACGTTAGTTAATGCTTATACTATAGACTTCCCGGATACTTTAAGAAGAGAGATTGGAAGCTTTTCTTACTATATTACTAAAAATCCGATCACTGGGAACGATTTAGAGGCTCCTAGTATTTACGGTAAATATGCTTTTTCGGAGATTAATAAAATACTACTGCCTATTCGGGATAAGATAGGTGATTATAACGTAACGATAGTTTATTACGATAAGGCAGATAAGCCACTGCGCTATACGACAAAGCAGATGAACTTTTCAGCCCTTTCTCCAGCATGGGACAATTCTGCGGTTCAAGTGTTGGATGGAGTGACTATGGAACGTCATTATGGCAACGGCGGACGTGTAGACTTTATTGATGTCCAAAACTACGTACGCGCACACCGGGAGGCTGTATATTTCACAGTCACATCAAGATCGATGCTGGAAAAAGAACAAGCTTTTACGGTCGAAAATGTGGTGAAGAATTTGAATCAGGTCTATCAAGGAATGGCCGTTTTCAATTCTTCTGATCCGGCTTTAAATGGACAGACAGAAGAATATATCGTTATTTTTTATGATAAAGATTATAAGGCAATAAGCTATTACACAGGGGTCCTGAAAGACTAATAAGGGAACAAGAACTCACAGCAATCATAAAGCCCTATCCTCATACATAAGTTGTCACAAGATTACATGTGTAGAAAGTGGGGATAGGCATATGATCTTAGGGTGTTTGATACTCGTGCTTATCATCGTGGCCAGCAGCGAAAAAGCAGAAGCAATAGCCAAATTGAATGACGACAGTTAGCGGGAATTAACATCAATTCCTCTAAGAAATTCGGGGATTTTCAACCACAACTTGGTTCAAGTAATTTCCAGCGGGTTATTGGGTATAATAACTCAAGGCTGTACGATTAGCCCTTAACTAGCTGGAAATACCAAAATCCCTAAGGAGGTCACATGGAGAACGAGGCGCTGCTTCAGGTTGAACAATTGGCACTCAAGAAACAGAAAATCTTTCGGCAAAGTATCATGCGTTATATTGCCAGAGCCATGCTGGCCAGTATGTTTATCGGGTTTGGTGTAATTGTAGCCTTCAAGACAGGCAACTATTTCTATATGGAGCATTCCCCATTTGCGTATCCGATGGCTGCAATTACCTTTGGAGCAGCGATTATCCTTATCTCATACGGTGGGGGCGACTTATTTACCGGAGATACCTTTTATTACACGTATACAGCTTTGAGACGTAAAATGAAATGGTCCGAGGTTGTACGCATGTGGGTTATGAGTTATATCGGTAATATCCTCGGTGCTGCTGTATTTGCATTATTAATTTTTTTAACAGGACTGTTTTACAGTTCTGATGTAAATGGGTTTTTGCTATATGTGGTTGAGCATAAAATGGGGGCTCCGGCAGGTCAGCTTTTTTTCCGTGCTATCCTCTGTAACTGGCTCGTGTGTATGGCTTTTTTCATACCGATGAATATTAAAGGCGATGGGGCTAGGATGTTCGCAATGGTCTTATTCGTATTCTGTTTTTTCATCTCCGGTTATGAGCATAGTATTGCTAATATGTGTACCTTTGCGATTGCATTGGTCCTTGACCATCCCGGAACGGTTTCGTGGGGCGGTGTGGTACATAATCTTGTGCCTGTTACAATCGGCAATCTAATTGGTGGTGGAGTTCTGATGGGGGTTATGTATTATTATGTGAACAAACCTTTTCTGGACGATACAAAGCACTAAGAAGCTCGGTTAACGCGTAACTTCGCTCTCTAAAAGGGCGGAGTTTTTTTGTGCTGCAAGAAATTTATTCGCCATTGGGATATTTTGATTTTTTAGGGTTCAAAAGGATTAGAGGGAAAGAAGTAGAATACATATTAGTATTACAAAATTGAAGATTCATACAGAATGGGGTAAGGCTTTGGAAAAGACAACGGGGATACTGACGGATGAGACTATTATTAAGGCTTCCAATCAGCATTGCATTGATCAAGGAATAGACCCTGAGCAGCCTCCTATTTTTCCAAAATGTTATGCTGCAGATGAATTGGGGTCACAACTCCATGTATATAGTGAAGTGATTGAAGTTATCGATTTTTTTGTGAATAAGTTTCTTTCTTCAGTAAAAGGTAATCCGATCCTTGTTACGATATCGGATGATGCAGGTTATCTATTGGCGTTCAAAGGGGATCCGACGATTATTGATCTGGTAGGGCAGGTTGGTATCAAAGAAGGTGTGCAGCTAAACAAAGAAGTGGGTACGAATTCGATTGCTTTGTGTCTCGAATATCAGCGGCCTTTTCAGTTGAAGGGGCATGACCATTATCATCAAATTCTTCATCGTTTAGTATGCTGTACGGCTCCTTTTTATAAAGAGGATGGGCGTGAAATTTTGGGGACGATATCATTTATGGCGGATATAGATGTGGCTCATCCCCACCTATTGCCTTTGCTCTGTACTATGGCTGACTCCATTGAACGCGAAATTTTGCTGCGTAGAGGGAATGCTGAGCTTCAGCTTTTAAACCGAATCCTATTGGATACTAATTACTTGGGCGTTATTATAACGGATGAACTCGGAACGATCGTCAATGTAAATGAGAACTGCTTAACTATGCTTCATTTGGATGGTGAACATCAAGAATCTATTATCGGTGCCAGTGTTTTTGAAATTCGGAATGTGGGCTCTTATTTTCAGCATGTCATTCTTCAGCAAGAGGCATGTGCTGGGTTGGAAGTGATTCAGGAAAGTAACGGTTTGTTTGAGCATTATATGCTGGATGTGCTTCCGGTTTACGACTCGAATGCATGCTTGGCTCGTGTAATTGGGAGTCTTCGTAATATCACAGAGATGAAAAAAACGGAAGAAGTGCTGCGCAATACAGAGAAGCTAGTGGTCGCTGGACAACTGGCCATGAGTATTGCGCATGAGATTCGAAATCCGCTGACCACAGTTAAAGGAATGCTTCAACTGGCCAATAAAGATTCGCAACTACTCCATTATGATCTTATTATGTCAGAAGTGGAAAGAATGAACCTCATTGTGAGTGAGTTCCTTATACTGGGTAGACCGCAGGCTGCGCATTATAGGATAGAACAATGTAGTGCGATTCTGGAGGAAGTGCTTAGCATCTTTGCAATTCAAGTGGAGATGAATAATATATCGTTAAACACGCAATTCCATAATGATGCCACAATCGTGTGTGACCGCAATCAGATCAAGCAAATCTTCCTAAATATCCTAAGAAACTCAATGGAAGCCTTGCCTTTTGGTGGAAGCATTACAGTAGCCCTAGATGTGGAGAATGGATACCAGACGATTACCTTCACAGACAACGGAGAGGGTATGAACCAGGAAGTGTTGGATAAATTAGGTCAACCTTTCCACACGACCAGAGGGGATGGTAATGGACTTGGAATCATGATTGTTAAAAAAATAGTTTCTGCACATAGAGGCCGCGTGGTCATAGCTAGTGAAGAGGGTGTAGGTACAACTGTTACGATTTATCTGCCGATAAAATAAAGGGCTTATCTTGGCTATAACTCCGTCGTACAAGCCTTAATTCATAATAAAAGACTCTTCCAAGCAGGCTGGAAGAGTCTTTTATTATGGAGATGGACTACCACTTGGATCCGCCTGATGAATTTCGACCGGACTTTCCTCCGCCGCCACCCCAAGAAGAGCCGCCGGAGGATTTGCCACCACCGCCGCCTCCGCCCCAGGAAGAACCACCGGAGGAACGTCCTCCACCAAATCCGCCCGAGGAAGGGGGACCAGAGGACATCCGCTTGCGGGCCTGTGCACGACGTTGCTGTTCTCTCATCATAGCTAATTGGGCTAGCCGTTCTTCCTCTTCCTTCTGGCGAACGAGTCGGTTCGCTTCATTTACAAAGGAAGTGATCTGCGAATCATAAGAACGGCTTAGGGACTCCAGTTCCTCAAGATTGTAAGGCCGGGACGTCAGGCGATGCTCCAGTGCACTGAATTCTGGCAATAAGGATAGCTCGAAGCGAATTCTAGAGGATAACCCTCTGCTATGCAGCATTCGCTGGGTGGTTTCCACCCGGCTTTGCCCTTCAGAGAACAGGCGAGTGACCTTATCCAGTCTTTCATGGAGTGCATTTAGACTCTCCGAGACACCATCGAACTGTCTTGCAGCCTCATCCAGTAAGGATAGCAACTGCTCAAGCGCATTGTGGGCCTTGTCATATTCCCCGCGTTCATCGCTGGTCCAATTCTCAATCTGCGCCACTTCACTTGCACCCTCCCGAAGGCGAGTGCTCCACTCTGTTAGAATGTTCTCCACAGTTGCTACATGTTGTTCTTCAAAATATATTCGTGCTTCTGTAATCCGGCTCTGCAGTCCGTCTCGCCGCTGCTTTAATTGGCTCCATTCGGTGCGGAATGTCTCTAAATCTCTGTGGTTATTCTGCCGAAGAAGTGCTTGTTGTTCTGTCATAGCAACAGCCTCATCCAGGAGAAGATCAAGATTGGCGCCAATCCTGCGCACCTCATCCATATCTCCTGCGCGTAGCGGTGCTTCAAGAGTCAGCGACTCTACCCGGGCCTGCTCCAGACGGTCATAAGGTTTTATCTTCATGTTATGGAGTGAATTCTGTTCGATGATGCTTGTGATTTTCGCACGGGATGCAGCTAATACCGTAGGGAAATGGTTTAGCTTATCATCATAGAGATCGACATCCTTCAGGTCTTGTTCAATTTTTTCTTGGCGCTCTTGCGCATCCTCGGTAATTTCTTGTGCAGCAATAGGGTCAAAGAGCTCTAAATGATCTGCTTTTGAGGTCTCCTCGGCAAGCTCCTTAAGCTCTTCAACAATTTCTTGAAGTGCATAACCAGTTTCTTTAACCGCATCTTGCAGCTGCTCTTCAAGCTCTGGCGTATCCTCTTTAAGCTCTGTGATGCGTTGTTTAACATTGCGATCTGCTTCACTGATAACTGCAATGTTCTTCTCTTCCTCCTCAAGCGCTGTGCGGAAGGATGCCTCTGTCTGCTGCAATTGTTCCACGGCAGATTTAAGGGCATTCAGACGATAGAAGGGTGGCTGTGTACCTTGCCCATCACTTTGCAGGGAAGAGATTTCAACGAGCTTTGCAGACAGTCGTTTTGAAATGCCTTCTACCAGCACCTCGGTTTTGCCCTGAACGATCCCCTGAAATGGCTTTAATGATTCCAATGCTCGATTCGCTTGTACAAGCAAACTGGATAGCTGTTCCTGTTGCTTGCTTAGCTGTTTACGTCGACGCAGACCTGTGATCACTATAAAGAGCACAAGTAGGATTAGTACGGTTCCGATTACAATGGCAGCAATCTTGAACATGGAGCTACTGGAGCGGCTTTCGGAACTGACTGAGGTTCCTGGATTGCTGGAGGTGCCGTTCTCTAAACCGCCGTCCGTACTGCCAATTGCACTGCCACTTCCTGCGTTTCCTCCAGCATTTCCGGTGCTATCCCCGATGGAATGGACCGCTTTAATTAAGGCCTTTGTCCCTCCGGCGAAGTCTCCTTCTCTGGCATAAGGTATGAAATAAGTATCAAGTAACGCTGTAATGGCAGCATTTCCTGAGCTCCCTCCCTGATTCTGGGACCAGGCATTTAACGAGTTTTGGAAGCCTGGGTTGTTAAAATTCAGTTCAATGGACTGATCGCCAGCGGAGATTAGCAAGAGAATATCGCGTGTGGACAGTCCCCATGAGGCATAAGTTTCATCAGCATACTTATCGGCTGAAGTTCCGTTTAAGGAATCTACGGTGAGTACATGCATAGTAACGAGATCCCCAGTGGCGGCAGCAGAAATGGATTTCGCTTCTGCGGAGCTAAACATTCCAGCGCTATCAGTAACTAATCCCTGCTGAGTAGGAATTACGGCGGCGTATGCACCGGGTACCCATAACACGCTGATTAATAAGAATAAAGCTATATACTTTTTCAAGCTGACACGCTCCAATCTGAAGGACTTTGTATTCAATATATTATGCTAATAATTATACTATATCATTAACCATCAGGGACCCGGGGATCTTCCTATTCTTACATGTCCGCGAGTTATACCAGCAAAAATAGCCGCATTCCCTAAAAGGAATGCGGCGAATATTCAGAAGGGCTATCTTGTCGGCAGACAGAGGATGTATTGCAATCTGGATTTAATTTCTTTTTGCCATTTTAAATCTCCAACTTTAACGGCAAGATTGAGCAGATCCAGATAATCGTCAACCTGTAGTGTTGTTCGGGTAGAGGTAACGTTCATGGGTGATCAGTCTCCTTTTTAACTTGAATATAGTAAAGTGAAATCAATAGCTTCTTTAATAATGATAATCATTATCAACTTATTTCGTTATTGCTATTATCCACATTTTCCATCTAAAAAGCAATATAAAAATGTAGCATCCGTAATTTTATATAATTTACAAAGGGAAGGGTCATCGATAGGATTTGCGTATATTGTGTGACATGGACGTGAATAGCAGGGATATTGCCATATTTTGTCGAATATTATTTAGGTTATTACTGTAAAATCAGTAAAAAGGGGGATGAGCGATGAAGCAGGGTAAACTGTTGCTTCTGATTAGCATTCTATTTATGCTCTTACCTCCTACTGCCATTCACGCCGAAAGAAAGGAGATAGAATATCAAGTAGAGTTGGGATATCCACCTTATAAATATGAGAAAGATGGGTACATGACCGGTTTTGATATTGAATTGAGTAGTTTGATCTTTGAGAAGCAGGATTACGACGTCCACTATAGTACAGGGAAGTTGGAGAATGTGTATAGTCGGCTGGTTCAGGGAGATATCGAGACTGCGGGTCTAATGGTAATTACAGAAAAACGAAAGCAAGAGGTGCTATTTTCAGACACTGTTTTCAAAAGCTATATTTCCATCTACGCAAGGCGAGGGCTTGAGGGTGAGATTAATTTAAAAACACTAGAACGATATAAGATAGGTCTAGGAAACGGGCAGTATTCGGAGACGGTACTAAACGGGAAATTAGGGATTAATGATTACGTAGAATATGCAACGGTTCCTGAGGCTTTAAAGGCTCTTGAAAAAGGAGAGATCGACCTTCTATTTGAGAATCAAGGGGTTGTCGATTATCTGCTCGATGAACAGGGGGAGACGAAGGATATTATAAAGGAATTGAGCGATCTCTACCCCAGGGATGTAGCATTTGCAGTCAGTAAATCCACACCGGAGTTGGTTTCTTATATTAACGAGAGATTGAACGAATTGCAACATTCGGGTGCTTATGAAGAATTGTACCAGAACTATTTCTACGTTCATTCTGATTATTATAAAGGTATGATCCACAAGAGAATAGCTAACGGAATAATCGTTCTATTCTGTCTGCTTATTCTTAGTTTAATCCTGCTTAAATTGTATATAAATCGTTTACGGCGTGCTGTTTATTCGGAGCATCAATTTTTTGAGGATGTTATAGAGCATAGCGGCATGGTGGTCTGGGCGATACAGGCAGATAAAATAGTAGTCCGGTTTAACAAGTTCGCTGAGCGGATGACAGGTTTAAGAGAGAAAGAGGTACTGGGCGTAAATCTTGATGATATTGATGGTCTGAAGGGTAGTGCTGCTATTTTCCGGGAGCTGCTGGAACGGGCAATACGGCTCGAATATGTTAGCAACATAGAAATTAAACTTCCAGATCAATCACCTGAAGCGCGCTATTTCTCATTCCGGACAACTTTATTAAAAGGGCTAGATAAGCAGGCGGGCGATATCTTTGTACTTGTTGGTGTGGATATCGATGAACGTAAACAGAATGAGCTAAATCTGCAGCTGAGTTATGAGGAACTAGAAGCTACTTATGAAGAGTTGTCAGCGACAGAGGTCGATCTGCAGGAACAGTTTAATAAGCTCCAAATCAGTGAACGACGTTTCCGGCTTACCTCAGAAGGTTCTGGTGCATATATGTGGGAGTTTGATTTGGAGGCGAGACGTTTTAATTTATCAGATCGATGGTATGAATTCATTGGCTACACGAAGGATGAAATCAACTCGTTTGAAGATGGAGCGTTAAGTATTGTTCATCCCGATGACCTTGCTTCAACCCTTAAGATTAAACGAGATCACTTGAAAGGTATTACATCTATTTTCGAAACGGAATTTCGGATGCTTACCAAAGATAATCAAATTGTATGGTTTGAAGTCAGAGGCAAGGCTACCCTTAATCCAAGGGATAAAGTTCTGTTATTCATGGGCTCCTTGATTGATATCAGCGAGCGGAAGCAGGCTGAGCTTAAACTAAGCAACAGCTACCAAGAACTTGAGGCGACCTATGAGCAGCTTGCGACCACTCAACAGGAGCTTCAAGTGCAATATAATATGCTTCTAGACAATCAGAAATATATACATCGTCTGGCTTATGTGGATGAGCTTAGCAATTTGCCTAACCGTTTATGTCTTCTGGAGTCGATGGAGAAATACCTACAGCGTCCGGGCGGAAAATTTGCACTATTATTTCTAGATTCAGATAATTTTAAATACATCAACGACACATTGGGTCATAAATCCGGGGATGTACTCATTCAGAAGGCTAGTAAGAGATTGCAGTCATTGATGCAAGAAGGAGATATGCTCTCACGGCTAGGTGGTGATGAATTTGTAATTTTTATTAAGGATACAGAAGACCGTGAGGATGTATTGAACCTAGCAGAGCGTATTATGAGATCGTTCAGACAGTCCTTTGTGATAGGAGAGAGTAATCTATATGTTTCGCTAAGCGTTGGAATTTCTTTTTATCCAGAGGATGGGGAGACGGCCGAACAAATTCTGAGCAATGCAGATGTGGCGATGTATCGTGCCAAAGAGGATGGTAAGGGAACTTATGTAGTCTATGACAAATCGATGCATACAGCGTTTAATGAACGAATGAATATAGAGAAGCATTTGCGCAGTGCTATGTACAATAATGAGTTTGAAGTGTACTATCAGCCACAGCTGGATATTCAGTCCGGATTCATTTCAGGCTTTGAAGCCCTAATTCGTTGGAATAGTCCAACGCTTGGCTCTGTATCTCCGCTTTCATTTATAAAAATTGCTGAGGATTCCAGACTGATCATCGATATTGGTGAATGGGTGCTTCGAGAATCTTGCGTCTTTATGAAAGGCATTCAAGATCGTACAGGTGTTCCTTATAAAATATCGGTTAACATTTCGATTATTCAGCTATTCCAGAACGATTTTATCGAGAGGGTACAGGATAGTCTGGCTGTAAGTGGTTTAAAGCCAAGCTGTCTTGAGTTGGAAATTACGGAGTCTATTTTCATGAAATCATTTAATGAGAGTATCTTGGGTAATCTGCGGTTCCTAAAATCTAAGGGCATCAGTATCGCCTTGGATGATTTCGGAACGGGGTATTCGTCCCTTAGTTATTTGCAGCAATTGCCGATTTCAACACTCAAGATGGATAAAACCTTTATTGATTCGCTCTCAGAAGAAGAAGCTAACAGCAAGTCTTTTGTGCAGTTGATTATACAGCTGGGGCATAATATGGGACTAGAGGTTGTAGCGGAGGGGGTAGAAGAGGTTAGTCAGATGGATTTCCTCAAGTTGATAGGCTGCGACAAAGTTCAAGGCTACCTGATTAGCAGACCTGTACCAAAGCAGGCAGTAGTAGAGCTTTTGGAAACACAGAGGCACTATGGAATATAGCTGTTAGATTCACACTTATAGAGGAACACAAACAAGCCCATGAAAATATCCGTGGGCTTATTTGTTCAAATCTATATATTTCTCGCATAAACGCTTACCGTCCATTAGGGACGTCGAAGGCGTTTTTGCTTGTGTTCAGTCTTTAGCTGATTACGATTTTGTTCTTCCCTGTGTTCTTAGCCTCGTAAAGTGCATCATCTGCTTTCTGAAACGTAGAATTTTTGGAATCAGTACCTGTAAAATCATGCATACCGATACTGACGGTTACGCTTTTTCCGTCCATTTCCGCAAAAGGGGTATCAGAGATGGTTGTTAGGATATGCTTCATAATCTCATGAGAATGATCAATGGTTTTAGCAGTCAGAATGACGACAAATTCTTCTCCGCCGTAGCGGGCGGCGAAATCATCGGGACCGACATGCTCGAGGAGGATCGCGGCGACCTTTTGCAATACGATATCTCCAACGGAGTGTCCATAGGTGTCATTTACTTTTTTGAAATTATCGATATCCATAACAGCTAGCTGCATGGGAAATGGATTACTCTGCTGATGATCGATCAGCCATCCCAAGTATTCGTGAAACGTTTTATGATTATAAAGATCAGTTAGAGGATCAATCTTAGATAGTCGGTCCATGATTATATTCTGAATGCGTAAATCCTGTTCTGACTTTACCGAGTTCTCCAGGGATCGCATCAAATCACGCCCGCGACCGATGACTGCGAAGCCTGCTAGAGCAGTACCTGCAAAAATAAGTGCAATAATGATAGTTTGTGTGATCGGTATGTACCCTTGACTCAAGGTCTTGATAAATAAAACGATCGTGTACAGTAGACATATGGCAGAAGTGGCTATCATATAGCTTTTCTTCATATAGATCATGGATATATGCAGTGGCATTAGCATAATTAATGAAATCATATATAGTTCATTGCTGAGATTGATGATAATCAGAAGTGCAAATATATGGCTCGCCACTGTAATCGTTAGCTCAGACCATAGGGGTCTCCATCTATAGACACATTCAAGAATAATGATCAAAGTCACTATGATGGAGTTAGGAATCACCGACTGTATTATATAATTGCCCATGGTTAGGGTGGTGTCCGGGTGTTTGCCCCATAAGCATAGAGAAACCAAAAAATGAATACATAGATCCACAATCAGGATGATCCAGAATGCATTGAGAAGCACGCGATTCCAATGGGTCTGACGAGGAGTGTGAGATGTAGCATGCATAATATGTTCCTCTTTTCCAGTGGCAATATGCTTATATATTCGACAATAGTAACGGATTCCCTCTCGGCGAATGAATGAAGTGCTCTTGGGATAATTGTCCGAAAAGGAATACTATAGAAAGTATTTCCTTTAATTAACTCTGCTGATATAATGTTAGAATACATAACATCAATCGAGTGGAGTGGGAATAATGATGCAGATTCGTCGAAGCCAGATTTTTGTAGTCGTCCTGTTGCTCCTTGTCAGTGTTTACAGTTTGTTGATAGACATGTTCTGGATTCATAAGCTGGTAATCATTCTGCTTATGGCTTCTCTAGGCTGGGTCGTACTGAATTTGTCCCGCTATGGTTATCGTAAAGAATTGCTGCTGAAGGAATCTAAGAGTAAAGTGGAGCTCCTTGGTAATGAGATTGTAGTTACTTCGGACCGACTGCATGGTGCACTCGAAGAAATTAGCCGTCATACAGAAGAGTTGCAGCGGACAGCTGATTATTCACACGAATATGAGATGGATTTGCGGATTCGCAGTAACGAGGCTAAAGCTAATATTGAAGGCGCTTATCAGACAATGGATGGAGTAGCATCAGTTACTTCACATATCGAAGAGTTAACGGAGAGACTGGGATCAAATATGAAATACGCCCGTCAGGGCATGACAACCATGGTTGATTCCTTGAGCATTGCAGATGCTGTGATGAAGGACCTGCAGATGCAGAGCGGGGACATGTTGGCTAAGTTTACTACCTTGAGTAACCATATCGCGATGGTGGAAGAGATCAATACGCTTATTAACAGTATTGTGGATGAAACCTCTTTACTCGCGCTGAATGCTTCCATTGAAGCGGCACGCGCAGGTGAACAAGGCCGCGGATTTGCAGTGGTGGCTAGCCGGATCCGGCAGCTAGCAGATCAAAGTAAGAGCTCGGTAGACCGTTCCTCTGGCATCTTGCTCGACATTAATAACGGAGTACAGCAAGTGCTGGAATCCGTTACGAAAGAGCAAGCTTCAGTGGAGCGCGGGGTGAACGAGGTCGGCACTGTGAAGCTGCGACTCGATGATATCGCGTCGAGAGTAGATGAAGTTGGCAGCGCCGTAACGGAAACCATCGATGCTGCCGCGAAGCAGGGCAAGCTGATTGTAGAAGTGACAACGGAGCTGAGCGGGGCGGTGGCTATCGTGAATGAGACGATTGCCAATGTGGATCTTACGCTGGAACAGGTGACACGGCAGCGGAACCAGATCGGTCAGCTGAACGAAGTCAGCGCCAATCTGTTAGCGGAGTCGCAATCGTTGCAGCAATCGGTTACTGGCATAGCAGGCCGAGAAGAAATCGAGATGAGCCAATATGCAGCCCGGCTTCAGGAAATGCAGAGTCTATTGGAGAATATTTCAGTGAAGGAAGAGCTGTTCTCGCCGGATACTGAAGTTCATCAAGGTGTTTTGACCTCTTATATTAAGAAAATTCCGGATGTGCAAGCCATTTGGTCCAATCGGACGGATGGGACCTTTATCTACTCCGAGCCGGCGGCAGGCCTCCTGAATGCCAAGCGGCGGGATTGGTGGAATGGGGCCATAAATGAAGGTGAGTATGTTTCGAAGCCTTATGTATCAGCGATTACGAAGCGTTCTTGTGTTACATTATCCAGAGCGATTAAGAATCGTCAGGGAGATGTCGTTGGTGTAGTAGGTATCGATTTAGCGGTGTAATAAAACGACAAAAGCAAGCCCTCTTATACGGGGGCTTGCTTTTATTATTCTGAATAAAATGTAGACTAGCTTTTAATTAGAGCCAATATGCAGCTGATTCCAAGTTGCTTGCCAGTTCTTGTTAATAACCCGTTGTTCATAAATAGGAAGCAAGCTAGGGTTCTCTGTAAAATGCGGGGTAGGTCGTAATACTACATTAATTACGTCCGAAATTCCGTGTGGAGCGACTAGGATAACCTTACCGTTCTCATCTAAGGATAACCCGAGTGCTGTGGCAGTTTCCGGAAACTTGGAGATGGCATCTACAGCTGATATATAAGGCGGGAGTTGATTGACGGTATGCATCCTTGCTTCATTTTTAACAGACCAGGGAACAGCAGGATTCAGGCTTCGTAGTCTCGCCTCCCATTGCTTCTCCACTTCCTCTTGAAGATTGCTGTCGTCATAGTAAATAACATCAACGTCTGGCAAAGGTGTCCGTTCTTCGAAGCCATGAAGGGTGTCCCAAATTTTTGCACGTACAAAGCCAGCGCAAACCCACCAGTCAGGTAACTGCAGCGATCTAGCATTTTCTAATATATCCATCATCCAGGGATCATTTTGTACAAGCTGAATGATATCTGCCTCGTGTTCTAAGTTTTGCAACCGCCCACCTCCGTATATGTATGCTTTTATTCTGTTCATATCATACAACAAGAGTTTCAATAGAGGTATTAAAGGATAGGCTGAATGGACAGAGGCATGAACTATCTTTATAATAAGTCGACATCTAGTCCTTTGGAGGCGGAGACCGTGCAATATACGTTTACGATATTACTGCAATTATTTGAAAGAGCTGCACTACTGCTGATGTGTCTGTTCGTGCTGACTCGTCTGCCGCGGTTTAAAGAGATTTTTCAAAAAGGAACCTACGCCCCGCAGGAGCTTGCCATAGCGACGACGATCTTCAGTTTATTCGCTATCTTTGGTACCTACAGTGGGATTAATGTGGAAGGCTCGCTTGTGAATGTGCGAATTATCGCCATCGTGTCTGGTGGGATTTTGTTCGGGCCATGGGTAGGACTCATAACAGGCATCATCTCAGGGGTTCACCGTTTTCTAATTGATATCGGAGGGGTAACCTCTCTTCCTTGTCTGATTACGAGTATTACCGCAGGGATTGTGTCAGGGGTAATATACCGCCGCACTTCTGGTGAACGTCGCTGGATGGCCGGTATTTTGGCCGGGATGGCCTGTGAAGCCCTGACGATGCTGCTCATTCTAGTGATGGCCGAACCGTCGTCGCTGGGTGTGGATATCGTGTCCAAAATTGCTTTTCCGATGATTATGAGCCAGATTAGTGTCGGTCTGATTGTCATGCTAGTGCAGAGTGTGGAAGGTGAAAAGGAACGGATTGCGGCGAAGCAGTCCAAGCTGGCACTGGATATTGCCAATAAGACCTTGCCCTATTTTCGCAATATTAATCCCGAGTCGCTTCGTACCATCTGCCAAATTATCAAAGAAGATATCGGTGCAGACGCTGTAGCTATTTCGGATACAAGACTCATTCTCGCTTACGTTGGTGTTGGGGAAGAGGACTATGCTACGACCAATGAAATTATAAGTGAAGAAACTAAAGTGACGTTGTCCAGTGGTGAAATTACGATCCGTAACGACGATAGTGATTATGTGAATCCGGAGATTAAATCGCTGATTATTATTCCGTTGAAGGAAAAAGGCGAAGTGACGGGAGCGCTCAAAATCTATTACACCAGAGCCCACAAGATCACTTATTCTCTACAAGCTATGGCTGTAGGTTTGTCGCAAATGATCTCTACGCTAATGGAAGTATCGCGGGTTGAGGGCATTAAAGAAATGGCGAACAAAGCAGAGCTAAAGGCGTTGCAGACAAGCATTAACCCACACTTTCTGTTCAATGCGTTGAACGCGATTGCGTCCTCGATTCGGATTAACCCGGATAAGGCGCGTGAGCTGATCGTGAATCTCTCCGGTTATATGAGATACAATCTGGAGTTGACGGATGAATTCATTGATATCAAGCGCGAGTTGCAGCAGGTTCAGCAGTATGTGGAGATTGAAAAAGCGCGTTTCGGAAGCCGGCTTAATGTGGTGTATGATATTGATGAGGTACAAGTTCGGATTCCGAGTCTGATCATCCAACCGCTTGTAGAGAATGCGATCATACATGGCATACTGAAGGTAAGAGGAACGGGAACCGTAACGATTTCTGTGAAAGATCAAGGTGATAATGTACGAGTAGGCATTCGGGATACTGGAGCTGGCATCAGCGAAGAAACGATAGAGAAGGTTTATACCGGTGATATGCCGGAGAATAAAATAGGATTGTTTAATGTACATCAACGGGTCAAGCTAATCTATGGAACTGGACTTACAATTCAGAGGCTCGAAAAAGGGACGAACATTTATTTTGATGTCAAAAAGGAGGGCCTATGAGAGCAATCATCGTGGAGGATGAAGAGCTGGCAAGACAGGAGCTGGCTTATTTAATAGAAACTCACAGCGGGATCGATATTGCGGCACAGTTTGAAGATGGACTGGATGCATTAAAATATTTGCAGAGTGATACGGTAGATGTGATTTTTCTGGATATTAATATTCCCTCAATTGATGGGGTGCTGCTGGCTCAGAATATTAGCAGATTCTCGGTGAAACCATATATAGTGTTTATTACGGCTTATAAGGAGCATGCCGCTGAGGCCTTTGAGATTGAGGCGTTTGACTATATTCTTAAACCCTACAGTGAGGTTCGAATTAAGGCTATGCTGCACAAGCTAGAGGGAGCATTTGCTGCTCGCGGAAGACATGGGGAAGAGGAACGCAATCCTGTCAGTGATAAGGTAAATCTGTGGAAAAATGAAAAGATTATCGTAGTGAATGCCGACGATATTTATTACGCTTCCGCACAGGAGAAGAGTACGAGCGTAATGACTAAAGGTGAGGAGTATAGTATGGCGCTTAGTATCAGCGATTTCTATAATCGACTGCCCGAGGATCGGTTTTTTCGCTGCCATCGTTCCTATATCGTTAACCTGTCCAAGATCAAGGAGATCATCCCTTGGTTCAACAATACATACTTGCTGCGCCTGCATGATTTGGACTTTGAGGTGCCGGTAAGTCGTAGCAAGGTCAAAGAATTCAGGCAGATCATGCGCCTATAAATGCAGTTCATTCTTCATTTTCGTCATCTCATGCCAGATTTCTCTCAGCATCCGCTGATTTAGCTACAATAAAGAGGCAATAGAAGCTCTTGTAGCAGACAACGAGAGAGAAAGAAGGAATAGACCATGACTTCGACGATGGACAAGAAAAACGCCAAACGGTGGCTTATCGTATTAGGAACAGTAATTATGCAGATGGGTCTAGGTACCATTTATACATGGAGTTTGTTCAATGCACATCTGGTAACGAAATTCGGATGGGAGCTTAACTCTGTTTCTATTACGTTTTCGATCACGAGCTTTGCACTCGCTTTCGCGACTTTGTTCGCAGGGAAATTGCAGGATCGTTTCGGGCTTCGCCGGTTGACTGCCACCGCAGGGATTGTGCTTGGTCTAGGATTGATTCTTAGCTCTCAGGCGAATTCGCTTCTAATGTTCTATGTATTGGCTGGCGTGATCGTTGGTTTTGCGGACGGAACAGCTTATATCACTTCATTATCTAACTTAATTAAATGGTTTCCGAATAATAAAGGCTTAATTTCCGGTGTGTCCGTGGGTGCTTACGGAACGGGGAGCTTGATTTTTAAATATATTAATGGCAGCTTGATCGACTCAGTGGGTGTATCTAATACATTTATGTATTGGGGCATGATTGTTATGGTCATGATTGTAATCGGTTCCTTGCTCGTCAGAGAAGCTCCAGTACAAGCAGCATCATTGGGTGCAGCATCAACTTCGACTATCGCTAAACCAAAAGACTACACGGTAAAAGAAATGCTACGTACAAAAGAAGCTTATCTGTTGTTCATTATTTTCTTTACCGCTTGTATGTGTGGCCTGTATTTGATCGGTATTGTAAAAGACATCGGCGTGCAGCTGGCTGGACTTGATGTGCAGACGGCAGCTAATGCGGTAGCGATGATTGCAATCTTTAATACAGCAGGACGTTTGATCCTGGGTGCCTTGTCTGACAAAATGAGCCGGTTGAAGCTGGTAGGTGCTTCACTTGCTGTAACGGCAGCCGCTATGTTGACCCTTAGCTATGCAACGCTGAATTTCGGACTGTTCTTCACTTGTGTAGCAGCCATTGCGTTCTGCTTCGGTGGTAACATTACAGTATTTCCGGCGATTGTCAGTGACTTCTTTGGACTTAAGAACCACAGTAAGAACTATGGAATCGTGTATCAAGGTTTCGGTATCGGTGCCCTTTCCGGTTCGTTCATCGCCGTCTTCCTAGGCGGGTTTAAACCTACTTTCGTGATCTTTGGTCTCTTGTGTCTGCTGGCCTGCATCATCGCAATTTCACTGAAACCGCCGGTGGAGAAAGTGAAAGAGAATGAGAAGAAAGCCTTGCGCCTCAAAGCTACAGAGCGGACGGCTTAAAGGGAACAAAGACAACTAGATAATTCGAATAATGGCGTGCAACTGACAACAGTTGTACGTCATTTTTTTGTTGGCGGTTAGCGTTAGCGTTCGGCTAAGAAAATGAAAGTGTTAAACCAAAAGTACCTTTGGACGAGTTAACGGACTGCATAGCTCTTAGTAGCCCCTAAATGTGTATAATTGGACGTGAAAACTATCTATATTTCGAAAATAGGTTCTCCTCGGTCCAATACATATTCTATGTAGCGCGAACCACAGTCAAATTTTGTTCCTATTTTGATTTGCATAGGCACTTTTTGCCGCGCTCAAGTGTTATAGAAGTTATAAAGGTTAAGGAGGTGCTTCTCTCGCCACAGGATTCGCTAGACCCCAAGGAGCTGGAAGAGTTAATTGATAGTATCCAAAAAGGAAATACCGATCGGTATGCTCTTATCGTCAGAGCTTTTCAAACACCGATCTACCGCTATTGCTATCGTTTGTTAGAAAACAAGCAGGATGCGGAGGACGCGGTTCAGGATATTTTGGTAAAAGGCTATCAATCTATCCTTCAATACAAGTCGCAGATGCATTTCTCGGCATGGTTCTATCGTATCGCGTATCATCATTGCTTAAACCTGCTGCGCAGACGGCGTCTGCAAAAGCGGGTCATGAGTATCTTCAAGCCTGAATTTATGTCTGCAAGTCCTGAACAAGAGCTGGATGATCGGTTGTTTAATCCCTCATTGTCAGCCGCATTAGCGCAGTTGTCGCTGGAAGAGCGGAATATGCTTATTCTGCGAGTGTTTGAGGAAAAAACTTATGCGGAGATCAGCGAAATTCTTGGGGTCAGTCCGAATGCACTGACGAAGAGAATGAACCGGATCAAGCAGAAGGTACAGGAAGGTATGAATTTAGAGGAGGAAATCACATGGAACGAACCCCAATCAGCAATGAATACCAAGATATAATTTATGCTTCAGCTGGGAATGAACTTCTGGGTGAAATCGATGTAGAAGAGAAGGTTATGGGACATATCCGTGGCATATCAGATCGAAAGCGATCGTTCTCGCTCTCGCTGAAGACGATGAATAAAACAACGGCAATTGCAAGTATGTTAGCCCTGTTCCTGATGATCTCAGTGACAGCTTATGCTGCATCGGAATATATCCAGATTCGTAATAGTGAAGGCGTAGTAAAGGTTCAGCATGTTGCGCCGAATGATTCTGCAGGAGTAGCCTCCTATGATAAATATGCTGCGCAGATTGACACATTAGCTAAACCGGGTGAGCTGATCGCTTATTTGGTGAACAATAAGGCGGGTACAGAAGGCTTGGGACCCGATTTGCAATTTAAGTATAAAGAGCAGCGGATAGGTGCATATTCTGATTTTCTGAAGGAAATCAAACGGACAGATGCGCCGATGCTCCCTGCATTGGCATCAGGTTATGCTTTTAAATATGGGGTTATTAATCCTAATCATCCTACAACGGATGCAGATAAGAAAAGCTCCCTTTATAAAGAGACGCTACGAGATCTTACTGCTCAGGCAAGCCAAGAGAAGGGGGACAGTAATTTATTCTTGAAGGCTATACCATGGTCGGAACCAGGCTGGATCAGTGCCATTTATTCGAAGAACAATGCCTTTATAGGTATTTCTGCCACGATCATGCATGGCGGGAAAGTGTTTGTGGAGCAAGAACCCGAGAATCAAGCAGATAAGATTGTAGTGGCAGGTACAGAGGTTATCTATAACAAAGTAGTAAAGAAAGAGGTCAGCTACGATTATTTGAATTGGTACAACGAGAAGCAGGATGCTTATTATACACTCACCAGCTACGGAGATAAGATTCTGACCAAGGAGCAATTTTTACAGTTGGCTGGGGAGCTGTTGAAGTAGATCCTTATCGTTTTTGTAGTTTTGTAGTTTTGTAGTTTTGTATTTACATGCACTAAGTTAGTTGTACTATGTGCAATTAAAGTTAACTAATACCTTTAAATAAGCTCTGTAGCTGTATTTGATACAACTATTACTGGTTAGATTAGTGGGAATGAACGTTTTTACGGATTTTAGTTGTAGAGAATGCAATTAGGGAAGAGGGGATGAGCAGATCAGAAATAAATAAGTGTATAAAATACAGTTGAATCGTATGCAAATAAGGTAGCAGGTTGAGTAAGATATAAAAGAAGGTATCCCTAATGCGAAGCTCTAGGGATACCTTCTTTATATTCTTAAGTTGAAAGATCGATCAGGATCAACCTTCCAGCAGCAGCGCTTCTGGATCTTCCAGCAATTCCTTCACTTTGACGAGGAAGCTTACCGCTTCGGAGCCGTCAACGATCCGGTGATCGTAGGAGAGGGCGATATACATCATTGGACGGTTAACGGTTCTTTCTTCGTCCAGCGCGATTGGACGCAATTGAATCTTATGCATCCCAAGAATACCTACTTGAGGGGTATTCAGAATCGGAGTGGATAACAGGGAACCGAATACACCGCCGTTTGTGATGGTGAACGTTCCGCCTTGAAGCTCGGAGAGGCTTAGCGTATTCGCACGTGCCTTGGAAGCGAGTTCGCCAATCTGGCGTTCGATTTCCGGGAAGCTGAGGCGATCCGCGTCACGGACAACTGGAACCACCAGACCTTCCTTAGCTGCAACGGCAATACCGATGTCGTAGAATTTCTTAACGACCAGATCTTCACCATCGATTTCAGCATTCAGCAGTGGATACGTCTTCAGCGCACCGATCACGGCTTTGGTGAAGAAGGACATGAAGCCTAGTCCAACTTCATGCTTCTCTTTAAAAGCATCCTTGCGGCGCTTACGGATGTCGAGGATCGCGGTCATATCCACCTCGTTGAAGGTGGTCAGCATAGCTGCGGTCTGCTGCGCTTCTACCAAGCGGCTGGCAATCGTGAGCCGTCTGCGCGACATGCGCTTGCGCTCCACGTTCTTGCCATCCTCCGGCGCGGCTTTGCTCGCTGCCGGCTTCGCTGGCTCCGGCTTGCCTTGCGGCGCCGGAGCTACTGGTGCAGCGGCCAGCGGCGCTGCTGCACCATGACCCGACACATCGGCCTGACCAATCCGGCCGATCGGATCACGGGCGCTAACCTCGCCGAGGTCGATGCCGCGCTCCCGTGCCAGCTTGCGTGCGCCCGGCGATGCCAATGCAGTGTGGCTGTCGCCACCTGCAGGGGCTTCGGGCGCTGCTACAGGTGCGGCTGCTGCGCTGCCGCTTGCCGGTGCCGCTTCAGGCTCTTTGCTCTCAGCGGCCTGCGGCTTACTGCCGCTAGCGGCTCCAATGATGCCGATGGCTTCGCCAACGGCTACGTTCTCGCCCGCTTGACGCAGGATGGAGGAGATGACACCCTCCACCTCCGCACTAATTTCCAGATTGACTTTATCTGTCTCTAACTCAGCAAGCACATCGCCTTGACCTACCGTGTCGCCTTCTTTAACCAGCCATTTGTAGATGGTTCCTTCGGATATAGATTCTCCCAGATCGGGTACTAAGATTTCTGACACAGGCCGTTACCTCCCCAAACATAATGGTTTACGCTATTGTGATACCGTCCTCTTAGGAGGACGGTACAGCCGTTTGTACTTGTGAATTTGATTTTAGGGCCTCTGAAACAATTCTACGCTGTTCAAAGCTATGAACATCTGCATAACCACTGGCTGGACTGGAACGTTCAGGACGTCCGATATATCTCACGCTGGTGTTTTGCGGTGCAATGGAGCGTAACCGAGGTTCGGTGTAGCTCCAGCCACCCATATTCTTCGGCTCTTCTTGCACCCAGACAATTTCCTGAAGAGCTGGGAACGAGCTTAGGTGAGCATTCAGTTCACGTTCTGGGAACGGATAGAGTTGCTCTAGGCGAAGTACATGTAGCCAAGACCAATCTTTGTCTGAGGCAGCTTCGAGTTCTGTTTGGATGTCGATAGCTACTTTACCGCTGCAGACTACAAGACGCTTAACCTCACCTGGTTTTTTGCCTAGCAGAGGCTCTGATAACACAGGCTGGAATTGTCCTGAGGCGAGCTCAGTTCCGGCAGAAGCGCTCCGTGTATTACGAATGAGACTCTTCGGTGTCATGATGACTAACGGTCTTGCATCTTCCTGTCCGCATAACGCCGCTTGGCGCCGCAAGAGATGGAAATACTGGGAGGCGCTCGTCAAGTTGGCAACGGTCCAGTTTTCTTCTGCGGATAATTGCAGGAAGCGTTCCAATCTACCGCTGGAATGCTCAGGTCCCTGGCCTTCGTAACCATGAGGCAGCATGATGACAAGATTGCTGCGCTGCGTCCATTTGGCGCGTCCAGCGGCAATGAATTGGTCAAATATAACTTGACCTGCATTAGCGAAATCGCCATATTGTGCTTCCCAGATCACGAAGGTTTCCGGTGCGAACACGTTATAACCATACTCAAAGCCTAATACCGATGCTTCTGACAGCGGACTGTTGTATACGCCAAAGGAAGCGCGGGAATTACTCAGCTGATGAAGTGGAGAGAACAATTCCCCAGTCTTACTGTCGTGCAGCACTAGATGGCGATGAGCGAAGGTTCCGCGCTGAGCATCCTGACCGCTCAGGCGAATTGGCGTACCATCTTTTAGAATGGTAGCGAAGGCGAGAGACTCAGCAAGTGCCCAGTCGACCTTTTCACCTTCATTCAGTGCATCCTTACGGCGTTGCAGAATTCGTTCCAGCTTCGGATAGACTTGGAATCCTTCGGGCACAGTCAGCAGTTCACGATTGATCTCCTGCAGGCTGGAGATAGATAATGCTGTTGAGCCTGGCGCAGCGTGTTCCGCTTCTAAAGGAATGAAGGCTTTTGGTTCTTTTTTCTTGTGATTGCCTTCCTTCATACTATCATACGCACGTTGCAAAACGCTTTCTGCAGCAGCATTCATCTCTTTAACATCGTCAGCTGTAAGAATCTTTTCACGCTGTAGTCGTTCAGCATAAACCTTGTAGACGGTTGGATGTTTACGCACCTTACTGTAAACAATAGGCTGTGTAGTATCAGGATCATCCATTTCGTTATGACCATGACGGCGGTAGCCGATGAGATCAATCACGAAATCCTTTTTAAATTGGTGGCGATATGCGCTAGCTAAACGGACAGCTGCTACACAGGCCTCCGGATCATCGGCGTTGACATGGACAATCGGGATTTCATACCCTTTGGCGATATCACTGGCATAATGCGTAGAACGGGAGTCTTCACTTTCGGTCGTAAAGCCGATCCGGTTATTAACAATGATATGGATCGTTCCACCATTCTGATAACCTTGAAGTTTGCCGATATTAAGTGTTTCTGCAACAATCCCTTCACCTGGAAAAGCAGCATCGCCATGCATTAGCACTGCTATAGCTTTACTGGTATCAATCTTAGGCAGTCCGGCAGTGCTCCGATCCTCTTGAGCGGCACGAGTGAAACCTTCCACGACAGGATTGACGAATTCCAAGTGACTTGGATTGTTCGCTAGTGTTATTCTTGTGCGTACGGTTTCTCCTTCACGGACAGCGCGGTCTGCACCGAGATGGTATTTCACATCACCCGTCCAGCCATAGTTAATGCCTGTAGAGCCTTCGGAAGGGAAGAGCTCCTTGTTTGGAGAATGATGAAACTCTGAAAATATAATATCATAAGGTTTGCCTAAAATATGTGCGAGAACGTTGAGACGGCCGCGGTGCGCCATACCCATCAGAATATGCTCTGCACCGTCATGCGCAGCAGCGCGTACGATTTCATCGAGCATCGGCACAAGAGCGTCGTTGCCCTCCAAGCTGAAACGTTTCTGGCCCACAAAGGTCTTGTGGAGGAAGGTTTCGAATTGCTCTACTTGAATCAGGCGGTTTAGTAGTTCTTTGCGTTCTGAATTATTTAAAGGTGCTGGTGAGCTAGTGGATTCTGCCTGTCTATTCAGCCATTGCAATTCTTTTTCCTCATGCACATGCCCGAATTCATAGGCGATAGTTTTGGTATATGCCTGACGCATACGCTGAACAGCATCCCATCCGGTATGCACGTCATTCGGTGCATTCTCCCAAATGAGTGTGGCAGGTAATGCGATCAGATCCTCACGGGTCAGCCCATAGGTTTCAAGTTCGAGATATTTAGCCATGGGATTGTGGTCCCGCTCAAGCGGATCAATTTCAGCGGCCATATGGCCATATATACGAATATTAGCGATTAACTTGGAAGCTCTTACTGCTTTTCTAAGCCATTCGGTGTCTCCCGAAATGCGAGGCTGTGGAGCCGGTTCGCTATCCGGTGTTAATGGTGGGGGACCCGAATTTGTAAAAAGTTCGCGATAATTATTCTCTACGGTGGATGGGTCTTTCACAAATTGCTCGTATCTTTCTTGAATGTAGCCTAAATTGGGTCCATAATACTTACTCCAAATGGATTCGTTATAGGGCTCTTTGGCTGCCATGAATACATCCTCCTCAACGGATGAACTCCATACGTGACATTTTGTGTCAATGCTTGTAGGAGCTGTGATGATTGCGGTTTCATTCCTCATCTTATTGTGCTACTTTCCACACATGTAATCAATTCATTCTTTCGTCTAATACGTTCGCAAAATGGTATGGGTTAGCTTGTTCTACTAAATAAAGAGTTGTTCTTTTTTATTACCCATTCTAAAGGCCTACTAAAATGATTCTATTATCCTTAATTTTAACTAAATAGGGGATGGGGCATTATTATATTGGGTTATATAATTTTATGAATAAGACGAGTATCGCGATAATAGGACAGGAAATTCTATAAAAGAACTTCTATTTTTTGTTTTTTAATGGAAAAACTAATCAGAAATCGACACACTTTTTCACTTTAGTATAGTATAATGTTATTGCAGTTAGCGTTTTTCATATATTTCAAAGTAGATCCTTTCACGTAAAGGGTCCAGTAAAAGGTAAACTTGCCGAAAGGCAGGGGCACAAAGTCGCGGGTCTAAGGTAGAAATACTATGACAGCCGGATTGCCTGGGGACGTAAAATCTTAGGAGGAGATTTTTTGGACAAGTCCAACCAGGGAAGCAACAAAGAACAGCAGGTCATTGATCTAGACGTAGAGTGGGTCCATTTATTATTAGCAGCTAAGAAGGCTGGCATAAAGGCAGATGAAATTCGTCGCTTCTTAAATGAGAAGACTGTGCAAGCCGTGCAGTAATACATTCAGAGCATTACATATCAAATGAGCACAGCGATAACTCGCTGTGCTTTTTTTCTTTATATTAAGCAGCTATAAGTTTCAGATGACACACTGTCCTTATATTCTAGTAGAATATAAAACGCCTTCGCAGTCCATTTAGGAGAACGAAGGCGCTTATGCTTGATAGTATGAGTAGAAGAGGATCTTATCAGATCAGATGGAAGGATTAATCCTTCTGATCCAGGCGCCATTTCTGGTAGTCCAGAAACTCCTTGAATTCGCGTTTGCTTATGCCTGAGGCCATAGCTTCCTGCACCAATCGGAACCATTCCGAATCTAAAGGTGATTCCTCAGCATCATTAGGTTCTCCATAGAGCAAAGCGTGGATGGATACCTGAAGCGCGTCGGCGATCTTTTCGATAAATTGGATTGAAGGATTGGATTGGATGTTTCTCTCCACATTGCTAAGATACGACTTAGCAACATCCGCTCTGTCCGCAAGCTCAGATAGGGACAATCCCTTTTCTAGGCGGAGATGCTGGATACGTTGGCCCATATTTTGTGGCACTATGCTGACGCCCCTCCGTAATTTTTGTTATTAGTATAGCAAATATCAATAAATTCGACAAAGATTATTGTAAAGAAAAAAGCAGCATCTACTTATCCGCTTTCCGGAATAAGAATCTGCTGCTCTTCGAATGGAAGACTTATTAGATTATTTAGCGGATCCAGCGGTTTGCTTACCTACGAAATCCCAAGTCAGAGTTAATGAATCTTTTTGGAAGTAGTTTTGCTCTTGGCCGTTATCAACAAATTCGAATTGAACGGTGAAGCTATCATTTGTGCCAGCCTTAATTCCAGATGCTTCGCTAGTACCCCAGATTGCATCAAGTCCAGTATTTTTTACGAGATCCGGTGTCTGAGTCTTCAAATCGGCCAGGGTAGTTTCCCAAACTACTTTCTCTTCACTACCAGGTAAGATGCCGCTTTTATCTTTATTCACCAGGAATTTAACTTTGATGAATTTTGCCAAATCGTTAGCGCCGTTGTTACCACCTACATCATTAATAGAGGTAGCTGTTTTGAGGAGGATCGAACCGATATCAAGTGTACCGTCATTTTTTAGTTTGAAGTCTCTTTTGATCGTATCGCCTGGCTTCAGATCCTTCAAATCAACGATAACAGAAGGATCAGAGTTCAAATCCAGTGTACCAGCTGCGAATGTAGCGGTGCTTTGTGCAGTGTCGCTAAAGTAAGCGAAAGTTCCTCCACCAATCAATGATAAACCCAGTGCTGCAGATGCTACGCCAAGACCCAATGTTTTTTTGATACCCATAATTAAAATTCCTCCTCGGTTTTTGTGGTTTTTTTTATAAAAGTTATATATTGTAACTTCCGGTTCGTAAGCGGAAGCGGACAATCAACGAATTACTGTATTTCAGTTGGAGGTGGAGAGGTGGGCAGTATAGCCGCATTTTTCTTTTCGAGTGCAGCTACAGCCTTCCATGATGAATACAGGGCATAGAGCAGGAGCATCAAGCCTGGTACGATCATGAGCACAACACTTCCAGCTTTGGAAACTGCGAAATTCATAGCGTAACCTACATAAGGAACAGTGACCCCGGTATACTCAGCTACAACATTTGTGGAACTGGTAGGGTTCATATCAGGCGCATCATTGTTATCGCCTTTCGTGCGATACATGGCTTCACCAGTAGCGTTGTTCATTGTTGCTTCTACAACACGGTGAGTAATGAGCAGGTTTTCTTCATTTCTAAAGGTGATAACATCGCCTTTTTTGAAGCGATTCATATCTCCTCCGGGTTTTAAAGCGACAATCGATCCGGTTTGAATCCCTGGCTCCATCGAACCTGAGAGTACCGATTTGATCTGGTATCCGAAGAAGGCAGGTTCACCGCCGGAGGCCTTGGATAACACTACGGCTATCACCAGCAGAATAAAGATCACAAGCATGATGCTCGATAATGTATTGTTGATCATTTTTTTAATCCGCATATTATTCTCCACCTTTGTCTTGTTGAAGGGCCGAAGGAGCTGGTGTTGCTGCCGGTGGGGAAGAGGTTGTAGCTTCCGCCTTTGGCGTCTCCTGAGGAACCTTTTGCTGTGGTATATCTTGTGGAATCGTTGGCTCTTCACCAACTTCCGGATCGACCGGGTTAGTGGCTGGGGCTTCAGGTTGCTCTTTATTTATGTTCTCTGGAGCAGCTTCACCTGTTGGTGGAGTCGCTTCCGTTTTTGCTTTCTCTTCAGCTTCAGCTTTCGCTTTGTCCTCTGCTTCTTGCTTTTCTTTTTTCTCCAGGGCCAAACGTTCTTCTTTCTTCGCTTGTTCCAGCGCCTCTAATCGGGCTTTCTCAAGGGCTTCCAATTGTTGTTCGCGGGTTTGACTGATCAATTGGAGCTGACTCTGAAGAGTGCTGATGCCTGAAGTAGCTGATTCTTTAAGACCATTCATTTCAGTATTGAGATTTTCATAAGTGGAGGTAAGCTCGCTAGAGATATTGCCAGCCGGTTGACTAAAAGCAATCAGGTAGGGGAACGGCTGCTGAAATGCCTCATTGCGTAACTCGGGTTGTCCATATACATCACTGGTCACTACCGAAGCAAACGGAAGACCGATGTCGTGAATAGAATTTAGATATTGGATGACTCCATTCAAGGAAGCATTCAGGGATTCAGAGATTACACCACTTTGATTCAGGCTATTTTGCAGCTCACTGAAGAATTGTTCATCCTTGATTTCTAAACAGTTTGAATCTAGAGAGGTCATATATCCTCCAATCTGGAATAATACGGCTGCTGCTGCGTTCAGCTCACTATTGATTTCGTTCCAAATTTGGCTGTTGGTGGCCAGTTGCTCATTAACGCCATCAATTTGAGATTGAAGCGCGGAGATTTGCGAGGAAATCTCTTGCGCTGCGACATCAAGCTCATCCAGCGACATGCCTTCTATTCCCGAAACATCTGAGAGACTGCCTGAAGGGGCATAGCTTTGCAGCGATCCTTTTAAAGCAGTGGCTTTTTCGATATGATCTTTGAGTTCTGTTAGAAGCCCTTTGATCGAGTTTGGAAAGACTTCACAAAAGCTAATTGTGCTGGTCGCTTGCGTAGTAGCTCCAAAACCACCGTAGGTATTACCCACTTGCTGCGAGGTATACAGAAACAAGACGGAGACAGCCATCCCTGATTGCAGAACACGTAGTCCGATTTGCCTCTTTCTTTTAGGTCTTCTTTTTGCTGATCTGGGTCTCAGAGGAATACCTCCCCTCAATGTCTTGAGTTTCTTTGGTTCGTTATTGTTGTTCTCAATAAAGAACAACTTCTGTAATGAATAATACATGGAATAAATTGAAAAGAAAACTGCCAATAATCCTCGTTTGTGCTCTATAAAGAACAAAAATGTTAATTTATCTCTATTTACCTCGGTTTTTCGCTCGATATCTATTTTTATTCGCAATAAAGAACGACATGTAAAAAAGGGGGAGGCATTAAAAATAGCCTAATCATGCGAGAGGCACGATTAGGCTATTAAGAATCCTTTGGAGTTGAATTTGTGGAGTGGATTAGGGAAGACGAGTACCACGCGAACTAACGTATAAGTCATACCACTCTTTACGAGTAAGCTCCAGCTTGTCCGCATCGGCGCAGGCAGCAATGCGCTGCGGATTCACAGTCCCAATCACAGGCTGAATAGCTGCCGGATGTGTCATTAGCCAGGATAGCACTATGGATTCGGGTGTTGTTCCTTTTTCATCTGCAAGTTGTTTAACCATGGCAGCTGTCTGGACGATATTCTCTGGTTGATCCTCTAATGAACGTCCGCTAAATAAGCCTTGTGCGAGTGGACCCCAAGCTTGAAGCTGAATATTCTCCGTTCGACAATGCTCAAGGGTTCCCTCAGGAAAGGTAATATCCTTCCAAGGTTCACGGTTTACACTGATTCCAGCATCGACCCAGCTCAGCTTGGCTAGGCTCATATGTAGCTGGTTTACGATAAAGGGCTCATCGCAATAGGCTTGGAGCATTTTGATTTGCGATGCGCTCATATTGGATACACCGAAATGACGAACCTTGCCTGCTGCTTTTAATTGATGCAATGCAGAGGCTACTTCCTCCGGATCCATTAGGGGATCAGGCCGATGAAGCAGCAGAATATCTAAATATTCAGTTCCTAGTCTCTGCAATATTCCATCTACACTGCTTAGAATATGCTGGCTTGAGAAATCAAACACATTAGAGCTGTCTCCAGGCTCCATTAGCTTAATACCGCATTTCGATTGAATAATGATTTCTTCGCGGAGTCCTGGGCGTTCTTTGAAAATCTGACCGAACACCTTCTCGGCTTTACCGCGGGTATAAATATCTGCATGATCAAACATATTGATACCAATAGACAGTGCAGCGTCGACGGCTGCATGTCCTTGCTTAACATTCTCGGCGGTAATAGGTTCATGATCCCAGCCCCCACCAAATCCCATACAACCTAGAGCAATACGGCTGGCTGGTATACCGCGCTTGTTTAAAGGCAGCGTTCTCAACAATGTGATTCCTCCTAGGAAAATATGATTGCGTACACGTACATATTGTACACTTTTAGAATCCTGTATGGTATTTATTACAACTGGGCAACCAAAAAAAGAAGAGGCCTTTAGGCCTCTACTCTAGATTGTGGTGTTCCGACATCATTTAACTTACGTGCTACAACGTCATTATAGAGGCGTTTCAGCCATTTTAGCTCCGTCAGGTTATGTTCATAGGTGCCGTACATGAGATGAAGAGCGGAACGAGGAACAATGGGAATATGTTCTTCATATACCTGATAAGCCAGATTTACCTGATGTTCAGTTTCCCGAATACGTTCTTCGAGCAGCTTCTCCACTTTGCTTTGATCGACATGACGCGACATGGCTAGCGCCATATACATCGGATGATAGAAAGGCTCGTTCTTTTTAATTTGCTGCAGAATTAACTGTTCGAATAATTGTTTGCCTTGCTCAGTAATACCGTAAATGGTTTTGTCTGGGCGATCACTGCTGCTAATCACCTCTAAAGCTTCGATATAGCCATCTTGTGCAAGTTTATCGACAGCGTAATAAAGAGACCCGAGCTGCAATTTTGTAATCCGGTCCATGGAGCGTTCTTTCATAACTATTGTAATTTCATAGGGATGCATATTCCGTTCCAGCAGTAGACCGAGAATGGCCAATTTCATCGACATAATCGTTACCTTTTACCCTCGGATGCCTGAGCAGCTTTACTCGGAATGGTGAGGCGGTCTTTTGGCATAAGCAGCACAAAGACTAAACCAAGGACCGCAGGAATCAAGGCCCACATAAAGGTATGTGCGATAGAAGAGGACAGTGCGCTGGATATTTTCTCTAAAATTTCAGGTGGAATCTTGGCTCTTGCCTCAGGTGTCAGAGCCGCCCGCGGATCGCCGAAGGCTGCTGATTGCTCACTTCCGCCAAAAGCATCGCTAATGCTGCTCGTGAAGCTATTACGCTGAATAATCCCGAAGATTGTAATTCCCAACGTCATCCCAAGAGAGCGCATAAAGGTACTTGTTGAAGTTGCCGAACCGCGTTGGCGCATGTCGAAATTATGAATCGCCGCCATGCTTAGTACGGAGAAGGAGAAGCCTACGCCGAACCCGGTCAAGGCCATAAATATATTCAGCATGAGACGGGAGGTATCTGGTGACAGAGTGCTTAGACTATAGACACCTGCGACAAAGCAGACTGCGGACAAGATCATAATGTTGCGGAAGCTGGTTTTGGTTGTAAGCAGCCCTCCGGTCTGACTGCCCACGACCGTTCCGATCATCATCGGCATGAGGATCAATCCTGAGTTCGTTGCGGAGCCGCCAAATACACCCTGTACGAAGATAGGAATATAAATTGTAGCTACGATAAAGGCAGAACCATAGAACAAGGCTGTCACACTACTTGTTGCAAACAACCGTTTACTGAACATCGCGAACGAGATAACAGGTTCAGCCGCCACTCTCTCAATGAGGATGAATGCCAGCAACAGTACAGCAAAACCGGCGAACAAGCCGAGGATAACACTAGAATCCCAAGCGTATTGATTGCCTCCCAGCTCTAGTGCGAACATTAAGCAGATAATAGCGCCGACGAGAGTGAAGGCTCCGCCCCAGTCGATACGCTGCTTTGCATGAGAGATCGACTCTTTGTAAGAAGTTGCGATCAGAAACAGTGCAATAATTCCGAGCGGCAGGTTAATGTAGAATACCCACTGCCAGCCTACATAGTCGGTGATATATGCACCCAGTAACGGTCCTAGTACACTGGAGATTCCGAAGACGGCACCGAATAGGCCGGTCAGCTTTCCTCTTTTTTCAGGAGGGTATATGTCGAAGACGATGGTGAAGGCGATAGGCATTAGTGCACCGCCGCCGATCCCTTGAACAGCCCGATAAATACTGAGCTGCGTAATACTGGTTGCAGTACCACACAGTGCTGAGCCAACCAAGAATACAATCAGACCGAACATGAAGAAACGTTTACGTCCGTACATATCTGAGAGCTTGCCGAAGATAGGGGTTCCAGCCATTACCATGACCATATAGGCCGAGGTGACCCATACGATTTTATCCAGACCGCCAAGGTCAGAGACTATGGTTCCCATAGCTGAAGCTACAATGGTATTGTCCATCGCGGACATCAGAATACCGAGCAGCAGGCCGACAACTACGAGTTTTAGATTACTTTCTTTAGTATGCATGCTTCGCAGGCTCCTTTTTCTAAATAGTGTTATTCCGTTCAAATAATGTTCATACATTAGAAGCAAAACTTATTATATTCAAATTTGAATAGGGCGGCAATAGTTTTTTTCGGAAAATGGAATTGGAGTGCCAGCAATGAAGAATCCCTCTTGACATACCCTACGGGGGTATATTATATTAATGGCAAGGAGGCTGATTCTTATGTCTACTAGTAAGCAAGAACAAACTGAGAAATCCTGTGAAGCGGGCTGTCATTCTTCAGCATCTGGAGAACGAATGAGTCATCATTCAGCAGATTTCAAGAATGGTTTGAATACTCGCCTCAACCGGATTGAAGGCCAGATCCGCGGGATAAAGGGTATGATAGAGCGGGATACTTATTGTGATGATGTGCTCAATCAGCTCGCAGCGGTTCAAGCGGCACTAAACGGTGTTGGTAAGATGCTGCTGGAAGGGCATATGAAGAGTTGTATTATTGAACGAATCGAAGCCGGTGAACATGAGGTTATCGATGAGCTGCTAATTACGGTTAACAAATTAATGAAATAATAAGCTACTGCTCCTTGAGCATGGCTTCATAACATTTACTGGAGGTAATATTAATGTCGAACGCTACATTAAACGTTGAAGGAATGTCGTGTGGTCACTGTGTCAGCTCTGTAGAGAAGGCTGTAGGTAATCTTGGAGCTACTGCAAAAGTTGATCTTGCTGCTAAAAAAGTTTCCGTTGAATATGACGAGAACAAGGTAAGTCTTGGAGCTATTAAAGAAGCTATTGAAGATCAAGGGTATGATGTAGTTTAATTTGAAGCAGAGTAATAAGGCTTGGAGCTGTATGGGGATGCCATAAGCTCCAATGCCTTTTCTTTTTATAGAAATTATCATACTCTATAGGGGTATGAGGAGGCTTTGGAATCATGGATAAGTTAAAAACAACAGCTTCACCCAATGAACAGCAAGCGACCGTACAGATTACAGGTATGACCTGTTCTGCTTGTGCAGCTCGAATTGAGAAAGGTTTGTCACGGATGGAGGGTGTTTCTCGCGCAAATGTAAATTTAGCCTTGGAACAAGCCACTGTCGGATTCGATCCTTCTGTATCAGGGTTACCACAAATCGAAGATAAAATCCGCGCTCTTGGTTATGATACCGTCAAAGAGACCGCGGATTTTGATATATCAGGCATGACCTGTGCAGCATGCTCGGCGCGGATCGAAAAAGTGTTGAGCCGTACGCCGGGTATCGCAGCAGTGAACGTAAATTTAGCGCTGGAAACGGCACATGTAGAATATACTCCCGGTAATATTAGTCCAAGAGAGATCATGGAGAAGGTAAGCAATATCGGATATAAAGCTACCCTTAAAGAAGACCGCAAGGATCATGTGGATCGTCGTGTACAGGAAATTCAGCATAAGAAGTGGAAGTGGGGCATTTCTGCTATTCTTTCTTTCCCATTGTTATGGGCGATGGCAGGTCATTTCTCATTCACAAGCTGGATTCCAACACCGGAGATATTTATGAATCCTTGGTTTCAGCTTGTTCTGGCGACTCCCGTACAGTTTATCATCGGCTGGCAGTTCTACGTAGGCGCGTATAAAGCACTTCGTAACGGGAGTGCTAATATGGATGTGCTGGTCGTACTGGGAACATCCGCAGCGTATTTCTACAGTCTTTATCTGACGATTGATTCATTAAGTATGAAGGGAATGAATCATACCGTAGAAATGTATTATGAGACGAGTGCTGTACTCATCACGCTCATCCTCGTCGGTAAATGGTTCGAGGCGCTAGCGAAAGGACGTTCCTCTGACGCCATTAAGAGCTTAATGGGGCTTCAGGCCAAGACGGCTCTCGTGATCCGCGATGGCAAAGAAATGAATATCTCGACAGATGAAGTGATTCCCGGCGATATTGTATTGGTGAAGCCTGGAACAAAGGTGCCAGTGGATGGCGAGGTAGTAGAGGGCTCTTCTTCTGTGGACGAGTCTATGCTGACCGGAGAAAGTATTCCTGTAGAGAAAAAACCTGGAGATACTGTTATCGGTGCTACTTTAAATAAGAATGGGATCTTGAGAATCAAAGCAAACAAGGTAGGAAGAGACACTGCACTCGCTCAAATCATTAGAGTAGTGGAGGAGGCACAAGGCTCCAAAGCGCCAATTCAGCGGATCGCGGACGTCATCTCAGGGATCTTTGTACCGATTGTTGTAGGGATTGCGGTAATCACTTTCTTGGTCTGGTATTTCTGGGCAGCACCTGGTCAGTTCGCCGATGCTCTAGAAAAAGCCATTGCAGTGCTCGTAATCGCTTGCCCATGTGCACTAGGTCTAGCTACCCCGACCTCCATTATGGCGGGATCGGGCCGTGCTGCGGAGCTTGGCATCCTGTTCAAAGGTGGTGAGCATTTAGAAGGTGCACAAGGGATTAAGATCGTTGTTTTGGATAAGACAGGTACGGTTACAAACGGTAAACCCGTGCTGACAGATATCGTGACTACAACTGGAATTGCCGCTTATGGTAAAGAAAATGCCGAGAATCGTCTACTAGCTTTAACTGCTGCAGCTGAGAAATTATCAGAGCATCCGCTTGCGGAAGCTATCGTAGCAGGAGCTACCGAAAAAGGCTTGACCTTGCCAACTGCTGCGCAGTTTGATAATGTCCCTGGACGCGGAATTATGGCTGTGGTCTCAGACCAGAAGGTTATGGTAGGCACACGGCGGATGATGGAAGATCATCACATGGACATCACAGAGTGGGCCCCAGTCATGAAGAGACTGGAAGAGGCAGGAAAGACAGCTATGCTTGTAGCGGTGGACGATGAGATTGCCGGTATTGTCGCTGTGGCGGATACGATTAAGCCAACCTCAAAAGCAGCTGTAGCAGCGCTTCATGAGATGGGTATAGAGGTCGTAATGATTACAGGGGACAACAAAATCACAGCCGAAGCTATTGCGAAGCAAGCGGGCATTCGAAAAGTGTTAGCAGAGGTTCTACCGGAGGGTAAAGCGGAGGAAGTTCGTAAGCTGCAGCGAAATGGGACAAAGGTAGCTATGGTTGGAGATGGCATCAATGATGCTCCTGCACTGGCTACTGCAGACACGGGCATGGCGATCGGTACAGGGACGGATGTAGCTATGGAGGCAGCAGATATTACGCTGATGCGGGGAGATCTGAAGAGTATACCCGATGCTATAATGATGAGCCGTAAAACAATGAGCAATATTAAGCAGAATTTGTTCTGGGCACTCGCATACAATACAATAGGTATACCCATTGCTGCACTCGGATTTCTAGCTCCATGGCTAGCTGGAGCTGCGATGGCATTCAGTTCTGTGTCCGTCGTCTTAAATGCACTTCGTTTGCAGCGGGTAAAGCTGTAAGAGAAACTTAACTATGTAAGGAGTGGCCGCTGTGCAAGTAAACAACGAGACTATATCTCTATTAATGAACCATGCATCTGTCCGCAAGTATCAGGATAAGCCAGTAAGTGAAGAGCAGCTTGCAGCGATTATTGAAGCAGGCCAAATGGCTTCGACTTCCAGCAGTGTACAAGCCTATAGTGTTATTGCAGTGACTGACCCGGCTCTAAAAGCAGAGCTTGCGGGATTAGCGGGTAATCAGGCTTATATAGAACAGTGCCCAGTCTTCTTGGTCTGGTGTGCGGATCTATATCGGCTGCGTGAAGTGTCAAAACCTCATTTACAGGGAGAGACTTCTTATGAAGATTCTGCGGAGAATCTTATTGTAGCTACCGTAGATGTTGCACTTGCTGCTCAGAACGCTGCTGTAGCTGCGGAATCACTCGGACTTGGGATTGTTTACATCGGTGGAATTCGTAACCGGATCGCGGAGGTTTCTGAGCTGCTCGGACTGCCCGAATTGGTCTACCCGATATTTGGAATGTGTGTGGGATATCCTGATGGAGCCACAAGCCTGCGTCCGCGTCTGCCATTAGAGGCTGTTCTACATCGCAATCGCTACAATGCCGAAACGACAGTGGAGCAGGTCAAGACTTACGATCAAGTCTCTTCAGACTATATGCGTGAGCGGACCAATGGTGCCAAGGATACACCTTGGTCAGTAATTATGGCAGAACGCTTGGCACAGCCAGCACGAATGCATATGAAGGAATTCCTTATCGGAAAAGGATTCTTTAAGCGGTAATTTAGCATTTTTCCTTAAGAGGTTGCTCTATTCGTAGTTAAAACTATGGATAGGGCAGCTTTTTTTTGTGAAGGTGACAGTTGTCATCTTAAAGAAATGACAGTCCATACTAATGTCAGGTCCTCTTTTTCCATATGATTGAAATAGATCAAACGCATTCGGAATCGGAGGGGTTACGTAATGGACAGTGTTATAGAGATGAATGGCGTCAGCAAATTATATAAGGATAAAAAAGCAGTAGATCACATCAGCTTCAACATTTCCAAGGGTTCGATTACAGCTATTCTTGGACCGAACGGAGCAGGCAAAACAACGGCATTAGGAATGTTATTAGGGCTATTAGAGCCCACTGAAGGTACAGTGAAAATTTTCGGACAACATCCGAAAGATAAAGCGGTACGTGAAAAGACCGGCGCGATGCTGCAGGAGGTAAGTGTTATGGATCGGCTGAAGGTTCGGGAGATCATTGCTCTGATCCGTAGCTATTATCCACAGCCGATGGATATGGAATTTCTAATTAAAGCCACAGGGCTTGCGCCAGCGGATCTGAATAGATATGCCGAGAAGCTTTCAGGCGGTCAAAAGCGTAGTCTAGGCTTCGCGTTGGCCTTGGCGGGCGACCCGGAGCTGATCTTTTTCGATGAACCTACGGTTGGACTTGATATTACTTCCCGGCGGCGATTCTGGGATACGGTTCGCGGACTTGCGGAGCAGGGTAAGACAGTTGTGTTCACGACGCATTATTTGCAGGAAGCCGAAGATATCGCCGATCGTATTCTGTTGTTCAGCAAAGGTCATTTAGTTGCGGACGGAAGTCCAGATGAGATTAAATCGCGGATTGTGAAGCGCTCGTTGTCTTTCCTGCCAGTAGGTGATCGCTCCCAATTGCGCAGAAACTTGCTAGACCTAAGCGCTATAGAAGATTGTTATGAAAAAGAAGGTCGAATTCATGTGACGACAGACGATACGGATGAAGCACTGCGAGCGATTTTTGTGACTGGACTTCCTGTGAAGGATGTCCGAATCGATCAGGGACGTCTGGATGACGCTTTTGAACAATTGACCATGAACCAAGAGGAGGCTATCTAAAGATGAGACTAATTACTGTACAATGTAAAGCCGAGATGCTGCGGATCATCCGTAATCCCTATTATGTGTTCTGGTCTTTGCTCATGCCCATCATGTTCTACTTCATCTTCACCCGAGTGGTCAATACAGGTAACGATGACCCTACGTGGCGCGCTCACTACTTGATGTCGATGGCAACCTTTAGTGTAATGGGCTCAGCGATTATGACGCTTGGCATTCGTTTGGTGCAAGAGCGAACACAAGGCTGGACCACCTTTATTCGGATTACCCCGCTACCGGGTTCAATTTATTTCTTCGGAAAAATGTTCGGACAAACGATGATGCACCTGTTCTCGGTCATTTGTATTTTTGCCGCAGGCTATTTAATCAATGGTGTCTCCTTATCAGCGGGTCAATGGGTGCTTAGCGGGCTATGGATTCTGATTGGTTCCCTTCCGTTTTTGGCGATTGGTACGCTTGTGGGTGCTATGAAACGGGTGGATACGGCTAGTGGAGTCAGTAATGTGATTTATATGGCGCTAGCTGTAGCGGGGGGCATGTGGATGCCGATTGAGATTTTGCCACGATTAATGCAGAAGATTGGTCATTGGTTACCTTCCTACAACTATGGGAATGGGGCGTGGGAGATTGTACGTGGCTCAGCCCCGCAGTGGAGTAATGTCTTGATTTTGCTCGGATATTTGGTAGTTTTTATGTTACTATCGGTTTATGTTCGAAAAAAACAGGAAGCGGTGTGAATGAATGGCTGAGCGTGCGCAGTTTCGGTTATTTCCACAAAAACAAGGGTTTTTCCCTTATGTATGGGCTGTTTATCTGGTTTTGCCCATCCTGAATTTGCGTGGGGAGACTGGATTGAAGCTCATTCTAGGCGGGTTGATGATAGCGGTGTTCGCCATCAGCTATCGCCAGCTGTATTGGGTTCGGGGTGGAGTATTTAATGTTTGGTTAACGATTCAAATGGTGATCATCGTGGTGCTTAGTTTGTTTTATACACCCTTTAATCTGTACATGGGCTTTTTCACCGCGAATTTTATAGCTTACTATACGGAGAATAAAGGGTTCAAAATTGCATTTACTTCTTTTGTGGTCATGGTACTTTCTGTGCTGGTTTTAGTGGGTCGTGAGATGGAGTGGGGAAGCATGATATTTTTAGCTCCATTTATCATTATTATGTTGATTAGTCCGTTCGGCGTGAGATCCATGAATCGGAATCAGAAGCTGGAGAAAGAGCTGGATCAAGCCAATGAGGTGATTAAAGAGCTGGTGAAGCGTGAGGAACGGATGCGAATTGCTCGTGATTTACATGATACTCTCGGGCATACGTTGTCCTTGATTACATTAAAAAGCCAACTCGTAGAGAAGCTGGTGACCAAAAATACGGAGCGAGCCCAAGAGGAGGCGCGGGAAATTCAGCGTACTTCGCGGGCTGCGCTCCGTCAGGTGCGTGAGCTAGTGTCGGAAATGCGGGCGATCTCAGTAGCAGAAGAACTGGCAGAAGCCGGGGAAATGCTGCGCACGGCGGAGATTGCCTTAGAAGTGGAAGGGGATATCTCGTTAGAGGGAGTATCCGACCTGACGCAAAATATTCTCAGCCTCTGTATCAAAGAAGCGGTGACTAACATTGTGAAGCATAGTAGAGCGGATAAATGCTTCATCGGGGTGGCGAAGACCACCGGAGAAGTTCGAATTACCGTTAAGGACAATGGAATTGGCCTCCAGAACGGTGAGAGATGTAGTGGTGAGCTTAGCGATGGAAATGGTATGAAGGGGATGGCAGAGCGTCTATCTCTGATTGATGGCTCTCTGTCGCTAAGCTCAGGAGAAGGTCAGGGAACTACGCTGATCGTTATGATCCCTCTAATCGTTAAGGAAGCAACAGGAGGTGAGAGTGCATGATAACCATCGTTATAGCGGAGGATCAACGTCTGCTTCGGGGAGCGATGGCTTCCCTGCTGGATCTTGAGGATGATATCGAAGTCGTCGGAGAGGCTTGTGATGGAGCTGAGGCGTTAGCTTTAATCGACAGGCTTCAGCCGGATGTATGTCTCATGGACATTGAAATGCCGTTCAAGAGCGGACTGGAGGTTGCAGAAATATTGCGGGGGAAGGGTTGTCCGACTAAGATTATCATCTTGACAACCTTTGCCCGACCGGGCTATTTCGAGCGTGGAGTGAAGGCTGGGATACAAGGATATTTGTTAAAGGACGAGCCAGTAGATAAATTAGCCGAGTCAATTCGTCGTGTCATGGCTGGACATCGGGAGGTCTCTCCAGAGCTAGTCTTCGGCAGCCTGCGGGAGGAGAATCCACTTACAGCACGTGAGCGAGAGATCTTAAAGCTGGCTGGTGAAGGGCAAACGGCGGCAGAAATCGCTTTTTCGCTTCATCTTTCTTATGGCACAGTTCGCAATTATATTTCTGAAATACTCAATAAGCTGGAAGTGAAAAGTCGAATTGAGGCGGTACGACTGGCAGAGGAAAAAGGCTGGATTTGAGGGGAGCAGGGCATTATTATGCAAATATTTCTGATTCGTCATGGTGATCCGGACTATTCCATAGATGGTCTAACAGAATTCGGGCATCAGGAAGCAGCAGCACTAGGAAAACGCATGGCATCTATCGGTCTGGATGAACTATATGCTTCACCACTGGGTAGAGCACAGACAACTGCCAGTTATGTGGCCAAAGAGACAGGACTTGTCATACAGACAGAACCTTGGACTAGTGAGCTGGATTGGACAGAGATTATGTTGGATGGACAAATGGCGTCTATATGGGATAGTCCCGGAGAACATATTAGCGAATTATCTAGTGGAAAGAGAGTATGGTCTGATGAAACAGATCATTGGTTGAAGCAAGAGGAATACAGATTGCGGTTCAGCGAATTACAAGCGGCTTCAGATCAATTCTTGCTGCGACACCACTATAAAAGAGAAGATGGCCTGTATCGGATCCTTGAGCCTTCTACCAAAAAGATTGGAGTAGTGTGCCATGGTGGCTTTGGTCTCGCATGGCTAGCTCATTTATTACAGATTCCTTTATCCTTGGCTTGGTCCGTATTTTGGTTAGCACCAAGCTCAGTAACGACGATCTTGTTTGAAGAGCGCAGCGAGCACTTTGCGGTTCCTAGGTGTATTGGACTAGGAGATGTCTCACATCTTTATGCTGGCGGCATGAACTATCGCCCGAGGGGATTAATGGGCAATCATGTTTAAAGTGAATGCTTAAGAGATTGTCTATGGAGAGGAAGGCCATCCCACAGAGGATGGCCTTTTTACTAGCTCTATATGATCGGAACGAATATGCCACTCCTCAACGTGGATTTAATTTCACCTGTGACCCTTTACCACCTGTCTGGATGCCAGTGTCCTTCGTTCCAACTTCCTTTAGGTCAGTCACTAGTCGCTCCAATACGGCCTTGGAAGCGGCGGCTTCTTTGGCGCCGGATGCCTTCACGACTAATTGCACTGGCTTACCGGAGCGTAGATGCTTGTCCGCTTGACGAAGCTTCGTATCATAATCATGCTCTTCAATATGAGCAGTGAAGCGCAGCTCTTTGACCTTTTCCTTGCTGCCCCCTTTAGATGCTGCACTACCATTCGACTTGCGTGTTGCAGCGGCTTCCTTCTGCGCGGCAGCTTTTGCTTTGCCCTTTGCGGTCAGGCTGCAAGGTGGCGGGCTGCTCATCAGTGAGGTGCATACCAGATCTGCACCTGCCGATCTGGCGATGGCCAGCGCCTCTTCTCTGGAGACGATGCCCAGCTTTTCGCCTCTAAGTCCTGTAAGGACTACTTCGGATGCTCTTATTTGTTCGTTGATTAATACTGCCACTTCTATGAATCCTCCCTGAGAACAATGATATAGCTATCATATATGGAAGTTGCTTGTGGTTCAAATGTGAAGAGTAGGATTTGTGTGAATGATATTGATTTATATCCGTAACCTTTGGGAACTTCATTGGCACTTGTATATAATACGGAAGAAGGGAGCGAGGGAAGGTATGCTTCAGTATATAGAAGAAGCGAGACGAGGAGATCGTCAAGCTTTTGAACAGATTGTTAGGCATTTTACACCAATGGCGAATGCGGTTGCATATGAAAAGCTCCACGATTATCAATTAGCGGAGGATGCTGTACAAGAAGCCTTCACAGAAGCCTTCCTGAATTTGAATAAATTACGAGCAGTAGAGGCATTTCCAGGCTGGTTTAAAGCGATTGTGGCAAGGCAATGCTATCGTATCTTACGAAGAAAGCAGTATCCTACACTACCCTACGATGAAGCAGTGGAATCGAGAGAGTCTTCATTTAATGTGATAGACATTATTGAGAAAAAAGAAGCACGGCGACTGCTTCACGAGTCTATAGCTGCATTGACATCCAATATGCGGATCGCCGTTCAATTATATTATTTTCAGGGATACTCCCTTCAAGAAATTGCTGACTTTCTGGGGACTTCTGTCCCGGTATTGAAGAAACGACTCTTTGATGCTCGCCGTAAGCTTAAGGGGGCGCTACCTGTTGCGGATGTCCTCTCCGTGTTCAATCATTTGTACGAAGGAGGAAAAGGTGTGCTTCATATTGTAAACGGAGATGTAGTGGGAGATAAGCTGCGTCAGGGAATTGTGAAGGGTGATGTATTAGTTTGGAGAGAGGTCTATTCTCATGGACCGGTATTTTTAGAGCCTGCGGATCAGGATAACCGCTTCATACGGGCTGAATATTTGGAACAAACGATGGGGATTCCGCAGAAGGAATTCATACAGGGCAGTGAGAGTCAGGAAAAAATATTAGCTGATTTTCATAAATATGAGGAAGTGGTGCTATGGTTCGAGCATGATCTATTCGACCAGACGATGCTGTGCTATTTGCTCCATTGGTTCTCGAAGCAGAAGCAGGGATCCGCGAAGCTGAGCTTATTGTGCATTGGAGAGTATCCCGGCATTGAGCTGTTTCGAGGACTGGGACAACTATCTGTAGAGCAAATGGAGACTTTATCAGGAACATGGAAGTTAATTGGAGAGAAGGAGCTAGAGGTAGGCCAAGCGTTCTGGGAAGCTTTTGTATCACCGGGTCCAGAATCATTACAACAGCTACTAGCTAAAGATACGTCCGCACTGCCATTTGCGCATGACGCCTTCGTGGCGCATTTATCACGTTTCCCATCGGCCTATAATGGACTTGGGATTGTGGAACAGATGACTTTGGAGATGATTCTTGCTGGAATTAACTCCCCTTACGGGTTGTTCAAAAATGTGGGAGATCAGCTTCATATATTAGGCATGGGCGATTTGCAATATTGGCATATTCTAAGACAGATGGCACAAGACCCATACCCGTTACTGCAAATGCGTGGCTTGAAGGAATTTCCCGGTTATAACGAGTCAAGGATGCCATTTCAAAATTGTGAAGTTGTATTAACGGCGTTCGGAGAGAACGTAATGTCTGGTAAAGAGGACTGGGCCGAGAAGAAAGGGATTGATGAGTGGTACGGCGGGGTACATCTGCAAGGCGTAACTCCGCGCTGGAGATGGAATTCGTCTTCGCAAACGATTCAATAATATAGAGAATGTAAGTTAGAGAAGGGGCTGTCTCAAAAGTAGTTAATGTTGCTTAGATTCAGCTTCTTTTCTTGAGAGTAATTACGGAAAAAATCCCTAAAAAATACTGATTTTTGCTTCAAAAGAATGAAATTAGGGAATTTATCCCTAAAATCGGAGTAATATCTATACTTTTCAACAAATCGGTCGAATTTTAGGGAGGAATTCCTTAATCACTAGACAAATGAATAGAATATCAGATTTTTTAGGGAGAAATTCCCTGATTATCTATCGGAGGATCGGCTTTCCCCTTCTTCAACCCATGGCGAGGGGGCTCCACGGACGGAGTGTTGTTGCAAACTCTTTTCAAAACGTGAAACCTGCCGCAGTTTTTTACTTCAATCATTATTCATAAATGTCTTATGATAGGCGTTACGATATTGGGTTGGAGTCATGTTTTCGTATTTTCGGAAGAGGCGCATGAAATATTTATCGTCGGTGAACCCTGTCTCTGTCGCGATTTCCCTCACGCTGAGGGCGGTTCTGGTTAGCAGCTCCTTCGCTTTAGTCACACGTACTGAATGAATATACTCTAAAGGCCCCATCGAGGTATGTTGTTTAAATAGCCGAGCTAAATAATCTTTGTTGTAATTGAATTTCTCTGCAATGATTGCCACCGTAAGAGGTTCTCTTGCATGTATTCTTGTCCACTCGGCTATTTTGACAAAGGTGACATCTTGCTGCGCACGGATTAGCTTACTGGCGAACGGCTGAAGCGCATGCTCAGACAGCTCAATTAAGAGTGAGGTCAACAAATAATTAACACTAGAATAGGTCAGATACCCTGAGTTGGCCACATGGAGGATTTGATTCGCCAGGATATGAATCCGGTCTCTGTGTTCGATCTTTATGAACTGTGGTAGATATAGATCATGTACGGACCATAAGCGCTGTGTTCGCGAAAAGATTTCTTCTGCCTCCAGTTTCATTTCCGTCTCACTCAGCAATACCCCCTCGCTTTTCAGCTCGAAATGAAACCAATAAAATTTAACCCCGGGTCGTGATTCTCTATAGCCGACATGCGTGCGATTAGGCATAAGCAAAAGAGCTTCATCAGGGCCTACTTCGAAGCTTTTGGTCTCCTCACTTAAATAAACCGTTTCATTCACGCCTATGATTAGCTCATAATTGCCCATTGCACGTTCTACATGTTTCCATGGCGTTTCTGAGATGAATTCACCTGCTGCTGTAAAATGAACAGGTACATCTGCATTTATTTTCAAATAGGTCATGCGATCCTCCCAGCAATCAATAAGTCGGATTTGTCCACCATTTGTATGGCTGATCTACCGACAAATCAACGTTCCGATGTTATCTTATGGATACAAATATACACTTGTCGGAAAACGCTGACAAGATTGCGAGGGAGAGGTTTCTTTGAAGACGCAAGCTTTTGATCTGAAGGACGTACGCATAGAGTCAGGTCCACTTCTCCATGCGATGGAGTTAAATACGGATTATTTACTAAAGCTGGAGGCTGACCGGTTATTGTCACGTTTTCGCGAGTATGCTGGCTTAGCGCCCAAAGCTGCCCATTATGAGGGATGGGAAGCTCAGGGCATTAGCGGTCATACATTAGGACATTATCTATCTGGATGTGCGTTGATGTATGCTTCTACGGGGAATGAAGAGCTGCTTCAACGTGTGAATTATGTAGTAGATGAATTAGAGCAGTGTCAGAATGCACATGGCAATGGTTTTATCTCCGGTATTCCTCGCAGCAAAGAACTGTTTGAAGAAGTGAAGGCAGGTGACATTCGCTCGCAAGGCTTTGACCTCAACGGTGGCTGGGTACCGCTGTACACGATGCATAAGCTATTTGCGGGTCTCCGCGATGCTTATTGTTTGGCTGACAATCAGAAGGCACTGGTGCTTGAAACGAAGCTGGGACTGTGGCTTGAGGATATTTTTGCAGGGCTGAGTAAAGATCAGATCCAAGAGGTACTGCGCTGTGAATTCGGCGGCATGAATGAAGCACTCACGGATTTGGCAGAGGATTCCGGTGATGATCGTTTTCTTGCCTTGGCGGAAAGCTTTTACCATGGCGAAGTTCTTAATGATCTGGCCGTAGAAAAAGATACCCTAGCCGGAAGACACTCCAATACTCAGATTCCGAAGATTATTGGAGTAGCAAGACAATATGAAGTAACAGGACTGGAGCAATATGCAGGTATCTCACGCTTCTTCTGGGAGCGGGTTGTGAATCATCATTCCTATGTGATTGGCGGCAACAGCTACAATGAGCATTTCGGTGAACCGGATAAGCTAAATGATCGATTGGGCGAAGGCTCCTGTGAGACGTGCAACACTTACAACATGCTGAAGCTGACCAAGTATATGTTCCAGTGGGATGCTTATGCCGCATATGCGGATTACTACGAACGTGCAATGTATAACCATATCCTGGCTTCTCAGGAGCCGGTAGATGGACGTGTGTGTTATTTTGTATCCCTCGAAATGGGTGGACATAAGTCGTTCAACTCCCAGTTTGAGAGCTTTACATGCTGTGTAGGCTCAGGAATGGAAAGCCATTCTATGTATGGGTCGGCGATTTACTTCCATAGCGCAGATGAGCTGTATGTGAATCAGTACGTACCTTCAACAGTGACTTGGAAAGAGCAAGGCATTCGTTTGAAGCAAGAGACCAAGTTCCCTGAAGAGGGACAAGGCACCCTGCGTATTAGCACAGAGAAACCGACTAAATTCACATTGAAGCTAAGATACCCTTACTGGGCTGAGCAAGGGATGAACGTTAGGGTAAACGGGGAAGACATTCAAGTGAAGGCAGGCAAATCTAGCTACCTTATGCTGGATAGAGTATGGCAGGATGGGGACGTTGTCGAATACGATATTCCAATGTCGGTAAGAATCGAATCTATGCCGGATAATCCGAACCGAATTGCTTTCCTCTACGGACCGCTTGTGCTCGCAGGTGATTTTGGAGCTATAAATGCAGAGCTAGGCAGCGATCGCGCCCTTGCTTCCGTATTAATCGGTGATCGCGAGACGCTAACGGACAACCTCATTCAGTCTAATGTGAGTAAAAATGTGTTCCGGATGAAGGGTTTAGGATATACGGCGGATCATGAGCTTCGTCCATTCTACCCTATGCATGATCATCGTTATTCCGTGTATTGGGATTTGTTCACGCCGGAGGAATGGAAGCTGATAGAAGTTGAATATCGCGAAGCCGTGGAGAATAACTTGCTGCTTGAACAGCTAACCGTCGATTCAGTACAACCTGCTGAAATGCAACCTGAACGTGACCATAACTTCGAAGGAGAGTATGTAGGCTTAGGCAAAATCTACAACCGCAAGTATCGCGATAGCTGGATCAATGGCTGGCTCTCCTTCACGATGGAAGTCTTGCCAGAGGAGCAAGTGGATCTGGTGGTAACGTATTTGAAGTCCAATGATACTTCGGTGGCTTTCGATATTACGGCAGATGGGGAACAACTTGGGCTAGGCGTCCTTGAGTCTGAAGAGATGAACAAGCTGGAGACCATTCGTTACGAGCTTCCGCGGACGATCACGAGCAGCAAATCAGCGGTTACGATCAAGTTCGCTTCACATGAAGGACATAAGGTGGGCCAAGTGGCAGGTCTACGTATCGTTAAACGTAATTCTTGAAATATATGGATTAGAGAATTATAATAGGTACAATTCTTTTAATTGGGGTGAAATGGATGTCTTTCCGTATCGTTCGAAGTAACTAGTTATCGGGCTGGGTCAAACGCGTACCAGCTATCAAGGGGGGAGTCTATCCTTTTGATTACATTAACTAGAGCTTTGAATGGTGCCATAGGCAGCTTTTTGTATAGAGCCAGGCACTTAACTTATTTAACTTTGAGAACCGTTTATTTGTGGGTGGTTTTTAACAGTTGGAGGGTGGGGTTTGCCTGGCTTTTTTGCATTCAATTAAAAGATAGGGGATTAACGATATGTTGAAAAAGAGTCTATCTAACCTAAAGTGGTGGATATGCGGTTATATTTTATTGGGTTTTACTATTCAGCTGCTGAGTAGTTTAGGGATTGTAGTGTTTCAAAAAATATTAGACAAGGCCGCGGTGATGAGCAGCTTCAGTGAGATATCTAATTTAATCATGGTGTATGGAGTTTTACTGGCAGGCGTCGTGATCCTAAATTATGTGGACGAATATCCTAGTGTTTATTTATCGAACAGTATAACGGAGAGATTAAAGATACTTGCACTATCCAAAATATCCAAAATCGACTATCAAGCCTATCAGGATATCGGCACAGGGCAGATGATTAAAGTGATCGAGAACGGGGCAGCGGCTGGAAACAGCATGATCTATTCTTTTTTTCTTAAAACATTACATGAGTTATTGCCCACGCTTCTGTTCAGTTTAATCTTTATTAGCTTCTATGATTTAAGGATCATGTTAGTCATTGCAGCCGGCTACGTAGTCGTCTTTCTAATAACGAATCTGCTGTTGAAATTTCTGTATGCGATGAAGGCTACCATTCTCCAGGAACAAGAAAAGATGTCCAGATTCTCTATCCGTGGATTCATGGAATTGGTTGTCTTCCGAACGAATAAACGATATGAGAAAGAGATTGATAAGTTAAGCCAGACCGCACGCACTATCATTCATAAGAATGCTCAGCTACAAATGATCCACGAAGCTTTTTTTGCGATATTCGAGCTGTTTGTTACGGTAATTAAGGTCGTCGTCTTGATTTACGGTGTAAAAAGCGTTGTTGCAGGTGATACCTCACTTGGTGTTGTGGTCGCATTGTTTATGTTTATTGATAAGATTTACTCGCCGATTGCCATCTTTAATGTTCTATTTGTAGATTTCAGACTGAACAGAGTGACCTACAGAAGATTTGAGGAATTTATTGAGGCCCCAGAAGATAGAAACTTGGAGTCCGGAGAAGTCGTCACAGAGATCCACGGTAATATTGAATTTAGGGACGTATCTTTTGATTATGGGCAATTGAAAATCTTGAATAACCTAACCTTTTCGATTGAGCGAGGAATGTCTGTTGCGATTGTCGGATTAAGCGGGGGCGGGAAATCTACCCTGATAAAATTGATCGTAGGATTATTAAAAAAGGACAAAGGTGAACTCTTATTGGACGGTAAGGATATCGATGAGATCCATCTGGATAGTTACTATGATCATATCTCTTACTTATCACAGGACACACCGATTTTTGATGCCACAATCAGGGACAATATTGTATTTGATGAGCATACCTTATCCGATGAAGAACTTTATGAGATTTTGGGGAAAGTTCATCTGCAGGAAAAAATAAGCCAATTGCCGGATCGTTTAGATACTTTGGTAGGTGAAAAAGGGGTCAAATTATCAGGAGGGGAAAGACAGCGATTAGCTTTTGCCAGAATCATCGCCCAAAAAAGAAATATATTAATTCTGGATGAGCCGGTGTCGGCACTTGATAATATCACGGAGCAAAGTCTCATGGAGACGATTTTGGAGGAATTTAAGGACAAAACCATCATCATTGTTGCCCACCGATTAAATTTCATAAAAGACGTTGATAAGATACTGGTAGTGGATCAGGGTTCGGTTGTGGGTGAAGGGAATTTTGATGATTTGATAGAGCATTGTGAAGCTTTTAAAGCGTTATGGAGTAGAAAAATATCGTTTACAGATGCTGATTAAATTGTTAACATCTTCTAAAGAAGAGGTGTGATCTATGGCATGGCCAACACATATTGTAGCGGTAGGTGGATTCGCAGAAAATGAGCAAGGAGATATGCTTTTAGTAAAGACTCATGATGGTGGCTGGGTATATCCTGGTGGACAAGTAGAGGTTAGAGAGAACCTAATCGATGCATTAGTTCGAGAAATTAAAGAGGAAAGTGGAATAGATGTCACGGTTTCTCAATTGGTTGGTGTGTATTCGAATACAGGTATCCATAAATGGTATGACGGTGTGACGGATGTTCCTACTAAGGTCATGTTTGATTTTATCTGCAAGCCCGTGGGTGGGGAATTATGTACCTCGGAGGAAACCTCTGAAGTAATGTGGGTGGCAAAAGAGAAAGTACTGGATTGGATTACACAACCGGCTATTCGTGCCCGCTATCAAGCTTATTTGGATTACGATGGGAATACGAGGTATATGGATTATGTAACTGGAGACACGTTTGAAGTTAATTTAGATCGAACGGTGTAAAATAAAAGTGATAAGCCATCCTGCAAAGGATGGCTTTTTAAAATATAAGAAAGTATAAGTTTCGCCAAAGACGTTTATTCTTGTTATGCTTTGATGCCCTCAAAGGCAGAGGTGATCAAATGTTTCACAAAAGCTTCGTCTAGCTCATCCCCTGTAATCAGTAGCCGATAAAATATCGGTCCATAGAGCAGATCAATCGTGATCCCAATATCCAGATCCGCTTTTAATTGGCCTCGGGTCACCCCACGCTCCAACAACTGTCGCGCCTCTTGGCGGCGGGGAGCGAAAAACCTCGCACGATAGGCCTCAGCAAGGCCGGCATCGAATTGCCCTTCGCCGATCAACTCAGTAATGATCTTTCCGTCTCGGCTGCGAAGAAAATTAGCCAGATTTGTGGCATGCATCATAATATCGTCCATGACCGAACCGGTGTCCGGCACTGGCAATCTTGCGGATGCTGCAGAGAGGTAGCCGTCCATGACCACGGCTGCTTTGTTAGGCCACCATTTATAAATGGTCGCTTTACTTACCTTGGCCCGTTCCGCGATTTTCTCTACGGTCACCGCACCAAATCCAGTCTCCAGTAGCAGATCATACGATGCTGCCAGAATAGAAGCCTCGGCTTCGCTATTGCGCGGTCGTCCTCTTTTTTTATCCATCATAGATCCCTCCCGATTCATATATCCTTTGTCTAACTTACGATTCAAAAAAAGAAACTATACGTTCATTATACAAAAAGCTATATGAAGTAGGCAATCGCCTATTTACAAAACTGAACGTTCAGTATATATTTAAATCAATTAGTAAACGTCACGTTCAGTATTTAAAATCGAAGGGTGGAGATCTCATGAATCAAGGAAGTCAAATGAGTCGGGCAAATTCGGTAAATTCAGCGAAGGAACTTTCAGAAGGAAAGACGATCCCTGGATGGATTACATTTCTATTAGCGGCCTCCTGCGGACTAATTGTGGCCAATCTGTATTACGCTCAAACCCTGATCGGACAGATCGCCCAAGCTACGCAGCTTTCTTCTGGGGCAGCGGGTCTGATTGTAACTTTGACCCAGGTAGGATACGTTCTTGGACTTTTGTTCGTAGTACCGCTTAGCGATATTATTGAAAATCGCCGCCTGACAGTGGCGTCACTGGCTGTGGTGGTGGTGTCACTGGCAGCAGCCACACTGGCTCCGAATGCGGCGATCTTTCTGGGAGCGTCTCTGTTCATTGGCCTCGGTTCCGTAGCTGCCCAGATTCTTGTGCCGTATGCGTCTTTTCTGGCTGCTGAAGAGCAGCGCGGCCGGGTGGTCGGTAATGTAATGAGTGGGCTGCTGCTCGGTATTATGTTCGCCCGGCCACTGGCTAGCTTTGTCTCTGGATTGTGGGGCTGGCATGCGATTTATGCTATATCCGCCGTAGTGATTGCCTTATTAACACTTCTATTATCCCGTGTGCTGCCGCAGCGCCAACCTGTGCCTACAATGAATTATGGCGGATTGATCCGTTCTCTAGGTACTTTACTGAAGAGTACGCCAGTGCTACGCCGCCGGGCGATTTATCAGGCTAGCCTGTTTGGAGCTTTCAGTCTGTTCTGGACGACAGTGTCTTTGCATCTGGCCGATACGTATCATTTAAGTCAGCAAGGTATTGCCTTGTTTGCATTGGCCGGGGTGGCTGGGGCTATCGCTTCTCCCATCGCTGGGAGATTGGCTGATCGGGGCTGGACCCGGCCGTTGACCGGACTTGCGTTTGTGCTGGCAGCTGTAGCTTTTCTCCTAGCTTACTTGTTTCAGGACGATTCGAGAGTAACGCTTGGATTGCTGGTTGCAGCAGCTATCATGCTGGATATGGGGGTATCGGGTAATCTGGTGCTTGGACAAAGGGCGATTTATTCTCTTGGCAGCGAGGCGAGAGGACGTTTAAACGGATTATTTATGGCGATATTTTTTGTAGGCGGAGCCGTTGGCTCTTCACTAGGCGGCTGGGCATATGCGTACGGGGGCTGGAGTCTGACCAGCTTGATTGGTCTGGCGCTGCCGATCTTGGCTTTCCTGTACTATTTAACGGAGAAGAAGCAAGCGTAAGGCTGTATTAAAGAAACTGCTCTCCGGGCTGAAGATAGTCAGCTTAGAGAGCAGTTTTTTTAAGAAATGCTACATCGTATAAGGGTTTTGGCGAATCATGTGGATAAGGTTTGCCGCCGAGGCGGATAACGGTTCATTTTTTCGCGTACAGATCGCAATGCTATTCTTCAGATGTATGCCTTCAACATAAACTCGGCATAACTCTCCCCGTTCAACATATTCGCGAACAACGAGTGAAGAGACGAAGTTGGCGCCATACCCGGCGATAACGGCTTGAATCGCTTCATGAAGTCCGTTAAATTGCAAAGAGATCGTGGGAGCTGGCGTATTATATGTACGGCATAACGATAATAATCTCTCTCTCGTCGAACTCCCTTCCTCACGCATGACAAAAGACTCCTTCATCATTTCGGATAAAGATACTTGCTGATTGGCATAAGGGTGATGAGGCGCGACCACAAACCATAGCTCATCCTGAAATAACTCCTCAGTCTGGATCGTATCTGGATAGGCCTCAGCAATTCCCCCGTAAATCGCCATATCCACGTCTACATTTAACAGCTGCTTCAGAGCATCGCTTGAATTGGTGGTAGTAATCACCATTTCCACTTGCTCATATTGTTGTTTGAACTTTGCAATCCAGGTAGGGATAAGGAAGTGAGCGGGCAAATACGTCGCGGCTAGACGAATACTTCCATTCGTGCCGTTTACGTAATCTTGAGCAAATTGTTCGATCTGCTGTTCAACGGCGAACAGTCTTTTCGCGAGTAGGGCAAGCTCTTCACCCGCATCTGTTAAAGCAATTCCTCTGCCTTGAGGCTTAAATAGGGCGAAGGATAGTTCCTTTTCGAATTTTTTGATCTGAGCCGTAATAGCAGGCTGACTGATATTTAAAGTTTCTGAGGCGCGTGTCACACTGCCCATTGATGCGATCACATGGAATAAGCGCAAAGCGTGTAGATTCATGGTTAAGCTCCTATCTGTTATCGTTTAATTCATATATTTAATATATATTTTAGGTTTAAAGATATATTATATTTATGATTATAACTGATTTACAATACAGGTATAAAGTTGAACTTGAAGTTGAATGTGAATCATTAGTTAGGGAAAGGAGTAACGAAGAGGAGGTTTGGAACTGTAGGAGCGTAGCGTTCGCCTTTGTCTCCGGATTTCAACCACTAGTATTGGTTATATAAAGGAAATCTGGAGACAACAGCGGCCGGAAGTCCAAACACTCCTCGTAGTTACGACCGATCCCTAATTGTGGAAATGAAAATTTTATTTCAAAGGAGAAGTGATAAATATGAATCAAACGACTACATGGGATAAAGTTGATCACTACATTACAGAGCGTCTAATTCCACAGGACTCTGTGCTGGAGGAAGTATTGTTCGCCAATCAGCAGGCAGGCCTACCACCTTTTGATGTTTCACCTAGTCAGGGCAAATTCCTTAACCTATTGGTTCAAATGAAAGGTGCACGCCGGATTCTGGAGATTGGCACCTTAGGTGGGTATAGCACGATTTGGATGGCAAGAGCCCTCCCGTCTGACGGACATATCGTTACTTTGGAGCTAGATCCATCGCATGCTCAGGTTGCTGGGACCAATTTCGAGCTTGCTCAAGTAGATGAACTGATAGAACTTCGTATAGGTGATGCTTTGGGGCAATTGTCTCAGATGAAACAAGAGGGTGTGGAGCCCTTTGACTTTATATTCATTGATGCAGATAAGCCGAATAATCCTAACTATTTACAATGGGCGCTTCACTTCTCCCGCCCTGGAACGGTGATTATAGGGGATAATGTGATACGTGAAGGCGAGGTCATTAATAAGAATAGCAAAGATCCTCGTGTAGTAGGTGTACGGGAATTTTATGATCTGTTAGCAGAAGAACCTAGGATATCGGCTACTGCCATTCAGACGGTGGGAAGTAAAGGGTATGATGGATTCGTATTAGGGATTGTGAATAGCTGAGTTATGTATTGCAAAATCCAGTAATTGTAATATAATCTATTGAAAATCCAATAGTGAGAGGTACTTTCTATGCAACCTACATTTGAAACACAAAGGTTAATGCTAAGACCGTTTCAATCCACAGATGCAAGTGACGTTCAAGAGCTTGCTGGGAATATGGAAGTAGCTAGAACAACATTGTCCATTCCCCATCCATATCCAGATGGAGCGGCTGAATCTTGGATTAGTGCCTGTAGGAAGAGAGCAGACGAGGGGGATGGATTTCCTTTTGCTTTAATTGGTAAAGAGAGCAACACCCTAATAGGTTGTATGAGTCTAAATATAGACAAATCGCATAAAAGAGGTGAGCTTGCTTATTGGGTAGGAGAACCTTTTTGGGGAAATGGTTATGCGACTGAAGCAGCTAAGAAACTGATTGATTTCGGATTTGAAGACCTGCTATTAAATAAAATATGGGCAGCGGCAATGACTAGAAATCCTGCGTCCTCGAACGTTATGAAAAAATCTGGGATGAGATTTGAAGGGGAATTTAAACGGCATATTTTAAAATGGGATAAATTCGAGGATCTAGTCTTCTACGGGTTAACTAGAATGGAATATGAAGATAGGGGAGAAGAGATATGATCTTTTCTGATATTGGTTTAATTACAGAGGATGTAACCACTTTGACAACATTTTATGAAGTTATATTGCAAACCAAAGCTGAAGGTGATCACATTCATGCTACCATTGAAACGAAGGGTACTGGATTGGCAATATACTTAAAGCAAGCCGCGGAATCAGATATGAAATTTGATTTTTCTAAATATTGGGGATCTGGTAATTTCACATTAGGCTTTAATGTTGATGATGTTGATATGGAGTATGAACGACTAAAGGCACTTCATGTTGAATTTGTAACTGCACCTACTACCTATCCTTGGGGGGCAAGGTCACTACATTTTCGGGACCCGGATGGCAATATCATATGTTTTAGAAGTAAAATAAAAGGGTGCTCCTAAACCATGCTGGCTTTTGGAACACCCTCTTTGTTTTAAAGCGACTCTTTAATCACTTTTTTATAATAGAACACGGATAGCACTGCAAAAATCGAATACAAAGCGGTGTACAGCAGCATCACCAGAATCATCGGTGTCATGAGCTCTGTACCGAAGAAGAACCATCCTGATTTTACGGCGAAGTAGCTGTGAAGCAATCCAATGACTAATGGAATCCCAAAATTAAATAATTGTTTCGCCTGAATCCCTCTAAGCAGATCCCCTTGCGTGAAACCAAGCTTTCTCAGGATCGTGTAATTGGACTTTTCATTCTCACTTTCATCCATTTGTTTAAAGTAAAGTATACATCCGGAGGTAATCAGGAAGGTTAGCCCCAGAAAGGCAACGATAAACATGATAAGTCCCATATTTTGCTTTTGATTGTTTTTCGTCTCCAGTTGAGAGTCGTATTTGCTGTCTTTTTTAAATTTCATGTTCTGAAAAAGCTCATTAGCGTGTTCAACGCTTGACCGGTCCTTCATATCGATGCTGATATTAAGAGAGGACTTTTTTTGAAGGGCTGGATCTAGATCCTTCTTTAAGCGTTCAAAGGTCGTGTCGTCTACAATAGCAAGGGGTAAGCCGCCACCCGTGAAATAGAATAAAACGGGGGCTTCGATATCAATTCTTTTATAAAACTGCGGAATGACTTCATGTTGTCCCTTGAGTTCAATATCACCTTTGTCTTTCATACTAATTAGATTCTCCATTGCACTACTTGTCTTCGTAAAATAGGCCTCATCCGGGGATAGATCAATGCCCTCAAGAGAATTTTCACTAATGACAGGGAGAGTCATATTCTTCGACATCATACCGATTGCCTGGGGATTGTTACCTAGTAGTTTCTCCACATTTACATCTACCTGAATGACTTCGGTTATTTTTTCTGTAAACATCAAATTTTCAGCCGTTAATGCCTCTTTAAATTGTTCAGCCTCCTGGATATCCGTAAGAATAAAATCTGACGGAACATAGAGCTTCGCACTTTTCTCAGCAGAGTAGAACGAAATGTAGCTCAAGGATAATAAACCTAGCGCCAGCGCTGATACCGTTGTAATGACGGTCAGTAATACGGCATTTGATTTCATTCGGAACATAATGGAGGAGAGTGACAACACCTCTTTAATATTTAGATACCCGTTTTTCTTTTTGCGAATGAGATGAAAGATAAAGCTTACAGAGCCTTTATAAAAAAGATAAGTCCCAATGATAACTGAAGCCAGAATAGTGATCATGGCTATAGATAGCTCAGTCATTGATGTTAAGTCTCCGCTAAACAATCGAGATGAAATCGAATAGCCAAGCAGAATCAATCCAATCCCAGCGATCCCTATAATCATTTCAAAGATAGACAGCTTTTTCACATTGCCTTCTGTGGTTGAGGTCACCCGGAATAAGGATAAAATGCTCTGTCTTTTAATAAAGCTATAATTCATCAGCATGATTAAGAGATAGATTACAAAGAATACAATCAGCGTTTGAATCAGGGCTGGAGTAGAAAAACGAAGAGAGGCTATCGCATCGACCCCTATCGTTTTAAAAAGAATCATGAGAATTAACTTTGAAACAGAAAAGCCTACGGCGATCCCTAGAACTAAAGATCCGAAATATAGAATGAAGTTCTCTGCCGAAAGAATTCGAAATATTTTACCTTTGGTCATCCCGATTAACTGGAACAGGCCAATTTCCTTCCCCCGACGTTTGATGAAGATGGTGTTAGCATATAACAGGAAAATGGATACAATTGCGACCAGTAAGACTGAGGCAGCCTTGATTGCTGCGCCACCTTTGATCGAGCCTTCTACCGCATCCATCGAAGGATCGTACTGCAACGTAACAAAGGCGAAATATAAGGCCACGCTAAAAACGAGAGCAAATACATACAGATAGTAATTTCTGATGTTTTTTCGCAGATTTCGAAGCATCAGTACATTAATGCTCATTCTGCACACCACCCAGTACACCTTGTGTTTTTATGATGTCATTAAAGAAGACTTGTCTTGATTGTTCTCCTTTATTTAGTTGCGTATAGATCGTACCATCCTTTATAAAAATAACTCTGCTGCAATAACTCGCTGCCACCGGATCATGTGTAACCATAACGATTGTTGCTTTCCGTCTTTGATTGAGTTCACTCAGCTTGTTTAACAAATCAGAAGCAGATTTAGAATCCAAAGCTCCCGTAGGCTCGTCAGCAAAAATAATGCTTGGATCATGAATGAAGGCCCGAGCTGCAGAGGTACGTTGTTTTTGCCCCCCGGAAATTTCATTCGGGTACTTATTCTTTAACTCTAAAATCCCCAGTTCCCGCGCGACGTTTTCAAATTTCTCATTGGCGATTTTCTTGGGTGTTTTGGTAATGGATAGCGGTAAGAGGATGTTCTCCTTCACCGTCAGCGTGTCCAAGAGATTGTACTCTTGAAAAATAAAGCCTAAATGATTCTTCCGAAATTCAGCTAATTGCTTTTCTTTCATATTAGAAATTTCATTACCCTCGATGGTAATCGATCCGTTGCTGATCTGGTCAATTGACGAAAGAACGTTAAGCAGTGTGGTCTTTCCTGAACCGGAAGAGCCCATAATACCGACAAACTCGCCTTCTTCTATTGAAATATCTAACCCGCTCAGCACGGATTGTTTGTTTAATTTGTTACCGTAGCTTTTATGAATTTTAGTGGCTTCTAGAATTGCCATAATGATTCACTCCCCTTTTCTATAAGCTTTATTATAAAAGGCTTTACCTTTCTTATCCTTCGATTGCCCGAACAAAATAAAAAAGCATGTGACATTGTTGTCACACGCTCGAGAGCTTCACGAATTCATTTTTGAGCGGGAAGGTTAAAGTGAATGCCGTTCCTAATCCGAGCCTCGACTCAACGCCGATAACGATCAACAAGGATTGGGCTGCTTTTTTGGCTAAATATAATCCCATGCCTGTGGCGGCATTGTCACGATGTACTGTTGTAGAAGTAAATCCTCTATCAAATATGCGAGGCAGATCTTTGGGATCTATTCCGCGCCCACCATCCTTCACCTCAAGAATGATATGCTCGTCTTGCTGATAGCTGTTCACAGTAATATCGGATGCTTCGCTATATTTTACAGCGTTGGTTAGGAGTTGTCGGAGGATAAAAGCCAGCCATTTGGCATCACTAAGCACTTCAGCTACCTCCAAGTTCAGTTCAAAGCCAATGCCTTTCTGAATACACCAGGATTGCAGCGTCTTGATCTCCCCGAAAATAAGCGTTTCTAAATCGATATGTTCTATATATAAATCATTCTCGATAAAAGGAATTCGCCTTTGATGAAGCTGTTGGTCCAGCAGAAGGTGAATACGCAGCCATTCATAGGTCAGATTTTTCTTCATTCCTTCATCTTCCATACGCTCAATCATTAGATGCATCGCTGTCAGAGGGGTTTTCACCTCGTGAATCCAAGACAACAGTTCATCCTTTTCCTGCTCTAACGTCATCTGATTATTCGAAGCCGCTTGTTTTAAACATTTAGCTTGATTGGTGATGCTCTCTTCAATAATATGCTCAAACGGGCTTTCGGGTGTGGCGATACTTGTTACATCCAGATCATCATCTCGCTCAGCTAAGCTTTTATAGAACCTGGTTTCCCTGGGATAGCGAAGGATTAAGAACATCAGGAAAAAAAACATCGATAAAGAGATCACATAGAGAACCGAAGAGAGTGGGATGGATGGATCCATATAGGTAACAAAGAGTATAAATAGATTGGTAAAGAGAACTAGTATAATCCAGCTGATTCTTTCCAAGAGATACTTTTTAATCATAGTGCTTCCTCTTCGATGGCCATATACCCTTGTCCCACCTTCGTCTCAATGAAAACACCCAATCCAAGCTCATCCAGCTTCTTTCGAAGCCGATTTACGTTGACGGTAAGGGTGTTGTCACTAATAAAACGTTTATCATCCCACAGGCTATTGATTAATTCCTCCCGGGTGACGATTTTATTCTTTTTCTCAATCAGCAATTTTAATATAAAAATCTCATTTTTTGTAAGCTCAATCGATCCCAGGTTATGGGTCAATAGATTTCTCTCATAATCCACGGTTGCTCCACACCATGTCTTGAGTTCGATGTTATCTGTGTTGTAATTGTAGACACGCCGAAGAATCGCTTGTACCTTGGCAATGAGTACATCGAAATGGAAGGGCTTTTGTATATAGTCATCGGCTCCAAGCTGCATCGACATCACCATATCCGTAGGATGATCACGGGAAGATAAGAAGATAATCGGAAGGTTGGAGTGGGAGCGAATCATTCGGCACCAATGAAATCCATCGAATTTAGGTAATTGGATGTCGATGATAACTAAATCAGGTTTGATCTCTATAAATTCCTGCGTGACATTGCTGAAATCTTGAATGCCGTACACATCATAAGACCACTGCGTAAGTCGCTCTTTAATCTCATTAAACAGCGTCGTGTCGTCTTCAATTAATAATAGCTTGAACAAATGCTTCACCACACTTTTTGTTAGTTAGTGTTTACAGCATTTTAGATAATACATCCTGATAATGCTTAAACTCTTTGGTTTCATTTAGATTAGGGCATGTCCTTAAGGATAGCAGAGCGCTTTCGATTAAGAACTGTCTTGGTTCCTTATTGTTCATGATTTCTTCCTGGATAAAGTATAACAGCTTTAGATAATTAGTGAGTTTCGCATCACCGGGCGAAAAGGATCTCTCTATAATTTTCTTCAAGCTTATGGTCGCAAAGGATAAATCATTATTGAAAAAGTCAGTGTATTCCGAAGCGGGCAATAACTTGTCCACGTGATCCGGGGAGATGAGCTGAATGCCTCTTTGACTTACTTCTTCAACAATAGTTTGGATAAGCGTAGTGCAATAATTAATGATTTGCTCAGAAGTGATGACTTCATTCATAGCACTGTTGATTTGCAGCATATTTTGCAGAATCCCGTTAAAAATGATGGCTCCATCCAGTAAATAGGGTTTCTTATCTGCAGGGAAGATATGAAGGAAACGTTCATATACCCAGGTTAGCAGGCTGAACTTCGTTTTTTTGATAAACGTTATTAGGTCTGGATCATTGGAGACCAGAGCATCCTCAACAAGCTGTAACAACTTATTTTTTTTATTAATTTTCATGACCAACTGAATTTGCTCGGCAAATATCTTAATGTCAGAGGGATCTTGACCAATGAGCAGCGAGTTTCGCCCTTCTTCAAGCTGATCGTGAATGGACGTAAATACAGCCTTAAAGAGATCCGCTTTAGAAGGGAAATAGTTATAAAAAGATCCTTTGGAGATCCGACTATGATTCAAAATATCCTGAATGGATGTGGCGTGGTAGCCTTTTTCAATAAATAATTCATGTGCTTTATGAATCACTTGCTCTTTGCGTTTATTTATCATCTGAGTTGCCCCTTTAAGCTGGACTCTTTGTTCCAATATAGACTAGCTTATATTTCCACTTAATACAATTTCAATTTTAAATGATTTTTTTCTTGCCAAGCAGGAAATAAGAGAGTATTATATTGTACACTGGTTTGTAACTGAAGTTCAAATTTGAACCGTTAGTATGATTATAGAATGGAGGATTCCAAAATGAAAGCAAAAGAAAGTAAAGCGTCTTACGGGATATTGGTAATCCTCATGATTGGTGCTTTTGTTGCTTTACTGAGTAATACTCTACTCAATATAGCTTTACCATCGATTATGAAGGATTTTGATGTTAGTGCCTCAACGGTACAGTGGCTATCAACAGGTTATATGCTAGTGAACGGGATCATGATTCCTTCAACAGCCTTTTTGATTCAAAAGTATACTGCGAGACGGTTATTCTTAATTGCCATTGGATTATTTGCGATAGGAACCTTTATCGGAGGCTTTGCTCCAAGTTTCCCTGTGTTGTTGATCGCCAGAATGGTTCAGGCTTCAGGGGCAGCGATCATGATGCCATTATTAATGAACGTATTGTTCACAACCTTTCCTCCTGAGAAACGTGGTTCAGCTATGGGGATGTTCGGGTTGGTTATGATTTTTGCACCAGCGATCGGACCTACATTATCCGGCTGGATTATTCAGCACTATGAATGGCCTGTTCTATTCTTTATGATTGCTCCAATCGCCGTATTGGTGTTTATTCTGGCCTTCTTTAAATTGCATGATCCTAAAAAAGATGTGGCGATTAAGATCGATTTCTTATCCGTAGTTCTATCAGCGATTGGGTTCGGGGGTCTTCTATACGGCTTCAGTTCCGCTGGGAACAAAGGATGGGATGATCCAATGGTCTACTCTGCGCTTATTATCGGAGCGATTGGATTAGTGATCTTCATTATGCGCCAAATGAAGATGAAGGAGCCTATGCTTAACTTCAGAGTGTACAAATATCCGATGTTCGCTTTATCTTCAGCGATTTCGATTACACTGAATATGGCAATGTTCTCTGCGATGATGCTAATGCCGATCTACCTGCAAAATATTAGAGGAATTTCACCGCTGGATTCGGGACTTCTAATGTTGCCTGGTGCGCTAATTATGGGTGTAATGTCACCAATTACAGGTAAATTGTTCGATAAATTCGGCGGTAAGGTGTTAGCGATAATCGGCTTAGCGATTGTAGTGATCAGCACGTATTTCTTTAGTGATTTGACTGAAACGACTAAATATTCGACACTCATGATTCTGTATTCTGTGAGAATGTTCGGGATCTCTATGGTGATGATGCCAGTTATGACCAATGGTCTGAACTCGATCCCAGCCAAATACACACCCCATGGTACTGCCATGAACAGTACGATTCAGCAAGTTTCAGGGGCGATTGGCGGAGCACTGCTCGTAACCATTATGTCTAACAGTACCACTTCACATGTGAAGGATATGGTCGCTGATGCTGTAAGTAAATTAACGTCTAAACCTTCGGCAGACCAATTGCTTGGTATCCAAAATCAAGTCATTGCGAAAGCCACTATTGAAGGAATTAACGATGCATTCTTAGTATCTGTAGGTGTAGCGATTATTGCATTTATTCTAGCCTTCTTTATTAAAAGGGGCGTACAGCCAAAGGAAACGGCAGAAGAGAAAGTGACTGCAAAGAAAGTAGCTGCTAAGCAGGTTACAACACATTAGTCTATATTCAAAAAGGCGCTCACCTAATAGGTGATGCGCCTTTTTTTGCTAATGTTAATTTATGAAGATTACTTAGAACGATGTGTTAATCTCGGACCATCCTGAATGACTGTGACGGATTTGTCGTTCGCGACATATAACCTGTTCGATAGTGGATTAAGTGCAATATTAACGCCTGTTACGGAGGGGAATACCGCAATTCTTTTAAACGTACTGGCGTTATACACGGACATTCTGTTCTTATTGAAATTACTGACAAATAAATGATTTGTAATCGGATTGATGAATGTGCTGGAGGAGGAAGATAACACTCTAGTTGCGATCACCTTATTGGTATTTCCATTAAGCACAAAAAGCTTCCCTTGTTTAACCTGTTGAGCGCTGGACACGTAAACACGGTTCGTAAGCGGATTAAGGATGATCTCGCTTTGTAGCCGTCCAAGCTGTACATTCTTGAGGAGCTTGTTGGTGCGGCCATTGATCACGGAAAGAAAGCGGCTTAAGTTGTTCGCTACATAAATACGGTTTGTGACCGGATTTAGCGCTGGTGTGATCACTGGATTGTTTCCAACTTTTATAGTTGCGATCACAGTTTGTGTACAGCCGTTGATGACAGATACGGAGTTGTTGATCGTATTTGTTACATAAATGCGATTGGTACGTTTATTAATGACGATAGCGGAAGGGCGGCCGCCGATCTGGATAGTAGTCCGAATGCTGTTCGATCTGCCATCGATGACGGTTACGATGCCAGAGGCACTCGACACATAAATCAGGTTCGTTCGAACATTAACGTTAACACTATCAGGGTTGCTGCCCACTTGGAGGGTCTTAATTACACGGTTTGTCCGTCCGCTAATTACAGATATTGTCCCATCCCGGAAGTTGGTGACATACACACGGTTTGTTCTTGGGTTTATTGCTAGCTTCAGTGGAAATCTACCTACCGGGATGGTTGCAATGATCCGATTGGTTAAGGTGCTCAAAACACCGACAGTTCCGGCTGTAGTATTAGGATTTACGAAGTATACCCGATTGGTTATGGGATTTACCTCAATATCTCCGACGGGTACGGATGTGGGAACTGTGGTTATGATGGTGGGTAACGCCATGATATAACCCCCTCTTCAAATGACTAGATGCTTCATTATATTTGGGCAAGGGCAAAAGGGTACTACATATTATCGTTGCAAGATGACACTGACTATCCTTATAGAATAAGGTAAGGTATACTGGAATGAACTTTTCAGTAAGAGGTGATTAAATGGCTGGGACAGTTTCCATATTAGGCGTTCCATTTTCAAAGCTAACACTTGATGAGACAACGCTTCATCTAACAGAACATATTCAATCCGGAGAACCGAAGCTATTTCATTTGATTACAGCGAATCCGGAAATTACGATAACAAGTCAATCAGACGAGCTGCTTCGAACCATACTCCATGAGGCAGATTTGATTACTCCTGATGGGATTGGCATTGTGCTGGCATCGAGAAGAAAAGGTGACCCTATAGCTGAACGAGTTACGGGGTATGAACTACTTCTTGAGCTGCTCGCACAAGGGAATAAGCTGGGATGGAGTTTTTATTTCTTAGGCACGGATGAGCATACCAGCTGTAAAGCGGTCGAAAAGATTACAGAGCTATATCCGAATGTGAAAATTGCCGGAAGACATAATGGTTTTCTTGCTAAAGAAGAGGAACCGACCATTGTGGCAGAGATTCAGCACGCACAGCCAGATTTCCTGATCGTTGCGATGGGGGCTCCGTACTCTGACAAGTGGGTGTATAAGCACAAAGAGGCTCTTTCACAAGTTAAGGTTGTTTTTGGCGTGGGTGGAAGCTTGGATGTTATAGCGGGAAAAGTGACTCCAGCCCCTGCGATATGGAAAAAACTCAACTTAGAGTGGCTGCATCGACTGTTATTCGCCCCCGTTGCCAAAGGACAAAAGTCGCGCTGGCGCAGGCAAGCAGTTCTTCCTAAATTCGTGTATCGAGCTATGATTAGGAAATAAGGCAGAGCAGTAAATATAGTCTTTCACTATTTCTGCAATTTGTAGAAATAGTGAAAGACTTTTTTTTGTTATCGCTTTACAGGAAATATGCCCTAAGTATTTATGGGAGATTATTGGCTGGAGCAATTCCAATATATTACTGATTGCTTTTTTAAGAATGTTGTAATAAAATATTATCAAGATAATAAATTATTATCAAAATAGAAAAGACGTAAAACGAAAGGAGTGAGATGCTCACATGTTAGAAGATCGCAGCTGCCTGGAGTCCTATTTTCCAATCGCTTCTTTTATTGCTTCAATTATAGGTTCAAAATGTGAGGTTGTTATTCATGATATAAGCAACCCAGAGCGTTCAATTATATTTATTGAGAACGGATACATTAGTGGGCGTAAAGTAGGCGATAGTTCAACAGATCTCGTGCTTAAGCTGTTGAAAGATGAGTCCTACCGTGAGCAACCGTTTATTGCTAACTATAAAGCGCGTGGTTCGCAAGGTCAGGTATTTCGCTCCGCTACTTATTATATTAAAAACAGCAGCAGCGAATTGGTCGGCATGATGTGTATTAACATTGATGTCACGCATATGGAGGTTGCAGCTGAGTGGATACAAAACATTTTGCAAGGAGGATCAACACTTCCACCAGTACCGTTAATACCACAACAAGAGGTTGTAGAGAAGCAGCCGGAAGAGTATTTACAAGGCAACGTAGATGACCTGCTCCAGCACATGATTGATTCAGTGCTCGGTAAAATTAATGTCCCGGCAGAGCGATTGTCCTCGAAAGAGAAGATTGAACTTGTGAAAGTACTTAACGAGCAGGGAGTGTTTCTACTTAAAGGTGGAGTTTCTCAAGTCGCTAAGACCTTGATGATATCTGAGCCAACAGTTTATCGTTATTTGCAAAAAATTAAGTGAGAATAAACAGAACTCTCAAAAGAGGAAGTGGGCTAGATGATAATCGACTTTGATAAGGTTGTTAGCCGTTATGGGACCAATTGCGCTAAATGGGATGGTATGGCGCAAGTTTTGGGCAGAGAAATGATAGCGCTTTCCGTCGCAGATATGGATCTTCAAGCCCCTCCACAGGTGATAGATCGAGTAACGGAGATGGCGAAGCATGGCATATATGGATATACCGATCCTTTTCCACCTTATTATGATGCAGTTCAGGGATGGATTAAAAAAGCTTACGCTTGGGAGGTTCCGCAAGAATGGATCGTGTTTTGCCCTCGTATTGTGCAAGCGGTTTCTTTGATCATCCAGAATTTCACTCAACCAGGTGATCAAGTGTTAATCCATACTCCAGCCTATCAGCCGGTTGCTAAATCGGTAGAGCTAAATAACCGCGTATTAGTGGAAAGTCCACTTCGTGAAGTGAATGGGCGTTATGAGATCGATTTTGCTGATATGGAGTTACGAATGCAAGCAGGGGTTAAAATTGTACTGCTCATCTCACCGCATAATCCGGTTGGACGGGTATGGACACGAGCTGAACTGGAACGAATCGTTAGCTTGTGTACAAAGTATGATGCTTATATTGTATCGGATGATATTCATGCCGATTTTATCCATGAAGGCCATGAGCATACGATAATCGGGAAGATATCGACCGAGGCAGAGCAGCGATCATTTATCTGTACTTCCCCAGGGAAGACCTTCAATCTTGCAAGCCTTGAAATTGCTAACATCGTGATTCCAAATGATCAGCTGCGTGAGAAATTCAGACATTGCTTACAGCAGGCAGGCTGTCATAACCCCACCTTCTTTGCAGTACCTGCTTTAGAAGTGGCTTATACGGAATGCGATGAATGGCTGGAAGAATTACGAGAGTATATCACAGCCAATATTGCTTGGGTGAAAGCTTATATAGCTGAATATATGCCTGAGCTTTGCGTGATTGAGTCAGAGGGAACCTATCTGTTATGGGTGGATTGTAGAGCAATTAGTACCAACGAAGCAGAGCTAAAACAGTGGATTGAGTCAGATGCGAAGGTTAGCGTGAGCTTTGGAACAGGTTTTGGGCCATCAGGAGAAGGCTTTATCCGCTTAAATATTGCAACGCCACTGCCCATGTTGCAAGAAGCTTTTCATCGGCTGTACCGAGCCTATCCTTTAAAAAATTAAAAATAATATATGTTTTATCAATGACCTTGAAAGACCTCGTTAGTAGCTTTCTCAGATCCGTATCAAGGGGGAAAATAATCATGTCCAAATCAGAATCACCAAAAATCAAGAAACAGCCGACGATGTTCTTAGCACTATTACCGATTATTACGATGATTGTGCTACTTAGTTTAGGTTATGTGTTGTTTGAATTACCACCAGAACCACTTATTATTACCTCTGCGGTTGTTGCTGGTATTATCGCGATTATTCTTGGTTATAGCTACAACGACATACTAGAATCTATCGCTGGTAAGATCGCGAAAACGATGCCTGCCATTCTAATTCTGATCATGGTTGGTTTTATGATTGGGGCATGGATGGTTGGTGGGACGATCCCGATGATGATTTATTATGGATTGAAAATCATTAGTCCACAATTTCTGCTTATTACCGCATTTATTGCGACAGCTGCCGTTTCGCTTTGTACGGGCACATCTTGGGGGTCAGCGGGAACGATCGGGGTTGCTTTTATGGGCGTTGGCGCGGGTATGGATGCAAACTTAGCAGCAGTGGCTGGTGCTGTAGTTGCAGGTGCTTATTTTGGTGATAAATTGTCACCGCTTTCAGACACAACCAATATTGCGGCGTTAGCAACAGGTGTCAATCTATATGAGCATATTGGACATTTATTGTATACCACAATTCCTTCCTTTATTGTCGCAAGCGTTGTTTTTATTATCACAGGCCTAAACACAGATGCCGCAGGTGCTATTGTTCCGGAGAAGGTTGGAACAATCATGGGATCGTTGGATACAATTTACGACTTTAATCTGCTGCTTTTAGTACCTGTATTAATCATTTTGTATGGTTCGATTACGAAGAAACCGACAATACCGGTTATGCTGATCTCTTCCATGTTCGCTATGGCCAACGCACTTGTATTCCAGGGATTTACGTTGAATGACGTCGTATCTTCTGTTGTTAATGGATTTAATATTTCTATGGTTCAAGTTGCTGGGTTTGATTCTGCCAACGTTATTGAAGATGTACCCCGTCTTCTAAATCGTGGCGGAATGAACTCCATGATGGGTACACTTCTCATTTGCTTCTGTGCAATCACGTTCGCTGGAACCATATCTCTGACCAAGTCCTTGGAATTGATTGTTAATAAGCTTTTGAAGTTCGTCCATTCCACAGGTTCAATGATCGTAGCAACCATTGTTACAGGTCTTACGATGATCGGAGTTACAAGTAATGGTCAGGTATCCATCTTAATGCCAGGTGAAATGCTGCGTGAAGCATATATCCGTCGTGGCTTGCATCCGAAGAACTTGGGACGTACCATCGAGGATTCAGCGGCGATTACCGAGCCTATTCTGCCTTGGACAGCTGCAGGTGCTTATATGGCGGGTACGCTGGGTGTTGCAACGCTAGATTATTTACCTTGGGCTGTTCTCTGTTGGACAGGAATAATCTTTGCGACGATATGGGGCTTCACGGGATTCGGTATCGCGAAGTTAACGCCAGAGCAACAGGCAGAAATGCTAAAGGAATATGACGGTAACACTAATGAACAAGCTGGATAAAGGAGTCTTTTAAAATGACAAATATGCATAAAGAAACTGTAATAACAACGGATGCACCAAGCGCAATTGGACCTTACTCTCAAGCTGTAAAGCTTGGGAACGTCCTATATACTTCAGGACAACTCGGACTAGACCCGGTTAATGGGACTTTTCCTGCTACGGTTGAGGAGCAGACGGAACGGTCATTGCTGAATGTCAAAGCCATACTGGAAGCGGCGGGTACAAGCATGGATCAGGTAATAAAGACGACCGTTTTCCTAAAGGATATGAATGATTTTCTTAAGGTGAATGAGATTTATGGAAGGTTTTTTGCTCAGCCATACCCTGCTCGCAGCGCTGTTGAAGTAGCACGTCTGCCTAAGGATGGGCTCGTAGAAATTGAAGTTATAGCTTATATACCATAAGTGATCCAGTAGCGCTCAAATTACGGGTTACTTTAGAATTTCAGATAGTTAAGCCTGCACACCCTGTATGGAAAAAGGATTAGAAAATAAGGCAGATGGCCGCCCTGGAAAGGGTGGCTTTTTTTTGAGTAGTAAGCTGCGGAGATATTGAAAGCAAGAATTTTTATGAAAATTTAAGTGAAAATATACATGAAAATGTAACAGTAATCATAACTAATTACAGAAATACCTTCACAAAACATCGACTTTGCGTTATCATAAATGTGAAAACATTCACAAAGGGGCGTTATAAAGATGAAGAAGACAACAAGTACTGCTCTCATTCTCATTCTCTCTGTCATGCTCGTAATCGCAGGCTGCGGTAACAGTAATAGCAACAGCGCAGGTAATAGTAATGGTAACGAGAACAAAAGTAAGGTAAATGAGACGGCCAAAAATGATAAAGCTGAAGCCGTATCAGGTGCATCAGAAGCTAGTTACACACCACTGGATCAATTAAAAGATAATTATGATATCGTTATTGTTGGTGCTGGTGGTGCAGGAATGTCTGCTGCACTGGAAGCTAAGGCCAAAGGCTTGAACCCTGTTATTTTAGAAAAAATGCCGGTTGCAGGTGGGAATACAAGTAAATCCTCCTCAGGAATGAACGCTTCCCAAACGAAATTTCAAAAAGAGCAAAGCATTGAAGATAGCAATGATAAGTTTTATGAAGAGACCTTAAAGGGCGGCCATGACACGAATGATAAAGAGATGCTTCGTTTCTTCGTTGACAATTCCGCAAGTGCGATCGATTGGTTGGATTCGATCGGAATCAAGCTGAACAATATTACGATCACAGGCGGCATGAGCGAAAAACGTACCCACCGTCCAGAAGACGGCTCTGCGGTAGGCCAATACCTTGTCAAAGGGTTGGTTAGAAACGTACAAGAAAAAGAAATTCCACTGTTTGTGAACGCGGATGTTAAAGAAATTACTCAAAAAGACGGTAAGGCTAATGGCGTCAAAGTACTCTTTAACCAAGCTGATGAAAAAACCATTACAGCGAAGGCAGTTGTTGTAACAACAGGTGGTTTTGGATCCAACATGGATATGATATCAAAAGTTAGACCTGATCTGGAAGGATACGTAACGACTAACCAAATCGGCAGTACCGGCGACGGCATCAAGATGATTGAGGCACTTGGCGGAACCACCGTTGATATGGATCAAATCCAGGTTCACCCAACAGTTCAACAAGAAAAATCTTATCTGATCGGGGAAGCTGTACGCGGCGAAGGTTCTATCCTCGTGAATAGCGAAGGCACACGGTTCGTAAACGAATTGACTACACGTGATAAAGTTACCGAAGCGATCAATGCACTTCCTGAAAAAGCGACAACGCTTGTCTTTGATTCCGGCGTCAAATCACGCGTGAAAGCAATTGAACAATATGACAAAATGGGCTTCGTAATCCAAGCGGATACCATCGAAGCATTGGCGAAAGAAATCGGTGTTCCAGCCGATAAGCTAAAAGCGACACTTGATACTTGGAACAGCGCGGTAAAGAACAAGAACGATGCTGAATTCGGCAGAACAACAGGGATGGACAACGATTTGTCCGCGGGTCCTTACTACGCTATTAAGATCGCTCCAGGGATTCATTACACCATGGGCGGCGTGAAGATCAATACGAACACAGAAGTATTAAATAAAGACGGCGCTGCTATTCCTGGCCTGTATGCGGCTGGTGAAGTTACAGGTGGATTGCACGGTCAAAACCGGATCGGCGGTAACTCTGTAGCTGAGATCATTATCTTCGGCCGTCAAGCAGGGATTAAATCTGCTGAGTTCGTGCAAGCACAATAAGATTTAACTGCTATTCTGGTTAAAACAAAAGAACCGCTTGGGCTAATTGGGACTGACCCCCGTTTGTGAGACAGGGATCAAAACACCTTACAAGTTTAAGTAGCCAGTCGCCGGAAATCCATCGGTGACTGGTTATTTAGTTTCGCTTGAATTCGAAATGAGTTATAGTAAATGATGTAGTCTCGAATGGTCTCTACAACGATTGCAGTCGTTGTAGATGTGAGATCTTCGAGGTAGAACGTTTCAGACTTTAGGGTGGAATGAAACGATTCAATGGGGGCATTATCAGCGGGCGTTCCTTTACGGGACATGCTCATGGTAATGCCTTTTCCTTTTACAGCTTCCTGGTACGCAAAGGACGTATACACGCTGCCCTGGTCGCTATGCAGCAACATCTTTTCCTGCTTTGGAAGTTGATTTAACGTATCCAACACCAAAGAGGTATCTTGTTTATCTGCTATACTGTAAGCCACAATCTCACCATTGTACAAGTCTAGAATGCTGGAGAAGTACAACATCTTCCCGCCAAATGGCAAATAGGTAATGTCCGTGACGAGTTTTTGCAGAGGTGCTTCTGCATGAAACTGTCGCTTGAGCAGATTTTCAAAGGAGTGTACAGATTGCCCAGTCACCTTTCGTTTTTTCATCCTCACGCGGCACTGAAGCCCCTCACACTGCATGATCCGCTGGACTCGCTTGTGATTTATACTCTGCTCTATCCGAAGGAGCGCCGTGATTTTCCGGTACCCGTAGCGGAATTTATGACGGATGCAAAGCTCCCGGATTTTCTCCACCACTTTGTCTGTATGCTTTGTCCCCACAGCTGCTTTCCAGCGGTAGTAAGTCGTTCTTGCGATTCCGAGCCATCTACAAGCCTCAGACACCGTCACTTCGTTTCGAATGGATTCGATCCAGGCAATAACGGCCTCTGGTTCCACCTCCTCTCCAACTCCTCGTACTTTTTTAGCAGTTCTAATTGTTGTTTTAAGAATCGGTTCTCTGCCTTTACTCTTTCGAGCTCCGAAGAGTCCTCCGGACCTTTTCCATAGCTGTACTGTTTACCCACCGGCTGCTGCAAACGATGCCGTTCACCATTTCGATTCCATCTCATCCATGTCTTTAGCTGTGTCTTATTCCGTATTCCGAGCTGCTCCATAACCTCTTTCACAGGTACGCCTGCTAATCTCATTTCTATAGCTTTCATCTTTATTTCCACGGGATAACTTACTCTGGTTGCCAATGCAAAAACACCTCCAAGATGATCTCCTTATCTTACGACAAGGTTCCATTCTTTTGAAGGTGTTTTGATTTGTCTCACGTTATGGGGTCAGTCCCATTGAAGCCCGGGCGGTTCTTTGTTTGATTTCTCGTTTATAGTGAGCGGAGCGCCTCTATTCAAAAAGCTGCTTCCCGCTTTTAGCCTGTTCTTCTCGCATCCACTGTGACAGCTGGCGTTTGAGTTTAAGGAAGTCCGGGGAATCCGTAATCTCATCGCGGCGTGGCCGTGGAAATGGCACGTCAACAGTATGCAGGATGGAGCCGGGGCGACCCGAGAATACATAAATACGATTCGAGAGCAGCAACGCTTCTTCGATGTTGTGGGTGATGAATAGCACGGAGCGGCGATTCTCCTCCCACAGCTCCAGCAGCCAGCGCTGCATTTCACTGCGAGTTAGTGCATCCAGTGCGCTGAAAGGTTCATCGAGCAGCATCAACTCCTGCGGAGCCAGCAATGCTCTGAGAAAAGCAGCACGCTGCTGCATCCCACCAGACAGCATATGCGGATAAGCCTGTTCGAATCCATTCAAGCCAACCTTGGCGAGCCACTGGCGTGCTTCTTCACGAGCTCCATCCTGCAGAGCGCCTTTAATTTCCCCGGCTAGAAGTACATTATCTTCAATCGTTCGCCAAGGAAAAAGCGCAGGCTGCTGCGGCATATAACTGATTTCACCGCGTTGACCTGTAACGACCTTGCCGTTCATGCGGATCGTTCCCGCATCTGGCTTCACAAGACCGCCGATCATATGGAATAAGGTGCTTTTTCCACAGCCGGAAGGACCGACGATTGAAACGAACTCTTGCTGCTCTACCTTAAGAGAAACGTTGTTCAGCACGTTCGTCTCGCGGCGACGATGGGTGAAGGACTTGGAGATGCCGCTTACTTCAAGAGCAGGTGGTGCAGTATGAGCTTCAGGAGAGCTTATGATTTCAGTTGTTCTTTGCTCTATTTGCGTCGCTTGAGACATACAGGCATCTTCCTTTCTATGAGTTACGGCGCGGTTTCCAGCGAACTAACCATTTTTCGAGCAAGGCGATAATCGCAAAAAGTACAAGACTAAGGAGGACAATAATAACAATAGCGACAAACATCCGATCCGTACGGTAAGCCGATTTTTGCAGGAGCATATAATAGCCAATCCCTTTATCCGCGCCAATCCACTCAGCGACCACGGCTCCCATAACCGCATAGGTAGCTGATATTTTCACACCGGAAAATAGTGCCGGGATAGAAGATGGAAGCTCCAGCTTGGTGAAGATTTGCCACTTGCTTGCGCCCGCCATTTTCATATAATTCATCATGACCTGATCACTTTGAGACAAGCCTCCCATTGCAGCGACAGCTACCGGGAAGAAGCATACCAGTGTAATCAGCACGATTTTGGGCAAAAGGCCGAAGCCAAACCAGATGATAAGCAGTGGTCCGAGTGCGATAGAGGGAACATTTTGACTCAGAATAATGAGTGGATAAAAAGCCCGTCTAGCCCAAGGTAAAAGATGCAAAAGTAGCGCAACGATCAAGCCTACACCTGTACCAATAGGAAAACCGATTAATGTGAGTCGGAGCGTAGCCATCGTATGAGCCCAGAGACCTGAGGCATTACTTGTGGATTCGCGAGCAATATCAGCAGGACTCGGCAGAATCCAGGATTCGATATGGAATAGAGAAACAGATAACTGCCATACGGTTAAAAAGAAGACGACCGCCACAAGGGGCGGCCATATTAGCTTCCAGGTCGATCTCACGGCCGATATTTCTCCGTCAATTTATCCATGCTGATTCCGTTAGGGTTATGAGCGATTTTGATTTGGGAGATCACGCTTGGACTACCTGCTTCGATCAGCGCCTCCTGCATTTGACGTACAACCTCCAGGAGCTCGCTCAGTTCACCTTCCATAGTAGTTTCCAGTGGATTCACCTGATGTTTAACACCGGATTTTTGAATAACTTCAATCGCTTTATCTACGTATGGGATGGAGTCCTCATTGTTTGGAGTCTTAGGAATTACTTGAATGCTTAGCAATGTGTTAGCCACAATAATCAATCCTCTCAATTTGTATAGGTAAGTTCAAAAAGCCAACTTTGATAACGAAGTGTTTTCAGGAAGTAGATTCGGCATCGAATCTTGAACGAACTTGGGAAGTCCGGTACTCACGTAGCACATCACTACGCTCCGTTCCTCCTTCCTCAAGTAACGTTCAACCTTCTTGGTTCTGAAAGCTGACTTTTTGAACTCTCATTGAAATAGGTAAGTTCAAAAAGCCAACTTTGATAACGAAGTGTTTTCAGGAAGTAGATTCGACGTCGAATCTTGAACGAACTTGGGAAGTCCGGTACTCACGTAGCACATCACTACGCTCCGTTCCTCCTTCCTCAAGTAACGTTCAACCTTCTTGGTTCTGAAAGCTGACTTTTTGAACTCTCATTGAAATAGGTAAGTTCAAAAAGCCAACTTTGATAACGAAGTGTTTTCAGGAAGTAGATTCGACGTCGAATCTTGAACGAACTTGGGAAGTCCGATACTCACGTAGCACATCACTACGCTCCGTTCCTCCTTCCTCAAGTAACGCTCAACCTTCTTGGTTCTGAAAGCTGACTTTTTGAACTCTCATTGAAATAGGTAAGTTCAAAAAGCCAACTTTGATAACGAAGTAATTCAGGAAGCAGATTCGGCTTCGAATCTTGAACCAACTTGGGAAGTGCGGTCTACTCCGCCGGTAAAAAGTCATTGGTGAATGCACTAGCTGCATCCAGCGGTTTATCCAGCAGCTTCAGATCATACATCCAGTCGCCGTAATTCTGCCAGACCTCGGTTTTTTGCTCGCCCCAGCGGGGTGCATCGTCTTTGTATTTCGGGCTGAGCCATTTCTGGCTGGCTAGGACAAGCTCGGCATCAAGGTCAGGCACAGCCTTGGATAATGTAGCGGCAGCCTCTTCCGGATGATCAATGGCATACTGATAACCTTTGGATGTGGCTTTCAGGAAAGCCTTCACCAAATCTGGATTCTCAGAAATCTGCTTCTCACTCGTGGTCAGCACAGGGGTGTAATAATCAAGCTGAGGCGCATAATCCTTCAAGTAGAGCATATCCAGAGGCTCACCACGCAGTTCGGCTTCAATACCGGTCCAAGCGTAGAAGATCCAAGCGAAATCAATGTCACGTTTGACTGCGGTAAAATAGTCAGCTTCACCAATACTGATTAGCTTCACCTTTTTCACATCGCCACCAACAGGGTCCATGATCGCCTTCATGGCTGCTTCTTCAGCAGGAGAGCCCCAACCGCCGTAGGTTTTACCCTCAAAATCTTTTGGTGATTTGATATTGCGGTCTACTGGAGCGGCGAATCCCGAAGTATTATGCTGAATAATGGCTGCAATCGAGACAAGGGGAACGCCTTGTAGACGAGCTAGAGTCAATCCTTCCTGAGCGCTGATCCCAAAAGCGGCTTCGCCAGAGGTAACCATAGTATCAGAACCCGCTGCGCCAGGTTGAACGATTTCTACATCCAGACCTTCTTCCGCGTAATAACCAAGATCCTTGGCTACGTATAGACCGGTGTGGTTCGTATTCGGTGTCCAATCCAGTGCAACCTTAACTTTGGTAAGCTCTTTCGGAGCATTTGATCCGGTCGCTGCATTCGAATCAGCAGCATTTCCTTTGTTTCCGGCTGTATTCCCATTGTTGCTGCCGCATCCGGCAATCGCAAGAATGAGCATACAGGTGAGGCTTAGCATGAGTGCTTTCTTGACTTGCATGTCTTCTTCTCTCCTTTAAGGTTGCCAGATCCCGTCATCCAACATGAACCGTAAAGTGTAGTATGTACATTTCTTCTACATCTTTTGTGATCTACACAAAAAAAGCGTCCCGAGTGATCGGGACGCTGGCTTGGCGCAAGGTTAGTAAAGGTCACAGGGACCAAAACCAATTGGCGATTCCTACGCTGGCATTATCCAGATCAGGTATAAGGGTCAGTATCTTGTGGGATACAATCTCAGCCGGCCAATTCCAGCACCCCTGGTTCTATGAAGTTAACGGGTATTTCCACGTGAAATATAAGTAAGTATAAGCTTTCATCTATACTTTATGTCTTATATTTCTCGCATACGGTGTATTATAGACGGCTGTTCTCGGAATGTCTAGTAGCACGTTCCTAGATTTTTCAAATTTATCTGTCTGATTTCATTAATCCAGATCCTTATGTTTCTTACGATGACGCCGCTTAAGCTCAGTAACCAGAGCACCTAGCGTAAGGACAACACTGACCATGATCCCGCTCATAATCACGAAAAGAGCAAGAAACTCAAAGGGGGAATAGCTAACCATCTTACTCCATTCAATCTTTCCATCCAGATCGTCAATGACTTGATTCATGCCATAAATCCCACTTACCACCGTAAATACAGTGAGGATCATCAGCAGATTATCCCGGCGCTTCGACTGGAACTTATCTTGATACTGAAACAGGTCAGTCAAGGTTTCTTTTACTTCCTCGAACAGAGCGTCGTTCCCGTATACTTTACGCAGCTGAAGAAAAATCTCCCGTCCTTGCGACTGTGAAATTAGCTCCAAGAAATAAAACTTTGCCGAGAATTTATTAATCGAGTAGATTAAATTGTCGATCTCATCATAATCGTGGTTTATGCGTAGTCGGGAATGCATATTTGCCAGCTTGAGCAGAACAATTTTGTGGAAAATATTGAGTAGAAATCCGTAATAATATTGCCCGTACATCTGGTTGGCCAGGCTAACAGCGATCTTTGGTTCAGCTCGGGTTAGACAGCAAAAGGTCTGCTCATTCATCATATAATACGTGTCTGGGCCCCAACGATTATAGGAATGCTCATGACAATAGTTCGCAATATACGCTGGATCGCTGGCACTGGCATAGGGCTTCCCGTTCAGATCAATGCCATCAAGCTGAGAGGCGCGATAGCGTATATTTACACTAATCTCATCAGAATCTCCTTCATTCTGAAAGCCATAAAAGGCTTGCACCTGCATTCTTTCATCTACGAAAAAGGGAAGGGTCTCGAAATAAGCCCCATTGATATCCGAGTGATCCAGAAAAGGCTCCAGTCCATTCACCAGATTTCGGAAGACAAAATCCTCTACCATCTCATAGGTCTGTTCTCCACAATGGATATAGGTGTAGTCATCCTGTACGAAGGTATTCTCAAGCGTCCGGAAGCGGTCCGCGAATTCCAGTGCAATACTAATGGGAATCGAATCCCCCTCAAGCTGGACACGTATCGTCACAAATCCAAGCTGAAAAGGACATATGAATATATCCGTCGAGAGAATTTTAAAAAATATAGACTGCTGAGGAATCTCTAGAATACAGTCCAGATTATTGACTCTGGAAAAGCGGCGGAAAGAGTCTACGTCCTTCTTGCGTGGAAAAAGAATGTGTGCAGCAAACGGTAAATAAGTGCGCTCCATCCGTTCATGGGAAACACAGTGGTCTTCTCCGTAATAGGCATTTTCTAACTCTTTATTATCCAGAAAAAAACGTGTGAAGCCATCATCCTGCAGTTGTTGGATAAGCTTCTTAGAATCGCCCTTTTTTATTGAAAAGGGAAAAATAAACTGCATAAGCGCAGTATGTAATAAAGGCTCAGTTGAAAGCTTATCCATTCATCGTCCATCCTTGTGCTCAGAATATGCTTATAGATGACATTACCCTAAAAGGATTAGGTTGATACCATTTTAACATTCTAAATACTGGAACTCTTTCTTTGTACTGCTTGTCTGGATTGGAACCGCCATGCGGCAATGCTCAGCAAGAACAAGAAGGCGGCAAAACCGGCAAGTAACCCAGCAGTTTGTGCCACTTTTAGATGGTCCATAGACCAGCCCATAAATAGGGGCAGTAGAGCTCCACCGACACCTCCAGCAGCGATCATTATGCTGGGTGTTGATTCTTCGGCTCCTGGTAGCATCTTGCTGGAGAAGACTAGAGCTATGGAGAAAATACCGGACATAAATAGCCCAAGTAGCATAATTACGATGAATGCAGCTAATCGATTATCTGTGAACGGAAAAAGAGCCAGCAGTAACAAGGTCAGTAAACAGCTACTTAAAATATATACACGGTAAGAAATTTTCTCTGCAATCACTCCAGCAAACAATCTTCCCGTAGACATAGCTAGCCAAAAGAAAGTGACTGTCAGCGCCGCCGCAGATTCTGTCATCCCTAGCTTGGCGATAAAGATGGCGGGCATAAAGTTGACCAGACTCATCTCCGTACCTACATAAAGAAAGAAGAAAAGGATGAAGATGCCCAGCAGAATCCATTGTTTCCCTTTATACGGAAGCTGTGTGCTGGACTGCGAGGAATGTGCGGATGCTGAAACTTTGCGAGGTGCTCGCTCGTCCAGTATGGGCTGCAGATTCCCAAAATGGCCTCTTCCCCAGAGAATGAGGGAAAGTAATGAGAAGCCAGCGACAATTAGGAATGCCAATCTCCATGCTCCGGTAGCAATGAGCGGACTGGCGATAAGAGGCATTACAAGTGCTCCTATCCCAAATAGGACTTCAAGTCGGCTCATCGCAATCGCGGTTCCTTCTGTCACAGCTCCGATAATGATGGTGCCGATGACGGCTTCGATCATACCGAAACCAAAGCCAGCCGCAACAGCAATGACATACATCCACTCCCAAGGGGGTAGAAAAGCATACGCAATCTCAGCAGTCAGGAGAAGAGCGGTGGCGATAATGATGCCTCCTCGTTTCCCAAAACGGCGATTGAGTAGGGGAGAGACAAGCACACCAGCCAAAAAACCAGCGAATTGACTAAAGATTAATTGCCCGCCGGCACTATAATTTTGGTCATAATGCTGTAGCAGAACGGGAAGAATAGATCCCAGCACTACATGAGCAAGGCCAATGACAAAGTAGGAAAGACAGCCGATCCAGATCAGTTTTTTCACGAAGTAAGCTCCTTATATTGAAAGTAGTTTATGGAGTAAGGTCGGATTCAATGTGAACCGGAAGGGTACATTATAATAAGCACCATTGTTATGATAAATCCAAACGGTGAGCTTGGATATATAAACTTTTGTTTACATGCTTGAAGGGAGAGATTTACGTAATGGATAACAAACAACTGGAGCAACTCATTATTAGAGCATTGGATGACAACAAGTTCGGTTCCTTTGGTACGATCGAAGAAGGAAATAAGCCGAAAGTACGTTACATGGCCATTTTCCATGAGGGTTTGAAGATTTATTTAGCTACGAATCGCAAAACTCATAAGGTGGAGGAATTATCGAATAATCCAAATGCTTTTCTACTGCTTGGATATGAGTCAGGCGGAAGCAAAGACGTGCTTGAAATTGAAGCCACCGTTGCCGTTTCTAAGGACGAAGGGCTGCGCACAAAGGTGTGGAACAAAGAGCTGGAGCCATGGTTTACTGGGCCTGATGACCCTAATTATGTGATTCTTGAACTTACTCCAACGCGTATTGAGTATGTTGGCAGTAATAAAGAGCACGGCGTGTGGACTCCCTAAACCAATTTAAAATCGATTCCGAAAGCCTTCCTATCCCCCACGGGTTTAGGAGGGCTTTTTTAAAAGATAAGTCCCTGAGTGACCTGTTAAAACATGTTATAATGACTTCAACTTTTTACGTAATTTCTCAGGGGAGGACTTAAAATACATGACCGTTACTCTGTTATATATTGAAGATGATCATGAAATCGGCAGCGTCGTGTCTGCGGATTTAAGTGAGCGTGGTTATAGTGTGCGTTGGCTGCGGAGCGGGGAGGGAGCGACGGAGGAAGCGGCGCCTTGTCAATTGGCCATTCTGGATGTAATGCTTCCGGGCCTGGATGGTTTTACTGTCGGACAACGATTGAAGCGGTCGTACCCTAAGCTTCCGATCTTGATGCTCTCTGCGCGAACCTCTATTGATGATAAACTGCAGGGGCTTGAATTCGCGGATGATTATTTGACGAAGCCTTTTCATCCGGATGAATTGGCTGCCAGAATTGAAGTGCTGCTCAGGCGGAATGGGGCATCTGTTCAGGATTCGCTCACGCTTAAACACCTAGTCGTATATGAAGGGGATAACCGAGTAATAAATGCTCAGACACAGGAAGAAGTCATGCTTACGGGTAAGCAATTTCAGATTTTTTCTTATTTGCTGCGTCATCTCGGCCAGATTATGACGAAGGAGCAGATTTATGAAGCCGTCTGGGGAGAAGCCTATCTCGAAGGGGATAAAACTTTGATGGTACATATACGATATTTGCGCGAAAAGTTAGAACTTGATCCGGGCAATCCCGAAATTATAGAAACTGTCCGGGGGATAGGATATCGGGTAAGAGCATGAGGGGGTTAGGGCGCATTCGCAAGCAGCGTAACTCCTCTTTGCTATCGGGATATTTGCTTATTATTGTTTCTGCACTGCTTTTTATCCCTGTGGTCCTGCCGTTATCTTTTGTTCTCTACAATATGGTTAATGAAGTGACTAAAGGGGCTCCACCTGTAGACACCTCTCTGTATTCGAGTGTTGCAGCGCTGGAGACCATGTGGCATAAAGAGGCGCTTCAATTGGAAGATGCTTCTTCAGAAGGCATAAATGAGCGGCTATATGAACTGAGCCGGAAATACACTGAGGCTACTATGTTTTGGGTAGATGGGCAGGGAATGACCCAGTTGATTCTCACACCTGATGAAGGAAATCCGGACCATGGCAGCGGAGTTCCGGAGCAGTGGACGGCGGCTGAGGCTATTTTTTTTATGAAAGAAAGTACAAAGCGTGATCCTTTAGCCATCGTCGCCTTTATGGGAGACCGAGTGGATGCGGGTAAAGGCTTTATGGTAATGCAAATTCCAAACAAGCTGCTCAACAAAGGCGCTTATGGGGGAGTCGGGGCTTGGGCTTTGTATTACTTTGTGCTCTTTGTACTTTTTGGAGGGTTTGCACTGGTTTCTTTGCTGTTCTTTAGAAAAATACGCAAACGGCTACTACAGCTGCAAACCGCGATGACGATTACGGGACCGGATAGAATGCCTAAGTCTATTATGACGGGCAAGCTGGATGAGATTGGCAGACTGGAGGAAGCTTTTAACACGATGGTGGCGAAGCTTGACGAAAGTCGAAAGAGGGAAATCGAAGAGGAAGAGCTGCGTAAGCGTCTAGTATCCAACTTATCTCATGACTTACGTACACCGCTAACTGTTATCCGCAGCCACATTCATGTAATGACTAAGGAGAGCTTAACCCCGCAAGGACAACAGTCCTTAGAGCTAATGGATAAGCGTATAGCAGATCTTAGCGTCTTGATCGAGAATCTTTTATCCTACAATCTCCTCAACAGCGGACGGATCACTTTGAAGAAGGAGCGTAAAGATGTCTTGCGCTTGTTGCGGGAAAGTGCTGCTGCTTGGTACCCCGTATGGGAAAAAGAGAACTTCGAGATCGATATTGACCTGGAGGCTGATCCGCTGTTCTGGATGGTGGATGAGGTCTGGTTCCGCCGTATTCTTGATAATCTGTTTCAGAATATTGTACGTCATGCCAGCAGTGGTCTTTATGTAGGGATTTCTACGGAGTCCCGTAATGGGCAACGCGTTATTTTGATAACGGATCACGGCAGAGGTATCCAGAGTCCATCCGATTACAAAGGGGCAGGATTAGGGCTGTCCATCGTGGATCTGTTAATGAAGCATATGGAGTTAGAGTGGGATATGGAGAGCACTGGAGATGGCACCTCTATTGTAATCTTCAATCCACGGGATGAAATTTAAACAAAACTTAAACTTCGTGCCGCCTTGTTCTTAACCTTGGGACGTTATGCTAATTACCGAGGTGAGGAGCATGAAAGAAACAGTGATTGAAACGAAGGATTTATTAAAAAAATACCGTGGCCGGGCTGCGGTGGAAAATTTAAATTTGAACATCCGCAAGGGAGAGATTTATGGCTTTCTTGGCCCAAACGGGGCAGGGAAAACAACAACAATTCGTATGCTGCTTGGACTGATCACTCCAACATCAGGAGGGATAGAAGTATTCGGCCAGGATCTTCGCAAGCATAAACTGCAAATTTTGCGGAAGGTAGGATCGCTTGTCGAGTCTCCATCTTATTACGGGCACTTAAGCGCTGTGGATAATCTTGAAGCCATCCGGCGTATCCTTGGTGCTCCGAAGTCACGGATTGCTGAGGTGCTTGATATTGTTTCCTTAACAGGGGAAGAGAAGCGCCCTGTTAAAGGCTTCTCCCTCGGGATGAAGCAGAGACTAGGTATTGCTGCTGCCTTGCTCGGGGAACCGGAGCTGCTTATTCTGGATGAGCCGACGAACGGACTTGACCCGTCTGGGATTCAGGAAATTCGCGGACTGATTAAACGATTGCCGCAGGAGCAAGGGATTACTGTCGTAGTATCCAGTCACTTGCTTAGTGAAATTGAGCAAATGGCGGATACCGTAGGGATCATTCGTCAAGGGCAAATGGTGTACCAAGATAGTATAACGAATCTGCAGCGGCAAGCCGGGGGAGAAATGCGTTTAGCAGTCTCGGACCCGGAGGCCGCGCTTCGTCTTGCTGAAGAACGGGGGTACGCAGGGATACTTCAAGACCAAAAGCTAGTCTTCTCCCGGATGATCGATGCAAGAGTTGCCTTGCTAGTCAAAGCCTTGGTAGAGAATGGGCATGCTATTTATCGTGTAGAGGAGCGGAGACAATCACTTGAGGACTTCTTCCTGCAGGTTGTAGGAGGAGAGGAATCATGATGTGGCGTGCACTGTCGGCGGATTGGCTCAAAATCCGTGGCAAGGGACTCTGGTTTCTAGTGTTTCTTGGACCGCTTGGACTTGTAGCCATGCAAGGCTTGAACTTCGGCCTTCGTTATGATTATCTTCGCGAGCAGTATAGCGCGGATTTATGGGGTGGACTTCTGAACAATGTGGCTGCATTTGTGCCCATTGCTCTTTTTCTCGGAGGGACCTTAGTATGCTCGTTGATTGCAAATGTAGAACATCAGATGAGCTCGTGGAAGCAGCTCTTGGCGCTACCTATCTCACGTACTTCAGTATTTATGGCTAAGCTGGTGTTATGTTTGGTGCTAGTGGCGGTTTCTTGTTTGCTGCTTTCGGTGGGCACAGTTGGTTTAGGGCTTGTTTTGGGCTTCAAGGTAGAACTGATTCCTTATTTGGATGTGTTACGAATTGGTTTTATGTCCTATATCGCGGCGTTGCCGGTAATTTCCTTGCAGCTGTGGCTTTCTCTGGCTAACCGAAATCAGACATTGCCGGTCGCTCTGGGGATTACCTTATCTCTGGTATCTATCTTTTCTATGTTACTTTCAGAATGGGTTCCCTTAACATGGCCCTATATGGCTTGGGACTCTTCTCATCGTCTCTTATTTAGCGGCGCAGGGTTGCTGCTGGGGCTGCTGATTCTTTTGCCGGGTGCACTGCACTTCGCACGAAAGGATGTGGATTAACGATGAATTCATTTTGGAGAGTATTATCCTCAGAACGATTAAAAATGTCTAAATCATATGTCTGGCTTTTAGTTATAGGCAGTCCGATTTTAGCATTACTTCCCGGGGCATTGGCAGATAACGAAGGAGAGAAGATGAGTTGGGAACTGCTGTTAAATGTGATGTCCATGATGCATGCCTTGCTGTTTCTACCTGTGCTCTCGGGTATTTTTGCCGCGCTGATCTGTCGTTATGAGCATCATGACGGGGGCTGGAAGATGTTGCTGTCTCTGCCTGTGACTCGGTTATCAGTATACCTTTCAAAATATGTGATGATTATCGGATTGCTGGCTGCGGTTCAACTAACGTTCCTGGTGATGGTGCTGGGAATGGGTTTATTCCGAGATATTCCGGGCTCAATCCCTTGGTCGTTGCTACTTAGCTCGGTATTTGGCGGCTTTGTTGCCTGTCTGCCACTCGCTGCACTGCAGCTGGCTATCTCTCAAGGCTGGAGCAGTTTCGGTGCACCGCTGGCGCTTAATGTGAGTCTGACCATTCCCAATATGCTGATCGCCAATTCTTCAACTTATGGTCCTTATTATCCTTGGGTACAACCGATGTTGGCAATGATGCCGTATGGTGATGACACGTTTGGGGCTTTTAATTTACCGTTCGAAACGCTGATGATGGTAGTGGGCGGAAGCTTCATTGTCTTTTTTATGGCAGGACTGATCTCCTTTTATCGTAAAGCGGTCTGATATGCAACTCGTAGTGTATACACGCCTTCTCAATGGACATCCAGAGCTGGTTTTCATATAATTGAAGAAAACAATCAGCAAAGCTAACTGGCTGGTGGAGGAGGGCGATAGCATGGAGCCAACGGCATTAGAGGATTGCGATAATACATGCAAGGGTTCGGAGCTTGAACCGGAATCCATTGCATTGATCCTGCCTGACCGAGGAATAACGGATAAAATGGCAGAGATGTTCAAGGCGTTGGGTGATCCAACACGAGTGCGGCTCATTTACGCTTTGTCCCAGAAAGAATTATGTGTACACGATTTGTCTGTGATCCTTGATATGGGCCAATCTGCGATATCCCATCAGCTCCGTTATTTACGGAATTTACGAATTGTGAAGCGTCGTAAAGAAGGGAAGACGGTATTCTATTCGCTCAATGATGCGCATGTAGAGCAGATCTTTCTGCAGACACATGAGCATGTCCGTCACGAATAGCTAGGGAAGCAAAAAAAAAAGAGGGAATTCCAACAGCCGTTTCAGGCGCTTGGGATTCCCTTTTCTTATTATGTCACAGTTGGTTTGCGATGAATATGCTCTTCTTAAAGGAATGGCGCCGATTAACCAGCTTGATTTAGGTTCTTCGTCATGTTTGGTTTTCTAAAGGATAATACTAGCCAGACACATTGAGCAGCGAGCACCAGGAGAATGAGCAGATCGATTCCTATATATTCGCTTGTATTATCGTTACCAACAAACTGAATCAGATTATGTACAAAATGAAACAATATCAGCGGAACAATATTATTATTTTTCAGCATCAATAAAGAAAGCACAAAGCCGATCAGAAGAGCATATACGAGCTGTAGAAGGATTTGAGTGATGTCTGTACCAGATAAGGCATTAAGTAAGTGGGTAATAGAGAATAGAATACTTGAAGTAATTACTGCCGTTGTAGCACCCTTACTGAGCAAAGTCTTGAAAATCAATCCGCGGTAGATACTCTCTTCCACAAAAGCTACGAGCAGGGTGAAAAAGATAAAGAACAATACCTCAGACGTACTGATTTCACGAAAACCTTTAAAGGATATGGTGATCAGGATGACCAATAGAGGTGCATAATAGATCCAATTCCCAGAAGATATGGTGTTCAGAGGACGGAAGCCAAGATCACTCCATTTGTTCTTAACCGTGAAGTAGATGAGTAGTACAAGAGCAATTGGAATAAAGGAGATCAGTACTGGAGCGGTATACGATAGCTCTTTAAGCGTGGCGTAAGTCCCGGCGGCTGATACCGCTAAAAGTAACAACACCTCAATAATAACAACGGTCCAAACAGGGTGTTTCTGTGAAAAAGAAGACGTTTTGGCTAGCTTTAACATGGTTTACATTCATCCTTTCTGTATCTTTCAGTTGCCAATCCATCTAGAAAGTGATCATGCATAATTTTACATATTTTCGCGGAAAGGTCAATTTATTTAATTTTTATGGAAACGGAGAAAAATGGTGCATATCGCGTATTGACCTTCAAAAATAAAGGGAATATAATAGCAATAAGATAACATATGAACAAGTGCTCATATATGGTTTTTATTTGAGGAGATGTGCCGTATGGATACGATGCAAGGAAAAGTAAAACGTCAGTGGGAATTAGAAGGCTTAGATTGCGCCAATTGCGCAATGAAAATTGAAGATAAAGTGAAGAAGATTGAAGGCGTATCGTCTTGCTCCGTTAATTTTGTTACGAAGACAATGACGATGGAAACCGCCGCAGGTTATGAGGAGTCAGCGATTGTTGAAGCAAAGAAAACGGTGAAAGCACTTGAGCCCCATGTAAATGTGAAAGAGAAGGTTTCGGGTAGTCGCAAGCCGCATAATAACAGTAGTCATCAACATGATCATAAACATGGACATGACCACGATCATCAGGCTGCAGACGGTCATAAGCATGATGATGCGGATGGCCATAGCCATGGTCACAGTCACGAGCATGGGGAAGGCGATACCCGTAAGATTCTACTGCGGTTAGGTGGCGGTGGGATACTCGCTCTTGCCGGCATATTCTTACCGGTCGAGGGTGTAGTAGAACTGCTGATTTTCTTAGCAGCCTATCTCATCGTGGGTAGTGAGGTCGTCTGGCAAGCGGTGAAGAACATTATCCGGGGCCAGGTGTTCGATGAGAATTTCTTGATGGCTCTCGCAACCATCGGTGCCTTTGCGATTGGTGAGTATCCAGAGGGTGTAGCGGTTATGCTTTTTTACCAAATCGGAGAACTGTTCCAAGGTCTGGCAGTAAACCGTTCACGCCGATCTATCACGGCACTTATGGATATCCGTCCTGAATTTGCTTACCTTAAGCTTGGAAATGATCTTAAACGAGTCTCCCCTGAGGAAGTGGCGATCGGTGATTTGATTGTTGTGAAACCGGGTGAAAAGGTACCTCTGGACGGAACGATCCTTGAGGGGACCGCCATGATGGATACATCAGCACTTACCGGGGAATCTGTACCGCGTTCGGCTGGACCGGGAAGTACGGTATTAAGTGGGTTTATTAATCGGAACGGTGTTATTACGATGCAAGTCACGCAGACCTTTGGAGAATCAGCTGTATCTAAAATTCTGGAACTGGTGCAGAATGCTTCGAGCAACAAGGCGAAAACGGAGAACTTTATTACTAAATTTGCACGTGCTTACACACCTATAGTAGTGATCACAGCTGTACTGCTGGCTGTCGTTCCTCCGTTAGTGATTAGCGGGGCAACCTTTTCAGATTGGATTTACCGGGCGCTTGTATTTCTCGTAATCTCCTGTCCGTGTGCGCTTGTGGTCTCAATTCCACTCGGTTTCTTCGGAGGAATTGGTGCAGCTTCACGCAGTGGAATTCTAATCAAAGGAAGTAACTACCTTGAAGCATTAAATGATGTGAAAGTAGTTGTCTTTGATAAGACAGGAACGTTGACCAAGGGGCAGTTTAAGGTCACTGGAATTTATCCGTCGGGGGGTAACTCTAAGGATGAATTGCTGCGAATAGCCGCTTATGCGGAGAGCCATTCGAATCACCCGATTGCCGAATCAATTCGGACGGCTTATGGAGAACAGATTTCTAGGGAAGCGATCTCCAATTACAATGAAATCTCTGGTCACGGAATTGAGGTTTCGATTGAAGGTAAGACGGTCCTTGCAGGTAACGCGCGTCTGATGGAGCGAGAGGGTATAGCTTATGAGGTGCCAGAGCAGAGTGGTACAGTAGTTCACATCGCAGCGGATCATCAGTATGGAGGATACCTGGTGATTGCTGATGAAGTGAAGGAGGACTCACTGCAGGCCATTCAGACGCTCAAAAAACTTGGCATCCGCAAGACGGTGATGCTTACTGGCGATGCTTCTTCCGTAGCTGAAGCTGTTGGGAAGCAGTTAGGTGTAGATGAGGTACACGCGGAGCTTTTGCCGCAGCATAAGGTAGAGGCCATCGAGAAGCTGGATCGTGAAAAGTCACATCGTGAGAAAATTATTTTTGTCGGTGATGGAATTAATGATACCCCGGTACTGGCTAGAGCAGATGTGGGGATCGCAATGGGTGGACTGGGCTCGGATGCAGCGATTGAAGCGGCAGATATCGTTATTATGACTGATGAACCATCTAAGATTGCTGTAGCTATCGGAATTTCTAAGCGCACACGGATGATTGTATGGCAAAATATTATCTTTGCTTTAGGCCTTAAAGCTATATTTCTTGTCCTCGGTGCATTTGGGATCGCCACGATGTGGGAAGCTGTATTCTCAGACGTTGGGGTAACTGTGTTAGCTGTACTGAACAGTATTCGAGCATTAAAGGTTAAAGATCAAGGATAAAAAAATCGCTCTTTAGGGTATTGGTGTTACTTACTGATCCTAAAGAGCGATTTCTTTTGTTTAAAGGGGGTTGTCTTCCAAGTGCAGACTCTCAATACCTGCGCGTACAATGCTGCAGGAGGCGTCGAATTTCGCTGCTTCTTCAGTGTTTAGGTTAAGCTCGAGCAGTTCTTGAATGCCAGTACTGCCAATAATGGCAGGCACACCGGTACATACACCACTTTGCCCGTACTCTCCGTCCAGAATTGCAGATACGGCAATGATCTTGTGCTCATCATTCAGGATGGAGCGAGTAATATAGGCCAGTGCGCTGCCAATACCGAAATGTGTAGAGCCTTTTTTGGTGAATATCTCCCAGCCCGCGTCTTTGGTCTTGCGGGAGATATCCTCCAGATCCAGATGCTGGAACCGCTCACGATGCTGCTCCATAATTTGCAGGATTGGCTTGCCGCCAATCGTCACATGTGACCAAGCTACAAATTGGGATTCACCATGTTCTCCGAGCGCGTAGCCGTTAACGCTGCGAGGATCAATAGAGAATACATCGGATAGTAGTGTCTTTAGGCGTGAGGAGTCAATGGAGGTTCCCGTACCTATAATTCTGTGGCGGGGCAGCCCTGATATTTTCCATACCATATAAGTGACAATATCGACTGGATTAGCGGCGACTACGAATATTCCATCGAATCCCCCAGCCATGATGTTGGTGATAATTTCTCTAGTAATTACCGCAGAGGCTTCCAGAACATCCAATCTTGTCTGTCCCGCCGTTGGATTGGCGCCGGCAGTCAGGATAACTACATCCATTCCTGCACAGTCGCTATGGGTTCCGGCATACACCTTTGTGCGTGTGTTGGTGAAATCCATGCAGTGCGAGAGATCAAGTGCTTGTGCCATAGCTCGGTCATAGGTGCGGTCGATCATCATGATCTCATCACAAATCGCCTGATTGACCATGGAGTAGGCGCAGCTGGAACCAACCATCCCGGCACCGACGATGGCGACTTTTCTCGATTTACTTTTCAATTGCCTTGACCTCACTCTCTATCTTTAGATATGCATATATTTTAACGTATCCCTCCGCAAGTTACCTAACATCGGACACAGAAAAAATGATTTTTTTACTCCAAGGCGTTCAATAGTAAAAAGCCATCTCAATCATATGGATTGAAATGGCTTCTTGGAATAACAATATATACTTATGATTGTAGGGATTGTGTCTCAGAGGAAGTCATTACCTTATAACGTTTGTACATAAAGAATCTCCAGTGAACAATCATCCCGAAGGCCAAGATGAAGAACAATCCGCCGGACTGTGGGATAGAAACATAACTATTAATAAATTCATGAAGTAAGGTGCGGACTAGAAGAAGTCCGAGCAGGATGAAAGCAAAGCTCTTAGAACGCTGAGCATAGATTTGTCCATCCCGTTGTTCGAAGTTTGTACTGCGTATTAGAGGATACGCGAAGATGAACCAGCCGATCAGAAAGGCGAGCGCTGCCCACCATAAAGGAAACCTAACTTCAGGTACAACGAACATGGCAAAGCCGGTCGACATACCTAGAGGCGGAATCCATATTTTTCGAATGGTAACCGGACGTGCGCTAGCTTTAAGACGAATAAAAATAACCATTAGCGCCATGAGCAAGGTCCCTATAGTGGAGCCGATATGTAGGAGTGAGGGGTTAATGCTACCCATGATTCACGACCTCTCTATGATTTGAGTCACTTGTATCTTCATTATAACAGAAAAACGATGGCAGAACATTGAAGTGTAGCCGCTGTACGGAGGTAGTAACTCCATGAAAAGCACTGCAAACTACTTTAAGTAGAAAGGAGCAGAAAAACCAAATAGCAGGTCAAGGCTAAACCGCCTTGACCTGCTATTTTTTAGCGTAAATATTCATTTAGGGAAGTAGCCCGATAATATTAGTTCGGTCTATCTTATGAACGGCTGCGTCCGCTTGTTGAGCGAAGAATAAGGCTGACGATAAAGATCAGAACAACGGCCCCGATCAATGAAGGGAAGAAGTAGAAATCACTTACCTTAGGTCCCCAGCTTCCCAGAAGTACGCCGCCGAGCCATGAACCGATAATACCTGCGATAATGTTACCAATAACCCCGCCTGGAATATCTCTGCCCATAATCAGACCCGCTAACCAACCAATGATCCCACCAACAATTAACATCCATAAAAAACTCATGTTACTTCAACTCCTTTGTTTTGTTGTTTTCGATGTCTACTATTAACCTTACCAATCATGTTTAAACCACTTGTAAAAACTTACTTCTACCGGAATTGTTAGGAAGTGGGCTCAAAATTCAACTCGATAATGTATTACAACTATAAACATGCTATAGTGAAAAAATATTATGAAATACTGAGTAAGATGCTCTCAGTGAAGGGTAATTAAGAAGTAAATACACTTTATACAAACAAAGGAGTCGCTACTATGGAACGGCCTAATGAGGTATTGTTTTATGTTGGAACGTATAACCCTAAGGGTGAGGAAGCTATTCTATTATGCTCACTTAGTCCTTCATCAGGGGAAATGAAGATTCTTGAGGGTACAAAGGGCATTGAGAATCCATCGTTTTTAGCAGTAAACAGCACAGGAAGCGTGCTCTATGCGGTTAGTGAGAAGGATGAGGGCGAGGTCTATGCTTTTGCTATTGATCCTGTTACTAAAGCGCTGAGTCCACTTGGAAGTCGTCCTACGGAAGGCGGCGCTCCTTGTTATGTCTCCATCAGTCCTAAGCAAGATTACATATTTGTCTCTAATTATTCCGGTGGCAACGCCAACGTATTTCCTGTAAATGAGGATGGCTCGCTTCAGGTTATGTCTGACCAAGTGAAGCATGTAGGTTCAGGAATTCGTGAAGACCGTCAGGAAGCTCCGCATCCACACTCTGTCATTGCGGATGGAAGCGGAAAGCATATATTGGTTTGCGATTTGGGACTGGATCAAATCCTGATTTATCGCCTTGAAGAAGGTAAGCTGTCTAAGCATCGGGAGATTAATCTCCCACCTGGTTCAGGCCCCCGCCATCTGGCGGTACACCCTTCAGGACAATGGATTTATCTGGCGAATGAACTAAACTGTACAGTAACGGTATTTGCTAATGATGAGCGGAATGGGAACCTCAGCATTTTACAACATGTTAGCACGCTTCCAGAGCAATATATTGCGGGTAGTGATGATACAGCTTCGGATATTCATGTATCGCCATGTGGTAAATTCTTGTATGTCTCGAACCGGGGACAAGACAGTATCGCTTTGTTCCATATTGAGGATTCAACAGGTCATCTTGAAGCGGTAGATTGGCAGGTTACAGGCGGACGTACTCCGCGTAATTTCGCCATCATTGGCGGCAAGCTGCTCGCTGCGAATCAAAATAGCGACATTATTACTTCGTTCTCCATCGATAGTGACAGTGGCAGATTAATTCCTACAGGGAATGAGCTGAAGATAAAGACACCAGTCTGTATTCAAGCCTTGTAGGCTGGGAATAGGTTATTGTATGTTTCAATATTAGTGGCTATTCCCCGTAATCCATCAAAATAAAAGGCCTTCCAATCAGCTCTACATGTGCTGAGGGGAAGGCCTTATTGTTATAATGGCAAGATACCTTAAAACGTATTTCGAATTCCTAAATCGTAGAAGCCAATGTCATCTAGCATGATTCTATCTCCCTCAGCTTCAAGGTAGAAGGTGATTTCCGTCAGGTTCTCAGGCTCTAGCTCGGGTTCTTCCTCTTGAAACTGTTCGAAAGGCATCTCATAGGTTTGAAAAACAGCTTCGGATAGATCACCGTATTTCCCATCATTAATCCGTTCTTCAAGCCATGGGAATAACGTGAACTGAGTTTGCGGCAGTGGAAGAATATCCATTACCTCACTTAGCGGCAAGCGTGCTGAGGTATCATTTTTGTCGGTTAATTCCACCTCTACATTCGGAGGTAGCGGAATATTTAATTCATCCTTAATATCACCATTGAGGTTTGCTAAGGAGAACGTAAGACCGTCTGCGTCTGAAAGGGCCATTTCAGTAACAACACTGTCTTTAAGCTTAATGTTGTAATAGGCGTCCTCGTCTTTTTTGGCTGTCCGTTCAAGAACGACACCATAGGTGGCTTTGCTCTTGGATTCACGATCCTTCGCGAGCTCTTCCGACCAGGATAATCCGGAAGCTTCTGCTGTTCCGAGATCAACGGTATTCTTGTTGCGATCCTCATCAAATGTGGCTACTGGCCGATATCCGCCATCCTGGAATCGACTGTAGTAAGTAGTATCCGGTAGCCATTTCAGTCCGCTGCGGTAATCCCGGAACAAGCTTTGGTATTCGTCTTTTCCATGTAAGGTAGTCTCCAGAAAAGCTGATACATAGACTTTTGCGATTTGCCGCTGTTTATCTGCTTCCATAATTTGCGCTCGATTTAAAAAGAGTCCAGCAGGTAATGTCTGATCATAGGCACCCCAATCGCTGTTGAACTGACTGTGATTGGCGTCCGCAATATACAGCGAGCTTTTGAAAGCGGAGAACCCTTGGGAATAGGAAGTACGTATATACTGTCGATCACCATAGAAATCATGTACATCCCCATCGCGAGCCCCTTGCAGAGTCAAATAGTTAACATCCTTGAGTCGGGCTTGCTGATCGTCTATCGCTTTGTCCGTTGGGGCAAGGGCGACTACAGAGGTTATATTAAAACGATCTACTGCCTTCATAACGGGATCATTTTTGAACCAGCGATCGGCATCTGCAGCCATAGCAACAGCTTGTCCACCGCGGCTATGACCGAGCAGGGCGGTTTTTGTGAAATCTATTTTCTGATAAAAAGGATTGCCCGGTTGTTCTGAGAAATCTGCAAGCTGTTCCAGATGTTTCAGAATGATCCAGGTTCGTACTTTGAAATCATTGTCCGGAATACCAGACCAAGCCGAGTAGTTGAGGAAATTCTCATCCAGGGAAATTGCGATAAACCCTCGACTGGCCAAGAGTTCACCGAGATAAGCATACCCTCCGTCAGAGTAATCTTCCATCATGTGATTTCCGTGCACCATTAACACAACCGGATAGGGACCTTCGCCCTCAGGCATCCATACACGACCATTAAGTGGAAGTGCATTATAATCGAATCCCCAGAATAAAGTGCGCAGTTTTGACCAATTCTTAATATAAGCAGAAGCATCTACTGTAGAAGAGGTCACATTTGCATCCTTGCCGTATTCCGTTCGATGCAGATCCTTACCGCTGGCATAGGTGAAGGACTGATAAGCTTGATTGCCAGGTTGTGCCGGATCGGAGGCAGTCAGTGGAATTACATCCGAATCACTGATATCAATAGGCTCCAAAGTAGGAAGTTCCTGCACTCCGTTTGCCAGAGCCAGTTGGGAAAAAGTTACCGTAATGGTAAGCAGAAGTCCCAGTGTTACTCTTTTGCTGCGCAGCAGACCGATAGCCAAACCGCCTAACGCACCTAGTAGTGACAGAAGGACAGCAATGAGTGCCGCTGCTTCAATCTCAAAATCAGCGTAATATAAGATTAGTAGAATAGCTCCAAAATCGCTCAATACACAGCCTGCGAATAATCGTGGGATGCGAAGTCCGGTCAACGCGATCAGTACGGCTATGATATTGCTGGCAATGGCCAGCAGAATGGTGCTCGTACCTGCAGCAAGTGCAATATCTGTGGGCACCCCTAACCCAGTAGGTATACCTAATACAGCAGTCGTGAAAGCCAAAAAGCAAACGATCCAAAGACCAGCGATTGCTGTCCTCCAGACCGTTGTATCATAACGGTAAGTTCCCCTAACTCTTCGTTTAATTTCTTGAGTCATCCGCCTGTGAAGCCGTGGTCTTATCGGCGCAGGGACGTACTCTAAATCCATACCCATGATTCTCACTCCCGACATTAAGCGGTAATTTTCTCTAGACCATAAGCTGTAGCAATAATATTACTTTATAGCATCAATAACAAGTGGATCTTACAGGAACCCACACCATTGCCTGTATAGCGTGGGACTCAAAAGATTCCTTTGTCATTGGTTGGAAAAAAAGGTTTGACACAGTTAAAGGGTTTCAGTATTATATCCATATAACCAACTAAGTAGATAGGAATAATCGAAGAAAGTTCTTACCGTACAGACGGAGGAACGCTCGCATTAGGCTCGCAGACACGTGTCATAGGACCGGTTTGACCTGCCATACGTGGGCTTTCCTCCGTTCTTTTTGTTACCTGCAAGCATAAACGCCTCGGCCTCCTAATAAGGACGGTAAGCGTTTAAGCGAGAAATATAAGGAAAATGTATAACGTGAAACTTATACTTTCTTATATTTTAAGAATGAAATGATGGCAAGAAAAACATGGGGGAGTGGAAATGATGAAGAGAAAAATGAACAAAGGGCTTCTTGTAGGATTTACCTTGTTGCTGACGGCAGGACTTACTGCGGCTTGCGGCGGCAATAACAATAGCGGAAATAGTGCTAGTTCGGCAACGAACTCACCAGCATCAACCAATACAGCGGAGGCTACGAATGCTGCAGAAGCTACAATAGCGCCATCCAAAGATCCGGTAGAACTGCTCAACGTCTCCTATGATCCTACTCGTGAGCTATATGAGAACTATAATAAGGCTTTTGCAGCTTACTGGGAAAAAGAAACGGGACAGAAGGTCACAATTAAGCAATCTCACGGTGGATCAGGTAAACAAAGCCGTGCAGTGCTTGATGGTCTGGAAGCGGATGTGGTCACACTGGCCCTTGGATATGATATTGACGCATTGCAGGAAAAGGGTCTTATCAATGAAGGCTGGCAAAGTAAATTTGATCATAACAGTTCACCTTATACCTCAACAATCGTGTTCCTAGTACGCAAAGGGAATCCGAAAGGAATCAAAGATTGGCCGGATCTGCTAAAGGAAGGCGTAGAAGTGATTACACCAAATCCGAAAACATCAGGTGGTGCACGTTGGAACTACTTGGCGGCGTGGGGTTATGCGTTAGATCACAACAATAACGATGAAGCTAAGGCAGAGGAATTTGTAAAAGAACTGTTCAAACATGTTCCAGTGCTGGATACGGGTGCGCGCGGTTCGACGACCACTTTTGTAGAGCGTGGAATTGGCGATGTGCTGATTGCTTGGGAGAATGAAGCTTATCTTTCTGTAGAAGAGCTCGGTCCGGATAAATTCGATATCGTAAATCCATCTGAGAGTATTCTGGCGGAACCGCCGGTAGCAATAGTAGATAAGGTTGTGGATAAAAGAAATACGCGTGAGGTGTCCGAGGCTTACTTGAAGTATCTCTATACGGAGGAAGGACAAAAAATCGCGGCTGAGAACTACTACCGTCCAACGCTAGAAAGCGTGAAAGAACAATATAAAGATAAGTTCCCGGAAATTAAGCTATTCACACTGGCTGATAAATTTGGAACTTGGAAAGAAACGCAAGAGAAGCATTTTAACGATGGCGGGATCTTTGACAAGATCTATGTGCCGGGTGCTAAATAATTGATTAATAAAATGGGATTTCTACTTTGCTTTTAGAGATTTGTCCCTAGTAAGGGGCTGATCGGCTAACCTGCCGAAGGCGAGAAAGGATGAATAGGGGATGAATGTCACCGCAACTACTACAGCTGCACCGGCGACAACTCGGAGAAAGATACTGCCCGGTTTTGGAATAACGATGGGGTACAGCGTACTTTACCTGAGTCTTGTAGTACTCTTGCCGCTCTCAGCGCTATTGTTCAATTCTACTGGACTGAGCTGGGCGAAATTCTGGGATGTAGCTACGGATCCGCGCGTATTGGCTTCGTATCGTGTCAGCCTATCTACGGCAGCGGCTGCTGCTTTTGTCGATGCTATTCTAGGTCTTTTACTGGCATGGGTACTGGTGCGTTATGAATTTCCGGGCAAAAGAATATTTGATGCGCTGATCGATCTTCCGTTTGCTTTACCGACAGCTGTAGCTGGTGTCTCCTTGACGGCTCTTTATGCGACAAACGGCTGGATCGGAGCGTGGCTTGAGCCGCTGGGATTAAAGGTGGCATTTACTCCGCTTGGCATTACTCTTGCCTTAATGTTCATCGGGATACCGTTCGTCGTGCGAACGGTACAGCCGGTGCTGGAGGATTTGGATCGGGATATGGAGGAAGCCTCAGCAACCCTTGGTGCAGGCCGCTGGAGAACCTTTCGTTCAGTAGTATTGCCAGAGTTGTTCCCTCCGCTGTTAACAGGCTTTGCTTTGGCATTTGCCCGTGGTATCGGCGAATTTGGCTCAGTCGTGTTCATCTCCGGTAATATGCCGATGAGGACGGAGATTGCTCCGTTGCTTATTATGTCTAAACTGGAGCAGTATGATTACGCTGGTGCTACTGCCGTAGCGTTGCTTCTGCTGCTCATTTCCTTCTTAATGCTGTTAGTTATTAATACGCTCCAGCGTTGGGTGCGTAAGACTTCTCGGTAGGTTTTTAGGATCGTCCCCTATTCTCTAATGTTTTTGTATTAGAACTTGCTGAGCGATTCTTAGCGAAGCTATACCCTAACAGGTAAATGACGACTTTATTTTACGAAGCATACTTGCTTACGTAAAATGCGGAATCCTCCGTTAGATAGAGGACTCGAAGAGTCCGGGTTTTGGAGGAGCAACAGCGATCTCGAAGTTTTGAAACCAGATGGCTGGTAAGAAAGGAACGGAGAGGAGTTTGCAGTTAGAGGAGCGACAGCGATCTCGAGGTTTGAAACCAGATGGCCTGTAAATAGGAACGGAGAGGATTATTGGAACTGTAGAAGCGCTAGCGTTCGCCTTTATCCTCGGATTTCTACCGCGAGAAGCGGTTTAAATCAGGAAATCTGAGGATAACAGCGATCGGAAGTCCAATATTCCTCGGAGTGACTCAATACCAGTAATTCAGATTTCACAAATTTCGAGATAGCAGATCATCCGATAAGACCAATATTCCTTGGAAGTGACCCATTACCAATAATCTTGTTTCAATAATTTCCGAGACAGCAAACGATCGGAAAACCAAGACTTCTCTAAGATGCTTCATATCTACCGAAATTCGGCATTTTTCAAAAGCTAATCATGCTTTCGTAAAACCCTTTAAAGGAGGAATAACTTGTGGCAGGCACCGTCCCACTCCAAGCCCCCCGGCTGCAGAAGAATACGTCCTCGCCAGCGACAACGGAAACCAAGGCTGTAAAATGGGTGTTGATCGGAGCTGCTGGACTAGTCCTTTTTTGGCTGATTGCTCTGCCTTTGATTGTCGTGCTGACAGAGGCGCTGAAAAAAGGCTGGGACGTATATATAGCTGCTCTAACTGATCCAGATGCCCGTTCCGCACTGAGGCTGACGCTTCTTGTTGCAGCGATCACTGTACCATTGAACACCTTCTTTGGTGTAGCGGCTGCGTGGGCAGTAACCAAGTTTCGTTTTCGCGGCAAAGGGTTTCTCATTACCTTGATTGATCTCCCCTTTGCAGTATCGCCTGTCATCGGCGGTCTGATCTTTGTGCTCGTCTTCGGCGCCAACGGTTGGTTTGGCCCTTGGCTGAGCGCCCATGATATCAAGATCGTATTTGCGCTTCCAGGGATCGTGTTGGCCACACTGTTTGTTACATTTCCTTTTGTGGCGCGTGAGTTGATTCCACTGATGGAGGATCAAGGGACACAGGAGGAAGAGGCAGCGATTACCCTCGGAGCACATGGTTGGCAAATCTTTTTCAGAGTCACGCTTCCTAATATTAAATGGGGTTTATTATACGGCATTATTTTGTGTAATGCGCGGGCCATGGGCGAGTTCGGTGCAGTCTCTGTAGTGTCCGGGCATATACGCGGGGAGACGAATACACTGCCGCTGCACGTTGAGATTTTGTACAATGAATATCAATTTTCAGCGTCTTTTGCAGTAGCATCACTGCTCCTCTTGTTGGCTTTGGTGACGATGATTATTAAAAGCTGGTTATCACGAAAAAATGCCCATTGACAGTACTTTTGGTTCCGTGCTAAGTTAATTCATAGTATACTGGTTGGTAATAACGGAATTGTGAAAATTAGGCGGATATAATCCTTTGGATGGGGAAAGGGAGGCTAGAGAATGGCTAAACCGCTGAAAGTGGATGATTTATGGCTTACGCGGATTGCAGGGCTTCTGGATGATATGGAGTTTGGCTCCTTGCACATTGTAGTGCATGAAGGTCAGATTGTTCAGATGGAGCGTACGGAACGCAAACGTTTTGAGAATGGCAATGGCAACGCAAATGGGCGTTACATTGGTGAGGGCGGAACCCGGCGAGCTGATTCCCAATCGGCAGGACGTTGATACAATCTCGGGTAATCATACAGGTATATATTATCTTACTGGATTAAAATTATGGAGTTGCCTCAGCAGCCTTGAAAGCCTGCTGAGGCAACTCCTCTGTTTTTTGATACGAAGTACCGATCGGACTCAGAAGACCCTAAACGCAGTTTTTTGCACATTTGGCATGCTAACGGCCCCTATAGTCGCTATCGCATAAAAAACATCAAATAGGTATCTCTTTTTACCAAAAGACAGAGCAGCGATTCATCCGAACATGGAGATACGACTGCTCTGTTATCTTTTTCCCAAGCAAGCGACCGACGGACGATATCTGCCCCTTTTAATAGCGAGGGGCTTGGCGTGAGGCGGACACACCCTCCATCAGCAGTACGAGCGCAGTGACGCCGTGCATAATCCAGCCTAAGATAGGGATGAACGCTAAAATCGAGGTGATAATGCCTAGCACGTTTCCGACAATGGGTTTCTGCTCTCTTTGCAGTATAACGATGGCTACTGCGTGGAGCAAAAAAGCAATGGCCAGTGGAACCCAACCATTAGCGATGATAAAGAGTCCACCGATCAACGGCAGAGCCAGAAAGGCTTCATACAGGCACGTACCCCATTTAAACAGCTTTGCTACAGGAGACATTATGCTTCACCAACCTTTTTAGAATATTGTTATAGATACTATTCCACACAGTTAGTAATAGGATTCAAGAATTTGATCGTCCCAAGTCCTGTGAATAGCGCAGTGAATTTTGGTAATGGACGTCATTTTCATATTCATATATAGTGAGAGTTAGATATTTCCAAAAGGATGGTCAGGAGATGTAATCACCCGATGAGGATACAAACTTTCCTGATAGGTGATTTTCAATTTATAAAGGAATCACCAAGGGGAGATCAAATTGCTTAGAAAGTCTTTTTTCACAAAACTACTTATTGCCTACCTTATTATTGTATTCGCTTACACGATGATTGCGGTCTGCCTGTCTTTTTTTAAGGACAGTCAAAGAGTGCGTTCAGAACTTAGTCAGAATCAGCAGAATTTTCTGATGCAATCGCGTGACAAAATTGATACGAAGCTCGGTGTTTCTTTCAATTTAATTGCGCAGTTGAGATTAGATGAGCATGTCGTTAAATTCGCTGAAAAAGAACGCAATTACTATGAGATCACACAAACCTCATATGCACTGCAAAATCATATAGATGCATTCTCTGAATTCGGCTACAGCATCGATTTAATGAAGACTAACGACGATTTGGTCATTACGCCGCAAATCTCGTCGGATAGAAGACGTTATATGGAAGATATGGGGATGACTAATCAGGATTTGGCACAATTAGGCACAGACAGCACGAGCCCAAATATAACGCTATCGAGTAGCCGAAATACTTCGGCGGGAGATGAAAGCGCGTCCATAATAATTGTTAATCCAGAAAGGGTAGGAATAGGGAATTCATTGTTTTTCGTTGTCTCATTCTTTGAGCAATTACTGCTGCCGCCCCTATCATCTGATACGCAAGAAGCTTTTGCCATTATCGAGAATGGTCGATACGTTACGCTCAAATCAAGCTTTGACGATAAACGGGGCAAGGAATTGCTTACTTATCCACTGGCACAACTAGATGGGCAGGCAACCGCTGATTACACGAAGCTGTCCAATGAGAAATTCGATTTCCATTTGATCCGCTCGAAAACGATGCCACAATGGTCGTATATGTATGTTACACAGAATTACTCATTGGCAGACTCCTTTACACCAAACTTGAAAGGGGCTGCACTACTATTAGTTATTCTCATCATTGTTGGACTTGCATTCGCATATACAGTTTCCAGGCGCATGTACCGGCCAGTAGGTCATCTCGTCGGCTTGTTCAAAAGCTACGGTGAGCCTGCGGGTACAGACGAATTCGCTTTTCTTAATGAGACAGCGACGAGTATAAGTAAAGCTAATGAACAGATGAAGTCCGCGCTAAATGAGCACAGGCTTTCAATGAGAGACAAGTTTCTGCGGGATTTGCTGCATGGATTAATTTCCCCTGACAAGGTGGATGACCTGCTAAATACACATCAACTACAAAGTCTTTCTGCCAACTTGAGCGTTTGCGTGATTTCCTTCTCGAACAGTAAGGAATTGGAGGAGCAATATTCGAAAGAAGCGATTCTTACGATAAAATCAAAGACTTCCTTGATCATTTATGAGCAGTTGAAGGTTCATTTCCCTTGCGAGCTGCTTGATCACGATTTCACTAAATTTGTCTTCATAATCAGGGACTCCGATACGGAATCGATTCAGAAGAAGCTCATGAAAGCCATGGCTCAAGTCGAGGATGCACATGCGTATGGATTGACTGCAGCTGTCGGCCAGCCCGTAGCCTCTGCTGGTGAAATCGACCGCTCCTTTATCCAGGCGCTTGATATCCTGAAGCGGAGGTCGGCAGTGGATAAGACCTCCGTCATCACTTATAAACAACTCAGCCAAGTTCAGATGGTTAGCTATTATTATCCTATCGATACGGAACGCGAGCTGATTAGCTATGTGATTCGCGGCAAACGGGAAAATGCATTAAATACGCTAAACCGGCTTCTATCGGAAAATCTGGAGCAAAGGCAGTTAACGCGGCAGCAGCTCGACCAGTTCAGCTTGCTTGTGTTGGCTACACTGAGTCGAATTATTCAGCAGTTGAATATGTCTTTCGAAGAATTTGTTCAAGCCCACCAGGAATCTCTGGACATTGTGCAGCACGGCGAATCGAAGGAGCTGATGGTTTCGGCCATTACGACCTTATTTAGCGCTATGCTTGATACGATTGATCAGCAGAATGAAATGATGGATAACAGCACGGTAAAGCGGATGATCGAATATATTCACGACAACTACAACAGGGATTTATCACTTAGCATGATAGCGGAGGAGTTTAACTTCTCTCCCGGGTATGTCAGCATCGCATTCAAAAATCATTCCGGCGAAAATTTTAAAGATTACTTGAATTTTTATCGTGTGCAGCAAGCCAAAGAAATTATGCGTCAACAGAAAGACATTAAGATTGGTGATTTGGCGTTGATGGTCGGCTGCAACAATGCGAACACGTTTATTCGCATGTTCCGCAAGTATGAAGGATTAGCTCCTGGCCAATACGCAAAGAAACTTAACGAGAAGCAATAAGATTTCAAGGATTTATATAATGAATATTGATGATTCAACAATAGCCGCCTAGCCAAAGTGCCAGGCGGCTATTGTATGTTCGACGGACGTTTCTTTATAACGAGAAATTGTTGATACATAAAAAAATGCACATTATAGGCCATGACATAAAGAGTTGGTGGTAGATGAAATAATGGCGATAGACAGCGCTTACATTCATTCCTATAGTTTTAATTGCAACGCTGACCTTTCATATGGGAGCGCTCCTGAGGGGATCAGCTAAACATCGTTGCGAGAGGAGAAGAGGGTGCTGCTTAACTTTAAAGAAATAAAAGCCAACTTTATCAGAGACCGTTATCTTTATTTGCTCCTGATACCGTTTCTGGCTTGGTATATCATCTTTGCGTATAAGCCGATGTACGGTCTACAAATCGCCTTCAAGGATTTCAGTGTATATAAAGGAATTGAAGCTAGTCCCTGGGTTGGGTTTGAACACTTCGAAACCTTTTTTAAAAGTCCATATTTCTGGCGGCTATTAAAAAACACAGTATTGCTTAGTTTGTATCAATTGCTGTTCGCGTTTCCTGCGCCGATTATCCTCGCTTTGTTATTTAACGAATTGAAGAATGGAGTATTCAAAGCAACGGTGCAGACCTTCACGTATTTGCCCCATTTTATTTCGGTCGTTGTCGTAGCTGGGATTGTTACTAACTTTTTGGCGCCTAGCAACGGCATTGTCAATATCCTGATCGAAATGATGGGAGGAGAAAAGCAATACTTTCTGACCAATCCCGATTATTTCCGTACGATTTTTATCGGGTCCATGGATATTTGGAAGGAAGCGGGCTTCGGTACCATCATCTATATAGCGGCTTTGTCGGGCGTCAATCCGGCCTTATATGAAGCGGCGGTTATCGATGGGGCTAATAAATGGAAGCAAATGTGGCATATCACGCTTCCCGCCATCATTCCGACGATCGCAATCATGCTTGTCATGAAGGTGGGTTCCATGCTGGAAGTCGGCTATGAGGCGATTATTCTTCTGTATCAGCCAGCCACCTATGAGACGGCCGACGTTATTAACACCTACGTGTACCGGTCTGGTCTGCAGGATGCACGTTACGACCTGGCGACAGCGGTGGAACTGTTTAATGCCGTGGTTGGATTTATTCTCGTCGTATTTGCTAACAAGATGAGTAAGAAGTTAACGGAGACTGGATTATGGTAGGTGATGGAAGATGAAAAAAACCAGAGGCGAAAAGCTGTTTTATATTTTTAATTGTGTATTTCTTGGAATGATCGCTTTGCTTGCATTGTACCCGTTTGTCTATGTCTTATCCGCATCCATCAGCTCTTCCCAAGCGGTCGTTACAGGTAAGGTGATCTTGCTGCCGCGAGATATTAACTTTGACTCCTATGCAAAGGTATTATCGGAAAAGGGAATTTGGATTGCCTATTTAAATACGTTCTATTACACCATATTCGGCGTAATCGTCAATTTAATTCTCACCATTTGCGGTGCCTATGCCCTGTCAAAGAAACGGGTTATGGGACGTACGGCCATCAGCTTCTTTATTGCGCTGACGATGTGGTTTCAACCGGGCATGATTCCGATGTATCTCAATTTCCGAGATTTGAACATGCTTGACAGCAGGTTTACGATCGTTATCGGCTTTGCCATTACGACCTTCTATGTCTTCCTTATGAGAACGTTCTTCCAGAGCATTCCGGAGGAACTCGAGGAAGCGGCAAAGGTTGACGGAGCAAATGATTTAACGATCTTATGGAAGGTGTATCTGCCGCTGTCCAAAGCTTCTCTTGTGACGATAGGTTTGTTCTATGCGGTGCACCGTTGGAACGGCTACTTCTGGACGATGATTCTTCTGAGCGATGAGAGTAAGATACCGCTACAAGTTCTGTTAAAGAAGCTGATCGTGGAAATGAACGTGAGCGACGAAATGGGGAATATGGCGGTTTATTCTAAGGAAACGATCATTTATGCGACGATCATCGTCTCTATTATTCCGATTGTTGCAGCCTATCCCTTCATTCAGAAATATTTCGTTAAAGGGACCATGATCGGCTCGGTCAAAGGTTAGTGGCTGTCTCAATCTTTTTACTATGAAATCAAGAAACCAATAAATGGAGGTCGTGAATGTGGGTAACAAAACATGGATGAAATCATCGGCTGTAATCATGGTGACTGTCGGTATGCTACTGGCAGGCTGTAGTAATAATAACGTTCCACAAAATAGCGCAAGTTCAGCAAATGATTCAAAGGAGTCGGATACAAAACCGCTATCCGGGCACCTGATCGTTAAAGATCCGCTTGAACTGACGATCCACATGCATTACTCAGATAAGTTTATATTCGACGATAACTGGCCCGTCTTCAAGGAAGCGGAAGCCATGACCAATATTAAGCTGAAGGGAAGCGCATCTAAAGCCTCGACGAATAGTAAAGAACTATTCAACACAATGATGGCTTCCGGAAAAATTCCGGATCTGGTTCATCATCAAATTAAGGAGCAGTATGACAGTCTGGGGATTGAAGGGGCCTTTCTTGAGCTTGATGAATTGATCGAAAAGCATGCCCCGAACATTAAAAAGTTCTTTTCCGAACATCCAGATGCAGCCAAATATATGAAAGCCTATAACGGAAAAACGTATTTCCTTAACTTTACTCCGGATGGGCCGGCTGCTAAAGGCTGGTTTGTACGCCAGGATTGGTTGGATAAATTGGGACTTGAGCAACCGAAAACGGTAGATGAGCTGTACGCGCTATTGAAAGCATTCAAAGAAAAAGATCCGAACGGTAACGGAGTAAACGATGAAATTCCATACTTCAGCCGGACAAAGCTGGATGGGATTTATGATCTGCTGATCCAGTGGGGCGTGCGGGGCGGGGCCGATGCGGCCAAACGCGGATTTTACGCGGACAACGGTGTCGTGAAGTACGGCATGTATGAGCCAGGATATAAGACGGCCATTGAAAATATTGCGAAGTGGTATAAGGAAGGCTTAATCGATAAAGAAATCTTCACCCGCGGAGCGAAAGCGCGTGACATTTTGCTCGCAGACAATGTCGGTGGCATGACGCATGACTGGTTCGCCAGCACGGCTAATTTTAATGACATTCTTGCAGCTAAGATTCCGGGCTTCTCCTTTGTTCCGATGACGCCTCCAGCGAATACCGAGGGCAAAGTCGTCGAAGAGAGCTCCCGAAAAGAGACGCATGCGAGCGGATGGGGAATCTCAGCGGCAACCAAACATCCCGTCGAAGCGATCAAATATATGGATTTCTGGTTCTCTGAAGAGGGCCGGAGACTAATGAACTTTGGCATCGAAGGAAAGGATTACGACCTCGTGGACGGCAAGCCGAAGTTTAAAGATTCTGTATTGAAAAATAAAGAAAAGACAGTGATCCAACAACTTCAGGAAGAGGGAGCACAGATCGAGCTGGCCTTTCATCAAGACTATGCTTACGAAGAACAATGGACCAACGCGACTGCATTGAAAGGCATCAAGGAATACATTGACAATGGCTATATTATGGAGGCTTACCCGCCGATTGCGTATACGGATGAGGAACGGACTAAATTTGAGGAGTTAAATGCTGGCGTACTGACTTATGTGGAGGAAAAGCTTCAGAGATGGGTGCTTGGCGTGGAACCGATCAACGATGAGACATTCAGTAAGTATATTAAGGAATTGGAAGACTTAGGCATCAAGGATTTGCTTGCTTTAGAGCAAGGTGCATACGACCGTTACATGAAATAGCTGGAGTCGCTCCTTCCGGAGTCTTAATGATTTCGGAGGGGGCATTTCGAATTCGAAATAACATAATGGAGATGAATAAATGAATCTGCAATCATGGCTGAAAGAGCCGATGTCTACGACGGAGCTGTTAGCTAACTTGCGATCACGGCTTGAGCCGATGGACGAGAAAGCCGCCTATATCGCAGCACATATGCCTGATCATGTGCGCGAGACGATCACGAATGCCGAATTCGCCTATCAAGGAATGATCATGCTTCCCGGTACGGGGGGAGTCAGGGAATTTGTCGGGAATCCGCCCAGCTGGCTGGAACGCAGACATAATGACAATGAATATTTATGGCAGCTGAATCGCATGAATCATTGGCAGGACTTACTGGAAGCTTACTCGCTTACCAAGGACGCGAAGTATGGACTCAAGGTCATCGACGAAATGCTGGACTGGATCGAAACGGTTACTATTCCTGTGGACTTGCTCGATAAGCCGATCGGCTATTTTACGGAATGCCATCCGCTGAGGGTTTTGGAGATTGGTATCCGGGCCTATAAAATTTGGCCGCTGGTCCTGGAGCATCTAGGCCGCTCGGAGCTGTTTACGGAGGCAGTATTGGAGTGTTATTTAACAGTCATTTACAAGCAAGTAAAGGCCTTGCGAAATGTATCGCATCAGCTGTGGCCTAAAGCGGATCATAACCATTATTTAATGGAATGTTTGGGCCTTCTGACGACTGCCCTTTACTTTCCCGAGCTGAAAGAAGCTGAGGAATGGAAGACTTTTGCGATCGATGGCATCGAAAAGTGCAGCATCGCGCAATTGACAGAGGACGGCGGTCAAATCGAGGGCTGCCCATCGTATCATAATGGCTGCATGTTCTGGTTCGGGCTGGCTGTGGTTCTAGCTAACCGTTTCGAATTTCAGTTCTCTCCAGCGTACATGGAGCGGTTTAGAAAAAACCTGGATTACTCCATCTACTCACTAAGACCAACTGGTAAATGCGTACCCGTCGGCGATTCTTATGCGAACCCGCTTGCTGTAATGTCCGGTGTCTATGGATATTTTGCGTTGGATGATGTTTCTTGGCTGGGGCTTGCAACGAACTTGATCGATGTGACTGAGGTAGTACGGGAAGCAAGCAAGCATGTATGGAGGGCACTCGATGTCCGCCAATTCGTGGAAGAGCTGCATTCTCTGCAGGGCAGACAGTTTGTATTGGATAAGCCTAGGACGTTCTGGAATCGTACGTTAGATCAAGCGATTATCCGCAGCGGCTGGGATTCAAAGGCTCTTAGCTTTTTGTTTACATGTAAAAGCCCAATACAGAATGCCCACGCCCATATCGATCTGATGAGCTTTGATTTTACGGCGCTTGGAAAAGACATGATTTGTGATCCGGGATTTTTCTGTTATCGGGATGATGAAGACCGCAAGCAGTTTAAGAGCTCCAATTACCACTCTACACTGCTGATCGATGAGCGAAACCATTTTGAGTATATAAGTGCCTTTAAATTCGGTCCGCAAAAGCCTGGTGGAATCTACAATGTGGAGGATAGAGGCTTCTATCAGCTCGCCAGTGCCTGCCACACAAACTACGAGCCTCTTATCCATCACAGGCATATTTCACTAGTCGATAATGGGTGCGTGCTGATTGCGGATCGGGTAGAAGGGCTGAATGATCATAGCGTTCAGCGTTATTTCCATCTGGATTTTGTCGAGGTGAAGGAGAACCCGGGCGGCGTGATCGCGACAAGTGAAATTGCGAATCTGACGATAACGACAAGCCATACAGGGAAATTGGATCTCTTGGAGGGAAGATTGTCCGATGAGACGGATCTCTCAAGGCCTTCAATAAGGGTACGCTTTCAAGATAAGTACAGCGGTACTATTACTTTCTTAACGGTGCTAATTCCTTTCCAAGGGGCACAACAGCCTAATGTTCAGATCATTGAAACAGAGGAAGGTGTGTTTGAGTTCGAGTTTGGTGAGCGATATTTGGTTTCAATAAAAGAAAGAGATATGCATATAAGCAAACGGGTTTGAAAGGGGGAGACCCTTTGAAAGTTGAAAATAGGAGTGAACAGATTGTTGAACCTGCAGACTGACGATCAAATTTGGGTAGATAATGTCATTGCCAAACTAACGGACAAAATGGGGGTAGTGTGTGAAAGATCAAGAAACAAGATTCCATATACAACAGGAAACGGAACGCACGACAATCAGATTGAAAAGGATATCAACTGGTGGACGAATGGATTCTGGGGCGGTATGATGTGGCTCATGTACCATGAAACGGGCATTCAGAAGTACAAGGAAATCGCCAATTTCACGGAAGATGCGTTGGATGCCTGTTTCCACCAATTTTATGGTCTGCATCATGATGTCGGATTTATGTGGCTGCCTACGAGTGTGGTCAATTATAAAGTTACCGGAAATCGGGAATCCCGTAAAAGGGCAATGCATGCCGCCAACTTACTTGCCGGACGATTTAACCTAGCGGGCGATTTTATCCGCGCTTGGAACGATGATACGGCCAGCGAAGATACGAGAGGGTGGGCGATCGTGGATTGCATGATGAATCTCCCGCTTCTTTACTGGGCGAGCGAAGAGACCAAAGATCCGCGATATGCGCAAATTGCCATGAAGCATGCGGACACCGCTCTGGGTACCTTTATCAGACCGGACGGTTCCGTGAATCATATTGTGGAGTTCGATCCATTTCATGGAGGTGTGGTCCGAACTTATGGTGGCCAAGGTTACGAGGATGGTTCGTCCTGGACACGCGGGCAGACGTGGGCCTTGTACGGCTTTATGATCAGTTATATGCATACGGGGAAGCAGGAGTATTTGCAGGCAGCCAAACGGGTGGCGCATTATTTTATGGCCAATATTCCGGATAACGGCATTATTCCGATCGATTTCCGGCAACCGAAGGAGCCTGCTTACGAAGATTCCACGGCTGCTGCAATCGCAGCTTGCGGTCTGATCGAAATCGCCAAAGCTGTCGGGGAGTACGAAAAGGACGTTTATATGAACGCCGCGCTGAAGCTGCTGAGAACAGTGGATGCTTCTCGTTGCGACTGGACGACGGATTCCGATCAGCTGTTGATCAACGGCTCAGCAGCGTATCATCATCAAGATATTCATATTTCAATCATCTATGGCGATTATTATTTCATGGAAGCTGTGTTCAAGTTAAAGGGGAACGACTTGTTTTTGTGGTAGTGAAATGATATACCAGATGTGCTAATCAGATTAATGGGAGTAATTGCATAGTTTAATGAGAATCGTTGATTCCAAAAGCCGCCTTGCGTATGTGCTAGGCGGCTTTATAATTTTTGGACAGACATTCCGCTATTCCGAGAAACTGTTGTATGTTCAATATGGGAAGAGGGGTAAGCGTTACCCGAACTACGGTGAGCCTTGCCTGTGTACCATAGAGTCGTATATAGTTGGAACAGCAATGCTGAACGGTGCTAAGCTTAGTGTATGTTAAAGAGCTAGGAGGAGAACGGTATGGGGACGACAGGGAAGCTGGATATACGTCATGAATGTCCTTCAGTGGAACAGTATTTAGCGCTGAGAAAAGAAGCTGGACTAAGTGAAATGAGCGCGGAAGGGGCTGCGATAGGATTGCCTCGATCTATTTTCGCGGTTACCTTGTATGAGGAGAATACCTTGATCGGGATGGGCAGGGTGATTGGCGATGGGGGATGCTTTTTTCAGGTCACGGATATCGCGGTTAAGCCTTCACATCAAGGACGGGGTTTAGGCAAATTGATCATGGGGGAAATTAGGCAATTTCTTCATACTGTACCGGACAAGGCTTATGTAAGTCTGATTGCAGATGGGGAAGCCTCGAAATTGTATGCACAATATGGCTTTGAATCGGTCATGCCACGTTCTCAGGGAATGTTTTTGTGCCCTTAATGCGAGTACATGCTGTTCAGTAGAGAGTGCCCCTTGTGTTGGTTAAGGGGTTTTTCGTTTGGAAGTTAACTTATGGGAATCTGATTTTAAATAACCCTCATGGGATAAATAATGTTTAAAGGTTGTAAGGGAAAAGCTATTGAGACGAGTATTGAAAATACAAATAAGTAGGAAGGTCGTACGTTGACCTTATCTAAACAAAGTGAGGAAAAAACAGATGGATGTTGTAGTATTGAGTGCTTCAGGAACGATTGGAAAGGCGATTGTACAGGAGGCTTTAAAAAGAAAACATGAGGTAACCGCTGCGGTACGTAATCCAGAAACGTTCACTCTTGAACATGAACGTCTGCACATCACGACAGTAGATGTTCTAGATGCTGCTTCAGTTGCAGCTGCAGTCCGTGGACATGAAGAGGTCATTAGTGCTTACGGTCCAGCAGTCGGCCAAGAGAAGGATTTGATAACAGCAGCGAAGGCGATTGTAGGGGGAATGCAAGAAGCTGGGCTAAATCGATTGCTGGTTGTTGGTGGTGCGGGCAGTTTGAAGACAGAAACCGGAGAGCTGTTGATGGATACGGAAAAATTCCCTGCTGAGATTAGACCGTTGGCTGAGGCACATGCGGAAGCTTATGAAATCTATACAAACACAGAGCTGGACTATACGTATGCCAGTCCTGCCGCGATAGTTCAGTCAGGTCGACGTACAGGTCAATTTCGCATTGGACTCGACCGTCTCGTTTTTGATGAGAATGGCGAAAGCATGATTAGTGTGGAGGATTTTGCTGTAGCTATGGTAGACGAGCTGGAAGAGGGGAATTTTAGCCGGACGAGATTTACTGTAGCTTATTGATATCAAGCTAGTTGTGGATTGAAGTGTAGCGGAAAGGGGCCGAATCATGTATCTGGTAACTGCTGAGCAAATGCGGCAGCTGGACGGAGAAACGATCCAGCGGCTGGGGATTCCAGCGATTGCGCTGATGGAGAATGCGGGAAGAGTGATCGCAGAGGAGATTGTTGCACTGTGCCGGCGGAGAGGTGGAGCGAGCTGCAGAAATGCAGCCGATGGAGAAGACGCCGGGCGGACGGATGCCGCGCTTTTCGGCGCGGCATTTCAGGTCAGCGCAGATCATGCGCTGACCCTGGACCATGCCGCCGCCGAGCGATGGTTCATCCTCGTCGGCAAAGGCAACAACGGCGGCGATGGCCTCGCCGCCGCACGGTACCTTCGCGAGACGGGCATTGCCGTCACGCTCGTCTATGCGGTGCCGCCGGAGTCGCTCTCCGGCGAGGCCGCCCTGCAGCGCGATGCGGCTGCAGCCATGGGCCTGCCTGCCGTGGTATACGGCAGGGACCGGTTGGACCTTGCCGAGTGCAGCGGCATCTTGGATGCGCTGCTCGGCACCGGCGCCGCGGGAGCTCCGCGCGGCGCCTATGCGGAGCTGATTGCCGCAGCGAACAGCAGCGGCAAAGTGATTGTGTCCGCGGACATCCCGAGTGGTCTGAACGCGGACACGGGTGAGACGCATGAGCCTTGCATTCATGCGTCGGTGACGGTATGCCTCGCGTTTCTCAAGCGAGGCCTCCTGCAGTACCCCGGCGCAGGTGCTGCGGGGCATGTGAAGGTCCGGGCCATCGGCATTCCGACTTCTCTGGCCTCAGAAAGCGGTGTGCAGGTTCACCTGCTGACACCGGAAGTGCTGCATGCCCATCTAGGCGTAGATATAGCCCGCCGGCGTTCGCCTGAGGGCCATAAGGGCACTTATGGGCATGTCCTTCTTGCCGCCGGCACCTTAAGAATGAGCGGTGCCGGACTGCTCTCTGCCCGTGCTGCGCTCCGGGCAGGCTGTGGGTTGGTGACATGGGCGCTTCCTCAGAAGCTGATGCCTGCTATCATCGGTTCTGCCCCTGAACTCATGCTGGCCGATGTTGGAGGCAATGAAGATGGAACCTGGCAAGCAGGGAGCGTTTCAGAGCTGCTGAAGCTAAGTAAAGAGCGAGATGTTCTTGCCGTTGGTCCCGGTCTTGGTCGTTTTGAGGCCGATACAGAATGGCTTCGCAATCTCTGGGAAGGAACGGATTGTCCTCTGGTGATCGATGCCGATGCCTTGAACATATTAGCTGAAGCTGATTACAAGAGCTGGGCAAGTAGACGCCATCCCGTGATTCTGACGCCTCATCCAGGTGAGATGGCTCGCCTTGCTAGTATAACAACAGCTGAGGTGCAACGGGACCGCATCAGACTGGCTACAGGTTATGCGAAAGAGCATGGGATTACACTCGTATTAAAAGGAGCACATACGGTTATAGCAACGCCAGAAGGGCAAGCTTATGTAAACACCACAGGCCATCCCGGCATGGGCACTGGTGGAGCCGGTGATGTGCTAACGGGCATCATTTCCAGCCTGCTGGCTCAGGGACTGAATGAGACACAGGCAGCAGCTTTTGGTGTATATTTACACGGATTAGCAGGGGAGAGAGCTGCCCGTCAGCGGAATAATCCAGCGGCTATCATTGCCGGTGATATCATAGAAGCACTCTGAGTGCAGCTTATAGTAGCAGTAAGCAGAGCAGCGGTAGAAATAGTGCAAATACAGGCAGTAACAGTGGGGAACGCTCCACACCCAGTTGCGTCACCCGTAGCAGCAACAGTCCCAAAACTCCTGCAAAACCCCATAGCAGTAGCTCTGCACCTTGTTCTGCTGCTAGCCATAGACCTGCACCGAAACCTGCGGCAACGTATACAACAAGGGAAATGATGTGGGATGTGGAGCGTAGAAGGCGCAGGAGAACATCGGCTACTAGTGCTGCTGGCAGTCCATAAGCGTAAATCGCATATGGGATTGAAAGAGGCCAACCCTCAGGTACGCCGTTATGTTGTGGAAACCCAAGCATAAGTAAGGAGATAAGGACGTACGCTAGCCCTGCGCAGGCTAATTTTGTTAAGGCATACATGCCACTTGTTAAACGGACAGAAGGAATATCATAATCGGGCATCTTATTCATAGGTATACATTCCTCTCATGGTGTGTTGTGTATCAGCTTGTACCCATGTCTTCACCGTTGACATGAATACACGTCGGCGGGGATTCATCTGATTTTCTAGACCTGGCTGGCGGCTTTGGTGCTGTGTGGGGAAAATGACGGGCTGGTCCTTACATCCTGTTCGTTCCCCATAATAGGGGTAGGTGGGATTCATTTTTCTAATACACTCCTCCTTGCCTTCTATCCTCCGTATATTTCTATGCTTGCGCCCAGAAAAGCGTGCGCTGTCTTAATACATATGCGTTTATAAACCCGAGTCGGAGGAGGCGCTTGTCCATAGTGAATGATTGGCGAAAAATCGATGATTTGAATCGTGGAACCGCGGTTCAGAAAGAGGTCTATGACCTTCTTACAGAGCTGGATATTATGAATTTACTAACGGACTATAATCCCTTGCTGGTTGGGACAATACCGCTTGGAATTCAAGTGGAGGGCAGCGATTTGGACATCATTTGCGAGGTTCATGATCCTGCGAAGTTTAAGGCGCTAGTTGCTCGATATTTTGGAGCTATGGAGGGTTTTGTTAGCGAGTCGAGGGTGGTTCAAGATATCCCTCGAACGAAAATTAACTTTATGGCAAAGGGCTGGCCTATAGAACTGTTTGGACAGCCGAGGCGAACAGAGCTCCAGAATGGTTATTTGCATATGATCGTTGAAGCTGAAATTCTAGCTCAAATGGATGATGCTTTTCGCAAACAAATCATTTTTTTAAAGACAAGTGGATGGAAGACAGAGCCTGCCATTGCGAAAGCTCTGGGATTAGTGGGAGATCCTTACGAAGCGCTACTGGAGCTGGAAAAGCTTCCTCGAAGTGCTCTTCATGCTTTATGTCGTTCTGTACAAGCGAGGGGACAAGTATGATTTATAGAGAAATGGTTGCGGATGATTATGAAGCTGCTTATCAGTTGTGGGAGCATACAGAGGGGATGGGACTTAGCGAAGCGGATTCAAAGCCGGAAATTCTGCGTTATCTGGCGCATAACCGAGGCTTTAGCCAGATTTGTGAGAATGAAGATGGTCAGATGGTAGGTACGGCATTATGCGGGCATGATGGGCGAAGAGGCTACATGTATCATGTTGCCGTTCATAATGACTGCCGGGGGATGGGTGTTGGTCGTAAGCTTGTGACTCGCTGTCTTGAGAATCTCCGTACAGCCGGTATTGCCAAGTGTCACCTGATGGTTATTGGAACCAACGAACAAGGAAGAGGGTTCTGGGAAGGGATGGGCTGGCAGTATAGAAGTGGAATTATGCTGTACTCCCAGGATATCTTGTGATACTCAGGACATGAAATAGAAATACTAGCCTATGAATAAGCAATGTTAGGCATTTGTATATCACAGCAAATGTCACGGTGAACTCCGACTGCTGGTGCAGTATACTATATAGGAGTACGATAATTGCCTATTCTTGCAGGCAGGAGGTCTTTTATGCGTTTTAAGGATGTATTTTCAATTATTGGTCCGGCAATGGTCGGTCCCTCAAGCTCACATACCGCTGGAGCGGCACGGATCGGGAGGGCTGCAAGGCAGGTGTTAGGAGAAGTGCCGCGTGTAGCCGAGGTAACGTTTTTCGGTTCTTTTGCAGCAACTTATCAGGGACATGGTACAGATCGAGCGATTGTTGGAGGGTTACTTGATTTCACTACCGACGATCATCGGCTTCCAGATTCCCTAGAACTGGCGGTTGAAGCAGGGATGGAAGTTTCTTTTAAACAGGGAACAGGTCTGTTTCCACATCCCAACACAGTTAAGCTGAACCTTATCGGACAAGAAACAGGAAGCAAACTGACACTAACAGGGACATCTATTGGTGGCGGGAACATTGAGATTGTCGATATCGACGGTTTTGGGGTGAAGCTTACAGGGGTCTATCCAACGGTTCTGATTAATCATATGGATTATTTAGGTGTTCTGGCGAGTGTTACGGAAGTGATGCGTAACGGACAGTTTAATATAGGGCATATGTCTCTGGATCGAAAAAATCGCAGTGGGGCAGCCTTAACGGTCCTGGAGCTGGATGAAGCAGCTACACCGGAGCTTATTGAAGCGCTTAAAGCGCTTACTGCTGTGAAATCGGTGAAGTTGGTTAATCTAAACGAAGGTAAGCAAGAAGAGAAGGGGAAGGAAAGTTTAACATGAATTTTCAAACACTTAGTGAGCTGGCTGTATTGTGTGAGGAACGGGGTCTCACCATTGGAGCGCTAATGCTCGAAGAGCAAAGCGCGGAATCTGGACGTTCCAGTGAACATGAATTCTCCACGATGCGTGAATATTATGGCGTGATGAAAGAGGCTGTTCATCGCGGGATGCATGAAGATACAACTTCACGCAGCGGTCTTACAGGCATGGATGCCCAGCGTGTAGGCGCATATAATGCAGCTGATGAGCCGTGCCTAGGCGGACCCGCAGGTCAAGCTATGGCTTACGCGCTGGCTGTATCTGAAGTGAATGCCTCTATGGGGCGGATCATTGCAACCCCTACTGCTGGTTCATGCGGGATTATTCCGGGTGTATTTCTCAGCTGTCAGGAGCGGTTTGGCTGGGATGACGATTATATGGTATCCGGATTGTTCGCGGCCGGGGCTATCGGTTATGTCATTGCCAATAATTCGTTTGTATCGGGCGCGGAAGGTGGCTGTCAAGCTGAGGTTGGTTCTGCTATTGGGATGGCGGCAGGTGCTTTAACCGAGCTGCGCGGCGGAACGCCTGCACAAGCAGTGCATGCTGTCGGGCTAGCCCTTAAGAATACCTTAGGTCTGATTTGTGATCCGGTTGGTGGACTTGTAGAGATTCCTTGTATTGTTAGAAACGGATTCGGTGCAGTTACCGCGCTTGCCGCCGCAGATATGGCATTAGCGGGTGTTCGTAGTGTGATCCCATCTGATGAAGTCATCAAGGTCATGCTTGAGGTGGGCTCAGCAATGCCAGAGAAACATCGTGAAACTGCGGGAGGCGGTCTAGCACAGACACCTACCGGTCGTAAAATCATGCAGGATTTACGCAAAAAGAAGTAATCTATAAGCCTTGAATCACAATTCGTAGATTAGAGCATTTTGAAACGTTCCAGCTGATCCCATTGCCCTTCTTGCCGAAGGATTTCTGCCTGTCTAGGTCCAATGAGGTCAAAGTGGGGAAACGATGAACGATTATGGATATATTGGGCAGGCAATCCATTCTCCTCGCACCAATGTTTCAGTGTGGTAAGATTACTGCAGCCCACCTTGGTGACAGTAGTAATATCAGGAAAGCGCGGATCCAGCCAATAATGAGTCAAGAAGGCGATCTCTCCTGCGGAGACCGCTTTTTTCCACCGGGATAATTCTTCTCTATTGATGCCGAAGGCCATAACAGCTCCTCCTTATCTATTGTAGTTGATAACATTATAACCCATGAAAGGGGATTACATCATGAACGGACAAGTACGAGCGGACATTCGTCCGGGGCTTGAAGTGGATATTGTGCTTAAGCAGGATCAGCCTACAGGCAAGCTGACACACGGTACGGTAAAAGATATTCTCACGAACTCGCCTCGGCATCCGCATGGCATTAAGGTCAGATTAACAAACGGACAGGTAGGACGAGTTAAGAATATTACAGGGAACTAAACAACCTATACTTCTCCATATTAATAAGCGGCCCTAATCTCAAGGCATCTGTTCACGGGAACAGAACAGCCTTCAGAGATTAGGGCTTTTTGATTTAAGAGGTTATATTCGGCCCATAAAATCCTCAACAGATTTATCGGCTTTGGTCTGATTACACAACGTGCAAGCACAGACGCAATTATCTGGGGTTGTATGGCCGCCTTTAGCGCGAGGTAGTAAATGATCAATAGTATCGCCATAAGCGCCGCAGAAGTAACAGGTATAATTATCTCTAGCTAGGATATAAGCGCGAAAATCCTTATTGCTATACAACCGCCTTATGGTTCGACGATTTACAACGATAGCGGCATGTTCCCTGACTAGCGTAACCGCAAGGGCTAGATCGATTTCCTGATGCCAGCGCCGTCCCTTATCGCTATGGCCACGCATTAAGATCATCCCTTTAGCAGTGGGAATCAATTGGGTCGGATCTTCAGGATTTATCTTCGCACCTTGAGAAGGTGTATGTTTTCTTCGCTGCTCCAAACCACGTACGCGGCGGTTCGGATTGAATTGTCCTGAAGAAGCAGCGGCGGAAGATGGTTTCCCCTCTTTGGGACGTTCCAATAGAGCCTGCTGATGGGTTTGGACCATATCAGGTTTTACCAGTAAGGGGTTTGCTGTGAGCTTTATATTTAGTGCTTCCCGTTGTTTACGACATTCACGGCAGGCACCACGGCGTGACTGCCCCTTGGAACGTTTGCCTGTACGTCTGCGAAACTCAGAGAGCGGCTTTTGTTTGTGGCAATAAGCACACTGTTTGGTAGATAGAAGGTCGGTATCATTCATAGGTATGTTAGGTGCAGCGCGTGTGTACGCATGTCCTGTCTCCTTGTTTTATAAGTTTCACACCATACTTTATGTCTTGAATTTCTCGCTTAAACACTTAGCGTCCTTATAAGGACGTCGGAGGCGTTCATGCTTAGGATTCGAGGGCTTCTATTTATGAGATCGGTCAGGTGCAATATATTAGCTTCTAAACTTAGTATAACTTAAAGTGCTGTTGTTCACATCGTACGTAAAAAAATCAAAAACTCAGCGAAGTTTGTGATATGCATCTCGGTGAAATACAGGGAAAACTTGTAAAATACAAAAAGGGCAGATTCGTTTTCTAGATAGGGTTGCTCTAATTCTTATTTGGAAATGGGGAAGTGAAATGGAATTAACGAAGGGAAGGCCGGGTACAGTAACATGGCTTTATATTCTTCTTATTTTTTTGGGGGTTGGAGCGTTAGGAGGGGGCGGTGTTCTTGTAATAGATCCAAGTGGGGATCTAATGAAAATGCCGACTTCTATGCTGGAAAGATCGCCATTCTCAGATTTTTTATTCCCGGGTATTCTGCTATTTATCATATTTGGTTTACTGCCCCTCCTCGTTGTTTATGGTCTGATCAAGAGACCTCAGTGGCACTTGGTGGAATTATTAAATCCTTTTAAGAAATTATATAGCTTCTGGGCTATGTCTCTGTATATCGGGTTTGGGCAAATTATTTGGATAACGGTGCAGACGTACATGCTGAATAGTGTTGCAATTATACATTTGATCTATATGAGTCTAGGGCTGTTGATTCAGGCGGTTACACTACTCCCCTCTGTACAAAGTTACTTTTCGCTGGACGGCGGTACGGAAAGACGTTAAAATTGCAGTGAACATAAGGCATTTCATTTGTCAGGGCAAGGAGCGAGCCGATTTGACAACGATATACGATATTGCTAAAAGAACCGGTTACTCTCCAACAACGGTTTCTAAGGCGTTTAATAATTATTCCGATGTACGGGAGAAAACTCGTCAGGAAATATTCCGGGTTGCCCAAGAAATGGGATATTTGCCAAATTCACATGCCCGTACATTGACCACTAAGAAATCGTGGACCATCGGCGTGCTATTCGTAGAGAATACGGGATTTGGTATTCGCCATCCCTTTTTCAGCGCTGTGATCGAGAGTTTTAAGAAGGTTGCCGTGGAAAAGGGTTATGCCCTCATGTTTATCTCCAAAGATGTCGGCGGTAAGCAAAGTGGTTATTTAGAGAATTGCAGGATTCGTGGCGTAGACGGCGTTGTTGTCTTCTTGTCCGATTATGAGGATCCGTATTTCCGTGAACTGCTTGAGAGTGATATTCCTACGGTTATCGTCGATTTTGATACCTCTGAGACACATACGGTATGCTCAGACAATACAGTCGGGGCACAGCTGGCGGTGGAGTATCTAGCTTCATTGGGGCATCGCAAGATTGCTCATATCTCTGGAGGCATGAACACATTTCCAGGAAAAATGCGGGAGCTGGGATATATGTCCGCTATGAAGCAGCGAGGGTTTAAAGTACCCAAGACCTATGTTGTAAACGGAGCCTTTTATTCTCGAGAAAGCGGCTATAACGCGATGTTGGAGCTTCTTAAGCTTCCTGAACGTCCAACCGCGGTCTTTGCTTCAGGCGACTTATTAGCCTTAGGAGCTATTATGGCTGCTAAAGATAGTGGACTTTCCGTACCGATGGATATTTCAGTTATGGGTTATGATGACATCGATCTTGCCGAGTATGTCACTCCTGCACTGACAACGGTGCGTCAGGATACAGAACTTCTTGGGAGCCGTGCGGCTGACATTCTTTTAGCTTCAATTGAAGGCAAAGTGTTAGATAAGGAAGCAATTTTAGTTCCGGTGGAAGTGGTTGAACGGGAGTCTTGTTCACCTCCGATTAGCTGAATTTAGCTAGTATTAAAATCAGGATAAATCTTGACGAACTGAAAAGAGTCCTGCTAAAGTAAAGGACATCATAGCTTTTATTTTCCTAGTTAGTGGTATTTGATACATCTAATTTCGAGGGATGGAGCTATAATCGAATCATTGAAATAAAAATGCTCTTTCAATTGCTTTCGAAAGATCATTTTTTTTCGAAACAATCGAAACCGGTTTCGACTGTTTCGGTGGCTCATTGCTCCGAATCTATAACATCGGAAAATGATCCAGTAAAGGGCGTCGAAGACGTTTATGCTTGGTAAGAAAACAATTCAGAGGAGATGGATGAAATGGCAAAAGTTCAAACTGTGGTAACTGCAAAAGATACAGGGGAACGCTTAACTCCAAAAGATGCAATTGTTTTTAGCGCAAGAATAGGATCTGGGTCTGCCGATGTGGAGCTTAAGCCAGAGCAGGAGTTTCAAAAGATGATTGGATTTGGCGGCGCTTTCACTGAAGCTGCAGCCTATACGTTATCACGCCTGAGCCCGGAGAAACGGGCAGAGGTTATTCATCGGTACTTCCACCCTGTAGAGGGATTAGGCTATAACATGGGGCGTGTTCATATTCATAGCTGTGATTTTGCCCTCGGAAATTATACGTATGTTGCTGATCATGATACAGAGCTAGCTACTTTTGATATCTCTCATGATCATAAGTGGGTACTTCCGCTGATAAAAGACGCCATGGAAGTAAGAGGCGGCGCATTCACGATGCTGGCTTCTCCTTGGAGCCCTCCGGCATGGATGAAAACAAATGGGGAAATGAATAACGGTGGATCTTTGAAGCCGGAATACGCAGAGGTTTGGGCACGCTACTATACGAAGTTCATTGAAGCTTACGGAAAAGAGGGAGTGCCAATTTGGGCGGTTTCCGTGCAGAATGAGCCGGCTGCCGTTCAAGTCTGGGATTCATGTATTTATAGTGCGGAAGAGGAACGGGATTTTGTTAAAAATTATCTTGGACCGGTGATGCATCAGACAGGCCATTCAGATGTGAACATCGTAATTTGGGATCATAACCGCGATATTATGGTCGAACGTGCTTCGGCAGTACTATCTGATCCTGACGCAGCAAAGTATGTGTGGGGCACCGGTATTCACTGGTACGGTGGCGAGGAGTTCGACAAGGTCGAAAAGGTACATGATTTATTTCCTGACAAGCATCTGTTGTTCACAGAAGGCTGCCAAGAAGGCGGCGTTAAGCTGGGAGAATGGTTTACTGGTGAACGTTACGGCAGAAATATGATTGGAGATCTCAATGCGTGGACAGAAGGATACCTGGACTGGAACCTGGTACTGGATGAGACGGGAGGTCCCAACCATGTAGGCAATCTCTGCGATGCACCGATCATTGCAGATACGACAACAGATGAAGTGCACTATAACAGTTCTTATTATTATATTGGGCATTTCAGTAAATTCATTGCGCCAGGTGCAGTACGGATCGGATTTACGTCTGAAGCAGAAGGCATCCTAACCACAGCATTCCGTAATCCTGACGGAAGCATTGCTGTTGTACTGATGAATGAAAGTGAAGAAGTACACAATGTAACGTTAGGTCTAGGCGAAGAGATTGCGAGCTGTGAGCTAGCGCCGCATTCCATCGTAACGCATTTGATTTCATAAATAATCTACAACCTAGGAGGTCATAAGTGTGAGCAACTATTATTTCGAATCAGGTACATTTGTAATGGAGCAATTTGACGAGGGAAAGCCTTTTTCCAGTTTCCTACCGGGTCTTGCCGGACTGAAGGGGATTCCGATGTGGACTTTTTATGTGAACCGCGGTCAGGCCATTTGCAGCTTCGGGGTACGCGATAAGAACTCGCCGATCATGGAATTCTCACCCGCAAATATATCTTATAAGAACGTAGGGACGACCGGTTTCAGAACCTTTATCAAGATTAAAGGGGAGCAAGAGATTTATGAGCCGTTTCAATCGGCACGTCCAGATCCTGCAGCCAAGCGGATCATGACGATTTTGCCTAACGGGCTTAACATTGAAGAAAGCCATGCCGGGCATGGTCTGAAGACGACTGTACACTATTTCAATCTGCCGAATGACGATTATGCGGCATTGGTACGTCGGGTAGAGATTGAGAACATCGGTGGTAAAGAGATCGAGTTAGAACTGATGGATGGTCTGCCAGAAATCCTGCCTTACGGTGTAGAGAATAGTGGATACAAGGAAATAGGTAATCTGCTGCGCAGCTGGATGGATGTATACAACTTAGAGAATGGCATTCCGTTCTATAAGCTGCGTTCCAGCACTAATGATAGTGCGCAGGTTAGTGAAATCACCAATGGACATTTCTATTTGTCCTTTACGGGAGAAGGAGAAAAAGTCTCGCCAATTGTCGATTTCGAGCTAGTCTTTGGTGGCAACACCTCGCTTACGTACCCAGACCGCTTTGCGGGATTAACCCTTGCCGAACTGGGCGAGCTTCCACAATACCCGGTCAACAAGGTTCCGTGCGGTTTTAGCGGAGTGGCAAGACGTTTAGCACCAGGTAGCAATCTGATCCTGAATACACTGGTTGGACATGTAAATGACATCGACAAAATCAATAAGAAGGCAGAGCAGTTATGCCGCGATGAATATATCCTGTCTAAATCTCAAGAGGCCGCAGGTCTAACGGAAGAATTAACGGAAGACATTGCCACTCACACTTCATCGGCTGTGTTTGATGCGTATTGCCGTCAATCCTATCTCGATAACTTCCTGCGCGGAGGCTATCCTTTTGTCTTCGACAATGGTGGGGATGGCTTTGTCGTTCACTTATACTCGCGTAAGCATGGTGACTTGGAGCGTGACTACAACTTCTTCTCTCTCGCCCCAGAATATTATTCACAGGGGAACGGAAACTTCCGTGATATGAATCAGAATCGGCGGAACGATGTGTTTTTTAATCCGAAGGTGGGTAGCTTCAACATCAAAATGTTCTATAGCTTGATACAAGCGGACGGTTACAACCCGCTGAGCGTACAAGGAACAACCTTTGAAGTGAAACCGGACAGTAAGACGCAAGCTGTGAAGTGGATCGAGGAGGCTGCGGCAGATCATCAAGCTGAGCTTGTAAAGTTGTGCAGCACTCGGTTCACACCAGGTAGTTTAGTGAACTATATTGCAGATCATAACGTTACCCTGAAGGTAAGCGAACAACAATTTCTGTCGGGGCTACTAGCCTTGTCGCAACAAAACATTGAGGCTGCTTTTGGTGAAGGCTTCTGGTCGGATCACTGGACGTATAATATGGATCTGGTAGTTGGTTATTTGGATATCTTCCCTGACAAAAAGCAGGAGCTTCTGTTTGGGGATAACACCTATGCGTTCTATGACAGCCCGGCGTATGTGCTGCCACGAAGTGAGAAATATGTAATCAGTGATGGAAAGGCTCGGCAATATGGTGCACTTCTTGAGGATGAGGAGAAGCTGCACAAGCTGAAATGGAAAGCTGGAGATACCCATTGGCTGCGTACCGAAGGTGGACACGGTGCCATTTACCACACCAATCTGTTCGTGAAGATGCTGTCTCTTGCCTTGAATAAATTCGCTACACTTGACCCTTATGGTATGGGGGTAGAGATGGAAGGCAATAAGCCGGGCTGGAACGATGCTATGAATGGACTGCCGGGATTGTTCGGCTCCGGAATGAGTGAGACTTTTGAGCTGAAACGTACCGTCGTCTTTTTGCTAGAGGCTCTGAAAGGCAAAGAGAACGTCCAAGGCGCTGTAGACTTGCCAGAAGAAATTGCACAGCTGCTTGAAGAGGTACATCGTGCGGTAACGGCTGTCCTAGCAGGAGATTTGGAACAATTCAATTATTGGGACATTGTAGCTTCAGCGCGTGAGGCTTATAGAGCACGTATTCGTTTCGGTATTACTGGGGCTGAGTCTGCAGTAGCCTTAGAATACATTCGTGAAGCCCTCTCCAAATTCTTAGTTAAAATCGACGAGGGGATCAACAAGGCGGTAGAACTCGGTAACGGACTTACCCCAACCTATTTCCGCTTTGAGGCGAAGAAATTCCAGCAGGTAACAGATGCTGAAGGTCAACCGGTACTTAGCGGATACGGTCTGCCAAAAGCTGTAGTGGAGGAGTTTGAGGTATATGCTTTGCCATACTTCCTTGAGGGACCTACTCGCTGGTTGAAGACGTTGAAAGATCCGGTGCAAGCCAAAGAAATCTACAATTTGATTAAGCAAACGGAGCTGTATGATCCGACTACGTCTATGTACCAAACCTCGGTTAGCCTAGAGGGAGAGTCTCATGAGATCGGGCGAATGAGAGCCTTCACACCAGGCTGGCTAGAGCGGGAGTCTAACTTCCTGCATATGTCCTACAAGTATTTGCTTGAGCTGCTGAAGGGCGGTCTATATGAGGAATTCTACGGCGAGCTGAAGACGTCGCTGGTGCCGTTCCTTGATCCTGCGGTTTATGGACGCAGTACACTGGAGAACTCATCTTTTATCGCAACTGGAGGGAATCCTGATCCCAATAACCACGGTAGAGGGTTCGTAGCAAGACTAAGTGGATCGACCGCTGAATTCCTCAGTATGTGGAGAACGATGATGGCCGGAAGCCATATTTTCAGAGTAGAAGATGGACAGCTTACGTTATCTTTGGGTCCGGTTCTACCGGGCTGGCTATTTGATGAACAAGGCAATCTTTCTTTCACATTCCTTGGTGGTACGGAAGTAACGTATTCGAACCCGCAACGTGAGAATACGTTTGGTGAGAAGAAGGCTGTTATTCAGAGCATGACGCTCGTCTATCACGATGGTACGGTGGCTGAAATTTCTGGAGCACTCGTTCGTGGTGAAGAGGCAGAGGCTCTGCGGCGTGGTGAGATCAAGCAAATTCGAGCAATAATGGCATAGAAAATGAGGGAGGGCCTAGGCCCTCCCTCATTTTTTTCTCCAAATATAAGAAAGTCTTTGAAGGACGCCGAAGGTGTTTTAGCTTGAACCCGAAAAATGGAACCTATAACCCGAAATTCAAAGCCTTACGGAGACAGGCAAAAGCAAATACAATAAATACATAGATATTGTAAGCGCTTCAGAAAAAGAAAAAGATATGTAGCCTGGAGGTCCAAAGGATGGAGAACAAAAAAAGCGTGGAAGTAAGTCCAGCGATGAATCCGTTAATTCCTGGCAATTTCGAAACCGGTAAAGTAAATCGTAACTCGCTGTGGAGGAGATTTGTAGCCCAGCGTCATTTACAGACCATGGCCCTACTAGGCGTAGCCTGGATGATCATCTTCAACTACATTCCAATGTATGGAGTTATTATTGCCTTCAAAGAGTTCAATATCGTAAAATCAATTTCCGAAGCTCCATGGGTAGGACTAGCTCATTTCAAAGAATTCCTACAAGATGAAAGCTTGGTTGACGTTATTAGGAATACGTTAGGCATTAGCTTAATCAAGCTCTTCATCGGGTTTCCACTGCCGATTATATTCGCGCTATTCTTGAACGAGGTTCGTTCGGTGAGATTCAAAAAGTGGATTCAGACGATTTCGTATTTACCTCACTTTCTCTCATGGGTTGTACTCGGCGGTATTCTAGCGACATGGCTAGCGGATATAGGGATTATCAATAACATCTTGTTAGCGCTAAATATCATTGATCAGCCGATTACCTATTTGGCCGAACCTAGCTACTTCTGGACGATTGTTATTTCCTCTGATATCTGGAAGGAACTTGGATGGTCAGCGATTATATATCTGGCAGCAATCTCTGGTGTATCTCCTGAAATGTATGAGGCGGCTACGATTGATGGTGCTGGAAGATTCCAGAAGATGTGGTTTGTTACGCTGCCGGCGATTAAATCGACGATCAGTATTCTCTTCATTCTTGCAGTCAGTGGTGTACTAAGCTCCAACTTCGATCAGATCTTGGTGCTACGTAACTCGTTGAATGATAGTGCAAGTAATGTAATCGATTATTATGTGTACTACACAGGGATTCTCTCAGGCCGCTTCTCCTATTCGGCTGCGGTTGGACTATTAAAATCGATTATCGCTCTAATCTTGCTGCTGATAGCTAACCAAGTGTCTAAAAAAATCAACGATACATCATTGTTCTAGGATAAGGAGGACCTACACATGTTTGCTCTCAATCGCAAAACGAAGGGCGAGGCCCTATTCGATATCGTCAACAATATCATTATGCTGTGTATTTGCTTCATAACGCTTTATCCGATCTGGTACGTACTCGTCAATGCCTTTAATGAAGGCACGGACGCTATGCGAGGTGGTATATACTGGTGGCCGCGGGTGTTCAGTCTAGGAAACTTCAAGGCAGTGTTCGACAGCCCTGGCATTATGCAGGCGATGTGGATTACCGTTGCCAAAACAGTGATCGGCACAGTCCTGCATGTATTTTTCACAGCGATGGTAGCCTATGCATTTTCTCGTAAAGGCTTGATTGGCGGAAAGTTTTACATGTTAATGGGTACTGTTACGCTCTTCTTCGCGGGAGGGTTGATCCCGAGCTTCTTGCTTATCAAAGACCTTCAGTTACTAGATAATTTCTTAGTGTATATCATTCCTGCGATGTTTAGCTTCTTCGATCTTATTATCTTCATGACCTTCTTCCGAGAGATCCCTGAAGGATTGGAGGAAGCGGCCCGGATTGATGGGGCTAATGATTGGTCCATCTTCCTACGAATTGTGCTTCCAGTGTCTATGCCTGTTATTGCGACCATTGCGCTGTTCCACGGCGTGTTCCAATGGAATGATTATTTTACAGGTATGATCTATATCAATAATACAGAGTTACAGCCGATTCAGACGTATCTGTTCCGCGTTGTAGCACAATCTAGTTCGACTCAAATGATGGTTGCTGCACAAGGTAGCGGTATGACAAGAAGCGTAACGTCACAGTCTATTAAGCTGGCGACGATGGTGGTCACCACACTTCCTATCGTGTTCGTATATCCTTTCTTACAACGCTACTTTGTTAAAGGCATGATGATCGGCTCCATTAAGGGCTGATCCTTAGTAAAGGTAACTCCTCCAGCAGCTCATCTCTATGAGCTCTGGGGTTGAGCTTATAATTAACAATCATAGAAAAGGGGTAAAGAATATGGGTATGAAACGCAAACCGAGAACAGCGATGACTCTACTTCTGGCAGCGGTTATGGCCTTGTCAGCTGCAGGCTGTTCCAGTGGAAATAACGCTAAAGGAAATTCGGATGGCACTAAAGAAACGAACACGGGGGCGACGGATACACCTGCTGCTACATTGTCTGCGGATGAACCAGGTTGGAAGATTGACACTTCACCGATTACGTTTGACTGGTACCTGAACTTCTCTTGGTTCCCCAACAAATGGGGTGTGGACCCAACTTCCCAATATGTAACTAAGAAAACCGGCGTTGATATTAATTTCATCGTTCCGGCTGGTAACGAGAATGAGAAGCTGAACACACTGATTGCCTCTGGTAAATTGCCAGATTTCATTACATTGGGCTTCTATGAAGATGCGATAAAGAAAATTATCGAAGGTGATCTTGCACTACCACTGAACGAGCTTGCTGATCAATATGATCCTTATTTCTACAAAGTATCCGATAAAGATAAGCTGAATTGGTACACTCAAGAAGATGGTAATGTGTACGGCTACCCGAACTCTTCTTCCTCTCCTGCCGACTATGAGAAATATGGAGAGAACTACGTATCCAACCAAGTATTCGCGGTACGTAAGGATATGTATGAAGCGATTGGCAGTCCTGATATGCGCACACCAGAAGGATTCTTGAATGCGCTTAAGTTAGCGAAAGAGAAATTTCCTGACGTAAATGGACAACCGCTAATCCCGCTTGGTCTGCATGAGTTTGGTGTAAACGGTAATGATTCTCTGGAAGGTTATCTTCAGAACTTCCTGGCGATTCCTAGAGAAAAAGATGGTCAGGTATATGCCCGTGAGACAGATCCTGAATATATCCGCTGGATGAAGACGCTTCGTCAAGCGAATCAGGATGGACTGCTTGCTAAAGATATCTTTATCGATAAACGTCCACAAATGGAAGAGAAGATCGCTCAAGGCCGTTATTTCGCGATGCTCTATCAACGTACAGACTTTGCAGCGCAACTAGGTACGATTTACCAACAAGATCCTAGCAAAACTTATATTGCTATTGATGGTCCTTCGAATACGAACTTGGATCAACCGACCCTTGACGGACCTGCGATCGCAGGCTGGACAGTGACGCTGATCTCCAAAGATGTGAAGGATAAAGCTCGCGCTATCCGCTTCCTAAGCTACTTGAACAGTGAAGAAGGTAATAAAGACTTGTTCCTCGGTGAAAAGGGTGTCAGCTACGAAACGATTGATGGCAAAGACCAATTTAAGCCTGAAGTGTTTGATCTAATGAATAAGGATCGTTCGGCATTTGATAAGCAATACGGATCTTCGTTCACCTACTGGATGATGCAGAACACGAATATCACGGATCAATGGGCACCTAAATCAGTAGAACCTTTTAAACAATTGGAAGATTGGACGAGAGGAAAAGCGACTAGTACTTCAACATTCCAACAGATTGATCCTACAGGTAACTCCCCTGAAGGCATCATTGCTACAAAGCTGAAAGAACTGCGTGGGAAGACGATTCCTAAGCTGCTTATGGCTTCTTCAGATGCTGAGTTCGATAAAATATGGACTGAGTATTTAGCGAAACAAAAGGATATAGGTGTAGATAAATTCCAAGCCTATCAACAGAAAAAGTATGAAGAGAACAAAGTGAAGCTCGCCCAATAAAAAATAACCCAGAAGCCCGCTGATTGCGGGTTTTTGGGTTATTTTCAAACAAGAATAAGGTATAGTTGTTAAGTAAGTTAAGTATGTTAAGTATGTTAAGTATTCACGATATTAGCGAGGTGAACGTTGAAGAAGTGAAGAGGGAGAATTTGCGTGAGCGCAGCAGAGAAATATGGAATTCCTTCTTGTATTGGTGGGGGCGAAGGTCGCTGCAGAGTCGTTTGATTGCTGCCTATGTTTTTATTATTATAGGTCCGTGCTTGTTGGTGTCCGTCTATTTTTATGAGTCTATCAACAATACCTATTTCCGAGATGCTGTTGAGAAAAATGAATATTTGCTGCAAATGGAAAAATTGCATATCCACAATCAAATTGAAGCGATGGAGCGGGCAGCACAGATGGCGTATTCTGACTCGGATGTTAAAGACTTTCTTGCGAATGAGACTGAGCCGATGCTTGAAGATTTGGTTGATTTTAATACAAATGCTTATGTGAATATGACACGTATTCAATTTAATAATCCGAATATTGAGCATTTACGGCTGTATTCGAAAAGTAAAACGATGCATGAAATTTGGCCGATTTTATTTCGTGAAGAGCGAGTCTCTTCCGAGCCCTGGTACCAGAAAGCACAGCAGTTGGAGGGACAGGAGTACTGGTCTTTTCAAAGGAGTGATCCGGATCTGATGCAGAGATACTTGGGTGCACCGACTGAGAGTTTGCCGAAGGTTTCTTTACTACGTGAGATGAGTCGTCCTGCTGGCAACCATATTGGGATGGTTCAAGTAGATATGATGTTGAACCGCTTTACGCCAAAGACATATACCGATGTACGGGATAACCAGACACAAATGTTCCTTGTAGATGGTGAGCTCCAGCTATTTACTCGTCCGGATCAGTCTTTTCTTCAGGATAACGAGGAGATGGCCAGTGTTATTACTGAACGATACAAGAACTTCAGGGCTACTGGTGAATGGGATAGCAGTTATTCAGCCAACGGTAAATCTTATTTACTTATTAACACACCGCTGGAACGCATTGATGCTTATCTGTTAAATGTGGTCTCAACGGAGGGTGTTTTGAAGGATATCTCCCGTACACGCAACTTTATTATTGGGGCTAACATCGGATTTATTATTTTACTCACGTTGATCGCTTATGTGATGAATGCCTTTATTCTAAAAAATCTGCGCAGATTGACCGAAACGATGAAAAGCGTGCGCAGAGGTGAAGCCTATAGTGGAATTACGATTCGGGGTGGGGGAGAAGTCGGTGAGCTTGCCCATCATTTCTCTAAGCTAATGAATACAATTAATACGTTGGTCGCTCAGGCTGTGAGTAAGCAGGCATTGTCCAAAGAGGCTGAGCTGCGTACGCTGCATAATCAAATAGATGCACATTTTTTGTATAACACACTTGAAAATATTAAAATGCTTGCTGAAATTGAAAATCAACGAACGATATCAGACGCACTAACTTCGCTCGGTGGAATGATGCGTTATAATTTCAAATGGTCTGGGGAGTATGTGAAGCTTCGCGATGAAGTCCGCCATATTGAGAATTACATTGAAGTAATGAATATTCGTTTTGAGTACCCGGTTAAGCTTGTACTTCATATTGAACCTCGATATTTGGAGCTGGAGGTGCTGAAAATGTCACTGCAGCCTATTGTAGAGAACAGTGTTAAGCATGCTTGGAACGGTGAGAAAGAGAATTTAGAGGACCCGAACATTCATATTCATATTTCGGAAACGGAAGGTGATATTTCCATAGAGCTTCGTGATAATGGTATCGGTCTTACCCCAGAACGTCTAGTTGCTTTAAACGAGGCGATATATGCTAAGGATGAATGTTGTGACAGCTCTTGTGAACAGAAGAAGGATGTAAACCGAAGAGCAGGTGGCATAGGGCTACGGAATGTACACCAGCGTCTGCAAATCTTTTATGGCGAAGAATACGGGCTTGTAGTACAGAGCGAGGCAGGAAGTTGGACGATGGTACGTCTGACCTTGCCGAAAGTTCTTTTGACGGGAGAAAAACAACCATGAAGAAATTACTGATCGTTGATGATGAGAAAAATATCCGTGTAGGTCTGAAGATCATGATTGAAAGGGAATTTCCGTCCGCATATACGATCATAATGGCGAGCAACGGCGCAGAGGCGCTCGAGGTATTTAAGACAGACGGTGCAGATATTATTATTACGGATATTCGTATGCCGGTGATGGACGGAATTATGCTTTTGGAGCAGTTATCTGTAGAAGTTGGCGAGAAAAGACCAGCAGTGGTAATCCTAAGTGGGTATGATGATTTCGAATATGCTAAATGTGCTATACGTTATCGTGTGAAGGATTATCTACTTAAGCCGATTCGCCGAGATGAGCTGTTCGAAATCTTGAAGCATATCCATAAGGAACTGGAAGAACAGGAGTTCAGTGTCAAGAAAATAGAGCGGGAAACAGAACAGTTTCGTAAAGAGCTACGCTCCAGCCGTTTGCGGGGACTGCTGCAGCAGCAGGAGGTTCAATTGGAGTCCGAGCAGCAAGCGGAGCTAGAGGGGTTGGAGGTTCCTTTTATTGTAGGTGTGCTGAATTACTACTATAATGATGGTACACGGATGAAATCTGCAGAAGTTCAGGGGCTCATCGAACGTTTGATGGGGCCGATTGAGAAGTGTTTTTTGGAAATTATAACGGACTGGGATGGCAGATTAGTCTTGATCGGGACTAGTACTCAGAGCTTTATGGAGCTGTCCCGTCAAGCTGATGCTAGAGAAATAACCGGTTTATCAATCGGGATCAGCAGTGAGGGAAAAAGTCTCGAAGTACTTCGTTCTTGTTATAAGGAAGCGTGCCGGGCGCTGCAGTATACTTTTTTATATCCGCAAGAAAATCTTTTGGATTATGAGGATGTCAGTCAAGAACGACGTAATTTTCCTTTGCCGAAGGAGGAGCTTCGGAAGCTGCTTAATATGCTTGGAACCGAGCGTGAGAAGGAAATAAAGTACCTGCTGTCCGTTATTTTTCAGACTGAGCATTTGAAGGAACTGGACTTGTCTTATCTTGAGAACGTAGGTCAGAGCATCAATGAGCAGGTGCTGGATGAAGTATTTCGGGTATATGGCGAAGCCTCGGTGGAGGTGCTAAAGCTATATCGTACGGTTGGTAATATGTATAACTATCGTCATTTCCATGATTATTATCGTGCGCTTGAGAATTTACTCCTGAGTGTGAATGATTACATCTTAGGGGTACGGTCTGCTCATACGGAGCATGCTGATATGGAGGAAGCGCTGAATTATATTGAAACGAACTATGCTCGTCCACTAAATATGGCTATGGTTAGTAATCATGTGTCTTTGAATTATTCTTATTTTAGCGAAGCCTTCAAGGCATATACCGGTGAGAATTTTGTCATTTATTTAAAAAAGGTTCGTATCCGTCATGCAAAAGCACTGCTAGCGAAGGGGTGTAGCAAGCTTGCCGAAGTCTCGGAAAAAGTAGGCTTTGAGAACAGTAAGCAATTTGCCCGTGTATTCAAAGAGTTGGAAGGGATCTCTCCAGGGGATTATAGAGCCAAAATACTGTCTGAAGATTTGTCGTAAATGACAGGACAAGTAGCTATAGTATAAATCATTGCTGCGCTTGTAACCGTAGTGAACATTATGGGTGTCGTTAGAAGTGATCCTCCTATATAATGGCTGTGAGAAGCTTTGCTAGAATTGGCAACATGAGAGTTTGGAGGAATGAAGGGTGGAAGAAATTCAAGGAAATTTGATTACAGTTCAGACGCTGGCAGAGGATTTTCGGAGACTGGGTGTTCAGGCGGGGATGACGATTCTACTGCATTCGTCCTTCAAATCGCTAGGCCAATGGGTGGCAGGTGGGCCGGTTGCCGTTATTTTGGCGCTGGAGGAGGTTCTCGGAGAATCAGGCACACTTGTGATGCCGACTCATTCCAGCGATCTGACAGACCCTGCTGGCTGGAGTAACCCGCCGGTACCCGAGTCATGGTGGCAGACGATCCGGGAGCAGATGCCTGCTTATGATCCAGACCTGACTCCGCTGAGAGGGATGGGGATTATTCCAGACTCTTTTCGTAGACAAAAAGGGGTGAAGCGCAGCGATCATCCGATTCATTCATTTGCGGCTTGGGGCAAGCATAGAGATGAGATTGTATATGGTCACACCCTCGAATACGGTTTGGGGGAAGATTCTCCACTAGCTCGTATTTATGATCTGGGTGGAAGTGTGCTGCTGCTAGGTGTAGGAAATCTAAACAATACTTCATTACATCTTGCTGAATACCGAGCCTTGTATGAAGGAAAGAAGGAAGTCATTGGCGGGGCACCCATGATGGTGGATGGTCATAGGCAGTGGGTGGAATTCAAGGAGCTAGATTGGAACTCTGACGATTTCGTTGAACTGGCTGAGCAATTCGGACAAGAGACAGGGCTCATTACTTATGGTCATATCGCCTCAGCTACAGCTCAACTAATTCCGCAACGTGAAATCGTTGACTTTGCAGTGAACTGGATGGAGCGAAACAGGAAGTAGACTATCTCTGGATTTGGGAGTAGGAGGAGAGGCGGCGAATGAGTACTACAACGATATATTTAACGCGTCATGGGCAGACGGAATGGAATGTGCAGAATCGTATGCAAGGTCATATGGATTCTGACCTCACGACACTTGGCGTACAACAGGCGGAATGGTTGAGCCGGGGAATGCAGGCTATAAATCTGGATATCATTTATGCAAGCTCCAGCCCAAGAGCACTGCGTACAGCTGAGATTATACGTGGAGAGCGGGATGTTCCGCTGAAGATTTCCGATGGATTCAAAGAAATTGGCATGGGCGTATGGGAAGGTAGAGATTCTGCTGAACTGGCAGCTCAGTATTTGGACCAGCATCGTTATTTCTGGAAGGATCCCGACCAGTTTAAAGTGGAGGGCAGCGAGACCTTCGCAGAGGTGCAGACAAGAGCGCTAGAGAAGCTTCAGGAAATTCTCAAGGCTCATCAGGGTGAGACGATTCTTATCGTAACGCATACGGTAGTGATCAAGCTCTTGATGGCTTATTTCGAGCGCAGAGAGTTGCCTAAGCTGTGGGATCTGCCTTACATATATCCAACCTGCTTATCCAGAATTGATTTTACGGATGGCGTGGCGGAGATCCTATTGCACGGGGATACAAGTCATTACGAAGAGAATGAGACGGGGATGGAAAGTTAGGATAGATAGTTTTTTGAAAAAAAGACGATCTCTTAGTGCCTGCTGCACTTAGAAAATCGTCTTTTTGTGCTATTTATTCATCGCTTGATGTGGAAACTCTAGTTGCTCTAATCCATCCATATACTTGCGCAGCGCCTGAGGGATGTAGATAGAACCATCCTCTTGCTGGTGATTCTCCAGCAGCGGGATTAGAATTCTTGGTGTAGCCACTGCGGTGTTATTTAAGGTATGGCAGTATTGTAAGCGACCGTCCGTATCCCGATAACGGATGCCCGAACGGCGAGCTTGGAAATCGAGTAGATTAGAAGCCGAATGGGTCTCACCGTATGCGCTTCTGCTAGGCATCCATGTCTCGATGTCATATTGCTTATGTGTCTTCAGGGACATATCCCCTGTGCAGACGGCCATGACCCGATAGGGGAGCTCTAAGAGCTGGAGAATATGCTCAGCATTCGCGAGGATTTCGTGAAGCATATGGTCCGACTCACCTTCATCATTACGGCATAATACGACTTGTTCGATCTTCGAGAACTGATGAACACGGTACAGACCACGAACATCTCGCCCGGCTGATCCAACTTCACGGCGGAAGCAGGTCGACATTCCAGCAAGTCGCATGGGTGTGTCTAGTTCCACAATCTCGTCGCTGTAGAGCGAAACTAGCGACACTTCCGATGTGCCCACCAGCCAGCGGTTATCTCCGCTTAGCTCGTATGTCTGATCCATCCCTCCAGGGAAGAAACCCGTGCGTTCCAACGCTTCCGGACGGACAATCACGGGAACATCCATCACAGTAAATCCGCGTGCAGTGAGAACATCTAGAGCCAGTCTCTGTACAGCGAGATGTAGCCTTAGGCCTGCTCCTTTAAGTACATAGCTGCGAGGCCCACCGGCTTTGACGCCACGGGGGATATCAATGATATCGTGCAGCTCGCCTAGCTCCACATGATCACGAGGCGTAAAGGCGAATTCCGGCACAGCTCCATTCAGCCGCAGTTCTACGTTATCTTGATCATCGTGACCGATGGGTGTGTCCTGCGACACTGGATTCGGTGCGAGCAGCATGAGCTCTCTACAGCGGCTTTCAGCCTCGTTCAGATCTGCTTCCAGCAGGTTTAGCCGATGATTGAGTTCTCGTACCTGTGCCTTGACGATCTCTCCAGAAGGGCGGTCACCCTTACGTAGTAATTGTTCAACCTCTTTAGTTAGCCCATTACGTTCGGCTCTCATTTGTTCGGTTTCTTGGCGCAGGCCCCGGCGCTTTTCATCCCAATCCAGCAATTCATCGAGTGGGAAGTCGACTCTTTTCCAGGTGGCAGTGTTTCTTACAAGTTCTTGATTATCCTTAATCCAGTTCATTTCCAGCATATCGCTCGCTCCTTTTTGTTTAAAAGATAAGAAAGTATAAGGTTCACACTTCACTTTATCCTTCTAATTCTCGCATAAACACTTACCGTCCTTATAAGGACGCTGAAGGTGTTTAAGCTTGAAAAAACGCAAAAAACGCCCTCATCCATGGGACGAGGAGCGTCAGCTCGCGGTGCCACCCAGGTTGATCGAATCTTCTTAACAACAGAAAAGGATTCGACCCTCTTTGGTCTTCGCGGTAACGGGCGAAACCCGGTGAACTTAGGGAGTCAGTATAGGCTCCGGTCGCAGACGCCTCACGGTTGGATGCCGGTCATTGGCCTGATTTTTGGATTTAATATTGTTGCTTAGTATATCGTAAGAGTGGGATGAGCGCAAGCGTTTATAGTTTGACAATAATATCTAATCTACGATAGGATTAGTATTAATTTAAAGTATTCCTGTCGGGATAAATATTTGCAGTGTAAGCTGCTTAAATGGGATGGAAGAGGTGGAGAAGTGGCTAAAATTGTTGTGATTAACGGAACGCCTTCCCTGGTATCGCGCATAAATGCAGTTATAGAGTATGCGGAGGCAAGCTTAACCGATCAGGGCTTTGAGGTTGAGCGTATTAACGTAGCCGAGCTACCAGCGGAAGATTTGATTCATACCAAGTTTGAGAGCGATTCTATCGTCAAAGCGAATGGCCTTGTAGCCGAAGCGGACGCGGTAATCGTGGTTAGCCCGGTTTATAAAGCCTCCTATACAGGCGTGCTGAAGACCTTCTTGGATCTAGTTCCACAAAAGGGGTTGGCCGGTAAAATCGTACTCCCGCTCTTCATGGGCGGCAGTCTTGCACATCTTCTTACGATTGATTATGCGTTGAAGCCTGTGTTGTCTGTACTCGGCGCACGCTATATTCTCGGTGGTGTGTATGCTGTGGATTCTCAGGTGGTTCGTAATGATCACGGAGTGGTAGAGCTTGCTGAGGAGCTGAAGCTGCGTCTGAATGATGCGTTAGCTGAGCTGGCAGAAGAAACTACACATCGAGTAGAGCGTAAGGTATAGACTACGCAGCAGAGATTCTGCTTCGGATGGATTCATATCAAATATATTAGCGTCTCATTCATACCTGATACAAGGGGTGAAGGGACGCTTTTTGCTATAGCAAAGAGGCCATCTCACTGTGAAAGTAGAGAATGGCCTCTTTTTTTATATAGGGTTCGTTATAATCCGGTCTTACAAATCGTCGAATCCGTTATCGTCGCCAACCTTACCGTAGTTACGGGATTTAGCTTCGAAGAAGTCGGTTTTGGTGGCATTAAGCGCATCATCGGAGAAAGGCTTGATCCAAGGCATGCAGTTTACGTCAACGCCCTGGTAAGCTTTTTCCATACCCATCAAGGTTAAGCGTTTGTTCGCTGTATATTTGATGTAGTCGCTAAGCTCGTTAAGATCAATACCGCGGACATTAGTGAGGGTATAGTAAGCCCAGTTGGTTTCGAGCTCTACCGCGCGGTCGATCGTACGGTACACGTAATCCATGTTCTCCTTAGTGTTCAACTCAGGGAAATCTACAAGCAGCTGTTTAAATACTTCTGCGAAGAAGTAGCAGTGCTGATTCTCGTCACGTTGGATATAAGAGATCATTTGGCTGGTTGCCATCATCTTCTGGTCACGGGCCAGATTGTAGAAGAAGGCGAAGGTGCTGTAGAAGAAAATCCCTTCCAGGATGAGATCCGCTACCAGCGCATGGAAAAAGGTTTGTTTTGATGGATTATCACGGAACTCTTGATAAATGTCGGAGATAAACTGATTACGCTCCAGTAGAACCGGATCCTTCTTCCAATATTCAAAAATCTCTTTCTGTTCACTATCCGACACAATAGAGGATAGAACATAGGAATAGGATTGGTTATGCACTACTTCCTGTTGTCCAATAATGGCAGAGATAGCTTCCAGTGAGGAGTCGGTAAAATAACGCTTCACGTCGCCGACGAACATCGTCTGCATCGAATCTAGCACGGCGAGCAGGGAGATATTAATCTTAAATACGCGTTGCTCTTCCGCATCCAGCATTGGGAATTGTTGCGCATCTTTGGACATTGGGATTTCATCCGCGATCCAGTGATTAAGCAGCAGTACCTTGTACAGCTTGTACATATGCGGCATGCGGATATCGTTCCAGTTCAGAATGCCTGAGCATTCACCGTCGATGATGCGTGTGGATTGGTTGGGTGCTTCAGTGTTAAAAATCTTTTGTAGTTGCATTTATTTTCCCTCCATTTTTTTGCGCGGGTAATTTGCATTTTTCACTTGGAAATCTGAAGCCGGAGGCACGTAGAGAAAGTTTGGAGCTGTAGGAGCGATAGCGTTCGCCTTTATCCTCGGATTTCTACCGCGAAGACGGTATAAATCAAGAAATCTGAGGATAACAGCGACCGGAAGCCCAAACATTTCTCGTAGTGACGGTTAAGGCTTTAGGTATTCGAGTAGAATGCTCTTAGCTAGCGCAAGAATCACACTCTTCTATTGTCAAAGCACGGCTACGCACATAATAAGTTGATTTCAATCCGCCCTTCCAGGCGTTCAGATGCAGCTCAAGGAACTCGGTAGCCTTGATATCAGGACGAACATACAGGTTGAAGCTTTGACCTTGATCGACGTGACGCTGACGAGCAGAAGCCATGCGGATTGACCAGTTTTGGTCAATTGTGAAAGCTGTTTTATAGTACCAGATCGTCTTGTCGGACAGATCCGGTGCTGGGTTAGCGATCTTGTAAGTTGTTTTCTCTTCATAGGAAAGCAGTTCATACAAAGGATCAATGCTGGCTGTGGAGCCGGCAATAATCGATGTGGAGCCGTTCGGTGCAATCGCGAACATCCATGCGTTACGAACACCGTCTTTAGCCACTTCTTCTTGCAGCTCGCGCCATTGTTCAGTGGTTACATATTTACCTTCTTGTTCACCGCTAACGTAGCCGCGTGAAGTAAAGTATGCACCTGTCTCCCAATCGGAACCAGCGAACTTCGGATAACGGCCTTTTTCACGGGCAAGCTCCATGCTCGAACGTACCAACAGGTAGTTGATGTGCTCATACAAATGATTGTTATATTCTACGGCTTCATCGGATTCCCAACGAATGCCCTTAAGTGCCAATAGGTGATGCAAGCCGAATGTGCCGAGACCCACTGCGCGGTACTGGCTGTTCGTGTATTGTGCTTGCAGAACTTCAATATTATTAATGTCGATTACGTTGTCCAGCATACGTACTTGGATAGGTACAAGTCTTTCCAGCACACCAGCTGGAATCGCACGTGCCAAGTGAATCGAATTCAGGTTGCAGACTACGAAATCGCCAGGGATTTTGGAGATAACAATCCGGGTCTTGCCATCTTTGGTTACTAATTCTTCCTGTTCAATAACGGTAGCGGATTGATTCTGCATAATTTCTGTGCACAGGTTGGAAGAGAAGACCATACCTTGGTGACGGTTCGGGTTCGTCCGGTTAACCGTATCACGGTAGAACATATATGGAGTACCTGTTTCAAGCTGTGATTTCATAATCCGTTTCATGATGTCAATCGCAGGTACTGTAATACGGGACAATTCCAGATTAGCTGTTGCTTCAGCATACTTTTCACGGAAAGTGCCTTTACCAAGCTCTTCATCGTAGAAGTCTTCCAGACCAAGCGGACGACCATTCTCATCCGTCCAGCCCATAACCTTCTTCACTTCATGTGGGCAGAAGAGGTTCCAGTGGCTGCGCGATTCAACAGCTTCCATGAACAGATCCGGCAGGGTAACCCCGTGGAACACGTCATGTGCACGCATACGCTCGTCGCCGTTATTCAGCTTAAGATCGAGGAAAGCGAGAATATCTTTATGGAATACATCAAGGTAGACAGCGACAGCGCCTTTACGTGTACCAAGCTGATCTACGCTGACTGCTGTATTGTTCAATTGGCGAATCCAAGGGATTACGCCGGAGCTAGTGTTTTTGTGACCACGGATATCCGAACCACGTGCCCGTACTTTACCAAGGTAGACGCCGATGCCGCCGCCCATTTTGCTAAGACGTGCTACGTCTGTATTGGAATCAAAGATGCCCTCAAGGGAATCGTCTACTGTATCGATGAAGCAGCTGGAGAGCTGTCCAGCGACCTTTTTGCCGGCATTGGACATGGTAGGGGTAGCAGCTGTCATGTAGATGTTGCTCATGGCCCAGTAAGCTTCTTTTACAAGCTCAAGACGTTTCTCGGCTGGCTCACGGTGCATCAGGTACATAGCGATAATCATGTAACGTTCTTGCGGAAGCTCCATCACACGGCCATCAAAATCATGCGCCAAATAACGGTCGGATAGCGTAAGCAGACCAATGTAATCGAACAGAAGGTCGCGCGTATAATCGATGCATCCACCTAGCTCAACGATTTGTTCTTTAGTGTAGTGAGTTAGAAGCTCTTCACGGTAGATTCCTTTTTTTACGAGATCCGTAATTAGCGGGTACAACTCACCGTAAGGCTCTTCTGGATAAGCTTTATAGCGGCGATGAACGGCTGCTTTTTTATAAAGAGTAGTCAGAAGGGCACGGGCAGCTGCAAACTTCCAAGTAGGCTCTTCCTTTGTTACAAGCTCTAGAGCACTCATAGTGAAGGCGTTGCTGATTTCTTCTCCGCTTACGGAGTCACGGCGCAATTTGGAAATTACTCCCCGCAGCAAAGTTTCTTTATTTAGTTGATCAAGACCTTCCAAGATACGGTCGGCGTAGACGGAAAGGCGCTTCTCATCAAAAGCCAGTTGGCGATTGTCTGGTTTTACTACGAATTGTGGCATGGTTATTTCATCCCTTCTTATTTTGGGTTAATTTTGAATATCAAAAATTGATATATTATAGCGCAGTAGGCTGCCACAGAAAGACCTCCGAGCCGTTCATACTGGCCGGAATGTCGATGATGCGTTGGTTAGAGCTTCCTCGGTAAGGAAGTGTAGTATCTTTCAGTTCTTCTATAAATCGTCCATCTATTAACACCTGACACTGCGTAAGTAGATTCCACTCCGGCGAACCGGGAAGGGCGATTAGTTCCTCATACGTATAACCACTGTAAATCCAGATATTAAAGCCTGGGAGCACGGCGCGAAGCTCATGAATGAATCCCAGAACCTCCTCAGCCGAGAAAAAAGGATCACCACCGGCCAGTGTTAAACCATCAAGCAGTGGATTAGCGGCAATTTCTGCAATGATTTCGTGTTGACGTTCCAGGGTGAAGACTTCACCGTATTTAAAATTCCACGTCTCGGGATTAAAACATCCCGGGCAACGATGGCGGCAGCCGCTGAGGAAGAGGACGGCCCGCATGCCCTCTCCCTCGTTAATCGACTCCGGGTAGTAACCGCAAATATTCATAGATGCTTAACGCGGTCTCTTACTTCAGCTTGCTTGGCGGCATTAAAGCGGGTCTGGTAGTCGCCGGTTAAATAACCTGTAACTCTACGCAAACGGCGGATATGAACGTCTTTCTCATGCACGCCGCAGGAAGGACAGTTTGTCCCGATTACGCCTTCGTATCCGCAGCCGGAGCAGCGGTCAATCGGGTGGTTAATGCTGAAATAGCTGACCTGCTGTTCTAGTGCGTATTTAATGATTTTGATAAAGGCGGACGGATTACTGCGGGCATTGCCATTTAATTCGACATAAGAAATAGCCCCGGCGTTGCAGTATTCATGGAAAGGAGCTTCCAAGCTGATCTTCTGAGCAGCACCTAGATCGTAGTACACAGGGATGTGGAAAGAGTTCGTATAATACTCACGGTCAGTTACACCCGGAATAGAACCCAGTACCTTGCGATCAATCTTGGTGAATTTGCCGGACAAGCCTTCGGCTGGTGTTGCGAACAAAGTGATGTTGAGATTCAGTTCCTCACTTTTAAGGTCGCAATACTCCCGCATATGACGAACGATAGCCACAGCCTTGGCATGGACTTCCATATCCTCGCCATGGTGTTTGCCATACATGGCTTTCATGCATTCCGCCATACCGATGAAGCCAAGCGAAAGACTGCCATGCTTCAGCAGTTCGCCTACAGAGTCTTCAGGAGCGAGATTTTCGCCGCCTTCCCAGACGCCTTCTCGCATCATGAAATCGGACGCTTTAGCTTTTTGCGCGGCTTGGATGTTGAAACGATGAAGAAGTCCTTCCAGCGCAATATCCATATAATGATTTAGATCTTCATAGAAGCCAGCTTCGTCTGCGACGGTACGTCGGCCCGTTACTGTGCCGTGTGCCAGACCGAGTCGAACCAGATTCAATGTATTAAAGGAAAGGTTGCCCTTTCCGGAGCAATGATTACGCCCAAAACGGTCACCGAGCACGCGGGTGCGGCAGCCCATTGTAGCAAATTCCGTATCAGGATCACTTGGATCATAATACTGCAAGTTGAGCGGAGCGTCCAGATTAGCGAAGTTCGGATATAGTCTGCGTGCAGAACATTCCGCTGCTTTTAGGAACAATTCATAGTTCGGATCACCTTGCTGTTGATTGACGCCTTGCTTACATTTGAAGATTTGAATCGGGAACACAGGTGTCTCTCCGCTGCCAAGTCCGTTCATCGTTGCTGTTAGCAGGGAGCTGATCACAAGCTGACCTTCTGGTGAAGTACAAGTCCCGTAGTTAATGCTGGTGAACGGAATTTGCCCACCGGATCGGCTGGACATGGTATTGAGATTATGTACCATACTTTCCGCCGCTTGTAGGGTCTCAATCTCGGTCTCTTTTAGTGCAAAACGGAACGCTTTCGGATATAACTCCGCCAGATCGGTCCGGCTCATCGTAATCTCGCCCAAAGATTCATCAGCTTGTCCTTCTTCAAAATAATCCAGACCCTTGCGGAATAGCTTAGCGAAGGATTTGGTTACATAAGGGGCTAGATCATAGTCGAGCTTATTAGCGGATACACCGCCATATTGAGCATTTTGCTGGGATTGAAAAATGATTGCTACCAGTGACATAGCCGTCATTATGGAGTTTGGAGGACGAACACTGCCGTTGCCGGTGTTGAAGCCTTCGCGGAGAAGTTTATCAAACGGGATAAAAATACAGTTCGTCGTTCCGATCGCGTATTGATCCAGATCATGCACATAGACGACATTGTCATCAATGGCCTGCACTAGCTGCGGTGGCATCGTAAAGTTGCGGGCATACCATTTTGAATATTCACTGCCGAACTTGCTCATTTTACCGGAGAAACTCTCTCCGTTCAAATTGGCATTCTCGCGCAGTAAGTCCAAATCCCGACTGTCGATAATATCGCGCCCTAAATCAATGAGCTCTTCTAAAAGAACTTCTCGTGCATTTGTTGTACCGTTAAATTGTCTCTCCAACAACGTCATTGTATAGCTCTCCTCTCAGTCTATCGTCCTATCATTAAGAAGTTGGACCGCATAAGCGGCCGTATATTCATTCTGATCTCATAAAAAAAGCATCCCCTAGCGAGGATGGCAGAAAATGCCCGATGCGTTATGTAAATATCCACACGGATATTTGCGGTGGTCTCTCAGAAGATGACCGCATGCGGACACCGTTCCTGTTCCTCGCAGGCACTCATAGTTGGTGTCGTCGAAACTGGCAGGTCTCCTGGCTTCCGCAGGATCTCTCAGCGCCTTCCCAAGGGGGTTCGTAACTCTCAGTGGCTTCTGCTGGGAGATCTGTCCGCCTTAAGCTTCTAAAAGCTTGTGAAGGACATCCGGTTACAGTGGCGGGACCGCAGCGGAATCTCACCGCACTTCCCTATTAAGCTCTAATTCCAATAAAGGATCAAAGCGCCTGTCTCCACTATATTTTGTTGTGATTAGATAAAAATAACCCAAGATGTTGTGTTTGTAAACAGTTTTTTAGAAAACCCAAGCGGGGAGCGGCTTCTTTAAAAGTACTCCACAATTGATCCACAGGCTGTCCATAAGTAATCCACAATTGATCCACAGGCACATGGAAAATGATTCATAAATTGTCCGAAAAGATGCCACAAATAGTCCATAAATGTAGTGCGGACGACCCTAGAATTCATGTAAGAGAAAGTACTCGTGGCGAAGGCTGTATTTCGGAGTACTTGGCGGAAAAGAAGGGGCATAATAATGCGGCCATCATTTGTGGGAGAGCGGTGGAGTTGTTACAATAGATGGAGACATACTTTAAAATTCGAAGGAGGTATTCCCATGCCTATTGCTGAAGTAACCGTTATTCCGATTGGAACAGGCAGTACCAGCCTTAGCAGTTATGTTGCGGATATGCAGCGAGTGCTGCAGACGGTAGAAGGAATTACTTATGAACTTACATCGATGGGTACAATCATTGAAGGACCTCTCCAACGTATATTTGCAGCGGTGGAAGCATTGCATGAGTCTCCTTTTGCCGCAGGTGCAGAACGTGTCTCAACCTCGCTTAAAATAGACGACCGCCGCGATAAGCCCTCCACTAGCCGTGGAAAGCTGGAGTCTGTGGAGCGTAAGCTACAGGTGGAGTAGCAGCAGTCTAGGAGAGTAGAAAACAGGGAGAAATAGGCTTGCGTTTCTAGCTGAAAGTTGTATAATGTTTTTTGTTTGACAGAAAAATTAGCTATAAGCTGGTGTAGCTCAGGGGTAGAGCAACGCACTCGTAATGCGTAGGCCGGGGGTTCAATTCCCTTCACCAGCATCCTCAAGAATTCGACAACGGCGCGGGTTCCCGGTTATTCGGGATCGCGCTTTTTTTTATTAAAGCCCCTGGCTTCTAACAATCTTCTAACCTTTAGTCGAGTAGAGTGGGGGGCGTTTTATATTGCCCTTGGATACCCAGTGGGCGGAGCTAACGGAACAATTGGACCATACTGTTTATCTCTCTTGTTGACTAGCGAGCAGTATAGTTCAATTATAGTTGTTTTTTCTCTCCAGTCTTACAGTTTCAAAGTTAAAATGGAATTAATTTATCAATGAGTGGTATTTCCAGGATGAACAAAGTTAAAATTTTTAACACTTCCGAAGAATGCGCAGATTTAATTTACTCGGTACGGTACATTCCGCTTACCGGGGACGATAGTTAATTCACGAGGGGGGAATTGATAATTTTGCAAATCATAACTGAACGACTAATCATCACTGCTTTTAATCCAGAGAATTACAAGAAGGTATCTGAAACGTATTCTATTAGAAAGCATATCGTCAATTATTTAGATAACCTTAAGGAGGACCCGGAATTGTTGGGCTGGGGTGCGTGGTTTGTAACTTTAGCTGATAATAATCAAGTTATTGGGGACATTGGATTTAAAGGAAAACCTGATAATCAAGGAATTGTAGAAGTTGGATTTGGTATTATTCCGGAAATGCATAACAAGGGGATAGCTACAGAGTCGGTTGGAGCAATTATTGAATGGGCATTATCTTCAAGAAAAGCAAAAAAAATTGTGGCAGAGTGTCTTATAGATAACATTCCATCCATAAAAGTTCTGGAGAAATTGAAGATGACAAGAACCGGAATAGAGAATGGAATGATTAACTGGGAATTACCAAGCGATCACCATCGTTGATCTAACGGGTACGATAGTTGAATAAGGAATTACTTAAGTAGACCAACAATTAATCAATATGTAGGTCTTTTTCTGTCGCATTCGACCATACTATGCATCAAATATTATGACAACACGCTACTTATAGGCGTGTTTTTATTTTGCCCTCGGATCCCTGGGGGCTATAAACACTTGAAGCGGTACCGGCATTGGCATCGACAATCGAGGCTACACGTGACTTAGCGCGTGAAGCTATGCAATCTGCTAAATCAGCACATCGTAGGCTAGACAGGATTGAAGACGCACAACGCTGGCTTTGGAGGACTGTTGGCGGGGCAATCATTACCGTGATCGTAGGTGCCATTGTGGTGGCTATCAGAATGGGAGGAAACTAAATCGGGAACGCCGGGTTTTATGAGCATCAAACCATGCTGGGGATACATAAGCTTCAGTTAGCCTTTGAGCTACACTGGCAGGCATCTGTACAGCAATAAGCGGTACAACGGACACTGGTTGTTCCCTAATTTCTGTTACTACATCATAAAGCAGGTCTTTAGGCGTTTTACCTACAGTCACTAGTGCTTGGTCAATGTTGCGTTTACGCCCAGGATCTAGCTGCTTATGACTTGGGATCAGGTTCAACAGCGACATTTAAGCAATTGCATAAAAGTAATGCTCAAGAAACGAACATAACCCCTCGAAAAGGAGTCTAGATAATAGATCACGAATTGATAAATGTCTCACGGTGTGCCAGAGGTCGTTCTTATGCTTTACGACTCAGGAGATCATTGAGACATTTTGAATTTATATTTTGGTTATTAGTTTTAAATTCTATTTGAATGGGGGTAGAGCGCATATGTCTGAAATCTTAGTGACAGCACGTTCTTTCTTACTTACACATGCCCGTTTATTGGAACGTCGACTATTTGAAGTTCTCTTTGAAGGTGCTCATCCTACTTTGGTCGGTAATGTTGTACGTGCCTATCAAAATTCTGATGGCGGTCTCGGCCATGCTTTAGAACCTGACCTTCGTTGTCCGGAAAGCCAACCGCTTTTGACCTCTTTTGGCCTTGGAGCATTAGAAGAGGCGGAGTATCGGAACTTAGAATTTGCAACATCTGTATGTAACTATCTTTTATCCGTGTCGGACAAGAAAGGCCTAGTCCCATTTTTTCTGAAGTCAGCTAATCAGTCACCACTTGCAAGTCATTGGATGCATTCAACAATATCACCGGGTCTTAACCCTACAGCCGAGATTTGTGGTCTTCTTCATTACCAGGAAGTCGAACATGGGTGGCTTTCTTTAGCAACAGAAACTTGTTGTGAAATGTTTTTACAGGAACCTCCACTTGAAGCCCATGCTCTTTTATGCGCAGTCAGATTGGCGGAATACATACCCAACAAGGTAATGGCAGAAAATCTGCTAGATGTTATCGCAAGAGTTCTTCCGCATGCTAATTTTTTCAAACTAGATGCTTCTTCAGATGCTTACGGACTAACGCCTCTTCATTTCGCACGTACACCAGGATCAATAAGCCGACCATTGTTTACCCAAAGCCAGATTGACAATCACCTTGAAGTTCTTGCGAAACAACAAATGCCAGATGGCGGGTGGCCTATTAGCTGGGAAGCTCCTGGGCCTGCTTCAGAATTGGAATGGCGTGGTCGAGTGACTATAGAGGCCATTTGTAGGTTATCTGCATACGGCGTAATATAAGAGATTGAACAAAGGCCATCCTTTACGAAAGGTTGGCCTTAAAACCTGCTGTTAAAGACAGCACACTAAACGTATTACAACTCATTCAACTAACGGAAAACGTTAATTCAATGACAAAAAGGCAGTCTTAGACTTTATTTACTAAGTCTTGGACTGCCATTGCTTTTATATAGATCAGTCTAAAACCTGGAGAAAATATTAGATTCATTTCCCATTACTTAAATTTCCCTTATGCGGTTGTTGGTCCAAATGCTAAAATCAATTCTGGTAAAATTTGTAACGATCAGGATGGTGATTTATTAAATGAATCTATGAAATGAATTGAGTGAGACCATAAGTCCCCCAGGTGCTTACACCACAAGATTTGACATCATTTGCACAGACCTAGTGTCTGATAAGACGCACACCCTAATCGAATCGGATCATCGAGGACGCGGGCCTGGTCTTTTGATCCAGTCTGAATTTACTTTTTGATTCCGTTGTTATGCTAACGGGAAATAATAGTTTAATAAGCCGTTACTTAAGACTGAAATAATTCATTGTGACAATTATGTCATTCTGTATTGAATATCGTTATGTTAATCGATGGGTAAGTGTACGTGTCTCCCTTATACTGGAAATTAAATGATCTTATTTCCGAAAGGGGACTATCCACTGATGACTGATGTAATTAAAGCAATAATACTTGGCATAATAGAGGGCTTAACTGAATTTTTACCAGTATCATCTACTGGACATCTTATTTTAGCAGGAAATTTGCTTAGCTTTGAGGGAGACGCTGCAATAACTTTTAAAATTGTTATACAGTTGGGTGCAGTGATGGCTGTTCTAATTCTTTACTGGAAAAGGTATTTGGAGATTGGGGCTAATATGATTAGAATGGATTTTTCCAAAAGCAAAGGATTAAATGTCATTCATATGGTTTTGGCTATGTTACCAGCATTACTCTTATATCTTCTCTTCAAGGACACCATAAAAAGCCAATTATTCGGTCCAATCCCCGTCTTGATCGGGCTAGTTGTTGGTGGCGTATTGATGATCATTGCAGCGCGGAATAGGCGAACTGAAACCGCTGATACTATTGATGGTATTAATTATAAACAAGCTTTCGGAATTGGTCTGTTCCAATGCTTGGCGTTATGGCCGGGATTTTCGAGATCAGGTTCGACGATTTCAGGCGGCCTGTTGTTTGGCACTAGCCAAAAAGCCGCTGCAGATTTTACATTCCTTATTTCTGTACCTGTAATGTTTGGTGCAAGCTTGTTAGATTTGTACGATAGTCGTGATTTGCTGAGTTCTGATGATTTGCTTCTAATGTTAATTGGCTTTGCGACATCCTTTCTTGTGGCAATGATTGCAGTAGTGACGTTCATCAAACTGATTAAGCGACTTCGATTGGAATGGTTTGCTCTATACCGGTTTGTTTTAGCAGCTCTCTTCTATTTAATCGTCATACAGTAATTAGTTTTATTTGCTTGTTAAGCCCGAATAATTTACCGACAGGGGCTATTATTGCGACAGGCCAGCTCACGGGGTGTTATGAGGTTACGTCTGAGGTGGACCTAAGGGAATGGGTAGAAGGTAACGAATATGATTTCGGTGACTATCGTCTAACCTGAATGACGAATTGAAGTTTTTAATGTGATTTTCATGTGAGCATCATCTTATTTTCAGGTTAGGGGTATATATTGAAGACACCAAACACCCCCCAGTGTTTTGTGGTATAAATCTCTTAGGTCTTGCCAACTCCCATGGTAAGGCCTATTTTTTTGTTCGCTAATGGAAATGGGGGGGAGGGGCGTAACTCCTTACGCGGCTTTACTTAATCTGATACTGCCCTTCATAGCTCTTAAAAGATGAAATATCCAGCCCGAGATATCTGCGCATATGAATAGCAGCTTGTGCAGCAACGATGTCGTTTAACAGCAGCATTCGTTCATGGTATCCGCGACATATAAATTTGGCTTCTATCCCTGTGTTGAGCCTGTTCTGCTCATATACCTTGATTCCCCGTTTTCTCATTTCCGAACGAACATCTCTTAGATCTGCTGTAGCTACTGCCGCGGCGGTTCCAAGAACCTCCAGATAGGGGGCGGGCGTTCGTAAATGTGTAGATAAAATGGCGGAGTCCCGTTCGAAAGCTGATAAAATCATCGGAAGCAATAAATAAGATTTCACCAGCATGTTGTCTCTGCTTTCAGCTCTATGCATGAATCTCATCACCTCTAATGGGAACGTATATTCGTATTCTACCCCGATATCCCAAAAATAATCAATGGTATTTCTAAACAGCCAGTCCAATGTGATTAAATTCACAACGAAAATAGAAAGAATAAAATATATTAAAATTGTAATAATAAAAATTAATGGTTTAGGCTTATGAAAAGGAGAATTAGGATGAGAGAGGAAGGAAGTCTCCGCCGTGGATTGGTATTTGGTTTGATTTTTAGTATTCCATTATGGATATCGATATTAGGCTATATACAGTTACTTTAAAATTGAATAAAAACTTTTGCGTGAAGCGCCTTTAGGTGCTTTTTTTGTGCTGGTTAATCTGTATGATTATTAAAAGGAATTGATTGACATTTGTGGGGGCGGAGCGCTAAACTATTATTAGTTCGAAAGTATTAAAAGTCATAGACGATTATTTAATAGGATGCTTAAGCTGCCGGTTCTATTTTGCAAAAGCTATACATATATAATCATGATAATAGCAAACCGTCCGAAAGGGTGGGACGCAAAGTCCAGGAGTCTAAAGTGTCTTAAGGACACTATGACCGTCCGACTGCCATGAGAAGGGAATTCTACTTCTTTTTTGGCGGTCTTTTTTGTTGTTAGGTCTTTTAGAGTTTCTGGTAATTATTTTGATTAGATATAAATGATAGATTTAGGAGGTGTGCTTTTTGAAAAGAAGAATAAAACCGATACTCTCACTAGTATTAGCGGGGACTTTAATGGTAGGTAATGGGCTTTCCGGAGGGCATTTGGTAAATGCAGCAGGGGAGGTACCTCCCTATACTCCTACACCTGTGTTAGGTATTGCAGGGAATTTTAATACTTTTATTTTTGGGGATTTCAAACAATCTAATGATCAGGTTCATGGGCGCCTTGCCGCCAAAGGTAACATTACTTTGCAGAATTACGGCGTATCCAAGGATAATCCAGGTGGAGATGTCCTTATTGCTGGTAATGACATTACTTTTACTAATGGTACTATTCATGGAGCATCCGTTTATGGTGGTGTTTTTTCCAGCAACGGTGTAGATCTTAAAGAACCAGCGAGAAAAGGAACGCCTATTGATTTTGATGCTGAAGAGCAATTTCTTATCGGACGTTCTAATGAATTCTCTTCACTTGCTACAGTTGGAACTTTCAAAAAGGAATATGGGAAAATAACAATTGATGCTCCGGAATCATTTAACGTTCTTAATCTAAGTGCTGCCGATTTCGCTAATGCCAATGGCTTACAGTTTAATATTGCAAATAACGCCACAGTTATCGTTAACGTTAGCGGAAGTTCAGTTGAAATTCCAAGTTTTCAAATATGGGGAGGCAGCCTTAACAAGGTATTATTTAATTTTTATGAAGCTAGCACTGTAAACATAGGAAGTTTAACGATAGAAGGAACTATCCTAGCTCCGCATGCGAAAGTAACTTATAATTCTGGTGAACTGCATGGGACACTGATTGCAAAGGGATTTGCTGGTGGGGTACAGATGCATTGGTATCCATATGAAGGGGAGGAACCACCTCCGACACCGACGCCGACTGTGACACCAACACCGACGCCGACCGTGACGCCAACACCGACGCCGACTGTGACGCCAACACCGACGCCGACTGTGACGCCAACACCGACCGTGACGCCAACGCCGACGCCGGCTGTGACGCCAACACCGACGCCGTGCGTGACACCAACGCCGAGTGTGACGCCGACACCGACCGTGACACCAACGCCGAAGCCAACACCAACGCCGAAGCCAACACCAACGCCGAAGCCAACACCAACGCCGAAGCCAACACCAACGCCGAAGCCAACACCAACGCCGAAGCCAACACCAACGCCGAAACCAACACCAACGCCGAAACCAACGCACACACCAAAACCAACGCACACACCAAAACCAACACACACACCAACGCCGACTGTGACGCCAACACCAACACCGACTGTGACGCCAACACCAACGCCGGACGTGACGCCAACACCAACACCGACTGTGACGCCAACACCAACGCCGGACGTGACGCCAACACCAACGCCGACTGTGACGCCAACACCAACGCCGACTGTGACGCCAACACCAACGCCGGACGTGACGCCAACACCAACGCCGGACGTGACGCCAACACCAACGCCGACTGTGACGCCAACACCAACGCCGGACGTGACACCGACACCAACGCCGACTCCGTCGTCTGAAGCAACACCAACACCGACTCCGTCGTCTGAAGCGACACCAACGCCGACTCCGTCGTCTGAAGCGACACCAACGCCGACTCCGTCGTCTGAAGCAACACCAACACCGACTCCGTCGTCTGAAGCAACACCAACGCCGACTCCGTCGTCTGAAGCAACACCAACGCCGACTCCGTCGTCTGAGGTAACACCAACACCGACTCCGTCACCGGTGGCTCCGGTATTCCCAACACCAACGCCATCCTCCGTAATTGGCATTATCGTCGTTAATGATGACCCTGTGCCACTTGGACCTGTAGCTTCATCGACGCCAGTACCAGTACCAGTACCAACACCAACACCGTCGGGTAGCACAGAGGTACTTGTTGATGATGACGAGATCCCATTAGGATCAGTAACGGAGGTAACGCCAACACCGTCACCAGAGGATATCGCCGTGGTGGATGATACAATCCCGCTAGGTAATCCACCTGTGGATGAACTTCCGAAAACGGGAGAATCAAGTCCAGTCCCTTATTATGTAGCTGGTCTAGGTTTTGCACTTATTGGATTGCTAATGAGAAATAGATTCTCCAACAAGAAATAATAAATGGTAATTGTGACGAGAACACAAGGTATACCCAGAACAGAAAAGAGCCGCTTTCGGGACTTATTCCGATAGCGGCTTTATTTTGTAATGATTGTTATATTTTGGAGTAATCTAAGCAGATGCTATACTGATTTACAACGGATATGAAGAAGGGACGGGGAAGATGAATTGGTATGGTTCTTCATTAGTGCGATCATCGTCATAGGGGCTCTGATCTTTGCGGGCTTTTTCTTTTATGGAATTGCTATTAAACGAGCACCGAAGGAATTCCTGAGTAATAATCGTGATTTGAAGGTTGATCCCCCGGTTGCCGGGGCTTCTTGGGGGGAGGGGAAGGATTGGATCTCCAGTCAGAGCTTTGAGAATATGGAGATTACATCTGAGGACGGGCTACAACTAAGAGGGTACTGGCTCCTTTCAGATCGTGCTGAAGGTCGTACGGCGATTCTAGCTCACGGTTATTCTGGAAAAGGGAAGGATATGGGAGCGTACGCCAAAATCTATTACGAGCGACTGGGCTTTAATATCCTGATTCCCGATGCCAGGGGACATGGGGAAAGCGCTGGGAATTATATTGGTTTTGGATGGCATGAGCGCAAGGATTATTTGCAGTGGATTGAATATATAATAGAAAAGACTGGGCCCAGTGCTCAAGTTGTGCTTCATGGGGTCTCCATGGGTGGTGCTACCGTGCTAATGACCTCAGGTGAAAATCTCCCACCGCAGGTCAAAGCTATTGTCTCGGACTGCGCTTACAGCTCAGTTAAAGCACAATTAGCCTACCAACTACGGCGCATGTATCGCTTGCCAAGTTTCCCTTTTATTCAAAGTGCGAGTCTAATTACTCGTTTGAAAGCAGGGTATGGTTTTAGTGAAGCGTCTGCTTTGAAACAGGTGCGGAAGGCGAAGGTGCCGATTCTTTTTATTCATGGGGATGCCGATAATTTTGTACCATATAGCATGATGAATGAATTGTATGAGGCATGTCAGAGTCCTAAAGAGAAGTTCGTAGTGCCGCAAGCAGGGCATGGATTAGCATATGATATGGATAAGACGGGGTATATAAACGTAGTAACAGCTTTTGTGAATCAATATGTAAATTAGATGCCCTGAACGTAGACAGCGCCCGATATCCGCTAGGTAGCGGTTATCGGGCGCCTATATTTTTCCACACATGGCATGAGTCCTTATGTAAGGTTCGTACAGCCATGCTTTTTCGTTATATTCATCCCCCGCCGTTCGTGAGTAACGGGTGTCTTAATTCCTTGTTATTTCCAGCAGCCGTGTGGCGAGAATAATCCTTCCAATACGACAAAAGCCCTACCTCTCTTTTGCCCTTGCGGCTCCATTGACCGCGCCAGTGTGAATCGGAATGCTATATTTCGAATTTAGTCTCATAAAAAGGAAAGTTTCTGCAAGAAAACATAAAGCCTCTGTGTCCAAAATGCCGATGTGTAAAAGAGTCGGCCTGACATCTTCTTGATGGGGATATTCAATATATCGAAAAACAAATACGATATAAATATAACACAGTATTGTTTAAAAGGCAAATATAATAATCAATTCCAAGATAAGGGTAGTTTGATTTAGGAGGAGAACAAGTAGAGCAAGATAGAGCGTTTGATTCGAATATAACTTATGCCGGATTATTTGCGGATTAATTCGGAAAAGCTAGTAAGCCAGAGGGAATGGGACTACGGGGGCTATTTTGCGTGCCTATTTTGTGAACTGCTCTCTAAAACTTACATTAAACCCCAACATTGATTGAAGGATTGAGGGTAGACCGTTATAATTAATAAGTCTGGATTTTAATTAAAAAATAAGGGAGATTTTTATGAAACGCGCAGATGTGTGGTTGATTTCCATCGTGTTAATTGCTGCGCTCGCTTTTCTCGTACCGAGATGGTTTTCGGACAATGATGATAAAGGTGGGTCCGGTAAAAATCTCGTAGCCAATGTGACAGTGGACGGCGAGTTATTTAAAACGGTAAAGCTTACAAAAGAAGAACAAACCATTGAGGTCCGTACCGACCGTGGTTATAACATCTTGAAGGTGCATGATTACGGGATTGAAATGTATGATGCTGACTGCCCGGATCAAGTGTGCCTAGGTTTCGGTTTTATTACCCTGCCCAAACAGACGATTGTCTGTCTACCGCATAGAGTATTAGTGGAAATCACGAGTGCGTCGGGGGAGGATGATATAGATGCCTATGTCCAGTAGTGAATCTGCAACAGCTTTAAAAAGAACGGTAATTATTGCGATTTTCGCCGCAGTGGCGGTAGTGCTTAGTCTAATAGAGGCACAGATTCCATTGTCAGGAATGGGACTGGTACCGGGTGCTAAGCTAGGATTAGCCAACATCATGATTTTGACTTGTATTTACTTTTTACGTGGACGGGACGCATTCCTGCTTGTCATCCTTAAGACACTGCTTACCGCTTTTCTGCTAGGTACTTTTTCAAGCCTGCTGTTCAGTTTATTTGGCTCGTTGTTTAGCTTTGTTGTAATGTTCGTATTAATGCTGATTAGTGGCAAAGGTAAGAGTATAAGTTTGATCGGAATTAGTATAGCTGGTGGGATTGCACATAATATCGGTCAGCTGCTGGCAGCTTCAATGGTATTCTCATCCCTTAGTATTTTTTATTATCTTCCCATGCTGCTGATCACTGGAGTAGTAACAGGAATTGCCGTGGGCTATGCAGTCCGTTATTTGGTGGCTTCATTGTCAAAAATATCGTTGTTTGAAGAGTTTTTGGACTGATTAGTCACATCAGCGGAAGGATGACTAACATGAATGAATCATTTGCAGGTCAAGAATTAGAGGGAGAAGGACAAGCTATCATCTCTCTGGATGAGGTATCGTTTGGTTACGATCCTGAGCATCCGATTCTTCAAAATATAACGTTATCTATTTCACAGGGACAATGGGTTAGCTTGGTTGGTCCTAATGGCTGCGGGAAGTCAACGCTAGTTAAGCTACTAAATGCATTGCTGCCTAAGAGTGTTGGCGAAATTGTGGTTAGTGGTATGCAGCTGAGTGAGGAAACGATCGGCAGCATTCGGCAATGCATCGGTATGGTGTTCCAAAATCCAGATAATCAGTTTATTGGAGCCACTGTAGAGGAAGATATCTTATTCGGCCTGGAAGGGCTTTGTTTGTCGTACACAGAGATGGCTGAACGGCTGCACTCATATACGACGAGGCTGGGAATAAATCATCTGTTGTCCAAACACCCGAGTGAGCTGTCTGGAGGTCAGAAGCAGCGTGTCGCTATCGCCTCCATTCTGGCTATGGAACCAGGCATCGTCATTTTTGACGAGGCCTCTTCTATGTTGGATGAGGGTAGCAGAAATGATCTTCTTGGCATTTTGCAGGATATGAGAGCGGAAGGAAAGTATACGATCCTTATGATTACGCATGATGCAGATGAGATTCTGGCATCGGATCGGGTGCTTGCATTGCATGGAGGTGGTCTGGCTGCTGATGTTACACCGGCGGAGCTATTCCGGAACGAGGAGCTTCTGCAAAAATGCCATCTGTGCGAGCCGTACCCTTGGCGTCTTGCACGTGAGCTGCAGAATCAAGGCATTCATGTGGATGTTCCCGCCAGTGAAAAGGAGCTTATAGACACGTTATGGCCATAGAATTACAGCAAGTAAGTTACTCCTATGCTGACCGAAGCCTATGGAAGCTGACGGCGCTCCGCGACATTAACCTCAGTGTTCCACTAGGCTCTATGGTTGGTATTGCTGGGGCGACAGGCTCTGGTAAATCGACGCTGCTGCAGTTGTTTAACGGGATACTGAAACCAACGGAAGGTACGGTAAAAGTACTCGATGTAACCATTCAGGCGGGTGAAAAATCACCTAAGCTAATGCCGCTGCGCCGTAGAGTCGGTTTGGTATTTCAATTTCCAGAGCAGCAAATGTTTGAAGATACGGTCGAAAAGGACCTCATCTTCGGACCTCTTAACTTCGGCATGAGCCTCGAAGAGGCCAAGGCACGTGCAAGACAGGCCATGCTGGATATGGGTCTGGATCTGGCGCTGCTAGAGCGGAATCCTTTTAAATTGAGCGGTGGACAAATGCGTAAGGCGGCTATTGCATCCGTGCTAGCTATGGACCCAGAGGTCATCGTTTTGGATGAACCTACGGCTACGCTTGATCCCATCAGCCGTGCAGAGCTAATCCGCTTGCTGGAGAGATTATGCCGTGAGCAGGGGAGAACGATCATCGTCGTCACGCATCGGATGGATGAGTTATTGCCTTACGCGGACAACTGGCTTGTTCTTAAAGAGGGCAGCACGGCGTTTCAAGGCAGCGTAAAGGCGCTGGCAGATGACCCTTCGATTCTGGAACAGTGTGGCTTGACGGTTCCACAGTCCCTTCGTTACTGGCGTGCAGTCGCTGATCGCTTTGGTCTTACGGATGAAGCTCCTCGCTTAACGGCAGAGAGCTTAGCAGAGCTGATCGCTTCGCTGCCATCTGGATCAGGCAACTCTAGTGAGCAGCACGAAGGAAAGAGGGACGGCCATGAATGAGAAGCTAATCATAGGACGCAGTATTGAGACCGGTTCATGGGTGCACAAGCTGGATGCTCGTGCCAAAATCACCGGAATGCTATTATACGTAGCTGTTATTCTGCTCTCCCGTTCGTGGATGGCCATGGCACTGCTGGCTATTTTCTCAATAGCCGTTATGGCTTCTACTCGGATTCCGCTTAAATACTTCCTGAAAGCAGCTAAGCCTTTACGCTATTTAATGCTATTTATCTTTATCGTACAGCTGCTGTCTGTGAAGACAGGGGAAGCGGTGCTGACGCTTGGTTCGTGGTCTATCTATGAGGGAGGGCTAAGATTAGGCGCATTTTCGGTCATCCGCATGTTTTTTCTGATCACCTTCACGGCGCTACTTACATTCACCACAACGCCGGGTAAGCTGAATCAAGGACTAGAGGGGATTTTGGCTCCTTTCAAAAAGCTAGGCTTGAAGCCCGACCGTATCACGCTGATGATCAGCATTTCACTCCGGTTCATTCCTACGATTCTAGATGAGTCGCAGATTATTATGAAAGCGCAGGCCTCACGGGGTGCTGATCTGAAAGAGTTGCCTTTGAAGGAAAAGGGAAAGATGCTAGTCTCCCTGCTGGTTCCGATTATCGCCAGTGCGTTTAGGCGTGCACAGGATCTGGTGTATTCCATGGAAGCCCGTGGCTTTCGTATGGATGCTCCGCGCAGCCAGTATCACCGCCTAAGGTGGGGAATATTTGATACTATTTTTATTACTATGTTTGTTGTCATGGGGATTGTAGTAGCTTTGGTTTAAAATACAACATGTTTGAAGAGTATCAACTTGGGAGGGAACTTGAATGGCACGTTATTTTAACGGTAGAGAGATTGAATTATTAGCACCCGCAGGGACGTTTGAGATTTTCAAGGAAGTAATCCAGTCACGGTGTGATGCAGTTTATTTTGGTGGACCCGTACTGAATATGAGAATGATGCGTAAAGGATATAATCTGTCTCATGAGGAGATCGTAGAGGCACTAGATATCGCACACCGTCTAGATAAAAAAGTGTATATCACAGTGAACAACCTGTTTAGTGAAGAAGATGTGGAAGAGGCTAGAGAATATCTGCGTTTCCTTGACGGTGCCCGTCCGGATGCCTTGATTGTTCAGGATATGGCGGTGTTGGAGCTTATTCGTGAGATGGAGCTTAATCTTCCTATTCACTCTTCGGTCATGATGAATGTTCATAATCTGGAGATGATCTATGCGCTGCGTGATCTTGGGGTAAGCCGTGTGGTTACTTCGCGGGAAATGGACCTGCAAACAGCTAAGCTGCTTGGTCAGCGGAGTGGGATGGAACTGGAGTATTTTATTCACGGGGATATGTGCTCGGTTCACGGTGCGAATTGTTACTTCAGCTCCCATGTATTCGGTATGAGCAGTAACCGTGGGAAATGTATGAAACCTTGCCGCTGGGATTATCGGGTTAAAAAAGACGGGTATGTATATCCGGCTGAATACCCGCTGGCTGTAAAAGATATGTTCATGTATGAGCATCTTCCGGAATTGATTGAATCCGGTATTACCTCCTTCAAAATAGAAGGCCGTATGCGGGATAAGGAATTTATGGTGATGCTGGCGAATAGCTACGGCGAAGCCATTGACCGCTATATCGATGATCCGATAGGTTTTGATCGCACGGTCGATACGAAAGAGCTCTATAACAACCGTAAACGTGACTTTTCAACAGCTTATGCTTTTGGTAAGCCAGGATTAGCTAACATTAACCGTCGTTATGAAGGTACGGGCAAATTCTATAGCACTGGAAAAGTATTCAGTACACCAACTGCAGAGCGTGATCTGTCAGAGAAACGTGTTGAGCAGTTACGGGAGAGATTAGCTGAGGTCGAGCAGCCGCAGAAGACAAAAGCTAAGTTAGCTGTACGTGTGAATAATATGCCACAGGCACGGATGGTCTTAGAGCTTGGTGTGGATAGCCTGTACTTGCCGGGCGACGTTTTTGAACCGGACAGACCTTTTACAAAGCGCGACATCAAGGAACTAGGTGAGCTGAAGGGCGATAGCAAAATCTACTTGGGTTTGCCACGTATGATGACCGAGCTGCATTTTGACCAATATGATCAATTGCTGGGCGGAGAACGCTTGCCGATTGACGGTCTTATCGTTACAAATTTGGGAGCCATTCGTCGTTACAACTCCACAGGATATCCGCTAATTGGGGATAGTAATTTAAATGTATACAATCATCTTTCAGCGCAATTATATGCTAAATTAGGTTTGACTCAACTTTCAGTTTCACCGGAAATGACGTTAGAGCATTTTGCTACCTTTGCCTCTCGTTGTGAAACACCTTTGGAGGTTGTTGTTCATGGCACACCTGCACTAATGTATATGGAGCATGATCTTTATGAGAATACGGAGTTAATGGAGCCTGTTGCTGAAGAGGATAATCAATATGTGCACAATAATGTTTTGGTTCTAAAGACAGACAAAGGTGAGAATCCGGTATATCGTGATCAGCACGGCCGTTGCCATCTTTTATTCGCAAAAGAACTTTGTTATTTACCTTTATTGAATGAGATGAGTGGACTAGGAATATCAAGCTTCCGTATTGAAGGAGCAACCTATAGCGTCGAACAGCTACGTGAAATTATTGTTTCTTATCAACAGGCTTTGAACGGATCTGATCTGAAGGATGATATGCTGGGTGGCCTTAAGCCGGTCTATGCTGGTTATACTTTGGGCTCATTGCAGTTCAATTAAATGTATTTTTATGGGGACTAGCTATCGCCGCATGATAGGGTGGTGCACAGGACTCTATGAATAAGTTACTATTTTCACAAAAAGGAGAGAGAAGCCTTCATGGAACAACAAGACTATATCGGAAGAGAAGCGGTAGCATCCAAACGCAAGCAATATTTCTATCCTTGTACACAGCATTTTTACCGTGATGCTCCTCAGCTTGTTCGTGGTTCAATGCAGTTTGTTTATGATGAGAAGGGTAAGTCTTATACCGATTTCTTTGCGGGAGTATCCGTAGTTGCTTGTGGACACTGTAATCCTGCTATAACGGAACGTACAATTGAACAGCTGCAGCAGCTGCAGCATACGACAACGATCTATCTGACTCAACCGAGTGTAGATTTGGCAGAACGTTTGGAAGAGGTTATGCCGGGTGGGCTGCGTCGAACCTTCTTTGTTAACAGTGGCTCTGAGGCTAATGAGGGGGCTCTGCTGCTCGCTCGGATGTATACAGGACGTAAAGGGTTTATTGCGCTGGAGAGTGGCCTGCATGGCCGTACCAATCTAACTATGAGTGTGACCGGCCTGCCTATGTGGCGTACCGATAAATACTTGGATCATGACGTTGAGTTTATTCCTCGCCCTTATCATCCGGATTTATCGCTGGAGGAAGCGGCATCGTTATCCCTGGAATCACTAGAGCGGGTGCTTGAAGAGAAGGGGAATACGATTGCTGCCATGATCGTAGAGCCAATCCAAGGCAACGGCGGAATGATTATGCCAACCCGAACCTACTTCCGTGATGTAAAAGCATTGTTAGAGAGATACGGTGTACTCCTAATCGCTGATGAAATCCAAACTGGTTTTGGACGTACTGGCAAAATGTTTGCTATGGAGCATTTTGACGTTGTACCCGATATTATAAGTATGGCCAAAGCACTCGGTAACGGAATTCCAGTTGCAGCCTTCGCTACCACCGATGAGATTGCCCTTGCCTTGAACCGCCCTTCCGCTTCCACGTTTGGGGGGAATCCGGTATCTGCTGCAACAGCCTTGGCTGTGCTTGATTATATTCGAGAGGAACGGCTTCCTGAACGCTCGGTACAGCTAGGAGAACGATTGAAAGCAGGTCTGAAGGATTTGCAAGCTCGTTATCCTTCGTTGATTGTTGATGTACGGGGAACTGGCCTTATGTTGGGGGCGGAGCTAGCTGGTACAGATGCTGTAGGCGCAGCGGCGCTTACAGATCAAGTGCTGGAGGCGATGAAGGACCGAGGTTATCTAATCGGCAAAAATGGTATAGGGCGCAATGTGCTAGCCTTCCAACCACCGATGATTATTACGGAAGAGGATATTGACGGGGTGCTTAACGTCCTGAATGAAGTCCTTGCAGACCATAATGGTTAATGGACTTAAACACAGTAGTGAAGAAAGAGGAATGCACGAATGGCGATTCTAAACATATGTAAAACTGCAGGTCTAAAACTTAAAATGTTCAGCGAACTGGTAATGTTCTCTCATACGCTTTTTTCGCTACCATTTGCTATTATATCGATGGTATGGGCCGCAGGGGGCTGGCCATCAGGACATGTGATGATCTGGGGACTTATTGCATTAATAGGCGCCCGTAATGGCGCCAATGCATTCAATCGGCTTGCGGACCGTACGTTCGATGAACAGAATCCCCGTACGGCACATCGACATCTGCCTCAACGCTTACTGGCGGAAAAAGAAGTTGTTGTCTTTGTTATTGTTAACTATGCCATTTTCATTGTGGCTTCAGGCATGCTTAATTTGCTCTGCTTGATCTTATCGCCGGTGGCGATCGTATTGATATCAACCTATTCTTACACGAAGCGGTTTACCTTTCTCAGTCATTTATATTTAGGTTTTGTTATTGCTTCTGCACCGATTGGTGCATGGTTTGCTGTAACCGGAAATATCGCATTTACACCGTTTGTTATCGGAACAGTGGTTATGTTATGGATTGCCGGCTTTGATATTATTTACGGCACGCAGGATATCGAATTTGATCGGCGGCATGGGCTATGGTCGATTCCTAGCTTCTTCGGACTGGAGAATGCCCTGCGTATTGCAAAAGGTCTACATTTCATCATGATTATGCTGCTATTGTTCCTATATCTATGGCGTGATCTCGGCTGGATGTATCTGGTGGGGATTGGCATTGCGACGCTGCTGCTGATGACCGAGCATAAGATTATTAAACCATCGAATCGTAAGCTGATGAAGGTGGCTTCTTATAATCTGAATCAGGTGATCAGCATGGTGATATTGTTGTGTACGCTGATTGATTTTTTTTATGTTAGCTAGAGAAGTGGTTGGTTAGGAAGCTGGCGTTGGTGAGTCGGCTGGTTAGGAAGCTGCACTGTGTGGATTTTCGGGCGAGCGCTACGCTTCTACAGTTCCGAAATTCCACGCAGTGAAGTCCTAACCATTGGCGCATTGCCTCCAAGCTAACAACAAAAGACAAAAGCCTACCCAAAAGGGGTAGGCAAAGGGAATCGGAAAGCTGGCTTATGCTGGCTTTTCTTTTTTTTTTTTTGTTTTTGTGATCTGCGAAGGATTACTAGATCAATGCAAGGAGGTGAACTTAATCAAGGCAGAAGTTTAGGGAAAACCTCCCTAATTTTTCTCAGTTTATCGCTGTTAGGGGCATATTTAGGAAATTTCTCCCTAAAATTTAGCTAATTAGTCCATAAACCATGCTAAATTAAGTTTATTAGGGAGTAATTCCCTAATAACGAGCATTTCAAGTGATTATTAGCTAATTATAGGGAGGTTTTCCCTAATTAGTCTCGTAGACTAAGCTCCAAGAACTGCCTGAACACGCTCACGTTCCGCTACGTTCGGCTTGTTTAGTTAATATCAGAGCGACCATCCAGAGGCAAAACACACTCACGTTTTGCTATGCTCGTTCGGGCTTGTTTAGTGATACAACGTAGTGGGAATATTAGTAGTGAAAAAAGGAACAATATTATATGGATAAAAATGGGTTAATGTGAAATGATAAAGATAGTTAGGGAATGGAGGGATCTGATTGAATAATAAGGTTACTTTCTCAATTGCCGTAGGACTGTGTGTGGTTGGTTTAGGTACGAGTTTGATTTCAGGAGCTAAGCTAATAGAGCTTGTTCCGGGGTATGCTGCAGTATTTTCTTCAGTAATGCTTCTTAAGCAAAGAAATAATAGTCTGAAGTAAATATTATTACAAGAAACGCTAATTGAATCGAAAAAACGGATACCTGCCCAAGTGAAAGGGAGATATCCGTTTTGGTATCCATTTTCGATTGCTTTAATAACATCTGCTTAGCGATCGCGCCCAGCAAAATATTGCAGAAGCGTATCCAGATCGGCATGCGCCGGATAGGAGGAGAGCTGCTGAACAATAGCTGCGGCTTGATCCAGATAGCTCTGGCTAACCTTTTCAGAGCGTGATAGGGCATCGCTACTGTTAATAAGGGCGAGCACATGAGCTACCTCTGCGTCTGAAGAGTCAGGGCCGATTGCACGGATCACAGGTGATAACTCCGGGTCCCGTAATGCGAAGAGTACAGGCAAGGTTACCTGACCATGGCGAAGGTCGCTACCAGCTGGCTTACCGAGTACAGCCTCAGACTGTGTGAAATCGAGCAAGTCATCTTGGATTTGAAAAGACATCCCTAAGGCTTCTCCAAAGGTATAAAGGAGGTTGGCAACTTCCTCGGTGCTTTCAGTAGATAACGCACCAACACGTAAGCAGGTAGCCATAAGTAGGGCAGTTTTGTTTAAGGATTTCTCCAAGTACTGCTCCATGGTAATGTCATAATCAAAAGCATGTTCCATCTGCTGATATTCACCCAGACATAGCTGTGCGGTAGCTACCGAGGATAAGTCATGGACGTACTTATTTTTGTCGCCGGTATATTTACTTAGAAGTTCAATGACTCGTGCAGACATATAATTGCCGATATGAACAGCTGGCAATGTCCCCGTCTTCATATGTAAGGCGGGACCGCCCCGCCGTAACTCAGAACCGTCAATGATATCATCATGAATTAATGAGGCAACATGAATAAATTCAGCGGCAGCAGCTAATTGAAGCGCTCTACGACCTGTATCCTTTAGGCCGAATCGGCTGCCAACAATGACCATAAGAGGGCGGAGGCGTTTACCACCTGAATTTATAAGTTCAAGAACACTCTGCGCGAGCTGAGATTTCTTAGGAACATCTTTATCACGTGCTACAAGGTTTACGATTTCGCGATTGATTTCATTTATGTCTATATTTAAGGCTTCATGAAGCTTCATTTTATGAAATCCCACCTGTCAAATGGCTTTACTAGTGCGACTGCGCTGTCTGCACTCTTGAATCAAGAACTGTTCGATTCCAGCCGCCGGATCTTGTTCCGCGAAGTCTCCATTTGACCGTCTAATCTGCATTTTTTTGATCGAAGGAGCCAGGTAAGCAACTAGGTCGAGCTCACGGCATTTCACCGCAAACTGCAGATAAAAGCTATACAAATAATCTCCATCCAAAATGTTGCGGGTAAGGTCGGGATGATGTGGGATACATTCCATATGGCGCTCTGCTGCCAAAGTGAGAATAGTGTAAATACCCAGCAAATTGACTTTGCGGTTGTATTCCAGATCATGGCGTTCCAGTACCGAGAGTAGCTGTTCACATGCCGCCGGAGAGGGCTGAAGCTGGATTCCGGCAATAGGTGACATTTCAGTATGCAACAACCGGAGGGTATCTTCTATGAGTTGTTTGTTCACAAGATTCTCTCCTTCTTGTCGGTTTTGCCGGAAGAAACCATACCCCTGATCATCCCTACAAAACCATTCATTAAAAAAGAAATAAACCATTTCCTGATATTAGGAGGATTATTTCCTTCTTGTAAATAAGGAGAGTAATGTGTCCTAGGGACACATTACTCTGAAGTACATCCATATTTAACTATACTGACATGTAATCTACATATTTGTTTTAAAATAAATTACACGAATTAAGGGCATTATAATCAGTCGGTGTATAGATACCATCGTCTGACGAGCGGAACTCTCTTCCAATGTTTCTTAAGCCACGGAAGTACATAGTAATCTAGGCCAAATGTGCTGCCCGATCCGCCGATGCAGGCGATACCCGCACCAACATACCATAACATTTCTGTAGAAGCCATTTTGGTCGACCAGATCATGACGGACATGGCTATCGTCGCTATAGAAGCAATAGCTGTGAACAGACCCACGATGAGCATAATACCGAACACGATTTCTGCACATACCATACCGATTTGGAACCATTTCGCGAGGAATGTATAACTTCCGTCGTTGTTGTAGAACATCAAGTCCATGAACCAGTTCGTAATATTATATACGAATCCAGGAACTGGTAATGCTTCAACCGCTTCTTTTGCAGTGGATACTGCTGAAGCTGCAGATTGTGCGTCTACTGTTGTTTTAACTGCATCCACCGCTACGCTGGCTGCTGATGAAGCATCCGTTGCAAAAGGAGCGGCTGGAATCAGGAATATCTTGTTTGGATCTACCCAAATTTTCCGTAGCTTATCTATACCTTCATATAACCACATTCCACCAAGCAGCATGCGAAGCGGAACGAGCCAGAAGTTAGGTGAACGCTTGGAGAAGTGTCCGCCCAAGAAGCTCTTACGGTTCTCAACATGGAAGAACTCATGCATCATGTAAGTCCAAACTTTATTGAAGCCTACAACCTGAGACAGGTAGAACATATTGATAAAGTGTTTGGATAGCATTGCCATAAATCCAGTAAGCATAAAGAACTTGCCTGGCAAACCAACGTTTGCTACACCGTAGCGGCTACCGATGGATACCATGGTACCGTGGAAACCTGGTTTGTATGCTTTTTTAGCAGTGTTCTGAATGTCAGCTGCAATGTTGCCAGCAACGATCGGAGCTGCTTGTTCAGCATTCTCAACCATTTGTGGTACAGGACGAGTTTCACCTTCAGGAATGAAGAAAATGTTGTCCCCTACTACATATACGTTCTTATGATCTACACTTTCAAGGTTCTCATTCGTAACAATACGTTTGCGGCCTTGTTGTTGTACTTCAAGTCCACCTACGATTTCGGAACCTTCAACACCTGCAGTCCAAACAATAGTTTGTGAAGCAACGACGTTTTTCTCACCAAGGGCAACACTACCTTCGCCTACTTCAGTGATCTTAGCGCCTGTAACAATTTCCACGTTCAGCTTGCGTAGGTGAGCTTCGGCTTTTTGAATCAGCTTATCTGGAAGAATAGGCAGAATCTTCGGAGCCATATCAGCCACAATCAATCTTACTTCGGATGGGTCGATATAGAACTCCTTGCATAGTTCCTCGCGTTGCTCAGCCATTTCTCCAACTAGCTCGACACCAGTGAAGCCGGCACCAATGATAACAAAAGTTAGCATTGCACGGCGTACTTCTGGGTTTTTCTCCATAGCTGCTTTGGTATACATGTCGCGGATTTGACGCTTCAATGCTACCGCATCATCGTAAGACCAGAAAGAGAAGGTATTCTCTTCTGCACCTGGAATACCGAAGAAAGTTGGTTTGCTACCTGTACCGATTACAAGGTAATCGTACGCATAGGTAGTTTTGTTAGATTTGAGTTTCTTACCCTTGAAATCAATATTGCTGATTTCGTCAAGAACAACATTCACTTTAAGACCAGCAAAGATTTTCTTAAGATCGATCTTGATTGAATCCTCTGGAGCACGGTTCGCGGCAACCTCATGCAGCTCAGTCAATAGAGTGTGATATGGATTCCGGTCGATCAGAGTTATTTCAACATCTTTGTTTTTCTTAAATTTCTTTGCCAGTTTCTTAGCCGTGAGTACGCCGCCGTAGCCGCCGCCCAAAATGACTATTTTTTTCAAAAGAAATTCACCTCATTCGTCTGATTAACTGCAGAAGGTTATGCGAAATTATTTCGCGCCTTCGAGTGCTTTTTCAGCAAGTGTAAAATATTCACCAACATGAATACTCACGCCGGAAATTGCATCAGTTTTACCTTCAGCTGTAAGTTCTGGAGCAGCGCCTTTTTCAAGGAAGTATTGCTCAACTTTAGCGATCTCTTCATGCCATTCAGCGGAAGCGCCGCCAGCTTTCATACCGTATTTACCATCGATGGAGAATTGTTTCTTGTCGTCGCCAGCAGCATTTACACCACTGAATTTAACAGCAACAACGTTACCGTTAGCAACAGTCAAGTCAACAGTGGATTTCCAACCAGAGTCTTTATCCATTTCGCCTTCAGCATGGTAGCCTCCGTCTTTGTATTGACCAGGTTCAACAGGTCCAGCAGCCAAAGCAGCTTGAGCAGCCTTCACAAAGTCAGATACGTGTACAGATACGCCGGAGATAGCATCAGTTTTCCCCTCAGCGTCAAAAGTTATAGCTGCTGGATCTTGTTTTTCAATCAGGAAAGCTTCAGCTTTTGCTGCTTGCTCGTGCCATTCAGAAGAAGCACCACCAGCTTTCATGCCATATTTACCATCTTCGGAAAGTTTTTTCTTCATATCGCCAGCAGTGTTTACGTTAAATGCATCCCAATCAGCTTTAGTGATCTTTCCACCTTCTACAGTTAAGAGTGCGAAATATTGCCAGCCAGTTTTAGCATCAACATCGGCAGTAGCATAGTAAGTTCCGTCTTTGTACTTAGCTGCTTCAGTTCCTGTGTTAGTGGAATTAGTAGCTGTACTGTTTTCTGTTGGAGCATTAGTAGCTGCCGGGGTGTTGTCTGTGTTGTTTCCACAACCTGCGAGCAAACTACCTAGGATAAGGGCAGTCGACAAGATTACTGATGTTTTTTTCATTTGTTATGACCTCCAAAAATATAGTTTAAAATATATATATTAAAATGTAAAACATTTTAATAGTAATGCGAAGTGATAAAAATCACTTTATAAATGATATTTGTCACTTTAATCATGGGGTGAAGTGCCAAACTCTAACAGTGTCATGACATATATCGGCATACAATAGAAAAAAATTTAACGATGTTGTTTCAGCTCCGAGGGCATTCTAGCACATAGAGCAGATAACTCATGTGAAAAAAATCACTTAAAAAATTAAATGTTTAATTTATATCTGGATTATATCAAATTTTAAAGGATTTGAATACCTTTTTTTAAACTATTATTTGACAGGATGTGACTTATTTTAGAACGGGTCAGATTCAGGGGGAATAGGACAGGGTAATGTAACGATAACACAGTACCCTAATTAATTCAGCTAAGGAGATGAGCATATAATGGACAACAACGTGTTTAAAGGAAAATGGAAACAGCTCAAAGGCGAGGCCAAGAAGCAATGGGGCAAGCTTACTGATGACGATCTTGATGTGATTGATGGTGAGAAGGATAAATTGGTAGGGAAACTGCAAGAACGTTATGGTCATTCGAAAGATGAAGCGGAAAAAGAGTATCAAAGCTGGGGACGTTCCTATCGTGATTAAGTAAATTAGCTAAGGCTATAATACCTAAATATATAATGTTATAGGAAGAGCGCAAATCGTATACGATTTGCGCTCTTCCTATGCAACAATTAGACGAACGGTGGTTAAGCTATGGTATTATTATGAGATGAAATCTGTAATTTATCTTGTGCTACCGGGAGCAAATCTATGGGGTATCTTAAAATTTTTTTCGGGAATACCGCAATTCTTATAGCCGTGGCCTATTTGGCTAATCTGATATATAAACATACAATTTCAAATGCAACGGTAGGAATAAAGAAGGCAAGCTGGGTGATTCTGGCGATCTTTGCCGGTTGGGTCAGTACTCTTTTTGGTTATAATCTGGACGACCATGTGATCTTTGATTTGCGTTTTGTACCTTTAATTATCTCGACGCTGGCGTATCCTAGGCCTATCACTCTTGTGTTGATTGGTATAGGAACGGGACTTACAAGGTTAACCTTTGGGGTGAACGAGGCAGCGGTGGCAGGGATGATTAATTTGTTTACTTTGGGATTTATTTGCGCCGCACTTAGTTACTGGGTTAGACGTTCAAGCCTCAGTATAGTGAATCAGGGTTTGATCGTTATTCTGATCATAAATCTAATGAATGCAATAAACATTATGATATTAGGCGTTATCCCAGTGGAAGAGTACATAAAAGAGATTATGCCAATTACGTTCCCTGCGGGGTTAATTTTAAGCATTTTATTTTCATTAATTATCCGTGATTTTCAACTTGGTCTCCTAAGGAACGAGCAGATCCAGCATGCTAACGAACAGTTGTCTGCTCAGACTGAAGAATTGCATAAGAATAAGCTTGTACTTGAAGAACGTGCTAATCAGTTAATGATGGCGTCTCAATTCAAATCGGAATTTCTCGCAAACATGTCGCATGAGCTTAGAACTCCACTGAATAGCATTATAAATTTATCGCAATTAATTGAAGAAAATGATGATTCACTAACTGAAGAAGAAATAAAGGAGTATGCGGCCATTATCCATCGTTCGGGGGATGAATTGTTGATGATCATCAGCGATATTCTGGATCTGTCCAAGGTGGAGGCGGGACGACTGGATATTATAAATGAAGAATTAAATGTTAGCGAGATTCCAGAGTTGCTGGCTATGCAGTTCGCTGTGACGGCCAAGCAAAAAGGACTGGAATTTCATATCTCTATGGATGAGAATGTCCCTACAATGATTCATTCCGATCCACATCGAGTGCAGCAGATTCTGCGTAACTTGCTCTCTAATGCTATTAAATTTACAAAGACAGGTTACGTATCGCTGCAAATCCGCAAGCAGGAATGTGGAGAAGGGGATACCCTTCAGCGTTGGCTTGTATTTGATGTGGAGGATAGTGGCATAGGAATCCCGCCGGAGAAGCATGACATGATCTTTGAAGCCTTTCAACAGGCAGACAGAACTACTAACCGGAAATATGGTGGAACAGGACTAGGACTTTCTATTAGTAATGATTTGGCCAGATTGCTCGGCGGGTTCATTTCTATGGAGAGTGAGGAAGAAAAGGGAAGTACATTTTCGCTTTATTTGCCCCTTGAAACGGATAGTGAGTAAAGCTCCAATATTATTTGGTGATTTGGCGTATTGACAGTAGATTGATGCGGAGTAGAATGAAGCCAATGCCGCATCTAAGGAGTGTTACCGCCTCTATGGACAACATGGAAAATAAACATCAGGTTACGGTTTCGAAACGTACTCGTAAACCCTCAGTACATCGCAGAAATCTGCGTATAGCAACATTGGAAGGTGTGCCATCAACTATCTTTCAGGTACTGCTGCAAGGGCAGTTTCTAACAGGATTCCTTCTATATTTAGGAGCCTCCTCTAGTCAAATCGGATTTGTGCTAGCGCTTACTACATTAGTTAACGTGGCGCAGATCGGTGTAGCTTTTTTAATTCAGAAGTTGCCAAGTCGCAAATGGGCCATGGTTACTTTTATCGGTCTGCATAGGATACTTTGGGGTTCTACGGGACTGATCCCGTTTATTTTTCCTAAAGAATATTGGGTTATCGCATTTATTGCTTTATACACCACTGCTTTTATTGCCAATACCGCTGGTGGTGTGCTGTGGAGCTCAGTGATTAGCGATCTGGTTCCAGCGCGTGTACGTGGACGTTATTTTGGAATTCGCAACACGGTCCTGAATGCACTTGGAAGTTTGGTTATGTATGGCGGCGGTATTATTCTGGATCGTTATCCCGGTGGTCATGGTTTTCTGGTTCTATATATTGTTGTCTGGATCTTCTCGTTATCTAATGTCGTAGTGTTCTTTTTTTATCCGGATGTGCCTTTCGAGAAATCGGAAGAGCATAAGTTTTTGCCTATGTTTAAGAAACCGCTTAAAGATACATTATTTATGAAATCAACCTTGTTTCTGGCTGCCTGGCTGTTGTTGCAGAACCTAACGGTTCCGCTATATTCTTATGTCATGTTGCAGTTGCTTCATATTAATTATGAAACGTTGTCATTGCTTAATGTGTCCCAGACTGTGTTTATGATGGCTAGCTTCTACGTTTGGGGTAATCTAAATGCGAAATACAGCAATAAGCGACTGCTGTTTTTTACTTTGCCTATTATTGCGTTGTCTTCATTGATGTGGGGACTCTTATCGGTGATGCCGATGCTGCCGGTGTTATTTGCGGCTCATATTGTTTTTGGTGTTGGTGTAGGCGGTTTCAACCAGCTGGCCTTTAATTTTATTATTGGAGACACACCGAAAAAAGAGCGTCCGATGTATATGGCTACATATGCGGCGCTTACGGGTTTATCATCTTTTTTTGGTCCGCTTATTGGGGGGCAACTATATGAAAGAATTGCGCACTGGCCGCAATGGACTCAAGTATACGGTATGCAGCTGGTGGTAGGGACGCTGATGATTGCTCTTGCGTTTCTGCTAGGTCGTCGTATTCTAAAGGACTGAATAAGAAGTAAAGGGGGTTATTCCTTGTTAAGGATAGCAATGGTATTAGGTGCCACCGGATTGGTAGGCAAAGCGGTTACGGAGGAATTATTAAATCGCGATGGTTGGGAAGAAGTGAGGGTGCTTGTACGGACACCGTTGGCCATAGAACATCCCAAGCTTAAGCAAATCGTTGTAGATTGGGAGAACCTAAGGAACTATACAGAATCGTTCGACGGGGTACATTCCATCTTCTGTTGTTTAGGAACCACGATAAAGAAGGCGGGTTCACAAGAAAAGTTTGAACGAGTCGATTTACATTACCCGCTTGATGCTGCAGCCATAGCGAGAGAACAGGGTGTTAAACAGTTTTTGGTCGTCTCTTCGATAGGAGCAAATGCGAAATCGCGTAATTTCTACAGTCGGACTAAGGGAAGAGCGGAAGAAGGGTTAACCGCTATTGGATTTCAAGGCTTGCATATATTTCGTCCTTCCTTGTTATTGGGCCAACGTGAAGAATTCAGATTAGGAGAAAGAGTCGGAGCTGGATTGATGAAAGTGCTGGATCCCGTAATGGTGGGCAAAGCAGCTCAATATCGTGCCATACCTGGCACTACAGTAGCAAAAGCTATGGTGAACATTGCGTCTGCAGATACCCATGGATTACATATTTATATGAATGAAGTAATTCATGTGATTGGGAAACGCTAAGCTCTCAGGGGCTCTAATAAATTTGCATTAAGATGAGAACAGGACTTACAATGAACAATAAATGATCAGCGCATAATGGAAAGGGGTAGTAAAATGAGCAAAAAACAAGTAGCTACAACCAAAGCACCCGGAGCAATTGGTCCTTATAGTCAGGCCATCACCACGGGTAGCTGGGTATACACTTCTGGACAACTTGGTCTGAATCCGGAAACGGGAAATTTGGCGGAGGGCGTACAAGAACAAGCACGTCAAGCGCTTAGCAATGTTCAAGCCATTCTTGAAGAAGCTGGTGCAACGCTGGACCATGTAGTAAAGACAACTGTTTTCTTAAAGGATATGAATGATTTCGCGGCTGTTAATGAGGTGTATAGCACCTTCTTTAAAGAACCTTATCCTGCCCGCAGTGCCATTGAGGTTGCGCGTCTGCCTAAAGATGGACTTGTTGAGATTGAAGCGGTAGCTCGGAAGAAATAAGGCGTTATCTTTTTGCACTTTTATTATTTTACAAAATGGCAGGCTAAGGTGGATAACCCTAGTCTGCCATTTTTTGCATTATAATCAGTAACTTCTATATCTTCTGTACCTATTGCGGCGTGGTTTGAACAGTAACCAGATGCTGTAGATCAGCAAGAGACCTGCTGTAATCAGACCCGTTAAATAAACATTGCTGGTCTCTTTGTGTTCTAATGCAACCGCGATGAAGGCCCACACGAATACCAGCGGATATATGCTATCTCGGTAAGGGTAGCTGACGAGTATTGCAAGTAGAGTCCCCACGCAGAGCATGATAACGCCCCAAGTGCTACCGCTAAGGCCCAAACCTCCCCAATGATTTTTCTCTAGAACAACGCTGATGTTCACGATAGTAGCCACAGAGATCCAGCCAAGGTATATACTAAAGGGTAGTTTCAGCAACCATTTCTCACCTGAGGTAGGGTTTGTGATCAAGCGTGTTTTTCGATAAATGACAATCAGTGTGATTAACATGAGCACCATAGCAACCAGTGAGAGCTCAATGTATAAATATTGCCAGAGGAAGAGCCAGCTCATATTAAAAATACAGCTCAGAACAAACCAGAACTGAATCGCCCGTACAGAATCTCTAGAGGCTGTATAAGAACGAAATTGATAAATAACGAAGCCGGCTAACAATAGATAAATCAAAGACCAGATGGAAAACGCGTAACCGGCAGGAGTGATGTAGGTCTGATATTTATCAGAGATTTCTCCAGTGCTGTGCCCGCCTAAGGGTAAGGTTACCGATAGCGCATTCACAATAATCACACTTAAAAAGAACAAAAGATTCCACCATTTATAAGGATTATAACGTCTCAAAGAATTCACTCCCTAGCTTTTTTTAATAGGGTAATACCTACTTAAAATATACCCGCTTTCAGCACAATTAAGACTATAAAGAGAAAATAAATGACTTGTGAGTCACAATATTCATGGATAGCATGGTAGTGGTGCAGGGTATTTTACGATAGTGACTAGAACATTGATTGAAAATATGCTGAAATGAATCAAATTTATGGGTGTTTCTATGTACTTCAACTTTATTTGCATAAAAATCTGCAGAAAAAATGCAGAAACGTTTTTAAATCAGCGCTTTTTCGTATAAGATGAAGAGATGAAGATTCAAGAGCAGATTAGTTTTATCCCAGTTCTTTATCCTTATATTTCTTACAGGAGCGTATCTCATCTCTAAAAGGATGGAGAAACTACTTCTACTTGTATAGCTTCAAAATTTATTTCTCGCGGAAAAGGTTGCAGTTACCACCTAATGGTGGCGACTGGTTCTTTTTTTGCTTGCTTAAAAGACAGGAGATCACCGATGACAAAGCACCTTTATGCAATATGGTTGGGGGATGTGTTATTTTGCTTCTCTGGCGAAACTTCGGAGCCTAAGGTTGACGCTTGGACCCGAGTGGTGAAGCGGCTGGAGCTGCAGGGAGGAGTGCGCCCCTTTGCGAGTGCTGCTCTGCGGTTGGCAGAAGTGAAATATCCGGCTCCTCCTGTAGAGGGGAAGCCAGCACGACGTGGATTGCCCGGACGGACATTCGAAGGGCTTGCCTTAGTCCCTAGCGATGCATTTGAACTGCTTCTGGCATGGGATGAGACGTTGTGCCGAGATCAGGGAGTGGAGCCTGGCGGCGAATTGCGCTATTGGGCAGCGGCAGCCCGCTTTGCGCTGGAGCTGATGGGTACTGGGGGAGTTACGCCAGGAGCCTTGCCACCGCGTCCGGTAGGTTCGCGTCGACGTGGTGGTGAACAGGCAGCAACAGTCTGCTGGTCTCCGGCTTTTCGAAAGCAGGAGGATAAGGAGATCTTTCTGCAGCTGGCAGCATCTATGCCGGTGTTGGCTCTAGGGACGCATATCGCTGAGGCGGGGGATTTATCCTCGCGGGAAGAGGCTGGCGCCTATGTGTTGTACTCCTTTATGCAGGCAGTAATGACTGCAGAGATAAAGAGAGTGATTGCGGGCATTGAAAGTGAACTTACACCTTACAAAGCCAACTATCGCCGCGGTTATTCCCCTTTAACGGAGTTATGGTGGAATAGCCTTCTTACAGGAAGCAGGGATATACCTGTTCAGGGAACTCAAGCAGAGGTGACAGATCTTCTGGCTACCGTGAATGAGACCGCTGGAAGCGATGTTCCGCAATCTGAACCTGAAGAAGCGCGGAGCGGACAGCTGGGTCTTGGGTTACGTCTCGAGCCACCTGGAGAGAATGACGAAATCTGGCGGTTAACCTTCTGGGCAGAGAACAAGGAAGAAGGCGAATTCTGGATTCCGGCGAAATCCATCTGGAGCAGTAAGGAGCGAGAGTTTACGTTATGGGGCAAACGCTATCGCAATATACAGCAGCAGCTTCTTATAGCGCTGGGGCGAGCAGCAAGAATCTCTCCTGATATTCAGCGCGCTCTTGATAAGCCTGCACCCACGGGAGCGGATTTGGAACCAGAGCGTCTTTATTTCTTTTTGAAGGAGACGGTGCAGCAGCTGCGTGAGCGGGGAATAACCGTGCAGATGCCATCGCGCTGGAGCCGTGAGGGACGCCGCCGGATTGGCATGAAGATGAAAATGCAGCCGAATGTTAGTGGAATTGATAGTCCTGCACCTGTGGCTCTTGGGATGGAAGAGCTGATTTCATTCCGCATTGAAGCTTCGCTTGGGGAGAGTACAATCAGCGAAGAAGAATTGAACGCATTAGTGGAAGCTGGCGTACCTTTTGTACGTTTCCGCGGGGAATGGATTGAAGTAGACCCTAAAGAAATTCGCCAGGTTCTTAGATATATGAAACGCCATGAAAATGGGGAAATGACCGCAGCCGATTGGATGCGGCTAGAGGCTGAGGATGGCGATGAGCGACTCTGGAAAGGGATGTCGGTCACGGGGATGGAAACATCCGGGCTATTGTCATCGCTGATGCGGGGAGACATTTTGCGTAATCTTCCGGTCCGCCCGGTGCCTGAAGGTCTGCATGGAACGCTAAGACCTTATCAGGAGCGCGGTTATCAGTGGCTTTCAGTCCTTAGTGGTCTTGGCTTTGGAGTGTGTCTGGCTGATGACATGGGTCTCGGGAAGACGGTGCAGGTCATCACCTGCCTGCTGGATCGGGCATTAAGTGCTCCACCTGAAGAGAAGCAGGAGCCTGTACTGATTCTATGTCCAACATCACTTTTGGGGAACTGGCAACGGGAATTACAGCGCTTTGCACCTTCGCTCAAGGTTCACATTCATCATGGTGGACGCCGTGTGCGGGGGGACAGCTTTTTAGAACTGGCTGCCAGTCATGATATCGTATTAACGACCTATCACTTAGCGGGTCGTGATAGTGAGGATTTAGCGAATGTTCACTGGTCCACTGTGGTGCTGGATGAAGCTCAGTATATTAAGAATCATCGGACGAAACAGGCACAAAGTGTGATGAAGCTATCGGCGCCGCATCGCATAGCTATGACAGGGACTCCGGTAGAGAACAGACTAGGGGAATTATGGTCTATTTTTCACTTTTTAAATCCGGGCTATTTAGGGACCTACCATTCCTTCCGGCAGCGTTATGTGTCTGGTGAGGGGGGAGAACGACTGCGGGAATTGCATCGCTTGGTGTCCCCATTCTTGTTACGGCGCTTGAAGAGTGATCCGGATATTTCTAAAGATTTACCGGAGAAGCTGGAGCTGAAGTCTTATTGTCCGCTGACGGAGACACAGGCAGCCCTGTATCAAGGTGTTGTGGATGAAATGCTTGGCGTGATCGGAGAGAGCAGTGGGATGGCTCGCAGAGGGCTCGTATTGTCTTCTCTGACGAAGTTGAAGCAGATTTGCAATCATCCACAGCTCTTCCGCAAAGAAGAAGGGCGGGGTCTGCGAAATGAACATTCCGGTAAAATGGAGGTCATGTTCGAGATTCTGGACAGCATTGCGGAAGTCGGAGAATCTGCGTTGATTTTTACTCAATATGTAGCAATGGGTGAGCTCTTGGTTAGCAAATTGACTAAACGTTATGGAACAGCACCATTGTTCTTGCACGGCGGAATTCCAAAACGAGAGCGTGATGAGATGGTCCATGATTTTCAAGAGGGGAAAGGTCCATCCTTCTTCGTACTTTCGCTTAAAGCGGGTGGGGTAGGGCTGAACCTTACAAGGGCTAACCATGTAATCCATTACGACCGTTGGTGGAATCCGGCAGTTGAGAATCAGGCGACAGACCGGGCGTTCCGAATTGGTCAGGATAAAAATGTTCAAGTGCATAAGCTGATTTGCCAAGGTACGTTGGAAGAACGCATTGATGAATTGATTGAACGTAAGAAAAATCTTTCCGAGCAAGTTGTAGGCTCTGGCGAAACATGGTTGACTGAGATGTCTAATCATGAGCTGAAGGAGCTTATTGAATTGCAGGATCAGGACTGGATGTAAGACAGATATGAGTTTTACGGAGGGATCAAACAATGAGTGAACGGTTAGAGATGCGGCTGGAAGTTGTGCCTGGATTAGTGAAAGCAGCATGGACGGTGCTACCTGGGAAAGTGACGGGAGGCTCACGGTCAAAAGGTGAATCGAATACCGGCGCTCCTGCTCAGGAACAACAAGCAAATCAACCTCTCTCTCTGAAGGTTCCGGTATGGCATGCTTCCCGAAGAAAAGAAATATTGCGAAGTCTGGCACTAAGTCCAGGAGAAGTATTTGCCTTGCTGCAAGGGCGTTTGACGGGTGAGCTGGCTGAACTTGAGCTTTTGCCTACAGATAGAGAGCTGGAGCAAGCCCTTTTTGAGGGTGAGGAAGTGGAGCATAAGGCGGAGACGCTGAGGCTTATTAAAGAACGTCTTGCTGAAGAGCCGTTACTGGCGCTTTCGCTGAGAGGATTTACTAAAGGAGAGCTCTTGGACGGGATTTTTGCCCTTTGGGCTGAAGGGGATATTTCCAGCGACGAAGCTGAAACAGAGGAAGAAGAAGTCTCGGTTAGTGATCTTTCTACGGAATTGGCTCGGCTTGAACGCAAGGGTCCGGCTATTTCCTCTGGCGAATGGCTGGCAGAAGCGGCTGCTGAAGGTTCGCTACATCAGCCTGGGCCACAGTTCCATGATATTGCAGCTAGACCGTTTCCTTCGCCGGTAGTTGTAGCTGAAGTTACAGAAGACTGGGGAACGCTGCTACCGCAGACGCCTAAAGCCATTGAGGGATTGACTTTGATTATGCAGCGGGTTGCAGAAGCGTCTGCACGTCGGGCCAATAAGGGTCTGATTAAGAAGTAGCCGGACATACGAAAGCCGCATCTCTGATGAGAATGCGGCTTTTAATCATTCTAATGCTGTTCACTGGAGGGAGAATCACCCTCGGAAAGTTCTAGAATCTCACGGCGAAGACGCAGCATTTTCTGATCTAGTTCATCAGCGGCGCGCGCGGCTTCTTTTAGTTCCTCGGCAACATGGGAAGGAAGCTGTTTATCGAATTTATAATACAAAATATGCTCCATGCTTGCCCAGAAGTCCATAGCCAGGGTGCGCAGCTGTATCTCAGCCTTGACCCAGCGTGTTCCTTCCAGCAGGACGAGTGGGATTCCCACTATAAGATGAAGGCTTTGATATCCGTTTGGTTTAGGATGAGCTATATAATCTTTAATCTCAAGCACGCGGATGTCTTCGCGTGTACTAAGATGGTCTACTAAACGGTAAATATCTTTAACAAAGGCACATACAATCCGCATTCCGGCAATATCGTGAATATATTGCTCCATATTTTCCAAGCTGAAACCGTAGCCTTTGCGCTCCATCTTTTGAAGAATACTCTTGGGTTCTTTGATTCGGCATTTGACATGTTCGATGGGACTGAAGCCGTCGCGGGATTGCCATTCCGTCTTGATTACATCGATTTTATTCTGAAGATCATTTAACGCGTGACGATAAAGGGCCGGCAAAGCTTCGAACTCGTTTACCAGTTTGGCGAAATCCTCGTTGCTGTTACCTTGCCACTGTTGCAGATCCTTAACGTGTACCTGTAGCTGACTAAGCGTAAGCTGTGTGCTCTCATGTTCTTCCACTGAAACTCTCCCGATTTCGTTATTTGTGATAATTCTATTTTAACCGATGTAGAACCTCTGACGCAAAATTACATTCAAAATCAGGAAATATAACCCATAAGTGTAAGGGGGAAGTGGCTTAAATCAATTAGTCTGGATTTTATAGGAACATTCTCCTCTAAATCGCGTATTAAAGCACATTAATGAATCTACTCGATACATTTGGTATGATAGAAACACGTATCGCTGGAGAGGGAGGAACTGTAATGAGTTTTATCAAAAAAATTAAAGATAGCGCGAGCCGGGTTACCGAGAAAGCTCAAAACTCAGTAGAGATCGGCAAGCTGAACGGACTTATTTCCGATGTTGAACAAGAGATGGAAGTTGAATTTACGAAAATGGGCAAGCTTTTTTACGAAGGATATCGTTCAAAGGATATGTCGGTAGCTGAAGGTAAAATGGTAGAGCTGTCCCGTAACTGTTCCAAGCTTCAGGAAAAAATCGAGGTTCTGCGGACACGAATTGCTGAGCTGAAAAATGAGCGGCTATGTTCATGTGGTCATATTGTGGCGCTTGATGCTAACTTTTGTCCGAAATGCGGAAGTAAGCTGGAGCCGTTGTCCGCTTCAAGAAGGGTGCCTTCTACACCGGTATTTGTTCAATCTGTGAATGAAGATGATGAAGATCAATATTATGGTGCGGATGAGCTTACGGATGAAGAGAAGGAGATTGCGATGAAGCTGCACCCGCAGAGTGTGGTGTATGCTGAAGTTCAGCACCCGGATGATGAGCTGCCACTCGAAGAATATAAGGCGAGTGAACAAGATATTGAGCGGGAACGTAAACAAGCTGAGCAGCTGGAACGTGAAAGAAAAAGACAACTTGAGCTGGATCGCCGCTTTGGGGAATGGCACAAGAATGAGCATCAGGAGGAATCTGCAGTCACTGAAGATAACGGTGTGCGAGATATGATCCAGTGCCAAATCTGTCGGAATGAATTACCTAAGGGCTCCTTATGGTGTCCGAGATGTGGATCAGAGCAAATATAGTACGGATTTCAGTCAGCTTAGGGGGACAACAAGATGGAACAGCTGCTGCTGCATCTGCGCAATCTGGGCTTCACGGAGATGGAGTCCAAAATTATGGTAGAGCTTGCGACAAAAGGCCAGGCTTCTGGCTATGAGGTTGCCAAACAGCTCGGAGTTTCAAGATCGAATGTGTACGCGGCGCTACAACGCCTTACGCAGCAGGGATATGTACGATGTGGCGAAGGAGAACCTGCGCGGTACAGTGTTCTCAATCCAGAGGAGCTCGCGACCATGATCTCGGGACGGGTGCAAGCTTCACTGGCATATATGGAAAGTGAGATGCCTCGCGGTGGACCTGTTAGCCCTTCGTTTTATAATGTGGAAGGGGACCGCAATGTATTGGGCGCTCTTATTCGCCAACTTAATATGGCTGAGCAAGAGATCGTAGTGGATATGTGGCGTGAGGAAGCGTCACTTCTGCGGAGTGAACTTGAACAGGCGGAGTTGCGTGGCGTTAGACTCTTATGGGCGTTTGACGGAGGCAATGCTGCTCCGGCCTCTTATCCGGTATGGCCGCCTCTCGGAAGAGATCCGCAGCGACAGGATGGACGGAAGTTCTCATTCGTGATCGATCGGAGCTGGTGTATGCTCGGGATGCGCTATGAAGATGGATCAGCGCAAGCGGTTGTAACCGAGCACCCGGTGTTAGTGGATCTGCTATTGAATCATTTTTCGCAGGAAATGGTGTTGTTCGAGCTGGAGCAGGATATGGGCGCCGAATTAGAAGAACGTTATGGCGAACGTTACAGCAAAATTCACAGCAAATATGTTATGTATGATCCAGGCGATGATGGGGAAGAACAGGCGCAGTAGCTATTACAGGGAGGTGAAAAGCATGGAATGTATCGTACATTTTGAAGTGGTGCATGAGGATGGTCCTAAAAAATTGCGTGGACTGCTGTTTCTGGATAAAGGAGCAAGTCCCGGAGAAGCAGAGCTAGTTGAAATGTTCAAGGACATGAAATTTAACGTGAGACTGGAAGACCGCGAGAAATTGATCTTTAAGCCGGTAAATCCGGGCGATTTCGTGGAGATTCGAATTACGGGTTATGATAACGGACAAGAAAAGAGCAAAGATGATCATAATTTAAAATCTATCGCCCGAAATTTATTGCCACAAAAACCGACAGGTCTTTAAAGTGGGGAGAAAGGATTCATTGATGGGAGAAGGAGGAGCACTATGGAGCTGTTGAGACAAAAGGTGTTGAAAGAAGGTATTGTACTCGGGCAAGGCGTGCTCAAGGTAGATTCTTTTCTGAATCATCAGATGGACCCCTTTCTAATGCGTGAGGTTGGCCGTGAGTTTACCCGCCGTTTTTCCGGCGAAGAGATTACGAAGGTACTGACGATTGAATCTTCGGGGATTGCTCCGGGGATTATGACGGCATTAGAGCTGGAGGTTCCGCTGATTTTTGCCCGTAAGCAGAAATCGTTGACGCTGACAGAGGATATTTATGTAGAAAAGGTTTACTCCTTCACGAAGAAAGAAACGAATGAAATTACCGTTTCCAAGAAGTTCATTGCTCCGGGAGAGCGGGTTCTGATTGTCGATGATTTCTTGGCGAATGGCGAAGCCGCCTTCGGGCTTGCTCGTATTGTTGAGCAGGCAGGGGGAAGCGTGGTTGGGATTGGTATTGTGATCGAAAAAGCATTTCAGCCGGGGAATCGGCTTCTGCAGGAAGCTGGCTACCGGGTAGAATCGCTCGTGCGAATCGCTTCGCTGGAGGACGGAACAATTTCTTTCGTGGAAGAAGAGGAAGGGCTGCTTAGCTGAGACTCTTTAGTGTAAATTCGAAGGAAGTAAACATTAAAACAGCAAGAGACAGGTTTATAAGCCTGTCTCTTGCTGTTTTTTTGTGTTATGCAACGGGTATGGCTTACCCGTTGCCACCGCATGCCGCTGCAGGATCGGTGTGGCGCTGCGCGCTAACCGCCGCCAGCGGCGAGAGCACCCGCAGCGCCCCTGGCTCGCAGCGTGCGGCAAGTGGCCCGTTGCCGAAGCTCTCGCCATCGCCGATCGCCGGCCGGGCCTCTGCGAAGTTGACGGCTACGCTACGTCCACGCAGCATGGACACGAAGGGCAACGCTACATGCTTGCCCTTCAGTACCGTTGGGAACAGCCGCAGCAGTTGCCCGCGGCTGCACCCATGTACGACGCAGACGTCGAGCTGGCCGTCATCGGCCTTCGCCTGCGGGCAGATCAAGAGCCCGCCGCCGTAGCTGGGCAGGTTGCAGACCGAGACCAGCCATGCCTTCTCAAAGACGTGCTCCGTCCCGTCGCACGCAACACTCACCCGGCATGGCTTAAACGTCATCAGCGTATGTAATATGCCGATGATATAAGCCAGTTGGCCTGCGCCAATGGCGTTGCACAGCCGTTTGTAACGGCTGGCATTCACATTCTCGGCCACCTGTGCATCAAAGCCGTTGGCAACTGCTGTTAAAGTCAGTCCATTTGCACCTGAGATCAGATCAGCTTCGATATATCGCTCGCTAAGTGCGGCTTCCAGTGCAGCTTCAGTCGAAAGCGGAATGCCGAAGCCGCGTGCGGAGTCGTTGCCGGAGCCGGCTGGAATGATCGCCATGGGAATATCTTTGCCGCGAAGGGCACCCAAAATGCTGTGCAGCGTGCCATCGCCGCCGATTATAATCGCGGCCTTCCAGTCCTCACGGTGTTTAAGTGTATTTAGAACGAGAGCTTCTGCACCCTCTGCGCTATGCGTAAACAAGGTCATATATGGCAGCATCCGCTCTTTCATGAGCGCCTCTACAGTATGCCAGGTCCGCCCGCCTGCGCCCCCGCCGGAACGCGGGTTTATGATGAATAGATACATTTAAATTCCTCCAGCCTGTAGAATTCCGTTGATGCCCGTCTTTCCATTGTAAGGAGTGGATGGGCAAAAGGGAATACTTTTCAGCGATAAGAGGTGTTAGTTCAGTCGTACTTATAGATGTCGAATCTGACTTTCCGCGATATCCCCCACCCAAGGAAGCTTATACCATTTGCTGCTCAAAGCCTGATAGATCATAAGTAGCCATATAGCAAAGCTGCAAAGAGAAAGGATTGCACTCATCAGGGAGCCGAGGAAAGGAATAAATCCGGTTAGAACATGGAGGATCATCAGCACGCCGAACGTAAGCAGGGATTGCAAAGCGTGGAACAGCACGAAGCGGTTGCGTTTCTCCAGAGCGAGAAAGACCACACCGCCAATAAAAGGAAAAAAATAGCACAGCGCGCCTGCAATATTATCAGGCAGTCCGGTGGATGATTTGAAAGGGGACAAAGGGTTCACTCTCCTTCTACTTGGACAAGAAGGGATGGGGTTAGTTAGCCAACCCTTCTTCCTTAAAGCCTATGACTTGTCAGGAAAAAGTATGTTTAGCTCATTGAGGGTATAATATATTTTTCCACCAGTTTACGAGGGCTCTTCCAATTGTTTGTCTTGCTCTCTGCTGTAAAGACCACAACCGCATCTAACTTTGGCAGGAGAAGGATTTGCTGTCCGCCATGCCCATGCGCAAGCTTGTAGGGTTGACCGCTCATTGTACCCGTCCAGAACTGATATCCATAATCTCCAAAAGCCGGATATCCCGTAGTCTGTGCGGTTAGCGCTTCTTGCAACCAATGATTTGGAATGATCTGCTGCTCTGCATATACACCGTCATTAAGTAAACAAATTCCGAATTTAGTCATATCTCTTGAGTTTAAATACAGACCAATATGTCCCATACTGTGTCCCTCAGGACTTGGTAACCAAGCGGTGTGGGTCATTCGAAGAGGGCTAAATAAATGCTCAGCTGCATAGGTGAACGCATCGAGACCTGTACTTTCACTAAGAATCATCGAAATCAGATGGGAGTCAATACTACGGTATTGAAATTGACCGATATGTTCCGGAATTATGTTCATACTAAGGGCAAAGGAACCCCAGCGTCGACTACGATGGAGATTCCGGACGAAAGGCTCACCTAGCTTTTTGCCCGTGATCCAGCTAAATCCGGAAGTCATGGTGAGCAGATGACGGAGAGTGATTTTAGATAAATGAGGGGAGTGAAGGTATGGAACATGTTTACGTAGTACCTTGGAAACCGAAATATCGATATCGGGGATATCTCCCCGATCGATAGCAATTCCGGTAATTGCGCTGATAAAGCTTTTGGTTGCAGACCTGAGATCATTTAATGTCCCGGCATGATGGTTGCCGTAGTATCGTTCGAAGATTAGCTTACCGTGGCGGGCAATAAGCATACTATGCATCTTTGGATATTCCTTTTGAATTACACAATGAGCCTGTTCAAGACCTTCCCGACGAGTTGCAGTTTCCTCTGGTAGCGCGATGGTCATCGCGGGAACTATGTTATAAGCTGAAGTCAGTAATGGTGTAGTTTGGCCCATAGAGTTCTCCTTTTCTTGCTGTGGTAAGTAATAGGTGTGGCCAGCTATAAAGCATATTGTATTTTAACCCGACACGACGAATATGACTTACGATGATCATAATAAAAAATAAAAATTTTCCAATTAGCACATTTTACAAGGAAAGGTGGAAGTTGGACCGGAATATGATACAATATAACGATAAGGCCCGAAAGGGGTGATTCAGTAAGTGGCTCTTCGGGTAATAAAAGTGTCAAGGAGCTATCGTTCATCAGGCGTCCTTACTCTCAGCCCAAATCACGACGAACCTGCTTCACCGGCGAACCAGTATCTCAAGGCTTTGAAGCTTTGAATTTTACGTTTTGGCGGATAATGCAAGCCACGTATGTGTAATGGTTACTTCACTTGCATTCGAGGTTACGGCGTACTTTTCATCATGCATTCTCTACAACGGAGCATTCATTTTCAATGTTTTGGGAGGGAACTGATCATGGCAAGTAAAGGTCATAACGAAGTCAAGGAAAGTTTACGGGAAATGACACGCATTTTCCGGCCCAAAGATCCCAAGAAATTCGTAAAGGAGTACGTCCGAAAATATCGGATTACCGGAGGCTATGAAGAAGAACTGACCATGGTCGTGGAGCATGAGCTGGTAAAGATGAATTCATCCGTCTCCTAGCTAACAGATACGAGTGTCACTTACTTACTTTTGACATCATTTTGAGTAATAACATCCACGAGGATTCTTATAAACCGTGCCCGAGCAACGTTTGTTGCAGGAATCGGTTTTTTTTGTATGGACATTTATGAATAAGAAATATTGTCTCTCATAAAATAGTCAAATGAATTAATAGACACATTTCACAATGAATGCGCTTTTATGATCATTTTTTATTTGATTGCGTTTTCAAAAGAAACGCATAAATGCAGGCGGGACAAGGGATTATTATGTCGAAAATTACAATGTGAACTAGTTGTGAACGATTGACAAAACTTTCCCTTAAACTTATATTAATAGTGATTGTTATAATTGACAGAAAAAAACAGGAACCTACGAAATCGGGAAAAGCGGGGTAGATCAATGATGAAAACGTGGCAAGCTGTAAAGCGACTCCTTCCCATGACCGCTATGTTTGGTCTCTTTCTTGCCGGGTGCGGCCGTGAGGACTTGTCAGTGCTCAGACCACAGGGGCCTCAGGCGGAAATGTCTTATGGATTAATGGAGCTGTCGATCAGTATTATGATCGTCGTGTTGCTGATTGTCTTTACGATTGCAGCTTATGTACTGATCCGTTTCCGTCGAAAGCCGGGTCAGAATGAAATCCCTGAGCAGGTTGAGGGTAGCATCAAGCTTGAGATTCTCTGGACGGTCATTCCGCTTATCCTCGTAGTGGTACTGGCAGTTCCAACGGTGAAGGCAGTATTTGCCGCAGGAGATGATCATGCCAATGACAAGGATGCGATTAAGGTTAAAGTAACCGGCCACCAATATTGGTGGGAGTTTGAGTATACCGATTACAAGGTGACTACAGCGCAGGATCTAATTATTCCAGTAGGCAAGGACATTGCTTTTGAACTGGAAACTAAAGACGTGCTGCACTCCTTCTGGGTCCCTTCCCTTTCCGGTAAAATCGATACTAATCCAGCCGGAACGATTAACCGCTTCAGCTTCAGTGCACCTAATGAAGGCGTTTACCGCGGAAAATGTGCGGAGCTATGCGGACCGTCTCATGGATTCATGGAATTTAAGGTGAAATCGGTTAGTGAACAAGATTTTCAGAAGTGGATAGATTCCATGAAAGCACCTGTAGCTGTGCTGCCAGAGGATCCTGCTTTAGCTGAGAAATTCAAAGCAGCGTGTCTGACTTGCCATGCTGTAGGTGATCAAGGGATTAATAATGCGCCGAACTTGACCGGAATTGGTTCTCGGGAGTCGATAGCAGGGATCCTGCTCAACGATGATACGAGGGAAGATGGTGCGCCAATTGAGGAAAATCTCAAAACATGGCTGCATGATCCACAATCGGTAAAACCGGGCAATCTGATGCCTAACCCCAAAGATCTAGGCCTAAGTGATGCGGAGATTGACGGCATTGCTGAGTATCTGGCCAACTATAAGCTGGACTAATGCCTTAGCCTAAAGGCGGGCGGAACTTTCGAAAAAGGGGGTACGAACTTTGGCTCAAGCAGCACATACCTTGAATTCATCCAAGCCTCTGGGGCATGGCCACAGTGTGAAGCGCCATACAGGACTTATGGATTGGCTAACAACCGTCGATCATAAAAAAATCGCAATTTTGTACCTATGGGCCGGAGGATTATTTTTTGGTATCGGCGGGATTGAAGCACTTCTGATTCGCTGGCAACTCATCAAACCAATGAATGACTTTTTGGACGCCCAAACGTTTAATGAACTCATTACTATGCATGGTACGACGATGATCTTCCTCGGCGTCATGCCAGTCATCTTCGCCTTAATGAATGCCGTCATACCGCTACAGATTGGTGCGCGTGACGTAGCCTTTCCTTTTCTAAATGCTCTTGGCTTCTGGACCTTCCTGTTCGGCGGAATTCTACTGAATCTCAGCTGGGTAATGGGTGGCGCTCCTGATGCCGGATGGACCTCCTACACCCCACTATCTACGAGTACATACAGCACTACACATGGTGTAGACTTTTATACGATCGGTCTTCAAATTGCCGGATTAGGTACCCTTATCGGGGGGATTAACTTTCTAGCCACGATCATTACGATGCGTGCGCCGGGAATGACCTACATGCGGATGCCGATGTTTGCTTGGACTACTTTTATTACTTCCGCAATTATTTTGTTTGCATTTCCAGCAGTTACAGTAGGTTTAGTACTGCTGACATTCGATCGGATTCTTGGAGCCAATTTCTTCGAGGTTGGAGCTGGGGGTAATCCGGTGCTATGGCAACATATCTTCTGGATATTTGGTCATCCGGAAGTATATATCCTCATTCTGCCTGCCTTCGGAATTATATCGGAGGTCATCCCGACTTTTTCGCGTAAGCGACTGTTCGGGTATAGCTCGATGGTGTTCGCTACCATCCTGATTGCCTTCCTGGGCTTCATGGTTTGGGCTCACCATATGTTCACTACCGGACTTGGTCCTGTAGCCAACGCGTTGTTCTCTGTTTCGACGATGCTCATTGCAGTTCCGACCGGAATTAAGATTTTTAACTGGCTGTTCACGATGTGGGGCGGGCAAGTGCGTTTCACGACACCGAACCTGTTCGCGGCAGGATTCATTCCTACCTTTACAATGGGTGGTGTAACTGGTGTCATGCTGGCATCGGCGCCTGCTGACTTTCAGTTCCATGACACGTATTTTGTTGTAGCGCATTTCCACTATGTTATTGTCGGCGGCTTGGTGCTTGGCTTGTTTGCAGGTCTGCATTATTGGTGGCCGAAGATGTTCGGTAAGATGCTAAGTGAGAAGCTGGGCAAATGGACCTTCTGGACATTTATCATCGGATTCCATCTGACCTTCTTTGTACAGCATTTCCTTGGACTTATGGGGATGCAGCGCCGCGTATTCACTTATTTACCGAATCAGCAATTTGATTTGCTGAATTTAGTCAGTACAATCGGTGCTGGGCTGATGGGTGTCGGTACGATTATTTTCTTAGTGAATTGCTTCATAACTTCAAGAAAGCCAGCAGATGCAGCGAATGATCCGTGGGAGGATGGACGTACACTGGAATGGACGATTCCTTCGCCACCACCGGAATATAACTTCAAGCAAACGCCGCTTATCCGTGGTATTGATGCATTCTGGAAAGAAAAAATGGCAGGAAATAAAGGTATGACTCCGGCAGAACCGGTAGGCTCGATCCATATGCCGTCTGCAACCATATTGCCGTTTACTATGTCTGTTGGGATATTCATAGCTGGACTTGGCTTTATGTTTAGCCGGGATGACTTCGGTAATGCCTTTATGAGCTTTTTATTTAATAATTATATCGTTACTGCGATTGGTCTTATTATTACATTTGGATCTATGCTGATACGTTCACTGTATGATGATCACGGATGGCATATTGAACCCGAAGAGCTGGAAGGAAGTGAGCGGACATGACAACGGCACATGCAGAAGCTTCTAAGGACACCCTTCCGCACGAGCCGGAAAAAGCTACGCTCGAAGGCCGAAACAAGGTACTTGCCTTTTGGTTGTTTCTCGGCGGAGAAGCGGTGCTGTTCGGCACGTTGTTCGCTACGTTTCTTGCACTGCGCAACCAAACGAATGAGGGACCATCAGCGAATGAGCTGTTTCACCTGCCGCTTGTAGCTGCTGCAACATTCCTTCTCCTGGCAAGCAGTCTGACCAGTGTATTCGCTATCCAGGCGATGCATAGAAACCGTCCGGCAGTGCTTCGTAACTGGCTTTTGGTGACTGTAGCCTTAGGGCTAAGCTTCCTAATTCTAGAGATCTATGAGTTTACTCAATATGTAAGACACGAAGAATTCGGAATGACTACAAGTGCATTTAGTTCGGCATTCTATACACTAGTAGGCTTTCACGGTGCGCACGTAGCCTTCGGGATTGCGTGGATCTCCATCCTGATTGGGCAACTTATGCGTAAAGGATTAACCGTAGTTACTGCACCGAAGATATATGTGTCAGCTATGTACTGGCATTTTATTGATGTGGTATGGGTCTTCATCTTTACGGTTGTATACCTACTTGGAAAGGTGGGCTAGACACTATGACGACAGATCAGCATGTGCCAGAGAACGGCGGGTATAAGCATCGTCATCGGCATGAAGGACCACAGAGGCATATTGTTGTCTTTATATTGTCCATTGTCTTGACCTTAATTGCTTTCGCCGCTGTTGCGGCTGGAGGGGTGAATGCCACCTTTGCGGTTATTCTTCTACTGGTAATGGCAGTCATTCAGGTCATTGTACAAATGGGTTTCTGGATGCATCTGAAGGATAAAGGACATCTAATGCCGATTATCTTTATGCTGGGTGGTTTCTTTATCGCTGGTACCTGTATTATCATGTCGCTGTATTGGGTTTGGTGGAATTAACGGACAATAAAGAAGAGGTGGGCTGAGATGCCCCCTCTTTTTGATGTTCTAATAGATCCTGCGTTAGGGGGTTAGGGTTATGCTGGGATTACAATACTTTAGCTTTGCTGAACTATGGAGCCCGCTTTTTCTGGCGGTTATGCTGCTGCTGACGGCGGGGTATTTCGTTTGGATTGGTCCGATTGCCGGACGTTATCCCGATGCAGTTCCGGTTCCATTCTGGCGGAGAGCGCTATTTGTGTGCGGAATGCTTGCGCTTTATCTGGCACAAGGGGGCCCCGTTAGTCTATTAGGGCATATAATGTTTTCCTTCCACATGGTTAGTATGGCCTTGTCATATCTGGTGGCGGTGCCGCTGATTATGCTGGGGATTCCAGATTTTATCTGGCGGAAGATATTGAAAGTAAATCCATTTCGTAGGCTGTCTTTTTTAGCTCGACCGGTGGTAGCTGCTCTAATGTTTAATGGACTATTTTCCTTGTACCATATTCCTGTTATCCATGATTATGTGATGCTGCATTTTACCGTTCACCGGATCTACTATATTGTTTTGTTCCTAACAGCCGCCTTAATGTGGTGGACGCTGATCAATCCGCTACCGGAGCGTCGAATGGCGAGTGGATTGGGCAAGATTGGGTTTATTTTTCTAAATATGGTATTGCTGACCCCGGCATGCGGACTGATTATTTTTGCAGATCAACCGCTCTATGCCACTTACAGTGATCCGGAGACTTGGGCACTTGCCATGGGCTATTGCATATCGGGTGATCCTTCTGCCTTACTTCAGAATTTCGGAGGTCCTGCGTTCTTTGAGTTGTTGTCACCAAAGGTGGATCAGCAGGTGGGAGGCATTGCGATGAAGTTCATTCAGGAATTTATTTTTGCCTCTATGCTTGCTTATGTGTTCTATCATTGGTATAAAAAAGAGAACGGACAAGACGACGATGAATTATCGACGCCCTCCTCTACACTTGAGGAGAGTACCTTGACCCGTGCATAACTGGTAGACTGCCAAGGAGGAGAATCATGGATATTTTTACGGTGTTTCCAACTATTAGCACATCGTTCATCGTACTCAGTGCGGTGCTCGTAGCTATTGGCTGGTGGCTCATCATTAAGGGCAAACGCGAGGCGCACAAGAAGACGATGATTGCTGCCGCAATCGCCGCGCTCCTGTTTTTTATTGTTTACGTATCTAGAACGTTGTTCGTGGGAAACACCTCATGGGGCGGACCCGATGAACTGCAGACGATTTATCAAGTGTTTCTGATCTTCCATATCGTGCTGGCAACAGTAGCAGCGGTATTCGGACTTACTACGTTAACTCTTGGATTTAAGGCGAAGTACTCCAAGCACCGTAAGTGGGGCAGAGTGACATCTATTATTTGGTTCATTACTGCGATTACTGGCGTTATGGTGTATGTGCTGCTTTATGTTCTGTATCCAGGCGGACACACTAAGCCGGTGTGGGAAGTTATTTTAGGCGCGTAGGTTAGTTGCGTGAAAAGGTAAATTGGTAGTGTGATTAGAGCATGTGAATTTGCGTGTGAATATGCGTGTGAATATGTCATGCGAATTGGATCTGATTTGTGTGAATAGGAATGAATAAGCCTGTGTATCTGCATTTCCCTTAATAGGGATAGTGGATGACGGGCTTATTTTTGTTACTGGAATTGGGAGACTTCTGTCTGGTTGTAAAATTGTATTGTGAAACCACTCGTGATTGGATTAGTGCTTGGAGCGGCACAGTGGGGAGAACAGAAAACTGGAGAATGGCACCAGTTAAAAGAGTCGGTGAAGTGGAGTATGGAACTTGGTAAGAAATGCGAGCGAAATGGAGTCTGGAAGAGATGGAACTGGTAGAAAGCCGAGCAAATGGAGTCTGGAAGAGTTGAGAAGGAAAAGCGAGAAGGGAAAGCGAGAAGAAAAGTACTTAAAAGTAATCTATTTGCTTACTTTTAGGGAAAACCTCCCTGAAAAAGATGAGCTTTGCGTTCGGAAAACAATAATTAGGGAATTCCTCCCTGTTTTTTAACTATTTTAGCGCTAAAACGCAGAAATGGCTGGTTTTTAGGGAGGATTTCCCTAAAAACGTTGATTTCAGGCTAAATCAAAGAAATTTGAGGGAGGTTTTCCCTAATTGTTGATTCTACTTCATATGATCTTGCCTCAGTAGTACCCACCGAGCATTCGCTTCCATCCAGCAGTAGCACCCAATTGAGCATTCACACCCACCGAGCATCTGCATCGATCCAGCCGTAGCACCCAACTGAGCATTCACATCCCCCGAGCCTTCGCATTCCATCCAGCCTTAGCACCCACCAAGCTTTCGCAACACATTGAGCGACATACGCTCAGCCTCCCGCACCCTACACATACCGCTCATTAGCGAAGCCGCAATGAGAATCGCCATTGTCCGTATCCTTCGCTCTCATACTACCTCGGCATACACACCATTTAATCCGCTGATTAGTTATTCTCAATAATGATCAGTAACTCACAGGCAAGCGAGCTCCAAAGGTTTGGAAAATTACACCTCCTAATGCACTTGAATATTTTCCATTTACAGGATTGACAATGGTAAATTAAGGACATATACTGTGTATATAGATATATACAGTAAGCACAGGGATATGAATACCTGCTTCCGCAAGACGCTGAAGACATTGTAAAGCGAGGTTAGCATTAATGAGAACAATAAAGGATTCGTGGTTTATTGTGTGCTCTGATTTTCGAGGAGACAAATTAATAGTATTAGGAACGTTCGTAACTACAATTATTTTTATGGGTTATCTGGCAGGGATGACTAGTTTGGTAACAAATGATGTACTAGCTGATCAAGATCGGACAATGATAGCGGATTTTTTACTTCTCTCATTCATGCCGTTACTCGGAGTCACATTCTCCCGTCGTTCTATGAAATATTGGAGTGAAGACTCCTACACGAGAATGCTGGCTTACTTACGATCTTTACCCATTCCTCTGAATGTGGTATTAACTCGTAGAAAGTTTCAGGCAATAGGCTCCTTTACTGTTAATGGTGTATTGTTCTTCGGAATTGTCTATATGCTCGGTGAGAATTACCGCAAGGAGATGGCATTACCCGCGTTTATTGCTTTTGCTATAACTTGGATAGGTGTCGGACTCATTGTTTCAGGACTGTATATTTTCATTGAATATCTATTTAGCGGTAAAGCTTATCTAGGGCTAACAGTGCTAATCGTAGTGGTATCTTGGGGAATATCGTTCCTGGTTATGCTAGGGGGAGGCAACCTATTCTTGTATAGCATCTCCGTTTCCAAGGAGTGGGGGCTGCTATCTCCGATCATGTGGGGAACGCTTCTGCTAGGTACTATATCTGTGCAATTATTCTCTAAATGGACTATCCATCGACTGAAGAGTCGCGATCTCGTATGAAGAATGTGAAATGGCAAGGACGGCGCTCTAGCAAGCTAGAGTGGAAGGCGAGGTGTAAACATGTGGATACCTGTACAAATCAACGAAAATAGTGCTGAACCCCTCTACCATCAGATAGAGACTCAGCTTAGATCATTAATCATTAGTGGAGTCATTACAGAAGGAACGCTGCTTCCCTCCATTCGTGAATTCGCTGGAGATCTGAAATGTAGTGTGATTACAGTACGACGCGTGTATCAGGATCTAGAGAACGAAGGGTTGCTACGAACAAGACAAGGAACAGGTACCTTTGTATCCCATGTAGGTGCCTCTGCGATGGAGGAATATAAGCGGGAAGCGATCAGCAAAGCACTCGAGAGCGCAGTCGACATCGGCAAATCGGTACATTGCAGCAAGGAAGAGCTTGAGGAGATTTTTCAGGAAATTGTAGAACTTAAATATAGGGAACAGGAATGAAAGGCGGGCGCTAACTCACATGGTACAGATGGCGATAGAATTGCGGAATGTACGCAAACAGCGGCGTAGCAAGACAATTGGACCGCTAAACCTGAATCTGCCTCAAGGTTATATTACAGCTTTGGTAGGTCAGAATGGATCTGGCAAAAGCACGCTACTGAATCTACTGCTCCAGCTGACGAACCCAGAGGAAGGCGATATTTATTGGTTTGAAAATAAGTACGATAGCGAGCTGCCATTAGAGCTTCGACAGTCTATTGCATACGTTCCTGAGAATTCGATTTCGGAAGAAAATCACTGGAATGCGGAACAAGCGGCCCGATTTCGAAAGCATTGGTATCCGAACTGGGATGAGCCGTTTTTTCAGGAGCTGATGGATCGTTTTGAAGTCCCGTATCATATGAAACTTTCGAAGATGTCTAAGGGTGAGCGTCGAAAATTTGAAATTGCTGCAGCTCTTGCGTCACGTCCACGTCTGTTGTTACTGGATGAACCCTCTTCTGGGCTTGATCCTTTTGCCTGGAAGATTATGATGGAGACGCTTCGTAAGTATATGGAAGAGACTAATGCAACGATGATTATCTCTACACACATTGTGGAAGAGGTACGGCGGCTGGCAGATTATATCGTGCTTATGCATAGGGGTGAACTGCTGGGTATGGCCGAAAAAGACAGTCTATTCGGTGCTTGGACCGAGGTGTGGGTACATGTTGCAGATGAAGAGGAGCTTGCTGAGTTGTCAGCGGAATTACCGGGTGGCATAAACTTTACCATGGATACACCGGGTGTAGCTTCTTTTATCATAGAACAATTTTCTAAGAACGAGAAACGCATTCAGGACTTGGGCGTAAAGGTTATCAAGAGTCGCAGTTTGGAATTGGACGAAATATTAGGCTTATGGACACAGGGACACCGTCCTATCCTGATTGATCACAAGAGAGGGGACTAGAGAAATGGAAGCCTTAAAGCTGGAAAGTGTAATGAAGCAATATGGAGAAAAAACCGCTGTAAACGGAATTAACCTAACGGTAGGCAAGGGGGAAATTTACGGATTACTGGGGGCAAACGGTGCAGGGAAAACAACCACAATGCGTATGGTGCTTGGCCTAATTTACCCTGATGGCGGGAATATTTTGTATAATGGAAAGCCGTATAACAGCGAACTTCAACAAATCATGGGCTATCTACCCGAAGAAAGAGGATTATATCCAAAGGTAAAGGTAAGCGATCAAATCGTCTACTTGGCACGTCTTCGCGGGATGTCGGCTAGTGATGCGGATAAGAGCCTTCGCTACTGGCTCGATCGGTTTGAGGTTCCGGATTATTACAATAAGAAGATTGAAGAGCTCTCCAAAGGGAATCAGCAGAAAATGGGTTTTATCGCCGCAGTTGTTCATAAGCCGCAAATTCTCATCCTTGATGAAGCCTTCAGTGGTTTGGACCCTGTTAACGTGGAACTACTGAAAGATACGGTAAAAGAATTGCGAGATCAAGGAACGAGCATCTTATTCTCTACTCACCGGATGGAGCATGTTGAAGAGCTTTGCCGTAATATTACGATTTTGGATCGTTCCAATACTGTCGTACAGGGCGATATTCGTACGATTAAGAGTGGGTATCCTCGTGAACAAGTATTGTTGCGTACGGATAACGAAGTGACCGGTCTAGAATCAATTGCAGGTGTAACAGCAGTACAGCGACAGGAGCGAGGTTATCTGTTGTCAATCAGTGAGATCGGCGCAGCACAACGTATCCTACAGCAGGCGATGGCGCAGGGTGAAGTGGAGCATTTTGAAATTAAGGAACCAACGTTAAATCAAATCTTTATCAGAGCGGTGGGTGAATCTCATGAATAAGATGGGGACAATAATTGGCTTTACCTTTAAAAATAAAGTAAGAACGAAATCATTCATGATTACTACGTTAATTCTAGTGTTGCTGCTCAGTATTGGGATGAATCTTCCGTACATCATCGATCAGTTTAAGGGTGATTCTACAACAAACGCAGAGACTCAAATTGCTGTGATCGCGGAAGAAGGAAATCAGGCGGCAGAGTTGTTGAAGGCCTATACTTCACCTGAGGGAATGCCGCAGGCAAAAGTTGTGCAGTATACTTCTGCCGATGATGCGGAGCTAAAGAAAGCTTTAGATGAAGGGACTGTAGAGGGGTATGTTACTTTTGCGGAACCTACTGGCGCAGGACTTCCACCCGTTACTTATTATAGTGAAAATGGTGAATTGAAGGGCGATGTACAAATCTATCTCCAAAATGCCCTTCAGCAGGCCAACACCCAGTTCGTCGTTGGCGACAAGCTGACGCAGGAGCAGATTGCTGCTATGTCAACACCGGTACAGATAGCTACTCAGCAGCTCAACCCTGATGGGACTGCGGGAGATAAGGATGCGTCGCAGGAATCCGCTCCAGCTATTAATTACGTCATTGTATACGCCATGCTTATGCTGTTCTTCATGTCAATCATGATGACCGGTAATATGATCGCGGCTGAGATTACTTCAGAGAAGAGCTCACGGATCATGGAGATTCTGATTACAAGTGCCTCACCTTTAGCGCAAATGTTCGGTAAAGTTATCGGTGTCTTCTTAGTAGGATTATTACAGATTGGCGTCATTATCGCAGCGGTAGTTGTCAATCTTAAGCTTCCGCATAATGCAACGATTTTGAAAGATTTAGACCTGGATTTAGGCCAGCTTAATATTAACTTGTTGCTTTATGGAATTGTTCTTTATGTGCTAGGGTATTTCCTCTATGCCTTGATGTATGCAGCTGTAGGTTCGATTGTCAGCCGTACAGAGGATCTTGGCCAAGCGGTTATGCCGATTATGATGTTAGGCTTCGTAGCATTCTATGTTCCGCTGTTTAGTATCTCCAATGCGGATACTCTGCTGGTTAAGGTAGCGAGTTATGTGCCTTTCACCTCTCCATTGACCATGCTGCTCCGAATTGGTGTTGGTGAAGTAGCGATCTGGCAAGTTATTGTATCATTAGCCATCCTGCTTGTTACTACGTTCATCTTTGGGTGGTTGGCTGCCAAGATCTATCGCACAGGCGTATTGATGTACGGCAAACGTCCAAGTATTAAAGAGATCAGAAAAGCGATGAAGGCTTACAAGATCTAATTGGCTTCATATAACTTTTAAGGAGTGGTAATCATGACTAAAAGTGAACAATACAATATGATGCTTTTAATGAGTTCGGTATCTCTGGCTACGGTTAGTAGAATGCTCTCGACCAATGGGTCCGTTTTGATGGATTTCACTCAGGGTGTATTGACTGGTATTGCCATGGTGGGGATGATTGCGGGATTGTGGATGTACGGTAAGGCACGTAAGAGTAAGTCGTAATAGTAGGAAATAAGGAAGCCGCGGCAGATGCCGTGGCTTTTTTATATGCTCGAAAAGAGTAAAAAGCGAAATGATCGCGTTAGAAAAAGTCAGTTCGGTATTTGTGTAATTTTAGTGAAAAAAATGTACAAAAAAGGAATTGGTGATATAAGCTGAGATTAGTCTCTTAAAAAACTTTTTATTTAAAGGGCTATAACGCGATTATTAGAGAGAAAGCATATAGGGGAGAGGTTGAGTGAGCAGGATGAGGTATTTCACTAAGGTGGAATTCGGCAATTATAGGGCGGATAGCGGTGGTGAAAAAGCTGGTTATTATGCTTTGATCTTTTTTGTTTATAATGCCTTAATCATTTATTTATTTTGTTTATCTTTATACTCGAAATAATAATATCCTTGTCCCAATCATTAGTCATACCCTCATAGATTATATTCAATTATATATGAAGTAACTCCCACGGGAGGGTTGAAATACTGAATGTCAGCCCTCCAACTACGCTAGTTAGCTTTTCGGCCAAAGTGAGCTCCGAGGGCTAAACAACGGACAAATTACCGCTGGGCAGCAAATCCTCTTGAGCAGTCATTTGCTCCCGCACATGTCTAAGCTGATCTTTCAGTACAGGAACGCTCTTTTGCAGGATAATGCTAATTTGAGGTAAAGATAGCTTTAGGCCATACCACATCACTTTTACGAGCTGCTCCTCCCAAGGCAGTGCCTTGGCAGACAGGAGAGACCGGCGTGCGTAATAATCGGCGCATTGTCGGATACAAGAGCGGTAGGCTTCGATAGAGAATAGCTGGCTGTCGAAGCTTTTTTGAAGGAATATTTTATGAAGCTCTTTAAAAGTTCGGATAGTAACTTTCTCCGCTTCTGCTGATTGTTGTAACAACATAGAACTGAGCGCATAGATATCATTCGTATTCTTTTGAACACACTCTGCAAATATAGTTCTACGGGGCGATCCGGCAGGTAAGGGGTCAGGCATGATAAACACGATCCTTTCAGAATGGGTTATGGGATGAACCTATAATATTGAAAAGTAAGAAATGGATTTGTTGATAAGCTCGGCGGTATCAGGCTCTGGATAACTATGCTTTTGAAGCGCAATACTGGATACGGTCTTAGATGGTTTATAGTATAGCCGCCCCTCTCTGGAATCTCTTCCACCGGCGACAGCTCTGTACAGACGACCTTGCTCAATATGATCTGCCAAGAATTTCCCCTGCAGCTTGGCTTTTAAATCCTGTAAAGCATCTTGCACTAGCTCAAACTGAGTCTGATCCCACTCTGAACCATGGGTACGTACTTTATCTATCGCTTCCTCAAGCCGGCAGTGGTATATCATTCTGAGAAAAGAACTCCATTTAATAAGGTCGAAGGTTTTGGTATTGACTGAGATAAGACATGCCCCCCAGCTGCTACCCCCTTTACAGGTAAGTTTCAGGATGCCATACCGGCTGCCTGGATCAGCCTCCATACCATAGTGAATAGGCTCAGGTGAATCAAAGACGAATACTTCAATGCGAGATAGTCTTCGCTGGTCCATGACAAGTTTCTCCTTCCTAGGGTTCCAAAAACTTAAGCTCAACATGATGAGTAATGTTAGCCTTCTCTATACAGGCAAGCATTTCAGCTTCGTTCTCACAGACTGCGGCATGCTCCAGCCATAGTCGGAATTTCTGTTTACGTATAATGGATAAATGTAAGGGGAAGGTGCTGCGGGATCTCATTACGTACCAACCAATAGCAACGTCCTTCCAAGGTTTCTTAAAAGCGGCGAGCCACGGAAAACATTGATGTGCCGACCAATCCTGCAGCTGCTGCTTTTCTCTGATATTTTTATATATTTCGTATATAATTCTTCGGTCCATACAGCACTCACAAGTAGAAGGGCTGCTGAAATGGCGCAAGGATTCAATTTGGTTCTGACCAAATGCATAGCCGACAATAGTTCTGTGATGATCCTCTTCGAACCATAACGCTCCAAAGCAAACATAATTTAGACTTATCGGCTCAAGCAGCCCTTGCTGTATTCCCCAATAATAGTGTTTCATTCCTTTCACCCCGTCCAGCATGCTATTACCCGGGTAGGTTCAGGTAACGCAAAAACCGCAGCAAGAGGAGGACCTCTGCTGCGGTTTTGGAATACAGGCATACACACCTGTGCCAAAGCGTGGCGGATCAAGGGTCTCTCTCTTTACGCTTACGAGGTTAGCTGTCGGATTCGGACGGTGAGAGTCGCCCTACCTATGTGAGACTTGAACAGTCTCCTTCGGATTCACCCCAAGTAGGCCATGTGGCCCGATGGTTCCCCCGTTCCCTGCAAATACAGGAACTCAGCGTTGATTGTATTTCGTGAAATAGATTCAATCCGAATCATACTCTTTTCAAGGTGTTTCTGTAAAAGCAGAAAGTGTTCTTTTGAGCGCAATTTGAACCGTATCCTACCAACTCCGACGAAAAATCCTGCCAAATAGGTATTTATTGCGTGTTATCGAGCTTCTTTCTCGTTTAATCTCGACTTCTCGTTTCCTTTCCTATATAGGCGATTTTTGGTGATTTCTCCAGCTGTGGTGAATAAAATCACAGAGTCCGTCCGCTTTTCGCTAATTGATTCAAATTCGAGAAAACAAGAGATATAGAGAGATTGAATATCAAGTAAGCGCTATCCAATGCGAAAATAGTTTTTAATTTGCATTATTTTGGCATCAATCACGTTTTACAATACTTCCTGCATAAGGGTATGATTACTCCTGTTTCAACAACAATCGAATATTTGATCCGCTTAATTTCCGATAAGGAAAGCGGGGGAACCAACAATCGGCAGACGATGTGAGAGTCGGAAGCCGGTTATGGGGTGAATCCTGTAGAAGATATGAGTGAGCTCGCATCTATACAGGTAGGGCGACTCTCACCGCCCGAATCCGACAGCTAACCTCGTAAGCGTATGGAGAGAGGATGAGTGCAATGTGACCGCTAGCGAGCCACAGAGGAGAATCCTTTGTGGCTTTTTGCTGTGCTTTTTTAAGCAAAGCATTTATGGAAAACCTCACGAAGAGGTCGTTATATTCATCATTAGCGGTAGCTTTTCTTTCAAGACCAGGGTGATCAAGCTCTGATCTTACAAGCAAAGCATTTGAGGAGAATAAGAGATGACAGATCAGAATGAATATGTACTGGTATGTGCGCCAACGAAGGCAGGAGAACATTTTATTAAGCTTCTAAAATTTAGAGGCATTAAGATGGCGGGATTGACCAACAACTTGCCTGAGAAGTCCCTACTTGAAGAGATGGGGATTGAGAAAGTCGTTCTAGTAGATACCCGCCATCAGAATACTTGGTTTCGCCCGCCGTTCCCGGTAGGCCGGGTATATCTGTTCGAGAGCAGCTTTACGTTATGCTGCCGCTACATTCAGATGTGCCGCACCTGGACGACACAGCCGATTTTTGTGATCACAAGCTCAATAAATCCTAGATTGGTCTATAAAAGACTTGGTGCAAGTTATGTAATCTATTCCCACAGTGGTGATGCTGATTTTCTGATCGATAAATCACCTCATCAAGGATAAAAGAAGGAGTGCGGGAGATATGATGGATCTGTATATGGTGGCTTCGTTAGCTGTAATTTACGGGTTGTTTTATGGATTTATGCGCTGGTGCGCAGGTGTAGTTGAGGATACAGGGAGGGATAAGCTGTGATTCTAGTCATCGCTGTTACCCTACTGCTGTTTTTATATCTGGTTTACGCATTAATTCATCCGGAGAAATTTTAAGGAGGGGCATTCATGGGCATTTTGCAAATCGTAGCTGTAATCGTCATTCTCATCTTGCTGGTTAAGCCGATGGGCACGTATTTATATCATGTATTTTCTAATGAACCCAATCGTACGGATCGATGGTTTGGAGGCGTGGAAAAAGGGATTTATAAGCTGATCGGACTGAAAAAACGGGAAGGGATGTCCTGGAAAAAGTATGCGCTCAGCTTTGTCTTAACGAATATCGTACTGGTTACTTTCAGCTATATCTTTCTTCGATTGCAGCGGGGTTTACCGCTAAATCCGAATGGAATTGCGGATATGGAACAGACGCTTTCGTTCAATACGGTGATCAGCTTTATGACTAATACAAACCTGCAGCATTACAGCGGGGAGACGGGACTTTCGTATTTTTCACAAATGGCTGTCATCACGATGATGATGTTCACGTCTGCAGCGAGCGGATTTTCAGTTGCGGTTGCTTTTGTCAGAGGGATCACAGGACGCAAATCAGTCGGGAACTTCTTCGAGGATTTCGTCAAAGCACATATTCGTGTGTTCATTCCGCTGGCTCTGCTAGTTTCATTGGTACTGGTAGGACTACATGTGCCGCAAACCCTCAAGCCATCACTTGAAGTCACTACACTAGAGGGGCAAACGCAACAGATTGCTATCGGTCCAGTAGCTTCACTGGAATCGATCAAGCATTTGGGCACGAACGGAGGCGGCTTCTTCGGGGCCAATTCATCGCATCCTTTTGAGAATCCTAATCCACTTACGAACGTGCTGGAGATTCTTTCTATGTGGATGCTGCCAGCTTCGCTCCCTTATATGTACGGACTGTTTGCTAAGAACAAACGTCAGGGCTGGGTTATTTTTACCGCAATGATGACCTTGTTCGTGCTACTGCTGGGACTGAACTATTATGCTGAATCAAAGGGTAATCCGGCGATCAATGCACTAGGAATCGAATCTTCGCAAGGCAGCATGGAAGGTAAAGAGGTACGCTTCGGCATTCCGCAGTCTTCCTTGTTTACTTCAGTAACAACCGCAGCTACGACAGGTAGTGTTAACAATATGCATGATACGCTGACACCACTGGGAGGTATTACGCCTCTGGCACTGATGATGCTCAACAATGTCTTTGGGGGTAAAGGTGTCGGACTGATCAATATGCTGATGTATGCGATTCTGGGTGTCTTCCTGTGCGGTCTGATGGTCGGCAGGACACCGGAGTTTCTCGGACGGAAGATAGAGGCCAAGGAGATGAAGCTGATTGCCATTGCGATCCTTGTTCATCCGTTCATTATCCTAGTGCCAACCGCAGCTGCGTTCCTGACCGATTTGGGGCAAGGGGCGATTACGAATACTGGATTCCATGGGCTCAGCCAAGTGTTATATGAATATGTCTCTTCTGCCGCGAACAATGGCTCAGGATTTGAGGGGCTTGCGGACAACACAACCTTTTGGAATGTTACAACCGGGATTGTCATGCTGCTAGGCCGTTATGTCTCGATCATCGCAATGCTGGCAGTAGCAGGTTCTTTACTTCAGAAGAAGCCAGTTCCTGAGACCATTGGTACATTCCGCACAGACAATGGTCTGTTCACGGGAATTCTGATTGGTACCGTAGTGATTATCGGTGCGCTGACGTTCCTGCCGGTCATTGTACTCGGCCCCATTGCAGAATATCTAACCTTACGGTAGGAAGAGGGAGAATAAGATGAGTACTGTAAAAAGAAAAAAGCTGCTAACGGGACCCATACTCCTTAGCGCTGTAAAGGATAGTTTTATAAAGCTTAACCCAGTAACGCTAATCAAAAATCCAGTCATGTTCGTGGTAGAGGTCGGTACGATCATTGTCCTCCTCATGGTGCTGGCTCCTGGATATTTTAATGCAGAGGAATCGATAGGCTTCAATATCACAGTGTTGTTCATTCTGCTATTTACAGTGCTGTTTGCGAACTTCGCTGAAGCACTGGCGGAAGGCCGGGGTAAAGCCCAAGCCGATTCACTCAAGAAAACGAAACAAGATATCACAGCTAACAAAATCGTTGGAGGGTCGGTGAAGACAGTATCCTCCTCCGAGCTGCGTAAAGGAGATCTCGTCATCGTCAGCCAGGGAGAACTCATCCCTGGTGACGGTGAAGTGATAGAAGGGCTGGCTTCCGTAGATGAATCAGCGATTACAGGTGAATCTGCACCTGTAATCAAGGAAGCCGGTGGGGACTTTGGTTCCGTTACAGGCGGTACACGGGTCGTCAGTGATGAGATTAAAGTAAGAATTACAAGTGATCCTGGTGAGTCGTTTCTAGATCGAATGATCTCCCTTGTGGAAGGGGCGAAACGTCAGAAGACACCTAATGAAATCGCGCTAAATACACTTTTGATCAGTCTGACATTGATTTTCCTGATTGTAGTAGTGACCTTGCGGCCGATTGCAACGTATCTAGGTGTTGAACTTGATATTCCCGTCATGATCGCCTTGTTGGTCTGTCTGATCCCGACAACAATCGGGGGACTGCTCTCCGCAATCGGAATCGCGGGTATGGACCGGGTGACCCAGTTTAATGTACTCGCGATGTCGGGTAAGGCCGTTGAGGCTGCCGGCGATATTAATACGATGATCTTAGATAAGACCGGTACGATTACCTTTGGAAACCGGATGGCGAGTGAATTTGTACCTGTCGGGGATGAATCGGAAGCGGAGCTTACAGCATGGGCGGCCATTAGTTCCTTGAAGGATGAGACACCTGAAGGACGATCTGTTATTGAGCTGGCCAAGAAGCTGGAACGCAGCTATGACAGTAAGCTTGCTGAAGGTGGGGCATTCGTAGAGTTTAAGGCAGAAACACGGATGAGTGGTATTGATCTGCAAGATGGACGCTGTGTACGTAAAGGTGCGGTAGACTCCGTGAAGAAATGGGTACAGTCTAAAGGCGGAATCATTCCCGCCAACCTCGATAGTAATTCTGATGCCATCGCTCGGATGGGGGGAACTCCGTTAGCGGTTGCGGTAGATAATCGGATCTATGGACTTATTTACTTGAAGGATACGGTTAAACCGGGCATGAAAGAGCGGTTTGATGAGCTGCGGAAAATGGGGATCAAGACCATTATGTGTACGGGTGACAATCCGCTGACCGCAGCTACAATTGCTCGCGAAGCGGGTGTAGATGATTTTATCGCGGAAAGTACACCTGAGGATAAAATAGCAGTCATTCGGCGCGAACAGAACGAGGGCAAGCTGGTTGCCATGACAGGGGATGGTACAAATGATGCCCCTGCCCTTGCCCAAGCTGATGTGGGCTTAGCCATGAACAGCGGTACGACAGCCGCTAAGGAAGCGGCCAATATGGTCGACTTGGACTCCGACCCTTCGAAGATTATTGAGGTTGTTGCGATTGGTAAACAGCTGCTGATGACGCGGGGCGCATTGACAACCTTTAGTATAGCTAATGATATCGCGAAGTATTTCGCCATTATTCCGGCGATGTTCATGCTCGCCATACCGGAAATGGAAGCCCTGAATGTAATGGGACTAGGCTCGCCAAGCTCGGCTATAATATCCGCCTTGATATTTAATGCGATTATTATTCCCCTGCTCATCCCACTGGCTATGAAGGGTGTGTCGTATAAAGCTATGAGCTCTACGAAGCTGCTTAGACGCAATATATTTATCTATGGGCTAGGCGGAGTGGTTGTTCCTTTTGCGGGCATCAAGCTCATTGATATGATCGTAAGTGTATGGATTTAATGACGTGTTGACTAATCATTGAAAGGGTGAGAGCATCGTGAATAACGGAAACTCCATGGAGGACACTGATGAGCAGTTGTCATCATCGAAAAGTTCTTATTTCTTTATTATTGTACGATTAAGTCTAGTATTTATTGTTCTTTGCGGAGTGATCTATCCTCTGACGACTACAGCGCTTGCCCAGGTTCTGATGCCGTCGCAAGCGAACGGCAGCTTACTTAAGGATGATGCTGGAGTAGTGGTAGGCTCGGAACTCATCGGACAGAACTTTACGAACCCGGCTTTATTTCATGGACGTGTGTCGAGTATTGAGTATAAAGCAGAGGCTTCAGGCTCCAATAACTACGCTCCATCCAATCCGGATATGCTGCAGCGGACCAAGGATTTCATTGCGCAGTGGCAGCTCGATAACCCGGATGTGCCCGTGAATAAATTGCCAGTCGATTTGATCACCAACTCAGGTTCAGGTCTGGATCCGCATATCACACCTGGCTCGGCTATCGTGCAGATTCCTCGGATTAGCAATTTAACGGGTATTCCTGCTTCGCAGCTGGAAGAGCTAGTGAATAAGCATACTGAGGGCCGTGACTTGGGACTGTTCGGTGAAGAACGGGTTAATGTATTGAAGTTAAACATGGATCTATTGAAACTATCGAACAAATAAATATAACAAAAATCCCTGCCAGATTTCTTAGAATCGGGCAGGGATATCTTGCTTTCTAGAATATAAGAAAGTATAAGGTTCACATTATACAACATCCTTATATCTCTACGAGAAACGGCTGTCATCTTTGAAGGACGACAACGTCGTTTCTTCTTGGAACAGAAGAGTACATGCATGATCGGGGTTATTAAGGAGTGGTCTTGATGGGAACATACCGGAGGAAGACGCCGGAGGAGCTGCTGCTCTCGATCTATGAGCTGCATCGGGGACGTCTGAAAATCTATATCGGTCCGGTCAGCGGGTCGGGCAAAACGTATCAGATGCTGCGTGAGGGTCAAGCGCTTAAAGCGCAAGGAATTGATGCCGTGATCTGTGCGGTTTCGACGAACCAAAGTCCTGAAACAAGGGATCAGCTGGGCGATTTGGAACGGATACCAAGTATTCATTGGTTTCAGAAGGATATCGAAAAGAAGGATCTTGATGTAGAAGCTATTGTGGCACGTAATCCTGAAGTAGTGCTTACCGATGGCTTGGCTCACCAGAATCGCGTAGGTGCAGAGAGGTCAGGAAGGCTGGACGATATCAAATATTTATTGAGTAATGGGATCAGTGTCATCACAACTGTAAACGTATATGAACTAGAGGGGGCCGCGGATCTGGCGCGGAAATGGACCGGAATTGAGGTTGAGCATTCTCTTCCAGCTGAAGTGCTTACGCTTGCCGATGATATTGTTCTAATTGATGTGACACCGGAAAAGATACTTCAGCGCTTGTCCGACGGACATTTAGGTAAGCATCAGCAGATATCACTTTTTAACAAGGGAAATTTAAGCAAGCTGCGGGAGCTGGCACTTCGGATGGTTGCTGAGGATGTTAATGATTCGCTGGAGAAACATCGGGAAGAGCAAGGGCTGCAGGGAGCGTCAGGGATTGCCGAGAAAGTCTTAGTCTCTGCACAGTATTATTGGAACGGCTCAATCCATATCCGCCGTGGACAGCAAATCGCCAAAAGGTTAAATGGGGATCTTTCAGTTGTGTCATTTTGGAAGCAGGGTCTCACCTTTTCTAAGGAAGCAGCCACCTTTAAGCGATCTCTTTGGAAGCTGACCGAGAAGATTGATGCCTCTATGGAGGAGATCACCTATCGCTCGAAGCGGGAGATCCCTCGTCTGTTGGTAAAATACGCAACCCGGCACAATATAACCCGAATCGTTATGGGACATTCCAAGCAGACCGCTTGGCAGGAATTATGGAAGGGCTCAATTGCCAATTCGTTACTGAAGCAAATCCGAGGTGTGGATGTGTTCTTCGTGGCGGACCGTGCTGACCGTGAGGGAGAACGTGTACTTCCAACCCGGCAGAGTCGTAATGAACGGAAAGCGGATGTCTATCACAGGTTAAGCAGTCAGGAAGTACAGGATAAAATCGATGCGATTCGCGGAGGCACCTTTAAGGTATATATCGGGGCAGCGCCCGGTGTGGGCAAGACTTACAAGATGCTGCGTGAAGGGAATGATCTCTTGAAGAGAGGGATCGATGTCGTGATCGGACTTTTGGAAACACATGGCCGTAAAGAAACCCTTGAACAAATCGGCGATTTGGAGATCCTTCCGCGTCTACGTATGGAGTATCGCGGGACCGTCCTGGAGGAAATGGATACGGCAGCTATTATCAAACGTAATCCTGAAGTCGTGCTAGTGGATGAACTTGCTCATACCAATATGCCGGGCAGCAAACATAAGAAGCGGTATATGGATGTTATGGAGCTGCTGGATGCGGGAATATCTGTGATCTCTACCGTGAACGTTCAGCATTTAGAAAGTCTGAATGATGCCGTAGAGCAAATTACAGGCGTTAGAGTAAGAGAGACTTTTCCGGACAGTATTCTACAGCGGGCTAATGAGGTAGAGCTTATCGATGTATCACCCAAGATGCTTCAAGAGCGGATGAAGGACGGGAAAATCTATGCCATGGCCAAGGTGGATCAGGCGCTCGGGGCTTTTTTCAAAATCGGGAATTTGATCGCTCTTCGAGAGCTGGCACTGCGGGAAATTGCTGATGATGTGGATGAGCGGCTGGAAGCTTGGGAGCGTGTCGGTTCGCTACGGGGACCATGGCGGCGTCAGGAAGTCATTTATGTATGTATCACCTTGGGTGATCATGCGGAGCGCTTAATTCGGCGTGGTTTTCGGATTGCATATCGTCTAAAAGCCTGCTGGTATGTCACGTATGTGCAGGAAATTAAGCAGAATGGACCCATTTACGATAAACGTATAAATGATTTAAAAGAATTGACGGAACGACTGGGTGGAACGTTTAAGATGATTGAGAGCGGGCTTCCCGCACGAGTGGCGTCCTTGCTGCTAGAGAGATCTCAGGCTTTGCAGAGCACTCAGATTATTATCGGCCAGTCTCAACGCTCATGGCTGCGTAAATGGCTACGCGGGGATGTTACTAAGCAGATTCTACGTTCTGCCAGAAACGTGGATGTACTGGTTGTGGCGGATCTCATTCGTGAGGAACCATAGATGATGACGAATGAAAAAGAGAGTACCCTCAAGTCGATCGGCTGTGAGGATACTCTTTTTTTGCAGCTATGAATTACATCAGGTACTGAATAGTTTAATGGGTGAATTATTGGGCAGCTTCGATGAGTGCTTTGAGTGCAGGAAGATTAAATCCCTTGATCGCTTGATCCCCTGCTACGGTGACAGGAACGCCCATGAATCCAAGCTTCTCAACTTCCTCTTGATAGACTGTGCTGGTCATAACATCTCTTACTTCAAAAGGGACACCCTGCTCCGTAAGATAATTTTTAACCAAAGTACAGTCACTGCATCCTGCGGTTGAATAGACAATCACTGGCTCACTCATTGGTTCACAGCCTCTTTGATAGCATCTCTTGTGATCTTCCAGTGGGAAGTGTTCCAGCGAACCTCATTGTCCTCAAGCAGGAAGAGTTGTGGAGATTCATGTTTGATGCCGAAATCCTCAGCAATTTGATTGGAAACGGGACGATCCTCGATGACTAAGACCACTGCAGCGGCAGTATCCGCATCCTTCAGATAAGCCTGAAACTCTTCATTAGCTTTAGCACTAATCGGGCAGGTCGTGCTGTGTTTGAACAGCAGCTTCTTGCCAGGCTTAGCTACATATTGCTCAAGATCCTCCAGCGTATGGAGTTGTTGAATAGACATAGATATCACCCTCCTGGGATCGTTATTTTGCTAACAATTGTGTTGTTAACAACCTGTAATCATGATTGTAACATATATCAAAATTAAAACAAAAAGGATTCTGAAGGGCTTGCATAAGAGGGTGCTATACCTGAAACCAATCCCGTTGAAAAAAAGAGTACAGCATGCTAAGGTGAAAAGAAGCAACATGCCTAACTATATCGCTACGAGATAGGAGTGTTCAGAAGAATGAAGAGAGTTGCATGTGTAACTGGAGCTGATCGCGGGCTCGGACTGTCGCTTGTACGTTCGTTGCTGGCCAAACAGTTCTCAGTATTTGCAGGACAGTTTTTGAAAGAATCAGAAGATTTGAAAGCGCTTAAAGAACAATATCCTGAACAGTTAGAGCTTATCTCCCTAGATATCAGCAATAAAGACAGTGTAAAGCAGGCCGCAAGAGTAATAGCCAGTAAAACTGGGTATGTCGATATTATTATTAATAATGCAGGTATTATTCGTGGTGCTGATAATGCTACTGTGCTGGTGGAGCTGGATGATGAAGCCATGGCAGAAATATATAATGTAAATACGCTTGGCGCGTTAAGAGTCAGCAATGCACTGATGGGACTGCTGCTGCAAAGTAAGGATAAATTAATCGTCAATATTTCTTCGGAAGCGGGCAGTATTGCCCGAAATAAGCGTATCAACATGTACGGCTATTGTATGTCGAAGGCAGCACTGAATATGCAGTCCTCCTTGATGCATAATCATCTAACAACGCTTGGCGGTCAAGTGATGGTATTCCATCCTGGCTGGCTGCAGACTTATATGCATGGTAAGAAGGATGAACAAGCGCAAACGACTCCGGAAGTGTCGGCGGAACAGATTATAGCTCTTGTTCTCGATTATAAAAAATATCTGGGCGAGGAACCGGCCTATCTGGATATGGATGGCAGTGCGTGGCCTTGGTAGAAAGGGTATCTCAAAATAGGATTGGAAGAAAGGCGCTGATAATATGTCAACACTAAAGGCACTCGCACTCGGAAGCTACTCGGAGGTTAAATATCACCCCTTTGCTGGCGTGGACCGGGAGATCGAACAAATACTTGCTAATGACTTACAGGTTTTTTCCTCAGAGGATTATGCGCTGCTTCATAAAGAAACGTTGTCTGACTACAAGCTGGTAATCTCCTACACCGAATTTTCTGATGATAAAATCCCGGCGGAACAAAGCAGTGCTTTGCTGTCCTATGTGGCTGAGGGGGGCGGACTACTAGTGGTACATAACGGAATTTCCTTACAACGCAATCAGGAGTTAGGTGCTATGCTGGGCGCACACTTCACCCATCATCCAGAATACACTAAGCTACAGATGTCCATACCCGCACGGGAGCATCCCATTATGCAGGGAATTGAAGAATTTGTGATCGAGGATGAGCCGTATTATTTTGAGATGCATCCGTATTTCGAAACGACGGTGCTTGCAGAATATCCACATGAAGGAGCTATGCGACAAGCAGCTTGGTGTCACGAATTTGGTTTGGGTCGGGTGGTTTATTTAATGCCAGGGCATCATTTACCTTCATTTTCGGTAGAGCCATTCCGTGAAATGATTCGTAGAGGTGGGCTTTGGGCAGCAGGATTATTGTAGGTTATAAGTGGACAACTATATTATAGATGAAAAACGAGTCCAACTGTGGGATAACTACGGTTGGATTTTTTTGTTGACTCTTACATTGGTGTCAGGGTTTATACTGGTGTAGAACAATTCTCATGAACCCCGGGGAGAATGCTATGAAAATAGGTGAGCTTGCTAAACTGACGGGCGTAAGCGTCCGTTCACTTCGTTATTATGAGAGTCAGGGATTAATCTCTCCGATCCGTCAGGCCAACGGATATCGGGAGTACTCTTCACTCGCTGTGGAGACGGTAGAAACGATCAAATTATATTTGAACCTGGGTCTGTCAACAGAACAGATTGCAGGCTTTCTACATTGTGTCTTGATGAACAAAGAAGCTTTCTGCGCAGAAGTGATGCCACTATACCGCAGTAAGCTTGAAGATATTGAACGTCAGCTTGTAGAGCTGAATCAGATCAAGCGGAATTTGGAAGAAAGAATGGCATCTATCTTGCAAGAGCAGAACGAAAGTAGGTTAGGGGCTTGTACACTGGAGAACTTGGAGTAGGTACTGCTGGTGTTGAAAACTATGAGGAGGAATGACAAATGGCTATTACAAATGCAGATAGTGCTGATTGGGTGCGAGCAGAAATAGGCGGCGGTGGAACAGTATTGGTAGATTATGGTGCGCCATGGTGTCCTCCTTGCAAGGTGCTGCTGCCTCTTCTGGAAGATCTTCATCAGGAATATGGAGACGATGTTTCTATTGTGAAGGTGAATTGTGACGAATTGCCGGATCTGGCTGGGGAAGCCGGGGTTATGGGAATGCCTACAGTCATTGTATATAAAGATGGGCAGCCCATGGAAAAGTTGGTAGGCCTACGTCCGATAGCAGCCTACCAAGGTGTATTAAACAAGGTTATTCAAGGATAGGGAATAATTATAAAGATGATCTTAGGGAGACCCCAAATTGTGGGGTCTTCTTTGTATGCATGAATTATCCATCTTCGGTAAAAAATACGGTCACAGCTATAAAGGAGGTGTTAGGGGTGTGGAACGAGGTAATAGAATTAATTCCGAGTTGGGGTGTGATTTTCCAAGGGATTATGATTTTCTGTGTCCCTTTCTTCCTACTTCGTACAATAAGCTGGGCTAAAGCCAAAGAAGACAGAAAAACCACTAGAGCGGAAAAAGCTACTGGCAGTAAGGGTGGAGGGGTTCCTTACGGAGTAGCATCTGGAAAAACAAGCCTATTAGAACGATCCCAGGAGCAGTCTAGCTCGGATGTAGTAACTAAGGATAAGGGAAAGAGAATCACTTATAGCGGCCACTTTGAGGATGATTTGCAGAAGTTTAAAGCGATCAGTGCCGATATGCATGATGTGAATGTAAGGGAATTGCGAATCGGAAGCATAAAGACAAGGGCAGCGCTATTGTACGTAGACGGACTAACAGACAAAGACAAAATGGATCAGAATATATTGAAGCCGTTAATGAATGCGTATCAGCCATTTAAGGATATGAACTCGGTACCGGCAGCAAAGGATCTACAAGATATTCTCATCCATGAGACCCTGCTTATCTCGGAAGTGGAGCTTACGAATAATGCATACCTCTCTCTTCAGAAGGTGTTATTTGGATCTGCCGTGCTGCTTGTGGAGGGCATATCAGAGGCTTTTGTGCTCAGTAGTCCGAAGGGGGCTACAAGAGGGATAGAGGAGCCAGAATCTGAAGCAGTCCTGCGGGGCTCACGAAGTGGATTTAACGAGACCTTAAGCGACAACACGGCAATGCTGCGTAGACACGGGCAGAGTACAGAACTAGCTATGATTTCTTTTACTGTAGGAAAGAGAATGCAGAAGGAACTCATCTTAACCTATATCAAGGATATTGCGAATGATGAACTTGTAGAAGAGGTCAAACGAAGAATTGAAACGATAGACTTAGATGATATTCAAGAATCTGGTTATGTTGAGCAATTAATCGAAGATAATAGCTACAGTCCTTTCCAGCAGATTCAGAATACAGAAAGACCGGACCGTGTAATGGCAGCACTCCTGGAAGGAAGGGTAGCTATCCTACTTGACGGTACACCCTTTGCATTGATTATGCCGGTAACCTTCGGGATGTTACTGCAATCGCCAGAGGATTATAATGATCGCTGGATGGTAGGCTCGCTGCTGCGCCTTTTACGTTTTTTTGCGGCAACGATATCACTGTTTGCCCCGGCACTATATATTTCCTTCCTCTCGTTCCAGCCGGGATTGATTCCCACTAAGCTAGCCATTTCTATTATTGCCTCTCGGCAGGGCGTTCCCTTCACTGTATTAATCGAAGCCTTGATTATGGAGACCTCGATTGAAATCTTACGGGAGGCAGGACTTCGCTTGCCTAAACCTATCGGTCCGGCGATGGGGATTGTCGGCGGTTTGATCATTGGCCAAGCCGCGGTAGAAGCTGGGATCGTGAGTCCAATCCTAGTCATTGTAGTATCAATTACGGCTGTTTCTTCCTTCTCTATGCCAATGTATAGTGCGGGGATGACGCTTCGTATGCTCCGGTTTGCAGCTATGTTTTTTGCAGCAATCTTTGGATTATACGGAGTGGTACTGTTTTTTCTTTTGCTTAGTAGTCATTTAATTAAGCTGAAGAGCTTTGGTGTTCCCTATCTTGGTCTGGCGGTCCCGAATAGAACAGTCAATTGGAAAGATTTTATATTCCGTATGCCTTTGCAATTTTTAACCGGGCGGCCTACGTTGTTGAAACCAAAGGACCCTTTGCGTAAAGGGTAAAAAGTCTAGGTAAAGGAGGAAGAGAACATGAGCGCCGAGGTAAAGGACCGGATTACTGCTGTTCAAGCGACGATCATTCTAGCCAATTATACGATTGCGGCAGGGGTACTTACGCTTCCTCGGACAATTGTAGAAGCCAGTGGTGCTCCAGATGTTTGGATAGCTGTTTTTTTAGGAGGAGTGGCCTCCTTTCTGTTTGGATTGATCATCGTGAAACTTAGTCAACGGTTCCCAGGCCAAACTTTCTTTCAGTATATCGGGAAGATCATCGGCAAGCCTCTCGGAACGGTCCTCTCATTAGGAGTCATTGGATATTTTCTCAGTATCGCCGGCTTTGAGATACGTTCTGTGCAAGAAGTGACCTCTTTTTTCCTACTGGAAGGTACACCTCCTTGGGCGATAGTGGCTACTTTTATGTGGATTGCCTTCTATTTATGCAGAGGAGGCATTAATGCGATCACTAGCATGTGCAGACTTATTGTTCCGATTACCTGGACAGTGTTTTTAGGCGTTTGTCTTCTAAGTTTTGAAGTTTTCGACCTCAACAATCTGCTTCCAGTACTTGGAGATGGATTGGAACCCGTGTGGAAAGGGATTAGGCCAACCATCCTAACCTTTACAGCTGGTGAAGCGATGCTGTTTGTTGTTGCTTTTATGGACAAACCCCAAAAAGCAGTAAAGGTAATTATAGCTGGAACCTGCATATCGACGATATTTTATGTCCTGGCTGTTGTAGCGACTATAGGTGCCTTTTCTATCGATGGGGTTCTCACAAGAACCTGGCCGTTTCTCGATCTTGTTCGAAGCTTTGAAGTGAACTATCTCATCTTTGAAAGGTTTGAGTCCTTGTTGTTGGTGATCTGGATTATGCAGATCTTTTGTACTTTTTGTATTGCGATTTATACGGCGGCGTTAGGGTTGTCTCAAATCATTCATAAAAACTTTAAAAGCTGTTTGTTGGCGTTACTTCCGCTTGTTTATGTAGTTTCTAGGATTCCTCCAAATGTGAATGCTCTGTTTACATTTGGAACAGGTATTGGGGATTGTATGCTTATTCTATTTGGATTGCTTCCGTTGCCACTATTAATCATTACATACTTCCGGAGGGCTGTTTCATGAAACAATGGAGGATGTGGATCGTACTTTCTCTAGTATGTAGCCTCTTGTCCGGCTGCTGGAGCAGTTCACCTATAGAGGAATTAAACTTGGAGATTGGTGTTGCACTTGATAGTGTGGATGCGTCAGAAGATGAGGAGGCTGTTAAGTCAGGAATTGGGAATCATTCGAAACATCCAAAAATAATAAGTACCTATCAATTTACGATTCCACAAGGGTCGGGTGGAGCCGTTATGAAGTCTTCTAGCAGTTCATCCTCCTCTTTTAAGAATTACTATAATATGAGTGAAACCAGCGATTCCATCTTTGAAGCGATGCGGCAGCTTTCACTGCGTACTAGACGCACTCCGATTGGTCATCACCTTAAGGTTATTGTGATTAGTGAGGAACTGGCGCGTTCCAATAACCTTACTAAACTCATAGATTTCTTTACACGGGATAATGATATTCGTCCAAGTGTCATGTTATTTGTCAGCAATGGAAAAGCCAAAGATGTATTGGAAAATGCACTACCGGGTCAGACCCCTGCATTTGTACTAGAAGGAATCTTCAATAACAGAGACCGGAATATGGGGATATGGGAGCCGGTAACACTGGCCAAAGTAGTTGGTCCGTTACAAGGAAAGAAAAGCTTCTTAGTACAAAATGTTATCGCTATTGATCAGGAGACTAAGCTAGCAGGAGCAGGCGTATTCAAAGGGACAACGGGGAAGCTTATCGGCTTTTTGGACGAGTCGGAGCTGGAGGGGATGGCCTGGCTGACCGGAAAGGGATTAGGGGGAGTGCTTAAGACGTATGATCCGGATACCAATAATCTCATAACCTATGAAGTTAAATCCATGCATAGCAAGATCAAAGCTAATGTGAACAACGGGCAGATTTCTTTTAATGTCAAAATAAAATCTACAGGTAGATATGCCGAGGTTTTTGCCGAGAAACCGAAAAAATTACATGACGGAATTGTAAAGAAGGATAAAGCTTTGCTGCAGAAGCGTGTCCTAGAATTGGTGCAAACTACTGTAACAAAATTGCAAAAGGACCTGCATACCGAAGCTGCCGGTTTCGGCACCAGTCTGCATAATCAGCATCCGGCCGTATGGCGGAGCGTCAAGGATAACTGGGACGAAACCTTCAGCCAAATTCCGATTACCTATGAAATAAACCTGAATATTGAAGAGTACGGTGCATCAGATACAACCGCTGAATAGAGAGATTGTAAACGATTCAGAGCTACTTCGTCTGAAGTGTGACAGGCACGATATCATTTTGGTGTAACGCATCGAGTACTTCGGTTTTTAATTGTTCAGTAAAGGTATTCCATGTTTTTTTGCCGACATTCAGCTCTTCTCGCCCAATAGCATTTAGTGTCTCCAGCCAAAGGCGTTTATCGTTAATCAGCCCGAGCTGATCTTGGATCTGCTTATAGATTTCCTCATGGGCATGGAACTTCTGATTTAACGCAAAAGAGGCTGCACTAGCGGTATATCGCAATTCCTTAGCGGCCATCCTCAGCTCGTGCAATGAGTCGAAGGCTGCTTCTGATTCAGCATCTGGTCCACGAAATATAGCCTTGCAAGCTTTTTTCCTCTGCTCGTAAGCTACCTCAAGTTCGCGCATGACAACGTTGGCATCTTTTTTCGCTACCAGGGCCTCAAGCTGTTCACTTAGGAAGGCTTTCCACTTCTCATCCAGATCTTCATTGATCAGCTTAGGCAGTTCATCCGCCAGCTTTTTACGATAAGCTTTACGCTTGTCCTTTTGGTGCTCGATTACTGCCTTCAACAACTCTGTGGTCTTTGTATCGCCGTTTTCTTTAGCCTGTATGCGTTTAATTTTGAACGATTCAATGAGAACGTCTGCATCTCTGACCTTGCCTAATCTCTTTTGGGCTTTTTCAAAAAAGGGATACAGACCTAACGTATGCCCCGGATCAAGAATGGATAGCAATGTCAACAGCTTGCGGCAGTTCACTCTTGCCCGGTGAATGTCCTCGTCATCGAATTTGCTAAGTGCATCATGGCAGTAGTCCCAAAAATCAATATACAGCAGGTTAAGTGCCTGTTCCCATTGTCTTGTCTTGGTTAACTGTCGTTCCTTCATCACTTCCACTGTCATGCGGCATCACTCCTTAACGTTGTGTATAGCATGAACCTAAGGCAACCCCCTATTCGAGCCGGGGCATGTCGTATACTATAAGGATAGCGTTATCATAACCTCATTTCAATTCAGATTTCGCACTAGCGGGGCAGATCGGTTACAATATCACGGATAATACGGGAAAGAGGGGAATCGGTGGATACTCGTGAGTATGATGCAATGATCAATGGATCTATTAATAGAAGTAAGGAAGCCATCGGACTTCCTGCAGAAATGGGACTCTTCCAGCATTTGATCTTAAAGGATAATAGTAAAAAGGTAGAAGAAGCGGGGGCCGGAGAGCTGTTGATCCCGTTCGCCTTTGAAGAGACCCTTTGCAGGGATGTTGGAGCGGCTCTCGTTCCTCCTAGCCTGCACCTATGGAGCCATTCTGGAGGTGTTGCGCTTGGACTGCGGGACAGCAAGCTTCCGTACGCTGCCCAAGCGATGGCTAAGTTAGAGCAGCAAGGGATTCGTACAGCGGTAAGACATTCCGGTGGTGCTGCGGTGCCTCTGGATGATGGAATTGTTAATGTTTCGTTAGTGTTACCCAAAGGACGCGGAAAGCTGGATTTTCATGATGATTTTAGGCTTCTGGCTTCTCTGATCACTGAGGCAGTTGCTATGAGTCATCCACAGGCTGCGGCTCAAATAAAGGCTGGTGAGATTGTTGGATCTTATTGCCCGGGGGACTTCGATTTGGCGATTAATGGGCGGAAATTTTGCGGCATTGCTCAGCGCAGACAAAATAATGCATATTTCGTACATGCATTTGTAGTGGTTTCGGGTTCGGGACAGGAACGCGGTGAACTCATTCATAAATTCTATGAGCAAGCCTCTGGAGGAGACTCGGCATTATCTTATCCACGGGTTCGTCCAGAGACGATCGCTGGGCTTGGCGAACTAGGTGGACCGAATGCGACTGAAGTATTTGCCGAAGGTATTAGACAAGCATTAGCTGCCCGTGGAGTGTTGCTTAAATCCTCTGACAGGCTGCAGCAGGAGACAGGATATTTCTTGGACTATGAGGATCCGCGTGTTCTGGATGCTGCGCGAGTCCTGCGTGAACGTTATGCCCAAGGATAAATGGATATTGAGCATCGTAAAGAAGGACGTAACAGAATCTGGCGAGAGCCCGGCTTCTGTTACGTCCTTTATTCATATAAATCCGGACGTCTGTCTGCAAAAATCGGGATTTGTGATCGGATTTCACGCACCTTATGTAATGCGATATCCCCCGTTAGGATTTCTTCCCCTTCAGAAGCCTCACCTAAAATATCTCCCCAAGGATCGATTATCATAGAATGCCCAGCAAAGGTATTGTTAGGATCGCTTCCAGTACGGTTGCAGGCTACTACATAACATTGGTTCTCGATCGCTCGGCTGATCAGTAGTGCACGCCAATGTGATAGCCTGGATAATGGCCATTCTGCACTGACAAACAAGATTTCTGCGCCTTGTGCGGTATGAGCACGAACCCATTCTGGAAATCGGATATCATAACAGATTAATCCGGCACATAACGTACCCTCCAATGTGAAGAGGCCTTTGTCTTCTCCAGGCTGCAAATATAGATGTTCATCCATTAGCTGAAACAAATGTAGCTTACTGTATTCGCCAACGAGTTCCCCAGCTCGATTAAATACAAACATACGATTAGTTACACCGGAGGCGTTCTTGCTAGCGACTGAACCAGCGACGATATTGATGTTGTATTGTCTGGCTAAGCTGGAGATGAATTCCTTGGTAATTTCTCCTTCTGGATCGCCAATATCTTCTAGTCGGGTCAGATCATAGCCAGTGGTCCAAAGCTCAGGGAGAATAAGGCAGTCGGGGGCTGTTGCGGCCGCTACACTAATTTTATTTGCTACAGCAGCATAATTCATATCGGGTTTGCCAAATGCTATATCCAGCTGAATCAGGGAGATTCTCATAGGATTCCTCCTTTTTGTTCAAGACTATAGCACCATAAGGGGATAAGCAATGTTGATTTTTAAAAAATGATTTGATATATTAGTTGACGGGTCAATGATTATCGGTTAATATAATTTTATGCAAAACAATTGTATACAATTAAATTTATAAAGGAGGTATATTTTGACGGAGCACTTTCCTGAGGAAGACCGCATATTTGAACTGCTGCAGGCATTAAACAAGGGAATCTGTCCGAAATTCGAACGATGTGCTGGGATCAGTCCCACACGGCTTCGCCTCCTGCATGAACTGTTCCAGGTAGATGAAGTCAGCCAAATTACTCTGCAAAAGGGCATGGATATAGATGCGGCCGCCGTTACTCGGCACTTGAAAGGGATGGAAGAGAGCGGTACGATCACTCGCCGCAACAACCCAGCAGATAACAGGGTTACATTGGTCTCATTAACGGATCAAGGGCGGGAAAGAATGATTCAATATAGCGAAGAGAAGAGACGATTTGTCGCTACTCTGCTTACTGGATTTAACGATCAGGAGCGAACAGTGCTAATAGATATGCTTAATCGTCTGCAATCTAATATCAATTTGTTGTAACTACACCAAATACAAACTCAAAGGAGATATACACATATGAACGCTACACAAACACAAACCAATGATTTTAAAGAAATTATTACGGGTCGCCGCTCTATCCGCAAATATGATCCATCCGTTAAGATCAGCAAAGAAGAGATGACACAAATTCTTACGGAAGCAACCCTTGCACCTTCTTCAGTAAATATGCAGCCTTGGCGGTTTCTTGTCATTGAAAGTGACGAAGCTAAAGCTACTTTAGCTCCTCTTGCTCGCTTTAATGGCGTACAAGTTGAAACCTCTGCAGCTATGATTGCCATCTTCGGTGATTTGAACAATTTCGATTATGCTGAGGAGATTTATGGTACAGCTGTTGAACGTGGTCTAATGCCTGCTGAAGTAAAAGAAAACCAATTGACTAGATTGTCCGCTCACTTTGCTACCTTGCCACGTGAAGTTAACAAAGACACTGTGCTCATCGACGGTGCTCTTGTTGCGATGCAGTTGATGCTGGTTGCCCGTGCACATGGTTACGATACTAACCCAATTGGTGGTTACGAGAAAGATCAAATCGCAGAAGCGTTTGGCATGGAAAAAGATCGTTATGTTCCTGTAATGTTACTTTCCATTGGTAAGGCTGTTGATGCAGGTTATGCATCGGTCCGTTTGCCTATCGATAAGATTGCTGAGTGGAAATAATAGGGTATACCTTAGGAGGAAAATACAATGATCATTATTCATGCTGTGCTTAAAGTAAATCCGGAACGTCGCGAACAGTTCTTGGCGGAGTCCAAAACACTGCTCACTGCTACTCATGCTGAAGAGGGAAATCTCTCTTATGAACTTTATGAAAATGCGGGAGAAGCAAATTCATTTATTATGGTGGAGACATGGCGCGACGCTGAAGCCGTATCCAGCCACAATACAAGCCCACATTTTACCGCGTTCTCAGCTAAAGCAGCTGAATTCTTGGCTGCGCCGCTCGACGTTAAGGTATTTAGCGCAGAGCAAGTGAAATAAGTTATCTCGATTCTTAGTGAATCCTGGTTGATCTTAAACAGGGATGTTCCAAAGCCACATTGGCTGCGGGGCATCTCTGTTTTTTTATGTTCCCCGTTTATAAGGAGGAGTTCAAGGGTATCTATCCTTACCTTGATACATGCGCACTCACAATAAAGATAGGGGATCTTACATATGGAAATACAGAAAAATATGATCGATATGGTGAACTATTATTTATCAGGCGGTTCACTTGTTTGCATTATGGGCGAAGCAGGAGAAGAGGCGGAGCGCAGACTAATGGGGATCGATCTGGAGGCGGCTAGAGCATACCGACAGTCCATTGGCGGAGTCATTACGGAGGGTCAGCAGCTATTTCAGGTTCCTGGCTTTAGCCCAAGATTGCTGGGGCAACTTACTGAAGTATTAGGCAGATTAGATTCAGACAAGTTAAAAGCTCTGGCCCCGCAAACCACATGGAATAACCAAGTAGATCCTTACGTGAATGGACCCGAGTGCCTAGGGATGATACTAGAAGAAATAAAGAAGGCACAGCATTATATTCACCTGTCCGTGATGCTCTTCTTTAATGACCGTTCAGGCAATCTGGTTGCAGATGAATTATATCACGCCCTTAAACGGGGGGTGAAGGTACGGATCATGGTCAATTACACGCTGACAGCTTTAGGGTATGAGAATAATCTGGCGTTTGGTCAATTTTCCAAGATTTCTGAAAGGCTCGAGAATGCAGGAGCTAAGCTGCTGGATACCTTCAATTCTTATTATACAGCCGTAGAATGGCGTGTGAAGCGGAAGGCGCTGAAGCAACAAGGCGTACCGGAAAGTATCCTGTTCTTACAGGATAAAGTACAAGAGGACGTTGAAATCACTGGGCTGAATGTCATTGATCATCGGAAGTTTATGGTCATTGATGGGGTAACCTCTATTATTGGCAGCCTGAATATTGGCGATCAATACACGTACGTGACGCCTGTTCAGGCATCTTCCTCGATCAGTATAGAAGGACATCTACAGGGGATTCCTAGTAAAAAAGAGGAGTGGCATGATGGATGCTTCCGGATTTGTGGCGCGGCGGCGCAGACTCTGAATGTTATGTTTCATTCCCGTTGGCTGCTATTGGGCGGCGATCATTTTGACGTAGAGGATGCCTTCTACCATCCGGATGTGAATTATCATTTTGGAGAGGAAGAATGTACGCTGTTTGCAAGTTTTCCGGGCAACCCAGTTAACTTCATTCAGCAATATTACTTAGATTTAATTACCTATGCGACTGAGGAGACGGTAATTGTAAATCCTTATTTGATTGATCAAGAGTTTTGGGATCGGCTAGGGGAGCTGGGGCCAGACTGTTCCAGTCATCTGAGCATTTGCAATCCGCTGAAGGTTAATGATCATCCTACCAATTGTGCGGCGGTACGAGGCAATATGTATAAGCCGTTTATCAATGGGGTTTCCTTTTATGATTACAGCTTCACAGGTCGGTTTTCACATTGGAAAATAACCTATGACCATAGATCACAGGCTGTATTTCATGGCTCCTATAACATCAATGAGAGAAGCGCCTGCCATGATTTCGAGCTGGGAATGCTGGTGAAAGGAGAGGCTTTCGCAGAGCGGATAAAGTCTATGATTGATTATGATCTAGGCGTTTCACGAAAGATTACAAAGAAAAGTGAGTTCTTTAAGCATCCTTGGCTGCATCCTAGTACTTATCTGAACAAGGTTACTCAGAATTACACTTGATAATATCGGTTCGTTGTCATGTATAATGATCGTTATAAATGATCAAGGTGGAATAAAAGCTATGAAAATCAAAATTACAAAGAGTGGCTTGAAAAAGGATGAGGTATTCTTTCGCACAGAGTTTGGTGAGGGTAGGGGGATCTGGTGCGGTGCTCCTATGGGACCAGATACGGAAACGGATGTGGAATTCGAGCTTTCGGAGCTGCTCATGAGATGGGTGGATATTCTACCTGTACCTGCTACTGAATTCGACATCAGATTAGAGGGAGATAAAGTTGTTTTTACCGGTGTGCTGGAGAATATTGAAGAGGACGGAACTGGATTTTTGCGATTAGGTGAAAGTCTAGTAATGTTCGAGTGTCTCGGTGAGCCTATGGCACTTGGTGTCTTTGTAGAAGTGCAGGTCCGTGATGTGCGCATCTATCCCTTGAGTATTTGACGCTTATCAGGGACTAAGATAACATACAAAGATAACACTAGATTTAGAAGTAAGTTATGAGGAGTAGAAGTCTATGAACACCGAAATTCAGCAATTTAAGACCGAATTCTTCAAGGCGCTGGCTCATCCGATGCGTATTCGTATCCTGGAACTGCTCAGCGAAGGTGAGAAGAATGTGAATGAGCTGCAAGCGATTCTAGGATCAGAAGGCTCTGCTGTATCTCAGCAGTTAGCTGTTTTACGCGCCAAGAATGTAGTAGCCAGTGTAAAAGAAGGCACCACAGTGATCTATTCGCTACGTGATCCACTGATTAAAGATCTTCTGGTCGTAGCTAAACAAATATTTGATAACCATCTGGTGAATACCATTTCATTGCTTGAGGGTATGCGCGGAGAATAAATGAATAACATTATTTTGGCGTTGACAACAGTCGCGTCCTAGAGTAATGTTTTTCCTATATTCAAATAATCAGATATTTAAAGAAAAGAAGGTTTGATCATGACAGGGTGGGGCCGGTATAAAGGCTACAACATGAATGCTTTTCGCAAGGATTTGATTTCGGGGACAATCGTCGGTGTTATTGCCATTCCTTTGGGGATGGCATTTGCTATTGCTTCCGGTGTTAAACCGGAGTATGGCATTTACACGACGATCGTTGCCGGCATATGTATTTCATTGTTCGGAGGATCAAAATTTCAAATTGGCGGCCCGACAGGTGCTTTCATCCCTATCTTATTTGCCATTGCGATGGAGTATGGCTATGAGAACCTGCTTATCGCTGGGATGATGGCAGGGGTTATATTAGTCCTCATGGGATTATTAAAGCTGGGAGTACTGATTAAGTTTATTCCGAGGCCAGTAACGATTGGTTTCACAGCGGGAATAGCGGTCATTATCTTTACCGGACAGATTGCTAATTTCCTTGGATTAAGGGGTATAGAACGGCATGAGCGCTTTGTAGATAACATGAAAGAAATAGGGCTTCATCTATCGACGGTGAATGGGTATAGTATTCTGACCGCTGTGATTTGTCTTGCCGTGGTCATCCTAGCAATTCGATTCGCTCCGAAGGTGCCTGGATCATTGGTAGGTCTTCTGTGCGCGACTGTGATTGCTGCGTTATTCTTTAGCGGCAAAGTGACTACGATTGGCTCTGCTTACGGGGACATTCCGAATACCTTACCGAGCTTTCGATTTCCGGACATTACTTGGGAACGGATTACCCTGCTAATTCGTCCGGCATTTATCATTGCAATGTTAGGCGCTATAGAGTCATTGTTATCCGCTGTTGTAGCGGATGGAATGACAGGCAGCCGCCATAATAGCAACCGTGAGCTAATCGGTCAGGGGATCGCGAATATTGCTGCTCCATTGTTCGGAGGTATACCGGCAACAGGAGCAATTGCTAGAACAGCGACGAACATCAAGAGTGGCGCTGTTTCTCCGATCTCTGGGATCGTTCACGGTGTGGTAGTGTTTCTAATTCTCCTGTTGTTCGCACCCTATGCTTCGAGTATTCCTTTAGCTGCGATGGCGCCTATCTTAATGGTAGTAGCTTGGAATATGAGTGAGCGCAAAGAGTTCCTTCATTTGCTTAAGATCAAGACCGGCGATTCCTTGGTATTATTCATCACTTTCTTGTTAACAATATTTGCAGATTTAACGTTGGCTGTAGAGGTGGGATTAATTCTTGCAGTCATTCTGTTTGTGAAACGAATGGGAGAGGTTCATTTGGTGGCCAAAGTACTGCCTGATCCGAATTCCGTTAAGGTAGAAGCACATATGGTCACGGAGAGTCATGATTGTCCGCAAATTGGTATTTACACGGTGGAGGGTCCGCTATTTTTTGGCGCAGCCTATCGATTCGATGATACTATGCCAAGTTATGGCTCAGATCAACCCAGAATTATATTAATGCGTATGGGGAAAGTACCATTCATGGATACCACAGGAGAATCCAATTTGGCAGAACTGGTGCGGCATTTACAAGCTGTTGGAGGGAAACTAATGATCTCCGGCATACAGCCGCAGCCGCTTGAGTTGCTCAAGAGAACTGGACTGTATGACACTATAGGTGAGGCGCAGTTTCACCAGCACACTGGGGAAGCGATTAATGATGCACTTAGCAGTATCGATTACAATAAGTGTATTGGATGTAGCCATGCCGCTTTTAGGGAGTGTACAGCGTTCTCGTGTATGGAAGATGCGGGAAACCTGCGCGGTCTAAAGGGGCGTAAGAAACCTGTAATTGCAACTGAACTAAATGGTGGTCTCTGAGTTAAATAGACAAGAGCCAGCCCGGGCGTTTCTGCGTCCGGTTTTTTCTGTTCAAATATAAGAATTTAAGTTTCACATCGTATATTATCCTTATATTTCTCGCTTAAACGCTTATCGTCCAAATAAGGACGACAAAGGCGTTTATACTTAAGATTGGACTTGAGAATGCCAAATTTGTACAATTGGGTATAAGTTAAATGTAAACTATCTCGATAAGGAGAATATAAGCTCATGAAGGAATTGAATTATCCGAAGGTGTTTATGCTCTTGGCAGGTCTGTCTGTGGCGACATTGGCCGTATATCGTGTAGTGTCACTACAGACGGATTCGTTTTATGCATTTTTAATCTGGAATTTGTTCCTGGCTTGGATTCCATTCCTATTCTCTATGGCTGCTTATGAACTGGATAAAAGGAAGATAGGTGGCTTGCTGCTTATACCGCTAGGCGTCGCTTGGCTGCTGTTCTTTCCGAACGCGCCTTATCTCATGACGGATCTGGTGCATCTGACGATAAGAAAAAGCAGATATATCGTGGATGGCACCATTCAGAATCGGTATTGGTATGACTTGGTAACTCTCTTATTGTTCACTTGGAGCGGTTGGCTAACCGGGTTCTTCTCTTTATACCAGTTCCAGACGGTTGTTTATCGCAGCAGCAGCCTGCTGTTCTCTTGGATATTCGTACTCGCGGCATGTGTGCTTGGGGGATATGGAGTTCTGCTTGGCCGAGTCTACAGGCTGAATAGCTGGGACGTACTGACGGACCGGCATCAGTTGTACCAACTGGTTATGGACAGTTTGAATCGACAATCGGTATTTTTCAGCTTGTTCATTGCATTTGTATTACTGGTTATCTACGCTACGATGTACTGTTTGCTGAATGGTCTTGGAACCAGTGAAAGAGGAGGGGGCGCTAAGCGCATTCGTGGTTAATCTATAAATTCCGGATCAAATTGGTATTGTTTCAGATCTACCACTCCTTTTTCATTAAAAATAATCCCTTCCTCCTGCAAATAAAGCTTCTGGAGGGAGCTGGATTCATCTTCAGTCAAGGAGATCATTCCTTTGGCGTTGATGACCCGATGCCAGGGAAGCTTGTATTTTCTACTCATGGAATGAAGGATCCGAACGACCTGTCTCGCGCCTCTTGGGCTTCCTGCCGCACGTGCTATTCCTCCGTAAGTCATCACCTTACCTTCAGGTATGGATTGTATAATACGTATCACTTGTTCCGTAAATGGTGTCATAGGGAGCTCCTATTTCTTATTTTCATCAAATTATACCAGATGAGCACTATAATCATAAACCATCAACAATGTCGCTGCTAAAGCGGCTTTTTTTATTTTCAAAGGATGAAGTTAACTTTCCCTCGCGTAGGAGTTGATCCCTTTTCAGTATAATTTTGGCGGATAGTATTTAGTGAGACGGGGGATAATTTCTAGGAAACCTATTGTGACAGGAGTGGCTACTGTGGAGAAACAGACGACAGAGAATAACCGCAAAGATTCTCAACAAAATAAGAAGTCTGGGCAGACTCTAAGTACGTCACTGGATGAAATGATGGACCTGTTTCGGCAAATATTCAAGGACGATGGAACCCTTAGAATCAGAGTGATAAATAATGAGGGCAGTGAAGCTCTTCGCTTCGGGTTAGTTTATGTTGACGGAATGGTTGACAGGGAAATGATCCAGTACGGAGTGATTAAGCCCCTAATGAAATTTGATTTTACGGCAATGGATAGCGGGAATACAGCTGAACTGATGGAAAAAATCCGGACGATGGTTATTAACATTAGCGATGTAGTCTGCTCTACGAGTTTGGATGAGATGGTTAGCGGGGTCGTAGCTGGAAAAACACTATTTCTGATGGATGGCTTTGCGGGTGCGCTAAACATTAGTGCACAGGGGTGGGAAACGAAGGCTATCGCGGAGCCTTTGACGGAAAAAAGCGTCAAGGGTCCAAGAGAAGGTTTTACAGAGTCGCTGCTTGTAAACTTGACTCTCATTCGCCGAAGGGTGCAAAGTCCGGACTTAAAGTTGATTTATAGCCAGGTCGGGGTTCGCTCCAAAACAGAAACATGTATTTGTTATATTGAAGGTTTGGCCTCACCGGATGTTGTGAAAGAGCTGCAGAACCGAATTCAGCAGGTGGACATAGATGTTGTATTGGATACGTCTATTCTTTCGGAGCTTATTCGAGATGAACCCTTTTCACCCTTTGAAGTGACGGGAAGCACAGAACGTCCTGATTCTGTAGTAAGCAAAATGATGGAAGGTAGAGTTGCCTTATTAATGGAAGGCAGTCCTTATGCAATGACAGTACCCTATTTGTTTGTGGAGAATTTTCAGGCTAGTGCTGATTATTATATTAACTATTACTTTGGTTCGTTTAACCGAATGATAAGGGTACTTGGGGCCTTTTTGTCTATTAGTATTCCTGCTTTGTACGTAGCGTTGGTTACCTATAGTCAGGAAATGCTGCCTACTATGTTGTTGCTCAGTATTTCAACGTCGAGAGTAGCCGTTCCTTTTCCGACTGTGGTGGAGGTCTTGTTCATGCTAACGATATTTGAAATTCTGCGAGAGGCAGGAGAACGAATACCGACCTACATTGGTCAGGCGATTAGCATCGTAGGTGCGCTTGTACTGGGTCAGGCGGCTGTGGAAGCGAGAATCGTTAGCGCTCCTATGATTATTGTGGTAGGTCTAACGGGAATTATGGCTTTGCTTAACCCTAGATTGACAGGACCTCTAATCGTGGTAAGGTCACTTTTGCTGTTCGCAACCTTTTTCCTGGGATTGTACGGGTATTTTCTGGGTGTGATCGGACTAGTGATTCATTTGATGAGTTTACGTTCCTTTGGGGTCCAGTACATGCTTGGAATAGGCTCTATTCATCCGCAAGACATTAAGGATACAGCTATAAGGGCGCCGTGGTGGCATATGTATCTACGTCCGGTGATGATTGGGGCACGTAATCGAAAGAGAAAGGCGACAAATAAAGCAAGGAATCGGTCATGAGGAAAATGAAAAGAGGATTGCTAGCTTGTATATCGCTATTATTTCTGATCAGTGTCTTAGGCTGTTGGGATTACGCCGAGATTGAAGATAGGGCAGTTGTAGCAGGCATTGGTATCGATAAAGATTCAGACGGGAAGCTGTTAGCAACAGTCGAAATCGTGGATACGAAAGAGGGGATGAAATCTAGTCAAGCGGGTTATAAGATGGTTAGTCTTTCAGGTAAAACGATGTTTGATATTGTACGAAGTATGATTTCAATAACGGGAAAGAAACTATTTTGGAGCCATTCCAAGGCGATCATTCTCAGCGAGGAGGTAGCAAAGGAAGGGGCTGTAAAAGTGATAGATTGGTATAACAGAGATACAGAAACTCGGTCGGATGTTTACGTGTTTGTGTCCAAAGGGAAGACGGCTCAGGAAGTAATCAATTTAAACAGCTCAACAGAGACTATTATGTCTTATGGTCTTGCGCAGCAGATGGTGATTGAAAAAAACGTCAGTACGGCTCCGGTTGTGGAGATTTGGGACTTTATCGAAAAGCTGGAGACACCCGGGGATTGTGCTATAGCTCCTCTGGTATATATTCATGAAAAAAACGGCCAGAAGAATCCACGTGTAAGTGGAACAGCTATTTTCAAAATGGACAAAATGATTGGCAAGCTAAGCGGTGATGAGACCAAGTACATGTTGTTTGTTAAAGATGATATTAAGGGAGGGGTGTTAACCGTGAATAATGAAGAGGGAACCCCCGACTTTACACTTGAGATTTTCTCTAATGAAACAAAGATAAAGCCTGTTTGGGTCAACGGTAAGCTCCAATTACAGATTCAAACGATCACACATACCGGGCTTGACGAGGTGATGACTACTGAAGGATTTACGAGTCTAAATAGTAAGAACGTTATAGAAAAGCGTGCTGCAAAGGAATTAGAGGAGAATATGCGCTCTGTAATTAAGAGGGTACAGTCGGATTATCATACCGATATTTTTGGATTTGGGGAGAAAATCCATGAGAATATGCCTAAGACCTGGTCCGAGCTAGATAAAGATTGGGAACGGGAATTCTCTGATCTAGATGTGGTTGTAAATTCAACAATAATTATTGAGAGCAGTGCTCAAAACTCAAGATCTATCCAGATCCATCAAGAGTAGGTGATTAATTGGCTGTTATCGTTGTGATGATCTACTTTTTTGTTGTACTGTTGGACCCTTACGGATTGTTAAAGCAAGGGATGAAACGTGATTTTTATGTGTGTAGTACACTGTGTCTGTTTTCATTCTGTATTGCTTTTGCATTGGCTATGAAATGGCAGCTTCCTAGTCCTTCGCCTTTAATTGTAAGCTGGATCAGCAAGTTATTCTAGTTACAAGCCAAGAGGAGATTTAAGCATGAAAAAAGAGATCATACCCACAGGGCATTCTATAAGTATTGTTGTTCTATTTATTATTGGGACTTCACTATTCATGGGACTGCCGGGAAAATCGGGCAACAGTAGCTGGATTGCTCTGCTTTTGGCCATATCGCTAACGGTTCCTCTGCTGTTTATGTACGCCAGATTTCATGTGCTTTTTCCGGGTAAGGATCTATTTGATATATTGATCACGGTATTTGGGTCTATCTTCGGAAGAGTAGTTTCCTGTGCGTATATATGGTATGCGCTGCATATGGGGGCGCTCGTCCTAAGGAATTTTGGTGAATTTAGTAAAACAGTTGCCTTGACAGAGACGCCTATGATTGCACCCATGTTATGCATGGCACTGTTATGTATTTGGGTGGTTAAGGCAGGAATTGAGGTGATTGGGAGATGCGCTAAGCTATTTCTACTGCTTCTTTTGGCTGAGGTTTTTTTTATTGAAATCTTAGCAATCCCGAAGCTCAAGTATCACTATTTGAAGCCTTTTCTTGATACAGGATGGTCACCGGTATTTGCAGATGCATGGGGATCATTTACCTTTCCATTTGCTGAAATTGTTCTTTTTATGGGAGTATTCAGTCATTTGCCGGCAAAAGAATCAGCCAAAAAGATTCTGCTAAGCGGATTGTTGATTTCCGGTGGGGTGATTTTGCTCGTTTCTCTGCGGAATTTACTGATTCTCAATCCTGATATTGTTCAAAGCTTATACTTCCCCTCTTATGTAGCGGTTAGTCGGATTAATATAGGGGATTTTTTGACCCGAATGGAGGCATCCTCCGCACTTGGATTTGTAATCACGATCTTCATAAAAGCCAGCATATGTATATATGTGGCTAGTGTTGGAGTTGCTAAGTTGTTCAAATTGAAGAGTTACCGATCCGTTGTGCTTCAGCTGGGATTGATTGTGGTTTATTTCTCTCAATTTATCTTCAAGGATATTATGGAGATGCAACATTTTGCCTATACAATTTATCCCACATATGCACTTCCATTTCAGGTGATTATTCCACTGGTATTGTGGATTTGTGCTGAAATTATGGTTAGTAGAAATAAACATAAGCAGGTAGCTACACAGCAATAGAACTACGTTCGACCATTCCTGATCTCTTGATGAGATTAGGAATTCTTTGATTTCTAAACTGTACCTAAGTTAGCTATAATGATAGATACATAGAATGGTTGTTTTAGAAGAGAGGGAAACAGGTATGAACGTCAGCAACATCATTATGTCCTCTTATTGGGGTAGAGAGGTTAGACATAAATATATTACGCAAGGCTCAAAGACATTGGCTGTTATTTTTCCAGGTAAAAATTACTCGACTGAACGCCCTCTGCTAGATTATGCGGCCAAAGCAGCTCGGGAACATCATTGCGATGTCTTGCTGCTTGAGTATGGCTACCAGAGTGCGAGAGTAGGGTTTAAGCGCGATGAAATGATTATTCTTATTCAGGAGTGTAAGGCGGCCATTGCATCGCTTCCTGACTACAAGAACTTTCTATTTATCAGCAAAAGTGTGGGCGCGGTCATCGCAGGGAGAATTGCAGAAGAGCTGGAAATACAGAAAAAGACGTCTCATCTATTTATAACACCATTACCTGAGGCGATTCCTCTGATTCAGCAAAGTCGCGGGACTGTAATTTATGGCGGAGGCGATCCTTTATTCAGTGAGCAGCATTCTGGTGAAATTAGCAGACTTCATCATTTAAAAGTGTATAGAATCGATGATGCTAATCATAGCCTTGAGGTAGATCAGGTTAACGAGTCACTGGCCATTCTGCTTGTTATTATTAATTTTTATCATGAATTTTTCCGCGATGCATTAAATACATAAACTTGGGAGGATGCTGAACATGATTTTGGAAGCTGCGATGCTGCAAGTGAAGCCTGGTTCGACTCCTGATTTTGAAAAGAGCTTCAAGGAGGCATCAAGCTTAATTTCTTCAATAGAAGGCTACATGGGGCATGAACTGCAACAGTGCTTGGAGGATGATCATAAGTATTTGCTGCTTGTGAAGTGGAGAACGCTTGAAGATCACACCATAGGATTCAGAGAATCGAGCCAGTATCAGGAATGGAAGGCGCTTCTTCACCATTACTACGATCCATTTCCGGTAGTTGAACACTTTACCCGTATTAATCTGGACTAAATGGAGGAAGCTGTGTGAAGACGAAGCTTGTCGGGAAAGGCAGAACAGCGGAGATCTGGCAGCATGAGGATCAGTGGATTCTTAAATTGTACCTAGAGGATGTTTCAGAGCAGAATATTAGCCGAGAATATAAGATCAGCCAGTTTGTGCACTCGCAGGGCGTCCGGACACCACAGCCATTTGAACTCATTTCTGAACAATCAAGACAAGGGATTGTATTTCAACAAATTAAAGGTCCCTCTCTGCTAAAAGTGATGGGTGAGAAGCCTTGGAAAGTTAGTATGTATGCCAGAATGATGGCTAGGCTTCACTATGATTTGCATAAGCTTGAAATTACTGAGGAGATCGGACAGCAGAAGGATATGTTGAATTGGAATATCATGGGGGCTCCAATGCTTAGTGAAGATGAGAAGTCAATCATTCTGAGCTATCTGGAGAAGCTACCACAAGGAACACATTTATGCCATGGTGATTTCCATCCTGACAATGTGCTTATGGACGATCAGCTCTGGGTAATCGACTGGATGACAGGAGTGGTGGGAGAACCGGTGGCCGATGCTGCTCGATCCGTAGTGATGTTCAGTATGGGAGCTATGCCCCCTGGTGCCTCTGCCTTATCCAGAATGATGATAGGTTTTATTAGAAGGAAATTAACCAAGGGATACATTCGGGAGTATCTCCGTTTATCAGGATGCACTTATGAGGACATAGACCGCTGGATTCTGCCTATCGCTGCCGCGCGTCTGGTGGAAGGACTTCCGCCACCGGAGAAGGAGCTACTAGTAACAGAAGTTCGTAAACGTCTGCAGGCCTTAATCGAGGTCCCAAGCTGATCATGATAAGAAACGGAGTGTGCTCATGACTACCTATATTGCACTGCTGCGTGGCATTAATGTCGGCGGCAACAAAATCATTAAGATGCAGGATCTGAAGACAATGTTGCAAGCCCTTAGCTTTCACAATGTACGGACGTATATTCAGAGCGGAAATGTAATATTTGAAAGCGATGAGGAATCGGAGAGCCTCCTTAGCGGGGTCATTGAACGTCAGATTCATGAGGCGTTTGGTTTTGAAGTCTCTGTTATAATTCGTACACTGGCTGAGATGGAGAAAGTACTCGCAAACAATCCTTTTCAGCTAACCGAGCCAGAGGCGTTCAAGAAATGGTATGTCACCTTTTTACCGGCTGAGCCTTCAGCCGAGGCGCTTGATAAGCTGCGTATTTATGAGGATGGACCAGATAAAGTGCGTTTTGTCGGCAGAGAGATGTACGTGTTATATGAGGTCAGTGTGAGCCAATCGCCGCTTTTTAAGGTTCCTTTTGACAAATTATTGGGTATGACGCTTACAGCACGCAATTGGAATACGGTGAATAAGCTCATTACTATGGGCAGGATGGAATAGTCTATTTCTGATTGCGATTTGAACAGAAAGGCGCCACAGTTGTGGGGCTTTTTTTTGCGTTCCGGGAGCTTTATTTATTCAGCAAACATTCAGCGTGCACTCATTGAGAGTTAAGGTAAGGGTGAAATAATACACCTACGGAAAGATTGAGCCGGGAACACAGAACTGCCGGTATATAGATGATCAAAGGATAGGAGTGGATGGAGATGAGTGGGGTCAAAAAAATCAGTTCGGATCTTATACTGTGGCTCATTTTATTACTTGCTGCTTTTTTGTACGGTTATGGGGTTTGGAATGACCATTATGTGAATACATACTACACCACCGCGGTGGGAAGTATGCTGCAGAATTTTCATAATTTCTTCTTCGCTTCACTGGACTCTGCGGGTTCAGTAACGGTGGATAAACCACCGGTTACCTTTTGGATTCAGACACTTAGCGCACTCATTTTCGGGCTGCATGGCTGGAGTGTGATTCTGCCTCAAGCCCTTGGGGGCGTTGGTTCTGTGTTACTAGTATATCTGCTAGTAAAGCCTACCTTCGGTAGAGCGGCAGCACGTATAGCAGCATTAGTCATGGCGACTACTCCGGTAGCAGCAGCTGTCAGCCGGACAAACAATATTGATGCATTGCTAGTGTTTACACTGCTGCTCGCGGCATGGTTTCTATTCAAAGGAACGAAGAGCAACAAGATGGGCAGTCTTCTCACCGCATTTGCATTAATCGGTGTTGGGTTTAATGAGAAGATGCTGCAGGCATACATGGTTCTACCGGCTTTTTATCTCTTCTATGTCTTGGCTGCCAAAGTGAACTGGAAGAGGAAGACGGGGGTGTTGGCGGCCTCCACAGCAATATTGCTTGTAGTCTCCTTATCCTGGGCAGTGATTGTGGATTCGATTCCCGCCAGCAAACGGCCTTATATCGGCAGTAGCGGCACGAATTCAGTGTTGAATCTTGCCTTTGGTTATAATGGCGTTGCCCGATTGACGGGGGATCGCGGGACTGGTGGGGGCGGAGGTGGGATGCCTCCTATGAACGGGGGCGAGATGCCGAATATGAATGGTGAAATGCCAAACATGAATGGCGAGATGCCCGCCATGAATGGGGCAGGCGGTAGTAATGGCACGGATGGTGGACGTGGAGCATTTTCGGGTCAGCAAGGCACAAATTCGACTACGAATAGCCAGACTGGCGAGGATGATGGAGGCTCACCAGGTCAACCTCCTAGTGGATCAGACAATCTAGGTCGGCAATTCGGAGGCGACGACGGCGGCGGGCGAGGAGATCGCGGCGGCATGAGTGGCGGTGGAGGCGGGATGTTCAATACGGGTACAGCAGGCCCGCTGCGACTGTTCCAATCAGAGCTGTCAGGACAGGCTAGCTGGCTGCTACCTTTCGTATTGCTTGGTTGCATTGGATTATTTGCCAATCCGCGGAGAAGGAACATTACCCAAGCTCATAAGGAAGTGATCTTCTGGTTAGCATGGCTGGTGCCCGTTATGGGATTTTTCAGTATCGCAGGTTTCTTCCATCAATATTATCTGGTGATGATGGCTCCGCCAATTGCAGCGCTAGTTGGAGCAGGATGGTCAAAGCTGTGGACGCTATATCGCGAGCACTCTGGTTGGCTGTCTTGGCTATTGCCCGCTGCAACGCTGGTTACAGCAGGTTTCCAGTGGTACATTGTTCATCCTTATGACGATACAATCGGCAGTGGCTGGTCCATTGGTATTTTAGCTGCAGGCATAGTGGTTTCACTGGTGCTGTTAGTTCTTAAAGGCAAGAAGAAGTCCTTTATTTATGCGACAGGCATAACAGCCATATTAGTATTGTTAATTGGGCCGCTCTACTGGGCAGCTACTCCAATTACTTATGGCTTGAACAGTCAAACCCCTGAGGCAGGCCCGAGCAGTAGTGAGGGTAAAGGGGGGATGGGCGGCAACTCAAGCAATTTTGGACGTAATAGCGCCACAAGTGCGAATGAGAGTCTGTTGTCCTATTTGGAGAAAAACAATACGGGTGAACCTTATCTTTTTGCTACCTTAGATTATGGCACAGCAGCTCCGTATATCGTTGATAAGGGTGCTTCAGTCGTAATTCTGAATGGATTTTCTAACTCAGACACCGTATATACCCAAGATAGCCTAAAGGCCTTTGTAGAGAGTGGAAAGGTAAAATACTTCCTGATCAATAGCGGTGGTATGGGTGGTGGACGCGGGGGGAACTCCGAGTTGACGACTTGGATCACGGAGAATGGTACAGAAGTTCCAACAGCTGATTGGGCAGGTAACGATGCAGGAAACAGCGGGACATTATACAAAGTCACTTTAAATTAGGCGAATGTTCATAATATGAGGCGTGTTATGAGATGGATCTAGCACACTTCATTATTCAAATTTAAGGAGGAGCTGCTCATGAGTACCAACGTGCGCTATTCCATTGTTATACCGATGTTTAACGAAGAGGCGGTTATTCAGGAGACTTATCGCCGGATCAAAAAAGTAATGGGTTTGACGGGTGAAGTGTATGAGCTGATCTTTGTGAATGACGGCAGCACAGACAATTGTGCCCAGATGATTGAGGAATACAGTTACTGGGATGAAAGTGTGAAGCTGATCGATTTATCGCGTAACTTTGGGCATCAGATCGCAATTACAGCTGGAATGGATTATGCCCTAGGGGATGCAGTCGTCATTATTGATGCCGATTTGCAAGATCCGCCGGAACTGATTCTGGACATGATTGCGGAATGGAAGCAGGGTTATGAAGTTGTATATGCCAAAAGGATCAAGCGAAATGGAGAATCCTTGTTCAAAAAGTGGACGGCCAGCCTCTTTTATAGAGTGCTTCGTTATTCAACTGACATTTCTATCCCTGTGGATACGGGGGATTTTCGTCTCATAGATCGTAAAGTATGTGAAGAGCTTAAACGTCTGCCAGAGAAGAATCGATTCGTTCGCGGCCTGGTCAGCTGGGTCGGTTTTCGTCAAAAAGCTATTGAATATGAACGTGATGAACGTCTGGCTGGAGAGACTAAATATCCATTGAAGCGCATGATTAAGCTCTCTATGGATGGAATTACTTCCTTCTCTTATAAGCCGCTGAAGCTGGCAGGATATCTTGGCACATTGCTGTCGGCTTCTGGTTTTCTATACCTGATGTATGTGCTTTATCTGGTGATTTTTACGGACTCAGCCGTTAAGGGCTGGGCATCCATGATTGGGATTACACTAACCTTTAATGGGTTTGTACTCATTATGTTAGGGATTCTGGGTGAGTATGTCGGCCGGATTTATGATGAGGCCAAGGGACGTCCGCTCTATATTGTCCAAGAGTTCTATGGGGGTAAGGAGCAGCAGAGCGTTCGCGAGCAGCAAGCCATTCATCGTTAATAACTGCAAGGGAGGGATTCATCGTGAAGATTAGAAAAGCGGTTATTCCCGCCGCGGGCTTAGGCACTCGATTCTTGCCTGCAACTAAGGCTCAGCCAAAGGAAATGCTGCCCATAGTGGATAAACCGGCGATACAATATATCGTAGAAGAAGCTGTTCGATCCGGCATTGAGAGCATCATTATCGTGACGGGCCGCAACAAAAAATCGATTGAAGATCATTTCGATAAATCAGTGGAACTGGAACAGACGCTTTTGGAAAAAGGAAAAGAGGAGCTGCTTCGTGAAGTCCAAGCGATTAGTGAACTGGCCAGCATTCATTACATTCGGCAAAAAGAGCCGCTAGGACTAGGTCACGCCATCCTTTGTGCGGAACAGTTCATTGGGGATGAGCCTTTCGCTGTTCTGCTCGGTGACGATATCATGGCCTCGGAGGACCCGGCGCTACTGCAAATGATGAGACTGTATGAACAAGAGGAGAAGACCATCGTCGGTGTTCAACAGGTGCCTCGGCAGGAGGTTCATAAATACGGGATTATTTCATCTAGCGGTTCTTTACAAGGCGTTCACGAAGTAAAAGGCTTAGTAGAAAAACCCTCCCCAGAAACTGCACCTTCAGAGAATGCGATTATGGGGCGATATATTTTGGAGCCTTCGATATTTTCGGTGCTGGCTAAGCTTGAGCGTGGGGCAGGCGGCGAATATCAGCTGACAGATGCTTTGCACGAGGTATGTCGTAATGAAGGTCTGCTGGTGTTGGATTTAATCGGACAACGTTATGATATCGGCGATAAATTTGGCTATATTCAGGCTACGCTGGAGGTCGGTTTGATGCGTGAGGAGCTGCGTCCATTGCTAGTTCCGTATTTGCAGAAGCTGGCGGCTGGTCTGAGGGAAGGTGAAGAAGTGGGGGCGTTACCTTGGGGTACACGCTAGGGATTGAAGAAAACTGTTCCAAACGACCATAACATCGTTATTCGGCGGTGAGATTAGGTTGGTTTGGGGCAGTTTTTTTGCGTGTCACGTAGAGAGAGTGAGCAGATAAGTGTACTTTATACAATTAAAAAGTGTATCATTCGGCTACGTATCGAGTTAGTTGCACTTGATACACTTATTTTTTCGTAATCCAACGGAAATACACTTTTCGACTGTCTTTAGTTGCACAAACTACACTTAAAAAAGTCATAGGGGAGCTAAAGTATGAAATAGCTGCACCAAGTGCAGTTATATTTTGTTATATAAAAAATCCGGAGGACAGATTCCTAAGAATCGTCTCCGGATCTATGTTTTAAGTCATTGATTAAGCCTTTAGCACATCATGATCCACGTAACGTGCACCGTTCAGCTCACTTATCACATTGATTGCTACCTTCGCGCCATCGCCTGCTGTAATAATGGCATGTACACTTACTCCGGCAACGGTACCTGCAGCCCAAATGCCTGGGATATTTGTTTTGCCTTCTGCATCAACAGCGACTACAGTTTTGATTCTAGGCTCTGTACCATCTTTTGTCTCCACGCCAGCTTTAGCGGCTAGATCCGTAAGGGCACCTGTTGCGAGAATGACATGCTTCGCTTCATAAATGATTCCGTCTTCGGTTTCAATGACGAATCCGTTGCCGCTGGATGTGAGGTTGATAGCTTGTTCTGAAACCAGCTCAGCGCCAAATTTAACGGCTTGCTTATGTCCGGTTTCTACGAGATCAGGACCGCCTACTTCGGAAATTCCATAAAAGTTCTCGAACCATCCTCTGCGGGTCATACCCTTATCATTGTCGATCAGCAGCGTTTTTTTGCCCGCCTTGGCGGCGAACAGGGCTGCGCTTGCACCGGCGGGGCCGGCTCCAATTACGGCGATTTCGTACATTTTTTTGACCTCCCAAAAGTTTTGTGAAGCAAAACTCGCATCGTAAGCATAGGCTTAAGTTTTGCGGAGCGATGCTCCTCAGAATGGACAACATAGCAAAACTGGCATCGTAAGCATACGCTTAAGTTTTGTGGAGCGATGCTCCTTAGAATGGACAACATAGCAAAACTCGCATCGTAAGCATAGGCTTAAGTTTTGCGGAGCGATGCTCCTCAGAATGGACAACATAGCAAAACTCGCATCGTAGACATAGGCTTAAGTCTATCACCTATTATAACGGTTGTTAGTCTCACTTGGCTAATCCTTCCTCACAAGGAAGGGTCACCCTAAAGGTTGTTCCCTTACCGAGGGTGCTGCTTACACTAATCTTGCCGTGATGTGCCTCGACGATAGACTTGGTAATAGAAAGGCCGAGTCCGGATCCACCGTATTTACGTGTGCGAGAGGAATCGCTGCGGTAGAAGCGATCGAAGATATGCGGGATATGCTCCGCAGAGATCCCACAGCCGTTGTCCCGTACCGTTAGAACGGCCTCATGTTCTCTAGCATGTAAAGAGAGATGTATGGTGCCAGATTCGGCATCCGTATGCTGAACTGCATTGTGGAACAGATTCAGAATCACCTGCTTAATCTTATTGGGCTCGTATTTCCCACGGATGCCATAGGAGATATCAAAGGTAACCTTGCGCTGATCCGCCAACAAGAGCAGATGTGGCTTCATTTCGGAAATCACTTCTCCGAGGAGTAAGTCTGTCATCCGCAGTTGAGGGGCGCCATCCATTCGAGCGAGTAGAAGTAAATCCTCTACCAGCTTGTTGATTCGTTTCGATTCGCCATGCATGCTTCGCAATGAATTGTACAACTGTTCTTTATTATCCGCGGCACCACGCAGTAAGACCTCCAGAAAGCCGTGGATCGAGGTCAGCGGCGTTCTCAGCTCGTGAGAAGCATCTGCAGCGAAGCGGCGCATCTGTTCCTTGGCTTCCCGTTCATTATGAAAGGATATTTCGAGACGCTCGAGCATACCATTGAATGAAAGAGCCAGCTTGTCGATTTCGGCCTGTCCTTGATTAATTGGAAACCGAATATCCAGATTGCCGGCATCAATGATCTGGGCGGACTCTCCCATGTTTGAAAGAGGGACCAGCGTCTTTCGAAGAGCAGGCAAGTATAGGAAGAAGCCAGCCATTAAAGCAATCACTGACAAGCCTGCGTAGATCAGCAGCTGCTGCATGATCACATCCGTCAATGGCCCCGTACTCACACTCATTTGTACCAGCAGTCTAGTATTTCCTGGTCTATAGAGATTCATGAATATCGCTAGATGCTCAGTGCCGTCTTCAGCTTGGATGAGCTTATAATTTCCTGTTGCGCTATCGGTGGTGTGAGTAAACAGAGCGTCGTATTGTTCGTTTGTCAGTCTTGGTGCAGCTATATCCGAGAGGGTCATTTGCTGTAAATCCCGGAAGATACCCTCTGAGCTGTACATGGCGAGGGTCGTGTGGGCATCAAGCAGAAGCGGACGCCTATTCTCGCCAGTTCGGAGTTCGCTTGGCATTTTATTCATGCCTTCTCTTCCCAAAGGGAGATTGCTACTATGCTCGGTGTTTCCCTCATTCGGAGTTGTAATGTCCTCGTCATAGGAATTGAAAAAGTTGAAAAACATCTCACGAGGAACAGAACGTATCTGCGCTTCCATAGACTCCGCTCTATTGCTGTATATGAAATCTCTCATGAGTATATATTGTAGTACTCCGATTAGTAGCAGCAATCCTGATAGAATGAGCAGTGAAATGGCTAGCAGCTGCTTGCGCAGGGAGCGTGGTACAGGCAGCTTACGAAACCATTTAGAGATGCGCGTACTCATAGATCTACCCGGTAGCCTGCTCCCCGCAGGGTACGGATAATACGGTGCTCCTTATCCCCGAGCTTCTCGCGAAGCGAACGGATATAGACCTCAACAATATTTTCCTCACCGCCAAAATCATAGCCCCACACCTTATCAAGAATCATGGACTTACTCAGTACAAGACCGTGATTAATAACGAGATACTGCAGTAACTCGTATTCCGTGGGGGAGAGTTCAAGCACTTCTTCCTTGAAACGAATTTCTTTTCGGCGGCTGTCAATGCGGAATGGACCGCAGCGGACCTCCCCTAGCAGACCCGGAAACTGATTGCGAAGCCGCGCTTGAATTCGGGCAAGCAATTCGTCGAAGCTAAAGGGCTTGACCATATAATCGTCAGCACCAATAGTGAGTCCCTTGACCCGATCGTCCACTTCATCCTTTGCAGTCAGCATAATGACGGCAATTTCCGTCTCTTCCGAGCGAAGGTAATGACATAACTCGAATCCATCCATGCCGGGCATCATGACATCTAGGATGGCTACATGTGGCTTGAATTCAGCAGCGACAGAGATAGCTGTAATCCCATCGGGTGCGGTTCTGACTTCAAACCCTTCGTTAAGGAGACCTAGCTCCAGAAATTGTAGTATATGAGGCTCATCATCTACGAGCAGTAGTCGAACGCCTTGGGCTGCTTTCATTATAGGTACCTCCAAATCAGTGATAGATAGCTACATTATGACATATTCGGTTGAATGTTTGCTGAAGATCCGTCCCTTTGCATTACGATTAAATGAGTCGTTTTTTCTTTCGTGCTGATTCAAAGGGGTTAATTTAGTTATAAGTAATATTAATGTGTTTAATAACAAACAAGGTTAAAAAATTCGGATTTTCGAAAATGTGATAAAAGGGTTTTGACGGCGGATATAGAACACTTTACAATAAGGATAATCTCCTGATTTTGGCGTAAGATTCCCATTTTAGGTTAGATCATCCGATCGTGTTATATTTCCTTCCACGTTTTATTCAACTTTGTCCATCTTCCTATCAAGGCTCATTTCTTTCAAGTGTATTTCCTATGATTTCACTTCTTTCTGGAACTTCTGTTCATTCAACCTGTGCTTGCTGAACTTCATATCACCCATAAGTCAAGGGAGGCTTTTCCATGAAGAAAAAGGAAATGGTAGCCATGCTATTGGCTGGAGGCCAAGGCAAAAGATTGAAAGGTTTAACCAAATCGCTTGCCAAGCCCGCTGTCTATTTTGGAGGGACCTATCGGATCATCGACTTCCCTTTAAGTAACTGCTCCAATTCAGGTATTGATACAGTTGGTGTGCTGACTCAATATGAGCCGCTTATCCTGCATTCTTACATCGGAGTAGGCAGTGATTGGGATTTGAACCGTAAGAATGGTGGGGTATTCGTATTGCCACCGCATGAACGCGAGAATGGAAGCAGTTGGTATCGGGGAACAGCCGATGCGATTTATCGGAATCTTAAGTTTGTGGATCAATTCGATCCAGAGCATGTTCTTATTTTGTCCGGTGATCACATTTATAAAATGGATTATCACGCTATGCTTCAATACCACAAGGAAAGAAACGCCGATTGCACGATTTCTGTAATTGACGTTCCGCTGGAGGAAGCCAGCCGATTTGGAATTTTGAATACGGAGGACGATCTGAAGATTTACGAATTTGAGGAGAAGCCCTCTCAGCCCAAAAGCACACTAGCTTCTATGGGAGTGTATATTTTCAAATGGGAGATTCTTCGTAAGCATCTACTGGAGGATGGGGAGAATGTAGGATCATCCCATGACTTCGGCAAGGATATCATTCCTTTAATGCTGGAGGACGGAAACTCCTTATTTGCGTACCCTTTTGAAGGATATTGGAGAGATGTTGGTACAGTAACCAGCTTATGGGAAGCGAATATGGATTTACTGAGCGATACCCCGCCACTTAATCTAAACGATCCCAGCTGGCGCATTTTTACACGTAATCCGAATCAACCTGCCCAATATGTCGCCCCTGGGGCGAAAGTGTCAGGCTGCATTATTAATGAAGGCTGCATTGTGCATGGCGAAGTGAATCACTCGGTCCTTTTTTATGGGGTAGAAGTGGGTGAGGGAAGTGTAATTACGGACTCTGTGATTATGCCTAAGGTTAAGATTGGCAAGAACGTACGTATTCATAAAGCGATTATAAGTGAGAATACGGTAATCGACGATTATATGGAAATAGGCATCGAACGGGAGAATGAGAATGAAATTCTGCTGATCGACAATAAAAGCAAGAAGCGAAAATCAGTTGTAGCCAAAACCATATAATCAAGCTAAAACGCCTTCGGCGTCCTTCTAAGGACGGTAAGCGTTTATGCGAGATTTATAAGGATAAAGTATATGGTGAAACTTATACTTTCTTATAAATTATAAGAGGACGGTGGATTCCGATGAAGCAACTCATGGGTGTAATTAATCTGGATCATGAACTCGATAAACTAAATGAACTCACTTATTTCCGCTGTGGCGCAGCCGTACCTTTTGCCAGTCGTTATCGGTTGATTGATTTCGTGCTTTCTAATATGATGCGTGCAGACTTAGAGAGCGTCGGTCTGTTCGTCCGCCGTAAATACCGTTCCCTAATGGACCATCTGGGTGACGGTAAATCCTGGGATATGAACCGCAAACATGGGGGCCTGTTCATTTTGCCTCCGGACTGGAACGATCCAACGGATACTTCTCTCGGGGACTTACAGCATTATCATAACAATTTGGATCTTTTTAAACGGGGATCTGCTAAATATATCGTGTTTTCCGGCAGCCAGCATATCAATACGATCGACCTCCAAGACTTGTACAGCTACCATCTGGAGAAGGGCGCCGACGTTACAGTAGTGTATAAAAAGATTGAGGAACTGCAGCCAGAGCATGATCTATGCCAGCGTATTGAAGTAGACGAAGAAAATAAGGTAACCAATATCCATCATGAGAAGGACCATCCTAATTTATATCTGGATATCTTCATTATGGAGAAGAAGCTGTTCTTGGAGCAGGTGGAGCATTGCATTGCGCATGGAGAGAGTTATTTTTTCCGTGATGTAATTCAGAAGAACCGACACAAATTTAATATTGCCGCATACGAATATCATGGCTATCATGCCGTAATTAATTCATTGGAGAGTTATTACAAGAACAGTTTGGAACTGCTCCAGCAGGAGAATTACTTCAGTTTGTTCAAAGAAAGTCCGGTACAGACGAAGATTAAATATGAGGCTCCAACAAGGTACTTGGAGAGTGCTAATGTCAGCAATTCACTGGTGGCTAACGGCTGCATTATTGGTGGAACCGTGGAGAACAGCGTGATTTTCCGGGGGGTTCAAATACGTAAGGGCGCGAAAATCATCAACTCTGTAATTATGCAAAAGTGCGTCATTGAAGAGAATGCAGTCATTGAGAACGTGATTATGGATAAAGACGTACATTTGAGTAAGAATCGAATTCTTGTTGGAGATAGCAAACGTCCATTCGTCATCGCCAAGAGCAGCAAGATCTAACGACTGGATTAGATGAACTAAGCAGTATTAACCTATCTGATCTAATGGCACAGTCTACTGCACTTCTAAAAAAAGCATTTGTCAGGAGGACCTACTGTTGTTTAACGATAAAGAATCTTTCAAACAGGTATTCCGTGAGACCCTCATTGGTAAATTAGGTAAACCACTTGAGGAAGCCTCGAATGCCGATGTCTATAAAATACTAGGCAACATGATTCGCGAGAACGCCGGGAAAAATTGGGCAGAAACCAACCAGAAATATAAGATCGATAAAGATAAGCAGGTTTACTATTTTTCGATGGAGTTCTTGATCGGTAGGCTTCTGGGGAACAATCTGCTGAATATGGGCGTACTGGAAGTAGTACGTGAAGGTTTAGCGGACCTTGGCTTCTGTTTGCAGGATATCGAGGAGGAGGAGGCGGATGCTGGGTTAGGGAATGGAGGTCTAGGTCGTTTGGCCGCTTGTTTCCTGGATTCACTCGCCTCCCTGCAATATGCAGGACATGGCTGCGGCATACGGTATAAATATGGCCTGTTCGAGCAGAAGATCGTCGATGGGTATCAGGTGGAACTGCCTGATTACTGGCTGCAGAATGATAATGTATGGGAAGTGCGCCGCGAAGACAAGCAGGTTGAAGTTAGGTTCTGGGGGGTTATTGAGACCCGCGAAGAGAACGGGCGGCTTATCTTTGAGCATAGTCAGTATGAGGCCGTTCGTGCAGTTCCATATGATGTTCCTATCATTGGGGCAGACCGTCGGCATGTGAATACACTGCGAAACTGGAGTGCGGAATCCATTACACAGCCTTCTAGAACCTTTGGTTCCTTTGCTGGGACGGATTATCATAAGTTTCTGGAGTATAAGCGTTCTGTAGAATCCATTTCGGAGTTCCTGTATCCAGATGACTCTCAATACGAAGGCAAGCTGCTTCGCCTGAAGCAGCAGTATTTCCTCTGCAGCGCGGGGCTGCAAAGTATTTTGCGAACTTATGCCAAGCTTGGGCTCCCTATTGGATCACTGCCAGACAAGGTAGCTCTTCATATTAATGATACACATCCAACGCTGGTGATTCCTGAATTGATGAGGATTCTGATGGATGTACATGGCTTAGGATGGGATGAGGCATGGAGTATCACGACGCGTATGGTCTCTTATACCAATCACACTATTCTGAGTGAAGCGCTAGAGAAATGGCCTATTCAAATGGTTAGGGAGCTACTGCCACGTATTTTTCTAATTATTGAAGAGATCAATGCGCGTTTCTGTGGCGAGCTTATGAGTCGTTATCCGGGGGATCAGGATCGAATTGCGCAGATGGCGATTATTCATGATGATCAGGTTCGGATGGCTCATCTGGCCATTGTAGCTAGCCATAGTGTCAATGGAGTAGCGGCGCTGCATACAGAAATATTAATGAAGCGCGAAATGCAACTTTTTAATGAAATGTACCCACACCGCTTTAATAATAAGACGAACGGAATTACCCATCGGCGATGGTTACTGCATGCCAATCCGGATCTGGCTAATTTGATCAATCAATCGATAGGGACCCGTTGGGTGAGTCATCCTCAAGAAATGATTGGCTTGATTAAATATTGTGAGGATGCTTCTTTCCAGGAACAAGTAGCCAGTATTAAGCGTCAGAATAAGCTGCGTCTTGCAGAGTACATTTATAGTAAGCATTCGGTACATGTAGACCCGGATTCTATCTTTGACGTACAGGTGAAACGTCTGCATGCCTACAAACGCCAGTTGCTTAATATTTTGCATATTCTGCATTTGTATAATCAAATCAAAGATAATCCTTCGATGGATATGGTCCCGCGCACGTTTATATTCGGAGCAAAGGCAGCACCAAGCTATCATCTGGCGAAGCGGATTATCAAATTAATTAATACAGTTGCGGATGTAGTCAATAAAGATCCGGATGTTAAAGGAAAGATTCGTATCTTTTTCCTTGAAAATTATTCGGTATCACTAGCGGAAAAAATCATTCCTGCGGCGGATATCAGTGAGCAGATTTCTACCGCCAGCAAAGAAGCGTCAGGCACCGGGAATATGAAGTTTATGATGAATGGTGCATTGACGGTAGGTACGATGGATGGCGCTAATGTGGAAATGCATGAGATGGTGGGGGACAATAATATGTTCCTGTTTGGACTTCGTGCGGAGCAGGTCATGGATTACTACCAACATGGCGGTTATCATGCGCGTGACATTTACAACGGGGATAGTCGTGTGAAAGAAGTACTGGATCAGTTAATCAAACCAGGACCTATATGTTGTCATGCTACGGAGTTTGAGAGCATCTTCCATTCTCTTCTGGATAATAACGATGAATTCTTTGTGCTTAAAGATTTCGCTAGTTACGTTGAGACGCACGTTGAAATTGATCGGGCATATCGTAACCGACAGGAATGGCTAAAGAAGTCCATTATTAACATTGGTCATTCCGGTAAATTCTCCAGCGATAATACAATTAGTCGTTATGCGGCAGAGATTTGGAATATAAGCCCAGTTCGACTGTAGGTCATCGGAAAAAGGCTGTCTTATAAGTAGGTAACTCCTACAAATAAGACAGCTTTTTTTTAGAATATAAGACATAAAGTATAAGTTTCACACCATTCTTTATGTCTTATATTTCTCGCATAAACGCTTCCGTCCTTATCAGGACGACGAAGGCGTTTATGCTTGACCTATCAGAAAGTATATATTTGTGAGAGGATTTTTAGATAGCTTCCGATACTAATGCTGCGAACCGCTCCAGAAACCGGCGTTCTTCATCATCAAAGCGATCCTTGAGCGGACTATCGATATCGAGTACGCCAAGCAAGCGGTCATCCTTTATTAAAGGAACAACAATCTCGCTGTTAGAGGCTGCATCACAGGCAATATGACCTGGGAATGCATGTACATCTCCTACTACAAGCGTGCGTCGCTCTGCTGCTGCCGTTCCGCACACCCCGCGGGATAGTGGAATTCGAATGCATGCAGGGAGGCCTTGAAAGGGTCCAAGTACTAGCTCCTTACCGTCAAATAAATAAAATCCAGCCCAATTCGTATCCGGCATAGCGTGTTTAAGCAGTGCCGAAGCATTAGCTAGATTGGCTGTAGCACTTGGTTCGTCCTTCATCAATGCTTCGAGTTGGGTTAGAACGGCTTCAAACTGCTCGCTGCGCGTTCCATCATATGGCATAGCTTGAAACATGAAGCATCACCTTCCTGTACTTTAAAGTCAATATGAAACCATAACTGTAACTAACAACATAGTACAGCTATGCGGGGTACGTCAAGACACAACATTGTTTTGTAATATTTTGTAGTACGCTAGGATCTGTATAAAGTGTTGAGCCCTTACGATGATGTTTCCAATGAACTGTCATAGGGTAATGCAAGAGTAAATACCGAAGGCTTTGTAGCCAGAAGGAGTGGAATATGCGCGCCGATGTACAGAACTTGTTCATAGGAATTCACATGCTTTATTGTGCACATGATAAAGATGTGACGATCTCGGAGATGCTGCTCGGACTGGAAGACATGGGGTATCGTGTAGGAGAACGCGAAGTGAAACAGGAATTGGAAAAGCTGACGCTGGACAACTTTCTGACTGCACATAGTGAAGGGTACAGTATTACTGGCACGGGTATTGAAGAGTTCAAGGATATTCGAGCCAAACTTCAGGTGTTGTGTAGTGAAGTCGTGAATTGACGGAATGGAATCATTAATCGGCAAGGTTACTAAAAGCGTTTGGATCAAGTGGTGAGTGTGCCGCCTGATCCGGGCGCTTTTTACAATTTAAGATGTTAAAAAATTAGAACTTTTAGCTTAAGGATATGCTCTTGAATGATGTATAATTGATAAGTTGAAGGGGGAGCTGAGAATTGTATCTATGCAATGGAGTGACACCTACACTGTTTGGTAGAAGATTAAAATTATGTGCTATGACTACTGAGCATGCTTCAGCATTATTTCAGGTATGGTCTCATCCGGACGTTTCTCTCTGGCTGGGTGCACCGGCGTTATCTTCTATAGAAGAGACGAAACAGCTTATTGAACTTCTATCACAGATGGCTCAGGAAGAGGAGAGCTTACGTTGGAGTATTATTGGACCTGGGGAGGAAGTCATAGGCAGCTGTGGTTATAATCATTGGCAGCTTCAGGGAGCTTACCGTGGTGAAATAGGCTGTGATCTGTCACCTGCCTTTTGGGGGCTTGGATATATGAAAGAAGCACTTGAGCTTGTACTCGATTTTGGCTTCAATATTATGGGCTTGAATCGAATAGAAGCGCTTTGTCATCCTGATAATATCCGTGCGGAGAAGCTGGTATATGCGCTTGGATTTCAGAAGGAAGGCGTATTGCGTCAATATCGGCAGATCGATTCCGGCTTTCAGGATGTTGCTCTTCATGCTCTGCTGCGCGAGGAGTGGCGATTCACTTAATACATAAAGAGAGGGTTTGGAACATTGAAGTCAACAGGGGATTTAGAACGCAAACTAATATTAACAGGGGTACTACTGGCTACATTTCTGGCCGCTATTGAGGGGACTGTAACGGGGCCAGCGGGGCCGGCGATTGTTGGTGACTTTCAGGGAATGCAGTGGCTGAGCTGGATATTTACTTCATATTTATTGGCAATGGCTATTACAACACCTATTTTCGGCAAAATCAGTGATCTATTCGGACGCAAGCCTGTATTCATGTGGGGAGCGGCTGTTTTTTTATTAGGCTCATTATTATGCGGCATATCGCAAAGTATGGAACAGCTGATCCTGTTTCGCGCGATACAGGGGATCGGTGCGGGTGCACTTATTCCAATGACCTTTACGATCATCGGTGATATTTACAGCATTGAAGAAAGAGCAAAGACGCAAGGGTTGCTAAGCTCTGTTTGGGGGATTTCCTCTTTGGTAGGGCCGCTGCTTGGGGGCTATGTTGTCGATTACTTAAGCTGGCGCTGGGTATTTGTATTTAATCTGCCATTTGGTGTGTTGGCAATGATATTTATTGCGCGCTACCTGAAGGAAGAGAAGGTGCGTCGGAAGACACAAATCGACGTGGCAGGCGTTCTTCTTTTTGCAGCAGGGATGGGGGCTCTACTCTTTGGACTTTCTACGGGAGGGCAGAACCTGGCATGGACCTCTCCATTACTACTCGCAACACTGGGTGCAGCGGTTATCCTGCTAATCCTGTTTCTGTTTGTGGAGCGCCGTGCACCAGAGCCTATGCTTCCGCTGAATCTATTCTCAAATCGTAACATCGCGGTATCAACGGGTGCTAATCTGCTGGTAAGTACATTAATTATTGGACTTTCTACGTATATTCCCTTATGGGTGCAGGGCGTATCTGGAAAAAGCGCTGCGATCTCAGGCTTGCTGCTTGCTCCAATGTCCGTAGGTTGGATGTTTGGGTCAATCGCAGGTGGGCGGATGATTCTGCGGGCAGGTTCCCGCCGAACTGCAATGCTTGGATTGATGATGATTGCTGCCGGAGCTATTGGTCTGGTTTTCTTGACCGGAGAGTCTTCGCAGCTAATCCTCCTATGCTTGATGCTGGTCTGTGGAGTAGGGTTTGGATACTCCTCTACGGTCTTCACGATTATCGCGCAGTCCTCGGTTGCGTATGATCAACGTGGCGCGTCCACAGCGCTTAATGCATTTACAAGGTCACTGGGTCAGACCATTGGGGTGGCTATATTCGGTTCCTGGCTGAACTTGAATATTGATCAGCTGTTGCGAAAACAACCGGATTCAAACGTTACAGGTGATGACATTAATAAGTTGCTTGGCTCGCATACAGGAACTAATCTGTCTGGTGAAGTATCAAACAGTTTGCGTGGTGCACTTGAAGGGGGACTTCATTCGTTATTTATTATGATGGCAGTTTTCGCGGTGTTGTCGTTAGTAATATCTTGGGGTTTGCGCAAGGGTGTACCTTCCGTTGAGGATGCTACTTCGTCTTTGAAAAAGGCATAATTCATTCTCTAAATCACATAAAGAAGCCCGACCAGGCATTTGCCGGTCGGGCTTCTTCGTGTGATAACAGCTTGTCTAACAAATATGAAGTGAAAAGCAGCCTAGACGCTAGTTCTACTTACGGGGAAGAGGGGAAAGCTTCTCAGCTTGCAGGCCCATCTTCTTGAGCAGAGTGATCATTTGTTCCTTCTCTTCATCATTCAGTCCACTGAAAGCAAGATGAAGACGCTCTGAGTATTTCGGATACATCTCATTCATGAGACGTTCGCCTTCCGCGGTCAGTTCTGCGAAAATCACACGACGATCACTTGGACAAGGCTTGCGTTGCAAATAGCCACGTTCTTCGAGCTTGTCGATCACGTAAGTCACGTTACCGCTTTGTAGCAGCAGTTTAGCACCAATTTGTTGAATGGGCTGTGGTCCCTTATAGTACAACACTTCCATGACGGCAAAGGCAGTAGGATTAAAGCCTTCGATTTTGCTGCCGGTAACAGCATGCTCATTAATACTCTTGAATGATTTGGCAAATACCCGGTACAAATGTAGTGTTAATTGTGTATCACGTTCATAAGATTGTATCATGCTTCTCCACCCTCTATCGTTAATCATGTGAACTCGTCGCACGTCTGTAATCATATTAATTAGTGCACGGTTTACCTGTGCAACGAACTTTGAGATAACAATAGAATACGTGAAAGATTGAATGAAGAACATGTGATTTGTCACAATGAGCAACTTTTAATTATTAAAAATCAAACAATTTTTTGAAGATGTTGAAATTGAATGTTTTTTGACCTCAGTCTCTGATAGGATCTCAATTTCATCCCCCGGTTCAAGTACTATTTACGCCTCCAGACGGATGAATGATAATCTCCAATATTTTACTATTACTTCATTGAGAAATAGTAACGGGGAGTGAAGTAAAGATGGAGGAACATCGAATTCATGATTTAAAAGAAAGTAAGCTAACCGCAAATAAGCCGTTCATGCTGCTTATCGCCGCACAGCTTGTATCGAATGTAGGAGACTGGTTACATATCCTAGCGCTACTGACAATGGTAGGGTTCAAATGGAATGCTACACCGTGGGAAATTACGGCTATATCTTTATGTATGGCTGTACCTCTGTTGTTAGGAGGCCCCTTTGCTGGTTATTTAAGTGATCGTTTCAACCGAAAGGCACTAATGATTGGTTCGGATATAGCACGTTCAGCGATTGTGATTTGCTTAGTATTTGCAGGCTCGCTGTGGCAAGTCTATGTGCTGCTGCTGGCAAAGGGATGTATGGATGTGCTATTCTCTCCAGCCAAAAGCGGAAAGATTAAGGAACTTGTTCCCGCGGCCCAGATGGATAAAGCGATGGCGCTTAGTTCATCTATAGAACAGATAACCAAAATTGTGGGCCCTGCTCTCGGGGGATTGTTGGTGGCAGCCTTCGGCATAGCTGCTTGTTACATGATTGACTCTGCTACTTTCATTTTATCGGCGATCATTTTACTTGGATTACCGCGATTAGCTGCGGTGAAGAAGGAGAATGCAGAAGCAAGCACAGGGGAAACTGAGGTGCGTAAATCCTTCCGCCAAGAAATGTCCGCGGGTCTGCAGGTGATCGCAGGAATGCCTGTGGTGCTCTGTGGCATTGTTACGTTGGTACTGGTACTGTTAATGCTGCAGATCGGTGACTCTCAGATTGTAACATTATTCCGGGAAATTCCAGGTGTAAACGGTGATTTGCTGGGGTGGTGTGTAGCAGCCAGTGGCCTTGGAACCTTATTATCAGCGCTGTTTGTGAGCCGTATAGGCAGTGGCAAGCATCCGCTCATCTTTATGGGATTAGGGGCTGTAATCATGGGAGCTGTCTTCTCGAGTGCAGGGATCGTAACTGCTCACGGTCAGGCAGGAATCTGGATGAACATTGCTTTGTTTGGGTCCTTCATGTTTGCCGGTGTGGGTGCAGGACTAGCGTTTATACCCTTTAATTCGATGCTCCAGCAACGGACACCTGCAGAATACACGGGACGTGTGTTTGGGACCATAGGCAGTCTGACAAGCGCGGCCGTCATTCTAGGACCTGTAGCCGGTGGAGCTTTAGTGACAGCATCTGGCCCAGTGTCTGCCTTTATTCTATCTGGTCTGCTTACAGGCGTGCTGGGGCTGGGGTTGTTAATGCTGCGTGGCAAAATTGAGCGCAGGGATGAGGCGGCTATCAAGAAGCTGGAGGGAGCAGCAGCGACAAATAACATGGATCTTGTAGGACAGACCTCCCTTTAATGGGAGGTTTCTTTTGTTCGCTATTGAGCAGAGCTTAAGTTATTAATGTGAAAAAAGCAGCTTGATTATTTTCAGGAAAAATATATAGTACGATTAGATAAGTTTCGATTGCCTCTGTTGACCATTCGAATATCATTCATATACGTTATAGAGAATGCAATCTATAATAGTATTTATTAGAAGTATCTAGGAGATGGAGAGTATGGAAAAAGAAGAAACAATAGTGGATACCGAGAGCTATGACGACATTGTGCTCGATGTTGAGATCGATGAAGCTGGCTATGAAGCGGGAGATCCTTGCATATTCGATATTTCTTTTCAGGTGAAGCGAGGGCAGTTGCTCGGACTGATCGGACCTAATGGTGCTGGAAAGAGTACAACCATTAAGACCCTGCTCGGTTTGCTGAAGAATACCAAGGCTAAGGTGTCTTTTAGCGGCGTTAATAAATCTTACGCTTATGTACCGGAGCAGCCTGTGTTTTATGAGGATTTGACGTTGTGGGAGCATTTAGATTTAGCAGCCGCTGCTTATGGACTGAAGTATGAACAGTTCGAAGAAACTGCAGAAAGGTTGCTGAAGCAGTTTGGTATGGGCCATGTGCGCAATGATCTTCCAGCCGGATTCTCAAAGGGCATGAAACAAAAAATGATGCTAATGCTTGGCTTTTTGGTACAGCCGGATGTTTATATTGTGGACGAGCCGTTTATCGGTTTAGATCCTCGCGCCACTAAAGATTTCTTGCGACTTCTGGAAGCAGAGCGGAAGCGAGGGGCGGGTGTATTAATGTCTACGCATGTACTGGATACTGCAGAGAAGATATGCGATGATTTCGTACTGATCTCCGGGGGAAGGGTTGCCGCTTCGGGAACACTCGAAGATATACGTGATTATGCTGGACTGCCGGAGGCGTCGTTGTTTGATTGCTTCGACGAACTGACATGAGTAAGCAGGGACAGCGGACGTTTGCTTTTTCTAACGCCAAACAACTATTCAGACGGCGGCTATTCTCTCATTGGCGTGAGCAATCCGCTATTATTCGTACAGCGGCTGATTGGACCGTTCTCTTATATATTCTTATTCCCGGGGGATTGCTGGGAGGGCGTTTGTATTATGGTTTCTGGAATGAGGCGCTACCGGCTTGGAGTGTGAATCTGCCGTTTATGTTCATTCTTTCATTATTAGTGCTCCTGATCTGCAATGGGGGATTGGTGCTATTATTGCAGGAAGGGGACCTATTATTTCTTAGACAACGGCAGCGATGGGTTAATACGATCGTATTTCGCGGATTGCTCTACAGCCTGTTTGTAACCTCGCTTAAATTCTGTGTTGCTTTTGCACTGCTATTGCCCTTTCTGATTCGGGGATTTGAAATGACTTCATTTGAGGTATGGTCGCTCTTCGCTCTGACCTTGGCGTGCAGCTGGTGTGTTAAGCTACTTGGGCATCTTGTAAAAGTACAGAAGCAAGGTTGGCGGCGCTGGTTGTGGCTATTCCTGGCGATCTCCGTCCCAAACGCTATTTATTTCAGAGTAGCTAGCCTTTGGAATGATCGCCCGCTCTTCATATTGCTGAGTGCAGTTGTATTTACAGTCGTTGCGATTATCGCTTTCCGTTGGCGCTTATTGATGCGCGGGACATTTATGAACGATGTGCGAGAAGACTACAAGCAGCGGATGAAGATTGCAGCCATTCTGCTCCGCAATGTTCTGGATAAACCTCGTCCGACTCGCCATAAGCCGTGGATTTTCCGGAAGTCACAGCCTTTGCTTAAATCAAAGACTGCCGAGAGCCGTTTCTCTGCGGCAGCGATTAAGGCACTCGTACGGAATCCGGCCCATTTGAAGCTTTACTTAGCTTTTACAGCCGTGTCCGCCGTCGCGATTCTTATTATTCCATCGGGTTTCAAATGGCTGGGATTTGTAGTGTTAACATCACTCATGACTTTTTGGCTGTTCTCGTTCTGGTCGTTGTTTGTTGGTGATGATTATATTGGGATACTACCGTTTACGAAAGAACAAAAGGCTGAAGCGGGAATGCATGCGGTCCCTATTCTATTGCTTCCCTTTACAATGGTTTCCTCCGCACTAATCTGTCTCTCTTTGTATGGATGGTGGGGGATCATCCTGTTTGTTCCGGTTGGATACATGGTAGGACTCTTTATTAGCAGAATATTTGGTACGTTCCGTTTAGGGAAAGAATGATAGATAGACATAAAAACAGCGTGAATTGAGAAGCCTCTCAAATCACGCTGTTTTTAGTTGCATCGTTTTAGTTAAGTCTTAGATCTGCGGCATGTTTGCCTGCTGTATAACCGGTAGAGAAGGCGGCTGTTATATTGTAGCCACCGGTATAACCATGGATATCGAGCACCTCACCGCAGAAGAATAGCCCTTGCATAAGCTTAGATTCCATTCTTTTGGGATCGATTTCCTTCAGATTTACTCCGCCGCCCGTAACAAAGGCCTCGGACAGGGAACGGGTACCGTGAACATAGACGGGCATCCGTTTCAAGATACCTGCTAGAGCGAGCAATCCATTCTTGGATACATGATGGCCCGTTATATCTCCATCTAGGTCAGCTTTAGCTAATAAGAGAGGGATGAGACGTTCTGGCAGCAACCCCTTCAACGAATTGCGGATCGCTTTCTTCGGTTCCTGCTCCAGCTTGTCCTGCACCATAGCTTCCACTTCTTGTGCGGTCAGATCAGGGAAGAGGTCGATGGACATCTCGACAGTGTCTGTGCCGGATTTACGTTGGACTTGTCTCAGAAATTGACTGCACCGCAGAGCAATTGGTCCCGATAATCCAAAATGAGTGAAAATCATATCTCCACGATGAGAGATAACCTTCTTTCCTTTAGGATTCCAAACAGTAAGTGCCACATCGCGCAGCGACAATCCTTGCAGCTCACCGGATTTAATCCACTCTTCCCGTGAAATAATCGGTACCTCTGTCGGGAACAGCTCAGTAATGGTGTGGCCTGCGGCTTCCGCCCAAGGATATCCATCTCCAGTAGAGCCGGTCTGAGGCACAGACTTCCCGCCGGTGGCGATGATGACAGCAGCAGTGGAGATCGTTTTACCCGAGCTCAGCTGAACACCCTTAACAGTCCCCTCTGCATATATTACATGTGAGACAGGACTGTCCGTCATTATCTGCACGCCAAGACTTCGTACTTTGTTAATTAAGGCGGAGACGACACTGGAGGCCTTATCGGAAACTGGAAACATCCGTCCGTTGTCTTCTTCCTTTAATGCAATGCCTAAGTCTTCAAAAAAGGCAATGATATCTTGATTATTAAAATGGTCGAAGGCGCTATACAAGAAACGCCCGTTTCCGGGAATATGGGAGATCAACTCATCTCTCTCCTTGACGTTCGTTACATTGCAGCGTCCACCACCAGATATCCCAAGCTTTCGTCCTAGCTTAGCTCCTTTATCAATCAGGAGTACGGATGCTCCGTGTTCTGCTGCAGCCACGCTTGCCATTAATCCTGAAGGGCCGCCACCTATGACGATCACATCGTAGTTGCTCATGGAATTTTACTCCTTTACATGTTAAGACACGGGTATTGCTCCGTGTTTTCCTAACGGAATCATACCATTCTGACTCTCATGTAACCAGTCTTCTCCTTCTGCTTAGTGATTATCGTTGTCAGGAGAGTAAACCTGTGCTTTAATCTAGACATGTAGGGGAATTTGTCCATTTTGGGGTGTGATTGTAATTATTGGCGCAATCAAGGATATATTTTTGCAAATATCGGCAGCATGCTCCTTTCTTTTTCTAATTCAATGGTGGGTAGACCAAGGGCTTGTGGCTCGAAAAAAAGGTAGTATCCCGGATAATCAAAATTTTTTGGTTATGGCTTGTACATTAAGTCTTATTCTGTGTACTCTTCTTTCGACGACTTTATTCGGTATTGCTTATTTGAATTTAGGGATGATCCCTGCTTATATCGGTATTTTATATGGAACTGTACGTTCAGGTATTTTGCTGTCTATCTTTTTGCTCGTCTGTAATATATTCATTGCAGAGCCGACAGGAATAAGTAATATGATATTAAATTCAGGAATACTATTATATCCGTTGCTGTTTGGGCTAGCTAAGCCTTTTAAGAAAGGCACAGTGGTAGAGAAGATAGGGATGTTATGGATGGTTCTTTGTCCGAATATGTTATTCATTGCACTTGTACCTATTATAGGCGGTAAAAATATATATGAGTCTAATTCTGGTGAGTCACTTTTGATTACTTTGTATCTGTTTTTCACCATTGCACTTGGTGGTATTTTTGTTTATTTTGTTGAAATGGTCTGGAGTAGATGGCGGGCTAAGGTACATATGGAAACTAAAAGTGATAATTTTCAGTGGGAGTCTGAGAAGCTGCAGCAGATTACAAACGTAGTACCTCTCAGTATTATGTCCATGGAAGATAATGGAGTTGTGACTGACCTTAATGATTGTATGATGGAAATGATCCGAACTCATTATCCCAATTTGAGACGGGAAGATATTATCGGCAAGTCCGTTAGAGAATTTTTCAACGGTTCATCGGATACTGAAGCGTATATGCGTGTACGGGAGAATATTCGTCATAGACGGCGTTCACATGAACGAATGGGTTATGGATCACGGATTTATCAAATTTATTCAGCACCGCTGGTGAATAAGAACATAGAATTGTCTGGCGGGGCAGTAGTCATTGCACAGGATATTACCGATGAAGTGAAACTCCGCTCAGAGCTGGATCATGTGGAACGTTTGAGCTTGGTAGGGCAGATGGCTGCTGGAATTACCCATGAGATTCGTAATCCTATGGCGGTAGTCCGTGGATTTTTACAGCTGATGAGAGAAAAGAGCTCGGATGATTTGGATTCTTATTATCAGATCGTGTTAGAGGAGCTGGATCGGGCAAATAGCATTATTAATGATTTCTTATCGTTGGCACAGAGCCGGATATCAGATAAGGAGAAGGTGCGATTACACCGTATTATAGAAGAAGTAAGTCCTCTGCTATGGGCGGATGCTAATCTTCGTGGTCAAAGTGTTGAGCTAAAGCTGAACGCATCCATTCATGAATTGGAGTTAAACGTTCGGGAAATAAAGCAGCTTATCCTCAATCTAGGGCGCAACGGCATGGAGGCTATGGGCCCTAAGGGGATTCTGACACTGGAAACACGCAGCATACAGGATAAAGTGGAGCTGATTGTCAGGGATAGAGGGACCGGTATGTCTGAAAGTCAGCAAGAGAAGTTGTTCTCCCCCTTTTTCACAACGAAAAGGGAGGGAACGGGTCTAGGTTTATCCTTGTGTCTCAGTATTGTGGAGCGACATAACGGAAAAATAAATGTAGAGTCTGCAGAAGGAGAGGGTACAGTGTTTACCATCTCATTCCCTTTAGTAAAGGAAGAATATAGCGGAGCTACCCTTACGGATTGAATCAGGTTACTGTAGCATCTCTTGCTTTCACAGAGTATGAATGTATAATAAAGTTAGTAAGTACTGCTGTAATGTTATCTGACAAAACAGTAATTAGTGAAGGAGAGTGCAGAGAAATGTCCATGTCTTTTAATCAATATATGAGAGATTCAATTCAGCCTATGCGTGATGACCTTACAAGCATTGGGTTTCAGGAGCTTATGACTCCAGAAGAGGTGGAAGCCACTCTTCCTACTGCAAAAGGTACGGCACTTGTAGTTGTGAATTCGGTCTGTGGTTGTGCCGCTGGACAATGTCGTCCTGGTGTAGCTGAGGCACTGCAAAATGAGATTACTCCGGATCACTTGTTCACAGTGTTTGCAGGTCAAGAGAAAGAAGCCACTGCTAAAGCACGTGAATATTTTGCTCCTTATCCGCCGTCTTCCCCTTCCATCGCATTGATGAAGGATGGAGAGCTAGTTCATTTTATTGAACGTCATAGTGTTGAGAATCGTTCGGCTGCTGAAATTTCTGCTGAATTGAAAGAAGTCTTTGAACGTTTTTGCCAGTAAAAAAAGTTATTCCATACAATCTCGCATCAGTCGGTAATTCGGCTGTTGCGGGATTTTTCAAAATATAAGAGCGATAATGGGATAGAATATACTTAGAAGCATAGTGCTTCACTTGGTATGGATATTTTGATGGATATGGAACCATTTCTGATGGAACGGGGTGTGGTTTGTGAGTTTACAGGAAGAAATTATTGCTGATCTTGGCGTGAAGCCAACGATTGATGTAGAAGCAGAGGTTCGTAAACGGGTTGATTTCTTAAAGTCGTACGTGCTGAAGGCAGGTGCCAAAGGATTATTAATCGCTATTAGCGGCGGGGTGGACAGCGCAGTAGCAGCGGGTCTCTGTAAACAGGCTACGGACGAGCTGTCAGCACAGGAAGGAACAGAGTATATTACGCTTGGCGTATTCCAGCCATATGGTGTTCAAGAGGATATCCAGCACAGTTACGATGTCGCTAAAGCTTTTAATCTGACCCATACAGTGGAGACTAATATTGAGGAAGCTGTAAATGAAATTGCGCTTGAGGTTGAACATGGTCTGAAGTCCTTGGGACAACATCGCCATATGACGCATCAAGGCAAGGGTAATGTTAAAGCGAGAACACGTATGGTTATGCAATATGCGCTCTCTTTTGAGAACAATCTGATTGTAGTAGGAACGGATCATGCTTCTGAGGCTATTACGGGTTTCTACACCAAGTGGGGGGATGGGGCAGTAGATATTACACCTCTATCCACGCTTAACAAACGTCAGGTTCGTCAATTAGCTGCTCATATCGGTGTACCTGCGGATATTGTCACTAAAGCACCTACGGCAGGCTTATGGCCGGGGCAGACGGATGAAACCGAGCTGGGGATTACTTATGATGATAATAGCGATTATCTGGAAGGTAAGCAGGTTAACCCTGAGGTAGCGGAGAAACTTGAGAATTATTATCGGAGAACGGCGCATAAGCGCAATGTCATTCCTGGAATTTAAGAATAGGTTGAACTAGAAACCGCCACAGGGACTGCGTAGTTGCAGAACTCGTGGCGGTTTTTAACATATCAGAAAGAATATTTGGGCCCCCTTGGGAGATTGGTAGTCTATAAGAAGAATTAGTCGGCAAGCGCCTGAGTGATAAAACTAATGGTTGCAGCAATGGCAAGCTCCAATTGTGGAGTGGTTCCAGCAAAAGGATGCACAGTGCAGAAGGTATGATTTCCCTCAGGAATCTGCACCCAGTTAATATCCGGTCGAATTATGGTGAGTTGTTCAGACCCTTGCCGGAGGTGTGCGCCATCCTGACTGCCTTGAATTAGGACTACCGGGAAGGTCGCTGTCTTCATGCGCTTAAGGATGTTATAGCGTTCTTTATGGTTCTCCATATCTTCTAAAATAACAGCATCCAGCGGCATTTGTTGGCCGGTACGTCCATTAAGGACATGGGTACGCCCAGTTTCCTTCATCTCCTGCTTCTGTTCTTCCGTCAACAAATCGAGCTTCGTAACCCCGTTCCAGGAGATGACTCCTCTAACTTCATCGGGATGGTCAAGCGTATAGACCAGACTAATTCCACCTCCAAGACTATGCCCAAGAAGGAATAATGGCAGGCTGCCAAATTTCGGGTGCTGGCTAAGATAGGACAACAGTATTTCCATGTCCTTCAGCTCACGACGAAAAGTGTTGCGGGCGAATTTCTCGAGCTCAGTAAAATGTAGCAGATCCTCTCCTATTCCAGCATGAGAGAAATTGAAGGTGATCACTTCATGATCTTGGCTGAGAGCAGTGGCTATGTAAGGAAACATCCCCCAATCTTTGAAGCCCTTGTAACCGTGCGCAATAACGATAAGACTCTTAGGCACGCCTTGAGCAGGAAAATGCGAGCAACGGATTACAGCGTCTTCACCAGCTGGTATTTCGAAATTACGATGCTGCATAGGGTAATCCCCTCTTTCTAATATATAAATGAAGTAAATCAGTAAGTCCATCACGAAGGCGCCTGAATGGACTTCCAAAGCATTTTCTTTTAAGATAGCAGAAAGAATCTTATAGGACTATAATTTAAAATTGAAATGAATGACCTGTATAATGATCATACCATTATTGAAGTAATATAGGATACACGTCCATAAGGAGCGTGAAATTGTGATTTACGGAATCGGACATGATGTGTTAGAAATTGAACGAATCTCAGAAGTAATGCGTAGGGGACAGGGGGAAAAATTTAATCAGCGCATCCTAACGGAGCAAGAGTACCTACTTGCCGAGCAACGAGGCGGGAGGTTGGCTGAGTTCGTAGCGGGGCGCTTTGCTGCCAAGGAAGCCGTTGTGAAGGCTTTAGGCTGCGGCATCGGCAATATAGTTGGTTTTCACGATATTGAGATATTACCTGACCCCAAAGGTAAGCCAGAAGTAATCTTATCATGTGAAGCCTGGGGTAGACTGGATCTACCTGAAGGACAGAAGTATACCATTCATCTTACGATAACACATGGCCGTGATTTGGCTTCAGCTTTTGCAGTAGTAGAGGGGCTAGGTTCATATATTGAACCATGATTATGAAGGGCAAGGAGAATTACAATGAAACAACGAGAACGACAGGATTTGCAGGAACGAGAAGAAGGACAAGAATTAAAAGAGAGACAAGAAAAACAAGACCAGTGTGAACGCAAAGATCAGATGGATTTGAAGGAAGGACAAGATAAACAAGATCAGGAGCTGCGGGAGGCCAAGCAATATTTCAGTTATCATTTGCTGGAGTGGTATCAAGGGCAGAAGCGGGATTTGCCATGGCGCAGGCATCGCAATCCTTATTATATTTGGATTTCCGAGATCATGCTGCAGCAGACAAGGGTAGATACGGTGATCCCTTATTTTAATCGTTTTATTGAACGCTTTCCGACGGTGGAGTCCCTCGCTGACGCCCCTGAGGAGGATGTACTTAAGTGCTGGGAAGGCTTGGGTTATTATTCTCGAGCACGTAATATACAGCATGCAGCCAAGCAGGTAAAAGAGCTATATGGTGGGCAGGTGCCGAACGATCGCGAGGCGGTGTTCAGCTTAAAGGGAGTGGGACCTTACACTGCTGGGGCTATCCTCAGCATTGCGTTTAACAGGCCGGAGCCCGCGGTGGACGGTAATGTGATGCGGGTGCTGTCTCGATATTTCCTCATCGAGGATGATATCGCCAAGGGACCGACCCGCGTGAAAATGGAGCGCCTGGCGGCTGAGCTGATCCCGGAGGGAGAAGCTGCATCGTTTAATCAGGCGCTTATGGAGCTTGGGGCGCTCGTATGCACCCCGAAATCACCGAGCTGCTTAACCTGCCCGGTGATGGAGCATTGCGCTGCGCGCCTGGCGGGCTGCGAGACTTCGCTGCCCGTCAAGACCAAGGCTAAGCCGCCGCGCCCAGAGGAGCGGCTGGCGGCCTTAATCGAGGGCCGCGGTGCCCACGCGGGCCAAGTGCTCATCCGGCAGCGGCCACAAAGCGGGCTGTTAGCCCGCATGTGGGAGCTGCCGCATTGGCAGGCGCCGCCAGCAGAAGGCGGCGCCAAGAGCGCGCGGCTGCCGGAGGCCGCGGCGCTGGACCGGCTGCGCCGGTCACTGCGGCAGGCCGGGATCTCCGCCCGGCCTGAGGAGCACTGGATGGCTGCTGAGCATATCTTCAGCCATATTGTGTGGACCCTGCAGGTGTATCGCTGCAGGGAGGAGGACGCCCTTCCGCTGCCGATGGCGGCAGAAGGACGTGCAGTGTATAACACGGATACGGGGCTGTTCCCAGAGATGGACAGCAGCATACCCGTAGAGAGATTCGAGGACGGTAACGCTAGTCCTGAGGACGGCGGAGCTGTACGCTGGATTAGCCGTGAAGATATGGCTAATTATGCGTTCCCTAATGTCTTCTTGAAGCTGCTGAATCTTTATTTCGATGAGCAGGAAGAGCAGGCGAAGTCGGGGAAGTAGAGATTGTTTGATGTAGAAGTATGGGATGTAAGCGAAGTATGGAATGTACTATGCTTACATCTATTTGGTTCTGTTGATTTATGACTTCAAGAGTGATCAAAATTTGTTTTTAGGGAATTCTTCCCTGAAATCATGCCCTTTCCGCCTGTATTTAATCATTTTAGGGAAAACCTCCCTAAAAATTCGGTGAATATCTTATTTGTGCTCCAGAATCGCTGGTTTTTAGGGAGGTTTTCCCTTATTACTAGTGTTTATGGAGCATATCGCTGAATTTAAGGGAGTTATTCCCCAATTATAGTAAGACAAGGCTATTTGGGGACTCTGCCCAGTAGAGCAACATAAAAAAAGGTATCCCACAGCCTATTCGGCTAGGGAATACCTTTTTAATTAGGCTATTAAGCTATAAGCTCAAGCCAAATTTAATTCCTTATTTCGCGCTTTCGTAACGTTTGCCAACTTCTTCCCAGTTTACTACATTCCAGAACGCTTTGATGTAATCAGGGCGTTTGTTTTGGTAGTTCAGGTAGTAAGCGTGCTCCCATACATCAAGTCCGAGGATTGGAGTAGCGCCTTCGCTGATTGGGTTGTCTTGGTTAGGTGTGCTTGTTACTGCCAGTTTGCCATCTTTAACAACTAGCCAAGCCCAGCCGCTGCCGAAACGAGTAGTTGCTGCTGCTGCGAAATCTTCTTTGAATTTTTCAAATCCGCCCAGCTCGCTATCAATAGCTGCTGCAAGAGCGCCAGTTGGTGCGCCACCGCCGTTTGGTCCGATAACTTCCCAGAAAAGGGTGTGGTTAGCGTGTCCGCCACCATTGTTACGAACAGCAGTACGGATAGCTTCTGGTACAGCGTTCAGATCTGTAAGAAGTTCTTCGATGCTTTTGCCTTGCAATTCAGGTGCCTTTTCCAAAGCTGCGTTCAGATTAGTCACATATGTGTTATGGTGTCTGTCATGGTGAATTTCCATCGTTAGTGCGTCGATGTGTGGTTCAAGTGCGTTGTTTGCGTAAGGAAGTGCTGGTAATTGAAATGCCATGGAAAAATCCCTCCTGAGTATATTAGAATTTTGTATAGATAAAGAACTTCGGCGGTTTATCGTCAAAATTCTTTATTGTTGATATGTACTATAGGGTATCGCCCAATAGGATACTTTAATTAAACAGTATCTGGATCAATAATGCAACACTAAACAAACATAAATGTTTATAAAGTATGATTGGAATGTAAACAGAAATATCAATTGTATTTAAAATGTTAAAAGCAAGAGTCTTCACCCTATAGACATAACTCTTTAGAATTACCCTTATAATGAAACAATGAATCTGAATCAAAATGTAAACGCTTGATATTAAGCGCTTTCAAAAGAAAAGTGATGATATCGCGAGAAAAGTGTGCTTTAATAGATTTAAAAGCAGGTATTCCTCGGTATTTGATGCTTTTTTTTATTTTCTCAATGTTAAGGGAACCCCTTCTTTTTGTTAAATTCATAAGCCATAGACAAGGGAGATTTTAAAGAATGCACGTTCGTTCCTTTCAATTAAGCGACGTTAGCCCTGTGACTGATTTGCTGCAAACTGCATTATCGGAAGAATGTTTCGAGAACACTATCGAGCCTTTCTCCAGGCAGCTTTCATGGGATTCCGATCTCATTGTAGTTGCGGAAGATGAAGAAGAGATTGTTGGAGCACTGATTGGTACGATTGAGAAAAACCACGGTTGTTATTTCCGGATTGCTGTACATCCTGATTATCGCCGCAGAGGAGTCGGAAGAAGTCTGGTATCGGCTATGGAATCCAGGTTTCAAGCTCGTAAAGTTAGTGGTATCTTTGTAGCCGTCGATGAGCATAATTCTTTTGCATTGCCATTGTACGAAGCTATGGGATATAACGAGAATCAAATTTTTAAATCTGTCCGGAAGCTGAGCATTGTTGGGTAATTTTGATCATCCAGATGCGTAAGCGGAAACATTTACTAAATAAAGAACTATAGTTGATGATATAGTCTGTTTCATTCATACTCAAGCGTATTTTCCAGAAGTCCATTAGTAATGGCTGGGAGATATGCTTTTTTATTGTTATAATATCTGCAAGTATAAACATCAATAATCGAGAATAAGAGGTGACATATTGAGCCAGGAGCCCCAAGTAGAGTTCATGCGTAATCGGAAGCAAAGACATAGATCCTCCAGATCAAAAAAAGGCTTTGGAGGTCGAGTGGTAGCGGAATTGAAGGATTGGTTGCTTACAGCGGTAATTGTTTTTGCGGTGATGTCGGTTCTTAATATTTTTGTATTTAATATATCAACGGTTAAAGGTCAGTCTATGCAGCCAACGCTTTTGGAAGGTGAGAGGCTTTTTATTAATAAGCTTTCATTGATATTTGTAAACCCGAAACACGGGGATGTCGTCATTCTTCATGATCCGAGCACGGGGCCCAGTCGTAAGGACTTTTTAGTGAAGCGAGTCATCGGTATACCTGGAGATATCATAGAAGTGAAGGATCACCAGTTATATGTGAATGGAAAAATAGTGAATGAGCCGTATATAGATACCGAAATTGAAGACCCTGATTTCGCGGCGTTAACTGTGGAGAGCGGAAGCTATTTTGTCATGGGAGATAACCGGCATGCTTCAGCAAGCAAGGACAGTCGTTATTTCGGAGCTATTCCACAGGACATGATTGTAGGCAGAGCGGATTATATTTGGTGGCCGCTGTCTAAACTGAAAGGACTATAAGGAATTTATAGATTATTAGTAAAGGAGAAGGCGGAAATGAATGATACATCTCAGTCACCTTATGCTCCCCCGCCTTCCAAGTGGGCACAGCTTAAAGCGGAAATTCAGGAGGCTGCGTCATCACTCGGTATTGATGATATCGGGTTTACAACTGCGGAGCCTTTTTTATATTTAAAAAATATTCTGCAAGACCATCGTGACAAAGGTTACGAATCTGGTTTCGAGGAACCGGATTTGGATAAAAGGACGATCCCCGCACTAAGCTCTGGGGACAAGCCCTTGTCTATTATTTCGATTGCTGTGGCCTATCCCTCCAAAATGGTGGATCCTCCGAAATCTGAACCGGGTGCGCGTAGAGGCATTCTCGCCCGGGCATCATGGGGCAGGGATTATCATCATGTGCTCAGAGAGGCATTAAGTAAGCTAGAGGACTTTATTCATGAGCGTGTACCGGAAGCTGTGCTGGAAAGTATGGTGGATACCGGCGTACTGGTGGATAGAGCGGTCGCGGAAAGAGCGGGAATAGGCTTCAGCGGCAAAAACTGTTCTATCATCTCACCTAAATGGGGATCCTGGATTTATCTAGGGGAGATGGTTACGAATATTCCTTTTGCTCCGGACGAGCCTGTTGAAGAAGGCTGCGGAGATTGTACCAAGTGTATTGATGCCTGTCCGACCGGCGCGCTGGTGGGTCCGGGTCAATTAAATGCGCAGGCCTGTATTTCTTTTCTGACGCAGACTAAAGGGTTTCTGAGCGACGAATACATGACCAAGATTGGGAACCGTCTATACGGCTGTGACACCTGCCAGATTGTATGTCCTAAGAATAGGGGGAAGAACTGGAATCATCGCCCTCAGATGCAACCTGATCCTGAGATCGTGAAGCCATTGTTAATGCCGATCCTTGATCTTAGCAATCGTGAATTTAAAGAGAGATTCGGCAATAGCTCGGCTGCCTGGAGAGGCAAAAAGCCGATGCAACGAAATGCGATCATCGCCCTCGGCAATTTTAAGGAAGTGGGGGCTGTGCCAAAGCTAACAGAAATTGTTCTGAAAGAGCCGCGCCCAGAGATGCGAGGCACTGCTGCTTGGGCGCTGGGACGTATCGGTGGTGAGCAGGCTCTAGCTGCTGTTGAATCGGCTTTAGAACGCGAAGAGCATGACACGGTAAGGCAAATGCTGAGCCGGGCACAGGATGTACTCCTAACTGCGAAGCAGGCACGAGAGGAGAGTGATGTTAATGAAGGAAAAAGATCATAGACAGGATGCATATTCCCAATTGCTGTACAGTTCTCGAAATGCTATGATAGATTCGCGCGCCATTTGGCGATGTAGACAATAGAGTGTAGAGGTGGGCTTTAGATGAATATCGCATTACCTATTATTACATTGGTCGTAGGTCTCATCGGTGGTTTTTTCATCGGTGTATATTATCTGCGCAGACAAATGACAACTATGCAGAATGATCCTGAAATGCTGCAAAAGGTTGCAAAACAAATGGGTTATAACCTGAATGGGAAACAAATGCAACGTGCCCAACAGATGATGAAGAATCAGAACCAGACAGGCGCCCGCCCAGGAGCAGCTAAAGGGAATAAACGTAGAAGTAAGTAACCGGGTCCGGATAGAATTTATACGGGTGCGGAAGGGGGAGACATCATGGGGAACATCAATGAATACGTGAACGGTAAAGTATCAGAGAACCGTGAGCAAATCGAGTATCACGTTGAGAAAATATTAGAATTAATCGGTGAAGATACCGGCCGCGAGGGACTGCTTGAAACACCAGCCCGTGTTACGCGGATGTACGAGGAGATATTCGGCGGTTATTCGATAGATCCCCGCGAGGCGCTCGGTGTTACTTTTGATGAGTCTCATGAAGAGCTAGTGATCGTGAAGGATATCGTCTATTACAGCCAATGTGAGCATCACATGGCTCCTTTCTTCGGTAAAGTGCATATTGGATACATTCCGAGCGGACGTATTGCTGGACTCAGCAAACTAGCTCGCCTTGTTGAAGTAGTGAGTCGGCGTTTGCAGGTGCAAGAACGTATTACGACGCAAATTGCGGATATTATGACGGAGGTACTAAGCCCTCACGGCGTTATGGTCGTTGTGGAAGGTGAACATCTTTGTATGTGCGCACGTGGAGTGAAGAAGCCAGGAAGTAAGACGGTAACCATGTCTACTAGAGGGGTCTTCCGGGAGGATGCCGCCGCTCGTGCGGAGTTTCTGAACTTGATTAAAGAATAGTATATAGAGGTGTCTATGCCTCGAAATTAGAAGGACCCATCATTCACTTTTTGTGAACGATGGGTCCTTTTGGGTCAATATAAGCGAATAGAAGTGATGTCCTCTACGAAGTGGAAAGAGATCAGTAAGGCTTCCATGCCAGTTTACTGGCAGCGGCATAACGCTCTGACACATATGGCCAGTTGACGACCTTCCACCAATCGTTAATATAATCCGCACGATTATTCTGATGCTTCAGATAGTAGGCGTGTTCCCATACATCTAAGGCCAAGAGCGGAACAACGTCCCATTGCGATAAATTTTGATGTTTTTCCGCAGTGAGAATTTCTAGTCTATGGCTTCGTGGACTCCAGACGAGAATGGCCCATCCGCCACCTTCTACTTTATTCGCAGCTTCGGTGAACTGTTTCTTGAAGCTGTCATAGCTTCCAAAGCTTTGTTCTATAGCTTCTAGTAAAGCACCTGTTGGGCGGCCCCCGCCTTGCGGAGACATCACGTTCCAAAAGATCGTGTGAAGATAGTGGCCTGCACCATTGAAGGCTAATTCTCTCTCCCAATGTTTAACGAGATCAAAGTCACCGTTCTTACGGGAATCTGCTAATTTAACTTCAGCCTTGTTTAATCCATCTACATAACTTTGATGGTGTTTATCGTGATGAATTCTCATCGTCTTTTCGTCAATATAAGGTTCTAGTGCATTATAGGCGTAAGGCAAGGGAGGTAGCGTATGACCGCCAATGGGTACTGCGTCGTTTTTATCACGGATATCAGGAACAGTGTCAGTAAAAGTAGAGAATCCATCATTCCGCATGGTATCTTCTGTATCGATGTTTACGACATAATCCTCTGTGTAATCGCGCATGACTTGTGAAAGCTTTCCGGGCGAGCTGAGTGTCTGCAGTACGGCTAGGAAGTATTCTGATTCGCGAATAATATGCAGAATCACAGTAGTTGCAAGGGGGACAGCTTTGACCGCTGCGCTACTCTCCATGATGGCAAAGAGCTGCCGAACGAATTCTTGGGATTGATTGCAGGAGATATGTAGCAGTTTCTCAGTTTCTGCAGTGAGTTCCGCCTGTGGCGGTGGAGAAGCAGAGAGAGCGGCATTCAATAGCTGCTGTGCCGCCTGCTCAGTTGCACCGAAAACAACGGCCCATTCATCGAGGAGTTTCACATACGGCTCCTCCAATTTAGGCACGATCGCTTTGATGACTTCAGTATGCTCTTTCTCTTGTGTCTTCCAAAATACGATTTCTTCCAAAATACGTACTGGCAGCATCGGCCCGTATACATATAGCATGCCAAGAAAACCTCCCGTGATATGTCTTCATCAGTCCATTATATGAACGGTCTTGGAAGGTTATGAAGAACATAAATCTCGGGTGCTGTCGCTCCTCGGGCTTCTTCTAGTCTGGAGACGAAAACAGCCTCTTCCTTGGGGACACTTCTTTCTGTCCCTGGAAGAGGCTGTTCGATTGGTTATCATCGTTTAGTTAATTACTTGCCATCGCTGGCTGATCACCCATAGTACTTTTAGCCAGATGAACATTCCCTAAGAAAGCGGAGACCCGCCGTAAATACTCACGGGGATGCTCGCGGAACAATAGCTCGTGATGGCTACCTTCAATGATCCAAGAATCAGAGAAAGGATTGTTCTGGTTCGCTGCCAGTTCTTCGGCAATAGGATAAGGAGCTTTATCGTCTTTGGTTCCATGCATGAACAGGATAGGGAAAGGATAGTCTTTGGATTTAACCTTTGCATAAGGAATTTGATCTAATCCTGTACCGTTCAGTACCGGGAACAGCATTTCCATGATCGCCAGAGAAGGCTGGCGAGGTAGGTCGATATTCTGCTTAATATTATGATACAGCGTGTCTGGTTCTAGCAAAAAGGTACTGTCCAGAATCATCGCGTCGATATCCTCAGATACTAAACCTGCTTGCAGTGCTGTGCCAGCACCCATAGAGAAGCCCCAAACAACGAGCTCTTTTGCCCCGCGTTCCTTAGCGAAATCAATGGCGCCTAGAAGCTGCTGGGATTCTTTTTTGCCACCGGTTGCAATATCCTTGTTCCCTTGGGCAGCAAAGCCGTAATCAAACATTACGACATTGAAATTCAGACTGTGTGCATAGTGAGCGAGATCGTACATGGGTACCCAAGACTCTTCGCGGTTGGCACCATAGCCATGACTGAATATGATAGTTTTAGTGGCGTCCTTGGCTGGGATATACCAACCGCTCATCATGCGACTGCCATCCTTAGCTGGGAAGGTTACATCCTCGTAGGCGAGGCCTTTGGCCATCATAGGATTGGAGTACAGTGGCGCGACGGTTGGATTGGATAGCACCCAAGCGATGTAGCCATGAAGCGAGACAAAACAAAATGCTAAAAAGAAAAATATAGATAATAACAATGCAACGATAATATGTTTAACACGTATCATCCGCAGCGAAAGTCGTGATGAACTGCCCTGTTTAGGTAGTTTAGGACGACGGGAGACTGACGTGCCGGCTCGGCTGGTTGTCAGATCCATAAGGTCCCCTCCTAAGTATGATGTGAGTACTAGTGCCTAGGATAATTTGTCGAAAATGATACTAAAGCATTAGTATATTTAATATGTTTATCGTAAGTTGAAGCACTTACAAAGTCAATGAATTGGACCGATTTGTAATGTAACTGTAAAGTGCGGACCAGTCTTTTTCGGCTCAGTGAATATACTGGACTTTCCGTAGAGTTTTGCACTAAGATAGAGTTAATTATAATGTAACCGCGTTTCATTTGATGAAACACGAGGGGGGATTACTGTGGAGGACCGAAAGCTAACAGTACGCGCGGTAGAACGTGCGCTCGACATATTACTTTGTTTTACGCAGGATAGTGATTTAGGGTTGACGGAGATCGCATCAAAGATTGATTTACATAAGAGTACAGTCCACAGATTGCTGGCAACACTCGAGGAAAAGGGATTTCTCATTCGCAATCCGGCGACAGAAAAATATAGACTGGGTATACGAATTTGGGAGTTATCCACACATCTGCCTGCTTTTGACGAGTCGGCAGCGGTATTATTGCCATCTATGGAACGGCTGAGAGATCGACTCGGTGAGACGGTCAGTCTTTACTTACGGGATGGTATTGAACGCGTGCGTATTCAGGCGGTACAGAGCCAGCAGGCAATTCGTCGAGTCGCACAGATCGGTGCGAGGCTGCCATTATCTGTAGGAGCGTCGAGTAAAGTGCTGGCAGCGTATGCGCCACCTGAGGTGTTGAGAGAACTGCTGGAGAGCTCGGAGTGGCCGGATTACGTTGAGAAGAGCGTATACAAAGATCAGCTTAATGAGATCATCCGGCTGGGGTATGCTACGAGTTTCGAAGAACGTGAGTCTGGTGCGGCCGCTGTGGCGGTACCTGTCACAGGCCGTAGTGGAAATGTGATAGCGGCATTATCGCTGTCAGGGCCGGTCAGCCGTCTGTCTAGGGATACGTTAGTGGAGTATGCCGCCATCTTGAAGGAAGCAGCAAGTGAAATGGGTATGATGATTCCATAGCCCAACATGAGAAAAACGGCCAGTCTCCGGATGATCGGAGGCTGGCCGTTTAATATCCAAATATAATAAGACAAGGGAGTGCCTCTAGCCTTAATGGCCAGGGGCACTCCCTTGTGCGTCTTACGTTAAATCTATTCTACCGATACAGCCGAAGAATCTGTGGCATCCGCCAGCATTTGACGAAGTACAGTTTGTAGAATACCACCATTGCGATAGTAATCAATATCAACCGTGCTGTCGAGTCTTGCAGTAACAGGGAAGTCGAATTGCGTACCGTCTTCACGGGTAGCGGTAACTGTTAGATCCTGGCTTGGCGTCACCTCGTTATCGAGACCGGTAATGTTGAAGCTCTCACGTCCGGTCAGTCCCAAACTGCTCCAGCCGTGGCCTTCCTGGAATTGCAGTGGAAGCACACCCATACCAACCAGATTGCTGCGGTGAATCCGCTCAAAGCTCTCTGCGATAACAGCTTTGACACCAAGTAGAAGTGTACCTTTGGCCGCCCAGTCACGCGAGCTTCCTGTGCCGTATTCTTTACCGGCGATAACGATGAGATTCTGTCCAGCGTCCTGATACAGCATGGAAGCGTCATAGATGGACATGACTTCATCGCTTGGCAGGAAGGTTGTAACTCCGCCTTCTGTACCTGGAGCTACTGCATTACGAATCCGAATATTAGCGAATGTACCACGCATCATGACTTCATGATTTCCGCGGCGTGAGCCGTAGGAGTTGAAGTCTGCGCGTTCAACACCATGATCGCGCAAATATTCTCCGGCAGGACCAGAAGTAGAGATATTACCTGCAGGTGAGATATGGTCGGTGGTCACGGAATCAGCTAGCAGCGCTAGAACGCGTGCGTCCTTGATATCTTTGATGTCTCCCAGACCGTCTGCCAGATGCTCAAAGAATGGCGGGTTCTGAATATACGTGGAGTTGTCATCCCACTCATACAGCTCGCCTTGCGGAACAGGGATCGAATTCCAGCGTTCGTTAGCAGTGAATACATTCTCGTATTTACGGCGGAACATCTCTGGGCTAAGGGAAAGACCAATCGCTTCACGAATTTCAGCAGTCGTAGGCCAAATATCTTTCAGGAATACTGGCTCACCTTGTGGATCAAATCCGAGCGGTTCAGTCTGCAAATCGATATTTACAGTACCAGCCAGTGCATAAGCAACTACAAGCGGTGGTGAGGCCAAGTAGTTGGCTTTGACCTGAGCATGTACACGGCCTTCAAAGTTACGGTTACCGGAGATTACAGCAGCCACGGTCATATCGTTATCAGTAATGGCTTGGCTAACCTCTTCAGGCAATGGACCGGAGTTACCGATACAAGTAGCACAGCCATATCCCGCCAAGTAGAAGCCCAGTGCTTCAAGTGGCTTCAGCAGGTCTGCTTTTTCCAAATATTCAGTAACTACCAATGATCCTGGAGTCAAGCTGCTCTTAACGTATGCTGGTTTGGTCAGTCCACGTTCTACCGCTTTTTTCGCCAAAAGACCTGCTCCAAGCATAACGCTAGGGTTAGAAGTATTCGTACAGCTTGTAATAGCTGCGATTACGACTGCGCCTGTGCTGAGCTTGCTAGTGGTACCATTCTTATGCTCTATTTCTACAACTTGGGCGATTTTCTCATCGCTGAGGCCATAACCGCCTTTGTCTACAGGTGTACGGATAATACCTTCGAAATTTTCTTTCATGTGGGTAAGCTCGATCCGGTCTTGCGGACGTTTTGGTCCAGCCAAGCTTGGAACGACAGAAGCTAGGTCAAGTTCAATTACATCGCTGAACTCAGGATCTGGTGTATCCGAAGTGCGGAACATCCCTTGTGCTTTGTAATAAGATTCAACGAGCTCCACCAGATCATCCGGACGACCTGTGCTGCGCAGATAAGCAAGCGTCTCTTCATCTACAGGGAAGAAACCGATCGTTGCTCCGTATTCTGGCGCCATGTTAGCAACTGTTGCCCGGTCAGCAAGACTGATGTTAGCAAGACCAGGACCGTAGAATTCAACGAATTTGCCGACTACGCCTTTTTTACGCAACATTTCAGTCACTGTCAGTGCCAAGTCTGTTGCTGTAGCCCCTTCAATAAGGCTGCCTGTAAGCTTGAAGCCCACTACATCTGGTGTAACAAAATAGAGCGGTTGTCCGAGCATACCTGCTTCAGCTTCAATACCGCCAACACCCCAGCCTACAACACCAAGTCCGTTGATCATCGTAGTATGGGAGTCCGTTCCAACAAGGGAATCTGGATAAACGACAGTTTCACCATCGATAGTTTTAGTAGTGGCTACGGAAGCCAAATATTCCAAATTCACCTGATGCACGATACCGGTAGCCGGAGGAACTGCACGGAAGTTATTGAAAGCGGTCTGTGCCCAGCGAAGGAAACGGTAGCGTTCCTCGTTACGCTCAAACTCCACGTTCATATTGTATTCCAAAGCATCTGCTGTACCGAAAGCATCAACCATAACAGAGTGGTCAATTACAAGGTCAACGGGAACGAGCGGGTTGATCTGTTTAGGATCTCCTCCGGCTTTCTTTACGGTATCACGCATAGCTGCCAGATCTACGACTACCGGAACACCGGTAAAGTCCTGAAGTACGATACGAGCAGGGATAAACGGAATTTCTTTATTGCGGTCAATGTCACCTGACCAATCAGCCAATTGTTTCACGTGTTCTTCTGTAATTGCCCGTCCGTCAAACTGACGAACAGCTGCTTCAAGTAATACTTTGATCGAAAAAGGAAGGGAAGAGATAGAGCCCAATCCTTGTTCCTCAAGGGAGTTAAGATCATAATAGCGATAAGATTTGCCACCTGATTCTAGGGTACGGGCCAACGAGAAATGATCCTTGCTTGGCATATGTGCGCCTCCTTGTTTCATCTATTGAAACTCAATTTCACATTGCATGTTATTTAATTATAACGGTTACAAAGAGGGGAGTAAAGTTTTTTTTCCTATATATAAAGCCCTAATATCGCATCTCTAAAACCATGTAGAGTTACCCCAAAAACGAGAGCTATAAGCAAAGCGTATGCCCTGCCATGTAAATTGAAGCGATCTGTATAGCGGCCTGTTTCCTTTCATATACATAGAGCAGCAGTTAAAAGGGAATGAAGGGGTGCGAATATAATGGAGCAACAATGGAAGCAAAGTCTATATGTATATGTAGATCAAGTGAATAAGGCCAGGGTGGAACCTAAGTCCTCATCACAAACCGTTTCCGTGTCCGTTAAGGATCCACGTTTTTTGGTGGAGCAAGGGGAACGTTCACGCCGAATCGCTGAATGGTATAACGCTCGTGGGATCACTCCGCTGCGAGGGGAAACAGGTGTAAAGACTTTACGGACCGTCCGGCAGACTCCGACTGAGGTGGTTGCAGAGGTTACACTGCATAGTGCACTTTATTATGAAAAAGGAGGCGTTAACCATCGCGAGGATAGGGTTGAGCTGGAGCGGTTGACCTTTGTGCGGGACGTAGGGGGCTGGGAAATCGCTGCTATAGAACGAACTATTCCTGAAAGAAATAAGGTTCATAGAGCAGAGGTGGAGTTATCTGGCAGGTTGTCCAAGTGGGGGGAAGCGTTACCTGCTCCGTTGCCATCACAGCCTCTTCTAAACCGGAATATTCTGGGGGAGATCCCGGGCTCAAGAGAGGTTCGCTACAACCGTGATGAAGCGGTGGCTTATGCCGACCGGTGGTGGAAAGACGGTAATCCAGAGTTCGAAACATTTGAGGTGGATTGTACGAATTATGTCTCCCAATGCCTCTTTGCAGGGGGAGCACCTATCAACTATACTGGTAAAAGAGAAACGGGTTGGTGGTACAAAGGCTACCAAGGGAAACAAGAATGGTGGAGTTATAGCTGGGCTGTATCAGACAGTCTGCAGCGCTATTTGAGCGTTAGCCGGAGCAATGGCTTGCGTGCGGAAGTGATGGAGCGGCCGGAGCAATTGATGCTTGGCGATATCATTCAATATGACTGGGATGGCAACGGGCAATATCAGCACAGCACGATCGTCACAGCCTTTGATGCTGGTGGCATGCCGCTTGTGAATGCACGTACAGTTAGCAGCCGTCATCGCTTCTGGGACTATCGTGATTCCTACGCTTGGACGGATCAAACGAAATACCGTTTTTTTCATATTAACGACTATTTATAAGACAGAAAGAGGTAATAAAGGTATGGGGAATGCAAAACTAACCGTAGGGCTAGTGTACGGGGGCAAATCCGGAGAACATGAGGTATCGCTACAGACGGCTTTTGCCGTGATGAACTCATTTGATTACGATAAATATGAGATTATCCCCTTTTACATTTCAAAACAGGGCTTATGGAAAGTAGGAGAGACGTTATCGGCGCCTTACAGTGAGGTGGAGCAGCTTAAGCTTGCAGATGCAACTGAAGATATGGGCACAGCCCTGAATGTAGTGTTTAGTGGACTGTCCGGTGCTGAAAAAACGGTGGACGTCATGTTCCCGCTGCTGCATGGCACGTATGGTGAGGACGGAACGATTCAAGGGTTGTTCGAAATGGCGAATATTCCTTACATCGGGGCTGGTGTTCTTGCCTCTTCGGCAGGTATGGATAAGGTTGTCATGAAGAAGCTGTTCGCTGATGCCGGTCTGGACCAGTGTGAATATTGTTATTTTAACATCAGCGCTTGGAAAAGAAAAAGTCATGAGTTGATTGTGGGTGTAGAGGATAAACTGGGGTATCCAGTATTCGTTAAGCCTGCAAATTTGGGCTCAAGTGTAGGTATTTCTAAGGCTTCTGATAAGGAAAGTCTTGTAAAAGCTATAGATTTTGCCTTCCGTTATGACACCAAAGTCATTATTGAAGAATTCGTGGATGCTCGTGAGGTAGAGGTCGGGGTGCTCGGAAATGATGAGCCAGAGGCCTCTGTCCCGGGTGAAATCGTTTCTTCTGGAGAATATTATGACTACGCAGCTAAGTATACGGACGGCAAATCGCAAATGATGATTCCTGCGCCAGTAGATTCTGAAGTTGCCGATCGTCTGCGGGAGTCCGCGATAACCGCTTTTAGAGCCATTGAGGGTAGTGGTATTACTCGGGCGGACTTCTTCCTGCGGAGATCGGATGGTAAAATTCTAATAAACGAAGTGAACACTATGCCTGGCTTCACACCTTACAGCATGTATCCGCTATTGTGGCGTGAGACAGGTGTATCTTATAGAGCTCTGTTAGACCGTATGATTGAGTTAGCTTTAGAGCGCTATAATTTCAAACAAGGTCTTAAGTATGACAACGAGTAATTGAAGCTGCTAGCGGGTTCATCCCGACTGGAAAGGGGCGAAGAAATATGGGTTTTCAAACTGAATTCAATTCCGTCTGTAAGTTCAAGAATGAACAAGAGCTCTATGAGTTGCTGGAGTACGGTCGTACCAAAATGGTGAAGCAGGGCTTTCGCGTGTATCCGACGGGTCAGAAGGTGATTGCCTACACACCTGAGAATGTAGCTGTAGCGATTGTCAAAATCTCTGCCTCGATTGCAGAGATTAATTTTCAGGGGCATGAGGTTACAGCGGTCGAAATGGAACTCGTGCGTAAATTGAATGAAGAAGAGTCCAAAGTGCAGACTGCGCTGGCAGATGAAATGTTTTTTGGAGCGCAGGGATGATTGTCCGTTTTGGATATGTAGCGATGTCCACCGTTATCAAAGACTGCTCACCATCCAAGACTATGACGATGGCCTCCTTCAAGAAACTGGATGACCGTGAAGCGGCACTTCGGCGTTTGGAGAACCTCGCTCGGATGAATCTGCACAATACGCTGCGACTAATGAAGCATAATGTGGGTTCGGACATCTTTGTGTACCGTCTCACTTCCAAGTTAATTCCTCTGGCGACGCATCCTGATTTACAGGATTGGAATCCGTTTGCTGCGCTCGCAGAGGAATTCGCGGAAGTGGGGCAATATGTGAAAAAGCATGGGATGCGGGTGTCCTTTCATCCAGATCACTTCACAGTGCTTAGTACACCCCGTCCTGAGGTGCTTGTAAGTTCCATCCGGGATTTGCAGCACCATACGGACATGCTAAATGCCATGGGACTTCCTGCCATGGCGAAGAATAATATTCATATTGGCGGAGCCTATGGGGACAAGCCGGTGGCAGCCAAGCGGTTCGAGAAGCATTTCTGCGAGCTGCCAGCAGCGCTGCAGGAGCGTATTACGCTGGAGAATGATGATAAGACCTTCACAGCCCCGGAGACACTAGCGGTTTGTCAGAATGTAGGTCTGCCGATGGTGCTGGATATTCACCATCAATGGGTGAATAATGAAGGAGAGCTCCCTTGGGAGCTATGGCCTGACATTCAACAGACATGGCGGAGCGAGCTTTCACTGAAGGATGTTCCAGCGGGAGAGCTTTTGCCGCCTAAGATTCATGTCTCTAGTCCGCGCAGTCCGTCTGACCCACGCAGTCATGCAGACGGCGTAGAACCTGCGCCATTAGTAGCCTTTTTAAAGCGTATTGCCGCAGATACTCCTGCTGTCGATGTTATGATTGAGGCGAAACTAAAAGATGGTGCGTTATTTGGATTGATGGAAGCAATGAAGGAGCTGGCTGATGCTGGTAACGGAATTTCCGTATTAAATGGGGCAAGTGTGAATATCGAACCTTAAACAATGAAAATAAGGCGATAGGTCCCGAATACGGGTCCTATCATGACTTGATATGTAACTTGAAATAGGGTACGTTGAATGAAACTTTATTACGAATAACATTCAAGGGATCATACTACCAATTGGGTATCCCTTATGGCGGAACTTTGAGAACGTTTTGGCGTATTGCACGGTATTGTGAATAGGATTGCTTTAAATTTCATGCCAATGGCGATTATGTTCAAGGAAGCGGAGTGAAGATATGAGTCCTTTAAAACCAGAGGGTAAGAACGAACGTGAACCCTATGTAGTATCGAGCAAGGGACATACGGCGGTAGCTATTAATGCTGCTGCCAAAGCAGGAGAATGGATAAAGAGCAGACAGGGCCTGGTGAAGGAACTTAATACGAAGACATCGGCACAAGATCTGGTTACGGAAGTAGATAAAGGCGTTGAACAGATGATCCGCAGGTTGATTCTGACGCATTTTCCAGATCATGCGATCCTCGGTGAAGAAGGTGTATCCCCGGGTGCAGCAGCAGCAACCGCTGCATTGGAAGAAGCCCGTGAGCATGAATATCTGTGGATTGTAGATCCTGTAGATGGTACGACTAATTTTGTACACGGATTTCCTTTTTATTGTGTTTCTATTGCTTTGGTGATTCGTGGAGAATTGACGGTTGGTGTAATTTACGATCCGATTCGTGATGAGATGTTCGTAGCTGAAAAAGGTAAGGGAGCCTATATGCATGGTGTTCCTACGGCAGTTTCTACGGAGAACGTTTTTGGAGACAGCTTGATTGCTATGGGCTTTCCGCCGGACCGTGAATTTGCACAACCTGTGAATATGGCGGGACTGCAGAGCGTTCTTCCACAGATTCGTGGTATTCGTGCAGGAGGTTCGGCTGCTCTACATTTGGCTTATGTAGCAGCGGGTCGAGTAGATGGATACTGGGAAGTAGGCTTAAGCCCTTGGGATTGTGCTGCAGGAGTGCTGCTAGTCCTTGAATCAGGGGGCAGAATCACGGATACGCTTGGTCGTCCATACGATATTGGCACTCGTCATTTAGTAGCAAGTAATGGTCATATTCACGAATATTTGGTTTCGTCACTGAAGAATGCTGAAGCAACAGGATATAAGCTTTAGGGAGGACGATGCATCATGAGCGAGAAGGATGATCTGGAACGTAAGCTAAGTGAAATGTTGGTAGATGGTGAGATGGAACAGGGTGACCGTACTGCTAAAGAAATCCGTGAAATCTCTCCGAAGTATGAAATTCGTATCCAGACCACAATGGATCCTATTGTGGAGGAGACGCTTCGTTATCGTAAGATTGGACATGAACTGGACGATCGTTATGATAAATATTTGGAGCGCGCCGGGAAGAATTTGAATTCACAAGAGAATTCAGATAAAGAATAATACATTGGTTTCCAGTTGTGCATAGAATGGTGATTTGCAGGGCGGTTTCCCGAATATGGGAGGCCGCTCTTTTGCGTTGCTATCAGGGATGGTAGAATGAGAATTAGAACATTTTGGGAGGGATACGATGCTAAGTAAGTGGAGAAGAATTTTAGCAGCTGGCACAAGCGGTATGCTTTTGTTATCTGTGCTGATTGGTGTAGGTGCCGGATCGGCAAATGCGGCTGACACGTCTGCAACACAAAACGCAAGTCAGGATGTCTTTCGCATCGTAGCTCTTGGCGATTCGATTACTGCCGGATACGAGCCGGGAATGACGGATGTGAATACTAAGCCTTACGGCTATGCGGAGCGGCTACTGGAGCAGGGGTGGTATCATGGCAGAAGCGAGCTTACCAATTATGGTATTCTTGGACTGACCACTGCTGGACTACTTAATTACACAGGAGCCATCAAGGACGGCTCAGCGATTACCGCTGAAGGTATTCAGTCAGGTCTGCCGGATCCACGGATAGACCAGTTCGCCAAGTTAACCCCGCAGATCGCATCAGAGCTCAAGGAAGCCGATCTGATTACGATTACAATTGGGGGGAATGATGTAAGCCGTCTTTTCTTACAGGTTAAGGAACTGACAGATACAGATTTCGAATCTCAGCTGGAGCAGAAGCTAGCGGATTATAATACGAATGTGAAGGCGACTCTTGAGAATATTCGTGCGATAAATCCTCAAGCAACAATTATACTGGCTGACCAATATCAGCCTGCTCCTAAGATTGCTCTTGGTGCAATGTACACCAAATTGATGACCGCAGCAGCCCAATTTACGGATTCGGCAGATCGTGTGGCCGCAAGCGTAAATCAACCAGGAGCAAAGGTATTAGTAGCTCATGTGGCGGCAAAGTTTGCCGGCTCAGAAGGCTCACTCACACATATTATTGGGGCAGGGCAAGCGGATTTTCACCCTACGCAGCTCGGATACGAGACCATTGCAAAAGTATTTGCTGAATTACAATGGGGGGAATACCGCATTCCTACTGTAGCAGCAATGGCTACGGTTACTGTACCGATGTCGATTGTAGTAAAGGGTGTAGAGTTAAATACACCGAATAAACCTATCCTTAAGAATGGTCAGAACTTCTTGGCGCTTAAAGATATTCTGAATGCCGTAGGCGCTAACGGAAAGTGGGATAATAAGACCTCTAGCGCAACTATCGAATATGGTGGACGGACTGTCGTAATCACGATTGGCAGTAAATTCATTAAGGTGAATGGACAGAATGTAGCCATTGATACCCCTGCTTTTCTGCAAAAGGTAGGCAAAGAAGATAAAACTTATCTTCCCCTTGCCGCATTGGCGACCGGACTTGGATTCGATGTGAATTATAGTAGCAAACTGCGAACTGCTTTCATTAATCCATAAATCTGCATACTATATTATAAGTACTTAAATTAAGCCCGTAAGGCAAAGGTGGATGGAATATTGTCTAGTTCAAAATTCAGTGCTGAATATATCATCACTATGGATGATATTGTACGGGAAGGTCACCCCGTACTTCGTACCGTAGCTGGGCCAGTGGAGCTTCCTTTGCAGGAGGAGGATCGTGAGACTCTGCGGTGTATGCTTCAGTTTCTAAAGAACAGTCAGGACCCGGAAATTTCCGAAGAATACAATTTACGCTCTGGTGTAGGCCTGTCGGCGAATCAAATCGGACTTACGAAGCGTATGTTCGTGATGTATTCTACGGACGAGAGAGGAAAGATCGTAGAGCATGCTTGGGTTAACCCCAAGATCATCAGTCACTCACTAACCATGGTGTACTTACCGGAGAGTGAGGGATGTCTGTCTGTTGATCGACCAGTGCATGGATTTGTACCGAGATACGAATCTGTGAAGGTTAAGGGATATAATCTTGAGGGTAAGGAAGTGGTCCTTAAATTTAAGGGCTACCAAGCCATCATCATCCAGCATGAGATTGATCATCTCGATGGGATCATGTTCTATGATCGAATCAACAAGGAGAATCCATTCAAGCTTCCTCAGGGAGTGGAGATCCGTAACTTGTACGAGTAAGTAGGAGAATAATTTTGATTTAAAAAGTGTGCGGTCTTACGGCTTATAGCTGAGGAACGCACGCTTTTTTTGTTATCTGCAGGATTGTATGATTTCAATTATTTTACAAATTAATCCGCGGAAGGTAACATTATAGCGAATAGATAAGAATTAAATTTAAGATCAGAAGGAGGTTATTGAATGGCTTGGGGGAGAATGCCAATAAGAGGCGTGGTCAACGAATATAATGATGAGGTTAAAAAGATTGATGAGCAGATTTTGACTCTGATTCAGGAACGTAAAGCTATAACAGGCAAAAAACGGTTTTCCCCAGAGAGTGAGCTTCTTGAGGAGTGGTCAACTAGATTCGAGATGGACACTTCTCAGATTGTACAGTATATACACAGTCTGAATGAGGCTGTACCCAGACGGAAATATTGGGAAGAGCCCGGCTTGCTACTTGGTGTACTTCCAATTGTTAAGCGGATAGTCTTCGAAGATTGCGAATATACACTTACACATGCTATGCAGTATGAAACGCTTAGTATAGTTACTGTGGAGATTAAGTATTTAAAAGAAACGGTGGAGCACATTCATCTTAGAGCCGCTTTAACATTGGAGATTATAAGTGAGGCAGTCTATGAAATCCAGCCGCATGGAGGTCACGGAGGGGGCGCTCATACACAAATGCAGTTTTTGGTCTCACCGCCGCTGCCAACAGATCTGGACACGGTCCAATTTTCCTTAATACCTGGAGTTGACCGAATGTTTGGACCTGCTATGACAGAAATTATATTGGACAAGCAAGTCGATTTCGAATAGTACCTATGCAAAAAACCTACCACCAGAATTTGGTGGTAGGTTTCTGTATGTTTTGTGGCCGTAAATAACTTCTTATTTCTCAGACGCCATAGCGGCGAACGACGCTTCAGCTGCAATCAGCGTAGCATCGATATCCGCATCGGTATGTGCTGTCGTTAAGAACCAAGCTTCATATTTCGAAGGGGCAAGGTTAATCCCACGGTTCAACATGTGACGGAAGAAGCTGGCGAACAATTCGCCATCTGTATCTTGTGCCTCATCGTAATTCGTAACCGGATGCTTACAGAAATGAGTGGAGAATGAACCACGGATGCGGTTGATTGTCAGTGGAATACCATGACGGTCAGCAGATTCCTGAAGTCCATCGACAAGACGGATCGCAAGCCGCTCCATCTCATCGTATACGCCTTCTGCGCTCAGCACCTCCAGACAGGCGATCCCTGCGGAGATGGAAGCAGGATTACCCGCCATTGTTCCCGCTTGGTATGCCGGTCCTAGCGGTGCTACTTGTTCCATCACATGCTTACGACCGCCGTAAGCACCGATCGGCAGACCGCCGCCGATGATTTTGCCGAGTGCTGTCAGGTCAGGAGTAATGTCTTCATGGTTATCCAGTCCTGCATAGGTCTGAGTGGAACCATAGTGGAAACGGAAGGCAGTAATAACTTCGTCATAAATAACGAGTGAGCCGTTATCATGAGCCAGCTTGCAGAGCCCTTCGAGGAATCCAGGCTTCGGCATAACCATACCGAAATTACCGACGATCGGTTCAACCATTACAGCGGCGACATCCTCGCCCCATTTCTCCAGTGCCTCTTGCAGGCTATCCAGATCATTAAAAGGAACAGTGATTACTTCCTGTGCAATACTGCTTGGAACGCCGGCACTATCTGGAATACCAAGCGTAGAAGGCCCGGATCCTGCTGCAACAAGCACCAGATCAGAGTGGCCATGGTAACAGCCAGCGAATTTTACGATTTTGCTGCGCTTTGTATAAGCACGAGCGACACGAATGGTAGTCATAACCGCTTCTGTGCCGGAATTGACAAACCGGACTTTATCCATAGATGGAATAGCTTCTTTAAGCATTTTAGCAAGCTTAATTTCGAGCTCTGTTGGGGTTCCGTAAAGAACACCATTCTCAGCTGCAGTGGTAATTGCCTTCGTTATATGTGGGTGAGCATGGCCGGTAATGATCGGTCCATAGGCTTGAAGATAGTCGATATATTCATTGCCATCTACATCCCAGAAGTGAGATCCACTGGCACGCTTCATAAATACAGGTGCTCCGCCTCCAACAGCTTTAAAAGAGCGGGAAGGGCTATTTACACCTCCAACGATATGTTGAAGGGCTTCGTGATAAAGTTGCTCAGATGTGGAACGATTCATAATGTGATCATCCTTTCGATTGTTGGTGCTCATGGCAACGGGCGAACAACGGTGTTTCCGCTGTCCGCCCGTATTATACCATTGCCTGTAGTGTCTACTTGTGAACGTTGCTTGTCAGATCTTTATTGGGTTCCGCTAGTGTTACTACTTGAAGTAGTCCCTGGTGAAGTTGAAGGTGTAGGCGTTGGCTCAGGGCCATTTAAGGTATCCTGAACAAATTCCTTTAATTTCTTCTCACTGCGAATGCCTATAACCTGCGATCCGTCACTTGTAGTTTCCTCTTTGAGCAGATCCATTGGCGGAATTTGCTCACTACCGCCCATGGTACTATCATACCCGACGGTTGCAAGCTTCCACATATCATTTACTGTCAAATTGGTTTCGATATAAGGCGTAACTTGAGACAGGATATTCGGTAGCTTGATTATGGATGTGGTCTTGATCAGCTTGTCAGCCACAACCTTGAGAAATGCACGCTGGCGCTCGGTCCGAGTGAAGTCGGAGGTAGCGTCATGTCGGAAACGTACATATTGCAGAGCTTTATTACCGTCGAGATGCTGATATCCTTTTTTAAGATCAATGTCATACTCGGGACCATCTGCAATGGTCTTGTACACCATATCTTTCTCGACTTCATAATCTACACCACCAACGGCATCTACTAGCTTGATGAATCCTTGGAAGTCCGTGTAGACATAATATTGAATCGGGATGCCGAGCAGATCGCTTACAGTCTGCATCGCCGTGTTAGGTCCATAAATGATAGCTGAATTAATACGTTTTTCGCCGTGATCTGGAATCGGAACGTAAGTGTCTCTAAGAATTGAGAATACGCTGATTTTCTTCTTCACGGGATCAAGTGAGGCGACGAGCATTGTATCGGAACGAGGAATTTCCCCCTTCTTGACACCGCGGGCATCCACGCCCATTAGTAGTATATTAACAGGCTCTGTACCTTCCCACTTTGGAGGTTCTGGAGTGTCAACATCAACGGTTTCAGCATTCTTGAATGGTGAATTCTCGGTGTTCGACATGCTGCCAAGCTCATTGACAATGGAAGTGAAGTAATAAATGGTTCCACCGATAATAAGTAGGAGTATAATGGCCAGGGTCCAAAGCAGCGGTTTCTTTTTTGACTTATTAGTCTTTGCGTGCCTTTTCTTTCTAGGTGGCATTTCTCGTTCTTCCTTTCGCATTCACATTCTCTACATTATAATTTCTTTTGGGGATACGCGCAATTCATGCTCGATCCTCCAATATCAAGAAGGAGTGGATATAACTTGAACGTAGTAGCTATTGGACAAAAAGTACCGAATTTCACCCTTCCGTCCTCCAGTGGGCAAGAGGTTAGTTTAAATGAGTACCTGGGCCGAAAGGTCATTTTATATTTTTATCCTAAAAATATGACACCAGCCTGTACGCAGGAGGCCTGCGAATTCCGGGACGCCCATGACCAGATTACTGCGCTTGGTGCGGTTGTTCTAGGCATCAGCCCAGATCCCTTGGCCTCGCATATAAGGTTTACGGAGAAGAATAGTCTACCCTTTCCACTGTTGTCTGATGAGGATCATAAGGTCAGTGAAATGTTCGGTGTATGGCAGCTTAAGAAGCTCTATGGAAGAGAATTCATGGGCATTGTACGTTCAACTTTTTTGATTGATGAGCAGGGGATCTTAGTCGAAGAATGGCGGAAAGTACGAGTGAAAGGGCATGTAGCATCTACCATAGCAGGGATTTCCAAATCATAAAGTTTGTTAATAACTTTTTGTAAAAGTCTGTTACATTTTTAACAGCTTTCATAAGGTGTTGTCATGATATAGTTTCCTCATAATTGCTTCAAATTTGGAGCAAGACGAGGTGGTGTAGTGATAATGCTGCGTATTGGCCTTGATATCGGATCAACTACTGCTAAATTGGTTGTCATAGAACGTAATACTGTTGTTTATCAGGACTATGTTAGACATTATAGCGATATAAAAAAAGCAGCTCTCTCTCTTCTGTCTGATGTACAGATCAGATTTCCAGAGAGAGAAGCAACCCTTACTGTAAGCGGTTCCTCAGGCTTATCTTTATCCAAGCTGGGAGGGGTTCCGTTCGTTCAGGAGGTGATTGCCTGTACGAAGGCGATTGGCGAGCTAATTCCAGAATGTGATACGGCGATTGAATTGGGTGGCGAAGATGCCAAGATCATTTACCTTCGAGGTGGCATTGAGCAGCGTATGAATACGGCTTGCGCGGGTGGGACGGGAGCCTTTATCGATCAGATGGCATCGCTGCTGCAGACCGACCCGGCGGGCTTAAACGCACTGGCGGAAAAGCATGAGCGAATCTATCCCATAGCCTCACGCTGCGGGGTCTTTGCCAAAAGCGATGTACAACCGCTACTGAACGAAGGGGCTCGTCGAGAGGATGTAGCGGCCTCGATCTTACAGAGTATCGTCAATCAGACGATCAGCGGCCTCGCCTGCGGACGCCCGATTCGTGGACGGGTGGCTTTCCTTGGCGGCCCGCTAACCTTCTTGCCAGCCCTGCGTCAGCGTTTCACGGAGACCCTTGAGCTTGCGCAATCGGAGATTTTATTCCCTGACCGGTCGCAGTATTTCGTAGCAATTGGCTCTGCTCTTTCCGAAGCGAATCGGACAGCTTTGCCGCTCTCAGGTTGGCTCGCGCGAATAGCTGCCGTGGATTTTTCAGCGGACCGGGCTATGGATGCAGAATTGCCGCCACTTTTTGAGAACCCTGATGAGCTTGCTGCGTTCCGTCTACGCCACGGTAAAGCCTCTGCTGCCAGATCAGACTTGGCGGTGTATCACGGCCCTTGCTATTTGGGGATCGATGCTGGTTCAACAACAACCAAACTTGTATTGACCGGCTCCGCTGACGAAATTCTATATACCTTCTATGGAAGTAATAAAGGGAACCCCTTGTATTCTGTCAGTGAGGCACTGAAAGAAATGTATCGGGTTCTGCCTAAAGGCTGTTATATTGCAGGCTCTTATGTGACAGGTTACGGAGAGGGTTTAATCAAAGCCGCTTTATGGACGGACGGTGGTGAAGTGGAGACGGTTGCTCATTACAAGGCCGCTTCTAAGTTCATGCCGGAGGTAGACTTTATTTTGGATATCGGCGGACAGGACATGAAATGCATCAAGATCCGCGGCGGTGCGATCGACAGTCTGATGCTCAATGAAGCCTGTTCGGCAGGCTGCGGCTCTTTTCTGGAGAGCTTTGCTTCTGCGCTAGGCTTAGGCATCGAGGCGTTCGCCAAGTCAGCTCTGGAAGCGAACAAACCGGTTAATTTGGGTTCACGCTGTACAGTATTCATGAATTCTAAAGTGAAGCAGGTTCAGAAGGAAGGTGCTTCACTGGCAGATCTTTCGGCAGGTCTTGCCTATTCTGTGATTAAGAATGCATTGCAAAAAGTAATTAAAATTCGCAATCCTGAGGATCTCGGGCGAAATATCATTGTTCAGGGCGGCACCTTCTATAACGAAGCTGTATTGCGTGCTTTTGAGCGCCTAACGGGGAGAACCGTAGTTAGACCGGATATTGCTGGAGTGATGGGTGCGTACGGGTGTGCGCTGATTGCTCGTGAGCAAGCAGGGGCTGACGGAAAAAGTACGTTGCTTGGACCGGAGGAAATTGCCAACTTTAAGTACGAGGTATCTTCAGGCCGTTGTGGTCGCTGTGGGAATAACTGCGCTTTAACGATCAGTCGGTTCCCGGATAAGAGCTTCTACGTTACAGGTAATCGCTGCGAGCGTGGTGCAGGAGGCCGGAAAGAGAAGAATGTACTGCCAAATTTGATGCAATATAAGTATGAGCGCTTTTTCGACTATGAGGCATTACCGGAGGCAGACGCAGCACGGGGCACAGTCGGCATTCCACGTACGATGAATATGTTCGAGAATTACCCGTTCTGGCACACCTTTTTCACCAAACTTGGCTATCGGGTGCTTCTCTCTCCTAAATCAAGCAAGAAGCTTTACGAAAGTGGGATGGATACGATTCCTTCAGAATCGATCTGTTATCCAGCAAAGATGGCGCACGGACATGTGCAGAGCTTGATTGGTAAAAATGTAGATTTTATTTTTTATCCTGCGGTGGTGTATGAGAAGAAGGAGGATGAAGCAGCGGATAATCATTTCAATTGTCCGGTGGTCGCCTCTTATCCTGAGGTTATTCGCAACAATATGGATGGGCTTAGGGAGAAGGGAATTACGCTGGTCAGCCCGTTTCTGACCTTTGACGATAGAACTGCACTGACCAAGGGACTCGTGAAGACATTTACTGGGATTCCGAAAGAAGAGATTACGTCTGCTGTACAGGCAGGACTTGCAGAAGCTGAACGCGCTAAAAGTGATGTGCGTACCAAGGGTGAGGAGACGCTTGCGTATCTCGCCAGCACTGGGAACAAGGGAATACTTCTCTGTGGTCATCCTTATCATGCGGATCCTGAAATTAATCACGGTATAGCGGATATGATTACCGGTATGGGACTCGCCGTGCTGACAGAAGATTCCGTCTGCCATTTGGACCGAAGTGAAGGGGATGTGGCGGTTGTTAATCAGTGGACCTATCATGCCCGAATGTACCGCGCAGCCCGGCTTGCAGCAGTCCGAACCGATCTGGAGCTTGTTCAATTGACTTCCTTCGGTTGCGGGATTGATGCGATTACATGTGATGCCGTACAAGATATTATGGAAAGGCATAACAAAGTATATACGCTGATCAAAATCGATGAGATTAGCAACCTTGGCGCAGCTCGCATTCGACTACGTTCACTGCTTGCAGCGATGCGCGAGCGTGAAAAAGGCAAGGTGCTGCCACAGAAGGCACCTAAAGTACAGGCTAATGTAGCCTTTACGAAGGAAATGAAAGAAACGTATACGATCCTTGCGCCGCAAATGTCACCCATTCATTTTGAATTGTTTGAGCAGGTTTTCCGGGATGCGGGATATCGTCTCAAGATCCTTGAGACTACTGGACCTGAAGAGACAGAAGAAGGTCTAAGATACGTCAACAATGATGCATGTTATCCCGCAATCGTAACAATAGGGCAAATTCTGTCAGCATTGAAGAGCGGGGACTATGATCCAAACCGTACCGCTGTAATCATGTCACAGACGGGCGGGGGTTGCCGCGCGACGAATTATATTTCTTTGCTCCGCAAGGCTTTAAAGGATTCAGACCTTGAACAAATTCCTGTGATTTCACTCAATGCTTCTGGAATGGAGAACCAGCCGGGCTTCCGTATCAGTCTTAAGCTGGCAAATCGGTTGATAGCCGCTGCTTGCTATGGTGATCTTATGATGCGACTGCTAAATCACTTTAGACCGTATGAGGTTGTTCCAGGGAGTGCTGAACGTTTATTCCGCAAGGGGATGGAGCGCTGTAAGGTCAGCTTAGTCACCTTCTCGTTCCGAGAATACAAACGTCTGATTCGTGAAATCGTTGCAGATTTCTGTAAGCTGCCCGTTACAGGTGTTACTTAACCAAGAGTGGGTATTGTTGGTGAAATCCTGATTAAATTTCACCCGGATGCCAACAACCGCATCATTGAGATGATTGAGGCAGAGGGTGGAGAAGCGGTAATGCCGGACTTCTTAGACTTTATCTTTTACTGTGTGTACAATCCAATCTACAAAGCCGAGCAGTTCGGCAAAAGTAAACGGTTGGGATATATTAATCCGATGTTAATCTCCTATCTGGAGATTTATCGTAAGCCGATGAAGCTTGCGCTTGAGGATGCGGGACTGGCTAAAGGACGGGAGAATATTTATGGTCTTGCTGAGAAGGCCAGCCGACTGGTATCTGTAGGAAATCAGATGGGTGAGGGATGGTTCCTGACCGCGGAAATGATGGATTTGATGGATAATGGCGTGAATAATATTGCTTGTATTCAGCCGTTTGCCTGCTTGCCCAACCATATTACCGGGCGTGGGATGATTAAGGGGCTTAAGGAGTTATATCCAGGTGCAAATATCATTGCCATTGATTATGATGCTGGAGTTAGCGTGGTTAACCAAGCGAATCGGATCAAGCTGATGATGTCGATTGCCAGCAGTCAGGAGGGGCAGGCTGTATCGGATTTAGAACAATCACTTAAACCGTTGCAGCAGAACCTGCTTGAAGGTTCATACAGTTTGTCCTGAGTATAAAAAGTCAAGGATATAGACCAACCGTATATAAAAAGCGGACCAAGAATTCACTTGGTCCGCTTTTTTTGTATTGTACCAGCTTGACCTTATCTTTGCGTTCTCTCTGCAATATGGCAATGGTTTTTCAGAAAGTTACAGTAAATTGTTGACTGGAATTTAGTTAAGGCGTAAAATAGTACGCATACGAACTATTTGATACTTTAACTAATTATTTTATGGAGGTGGAGATTTGGAGGACAAGGAGCAACAATTAGATGATATATTCTCCTCTTTTCGCCGAATTAGTCATGCTTTTCAGCAGTTGCTTTGGAAAGATGCCGAAGAGCTGAATATTACGCCTACCCAGTTAATGGTTCTCCGCAAAATATCCGAACATCCTGATATTGGAATCACTGATCTTGCGGAGTTATTGCATTTAGGGAATAGTGCAGCAAGCGGAGTTGTGGACCGGATGGTGAAAGCTGAGTTGATTACAAGACATCGTTCCGAGGTGGATCGACGTATATACAAATTGGCGATTACTGAGAAAGGGAATGAGATCAGAGAAAGAAGCAAACAATCACTTAGAAAGTATTTGCTTCCACTGTCAAATGTGCCTGCTGAGGATGCAGGAGAGTTACTTAGGATTCATAACGAAATCATTCAGATATTAGAGCAAGGGAGAGACAACAAGAATTTATGAGTACTACTACTGCTAACGCTGCAGCAGCAACAAAGCATATTCGTAGAGGCCCAATCATTGCGGCGCTATTAATAGGTGCATTTGTAGCGCTGTTGAACCAAACGCTTCTTAATGTTGCGCTGCCAAGCATAATGGACGATCTAAAAATCGCCACCACTACGGCACAGTGGCTAACAACTGGATTTATGCTCGTAAACGGGGTGCTTATTCCGATCAGTGCATTTCTGGTGGAAAAGTTTACGACCCGCCAATTATTCATTACTGCGATGTCACTTTTTTCTATAGGTACACTTGTGTGCGCTATTGGAACAGGCTTTGAAATGATCATGGTCGGCAGAGTCATTCAAGCTGTTAGTGCCGGGATTTTGATGCCGCTAATGAACATTGTGTTCCTCCGGATCTTCCCAATTGAAGAACGGGGCAAAGCGATGGGCCTGATGGCAGTCGCTATGATTTTTGCACCCGCTGTGGGTCCGACCTTATCGGGCTGGGTAGTTCAGAACTATTCCTGGCGTGTGCTGTTCTTTATTATTCTTCCACTTGCTGTATTATCGACCCTGCTGGGGATGAAGACGATGCAGAACGTAGGAGAAACAACCTCACCAAAGCTGGATAAGCCGGGTGTCATACTATCTACGCTTGGTTTTGGGGGGTTGTTGTACGGCTTTAGTGATGCTGGAACCGACGGTTGGGGAAGCACGACGGTTATTGTCTGCCTCATTTTAGGTGTGGTTGCTTTGGCTTTATTCGTATGGAGAGAGCTTACTACAGATACTCCACTGCTTGAATTCCGGATTTTCAGATACAATATGTATTCACTAACCACATTAATCAATATCATTATTACAATGGCATTATACGCAGGTATGATTCTGCTGCCGATTTATTTACAGACGATCCGTGGGTTTACGCCGATGGAGTCCGGACTTATGCTGCTGCCGGGGGCTATACTAATGGGAATTATGTCTCCGATCACAGGGATTATATTTGATAAAATAGGTGCGAAATGGCTGTCTGTAATTGGTCTTCTCATCACTGTCGTTACTACTTGGGAATTTAGTAGGCTTACGGACAGTACAACGTATACCCATATGATTATTAATTACACGGTACGGATGTTAGGAATGTCGATGTTATCTATGCCAATTGTAACTGCGGGACTTAACCAGCTTCCACAGCGTTTAAGCTCACATGGTACGGCCATGTCTAATACGCTGCGGACGGTTGGGGGGGCATTAGGGATGGCGTTGTTCGTCAGTCTAATGACTAATAAGACCAAGAGCACAATTACAGATACCCTAATGAGCGGAGCTGTCTCGCAAAGTGATAAGGCTGCGATGCTTAAGCTCACCCAAGAGGCAACGATTAGCGGGGTTACACATGCCTTTGCCGTTGCTACATGGATCACTGTGATTGCTTTGGTATTAGCCTTCTTTATCAAGAAGACTTCACCTGAGCCCGACTTCCTGAAGACGGAAGAAGAGAAGATACAGCAGGTAAATCAATAAACACTGAGCCCAAAAGAAAAAGGAGTGTCCATGAACCGTAAAGGTTCTCTTGGATGCTCCTTTTTGTGCTGGTTATTAGTTCGTTGTAGGAGCGCTGGCTGCGCCTCTCCACCGTTTCAGATGAGGCAGCTGTTCGGAGAGTAATTTACGGGCAACAGCCTCGTCCATTCCTTCTTGAACCAAGTAGCCTGTACAAATATCAGACATTTCTTGCAGCGTAACGTCAGGCTGTTTGAATGCACCATCTTCGTAGCAGTAAACACAGTAATCTTCGATTTTTTGACCATCCTTGTTCGTTCCAAGTAAATCCTCCGTAGGCATAGGCATCCCACAGCTTTGACAAAATTTCGGCTCATCTTGCACTTGCCCTGCTTGCTCTTGTTCCATATACAGCACTCCTTTAAAAGTTTGCGAAGCTTATGAGCACTCGCTTTAAGTACATTATAGAACAGTGAATCTGACCACATACCGTCAGGTTTAAAGTAAGGCTGTATATTTTTTGGCAACCCCAAGAGCCAACTCTCCGAGCTTATGACGAATATGCTTCGGCTCTAATACTTCTAAAGACGTTCCGAAGCTGAGCAAGAAGGAATAGAGCCATCCGTCCTCAGGATAATGGATGGTTACGTTATATCCACCGTGTCCGTCCGGCTGAAGCTCTGTGGAGTCAAAGCGATCTTCCGCGAGATGTTTACCTTCAGCTGTAAAATGCAGAAGGATTGGCGACATTGCTGCTGCTGAAGTTACTCTCTGATAGTCAGTGCTCCAGGGTAGCTCACGCATATCCATATCTTTTCTTATGAATTCCCGATTCTCTTTAACAAGCCCCTTCATACGCAGCAGCTTAAATAATCTGAAATCCTGACGTTGCAGGCAATAACCATACAAGTACCAGGCTTGTCCTTTTAAGACTAAAGTATAAGGTTCGACAGAACGTTGGCTGGCTTGCCCTTCGGCATTCACATAATCAAAGTCTACCGTCATGTTTTCTTCCAACGCTTCTTTCAGAATCGCAATTTTTTCTTCTAGGACAGACTGAAGTCCCCAAGGAGATAAATCGATGATAAGCTGGGTCGTCTTACTTCGGAAAGCGGCGGACTGTGAGGGTGGGATTACACTACTGATCTTCTCCATGAGCAGAGTATGTTCAGTTCCGCCATAAGAGGAGACGCTTTGCAGCGCCGTGAAAATATCAGCCAGCTCGCGGTCAGTCAATACATTGCGGTCTAACCGGTAGCCTTCCATAAGACCAATGCCACCACCTGCTCCCTGATAGGTAACGATAGGGATTCCAGCTCCATTAATACTTTCAATATCACGGTAAATGGTGCGCACGGACACTTCGAACATGTCGGCGAGCTCCTTTGCCTGAATAAGACGTCGGTTCATAAGCAGAATGACGATAGAGAGCAATCGATCGATTTTCAAAAGGTAGAGCCCTCCTTTTCGGATAATTTCGTTATGTAATGATGTACTACATCTTAGCAAATCCTTGGGAATAAAGCATTGTCATAATATAATAATTCGATTATCATCTAATTAGATATTTATTTAAATAGATAAAGTGAGGTTTACAATGATGGGTAACCAATCAGCTATTGCGATTTTCAAAGGTCAGAAGGGATATTCGCGTCTATTCACAGCCGGATTAATCAATGGAATCGGTGACCGTTTTACTAGTGTTGCCGTGCTGGCGTTGGTTCTGCAGTTAACCGGATCAGGGATGGCGGTGGGGATATCGCTAGGTGTGCGGCTGCTTCCTTATTTGTTTCTGGCACCGCTTGGGGGTGTACTTGGCAGTAAATTTCCTCGTCAATACATCATGATCACTACAGACATATTAAGGGTTCCTGTTGCACTAGCTTTTTTGTGGGTGGATGGAGTGGATAAGCTATGGCTGCTATATTCGGCGAATTTTTTACTGGCGGCGGGAGAGGCGATCTACAGTCCTGTTCGTAAATCTACGATCCCTTTGATGGTGACCAAAGATTCTCTGCTGACGGTTAACGGACTGGAGCAGCTTATGAGCGGCTGTGTACTTATTTTGGGTGCATTTAGTGGGGGTGTGGTTTCGATGTGGTTCGGGCCAGAGGCAGCATTCGTGATGAATGCTTTATCTTTTCTGGTCGCAGCGATCTTAATTTACGGTATCGATTTTCCACAGAATACTAGTAGGGGAAATGATGATAAGAAAGAGCTAGATTATCCTAATGGGTTTATAGCTAAAGCGGAGCACTCGCAGAAGATAGGTCGAATGCGTGCGCTCGGGATTGTAATCGGTGGGAGTATCACGTTACAGGTTATTTTCGGGTATGAGTTGCTTGTTCCGATGCTGAATGGCCTAGATAATGTGCTGATTAGTATATATGCAGTTCAGGAATTTCAAGCCGGAGACATGGGTGTGGGGGCTTTTTATGCGGCGCTGGGTATCGGGCTAAGTCTCAGTTTTTTTGCCGGACGATATGTAAAAAGAGGGCTGCTAATTGTCGCGATTGGCGGGCTCATGATTGAAGGATTACTGCTGATGAGCATCAGTAGTAGCAATCATTTTATGATCGCGTTTATGTTATATATCCTGTTATCTTTTGCCGGAGGGACGGGGAATGCCTGCCTGGATACACTGGTTATGCGAGAAACGCCGTCCACTATGCAGCCTATAATGTTTGGACTGCTGTCAGCAGTAGGAAATACACTGATTGGATTATCTATGCTGCTCGCAGGGTGGTTATTAGAATGGGTAGAACCTCGGACGCTGGGCTTTGCTGGAGGAGCAGGGTTTTCTGGAATTGCTATATTGCTGGCAGGGTACGCATGGATACGCAGTAAAAAGAGCGGTGAATTCACCGCTCCTTGGAAGGTTTTTTAATCTGAGCTTGAATCCTAGTGGCAGCTTTGCTAGGGAAGAGGCGGGCATGAATGCTTTTACGGTAGCGATAAATAATCACAAGAGCTGCTATTATTGCACCACCAGATATAATCCAAAGCGCATAGGTCTCGAACAAATGGAAGATGCCCATCCACTGTGGACCAAACACCTTTCCGATGCTAAGGAATATCAATACCCAGAATACGGCTCCACTATAAGCGTATAGGGCGAATTTACGGAAGGGAAGCGCGATAATACCAGCAAAGTAGCCGGTAAAGTGCCGTACGCCTGGAATAAAATAACCGATAAAAATAAGAAAGCTGCCGTATCTCTCAAACCATTTCTGTGTTTTCTCTAGCTTAGTAGGGGAGAATAGAAACCATTTTCCATATCGCTGGATAAAGGGCATACCGGCTTTTAATCCGACAAAATAGGTAAGGGTCATCCCGGCAGTAGTGCCTGCAAAAGCAACGACAATTAGCGTAAAGAAATCAAGCCTTCCGGTATAGGAAAGGAAACCGGCAAACGCCATAGTGGTTTCTCCCGGAAAGGGTAAGGCAACGAATTCGAGAAGTAATCCAAAGAATAATACGCTATATCCATATTTGGTGAATAATTCTTGTATAAAGCTCAGCATTTCCATTAGATTGTCACTCTCCAAGAGGCAGTTGCCTTATTCTATTTTACAGCTTGTCTTCATACAATCTACCAAATGGCCTTTTAGCCAATAGAATGCTGGAGGTAGAGAAGATGAAAGGTAATAAAAGCACACACAGCCGCCGAAAGTTGAAAAGCGGATTGCTCGTTATGGTTGTAATATTCATCGTAATGCTTGGATGGAGCATAGGAAAAAACTTGAATTCATGGGAGCTCCGATCCTTGCAGCCCGCTAGCGCAGAGTCTGTATCTGTTAAGAATAAGCTTACCGCAGCGGCGATGCAAGAACTGCCCTCGGCAACAGAACCACTCGCTTCTGCATCTCCGAAAGTTGATTCCTCTTTAAGTGCAGCTCTTACTGTGACTCCAAGCCCGCAAGCAAGTGGGGGAGTGAAAATATCCAAAGCTTCAACAACGAATTCTGCAATGACGGCTGTGAAAAAAGCTGAAAAGATGGTCTATATTACATTTGACGACGGACCTAGCGAGAACACCTTCAATGTTCTTGAAATTTTACGACAGGAAGATGTAAAGGCAACCTTTTTCGTTCTCGGTAATCAAGCGAAAAGTCACCCAGAACTTATCGATTCCATATGGGAACAAGGTCATGCTATTGGCAATCATACCTATAATCATAATTACCATGATTTATATAGTGGATTCACTGAATTTTGGAGTCAAATTAAACAGACTGAACAAATTGTTCAGGGGATTACAGGGGTTCGTCCGCAGCTCATTCGCGCCCCAGGAGGAACCTATGATCATTTTGATCATACCTACTTCAATTTATTGAAGCAAGCAGGTTATAGGGTGATGGATTGGACGGTGGATAGCGGCGATTCTAAGCGAAAAGGTGTACCAGCCTCAGAAATTTTGAAGGAATCAACAATGGATATGAAGTCTTCGCAAGTTATTCTGCTGCTGCATGATGGGGGTGGTCACCAAGAGAGCGTTAAGGCGCTGCCTGACATTATTGCACGTTATAAAGCAGCTGGATACGGCTTTGGCCTGTTGGATGATACGGTGGAGCCCGTACAATTCAGAGTTTCCTCAAAAGCCAGTAATTTGGGGAGATCAAAGCCCTCAGAAGCTTGGATCGCATCAAACATCACGCCGAATGCAGAGCTGTTTTCACCGGGAAAGCCACTGGTTCTGGAGGTTGGAAAGCTGGAGACGAAGCTGAAACCAGGAGAATATTCCGTACGAAATGGACAGTATGAGGTTCCGCTTCGTGCTGTAATTGAGCGGCTTGGAGGAAAAGTTACCTGGGATGCGAACAGTCGAAGTGGAGAAATAGATTGGAACGGGAAAGAGATCATTGCCGATGTGGAGAACAAGCAGTTGATTCTAAACCTTCCAGATAACGTACAACAGACCATTAACGCGAGGGTGGAAATGATTGGTGGATCGATCTGGGTATCGCTACGAGACCTGCTGGAGATAGCAGGTCAACCACCGATTAATATAAGTGTGACTGAATTGGAACGCCGAGTAAAAACATTCTGAAAGAAGCGTGGAGGCTGTCTAGTAAAAAGAAAAAACCAATGTCTGGGCACCCTTTTTCATGGGAAGAATAGATAGTAATAAGTTCCTGATCTGGGAACAAGTCTATGACCAAAGGATGGGTGTTCCATTGTCCTCTTCATCATTAATTGATCAACAGAAGAAAGATGCCGGAAGTGTCAAAAGCTTCTCTTATCCCCGTAGCCGTAGTGCTTTGGTTGAATGGTTAAGGATGCTGACTGTGGCTGGAATTATAGGTGCTTTATATGCTTGGCGCGGAGGATCGTCCTTGCTGTTTCTCCTGATTGTTATTGGAGTTATTATGCTGGGTGGACTTATGCTTCAGCTCTCCGGTCCGCGGGCTATAAAGATAATTCGTACGATTGCTCCTGCAAGGCCGATGGCCGGAAATACACTTCAAGTGAAAGTGGAGCTGAGTTTTTCTTCTCGTTTGCCTCTTCCTTGGATGACTATAGCTGATTATTGGGGCGACAGCCATCATCAAAAGCTGCTATTTCCTGGATTCAAACGTTCTTTTGTATACACATACACCATTGAAAATATATCCCGCGGTAATCATCATTTGCTGGGCTGTAGAGTAACTTGGGGGGACTTCCCAGGTTGGTTCACGGGGAGATCTGAACCGGGTGGAGGACAGAGCTTTAAGGTGCTGCCAGCCCCTTTATCCTTTGGTGGAACTGTGCCGGATAGCGGTTTTATGACAGGAGATACCATGTATTCCAGACGTGGAAGAAGCATCAGTGATGAGGCTTTGGAATCAAGAGATTATGAGCCCGGAGATCCGCTTAGCCGAATTCATTGGAAGAATAGCGCACGATTGGGAGCGCTGCAGAGCAAAGTTCCGGAGCGGGAAAAGGCGAAAATGACCTGTATCGTGTTGGCCAATGATCCGCTTAGCTATGAGGTTCCTACAGAGGCTCTTAAACCCCGTGGAAGCCGAGATGAATCGCCTCCGGCATTTGAGAAAGCGGTGTCTACAGTGATGGGGCTGATGCTCTCCGCTGAGCGTTCAGGCGCTTATGTTCAGTTGTTCAGCGGCGGTTGGCCGGAAGGTATGGCTAGGCATGAGGGACTGGGTAAAATCCCAGGGAGAGTGCTGGATGTTCTGACTGAAATTACTTCAGATGGAACTAGAAACCTATCGAAGTTATTAGAGGATGCTTCCAAAGGTTGGATTCCGGGGATGAGTGTAGCCATCATTACAGGACGATTAGAAGAAGAATCGGCCAAGGTCATTGCCAAGTTCTTGATGCAGGGTGTGAAGGTTGAACTTTATTATGCCTGGGACCAGTCGGCACCGATGAATGGAGAAGCGAAAGGAGTGGAGATTAGACAGTCTGTAAGGGGGACTGTCGGGGATAGTTTGGCTCGTCTCGGAGCGCGAATGTTTTGTCTGGATGATGCTTTGCCAGCATTCAGGTTCAGGGAGGTAGAGTTCCATGAATCATCCGGAAAACCAACGCTACGGTAACGGAATGCCAGGTGATACGGAACTGTCTATAAATAGCTTTCATTTCAATGTGGGGCAAATGGAGAACAGTTATGCCGGTAAGCAGAGAAAGGTACCTCTGTACTATCGTTTGCTGTTCTCTTTGGCCATTATGGGGCTATTTATTGAATGGTTACTCCCTTTATATAGGTCTGCTTTATTAGAAGATACCTCGAAGATGCTGCAAGTTCTAATGGTATTAGCGGCAGTGCTGCTGCTATGGGGAATACTTCAGATTCCTGGGTGGCTACTGCTTAGCATCCAATTTCTTATCATTGCTTCAGCGTGGCTTTACTTATGCAGTGGAGGCGAAGGCATAGGATGGCTAGGGATTTATGCGGAAGAAATTCCGAATGATCTCATGCTGCTTCTCTCTGGACATGTCTCTCAGCTAAGTGAAATTAGCAGGCTTTTAATATTGATTGTAGGTTGGGGGCTTTTGGTATCCTCAGTACAGCAGCTTGCACTCTTCCGAGGGAGTACGGCGCTATTCACAGCGGTTACAATTATTTACTTGCTGGTCTTGGATATCGGCTTTGATGTGAATACCACGATGGATATTGTGATCTCGATGGGTCTAATTTTTTGGATGCATGCGATGAGTGGTTTGCTGCGTCTTCGAGAGCGTGAGGGGCCAACTTCATTGCCTTATGCACGTTGGGGAGCACTGACTTTGGCGGCAGCAATCCTCGTGATGACAACAGCATGGTTCGGTGGGCAATTATTGGGGGCAAGACCAACCAGCGAGCTTACGTTGCAATCTACATTTCAGAAGCTGCAGAATTGGGCTTCAGGGCATTTGCCAGAGGATAAGGCGTCTAATTCTTCAGGAACCACAGGGTATAGTACGAATGACGGTGAACTCGGGGCCCCGTTATCCCGCAGTACTGAACCTGTCTTTACGGCTATTACTAGCGAGCGTACTTACTGGAGAGGTGAAAGTATTGCTTACTATGATGGACGCCGATGGATTAGGGGAGGCGAAGAGTTTATGCCGCTTAATCTGTCCGGTATTTCAAAGAAGCATTCTTCGGAGCTAAGCATCGAAAAGAGGAAACGAACACTTCAACAGCGGATACAATTTGCCACCCCTTCTTCAGGAGGAATTCCTTTATTCAATGCGGGGATAATAACAGATGTTGAGTCGGTTGGACTCTTGGGAGGAAGTAAGCTGGGATACATTCTGTCTAATATGGACAGAGATAGTTTTCGTCTGCCTGATTCGATAGGCTCTGCACGAATCACAGAATATACAGTGGATTCCTTACTTCCTGAGAGTGATCCAGTGCTGCTTCGTAGTTTAAGCAGTGACGATCCACAGGAAATCAAGGGCAAGTATTTGCAATTGCCAGATTTGTTACCCGTACGCGTTAGAGATCTGGCGGAGAAGCTTACAGCTTCATCAGGTAACCGCTATGACTCCGTAACAGCAATTAAGGATTACTTACAACATGGCTATTCCTATACGTTGAACACAACGGTTCCACCATCCGGATCTGATTTTGTGGATCACTTTTTATTTGAGACGAAACAAGGCTACTGTGTACATTTTGCAACAACAATGACCGTTTTGCTGCGCAGTGCTGGAATTCCTGCTCGTTATGTCCAAGGCTATGGACCAGGTACCTTGCAGGACGACACCATGCCGGCGAAGTATTTGGTCACCCAGGGCGATGCCCATGCTTGGGTGGAGGTCTATTTCGCCGGCGCCGGTTGGGTCCCGTTCGACCCAACGCCTGGCCCCGCGCTTGCCGTCGGCTTCGCCGCGCCGGCGCGGCCTGCGGCAGCCGCGCTCGCGCCGCAAGCTGCGCGAAGCACGGGCCTGCCCGCCCTGCCGCTGGCGGGCGGGAACTCTCCAGCGCCGCTCGCTGCTGCGGCGCTGCTTCCCGTCGCCGCCGCTTGGCGCTGGCGGCGTAGCCTGGCTCTGCTGCTGGCCGCGCGCAGCGCCAGCAGCATGAGCCGCGAGAGGCAGATGCGTGCTGCCTCTCTAGCTTGGCACGGGCTGGCGGAGCGGTTTGGACCACCGCCGCCCGGTGTTACTGGCAGGGAGTATGTGGACTCCCTGCAGATTTACGATGCCGGACTAAGCGAAGCCGTCCGGCAGTTCGTACGCCAGTGGGAGACCCTGGCTTACGCGCCCGCGCCTTCAGCGTTCGTCGCGGCCTATCCCGCGAACGAAATCTCTACAATCTCTGCAATGTCTCCAACGCCTGCAGTCTCTGTAACTTCTGCGGCTCCAGCATCTTCCGCAGAGAACAGCAGGTGTACTACTCCTGATGCATCCGCATTTATACGCGAATGCCTGATCATCACCTTTCGGTTAACTTAATCGTTAAAAACAGTTGGCGCTGCTATACAATTCCTTCCATGGAAAGGAATGTTTTTCATGAAGTTTAGCTTGCTCCTATTATGAGAAGTGTGTTCTCCTTTCCTTGACGATGAGAATTAACCATGAGTATAATGAATCCAATAATCAAGGGAGGCTCGTAATGAATAAGCCAAATGAAATTATCGTCGTTCTCGATTTCGGGGGACAATACAACCAACTTATCGCGCGCAGAATTCGGGATCTAGGAGTATACAGCGAACTTTTGCCGTACAATACGCCAGTAGACAAGATCAAAGCACTTGAACCTAAAGGGATTGTCTTCTCTGGCGGTCCTAGCAGTGTATATGCTGAAGATGCTCCACATGTGGACCCGGCAATCTATGATTTAGGAGTACCAATTTTCGGTATTTGCTATGGTATGCAACTAATGGCTCACCAGCTTGACGGTAAAGTGGAACGCTCCGCTAAACGTGAATATGGTAAAGCTGACATTGACTTTGAAGAAGGTACTGCATTAGTGGCTGGGCTAGAGAGCCGCCAAACGGTGTGGATGAGCCATGGTGACCATGTGGTTGAACTTCCAACAGGATTCAAGCTGGATGCAGGAACTGAAAGTGCTCCAATCGCGGCAATGAGTAATGATGAACGTAAATTGTTCGCCGTTCAATTCCATCCAGAAGTTCGCCACTCAGTTCATGGTAATGAGATGATTTCGAACTTCTTGTATCAAATTTGCGGTTGCGACGGCAAATGGACAATGGAATCGTTTATTGACGAAGCCATCCAAGATATCCGTAACCAAGTTGGAGACAAGAAAGTACTCTGCGCACTTAGCGGTGGCGTAGATTCTTCCGTAGTTGCAATGCTTATTCACCGTGCTATCGGTGACCAATTGACTTGTATGTTTATTGATCACGGTCTTTTGCGTAAAGGTGAAGCCGAAAGCGTTATGGAGACCTTCGTAGGCAAATTCGATATTCATGTCGTGAAAATCGATGCACGCGAACGCTTCATGAGCAAGCTTGCAGGTGTTGAAGATCCTGAACAAAAACGTAAAATCATCGGTAATGAGTTTATCTACTGCTTCGACGAAGAGTCTGCTAAGCTCGGAGATTTCGCATTCCTTGCACAAGGTACACTGTATACAGATATCGTTGAGAGCGGAACAGCTACGGCACAAACGATTAAATCCCACCACAATGTGGGCGGTTTGCCGGAAGACATGAAATTCAGCTTGATCGAGCCACTAAATACCTTGTTTAAGGATGAGGTTCGTAAACTAGGTGAAGAACTGGGAATGCCACGTGCTATCGTTTGGCGCCAACCTTTCCCTGGTCCAGGTCTTGCAATCCGTGTCTTGGGTGAAGTAACAGAGGACAAGCTTACTATCGTTCGCGACTCTGACTACATTCTGCAAGAGGAAATTGCTAAAGCGGGATTAGACCGTGAAATTTGGCAATACTTCACTGCCCTGCCTAATATGAAGAGCGTTGGTGTTATGGGAGATGCTCGTACTTATTCCTACACAGTAGGCGTGCGTGCAGTAACTTCCATCGATGGTATGACTGCTGACTGGGCACGTATTCCTTGGGATATTCTTGAGAAAATCTCCGTACGTATCGTCAACGAAGTGGAGAACGTAAACCGCGTAGTGTATGATATTACTTCGAAACCACCTGCAACAATCGAGTGGGAATAGGACCGGTTTAACCATAGATTTCAGAAAGCTCTCTTTTATTTGCGTTATTTAGCAAATAAAGGAGAGTTTTTTTGTTTATCAAGTAAAAGTTTGTTCTGGCGGCACCATTTTTCACAAATCTGTAATGAATACGTTTTATTGAAAGGGCTTGCATCAGTCAAAAAGTTATGATAAATTGAACTTGTCTAAAAAATAGACAAGACAAAAAACGTATATTTTTCTACTAAAGGAGCAAATGATAATGATGACTACTACCAAAGAGACACCTCATATTAAACCGAACGGAGTAGAGATTGCTGAATCGATTCTGTTACCTGGAGACCCTTTAAGAGGTAAGTTTATTGCAGAAACCTTTTTAGAAGATTACCAGTGCTTTAACGAAGTAAGAGGAATGTTAGGCTATACCGGTACTTACAAAGGTAAGAAGATCTCTGTAATGGGTACGGGGATGGGTCCAGCGAGCATGGGGATTTATTCTTGGGAATTAATTAATGTATTTGGAGTTAAGAATTTAATCAGAATCGGTACCTGTGGTGCAATGCAAGAAAACATTGAGCTATACGATGTTATTTTCGGTATGGGAGCTGCAACGGACTCCAATTACGGCCATCAATTTAATTTACCTGGACAATATCCGCTAACGGCTTCTTTTGAACTTTTGGAGAAAGCTAAGAAAATTGCAGATGATAAAGGCCAAAAAGTTCATATTGGTAATATTTTATCCAGTGAAATATTTTATAATGCGGATCAGACAGCTAATAAAAAGTGGCAAGATGTAGGGATTTTGGGCGTTGAAATGGAATCTGTAGCCCTCTATTGGAACGCTATCCAAGCACGTGTAAATGCGCTATGCATTCTAACAGTGAGTGATCATCTTATTACGGGAGCAAAGACCACTCCGGAGGAACGTCAAACTGCCTTTACTAAAATGATGGAGATCGCATTAGAATTAGCGTAAATGACCTCCTTCTATGTGAAAGTGAAGGAAGCTTTCCATAGCTACGCAGATTGCAACTAATGTAAACGATATCATTCAACCTTTGTTTTTACAGCATGAGATATTGGAGGTATATTATGAATCATTCAGTGGGAAATAAACCGATCGTTAATTTAAGTAAAGTTGTTCCGGTTATATTGCTTTTAATGATTTTTTCAATTGTAATCGATAACTCTTTTAAGATCATCTCTCCAGATTTGGTAGAATATTTTGGGGTTTCAGCAAGTACGGTAAGCTGGCAAGTAACGCTAGCGGGCTTAGTAATTGGAATTGGTGCAGTTGTTTATTCATCTTTATCAGACTCAATCAGTATACGTAATCTATTAACGGTGGGTATTTTATTAATCTGTGTAGGATCTTTGCTTGGTTATATTACACATACGAATTATTGGTTAATCGTTTTTTCGAGAATTATCCAAGCTGCCGGTTTAGGGGCAACGGAAACTCTGTATTTAGTATTCATTACTAAGTATGCAACCGAAGCAGAGCAGAAAAAGTACATGGGATTTAGTACAAGTAGCTTTCAAATCGCAACAGTTATTGGAACATTGACGGGAGGGTTTGTTGCTACTTATCTAGCCTGGCAGAACTTATTTCTGATTCCTCTACTAAGTCTGTTGCTGTTACCGTTTATTCTTAAATATTTGCCCAAAGAAGAAACCAAGAAAAATAACGTAGATTTTCTAGGGCTCATCATCATCGCAGTGATAGCCACTTCAATCATGCTGTATATGTCTTCTTTCAATTGGATACTCTTTATACTCTTCGTGGTATCGGTCATTGTATTCTTACTCTACATCAGTAAAAATAAGAATGCTTTTATTACGATTGATTTCTTTAAAAACAAACAATTCCTATTTGCGTTAATGGTAGCCTTTATTCTTAACTCTCTATACGCTGCCTATGCACTGAACACATTGTCGTTCTTGTTAACCTCTGTCTATGATATCCATTTGGATACGGTTTCCTTACTGTTCATACCAGCATGTTTACTAGCGGCGTGTGTCGGGGCTTTATCAGGTAAAATAGGGAAATCGTTGAATTCTAAGCAATGTGTTTACTTAGCCATTAGTTTGATTATTGTCAGCTTACTACTAGGTGTCTTCTTTATCGAATTGTCCATTGCTGTATTTGTTGTATCTCTTATTATATTTTCTTGCAGCTTTGCACTTCTATATGCACCACTTATCGATATTAGTCTTAGAGATGTGCCCACTGAAAAGTCGGGCACTGCACTAGGGTTTTATAATCTGTGTATCAATATCGCGATGTCCGTGGGATTCACTTATTCAGCCTTATTAATCGACAAGAAGGATTTGCAATTCGGATTTTTACGTTTTGTAACAGAAGAACCAACAGCATTGAATTATAGTAGTATCGTCGTCATTCTTGCAGCCATTGCAGGAGTAGCAATCATTTTATTTGGGATTTTATTGGGTCGGAAATCAAAGGGGCATACTCAAATTACTAGATAAGGGATGAGAGTAGAATGAAGAAATTTAAACGTGTACATTTGATCGTCATGGATTCAGTAGGTATTGGAGAAGGAAAAGATGCGGATCAATTTAACGATGCTGGTTCCCATACTCTATTACACATTGCAGAACATATGAATGGATTAAATCTACCTAACCTAGCCAAATTGGGACTGTCCAATATTGAAGAAATCCTGGGTGTTCCGAAAGCAGAGAAACCACTTGCTTATTATACTAAATTACAAGAAAAGTCTGTCGGGAAAGATACAATGACAGGGCATTGGGAGATCATGGGTTTAAATATTGATCAACCCTTTAATGTGTATCCAAATGGATTCCCTGATGAACTGATTAAACAGATCGAGGACATAACTGGCCGAAAAGTAGTAGCGAATAAGCCTGCAAGTGGAACGGCTATTCTTGATGAATATGGTGAGCATCAAATGAAAACAGGGGATCTGATTGTCTATACCTCTGCTGACCCGGTTTTACAAATTGCTGCTCATGAAGAAATCATCCCATTAGAAGAGTTATATGATATCTGTGAAAAGGTTCGGGAAATCACGAAAGATCCTGCCTATTTAATTGGTCGTATTATCGCGAGACCTTATGTAGGTGAGCCTGGGAACTTTACGAGAACCTCCAATCGTCATGACTACGCCTTAAAACCATTTCAGAAAACCGTCATGAATAGCTTGCAAGACGGAGGCTATGATGTCATCGCTATTGGTAAAATCAATGATATTTTTGATGGTGAGGGAGTTACAGAATCCATTCGTACGAAAGATAATATGGATGGTATGGATAAACTGCTTGATGTCATTAAGAAAGATTTTACTGGAATGAGCTTCTTAAATTTAGTTGATTTCGATGCTTTATACGGTCATCGTCGTGACCCAGAAGGGTATGGAAGAGCATTAGAGGAATTCGATAAGCGACTAGATGAAGTACTAGATTCCATCCGTGAAGATGATTTGCTAATTATTACGGCTGATCATGGGAATGATCCAACCTTCCCTGGAACAGACCATACGCGTGAATTTATTCCTGTGCTAGTCTATTGCAAGGAGTTAAGCGACAGCGGTGCGCTGCCTGAGCATGATACATTTGCTGATATTGGTGCGACGATAGCAGATAATTTTGATGTTCATATGCCAGACCACGGTGAGTCTTTCTTGCAATTTCTTAACTAATTGATATCACAGATAAACCTCCAAGAATCTCTTTTTGGAGGTTTATACGTTGTTAATGAAGTAGAAGAGGGCATTCCTTGTCGCCTGAAAAATGATGTGTCATAATGAGGAGAAAAGGACACCTGATGAATGAATACACACAAACTAGATAAGTTGAAACGGCCGCTTTATATCAATGTATATGATGAGCTTCTTCTTCAAATTACGAAAGGAGAATACCTCGCAGGCAGCCAGCTTCCTTCAGAGCCTGATTTAGCAAGAAAACTAGGGGTTAGTCGTGCGACTTTACGACAAGCTTTAGTTCTTTTACAAGATGATGGATTAGTAAGAAATGTGCGCGGTAAGGGAAACTTTGTACTTGAATCCTCTTATAAACAAGAGGATATTCAATTAGAGAGACTAAGCAACCCTATGCATAAATGCCATATAAGTATTTTTGACCAAATCGATTTGCATTATCGGATAGACCCGCAAACGGAACATACCAAACATGTATTAAGAAGAGATTCATCTACCGTTGTAGCTTTAGAGCGTTTGTATAGAACGGAAGGCGAATTACTGGCTTATGCATTTACTTTTATACCTATGGAAACGGTAGAGAGTTTATCCTTGGATCTTGATAATAAAGAGAAAATGCTGAACTTTTTAGAGAACCAGGCCTATGTAGATGCTAACCATGGAAACATTGAAATAAAATTTACGCATACCGTTAATTTGGCGGATTCGAAGGAAAAATTAATAGGTCAGAACGAGTGCTTTTTACTACTAGAAACCCTTTACGACAAAACAGAACCAGATTATCCGTTAATGTATAATAAATTTTACATTCCGCAGCAGTTCTCGAATATTAAACTTAATATTACTAAGGGCTAATCAAGAAAAAAGTCGAAATCCTGTAGTTTAGGATTTCGACTTTTTACGTAACTAGGCCGCAAAAACCAAATATCAACGAACTAATGGTTGCGCAATTAATTCTATTTTTCATGGACTAGAAAAGGTTAGGGATTTTTAAAAGTGCTCAAAATTCAGGTTGTTGATTGTAAGACCTGAGATAATATAGATTCCATAAATTTTGCTTGATGTGGTTGGTCGAATTGATGTAGTACATCGATGGATGATTGAGCAAGTTTTGTTCCTTCTTCTTTGTCATTCCTTTTAATTTTAATTAGGCCGCTATAATACTTACATTCAATCTTAAAGAATATCGATTGATATTGACTGCTAATATTTTTTAAGTCTTCGTTTAAGATCTCTGCGTAGCTTATTTCATTATTCATTATTAATTCGCGAATCATATTTGTAAGCATTACACATATGACATCACGTCCTCGATCATAGTTCTCATATTTTTTAATTGACTTGATAAGCGTTTTAAAGAGTACATCTTTCTCATCGTATACTATGTAATCTAAAGTATTTGTGAACAATTGCATTTCTTGGAGGGTCCACGATTGGAGATTGTTGAGATATGTGGTGATCGTCTCTATATCTTCTATCAAAATAACCTTCTTCTCATACTCAAATGTTGATTGGAATTGCTTCAATAATCGTATACGGGACCTGACTTCTGCCAGATGAATTTTAGAGGACTCATCCTTTTTCTGATACAGCTCATGATATAGTTTAATTAATCCCTCAAGATCATTATTATTTCCAGCTTCGGAGTAGTTGTTGATGAATTCGTCATGCTCAGATGCTTTATAACCTCGGTAAATATAGAAAAACTCGTCAATGTCCATCATAAGTCTATCTAAAATCTGGTCTATCAATCTTAATGAGATATCGTGATTCCCTTTTTCAAATTCAATTGCATACGACTTCGAGATAATACCAGAATAAAGCTTCTTTTGACTTAATCCCTTGTTTGTCCGTATGTTTCTAATAACCTCACCGTATGTTTTCAAATCGTTCACCTACCTTTATATAAAAGACCTATTTCACCTATGTGACTATGAAAAAGCTATGATGTGAGGACTTGAAATTGTAGGTTTTCATTATAATTCAGAGAGAATCCAATTTGTTTACGAAAAAATCATAATTTATATTGGATCGCCTTTTATGATGTGAATAAATTGGTGTTTTATTGAAAAAAAGGTCCTATTTATAAGACCTTTTTCTTAATTGGGCAGAAATGAAACTATGATGTAAGTACATCAAATTAATTTTCAAAACCTGTAACAACTTAGACAGTATGATCTCCATGATGTAGAGAGCAGAGTCTATTATTGATTAGGAAGGATCTGATTTATTATGAGTAAAAGTGATTTTTTTAGATTTGAGCGTAAAAATGATGATTTCCCATTTTACAGTGAATTGCAATCTCCCAGTCTGAATTTGAAGAACAGTCTTATTTTTCTTATTGCTGTTGCGGTTGGCTTCGCTTTATTTCTTATTGGATTTGGGGGCCCTGTACAACCCTTTATGAATGTGATTTTCCCATTAGCAGCAGTTATCTTTGTTGCACGTAGTCAATGGACCTCTTTATTCAGAAAATTAGTAGCTAAAGATATTCTTTTAATTGTTGGAACGTACATTGTGAATCTTATTGTGACATTTGGTGTTGGTTTCATTATTTCTAAATTATTCGATGTAAGCGCAAATCCTGTGGGCGAAAGCTTCAATGGTAGTTTTGCGGATGCACTTCCGACGTTCTTAAAGATGGTTCCGATGCTGTTTGGTGAAGAATTAATCACCATACTTCCCTTCTTGGTTGTTCTGGCGTTTGGTGTGAAGGTCCTGAAATTGGGCAGAAAGCCTGCAATAATTTTAGCTGTGTTAGTATCGGCTGTTTTATTTGGGGCATATCATTTGCCAACGTATAATTGGAACATTGTTCAAGCTGTTATAGGTATCGGTATTGCTCGGACCGTTTTGTTATATCCGTACCTTAAGACTAAAAACATTTGGACATCGTTTATAGTGCATGTAATGAATGACTGGACACTTTTTGGTTTAGCATTTATTAGCTCAATGCATCATTAATTAGGACTAACAAAATCACTTAAGATAAACCTGATAAATCACCTGCAACTCCTTATAACATAAGGGGATGTAGGTTTTTTTATTTAAAATCATGTGATCGACACTATATAGCTGTTCTAGATGAATGTGATAAAATGGAAAAAAATATATCGTAGGGAGAAATTCGCATGGGATTCTCATTTCTCGGCACACTAATCGCATTAATCATACTTGCCCCTAGTTTTCTAATGATTAAGTTTCCGCCTGAAAATGTTCCAGCTGGTGTGCGAGATGCTGGCCCAGTCTTCACCATTTTGGAGAGAGTAGGGCAATTGGGTTGTATCAGCATTCTTGTGATCTCAAAGGATAACTTTCAACAGGTAGACTTCGGCATTATAGCAGCTTTAATTGTTATGTTGATCGCTGTTTATTATGGTCTTTGGATTCGATATCTCGTTAAGGGGCGGCAGTTCAAAATATTATGGGACCCTTTAGGATCTATTCCGATCCCGATGGCAGTTCTCCCTGTATGTGCATTTGGATTAGCAGCGATTTGGGGGAGATCCATCTGGCTGAGTGTTGCAGTCGTTTGTTTAGCGATAGGACATTTAGCTAATTCTTGGCATAGTTATAAGCATACTGAAAATCAGTAACTAGAATTATAGGTAAATATAACCATATAAAATGTGATTGGATAGTTAATAAGCTGCACAACTAGAAGGGATTTGAGACTGGATAAAACCTTGGAAATGTATGATTTACGAACAATGGAAAAAATAAAGTCGAAAATGTTCGCTTTTTATCATTGACAACTTATATGATGTCCACCTAAAATGATAGAGCACAACAACATAATTCTTTCGTATATTTCCGGGAATTGGCCTGGAAGTTTCTACGAGGTCACCGTAATGACCTGGCTACGATTAAGAAGAGCAGAGCAATCCGCATCGTCCTGAATTTAGGACTATGGTCACGGGTGCTACTCTTTTTTTCGAGCCGGTGTCTATCAGATACCGGCTTTTTGTTGCTGTCAGACACAACATACCTTAGGGGGAGAACAATTTGAATCGGTTTTTCAAGTTGAAAGAGAACGGCACCACAGTTCGTACAGAAATCATGGCGGGCTTGACCACGTTCATGGCAATGGCTTACATCTTGTCGGTTAATCCGAGTACTTTAACAGCATTTGGCCGTATTGATATGGGCTGGTACTCTGTATTTCTAGCGACGGCGCTGGCAGCAGGTATTTTCACCATCGCAATGGGCGTGTTCATAAACTTTCCAGTGGCATTGGCACCGGGTATGGGACTTAACGCATATTTTGCTTCCGTAATTTTATCATCTGCCACATCCGAGCATCCATTCACTTGGCAAATGGGTCTGACAGCCGTATTTATTTCCGGTTTGATCTTTATCTTGCTAACGGTAACTCGAGTACGGCAGATCTTACTAACAGCAATTCCTGACAGCTTGAAGCACGCAATTACAGTAGGTATCGGGATGTTCATCACGATCCTTGGTCTTAAGAACAGTGGACTGATGACGATTGGTGTTGAAGCGGGTAAAGACATTCCTGCTAACACTTTCACCGACGTTCTTTCCTTTGAAACAATCATTCATATGGGTAGCCTAGAGAATTCCAATGTCCAATTGGTCATTATCGGACTTCTTCTAATCTCCATCTTGATGGTACTGAACGTTAAAGGTGCGATATTGTTCGGTATCTTGGGGACAACTGTCGCTGGTATGCTGATGGGCGTAGTTGATTTCAGCGCATTGTCCAGTCCGGCAACACCTTGGGTTCCTGATTTCACACAATTGAACTTCTTCCAGTTTGACTGGGATGGTATCCTGCACACAGGTATCGTTTCGGCAATCGCAACTTTCACCTTTGTAGAGTTGTTTGATACATTTGGTACGCTTGTAGGTACGGCTCAACGCGCAGGCATTATGGATAACCCTGAAGAAGGTAATAGACGTGTAGGTAATGCAATGTTTGTTGATGCAGTTGCTGTAGCAGGTGGTGCCGCATTGGGTACTTCTACTACTACTGCATTTGTAGAAAGCGCAGCAGGTGTTGCTGAGGGTGGACGTACAGGTCTGACAGCCGTAACAACGGGTGTATGTTTCTTGCTTGCATTGTTCCTTGCACCAGTAGTTGCTCTTATCCCTGGATCTGCTACAGCTGCAGCACTGATCGTCGTAGGTGTGCTGATGGCACAATCCATCCGTCAAATTGATTTTCAAGATATGGTTGTTGCGATTCCAGCGTTCCTAACGCTTGTTATCATGCCATTCACTTATAATATTGCTAACGGTATTTCCTTTGGTATCGTAACTTATGTAATCCTTGCTTCTGTTGCTAACCTAGCAGGTAAGAAGAAATACGATATTCACTGGATGATGTGGGTGCTTGCGATCCTAATTATTCTCCGTTATGTATTCCTAGGTAGTGAAGGCTAACATATATATAGCATTTCTGATATTCATCTAGAGCTCCTTCATTATTGAAGGGGCTGTTTTTTTTATTCTTTATTTGTTTTTTTACGGAATAGGGTAGTCATTGTTCATGCCTTTTCATCATCTAAGATATAGATTATATTGTTGAAGAGGTGATGCATGTTGGCTAGTAGGTTAAATGGAGCATATTTATATATTAAAAAAAATCCATGGCCACTCTTGTTATTCTTATTAGGAGCGGTAATTCGTATTCTTTACATAGGTTCTATACCTCCAGGTTTAAATCAGGATGAGGCTTCAATAGGGTATGACGCTTATTCAATTCTTCATTATGGGATAGACCGGAACGGTGTTCATCTGCCGGTCCATTTGATTGCTTGGGGAAGCGGGCAAAATGCGCTCTACGCGTACTTATCCATGCCTTTTATTTGGTTGTTTGGGTTAACACCTATGTCTGTGAGGGCTGTCAGTCTAATTATGGGACTGCTTGGCATGATTGTGTTCTATCTTGTGGCTAAACAGTTATTTACTTTCAGAGCAGCAGGTAATGCAGCGATGTTCTTTATCGCGATTAATCCTTGGCATATTATGATGTCTAGATGGGCTCTAGAGTCCAATTTGTTTCCTACTCTGATCCTGTTTTCCGTTTATTTTTTATTGAAAACACTCAAAAACCCTAGATGGTCCTATGCCTATACTATTCTATTAGGGCTCTCACTTTATGCTTATGGAACGGCGTATTTTTTTGTTCCGGTGTTTGCTTTAGCCACTGCGATTCTTCTATTCTATATAAGAGCCCTGAAACTTCGGGCGATTCTATGGAACGGAATATTGTTTATAATTATAGCTCTGCCTATATTGCTATTTGTGATGATTAATCGCTTGAAGCTGCAGAGTATAGAAACTCCGTTGTTTACGATCCCTAGATTGACTACACCACGTATGGAGCAGGTATCATCCGTATTCAGCGGAGACTTATTTCATACCGCAGCAGGTCATTTTCGAGAATTTATTAAGCTTATGATTAGTGGAAATGATGGTCTGCTATGGAATTCGATCTCACCTTACGGATATGCGTATCCCATTGCGCTTCCTTTTGTCCTTATTGGTCTTGTTGTAATGCTAAAAGCACTACCCAAGCGCGAACATGAAGGACAGGGACAGGCTATCATTCTGATCTGGTTATTAGTTTCTGTGCTAATGGCTTGCGTGACGAATGTGAATATTAACCGTATTAACGTTATTTTTTACCCAATCATTTTACTGCTTGTTGCAGGATTTATGTGGGTAAGACAGAAGATTAAAGGGCTTGGGGTTGTTTCTATAGCAGGGTTCTGCTTGTGCTTTGTGTTATTTTGCAGCGTATACTTTAATGATTTTCCGGACAGAGTCGGACCTGCCTTCTATAATTCAATCGGCGAGGCCATACAGTATGCGTCGGGAGAGAATGAAGGAAAGGTTTATGTTACAGATAAGGTTAATATGCCCTATATTTATGCACTTTTTTATGAGAAAATCAATCCGAATGATTTCTTGGCAACGGTCAAGTATACTAATCCGGGAGCAGCCTTTCAGAAAGTATATACTTTTGGAAGATATGTGTTCGTGTTGGGGAGTCCGATGATAGTTCCAGGAGAAAATGCTGCTTATATTTATTGGAACGGTGATACTATTCCTGCTCTGAGTGAGAACTACAAGATTAAGAGATTTGCTAATTATACGGTAGTGATCACGGGCGGCGATTTATAGAGCAGTAAAGTCTGGACTAAGAATATAGGACGAGGTGAGGTTGGAACGATGATCAAGAGTACACGTACGGCCGCAATGACTGTATTGATGCTGTTATTGTTTTTGCTTCCTGTAACAAGCATTTATGCAAAGGGGAATCTATTGCAGAACCCTGGCTTTGAGGAGGGGGGAGAGGATGCTCCTTCTAACTGGACTAAGGATATGTGGATTTCAGGAGATAACTCCGGCATACTTTCCATCCAATCGGACGAGGTTCACTCCGGTAGTAAAGCAGCAGTCATTGAGAATATCGAACCCAATCATTTGAAATGGGTGCAGACGATTAAAGCAACACCGGATAGTTATTATAAAATCTCTGGATGGATCAAAGTAGTAAGTGCCGCAGGCGAGGGAATGGGTGCCAATATACTTGCCGTTGGAGTAGGTGGGGGTTATCCCAGCGTAACGGATACGGCAGGAGAGTGGCAGTATCTTGAATACATAGGTCAGACAGGACCTAAGCAGAAGGAATTCGGCATAGGTGCAAGTTTGGGAGGCTACTCTAGCTTAATTCAAGGTAAGGCTTATTTTGATGATTTGTCTGTAGAGAAATTAGACGCTGCTCCCGAAGGAGCCAACGTCATTTCACTAGATAGTGCAGCTGTTAGCCAGGATGCTGGTGATAAAAAAGCAGACACCCCACATAAAGTATCTCCCACTAAGATGCTGCTGATTTCAGCGCTTTTCAGTGTGTTTTTTGCAGTGCTTTATACCAAGGCATTCCGCAATGAGAAGCTTATGAAGCAACCTGAGAATGTCTATTCCAAATGGCTGAGCATTGCCATCGGGATTGCCTTTATACTAAGGATTTGGATCGGACTTACTGCTCAAGGCTACCAGAATGATATGAATACCTTTATAGCTTGGGGCCAGCGTATGGTTGATTTAGGTCCAGGTAAGTTTTATGAAGAAGGGTATTTTGCTGATTATCCACCTGGTTATTTGTACATTTTGTCCCTGCTTAGTCTTATTCGCGGTGTATTTGGCTTTGCGCATGGCTCGGGCGGAGAGAATTTGCTGTTCAAACTACCGGCGATTATTTCTGATTTGGTGCTGGGTTACTTCATATATCAAATGTCTCGCAAAAAACTTGGCACGGGGATCGCTTTTGGCTTAACGCTATTATTCCTATTTAATCCGGCGGTGCTTGTTAATTCAGCGGCGTGGGGACAAGCAGATTCGTTCTTTTTGATTTTCCTGTTGCTCAGTATTCATGGGGCTGCGAACAAAAAGTTTGTTCAATCCGCGATTATGTTTGCATTAGCAACTTTAATTAAACCACAAGCGTTAATCTTTACACCGGTATTGATGTTTGCTTTCTATCATCACCGCGCTTGGAAGCAGCTTGGATTTGGAGCTTTGTACGGATTAGGGATATTCGGATTGCTCGCGGCACCATTTTTCTGGAATAACGGTGGTTTAGTTGGCCTTATTAATCTGTATAAGAGTACTTTATCTTCCTATCCTTATTCTTCAGTGAATGCATTTAACCTATATGCACTGACTGACCCCATGTGGTCATCCCTTGACCTAACCTGGCTGGGCATCACTTACCGTGTATGGGGCTTCATATTTATTTTAGTGGCAGTGGCTGTAGCAGCGTTTTTCTCCTTTAAAAAGGATCGCTTAGATCTATCCAAATCCTATTTTATCGGTATGGCGCTCATTGTAGTGGTTTTTGTGCTTGGCACCAAAATGCATGAACGTTATATGTTCCCTGCTGTTATTCTCTGTATGTTCACTTATATAGCAAGTCGGGATCGCCGTTTTTTATCCTTATTCCTTGGATTCAGCTTAACGCAGTATATCAATGTAGCTTATACGTTGACCCATCTAAATGCAGGTGTAAACCCAGGTGCAGATGGAATCGTACTGGTCACGTCTATAGCTAACCTAACCTTACTTCTATACATGCTCTACATCGGTTACGATGTGTATGTTCGCGGGGGAGTGCAACCTCTTCCAGCACCACCAACTCTTGAAGAAAAATACGAAGAAGATCTTAAAATCGTCAAGCAAATAAAACCGCAACAGAGAGGAGGGAGATTGAACGATGAAGTTTAAGCGTATAGATTGGATATGTATACTTGCTATTACTGCCGTTTACGCGGCGATTGCTTTATACAATCTTGGATCTACTAAATCTCCGGAAACATTGTGGGAGCCGGCTGCTAGCGGTGAAAGCTTCTATGTAGATCTAGGACAGAGTAAACAATTGGAACGTGTGAATATATTCGGTGGCGTAGGTACCGGTAAGTTTAAGCTTGAATTCAGTGAAACTCCTGATGTCTGGAGCAATCCTCTAGATGTAAATGAGGACGTTGGAAATGTCTTCATCTGGAAAAGCCAACCTCTGAACGTTGCAGCAAGATACGTGAAGTTTACCGTCACCTCTCCGGGCTTCACTTTAAATGAAATGGCCTTTTATGAGCAGGGGGGAGAAAGAGTCCCTCTTCCCATTGCCGGTGTAACACCGGATGCTAATGCAGTCGCTAAAAGAGGAGAGCTTGCCAATCTTTTTGATGAGCAGTCAATCATCCCAGAATATTCCAACTTTATGAACAGCACTTATTTTGATGAGATCTACCATGCACGGACAGCTTATGAATATACACATGGGATTGTGCCTTACGAAAACACGCATCCACCACTCGGCAAACTGTTGATCGCAGTAGGGATGGAATTGTTCGGAGTCAATCCATTCGGTTGGCGTATTATTGGAACATTGTTCGGGATTGCCATGCTGCCTCTCATTTATGTGATGGCACTGCGTCTGTTTAAAAAGAGTAAATACGCAGCACTTGCGGCAGGATTGTTCGCACTGGACTTCATGCATTTTACGCAAACAAGAATCTCTACAATCGATGTATACGGAGTATTCTTCATCATGCTGATGTTTTATTTCATGCAGCGGTATTACACTATGAATTTCTTCAGGCAACCACTAAGAAAAACTTTGATTCCGTTATTCTGGTCAGGTTTATTCTTCGGAATTGGTGTGGCCTCCAAGTGGATTGTACTGTACGGAGGAGCCGGACTGGCGATTATGCTAGCTATCTCGCTTTTCGAGCGTTACAGAGAATACCAAGCTTCGGGGCGGTTGCTCGCGGAAGGGAAGATCAAAGACAAGGAACTCTTAGGTACCTGTCGTGAAGCTGTAAATTCGTTCTGGAAGAATACCATCATTACTTTAGCTAGTTGTGTTGCATTCTTCGTAATCATTCCGGTCATTATTTATAGTTTATCTTTTGTTCCGGGTTTATCTGCATCTGCAGAGGGCTTTACTATTAAAGGTTTGATTGATTCTCAAAAGAATATGTACAACTACCACAGTCAGCTTGTAGCTACACATCCTTTTGCATCCTCCTGGTGGCAATGGCCGTTTATGAAGAGACCTGTCTGGTTCTTCAGTGGCAGTGAAGGATTGCCGGAAGGTCAGGTCAGAAGTATAGTGACTATGGGGAATCCGCTTATCTGGTGGACGGGTATTTTTGCAATGCTAGCAACGCTGTGGATTACGCTGAAACGCAAAGATAAAAACCTGTATATGATCTGGATCGCCTTTTTCTCACAATATGTTCCGTGGATGCTTGTCCCGAGAGAAACCTTTATCTACCATTATTTTGCTATGGTACCTTTTATGATTCTTGGTATTGTATATATAATGAAGTTACTAGATAGTAAATTTCCTGAGGCTCGTTACGTTCGTTATGCTTATGTGGCTGTTGCGTTACTGCTCTTTGTCGCGTTCTACCCAGTCCTATCAGGGATGCAGGTTAGCGGTGATTACGTGAAGAACATGCTGCGTTGGTTCCCTTCTTGGGTTTTCTAAGCTTTAAAAAAGAATCTATAACAATAAGTTTATGCTTACAGCGTTATTAGGAAGAATAGGAAGATGTAACGCTCCATAAAGCTTGTAGGAGGAATAAAGGTGAAAGCCAGATATAGTGTAATTGTACCCATGTTCAATGAGGAGCAAGTAATTAGCGTTACTTACGAACGTTTGAAAAAAGTAATGGACGAATGCGGCGATACTTATGAGCTAGTCTTCGTTAATGACGGAAGTCGTGATCGTTCAGCCCAAATGATTCGGGAGATCAGTGATCGAGATGAATGCGTCAAGCTAATTGACTTCTCGCGTAATTTCGGACATCAGGTAGCGATTACAGCTGGCATGGACTATGCAGAAGGTCAAGCGGTCGTTGTTATTGACGCTGACCTTCAAGATCCGCCTGAGGTCATTTTGCAAATGATCGAGAAGTGGAAAGAGGGCTATGATGTTGTGTATGCGAAGCGGCTGAAGCGCCGTGGGGAGACGATGTTCAAGAAGGTAACGGCGAAGCTGTTTTACCGGCTGCTCAGCAGCATGACAAGTGTGGACATTCCTACGGATACAGGCGATTTCCGTCTTATTGATCGTAAAGTATGTGACGTCTTACGGGGGCTCAAGGAGAAAAATCGGTATGTCAGAGGTTTGGTAAGCTGGGTCGGCTTTAAGCAGACGATGGTGGAGTATGAGCGGGAAGAACGTTATGCAGGTGAAACCAAGTATCCGCTCAAGAAAATGATTCGTTTTGCGCTAGATGGTATCACTTCCTTTTCCCATAAACCACTTAAGATTGCTACGTATGTTGGATTTTTTCTATCCTTTTCTAGCTTTCTCTATTTATTCTTCGTCTTATTTCAAAGAATCTTCTTCACATCATGGACGGTTCCAGGTTGGGCTTCCATTGTAGGCGTCAATTTGCTCTTTAATGGTATCGTTCTGATGCTGTTAGGTGTAATCGGAGAGTATATTGGACGGATTTATGACGAGTCTAAGGATAGACCGCTATATATTGTAAGTGAGACTAAAGGATATCCTAACGAGGAACAAGTGGATCGACGGAAGGACTACAATAATGTCAGATAAGAACTTACGCGCTGCATTTATACAGTTTCTTAAATTTAATGCCGTAGGTTTGGTGAATACCCTAATTGATTTCGTAATCTTCACATTACTGAACTCACTTGGAATGGTATATGCGTTGGCACAGGTGATTTCTTATAGTGCAGGGACAGCGAACAGCTTTATTTTGAATAAAAAAGTTACCTTCAAGGATCACAATCGTGGCAGTAAAGAGGGCTTTGATAAGGCTCAGTTGCTGAAGTTTATCATACTGAATCTGGTAGTGCTCGGAATATCGCTGTTGCTAATGCATCTGTTGACTGACAAACTAGGCATTCAAGTGTTGATCTCTAAGGTATTAGTAACGTTTGTGACGGTGATCATTAACTTCTTCGGAAGTCGTAAATGGGTTTTCTAAAGTGCAGTAGAACCAATCCACGGAGGTGAAAATCATGCGTAAATTCTCGTATGTGCTCATACTGGCTGGGATCCTTATCATGCTTTATCCAAAAGCTAACGAATGGTATAACGACTGGCAGCAGGAGAAGCTATTAGAAACGGCTGAACTGAGCACCATCGAAAGCACTCCACCACCTGATCTGAAGAGTAGATATGCCGAGGTCACTCAGCTACTAGCAGAGGAATCCGTTCTAGATGCACAGGCACAGCCTCAAGAAACAGAAAAGCCAGAACCGGAGATTGAAGTGGGCGGCAAAGTTATCGCATTAATAGAGATTGCTAAGATTGATCTGAAGCTGCCAGTATTAGAAGGAGCAACAAAAGCAAATATGAAGCATGCTGCGGCCCATATGAAAGAAACGGCCCCGCTTGGAGAAATCGGGAACGCCGCAATAGCTGCTCATAGAGCTAGAACTACGGGCAGATTGTTTAACAGATTGAATGAAGTTGTGGTTGGGGATGTAATCACGGTAAAAACGAGCGATCAGGTATATAATTACGAGGTTTATGATATTTCTGTTGTACTTCCCAGTGATGTGTCTGTTCTTGACGGGAATAACAAGGATAAGATTCTTACTCTAATTACGTGTGACCCACTAGTAGATCCTACACATCGTTTGATTGTTCATGCTAAGCTTACCTAATAGTAGATGAGAAATGACAAGAGAACTGAAATACAGAGAGATAACTATAAAATAATAGCAAAACTAGCAATTTTGTTCTTGTTTACGAGGATAAATATGGTAGTATAAGACTATAAAAGCTAAACACGATAAACGGCAAACCTATCGAAAGGTAGGGACGCAAAGCTAAAGGGCCTTCCCGAAAGGATGGCAGCCAGTTACCGAATGAAGAGGCTTTTTTTGTTTTTATAAAATATATAAGAATCTTAGATTCATATTTCTACTTGGACTGATTCTGTTAATTTGTCTAGTGAAATTAGAACAGATAGAGCTTATACGATAACGGCAAACCTATCGAAAGGTAGGGACGCAAAGCTAAAGGGCCTTCCCGAAAGGATGGCAGCCAGCTACCGAAAGGAGTTTTATCCGTGAAAAAGGTTTATTTTATGATGGTGGCGCTGTTCGTGCTGATTACTTCGGTTCCAGTAAGCACAGCTCAAGCTGCAAGTCCAGATTCAAACTGGTTGAATACATCCAAATTAGCTCAAGGTGTAATCGGTATTAACTACGATATTCCAAAAGATAAAAGAGTTAAGCTGATGATCACAAAAGATAACAGTAGCTATACATACAATTTATATGCTTCTGGACAAGCTGAGGACTTCCCTTTGCAACAAGGGAATGGGACTTATAAAGTTTCTGTTCTTGAGAATACAACAGGTAATAAATATAAGGCTCTCTATTCTGAAGTAGTAGATTTAACTATGAACGACTCAAATTCCGTATATTTGGGCTCCGTACAGAATGTGAAATGGAGTTCTTCTGATAAAGCAATCGTTAAGGCTAAAGAGCTTACAAAAGGTAAAACAACAGATGAAGAAAAAGTTAAGGCAATTTATAACTATGTAGTTGCTAATGTACAATATGATTATTCTCTTGCTAATAACGTAACAACAGATTACATTCCGAACATTAACAACACTTTGAATACTAAAAAAGGAATCTGCTATGACTATGCTTCTCTTTTTGCCGCAATGCTGCGTAGTGTAGATGTGCCTGCTAAATTGGTGATGGGGAATACTAGCTACGTTACGCAATACCATGCATGGAATGAAGTATTGATGGATGGGAAATGGGTTACTATTGATACCACGGTAGATGCATCGGCAGCGAAGAGTAAGAAGAATACGGATTTTATTAAGGCTTCAAGTAAGTATACTGCAGCAAAATACTATTAATTTGAAACGCTAGAATCATAACTCTATTAAATAAACAACCAGCTTAATTATTAAGCTGGTTGTTTATTTTTCTATTAGGGGTTGCTTTTCTATGAGTAGATAGGTTATTATAGTTAAGCGTTGTTAGACAGCGTACAGGCAATGTTTGAGAGAGTTATATAAACGGCTTTCGAAAAAAAGCTTGCATTACTGAGAACAACATGATATATTATAAGAGTTGCTGCTGAGACATTAAACGGCGCCAACGAGAACTTGATCTTTGAAAACTGAACAACGAGTGAGTAGGAAATCACGAAAGTGAAATCCAAAACTGATGAGTTTCACAGCGTATCTTACGCTTTTGGGATTTCATCGTGAGAATTAATTTTCTCGTCAGATGTTTCAAAATGAGCATATCGCTCTTTTCAATACTAATTGGAGAGTTTGATCCTGGCTCAGGACGAACGCTGGCGGCGTGCCTAATACATGCAAGTCGAGCGGAGTTATTTTGAAAGCTTGCTTTCAAAATAACTTAGCGGCGGACGGGTGAGTAACACGTAGGCAACCTGCCCCTTAGACTGGGATAACTACCGGAAACGGTAGCTAATACCGGATAATTTCTTTTTTCTCCTGAAGGAAGAATGAAAGACGGAGCAATCTGTCACTGAGGGATGGGCCTGCGGCGCATTAGCTAGTTGGTGGGGTAACGGCCCACCAAGGCGACGATGCGTAGCCGACCTGAGAGGGTGAACGGCCACACTGGGACTGAGACACGGCCCAGACTCCTACGGGAGGCAGCAGTAGGGAATCTTCCGCAATGGACGAAAGTCTGACGGAGCAACGCCGCGTGAGTGATGAAGGTTTTCGGATCGTAAAGCTCTGTTGCCAGGGAAGAACGTCCGGTAGAGTAACTGCTACCGGAGTGACGGTACCTGAGAAGAAAGCCCCGGCTAACTACGTGCCAGCAGCCGCGGTAATACGTAGGGGGCAAGCGTTGTCCGGAATTATTGGGCGTAAAGCGCGCGCAGGCGGTCATTTAAGTCTGGTGTTTAAACCTTGGGCTCAACCTAAGGTCGCACTGGAAACTGGGTGACTTGAGTACAGAAGAGGAAAGTGGAATTCCACGTGTAGCGGTGAAATGCGTAGATATGTGGAGGAACACCAGTGGCGAAGGCGACTTTCTGGGCTGTAACTGACGCTGAGGCGCGAAAGCGTGGGGAGCAAACAGGATTAGATACCCTGGTAGTCCACGCCGTAAACGATGAGTGCTAGGTGTTAGGGGTTTCGATACCCTTGGTGCCGAAGTTAACACAGTAAGCACTCCGCCTGGGGAGTACGGTCGCAAGACTGAAACTCAAAGGAATTGACGGGGACCCGCACAAGCAGTGGAGTATGTGGTTTAATTCGAAGCAACGCGAAGAACCTTACCAGGTCTTGACATCCCTCTGAATCTGCTAGAGATAGCAGCGGCCTTCGGGACAGAGGAGACAGGTGGTGCATGGTTGTCGTCAGCTCGTGTCGTGAGATGTTGGGTTAAGTCCCGCAACGAGCGCAACCCTTAACTTTAGTTGCCAGCAAGTAATGTTGGGCACTCTAGAGTGACTGCCGGTGACAAACCGGAGGAAGGTGGGGATGACGTCAAATCATCATGCCCCTTATGACCTGGGCTACACACGTACTACAATGGCCGGTACAACGGGAAGCGAAGCCGCGAGGTGGAGCCAATCCCATCAAAGCCGGTCTCAGTTCGGATTGCAGGCTGCAACTCGCCTGCATGAAGTCGGAATTGCTAGTAATCGCGGATCAGCATGCCGCGGTGAATACGTTCCCGGGTCTTGTACACACCGCCCGTCACACCACGAGAGTTTACAACACCCGAAGTCGGTGGGGTAACCCGCAAGGGAGCCAGCCGCCGAAGGTGGGGTAGATGATTGGGGTGAAGTCGTAACAAGGTAGCCGTATCGGAAGGTGCGGCTGGATCACCTCCTTTCTATGGAGAATCGTCTTCGGAAGTGGAGACATTCAAATCGGAAGTTAAACTTCCAAATCTCAGGTTTAGGCCTGTTACTCACTCGTTGCTCAGTTTTGAGAGTTTAAGCTCTCAAGTAAGACTTGATCCTTGAAAACTGGATACCGAAACGAATTTGCGTTTTAGAACATCTTTTAGCAACTTGTGCAAACAAGTAAATGTTATTAGTGAGATGATTCCAAGAGAGATATCGTATGATATTTTCCTGCGGAAAAATCAAGGTTAAGCTAATAAGAGCACACGGAGGATGCCTAGGCGCCAGGAGCCGACGAAGGACGTGGCGAACAACGAAACTGCCTCGGGGAGCTGTAAGCAAGCTTTGATCCGGGGGTGTCCGAATGGGGAAACCCAGCTGTGGTAATTCGCAGTTACTCATACCTGAATACATAGGGTATGTAGAGGCAGACCAGGGGAACTGAAACATCTAAGTACCCTGAGGAAGAGAAAACAATAGTGATTCCGTCAGTAGCGGCGAGCGAACGCGGAACAGCCTAAACCTAAGAGCTTGCTCTTAGGGGTTGTGGGACGTCTCACATGGAGTTACAAAGGAATATGGTAGGTGAAGAGGTCTGGAAAGGCCCGCGATAGAGGTAAAAGCCCTGTAACCTAAACTGTGTTCTCTCCGAGACGGATCCCGAGTAGTGCGGGGCACGTGAAACCCCGTATGAATCCAGCAGGACCATCTGCTAAGGCTAAATACTACCTGGCGACCGATAGTGAAACAGTACCGTGAGGGAAAGGTGAAAAGCACCCCGGAAGGGGAGTGAAATAGAACCTGAAACCGTGTGCTTACAAAAAGTCAGAGCCCTATTTATGGGTGATGGCGTGCCTTTTGTAGAATGAACCGGCGAGTTACGTTTAACATGCAAGGTTAAGTCGAGAAGACGGAGCCGCAGCGAAAGCGAGTCTGAATAGGGCGAATGAGTATGTGGACGTAGACCCGAAACCGTGTGATCTACCCCTGTCCAGGGTGAAGGTGCGGTAACACGCACTGGAGGCCCGAACCCACGCACGTTGAAAAGTGCGGGGATGAGGTGGGGGTAGCGGAGAAATTCCAATCGAACTCGGAGATAGCTGGTTCTCCCCGAAATAGCTTTAGGGCTAGCCTCGGTATAAGAGTAGTGGAGGTAGAGCACTGATTGGGTGCGGGGTCCGCAAGGATTACCAAGCTCAGTCAAACTCCGAATGCCATATACTTATTGCCGGGAGTCAGACAGTGAGTGCTAAGATCCATTGTCAAAAGGGAAACAGCCCAGACCATCAGCTAAGGTCCCCAAGTGTGTGTTAAGTGGGAAAGGATGTGGAGTTGCACAGACAACCAGGATGTTGGCTTAGAAGCAGCCACCATTGAAAGAGTGCGTAATAGCTCACTGGTCGAGTGACTCTGCGCCGAAAATGTAACGGGGCTAAACACACCACCGAAGCTATGGCTAGATACGTATGTATCTGGGGTAGGGGAGCGTTGTATGTGGGTTGAAGGTGTACCGTAAGGAGCGCTGGACAGCATACAAGTGAGAATGCCGGTATGAGTAACGAAAAGATCAGTGAGAATCTGATCCGCCGAAAGCCCAAGGTTTCCTGAGGAAGGCTCGTCCGCTCAGGGTAAGTCGGGACCTAAGGCGAGGCCGAAAGGCGTAGTCGAAGGACAACAGTTTGAAATTACTGTACCACCGTAATCCGCTATGAGCGATGGGGTGACGCAGGAGGGTAGTGACGCGGACTGATGGATATGTCCGTCTAAGCAGTGAGGCTGATGTGTAGGCAAATCCGCACATCGTTAAGGCTGGGCTGTGATGGGGAGCGAAAATTGTAGTAGCGAAGGTCATGATCTCACACTGCCAAGAAAAGCCTCTAGCCAGGAGAAGGTGCCCGTACCGCAAACCGACACAGGTAGGCGAGAAGAGAATTCTAAGGCGCGCGGAAGAACTCTCGTTAAGGAACTCGGCAAAATGACCCCGTAACTTCGGGAGAAGGGGTGCCCCGGTAGTGTGAATAGCACGAGGGGGCCGCAGTGAAAAGGCCCAAGCGACTGTTTAGCAAAAACACAGGTCTGTGCGAAGCCGCAAGGCGAAGTATACGGGCTGACGCCTGCCCGGTGCTGGAAGGTTAAGGGGAGTGGTTAGGGGTAACCCGAAGCTATGAACCGAAGCCCCAGTAAACGGCGGCCGTAACTATAACGGTCCTAAGGTAGCGAAATTCCTTGTCAGGTAAATTCTGACCCGCACGAATGGCGTAACGACTTGGGCGCTGTCTCAACGAGAGATCCGGTGAAATTTTAATACCTGTGAAGATGCAGGTTACCCGCGACAAGACGGAAAGACCCCATGGAGCTTTACTGCAGCTTGATATTGAATTTGGGTACGATCTGTACAGGATAGGTGGGAGCCGTAGAAATCGGAGCGCAAGCTTCGGTGGAGGCGCCGTTGGGATACCACCCTGATCGTATCTAGGTTCTAACCTAGTGCCCTAATCGGGTACGGGGACCGTGTCAGGCGGGCAGTTTGACTGGGGCGGTCGCCTCCTAAAGAGTAACGGAGGCGTTCCAAGGTTCCCTCAGAATGGTTGGAAATCATTCGAAGAGTGCAAAGGCATAAGGGAGCTTGACTGCGAGACCTACAAGTCGAGCAGGGACGAAAGTCGGACTTAGTGATCCGGTGGTACCGCATGGAAGGGCCATCGCTCAACGGATAAAAGCTACCCTGGGGATAACAGGCTTATCTCCCCCAAGAGTCCACATCGACGGGGAGGTTTGGCACCTCGATGTCGGCTCATCGCATCCTGGGGCTGAAGTAGGTCCCAAGGGTTGGGCTGTTCGCCCATTAAAGCGGTACGCGAGCTGGGTTCAGAACGTCGTGAGACAGTTCGGTCCCTATCTGTCGTGGGCGCAGGAAATTTGAGAGGAGCTGTCCTTAGTACGAGAGGACCGGGATGGACGTACCGCTGGTGCACCAGTTGTTCCGCCAGGAGCATGGCTGGGTAGCTACGTACGGACGGGATAAGCGCTGAAAGCATCTAAGCGTGAAGCCCCCCTCAAGATGAGATTTCCCAATTAGTAAGACCCCTTGAAGACGACGAGGTAGATAGGTTGGAGGTGGAAGTGCAGTAATGCATGGAGCTGACCAATACTAATCGGTCGAGGGCTTATCCTATACTTAAAACGCAAATTCAATTCGGATTCAGTTTTCAGGCATCAAGCCTGTAACACGCTTAGAAATTTATTCTCACTTCTGGTGATGAACGAAATTTCACGCGGCAGCGTCTGTTTCACAGACGCATGTTTGGTGGCGATAGCGGAGGGGTTCCACGCGTACCCATCCCGAACACGACCGTTAAGCCCTCCAGCGCCGATGGTACTTGGACCGAAGGGTCCTGGGAGAGTAGGACGTTGCCAAGCACACGAAGCCATTGTTGATTTATCAACAATGGCTTTTTTGTTCCCTTTATCGCTTAATTTAAATAATGTGGATAAGTCATGGGTAAATAACGAAAAAATAAAAGTTACTAACATGTGGATGAAATAAAAAAATATATTCAAAATTGAAAGTAGTCCCCAATTTATGTGGATAGAGCAGTGGTATATGTGGATACTTCAAGTAAATGCAAGGATATTTTGCATGGTAGGAGGATAAACAATGGACAACAGTAGCAATCTTGTGTGGATAGAAGATTTTTCTGTACATGCGAGCGACACGGATTATCGTTCGCAGGGTAAGTTATCCTTTATTCTGGATATCATGCAATGTGCGGCAGACTTCGCGGTGGGTAATTTGGGGATAAGTGTGGAAGAAATTCTGAATGCAGGAATGGGCTGGATGATGATTACGTTAGATCTTGATTTTAAGCGTATTCCTCGCCCAAATGATGTGCTTAGCGTACATACCTGGAGTAAAGGTACTAAAGGGGCTTTATGGCAACGGGATTATCGTATTTTCGATGCAGATCATATAGAGATTGCCACAGCGCGTTCTATATGGGCTTTAGTAGATATTGAGAAGAGAAAGATACTCAGACCGAACGCTCTTCCAGTTCAGGTTAAGCACTATAATGGCGATTCAGTAGGCGATATGCCTGTTAAGGTAACGATCCCTACTGATATTACTATGGAAGAAGCTTATCGGTATCAGGTAAGATATAGTGGGCTGGATAGCAACGGACATCTGAATAATGCCCGATACGGAGATTTATGTTGTGATGCACTCAGTTTAGCGGAATGGGATAATGCAGAGTTCACACGCTTCCGGATTACTTATCTACAAGAAGCAAAGTTTGGGGATGAACTGACTATTTTACGTTCGGCAGTAACCGATGATGGTATATATGTACGTGGTCAGAATAGTGATACTATATTTTTTGAAGCTTTTTTAGATTTAAAAGATATTAAGTAAGTAAATAGTAAATCTGGAATATTATTATAAAAAAGCGATTTCTCCGAGCATCAATCGGGGCAATCGCTTTTTTATTTGTCTTTGGTTGATGCTTTTAACATATTTGGAATATTTTTTAGAGCCTGTCACAATTAAAGGGATCACATTCGTTATATAGTTGTAGTCAATAACAAGGAGGTGATTCTTTGGAACGTCGCAGCCCCGGGGTCCAAGTGAATCAAACAATAATTGAAGAGGCTATTGATCAGGTTCTTACGGGTAACCGCGAAACCTATAGAACGATTATACAAGCCTATGAAAGAAGGATTTATACTTATTGCTACTATATATTGAAGAGTCATGAAGAAGCAGAGGATGCTGTGCAAGATATATTTGTAAAAGTGTATCAGGAACTCAGACGTTATGAGAAACGAGTCTCTTTTAATGCATGGCTGTATAAAGTGGCTTATCATCATTGCTTGGATCAGGTTCGCAAACGCAAGAGATGGAACAGACTGATTAAGCTTTATACAGCACTGCAAACAAAGACTTATTATGAACTTAACGATGAATCTCCGGTAGAGCAGCTATTTAGCAATCTCTCAACAGAAGAAAGTAACATGCTAATCCTTAAATTGGTAGAGCAATATAGCTTTGAAGAAATGGGCCAGATCATGGGTTGTAGCCCGTCAATGCTGCGTAAGAGGTATGAACGGTTACGAAAGAAGCTTGTTTCAGAAAAAATCTACGAGGGAGGGATACAACTTGATGAAGTGGCAAAATCGAACTGAAGAGCAGAGGTTGCAGCAGATTGCTGAGACTGTCCGAAGTCATGAAATGCCGATAACAAGCTATAGTGAACAAATAATGAAGCGAATTGAGAAGATGGAAGTTCAGGGAAATCAACAAAAGAACACAAACGGCAAGTTGTTTAAGAAAACGTTGATTGCGGCCTGCACAGCTGCGGTAGTTGGAACGTTGATTATTGGAACTGGTTTAGTATCTCCCGCCTGGGCAGACAAGCTGAGCCAGGTTCCTATTCTAGGAAATATTTTTAGTGATTTAGATGATTCGGGACTGAAGAATGCTGTTGAAAAAGGACTTACAACTAATCCAGACGTTAGTATTACTCATGATGGAGTAACCTTGAAAATTAGTGATGTAATGTATGATGGTACACGTCTGGTTTTGGGGTTCGAAAGAGAAGGTATTCAAAATGATCTCGTAATGGCTAAGATAACGAACTTTTGGAATAATAATTTTGATCAATCTGAAAAAGGGTTGCTTGGAATGCCTGTAGTTAAACTCCCTAATGGGAAAGAAGTGATATTTGGTTCTTCAAGAACAGGTGATATCTACGGGCAATCGAACACACTATTACTAGAGCTTAATGAGGTTCAAAACACCGAGGAATTTGGGGAAGAATTTGAGGTAAGTGTAAGTGTACCTGTAGCCCAAGTCGAAGAGCCATTTGTATTTCATGTACCCGTGAAAAAAGTAACTGAGGAGGCTATAAGGCTTACCCCAGATCAAACGAAGAGCAGAGGAGCGTTTAGTTATACCGTTATGAATCTAGATATTACGCCTGCAACGACTAGAATAGTTATTAATAGTACGGGGGAAGTTCCTGTATCACCAGAACAAACAGGGGAGTATAGTCCAACGGAGGTGTTCTATCAGATCGAAGATGATCAAGGGAACATCATTGAACCGTACAATCGGGGATACAATTTATATCCGGCTATACCACTTCTTATAGTAGATAAAATATATGCTGCATTCTCAGAAACACCGAAATACGTAACCATCAAGCCGTATACCTGTACGTTTGATAAGGATTTGAACCTTTTGAAGGATGCTGATGGACAAAGAATAAAAACGTTCTATGAAGAGCTTGAGCTAACAATTCAGATTCAATAAGGACTAGTAACTGTTAATCCAATAAACTAAGCAAAGTCCGTGTCTGCCTATCAGATGCGGACTTTTTTATATAAATTCTAATGGAATGTAGATTTCGCTCACAGATTTTTCATTATCCGGGCCAATGTACCCTTCTCCATAAAATTCTAATTCAAAAGGAATGGATATTCTGTATTCTGTTTTTGGCAGCCAGATTCCGTAAATATATTTATAAGTAGAAGGGATATCACAAGAACGGCCTCTGTGGATGAATTTCAAATATCGGGCGGGTGGTAATACATGAATGGGTAGTGCCCGATTGCTGTCTGTATAAATTTCCGATTTAGATGAAGTATCCGAATGGCTTATGTGATTCTGTGCTATGGAAGGTGAAGACTTTAGCTCGCAGGCACACATAATCGAAAATCCGTTATCCTCATAATCGTTTGGCCAGAAGCCAAGCTGATAATATTTTTCGGGAAGTATGCGCTTATGTATGGTAGTTACCTTGCTAAAAAGCAGCGACCAAGTATTAGAGATGACGGAGTAATTATCGTTTATCTTTACTAACGGTCCCTGAAGAATGATTTCTCCCAAATCAACGAGTTGGGGGGAGATAATATTATCCATAGGTGCTTGATATAGATCATGTTCGTAGAGTCTAGGTAGTAAAGGGAGCTGTGATTTAGTACGCCTTTTACGGACGAGGGTAGGAGTCGTATGCAGCATTCTTTTGAAAGCGCGGGTAAAGGTCTCATAATTATTGAAGTCATAATCTAGCGAGATGTCCTGAAGAGAGCGCTCTGGCATTCTTAAAATATCCAATGCTGCCTCAGTGATTCTGCGTCTTAATATATAGTCGCCAGGTGCTATCCCAGTGACCGCTTGAAATAGACGGGTGAAATGATAAAGAGAGTAACCCATTTCTTTGGAGAGGACAGCTACAGGAAGAAGCGTTGTTAAACGATCCTCGATGAGATCTAATGCTTGGATTATTAATTGACGATTGTTCAAGAGATGTCCTCCCATAACTTTTTTATAGAGGTGGTGTTCAAAACTACCACTTCAATTATTCAGCCATCCAGTCCCCCCAATTAGCAGCCCAATCGGGAACGGTCACATCCATTACGCGATCGGCACTAGGAAAATAGGCTTTGATGTCGAGAATTGGTGTACCAGGATAGGCATCAAGCCCAGCCACCTCTACGATGCCAGAATCTTCATCGACAGACAGGATTGCTGCTACACTAAGCCCAATTGGATTAGGTCGAATAGGGGAACGGGAAGCGAATACTCCAGTTAATGTTTCGTCATAAGGTGGTTGAATCTGTGTAGTCTGGCGGAATTGATCATCTGCAAACTCGTGCAGCCACCAAAGCACTTGGCAATGACTAAATTGAGATAAACCTTTAAGCGCCGGGCTAAATTCCGGTTTGATTTCCAGTCGCAAATTACGTGGCGTACCTGTAACCCAACCTATAGGTACTATATTATAGCTTTCTTGTTCATTCATTGACTATGACTCCTTTCGGGTATCAGATATTATCTAGTGTATAACGGAGTGACCCGGTAAAGCCTGACGATATTTGCTATCATTCATTTAATGCTATAATGAAATTTGATGTGGAAAGGGGAGCATTATGAAGACATTAGTATTGGCGGAGAAGCCGTCTGTTGCACGCGAGATTGCACGAGTTATGGGATGTAATAATAAACAGAAGAGTTATATTGAAGGTCCAAAATATGTGGTTACCTGGGCACTGGGTCATTTAGTCGGCCTGGCAGAGCCTGAAGATTATAATAAAAAGTTTGCAACCTGGGCCCTGGAGGATTTACCGATTTTACCGGAGAAGACCAAGTTGAAGGTGCTTCGGGAGACGAATCAGCAATACAAGGCTGTTCAGCATCTAATGAAAAGACAGGATATTGAGGAGCTTGTGGTGGCTACAGACGCTGCCCGTGAAGGTGAGCTGCTGGCTCGCTGGATTATGACTATGGCAGGGTGGAAAAAGCCATTCCGGCGGCTATGGATATCCTCGCAGACTGATAAGGCGATTAAAGAGGGATTCGCTAAGCTCCGCCCAGGTCGGGAATTTGATCGTCTATACGAATCTGCACGTTGCCGCGCAGAGGCGGACTGGATGATTGGTCTTAATGTCACGAGAGCATTGACTTGCAAGTTCGGTTCGCCGCTCTCGGCAGGACGGGTGCAAACACCGACATTAGGGATGATTATGGATCGTGAAAAGGAAATAACGGGTTTCCGTTCCGTTGATTTTGAGACGTTAACTGCAGATTTCGGGGATTTCCAAGCAGCTTGGCGGGCTAGTAACGGAGATGGGCGGATATTCGAAAAGGATAAGACAGCAAGTCTGAAGGATAAGCTTACTGGTCGTAGCGGACGTATTATTAAGGTGCAGAAGAGTGAAAAGAGCGAGCCCCATCCTCTCGCTTATGATTTGACTGAATTGCAGCGTGATGCGAACCGGAAGTTCGGCTTCTCCGCGAAGCAGACTTCTAGTGTGCTCCAACGTTTATATGAGCAGCACAAGCTAGTCACTTACCCGCGTACGGACAGTCGTTACTTAACTTCAGATATGACGGGCACACTTAAGGAAAGACTGGACAGTGTGGCTGTCGGACCATATGCGGCGCTGGCACGTCCACTGCTGCGCAAACCGCTGCCGATTACGAAGCGTATTGTGGATGATAGTAAAGTAAGTGATCACCATGCCATTATTCCGACAGAGCAGACTGTATTATTAAATGGACTGAGTACTGAGGAACGTAAGCTGTATGATCTGATTGTGCGGCGTTTTATCAGCTTGTTCTATCCCCCAGCACGCTATGATGCGGTAGCTGTTACCGTCAATGTGGAAGGCGAGAGCTTTCATGTCAAAGGAACGACGGTAAAAGATGCCGGCTGGCGTGAAGTGTACGGTGGAGATATGAGTAATGATGATGATGAGGAATCATCGGACGAGCCAGCAGCTGGCAGTGTAAAGCTGCCTGAGCTTCGCGAAGGGGCAACTGTCACGATTAGCCGTTGTGTAGTGCGTCCTGGACGAACACAGCCACCGAAGCGTTATAATGAAGCTTCACTTTTGACGCAAATGGAGAAGCACGGACTGGGAACCCCGGCGACGCGCGCGGATATTATCGAGAAGCTGGTGAGCTCCGATACCATTGAGCGTCAGGGGAATCTCCTGCATCCGACCGGAAAAGGTAAGCAGCTTATCGAACTGGTATCCACCCAGCTACGGACTCCGGATCTAACTGCACGCTGGGAAGCTGAGCTGGAGAAAATTGCGCGTGGTCAAGGGAAACCGGAGCTCTTTTTGCAAGGTATACGCAGTATGGCACAGGAATTAGTGACTGGTGTAAAAACAAGCGGAGCAGAATATAAACCGCATAATGTCTCAAATAGTAATTGTCCGGAATGCGGTACAAGACTACTCGAGAAAAAGAGCAAACGGGGCAAGCTGCTTGTGTGTCCTGCGGATAACTGTGGTTATACCCGGGCCGGAGAGAAAAGATTATCGAATCGCCGCTGTCCGCAGTGCCATAAGAAAATGGAGCTTAAAGAGGGTAAAGCAGGTATGTTCGTTCAATGTCTGGGCTGTGGAATCACAGAAACTTTGGATAAGGACCACAAGCATGTGAATAAACGCGAACAGCAAAAGCTGGTACAGCAATACAGTAAGCAAGAAAGCATTGGCTCTAACCTTGGGGAACTGCTGAAAGCAGCGCTTGAAGGGCAAAAGAAGGATAAGTAGAGAGCTAGGTAAACCTGTTGTTGCTACTAACTTTTGTTCAGGGAAATTGGATGGTAATAATGAAGACTGCTGAGTTTGCTCAGTAGTCTTTTTTTATTCGCGTAAGTTTTTGTAGTCTACGGATAGGCTTTGAATTAGAATGTTAAGCAAATACATAGAGCAGGTGATTAGGGTGGCAGCGGAGCAGCAAGTGGATTCAGTGAAAGCGGCAGATAGCCCACAAGCTCAGGGTAACAGCAGGTTTTTCTTTCTTGTGATTGTATTTATGTTCTGGTTCTCTTCTTATATTTATGTTCCGGTGCTTTCACCGTATGTGGAGCAATTGGGAGCCTCGTATTTTATGGTGGGCATGGTGCTTGGCGTATACGGGTTAATGCAGATCCTGTTCCGACTGCCGATTGGTATCGGTTCAGATTATTTGAATCGGCGGCGGCCGTTTATCTATCTGGGATTGATTGCGAGCGGAGCCAGCTGTTTTCTTTTTATGTGGGGAGCACAGCCTGTTTGGGCATTGGCAGCACGTGCGGTATCTGGTATAGCGGCTTCGGCATGGGTCGTGTACACTGTGATGTTTGCGGGCTATTTCCCGAAAGAGGAAGCTGGAAAAGCAATGGGCATGCTGCAATTTACTACAGTTATCGCCCAATTGACCAGTATGATGATCAGTGGCTATATGGTGGAGCATTGGGGCTGGAATACCCCGTTCTTGATGGGTGGAATTGTAGCGATTGCGGCGTTGCTGCTTGCTCTGCGATTGCCTGAACAAAAACAGGAGAAACGGCAAAGTGCGATCCAGATCAAGGATTTGGCGGGTGTTATGAAGGAGCCCCTTTTGGTAAGAGTCTCACTGTTGTCTGTATTGGCACACTGTGTGCTATTCATTACGATGTTCGGATATACTCCGAACCAAGCCCTGAATATCGGAGCAAGCAAAGAAAGCTTGGGCTGGCTGACGCTTGCTTTCATGATTCCGCATGCTGTCGCGACCCTCTACGGTTCACGGACATTCGGAAGACTCCTAGGGGACAGGGGGACGCTTATCATAGGCTTCGCGGGCAGTGCATTGTTTACACTTCTTATTCCTTCTATGCCGACGTTAGCGATGCTTTGTCTGACTCAGGTAGGAAACGGATTTATGCAGGGACTTATTTTTCCATTGTTGTTAGGCAAGTCGGTGTCAGAAGTGGATCCATATAAACGCGCAACAGCTATGGGCTTCTATCAGGCTGTCTATGCGGTAGGCATGTCGGCGGGACCTTTCGTGGCAGGCTGGATGAGTGCTCACTATGGTTTGACCGGGGGGTTCTGGCTGGGTGGAATTGCGGCGGCGCTTGCTGCGGTGTTGTCATGGATATGGATGAAGGATGCGAAGCGGTGAAACTAAAGAGGCAGACAGCGAAGTTATCAGAGCGTGTAAGGATGATTGGTTTTTTGTGAAAAAGAGGAATATAATAGAGATAGATAGGTAGCAAGGAGGAGAGCCCGGGAGAATGGTCAAGGTTATAATGTTGTGGTTTGTGGTAATTAATATAATCGGATATGTAGTGATGTCCGAAGACAAGATCAAAGCCCGTAAACGGCGAGAACGTGTACCTGAGAAGACACTTTTTCTGCTGGCAGCTATGGGCGGGGCACTAGGCGTGCTGATTGCCATGTATCGTAAGCGTCACAAGACACGACATATGTCCTTTAGGATCGGAATTCCGTTGCTTCTGTTGCTGAATATCTTTTTGTACAGCTATTTTTTAAGGTGATAGTCTTTATGATTACAAACTAGAAAAAGAGGTGGCGTACATGTTATTCTCTAAAATTTTACTCGCCTATGATGGATCTAAGGCTTCTAATCAAGCATTGGAGCGCGCAATTGAACTCGCAAAAGTAACTCCGAGCTCTACGATGCATGTCGTTCACGCATTTGAATTTCCAAGATTTTTTATCGGAGAAGCTCTTGCACCATTACCGGCTTCAGTAAATAAAGAGTATTATGATTTGGCAGTGCAGACTACAGAAGAAGTGAAGGGACGTCTTGAGGCTGAAGGCTTGAATGCTGAGGTTGAGCTATTACAAGGATCTCCCGCTGAAGTGATTTTGAAATATGCGAAGGAACATGCTATAGATGTAATTGTTATCGGCAGCCGCGGACTTGGCGGAATACGTGAATTTGTTCTGGGCAGCGTAAGCCACAATGTAGTACAAAGCGCTCGTATTCCGGTGCTGGTAGTCAAATAATATAAAGTTAAAAGGGACGCTTATGGCGTTCCTTTTTTTTCGTGATCAGGAAGATAACTGACTGAATGGTTTAGCATTAAGAGTGTACGGAAAGAAGTCTTTATCATCAAAATAAGTGGCTGTTGAGAAATTAAATTCGCCTAAAAGCGAACGTTTGGTAATCCTAATTTACAAATGTTCGTGTTTGAGTTGACATCCTGTGTAGGGGATTGTTAAACTGATGTCATGAGCAACTCGTATAAAACCGGGGATATGGCCCGGAAGTTTCTACCCGGGAACCGTAAATTACCGGACTACGAGGAAATAGGATGATAGAATGCGGCAATGCGGTCCGGGTAACGGAATGATGCATTATGCCATTTTCCGCGCTTAATGCAGCCTAATGATAGGCACGCGGATTATTTTTTCCTAATTTCTTTACTAGTCCGATCCTCCCGCAGCAAAATGCGTCTGGTCATCGGGCTTTTTTTATTCGAATTTACAAGATAAAGATAATAAAGATATCCATACTAGTGACTGGAAGGTAGGTCGAATCATGTCTGTACAGGTAGCTGTTATCATGGGCAGTAAATCGGATTGGGACACGATGGAGTACGCTTGTGCGGTGCTTGAAGAGCTGGGATTATCTTATGAGAAGAAGGTAGTATCTGCGCACCGGACGCCGGACTTGATGTTCAGCTATGCGGAGGAAGCCGCGGGCCGGGGTATTCGCGTCATTATTGCAGGAGCGGGCGGTGCCGCGCATTTACCGGGTATGGTGGCAGCAAAGACGATCCTGCCTGTGATTGGAGTGCCAGTACAGTCGAAGGCGCTTAATGGGCTGGATTCGCTTCTCTCCATCGTGCAGATGCCAGGAGGCATTCCAGTGGCAACGGTAGCCATTGGTAAGGCAGGAGCCATTAATGCAGGCCTCCTGGCCGCACAGATTATCGGAGCGTTCGATCCAGAAGTGCAGCAGCGTGCGCAGCTGCGGCGGGATGCGATCACGGGCGAAGTCCTTGAAAGCAGCGACAGCTTATGAGACCGGAGGAGCTGAAGCTGCAGGAGGCTGGCGGCGCTAATTCGCCAGCTGCTACTAATGCGTCCGGTACGGACACCGTCCGGACGCTACTGCCCGGGGCGACCGTCGGCGTGCTCGGCGGCGGGCAGCTCGGGCGCATGATGGCGCTGGCTGGCAGCGCCATGGGCTACCGCTTCGTGGCGCTGGACCCTGCGCCGGATGCGCCAAGCGGTCAAGTTACGCCGCAGATTACAGCGGCGTATAACGACCGGGACGCGGCGCGGGAGCTAGCGCGCCGCTCGGACGTCATCACGTACGAGTTCGAGAACGTCGACGCGGGTGTTGCCGCGCTGCTGACGGAGGAATCGTACGTGCCGCAGGGCAGCGCGCTGCTGTATACGACACAGCATCGGCTGCGCGAAAAAGCCGCCATCGAGGCGGCAGGCGTACCCGTCGCCCCGTACCGGAAGGTGGATAGCCTTGCGGAGCTGAAAGTGGCGGCGGTTGAACTTGGACTTCCCTGTGTGCTGAAGACAGCCACAGGCGGTTATGACGGTAAGGGACAAGCCGTGATTCGGCAGGAGGAAGAGCTGGAAGAAGCCTTCCGGCAAGTAGCACCCGGAGCGGTTGTACCGGAGCTGGTGCTTGAGAAATTTGTCGCTTTTAAGTGTGAAATATCCGTCGTTGCTGCACGCAGTGCATCTGGAGAGGTTAAGAGCTTCCCACCGTCGGAGAATATTCATGTGAATAATATTTTGCATCTGTCTATTGTGCCTGCAAGAGTGTCAGAGGAGATTCAGCGGAGAGCATGCGAATTGGCAGAGACATTAATTGCTGGACTTGATGCGGTTGGGCTGTTGGCTGTAGAAATGTTCGTCACAGAGGATGGGCAATTGTTCGTCAATGAGCTGGCACCAAGGCCGCATAACTCCGGGCATTACACCATGGACGCTTGCGCGACTTCACAGTTCGAGCAGCATGTCCGGGCGATTTGTAATCTGCCGCTGGGCGATACAACGCTTTTGACACCCGTAGTTATGGTAAATGTACTAGGTCAGCATTTGGATGGCGCCATTAAAGCGACCTGTACACAGGACGAAAAAGATAATAAGCTGGGTGTTGTACCTAAGCTTCATATATATGGCAAGACTGAGAGTAAGGCCGGCCGCAAGATGGGCCATATCAATCTGCTCTGCAAGGATACCGGAGACGGCTTGTCCTGGGTGGAGCAATCTAAACTTTGGAGGAACTAAAGAATATGATCGAACGTTACAGCAGACCTGAGATGCGAGCTATTTGGACGGAGGAAAATAAATTCAAAGCGTGGCTGGAAGTTGAGATCTGCGCTTGTGAAGCATGGGCTGAGCTGGGAGTTATCCCGCACGAAGACGCAGCTAAACTGCGTAAAGACGCTAAATTCGACATCGCACGCATTGATGAAATAGAACAAGAGACACGTCATGACGTTATCGCATTTACACGTGCGGTTTCCGAAAGCCTTGGCGCAGAACGCAAATGGGTTCACTACGGTCTTACTTCTACTGACGTGGTAGATACGGCACTGGGTTACTTGCTTCGTCAAGCGAATGAGATTCTAGAGAAGGATATCATCAATTTTATTGAGATCCTTAAAGATAAGGCTATTGCCTACAAAGATACACCGATGATGGGCCGTACACATGGCGTTCATGCCGAGCCAACCACCTTCGGTCTGAAAATGGCGCTTTGGTACGAAGAAATGAAACGTAACCTGGAGCGTTTCCGCCATGCTGCGAACGGTGTGCAGTTCGGTAAAATCTCCGGTGCTGTTGGTACGTACGCGAACATCGATCCTTTCGTAGAAGAATTCGTTTGCCGCAAGCTCGGCACAAGCCCAGCTCCAATCTCTACACAAACGTTACAGCGTGACCGTCATGCTGAATACATGGCTGCACTTGCTTTGGTAGCGACATCGTTAGACAAATTCGCTACTGAAATCCGCGCCCTGCAAAAGAGTGAGATTCGTGAAGTGGAAGAAGCTTTTGCCAAAGGTCAAAAAGGTTCATCCGCTATGCCGCATAAACGTAATCCGATCGGCTGCGAGAACATTTCCGGTCTGTCCCGCGTCATTCGCGGACATATGGTTACAGCTTACGAGAACGTGCCACTCTGGCATGAACGCGATATTTCGCACTCCTCCGTGGAACGTATCATTCTTCCGGATGCGACAATGCTGCTTAACTACATGCTGAACCGTTTCGGTAACATCGTGAAGAACCTGACTGTATTCCCAGAGAACATGAAGCGTAACATGAACCGTACCTTCGGCGTTCCTTTCTCCGGTCGGATCTTGACTAAACTGATCGACAAAGGTCTTAGCCGTGAGCAAGCGTACGATACCGTTCAACCGCGTGCTATGCAAGCATGGGAAGAGCAAAAACAATTCCGCGATATCGTGGAAGCTACACCTGAAATCACTAACGTTCTTACCCCAGAAGAGATTGAAGATGCATTTAACCCTTCTTGGCACCTTAAGCATGTGGACACCATCTTCCGCAAGCTAGAGCTTATCTAAAAAAAAGATAGGTTAGTGGTGAACTAAGGAGCTTGGAATAGTACGAGCGGTTAGCGTTGTGCAGAATTGAAATACCGATGGTTAATAAGGAACGAAGAGAATTTTTGGAACTGTAGAAGCGTTAGCGTTCGCCTTTATCCTCGGATTTCTACCGCGAGAAGCGGTTCAAATCAGGAAATCTGAGGATAACAGCGATCGGAAGTCCAAATATTTCTTGTAGTGGACCGATTGACCAATAGATATTTCGACTTTGTAAGTGACGCTTTCGCTCAAGTAATAATTAATGATCATTAGTTCAAGGGAGGAAAGGTCATGACATCGTCGGCCGTATCCACAGCCGTGGAACTCATCAATGCGCCGCTGCTCTATAAAGGGAAGGTTCGTGAGCTGTACGATTTAGGGGAGAATGTACTGATCGTCGTTACAGATCGGATATCTGCATTTGACTATGTGCTGGACCCAGCGGTGCCTGAAAAGGGCAATGTACTTAACCGTCTGAGTGCGTTCTGGTTCGGAAAGACCAAAGGGCTGATGGAGAATCATGTCATTCATATCGATGTGGATCTGCTCGGAGACATCGTTAAGGACAAAGAGGCACTCAGAAACCGTGTTATGGTGGTACGCAAAGCGGAACGCATCGATATCGAATGTGTGGTGCGTGGGTGCATTACCGGTGGGGGCTGGAGACAGTATCAAGAAACAGGCAAAGTCAATGGTATTGAGCTTCCTAAAGATTTGCGCAAAAATGCGCTGCTGGCACAGCCGATTTTTACCCCTGCGGCTAAAAATGATGTAGGTCATGATGAGGATATTCCTTTTGAAAAGATGCAGGAGTTAATCGGTGCTGATCTGGCACTCGAGCTGCAGGAGAAAAGCTTGCAGTTGTTCTCTTTTGCCAGAGAGTACTGTGCTGAGCGGGGAATTATTCTTGCAGATTGCAAATTCGAATTCGGCTTGCTGGACGGCAAGGTGATTCTGATTGATGAGATTTTTACGCCGGATGCTTCACGCTTCTGGGCCAAGGACAAATATGCTCTTGATATCGAAATTGATAGTATGGATAAAGAGCCTGTTCGTACGTATCTATCTGCATCCTCCTGGGATAAAAATAGTAAACCTGATCCACTTCCACAAGAAGTAGTTGAAGAAACTACACGCCGTTATCTGGACATTTATCATCGTCTTACTGGCAAGTCTTTATAGCTCAACATAGTGTGTTTACTCATGAGAATAAATTAAGTATATGTTTTTGTTTTTGAAGCTAGAGTTACTTTTAGTAGAGTTTCAGCTTTCAGAAAGTATATACACATAAAAATTTAGGAGGAACTACAAGCATATGTTAAAAGCGACGGTATATGTCACCATCAAGAAGAGCGTTCTCGATCCACAAGGGGTAGCAGTGCAAGGAGCACTTCATTCGGTAGGTTTTCAAGAGGTTGAAAGTTTGCGTATTGGGAAATATATGGAGCTGACTTTGGACACGGACAACCGTGCTGAAGCAGAAGTGCGTCTCAAGGAAATGTGCGAAAAGCTACTTGCCAACACGGTGATCGAGGATTACCGCTACGAATTGGAGGACTAAACGACATGAAATTTGCTGTACTTGTCTTCCCAGGCTCCAACTGTGATATTGATTGCTACAAGGCGGTAGAGGACAGTCTCGGCGAACCCGTCGATTATGTGTGGCATACAGCGACAGATTTGTCGGTGTATGATTGCATTTTGGTTCCAGGCGGATTCTCATATGGTGATTACCTGCGCTGCGGCGCGATTTCAAGATTTGCTCCTGTTATGGCTGAAGTTGCTAAAGCAGCAGAGCAAGGGAAATTCGTGCTAGGCATTTGCAATGGGTTCCAAATTCTTACTGAAGCTGGTTTGTTGCCGGGCGCGCTGCGTCGTAACATGTCCATGAAGTTCCGTTGTCATGATACAGTGCTTAAGGTTGTTAATAACGAAACCCCATTTACTATTGACTATGCTAAGGATGAAGAAATCGTTATTCCAATCGCTCACGGCGAAGGGAACTACTACTGTGATGAAGAGACTTTAGCAGAGCTGAAAGCTAACAATCAGATCGTGTTCACATATAGCGATAATCCAAACGGCTCTGTAGCTGATATTGCGGGTGTTAGTAACGTACAGGGCAATGTAGTCGGCATGATGCCTCACCCTGAGCGTGCAGCTAACAGCTTGCTCGGATCCGAAGATGGCAAACGGATGTTCACATCTATACTGAAGACTTGGAGGGATCGTCATGACGCAGCAAGTATCCGTTAAGGAACCGACCGCAGAACAGATCGCGGAGCAGAAAATTTACAGCCAATTCGGTGTATCGGACAGCGAATATGAGCTCATCAAGTCTTTTATGGGACGCTTGCCGAATTATACCGAAATCGGCGTATTCAGCGTAATGTGGTCCGAACACTGTGCATACAAGAACTCTAAGCCATTGTTGAGACGTTTCCCGGTTACTGGACCACGTGTCCTGATGGGACCCGGCGAGGGCGCAGGGATTGTAGATATCGGAGACAACCAAGCGGTTGTATTCAAAATCGAAAGTCATAACCACCCTTCTGCGGTAGAACCTTTTCAAGGTGCGGCAACAGGCGTAGGTGGTATCATTCGTGATATTTTCTCCATGGGCTCAAGACCTATCGCACTGCTGAATTCCTTGCGTTTCGGCAAGCTGGAAAGCGATCGCGTGAAATATTTGTTCGAGCATGTCGTGTCTGGTATTGCTGGTTATGGTAACTGTATCGGGATTCCAACCGTGGGCGGCGAAATCATGTTCGATGATAGCTATGACGGTAACCCGCTTGTTAACGCAATGTGTGTCGGTCTGATCGATCATGATAAAATCCAACGCGGTGTCGCTAAAGGTGTAGGGAACCCAGTCTTCTACGTAGGACCTCCAACAGGACGTGATGGGATTCATGGGGCTACTTTTGCATCCGTGGAACTAAGTGAAGAGTCCGAAGCTAAACGTACAGCTGTACAAGTAGGCGATCCATTTATGGAGAAACTCGTGATGGAATCTTGCCTGGAATTGATCGACAGCGGCATCGTTATCGGGATTCAGGATATGGGTGCGGCTGGACTTACCTGCTCTAGTGCCGAGATGGCAAGTAAAGCGGGCAACGGTCTGGAGCTGTATCTGGATCAGGTGCCACAACGTGAAGACGGCATGACCCCTTATGAAATGATGCTTTCGGAATCGCAAGAACGGATGTTGTTCGTAGTAGAACCGAAGGATGAAGCTCAGGCGCAAGAGATTTTTGATCGCTGGGGTGTAATCTGCTGTAAGGTCGGTAAAGTTACGGATGACGGTCGCTTGAAATTGTATCATCACGGTGAAGTTGTTGGTGACATGCCAGTAACAGCGCTCGTGGATGAGTGCCCAGTCTATAACAAACCTTCTGAGGTACCTGCTTATTATGTGGAAAATGAATCGGTAGATACGCTTCGTTACGCAGAAGTTACAGATCTAGGCGGCGCACTTCGTACTGTTCTTGGATCGCCAACCGTAGCAAGTAAAGCATGGGTTTACAACCAATATGATTATATGGTGCGGACTAGTACGGCTGTTCGACCTGGATCTGATGCGGCTGTAGTTACCATTCATGGTACACGTAAAGGGCTAGCGATGACTACGGACTGTAACGGTCGCTACGTTTATCTTGATCCTGAAGTGGGCGGACGTATTGCAGTCAGCGAAGCGGCACGTAACATCGTTTGTTCCGGTGCTGAACCATTGGCTATTACGGATAACCTAAACTTCGGAAACCCTGAGAAACCTGATGTGTTCTGGCAAATGGAACGTGCGGTTGATGGTATGGCTGAAGCTTGTCGTGTGCTGGATACTCCGGTTATCGGTGGTAATGTCAGTCTTTATAACGAAAATACTACGGGATCCATCTATCCAACGCCGGTTGTCGGCATGGTTGGTTTAGTAGCGGATACAGATCATATTACGACTCAAGGATTCAAACAAGAAGGAGACTCTATCCTTCTGCTAGGTGTAACAAAAGCCGAGCTTGGTGGTAGTGAATTTCAATATGCCGTTCATGGTGTAACCGAAGGCCGTCCTCCAGCTTTGGATTTGGCTACTGAGAAAAAACTGCTGAGCGCAGTGCTTACCTCGATTCGCGGCGGTCTGGTACGTTCGGCACATGACTTGTCCGAAGGCGGCCTTGCTGTAGCACTTGCAGAGAGCTGTATCAGCGGTGGCATTGGTGCGAACGTTGAGCTTTCTGCTAATGGACTTAGATCCGATGTAGCATTGTTCAGTGAGAGCCAATCGCGTATCGTGCTGACAGCAGCGCCTGAACATGCAGAAGAGCTAAAAGCAGCGATTGCTGCCAGCGGCGTACCCGTGGAAATCATCGGAACTGTAGGTGGAGACAGACTGCGCGTAAATCTGGACGGTGCATCCGTATTAGATGAAGCTGTAGCAGAATTGAAATTCGTGTGGGAGGATGCTATTCCATGTCTTATGAAATAAAGACCGGGAAAGAGCAGGAGACTCCTATCCTGTGGACTGGTGACTTTTACAATGAAGGAACGGGCTCGGGAGATATTTTTGACACATTAAAAGAAGAATGCGGCGTTTTCGGGGTCTTCGGACACCCGGAAGCGGCGTCCATGTCTTATTACGGCTTGCACGCCTTACAGCACCGAGGGGAAGAAAGTGCGGGCATCTGCGTAGCAGATGGTCGTGATTTCAACTACCACCGCGGGATGGGGTTAGTAAAAGAAGTATTCGACAAGGACAAAATTGCCTCACTGGTTGGAGACATGTCTATCGGGCATGTACGTTATTCAACCAGCGGGGACAGCCGCTTAACCAATGCACAGCCGCTCGTATTCAAATATCGTGACGGTGATTTGGCGATTGCTACAAACGGTAACATTGTTAATGAACCGTTGATTCGTAAGCAGCTAGAGCAAAGCGGATCGATCTTTCAAACCACAAGTGATACCGAAGTGCTGGCGCATCTGATTGCACGTTCGCCTAAGGATTTTGTTGAAGCGGCTAAGGATGCGCTGAAACAACTGGTTGGCGGGTTCGCTTTTCTGCTCATGACGAATGACAAATTAATTGTTGCTTCGGATTCTCACGGTTTGCGTCCGCTTGTAATGGGGCGGATCGGCGATGCATATATTTTTGCTTCCGAATCTTGCGCACTAGAAGTCATCGGAGCGCAGCTGGTTCGCGATATCGAACCCGGCGAACTGCTCGTGCTCGATAAAAACGGCCTCTTAGAGGACCGTTTTACCGAGCCTAAACGTAAAGCGCTGTGCGCGATGGAGTATATTTACTTCTCTCGTCCAGACAGTGATATGAACGGCGCTAACCTGCACACCGCCCGGAAGCGGATGGGTAGCCGCATGGCATTAGAAGCTTTCGTAGATGCTGACCTCGTAACCGGTGTACCGGATTCGAGTATCTCGGCAGCGATCGGATATGCGGAGCAGACGGGCATTCCTTATGAGCTTGGGCTCATCAAGAATAAATACACAGGCCGGACCTTCATCCAGCCGAGCCAAGAACTGCGTGAGCAAGGTGTGAAAATGAAGCTAAGCGCTGTGCGCAGCGTGGTGGATGGTAAACGTGTCGTCATGATCGATGATTCCATCGTGCGTGGCACAACTTCGCGGCGGATCGTCAATCTGCTTCGTGAAGCGGGAGCTGTTGAAGTGCATGTGCGGATTACATCGCCGCCCTTCAAGAATCCTTGCTTCTATGGCATTGATACCCCAGACCGCCGCGATCTCATCGCGTCCTACAAGACCATTGCGGAAATGTGCGAAGAGATCAATGCCGATTCCTTGGCATTCCTGTCACCGGAAGGCCTAATCGCTTCCATTGGTGGTCACAACAAAGATGATTATAAAGGCGGGCTATGCCTTTCCTGCTTCGATAACGATTACCCGACGCAGGTTGATTTTGGCGGGGAAGAGAAAGATGGCTGCAGCTGCTAGTTAGGGGCCATCCCCCTAAGTTCCCCTTGCAAAGGTGTGGGTGTTCGCTTGTTTCGCTTAAGGAGGTGCATGGCGCAGCTCATGCACCGAGGTCTTGAGGTCCGTGTGCAAGGCGCGCACTGCGGCTTGCAGTAGGGGAAACCCGGTGGTTGGAGGGAGTTATGGAGAGGAAGTTTGGAACTGTAGAAGCGTTAGCGTTCGCCTTTATGTTTGGATTTCTACCGTGATGAGCGGTTTAAATCAGGAAATTCAAACATAACAGCGATCGGAAGTCCAAACATTCCTCGTAATAACTCCAATAACCACCAACTCCCCTCGATGCCCCGCAAACGCGCTCTAAACTAATTAAAAGATGAGGTGTCCCAAGTGTCGGAAGCTTATAAAAACGCCGGAGTGGATATTGCGGCTGGTAATGAAGCGGTAGAACGCATGAAGAAACACGTAAAACGTACTTACCGTCCAGAAGTAATGACGGATCTCGGTGGGTTCGGAGCGCTGTTTGGCCTCAATAAAGATAAATATGAAGAGCCAGTCCTTGTGTCTGGTACTGATGGTGTAGGCACGAAGCTCAAAATCGCGTTCGCGGCAGATCGCCATGACACGATTGGGATCGACGCTGTGGCTATGTGCGTGAACGACATTGTAGTGCAAGGCGCAGAGCCGCTCTTTTTCCTCGACTATCTGGCTTGCGACAAAGTCGTGCCGGAGAAAATCGAAGCGATCGTAGCAGGGATCGCAGAGGGCTGTCACCAAGCAGGTTGCGCATTGATTGGCGGCGAAACAGCTGAAATGCCGGGCATGTATTCAGCGGGAGAGTATGATATCGCTGGATTCACGGTTGGTGTAGCTGACAAAGCGAAGCTGGTAACAGGCGCAACCATCGCTGCTGGAGACACAGTGATCGGTCTGGCATCTAGCGGTGTGCACAGCAACGGCTTCTCGCTGGTGCGTAAGCTTTTGCTTGAGGAAGATGGCTATGGTCTGAATGATGTGCTTCCGGAGCTTGGAGCTCCGCTTGTGGATGTACTTCTTGCACCAACTAAGATCTATGTAAAGCCTTTGCTGGCACTGTTAGAGCAGCTTCCGGTAAAAGGTATGGCACATATTACGGGTGGCGGATTCATTGAGAATATCCCGCGCGTATTGCCTGACGGTGTAGATGTGGAGATTAATTACGGATCGTGGCCGATTCTGCCGATCTTCGGATTGATGCAGAACAAAGGAAACGTAAGCAACCGTGATATGTTTACTACTTTTAATATGGGAATTGGACTTGTTCTGGTAGTAAGTAGCGCTGATGGAGAACGTGCTCTTGAACTGCTAAAAGCTAGCGGGGAAGAGGCATATATCATTGGTAAAGTGACAGAAGGGGAACACAAAGTAACCTTTACTGGAGCTGAAGTGTGATGCAATGGAGTCGAATCGCTGTTTTTGCTTCTGGGCAAGGCAGTAATTTTGCAGCACTAATCGATGCACAGAGAGCGGGCTTGCTTGGTGAGGGCAATATTGAGTTGCTTGTATCCGACAAGCCAGAGGCACCTGTAGCTAAGCGTGCGGAGGATGCGGGCATTCCCGCCCTCTTGCTGCGGCCAAAAGATTTCGCCAGCCGTGAAGACTACGAAGCAGAGATCGTAGCAGAGCTTCAGCGGCGGGAAATCGGGCTGGTTGTGCTGGCAGGGTATATGCGTCTCATTACACCTGTGCTGTTAACGCCGTATGCTGGACGAATTATTAACATTCATCCATCGCTGCTGCCTGCTTTTGCGGGAAAAGATGCTATCGGACAAGCGCTGGATTATGGCGTAAAGCTGACGGGTGTTACTGTGCATTTTGTCGATGGAGGTATGGATACCGGGCCTGTTATTGCTCAGCGCAGCGTAGCCCTGCAGGATAACGACACGGCGGATTCATTGGCAGAACGTATTCATAAGGTTGAGTATGAGCTGTATCCCGAAGTGGTTGGCGCTTTTGCCAGCGGGAAAGTGGAACTGCGTGGAAGAAAGACGATTATCCGCGAAAAGTAAGCTGCACCGCAGCCATTCGAAGTTTTAGATCGACATTTGGTGACAGACCGAGATGTTTCAGGGTATTTCTCGGGAAATATTGCATAAGCGGCGTTATGTGTCGCGTTGTGGGTTTTCTTCATATTAAATCGCATGTACAACCTGAAGGAGGACTATTCAAAGTGAGTATCAAAAGAGCGCTAGTCAGCGTATCGGATAAACAAGGTATCGTGGATTTTTGCCGCGAGTTGTCTGCATTAGGCGTAGAAATTATCTCTACAGGTGGAACAAGCACGCTTTTGGCTAAAGAAGGTGTTCCAGTCATCGGGATTTCCGATGTGACAGGATTCCCGGAAATCATGGACGGACGTGTCAAAACGTTGCATCCTGCTGTACACAGCGGATTGCTTGCTGTTCGTGATAACGAGGAGCACACGCGTCAAATGAAGGAGCTTGGACTGGACTACATCGATCTGGTTGTTGTGAATCTGTATCCGTTCGCGGAAACGATCGCAAAACCTGACGTATCCTACGAGGAAGCCATCGAAAATATCGATATCGGCGGACCTACAATGCTGCGTTCTGCATCGAAGAACCATGCTTTTGTAAGTGTAGTGGTGGATGCTAATGACTACGCTACAGTACTTGAAGAGGTTCGCGCAGGTGGAGATACAACGCTAGAAACACGCAAACGTCTTGCGGCAAAAGTGTTCCGTCATACGGCGGCTTACGATGCCTTAATTTCCGATTATCTGGCTAACGTTACTGGCGAGCCTCTTCCAGAGCGCTACACCGTGACTTATGAGAAAATTCAGGATCTGCGTTATGGTGAGAACCCGCATCAAAAAGCGGCGTTCTATCGCAAGCCATTGGCGGCACTGGATACACTCACTGCGGCTGAGCAATTGCACGGCAAAGAGTTGTCTTACAATAATATCAACGATGCTAACGCAGCACTGCAAATCGTGAAGGAATTTGAAGAGCCTGCTGTCGTAGCGGTTAAACATATGAACCCTTGTGGTGTAGGTGTGGGTGAAAGTGTATACGAAGCTTATCAAAAAGCTTACAACGCCGATCCAACTTCTATCTTTGGCGGAATTGTAGCAGCGAACCGCATAATTGATGCAGACACAGCGAACCTTCTGAAAGATATTTTCCTCGAAATCGTTTTGGCACCAGGCTTTACGGAAGAAGCACTGGAAATCCTTACAAAGAAAAAGAATCTCCGTTTACTCAAAATCGGTAATCTTAGTACGGCTAGTGCGCGTAAGAGCAGCTTTGTAGTGACTTCGATCGATGGAGGAATGGTTGTACAGGAGAGCGATGTGCACTCTGTAAACCCAGATGATCTACAAGTTGTTACGGACCGTAAACCAACAGAAGAAGAATTGAAACAGCTGTTGTTCGGATGGAAAGTAGTTAAGCACGTGAAGTCTAATGCGATTGTACTCGCAGCTGATGATATGACTGTTGGCGTAGGTGCAGGACAAATGAACCGTGTGGGTGCAGCAAAAATTGCAATCGAACAAGCCGGTGAAAAATCCAAGGGAGCTGTACTTGCTTCCGACGCTTTCTTTCCAATGGGCGATACGCTTGAAATGGCAGCAAAAGCAGGTATCACTGCTGTGATACAGCCAGGCGGCTCCATTAAAGACGAAGAATCAATTAAGGTCGCTAATGAGTATGGTATTGCTATGGTCTTCACAGGCGTCCGTCACTTCAAACACTAGAGCACTGGGAGGATCATATTCGGATGGATATTTTAGTGGTTGGCGGCGGCGGCCGGGAACATGCGATGATTTGGAGTCTATCCCAAAGCCCCAAGGCAGGTAAAATCTATTGCGCACCCGGCAACGCCGGGATTGCGCAGTTAGCCGAATGTGTGCCGATCGGAGTATTCGAGTTCGATCGCCTCACGGCTTTTGCAAAAGAGAAGGAAGTAGGTCTGGTTGTAATCGGACCGGATGATCCACTAGCTGCTGGAATTGTGGATGCTTTTGAAGCACAGGATATTCCTGTGTTTGGTCCGCGTAAGAATGCGGCGGAGATCGAAGGCAGCAAAACCTTTATGAAGGATCTTCTGCATAAATATAATATTCCGACAGCAGCCTATGAGAAGTTTGACGACTATGAAGCTGCACTAACTTACTTACGGGAGCAGCCGCTGCCGATCGTCATCAAGGCAGATGGTCTGGCCGCAGGAAAAGGCGTGACGGTTGCTTATTCCCGGGAAGAAGCAGAGCAAGCGCTCGCTGATATTATGGTCACTAAGGTATTCGGTGAGGCAGGCGCACAGGTTGTTATTGAGGAGTTTCTAGCTGGACAGGAAATGTCGATTCTGGCTTTTGTCGATGGAGAGACGGTACGTCCTATGGCTGCTGCTCAGGATCATAAGCCCGTATTTGATGGGGATAAAGGTCCTAATACCGGCGGAATGGGTACCTATTCGCCTTTACCACATATTGATGAGGCTATTATCCAAGAAGCAATCGAGACCATCATTAAGCCGACAGCAAAAGCCATGGTGGATGAAGGTCGTCCCTTCAGCGGTGTACTGTTTGCGGGACTAATGATTTCTCCAGAAGGAAAACCTAAGACGATTGAGTTTAATGCTCGCTTCGGTGATCCTGAGACACAGGTCGTGTTGCCTAGACTCAAGAGCGACTTGCTAGAAATCTTTTTGGCAGTTACCGAGGGTAGACTTGCAGATATCGACATAGCATGGAGCGACGAAGCGGCTGTATGCGTAGTTCTTGCTTCAGGAGGATATCCAGGCCCTTATCCAAAGGGTGTACCGATTGAAGGCCTTGAAGACAGCCAAGGAGGGTTGATCTTCCATGCCGGTACGGCGCGTGGTGAAGACGGAAGCTGGGTAACGAATGGGGGTCGGGTACTAGGCGTGGTAGGCCTAGGTGCTACGATTGCTGAAGCTCGTGCTGCAGCTTACGCCAGGGCTGAAGGAATTACTTTTTCCGGAAAACAAAGCCGCAGCGACATCGCTATGAAAGCTTTGGTATAAGGATAAAGAACTGTATCTAGCATTTTTTGCGCTAAAAGTCCTAAAAAAGGACTGACAAGTGATAGAAGAAGTGCTATAATACTACACGTACGGGGGAAAATGTGCGGATATATACAGATAAGGGTCTTTCCGATCATGGGAAGGCCCTTTTAAATCGGAGTCCTTCAGACTTTGTGAAGTAACCTTTTAAAGGATGCCTCGTGCCTGGAAATGATGATACTTATAGTGCATACTAGCGATACGCTTATGGCGAATGGCTACTCACAGATTTAAGGGGGAATTCGTTTTGAGTAAGATTGGAAGAAATGATATGTGTCCTTGCGGAAGCGGGAAAAAATATAAGAAATGCTGCCTTGGGAAAGAACCCTCTGCAGTAGAGTCCATCATGCAACTTGTAAACAAGGAAGAAGCGGCAGCTAGCGAGATTGTGGCTGAGAAGCAGGAACCCGTAGCACAACCTGAAGTAAAAATCACTCTTGCTACGCTCAGAAAAAAAGTGTCACGTGATCTGAAATGGGAGCATCCAGCTCATGAACAATTGGCGCTGCACCTTATTGAGAGCATGAGAGAAAGCTATGATAGAGAGCTTATTTGGGAAGCTCTAGTTCTGTGGAATGGTTATTCCCGTAAGACTAAGCCTGCGGTGAAGAAAATGGGCTCTTTCTGCGCAGCAATTGAATTTATTTTGTCTGAGGAATATGGTTTCTCACTAACGCAAGCAGAGCTTGCCACTAAACATGAGGTTACTACACCTACTATTTCTAGAAAAGTTAAAGAGATGCTTAATTACATTGAGGAATATGGCATGGGTGGAGCGGAGGAAGAACTACTTCTGCTGAATGTCTCAGGCAGTCCGAAGGATCAGGAGCAGGCTCTATTACAAAAGGCTATGCAAACCAATACATCCAACCGCCGGATTCAGTTAGCTGAAGCCGCGCTAGAGGTATATCCGGACAGTCCGGATGCTTATCTCATTTTGGCTGAGGAAGCAGAGAACGAAACCGATGCCCGCGCTTTCCTGAAAGCAGGGATGGAAGCAGGTGCACGTGAGCTTGGTGAAGCCTTTTTCGCTGAGAATAAAGGGCATTTCTGGGACCTCCACGAGACGCGTCCATATATTCGAATCTGTAAAAGCTACGCTGACTCCTGCTGGTTTAGCGGAAATGCGAAAGAAGCCGCTAAGACGCTCGAACATATTTTAGCGCTTAACCCGGAAGATAACACAGGTGCACGTTACCTTCTGACTGCAGCATACCTCTACAGCAATAAGCTGTCAGAGACGGAATTAGTGCTGGAGAAATTCGGAAAAGATGCTGCAGCAACAGTAGCTTACGACCGTATGGTCTTAGAATATAAGAAGAACGGGATCACTTCCCAACTAAAAATGTTGTACCGCGTAGCGCGGAATGTGAACAAGCATGTGCCGGATTATTTATTAGGGATCAAGAGATTGCCGCATAACCTACCGGATTTTGTAGGGATGGGCGATGCAAACGAAGCGATCGAATATGTGATTGTACACTCACGCTTGTGGACAAGCCTACCTGATCTGTTGAAGTGGATGCTGAAGCAACAGGATTAGTAGTATTCGGATCTTGAACGTATATGAGCTTAAAGAGATTATGGGAGATTCCTATAGTCTCTTTTTTAATATAAAAAAGTGTAAGTTTTACTTCAATATTGTATTGCGTGCAGCGGACAATGCTTGAAAAAATGTCCTTGGGAGAGTATGTTACAAGAAGAGAATGATTAGATGATAGTGAGGCGAGAGGGTTATGAGAGAAGAGGAAGACCGAATCGTAGGAATGGAAGATATCGTACGGGCTCATCACGTACTGCGGGAGGTCATCATCCGGACTCCACTACAGCGTGACGCCGTACTATCGGCCAAGTATGATTGCGATGTATATTTGAAGCGCGAGGATTTACAGATTGTCCGTTCTTTTAAAATCCGTGGAGCTTATAATATGATTCGTAGTCTATCAGCAGAAGATAGAGCTAAAGGCATTGTCTGCGCGAGTGCAGGAAATCATGCACAAGGTGTAGCCTACTCCTGTAAGGCACTTGGAATTAAGGGCAAGGTTTATATGCCGAGCACCACACCTAACCAGAAGGTGAAGCAAGTTCGGCGGTTCGGCGGTGAGTTTGTTGAGGTCATTCTGAAGGGTGATACTTTCGATGACGCTTATGATGAAGCACTGCAAGCTTGTATAGATCATGGAATGACGTTGATCCATCCGTTTGATGAGCCGAGAATTATTGCAGGCAATGGAACAATAGCGATGGAAGTAATGGAGAATCTGGACCATCCTGCGGATTTTATGTTCGTAACGATTGGTGGGGGCGGCCTGGCAGCAGGAATAGCCACTTATGTGAAGACGGTCAGTCCATCCACTAAGTTGATTGGCGTGGAACCGCTCGGAGCCGCTTCAATGACTGAAGCGATCAAGCTTGGAGAAGTGGTAACGCTTAAAGAAATTAACAAGTTCGTGGACGGAGCGGCTGTTAAGCGCGTCGGCGGACTGACTTATGATATTTGTTCCCGGCATCTGGATGACATTGTGATGGTGCCTGAGGGTAAAGCTTGTACCACCATTCTGGAACTGTATAACGAGAATGCTATAGTGGTTGAGCCAGCGGGTTCCTTACCTATCGCAGCACTTGATCAATACCGTGATCAAATCCGCGGCAAGACGGTTGTCTGCATCATCAGCGGTGGTAACAATGATATTGACCGTATGCAGGAGATCAAAGAGCGGTCTCTGATCTACGAAGGCTTAAAGCACTACTTCATGGTGAACTTCCCACAACGGGCAGGTGCCCTGCGTGAGTTCTTGGGCGAGATCCTTGGACCTCACGATGACATTACCCGATTCGAGTATATTAAGAAGCATGATAAAGAGAACGGCCCTGCGCTTGTAGGCATTGAACTATTATCTACAGATGCCTATGAACCTCTCATCGAACGGATGCAGCAGAAGGGCGTCGATTACGTAGAAATCAATAAGGATTCTAATCTCTTTAACATCCTTATTTAATTTCCTTCATCACTTTAATCATTTCGTTAATGAACATAGAAAGGCCCGTCCCAGAATAAATTGGGGCGGGCCTTTTGTATAATGTCTTATATTTCTAGTATATCAGAGTGGCATGGTAGTCTTACGGAACTGCTCGACTTCATCGTTTAATTTAAAACTATTATCCTTCATCAATTTCATGAAGCCATCTAGTTTCTGTAGGAATGAGCTAGTATCGTTATTCTTGGTCAGAATGCTAGAGTAGGCTTTCTGTGCCTCCAAGTCCATTTCCAGATTGTCATAGTGGAAGAGGGGCGTGTTGTTCTGACCGTAGAACGTATTGTTAACGTAAATAGAGTATAAGGATTTTACAGCTGAAATTCGATTCGATTTCGGATAATTTTGAATGAATTGCTCTTGAGACAATGCACGTGCAGCTACATCGGTCCAACCAATGACCAGCCCGTTATCCTTGGAGGAAGGAAGATCAGACTCCGTGGCCATAATGGATATATAAGCACTGATATCATTAGTGACATAAAGCTTATATTTGCGGTAAGCTGCATAATCGATCACAGGGAAAAAAGTACCCTCCGCCGTCTCCAGTTTATATCCGCTTTCGTTGGCACTTTTCAGTAGAGTGCGCAGTGCGGGATCTTCTGTAGCCTCAGCAAGGGTTTTCATACTAGCGCCAGCCTTATAGATGGTGGTGAGCTTCCGCTGGACATTGCTGGTATTGAATTTGCTCTCCCACGCCGGAAGCGCCGCCTTGTGTAAATTCTCAAGCTTCAGTGTCATTATTGTGGCACGATACGAACCTACCGCATACATATTGGCGTTCAAATATTTAATAGCTTCGGGTAACTTGTTAGAGGAAGACAACAGCGGCAATGCAGCTTTATAGATAGCCTCCGCATGATCATTGTTAGTAGTCAGAGGACTTGCCTTAGCGCCTCCCACAGGAGGGCTGACAGCGCCTTCAGCTTGAATCGTTCCTATAGGTATAGCACCTAGTCCCAATGTTACTGCTAGAACAGAATAGAGAATACCTTGCTTCTTATTCATAAAAGTTCCCCCTGTCTATCGGATGGAATACGGGTGGAGCACGATTTTTACTTTTTGAAAAATATAAACTTTAGTCCAATTGCGCCAATCAGGGAAACAATTAAGCTTACCCATGGAGATAATGTAATGACCGGAAACAAACGGTCAAGGTAGAGACCAATGAATACGGCAACCACGGCGATTCCGATATAGACGCCAAGGCCCTTGATATCAAAAGGTTTGGCTGTAGGCGCATCACTCTCAGACAAGGAGGTCATCCATTTCATAATAAGCTCGATCAAGATGATGGAACCTGCACCCACAGCGAAGAGCGTGAAGAGGCTAATCTGTCCGAACATCCCGGGTGATCCATTGGTCCATTGCAGGAAGAGTCCGCCTATAGCGAAGATTCCGAACAGACAGGTTAGAGCCGCGCAGGGAATCATCGAGTAATAGTTCCATTTGCTGCGTACCGGGCGTGTGGGAATGCTGTCTATGATCTCTTTAAAATAATCATCCGGATTCTCACCAAACACCTGCTTAGCATTTTTCCCTTTCTTTTGTTCTTTCAGAAGTAGTTTTGCTGCATCCAGTAAAAGTTCTTCAGTGCGTAGAGCTTCTATCCGGCTAGCCCGCAACGTCAGGATCATATCTTCAAAATAGGATCGATTGAAAGGCGTCATCTGCTCGCGTAGGGCGTTATTTTCCTTAATCATATCTTTCACTTTCATAATTAGGATGTAAACCTCCAGTAGTGTAATCGGTATAGTCTTTAACCTAGAGTATACGTTTGCCTGACAGGTCAGCGCAAGGACAAGCATTTCTATTTTCCTATGCATAATCCTTTTATAAGAGTGAACACTGATAATGTTATTGCTTGATCAATATAGCTTTGGGAAAGGTTGGGAGCTTTATGGAACATGAGAACAAGAAGGACCAGGAAAGAGTCATGGGCAACGGTTTCGAGCCTACGCCCAATCATTCAATGGGGGATTGGGGCGGCTCTGATGGATTCAGCATGTGGAATTCCACGGAAGAACCAGCAACCGAGGGCCTGCTTAAGGATTGGGAAGGCAGTCAAGAAACCCATGAGATGTTTAACGACAGCTATGATTGATTGACGACCCTAGAAGCTCATCACGCTAAAAAACAACACAACAGCGATCCTCCGTTTACTGGAGGATCGCTGTTGTGCGTTTTTGTGAGGGGACTTGGTTCAAATCGTCGGAATGCTGGAATTACAAAAATGTGTAGCGTTGGGGCGTTGGAACACCGGAACCGGGAATGACACCAGCCGCGTACCGTCAACCCCAACCCCAACCCCAACCCCAACCCCAACCCCAACCCCAACCCCAACCCCAACCCCAACCCTCAAACCTCCATGGTGTGGCTTATCCGCATACAAGATATCTAAATCAACGAAGATTAGTGTTTAGATCAAGAGGGGAAAAACTAAGCGTGTGTCCCGGAGTCATGATCATGACTTACGGAATACTCTGTTTGTCGTGCTGACCAATGTTCAATAAACGCCTCATTTGATTAGGAATTGTCCCGTTCCTGTTGACAATATGAGCGAAATCTTTATAATAAGGATATAATTCACACTAAGTTAATCGGAATTCTAATAAATTAAAATAACTTTTAAATATAGGAGGTTACGGCAATGGAACGGAATATTGTAATTCGGCATAACGGCGAAGAATTGACAGCGAGCATCCATTATCCGAGTAAAGAGAAGGGAACTTCCACACGTTGCAAGGACAGATTACCATTAGCCGTAATTTGCCACGGATTTGTAGGTAACCGGATTGGGGTGGATCGGATCTTTGTCAAAGCGGCTCGTGAGCTGGCGCAAGACGGGTATATGGTCATTCGATTTGATTATGCGGGCTGCGGCGAGAGCAGCGGTAATTACGGCGGCGAGGATATGGAGTCGATGATCGCTCAGACAAGAGCGGTGCTCGATTACGGAATCAGCTCTGCCGATGTGGATCCACAGCGTGTGACGCTCATTGGCCACAGTCTGGGTGGGGCGGTTGCGCTTCTGACAAGTATTCGGGATCGCCGTGTGAAGAATCTCGTGCTGTGGGCCTCCGTGGGCTACCCCTTCAATGATATTGTGAAGATCGTAGGGCGGGAGGCGTATGATCGATCGGTGAAGAATGGATCTGCGGATTATGTGGGCTACTCATTCACACCGGTATATTTTAATTCTTTGGCGGCTTTTCAGCCTTTCCAAGAGGCAAGTAAATTCAGCGGTGATGTACTCGTAATCCATGGTACATCTGACGATGTCATCCCCGTGGATTATGCTTTCCTTTATCAGAAATTATTCTGGACGCGCCCTGAGGGGCGTTGCGATAAAGAGATCATTTTTCAAGGGGATCATACCTTTTCTTCCGGGCCAGCACAGCAACAACTGCTTAAGCGGACAAGAGAATGGATGAACGAGCAGGAGCACGTGCAGACAGAGTGGCAAAATTGGATGATATAGGTGATGGACTTTACTCGCAATAACTTGAAATAAGCGGTAAAATAAAGATGCACACCATATACTGGGTTATGGAGGTTGGCATCCTATGAAATTACCGTCATTTTTTATCGCGCACGGTTCTCCGCTCCTCGCACTGGAGGATAACGAGTATACCCGTTTTCTGGAGCGGCTTGGTCAAGAACTAGAAGCACCACGGGGTATAGTAGTATTCTCAGCGCACTGGGATAGCCCGGAACAGCTACTCACCATTGATGAGAAGCACGAGACTCAACATGACTTCTACGGATTCCCTGAAGAAATGTACACACTGACCTATCCAGCCCCGGGTGATCCAGCTCTGACCAAGCGGATTTCCGAGCTCTTTAAGGGTAACAATCTTTCACATCAGCCCGTTCTGGGGCGAGGACTCGATCACGGAGTCTGGGTAATACTGAAAAAAATGTTTCCGAAAGCCGATATTCCGGTAGTCGCTTTATCCGTCGATTCACTACGTTCTCCGAAGGAACAGTACAATATCGGGCGGATGTTAGCCCCTCTGCGTGACGAAGGCATACTGCTGATAGGAAGCGGTGGACTTGTTCACAATTTGCGGATGCTAAATGAAAGTGATCAGCCTGAGGAGTGGGCGCTTGAATTCGATGCGTGGATTGCCAAGGGTTTAGAATCATGGGATCTGCCTTCACTGTTTGCTTATGAGAAAAAAGCTCCACATGTTCGAGATGCGGTTCCATCTTACGGAAGAGAGCATTTTGCACCTCTCTTTTATGCGATGGGAACAGCGGATGGCAGCAGGAAGGCAGAGCGGATATTTCAAGCGTATCAATATGGGACATTAAGCCTTAATTGCTGGAAGCTAGACTAAACGGATAAGATACATGCAGGGTGCAGCCGGAAATCGGCTGTGCCCTTTTTTAATGCAAGCGGATCAAGACAAATGGGACTGGCTGTGATTAAATGGAAGAAACCAGTTAAGATACATAAAATGTTTAGGAGGAACTACAAGCTTATGAAAGTAAACTGCTCTTCTTCCCGTCTGTTATCTGCCATTGTACTGAGTACCCTATTGCTCTCCGCTTGCGGAACAGAGAGTGCAAATAATGTAATTGCCCCGACACAGCAACCTACCTCAGATCCCGCACCTATTGAAACGATCCAGCCAACACCGACTGCGGATCCCTCTGCTGAACTCATATCCGGGTTAACAGGCCTGCCGGTTTCTGAAGACAGTCTCCCACGCCCCTTGGCCGTTATGATAAATAATGCTCCAGCGGCCCGGCCGCAGTCGGGGGTGAGCGAAGCAGATATTTTATATGAGATTCTTGCTGAAGGTGGCATAACGCGGTTGATTGGTATTTTTCAAAGTCATACTGGAGTAGTGAAAATCGGGCCGATTCGCAGTATCCGTCCCTATCTGCTCGATATTGGCGAGAGCTACGGTGGTGTGACGGTGCATGCCGGAGGGAGTCCTGCGGCTTATGCCATTTTGCAAAAAGAGAAAAAAGCAGATATGGACGAAATCGGTCGTGCCGGAGCCTATTTCTGGCGGGACAAAGCACGTAAAGCCCCTCATAATCTCTACAGTAATGCAGCGAAGCTTCGGGAAGGTGCCGAGAAGCTGGGTTATGAGAAAAGTGTGAAGGTGCCAGGGTATCTTTTTAACAATCCAGATTACATACCAACAGGCGGAGAACAGGCCGCTGAGTTTAGCGTAAACTTCTTACTTAAAAGCTATAAAATTGACTATAAATACGATACTCAGCTCCAGACCTATCAGCGTTACGTGAATGGTAAACCACATTTGGATCTGAATAACAATAAGCCAGTAGAAGCTGTAAATGTGATGGTGATGGGTTCCGATCATAAAGTACTTGATGATGTTGGAAGACTTCAGGTTGACGTAGAGCTTGGTGGAGAAGCGCTGCTCTTTCAGCGGGGACAGGTCACAAAGGGCAGATGGTCGCGTGAGCCAGGTGATGTGATTCGGTTTGTGAAGGATGGTAAGGAAGAGCTAATGTATCCAGGAATCACCCATATTTTGGTCGTCCCTAATGCACCTTCATTTAGCAGTCATGTGGTATATGGCGGAGCAGATAGTGCAACCTAAGAAAGTCGGAATATCCAGTGATATACAGATTTGTGTTCGGAATTATGGGTAAGTGTTAATAGAGTGTAAAAAAGTTCATTTCTATAGCTTCTATACCTTCTACGGATATGTTAAGATAACAAGGGTTGTCATTCATTTTCATGCTTTTTACATATGGGTGACTCTGTACTCACGGTAATATTATGTAAAGGGGTTTAAAACAATGAAGTTGAGAAAAAAGGACATATTCTTTGAGACGCTGGAAAATATGGCGGATACCATTGTCCAAGCTGCAGATTATTTTGCTCAGAATATCACTGATCTCCAGAATAATGTCGATAGTTTCGCTGCAGAGATGAAGAAGTACGAATCCCAATGTGATACTTACACGCACACCGTAATTAAGGAATTGAACAAGACGTTCATTACGCCACTTGAGCGTGACGACATTATGGACTTGATTACAAGCATGGATGATGTCATTGATGGCTTGGAGGCATCTGCCTCACGTTTCTATATGTACAACCTTCTTGACCCGGATGAATACATTGTACAATTTGCCGAAATCCTTCGTCAGTGTGCTTATGAAATCCAAAAAGCGGTTCATTTGCTTTCCCAGAAGAAGCTGCTGGCCATTCGTGAATATACGATCCGTTTGAATGACCTTGAGAATCAAGGGGACGAAGTCCTTCGTATTTGTACCAAAGCTCTATTTGAAACCGTTAAGGACCCGATTGAGCTGATTAAGCGCAAGGAATTATATGAGCGACTCGAGACCACTACAGATAAATGTGAAGATGTAGCCAACATGTTGGAATCGATCATCATGCGCAACTCATAAGGGGTACTAGAATATGGAAACATCGATATGGATTCTTGGAATTGTTATATTTCTCGCGCTTGCGTTTGACTTTATTAATGGTTTCCATGATACGGCCAACGCGATTGCTACCTCTGTCTCTACACGTGCGTTAAAACCTCGAACAGCTATTATTATGGCGGCACTGATGAACTTTGTCGGAGCTTTGATGTTTACAGGTGTAGCTAAGAAAATTGGCGGAAGTATCACAGACCCCACGTTGCTGGAAAATGGTCTGGATATCATAATAGCCACGCTGATTGCTGCGATTATTTGGAATTTGATCACCTGGTGGCTCGGAATTCCGTCCTCCTCCTCTCATGCACTGATCGGCGCTTTGGCTGGTGCAGTATATGTGGGTGCAGGTTCGTCGCATATTAACTGGGGCGGATTTGTGGAAATTGTCGAGGGCTTGATCTTCTCGCCAATTATTGCATTTGTTATCGGTTATATCATCATGACAGTCCTGAAATGGATTTTTGCAAAGCGTAGTCCACATACGGTTAATAAGGGCTTCCGTTCCATGCAGGTTGTGACGGCGGCATTACAGTCGTTTACTCATGGTACGAATGATGCGCAGAAGGCGATGGGGATCATTACCTTTGCCCTCGTTACATCAGGACGCCAAGAGACTATGGATGTAATCCCTCTATGGGTTAAGGTTGCTGCGGCTACGGCTATGGCACTCGGTACCTCCATTGGTGGTTGGAAGATTATCAAGACCATGGGTACGAAGATTTTCAAAATCGAGCCGATCAACGGCTTCGCGGCTGATATTTCCGCGGCTTCCGTTATTTTCTCGGCAACACTGCTGCATTTGCCAGTCAGCTCCACACATGCTATCACTTCAGCGATCCTGGGTGTTGGCTCCGCAAAACGCTTCTCTGCCGTGAAATGGGGAGTAGCTGGACGTATTGTAGTTACCTGGTTTATTACGATTCCAATCAGTGCGGTATTAGCCGGTCTGATTTTCAAAATCATTTTTTAAATCCCTTTAATAAAAAGATGTCAGTTAGCCTTTGGCTGCGGACATCTTTTTTTGTTGTTTGGGTGGAGCGGGGCGAGAGCGGTATAAAACCCGTAAAAATGACGGAATTGGGCGATTGGAGGAGAAAGAGCGGTATAAATCCCGTAGAATTAGCTAAGTTACGTCGAAGAAGCATAAAGAGGGGCATAAATACCCCAGAATTGGTGAAATAGCGTCGTATAAGCAAAAAGAGGGGTATAAATACCCTAGAATTGGCGAAATAGCGTCGTATAAGCAAAAAGAGGGGTATAAATACCCCAGAATTAGCGAATGACGTCGAAGAAGCATAAAGAAGGGTATAAATGCCCTAAATTTGCAGAGTCTAGCTCGTACAACCGAGAGTGGTTAAAGCTTGGATAAGGTGCTTATGAGCTTATGTCTGGACGTAGCTTTTTGTGCATCGTCGAATCAAGGCGGCGGTTAGAATTTAAACTAACTAATCATTAAACAAATCACTTAATACGATTTGATTAAGTTCGGTGACAACCCAACCCAACCCAACCCAACCCAACCCTATCTACTCTATTCATTCTATCCCCACCATCTGAGGAGCATCGTTAATACACAATGAACCGAATGATCAGAGGGAGAAGAGGATGAACGAAACTTACTAAAGAGTATTCCATCCTTTCCGGAATGGGACGCTATAGAATAATGGAACCTCAGAGCTACGACTTCACGGTTGAGATTCTTTTTTGTTATTTTTGGAAGACTCCACTTCTTGCGGTACAATAGATGCGTGGAAGAAGATGAAGCGGAGGAACATTTATGATACGTACACTTGCGGTGACGCATACAGGTGAGGTGCTGACAGACATACCTTTGCAGGATATCCGGCGGGAGGATTATGCATGGATATGGGCAGACTTTGCTACACCTTCGGCAGAGGAGACGCTGCTGCTGGATCACTATTTTCATTTTCACCCTTTGGCGATTGAGGACTGTATGCATGTGCTGCAGCGGCCGAAGCTGGATCATTATGAGGAAGTACAGTTTTTTGTGTTGCATGCGCTGAATGAAGAGACGCTGGATGCTGAAGAGATTGACCTTTTTTTGAGTGCGAATTACCTCGTGTCCTATCATCATCAGGAAAAAACAGAGATGAATGAAGCTTGGGAGCAGGTGAAGCGTGAAATACATAGTCGTAAAGGCTGGTCGGGTGGTCCGATGGCGGCTGCATATACTGTAATGGACAAGCTGGTAGATAAGTATTTTCCATGCCTCTACAGTTTAGAGGATGAGCTTGCGGATCTGGAGAGCAATGGCGGCAGTGAGTCGGTGGAGGATTTGATGAGCCAAGTGTTTAATGTGCGCGGAAGGCTGCTCAAGATGCGGCGGACGATTGTGCCGATGCGCGATTTGATGTACCGGATCGTGAATTCGCAGCATGTCCAGAGCAACGGTGAGGAACGGATTTATTTTGGCGATATCTATGACCATTTGTTAAAACTGTCGGATATGATTGAGGCGGATCGAGAAATGACTGCGGATCTACGTGATAGCTACATTTCTCTTAACTCCAACCGGATGAATTCGATCATGAAAACACTAACAGTAATCACCACCGTATTCATGCCGCTGACGCTGATTGCCGGAATCTATGGAATGAACTTTGTAGTGATGCCTGAACTTGAATGGAAGTATGGGTATTTTGGCGTTCTGCTGTTTATGGTGGTGGTGGGCGTTGGTATGTTCAGATGGTTCCGGCGAAGTGGATGGTTTAAGTAAAGATAAAAGAAACGATACAGCAAGTCTCTTCCCCTGAGAAATGCTGTTTGTCAGATTATAGTACCTATCCGGTAATGGCCGTAGGCACACCAGAAAACGTCACCGCTATTTGCGGCGACGTTTTCCAGTAGAGGGAGTTGAGCGCCGGCGTGTGGTTGTGGACGATTTGCGACGTTGAGAAGTAGAGCGTCTTTTTTTGCGTCGACTCGGGCTGAACAGTGCGGCATCCTCTTCGGCTGCCAGGGCGCCTGCTGCTCCTTTTCCTTTGCCGAAGCTACCCATGAAGAGTTTAACCATTGGAGCCATCTGCTGGAAGCCGGACATCACCTTCTGTACTTTACCCATAGAGTTTACGATCCCGTCAATGCCGCCCATTCGGTCGATGATGCCTTTAATTTGGTCCATATTCCCACCAATTCCGCCACCGCCGCCTAAACCGCCTAAGCCGCTTAGTAGTCCGGCAAGTCCGCCGCTAGCTTTCGTTGTGGCTTCAGCAGCAGGAAGCGCTAGCGCCGTTTCAGCGGCAGCTTCTGCTCCTAAAGAGGGAAGGATTCCACTATCTGCTGGGAGGGATGAAGGCGCGTATGGACTGAGGCCGGGATAGGCAGAGGCATTATACGAATCGCTCAGCGAACGCTGATTCCGGCGGGAATGATTATAGTAATGATCAGGCATAATATCACATTCCTTTGTTAGTGGTTTGCTATACTGTATGTCATGGGCGAACATACGGTATAGACGAATGCCCGGTTTACCCGTGATAGGAGCGGAAAAGGGCGAATGCCTATAATCGCCCTAAAGAAGTGAAAAAAGCGTGTACATGCTTGATTTTCGGCGCTTATGTAGTACTATAGGGTAGGTGCTATTTCTTGTGTAGGAAGAAATGAAAATAGTTTAGTACATAATTAGTGTGCGCCAGGGGTGGACGTTTGTCCATCGATTTCACTCTTTACAGCGTGAAATCGTTAATGCTTGAAAAATGCGCTCCAGTGCAATATAGTAGAGCAAGAAAGACACATTAGGGGATGATAATCTTATGCAGCTGAAGAAGCTAAACGATAAAAGTATCGACCAATTATTTGAAGCTATTTTAACATTGAAAAATATGGAAGAATGTTACGTATTCTTTGATGATCTGTGCACTGTGAACGAGATTCAATCGCTGTCGCAGCGACTGGAAGTAGCGCGTATGCTCGGCAAAGGTTCGACTTACAACCAGATCGAAGCAGAGACGGGTGCAAGCACAGCTACGATTTCCCGTGTGAAACGTTGCCTGAACTACGGCAATGATGGATATAAATTAACATTGGAACGTTTGGGACGCTAATTTATGGCACCGGGCGTACTTATTATCAGTCATGGCTCTCGCGACGAGGCTTGGGTTTCGATCGTGGAGGAAGCCGTAAGTGGATTATCGCTAGGTGAAAAGATTCCTGTGGTGGTCTCTTTTTTAGAGCTGGTAGAGGGCCGTCTGATTCAAGATGGAATAAATGAGCTGGAACACGCAGGGATCACAGATATTATTGTGATCCCATTGTTCGTTTCCTCGGGAAGCACACATGTCGATGAGATAGAATATGCACTAGGCGCCAAACCTGAGCCTGAACGTGAGACGGATTTAGCGCTGTTCTCAGTGAAGGCTAGAGTTCACTATGGTTATCCTATCGACGATGACCCGGACATCGCTGTAATGATCTGGGACAAGCTACGTGTGCTGTCTACGGAACCAGCGCGTGAAACAATTCTACTCGTGGGTCATGGCAGCATCTATGATGGCTTCCGGCAACGCTGGCAGCAGGGGATATCTTCGCTGGCGGAACGTGTACGTGAGGAAAGTGGTGTAGCAGCGGCCGACTATGGTTTGCTGAGTCCGGACAGTGTACGAAGCAAAGTGGAGTATTGGCAGGAGCAGGGTCACGAGGTGCTGGTGGCGCCGCTTTTTTTGAGTGAAGGCTATTTCACTAAGCATGTGGTTCCGAATAGACTTAAAGGGTTAACCTATAAGTATTCTGGTCAAACGCTTCTTCCGCACCCTCTTCTTCCGCATTGGATTGAGAGACAGGTAGAGACACTCCTCGAACAGATTCGAAGTAAATGATAAAGCAACTACCCCTGAACACACTTAATCATGAAAAATAGTGCCCACATCCGTGGATAATACGGGATATGTTGCATATACATATAAATATATTTTTTTGTCAGATGAAGTGTCATGAATTGCTGTATAATGGAATATTTGCATGAAAGGGCCTTTAACATTGATTGTAGTGGTCCGAATTAGGTATAATCAATTAGGTTATTCTATTATAAAAACAGGTGGCGTTCCGGTAATGAAAACTGCGAGATTGATTTATAATCCCACTTCTGGACGGGAAGAGATGAAGAAGCGGCTCGCCGATATTTTGGACCGGCTGGATATGGGTGGCATTGAGGCCTCCTGCCATGCAACAACCGGAGAAGGCGATGCTATGTTAGCTGCTGCAGATGCAGTAGAACGCGGTTATGATTTGATCATAGCAGCCGGTGGCGATGGCACTTTAAATGAGGTTATTAATGGTATGGCGGAGAAGCCTAATCTTCCCCCACTCGGCGTTTTGCCGCTTGGTACTACCAATGATTTTGCACGTGCAATGGGGATCCCGAAGAACTGGGAAGATTCCTGTGATCTGATCATTCGCCAAGAGACACGTCCGATTGATATCGGTAAGGCAAATGACCGTTATTTTATTAATATAGCAGGCGGCGGTAGTCTAACCGAACTGACTTATGAAGTTCCTAGTAAGCTGAAGACCATGATAGGGCAGCTTGCGTATTATTTAAAAGGTATTGAAAAAATGGTCAGCCTTTCTCCTCAGGAACTAATCATTCGTGCTAATGGTCAAGAAGTCATTCATGATGAGTTCATGCTGTTCCTGATTGCAAATACGAATTCTGTTGGCGGCTTTGAAAAGCTTGCTCCCGGCGCTCGTATCGATGACGGTCTGTTAGATGTTATTGCGGTTAAAAAATGCAACCTAGCGGAGTTTGTCCGTTTGGTCAGATTAGCCCTTCGCGGCGAGCATTTGAACGATAAGAAGGTTATATACTTCCGTACGGATGCGATGGATGTAATCTCTCCAGGGCATGTCCAATTGAATTTGGACGGCGAGCTAGGCGGAGAACTGCCAGGGCGATTCCGGATTTTGCCACAGCATTTGCGAATTTTTGCTGAGAATAACTAAGGGTCAATGGACAGATATTGTAGGTATATATAGCGATGTTCTTTGATCGAAGACACTGTGAGATTTACAGCGATAATAATGATCGAAGACATTTAATTGGGTTTATACAGCGATGATAATGAAAGAAGTGAACAATAAATAATGAGTAAACACCGCAGTGGACGCAGCACCAGCCGCCCAGTCGGCAAGGCGCCTGTCGCCGGACTGCCTGTGAATAAAAATGATGAGGTTATGCTCGATATCATCGGCATGACCCATGAAGGTGAAGGGGTAGGCCGCGTTGAAGGCTTTACCCTTTTTGTGCAGGGAGCCCTGCCCGGGGAGAAGGTTCGGGCAAAGGTGCTCAAGACTAAGAAGCAGTATGGCTATGCCAAGCTGCTGAATTTAGTAGAGGCGAGCAGCGCCCGCATTGCGGCGCTTTGCGAGATCTATGACCAATGCGGCGGCTGCCAGCTGCAGCATATGGAATACACCGCGCAGCTGGCGTGGAAACGGCAGCTGGTGGTGGACAACCTGGAGCGGATTGGAAAGCTCCGGGTGAGTGGTGGGGCTGCTGGCGGAGACGCTGAGATGGCTCAGACAGAGGGCATTCTCGTCCGCCCAACACTGGGCATGGACGAGCCTTGGCGGTACCGCAACAAGGCTCAGGTGCCAATTGGCGTAACGGAAGGCGGACTTGTGGGCGGTTTCTACGCGCGCGGCAGTCACCGCATCATCGATATGGAAACATGCTTAATTCAGCATGAAGATAATGATGACGTTGTACGCAAGGTGAAAGATATCGGACGCAAGCTTGGCATTACTGCTTACGACGAAGAATCTGGCAAAGGCTTACTGCGGCATGTCGTAGTAAAGAAAGCCTTCCGTACTGGTGAGATGATGGTTGTCCTTGTTACTAACGGTGACCGTATTCCGAATGTTGACGAATGGATAGCAGAGATCCGCCGCGAAATCCCAGCCGTAACAAGCATCTGCCAGAACGTGAATACTAAGCAGACAAACGTAATCTTCGGAGATACAACCCGTACCCTTTGGGGGAACGATGTTATTTACGATTATATCGGCGATGTGAAATTCGCGATTTCTGCCCGTTCTTTTTATCAGGTTAACCCGGCACAAACCGAGGTCCTCTATGGTAAGACGGTGGAATATGCAGGGCTAACGGGTAACGAGACTGTTATAGATGCTTATTGTGGGATCGGTACGATTTCATTGTTCCTTGCACAGCATGCTAAGCAGGTCTACGGTGTAGAAATCGTACGCGAAGCGATTGAGGATGCACGGGCGAACGCCACTTTGAATGGTATGGATAATGTAGTGTTTGAGGTAGGTGCATCTGAGGATGTAATCCCTAACTGGAAAGAGCAGGGGATTACGGCAGATGTTATCGTGGTTGATCCTCCGCGTAAGGGCTGCGACCCACGACTTTTGGAGACGATTCTAGCGATGAAGCCGGAGCGTGTGGTGTATGTATCGTGTAATCCATCGACTCTGGCAAGAGACTTACGGGTGCTCGAGGATGGTGGATATAAGACAGTGGAGGTAACTCCGGTGGATATGTTCCCGCATACGGTACATGTGGAATGCTGTGCGTTGCTTATAAGAATATAGCTTATTGGAGCCGCATTTACCTGTTCAATCAAAGCCCAAGAGAATATATCACTAAGGCTTTGATTTTAAGAGTCAGTACATCTTAATGCAAGTTTCTATAGTTGATAATATGTTCCTCCCAAGGTAACATACAGCAAACTTGTTCCTTGGAAGGTTTTCTTATGATTTTTGTTTCCCCTAATGAATATTTTGGCGTGGTAGAGCCACTTGGTTAATTTGTGAGAGCCATGTTGTTAACGAAATAATGCCATCAAGTTAATAAGGAGAGCCATCAGAATATGAGAGCTCTCCTATTTACAGTTTTAACTATCGCATCTTTTAGCGGAACTTCATATAAGTATTAATTGGTCAATCTTAAAAGTTCTTCGCGTAGTCCGTTATAAGCATCATGCCATCCCATCTTTGCATAAAAGCGTAATCCGATCAATCCATTGTAATATTTTGCCCCAATGATTCTTTCCTTAAAATTAGGAATGGAAATGCCAACCTGTTGCTGATAACACTGGTATTCCTGGATCACATCAAGTTTCCTCAAGTGCCAGTCTAATGTTGCAAGATCGACAAGAAAATCACCATATTTACCATTAGAGTCGATAATACCGGTTATACGTTGACCATCAGATAAAATATTAAACTGATGAAAATCACCATGAATAAAATACCGATGCTGTTCATTATAGCTGGAATAGGCCAATAAACGGTTATAACATTCATCAAACACATCTTTCTCCAGACAAGAAGTTTTGAATAAGCTGTACCACCCATCCCAGAAGGTACCCACCTGATCCTCTGAATTAATAGCAATTACATGTTCCCTCCAAGAATTATATATACCATCCCCGCTCGTATTTATGAATCCATAACCGTGTGTTTTGCCTAACTCAACGTGGTTCATCCGAGTTAGAAGTTGAATGACCTCCGGAAGCAATTGGCGTTGTTGCTCAGGAGAGCAGCTTGCCAGATTGAGTCCACTGATCTTTTCTGAAATTAGATAGTTAAATGATTCAAATTTACCTAGCCCGAGACAAGAAGGAAACGGGATTCCCTGTGATGTTAAGAGGCCTGAAATAAATCTTTCAGTTTCAAAACTCCCTGCTAAGTCGCTAAATTTAATAACGTATTCCTTATCAAAAACCGAGAAGGAGAATACAGCGCTTAAATTACCCCCTTTTAATGGCGTTACCCCAATCACATTCGAACCATAATATTTACGCAGCACAACTTCCACTTCCGAAGTTTCCAATGTTGGTTTCTCGTATGCAGTCATCTATTACCATCCTCCCTTATTACAATGTACGCTGATTCTCGTCTTCATTAATTCATAGTTACAATTTACTTCTTGCGACTGGAACCCAGAGCTCATATGATGCATCCACTTGTAGTACTCGGAAAAATTGTGCATTTGCCACAAGCTCGTATCCATTTGCAGGAAACCATTCTGAAAATAAATAATACCAGGTGTTATACAATGAACGCGTTGATATTGAAGATAGTTTAAAAACTACCCACTTCTGCTTAGCTATTATCAAATCTACAAGAGAATTAGGACATTCTGCCGTTGTTTCAAACCCAATATAATAGTCAACTAGATCATCTGTATGGTCGAGTGCTATAAACAGGATTTCATCTACTTTTTCCATAGATACTTGCTCAAAATAAGTTTGCATATCTTTATATGTTGTTTGATCAATACCTGGAACAAAGACACCATTTTTATGCATTGGCGAAGTCTCTTTAATACCGACAATCTTGAAGGATTCCCTACTCACAATTCGGAAGTTCATTATTTATCAACCTTTCCATTTTTTGTGTTTAACTTTCTCGAAAACATATATGGTAGGGTGTAATCCTTTGAGACTTAACGGGAACGTATTTATTGATCGCAAATGCAATGACGCAGCAACTTGTAAAATCTCATCCCAATTTTCTGTTAGAATGACAGCTTTCCCATGGACTTTCGTCACTCGAGATATTTCCATTAATATTGCTCGATTGATTTCATTTGTTTCTCTTCCAAATGAAATTTGCCTTCCAAATGGCAGGTTTGTCACGACCTTATCAATAGAAGCATCAGCAAAAGCTAATTGACGAGCATCCCAATGTGTGACTTCTGTCAACGTATCCTTGAGATTCTCTTTCGCTACGTTGAGCGCCTGATGTTCAATATCCCCCCCCACCAATATAAGTAAATGGATAGGATAATCGTTCCCATAAAATTGTGCCCGATCCACAGCAGGGGTCAATAAAAACATCCTCTTCTACAGGAGTTGAAAGCCACACCATGGCATGTGCGACAGTTGGTAAAAGTGATGCTGCTGAAAAACATCTATCCTTTCGTCTAAATCGATAGGATGCATGAGTTAACTTAAGCGAAAAAAGTCCGCGGCTATCTTCAATATCTAGTCGAAACTCTACATCAGGCTGACGATTCATACTAATTTTTTTGTCAGGGTAACGTTTTTTTATTCCTTCCATTGCTGCATTAGCTGCTTCAAATCGGCTATAAGTATGTGATCCTTTACGGCTGGCATTCACATAATAATATGTCCCTTTATTTAGGAATGGCTTTAGATTTATACGAGAAACTTGATCACGCAATGGATGAAGATGTAACCGGTGTGACCCAACTTCTAATTCAGAAATAACTAAATATAAATTATTTGCTAGTCTTAAACGTTCTAGATGTTCAATATCTAGGGTGGTTGTAAAGAAAACCTTTCCTCGATTTTTTTGTGTAACCACTATTTCAAAGCATCTGTCTTTAATCTCCTCAATCAAAAGATCCTCTAAACCAGGTAGTATCGTAGCAAAATAGTTCATTTAAGAAGCCCCCTTCTTAAACAAACATTAGCAAGTTTGGCATCAATGTTCCCGACAAAGCCGATATTGTTTTTGTCGGATCTACAGTATTAAAATAGTTAGAACAAAGACCCGATAAAAATTAAATACTAATTGTCGGGAACACTTCTTTGATAAAAGGTATGATAATCAAGGATGGGATGTGGAAGACATGAATTTACTGAAGCATATGAACGATGCTTTAACCTATATTGAGGAGAACCTTGAAAATGATATAGATATGGCTGAAGTAGCAAAAATAGCTCGCTGTTCAGAATTTCACTTCAAAAAAATGTTTTCCTATTTAGCAGGTATTACATTACTTGAATATGTTAGAAGAAGACGGGTAACCTTGGCTGGTTTTGAATTAAAGGGTCAACCCAGGAAAGTTATCGATGTTGCCATCAAATATGGCTATCATTCACCAGATTCGTTTGCGAAAGCTTTTTATCAATTGCATGGTATTAACCCTTCCGAGGTTAATAAAACCGGGAAATCCTTGAAATCTTTTCCGCGCATGACTTTCCAATTAACCATTACAGGAGGAAGCGAATTAAATTATCGAATTGAAAATAAAGAAGCATTTACAATTGCAGGTATAAAAGAAAGAATCCCTCTCGTTTATAAAGGAGAAAATCCTGCTATAACAGAAATGTTGACGAAAATAACAGATGATGTTTACTCCAAGCTGAAATCTCTTGCAAATGTTGAACCTCTAGGAGGATATAGTGCTTCATTTAATATTAGGGAAAGAGATAATGAGGAAAAAGCTGAACTTGATCATCTGATTGGTGTAGCAACAACAAAAAAAGATTTATTAGATCTGGATTCACTTCATGTTGCAACATTTACTTGGGTAATTTTCACTGTACTTGGTAATCCTGCCGACATACAGGAAGTATGGGGACGAATTTATACTGAATGGTTTCCTTCATCTAATTATCAAGTTGTGGAAGGTCCTGAGATTCTATTTACAGATAGGGATTCTAGTAGTCCAAACTATAAAAGCGAAATTTGGATCCCTGTAGCGAAAAAGTAATCCGTTTAGCTTATAATGAGCAGCTTAGAACATATGTTGAGCATTTCGTATCCAAGCCGCAGTTTTTATCTCCATTACCTATAGCATGTAACGGATCCGCAATCCTTTTTGCACTCAGCTAATTTAAAAGATTGTAAAATCCGCGGAGTTGTCGGGCGCTTTTATTTTTTAGAAAGCATCCGACAGACAGACTCCATACACGTGGAGTCAGTGGCGTTGTTGGAGAGGGATTTAACAGTGATTCAACCCCCTTTGCTTACTTGAGTTTTCCAGAGTCTAGGAAATTTGAAGGAACGCTTGTCAAGTAGACACTAAATAATTGGGCAATTTTAATTCCACTAACGGAGAACGATAAAAAAGCAGCGAGTTAGACGAGCATAGCCCTTAGGCTCCACCATAATAAACCGCCCTGTTTGCAATGTTGCTTACAGGGCGGTTTGCTATGTCATAGAGTGCAGCTTGAAAGTTAGCAGTCAACCTGCACTCAACAAACTATCTTGCACGTTTTTAAAGCTAACTTATTAATAGAGCAGTTACACAAACATAAGATTACTCTGCTACAACTTGTTTGCCTGCAATCCGGCCGAATGTGAAGATATCAGCGATGGCATTACCGCCAAGACGGTTTGCACCATGAATGACCCCTGTTACTTCACCTGCAGCGAACAGCCCAGGGATGACTTCGCCTTGTTCATTCAATACGCGAGTCTTCTCGTCGATCACCAATCCGCCCATTGTATGGTGAACGGATGGTACAGCTTTTTCGATGTAGTAAGGGCCTTTTTCAAGAGATTTCAATCCACCGCGATGTTTAAAATCAAGGTCTTTACCTGTTTTCGCATAATCATTTACTTTATTAATTGTTTCTTTCAAATTGTTCACGTCAATTTTGAAGAAATCAGCCGCCTCTTCAATCGTATCGGCTTTAAAGAGCAAGCCTTGTTTAACGAGTTGATCGTATTCGTCTTGATGAACTTCGATCGTTTTACCGATATCCTCAATGCCTTGATTCCATAATTGATACGTATATCCACCCGTTTGGGCAAGAATTGCTTTAGAAATAACGTCACGACGTTCTAATTCCTCAACGAAGCGCTTGCCTTCTTGGTTAATCAGGATCGCACCATCGAAGCGGGAGTCTGCAACCAGGGAAATAACACCTGTCTCAGGATTACAGATTGGATACGTTTGAATATTCTCCATGTTTGTCAGCTTGGCGCCAATCGTTTCTGCCATAACGATACCGTCACCTGTAGATCCTGGTGTATCGGTAGACATATATTTTTCATCCATTTTAGGATTATATTTTTTACGCATCTCTACATTGGATCCAAAACCACCGGTAGCGATGATGACGCCTTTGTTCGCATGGAATGTGATCTTGTCGCCAGTACCCGAAGTCGCAGTTACACCGGTTACTTTGCCGCTTTCGTCCTTGAGCAAGGTTTCAGCTTTCATATTCGTTTTGATCGTGATTCGGTCAGCGTCTGTTTTGGCTTTTAACTTGGTAATTAATTCAGCACCTGTATGACCTACAGGAATCAACGCACGTTTTCTGGAATGGCCTCCAAATTGGAACAGATGATCAGGTAAGAACTCTACCTTGATATCATCGCGCAGCCATTCGGCAGATGCTAGTGCATTGTCGGCAAGAATACGAACCATCTTAGGATCCCCGAGGTTGTCTCCGCCTTTCATCGTATCATCATAGAACAAGTCAGCCGTGTCATCAGTGATGCCAAGAGCACGTTCAACCCAGTTGTCAGGCGCATTCATCTCACCACCGGAGATCAATGTGTTGCCGCCAACAGCTGGCATTTTCTCGAGCAGAACTACATTAGCTCCAGCGCTGTTCGCTTCGATAGCCGCACTAAAGCCAGCACCCCCGGCACCGATGACGACAACATCATAGGTTTGCTCGGCTTCTTCTTTATCTTTGCTTCCACTGACTGCAGCGCCAGCGACAAGAGTAAGTCCAGACTTCGTAATTGCATCTTGAATGGCTTCGAGATATCCTTTGCTTGTAGCCGTAGATCCGCTAATGGCATCAACTTTTGCGCTGTTAGTTGTCATGACATCTTGCTTGAGCTGCGTATAAACAGGCTCTGCAAGTACTTCATTTTCCTTATGCTCTGTTACTTTAATGTCAGTGATCTTGTTATCTAATAAGGAAACTTGTACTTTAATATCGCCATGTTTACCTTGCCCAACTCCTTCAAAGACTTGAACTCCGTTTGCATCTGCAGCGGGTGCTGCCTCTTTACCGCCACAGGCAGCAAGCGTGAACATAAGACTGAGGACTAGTAGAATAGATAACAGCTTTTTCGTGTGAGTTCGCATAATATCTCCTTCATTCTGTTATGAATTGGTTACATACACTAGGGAGAGGAAGATTTGCTAGGCAAATCATTCATCTCTAGCCTAGACATGAATGTTATTTCATGTGAAAATATGCACAAGACCTATTATAGATTTAGTGCAGCATTATGTATTTGCACAGATTAGCGTTTTTTTGTCTTTTTCGGGCATGTAAGAAACGGATATTGTGAAGGGCTATGATTACAATGAAAACAATTCACTTCAAAATTACGTTAATCGCAGGAGGCTGCTTCTTGCTGCTGTTCGTTGCATTGCTTGTAACAATATATTTTGAGATGAACCATACGGTTGTCCCTTTGAATAAGAACTTAACGCAGCAAGTGGTTAATGCACGCAGCGACCAGATCGATTATTGGTTTAATCAGCGCATCGGTGAGATAGACATGCTTGCTTCTCTAGCTTCGGACCATCATTGGACACGAGATGAATTGCTGCAAGAGATCAATAAGTTCGAGGCGAAAAAACAAGTAGAGTACGAATCCATACGCGTGGTGGATATTCACGGAGATTCCTGGTCAGCAAGGGATAAGCCTTTTTCGATACTAAACCGACCCTACTATCGAAAACTACTGCTAAATTCAGATTCCAATTATGTGGTGAGCAATCCTATCGTATCCAAAGCGAATGCAGCTGAAATCGTCGTCATTCTGTATCGCGTGAATCCATCGGTGAATGATGAGGTAGCTTATATTGCCGCAGCCGTCTCCGTCAAGAAGATGAAGGAGATTGCTCAAGATGTAATGCTATATGACCAGTCAGGCCAGCTTATCATCGATTGCAGAGAGCTGGGTGAAGGAGATGGAGCGGATGATGCAGCAGATAAGAAGAGCATAAGTGTATTTGAGGCTCCAATTCAAAATGTGGAAGGCTGGAAGCTAGTACTCGAAGTACCGAATTCAAGTCTATCGCTAGCGGTGATCAAAACCCAGCGGACTGCATTGCTGGTAGGCGTTCTTATCGGTAGTGCGTTTATCGTCTTTCTGATGCTGCTTGCTTCTTCCATTATTCGTCCAATTCAGTCGCTTCGCCAGGTAATGGAAAATGTGCAGAAAGGCAATCAAACCATACGAGCAGATGTTATGCGCTCGGATGAGATCGGCGATCTTGGGCGAAGCTTCAATGACATGCTTGTTCAATTATACGCTGTGGAGCAGGACCGAAAGAAGATGGAACTCAGACTGATTCATGAGCAGATCAAGCCGCACTTTTTATACAACACATTGGATACGATCCAGTGGATGGCAACGGAACATGGAGCAGACAATGTGGTGGAGATGGTGGAAGCGCTTAGCGCATATTTCCGATTAGGGCTTGGCACAGGCAGTCCCTACATTCTGCTTGATCAGGAGTTGTACCATGTCGAGAGTTATCTTCATATTCAAGGCGTGCGATATGAGGAGATTCTGGACTACGAGCTTCGATATGATGAAAAGCTTGCTCAGTGCCAAGTCGTTCGCTTCATGCTGCAGCCGTTGGTGGAAAATGCGATTTATCACGGGATTAAGCCACTTGGGGATCAAAAGTGCAAAATTTCGATCACAGCATATAAACAGGTCGATGATTTGGTCATTAAGGTTAAAAATAATGGGGTTATGATTCCTGAAGAGAAGCTTGAACAGATGAATCAAGCCCTTCTTGATGATAAATATGATCGTTCTGCCACAGGCTTTGGGCTATACAGCGTAAACCATCGCATTCGACTAGCTTACGGGGTGCCATATGGCCTTGCAGTGAAGAGCGAAGATGGCATTACCGTTATGGTCATTCGAATACCTTTGGAAGGGGAGCGGAATGAAGATGTGGAAGATTGTCATCGTCGATGATGAAACGATCATTCGCAAAGGCTTGCGACAATACATTGAGGAGAGTTCGTATCTTTTTGAAGTTGCAGGAGAAGCGAAAAGTGCAAACGAAGCATTGAATATGGTGGAGGAAGCCCCACCACATGTATGTCTTGTGGACATCAACATGCCGAATATGAATGGGCTCGATCTGATAAATATATTGCGCGAACGCTGCCCGTCGGTTCTAGTTGTAATCATCAGTGGCTACGATAACTTTGAATATGCGCGTCAAGCCGTGCAACTGCAAGCATTCGATTATGTATTGAAGCCTGTGCCGAAGAGTGATCTGAACAAGCTGCTTCATCGGATCGATGAGCATCTTCAGGTAAAATATCCTTTGCATTCACATGAAAGCAGGGTGGATAAGGAGCTGGGGCTTCCCGGGTATACAGGGGATGGAACAGTGCTTATCCAAAAAGTGATCGAGTATATTGACAGTCATTATCAGGATCCGGAGCTGTCTATTACTCGAGTAGCATCGCTATTTCATATCAACCAAACCTATCTTAGCAAGCGTATGAAGCAAGAAATCGGTGCTTCATTCCTTGACTATGTCACCGAGCTTCGGATATCGAAGGCGAAGGAGATTCTGGATGACGTAATGCCGAATATCAAAATCGGGGATCTGGCCGTGAAGGTAGGGTATAAGAGCCAGTACTATTTTAGTCGTGTGTTTAAAAATAGAGTCGGCTCAAGCCCCTTAGAGTATAAAAAGCATCCGATCGGTTATGGATAGGGCATCAATTTAAGTAGAACGCCACAGCAATTAGGCGCGACCATATATAAACACGACGCAACCTCGAGGGGTTGCGTTTTTTATTTGGCAGATTGCTTGGAGGACAGTTGATGGCCTTCATGTCAACAAGTGTATACCCAATGTCATTAATTATCTATTTGAAAGAAAGGCCACTTTTCATAATGTTACTTTAAGGACATTGACATATGTTATAAGCTTCTATGACGTGTCGGAATCTCGGAAGGGAGGAAGGAGCATCGAGGTAAGCTGAAATGGAAGCACATACCATTTAGGAGATTGATGTTTCTTGACTCAAAAATCAGAAGGGAGTTAGTACGATATGAAGAGGAGTAGAAAATGGGTAGCTCTCGTCATGGTTGCGATCATGATCGTAACGATGATGCCGATCGCGCAAGCGGCAGAGGCGCTGTCGCCTACACAGATAGAGGAACAGACACCAGCGAACCCGCCGGGCGAAGCCGATCCGGTCGAGGTGATGAATCCATCAGACCTACCGGGAGCGGGTACGGAGGGTGTTATTGCGTCAGTGTATGGGGCGGTATATCACAATCTTGCAGCGGGCTTATCTTATGAGTGGTCGCAAGAGCCGGAAGCTTCCTATCCGGATGAAGGCAACACACTTACGGATGGTATATATGGGGCAAGCAATAGATCCGACGTAGCATGGGTTGGACATCATTTGGGTAAGACACGCGAAGTTGTGTTTGATTTGGGGGCGAAGAAATCCATCACGGGTATTAAAGCCAATTTCCTCGAAGATTGGCCAACGAACAATGTACTCGTGCCACTCACGGTATCGATGTACGTCTCCGATGACAAGGTGAACTGGGGACTGCTCAAAGACAATGCCACGCAGAAGCTGTGGAATGACGGCAAATACACGGAGACCTATGTGTGGGACGGCAGCAAGGACGGTATCAAAGCGATCGGCCCAGATGCGAAGATCGCTCATGCTCGCTATGTGAAAGTGACATTCACAATGCATACGCGTGCAATGACCTTCGTGGATGAGATTGAAATCCTCGGTGAAGACGGCAAAGTTGCCGGAGCTGTAACTGTTCCAACGCATACGCCGAAATTCTTGGCGGCAGGCGAGGCGACAGCGGGTATCGAGCATCTTGGACTTTTGTATAACGGGCAATATGCGAATGACTTAGGCATCTGGACGAAAGAACGGATCATTCCGAATATTAGTTATGTCGATAAGGACGGCAAGATTAAGGATCGACTCTTCGACGGCGTCCTGTATCTTGGCATTAACTCTCCAAATCCAGGTCGTGATTTCGGCGGGCGGGCTTATATGGAAGATTGGAAATGGTATCTGGATAAAACCTTTGCTGTAGGCGGTGATATGGATGCGTTAAACGAAGCGGCTAAGGAAGTATCCGATGCGCTGAACGAGTCTGGCGTGAAGGAAAAGGTTGTCCTCATGATTCCGGATCCAGGTGAATCGATCACTAATTTCGGAGCTGTTGAACAAGGTGGAGAATCGCTGAACTTCAATGATTCCGTTGGCAAAGAGAAAGCCCTTGCGAACCGTGAAAAAGCAGTTCAATGGTGGCTGCAGCAAGTCAAATCGAGATGGGAAGCGAAAGGTTACGCTAACCTCGAGCTTGTAGGTATGTACTGGTTCGAAGAGCAAATCAGCACAAGCCAATCCGGACCGGATCTGATCCGGTCGGTGAGCAGCACCCTGCATGACATGCAAATTAGCGGCAAGGACCTGAAGTTCTTCTGGATTCCGCACTTCTTCGCTTATAAAGCGTTCATGTGGAAGGATGTCGGCTTCGATGCGGTGACGATCCAACCGAACTACTTCTTCGAGCCGACGGATATCGAACGTTTGGAGGATTCTGCGAATCTGGCGAAGCAGTATGGCATGTCCAATGAACTCGAGTTCGATGATCGGATGCTGACGGACGGCGTGTTCCGCGAGCGGTATATCGATTACTTGAACAGTGGTGCGAAGACAGGGCTCATGAAGGATGGCTTCAAATCGTATTATCAAGGCAACAATGCAGTCTATAACACCGCGGTAAGTAAAGATCCAGCGACACGCGTTCTTTACGACTGGCTGTATCAATTTGTTAAAGGAACGTATCAGATCAATGAGGCTCCGCCTTCCGAGGTAGACATGCAGATGAACGGCAATCCGTTCCAGAGCGGGATGAAGCTGCCCGATTCAGAATCCGTATCCTTTACATGGAAGCTTAGAACGGATGATGGTCTGACGAAGGTGACGGCGACGTATGACGGCAAGCCTTATACAGCGGGTACCGTTATTCCGCTTGCAGGCAAGCTTGGCAAACATGAGCTTAACATTACCGTTACCGCGGGGCGTATGGTGACAAAGTCATATGTTATCGAAGCAACGACGAATGCATCTGGTATGAAAGCGCTAGTCGACCGCTTCGAAAAAGCGAAGCAATTTACGAATTCTGCAACGGTGCGTTCTTTGAACAACTATTTGGAAATGATGATGCGCTATGAAGGGAACGATGCAGCGCAAGTCACCAAATATCTCCGAGGCTTTAACGCAAAGCTGGATGAATTCAAGAAGGCGGGTACGATAAAAGATGAGGCGTACAATACGCTGAAGGAAAGCGTCTATTACCTAATAGGCAATTTGGCGCAGAATAAAACGGTAGAAGCTTCGTCGACCGAAGGCAATAATGCGAATTATGCACCGGCTAAAGCCGTCGATGGATTCCCTGCTTCAAGATGGGCGAGTGAATACGTGGACAATACTTGGTTCCTGGTTGATCTCGATGAAGAGAAGGAAATGGATACGGTTCGAATTGATTGGGAATATGCTCGTGCCGATAAATACAAAATTCTTGTGTCGAACGATAAGCAGGACTGGATCAATGTCATGCCAAATGACGGAATTATTACCGCGCATGATGGCAAAGAAACGATTCAGTTCAACCCGGTCAAGGCAAGATACATGAAGTTACAAGGCATAAAAAGAGCAACCGATTACGGATATTCCATCTACGAGTTTGGTGTCTATAACCTCTCGGGTGCTGTAGACGTGAAAGGCATTGAGGGCATACAAGTAAAGGTTGACGAGGAAGCGAAAAAAGTAACGATTGATGGATTGCTGATGAATGGCGTCCTTACAAATGTGCAGTTGATGGTGCTTGATCCGAAAGGCAAGGTTCAACTCGAAGATGAGACGAAGAGTACAGTCGCGGGAAGCTTCCAATTCACATTCAAACTTACGGGTAATTTAAAGGGAACCAATGAGGCGTATCTATCGACTGGCTATATGAGCGAGCCTGTAAAAGTGACCTTTGAATACTCAAAAGAAAACCCGGGTAAAGGTCACGATAAGTAATGGAGAAATAATCCATCCAAGCAGCAATACGACCCGCGCTGAAACTTCCTGTACCGGTTATCGAATTATCTGTCCAAGTAAGAGTAATAACCGAAGTGAAAACGTTTGAGGCGTAACATAACAAGCCGATTAGGTGCCAGACCACGGGGTCTATACCTAATCGGCTTGTTTCTATATACAGAAGTGATGATAAGACGGAATATCAAGATATGATTCAGGTTTTAGTGGGATTGTATTATGTATTGTATAATAGAACGACTGCCTCAACAGGTATTTATAACATAAAACATAGGAGGATACATGTCCTGGAGCAAATTGAAGCAACAACTGGAGAGTTTTCTCTGTCCTGCGTTATACGGCAGGGTTGAATATCGCGCAAGCAGTTACCGTTATTTACCTGATAAATCAGGGGATTGTTATATTTCGGTAGATAAAAAGAACGTACTCAAAATGAATGATAGAACTAGCTCAATTAGATGGTATCAGACGGAGCAGGAGATTAAGAATGATTCAGATCTTCAAATTCCTATTAACCATGAAGACATTGAAGCGGTTAGAAAAGATAGTAAGGGGATCATCCCGGAGGATCGGCTAATAGTCATTGCAAGAAGCAGAAAAATATCAGAAGTTGCAAAGGAGCTTTTGTCAGCACAGACATCATTAAGTAAATCGAACTTTATTGTTATAGCTACTAAGTATTTATCTATTTCCATAGAGGAGAGCTTAGAAAGCAATGATATCTTATTGAATATTCTAGCTATAGTGGACAGACGAGTTGGGAAAAAGCGAATTTTAAACATGAGCGACAAGATGAAGTTAAAGCATCCAATTGTGCAATATTTTTATGAACTAAGGCGTAGTACATTATAAAAATAAATAACTTCATTGAATATTCACGAAACACTCCCTACAAAAATCCTTAATTCTACGCGACTTCTTTCCGCCATAACAATAGCCATGATAATGAGAGGGATGTTCGCATAGGGTGCATATGGAGTTGGAGAGTGTCGCTCTACTGGTAAGGAAGGATACAGTGCTATGAGATCCTTATATTTATTGGACTTTACGGACAAGTATGAGGAAAAATCGTTATTGAAGAGATGGCATCATTGCCGTCTCTTTTTTGTTTCATATTTTTAATTTTGCACTGACTCTGGTTCCCGCTGCCGCATCCTACGATCACAAGCATGAAAATGAGCGTTGATGCTTATGTTTAATCCCTCTCTGCTCTGCTAGGTGACGGGAATCATAGACGTACTTACGTCAGGTTGCTACGATGTTCCATGGAAATTAAGTGAAAGTGATCACAAGAAATTACAGAAGGAGTTATTTATCGTGAAAAGAATCGTAACACTGAGCACCCGTAAACTGATGGATACCGCAAAACACGGCGGATGCGGCGCATGCCAGACCTCTTGCCAGTCCGCTTGTAAAACTTCCTGCGGCGTTGCAAACCAGAAGTGTGAAAATGCAATGAACAGATAGGATTCGGAATTTTACCGCCCATTGCTCTGCTGATGGGCGGCTATTTTTAAGAAATGGACGCTTCCTCTAAAGGATGGCAAAGCCGTTTCTACTTGTGTGCAAAAGGAGCTTGATTAGTAAGTATGATTCATCAATATAAACTAAACGGATACAATATCGTGCTCGATACCTATAGTGGCTCGGTGCATGTTGTTGATGACCTGGCATATGAAATTATAGAACTTTATGAGAAAACTCCTGTCGACAAAATCGTGACTATGATGATGGATAAATATAAGCATGATTCCAGTATTTCTGAGAGCGACATTCAAGAAACCATCGTGGATATCGAGGAGCTTATAAAAGATGGACAGCTCTTTACAAAAGATGAGTATGAGAACCTCTCGCTTGATTTAAAAAAACGAAAAACTTATGTCAAAGCGCTCTGCCTCAATGTTGCGCATACCTGTAATCTGTCATGCGACTATTGCTTCGCCAGCCAGGGGAAATACAACGGAGACCGAGCGATCATGAGCTATGAGGTTGGACAAAAAGCTATCGATTACCTGCTTGAAAATTCGGGCCATCATCGAAACCTGGACATCGACTTTTTCGGCGGGGAGCCGCTTTTGGCTTGGAAAGTGGTTAAACAGATCGTAGCTTATGCAAGAAGTAAAGAACAAGAATACAAAAAGAAGTTCCGCTTCACCTTCACGACGAACGGGATGTTGCTGAACGATGAGGTCACCGAGTTTTTAAATCAGGAAATGTACAATGTCGTATTGAGTCTGGATGGAAGAAAAGAGGTTCATGACCGGCTGCGCCAAACGGTTAACGGAAAAGGCAGCTACGATCATATTGTTCCGAAGTTCAAGGAATTCGTTCGTAAGCGCGGGGACCAAGAGTACTATGTTCGAGGAACTTACACTCGTAACAATGTCGATTTCACCAACGATATATTTCATATCGCAGACCTTGGTTTTGACAAAATCTCTATGGAACCAGTCATCTGTGATCCAAAGGAGCCCTATGCACTTACCGAGGAGGACTTGCCGGAGATATACAACCAGTACGAAATTCTCGCCAAGGAAATGATCGGTCGCGGTGAACAAGGCAAGGGGTTTACCTTTTATCACTACATGCTTGATCTCTCAGAAGGGCCTTGCATCCAGAAGAGAATCACTGGCTGTGGGTCAGGAACCGAATATCTTGCCGTCACCCCTTGGGGAGAGCTTTTTCCTTGCCACCAGTTCGTAGGGGATGAAGAGTATAGCATGGGGAACCTCTGGGATGGCATCACAAAGCCTGAGCTGCAATGTCAATTCCAAGAGAGCAACTGCTACTCGAAGCCGGAATGCAAGGACTGCTGGGCTAAACTCTACTGCAGCGGTGGTTGTCCTGCCAATGCACTGCACGCGACGGGTTCTCTGGTCGGAACCTATGACTTCAGCTGTGACGTCTTCCGCAAAAGAGTTGAATGTTCCATGATGGTAAAGGTGGATGAATCCATTAGAGCGATGGAAGAACAACCTAACTAATTAAAATAACGGATCAATAAACCATAACCGAGAAATAGACACTTTTAAATAAAGTGCTCTTTCTCGGTTTTTTGTTTTAACTATCACTATGATCATAGAGTGTCTTCTTCATCGGCAATCAGGATGTGAAATTCTCAACGTGACAGCCTAATCTGTTTAGTGGACAGAGAGGGCTTTTTTAATGTGCGAATCTATGATTTTTCTCTTTGACCACAAATATATATGACTAAAGTCATGATAAATTCGTGATTTATCGTATTTTTTTGTCGAAAAATAAACTATTTTCTAAGAAATGTCGATATAATAGGATAGAAATCTGCTTTTCTGTATTAATTGCAATTACGGAAGCGTTAACAATTATATGAATAGTCATTCAACAAGGAGGAAAGCAATGTTAAAAAAGTTAGGCAAGATTGGATTGGCTTTTATATTAGTCATTGGACTGCTACCGATGATTTCACTCCGGGCATACGCTGCCATACCCTCATTCACCCAAACGGTGGACTTTCCCATTCAGCCTCCAGTTACAAACGCCTCGGGTAAGAATGTTTCTGATGTTGATGTTCTTCCTGACGGAAGTACCGCAGTAGTGTTAAACACATTCGCTTATCAAGGCAATTCCTACGTTTATTCTTATTTTTTGAAGATTTTTGACCGCACGGGAGCTCCTAAAGCGGATATTCCTCTAAGCAACTTAATGGAAACCTACTACCAGATGATTGATGTGAACATGCTTGCGCTAAGTAATGGCAATATCCTGATTACTTACAATAAAAGCGACAGCGGAGCTAACAATTTGCAATTGGGGTCTGTTAGGGAGAATAATCCCAACGCCTATTTTATGGTGCTAAACCAGTCAGGACAAAAGGTAGTTGGCCAGACGCAGATTAATACATACTCTGCTGCCAGTACCCCGGCACTCACGCGGTTTATATCTATAACGGAATTGTCCGACGGCAATATAGCTTTTTCCTGGCAGCGAAACGACAATATGAGCACGGCTACACGTGTATTCTCTGTTACGGGTACCCCGGTCTCGAGTGAAACGCTATTGGTTAACCATAATGCGAGCATGTCTTATGTATCCGCTGGAGACGGTGTATATATGGTTGCTTATAATTCGGGAGTAGGACCTCAGTCGGATAAAATGTATCTAAAAATATTCAGTAATAAAGGAGATCTGTTAAACACAATTGATAAAGGAATAAGAACGAATGAAAAACAGCTCTATTTGTCTACGTTGAACAACGGGAATTTCATGTTCAGCCAATATTACTATATAACGGACTCTTCAACGGTTTCTTTATATGATAAGAACGGTACGAGTAAGGGTGATTTTACAGTAAGTGGCTATCTAGGTGAATCTTCGGCTGCTATTTATAGAGATGGTGCAAATCCGGGATTCGTAACTGTAAGTACGGACCCTACTTCTACCAATGCCATCAATGATGCGTACAACAACTTTAAAGAATGGTCGGGAACGCAGTATGCTTACCTGAATTATTATGACAATGACGGTAATTTGGTCTTTACATCGGATCAGCCGGTGGATTCCGCTCCGGTGGCTATGCAGGGTTTCAATGTAGCCACTTGGATGTACGCTGTGGAATATTATCCAAGCTTCCGATTGTATCCCACCTTTGGCGACAATCTTGTCTTGGTGACAACCGATAATACGGATGCTGATCATTATAGAATAACTGCAAAATTATTTGAGACAGGAGCTCCGGCACCGGCAGCCATCATTGACTATGCTGCTGAGCAACTGACCGGACTGACGCCAAACAGCGCGTACTCGGTTAACAACGGTACGGCGGTAACGGCGACAGCAGAGGGGAAGCTGGCTATAGACAGTAGTTGGTTGGGAACGTCACTGAGCATCGTGAAAAAAGGTGATGGCTCAACGACAACGGATAGCCCAGCACAAACGCTGATTATTCCATCCCGTCCAGGGGCACCGACTGGTGTAACGGCGACGAATGAAACGGCAATAAGTGCTAACGATGGTACATTGACCAACGTAACAACTGCCATGGAGTATAAGAAGGGTGAGGTGGGTACTTGGACGAATATTCCAGGTGCAACCGTAACGAGACTTGTTCCGGATATGTACTATGTCCGGACAAAAGCGACGGTGACGGCGTTTGCGTCAGAAGCGAAGAGCGTGACGGTGGCTGCGTTCGTGGGAACACCGGAAGCGACACCAGCAGCCATCATTGATTATACAGCAGAGCAGTTAACTGGTCTGGCGCCAAGCGGCTCATACACGGTGAACGGTACGGCAGTAACAGCGACAACAGATGGTAAGCTGACCATTAACAGTGGTTGGTTGGGTACGTCGCTGAACATCGTGAAAAAAGGCAATGCCTCGACGACATTGGATAGCGCGGCGCAGACGCTAAGCATTCCGTCACGTGCAGAGGCGCCGACTGGTGTGATAGCGACGGGTGAAACGGCGATCAGTGCTAACAATGGTACTTTGACGAACGTGACAACCGCGATGGAATACAAGAAGGGTACAGCAGGTGCATGGACGAATGTAGCAGGTGTAACCATAACGGAACTTGTTCCAGACACGTATTATGTGCGGACGAAAGCAATGGCGACGGCATTTGCTTCAGAAGCGCAGAATGTTACGGTGGCTACTTTTGTGCCAACGCCGGAAGCAACACCGATAGCGACCATTGATTATGCGGCAGAGCAGTTGTCAGGCTTGACGTCAAGTGGCTCGTACACAGTAAACGGGGCTTTGGTAACAGCGACAACTGATGGCAAATTTGCTATTGATAGCAGTTGGTTGGGGACGTCACTGAGCCTTGTGAAGAAGGGCAACAGTTCGACGACTACGGATAGCGCGGCGCAGACGTTAAGCATTCCGATCCGTCCAGTGGCGCCGATAGGTATAACGGCGACGGACGAAACGGCGATCAGTGCTAACAATGGTACTTTGACGAACGTGACAACCGCGATGGAATACAAGAAGGGTATGGCAGGTGCGTGGAAGGATGTGACGGGTGTAACCGTAACGGAACTAGCTCCAGACACGTACCATGTGCGGACAAAAGTGACGGCAACGGCATTTGCGTCAGCTTCAGTGCAAGTGGCGGTGGTTGCTTTTGTAGCAACACCGGAAGTGGTGCCCTCAGCCGTTATTGATTATTCGACTGAACAACTGACAGGCCTCACGCCGAATGGCTCGTACACAGTAAACGGGGATTTGGTAACAGCAACAACTGATGGCAAATTAGCAATTGGTGGCAGTTGGTTGGGAACGTCGCTGAGTATTGTGCAGAAAGGCAATGGCTCGACGACAACGGATAGTGCGGCGCAGGCGTTAAGCATTCCGTCCCGTGCAGGGGTGCCGACTGGTGTAACGGTGACAGATGAAACGGCGATAAATGCCAACGATGGCAAATTGACGAACGTAACAACCGCGATGGAATACAAGAAGGGCACAGCAGGGGCATGGACGGATGTGTCAGGCACAACCGTAACAGGGCTTACTCCTGATACGTATTATGTCCGGACGAAAGCGACTTTGACAGCATTTGCGTCAGAAGCGAAGATCGTGATGGTGGCTACGTTCGTGCCAACGCTGGAAGCAACACCGACAGCCATCATTGACTATGCGGCAGAGCAGTTGACAGGCTTGACGCCAAGTGGCTTGTACACGGTAAATGGTTCAGCGGTTACGGCGACAGCAGATGGTAAGCTGGCCATTAATAGTAGTTGGATAGGAACATCGCTAAGCATCGTGAAGAAGGGCAACAGCTCGACGACAACGGATAGTGCGGCACAGACGCTAAGCATTCCGTCCCGTTTAGTGGCGCCGACTGGTGTGACAGCAACGGGTGAAACGGGAATGAACACAAACGATGGTACGCTCATCAATGTTACTAGTGCGATGGAATACAAAAAAGGCACAGCAGGTGCATGGACAGATGTACCGGGTACAAGCGTGACGGGACTTACTCCTGACACGTATTATGTGCGGACGAAAGCAACAGCGACGGCATTTAGTTCGGCTTCGGTGCAAGTGACGGTATCGGCATTCACGAAAATGCCAGAAGCGACGCCAGCGGCCGTCATCGACTATGCTACTGAACAGTTGGCAGGCCTGACGCCAAGTGGCTCATACATGGTAAACGATACAGCGATTACGGTGTCAGTAGATGGCAAGCTGGAAATAGATAGCAGTTGGTTGGGAACGTCACTGAGCATCCTTAAGAAAGGTGACGGTTCAACAACAACGGACAGTGCGGTACAGACGTTAAGCATTCCATCTCGTGCAGCGGCTCCGGTAGGAGTGACTGTTACGGATGTAACGTACAATGGAGCTAATAACGGCACCATTCAGAATCTGACAGTCCAAATGGAATACAAAATAGGCAGCACTGGTCTTTGGACAGAAGTTACAGACACAATGATTACTGACCTTGCGCCGGACACGTATTATGTTCGGGAAAAGGCAACGGCAACAGCATTCGCTTCTATTGCCGCTCAGATTACTGTTCATGACTCGAATGCGGTCATCCCTTCCGCGCCTGAAGTCACGGCTGATGATCTGAACAATACGATTGTTGGTCTGGACACAAGTATGGAATTTTCAGTGGACGACGGACCTTACGTACGGTACGACGGAACCAACTTGCCGGATTTGAGTGGTGAGCACATTGTTAAGGTACGGGTGGTAGCTAGCGGGTCCGTTCCGGCGGGACCGGCAACCACGTTGACCTTTACAATTAATATGCTTAACCCTGCCGGTGGCTTGAACGTGATCGCCATCGATCCAAGTGGCTCGGCAAATAACGGCTATTCACAAATCACTGTTACGCCTACATTGGCTGATGGACATAAGCTCTTTTATAAGAACTTTGGCGCTGGTAGCGTCGTCGTACCAAATGTGGGAGATATCCTGACTGGATACACGCTTCTAGGCAGTGAGGGATTGGTTCCAGCAGCCAACGGGGATACGATTGGGATTGCAGAGGTAGATGCTGACGGCAAAGTGGTGAAATACGGTAGTGCAACAGCAGCTGTGGCGGCTGATCCCGTATCACCGGGTACTGATCCGGTCAGCCCAGGTTCCGGAAGCAACTCGAATAGCGGAAGAACCCCCGGTAATGCGAACACAGTTGTTACCGATGTGATCGTCCTCGTTAATGGTAAGGAAGAGAATGCGGGCAAAGCAACAACAACGACCTCAGGAAACGTGGGAACGACTATTATTGTCGTTGACCCAGCTAAACTCCAAGCGAAGCTGGACGCGGAAGGTAATGGGGCGGTGGTGACCGTTCCTGTGACGCTGGATTCCAACATCATCGTCGCTGAGTTAAACGGTCAAATAATTAAGAACATGGAGAACGCATCGGCTACCCTAGTGTTTCAGACAAGTAAAGGTACTTATACTTTGCCAGCTGACGAAATCAATATTGATGCGTTAGCTAAAAAACTTGGAAGCGGCTTGAAGCTGGAAGATATCACACTGAAGATTACGATCAGCGAATCCTCAGCATCCATGAACCAGGTAGTGGCGGGTGCGGCAAGCAGAGATGGCTTCACACTCGTTGCACCGTCACTAGATTTCACTGTTACCGCTACTTACGGTACATCGACAGTGGAAGTGAGTCAGTTCAATGCTTACGTAGAGCGGATAGTGGCACTTCCAGGTGGTATTGATCCGAATCGGATTACGACTGGAGTCGTTGTGGAGCCAGATGGCACAGTGCGCCATGTACCGACTAGATTCGTTCTGAAGGACGGCAAATACTACGCAGTTATTAAGAGTGTGACGAACAGCTCGTATTCGATGATCTGGCATCCGCTGACTTTTGCGGATGTGGAGAATCATTGGGCGAAGGACGCAGTGAACGATATGGGATCTCGTCTAGTAATTAATGGAGTGAACAAAACGACCTTTAACCCGAATGCAGATATCACCCGGGCAGAGTTCGCGGCGATCATCGTACGCGGTCTGGGACTGAAGCTTGGAGAAGGAAAGACTGCGTTTACGGATGTGCCAGTGAATAGCTGGTATGCAGGTGCGGTTGAAACGGCATCCGAGTATGGTCTGATCACTGGTTTTGAGGACGGGACATTCCAACCGAATGCTCCAATCACACGCGAGCAAGCCATGAACATTATCGCCAAAGCGATGAAGTTAACTGGTCTTGCGGACCAGACTGGCATAGTGGATGCAACAAGTGTACTTGCTGCCTTTACTGATGCCGGCAACATAGGTGTCTGGGCTAAGGACAGTCTGGCACTTGCGGTCAAGGCTGGCTTGATTAGTGGCCGTGGCGACAATAAGCTGGAGGCAAAGGCTAATGTCACCCGCGCGGAAGTGGCAGTTCTGATTCAGCGGTTGCTGCAGAAATCGGGTCTTATTGATTAGAGCAAAATGAGTAATGGAAGAGCGGATTCAGCATAGGGCTGAATCCGCTTTTTTTTGTTTGGCTCATTTTTGGGTATATCCTTGGACAAACGCTAATTCTAGAATTGAAGTACCTATTATGTATAAAAAATGAAGAATTTACGGTTCGAATTTATTTTTATAGATCTGACTGAGGGTAGTGGCTTGAACTTGCAGTTTCACAGTAATGAGAGAAAAATTCTGATACCAAATATTTATATTAATCTTAAAAATGAAACATGTAGGGTTAAATAAAAGACACAGGGAGTATATCCAAGGTTATAAGTAAACAAATGGAATTCTCTGTCCTCTTTCAACTCTCAAAACACAAAAGCAAATTGCTAAGGCATTAGATTGTGCCGCAGAACTGCTTGCTATGCGTAAATAGTAACTTACTGAGCTGGTTAATCTTTTTAAATGATTATTTTGATATGTTTGGTGATTCTGTAAGTAATTCAGCAGGACAGATAATTGTGAAATTAGTGTCTTTAATAAAAACAAAAATGTTTTAGTTGTGGAGCCCTTTGGTTCATCAATTAATACAAAGGCAGACTATGTTGATAATGGAGAGATTCCTTTTAAAAGGACTAAGAATGTTAATAATCTAGAATTTATAATCGAAGACTTGAAGTTTATGACAAGAGGAAAATACGAAATATTCATTGGAAGAAAAGTATTACCTCAACAGATCAACTAAAATAGGATCGATCACAATTTATGTATTATTCTTGATATTTATTCCGAAGCGGTTAAATTAATACGGAAAGTTGTGAAATTTGAGAATTGATTAACATATCTAACTATATCATTTATATTGTGTTTAATTTTAATATTTTTTGGGTGTGAATTCATTTGATTAGGGATCAACGTATAAAGGTTATTCACATCTCTCTTTTGGCTTTCTGGTATTGAAGACACTAATTATACGAATTAAATATTGTCTTTAAGGAGTTATTGATCTTAAGCCAATACATTGTTAACATATCCTCATTTAACTTTATCCTGAATAAAATGAAGGACTTTTAGTGACTAAATTACTTTATTTATCCCAATTCTTATTTAAAAAAATGGATCTAACTTATCAGCCGTAGCCTGATCTGCCAAGCATTTTCAATAACCATCGGATGTTCACTGATTGCTATAGCGACCATCTTACTAAAACAACATTTTTGACGATCATATCTAATCCTATGGGTTCAAATCTAATAGTAAATGCTATGTCATTATTATATGTTGGAACACCACTTAGTTGATGATAAAATGTAGGAATCAACTAAAAAGAATTGTCGAGTATTAGCAAATTTTATATTGAGATTAAACCTTTTTTTAAGTCAGTCTATTTAAATTTAAACTCTCTCGTACATTCGCATTATTAGGATGCAACTTGTATAAAATTTATTAATTTGAGGAGCCGTACAGATGCGTAATGAAAAAAAAACTTCAAAAAAACTAATGCCAAAACGGAAAATATATGCTATTGATTTATTTTGTGGTGCCGGAGGATTAACAAAGGGAATGGAAAACGTAGGAATTGATGTCCGATTAGGAATTGATATTGATCCAGCTTGTACTCATCCCTATAACTACAATAATAAGGCTCAGTTTCTTTTAAAAAACATAGAAGAAGTTACGGTAGACGAGTTAGAAAGAAAGTATAGAAAAAATGGAATTAAGTTGCTGGCGGGATGTGCCCCATGTCAGACATTTTCAACATATAATCGTAAAGCAGATCAGACTGATAAACGTTGGTGGCTACTAATGCAATTTGCGAGATTAATAAAGGAGGTTTCTCCAGAATTAGTTACAATGGAGAATGTACCTAGTCTAATTGATCAAGACGTGTTTATAAAGTTTTTGGAAGACTTAAAGAATGCAAATTATCATGTGAGTTATCAAATTGTAAATTGCGCGGAGTATGGTCTGCCCCAGCAACGTAAAAGATTAGTTTTGCTTGCCTCAAAGTTTGGTGAAATTGAACTTTTAAGTCCTTCAGAGATGGGGGTTAAACCTATGACAGTGCGTGATGCGATTTTTAATTTGCCGCATATTGACGCTGGTAAGGTTTGCAGTAGTGATCTTTTACATCAATCTTCCTCACTTTCTGAGACTAACCTGTTACGAATAAAAGCATCAAATCCGGGCGGGACATGGCTAGATTGGGATAATGATCTTGTAGCCGAATGTCATAAAAAAAACTCAGGAAAGACTTATCGAAGTGTTTATGGAAGGATGGAATGGGATGAACCAGCCCCTACAATAACTACACAGTATTTTGGTTTTGGTAATGGGAGATTTGGTCATCCAGAACAGGATAGAGCAATCTCTCTACGCGAGGGGGCAATTCTACAAAGTTTTCCTGAAGAATATAGTTTTGTTGAGCCAGGAGAAAAAATCAGTATAAAAGCTGTTGGTAGGATGATTGGTAATGCGGTCCCTGTAAAACTGGGTGAAGTTATTGGCAAAAGCTTATTAGCACACGTAGCTCACCATGAAGCGATAAATAATGGTAAGGGAGGCGCGTCTGTTGCAGCAACAAACCAATAAAAACCTTTCATTCAGTCAGAACGTCCCCGACCCAGGTCAACTTGTTGAAGTTAGACGACGTCATTGGGTAGTTAGCCAGGTTCAAGGGTCCTCGTTCTCTACTGACTTAAATAGGCAACAGCATTTAGTAACCCTCGCTTCATTAGAAGAAGATTCTCTAGGTGAAGATCTTCAAGTCATATGGCAGATAGAACCTGGTGCAAAGGTTATGGAAAAGGCTGGTCTCCCTCAGATTACTGGATGGGATACAAACGAAAGGCTTGAGGCTTTCCTGGATGCAGTTAGATGGGGGGCAGCAACTAATGCAGATCGTTCTTTTCTACAAGCTCCATTTCGTAGTGGGATATCGATAGAAGAGTATCAACTAGATCCTCTTGTGAGGGCTGTTGATATGGCTCGTGTTAACTTATTAATTGCAGATGATGTTGGTTTAGGTAAGACAATTGAAGCTGGATTGGTAATACAAGAACTTCTAGTACGTCATAGAGCACGGACTGTCTTTATTGTTTGCCCAGCCTCCCTTCAGGTGAAATGGCAAACTGAAATGCAGGAGAAATTCGGCCTTGAATTTCGAATTGTTGATACTGATTATATAAAACAACTGCGACGCGAGCGTGGAATACATGCTAATCCTTGGGCCTCCTTTCCGCGACTTATTTCGTCTATGGATTGGATGAAAAGCGGTGAGGGATTACGACTGCTCAAGGACATTCTACCTCCTCAAATAACTTATCCACGCAAATTCGACATTTTAGTAGTCGACGAGGCACATAACATAGCGCCAACGACTTCTAGTAAGTATGCACTTGAGAGCCAACGTACAAAACTAATTCGTACCATTTCACCTCACTTTTCAAATCACTTATTTCTGAGTGCGACACCGCATAATGGATATCAGGAGTCTTTTACTTCATTACTTGAACTACTCGATGATCAGCGATTTGCAAGAACAATTATGCCTGATGAAAAGCAACTTCAAAGGGTAATGGTTCGCCGACTAAAAAGTGACATAGTAGATAGTAATGGTCAGCCTGTATTCCCTGTTCGAAAGCTAGAGTGTCTTGAAGTGGACTATTCCATTGAGGAGAGAGACATTCATAAGCTACTGGGGGAATATATAACTAGTAGATCAAGTAGTGTTCGTGGAACTCGTTATGAGTTCGGGACGGATTTCATTCATACATTACTAAAAAAAAGATTGTTTTCTTCTCCTATGGCTTTCGCAACAACACTAGAAAAGCATAGAGATACCCTTAGAAAAGGGTGGGAAAGTCCTGCAAAAGATACATTAGATAATCGGATTCTTCGAAAGGCGATCTTGCGCACGGAAGAAGAATATTCCAATGATGCACAAGCTGAACAGTTCAATAATGAGGCGATTGAAGTAGCTAGTGAGCTTACAGTTCCCTTAACGGTAATACAAACGGAAATGTTAGATCGTCTTTCTGGCTGGGCTGATAAATTTAAGAACCGTTTGGATTCAAAAGCAAAAGCAATACTTAGTTGGTTAGATACTCATCTTAAGCATAATGGGCAACCGAATAATAAGCGGGTGATATTATTTACTGAATATCGGGCCACACATACATGGTTACACCAAATTCTAGTTAGTCATGGTTATGGTGGGGAGCAGCTAATGTTTTTGCACGGTAGCATGCTTCCCGATGAACGGGAAATTGTTAAGGCGGCTTTCCAAGCGGACCCGCAGATATCCCCAGTTCGTATTTTATTAGCAACTGATGCTGCTTCAGAGGGGATAGATTTGCAGAATCACTGTAATTATCTGATTCATATCGAGATCCCGTGGAATCCAAACGTTATGGAACAACGTAATGGTAGAATAGATCGACACGGTCAGAAGGAAAATGAAGTATATATCTGGCATCCGGTAGGAAAAGGTTTTGAATTTGATAGTTCACAAAGAAAAATTAGCATAGGTCAGGTTACTGGTGACCACGAATATCTGATGCGTGCTGTTCTTAAAATTGATAGGATTCGGGAGGACCTAGGTACAGTTGGTCCTGTTATTGCATCACAAATTGTAGAGAAGATGCTTGGGAGACGTAATTCAATGGATACAAGTATTGCAGAGACTAAGGCAGCCCAAGCTCGTCGTTTTGTTGCTGCTGAAAAAAGGATGGAAGAAAAAATTTCTCGTCTTCATGCGCGGCTATTAGAGGCAAAAGAGGAGTATCATCTTTCACCTGCAAATATTGAAAGGGCAGTGAAAGTAGCTTTAGAAATTGCTGAAAAGCCGGGGCTTAATCCAATTTCAATTGGTAATATTTTTGAGATACCTATATTACCTGGATCATGGGGAAGGGCGACATTAGGACTAGACCATCCCCATACAGGCGTGCGTCGCCCAATAACATTTGACCATAATGTAGCAAAAGGAAGAGACGATGTCGTACTTGCGCATTTGAATCATAAACTCGTTCAAATGAGTCTGCGCCTATTACGTGAGGAATTGTGGAAATTAGATGACGTTAAGCAACTCCATCGTATATCTTTTCGTTCAGTTCCTGATAGGGATTTTGTAACACCCATTGTCACGGTTTGGTCAAGACTAGTTATTATCGGCGGCAATCACCAGCGACTTCATGAAGAAATGACATTATCAGGAGGGGAACTAGGGAAAAGCGGGTTCTCTAGAATAGCGCAATTGGGTAGATTAGAATCATTTATTGAACAATCAACTGCTCTGGAACCATCAGAATTATTATTTAATTCGCTCAAAGAAAAATACGAAAGCCAAGAAAAGTCTATTCTAGCAACTATTGAGGCTAGATCGCGTGATAGATTAAAGTATTTAGAAAACAGCTTAAACCGACGGAAAGATGGAGAAATTAAGGATGTTTTAACAGTTCTAGATGACTTGGAAAAGAGCATAAAAAGTGAATTAAAAGATCAAGGGCCTCAGCAAATTGAATTGCAACTATGGCAAGAGGATCAAAGAAATCAGCTTCGTCGAGATATAGATGCACTTAAGGAAAGACTCAAACGTATTCCAAATGAGAGAAAAAATGAAGCTATTGCAATAGAAAATAGATATAAAAATATTGTTGATCGAACGTTTCCGGTAGCGGTTGTATTTCTTGTGCCTGAATCGGAACTTGGAAGGATGAAACAGAGTGAATAGACATACAGAGTGGCTGTCTCTAATAGAAGTGTCAGGTCCTTTTTTAACGGTTCCTCTCTTAGAAAAAGCATTTCCTCAAGGATTGGAGTCGATTGAAACACCAAGAAGAGCACGTCTTCGTTCGGCTTATGATGAATGGTGTGAGGCTAGAGACGCACAAGATTCGCTGTTATCAGAACTTCATAGTGAATGGATATGGTTAGTGATTACTGAACTCTTAGAATATGATAGTTATTCTTTGATTTCGAACTCAAAATTATCTTTTCCTTACAGTATAACTTCTCCTGAGCAAAATGGACTGTTCATGCCTGATTGGATTGTTAAGAGTAATCAAGATGAAAACCCAAGACTCTTTATTTCTATTCAATCTCCTGAAATTAGTCTTGAGGCGGCCGAGAATGATGATGGCTGGCCAAATTCTATTATAGAGAGAATGACATCGTTATGTAGAACCTCAGGTGTTAGACTCGGTCTTGTTACCAACGGTGAGCGATGGGTATTGATAAACGCTCCAGTAGGTGAGACTTCAAGTCATGCTTCGTGGTATTCACGACTTTGGTTTCAAGAACCGGTAACATTAAAGGCATTCCAGTCATTATTAGGAGTACGGCGTTGCTTTGGTCCTCAGGAAGAAACTTTAGATGTTTTACTAGAAGAATCGTTAAAACATCAGGATGATGTGACGGATACCCTAGGTGAACAAGTTCGTCGTGCGGTTGAAGTACTAATACAATGTCTAGATAAAGCTGATCAAGATCGAAACCGTGAGTTATTGCAGAATGTGGCCACGGCTGAGCTATATGAAGCAGGTCTTACAGTTATGATGAGATTGGTGTTCTTGCTCTGTTCAGAAGAAAGGGGATTATTGTTATTAGGTGATCACTTTTACGATCAACATTATGCAATTTCAACCTTACGTAGTCAATTAGTGGAAGAGGTCGACCGTCATGGACCAGAATTGTTAGAACGTCGATACGACGCTTGGGCACGATTACTAGCTGTATTTCGTATGGTTTATGGAGGAATTGATCATGAATCACTTCGAATGCCAGCTCTTGGTGGCTCATTATTTGACCCGGATAGATTTCCCTTTTTAGAGGGTAGGAAAAAAGGAACCAGATGGCTTGATTCAGAAGCTAAACCATTACCAATTGATAACAGAACAGTGCTTCTTTTGTTAGAATCATTACAAGTATTGAATCAACATGATGGAGCTTTGCATTTATCCTATAGAGCACTAAATGTTGAACAAATAGGACATGTATACGAAGGGTTACTTGAACAAACTGTAACGCGGGTACCAGATGTAACTTTAGGATTAATAGGTTCGCAAAAGGCTAAAAATCCCAATGTTTCGCTTTGCAAACTTGAATTAGAGCTAGCTGAAGGGGAGCAGGAGCTCGTAAAATTTATTAAGGGAGTCACAGAACGTAGTGAGACAACTATCTGTAATGCCATTAACAGATCAGTTGAAGAGGCACAAGTAAGTCGGCTGCTTGCGATATGCGGTGGGGATGTCGCACTTGTAAAACGTATAGAGCCATTCATACACTTGATACGACCAGATGCTTGGAATGATCCTATTGTCTACCTAGCGAAATCTTTTATAGTTACTATCGGAGTAGATCGTCGTGAAACTGGTACTCACTATACACCAAGATCACTTACAGAGCTTATCATTGCAAAAACTTTGGAGCCATTAGTATATGATGGTCCTGTAGAAGGTAAACAACGTTCAGATTGGGTGTTAAAGCCTTCAAATGATTTATTGAATCTTAAAATTTGTGATCCTGCAATGGGTTCGGGTGCATTTCTTGTACAAACTTGTCGTTGGTTGGCTGAACGCCTTGTAGAAAGATGGGGGATTGAAGAACAGTTAGGAAAGGTCATAACAATTAGTGGCGAAATTCTGGATGGTATTAATTTTAAAGATCCGCTGCCGAAGGATCTAGACGAACGATTACTCATTGCAAAGCGGCTAGTTGCAGAGAGATGTCTTTATGGTGTCGATATTAACCCCTTGGCTGTCGAGTTATCAAAACTATCAATTTGGCTGATAACTATGTCTAAGAATCTCCCGTTTGGTTTTTTGGACCACAATTTACAGCATGGTAATAGCTTAGTTGGAATATACAAGCTTGAACAGTTAATTCATTTAAGGATAATTCCTGACCAAAATCATCGACAGCTTAATATCTTCAGTAAAACGATTGAAAATCTTAATTCTGAAGTAATTGATATAAGGAAGAGATTGCGCGAAACACCGATAAGAGATATCAAAGATGTAGAATACATGTCGCGCTTGAATAGTGAAGCGAGGAATAAGTTATACATCGCTGATGTTGTAGCCAATGCGATTATTAGTGAGATTTTACAATCGGGATTTAACTCTAAGGATATTAATATTGGATTGGATGCCCTTTTAGATAAGGTTGAGGCATTAGCTAATTGGGATAATCAACTGAATCCAATGGATGTTTCTGAGGAAATGAAAGAATTGTCGTCAAGTCTGTCTCGAAATAAAATGTTTGGTAAACCATTTCATTGGCCTTTGGAGTTTCCTGAGGTTTTTATTAATGGTGGATTCGATGCTGTTGTTGGTAATCCTCCATTTATGGGGGGGCGTCGTTTAAGGGGAAACTTAGGTGATGTTATGATGAACTGGCTGGTGGTTAATTGGCCACATGCTAGTTTGAACTCAGATTTATGTGCCTTTTTTTATTTAAGGGCGGCATCACTTCTTAGAACTAACGGTGAACTTGGCTTCCTAGCTACAAAAACTATTGGTGAAGGTGATACCGCACGCACCGGGTTGGCTTTTCTGATGGATAATTACAATATTAATATACGATATGCTAAATCTTCTTTTACATGGCCGGGGACAGCATCTGTTACGGCTGCTCTTGTTATTGCATGCATGGGCGAATGGGACGGATTAAAGTATCTAGATGAAAGGCCAGTAGCAATTATTTCTCCAAATCTTGATGATCAGGAAGGATGGGGCGAGGCTGTCTTGCTGGTAGAAAATAAAACAAGAAGTTTTCAAGGGTCTGTGTTGGCTGGTAAAGGATTCATTCTTACTACCGAGGAAGCTTCAGAGTTTATTAAAAAGAACCATAATAACAAGCGAGCATTATTTCCATTTTTAAGTGGTGAGGATATAAATTCTCATCCTGAACATAAAACAGACAGATGGGTAATTGATTTCCGAGATTTAAGCTTGGTTGAATGTCAAAAACAATGGCCAGAACTAGTTGAACGGTTACTTATCTTAGTAAAGCCAATAAGAGAAAAGGTTCGACGAGAAGCACATCGCAAATATTGGTGGCATCATGGTGACAAACGTCCCGCACTTTATAAGAAGATTAAAAACAAAGAAGAGGTATTCGTTATTTCAAGAGTAACTAAATATCTAGCAATTACATTGGTTCCAGCAAAGCAAGTATTTGGTGATGCAGTATGTATTTTTGATTTACCATCCTGGGCAAGTTTTGCTGCTCTTCAATGTACATTTCATGAGATATGGGTACGACGTGAGAGTTCGACAATGGGAGAGAGAATTAGGTATACACCATCAGATTCTTTTGATACTTATCCATTTCTCCATTTGAAAAATGATCAACTAGAATCAGTTGGAAAAAAATATCATGATCTTCGAAAGACGGTAATGATATCACGGAATGAAGGTATGACTTCAATTTATAATCGCTTTCACAATCCCGAAGAGGTAGACGGGGATATTGTAGAGTTGAGGGAACTTCATGCACAAATGGACAAAGTTGTAGCCGGTTCGTATAGGTGGAATGATCTTGATCTAAAACATAGTTTTTATGAGACAAAACAGGGTGTTCGCTATACTATTTCCGAATCGGCGGCAAGAGAAGTACTTAAACGCATACTAAATCTAAATCACAAGATTTATCAACAAGAAAATATAAGTGATGGTAAATCAACAAAGTCACGGAGTACAAAAAAAAGGCAACCGACAAATCAACTTACACTTTTTGATTAATCAAGGTTGTATCGATCAGTATCATGAAAAAACTAATAAACAAATCTTGGAGTAGTTTTGAGGGAGGGATTAATGTGAGTGAGGAAAGCAGGAAAAAAATTAATTGGGATGAGCCTGTGGTTTCAAAAGAACACCATTCATTTAACGCTTGGATAATTCGCCTTGGAGAAGAAGCCCGAACAAACAAATATTCAGTTACTTTGGATATCAGTTCGTCCGAATGTCAAGGATTGCATGAAGGGGATGCCTTGGCATTAGTTGAGGAACGAAGTGGGGAAGTAATATTAGTTGCTTTCGCCCGGATTTATCTTAAACGAGCCATTCTACAGAAAACTATTCTCTTATTTGATGGTATTCTTGAGGTAGAGAGCAGCATTATTGGATTAGAGAATGTACAATCTCTCGCATCTATTACTCGATTAGATTGGCTTACCTTTGAGAAAAGTTTAAAAACCGTTTGTAATATTGAGTTTTCCTCTTTTCCAACTCTGATTGGAAACTCCCCTCAAGAACAGTCCTACATTCGTGACTTATTACAGATGGCTGTGTATGATGACTTACTTGGTCCTGCTGGTGGCCCTGAGGAAGAGATAGTTGAAATGAGTGTACGTGACCGTTACCTGGTAGGAAGGCTTGCTCCGCAAGAAACCCGTTTCGAAGAGGCTGACGACTTGTCCAATGCAAGTGGGCGAATTGATACCGAAGATTCAGATGAGGAAATTGACGCTTCAACAAATCAGTCTCTGGTTCCTTCATCAATAGGATTTACCTTCTGTGTTGATGGGGCTGTTAAAGAAGTTGAACTTATTGCAAGTTGGGGAAGATATGAGCGTGCAGAAAGCCATAAGGTTAATGAGAAAACTGGAAAACCTCTTCGTGCATGGAAACGGATACCTTCGGGTGGGACTAAACTTATCAAATTAAATGATAGCAACATTAAACCTGTACAAATAGACATGAATTGTCCAAATGTTGTTATTCAAGGAATGATAAGTAACCCACTAGAAAATGGAGACAGGCTGGTTACGTTATTCCTAATTAATAATCAAATTAGTATAAGTCAAAATCAAGATCAAGCTTGGTTATTTCAACCTGAGTTGCTAGTACGAGACTCTCAAAATAAAGCCATTTTTAGACGCCGTCCTATCCTTCAAAATGAGGATTTCGACGATGAACGGGAATCATTAGAGATGGTATACCGACATCATATTGAGTTTGCTGTTGGTCATGGAATATCAGTACACGCTACTACTGCAGATGGGGATAGTGAACATGCGGTTGAAATAAGTACAAAAGTAATACCTAATTATGAAGTACCTATTACAGAAACTCCTGGTCTTGAATCCGAAGATCGTCCTGCAATGCGTGAAATGGTTGAGTCAGGGTATCTTGATATGGAGCTATTGGCTAATTTAGAAAGCGATGATCTAGAAAGTGCCTTGAATATCCTTATAAATGATTATGACACATGGATTCGTGTACAAAGAAAGCGAATAGTTGTCTCGGTAAAAGGATACGAAAAATCTGGAGCAGATGCGATGGATAGTTGTGATCATATTCTTGGTAGATTGCGGGAGGGCATTGCAGTACTTAAATCTAATCCGTTAGCGTTAAAGGCATTTCGTTTTGCTAATCAAGCAATGGCCACTCAACGTATACATAGCATTTATGCACTCTCAAAGCGCCGTGGTGAGAGCCCGGATTTAGATAAATTGAATATTCGTAAAAATCGTTCTTGGCGTCCATTTCAGTTGGCTTTTATTTTATTATCGATTCCTGCTTTGTCTGACCCAACTCACCATGATCGTACCGAGCCGCTTGAGGCGTATGCTGATTTGTTATGGTTTCCAACCGGTGGGGGGAAAACTGAGGCCTACCTCGGAGTAGCTGCTTTTACTATGGCTATACGGAGACTACAAGGAAATCTTGGTGGTTTTGATTCTGGTCGTGGATTAGCTGTCATTATGAGATATACACTCAGACTATTAACCTTACAACAGTTTCAACGTGCAACGGCATTAATTTGTGCAATGGAAGTATTACGTAAAAACGAACCGAAATTATGGGGAACACAACGTTTTACCATAGGGTTATGGGTTGGGAAAAAGGTAACACCTAATACTACAAAGGAAAGCCATGAAGCAATTGAAAAGGAACGTGATGGTAAATTTAGAGGCTCTACTCCTGCTCAACTTACTACTTGTCCTTGGTGCGGATCTGAGATTGCCTCTGGTCGTGATATTCGCGTAGATCTTGATATGGGAAGGACTTTAATTTTTTGTGGCGATAAGTATGGTCGTTGTGAGTTTAGCCAGGAGAAGTCAAAAAAATTAGGTCTACCAGTTTTAGTTGTAGATGAGGAGATATACCACCAACCACCTTCTATGTTGATCGCTACTGTAGATAAGTTTGCAATGATGGCCTGGAAAGGTGAGGTCCGTACGCTCTTTGGTAAAGTAACTCAGGAATGTCAACGTCATGGCCTACTATGGCCTGACGCTGATTGTAATGGAAATCATAAGAAGAAAGGTTACCTATCTGCAACTTCCGCGCAGAATGTGTTATCAGTTCGCCCACCTGACTTAATCATTCAAGATGAATTTCATCTTATAAGTGGACCTTTAGGAACTATGGTAGGACTTTATGAAACAATTGTTGATGAATCATGTACTTGGGAATTTAATGGTAAAAAAATAAGGCCTAAGGTTATCGCTTCCACAGCTACAGTAAGAAAGGCTCGGGAACAAATGAATAATGTATTTCTGAGACAAGTATCAATTTTCCCACCACATGGCTTAGATGTAGAAGACAATTTTTTCTCTATCCAAAGGCCTGTAGAAAAGAAGCCTGGTCGTTGTTATATGGGAATCTGTTCACCTGGAAGTTCACGCCCAGCAGTGTTGATTCGGATTTATGTCGCAATGCTTACCGCTGCGCAAACGTTGTATGATCACTTTGATCAAGCAGCAGATCCTTACATGACTGTAGTCGGATATTTTAATTCTCTTAGAGAATTGGGTGGAATGCGGAGACTTGCTGAAGACGATGTTCAGACCCGTTCTTACCGGGTGGAGATGAGTGATGTGGATAGACCGGGTTTGAGCCAAAGATCTGTAAAGAATGTAGATGAGCTTACTTCACGAGTAGCAAGTAAAGAGATTCCTAAAAAGCTTGACCAATTAGAGGTGAATTTCAAGTCTTCATGGGAAAAGGGCGAGGCTCGTGCGATAGATATAATGCTCGCGACTAATATGCTCTCGGTTGGCGTCGATGTAAATCGTCTAGGTTTAATGGTTGTTAATGGTCAACCAAAAAGTACGGCTGAATATATTCAGGCTACCAGTCGGGTAGGTCGTGCATTCCCTGGCTTAGTTTGTACTGTTCTCACATGGTCTCGACCTCGTGATCTCTCTCACTATGAAACCTTTGAGCATTATCATGCCACTTTTTATAAACATGTTGAAGCACAATCAGTAACTCCATTTGCTCCACGGGCCTTGGATAGGGGGCTGACAGGAACAATGATAAGTTTGTTGCGCATGAATCACGATGTATTAAACCCAAATACTGGTGCCCATTATCTCGATAGTCCTACCAAGCCAGAAGTGGAATATGTGAAACGAATTGTGAAGAATAGAGCATGGAAAGTTAAGAATGAAGAAGCAATGAATAATGCAAATCAGATGTCATCAGAAAGAATAGATATCTGGGCAAAAGAAGCAGCTAAGCCTGGTCGGCGACTTGGGTATGAGACAGAACGCGGTCAGGGCGACCTAGTGGCTCTGTTGAAGAAGCCCGGTATCTTCGCATGGGATAATGTAACTGTCCCTATGTCTTTGAGAGAGGTTGAGCCTGGTGTTCAACTTATTATGGATGTAGCGAATCTTCCTGAACCTCCAAATTGGAGGCTGAAAGAAAATGATAGTGTTAGCGAAGGAGGCAATAGAGGATGAGTACTTATAGAGTTGGAGCTGTTCGACCTTCTCAGCTATTATGGACTTATGGACCTGGGGCTTTGATCGACTTACCTAACTTATCTGCAATAACTATGGGATTAGATCTTTGGAATATTGAAAATTGTTCCCCTATTGAAGAGGCGAGATTACTGGCTGCCGTAAGACGCAAGTTAGGCCCACAAGTTGAACGATTACGTGTTCCACCATTCCTTAGAGACGAGAGTGCAGATCCGATGTCTGCTGAAGGAAAGATAGGTGTGCCAGTTAGGCCTTTTCCACGCTGGTTGAGATGTGTAAGATGTGGTCTTCTTTCAGAATATGATTCGGGGTTGTTTAAAATTAAACCCAATCCTTATCGCCCGGAGCAAACCCACTTCATTCATGAAAATTGTGAAAAGGGTAAAAAATCGGATGCAGTGCCAGCCCGCTTTTTATTAGCGTGTAGAAATGGCCATCTTGATGATTTTCCATGGCGTTGGTTTGTACATAGCGGTCCGTCTGATTGTAAAGGGAAATTAAGGTTCTTCGAAACAGGTGCATCGTTACAGACAGAAAACCTATGGGTGAAATGCGATGAATGTGAATCATCAAGATCTTTAGTTCATGCTTTTGGGAAAGAGGCTCAACAAAATTTACCAGCCTGTCGTGGAAGGCATCCCCACCTTGATATGTATGATAAATCATGTGATGAAAACCCAAGGGCTGTATTACTTGGAGCTACCAACAGCTGGTTTCCTATTACTTTATCAGTATTGGCAATACCAATTCATAACAATTTGTTAAATCAACTTGTGGCTGATGGTTGGGAAGATTTTGTAGATGTTGAAAGTCCTGAGGAATTAAGAGGAATCGTCAGGACGCTCTCCAGAAGAGGGGTCTTGCCTGGTATAAGTGAGTATGATTCTAAGGATATATGGCATGCAATTCAAAATAAGAAAAACGGGCAAGCTGCAGATGAGAATGTTACGGAACTTGATATTAAAGTGCCAGAGTGGGATGTTCTTACATCATCATCACCTCCAAATGATTGGCCACAATTCTTAAGCCGGCGAACAGAACCTCCAGCAAGTTACGGGGATAAAATATCAAATGTATTATTATTAGAAAGATTAAGGGAAGTAAATGCACTAATTGGATATACAAGGGTCGAAGCCCCAGAGGAAGGTTCAGATACAGAAGTTCAGCCAACTATGGCTGGATTATGCCGCGGTCGCCCAAAGTGGGTGCCAGCAAGTGAAGTGCATGGCGAGGGGATATTCATACAGTTTAATGAAGAGAAGATAAGGGATTGGGAAAACAGGGGGATTGTTAAAGAACGGAATTTAAAGTTAGAACTAGGGCATAAGGGATGGCGTAATGCAAGGAAGTTAGATCCAGAGGAAGGGTATCCGGGAATTAGGTATGCAATGTTACACACATTCGCACATCTGTTAATCCGTGAGCTAGCGCTTGAATGTGGATACAACGCAGCTAGTATTAGAGAACGGATATATGCTAGTGATGATTTGGAACGACCAATGGCTGGGGTTCTATTGTATACTGCAGCGGCCGATTCTGACGGAACGTTAGGAGGGCTCGTAGAGTTGGGAAATACCGAAAGCCTTGGTCGACTTATTGATCAAGCCTTGGTAAGATCAGAGATTTGTTCATCAGATCCATTATGTTCGGAGCATGATCCAAGTCAAGATCGAACTCTTCATGCTGCATCATGTCATGCCTGTGCTTTTGTCGCCGAGACTTCTTGTGAATGTGGAAATCGATATCTTGATAGAGCTCTCCTTGTTAATACATTAGAATGTAGTGAAGCTGCATTCTTAAAAAGGGAATTTAATTAATGAATGAAATATTTCAGATTGTTGCAGAGCTAGGAATGAAACTTCACCCAGATCGGATAAGAGCAATTGCCGAGAAAATAGCTTCTTTAGGATCTTTCAAAGATTTTTCTAGAGCAAAAACTAGTTTTGGGCCTAACGTTGATAATTTATTAATTATTAGATTTGAACGTGCTTGGCAAAAGTATAGTCATATTACGCCTGCTGAACTGTCTATAGCATTACGTAGTTCATCTTGGACTTCGAGTTTGCACAATATGAAGAGTTCCATTGAATTAGTATGGACAGGTCCATCAACTGGGATAGTACCTATTAGACATACTGAGCAGGTGTTGTGTCAAGTAATTAGATCTGCAGTCAAGAAGCTTTACATAGTCAGCTACGTTGCATACAAAGTTGAAACAATTATCCACGAATTATGTCATGCCGCTGAGAGAGGTGTGAGTATTAATTTGATTTTTGAATCCTCTACAGAACATGGAGGAACTGTCAGTTTTGATTCAGTGGAAGCTATGAAAAAAACAGTCTTAACAGCAAATATCTATATTTGGAAAAAGACAGGACAATTAGTTGGTTCAGTGCATGCTAAATGTGCTGTTGCTGATGGGCAGATATCATTTATTACGAGTGCAAATTTCACTGCCGCTGCAATGGAAAGGAATATGGAGCTAGGCGTTTTAGTTGAGGGAGGGCATATTCCCCAAAACTTAGAACGACATCTTGAAGCACTTATTGTTACTGGTATCGTTCAAAGAATTTGATTTGGGATTACTAAGGTATTTCTAAATTTATCACGCTTATGTAATACTTGCTGTTTTTATCTACCGGTATTTTTTTTGAATTGCTGCTGCCTAAGTTGTAGGTTAAGAAAGACATAGTAATCAGCAGTTTATCATCTCAATAGATGGATGCGAGAATTTAGGAGACAGATTTATTTGGAGATTAATTGGGGACAAAGATCGCCAATTGATCTCCAATGTCAACTAAACAAAATCATACGAGAGCGTAAAAATTCTTATTATGTTTACTTTTTTAATGGAATTAAAGAGGCTCTATTAGAAACAGAATCCCCCGTCCCTTCAGCTATCCTCCCCCAACAACTCCCCAACAGAAACCTCCAGCGCCTTCGAAATAGCAACTACCTCATAATCCTGCACAAGCCTATACTGACCTTCCAAACGCGATAGACTGGTTGGACTAATATCTAAGCCGAAGGTTTGTAACCTGGCGAGAAAATCCTTTTGCTTCATTCGCTTAGCTTTTCGAATAGCTACCACTCTGGTCCCGATGATGTTTTTGTCACCTGGGGGCTCTTTGCGATGCTTCATTTCGGTGTCACCTCACAATATTAACCAAATTGTATGCGAGGCAAGTGTTGTTTTAATGCGAATATCGAATTAAAATAAAATAAACCGATAAACGCACTAAAATCTCTGTACATCGTCTACAGAGTTAGCTTTGCCAGAAAGGTGAGGATGCAATGCACAATCTGACGCATAAATATGAGGAGGAGAAGCGCAAGCTGAATGAACTCGGGCAGCGATTAATGGAGCAAGGAATTCCGTTGAGCACCAATGAGGCGCTTCAGGCTCAGAGTCGTAAAGTAGATGAACTTATTAATCAGATGTATCAAGAAAAGAACGGGTATTCAGAGGCTTTGTGTTTAAACTTCTGTCTTGGGGGAGATATGGTGAGCTTTCCTGCGTGGTTTATACAAACAATTCAAGGTCGATTGAATGAGGTGACTGCACAAATAGAATATCAATCGGAGCCTAGACAAGCGTTTGAAGAAGAGAGCGATGCTTTTCAGGCGTTATTTGACTCCATGGATATTGCTCTTATGCCGGAGTTTGAGGATTGGGAGAGTAAACTTCAATTGAAACAGTCCGTTATTTATGAACGCCTATATCTACAAGGACTTAAGGATGGGATGCAGCTTGCCAATGCCTTCACTGCTCCTTCTGTTCTCTCGGATTAACATGGACAAAAAAGGCATACACATACTTATATTTGGGCTGTCAATTCGACAGTCTTTTTCTTATGTGCATTTTGGAAGGGAATCCTTCCCATATTGTCGAATTACCATACATATTGTAAATCCAGATGATATGAGGTTTAGCTATGTTTAAAGCACTGATTTCTCTCTTCAAGAAATCTGACCCTAAGCCGCCACAGGCTGTACATAAGGTGCAAGCTCCAAAATCGAAGCCAAAAGTTGCACCCACGCGAATTGGAGAGTTAGGCGAACATAAAATCAATATTCAACTTGACCAGCTACCTAAGGAATGTAGATCATTAAGCGATCTGCTGCTTTCTAATTCCAAGTCTAGAACAGGTTACGCTCAGATTGATCATGTTGTTATTTCTCCGTTTTGCGTATTTGTCATCGAGACGAAAAACTACAATGGGGAAATTAAAGGTGGACGGACGGATCAGCAATGGTCGGTGAGTAACCGTTACAAGATGTATAATCCGCTGAAACAGAACTATGGACATATCAAGGCCATCGAGAGTCTGTTAAAAGATGTGGCCACAGTGAAATACATCTCTATGATTTCATTCACGATGAGATGTAGGTTCAGTATTGACCCAGAGCTTCGGAAGATCCACTCGGACGAACTGATTGTCTATGATGTGGAATTAAGTGAGTTTATCACCAGGAAGATGCTCAGTTTGAGAACAGCAGTACCTGAACCTCCTATTTCTACTGCACAGGCCCAGACCATATATGATTATCTGGTTCAGGCTAATATTACCGATATTGAGATTCGTAAGATTCATGTGGATAAAATCAAGAGCAGGAGCTGATTTTAATGCCGATCTACAACAAACTTTTTCGTGAATCCATGAAATTATCCGAAGGTCCGATAAAGACTTCAATTGCATAACGTTAGAGAAAGAATCTTATATTTCCGAACTAAAAAGAAAGCTTCGAGAAGAGGTAGAAGAGTATACCCGAGCTGCCGATGACTCAGAGGGAGTCGAAGAACTGGCCGATATTCTTGAAATGGTCCACGCTCTTGCTCAAGTACATAAGTTCCTTCCAGAAGATTTAGAGAAGGTGCGTGCTAAGAAAGCAGAGGAATGCGGAGAATTTAAAGAGCGCAAGCGCACTTTTCTAATTGAAGTAACGGGTTAATCAAGTTTTAGGTAATTACTGTAATTATACATTCCTATTGGGGGATCAACATGACATTACCAGAATCTATTACTCAAATTTTTAGGAGAAAACAAAAATCCTACAAGATGGTGCTCATCATATCCTTAATTGAAGAGCTGAAGACTACTAATCAGGAGAGAGCTTTTTTTGATAAAGTGAGGGAGCGATTTCTTAGTTACTATATGCAGCAACAAGATCTTGGACATAGGGTAGATGAGACACCTATTCGCTACCACGCCCGATGGAACGAGATAACGATTGGGCAGCTTAATTCTATTTTAACGACACCTGTTAAGGTTCTTTCAGAAATTATATTTGTTGATAGAGAAGATAATTCAATTGGTTTTTATCCTGAGATAAAGAGTCAACTCGGGGAGGGTGGCCTACGCCAGTTGGAGAACCTAGCAAAAGAAGAGCTAAATAAGTATAATATTGCAATGCAACAATTCTCTCTGAAAAATCACCTGGAGAATATTATGGCCCAATATGTTCAGGCTAAAGCAGAACCCTTTAAAGGCCATTCGTTAGGAACTTTATTGCGTAAGACGATTCCTTCTGAACTAAAGACCTTACCTTTCCTGAATGAGGAGCACTATAAGATTCAAGGCTCCATTGGACAGGGGAAATGGGCAGATGTGCCTTGGTTTTCTATATTAGATAAACGAATTACTAGTACCACTCAAAGCGGTGAATATGTCGTATATCTTTTTGCCGAAGATATGAGTGCTGTGTATCTAACACTTGCCCAAGGAGTGACGGTTCCATCGAAAGAGAAAGGTAGCAAGGAGAAGTATGCCTACCTACGCAATAAAACTCAAGAAATTCGTGAGCTCATTCCTCTCACAAATATGAATAAGGACGAAAATATTCATCTCTTAAGCCACGGCCGAGGGAATGATTATCAGGCATCCACGGTTGCATACATAAAGTATGAACGTGGTAAGGTGCCGTCAGATGAGCATCTGGTACAGGACCTACAGAACGTAATGGAAGATTATCGAATCTATGTTGAAGATCACATACTTAACGAAACGGCAAGCACCCTGGAGGTAGAGCCAATGATGGAGTATATAGAATCGGTACCTGAGCCAATTGACGATGCCCAAATTCCCTTCCTCCTCCACCAAATCCAATTCCACATCCGCCGCAAAGGCTTCTTCTTCCCTGAGCACCTTATCGAGAATTTTTACCTCTCCCTAAAGACTAAGCCTTTTGTCATTCTGGCAGGCATATCGGGAACAGGAAAGACTCGGTTGGTGAAGCTGTTTGCAGAGGCTCTTGGTGCAACGGGGAATAACGGCCAGTTTACCTTGATCCCAGTGCGGCCGGATTGGAGTGATCCTGCGGATCTGCTGGGGTACAAGGATCTTTCGGGCAGGTTCAAACCGGGTCCGCTCACGGAAGTATTAGTAGAGGCGCGGAAACCGGAGAATCAGTATAAACCTTATTTTATCTGCATGGATGAGATGAATCTGGCGCGGGTAGAGCATTATTTCAGTGAACTGCTAAGTGTGCTGGAAACACAGGACTGGCAGGAGGGAAAGATTCAGACACAGGATCTCATATCTTCTACCATGCTGGATACGTCTGAGGATCAAGTGAAGTATGGCAGTCTTGGTATTCCGGAGAATGTGTTCTTAATCGGGACTGTGAACATGGACGAAACGACACATCCTTTTAGCAAAAAGGTACTGGATCGAGCCAATACACTAGAATTCAATTATATTAATCTGCAACAGTATCCGGATTTGGGTGAGCAGGTAGAGACCAGTGATAGCTCTGACGCTGCCGAATTGAATCATCTTTTTCTGCGCTCCGATTATTTGCAGCTAGTGGATGCTTATGATGCCAACAAAGAGCTTGTTGTACGGACGACAGAGAGAATGGTTAAGATCAATGACTTACTTGAGGATATTCACGCTCATGTAGGTTTTCGGGTACGGGATGCGATTTGCTTCTATATGATCTATAACGAACGGTACAAGCTGATGAGTGAGGAAGAAGCTTTTGACTGGCAACTGCTGCAAAAGATACTGCCGCGTATTCAAGGGAGCCATTCTTCGGTTCGCCGGGTATTGTTGAACTTGATGAAAGGGGCTCTTGGTACCGGATCTGGTGTTACAGTAGACTTCCAAGCTTTTATGGATGATGCTTCTCCACTCTACCTGAAATGGGCTGCTGGCCAAACTCCACCTACGGCTAAACATCCACAAAGTGCGCGTAAATTGGCTTTTATGCTTAGGAGGTTAGAGGAAGATGGATTCACCTCTTACTGGCTCTCTTAATCAGACGGTAGAATTGCTCCGTATAGAAACGGAGCTTTTTACGCTTTTTCTTCAAGGACGGCCTTATCATCCTACGGTGGAGACATTGCAGCTTCATCGTTCTTCTAGTCAGGAATGGGTGAGTGCGCAGCTTGGGCTTGTTTGCTCCGAACGGCTTGGTGATGTTCAGATTAAAGTTTTTTCCCCTGAAGCCCACGGGATGGTGGACTGGCAGCCGAGGGAGTCTGCTTTTCCTTGTTTTTATGAGACACAGTCGTATGAGCTGGTGATTCAGAAGAAGACCGCTGCTAACCTATCTTTTTATCATGAAAATGTGCTGCTTCGGCAGGCAATTAAGCCTCTAGGTGAGACTATTCTTGCGGGTGTTCTGAACTTTGGGAATGAGGTAGGTTTGACGGAGTGGGAGATCCGTAGTTCAGGACAGGCTTTGCTGCGGGTAGAGATGGAGATCTTTCCCTCTAAAATGGATTACAAGCTGGATTACCAGAATATTTTAAATGAAGTGAATGAGCAGATTTATAATTTGGCCTTTGATTTTTTGCGCAAAACCTACCAATTAACAGGCCTGCGGGAAACGCAGCATCAGAGCTTGACGGAGTTTTTCACTATACTTCAGCATGTATTTAGACAGCTTCTGGATGCCGTTGAGCGGATTAACAAGAATCCTAATTATGCTCTGCTCCAGGATCGCCGACTAGTGGACGCCAATCGGGTCAAAAAGGCAGGAAGAGAGAACATCCGCGAGCTCGCGAAGCATCCCGAACGATTAAGAGAAGACATGGACCATGGATTCCTGACCATCGGCAGCCGAAATTACACAGCTACACATTTAATGGAGACACGAAGACGCCTCGCCTATGATACTAATGAGAATCGGTTCATCCGCTGGATGCTGGAACGTATTCATGGAAAGTTGAAAGAGCTCAAGAGTCGCTGGAAGATTAAAAACCGAACCCCAGATCCATTACTAATAAAAAGGATAGACACCATGCTCACTCAACTAGAGCGGGTGCTCAAGATGGATTTCTTGCGTGAGGCTGGAGTACTGAAGCAAATGTCCGTTACGCTGGTGCTGCAGATGGCCCCTGGATACCGCGAAGTCTATCGCTGTTATCTAATGCTGCTTAAAGGCTTGTCTATCCAAAGTGACCTGTTCCGCTTATCCATGAAGGATGTCGCTCAGCTCTATGAGTACTGGTGCTTCTTGAAGCTGAATCAGCTCCTGGGGCAGAAGTATAAACTGGTGAAGCAGGATATTATTAAGGTGAATCGGAACGGTATTTTTGTTACACTTGACCGCTCGCAGAGCGCTAAGATGGTGTACGAGAATCCAGTTAACGGAGAGCAGTTCATCCTGTATTATAATGCGATTCCTAGCTCGGATAGGACCCCGACGCTCAATCAGCGTCCGGATAATGTGCTGACACTAAAGAAGAAGGATGCTGGCAAAATCAAAGAGTATAAGTATATTTTTGATGCGAAGTATCGGTTAAATCCGGCTTATGAAGGGACTTCCTATCACGGGACTTATAGACAACCTGGACCTGAAGAGGATGACATCAACACGATGCACCGCTATCGTGACGCCATAGTGTATCAGGAGAAAGGCTCGGGGGAATATGAGCGAAGTATGTTCGGTGCCTATGTGTTATTTCCCTATCCGGATGAGGAGCGGTATAAGACCCACCAATTCTACAAAAGCATCGAGCTATTGAATATTGGCGCTTTGCCGTTCCTACCGAATTCTACAAGCCTGGTGGAGCAATTCTTGGATGAGATTATTCAGGATAGTCCGGAAAAAGCTTATGAACGATCTACTCGTCCACGCGGTACGAAAGAATACTATGCCAACCAACTCGCGGGTAAAAATGTTCTTGTCGGCTCTGTTCGTGGTCCCAAACAAGTCGAGGTGGCCAGGCAGCACTCTTTTTACCATGTACCTTTGAAGAACCTTGCAAGCCAGAAGATAATAACCCAAATCGAATATATAGCGATGTGCCAATCGAGAAGGAAATTCTTCGATCCTGCAAAGACAGGGATTCATTGGGTGGGTAAAGTGGTGGATTGGGAAGTGGTGAAACGGAAGGAAATAAAGGAGATTGTCCCTGAACCTCATAAGGAAGAGAAAGATTATGTTAGATTCACTGTTGAGGAATGGATACCTTTAAAGCCTCACATTGCTTTAGGGGGACAGGGAATAAATACAGTCCTTTACACAAGCAAATATGTCCTAGACCGAGCGCTGGAAATCGCGGAGCTTCGCTTAGAAACGGAGGAAGATCTTCGTGAATGGCGTGAGAAACGCCGAAAGGGCAGAGTGAAGGTGAAGGTGGATCATGACCAGTATGTGGACTTAGGGAAGGTTGTTGAAGTTCGGAATATTTAAAGCTAGTGAAAATGAAGTAAGGTTATTGTCCTGCCATTTATCAAGCATCCCGCTGGATAATGGCAGGATTTTTTTATATTAGGCAAATACAAAACATCCTGTTAATAGACGGTACTTGGAATGAACATGTTATGATAACAGTTATATAGAAAGAGATCACCTGGAAAAGCTTATGGATGCACTGGATGTACAAGTATTTTGTATAGATTCTAAAAGTCTTGAAGTACATAACTATGAAATTATTGAATTATAGCGCGGAGTTTCTCCCCTTCTCTCCCACACATATATCCACCCCGCAACTCAAGTATCGCCGCTTTCGCAAATAGTGATCTTTCACCTGTTTCCCACCATCCCACAATTATCAAAACATTTGTTAATGGTTTGGGCTTTTCTACGTATTAACTTATGTAAGTTTCTTCACAACAAATTGCGCAATTTGTTTAGCTTTTCGATGAAGGTGAGGTGGAAGGAGGGTGAAGATGGAAGTTATCCAGGGTACTGCGGACCGTTACAAGAATATCGAAAGATCACGTGGTGCCATGATGTCAAAAGAGGAATTTACCCGGATGTACGATACGTACTACAAACGTGTTTACAAATATATTAGTTATCGCATTAATAACCACCACGTGTCGGAGGACATTTGCAGTCAGGTGTTTGAGACGGTGATGTGTAAGTATTACAGCTTTTCAGAAGAAAAATCGAATTTTGAGGTTTGGTTGTTTGCCATTGTAAGGAACGCTGTGACGGATTACTTCCGGGGGCAGAAGAAAAGAAGCTATACCTCACTAGATTCTTTGCTGGAGCTCATATTTCCCAAGCCGTCTCCGGAGGAACTGGCGATTCGTGAGGATAATAATCAAGCGCTGTTCAAGGCGCTCTCCAAGCTGCGTGAGAAGGAACGTAATATCATTGCAATGAAATATGGGGCTGGGCTGAAAAATTCCGAAGTCGCACAGATCATGGGCGTCAGTGAGTCCAATATTGGTGTCGTATTGCATAGAAGTCTGAAGAAACTGCATATTTCTTTAAAAGCAGGAGGATTCAACCATGAATAAAAAAAATGATGATCTCACAAAATTCAGCAAAACCATAGAGCTGCTTGAGAATGTTGAACAGGATAACACAGCCGCCAAAGAAAGAATTTATAACCGTTTAGTATACAAGCTGGACCACGGAGCTCTTGAACCCAAATCAGAGAAAAAGGACGGGATAACAATGAAAAAAAGTAGCTGGAGAAATGCAATAGTGATTGGTAGTGCAGTCATTTGTTTGGGTGGCGCATTCTCTGCAACCTCCTATGCACAGGATATGTTCCAATCGATCATGGCAAAGTTTGAAGTAGGAAATCTCGAAATCACGCAATACGATAAGGAAATCCCTTCGGCTGGACAGTCAATGACTCCATCTGAAGAGGGGAAAGGCGGGGAGAATATTGCCATTGAATTGCCGGTTGCAGCTAAGTTGAGCCTGGATGAAGCACGTGCGGAGCTTGGAATGAACTTCCCGGCACCAACCTGGATGGCAGACTATGCGTTTGTGAATGTTGTTCTTCAGGGGACCAGCATGGCTGAAGTGCAGTATAACTCCGGGGATAAAGCTGTTAATTTCCTAATCTCCAAGGGCGGCGACAATGGGATCAGTACTACGGAAGAAGTGAAGACAGAAGTAATTAACGGGACTAAGGTTTATTTTGCAAATGGAATTGTGATTTGGGAAAAAGATGGCTTTACCATTGAACTTTACGCTCAAGAAGACTTTGACAAAGCCACACTTGGGAAGATCATCGATAGTTTCAGCATCGGTGCTCCTGTGAAGTCCTTAGGGACTGAAGAAGTGAAAGAGAATTTGCAGAAGAATGAAGGGGTAGTTGCAGGTCCGGCTCCGGTTCCGGTTGTAGATTCAAAATAAGATGCTCTACTTAGGGTAGTATTCATAGATACACATAAAGAAGACGCGAGGGGATTCCCCTGAGCGTCTTTTTTTACGAGGCTATACACTTCCAACCATTGCCACCCTCCCAATTCAAAAGTATAATTGAGAATAATTATCAATCAGCGAATTTAATAAAATTCATCGAAGCAGTAAAGAGGTGACAGCATGCAAAAGCAATCTCAAAAGACAGATTTAAGCGAGGTTAAAAAATACATAGAAGAGAATTTCGCGAAGCCCTTATCTTTAGCTCATTTAGCTGATCTTACTGGTCTTAGCTCCAGTTATTTTTCCTCAGCGTTCAAACAGGAATATATACAAAGTCCAATGGAGTTTGTTACCCAGCTACGGATTCAAAAGGCTAAACAATTATTGCAAAAGGAAGACGTTCGCTTGAAGTTTATAGCAGAAGCTGTTGGATATAATGATGAGTTTTATTTTAGCCGAGTGTTCAAAAAAGTTGAAGGGATATCCCCAACGATGTACTCCAGCCAGCAAAAATCTAATATCGGTGTTGTAACTGGGAACATGATGGGGTATCTACATGCGGCAGGAGTAGTCCCGTTTGCTGCACCCTTAAGTGCAAAATGGACACCGTACTACTATAATTTGTGGTCGCAAGAAATCGAGCATAAGGTAACCTTGACGCAAAATAAAAATTATTGCAGCCCAAATGAGCTGTTGCATTTGCCAATCGATCTTCTTATTTCTCCTAAAGATTTGTCGTCAGAGCTGGTAAAACAGATAGAGGATCATTTTCCAATCTATTGGTTGGATGATAAACAAGATTGCTTAATAGCGTTAACTGAACTTGCTGCCCGATTAAATAAACAAGAAGAAACGAATCAATGGATCACGCAGTATAGGGCAAGATTGGAAGACATTCGTAGCGAGTTAGGCTGGACCACAAATCCACCTAAAGTTCTAGTTATACGTATCTATCAGCAGCAAATCTTTGCTTATTGCAATACAGGCATTCAGCATCTTTTATTTCAGGATTTGGGAGCGGAATCTGGTTATGAGCAGCCTGGTCTATATAATGCAGAGATTACTTTTGATGAGTTAAGTACATTGAAGGTAGATAAGCTGTTTACGATTATATGCCCTGATGATGAGTCACGCGCAACCTGGCATCATTTGCAGAGAGACGCTGGATTTAAACAGTTAGAGGCTATTAAACAGCGACAAATCTATGTCATTCATTCTGATCCTTGGTTCGAATATTCCCCTGTGGCTTTAAAGCGGATGCTAGAGGAAGTTGCAGTGATGATGATACCTTGAAAATGTACATGAGGAATCATAAGATGTTACATGGTCAATGAGCCCTATCTCTTATACACTCAATAATGAGAATGATTATTATTGAGAAAATAGGAAAGAGGGAAGGTCAATCATGAAGGGGTTTAATACAAAGATAATAAGTTATGTTGTAATGGTTGGTTTATTATCCATTCTACTAACAGCTTGCGGCAGTAATAATACAGCGAATCAGCAAGCAACAGATACTCCAGCAAAAACTAGCGAAGCGAGCGCAACGGAGGAATCAGCTGTAAAAGAAACGGAAGCAGCGGCTAGAGAGGCGTTTGTAGTAACGGACCAAGTAGGCAATACAGTAAACATTTCCGGAACTGTACAAAAGGTGTACGCACCAGGTTTAGAGGATTACTTAGTTACGCTTGGTGTAACCCCGGTAGCGCAATGGTCCACGGGTGAAAGACCGCAGCAATATCTACAGGATACGTTAAGTGGCGTAGAAGAAATCAGCTTCGCTAATGGTATTCCCTCTCCAGAATCGGTAGTAGATTTGGAGCCGGAATTAATTATATTCCCAACGGCCTTTTATGCGCAAAATGGTGTCTATGAAAACTACTCGCAAATTGCTCCAACTTACGTGTTTAAGAATGCACTTGGAAACGTAGTGGAAGCAACGGAAACGATTGCGAAATTGCTAGGATTAGAAGATAAGGCCACAGAAGCTATTGCTGCTTATAATACAAAGCTAGAAGAGACTAAAGCACAATTATCTAGCGTTTCTGCCGGTAAAAAAGCGATTTATATCAACGCGAATGCCCGTGCGATCTTCTTAGTGGGTAACTTCCATTATGGGGGTTATGTGCTGAGTGAGTTAGGCTTTGCTCAAAGTACTCTGGTAGAAGGTGAAATGTCCGCTGATATTTCGCTGGAAATGCTGTCTGATTTAGATGCTGATTATATCTTTATTAACGATAATGATGGTCTGGGAGATGCCTTCCTGGCAGACATTAAAGCTAGTCCCTTATGGAATGCGCTGCCTGCAGTTCAAGCAGGTAAAGTATTCGAGGTGGATGGCGACCACTGGAGATCCAGCGGATTAATTGCTTATCAAAAAACGATGGACGATATTGTGGCGTTCCTGCAGCCATGATTATCAAACCGTACGTAAAGCCCAACTATGAAACGATGCTGATCACGAGTAAAGCTAACAATCTAGACTATGAAATCTTTATTGCAAAACCTTTAGATGAGCCTGCAATGGATGGCTACGGTGTCATTTATGTTCTTGACGGTAATGGGCTTTTTGAAACCGCTGCTGAAATCACAAGATTGCTGACGCGTAAGCCTAAAGGATTTCCACCCGCGATTGTTGTTGGCATTGGATATCCTGGGGGTGAGGCGTTTGATACCGTGCGTCGAACCTATGATTTAACGATGCCAGCCGAGCTTGCAAATTTACCGAAACGTCCCAATGGGGAGCCTTGGCCTTCATTTGGTGGGGCAGATGAGCTGCTAGCTTTTTTTGAAAAAGAGTTAATGCCAGCCATTGCCCAGCGGTTTGTTATCAATAAGCAGAAGCAAGCACTGTTTGGCCATTCCTTTGGCGGATTATTTGTTCTGCATGCCTTGTTTACGCAACCTACCTTGTTTTCGCATTATATTGCAAGCAGTGCTTCTATTTGGTGGAATGATTATTCACTATTAAAGGAGTATGAGAATTTTAAAGCTGATTTACACAGCAATACGCTAAGTCAGTTACCTAAGACGCTTATGATTGCCGGTGAAGATGAGCTGGATTATATGGTCAAGGATAGCTTGAATCTATGCAACAGCATGATGTCCTTACACATACCAAGCTTTGAAGTAAGCTGGGCATTGCTTGCGCAAGAGGAACATGTAAGTGTAATCTCGGGTGCGATTAGTCGAGCTGTTAAATTTATGCTTACCACATCCTCTGACTTACGTTAGAAATCATATTCGTTTGCATCTGAGCTGGCCCTTGGCTGGCTCTTTTTGTAAAGTGAAGGGAAAGGGTTGGAAACATTGGCCGTAAATGTTCAGAAATCATCTCTACCAGGAGAAAAAAAACTCTCCTTTTTATTATTGCTAATCTTCATGCTCCTCCTACTAATAGGAGTATTAGTACTTGCTATGGCCCTTGGCGCGAAAAAAATACCCTTTGCAGATGTATTCATGTCGATCATTGCTTTTGATGATAAGGCGTCTACTCATCAGGTGATCCAGTCGATTCGTTTACCCCGAGTACTTGCCGCTATGGCTACAGGCGCTGGATTTGCAGTAAGTGGAGCGATTATTCAAGGGATTAGTCGCAATCCTTTAGCCGATTCGGGAATTCTTGGATTAAATGCTGGGGCAGGTGTCACGTTAGTTATTGCTATGGTTTTCCTGCCGACACTTACATTTACAGGCACACTTTGGCTCTGTATTCTAGGTGCGGGATTGGGAGCGGGTTTAGTCTTTAGTGTAGGCTTACTAAGTAAACGAGGAATGACGCCTATTCGACTTGTATTGGCGGGTGCTGCCATCTCTGCTATGCTAACCGCCTTAAGTGAAGGCATAAGTATCTTTTTTTCAGTGGCACAGCAGGTGGCCTTTTGGTATGGAGGAGGTTTAAGTGGCATTAGTATGGCTCATTTACAGCAAATGTTGCCTTGGATGCTCCTTGCTCTATTACTTGCCATCGTAATTTCAAAGTCGATTACAATACTATCTGTTGGGGATGAGACAGCGGAAGGGCTAGGCGTTAATATTAAGCTTATCAAAAATCTTTCACTTTTATCCGCATTTATGTTAGCTGGGATTTCATGTGCTTTGGCTGGATCTGTAAGCTTTGTTGGCTTAATTGCTCCGCACTTGGTACGTTACATAGTGGGTGTAGATTATCGTTATATTATTCCATTATCCGCAGTTCTGGGGGCCATCCTTGTTGTGCTTGCTGATTTAGTGGCACGTATCGTAAATGCTCCTTATGAAATACCTGTAGGTGCTGTAATTGCAGTTATTGGAGTTCCGTTCTTTCTGTACTTGGCACGTAAAGAAAGGCGGGAACTATAGTGAAGCTAAGATGCAAATTTATAATCATAGCAATCATTTTACTGCTTGGCTTTATATATAGTGTATCTACTGGTCAAAGCAGCTTAAGCTTACAAGAATTATGGCAAACATTATTGGGAAATGGAACATCGAGGCAGGAGCTTGTACTTTTTCAATTTCGTATTCCTCGTATGATATTAGGCTTTCTAGTGGGTGGCGCGTTAGCGATAGCAGGTATGCTGCTACAGGCCATAAGCCGAAATGCTTTAGCAGACCCGGGCATATTGGGGATAAATGCGGGTGCTGGATTATCCATGATGTTATTTTTATTGTTACAAAATAGCTCTACCGGCTTACATACTTATGTTCAGCCATTGTATGCTTTATTGGGCGGATTTATTGTTGTGGCCATTTTATTTTTGCTGTCATATGACCGCAATCAAGGCATTATTCCCATTCGATTAATTTATACAGGGATTGCTGTTGCAGCTGCCATTAGTGCATTTATGATTGTGCTAACCTTCGTATTAGATCCTTCGCAATATCAGATGATCAAGGTGTGGCTGGCAGGGAACATAGGGAATAGTAATTGGAGCCACGTGTACGCTATGCTGCCTTGGTTACTTATTATTGTACCTTTATTAATTCGGAGCCATCTTATATTGGATGTACTAAGGTTTAACGATCCTGTAGTCATTAGTTTAGGGGTGTCTTTAAATAAGTATCGGGTTTGGTTTTTAGTGTGTAGTGTCTTATTGGCGGCACCAGCGGTTGCCGTTAGTGGAAGTATTGGATTCGTAGGTTTAGTAGTTCCACATTTAGTTAGACGACTCTTTCGTGGCCATAAAATAATGATTCCCGCATGCTTATTAATAGGTGGCGGATTAGTTGTTATTGCAGATGCGCTTGGTAAAATGGTAGTAGCCAATACTGAAATACCAGCAGGAGTGATCGTGGCTTTAATCGGTGCTCCATACTTTTTATATTTATTGATTAAAAGTGAATAACTAAAAGAGATTATTGTGATTGGTGCTGGAAATAAAAAAAGAATGCCTTGATTATGCTATAATCCAAGGCATTCTTTTTTATATGGTTTTCGTTTTCAGCTTTTCTAAAAGAACTTTCCACCAGTGAATAGATTGCTCTAGTTGAGAATCGTAGTAGCTCTCCATGAAATCTACGACTTCTCGAGTGGAGCTAACTGCATCTATTTGATGATAAATTTGATTTAATTGATCTTTTCTTATCAGTGACTGTTCAATTTTCTTCTCGATAATAGGGATCACTTTATCAGTCTCTACAAAACGAAGATTCACAAGAGCGACAATCATCTCTGAAATAGATTCTGCATTTTCTATTACCTTATAAATTTTGAGCGGGAGTTCTTTACGCCCTTTATCAGTAATGGAAAACACCTGTTTGTCTGGGCGATGTTCTTCTTTGATAATCTCTACCTGTTCAACTAAGCCCTGTTTCGAAAGAGATTCAAAGTGATAATATAGCTTGCTTTCAGATAGATTGAGCAATTTATCAAAAGGAATAGGGGTGGATAGTTCTTTTTTTAATTTATAAGGATAATTATTTTCATCCATTAACTTACTTAAGATATAAATTTGAATTGACATCACAGAACCCACTCCTAATTGTTGGCTAAACTCTATCTTACCAAACCTAGGCGGTTATTTCAGCTGTATTTTTAACTTCAACGGGCAGTATAGCTTCTTTAGTCACAGGTACAGGCTTATGAACAAACCGGACGATTACAATGTTAATCAACATTGCCCCGGCAAATACGCCCGCTAATCCCCATAAGAAGGGTGCTGGACTAATGGAACCAAACATTTGTGCCATATAAGCTTGTACAGAATAATACATCGGTGTGATGCGGCCGAACCAATCGTATGGTGTATACATCATATCACGAGGCATGGTAGCACCATTGGCGATGGTTTGCATGAGCAGGATTGGAATATTTAAGACCATACCGCCTTCGCCAACGAGGAAGACCATAATCGCACACACGTTAAATGCAGCCATATACATTAGAATTTGCTGAGCAGCAACTGGTAATAGTAAGGATAGGTCTACATCTGCAACAGAGAAGGCAATGGTTAAAGCAACGACTGTTGATAATACAGCGATTAATAAAGCTGTGAGTTGAACGAACATAAACAGTTTTGTCTTGCTTGCTTTCCCGCGGTTCGCTTTAAATGAAGCAACCAATTGCATGGAGGCAATCATTGCCCCAACATAACCAGCCATAGTTAAGAACATCGGTAACATGTTGTTGTGCATACCGTTCGGAACGTCATTGATGACAACATAATTCCCGACATAACTATTTTTAATTTGTGTAGCCATTGCGGTGGCTTGTTCTTCTGGTACGTTAAAGTTCATTAACACACCTTTTGCGGTTTGCTCTGAGAAGTTCGCGCTTAATTGTTTGTTAATCTCTCCTACAACGGAAGACATCGCTGAAGATACCATGGTGGCAGAAGCCTCGTTGACTGTGAAATCAATACTTGCGGATACCTTACCGCTTTGAACGTTGGCGGAGAATTCTTCTGGAATATGAACAACTAGAGCTAACTTATTATGCTCTAATTCATCCATTGCCTTTTTATTCGATATATCGGTTTTTATCGTTTTGAATGGTAAGCTCTCCGATAACTGACCCGAAATCTGAGCCCCGTATTGACCTGCATCATCATTGATGATAGCAACTTTTAGATCATCCATGTTCCCTGGAAGTGCTGTATACCCTGGTAAGAAAATACCAAGCATAGCAATGGCATAGAACACACCCATAAAAATAGAACCGATTGCCCCTTTGGACTTCAAAAACTGTGAAAACTTCAACTGTATACCTTCTTTCTTCTGAATAACACTTTTATTCTAGTACTTCAATTAAAGTACTTTTAACTGAGTGAGGTTTATACTACGATAATTCATTAGAAATGTCAAATTTAAGATACAATGGGTAAGTAGTGAATGAATTATCATTCTTGTTGTTACATTGATACATAGTAGATGTGTTAATGTATTGATTAAAAGTGATAACTGAAAGGATTTCAGACATGAAAAAGGTTATTGTAATTGGTGCAGGGATATTAGGGGCTTCAGCGGCTTATCAGTTAAGCAAGTTAGGTGCTGAGGTCATCATTATAGATCGTAAAGATGTTGGACAAGCAACAGATGCAGCAGCAGGGATTATTTGTCCATGGTTGTCTCAACGCAGAAACAAAGCATGGTATCGTCTTGCTAAGGCGGGAGCAAGCTTTTATCCAGCACTTATTCAAGAGCTTCAAGAGGCTGGAGAAACCGAGACTGGATACGCAAAAGTTGGAGCGATATGTATCCATGATGATTTGAAAAAGTTACTCGCGATGAAAGAAAGAGCGGAGCTTCGCAGAGAGGACGCCCCTGAAATAGGTGAGCTTACGATGTTGACGGATCTTGAAGCGCAAGAGAAGTTTCCATTATTGTCGGAAGGTTATCATGCGCTGCATGTATCGGGTGCAGCAAGAGTGGACGGACGTGAATTACGTGATGCTTTGCTAAGAGCGGCACAGCGTAACGGTGCGCAAATGATTGAGGGAGATGCTATTCTTGAGCATGCTGATCATGAAATTAAAGGGGTTAGCGTCGGAGAACAGACATTCACAGCGGATGAAGTGATTGTGTGCGCAGGGGCTTGGTCTAACGCTTTGCTTCATCCGCTTGGGATCATGCTCCAGGTGCGTTATCAGAAGGCTCAAATTATGCACTTGAAGCTTGCTCAACAAGCGAGTACCGAGCAATGGCCTGTGGTAATGCCGCCTACAGATCAATATATCCTTGCATTTGCGGATCAAAATATCGTAGTAGGTGCTACTCACGAAAATGATGTCGTAGGTTATGATACCTCTGTAACCGTAGGTGGAATGCAAGAAATTTTAAATAAAGGTCTTCAAACGGCTTCCGGTCTTGCAGATTGTAGCCTAAATGAAATAAGAGTAGGGTTCCGTCCATTTACAGCAGATTTTCTTCCCGTGCTAGGAAGGGTTCAAGGATGGAATAAACTAATTGTTGCTAATGGACTAGGTTCATCGGGATTAACGATGGGACCCTTTCTTGGTGAGCAGCTAGCCAAGCTAGCCATGGATCAACAGGTAGATATTCCGCTTGAAGACTATGCATTAGAGCATGCGATAAATTGATTAGAACGAGCACGTATGGAGGGGAAGTCCAAACATTCACCGCAGTCACGCACTTACCTTAATAGAGCAATCTTAAGTTCAACTAATATAGCGAAGGTTTTTTTTATCCTTTATACTGAAAAGACCAATTTATCTTCCTAGGAGTTGTCTAACGAACCATGATAAAGAAAGAAGTCGCGCATATACGCAAGCAATTTAAGCTGGATCATGATTTAATGAATATTTACGATATTCTCAACGTGTATATTATGAAGGAAAGCAACGAGATCTATCATTGGGAGCGCCTGCCATTTGGAATGGTGGACAGAGAAAAGCAGGAGCTGTATATGGGCAATTTCAAAAAACTGCTGACAGGTGAGTTAGATCAGAAGCTGTTCGAGTTGAAGTTTCAAGCGGAAGCGGAGGAGCCAGCGCAGGTGATGCTTCACCAAGCTTTGGTGACAGGGGATCCAGATGAATGGCAGGATCTGATGCTGCTGCTCGTGGACAGAATGATGGCGGATACTCATTATGAACGCGATACGGTGATCACTTTCGTTCGTGGGCAGTATTATCGCCCGACTAAAGATAGAAACGATGAAGCCGAGGAAAGTGAGAAAAACGAACTATTCGCGCATCCGTTTATTCTATGCAGCGTGAATTCCACGGAGAAGCAGCGGAAAGCTCTCTTATTTGATTATGTGGAGCGGGAATTCAAGTACAATGTCATTGTAGATCCGATCGTCAAGCTAAGTACACCGGAGCAGGGCTTCTTTTACCCGAGTGTGACGGACAATTATTCCGATGTGAACCGCATTCTGTATTGTACAGGTAAATCGAACTTCCCGGATCCGCATTTCGTCGGAGAGGTCTTGAATGCCGAAAGATCCATGACGGCACTGGAAGAGAGAGCGATATTCGAGGACATCGTGAAGGAAGTGGCGGGCGAACAGCTTGATGCAACCACCCTAGCACAGGTGTACGAGGAGATCCATCAGGTCATCGAAACCAACGACGATAAGGAAGAACCTCCAAAGCTCGATTATAGAGATCTGGAACGCGTACTGACGGTAAGCGGCGTAGAGAACGTGACAACGGAAAAAGTGGAACGGGCGTTTGAAACGATCGTTGACGATAAGCATTATGAGATGAAGGCAAGTAGCGTGATGCCGAAATTCACTACCAAATCGATTAAGATCGAAACAAAGGTAGCTACGATTTCGGTCAGTCCGCAGGATTTAAAATATGTGAAACAGGTAAATCATCATGGGAGACGTTGCATCTTGATTGAGGTCGACGAAGATGCCGTGATCGAAGGATTTACACTTACTACAGAGACGCTTTAGACTCTTTAACAGCGGGCTATCCTTAAAGTCTTTGATCAGACTTGGGATAGCCCTTTTTGTATTTGGATCAAATACGGTGCTTATAGATATAGTTGATATATTCTTTTGCGCTACATCAAACTGATTTACAGAATTGTTATCAAACTATTAAGAAAAAGTAGGGTTGTTTAAATCCCTTGGTAGAGCCAATCAAAGTGTTCCTAGTAATATTGTAACCCCTCCTAAAAAAGAGTTGGCATTATTTAGCACCTGATATTCCTCTGAATTGGATATTTATTTATATATTGTTTTATTTCAATAGGATAATGTTACCTCACCGTAACACTGTCCTAGGTTGCTAGGAATATAATAAGTCTGTATTCGACACCAACCTTTATAAACCATCGGAGGAAACACAATGAAAATTAAGAAAACATTATCCGTTGCATTATGTGTAGCAGCTGTCGCATCTTTCTCATCTCAAGCAATGGCAAGTCCTGTCGCAACGCCAACAAGCGCAACAGTAGCGCCATCTGTTAATCAAGTAGGACAAAAGTTTACACTAGCTGGTGTCCAAACAAATGCAAACACAGTATTGATTGCAACACAAACTACGGATATTAATTTGGATGGAGTTAAAGATACGTTATATCTCATCGGCGACAAAAATGAATCTCCTGATTTCGACAACATTAATCTCATCGTTGTAAACGGCAAAACAAACAAAGTGTTAAACGCAGGGATTAAAGACTTCGGTGGTTTGAACGCGAAAATCAGCTATGTGAGTGATTTCAATAATGACCATGCACTTGATGTGATGATTACTGCGTACTCCGGTGGCAACCAAGGTTCTACCAATGCTAGAATCGTAACTTTTAAGAATGATACACCTTCTATTATTCTGGGCGGGGATTTGAAGGTGAAGGGCGAACGGGCATTATTCAGAACATTAGAAGCGATTGATGTGGAAAATGATGGCGTGAACGAGCTGCTTGGAATCAGAATCCTTCATGGCGAAGCTACTTCAGTGGTAACAGGCTATGAAAAAGTATGGTTCGCATACAAAAATCGAATTCGTAGCTACCAAAAGTGAAACTACTAAAGAAGATCCATTCAAGCAACCTGCACTTGGTGAACTGACTGTTGGACAACCTTTCGCATTGCAAGATGTTAAAACAACAGATAAATCGGTTCTTATCCGTAAACAAGTCAACGATGTAAACAAAGACGGTGTTAATGATAAAATCTATCTGATCGGTGACAAAGCAGATGAGCTTGGTTATGTAACCAACATCAACCTGGTGGTTGTGGATGGCAAAACAAACACAGTGAAGGATGCAAAAATCAGCGGTTTCGATGGCTTTAAGCCAGAAATTCAATGGATTGGTGATTTCAACGGGGACAAAGCAAATGATGTCATGTTTACAGCATTCTCCGGTGGTAACAACGGTACGACCGATGCTTACATATTGTCTTTCGCAGGTGATAAGGTACAGCCGCTTTTGAGCGTAAAGCCTGTTGTGGATGGTAAAACAGCATTTTTCAACACTTTAGAGCAAGTGGATCTTAATAAAGATGGTGTATATGATTTGGTAGGGACTAGAAAAATTCGCGGTAACGCTGAAGCTATCGTTCTAGGCGAGGAAAAAACAACCTTCACCTTCAAAGATGGTGCCTTCAAGGTTGTGGATACAGAAACCATTAAATCCGATAGCAAGCCAGTGACTACACCAGCTACAACTACAACAAGTGAATACACCGTTGGCAAACGCTTTGAGCTTAAGGGAATTCCAACGACAGCAAAAACAATTTTGCTAGCTAAACAAACAATGGATGTAACAGGTAATGGCGTTGCAGATAACGTATTACTGATTGGTAACAAGGATGCCACAAATGGTGGCTTGGTTACAGATATCAACATCGTCGTTCTCGAAGGTAAAACTAAAAAAGTGATTAACAGTAATATCAAAGGCTTCGAGGGTTACCAACCAAAAATCAACTTCATAGGAGATTTTAACGGAGATAAATCTAAAGATGTCATGATTACTGTATACTCTGGTGGTAACAGCGGCAGCACCAATGCTTACGTAGTATCCTTCAAAGACAGTAGTGTTAAAGTTCTTCTTAACGAGTACGTGAAAGTGAATGGCAAACGTTCGCTCTACAATACAATGAAGGCTTCTGATGTAGACAAAAACGGAGTCTATGAAATTGTTGCAACAAAAACGATTCACGGTGGAGCTACTTCCGTAGTGAAAGGCGAAGAAACCTCTGTTCTTGCTTACAAAAATGGAGCATTTCAAGTTAAATCGACGACTGTGAAGAAATCTAAATAATCTTATAGCAAAACCTAACAATGAGAGAGTTTCCAGATAGCCATAAATAAGTGGTTACTGAGGGACTCTTTTTTGTGCTTTTAGTTGGATTAACTTATGTACCTGGTGAGGACGTCTAAAACTAAACTCTCCCTTGCTCAATAAGTTTTTCGGATTCATTATTAAATTACTAAATGACCCGCTATTCTAAAGGAGAGAAAACAATCTTATGGAACTGAAAAAAATAAATGAATCTATTTATTACTTAGAAAATGTTAGAGAAACAGACAGACCAGTTTTGGGATATGTATTAGGTGAGAGCTTTTCAATAATGATTGATTGCGGCAATTCCAAATCGCATTTAGATGCCTTTATGAAGTATTTGGATGATAACAATCTTCCGCGTCCCAAATATGCTTTGATCACACACTGGCATTGGGACCATACCTTTGGTATGCATGCTTTTGAGGGGGAAACGATAGTATCTTCAGCAACGAATGAGGTATTGAAACGATTGAAAGCGTGGAAATGGGATGAAGAGTCCGTTATACAACGTCTAGAGACCAAAGAAGAAATAGAATTCGCCTATAACTGTATGAAAAAAGAATATGATACGTTCGATAAGATTTCGGTCAGCACAGGATCGATTATTTTCGAGGATTCTTTAACGTTGGATTTAGGGGGCATCACTTGCCAAATTCTCAAGGTAGGAGGGCCGCATGAAGCAGACTCTTGTGTTGTATATGTTAAAGAAGCGGAGGTTTTATTTGCAGGTGATGCACATAGTGGAGATTATTATCATGGAGAAGGTAAGATTGATCCCATAAAAATGAAGGAATATGTTGAGTTTTTAACAACTCTTTCATTTACTACGTATATCCCAGGACACGACGCCCCTATGAGCAAGGAGCAAATCATTCATGTGCTAAGTAGATTTTGTGAAGTGAAGTAAACAGGGACTCCCTTTCCCTATACCCACCCCGTAAACTCCAATATAGATGCTTTTGCAGATTGAGCTTCGGAATGTGCACCTTTTCGCCATTGTTTGGGTGATTCGCCCATAAGCTTCGAGAAGCATCGGTTGAAGCTGGAAATAGACTGAAATCCGACTTGTTCGGAGATGGAGAGGATGGAAGCATCCGTGCTTTTTAACTGCTTGCAGGCCTCTTCAATACGGGTACTGTTTAGAAAATCGAGAGGTGCAGTTCCCATGATCTCGTGAAACTTTCTTCGAAAATGAGTGGTGCTTAGATGACACAGATCAGCCAGGTCAGCGATGGTGATAGGTGTCATATAGTTTTTAGTGATGTATTCCAGAACCGGAGAGATGACAAAATCTCCTTTCAGGTTATGCTCTATTTCTTGCTCTGCCAAGGGTTCGTTCTGGGAATGGATTCTAAGCAGTTCTATATAAAGCGATAATAATAAGCCGTAGGCACTTTCTTGATAAAAAGGATTTTTGTGCTTCAATTCCTCTACGACCGACGTCGCAAGGGTATAAACCTTGGGATGCTCCTCCTTGTTCAAAATACAGTTCATCCCCTTGATCGCCCATAAATTTGGTTCGAAGTCGCTGTAAGCGCTTTTGAATGAATGCTGAAAAAGATCCTCAGGTGAAAAGAAGATATAAGACCAAAGACTAGCCTCATTTGGCGAACTATACGTTGTGTGAGGAAGATACCTAGGGATGAAGGTTACATCTCCGGCTTTAAAAGGTACAGATTCCCCTTTGATCTCCATAATGCCGCTATCTGAATGACAAATGCCAATCTCTAAATGGTTATGAAAATGGAGATGCTCACTTTTAATATCGGAAATCTTCCAACGTTCACCGCTTAACAGTAGAATTGGGAAGTTTATCGGCAAGCTGTAGTGGCGGTATTCGATGATGGGCTTCTTTTTTCTGGGCATAATCTCAATACTCCCGTTCCGTTGATTTGTGTAGATTATAGGTGAAAGAGCTTTCAAGTTCAACTATATAAAGAGATCTTGATATTATACAATTTGGGAAAAAAGTGGCGGAGGAGAAGTTTGGAACTGTAGGAGCGTTAGCGTCCGCCTGAAAGCTTTCCATAGGAAAGCTCGCTTCGGAAGCATAAGCAGTCTGCAGATTTCCACCGCGAAGAGCGGTATAAAATCAAGAAATTCTTACGACAACAGCGACCGGAAGTCCAAACATTCTCTGTAGTCACGGCCAATCCCGAAATATAAGAACCACTAGTTAATGGTCGGAATTGCACAGTTTAGTTATGAATATGCTTAGAATCAGACTATTTTACTCCTTACAATGGAGTTAGTAAAGCGTTTACATAGAACGGACAGCTCTCAGCGCCAATGGGGGTGTGTGCGAAAGAGAGGAGAATCAAGATGCTTCAATTAACTTATGACAGAGAAGAGATTCTAAGCGTTATCGACAAGGTCGTTAGAAAAACAATGACGATGGATTTAACATGGGACTGGCCATGTGGTGTGGCTTATTATGGGGTATCCAGAGCTTATGCAACTACAGGGAATAAAGAGTATTTGGATATGCTTGTAGAGTGGGCAGATGAATATATCGAGCTGGGGCTGCCGGATTGGACGGTAAACACCTGTGCTATGGGCCATATGCTGATCACCTTATATGAAGAAACAGGCAACCAGAAATATTGGGATATTGTGATGAGCAAGGTGGATTATCTTCAGCATAATGCGCTCAGATTCGGAGATCATGTGCTACAGCATACCGTTTCTACTTCGAATGATTTTCCAGAACAAGCGTGGGCGGATACGTTGTTTATGGCGGCATTTTTTCTACTCAGAGTAGGAAGTAAATTAAACGATCAGGAAATGATCCAGGATGCCCTGAATCAATATTACTGGCATATCAAATACCTGCAAGACCCTAGCAGTGGCCTCTGGTACCATGGCTACAATAATGTGAAACAGGATCACATGTCCGGACTATATTGGGGCAGAGCAAATGCTTGGGGCGCATATACCATGTCGCAGGTCAAAATGCTTTTGAAAGACTGGTATTTGTATCCGCAATGTATGGATGTGGAGTGTTCGCTGCGCGATCAACTGGCGGCACTTAAGCTTGTGCAAACGGAGAACGGCTTGTGGCGTACCGTACTGGATGACGAAGAGTCCTATGAAGAAGTGTCTGCCTCTTGCGGGATTGCGGCTGCTATGATCAATAATGGCAATCCACTGCATACCAAATATGTGCAAAAGGCTCTAACGGGCGTCTTGAACAATATCAGCGAGGATGGACGGGTACTGGGAGTATCGGGCGGAACAGCGGTTATGAAGGATCGGGAAGGCTATCGCAATATTCCAAAAGACTGGATTCAAGGCTGGGGTCAAGGCTTAGCACTCTCTTTTCTGTCCGATATGCTTAAATAGGAGGGATCCAAGTTGTCCAAGCAAACAACCGGGGCCTTTACACTACCGGGCGAATCCGGTTATGAGGCACTGACCTTAGAGTTAGCTGAACGGTGGGGTGCCGATGTCATCCGTGACAGTGACGGCACACAGTTGTCCGATGAGATTATCAACGCAGGATACGGCATTTATTCTACAATCTGTATCATCAGAGATCATAACGAATGGGCATCCCAGCACCCTGATAAGCTGCAGCAGAGCTTTTTAATTACCAATCCGAAGGTAGCGGTCGAGGATTATTTATCCATCTATTTGATGGAGGATTTTTTCGCTGAGCAATTTCGAGTAAATGATTCCAAAGAGGCGTTTAAGTACTGGCAGGTTTATGACCGAACTACAGGTGAAGAGATTCCAAGAGATCAGTGGAATTATGAGCGGGAATCAGGAAATGTGGTCATTACTGGCATTGCGCCTTGGCATAAGTACACTGTCAGCTTCATGGTCTACCGGATCTGGGAAGAGATCTCCATGTACAATCACACCACGAATCATTGGGAAAAAGAGCATTTGATGCAGATCGATCCCATCTATGTAGAAACGCAAAAATATTTACTCCATTGGATAGAAGATTGGTGTCATAAGCATAAGGAAACAACAGTGGTTCGGTTTACCTCACTCTTTTATAATTTCGCCTGGATCTGGGGCAGCAATGAGCGCAATCGCCATTTGTTCTCAGACTGGGGTTCATACGATTTTACGGTAAGCTCAAGAGCGCTTGATCTGTTTGCTCGGAAATATGGGTATTCGCTCACGGCCGAGGATTTTGTGAATGGTGGAAAATATCGCGTCAGTCATATCCCGGCGCAGCAGCGCAAGCTGGACTGGATGGCATTTATCAATGATTTTGTCATCGGATTTAGTAAGCAGTTAATTGATATAGTGCATAAGCACGACAAGCTGGCGTATGTTTTCTATGATGATAGTTGGGTTGGTATGGAGCCTTACAATGATCGCTTTGAGGAGTTTGGCTTCGACGGAATGATTAAATGTGTGTTCTCAGGGTTCGAGGCAAGAATGTGTTCAGGTGTAAAAGTAGATACCCATGAGATTCGGCTGCATCCCTACTTATTTCCGGTTGGATTGGGAGGGCTTCCTACTTTTATGGAGGGAGGTAACCCTACACTAGATGCCAAAAAGTATTGGATCAATATCCGGCGTGCTCTACTCAGAGAGCCTATAGATCGAATTGGATTGGGCGGATACTTGCATCTTGTAGAGCCTTACATGGATTTTTGTGATTACATCGAAAAGATTGCAGGTGAATTCAGAGAAATAAAAGAGCTGCATCATAAAGGCAAACCGTATCATATCAAGACTAAGGTAGCCATTCTGCATGCTTGGGGCAAATTGCGATCTTGGACCTTGTCCGGGCATTTCCATGAAACGTATATGCATGATTTGATTCATATCAATGAGGCTTTATCTGGATTGCCGATTGAAGTACAGTTTATTGATTTTGAGGATATCCGTCAGGGAATTTTAAAAGATTATGATGTAGTGATCAACGCCGGCTCTGCTGGTTCAGCATGGAGTGGTGGAGAACACTGGAGGGACAGCAAGTGCGTGGACTTACTGACAGAGTGGGTGTATGAAGGTGGTACTTTTATTGGCGTGAATCAGCCTTCGGCGCTTGAAGGGTATGACAGCTTTTTCAGAATGGCACATGTTCTCGGTGTGGATGGGGATACAGGCTCCAGAGTAGCGCATGGGAAATGGACATACGAAGTGAAGGATGAACTTGGTTTAGTTCCTGCTGGGACTACCATTAAGCCCAAAAACAACCTTAATCTTACCGATGGATCAGCAGCGGTTGTGAATGAAACGGATGGTCAAATAACGCTGTCTACGCATGCTTTCGGTAAAGGAAAGGGGATCTACCTGCCTTCTTTCACCTTCAGCTTTGAGAATACAAGACTGCTGCTGAATTTGATTCGTTTTGCGGGTAATGAGTTCACAGAAGCAAAGTACATTACAGATAACTTATATACAGAGTGTGCTTATTATCCGGCAAGTAAAATCCTCGTGGTGATTAACAATAGCGGTGAACTTCAAAGCACTACGATTCAAACGGAGTATGGGCAACAAACCCTGGAATTAGATCCGTATGACACGATTATTAGAACTATTGGCGACTAGTAAAAATCGATTTAGGAACGGAAAAGCGATCCACGAGTATAAGACTTAAAAGCTCAAGCCTACGGCAGTCAGTCTGCGGATGCTTGGGCTTTTTTTTTGCAGCGATAGACCATTCGCTCTTACCTACTTTAAGAAAAATTGTAACCAACGAAAAAAAACTATGCTTCCCCTCATGATAAATTGAATAAAGACTGATAAAATGAGGAATGGTTGAAAAGAGATCGGGATAACAGTGCTTTACTATATAATTTTTAAATAGACAGGTGAGGAAATGGTAGGTAACAAGGGAATAACAGATCAAATAAAAGAAGATAACTACAAAGTATTCGCTTTGCTTAGCCAGTATTTAAATCATTCACCAGATTTTATTCACGAAGATGAAATTGGAGAGATCGTAAAGTGTGGCGTAACTTATGAATACGCTTTTGGTCTACTATTGGCTTCTGCCTTTGGGATGGACACGGTTGATAATGCTGAGGATAAGGAATTGTTCAACAAATATTTTAACAATATGTTTCATAAGCTTGATGCAAATGAATTTTATGACAATCCATATTATAAGAATATCAAGATACCAACTATAAAGATTGGTAGCAGTGAATTGAAATATGAAACCTATAAACCTTTTGAAGGGTTTGTATGTAACGATATCATGCAGACAGCAGAGGGAAGACAAATTCCTCAAATCGGCTTTTTTGAAACGGAATTTAGCTTTCCCGCAGTATTAGAAAACGATAGGATCTGGATGACGATTACGCCTAATGAAATAGAAACGATGAAAGAAGCAGTGGATCAAGCGTTTGGGAATGTCCTTACTTTTGGACTGGGGCTTGGCTACTATGCATATATGGTATCTGAAAGAGTTAATGTCGAAAGCATTACGGTTGTTGAAATGAATGAAGATGTCATTCAGTTGTTTAATAACTACGTATTGCCACAATTCAAAAATGCTCACAAGATTAAGATTATCAAAGCAGATGCCTTCGAATATGCTCAAAAATATATGTCTAAAGAAAACTATGATTTTGTATTTACCGATTTATGGCATGATGTTTCGGATGGAATAGACATGTATTTAAAAATGAAAAAATTCGAAAAAGAAAGCTCTGATACTGTATTTACGTATTGGATAGAACAATCTATTTTATGTTATTTATAAAAAGAAGCTCAAGCCTGCGGTTATCTGCGGATGCTTGAGCTTTTTTGCTGTGTTGCACCGATTCACCCTTGCTATATTTTGAAGTTTTGTACGGTAAACCGGGTTAGACGTCCCGAATTTAGATCATGCTATGTGTTGAATCTGTTTATTTTATACATGTGGAGGAGGCTTTCCCTTGGATTGGCAGGATTTGATATTTAAATTCGTTGGTGGACTTGGGATTTTTCTGTTTGGTATTAAATATATGTCGGACGGGCTTCAGAAATCCGCTGGGGATAAAATGCGCGGCCTGCTTGAGAAGTATACATCCAATCCGATTTTGGGTGTTCTTGTCGGTATTAGCGTAACCGTATTGATACAATCTTCTACGGGGACAACGGTTTTGGCGATCGGGCTTGTAAATGTGGGACTGATGACTTTGCGTCAAGCCATTGGTGTAGTCATGGGCGCCAATATCGGAACAACAATGACAGCATTTATTGTAGGGATCAAGATTGAAGAATATGCCCTTCCAATTATTGCAGTAGGTGCTTTCTTCTTGTTCTTCATTCACAAAAAGCGATACCAGTATATTGGACAGATTATCTTTGGGTTTGGTACCTTGTTCCTTGGTCTCGGTACAATGGGAGGGGGACTTAAACCACTTCGGGAATTGCCTGCATTTACAGATTTTATGATTGAGCTGTCTCACCAGCCCGTCTTGGGCTTGATTGTCGGAACGGTATTTACAATGATTGTTCAGAGTTCGAGCGCAACGATTGGTATTCTACAGACGATAGCTGATGAAGGCATGATTAGTTTGCGGGGAGCTTTACCGATCTTGTTCGGTGACAATATCGGAACAACAATAACGGCGGTGCTTGCATCGATCGGTGCGACGGTAGCTGCTAAACGTACGGCTCTCGTACACGTTATTTTTAATATTGTTGGGGCAATTCTCTTCACGATTCTGTTACCGGTCGTATATAACATTGTCCTGTGGCTTGGAGAAGGTGTGAATATCCGTATGCAGATTGCTTATGCTCACGGTTTATTCAACGTTACTAATACACTGATCTTCCTGCCTCTTATTCCAGTGCTGGCTTGGATCGTAACAAAGGCTATTCCAGGCCAAATGCAGGAGATTCAGTTCAAAGCGATTTATCTGGATGAACGTTTTCTTGCGACACCTGCTATGGCTCTTGGACAAGCTCAGCATGAGATTGTACGGATGGGACAATATGCATACGAATCCCTTCAGGATGCAACAGGATTCTTTTTCAATAAGGATACTAAATCTGCAGAGTTGGCACTTCAGAAGGAAGAGCTAGTAAATGAGCTTAACCGTAAAATCACCGATTATATCGTGAAAATTCACCAAAAGGGTCTTTCTCCGGGAGAATCTGAGAAGGCAACAGGCTGGTTCCAAACCGTAAGTGATCTGGAACGAATCGGCGACCACGCTGAGAATATAGTGGAACTAGGCGAATTCAGAATGACGAACAAGCTGGAGCTATCAGCCGAAGCGGCCGCTGAGCTTAAGGAAATGATTGAGGTTGCGAATCAGGCTGTGAATAAAGCACTAGTTGCTCTTGAACATAATGACAAGGATATAGCTAAAGAGGTGCTTCAACTTGAATTAAAGCTGGATGATCTGGAAATAGAGTACCGTAAGAATCATATTCAGCGTTTGCATAAGGATTTGTGTTCTGTCGGAACGGGGTCCATTTATCTTGACCTGCTGACCAATCTGGAGCGAATTGGTGATCATAGTAAGAATATTGCGCAGTTCGTTTTGCATGAATAATAAACAGCACCCTTAGAATAGACATTGGATAATCCCTATCCGATGAAACTCTAGGAGGTGTTTTTTTATTATGAAAATAGGAAAGAGCATGCTCTCAAAGATGAACCTTATTAATGAAGTAGGCGCTCATGTTAATACAATCGATCAATTGTATACATCCAGCATCATTAATCGCAGAGGTAAGACAGCAGATGGCGAATTCTCCACAGAAGTAATTGCTGAAGAATTGCTGAGACTGGATATAAAAAATCGACTGAAAGAGATCAATGTAGTAGTAAGAGAGAAAGGGTATCGCGTGGCAACGCATAACGGGGTTGTTACTACCGGGCATAAGGAAGAGGACTCTAATCGAAAAGAAGAGCGAGTTGCCATCCAATTATTTAACTTGAGTCAAAGTGGTACAATATTCGATCATATTGGAAGGATTATCGACTATCAAGTCCCTTTAAAAAATATTAGGGCGGATAAAGGATTAGGCAAGATTGATTTAGTTTCTTTGGTGGATGATTGTATTGTTCTGATCGAATTTAAAATTAAAGAAAATCGAGAAACCCTCTTAAGATGTGTTCTTGAAATCGCGACATATTATCAGGTGCTGTCAAAGCCCAAGTTGTTGGAGAGTTATTCAAATGATTTTGGATCACCTAAACGCATAAAGAAAGCGGTTTTGATCGTTTTAGATTCCTTGCAATATAAGGAGATGTTAGAACTTCGTAATGGGGAAAGAAGGTACTTGGAAAAGCTTATGGATGCGCTGGAGGTCCAAGTGTTTTGTATGGATCCTGTAAGTTTCGAAGTGCAGACGGTGTTTATTCATGAGGGACTTTGTAATCCGAAATCTGAAGGATGAAGCTATACGGCTTCAGATTTACCGTTGGTTATGAAATAGTTTAGTAAGTATTTAGTAGACGACTTTGGTCGTCTTTTTTATTTTGCAAGGACTTCAGACCTACTTTGTTGAATTAATACTAATAAGGTAATATTTACATAACTATAGGCATATATTGAAATTTCAATTTCTTTATTTTATTTCAACAGAGGGAGTTTAGGGGAATGATAAGAATTTGTATTTGTGATGACGAGCAATTACATAGTTCCAAATTAGAGAAGATCATTATGGATAGTCTGGTCTTGTATCAAAACATAGAGTTAGATATTGATATTTATGAATCTGGAAAATCATTATTGAAAGCCTTAAATGCTAGAAACGAAGAGTATCAAATATTATTCTTAGATATTGAAATGGGGATTCTAAATGGAATTGAGGTCGCTAGGGAAATTAGAAAAATAGACAAAAATATGATTATCATTTATGTTACCAGCTATGACAATTACACTATGGAAAGCTTTGAAGTTTCACCTTTTCGATACATACTAAAACCTATACAAGAAGAACAAATAAGTAAAGTATTACTTCACGCAATTGATGAGGTCAGAAGGAATAACCAGTACTTATTCTTCAAAACTCAAAATCTTAACTATCAAATTAAAAGCGAGACGATTCTATCCATTTCCTCTGAGAAAGGTAGGATTATACATGTTGTAACCGTTAATGACGAATTTTCATTCTATGGCACAATAAAAGAGATTGAAGAAATGCTTGATCCATTATCTTTTATAAAAGTAAATCAAGGCACCATTTTAAATTTAAATTACATACATATTGTTTCAGGGACTGATATTATTCTCACCAATAAGGAAAGTTTTGCAATTAGTAGAGGGCAGAGGAAAATAGTTAAAGATGCCTATAACCATTTCATAAAAAGGAGGATTGGCTTTTGAGACATGTTGAGGTTATAAGCATTGCGGTTCTAGCTATTCTCTATACGCTTGTTCAGGTCACATCAATTTCTATTTATTTTAATGGATTTCTTAACCTCAGAATCTCAAAGTATAAATTCTATTCTTTAACCTTTCTTTCTATGGGAATCATAAAATTATTGTCTAGTGACACAAACGCTATGGTCAGGTTGCTTTTATTTGTTGTTCTTTTAAGTATCTGTATATTGTACTCATTCTACGGATCAATGGCTCGAAAGATTTACCACATTATCTTTTTTACGCTGATAACTACGCTTGCAGATTTAGCTCTGTCTATCATTACATATAATTATGATCAGAAATTTGAAGGCCAGTTATTTATTATGCTTGTCGTATATTTTAGTGCAAACTTTTTATCGTTGTTAATCGTATTGTTGTCAGCAAAGCTGCTGCTCTATTTTAGATCTGATAATGAGATCGGATTAAGTAATAAGGAATGTTTGTTATTAAGCATTGTTCCCTGTCTATCCTTATTGAGTATATATTGGATTTTCCAATATAAAGATATTAATCAATTCGTTCCTTGTATTTTCTTGTTAATTGTTAATGTATGCATCATGCTGATCTACAACAGTTTAGAAGGGAAAAATTTTCTTATACATAAGTACTCCATAATGGAGACACAAAATAAATATTACGAAGAGAGCTTAGAGAATCAAAGGGAAATGTCTAAGTTAAAACATGATCTGAAAAATATTTTATTAAATATAGCCTATGGATTGGAGAGAAAAAAAACAGACGAGGTAAAAGAGGAGCTACAGGAGTTATTAAAAACCAATGTATTCTCATATAGATTATTAACCGGATGTATACCCATCGATGCCATTCTTAATAGTAAGCTAGAACAAACCAAGAAGTATAATATAGAATGCACTTTAGACCTCCAAGTTCCTCATGATTTATTTATAGAGCATACCATTGATCTAGCGGCCATTTTAGGGAATCTTTTAGATAATGCTGTTGAAGCCGTACTTAGATTAACAGAAGAAATAAAAAAGGAAATTGAAATTAAAATAAAGTTTAGTGAAGGTAAATTATTCATAATCATTGTGAATTCGTCGAATCATGTGAATGTGGACTTCTCCTATGGGCGATTAATCTCTGAAAAAGGGAAAAATAGGTACGGCATTGGAATCAGCAGTATCAATGAACGAGTCAAAAAGTTAAAAGGATACTCAGACTTTTCATACGATGAGGGCTATTTTAATTCAATCGTAGTTTTACCAATTCCATAAGAACAAACGGTGGCGATTTCCCATTCATAATAATTGAATGGGAAATCGCCTTTTTGTTATGCAGATTACAACGAGTATTATGCCGATTACAACGAGCAACAAAAAAACAGAAAATATTGGTTTATGATTTCAGCATAAGGAATGAAATGTGACGAATAGTTCCCACTAATAAAAATGAAAAGTGAAATAGGAGGATGGAAAAATTGTATTTCACGGATAGAGTAATGGATTTCCAGCTTGATGATGAGAGTATCTTATTAATAAATACAATCTCTAGTGCATTTGACATTATTGATTCAGATACTTATGAACGGATTGAGGAAATGAAGAAGGGATATTCCAATTTTGATGATAAAGATGAGCTGATGCAAACTTTAATTAAGAGGGGCTACGTGTTTGAACAAAAAGAGAAAGAACAAGAATTCATAAGAAAGTATGCTGAGATACACCAAAAGTATATTGAAAAAAATCTGGTTCGCAGCTTTACCATTTGTCCCACGATGGGTTGCAATTTAAGATGTACCTATTGCTTTGAGGGGGACGAGAATCTAAGTAATAAAAAAGTAATGACTGAAGAACAACTAACTTTAATCCTTAATTATATTGATACTTGCATTACGGCACAAACAGAGATTGACACACCAAAAACATCGATTTCCTTGTTTGGAGGAGAGCCCTTGTTACCTCAAAACATGCCAATTGTACAAAAGACACTTGATTTTGCAAAAGCAAGGGACATCGAAGTGAGAATTGTAACGAATGGAACAACAATAAAATACTACAGTAAGCTTTTGAAAATGTATGATAATGTCATCATTCAGATCACCTTGGATGGTTCAAAGTCTATTCATGATGTCAGACGAATTGGAGTCAGTGGAAGAGGAACCTTTGATCTCATCGAATCAAGTATTGATTTACTGACTGAAATGAAAATAAAAACGCATTTGCGAACAAACATAAATCAAGATAATATCGATTCTTTAAGCGATTTGGTCCATTTTATCAAGGAAAAGAAATGGGTGGAATCAGGCTATGTATATCCTTATGTGGCACCAGTATTAGAATATTGTGACGGTTCGAACAACTCTATGAAAGAAAGTGAGTTATACTCCAGAGTTCTTGAAATCGAACCCACATTAGGATCTGAGGATTCGATTATTAAAATGGTTGTTTCTCCATGTGTGAATTACCTACAATCCTTCTTTGATTCAAATAATCAAATGAAACCTTGGAAGCTAAATTATTGTGAGGCTACTTCTGGTGGTAATTTAGTATTCTCTCCCGATGGAAATATTTCTACTTGCTTAATGCTAGCCGGTAAGGGGCATCATCAAATCGGATCCTATGACGGGGAAAGTGTAAAGCTTGATCCAAATCTTGAGGGAATGTGGAAAGATCGAACTATACTACGAATTCCACAATGCAAAGAATGCAAGTACGGTCTGATTTGTGGTGGGGGTTGTCCTATAGCAGCCATAGACATAAACCAGGATATTGATTGTCCTGTATGCAGTGATATTGAAGATACAATGAAAGCTTTTGTGAATACAAGAAAGCGTCAAATTCTACAAAAGGTGTGATGAGCATGGAGGGGCTGCTACAAGTAAAGCAATATGAAACTAGACAAGAGCTTGATGTAGACGGTAATAGCTTTTATATATTATCGTTTGATCAATCCAGCCATATCAAAGTATCACCTAGAGCAAAAGAAATCATTGATAAGTTAGATGGAACGAACAGTAATGAGGAGATTATTAATGATCTCAATGCAAAAGGTATTAGTATTACAGACAAGGAATTCGATTATTTTATTAAAAAATTTCTTGTTCCTAAAAATATGATGACAAATTCCTCTAACAAATCTGGTGAGAAAAAAAAAAGCTACCTTTGGTTACATCTTCCGATCATTGAGTCGTCGAAGTTCCGTGGACTATATTCAATACTGAAATATCTACTCTATAGTCGTTGGGTTGTTATCCCATTGCTGATCATTGTAAGTATTTGTGGAGTATTTTCGGTGATGCATCTTTCAAAATATCCAACGGATATTTTTAATAACCTGAACACTATTCTTGTTATTTTTTTAGTGTATCTCTCCATGTTTATTCATGAGCTGGGGCATGCAACAGCAGCTTATAAGTACGATGTTAACGTTGGAAAAATAGGTATCGGAATTTATTTAACCTATTTTGTGTTCTTTATTGATATGACAAATACCTGGCGTTTAGACAAAAACAAAAGAATTATCAATGATGTCAGTGGGATGTACTTTCAAGTACTCACTACAATTCCAATATTCGTGTGTTATATGATATCACATAATATTTCTTTACTTATCGGCATTGTTCTTATTCTAATGACGTCGGCGATGAACCTTGTACCATTCTTAAGAATGGATGGATACTGGCTGTTGTCGGATTATCTGAATGTTCAAAATATTCAGGTCAAAGCGTTTAAGTCAATCAAAGAGATGACTGTAGAATTAATAAATGCAAAGAGAGCAAGAAAAATGGATGAACACTATTCAATCAGTAAATCTGTATATGTGTATGGTATTTACAGTAGTGTATATGTACTTACTACATGTTTGATTATTCTGTCACTTCTGTACTCTGTCATGGGCTTAATTCAAAATCATGATTTGTTAATCAACAAATTTATATCCTTACAGCAAAATATAATACATGGAAATATATCTAATGTTTTAGTTGATCTAAATAACCTATTTATTCTGTTTATACCGGTGATTTTTGTTGTTAGCCTGTTGGCATCCTTCTTAAAAAGACTTTACCTCACTTTGAAAATTAAAGGAGGCTTGAAGGCACAATGATTGAGTGTGTAAATGTTAAAAAAGATTTTAGCACTGATAAAAATGTGCAGCATGTTCTAAAGGGAATTGATTTAACCATTGAGCAAGGTGACTTCATCACCATAATGGGGAAATCGGGAAGTGGAAAAACGAGTTTTTTAAATTGTATTTCATTGTTAACAGATGTAACAGAGGGTCAGATCTTAGTGGATGGAAGATCCATTGATACCAAGAATAGAAAAGAGATCGAACAGATCAGGCAAGATTACATTGGACTTGTATTTCAAAACTCAAATCTAATCCCTTGTTTGTCACCCTTAGAAAATTTGATTATTGCTATTCATGAAAATTTATCGTATGCAAAGAAAAAGAGTCGTGCAATGGAAATGCTAGAAAGAGTGGGATTAACAAGCAAACATAGTCATAAGACACCGACACTTTCTGGTGGGGAAATGCAAAGAGTCGCCATTGCGAGGGCCTTAATTAATAATCCCAAGATGATTCTATGTGATGAACCAACAGGAGCTTTAGACGCTGCCACCGGCAAAAGCATAATGGACTTCCTTCTAGAAGTAAGTGCTTCTTATAACAGCGCATTAGTGATAGTTACTCATGATCATTCCATTGGAAGTCTGGGTAAACGACAATATTTAATGAATGAGGGGTTGTTAAATGAAATATAGAGAATTATTTAAACTCTATAATCTTAAAAACCTAAACCAAAATAAATGGTCAATGTTTTTTATAGCCCTTTCAATCGTAATTACAATGACCGTTTCGCTTATTTTGCCTCAAATAAGAATGAGTAAGCAGGAATACATTAATCAGGCTATGCAAGAATCTAACCCTGCTGATCTTGTAGTCACACAATCTTTTCCTTCTAAGAGCTTTGATAAAGCTATAAGCGCATATGAGCAGGAAGGAATTCAAACCTCCTATGTTCATTCAGCCCCTGTCTATCTTAAAAATGAAAATAACCAAATGATGCTCTATCTTCTATCCGGTTACGAAAATTTATCCGAGGAAGAAGTTGTAATCTCTGAAGGATTGGCAAACAAGCAGCATTTAAATGTAGGGGATACAATCCATCTAATAGGAATTAAGGAACAAGACAAAGCCTTAAAGATCACGAGAATAGAATATCTCCCTATTGATGTTGTGGATGATGCCCAGGTTTCTGGTTATATCAAGACTAAAAATTTAGAATCCTCCTATCATTCTGACGCTGGATTAGTATTTATTTCTGGTAAATCCGGAGAGTTATTGAAACAAGAACTGCAAACCCTGGAGTCTGGTTATAAATACAAAACAATTGAAGATAGAAGAAATGAATTATTCTCAGACTTAGATAAACAGATTATGGCTTTGAATTTGATTAGTACAGTAGGGTACTTATTAGCAATCGCCGTGTTGATTAGTGGAATTACGATGTTGATTGTGAGAAGCCAAAAAGATATTGCTGCGTTCATGCTAATTCCTATCAAGATGAAGGACATTATTAAGGCAATGAAATTAGAGATCAATATCTTGATCTTTACCCCATTAATCTTGTCCGTTATTTTCAGCATTCCACTCGCAAAAATGATTTTAGCTGCGGAAAATATTAGTGTTAATTACACAGCCGCTTATATGATAAATATTCTTAAATTTGTAGTCTTTAATATTTTTGTATTCCTTTTGTACAGAAATATTGCACTAAAGTATATGGTCAATCTAGATCCTGTTCTTATTGTCAAAGGAGATCATGGTCTCCCTAAAAGGAATAGGCTAAGAAATTTTGGGATTATGCTATCTCTCCCAGTTGTCTTTTCCGTATATGCAGTTTTATTGGGTAGTGGTACATCCATGGCGAGTAACTTTATTTTATTAATTACGTTATGCGCTATTTTTATAGGGATATTACTGCTCATTGAGCTGATTACAAGACTTCCAGTATGGAAATATCATCGTAGTACCTTATATACATTTAAAGAAATTAAAAAAAATAAGCTCGTTTTTGTAATAGGGATTCTAAATTTAACCATGATGCTTTGGTTTATTCTAATAGGCTTTGGGTTAGCAAACACCTTAAAGGAATCTGTTGATATGGGGTATCAACAATCTTTACCCTATAACTATTTAATGAAGACAAGTGATGAAGAGGCTCTAAATCAGGTGTTGGTTAACTCCGGTGATATAAAGACATTCACGATAATGCACTATATGGATGCAAAGATAGAAAATGATGAGGTCTCCAACAAACAAGTTCGTATCAATGAAATTGACCAAAAGAACTATACCTCAAAATTTAAAATTACCGAGGGGCAAGATGTCTTTGAAGGAAATCCAAGAGAAATACTCATCTCAAAAGCATATGCAGACGCCTATAAAATCAATATTGGAAATACCCTAGAAATTACGAACGAAGAGAAAACTGTGAATTATAGAGTAAAGGGAACCTACGATTCTGCTGGTATCAATAATAATTGGATGTTGAAAGCTTCCGAAAATCAATATAGCGATACAATTTATTTGGTAAGAGCAATTGATGATGGATTCCTTAATGAAGTGAAGGATAGCTATATTGCTAACATGAATGTAGTTGGAGATTACCTGTTATCTAAAATGGATTCATTCTTAACTAGTTTTAAATATATCTGTTTTCTTTTCATCGTGGCAGCAGTCATATTTAACGTTAATTTACTTAGCTTAATGAATGATCTCAATAGAAAAGAGTATGCAATCATCAGGTCTTTAGGCATAGGTAAGAAAATTCTTGTGAAGCAATATATGATCAAAGCCATAATTAGCATAATATGTTCGCTTACGATGTCATTGGTTCTATTTTCTGTAGTTATATCCGTTGCTGTTTCAGCTATTTCTAAAGGAAATGCAATTATTGATGGAAGTATGTATGTATTTATCATTGTTATATCTGTTTTGTTTGTATTTGTAGGAAATATATCTCTTTTCAGTGGAAAATATAATGATTTAGAAGTGATTAGAGAATGAAACTAATTATTCATATGACAACTGCGACAACTATTGTTACTTTTCTACAGTAACTAAATAAATATGAATGTTATATGTGAATTCATTTATGCCATCAATTGTTTCCGCTAATTCAAAATGAAAGGAGTGGAAGGTAAATGCATTCTTTAAACGCCACAGAATCCCTTTGGACTGATGAATCCGTAGAAAATTTGGAAACGAGAGAAGAGTATGGTTGTTTCTGCTTCTCCATTTGTTTCTCACTATGCTTCTGTTTCTGTTTCTAATTTAAACTAAATATTTCTAACTGGTTAGGTTTTCTTGGTAACAATAGTTGTGATATTCGTTCAAAGTAATTAACCAGTTAGAAATATGAAGAAAGCAGTATGTTAGTACTTTTAAGCAGGAGCAAGGGGAGTAAACTTGAACCTGCTTAATTATTTTTTGGGGTGAAAAGTAAGGAGGGCGAAAGTTATGATTCCATTAGTTGTATTAGTTGTTGTATTTGCTTTATTGACTATAACGCTATCATGTTTATGGCTCTACAACGATTGTTTGTATCGAGGGATAAATCCTTGGATTTGGGTATTATTAATGATTGCGACCACTCCCATATTGGGATTCATTTTATATTCGCTTATCGGAAAAAGAGGAATATCAATTACGGGTAAGTCTATAAAGAATAAGTATATAGGATCTGCGGTTTTTATTACCATACTGTTGCTTATCTTTTCAAGTATCGGATTGGCATTTTATTCAGTGACATAAGTAGTACAGTTAGATTTAGCTGAGAGTGCTCTGTAGAGTTTCTACAGAGCTTTTTATTATTGTATAGTTCATTTCATTATTTTACCGGCTATGTTACTATGTCTACGATCTAAAAGGAATAATTTTGAATCGTAGGAGGGTTTTATGGAAATCGGTGCGATCACTTTTATTGTAAAAGACATGGAAAAGATGGTTACATTCTATCGGGATGTCATGAACATGGCTTTGGAATGGGATGGCGGCGTATTTACCGGGGTCCAGCTTAAGAGTGGTGTGTTCTTTAATTTATGCCAGCGGGATGCGCTTAGTATCTCAGGGCTAGGTTATCCTAACGGGTTGAATGGGACACTGGAGGTCTCATTTGGCGTTCCCTCGCCTGAGGAGGTCGACAAGGAATTTGATCGTCTGGTGACTGCCGGTGCAACGCCTATAAAAGAACCGATTTCGCAGCCTTACGGGTTGCGTGAAGCTGTTGTGGCTGACCCAGAAGGCAATTTGCTTGAGATCGTAGCGGGCATTCCAGAAAATTAATATCTGCGAACAACCGAGCGAAAGGAGGGACACTTTTGAGAACCCCTATAACTAATGTAAACTGGTTAGAACACCAAGAAATCATCATGCACGACTTACTCATTCAAGAAGCCACTTTAACCACCTATCCGATGGAGGATGGCTTTGAAGCTGAGGTTCTAAAGATCAGTTCAGGCCAGGAAAGCTTTGTTTTGAAAACATGGAGTAAGATCTCCAAACCAGATGTTCAGTTTCAATATCGATTATTGGAGGTCCTGTCCGAACGAGGAGTAGCCGTCTCTAAGCCAGTGGGCTGGGGGATTAATCCCGATGGGGATAAGGTGTTGTTAACAAGCTTTGACGGAACGCCAATTCTTAAAGTGAATGATAAGACAATGAAGAAGCTCGCGAGCATTTTAGCCAGAATTCATCAAATAGATATTGTTGAGCTTGAACATATACAACTACCTAAGTACGACTTCGTCGATTACTTTTTTCCTGAAGTGAGTGAGCACGCAGATCTTAAACAAGCACTGATTTCTCTAGTAAAGCAAACGCCAATGAAACAGGACCGTATCATTCATGGAGATTTTCACGTAGGAAATATAGTTGAGGAACAAGAGCAGTTTACGGTCATTGACTGGACGAACGGCCAGTTGGGAGACCCGAGATATGATTTTGCATGGTCATTTATTCTGCTGAAAATCCACCTATCTGAGCGATATGCCCGTTTGTTTCGTTCTGCTTATCTATTGGAGAATGACATGGAGCAGGAAGAGCTGGAGGTCTTTGAAGCATGGGCTTGTCTTAGGTGGATCTTGCTGAATAGACGAGGTAGTACACCTAAAGGACCTAATGTAACGAAGAGGGTAAAGAGTTTAATAGGAAGTAATCGATTCCTAAAGGATTTGGAATTCGTAGGGTTTAAATGATCTTTTCCGCAATGAATATTTAACAATACTGACCGCAACCCTTTGCATGGAGGGCGGTCTATTTGCGTTTGTTCACTGCGGGGGCCCGGCACCCCCAATTTTCATTGAATATTCAGTTTGGGTATTTATAATGCTTTTATGAAACAGAGGATGTGCTTGTATAGGACTTCGACTGAGAAAAGGAGGTTTTCCATGGTAAGGGCAATTCAAAAATCATTATATCTCATCTTTGCATTCTTCATTGGACTGTTTATCGCTTCCTCCTTTTTTATCCGAGCGAAATATAATTATTTCGTATATGGGGACACGCCAGTTTTGGAGAAGCAACAGCTGGGCCTTTTTATTCTAGGGATTGTGGCGGTGCTGGCGTTAAGCGTTATTTTGTATAAAATATGTCTGAAGCTTAATCCGTACAGTTGGAAAATCGTCATTCCATCCATATTACTGTGTTCTTTTGCTATTCAGATCGTGATCATTTTTCTGTTTCCCCGCTTGCCGACGGATGATTCGCAGACGGTGCTTTCACTGGCACTCGATATGCTGTACAGGAATGATTATTCAAGTTTTGATACGACGGGTTACTTGCATATGTTTCCGTTTAATTTCTCGATTGTTGTGTATTTAAAAACGTTACTACAGTTATTTCCGGATAATTATTTGGTGATCAAAATATTCAATATTCTATTTACACTCTTAACCTCGTTAATGATTTACCTGCTGTATAAAGAGCTCAATGAGAAGTCAAAGGATCGTGACTATGGCATTCTCGTGTTTGCTGCAACCTATATTCCTTCTTTGTTTATGAGTAATTTAATCTATAACGATGTGATTGCTACAGCCTTTCTAACAAGTGCTTTATATTTCGCTGTGAGATTTATAAAAAGAAAGTCCATAAAGGATATCCTCTTCGCAGCCATCCTTCTGGCAGTCGGCAACTATTTCCGAAGCATCGGTGTTATTGTTCTGATTGCTGTGGTGGTCAGTCTTTTGTTCAACATGCGTGCGATCGGGGTGAAAAAAGCTCTAAGCGCTTTGTTTATCACAATTTTATTGTTCAATACTCCGAGCTGGACGCAAAATGCTGTGTTGCAGGCGACGAGTGTTGTAGATGAACCGATTACTACAAATTCCGCACCTGTCTATATGTGGCTAAATATGGGGGTAAATCTGGAGACGTTTGGGTTCTGGGATAACTGGCAGAGCTATACGATCTATCAGCAGGAGGCAAATTATAATAAGGCAGAAAGTACGGAGCTATTTAAAGAGGAAATCAGTAATAAACTCTCCGAGGCGAGCCTAAGCGATTTAGTGAAAATGTATTATAAAAAGATCGTTTGGACCTGGACGGAAGGCACATACCAGATGGAACGATATGGGCTGGGAAATGACGGATCATCCAGTAACGGCGGAAGAATGGGCTTTGTCATGGACCGTTATAGCTACACTACCGCTGCAACAGATTTGTTTAAGGCGGACTCAAGTTACAGAAGCGGGCTGCTGTGGTTACTGTATATTCTGAATTTCCTGATGTATGTTTGTATACTCATTCGTTTAATCGGTGGAATAAGAGCGAAAAGATATGGGGAGTCCTCTTTGATTCTTGTGGTGCTAGGCTTTATTGGATTCTATCTGCTATGGGAGATTAAGTCTCGGTATATTTACCCGGTGTATCCGCTGCTGATCGTGTTATCCTACATGGGCTTTAAAGATGTATATGATTATATGTTAAAAAGATATTTTTCACGTTGACCATTTTTGCTCGGAAAGAGGGGTTCAAAGATGCGGATTAAGCGATATCTCGCTTTGCTCATAGCAGTGCTAAGTTGTTCCATGGTGCTCGTCTCTTGCGATGCCATCACCGCGCAGAAGATATCAAGTACAGATTCTGGTTCGAGGGCGAACGGGGGACAGGGCTTTAACGGTGGTCGGGGTAAAGATGGAGGTGTCTCTCCCGGCATGAATGGCGGGACAAGAAGAAATGGCAGCCAGGGTACGGATGGTGGTAGTGGGCAAAGCGGGCGGCAGTGAAAAATTTCATGAACTTGCCCCAAGCCTACGAAGATTAAGTGTGATAGGATAAAGTTACGTATAAATTCCCCGCGGGGGTAAGAAAAGAGAAAAGGGAGCATCATGAGAATCATTATATCGCCTGCCAAGAAGATGAAGATGGATACGGATTTTATGGATTGCCGCCAGCTGCCGCAATTCATAAGCGAGTCACAGACTCTTCTGGCCTTATTACAAAAGTTGAATTATGAAGAAGCCAAATCGCTATGGAAATGTAATGATGCCATCGCCACGCTAAATGTAGAGCGGATTCGGGAGATGGATGTAACACGGAATCTTACTCCGGCTATCTTTTCTTATGAGGGGATCCAGTATCAGTACATGGCACCTGGGGTACTTCAAATGGAGGAGCTCGAATATCTTCAGCAGCATTTACGGATATTGTCCGGGTTCTATGGAATCGTCCGGCCGTTTGACGGCGTTGTTCCGTACAGGCTGGAGATGCAGGCTAAGCTCAGCGGACCAGGTTTCAAATCTATCTACGAGTTCTGGAACAGGAAGCTGGCAGATCAGCTATTTTCGGAAACTGACATCATTCTGAATCTGGCCTCCAAGGAATACAGCAAGTGCATCTCCCCGTATGTTGTCGGAAACGTTCGAGTGATTAGTTGTGTATTCGGGCAGGAAATCGGCGGTAAGATCGTTGAGAGAGCGACTCTGGTCAAGATGGCCAGAGGTGAGATGGTACGCTTCATGGCTGAGCGGCAAATCACCTGTGTGGAGGATATCAAAGGCTTCGACGGGTTTGATTTCAGCTATGCGGATGAGCTGTCGGATGAGAGTACGTATGTGTTTATACAGAAAAAGAATGATGAGAGTAAGTAGTATACGATGGGTAATCTTGAAGACGGTTGAACGACCAGCTAGAGCCTGCAGAGCGTTTGAGGGTGTACAGAAATCACACGAATATTGCGGTTCGCTCACTTGCGCTAAATATTTGGACGGTAATAGATTAGTTTGCATATTTTTAAGAATATATAAACACCAAAAAAGCTCAGGCTGTAAATCGCCCTGAGCTTTTTTGGTGTTTATTGAGTTATGCTTCCATCTTCTGTGCCGTGTAGAGGCGGTAGTAAAGCCCCTTTTGTGCGATAAGCTCATCATGTGAGCCACTTTCCGCAATACCTTTATTAGATACATACATAATGCGGTCGCAGTTTTTTACGGTGGACAGGCGATGCGCGATAATGAACGAGGTACGTCCTTTAAGGAGCTCATTCAGACCTTTTTGCAGCAAACGTTCAGTCTTCGCATCGATCGATGAAGTGGCTTCATCTAGTATGAGAATTCTCGGATCAGCCAAGAGCGTTCTTGCGAACGAGATGAGCTGCCGCTGTCCTTGAGATAGCTTGGAGCCACGCTCGTTGACCTCTGTCAGGTAGCCTTGATCGAATTCACGGATGAATTCGTCGGCACAGACGGCTTTCGCTGCGGCGATTACTTCTTCCTCGGTGGCATCGAGTTTACCGTAACGAATATTGTCCAAGATCGTACCGGAGAAGATGAAACTGTCCTGTAGCATAATTCCCATTTGGCTGCGCAGAGACTTCAGTGTAACCTGCGAGATATCCTGATCGTCGATAAGAATCTTACCGCTGGAAATATTATAGAAGCGCGAGATCAGATTGACGACCGTAGTTTTGCCTGCACCTGTTGGTCCCACCAGAGCGATGCTTTCTCCCGCTTTGATCTTAAAGGAGATATTCTCCAGAATATTGAGTCCTGGGTCATAGGCAAAGGTTACATCATCGAAAGTGACATGGCCCTCTACAGGTCGCAGTGTCTTCGCGTCTGGAATATCACTGACGGTAACTGGCTCATCCAGCGTCTCAAAGATACGCTCAAGATAGGCAACGGCGTTGATGAAGTTATTGTACAGGTTCGAAAGATTCAGAATCGGCTGCCAGAAGCGGGCAGCGTAGCTGCTCATCGCCAGAATGACACCGAGGGTCATGTCTTGTGGACTAAGTGTTAGTAGACCTACAAGGAAAATCAATGATGTAACGATCGTAGACAAGTTGTCTACGGAGAACGGAATAAGCATGTTGTAACGTAGAGCCTTCATCCATTCTGTACGGAAATTACCCGCCAGACGTGTGAAGATTCCTTCGTTACGTTGTTCCCGGGAGAACATTTGCGTCACACCAATACCGCTGATGCTTTCTTGCAAATAGGCGTTCAGGTTGGAGCTCTTATTGGATACCGCTTGCCAAGCCCGGCGTTGCCGAGTTTTAATCAGCATCATGATGCCAAAGAATACCGGCAGTCCTGCAAGGATGACAAATGATAGACGTACGTCAACGGCGAACATGAAGGCTGCAATAAAGAGCAAATTCACGATTTCTAGAATAAAGTTGATAATACCGTTGGACAGTACATCGGAAACGGCGTTGACATAGTTTACGACCCGGATGAGAATCTTGCCCTGCGGCCGGTCGTCATAATATTTGAAGGGCAACTCTTGCAGATGCTTAAACAAATCTGTACGGATATCAAAAATAATATCCTGCCCAACACTCGTCATGATGCGTGATCGTATAGTAGCCAGATAAACACTGACCACGATGGTCAGAAGCATCAGTCCAGCCCAGCCCAGCAGCGCAAGCTTGGCTTTTGCCGGAATAGTTACGTCGATCACATGCTGCATGATCAGTGGAGCCGATAGGGATATAGCCGCTGAAAGCGCACTGAGTATAAATGCAACAATCATTGGCGTTTTCTTACGTTTGATGTATACCATCGCACGCCGGAAGTGTTTTATATTAAACGGCGATTCCAGATTCTCATCGACGTCGAATTTATTCCTTGCCACTTGCGGTCACCTGCCTTCCAATACCCTCGTTCTGCAGTTTAAACACATCGTAGTAGTAGCCCCGTTTCGCCAGTAGTTCGGCGTGGGTACCTTCTTCAACCAGCTTCCCGCCATCCAGAATGAGAATGCGGTCAGCCTGCGCGGTCGTAGATACACGCTGCGCGATAATAATCTTCGTGCAAGGGTAATCCAGCTCGCGTAGACTTTTCTGGATATGTTCCTCCGTCTCCAAATCGACAGCAGAGGTCGTATCATCCAGAATCAGGATCGGACGGCGTACGGCCAAGGCACGTGCTAAAGCGATACGCTGTTTTTGACCTCCGGATAGACCGACTCCGCGTTCCCCGACAACGGTATCATAACCTTCAGGCATTTTGGTAATGAAGTCGTGTGCGGCCGCGAGCTCGGCATAGCCTTTTGCATCTTCTTCCGGAAGATCAGGATCGCCATAGGCGATGTTTCCATCAATAGTATCAGAGAACAAGAGTACATCTTGGGTCGCCATACCAATATTATCGCGGAGCTCATCGAGCTCTAGCTTTCGGACATCAACGCCGTCGACAAGTACGCGCCCCTCGGCTACATCATAGAATCGAGGAATCAGATTGATGATTGTTGTTTTGCCAGATCCGGTTGAGCCCATGATTGCTATAGTTTCACCAGGTTCAACGGTAAAGCTAACATCGTCAAGTACGATAGCGCTGTCATATTTGAAACGAACATGATCGAACTCAATACGGCCTTCGTAACGGCGTTTAGTAGTGGACTTATGCTCATTTATAATATTTGGCTTGGCGTAATAGATATCAACAATTTTGGATAAGCTCGCAAAAAAGCGTTGAATATCGTTGATAATAATACCGATGTTACGCATAGGGTTGGATACAGCCCAGATCAGCGACGAGAAAGCCGTGAATTCACCGAAGGTGATCCGGCCGTTCATTAGGAACAAACCACCCACCAACATAAGAATTACGTTGAAGCCCTGAGCGAAGGATTCCAGATAAGGAAAGTAATCAAGCCATACAAGGGCGGCCTTTTTGTTCGCCGTGGAATAGTTGACATTCTTCTCTGTGAATTTTTGGACCTCGAACTCCTCGCGGGCAAAAGCCTTAACCACACGGTTTCCTGAAATATTCTCCTGAGTTGTCGTGTTAAGCTGGGACAACCGCTCACGCAGGTCGATATACATAGGACGAACGCGTTTAGCAAATATGTAAGCCACAATAAAAATGGGCGGTGACAGGATTAGCATCCACAACGTCAGCTGAGCATCTATAGTGAAAAAATAGATAACAGCGGCGATGAAGATCGTTAGCGATTCAATGATCGTTTTGAAAATCCATGCCATCGAGTGCCGTACCATATCCAGATCCCCGGTCATCTTGGTCATGAGATCGCCGGTTCGGTTATGGTCGTAATAGTCTCTGTCCTGTCCTTGAATCTTGTTGTACAAAAAAATACGGATATTGTACATCATGTTTTGCGAGGACTTTTCATACTGCATGGTTGTAAAATAAGCAAGTCCTGTACGCAGTAGAGAAAATCCAATCATGCCTAGGCAGAGCATAATTAATAATTGCCGTTCTTGTGTAAGATTCTGCAGGGCATTGTCACCCGCAATAAACGTATCGACAATGCGCTGACTGATGTACGGGTTCACGATCGTAAGACTTGAGCCCACCACCGAGAGGCAGAGCGCCAGAATATACCGTGTCCGGTTCCCCTCTAAGTTCTGCCAAAGCCATTTCAGTTCGAACATCTGATCACCTGTTTCTGTTTGTTCTTTCACTCTTGCCTGAAAAGAATGAATAAATCAAGGTGATTATAACACTATCAAATGACTAAGTATCGTTTACGGAAAAATTTCCTTGTTACATTATTGTTACAAAAAAATGAACTTATTAATGATGTGAATTTTACCTTGCGTAATGAGGGTTTACCATTCGGGCTTGGGCGTTCTAATTATGATAAACTGAAACAATGTAAAGTAATTAGGCTTGGTTTGGATAGAGACAGGAGGATGAGGAATGAGCTTTGTTGCTGTAAAAGGGGAGTACAAGCGTTACAAAATGGGTGAAAGTGTGATTGTTGCCAACGACGGAATTGATTTCGAGATAAATAAAGGTGAGTTTGCAGTGATTGTCGGTCCCAGCGGTGCAGGTAAATCGACGGTGCTTAATATTCTTGGCGGGATGGATTCTGCCGACGAAGGCCAGGTCATTGTAGACGGTACGGACATAGCCAAGTTCAGTGCCAAGGAGTTGACAGGCTACCGCCGCAATGATGTGGGTTTTGTGTTCCAGTTCTACAACTTAGTGCCGAATCTTACTACGCTAGAGAATGTTGAGCTTGCTTCTCAGATTTCCCCGCGTGCACTAGATGCGCGTAAGGTGCTGGAGGATGTGGGACTGGGCGCGCGGCTGGATAATTTTCCGGCTCAGCTGTCTGGTGGCGAGCAGCAGCGTGTCGCTATTGCCAGAGCGCTAGCTAAACAGCCGAAGCTGCTCCTATGCGATGAGCCAACAGGTGCACTAGACTACAATACCGGCAAGCAAGTGCTCAAGTTGCTTCAGGATACCTGCCGCAATACAGGGACGACAGTCATTGTAATCACGCATAATCTGGCGATTGCGCCAATGGCAGACCGGGTTATTGAGATTAACAATGCTAAGGTACGGAAGATGGTAACCAATCCTTCGCCAGTTTCTGTTGAAGATATCGAATGGTAAGGAGAAGTCACCTATGAAAAAGCGAGCGTTGTGGAAAGATATTTTTCGCGAAATTAGGCACACGAAAGCCCGGTTTATTTCGATATTTGCAATCATTATGCTGGGTGTTAGTTTTTTTTCCGGCATCAAGTCAGCCGGTCCAGATATGTTGGATACAGCCGGAACCTTTTACCAAGAGACGAGACTGATGGATTTGAAGGTGCAGACCAACTATGGTCTGACCGAAGAGAACATAGATCTGCTGAGTGATGTACCGGGCATGGACGAAGTCCAGCCGGGTTACAGCGCAGATGTATTCAGTGGCGATAATGCATTGATACTCAAAGTTCATTCTTACAATTCAGATAAACCTCTTAACCAGTACAGCATAATTGAAGGTCGTCTTCCGGAGAATTCCGGAGAAATGGTATTGGATGACAAGCTGGTCGAAAAGTATGCACTAGGTGACAAGGTAACGTTCAGCGGAGCTGGAACGGATGCGGAATTGACCAACAACTTCGAAACCCTTGATTATACCGTAGTGGGCTTTGTGAGAAGCCCACAATTTATAGAGAAGAGTGCCCGGGGCACCAGCGGAATTGGTAAAGGGACGGCGGATGCATTCGCAGCAATCCCGGAGTCAGATTTTAAGCTCCCGGTCTATACGGAAGCCTATCTATCCTTCAAGGATACAATCGGAGTGAAGGCTTATTCACCAGCGTATGAGGAATTGATCGAACAGCATACCAAGGCAGTAGAGCAGGCGCTATCTGGCGTACCGGAAGCGCGTCTTACTGAGATGCGTGCGGAAGGTGAGAAAGAGTTGTCCAGTGGACGTGACAAGGTAGCCGCCGCCGAGCAGCAGCTCGCTGACTTAAAGCGCCAGCCAGAGGCGGTGCAGCAGGAACAAGCTGTAAATATGAAAGCCATTGCGGATGGACTGGTTGCAGCCAAAGCGGAATTGGCTGCAGGGGAGCAAAAGCTTGCAGAGCTAGCGCTTCCCAAGATCTATATCACTGACAGAAACGCCAATCCGGGATATGCCGAATATAAAGACAACGCTGACCGGTTGTCGGCAATTGCGAGCGCGTTCCCGGTATTCTTTTTCCTGATTGCTGCACTGGTCAGTCTGACAACTATGACCCGCATGGTCGAGGAACACCGCCTGCAGATCGGGACACTTAAAGCGCTCGGCTATGGCAACCGTGACATTATGGCCAAATTCTTGGTTTATGGTACGCTTGCCAGCTTGGCGGCTTCGGTTGCAGGGCTTGCCCTAGGTTTTACCATGTTTCCGACCATTATCTATAATGCGTACAGTTCGCTTTATAATCTGCCGGATCTTATCAAAAGCTTCTATCCGTCATATTCCATCATTTCTATTATAGTGGCGCTAATCTGTACAACATTGACAGCTTGGATTGCCGCGCGGGTAGAGTTACGCAGCAACGCTTCCGTATTGATGCGTCCGAAGGCGCCAAAGAGCGGGCAGCGGATTTTGCTGGAGAGAGTTACGTTTGTATGGAAACGACTAAGCTTTGTTCAAAAGGTTACCGCACGGAATTTATTCCGCTACAAGCAGCGGATGTTCATGACTGTGTTCGGAGTGGCCGGCTGTACGGCGTTGATCCTGACCGGGTTTGGTCTCAAAGACTCGATTGGCAGCATTGCACCTCAGCAGTTCGGTACGATCATGAAATATGATGCACTTGTGGCGCTGCATGAAGATGCGTCTGCGGATGCACGGGATGCCTATGAGCAATTGATCACTGGCGAGTCCAGCATAACCGGATCATTAAGTGTGGCACAGGAAACGATGAAAGCGCACAGCAGTGGTGTGAATGATCAGGATGTGCATCTGTTCATCCCTGCATCTGTTGATGCTATATCCGATTATGTGGAGCTGCGGGATCGAGTAAGTGGAGAAAAACGCATGCTTTCGGACGAGGGCGCTATAATCTCGGAGAAGCTGGCTAAATTATACGGGCTTGAGCCCGGTGACCTGTTGAGTGTGGTGGACAAGGATAACGAGACATTCAAGATTAAGGTGGCAGGGATTACAGAGAACTATGTAATGCACTATGTCTATATGACACCTGCTTATTATTCTTCCGTATTTGGACAAGAACCGGTGTTCAACACAGAGCTGCTGAACTATACCACGCACGATAAAGCATGGGAGGACAAGTTCGGAGAGAAGCTGACAGACAATGAAGGAGTGGCTGCGGTCAGCTTTTCAAGCAGCGTAGGCACTGCCTTTGACGACACCATGAAGAGTATGGACGTTGTAACCCTGGTGCTCATTGTATCGGCTGCTGCTCTTGCATTTGTTGTCCTCTACAATTTAACTAATATCAATGTCTCTGAACGGATCAGAGAACTATCAACCATCAAGGTATTGGGATTTTATGATAAGGAAGTAACGTTGTATATTTACCGCGAGAATTTGCTGCTAAGCTTACTCGGCATTGTTGCCGGATCGGGTCTTGGCATTATATTGCACAGCTTCGTCTTGAATACAGCTGAGCTGGATGCGACGATGTTCGCGCCGATCATCAAGTGGCCAAGCTATGTGTATGCCGCACTGTTAACACTGCTGTTCTCAGGCATAGTCATGGCATTCATGCACATTAAGCTCAAACGGATTCATATGATTGAGGCGTTGAAATCGGTAGAATAAGCGCAGCGTCCACACCAAAAACTAAAGTTGATCCTGCTTAAACACAAAGGACCGCATCGAACAGCCATTGTTATGGCTGCTCGATGCGGTCTCTTTTGATTTGAGTGGCGACGTAATCTTCTAACGTGAGTCGATCGATAACTCCATATGCAAGATAGGAAATGGATTACCTTGTTCATCCAGTGCAGAACGCTCAAAAACTTCAAAACCCATATGCTCATAGAAACCTAAGGCCTGCGGATTTTGTTCATTTACATCGACGTAATGTACGTCTAGAGTCTGTATGGCATGAGTAACGAGCGATTTACCGATGCCTTTTCCCATTGTAGCAGGTTCTACGAACAGCATTTCAATCTTGTTATCCTGAACTCCTATGAAGCCAAGGGATTGGTCATGCTCATCTATAAAAGTAAGTAGATGATTTATATGCTCCAAACCCTGTAGAACCAGTGGACGCAACGCATCAATGTCCTGTTCAGACAAGAATTGATGCGTATGCCGCACGGATGATTCCCAAATATTCAGTAGACGGTATAAACATTCTTCATTCCTATTGGTGATGAGTTGTATTGAGTTCATGTCTTCCCTCGCATTTCCACTTAATTCGAAGAAGATGAAGCTGCAGCCGCAGCCGACGCAGCCGCAGCCCCAGCAAGAGCAGCCTGCTGTGCGATCACAATATTAGTGATGCTGGTGGAGAGCATCGAGGTTACAATGCCGCTTTGCACATCCTCTACATATTTGAAAGCTACCAGCGCAGCTGACAACAGTAGCAATTCCTGCTTTACAATGGACCAGCTGCCAAAGCCTTTTTTGGTACGCAGTAATTCGAAGGTCTCTGAGACTTCCGTAACCATGTCCTTATTGTTGGAGGAGAGCAAAGTAAGCACGCCCAGCGAAGAAAGGGTATATTCCTTATCTAACCGGATGCCATGTGCACGGAACGCATCTCGTAATGCCAGTACACGATCCGCTGCTTCAGAAGCTTCTTTTCCAAGAACCAGTACCTGTGTCAGAGCTTGGACACTGTTCCCCGACATAAATTCAGGCTTTAGTGTAGTGTATAGCTGCTCCATCCGGTCGATGCCGCTGTCCACGTCGATATCGGAAAGGCCGAGCATGGCAGAGAAGATGTAATCATCATGTCCGGTAAGGAAACGGTGCTTCGCTTTCATACTATCGTAAAACATCTTTGCGCGTTCAACCGTACGCTGATACTGATCTGTTGTCGTATTAGCGGCGATTTGATAAGCGGCAACGACGAGATAATCAGAGGCTCTAAATTTGACGTCCTTCAATAAGTCATACACGGTCAGCGTATTTGCAAGCTGTTGTTCCTTGTCAGCAGAAAGAGAGAGCATAGTAGCAATACTGATTGCCGAGTTTCCCCTAAACGAAGAAAACATTCCGGTATTTTCTTTAATAAGCTCGTGGCTCGCACGAATCGCATCCTCATCTGCACTTTTATTCTCTGCTGTGTACAGTAACCCCGCCAAACGGCTAACCATTGCATTATGCCAAGGAAAAGCCTTTTTGATCCTCTGTGCGTTCTCTGCGAACAATTCAACCCTTGCTGCATACTGCTCGTTCATTGGATACACCCCTCAGTTACCTTTTATTTCATATTACTACGAAGAAATTTGGAGGAGGATTCATTTGTGGCTCAAAATCAAAATTAGTTCATAACTAGCTTTTTGGCAGACTGCTTGCCTGCAGAGAGGAGGTTGTCGCTCAATTCAGGATTATTTACAGTCCGTGCAAGAATAAGAGAGCCAACCATAGTACTGAACAGTGCGCTACCTTTGGACGTGTCGATGCCAGCCAGAGTAGAGATAAAATCAATCATCCGCTCTAGCTCCTGTGTGAATACCTGCCGAACATCCTCGGAAGAGTGGGCTAATTCGGTAGAAAGGGCAGGAATAATGCAGCCCATCTCGGTTTTGTCGCGGTGATACGGACTTAAATAATAGTCAATGACCGCATTGATTTTGGGGTTCTGGTCTTCCTGATCCGCAACCTTCTGCAGAAGTGCGATGGTATCGCTGATGGCATATCGGCAGGCTTCGGCGACCAGCTGTTCTTTGTTGTCAAAATGTGAATAGAAGCCTCCATGCGTCAATCCGGCTCCTTTCATAATGAAGGGAACACTTACATCATGAATTCCATGGGTGCGAAAAGCCTGGGCAGCACTTTCAACAATTTTATTCCGTACTTTTATTTTATGGCCTTTGGGATAGGGCATTGTAATCACTCCACAGCATCATAATTCTACTTCTAAAATATTATAATCATCATAATAAATCCTGTCAATTTAGCGTTTCTGAGCACATCTAGCTTATGAAAGGCTAAACAAGGTTATTGACGGTTTTAAAATATTATGATTATAATATATTACGATCATCATATTTTGAGATAGCTAAACAGGAGGTATCGGGAGATGAATAAACTTGAATCCGTAGAAACATTGGTCATTGGATCAGGTCCGGGAGGGTATGTGGCGGCGCTGCGATCCGCACAGCTTGGGATGAAGACGGCAATAGTTGAACGCGATCAGTTAGGTGGGGTCTGTACAAATGTAGGGTGTATTCCATCCAAAGCATTAATTGCAGAATCCCATCGTTATGAGTGGCTTAGAGCGTTCAGCTCTGCAGATGCGGCAGTGTCATTTAAGAATGCTCAGGATTTCAAGCAGGGAATTGTGAATAAGCAGGCAGGAGGAGTCAGCTATTTATTAAAGACGGCAGGCGTAAACATTCTGGTAGGAGAGGCTAGATTGCTTGATGAGCATACGGCGATTATCAGTCAGTGTGGGCAGGAGCAGACTCTTTCTTTTAAAAATGTCATCCTGGCCACAGGCTCTCGTCCGATTGAGCTGCAAGCCTTTCCGGTTGGCGGACGTGTTTTGTCTTCCACAGAAGCTTTGGCGCTGCCAGAGGTTCCAACAAGCCTAGTAGTTATCGGCGGGGGATATATAGGTGTTGAACTGGGGCAAATGTATGCCAAATTCGGAACAAAAGTAACGATACTGGAGGGAGGAGAACAAGTGCTGCCTGGATTTGAGCCGGAGCTTGTGAGCCCTGTTGGAAGGCAGTTGAAAGCTGATGGGATTAAGATGATTACCGGAGCGACAGCTGTGAACGTAGTGCAGAGTGCGGATGCCATTACACTGCATTATTTAAAAAATCAGGAAGAGCAGTATGTGACAGCGGAATATGTGTTAGTCACTATAGGCCGAAAACCAAATACAGACGGCAATTTAGGGCTGGACCGTATAGGCTTGCCAGTGACGAGCAGGGGATTGATTGAGACAGATGAACAGTGCAGAACGGCTATTCCGAATATTTTTGCAATTGGGGATATTACGTCGGGTCCTGCCCTTGCTCACAAGGCATCTTACGAAGCCAAGATTGCGGCAGAAGCTATTGCTGGTCTCTCCTCCGAGGTTGATTATAGAGCCATTCCGCTTGTTGTATTTTCTGATCCAGAGCTGGCCAGTGTTGGCTTAAGTGAAACGGAAGCAAAGTCAAAAGGAATTCCGGTCGTTATCGGCAAATCCTCCTTTGGGATTAACGGGAGAGCCTTGGCTTTGAGAGAAACTGAGGGCTTCGTCAAAATTGTAGCGGACCCGAACTCTGGAATCGTTATTGGCGCCCAAATTGTTGGAGTAGAAGCATCTACACTTGTGTCGGAGCTTGCCCTTGCTATTGAGATGGGTGCAACTGTGGAGGACTTGGCGATGACCATTCACCCTCATCCCACATTGGGAGAAGTAATTATGGAGGCTGCCGAAAATGCAGTTAGGAAAATGAGAATGGGAGAGAGTGGAAAATGAAAATAAAAGCAGGTTTGTATATCGGAATTGCTATTGTGTTGATCGTTGGTGGGGCGCTTCTTGCTGTAAAAGGAAAGGATGCTGTCAGTCAGGCTGAGAGCAGGAAGCAAGGGATTCTAGATGCGGAGCAAAAGACCCTATTGTATCAGAACAGTCCAGGGTCAATTGTAGAGGTCGGTGTGGCTGCAGGTGATTCTATAAAACAGGGAGAGGTATTGTTCAAGGTTAAATCCGCTGAAGAAGGAGAAACAGATGTACTCGCGCCAGAGGACGGATCGGTCAACAGGATTATTGTAAAGCCGGGAGATCAAATACAGCAAGGAATGCCAATGGCGATTTTGCAGAAAAATAACTTTTATACAGACCTCTACATACAGGAAAGTGAAATCCAAAAGCTAGAGGTGAATCAAAGCATTAGCGTTCATTTTCCGTATTTGGAGCACCCAGCGGAGGTGACGGGTGTAATTGCTTCCATCGCAGTCGCTCCTCAATTTGCCGGCTTACGCATGTCACGTGAAAAAGGGCAGGCTGATTTAAGCATGTTTCTTGTCCGTGTAGCTATGGATGCGAATGCTGATTTACTTCCGGGGATGACTGCGGAGGTGAAGCTCGATGAAATCACTGATTGATGAGTGGAAGTATGTAACGGGCAGTAAGTATTTACGCTTGATTTTTATCGGCCCGTTAATCGCAGCTCTGTTCTTCGGCTTGATGTTCTCAAAGAATCAAATCAGCGAATCGCATGTTGTAGTCATTGATGAGGATCACAGTTCGTATTCACGACAGCTGATCTCTAAAATAAATGGTTCTCCTTATATGAAAGTAACTAATGTGTACGCCAGTCCCCTGGATCCAGAAACATTACTGGCAAATGAGCAGGCAGTCGCGGTCATCATGCTTCCTAAAGAGTTGGAGCTGCGTCAGCAGCAGGGGTTATCAACGAATCTCGGCATATTAATGGATAACACAATGCCCTCAGGGCTAACCGGCATCCGAACTGCGATTCAGGAAGTCATCCAGACGGAAAATATGACGCTTTCGATGACCCGTCTGGTTCAGAAAGGAATGGACGCAGAAACCTCTAAAGGGATTATTTCTCCATTGTCCCTTCAGCAGCGGATGCTGTTTAATCCGACCACGAGTTACGTAGGCTTTATGGTGCTTGGATTTGTAAATATTGTGACGCTGATGATTACAACAAGCGCAGCGGGTTCAATTGTCCCTCGCTTGCGTCAGGAGGGGAAACTCTTTGCAAACGGGAAGTCACCTTGGCAGATTTGGGTTCGTAGTCTACCATACGCTGTTTTGACCACTATCTCTCTGCTCCTGTGTTATGGCTTATTAAAACAGATGGGGGGAATGCGCTTTGTAGCGGAGCCTTATCTGTTCATTCTTCCGCTGTTTGTGTATGCCTTTGCCTTGTCTCTCATGGGCCTGTTGATTGGTTACACTGCCAAAGACGTATCCAAAGTTAATTTACGAACCAATTTCGTATTGTATCCGTCATTTCTTGCTACTGGAATCCAACTGAGTCCACTTGCGTTTCCGGAGTTTTTTCAAATTTCCGCTTGGGCATTACCGATGAATTGGCTGAATCGCCTCATACGCGGGATGGCTTTTCGGAATGGGGCGCTAACAGCCTACAGTCAGGAGCTGGGGGCACTGCTGATCATTATTGGTGTTGCATCCTTATTCATTGGATTGCTGGTGCTTCGGGAGGCGAAGAAACCCGAGGTTCAGCTCTCGACATCCGTTTCAGCTTCAGTAAATTAATTTACCCAAGTCGTGCAAAACGTCGTTCTTTTTTATTAAGATGCTTCACCCGTTCTTCTAAGCTGCGATCTGACATTCCGGCATAATTATACCAACGGAGATTCTTACGTATTCCCATTTTGCGGAAGGTCCCTCTGAACAGAATCTTGGTGATGGGGTTACCAAAAATCCAGCGATAAAAGAAGTCAGGAGTATTCATAACAGTCAGCAGGGATACTCCTTTAATATTCGGCAGTAAGCATTTGAAGGGCCGTCCAGGTTTAATTTCTTCGTAGACAATGCCTTTTGCAAATACCTTATCAAGAAAGCCATTGGTAAGAGCGGGCATGGCTTCCCACCATATAGGGAATATGAAGACAATATGATCCGCTGCTATAAGACGCTGCTGATCATTGGCGACTAGAGGGTCGATGGTTTTCTTTTGTCGCCAAGCAGCAAGTTCTTCGCACGACATGACTGGATTAAATTCATCGGCATGCAAATCGATAAGATCAATCGTATGACCTTTGGTGGTAAGACCTCGCATAACGGAAGCTAGTAAGGCCGCGGAATAGCTTCGCTGATGGGGGACATTCTCGAACGCTGTTACTCCATATGGATGATCAAAAATAATCAGGACATTCATATAAATACCTTCTTTACGATTTATTGTTTCACAGAAACATGACCTTGCCTGTAATAGGTGCAATTGGACAGCTTGAGCCGGTGAATGGCACTACCATTTCGAAGCATTTCCGAATTCCGAAAGGCAGCGTGTCCAAAATCACTAGAAAATTAGTTCTGCAGGAAATGATTCGCACGGAGTTTCTCCCCGATAATAAAAAAGAAGTGCTGTTTCTTACAACACCTCTTGGAAAAGAAATATTCGATTTGCATCAAGCACTACATAAGGAGATGAATAAAGGGATAAATCGGTTTCTATAAAGATATAACACAGATGAATTGTTATTTCTGATCCAAGCATTCGAGGATTCTTTGGAAGCATCATGGGTTCATTCGGAATCGGTTGCTGAAGAAGAACCATTAAATGCTGGAGAATCTCTTAAGGCAATGGAAATCGATGAAATGAGTCAAATCGTAGATATGCTGAACCTACTGGATACACGCAATCTTAAGAAAGCTAAGGCCATTCTTCAAGATGTGTTTTTTACCTCTTTTGAGTAGCTTCATAATTTGCGATAATGGCTTATTTTCTTTTCACCCTTCCACAATTGCTCTAAAAGCATGGCCAGTATAGTGCCGACAAGCAGACCATTACTGCAAATATATCGAAATGTGGAAGGAAGACTCTGAAATACCGCTGGAGGTAAAAACATAAGTCCGATGCTCACCAACAACGTTATTCCTAGTATCGTTAATCGGCGATGATCAAGCTGTTCCTGTAGCAAGGATTGGAATGCAATCCCTACGATTTGTACAAAAGTAGCTAGAAGTGCTGCACTGGCTACTGGCGCTGGAAGTAACGATAGCACATTGACAACGGACGGCATAAGCGCGATAACGGTTAGTAACAGACAGGCCATAAGAAATGGCCGAATTCGCTTTTGCCCTGTTAATTTCATAAAGCCCGCCGAGGCTGGCAATGGAACAACGCCTATCGTTGAGAATAGGGCGGCTAGTATATGAGAGATCCCTCCCGTCCAAATCCCTCGACTTAATGCTGTTTTTTCATCTTTCGGTACAACCGGAACTACTTGTTTTACAGCGGAAATAGAAGAAATTGTATTGGATACTAACAAAAACGTAAACAACAGTGAGGTAATCACGATCCCTTGATCGAATTGAGGTGCTCCCCAAGCAAAAATATGAGGGAACTTCAAGACGGGAGTTGAATCTGTAAATGTTGGGCCCACTTTCCCGAATGCTGCAAATAAAGCCGAGCCCAAGCCAATTCCAATCAGTACGGCGTAACTACTAATCCATCCTCTTCCTTTAATAGAGAGAAAAATAACAAGTCCAAAAATAAAAAAGGATATGAGTGCTGCCATAACATCTGGTTCGGCGCTTGTGCCCTGTAACCCAAGCATGCCTTTGACTAATACACCGCTTAATTGCAAGGCGAGAATGAATAAAAATGAACCCGAAACTAAGGGTGTGAATAAAAATTGAAGCCTATAAACTAGCCCTGTAATTCCTAATACGAAGAGAAGAAGACCGGCTACGATTAATCCTCCTTCTAGAATTTGTAATGTATACATTTGATCTTGCCCTTGAATGAAGGCTAAGTTGCCTAATATGACAAAGATACTAACCCATGATCCCGCAGGACCATCTGCAATAGGGTATTTATGTCCGAAGCATCCTTGAATAAACGAACTGATTCCTACAACGAAAAATGTCCGCTGCATTAAGGTTGAAATTTGTTCGAACGACAATTGAAAAACACCTCCAATGACAATGGGCAGAGCCACTGCATTGGCTAGCAAAAAAATAAACCATTGTACAGTACTGAGAGTATTAGTAACACGTTTGTTCTCCATATCAACTCACCTTTACTATTGTTAACTATACAATCTATACGGAAAAAGAAAGCCACCTTTCGATGTGAAATCGTTAAAAGGTGGCTGGCTCGCTTCTTAATCTATTACCATTTGCGATATGGCAAAAACTTTCCGTTCATCGTCAGAATGATGCGGTCACCGTTCGGATCTTCTTGCTTTTGTACGTCGAATTGGAAATCGATTGCGCTCATGATCCCTTCGCCAAGCTTCTCCAAAACAAGTTCTCTAATCGTTGGACCGTATACAAGCAGCATTTCGTATAGGCGATACAATCCTGGATCTGTAGGCGGCATATCGATGACATCGCCACGGTGTGGGATTTGTGTGAGCGCTTGAACGACTTGTTCGTCGAGTTCAAGCAATTCCCCCATTTTATCTGCTTCATTACGTGTCATTGTTGCTTGACCCAACAGTGCAGTTACAACCCAGCTCTCTGAATGCTCGCTTTCCTTTGCGATTTCGCCCCAAGTTAATCCTTTTGCAAATTTAGCGTCCAATATCTGTTGTGTCGCTTCTTTTCTATTCATATTTCATTGCTCCCTTTAGTTTAGTATAATGAGTATCGCTTAGTGCTTGTCGTGGCCTGTTATTTGTTCATATCCATTTACAATCAGATCGAGTTTACCAGTGTCTGGTGCTATCACCAGACCATGAACAGCTACCTCTTTCGGAATGAGCGGATGATTACGCACCAGATCTATGTTTCCTTTAATCGAATCTACGACATTCGTAAAGCCGAACAACCATTTATGAAGATCGATACCTGCATATTCAAGTGAAGAAAGAATTTCTGGTGTAGCGACTCCGCGATCCATTATTTTTTGAAGTGTTCCTTCTGGGTTACTTTGACTCATGCCACAATTGTGGTGACCGATGATATAAATTTCTTCCGCATTCAGTTCGTAGACAGCCGTTACGATACTGCGCATGATGCTTCCAAATGCATGGGTAATCGTTCCACCTGCTGTTTTGATGACTTTTGCATCCCCATTGTGTATATTTAGGGCTTTAGGCAGCAGCTCAATAAGTCGAGCATCCATGCACGTTACGACAATCATGCGTTTTTTAGGGAATTTCGTTCCCTCATAAGGTAGATACTCCTTGTCTTCTACGAACTGATCGTTATACTCCAAAATTTCTTGTAATAGCATTCTTGGGCCTCCTTTGAAGTGGTTTAGTTATCACTGTTTCAATGGCTACTAACTAGTGAATCAGGATATAACTAAGTATAGATATTCATGCTTAAATGCTGAACAAGTTGGCGAAACGCTATATGTCCGTTTGCTTTCATGACGAAAGGATTGATTTTTATTTTTGATCATATCGATTTTGCGATACTAGCATTACTAAAAGAAAACTCCAGAATTCAGTGGAAGGACATTGGCCAAAAGATACATATGACCGGCCAAGCGGTCGGAAATCGCATTAGGCGTTTAGAAGATTTGGGGGTTATCGAGCAATATACGATCGTTACTAATAAAGCAAAGCTAGGTCTGTCTATCACAGCCTTTATTACATTTTTTGTGGAATCAGCCAATCATCCTTTATTCCAGAAGTTCGTGATGGCAGAGGATGCTATTACCGAAGTGCATCGAATTAGCGGAGAAGGATGTTATGTGTTAACCGGACATTTTGCTTCTAATGAGGAGCTTGAGGCATTTCTGGCTCAACTTTTGAATCATGGGAATTATCGAGTGAGCCTATCCATCGGAAAAATAAAATCTTAATCCATACAAAAAAAGAGGGGCGTAGACCCCTCTTTTCTTTTTCCAATTTATAATTTTTGATAATGATGTAAGAGATTTTCTATTCTATCCTGAATCATTTGTTTCAAGGCTTCAGGCTTCACTGCTCTAACATATTGACCATAACGCATGAAATAATTAGCTAGAAATTCTTCTTCGCCTGGATTATAGAATCCCTTTATGATTGTTTTCTGGCCAGCTTCTATTTTCATAGAGGGATAATGCTCTTTATAAAAAATATCTTTGGCTTGCTCCGCAATCTCAACTTCAAAGTGAATACTGTGCTCGGATTGATAGAATTCTAAGGAACGACTAAGAAGTTCTTCTATAGAATAGCGGGCTGTGCTTTCCTCTTCTTCGATGAAGGTTATTCGATCACATCTAAACACCCTATAGGTATTCGTATTTAACTCTATTCCAGTAGCATACCATTGACCAAACTTCGCGGAAATTCTGAAGAATTGTACAGGGTAGCTTTTTGTCTGGTTCTTTTTTGTGTATTCAATGGTGCAGACACATTCATTCAGAATACTTGCCAGGATTTTATCTAAAAAACGACTGACATGCTTATGCTGATACATTTCGAAATGTAGAACTTTTTTCATTTTATGAATCTGCTCGATTTGTATATTCGAAAGACAGTACTCGAACTTTTCGTTTAGCTTGTTAACACTTAAATGAAAAGGTGTAGATTGATAAGATTCTAGCGTCAGCATAGCAAAGTACAGTGCATACACTTCATCTATCGTGAAAATAATAGGGGATAACAATCTATTTTTTAAAATACCATAACGTCCGTGTCTTCCATGTTCCGCGAAAATAGGCATACCCAATTGTTCTAATGAAGTAATATCACGCAGCGCTGTACTTTTTGAAATATTGTATTTCTCCCTAAGGTCACTTAGATTAAAAAACTCTCGCCCGTTTAAGTATCTCATCATGTCATTTAATCGTTCTGATTTCTTCATAATAAAAAGCCCCTTTTTAAGGTGTCATGTTTTGATACCTTTTTATATGATAATAAGTTCAAGGTCACATATCAAATCAACAAAGGAGATTTATACGATGAGTACAACACTAGAAGTAGCTATTTTCTTATCGATGAACGGAAGCGCAAAGGAAGCTATAGAATTTTACAAAAAGCATTTTAATGCAGAGGAATTGTTACGTGTTACCTATCAACAACTCGCAGAACGTGACAGCTCCATACAGCTTACGGATGAAAATAAGGAGTATATTACTCACTCTGTTTTGTTAATCGGCAGAACCAAACTAATGATCGCAGAAGAAACCATGAATCCGAGTGAAGCATATAGAGTGGGGAATAATACTTCATTATGTATCCAAAGTGCTGATGTAGAGGAAATTGAACACTTCTATAGTAGCTTAATCACAGATGATCGAGTAAAAGTCATAGTTCCCTTATCTAGCAATGTATTTAGCAAAGCCTATGGGATTATTGAAGACCCATTCGGTATTCAAATTCAATTAATGTTTGATGAAAGATTACATTAACCCGAGGACGCTTTTTGCATTGAAAGTAAAACTAGTTCACTGTCCAGCTGACCATAATTCAGGGATTGTCCTGATGTTGGTCAGCTTTTTTCATTCATTTGCTGTTGTTCTTTCTGAAAAAGGATTGAATTTTTATGCACAAAGATGTATAGTATTTTTTAATTAACGTTAATTAAGTAAGGGTGTGAATGTCTTGACCAGAAACAAGCTGAAAGAAGTGGCGATGAGACTATTCGGGGAGAAGGGGTACGAGGGTACAGCTCTCTCTGAAATTGCTAAGGAAGTAGGCGTGAAGACTCCGGCGATCTATGCCTTTTTTGAGAATAAAGAGGATTTGTTTATGACGGTCTTTCGTGAGGCGATGTTGTCCTATAACACTTATATTCAGGAACTGTCGGAAGAACAGAAAGTACTGAGTGCGCAGGAAAGTCTACGTGGGATTTTAGACAGACAATATCAATTTTATCAACAGAGTCCTGAAGCAGGCAAAATTGTACTGAGATATGTGGTCTTCCCGCCGGCATTCTTGAAGGAGACGATTGAGGAAGCATTCCTAGAGTCGGATGCGATGCTGACGAAGATTATTGAACAATTCATCTCGAAAGGGATGGAAGAGGGTGTAATTCGCGACCAATCCGTGGAGCTTCTCGTCGATGCTTTTCTCAACTTGATGGATGGTTTAAGCATGCAATACTTCTATTACACTTCTAAGGGAATATATGAGCGTAAGCTGAACCATGCGTTTGAAATGTATTGGAAGGGTGCGTCCTCATAGAGCTACAGAAGAAGATAACAACAGGGGGATGGGGAGAATGGCAGAAGTAAGTGAAGTAAAGGGGAACGAGCTTAGCTCGGGGGATTTTGAGAGAGAGCCGGTTCCAACGCATTTGCGTAAAAAATGGCTGTCTATGTCGCTCGTCTGGATCGCCATCGGAATTGACCTATCAGCGATGTTCCTGGGTGCTCAACTTGGCAATGGAATGAATCTGACGGATTCACTCACAGCAACAATAATCGGTTCGTTAATTCTTGGGGTGATCGGAGCGTTATGTGCGTATGTAGGGGCGAAAACAGGGTTATCGACATCGATGATCTCTAGGTTTCTATTCGGAAATATGGGTGCACGTGTCGTAGCGGTTATCCTCGGTATTTTCTCACTCGGTTGGTTCGGGGTGCAGGTCGGGTTCTTCGCTTCAAATATGCAGACTGCTTTTAGTCAATTATGGGATATCCATTTGTCCTTAGGGGTGCTTTCATTCATAGGCGGGCTTTTGATGATGTCGACAGCTATTTGGGGGTATCAATCTATTGAACGACTAAGCACCTGGTCCGTACCGTTGCTTATTTTGTTTATCGGAGTGGCTATTTATTCCGCGTTCCACACCAAAGGAGCCTCAGCCGTTTGGGAGCCGATTAGCGGAGCAGCGATCCCGATGGGGACAGCGATCTCGCTTGTTATTGGTATCTTTATTGTCGGCACGGTGCTTTCACCGGATATCGCTCGTTGGGCACGCACACCAAAGCATGCTATAACCGCGGCCTTTATCGGCTTCTTTGTGGGTAACAGCTTCATGACGATTGTAGCTATTTTCCTATCTCGAATCATGGACACAGATGATCTGACGAATATTTTCATTGCGTTAGGACTTGGGCTTCCAGCTATTATCGTCTTAACCCTTGCCCAATGGACGACAAACACGAACAATTTATATTCTGCTTCGCTAGGGTTCTCTGTCGTGTTCCAAAGGGTTCCGAAAAAGCTAATTACTATTGTGGCAGGTATCTTTGCTACGTTGCTTGCCGTATTTGGCATCTATGATAAGTTTTTATCTTTCCTAAATATTATTACGGTGTTTGTCTCTCCAATCGGGGGGATCTACACGTCCGAATTTTTGCTTGTAGATCGAAAAAAATTCACTTTTGATGGTCTGGACCGCAATAAAAACTGGGTGATTCGCTCTTTAGCGGTATGGGTCGCAGCTACGTTATTCGCTTTTATGACCACCGCAGCGCCAGATGGATTCGGGTGGTTCCAAATCACAAGCGTACCGGCATTGGATGCATTTATGTTCGCCTTTATAGTGCAATGGATTGTCGGAAAAATCATGACCAAGAAGGGATAACATCATGAGAATGAACAAACTAACAGAATTAAATGAGCAAGCGGTACAATATATTGCTGTGGGTGCAGCCGTTCTTGGAACAGGCGGGGGCGGTGATCCGCATATCGGTAAATTAATGGCGAAGGAAGCTATTCGTAAGCATGGCCCTGTTCGTGTGATCAGTCCTGAGGATCTGGAAGACGACGCTTTGGTTGTTCCTATATCCATGATCGGTGCACCAACAGTCATGAATGAGAAGATTCCTTCGATTCAGCAAATGATCAAGCCTTTGGATATGATTGAAAAAGAGCTTGGACGCAAAGTGAGCGCCATTATGCCGATTGAGGTTGGCGGCGGTAACTCCCTAGTTCCTGTAATTACGGCAGCGGAACGCAACATTCCTATCGTGGATGCGGATGCCATGGGACGGGCTTTTCCTGAATCGCAAATGGTAACGTTCTACTTGGATGGTATCGACTGCAGTCCGATCACGATGGCAGATGAACGCGGCAACGGAGTGCTAATGCATGCGATCGACGGTGTCTGGGAAGAGCGGATGGCGCGTGCGGTCACGATTCAAATGGGTGGATCGGCTTCGATTTGTGATTATCCGGTAACTGGAGCGCAGGTAAAGCAAAGTGCAATTCCGCATACCTTGACACTTGCGTATGAAATAGGAAAAACATTGTTCGAGTCCAAGGAATTGAAGCGGAATCCAATTGAAATGCTGCTGAAGCAGCTGAATGGATATGCCTTGTTTCAGGGTAAGGCAGTAGACATTCGCCGTCGTACAGAAGGCGGATTTACACGCGGTGAAGCGATCTTCGAAGGTACAGATGCTAAAAAGGGACGTTCGATGACTTTGTTCTTCCAGAATGAGTTCCTTCTTGCCACAGAAGATGGACATTCCATTGCTATTACTCCTGACCTGATCTCCGTGCTTGATCAGGATACCGGTATGCCAATCACGACTGAGAATTTGAAATACGGTGCTAGGGTAAGTGTGGTTGGTTTCCCTTGTGATCCGAAATGGCGTACAGCTAAGGGTCTTGAGACGGTAGGTCCGCAATATTTTGGCTATGATGCACCTTATGTTCCAATTGAACAATTGGCAACATCGAAAGGGGGCGCTGAGTAATGTCTAATACGAATGTAAATAACATGGAAGAAATATACCGCATCGGGATCGATGTGGGCGGCACAAATACGGATGCAGCCTTACTCAATTCGAAATTAAATACAATTCATACTATAAAAGTGCATACTACACGTGACGTCAATGAGGGTATTAGCGAATCGATTCGCCGCTTGCTTGAAGAGAGCAAAGTGAATCCAGCGCAGATTCGTTATGCGATGCTTGGCACTACACACTGCACGAATGCTATTGTGGAGCGCAAGCACCTCGGTAGAGTAGGCTTGATTCGGATCGGGGCACCAGCGACAACTTCGGTTCCTCCCCTCGCGGATTGGGACGATACGCTGAGAGCGACGATTGGTTCCCATGCATATGTTGTTCACGGTGGTTATGAATATGATGGTCGAACCATTGTTGAGCTGGACGAAAATGAGGTTATCGATTGCTTAACAAAGATGAAGGGGAATGTCGAAGCGGTTGCGATTTGCGGTGTATTCTCTCCAGTGAACACCTCACAAGAGAAACGCGTGGAAGAACTTGCGAAGCAAGTTCTTGGAGCAGATATGCCGGTGACATTGTCTCATGAGATTGGAAGTATTGGACTGCTTGAGCGTGAGAATGCCTCACTACTGAACGGTGCTTTACTGAACGTTATTGCCGGCGTTGTAAAGGGCTTTGAAGAGGCGCTTCAGGCCTTTGGTATTAAAGCTAGCGTGTATATTTGTCAGAACGATGGAACGTTAATGTACAGTTCATATGCGCTTCGTTACCCGATTCTAACGATTGCTTGCGGGCCGACGAATTCCATTCGGGGTGCGGCTCACTTATCAGGCTTGAACGATGCGCTCGTTGTTGATATCGGGGGGACAACGACGGATATTGGTGTTCTCACACAAGGCTTCCCGCGTCAATCCTCTGCCGCTGTTGAGATCGGCGGGATTCGTACGAATTTCCGCATGCCGGATATTTTATCCATCGGGATCGGCGGCGGTACTATCGTTCGCTTGGATGAAGCGCAGGATCAGGTAACGGTGGGGCCGGATAGCGTGGGTTACGAGCTGTTGAAGCGCGGTCTTATCTTCGGCGGCGATACGCTCACAGCAACTGATGTGGCGGTTAAGCTCGGACGATATGAGTGGAAAGATGCGCAGACAGAGAAGCTTAATGAATCGATCTGCCGAAGAGCGGATGAGATCATTACGCGAGATATTGAGGACGCGATTGATCGGATGAAGACAAGCTCGGCCCCTGTTGACGTTATCCTAGTCGGCGGTGGGAGCATTCTTGTAGCCGATCAGCTTGAGGGTGTAGCACGGATCGTAAGACCCGATCACTATGATGCAGCAAATGCGATTGGTGCGGCATTAGGTGAGGTTAGTGGTGAGACGGAGCGAATTTATTCGCTGGATGAGATGTCTTATGACGAAGCCAAGGACGATGCTCGCAACCATGCGATAGAGCAAGCCGTTCTGGCCGGTGCAGATCGCGAGACTGTACAGATTGTGTTGTCTGAGGATATACCGATTGCTTACTTGCCGGGCAATGCCTTGCTGGTAAAAGTGAAAGCCGCAGGACGTTTATAAGAGGAATACGGATCTGCCTTGAGGAGTGAACGCTCTTCGAGGCAGATTTTTTTTGCAGAAAGGGTATTTAGAATACCTGTCGAAGTGGGTTATGTACATATTTTAACGATGGGAGAGAGGACAATGAAAGTGATTAGCACATTAGAAATCGTAGATGTACAGACAGGGGAACGAACTGCGCTCCGCTCGTTTGATTCCTTAATTGAGGCACCCAATTGGACGAGCGATGGTAAGCGCCTTATTTATAATAGTCAAGGTTGTCTTTATTCGTTCGACATTGCAACCTGTGAGTATGATCGATTGGATTCGGGGTTTGCAACGGATTGTAATAACGATCATGTGCTGTCTTTTGACAACACTAAGATCGCAATAAGTCATCATACAAAAGAAGATGGTAAATCACGTATATACATCCTTCCTATAGAGGGTGGCGAGCCGGTTCTAATTACACCGAATGCACCAAGCTATTTACACGGCTGGTCTCCAAATGGTGCTGAATTGGCTTACTGTGCTGAGCGCAATGGTCAGTATGATATTTATACCATTCCAGTAGACGGTGGAGTTGAGGTGCAACTGACGAATTCGCCTGGACTGGATGATGGACCTGAATATTCACCTAATGGACAGCATATTTGGTTCAATTCGGTACGTACAGGGCTTATGCAGGTGTGGAGAATGAATGCCGACGGCAGTGAGCAGACGCAGATGACTTTTGACGAGAGTAATAACTGGTTCCCGCATGTATCGCCAGATGGTCAGACGGTTGCCTACCTGAGTTACCGCAAAGGAGATGTAGATCCTGGCGATCACCCTGCAAATAAGGATGTTGAGATTCGATTGATGGCAAGCACAGGAGAAGATTATCGCACACTAGTACAATTGTTTGGAGGACAAGGTACGATTAACGTGAATTCGTGGTCTCCGGATAGTAAGCGCTTGGCGTTTGTAAGTTATGTGGTGGAGGAATAGGAATAAAATACCGATAAAATTATAGTATTTTTATTTATATATAAATGGGGGAAAAGTTGGATGAAGAGGATTTTTAGTGTTTTGCTAATTGTATTACTGGTTATACCCGCGCTCGGCACTACAACCTATGCGAGTAATACGGTGAAGGCTAAGGTGACTGAGAGCAGTACATATTTTGACGGAGAGAAAAAGGCTTTGAACGGGTTCAATATCTCGAACAATAATTATTTCAGACTGCGTGATGTAGCGGAGTATTTCTCGGGAACAGCCAGTCAATTTGATGTCACTTGGAACAAAGCAAACAATGCGATAGAGATCATAACCGGGCAAGCTTATACGCCTGAAAAGAAAGCTGGCAGCAACTATTATAGTCGCAGTAGAACTTATTCAGCCACGCTGTCGACCTCTAAAGTGCTGGTGAATGGGCAGCTACAGTCGATTACGGCGTACAATATTGACGAGAATAACTATGTTCAGCTGCGAGATTTGGCGGGGAAGATTCCATTCGATATCGAATATGACGTTCAGTCTGATCGAATATCCTTGTTCTCCAAAGTTCCGGATCACGCTTACCGGGTAAAGACGGCGGTGGAAACTGAAAGTAACGCTGTATCTTCTTATTTTCCTAGATGGAAAAGCACAATCTCTTCCTATCTGGTGAAAAATAATGATGGGACTGTAAGTGTTTTGGAGGCGAAAAAGGAAGTTACGATTGAATCGTATAATGAGAAGTTCGAACTGACGGGAAACAAAAGTATTCCTTTGGAGCTTCCGATATTTGGGGGCTTCTATAGCGGCGAGAACTATAACTACATTGCTTTTGGACAAGAGAACCGTGAAGAGAATGATAGCAAAGAAGTCATTCGGATTGTCCGTTATGATAAAAGCTTTAACAGAATCGATAGTGTCTCCATAAAGGGTGGGGAGAGTTATACAGTCAGCCCTTTTGATGCAGGCTCCGGTAGTATGGCTGAAGCTGGTGATACGCTGGTATTCCACACCTCACGTACTAGATACACGACAGAAGATAAACTAAATCATCAATCCCAGCTTACCATTATCGTGAACACCAAAACTATGACTGTGACGAATGATCTAGGAAGATTCCAGAAGAATCATGTCAGTCACTCGTTTGATCAGTATGTATTGTTTGATGGTGCCACGCATGTTCTAGTGGATCATGGTGACGCGTATCCCCGTTCGATTGTTCTGAATAAAGGAGATGGAACCAGCTATAACGAGGTAGACCTGTTCAATATCCCCGGCAAAATCGGAGCGAACGCTACTGGTGTTTCTATAGGCGGATTCGAGATGTCTTCGGCGAACTATATTGTCGCTATGAATACGATTGATCATTCGCTTGTCAAGGAATATACGTCTTATGAAATGGTGGGACTGGAGAAGGATCAGAGAGATATCGTTCTTAGCGTACTGCCAAAAGCTAACCTGTCTAGCACAGCAGTGAACCACATCACCTTGGCTAAATATGTAGGTACAAACCAGATCGCTTCCATTCCAAAACTAGTGAAAATAACAGACGATAAGCTGATGGTGCTGTGGCAGGAATTTGATAAGGAGAATCATCCGGGTGACCTGAAATATGTTCTTATAAATGGAGAGGGTGCAACCACTGGCGGTATCCAAACGATTAAGAACTTTACACTTTCAGAAGGCAGCCCTATTGTTAGCGGCGATAAAATTGTATGGTATACCAACAATAAGGGATCCAGAGTGTTCTATTCGATCCCGTTAAATTAACGGATTCAATTAATAACAAAGTGGGTAAATTAGACTATAAGATATAAATAGGACCTTCTAAATAGAAGGTCTATTTTTTCATGCAAAAATCACATCATTCCATGGAGGTCGCTATGCATCGCGTAAATCTAAACCATGAACAATTCAACCAACAGGTGATTAATCACGCATCCTTTGGAATCGCCCTTATATCGCCAAATGGTTTGATTCTGACCGTAAACCCAGCCTTTGAACAGATTTTTGCTTATTCCACTGAAGAGTTTGAGGGTTTGCGGTTAGAAGACCTTTCTCACCCCGAGGATTTCGGCAACCTTCGTGATTTAAAAGCACTCTTGGGTGAGGAAACAGAAGTGCAGATGGAAAAGCAGTTTATCACAAAAAATGGAGATTATATTTGGGGACAGCTTACTCTCCACTTATTCAGCGACGAGTCGAACCAGCCAGCATATTTCATTTGCCAGATCGTTAACATTACAAAGCAAAAGGAATCCGAGCAACGCCTTCAGGAGTCTGTTGAACGGTATACGTCGCTTAAAAAATACAACCATGACGCCGTCATTTCCTTTGACCTTGATGGTCGAATCATTAACACCAATAGTATGACGGAAAAGTTAACGGGCTACTCCATCGAGTCCGAGTTGATCGGGATGAAGCTTGCGAGTCTGATTGGAGAAGAGAATGTCCAGCGCATTCTGGAAAGAGCCCTTTACGATAATACGGTTGAGCAGTATATCAATAAGCTTGTCACTAAGGATAGCGAAGTAGTTGAAGTGCTCACCAGTATTGCACCCATTTATGTGAACAATCATAATATCGGGTTTTACCTTATATGCAAGGATATTTCCGAGCAAAGGCAATTGTCGCTAGCTAAGGAAGCCGCAGAGTCCACGAATAGAGCTAAAAGTGAGTTCCTGGCTATGATGAGTCATGAAATTCGCACTCCCATGAACGGGGTGATCGGCATGACTGATATTCTGCTTGAAACAGAGCTCAATGAAGAACAACGTGAATATGTAGAAATCATTCGCAAAAGCGGAGGAATCCTGCTCAATATAATTAATGATATCCTTGATCTTTCAAAAATTGAGGCAGGCCGAAGCGAGCTACAAGAGGATACATTCGATCTGCGAACTTGCCTCAAGGACAGCTTTTCTGTTATCGCAATAAAAGCTGAACAAAAACATCTGGAGCTCACCAGCATCATAAATCATGACGTTCCTGAATTTATTTACGGTGACGAGGAACGCTTGAAGCAAGTGTTCTTGAACCTGCTAGGCAATGCTGTGAAATTCACACCGGCGGGCAGCATATCGGTAAAAGTGAGGCTTGTAAAGGAAGATCCCTCCCTGCTGGCCTTTACGGTAACGGATACTGGCATTGGAATTGATCCTGATCGACTTACTGATATTTTTGAACCGTTTGAGCAGGTGGATAGCTTTATGATGCGGAGACATGAAGGTACGGGGCTTGGCCTTGCCATCAGCCGCAGAATTGTCGGAATGATGGGTGGTGAGATCTATGCGGAGAGTGACGGCAAGAACGGTACGTCGGTTACCTTCACAATCAGGCCCAAGAAATCAGTGGTAATCTCTAGCCAAGAGGCTAACATTAACAAGCTTCATACCGCACGTGAGGCAAGAATTTTACTTGCTGAAGACAACTCTATCAATGCGCTAGTGCTGACCAAAATACTCGAAAAAATGGGTCACAGCGTTACCGCTGTAACAAACGGCATAGATGCGGTTGAAGCAGCAAGGAAAGAACCATTTGATCTTATTTTATTGGATCTTCACATGCCCATTATGAACGGCATAGAGGCTATGAAGATGTTAAAAGATGAGCATCAAGAGAAATGTCCGCCCATCATCGCGGTCACGGCTAATGCTTTGAAGGGTGACCGTGAAAATTGTCTAGCTGCCGGGATGGACGAGTATATCAGTAAGCCTGTAAAGCGTGAAGTCATCGTAAAGATGTTAGATCAGTTTGTGATCTAATATAAACAGCATAACCTCTTAGTGATATTAACCCCTTCAGGTGAACAGTAAAAAGCCAGTCCATTACTGATACACTTGGAGGCGATCGCTCTATCCATTGAATTACATAGCATTGCAAGTTATACTTTGATGAGAAATACGGACCCGCTTATCCTTTAACAGATCCGTCCTTTATAAGGTATGGATCTTATTTTTCGTAGGCATAAATTCATTCAGATATGGAGGCGTAACCTTGCAGCTAATTAATCAATCCGAAATACAAGAGAGGATCGACCTGCTTAAAGATCAGGATCTATACATCCATCTTGAGATGACGACGGGAGCATACGCTGCCCATTTCGATAGTTCAAAGCATCCGGCAGCTACTTTCATTACTAATGCTGTGATTCGATATTCTCATGGTTCAATTTCCGGTAATGGACCTTTTCGCGTCGGCTTAAAAATGTCGCAGGGCTGGATATACTCGGAAGGACTAACTCACTTTGAAGAGAGTGAGACAGAAAGATTGATTCTGGCCGGGCATGACAGTCAAGGCAAACTGGTCGTATCTTTACAATTAAGCCGGGAGCCGTTCTAATGGTAGAGGAGATGAAGAGTTCAGTGGAAAGACATATTCTAGTTATATTACCGCATCCGGATGACGAGGCCTTTGGTATATCAGGAACACTTGCCAAGCATGTGCAAAACGGCACCCAAGTCACCTACGCTTGTCTGACACTTGGAGAAATGGGGCGGAATATGGGCGTTCCGCCATTCGCAAATCGGGTAACCCTCCCACAGATACGTAAAAAAGAACTGGAAGAATCCTGCCGAGCGATTGGTATACAGGATTTAAGAATGCTTGGTTTCCACGATAAGACGATTGAATTTGAGGATCAAGCGCTGCTTGACAGCCATATTGATGCGCTTTTGAAGGAGCTTAATCCCTCATTGATCATTACGTTCTATCCGGGGTATAGCGTTCATCCCGATCATGATGCTACCGGAGCTGCAGTGGTGCGAACGGTTGGTAGAATGCCCAAGGCAGAGAGACCTCCAGTTCACTGTATAGCTTTCGCCAATAATATTGAAGAGATTGGGAAGCCAAAGGTTATCAATGATGTGAGAGATTTCCTGAAGCAAAAGATGGCATCCATTCAGGCGCATAAATCTCAATTCCAAGCCGCTGAGTTATTGGGGAACAAACCGTTAGAGGATAAAGAAATCCAAGATCGATTTGGAACAGAGCATTTCTGGATCTATCCATTTGAATAATATTTTCATGAACAGAACTTTTAAGCGGCGTTCAGTTGTCGGTATCTTACCGATGACAGATCGTCGTTTTTCTATGGTAAATATTCAACTTTTCAGAGAGGCACGATGGGGATTGCAAGTGAGGTCTTAAGCAGTGGGTAATTTGACCTAAATAATTACTAATGAATATCCGATATAGAAGATATTATCAATTGAAAGGTGATTATATGCGGATAGGTCACAACATCACATCTTTAAATAGTTTGAACAGATTAAATAAAAATAATAAATCTATTACAAGTTCACTAGAGAGACTATCATCTGGACTTCGTATAAATATAGCAGCAGATGATGCTGCGGGATTAGCAATTTCGGAGAAAATGAGAGCACAGATTCGTGGATTAGCTCAGGCGGAGAGGAATACACAGGATGGTATTTCATTAATTCAGACTGCTGAGGGTGGACTTGGAACTATACAAGATCCTAATCTGCTAAGACTACGAGAGCTTACAATACAGGCTTCAAATGATACCTTAACAAATTTTGATCGAACATTGATTCAAAAAGAAGTTGAACAGATAAAGCTTGGGATAAATGATATTGCCAATAACACTCAATTTAATGGGATTCATTTATTGAATAATGACCTCGAAGTAAACACGAATGTTACGCCAGTACAGGGCAATATAAGTACGAATTGGACAGCTAACATACCTGCCAGAGATTTATCTAAGACTTCGGATGGAGGTTACGTCGGAATAAGAATTCCCGGTAATAATCCTTTCAAATTAGATAGTATGGGTAATCTGGTTTGGTCACAAGCAATTCCTAATATGGATGTGTATAGTATTAAGGAATCTAGTGATGGTGGTTATATTTTATTAGGAAATGATTTCTCAGCAGGGGTACTTTCCGATCAAAGGATTAATATAATTAAATGGGATGGGAATTTGAATGAGCAGTGGAGAGCAGGAGTATCTGGCGTCTACTCCATTATGGGAAATGAAGTAATTGAGACTGGTGACGGTTCCTTTATTGTGGCAGGTACGGGCTCTGGTATTCAAGTTTGGGATGGTCTAGTGGCTAAATTTAACAGCAGTGGTGTTCAACAATCCACCTCGATAGTGGGTTCTTCACAATCCAATCCTGTTGGCTATGGAAGTGAAGAATTTAACTCTATTATTGAAACGGCTGACGGCGGTTATTTGGCTATTGGTTCATCAAGTCTCCAACTAAATGGTTCTTATACCGATAAGACAAGCTGGGCTGTGAAATATGATAGCAATTTAAATCCGTTATGGGACACACGAGTCGGTGCTGCTGGGGATGATGAAGGTTACCGGGCCATTGCAACCAGTGATGGAGGGGCCATAATTGTTGGTTCATATAACGACTCTACTAAAACTAGTGGATTAATCTATAAACTAGACAGTAGTGGAAATGTATTGTGGGAGAAGAATATCTCAAATCAAACTTCCAACTCCAGTCAACTTACTAGCATTACAGAAATGAAAGATGGGAATTACATCGTTGGAGGAATAGTAGATAATAATTATCGTCTTTCCATTTTTGATCCACAGGGAAATGAATTGGCTAATGTCAATCTAAATGGCGGGGGCTCTACGGACAGATTAAATAACATTATTAGTAATGCTGACGGAAGTTACACTTTTTCAACTACAACTGGGATAACAAATTTCAATGTATCTTACGGATCAAATCCTAGTACCACATATGAATACAAAACACTAAATCTACAGGTGGGGGCTAACGCCGGGAATAACTTCGCTGTTAAATTAACAGATGCCAGAACTACTGCTCTGGGAATTGCGGATATCGATCTTTCAACCAGACAAGGTGCCGAATTAGCGATTTCGAAAATAGACAAAGCTATAAATACCGTTTCATCCAGACGTTCAATGTACGGCGCGTATCAAAATGCATTAGAACATATCCATAATAACCTTAGCAACTACGAGGTAAACTTAACAGCAGCTGAATCACGAATAAGGGATGTGGATATGGCAAAGGAAATGATGAAGCTTACCCAATACAACGTCTTATCCCAAGCATCACAAGCCATGTTGGCTCAGGCCAATCAACAGCCTCAAGGCGTATTACAGTTATTAAAGTAAAAGTGTTTAATAGAGTCTATGCCATTTTGGGCATGGGCTTTTTAAAATTTGTTGTTATTTGTTTATCAGTCCTATTAGATAACTCTAGAAAACAGGAATAGAAATGATTTACAAAAAAATACACAAAGATTATGATATTTCTATAGGCAATTATATCCTTTTTTTCCTAAACTTTTGTTTGGACTAAATAATTGGAGGATCAAATGAAAAAGCACGACAAAATCATTTCCTTCATCTTCATACTTTTTATGATGGTGACGGCTATTTACTGGGCAATTACGACCGAAAGTTGGACCGTGATGGGCACCCTTGCATCCGTGATCTGTTTCGTACTTTTTGTATTATTGGGGCTTCGCACTATCCCTGTTTTGACAGCATTTGTGCTGGCGAACCCGGGACTCGAAGTGACTCAGGAAATTAGAGAGCGGGATAGAAGGCGCGCTTGGCTTCGAATTATTGGCTGGATATTGGCGAGTCGTATCCTGCTTATGCTCATTGGTTATGCATTTTTAATTATACAGAATGGTTATTCAGGGGGTCTGTTTAGCAAGATTGCCGAGACTTGGCATATATTCGGGATCGATGCTTCACATTATTTAGGGATTGCAGAGAATGGATACGTGACGGAAGGAGATCCGAAGTACCATATTGTGTTTTTTCCTTTCTTTCCAAACTTAATTAAAGTAGTTCAGGTATTCGTAGGAAATTATCTTGTTGCTGGATTCATCGTTTCAAATATCGCTTCTATTGTTGCCGCCTTGGTTGCTTATGAGCTTGCAGCACTAGACATGCACCGTAAAAATGCCATGCGAGTCGTGAAGTATATTTTCATATTCCCTGCCGCGTTCTTCTTCTTTATTCCGATGACAGAAGCGCTATTTCTGGCTTTATCTTTAATGAGTTTATATTTTGTGCGAAAAAAAGAATGGCTCATCGGATGCTTATGTGGTGCACTTGCAGCGTATACTCGTTCTCCAGGGGTGCTACTGATTGTACCGGTTGCCATTGAATTTGGACGGGATCTGATAGGCAATTATAAATTACTAAATAAAAAAGCGTTTATACATAGAATCACCACTGCCGTTGGCTGTCTCGCTATCATATCAGTAGGTTTACTGGCTTATCTGTATATTAATTACTACGTTACGGGAAATGCATTTCAGTTTAGTATTTACCAGCGGGAGCACTGGTCTCAGCGGTTTTATCTCTTTTTTGATACCGTAAGATATCAGATGGAATACGCTGTGGGCACTTTTAAGAGTGGAGATCATCGTTCTTTCCTTGGGATGTGGCTACCCAATTTAGTCGCTATATTCTCAGCACTAGTTATCATGTTTAGGGGTGCAAAAAAGATCCGACCTTCATACACCGCCTATTTCATCGTGTACTTTGCGTTCGTAGTGGGTGCTACCTGGCTGCTCTCAGCCCCACGGTATTTGCTTGTTGCATTTCCGCTAGCTTTTGCTGCTGTCGCGCTTACGGAAGACAAATCAAAGGATGTTGCGCTTACTGTAGTTTCAGTTGTGGGGAGTATATTGTATTTAGCGATGTTTGTGGCAGGATATCCAGTGTATTGAGGACCCTTTCATTTTTTTATATTTTAAGCTAAAATGATTGAAACTGGTTTCAAAAACTGTCCCTATCTGGAGTGAGTGTAGAAATGGCAAATATTTTAGATGTGGCGCGTTTAGCAGGAGTGTCTAAGACGACCGTATCCCGAGTAATAAATAACTATCCTCATATTTCAGCAGATAAAAGAGAATTGGTATTAAAAGCAATGGAAGAGCTTGAATATACCCCGAATCTCTCAGCAAGAAGATTAAGAGGACAAGTGACAACAACGATAGCTGTCGTAGTTCCTAGAATAGTGAATCCTTTTTTCTCCTATTTAGTTGATTCCATAGAGAAGGTTGGTTACAAAAACGGCTACCAAACCTTGATCTGTCAGACTAATGAGGATAAGGAGAGAGAATTAACCTATTTAAATTTGTTGAAGACCAAACAAGCGGATGGCATCATCATGGCATCCATTGAGAATGATTGGAAAGTCATTGAACCGTATACTGAATTTGGACCTATTGTGTTATGTAACGAATATGTGAGTAATGCAAAAATTCCGATGATTCGGCTGGATCAATTTAAAGGTACATACTTAGGAATCAAGCACTTAATTGAAAGAGGTCACCGTAAAATTGCTTACTGTACGGGAGGTCTGTTTACCGAGGCCGGGAAAGATAAAGACCGTAACCTAGGTTATCAAAAAGCATTGGAAGAGGCCGGGATTCAAGTGAATCCTAACTGGATTTTGGTCAACCAGCATACCATTGAAGATGGGAAAAGAGTAATGAAACTCTTGCTTGAAATGAAGGATCGTCCAACCGCTGTGTTTACAGGCAGTGATGAAATTGCTGGTGGTTTGATGATGGCTGCAAAAAAGGAAGGGTTAAGTATCCCACGGGATCTGGCGATCATTGGTTTCGATGACCAGCCCCTCGCTGAAATGTTGGATCCCGCATTAACGACAATACGGCAGCCTATAGAGCAGATGGGGCGTAAGGCAGGGGAAGTTCTTATGGAGATGCTGGATGATTCCAATGTAGAGCCAGTTACTTATGAGCTTCCGGTTGAACTGGTAGTTCGAGAATCTACGTAACACTGATAAGCGAATTTGCAATGCAGACTCGCTTTTTTATTTATCTTTATTGGTATCGATACCACATCTATGGGATAAACAATTAACTTGAATCACCTTGTTTATCAGTAGTTGTTCCGAATAATTTATAAACTTAGCTTTAAATTGTATTGAAACCGATACCAAGTGATGTTACAATACAGGCAAGAAAGCTTTCTAGTATATCAGCTAGTTGAATTTATGAATAATTTTTTTAACTAATGAAAACGGTCTCAATCTGATGTTCAGACTTTTATAGGGGTCTAGCATATAAAAAAGCACAAAATGGAGGGGTTTTGTTTGAAAAAGATATCTGTTTTATTATTTGTTCTTTTGCTTGCTGTTTCATTGACAGCTTGTGGTGGATCCAACGGAGCGGGGTCCAGTCCGGCAGCGAACTCGAAGGATGAGCAGGTCAGCATAATTATTACGAACGGTAAAGGTGAAATCGCTTCCCAATGGGAACAAGCGGCTAAAGACTTCATGGCAGCGAATCCGAATATCAAGGTTGAGGCTGTCTCTGGAGCTGTTGGTGATACCGTTAATTTGCTGGATAAACTTACGGCATCCGGTAAAACGGTAACTATGGCAATGATGTCCCCAGATTCCATTGTGAACAAATATAAAGATTTCGGTATAGATCTTTCAGGTGAGAAGTGGAATGAAGATACGGTTTACGGCGTTAAAGATGCAGAGGGGAAAATTGCCGGTTTTCCATTTTCAATAGAGGGCTTCGGTCTCGTGTACAACAAGAGTGTACTTGATAAGGCCGTTGGCGGTACCTTCGATCCGCACACTATCAATACTCGTGACAAGCTAAAAGAATTATTAGATCAAATTAAAGCTTCCGGTGTAAAATATCCGGTTGCTTATCAAACCGAAAACTGGTCCGTAGCGAACCATTACAGTACACAGTTTGTGAATCAGGCAGAAGATCCGAACACGATTGTAGAGCAACTAAAAGCCGGAACATTTGACTTAGCAAGTAATGATGTTTGGAATGGTTACTACGATACGATGGATCTGCTGGTATCCAAAGAATACAACAAATACGGTGAACGTCCACTGGGCAAATATTATGACGATGCGCATGTAAGTGTGGGTAAAGGGGAATCAGCTATCCTGTTTAACGGGAACTGGGCTTATGATTCATTGCAGGCGGTTAGTGGAGAATCCTTCGGATTTATACCTGTCCCAGTGGATAACAATCCAGACAATCCGCTGAACAATAAGATTGCTGCAGGTCCAACTAATATTCTGGTGATTAATAAAGCGGCAACCCCGGCTGAGCAAGAAGCAGCTAAGAAGTTCCTGAACTGGCTCGTTTATGATGAAAAAGGTCAAGATTTTCTGGTGAACCAGTCTCAAGTCGTCTCAGCCTTTAAGAACAACACTATGAAAGTGAATAATCCACTCGGATCAGCGATCGCGGATGCTGTGGTAGCCGGCAATACGATGCCGTTCAGCTCAAACTATGTGAAGGTCGAAGATTGGGGCAATATTCTTGCACCGGATATTCAGAAATATATCGCCCAAAAAGAATCCCGTGTTGATCTTGCCAAAGCTATTGAAACCTATTACAAAAGCCAAAAGTAATTAATCATTTGCTGAATTGCGGGAAACGGGTTGGGATGACTCTCGCCTGTTTCCTCCTTTAAGCAATTAGGGGTGTGCTAAACGTATGATATCAGAAAAACGTCTGATCAAACGAATGGGCAACCAGTTATTTTTCACCGGTCCCACGATCATTTTCTTTACGATTGCCGTGCTGATTCCTTTTGCATATGGATTATATCTGACCTTTACCAATATGACCTCTCCATTAAATCCAATAGAGTTCTCAGGTTTAGCTAACTATAAGACAGCATTTACGGACTCTAAGTTTTGGGATTCTCTTATATTGACCGTTAAGTTTGTCGTAACAACCGTTATTATCATCAACATTCTCGGCTTTGTTTTGGCTTATTTAGTGACTTCCGGAGTGAAGATGCAAAATTTCTTCCGAACATCTCTGTTCACACCGAATCTGATCGGCGGCTTGATTTTAGGTTACATCTGGCAGTTTATATTCGTACAAACTATGCCTTCTATCGGTGAGAAGTTCGGGATAGAGTGGTTGCGTTTAGGTTGGCTAGGGGATGAACATTTGGCTTTCTGGGCCATTGTTATTGTGTCAATCTGGCAATCGGCGGGCTATATGATGATCATCTTTGTGGCTGGTTTAGTCAATGTGCCAAAAGATGTAATGGAAGCAGCGAAGATAGATGGTGCCAACGGCTGGCAACGTTTGAGAAAGGTTACTTTGCCGCTGATGGTTCCTTCCTTTGTAGTAACGATCTTTTTAACTCTGAAGAATGCCTTCATGGTTTACGACGTTAACTATTCTCTAACGGCAGGCGGACCATATGATAGTACAACCATGGTATCGATGCATGTGGTGAAAAAGGCCTTTGTCGAAAATAATTATGGCGTTGGTCAAGCAGAAGCCTTTGTATTATTTGCTATCGTTGCAGTTGTTACCGGCCTGCAGGTTTATTTCAGTAAGAAATTGGAGGTTGCTGCATGATGAGTGCTAGACGAAAAACTTCCGTGATTCTGACGTATTTATTTTTAATTGTGTTTTTCATTATTTTTGTTTTTCCATTCTTCCTTATGATCGTCAATTCCTTCAAGAGTAATGGTCAAATTCTCGAAAGCCCTTTTTCACTGCCAACCAGCTTAAACTTTGGGCATTTTGCTGAAGTCATTGATAAAATGAATTTTTTTGTCTCGTTTAGAAATACAGTCGTAGTCACCTTTTTCAGTGTCCTATTCATTGGTGTTTTTGCAGCAATGACCGCCTATTACATGGTGAGACATTCGACTAAATTCAATAATGGTTTCTTCGCACTAATGGTGGCTTCCATGATTATTCCGTTTCAGTCCATTATGATTCCTCTGATTTATATCTACGGGGCAAAACTTCACTGGATCGATGCAGCGCCTATTCCATTATTGATTATTCTTTACATCGGCTTCGGAAGTGCGTTATCGGTATTTATGTACCATGGTTTTGTGAAGTCGATTCCTTATGAATTGGAAGAAGCGTCTCTGCTGGATGGATGTAATCGTAGACAGACATTCTTTAAGATTGTACTGCCTATGTTGGCTCCAACATCAGTGACCATTGCGATTCTGAATGTGTTATGGATTTGGAATGATTATCTGCTACCTTCACTGGTACTGACTAAGGATAACCATTTTACAATGCCGATTAAGATGAAGGTGTTTAACGGAACGTACATGAATAACTGGGAACTGTTGATCCCAGCACTTCTGTTAACGATCCTGCCGATTCTTATTGCTTATTTGTTTGGTCAACGTTACATCATAAGAGGCGTCAGCCAAGGCGCTATTAAATAAGATAAAGAAAGCCCTAGACTCGGGTGCTGGAGGAAGTGTGGAGTTATGGAGACTAGAAACAGCAACTGGTGGAAAGAAAGTGTGGTTTATCAAATTTATCCCCGGAGTTTTCAGGATTCAAATGGAGATGGAGTAGGGGATTTGCGTGGAATCATCAACCGGCTCGGGTATTTAAGGGATTTGGGCATCAATGTTATTTGGTTGTGTCCGGTCTACGATTCACCTAATGATGACAATGGGTATGATATTCGGGATTTCTATAAAATTCAGGATGAGTTTGGAAGTATGGAAGATATGCTCGAATTGATCACACAAGCGGAAGCGTACGGAATTCGTATGATCATGGATCTGGTAGCGAATCACACCTCTGATGAACATGCTTGGTTTATGGAATCCAGAAGTTCTAAGGACAGTCCAAAGCGTGACTGGTATATATGGAAGCCGGGGAACGATGGTCAAGAGCCTACCAACTGGGAATCGAATTTTGGAGGTTCAGCTTGGGAATATGATGAGACCTCACAGGAATATTATTTACATTGTTTCTCTAAGAAACAACCGGATCTCAATTGGGAGAATCCCGAAGTTCGCCAAAGCATCTTTTCTATGATGGATTGGTGGATTGACAGGGGAATAGCCGGATTTCGTATTGATGCGATCACATTTATTAAAAAGAATCAGCAATTTCCGTACCTTAAGTCTGAAGATGACCGCCGCTATGTTCCTCTGGCAGAAGCTTGTTTGAATCAATCCGGAATTTTGGATTTTCTTCACGAGATGAAACAGGAGGTTCTTGAACCTCGCAATGTGATGACGGTTGCGGAAGCTCCTGGAGTTCCGATAGAGCAAATTCATGAATATGTAGATGAGCAGAACGGCGTCTTTAATATGATATTTCAATTTGATCATGTAGATCTGGATGCCAAGCCAATGGCTAAAGGAATCTATCATCCTTGGAAGCTGACTGAATTTAAGCACGCGTTATCTAAATGGCAGATTGAGACAGCCAATAAGGGCTGGATGGCACTTTTTATGGAGAATCATGATCATGTGCGTTCGGTTTCAAAATTCGGTAACGACGGGATATACCATAAAGACTCAGCTAAAATGCTGGCTGCCTATTATTTCTTAATGCGAGGAACACCGTTTATTTATCAAGGTCAAGAGATTGGAATGACCAATTATTTCATGGCTTCAATTGAAGAGTATAGAGATATTGAGAGCTTAAATTATCACCGTAATGAAACTGCACTGGGTAGGTCTGAGGCAGATATCCTGAACTATTTAGCGATCAGAAGCAGGGATCAGGGGCGTACACCGATGCAATGGAGTTCAGAACCTATGGCCGGATTTACGAATGGGCAACCATGGATTAATGTGAATCCGAATTATTCGTCGATTAATGTGGAGGAAGAGCTACAAGACGGTAATTCAATTCTTCATTTTTATCGGGAATTAATCAAGCTGAGACGGGATAATAAAGCGTTAATTTATGGTGACTATCATGAGATTTATGTGGACTCGAATGAGCTAGGTGGATATGTTCGAACTTACGGGAATGAGTGTTGGACGGTAATCTGTAATTTTACGGATCAAACCATTCCGTTAACTAATCCTCTTGCAGGCCATGTTGTACTGTCTAACATTAATAATCATGATAATGGTCTGTTGAGGCCTTATGAGGCTTTGATACGCAAAGGGGAAAAGAGTGCAGATGTAGCCGAAATCTAACGAGGGGGATTTATAATGCAAATTAAGAATGAAGCTATGTTGATTACCTATGCAGATAGCCTCGGGCGTAATTTAAAAGAATTAAACGAAGTATTAGATAAGCATCTGCGAGGCATCGTTGGAGGTGTTCATTTACTACCGTTTTATCCTTCTTCGGGTGACAGAGGATTTGCACCAATGGATTATACCAAAGTGGATCCTGCATTCGGAGATTGGTCGGACGTCGAAGCGATGAGTAAAAATTATTATATGATGTTTGATTTTATGATTAATCATATCTCCAGACAATCACCTTATTTTCAGGACTTTCTTGAGAAAAAGGATGCATCAGAATATGCGGACTTGTTTATCCGTTACAAAGATTTTTGGCCGAACGGGGAGCCCACTCAGGAAGATGTGGATTTAATATATAAGCGTAAACCACGCGCTCCATACGTAGAGGTTACCTTTAAGGATGGTAGCTTGGAGAAAGTATGGTGTACCTTTGATGAACAACAGATTGATCTGGATGTGACCACAGCAACGACGCAGAAATTCATAACGGACAATCTTACCTTTTTGGCGGAAAAAGGGGCTTCAATTATTCGACTAGATGCTTTCGCATATGCCAACAAAAAAATCGGTACGAATTGTTTCTTTGTTGAGCCGGATATTTGGGAGATGCTAAATCAATCTGAGCAGACCGTTGCCCCTTATGGAGTGACCGTTTTGCCGGAAATTCATGAGCATTATAGCATCCAGTTAAAAATCGCAGAACAGGATTACTATGTATATGATTTTGCGTTACCAATGTTGGTGCTGCATGCTTTATTTAGTGGGAAAGTAAACCGGCTGGTTCATTGGCTGGAGATTTGCCCGAGAAAACAGTTTACAACATTAGACACGCATGATGGTATTGGTGTGGTGGATGTAAAGGATCTTTTGAGCGATGAAGAAGCAGAAATGACAAGAGAAAGTCTCTATAGCCAAGGAGCTAATGTCAAAAAAATATATAGCACCGAAGCATATAACAACCTTGATATTTACCAAATCAACTGTACCTATTATTCAGCACTTGGGAATGATGATCAGGCTTACTTGCTGGCGAGAGCCATCCAATGTTTTGCACCAGGAATACCGCAAATTTATTATGTGGGACTATTAGCTGGAGTGAATGATATAGAGCTTCTGGAAAAGACCAAAGAAGGACGGAATATTAATCGGCATTATTATACCCAAGATGAGATTGATGCTGAGGTGAAGCGCCCGGTTGTGCAAAAGCTCTTTAATATTTTGAAATTCAGAAATAGTAATCCAGCCTTTGATGGAGATATTCAGATTGAACAGTTGGATGAGAATAATGTGGTGATAATTTGGAAAAATCTGCAGAACGAAGCGAAATTGGAAGCGAATCTGTTAAGCAAGGCATTTACGATTTCGCAAAAAGAACGGTCAGCAGATTGGGAGATGGTTGTACTGTAAGGGAATATCCAGTGTATTGATGAATCATGTTAAAATAGGGAGAACGTCTAAACGCGTTCTTCTTTTTTGTGTGAATAACCTTATAGAAACGATGGTGGGTATGAAGATTGAGTACGACAATCAGGTGATCGAGTTTAATGTTCAATATGGAAATGGCAAGAAAATCTCCATTCATATAGATTCTTCAGGGCGTATAACACTCAAAGCTCCCAAGAAAACAAGTGAAGAGACGATTAAAGGCGTGGTTGAGCGTCATGGGAAATTAATAGTGGAGAAGCTGCAGAGCATTGAAGCAAACAAAGAAACGCCAAAGCTTAAAGAGTATGAAGACGAGGGCAAGTTCTTGTATCTGGGCAAATATTATTCGCTGCAAGAGCTAATAGAGACAGGGGATTTAAATGAGGAAGAGCTTAAACTGAAGCTGAAGAAGTTCTATTTTGCTAGCTGTAAAAAGATTGTAGGCGAACGGATTAATAGATATCAGACGCAGCTTAGAGTAAAGCCTAAGACGATTGACATTGTAGAGTCTAGAACCAAGTGGGGAAGCTGTAGCTCAGATAAAAAGCTAACCTTTAACTATCGCTTAGCGATGGCTCCAGTGGAGGTTATCGATTATGTAATCATCCATGAACTGTGTCATTTACTTCATATGAATCATGACCGCTCTTTTTGGCGAAAGGTTGGAAGCCTCATGCCGGATTATAAGGAGAAGGAAGAGTATTTAGCTAGATATGGGCGTGCTATGACCCTGTGATAAATTAGTATTCATGATTTAAGATAAAAAAGGATGTCCCTAATGAAGGGGCATCCTTTTCGTTGTTAATGAGCTGCTCATGATGTTAAAGGGCACGAACGCTGTCTCTTTTTATAAGCTCGCTAGGAAGCATGACATGATGAATCGCTTGTTGTTTCTCTAGTAGATCTATGAGGATCTGAGCAGCATTGGTACCTAACTCGTATTTATGCTGGTTCACTGTAGTCAAAGCTGGTGTGCAATACGCTGTCAGATCAATATTATCGTAACCTATAATTGAAATATCTCCAGGCACCAATTTTCCGGCTCCCTTCACACCCTGCATAGCTCCGAGCGCCATCAAATCACTTGCACAAAAAATAGCAGTGACCTCAGGATGGCTGGACATCATTTGCTGAGCAGCTTCTTTTCCTCCTTGTTCGGAAAATAATCCGTTAAATACGAGGGATTTATCAAAGGGAATATCGTAATTCTCAAGGGCGAGACGATAGCCTTCTAATCGAAGAAGTGCTACATCTGCTTGGGTATGTCCGTTAATCATTGCAATATGGCGATGTCCTGACTCTAGCAGATGAGTTACTGCGTGAAGCGCCCCTTTTGTATTATCAGAGGTGACATAACCGACATTTGGCCCTTCAAGTGTAATATCAATGAGCACGCAAGGAATATCAGAGGATACGATTTCCTTGAGATAGGGATCATCCAGTCGAATCCCCATAATAATAACACCATCCACACCTCTTTCTTGGCATAATGTCTTATAGGATTTTACCCTTTGTTTTTGCGGGGTTGTGCTGAAGAGTACAAGGTCATAATCCAGCTCTCCTGAACGATCATTGATCCCGCATAACACTTCAAAGGCTATATTGTCTTTGGAGCTATCTCTTGTAACATTGGAGAGTAGGAGACCTAGCGTTTTAGTTTTTTTGGATATAAGCGATCTGGCAGCCATGTTAGGGCTATAACCTAATTGGTCTGCAATAGTTCTAATCTTGAGCCGGGTACCTTCGTTAACATCGTCATAACCATTTAAGGCTCGGGAGACGGTGGTAACGGATACGCTGGCGGCTTTGGCAATATCTTTTATAGTAACCATTAGGATACCTCCTTCATATTTAGGGACAATAAGGCAATATGTAGTATTCAAATATTAAAAAAATAAAATATAAAATGCATCTTGTAAATGCTTTCATCATGATTTATAATTCGATTATACCTTATCCGAAACGTTTTGGTAAGTCTGTCGAGCATTAGATTATTTGAAGACATATATTTTTTTGTGCTTTTTCCGAAACGTTTCGGATACACAGCGAAGAAATGAGGGGAAGTTTTGAATTATCGAGTTATCAAAGAAAATGATCTGTTTCTAATGACGGACAAAAGTGGGGACATACCGGACAATGATCAATCGGGTCTAGGTCTCTATACCAGAGATACCCGTTTCTTAAGCCGAATGGAAATCCGAATTAATAATCAGCGACCAATATTGTTATCCTCCGCCGCCGATGAGAATTATATCTCTACCATTCGTCTTACCAATCCTCATATGGAGGAAGACGGTAAGCTGATTTTATGGCGTGAGTCTGTAGAGATTGAACGTACGCGCTTTATTTATGAGGGGGCGTTATATGAGACCTTTAAGTTAACAAGTTATTACCCTAAAGCAATCCAATTTGATTTCTCTGTACTGTTAGATGCGGATTTTATAGATATGTTCGTGATTCGTGGTTTCCAGCATGGAAAGCTAGGAAATAAGACAGGTGAACGAAGTGCTTCAGGTGAAAAAGTGATCAGTTATCTCGGGGCAGACGAGTTGCTGAGAGAAACCAAGGTAAAATGGGATACTCAGGAAAGCCGAATAAGCGAGACAGGCGAGGTACATTTCGATGTTGAGCTGAAGCATCAGGAAAGTGTTGAAATCGCTTTCTTTATTGCTCCGATGATAGAGGGCAACGAGCCGCTGCAGCATGAACCTAAGGAAGCAATGAATAAGCTCAGAGCATCTTACGCTAGTTGGAATGCTTCATCGACTTCCATCAGCAGTGATATGCCGTTATTTAATAAGCTGTATCATCGAGGTGTTCAAGATTTGCGGGTACTGCTTACAGATCTTGGTTATGGCCAATTTCCGGTCGCAGGCTTGCCTTGGTACTCCGTTCCCTTTGGACGCGACAGCCTGATTGCAGCGCTGCAGATGTTATCTTTGAATCCTCAAATTGCTAAGGGAACCTTACTTACAATGGCTGCCTACCAAGGACAGAAGGAAGATGAGTGGCGCGACGAGCAGCCAGGCAAAGTGATGCATGAAATCCGGTATGGAGAGTTAGCGGCTACTAATCAGGTTCCGTTCACACCTTATTACGGCACTATCGATGCAACACCTCTGTTCCTGCTGCTTACCGCCGAGTATTACCACTGGACAGGAGATCTTGATTTTGTTAGCTCATTAATGCCGCATCTCAACGCTGCGTTGAATTGGATTAAAGAATATGGCGATTATGATAAGGATTCCTTTGTGGAGTATTATCAGAAGTCATCCAAAGGAATTGCCAATCAGGGATGGAAAGATTCTGCCGATTCCGTCATTCATAGTAATGGTGATTATGCGGAGGCCCCGATCGCGCTAGTAGAGGTTCAAGGTTATGTGTATCAGGCGCTGACTCGACTTGCTCCTATCTTCAAGAGTCTTGGTCACGAAGAACAGGCAGAGGGTATGGAAAAAGATGCAGCTCAGCTGCGAGCCCGTTTCGAGGAAGACTTCTGGATGGACGATGAGCAATTCTATGCAATCGCCTTGGATAAGGATAAGAAACGGGTAGACTCCGTTACTTCGAATGCAGGACATATTCTCATGTCAAGAATCGCCTCCCCAGAGCGGGCAAAAGCAGTTGCGGCAAGACTAGTAGCCCCTGATCTCTTCGGAGGATACGGTATTCGGACCATGAGTACTGCAGCTACGGGTTACAATCCGATGAGCTACCATGACGGAAGTGTATGGCCACATGATAACTCACTTTGTTTGCTTGGCCTTAGTCAGTCCGGATTCACAGAGGAAGCAATCACCGTCATGCAAGGATTGCTGAATGCAGCTGACCAATTTGAATATTACAGATTGCCTGAATTGTATTGCGGTTACAGTGACCAGCTCGGTGCTCCTGTTCCTTATCCGGTAGCCTGTTCTCCGCAAGCATGGGCAGCTGGAACACCATTGACGTTCGTGCAAGCGCTGCTTGGTCTTCAACCGAATGCTCTAACCCGCCAAATTACGATCAAGCCTGCACTTCTAAACGGTATGAATGACTTAAAGGTGGAGCAATTACAGATTGGTAATGGCACGCTCAGCCTGCGAGTTAGTCGTGTGGATAACGAGCCAAAGCTGGAGATTTTATCTAACCAGACAGGTTATGAACTGGTGATTCTATAGGCAATACGTAATTCTTTCATATAAAAAGCCTGACAATACTAAGGAGGTTGTAATGAAAATGAGAAAATCGGGGCTAATAATTCTATCTTTGATGCTGGTTGCTGGACTAATGTTGGCTGCATGTGGCGGTAATAAAACAAACAGCAACACAGGAACGGCAGCAACAAACAATGGCACAGATAAAGAGCCGGCAGCACCAGCAACGGATGAGCAGGTTACGGTTACACTTGCGGGCTGGGGAGCAAGTCCAGAAGAGCAGGAGCTGCTTAATCAGACGCTGAAGGAGTTCGAAGCTAAATATCCGAATGTGAAAGTGAATTACGAAGTTATAGCTGATCAATACATGGACGTTATCAAGACAAGACTCATAGGTGGAGAAGGTCCGGACGTCTTCTACCTGGACGCATTCGAGGCGCCTGGTCTCATTGAAGCCAATGTGCTGGAGCCATTGGACAGCTATGTGACACCTGAGTTTGATGTTGCAGATTTTGAACAGCCAATGGTCGATGCTTTTAAGAAAGATGATGTATCTTACGGATTCCCTAAGGATTTCTCTACGCTCGCTATGTTCTACAATAAAAAGGATTTTGCCGAAGCGGGAATTACAACACCTCCAACAACTTGGGATGAACTGAAAGCAGACGCAATCAAGCTGACCAAAAAAGAGGGTGACAAAATCACTCGTTATGGTTTCGGCGTTGCTCCTGAGCTTGCGCGTCAAATGTTTATGATCCAAGCTTTTGGTGGAAAAGTTTCTGACGAAGAAGGCAAAGCAACCTTCGCATCTGCGGAAGCACTCCCAGGTTTGCAGCTTGTTGTAGATATGCACAACGTTGATAAATCCTCCGGTGAGCCTAAGGAAGTAGGCGCTGGCTGGGGTGGAGAAATGTTCGGGCAAGGCAAGGCTTCTATCGTATTCGAAGGCAACTGGGCGATTCCATTCCTGGAATCCAACTACAAGGATCTGGATTATGCTACCGCTGAGCTTCCAACGGTGAACGGCACTAAAGGCACAATGGCCTTTACGGTAGCTTATGTAATGAACAAGCAATCGAAGAAGAAAGAAGCGGCTTGGCAGTTAATCTCTTTCTTGACAGGCAAGGATGGAATGAAGACCTGGACCAGCAAAGGGTTCGCACTTCCTACACGGAAATCGGTCGCACAGGAGCTGGGCTACGACAAGGATGAACTGCGTGGAGCAATTGTAGCGGGTGCTTCTTATGCAACACCATGGCAAGCCGCATCTACGTTGCCTACCATCACTAATAACTTCAATAACCAATTTGTAGATACATTTATGGGTAACTCCAAGCTTGAGGATGCAATGAAGAAAGCTGAAGATGTAGCGAATAAGGAAATTGAAGCAGCAAAATAAATGGATTGAAGGGGGAGGGTCTTCGGACCACCCCTTCCTTCTTTCATTCTGATACGAAAGGAAAAGTGAAGCATGACTCAAGTCTCAACATTTAGAAAGAAACTAAGAAATAATGTGACGGCCTATCTGTTCCTGCTTCCTACTATTCTTGTACTGGGCACTTTTTTGTTCCTGCCAGTTTTTTATTCGCTCTATTTATCAGGACATAAGGTAAATTTACTTGGTGATGTCAGTTACAAGTGGGTTGGATTCAATAACTTTACACGTATGGCCGGTGACGAGAGAGCTTGGATTGCATTGAAAAACACGGCATCCTTTGCGCTGTTCGTTGTACCGTTGCAGACTGCATTTGCTATTTTATTAGCCGTTATTTTGAATGCTAAGCTTAGATTTAAGAATTTTTTCCGAATCGTCTTTTTTATGCCGACGGTTACTTCCTCGGCGGTATTGTCACTTATTTTTATGTGGATTTACAATTCGAACGGTCTGCTGAACCGTGTGCTTGAGTTCGTAGGTTTACATGGTTACAACTGGCTTGGAGATCCGGCGGTCGCTCTTAAGGCGATCATGCTTATGAATATATGGTCTACTGCTCCGTTCTTTATGGTAGTCTTCTTAGCTGCACTGCAAGATATCCCTGATGCATTGTACGAGTCGGCCATGCTGGATGGAGCAGGAGGATTTAGACGTTTTATTTCTATTACGCTTCCGATGATTAAGCCAGCGACCTTCTTCACGGTAGTCATGGGAATCATCGGTACCTTTCAGCTATTCGATCAATCGTATATTTTTTCGGCAGGCTCCGGCGGCCCGAATAACTCCACCTTAACGGTGGCTTTGCTTATCTATCAGTATGCGTTTAAAAATCTCGACTTCGGTTACGCTTCTGCGCTCGCTGTCATGCTGGCTGCGGTCATTATGATCGTAACGCTGATTCAGCGGAAGCTATTCTCCGAAGAGAAGCTGAACTAGGAGGACGATCAGGTGGTTATTAACTATTCCAAAGGGGTTAAGGTGGTTCTATATTTCCTGTTATTCGCATATGGGTGCGTAACGGTCATACCTTTCCTATGGGCACTATCCTCATCGTTTAAACCGTTAAGCGAGATTGTGTCAGGGAGTATCAACTTTATTCCAAAGCAGTTCACTTTCCAGAACTATTATGACATCTTCGTGAAGGAACCGCTGTTCCTCAGATGGATGTTCAACAGTGCACTCATCGCTGTAGTTTCAACGCTATGCAATACCTTGTTCAACTCTATGGCAGGTTATGCGCTTGCACGTATTGATTTTACTGGCAGCAAGGTTGTGTTTTTTCTTATCTTGGCTGTACAGATGATTCCCGGTCAATTGACTATCGTGCCAGCATATTTGATCATGAAACAGCTTGATTTGTTGAACACTTATGCCGCGCTGACGCTGCCGATGATGGTAAATGCAACGTTTATCTTTATGATGCGGCAATTCTTCCTGAGCTTTCCGAAAGAGCTGGAGGAGGCTGCCGAGATGGATGGTCTAAATAAATTCGGCACATTTTTCCGCATTGCTCTGCCACTAGCCATCCCCGCGTTGGCGGCTCAGACGATTTTTGTATTCATGGGTGCATGGAATGAATTTCTGAAGCCCCTGATGTTCATGTCAGACAAGTCGATGTTCACACTTACACTAGGTCTCAATACTTTTAAGGGCCAATATATTAGCCATTGGAATTATATTATGGCCGCATCAATGGTGTTTACCCTGCCAGCACTACTTATTTATGCATTCTTCAACCGCTTCTTTATAAAAGGAATTACGTTTACCGGAAGCAAATAATTTGCTTTACTAGAACCGCCACTGAGCTTAAATCAGGGCGGTTTTTTGAAAATATAAGAAAGTATAAGTTTCGCACCATACTTTATGTCTTATATTTCTCGCTTAAACGCGTATCGTCCTTATAAGGACGCCGAAGGCGTTTATGCTTGTATGTTCATAAATTGTTACCATTCTATCGATCTCATATGTGGAAGTTAGGGTATAAAAGGAAGGGAAGAGGTAAAACTATGTTCACTAAATAGAACTGGAAGAAATTTAAATGCGGAGGTAAATGATGACACAGAATAAAGGGAATTCACAACGGCAGATTCGAACTTCAATTCTTTGTTTGATCTGTGCCTGCACCGTCCTATTAAGTGGCTGCTCTAAAGCTGCCAATGAAACCACACAAGTAACTCCAACGCCTACAACAGAAGCCACTGCACCTGCGGCTACGAACAATGCAACAGAACAACCCAATGCATCATCCGGTAGCAATACAGAGGGGCTTCCGGCGGATGTTAGCGTTCAGAGAGTCATTAAGGAAGTCACTTTAAAGGATGGCTATCATAAAAAGATTGAGCTGCTGACTGACGGCGGCAAGCGGGTTACCATTACGGATCCGAGCCAAAAGATTGTTTTACAGCAGATTGAATATGATGGAAAGATTACTACGTCTAATGGTAAACAGGTTACCGTTAAAGTCGAAGGTGGGGGAGAGCAGACCCTAACCATCCCCGATCATGTAGTGATCGAAGATGAGGACAAGCTTGGATTGATGCCAGGTGTTGATATCGAATGGACAGTGAATGCCGAGGGTCAAATCGAAAGTGTTGAGCTGGAGGATTAAAAAGATATCGGGGTGATTGGATGAAATTTCTAATCGTACTTGGCAGTATAGTGGTACCCATTGTCATGCTAATGATACAAAGGAAATGGATAAAGTGGCGCATTGTATTTAATGTAGCTTCTGTGTTGTCTGCGCTTATCTTAGGTAATATTTCTGCCCTAGCCATATATGAAATATTAAGGGATAACACAGTATTTATGACTTCAATCCATGCGATTTTTTTGAATCCGATGTTCCTTTTAACGGGAGCCTATCTTGGAGTATATCTGGTCTATCGCTTGATGTTGATGACGTATGAAGAAGTTTATGTATGATGTAGTTTAAAATAGGAGTGTCCCTGTGAAGGGACACTCCTATTTATGTTATACAGTGAAAGCTAAGAAGACTTTCCTACAACACTAGTGCCACTCTTCGTGATCTTGTAAGTAAGGATATCACCATTCCAGAAGTGGAATTTCAAGATGACCTCTCCATCTTTAACATCTTTAAAGAAGGCTGGGAGCAGCTTAATTTCTTTCGTGTTATAAGACGGTGAGAAAGTATTGCCGAACTCCTTGAATGGAGTCCAATCTTGAGGGCCTGCATTGCCGCCAGCGGTATAGACAGCCTCCATCGTGGCAAGCTGGTTGCCATTAAAAGTAGTCGGTATCGCAAACGATTCAGTCGTACCTTTGGCATCACTTAATTTGGCAGTGTCATTCACGATGATCTTTAGTCTCCACGCAACGCCTTTGTTGAATTTCAGCGTTAACACAGCATTTTCACCGTATTTTTGGGAAGCCGTGAGCTTTTTAAGTTGGCTGGCCTTGAGTGTAAGCTCCTCGCCATTTAAGGTGTAATCTTTGCCTTTAGTTAGATATTTGCCATTTACACTAATGGTAGTAAGCTTATTTCCGTTTAGATTAAGCTTCACTTTGGTGTCTTTGATGGTTGCACCTTTTTTAAGATAGACCAGATCGCTCTCGGTACTGGAGGAACGTTCCTTCAGACCGGACATTAATACACCCTGCAGCTCGGAATCGGACCACTTATACGTTTTGCGGTTGAAATGCTGCCCATTATCCCAGAGCATAGAGGTCATTTTCTTTTCTTTTAAATAATAGGTAAGGTACTCGAAGAATTTCAGCTTCTCGCCTTGTTCAATCACACCTGTATCTTTATCGAAGCCCAGTAGTCCGAACTCACCAACGATAACCGGAATTCCTTTAGCTACGAATGTGTTGTAAACGTTATCAAAAGTTTGGGTGATATCGTTTTTTGTATCTTTTTCAAACGTGGTGTAGCCAGCGATATTCACACTGAACGGCCAGAAGCCATAGAAGTGAACGGTCGCAATTATATTCGGATCTTTGAGAGCTGTAATCGTTTTGTAGAGCTGATCTATTCTAGGCTGCGTAGGAGAAGTCTCTAATGAAGGTAGAACTAGCGGACGTACATCATTCTTTCCACCGGAGTTCCGAACGATCTGATGGAAGGAAGTGTTGAGTTCCGTAAGCATTTGCTCCATCTTTGCTTCATCGGTGCTTCCGCCATCTGTGAAGCGTGGTTCATTGATGCTTTCGAACATCAGCTTATCGGATTTATCCTTGAAGCGGTCCGCAATTTGAGTCCATGCTGCGTTATAACGCGCGAGCGTTTCATCATGCTTCTCTTCCATATGACTTACCCATAACCAGGAGTCATGATGGACGTTAATCATTACATAAAGCTTGGCGTCCAGCGCCCAGCCGACCACTTCTTCGACACGGTCAAGATAAGCTTTTTCAATGGTGTAGTTCGGTGCTTCACCTATGTGTGAATCCCAAGTGATAGGAATCCGGATACTTTTGTAGCCTTGTGCGGCAATTTTCTTAATCAGCTCTTGGGTCACACGCGGATTTCCCCAGGAGGTTTCATCCTCACCTGTAGCATCTAGAGTATTGCCAAGGTTCCATCCGGGCTGCATATCGTCTACATAGGATTGGATTTTACTCTTTGGTGCTGCTTTAGCTTGTTGCTCGTCCTTGGTAGCAGCGGCGGCAATGGATGAGAACAAAGAGAGCAGAAGAGCGGTAACAAGGGTCAATGATAAGAAGGATTTCTGGATTCGAGTAGTCATTGAATTCTCCTTTGTAAGATCATTTTTGGGGATGCTTAAACCTGACCTTTCCTCAAGCACTTTGGTACGTAGATGAACACTGACACCTCCATTTTTGTTGTAAACGCTTACCAAATACCCTAACATAGAACATTTGTAGTGAGTACCTTACTAATTTGTGGTAAATTCATATGGAAATTAGTGATTTGAAGTGATCCCAAAAGTCATGGAGGAATAACCAGTGAGCAGATTTCATTACATAGGCTCGGCTAAAGAGCTTCCGTTAGGAGAAAGAGGCAGTGTACTGTCAGCAAAGACATATGATGAAGTGAAAAATTCACCAGAGTATAAGAAACAAAGAGAGTCTCTGCGCCTGCAAGGCATAATTCCTTTGGATGACATCGCAGATCTATCTCATTTAAGAGATGAGAACTGTCTTGTATATGACTCGGAAGAAGATGCAGCAGGTATTTTTATAGAGGAACTTGGGTATTGGAACGATGAGATTCGCAAGCATTTTCGGAGTCCGTTTGTGTATCGGATTTCACCTAATTGGGGTAGCTTCTCTGTATCCCCTGAGCTAAAGAATACTCTATCGGGTTCATATAACGCCTCACTCAAGTGTTGCCGGGAGTTATTTAAACTTATGACAGATATCGGAGTAGCTGGTACCGAGTTTGAGCTTTATACTTGTTGGGCAGAGGAGGAAGGGCACCCACGTAATAAAAAGTATGACCGAATCTTTGATTTGGCCTCTTTGTCACTGGAGGATGGTTTTGAGCTGAGAGAAAAAGAGTATATTGTGGTTAAAATGGTTTGATATTCAATAGAATTATCTCCAACTACTTGTTATACAAAAAACAAATATTGCATGACAAAAGCATCTATATTAGATATGATGAAGCATGGAAAAATTAATATTAGCAATAGGTGCCAATTATGAATGTTTCGGAGACACAATCATAGATTGGTTAAATGGAAAGCGGGTGTGAATCCCGCGCGGTCCCGCCGCTGTGAAAGAGGAGTCCTTGCAAGGTACCACTGGGAAACTGGGAAGGTAGCAAGGGTGATGATACTTGAGCCAGAATATCTGCCTGTTTCTGATACACCGTTAAACTCTACGAGCGATAGAGAGGTGTTTGATATAGTATATGCCTGCTATTGTTGCGGTTCACTATCTTAAACCTCTTGACGTTATGTTGAGTGGTTTTTTTGTAGTGCTAAAAAAGTTTATTCTGTTTTTTATCATAGGAAAAGAAGGGAAGGGTTATGGAAACATGAAGAAAAATAAGTTTTTGGCTTGGTTACTCATTGTAGCTGTATTTATCACGACGTTCTCTACAAGCGTAATCCCGGCTCATGCCAATGAAGCAATTGCCGATAGTGCAGTTGTAACAACAGAGGTTGATCAAGCTCTAGTAGAGCAGATTAATGCGTTAGTACAAGAGCCAGATACAGAGAAGCCTACGATTTTGATAGAAGGTATACAAGATAAACAGGAAGTATCCAGTAAAGATTTAAGCTTCAAAGTAGTGGTTACAGACAATGTCTACAAAGACATTATTCCAGTAGTAAAGCTGAACCAAGTCGTTCTGTCAGCTACTAATGGTGAGTACAAAGCATCTCTTAACCCAGGTAGTAACGTAATCGCAGTAACGGCTGTGGATGGCGCAGGAAACAAAGCAGATAATGTAACCTATCAGGTTACTTATAAAATTACTGCCAAAGAACAGTTAGATAAAAGTTTGGCCTACATCGTTAACACCGTAAAAAATCCGTCATTTGGAACAGGTAGCGGAGAATGGTCGATTCTTTCTCTAGCACGTGCGAACTACAAAGTACCTAACGGTTATTACAATCTCTATTACAACAATGTAGTTACGAAAATAAGTTCGATGATCAAAGAGGATGGAAAACTCGACGCTAACAAAAGCACAGAGAATTCCAGAGCGATTCTAGGCCTTACCTCTATCGGAAAAGATATCACGAATGTTGCAGGTCATGACCTAAGAAATGCACTCGCTGATTATCAATATATTCAGAAGCAAGGGAACAATGGTCCCATATTTGCTCTGATTGCACTAGATAGTTATAACTACGAAATTCCAGTATTATTCCCTGATCCTGATGAGAAGGGAGTAATCTATCAAAGCACAAGAGAAAACCTGGTTCAGTACATCTTGGATAGAGAAGTTAAAAAAGGTGCAGCAGATGCCGGGGGCTGGGCATTAGGTGTAACCAAAGCCGACGTCGATATGACCGGGATGGCGATGCAAGCCCTTGCACCTTATTACGCAAAGGATCCTAATGTAAAAGCTGCCGTGGATCGGGCGATTGCATGGTTATCGAGTGTACAAAATAATCAAGGCGGATTCACAAGCTGGGGAAGCACAAGCAGTGAGAGCATCGCACAGGTTGTTGTTGCCTTAACTGGCGTAGGCGTAGATCCGCACAGTGACCCTAGGTTTATTAAAGAAGGAAATTCACTTATAGATGCTTTACTTAGCTTCTCTGGGCCGGATGGTGGATTCAAGCATATTCTCACCGGTAAAGTAGACGCTATGGCTACGGATCAAGGTACATATGCACTCGTATCCTATGATCGTCTGATTAATAATAGCAAACGTCTCTATGACATGACGGATGTTCAATTAGAACAGCCTACTACCGTTGTAGCAAAACAACAATTAAATAAAAACCTTGCCTATATCCTAAACACTGTAAAGAATCCGTCATTTGGAACAGGCAGCGGGGAATGGTCAATTCTTTCTCTGGCACGGGCCAATTACGAGGTTCCAAGTGGCTATTACAATCTTTATTATAACAATGTAGCTGCTGAAGTAGCTAAGCTAATGAAGGATGGAAAACTCGACGCTTCGAAAAGTACTGAGCATTCCAGAGCGATTCTAGGACTTACCTCGATCGGAAAAGATATCACGAATGTTGCAGGCTATGATCTAAGAAATGCACTTGCAGATTTTCAATATGTTCAGAAGCAGGGGCTTAATGGTCCTATATTTGCACTGATTGCCTTAGATAGTCATAACTATGATATTCCTGTAGTAGAAGGCGTTACAGATCAAACCACAAGAGAAAAACTGGTTCAGTATATTTTAGAAAAAGAAGCACCGACTGGTGGATGGGCGTTATTTGGTACTAAAGCCGACACCGATATCACCGGAATGACGATGCAAGCCCTTGCACCTTATTACGTAAAGGATCCTAATGTAAAAGCTGCTGTGGATCGGGCGGTTGCATGGTTATCGAGTACGCAAAATGATCAAGGTGGATTTACAAGCTGGGGAAGCACAAGCAGTGAGAGCATCGCACAGGTCATTGTTGCTTTAACTGGTGTAGGCGTAGATCCGCACAGTGACCCAAGGTTTGTTAAAAAAGGAAATTCGCTTATAGATGCACTGCTTACCTTTGCTGATCCGGATGGTGGATTTAAGCATATTCTCACTGGTAGAGTAGATGGTATGGCTACGGACCAAGGTACGTATGCACTAGTGTCTTATGACCGTCTGACCAATCATAGTAACCGTCTTTTTGATATGAATGATGTGGTAATTGAACAACCACCTGTACAACCAGAGGGTCCAAAAGAATTCCCGTTACCTTCTGGTGATAAGCCGGAAGTTATCATCAATGATGATGCTCATGATTATATCGTTCCGATCAGCGCCGGAGACAGCAACAAGGAAATAACAGTAGTTATTCCTAAAGGTCAACAATCGAAGGTTAGTGTTAGTTTACCTAGTAACAGCGACCTTCCTCAGATTGAGGCTGCCAAAGGTGACGTATCTGTAGTCATTCCTAAGGGTGCAAAAGTTACAAGCGGAGATGCCTCTGCGATTGAACTGATGTCACCTTTAACAGGCACAGAAGCTGCACTAAAAGATAGTCTGAATCAGATTATTTCCCAAGATAAGAAGCTGGAGAGCATTATTCATGCTTTTTCCATGGGTGGCAGTGCAAGAGTAGAATTCAGTCAATTTATTACGTTAACCTTTAAGGACCTTAAAGGAAAAGATGCAGCTTATATTCAAAATGGTACACCTCATGCGATTCAAAAATTTGCAAGCGATGACTTAGGCTTTGCAAGCGGTAAGTCTGAGTATGCCTATGATAGTGGAAATGATTTAATCGTAAAAACTAATCATTTCACTGATTACATTGCGTATTCCTCCAGTGCAGTACAAACGCCTGGTGGTGACGGTAATGGTGGCAATGACGGTGGAGGAACCACTCCGTCGAAGACATACGTAACCCTATCCGTGGATAAGCTTACGATTAAGAAGGGATCTGTTGTTCCATCTGTACAGGTAGAGCTACAATCTGGTGACACAGTATGGTCTGTACTAGAGAGAGTGCTAGATAGCCGCGATATCGACTATAGATATTCTTGGAACAGTACATTTGGAAGTGTGTATGTTGAATCCATAGCTGGCGATGGAGAATTTGACCATGGTAGCGGTAGTGGATGGATGTATAATGTGAATGGAAATTATCCTAATTATGGTGCATCTTCATATAGTCTGAGTTCAGGGGATAGAATTCAGTGGCGTTATACTACGAATTTGGGTGCGGATCTAAATGCACCGATGCCAACCCCATCTGCGACACCAAAACCAACGCCTAAACCTAGCGGTACTCCTGCTCCTGGTGATGTAACTAATCCAAGTGTTCCGAATGTGAGTCCATCTCCAACAGCGACTCCTAATGATATCAAGCAAGTGTATAAAGATGCCGATAAGATCTCATCATGGGCGTTCTCAGCGATTGAAACGGCTACAGTAAAAGGGTATATCCAAGGTAATAATGGTCAAGTGAATCCGAAAGATCATATTACAAGAGCAGAATTTACTAAGATCCTATTATCAGCATTGGAACTGGATATCAAGAGTGACAAAGGAATTACCTATAAGGATGTCGCTCTGGGTGATTGGTTCTATCCTTATGTGAATGCTGCGCATAAAGCAGGGTTAATTACAGGCTTTAATAATGAATTTAAGCCAAATGACAAGATTACTCGCGAACAAATGGCAGCCATTATTGTCAGAGCATTATCAATCCCGGCTACGAAGCCAGGTACAGCTATTAAAGATATCAATACAGTGTCTGCGTGGGCTAAAGCAGATGTGGAAACCATTGTTGCCACCGGACTTATGTTAGGTGATAATAATCAGTTTAAGCCTAAAGAGCTTGTAACGAGAGAAATGGCAGCTGTTGTTGCTACTAGAACCCATGATTATAAGAGTGGCGACAAAGCGGTTAGTCCATATATTCAGAACACAGCAGCCTTTTTGCAAAAAACAGTAACAAACCCGGTCATTGCCTCGGTTGGCGGAGATTGGACAGTGTTCGGGCTGGCACGTTCTGGTGTGAAGGTTCCAGATAGTTATTACGCTAAGTACTATGCGAATGTAGAAGCAACCCTTAAAGAAAAAGCTGGGAAGCTGCATAGCGTAAAATATACGGAATATGATAGAGTTATTTTGGCATTAACTTCAATCGGCAAAAATATTGATAAAGTGGCGGGTTATAACCTACTGGAACCGCTCGCGGATTTTGATACTGTAATCAAGCAAGGTATTAATGGACCTGTGTTTGCGCTGATCGCACTGGATAGTAATCATTACGACATTCCAGTAGTTAAAGATGTAAAGACGCAAACAACAAGAGAGCTGCTCATTGATTACATTTTAGGCAGAGAGATCAGCGGTGGGGGATGGGCATTAGGCAGTAATGCTACTGAGGCCGATCCGGATATCACTGGGATGGTTATTCAAGGCTTAACTCCTTATTACAAAACGAATGCCAAAGTAACGGCTGCTGTAGATCGTGGATTAACTTGGTTATCCAAAACACAAACAGCAGACGGTGGCTTTGCAAGCTGGGAGTCTACGAACTCTGAGAGCATTGCTCAGGTGATTGTAGCTTTAACTGGACTTGGTATAGATCCGCATAAGGATTCCAGATTCATTAAAAATGGCCGTTCAGCTGTAGATGCGCTGCTTGGCTTTGCTGCACCTGAAGGTGGTTTTTATCACGTGAAGCAGGGTGGAGTAGGCAACGGAGGCGCGAAACCAGGAGAAGTAGATCTTATGGCTACGGATCAAGCGATGTATGCACTGGTTGCTTATGATCGGTTCGTTAAGGGTCAGACGAGTCTTTATGACATGACAGACGTTAAATAGAACTTTATTTAAAGAGATAAGCAAGGGTAGCGTGTATACCCTTGCTTATTATTTAAGGTGGGGAACTTAAGAAATGAACAAGAAAAAATGGCTAACAGCGATACTAATTATTGGTGTGTTGGCGATTGCCTTCTTTTGGGGCGGGAATTATCAGAAGAGCCCGAACAAGGTTGCGAGTAACATTGCAGAGTCTCAGGTTGTAGAATCAGACAACACGGCTTCGAATCAGAATGTTGATGTAGAGCCTTCAGCCTCAAGTGATGCCGAGACAATGGAGATAGCACCTACAGCTACGCCTGGCGAAACAGCTAAGCCCGTTGAAACGGTAAAACCAACTGAAGTGGTAACGCCAACCGAAACTGCGGTAACAGAGGTTGAAAAGCCGACCGCAACAGCTAAATCGGATACACAGGCACAACCGACCGCAACACCGAAAGCGGCTAAAACGTCCGTGCCGGAAACGAAAGCGACGGCAAAGCCAGTAACCAAACCGGATTCAAAAGTAGCGACAACAGAAACCAAGCAGGAACCGAAAAAGGATAAATTCCTTACCGATCCAGTGCCGAGCGGGAAACCTAAGCCCGTGGAATGGCAAGATGCAACAGTAGATAAGAAGAAGCAATTAACGGCTACATTGTCCGTCTCGGCGGCAACGATTTTAGATAATATGGATATTTTTAATAAGGATAAGCTTGAAGTATTGCCGGCAGATGGTATCATTTATAAAGCGCAGAAGGTAACCTTTTATGAAGGTGAGTCTGTGTTTGATGTTTTGTTAAGAGAGATGAAGAAGAATAAAATCCATATGGAATTCAGCATGACGCCGATCTATAACAGTAATTATATTGAAGGTATAAACAATCTGTATGAATTTGATGCTGGAGAGCTTAGTGGATGGATGTACAAAGTAAATGGCTGGTTCCCTAACTACGGCAGCAGTCGTTATGTTCTTAAGGATGGCGATGTCGTTGAATGGGTATACACTTGTGATTTAGGTCGAGATGTAGGTGGTTATGTAGCCACAGGAGGAGCTCAGAAATAATGAAGGATAGCTTTTCTACCTTTCATCCGTTTGTGAATTTTCTATATTTTGTTGTGGTATTGCTGTTTAGCATGGTGTTCATGCATCCCATATTCCAGGTGATTGCCCTTATCAGTGCGGTGGTCTACTCCTTTATGTTAAAAGGAAAGAAAGCCGTTCGATTTAATCTGCTGTACATGGTTCCTTTTCTACTATTTATGGCGATTATGAACCCTGTTTTTAATCATCAAGGGGTAACGATCCTGTTCTATTTGAACAATGGAAATCCCATTACGAAGGAATCCATTCTTTATGGCGTAGCAGCGGCGTGCATGTTTGTGACGGTAATCATCTGGTTCTCCTGTTATAACGTCGTGATGACCTCGGATAAGTTTATTTATATATTCGGAAAAATACTGCCGGCACTGTCGTTGATTTTTTCGATGGTGCTTCGTTTTGTTCCTAGATATTTAGCGCAAATCAAGGTGATTTCGAATGCCCAAAAATGCATAGGCCGGGATGTCACACAGGGAAATCTCCTCGCTCGAGCGCGCAATGGGATTACGATCCTATCGATAATGACCACCTGGGCTCTGGAAAATGCGATTGAGACAGCCGATTCCATGAAGTCAAGAGGATATGGATTGCCTGGACGTACAAGCTTTTCGATCTTCCATCTAGATGCCCGGGACAAAGTAGCCCTCTTGATCATGACAGGCTTAATTGCGATGGTAGCCATCGGCGCAGCGATGGGTGAGAACACGATGAGATATTATCCGTCGATTAAAGCGAGCGCAATTACACCTTTTAGTATCCTTGTATATATCGCTTATTTTGCGCTATGTATGATCCCTGTGCTCATCAATATGGTGGAGGCAATGAAATGGAAATCTATCGAATCGAAGAACTAAGCTTTGCTTTTCCTGAACAAGAGCAGATGGCTCTTTCGAATATCAATCTTTCGATTGCAAGCGGAGACTTTATTACTGTGTGTGGAAAGTCAGGTTGCGGAAAAAGTACCTTACTAAGACAACTGAAAACAATCCTAACCCCACATGGCAAACGCCAAGGGGCGATTTATTATAAGGGTCAACCTGTAGAAGAGATCGATGGGCGGACACAAGCAGCGGAAATCGGTTATGTACTCCAAAGTCCCGACAATCAAATTGTGACGGACAAGGTGTGGCATGAGCTGGCCTTTGGCCTTGAAAGCTTAGGTTATGACAATTCTACGATTCGTTTGCGTGTGGCTGAGATGGCGAGCTTTTTCGGAATTCAGACCTGGTTCCATAAAAGTGTGACTGAGCTATCAGGTGGCCAGAAGCAGCTACTCAATTTAGCGGCGATTATGGCTATGCATCCCTCGGTTCTAATCCTTGATGAGCCTACCTCTCAGCTAGATCCTATCGCGGCTTCCGATTTTTTGGAGACGGTCAAAAAGATAAATCGCGAGCTTGGCACAACCGTTATCATGACCGAGCATCGTCTGGAGGATGTTCTTCCGCTCACAGATCGGCTGATTGTGCTGAATGAGGGCGCCGTAATTGCTGATGATACCCCGCAAAGGGTGGGCGAGGCTTTAAGCAAGCTGAATCATCCGATGTTCCTGTCCATGCCCTCACCGATGCAGATTTACGCAGGCGTAGAAAATGGCTTAGCATGGCCTGTTACTGTGAAGGAAGGTCGCCAATGGCTGGATGCTTTTCTGAAGGATAAGACACCTGCATCGATGACAGAATCTCAGCCAAGCGTGAATGAGGACGGCCCTGTTGTCATAAAGTTCAAAGATGTATGGTTTAAATATGATAAACACGGACCCGATATCATAAAAGATTTGTCTTTTGAAGTGAAGCAGGGGCAATTCTACTCTATTGTTGGTGGAAATGGAACGGGGAAGACGTCGACGCTGTCGCTGATGAGTGGCATTCTTCAGCCGTACAGAGGGAAGGTTCTAATCGGTGGGAAGAATCCAGCGAAGATGAACGCCAAGGAACTGTTTACTAACAATCTGGGTATTCTCCCGCAAAATCCACAAACCTTATTTGTGAAAAAAACAGTCGAGCTAGATCTATTCGAAATGTTATCCCAGCTTCCTTTAACGAAGGAAGAAAAGGTGGCTAAAGTCGAGGCTGTGGTTAAGTTCGCAGAACTGGAACATCTTCTCTCGATGCATCCGTATGACCTTAGCGGGGGAGAACAGCAGCGTGCGGCGCTGGCTAAAGTGCTTTTGTTAGAACCAAAGATTCTGCTGCTGGATGAACCGACGAAGGGACTGGATGGGCCTTTTAAGGAGAAATTAGCTTTATTCTTACAGAAGCTTAATGCTGAAGGTGTTACCATCGTAATGGTTTCGCATGACGTTGAATTTTGTGCCAAATATGCGGAAGTTTGCGCCATGTTTTTTGATGGAAGTATCATTACTACGAATGAAGCGCAGAAGTTTTTTGCGGGAAACAGCTTCTATACGACTGCCGCCAACCGTATGGCGCGTCATGTATGGAGCGAGGGAGTAACGATAGAGGGTGTGATTGATTTATGTCAACGAAGCAGGTGACGAGTCGTCGTTTGAGTCGTCGAACTTTATTAGCGGGACTGCTAATCTTTGTAGTTATTCCAGCTACAATTTTGTTAGGCATTTTCGTCCTAGATGATCGCAAATATTACTTTATTAGTCTATTGATCGTCCTCTATACAATGATTCCGTTTGCGATGGTGTTCGAGAATCGGAAACCGCAGGCGAGGGAATTGATCGTCATAGCAGTGTTAGCAGCCATTGCCGTTGCTGGACGCGCAGCCTTTTTCATGCTGCCACAGTTTAAGCCAGTAGTTGCTATTGTCATCATTGCAGGGGTGAGCTTGGGGGCGGAGGCAGGGTTTTTGGTGGGCGCTGTTGCGGGATTCGTCTCTAATTTCTTTTTTGGTCAGGGACCTTGGACGCCTTGGCAAATGTTCTGTTTTGGCATTATTGGTTTTCTGGCGGGCATTTTCTTCAAGAAGGGTCTGCTTAAAAAGACTAAGCTGTCTCTCTGCATTTTCGGAGGGCTAGCTACTTTCTTGGTATACGGAGGCATCATCAATATAGGCTCGCTGATGATGTTCACTTCAGAGTTCTCATGGTCGGCTTTGATGACCACTTATATTTCCGCCTTTTGGTTTGATATGGTGCATGCGATCTCGACGGTGGTGTTTTTGTTTTTTATTGCCAACCCTATGATTGAAAAGTTGGATCGGATAAAAACGAAGTATGGGTTGATTGAGCCTTAGGGTGTTTGTGCGGGGTGTTGTACGCATTGCGCTGGCGGACGCTCCGCTTTTCCACAATCAGTCCGTTCTCTCCGCTGCCATCAGCGCGAAACCCAAAACACAAACAACCTAAAGGGCTTAATGAACCCACCTTCGGTTTTTAGCCGAAGGTGGGGAGGTAGTGACTAGTGGCTGTGATACTAGCCACTGAGCAACATAATGAGAAGAGAATATACCCAGTGGCGATGCTCCTAGATCTAACCTAACCAAAACAGGCGATGCTCCAGTAACCGGAGTATCGCCTGTTTTTTGATTCTAAGACAAATGTAGCCTAACGATAATTGACGTCCCCACTTCAACGGAATCGTCTAGTGCTATGCTTCCCTGATGAAGAAAGACATTCTTCCCTACAATACTCCCTCCTCCATCGCAACGGACAATTGGCCGTGGCACATATAAAACAGCTCGAAATCATACAGCTTCCTTCCCGGGAACAAGCGGAGCGCGACCATCTGGAACTGCGCGTAATGAATGGAGGGAGTCCACTCATGGAAGGGGAATCGCTTGCAGACCGGATGTTGGAGCGGGGGCATGGTGGGACAGCACCTTATATAGAATTAGATAAAATAACGGAATCGTGCAAAAAGTAACTTTCATAGCTAAATAAAAATCTCCATCATTCTTATATAATAAAGGTAATAATAAGACAAAAGTTGTTCTGTTGTAATCCGGAATAGTACAAATGAAAGAAAGGGATATTCATGAAGAAAGGGATTAACATCTGTTTATTCCACCTAATGGCACCCTTGAATTCATCCCTTAGGTGGCGGATACATTGTCCGTAAGTCCAAGCCAAGGCGGAATCCGCAGCCTAACAAGAAGCTTGGATCAACATAAAATAACCTCCATGAGTGAGAAGAATAGGATGGATGCATCGTGAAAAGGTATGGGGCAGTCGTGATAGGCTGTGGTTATATGGGCTCACTTCACTTGGATGCCATATCAAGGCAGGAGAGGGTCCGGTTGATTGGTGTCGTAGATTGGAACCAGGGCAGGGCCTCCCAAGTGGCAAGCCAATACGGAGCCGAGTGTTGGAGTACGGATTACCGGGCCTTGATAGAGCGAGAGGACGTGGATCTGGTCATTATCGCCACGTACCCGTCCTCCCATCTGGAGATTGCAAAAGCATGCCTCGCGGCAGGAAAGCATATCCTATGCGAAAAGCCGATGGCGGGCAATGCACGGGAAACGCAGGAATTCATGAAGCTGGCCCGTGGAGCCAAGACCAAGGTGCTGATCGGTCACATCCTTCGTCACAACACCACTTACCAGGCAGTTATGAAGATGATCCGGGAGGGTGCTATCGGCTTCCCCCTGGTTATTCGGTTAACCCAATTGAAGCCCTCCAAGAATTGGGATTCCCATCTGTCCCTGCTCCGGGACGTCTCACCGATTGTGGATTGCGGCGTCCATTATATCGATGTGATGCGTTGGGCCACAGGGGCGGACGTGGTAAGCGTCAACGGGATCGGGCAGCGTCTCTATGAAGAAGTCCCGCCGTACACTTACAATTACGGACTCATGACCCTCCGTCTATCGGATGGCTCCATCGGCTACTTCGAGACAGGGTGGGGCAAGGGGATGCCGACTGACAACCGGAAGGAATTCATCGGACCGGCTGGCCGGATCCGTATCATCTACAAGAATGATCGACCGCAAGAGGAGCAGCATCTGGGAAATCTGGTCGAGGTCGAAGACAACCGGAAAGGAACGGTACAGAAGATCAATATGGACTTCTCCGTGAAGCCTACGGGTGCCCAACTGGACTATTTCCTATCTATGCTGGAGAACAACTTGCCCGCTATACCGGCAATGGAGGATGCCTACCGGGCAATGGAGATCGCTCTCCTGGCCGACCAGGCGATCCATGAAGGAATTACTTTACCTTGCGCGAAATAAGGGGGGAAGGGAGGAGGTGCCCGCTCAAGAGGGATATAGAGCGGGCGGTCTCCTTCATCCGCATTACAGGTAACGCAGAAGGCTGTGCGAAATCTCGGGGATCGAGACTGCGTATTGAAAAACCGGATAAACGCGGGTCTTAATAAACAAGTTAATTAATGGGGTTGTTTTGCTGCATTAGCCCCAGTAGGACTCCGAACGGAAGGGAATGAACCATGGAAAGAAAATTGGAAACCTTAGTAATTTCTCACCTGACAAATCAGACGGATGTTTCACATACAGAAGAAGTTCAGATCATCAAGCAGTATCAATGGCTTAAAGAGTATACTCCGGTCGTTACAGCGAGATTAAATTACAGTAAGGAGGATCTGAAGCTTCAATTTAAGGTTTACGAAAAGAATCCAATACGAACATATAGAAACATGAATGATCCCGTGTATAAGGATAGCTGCATCGAGTTCTTTTTTCAGCCTAATCCGGATTCGGACCAGCGCTATATGAATTTTGAATTTAATGCGAACGGCACAATTCTCTTGCAGATAGGAGCGGATCGGTATGATCGCTTCCCAATCACTATCAATCCGGCGCTTTTCCGCATCCTATCCACCACAGATCAAATTAATGCTAAAGGGGAAGCGTATTGGGAATTAAGCTTTTCGATCCCATGGGCTTGGGTACAATCTTATTTTCCGGATTTTCGGGCAGTGCCGGGAAAAAAGATAAGAGGAAACTTTTACAAGTGTGGCGACGATACGACCTATCCGCACTTTGGAACATGGAGCAGAGTTCATTCGAACAAACCAGAATTTCATAGCAGCAGTGATTTTGGGATTCTGTACCTAGAGTAACTGCATAACATAGAGTTAATGAATAACTTCCGAAGCCGCATATGCGGGGTTGGAGGTTTTTTATCTTTTTTAGGGAAATTAGTTTTGTTCTAAGACAAGGGTAGCCTAACGATAATTGTCGTTCCCTCTCCAACCGCACCGTCCAACGCTATGCTTCCCTGATGCAGAGAGACAATTTTTTTAACGATCGCAAGTCCGAGACCATTGCCGTTGTTGTTTCCGTTCCGCGATTTGTCTATTTTATAAAACCTTTGGAATACGGCGTTGAACTCTTCCGGGGAGATACCGATTCCATTATCGCTGATAGTGACAGATACTTCTGCTGCATTACGATCTATACTGATGCGGATTTTCCCGTCTTCCGGTGTAAACTTGATGCTGTTGCTGAGTAAATTCATCCATACTTGCTTCAGTTGGTCTTCATCGCCCATAATTTTGACAGCTTCCGGTAGTTCTAAATCAATAACAATGCCTTTGGCTGACCATTGCGGCTCACAGGTTACAATGATTGTTCTAATCTGCTCATCAAGATTGAAGGGACTTGCGTTGAAGGGATGATGTTCAGAATCCAGAGATGCGAGCTTCAGTAAATTATCACTTAGCCTCGACAGTCGTTCACTCTCCGCAATGATGATATCAAGATATTCACTGCGTTCCTCTTCCACGATCAAATCATGGTTTTGCAACGCTTTGGCAAAACCAGAAATAGACGTAAGCGGTGTTTGGATTTCATGAGAAACGTTGGATACGAAATCCTGCCGCATCTGTTCCAACTGTTTAAGTTCCCCTGCCATCACCACATAACTTTGTGTTAATTCCCCGATTTCGTCTATTCGGTTCACTTTAAGCTCCACCTCGAAATCACCCTTGGCCAGCCTTTTTGTCGCATTCGTTAGTGCTTTGATCGGCTCTACCAAATATCTAGCGGCAATAAGAATGCACACACTACCCAGCAAGAGCACGAGTAATAGTACAAAGAGCACCATCCGATTGACGATATTTTCGTTCTCAGCAGAATACTGCAAGAACATCGCACGCCACTCTCCGTCCAACATAAAGGGTATACCGATAAAGATATCCTTATCTTTCGCAGAAGAGCGGTAGAGCTTTCCTTGCAGCACTTGTTTGACAGCTTCGGGGGGGACAGTGACAGCCGGACTACCCTTGAGCCCATAAAAGGTATGTTCTCCGGCATGATTGTACAGGTGGATAGGGTGTGCGGATACCTTAACCATACTATTCAGGAACTCATCCGTATCCATGGGTTTGGCGTCATCATAGCGGTGAATGATTTCTTTTCCCACTACGATCATTTCATTCTGCCCCTCGTAACTTATTTGTTTCTGAAAGACATACAATCCAATGAAAAAGGAACAGATTAGACTAAAGATAATGATGCCTAGAAACGTGAGAATGACACGTACATACAGAGTCTTGATCATGGTGTAGGAATCAGCCTGTATCCCAGGCCGCGGGCCGTTTCGATGTGAAATTGCTCGTCGTTGCCGCTGAATTTCTCCCTCAACCGACTTATATGCACATCTACAGTCCGTCCGTCTCCTTCATAATTCAATCCCCAGATTTGAAGAATCAACTGTTCTCTTGTAAAGATTTGCCCGGGGTGACTGGCCAACAGAAACAGAAGCTCAAATTCCTTCAAAGGAATCGTGACCGGTTCTTCACCGCGCGTGACCTGGAAAGTACGGCGGTTGAGCAGCACATTACCTAATTGCACAGACTGTGAAGAAACGACCAGCGAGCGTTTAAGCAAAGCTTTTACTCGCATCACGAGTTCAAGCGGATCGAACGGTTTGGTTAGATAGTCATCTGTACCCAGTTGAAAGCCTTTCACTTTGTGTGCAGATTCCGCTTTAGCCGTCACCATGAGGAGGGGGATGTTGGCATCAGACCGCCTGATTTCTCTGCAGAGATCCCAACCATCCAATCCTGGCATCATAATATCTAGAATGACGAGATCAACTCGCGAGTTCTCTATTATGGACAAGGCTTTTGTACCATCCCTGGCTTCTTTAAGTTCAAAACCTTCTTTTCGCAAAAATAAAGACATTAGCTTTCGGATGTTATCATCATCATCAGCGATAAGTATAGTAGCCACGATTTTCCTCCTCTATTAAGCTTTCATTATATCTGATTTGTTCTTGGGAGTAATGGCGTTATCCGAACTGCCAACCCAACAGGTTCCAATAGTAGAAGAACAGAGTCATCGCCACAGCCGAAAGCGCCACTAACGTATAATGCACACGCTTGAAAGCTGTCCAGTATTTATTCTTCCAAACCAATATAGCCGAGATTAGCAAAGCTAAAGTCAGACCAACCAAAATGATTGGCATAACTAAACTGAGAGAAAGCGAAAGCCTGATTCCGCTGAACTTCTGCATTATGTCCATGGACATAACTACCATAAATAACGTGACGAAAGATAGCAGCGCCCAACCAGCAGTTCCCGCAGACAGTCGGATGGCCCATTTTTCCGGAGGCGTCATCGCCTTAATCTTGCGTCTGGAGAAGAATAGTCCGAGCAATGCAGTGATGAGAATCAACCCCGAGAACCCTAGTACGATAAGCCAAAATTTATTCTGATCCAACAGTGGCGTACGCTCCAGCGGCATATCCGGGATCAAACCTAAGATCATATGTGTAACTTTACCGGACTCATTCGTGCGAAAGGCAATTTGTTCGGTGCCTCCCTCGATTTGGAACAGATTCGGACCGACTTCACTATACAATTGTTGCTCACTGCCACTTCCCAAGGATAGCTTATTATCCTCAACCGAGACGTTCAGCTGGGCAAAAAAGTTGAAAAACTTATCAATATCACTGATGTTTCGGCGTGTGAATTGATAGGCGCCTGCATATTTCTGAATAGATTCATCAGAAGCAATGAATTCAGGCTGCTTTGCATCAGGAGAAGGGTAGTAGCGGTTGAAAAAGGCTTGGATGAGGCCTGCTGCCGAATCACTTCCCTCGCCGCCGTTGTAGGATACAAAGATGCCTGCATCCTTGGCAGGCACAAGATACAATTCTGTATTAAACATGGGGTCGGAACCACCATGAGTGATCAGTGTGAGATCATTGATTCGTTTCTCTGCGAACCCAAGATCCACTCCCGGCAGACGTTTATCGAATTGAAACGCCGTTGAATGCATTAGTTCTGCCGTCTCGGGTCTCAGAATCTGTTGGCTACCATATTTCCCATGCTGTAGATGTGCAATCATGAAGTGCGCCATATCTACTGCGGATACGGTACCAGAGCCGGCAGGACGAAAACCACCCTCAAATGTAGGTGTGCCAGGTACAAAGCTGCCGTTTTCGCTGTTATACCCCACAACTTTGTAGGGGATGAAGGAATCCGGTAAAGGCTCTACAACAGTCGAATATTTCATGTCGAGCGGATCGAAAATATATTTCTTTATATAATCATTGTAAGGAACACCGCTAACTTCCTCTACAATTAGACCTGCGAGTGTAGCACCGTAGTTTGAATAAGAACTTATCTGTCCGGGTGGTCTTACCCGTGCCAACATATGCTTATTGAGAGTTTCCGAGATTGACCCCGGCAATTTTGCAGGGTCTGTAGTGATTTGATAACCAACGCCACCCTCTTCGAACCCTGCTGTATGTGTCATTAAATGGCGCATCGTGATCGGTTCAGGATAAGTAGCAGGGATCTTTACTGATTTCAGGTAGGTATTAATATCCGTGTCCAGATCAATCTTACCTTGTTCGACCAACTGCATCACTGCTGTCCAGGTGAATAACTTAGTCGTTGAAGCGATTCGGAACATGCTGGTTGTCGGGTCAACTGATTCAGCTTTTTCCAGATTGGAACTGCCATAACCTTTGGCCAAAATAATTCTGTCGCCCTTTACGATGGAGATGACCGCTCCCGGAATTTGTAGCCGATTCATATCTTCTTCCATGATCCCATCTACGAAGGCAGTTAGACCTGCGGTATCATCGAGATTGGCAGGTGCTTCAGTCTGAGTTATGGGTAGCGCGGTTTGATCCGTCCGGGACTCGGCCGATGCTTGTTTCCCGGAAAACACTAGGTTCGTACCTAATCCGGCGCTAATTACAACCAATAGGGTGAGACCAGCGATTAGTCTTTTTTTCATAGATGTTAACATTATTATCCTCCGTATTATCATTTATCGGGATTGGATGATCATCCACCTAACGCTTATAAACATTATCAGAGTAGTGTGAATGGAACGTTAACAAGACTATTTTCATCAGAAGGATAGCTCAAGAATTTCGCGAATAAGTTGTTAAACGAAAGTCTCTAAAAAATAGCTAGTAAGACATCTAGTTTGGGAATAGCTGAGAATGATGCGATTATTACTATGCAGACTGAACCAGGCGAGTACCGATTCAGGATTGCAAAAGTCACAGAAGATTTAAGTTTGTTTCAATTATTTGAAATGAGTGATAACTTTAGTTCCGAAGCTATTGAAGAAGGAACTCTATTAATAACGGAAGAAATAAAGACAATTAGGTTACTGAGAATAATACATAGAGAGTTAACGAAAATGAAAGATCTAGGCATGGAAGGATTTAAAGAAAGATGGAATTCAGATTTTCCGATAAACGCCTATAATGGGCTATCTGAAACTATTCATAAATCAAAGTAAACAGCGGTAGTCTAGGACGTGATTTCATTGTCCTTAGCTATCGCTGTTACTATTAGTGTCAGTTTGCTCTTCTACACCTTTCCGTTTATCGATCAGTGGTAACGCTGTGCGTGGCATTCCCCACATTATTTCGGCGATGGGTTACCTCAAGGGCAGAGAGGTCGCCATCCAGCGCTTTGAGTCCGGGGAGTAACAAGGCTGCGCTAGCACAGAACATTGGAAGCAGTCCAGCGATTAGGAACAATACAGGCACACCGTAGTGCTCAGCAATTACACCGCCGGCAAAAGCACCAAAAGGCTGTAAGCCGCCTCCGATCAAAAAGCGAATAGAATTGACTCTTCCTTGCAGATTACTCGGAACTAGGCGTCCGTGTAATGAAGAACTTAAGGAGCCGAAGAAGGGACCTAAGGTTCCGGTTGCAAAGACGGCAGCGAGAGCAAAAGGAAAACTAGGAACTAACCCCCATAGCGAAGTCACTAAACCTATGGTCCCCAGACTGCCGAGCATGACAAGCCGCCTTTTCTTAATTTCCCCTATCATGGAAATCACACTTAGCCCGACCAATGTTCCAAGAGCGAGAACTGTACTTAGAGTACCCATCGTCGCCGCATCGCGGTGGAGCACTTCGCGTACAAAAGGGACCATCATCGTCCAGACGGCAATTGAGCTTAAATTACTGATGGAGGCCATGACCATAATCATTAGCATTGCAGGGAATTGTTTATAGAAGGTAAAGCCCTCGGCTATTTCACGAACGTAAACGGAGAGGGAGAAACGGCCTTGGGCTGGAGAGGCTTTCGGCAGCTTTTGCAAGCTGAGTAGGGTAGTGATGGCGGCTAAGTAACATAACATGTTGATGCCAAGAGCTGGCAGCGCTCCACTGGCAGCGGTTAACGCACCGGCTAAGGCAGGTCCCAGCAGGGTTGCTGCGCTTTTGCTGCCATCAATGATAGCAAAAGCCCGTACCAGCTTCCGGCTGTCGGCAACGCCAGGAATAACAGCCATCGCTGTTGGCATGAACAGAGCGGCACAGGCACCGCTGAGGCCCGCGGCAACAAAGAGATGCCACAGCTGCAGTTGGCCAGCCAAGCCCATGCCGAGTGGCAGTGCTATGGCAAGCAATCGAATGGCTGCCAAGCAGGCCATAAAACGGACCCGGTGCAATCGGTCAGACAGCGGTGAGCCGAGCAGGCGTAACAGCAGTTCAGGTATGCCGGAGCTGAGCGCGAGGGCTCCCATCGCTAGCTTAGATCCCGTCAGCTCATAGACGAGCCATTCCATAGCCAGTAAGCCGAAAGCATCTCCAAAAGCGCTTAAAGTAATGGTCGAGAGTAGACCATAATAGCTGCGTTTTATCATATCTAGGTAGCTCCTTTTTTTATGCTTAACTCTCCAGATACGCCCCGATTTGCTGGGGCAGCCCATTCAAGGCCTCTAAACGTAGGCTGTACGAAGTGCTTTTCACATTGGTATGGACAATAACCAGTCCGGCTGCGCGCAGCGCAATAAGATGGTAGTGGATTGTACTTTTGGAAAGTCCCACCTCGCGCACGATTTCCGTGAAATTCAGTTGTTTGCCTGTGAGTAAACGAAGGATATACAGCCGCGTTTCATCCGACAGCGCTCTGGTAAGGCGGAGTAGTGCTGGAGCAGGCCGTCCAGCTTCCGGAGGGAGAACATCACAAGAGTAGCTAGTGAATACGAATTCATCATACATAGAGGTAGTAACCAATGGACGAGCATGATATTGCGGAATAATAATGACCTGCTTCAGATGCTCAGTTGGATAGAGGCGCATTCCTTCGGTTGCTGCTTCAAAGACGTCCATGTCATTGTTACCATTCAACGTCGCTCTTCTTGATTCGGCTTCCTGTTCAAGTCCCTTGATGATGTTAGGGTCAATTCCACTGAAGTATCCCGCATTCCATTCGCGCAAGATGTCAGAGGCAGTGTCCCTGAGTTCCGCAAGGTTAGAGGGAACCGATTGACCGAAACGTCCGGAGATTTCATACAGTTCGCCCGAAGATAAGCCGTCGAACCAAACCAAAAAGCCTTCTACCGAACGCTCCCCCGGACAAGACCAAATATAGGGAGCCAAACTGAAATCATCAAGTTTCTTAACGACCTCTTGCATTTTACGAAGCAGCATTGGCGCGAATCTTGCTTGAACATCGCGTACCCAGAGCTTGCCGGAATCCATAGCAGTATGGTTCTGCTTGCTTAGAAAAGCGGTCATACTACTAACACATTCATACATGGGTGCAAAATCGACTTCTACTTTATATTCCATAACTTGCTCCATTCCTTCAGTGAGTTACTGAATCAGAATTAGTTCTATAAATATAGAACTATTAATTGGTTTCATTTTAAACGAACTAATCATTCTTTTCAATAGCTATTAGACTGAAAAATAAGAGAATTTTTTATTATGAAAAAAACAGTTCCACTGGGCACGTTTTGTGCACTAGGAACTGCTTATTAATGTATACACAATTTATTTGCTTTTAAGGAGTTCATATTCTGTCTACAGGTTCATAATGAAGAGACTAGGTTAAGAAGTAAGCCAGAGCAAAGAGCAGCGCAACAATAAAGTAGTGAAACCAATTATTCCGACCGAACACAAACGTACCGTTGAGCCATCGGGAGGTAAGACAGGCGAGGAAACCGATAATAAACCAAATGAAGTTAAGCGGTGTACATAAGTCATAAACAGTGATGACAACCAACACAATATGACACAGCAAAAACAAATAAATGTACCCTACAGCAGATTTTACTGTTCCTTGGATTAGATTAGCCACTGCACCTAGCGCACTAACCATTCCATACAGGATTAAAAGGCTTGAACCTATCATTTTATGCACCCCCGTTAATAAAATTAAACGTTACGGGGTTAACCCCGTGTCAATCTATATTTGTATTGAGGAGGTTGTACTTTTGCGAATCGGTGAATTTATAGCCCTAACCGGGACAACGAAAGATACGATCAGACACTATGAGGATCTGGAATTGATATTGTCCATGGGGCCGGATGGGAAGAGAATCTATACGGAGAAGCATTTAGCGGATTATTATGCGATTCAAGAATTGAAAGGTTATGGCGTTAAGCTAAGAGATATTCAGTCTATTTTTAAATTGAAAAGGAGTTATGGATGTGGTCACGCAGAGTTGATTAAGGAGGTAGGCGATTCTCTGAATCTTCAACTGGAAGGCTTGAGAAAGGAAGAAATTGAACTCCGTAATCGGATACGGATGCTTGAAGAGTTAGTCCAACAAATCAATGAAATATAATCAATTGATTATATAAGTGTATGGTTATATAATAAATCTGAAAATGAAATAAAGAAGGTGTTATTGGTCTTGAAGGACGCAAACGATTTGACTCAGGGTCCTATTATGCCTACCTTAATGAAACTAACGCTTCCCATTATTGCAACGAATTTCATCTCTACTACTTATGGTCTAGTCGATATGATTTGGGTTGGAAGATTAGGAAGTGGTCCGGTTGCCGCGATTGGTACAGCGAGTTTTTTCATTAATCTAGCGATTGCTTTATCGACAATGGTTACGATAGGCACAGGGATTAAAGTGGCGCATTGTATGGGATCTGCTCAGATAGAGAAGGCTAAATCTTATATTAAGAACGGATTTATGATGTCTACTTTACTAGGACTTCTCTACATGTGTTTAGTGCTATTAACCAAGAATCAATTGATTGGTTTTTTTGATCTTGGAAGTGATGACGTTGAACGGATGGCTAGACAATTTCTAATGATTTCGATCTTTGGGACGGTATTTTCTATTGTTAATACATTGTTTGCAACCCTTTTAAACGCAATGGGAAATAGTAAACAACCGTTTCAGATCTTCTCTATTGGTCTTATGGTTAATATTGTCCTCGATCCATTTTTAATTTTTGGCTGGGGCAGTTTTGAAGGATGGGGAGTCGCTGGAGCTGCTATTGCAACATTAACGGCGAACATCTTGGTTACGGCTCTTTTTATCATGAAGACAAGAAAGTCAGAAATCATTTCAAACACATCAACGTGGGACAGTAGCCAAATGAAAGAAGTCATCCGCATGGGGCTTCCCATTACGATCCAACGGGTTACTTTTACGATCATATCGATCATCATTGCCAAGATCATTGTGCGTTTTGGGGCGGATGCCATTGCGGTTCAAAAAGTTGGGATTCAAATTGAATCTATTTCTTATATGACCATTGGAGGACTACAGGGAGCTATTGCTGCTTTTTTTGGTCAAAATTATGGAGCACGCCGATTCGATCGAATTAGGCAAGGTTATCGTCAGGCGCTAATCTTAACCTCCATCTTTGGTGTGATCGTGTCGCTTATATTTATTGCGTTTCCGCAGCAGCTATTTTCATTATTTTTATCAGACCAGACGAGTATGGCATTAGGCGCAGATTATATGCGGATCATCGGATACTCACAATTGTTCATGTGTATGGAATTGATGACAGTCGGTGCTTTTAACGGCATTGGTCAAACTCACATTCCACCGATCTTTAGTATTACATTTACTGCACTCCGAATTCCGCTAGCCCTGCTATTATCCGAACCTTTTGGCTTGAATGGAGTGTGGATGTCGATTGCGCTAAGCAGTGTGTTCAAGGGTGTTATTCTTGTGTTCTGGTTTAGAAGATCTTTGTTCAGAATGAACAAACAGCAGGTAGATTATTAAGCAAAGGATGAGCGTAGAAATGGCTTTATTAAATCGTAGACTCATACAGCTCTTAAGAGATAACCATTTGAATAAGGAGCTTTTTCACGGTGAATTTGGTTTGGAAAAAGAAAATGTCAGAGTCGATCCAGAAGGGAACCTTGCGCTGACACCACATCCAAAAGCCTTTGGCAACAAATTGGAGAACCCCTATATTCAAACGGATTTCTCAGAGAGTCAGATTGAAATGGTGACACCCTCATTTGATTCTATTGAAGAGACTTACAACTTTCTGGAGGCGCTGCAGGATATTGTGTCGCTAGAGCTTAAGGATGAATATCTGTGGCCGAGTAGTAATCCTCCCATGCTGCCGAACGATAAGGACATTCCCATTGCCAAGATGGGTAATCCGGTAGAGGACGAGTATAGACATCAGTTAGCGGATAAGTATGGACGCAAAAGACAATTGCTGAGCGGAATTCATTATAATTTCTCTTTTGACGAACCATTTCTTAAACAGCTTCATGACATTGTAGATCCGCAGATGAGCTATAAAGATTTCAAAGATGCTACTTATTTAAAAATAGCCCGCAACCTATTGCGATACCGCTGGCTTCTAATCTATTTAACAGGTGCTAGTCCTGTTTTTGATAAGACTTATATGGAGCAATGTGTCGCACGAGGCGAGTCGGATGATCAGAATAGCTATTATGTTCAAAATATGAATTCACTTCGGAATAGCGAATGCGGATATCGAAATGAAAAACCTCTTTATGTTTCCTTTGATTCACTTACGGACTATGTACATGATTTACAAACGTTGATCGACTCGGAGGAGTTATTAAGTGTAAAAGAGTTCTATAGCCCAGTTAGAGTGAAGACGGCAAGAGGCAAACATCCGTTAGAGGAACTGCTGCAGGATGGGATTGCTTATATAGAGCTTCGTTTTATTGATCTGAATCCACTCTATAAAATAGGAATTAGCAAAGAAACAATGACTTTCATTCATTTGTTTATCCTGTACATGCTATTGAAAGAGGACGAACCGTTCGGGGTAGAGGATCAGAAGATGGCGAACCTTAATCATGATCAATTGATCATGGAGGGGATCAAAGGCTGCTTGCATGATTACGGAGATTCTTGCGGGACGATGGAGCAGAAGGCTTTAACTTGTATTCAAGAGATGCAGGATATGATTCAGTTGTTGAACCCGGAAGATAAAGAATTCACGAACATTCTGAACGAAGCCAAGGATAAAATTCTGAATCCAGATCAAAGTTTTGCCGCGATTGTGAAGTCAGAAGTTCAACAATCCTCTTTCGTACAATATCATCTGAATAAAGCTAAACAGTATGCTGAGGAAAGTCTTTCGAACGGATACCGATTTGTGGGATATGAGGATCTGGAGCTATCTACACAGCTTCTACTAAAAGCAGCAGTTAAACGCGGGATTAAATTTCAATTGCTCGATCGAGAAGAGAATTTCGTTCTACTTACAAAAGGCGATCATAAAGAATACGTTAAGCAAGCTACGAAGACCTCCTTGGATTCTTACAGCACGGTACTAATTATGGAGAATAAAATTGTTACGAAGGAAGTCCTCAAACAACAGGGCATTCGTGTTCCCGCAGGTGAAGCTTTTGGAGATCTGGAAGCAGCAATGAATGCATATAACACTTATCGTGATAAGGCTATTGTGATCAAGCCCAAATCAACGAACTTTGGACTCGGTATTACTATTTTTACAGATGAATTCTCCAAAGAAGATTATCAAAAAGCCTTCGACATTGCCTTTGAGCATGATCGAACAGTGCTGCTTGAGGAATTTATGACGGGGAAAGAATATCGTTTTCTAGTGATGGGCGATGAAGTAGTCGGAGTATTGCACCGGGTTCCGGCGAATGTGGTCGGTGATGGTGTACATACGATAGAAGAGCTAGTCCACGAAAAAAATAAGGATCCGCTAAGAGGTCGTGGCTACAAAACTCCGCTTGAGAAAATACAGATCGGCGAAGCCGAAGAGATGTTCTTGAAGAACCACGCTCAGGCTTGGAGCGATGTTCCTCCATTTAATGAGGTGATCTTTCTACGGGAGAACTCAAATATTAGTACCGGTGGAGATAGCTTAGACTTTACTGATGAGATTCCGGACAGCTATAAAGATCTAGCCATTCAATCAGCTAAAGCTGCAGGGGCCACTATTTGTGGAGTAGACATGATGATTGATGATATTAAGGAAAAGGCCACGGGTACTAATTATAGCATTATTGAGATCAATTTTAATCCAGCGATTCATATTCACTGTTACCCCTATAAAGGGAAGAATCGCAAAGCGGACGAACGAATTCTGGATCTATTGTTTGGCGAATAAACAGAAGCTCAACCAGTATTTTTGGTTGAGCTTCTGTTTATAAAATAGTGCAGTATGCACCTCAACTCACTACTTGTTTATGCTAGGAGTTACCCGCTGCTGCAACGCCACTAAAGTTTCTGGCTTGGACGTTATTAAATGGATCTGTTGCCAGTGCATTTGTGAAGATTTCTGCTGTGTACTGAATCTGACCTGCTGCGACAGCCAGCGCTGGTGGGACATCTACTGCTGAGAAACCAAAAGCTTCATTTTCTCTGCTGATTGCTACACCAAATGTCGTGGTGAAAATGATGGTTCCGTTTCTGCGAACATTAATGGTATTGGTGTTGAAAAGAGGATTATTCTCTACTTTCAAAAAACCCGACAAAAGTACGCGGACATTGCCTTGATTGTCAGGCGTGACCCCTACAGTCTGAATACCAATATCCCCAAAAACAAGGGGAGTTGCTGCTAACGGGATCACCACAGGGGTGTTATCTGAAGCAGCTTGGTTGGAAAGTCGTAAATCTACAAACTGGATTGTCATATTATACTCACCTCCTAGAAATAGAATATGAGAGAAGAAGGTTCAACTCTTGGATTCATATAAAATTCATCAGTTACCTACTTGAATGGTTGTATGTCCACCACTTGTGACACTCTTGTAACAGAGATTCGCTACGATAGCTTACGAGGTGAGAGAATGAAAAAATCTAAAGCTTTTATAGTGTTAATCTTATTGTTGGTTGTAGGGTGTAGTTCAGTAACACCGCAAGCCAATCAAGAACTGAAGAAGGAAGAGAAGAAGGAAGAGAAGACAGAAAGGAATGAGAAGCTAGCCTTCTGGGATGGCCAGAGAAAAGGAACCAATTTCATGAATTCAAAATCGTTACCGGATAACTATAAAGCTGCCAAAGAGCAGAATATTGAATTCATCCGGTTGGCACCAGATAAATGGGCAAAAGACAGTGACTATTTATTTAATGACAAACCGGATACGAACCCGGATAAAGATTTCCTAATAGGGAATGCAGATAAGTATGAAGGGATTGTTGAAGAGGATTTTGCCGAGTTAAAAGCGGACTTAGATGCAGCCGAGGCTCGGGGCTCAAAAGTAGTACTGACCGTCCTAAGTCTCCCCGGAGATCGCTGGAGGCAGTTTAATAATTACGAGAATGATGATCGGATATGGAAGGATTTCAGTTATCATGAACAAGCGGCAGTATTTTGGAGAGATCTAGCAAGCCGGTTGAAAGATCATCCAGCGGTAATCGGTTATAACTTGATTAATGAACCACATCCTGAGACTGCAACGGGATTTCATGACTTCTGGACACAGGACTACAGCGAATGGTATAGCTCAGTGGAGAACACCCCTGCGGATTTGAATCTTTTATATGAAACGATAGTGACCGCTATTCGTACCGTAGATTCCAAGACACCAATCATCGTAAATTCTGGCCTGTATGCTACACCTTGGGCCTTTAAATATTTGAAACCCCTCGAAGATGAGAATGTCTTGTATGCTTTTCATATGTATGAGCCGTACGAGCTAACCAGTCAGAATAAGAAAAAAGGGTTCACCTATGAATATCCTGGGACGATAAAGGTCGGGGACAATAAAACAGAAAAAGCCTTTAACAAGGAAGCTCTAAAGGAATTTCTAGAACCAGTTGCACAGTGGGCAAAGGAACATAACATTCCCGCAAATCGGATTGTTGCAGAAGAGTTTGGAACGAATCGATTAGTAAAAGGCGCAGATCAATATATGGCGGATTTAATTTCGATTTTTGATGATTTCGGCTGGCACTGGGCGTTCTATGCTTTCCGAGAGGATACTTGGGACGGTATGGATTATGAGCTTGGCACTGAGCCTCCAACCTGGGCGTATTGGCAAGCGATAGAGAAAGGCGAACAGCCTCCCCGGACAGCAGTGGATAACCCAATATGGGAAGTTTTGAAGAAAGGACTGGAAAGAAAGGAGTAAATGATGCTACTTGAACATTCTAATTGCCGATGATGAGAAACATATGACCACCATATTGAAGACTTATTTTGAAAAAGAGGGCTATAACGTTTGGGTAGCTGCGGATGGGGAGGAGGCGCTGGAGCTCTTTTTTTCGAATAAGATCGATCTTGTGGTCTTGGATTGGATGATGCCTAAACGAAGCGGGATTGAGGTGTGCAATGAAATCAAGCAGGTTAGTTTAGCTAAAGTGGTGATGCTGACCGCCCGATCTTCCCATGACGATGAATTTAGCGCTTTAGATATCGGTGCAGATGAATATATTAGAAAACCATTTGATCCACGGATTTTAATGCTGAGAATTAAAAAAATGCTGGGTACCGAAAAAGTAGCTGCTATACGGGACTTAGAAATTGATTTTGAACGGAAGAAAGTGTACAAGAATGGGGAGGAGCTGTCCCTATATAAAAAAGAGTTCGAGTTGCTCACCTTCCTATATGAGAATAAAGGCCGGATTTTGTCCAGAGATTCTTTGTTATCTTCCGTTTGGGGAATGGACTACCTCGGCGAAGAACGAACCGTGGATACACATATCAAGCGATTGCGCGATAAGATTGGAGCTGATCACGTGATCACACACAGGGGAATGGGGTACAGCTTCCATGATAAAAATCAATAAAATAAGCGCGAAGTTATTGATTATGGTAAGCATCATTCTGCTGATTGTGTTTGGGACATCCTATTTATTGCACAATTTTTTCTCATCCGATTATTACCTTTACAAAATGAAAACCAAGATTAACACTATTTATGACGAAGTAAAGGATCTCAGTCTGGATCAGCTCATGGACAAGGAAACAGCGATCGAGAACAATAACAATATAATGATTGTTAGGGTTGAAAATAGAGGAAGCACAACAGAAATTAACGACAACATTCAATTTGCTCTTTTTAAAGATAAGGTATCGCTCAATAAGTTCTGGATTACGGAAGAAGTCTTACAAAAGGTAAACGAAGGAAATACGGTGAATCTATTATTTAATCAGGGGAAATTAAAGTCCAGCCTGTTAACGAAAATATATGAGCAGGATGGCAGTCTAATCCTCATCGGCACTGTGGTTGTGCACAATACAGATGCTTTAAACATCGTAAATCAACTCAGCTTCTACTCCGTTCTTTTGGGGATTATTATCAGCTTGCTGTTAGTGGCTTATTATTCGAAAAAGATCATTACCCCATTAGAGCAGTTACAGGATGTGGCGAAGGATATTTCCAATCTTGATTTTAAACAAGTGACGATTAAATCGGGGGATGAAATTGAAGAGTTATCTAAAAGCATTAATCAGATGAGTCAACGCCTAAAAAGCGCCCATGCAGAACTGGAGAAGAAAAATCAAAGCTTAAACACACTGATCTCAAGCATTTCACATGAAGTGAAGACACCGTTATCCTTAATCCAAGCCTATACGATTGGTATCCAAGATGGTCTGGATGATGGTACGTATACGGATATCATTTTGGAGCAGGTGAAATATACGTCGGATATGGTAGATTACTTAATTAAGCTGTCCAAGATTCAAAAGACCGAAGTGCATAAAGAGAAATTCGATCTTAAAGAGCTTTTGCTCAAAGTGATCTCACAATATAACATTACGCTTAAAAATAAAAACCTGACCTTACAGACCGACTTCCATTCGGTTGAACGATCCATCGTTGAAGAGGATATCAGCCAGATTGAGATTGTATTCAACAACTTAATTAGTAATGCCATTAAATATGGGGAAGAGAATGTCTTTGGGATCTCATTAGTAAATGATACTCACGACACTCTGAAGTTCACTATTACTAATAAAACCACGCACCTGAAAGAGAAGCACTTAGCCTATATCTGGGACCCGTTCTATGTCATCGACGAGTCTCGGAATAAAGAAATCTCCGGAACTGGACTTGGCCTGTCTATCGTCGCGGAGATTCTAGCTAAAAATGATCTGAAATACGAAGCCATATTAGAGGATTCGAATATTAGCTTTTGTGTTTGGTTTGATGTTGAGGTTACAGAAAATAATTGCTAGTGGGAGGGAAATTTCCCTTAAGCAATCTTCAGTTATTGTTGCAACTCTTTCACTCTTAATCAACCTCATAATGAATATGTATCAGATACTATCAATGATTAAATGTTTAGATTAGGGAAAACCTCCCGAATTATGTGAGATTTATCGTGCTCCAAGCGATAATTAGGGAAAATCTCCCCAATTATCAGGGTGTTTCATTCATAAAGAGGGTATTCTCGTATTTATTAGGGAGGATTTCCTTAAAAGTCACAAATTGAGCCGATAATTGACTAATTTTAGGGAGGATTTCCCTAATCCGCAAAGTGGTGTGATGTGGAGTTTAATGCAATGCTAGTGGAATTGAATTGCAGCTCATAATAAATGAAGCACTCCTTCAAGGAGGATTCATTCGCTTTAAAGCTATCGGCAGAGACACGATTCTACACATAATCGTGAATGGTTTTTTAGATTAAACCCATAAATATGGTGAAAAGTAACGGAGGGAATTTTGGAACTGTAGGAGCGGAGCGTTCGCCTGAAAGCTTTCCGAAGGAAAGCTCGCATCGGAAGCATATGCTGTCTCCGGATTTCAACCGTTAGAAACGGTATAAATAAAGAAATCTGGAGACAACAGCGACCGAAAGTCCAAACATTCCAGCAGTTACGCCCTATCACCATATTCATCGCCCTGTCACGATACTCATCACACTATCACCTGTTCCCCGTGTACCTTCAGTTAAGCTTCAAGATCGAAGCATTATCAACAAAAGTAGCTGTATTAAACAGCATCAATACATCCTTGATATCATTCTGAGCCATGTACTCACTGATACTCCCGTTATAATAACGAATGTCGATCACATGGATTTTCGGTACATGCTGAGTCAAAAAAGGGATGACACTATGCGCATAGGAGTCCTTGATGACGAGCAGCTTCTCCTGTTTGACTTCTTTAGGATCAAGCTCGCTTGTGATTTTCATAAGAGCATGAACGCCGCCTAGAAAATAAGAGTATTTATCTTTTTTCGTTAGATAGCTTGGATCGTATAGACTTGTTAAAGTCTCACCGGTATCTACAATATGCATCTTGGTGGATACATCATTAATTGGCTTATACTCTTGAATGGAATCTGGCACCACTCCGATAAATTGACTCCGTGTATGGTAGCTTCCAAGGAACGAATCGCTTACCGTCTCAATCTCGAATTTGCTCTGGGACAGAGGCTGCCATCCCATACTTTCAGCATACGCTACGTAAGCCAAGTAAGCGCCGTAGGTTGTCCAGTGATGATCGGTCCGATAATAAATGCCCTCTGCAGCATGCGGAGTAAGCACATCAAATCCATTTATAAAAGTTAGGCTATCACTTACTTCATCAGCAATCTTTTGATTCACCTCAGCTTGTGAGTATACAGGTGCTAACCAGGGCAAACGTTCGTTGTACAAGCCTACCGATGTAGGCGCAAGCAGAAAGGTCGTTTTGACTTCAGGATTTTTATCAGCAAAACGTTTCACAGCCGCTGTATATTGCTGAACCTTAGTGTAATCAGGGGCATCGAATTTTTGGAATAAGTAACCGTCTTTCCCCTTATAAATCCCGTTATTCTCTTGCTGCAGCCTCATTTGCTCCACCGCCGATTTCACCCATACCCATTTGGCTCGAAAAGGGAAATGATCGGTTACAAAGTTTTCTGCCTCTTCCGCATAGGTGTGGGATAATAAATTATCCCATGTCAGACGGGGAGCGCTTTGCAAATAGCGATTCTCTAGCTCGGAGAAACGTTGAACAGGCAGTAAGAAAAAAGTTATACCCACCAGAAACAACGTCGCGACAAATCCCACCACTAGTATTCGATCCGTCCTCTGCTTCATAAACAATCACCCCCTAAGTCGTTAGAATCGGAAATATAAGAATGGGTTAAAGGTAGCATCCACTAAGTAAGCGACAGATAAGAAGAATAAGACGCCATACCAGACCAGAGCAGGAATCGATCTAGCCTCCATACGCTTGGAGAGTTTCAAAGGTATGGAGGCTAAAGTTAATACCACGAGTAGAATCGCGTTTGTGTAAGTGAAGTATAAAGTAGTGGTATTCCACAATGGCTGGCCATTAAAGCCGAGCATCGCTTGCAAGTAACTAAGTACCAACGGAAGTTCTTCAAAGGCGAACAAGACCCATCCAATGAGAATAAGCACAACGGCATAGAGATGCCTAGTCCAGCGCGGTAGACGGCTCAGCAGTTGTAGTCCCCACCATTTTTCAAAGATAAGAATGACCCCGAAGTATAATCCCCAGAACAGAAAGTTCCAGCTCGCCCCGTGCCAGATTCCTGTGAGCAGCCACACAATAAGGATATTGCGAACTTGAATACCTAACCCCCGGCGGTTGCCTCCAAGCGGGATATATACGTAATCACGAAACCAACTGCTTAAGGAAATATGCCATCTCCGCCAGAAGTCAGTTATACTCTGTGATATATAAGGTTTGTTGAAGTTTTCGTTAAATCGGAAGCCGAACATAAGGCCGAGGCCAATCGCCATATCCGAATACCCACTGAAATCAAAATAAATCTGAAAGGCAAACGCAATAATGCCAAGCCAAGCGGTTAAAGCAGGCATGGACTCCAGATTGGAGCTGGATATGGTGTGCCAGAGCAGGCCAATGTTATTGGCGAGCAGCACTTTTTTGGCTAGTCCGATAATGAATCTTCTTACACCTTCCGCGAACATGGGGATATCCACCGAACGCTCACGTAGTTGCTCTGCAATAGTGTTATATTGAACGATAGGACCGGCTACTAATTGCGGAAACAGAGCTACAAACGTCCCGAAATCAATCCAATTCCGCTGTGCTTTGGTAGTTCCTCTGTAGACATCAATGATGTAGGACATGGATTGAAAGGTATAGAACGATATCCCAATAGGTAATGGTAAATCAGTTAAAGGGATATGAGTGCCGAGGAGTTCGTTTACATTCTGGATGAGAAAATCTGCGTATTTAAAATACGACAATAAGCCCAGGTTAATAATGACGGAGCTAACCACAATCCACTTGCGCTGCACCGTAGTTAGCTTCGGTCTACTAAGAAGTAGACCAAAGCCGTAATCCGTAACGGTAGACAGCAACATAATTACAATGTAGACGGGTTCGCCCCATGCATAAAACACCAGACTGCTCAAAAATAAAATGAGATTTTTAATCCGCCAAGGCGAAACGTAGTAGAGTGCAAGGACAGCCGGCAGAAACAGGAATAGGAAGAGTAGGCTGCTGAATACCATCGCTAATTATTTTTTAGTAAACAAGGTATCGAATTCAGTCACCAGCTGATCCGCACTCTCGGAAATCACGAATAAGATGTAATTGCCTTTTTTGACCAGCTTATAATTTTGGGCGTTCTCATATTGATCCGGAAGGTATTGTTCGAACTGCTTTTGAATATCTGCCGCACGCTCTTTGACTGCGGTTTCGACAGTAGAGATATCTTTGGCATCTTTAACTTTTAAAATAGCAATTTCATTACTTTTCACATTCATCATTGGCATTCTAATGCTATAATCTTCAAGTAATGATGGAGCTAGATGGTACAGCTGACTCACCATATCTTCTTCAACTTCCATTAATGAAGGCTGTTCCACTTTTGCAAGCATTTCGTCGACCATCTCTTTCGCCGTCAGATTGGTTTCTACTGCGGCTTCATTGTTACTGCTGGCACAGGCGCTAAGCACCACACTTAATACAATAGTTAACGCTAGAATGAAGGTATGCTTTTTCAATTAGGTCACTCTCCTTGGTGTGTTTGATCTACAATTCTCTAGTTAACTAACGTATAGAGTCTATAGAATGTTGCGCGACACTTTCTTTCGAATACTTTACCCCAATTTTGTGGAAATATGTTTGAAGGAAAAGGTCATGCAAAGATCTTCCTCTCTTAGCTTGCGCAATGGTTGGTTATACTGTTACTGTAAGATAGATAGTTTTGAATAGAAGGGGATTGAACGGAATGATCGAAGAACTAAACAATAATGAATTACCGGAGAATTACGAGGAATTAAAGAAAGCTGCGAACCGCTCTGCGGATTGGAGAGCCCGTCTAGAAGCAGTTGAAGAACTGGGACAGACTAACCACAAACAAATTATCGATATCCTGACGCGTTTAATGGAGAGCGATCCTGTATATACAGTTCAAGAAGCGGCTTACCTTAAACTGAAGGCATTCGGAGAAGATGTTAAAGCGCCATCCAAGAATAAACCGGAGCTAGTGAAAGGCGTATCCAAAATACTCCTGAGAATTAAGAAGAGCCTGCCTAGAGATCATTCGTACGAGGATTTCAAAGAGAAGCTGAAGAAGATGAGAATCGACGTCTATGACACTTATGAAGGCGAAAAAGGCGATGACTTCGACGCGTGGCTGATGAAGATGTGGACTTCCGCGAACAAGTAAAGGATGACAACATGCAAACTAACAAATTAACAGAACAATTTCAAGAATACCTTAAACTGTCTGCTGACCTACGTCCTGACTATATTGCCAGCTTAGGTAAGGGTGATAATGAAGCGAAGATTACGGCGATTTTTCCGGAAGCCCCTGAACTGTTGAAAGCTTTTTATAGCACAGTTTCAGGTACAAGCAGTGAGGAAGAAGAACCAAGTCTGATCGAATTTATTCCGGGGTATCGTCTAATTCATATTAATGAATATGAAGCAGAGATGAAGATTTTAGCTGGAATATTGGAGGAAAAAGGCCATCAAGCGGATGGCGTTATCTTGCCGATCTTAACGAATTACGGTAGCGACTTCATTTGTTACCATAAATCCGCGGATGGTGTGGAACGAGTATGTGACCTGCTGCATGATTTTGGGGATCTGATTGTAATGTATGAATCACCTGAAAAGTTTCTGGAGACTTTATGTGAGTTCTACAAGCAAGAGGTTTATTTCCTGGATGAAGAGGGTTACCTCGATTGCGATTTAGTAAAAGAGGGCGAAGTAGGCGCAGCCTTGAACCCGGATGCAAAATACTGGTCTGAATAATTAACAAGAGCAGCAGTCCGATTATGGACTAGCTGCTCTTGTTGTTTTTTAGCCTCAGTAAGCTGAAGCCTCCTGTTTCATATCGATTTTAATCTTGCGCAGCACGTTTCTCCTGCTCCCGCAGCTCTATTCTCCGTATTTTACCGGAGGCAGTTTTCGGAAGATCCTGAATGAACTCGATTTTACGAGGATATTTATAAGGAGCGGTCCACTCTTTAACATGGGATTGCAGCTCCTTCACAAGCTCAGGAGAAGCCGTAGTCTCATCCCTTAGTACAATAAAAGCCTTAACGATGTGTCCGCGGATTTCATCCGGACTAGCAACGACCGCGCATTCTTTAACTGAGGCATGCTTCATAAGGGCTTCCTCTACCTCAAAAGGACCAATGGTGTAACCCGAGCTAATGATAATGTCATCTCCACGGCCCTCGAACCAGAAATAACCGTCTTCATCCTTCCGCGCCCGGTCGCCGGTTACGAAGAACTCACCGTGAGTGCAGCTTTCTTTTCTGCCGGGGTCTTTGTAATAGGTATGGAATAACGCTGGCATGCTTAAGTGCACTGCGATATCTCCAACGACTCCAGCAGGTAACGGAATCCCGTCTTCGTCTACCACTTCAACTAGACCGGGAGCAATAGACTTACCCATTGACCCTATTCGAATTGGCGTATCTTTAAGTGTTCCGATGATAAGCGTACTTTCGGTCTGTCCGTAGCCATCACGAATCGTGATATTGAATTCACGTTGAAAAGTGTTGATGACCTCTTGATTCAAAGGCTCTCCAGCGGAAACTGCGCAGCGAAGGTGGGACAAGTCATATTGACTGAGGTCTTCCAATTTAGCCATTAAGCGATATTCGGTTGGTGTACAGCATAACACCTCAATATTGTGATCCTGCAGCAGCTGCAAATATTTTTTAGGATGAAAAGATCCACTATATACAAAGCCGGTCGCCCCGTTACCAAGGACGGACAAAAAGGGGCTCCAAATCCACTTCTGCCAGCCCGGTGCCGCTGTTGCCCAGACGGTGTCTGTTTCTTTAATATCAAGCCATTGAGGGGAAGTGATCCGCAAGTGAGCATAACCCCAACCATGACTATGAACGACTGCTTTAGGGTTGCCGGTTGTTCCAGAGGTATATGCCAAGATCGCCATATCGTCACGGTGGCTTTCGACTGTAGTGAACGCATCCGGTTGATCAATCATTAGTTCTTCTAGATCTAACCATCCGTTACCGAGCTCGTTAGAGCTGCCAGATACTGAAAGACGGTAATCCAGAGCAGGCAGATCATCCGAGATTTTATTTACTTCCTCAGTAACCTCTGACCAGGCAATAACGGCTCTGGCCTCGGCATGCCGCAGGCGATAGGATAAATCCTTGGCGCGAAGCATTTCTGATGAAGGGATAATCGCAAGTCCTAGCTTCAGACATGCTAAATAGATGACATAAGCGATGATTCGACGTGGAACCATAACAAGAACACGATCCCCTTGCTCGAGACCAAGTGCTGCGAGTCCCCCGGCAAGTCGGTTAGCTTGTTTGCGAAGTTCTCCGTAAGTGATTTCCTCGTAGTCTCCCAGTTCATTCAACCACTTAAGTGCAATCTTTTCCGGTGCATGACGTTCCATTTCCGAAGTGAGATTGTAGTACTCAGGTGCGATCCACTGCTGATTATCCAATATGAACCTCTCCTATATCAAACAAGATGTGTATAGCTGTTACACTTAGTATAGCACGTTATCCTAGTACCAGGTACTAGTACCTTGATGCTTAAATTTGATATCATAGGGTTCAGAAGGTTAAGATAACTTGTGTAAATATAAATCCAGAAAGTGAGAACTATGTTATGAATCACACAACTTTTGATGAAATATTCGCTATTATGGAAGCCTCTTTTCCCACTTCCGAGATCAGAACCTATGAGGGACAACAGGCGTTATTGGATGTTCCACATTACCGATTGATTACCGAAGTGAATGCTGAGGGGAAAATCATTGCTTTTATAGCTTGCTGGGAGTTTCCAGGATTTCGATTTGTAGAACATATCGCAGTGGACCCAAGTATAAGAGGTGGAGGCATTGGTAAAAAGCTGATGGAGGAGTATATCCGTAAGTCAGGTAAACCTGTGCTTTTGGAAGTTGAACCGCCACTGGGTGAAATGGAACAACGGAGAATCGGTTTCTATGAGCGGCTGGGCTTTCATTTGAATCCTTATGAGTATGTGCAGCCCCCTCTGCGTGAGGAAAATGCTGATTTACCGCTTCAAATCATGACCTATCCTAACCCTGTCGATGAAGAAGAGTTCAATTTATATCGAGAAATTTTATATACAGAAGTGTATAAGGTTACAACACCGTATCAAAGTTAATCTCTTCAGCAACCCGTACGATCCTTTTTAGGACAAGCGGGTTGCTGTTTTTATTTTTGGTTAAATGAATGATATTTTGTTTTTTTTAATTACAAAATGGGTACAAGTAAGAAACAACTTAGAGACATAATCTTATTTTGTTTGAGCTAAAGTAAGAACAAAGATTGAACTTCCAAGGAGGGCTTACTTATGAAAAATAAAAAAATAATCATAGCAACAATGGTGTTTGGGATGGTAGTTACAGGATCAGCCGGTGTATATGCGGGAACTAAACTTCAAAAAATCACTGCATACCTCAATCACAGCATTGGTTTTAAGGTGAATGGTACGGCGTATACGCCAGTTGATAATAAAGGGAACGCGTTGGCGCCAATTACTTATAACAATACAACCTATCTTCCTGTACGTGCGATTGCTGATGTGATGAAGGTGCCTGTGACCTTTGATGCGGTGAACAATCAGGTTATTCTTGGCACAGGAGGCTCGGTGACTGACACTATTTCTCTGACTCCTGTACAATACAGCAGCACTCAGAAAGAAGAGATTGTTAAAGCCTTCGCCAATTTCCAAGGTTTCGAAACAGCCTATGCACCTACTCAAATGGTGAGTGGAGACGCATTCCAAAAAGTGGTAGGCTCTGATGATGGTGTGAACTTTCTGTTTAAGCAGATGAAGGTGAACATTTCTCCTCGTGATTATGCTTACGATTACAAAGGTGAAACTGTAAAGCTCTCTAATGGAACCGAAGCTAAATGGTACAGCCCATCCAGCGATTCGTTGTTCTTGACCTATAAACTGGATGATCGTTTTGTTACGATTAGTTCCCCAAATAAAACACTGAGTAAGACGCAATTAGAAAAAGTAGCAGTGAATGTAGTGAAATGGAGTAAATAAGGTTTTCTTTAACACTTCTCTTTGTGCTTTAAAAAGTAAAGCAGCAAGTCTCCCATAGTTGGAGAGGCTTGCTGCTTTTTTTTGTCGTGTTTGAGAGCTGATCGTTTAAAGCTTTTACTTACTGTGCTGTTTATTTGGCAGCTTTTGACTTGGTGTACTTTTACCGTGATGTTCTTTATTCTTTTCAGCTTTCTTTTGGGTGTCGTGTACTTTTTCTACAAAAGCATGAGTATCGTCCATGTTTATCCTCCTTGATTGGCAACCTTGCCGTTACTGTAACCACTTTTGTAAGAATACATACATGATGTACTTTACAAACTTCTATGTTTATAAAGACATTGCGAAAATATTTGATAGTTACTATAAATGGATGCAAGCATTTCATAGAACAGTAAGGGAGACTGATTATGAACAGGTTATTTAAACAAGCTGTATCCATGACCTTAGCTTTCGTTATGGTACTGGGAATTACATTCACAGGAATGCCAGCTTATGCTGAAGACAGCAATGGGGATGCTGGATTACTGCAATTACAATCGCTAGAGCCTGTTACATTATTGGCAGCGAATTCTACGTGGAAGTATCTAGATCACGGAACAGATCAAGGGACGGTATGGCGGTCCGTGTACGACGATTCAGCATGGGCGTCTGGTCAAGCACCGCTTGGTTATAAAGATAATGGAAGCGGAGTCAGCAGCAAGCAATTTGGTGCTCTGAACACAAATATAAGCTACGGTTCTAATAAGAGTATGAAATATCGTACTTCTTACTTCCGTACAAACGTAACGGTGAATAAGGAAGAGATTATGAAATCCGATAAAATCTTGGGCAACTTCGCATTTGATGACGGAGCTGTACTATATTTGAACGGTAAAGAAATCTACCGTGAGGCTATGCCAGCGGGTGAAATCACTTTCCAAACCAAAAGCTCAACTAACTTAAGTGATCCAAACGAATATACCAAGGTAGACCTTACTGAAGTCGTAAAGGCTAACTTGATGGATGGAAGTAATGAGCTTTCAGCTGAGGTTCATCAGTCGAGTGATGGTAGCTCTGACTTGTACTGGGATATGAACCTGATTGCTTATCCGGTAGTAGAGACTGAAGAACCTGGAGTTGGGAAGCCTGAGTCAATCGCGCTTACCTTTAACGGAAACCCTCAGACTAGTATGGGGTTCAATTGGTATGCACCTGAGAAAGTAACAGGCACCAAGCTTGAAGTAGTAGAAGCTTCTAAAGTAGTGAATGGTCAGTTTCCAGTAGATGCTCAAACTTACGAGGGAACATCTGTTACAACAAGCGTGTATATGACAAAAGCGGATAAATCAGCCAAGAAACCAGTGGTACTGACTAGCCATAAGGTCATTGCCGACAAATTGCAGCCGGGAACGGAGTATGCTTACCGTGCTGGGGATGGACAAGCTGACAATTGGAGTGACATCGGAACGTTTACAACAGAAAGCTCCAGTAATCAGGCCTTTAAGTTCTTATATACAACGGACTCTCAAGGAACAACTGAAGGTGATTTTGATATTTGGAATCATACCCTTCAAGAGGGATTGGCTAAATTCCCGACAAGTGAATTCATTCTGAATTCCGGTGATTTGGTAGACAACGGTGATATTGAGGAGCAATGGGGATGGTTCTTCAATAAACCAAAGGATATTCTAGCAAATATTCCATTGGTTCCACTGGTAGGTAATCACGAAAGTAAGAGTTACAGCAATTACACAACTCATTTTAATTTACCTAATGTCTCAAATACGGGCGCAAAACCAGATGGCTCTGTCTATTCTTTTGACTACGGTTCAGCACACTTTATGGTTATTAACACAGAATATTATGGTGCTAGCTCGAATCTTGAGAATAATGAAATTTACAATAAACAAGTAGAGTGGCTGCGCAGTGAAGCCGCGAAAAGCGATCAGAAGTGGAAGGTTGTGCTCTTGCATAAATCACCTTATTCTGTTGCCAGTCACACAAATGATACAGATGTACTCTATTACAGAGCTAATTTGACAAAGGTATTTGATGAGCTTGGTATTGACATGGTTATCGGTGGACATGACCACACCTATACTAGAAGCTATCAAATGTACAACAATCAGCCGTTGACGGATATTAAGCCGGACAAAAACGGAGTGGTAACTGATCCTAAGGGTACGCTGTACCTGATTACGAATGCAGCGGGCAATAAAAAATATAATGTTGGCGCAGGTCCGTTTCCTTTTGCAGCTAAATACGAACAGCCTGGTAAGGAAATGTTCACAGGAATGACTGTAACTAACGATGAATTCTCGTACGAAGCCTACACCACAACAACTGGTGGAACTACAGACTTGTATGATAAGTACAGCATTCATAAGTCTGACGTAGCTGTTAAACCTGTGCAGAATGCAAAAGCTACTGTAGCAGATGGCGGTAAAATCACGTTAACTTGGGACGCGCCTGCATCCGGTGCACCAGTATCCGGATATCGCATTTATGAGCAAAATGATCTGGTATCTGCAAATTGGACGATCAGTGTTCCTAATAAGGAAGGTCAAACTTCGTATAGTTACACTGTAGAAAATACTAATCCAAACCAAACCTATCAATTTGTTATCAAAGCTGTAAGTGACAGAACAAATTCAGCAGCTAAAGTTGCTTCTACCGATGCTATCAAAAAAGTTACCGTTACCTTTAACGGTGACCCAGTTAGTGCTAAAGGATTCACTTGGTACACAGCGTTGAAATCTGCAGGAAGCGACCTGCAGGTTGTAGAGAACACGGGCGTTACTCCAGACTTTACAAAAGCTGCTGAGTTTACAGGACGTTCAGCTGTTTCCAGAAATTCAAAGGATGAATTAGTTCATAAAGCTGAAGCTGCTAACCTTAAGGCTGATACGAAATACTACTTCCGTGTAGGTGATAAAGCACTAGGATTGTGGAGTGCAGTGGGAACTTTCGAAACTGCTGCTAAGACAGGTGCATTTACTTTCATTGATCTGGCAGACACACAGGCTAAGACGGAAGATGAAGCGATTCTTTCCGGTGAAACGATGGCAAAAGCACTTACGACATTCCCGAATGCAGAGTTTGTGGCGATTAACGGAGATATCGTAGATACTGGAACCAATGAATCACAGTGGAATTGGTTGCTTGGCCACTCGCAGGAAACCTTGCTCAATACGACTATTGTTCCAGTTGCGGGGAATCATGAGGATAAAGCGAATGCCTTCTATGAGCACTACAATATTAAGGAAGCAGCAGGCTCACCGACAGAAACAGGAGCTTACTATTCTTATGATTACAGCAATGCGCACTTTGTAGTCTTGAACACGAATGAAAATTCGGACGAATATGCTAACTTCAGCAAAGCACAGTTGGATTGGATGAAGGCCGATGTAAAAGCAGCGAAGGCTGCTGGAGCGAAGTGGATTATCGTCGCTATGCATAAAGGACCATACACAACCTCTAACCACGCTACTGACAAAGATATTATGGGTGCAAACGGAGAAAGAGCGAAAGTCGCTCCAATGATGGCTGAACTGGGCATTGACTTGGTTCTTCAAGGCCACGATCATATTTATGCACGGACGAAGCCAATCAAGGCTGACGGAACTGCAGCAGACACAGTGAAGATCAAGGAAAGCTTCAATGGTCAAACTGTGGAGTACACAGTAAACCCAGATGGAACGATCTATCTGATTCCAGCTACAGCAGGAGCAAAGGTTTACTACAAGAACATGAAACCTGAGTTGGGAGATGCGTATTATAACCTCTTTGAAGTAGCAAACGAGAATACAGCTGCTAAATACGGAGCGGACCCAAGTGATGCTACGCGTCCAATGCGCGGTCAAGTTCAGACCTTTGTTGGTATCACTGTAGATGCAGGGAAGCTGACAGCTGTATCTTATGAGATTGATCAGAATGTTAATGATGCTAAACCATATGTTCTTGAAGAGTTCGGCATTGTTAAAGGTGATGAGAATGGTGGAGTTACACCAACACCAACACCAACACCGACGCCAACAACAGAGCCGACAACAGCACCAACAACAGCACCAACAACAGCACCAACAACAGCGCCAACAACAGCACCAACAACAGCACCAACAACAAAACCGACAGCAACACCAACGCCAACAGTAGCGCCAACAACAACACCAGCACCAACAACGGCGCCTTCCCCAACTGCAACGCCAGTTAGTAAGCCATCTTTAACGGATACTAGCAATCACTGGGCAGCTGCTGTTATCGAGAAAGCAGTAGCAGCTGGTTTTGTTAGTGGTTATCCGGATAATACTTTCCGTCCGAATCAGAAAGTAAATCGGGTTGAATTTATCACAATGCTGGCGCGTGCTTTGCAATTGCCGGACAATGGTGATACATCAAGCTTTAAGGATTCTGCGAAGATTCCAGCATGGGCAAAGTCTTTTGTAGCACAGGCTGTATCTTTGCAAATTATCAGTGGCTATGATGATGGGACATTCCGTCCTACACAGGAGCTGACGCGTACAGAATTAGCAGTTATGGTTGTTCGTGCTCTTGGCATTACAGTAGATCCTAAAGCGACATTAACCTTCAATGATGCTAAGGATGTACCAGCATGGGCTGTGCCGTATATTGCAGCAGCAGCGAAATCAGGTCTTGTGAATGGTGTAGGGCAGAATAAATTTGCGCCTAACCAGAAGGCAACAAGAGCAGAGGCAGTTACTATAATCCTTTCCTTGTTAGAAAAAGGGCAGAAATAAACTAGTATCAGTGTGAAATGAACTCAAGCTTAGTAAGTATCAAACAAAGAGGCTCAGCTTATCTGCTGGGCCTCCTTTTTGTTTATGGGGGTTTTTAGAAGAACTCTTACACTGTTCAAACCCTTACTAAAGTAAGCGGAGGCGGAAGATGATGAAGTAACGGAAATGCGAAGTAATATTAATTTATAAAAAAGTGTTGCATTCAATCTCTATACATGATATATTCTAAGTCCGGCCAAGAAATACACATGCCGAGCTCGAAAAAGAAGTTAAAAAAAGAGCTTGACATTAAATAGCCGAACATGATATAGTATAAGAGTTGCTGCTGAGACATTAAACGGCGCCAACGAGAACTTGATCTTTGAAAACTGAACAACGAGTGAGTAGGAAATCACGAAAGTGAAATCCAAAACTGATGAGTTTCACAGCGTATTTTACGCTTTTGAAATTTCATCGTGAGAATTAATTTTCTCGTCAGATGTTTCAAAATGAGCATATCGCTCTTTTCAATACTAATTGGAGAGTTTGATCCTGGCTCAGGACGAACGCTGGCGGCGTGCCTAATACATGCAAGTCGAGCGGAGTTATTTTGAAAGCTTGCTTTCAAAATAACTTAGCGGCGGACGGGTGAGTAACACGTAGGCAACCTGCCCCTTAGACTGGGATAACTACCGGAAACGGTAGCTAATACCGGATAATTTCTTTTTTCTCCTGAAAAAAAGAATGAAAGACGGAGTAATCTGTCACTGAGGGATGGGCCTGCGGCGCATTAGCTAGTTGGTGGGGTAACGGCCCACCAAGGCGACGATGCGTAGCCGACCTGAGAGGGTGAACGGCCACACTGGGACTGAGACACGGCCCAGACTCCTACGGGAGGCAGCAGTAGGGAATCTTCCGCAATGGACGAAAGTCTGACGGAGCAACGCCGCGTGAGTGATGAAGGTTTTCGGATCGTAAAGCTCTGTTGCCAGGGAAGAACGTCCGGTAGAGTAACTGCTACCGGAGTGACGGTACCTGAGAAGAAAGCCCCGGCTAACTACGTGCCAGCAGCCGCGGTAATACGTAGGGGGCAAGCGTTGTCCGGAATTATTGGGCGTAAAGCGCGCGCAGGCGGTCATTTAAGTCTGGTGTTTAAACCTTGGGCTCAACCTAAGGTCGCACTGGAAACTGGGTGACTTGAGTACAGAAGAGGAAAGTGGAATTCCACGTGTAGCGGTGAAATGCGTAGATATGTGGAGGAACACCAGTGGCGAAGGCGACTTTCTGGGCTGTAACTGACGCTGAGGCGCGAAAGCGTGGGGAGCAAACAGGATTAGATACCCTGGTAGTCCACGCCGTAAACGATGAGTGCTAGGTGTTAGGGGTTTCGATACCCTTGGTGCCGAAGTTAACACAGTAAGCACTCCGCCTGGGGAGTACGGTCGCAAGACTGAAACTCAAAGGAATTGACGGGGACCCGCACAAGCAGTGGAGTATGTGGTTTAATTCGAAGCAACGCGAAGAACCTTACCAGGTCTTGACATCCCTCTGAATCTGCTAGAGATAGCAGCGGCCTTCGGGACAGAGGAGACAGGTGGTGCATGGTTGTCGTCAGCTCGTGTCGTGAGATGTTGGGTTAAGTCCCGCAACGAGCGCAACCCTTAACTTTAGTTGCCAGCAAGTAATGTTGGGCACTCTAGAGTGACTGCCGGTGACAAACCGGAGGAAGGTGGGGATGACGTCAAATCATCATGCCCCTTATGACCTGGGCTACACACGTACTACAATGGCCGGTACAACGGGAAGCGAAGCCGCGAGGTGGAGCCAATCCCATCAAAGCCGGTCTCAGTTCGGATTGCAGGCTGCAACTCGCCTGCATGAAGTCGGAATTGCTAGTAATCGCGGATCAGCATGCCGCGGTGAATACGTTCCCGGGTCTTGTACACACCGCCCGTCACACCACGAGAGTTTACAACACCCGAAGTCGGTGGGGTAACCCGCAAGGGAGCCAGCCGCCGAAGGTGGGGTAGATGATTGGGGTGAAGTCGTAACAAGGTAGCCGTATCGGAAGGTGCGGCTGGATCACCTCCTTTCTATGGAGAATCGTCTTCGGAAGTGAAGACATTCAAATCGGAAGTTTAACTTCCACAATCTCAGGTTTAGGCCTGTTACTCACTCGTTGCTCAGTTTTGAGAGTTTAAGCTCTCAAGTAAGACTTGATCCTTGAAAACTGGATACCGAAACGAATTTGCGTTTTAGAACATCTTTTAGCAACTTGTGTAAAACAAGTAAATGTTATTAGTGAAATGATTCCAAGAGAGATATCGTATGATATTTTCCTGCGGAAAAATCAAGGTTAAGCTAATAAGAGCACACGGAGGATGCCTAGGCGCCAGGAGCCGACGAAGGACGTGGCGAACAACGAAACTGCCTCGGGGAGCTGTAAGCAAGCTTTGATCCGGGGGTGTCCGAATGGGGAAACCCAGCTGTGGTAATTCGCAGTTACTCATACCTGAATACATAGGGTATGTAGAGGCAGACCAGGGGAACTGAAACATCTAAGTACCCTGAGGAAGAGAAAACAATAGTGATTCCGTCAGTAGCGGCGAGCGAACGCGGAACAGCCTAAACCTAAGAGCTTGCTCTTAGGGGTTGTGGGACGTCTCACATGGAGTTACAAAGGAATATGGTAGGCGAAGAGGTCTGGAAAGGCCCGCGATAGAGGTAAAAGCCCTGTAGCCTAAACTGTGTTCTCTCCGAGACGGATCCCGAGTAGTGCGGGGCACGTGAAACCCCGTATGAATCCAGCAGGACCATCTGCTAAGGCTAAATACTACCTGGCGACCGATAGTGAAACAGTACCGTGAGGGAAAGGTGAAAAGCACCCCGGAAGGGGAGTGAAATAGAACCTGAAACCGTGTGCTTACAAAAAGTCAGAGCCCTATTAATGGGTGATGGCGTGCCTTTTGTAGAATGAACCGGCGAGTTACGTTTAACATGCAAGGTTAAGTCGAGAAGACGGAGCCGCAGCGAAAGCGAGTCTGAATAGGGCGAATGAGTATGTGGACGTAGACCCGAAACCGTGTGATCTACCCCTGTCCAGGGTGAAGGTGCGGTAACACGCACTGGAGGCCCGAACCCACGCACGTTGAAAAGTGCGGGGATGAGGTGGGGGTAGCGGAGAAATTCCAATCGAACTCGGAGATAGCTGGTTCTCCCCGAAATAGCTTTAGGGCTAGCCTCGGTATAAGAGTAGTGGAGGTAGAGCACTGATTGGGTGCGGGGTCCGCAAGGATTACCAAGCTCAGTCAAACTCCGAATGCCATATACTTATTGCCGGGAGTCAGACAGTGAGTGCTAAGATCCATTGTCAAAAGGGAAACAGCCCAGACCATCAGCTAAGGTCCCCAAGTGTGTGTTAAGTGGGAAAGGATGTGGAGTTGCACAGACAACCAGGATGTTGGCTTAGAAGCAGCCACCATTGAAAGAGTGCGTAATAGCTCACTGGTCGAGTGACTCTGCGCCGAAAATGTAACGGGGCTAAACACACCACCGAAGCTATGGCTAGATACGTATGTATCTGGGGTAGGGGAGCGTTGTATGTGGGTTGAAGGTGTACCGTAAGGAGCGCTGGACAGCATACAAGTGAGAATGCCGGTATGAGTAACGAAAAGATCAGTGAGAATCTGATCCGCCGAAAGCCCAAGGTTTCCTGAGGAAGGCTCGTCCGCTCAGGGTAAGTCGGGACCTAAGGCGAGGCCGAAAGGCGTAGTCGAAGGACAACAGTTTGAAATTACTGTACCACCGTAATCCGCTATGAGCGATGGGGTGACGCAGGAGGGTAGTGACGCGGACTGATGGATATGTCCGTCTAAGCAGTGAGGCTGATGTGTAGGCAAATCCGCACATCGTTAAGGCTGGGCTGTGATGGGGAGCGAAAATTGTAGTAGCGAAGGTCATGATCTCACACTGCCAAGAAAAGCCTCTAGCCAGGAGAAGGTGCCCGTACCGCAAACCGACACAGGTAGGCGAGAAGAGAATTCTAAGGCGCGCGGAAGAACTCTCGTTAAGGAACTCGGCAAAATGACCCCGTAACTTCGGGAGAAGGGGTGCCCCGGTAGTGTGAATAGCACGAGGGGGCCGCAGTGAAAAGGCCCAAGCGACTGTTTAGCAAAAACACAGGTCTGTGCGAAGCCGCAAGGCGAAGTATACGGGCTGACGCCTGCCCGGTGCTGGAAGGTTAAGGGGAGTGGTTAGGGGTAACCCGAAGCTATGAACCGAAGCCCCAGTAAACGGCGGCCGTAACTATAACGGTCCTAAGGTAGCGAAATTCCTTGTCAGGTAAATTCTGACCCGCACGAATGGCGTAACGACTTGGGCGCTGTCTCAACGAGAGATCCGGTGAAATTTTAATACCTGTGAAGATGCAGGTTACCCGCGACAAGACGGAAAGACCCCATGGAGCTTTACTGCAGCTTGATATTGAATTTGGGTACGATCTGTACAGGATAGGTGGGAGCCGTAGAAATCGGAGCGCAAGCTTCGGTGGAGGCGCCGTTGGGATACCACCCTGATCGTATCTAGGTTCTAACCTAGTGCCCTAATCGGGTACGGGGACCGTGTCAGGCGGGCAGTTTGACTGGGGCGGTCGCCTCCTAAAGAGTAACGGAGGCGTTCCAAGGTTCCCTCAGAATGGTTGGAAATCATTCGAAGAGTGCAAAGGCATAAGGGAGCTTGACTGCGAGACCTACAAGTCGAGCAGGGACGAAAGTCGGACTTAGTGATCCGGTGGTACCGCATGGAAGGGCCATCGCTCAACGGATAAAAGCTACCCTGGGGATAACAGGCTTATCTCCCCCAAGAGTCCACATCGACGGGGAGGTTTGGCACCTCGATGTCGGCTCATCGCATCCTGGGGCTGAAGTAGGTCCCAAGGGTTGGGCTGTTCGCCCATTAAAGCGGTACGCGAGCTGGGTTCAGAACGTCGTGAGACAGTTCGGTCCCTATCTGTCGTGGGCGCAGGAAATTTGAGAGGAGCTGTCCTTAGTACGAGAGGACCGGGATGGACGTACCGCTGGTGCACCAGTTGTTCCGCCAGAAGCATGGCTGGGTAGCTACGTACGGACGGGATAAGCGCTGAAAGCATCTAAGCGTGAAGCCCCCCTCAAGATGAGATTTCCCAATTAGTAAGACCCCTTGAAGACGACGAGGTAGATAGGTTGGAGGTGGAAGTGCAGTAATGCATGGAGCTGACCAATACTAATCGGTCGAGGGCTTATCCTATACTTAAAACGCAAATTCAATTCGGATTCAGTTTTCAGGCGATTAAGCCTGAGCATTACGCTGTAATGCCCGTTTGGTGGCGATAGCGGAGGGGTTCCACGCGTACCCATCCCGAACACGACCGTTAAGCCCTCCAGCGCCGATGGTACTTGGACCGAAGGGTCCTGGGAGAGTAGGACGCCGCCAAGCGGACAACCACATTACCCGTGGTATTTTTTTTGCCCTTAATATTCGTATGTCTTAAAAGGGCCTTTAGCTCAGCTGGTTAGAGCGCACCCCTGATAAGGGTGAGGTCGGTGGTTCGAGTCCACTAAGGCCCACCATATTCCCTGATAGCTCAGTTGGTAGAGCACTCGACTGTTAATCGAGTTGTCACAGGTTCGAGTCCTGTTCGGGGAGCCATTTATGGAGAGGTGTCCGAGTTTGGCCGAAGGAGCACGATTGGAAATCGTGTAGGCGCCACAAGCGTCTCGAGGGTTCGAATCCCTCTCTCTCCGCCATGAATTTACTTCCCTGTTAGGGATGAGAAGCCTTGGTGGTTCGTTGAAGCATAAGCTTCGTTAGGAATGCTTCGCAATCTCGATCGTAGTGAGAGTATCCCTCTCTCTCCGCCATAAAGTTTATTAGCATGGCCCGTTGGTCAAGGGGTTAAGACACCTCCCTTTCACGGAGGTAACATGGGTTCGAATCCCATACGGGTCATAACATGGAGGCTTAGCTCAGCTGGGAGAGCATCTGCCTTACAAGCAGAGGGTCGGGGGTTCGATCCCCTCAGCCTCCACCATATTCATTTAAGAACGACGCGGGGTGGAGCAGCCCGGTAGCTCGTCGGGCTCATAACCCGAAGGCCGCAGGTTCAAATCCTGCCCCCGCAACCAAATTTTCCTTAAGCATGATGTTTTGGGACTAGCTGGCGTAGTGTAAATGAATAGTATATACTTATTAAATGACGCGGGGTGGAGCAGCCCGGTAGCTCGTCGGGCTCATAACCCGAAGGCCGCAGGTTCAAATCCTGCCCCCGCAACCAATTTACATTTATGCATTATGTCTGTGGAACCGTGGTGTAGTTGGCCTAACATGCCTGCCTGTCACGCAGGAGATCGCGAGTTCGAATCTCGTCGGTTCCGCCATTTAGTTAATTATTGTTGGGGATTAGCCAAGCGGTAAGGCAACGGACTTTGACTCCGTCATGCATAGGTTCAAATCCTATATCCCCAGCCATTTATGAGAGCCATTAGCTCAGTTGGTAGAGCACCTGACTTTTAATCAGGGTGTCGAAGGTTCGAGTCCTTCATGGCTCACCATTATTTTTAAAGTGTGCGCGTGTGGCGGAATGGCAGACGCACCAGACTTAGGATCTGGCGTTTCACGACGTGGGGGTTCAAGTCCCTTCACGCGCACCAATTTTGCGGAAGTGGCTCAGCGGTAGAGCATCGCCTTGCCAAGGCGAGGGTCGCGGGTTCGATTCCCGTCTTCCGCTCCATAATTTTTGCGCCCTTAGCTCAGCTGGATAGAGCGTTTGACTACGAATCAAAAGGCCGGGAGTTCGAATCTCTCAGGGCGCGCCATTTTTATTACTAAGTCATTACATGTTTTGACGGGATGTAGCTCAGCTTGGTAGAGCACCTGGTTTGGGACCAGGGGGTCGCATGTTCAAATCGTGTCATCCCGATTTTATACCTTTGCGGGTGTAGTTCAATGGTAGAACTTCAGCCTTCCAAGCTGATAGCGTGGGTTCGATTCCCATCACCCGCTTATAATTAAGAAACACCTGTCTATTATAGGCAGGTGTTTTTTTGTATAGTTACATTCATATGGATACAATAGAACTTAGGGCTTTTACTTGAGGAGGTAGCTATGTTTGAATTTGAAGCTAAATTAGTGCGACCTGATGCAAGTGGGAGCTGGACTTATCTTAACGTCCCTTTTGATGCCGAACAAATATTTGAAACAAAGTCCAGAATACAGGTAAAAGGAAGTGTAAATGGAATCCCCTATAGAGGAACGCTTATGCCCCATGGAAACGGAAAGCATTTTATGGTGGTAAAGAAAGAACTACGGGATCTAGCTAAAGCTCAACCTGGTGATATTGTGCGTGTGACGATGGAGTATGATCATCAATTACGAGAGGTAGAAGCCCCAGAGGATTTCCTTGATGCGCTGAGTAGCCATGAGCAGGCAGAAGCTTATTATAACGGTCGGGCTTATTCTTATCAGAAGGAATATGTATCTTGGATCGAAGCAGCGAAAAGACCTGAAACCAGAGCATCACGTATCGAGAAATCAGTTAGCAAGCTCGCAGATGGATTGAGGCTAAAATAAGAATACGAATAATCGATGCAAGGTATGAACATAAGAACAGCGTCCCTTTCCCGTCATAAGGAAGAGGACGCTGTTTACGTTGGTGGATATGCTCGGGGTGGCTTAAATAAGAACGGCTACCTCACCACAATTCACAAACTTAATACTTTCGATCATTACCGACAGTTCACCTGAAGGTATGGCTAACAGGCATGTGCTACCGATCTGAGCTAACAGTAGCTGCATGCCAATAGGCGAGAACATTGAAATCTTGTTATCATTGGGTTCAGCCTGGTTTGGAAATACGATGGTGTAGGTATCTGTAGTATTGTCGTCTAAGTAACGAAGCTGAAGCTGACTTCCAATCAATACGAGTGAGTTCAATTCTTCTCCATTAAAACGGGATAGTAATTGTTCCAGCTCGGAGCAATAACGGGACAGCAACGTTTCAGCATTGCTTCTTTGTTTACTTCGTTCCGGGAAATATTGATTTAGAAATGCGATTTTTTCCTCATCAAAATATATAAGCTGCTGGACCAATTGTGTCCTTGAGCCTTCATAAATTAGACTATGGTTCATAGTAGATTTCACCCCCTCTAAGTAGCACATTCTTTGCAAATTTGTTATGACGCGTTGCCATATTAAAATCCCTCCTATACAAATAGAGGTCCCCTAGAGGGAACCTTCTGATCAGTATAACAGCTTCTATATGTAAATCCAATCCATTTTGTAAAGGCAATTAATTCTTACTAAATATTGTATTTAAAACGTTTGACTATTACATATTTGGGTGCTATGATAGGCTGATGTTATAGGCATTTCGTAGAAAACTGCGGAATGCCTATACTATATTTCGATGATGTTTTTACATTAATGTTACCAGGGGAGTGATACGCGCCATGTACATTTCGTTGAGTTTACCTATAGAATCTAGACATAAAAATTAACTAATAAATTTATCAAAGGAGAGATCAGGATGATTCAAGTAAAAGAGTTTGTAGATGCGGATAATTCGTATGCTGAGAATAAGGCAAATGAGTTCTTGGCAGGGCTGCGGGAGGAACAGATTGTGAATATTTGTTACGGTTCGATAGTTAAATCTTCACGTGATGGGGCAGAGCATCAAAGAAGCACAATACTGGTCGTGTATAAGACAAATGAAAGGCAATAACTGGAATACGTTTTTTTCATGCTTATCGGTTGTCTCCACGCTGTGCATCGTGATCGTTCTTATGTATTATATGTTTAGCTAATTAGCCCCTAAATTGGAATACTTAAATCGATAACTTTTCTTACAAACAAAAGAGGACCTTTCCCATTACGGGTAAAGGTCCTCTTTGTTTGTATAAGTGCATTTACAGTCTTACACTCCGTCTGGGACAGATAATCCTAAACCGGATGCGACACGCTGTCCCAATTCTGGATCAGCTTTATAAAAATGTACAATTTGGCGAAGTTTAATATCGTTACTTTCAACGGGTGTCATAGCGCCTACGATATTTTGAACAAGACGGGTACGTTCTTCTTCACTCATCAGGCGATACAAGTCACCAGGTTGTGTGTAATGATCATCACTATTATAGGAGACACTGTCGGCATTTCCAGTTACTTCGAATGGTGATGTTTTGTACTGTGGTGCTTCTTTAGGTCCACCTAAGCTGTTAGGCTCGTAATAAGCACCTGATCCGCCATTGTTGCCGAGTGCCATACCGCCGTCACGTTGATAGTTCTTCACTTCTACCTTTGGACGGTTGATAGGCAGGCTGTTATGGTTAGGTCCTACACGGTGACGGTGAGCATCGCCGTAAGCAAACAGTCGACCCTGTAGCAATTTATCAGGAGAAGCTTCAATACCAGGGACGAAAGAGCCAGGAGAGAACGTAACTTGCTCTACTTCCGCGAAGTAGTTCTCTGGATTGCGATCCAATACCATGCGGCCAACCTCAATTAATGGATAATCCTTTTGTGACCATACTTTTGTTACATCAAATGGATCAAAGCGGTAAGTCTTTGCATCTTCGATCGGCATAATCTGCACGTAGAGCTTCCACGCAGGGAAATCTCCTTTATCAATAGCATTGAACAAGTCCTCTGTATGATAATCTGGGTTCTCCCCAGCGATTTTGGTAGCTAGTTCTGGATCAAGATTCTTAATCCCTTGTTCTGTTTTGAAGTGATATTTCACCCAGACGGTATTGCCTTCGGCATTTACCCACTTGAAGGTGTGGCTTCCGAACCCGTGCATATGTCTCAGCGTAGCTGGAATTCCGCGATCTGACATCAAAATCGTAACCTGATGTAGAGATTCTGGTGATAAAGACCAGAAGTCCCAAACCGCATTAGGGTTCTTTAAGTGTGTCTGTGGATCACGCTTCTGTGTATGAATAAAATCAGGGAACTTGATTGCATCACGAACGAAGAATACAGGTGTATTGTTACCTACGAGATCATAGTTTCCTTCTTCAGTATAGAATTTCACAGCAAAACCACGAGGGTCCCGAACAGTATCAGCAGAACCTAGCTCACCAGCTACCGTTGAGAAACGGATGAACAGAGGTGTACGCTTGCCTACCTTAGACAAGAAATTTGCTTTTGTATATTGGGTCAAATCTTGAGTGACCTCAAAGTACCCATGAGCGCCAGCGCCTTTAGCATGAACGACGCGTTCAGGAACACGTTCTCTGTTAAAGTGGGCTAATTTCTCAAGCAGATGAACATCTTGCAGCAAAGTAGGACCGCGATCACCGGCTGTCATTGAGTTTTGATTGTCGCCTACTGGAGCACCCCAGCTGGTTGTAAGATTATTATTATTGGAGCCCATTAATAGAATCACCTCGTAAGATTTGATTTTAGATTTAGTATAAGTTCTATATTAATGTTTTTTGGAGAAAATGCAATACTTTTTGAATAATTGACACATTACAGTATGTGGTAATCGCCGTCACATTCAGAAGTATATGATAGATCTAGTGATTAATTGCTAACCAGAATTAAAAAAGAAACAGCGTACCTCTACCATCGCTGGAGGGGTACGCTGTACTTTTTTGAAAGAAAGATATCCGTTTTCTACACTTATTATTTAATATACATTCTGTTGTAATATTCATCTAGCATTCGTTTGGTGGCAAATTCGGTACGAGTCGTTTCAATACTCTTCTTCATCATTTCTACCCACTTGTCCTGATTCTCGTAATAGGTAGGGAGTACACGATTTAATAAGGTGTCGTATAACGCATCACTATCATGCTTATCCAGAACCTCGAAGTCGGTTGTCTCAAAGCCGTCTCCAATCTGCCAGCCATTCTCGCCATCTATACAGGCTTCCGGCCACCAGCCATCTAGTATGGAACAGTTCAATACGCCGTTCATAGCTGCCTTCATCCCGGAGGTTCCGCTTGCTTCCAGTGGTCTACGCGGATTGTTCAGCCAAATATCAGAACCGCGAGTCAGCTGTGCTCCGATAGTCATATCGTAGTTCTCCAAGAAGACAACACTTTTCGGATATTTTTTCATCATCGCCACTAGATTGCTGACAATTTTTTTGCCGTTATCATCGAGCGGATGGGCTTTGCCAGAGAAGACGATTTGTATTTTTCCAGACTCCAGATAAGGCTCAATAATTTCCGGCTGCGAGAAAATCAGGTCACTACGTTTATAAGGAGCAGCTCTGCGTGAGAAGCCAATGAGTAGATTGTCAGCATTTAGACTAATGCCGGACCGTTCTTTGATAAAATCAATCAGTTCACCCTTAATTTCTTGATGTACTGCCCATAGATCGCCATTTTCTTCATAGGCTTGCGTGATTCTTTCATCTACCCAAGTAGGGGTATGAATAGCATTAGTAATACCAATGATGTCCGATCGTCCAGCAACCTCTTTCCACATTTTATTAGCTGTATCCGCATGAAGCTGCGCTACTGCATTAGATATGCGGGAGAGTCGCAGACCGGCAACCGTCATGTTGAACGGATCACCACCGATTCGCTCCATCTGCTCGCGGCTTAAACCATTGAATGCACTCATGTACTCTAGACGATCTAGCGGATGGGTTTCGTTGCCTTCTTTTATCGGCGTATGTGTAGTGAACACAACCTCTTCCCGAGTAGCTTTCCAAGCTTCCTCAAAGGTGTTGCCTCCTGACATTTTCTCACGGATTAGCTCGATGGCTGCTAAGGCTGCATGACCTTCGTTGAAATGATAGACATCAATCGGAATTCCTAGCGCACGCATAGCTTTGACTCCACCGATACCCAGTACGATCTCTTGTGCGATTCGTTCCTCGCCAAACCAGCCGTACAATTGTCCGGTAATCCAGGCATCATTATTCTCGGGGATATCCGTATCCAGTAAATACAACGTGCTGTTGCCAAAATAATCAGTCTTCCATACTTTGCATACCACATCGGTCTTTCTGACTTTAACGGTTACCTTAACCCCTGTATCTTCTAGAAAATCATAAACATAATTGTGATAGGAGTCGTACGGATTTCCGTTCGCATCAATCTTTTGGTCCGTATAACCTTGTTTCCACTTCAGCCCAATAGGGATGATAGGAGCGTTGATATCTTTGGCTCCCTTAATGTAATCACCGGCAAGAATTCCAAGCCCTCCGGCATACATTTTGAAATCGGAATGTAACCCGTACTCCATACTGAAATAAGCTACTGATGGTAATTTTTGTTCGTTCACTTGATAAGCCTCCTAATCGCGGATTAGATTGAATTGCAGTAAAGCTGCTGGCATTATCTACGATGCAAACGTTTGCTCAAAAAACAGTCGACAATCGTTGTGGAAGCGATTGCACAACATTATTCTAGCACACTTTATCTGTAAAAGCATAACGTCGATTTGGTGAAAATAGCCAATTAGGTGCAAAATCGACGGAAGTGATTGATAAAGTGGAGGGAAGACCCTAAGATAAAGAGATTGAAGAAATAATTAATGGTGGTGTCTAAGTTGGGTATAGTTGTGATTGGAAGCTTAAATATGGATATGGTAGTACGTACGAACCGGGCACCGAATGCAGGAGAAACACTTATGGGACAAGCATTTGCTCTATCTCCCGGTGGAAAGGGAGCGAATCAAGCCGTTGCTGCAGCCCGTCTAGGTGCTGAGGTTAGTATGATCGGCAGCGTCGGAAAAGATACCTTTGGAAGCGAAATGCTGGAGATTATTAAGCAAGAGGGTATTCATATAGAGCATATCTCGGTGAGTGAAATTGAGGCAACAGGCGTAGCTTCAATCGTTATTGAAGAAGATGGAGAAAATCGGATTATCGTTGTACCCGGAGCGAATATTGATCTATCTGTGGACGATATACAGGCGTTAGAGTCTGTGATTAGCCAGGCTGAGATGATTGTGATGCAGCTTGAAATGGAACTGGCGATGAGTGAGCATGCTATTGCCATTGCACATCGTCATGGAATTCCGGTTATTCTGAATCCAGCACCAGCAAGAGTGCTTAAAGATGAGATGCTGGGTCAAGTATCGTATCTGACTCCTAATGAGACTGAAGCGGGGATTTTGACTGGAATGACGGTAGATAGTTTAGAGACTGCTGAGCAGGCGGCCCGCATTTTGCTGCAAAAGGGTGTTAAGAACGTTATCGTTACCTTGGGATCTAAAGGTGCATTAATCGTTAATGCTGAGGGTGCTAAGTCAGTTCCGGGATTCCCGGTCAAGGCGATAGATACGGTTGCTGCGGGAGATTCATTCAATGGGGCATTAGCCCAGCAATTGGTTTTAGGCAAAACGTTGGAAGAAGCTGTGAGCTTCGCTAACGCTGTTGGAGCACTGGCTGTAGGGAAAGAAGGCGCAATCCCATCGCTGCCGCAGTTATCAGAGGTTGAACAGTTTCTAAAACATGTATCGGTAGTAGAATAAACAAGTACAGAATCTATAGTAGACGACTGGATAAGGGGCTGAAATTATGAGCAGGACAGTAACTATTAAAAATGTGATCATCGGCGAAGGAATTCCTAAAATATGTGTTCCGTTGATTGGAGCTACCTTGTCTGAATTGAAACAGGAAGCCGAAGCGTTGAAAGAACTGAGTCCCGATTTGGTGGAGTGGCGGACGGATTTTTTTGATGAAGTTGAAGACGTAGAGGCGGTTAAGTCAGCGTTAAAACAAATTCATTCTGTAATTCCGGAGTTACCACTGATTTTTACTTTTCGGAGTGCCAAAGAAGGCGGCGAAAAGCAGGTCAGCACGGAATATTACATAGCGTTAAATATAGCTGCTGCCGAAAGCGGATTAGCAGATATAATAGATGTTGAATTATTCAATGAGGAACAGAATGTGAAGTTACTAGTCGAGACTGCTCATACTCATAACGTGGCTGTCATTATATCGAATCATGATTTTCATGGAACACCTTCTCAAGAGGAGATCATCTCGCGGCTATGCAAGGCACAGGAGCTTGGCGGAGATTTGCCCAAAATCGCGGTGATGCCTCAGGATGCGGGGGATGTACTGACATTACTAGAAGCTACCCATAAGATGAAAGAACAATATGCGGACCGTCCGATTATAACGATGTCCATGGCGGGAGCTGGGGTAATCAGCCGTTTAGCCGGTGAAGTTTTCGGTTCAGCGCTAACCTTCGGAGCGGCACATAAACCTTCTGCACCAGGTCAGATTGCTGTGGTTGAGCTGCGCAATGTACTGTCGCTGCTGCATCGCAGTCTATAGGAGTTATTGGAAGGTTCCGAATAATAGAAATAGAGCGGCAACCGGATTTCCGATGCCGCTCTATTTCTATTTCATTATTTTGTTCCCGTGTATACGTGAACAGCATCCCTTAAGAAAGCAGCAAGTCCAGGACTACGCTTGTCATAATACTTGGTAAAACGCTCATCATCAACATACATTTGCGCAACACCAGCATGCGCTTCTTTGGAATAGGAATCCCAGTAGAAGGAGAGCCACTGGCGGTGCAGGTCAGCACTTTTTTGCGCCAATACACTGGCAGGATCTCCATGCTCCATTGCCTGCACTAGCGTCTCGAACATCTCCTCCTCAAGCTGCTGTATAGCCGCATATTGCTCCTCTGTCATGCCTTTAAGCTTCTTGTTGGATTGATCCACGGTGCTGTCCCCGTATTTCTCCCGAATTTCTTGACCGTATTTCTTCTCGTTATCGTCTACCAGCTTTTGCTTAAAGCCTTCGAATTTTTCAGCGTCACTCATGGTCATTCTCCCTTCTTGGTGAGCCAGCGTCTGTTCGACGTTAGCAATTAATAGATCTAATTGATGTCTCTTTTCAAGCAGCTTGTCATGATGCTCCCGTAGCGCCTTGGCCCCGTCGAAGGACGGTTCGGTCATTATAGCTTTGATTCGTTCCAGGCTTAAGCCAAGCTCTCGATAAAATAAAATTTGCTGTAGTAGATCTACTTCGGCGCGGCCATAGATACGATACCCCGAGGAGTTGATTCTCGCCGGCTTAAGAATGCCAAACTCATCGTAGTAGCGCAGGGTTCGCGTGCTGATTCCAGCTAGCTCTGCGAGCTTCTGTACTGTGTATTCCGTAGTATCACCTCCTACAAACTCAATGTACACCTTTACGTAGCGTGAAGGTCAAATGTTTTTTTAGCGTACCCAAAACAGCGGCAGTTACCCGCTGAAGATCATTGGGAAGACTGCCGCTGTTATAGTTTGCTGATGTTTGAAGTTATTTTTGACCCATCTGCGCCGCAAAATAATTTTGTAATTCCTCTAATTTTCGAGGATCGGTTAGGGTGGTTTTGTCTGAGAAGTAGTGTTCAAGAACAAGGTCCCAGGTTGGCACTATTTTTTGTGAGTTCATCGCTTTAATGGCGATTTTGACCGTCTTGCGTTCTTTGGCATTAGAGAAGGTATCTACGTAATGCTGTGAGCGCTCGAAATCCAGATCTTTAAACACAGCGCGGAAGATTTCCGAAGTCATCTTTGCATCATCCAACGCACGGTGAGCAGATCCAGACGGCTCAAGTTCAAACAAAGCCATCGCGCTTTCCACGCTGACATCATTGCTTAGGCCGCGAGCCCGCAGTACACCCTTCAGTAAATCGAAATACGTTGCGGACATCCAGTAGGAGTCGTCCATTTTATGCATGCGCACATCCTGAATGATACGCTTCATGTCCTCGCCGCCCCATGTTAGTAGCAGAACTCCGTCTGTACTTAGATCAAGCCACTCTCTAAAAGCAGTGATGACCTTCGGGAAGCGGGGTGCAATATCGATTTCCTCTTGGGGAATCCCGGTTTTTTTCTTAATAAAAGAATTAAGGGTAGAGAAATATATGGGTTTGATCAAGGAAGAGAATTCATCCTTATACTGCAATGAAGAGTCTAACCGGACAGCTCCAATCTCAATGACCTCCATAGGGTGCTCGCTGGCAAACTTACGGCCGTTGAATTCGATGTCCAGAATAATATAATCCACAGGTACTTGCCTCCGTTCCATGACTGACGCTGTAGTGCTTAATACGTCGACTACTCTATTTTAACAAAAAAAGCGATGTAATGGGGAGTATGGGAACAAGCTAATATTGGAACATAAAAAAGAACCTGCACTATGCGGGTTCTTTTTATAACTATAAATAAGCAAAGATGATTGCAGACAATAAAGTAAGACGATTAATGCTCTGGAACGGAAGCAGGTTCAGGCTGATGAATTGGCTGTTCCAGCAGGACAGATCCGTCTTCAAGACGAAGCCAGGTATCGAAGTCTTGGGTGCCTTGGGTCAGTCTGATGACGCGTGCGCCCCGCATAAAGCCTTCTTTTCCATAAGTATTGTAGCCGGTAGCACGGCCATAGGAAAGACGTATGCCATACAGGCTGCCCGTAAAATCATTGATATGGTCATGTCCGCAGAAGGTTCCAAGCACATCACCCATTTCAAGCAAAGCCGAGAATAATCCCGAGTTAACCTCAGGTGAGCATACACGCTCATGCTTATACCCATGACAGACTTGTGTAGACCAGACCTCACGATATTCGGGAATCGGGATATGGAAGAAAGCTAATGCAGGCAGCCTGTTCTCAGCAGTTTTAGGATTCAACCGAGCGGATTCAGCAGTTAGCCAGTTAATCTGATTCCGGCTAACCCAATTGTAGCCAGGGATATGCTCCATCTCGGAGTAGCTGCCGGAGTCAACAAAATAAAGGACAGCGGCCGCATGGCCATCCTGATCTTTTATTTCAAGTGTGTAATTGCCTGAGCCTTCAAGATCCTCTGGACCGGCTTCGGCCAGACAGTGGGGATGTTCCAATGCAATCTGCATCAGTTCACTGCGGGAAATCAGAGTCTCTGTATCATGGTTGCCAAATACGAAGGCCCAAGGGGTACCTGTTTTCTCAACAGCAGCGACAGCATCCCGAAATGCTTGGGCAGGGTCTTCACACGCCTGTTCACCAGGTGAGACAGGGGCGGTGTAAATCAGATCTCCCGTGAAGACCACAAGATCAGGTTGTTCCGCTTCCAGAACGAGTTCCATCAGTTCCCGAGTACGCTGATCTTCGGCTCTTCCATCCATCCAGTGAAGATCAGTGAACTGTACAATTTTCAAGGTTCCATCTTGCTGAAATGATAAGCTGTGTCTCATTGGGGGGTATCTCCCTTACTGTGTAATATTATTAGCCGATCCAGATCCGCTGTGTGAAATGATCTCCGGAGTTTCTACCAATCATAATATCAAATTCTCCGGGCTCGTAGACCAATTGATCGTCTTTTCCGTAGAACATCAGCATATCTCTAGTGATCTCGAAAGAAACCACTTGTTTTTCATGCGCTGCGAGTGTAATTTGCCGGAAGCCCTTCAGTTCTTTGACCGGGCGAACGACACTTGCGCTGACGTCGTGGATATAGAGTTGAACGGTTTCCTTACCGGCGATGTCTGAAGTATTCTCCACCTCAATGGAGGCAACAATCCGACCCTCAGCATCAACATTGAAGTTGCTGTAATCAAAACTGGAATAGCTCAGACCATAGCCAAAGCAGAAGAGAGGGTCATTAGGGCAATCCAGATATCGAGTTACATATCGTACATTGGGATATAGGGGATCATAGGGACGCCCCGTCTGATAGGCATTGTAATAGATAGGAATTTGTCCAACCGAGTAAGGGAAGCTCATAGATAAACGACCGGATGGATTATAATCTCCGAACAGCACATCAGCTAGTGAGTTTCCGGATTCTGTACCTAGAAACCAGGCTTGCAGCAAAGCGTCGCTGGCCTCAAGAACAGGTTTTAGTTCCAGTGGTCGGCCGCTAAATACAATGGTAACAATCTTTTTTCCAGTATCTTTCAAACGCCAGATCAGCTTCTCCTGATTGGTCGACAAGCGCAGATTGGTTTTGCTTCCGCCTTCCCCGGTATCCTGCTGATTCTCACCTACAGCAGCGAGAATTACATCGCAATCCTTCAGGCGCTGGAAGGCTTCTTCGATTTCATCCTCTACATCAAAAACACCCTCCAGCATGCTTCCCAGCTCACCAGTCATGGCCGTAATAATATCTGCGGCAGATGTTTTTTGAGAAATGCCGTTGTAGAGTGATACGGCCGGGTCTTTTTCCGTTCCAGACCAGCCGCCCAGCACATGAATAGAGGTAGCGAAGGGACCAGCCAATCCAATCTTCATACCGCGTTTAAGGGGCAGAGCGTCATTGTCATTTTTCAGCAGTACCACTGAGCTGGCACCCAGCTCTCTCGCTGCTTGTAAATTCTCCGTGCTCGGCGTGGGCGCCTCATCTACTAACGGGTCTGCATCCTTGAATGGATTGTCAAACAAGCCGAGGGCATCCTTAAGTTCTAGCACTCGGATAACGGCTTCATCGATCAAAGAGACATCCAGCTTGCCTTCCTCGACCAGACCGGCACCGTGGTTTAGATAATGGGTGGACATCATTTCAATATCAAGTCCTGCAGCTATACTTTTCTCCGCTGCTTCACGGCCATCCTCAGCTGCACCATGAGGGATTAGCTCATTGACGGAATTGAAATCGGCAATGGTAACGCCGTTGAAGCCCCATTCCTCACGCAAAATTCCCCGGAGAAGTTTGGAATTACCGCTTGCTGGTATACGGTCAATCGTATTGAATGCGGCCATCACCATGGCTACACCAGCATCTACAGCAGCTTTATAGGCTGGTAGATAGAACTCACGTAATACACCGAGGGACATATCGACTGTATTATATTCTCGACCGCCTTCGGGAGCGCCATAACCGGCGAAGTGCTTCACACAGGCAGCGATACGACCTTTTTCTTTTAGGTCTTTGCCCTGATAGCCCCGTACCATGCTCTCAGTTACACGGGCATTCAGATAAGGATCCTCACCGGACGTCTCCATCACCCGTCCCCAGCGCGGATCGCGTACGAGATCTGTCATAGGTGAGAAAGTGAGATGGATGCCGGCAGCTGCGCTCTCTTTGGCTGCAACTTCAGCAAATCGCTCGCAAGCTTCCATATCAAAGCTACAACCTATCGCAAGCGGGATCGGAAGAATTGTTCTGTAGCCATGAATGACATCCGCCATGAAGAGCAGAGGAATCTTCTGACGACTGGCTTGCAAATGCCGGGTCTGCAGATCAATCACATTTCTGGCACCAATACCATTCAGAACACTTCCTATGTTCTCCATCACCTGTGGCTGAATGTTCAGTTCTTTAAATGGGCCGGTTAAATCCACGGTATCATCCAAACCCCAATAGTGAGGGCCTAGCTGGGTTAATTGGGCCAGTTTTTCTTCCAGAGTCATATCGTTCACAAGATCTTGGATAAAAGATTTAGTCATGGTTAACACCTTCCTCGTGAGCGCATTGATAGTTATTGTGACAATTAGATGTGCTATACCAATAAGAAAGCGCTTGCGATTTCTGTTCGCCGCTGCTTTAAGCGGGAGAGGATTCCGAGTAAAGGATAGCTTTCAATACCCTGTTCCGTGTGCATACGCAGATTAATATTATTGGATGAGACATGTAATAGATCGGTACGGGGAGTTCAACGTCAGACGTCATAGATAGAGACTGACATGTTTATGAAAGAACAGATAGAAACGTTTCCATAAACGATACATATCGATCTTAGTCCGAAGGCCATAAAAAGTCAATTATCTTCGTGAAATCGGCCGATTCATTATATTTAGGTTGTAAAATGTGATTTTTATTACTAGAAAAACAAAAATAAAATGAATTGACAGCGCATACATCTAGGGAGTATGATTTTCGTACAGGGAGTTTCAAAGAAATTATGGAAACGTTTCTATATCATCCGATACGCTTTATCATAAAGGATGAGCAATCAGTTTTAAGCTGGTTGCGGGACAGGAAAGGAAGCTAAGTTATGCATCTGACGAAATGCATTTTTCAAATTGGAGGTGGGCTCATTGGCAAGAATTAAGCTTGCGGGTGGAAATATTGTCCGGGAAGTCATTAAGAACAAAGTGCTTTTTCTAATGTTGCTGCCTGTAATCCTATACTTTATTATTTTTCACTATGCGGTAATGCCTGGCGCTTACGTCGCATTCGTAGATTACAAGCTCAATAAGGGTATTTTCGGTAGTAATTTCATTGGCCTTAAGAACTTTGAGTTCCTGTTTCAAAACGGTGATCTCTGGAATATTACCAAAAATACACTACTCTACAATGTTGTATTTCTTGCCTTGGGGAATATTATTCAAATCGTTTTCGCCATTATGTTATCTGAAATAGCAGGTAAGTGGTTCAAGAAGATAACGCAGTCCGTCATTCTTCTTCCAAACTTTATCTCAATGGTTATCGTCGGTGTATTTGCCTACAACTTGTTCAACTTCAACTCAGGTTTTATTAATACGATGTTTGTAAGCTTGGGGTTAGATCGTTATGAATTTTACTCTGACCCTGGGATTTGGAAGTATATCATTGTTGCCTTTAAGATTTGGGCTGGAACTGGATACGGTATGATTGTCTATTTGGCAACCATTACAGGAATTAATCATGATTTGTATGAGGCGGCCTATATGGATGGGGCTACGACCTGGCAGCGGATTCGCTACATGACTCTTCCAATTCTGAAGCCTACTTTTATTCTATTGCTGTTGTTCGGATTGGGTGGCATTCTTAAAGGCTCCTTCGACCTATTCTACAACCTGATTGGTACTAACTCCGTGCTGTATCCGCAGACGGATATCATTGATACCTATGTCTTCCGTTCATTAGTGGGGCAATTCAACTTCTCCATGGGTGCGGCAGTCGGCTTCTATCAATCCTTATTCGGTCTGATTCTGGTACTGGTGATAAACTTTATTGTTCGTAAGGTCGAACCAGACAGCGCATTATTCTAAATTCAGAAACGAAATAGGGGTGATATCAGTGGAACAATCAAAAATCAAGCAGGATTCTGGCAGTATTCTCATTAAAGCGGTCAGCTATCTCTGCATTACAATCTTTGCACTATTTTGTGTATTTCCTTTTGCATTAATGATCTCTTCCTCGTTCATGAATGAACAGGAAATTGTCCGTGAAGGCTATAAGCTCTGGCCAAAGGAATTCTCATTAAAGGCTTATGAATTGCTGTTGAATAACTCTGGCAAACTAGTAAGTGCTTATCAGGTTACGATTTTTATCACCGTAGTAGGTACGGTACTTGGACTATTCATGATGTCAATGGCTGGGTTCGTACTTAACCGAAAAGATTTCAAATATCGTAATTTCTTCTCCTTTATGATTTACTTTACAACGCTTTTCAGCGGTGGTTTGATTCCAACGTATATCCTGATGGTCAAACATCTTCATATGAAGGACAGCTTATTTGCCATGATCCTTCCGGGTGTAGTGGGCGCTTGGTCCATCTTCCTAATGCGTAACTTTATGAAAGCTATTCCGGATTCTCTATATGAATCCGCTACAATTGACGGCGCCGGTGACTTCCGCATCTATTGGCGGATATTCATTCCACTAGCAGTTCCATCCTTAGCAACAATTGGATTGTTCTCGGCACTGGGCTTTTGGAATGAATGGTATAACGGAATGTTGTATATCGACGATCCGACGAAGTATCCGCTTCAATACTTCTTGCAGCGAATGGTCAATCAGGCGAATCTCGGAGCGCTAGTCAATTCGGGGGCGGTAATCAATACTGCTGATCTTCCGACGCAATCCATTAAAATGGCTACAGCTGTGCTAGCTACTGGACCTATTATTCTTCTATATCCATTTGTGCAGCGTTACTTCGTAACAGGCCTCACAATCGGGGCAGTAAAGGGTTAATGGACGTTTCCTTTTCATAGGGCGTTTATTATAAATCAAGCAATCATTATTAACAGAAAAAAAGGGAGGTTTACCTAATGAAAGGTAAAAAAACGGCGTCTTCTTTACTAGCTGTCCTAATGCTTACGGGGGCACTTACAGCTTGCTCATCATCCAAAGACAATGCTTCTAGCAATGATGCAGCAGCTACTAAATCACCAGAAACATCTGCTAACAATACAGGAGGAGTCGATACTTCCAAAGAAGCTAAGCTGACGTACTACTTGTGGGGCAGTGAAGGTGTTCAAAATAAGGCGATTCTAGCTGAGATTAACAAAAAACTCAAGGCAGATATCAATACAACTTTAGAAATTAAATATATCGACTGGCCAGATATTGCAACGAAATATCCATTGCTATTTGCTTCTGGTGAAACATTTGATTTGTCACATGCTTCTCCTGGAGCACCGGTAAACTACTATACATTAGCAAGTGAAGGTGCATTGGTAGACATTACTGACATGCTCGACAAAGTTGCTCCTAAGCTGAAGGCAGAAATTCCAGCAAGTGTGTGGGAAAATACGAAGGTCAAAGGTAAAATCTATGGTGTTCCGAGTCTTTATAGCGAATATACACCAAGCGGTTATGCTTATCGTGTAGACTTGCTGAAAAAATACGGCATGGAAAAAATTGCATCTATCGACGATATGGTTAAATACATGGACAATGTAGTTGCCAATGAATCATTCCCACCTATTAATGGTAAAGCTGAAGATGCACAAAATATGTTCAGAATGCTCGTAGATACTACTGGTCAGTGGCTTAATGCACCAGGGATCTCAACAAATGAAATCAATTTAGTGACTAAGAGCGCAGAGGACTACAAAACAGTGTTCTCTCCAGCCTACACCCAAGAATTCGAAGATTGGGCTGTGAAGATGCGTGAATGGGCAGACAAGGGATACTGGGGCAAAGATGTACTGTCCTCATCACTTGGAAGCAAGGATAACTTCAGAGCAGCAAACTCCGCGGGTTACTTGACGCATACTCAGGACTGGCTCGGTCAATATGGCGGGGATAAGACTGCACTACCAGGGGTAGAAACTGATTTCTATACTTTTGCAGAAGCTAACAAGAAGATTAAACGTAAAATGGGTGTTGATAACTCTACCGTAATTAGTGTCAACTCTGAGAATCCAGAGCGTTCTTTGATGGTAATCGAGAAGTTCATGACTGACGAAAGCTACTACAACCTCATCCAAAACGGTATTGAAGGTAAGCAATATGTCATGGAAAATGGAGTTAAAAAGCAGCCTGCAGGCTTCAACGAAAAAACAGACGGCGGAGGTTTCGCTGCTTGGTCACTTCGTAATGACAAATTCGTAGTTCCTACGGACACAGAGAACCCAATCCGTAACTCTCTGTTCGCAGAGTGGGATAAAGTGGCTATCAATGATCCATACAACGGCTTTACTTTCGATCCAGCGAATGTAACTACAGAAATTGCTTCCATCTCCAACGTGAATTCCCAGCTTGGTATTCAATTGATGCTTGGTAAAACAAGCAAAGATCCTAAAGCTGCTGTAGCGGATTACCGTGAGCAACTGAAAAAAGCAGGAATTGACAAGGTTATTGCCGAAGTAGAAAAGCAATTGGCTGAGTTTGTTCCAGTGAACTAAAGAACGTTAAAAGGTGTAAGGGAGCTATAGTAGCATATAGCTCCCTTACTTATAAGTGGGGGAGTATAGTGGACGTAAATATCAAGGATATCGCGCGGATTTCCGGAGTGGGCATCTCGACGGTTTCCAGGGTCATCAACAATAAGGGGCTGGTGAGCAAGGCTACACGGGAAAAGGTTCTGAATGTTGTTAAGGAATATAATTACATTCCTAATTCCAATGCAAGAAATTTAAAAACGACGGAGTCTAAGAATATTGCGCTCATGGTTAAAGGGATTACTAATCCGTTTTTCTCCAATATGATCAAAGAAATCGAGCGGCAGGCTAATCTTCGAGGTTACCCCTTCCTCATTCATCAGGTAGAGGATGGAACGGATGAAATTAATGCGGCGATTCAGCTGACTAAAGAAAAGAATCTATGCGGGATTATCTTCATGGGCGGAACTTACAATCATTCTGAAGAGAAATTCAAGCAACTGACGGTCCCATTTGTTCTGACAACGATCACATCTACACAAGAGGTGGACCCTGATATCTTTTCTAGTGTCACCATTAATGAATTGAAGGAAGCTTATAAGGCCACCAATTACTTGATCTCACTTGGGCATGAGAATATCGGTTTTCTAGCCAAGTCCCCATTACTGGATGAAACGACAGGCAACCGGCGTTATTTGGGCTACAAGAAAGCACTGGAAGAACATAATCTGCCTTATGATGCACAGCTTGTGGAAGATTGTGAATACAGTCCTAGCTCTGGATTTGATGCAGCGCGAAGATTGCTTAAAAGGGATAAGGGAGTAACCGCAATATTTGCAGCCTCCGACACGATTGCTATCGGTGCTGCCAAAGCGGTGCTTACCGCGGGGTTGTCTATTCCGGATGATATTTCAATCATTGGCTTTGACGGGATAGAAATGGCTGAATATTTTCATCCTTCACTTGATACGATCAGCCAACCGGGTACAGAAATGGCTTTATCCAGTGTGGGCGTTCTGTTTGATCTAATTTCTGGACGGTCAGGTCATCAGCATATTGTCTACGATGCGGTATTGCTCAAACGAGGCTCTTGCAAGATGCTCAAAACACTTAAGGTATAATACTGACTATAAACGCCATCATTGGAGTGGTAACCCAAATGCAAGACACATTGAGAATAGGTACTCTAGTTCGTGGCGGAGAGGCCGTCACCATGATTCCACAAATCGTTCAGCATGGTTTTGAATCCTTTAACCTGAACTTTTGGCAGACCACTGGCGAAACTAATCTTGTAGAAACAGCTGCACGAGTAAGGGAACTGGCTGCTGAACATGATTTTGTCATCTCTTCCATTGGGATTTACGGAAATCCACTTTCAGGAGATGGAGACAATGCTGACACACTAGCCAGTTGGGAGCGATTGATTGATCATGCCCATTTATTCGGCACAGATATTATCGGTGGATTCACCGGACGTCTTCCAGGTTCTTCGATTGACGAGTCGATTCCGAGATTTGCAGAGGTGTTTAGTGAATTGTCCAAAAGGGCAGCCGATCGTGGCTTAAGAATTGCTTTTGAAAATTGCTCTATGGGTGGAAACTGGCAGGCCGGAGAGTGGAACATCGCTCACAATCCTTCAGCCTGGGAGAAGATGTTCAATGCTGTACCAGCAGACAATCTGGGTCTGGAATGGGAACCGTGCCACCAGATGATAGGTCTCATTGATCCGATTCCGCAGCTACGCAAATGGGTGAACAAGGTGTTCCATGTGCATGGTAAAGATGCCACTATTGCCTGGGATATCGTCAAGGAATACGGAATTCATGGACCTAAGCCTTATGTGTGGGACCGGACGCCTGGCTTCGGAGATACGAACTGGGTGGATATCCTATCGATTCTGCGCCAAGCCGGCTATAAGGGAACTATTGATATTGAAGGCTGGCATGATCCTGTCTACCAGGGTGAACTAGAAATGACTGGACAAGTACATGCACTAAATTATTTGAAGTATTGCCGAGGTGGCAGTTTTGTCCCTAATCCGGTGTAAAGGATATCAGATAGTAACAACCCGAAAATGACCTCAAAACCCACAGTGAAGTGGAGGATGAGGTCATTTTTATATGCATAGCTTAATCCCGAATAAGATATCCTTGCCCAAGCTGGATTTCATTAAAGCCTGCCATGTGGCGAGCTTGAAAGCGAATCGGCTTAAATCCACCTATAATAATGATGTTTTTGATATCCGCAGCCCCATCTGAAGGCAGTGAAAAGGATTTGATATAGGGGAATTCTTGCGCGAGCGTGGTGTGAATCGCGTTGATATGTGGGTCATTTTCACCTTTTCCCATTAGATTCATTAGGAGATACCCTTCGGTATTCAGTTTTGAATACACGATGCTGAAAAATTCACTGGAGATTAAGTGCCTCGGCGTGCCCGCGGCGGTGAAAGCATCCAAGATAATATAATCATATTTCTGCGGTTCTTCACCTTCAAGGATCTGACGTCCGTCACCAATCACTACGTTATCTTGGATGTATCCAAAATAGCGGCGGCTTAATTCGACTACTTCACCGTCTAGCTCAGCTACTTTAAATCTTTTGTCTAGAAAATGCCCAGCAATCGTTCCAATTCCATGACCAATAAGAAAGGCGTCCTCGAAAGAGGGAGCGTTGAATTCCATCAAGTGAATGATGGCTCGCGGATATTCAAACACGACTCGTTCCGGGTAATTGAGATCCATCGCACCTTGAATGGCCTGATTGGAAAACTGCATGACGCGGAACGCACCTTGTTCACCGTATAGTTCTGTAGTGTCATAGACGGTGATTTCATGATTATCGCTGCTCGTGTGAATCTGTGATTGCAAGTGATCAAGCTCCTTATACGATAGAAATTCGTTTATATTCATTGGGTGTAACGCCGACTACGCGTTTAAAAAGCTTATTAAAATAGGCAGGATCGCCATATCCAACTTCTGCTCCAATCTCGTGAATCTTTAGGTCAGGGGCATTCTTGAGCAGATGTTTGGCTTTACGCAGCCGGATTTCCGTGATGTAGTCCGTTAATGTAAGTCCAGTCTCTTGTTTGAACAGCTTACTTAGATAGCTTGGTGTCAAAAAAACCATATTCGCTAAGGTGTTCAGATCCGCGTGTTGATTATAGTTGGCTGATATCCAGCGCTTTATGGTTTCTACAGCTGTACCGGACATCTCTAGGCGATGGGCTCTGATCTCAAATAAAATGCTTGAAAATTGGTCGGTGAAACCACGCTCGATTTCACTGAAGCTCATACTGGACGCGATACTTTCATCCAGCCCGAGAAGGCGAGCATCTTTGTAGAGGGTCTCGAATTCTTGCAGTTCTTTCTGCGCAGATTCAATAACCCATCCACAGACACGGAGAATTTGATCGGGCGCAGCTTGTTGTGATCTCAGTACTGAGAATAAGCTATGCACACGTTCTAAGGCACCCTCCATATTCAGAATCTGCAGATCATGGATTAAGGGTTCCTTGATCGAATTAAAAGGCTCTAGAATATTTATCTCAGGCTGTCGGATGTCCTGAATATTCGCATAATGCAGTCGATCTGGATTATAAATACCGACACTGCAGGCTAACTTAGCATCTAGATATGCTTGTCTAAGCTTGGTGGTATCATTATATGAACGGCTAGCACCTATATGCAATATCATACCATTGGCAGAGATACGGATCCTGTCACCCATGTCATTCCAATCGCTGTTTGAGAGTGGCTTCGTAGAATACAGGATACAGACGTGCAGACCATTCTGAATCTCTAAGCTGTCGATGCTAAATGTCTTCTCTTGATTCAGACTGTCTACACAGAAACAGACGGTCTCTCGGGGTCTTCCTTTGAACACAAAGACCGAGAAATAAGGCTGGGGCAAGATAAGACTCGACAACAGCAAGGGAGAAGGGGGCTCATCGACTTGAAGTAGGGTCAGCAGGAGACCAGAACGGTGACGTACCTCCTTGTCACGAGAGAACTGTTGCTCTTCCTCCAATTGATAAAGCAGCTCGAATAGTTGCTCCTTATCGATCGGCTTTAATAAGTAGTCTACTGCAGAGCTGCGTATGGCTTCTCTGGCATAATTAAATTCAACAAATCCACTCATCAGAATGGAGCGGATTTGAGGGTGACTGGTTTTTAACTGTTTAATTAATTCCAAGCCGTTGATTTGCGGCATACGAATATCAGTAATCACAACATCAAGTTGAAGTGAAGGTAACTCGTCAAGCAAATGTTTCCCATCGGAGTAGGTGCCGATGACCAGGAATTCAGTGTTTTCTTTGCTGATCATTCGGGCTAGACCTTCGCGGATCAGGATTTCATCGTCAACAATTGCAATTCGCAGCAATCAGAGCATCTCCTCTCCGTAATTCATGTCATCTTCACTATAAGTAGTGAAGGTAATGTCCTCAATGCGTAGCGTAACACGAGTACCCACTCCGAGCGTACTCTCTACAAGGAGCCCGAATGAGCTGCCGTAATGCAGGCGGATTCTCTCATTCACATTTCGTAGACCAATACCGAACATTTCACTTTCAGTCCCATTTTGCAGACTATTATTTAAGGATAGAAGGGTAGCTTCGTCCATACCGATACCATCATCTTCTACACAGAATGCGACTTTTCCATGCTCACTCCATGCGGTGATGCGTAAGGTGCCGAGCCCTACTTTTTGATCCAAGCCATGAAAGACCGCGTTCTCCACAATCGGCTGAAAGACAAGCTTGATTACAGGAAGATGTAAAAATTTCTCGGGCACATCAATGTCTAGACTAAACTTATCTGGGAACCGGATTTGCAGCAGATGATAATAATTTCGTACATGATCCAGCTCTTGTCTGATCGTAACGGCTTCTTCGCTTCGGACAATACTGTAACGCATCTGAAGTCCAAGCAAATAGGTAAGCTTCGCTACACGTGGGTCATCATTACTCTCTGCCAGCATACGGATAGACTCCAGCGTATTATAAATAAAATGTGGATTGATCTGGTTCTGAAGTGCTCTCATATCAGCCTTTTGCTTACGCTTCTCGGTGAGGGATACTTCCTGCAGCAGATCCTTGACCCTTATGATCATTCGATTAAAATGACTGCCGAGCATTCCGATCTCATCATTGTATTTGGAGTGCTGCCAGACATCCAGATTACCGTGCTGTACCCGTTTCATTAGACGGACTAAAGATTTAAGAGGTTTGGTCAGCGCATGTGAGATAATCGTCGCAACACAAAGTGCAAAAGCAATAATGATCAGTGTAGTCAATATAAGAGCATTGCGGTTCTTTTGTACAGGTGACAGGATACGGGCCAAAGGAATCGTAACCATTGTCGTCCAACCTGTCTGTTTCGAAACGGTATACACTGCAAGATAAGATTGGCCATTGATTTCTATTTGAAAATGATCCTGTTGCTGATTCACATGCTGCAGCAAAAGCTGCGTGTTCAGACTTTGCTCCTCGCCAGCTTGCATCGAGTCAGCGGACTCATCACCGGCATAGATCAGTTCTCCGTTATTATCTACAATTAGTGTATTGCCTTGCGTTACCGCATTTACGGGATCGATGATCCCCTTAAACAAGTTGATGTCTACATCAAATACGAGAATTCCTATATTATCTAGCGTGCTTACAGAATTAATGGTACGAAGTACACTAATAACCTCTCTATGGAGATTGGAGTTTACACGAATCGTATGTTTGCCTTGAATGACAGGAGCGGCCCCAGCTTCTTCACTTAAGGTCCTCCACTCAGCTAATCGTTCCTCAGGATACAGCTCGTGGATTCCTGGGACTCTATCATAAAAAACAGAACCGTATTGATCCACCATGTACACGGCGATGATCTCTTCCTTCGTATGCTTCAAGTAGCTCAGGAACATCGCCATGCCAGTATTTTTATCCCAGTCGGTATTTTGCTGAGTAAGGTAGAATTGTACATCGGTATTATACAGCGGCAGCGCAGTATATCTTTTTAGATCGGCGACATAACGGTCAATGGTATCAGAGGCGTTCGATGTCATTTGGCTCGCGCTTTCCGTTGCATTCACAAGAACAGAATTAAACATGGAGCGGGAGGACAAATAACTAACATAAGTGATTGGAAGCGAGATCAAAAAGATAAATACGACGATCAGTTTCCGCTCCATCGGAAGATTGGCAAGGAACAACCACATTTTACGTAAGACTAGCCGGATGAATGATACCATTTGCGTTGTCCTTTCTTAAAGTGAGCTTCCTTATTTAACTGCACCGCTGGTTACGCCTTCAAAGATGTAACGTTGTAGGAAGAAATATAGAATTATTGTTGGAAGTAAGATAAGCAGAATGGCCGCACAGATCAAATTCCACTCTCCTGAATTGACCCCCTGAAAACGCATCAGTATCGTCGTAACTACGCCCAGGCTTTGTTTTGGCATATATAGATAAGGGATGTACATGTCATTATAAATACTAATCGTCTTCAAGATAATCAAAGTAGCTGTAGCCGGCGTCAATAATGGGAAAATAATCGAGCGATAGATTTTGAAAAGAGATGCACCTTCAACCATCGCATTCTCATCGAGATCTACAGGAATATTACGGATAAATTGCAAATAAAGAATAATTTGAATCACATCTGCTCCGATGTAGAGCACGATAGGCGCGCCGAGCGTGTTATAAAGCCCCATGCTTTTGATGATACCAAAAGTCGCTACTTGTGTCGTGATGCTTGGAATAATAGTGGCTATTAAATAAGCACCGAAGACAACAGGTTTTAATTTAAAAGAGAAGCGTCCCAGTACAAATGCTACCATAGTTCCAAATAGAATGTTCAGAATTAAAGTAATAGCAATAATAATTAACACGTTACCAAAGCCGTTAAGTAGACCTCCACGCTGGAAGACTGCAATGAAATTATCAAAGTTTAAAAAGCTTGTCGGCAATGCCATGGAGCTACTGCTGTTGAATTCATCAGTTGATTTGAAGGCGTTTACGATAACAACATAAGGAGGAAAAAGTACGACAAATACGCCGATTATTAGCGAGAAGTATTTAATGAAGTCTGTGAAGCGAAACTTGGAGTGTGTCATGTCTATTTGTCTCCTCCCCGGCTAAGAACTAGTTGTTGAATTAACAGCACGATAACGACAAAGAAGAGCAGGATAATACTCATGGCAGAAGCGAGACCATAGTTGCTATAAGCAAATGCAGTATCTACAACTTTCTGAACGTAAGTTTCGCTGGCACCTGCAGGGCCGCCCTTGGTCAGTACGAAGGGGAGATCGAATACTTCCAGTGCTCCGGTGACGGTAAGAAATAAGTTGAGCTGGATGACTGGCTTCATATTGGGTAAAGTAATTCTCCAAAGCGTCTGAAAAGGTCCGGCACCATCGATCTTTGAGGCTTCATAGATATCGTTTGGTATGGCCTGCAACGAGGCGATGTAGATGACCATGTTATAGCCCATGAAACGCCAAAATCCTGTGGACGCCAGAGAGTAGTTGACCAGACCTTCTGTTCCGAGCCAGCTGGTCTGTCCTAGTCCGGTTAGACCGATGCTGTTCAGGAACATGTTCAATGAGCCGTTAGTAGTGTCAAAGACATAACCAAACATAAAAGCAACGGCAACCCCGTTCATGATATAAGGAAGGAAAAGTAAGATTCGGAATGCATTTTTACCTTTGAGCTTACTATTCAGAACAACTGCAAAATAAATGGCGACAATGTTCTGAATAATTCCCATAGCGAAATAAGCAAAGTTATGTGTAAATACTTTGAAAATATCAGGATTAGAGAAGACCTCGCGGTAATTAGCAAGGCCAACCCAAGGTTTCTCAGGGCTATAGCCATCCCAGTTGGTAAAGCTGTAATAGATCAGCTTAAGCGCTGGATAATACGTAAACGTCGCAAGGAGCAACAATGGGATCGTGAGGAATGATACGATGATTATCATTTTCTGTTTGTTATAGGAAAGTGTTCCGAACATCGCTAGCCCTTCTTTCATAAAAGCTTGATATGGAAAGGCAAAATGGATTATCCGTAAGGGCGATAATCCATTTTGCGCCGTAGTGTACTTCTATTTCATGAGTGAAAAGATGCCTTAATTAATAGCCAAGGTCTTTCTTGGCTTTTGCCCAAGCCTTGTTCCACTTGTCTATTACAGATTGTGGGTCCTTAGCAAGCACGAATTCTTGAACTACTGCAGGGAGATCCAACTGTGCCTTATTGCCGATCTCTGTAACCTTCGCATCATCGACAGTTCCTTCTATAAGCTCTACTCCAGTAGCTTGGAATTCTTTTAGCTGAGCCAGATTAGATTCTTTTCCTTTTAATGGAGAGATAAAGCCTGCAAAATCCTCATATCCCGAATCCTCAATCATCCATTTTACAAAAGCTTTTGCTGCCTCTAAGTTTTTACTGTTTTTGGCGACAGCATAGAAGAAGTCAGGGCTGAGGGTAGCAGATGGTTTGCCCGAATTATCATAAGGCAACGGGAAGAAGCCAACATTGTCTGAAGGAGCTCCGACTCCAATAACTTGGTTAATAACCCAGTTTCCGAGATAGTACATGGCGAACTTGCCGGAAGCGATGTCTTTTTTCGATTGCTCCCAGTTAGTAGAGTTGATGTCTTTTTCCAGATATCCTTTTTCGTTAAGCTCTCTCAGCAGACTAAAGGCTTTCCCATAGCCGTTATCCATCGTGAATGGTGTTTCTGTGTTCAATTTCTCGTTAGGGAAGTCAGGATTACCTGCAATCAGGCGGGGTGTATCATAAGCCCATGTACCAAGCGGCCATTTATCTTTGAAGTTAGAAGCCAGTGGAATGACACCTTTTTCTTTCAGCTTCTCGCAGGCAGCCAAAAATTCATCCCAAGTCTTTGGTGTTTCTGTGATACCGGCATCGGCAAATGCTTTTTTGTTATAAACAATCCCGGATGTAGAGTTCCCTGTGGTAATTCCGTACAGCTTGCCATCAAAGGATTTAAAGTCTTTAAAGGTGATTTGATCGTTCAGGCCAAGATCATCCAGTGAAGCGAAGTATTTCGGCAGGTCGGAGTTAGGGATGGTAGGTACGAACATAACGTCTGGAAGCTCGCCGCTGGCCATTCTGACTTTAGCCTGTTGATTATAGTCGGTCTGAGAAGCTTCGAATTCGACTTTAATATTCGGGTATTTCTCATTAAAGCGCTTTAAATATTCGTCGTATTCTTTGCCAATCATGTCTGTTCTGTTGGTCAGGAAGGTGATTTTTCCGCTAATATCAGCTCCCGCTGCAGGCTCAGCTGTTGCGGTGTTTGTAGAATTACCACTTGTATTTTCTGTATTCGTTGCTGCGGGCTTATCTGTTGCGGAAGCCCCGTTATTTGTGCTGTTGCCGTTGTTCGAGCCGCAGCCAGCAAGCGTTGATGACAAAATCATAATCATAACAAAAGATAACGAAAATAACTTATTTCTCATAACTTAATCCCCTTTTCATTATTTTGTTAGCGTTTACATGAACATTATAGCTTTAAATAAAGCGTTTAGAAATGTATTGTATTATTATTTATTGTCTTTATTTGTTTTGTTTGAGCGATTATAATTAGTGAATACCTAACGAATGGATAACAAAATACAAAGAATATCAATTGACTTCAATGAAATGCTAGAAGAGGTATGCTATTTTGAAAGATGAATAGGCTTACAAAACTTAAGTTGCTGCTTTCGAAGCGAGTTTTGTACGAAGACGTTCAAAGAAGTGTATGCTCTACAAAACTTTAAGCAAATGCTTTCGAAGTGAGTTTTGTACGAAGACACTCAAAGAAGCATATGCTCTACAAAACTTATAGGAGGATAAAATGAAACAGCTAGAGATGAAGCTTGCAAAGTGGGAATTTAGAGGTTACGGAGATGAAGAGTGGCTTCCGGCTACTGTGCCAGGCACGGTCCATACGGATTTACTGAAGAACGGAAAAATTGAGGATCCCTTCTATGGAACGAACGAACATAATCTACAGTGGATTGATAAGAAGGATTGGGAATATCAAACGACTTTGCAGCTTGGCGAAGAGTGGTCGGGGCTTTCTTGCACGGAGCTGATCTTTGAAGGTCTTGATACCTATGCTGATGTTTATGTGAACAATGTACATGTACTCGCGGCAGATAATATGTTTTTGGCGTGGAGAGTGGATGTCAAAGATCAGCTGAAGATTGGTGAGAACAATATTAGAGTGAGGTTCCGCTCTGTAGTCAAAGAGGATTTGCCTAAACTAGCAAAGCTGGGGTATACGTTGCCTGCACCGAATGATCAATCCGAGCTTGGGGGGCTGGATGAACAGCGGATTAGTGTTTTTGCCCGCAAAGCTCCTTATCATTACGGCTGGGACTGGGGCCCGCGTTTCTTGACCAGTGGCATATGGCGTGAAGCCTCCCTTGAGGGACGTGACGAAGTTCAAATCACAGATCTCTATATCCGTCAAAATGTGATCACCAAGGAAGAAGCTCGACTGACCGCAATTATTGAAGTGGATGCTCCTACTGCTTGGCAGGGAATGCTGCGCATAAGCGCCGATGGCTTAGAATGGATGCGAACAGTTACATTAGAGGGTGGCAAACAGCAAGTAGAGATGGATATCGTGATAGATCAGCCGCAGCTCTGGTGGTGTAGAGGGCTAGGCGAGCCTCATTTATATACTTTCCAAGCCGATTTGGTGCAAGGTAAGGAAGCTATAATTAGCAAAAGTGTAAGAACCGGACTGCGCAGTATTCAATTGATTCGGGAACGCGATGCCAAGGGAACTTCATTTTCTTTCGCGCTGAATGGTGTGCCGGTCTTTGCTAAAGGTGCCAACCATATTCCGAATGACAGCTTCATCACAGAAGTTACCGAGGAGCGGTATCGGCATGAAATTGTCACGGCGGTAGAATCAAACATGAATATGCTGCGCGTATGGGGCGGCGGTTTTTATGAAGAGGAGATTTTTTATAAGCTTTGTGATGAATATGGTCTGCTGGTCTGGCAGGATTTTATGTTTGCTTGCAGCATGTACCCGGGGGACGAGGCGTTCCTTGCAAATGTGAAGAAAGAAGCGGAGTATAACGTCAAAAGATTGCGCAATCATCCCTGCATCGCCTTATGGTGTGGCAATAACGAGATTGATTCGGCCTGGTCACAGTTCGAGGAAAATATGGGCTGGGGCTGGAAAGAAAAGATCGATGCTGAACATAGAGCGAGCATGTGGGCTGATTATGAGAAAATATTCCACCATATTCTGCCGGAGGCTGTTACCGCTTTCCATCCAGGAGTAGACTATTGGCCGTCTTCGCCGCTGCGGGATCTGACGGGCAATATGGATCAGCATGCGACGCGGATGGCGGGCGATGGGGATGTTCATTACTGGGGCGTGTGGCACGGAATTGAGCCTTTTGAGAATTATAATACAAAGGTTGGCCGCTTTATGAGTGAGTATGGCTTCCAGTCGTTCCCGGAACTGAAAACCGTAATGAGTTATGCCGAAGAGCAGGATTTGGAGCTTACTTCAAAGGTGATGCTGGCTCATCAGAAGAATGGCCGCGGTAATCTGCTGATCAAAGAATATATGGATATGTATTTGCCGCAGCCGAAGGATTTCAAAGCATTTCTATATATGAGTCAAATTCTGCAAGCTGAAGCAATCCGAATTGCGATTGAAAGTCACAGAAGAAATAAACCTTATTGTATGGGCACTTTATATTGGCAGATGAATGATTGCTGGCCGGTTGCTTCTTGGGCGGGTATGGATTACAACGGGCGCTGGAAAGCTTTGCAATATACCGTGCGTGCAAGCTTCAAGGATGTCTTGTTGTCTATTGATGGTACAGACCGTGAGCGGATTGACGTTCATGTCGTTTCTGACTTAAGAAGAGCAATAACTGCTGAGCTGATGCTTAGGCTGTATAAGTTTGACGGCTCGGTGCTACGAGAGTGGACACATCCGGTTGAGCTCGGAGCCGATTCTACGGCTATTGTATTCTCGTCTCCTGTGGTGGAATTGCTAGAAGGTCATGGATCAGGCGAGGTAGTGTTAGAGATAAGCTTGCAGGCTGCTGGACAGGTGATAGACCGCAAGGTACATTATTTTGTCCCGGAAACAGAAATTCCGTTGCAGCATGCAGTGATTACGATAAAGGAAACTCCGGATAGCGGTGGTTTAAGCTTCACTGTGACAAGTGATGTATTGGCTAGGGGCGTATACCTGATCTCAGAGGATGAAGGTATATTCTCCGACAACTTCTTTGATCTTCTCCCAGGACAGTCCAAGACGATAGTATTCTCTCAGCGGGGCAAGGATGGAAGAGATTGGATTCCGGCCGTTCCTAAGGGGCTAAAGGTTAAATCGATGGTTGATTTTGTTAGCGAAGATTTACTGTAAATCTTAAGGAGAGAAGGACTAGCGCATGGGGATTTTAATTCAGGAAGATCAGGGGCTTTTCCATTTACAAAGTGCAGGAATGAGTTATATTCTTCAGCTTATCAATGATTATCCGGCACATGTGTATTGGGGCAAGAAGCTACGGAGTGACAGTAATCTGGAAGGGCTGTTGAATCTGGGAGGAAATACGGGGCTTGACCGACTCCCGCAGGAATACCCACAATACGGTACGGGAGATTTCAGAACACCTGCTTATCAAGTTCGGCTTGAAGATGGCACTCGTATCACGGAATTGAAATACAGTGGATACCGGGTCATGAAGGGGAAACCAGCACTTGCCGGGCTGCCTTCAGTATATGTGGAGTCCGACCAAGAAGCACAGACGCTGGAGCTTACGCTCAAGGATGATTATGCCAAGCTAACTGTTATTTTACGATATACCATATATGAGGATTCTAACGTGATTACCCGCTCTGTGGAGTTCACAAATGGTGGAGATGCCCAGCTCCAATTACAACGTGCACTGAGTGCCAGTGTCGATTTCTCGTCTGGTGAAATGGATATGATCTATTTGGCAGGGGCCTGGTCAAGAGAAGGTAATCTGACTCGCAGACGTCTGGTGCAAGGGGGGACGACCATTGGGAGCCGCAGAGGGATGAGTAGTCATCAGTTAAATCCATTTGCAGCGCTGGTGAAACCTGAAACGGATGAAAATCATGGAGAGGCCTACGGCTTCAGTCTTGTATATAGCGGAGGCTTTGAAGCCGAGGCAGAGGTCGATTCCTTCGGGATGACAAGGTTTACGATGGGGCTGAACGCTTTTGATTTCTCATGGCTGCTGGAGCCGGGAGAACAATTCCAGACCCCAGAAGTAGTTATGGTGTATTCTTCTGAGGGGATCGGAGAAATGTCGAGAACCTATCACCGTTTGTACCGGACCCGTTTATGCAGAGGGTTATTTAGAGATAAGGAACGGCCTATTCTGGTCAACAATTGGGAAGCTACCTATTTTAACTTCAATGCGGACAAACTGGAGTCCATTGCGGCCGAAGGCGCGAAGCTTGGGATCGAGCTATTCGTGCTGGATGATGGCTGGTTTGGCAAAAGAGACGCTGACAATTCCTCTCTCGGAGACTGGGTGGAGGATCTACGCAAGCTTCCAGGCGGATTGTCTGATGTTGCCCAGCGCGTGAACCATCTAGGTTTACAGTTTGGCCTCTGGTTCGAGCCGGAAATGATCTCGCCAGACAGCGACCTCTATCGTAAGCATCCCGACTGGTGCCTGCATGTGCCGGGACGCCGCCGCAGCGAAGCCCGCTGGCAATTGGTGCTGGACTATACACGGGAAGATGTGCGCCAGTACATTTATGAGTCATTATCCCGAATTTTCTCGACGGTGCCCATTAGCTATGTGAAATGGGATATGAACCGTTGTTTAACGGAGATTGGCTCTGCAGAGTTACCCCCTGAACGCCAAGGGGAGACTGCACATCGTTATGTGCTTGGTCTGTATGAGCTATTGGAGCGAATCACTTCAGAGTTTCCACATATCCTGTTCGAGAGCTGCTGTAGTGGTGGTGGACGCTTCGACCCGGGTATGCTGCATTACATGCCGCAGACCTGGACCAGTGATGATACCGATGCTGTGGAACGGCTAAAGATTCAATATGGAACAAGTCTGGTATATCCGGTTAGTTCGATAGGCGCGCATGTGTCTGCCGTACCGAATCATCAGGTAGGACGGATCACCCCGCTTTCCTTCCGTGGAGATGTAGCTATGTCCGGTAATTTTGGTTATGAGCTGGATCTCACCAAGTTTACTGCCGAAGAGAAGGAGCTTGTGAGGGAGCAGATTGCAAACTATAAACAGATCCGCAGTCTTGTACAGAAGGGCAATCTATACCGTCTGCAAAGCCCGTTCGAGGGGAACGAGACGGCATGGATGTTCGTCTCAGACGATCAGCATGAGGCACTCATTTATTACTTCCGGGTAATGGCTGTGCCGCACCCGCCACGCCGCAGCCTGAAGCTGAATGGCTTGAATCCGGAGCTGAATTATACTCTGGAGGCAAGCGGTGAGGTTTACGGCGGTGACCGGCTAATGCAGGTCGGACTGGCTCTGCCGGATATCCAGCAGGATTTTGTCAGCGGATGCTTTAAATTGAAGGTGCAGGAATAGGGAGTTAATTTCAAAAGGAAGCAAGCCATGAGCCCGGCTCTTGGCTTGCTTTTTGTGTGGGTATATAAGTATTTTTTTGTATTTTCATATTCCGTTCATGATGACGTCATGGGAAGTACATCTTCATTGGTTAGCCTTAGCTTAACAGTGGTTTAAGGCAGTCCAATACACAGAGGATGACAGGAGAAGATACGAGTGAAAATAAGAGAGGCGATAACATCGAAGGTAGGCACGAGAACAAGCAAGATACTAAATATTCTAGTTAAAATATTAGGAGCAATAATCATAGCCATCGTGCTGTTTCTCGCCATTGTGTATACCGTTAATCTGATCAGCAACAAATCGGAACAAAGAAGAATAGAACCTTATGGTCAGCTAGTACCTGTAGATGGGAAGAACATGAATGTTTTGATTCGAGGGGATGGCGAAGAAACAGTCGTGCTTCTACCAGGCTATGGCACAGCAGCACCAGCTCTTTGATTTTAAAGCATTAATAGATGAGCTATCCCCGTTTTACAAAGTTGTCGTGATTGAGCCTTTTGGGTATGGATTAAGTGATCTGACCAAAAAGGAGCGCAGCACAGAGAATATTGTAAGTGAAATTCATGAAGCTCTACAGGGTCTTCATATTGACCGTTATATTCTAATGGGTCACTCCATTTCTGGCCTTTACGGAATAGATTATGTTAACAAATATGAAAATGAAGTGAGTGCATTTGTCGGGCTCGATAGCAGCGTTCCATCGCTAAGTGAACGGAAGATTGAAGCCTCGGCATTGAGAGCTTTAAATCTACTCAAAAAATCAGGTCTCATCAGATTGCAAATGAAACTAAGTGCTGACCCCATTGCTGAACTGCCATTTGATGATACAACAAAAGAACAAATGAGATTGATTAATCGCCAAAACATATATAATCCTACCCAATTAAATGAAGCCGGAAGTATGTATTCTAATTTTAAAGGAGCTGAAAATTTATCGTTTCCCAGAAATCTTCCTCTAATCTTATTTGTACAAGCGAATCATCCAGTAACGGATAGATGGTTACCAGAGCATGTAAAGCAAGTGAAAGACTCTGTAAATGGAAAAGTGATAACCTTTGAAGAAGGACATTATTTATATCGTACGAAAGCAAAAGAGATCGTAGAAAACTTCAGATCATTTATGAAAGAGATTAAATAAATATACCATTGCGCCGAACGTACTTCAGGATTATCTCTGATTGTCGTTCGGTTTTTTCTTGTTCATCGTTTAAGGCGTTATGATCCAAAAGCCTGACGGTACTTTACGGGAGACATTCCCTCAAACGTTCTGAACACTTTAATAAAATAGCTGGACTGGGAAAAGCCGGATTGTATCGCAACCTGAGCAATGGAGAGTCCGGTAGAAACCAGTAGAAGCTTAGCTCTGGCCAGTCGACAATCCGTTAAATAACGATTTGGGGTTTTACCCATAACCATTCGGAACAGCCGCAGAAAATGATAGCTGCTATACCCTGTTAGTCTTGCCATTGACTCCAGTGACCAAGGGCGGGCACATTCGACATGTATGATATCTGCGGCACTGCGGATAGACTGCCTGACCTCGTGGGGGACGGAGCCGTGAAGCGGTTCCGAGTTCTGCAGCAATTTCACTAGAAGCTCGTAGAGTAGCGCGGATAGTCTTGGCTCACTACGTGTTACATAGGAAGCGCTCAGCAAGTACATTTCCTCGAACGGCTCGTCCAGCTTGGCCTCTAAATCAAAAGTGAACAGGTATGCACGTGACTGGTCCACTTCTTCTAATAAGGGGAGTACAATTTCAGTACTAAAATGAACCCAACGAACATCCCAAGGCTCTCCGGGATCAGACCCATACTGCTGATAAGCACCTTTAGGGTAAAGAAAACCTCGTCCTCTGCTCATCGGAATACGTTCACCCTCATGGAATACATAACCTTCTCCACCAAAGATTAAATGCAGGTTATAGCTTCCCAGAAACCCTTCACTTCTTCTCTCAGTATGCTGTGGAAAGTGAGTGTAGTGCCCCAAAAATTCAGGATAACAGACATATTTTGAAAAAGCCGGTGTCGGCAAATACCATTGTTTCTTCATGATTGACAGCACCCGTTTCTATCGCGCTGCAGAGCGCTAGTTGGATTAAGGCAATTAACGCAATTAACGCAAGATTGTTATACGATCGCAATATTTTGTTATATAAGCCTTCTTATCACTGATAATACAATAGAATTATAAAATACTGAAAGCATATTTTTAATACTTTGGAGGTAATCATGAAGAAACCTGTCGCAACAGAAAAATTCGAGCTTGGCGTCTGTTATTATCCGGAACACTGGTCGGAAAGCCTGTGGGAGGACGATTATCGCCGGATGCGGGAACTGGGCTTCACGATCATTCGGATGGGGGAATTTGCTTGGTCAATTTTTGAACCAGCTGAGGGTGAATTCCAGTTCGGACTCTTTGATCGGGCGATTGATTTAGCTCATAAAAATGGTCTGCAGGTTGTTCTCGGAACTCCGACGGCTACCCCTCCAGCTTGGTTGACCCATAAGTATCCAGAAGTATTGAACGTGACGTATGAAGGTGTTACCCTTCAGCATGGCATGCGTCGTCATTATAATTACAGTAGCCCCATATATCGGGAGCTGTGTGCAAGGATTACGGAACAGATGGTTAAACATTACGGCAATCATCCAGGTGTAGTCGGCTGGCAAATTGATAATGAGCTCAACTGCGAAATTAGTGAATTTTACTCCGAGAGTGACCATAAGGCTTTTCGGGAATGGCTGCAGCAGAAATATGTTAAGCTTGAGCATTTGAACGAGGCTTGGGGAGCTGTTTTTTGGAATCAAAGCTACAGTGACTGGTCTCAGGTCTATCTTCCACGGCCTACTCCAGTATCTAAGCAGCCTAATCCCCATCAGGCTTTGGATGAAAAACGGTTTATATCGGACAATACGATCTCTTTTGCCAAAAACCAAGCGGATATCATTCGTAAACATGCTCCAAAACAATGGGTAACCACGAATGGTCTGTTCGGGCATCTCGATAGCCATGAAATGACGGATGAGCTGCTGGATTTCTTCAGCTATGATTCTTATCCGCAGTTCTCTACTATTTCTAATGACCCGAATGAGCGGAATCCGCTGAATGATAGAGGCTGGGGGCTGTCGTTATCTGTTGTCCGTTCGATTTCTCCGAATTTCTGTATTATGGAGCAGCAATCGGGGCCGGGTGGCTGGGTGAACCGGATGGATATGCCTTCTCCGAAGCCGGGACAGATGCGGTTATGGACTTATCAATCGATCGCTCATGGCGCCGATATGGTGCTGTATTTCCGCTGGCGGACAGCTACGATGGGTAATGAAATCTATTGGCATGGCATTAACGACTATCATAATCAGCCGAACCGAAGAGTACGGGAAGCGGGACAGATCGGACAAGAGCTGGCGGCGGCAGGTCAAGCACTTATCGGCACTCGTAATCAGGCTAACGTTGCTATTGTTCGTGATTATGATAATGAGTGGGATGGAGAATACGATGTGTGGCATGGTCCGTTTATGTGGAAGAGCAACAAGGAGTGGTACAAGGCGCTCCAGCGGAAGCATATCCCGAATGACGTATTCTATTTACGCAAAAAGACAACGCTGGAAGAACTTGCACGATATGATGTGCTTATCTATCCTCACCCGGCGATCATGACAGATGAGACAGCGTCACTACTGGATGAATATGTTCAGCAAGGTGGAAAACTGATCTTCGGATGTAGAACCGGTTATAAGGATGAACGCGGTCAATGTTATATGCGTCCGTTTCCAGGTGCTGCCAGGGATTTATGCGGGATCACAGTCGAAGAATTCACAATGGTTAAAGGCAGTCGTCAACCAACTACGATTAGCTGGTCAGGTGCGGCCGAAGTGGTCACTGGGGCAGATGATTTTAATGATATTCTCCGAATTGAGGATGATTCGGCCGAAGTCATGGCGGTTTATGCCTCGGACTATTACGCGGGAAAACCGGCGGTTACGAGAAATCATCGCGGCAAAGGCGAAGTTTGGTATCACGGAGCAGTCTTTAATGAACAAGCAGCGTCTATAATCATTGATCAAATCGGTCTGCAGTCGCCAGCAGAGTGGATCGAGCTTCCAGCAGATGTAGAGCTGCAAATTCGTAGCGCGGCTAATTCCAGTTATACTTTTTTACTTAACTATAGTGAGATGCCTGCCTCCATACATCTACATGAGACCAAAACGGATTTACTGAGCGGAACAACATTATCGGGTGAGGTTACTTTGGAAGGGTTTGGTGTATTGATATTGCATTAACGCAATGAATAAAAGCTAATGTAATAAATAGAGTTACGTATTAGGGAACTAATATGTACCTCTATTTTTTTAGTAGAGTCTTCTAAGAGATAGTTTAAATATAGTTATTTATTCCAACAAAATACAACGAACAACAGGTACAATATAAAGGATATTCTTGATTCAAAGGAGGGAAGTCTTGTGATTATAGAAGCTGAGAAAGTATTGTTGCAGTATTCGTTTATCGACCCAATCATTGAATTCATTAGACATAATGAGAATATTACATTTAAAGTGACTAATAAGCTGGATAACAAGAAGTACCTATTACGTATACATAAACCAATATCGGAAGGGTTCTCAGGCTTACAACATACTCGAGATGGATTGCAGTCCGAAATGTTTTTTCTGCGGGAAATCGATCAGAAGAACATACTGAAAGTTCAAAGACCGGTTGTAAATCAGAAGGGGCAGATGGTTACTGAATATTGTTCGGAGCGATTCGGTACCAGTTTGGCAACGCTTTTAGAATGGATTGAAGGCTTTACGCTTACCCAAGATGAAGACAACATTGAACAGATTGTTTATAGATTAGGGAGAAATCTTGCCAGTTTACATGAATTCTCACGAACGCTAATGCCCTTGGAGTTACATAGACCTGTATATAACGTCAAAAAGATTGATGAAACTTTAATAGAACTTGGAAAGGGAGCAGACAATGGAGCCCTTAATCAGGAGGATTACGATGTTATTCGTAGCGTTCTACTCGTAGTAAAAGAACAGTTAGCAGAACTAGACGCTAGGGAGAACTCATGGGGATTCATTCATGCTGATTTTCAGCTGGGGAATGTCGTTGTGTCAGAACATAACCCGATCTTAATAGATTATTGCTTATTTGGTTATGGATATTATTTGTTTGATTTGGGCTCTGCATCTTCTATGCTGAAAAGTGAGCTCCGAAAAACGCTTTTGGAGGGTTATGCTTCTAAATCTAGCTTTTCGCTAAATGAGATTCGGTACATTGAAGGACAAATATTTATGGATATTTTTATTAGTTACGTATTTTTTATTCATGATTCTGAGAGGAACGGCTGGATCAAAGAGCACGCCTCCAAAATATGCAGCACCTTATGTCAGGATTTTCTTAAGGGGAAAGAGGTATATTATTCGTTTTAGAGATGATGTGATACTCTAATGGGGAATGATAAATGAAGGGACTGAACTATGCGCAGAGATCATTATTTTTAAACCAACTATTAAAATTTAATGGAGGTAAAAATAATGTTAACTACAGAGTTACACACAGAACGATTACATTTAAGAAAAATGAAGGTATCGGATTCACCTAGTTTGTTTAAAGTGTGGTCTGATCCAGAGGTTACCAAGTTCATGGATGTCGATTGCTTTACTGATGAAAGTCAGGTAAAAGAGATGATACAACTGCTTGATGAATTTTCTCGAGATAACAAAGCTATTCGTTTCTCCGTAATTGTAAAGGAATCCAATGAAATCATAGGTTCTTGTGGGTATAATTTCTTAGATTTTGAAAATGAAAAAGCAGAGATTGGATATGATATTGCTAGAGCATTTTGGGGAAGAGGATATGCTTCAGAAGTTCTATTTACAAAACACAGATTTATTTAAGAGGTTATATAGGTCTCCATAAGGAATAAAAACTTATACACTTTAAATATAGGAGTTGACCCAATGGAGACTATATTCACAGAGGAAATGATCCTGGAAGACCTAATAAAAACATTTCATCAAAGTTTCGGTCTGAATGTAATAGAGACTACTTCAATAAAACGAGGCTGGTTAAATTTAAAGTGGAAAGTTACGACGGATGCAGGGGAACTTTTATTTAAACAATATAACAAAGAAAGATATAAATTATATAACCCAGAGGAGCTATTGTTAGCACTCTCTCAACAGATTAGATTATATGATCAAGGTCTAGCATGCCCCGAAGTGTTAACACAGAACGAAAATATTTTTCTTGAATCTGGTAATGGAGAACGTTTCATAGTGATGGCATATTGCCAGGGAAAAATAATTTCACCAGGTAAAACCAATATCCATCAAATATACGATTTAGGTCGAGCAACAGGAAAAATGCATCGATTGTTAAATGACGGGACACTTGGTATGAATAACAGTCCGCAATTTAATCCCCCCAGCCGGGAGGCGCGTTTAGCACATTGGAACGTAGTCTGGCATGAGTGTATGGGAATTGGTAAACCTTTGCTACTTGCTGATGTAGAAGCTCAAATAAAAGCTACTGAAGAAATGAATATAGAACTACTCGAACTACTTCAAACAGGATGGGCACATCGTGACCTTTGGGTAGATAATCTTTTATTTAATGATAATGGACTATCTGCAATTCTAGATTTTGATCGACTAAAATATGACTATCCACAGCTTGATGTAGCTCGTGCTGTTATGTCTTGTGCTTTAGATGATGATTTAGATGTCTCTCTGGCTTCGGCGTTTATGGAAGGGTACAGTGAGGAACGTGAAGTGGTAGAGGGCTATTTAACACATTCCTTACAGTTGTTGTGGTATATGGAAAGCACATGGTGGATTAATGCTAACATGGATCAACATAGTATACCGCCGGCTCGCTTTGCGAAGGAAATGATTTGGCTCGCAGAAAATCAAAAAAATATGTCCTCTTTGTTAGGAAATATTTAAAATGTCCATAATTAGCAGCGACAGTCTAGGGCTTGCTTTTCCACGTCCATGACCGTCGCTGTTTCTATTATTATCCGCGCTGCCTTCTGGGTCCGGATAGTTAGACAATGCGTACCCCCGCCAATCGTAGATCCTGAACCTGGACAGTCACAGGTTGATCGTAACAGTTTCATTTTTTGATAAAAGCATAACCTATTTCTCTGTAATCTACATTGACTTGGGTTTGTCTCACCCCTATGATGATTAGTAATATAAAATAAATGGCACATTGAGGAGCGAAACATCATGGCTTTGGAGATCGAACGCAAGTTTCTGCTGCCGGAATTTCCGGAGCGGCTTATTCAAGAAGGCGAATTGAAGATTATTACCCGGCATAATATCGATCAGACTTATTTGGCGATAGATGGGGGCCAAGAGCTGCGTGTGCGTAAAATTACAGATCTGGACTCAGGCGAAGTAACCTACACGCATACGTTTAAGGACGGCAAAGGGATCAAACGTGAAGAAATCGAATATTTTATCTCAGAGGGTTTATATAATCAGATGATTGAGGCAGTAAATGCGGTAGCCTTGGTCAAAGAGCGGATTACTGCAGTGTGGAAGGGCACAACGGTTGAGATCGACGTGTATTCTCAGCTGAAATTGTCCGTTCTGGAGGTTGAATTTGAATCTTTAGAGGAAGCGGAGAGCTTCAAGGCACCGGAATGGTTCGGTAAGGATGTCAGTACAGAACGGCAATACAGCAACAAAACTGTCTGGAAAGAGCTACAAAATAAGACAAAGAATTAACGGACTTTAGCGCGTAAACGTGGTAGTATATAGGGAAAACAAGCAGCTATAAAGTGAAACTTATAATTTATATATATTTATAGAGGGGTTCAGGAGGATGAGCATGAAGTATATAAGCACAAGAGGCAATGTGGAACCTAAAGGCTTTATCGATACGGTGTTGATGGGACTTGCGGATGATGGCGGATTAATGGTCCCAGCCGAGATTCCTGTCGTTACAGCAGCTACTTTGGAAGAGTGGAGAAGTCTTAGCTACCAGGAGCTGTTCCTGAAGATCTTCGCTTATTACACTAATGATGAGATTCCTTACGAGGATTTACAGGACATGGTCAACACTAGTTATGGCAATTTCCGCACGCCGGAAGTAACGCCTATTCACCAAGTGAATGATTCCTTATATGTCTTGGAATTGTTTCATGGCCCTACTTTTGCCTTCAAGGATGTAGCGCTGCAGTTTATGGGTGAGCTGTATTCTTATATTTCCAAAAAGCAGAACAAGATCATCCACATCCTCGGAGCAACCTCAGGGGATACCGGGGCGGCTGCCATCCAGGGCGTTCGCGGTAAAGAAGGCATCAAGATCTGTATTCTGCATCCGCATGGGAAGGTAAGTAAAGTGCAGGAGCTGCAGATGACTACGGTAGATGATAGCAATGTACTGAACCTGTCTGTGCACGGTAACTTTGATGATTGCCAGAAGGTAATTAAAGATCTGTTCGCGGATCTCGACTTTAAGGGTCGCTATCATCTGCGTGCAATCAACTCCATTAACTTTGTGCGTATTCTGGCGCAGACCGTCTACTATTTCTATGCGTATCTACATGTCGATGGCAGCAGTGAGAAGAAGATTAACATTAGCGTGCCTTCCGGCAACTTCGGTAATATTTTCTCCGGATATTTGGCGAAGCAAATGGGATTGCCGATTAACAAACTGATTATTGCCACGAATGAAAATAACATCTTGGAGCGTTTCGTGAACACCGGGGAATACAAACCGGGCAGCTTCACAAGCACATACAGTCCTTCAATGGATATCCAAGTGGCGAGCAATTTTGAGCGTTATCTATATTATTTGGTAGGCGAGGATTCCAAGAAACTATCCGCGTATATGTCCAAGCTCCAAACTGAAGGTAAGATTACGGTTGAAGGAGATGCGCTTCAGCAGGTGCAGAAGGATTTTGCTGCGCTGGGTGTGAAGAATGACCAATGCTTGAATACAATCGCTAAGTATCAAAAAGAATATAACTATCTGCTTGATCCGCATACTGCATGTGGAATCGCGGCTTACGAGGCTTTTAATGGCTCGGACGAGATTGGAATTACCTTTGCGACGGCACATCCAGCTAAATTTGATGAAGCGATAACCCTGATCGATATTAAGCAGGAATTCCCGGCACAAATTAAAGCGTTGTTCGAGATGCCACAGCATCAAACCGTAGTGGATCATGACAAGGATGAAATTGTGCGTCAATTGCAGGCTTTTTATAAATAAGCAGTAACTCTATATGGCTCAAAAGGCTCCTGTTCTTAAGTTAAGAATGGGAGCCTTTTTACTGCATCCTTCGACAAATCATGTCGCAGTCTACCAGGAATAGTTTCTTATCGACAAAAGATGAAGGAGTGGTGCTTTTTTTTCACAAGGTGGATCTATCAGAATTTGTCGGAAATTTGTCCTGAAAAGTAGACATTACTACCCAGAGAGTGAGAAAATAGCATATAGAGATTTAGTAAGAACTAAAAAGGACGGGATTATCATGACAATTCGTTTCGGGGTCATTGGAACAAACTTTATTACAGACCGCTTCGTGCAAGCCGGCTTGGAGAATGAGGAGTTTATCCTGACAGCCGTGTACTCCCGCACAATGGAGAAAGGTCAGGCCTTTGCTGCAAAATATGCTGGAGCTACAATTTATACGAATTTGGAAGATATGGTTTCCAGTAAAGATGTCGATGCTATATACATTGCAAGCCCGAACTCCATGCATGCTGAGCAGGCGATTATGTGCTTAAATCATGGCAAGCACGTGCTCTGTGAGAAACCAGCTGCCTCAAACAGTGCGGAGCTAAGAGCAATGATTGAAGCTGCGAAGAACAATGATGTGTTGTTGGTAGAAGCAATGAAATCGACATTCATGCCGAATTTCGGAGTGATCAGAGACAATTTGTATAAAATCGGCCAAGTTCGCCGTTATTTCGCGAGTTATTGTCAATACTCATCGAGATATGATGCTTATCGGCAGGGAACGGTGTTAAATGCTTTTAATCCGGCCTTCTCTAATGGCTCGCTCATGGATCTTGGCGTTTACTGCTTGTATCCTATGGTTGTGTTGTTCGGGAAACCGAATTCTGTACAGGCTGTGGGTCTTATGCTATCTTCTGGTGTGGATGGTGAAGGAAGTATTGTTATGCAATACGATGATATGGACGCAGTTGTGATGCATTCCAAGATCGCTGATTCCTATTTACCAGCCGAGATTCAAGGGGAAAGTGGTACCATGGTGATCGATAAGATCAACCAGCCTTACCAAGTGAAGATTCAGTATCGTGATGGAACCGTCGAGGAGCTTACGCAGCCTCAGGTGTTCGAGTCTATGTATTATGAGGTTGAGGAATTTATTAACTTAATTAAGAACGGTGACCGGGAAAGCAGAATTAACACGCATGCGAATTCCTTGGCGGTAGCAGAGGTTATGGAGGAAGCCAGAGCACAAATCGGCCTCCGCTATGCCGCAGATCTATAAATAGAATGGGGAGCAGCACTTGAAGACTTTTAAAAAGGTATACATTGAGATAACAAGCGTCTGCAACCTGGCCTGCAGCTTTTGTCCACCAACCGCCCGAACGAAGAACTTTATGAAGCTCGATACTTTTAATACGATATTAGATGAAATTAAGCCACACAGTAATCATATTTACCTTCACGTAAAAGGTGAGCCATTGCTGCATCCCAAGATTGGTGAGCTGCTGGATGCGGCACATGCCAAAGGGTTCAAGGTCAATATTACTACCAATGGTACGTTAATTCATAAGGCTGGCCCTAAGATTCTCGGCAAACCTGCACTACGACAGATGAACTTCTCTCTGCATAGCTTTGATGGGCATGAAGGATCTGAGAACCGCGAAGGGTATTTGTCGGAGATTATTTCTTTTGTACGGGAAGCCTCCGCGCAAGGGGTGATTATATCCTTCCGATTGTGGAATTTGACGGAGGATAATCTGACCAATCTAGAGAAAAATCGGAACCGTGAGACCCTTGCTGTGCTGGAGGAAGCCTTTAACCTTGATTTCAAGATCGAAGAAAAGGTTATACCTGGCAGCGGCGTCAAGGTTGCCCCACGGGTATATCTCAATCAGGACCATGAGTTCCGTTGGCCTGCACTGAACGAGCCGGAAGATGACGGAAAAGGGTTTTGTCATGCGCTGCGCAGCCAAGCGGCAATCCTTGTGGATGGTACTGTTGTACCGTGCTGTCTGGATGGTGAAGGCGTCATTAACCTCGGAAACATTCATGAGACTCCGTTCTCAGAAATCGTAGAGGGTGAGCGAGCGAACAATCTATTTTACGGGTTCTCTCGTAGAGAGGCGGTAGAAGAGCTGTGCCGCAAGTGCGGATATCGGCAACGGTTCGGAACTTAAATGTATGAATGCAAACAGAATCAGGACATGGGTATTTCATGAGTCCTGGTTCTGTTTTTTATTATCATCTCCGCTTTGGAGCGAAGGAGGAGTATATGCTGAAATCGTTGGAAGCTATCACTTTATACCGTGAAGGCGTGCAAGAACATTTAGAAGATCATCTCTGGCTGAAGCTTATTGTTCAAGCGGAGGAGCAAATTGTAAATCTGGAACGCGTGGCATCTTTGGAGGAGCTGGACCACAGGAATTCTGTGCTGGACTATGTGGAACGCAGTCTGAGGATTCTGAATCAACTTCCCTGTTCGATTTGGGTAAAGGAGCTTGTAGAAGAAACATTAATTTGGTCAGAATCGGCTAAAGGCGGCACATTGAAGGAGCGCTTACTTTGGCAGGAGGAAGGCATTAACTGTTTTGTACATAATATTGGTTCCGCTCAGTTATATGAAAGGCATTTGGGTAGGATAGTCTCCGAGAAAGGCGCAATGGTTTATCGACTTATTGAAACCCATGGGCTAATAGGACAGCAAATTCGTGGGGAGGTCCCACCAGAAGTGAATAAGCCGCTGCATGAGATTGTGGAAGCGCAGCTGCTGACGGCGGAGGAACTGGAACGGTTGTTGACTGTACTTAATCAGTGCGTTATCGGCTCTGTGTCCCCCGAGCTCTGGCTGAGTGTAGAGCATGAAGTGAAACAGCTTATCGCTCTGATTTCATCCGGTGAACTTGCTAGTCCAATGCCGATGAAAGAAAGACTGCGCAGAATGCGGCTGGGTCCGATCTCCAGAGGGGAGGATTTCACTACGGAATGGGCAAAGCTTATGCACGAAGGCTTCCATGCGGAACGATTGGACGCCTTAAGTAAGATTACCTTCTGGTATGTGGAATCTGCACTGCAGACCTTTTCGCTGGAGCAATTTCTGAAGTTGATGATACTTGCTGCTCATAGAGCCCAGAATGAATCCCTAAATCATATCAGCTTCGAGCATGTCATGAACAGCATTTACTACGACTACAAGGGTGTTAAGAAGATCAACGTTTATAAGAAGCGGATTATCGAAAAATATTTATCGGAGCTTAAATGGGAGGATATCGAACAAGGGACTTTACCTGCTGAGAACCCGCATCTAATGCTTCGTCAATATGCTAAGGAGCATCTGCCAGACACGGTGTTTTTCCAGTTCCAATTCTCGGCAGCAGCAGAGAAGCTGATTGAATTTTGTATGGAAGCTGAAAAGTCGCCTTTGTATGAACGTGCAGTATTGCTGTTGTTCGACCTGTTCGAGCTGCGGAGGGACGCATTCGACCGTTTTCATAATGAAGATACCTACTTAAGTCAGATGAATAATACAGCAGATTATAAAGCCGTAATTCTGGAGCATGTTACTGGTCAAAAAGTGCTCGATATCGGTCCGGGCGGCGGTGTGCTGCTGGATTTGTTGGAAGAGCGTATGCCAGATGTCACCCCTATCGGCATTGATATATCGAGCAATGTAGTGGAAGCTCTGCGGCAGCGTAAGCAGCGGGAAGGTCGTCAGTGGGAGGTCCTGCAGGGAGATGCGTTGAATCTTAAAAATTTCGTGGTGGCTGGAACAGTGGACACGGTAATCTTCTCTTCCATCTTGCATGAGCTATATTCTTATGTGCCGTTTAATGGTAAAAAGTTCAATCATGACACCGTCTCCGCAGCCCTGCGAAGTGCCTTTGATGTATTGTCAATTGGTGGGGTTATCATTATTCGTGATGGAATTATGACCGAACCCCCATCATTGCTGAGGAGAGTTCGCTTTCTGGAAGAGGACGGTCTGGTGTGGCTGGAGCGTTATGCGAAGGATTTTGCCGGACGTCAGATTCAGTATCAAAGATTAGGGGAGCAAGAAGTTCTTATGCCCGTTAATGATGCCATGGAATTTTTATATACGTATACTTGGGGCGAAGAAGCTTACATTCATGAAGTCCAGGAACAGTTTGGTTATTTTACTCCTACGGAGTTTGCCTCATTTATTGAGCAGAATTTAGGAAAGCAGGCGAAGATTGAAGTCTTCCGGCATTACTTGCAAGAAGGGTATACCGAAGCACTGCGCGACAGAGTAAGGTTCAAGGATGAGAGCGGACAGGAAGTGGCCTTGCCAGACAGCACCTGCTTTATCGTGATTCGGAAGGAATAGTTGAACAATAACATCATCTGCATTTAAAAAAGCAATCGGTAGACCCTTTGATGTAGTAGAGGTCCGATTGCTTTTTCTATATAGAGAATTTTGTCTTTGTTAGATTAGTATTTCTAGCTGCGACTTATCAGAATCTTCGGCTAAACGTTGAATTCCTTGGTAGGTGGCTAATTTCTCAGTCCGTTCCTGATCTTTAATTTTATCTCCGGTGTCTTTTATGGTATCGCCTAACGTTTCATTCATTTCCGATATTCTATCTTCGATTTTGGATAACTGCTCACGTTTGGCTGTTGCAGAATGAGTAGAACGAGCTTCATCCGATTCGATTTCCTTGGTCAGAACTCTTGCCTCGCCATGCATCTTAGAATGGGTGGAAGAAACTACCTCCATTTGTGAAACATTTTGGCTTATAGCAACAATCGTATTCAATCTTTCGTTTTGTATCTCTTGCTCGGTTTTAGGTTCATCCGATAGATCTTCTTTTTGAGCTTTTTCTAAGTTCTTTTGTTGCTCTTCAAAGGTGTACTTCGCAATTTGTTGGTCAATCGTTTGGAGCTGCTTGTCGAAGTCCTTAAGTTGATCTTGAATTGAATCCAGACTGTGAGAGCTTTGGGTAGTTCTTTCAATCAAGCTGTTCTTGCTATCGATGATACTCTGTTTTTGTTTAAGTAGAGAATCAACCATTCCGCTCATTTTAGATTGATTTTGAAAAGCTGCTTTTGCAGATTTGCTTATCGATAAGTGGTCTCCGCTACCACTTGTCTTGCTGTTTGAATTTATGGTTTTATCGTTAGTTTGGTGACTAACAGCTACATTAAGTCTCGTTCCCATAGCAGAGGTCATATTCGTTATATGCATGGCTCATTCTCCTCCTACGACGATAAGATCTATCTATAATATATCGGTAGATGAATAGGAAGAATTAATAAAGAGAGCCATTAGCTAAGTCGAACAACAAGATGTCAACGGGACCCCTTCCTAAACTCCGAAGGCGAGCATTTCATCGCTCTGCGAAACACTTTAATAAAATAGCTTACATTATCAAATCCGACTTCGAACGCGATGTCGGATATTTTTCTGTCGCTTTGTTGCAGAAGATCGGCAGCTTGGCGAATGCGATAAGAGTTAATGTAATCCACTGGAGTCTTTCGGGTCATCTCTTTGAAAAAACGGCAGAACTGTCCTTCACTCATGGGAATCAGCTCAGAGAGGTCTCGAGTTCGAATCGGCTCCTGATAGTTATCCTGAATATAGAGAATAATCTTCTTAAGACGATTGATCTTAGTAGTATCAGCGTCATCCAGCTGGCTGCGGTTAACAAAACGATCTTCTGGAGCAATCTGGGAGAGCATGATGAGAAGTGTGCCTTTAATAAAAGCTTCAAAACCGGGGGATTTTGCAGCGTAGGCGTCCATCATACGTTCTAAGTGTTGCAGAAGTTCTTGTTGCCATTGCACAGCCGGTGTAAGGTGGCGAGGAAAGCTTTGTCTTTTCTCCTGAAGGGGTAAAATGGAATTTTGCTGGATCGCATCATATTGGGCGCTAGCCAACAGATCAGGGAGAAACACAAGTGCGCAGAATCTGCAGGGAGTATCTTCATTCAGAACATAGGCGGCATGAATATCACCGGACTCGATAAATACAGCCTCGCCGGCCTTAAGAGGGAAATATTCGGTGTCTACCTGAAACAGAATTTCTCCTTCCAGCAGCATAAAAAACTCCGCTTCTTCATGCCAATGGGTATCGAGTACATGTGTTCCTGCAGGTAATTCGATCCAATAAGCTGCAAGCGGAAACATGCTATCGCCATGCACTCTGTCTTCTTTTAGCAGACTCTGGGTTGTACGGTCCATAAATGTTACTCCTTTCGAATAAAATATCAAAATAGTGTTATAAATGAGCTATATAGTATTAGTTTTGTGCATTTTTTATCGGTATAATGCAACTATAAACACCAAATTGAAAGGTGGCAAGTACACAATGAAATTTACTGATGGTCTCTGGCTGGTGCGTGATGGTATCACGATTAACGGCGCAGTTCAAAATTATGTTGTAGAAAAGACTCCAGAAGGATTAACAGCAATTACTCAAACGACTCCAATCACAGGACGTTCAGCAACGCTGAATTCAACCCTGCTTACTGTTAAATTTCATTCCCCGCTTCCAGGTGTGGTAGGGGTTAAGATTATTCATCATGATGGCGTACAAGAACGCGGTCCAGTCTTCGAACTTACGAAAGGTACTGGAGATCACGTTAAGATTGAAGAAAACGATTCCGAGACTGTGCTGATCAGCGGCGGACTTCGGGTAGTGATTCGTAAAGGCCAACAATGGGCTGTGGATTTCTATCGTGGAGACGAGAGAATTACAGGTAGCGGTTTCAAGTCCATGGCTTATATCACGGATCAAGACGGCAACACGTATATGCGTGAAGAGCTGGATCTCGGTGTAGGTGAATTCGTATACGGTTTGGGCGAGCGTTTTACCGCTTTTGTAAAGAATGGACAGACTGTAGATCTTTGGAACAAAGATGGTGGTACTAGCTCCGAGCAAGCTTATAAGAACGTTCCTTTCTATGTAAGCAGCAAAGGCTACGGCGTATTTGTTAACCATCCTGAGCTGGTTTCTTATGAAATCGCTTCGGAAAAAGTGAAAAAAGCGCAATTCAGCGTATCTGGAGAAAGCCTAGAATACTTCGTGATTGATGGTCCTACCATTAAGGAAGTTATCAGCAACTATACATCACTTACTGGCAAGCCTGCGCTTCCGCCAGCATGGACATTCGGCCTGTGGCTGACGACTTCTTTCACTACCGACTACGATGAAGCAACCGTAAACTCCTTCGTAGATGGTATGGCAGAGCGCGATCTGCCGCTGAGCGTATTCCACTTCGACTGCTTCTGGATGCGTGAATATCAATGGACCGATTTCCAGTGGGATGAGCGCGTATTCCCTGATCCAGTAGGTATGCTGAAACGCCTCAAAGATAAAGGCCTGAAAATTTGCGTATGGATCAACTCTTATATCGGCCAACGTTCCCGCTTGTTTGAAGAAGGTAAGAAGAACGGTTATCTGCTCAAAAAACCTAACGGCGACGTTTATCAATGTGATTTGTGGCAAGCGGGCATGGCGCTGGTGGACTTCACTAACCCTGCAGCTTGTGAATGGTATGCCGGCTACCTGCGTGATTTGGTAGATATGGGCGTAGACAGCTTCAAGACAGACTTCGGCGAACGTATTCCTACAGATGTAGTGTACTTTGACGGATCTGATCCGATGAAAATGCACAACTATTACACTCAACTGTACAACAAGGTTGTATTTGAAGTGTTAGAAGAGAAGCTTGGTAAGAATGAAGCGGCATTGTTCGCACGTTCTGCAACTGCCGGTGGCCAACAGTTCCCAGTTCACTGGGGCGGTGACTGCTACGCAGATTATGAATCCATGGCAGAGAGCCTTCGCGGTGGATTGTCCCTAGGCTTGTCCGGTTTCGGCTTCTGGAGTCATGATATCGGCGGCTTTGAGAACACTGCTCCTGCGCATGTATTCAAACGCTGGCTGGCGTTTGGACTTTTGTCCAGCCACAGCCGTCTGCATGGTAGTACTTCGTACCGTGTGCCTTGGGCTTATGATGATGAAGCTTGTGATGTTACCCGTTTCTTCACGAAACTCAAATGCAGCTTGATGCCTTATCTGTATGATGTAGCAGGACAGGCTCATGAACATGGCTGGGCTTCTATGCGGGCTATGGTTATGGAATTCCCGGAAGATCCTACCTGCGAAGTGTTGGATCGTCAATACATGCTAGGTGAATCCTTGCTTGTAGCTCCTATCTTCCAAGAAAACGGAGAAGTGAAATACTACTTGCCGGCTGGTCGTTGGACGCACCTGCTTAGTGGTGAAACTGTACAAGGCGGATCATGGCGTAAAGAGAAATATGATTTCTTCAGTCTGCCATTATTCGTTCGCCAGAATTCCTTGCTGGCAATCGGCAGTGTGGATAATAAACCGGACTACGATTATGCGAATGGCGTTAAATTTGGCCTGTATTCGCTTGAAGATGGCACTAGCACTACTGCAACGGTTCGCGATCTTAAAGGTACTCCTGAATTGACTGTGAAGGCTGACCGTAAAGGCAGTATCGTAACAGTTACTGCAGAAGGCAGCGGTAAAGAATTCTCGCTTTCTCTTAAAGATCTGGGAACGATCGCTGCTGTAGAAGGTGCAGAGCAAGTAGATGAAACTACAGTAAAAGTAAACGCAGGTGCGAAATCCGTATCGTTTACAATTACACTGAAATAAGCTCGTTTCTCAAAGCATATTGATATAGCCATAACCTCTCTTGTAAACTGGGTGGACGATCCGTTCCCTGGTTTATAAGAGAGGTTTTAGTGTTACAATCTTATTGAATGACGGGGGAAACATTATGAATGCTAATTTAACTAAGGGAAGTGGAGTATTGAACCAGACGGATTATACCTCAGCAACGGTTCTTTCAACCGCAGCGAATTTTATAATGAATAGGCAAGAACCGTTTACACATACCTTCAGGACATATATTCGTTTGAGGGAAAATGGTTCGTTAAAGCTAAAATTCTGGCATAGTAACGCGGTCGATTCTACATGGGATCAAGGGCAAGAAGCTGTAGGCAGTGAACCTGGAGGTGACTGGGTGATCGAGACAGCTTATATCGCTGACGGTGGAACCGTACCAGACGGAACGATTACAGAAAAGACACAACATGCGCTTACTTTTGAAGGTAATGTCTCTAAAGCCGTTGCGGCTGGGGAATGCTTCTGGAGTGATGAGGCAAGCATTGATCTGCCGGAGGGTCATTACTTAGCGTTTACGTGGACGATTAAGACGCTCACTGCGGGTAAATCGATTCCTTTCAATGTAGAAGGGATGCTGGCAACAGCCTATGACGCGCCCGGAAATCTTGCTGCGCAGGAATCAGCGGAAGGTTTCACAGAATCTGATAAGCTGTTAGTTCTGCCGAGTTTTATCGGTTATAAGAAATCTGTTAACAAGAGATTAGTATTCTTGGGTGATTCAATTACTCAAGGTGTGCGGACATTAAAGGATGAGTACGAATATTGGGTCGCAAGAATTGCAGATGGTCTTGGTACAGACATCGGTGTATGGAATATCGGCTCGGGCTGGGCTAGAGCTTATGATGTTGCCGCGGAGGGTCCATGGCTTAACAAGGCTAAACAGAGTGATGAAGTAATGATCGTACTCGGAGTAAATGATATTGATATTGGCTGCCGTTCGGCGGATGAGCTTCTTGGTGATTTGACGACTATTATTTCTAAGATCAAGGCTGAAAATGCAGAAGCCAGTATTATTCTAAGTACAGTACCACCGTTCAATTTTCAGGGTGAAAGAGAAGAGACTTGGCGCAAGGTGAATCAAGAGATCTTGACCAATCCGCCTATAGGCGTGAGCCGTGTGTTTGATATAGCAAGCCTATTGTCGTTACCTGCACCAGATGATCACCGGATCAGACCCGAATATATGAGCGGAATAGACGACCCGCATCCGAACGGCTTAGCCGGTAAGACAGTTGCGGACGCCTTTTTAAAATATAAGTAAGAATAAGTTTCACGCTATACATTATCTTTATACTTCTACGAGAAACGGTTGTCTTCCATAAAGGATGACAACCGTTTCCTGTAGAGTGATATTAATCAAATCTTAAACTGGTTTCGATAGTCTTTGGGTGAAGTACCAACCTGTTTCTTGAATACCTTGCTAAAGTATTTCACATCATGAAATCCGACCATTTCAGAAATTTGCGACAGCTTCAAACGAGGATTCTGCAGCAGCAATTTAGCTTTATCTATCCGCATATTAACGATGAAGTCGGAAAAATTAATGCCGTATTCCTGTTTGAACCGACGCGAAATATATTCGCGGCTAACAAAGAACTTTCCGGCTATCTCCTGTAAGGAGAGATCAGAGGCGTAATTGAGTTCGATATATTTCACGATATCATGCATAGGATTGTTTTCTTTAGCCTGTTTAGCAGCAATCACTTCTGACATACGCTGCATCAGGTCAAATGACCAGTCACGCCAGGCAAATAAAGAGAACGAGTAACCGTTCGTATAAGGAGCCGGGTGAAGTTGGTCGGCCTGTTCTAGCTCAGCTAGTGCGTTATCGGCATCAGGGCCTAACGTTTCCCTTACCAACTGGGAACGGAATAAGAGTGCATCATTCTTCCACGAGTTTAGGATCTCCGGTGTAACCATTCCGCTTCGGCTAAGCTCGTCCACCCAGTGCTGCGCTGCCGAGGACAATACATCAGGACTTCCGCTGATGACTGCCATTTTCCAATCTTCCTTGACATGAGCAAAGATCGTAGGGGATGCATTTCCGTGAATTTCTGTCTTCGTGGTTTCATTCCGCTCTTTAAACTCTTCGGAGGAAGTGGAAAAATGGCAGTAATCCTCATGTATTAATAAATTTCGACGTTGTAAGGCTTCGGCTACTTCTGCACGCTGATAAGGTAATTGCTTAGGCAGGTTGCCGATGCAGCTAATCCCGAAATGCATTCTTACCTGCAGAGTAGCGTAGATACCTTGATTAATTCTACCTATAAGCTCAACAATGGACGTTTGGATATCCCACAGAATAATAGCGATTTCCGAAGGGCCTCCCCAGTAACGAAAAGCCACACCCTTATACTGTCCTTGTAAAAATTCATTGCAAATATTTACGATAGCGTAGTTCATGAGCCCGGTGTCTCCTCCAAAACGTTTTAGCAGGAGACTATTTCCTGTGTCAGTCTGCACCAGTATTAGGCGTGAATAGTGAACATTTTCCGGGATAATGCCATCGCTACGCAATCTTCGGAGAGATGTTTCCGAGTTGATCGGGTCATCGATTAGTGCGGATAGCAGCTTTTCTCCATAGATGGGCTTGAACTCATTAAGCTGGATGCTCTGCTTCTGGCGTTCGCTACGGTCAGCTTCCTCTGAACGCCAGGCAGCCACTGCCTTAGCGACTGCTACATTAATTGCTTCTGCCTCAATGGGCTTAAGGATATAATCGATTCCGCCATGACGTACGGTCTGGCGCACGAACTCGAAATCATTATGTCCGCTGACCACAATAAATTTGATGTTGCCGGCGAACTCGTTAACCCATGTCATTAGCTCTACACCATTACCGGATTCCATCATCATGTCCATAATGACCAAGGCTGGCTTAACTTGCCGAATAATCTCAATGGCTTCATTTCCATTACCGGCTTCCAGAATTTCATCGATTTGATGTGCGTCCCAGTCGACTAGAAGTCTAACAGCTTTTCTAACTCTCGCCTCGTCATCAACAATTAACGCCTTCATATCGTCTCACGCTCCGCTATAATGTCTATTTCCAGTCTTACAACCACTCCACCTGCTCTGAGGTTGTCTACAGTTAAGATGGCGCTATCTCCGCATACGAGCTTGAGCCGTGCCAGAACGTTCGGCAGACCAATACCAGATCCTGTAGCTTCCTTGTCCTGCTCTGTATTTCTTAATAAATCTATATCTGTTCTAGTCGAATGTTGAAGTTTCTGCCGCAAAAGATCGAGCTTCGCTGAAGGGATAGCGTTTCCGTTGTTTTGAATACAGATCTCCATTCGCTTGTCGCCCCATTTTGCCGCGGTGATCTCAACAAATCCGTCTGAACGGGAATGGTTAAAACCGTGTTTGAAATAATTTTCTACAATAGGCTGCAGAATCATCTTAGGCATAAATGTCTCTAAAAGAGATTCCTCCATATCGTAACGGAAACTGAATTTATTTTCAAAACGTTCCTTCTGTAGTTCGACGTAAGCTTTGACATGGTCTAGTTCGTCTTTAACCGTGACGATCTTCTCCTCATTGTACATGCTGTAGCGCATCATTTTTGCTAGAGCCGAAAGAAGAGAATAGATTTGGGGCACTTTAAGCTCCAAGGCAAGTGTACCGATGATCTGTAAGGTGTTGTTGAGGAAATGCGGGTTGATCTGTGCTTGCAAAGCCCGCAGTTCATTCGTTTTATTATTTAATTCCAGCTTGTACTCTCTCAGGATCAGATTATTGATCGTATCCATCATACTGCGGAAGCGTTCTGTAACGACACCAATCTCATCTTTGCCCATGGGGCGGATATCGATATCAAGTTTCCCGGTTTGGACCTGATTCATATAGCGGGTCAACTGCTTGATCGGGGCTGTGATTCGAAAAGAGATCAGGATCGTTAATGTGGTAATTGTAATCAGCAGCAGGATTAGCAGTGCTATATTGATCGTTGCCGCCTCATTGGCTTCTCGGAAAAGATAAGACACCGGAATCTGCTTCACTAGCGTCCAATTTAACCCTGGACCTTCGATATTCTGGTAAATAAACATGGCATTGTCCTCTTCAAAGTATCCCTTTGAGCTTTGATTGCCCGCGATGTGTGTATTGTACCAAGCTGCATTTAGTTTCTTACCGTATTCTTCGCTTTTATCTCCGTAGACAATGTCTCTATCGCCATCCAATAGCCAGATATTCTCCTGCTTCTGATCATATAACTGACTGATGATGTCGGTTAGAGCGGTTAGCTTGACATCAATCGACAGGTAGCCAAGCGCCTTTGTGGTAGGGACTTTTTCGATTCTTCTGTGCAAGGTAAACACTGGCTCCGGTATGAATTGCGGGATCGGTGCTGTTAGGCCGTAGCTATGACTTAAATGCGTACTCTGTATGGATACCGTAGAATCGGTTGTGATCTTGGACTCAGAATAAGGTGGAATGCCTTGCCAACGTTTCGGTGTATTCTGGGTGAGCAGAGTGGCCTTGCTGTCCTTGACACCGTATAAATAGACCTGAGTAATGTCAGGGATAGATGAAGATATGTAATTCAGAGAAGAATAAATTCGTGAATTTGCGAGCATATCCTCGTATCCGGCTTCGAGTGATCTGTAGAATTCTGAATCTGAATAGACGATAAGGGAGAGTCGATTGATTTCCTGAATCAGACTTTCGATATTTTTAGTGCCCTGAAAGAGAAGATTCGTATTCTCATCTACTGCTCTTGTTCGTAAGGATTGGGTACTAAAGTGATAACTTATAAACATCGTGGTCATAATACAGATTAACGTTGGGAGTAGGATAAAAACGATCATTTTTGTGCGAATCGTGTTCCATTTCATCGAAATTTGTCACATCCGATCAATATTTTACACCTGAAAGATCAATTCCGTAGGTGTGAGGTGCGCTCAAAAAAACAGATAATATGTGTATAAAGCATAAACAAGTAAGTGAGCAAAAGAAAGGGGGGGGCAATAAATGCGCGGCACTAAGTTGTCCCAGTTAGGTCAACAGGTATTCTTCGTTGGTCCTGCAGTCTTGTTTTTTACCTTAATAACGATTATCCCATTTATCATGGGGATGTATTACTCCTTCACAGACTGGAACGGTGTATCAGGTAATGTAAGTTGGGTCGGATTTCAAAACTTCTCCACTATATTTACAAATGACCCCGACTTCTGGTCTTCCTTTTGGTTTACAGTAAGATTTACTGTGTTAGGTGTAATTTTGACTAACGTGGTAGGATTCTTCCTTGCTTATCTGTTAACGAAACCATTAAAGACACGTAACATGCTTCGGACGATTTTCTTTATGCCGAACGTTATTGGGGGATTGTTGCTCGGGTTTATCTGGCAATTTATCTTCATCAAAGGGTTCGCAACCATGGGAGAACTCACAGGTTGGTCGTTCTTTAATCTTCCTTGGCTGGGTGATGCAACAACCGGCTTCTGGGCGATTGTAATGGTTTTTGTTTGGCAGTCTTCCGGTTATCTAATGGTTATCTACATCGCTTCTCTCAGTAACGTATCGAAAGAGGTATTGGAAGCGGCTGATATTGATGGTGCCTCCCGTTGGCAGGTACTACGCAGCATTGTAGTTCCATTGATTATGCCTGCTGTAACTATCGGCTTGTTCTTGGCTATCTCTTGGTCCTTCAAAATGTTCGACCTTAACCTTTCCTTGACGAAAGGCGGACCATTCAAATCTACAGAATCAGTTGCAATGAATATTTACAATGAAGCCTTCCTGAACAACCGTTACGGTCTGGGTACTGCTAAAGCGCTGCTGTTCTTCGTTATCGTAGCGATTATCACCCTGATTCAGGTCCGTATTACGAAGAGCAAGGAGGTAGAAGCTTAATGAACGCTAAGTCAAAAAGCAGATGGAATATCGGCGTAGAAGTGTTGATGATTCTTCTTGCCCTTCTCTTCCTCTCTCCATTTTATTTCTTGCTAGCGAACTCAGTGAAATCCTTCGGTGAAATTCTGAGTGATGCCGCAAGCTGGCCGCAGGCCTTCATGTGGTCGAACTATACAAATGCTTGGAAATTAGCGCGTTTCGGTGAAGCTTTCCGAAATTCGGTAATCATCACGGTGATCAGTGTTATTCTAATCTCTCTGTTTAGTGCGATGGCTTCCTATCGTATGGTTCGGGCGAATACGAAATTCAATCAGATTTTGCTGTTATTGTTCGTAGCCGCAATGGTTGTTCCGTTTCAAACGATCATGATTCCTATCTTGAAGGTCGTAAATGTACTTGGAGTAAATAATTCCTTCCTGGGTTTGATTATTACGAATCTAGGGATCAGCGTTCCAATGGCAATCTTCCTTTTCCACGGCTTTATAAAATCCGTTCCTCTTGAAATTGAAGAGGCGGCAACAGTTGATGGATGTAATCCAATTACCGTATTCTTCCGCATAGTACTTCCTTTGCTGAAGCCAATGGTAATGACAACGATCGTGCTTAATGCACTTGGGATATGGAATGACTATCTGCTGCCATCTTTGATTCTTCAGGCACCAGAACTTCGTACCATTCCGCTGGCGACCTTCTCCTTCTTTGGTCAATACACCAAACAATGGGATATGGCGCTTCCGGCTCTCGTAATCGGGATTGCTCCAATTATCATCTTCTATCTGTTCATGCAGCGTTACATTGTTGAGGGAATAGCGGCTGGCTCGGTGAAAGGTTAACACCGAGCCCTCCGTTCCAAATATTTTAATAGTAGTCCACTATCTTAAGGGGGAAAATATAATGAATAAGAAACGTTCAGCAATTGCTCTTTCGGCAGTCATGGCGATGAGTTTAGCATTAACAGCATGTGGTGGAGGCAATAACGCTTCTAGTAACTCACAAAATGGAAGCGCTGGCACAGATAAGGGTGAAGTAAAGACCGTTAAGATCTTTCAATTCAAAACTGAAATCGTTGAAGGTCTTAATGAGCTTAAGGTTGAATTTGAAAAAGAATACCCTAACATCAAGCTGGATATTCAAACCGTTGGTGGTGGTGCCGATTATGCTGCAGCACTGAAGACTAAGTTTGCTTCCGGCGACGCACCTGACATTTTCTCAAATGGTGGATATGCTGAAATGGAGCTTTGGGGAGATAAGATGGAAGATCTGTCCGATCAACCTTGGGTGAAAGATCTGATTCCTATGGCAGCAGAGCCAATGACTAAAGATGGTAAAGTATACGGTATGCCAATGAACCTTGAAGGAATTGGTTTTGTATATAACAAAGACTTGTTTGAAAAAGCAGGCATCACTGAAACGCCAAAAACATTGTCACAACTAGAAGAAGCAGCTAAAAAATTGCAAGCGATCGGTGTAACTCCTTTTGGTAATGCATATCAAGAATGGTGGCTCCTTGGTAACCAAGGGATCAGCGTAGCCTTTGCACAACAAGATGATGTAAATGGCTTCATTAAGAGCTTGAATGATGGTACGGGTACAATCGTAGGTAATAAAGTGTTTGAAGATTGGAGCAACCTGCTCAACTTGACTTTGAAATACGGACAAAAAAATCCTTTGACTACAGATGCTAACACCCACTTGGCTATGTTTGCTAAAGGTGAAACTGCAATGATGCAAGAAGGTAACTGGGCACAAACCCTTGTTGACAACATCACACCTGACATGAACATCGGTATGTTCCCAATGCCAATCAATGAAGATGCTGAGAAAAACGACAAAATGACAGTAGGTATTCCTGCTAACCTTGTTATCAACAAAGATTCCGGATCTAAAGAAGAAGCTAAAACATTCTTGAACTGGTTGGTAACTTCTGATATGGGTAAAGAGTACATCGTTAAAAAATGGAAATTCATCCCTGCTTTGTCCACCATCGAGGCAACTCCTGAAGATATCGGTAAGCTTGGATCTGACGTATGGAACTATGTAAAAGAAGACAAAGTATATGGTTTGCAATCCTCTAAATTCCCTGATGGTGTAACTCAAGAATTTGCTAGTGTTATTCAACAGATGATTGCTGGCAAAGTGGATGTGAATGGCTGGATGACTGGCATGCAAGCAGCTTGGGACAAGCTTAAGAAATAAGTAAAGCTCGTTCATAAAGATAAAATGGACTAGTGGTTAACAAAGGCGTTCTCCGTATACCTCATCATTATGAGACGGGGAGCGCCTTTTATTTGGATGATAACAAGATAGGGGAGAGGGCGCCGATGAAACAATATGATCTTGTTCAGATGGGTGTGGACTATTACCCGGAGCATTGGGATGAATCCATGTGGGAATCGGATATCAGATTAATGAAGGAAACAGGTGTCAAGGTAGTTCGAGTTGCCGAGTTTGCATGGAGCCGGTTAGAGATAGCGGAGGGCAATTACCAATTCGGGTGGCTGGACCGCGCGCTGGATCTTTTTCATAAGTATGAACTGCAGGTCGTGATTGGTACACCGACGGCTACACCTCCTAGATGGTTAACCACGAAATTTACGGACGTACTGCCGGTATTTGCGAAGAGAACTTTCACCCGGGGGTTCGCGGACACCGCTGCTATAATAGTTCGTCTTTGCGCGAATACGGAAACCGTATTACTCAGCGTCTTGCGGAGCATTATAGTGAACATCCAGCTGTTATTGGCTGGCAGACGGATAATGAATTCGGCATGTTAGATTGTCATTGTGATGCCTGTAATATAGCGTTTCGTACTTGGGTAAAAGCCAAATATGTCACACTCGATCGGGTGAATGCAGAATGGGGAACGGTTGTGTGGAGTGGGGAATACAGCGATTGGAATGAGCTTACGGTTCCACTGGGCGGATCGCCCCATCAGAATCCATCGTTTCTACTGGATTATCAACGGTTTCAGTGGGATTCAGTGGTAGCTTTTCAGAAGATGCAAATTAATATTTTGCGTACGGTTTGTCCGCAGCATTTTATTACTCATAACTTTCATAGTTATCCGCAGCGTTTGGATATGTATGCAGTTGGTGCTGATCTGGATGTCGCTGCATTTGACTATTATCCGAATACTTCGCCAACCAAGCAAGGGACAACGCCGTATAGCGGGGCGCTTTCACTAGACGTAACCCGTGGCATTAAACGTCAAAATTTCTGGATCATGGAGCAGCTGAGCGGCTCACCGGGTTGTTGGATGCCGATGTGGAGAACGCCGTATCCTGGGATGATTCGTGCTTATGCCTGGCAGACGATTGCAAGAGGCGCGGATACCGTCGTTCATTTCCGCTGGCGTAGTGCAGTTGCAGGGGCAGAACAATTCTGGCACGGACTTATTGATCACAGCAATGTCCCTGGACGCAGATTTGCGGAGTTCACTCAGTTATGCCGGGAAGTTAATACGCTTGGGGAGAAGCTGAATGGAACGATGTTAAAGAATGAAGTGGCGATTCTTCATTCTCATGAAGAGAAAGCAGCACTGGATATTCAACCTCAGGCCGAGGGATTTGATTATTATGAGAACATTAAACAGATTCATCGTGCCGTGACGAAGCTCGGCATGGGCTGCGATGTGATAGACCTTAGGCAGCCACTGGACGGATATAAAGTAGTGATTGCTCCGAATTTATATTTGCTGGATGAGGAGATCGTACGTAGTTTGGAGGATTTTGCACTGACTGGCGGAACCTTGCTTGTTACCAACCGAAGTGGCGTCAAAAATACTAATAACATCGCAGTCATGCAGCCATTGCCGGGACTGCTTAGCTATTGCACAGGGGTTGAGGTGCTGGAGTATGATCCGATTGGTGCTGAGGCCCATAAGGTCGTTGATGCTGAGGGTAACCAATATGAATGCACACAGTGGTGCGATATCCTAAGACCTGTTGTGGCATGGCCGATTGCTTGGTATGGCGATGATTTCTATAGTGGAACGCCGGCTGTAACCGTGAACGCCTTCGGAAAAGGTCAGGTTTATTATTTTGGGACTCATATGGAAGAGAGATTCTGGTCCGTATTATTGGACCGCCTATCTAAGCAGCAGGGGCTGTTTAGATTTGAGGGATTACCGGATGGAGTACAGGCCTCTGTGCGATCAGGTGATCATGGCAGCTTCTTATTCTTGCTTAATTTGAGCCGGGAGCCGGTGACGGTCCCGTTGCCACGGGAGTATAGCAGTCTGCTGCATCACTCACTTCGTTCAGGAGAGCTGCAGCTTGAGCCGTATGGTGTAGAAATTCTGGAGATGTAGGGATTCTAAGTAACCGTTGATGGGAAGGGCATTCTTATCTCCTTCGGTGTATGATCGAATCCTTGTGCTTGTGCTTGCACTCTGTGCAATAGAATTCCTTTTTGGGTGGGGGGGATTTGAGATCTGTTGCAGATTGTGCAATCAGATTGGTGGGAAACGTCCGTTTTGATGGGTTTCACCAGATTCTAATGCACGAAGTGCAATAGAATGCTCGAAATGAGATGGAAAAGGGCATTCTAATGTATGAAGTGCAATAGAATACACTTTTTGACGGGGACTGCAGCTGTCGAGACAAGCCAGTTGGTACGATACGGAATAGCTGAACTGGAAGGAATGGAGAGTTGGTACGATACAGAATAGCTGTACTTTCTACACTTATTTTGTGCTCTCGGGCTATGAAATGGATTTAGTTGTATTTAGTGCAGCTATAATGCGAAGTATCGCGGTTCACAGCCAAATGCTGAGAATATAACTGCACAGAATACACTGATATGGATATTTTCTGCTGAACAGGCTGATTTAAGTGTACAAAATGCAGTTACTCTGACGTACATGCCCATACTAATGAGATTCACACAGCGATAAGCTCTGTCATACGCAACCTTATGCAGCATTTCACTACGCAGAAGGCGATTAAGCTGTATACCTTAGAGTATTAGTGAAGTCGTCTAAACTGCTCCGGTGTAGTCCCAGACTGCTTTCGAAAGGTGGCTACATAATGGCTGACATCACGAAAACCGACTCTCTGCGAGATGACTTTTACTGTGAGATCAGGCTGGCTGACGAGCATTTCTTTGCTTTTGCGGATACGTAACCGTACGAAATAGGCATAAGGAGATAGCCCAAAGGTTTGTATGAATAGATTGTTGAGATAACGCCCAGATACTCCGAGCTGATCGGCCAAATCGTCAAGTCCGAGATCAGGATCACCAAAATGGCTGTCCATCCATTTCAGCAGCGGCTGCAGCTTATCCACATTGCGGGAAATCGTCGTGTTGTTATGTAATTGCCCATATTTGCTTAAAGTAAGTAGAAAGCGATAAGCATCAGTGGAGGCGTTCAGACCAAACATGTCCTGTGAGGCATCATATTGATCCAGTATTTCTCTTAGCAATTTAGAGAGAGGTGCCTCTTTTTCCCAGCGGTAAAAAGAATTCATATTCATCCCCAGCGTCTCCAAAATAGACCCTGCGGAGCTGCCGCCAAACGTTAAATAAGAGGTACTCCAGTTAGCAGCCGATGCTTCATAGCGATGTGGGGTATAAGGAAGAAGTAATACACCGCTGCCTGCGGGAAGGGAAAAGGTTTTATTGTCAAAATGAATCACCCCTTCACCGGACGCCGTTTGGAGCCAATGATAGGTTTCATAGCCATCTAAACGTGATACTTTTTCCTGTTGATGATTGTGACCGATGCTGTCTAATGTGATAGGTAGATGTTGTCCGCCCTCATGGGGGAACACAATTCTACGATGCACGATTCCCTTCAATGACTTCATCTCCTCCTAGTTCTATATTCTTATATGATGGAAAGATTATTTTATATTTATAGGGTGAGGTTAACCGATTACAATATATATATAATTATACTATAAAGGATGTGCGAAGTGTGATTAACGATAAATTACCTAAGATTTGGTACGGTGGAGATTACAATCCAGAGCAATGGGATGCGCCTGTATGGGCAGAGGATGAGCGTATGTTTAAGCTGGCAGGAATTGATGTTGCCACAATTAATGTATTTTCCTGGGCGCTGATTCAGCCTTCCGAAGACACTTATGATTTCTCATCACTAGATGAATTAATGGATAGACTATATAAAAATGGTACTTACGTATGTCTGGCAACAGGTACAGGAGCGCACCCAGCTTGGATGGCTCATCGTTATTCTGAAGTGACTCGTGTTGATGTGAAGGGCAGAAAACGCAAGTTCGGCGGGCGTCACAACTCGAATCCAAACAGTCCGGTTTACCGCAAGTTTGCAGCGAAGCTGGCAGGAAAGCTGGCTGAACGTTATAAAGATCATCCGGCACTGGTAGCTTGGCATGTTTCGAATGAGTTCAGTAACTATGATTACTCTGATTTATCTGAAGCGGCGTTCCGTGTCTGGTTGAAGGATCGTTATGGTTCTCTGGATGCATTAAACAAAGCGTGGAATACACGTTTTTGGGGCCACACCTTCTATGATTGGGAAGAAATTGTCCTGCCTAGTGAGCTGAGTGAAGAATGGGACGGCAACCGTACCAACTTCCAAGGCATTTCATTAGACTTCCGGAGATTTATGTCACATAGCTTGCTGGAATGCTACAAAATTGAGAGCGATGCAATTAAGGAGTACAGTCCTAACGTACCTGTTACCACTAACTTGATGGGCTTTTATGATGAACTGGACTATTTTGAGTGGGCTAAACATATGGACGTCATTTCTTGGGACAACTATCCTTCACTGGATACACCGGTCAGCTTCACAGCCATGACGCATGATCTCATGCGTGGACTTAAGAATGGACAACCGTTCATGCTGATGGAGCAAACACCTAGCCAGCAGAACTGGCAGCCATACAACTCGTTGAAACGTCCAGGCGTTATGCGCTTGTGGAGCTATCAGGCTGTAGCGCGTGGTGCAGACACTGTTCTGTTCTTCCAACTGCGTCGTTCGATTGGTGCATGTGAGAAGTATCATGGAGCTGTTATTGAGCATGTGGGACATGAGCATACGCGTGTATTCCGTGAATGCGCTGAGCTAGGGAAAGAGCTGGGACAGCTTGGGGATCAACTATTGGATGCGCGTAGTGCAGCAAAAATAGGGATTATGTATGACTGGGAAAATCGCTGGGCGATCAACCTTTCCAGCGGACCATCCGTTGCTTTGGATTATGTAAATGAGATTCATAAATATTATGATGCACTCTATCAGCAAAATATCGAAGCCGATATGATCGGTGTCGAAGAGAATCTGTTCAAATATGAAATTGTAATCGCACCTGTGATGTATATGGTTAAGCCAGGTTTTGCTGAGAAGGTTGAGGCCTTTGTAAAAGCAGGCGGCACATTCATTACAACTTATTTCAGCGGTATTGTTAATGAGAACGATCTCGTAACCGTAGGCGGCTACCCTGGGGAACTGCGTAAGGTACTTGGTATCTGGGCAGAGGAAATTGATGCACTGCTGCCAGGGATGAGTAACGAGATTGTGATGGACAAAGCATGGGGCAATTTGAGTGGTTCTTACAAATGTGATCTGCTCTGCGATCTGATTCATGCCGAGGGTGCTGAGGTTTTGGCAGAGTACGGATCTGATTTCTATAAAGGAATGCCTGCTTTGACTGTGAATACCTTTGGTGAAGGTAAAGCTTACTACGTGGCTACCAGCCCAGAAGCTGAATTCCTGAAGGGATTCTTAGCCAACCTGTGTGCCGAAAAGAACATTCAGCCGCTAGTAACTGCACCGGAAGGTATCGAATCTGTGCAACGTGTGAAGGAAGGTGTATCCTACCTATTCTTGCTGAACCACACCACTGGTGATTTGAGTGCGGATATTGGTGCTGCTGAGCGTACGGATCTTCTGACTGGCAATAAGGTTAGCGGTTCTGCAGTTGTGCCAGCCCGTGGAGTATTAATTTTGTCGGATAAGAAATAATTTGATGTATATAAAAGATCTCCGGGGAACCAGCTTGTCCCCGGAGATCTTTTTTGTGTGTACAGCATTTCATTAGCTGCTGCTCGTGCTGCCATCTGGAGCGGCTCCTCCGGGATTACCATTACTTAAAGTAATGCTCTCCGCCACGGTGGAATCTGATTTAAGCGTATATTGGATGATATCATCGGCTTTCAGCTCTGATAAGGTGATCGCATTTTCTTGACGCGTGCCATTATCGAAGGTAACCGCTACGATTTTCGTGTCCGCATCAATCGTAATGTCTGTAGTTTCATCGGAGAAGCTTTGCTGCATTCTGCCTCCCTGGCCACGACCTTGTCCACCACCTTCCGGCATTTCCCCCTGTGGCATCCCACCCTCCGGCGCAGCGCCATTTCCTGTACTTTGCTCGCCATCAGGTCTTTCCGGTGGCGTGCCGCCTTGGCCGTTTTGCTCGCCACCTTCCCCAGCACCTTGTGGTGTTGTAGGCATATCAGATGTATAAATGGTAAGCGTAGTATCGCTGACACTCTTAATCTTGCCGAAATTCATGGACATATTAGGCCCGCCATTCTGCTGATTCCCGTTAGCTTGTGTCTGCTGAGCTGATGAACCCGTGTCTGCTTGGTCATTTGCAGCAGTTGTTTCTTCAGTATCGGAATTCGCGCTGCAGCCAGCCAATAATAGTGAAGCGAGTAGGCTTCCGGATATTAGAATAGGGACTAACTTTCTCATTTTTTATTCCTCCTTAGTAGGTTAAAGATAGATTAGAAGAAATATAACAAATGGTTCTGAAAGATTGCTTAATATTAGCTGAAAGTTTGCCTAAAGAAATGAAGGATGCAAATGTTATATAATGAACCAATATATAGAGTTAAAGGATAAGCCAACATTCAGGAAAGAGGCAGCACATGAAGACTTTACTAGTAACGGGGTATCGTGCGCACGAGCTCGGTATTTTTGACAATAAGCATCAAGGGATTCCTTATATCAAAAAGGCACTCGCTAATCGTTTAAAACCATTGATCGAAGAAGGCGTGGAATGGGTGATAACACCCGGACAATATGGTGTGGATCTTTGGGCTTGTGAGGTGGTAAGTGAACTCAAGACTCAATATCCTGAATTAAAATTAGGAATCATTACAGCGCATACCGGACAGGAAGAGAAGTGGAAGGAAGAGAAGCAGAACGAGTATCGACGTATTATTGCGGGTGCGGATTTTTTTGGCGCAGTCAGTAATGCTCCTTATGACGGCAGCTGGCAGTTTCGGGCCAGAGATGATTTGTTGTTCCGCAAAAGTGACGGAATATTGCTCTTTTATGATGAGGATGCGGCGGAGGGGAGTCCGAAGTTTTTTAAAGAGCGGGCGCTAAAGCTGCTTGCTGAAGGGGAGTATGAGTTGTTTCTAATTCACTCCGATGAAATTCAAAATATTGCCGATGAAGAGAATCAGCGTGACTATGAGTAAGCATTCGTAGAGTATAGAAAATGAAAAAGCCCGTAAATAGTGGATGAGACAATCACTGTTTACGGGCTTTTAGAGATAAGCGGTGTTCAGATAAAGCTTTTTAGCGAAGGAGCTTTTCGTACCTTGTAATGCTGCTCATAAGCATACGCGAGCTTGATGAGGGTAGGCTCCTGATAAGCTTTCGCTGAGAAAGTTACTCCGAAGGGAGCGCCGGCTGAAGTATATCCGGAAGGCACAACGATGGACGGATAACCTGCTCTGGAGGTAATTCTGGCCCCGAAATCGGCGGGGAACAGCAGGGCATCCAGATTATATTCCTTCATGGTGGCGTCGATGCCTTCTTCCTTACATAGCTTCAGGTCAGTTGCGCGGTGTCGCAAATAGTTGGGTTCGGTTTGTGTGCCGGAAGTGGTATATTCCGCATCTATTAACGTAGCTTGACCATATCTCAAGGTCTCCACAGGATGTGCATGATTAAAATCAATAATATCCTTTAAGGTTCGCATCGGTGCCTCAGGTCCCAAACGAGATAAATAAGCGTTTAGTGCTGTTTTGAATTCATTCAATACCACTGAAGAATAACTTATTTCGCGGGCGGTCTTAATATCCGCAGGATCAATGATGGTTGCTCCAAGCTCTCTCATCCTGTCTACGGAAGCGTTGAACAGTGCAAGTTGTTCATCTGTTAGCTCCTCGAAATAATAATCACGCGGGATACCTATACGGGCACCTTGCAAGCCGTTCTCGTCTAGGAATATAGTGTAATCTTCGTGGATTTTACCTACATTTGTTCCCATGGCTGCATCGTGATTATCGTTGCCCAGCATTGCATTTAGCAGCAGGACGGCATCGCGAACCGTTCTGGCCATTGGGCCAGCAGTGTCTTGCGTGTTGGAGAGCGGAAGGATTCCCGACCGACTGAGCAGTCCAACGGTTGGCTTAATGCCAATAATGGAGCCCAAGTTACCAGGGTTAAGGATTGATCCTGAGGTTTCTGTGCCCACAGAGACTGTACAGAAGTTGCAGGCTACAGCTACTGCTGAGCCAGCACTGGAGCCGCCTGTGGGTGTAGATATATTGTAGGGGTTAAGGACTTGCCCGCCGCGGGAGCTATAACCGGAGGGCATACCGTTCGTCATAAAATTGGCGAACTCAGTCATATTGGCCTTCCCCATAATGATTGCTCCGGCTTCACGCAGTTTGGTAACTACAAACGCATCTTCTCCGGCAAAAGAATTTGCCAAAGCCAGCGAACCCGCGCTAGTATGCATTTTATCCCCAGTGTTGATGTTATCCTTCAATAACACAGGTATGCCGTGCAAGGGGCCGCGGGAGCCTTTAATCGCACGTTCCACATCCAGAGATTCTGCGATAAATAATGCATCCGGGTTAATCTCTAGCACAGAGTTAATCGTCAGGCCGTTTTTGTCATGATCAGCTATGCGTTCATAATACATGAGAACTAGTTGTTTTGACGTGATATCTCCGGATTCTAATGCAGCTTGGATCTCCGGTATAGTGGCTTCTACGATTTCAAAACTCATGTGCGTTCACGCTTCTTTCCATATAGGATATAGCTTCCTCTTCATCTAACCATAATTTGGGTTTGGTGGGTAGTTTTCTTTTTAGATTTACATTTTGAATTGTCTTTTGGTATATTCAGGTTTGAAATGTAGATTTTAATCTTATAAATTGGGAGCTAACAGAACATGAATAAGAACGGCTATTTTTCAAAAATCATCATCCTTATCTTTGTGATGCTAACGTTTACTTTTTGTGCTTCCATTCCAACATATGCTGAAGACAAGGATATTCAATGTTTTTTGGATGGTAAGCTATTGCATTTTGAGGTACGCCCTATAGTGAAAGAGGGAGTTACATATGTACCGATGCGGGCGATTTTTGAAGCTCAAGGTGCAGTTATTGAATGGAATAATACCGCAAAGACGATTTCAGCCGTAAGAGGGGATATTCACGTTTTTTATATGATTAAGGAAGGAAAAGTATTTGTTAACGGCAAGGAGAATGCACAAGTAATGAAGGCGGTCAGCCTTCAAAATAATACACTCGTTCCCCTGAGATTTATTAGCGAAGTTTTGGGTAGCCAGGTCTCATGGGATGAAGGAGCGCATTCTGTTTACATTACGTCACCAGTTGTTGAAGAAAAAGTCGTTCCGCCAGTGAATAGAACAATTACATTGGGAGCCCAAGAAGTTTCAAAAACACTGACGGATGAAAGAAATCGATTTGATATCATAGTAAAACATTATGGAATCAAAAATAATCAGCTGTATAGCTTGATCGAGTTCTCTAATATGGACAATAAAGAGATTTCTATAAATTTAATGTCCGGCGATAAAAAGTTAATAAGAACGATCACAAAAGAAAAAGACCCCATGCCCATTCAAAAGCTAGAAAATTGTTCGGAAGCCACCAACAAAGTAATAATCGATAATATTGGTGGGAAAATATATAATATCCCGGAGATTTCATTGAACCAGGCTTGTGTCAGCTCAAACCAAGCTCAACAAGATGCTTTTGAAGAATGGCGGAAAAATAATTCAGGCTTCTCTGTAGTAGGCAGTAACCTCGTGTCCGTCCGTAGATATGTTCAAGATTCATCGGGTGGTCTGCAAAATTTTGTAATACCGGCAAATCGTACCGAGCAACTGATATTAGTAGCACCGGTTGGAGGAGAAGCTAGATTAGCTGTGGAGGGAAGTTATTCCGTTAGCGGCATTATAAATAAAACTATAGCGTTTAAATTAGATTATGAAGTGGTTTCTGAGCTTGATTTAGGAATTTATAGCTTTTTTTATACTCAACCTGTTTATTAAGGACGCCTTACCATTGAAAAAGAGGTGCCCGAATCGCCACGCAAAATGGCTGTTAGGGCACCTCCTTTTATTTTTTGTCAGATCGAAGTTATTATTACCCCTGCGCTGTAAATCCCTCTTCGGCTAAATATTCTTTAGCTTCTTCAAGCGTTTCAAAGGCCATTTCCAGATTGAGGTCGGCATAGACATACCATAAATCATCCTCAAGCTTAAGTGTCAGCGTGTGCCCCTCATCATTAGACCAGATTGAATCGGCAGCAGCTGCAGGCTTTTTCTTTCTTTTACTGACTACAGGGGCTTCTGGAATGTAAATAGACAGTGAGGTGATAGAGGCATCCAGCAGACTCCGCAGCTCGGATTCCGAGTAATCGCGAATGTTCACAAAGCCCTTATCATCTGTTTCATAGCCGCGCAGTAATCCTGCGAACACATAACCATTCCCATTTGGATGCAGGTGGTAAACAACGGTTTTCTTATCATGCTGGCTTTCCTCGTAGTGATAGTTCACGCGCCCAAGGGATACATTTTTACGCTCCAGTTGGGGGTAAGAGTCGAGAATCGCTAATTTTTGTTCAAAAGTAAGCATATACAGCCTCCGGTTTTCGGTGTGATTGTGCACATGATTATACCATGACGATGGCCCGCAGACTATTTTTTAGTGATCAAGCGGCAGAGACAGCACGAAGATACAGCCTTCCTCGGAGTACTTCTCAAGCACAAGGCTCCCATTCATAGATTCCGCCAGCAGACGGCTGAAGGTGAGACCGAGTCCCAGACCACGTAATGTGCTCTGTTTGTCGCTACCTCGGAAAAAAGCCTCGAAGATATGCTCACTATGATTCGATGAGATGCCAAGGCCATTATCTTGGACACGGATTTCGGCCAACCCATGGCTATGCTGTTCAAGCAATTCTACCGTAAGCTGTACTTTTCGATCTGGAGCTTTTGCTTGTACACTATTATTAAGCAAATTAACGATAATTTGTTGAATCCGAAGCGAGTCTCCACGCAAAAACAAGGGATTTCTCGGCATATGGAGCACAGGCTCAGCAACTGTTTCCTCTTGTGTCAGCTTCCATTGATACACGATTTCTGATAACAGTGGCACGGCATCCAGTCGGTCGTGACGGACAGAAACCATTCCTGCAGTCAGTGCGTTGTAATCCAGAAGATCCGCCACCATCCGCTGTAATCGTCCAGCTTCCTGCAAGGCAATATCTAGAAATTCCACAGCCTCATCGTCTTCGACAACCCCTTCACGAACGGCATGGATTAGACCCTTTATAGAGGTTACTGGTGTCTTTAATTCATGGGATACTCCGGCTAACATAATAGCACGGGAATGCTCAAATTGTTGTAACTTGCCCGCCATCTCTTCAAAAGACAACATCAACTCATGAATTTCTCGTTCCTTCGCATTCTTATCAAGTACGATATCATATCGACCATGGCTGATTTGTGCCGCCGCGGCCGCAACCTTCTGAATCGGTTTTGCCAGTTTACGCGACAGGAGGTAAATGGTTAGCCAACTTAATATGATTAGAAATAGCAGCAAAACGGAGAAGAAAATGATTTCCTCCTGCGGAATATGCCGCAGCGATTTCTTGGATTGAAGGACAATCACCTGTCCCAGTGTTTCGTTATCTGAACTAATTGGGGCAACTGCGGCTTTGAATTCCGGACTACGTGAATCGTTCAAGCTATCATTAAGTTTATGCCTCATTTCATCGTCAGTTAGAGGCGGCATAGAGAACAACATCTGGCCTTGTTGGTCCGTAATAATTACACACATCTCTACAGTTAGCTTGAAGAAACGTTTTCGATCTTCAATGAGCTTTCCAAGATTTTGGCTGATCTCGATTGAACCCTCATGATTTACGCTCCTGTCGGCAATCTCCTGTGCTAATAATCCGGTGGTCTGCATCCGGTTGCTCATAGCTTCTTGTTGGATCCACCAGAACGTCGTTAGCGCAGTTAGCAGGAGACCGACACTGATGATGAGCAAGTAACGAACCGTCCAGTAGGAGAGGATGGAGGTACGTTTGGGGCTGCTTTTCTTTAAGTTGTCCATAATTGATATCCAGTGCCTCTCAAGGTACGGATCTCCCCTTCATCTACTGGCCAGTGCGACAGCGCTTGGCGAAGTCTTTTAATAGACAAATCCACTGCTCGGTCACTTCCTTCGTAATCCATCTCCCAGACATGCTCTATTAATTGTTCGCGAGTACATATTTGATTTGGCCTTTCAGCTAAAAATAACATGACCGACATATCGCGTGGACTAAGGTTCAGCTCAGCCCCGTTCAAAAAGACAGCACGCGCTGTAAAGTCGATAAACAAACTGCCATAATGCCGTTTTTGGTTGCCATCAGACCACTGCGAAGGACGGCGTAATACAGCCTTCACGCGTGCCACCACTTCCTCTGGAATAAAGGGCTTAGACATGTAATCATCCGCACCGCCGTCGAGACCGGCTAGTCGGTCATTGATCCCGTCTCTTGCTGTGAGCATGATCACGGGGCAGCTGCTTTTTTCACGGATGAGCTTGAGGAGTTCAAAGCCGTTCATGTTTGGCAGCATGATGTCGAGTAATACTAATGATGGAGGTGATATAGCAAAAGACTCCAGTGCAGCGCGTCCATCGGCTACACGGGTGACATGAAAGCCTGCTTTTTTCAGATAAGCACTGAGGACCCTGGAGATAGCTTCCTCATCTTCAACAATTAGAATGGATTTCATCAGGTGGTTGGGCCTCCAGTCTATAAAATTACGACAATTTTAACACATCATAGCTCGTTCTGCTCTGACTTCTTCCCGACATATTGCTTTGTTAGAATGAGGGACGAGCTTAAAAATATACAGAATATTTGAATATTGGAGGGAACAGGATGAAGAGAAAAAGAATAGCCTTGATCGCGGCCGGAGTTATTATCGTAGGAGTAGTCACGGGTTATACATTGCTGGATAAATCACTGGGCAATAATGTTGAGATCGAGTCCGTGATTCCAGGGCAAGCCACCACAGCAGGTAATGGAGAGAGCACAAATAACACTGGAGCATCAGCAGGTGCGACGGTTACAGCCGAACAATTAAACGGTGACTGGACAGTTGCAGACGCTTCTAAAGTATATTGGTCAGTAACAACCTCTAAAGAAACAGTCAACTTCGTGGATAACAAAGTTCAAGGTACCTGGAAAGTTAATATAGAAGATTCTACTTCGATGGCTGGGGAAGGAAGCGTGGATATGAGTGCTCTGGACTCTGGCAATGGTCAAAGAGATGAGCATGTAAAAGGAGAAGACTTCCTTTCCGTCACGGAATTTCCACAATCTACGTTTGTAGTGAAATCATTCTCGGAGCTGCCGGCGGAATGGACCGAAGGAGCAACTGTGCCGGTTGAAATGCAAGGTACGCTTACAGTGAAGGGTGTGGAAAAGGATGTCACCTTCCAGTCTCAAGCCGCGTATAGCGGGGGACAGCTGATGCTGTCGGGAACGACAACAGTAGCTTTTTCTGATTTTGGTTTAAGCAATCCACACACCGTTGTACTGGATACGGAGAACAATCTTGAGGTTCGCTTGGAGCTTGTGTTAACAAAATAGCAGTCTTCCCGTAAGAAAGACTTTACTGTGAAATTTATAGAGAGACTGTACGAAAGAGACTTTCCCGGGCCTAATGGCTTTTGGGAGAGTCTCTTTGGTTTGGAATGAAATGTATGTTTTAATAGAAGTATCTGTCTACTAATTGCAATAAAGGAGGTGTTCCTTGTGATCCGGGTGGCGGCAGCGATTATACATAATGAAGCAGGACAGATTCTTATTGCTCGGCGCAGGCAAGGTAAATCACAGGCAGGTCTGTGGGAATTTCCTGGCGGCAAAATAGAGCAGGATGAAAGCATCGCAGATTGTCTGCAAAGAGAGCTTCAGGAGGAGATGGGGATAACAATCCTTCCCTATGAAAGCTTTGGCGTGAACGAGCACAACTATGGAAGCGTCGAGATCAGACTGTTTGCTTGGAAAGCCCGATATCAGAGAGGTGTAATTGATCTTGTCGATCATGACGAATATCAGTGGGTGCTTCCGGCTGAACTGGATCAGTTTACATTTGCTCCTGCAGATCTTCCTTTTGTAGAACGTCTAGTGATGGAATCGAAGTCAGGTTGAAGGAGATAGAATACATAGCAGAAGAAAGGAGGAACTCAAATACCTGTATATCAAAAGCTAGTGCGTGACGGAATCCCCAACTTAATCACTGCTCAAGGTGAAAAATATAGAGTAAGGACACTAGAGCCTAAAGAATACATAACTGAACTACGTAAAAAATTGAAAGAAGAGTCCGAGGAGTATTTTCAGGCAGCTAGTGATGAAGAAGCTCTTGAGGAGCTTGCCGATATGCTGGAAGTGATCCAAGCTCTGACGGAAATCCATGGGAGCAATAGCGTGGAGCTGGAGAAGCTACGTGCGGAGAAGGCTGAACGTCGTGGTGGATTTAAGGATCGGATATTTTTAATTGAAGTGGAAGGAGAATAGAGGGTTAGATCCTATCTTCATGCTCAAGGAGGTTATAGCGTTGTTCAAAACCAAACTGACGATGATCTTAAGCAGTGTGGTAGCCTTGATTCCTGTAGCTATTTATCTATTTTTATATTCCAAAATGCCGGATATGGTCCCGATCCATTACGACGGGAACATGGCTGATAGATTTGTAAGTAAGTCTAGTCTGGAGGTTATTTTACAAAGCGGGCTTGGATGTTTGGGATTTATAATCATGAAACTGTTGCAGTTCCTTGTGCAAAAAGCGTTTGCTCAGAGCTCTAACGAGCATTCAGAGGCTTTGAACAGGATATGGAATATCGCTATTTTGGTGGTGACAGTTGTGTTCGCAGGCATTAGTTCCTATACATTCATTAGAATGGTCTGATAGAATCAAACAGTAGAACCAGTAGGATGAGGAGGACAATATAATGGATAAAGACAACGCTTACAAGGTAAGATGGGGAATTCTCAGTACAGGCTGGATTGCCCATCAGTTTGTTACTGATTTAGTTCATGCCAGCAATGGTGTGGCATATGCCGTGGGTTCACGATCTCAGGAAAGTGCGAATAAATTTGCACAAGATCATGGAGTGCCGAATGCTTACGCAACCTATGAGGAATTAGTAAATGACCCGAATGTAGATGCGGTTTATATCGGAACGCCACATCCTTTTCATAAAGAAAATGCATTATTGGCACTGCGTGCAGGCAAAGCTGTCCTGTGTGAGAAGCCTTTTACTGTGAATAGCGAAGAATTGGAAGAAGTAATGGCCTATGCGCGAGAACATAAGCTGTTCCTGATGGAGGCGATGTGGAGTCGCTATATTCCGGCGATTGTTAAGGTTAGAGAATGGATCGCAGAGGGTAGAATCGGTGAAGTTCGCTTGGTGAAGGCGGATTTAGGATTTCGCACCGACTGGAATCCGGAAAGCAGATTGCTGAATCCAAAGCTCGGCGGAGGCGCACTGCTGGATGTAGGGATTTATCCGGTTTCTTTTGCCTCGATGGTGTTTGGGCCTCATCCTGAATCTATAACCAGTACTGTGCATATTGGTGAGACTGGAGTGGACGAGCATTTCTCTATGCTGCTGTCTTACGGTAATGGAAAAACTGCTTCATTGAACGGCGGTATTCGTCTTAATATGCTGGAGGAAGCACATGTATTTGGGACAGAAGGCCGCATTATTGTAGAAGGAACGTTAGTGAACCCGAAATCTGCTTCGCTCTATATTGGAGATGAGAAGGTAGAGAGCTTTGTGGATGATCGAGCTTCTATCGGGTATTGCTTTGAAGCAGAGGAAGTAGGACGTTGTCTCCAGGCGGGACTTACAGAGAGTTCGGTGATGTCACTCGATGAGTCTTTAGCAATTCTGAAACTGCTGGATCAAATACGTGCGCAGTGGGGCCTTAAGTATCCTGGAGAATAATTTTCAAAATAAAACAACACCCCTCGGTTTACATGCTACTAAGGTAGCTCCGAGGGGTGTTTGCTATATCGAACGATAGGTGGAAGCCTAGTTCTGACTATTGGCGTTTTTGCCTGCTAGGACCCAGCCTGCAACTTCAACGGTACGCTTCGCTTGATGAAAAACAGCGTCACGGATCCGATCCTGATCTTCAATCATTTTACCGTCTCCATCTACACTGACGCTTGTTCCGTAGGGGTTGCCTCCCGCACCGAATGTGACTGGATCGGTATAACCTGGTGCTGCGACAATCGCTCCCCAGTGATACATCGATGTGTAGAGTGCTAAAATCGTAGCTTCCTGTCCACCATGTGGATTCTGTGCTGAGCTCATGGCACTGACGACTTTGTTTACCGTTAGTCCTTTGCCCCAAATGCCTCCGGTTGTATCAAGGAACTGTTTCATTTGAGAAGCAATGTTGCCGAACCGGGTAGGAGAACTGAAAATAATCGCATCTGCCTCCACAATATCGTCGGGTGTTGCTACGGGGATATCTTTGGTTTTCTCCGCTAGGGCTTTCATAGCCGGATTGGCGGCAATTTTGTCCTCGGGAACCAGCTCCTGTACCTTCAGAAGTTTTACCTCAGCCCCCGCCTTCTCGGCGCTTTCTGCGGCCCACTGTGCCAGCTGGTAGTTAGTTCCTGTGGCACTGTAGTAGATGACGGCTAATTTGATTTTAGACATGGTGTTGTCATTCCCTTCGAGTGTAGTTCCATACTATTAATTACCCCATTGAAGCATTTATAACCCAAATTACTAATTGTAAGATGAACTGGACAGACAGCTGTCCACTTTCCTTGTGTATACTAAGCTCAATCACAGGAAATGAGGGAGAATTATGGATACTTATTTTGTACAAAAACCGAAAATGACCGTGGCTGGAGTTAGCATACGCACGACTAATGAAGTGGAAATGGGACCTGATGGGCGCTTGTCGCAGCTGTGGGAAACGTATTTTCAGAGTAATATTGCGGGGCAGATAGATACGGCTCAGCCTGAGTATATCTATGCTTTGTATACAGATTATGAGAGTGATGCGTCGGGTGCGTATACCGTTGTAATTGGGCATGAAGTCGCTGTGGAGAGTCATGTAGAGGGTAGCGGCCTCATGTATGCGGCTGTTCCGGAGAGCAAATACATGGTGTTTACGACGAAAAAAGGGCCGGTATTCGAAGTAGTCGCGCAAGCGTGGGGGGAGATTTGGGCGTATTTTGAGGCGTCTACGGAGGTAAGAACCTATACGGGCGATTTTGAAATTTACGATTCTCGGAATTTTGATCCTGCTAACACGCAGGTTGAGATTTATATTGCGATTAAGTAGATCCGGTGAGGGATTTTTCAGCTAAATGAAATGTTTCGTGGGAATTTAGGGGCTGCCGAGAGGGAGCTCCCTTTTTCGCGCCGATGAGCTGAATACCTCGGGAGAAGGGTTACTCAACGATTGAAACGAATATATAAGGAATGAGCAAGGACTCTTCGTTCTATGGCAGATGTGCTGTTAACCAGTGAACGGTAGAAAATTTTGTATCCTGCGCTGTGTTTGGCCGAGATGGTGCAAGAGAAGGGTAAAAAGAAGTTGAACAACCCGCCAAACAGCCAACACACAAACCACAAAGAAATGGAGAACACCAAATGGGAAAACAGTTCGCGGCTATGCTACCTGCACATGAGGAGTTTATTCTTAGCCAGCATCTTTTTTTTGTAGGGTCAGCGCCCCTTTCTGAAGAAGGGCATGTTAACCTTTCGCCTAAGGGCCATGATTGCTTTCGGATTTTGTCTCCTAATCAGGTGGCTTATCTTGATATGACCGGTAGTGGCAATGAGACCAGCGCACACCTGATGGAAAATGGAAGAGTGACGGTTATGTTTTGTGCGTTTCAAGGACCGCCTAACATTCTGAGACTGTATGGAACAGGGGCGGTAATTTTGCCTGGATCATTGGAATGGGAAACGCTGTACCCTATGTTTACACCTCTGCCGGGTGCTAGACAGATCATTTTAATTGATGTTCATAAAGTACAGACTTCCTGTGGATTTTCGGTCCCATTCATGAGTTATGATGGTGAGCGAGATACGTTACAACGTTGGTCTATCCAAAAAGGGGAAGCAGGTCTAAAAGAATATAGACAAGAGAAGAACAGCACTAGTATAGACGGACTACCAACACCCCTTGGACATAAAAAATGAGCGGACATGGCCGCTCCAAGGTTTATGCATCTTTTAAAATAACCTTACTAATCTTAGGTTACTCCTTTAATTCACTATAGCCGATTACTGTTCCATGGGCTTGCTCTCCCAGGCAATACATCTACGTCACAAGTTGTAGGGACTCTTATTCGTCACGACGAGCGATCCCACAATTTGACTAAGCAGTTATCTCATATGTTCTACTGTCCAAAACTCATACTACCCACGGATTCCACCACAAATACAGGCACATATTGCTCTCCCATGTCCGTTCCAACAAGCTGATAACCGTTCTGATATTGACCACTAACTAACGCGTTACCTGTAACGGAACCCAATTCTCCTTGAAGCAAAATATAAACTCCATTTGAGTAAGCAAGCATATTACCGAAGTTATCTACGACGATTTCACAGTGAAAAGATACCTTTTCAAAAGGATGAAGCGCTACATCGGAAGCTGAAATTACAGCATACTCCTGAACAATCTCAGCAAATTGATAGCTGCTGTCTACTTTACGGTAACGTGCCGTCTGTCCGTCCACACCGTCTCCAAGATCCGCGTTAGGTACGAGTATGGAATCATCAGACTGTAGTTCGTAGCTATCGCCAGACATTGAGAACAACTGGGAAATACCATCCGATTTCATTTCATATGCTGTAAAAAGGGTACGTCCACCTTTGACCTCGGATTCAGCCAGAACTACGGGGGCACCAGAACCTGAAGAGGCAGCAAGCTGATCATTAAAAGTAAGACTGCGAAGGCTCTCGAAATTTGGTAAAATATTTCCAGTTAAAGTAATGACACTTTCGTCGTTATTCATTGCTGCATAATAGAGTACACCATTGCTATCTGTTCCAGCCACAATGACCTTTGTACCATGTAGTCCCTTGCCGGAGATGACGTTCCCATATTTGTCTTGCTCTTCACCGCCCGGAAGGAGGCGCACAGGTTCGGCGATATTCCAAGCCAACCTTGTAGCGGCAATGATGGAAGAAGTATCCTCTAGCGGAGCAAGATCGCCGTATAGCTGGATAGCTTCAGCATATTGACCTTTACTGGTCATGCGTTTGGCATTTTTCAGTAGTTTAGCTTTACTAGTATCGACTAAGGTTAGTACTTTAGATGAGGTGATATTCGCAGATCCCGCAAAATTACGATAGGCTACAGCATGCCCAGCAAAAGCGGTTATGTTATTGGCCTCTAGGTCTTTGTTCAGGATGATCTTTCCGCTGCTTTCTGTCTGTAGAAGTACCCATGGAGCATCGTAACTATGCTGGCTGTAAGCATTCATCATAGAGAGGGCGCTCTCCAGCATGCCTGAAAAGTTTCCTGTGCCTGCTAAGTTTTTTAATTTAGCTGTATCATGGCTTTTGAACTTGGAGGCTAGCAACTCATTCTTGGAAGCGGCGCTTCCGTAATAAGCATCGGGAATCAGCAATAGATTCCATTTAAAAGTGTCCTCTTCACTCGTATTTCCACTCTGACTCTGAGTAAGCTCGGCAAGAAATTGCTCCTTAAACTCACGAAAGTAGGTTGTGAACTGGTCAGAAATGCCTGAAGCGGTTGATAACTGGCGATAATAGGATTCATAAGGTCCACTGGGCTTCATATATGTAGCTTTTAAGCTGAGGAGAGTATCATAACTTTTCATGAATCCGGTAAAATCCTTAGTCGCTGCTTGTGCTTTAGCGGATGATACCAAGGCATTCAAACCTTGGCGGATGGCCGTAATGGGTGACAGCTCATCAAGCCGCTTCGCAACCTTCTCTTCCATATAAAGAATGGAATGGTTTGCTGCCGCTAAGCGATACTGATTCTCGGCACTAATCAGATCGCCAGCAGCATAGAGACGGTCGGCTTCCTTGGTTATTTGTATTTTATCAGCGATGAGAAAAGCCTTCTGTCCAAGCAATACAAACATGCTTATACACAAAATGATCATAAAGTTTCGCAGGGTTATTAATTGTTTGAACGTCATATAGAGTAGCCTCTTTTTTCGAAATATAAGAAAGCATAGTTTCACATCATTCTTTATCCTTATATTTCTACGAGAAACGATTGTCATCCATAACAGATGCCAATACCGTTTCTTCTTGAAATATAAGAATGTCTATTGAACTTCCGGGTCCCAGCGGTATTTGGCTTCACGAATGTCCGCTACTCTTTGGTCCAAGCCGTTCCATGGTTCATGGGGATTCGCAGCAATGAGTTTGGACAACCGCATAAAGCGGTCTTTAGGTAGATCTTGCACGTATCGGCCGATCATACTGGAGTAGAGCAGGGCATAACGCTTCATTCTTACTGCGGCTCCGGCAACTCCCGTAAGGATGGTCATACCATTATCCATATGACGGATTTCTTCTTCATAGTTCTTTACGTATCGCAGTGTACGATCTTTGATCAGATCAGGGCGGACTTTAGCGATCTCGCCGATATATTCGGCCAGCAGCGGCTCGAAATCCTTCAGAAGAAGCTGTTCCAGTTCTAAATCCATGTCCTTGCGAAGCAAAAAACCATGCAGCAAGGCGATCCGTTGCCGTGCGATCCGGTCACCACGGAGCAGGATGGAGAGTTCACGCAGCTTCTCGTAGGCAAGGACATCATCCTCACGGAGTACGGAGACAGCCTCCTGGCGGTTGATCTCTAGCCCCTCTTTGATGATGCCGATTCCTCGGCCAAGCAGCTCGTTAAGAGAACGAAGATTCTCGTTCTGCCGTACTTTTCGCTGCGTATAGTACAATAGTCCAGCGAAGAGAACCCCTCCGGCACCACACAGGATCATCTGCTCTATGCTATTTCCAAAATAGACGGATGCTAATGTGAGCAGTAAGATGAATAGGAGGCGTGTATGCATTTTTCTTCCTGCAATGGATGCGGCTTGCTGCTCTACCGTAATAAGTGAGGCTCTGCCGCATTTGGTGCATCGATCTTCACCGAGAGCAGTGTATTGCCCGCAGTGGCGACAAATACGCAGCTTGTCATAAGCGTAACGAGGGGCCTTGAAAGGCCGAAAGGTAACTGGTCTTTTCTTATTCACGGCCTTTATCGCCTCCGTTCAAAGCGGCCAGTAGGCGGTCATTAATATCATCACGTGTTAGTGGTTTACGCTGGCGTGAAGCATAGATGGAAATCTGAATTACGGCAATTAGGAACGTAATCCCAAGAATGACGTATGAAATCATGGAACAGTCCTTTCTCATGGACGCCTCGCAGTCTGGATGGCGCATAGAATGATCATTCTATACATCATTGCTACTTTGGTCCGGCGGTCCTAAAGTTGAAGTTTACAAGGTTTAATTATATCATAATGGCATACTATTTACAGATTTTAGCGACAGTGCTGAACCTGTCATATGTGCCTAATATAACACAAGAGGAGCCCTATTTATGCTTCGTAAATATCAAAGTAACAGAATAACTAAGACGCTTTTACAACGTATCTTCCCGGCATTACTGCTGGCTCTATGTCTTGCTGCTTCACCTTTTGCAGCTGTTCAGGCCTATGCGGCAACGTCGGCGCAATCTCACATTGATGCTGTGCTTCTTATCGATGTCAGCAACTCCATGAAGACTAGTGACAAGAACAAGGTCGCGAATGAAGCGATGAAAATGTTCATAGATATGCTATCTACCCAAGGTGATAAAGTAGGTATTGTTGCCTATACCGACAAAGTGCAGCGGGAGAAAGCTCTGCTGCAAATTAGTTCAGAGACAGATAAGCAGGATTTGAAGGATTTTATTGACGGACTGGACCGCGGAGCGTATACCGACATTGCTGTCGGTGTAGAAGAGGCTGTGAAGGTGCTCCAGAATGGCAGCGATCCGAATCATGAGCCAATCATCGTAATGCTAGCGGATGGCAATAACGATTTCAACAAATCAACAGGCCGGACGCAGAGCGAATCGGATAAAGAACTGAATGCCGCTGTGGAGGTTGCCAAGAAGAATGGCTATCCCATTTATACGATTGGGCTTAATGCAGACGGTAAACTGAATAAACAGAAACTCGCCGATCTGTCCAATGAGACAGGTGGTAAAGCATTTTCGACAGACTCCGCGGATGATCTTCCGCAAATACTCAGTGAGATTTTTGCTAGTCATCTGAAGCTGAAGGTAGTTCCTGTGCAGTCGATCACTGCAAATGGGGATTATCAGGATGTGACCGTCAACGTGCCTAACGGCAGTGTTTTGGAAGCTAATATCTCAATTATGTCGTCTCAGCCTGTGACCGCTAAGCTAACGGATCCATCAGGAAATGCTGTCGCCATCCCGTCCAAGGACGTTGTACTGTCCAAGTCTTCCACTTATAGCTTGATCAAGCTATTGTCACCGCAGGAAGGAGATTGGAAGCTTCAGGTCAAAGGTGTGCCAAAGGATAAAATTGATATTAATCTAGTTTTTAACTATGATTTGGAGCTTAAGATCGATGCGTTGCCATCAGCCACCTATAAAAAAGGTGATAAAATTGATATTACCTCCCACCTGTTCAGCAATGGTACTCAGGTAACACTCAGTAATTTGTATCAAGATATGAAGGCGGTACTGCTTGCTACAGATATCGATACAGGTGATGTACAGGAAATCGAACTGGATAACTCCGGGGATGTTTTTAAGGGCACCTTCGAGGTAAAAGAAAGCCATGACTATGAGCTGAAGGTTCGTGCAGAGGAAAGCAGTTTCTATCGTGAAAGTGCTCCTGTAAAGATCAGCGCGAAGACAGGTGGCACTGCTACTACAAGTCCTTCGACAGGGACTGGCACAGAAGAACCTTTGAAAGAAGCTTCGTCCAAAACCTTGTATTACATTATAGGCGGAATTCTTCTGGTGTTGGCTGCCGCTGCTGCATGGTATGTGCTGAATAAAAAATCGGCACGCGGTTTTGTTGGACAGCTGGTAGTCGAGGTTAAAGACGGCAATACGGGTGAGAAGACCTACCCACAATATAAGAAGCTTGCTGGATTCAGAGGCAAATTTACCCTTCATCAGCTGCTGCAATTAGCGCCTGAGCTGAAGGAAAGCGAGAGTATTATTTTCACACCAGCTAAGAACGACCGATTGCTGCTACGCAGCGGAGAAGGTGTTACTGTAGAGAGATCCGGACGTGCTGCGGATGCCTCACGTGGTTTGGAGCTGAAGAGTGGTGACCGCGTTTCAGTATCCCTACACACGGTAGATAAGACGATTTATCTCGAATATTTAGTATAGCAGGCATCAAATGCCAAAGAAGTGGTTTTGCAAGAGATCTGAAGTACAGCTTCCGCAAAACTTTTAGGAGGATAAGCATATGAAACCAGTAGTAAGAGAGCATATACAGCAATTGGATGTATCACTAGGCGGCGGGATTGTCAGTGATAAGATCAGGGTGGATACGATTGATAATCCGATCCTGATTATTGGACTAGGCGGCACGGGCATTGATGCCCTGCTGCGTCTTAAATATCAGATTAACCGCCGCTTTAAGCTGCCGGAAGATCCGATATCCAAGAAGAAACGGGACAAGCCGGATAATGTAGAGTTCCTAGCTTTTGAGACGAATGAACAGGACCGCGGAAAAAAATACAAAGGGATCGGGCTCGATCCTCAGAATGAATTTGTATTACTAGCGAATGCTGAGATCGGCGGATTGCTGCAGAACCGCAGTATTCTTGACTCGTATATTACGGACTGGCTGTCGCCTGAGCTGAGCATTACGGATGGTATGAACGGTGCCGCTGGTGTGCGCCAGGCCGGACGTCTGCTCTTGTTCACCAAGATTAATCAGGTGGTAGGCGCGATTGATAAGAAAATTAAGACGTTATCCGTAGGCACTAACAAAAAGCTGATGGTCTTCCTTTTGACAGGACTGTCAGGGGGTACCGGTAGTGGAGCTTTCCTTGATATTGCGTATATCGTACGCGGTATTATTGAACGTGATTATGGATCAGCCGGTATTGACCGTGTGAACACGCTGGGTTATCTCTTTACACCGGACGTGAACCTGTCTAATAAAAGTCTAAGTGAGCATACGCGTGAATATATTCGCAAGAACGGTTATGCAGCGCTAAAAGAGCTGGATTACTGGATGAATGTAGACAGTCGTGGCGAGCGATTCCAGCAGCAATACGGTAATATTTTGACGGTAAATTCACCGCTGCCTCCGTTTAATCTATGCCATTTGATCTCTGCAACGAATACCGAAGGTAAACTGCTAGAGAATGCGTACGACTACTGTATGAACGTAACGGCGGAGAACATCACGAACTTTATGGCAAGTGAAGAAAAACAGTCTGGTGAAGAATTCGCCATTCATGACTATATCAGTAATATCCGCACCAACATTGCGCAGATGAATAAGACTTATCCAGCTAACTATGAGTACAACATTATCGGTGCCTCGTCTGCGGTGCTTCCGATTGAGGAAATGACGACTTATCTGGCCTTCCGCTTGTTTGATAAAATGGAAAAAATGTTCCAGCAGGCGCCTGGTCAAGAGGATGTAGAAAAATTCGCGCGCAAGCTTGGGATAGATCTAGACAGTATGATTAAGACGTTTGAATCGCGTGTGCCTGAGCCATTGCCAGGTTACGAGAACAGTGAACGCTTGAGCCATGCCAACGTAGTTAAGAATCAGGTTGTGAGCATGGATACAGAGCTGGAGCAGAACTTCTTGGCTCGTGCCCGTGAAGAATATATCAAATCGAAAAAACAATTGCCTGGCGAAATAGTAGGACGTTTCAGTGAAGAGCTGGAGCGCATCTTCCTGCACCCAGAGCAAGGGCCTTTCTACGTTTCCCGTTTGCTGTACACCGAGAAGGGCTTCTGTATTTTGAAGCTGATTCAGTCTTATATTGAGGCGTTACGTGAGAGCTTGCTGCGTTTGCCACGCGATATTGAAACGGCACAGGACAGTGCGGATGAGAAGCTGAGCGATGCTCGCAGCGCTTTTGTATCCAAAGAGAAGAAGAAAAATGCCTATATTGACGCTAAAATCAATGAGTATTGGTTGCATGCCGATGTAGAACGCACAGAGCAAATGATTCAATTCTATGAGGACTTATATGAGCTCTTAAATGATGAAAATAATCGGATTTATGGTGTGTTTACAGAGATTCTTAGTGCGCTTAGCTCGATTTTTGCCAAGAATGGAGACATCCTTATCAATGGTGAAGAGCAGGCAGATTATAAAGGAAACAAAACTTATTATTGGAACATTGTTAACGTGCCGGATATTTCGGCGACGATCTCCAAAATCATGGATCAGAAGGACGGCGACGATCTGATTCGTGACTTCACCCGTGAAATGCTGAAGCATTCCGGACGTTGGGTCAAGGAACAGGAGATAGATATCGTTCGTTCGATTTCGGAGTTCCTAAGCGATAAGTTCGGGGATTTGATCACCCGTTCGATGGAAGACTTCCTTGTGATGAAATTCGGTCATGAAGAGCCGCTAGATAAATTCGTAGAGCGAATTATCGCAGGTAAGTTGGACGAAGAGGCTGTGCCTACCTTCCACCTTAGCAATAGCTCAGGCAGCTTGCATTTCCCATCATGGGGCTTCGTTTCCGTGCCTGTTAAAGCACCTGGCATTCTGAAGGGGATTCGTAATTATCAGAATAATGCGCTGGGTAAATCGCAATTTACGATCAAAGAAAGCCAAGTGAAAAACCGTATTTTCTGGCTTAACACCCGTAATGGTGTGCCACTCTTCGTATACACGCCGCTGCGGGTGTTTGAAGAGAACTATGAGCGGACCATTCTCGATAAGGAAGGGATCGGCCGCCATCTGGTGATGACCGATAAGAACAACTGGACGTACCTGCCTTCTCCGATTCCGGAAAAATCATGGGGTGACACCTATGTTAATGCCCGTGTCCGTGATTATAACGCCCGTGTGCGTGCAGACTTTGCAAAAGCGTTGGCAAGCGGCGTGATTATCGAAAAAGGTGTAGACGAGAATACAAGCAACAGATATTCTGTTGTGTTCACGAAACCATTTGATATGGATGCTCTTTTGAGCGGATTTGATTTGCAGTTGAATTCTTCACGTCCGAATCTCGGCGAAGTGAAGAAGGCGGCTGATGAACTTAAGAATCTGCGTGAGAAGGGCTTGGAGCGGGAAAGCATTAAAGATATCTTTGGCAGCATTAACAAAGAAATGGCGCAGGAGAATCTTATACGTTCACCACAGCTGATTTCTCGTGTTCGCGCGGAGCTAGCCAAATACGCTGAACTGACTGCCAAAGCTGCTGAGCTTGAAGGTCTGCTGCATCAATATCTGGATGAAGATAAGTGGATGGACCAATTCATCGAGGCGCTCTATACGGACAGCATTATCAAGAAGGGCGCTCTCTATGTTTATGATCGTGATGAAGAAGAGGATGCTTGGGAGCCGTTTGCCAACTTGATGAAAGAGCGCAGCTACGTGGAATATGCCGTGTATCGCCATTTCCGGGAGCTGGATGAGAAGAGCCGCAGCGTTCTGCTGCGTAAGGCAGCTCGTCGTGCAAGTGAAATGACTGCTGCGGAGGATGTTACTCCATTGCTCTATAAGCTGGAAGGATTGTATGTATCGTTCCTGGAAGCACGCGACAGCTTGGAGTACGAACGGGTAGAGTATGAGAGCGGCGATGAAATGTACAGCTTCTACAAGAGCATGACAAGTAAGCTGGGCAGTATCCGCAGAAAGTTGAAATAATCCTATGATCAAAACACAGGTATTATCTTATGGTGAACAATATGCGGCACAGGAAGAGGCAAGGCGCAGCATGGGGGATGGACGCAGCAGCATCCATTACCCTGCCCTGTTTCTGTTCGTAGGCGACAAGGTTGCTCCGGCTATCGGTCCGGTGCTGGATAGCTGCGAACGGAAATGGGATAACGCCGGCGGTGTTATGGCATTACATGCTGTCTCAGGTGCGAAGAGCGAGGGAACAGACAGAAGCAAAAGTGGATCTGATGCGGGAGGAAGAGACCGGGTGCTGGCCATGGCCTTGCCGGATATGGCAGGGTCAGATCCACGGACTGTGCGTCATGAGCTTTACCGCAAGTTTCATGAGGATACACGTTATCTTGCTGAAATGAATAAAGTTGTCCGGCGGCTGAGCAACAGTATAGCGGATTATGGACGGCTATATTCATCTTTTGACGTGATTCATCTTTCAATCATTACGCGGGTCGATGACCCGCTTAATGTATTGTTGCCGGAAATTACACTGCTGGCTCGTGCAATACTCAGCCAGTCCTTTAAGTCGGTTCAGACGGATCTCTACGCTCTAATCAATGAGCGGGAGCAAGGGGATAATTTTGGATATTCCAGCTCGGTAGGGCTGGCTTTTCTGCGTGAATTGGACAGAATGCAAGCAACGGACTATACGTTTAATGCACCGCTGCTTGTAACCGAAGATGGTCTGTCGATTCCGGTTGGCCATGGTCCTTCTGCATTATTTGACCTTGTGTATTTGCTCTCTGATAAGAATGAGCGCGGCATGATGTCTGCTCACGGCATGGATGATAACTATGAGATCATCTCCCATATCAGTCTACTTAAGAATCGTGTCCGTCCGACTTCTGATCAGGCAACCGGACACGGTGGCTATAACAATATGACTTTCAAAAGCGGTATCAGAGGCAGTACAGGAAGACAAGGGTATGCTTCTGCGGGCTTTTCTGGAGTAAGAAGACCTAATGTTCAGATTGCATTGGCAGTGCTGTATCACGCTTTCCGGCGCCTTGCAGCGGATATGCGTGAGGGGAGTCCGTGGACTATGCGTGAGCGTCAATCCCTATTAGGACTGGATCCTGACAGTTTGCGGGAGCATGCGACGCAGCTAGTTCCGGAGAAAGACGGCCTTAGTGAAATGACGGGGCTAATGAGCCACGGACGTCCGTCCTACAATGAGCTGAAGCAGTTATCACTACGTGAAGCTGAACAGCAGCTGTTCGGTGACGGGGGAGAAGCTTATTTCCGCAATAATTTTGTCGCAGAGTCTAACCGGAGAGTAGAAGGTATTCATCCGCTTCGTGGATGGCGTACTATATTGGCGGCACAGGAAACAGCTACGCCAGCAATAACATTCTATCAGCTTGCGGAGTGGACAGCTGATCGCGATGAGGGTGGCAGTGTGCTGCATGCTTTACGTCAGCATATGACTGGACTGCGTTCAGCAATGGTCTCCGCACAGGATGAGCTTGAAGATCTTTATGCGGAAAGTGTGGAGCGCCAGCCGTTCCAGCGAGTGCCGCTTTTTGACAAACGAACGGTCCGTAACTTCATTCATTATTTATTCTCAGCGGTTTATGGTAAAAGATATGAGCTGTTATGTATGGAAAGTGAGCTTGCGCTATGCAGTCGTTTGGAATCTGCGCTTGAGCAGCTTCATGTGGAAAGTGTGGCTCGTGTGAAAGCTATGGAGACGCTCGAAGAAGAGCTGCGTATTACTGTGATGGACAGCATTGGGCGAACGAACGAAACCACTGGCCAGAACGTGATGGAATACTACCGAGTCGTCACAGAAGAAGTGATGAAAGAGATCGAAACTCGGCGTGGCCCAGGGATTTTCTTCAGTGAGAAGTATATGGGCAGCATTTCTAAGCTCTTAGAGCAAGGCAAAGAAGCGGTAGCGGAGCGCTTGATTAGCATTTGCCAACGGGAAATATTAGCGGCAGATCCGTTTGCCCTATCTTTCGAGGAAGAGCTTTTGCGGCGTGCGAATGTTGCGGCTGCTTATGAGAACCGTCAGGTTCTATCGAAGGAAGAGTTGTTCAAGCGTCTGTATCATAATCTGGAGGATGGCGCGACGATCAATGTTCGTCTGTTCGAATACACGCAAGAGCATCGTCATGAGGAAAAATATTTCTTCGGAGACAGCGCATCTGAATTTCTGCGTTACGCATTTGGTGTGGATGAGACGACTCGCATTTACCGCTTAGGCTTCGTGCATGAGCAGCGTAGAAGTGGTGTTGAGAAGCTAAATCTGATGGGCGGTTTCCATTTAGAGGATCTGCTCTATTACCGTAATGGTAAGGTTTATTATGAAACATACGCTCAGAATGGCTATCAGCTTCATGGATTGAGTGAGGATCAGCTTCCCGAAATGCGCTGATGGCGTAATAGATAGTAGTCTCATTTTGAGTTTCTTATTGTACTTTGTGCAATAGAATCATCGGATATAGCCTTTAATTAGAATTCTATTGTATTTAGTACATTAGATTTAAGAAGAATTCTGGAATAGGGACATTTCTCCTTATTTCCAATGCACATTATGCAATAGAATTGAAATAGATGTGATTTCTGTTCCATTCTATTGCACAAAGTGCAATCTGGGGGATGATAACACATCCGGGTAGCCCGTTTATCAGGCGGCATAACCCCCGAACAATGTTAAAACCATAGGAGTACAATTCAGGTTTCTCCCGGAAAGGAAGTATAAAGATGCAGCGAAAAATCAATCTGCTCCTGCTCTTCTTCAGTCTGATCGGCGGCGGGGTCGCCTTTCTTTTTGGAGAGTGGCTGCTAAGCTGGTACAATGATATGCCTTCCATCTTGCTCGTAGGCATTTATTTTGCCATAGTTGCGCTCGGTATCGGTATCGGTTGCCTGCTAGCGGAGATGATCTCGCCTCGGTTAAACGGAGCCTCATGGAAGCAGCGCTACCTAGGTCTATCCTGGAAGCTGCTGCCTATAATGCTTGTACTTGCACTTGGGATAGGTGCATTAACGGAGTTTGTTTATGAGCTGAATTTTGGCGGTGTGAAGCCGATTAAGAATGTAGTTATGGCTATCGATGACTCTGGCAGTATGGCGCAGAGTGATCCTGATAACAGCCGTTATTCAGCCGCTAAGGCGTTAATTGCGAGAATGGACAATGACAATCAGGTAGCGGTGGTGACATTTAACCACGAAGCAGTAGTCGTCCAGCCGTTAACACCACTCTCAGATTCGCAGAATCGTGAGAAGGTGCTGACTGCAATTGATAATTTGAAGCCAACTGAGGGTGGCACGAACATTAGCGGTGCGATTTCGGAAGCACTTAAAGAGATAGACAGTGACGGCAAAAAAAATCAGGGCGCTATGGTCATTTTGCTGTCGGATGGTGTGAGCAATTTCGATACTTCACGAGAATTGCAGACCTATATAGATCGTGGAATTGCTGTAAATACCATTGGTCTGGGGATGCAGGATCCTGCGGGTACCCAGTTGCTGCAGGATATTGCGAAAATAACAGGCGGTCACTATTATGATGTGACAGATACGGCCCTTTTGGGTGATGTATTCCAGCAAATCTATGATCGTTTGGGAGATCGTACATTGCTTACGGTGCGCAGTGATGCTACAGCAGATAGTCCATACTATGCTGCAGTTCGTATTTTGTCGCTGATGCTAATCGGTGCTGGACTTGGACTCGGACTTGGCATTATGTTTGATAATCGTCATTTAGCAAAAAGCTTCGGGATTGGCGGCGTAATCTCAGGGTTGTTCGCAGGACTTGTTCTGGAATTCGGACTTAGCGGTCATAATTTCACTGATGGACTTATTCGCCTCCTAGCTGTTCTTATATTGGCTGCAATCATCTCATTATTTACAGGCGTCATTCCGGTAGGAGAAGGACGTATTTACCGTAATAAAAGAAATAATGCAGCGTCAACTCCAACGTCAGAAAGCTTTCCTGGCCGACGGAGAGATCGGAACAGCAAAGGATTCTAGTAGTTGAAAGGGGCTTACAGTAATGAGGTACGCCGAGGATAATGTTTCCGCTCTGGTAATAACGGATGTGACATCTCAAGTGGATGACCGGTTCTGTACGCTGAGATGGCGCTGGCCGGACGGCGTGCAGGCAGTGTACATCCACAAGACCTCCGCAGAAGAGGCTTCCATGGGAACAGGAGATATTCCGCCGGTCGGAATGAAGCTCTATACTCGTGAGGAATACAAGTCTAACAATGGATACCGTGACCGATTGGATGAGATCGGCCTAGTCTCCTATACCATATTTGCTCGCCTTGCTGAGAACGGAGAGACACTGCTGGTGAGGCAAAGTGACGGTGCGAACCGTGTGGTGGTCAGTGCAGGCAAAGCCAGAATTTATTATTCCATTCAACAAAAAAAAGGATTATTCGGAAAACAAAAGACCGTACATATGGCAATTACGGCAGAAGTTCCAGTAGCCCGGGATGTCCTCTGTTATGTCAAGAAACGGGGAGGACATCCCGCAGGGAAAGAGGATGGTATTCTCTTTCCCTTTGTACAGGATTTCGCCCCTGGACGAAACGTACTCCCGCCAATCGAGATCGGCAAGGATGATTTTGTACGCATCTTTTTTACCGATGGTCCTAAGTATGGGCTTTATTACGAGTTGGTGCCGGAGTAAGATATCAGTCTACGCGTACAAGCGAATGTTGGACATTGCCTGTCCGTAGCAAGATACGCAGATACAACTTTTGGGAGGATGAGTAGATGTCTTTTTTTAGCCGTTTTATGAAAAAGAATCAGCCGGAGCCAAGGCCGCTTTTTTACGATATAGTGTGTCCTTATTGCTTCACCAAGTTCTCTCCGGAGGATGTGGTCTTTCGGGCTATGCATAGCCGAGAGGACGATGAGAATTACGCGCTGGGCGAGGATGACGCCTTAAATAAATACCGTGAGCGCTTTGGGCTCGATACGGTGGATGACATAGAAGCGATCATTAATCCGGCGGATATTCCGGAAGAATACCATCATTATACCGATCATGTGTTAACAGGGCTTACGGATCGCTATGGAGTGCTCACACGCAGACGGCTTTGTCCTTCCTGTCATAACGAGCTGCCTGTGACTGCAGGCAAAGTTCCTAGTAACATTATCTCGATTATCGGTGCTTCCCAAGTCGGGAAGTCGGTGTATATGACCGCTCTGATTCATACCTTGCAGCATACGACAGCAGGTCATTTTGATGCCGCTTGTATGCCGCTTAATGCAGAGATTAGCCGCAAGTTCCGCACGCTATATGAAGAACCGCTTTTTGAGCGTGGGGATCTGCTTGCTTCTACACAAAAGGAAAAAATGCAAGAGCCGTTTATTTTTCAATTCGTCTTTAAGGATGAAGAGAAGCCGCCGCTGACACTCGTGTTCTTCGATGTAGCAGGTGAGGGCATGGTGGATCAGGATTATCTGGGACTACATGGTCAGCATATCAAGAACTCTGCCGGTATTCTGTTTATGGTCGATCCGCTGCAAATCCGTTCGATCCGTGAGAAGATTCATATTAATATCGGCGATCGTCCGGGAGAATGGGTCTCGCAATATGACGAGCCGCGTGACGTTGTGTTGACAATGTTTGGTGATTTTATCGCCTATCAGGAAAAGAGCAAAACAGACATTCCAACAGCAGTCGTTCTTGCAAAAAGTGATATGCTGCATTCGCTGAAGGATGAGGATGGCGATTACATCAAGTCTAACAGTAATGTATTCAATAACTATGTTCATCGCAAAACATTGAATATGGATGAGTTCCATAATATCGACGGAGAGATTCGCAGATTTATCGGTAAAGTGGACAGACCTTTTAAAGATACGATGGATGTTTACTTCTCAAATACGGGTTATTTTGCGGTATCTGCTCTGGGCAGTAATCCTGTAAATCAGAAGATTGAGGGTGTGGTAAGCCCGATTCGCGTAGACGAGCCATTTATTTGGCTGCTGCATAATCTGAAGTATATTGAAGGGAGCGACGGCCCGTGAATGCATTCTCAGGGTCTAAGATCGCCCAACAGATGTACACCCGCGAACGCCGCGGATTGTTTCGTTCCACAGAAGGCTTTGATACGGTAGCGAAGTCGGACAGTCTAGATAATAATTTTATCAAAAAAACACTGCATCCCTTCTGCCTCTATGATGCTCCGGCTGAGCTGGCCGCGCGCGGAGAGAAGGATGAGTCTGTATATCCTAGTGCGCTGCACCTGTTCCATGCAGAGAATGGCGACACAGTCATTGGGATGAGTCGTTATCAAGCAACGGATTTTACGGGCCAACGCAGCGCTTTTTTCGCACATAACTTTGTAGTTCCTGCCTCACGATCAGAAGAGATTGTTCAGAACTACGGAGATTGGCTACATGCTGATTTCGCAAGAAGCTATGACGGAGAGCTGGGCGGAACCTTGCCGGAGCTGTCTGATATTCCAGTTATACGTACGGATCGTCGCCCTGATCCTATAGCGGGCTTACGCTTGTTAGGAATTAATGAAGGGATATTTAAGGCATTGCTGCAAGCGGTGATGCTCTCTGTGGCAGGTAAGAAAAAAATCTATATCGGCCTTAATGTATCTATCACGGAGTTGTCCGCACGTGCGGTGGAGCTTACAGAGATTTTATATAGCGTGCTGCCGTATGAATTCCGCCGTAGATTAGGCGTGATTACGTATGCCAATGAACCGCAAAGCCGTAAATATATTCATCTTAGCTTTGTGGAAAAAGGTTCGCTTCGTCCCGGTGATCGCAATATCGAGAAGGATTTTACATTTGATTTGGTTTCAGGTCGGATGGGGAATGTGGATTTTGGTGAGTCTCGTCAGCCGTATGCTGATTTGGTTTGGAAGCTGTTACTTCTAAATCCAGGGGATCTTGACGATTTCGTAAGTTTTGCTGATCAGATCCTGCGTGGAGAAAGTCCTGAGCATAAGCTATCGCTCGCTTTTTATAATGAGTTAGCTGTATTTTATGAGATTGAGCAGGGGAATGAGCATTTATATACAGAGAATAAGAGCACGGTGCTAAGCGGATTGCTCTCTTACCTTAAGGCGGAGGGTGCTATTCATTCCAGAATCAGACTGAACGATATTTTCTTGGAGCGGTTCGACCGAGAATTTGATTTAGTCCGGCAAAGGAATGTTCCAGAGCCTGCTATTATGGAGTGCTTTAAAGATTATTTTATGCTCAAGGATCATAATTACAAAGTCAGAATCGTTGATTATTTCATTAATGGAATGCTTCATAGCGTGGAAGCGGGACGCAAAGATGTTCTTAATGCAGCTTACGGGATCATTGAAAGTAATGAAGAGCTAAGTGCTGCGTTTTTTCAACGGGTAATGTCTGAATCGTATTTCCGCAAGCAGTTATTAGAGCCTTATATGGAGTCAAGACTAATTGCTGCATCTAAATCTGTGGACATTCTGAATTTTGTACTCCATTGGGGCCGTTTTCTGCCAGCTGCGTTAGAGCAACCTTTTGCTCAGGATGCAGTAAGGGATTACTTGCTGGAAAAGCTACAACTGGAGACGGATCCGGTTGCTGCGGTGGCGGAAATTCATAGCACTGTAGATAAAGCGGAGAAAGATCGACGTAGAGGGACAGGCGTATCTCCTAAAGTACTCTCGCTCATGCAGGATCTTGCAGCATCTGCAGACAGATTCTTGCTGAATCGGCTATCTCTTACTGAAATGACGCAGGAGGACTTATTAGAGGTTGTTTTCTTACGTTATGGCAATGTTGTGGATTGGCAGCCGCCACTAGATAGAATTAGCAAGCAGAAAGAAAATGCACTCCGCGCTGCTTATCGCTGGTTTGGTGAAGAGAAGCCGAATGAAGAGATATTTGCAGGCTTGTCTCCGAAGGAGCTGGATGATGTACAGCTGCTCGGTCGCCGTTTACTAAAGGAAGCTCGGGTGTTAGAACCGTTTGAACGTCTTCCACTAGCTTTCTACTACACGAGTCAACGCGAGGGTGGTCCGCTGGATTATGACGCATTGCTGGAGTTAGTTAAGCATAAAGCTGGTAACGACAAGGATGTGATCTATCGATTCTTTGCATGGTCTCAAGGAAATTCTTTATTTACGATATCGAATAAAAAGCTTCACCCGGGATACCGCCGGGCGATTCTAAAGTATTTCCAGAGCAGTGACCGCGAGGCATTCAAGAATCGTGAATTTCGTAAAAGCTATGTCGCTACAGCTCGGCCTGCTCTACAAAATGTCTACAATGAGGCTCGCTCCCAGCTGGCTTCCCCGCTGGCGCGCTGGATCAGCCGCAGCCGATTTCGACTCCTGATCTCCGGTTCCATCACTGGCATTCTGGTGATTATCGCAATTATCGTATTCAGTATGCTGCGTCCGGAAGATCCAAAGACGGCCCTGCCTGGGACAACCCCTGCACCGACACCTGTTCAGAGTGCAGGCAGTATGCTTCCTCCGGCTTCCGTATACCTGAAGGATCTAGGTACCGAAGGAGATAAAGGAAGCAGTGTATTGGTGTTCACGTTTGCCAACGCGGATGATTGTGTGCAATTTAATCCGACGGAGATTAGTTTAATGACTTCATCCGATGTAGTGGATAAGAGCTTTAAGGTTGCTGCTAGCAATGGGACTTGTTCAGTGCCGTCAACGGATGGAGACTTATCTGGCGATACGAACGCCGCTGATAAGACTGCGGGGACGGCGGAAGGCGTAGATGCTACTAATACTGCAGACGAGGCCTCTCCATCTCCTACACCTTCCTCTGATGCAGAGGGCAGCACAGTTGTGCCGTCCGCGACAGCTATTACAGAAGGTGAGCAACCTTCCTATCAGGTGGAGGTTACTATGGAGCCGGGTGCGACAATCGTCGAGCATAGTATGATCAAGGCTGGTAGATTTACGTTGATCGTAGATCCCGCTCCAAAGGATACAACGGGTGTTAACTCAAGTGCTGAACCTTCGGCAACTGCAAGTCCGGAAGGAACAGCCGAATAAAGTAATTTCTGATCAGCAGGACGATACCGAAAGGTTTGGTTCTGCTGTTCTTTTTTTGTTGCTCATACAAAGCTTTTCTATAGACATGCTGAGTATTAATAGATATGATTATGAAAATAAGATAATACATATTGGAAAAGGTGCAGACTCCCCTAAATCAGAGTCTGCTTAAAAGGGAAGTCCGGTGTAAAATTCCGGCGCGGTCCCGCCACTGTAAATGCGGAGCGTCTCTTCTATGAACCACTGTCAGCAGTTAGGACGGGAAGGTGAAGAGCGGCAATGAAGCATTAGCCAGGAGACCTGCCTTTTTCGTGAGCGTTTCTATTCTTCGTGGGGTAAGAATGTGGAACATATACAGATAGACTGTGTGGTCGTAGAGGTTCATGCGCCCCAGCCTCGATTTGTTATCTTCCCGGGCCGCCCTTCATAGGGGCGGTCTTTATGTTGTGCGCTCTTATTTTGTGTAGTATCCATTCCTTTAAAGAAAGAGGCTGAACAATGAAGAAAATATTCTCCTCCAGGTTTTTTGTACTTGGACTGGCCGTATTCATGGTCATATCGATTCTTGGAACATCTCTTGCTCCGGCAGGAACCATCTTTGCGGAGGCGGGCGTTAGCTCCGGGCAGGAAGCATCTGGCGATTCTGCTGCTAATGTAGAACGGATTAATGTTGCGGATGCGACCTATACGGCTGCGGAATTTATTTTAAAGGGTGGCGTGCAGTCGGATTGGCAAGCGATTGGACTGGCTCAAGCGGGATACAAGTTGCCAGTAAGTTATCGAGCAGCTCTTGAGAAAAAGGTGAATGATGCAGAGGGGAATTTCGCGAGCGTAACGGATTACGCGAGAATCGTACTCGCAGTAAGAGCAATAGGAGCCGATCCTACCAGCTTTGCTGGAAGCGGAACAAGTCCTGGTTATAACTTAATAGAGAAGATCTATAATCATGACAAAATCAGTGGACAGACGCTTAATAATCCGGTTTATGCTTTGCTCGCACTGGACTCAGGGAAATATAATATTCCTAAAGATGCGAAATGGACAACGGATAAGCTTCTTGCTGAGATTCTTTCCAAGCAAAATCAAGACGGTGGATTTGCCTTAACTACAGGCGCCAGTGAGCCCGATATGACAGCAATAGCTTTGACCGCTCTAGCGGCACATAAGATTAATCCGGAAGCTTACACAGCGGGACTACAAGCCGTATCTTGGTTATCCAAAGCTCAGGATAGCCATGGAGGTTACGGAGATAGTGCTGAAAGTGCAGCACAAGCTATTCTAGGTCTCACATCCTTTGGTGTAGATCCAAGTGGGTTAGAATATACCAAGAATAAAGTGAGTTTGATCGGTAATCTACTGAGCTACCGTCTCGCTGACGGCAGCTTCGCTCATAGCCGTGGCGGAAGCAGCAATATTCTAGCTACAGAACAGGGCCTTCAGGCGCTTGTAGCCTACAATCTACTCCATAAAGGCAGCAACAGTAAACTGTACGATTTTTCTAAGTCATCCGTTCAGAATGTACTAATCTATGCACCGATTACTGTAGAGGGTCCTGAGAGTACTTTAGCACAGGGATATGGATATGCCGGCAACGTATTAGGTGCACTAGAAAAGCTGGCTCTTCAGACGAAATTGCCAATCACGAATCCTTCCGGCGCTTATGTCACTGGAATTGGAAGTATTCTGGCTGGAACCTATGGCGGTTACGATGGATGGATGTATGTTGTATCCCGTAATGGTCAATGGATTAATCCAGATGTTGGAATGAACGATTTTGTGCTTAAAGATTCAGATCAGGTTCTGGTTTATTATGCCGGAGATGATACTAAACTTGTTGATTCGGTAACGGTGTCCAAGCCAAGCCTCAAAGAGGGCGATTCTTTTACTGTAGTAGTGACTAGTAAGACATGGAAATGGGACGCTGTAACGAATACGTCCTCTCCGGTAATCGCCAAAGCTTCTGGCGTTCAGGTCCAAATTGGAAATCGCATCGTAACAACAAACGCAAAAGGTGAAGCGTTATTCTCAGGGAATGTTCCAGCAGGTGACTACAAGCTGAATGTAACAGGCTATCGTGAAGGAAAAGCACCATCGATTGCTAAATATACTCAAGATCTAAAGGTGATTCCAAAGAATGTAACGGCTTCACTTACCGTTGAAGGTCCGCAAGGGCTGATCGGTGAGGGGACTTTAAAGGCTTCCAATGCGCTTGAAGCACTGCAGCAATTGGGGGCGTCTAAGGATTTTAAAGTAGATATCACGAAATCGTCGTATGGTAATTTTGTATCTGGCATTCATGGCATTACGCAAGGTCTTTATGACGGTTGGTGGAGCTTCGTTGTATGGCGCAGCGGAGAATGGATCTATCCTAGTGTGGGCATGGACAGCTTTGAATTACAGGAATCCGACCGTGTTCTTGTCTATTATGCCGGAGAAACCACACAGGTTGTTGATACTGCTGTTGTATCTCCCGCACAGCCGAAGCCGGGTGAAGCTTTCACAGTAACAGTTTCTCAGAAAAAGTGGGTGTGGAATAAGGATACCTTTACTTCCGATCCAGTGACTTCTCCAGCCGCTGGCGTGCAGGTCTTGATCAGTGATCAGAAGGCGATCACAAATGCTAAGGGTGTAGCTGCATTTGACCAAGGTCTACCAGCGAATGCCTATACGATCGTTGTAACCGGGTATGCTAAAGATAGTGTGCCTAGTGTGGCGCGTTATACTCAGTCACTAAACATTGCTTCAGATGTTATTGCTCCCGCTAAAGCTACGGCCACCCTGTCAGTCATTGGGGGTAGCAAGAAGGGAACGATCCTTAACAATACTACAGTAGCTCTAAAAGAAGGTGAGACAGCTTATAGCTTACTGATTAGTCAATTAGGGGATAAGGTAGTATCATCCGGAAACGCTGGTAGTAAATATGTGAAATCTATAGATGGTTTGGCCGAATTTGATGGCGGACCTAGCAGTGGATGGAAGTACAAGACGAATAGAGATGCTGATCCAAGTATAAGTGCAGACAGCTACATTTTAGAGAACGGTGATACGGTATATTGGTACTATTCATCGGGTGAATAAGTACGTCTGATTATTCGTAAGACGGGCACTGCGATTCGGAGTATTAGCGGATCGAGTGTCCGTTTTTATTTTCGTTCGTTGCAATATTTGACAACAGACACTTTTTTTCGACAATTTCATTCATAATTTTATTTAAAATCATCAAACAATTCACTTCTTTAACCGATAAAAATAGATAGTGAGTTAGATTATGTGAAGGCGGAATGTAGATGAAGAATATGAAAGTGAAGTTTAAGATTGGGATTCTTTTAGTATTTTCTGTAGTCATGTTGAACATCGTGGGGATAACTGGCTTTACCACCATGGACAAAATGACCCAAAAAACAAAAGAGACGTACAATGAAAACTTGTTGCCAATTTCTTACGTGGGGCAAATGCGTACAAATAATCGGGCCATTGAAGCCTTTCTTTTGGAGCGTTTGATTAGCGTTGATGCAAACAAGAACAAAGACTTGTTAGAGAGCATTAAGGGAAAAGTTCAGGAAAATAATGATCTATTGAACAAGCTGAAGACCGTCCAGTACAATGATAGTGCCATTTTGAGCAAAATAAAGGAATATGAGTCCTCCCTAACAGACTATCGTGCACAAAGGGACAGTATTATTCAGATTGCCGATAGCAAAGGTAGAGAAGAGGCCTTTCAAGTATTCACGGGGGATTTTAGTATTTCTCGTGAGAAAATGATCAATATGCTTAAAGGAATAAGCGATTCGTTGCTAAAGGGAGCTGGAGAATATAACTTAGAGTCCACTGCTACCGCTGAAAGAATGAAGACTAAAAGTATAGTATTGATATCGTTCTCTTGGATTATTTGTATCGTGCTTAGTGTTGCAATCATTCGACTGATTACGAAACCGCTTAAGGAACTGCAAGGTTTAATGAAGCGGGCGGAAAATGGAGATTTAACTGTCATAGCAACGTATACCGCTAAGGATGAAATCGGCCAAATTAATAGCTCATTTAACAATATGCTGGAGAGCTTACGAAAGATGATGCAAGGTATCGCGGAGAGTGCAGAGCTGTTATCAGCCTCATCGCAAGAGATGAGCGCTAGTGCTGAGCAGACCTCGCTGGCTTCGCAAATGATCGCCGAATCTTCAGGTGAGATTGCAGCGGGCTTTGATGAACAGACGGAAAGCATTAATCGTACCTCTCAGTCTATACAAGCTATGACCAATAATATTTCGGCCGTAGAAAGTAGCAGTTTTGAAATGTCCGACCTTATGGGAGTTGCTTCTGGTTCAACAGATCGAGGGGTAATCGCCGTAGATAACATCATTGAACAGATGAAGGAAATCGACTCCAGCGTAACTCAAAGCCAAGAGATTATTAGCAACCTTGGGGAGCTGTCTCAGGATATAAATACAATTATTACAACGATTAACGGAATTGCAACACAGACAAACTTGCTGGCGCTTAATGCTTCTATCGAGGCAGCGAGAGCTGGAGAACATGGACGTGGCTTTGCTGTAGTTGCTGGAGAAATTCGGGGACTTGCAGAAGCGACGCGAAACAGTTCACTGAAAGTAACAGATATTATTACGCATATTCAAAAGCAAACTGAAAAAGCAGTAGAATCCATGGCTTCAGGCTCTGATCTAGTCTCTAACGGCGTAGTTCAAAGTCAGTTCGTATCTCAAGCGTTTCATGAGATTCAAAGTTCCATTAAAGAGGCTACGCTGCAGACGGAAGAGATTAGAGAGGCGGTTGCGCATGTCTCCTTAGAGTCACAAGGTGTAGCGGCAGCAATGGAACAGGTCAATGCTATATCCAATAGAGGGGCAGTGGGTGTTCAGGACACCAGTGCAGCTAGTCAGCAGCAACTGTCTGCTATGGAGGAAATGTCCGCATCAGCTCAGTATTTAGCGGTGCTGGCGGAAGATCTGCAGAAGACTTTAGCGCGATTTAGATTATAACGCGAAATGAAAAAAAGGACGTCCCAGAGCCATTTAGGCTTTGGAGACGTCCTTTTGTGTGTTATTGAATGGAATTAAGCATACCAGCCCCATACGAAGATGAAGAGCGTACCAAAGATCGTAACTAAGCCAACGAATAAGGCATAGGCGATATTGATATAAAGTTCTTTCTTGGTATCCGCTGATTCTCCAATATGCATGAACAGGAAGAGCTGCAGGGAAGCCTGAATGAGGGCTGTAACAAGCAGGATAGCCATGTTTGCAGTATTGGATAGATCCAGATAGATTACGGCAAGTGCAGCCACAGAAAGGACAAGAGAGGCTAAGAAACCCATCACATGGCGAATTGGAAACAGTTGCTTCATCATGCTACATCAGTCCTTTCAGATAGACGAAGCTGAAAATAAAGATCCAGACAACGTCCAAGAAATGCCAGTACAGCGAGAAGATAAAGGATTTATTGGCCGTAGCCGGATTAATACCTTGACGCTTCAACTGGATTAGAATAGCCGCACCCCACAGGAACCCGAACGATACGTGAGCTCCGTGTGTTCCCAGCAGTACAAAGAGACTGGATAGGAAACCACTGGTTTGAAGTGTAGCCCCTTCGTGAACATAAGTGACAAACTCCGTGATTTCAATACCAAGGAAGCCGAGACCCATTAACAGGGTTAGTCCGAAGAAGACCATCATGGCTTTTTGGTAGCCATGCCGCATGGCATGTACTGCAAGACCGATTGTAAACGAGCTTGTCAAGAGCAGCAATGTTTCGATCATCACTGGACCAATTTCAAAGAGGTCCGGCCCGCTAGGGCCGCTAGCGAAGCGGTCTACCATTACAAAGTAAACAGTGAACAACGTAGCGAACAGTGCAATCTCTGCTCCTAGAAAGACCCAGAAGCCAAAGATTTTATTACTATTCTCCTCTGTTGAGTACTCAAGCGGCTTAGACGCATCTATTTTCATACTGTCTCACCCCGCAATTTCTTTTCAGTAGCAATAACTTCTTCTGCTGGGATGTAGAATCCGTGATCCCGATCAAAGGACATAGCAGCTAGAACGATGAGGATACCAACTCCGGAGATAATGGCTGGAATCCAGAGACTGAATACCAGAGAGAATCCTGCAACGAAGAAGATAACACCCAGAATAAATGGTTTTCCTGTATTGCTTGGCATATGGATCTTAGTAATCTTGTCTTCGTATAGAGGTACTTTATCTTGTTTAGAGAACCAGTAGGCATCGCGTGTTTTTACGGTTGGAACCACTGCGAAGTTGTAAGCTGGAATCGGACTTTTCGTTGCCCACTCCAGTGTACGTGCATCCCATGGATCTCCATTTGTATCTCTTGGTTCATAACGTGTACTCCAGTAGATGTTATACACCAGAATTACAAATCCGACTGTAAGACCTATCGCCCCTATGAACGAGACCATACTGAGCGGACCAAATCCGGTATCCGCAGAATAAGTGTATTGTCGACGTGTCATTCCCTTAAGTCCGAGAAGGAACAGTGGGAAGAACGATACGTTAAAGGAAATAATAATCCACCAGAAGGCATGTTTACCAAGACGTTCGTTTAGACGGAAGCCGAATACTTTAGGGAACCAGTAGTGGAAACCTGCGATTACGGCGAATACAGCACCTGGAATGAGAACGTAGTGGAAATGCGCTACCAGGAACATTGTATTATGGTACTGATAATCGGCGCTGGCCATAGCCAGCATGACACCTGTTACCCCACCGATCGTAAAGATCGGGATAAAGGCGAGCGAATACAGCATCGGCGTCGTAAATGATATTCGCCCTTTTCGTAAGGTGAATAGCCAGTTAAATATTTTCACACCTGTTGGAACAGCAATGGCCATGGTAGTAATCGAGAAGAAACTGTTAACCATAGCGCCTTGACCCATTGTATAGAAATGGTGAGCCCATACTAAGAAGGACAAGAGGGAGATGATCAACATACTAAAGACCATGGATGTATATCCATACAGGTTCTTTTTGGAGAAGGTGGCGATAATTTCACTATAAATACCGAAGGCAGGTAGTACAACGATATATACTTCTGGATGCCCCCATACCCAGAAAAGGTTGGCCCATAACATATCCATACCGCCGTTGGCCATCGTGAAGAATTGAGAGCCGAATAACCGGTCGAACATCATCAAAGCGAGCGCTACCGTAAGCACTGGGAATGCGAATACGATAATTACGTTCGTGATTAGTACAGACCATGTAAACATTGGCATTTTCATCAGCTTCATGCCAGGAGCACGCATCTTCAGAATCGTTACAATAAAGTTAACGCCTGTGATGAGTGTACCGATACCTGATATTTGCAGCGCGAGTGAGTAGTAGTTGTTACCCACCGTTGGACTGAACTCTATACTTGCCAGCGGGAAGTACGCAGACCAACCAGCATCTGGTGATCCCCCGATAACAAAAGAGATGTTAAGCAGCATTGCTCCGAAGAAGAAGAGCCAGAAGCTGACGGCGTTAAGACGTGGGAAGGCAACGTCTCTGGCACCGATTTGTAGCGGTACGATAACGTTCATCAGACCGATAATAAACGGCATGGCCATAAAGAGGATCATGATCAAGCCGTGTGTTGTAAATACCTCGTTGTAATGCTGTGCGTCAAGAAATTTCATGTCTGGGGCTGCGGTTTGTAGCTTCATCATAATAGCGTCAACGCCGCCGCGGAAAAGCATTAGTAGCGCAGCGAGGATATACATAACCCCGATACGTTTGTGGTCAACGGTAGTTAACCATTCGCGCCATAAATATCCCCATTTTTTAAAATAGGTTAGGCCGACGATAATCCCGATTGTAGCCAGAACAATACTTGCCATTGCCCCGTAAATCAGGGGTTCGCCGTGGACCTTAAATTTATCCCAATCCATTAGGAATCGCTCCTTTCAAGTTGCTCAATTAACATTGACTAATGTCCGTCATGTGTAGTGCTTTGTTCATCCAGTTCTGGATTAGGTTCACTGTTGAATTCCGTCTCGCTAGATGGTGCAGGAGTCGGGTGAATTTCTTTATTATCCTGGTGTTCCGTCGTTCCATTATCCATATCCATTTCGGTGCCATTATTACTCATATGGTCGCCATGATCTCCCGGAGGAGGGCTAAAGGATAAGTGAGTATTGGTGTACGTTTTACGTCCGACATATTCCATTTTCAAAAGATTTTTGAATTCATCTTCGGTCAATGGACCTGCTGTTTCTTTAACGTCTTTTACCCATTCCTGATAGTCCTTATCAGTCATCGCAAGGGCTTCAAACTCCATGTGGGCAAAACCCTTACCATTAAAGTTCGCATTTCTTCCGGTATAAGAACCTACAGTATCTGCTGAAAGATGCAGTGTTGTAAGCATGTCACTCATCGCATATTTCTGTCCTCCCAATTGTGGGATCCAGAGACTTGAGATCGTACCGAAAGAGTACAATCTGAACTCGACAGCACGGTGAACTGGAATGTTCACGTAGTTTACAGTTTCAATACCTTCCTCTGGATAGCTGAAGTGCCATTTCCAGTTGGAGGAGGAAGCATAGATTACAAGCGGTTTCTGATCTTTATAATCCGCTGCAACGTTTTCTACATCTACTGTGGTTTTGACAGTGACCACGGAGAGGAATGCCACGATAATAATCGGAATCGTAATCCAGATGGCCTCCAGCCATTTGTTTCCTTCCTCGTGAGGAGGAATATAATCTTCGTTACTTTTCTTAGCGCGGTATTTCAATAGTACGAAGACATATAAAATGTAGACAACTGCTAGAACACCGAGCATCACAACAATGGAGAGGATGATCGTGTCAGACAGAGTTCTCGCAGCCGGCCCCTTCGGATTCAGAACAGCGATTGAACTGCATCCTGGCAAGAGTAAAATTAGGCTGAGAAATAAAGCGTATAACGGTCCCTTTTTCTTCATGCTTAAGCTCCTTCCTTCAATACTTCTATTAATTAACCCTCATCATTACCTTCATATATAGTAAGAATTAATGAGAAAGAAAGCAAAAGACTTATTTTGCCATTTTAGCCACAATAGTCCTTAAAAATGGCGATCAAGTTAAATATGTGTGATCAATTTGTTACAAGTTCCTAATGATATGATAAAGATCACTGTAGCCACGGCGTTTGCTGGTTATTTAAATCCGTTCAAACTTTGTTCAATAATTTACTAAAGTTGCTAATTTGGACACATCTATTTTGCGCAAAAGGACTGGAATTTAACCATTTTTGTTGGTGTGTTAGGAATTAGTTAGAATACGTCATTTGCGAAAAATGTCGAAATATCTGTGAGTGTCAAAAAGGGTAACAAATTATTATGTATTAAGTTACAATCTCTCAAATTTCTCTCTATTAATCTATGGTAATGTTATAGATAAATATACGAGATGGGAGATTTTTTGAGATGTTTAAAAAGAAAGTGTGGCTATTATTTATAGTATTGTTCGTATGTACTGGTTTGGTACGAGAAATAGATTCAGTAGATGCTGCTGGTGCAGGGTCCCTGAAATTAGGTGTAAATGATAAATTAACTGACATTGATGCAGTGTCGATAAAAGATACATATTTTGTTCCGTTACGTGATTTGTCTGTGGAACTGAATCTTCATCTAATCGCTCAGGGCGATGGAATTAATGTTAAGGGAAATAATGGATCTATCAAACTGCTGAATGATCACGCAACAGCTCTTCTTCCTAATGGAAAGACAATCGCCCTGAATACATTTATTAAAAATGGAAGAACTATGGTTCCGGTGAAGATGACAACTTATCTTGGATTCTCAATTTCGTTTAAACCAGCTCAATCTTTATTAAGAGTTCATAATTCCGGGGCTAAATTAGACGACGCTGCATTTGTGAATCAACATAAAAAAGCTTTGCAACAAAATGTAACTACAGGCACGAACGGTAAAGTTGTTTATCTTAGCTTTGATGATGGCCCATCCGCCACAACCTCTCAACTACTGGATATCTTAGCTAAGTATGATGCGAAAGCTACGTTCTTCATGCTAGGAAATAACATGAACGCACATACGTCTCAAGTGAAACGCTTAGTGAAGGAAGGACATGCACCTGGTTTACACGGTATGACACATGTGAAAGATAAATTTTATGCTTCTCCTGCTTCTGCGTTGAAAGAGATGAATGACGATAATGCCATTCTGAAGAAGATTACGGGTCAAAGTACAACATTGATTCGCACACCTTATGGTAGTAAACCTTATTTAACCAAATCTTATAGAGATAAGATACTAACACAAGGGTATCATCTGTGGGATTGGAACGTTGACTCTGAGGATTGGAGATTTAAGAATGATAGTAACTCCATCTATAATACGGTTATGAGAGAGGTTCATAATCTGAAGAAGAGCAGCCCAGTGGTTCTAATGCATGATCAAAAGGCTACACTTAAAGTTCTTCCACGCATCCTAGAGACGCTGAAGAAAGAAGGCTATGCGTTTCATATTATTACTTCGGATATGGAACCTAACAACTTCTGGAATGATAAACGTTAATTCTGGATACTAAGATCAAATGATTCCTACCGTTGAGGCGACAGATCTAATCTGTCGTCTCTTTTTGTTGTCTGAATCTTTGTAGATTTGACACATGTAGGCTTCTCTAATCTATCGACGTAGTTAATCTGTCGTGTTATCATGATACTCTGATAACGTATTAGCGAACTAAAGCGCACGCAGTTGTGTCAACGATGGGGGATAAAAGAGATGAAGAAAAATGCATTGCTAATCTTATTTATGATCATGGTAATTGGAGCTTTATCAGGCTGCTCATCTTCTGGGAGTAAGGATGGAAAGCTGGTGATCGGGATTGATGATAAGTTCGCTCCGATGGGCTTTAGAGATGAGAACAATGAAATTGTTGGGTTTGATATCGACTACGCCAGAGCTGCAGCTGAAAAAATGGGTAAAGAAATTACTTTTCAGCCTATTGACTGGTCCGCTAAGGAGTCAGAACTGAATAGTGGTCGTATTGATATGATTTGGAATGGCTATACCATCACAGATGAACGCAAGGAAAAGGTATTATTCACGAAGCCTTATCTTGAGAATAGTCAGGTAGTAGTCGTATTAGCGGATTCCTCTATTTCAAAGCTTGAGGATTTGGCTGGTAAAGAGGTAGGGCTTCAAAGTCTATCCTCCGCTTCCGATGCTTTAAATGCTAATCCGATTAAAGACCAAATTGCTAATCTATCGGAATTTCCGGATAACGTGCTAGCGCTCACTGACTTGAAGACTAAGCGTCTAGACGGTGTTGTGATTGATGAAGTTGTAGCTAGATATTATATGTCAAAAGAGCCGAATACCTTTAAGCTGTTAGATGAATCGCTTGCTCCTGAGCAGTACGGTATTGGAATAAAGAAAGGCAATGAAGCCCTGCTAGAAGAACTTCAAAAGGCTTTGGATGAAATGAACAACGATGGAACGGCTGAGAAGATCTCTACAAAGTGGTTTGGTGAAAATAAGGTATTGAAATAGAAGGTCAATATACAGAGTTTATTGGAGAAATGAAAATGGATTATATTATACAAATTTCCGGGCCAATGTTAGAAGGCGCACGTACAACTGTTTTATTGTTCCTTATTGTTATTTTAGTGTCGATTCCGCTCGGGTTCCTAGTCACTTTGATGGCGAAGAGTGTGATCAAACCCTTGGCATGGATTGCACATACTTATATTTATGTCATGCGGGGAACCCCTCTTTTACTGCAATTGTTATTTTTTTGCTTTGGCTTACCACAGATTCCGGTGATTGGTCAGTATCTGGTCATGGACCGCTTCGTTGCGGCGAGTCTTGGATTTATTCTTAACTATGGAGCATATTTTGCAGAGATCTTCCGTGGGGGCATGCTCTCCATTGATAAAGGGCAGCATGAAGCAGCTAAGGTGCTCGGGCTGAGTAAATGGCAAACGCTGCGTAAGGTAATTCTGGCACAAATGTTCAGAGTAGCTTTGCCAGCTGTGGCCAACGAATCAATTTCATTAGTAAAAGATACGGCACTACTGTATGCCGTTGCTGTACCTGAGCTACTGAACTATGCCAAAACAGCAGTTAATCGAGACTTTACAGTAACTCCCTTTGTAGTAGCGGGAGTGATTTACTTACTGATGACGCTGGTGCTTACTTTATTCTTCAAAGCACTGGAGAAACGTTTTAAATTCGAGTAGAAGGACTGTCCGAATATGAGTAGCATGATAGAAGTAAGGGATTTACAGAAATCCTTCGGCAATTTGGATGTATTGAAGAAGGTTAATTTCAATATCGAGGCGGGTGAAGCTATTGCTGTTATCGGGCCTTCGGGTTCAGGTAAGAGTACGATGCTACGGAGTTTAGTACATCTAGAGGAAGTTACAGGCGGAAGCATCTCGATCCAAGGCAAGCCGCTCGTTGAGAATGGGAAATACGCTAGTGGAGCAAATATTCGTGAAATCACGGCGTCCATGGGAATGGTGTTTCAGCACTTTAACTTATTTCCACACCTAACGGTGCGGGGCAACCTAGAGCTAGCTCCAAGGATGCTGAAGCGGGAGAGCGTGAAGGAGATTACGGCTAGAAGCAAGGACTTGCTCTCTAAGGTAGGTCTTGTTGAAAAAGCGGATGTGTATCCTGCTAATCTCTCCGGTGGACAGAAGCAGAGGGTTGCCATTGCGAGAGCGTTAATGCTGAATCCGGATATTTTATTATTTGATGAACCCACCTCCGCGCTTGATCCCGAGCTTACAGGTGAGGTGCTACGTGTTATCCGTCAGCTTGCTGAGGAGAAGATGACGATGATTGTTGTCACTCATGAGATGAACTTTGCTCGTGACGTAGCGGATCGTGTGATATTCATGGATAACGGTGAGATAACGGAGTCTGGAACACCGGAGCATATTTTTGACAATCCGCAGCAGGAGCGAACCCGGGTTTTTCTGAGCCAAGAATCGAGGGTGTGAATACCTCAGCTGATAAATTGTCTATTTATGAGAAAAAATCCCCGCAGTGGTTATATAACTGCGGGGATTTTTTGCGTTGACATAAAGAACAAACTGTACTAATAATAGTAGTACAGTTAATACACGTCATAATGGGTTTATTGTAAGATAGTGGGAGGAGGAAGATTATGTTCGAATTGGATGTTCGCAGTCGCAAGCCGATTTATGAGCAGCTGACCGACAAGGTCAAGGAGATGATTTTACATGGTATTTTGCAGACTGATGAACAACTGCCCTCGGTAAGGACATTATCCCAACAGCTAACCGTGAATCCCAATACGATTCAGAAGGCTTATCGTGAATTGGAGCGTGAAGGGTATATCTATTCATTGCAGGGGAAAGGCAGTTTTGTAGCCCCGATGAAAAAGGAACAAAATGAGGCCAAAAAAGCTGAAGTCCGAGATGCGCTCCTCAGACTGATGGCGGAAGCGGTATACCTTGGATTCACCGCAGCTGAGATTAGTTCATTGTACGAACAAGTGGGGAAGCAGAGAGAAGGAGGGAAGAGCGATGATTGAGATTCGAGGAGTCAGCAAGTTATTTCAAGGCGAGAAGGCAGTCGACGATATCTCTTTAACAGTACATAAAGGAACCATATATGGGCTGCTCGGGTCTAATGGCGCGGGTAAAACTACGCTGCTGAAGACTTTGGCGGGTATTTACTCTCCAGATAAAGGGACTGTGAAGGTGGATGGTGAAGTGGTGTTCGAACACCCGAAGTCTAAGCAACGGATTATTTTTATGCCGGATTCTCCGTACTTTTTCCCACAATCTACAATGCTACAAATGGCAGCCTTTTATCGCTCGATCTATCCGAGTTGGAATCAGAAGCGTTTTGAAGATTTGGGAACTGTATTTCAGCTCGATAAGAAGCGTAAGCTTAGTCGTTTCTCCAAAGGAATGCAGCGGCAAGCGTCATTCTGGTTATGTTTAAGCTGTATGCCGGATGTGCTTATTATGGATGAACCGATTGACGGGTTAGATCCGGTCATGCGGCGTCAGATCAAAAATCTGCTGTTTCAGGAGGTAGCTGAACGCGAGCTGACAGTAATCATATCTTCGCATAACCTTCGTGAGATTGAGGACCTGTGCGATCATGTCGGAATTATGCACGGCGGGAAAATGCTGATTGAGAAGGATCTCGATGATCTTAAGGCGGATACACATAAGATTCAAGTGGCATTCCGAGATGAACGGCATGAAATTCCGTTAGCAGCGAAGCTGCAAATTCTGCATCAAGAGCGCCGGGGAAGTGTGAACCTATTCATTGTAAAAGGGGACCGTGAACGGATCAAAGCGGCTTTTCAGGTATACGAGCCATACGTATTCGATTTGCTTCCATTGACGTTAGAAGAGATCTTTATTTATGAAATGGGGGATGTCGGATATGACGCGCAGCCGTTACTACTTTAATAGCAGTGTTTTTCGTCAAAACTTCCGTCAGCACGGCTGGATAGGGATTATATATGCACTTGGCTTATTGTTCGCACTTCCATTGCAGCTCTTCATGAGCAACAATCCAAATGCAAAGCCGCAGGAAATTGAGCATTTATTTCGAATCGCTGGTAGTGTGCAAGCATTGTTCATTATTACGATTCCTGTTGCGGCTGGACTATTCTTATTTAGATACCTTCAGGCGAAATCACCCTCAGATCTTTGGCATAGCTTGCCTTTACGCAGAGAGCATTTATTTACAGCTCATCTGACAAGTGGACTTACCTTACTGTTGCTACCGGTTTGGTTAACTGCTGGGGTGGTTGCGGTTGTTAAGTCATGGAGTGGGAATTTTTATATTTTTCAAGGCGCAGATATTTGGCAATGGTGTATCACAGTTAGTATTCTGACTTTGTTTCTCTTCTGCTTTAGTGTTTTTGTGGGAATATGCACAGGTCAATCTATTCTTCAGGGAATTATCATTTATATTTTGCTTATTCTGCCTGCTGTACTGATCTCATTAATCAATAGTCATTTAGCCATGTATCTTTATGGTTATGCGAATGCAAATGTAAACTTACGTGATTCTAGTTTGCAGATGTGGTCTCCCTTTGTTCATATTGTATATTATTATACCGGCAAACCATTCACCAATACAGAATTATGGGTTTATGGTGTATTGTCACTTTTGTTTATTGGATTATCCTATCTTTTATACCGTAAACGTAATACGGAAAAAGCTGGTCAGGCTATCGCTTTTGGATATTTCAACCCGCTGTTTAAAGCAGGGGTTATGTTATGTGCCATGCTTATTTCCGGTAATTATTTTGCACAAATGAAGCAACAGCAAATGGGCTGGGTGATTAGTGGATATGCCATTGGAGCCATTATTGGTTATATTGCTGCAGAAATGATTATTCGGAAAACTTGGCAGATTATGACGCGTAAAGTGGTAGCCGAGTTTGCAGTTTATGCAGTAATGTTAGGGCTGCTTGTGTATATCCCAGTATCAAGTGTTACCGGGTATGAAGCTAGAGTGCCTTCTAGTGATAAGATTAGCGGTGTTTATATGGGATCTAACTATCGGATGTATACCCCAACGGATGATTTATACACTACACCCTATATGGGGCAGGACCCATTTTCCAATAATAAAGATTATATAGAAGCTGTCCGTAAACTTCATCAAGCGGTAGTTGCAGTACGCCCAGAGCTTAATTCACAACAATACGTTTATGAATATTTTACTCTGGCCTATCAATTGGAGAACGGTGACAAGCTAGTGAGGGAATACTGGATTCCTGACAAGGGATTCGAAGCAGAACTTAAGACGATTAAGGAGACCGAGGACTTCAAGGAAGAAAAGTATAATTTAACTCTGTTAGATAGAGATCTGGATTATATGTGGATTACCAACAGGAATAAGAAGGTGGCGGTCTCTGATCCTTCACAAATTTCAGAGCTAAAGACGATTATTAAACGTGAAATTTTGAATATGTCCTACGAAGTACAGATAGACAAGGACAGAAAACCTGATGTGGCTAATATCCAAACAGAGGTAAAGGTAAAAGAGGAAAGTAATCAGCCAACTTCAAGTTATGGTTATTATTATCCGTGGAAGTCATCTTTTCATGAGTTAGAGAAATGGATGATTGATAAAGGATATGCGGATAAAATCCGGACAACCGCTGAAGATATACAATCGGCAGAGATAATAAAAGATGACTTTATGGATAAGCAAACACCTAAGAATCCTACCAGTCCTGAACAAAGAGTAGTGCTTGCACGTGAAAAGAATCGTACAGTTGTTACGAAGGATAAGACGCTATTAACGGATATTTTAGATCATCGTTTCAATTATGGAGTTGAGAATGGCAACTACATTGTGAAGCTGCTGTATAAAGAGGGTTATAGTGATTTCGTTATGTTAAAAGCGTCCGATATGACGCCTGAATTGAAGGCATTACTGAAATAAGGTAAGGGATAGTGGTAAGTAGAAGACTACAGAGAAAAGACTACTGGTTGACAGAAACTGGATAGTTAGATTATGCTTTTGGAGATATGTTAGGTAATAAATGGAACTGAGTGTATACAAAATGATCAGGGGGTAAGGACAGATGAATGAGAATAAGAATAATCAGCTTTCGTTTTCGTATAATTTTTTTTCATATGTTCGTCCATCTCTCACCTTGGCTTACAGGTCAACCTCAGAACCAGTGTATTCATTTCCGGATAAATAACATTTCATTATTACTCGGTAAATATAACTGTAATCAGGTTGAAGCCCGACCATGGACGATGGAGTCCGTGGTCTTTTTTGCATATTCAGAAGTTAAAAGGGAGGAATTAAGATGAAGGGGATTCATCAATCGGTCATTCAGCAGCTTCGGACTATCGAATCTGAAGAAAATGTTCGCATTCTGTATGCGTGTGAATCGGGTAGCCGGGCCTGGGGGTTTCCATCCAAGGATAGTGATTATGATGTTAGATTCCTATACATACGGAGACCTGAGGCGTATTTATCCATTTTTGAGCACAGAGATGTAATAGAGCGGCCGATCAGTGAGATGCTTGATATTAACGGTTGGGACTTGAAGAAGGGGCTTAATCTATTTCGTAAATCTAATCCGCCTCTGTTGGAATGGTTAGAGTCTCCTATCCGCTATGAAGAGAAATACGCTGTAGCCGAAAAGATCCGTGCGCTCTCACCACAAAGCTTTTCGCCAAAATCATGTATTTACCACTATTTGAACATGGCGCGGGGAAATTACCGGGATTATCTGCAAGGCAGTGAGGTTAAGATTAAGAAATATTTTTACGTATTAAGACCACTCTTAGCATGCGCTTGGATTGAAAAATATAACGAAGTGCCACCACTCGATTTTAACATTCTTGTACAGGATCTGATTCCACATGGTTCTGAATTACAGGAAACCGTTCAGAACCTGTTATCTCGCAAAATGTCAGGTGAGGAACTAAATCTGGAGCTGCGCTTGGATGTAATCAATACTTATTTGGAGGAGAGAATTGCTCATTACGAGGCGGTTGCTTCTGCTTTTGAACAGAGCGTAGGTGTTATGGATGAAGCGTTAGATGTCTTGTTCCGATCAGCACTGATAGAGGTCTGGGGGGAAACGGGGCAGTGGAGCTGGTAAATCAGAATTTCAATAATTGTTAATTAAGGAGAGGTGAAGTTTATGCATTTAATCATCAAGGCGGCAGGTGCAGGTTGTTAAGGCAATGATTGCGGAGAAAAAACATATGGGCAGACCGACGCTAGGCACGATTTATACACGTACAGGCCGAGCTTTTTTTGATAGGGATACTGAATCGGAAGTGTTACGCAGGCTGAACGAAGATCTTGTACAGGCGAATTATTTTGCGAACAATAACACCGATTTGGTGCTCCTAGACGCGGAGATCGTACCGTGGAACTTGAAAGCACGTGAGCTGATTTCCTCCCAATATGCCCATGTCGCTGAAGCTGCTTTGCTGGATCGGGAATATCTATTGGAAAAGCTGCGTGAGGCTGAAAGATCAGGGCGAGATGTTACCTCGTGGATAATGGAAATGGAGGAGAAGCTCCGGAATGCGGCTGTAGAAGAATAGAAATGAGTTGTGAATAGAGGTGGTAATATAATGTTGAGCAACGCTACAGAAGTGTCGTTAAGCAAATTTATGACTAAATTGCTCCGGCATACTCCAGAGCAGTATGGCCTTATTTTGGACCCTGAGGATGGTTCCTGTACGTTAGACGAATTGCTGTCCGTGCTTGTGAAGTCTCCTAGATGGTCTGAGGTAACTGCGGGAGATATTCGGCAAGTGGTTGCAGGCTGTGAGAAGCAACGGTTTGAAATTGAAGGTGAACGAATCAAAGCGCGGTATGGGCATAGCCATACGAAAATCATTTATGAGCCGGGGACTCCTCCACCTACGCTATATCACGGTACCCACTCTGGTGCGCTTCCTGTCATTATGGAGGAAGGACTCCGACCAATGGGACGGCAGTATGTTCATTTGTCCGAGGGGACACATTTTGCCAGTCTGGCTGGAAGTCGTAGAGGGAAATTGATTTTGCTGACTGTTGATACGATTAGCGCTGGTCAAATGGGTGTAACCTTTTATTATGCAGGTAATGAGGTCTGGCTGGCGGCACCAGTTCCGCCTTCCTGTCTTAGTATTTACACCCAATAGGGAAATAAGAGCGTTGTTTTGGTAGGAGGTAAAATCACATGGATCAAATTCCAGATCATTTAGATCACGGACTACAGATCGTATTTATAGGTTTTAACCCGAGTATCCGCTCAGGTGAAGTGGGGCATCACTACGCAAATCCGCGTAATAATTTCTGGAGAATCTTGCATCAGTCGGGACTTACGCCTGGGTTGTACGACGCTTCTGAGGACGGGGAGCTGCTTAAGCTGGGTTATGGTTTTACGAACATTGTTGCTAGGCCTACACGCGGAATCGATGATATTACTCGTGAGGAATATAATGAGGGTCGCGAATTGCTTCGCTCCAAGCTGGAGTTATATCGCCCACAGGTGGCTTGCTTCGTTGGAAAAGGTGTATATACAGAGTTTAGCCGGAGAAAAAAAGTCGATTGGGGATTCCAGGGAGATGTGTCTCCTACGGTAGATGGTGTACGTGAATTCGTCGCCCCCTCTTCCAGTGGATTGGTTAGAATGCCGATGGATGAGATCATTCGCATTTACAGTAGATTGGCTGAGTTTACGCAAGAAAGTGACATCTGAGATGATGTGATGTGTTTGGATGCGTAGGCAGGGAGTTAAATTTGGGATATGAGTAGATACACTGAGTAGAACATTGATTAGTGAACTAAGTGGAGGTTCGATTAGTGGAATCATTGAATTGAGAATTTGCGAGTGTAGCTAACGGACTCAGGTGTCGTTATTGGAAGGGAATCGTCGACGAATAACGCTTCCTGGGTCAGACAGCCCCAAGGTTAGTTAGATCGGCGTACGCACCACAGCCCAACTTAGATCCCGAGGACCATAATAATCCGGATTCTTCAAGTAGCTTCAAACAAGAAACGAGCAAGTCTCCATACTGGAAACTTGCTTGTTTTTATTACTTCAATGGCCTTCTTGATGATACTTTGTTTATAACGATATTCCTTCGCCAACAATACATCAAGTCTCGATCAACAACAGAATGATAGAGGATAAAGATAGACAAACGCTGATCAAGCATAACACGGCAACGACTTGCTTCTGGCTTAGACCTGCACGGAGCAGGCGGTAATGAGCCTGGGTAGCATCAGCCTGATAAATAGACTTGCCTTGGATAAAGCGCTTGACGACGACGAAAATATTGTCGAAGATCGGAACGCCCAGCGCCAGAATCGGGATGAATAGCGACAGGGCTGTGGCTTGCTTAAACGCGCCGTCGAGTGCTATTACCGCAAGAATAAAACCGAGGAAGGTTGCCCCGGCGTCGCCCATAAAGATTTTGGCAGGCGGTTTATTATAGCGTAGATAAGCAATGGTAACGCCGACGAGTGCAATCGCCATAATCGCAGAAGAGGATTGCCCCTTAGTTAATGCGACAATAAATAGTGTTATAGCTGAAATAGCCGTCAAAGCACCAGCCAAACCATCCATGCCGTCCGAGAAATTAATGACAGTGGTTACGCCAAAGATCCAGATAATCGTCAGCAGAAACTGTAATACTACGGGTAGAACGATATAATCCTCTGAGAAGGGGTTGTAGAAGCCTGTAAATGCGTTGCCAGAAAGATATACAAGGACAGCAGCACTAACCTGAACAATCATTTTTGGCAGTGCCGGGAAATCTTTACCCTTTGTTTTGTACCAGTCATCTATGGTACCTATGGTTAGCAGCAGCACGCCTCCTGCAAACAGTGCGACAGTCTCCATGGAGAATTCACGGGCAAATACCAGATAAGTGATAAAGAATCCGATGAATATGGCGTAACTGGCCGTTAGCGGTATAGGTTCTCTATGGATTTTACGCTCAACGTCTTGACGAGGCTTGTCCACAAAATCAAGCCGGAAAGCCAGTCTGCCGAGCGGCGGAATTAGAAAGTATACGATAGAAAAAGACATTAGAAACGATAAAACGTATAATATGACGCTCACCACCGTTTTCTTTTTAAAATAACACAGTTCGCTTAAAACTACCTTAAAAAAGTAAATTTTTGTCGTCTGACTGATAAGTTGACTTGATTGTATCACTGTAGTACCTTTTTGAGAAAAGAGTTTTGGGGGATATTGTATGAAATACGACGTTATTTTATTCGATGCTGATGATACACTGTTTGATTACGGAATGGCAGAAAGCCACGCACTATCTAACGCATTCTTACACTTCGGTTTGCCAACAGGTGCTGAGGACTATGCTGCAAGTTATCAGGAGATCAACCATGCGCTGTGGCGGGATTTGGAGCAAGGGAAGATTAGTTCGGCGGCATTACGTGTGGAACGGTTCAATCGGTTATTTGCTGCAAATGCGCTGGAGCTGAATCCTGAGGCTTTTAGTGAAGCCTATCTACGTTTCTTAGGCGAGGGAACTTTTCTGATTCAGGGAGCGATTGAGCTGTGCGGGGAACTTGCGGACTGCCGATTAGCAATCATCACGAACGGAATTAAAGAAGTGCAAACCTCCAGAATTCAAGGTTCGCCGCTTAGTGAAACATTTGAGCAGATCATTATTTCTGAGGAGGCTGGCTGTCAGAAGCCGGAGACAGGGATTTTTGATTATGCTTTTGCTAAATTGGGGATTTCGGATAAGGAAAAAGTGCTGATTGTTGGTGACTCCTTAACCTCTGATATCCAAGGCGGAATCAATTATGGGATCGATACTTGCTGGTTTAACCCGTTGGGTAAAGAGAACACGTCGGCTGTTCAACCGAAATATGAAATTCGAGATCTGTCGGAGCTATTAGACATTGTAGGGAAGACAGCTATTCTTTAATGAAAAATAAGGTGTGAGCGCATATGCGACTCACACCTTTTGTTAAATGAACTGAAGAATCTTACTGCCGAGTATTCAGCGGTTTAAGATAAGCTTCGATTTGCTCGCGTTTGGATTCAAGAAAAGGTGGCAAAGCAAGGGATTCGCCAAGACTTTCCATCGGTTCATCAGTAGCAAAACCAGGTCCGTCAGTAGCCAGTTCAAAAAGAATACCGTTAGGCTCACGGAAATAAAGGGAGCGGAAGTAGAAACGATCCACGAATCCGGAGTTAGGAAGCTGAGCTGTGCGTATATGTTCGACCCATTGCTTCAATTCCTCCTCATTATCCACGCGGAATGCGACATGGTGCACACCACCTCGTCCTAAATGCTCCTGATCTAGATCATTACGTTCCTCCAGGTGAACTTCTGCGCCCGAACCGCCTTCTCCAGTCTCGAATACGAGCACATCTGGCTGGCCCGCTACGCTTGAAGGATAAGTGCCTTTGCGGCGGAAGCCAAGCAATTGCTCCAGTACAACCGCTGTATGCTCTGCACTTTCAACAGTAAGATGTGCGGGACCTAGACCGATAATCCCGTACTCAGCAGGTACTGGGCTTTTGCCCCAAGGCGTTCCGCCGGCTACACCGTAATCAGTTTCGTCAGATACGAGAATGAAACGTTGCCCTTCGTGATCGCGGAAGGATAAAGTCTGGCGACCGCCGAGTGTTTGAATCGTTCCGTGCTCTACGTTAAGCTCAGTGAAGCGTTGCTCCCAATAGGTAAGTGCGGCATCGCTCGGTACTCGAAGAGAGAGAGCGGAGATGCTGTTATTACCTTCACGGTTGCGGCCCGCCATCGGGAGTTCAAAGAAAGTTAATTCGGTTCCGGGATTACCCTTCTCATCACCATAGAATAAATGGTACACTGAAATATCATCCTGATTTACTGTCTTTTTAATGAGACGCAGTCCAAGGACTTCGGTGTAGAACTTGAAGTTTTCCTGCGCTTTGCCTGTAATTGCGGATACGTGGTGCAGTCCTTTTAATGTTAAAGTCATGTGAAATTACCTCCGTGTAAATGCTGAATGTGAGCAAGTTATATTGTGATCGTTCTATAATTAGTGAATATTATTAAGTTACTATAATTTTAATAGTAAATCAAAACAATTGCAAGTTTATATTTATGAATCGCAAAATCTATTCCATACATAAGGAGAGCGTACAATGCACACAACAACTAGCTTGATGAAACAATTGCAGGAGCTGAATCTTGATCCACACGGAACCATTCTGGTCCACTCTTCATTAAAAAGCGTTGGCGAAGTAGATGGAGGTGCGAACACAGTACTGGATGTACTCAGTGAATATATGAAGGACGGACTGCTCGTATTGCCAACACATACATGGGCTTATATTAATGCGGATAATCCGCGGTTCTCAGTTCTAGATTCCCCATCTTGTGTAGGTATATTACCGGAACTGTTTCGTAAACGTCCTGATGTCATTCGCTCTTGGCATCCGACACATTCTGTAGCGGCTTTAGGTGCAGATGCTGAGCAGTTCACTAGGGGGGATGAACGCTGGGATACGCCGTGTGCCCGTGGCTCAGCATGGGGCAAGCTGCTTGATCGGAAGGCGGAAATTGTACTGCTGGGCGTTGATCTGCGGCGGAATACGTTCATTCATGGCATTGAAGAGTGGGTCGATATTCCAGGCAGAATGACGGATAGCCATGAGGAGCTATACACGGTGACACCGGATGGAGATGAAATCATGGTGCCTTCCCGCAGACATTGTGGTCTCTCGTGGTCGGAGCATTTTTGGAAAGTGGAACGCGAGCTTGAGGAAGGTGGTGCCATGCGAAAGGGGAAATTTGGGGATGCGCTGGTTAGGGTATGCGGGACGGTAGAAACTACGAATATTCTGAGTCAGATGTTGAAGGGAAATCCGGATCTTTTCTCGGATAATGAACCGCTGCATGGTGAAACCAAACCAGATCCGCTTCCAAAGACTAGACGTGAACAGCCTTAGAATGGCCATAAAGCATTTTTTCAAACTGGACAATCTGGAAGCCGCTATCAATGTATGGTATATTAATCTCACTAAAACATAGTAAGGAGATTGGAAATGGAAAAAACTTTGGTTTTTGGACACAAAAATCCGGATACGGATACCATTTGTTCTGCAATTGCTTATGCTGCACTCAAAAAGGAATTGGGTTGGGATGCTGAGGCCGTTCGTCTGGGTGACGTTAGTGGTGAAACGCAATTTGCGCTTGATCATTTCGGAGCCGCTGCTCCTCGTCTGGTAGAGAACGTAGCTGGTGAAGCCAATCAGGTTATTCTTGTTGACCATAACGAACGCCAACAAAGTGCGAATGACATTGATCAAGTACGTGTGGTTGAAGTTATCGACCATCACCGGATCGCAAACTTTGAAACTGCACATCCGTTGTACTATCGTGCTGAGCCAGTAGGCTGTACAGCTACTATTCTTAACAAGTTGTATAAAGAAAACGGAGTTGCTATCCCTAAAGAAATCGCTGGATTGATGCTGTCTGCCATCATTTCCGATTCCTTGTTGTTTAAATCACCGACATGCACAGCGGAAGATGTAGCAGCAGCACGCGAGCTTGCTGAAATCGCTGGTGTAGATGCAGAAAGCTACGGTCTTGATATGTTGAAGGCTGGCGCAGACCTTAGCGACAAGAGTATCGCTCAACTGATTTCCTTGGATGCAAAGGAATTTAAAATGGGCGAATACAAAGTAGAAATCGCACAAGTAAACGCGGTGGATGTTAATGATGTTCTCTCCAAGCAAGCCGAACTGGAAACTGCACTTACTTCCATTATTGCTGAAAAAGAATTGGATCTGTTCCTGTTCGTAGTTACAGATATCCTCAATAACGATTCCGTAGGTCTGGCTCTGGGCCGTGTTGCAGGAGCAGTAGAACAGGCGTACAACGTGAAGCTTGATGACAATAAGGCACTTCTCAAAGGTGTAGTATCCCGCAAATCACAAATCGTACCTGTTCTTACAGAAACCATTGCTAAGCTGTAACGCATGCTGACCCTTGCACTCTATTCTGTGCAGTAGCATTCATATAAGAGCCGTGTCACCCATTAGAAATTATGAGGGTGACGCGGTTCTTTTTGTTTTACGACGCATTCTGCTACAATACTTTGAGAGGTAAGAGTAATCACCAACATGTGGAATATAACAAAAAGACAGGGGATATTAAGAATGGAATTGTTTGCAGCATTGGAGCGGGACGATTACGAAGAACTGTTGTTTTGTCAGGATAAAGCATCAGGGTTAAAGGCTATCATTGCCATTCATGACACAACACTAGGGCCCGCACTGGGTGGTACACGGATGTGGACCTACGCTACAGAAGAGGATGCAATTGTTGACGCACTTCGATTAGCAAAAGGAATGACATACAAAAATGCAGTATCGGGTCTGAACTTAGGCGGTGGGAAGACAGTAATCATAGGAGACCCCAAGAAGGATAAGAACGAAGCGATGTTCCGTGCTTTCGGAAGATACATACAGGGCTTGAATGGACGCTATATAACTGCCGAAGATGTTGGCACAACAGAAGAAGATATGAACATAATCTATCAGGAGACAGATTATGTTACAGGTACATCACCTACATACGGCTCCTCGGGCAATCCGTCACCAGCTACGGCTTATGGCGTATACCAAGGGATGAAGGCAGCGGCCAAAGCGGCATTTGGCAATGATTCACTCGAAGGGAAGACTGTCGCTGTTCAAGGCGTTGGAAATGTAGCTTTTTCACTCTGTAAGCATCTTCATGAAGAGGGCGCTCAGCTTATTGTAACCGATATTCATAAAGAAGCTGTGGGGCGCGCAGTAGAGGCTTATGGTGCTAAAGCCGTCGATCCCGCAGATATTATCAGTACAGATTGTGATATTTATGCTCCATGCGCACTCGGTGCAACGATCAATGATGAGTCTCTTCGGGTAATTAAGGCGAAGGTGATCGCAGGTGCGGCCAACAATCAGTTAAAAGAGGCCTATCACGGCGATACTCTTCACGAAATGGGCATTGTGTATGCTCCTGACTATGTGATTAATGCCGGTGGCGTTATTAATATCGCGGATGAGTTGAACGGTTATAATAAGGAGCGTGCGTTTAAGCAGGTTTCGAAAATTTACGATAACATCACCCGCGTACTGGAAATCTCACGTCTAAATGGAATTCCAACTTCTGTCGCGGCTAATCAGCTTGCAGAGGAACGGATATCCTTATTAAGAAATACTCGTAGTACCTTCCTGCGTAACGGCCAACATGCTCTTAGCAGAAGATCACTACGGGGATAGGTCGCATAGGTACTTAAATTAGTCTTTCACATAAACGCGCCATCGTCGTCCCTAAAGGACGATAAGCTTATATTTTCAAAAAAACTCGGTAGTCCCTCCGAATCACATTCCGGATGGGAGCATACCGAGTTTTTTTAAATATAAGAATTTATAAGTTTCACGCTATATATTATCCTTATATTTTTTCTCGTTATTGTACCTTTTGTGGTTCCGGGTAAGTGACGCCCAGTGTGTCGACAGTTACTTTCTTCATCACCGGTGGCTCTTCCGGACGATCTGAACTGTCTGTTTTTAAACCAACAATAGCTTTAACCACGTCCATGCCTTCGGTAACTTTACCAAAAGCAGCATAGCTTCCATCTAAACTAGGATATGCTGCATCCATAATAAAGAACTGGGAACCGGCAGAATCTGGAGCCTGCGATCTTGCCATGGACAGAACCCCCTCCGTATGCAACAGGTTATTAGTAAACCCGTTTCCGGAGAATTCTCCAGCTATACTATACCCTGGGCCACCCATACCTGTACCATCAGGGTCACCGCCCTGAATCATGAAGTCAGGAATCACTCTATGGAATATGGTGCCGTCATAAAATCCTTTTTGAATCAGTGAGATGAAATTGTTCACAGTGTTAGGGGCAACTTCAGGATAAAGCTCGGCTTTGATGATGCCACCGTTATCCATCTCAATGGTCACTATGGGGTGGCTTGCTGTAGCTGAAGGAAGTCCTTCGTTAGCCCCGGAATTTGTCTCAGTGCTTGTGTTATTTCCTGCTGCTCCGCTGCTGCTTCCATTATTACTGCTGGCATTGTTATGGGTAGGCTTATTCCCGCAACCCGCTGCAATAACCATCACCAGGCATAACATGACCATTAGGATAGCAGATCTTGCTCTTGTAGACTTCACTAATCAATCTCTCCTTTTTCTTGAATAATCTCGTAGGTACTTCTCATAATAACCTCTTTGTCCCTTTACATGCAAAGGTCAGTTGTGACTTGTGGGATTGGCACATTCTTAAAAGAGGTTTACAATAATAGGAATGTTTCCGCGAGAACATCAAGAAAGGAAGTGTAGATCATGCGCTTTTCATGGAAACGGAACTTAATCGTGCTTTGGGTGGGTGTCTTTTTTTGTAGTACGGCGTATTCGATCTCTATTCCGTTCCTCTCTATTTTTTTGAGTGACGAGCTTGGGGTTACGAATCATTTGGAAATTTGGTCTGGGGTTAGTTTTGGCATAACCTTTCTAGCCAGCGCTTTAATTTCTCCCTACTGGGGTTCCCTCGCCGACAAATACGGTCGGAAGCCGATGCTTATTCGCTCGGGCTTTAGTTTGGCAGCCTTATATCTGATTAATTACTTCGTGCATGATCCTTATGTCTTTCTAATCGTGCGCGTACTGCAAGGGCTGCTCGCTGGATTTGTTCCCGCTGCGATTGCCATGGTGGCCACGAACACTCCTGAAGATAAGACAGGTTACGCGCTGAGTATTATGTCTACGGCCGGAGCAACGGGGAGTATCATTGGTCCGTTGATCGGCGGTTTAGTGAGTTTTTACACTAGCAATCGGGTTGCTTTTTTATTCTCAGCAGGTATTGTGCTTGTTTCGGCACTGATCGCTACTTTTTTTGCTAAAGAGGAGAACTTTGATCGATCTGCTCCGAGATCCCATGTAAGTGATGATATCAAGGAAGCGAGAAGTAATCGAGCATTTATGACTTTGCTATTGCTGGCGGGGATTAGCACCTTTTCAGTTATGATTCTGGAGCCGCTTATTCCGATACATTTGCTAGACATGGGAATCGCCAAAAGCAGAGCCTCGCTTAGCTCAGGAATTGTATTCTCTGCTGTGGGTATTGCTACTGTACTAATGGCTCCGCAGTGGGGTAGAATCGGAAGCCGTAAGGGCTTTGGTTTGATCTTGTTCATTGGTTTAATTGGTGGAGGTATCGGTAATATTCTGCAGTTCTTTGTTACAGGATATGTGGAATTCGCGGTTCTTCGTTTTGCCTATGGCTTGTTTTATGCCGGTGTACTTCCATCTGTAAATGCAATGATTGTACAAGTGATTGAACCCGGATTTCGTGGACGTGCTTTTGGTCTCAATCAAGCAGCATCTCAACTCGCGACAATGGCCGGGCCTATTATAGGCGGTTTACTTGGGGCATTTATCCAGATTCGTTGGGTGTTTGTAATCAATGGGGTGATGCTGCTTGTAGCAGCGGTATTGGTGAAGACCCGCAAGCTGGATGCTCAAATCGCAGCGGCACGTTCAGCAGAATAACCATAGTGCTACAATAGTAACCCTTACTGAGGTTAGCACTTGTATTGAAAAACAAATAAAACCGCCGGATTCTAGCCCGGCGGTTTTGTTTATTCTAATCTCCATGTGATCCGTTTAAGACATCGGTTCCGGGCATGCCGTCCACTGGTGGTGAAGCAGGATCGATGATGGATCCAGGATACACCTCATCTGCATCAGGAATATCCTCCAGTGGCGGATCCTCCTCTTCCATCTCTAGTAGCTCCTCGTCCTCAGCATCATCCATATCCCTGCTTGTTAGTCCTGCCGTTTCAGCAGCCAGGAATGCATCGGATTCCAGTAAGTCATTTCTTTCGAGTGTTTCCTCAGGTTGGTTTAAACCAATATCCGCCGCCAAATATTTATCGCCAACCAACACGGGGTCGGCATCTTCATTGACAACATCATCTACATCAATATCTGCTTGTATATAACGCTCATATACAAAATCGGCTTCAGTTTTATTAGGTGTATCTTCCATAGCCGTTCACTCCCTCAGTAGGATAAGATTTGGACTTCTCTTATGTATCTTTACCCGAATGCCTATGATCGAATCGTTTTACAAATAATCAGGGAATTAACGCTGATAAATAACGTCTTTTTTCGAGAAAATTTACAAGAATAGGCAGGAATAGTGCGAACGTTGTCGAAATTAAGAATCATATATGATCATTTAAACAACTAATGAATTACTGAGGTGCTACGATGAAGTTGCCAAAACCAAAGATAGCGGCTACTTTGCTATTATTTCTATTGCTAACAGCAATAGTGCCTTACGGTGCGGCGATAGTGAGTGCTGGATCATCAGACTCTGCGCTGCCGGGTTGGGAAATTAGATTTGGAAATACTGAAGTAGAGACTGTCGAAGAAGCTGTAGCAGCTTCAGATGATGAATGGATTCGCGTAACGCCTCAAGATAATAAACCAGAGACACCAAGAGGTGTATCCTCAGCGTGGCTCCGGTTTTCTTTGCCGCAATTAAGTGACAAATCCGCATTGTTCATTAATAAGATATATGGAAATAGCGTTAAGGCTTATCTGAATAACGCTTTAGTATACGATTCTGAGGATAAGTATAATTTTAATGGCAGTAAAATTCTAATTCCTCTATCCAAAGAAGATGGAGGACAAAAACTATACATATGGACCCAGGGAGGAAGCAAGGATTTAGGGATTGAAGGTGAAATAAGAGTAGATCGTTACAGTACGTTGTTGTCCATTTATGTGAAGCAGGGCTTACTGGATATCATCATTGGGACGACGTTTATCTTTGTAGCTATTGTGCTCTTGATTTGCTTCCTATTCATGAGAAAAGGATTTTTTACAGACGGATTTTTGCTGGTGCTAATTCTTTTATCCATTGGAGTAATAGTGGTTACGTATTCTTCGTTCTTGCCGATCGTCCTCGATGATTATGGGAAAATCGTGCTTGTTTTTTTTGATTTAGCTTTGTATACCTTATTGCCATCCTTAACATTTTATTTTGAGAAAATTTTCGGTTCAGGGAAAAAACAAATCGTCACCCGATTCCGTAAATTTCAAATGGTTTATTCTATATTCTGTTTTTCTCTAATGGTCGTTAATATCCTTCTGTCGTATCAGCTGGAAGACTTTTATAGATTTATGACAACAAACGTTCTAGGCATCTTTATGATTTTGCAATTTATTTTATTGGTAAGCTTGGCGTTTATTCATACTTATCGGGGCAATGCAGAGGCCATTGTTTTCACTACAGGGTTTACTATATTTTCCTTTATATCTCTTACTGAATTGGTCGTGTACTACATATCCGGAGAATCCTATCAATTATATTGGTGGAAGTGGGGGTTGATGTTTTTCGTATTATCTTTAATCGTCATTCTAGGGAGAAGGTTTACGAGAAACCATGAACAACTCGTTGAATATTCTCGTAGGCTTGAGAAGTTCAATAATGATTTGCAGCGCTCCGAGAAGATGGAGATTATTAGTGAATTAGCGGCTTCTGTAGCGCATGAGGTACGAAATCCCTTACAGGTGACCCGTGGTTTCCTTCAGATCCTAGGGGAACGGTCAGATCATAAGGAGAGGGAATATATGCAGATGGCCATCGCAGAACTGGATAGAGCCACGGTTATTATTTCAGACTTCCTTACCTTTGCTAAGCCGGGCTTGGAGACTATTGAAAGGCTTGATGTATCCGAAGAGTTACGCCATGTTTCTGGTATTCTCTCTCCGCTTGCCAATTTGCAAGGGGGAGTGATTGAACTCAACCTACAGTCAGATCTCTGCGTAATTGGGTCATCTGCCAAATTCAAACAAGCCTTTATTAATATTATAAAAAATAGCATCGAAGCTTTGCAGGATAATGGACTGATTAGAGTTACAGCCTGGGAATTCGGAGCTCATGTAATGATCAGTGTACGTGATAACGGGGAAGGGATGAATGGCAGTGAACTAGCCCGATTGGGTGAGCCTTATTACTCTAATAAAACAAAAGGAACAGGGCTTGGACTTATGGTCACCTTCCGAATTATTGAAGCGATGGAAGGGACAACGGAGTTTCAAAGTGAGAAGGGAGAAGGAACGGAGATTATCATTAAGTTACCAAAGTATAGAAAAATTTAGGAGAAATTTATGATTATTCCGTTTTTTAGGAGGAAAGGGTAGTGTAGTGAGCGAAGTAGTACACACAGAATATTGTTTCTGAAACTTCCTTCTGAGGTGCCTATATGCGCTTGATGGTTAGAATACTCCACATTGTTATCACCCTTTCATTCCTCTTGATAGGTTTTGATTCTATTATTGTATCGGCGGCAAACCCATATTCATCTCAAGAAATTACAAAGTGGCAAATGAAATGGGGGCCTGAAACAGGAAATACAGAAAAAGAGGTTCCGTGGAGTGAAGGCCAGCAAAGCTGGATGAACGTAGATTCTAAGAAGGGAATCCCGGATTTACCTTCAGGGGTATCCTCATCTTGGACCCGTATTGCCTTACCTGATCTTACATATGTATCTCCTTCGGTGTATATCGATACTATATATGCTCTTGATGTGAAGGTTTATGTGGAGGACCGTTTGATCTTCGAGGAAGATCGTAATTATATCAAGGATAATTATTCTTTGCTGTTGCCTTTAAGTAAAGAAGATAACGGGAAAACACTATATATCTGGACAGCAACGATGCAAGACAGAATCGGAATTAAAGACAGTGTTGTGATTGGTGAACACAGTCAATTAATAAATAAATATATTGAGAATGGACTAAGCGATGTGATTCTGGGCTGCGCTTTTTTTCTGGTGGCCATCGTTCTATTTATAAGTGCCTTTTACATAAACAAAGAATATTTCTCCAGTGTTGCCTCATTAGCAGTGGTTATAGCGTCTACAGGCATCCTTTCATTAACCTACTCCCCCTTCATTTATACCTTTTACAGTAAATTGGGACCAATCAGCAATGTATGCTTGGACTTAGCCCTTTTTTCACTTTTACCGGCCCTCACCTTTTTATTTGAAAAGTTATTCGGTAGCGGTAAGTTCAGTATCATTCAAAAATTTCGTAAATTTCAAGTCCTTTACTCCTCTTTTTGTTTTATATGTCTTTTTATCAATCTCCTATCGAATAATCGTTATATTGAGTTCTATTATTTTGTTTCTACCACTATTATAGGGTTCATCTTCATTCTCCAATTCATCCTATTAATCGTATGTGTGGTGATGTTCTCACTTAAAGGAAATAAAGATGCTGATGTTTTTGCTATTGGATTTGGGATCGCTGCGTTTACAGTAGTTGCAGAGCTACTATGGTATTACATCCAAAAAGGGAACTATGATTTGTTCTTGTGGAAGTGGGGGCTTGTTGTTTTCATTATTTCCTTGATCGTAATTCTGGAGCGAAGATTGGCCTATAGTCATCAACAGGTTGTTAATTATTCTAGAGAATTAGAGCGTTTCAACAATGAATTGGAGCGTTCAGAAAAAATGGAGATCATTAGCGAGCTTGCTGCATCCGTAGCCCATGAAGTGCGAAACCCACTACAAGTAACTCGAGGCTTCCTTCAGCTGATTAGCGAGAAGTCCGTTAACGAAGAACAAATTTATATGTCAATGGCCTTAAGCGAACTTGATCGCGCATCTAATATAATTACCGATTTCTTGACCTTTGCTAAACCGGAATTTGAGACGATCTCTAGCCTGAATTTATATGATGAATTTAAGCATATTGAGAGCATTATGCAGCCTCTTTGTCACATCAATGGAGGAAAGATGATTCTGGATGTATCCGGTCCATTATGGGTAAAAGGTAATTCCTCGAAGTTTAAACAGGCGTTCATCAACATTATCAAGAACAGCATTGAATCTTTCAGGGAGGAAGGGTTCATTTATATGTCGGTGTACGGCGAAGATGATAAAGTGATCATTCATATCAAAGACAATGGGGAGGGAATGGACGCTGATGTTCTGCACCGACTTGGAGAACCGTATTTCACTAAGAAAAATAAAGGGACAGGATTAGGCTTGATGGTTACCTTTCGTATCATAGAAGCTATGCATGGCGAAGTAAGATTTACAAGCAAAAAAGGAGTAGGAACCGAATCCATCACCATACTGCCATTGGCAGAAGCTCCGGATGATTCCTACTCCCTATGAGGTTAATCTTGCTGTCTTACCAAGAACCGCGTGGTGCTGCGGTTGCTTTCAATACATCTGATGATGGACTTGGTGGGATTACAAGATAGAATTCATTTGAACCTTCTTCAACGGCTTTCAAGGTAACGCTGTCGGGAATGATTACGCCTAGCGCTTCTTGGAGAGCTGCTTTTGGATCTGCGAGTAGTCTTTGCTTGAAACTTGGATCTTCCCATGCCTTTTGAATGACTTGATTTCTAAGAACTGCTTCTGACATAATAATCACCCTTTCCAAAATGTATATATTTACCTTAAATAATATAACATAGCAATTGTGCTAATACTATTCTTTTTTCTACAAAATAATAGAATTATTGTATATTTTTTGAAAGATAATAAAATAAGCCTCCACCTTGTAATAGTTGCTTTTCTGCTTCAATTGAATCAGAGATCTGTTGTAAGTTCGTCACTAGCATAGAATGAAATGCAAGAAGATGAGGTACATCTAAGCTGGAAGCTATCACTTTATGATGTGTATCCTGCGCTAATTCGGTATAGGTATGTAATCCGCATGCAGTGAATAGGAAAAATTCGACCTCATTCGATGTGAGTGAGGTTTCTTTATCAGTGGATAGATTACTCCGTGTAAGTGAGAGTATACAATTATAGCTGCCTTCTGCTAAATCTTCTTTCCAGTCTTCATAGTCGTCAAGCATTTGTAGGGTAAGTAGAACGGAGTCGATCATTTCCTCAGTCTGCGGTACAAGAGAATCCTTACCAGATAGAAGAAGGGCACCAGTGCTGGATAATTTGAGCGGACTGGCTTTATAAGAGATTTTGATTCGATCGCTAAGAAAATAATCGCTGGCGGATTCATTAGTAACACTGTCTGCCCATTGAGCAATATAACGATTAAATGAAGTCCAGAAAGAGGAGTCATTCGGAAATAAACCTCTGTAGATATTCAAAAATTCAACATAGAGCATGTTCGCCAAAGGTAGTCCTTCGTATGTAGAGGATTCTTTGCTATCCATCAGGTCATCTTGTATGAAAAAATATAGCATAAAGAAGACATTGCCCATCGACATTTGACGGGTAATTTCTGCTGAGAGTCCGCAGCCTTTCTGGAGCCAAAAGGGTAATAAATAACATATGTAATTTTTGTGGCTTTCCGCATTAAATACGTTAAAATGTTCAAGATAGGACATGCCTTGTGAATTTAGAGGCGCTGGAAATTCGGAGATGATCTTTTTGCTCTCTTGAAATACTAAGCGGAGTTCTTCTTCGTAATCATTTAGCCAATCCATTGCATCCCTCCTCTAATGAAATTACAAAAATCTGGTTCTTTCGCCCTGATTATATCCTTCTCTTTATTCCATTACAACTAAAATTTAGGAGGTTTTAGGACAAATGGAGTGCTATACTTTGGGTCAAATGCTTATGACGATTCGAATGGGGCAAAAGGCTGAAACGCCAGACGGCCGCATTGTGATGCGTACCTCTGCGGGTCTTATTTGGAGAAACGGGATCTTGAATGGTAAAACAGTAGAAATCAAGGATTATTTGTTCTCTGATTTGTGGCAAATCTATGAGGATGAGGAGAGCATGAAAGAGGGAATTGGCAGAGAAAAACATGAGGAGCGGGAGCGGGAGATGCTTGAGAATCAATATGAAGAGCTGCGCTTAGCGAGTAGAAAACGCTAGATTTAACGTTAAACTCGCCAAGCGCAGCTAGGATGAAGAAATTACTTCGATTTCAATGCTTCGTATTGACCTCTTAGACGTAGAAGTCTCCAAATACTTTGATCCAAGCCACCGAGTCGGTTGCGCTCGGTCCACAATAGACGATATTGATGAAGAAGAACATTCAAATCATTGATTTGCTCCGTAATCAGGTTAGGGTCAATCGAATCTGGTGAGGATGCCAGCTGCAGTTTGATTCTGCCAAGCTGCACAGCGTGTTTCACAAAATGGATTCCGTTACTCAGTTCCTTTAGGACAAGATCAGCATCATCACATTGTAGATCAAGTCCCGAGAGACGTGCCTCGATAGAGAGCATGTATTCTTCGAGATTGTTGAAATGTTCTTCGGTAAGTTTCTCTACAATTAACAAATTGTCGAGATTAGTGCGAAGAAGCAGGGACATTTCCGTATCATTTGAACGAATAATCTCGGATTCAAGCTGATAGTAATTGCCGAGATCAAGGAGTAGTTGACCAATACCCTCGGAGCGATCGGCAAAGATGAATGTATTTAGGTACTTTGCAGTGTTCACTTTTAGATTGTTATCTACATTCCAGGCAAGTGCAGCACCGTAAACATATCCAGTATAGCTGATTGGGAGATGCTGCCAGTGTCCGTGATCCCCCCAATCGGTAATGAGATAGCCGATGGCACCGTTATTCTTGCCATGAATAGCAGCGCTACGCAGATTGGCAAACATATTGTCGCTACGCCCTGTAATGGAGTTCCATGAGCTGGTGCCTGGGCAGACATAGAAAGGAATACCTGCTTCACGGAATTTGAGGGTATCCGACTCGAAAGGATGTTCCGCACTATATCCCCATTCCATTGCAATAATGTCTTTAGGAAGATGAGGAATCAGCTCGGGATGCTGGATAATAATATCACCCCAGAATTGCATCGTTTTGCCGCGTTTCGTAACGAGTTCATAAATCTTCTGAAGAAAAGATAAATAGATCTGACCTTTGCCTTGTGATTCAGCTAGCGCTTTGCTTTTGCCAAGACCTAGCTCATACGTCTCATCGCAGCCTACATTAAACTGATTAGAGGTAAAGTAAGGAAGCAGATCATTGAACATTTTTTCTAGCAGAGGGAGTACGGCAGGGTCTTCGGTGTCAAACGTACCGGGATGCATAAATAACCCTTCTGGATATACATCTGCCATGTACAATTCCTTAGGAAGCATGAATCCCTCTGGAATTTCCGCCAAAGCATTGAATTCAGGACGGGAAAGCCAGCCTTCCATATGTCCAAAGCTGTTCTGGTTTGGAACAAGCTCAATATATCGCGCCTTACAATAGGCATCTAGAAGCAAGATTTCCTCGCCAGTAATCGGAGTTTCAAGCTCCCACACTTGAGGGAAAGATTCATACGCGAACGGAGCACCTTCTATATATAGCTGAACTTGGTTCATCTTCAGATCGGCCATAAGGTCAATGATTCGGTACAAGGTTTCTTGCTTCGGAATTTTATTGCGGCTGATATCAATGGTAATCCCGCGAGCTCCAAAATCAGGTTCATCGTGAATATGCAGATGAGGAATAGATCTTCCGCTTTGCTCAATAATTTGTTTCAGGGTTGCTACGGCGTAGAAAGCCCCGACAGGTGAGCTATAGGAGACAACGATACCGCTTTGATCAATAACAATCTCATATGCCTGCTCTGATAAGGATGGCACATAGCTAAAGATACAAGCGGATACTACCGTTGGGCGTATGCCAATGGTTAAAGTTAAATGAAGATTTAAGGCTTGTTTAATCACAGCTTGCAGCTTTTGTGCAGCCGGCATTGCACCTTGTTCTCCCGTACTAGGAAGCACGATGCTTCCGCTTATTGGGAAACGGAATGAACCTTCGGACAATGTGATTTCACGCGGATTAGGTACAAGCAGTAGTGTAGAATGATTAAGCATAGCGTGGACACCTCTTATTCATGTAGAATATGATCAACTTCACAATAACCTTATCACTACTAAACAAGGGGAGGAATGTCTATAATGTCCAAGCACATGGATTATATGATCAGTCCATATCCAATACGAATTATTGATCCGAAGGTTGAGTCCTCCAAGCTGAAGCTTAAAAATATAAGAGTAGGACAAGCCGGTCATTTGCCGGGAAGAACGTTATTCCGGTCGGGCGTAATCTTTGAACACTGGGCAATTGTTTACATAGTATCAGGTGGCGGCACCTATATGGAAACTTCGGGGAAAGAACAGCAGGTGCGTGAAGGCAGCTTATTCTTTTTTCGCCCAGGATACAGTTACAATTTCGGTCCACCATCTGGAGGGAGCTGGGATGAGTATTATATTAACTTTAATGGGACACGTGTATCGGAATGGCTGGAGTCGGGTCTAATTGCTGGCGGGAATGTGTTCCAAGCAAATTCGATCATGGGTCTTTCGACCTTATTTGAAGAAGTGCTAGAGCGTATGGAGAGTGGAGAACCTGCAGATGCGGATCGGGCCGCATTACTCGTTGAAAGAATGCTATTGGAGTGTTCATTTATAATAGAAGAAAAAAGTTGGAATGCCCAGGCAGATTATATGCGTCAAATCCGTGAGGACCTGAATTTATGCATTTATGGTGAAATGGACCTAGAACAAATCGCGGCTAAACATCATATTTCGATGTCTACACTTCGTCGTCTTGTTCGTCGTAGTAGCGGTTATCCGCTTCATGAATATATTCACCGTCTTAAAATGGCAGAGGCTAAAAAGCTGCTTCTCAACACCTCATTACAAGTGAAAGAAATCTCTGATATGCTTCATTATAATGATCCGTTCTATTTTTCACGTTTATTTAAAAAATATATGGGGATCGCGCCGCAGCTTTGCCGAAGCAACATATAAAACGACATGACTCTACTAGAGTCCCATTGACAATTATTTTAATTTGTATAATGGTGTCGTTTTATAAGTTATGTTGAAAATAATGGATGTATTTTACATATATATGTTAGTTCTTATTAACTATAACGGAATAAATACCAGAATTTAGGAATAAATCCTTCTAAAAAATAATAAATTTTTTGTAACTATTTTTCAAATGGAAGCGCAAACATGGAGAATGTCAACTTGTTATTGTGATTTTTCTCATGTATGATGCTTTTATCGAACACAGTACAATCTCGCATTTTCCAAAAAACTGGAGAATAGGGTGGTGGGATGAGAATCAAGCCAACTGCAGAAGACAAACTGATTGCGTATTACAGGTACTTCTCTTTGTCCCTCACATCGCTCATGTATCTTCTAGATCAAACGGGACCTTCCGTAATTTATAAATGCCTTGTTATTGCCATACTCTTTCTGTTTGCACAAACGTTCTCATTTTGTTATCGGAGGTTACGAAGCAGGCCAAAGACTCTCGTCCTGGCTGTTAGTGTAGAGATGGTGGGAATTATTGCATTGACCTTGTTTACCGGTGGATACGAGAGTTCGTTTAGGCTCTATGTGCTAAACCCTGTATTGATTGCTGCGGGCTCATTGTCCATTTATTTTGGATGGTCGCTGCTCTTAAGTTACATCAGTATTTTCGCGGTGCTTTGTTATTTTGTTATCAATTCTGCGAACAAAACTTTTCTGGAAATTGTATTTGTAAATGGGAATCTGTTTCTAACACTGGTACTTACGGTTATAATAATGCAGATCGTTAATCGGATGAAGCGGCAACGTGAAGAATCGAATGCTCGCACGAAAGAGACGATGGAGCATATCAAATCGCTGTACCATATCGTGGAAACCTCAAGCCAACATGATTTCATGAATATCGGTCAAGTGATCACCGATTATGTTGTTAAGCTAACGAAGCTAGACAAGGCTTTGTTTTGGTTCGCCAAGAAAAGCGGAGAACCAGCTCCGCAGAGCAGGCAGACCGGCTGGCAGCAGGAAGAGGAACAGTTCCTATTCTCAGAGCTGGGAAAACATGAGCATGAATGGAGATTGCAGCGAGAGCCTATTTTTAGAAATCTTCCGGGATTAGGAGATTTCCTGCTGATGCCTGTACGGATGAGCACCCGTTTTGTAGGGATGATTGGACTCAGGCTGGAGTCTGCAGAGGGGCTGGAAGGCCGCAGATGGTATATTCAACAATTGATATTCTTATCTGAGCTAAGTGCGAATATTCTTGAAAGGCATGAGCTTGGTGTGATCGAGAACCGGTTGATCATCACGAACGAACAGAACCGGATTGCGGATGAAATGCATGACAGTGTATCGCAGAGCCTTTTTGGCATTGTGTATGCGACGCATTCGCTAAAGGAATCGTGGAAGAGAATGTCAGATCATGAGCTAGAAGAACAAATTGAGCTTATTCATGACTCTGCTACCAAGGTTGCTAAAGAACTGCGGATCACGATCTACAGTCTTAGCTCCAAGAAGAGCGGCGGGCCTACATGGTTGGGCATGGTAAGATCACATTTGAAGAGCTTATCCAGATTAAATGATGTTGATATTGATTTAAAAATAACGGGAGATGATTTTAGTCTCCCTTATCCTTACCACAAGGCGCTTTTTCGGATTATCTCCGAAGCCACTGGAAATGCCATCAGGCATGGCGCTGCCAGTCGAGTGGATGTAGAGCTATCTCTGAAGCCGACTTGGATCCGATTATTGATTTGTGACAATGGTGTTGGTTTTGATACTGATTTGTTATGGATTGAATCCGAAGATAGTGTAAGCGGGCTAGGCATGAAGAATATGCAATATTTGACCCAGTCGCTCGGTGGCGACTTTCAGTTGTCCAGTAATGAAAGTTCAGGAACAAGAATTATAATTTCAATTCCTGTCGGTATAGCTGAATTAAAGAATGCATAAACTTTAGGCGGGAGGTCGTTTCTGTGAAAATCGTCATTGTTGATGATCATCCTTTAGTTAGAAGAGGACTGGCATCTGTCATTTCCATGCAACCGAATGTGCAGTTTGCGGGTGAGGCAACGAATGGTCAAGAAGCGCTTCTTGTGATTGAGGAGACGCAGCCTGATCTCGTACTGATTGATCTAAAGCTAGCAGATGAATCGGGGTTGGATGTCATCAAGACAGCACGTGCTCGTGGTATCGTTAGTAAGTTCATTCTGTTGACGTCATCTGCGAGCAGAGAAGATTTCCTGAAGGCTGAAGAGGTGCTGGTAGATGGATATGTACTGAAAGAGGCGCTGCCGGAGGAGTTACTATTTGCTATTCAATTAGTGCACAAAGGCAGGAAGTATTACGATCCTGGTCTGATGGAAGATAAAATGCGCATGAGCGGAAGCAGCCCAACGGATGAATTGACACCCAAAGAAAAGGAAGTTCTGATCGAGTTGGGACAGGGCGCTTGCAACAGAGAAATTGCCTCACGCCTTTTCATTAGCGAATTTACGGTGAAGAAGCATGTCAGTCAGATTTTAGCAAAATTACAGGTGGCTGATCGTACACAGGCAGCGCTTTATGCAAATGCTGTCGGTTTAACCAAATATGAAATGTCTTATGAGTGAAAATTGAAATAATTCATAAGTATTGTACATGAACACGGACAGGATGTCCGTGTTTTTTTGTGCGTCAAAATTTAAATTAGCCCTAAACATGGTACTAAAGTATACCATCACCCCCTCTTACGGTGTAAAACAACTTACTCCAAAGTGAACAGGAAAGTAATGATATGACCCATGTGGCGAATGATGTGGATTGATAGAATTAAAGCAACAACTGAAACTTTCATGAATTATTTCAGAATGTAATTTATGCGGAAGGAGGGTTACTGTGGAAAAGACGATTCTGGATTACATTAACCTGATTAAAAAAAGGTTTTGGCTCATCATGGTGTTCGTTTTGATCTCCTGTGCTACGACTTACTATGTTAGTAAAAACTTCGTTGAACCCGTCTATTCCGCTTCCGGACAGTTGCTTGTCAACAACATTGCCAAGGCTCCCGAGAGCAACAATCTTAACGATTTGAGCTTTAGCCTGAATTTAATTGAGAGTTACAAGGAAATTATGAAATCACCGACCATCATGAAAAGCGTAATAGAAAATCACCCGGAGTTTGGTCTGACGGCTGATGAACTAAGCCAGAAGCTTGAGATTAAAACTTCAGAGAAGAGTCAGGTGATCAACCTAAATGTACAGGATGAAAACTACACGAAAGCTGCCGGGATTGTAAATGCGGTTTCGCAGACATTCATTCGTGTATTGCCATCGCTGATGAGGGTAGACAATGTTACCTTGCTGACACCGGCCGATCCGACTGATGTTCCAGGGCCCTCGAACGGCGGGTTTGCGATGAATCTGATTATAAGCTTTGTTGTATCGCTTATGGCTGCTCTAGGAATTATTTTGCTGATGGAAACACTTAACGGCACATTAAGGTCTGAAAAGGAAGCGGAATATGACCTTGGTCTTCCGGTAATTGCTTCGATCGCAACCATTCGTAAACGCGATTTGGGTAAGGCGGCAGGCGGCAACACAAGAGTGAAGGAGGGTGCTTATGTTGCGGCTAAATAAGGGTCTGGTTACAGACGTTAATCCATCCTCGCATATCTCGGAATCGTTCCGATCGCTACGCACATATATACGCCACCTTGGACTAGCACAGGATAGCGGAGGAAAAGTGCTGCTCTTTACGTCAGCAGAAGCTGGAGCAGGCAAGACAACGATTTTGTCGAATCTGGCGGTGTCTTTCGTCCAGGATGGGAAGAAGGTAGCGGTGGTGGACTGCAATTTGCGACATCCCGGTCTTCATACAGTGTTTGAAGTAGAGGGTAGTGACGGGCTTGCGGCTTATTTAAGTGGGCAAGAGGAAGCGGATAACATCGCTGTCCTCGGAAATCTGGCCAATCTTTCGGTCATCCCGGCGGGTAAGACTCAGGTTAGTCCGCCGGATTTGCTAGGTAACCCTAAAATGACCGCTTTGCTCGAGGAACTAAAAGAAAACTACGATCTGATCCTACTGGATTCACCTTCGGCTGTCGATTTCAGTGATGCTCGTATATTGGCACCACAAGCGGACGGCGTAATCCTAGTGGCCAGATACGGAAAGTCCAAACGGGAATCGATTCGCAAAGCGAAGACGCTGCTTGAACAGACCGGCTCTAATCTAATCGGAATTGCCATGAACCAGGCGAAGTAAATGTTTATGCTTTCGAAGTGAGTTTTGCTCGAAGTGAAATCATTGAAGCTAATGCTTACAAAACTTAAGTTTATGCTTTCGAAGTGAGTTTTGTACGAAGTGAAATCATTGAAGCTAATGCTTACAAAACTTTTAGGAGGTAAAGTGCGATGAAAAAAGTGAAAAAAGTAATCATACCCGCGGCAGGACTAGGTACGCGCTTTCTTCCTGCAACGAAAGCCATGCCTAAAGAAATGCTTCCGATTATCAATAAACCAACGATTCAATACATTGTGGAGGAAGCTATTGCTTCCGGTATCGAAGATATCATCATTGTTACTGGTAAAGGTAAAAGAGCCATTGAGGATCATTTTGACAATGCGTTTGAGCTGGAGTCTAGGCTTCTGGAAGATGGAAAGCTGGATCTGCTTAAAGAGGTTCAGCGTTCAGCCAAAGTAGAAATTCACTATATCCGCCAGAAAGAACCAAAGGGTCTGGGTCATGCCGTATGGTGTGCAAGACGATTTATCGGAGATGAGCCATTCGGTGTCATGTTAGGCGATGATATCGTCACAGGAGCCGTACCTTGCCTTAAGCAGCTGATCGATCAATATGAAGAAACACAAAACTCGGTTATCGGAGTTCAAGAGATTCCTGATGAATTCACGAATCGTTACGGTATTATTGAACCGGATTTGCAGGACGGTAAATTGTATCGGGTTAACAATTTTGTAGAGAAGCCGCCACTTGGTACGGCACCTTCCAATCTGGCGATCATGGGCCGGTATGTGTTTACTCCGAAGATCTTTAAGTATCTCGATTTGATGGAAGAAGGCGCTGGCGGAGAGATCCAGTTGACAGATGCTATTCAGAAGCTGAATCAGAGCGAACGGGTATATGCCTATAATTTTGACGGAACAAGATATGATGTCGGCGAGCGGCTTGGATATATTTTGACCACACTTGAATTTGCACTGCAGAGCGAAGATTTGCGCTATCCGGTAATGGACGCAATGTCGGAATGGCTGAATAAAATGGGACAAACCAGCTTGAGTAGTTAAGTTGAGTTCGCAAAATTTTAGATGAGGAGGATGAGCATGCAAAAACTGCCGGAAGACTACGAGGCGGTCCTGCCGAAACTTTACATGCTGCATACCGATGAGAGAAGGAAAGAAGCGGAATCCTATCTGATAATGAAACGGATGATCGATATCTTTTTTTCCGCTCTTGGTCTTCTCGTGTTAATGCCATTATTTGTTGTCGTGGCGATTCTGATCAAGCTGGAAGATCCGAAGGGTAAAGTGTTCTTTCGGCAAAACCGGGTTGGCAAGAATGAAAAGCAGTTCCCTATGTATAAGTTCAGATCCATGGTTAGCAACGCTGAGGAGTTAAAGGAAAACCTGATGGCCTATAACGAAGTGAGCGGTGCAATGTTCAAGATTAAGAACGATCCTCGGATCACACAGATCGGGAGATTTTTGCGCAAGACGAGCATCGATGAGCTACCTCAGCTGTGGAATGTGCTGATAGGGCAAATGAGCCTGGTTGGTCCTCGTCCTCCACTGCCAGAAGAAGTGGCTCAATATACGGATTATGACAAACAGCGTTTGACGGTTACACCAGGCTGTACCGGGTATTGGCAAGTAAATGCCCGAAACAGTGTGGGCTTCGACGAAATGGTTCAGCTGGACTTAACCTACATTCATATTCGGAGCACCATGCTGGATCTAAAAATCATTGTTAAAACTGGGCTGATGTTACTCGGTTCAAAAGATGCTTATTAATAATGTGGAAATTAGGTGAATGCCGATGCGTGAATACGGAGACGTTCCTAAGCTTTCCATTATCATCTGTACCTACAACAGAGCACCTTTATTGATCAAGACGCTTCAGTCACTTTTAAAGTTGGATTACTTAGAGCAGGCGGAGATCATTGTTGTGGATAACTGTTCCAAGGATGATACTGAAGCGTGCGTCAAAAAGTTCATAAGAACCCATGGAGCTGATGTGGATATCCGCTACATGATGGAACCTATACAGGGGCTTTCAGCGGCTAGGAATACAGGGATTCTGGCTTCCAAATCCCAGTTGATCGCCTTCCTAGATGATGATGCGATACCTTGCCGGAGTTGGATTACAACGATTGTCAGTACTTTTGAGAGTAAACCGGAGGTTATGGCTATGGGAGGCAAAATCTCTCCTATCTTCGAAAGTAAACGTCCGGATTGGTTGATTAAGCCCTTCGAACTTCCATATACCATTGTTGACTTAGGCAGCCGGATTAAGGAATATCCCAAGCAGCTTCACCCTTGTGGAGCCAATATGGCAATGCGGAAGCTTGTTTTCGACATCAGTCTTTTTCCTTTAGACCTAGGAAGGAAGGGAGATTCTCTCCTCTCTGGGGAAGAGACCTGGTTATTCGGACAGATTCAAAAAGAAGGGCATTCCATTCTTTATCATCCGGAAATGGCCGTTGATCATTTTGTTCCAGCGGCTCGTTTGACGGAAGATTGGATCATGAGGCGGTATTATAGCCAAGGAATCTCAAATGCTATGAAAAGCGAAGGAATAAAAGGCAAGCTGCTTCTAATGGGAAAAACAGCTGCTAAGCTCGTGTATATCCTGGCTGATTCTATTCTTTCACGAAGCAAAGGGAGAAGACTTTTGAACAAATGCAGGCTGGAGAGTATTCGTGGAACGCTTCATATGATTCTGGGTCGGGAGAGGCATTCCGCAGCGGGGTGAGGGATTAACATGACTAATTTTGAGTGGGGCTCCAAATTAAATGTTTTGCCATACGGGATGCTCTATCTCATGTCGGCCCTGTTCTTTGGAACGGCGGTCATCTACCAGCCGATGATTGCGATAGCTGCCGTGCTTCTGATTATTTTGCTGGGAATCTCGATTTCACGGCCGGAGTGGATCAGTTATTTCGTTTTAATAACGACGGCAATATCGATTAACTTTTTATATGATGGCAGCATGTTCGGAATGGAAATACTGTCACTTTATAAATTGGTTATCGTGATGCTGCTTGTTCCTTGTATTCTGGTCAATGGTTTGCGGTTTCGTCTGAGTCACCCCTTGTGGGCAATGGTGGCGCTTCTAGTGATTACCTTTGGATCTTCGATTTGGCTGCCAGAAATGACCTCATCCATTGCTGTTAAAGCTTTTATCGGTCTATCTATTCCATTCGTATTTTTATTAATTAACTGGAAAAAGAATGTAGCCGAGCTGCAAATCAAAATTATCTGTATGCTTCCCCTTGTTAGCGTAGTGGTTGGTTTGTTGCTGCAGCTTGCGCATGTTCATAATTTTCTCAACATCGAGTATACAGGCGCTGTACGGATTCAGGGAGCTAATATTCCTGCGCATCTAGCGATGCTGGCCTTTATGGGAGTAGCGATTCCATTTATAGAGGTGAAGAGGAATCCGCAGCAAGCACGCTTTTTCTATATCATGTTAGTTCTAAATTTCTTTATCTTGATTGGAACAGGAACAAGAGGGCCTATATTGGCACTTGGACTTACCGTTCTCTATTACTTCTATGATATTCTTCGTCAATATTTGAAGGGCAGAACCTATCTGCTAATTCCGTTGTTGGGTGCATTTTTCCTGATTATGGTCGCCGTCTTCTGGCAGCTCGATAATTTTGAGAAACGTTCCTTTGAGAGACAGACAGATACGGCTGTTGATTTATCAGGAAGGTCGGAGGCATGGGAGTATTTCTTAAATAAGGCTGCGGATTCTCCTTGGTCTGGCAGAGGGCTTGGAGCAGTTACGGTAGCAAATGATGGAACGTTGTACAAGGGTTTTGTAGTTCCGCACAACGAGTATATCCGCTTTTACTTCGATGGGGGATATATTGGCGCTATTCTGTTGATGTTCTCTTTATTGGCTGTATTTATTCTGGTGTACAGAGCATTGGCTCCGCCGATCAAACCTTATTATCTGTTATTTATTGCAGCGTTTTTAATCTACTCATTCTCCGATAACACGCTGTCGACGGTCCAATTTATTATTCCGTTCTGTTGGTACCTGAACTGCCTGTATCGATCTTCACAGCCAACCGATTCCCCACAAAAAGAAGTGATACGATGAATCAAGTGAATATGTTCGATGTCAATTTTGATAATTATGATTTTATGGATCTGCTTGATTACATTGATAAAACCATTCAGGAGAGGAATCAGTCTTATATCCTCACTTGCAATGTAGACCATGTGATCAAGCTTCGTAAGGATAAAGAATTTCAAACGGTGTATTCGAAGGCAGGCGCAGTTGTTGCTGACGGAATGCCACTGATCTGGGCATCCAAAATGCTAGGCAAGCCGCTTAAGCAAAAGGTATCCGGAGCGGATCTATTTAATCGATTGGGCAACGCCTTTGAGCAAAGGAAGTATCGGCTGTTCTTCTTAGGCTCAGCTGAAGGCGTGGCGGAACGGGCAGCGATGAATTTGAAAACAGCGCATCCCGGAATAAATGTGGTTGGCTGTTATTCTCCATCCTATGGATTCGAGCACAATGAGGAGGAGAATGAACGCATTATAGAGATGCTGACTGAGTGCCAGCCAGATATCGTGTTTGTTGGTGTAGGAGCGCCTAAGCAGGAAAAGTGGATTTATCGCCACTATACCTCTTATCAAGCTCCGATATCGATCGGAGTGGGAGCGACCTTTGATTTTCTATCAGGCTCAGTGAAACGAGCGCCTAGCTTCATGCAAAAAACAGGGTTCGAATGGTTCTGGCGGCTTAGCCAGGAGCCGGGTCGGCTCTGGAAAAGATATCTTGTAGATGATGCACAATTTCTACTTTTATTACTTAAGGAACTGCGCAAGCGGGATAAGGTGAAGGAAGGAGGCTTGGAATGAGTGTATTTACGCCCCCATCTGTTAGGTTTATCAAGGCAGCTGGTATAACAGGGGGAACTGTTGCTGTAGGTGTCTCTCTTCCGCTGATCATCGGCTTCTCCAGTGCGCTGCTGAGTTCATCGAACAGTCTGCAGGGAGCCATTCTCTCAGCCATCCTATTCCCAGCCTTCTTGTTAGCCATACTTAGACCCAAAATGCTGGTTGCGTATACCTTGCTAATCTGGGCAGTTGCTCCAGAGCTACGCCGCATTGCTGACTGGTCAGAAGGAGTGTATCACTCTGTATCCTTGCTAAGTTTAGCCCCCTTGTTAACCGGTGTAACCTTGATTATTCCGCTGCTGAAGGAGATTCACAATATTCAAAAAGCCTCCACGCGGATCATGTTACTGTTCGCAGTTGCGCTGGGTTATGGAGCTTTAATCGGCTTGGCCAAGAATGGTATGGGTTCAGTTTATGACTTAGCGAATTATATTGTGCCACTGCTGCTATTGCCGTACTTTGCCGTCACAAAGTTCAAGCCGAGGGATATCGATCGATTGCTTAAGGCTTTTTCCAATATTGCCGTCCTAGTTGCCATTTACGGGATCGTTCAGTATTTGACGGTGCCACCCTGGGATGTGTTCTGGATGAAACATGCGGACATGATGTCCATCGGAAATCCATATCCATTGGAAATTCGAGTGTTCTCCACACTCAACTCACCGGGTCCGGCTGCAACATTCTTAGCATTTGCTTTAGTTCCAATGATACTGGAGAAAAAATGGCGGGGAACATTGCGCTGGATTGGTGTTCTGCTGGTTGTAATTTGCCTTCTGACTACCTTAGTACGCGCGGCATGGCTGATACTTCTGGTGATGTTGCTCATGTACATTGGAACCTCTCCTTCTAAGGGAAAATGGAAAACCTTGATCCAATTAGTTTTTGTGGCTGCTGCGTTGTTCTGGGTGGTACCGAAATTGCCTGGTGCCGAAGGACTGGTTGCTCGGGTAGAGACACTTTCTTCTGTTCAGGAAGATCACTCTTATAATGAACGACTAAGTTTATGGCAAAACATGCTGCCGATGGTCGCCGCCAATCCAGTAGGTCAGGGAATTGGTAGTGTAGGTCAAGGGACTAAGCTTGGTAACGACGGTGAGCTTGGAGAGTATGGAATTATGGATAACGGAGTTATCGCCTTACTGCTAACCTTTGGTGTTCTGGGTGCTATTTTCTTCTTCGGAGCTTTAGGCGCAGTTGTCAAACAGATATTCGCTAGAGTAATCAGAAGGGACCAATTGCAGCCATACGCCCGACTTGCGTTAGCTACTTGGACCGGTGCGATAGTCAGTCTGGTGTCAGATAATGGGTTTCCCGGACTCAAGGGATACTTAATCTGGATGCTAATCGGTCTTGGCCTCAGCGCAAGGGAGATTACTCAGAGTAGAAGGAAGGGAACGCCGTATGCAGCAGTTGAATGCAAAGTCTCTCCCCACTAGAACAATCTGGTCATCCTTTAGAATGTTCACAAAGAGTAAGGACAACAGCTCGGCAGCCGTAAAAACTATGTTTGTCAGTGTCATGATCCTACTGATTAACATGTTAACGGGTGTACTGACCGCCCGTTATCTTGGGCCGACAGGGCGTGGGGAACAGACGGCAATGATTAACTGGTCACAGTTTCTGGCGTTTAGCATGAGCTTTGGGATTCCGTCAGCTCTGATCTATAACGCTAAGAAAAACCCGGATGATGCCGGAGTGCTTTATCGTATGGCATTGCTGCTTGGTATCATTTTTGGGGTCATAGCGATGATTATTGGTATCGTGGTCTTGCCTTACTGGCTGAAATCCTTCAGTCCGGAGGTCGTGACCTTTGCTCAGTGTTCTATGATTCTGTGTCCGATTATAGTGATCTCTCAAATTAACAATGCAGCTTTTCAATTCAGAGGAGAATACAAGAGGTTTAATTGGATTCGCTATCTAGTCCCATTGCTTACACTGATAATGATTGGGATATTGATCGCGCTGGATCAGATGAATCCTTTTACAACTGCAGTTGCCTATCTCCTTCCGGGAGCGCCGCTGTTTATCGGAATGACGATTTCCTTGCTTCGCACCTATAAGGTGAAGATGAGAGGGGCCTTTCAGAATTTAAAAAGATTATTCACTTACGGGCTGGGTTCTTACGGCAATGACTTGCTTGGCAATTTCTCCACCTATATCGATCAGATCGTAATTGCCGGTTTGTTACGACCTGCTGATCTGGGGCTGTATGTAGTGGCTGTGAGTCTATCGCGAATGGTTAATTTTTTCTCAAGCTCGATTACGGTCGTGTTGTTTCCTAAGGCTTCTGAGCTGTCAAAAGAACAGGCAGTTGAGTTAACATTCAAAGCCTTCCGAATAAGTACGACCTTCACCATGTTTGGCGGAGTAGTCCTGATGCTCTTAGCCCCTTTAGTGATTCCGCTGATGTACGGCAAAGACTTCAATGCGGCATTAACGGTGTTTCGCTTGTTGCTCCTTGAAGTGACCATTAGCGGAGGGACGATCATTCTGGCGCAGGCCTTTATGGCGCTAGGCAAGCCGAAAATTGTTTCGATGCTTCAAGGTTTCGGCTTACTCTTGGTTATCCCAATGTTGTTCCTGCTCATCCCTAAATTTGGCTTACTCGGAGCAGGGATAGCGATGTTGTCATCATCAATCCTGCGATTCTTCTTCATTGTTCTCAATATAAAGTACACCTTAAAAGTTAAACTTCCACGGTTACTCATTACCAGGGAGGATATCCAGTGGATGAAGACGACGATGAATTCTTACATTCGCAAGAAACCGATGGATATGAATGGATAATGCGAAAGACAAAGGAGGAAACCTTCATGGATTCAGTAAAAAGCGTGGTAGGCGGCCAAGGCGATTATCCAATATCGGCTGTCATTATCGCTCAGGATGACGAAGTTCGAATATCTAAGGCCATACAATCCTGCAGGTTATTCGCCGACGAAGTGGTTGTGATTGACGGAGGCAGCAAGGACGGGACAGTACAGCTTTCTGAAAGCTTAAATTGTCGAGTATATGTCAACCCATGGCCCGGATATGCGAAACAGAGGGAGTTCGGAGTAGAACGCGCGGTTCATGATTGGGTCTTCCTTATTGATACTGACGAAGTGGTGAGCGACGAGTTGGCCGCAAGTATTCTTGAACTGAAACCGGGGCTTATCGATCAATCGGTTGCCTATTCTATCTATCGGATCGGCGACTTTATGGGCAGATGGCTGGATCGTGGCGAATATCTAGTGCGCCTTTACAACCGTAAAGCTTATGGCATTCGAAACAGCTTGGTGCACGAAATGCCCGAGGTCTCTGAAGAGCGAACTATGCGTTTGACAGGAACGCTCTGGCATTATGGGTACCGCAGTATTAACGATCATGTGGCACGTTTCAATAAGTACACTGACTTGGAAGCTGAAAGTGCGTATGCCAAGGGCAAACGATTTCGGGTCAGTCATCTGCTGGTAAGACCGCCAGCCCGTTTCCTGCAAAAGTATTTCTTACACGGGTTGTTCAAGAAGGGAATGTCAGGTTTCGGTGTATCCGTATTCTGGGTCATGTATGAATTCATGGTCGGCTTCAAGCATTACGAATTAATTAGATCGGGAAAGCTGACTCAGCACAATGCGAAGAAGAGTCAGACTGAGAAGGAGAATAAAGGAGAGAGAAGCTATGCCGTACAGTGACGGATTGAACATTATGACGACTGGTCTTAGCTGGCCGTCGCTACAGCCGGGTGGGCTTAACACGTATTTCAAATCCGTTTGCGAGCAACTCTCCTCACGTAATCGGGTGCATGCGTTGATTTGCAGTCAAGAAACGCCTGCTACACCCGAGGAATTGATTATTCACAATGCCGGAGATCCAAAGGATGGGATCTGGAAACGTAAGGATGCTTTCCAGCGTAAAGCGGCCGATCTGATGGGAGAGGGCAGTGGCCGTATAGATATTTTATACACTCACTTCGCTCCTTACGGTATTGGTCCAGCACTGGAAGCAAAAAAACGTGGGATTCCTGTAGTGATGACTTTTCATGGTCCATGGAATGAAGAAATGAAAATCGAAGGCCAAGGCATTAAGCACCGGGTCAAGACAACTATCGCCAAATCCATTGAACATAGAGCTTATAAGCTAGCGGATAAGTTCATCGTGCTTAGTGAGACGTTCCGCGATATTCTCCATAAGCTGCACGGAGTGCCTCTACACAAAATTATAGTGATACCAGGAGCAGCTAATGTGGAACGTTTTATTCCCGCTACGAATCGATTGGCGATTCGCCGAAGCTTAAATTTACCTGAGGGAGCAACAACCGTGCTGACTGTCCGGCGGTTGGTCAATCGGATGGGACTACTCCAGCTGCTTGAAGCTTGGAAGCAAGTTGCGGAGCGTTTCCCGAATGCGATGTTGCTGATTGGTGGCAAAGGGCCGCTGCGGGGGGAACTTGAAGAAAAGATCGCCGACTATGGCTTAAGCAACAAGGTAAGACTGCTAGGCTACATTCCCGATCATGAATTAGCCTCTTATTATCAGGCAGCGGACATGTTCGTGGTTCCCTCTCAGGCATTGGAGGGCTTTGGTTTGATTACCGTTGAAGCCTTATCTTCAGGATTGCCAGTGATGGCTACGCCGATTGGCGGCAATAAGGAAATCCTGCAAGGCTTCCGGCCGGAATTGCTATTTAAGAGTTCAAGTAGTGACCACATGGCCGAAGGCATGATCCATATGCTCAGCAATCGAAAGCTGCTTCCGAGCCGGGATGAATGTAGAGAGCATGTACTGGAGAGATATACCTGGGAGCATGTTACGGATCAAGTAGAATCCGTGTTCCTGCAAGCCTTAGGAGAGGAGGTGACCACGTAATGCTTAGAGTGGCCTATATAGATCACACTGCTAAATGGAGTGGTGGAGAAGTTGCCCTATTTAACATCCTTACCCATATTGGAGAACAGATTGATCCACTTGTAATCCTGGCCGAGGATGGTGCGCTGGCTGAACGGCTACGTGAAAAGGGAATGGATGTCCGTATTATTCCGCTAGATGAGAGCATCAGAAGTCGTGGTAGAAATGCAGTCAACTTGGGAGCACCTGCTGCAGCCTTCAAGCTATTGGCTTACGGTCGTAAGCTTGCTCCGCTCTTAAAAGCGGAGAAGGTAGATTGCGTGCACACCAATTCTCTGAAATCTGCATTATACGGAGCCATCGCTGCAAAAATAGCAGGTGTTCCATTGATTTGGCACATCCGGGACCATATTGGAGCTCCTTATTTAAAGCCTGTTGTTGCTAAAGGAATTCGTTTACTGTCGCGTCTGCTCCCAAATGGAGTCATCGCGAATTCACATTCTACGCTGAATGCTTTGGAGCTGCCGCGTTCGAAGAAAACGCTGGTCGTATACTCCGCATTCGCTAAAGCGATTGGTAATGGGATCGGCATGCGGGATCAGAAGGAATTTAACGTATTGCTAGTTGGTCGATTGGCGCATTGGAAGGGCCAGCATATTGTGCTGGAAGCCGCAAAAAGCTTTAAGAACGAACCTCGCGTGAAGTTCTGGCTGGCCGGAGACGCTCTGTTTGGAGAAGAGGCTTATAAGCAGGAATTGCTTCAAAAGATAAAAAACGACGAGCTTACTAATGTAAGCATGCTAGGGCATGTGGATGATATTCAAGGCCTTATGAATACCGCTGATTTACTGATTCATACTTCGGTAACTCCTGAGCCTTTTGGCCAAGTGATCGTTGAAGGAATGGCAGCAGGATTACCGGTGATTGCCTCCAATGAAGGCGGGCCGGTAGAAATTGTAGTTCCAGGTGAGACAGGATTACTGATAGAGCCTGGAGACGCGGCGATACTGGCAGACTCCATTAAATGGATGCTGGATCACCCAGAAGAAAGACGGCGGATGGCGGACAATGGGATGAAACGAGTGAAAGAGCAGTTTGTTATCGAGAATACGGTCAAGGACATCGTTGACTACTATAAAGGTTTGTTGGCGAGCACCTGACAGATGAGATGACACGGTAATTCTGAAGATGATGCTCCATAAAACTTTGAGGATGATTCACATGAAAATTGCGATAGCGCACGATTACTTAATCCAAATGGGCGGCGCGGAAAGAGTGGTGGAAGTCTTTCATCACATGTATCCCGAGGCTCCAATCTACACAACGGTTTTTAACGGAAGCCGCCTTACTGACAATCTCAAAGATGCGGATATACGTGCCTCCTGGCTGCAAAAGATACCGGGGGTAAAGACCAATTTTAAAGGGGTGCTGCCACTTTACCCAATGGCCATCCGTGATTTGGACTTTCGCGGTTTCGATATCGTCCTGAGTTCGAGCAGTGCTTTTATGAAAAGTATTCAAGTTCCTAAACATACGTTTCATCTTTGTTACTGCCATACGCCTATGCGCTTTGCATGGGATTATGACACCTACATGGAACGTCAGTCGAATTCCGGGTTGTTCAAGAAAATGCTTAAGGTATACATGCAGCAGCTCAAATCGTGGGACCAGCGGACTTCTAAAAATGTGAATCAGTTCGTAGCCAATTCTTCAGTAGTGAAGACTAGGATTCAGAACTATTATCACCGGGATGCAGATGTCATATTTCCACCGATTAATACAGCTCGTTTCACAAGCTCTTCTAGCATTGGTGACTATTATTTAATAGTATCTCGACTTGTTTCTTACAAGCGGATTGATTTAGCTGTAGAGGCTTTTAACCGTAACGGTCTTAAGCTGTACATCGTAGGGGATGGACCAGATCGTAAACGTCTCGAAGGCATGGCTAAGGACAATGTATCGTTTTTAGGCCGGCTAGAAGATGAGCAAGTAACCGGAATGATGGCACAGTGTAGAGCATTTATTTTTCCGGGAGAAGAGGACTTTGGAATCACACCGCTGGAAGCGAACGCTGCGGGAAGACCGGTCATTGCTTATCAAGCAGGTGGTGCACTAGATACTATTATTCCTTATGTAAATGGTGTGTTCTTTCAGCATCAAGAAGTGGAGGATCTACTAAAGGCTATTTACGAGGTAGAGTCCTACGCTTGGGATATCGATCAAATTATGGAGCATGCACGTAAATTCGATGAGCAGGCGTTTATGGTTAAGTTCAAGCAGTATGTTGAGCAGGCCTACGTCAATTTTCTAAAAGGAGGATGATTGTATGAAGCTGACAGTAATCGGTACTGGGTATGTGGGTCTTGTATCTGGCGTGTGCTTTGCACTGAGCGGACATCATGTCATCTGTGTGGATAAGGACGAGGAAAAGATTAAGAAGCTGAAACGGATGGAATCACCCATCTATGAGCCGGGAATTGAGGAACTGATTGAACTGAATCTTCGTGAGGAACGATTATCCTTTTCTGCGGATCTGCAGGATTCGGTGCGTCGTTCAAATATTATCATCCTTGCAGTAGGTACGCCATCGTTGCCTAATGGTGAAGCAGACTTAACCTACATTGAGAATGCAGCTGTTGAAATCGCTAAAGCGATGGAAGGGCACAAAATTATAATGACAAAATCTACAGTTCCCGTAGGAACAAATGAGAAAATCTCCAACATGCTTTCTAAGTCTACCCATCATACTTTTGATATCGTGTCTGCTCCCGAGTTTTTACGTGAAGGGTCAGCGATTCGCGATACCCTCCATCCCGATAGAATTGTCATTGGTCTCGATAATCCAGAGCTGGAACCAACTATGCGCGAGCTTCATAAGGGTTTCACAGAAAATGTATTTGTAACAGATATACGCAGTGCTGAAATGATCAAATATGCTTCGAATGCATTTTTGGCCACGAAGATTTCCTTTATTAACGAGATCGCCAATATTTGCGAAAAAGTGGGAGCTGATGTAACCGAAGTAGCACAAGGAATGGGTATGGACCAAAGAATCGGGTCATCCTTCCTGCAGGCTGGCATCGGTTATGGAGGCTCCTGTTTCCCGAAAGACACTAATGCGCTCATTCAAATTGCGGGCAACGTCGATTACGAATTCAAATTATTGAAATCTGTAGTCGAAGTGAACAAAGGACAACGGTTTATGATCATCTCCAAGCTGCATGAATCACTTGGCAGTCTGCGCGGTTCGACGATTGGGATCTGGGGGCTTGCTTTCAAGCCTAACACTGATGATGTCCGCGAAGCTCCCGCCAGAGAGATTGTAGAGGCGCTGGTGGCTGAAGGGGCTACGGTTAAACTGTATGATCCAATCGCAGCTACAAATTTCAGGCAGCAATATGATCATCCGCAGCTTCGTTGGTGCAATCTGCCAGAGGAAGCGGCTGAGGGCAGCGATGCCGTATGCCTGCTTACCGATTGGAGCCTACTCAAGGACATTGATCTGCATCAGCTGGCGAAAAGCATGCGTAATGGGGTGCTGATCGATGGACGCAATGTGTATTCCAAGGAGCAAATCGAGGGTACCGGCCTCGTTTATCATTCTGTCGGCCGCCCGCAGATGGGTGGATTGAGCGGTTATTCTGCTAGTGTGGCTGGAGCGGTTTAATCTGAGTTATATTGATTGAACTTGTGATTTTTCTATTTAAGGATGAGGCGTGACTCCAGAGAATGTTTGGACTTCCAGCCGCTGTTGTCTGCAGATTTCCTGATTTTAACCGCTAATAGCGGTAGAAATCCGCAGACAAAGGCGGACGCTATCGCTCCTCCAGTTCCAAAATTCTCCTCCGCCACTTCGTTCCCTTATCTTAAGTTTCTAAGTAATTTATAAAGTTAGAGTACTCTGATTATATACCGCAGTAGCAGTAGCAGTAGCATTTGTAGTTGTCATTGTCTCTGTCTCTGTCTTTGTCCCGTGGTGGCAACTAGTCTTGCTCTTGCCGTTGTTCTTGCAGTTGCTGCTGCTGCCTCCCCCGGAGCAGAAGCCAATCTTTAGAAAAACGTGCTTGCTTCCGGCTGGCACAGCCCGGTGCAGCACGGATTGGAATTAAGAAGCAGTTGGTTAGGTAAAGAACGGAAAGGGAATTTGGAACTGTAGAAGCGTTAGCGTTCGCCCGAAAGATTTCCGTAGGAAAGCTAGCTTCGAAAGCATATGCTATCCTCGGATTTCTACCGCGAGAAGCGGTTCAATCAGGAAATCTGAGGATAACAGCGATCGGAAGTCCAAAATCCCTTGGAGTGGTTTCTACCTAACAAAGACATAGCTTTTAATACAATCCATTCTAGCCACCACCAAACGGAAGCCAAACGTTTTGATAACAATTCAAATATGCTCGATTTCCATAATTCAAGGAGGGTTCATCTATGAAAATGGTACTTCTATCAGGCGGTTCAGGTAAACGGTTATGGCCGTTGTCCAACGACTCACGTTCAAAGCAATTTCTAAAGGTACTTGAAAGCCCTCAAGGTGAACCGGAGTCGATGGTACAACGTGTCTGGAGACAGCTGGAGGAAGCGGGGATGGCAGAATCATCTTATCTGGCCACCGGCCGCGGCCAAGTAGAAATGATACAAAGCCAACTGGGAAGTCATGTGCCGATTATCGTTGAACCGGAGCGTCGGGATACTTTTCCGGCTATCGCCTTAACAGCTACCTATCTTTATTCGGTTGCAGGTGTTTCTCCAGCGGAGACGGTAGCGATTTTGCCTGTTGACCCTTATGTAGAAGCATCCTTTTTCGATACCATAGCTATGCTTGAAGGGACTATGTTAGAAAGTGGAGCAAATCTGGCTCTAATGGGTGTTGTTCCTGAACACGCCTCAGAGAAATACGGATATATCATTCCTACCACAGAAGAGGCGGGGGAGAACGGTTTTATGAAGGTGAGTCACTTTCAAGAGAAACCAGACCGCATACAAGCAGAACAGCTTATCGAGCAAAATGCATTGTGGAATTGCGGAGTATTTGCCTTCCGTCTAGGGTACTTGTTAGATATTTTGCAGCGTAAAGGGTTGCCTTTAGGATACGAAGAATTGCAGAAGCAATATAAGCTATTGTCTTCCATCAGCTTTGATTATGAAGTGGTGGAGAAAGAAGAACATATTGTGGTACAGCCGTATGATGGATTCTGGAAGGATCTTGGAACGTGGAATACGCTAACAGAGGAAATGAGCAGCAAGCATGTAGGCAAGGGTTTTGTGACAGCGGATTCTGAGGGGACTTGCTTGATAAATGAGCTGGATATTCCGATTACGGTAATTGGTGCGAAGGATCTGATCATCGCGGCTAGCCCGGATGGGATTCTAGTTACCCATAAAGCCGAGAGTCCACGGATTAAAGAAGTGCTGAAGACCTTTGAACAGAGACCTATGTACGAGGAACGCCGCTGGGGCCATTACAAAGTTATTGATTATGTGAAATATGACGAGGGCAATGAAGTGCTGACTAAACGGATTTTTATATCCGAGGGGAATAATATCAGCTATCAGTTACATCGCAAGCGTAGTGAAATTTGGACAATCGTCAGCGGCGAAGCAAGTATTGTGCTGAATGAGAAAAAACATAATGTGAAGGCTGGAGACGTGGTACGTATACCGGAAGGAACGAAGCACGCAATCCTTGCTTTGACGGATGTTGAGTTTATAGAGGTACAGACGGGTTCTGAATTAGTAGAAGAAGATAATATTCGTATTACTTTAGACTGGAATGATATAGAACTACAACAATTCATTTCATAGGTCTAACCTATCTATTTAACCAATTCGGAATTTCTTAAAACAGGTAAATTGACTCAATTATCAAAAAAAGTCATAAAAACACTAAATATATCATTAATTGTCGTCGATACTTACGGTAAGAGAGATTATTTCTCTTAAATTGAAAAGGCAAACCTATCGAAAGGTAGGGACGCAAAGCTATAGGGCCTTCGAAAGAGTGGCAGCCTGGCTACCGAAAGGGAGATTATTTTGAAAGCTTACCGTACGTATCGATTGTTTGGTGCATTTCTGTCACTCGTCCTGTTTCTGACTGCACTTCCGCTTACTGTTGGAATTTCGCCGTCTGTTGTCATAGCTGCTTCAAATTCTGGAACGCCAGTTACCCCGGGAGCCTCACCTGAAGCCGTAAAGCTGCTTAACTATTTTTACTCAATTTCAGGAAAAGGAATCCTTGCTGGCCAACATGACTATTTAGAAAGTCCAGATGAAATTAACAATATGCTGAAGGGAACCAGCGGACAGTATGCAGCTCTTCACGGTTATGAAATGGGTGCGATCAGTGGTCAGTCTGAAGGAACAATGTCCTGGCAGCGTCAAAATGTGGTAAACAGCGCCATCAACTGGAACAAAGCGGGCGGGATCGTAGCTATGACTTTTCATGCTAACCTGCCGGGCACCTCTTATGACTGGGATAATGTAAAAAAAACGCTTAGCCAAAGTGAGTTCGATAGTTACGTTACACCGGGTACCAAGCAATATAACAGTCTGATTGCTGAACTTGATAAGGTGGCAGTATCTCTAAAAAGCTTGCGAGATGCGAACGTCCCGGTACTTTGGAGACCCTATCATGAAATGAACGGGAACTGGTTCTGGTGGGGGAAGAAAAATAACTTTTCTAAACTTTGGAATATTATGTATGACCGTTTTGTTAACGTTCATAAATTAAATAATTTGTTATGGGTATGGAGTCCGAATGCTCCCAATGTTTGGTCAGATCCGTATGCGTTGACTTATCCAGGAGCTGATAAAGTAGATATCCTGGCAGCAGACATATACGAAAATGATTACCAGCAAAAATACTATGATAGCTTGTTGAGTCTAGCCGCGGGCAAACCGATTGCGATCGGGGAAAATGGTGAAATGCCTAATCTGGAGAAGCTTCAACAATCACAAAGTAAATGGACTTATATGATGAGCTGGGGAAAAATGCTTTATGAGAATAACAGTGCAGATACAATCAAAACTTTTATGAATAGCAGCTATACCCTGACTAGAGATAAATTAAATAATAGCTTGGTACCCACACCTAGCGCCGCACCGGCACCTCCCGAAGAAGAGGGAGAGGCAGCAATTCCTCTCGCGAAGGGGCTTGCAGGAGAGTATTACAACAACATGCAGCTATCGGGAGCAGCAGCTCTTATTAGAACCGATGCAATAATCGATTTCAATTGGCGGCAAGGATCGCCGGATGCCGCCCTCGGGATTGATCGTTTTTCCATACGTTGGAGCGGTAAAGTTAAGCCCTTATATGATGAACAATATACATTTTACACTACATCAGATGATGGCATCCGTGTCTGGGTGAATGGGGAATCTGTGATTGATAGTTGGACGAAGCAAAGTGGCACTGAGCGTAAGGGCAATATTACGCTGAAGGCTGGTCAGCTATATGATATCAAGGTGGAGTATTACGAAAATGAAGGCGATGCGAGAGTCCGCTTGATGTGGGAAAGTGCTAGTCAAGTTAAAGAGACAGTTCCAGCAAGTGCGCTTTTTCTTCCGGATGTCTCCTGATTGATGAAAATTAAAGGTCGATCCTTAGTAGCTCTGCGTTATTGCAGAGCTACTAAGCTATAGTCCTCATTAGGTCAGAAGACGATTGTCCGATAACAGGTATGTTTATTTATTACCTGTGGAGGCAGTACAGCTACCGAAAGGAGGATTTATTTGCGTAAATATTATAAGCAAAACAGATTGTTGTTTACTATATTACCGGTGTTTATTATTTTTTCCTTGCTGCCTTGGGGAGAGGTTAAGAGTCTTCCGAAGGCTATGAGTGTTTCTTCCTCTCTTCCCCCGGCTATACCAAGCAATCCATCAGCTTCTGAAGAAGCCAAGCAACTGTTGAGTAATTTGGTGAATCTACGTGGCAAAGGTATCCTGTCTGGTCAGCATGATTATCTAGAAAGTCCAGATGAACTGGTTCATAAGCTGAAGAATACTTCGGGACAAAATGCCGTTCTACATGGTTATGAATTGGGAGCGATTAATAATCAATCCAAAAGGACAATCGCCGAACAGCGGCAAGCAGTAATTGACAGTGCAATGGAGTGGAATCAAACGGGTGGCATTGTAGCCATGACATTCCATCAGAGTTTGCCAGGAACTTCTCCAGAATGGTCCAATGTAAACAGAAGTCTCAGTCAAGAAAAGTTTAATGCTTATGTTACGCCTGGGACGGCTCAGTATAAGAGTCTAATCTCTGATCTAGATGAGATCGCTGGATATTTAGAACAACTGCGTGATGCTGGAGTTCCAGTCTTATGGCGACCTTATCATGAAATGAATGGCGGTTGGTTTTGGTGGGGGAAAAAGGACAATTTTTCAGCGCTTTGGAATATTGTCTATGATCGTTTTGTAAACACACACAAACTGAATAATCTACTTTGGGTGTGGAATCCAAACGCGCCGAATGAATGGGCAGATTCTTATGCCGCCTATTATCCCGGTGCAGATAAAGTCGATGTTCTGGCTGCGGATATCTACAATAATGATTATAAGCAGTCCTACTATGAGGACCTGCTCACACTTGCTGAAGATAAACCTATCGGAATCGGGGAGAGTGGACAGCTGCCGAACCCGGATGTATTAACCAACAAACAAAATAAATGGGTTTATATGATGACCTGGGGCAAATTGCTGACAGAAAATAATACGCCACAATCCATCAAAAGCTTCATGAATAACTCGTTTACAGTATCGAGAGAGGATTATGTTCTCACAACAGAAGTCCCTTCGATAGCACCGGTAACCCCAACGGGTTTAACTGGAGAATACTATAACAATACTGATTTAGAGGGAGAACCGGTGCTTATCCGCGATGACCGTAAGATTGATTTTAATTGGCATGGTGGGTCACCTGCATCAGAGATAAATGAAGATCACTTTTCTGTACGCTGGAAAGGGAAACTCAAACCCAAATTCAGTGAAAAATATATGATTTCGGCATCCTCTGATGATGGAGTCCGTGTCTGGATTGACGGAAAGCTGATTATCGACAATTGGAAAAATCAAAGTGCAACCCTTCATAAAGGAAGTATCCCGCTCACAGCCGGAACGCTTTATGATATCCAAATTGAATATTATGAGAATGAAGGGGATGCCAATCTTCGCTTGCTATGGGAGAGTTCCAGCCAGAAGCAGCAGGTGATTCCACAAGGGGCATTGTACCTTCCTTAATCTAATGAAATGATAGGGCAAGACATTCCGAAAGAAAGAGAGGACCTATGGATGGGAATAACGAGGAGAATATCTAATAGAAAAAATAAGATATCGGCAAACAAACCATTACTGTTATTATTAAAATTCGCCGCATTAACCGTCTTGTTTCTGTTGTCTGTCTCAGTTTTCGGAACGAATAGAACGAACGATTATAAGGTAGGTGCCAATATACCGAGACTGTCTACAGGAAGTGATCTTGCAGCAGAAATACCGGATGGTACTGTGATCTGGAATCTGGGACAACATGATGGCTCAGCAGCTGAATTCGCTGCGAGTGGCACTTCCGGCAGCAAGAAGGAATTTAATGTTACTTCTTCAGTGCTCAAATCATCGGCTCTTCAGAGCTTGCCTGCAGGTTTGAATGGAAAGACCCAGCCGGAATTAACGATCACATATCAGCTAAATAAGATCCCGGAGAACGGGGTCTTATTTAGCGTAGGTATTCTAGACGCTTATAAATCTGTGCCGCAAATGAGTGTGTTTTCCAATCATCAATTGTCGGGCATCATTCAAATTGCGGGCGTTGCTGGCACAGAAAGTAAATATAGCTTTCAAAAGACCTATGAATTATATATCCCCAAGGAGCAATTAAAGATAGGATCGAACGAATTGAAGCTGCAAACGGTTCGCTGTTTATATTGCAGTGACAAAGAAGACGAATATTCCTGGTGGACATGGGATAATCTCCGTTTAGAGTCTCTTAACGCTCCAATTTCCGAGCCTATTCATGGCAGCTATACTCTGACCGGAACAGTAGTGAATAATAAGCAGTTTTATTTTGATGAAGGTGCAGTTACGCACTTGCCTTATGTTATCAAATGGCTAGGTATGGCTTATAGCGGTAATGTGATGCGTACTAGCTGTGCTAGTGATGTGGGGAGATCCTGCTCAAATATGATGGAATATTACAAGGTATTGCAGGATTACAACATGCAGGCGGTTGCTCTGTATTTGCATACTGGTGATATCAAGCTTAAGACAGATGGATCGTTGCCTGCTGATGCGGAGAAAAAGCTGACAGATTATTTTGAACAATATAGTCCCTATTTTCAATACTATGAGGTAGATAATGAGCCAGGGCTATTCAATCGTTCTAAGGCAGTAAATTTGGCGATTGCGGACTGGCTAAATAAAAAGGGCAAGCAAATCGCGCCCCATTTACAAACTGTTGCTCCGGGCTGGGCGTATTGGCCGGGCTACAGTGAGGACTCCTGCGGAAATCAGAAGGGAACTGAGAAGGCATGTGGAGATCCGGATGGATGGGAACGTGATCCAGAGCAGCGTATGGAGTTGGAGAAGGTTACGGATTTGACCAATGGACACTCGTACGGCGACTCTTATATTTTTAGTAACGGGGGAAGCTTTACTGAGAATTTGAAGACTTTCGCTGGCGCAGACAATGGACTCGGCAAAAAAATGCTGACCACTGAATTTGGTACCTCGGACAGTCATGTGGACGCCTATCAATACGGGGCAACGGAGCCGACAGCGGCGGTATTCGATCGGATCATGCGTGCACATATCGGTTATGCGGATATGTTTGTGCAGCATGCTGCTTTTTTTAAGGATTTCAGTTTATTCAAATACGGGTTTAATTTAGAAGAACATGATCCGGCGACCACAGAGATTTATTATACAAAAGAAAATGAGGATTCACGTGTCAGCATCATGAGAAGGCTTAGTCTTGCTTATGCTACGCATGGAGCTCCATTAACTTATCAAGTTGCAAATAAAGATGTGTTAGCCGACAAGCTGGTTTATGTTCGGGCCGTGGATACTTCCACGTTGAAGCCTCTTGCGGGAAGCGGAGCGACCTCGAATAAGGTACTGGTTAATTTCGTTAACTTTGAGTCTACTCCGCAGACCGTGAGTGTAAATGTGACTATGCCTAAAAACGTTATATATGAAGGGGAACGCTTTGGAAACGGGGATACGTATGAAAAAGCAAGAAGTTATGTGACAGGGAAAAAGGCTACTCCCACGTTAACCTTTACGGAGAAACTTGCTCCGGGAGAGGCTGTACAGTATATTTTGCAGCCTTCCTCTGAAGTAAAACCGTCGGCGCCTAAGGGATTCAAAGCCGCGGCAACAAAAGGTTTATCTGTGAAATTAAATTGGCTGGAGGCACCGGGAGCAAGCTACGAGCTGCTTCGTGCTGAAGGTAGCGGTGGGGAAATGAAGGTAGCAGCCACTGATGTGAAGCTTACAGAATATACGGATCATAATTTACGTGAAGGGACGTTATATACCTACGCGGTAAGGGTATCTGGCTCCAATTTACTGTCCGATAAAGTTCAGATTACAGCCACCGGACTGATTCCTCTGGATCGTACGAAATGGAAGGTAACCTCAAATGTGAATACGGCAGCCTCAGCTCCGAGTCTTGCCATCGATGGGGATCGGCGCACGCGCTGGGATACGGGGAAACATCAGGTTTCCGGAGAGTATTTTCAGATTGATCTGGGTGAAGCACATGAAATTGAAAGAATAGATTTGGATAGCACGCTTTCACCTTTTGATTATCCAAGAGACTATGTGGTCTATATTTCTGACGATGCTCAGAACTGGAACAAACTTACCTCTGGAAAAGGCACGAAAGAGCTTACTAAGATATCCTTCTCTAAAGTGAAGACGAGGTATATCAAGATTGTACAGAACGGAGCTGGCGGGAATTATTGGTCCATTCAAGAGCTTCAGGTGTATTCCAGAGAATAAGGGTACCATTTGAATTTATGTAATCATTTATAGCGCATACTAAATAACCTCTGCGAGACAATTCTCTCACAGAGGTTATTTTTATGCTTTAAATTGCTTCTAAATAAAATGGAGACCTGACATATAAGGTAAGGGAATTGCCTCTGACTCCCCTGAGGAATCAGAGGTGTGAAGCGGACTTGCTGGATCAAAGAGCAGCGATATCAGCTCCTTGTCGTCCTGCACGGACGACAAGTCGTGACCCTTGCGGCAGCCTTCGATCTGCCGCAAAAGCGCTGCCCGGTCTGCGATGCAGACCGTCCCGCTGTTCGCGCCGGCGCTTGAGGAGGCGCCGGCCTCACGCAGGAGCGCGAGCAAGCCGCGCTCCTGCCACGGCACTGGCACCTGCAGCGCGCCTACGCCGCCGCACAGTGCCGCCTTAGCCAGCAGCGCCGCTACCGCGCTCGGCTGGCCGGCCCATTCCACCGCCGTCGCCGTGCTCGGCGCGGGCACATCTGCCGCCGCTGGCACAGCCACCGCGGCGAACCCCTCGATGCTGCCGTCCCGAACGGCTACGAGTGTACGCTGGGCTAAGCCCAGCACACCCGCGTAAGCCTCGGTCCCCAGCAGCAGCGCCAGTTCACCCGGACTATACACATGTCCGGTTTCGCGTTCATTCAGCAGCCGGTTGACGGCGAAGAAGTCGCCCGGCTGCATCGGCCGCAGCGTCCATTCTTCCCCTGCTGCGGCTGCAAGTGCCTTAGCCGAGCCTTCGTTCAGCTCGGCAAATTGCGTACCTCCGAACGGTACGCATCCTGCTCGGGTGTACAGTGAGCGATCACCCGAGACAAAAATCAGCGATGCGTCCGCTTCCGCAGCATGGGCCTGGCATTTCTCCAGTAGCTGACCGGCTAGTCCTTGTCCTCGAAATGCAGGGGCGGTGCAGACCGCACCTATGGAGAATACATTCAAAATAGCATCACCAGTTTTGATCGTAGAGGGTACGAGTCCCATGAAAGCTGCAACCGTTCCGTCCTCGGTAATAGCCGCATACGAATGACTGAGCCCCGGGCGGAAAATAAGTGGAAACAGTTCTTTCATTGAAATGGCACCCGGTTCACGAAAGATGGAATCTGCAAGCAGAGCTGCTTGATCCAGCTCCGCAGGTTTAATTAATCTCAATTGCATAACATTCAGCCTCCTATATGTACACACGATGGGGAGAAAGCATTTACATAAAGTATAAGGCCAGGGGAATGAAATCTCCAATCTTGTTTATATTATTCAATGTCTCAAAAGGATATGGATAAGGGTAATAAAGTACATAAATAAGGAAGCTTCTAATATTTTAAGCTAGAAGTGAAAGGGAAGTGAATAATCGGTGTCCCAACTTGCAGATAATATTATATTATTACTGGCTGCGCTCCTGCTTGTAGGCGTATTTTCCACTAAGTTCTCCACTAAATTTGGAATGCCGGCTTTAGTGCTGTTCCTTGCTGCGGGGATGGTGCTGAGCCAATTTATTTTTTTTAACAATGCTTCCTTAACACAAATGGCCGGGATCTTCGCATTGGTTGTCATTCTATTCGAGGGGGGGATGCAGACGAATATTAAGGATATTAAGCCTGTTATTCGTCCAGCATTATCCTTATCAACGGTAGGCGTAATAATGACGACAGTCATCGTAGGAGTATTCGCCAAGCTAATTCTCGATGTGTCATGGGCAGAAAGCTTTCTGTTTGGAGCGATCGTTGGATCGACAGATGCGGCTGCAGTCTTCTCGGTTCTTGGCGGTAAGAACATTGATAAACGTTTGACCTCTACGCTAGAAGCGGAATCAGGAAGTAACGATCCAATGGCGGTTTTCTTAACCGTATCGCTGATCGAATGGATACAGCATCCGGATATCGCGATATGGGGGCTTGTGTTGTCTTTTATATGGGAGATGGGAATTGGCTTAGTACTGGGTTTTGTGCTGGGTAAGATCGCAGTTTACTGCATCAATCGAATTAATCTGGATTCAACAGGTCTTTATCCGGTAATGGCTATTGGTTTTGCTGTTCTGACCTATGGTTTATCTGCATGGGTACACAGCAGCGGATTGCTGGCTGTTTATGTTATGGGCCTTACTCTTGGCAATTCCGAGCTCATGTATCACCGTACCATTATGAATTTTAGTCACGGCTTTGCTTGGATGATGCAAATATTCATGTTCATCCTGCTGGGCTTGTTAGTATTTCCTCAGGAACTGGCGGAAGTGGCTTGGCAAGGCATCTTGTTATCCGTCATTCTGATGGTTGTAGCAAGGCCAATCGGTGTATTTATAAGCCTGCATTTTTCCAAATTCTCAATTCGTGAAAAGACATTGATTTCTTGGGCCGGACTGCGTGGAGCCGTTCCGATTGTGTTAGCGACTTATCCGCTGCTGGCTGATCTGCCACACGGACGACTATTCTTTAATGTTGTATTCTTTGTCGTGCTGACCTCGGCGGTGATTCAGGGAACTAGTATTTCACCGCTAGCTTCCCGATTGAAGCTTGTGGGGCAAGAAGATTCAGATCAGCCTTCACTCATGGAGCTGGTTGCTCTTGGCAAGACAGACTCGGAGTTCAATCATATTGGAATTAATCCTAATATGCCGATTGCTGGACAGAAAATTTCAGAAATAGGTCTGCCAGACGATATCTTATTTACGGCAATTATCCGCAACAAAAAGATTGTCACCCCTCATGGCAGTACTGTTATTGAGCCTGGGGATACTGTGTATGTACTAAGTCCAAAGAGCAAACGCGATGAGATGAGGGCTTTCTTCCGCAGTAGAAAAGGAAAGACCGCGGAGGAGGATGTTTCTTTAATCTAAAGAAGAGGGCCTTTTTTCCAAAGTGTGACACACATAATAGGCCTAATAACATAAGTTGTGCTAGAATCGGCACAATATATATAATCTCCAGAATAGTTGCAAAACGCAAAAGAGTGTGTTAAATTGTATATAGATTTAGAACGAGTCTAAATACAATTATAATAAATGAACCATAGGAGGTTTTATTAATGACAACACAACTAAAGAGCCATACTGAACTGCAAGCTGCATTGAACCGCCAAACCGCAAACTGGTTCCTGCTCGGAGTAAAGCTTCATCATTATCACTGGTATGTTAGCGGATCACAATTCTTTACACTGCATGAGAAGTTTGAAGAGTTATACAATGAAGCTGCAGGTTATGCGGATGATTTGGCTGAGCGTTTGCTTTCTATTGGTGGACAACCAGCCTCCACGATGAAGCAATATCTTGAACTGTCCGACCTACAAGAAGCACGCGGTGGCGAAGATGCTAAGGGTATGGTGCTCGAGCTCGTTAGAGACTTTAAGACGGTTGCTAAAGAACTGCAAGAAGCAATTGCAGCTGCAGAAGAACTAGGTGATCAACCAACTGCGGATCTGTTGATTGGCATCAGAAGCAGCATTGAGAAACATGCTTGGATGCTGAATGCTTTTATCGGTTAAGACAATCTCCTTATAAGGGATAGAACATACAAAGAGCGCCTGCGTATCGTTAACGCATGGCGCTCTTTCTTTTGAATACTTCTATTTAATAAATACTCCACCAAATGGCACGGCTTCGCGCAGGAATCGTTTAATAATACCATCATCGTTATTATCTCTTTCAAATCGGCGATTCTGGCGCCCAGCTTGAAAAAGCACAGGTCCATGGCCCGTCATCTTCCAGTGATAACTCATATGCTGGCTAGCTAAATGGTTGCCGTAAACGGTAAGCTCCAGCTTCGCGTTCTCAGGATAGGCAATTATGCTGCCTGCATCCACATAGAGTGGATTGTACGGATGAAGCTCAGCTTCACAAACCGTTCCTTCAGTCAGTATGCCAATGATACCATTACCCGTAAATTTAACCTTCACAATATCTCTTGTAACGAGCACATTCTTCATACTCAGTACCCGTGTATTCATCGTAACTCCTTCACTGTAGAAGAAGAGATGTTTAAAGTCGTACAACAAATCGCTCTTACCATCAAGATGTAGAATCTTTACCCGATAACCCGGTGGAAGGGCGGCGACAAAATGGCAAGGACCAGACATATCTGAACGAATTAACTTTTGCTTGCGATAGATGCCCTTCACATCCATAAATCTGTCTGCTCGTCCAGTGGCAGGCCCTTGATAAGCGATAATTTGCTGTGGGTGCAGCACATGAACCTCTTCCTTCTCCACGAGAGTGAAGGCTACGGCTTGTCCGCTCCCGCTGTCGCTTTCATCTTGGACATCGATGTTCATATTTCATCTCCCTCATGCTGTAGGCGTTATCTTTACTAAATGTTCAAGATTAGCGCAGACGGTCTCCTTTTCTAGAACGGTGAAGCATGCTGAAACGGATAATACGGATGAGTATAAAATACCCTAGAATCAGACCGATCCCCGTAAAAATAGTCACTTTAATTTTATGAAAATATTCTTCGCGTGCGGTCCGGTCATTTTGCAATGCATCAACCATCTGCGTCAGTTGGCGATTCTGTTCCTGCAGGGCTTCGTTCTGTGTACGGTAGGCTTCCATTTCCTGCATGGTATTCGAAAGCTTATCTTTAGCTTGCTGTAGCTCTTCTGCTGTCTGCTGAAATCCTTCTTTCAATTCATTGACTTCGTTTGGAAGCTCAGAGAAACTTTTGAATCCATTATAGATATCACTGAATATATTGGCTTTTGCTACTGGGGCTGGAAGAGCTATGGAAACGGTCAGCAGAAGCAGGAGCGAACATAACAGCTGTAGATATTTACGGTATTTATGTTGTTTCATCTATATAATCACCACCTGATTTAGGCTTTTTATTTCTTTTATTTTAACACAGCTTGACAGCTTCTGACAGCGTACGCTAAGCGTGAATGGTGTATCTAGTGTCAGTAATATTTGCCTGCTAGATACGATGTTGCACTTCCTTATAGAGCTCTATTTGGCGGAGTCTTCATGATTGAGAAGAGGGACTATTTATCGTATACTTTGGACGGGAAGGGGCTGCTGCGAAATGAATAAATGGCTTAAGACAATGTTATTTTTGGTCGGATCTGCTTTTTTGACGAGGTTGATTCCGTTCTCATCTTTGTTTCGGAATTTAGACACGATGATACATGAATTTGGTCATGCGCTTGTGACTTTACTGTTGTCAGGCAGTGTGCTGCGGATTGAACTATACGCGGACCATAGCGGTGTCACTTATTCAGCTATTCAAGATGGAGGCAGAGCGATTTTGGTATCGCTGTCCGGTTATTTGCTGGCATCCTTATTCGCATTGCTGCTCTTCTATCTCTATAGTAAAGGACGGCATGATTGGGGCCTTATCTTGGCTACTACGGTTGCATTGATAATGCTGTTAATGTACGTTCGGGGAAGCTTCGGAATGACGTGGTTGAGTGGGTTTATTGCGCTGAACGTTTTAATGCTGGTGGTTTGGAAAAAGGCCAGCAAATTCTATTATCTGTTATTAGCTTTTTTGACCTTGGAAGAGTCTGTAATGGGGAGTTTATTTTTGGTATACGCGGCCGCTGTATCTCCTTCTCGCGCGGGAGATGCCAGTAATCTGGCAAGGATGACATCGGTGCCGGCCATATTTTGGGCAATCCTATTTTTTATGTTTTCTCTGCTTTGCGCCAAATGGGCGCTGGGCCTATTTTTTAAGCGGGAACGAGTGCAGCCTAAACTTCAGAGCCGTTAAAGATAAAAAGCTTAAAATTTTCGTCATAAACAGACAAAAGGGGTTATTTTTGTGAGAGTCAGTCTACTTAGTATGTAGAATGGCTCTTTTTTTGTCGATAATATAGAACCGAACATACATTCCATGACATGGAGTTGTCCGCCATTATTGGTACATTAATAGAAGACCCAAAAAAAGAAAGAGGTGGAAAATATGATGGAAAGTATTCATCCTACATTTACGTGGGGTCAAGATCGTATTTTTGCAGGTGGCAATCGCGATGCTGTTTTGCTTGTCGAATGGAAAGGAAATATGCCTTCAGAACATAGCCGACCTACGAGCCATAAGGTGGTAGCACGTGATATTGAACTACAAGTTTGGCTTGAGCCGCATCTAACTTTTAAGCGCTGTTATGGATGTGAGATGGAGGCTGGAGAAGGTCATTCTCTCTTGCTTAAACTTGGCAAAATAAAAACAGGACAACGCAAATTCATAGGGCTGGAGTTCAGTACCTCTAGTTCTGTAGCCGGTAAATATGAGGCGCTCTCCCTACAATGGAAGTATAAAAAGCCAACTGTAGAGCGTGTTCGTGAACTCCCTGTGAAGGTGCTTGAGCTGGAGTACGCGCATCATACCCGCATTCTGAGCGATACTTGCTGCTTTTATGTTGAGAAGCATCTGGAATTGCTAAAGACGTCTGAAACAGTTGAGGAGGCTGCTGCGTTACGAAATAAAGGACAGTATAGTGAAGCTCAGGAGAAGCTCAATCGTCATGCGGATAAGCTATTGCTGCTCGCGGTACGCTCTGGAGATCCTTTGCTGCTGAAAGAGGCCGAAATGTTGTATAAACAAATAGGTTTCGAGCATCAGCTTCGTAGTAAAGCCGTTGGTGGAATTTAATATAGGACACGCTGATAGGGGATGCACATAGACGAAAAAAGACCTATACATAAATTGGATTTTTAAGCGGATTCGGCGGAAAATATTCAGAAGAATTGTAATATAAAATGTGGTAACATAGTAAAAAAGTTCTATCACAAATTTACTTTTTTTCATAAAATAATGGGTCTATTTAACCATAAATCAAGGGGAACTGAATATGACAGACCGATTAATCCGACTGATGCGCATTATTACACTTGTTCAAGCCAAGCCAGGGATATTAGCCCGTGAATTGGCGGAACGCTGCGGCAACAGCGAGAGAACGATATACCGGGATATGGACGCGCTTAGCGCCATGCATATTCCCATAACCCACCTGGGGCATGGAAAAGGTTATGCTTTTATTGGGAATTTTGCACTCTATCCCTTGGATTGGTCGGAAGAAGAAGCAACCGCATTTTCGCAATTACGCTATATTATGGAAGATATAAAACCGGTACTACCTATAGATTTTGAAAGCGCATATGAAAAAGTAGTCGCAGCTGAATATAAACGGAAGGCGGAGAGAGAAGAAACAATAGAACGTGCAAGAAGAGAAGTAGGGGTGGGGTGGGCTGAAAGGCACAGTTCGCAGATGGAACAACACTCTTTTCTTACTCCGATCCTGGAAGCTTTATTAAAGCAAAAGAGTATACAAGCGAATTATAGTGAAAATGCATTAGAAGAGAAAGGGATCACCATTGATCCTTATTGTCTGGTCCCGCTGGAAAGTCGTTTTCATCTCATAGGATTTTGTCATCGCCAGGGTGTTATTCGTACATATCATATCAACGATTTTTCTAATGTGAAGCCATTAAATCGTTTTTTTTCGAAGGAAGCATTTGATGTGCAGGCCTTTATGAAGCAGAAATGGTCACTCGATCGGGATAGTTTACAGGTAGAATTCAAAGTGAAATTCTCGGAACGGATAATGGAAGGAATTAAGAAGGACGAATTGCCTTTTAAGCCAAGTAAAGTGGATCGTCAAGCTAGATGCTTTCACTTTAAGGTTTCAGTGGAACAAGATATAGGATTTGTCCGCTGGATTAAGAGATTTGAAGAGGAAGCGGAAATCATTGAACCGTACTATTATCGTGAAGTAATCAGGCAGCAGTTGGAAAAATGGAGTTCGCACTATAAATAGTGATACGCTCATTTGACCTTCGTTCAATTCGAAAGATGGGGTGCTTGTGCAACCATTTAAATGGTTGCCGGAGGCATCCTTTTTTTGCGAGTAGGTCGAAGATGTAATCCTTTATAACTCTCTAATCATAACAATATATAACTAAACATAACTAAACACAACTCAATCTATAGAAAATCGAAAAAACGTATGCTAGAATAGCATCTACATATATACATATGAAAATGGGAGGAATGGAAATGTTTAAGAAATGGTCAATCCGGATCTTTGGTGCATTAGCAATTTTTTTGGTTGTGAATTTATCTGCGGGCGCAGTGGTAGAGGTAGAGGCAGCCGTCAAGAAGACAGAGATTATTGTATCGGCTGCAGCCAGCTTGCAGGATAGTTTAGATAAAATGGCGCTTCTCTATGAGAAGAAGCATCCCGATATTGATTTGGTCTTTAATTATGCTGCATCCGGCACATTACAGAAGCAGATTGAACAAGGTGCTCCGGCTGATCTATTCTTCTCTGCCGGGGATAAACAGATGAATGCGTTAGTGGATGCTGGACTGATCTCTGACCATAAGGTGCTGCTTAAGAATCAGTTGGTTCTGGTCGTCCCTTCGAATTCAAAAGCTTCATTAAATACGATCACTCAACTTACAGACAAATCGTTTAAGAAGATAGCGGTAGGACAGCCTGAATCTGTACCCGCAGGCCAATACGCTCAGCAATCGTTAACTGCGAAGAAGGTATGGGATACGCTGCAGAACAAGCTTGTATTCGCGAAGGATGTCCGTCAGGTTCTTTCTTACGTCGAAACGGGGAATGTCGATGCAGGCTTTGTCTATAAGACAGATGCATTGACTTCAAAGAAGACGAAGATTGCTCTTACCGTGGGTCCGCATGTTCACAAAGCCATTAATTATCCGGCAGGTATCGTGAAGAATTCGAAGAATCAGAAGGAAGCTAAGGAATTTTACAGTTATCTTCAGAGCAAGGAAGCCAGTGATATTTTTACAAGCTATGGCTTCTTGCTTCCTTAATATGAAATCATGAGTAGAAGCGGGGTGAATAAGGATGGAAATAAACTGGACTGATTTCTTCGCCCCGGTATGGCTTTCCGTTAAAATATCAGTAATTACCAGTATTATTGTGTTCATTCTGGCAACAGCTGCAGCGAAGGCTATGGCAGGTCGGAAATTCCCAGGTTATAGCTTGGTTGAGACTGTAATGCTACTCCCTCTCGTATTGCCGCCGACCGTTGTAGGATTTGTTCTGTTAGTCGTTTTAGGTCGACGCAGCTGGATTGGCAGATGGTATGAACAGATGACGGAGCATACGATTCTCTTCACATGGGGGGCTGCGGTTATCGCCGCGGTTGTTGTAGCCTTTCCTCTCGTCTACCGCACGGCGAAGGCGGGCTTTGAAGGCGTGGAAGCGGATCTTGAAGATGCGGCGCGTGCACAGGGAGCGAGTGAACTTCAGGTACTGCGATATGTCACATTGCCCCTTGCAGGTCGCTCACTAGCTGCAGGGTATGTGCTGGGTTTTGCTAGAGGGCTAGGAGAGTTCGGTGCTACGATCATGGTAGCTGGTAATATTCCTGGCCGTACGCAGACTGTTCCTACAGCGATCTATGTCGCGGTGGATGGCGGCAACATGACGCTTGCTTGGATGTGGGTGTGCTCTATCATTGTTATGTCTGCTGTGATGTTGATGTTTGTGAACCGGCGTACTTAATTTGCGGCGTGAGAAGCCGCTCCGCGAACTGTTACTCCATCAATCATTAGAAAAATAAAGGAGCTATTCTCCGGTAATTTGGAGAATAGCTCCTTTGTACTTTCAATGGATGTCCCTTTTTATCAAGTCTCGTAAATAATCGTCCCTGTTTCCGTGAGATCGTATCCGTGAATGGACGCAAGCTCACTTTGAAAGGCTGGCGAGCGCAAAATATCAATCACGGCGGTGATCCACTGCTCATGCTCCGGTTTCTTTAGCATTACGAGATCATAACACTCTTGAATCAAGGGGATGAAATCAATGCCATCGACAATTTTAGCAGCTTTTTCGGTACCGATGGCCACATCGGCTTCTCCTCGTGCCACTTTACCAGCGACCGCTAAATGGCTATTCTCTTCCTGCTCATATCCGGATAGGCTTGCAGCAGGAATGCCGTGCAATCGAAGTTGTTCATCCAATAACACGCGTGCGCCTGCGCCTCGTTCTCTATTGATCAGTGTAAGTCCATCCTGTTGGAGATGAGACCACTCATGGAGACCTCTAGGGTTTCCCTTTTGAACATATAATCCTGCACTTCGAGTCAACAGACGGACTACAACATAAGGGAAGCCCACAAGTATTTTACGGATATAGGGAAGGTTATATTCTCCAGTATCGCCGTCGAGCAGATGGGTACTGACGATGTCCGATTCTCCATGATACATGGCAATTAAACTATCGAGACTGCCCGCGTAGGAACGAAGTGGACGCTCAGTAGGCAAGGAACGTTCCAAATATGTGGCTAGAATATCGAGTGACATATCCTGACCCGTAATCACGAGGCTCTGTCCTGCAGCTTTACTGTTAACGTGGCCAGAATGTGAGGCAACTTGAGTTAGATTCGCCCCAGCAAAAGTCAGTGGTAATGTCGATGGCGCAATGCCACTCCGGGTATTTTGTTTGTAAGCTTCTAAATCGGATTGATCGACTCGCATCTGTTTTCCTACACGGTAGGAGGGAAGCTCCCCTTTTTTGATCAGGTCATATACTTTTAATTTAGAGATCTTCAGTAAGCGGGCAATTTCCTCAGCCGTATAGGATGTATTATCAGACATGATAAAAGCCTCCAGAACTTCATAATAGGACAAGACTACCTTATTTTGAAGTCCTGTGCAATTAGGCTATTGTGGTTTACCTGCCTGCTGTGTGTTGGATAATTTGATCAATTCTGATACGGTGACAAATCGATAACCTTGCTTTTCTAATTCCGGTAAAATAATTTTAAGCGCTTCTCTGGTCTGAGATTGACCATGTACATGGTCATGAAACAGAACGATGTCGCCATTATGTGCATTTCGAATAACCTTATTCGCGATACTCTGAACCCCAGGGCGATTCCAGTCGCGTGTATCCTGATGCCAGGACCATAAAATAGGCTTTAATCCCATATTATTCGAAATATCAACTAGTGTCTCATCATACATTCCACCTGGAGGTCTGAACAAAGAGCTATGCTTTCCAGAGACCTTTATAATTTCTTCCTCAGTTAATTTCAGCTCTCGCTCGAACTGGGCTTTATTAATAGGTTTTCTAAAATAAACGTGATTGTAGGTATGGTTAGCTAATTCATGCCCTTCAGAAATGACTCGTTTCGCCACATCTGGATATGTTGCAATTCTTTTTCCAATAGCAAAAAAGGTGCATTTTGCATGATATTGACTCAATACCTTTAATATTTGATCGGTTTCAGAAGGGTCAGGACCGTCATCAAACGTCAATGCAATCACTTTTTGGTTAGTATGTACTTCCCAAATCATGTCTCCTCTTTTTTCGTAGTAGTCGCGGTTTTTACTTGGGCTACCTAGAGCAGAGTTCGTGAAGCATAACAAGAGAGAGAGGGTAGTCATCATAATTTTGCTGCTAGTTTTCATGAATTCACCTGTTTTTTTTATTTTAGAATGCTCCTTTGAATGGTCAAAATATTCATAGTTTCAGTTTTGTAAAGACAATCAGCCTTTTTTCATGTTCTTTCTTCTTTCTGCTATATCTGCCTGTGCAAGTAATAAGATTCATTCTAGCTTCAGTAGACTTTCCGAAAATTCGTTCCAAGGGTGCTTCAGCAGTATTGAAGATTTCTACAGAATCTACAATATAAGTTAGTTTTCGTCCGTCTGAATTAGAGACGGTAATTTCATCGCCATGCTTGAGCTTTTTGAGTTTGAAAAAGACTGCTGGACCTATATAACTGTCCACATGTCCGTCTATAATTACATTGCCCTTTGCACCTGGCAAAATTCCTGGGTATAGAATTCCGGCAATATTGGTGTCTGTGGGGACGTCCATTTGTCCATCAGAGAGCAAAGTAACCGGTTCTATTTTGGCGCTTACCTTAATCGCTGGAATGTTTAGCTGAGTAGGCATAATAGGTTTGGGTAATGATGGTTTAATATTAATATCATTCTTTTGAATAGCTTTAGTAGGAGTTATTATCATTTCTTGTTGCTTTGTTTGCAACGGCTTAGTTTCTGGACTGCTTTCCTGTGAGTGTGAGTCATTACAACTGGCAGTGGTTATAGTGATGACAATTAAGATTAATGAATATATCCATTTTTTCATGTTTAAGAAAAGAAAGAGGGGATTCCCCCTCTTTCATCCTCCCTATTCAGTTTGTTCGCTAGCACCGCCGTGGCCTGTTTTTGGCATTTTAGTTGCTTTCATTTGAATGCTTTTAGTTTTAATGCTTTTAGCTTTTAAGCTCTTAGCCTTCATGCTCTTTGCATGAATTCCTTTAGTGGAGTGACTCTTCATATTCATTTTCTTTTCATGCATTTTATGTTCTTTTTCTTTCTTTATTTTCTCAGCATGTACTTTTTTCTCATGTTTCGTTTCGACTGGTGCAGCGGAAGCCGCAGAAGCAACGGATAGCATTAAGCAAGTGGATAAAAGAGCTACGGACAATTTCTTCATAATCATTTAGTGGATTCCTCCTAGATGTTTTTTCCCTACGAAGATTAATATCTCCATTTCAGTTGCTTTTAGATTGGTGGATTACTTCCATTGGAGTTTGGGATTGGCATAGCAATTGGATTTTGATGTGAAAATTGTTATGAAAATGCCTTATAATGAAGTTCAATATACAGACATTTGGTTAGGGGTGGGAATATGACACTTATTGAGAAAAGAGAACACCGGCAGTATCCGGAAATTACCCGCCTAGAAACGTCGAGAGCTGCTTATGAGCGTGATTACTCACGCTTGATTCATTCGCCTACTTTTCGTAGGCTGCAAGGCAAATCTCAAGTGTTCGGGGCTGGCACGGGTGATTATTACCGGACACGCCTAACTCATTCACTTGAAGTCGCACAAATTGCTCGAGAGGCAGCGAAAAGTCTGCTTAGATCTTACCCAGAGGTGGAGACAAGTAAGGCGGAGAATCCGGGGCTTGTTATAGATCCAGAGGTCGTAGAATGCGCGGCCATAGCACACGACTTTGGTCATCCGCCCTTCGGACATAAAGGGGAAGAGGTGCTGGATAACATACTGGAGCAGCTAATTGAAAAAAAGACGAATGAGGCTGCACAACAAGCTGGTGCAACGGGTGCTGATAAGTTGTTCATTCATGAGCAGATGAAGCAGCGCTATGAACATTTTGAAGGCAACGCTCATAACTTTCGATTGATTATGTTTCTAGAGAAGCGTGAGAACATTGATGGACTAAATCTGTCAGATGCCGTGCTCCTCGGAGTTAACAAATATCCTTTTCCCGGCACCTCGCTAAAAAAGGGGATGTACCTTCATGAGTGGGCATATATTTCGGAGATTCGCAAAGAGTGGGGAATCCCGGCAGGGAAGAAAACGTTGGAGGCTCAGCTGATGGACCTTTGCGACGATATCGCCTATTCTGCACATGATTTGGAGGATGGAATTAAGGCTGGAAAGATTGAAGTGCATGAACACTTTATGCATGATTCCTATATTCAACGACTAATCGTGGAGAAGATCACAACGTTAGAGGATTTCTTTTGGAAGGGTTGGGAGGAGGAAGGTATTCGCGCTAAGGTTGAAGAGGTGCTTAGTTCATTTCTTAGAGTATGGATGGAAAAGATGCCAACTTGCGAGAATGACTATTCCAGAACTCGGCGTGAAGTTAAGGCTTATTGGGTCAGCACGTTTGTTGCAAGTTTAGGTGTGATTCCTGATGGAGACTGGAAGAAGGTCACCTTTATAAAGGAAGGAAAAGAAGATGAGGATATGCTGCGGACGGTAAGCGTGCTGAAAAGCTTTGCTTGGGTTACGATGATTCGTGATCTACGTGTGCAGCGGCTACAGAAGCGTAGTGAGTGGATTTTACGCCGTTTATGGGGAGCTTTTCTTGATCCGCAGACGTCCAAAGCCATTATTCCCTCTGATTGGCTGCAACGCTTCGAGAAAGATCAGAAACAAGCCAATCCCATCTGGACTTGGGAACATATGGTGATTGATTATATTGCAGGGATGACGGATGCCTTTGCTGAGAAAATATATAATGAGCTATATGGATTGAAAGTCGGATCGATTTATGATTTGGATTAAATAAAGGTGAAGATTAAAGCTGGTCTCCAATGAATTGGAGACCAGCTTTTTTTATCTTTTAGTGAACCGTATATATTTTGTTATTTTTTTGTTAGTGATTATTTAAATGTAAAAATGCCAATTAACCCGCTTAACGACTCTTTTTTCTAACAATACTATTATTTTTGTGAATAAGTTATTGTTAATATAGGTATTTGGTGCTAATATAATAACTAAATTGTTATTGGAAATTAATTGGGAGGTTGATAAAGAAGTCGAGTTTTGTACTTGAACAAAATGAAAACCTTTACAAAACAGGAGGTAAATTGAATGAAGAGGTTCAAAAAAAGCTTAATTCTATTTCTTACAGCAATAATGCTTGTTACAATGGCTGCACCTGCGTTAGCTAACGGAAAAACAAAAGAAAACCTCAAGACGCACTGGGCTGGAGAAAGTGTAGATAAGTGGCAAGGTAACGGTGTTGTTCAAGGTTATCCGGACGGTTCTTTTAAGCCGGATCATAAAGTTACGCGTGCTGAGCTTGTAAGTATCATTAATAAGCTATTTGGATTTAGCACTCTTTCGGAAACGTCATTCTCGGATGTGCCTGCCAAAGCTTGGTATGCAAGCGCTTTATCTATTGCGAAACAAGCTGGTTATTATAAAGGTTTTCCTGACAATAAAGCGAAAGCGGATGCTGAAGTCACTCGTCAAGATGCTGCAACATTACTTGCTTCTGTTTTTTCACTGGAGCCAGGGACTAAAGCGAAAGCGAGTACCTTTGCAGATCAAGCATCCATCAGCGTTTATGCTAAAGATGCGATCGGGGCATTGAGCGGAATTCTATCCGGCTATCCAGACGGTACATTTCGTCCAAACGACTCGATTACAAGAGCAGAGGTAGTTACTATCGTGGACAGATTGGTTAGCGGCTACTACAATACAACGGGTACATTCACTGGAGGAGATATCCAAGGGAATGTTGTCATTAACCGTAGTGGGGTTGAACTTAAGAATGTGGCTGTCTCAGGTAATCTTTATTTAACCTCCGGGATCGGTAATGGTGAGGGTGTTTTAGAGGATGCAACTGTGAAAGGTAATGTTTTTGTATCTGGTGGTGGAGAGCATTCGATTCATTTGAAAAACTCTAAATTGGCTTCTGTAAAAGTGAATCGTCCTGAAGGGAAAGTAAGGGTCGTTGTAGAGGGCGGGACAGTAATTACTCAGTTGACTATTGATAGCGTTTCTATTATAGAAGTAGGTTCAGGTTCTACAATTGATCAGCTTGTGATTGGTAGTGCTGCTACGGGAACGTTGATTACAACTAAAGGTACCATTAGTAAGCTTGTAGTAGGTGCTTCCTCTGTTGTCTTGAATGGAGTGACTTTAGTAGCGGGAACATACACTGTGAAGGATGGAGTTCTTGTTGGACAAGGAACAAGCACGCCAGCACCTGGTGGCTCAGGGGGTACGGGTATAGCGCCTACAGCAACACCAGTACCGACGATTACTCCAGAACCTACGGCAACAGTTGCTCCAACGGCAACACCGGAAGCTGGAATTCATATCGTTGACGTTGATGCATCGGCAGCTACCAAATCGCTGTTTGCTTATCTGGACAGCATGAGCGGCAAACAGATCATGTTCGGGCATCAGCATGATACTACCGTCTCTTTTGCCGGTAAGGATAAGAATGGAAATGTTATTTCTGACGTATACAGCTCCACCGGTGATTATCCTGCAGTTTTTGGTTGGGACACACTTAGCTTAGATGGATATGAGAATCCTCCTGGAGTTAGCGGAGATTATGAAGCGAGTAGATTAGGACTATCTGCTGCCATGAAGCAGGCACATGATTTGGGTGGTATTGTTACGCTAAGTACACATCCTTATAACATGGTGACGGGTGGAGATTTTAAGGATACTAGTAATACTCCGGGAGCGAGTCATTCGGTGGTATCGCGTATATTGCCGGGCGGAGATAAGAATGGAGAGCTTAATAAATACCTCGATCGTATCGCTAATTTTGCCAATAATCTAAAAGATGATGAGGGCCACCTGATTCCAGTCCTGTTCCGACCTTTCCATGAACAAAACGGAGGCTGGTTCTGGTGGGGCGCGGCTACAACGACGAAGAGTGAATACTCGGAACTGTACAGATATACAGTTGAGTACCTGCGTGATGTTAAAGGTGTTCATAACTTCCTTTATGTCTTCTCACCAAACGGATCTTTTAATGGAAATGAAAGTGAATATTTAACGACTTATCCAGGTGATCAATTTGTTGATATTCTTGGAATGGACCAGTATGACAATAAGGAGAATGCCGGTTCGGAAGCTTTCCTGGGTGGTCTTGTTAAAGACCTTAAGATGATTTCTCAGCTTGCTCAAGACAAAGGTAAGATTGTTACCCTATCTGAATATGGTTATAGTGCTGCTGGTATGAAAACAACAGGCAATAATGAGCTGGAATGGTTCACTAAAGTATTGAATGCGATCAAGGCTGACCCTGATGCGGCAAAAATATCGTATATGCTGACTTGGGCAAATTTCGGTGAAGGTAATAATCTGTATGTTCCTTATAAGAATGTTCCTAACAAAGCAGATCATGAGTTGCTTCCCGATTTTGTGAATTTCTATAAAGATGATTTCACCGCTTTTGCGAGTGATGTGAAAGATGATAATAAGTACAATCTCGAGGTTGAAGTAGCAGCGAAGAAACCTTTCATGCACATCGTAACTCCAAATAATATCAGTACAATAACAGATGCCGTAACCGTCATTCGGGCCAAGGTATTAAATGCAGTGCCTAGCAAAGTAACTTATACTGTGGCTGATTCTGGAGTAGAGGTGGAAATGACGCTAGGTGCGGACGGTTACTATAGCGCTTCATGGCAGCCAGACGCTAGTCTCAACGGCAGTTCAACTGAGATTACAGTGAGGGCATACGGAACCGGAGATGCTACTCTTACGCAAACTAACTCCGTATTCTTAAAAATCAATGAAGTGCCAATAAAAGTGATTACTTTTGATACGGAGAAGGATTTGGAGCAAATCCAAAACAATGGTACTTGGTCTGGGCTTACAAATAACGCAGAAACGATTAAGACTGTATTACAACATGCGTCACTTGATGCTGACGGTAAGCTCGTTATTAACATTACAGAAGGGCTATCCGCCGAGGATACTTGGCAGGAATTGAAGCTGCAATTGAATGATCTGGCGCTGGATGGAGTAGATCTCTCCCAAGTTACACGTGTGAAGTTCACAGTGTTGATTCCGGAGACTGCACAAAATGGGGCTAACAATGCTGCGGTACGCAGTGTGATTCAGTTGCCGCCAGATTGGAATACGAAGTATGGCATGGACTCATCCTATAAATCTTTGTCCGATTTAGAGAAAGTTATCGTAGATGGAACACAATATTATAAATTTGATGTTTCGATTGATCTGGATAATGCCGCTAAATCAGCGGAAGCGACAGGACTAGCAATATCTATTGTTGGCAGTGGTTTGGAAGTCGAAGGTGAATTGCCAATCTACGTAGATCAAATTGGTCTTTATAATACGTATACTGCTCCTGTTGCTGATAAGGCGCTGGTGGATAATTTTGAAGCTTATGGCTCCAGTAATGAAGCTTTGGCAGCGAAATATCCTAAGGCTGGTGGAGATGATGTGAGCGTATCTTTAAGCACTGAGCATAAAGCATCCGGGGATTACGGGATGCAACTGCACTATACGATTAATAATGCAGGTTATACCGGAGTAGGTAAAAGTCTGGGTTCATTGGACTGGTCCGACTATAATGCACTCAGTATGTGGGTAGCTTCTGATGGAGACAACGCTTATGCTGAGAAAGGTGAGCCGCTTAAGCTAGTAGTGCAGCTTGTCATTGATGGAGGATATTTCGAAGCTTATCCGGTCATTAATCCTGACAAGAACGGTAAAATAGTACTAAGTCTGAAGAATTTGACTGAGATGAGCTGGGGAAAAGCCGGAGAGCTTACTCAGGAAAGACTGAAGCAAGTTCAGAGCTTCAATTTGTATGTGAATGCGATGGACGGACAGAGCCACGAAGGTTCGCTTTACTTTGATGATATTCAAGCGGTTTATGATGGGACACTTCCGGATATGTCGGAAGAAGGAAATGGAGGTTCACAGGGACATGCGCCCGGCGTGTTATACGCCTTCACTAAACAATCTGATATTGCAGGGTGGGTTATAGACCACTCGTCTGCCAATGCTCAGCTTCCAGTATTTGATGCCAATGAAGAAGCGGTAGGCGTACAATTCGATTTGATTAATACCGGTAATAATGCAAATGGCAGCTCCAAAGAATCTTTTGAACTTGCTATTAATCCTGAGAAGCTAAATATCACAGGGTTGGATTCAATCAGTGCTAAGATTAAGCTTTCGGGTGGTACAGCTAAAGCGCGTCTGTTCATCAAGACAGGTGCGGATTGGAAATGGACCGATAGTGGCAATCCTGTTCTTGTAGATTCAACGGGTTATACGACATTATCTATCTCACTACCGAGTGCAGGAATAGACTTGGCTGCTGTGAAGACGATTGGGATTATCATTGAAGAAGTTTCCAATGATGGAGGAACTTCGAATCTATATCTGAAGGAAGTATCTCTGGAGAAAGCTGTCCCAGCTGTTCACTATGGCTTCGAAACAGGAAATGAAGGCTGGTCCTTGAATTCTGGTTCAGCTACAGTATCTTCTGATGTGTATGCGGAAGGGAAGCAATCTTTGAAACTTGATTTCACATGGAACGGAGAGGATAAAGATCCTTTTATAGCAGTCTCAAAAGCAGCTGCTCTTGATCTGAGCTCATTCTCTAAGCTTGCTGCTAAAATTAGAATCGTCTCCGATCATCCTGACGTACAAGCTAAGCTGTATCTTCAATTAGGAGGCTATGCAGTATGGGTAGATTCGGGTGCTAAGATAGCTTCTCAAGATGGATTCACGGAATTCACAATTGATCTCAGCAATCTATCGCTTGAGAATTTGAAAAAAGTAGACGCTATTGGCATTCAGTTTGTTACACCTTCTACAGCTGGTACGGCTACAGCTTATATTGACGAGATTATAGCTTCTAAATAAGAGCACTGCGATTTATGTGTGAAATAAGGGTCCCTGTTATCCATTAGGATTGTCCTAATGGATAGCAGGGACTGTTTTGTATGGTTAGTTTATATCTAAGCTCTCTTTAAGTGTGATCCCAGGATTTTTTCATTATAGAACAAGTGTTCCTAAAAATCAAATGTTAAATTTAATATTGGCGGGCATAATCAACGAGATTCAGGGATGGAGTACCGTTAGATAAATAGGAATTCATATTTTCGGTAAAAATATTTACGATCCGATTAGCGTATTGATCGGTTACACCAGCGGAATGAGGAGTGATGACTACCTGGTCCATAGTCCAAAGCGGATGATCCTGCGGAAGCGGTTCGGTTTCGAATACATCTAATCCGGCACCTCTAAGCTGCCCGCGGTTCAGTGCATCAATTAGAGCCTCAGTATTAGTAGTTGCTCCACGTCCAACGTTAATGTAGTAGGAGCCTTGTTTGAAGGCAGAGAAGATTGCAGTATCGAATAAATGCTTAGTTTCATCGGTAATTGGGAGTATATTGATAATAAAGTCACCTTGGCTCACAGCTTCTGGGAGGTGGTCCGTGGTATATACTTGATCAAAATCAGCGAGTGGCTTGCCTGAGCGACTTACTCCGATCGTCTTCATCCGGAAAGCTTTAGCAATTCTGGCTGTTTCGCTGCCGATGGCTCCAGTCCCAACAATAACGGCTGTCTTACCGAATAACTCACTTTCACTGCCGTCAGAATTCCAGTAGCGGTTCATCTGATTACGAACAGCTGTATGCAAATTACGTGTGAAGAGAAGCATGAAGCCGAAGATTACCGCAGAAATAGGTTCGGCGTGCACTCCGCTCCCGCTAGTTAACAGGATTCCACGTTCCTTAAAACGCTCCAGCGGAAGCTTCTCAATTCCTGCAGACCAGGATTGAACCCAGCGAAGGGGAGAATCTGGACGAAGAAGCGTATCGGCGATGCCTTTGCCCCAACCGATTACGATTTCAGCATCAGCGAGCAGCTGCAAATCCGGATTTTTCCCGTCTCCTTGAGTGAATGTATAACCGGGTGCTGCTGCTTTGACCCTTTCTTGTTGCTCGGCGGTAAGTGGTTGTAAACATACTATGGACTTAGTCATGATGTATTCCTCCTGCTCTACGGTTTGATGAAAATGGATAATGTTATAGGATAAGGATACCAAATCTATAGGAGAAGGTGAAATTGATATGAACGCTAACGTGTCGGATAAAGATTCAGAACGGTTGTTTATTGCTGTGAAATTACCCTCAGCACTTCAACGAGTTGTGGCGGAAGAGTGCTCTAAACTATCTCAAGAGTATCATTTTGCAAAATGGACTCATCCAGCGGATTATCATATTACCCTGCAATTTTTGGGAGACACTCCAAAGACGAAGATCCCGGATTTAATCATGGCGTTGAAGCAGATGGCAGGGCAATGCCGCCCCTTTAAACTATCCTTGGACAAATGGAATACATTTGGTCTTCCAAAGGCTCCAAGAGTGTTATGGGTAGGGGTTTCTGGCGAATTAGAGGAGCTGAATTTACTAGCTGAGAGAGTACACACTGCGACACTCCCATTAGGATTTTCAGCGGAATCTAGGGAGTACAAACCGCATCTCACAGTGGCACGAAAGTACCTTGGAAAAATTTCATTTGATGATAAATTGCTGGAAAAATTACTGAAATTGGATGATGAAAAAAGATCAGAAATCTTTCATAGAGACTGGACGATTGATAGTTTTGTGTTGTATGCTACCAGAATGTATGCCATTCCTATGTATGAAATGATTGAAAATATTCCATTTTAAAATCGGTATTTTAGTTTTCAAAGCTTCCGTTTTCGGTTACATACAATAGGAATGTGCCGTGAAATAGGAGGAATATCATGTTAATCTTTAAACAAAACCGCTATATCGCGTTGCTTGTTGGCGTTATACTAGTGTGTTTCTCTGCCATAAGCTTAATGCAACCTAACCAGGTTGCCGAGGGGAAAATAGATAGTGTGCAGATGGATAAGTTGCAATCCACCAGCCGAGCATCGGTAATTAGTTATTTGCAAGAAGAATCAAAAGCTAGTAAGACGAGGGGCACTAATAAAGTTTCACAAACGAATAAGCTTTATAACACAGTTAACCTGTTCAGTTCCGCTTGGAAACCAGAGCAGGGTGTAGAATGGCTTAGTAAGAATAAAATAAAGCTACAAAATACATCACAAGCTTCCATAGTTCGGGTAAAGGCTGATGTAGTACAATCTAGTCCAACTGCGCAGAAAGCGACGCAATTGGCGGAAACAGCAACAAAGAGTGCTCAGACTGTAGTTAAGACAGCCTCAGCATCTCAGAAAAACCCCCTCACAACATTGTACTTCTCTCGGACCGAGCTATTAAGCCAGGAGCAGCAAAGTAAAGCAACCCGGCGCTACGCAGTATCCGAAGAAGAACTGCTTCTGCTACAAAAAATTGTAATGGCAGAGGCGGAAGGTGAACCGTACCAGGGCAAGGTGGCAGTTGCCAACGTTGTTCTGAATAGGCTACGGTCAGCCAATTTCCCCGACACGATATATAAGGTCATTTATCAAAAGCACCAGTTCAGTCCTGTAGCTAACGGGCGTCTTAAACGTGTGAAGCCTAATGATGATAGTATTAAAGCGGTGAATGCTGCGCTTTCTGGCGTGAAAGAAGTTCCCGATGATACTTATTTTTTCCTATCACTTAAGCTTGCGGAGGATCTTACCGTGCATCATTCACAGGAGTATGTTAAGACCATTGGCAATCATACTTTTTATAAATAAATGACCGATTCTGTGAACCTCAGCTATTTATAGGGTAAACTAGACTATATAACCCTGGAGGTGGAACAATTGTCATGAAGATCACTTATTACGGACACTCAGCACTGCTGGTAGAGACAGAGCAAGCGAAAGTTATTATTGACCCTTTTTTGTCAGGAAATCCGAACTCCGGTATTTCACCTGATGACATTACTGTAGATGCTGTTCTGCTGACTCACGGTCACTCTGATCATTTTGGAGATGCTGTGCAAATTGCCAAACAGAATGATTGTCCGATCTTTGCTGTTTTTGAGCTTGCAGAATACTGTCGAATGAAGGGTGCCAAGGTTAAACATATGAATATAGGTGGCAGTCATATTTATGGTGCCATTACCGTTAAATATACTCAGGCGTTTCATTCCTCTTCGATTCAGGAAGGCGACCTTTGGATTTATGCTGGACAGCCCGCTGGGATTTTATTGACGATAGAGGGGAAGACGGTATTCCATGCAGGTGATACTGCACTGTTCAGCGATCTGCGTCTGATTGGTGAGAGAACTGCGATTGACTTGGCAGCTCTGCCAATAGGCGATATGCTGACCATGGGACCGGATGATGCGCTCCTTGCTGCACGCTGGCTGCGAGCAGATAAGGTCATACCGCTTCATTACAATACATTTCCGGATATTGCTCAGGATGCTGTGGATTTTTGTGATCGGCTGCGCCAAGAAGGGGTAGAAGGATTCCCGCTTAAAGCTGGCGAAAGTATAGAAATATAGTAAATCCCGATTACATGTTAACACAAAAAAAGCAGGTATCTAGGGAGTTCCCCGGTTACCTGCTTTTCTTTATGGTGTAATACATACAGCTTCTTCGCCTCGGGCTTGAGCTCTTGCCCCTCTGATGTCAGCTGTTTTGTCTACCGGATTGCCTAACATCTGCAGAACAGTAGTCGCGCAGGTTTGCGGCTGATGCTTATCTGGAGCAAGACGGCGTTTACGCTGCTCTTCGAGAACAGAATACTCATGGAGCATCATAGAGAACCATTTGTCCACTACTTCAGAATCGAGCACCTCTGCTAGCCCTAGCTCTACGAAATATTGGCAGTTTTTCTCTTCCTGGCCTGGAATAGCTTTATAGAAGAGCATTGGAATTCCCTTCGCCTGACCTTCCGTACAGGTCATGCCTCCAGGCTTTGTGATCAGTAGGTCGGAAGCATCCATCAGTTTATTGATTTCACTGGTGTATCCAAGAATCCTGACGTTAGGATGATTGAGTCTTGGATTGGACTTCATTTTGGCTATAAGCTTCTCGTTGCTACCCATACAAAAGATAAGCTGGATGTTATCCATTCTAGCTGTGAGTGAATTCATAATCTCTTTGCCGAACATCAGTCCCCAGCCGCCACCCATTATGAGTACAGTAGGGATATCTGCTAGACCTAGTTCCTTACGGAGTTGCGTCTTGTTGGAACGTTCCCAGAACTTCGGATGCACTGGAATGCCGGTGACTGTTACAAGCTCTGGAGCGATCCCACGGCCTGTCAGAATAGATTTGACGCGCGGGGTAGAGACGAGATATCGGTTGACCTCGGAATTTACCCAGCTACCGTGTGCATCATAATCTGTAATTAACGTATACAGCGGTACCTCCAATCCGCGACGCTTTAGTCTGGAAATGACAGCGGCTGGAATGGGGTGGGTGCAAATAATCAAATCAGGCTTTAGCTGCTCGATTACTTGTGAGGCATGTGTATAAAAAATCCGGTGAAGTGCCATCTTAGTCAACGGGTTCAATGATTTATGATATTGTGTCTTATACATCATGCCGACCAGCTTGGGCTGGCTGCTAACTGTTTTTCGGTAAGCGGAAAGAATCCATGGGGCGACCATCGGGTTAAGAAATTTACCTAGCTCGATGACTCGGCACTGGACATCCGGATTCAGTAGCTTTATCCCTTCGGCCAGAGCATAGGCTGCTCCTGTGTGGCCCGTACCGAAGCCTTCCGAAAACAGCAGTACTCTTTTCTTTCGCATAAGTTCACCTGCTACTTTCCTTTTCAATAGAAATGCGGAATTTCTTCTAACTTAGATTAGGGAAAACTGTTCTCTACTCACATTATACAAATAAGACGTAAATAGAAAGTTAAAACCCTGCAATAAATAAAAAAATAAAAGATTTTCTAAAGTATTGCAAACTGCTGAGCTACATGTTAAAGTAATGAATGACCAATTGACCGGATTAGTAAAGTGGTCAGAAAGTCGGCGGTAATGATATTTTCTGGAGAAAGGAAGTGGGCACGGGTGGCAGTGGTGGATCGAAGACAGCAGGTACTTCAGGCCGCAGCAAAATCCTTTTCATTATTCGGCTATAAGGCGACTACCATGGATCAGGTTGCAAAGATCGCAAATGTTGGAAAAGGAACCATTTACACCTTTTTTACAAACAAGGAGCAATTGTTTGATGAGATCCTGCGCGATATGATGGTAGAAATGAAGATGATTGCTGATCGCGAGATCAGGCGAGACAGACCTTTCTTTGATAACCTGCATCGTGTGCTGGATGCCCTGCTGGAATTTCGAAGTGAGCAGGAGTTATTCATCAAGCTTTCCCAGGAGAGTCGCGAATTCGGAACGCCGCAGGCAGGAGAAGGGCTCGAGAAGATCGAGAACTTAGTTTTAGAATATTTAGAACGGGAGGTGCAACAAGCGCTCCAAAAGGGAGAAATTAAACCTTGCGATCCTAAAATCGTATCTGTAGTCATGTTCAGGTTATATATTGTATTGACTGCTGAACTGAATAAAACACATACTCCCTTGGACAAGGAACAGATTAAGATGTATTTTCATTTGTTTCTCGCCGAAGGATTGGCACAGTAAGCGTTGATTCAGGATAGGGATGGCGTTATTAGATTCGCTTTCCCTTAACAATTTTCAAGCTGTTTTAGGCATTGAAGAAGAGCCGAAAGGCGTTTTTTTATCCCCTAAATTGACCAAATGGGGAAAACAGTCACTTAGTGTTACGCAATATTTCGTAAACAAAGCATTTTAAAGAGAGCATAAGCTCATAAGGAGAGAACCAGAATGAAATCATTATCCGTATTTACCAAGGATCTTGGCGCAGCCCTGAGAAATCCAAAGGTGCTGATTCCGATGATTGCCATCCTATTTATTCCGGTGATGTATAGCGGATTCTTCCTAAAGGCATTCTGGGATCCGTATGGCAAGATGAATGAATTACCGGTTGCTGTGGTCAACCAAGACGTCGGTGCTAATTATGAAGGAAAACAACTTCAGGCCGGAGATGATCTGGTTGAAGAGCTTAAGGTAACCGATGGCTTTCAATGGAACTTTGTTTCACTAGAAGAAGCGCAAGCAGGAATGAAGGACAATACCTATTATATGGCGATTATTGTTCCAGAAGACTTCTCTGCTAAAGCAACTACGCTTTTGGATGATGAACCACAGCCGGCAAAAATTATTTATGAGCCAAATGAAGGCTACAACTTCTTGGCCGGTCAAATCGGTGGAACGGCTGTAGCAGAAATTAAATCTAAAGTATCCGCTAAGGTAACAGAGGCTTATGTAGATTCTGTGTTCAATCAGATCACTGATGTATCTAAAGGACTCGGTGAAGCGGGAGATGGAGCTAACAAGATCGCCGACGGTGCAGGCAAACTGGATGACGGCGCATTGAAGCTGAAAGAGAATCTTCTTGTACTGACTGAAGGAACCGGCAAGCTTCAAAATGGTTTAGAACCACTTACTAAAGGTGTATCTGACTTGAATGCAGGTGCTACGGCTCTGCAAACTGGATCTAGTACATTGGCAGGCGGTTTGCAACAATTATCAGACGCTCATACACAGCTTCAAGATGGTGTTGCACAAAGTGCTGCCGGCAGTAAACAGCTTAGTGATGGCTTGCAGCAAGCTGTAACAGGTGCTACACAGCTTCAAGCAGGAACGAAGTCTGCTGTAGATGGTACTACTAAACTACAAGCAGGAACACAATCTTTAGTTGACGGCAGCGCGAAGCTGAAAGAAGGTCTAACCTCTTCCGTTGATGGCAGCGCGAAGCTAGAAGCAGGATTACAGGCTTCCGCAGAAGGCAGCACTAAGGTTACTGAGGGCGCTAAAGCGGTCGCTCAAGGATTACAGCAATTGGCACAGGCTAGTCCTGAGTTGGCACAAAATCCAGCCGTACAGAAGCTCCTAGCAGCCAGTGCAGCTGTTGCACAAGGTACTGAACAACTGCAACAAAGTCAACAACAGTTGGTACAAGGAGCAAGCGCACTTCACAGTGGGCAAGAGCAGCTTGTACAAGGTGCCACTCAGCTGCATGCTGGTTCGCAGCAGGTTGATGCTGGTGTAACTCAATTGCATGACGGAGCAAAGCAATTAAATGCTGGTAGCACTCAGCTCTTGGCAGGACAACAAAAATTAGCACAAGGTGCATCTGCACTTGTAACGGGTGGCGATAAGCTGCAAGCAGGTATGCAACAATTCGGCGCGAAGCTTAGTGAAGCTGCAGCTGGGGGTAGCAAGCTTGCTGAGGGTGGTAAAGCTCTCGGAGATGGTACAACGAAATTACTCAGTGGTGTTGGTGAACTAGGCAGCGGTATTGGTGCTGTAGCTGACGGTTCCAAACAATTGGCTGACGGTGCAGGCGAGTTGAAGAATGGGATGGATGATCTGAAATCTGGATCAACAGAACTAGCAACTAAGCTTGGTGAAGCTGCTGAACAAACAGGCAGCGTGAATAAGTCAGATAAAATGATGGAAATGTTCGCACAACCAGTTGTAGTTGAGGATCAAGTTGTAAATCATGTACCGAACTACGGCACAGGGTTTGCTCCTTACTTCTTATCCCTTGGGTTGTTCGTAGGTGCTCTGATTTCTACGATTGTTATTCCAATGCGTGAATCAGCAGTTATTGGCGCTAGCCGCCTGAATCGTTTTATCAGCCGTACGCTTACTTTCTCAATCATGAGCTTTATCCAGTCTATGCTGGCTGCTGTGGTTGTATTGTACGGACTTGGACTAGAAGTACAAAGTGTTCCATTGTTCTTCCTATTTACATTCTTGACTAGTTTAGTGTACACATGGGTAGTTCAATCCATTGTTACTTGGCTGGATCAACCGGGACGTTTTGTTGTTATCGTTATTCTTATCTTCCAATTAACAACTAGTGCCGGAACATTCCCACTTGAATTGATCCCGAATTGGATGAAATTCTTTAACCCACTGCTTCCAATGACTTACACAGTAAGTGGTCTTAAATCAGTAATTTCTACAGGGGACTTCAGTGCAATGTGGAGTGACGTAGGTGTACTTGCAATCTTCGGTCTTGGATTCCTTGCTCTTACTTTCGCTTACTTCATGACCCGCAGTCGGGACAATGAAGCTGGAATGAAAAGTGAACAAGCTATGACTGTATAATTTGAAAAAAGTATAAAAAAAGCGTCTCCTTCGGGAGGCGCTTTTTTTGAATTCAAATCATAAAAAACCTTTTTCTTGCAAACATTCATAGGCGATGAAAATCCTTGAAACGCTTTCATTGCATAAGTTCTTATGCGTTCTTTGTGCATAATTATGCAGAGTGAGGTTTTTTTAAACTTTTGTCCACTAAAGCTGTGTCGCAAAAAGAAATGTTAATCAGCATCATAAAAAAGTTTAAATTGCGCTGTTGTCACCTCGGTGATAAAATAATAGCACTAATCTGGCTTGAATAATTATTAAAATTTTAATCTGAAAAATTTTCCTGAGATTACGCCATACTTATAATAGAAAGGTTGCGTTCGATGAGACACACTGAACTGCCCGGAAAACAGGGCCTGTATGATCCCCAGTTCGAAAAAGATGCTTGCGGCATGGGATTTGTAGCCCATATTAAAGGCAAACCGTCCCATGATATCGTTAGTAACGCTTTGACAATGCTCTTTAACATGGAGCATCGGGGAGGACAAGGTAGCGAACCCAACTCTGGTGACGGAGCAGGTATTATGCTGCAAATTCCGCACCGTTTCTTTGCAAGTGAAGCTGAGAAGCTAGGCTTTGCATTGCCTGAACAAGGCCATTATGGCGTAGGTATGATTTTTTTATCTCATGATGAAAAGGTTCGGGCTCAACATGAAACTCTCTTAAGCACAATTATTGCTGAAGAAGGTCAGGAAGTACTCGGCTATCGTGATGTACCTACCTATGATGAAATGCTTGGCAAGACAGCGAAAGCTGCTAAGCCTTTTGTGCGCCAAGTGTTTATCGGTCGCTCGTCCTCAGTTACGAACGAATTGTCTTTTGAGCGTAAGCTTTATGTCATCCGCAAGCGTGCAGAGCTTGCGATTCGCTACGGTGGTGTAGAAGAGGCTGAATCCTTCTATATTCCAAGCTTATCATGCCGTAAGATCGTATATAAAGGCATGTTGACTACAGAACAAGTCGGACAATTCTACCTGGATTTGCAGAACGAAGAGCTGGAATCAGCGATCGCGTTAGTTCACTCCCGTTTCAGTACAAATACCTTCCCAAGCTGGGAACGTGCGCATCCCTACCGCTTTATGATCCATAATGGTGAGATTAATACCTTGCGGGGTAATGTGAACTGGATGCATGCTCGCCAGTCGCTGTTCAAGAGTGAAGTGTTCGGCGAAGATTTGAACAAGATCAAACCTGTTATTAACCCGGATGGATCGGACACTGCAATGTTCGATAATACCTTTGAATTTCTGTACTTGAGCGGACGCTCCTTGCCGCAGGTAGCTATGATGATGGTTCCTGAACCATGGAGCAATCATGACAGTATGGACGCTGACAAAAAAGCTTTTTATGAATACCACAGCACTTTGATGGAGCCGTGGGACGGGCCTGCTGCAATGGGCTTTACGGATGGCGTACAAATTGGCGCTATTCTAGACCGTAACGGCTTACGTCCTGCTCGTTATTATGTAACGAAGGACGATATGATTATTCTCTCCTCCGAAGCGGGTGTTCTGGACATTCCAGCAGAGGACATCTTATATAAAGACCGTCTGAAACCTGGACGCATGCTGCTCGTGGATACCAAAGAAGGCCGTATTATCTCCGATGAGGAAGTCAAATCGGCTATCGCCTCCGAGAAGCCTTACCGCCAGTGGCTGGATGAGCATTTGATCAGTCTCGAGGAGCTTCCAGATGCGCCTGAGCTGCCAAATCCTAAGCATGACAATGTGCAGCAGCTACAGCAAGCATTCGGCTATACTTTTGAAGACTTGCGCAAGGTGCTTGAGCCAATGGCATCTACCGGTGCTGAAGCTGTCGGTTCCATGGGTTATGATGCACCGCTCGCTGTGCTTTCGGACCGTCCGCAGCGCTTATATAACTATTTCAAGCAAATGTTTGCCCAAGTAACGAATCCTCCAATCGATGCTATTCGTGAAGAGCTGGTTACCTCCACAACAACTACGATTGGTCCTGAGCGTAACTTGCTAAAACCAGAACCAGAAAGTTGTCGCCAAATTTCGCTGCACACACCGATTCTTTCGAATGAAGATTTTGCTAAAATTCGTCATGTTCGCCGTGCGGGCTTCAAGTCGATGTCTATTCCAATTCTTTTCCCAGCGGAGCTCGGTGCAGAAGGAATGCGTATCGCGCTTGAACGTATGAACGAGGCTGCTGATCGCGTTATGGCTAAAGGGCATAACATACTGATTCTGACGGACCGCGGTGTAGACAGTGAGAATGCTGCGATTCCAGCTCTACTTGCGGTATCGAGTCTGCATCACCATCTAATCCGTCAAGGAACCCGGACAAAAGTTAGTATTTTGCTCGAATCCGGTGAACCTCGTGAAGTCCATCATTATGCACTTCTGCTCGGTTATGGTGTGAGTGCAGTGAATCCATATCTGGCATTTGAAAGCCTGGATGATATGATCGGCCAGGGCTTACTGCGTGGAATCTCGCATGAGAAGGCTGTGAAGAACTATATTAAAGCTGCGACTAAGAGCGTAGTTAAGATTCTTTCCAAAATGGGAATTTCGACTATTCAATCCTACCGGGGGGCACAGATCTTTGAAGCTGTGGGTCTGAACTCGGAATTCGTGGATCGTTACTTTACTTGGACACCTTCCCGCATTGGCGGTATTGGCCTAGAGGAAGTGGCAACTGAGGCACTTATTCATCATAACCGTGCTTTCACGGATAAAGACGGAAATGATAAAGTGCTTGATTCCGGTGGTGATTATCAATGGCGAAATGATGGGGAAGAGCATTTGTTCAACCCACAGACGATTCATCTGCTTCAGCACTCTGTGCGTAGTGGAGATTATAAGATTTACAAGAAATATGCTGCACTTGTTCAAGGTGAAAGTGAAAAGCATCTGACGATTCGTTCCTTATTGCAGTTCAAGTCCGCTTATGAACCGATTCCAATAGAAGAAGTAGAACCAGTTGAATCTATTATGAAACGGTTTAAGACAGGCGCGATGTCCTTTGGTTCCATTAGTAAGGAAGCGCATGAGACACTTGCTATTGCAATGAACCGGATCGGTGGTAAGAGTAATACCGGTGAGGGCGGAGAAGACCCAGCCCGTTATATCCCGGATAGCAATGGCGATTCCCGTCGCAGTGCGATTAAACAAGTAGCCTCCGGACGTTTTGGGGTTACCTCGAACTACCTTGTTAACGCTGATGAGATCCAGATTAAGATGGCTCAGGGTGCTAAACCAGGGGAAGGCGGACAGCTTCCAGGTCGTAAAGTTTATCCTTGGGTGGCTGAAGTGCGTGGCTCAACAGCTGGTGTGGGCTTGATTTCTCCTCCACCGCATCATGATATTTATTCGATCGAGGATTTGGCAGAGCTGATCTATGATCTGAAGAATGCAAATCCACGTGCAAACATTAATGTTAAGCTCGTATCTGAAGTCGGAGTAGGTACGATTGCTGCTGGCGTAGCCAAAGGGCGCGCTGATATTATCCTGGTTAGCGGTTATGACGGAGGTACAGGTGCCTCACCGATGAACTCCATCCGTCATGCAGGTCTTCCATGGGAGCTTGGCTTGGCTGAAACGCATCAGACGTTGATGCTGAACAATCTGCGTGACCGCGTTGTTCTGGAAACAGACGGAAAAATGCTTAGCGGACGCGATCTGGCAGTAGCTGTATTACTCGGTGCTGAAGAGTATGGCTTCGCTACTGCTCCACTAGTAGCTGTAGGTTGTATCATGATGCGTGTCTGCCAAATGGATACTTGTCCGGTTGGCGTTGCGACACAAAATCCAGATCTTCGTAAGAACTTTACGGGTGATCCGCAGCATGTGGTTAACTTTATGACCTTCGTGGCGCAGGATTTACGCGAAATTATGGCGAGTCTTGGCTTCCGCACGATTGAAGAGATGGTAGGCCGTACAGATTGCTTAGACGCTGCTCAAGCTTCGCAGCATTGGAAGAAGAAGGGCGTAGATTTGAGCAGTCTGCTGCATACACCTGAAATGCCAGAGGGAAGCACACGCTTCTGCAGTAAACGTCAGAATCATGGTCTGGAAGAGACACTTGATGTCTCCAAACTGCTGGATCTGGCTGCACCTGCACTAGAGTCTGGTACGGCTGTAGAAGCATCGCTGCCGATTACGAACGTTAATCGTGCTGTTGGAACCATCCTTGGCAGCGAGTTGACTCGTAAATACGGGGCAGCCGGCTTGCCTGACGATACGATTCGTCTTCATTTCACCGGTTCAGCTGGTCAAAGCTTGGGGGCATTCGTGCCTAAGGGGATCACGCTTACGGTGGAAGGCGATTCCAATGACTACGTTGGTAAAGGACTGTCGGGTGGTAAGATTATTATCAAGCCTTCTCCGAAAGCTACCTTTGCTGCTGAAGACAATATCATTATCGGAAATACTGCATTCTATGGAGCAACAGGCGGAGAAGCTTATATCAGCGGTATCGCTGGTGAGCGCTTTGCCGTTCGTAACTCTGGAGCGAAGGTTGTTGTAGAAGGCGTGGGCGACCACGGCTGTGAATACATGACTGGAGGCCGTGTGGTTGTCCTTGGCGAAACAGGTCGTAACTTTGCGGCTGGGATGTCTGGCGGTATCGCTTATGTCTACGACCCGGATAGATCCTTCGTCGGCCGCTGCAATCTCGAAATGGTACTGCTCGAAAGAGTAGAAGAGCTTGAAGAGATCGAAGAGCTGCGCGGGCTGATAAGCCGTCATGTAGAGCTTACAGGCAGTGAGGCAGGAGCGCGGGTGCTGGATCAGTGGGCAGATAGCTTGCCGAAGTTTGTTCGTGTTATTCCGAAGGATTACAAGCGGATGATGGAGCAGATTCGCAAAGTGGAGCAAACCGGATTGACCGGAGAAGCTGCTTTGATGGCTGCATTTGAAGCGAATATGCGTGAGCTTGCACGTGTTGGTGGCTAATTAGTTGCCGATGAAATAATGAAATATTGAATGAAGTGAGATTAGGGACTTGGTCTTTTCCGTTTACGGGAGGCCAGGTCCTTTTTTTTTCAAATCGAATCAATGCCTCGGTCTAAACAACGTTAGACTGTTTCTTTTTTGTAATTTTCTGAAAAAAACGGTATGGTAAACTTGTTTGTAAATGAAAGGGAGTGATACTGTGTCAAATACAGAAATGATGTCTGAGCCTGTTGCACGTTTGCAGGGAGTTACCAAAAAAATAGGCTCTAAGACGCTTGTGAGCGATTTAACACTTGATATCCCACCGGGTCAAATATTCGGGTTTTTGGGACCAAACGGAGCAGGGAAGACGACAACAATACGGATGATGGTAGGATTAATTTCCATTAGCAGTGGGGACGTCCTGATCAGTGGTCATAGTATTAAAAATAATTATAAAGAGGCTATCGCAAGTGTTGGGGCTATTGTAGAAAATCCTGAAATGTACAAGTTTCTGTCCGGGTATCAGAATCTTAGACAATTTGCACGGATGGTACCGGGGGTCAGTAAGCAACGGATTGATGAAGTTGTGGAACTGGTCGGGCTTGGTCAAAGGATCCATGACAAAGTAAAGACTTATTCCCTAGGGATGCGCCAGAGACTTGGAGTGGCTCAGGCGCTACTAAACCGGCCGAAGCTACTGGTTCTAGATGAGCCAACCAATGGGCTTGATCCACAAGGTATACGTGAGCTTCGTGACTATCTGCGCCTACTCTGTCGTGAAGAAGGAACAACTGTATTTGTCTCCAGCCATTTACTTTCCGAAATGGAGCTCATGTGTGACAGTGTAGCCATTATTCAGAATGGGCAACTGCTGGAGGTAAAACAGCTAAAAGAGGTAGGCAATGTTACAATGCCTATCGGAGAAACCTTGTTTGAGGTTGACGATGCCGAAGCTGCACTTGCGCTCATTGGACAAGGAACATTAAAGAGCGGTGGGCTTGTAGTTGAGGCGGCACGTGAAGATATTGCTGAGTTTAATGCCAGACTAGTGGCTGGTGGGATTAAAGTGTACAGTATCAAATCACTTGCCCGTACGCTAGAGGATCAATTCTTAGAGGTTACAGGAGGTGAAGGAATTGAGTAATTTTACAGCGTTGATACATAATGAGAACATCAAGATATATAGTCGTGCCCGCACCTGGGTGATGCTGATTATTCTAGCAGTGTTTAGTGCGTTTCTTCCGGCTCTTATGTATTTCACAACGGATAACCCAGCATCACGCTTAGGCGTTTGGGACAGCTTCCAAATGATAGTGAGTGTTGTATTCTTCCTGAATACGATCTTCGTTGTTGTTATAGCCGCTGACTCCGTAGCGGGCGAATTTACTTGGGGAACCATCAAAATGCTGCTGATTCGCCCGTGGAGTCGTTCCCAGATCTTGCTCTCAAAATACATTAGTGTTGTGCTCTTTAGCTTGCTTTGTACTGTGGTATTGATTGTTTTTGGTTTAGTTTCATCGTTTATTTTCGCCAACCCAGCTGGAGATGCAATGTCTTCAATTGTAACTTGGAGCCCTGCTGAGTATTCCTTTTTAGATCTCCTATGCCGCTACGTCACTCTTTTCTTGACGGTTACGCTTGCTTTTATGATTTCATCCGTATTCCGTGCAAGTGGATTGGCGATTGGTTTATCCATGTTTATCATGTTCGCCCAGAGCATTTTCGCTGCTTTGCTTAATCCTGATGTGTTCGAATGGGCCAGATATTTAATTTTCACTCATATGGATCTAAGGGTTTACATTGGATCTGATATTGGCCCAGGTGGTGCTACACTTGGCTTCTCTATTGGTATACTAGCAGTGTATTATGTTTTATTCTTGGCTGTTTCCTGGTTTGTCTTCCGTAAACGGGACGTTGCTGGATAAAAATAAACTTAACCGGCTTCAAGCGTTTCTTCTGCTTTGGAGGAACGTTTGGCTGTCTTGTCCTTTTTCGTATTACTTTTGAGCTCACCTGCTTGTTCAGAGGTGGGCTGTTCTTGCATGGCGATGGACCCATTAAGCAGGCTGCCCTCCATAATGCTGAGTGCTCCTGCAGAAATATTACCGTGTAGCTCGCCGGTACCAGTCATAATGAGCCTACGATCCGCGGTAACATCTCCATATACTTTACCGGCGATAACGATTTCTTCTGCTCTAATACTGGAGCGCACCGTGCCTTCCTCACCTACAGTGACTATACCACTACATATAATTTCACCGCTAAAGGTACCTTCAATCCGCAGGTTCGTATCGCAATGCACTTTACCCTCGAGCGTACCCCCGTGCCCGATCAGAGAGTCAGTAGACTTGAAAGGGACTCGTTGCTGCCGCTTGTTCCACATGTATATATTCCTCCTAATCATATAGTTATGACATTAATGCTTAAGGTTTAACATAATTCAATGGATCCACAGTGTTATTCTGCTTCACTACTTGAAAATGAAGATGAGGTCCTGTGCTGCGGCCCGTGTTTCCAAGTAGCCCAATCTTCTGGCCTTTGCTAACCTTGTCCCCTGGAGATACAATCATTCCCTTCAGGTGCATATACCAGGTTTCAAGACCGTTCGAATGCTTAATCACGATATATTTGCCTCTTGCGCCCATCTGCTCGGCGGTAACGACCTCTCCATCTAAGGCGGCATATACAGGATCGCCTAAGTTCCCGGCTATATCGACACCCGAATGGAACGCGGATAAGCCCTTAAAGGGATCTGTTCGATAGCCGAAGCTTGAGGAGATGACCCTGGAATCAGTTGGCCAGAGCACTGCTGCATTTAGTCTGGCTTGTTCTGCCTTAGCCTTTTTTGCCTGTTGATTTGCTTGTACTTTATTTTCATGCTCCGCTTGTGTGATGGTCTGCGTAATACTTTCGACCATTTCATCGAGCATACTGTGAATCTCTTCAAAGTCGTCTTTTGTTTCTTCCACCAGATTTAGCGATTCGTTCTGATAGGCCGCGATATATTCTCCGCCTACCTGTGGTGTTATTACACTTTTAAAGGATGTTTCATTAGGTATGGGTATAGCGTTACGGCTTGATAAACCTAAGGTTGAATTTGAAGCGGTTGAATCAGTTTTTGATTCATTGGTTTCTGCGGCGGAGCCTTTGCTTTTGTTAATCAATGACTGCAGCTCCTGTTCCAGCGCGTTTACACTCTTCAGCTTGTCTTTAATACTGTCTGCCTCTTCTGATAGTTCGCTGACTTGATCACGTAGCTGCATAAGATCTTTATCCTTATCAGCGACCTTCATTTCCATGCGGAGATTGGTTAGTGATAGTGCGGCTGCCTCAGCTTCCAGTTGTGAGATCGACTGCGAGGCATGGAAATGCATAGAGGTGACCAGACTGGAGAGGGACAGGGCTGCTGCTGCCGGCAGGGCGAACGCAAGTGGCTTGGAGATCTGGAGTTGTTTGACGGGGCGCCCGGCATCCCTTACGACGAGCAGCGTAATCCGGTTATGATCTGGCTGACTCTTCATGGCTTCTCCTTTCTGCGGCATATGGCAGCCGCCTTACGATACACGAAGCTAACGACCTTACTTCCATTAGGCTCATCCCGAATTGTCTTACTACTCTATGTATTCCATATCTTTCGGGAACATGACAACGGTTTGTTTGAATAAAGAAAGAGAGTTACGGCAAAACCTGTACTAGAGTCGTCGCAGCGAGTCTATTGCAACTGTTTTATTAATGGAGGAGGTAGTGAATTGAAGACCTTTGCGATAATTCTAAGTCTTTTTATTATACAGATCGCAGTAATTGTATTTATGGAGTTCCGTCGCCCGCAAAGGGCTATGGCATGGCTGTTCATTTCATTCTGTTGTCCACCGCTTGGCCTTGCATTCTATTATTTTCTGGGCCGTGATTATAGACAGAATCGAAAATTAAATAAAAGATGTATTTCACTCTTTCGTGAAATTCGTTCTCATGTCTCTGGCAATATTAAGGTAGTAAAGGATGTTACTGAGAGTGGAAACGCTCAGTTTGAGAATAATAAAGGTCTATTGGATTTGCTCTCAAAAATCGCAGAAGGACCGATTACTGGTCACAATAAGAGCAGGGTATTATCAACTGCTAGAGAAGCATATGATGCTATGCTTGAAGCAATGGAAGAGGCGAAAGAACATATACACATGGAATTCTATATTTATCGGGATGATGAAATTGGTGAGCAGTTTCAAGATGTTATGATTCGGAAGGCGCGTCAGGGCGTTAAGGTGCGTTTACTTTGTGATGGTCTGGGCAGCCATCACTTAAGTCGAAGATTCATTCGTGTGTTGAGAAATGCGGGAGTAGAGTTTCACTTTTTTTTACCTCCGATTAGTTCTCTATTGGAGCGTCGTTTTAATTTCCGCAATCACCGGAAGATTCTGGTGGTGGATGGGCTCATTGGTTTCACAGGTGGAATGAATATAGGGGATGATTATTTGGGGAAGGATCTCAAAATGGGATATTGGCGTGATACCCATCTGCGCCTAGAAGGAGACTCGGTATATTATATTCAGCATGTCTTCTTAAAGGATTGGAGATTGGCCTCTGGCGAAAGTATGAGCCATCCGCGTCTGTTCCCAAAACATGCTTGTGAGGCGCAAGAAGCCGTGCAGATTGTTGGGAGTGGCCCGGATGCTGCAATTGACGCTTCTCAAGAGATGTATTTTGCTGCTTTATGCGCAGCGAAACATCGGATTTGGATCACATCTCCGTATTTTATTCCTGATCCTTCCATCTGCCGGGCTTTGAAAAGCGCAGTACTTCGTGGAGTGGATGTAAGAATTATTATTCCGGCGAAGCCTGATAATATGCTTGTCTATCATGCTTCTTTGTCTTATTTAGAAAATTTACAAGATGCAGGGGTGAAATTCTACCGCTATACGAAAGGATTTATGCATGCCAAGATCATGATTATCGATGAGCTGATCGCTACGGTGGGAAGTGCAAATCTGGATATGCGCAGCTTTTATTCTAACTTTGAATTGACTGCTGTGCTGCTGCATCCTGATGCTATATCTCCACTTGTCAGAGGGTTTGAGAAGGATCAAAAGCACAGTGAATTTATTGATCCTGTAAAGTTTAAGGAGAGAGGGAGAATTGTCAAACTCGGTGAAGGGCTGTGTCAGTTGTTATCTCCGCTATTATGACTGGAAAGGGGACTTAATCTGAATTTTTCGAAGGATATATCGTGTTCCATTCATTATTAGGGCTTATTTTGTGATATAATAATTGTATAAGAAGAAATGTAAGAAAGTATAGATAATAATTATACTTCCGAATGTTTCAAAACTATACTGTTAAATTGTAGGGGGAGTTCTATGAATGTGAGTCCACAAATGATTGCCAACGAGGAACAGAGCAAACTCCAGAAGACCGGAACACATAAAATGGCTAAGTTCGCCCAGCGAATGATCATGTTATCCATCGGGGCAGCAATGATGGCTGTTGCACTAGAAATATTCCTCGTACCGAATGAAATGATTGATGGTGGAATTACAGGTATCTCCATTATTTTATCATATCTTTTCGATATTCCTCTGGGGATTTTATTGACGCTGTTAAACCTTCCGTTCTTGTTAATTGGTTATAAGCAAATCGGTAAGACCTTTGCTTTATCTACCTTATATGCAATCATACTTATGTCTATTGGGACTTCATTGTTGCATCATGTGAGTGCCTTTACGGTTGAGCCCATGCTTGCTGCCGTGTTTGGCGGTATTATTCTTGGTGTTGGTGTAGGGTTAGTTGTACGTTTTGGCGGATCTTTAGACGGTACAGAAATTGTTGCTATTCTAGTAGCGAAGAAGCTTCCCTTCTCTGTAGGTGAAGTTGTTATGTTCTTCAACCTGTTCATCTTATCCGGAGCTGGATTTGTGTTCGGTTGGAATAATGCGATGTTCTCACTAATTGCTTATTACATTGCATTCAAGGTAATTGACATTACACTTGAGGGTCTCGATCAGTCGAAATCGGTATGGATTATCAGTGACAAATTCCGGGATATCGGTGAAGCTTTGACGGAGCGTCTTGGACGTGGTGTTACTTATTTAGATGGAGAAGGCGGATTTTCCGGGGAGAACAAGAAAGTGATCTTTGTGGTTATCACCCGTTTGGAAGAAGCTAAGCTTAAATCCATTGTTGAGGATTGGGATTCAGGTGCATTCATCGCAATAGGTAACATTCATGATGTTAAAGGCGGCCGCTTCAAGAAGAAAGCAATTCATTAGTTTAAATTATGTTAGCTTGGCACTTTAGTATTATTATCTGAAAGAAGGTATTTTTACGAATAATGGAGCAATAAATACGGTGAACAAGACTCGATATGCCGTATTCTTATACAATATACCTTCTGTCCTTGAGTGGGACGCCTGATAAGCCCGTAGCGTGAATTGATGCTGCGGGCTTATTGCTGTTTTTGGGGTTTATTATTTGTGGGGTTTTCCCCTATGGAAGCTTAGCGATGAGCTGCCTAACAGGCTGCGGCGGCACTTTTTCCAGAAGATCTCCCATACGTTGCAAGCGTTCCTCAATATTGAGCAAATGAAAATCAGTAGGGGATACGTTCTGCCGAACCTCCTCCCAGAGCAATGGTGTGGATACAGTAGCGAGCGGCCTAGCGCGTGGTGTATAAGGTGCAGCTAATGTTTTGCCACTGTAATGCTGGAGGTAGTCAAAATAGATTTTATCTCCGCGATTTTTCTTCAGTCGCTCCAAGGTGAATAAATTGGGGTGCTTCTCGGTGACATAACGACCGACAAAGTGTCCGATTTTTCGCAATCCGTCAAAAGTAACGCCGGTCTCGATAGGGACTATGATCTGCACTCCCGTAGCGCCGGAGGTTTTGGGCACAGAAGATAAACCAAGGGAGGTTAAGACCTTCCCTACGATTGCAGTTGCTTCCATGATCCGGGGCTCGACTTCACGTGACGGGTCTAGATCAATCATCCACTCACAAGGCAGCTCGCTGCCTACATAATGCAAAGAAGGGTGAAACTCCAGAGCAGCCAGATTACCCAGCCAGATCAGCTCAGCTAAACCTTGCAGCTTGATATAATTAATATTCTCGTGAATAGCGGTCTGGACAAAGGCCGGCAGAGGATCAGGGGCATTTTTCTGATAAAAGGACATTCCCGAGACACCGTGCGGATAACGAATAACGGTAAGCAGCCGATCACGGCAATAGCGCAGCAGATAGGGAGAGAGGGCGGCGAGCTTTTCCAGATAGATCCGTTTTGTAATTCCGCAATCCGGCCATAGCAGCTTCTCTGGGTTGGTGATGGTTATCTCTTGGCCGTCTACGGTAATTGTGCCTTTGATGGCTGCTGGCATCCGGAAACTCCTTTCTGTTATAGGAATGAGGGTATTATGTGCCAGTCTGTTTCTTTTCATGAAAAAAATATTTCCAAAGTGTCCCTTTTGGATGATCATAAGAGTTATAAGGTTATAAGGTTATACGGTTATGTGAAAGGGGAGTTTGCTGATTTTGGACGGGATAGAACACACCGTCGTTCGGGTACAGGCAGGCGAGGTAGAGTCCTATGCCCTTATCGTCGAAGCTTTTCAAAAACCGATTTACCGCTATTGCAGCCGGCTGCTTGGGAGCCGCACGGAAGCGGAGGATGCGGTGCAGGATATTCTGGTGAAGGCATATCAGCATATAGGCACGTATCGTCCCATCGCGAGCTTTTCTTCCTGGTTATATAAAATTGCCTATCATCATTGCCTCAGCCTGATCCGCAAACGTCAAAGACATTTGAGACTTATGGCGCTTTTTCAACCAGATCCGCCTGCAGAAAGCCCGGAACAGTTGATGGACCGTTACATATTTAACGAACATCTGACTTTTGCCCTCGCGAAGCTGAAGACAGAGGAGCGAAACTTGTTAGTGCTGCGAATCTTTGAGGAACAGAGCTTCCCGGAAATTGCGGAGATCCTCGATAAGAATACGGATGCTGTGAAGAAGAAATACAGGCGTACGATTGCGAAGCTTGGCAAAACGATGAATGCTCAGAAAGGGGGAACGGAATGGTGGGGCAACGAAGCTGTGTTGAAGAGAAAATGATAAAGAAAATGGACGCATTGGGGAACTGCGACAAACTAGATGTAAAGGCAGCAGTTATGAATCGGGTAATGGCAATTCATGATCAACAGAAAACGATGGGCGGAGAAATGACAAATCTCAGAGCCGAACGGGAGTCATTCTCAGAAACGGGAGATCCCGTTATGCAGAAGCAAGCGAAGATACTCCCGCATCCATCTAAATTTAGAAAAAGACTTCTCTCAGGGGTCTCCGCAGTTGTATTGCTGGGGATGATCGGATTTGGTGCCCTTCAGCTGTCTGGACTTGGAGATTTAACGGAACATGGTAGCCAGTCTACAATTGATATCACGCAACCTCCGGATGGAGCTATTACGCTAGTGAACAGCGGAGGGAAAGCTATTGTACAGACGGTGCACTATAATACCCCTATTCCTTCGACCTCTCCTGCGATAGAGAAGTATCTGAGTTTATTGGCGACTTATAAAGAGCAGGTGCTTGCTCACTTGAATGCTGGAGAAATGGCTGCTTATTATGTGAATGATACTGAGTTTACTAAGTTGGCCAAAGGTTTAGGCTATGGAAATCAATTGCAGTTCGCTTTCAGTTCTCCGGTGTATTCTAATCATCAAGATTTCGTAAAAAAATTAAAAGGGACTGGGGATTTCTGGCCCGAGCTGCCTTCCATACTCGCTAATGGTTATGAATTTGAGTACGCCACTTTTAAAGCTGCTCCTCCTTACTGGCCGATAGACAAGGAATATAAAGAAATGCTTGAACAATTTCAAAAAAAAGCAAAGGTCGATAAAACAGGCCAAAAGCTATTTATAGAGAAGATAGCTGTGAATGCCATAGAGAGTGCTGAGGTTACCTACCATAAGGGGGATCAAACAATTGAACTATCCTTAAATCAGAGCGCCTATATGGGTGGTATATCGCAAGTGTCTATCTTGGAAGGTCAGACTGCCGAAAAATGGTCTATGACAGGTACTGGTAAAGAAGCAGTTTTTATCGCAGCGAGTACAGAGAAGGGGGAGCAGACTTGGTCTTCCCGGAATCTTTTGTATTGGTATGATGAAGCCAGCCAGACGATTCGTAGTCTAAATGATGGACTGAATGAGAGTTTAACCCGTGAACAATGGCAAGTGATTGCTAAAAGTTTTATTCGCTAGCTACTGTTGTTCTATCCGTACAATATCAGAAGCTGTCTCAAAAGTAGTGAAATCTACTTGGGAGGCAGCTTTTTTATGGAATAGGAAAAGTAATGGATTTTACTGTGCCATGTGACAATATGCCACGCGTAGTGTTCTATGCTACTGGTTGGGGCGGTGGGCGATGTGCTATGTGTGATTTACTTGCGGCCTGCAGTAGATGATTTGTGGATTTAGTGGTATATGTGACGGTGGACTATGGGCGATACGTTCTGTGTTTATGCAATGTATAGAATCCTTTAAATTAATTAGGGAAAAACTCCCTAAAAATAACCGATATTCGCTCTAAATGAACGAAATCAGGGAATTCCTCCCTAATAATCATAGAAATTTCTTTATTCGTTGCCGAATAGGCCAAATTTCAGGGAAGTTTTCCCTAATTATAAGTCCGATGAACAGAAATCTCTGAATTTTAGGGAGAAATTCCCCAATTACTCTATAGGTGCTTCACATATTGCATCCCTTGGCGCGTCACTTGTAATGTTAAGAACAAAAAAAGAGGCTGTCCCAAAAGCCATGATGGTTGCTTGGGGCGGCCTTTTTTTTGTAAGGAAATGTCCCTTTTTCTCATGCTGGAGTGTTATAGAAGTGTAATTAGAAGGAGGTGATTTAGAAATTGAAGCTAAATGATGAACTCAAAAAAACACTGATCGTGCTCTCCGCAGCAACCTTGTTAGGAACAGGAGTAGTTGTGAGTGGGGGGGCGTCTGGCTTGTCCATTTCGGTCGCAGCTGCCTCTGGACAGCTGACTGCAGTACCAACCGATCAGAAGCTCCAGAAGGAACTGCAGACCCTGGTTGCGGGATTGAAGGAAGGTACGTACTTGGCCTACTACGTACGTGATAAAGTCTCCAACCCTCAGGATACGATCAGCTTCTCTGGCAAAGGATTTGTTTTTAAAGACTACAAATCCTTTGCTGCTAAATTCAAAGCGTTGAAGGGCCCGGCTACTCCACAGCCCGGAAATCTTCCTAAGGGCTTCGCTCTGGCGACAGCCATCATTTATCCACCGTCTGTAGCAAACGATTCAGAGCTGTATTTACAATTAGAGCAGGAACTAAAGGTAGCGGCGGCAGGTGACCCCAACAAACAGTTGTTTAGCAAGATCATCAGTTGGAGCCAAACGAACTTGTCTATGCAGCTGTATGCCAAAGGAAAAGCCAGTTTTAGCATTGTAACTGGAGTGCCGCCCGCCAAACTCCCCGAAGGAGCTGTGCCTTTTGTACGAGCTTCGGAAACTAAGAAAGAACTGACGGTCAACGGGAGGAAAGTAATTCTTACAACCGATTCGGCTAAAGATGCAAGCTTCAACACTAAGCTAGTGTGGCTGGATAAATCAGGCGCGATACAATATACCCTTTCAGACAATCGGGTCAGTAAGCTGACGACAAATGAAATGTTGGCTGTAGCTAAAAGCATGATCAAATAACCAAGAAGTTAAAGGAGGATATTATAAAGATGATTAAAAAAAGTGCGGCCATCACGGGTTTGAGCCTGCTAGTGTTAATGAGCGCGGTTAGTGGAACGGCAGGCGCAGTGCCTTCAGGGAGTAATAATAAAAGCAAAGCTACTGCACCCATTGAACAGAACACGATGGTATCGCCAACGATTGAAGCTTTGATTGCCAAAGAAAATATAGTTCCCTTAAAAGCGGGCGAAGTTAAAGTCCTTTATGTAAACGACAAGAAATCTAATCCAGATGAAACCTTGAGTATAAGATATATGCCGTACAGATTCAGTTCTACAAATGAAGCTGCGCAGAAGTTATCCTCATTAAGCGGAAAGTCACTCTTGATACCAGCCTCACTCCCGGAGGATTATAAGCTGCAGGATGTCGTTTTAAATCCAGTGCTTCCGAAGTTTTTCAGTGCAGAGTATAAAGCCCTCAGAGATCAGGTAAAAGCTAAAGCACAAGCTGCTGGTAAAAAAGTGATTTCACAAAGCTTTAAGTGGAATGATACAGAAACCTCTATCACTTATCTGCGAAATGGGGAGAGATTAAATTTAAAATCAGCTCCAGCATATACGCTTCCGGAAGGGGTTACTTTAGCGCAGCTGCCTAGTGACCAGGATGAAAATTTGACCATCAACGGGGTTGAAGCAGTCTACACGGTGTTTGGTCCTCACCATGGAGATCTAAAAGTTCAGCTTGTATGGTCCAGTGCGGATGGGAGTATTGATTATACGCTGACGAATACGAAAAATACTGCGCAGACTAAAGCAGAGCTGGAGGCTATTGTGACGACTCTTACAGCGCAATAAGAAACGTCCTCTCGATAAATTCGGGAGGACGTTTTTTTGGAAAGAGTTTATCCTTTTTGTTCCATGGTACATGATTCGGGAGGAAGATCTACTCTCGCTTGAGTAACCGGCTGACGAAGAGTGCCTGAGGTATTCCATTCCAAAAAATGAACTTTGAAGACAAGCTTCGGTTTTATCCAAAAAGCACCCTTCCCTCGCTGGGGATCAGCTGTAAAGGGCATTTGATCTATTTTTAAATGCTGTACTTCTGCAGTTAAGTCGCGTTTATCCTGTACAGTCAATTTGCCTGGCCCGGCATGTCCGATATAATGCAAATTCCCTTTATCATCATACAGCCCAAGAAGGAGCGCATTGACGATGCCGTCACGGAAGGTTACACCCCCGGCTACTGCCGTAATATCCGAAATGATTTTGCGTTTCTGCCAGCGCTTATCTTTTCCACCTGGAGCATAAGTACTGTTGATGTCCTTGCAGACGATACCCTCCAAGCTCTGACTCTGAGCAGCCGCGAATAATTCTGTGGGATCAGTATAACTGGGTACGGCCTGAACATGGGGATGTGGCAGCAGAATATCGCTTAGTAGCTGCTGCCGCGAGAATAAAGGTTGATCCATTGTCGATTGACCATTGTAGAACAGAATATCAAAAATCATATAAATGACAGGAACCTGATGCCTAACGACGGAAATCGTGGAACCATTCTTTAAACTGTCCCTCCGCATTACCTCGTGGAATGAGGGCTTGCCGTCCTTGAGTGCAATGATCTCACCATCAAGAATAACGGAATCAGCCTTGCAGTAAGCAGCTGCATCAGTAAGCTCAGGATATTGCGTGGTACGGTAATTGCCACGTCTGTTAATTAGCTGAGCAGTACTTCCATCGGAATAGGACAACATGCGCACGCCATCCCATTTAATTTGTGCAATCCACTGGTTGCCTGCTGGAAGCTGCTCAGCCAGTATGGGTTCAAAAGGAATAATGGGCTGAAGCTTCATGGGCAGAGCCTCCTACGATACGGTGGTTTTGCTTTTTGGACTGCGGCGTTTCGGTTTTGGGGCGATGACTGGAATCGGTCTGGAAGCTTCGTTTTGCTGATCGGCAGGCTCAGCTGCTGTCTTAGTCTTGGAAGTTTTTCTTTTGGCAGCCGGAGCCGCTTTAGTCTTGGTCTTCTTGGTACCTGCTAGGGAAGGTCCAGGATCTGTAGGGATATGCTGAACAGCCTGAATACTGGCCTGCAATGCAGCCATTAGATCAATCACATTGCTCTCCTGTTTAGCGGGAGCGATATGAAATTCCTCGCCTGCAATCTTATGTGAGATTAGATCAAGCATGCGCTGGCGATAATCATCGGTATATTTTGCCGGATCAAAAGGCGTGGATAGCTGTGAAATGAGCAGCTTGGCCATATCCAGCTCTTTATCATTCACCGTCCCTGCTTCGGGCAGGCCAGGCACTTGCGAGACCGGTCGCACTTCATCAGGATAAAAAATAGTCTCGATGGCGAGGCAATCCTCCAGCACACGTATAGCAGCAAGACTGCTTTTTGAACGAATCGATATTTTGGCGATGCCAATTTTACCAGTTTGACGCATGGCCTCCATAAGAAGGCGATAGGCATTTGTCCCAGCCTGATCCGGAGATAAGTAATAGGTTTTTTGAAAATAAATGGGATCGATCTCCGTCAGGTCAACAAAGTCGAGAATGGTAATGCTTTTGCTGCTTTCGTCAGTTAATTGATCCAGTTCCTCCTTGTCGAAGAGAACGAATTTTCCTTTTTCATACTCATAACCCTTGCCGATTTCTTCCCAAGCCACCTCTTTGTCACACACCGGACATTTACGTACATACGACAGTGGGCTGCCGCATTCCTTATGGATATAACGCAGAGAAATGTCCTTGTCTTCTGTAGCGGAGAACATTTTAACCGGAACATGCACTAGCCCGAAGCTGATGGCTCCTTTCCAAACGGTATGCATGAGTAACGCCTCCTGATCTAAGTTATTCTGCTTTGGGTTAGTATGAGGCAGGAAAGGCTTTTCTAGCCGGGTGCATTTTTTGAGAAGCATGGGAAAATATAAAATCAGGCCTTTAAAGCTGAGGAGGAGAATACAAAGGGATGGAACCAAGAGGTAATGATTGGAGCGATGCGCTGAGCGAGCAGGATATACCGGCAACAGTAGTGGATTGGGACAGCATAATTGCTCCCCCGGAGGCTAGTCAGGTATCCGATTCGGAGAAGCTGGATGCAGAGCGAACGATCGAAGATACATCACCCTTAGAATCGTAAACTTTGAGAACAATAAAGGAGGAGAACAGTGGTGGACGTCAAACGAGCACAGGATATTTATGCTTCAAAAGAGACGGTAAGTGTACATTTGGATGGAGAACCTGTATGGATTGAGCATGTGGATGCACAGAACGGAATGGCTACGGTGCAAGTAGGCTCAAGACCAACCAATACGCATACAGTAGGCGTGGAACGGTTAGAGGAGCAAGAGCATTAACGAATGACTACTCAGAGTGTGTGAATAAGCGGAATCAAACCTGTATAAAAGAGACTCTTTATGCTTATTTTTGCGTAAAGGTCTCTTTTTCTATTGTAAGCATACTGACATGTAAGATTGAACAGGGACAGTTGTTGCGGTGGATGGAGCATACCGATATAATTAAATGTAATGGTTTTTGGCAGGTATATATTAAAAGGTGGTAGTTGTAGTTGGACAATACAGACGAAACGGTGTTCACTTACCGTTCATACAGCCTCCAGGATACAGAGTTGCTTGCAGCTGCGCTAGCTACTGCTTCGTCGCCTGGGATGGTTATAGGTTTGGATGGCGATCTGGGCGCAGGAAAAACGGCATTCTCGCAAGGGTACGCTCGGCATCTCGGTGTAAAGGGGGTCGTAAACAGTCCTACTTTTACAATTATTAAAGAGTATGAGGGCCGTCTACCGCTATATCATATGGATGTATATCGGATTTCGCTTCAGGAAGCGGACGAGCTTGGACTAGATGAGTATTTCTACGGGCAAGGCGTCTGCTTGGTGGAATGGAGCAGTATTATTACGGATTTAATGCCGCCGCGGCATATGCACATATACATGGAAACAGTCGGGCCGGATGAAAGAATGATTACGGTGACCGGAATTGGGGAGCCGTATGGTGAGCTTTGCCGGAAGCTGATCCAGAAGTGGGGTTAAGGAAGATGACGAATCAGAATACAGAGCCGCGCAAGCGGCTTTTAGCGCTGGATACATCAACTGCAGTATTAGGCGTGGCAGTTACAGAGAATGGGGAACTACTGCATGAAATTAATGCTTCTGGAGAACGGAATCATTCAGTACATTTACTGCCGATCATAGAGCAGGCGCTGCAAGCTACGGGAACTACTGCTGCAATGCTGGGAGGGATTTCTGTAGGTGTGGGTCCTGGATCGTATACGGGAACACGTATCGCAGTTACTGCAGCCAAAACGCTGGCATGGGCATGGAATGTCCCGGTAGTTGGCATTTCGAGTCTACACGCAGTGGCATGGGGCGGATATCAAACAGCCCTCAAGAATAAGACGCAAGAAGAGTTAGGACAAGCTAATGAGAACAGTGGCTTCGGACCTGATTGGATCATTCCACTGATGGATGCACGTCGAGGACAGGTATACACCGGACTTTTCACAGCTGAGGGAAATAACGCTCCTAGCCGTCTTGAACCTGATGCCATCCGTCTGATGGCAGACTGGGTGGATTATTTAGCTGAACGTTTAGAACAGGCGTCAGTTGAGGGTAAAAAGCCCGCTGTTCTTTGGTTTGTTGGGGAGACTGCTGTGCATGGCAGTGAGGAATCGCTTCGTCCATTGAAGGATCTTGGTGCTTCTATTGCAGTTCCTTATGAAATGGAAGGCCGCTGGACAGGATTTCTTGGAGAAGCGCGGATTCTGGTAGAGAATGATGATATCCATAGTTTGATCCCTAACTATACTCAGATTTCAGAAGCGGAGGCCAATCTGCGGTTAAGCAGAGAAGGAGGCTTAAAGAAACAATGACGGAAGCGGAATCAATGGGAGTTCAGGAGGCTGAACTTGTTTTTCGTTTGATGAAGTTGGAGGATATTCCTGACATTCTTATCATTGAACGGGAAGCCTTCACGATGCCTTGGACAGAGGAAGCTTTTCGAAACGAGCTGACACATAATCATTTTGCAAAATATATGGTTATGGAGCTGGCAGGTCATATTATCGGTTATGCCGGTATGTGGGCCATCGTGGATGAGGCGCATGTGACGAATATAGCCTTGCTCGAAGCCTATCGTGGACGTAAATGGGGCGAACGCCTGCTCGAAGAGCTTATGAAGACGGCGTCTTATGTGGGGATGAAATCGATTACGCTTGAAGTACGGGTATCGAATGAGGTAGCACAGAATTTATATCGTAAAAAGGGCTTTCGTTCTGCCGGCACACGCAAAGGATATTACTCCGATAATCGCGAGGATGCGCTCATTATGTGGGCGGATCTGCCAGAGTACGAGGAGCATGGCAACATGGAAGGAAGCGTGGAATTAAAATGAAGACAGAAACGGGCGCAGCTCAGCCTGTACTTATACTTGCTATTGAGACGAGTTGTGATGAAACGTCGGTCGCTGTGGTCAAAGATGGCTCTGAAGTGTTATCCAACATTATCTCGAGTCAGATTGAGACGCATCGCGCCTTCGGGGGCGTGGTACCAGAAGTAGCTTCCCGTAAGCATGTGGAAGTGATTACGCTGGTGATAGAGGAAGCACTCGCTACAGCAGGGGTTACACCAGATCAATTGTCGGCGGTGGCAGTTACGCAAGGCCCAGGTTTGGTGGGGGCTTTACTTGTCGGGGTAGTAGCAGCCAAGAGTCTTGCTCTCGCATGGGGCAAGCCGCTGATTGGCACTCATCATATTGCAGGACATATTTATGCTAACCGTTTAGTGGCAGAGTTGCAGTATCCCTGCATGACACTAGTGGTATCCGGCGGACATACTGAACTGGTTCATATGGAGCAGGAGGGTCAGTTTCGAATTATCGGACGCACCCGTGATGATGCGGTAGGCGAAGCTTATGATAAAGTGGCACGGGCACTGGGATTCCCTTATCCTGGCGGACCTCATGTAGACCGTCTTGCACGAGAAGCGACGGAGGTTGTAACGTTGCCAAGAGTATGGCTTGAGCCGGATTCATATGATTTCAGCTTCAGTGGCCTAAAGTCGGCTGTGCTGAACGTTGTGAATCAGAGTAAGATGAAAGGTCTCACGCCGGATGTGGCGGGTATTGCCCGCGGGTTCCAAGAATCTGTGGTTGAGGTGCTGGTGGAAAAAGCAGTACGTGCTGTTAAAGCTACTAGCTCCAAGCAGTTATTGCTGTGTGGAGGTGTTGCTGCTAATGCTGGACTCCGCTCGGCATTGATCTCGCGCTGTGAAGCGGAAGGCATCGAGCTAATTATTCCACCTCCGGTATACTGCACAGATAATGCAGCGATGATTGGAGCGGCTGCATACGTAAAGTGGCAGCATGATGGCGGTACGCCGCTGGATATGGTTGCAGACCCTGGGTTCTCACTGGAACAATGGTCTGTATCCGCCTATTGACATCATTTGGAGCTAGCGAGTATAATCAGTTCAATTATACAAGGAAACGCGATGAGCAGAAGTAGTAAGGATACTCTGGGATAAGAGAGCTGCGGGTAGGTGCGACGCAGTCGAAGGAGACCTGAACTCGTCTAGGAGCGGAGCGGTGGAAACATTGCCGGCAATTGTCGCCGGAACGTTCGTACACTGTTTACGGGTAACCTCCGTGAAAGGGTGGTCGAGTATCTAACATACTGGACCGTAGAGTGGATGTTCAATTGGAATCGGCAGTAATTTAACCGATACAGAGCATCAACAAGAGTGGTACCGCGAAGGTTAACAGCCTGTCGTCTCTTGAATGAGATGGCAGGCTTTTTTGTATGGATTTTGAGTAGTGAGTAATGTATATAACACACGCTAAGAACGGGAGTAGTAGGGAATGATGGTGAACAGAGAGCTGCGGGGTGGTGCGACGCAGTCACCGGATGTCTTGAATCTCGCCCGGGAGCGGAGCGGCGGAAAGAAGAGTACGCTGCCTACGGCTGTCCCCGTTATCGGACCTTCCCAGATTTCCTGATATCCTCAGGATGGACCGGGAAGAAGAGCAGGACGCAGCTTAAAGGCTTGGATTATTTTTATAGCCTATGCGTCAAAAAGAGTGGTACCGCGGAGGGGTAACCCGCCGTCTCTTTATTAGAGACGGCGGGTTTTTGCGTTCTTATAGAAGCGGTTCCGGTTACGGACGCACCGCTACATTGGACGCCAAGAGTGAACCCTCAGCACGTTCCAAATTGTGCAGAGGGTTCATTCGTATCAGCTGCCGGCAGCAGTGGGTGGGGAATTTAGCAGGACTACAAGTCGACGTGTGGATCTGCGCTGAAGCATAGGCTAGGGTAAGGAATCTAATAAGAGGATAACAGGAGGAATTAAGATGATTATTCCAGTAAAGAAACGTATACAAATTTTCGATACGACTCTGCGAGACGGTGAACAGGCTCCGGGCGCAAGTCTGACCCCAGAGCAAAAAATACTACTGGCCTATAAGCTCGCAGATCTGGGTGTTGATGTGATGGAACCTGGATTCCCGATATCGAGCCCTGGTGATTTTGCAGCAGTACAGACGATTTCACGTAAGGTGCGAAATGTGGAAATTTGCGGTTTTGCACGGGCGGTTAAAGGGGATATTGACGCGGCAGTCCGGGCAACCCAAGATGCTGAACGGCGGCGGATTCACCTGTTCATCTCCTCTTCTGATATTCATTTGCAGCATCAATTGCGTATGAGCAGAGCTGAAGTCGTAGCCAAAGCCCGCGAGATGACGGCTTACGCGCGTCAATTCTCTGATGTCGTTGAATTCACGGCGATGGATGCTGCGCGAACAGGAATCGATGATCTGATTGAAATGGTTGAAGCTGTCATAGAGGAAGGCGCTTCTATTATCAATCTGCCCGATACAGTCGGTTACGCCTTGCCACATGAATACGGGGAAATGTTCCGACGAGTGCGGCTGGGAGCAAGAGGCGGGGACAAAGTGAGCTATAGTGCCCACTGTCACAATGATTTGGGGCTGGCTGTAGCCAACAGTCTGGCAGCGATTGATGGAGGCGCGACACAGATTGAAGTCACTGTGAACGGAGTAGGTGAACGTACCGGGAACTGTGCACTAGAAGAGCTTGTGATGGCGCTCGAAACCCGCGGGGATGCGATTGGGGCAGAAACAGGCATTGTGCTAGATAAGTTGTACGATACTTCACGGATGATCAGCGGAGCAATGCATTTTCCAATCGCCTATAACAAGCCAGTCGTCGGAAGAAATGCCTTCCAGCATGAGTCAGGGATTCATCAGGACGGTTTGCTGAAGGATCGCAGCACCTATGAGATCATGGATCCGGAACGGCTGGGCATCCCACGTAGCATGATCATTCTGGGCAAGCATTCTGGCAGACATGCGCTGAAGGACCGGGCGGCGAAGTATGGTATTACGCTTGAGCCTGCGGAGCTGGATGCATTGTATGAATCGTTTAAAGAGACTGCTGACCGTCAAAAGGTTGTCAGTGATGACCAACTGCTGCAAATGGTAAGCAGTACTACTGGACAACAAGCTCAGGTTTATGAACTGGGCGAGGTTCAGGTATTGGCAGGTAGCGCCCAGCGCCGGGTGGCCGCGGTTACGGTTCGCCATTTGAAATCTGGACAGGAAACTTCACATACTAGTACTGGGGATGGTCCGCTTGAGGCCATTATCGCTGCCATTGGCCAAGGGATAACAGAGGACATAGATTTTGCGGGACTTGAACTGCATTCACTCGGAAGTGGGGAGAATGCCCAAGCGGAAGCGGCTGTGATGGTAGAGTGGGAAGGTCTTAAATTTAGAGGCACAGCTACGCATCAAGATATTATCATGGCAGCAGGAATTGCCTACATTGCAGCCTGTAACGCTGCGCTGCTCTCTACACAAATTGTTTAATATATATAGACCCGCTGTCTGATTTAGAGATAGCGGGTTCTTTTTTTATCATAAAATGAGGGGTTTTTGGAGCGGTTACGTCTTTTGTCAAGTTGTGGACAACGTTATCCACATATTCTGTCTGAGTTGTGTAAAAAGTGCGTAAAATCAGCAATGTCAGCTCTTTTTAAAATGGCTTTATATCCATTTTTGTTAGCAGTGAAACCTTGTGGGAATTGTGGATAATGTGGATAATTCGGTGGATAATAATTCCTGTACTTCGAAAATACCGATTTAACGCATAAAAAGAGCCCCTAAGGGGCTTTTTTAGTAGGTAGTTATACACGAAACCTGTGTATAGAGCTGTGGATAACTAATTATGAACAAATCGAGAAATATGAAAAAATATTTATGAAGTGGGTTTTACATTATTCGTCAGCAAGGATTTCCCATTCGTTAAATAAATCTGTAAGCTGCGTTTTTTTGTTTTTTAGGTCCTCTTCATAACCTTGAAGTGCTAAATAATCCTGATAAACTTCAGGTTTAGTCATTTCATTCTCTATAAAAGCGATCGACTCCTCTAGTGAGGCAATGCCTTCCTCGAGCTCAGCGATACGCCGCTTCCGGTTGCGCTCTTCACGCTTGGCTTGCTTATCCGCTTCGAAGGAGGAAACAGTGCTTTTTTCAGGAACTGCAGCATCCTTGTTGACGTTCTTGGAGGCTAATTCGGCGGCATCTTTCGCAATCTCTTCTAATTCTCGTTTTTTCTCGATATAGTCATCGTAGTTACCAAGGTATTGGTCGATCCCCTCGGGATGAAGCTCCAGCACACGTTCAGCCATTTTGTTGAGGAAATAACGGTCATGAGAAATGAAGAGTAATGTACCTTCGAAATCGATTAAAGCAGATTCCAGCACCTCACGACTGACCAAATCTAAATGGTTGGTTGGCTCATCGAGAATGAGCATATTTGCGCCGCGCAACATGAGCTTCGATAATGCCACGCGTGCTTTTTCGCCGCCGCTCAGCGCGGAGATCTTCTTAAGAACATCTTCACCGCTGAAGAGGAAATTGCCAAGAATTGTACGGATTCTGGCTTCCTCAATCATTGGGTATTCACTCCATAGCTCTTCCATTACCGTATTTTTCGGATTAAGGCGTGTCTGTTCCTGATCATAATAAGCAACCTTGACTTTCGTGCCCCAATTCACGGTTCCAGCGGACGGCTCCCGGGTTCCGGTCATACACTGCAGCAGTGTAGATTTACCGATACCATTGGGTCCGATGAGTGCCGCGGTTTCTCCACGCCGCAGTTCAAAAGAAGCATCCTTAAACAAAGGTGGACCATCATTAAAGGAAACGGCTACATTACGAACTTGCAGCACTTCTTTACCAGACATGAAGTCGGGCTCGAAGGAGAAGCTGGCTTTCTTCAGATCGCCCATCGGTCGATCTATGCGGTCCATCTTCTCAAGCGCTTTGCGTCTGCTCTGCGCACGTTTCGTGGTAGATGCTCGCACTATGTTTTTCTGTACGAAATCTTCCATTCTTGAAATCTCATCCTGCTGTTTCTCATACTGTTTCATTCGTGCTTCATATTCAGCAGCCTTCAAATCTACATACCGGCTGTAATTGCCTGTATAACGTCGAGATTGATGACGCTCGATCTCTACAATAGTAGTCACAAGCCGGTCCAGGAAATAACGGTCATGAGAAACAACCAGAATTCCGCCAGCATAACTGCGAAGATAATCCTCAAGCCAAGTTAATGTTTCAATATCCAGATGGTTCGTAGGCTCATCCAGCATTAGAAGATCGGGAGCCTGAAGCAAAATGCGGGCTAATGCGAGCCGAGTCTTCTGGCCGCCACTAAGTGTGGCGATGGGTGTATCCGGTGGGAACTCGCCGAAGCCCATACCGTGCAGGACACTTCGGATTCGTGTATTCATTTCATAACCGCCGTGATCCTTGAACCAATCTGATCGGCGGGCATATCGTTCGAGCAGCTCTTCGTACCGTTTTGGGTCTTCTGCCAGCTTAGGATCAGCAATGCTTACTTCCAGCTCTCTTAGCTCAGCCTCCGCTTCGATTAACGGTGCGAAAACGGCCATCATCTCTTCATGAATGGTTTTGTCGGATTGAAGTCCGCTATTTTGGGCTAAGTACCCGATTGTAGTTTCTTTTGATTTATGAATTTGACCGCTGTCATAGGACATTTCACCAGCCAGAATTTGTAGAAAAGTTGATTTGCCGGCACCATTAACACCTACGAGTCCAACACGTTCCTTTTCATTTACCTGGAGGCTTATGCCGTCTAGTACGTTTTGTATACCATATGATTTTGTAATTCCTGTCGCTTGAAGAAGCATAACGATGAAACCTCCACCCTTGCATATTTCGCCTTGGTATTTATACCTCAGCCGTATGAACAACTTATTCTATAGTTTACATGAAAAGCGTTTCCCAAGCGAGAGCTCGATATATTGGAAGCAAGGAATAAAGACCTGGCCCGGAAACACAGTCCTATCCACCTTGGCGAACCGGGGAGAAGAGTGGTAAACTGGATTTACAAACAAGGATAAGCTTGGGATAAATATATGGGGGTGACCGACGATGTCAAGTAAGGGGTCGGTGATCTCCAAAATAAAGCAACAACTAAGAACTGAGAAGACCATCGCCCGAAACGAGCTCTCCTCGGACCAGAGAAGGGAATTGTCTTTTCTGGTCTGCAAGCATGCATCAGAGTGGCTGAAGACGAAGGACATCGCCTCACTGATGGCTTATGTATCTTTCCGTTCTGAACTCGATACCAACGCGCTTCTTACACAGGCGTGGAAGGATCAGCGCAGGGTACTGCTGCCGCGTGTTATTCCGGCAAGTGGTGCAATGAGTGTTCATAGGGTGAGCGCATGGAGTGAGCTTGAGCCGGGGGCGTATGGTATCCATGAACCTATTGTATCCGGCAAAGATTCACAAGAAATTGAAGTTGTTACACTACCCGAGGTTGTGTTTGTTCCGGGGCTGGCTTTTGATCTCCAGGGGGGTAGGCTTGGTTACGGCCGAGGATACTATGATCGATTGCGTGCGACATGGGAGACGGAAGAGTATGCCGCTGCGAAGCCGCCTGTCTGGATCGGGCTAGCCTATGGTATGCAGGTGGTTCCGAAGGTGCCCATGGATGAGCATGATGCCTTTATGGACATGCTGATTACTGAAAATGGCATAGTGCACTGCCGAAAAGGAGAGTGAGCCGTGGAATTGACCCATTTTAACGAGCAGGGAAGAGCTCGTATGGTGGATGTGAGTGAGAAGGAGATTACGAAGCGGACAGCTGTCGCGCGGAGTAAGATCAAGATGGCAATGGAGACGCTTAGTGCCATCAAGGAAGGTAAGATCAGTAAAGGAGACGTACTTGCCGTTGCGCAGATCGCTGGGATTATGGCGGCCAAGAAGACGTCTGACTGGATTCCGATGTGCCATCCGCTCCCGCTTACCGGTATTGACATCAGCTTCTCCGATAACAGCGAAGATGAACTTTATATAGAAGCAATAGTCCATACCACCGGAAAGACCGGAGTTGAAATGGAGGCGTTGACCGCTGTTTCTGCCTCAGCATTAACGGTATATGACATGTGCAAGGCTCTTCAGAAGGACATGATTATCGGACCAACGCTATTAGTATCTAAAAGCGGGGGCAAGAATGGAGATTACGCGCTTGAACCTTGATCAGATCTTATGTTCGATGCGCTGAAGCAAGCGGGCTGCACTGTACAGCCAATTATACATAGAGAGGGAGGACAAACCTATGGCGTGGAAAACAGCAATCCTAACGGCCAGCGATAAAGGGGCCAGGGGCGAACGGGAAGACACGAGCGCCCAGGTTATTCGGGAGCTGGTGGAAGAGGAGCTTGGGGGCGAGATTGTTGAATATCGAATCGTACCCGATGAACAAGATGAGATTATCGCAGCTTTGATAGAACTGACAGATTATTTTCAGGCGGATCTGGTATTGACGACCGGAGGTACCGATCTAGCGATACGCGATGTGACTCCGGAGGCTACTCGGCGTGTAATCGAGCGGGAAGTACCTGGACTTTCAGAAGCGATGCGAAGTACGGTGATGCAAAAAAACCGTGCGGTGATGCTGTTCCGCGGGATATGCGGCATTCGTGGACGCACGTTGATTGTCAACTTACCGGGTACACCGAAGGGTGTTCATGAGAATTTGGCAGCCATTATGGATCAATTACCGGAAGCGTTACTAATGGTAACTGGCCAATACCGCCAATAACATTGTCATATTCTTGTCACGTCACAAGGATAAACTATTTATAGAAGATAGTGGATGTAACTGTGACATAAGTTATGGTATTATTAGATTATCGTAAACGATGCCATGATCGGATAGACGGACAAGGAGGAATAATAATGTTTAGTGGAATTGGAACTCCGGGTATTATCTTGTTGGTTATACTGGCACTGCTCCTCTTTGGCCCGAATAAACTGCCAGAGTTAGGCCGCGCAGTTGGACGAACCTTCCGTGAATTTAAGGAAGGCGCACGTGAAATCATCGGTGATACTGATCCGGTGAAGAAGAGCGAAGCTCCTGTGCCGACGGCCCCGCAGACGGTCGCTGCAGATATTCCTCAGGACAAACGCCTGCCGGAATAATAATAAGTTTAACAATGGGGCTATCTCACAAGTCTAATAGACTTAGGAGACGCCCCTTTTTTAATTTGCTTGTTGCTTTCTGCAGAAACGGGCACAGTTTTACACAAAGCTGGTGTAATGTTTCTACTCTTGTCATGGGATGGTGTCAGGATGTCTCTCGAAACGGAAGAAATGTCGGTGGTGGATCATCTCACCGAGCTGCGTAAACGGATTATTTATGTGCTGATTGTATTTATTCTTGGATTGGTAGGAGGTCTGTTCTGCGCCAAGCCCATTTACGATTATTTAATTAGTACAGATCTAGCACAGGGCTTTGTTCTGCATGCGTTCTCATTCTGGGATGGTATCGGGATGTATATGAAGATCGCGATGGCAGTTTCGCTTGTCATTTCAATCCCTTTTATTGCTTATCAATTGTGGGCGTTTATTAGTCCAGGCCTTAGACCGGAAGAGCGTAGTGCAACATTGCGTTATGTTCCATATGTTTTTGTTCTTTTTTTAATCGGTCTTTCTTTTGCTTATTATGTTGTATTTCCAATGGCGCTTTCGTTCACGATCTCAATCACCCGGAGTATGGGGCTGGAAGAGACCTACGGAATTGCGCAATATTTTAACTTCATGTTCAGTCTGGTGCTACCTTTAGCGTTGCTATTTGAGCTTCCGCTGCTGGTGATGTTTCTGACCAAACTGCGGGTTCTTAATCCGATACGCTTGCGTAAAATGCGTCGATACGCCTATTTCACGCTTGTCTTTATCGCCGTAGTCATCACTCCCCCGGATTTCATCTCGGACTTTCTGGTGACCATTCCACTGCTCATTTTGTATGAGTTCAGTGTATTCTTATCTGCATTTGTCTATCGCAAACAGCTTGCTGCAGATGCAGCGAGGGAAGAACAGTATGTGAAGAGTGAGGAAGAGTGATTAAGGGCTGTCGCTAAGTAGATATTTCTACGAAAGAGACAGCTCTTTTATTTTTAAAACGCCTTTAAAGTAAAGATGTGTTTAGTCTTTTTGAAATGTTCAAGCGTAGGTGGTACAGTTGAAACTACTGGGAATCAAACGCATATTTTCACACCCTGTGGATAGAATGTTATAGAGTGTGCGCCTAGGACAACCGGTGAAACGTTGTTTTTACGAAAACAAATGCGAATTTGTGTAAAAGGACTTGAAATTCGGGCTCAAGTTGAGTATCATAAAAATTGTTGTTAGCACTACAGACCGTCGAGTGCTAACGCTTATGAAAAATATGAGATGGACCAGAGATTTGTAGCGTCCAATTGATATTTTTCATAAACATCAGAGAGTTAGAAGTACGGCCGGCAAGTTCTAAACTATGTTTTGAAGCAAAATAACATAATTTTAAAGGAGGCTATTTTTTCATGATCAAACCTTTAGGTGAACGCGTATTGGTGCTACCGAGCGAGCAGGAGGAAACCACTTCATTCGGGATTGTGCTTCCGGACTCCTCGAAAGAAAAGCCACAAGAAGGAACAATTATTGCAGTAGGCAGCGGAGCTTTGAAAGATGGAGTACGTGTAGCGCTTGAAGTAAAAGAAGGCGACCGTGTTCTTTTCTCAAAATATGCAGGAACAGAAATCAAATACGAAGGTAAAGAATATTTGATTATGAAAGAAAGCGACATTCACGCGATTCTTGACTAAGCGAGAGTCGATCATAAGCTAAATCTAAACTACTTAAAGTAACGTGATATACAAAAAATTCTAGGAGGTAATTACACAATGGCTAAAGAAATTAAATTTAGTGAAGAAGCTCGCCGCTCTATGTTGCGCGGTGTAGATGCTTTGGCAAATGCGGTAAAAGTTACACTCGGACCAAAAGGCCGTAACGTGGTGCTTGAGAAAAAATTTGGTAGCCCGCTTATCACTAACGATGGTGTAACTATCGCTAAAGAAATCGAACTTGAAGATGCATTCGAGAACATGGGTGCTCAACTAGTTAAAGAAGTTGCTACTAAGACTAACGATGTAGCCGGTGACGGTACTACAACTGCAACGGTTCTGGCACAAGCTATGATCCGTGAAGGTCTGAAGAACGTAACTGCAGGCGCTAACCCAATGGTTATTCGCAAAGGGATCGACAAAGCAGTTCGTGCAGCAGTTGAAGAATTGCAAAAAATTGCTAAGCCAATCGAAGATTCCCAAGCTATCGCTCAAGTAGCTGCTATCTCTGCTGCTGACGAAGAAGTGGGCCAATTGATTGCTGAAGCTATGGAAAAGGTAGGTAAAGACGGTGTAATCACTGTTGAAGAATCCCGTGGATTCGCTACTGAACTTGAAGTCGTAGAAGGTATGCAGTTCGACCGCGGTTACATTTCCCCGTACATGATTACTGATACGGACAAAATGGAAGCTGTTCTGGAGAACCCATACATCTTGATCACTGATAAAAAAATCAGCAGCACTCAAGAAATTCTTCCATTGCTTGAAAAAATCGTTCAACAAGCTAGACCGCTTGTTATTATCGCTGAAGATATCGAAGGCGAAGCACAAGCTATGTTGATCTTGAACAAACTGCGCGGAACATTTAACGCTGTTGCTGTTAAAGCTCCTGGCTTTGGCGACCGCCGCGAAGCTATGCTGCAAGATATCGCTGCTCTGACTGGTGCCCAAGTGATCACAGAGAAGCTCGGTCTTGATCTGAAGAGCGCTTCCATTGAACAACTGGGTAACGCACGTCAAGTACGCGTAACAAAAGAAAACACTACAATCGTAGACGGAAGCGGCGACAAAGCGGACATCAATGCTCGCGTAAGCCAAATTCGTGCTCAACTGGAAGAAACAACTTCCGAGTTCGACAAAGAGAAATTGCAAGAGCGTTTGGCTAAATTGGCTGGCGGCGTAGCCGTTGTCAAAGTTGGCGCTGCAACTGAAACTGAATTGAAAGAGCGTAAGCTTCGCATCGAAGACGCCCTGAACGCAACTCGCGCTGCGGTTGAAGAAGGTATCGTTTCTGGTGGTGGTACAGCTCTTGTGAACGTATATAGTGCTGTTGCTGCTGTAGATGTAACTGGCGATGAGAAAACAGGCGTTAACATCGTGCTTCGTGCGCTTGAAGAGCCAATTCGCACCATCGCAGCTAACGCTGGTCAAGAAGGTTCCGTAATCGTGGACCGCTTGAAAAAAGAAGCAGTAGGTATCGGCTACAACGCTGCTACTGGTGAATGGGTGAACATGTTCGAAGCAGGTATCGTTGACCCTGCTAAAGTAACTCGTTCCGCACTTCAAAACGCTGCATCCGTAGCTGCAATGTTCCTGACTACTGAAGCAGTAATTGCTGACAAGCCAGAGCCAGAAAAACCAGGTATGCCTGATATGGGCGGCATGGGTGGAATGGGCGGCATGATGTAATAAGGCTGATTAAGCCTTGAAATAGGATGGATTAGAGGCTTCTCATGAGTTCATTGAACTTGTGGGAAGCTTCTTTTTTTATGGTGTGCTCAGAAAAAAACACTTGTAAATGACTGCATCTTAAAGCTTTTTGATGTAATTTTAAGATAGAGTATAGATTAATTTAAGGAAGTTAAATAAATACACTTGAACGTTCACTACAGTGAATATATAATAAATTTAAGAGGTCACTGCTGACCTTGTATTTTTTTAATTAATTATTTAACTTCATTTATTAATTATGTTAATAATATAACCAGGAGGACCTATGAAATCATTTCTGCCCAATGATATTAAAGATGAGAACAGGAAAATAGTCTTCGATATTTTGCTTCAATATCCTGAAATGGCGAAAGTCGAGATTTCAGAAAAAACGGCAATGAGCTTTGTTACTGTAAGCAAGATTGTCACTTTTTTTGAACAGATTGGTTTATTGACTGCCACTGGTGAAAGTCGAGAAGGTTCTGGCGGCTTGGGAAGAAAACGTACGGTTTACAGATTTAATGAAAACAGCTATACGACAATCGGAATACAGATTATTGGCAATACGATTACGGCGTTACTTATTAATCTACACGGCAAGATCATAGATTCGTATTCGATTGAAACAGATATTCCGTTCCATAGTCAGCAGTTCACTTCGGTATTTATAAAGCTTGTGGAACATTTGAAGAGTAAAGCGAAGGAAACAAATAGTGTTGTTTTGGGGATTGGTATTGGCGTTGATGGCGCAATCAATACAAGAAAGAAAACGATTCGGATGAGAACTCATCACAATAAAGAAAACGATTTTGAGTATGAGTCTATTATTGAAAATCTCAAGCGTGAAGTGAATTTGCCTATTCTTCTGGAGAATGATGTGAACGCAGCGACTGTGGCGGAATTTCGGAATCTTGAAAACTCAGATCAAGCAACGACGAGTCTCATTCATGTTGCTGCAGGTGATGGCGTTGGGGGCGGCTTGATCATTAACAAAGAGTTACACCGCGGTGTTAATGCAAGAGCAGGCGAGCTGGAGTATATGTGCTTTGATTCAGAATACAAGCGGACTCCATCATCAGTCGGTTGGCTGGAAAGCAGATTAGCCATTAAGTACTTGCTAAGCGCATATGATTTGAATTCAGCGAATGACGTAGAAGCTTGCATTGATTATGTTTCGAAGAATCTGGCTTTAACGATTACAAATATAATCAGCATTCTGGATATTGATCAGGTCATTATTAGCGGTAAAACGGTAGCGCTGTTCCCGGAACGTATATTGGATCGTACGAAAAGTTATGTCGAGCAATATACGGAGTGGACTCCACAAATTTCTGTGAGTGACTTACATCAATCAACAGCAATGGGAGCAGCGATACTTATTCTCCAGCAAGAGATGATGAACGTCATTTCGGATTAAACAACAAGGAAGTGAACAGGATGATCAGAATCTTTGATAACGAAGAAGAAGTAGCAAACGAAATTGCCAGAGAGATGAAAGATCGTTTAATTAACGATCATCATCCCGTGTTCTGCCTAGCTTCAGGGAGCACTCCACAAAAAAGCTATCAGAAATTTTCCAATGATGCGGACATCCAGTCGAAGATCAAGAGGCTAAACATCGTTAGCTTGGATGAGTGGGTTGGTATAGATAAAAGCTCTGAAGGAAGCTGCTATCAGATGTTGAATCAAGATCTATTTTCGCAGATTTCACTGGATGGTAGCCAGATTGAATTTTTTAACGGAACATCGCCGGATATAGAGCAGGAATGTTTACGAATTGATCGCTTTATCGAGCAACACCCGATTACCTTCAGCTTGATGGGCGTAGGTATGAATGGACATATTGGATTAAATGAACCTGGCGGCCCAGTATTGAATCGTAGCAGTGTTGTGGAATTGTCAGAAACGACTAAGATAGTCGCCCAAAAATATTTTCTTAAGCAGACTGAATTAAAGCAAGGCATTACATTAGGTTTGGAACAGATTGCAAGTAGTAAAAGAGTTGTTGTCGTCATAACTGGAGAGCGCAAAGCCGCTATCGTAAAGGAGATTCTCACAAATTCAGACGCACAGCTACCTGCTCAGCAATTGCTTGGTTATGAGCATATAGATTTCTATTTGGATGCTGCAGCAGCTAAATATATGGATCAGTCATCATAGTTGAGGAGCGTAAATATGGGTAGCTTCGTTATTGGAGTAGATATTGGAGGAACAAATATTAGGGTTGGATTAGTGAACGAGCAACTTGAACTTGTTCGGAAGGAGTCGGCATTAACAAGAGGCTTCCAAGATGCTGAAGAAATTTTCAAAACCGTCAAGGAAATGATCGCTAAAGTCGACCACGAACAGCTAGCAAGCAAGATAGGCATTGCATTGCCGATTCCTTGGAAGGATCAAACAAAAATCATTCGTGATGTTACTAATATTCCTTGCCTAGAGAATGTTAGTATCTCAACAATCAGAGATTTCTTTCCGAATTATGAAGTGTTTTTTGAGAATGATGTAAACGTGATCACCCTGCTAGAATCGGATCATGGAGCTGCCAAGCCTTATAACCAATCCATATATATAACGGTTAGTTCAGGCATTGGATGCGGTATCATACTTGATAAAAAAATCATACAAGGAGCACATGGATATGCGGGCGAGATCGGAAGCATGATTATTTCCGATAGCAAAAGAAATCATTCAACGCTGTATAACGGTACTTTGGAATCTCTATGCAGCGGCACAGCTCTTGAAGCGGAAAGTAAGCTTTTATATGGCAGCGATGCCACCTCGGGTTTGCTGTTTGAACGCTATCATAGGGGGGACCAGCAAGCGATAGAAGTGATTGACAGGTGGGTGGAGTACTTTTCCAACGCAATAGTTAATTTGATGCAAATCATTGATCCGAACATTATTGTTGTCGGAGGAGCGGTCATTCATCACAACCAGTGGCTGATTGATAGCGTTATTGAAAGCGCTAAAAAGAAAGTTCTTCCACACTTAAAAGAGAACATTAAAATCGTGTTAACTGAATTTGGACCTGATGCCGGAATGATTGGTGCCGGCTATAACGTTTATAAAAAGGCAAAAGGAGCTTGAAGACCATGAAAAAGTTGAAGGTTGCGTTAATCGGAGCAGGAAGTGTTTCCTTTGGACTAGGAGCACTTCAAGATCTCGTGTTATCCGAACGTTTGAGAAATCAAGTAGAACTCGAAATCGCACTTATGGATATTGTAGAAGAGAATGTGAATAGAACGTACAAGTATGCAACCGAAATGTTTACGGCATTTTCTCATCCTGCGAAGATTTGGCAAACGACGAATTTGGAAGATGCCTTAAGAGAGGCTGACTTCTCCATCTTTGCGATTGAGGTAGAAAGATATCATTACTGGTCACAAGACTTCCACATTCCGCGCCGTTACGGTAGCAAGCAGCTATATGGAGAAAACGGCGGACCAGGATCAATGTTCCACACCTTGAGAAATTTAGGTCCGATGCTGGAAATTGCAAAGACAATGGAGAAGGTATGTCCAGATGCCTGGCTAATTAACTATACGAATCCGGAAGCGAAGCTAGTGGAAGCCATCTCCAAATTAACTTCAATCAAAGTGGTAGGCTTGTGCCATGGTTTAGACATGGGGATTCATCAGCTAGCTGAGTTCCTGGAGATGGATAGTAAAGATATTGCAGTTGAAGGCGGCGGATTGAACCACTTTGGCTTCTTTACGAAGATCTGGAACAAGAGTACGGGAGAGGATTTATACCCTCTATTCCATGATAAAGAAAAGCAAGCTAACCGTTTGGCACATTTCGATCATATTGGATTATCCAGAACCTTGTACCATACTTATGGCTACTACCCTTACCCAGGGACTAACCATTGTGGGGAGTATATTTCTTGGGCAGAGGATTTCTATGCTGGACTACCTTTGCAGTTCCGTTACAATCCAATGAGCGAGCAGCTGTGGAAGAAGGACTCCAGAACACCTGAATTTGTATATTGTGCAAGTGGCAGTACTTTGGATAAAGGCTTATTCGAGACTACGCTGAATCAAGAGCAGTGGTCTGAGCAGGCTTATCTATTTGATAAAGATAAGGTTCAAATTAGTAATGAATACGCAATACCAATTATTGAAGCGATTTTCTTCGACGATGAAATCGAGTTGAATGCTGTTAATATGCCAAACCACGGCGCTATTAAAGGACTTCCAGAGGATATGGTTGTTGAAACGCAAGCGATCGTTAATAAAAAGGGTATCGTATTTAAGCCAATGACGGTTGAACTGCCAACTGCCATTATCGGAATGATCCATATTCAAGGTACAATCCATAAACTGTTACTGGAGGCGTTTCTTGAAGAGTCGAGAACAAAATTGCTGCAAGCGATCCTGCTTGATCCGCAAGCACCAACCTACTATCAAGCTTGTGCGATGATCGATGAAATGTGTGAGCTGCAAAAAGAAATACTGCCAAAGCTGGAGTGGAAGTAAGACATCTTTAATAAAAACGGCCTCAGTCTGATGAAATTCAGAACTGAGGCCATTTATTTTGCATTACATATTATTCCGAATCTGCATCCAGAAAAGGTTGTACTAAACTACGTACCTCATCGGTTGCATTCGTCTCCATCAATTGATTTCTTAGTTCGTCGGCTCCGTCAAATCCACGAATATAGATTTTGAAGAAGCTTCGAAGTGGATTAAATAGACGTGGTTCAACCTCTTTTGAATATTTATCGTGAAGATCTAGATGAAAAAGTAGAAGGTTAAGAAGCTCCTCCACACTATGTTCTTTAGGTTCTAGTTCGAAAGCATATGGATTTTTGAAAATACCGCGGCCAATCATGACTCCATCAACCCCGTATTGCTCTACTAATTTTAAGCCTGTTGCACGGTCAGGAATATCCCCATTAATGGTTAGCAACGTATTTGGGGCGATCTCATCGCGTAATTTTTTGATTTCGGGGATGAGCTCCCAGTGTGCATCTACTTTGCTCATCTCTTTTTTTGTACGGAGGTGTATGGACAGATTCGCAATATCTTGTCTCAATACATTTCCTAACCAATCGCGCCACTCATCAATTTCGCTATATCCTAATCTTGTTTTAACACTAACCGGCAATCCACCAGCTTTAGTCGCTTTAATAATTTCTGCTGCCACTTCAGGATGTCGAATTAATCCAGCACCTTTTCCATTGGTTGCGACGTTTTTTACTGGGCATCCCATGTTTATATCGATACCACGAAAACCAAGTTTTTTCATATCCATGCTCATTCGTTCAAAATACTCCGGGTTATTGCCCCAAATATGAGCGACCATCGGTTGTTCATCTTCCGTGAACCTTAATCGAGTAAGCACACTTTCCTTTACCTTTAATTTAGGGTGACAGTAGTATTCTGTATTTGCAAATTCCGTGAAGAACACATCGGGTTTTGCAGCTGCACTAACCACGTGACGAAATACAACATCTGTGACATCTTCCATAGGTGCCAATATAAAAAACGGCTTCGGTAAATCAAGCCAAAAATTTTGTTCGTTACTCATAAGTTCTCCTTCTTTTGCAACATTTTGCCCATCATACATAGTATCATTTCTTTTCGTTTAATGCACAGAATTATAGGAGGACCTTTATCTTTTTTCTATAATCGCTCGGGGTTATACCAGTACTATTTTTAAATAAACGATAAAAATATGAACTACTAGTAAATCCAGTTTTTTCGGCGATATCAACAATGGTGTATTCAGAGGTCTTCAGCAGCTCTTTAGCTTTATCCAACCGCAGTTCGTTAATTTTATCTGATAAAGCGTTTGTTGTTAACTGCTTATATAGCCGGCTCAAATAAATGAGAGACATCGAGAGCTCGTCTGCAATTGAATTTATGCATAGGTTGGAATTACTATAATCCCGCTCAATAATATGATGTACATTTTTATCGAGTTCCTCTTGCTTTGTATTTCGTTTCTCTTCGAGCTTTTGACTTATTTCTTCAAATATCTTGAAATATGGAGCATTGATTTCTTCTATGGTTTCAACATGATTGGGTAGTAAAAAAGTTGTATCGAATTCGGGTAATGTTAAAATTGCGTTGTTCTTTTAATGTTCGCAAGACGTTATTAACTGTAAGTGCTAAATGCGATATGACAAGTTGAACAACAGTAAATGAATATTCTGATATTTCTCCTACGATATCGATATAGATGCTACGTGCCGGCGTACACCTTACATCATTCCATTCGTGATTCTATAGATATGGATAAGGTTCGTGATTTGCTATTTACACATTCACATTCCGATCATTTGTATCCTGAAGATTTACTGATTCGTGCGTTAGGGTATGCCCAGTTTAATGAAGAGGAAGAACTCCATCTGTATGGTCACGATTATCGACGCTTGAATTATCCAATATTAATTATGTAATCGTCGCTTTTTTCATGGTTGTAAGAGCGGGCCGTGCACAAATTATAAGGGAATGGTAAAATAACTGGAAAATGATCTTGATTGGTTGTATTTGCTCGCCAGCTTCTTAATATATTTCTGATGGCGATGAGGCTTGCTCCATTAGCTTCAATTGCACCAATACGAGAAATTGGAACAGTTATAGGTAAGTTGATTTTACTAGAATTGAGGACTACTTTCTGACCGTATAGGGTAAGAATGAAAGGCCTCTCGTAGAAATACGAGAGGCCTTTCATTCTGTTAAGCATTAGATCGTTTTGTACTGTCTAATTGACGGGGCAATTCACAGTTTAATATGCCTCATTCTAATTCTTGTTCTAAAACAGTTTTTACTAAACGACGTACTTCATCTGTTGATCTTGTATCCATTAATTGGTTTCTTAATTCGCTTGCGCCTCTAAATCCACGAACATAGATTTTGAAAAAGCGAAGAAGTGGTTTAAATGAACGTGGCTCGAGTTCATTTGAATATTTATCGTGAAGATCCAACTGTAATAGAAGTAAATTGAGAAAATCCTTTGGACTATGTTCTTTAGGTTCTTTTTCAAAAGCAAATGGATTGGTGAAGATGCCGCGGCCAATCATGACACCATCAACGCCGTATTGTTCAACTAGCTTTAATCCTGTTGCGCGGTCTGGGATATCTCCATTTATAGTTAATAACGTATTTGGAGCAATTTCATCGCGTAATTTTTTTATTTCTGGGATTAGCTCCCAGTGTGCATCTACTTTACTCATTTCTTCTTTTGTACGAAGGTGAATGGAAAGATTCGCAATATCTTGCTTCAATATATGTGTTAACCAATCCCGCCACTCATCAATCTCAGAGTAACCCAATCTTGTTTTAACACTAACCGGCAATCCACCGGCTTTTGCTGCTTGAATAATTTCTGCTGCAACCTCAGGATGTAGTATTAATCCAGCACCTTTTCCATTGGATGCGACGTTTTGTGCGGGGCATCCCATGTTTAAATCGATACCGCGAAAACCAAGTTTTTTCATATCAATACTCATCTGTTCAAAAAATACAGGTTTATCACCCCAAATATGAGCGACAATTGGTTGCTCATCTTCTGTGAACGTTAATCGACCACGTACACTGTCTTTTCCTAAAGGGTGACAATAGCTTTCTGTATTAGTGAATTCTGTGAAAAACACGTCGGGTTTGGCAGCTTCACTAATGACGTGACGAAATACAACATCTGTGACATCTTCCATTGGTGCTAATATAAAAAACGGCTTCGGTAAATCAAGCCAAAAGTTTTGTTCGTTACTCATATTCTCTCCTCTTGTTGCGATATATAAAAACATATAAGTTATAGCAAAGACCTTTTACCCAACATACATAGTATCATTTTTTTTCGTTTATTGCACAGAAGAAAGGAGAATACATATAGCGAAATCAATATACATAGCTTATAGCTTGAAGTGCTAAAATAAGATGTATAAAGCTTTATTAATGGCAACATGAGATAACAATACAGTAGAAGTGGTGAAGATATGGGGATAACTGTAAAAGATATGCTGCAACTTCCTTCCTTTCGAGGAGCAAAGGTGCTAACTGGAAATAATAATCTACACCGCACCATTTCTTCTTTATCCGTACTAGAGGTTTCAAATGCGGATTATTCTTCTCGAATTGTCCATTCCATTCAAGAAGAGTGGTATGCGGAAGAGATAGTGATCAGCTCTTTTTACTCCATTAAGGACAGTGTAGAGAAACAGTGTGAAACGATAGAGTACTTGCACGAGCTTGGAGAAGTAGGATTGATCTTATACTATGTAGGAATTATCATTCCTGAAGTAGCTGACGAGTTACTGCAATTAGCAGAGTCCAAAAATTTCATCATCATTTGTATGCCGGAAAATGATTTTTCACTTCGCTACAACGAAGTGATTTATGAAGTGATGGAAGCGATTGTTCTGAACAATCAGACGATCAATGATAATTTTGTAAATGAAGCGTTAGAGAAAGTATCCCTTTTGCCAGAACACTCACGGAGCGTCGAAATTACGCTGAAAATATTGTCTGATCGGCTGAAAGCGAACGTCATCCTGACGAACACCCAGTTAGATATCGTAAATCAAGTAATGTGGCCCCGTAATTCATCGTTAAACGTGGGGCATATTATTGAGACCTACGCCCCCTATTTGATGAATATGACGAAAGGACAAGCAGAGCCTGTTTCAAATTGCTATGTGGAATACAAGAGTATTCATCAAAAAAACGGAGAAGCGCTGCATTTATTTTTGATTAAAGAGAACTCAAAATTACCTGCGAAGACCATCGATAAAATCAGCGAGGTTGTACAAGTAGCGATCAATTTGTGGGGGGATAAGCATAACGAGGTTAGCGAATATGCCTTGGTAAAAGCAATTATTAATGATGAAAGCGAAAAAATGCGAAGACTGGCTCATTTTCTCCACATTGATGTCTCTTCCATTCAGATGATGTGGTTAGTATATATTCACGATTTATCGCAAGAGAAACAAATTCGTGAAGAGCTGGAAGAGCATTTGTTCAAATATTATAAAACGGCGGTCATTCAAACTATCGATCATTGTATAATAGCTCTCATGGGAAATTGCTCTTACAAGTACAATGAGTATGAAATTGCAGCGGAGTATATTGACACGACGAATTCAGCCCCGCTTATTTCCGAAATAGTCTATGCTCCCCGAATGAGAAATACACAAGATGTACGACGCATGTATCGGCTGGTGAACAGTGTGGGACGGAAAGTCCATCTGATGTATGAGCATCGTAAATTGTACACAGCAGCCGAGATGCGTTCTATGAAACAAGCTATTGAGTTAAGTGAACAGGGGGAAGAAATCCTTGAAGAATGGATGTCTGTGATTGATCCCATTCTAGGTGATCCAGAGTCGATAAAAACACTCATAACCTTCTTGTTAGATGCAAAGGGGAATTTTGATAACTGTGGGAAAATGCTGTTTGTTCATAAAAATACAGTAAAATATCGTATTAGAAAGATCAGTGAATTAATAGGTTATGATGTAACCGTCAACTCCGAATCTTACGATGTGTATATCGCTTGCATGATTTATCGACTCACACATAGCTAGTATAATCCGTAGTTTTTGTCGAATAAGACAAAAATCACGGATTTTTTTTTATTTTAGAAAAAGACGTAATCCCATGGTTCCTTCTATAATAAGAAAAATTACTTTTCGAGGAGGAGAACTAACATGAGAAAGGACGGAGCACCTCAGTCTTGGTTCACTCTGGGGATGGTATGGGCCGGAGCGGTGATCAGTATACCTGGCCTCCTGGTTGGGAATACGTTGATATCTGGTATGAGCTTACCTATGACATTATTGATCGCATTTTTAGGGTACGCCATTATCGTTGTCCTTATGATACTTCAGGGGATTCAGAGTACGGATCTTGGGAAAACAACCGTTCAAGTCGCAGCCCAAGTCTTTGGCAAAAAAGGCTCGCGAACGATTTTATCCATTATTCTCGCTATTGCTTGCCTCGGTTGGTTCGGGATTCAGGCTAATGTATGCGGGGCGGCACTGGCGAACCTGCTGGCGGAGTATGGAGTGATAGTCCCAGTTCCCCTTGCTTCTTTAATTAGCGGTTTGGTTATGGTGATCTCAGCAATGTACGGAATGAAAGTGCTGAGAGTACTTAGTTATATTGCAGTGCCTTTATTAATCGTGATTTGCATATATGGTTTAGTTCAAGTGTTCACTATGGATTCCGTGCAGAACATTTGGAGCTACCAGCCTGAGAAGCATATGAATTTCATGGATGGCTTAGCTGTAACAATAGGCTCATTTGCCTTAGGGGCTGTCATTGCAGGCGACTACTCTCAGTTCTCAAGAAAACGTTCTGACGTATTAAAAGCAGCGTTAATCGGAATTGTTCCTTCTGGCGTACTGATGATTAGTGTGGGTGCTATTTTATCGATTGCTTACCAGACTAGCGATATTGCGGCCGTCTTTATAAATATTACAACGCCTTTTATTGGGGGTACTGTTTTGATTCTGGCTGCTTGGAAAACGAATATGGTCAACGCAATCTCGGGTGGATTTGCGCTTACCAATGTATTGCATATTTCCAAAGAAAAAGAGAAATGGGCAGTAGGGATTGCTGGACTCATCGGGACTGTACTCGCTGTGATCGGTATCTTGAATTATTTCACGCCAGTGATGTCGATCTTGTCAGCTATGGTTCCGCCGGTAGCAGGGGTAATGATTGCATCCTATTGGATCATGAATAAAGGCGATAAGAACCGTTGGAAGGAAACAGAGGGCGTTAATCGTCTAGGGGTATTTTCTTGGCTGGTCGGATCCATTATTGCTTGTATGCCCGTTGTGCTGTCCTTTTTCCCAAGCTTACCTCAATTATCAAATCAGCCATTACTCGGTATCGTCATTTCATTTGTCTTATATATTGTCTGCTACCGATTTACTGCCTCAAAAACTGTCATAATGGAGGGAAATAAATGAGATATTTAGATGAACAATCAATTGAACATATTGCCGTAGGCGCTGCATTTTTAGGCACAGGTGGAGGAGGAGATCCTTACATCGGTAAACTCATGGCTCTTTCGGCTATTGAAAAGTACGGACCTGTAAGACTTTATTCTGTGGATGAAATCGAGGATGAAGACTTTTTCATTCCTTCCGCCATGATGGGTGCGCCTTCTGTATTAGTGGAGAAATTTCCGAAAGGCGATGAGTTTGTTAAGGTGTTTCAGATGCTGGCCAAATATTTGGGCAGAGAAAAAATTACAGGCACATTTCCGATGGAAGCAGGCGGAGTCAATTCGATGATTCCGATCGTCGTTGCAGCACAGCTGAATTTACCGCTTATTGATTGCGATGGGATGGGTAGGGCATTTCCTGAATTGCAGATGGTGACGTTTAACCTGGATGGCATTTCGGCTGCGCCGCTCGCAATTTCGGATGAAAAAGGGAACATTGGTATTTTTGAGACGATCGATAATAAATGGACCGAACGGTTAGCCCGTACAGCTACAGTGGAGATGGGAGCTAGTGCTTTGGTAAGTCTGTATCCAACGACTGGGGCTCAAATCAAGAACAGCGGTGTCCATAACATCGTGACGCTATCTGAGCAGATCGGAGAGATCATTTCTTCCAACAACAGAGATGCAAAAGACAAGCTTGAAGAGCTTCTAAACCTGACATCCGGTTACGAGCTGTTCCAAGGGAAAATAACAGATGTCATCCGGGAAACCAAAGGCGGCTTCAATTTTGGGGAAATGAACCTAGAGGGCATTGAAGGAAATAAAGACGAGCAGATGAAGGTATATTTTCAAAATGAGAATCTGCTTGCCAAGAAAAATGGCCAGGTTGTAGCCATGACCCCGGATTTAATATGCTTAGTCGATTATGAAACTTTATTGCCTGTTACAACAGAGAGCTTGAAATATGGAAAACGCGTTCGCGTCATTGGCTTACCGGCACATCCTAAATGGAGAACGGAAAAAGGAATCGAAACGGTAGGACCGAGATACTTTGGCTACGATTACGATTATGCTCCTATTGAAGAATTGGTGAGTAAGGCGGTGGCTAAACATGTTTAGAATTGGAATAGATGTAGGTGGCACGAATACCGATGCTATTATTTTGGACGAGCAAAGCCGATTAATTCATAGCGTTAAATCCCCAACGACACTGGATATAAAAACGGGGATTGAGACGTCACTGCGTAATGTATTGAAGGAAGCCAGCATTGATAAAACGAAAATTACACATGCGATGCTAGGGACAACGCAGTGTACTAATGCTATCGTAGAACGGAAGAAATTAGCCAAAGTCGGTGTGATTCGGTTAGGATTCCCTGCTACCGCTTCTGTTCTGCCATATACGGCTTGGCCTAAGGACATGGTAGAAAAACTATCAGGAAACTTTGCATTAGTTCATGGTGGGTATGAATACGATGGTAAATTACTTAGTGAGCTTGATGAGCAGGAGATCAAAGAGCTTCTAGTCGAATGGAGAGATAAAGTAGAATCTATTGCCATCATTGGTGTTTTCTCATCCATTAAAAATGATCAGGAGCTCAAGGTTCGAGACTTAATCTGGAAAGAATACGGGGAAACTTATCCGGTTTCTTGCTCCTCCTTGATCGGATCTGTTGGCCTGATTGAACGTGAGAATGCAACCATACTGAATGCGGCTTTATGCAAAGTCATCGAGACCACTAGCACAGGTTTTGAAAATGCGTTAGAAGCAGAAGGGATTCAAGGCGCTGAAGTGTACTTATGCCAAAATGACGGTACGCTTATGTCCATTGAATATGCTAAGCAATTCCCAATTCTTACGATTGCCTGTGGACCAACGAATAGCATCCGGGGAGCTTCTTATTTAGCGAACATTAAAGATACGATGGTACTCGATGTTGGCGGCACCACATCGGATATCGGCGTCTTGCAGGATGGATTTCCAAGAGAGTCCTCTGTAGCAGTGGAAGTAGGAGATATTCGCACAAACTTTAGAATGCCGGATATCATCTCTGTAGGACTTGGCGGCGGAAGCATTGTTCGCGTAGACAATGGTCAGATTACAGTAGGGCCGGATAGCGTGGGCTATAAGATCGCAGAAGAAGCGCTCGTATTTGGTGGGAGCACCCTGACTACGACGGATATTGCGGTTCGCCTCGGGTTAGCTGACGTGGGAGACAAAAGCTTAGTAAGCCACATTGATGAAGAATTTGCCAAACAAGTCCTGTCCGTCATTTCTTCGATCATAGCCAAGGCGATTGATAAGATGAAAACTTCTTCCGAGGATGTACAGATTGTACTCGTAGGCGGGGGCGGTGTTATTATTCCAGATGAGATTCCCGGCGTAGCCAGCATTATTAAAGTAGAGAACGGTGGAGTTGCCAATGCCATCGGTGCATCAATTTCTCAAATTAGCGGACAGTATGAACAAATATATATTTATTCACGAGAGCCGCGAGAGCAGTCATTAAGAGATGCTGAGGAAAAAGCGGTGAAACAAGCGGTAATGGCAGGAGCCGATCCAACGACGATTAAATTGGTTGAGGTTGAAGAGACACCACTTGCTTATCATCCCGAAAATGCAACCCGGTTAAGAGTTAAAGTTGTAGGTGAAATGAGCTAGAAAGCATTTAAAACAACTCCATGATGTAAAACTAGAAGCTTCTCATGAGTTCTTTGAACTTGTGTGATGCTTCTTTTTATGAGAAATAGGATTGATCAATATAGTCCAAATGAGTATTATGAGTAGGTATGTTCTTATAAAAATAGAGATAAATAGGATGGAGAGCACCATGAAAACATCACGTCAGAGCGCATTGATTTTCTCGTTTACTTTTATGGCTTTTATTCTGGGTACAACGGAATATATTATTGTTGGTTTACTCTCGGAAATATCCTTGAGCCTCGGAGTAACGCTAGCGACAGCCGGGGGCTTGGTATCTGGTTTCGCGATCGCTTATGCCATTGGCACACCGATTATGATGTCCTTGTTCAGCCGTGTTCCGAAACGAACTACGATTCTTGTGTCACTTGTATTAATTCTGTTGCTGAATTTATGGAGTGCTATAACAGGAACCTACAGTATGCTGCTGGTGACTAGAATAGTTACTGCCGTGCTATGTGGTTTTGTTCTTTCTGTAGCCATTACAGTAGCGAATGAAGCGGTTGATCCGGAGAAGAGAGGCAAAGCGATTGCTACCATTTTGAGCGGCTTCGCTGTGGCGAATGTATTTGGTGTACCGATCGGCACTTTTGTAGGGCAGTTCTTCAACTGGCCAGCAGCATTTGTTCTGAATGGGGTATTAGCCGGAATTGCTATAGCACTAAATTATGCTTATATTCCACGTAAACTACCGAAGCCTGTGCCCAGCTCACTCAAGGATCAGATCGAACTGCTCACGAATGGGCGTATTATTCTCGCCTTTCTCATTCCGGTTACGGCAGTAGGAGCGGTATTTGTGATGTACACTTACATTACACCATTGCTGGAGCAAGTGATGAATATTCCTAAGAGCTCGGTTAGTGGCGTACTGTTTGTTTACGGAATTGCCACGATTGTCAGCAACTGGATCGGGGGCAAGGTTGCGACTGGAAATGCGGTAAGTAAGCTTAGATTCGTATTTCTTATCCAAGCTGTGGTCTATATCGTCTTTAGTATGACCGCATCAATCTCGATTCTAGGAATGATCGTGCTAATGATGCTAGCCGTAATGTCGAGTATTGTGAGCGCACCGGCCCAGCTCTATTTGATAGATTTGGCCAAGCAGTATTCACCACGCTCGAAGGATCTTGCTGCATCGTTGAATCCAGTAGCGTCTAACCTGGGAATCGCAGGCGGATCTGCGATTGGTGGAGTGGTTGCCGGGCATGGAGGGTTAATTTCCCTTCCTATAGCGGCTTCCATCCTGGCGATATCGGCATGTGTGATTGCGTTGATATGCTATAAGTTGGATCAGCATAGCCAGGCAACGGTTATTCATCATGAGGTAGCCTAGGCTATTTCAGCTCATCGTAAGAACTGGTCACATTAAATACTCTTATTTAAAGACAAGACTACTTCCTAAACAGGAGGTAGTCATTTTTTAACGCTATACGTTATCTACAGGATTGTCTAACGGACAAATGATGCTGCGCCGTCATTGAACTCGTCGCTTGGTCTGAAGCCGGTAATCGCGTGGAGTTAGATTACAGCTTCGGCGGAAGCTTTGTGAGAAATAGCTTTGGGAAGAAAAACCAGTAGATTCCGCAATTTGAGAGATGGAGAGGTCCGTGGTTTCTAGTAACTCCTTACTGGCACGAAGCCTGACCTCAATTAAATAATTGATGGGTGACATTCCATAATATTTTGCAAAGGTATGCACCAGATAATACTTGCTGAAATGTGCTTTCTCTGCCAGATAGTCAAGTGAAATCTCCTCTGAATAGTTAGAGTCAATATAACGTTTGATCCTGCTACATACCTTGTTAGCCTTTTGAGTAGCCACGACGGAAAATGGATGGCCAGAGTTTCTCATTAATATAGTGACTACAACCTCTAGTAAGTTTTGACAAATGGCCTCATAGTTTGCATCTTTATTTTCCGTTTCCCGAAGCATAGCGTTGAAATAGAAGGATAGCTCATCCCTCTGATTACGATAATTGATGATCTCATGATTACGGCTAGCACTTCGATCGCCAAAGTCAAAGCTCATCCCCTCAACCGCAAGCACGACATATTCAAGTGGATCACTACTAACCGATAGCTCGGTATGCTCGACATTCGGGTTCACAATAACTAGATCGTCTTGCTTCACTGGATAGATTTCATCCTCTACAATGAAGTTTCCCCGCCCGCTTCGGACATAAAAAAGCTCGGAAAAATTATGAGAATGACGCATGCTGTACCAATCACCTTCATAAATAGAGGAACTGACATAGATTAACTTGGCAGGAATTTCTCCACGTCCTTTACCAGGTAACGAATAACGTACATTTCCCAAATAAGGTCAGTCCTTTGCGTTGATATAAGCTTACTTTACCACAATTACTAGACTGCATAACAATAAATTGAAATAGTCAATAATTTATAAATAAATTCTAATAAAGCAAGATATATAAAATGAACGGCAACATGTTTGTTGAAAGAAACTCGAACGATCAGATAAGATAAGGGAGTAAGAAAGCTCCTACGTACGCGGATTACAGCACTAATAAAAAGATAAATATGGAGGGTTATTATGAGAAAAGTTCTTAGCCTTGCACTTACAGCTGCACTGTCTCTAAGTCTTGCGGCCTGTGGTGGTAATACTGAAAGTAATTCTAGTTCCACATCTACAGATGCCACCAACACATCGAAGAATTCTAATTCGACTGCCGAAACTCGTACTCTTAAGCTAGCCGCTTTAGAAACCGCTTACGGATCTGATGTATGGAAAGAGATTATATCTGGATTTGAAAAAGCTAACCCTGGAGTAAAGGTTGAATCAACCATCGACAAAAGTCTTGAAGATGTTATCGGACCGGGTATGAAATCAGGGGATTTTCCTGACGTCATCCATCTTGCCGTAGGTCAGCCTAAGGGTTTGACAGAAACCTTCATTAAAGACAATAACCTCACTGATCTCACAGACGTGCTTTCAATGACAGTCCCAGGTGAAAGCGTTACTGTTAAGGACAAGCTCATTCCTGGGTTTACGGATACAACCATTACGAACCCTTACGGTGATGGAAAAACCTTCCTGATGCCGATGTTCTATAGCCCAACAGGTCTGTTCTACAATGCTGACTTACTTGAGAAGAAAGGCTGGGCGGTCCCTACGACTTGGGATGAAATGTGGGAATTAGGAGACAAAGCTAAGGCTGATGGAATTGCATTGTTCTCCTATCCAACGACCGGTTATTTCGATTCATTCTTCTATGCTTTGCTTAACGAAGTTGGGGGTCCTGATTTCTTCACCAAAGCGACGCATTACACAGAAGGAATATGGCAAACACCAGAAGCAACACAAGCATTTGATATTATTAATAAGTTAGCTTCCTATACTGAAAAAACAGTTCCGGCGAATGGAAATAAAGACAACTTCACTAAGAATCAACAGCTTATTCTTGATAACAAAGCTATCTTCATGCCAAACGGTACATGGGTTGTTGGTGAAATGGGTCAAGCACCTCGTGCTGAAGGATTTAAATGGGGATTCACTGCTCTACCAGCTGTAAAAGCTGGTGGTGATAGATACTCCTACACCTTCTTTGAACAAATCTGGGTTCCTGCGAAAGCTAAAAATGCAGATCTTGCAAAACAATTTATTGCTTATCTTTATTCAGATGAAGCAGCAGGCATTTTTGCTAAAGTAGGTGCAGTCCAACCTATTAACGATATGGCAGGCAAATTGGAAGGTGACAATAAACTCTTCTATAGCATCTATGATGGTGGTGCAAAGGCAGCTATGGGGGCATTTGCTACAACAGATCCGGTTGAAGGGGTAAGTATTTCGGATACCGTATTTGGTACCGTGGATTCCCTTGTGACTAAGGCTAAGACACAAGCACAGTGGGTTGAAGCGATTACGAAAGCAAGCGATCAGTTACGTGGAGCGTTGAAATAATTAAAGGCAATGCTGGATACCAATTCAATCTGTGAACAATGGTGGCATGCGCGAAGCTGCCACCATTATTTTTACCTTAAGAAGGAGATGGACCAATGGAAATCAAGAAAGGACAAGGGCGTTTTATTTTCTTCTGTATTGCTCCCGCCATAATCCTATTCGTTGTTTTTCTAATTATACCTACAATCAATGTATTCCGTATGTCCACGTACAAATGGGGTGGATACACAGATGACAAAACCTTTGTAGGGCTGCAAAATTTCGAGAAGCTTTTTCAAAGTGATAAATTTTATCAAGCGTTTCAGAACAGTCTTCTACTGATCATTTTAGTTACGATCATTACGTTTGCTTTTGCGCTAGTGTTCGCGTCCATGCTTTCACGAGAAAATCTAAAAGGACAAAATGTATTACGAGTTATCTTCTACATCCCGAACATTCTATCTGTTGTTGTTATCAGTGCAATATTCTCTGCAATTTATGATCCAAATAGTGGGCTGCTAAATGCATTCTTAAATTTATTCCGCGGAGCAACATCAGACCCAACACTTTGGTTGGGTGATCAGAAGATCGTTATTTTCTCACTCGCAGGCGCTATGATCTGGCAGGCTATCGGTTATTACATGGTTATGTATATGGCAAGTATGGCAAATATCCCTGAAAGCTTATATGAATCCGCTGACCTTGAAGGTGCAAGTAGGATACATCAATTCTTCACTATTACGATCCCTTTAATCTGGACAAATATCCGTACAACCCTTACCTTTTTCGTCATCAGCACAATCAATATGAGCTTCCTATTTGTTGTGGCGATGACCGGAGGCGGGCCTGACGGTTCTACTGAGGTATTCTTGAGCTATATGTACAAAGAGGCGTATACCAACTCTTCGTATGGTTACGGTATGGCAATCGGTGTAATTGTGTTCCTGTTCTCATTCGCACTAGCTGCTATCCTAAACGCAGTCACTAGACGTGAACATTTGGAATATTAAGGAGGGGACAACTTGAATAATAATAAACTCACACATCATGGAGCCGGCGATAAGTTGTATAAGGTCCTCATCTATGTTGTGCTGATCCTACTAGCGATTATCATCATCGTCCCTGTAGCTTGGGCGTTTATGGCCTCCATCAAACAGAATGTAGAATTTTATGCTAATCCTTGGGCTCTTCCAAAAGGAATTTATCTACAGAACTTTGCGGATGCTTGGCAGAAAGCTAAGATGGGCAGTTACATGTTCAACTCCGTAATCGTAACTGTGATTGCGATCGCGCTTCTGCTGGTCATTGCCTTACCTGCTGCATATGTGCTTGCACGTTATAAATTCAAGGGAAGCGTCATCTTGAATTTGATGTTTATGGCAGGATTATTTATCAATGTGAATTATATTGTTGTTCCGATCTTCCTAATGCTCAATAACGGTGACAAGGTCGCTCGCAATTTATTTGGACAGCCGATACTCCTGAATAATTTATTCATTCTGGCACTTGTCTATGCTGCAATGGCGCTTCCGTTCACGATTTATCTATTGGGGGGCTACTTTAAATCATTACCCAGGGAATTTGAAGAAGCTGCTTCTGTAGATGGTGCAAGCTATTTCCGAACGATGGTGCAGGTTATTATGCCAATGGCTAAACCTAGCATTGTAACGGTTATCTTGTTTAATTTCCTCTCCTTCTGGAACGAATATATCATTTCGATGACTTTACTGACGAAGCCAGGACTTCGAACATTACCAGTTGGTTTAATGAATCTGATGGCTGCTCAGAAATCAGCTGTCGAATATGGACAAATGTATGCAGGTCTAGTAATAGTCATGCTGCCAACCCTTATTCTTTATATGTTAGTACAAAAGAAGCTTACCCAAGGCATGACCATGGGCGGGTTGAAAGGTTAAGGTGATACCATGAGTAATCCGTTACGCAATTTGTTGATGCTGATTGTCTTCATCTTCGCGCTAGTACTCGTTATTATTGGGCAAAAAAATATTGGTGCACCCGGGCTCGGAATTATGCTACTGGGGCTGGCACTTCTAATAGGTCTTCTCTGGTTCTATAATCGGAAATTTAAATAAAGGGAGAGTTATTTAAGATGAACAAAGGACGGGTCACGATTCCAACAGATCTGGATGTTATTCCTGAAACCATAGAAGTCATGAAACGTTGGGGTGCGGATGCTGTACGTGATTGCGATGGTACTGATTTCCCAGCAGAATTGCGGGATATCGATGCTAAGGTGTATTCCACTTACTATACCACTCGTAAAGAAAATGGCTGGGCAAAAGCAAATCCGGATGAAATCCAGCAGATGTATCTTATGACGCCTTTTTATACTGCTGAAGGCACCAGTCTCACTATCCCTTTAATGAAGGGACTATATCCAGATATGCTGAAAGTGAATACTCATGACGATATCAAGCGCTGGTGGGAAGTTATCGATCGTACCACAGGAGATGTGCTATCGACTGAGCAATGGAGCTATAACGAAGAAACGGGCAGTGTTATTATTCAAGCAAGTCCCTTTCACGATTACACGGTTAGTTTTCTAGCCTATATTATGTGGGATCCCGTTCATATGTACAATGCGGTCACGAATGGTTGGGAAAATGTTGAGCCTCAGATCACCTTTGATGTTCGCCAACCGAAGTCGCGTGAGTTCACAATGCAACGACTACGTCAATTTATTGATGAACATCCATATGTCAATGTCATTCGATTTACGACCTTCTTCCACCAATTCACACTCGTCTTCGATGAGCTTGCACGTGAGAAATATGTGGATTGGTATGGCTATTCAGCATCGGTTAGTCCTTATATTCTTGAACAATTTGAACAAGAGATGGGCTATCCGTTTAGAGCCGAATATATCATTGATCAGGGCTACTATAATAATAACTATCGCATTCCGACCAAGGAGTTCCAAGACTTTCAGGCATTTCAGCGGCGTGAGGTTGCCGCGCTTGCCAAGGAATTAGTCGATATTACTCACGAATATGGAAAGACAGCCATGATGTTTCTTGGTGATCACTGGATTGGTACCGAGCCATTTATGGAAGAATTCTCATCGATTGGGGTAGATGCTGTTGTCGGTAGTGTAGGCAATGGCTCCACCCTTCGGCTGATTAGCGATATACCTGGTGTGAATTATACAGAGGGACGTTTCCTACCGTATTTCTTCCCAGATACGTTCTATGAGGGTGGAGATCCTGTACGTGAAGCCAAAGTAAACTGGGTCACAGCAAGACGGGCGATCCTTCGTAAGCCAATTGACCGAATTGGTTATGGCGGATATTTGAAGCTGGCACTGGATTTTCCGGATTTCATGAGCTACATCGAGAGTGTGTGTGATGAATTCCGTACTTTGTATGATAATGTACACGGAACAACACCGTACAGTGTCAAAACCGTTGCAGTACTCAACTGCTGGGGTAAAATGCGTGCATGGGGTAATCATATGGTTCATCATGCCCTTTATCAAAAACAAAATTATAGCTATGCAGGGATTATAGAGACGTTATCTGGTGCACCCTTTGATGTCAAATTCATTAGCTTTGATGATATTAAGAATGACCCCTCAATCCTTAAAGGAATCGATGTCGTTTTGAATGTAGGGGATGGCGATACGGCCTACACAGGTGGGGATTGGTGGCTGGATACAGATATTGTAACAGCAGTAAAGCAATTTGTTCATGAGGGCGGAGGATTCATCGGAGTGGGCGAACCCGCAGCTCATCAAGCGAACGGAAGGTACTTCCAGCTTGCAAGCATTCTCGGTGTTGAGCAAGAAAAAGGATTCACTCTCGGTTATGATAAATATAACTGGGAAGAGCAGGATCATTTTATTACTGAAGACTTCGGAGTAGATGATAAAGGAAAGAAGATTATCGATTTCGGTGAAGGAAAGAAGAATATATTTGCTCTCGAAGGCACCACTGTCCTTCGTCAGGTTGATAAAGAAGTTCAACTTGCAGTGAATGAATTCGGTAGTGGACGATCTGTCTACATTAGTGGATTGCCTTATAGTTTTGAGAACAGTCGCTTACTGTACCGTGCAATCCTCTGGAGCACTCACAGCGACCACGAGCTAAATCGCTGGTTCAGTGAAAACTATAACGTTGAGGTTCATGCCTATGTTAAAAATGGTAAATACTGCGTCGTGAACAACACTTATGAGCCACAGGAAACTGTCGTTTATCGTGGTGATGGCTCTAGCTTCTCACTCAAGCTGGAAGCGAATGAGATCAAGTGGTACGAAATCTAAACATAATATCAGCACAAAGAAGCTGTACCAAAGTCATGAAAATGGCTACTTGGTACAGCTTTGTCTTTTAATTAGGATTAACGTGTTCGCTTAGGTGAACGCTTCGCTTTTATCTCTTTGTATGCGAAACGGGTACGCCTCTTGCTACTTTATACTTTTAAACTCGTTTCTTATATGTTATAACTAATGCTACATTCTGAAGATCATTTGCGTAGCTTTGATTACTTGAGGGGAGATTTAGTTTTTGCAATCACCACAGACACAAGACAACAAGAATTCGTTATATATTATTTTACTTATTACGGGGATTGTTCTGGTAGCCTTTAATTTACGGCCCGCTATTACATCGGTTGGTCCACTAGTGGGAATTATTCAAGAGGATGTAGGGCTTGCACATTGGAGTGCAGGTTTATTAATGAGTATACCTTTGATATCCTTTGCTGTTATGTCGTCTCTCGTTCCCAAAATCGCTACTCGTTTATCCAACGAGAAGACACTATTGTTAGGTTTGGTTGTTCTTTTGGTCGGTATTTGTATCCGTTCTATTTCAATGACGCTCTTTATTTTCTTTGGAACGTTATTGGTGGGGGTAGGAATAGCCATTGGAAATGTTCTTTTGCCGGTAGTTGTGAAGGAGAAATTCCCTCAAAGGTTCGGTCTAATGACAAGTGTGTATTCCACTTCAATGGGATTATTTGCATCGTTAGCATCAGGTATTAGTATTCCTCTAGCTCATGATCTGAAGCTTGGGTGGGACGGAGCTTTAATTGTATGGGGAATACCGACAATCATAGCGATCTTGGTATGGATCGTTCTGCTTCGATTAAATCCAGCCAAAGGTAAGGCAATAAAAAGCTTAAGTGTCAGTGCTAAGCAAATCTGGCGTTCACCACTCGCTTGGAAAATAGCTCTATTCATGGGGTTTCAGTCTTCATTATTTTATATAACAATGTCTTGGTTACCTGAAATCTTATATAACTATGGCATAAGTAGAGGTACAGCAGGCTGGTTGCTATCCTTCACACAAATTGTAGGCGTACCTGCTAGTTTTCTTGTTCCTATTCTGGCTGGACGACTACGCTCTCAAGTGTGGATTGCATTTGCATTAGGCATGTGCTCCATTGTTGGTTATGGTGGACTATGGATGGGCTCATCTTACCCAATAATGATCCTAAGTATTATCTTAATTGGTATTGCTTTGGGAGGGAATTTTCCACTGGCGTTAAGTTATATCGGAATTCGTGCTCGAAATGGAAATCAAGCTGCAGAATTATCTGGGATGGCTCAATCAACGGGATACATGCTTGCAGCCATAGGACCTATATTGATCGGGTATTTATACGATATGACCCAAGTGTGGACGATTCCACTGATCACACTGATCGTTATTTCTGGACTCGTGATGACGTTTGGAATGTTGTCTGGCCGAGATAAGTATGTCTAAGAAAACTCCCCATATAGTAGACAGGTGAAATAATGAACCCTGCTGCTGTATGGGGAGCTTTTTTTTAAATCGTTTTGTTTAAAATGCTATATATCTTTAATGCTAATTGAATCCGCAGTAGTTCTTCTGAATGCTTTAAGTCCAGATTTAGGATTTCTTTAATCTTCTCGATTCGATAGATAAGTGTGTTTCTGTGCAAAAACATAGCCTTTGAAGTTTCGGTGACATTCAGATTGTTAATAAAGTAATTTTCTAAAGTTAACATATAACTTGTACCATGTAATTGATCATGATCAAACACCTTACCTAGACACTTTCGGAAAAATTCTTCTAAGGCTACGACTTTGATATTGGCTTCCAACAGGTGGTAAACCGAATAATCCTCGAAATGTGAGACCTTGTTTTGAAGGTTTTTTTGTTGCATTAATTTAATCATTTCGTTCGCCTCAGAAAAGCTTTTATGCAGCGAGCTGATTGTACTATATTGCTGACCAATGCCTATTAAGAGTGTTTCCTTCGTTTTTTGAATAAGTACCTCGAGTAGTTCATTCGCATATAACTTGGCATCACTAATCGAAACAGGAGGTCTTTCTTCATTTTGTCCTACTAGAATGATGACTCTGTTATTTCTATAAAAGCACTTAATTTCTCCAATCGCTTGATGCGAATAGTTATAAATGATATCCACACACTTTTTGGCAGTGGACTCCATTTTGTACTTTCCAATAATCATATCTTCAAACTTGTCTGCTTCATTCATTTCAATATTTATCACCATACTGTAATACATATAGCTCGGATTTAATCCATGAAGATAGCATAAGGTTTGCAGCGCTTCCTGCGAAGAGATTTTCCCCGAAAGTAAATCATCAATGGAGTCCTGCTTAATTCTTATTTCAAGTTCGCTAATTTCCTTTGCTTTGATCAGCTCGAGTGCCATGATGGTGGAGGCTTGCTGCAAAATAATGTAATCAAATTCGGATAACTCTTGTACCGTCTGCCAAATCACAATATAGCCATAAATATAGTTAGAAGCAGCGACAGGAATGACCCGACATTTTATTTCCGCACCTTCTGAACGATAGGTCCTCTTAATAGACTTTTTCATTTCATTTAGATTGGTGGGAATGGTATCGATGAACTCTTTATTAAAAACAGGCTGTCGATTTGAAAAATCAAGATAATACTCGAGTGGGCTGTTGTTCTTCGCATGCTCTGTGTGATGTAGTAATCGCCAATCCTTGTCTACGATGATAATAGGATTACTAATCGTTTCAGATAACATGGAGGTTATCTTTTCAATACCGCCGCCTTCAAGGGTGATTTTGAAGAACAAGTTATGTATATCTAAAGTTTTTCTATTGAGCAGATCATATCTTCCGGACACCTTCTCATTAATGATCGAGATCATGTTAGAGAGTGTATATTCAAAAGGCAGTTCCAGAAGGGGTAAGCCGTACTTATTGGCTTCATCAATCATGTTCTGTGGAAGCTTGTCAAAGTACCGTTTCATTTTCACAACCAATCCTGAACAGTTGAGCTCTGCAAGCTCCTTAATTATTCGGTTTTGTAATTCTGCATTATTTTTAAAGATATAGCCTGTCGATAAGAGTAGTTCGTTAGGTGAAAGCCAGTCAAAGGCATCAGGATTCTCTATAATGTTAACGATGGATATGGATTTATCAATTCCTGTTTCTCCAGCCACAATTTTGATTCCCTCTATAGCCTTGATCTTCATTAAGTCTTTAACGGTTAGCAATTTTTGGCACGCTCCTCAGACACACTTTTAACACATTCCCTTGTATAACATGCACAAATAGGATGCACTCTTTTTGGTTCGCTTAAACGATGACGATCCCTACCAGTATATTATATATTAAGTGCGTAAGGTAGTTACGCTCTAAGTTACCTTTGTACGATGTAACCAAATGATATTATCCAATCCATTTATCAATCTTTAGACGTGTAAAGGAGGTCAATCACCTTTTTTAAAATAAGGAATTAAAACAGAGGTGACGCTAGTGAGATTTGCAAAATCCGGTGATGACGATTTTATTCAGCAAATCAATCATCATAAGTTTCATGGTTTTGTTCATAGCACGTTTAATCGTACACTCAATATTCAATGTTTGGATAGTGGTGATTTGTATACTATTGCGTGTAAGGGAATCGATAATGCGCCTAATACACTTATTATTGACTTAGAAGACTTTGAAGAAGCAGATATTAGGGTGAATGACCTTGTAAGTTCGGATCATTCGGTTCTGTCGATTACTAATAAGATGTCTATAACAATAGAAGGTATTAAGAATTGGACTTGTATATTGCCCGAGTACCCTTCAGTAGCGGATGTCTTAGAAATGAATTTATCCACCATGAAGCAATATATCAAACTTCACGGAAATAACAGTAGAATTGAAAGGGCTTTCAAAAGTGGCAATCCTTTTGACGATGAAATGTCTAGAATGCTTCATGAACGGACGCAGTTACTTGTATCGGAATTGCAAAATAAGCGAATGGCTACTGCAATCATACATGCAGCTTCGCTCATAGGCCTTGGACCAGGCTTAACGCCAGCCGGTGATGATTTCTTGGTGGGATTGTTTACCGTCTTTAACATCGAGAATCATCAATACTTTTCACACCATTCGTTTTGTGAAGAAGTCGTCTTACATGCGAAAGCTTTAACCAATGATATCAGCTATATGGCATTAGCAAAAGCAGCCGCTGGCCAGGTAAGAGAGTCCATTATTGATTTAATGGAGGCTTTATTTAGAGGTAGTGAAGAAGTATTAATCTCATCTTTACGTAGGGTATTGGCTATAGGCTCCACGTCGGGTACAGATATAGCCCTAGGAATTATTGCAGGGCTGGAAATGAACATGTAAATGGGAGGTACAAATATGACTGTACAAGTTTTAGTAAAACCAAACACTTATATCGATTCCGTATCTTTGATGTCACTCTCAACAAAAGCGAATCAGATCGAAATCGTAGAACAAGCCATTATTGCAATGGGTACTGAAATGAATAAAGAGGTCATTAGAAATGTGGGCTTGATGACCCCTGAAGTAGAAAGTGCCAAAACAAGTGACTTAGTGATTATTGTGAAGGCTGCCTCTGAAGAGCTATGTGAGCGTGCTTTCGAAAGTATCAATGAATTATTAACGAAAAAGAAAGATTCCTCTAAAGGAAAGAGTGAAGTTAAATACTCAACAATTACCTCAGCTGTAAACGGTACTCCTGATGCTAACTTAGCGATTATTGCGGTAAATGGGAGTTACGCTCCTAGAGAAGCAAGAAAAGCGCTTGAAAATAATCTTCACGTCATGTTGTTTAGCGACAATGTAAGTATTGAAGATGAAATTGAATTAAAAACTTTAGCCCAAGAAAAAGGCTTGCTAATGATGGGGCCAGACTGTGGTACTGCAATTATTGGTAATGTCGCTTTGTGTTTTGCAAATGCCGTGAGAAAAGGCAATATTGGGATCGTCGGCGCATCAGGAACAGGTAGCCAAGAGGTAACGGTTCGTATTCATGAATTTGGCGGTGGAATCACACAGTTGATCGGTACGGGCGGTAGAGATCTAAGTGAAGAGGTTGGCGGCATTATGATGCTGGCTGGAATTAAAGCGCTAGAAGAGGATGATGCAACAAAGGTTATTGTTCTCGTATCTAAACCACCAGCACCAAGTGTAGAAGAGAAAGTACTAGCACAAATTAAACAATGTAAGAAACCAGTTGTGGTTTGGTTTGTGGGTGGGAATGAAGAAAAGGTCACCCAAGCTGGCGGTCATTTTGCAAAAATGTCAAAAGAAGCGGCACTTAAAGCGGTGCTTTTAGCTGGAGCAGACGAATCGAAGCTTAACAAACGTGCGTTAAATCTTCCACTTATTGAAGAAGTACGTGCGAAATTAAAGCCTGAGCAAAAATATATCCGTGGACTATTTAGTGGCGGTACGCTCTGTGATGAAGCGATGCACATTGCTATGGAGAAATTCGACAATGTCTACAGTAACATTCAGAGAGATCCTGAATATCGCTTAAAAGATGTTAGAGTAAGCCAAGATCATACCTTTATAGACTTCGGAGACGACCAATTTACACAAGGTAAACCACATCCAATGATAGATCCATCCACTCGGATTGAAAGATTTATTCAAGAAGCGAAAGATCCTTCTGTCGGTGTTATTGTGATGGACTTTGTACTAGGCTTCGGAGCACACGAAGATCCTGTAGGCGCAATGCTTCCAGCAATTATCGAAGCGAAGCAAGCCGCGGAAGATGAAGGAAGACATCTAGAGATTATTGGATACATTCTTGGAACCGAGCTAGATAGTCAAAATATTGAAGGTCAAATTAATAAATTGTTAGCTTCTGGTGCTACACATGCTAGCAGCAGTCAGAACGCAGGTCTACTAGCAAGAGAATTTGTTGTGAAAGGAGAATAGTCATGAGTAAAATCAATGAACTTTTTACGAATAAACTAAATGTCATTAATGTAGGCATTGAGAACTTTAGAGATGATTTGTTAAAGCAAAACGCGAATGTAACTCACTTGGAGTGGATGCCGCCAGGGAGAGGGAACCCAGAATTAATTGCTGCGCTGGATAAGCTTGAAGATCCAAGTGTTACAGATAAGATTGAAGCTGCTAACAAAGAGGCTGTCGAGCGAATTATTAATTCCCAGCCGGTACTAATTGGCTTTGACCAAGCGATCAATGTGGTTCCGGGCATGACGAAAAATACGATTTTACATGCTGGCCCGCCAATCACTTGGGAACGTATGAATGGTCCGATGAAAGGTGCGGTAACAGGAGCCATTGTATTTGAAGGCCTTGCCCCAAATATTGAAGAAGCCGCTGAACTAGCTGCATCTGGAGAGATTACCTTCTCGCCATGTCATGAACATAACTGTGTAGGCTCCATGGCTGGTGTCACATCCGCTTCCATGTTTATGCATATTGTTGAGAATAAAACTTATGGCAATATTGCTTATACAAACTTAAGTGAGCAAATGTCCAAAATCCTTCGTATGGGTGCCAATGATGAGAGTGTTATCCAGCGTCTGATTTGGATGCGTGATGTCTTGGGTCCTATTTTAAGAGATGCGATGAAACTAAATCCAAATGGCATTGACCTGCGTTTAATGCTATCCCAAGCCCTTCATATGGGGGACGAGTGTCATAACCGAAATGTAGCTGGAACAACCCTGCTCATTCAAGCGCTAACGCCTTATATTATCCAAACCGATTTTACCGTTGAACAGAAAAAAGAAGTGTTTGAATTCGTTAGCAGCAGCGACTATTTCTCGGGTCCAACATGGATGGCGCTTTGTAAATGTGCCCTTGATGCTGCGCACGGCATTGAGAATAGTACCATTGTTACCACAATGGCTCGTAACGGAGTGGAATTTGGTATTCGTGTGAGCGGAATAGCTGGAAACGTGTGGTTTACAGGTCCTGCACAACAAGTAATTGGTCCTATGTTTGCCGGTTACAAACCAGAAGATTCTGGTCTTGATATAGGTGACAGTGCGATCACAGAGACCTATGGCATTGGCGGATTTGCTATGGCAACTGCACCGGCGATTGTGTCGCTTGTGGGTGGTACCGTTGATGATGCAATCAGCTACACCACAAAAATGGCGGAAATCACAACCACTGAAAATCCGAACGTGACGATTCCAATGCTTGACTTTATAGGGATTCCTACAGGTATTGATATTCAAAAAGTTATTCAAACTGGAATTATGCCGATTATTAATACAGCTATTGCACATAAAGATGCCGGGATTGGAATGATTGGTGCAGGTATCGTTAACCCTCCAATCGAAGCATTTGAACAAGCATTACTTGCATTAAGTGAAAATATTAAATAAGAAAAGGGCTAACTTGTTTAGCCCACCATTCTTATTTCGAACTAGACGGACATCTCGTGTTAGGTTGTGAAGGAGTGAACAATTTTGGATAGTCTATCCTTGAATACAAAACTTATTGAGGCGAGTGAACAGGGAGAACTCGCTTCTGTTGAGAAACTATTAGGCGAAGGTGCCAGTGTTGATTATAAAGATGCTGCTGGGCGAACAGCGCTAATGGCGGCAACACAAAACAATCAAATCGCGATTGCTAAAAGATTAATAGAAGCAGGAAGTGACGTAAACACCAGAGATATTACCCAACTCTCACCGTTTATTTGCTCGGCAGCAAATGGATTCTATGAAATTCTGCGTCTCATGATTGCTGGTGGTGCTGATTTGAAGAGCGTGAATCGATTTGGAGGAACAGCGCTGTTACCATCGAGTGAAAAGGGCTACTTAAAAACCGTAGAAGCGTGTATTGATGCTGGGGTGCCAGTGAATCATGTCAATGACTTAGGCTGGTCAGCCCTGCTTGAAGCAGTCATATTGGGGAATGGCGGACGACTATATTCTGACATTATTGAAGCGCTTGTTCATGCAGGGGCAGATGTGCATTTGCCTGATCGAGATGGGCTCTCATCCCTACAACATGCCGAAGAGAACGGTCAGCATAAAGTCGTGAAGATTCTAGAACATAGCTTCCAAGAAAATAACGAATATGTGAAGCAGGCAAAGGCTCTCGCTAACAGCGATCAATATGAAGAAGCTATATCTGTCATGGACAGGGCGCTGGAAGTGGATGCTGACAACCTGGATTTCATCTATTATAAAGGTTATTTCTTGCAGGAATTAAAGAGATACGAAGAGGCACTTCAATGCTATGAAAGCGTTTTATCTATGGATCCTGCTAATTTAGAATTCTATTTCTATACAGCGAATTGTTTAAGACTATGGAAAAAACCTGAGGAGGCTCTTCAGGAATATGATAAAGCCTGTGAGCTGGCACCTAATGAAACGTTCTATCGTTACCACAAATCAAATTATTTAAGAGAGCTTGGGAGACACGAAGAAGCAGTTATTGAGATGGATAAGCTGCTAGCTGTTCAGCCGAATAGATATGACTTCTCCTTCCATAAGGCGAACAGTCTAAGATCGCTTGGGAAGCATAAAGAAGCCATTGAAGCCATCGAAAACGCAATAAAGAATGACCCAACGAACCCGTTATACCATTCACACAAAAAGCAATCTATTGAGTTACTCGGTTAGAGCATAAGAATTGCAACATAGGAGGCACCAGATGAAAGAGACTATAATCGTTGCTATTGGCGGAAACTCATTGGTCAAGGAAAATGGCTTGGATTCGATTCATGACCAATCTGAAGCAGTAAAAGAAGTGGTCGTCAATATTGTTGATATGGTGCAAGAAGGCTACAATGTCGTCGTTACTCATGGTAACGGGCCACAAGTAGGGTTTGGACTAAGAAGATCTGAGATTGCACATGAGATTGCCGGTATGTCTCCTGTTCCACTAGTGAACTGTGGAGCTGATACACAAGGTGGAATCGGTTATTTAATTCAACAAGCTTTAATTAATGAATTTGCAGTTAGAGGGATCCATAAGAATGTGGCTACGGTTATCACGCAAGTTGAAGTAAGCTCAGAAGATCCTAATTTTAAGAATCCGACGAAGCCGGTGGGATCTTTCTTTTCCCAAGAGCAAGCTGAAGAAATGAAACAAGAGCATCCTGAATGGAGCTTTGTAGAAGACTCTGGCCGAGGATACCGTAGAGTGGTTCCGTCCCCAAGACCTATAGATATTGTGGAGAAAGACGCAATTAAGTCATTAATCGATGGGGGATTTGTCGTTGTCGCTGCAGGCGGTGGAGGTATCGCAGTCGTGAAGTCTGATGATAACACGTACAAAGGTATCGATGCAGTTATCGATAAGGATTTTGCCACGAGTCTTTTAGCAGAACAAATCCATGCGGAGACATTAATTATTACAACGGGAGTGTCTAGAGTATGCATCAACTATGGTAAGCCGAATCAAAAAGAGCTTTCCAAAATGACGGTTGATGAGACTAAACAATATGTACTGGAAAATCACTTCCCAGCAGGAAGTATGCTGCCTAAAATCGAGGCAAGTTTAAGCTTCTTAGAGAACAGCGGAACGCGGGTTATTATTACGAATCCGGAAAGCTTGAAAGATGCGATTAATGAAAAGGCAGGCACTCATATCGTAAAGTAAATTTAAGATTTTAGTTCCTCCAGACTTCCGTAGTACACCTAATAACTATATTAAGAGGCGGGAAGTGTAGACATGGATCAAGCAAAATTGGAACAAAATTATGATAAGTACAAATCATACGGTTACGGTGAGGAATTACTGCCTAAAAAGCCTGACCAAAGAGACTGGGGAATGTCCAACTATATAACACTCTGGATGGGCGCTGTTCATAATATTATGTCGTATATGACAGTAGCAGGTTTCTTCGTCTTAGGGTTGAACACAACACAAGTGCTTTTTGCCGTCATGCTTTCAGCCATCATTGTCTCCGCATTTTATGCTTTAAATGGGTATTCTGCTTCCAAATACGGGCTGCCATTCGCGATGTTGCTTCGTGATTCGTTTGGGGTAAAGGGAGCGATTATACCTGCATTAATACGAGGCCTTGTTGCCGGATTAGTATTCTTTGGAACCACTACTGTTGTAGGTGCAGAATCGCTAAATGTTATATTTGCCAGATTTATTCCGAATTATATGGATTTAGGCGGTGGCTTTACATTATTCGGGTTAGCATTCCCGACAATGATCTCTTACGCAATTCTTTGGACAGCAACGGTTCTGTTGTTCTTAGGCGGAATGAAAACATTAGGTAAGTTCGGTAACTGGTCATCTCCAGTAGTGTATGTGTTTATTATTGGTGCTGCTGTTTGGGCGATCAAGATTGCTGGAGGGTTCGGACCGATTTTAGAGTATGTACCAGCGAATCCAAGTTCCAGTCCGCTAGTCTTTATCGCTTGCGTGAGTGCATTGGTATCTAACTGGGCGGGTCCTGTGGTGAATATGTCAGACTTCACGCATCGTGCGAAATCACCAAAAGCGGCTATGATTGGATTGCCTGTAGGGTTTATCTTGTCTTATATTCTTTTTGCCATCACTTGTGTGGCTTTAATCGCGGGTACTGAAATTGCCTTTGGTGAACCGATCTTTAATATCGTTCATGCCATTGATAAAATTGAAAACACTTTCGCGGTTGTTGTATTGATTCTTGCGCTAAACGTAGGAGCAATCGCCTTCGTAGTGTTTGCAAACTTATTACCAGCGGGCTTGCAAATGTCATCCCTTTTCCCGAAAAAATTCACTGTAAAGACTGCAGGTGTCTTAACAGCTATTGTTGGAACTTTGATTTTGCCATGGAAGCTTGTAGAAAGTACGACGACCTTATTTTACTTCTATAGCTTTATCGGGTCCATCTTTGGTCCAATTGCGGGTATTATGCTTTCAAGCTTCTTTATTCATCGGAAAAGAGTATTAAATCTTGATAATATCTATGTCCCAACAGGCAGCAACGGTGAATATAAGAATGGTTACAATCCTGTTGCGATGGCTGTTCTAGCAGTCAGCTTCATCCTTCCTATGTCAGGTGCATTTCTTAAGGGTATCCCCTTCCTAGTTAGGATGAATGATTTTGCTTTCTTTAGTGGTTTAATTGTTTCGTTTGTTCTATACACCATCTTTAGCAAAACACTAAAATCATCCCAATTAAACTAGAGGAGGAATTTTGAAATGGATTACATGAAATTGGCGGTAGATGCAACGATCGAGGGTATGAATAAGAAATTTGGGGGCCCGTTTGGTGCAACGATTGTTCGAGGCGATGAAGTAATTGCAGCGGTTAGCAATACGATGATGAGAGATACGGATCCTTCTGCACATGCGGAAATGGTAGCCATCCGAGAAGCCTGCAAAAAGCTAGACACCATGGACTTATCGGATTGCGTAATATACGCAACCTGTGAACCCTGTCCAATGTGTATGGGCGCTATCATTTGGTCAGGTGTTAAAGAAGTTCATTATTGCAGCACAAGAGACGATGCGAAAGAGCATGGCTTCTCTGACATCCACCTTCGTGAATATTTTGTGGGTCATGATGAGAGTATTGTCAATATGATCAAAGTGGAAGCAAGAGAAGATTGCGATCATTTATGGACGCATTTCCACGAATTAAACAAGAAATAATTCAGGCGGTATCCTATATTTTCCGGCACTATTTTAGTGCCGGATTTTCCTGTTCTTTTACAGAACTACTCAGTAAGATGAAGCTGAAGGAAATCAATCACCTGATGAAGAGCTTTTTGCACTACAGGATTATTGAAATCTTTTTCAAATACATGCTCTCCGTTAGGAATGGTTATAAGCTTTGCGGGTACCCCTTCTTTCACTAGCGCAGCTCTCATGAATGCTGATTGTTCATAGGGTACATCTACATCATTTGTTCCGTGCAATAACAATGTAGGGGGGAATTCCTTAGTTACATGATGAATAGGACAGAATTTGAGGAGTTCTTCCTTATGTAGAGAAGGATTCAAACCCGTCACTTCTTGTATCCACTGACCGGATTGTCTAGCATATAAATAGAGAAGAAAACGTTCGTCAACGGTTGCGTTCGTAATGATTTGATCGGACACCGTACTTTTTGCAATCTCCATAGAGACGATATCTTTTTCACAATAGAATTTACTAGGTTCTAGTGCCCATTGTGCACTAATATCGCCATATCCATAGAAGGAGACAATCGCACGCGGCTTATGGGTAAACATTCCTGTGCATAGCGCAAGGAAACCACCTGCGGAGCTTCCCACCACAGCAATCCTTGAGGGATCAATGGAGAATTCCTTGGGTCCTTCATTCACTAACCAAAGAAGGCCGTCTTGGACATCTTCAAGGATGTCAGATAGGGTTGATCTAGGAGCTAATCTATAATCAATCGAAAACAGCGCAAAGCCATTATTGGTGTAGAGTTGTATCATTTCCTCGGATAGATCTTCTCGATCACCCCAAAGTAGGCCGCCTCCGTGAATGTATACAATAGCAGGGGCTTGGGAACGGTTTGTTTCATAAAAATCAGCTTTAATTGTAAATTGATCATTTTCTTTAAAAATAACGGTCTTCTTCATCACTATCCAATACACCTCATCAAGTAAGTAATTTTTAAAGATTAGCACTACCTCTATTGTATATCATTCACGAATTTTGATGAAACCATAATCATGAATACCCAGGATTGGAGATACTGGCATGGATAGAAAGAGCAGATATCAGGCATTATTTGATAATATTAATCAATACAATTCGGGTGAGAAGGGCATCACTAGAATTGCCTATACAAATGAAGAGCAGACCTGTACGAGTGCTTTTATGCGGATGTGTAAGGCTGAGAATTTAGATATTCGGATGGATCATTGCGGAAATGTGATTGCTAGAAGAAATGGGAAGATAGAAGGGCTTCCACCCGTTGTAATGGGCTCTCACTTGGATACGGTATATCAAGGAGGGAAGTACGATGGTGTGGTAGGTGTAACGGCTGCCTTGGAAGTAATCAAACGTTTAAACGAAAAAGGGATTGAAACGGATCATCCGATCGAAGTTATTTCCTTTGCTTGTGAGGAATCCTCGCGGTTTGGTATTTCAACAGTAGGCAGCAAAGTAATGGCAGGGTTATTTCAGAAGGAGAAATACAAAGATTTAAAGGACAAAGATGGGATTACCATGGAAAAGGCATTTTCGCTATGCGCATTAGATTATAACAGTATTGATCAGGCGAGTAGAGGGGATGAAGAACTAAAAGCGTTTTTCGAATTACATATTGAGCAAGGTCCCGTCTTAATAAACAATAATAAAAAAATAGGAATTGTGACTGGAATTGCTGCACCCGTGAGACTGCATATTCAAATATCAGGGAAAGCGTCCCACTCTGGAACGACACCTATGAATATGAGAAAAGATGCTTTTCTAGGTGCCTCAGAAATAGCACTTGAGCTTGAAAAAGCAGCTAAACTCGAACAAGAATATGGAACGGTTGCGACCCTTGGGGTGATAGACATCTTAAATGGTGCTATGAACGTGGTTCCGGGAGAAGTTGAAATTAAAATTGATATCAGATCTACTTCAGTGGCGTCCAGACAACGTGTGTTAAACCATTTATATCAAACGATATCCTCAGTACAAGCAAGCAGACAACTTGAAATTACGAGTACGGAGATCATTTCGGAGGAACCTGTCCTATTATCAGATGAGATCAGTCATGTTCTAGAATCTATTTGTGAAGAGAAGGGGATATTGAGTCAACGGATGATCAGCGGGGCAGGACATGATGCTATGAACATGAACAAACTTTGCCCAGTAGGGCTTATCTTTGTTCCTTCTGTAGATGGACTTAGTCATCATCCCAATGAATATACAGATATGGACGATATCATTATGGGGATTGATATCTTAGAAGAAGCTGTTCTTCGTTATGCGTTTGTAAGACAAACATAGTTCGTGTTGAGAAGTAAGTCCCAATGTGACATATATAAATGTTACATTGGGCTTTAGTATCTAAATTTCATAATTGTTCGCAGAATTGTTGCTTTACATTAATAAATATTATATTAAAGTTAATATTGACGTTTGTGAAAAAATTCCCATTCAAAAATATTAAATCACAGCGGAAATAGGTCTTTTGGAGGTAACCTATTTTTAATAGAGTATTTAGGACTAGTAATAGTGAAAAAAATATTGGTAAACCTATTGAAAAATAGGGACACAAAGCCATAGGGTCTAAATCTATTTATAGATATGACAGCCGGTTGCATGCAGTGGGAGTTTCATGCTCTTATTTTTTGATGCATATGCAGCCGTTATCATTCTGATAGCGGCTTTTTTTGCTCGTTTTCTAATAAAAAGCGTAATAAATCGGAAAAAGGATGATAGTAGATGGATCAGAAACAACCACTGAGAGTATGGAGAATGATAGGCCTCGTCATAATGGCAACGTTGATATTTTGGGGGTGTTCTTACTATTTCATAAAATGGACTGCTAACTCTTATGAGCAAGAAGCGGTTGCTGCTACATCAGAAGCTACGATACATGCGAGTAAATCGATTGGAAATATGATACAGGGTGGATTAGATTCATTAGATGGAATTGCTGATTCTATTTCGGAAATCAATTATATGGATTGGGATAAGACCAAAAAATATCTGCATCACTTTGATAAAAAATATAATTTTATTCGAATTAGCATCAACAGCCCAGATGGTAAAGCTTACGCATCGGATGGGACAATGTTTGATGTATCAGATGAAGTAGGGTTCCAAAAAGCTCTGCAGGGTATTAGCAGTATTTCTGATCCATTCTTAGATAAGATCTCCAATAAAGAAATTATCACGATCAATAGTCCACTTAAGTTTAAAGGTGAAGTGAAGGGTGCTTTATCTGCCAGCAGATATACACAGGATCTTTATGATGCTCTTGCAGTTTCCTTCTTTAAAGGTCATGGTTATTCTCAAATCATTGATCAAAAGGGACAAGTCATTATCAAATCGAAGAATCTCGAAGAGGATAAGTCAATTGATAACATATTCGAAAGTATAAGTATTGATTCTAGAAATAAGAAACAACTGCAAATCTTTAAAGAGAACATAACCGCAAAAAAATCTGGAGTAGGAATATTTTGGATTTACGGAGAAAGCAAAATGGTTGGCTATTCTGGCATCCAGGGGGTTGAGGATTGGTATATTCTCTCCGTGATACCGAAAGATGTGATCATGGCCAAAGCGTCTCAAATGAGCCAGGCGACTTTTCTATTATGTTTAATCATGTTTGTCTTATTATTGATCATATTTGTAAACATTCTATTAAATAAGAGCAAAATTAGGAAACAGATGGAGAGGATTGCCTTTGAGGATGAGTTAACGCATCTTTCTAGAACGAATAAATTTATTGAAGATGCTCAGTATTTACTTAAAGAGAAACCGAATACAAAGTTTGCTGTGTTGCAATTTGATATTGAACAATTTAAATACATCAATGAAATTGTCGGTTTTCATGAAGGAAATAGCATTTTGATTCAAGTGGCTAATAGCTTAACAGCAAACACATTAGACGAGGATGTCATTGGACGTTTAGGGGGTGATCGGTTTATTCTTTTCACTTCGTATGACAATAAGGCGGAATTAATCATCCGTATACAAGTACTTACTGAACAAATGAGCGACTATACGTTTGGAAATGAAGAAGGTTTTAGGCTAGTGATTAATTGTGGAATTTACTGTATAGATGATCGTCAGAGCGATATCCTCACATGTATTGACCGAGCAGGAATCGCTTGTAAGTCCATTAAAGGTGGATACAAGAGCTCATGCACTTTCTTTGACGAACAATTGTTATTGCAGATACACGAAGAGCAAGACATCGTAAGAAAGATGGATGCTGCCATGACAAATGGTGAATTTATAGTATATTTACAACCGAAAATGGATCTGCGAGTGAACAGTTTTCATGGCGCTGAGGCATTGGTTCGATGGAATGATCCTCAGAAAGGACTTATATCTCCTGTAGTATTTATTCCCATATTTGAGAGGAATCGCTTTATCGTGAAATTAGATTTAATGGTGTTTAAATCAGTATGTATCATGTTGAGTAAGTGGATCCAGGAAGGAATCCAGCCACTTCCGATTTCAGTGAATATATCGCTTATAACCCTATACCATAATGATTTCCTGCTCCATTTGACGAATATTATTAACAGGTACCAGGTACCTGCTCGATTGATAGAGTTAGAGCTGACCGAGTCTATTGTATTCCAAAATTTAGAGTTTGTTAGAGATATTTTGTTGGAGTTGAAACGTAAAGGATTTTCCATAGCTATCGATGATTTTGGGACAGGTTATAGTTCCTTAAATGTATTGCAATATTTCCCTGCTGATGTCATTAAGTTAGACAGGGCTTTTCTGATGAGTAAGTCAAATGATGAGACAGGGAAGATAGTAATTGCAAGTATGGTCAAGCTAGCTAGGGATTTAAATATGAAAGTTGTGGCAGAGGGAGTTGAGACAGAGGAGCAAATTGATTTTTTGAAACAAATAGATTGTGAAATCGCTCAAGGTTATTATTTCGCGAAACCAATGCCAGTAGAAGAATATGAAAGCTTAATTAAAAGTACATAGGAGTGCAAAGCATGAGGAAAATGAGAAATTGGACTATCGTAGGCAAAATTACTGTTACTAATTCAATATTACTGTTAGGTGCTCTGATCATTGCGATCGTTGGTAGTGTGTATTTCAGCAATATGTATGCGAACTCTAGAAGTATGTATAAGAACGATCTTACGTCAGTTTATGCACTTGGGAAATTCGAATCTAATAATCATGAAATAGTAACCTTAACGAATAAGATGATCGCTAGTCATGATCCAAGCGAACTTCAAGAGAGTTATCAGAAAGTTGTTGAGCTTCAAGCTGAAAACAATGGAATCTTGAATAAGTATGAAGAAACACGTTCCCTCCCAAACGAAAAGGAGATTTATGCTGAAGTTTTATCATTAACGAAACAGTATCGGCAAATTCAGCTTCCGATGCTTGAGAAGATGCTGAATACACCTACATATGATCCTAGTGAAGATACCACTTCAAATCTTGAAGCGTTAAATACGAAACGAAATGAAGACCTTGGAAAATTAGTTGGAATGAACTTAGGAAGTGCCCAAAATGCAGATGTTCAGAATAAGAAGCTATTTCAAAAAGGACTTACGGTTAATATCATTGTTGCTTTTCTCGTTATCCTGATTTCAATCGGTTCATATTTGTCCTTGAGAAGATATTTCTCACGAGCAGTAACCATTATCCTGAACTTTTCAGAGGCGTTTGGTCGAGGAGATCTGACTCAAAGAGCTAAGTTTGATGCTGAAGATGAATTTGGTCGAATCGTGAAGTCGCTTAATCATTCGGCAGAGCAAGTACAAACCATCGTAGCTAGTGCTTCTTCTTCAGCACAAGAGTTAGGTGCACTTAGTGAAGAATTATCTGCAACAGTTGAGGAAGTAAATGCTACAATGGATCAAATTTATAATTCCTCGCAAGAGGTTGCTTCTGGAAGTGAATCTTTAAGTGCTACAACAGAAGAAGTAAATGCAACAGTACAAGAGATTATCTCCAATGCAGATCTGCTAAGTAATAAGGCGGGAGTAGCACTAAATACCTCCGAAGAAATTCTGGTACAGGCAGCTTCCGCGAAGGAAAAGGCTGTAGCATCGATTCAATATGCGACAAGTTTGTATGCTGAGAAACAAAATTCCATTATGCATGCGATCGAGGCTGGGAAAGTTGTTAATGAAGTAAGAGAAATGGCCGGGTACATTTCAGAGATTGCAGCTCAAACGAATCTATTGTCCTTGAATGCTTCCATTGAGGCAGCGAGAGCTGGGGATGAGGGAAGAGGATTTGCTGTAGTTGCTAATGAAGTACGCAAACTTGCTGTACAGTCGGAGGAATCGGTAGTGAAAATTCAGAAAATGACACTGCTAGTGGAAGATGCTTTTGAGAATGTGTCCTTTCAATCACAAGCGCTACTGGATTTTATCGATTCGACGGTGATAAGTGATTATGAGAGTTTCGAGCAAGTAAGTATACAATATAAAAATGATGCCGATATGTTTCATGAGATCACAGGTGAAATGGTATCTTCAATGCACGGACTGAAGATATCAATGGCAGAGGTAGATCAAGCGATGACGAATGTTGCCGCAGTATCTCAACAGTCTGCGGACAATGTAAGTGGCATTCGGAATCACATTTCAGATACATTACAAGCGTTTGAAGATGTGGCTGCTTCTTCTGAGCACCAGGCGAATATTGCGGAAATGATGAATGAGACGGTTGGTAAATTTGTGATCGAGTAACACCAAAACAACAGAGCCTTGTTCAGTATGTCTATTTACATCCTGAACAAGGCTCTTCTCTTTTATAGTGTTTGGTTGACAATAACAAAGGAGTGTGTTAAATTTATCTTAAGTTAAAGATAATTAATGTAAAGATAGTTTGGATGTATTGTTTTATGAAACATAGGAACAATGTTGGAAAACAAATTTTTTTGATAGATATCTTAACATTAAGATAATTCAATTAATCTTTCTTGATTTAGGGAATTATATTACAAAATCAAACTAAACTTTAGGAGTGTACAATCATGAGAAATTTAAAAGGGATTCACCACGTTACAGCCATCACAAGCAGCGCAGAGAAGAATTATGAGTTTTTTACTTACGTATTGGGAATGCGTCTAGTGAAGAAAACCGTCAATCAAGACGATATTCAAACGTATCACTTGTTTTTTGCAGATGATAAGGGCAGTGCCGGAACAGATATGACGTTCTTTGACTTCCCTAACATTCCTAAAGGGGTACACGGGACCAATGAGATCGCTAAAACATCTTTTCGAGTACCAACAGATGCTGCATTAGACTACTGGGTAAAGCGTTTTGATCGCCTGGATGTGAAGCATTCCGGAATTAAAGAGCAATTCGGCAAAAAGACATTATCCTTCGTAGATTTTGATGACCAACAATATCAACTGATTTCGGATGAATTTAATGAAGGGGTTGCATCAGGCACACCATGGCAAAAAGGACCGATTCCTTTAGAGTTTGCGATAACGGGTTTGGGACCGATTTTTGTACGTATAGCTGATTTTAGCTATTTTAAAGAAATGTTGGAAAAAGTCATGTTGTTCAAAGAAATCGGCCAGGAAGAAGCTTATCACTTGTTTGAAGTCGGCGAAGGCGGAAATGGTGCGCAAATTATTGTAGAGCATAACGAGGACTTACCGAATGCGCGTCAAGGCTTTGGTACCGTTCACCATGCTGCCTTCCGTGTAGAGGATCGTACCATGCTAGATGAGTGGACTAAGCATTTTGAAGACTTTGGATTCCGTACTTCAGGTTATGTGGATCGTCATTTCTTCGAGTCGCTGTATACACGTGTTGCTCCACAAATCCTGTTTGAGCTTGCAACAGATGGTCCTGGATTTATGGGAGACGAGGAATACGAAACGGTTGGAGAAAAGCTTTCATTACCACCATTCCTGGAACCTAAACGTGAGCAAATTGAGAAGTTAGTTCGCCCTATTGATACCGTTAGAAGCACGATCGATTTCGTAAAAGAGTGAAGAAGGAGCTGGGGAGATTGATCTCGATGGATCCGAAGCACAATAGTGAGCGCGATAATTATAAATTATTAATTGGTACTGTAATTCCTAGGCCCATTGCCTTTGTCACCACACAATCAGAAGATGGCATTTTGAATGGTGCGCCGTTTAGCTATTTTAATATCGTCTCTTCTAATCCTCCAATGGTTTCACTGTCTATACAAAGACCAGCAGGGCGATTAAAAGATACAGCCCGTAATATTTATAACAATCATGAGTTTGTTGTGCATATTGTGGATGGTGAGAATGTTGGGAAGATCAATCAAACCGCTGCCTCATTGCCAAGAGGAGAAAGTGAAATCGAACTAGCAAATCTTACACCGGTCCAAAGTAAAAATGTAACTGTACCTGGTGTATTAGAAGCAAAGGTTCGAATGGAATGTAAGCTTATACAAGCGATACCTCTAGGGGCAGAAGAACCTGGGAGTGATTTATTTATCGGCGAAATCGTTCAGTTTCATATCGATGAATCGATCTATCAGGAGGGCCGGATTGACCCTAGAGCCTTAAATGCAGTGAGTCGTTTGGCGGGATCAAATTACGCTACGATTGGTGAGATTTTTGAAATTGAAAGACCGGAATAATAAACTAAGACCTGTTCGTAAGCGATGAAGCCTACCGAGCAGGTCTTTTTGTGGGCTATTTATAGTCATCAGCTATGCCAAGTAAACCGTAAGGTTTTCTCTCGAAGTTTATCTGGACTGATCGTTCCAGATATGTTATATTGCCATTACAGGAGGTGTTACTCATGGCAAGGACAAGAGAGTTTAACGAGGATCAAGCACTACATCAAGCGATGCTGTTGTTTTGGAAAAAGGGTTATGAGGCAACAAGCATACCGGACTTGCTGCAGGTTATGGGCATTAGCCGATCTAGTCTTTACGATACTTTTTCTGACAAGCAAACGTTGTACATTGCCGCACTGGAACATTACAAAAAGGTTAGCTTCAATAAACAGGTCATTCTTGAACGGGCGTCAAGTGTTAGAGCAGGGATTCAACAATTTTTTGAGCAACATATTACTTCAGCGTACGATACGAGCCTACCCGGCGGGTGTTTTGTAACGAATGCAGCTACAACACTAGAGTCGCGGGATGAAAAAATAAATGAATTGATAAAGACTAGTTTTTTGAATTTAGAACAGGCTTTTTGCGAGCTTTTGGAAAAAGGCCGACAATCAGGTGAAATTGATAAAACCACTGATGTCAAAGCGTGGTCTTATTTATTGCTGAATCTACATCAAAGCATAAATATTATGGCAAAAGCAGATCAAGATCAGCAACGTGCCAAAGAGATGATAAACTTTGTAATTGCAGAAATATAAATTTTTTTTGGTTATTCTGGAACGATCGTTCCGTTATTGTAAATCATCCTTAATGTGGAGAAGAGACTTATGAAAATATCATTTATCGGGCTTGGGAAAATGGGCTTTCCAATGGCCCAAAATTTGTTGAAAGCTGGTAATGAATTAATCGTTTTTAATCGTACTCGTGAAAAAGCGCAACCCCTAATAGATCAGGGAGCGCATTATGCCGAGACACCATTGGAGGCAGCACAAAAGAGCGATATGGTCATAACCATGCTTTCTGACGATGCCGCTTTGGAGGAGATTGTTGAGGGTCCGAATGGAATTTTGAATGGATTATCAGAAAAAGGAATTCACATATCTGCCAGTACGATCAGTGTAGATCTGGCTCGGAAATTATCCGCGGCGCATGCGGAGAGAAAGCAATACTTTGTGTCTGCCACAGTGCTGGGGCGTCCGGATGCCGCTAAAGCAGCTAAATTGCGCATCATTTTGGCAGGTCCGGAGCAAGCCAGACAACAGTTAATTCCTGTTTTAGAACATTTGGGTCAGGAAATATTCGAGATTGGGGATTATAGCGAAGAAGGAAATGTTGTGAAAATAGGTGTAAACTTTTTAATTGCTTCTATGCTGGAAGCTTTATCAGAAACGCAGCTGATGGTAGAAAAGTATGGCATAGAGCCAGCCCGTTTTATGGATGTGGTGAATGCTCTTTTTCAATCTCCCTTATATCAGAACTATGGGGCGATAATGACAGAACAGCGGTTTGAACCAGCTGGTTTTAAAATGAAGCTAGGGCTGAAGGATGTTGCACTGGCTATAGAGGCAGCGCAGTCCGTCCAAGCTCCTCTACCTTTGGGCCAACTTATCCATCATCATTTATCTGAAGGAATAGCCCGTGGTTATGGTGAGATGGATTGGACCGCTTTAATCCGTTGTCTAGAGCATTCTTCTTAAAAAAATAGGTTTGCCCCAAATCTCTGTTGGTTGTAGTGCAGGAGAAAAATTATAAGAGGTGTGATAAACCATGGAAATAGGTGTTACTTCGTTCGTAGAAACAAAGCCGGATATTAAGACTGGAATTGTAATGAGTCACGCACAGCGATTACGAGAAGTAGTCGAAGAAATCGTACTTGCGGATCGGGTGGGACTTGATGTTTTTGGCATAGGTGAGCATCATCGTGAAGATTATGCAGCTTCTTCGCCAGCAATCGTGTTGTCCGCTGCTGCGTCCTTGACTAAACGGATTCGCCTGGCTAGTGCTGTGACGGTCCTTTCATCTGCTGATCCTGTACGTGTGTTTCAGGATTTTGCTATGCTTGACGGCATCTCCAATGGACGTGCCGAGATTATAGCGGGCAGGGGTTCATTCGTTGAATCCTTTCCGTTGTTTGGTTATGGCTTACATGACTATGAGGAGCTATTCAATGAAAATATCGAACTGCTTATGAAAATAAGGGGTTCCGAGAAAGTAACTTGGAAGGGAGGCCATCGGCCAGCAATTCATAATTTGGGCGTATACCCGCGGCCCGTCCAAAGCTCTTTACCAATATGGATTGGCAGCGGAGGTACGCAAAGCTCTGCCGTTCGTGCAGGACTTTTGGGTCTGCCATTGATGTTGGCGATCATTGGCGGGAATCCAATGAATTTTGCTCCGCTTGTAGAGCTGTACAAGAAGGCGGCGGCCCGCGCTGGACATGATGTATCGCAGCTTCAGGTGGGATCTCATTCGATTGGATTCGTCGCAGAAGATACGGAACGGGCAGCAGATATCTTTTTTCCTTCTACCCAATACGGCATGAACAAGCTCGGGAAAGAACGAGGATGGTCGTATTACGACCGTTCCAGCTATGATGCGGCCCGAAGCTTTGATGGCGCATTGTACGTTGGAGATCCAGAAACAGTTGCTCAGAAGATCATTCATCTACGGAAGCATGTAGGTATTACACGCTTTATGATGTATGTTCCACTAAGCACGATGCCGCATGAGCAGGTGTTGCGGGCTATAGAACTGCTCGGAACGGAGGTTGCTCCACGAGTACGAGAGGAAATTGCCAAGTGGGAAGCTGAGAAGGAATAGGGATTATACAAGCAATCATTATTGTATTGGAGGATTTTCATGAGTATCGATAAACGTATACTACCAGAATTAAGAGAGGCATATTCACAATTTCCAGGGTTTCAATTGGAAGAGAATTTAGAGTGGAGCAGAAGTTTAGTGTCGGCTCCGCCAGTGAAGAGATCAGAGCATGTAAACACAACCAGCCGAAAAATTCCGGGTGTTGCAGGGGAGATGCTGGTAAAAATTTATGAACCTGCTGGGCGAAATGCTGACAAGCTTCCAGCTATGCTGTGGATTCACGGGGGCGGATACGTGTTAGGACATCCTGATATGGACGACAAGTTGTGTGAACGCTTTGTTCAGACGGCGAGATGTGTTGTCGTATCGGTTGATTATAGGCTGGCACCCGAGCACCCCTATCCAGCTGCAATCGAAGATTGTTATGCTGGCTTGGTATGGATGACGGAGGAGGCGGAATCGCTTGGCATTGATGAGAATCGGGTTGCAATTGCAGGTGCAAGCGGTGGCGGCGGGCTGACAGCAGCACTTGCGCTGATGGCACGAGATAAAGGTGGACCCTCCATTATCTTTCAGATGCCGTTGTATCCGATGCTCGACAACCGTAACATTGCGCCATCAAGCCATGAGATTACGGAAGAAGGTGCAATCTGGAACCGGACGGACAACTTAACGGCTTGGAACATGTACCTGGGCGAGGAGAACGATGCCAGTAGGATATCTTCCTATGCGGTACCAACGAGAGCGGAAAACTTAGCAGGACTGCCACCAACCTATACATGTGTAGGTCAGCTTGATCTATTCCGAGATGAGACGATCGAATATGTAACACGACTTGCGCAAGCAGGTGTAGATATCGAATTTCACCTGTATCCCGGATGTTTTCATCTTTTCGAAATATTCGTTCCAGAAGCGGAAGTGAGTCAGCGCGCCGTTCAGCGCTATATAGATGCGATGGCCCGGGCACTTCACCCCAAACACTCGCCCTCCCCAAGCGAGAGCTGTTAATAATGCAAGCACAAACCATATGATCATTGCTCCTTGTTCTAGGGTGGTCATTTCATTACACACAAAAAATACACCCTTAGAATCGACCGGATAACCCATAGGTTTATCCAATGTCTATTCCAAGAGGTGTATTTCATAAGATTAAAGCAGGTTAATCTTAACGCAATGTTTTGAGCGCACCGCTCCAAGCCAATACTTGATCAAGCATGCCGTTTACATTGGTCAGGTGAAGATCCGCTGGTTTGAACACAGAACCGTTCTCGAAATCAGTGAACAGTGACAGGGCCGGATGTACACGAACGTCTGCTACTGACAGTTCTCCCAAAATTCCACGTAAATGCTCAGCTGCACGAGCGCCGCCTACGGAACCATAACTTACGATACCCGCTGCTTTGTTGTTCCAAGCTTCACGTGCGTAATCGAGTGCATTTTTCAGTGATGCGGAAATACTGTGGTTGTACTCTTGAACGATAAATACGAAACCGTCTAATGTAGCAAGCTTTGTATTCCAAGCAGTTGCTTGTTCAGTGGCATCAACTTCTCCCATTAGTGGAAGTTTGAAGTCCGCAATATCTACGATCTCATAATTAGCATCTCCACGTGCATCTGCTACCTTTTTAACCCATTCCCCTACTTGTGGGCTTAAACGACCTTGACGAGTACTTCCCAGAATGATTCCGATGTTTAATTTTGACATTGTTTGTTCCTCCTCGATTTTTGTTCTACCAAATAGTTTGTCTAGAAACCCCATGAATTACACAACCTTCAAATAAATAATATTAAGCGTGTTAAGCTCTAGTTGTCTTTAAGTTAAGTATCTTTAACATGAGATAACAATACTTCATCCAGTTTACTTTGTCAAGCAACTTAATAATAGTTAGCACATATTTTTGTCTCATCTTTACAAAATTAGTTGTCTAGAATATAATTGTTTAAGCAACTATTTAAAATGAGCTGAAATGAGAAGAGGGCTGATCATGACAACACAGCATAACCAATCCGAACTAACGTTAGGGTTTATGATGGGAACGACCTATCGTAAGTTAAGCGCGTTATTCCAAAATGGGCTAAAAGAATATGATATTACACCTGAGCAATGGTCAGTTCTTTTTCAAGTCGATAGAACGGAAGGGCTGATTCAGAAGGACATCGCGAAGCGTTCAGGTAAGGATAAACCAACTACGACGCGAATTCTGGATCACTTGGAGGGAAAAGGATTGATTTATAAAAGAACGGGAGAGAATGATCGGCGTTCTTTTAAGGTTTATATTACCGAAAAAGGAAGAGCTTTGATTAAGGAAACCTTTCCTATTGAGGATCAAGTCACAGATGAGATTATGAACTGTATTTCTAGTGATGAATATGAGCTGCTCATGGGATTGCTGCTAAGAATAAACAATCATATCGATCAAATAAATGATGGAGAGTAGGAACGTAAGTTATGCCAGAACAACAAGAACTACGTACGAAGCTTTGGACCAAGTCTTTTATTGCATTAACGATTAGTGCTTTATTTTTATTTATGAATTTACAGATGCTGCTATCTTCATTTCCGTCTTATGTTAAAAGTGAATTTCAAGCCGGAGATATTATGGTCAGCTTGGTTACAAGTGTATTTGCGCTAACTGCGATTGCTTCACGTTTTATGACTGCTTTTCTGATGCGGAGGGTTAGCCGCAATGTACTACTATATATTGGTTTAGCCATCGCGGCCGCCATAACCGGTCTTTATGTGGTAGCAGACTCCATCGGTTCACTATTACTGATGCGGGTAGGCTATGGGATTGGGTTCGGGATTGCCAGCACGATTATTCCCACGATTGTTTCACAGATTATTCCTAGCAAAAGAATGGGCGAAGGGATCGGCTATTTCGGCTTATCAACCAGTCTTGCAATGTCCATTGGTCCTATGATTGGTTTGAACGTAATGAAGCAATCGGGGTTTGGAACACTGGCGATGATCGGAACATTTACCTTGCTTCTTGCCTTTCCAGTTCTGTTCTTCTCACGTTCGCTTCCTGCTGTACCGAAAAAACAGCCTATTGAGCGATCCATTGCACCATCCAAACCAATTAAGGTTCCTTTTAATACAAAGTTAGTATTGCCCGCAATATTGAATGTCTTGCTCGCGATCACTTATGGGGGATTGCTTAGCTTCATCGCTTTATTCGGTGAAGCGGTACATTTAGAGCAAGTGGGTTTGTTCTTTTTATTTAACGCGATTACAATCATCATTATAAGACCTATTTCCGGCAGACTATTTGATAAAAAAGGACCCGCTGCTGTTCTGATTCCTGCAGCGGTTTGTGTTGTCGCGAGCTTAACGGTGCTCTCGTATACGACATCCATGCCAATGCTCATTGTATCCGCACTGCTGTATGGACTCGGCTTTGGAGCCATTCAGCCAACTATACAGGCTTGGATGCTTCGGACGTCTACACCTGCACAGTATGGTATGGCAAACAGTATGTTTTATAACTCAACAGATTTAGGGGTAGCCAGTGGGGCCATTATTCTTGGGGCAATCTCGGCGGCATCCGATTATGGGATGATGTATCGTTATTCTGCTGGGTTCATGGTGCTGTTCCTAATGATTTATATTGGGATTCAGATTACTAAGGCCAGAAATAACCCTTCAGCTTTAAGTCAATAAGGGATGATTTCAGATTAAGCTAATCTTTAGGTACTATTCATATTCTTTTAAGCTAAGAGGGTTATAGTAATCATATAACCCCCTTATAATATAGACCTTGACCCTGCCGGACGTTGGCGGGGTCCTTTTTTTGTGTGAAAGTATACTAAGGACAAACCCGAATTAAAGGAGTTATAATATTGAAAGCGATTAATTAATGGCATACAGGATATGGTGGTGAATAGATGGCGAAGCGAAACCGATTTATTAGCATTAAGACAAAATTGGTTGTCTTTTTTCTCTCTATTGTCTTAATTCCGATCTTTACGATGTTCATCAATTCCTATATTTCCTCACAGCAGCTATTGGAGAAGAAGTATACAGACTTACTTATGGATATTTCACGGCAGTCCAATACTCGTATTGAAGAGTTCTTAAACGATACGGAGAAAATATCACTGGTCTCCAGCTATGGGATCAACAGCTATGTATCTGCTATCTCGCAGGAAAATTATCCAATCCAGAATTATCTTTATAATAGCTCTAAGAGTAATGAGAATCAGGCCATTCAGCTCCTGATGAACTATATCACGATGAAGGATCAAGCCTATTCGATATACATCTATAACTTTAATGGTGGAAAGGACTTATACATCAGCTCTAATAAACCAGTAGATTATACATATAATCCTAGCGAGGAGTTATGGTTGAAGGATTTCTTGGCTTCAGACGATATCACGAGAGATATCCCTACTCATTTGGATTTGCAGACCAAAAAAGAAGACAACTGGGTGATTTCCAATATCCGAAAAATATTTGATATGGAGGACGGACAGCTGCTGGGCGTAATGGTCATCAGTATTGATATTGATTTTATTAACAAGCTAAATGACAGGCTACAATCAAGCAGTCGCACTGCCTTTACGATAGTAGATGAACAGGATACGGTGATTTTCAACAGCAATTATAATCTGATTGGCAAACCATTTAGAGAAGTGTATCCGCTAAATTTGCAGGAGCAGCAGATAGACTCGGGGGAACAGAAGGTTTCTACTCGAGCAGAAGACTATATTTTGGTACAGACCGCTTTTGAAGAGCATGATTGGAAGACCTATCTGTATATGCCAGTGAAGAACTTGTCGGCAGAGGGTGATGTGCTCAAACGGAATTTATATTTAATCGTGCTTATACTGATTCTGTTTGCCTTCTTTATTTCGTTCTATTTATCCAATCTAATCACTCGGCCGATCAAACAACTGATGAAAAACATAGTGCTCGTTGAAAAAGGAAAGTTTGATAACCTGCCTGTCGTGAAATCGAATGACGAGGTAGGATTGTTGGCTGCACGATTTGAGCTAATGTCTGCGGAGTTAAAGCAACTTGTCGAGCGGATCTACCAAGAACAAGAGGAGAAGGCTGAGGCCGAGATACGGGCATTGCAAGCTCAGATCAACCCACACTTTTTGTACAATACATTGAATTCTTTAAAGTGGATAGCCTCAATGCAGCGTTCAGATAAAATTGTTGAAATGACGGAGGCGCTGATCTCTATCCTTCGTTACTCCACTAAAAATGACAGCAGGATTGTTCCCATTCGTGAAGAGTTGGCCCATATTCGCCACTATATCACGATTCAAAAGGTACGTTATTTCAATAAAATCTCAATGTCTTATGAGCTGGATGAGACCTTGCTGGACTATCCTATTCTGAAGCTGAGTATTCAGCCCATCGTAGAAAACGCCATCTTTCATGGCATTGCCGACCTTGAGGAAGAAGGGAATATTACAATTTCTATTGGAGCAACCGGGGAGCAAGATATAGCGGTGATCATTAAGGATAATGGGAAGGGAATGGATGAGGAGAAAGTCAATGCACTTCGCCTGCAGTTGCGGGGAGTTGAACAGGCTACTGGCGGTATTGGGATCTCCAATGTTCATAGTCGTATCCAGCGAGTATTCGGTCCCAGATATGGGATTACCATTAGTAGTGAGGTAGAGGTAGGAACAACCTTTATTATTACAATTCCACAAAGAAAATGAGGCGATTGCCATGATGAATGTAATCATTGCCGATGATGAACTCTTGATGCGCATCGGCTTGAAATCGATGATTGATTGGGAGGAGCAAGGATTTCAGATTATTGGGGAGGCTGCGAACGGCAAGGAAGCGTTGGAGATCGCCCGCATACAGCCACCAGATCTCATCATTACCGACATCAAAATGCCGGTAATGGATGGCCTAGCACTGATTCGTGAAGCATCGGAATTCTTAGAGTCTTGCCAGTATGTTATCCTGAGCTGTCTCGATGAATTTCAGTTTGCTAAAGAAGCCCTTCGGCTTGGAGCTGTAGACTATTTAATTAAGAGCGATATTAAGCAGCATCAGCTTCTGGAGGTCCTTGATGTTGTTAGGAAAAGACTGCACAAGTCTTCTTCCCGCAATGATAAGAACATCTTTCCAGAGCAGTACAAGGAAGGCATTAGTTATATAAAAGAAACGTTATTCAAGGAGTTATTCAGTGGTTTTCGTAAGGAAGAGGAGGTTATCCATCTTCGCGAGTCGCTGAGGATTACGTTGATACAGGGACCGATGGTTTTGGTGAAATTAAAGGTGGACCGTTTTGATGATATCCGGAAGAAATATGTGGAACAGGATGAGAAGCTGCTGCGTTATGCCGTGGTAAATATTCTAGAGGAGATCATTCCGCGTAAATGGCAGAAGGAGATTATCATTGAGAATTCTGCGGAATATTTGCTAATAATGAACATAGTGGCAGCCAATGAATCGCTTCCCCGAGAGGACTTGAATAAATTATTTGAGAAGATTCTGTTGGCGATGACGGATTTTCTCAATATCTCCTTTTCTATAGGGGTGAGTTCGTTAGCGCCTGGCTTCAGTGGACTAAAGCTTGCTTATGGGGAAGCAGATGCAGCATTGCGAAATCATTTCTTTGAAGGCGAGAGTAAAATCATCTATTTTGAAGCCAGTAATGGCACAAATGAACGCGGACGGAACAGCTATAGCCTTAGCCGGGAGGAAGAAACGAATTTCCGCCTAATGGTAGACAACGGTGGAGAAGGCACTACCGCTTACATGGAGCAATTGAAAAAGCGTCTGTATAGTGATGGAGTGTCCGAAGAGGATATTCGTAAAATGTATATGCGTATTCTTTCGCTAATTACGTCTTGTTTTCCAAGTACGCCAGAGTTTCCTGAGGGGGGATATACACCTTATGAGCAATTGTTGAAGGAAGAGAACTTAGAGGGATTGCATCAACTCGTATTGCAGTTTCTTCAGCAGTGTCTCCAGCATAATAAGTCGTTGAACGAGTGGCCGCAGTCCTATGCTGAACTGGCGAGTGCAATCATCAAGGCGCAATTTGCCGAGGATCTTTCGCTGCAAATCGTAGCTAGTCAAATTAATGTGAACCCATCCTATCTTAGCAGAGTATTTAAGCAGGAGACGGGTGTGAATTTTGTGAATGCTTTGACGCGGGTGCGAATTGAGACGGCTCAGTATTATTTGCGGACTACAAGATATAAAGTATATGAGATCGCGGATAAGGTTGGATACCGTAACACAGCATATTTCAGCAAACTATTTAAAAAAGTGACAGGCATTACGCCTGATGAATATCGGGGTTGAGGTTTGTGAACAAGCTCAAGTAAAGAAATGAATCTACAAAGTAAAAAAAGTGCATAGCGGGCTATGCACTTTTTTGGTTTGTCCTAAAGGTTGTAAAGAAAGTGAAAAGGGTAGTAAAGAACATTGATTTAGTGAGATGAGCGTTTCAATTATGATTGGAAATGTAAAGAAGATAACTTATAAGGGGGTTATGTTAATGAAGAAAAAAATATTTCCATTCATGTTAGTGGTCTTACTGATGATGACGGTGTTATCAGCTTGTGGAGGAAACAAGAATAACAATGCAGCTACTGATAACGCTAAGAATGGGGACGCTGCGGCGGCAACGGATGCTTCAGTAACTAGCGGGGAAAAAGTTACATTGAAATACGCCATTTGGGATTCCAATCAGGAAAAAGGACTACGGACGATGGCTGATGAGTTCGAGGCTGCGAATCCGAATATCAAAATCAGTATTGAAGTCACAGGCTGGGCAGAGTATTGGACTATGCTTGAAGCAGGTGCAACAGGCGGTGCCTTGCCAGATGTATTCTGGATGCACTCCAATGAAATTTACAGATATGCTTCCAACGGCATGCTGATGGATTTGAACGACAGAATTAGTGCTAGCAAAGCAGTAGATATGGGTAAATTTCCGGAAGGCTTATCCAAGATCTACAACTTTGAAGGCAAACAGTTCGCCATTCCAAAGGACTACGATACGATCGGACTTTGGTACAACAAAACATTGTTTGATCAAGCAGGTCTGAAGTATCCAAACGACACTTGGACTTGGGATGACTTGTACAAGGCAGCTAAAGCTTTAACTAAAGATGGTGTTTATGGTATTTTGACACCCCTTCATAATCAGGAAGGTTATTACAACTTTGTTTATCAAAACGGTGGAACCATCATTACAGATGACAAAAAATCAGGATACGATGATCCCAAAACGATTGAAGCTTTAGAATATTATGTAAAATTTATTCGTGATGGTCTTTCGCCAGAGGTGTATGGGGACAGTGAACGCGCAGAAGCATTGCAAAACGGATTAGCGGCGATGGGCTTTTTTGGATCATGGAACCTTAGTGGCTTTACGTCAAATGAATTTATGGCTAAAAACTTTGATGTAGCTGTTCTGCCTAAACAAGTGAAACAAGCATCAATCTTTAATGGCCTTGGTAATGCAATCGCGGCTAAAACGGAACATCCAGAAGAAGCTTGGAAATTCGTCGAGTACCTGGGTTCTAAAGAAGGTCAAGAAAAACAAGCTGAACTTGGTGTAGCAATCTCAGCTTATGAAGGTGCAGCAGATCTTTGGCTCACTTCTAATAAAACGTTCAACATTCAAGCGTTTATAGATATGGTGGATTACGCTGTGATCAGACCTTACTCTAATACAACTGCAGTTTGGGAAGATAAAGCTTATGAAGCCTTAAAACCTGCATTTTCAGGAGCAGTTCCGGTTGCGGATGCTGCTAAAGCTGCAGCTAAGATTATGAATGAAAGTCTTGCTGAAGAGAAATAAGGTACAGTTTCTTAGAGAATAGACGTGAACCATATAAAGTTGCGGCAACCTTAGGGTTGCCGTAATTTGATAGGAGACGATAAACGTGAGCAGAGTGATTCAGAGGAAGATATCGAGAAGCACAATGAATGAATGGTCCTGGGGTTGGTTCTTAATTGCGCCAACGATTATAGGTTTACTGGTATTAAATATTATTCCAATCTTCCAGACGATGTATTTGAGTTTCTTCAAGAGTGGGGATTTTGGCAAAGGCAATATCTACGTAGGCATCGATAATTATAAGAAAATGTTTGGGGACTCGCAAGTATGGCACGCCGTAGGTAATACTCTAGGCTACACCCTTATCGTTGTTCCTATAACAATAATTATCGCCATGCTGCTGGCGGTTCTGCTAAATGGAAAAATCAAAGGGAAATCTCTGTACCGCACAATATATTTTATTCCGATGATTGCGGCTCCTGCTGCGGTAACGATGGTATGGAAATGGCTTTACAATACCCAATTTGGATTGATCAACCACATTTTATCTGTATTCGGAATGGGTCCAGTGCAATGGACGACTAACCCTAATGTAGCCTTGATTTCAATCGCAATTATTGGGATATGGAGTGCTGTCGGGTACAGTATGGTACTTTTATTAGCAGGTCTGCAGGAGATTCCTAAAGATTATTATGAGGCTTCTAATATCGATGGAGCGGGTCCCATTAAACGCTTCTTCATTGTTACTTTACCACTAGTAACACCGACCTTGTTCTTTGTAATGGTGACTTCGATTATTCAAGCGATGCAAGTATTTGATGTTATCTACATGATGATCGATGTTACGAATCCGGCGTATGACAAGACCGTATCACTGGTCTACCTTTTCTATAACAACTCTTTTAAATATTCCAATAAGGGTTATGGATCCGCGATTGTAATGCTCTTGCTAGCCATAATCATTGTCATCACACTGATCCAAATGAAGGTACAGAAAAAATGGGTCAATTATATGTAGGGGGTACAAAAAATGGAGCAAAAAAAGAGAATATCTACTGTATCGATTCATGTGTTCTTAATTATAGGCGCCTGTATCATGGTGTTACCTTTTATATGGATGATATTAACTTCATTTAAAACGGTGGCTGAGTCCACTTCAATGAATCCATTCGTCTTTTTCCCAACGACGTGGGAATTCGGGAATTACGCTGAGGTTATTAAACAAAACGATTTTGTACAGCTGTATTTTAATACCTTCTCTATGATGGCTTTGCGGGTGATTTTCTCCGGAATATTTAGTGCTATGGCTGCTTATGCCTTTGCGAGACTGAATTTCCCTGGCAGAGATTTCTTCTTTGGATTAGTGTTATTTCAGATGATGGTACCCACGCAAATCTTTATCATTCCGCAATATCTGATGGTAGATGCGATCGGTATGCGTAACACTATTTTTGCACTTTTGTTTCCCGGGATTGTCAGCGCGTTTGGTACATTCCTACTAAGACAATTCTTCATGGGACTTCCGAAAGAGCTGGAAGAAGCGGCGAAGCTAGATGGCTGTAATATCGGTCAAACCTTTTTAAGAGTCATGCTTCCTTTAACTCGTTCAGGTCTGGTCGCTTTAAGTATCTTTACCGCTTTGTTTGGTTTCAAGGATTTAATGTGGCCGATGATTGTAAACACAAGCTCCAGCGCAGCTACTTTATCTTCAGCGTTAGCCAAGATTCAAAGCGCTTACTCTGTAAACTATCCTGAGCTGATGGCAGTGTCCGTGCTGGCTATTCTGCCAATGTTACTCATATATATGCTTTTTCAGAAGCAATTTATTGAAGGAATTGCTACGTCCGGAGGTAAGTTGTAATAAATTAGGAGGTACTTATGACTATTCTATTTCATGAACAATCAGGTGAGTTTCATCTTTATAATGATCATATCAGCTATATTATAAAGATTCTGAAAAATAAACAGCTTGGGAATTTGTATTATGGAAAGAAAATTCGGGATAGAGATTCCTTTGCTCATTTGCTGGAAGGCGGCTTAAGATCACTAGCAGCTTATGTATATGAAGATGATTACCATTTCTCGCTTCAACACACAAGACAAGAATACCCCTCTTATGGAACAACTGATTTTAGATATCCGGCCTTTGAGATCAAACAGGAGAACGGTAGTTCCATATCAAATTTCGAATACCAATCGCATGAGATATTTAAAGGGAAAAAGAAATTGAGTGGGCTACCAGCTACCTATGTGGAAGATGCTCATGAAGCCGATACGTTAGAGATTACACTCTATGATGCTTTGATAGATTCAGAAATACTACTTAGTTATACGATATTTAATGAAATGGCTGTGATTACTCGAAATACTAAATTTACTAATAATGGCGAGCAGAAGATCATATTGAATCGTGCCATGAGTACTAGTATAGATTTGCCAGACTATGATTATGAGATGATTCATTTGGCGGGTGCGTGGAGCAGGGAACGTCATGTGAAGACGCGTAAGTTAGAGCAAGGGACGCAAGGGATTTATAGCCTTAGAGGGGCAAGCAGTGCAGAGCATAATCCATTTCTTGTCTTAAAAAGACCAGGGGCAGATGAGTTTGCCGGTGAGGTGTACGGGTTCAGCCTTGTGTATAGTGGAAATTTCTTGGCACAGGCAGAAGTGGATACTCATGATGCCACCAGAGTAATTATGGGCATTCATCCGGATCAATTTGAGTGGGAATTAGCATCAGGAGAAGCGTTCCAGACACCAGAAGCGGTTATGGTTTATTCAGATCATGGGCTAAACCAAATGAGCCAGACTTACCATGAGCTATACCGGACAAGATTGGTTCGAGGACATTGGCGGGATCTGGTTCGGCCCATTTTGATCAATAACTGGGAGGCTACTTCATTTGAATTTACTGAGGATAAGATACTTGCCATTGCCACCACCGCCAAAAATCTGGGTATGGAATTATTCGTACTGGATGACGGCTGGTTTGGAGCACGTAATCATGATCGGGCAGGTCTCGGCGATTGGGTAGTGAATTCAGAGAAATTGCCGGAAGGCATTAAGGGACTAGCGAATAAAATAGAAGCGATAGGGATGAAGTTCGGTTTATGGTTTGAACCCGAAATGGTAAACAAGGACAGTGACCTGTACCGGATGCACCCGGATTGGATTATTAGTACGCCTGGTAGACACGCTTCGCCTTCCAGAAACCAGTATGTACTCGATTTTTCTAGAAAAGAAGTAGTCGATTATATTTATGGATCCATGTCCAAGGTATTAAGTGAGTCTGCAATTACTTATGTGAAATGGGATATGAACCGTTATATTACAGAGTGTTATTCCATTGCCCAGGAAATTTCCGGACAAGGGAAGGTGTTCCATCTTTATATTCTCGGTGTGTATGATCTATATGAACGTTTGACCTCAAAGTTCCCGCATATTTTATTTGAATCCTGTTCCAGTGGTGGGGCTAGATTTGATCCAGGTTTACTCTACTACGCCCCTCAAACTTGGACAAGCGACGATACCGATGCCGTGGAACGTCTGAAGATTCAATATGGTACATCTTTTGTTTATCCTGTGAGCAGTATGGGAGCGCATGTCTCTGAAGTGCCTAACCAGCAGTTAGGGCGAATTACACCGATAGACACTCGAGCGAATGTCGCCTACTTTGGAGCGTTTGGTTATGAGCTGGATTTAAATGAACTGACAGATGTGGAACAGGAAAGGGTGAGGCAGCAGGTTGCTTTTGCCAAAGAATATAGAGCCTTAATCCAAAAGGGCAAATTCCATCGTTTACTGAGCCCGTTCGGACACAATGTGACTGCTTGGATGGTAGTCTCCCAAGAAAAAAACGAGGCTATAGTCGGTTACTATCAAGTATTAAACGGTGTAAACCAAGGGTTTAGACGACTAATGCTTGCAGGTCTGGATCCTGATAAGCAGTATTGTATTAATGGAGTTCAGGAAAGAGTACATTATGGAGATGAACTAATGAGTGCTGGTCTTGTTATTCGGCAGGATGAGCTTTGTACGGAAGGTGCGGCTGACTTCACTTCTGTACTTTATGTATTAAAGCGAATATAAAAGAAGTTAAAAAAAGGTGCATAGCTTGCTATGCACTTTTCTGCCGTTATGGATTATCATTAGCAATATGAAGCAACTAGCAGAGAGAAGGGGGGAATTCATGCGGATGAAATCTCGAGAGTGGATGCAGATGATAATGATATTATTGATTGCGTTATCATTAATAGGATGCAACAATATCAGCATCACAAATGATACGTTTTTAGTGAATAAAGGGGATGAAGGTAGCAATTTGGAGAAGCCTTATATTACGCTCCGCTATTCCAGCTACCTGCTGGATACGGCTCAGGCTGGTAAAGCCTATTTCGATGCTATTAAGGAGTTCGAGGTCCAGAATCCGGGCATCAAGATTGAAGCTGACTTTATCCAAAATGCGAATTACACAGCCGGTATTAAAATCCGTCTATTAGGTGGAGTGAGGATGGATATTTTCGATACGTGGTCCCCAAGTCTCTTTGAAGAGTTCAGAGCGCTGGGCGATCATATGTATCTGGATCTTACAGGCTCTGAATTTCTTAATGAATTTTTGCCTACTTCTCTAAAGCCAGTAACTATTGATGGTAAAGTGTATGGAGCTCCTGAAGTAATGCACAGCGACGGGCTTTTGTATAACAAGACGATGTTCGAGCAGTTAGGCTTAACTGTGCCTCAGACGTGGACTGAATTCATCGATGTCTGTGAAAGGTTAAAAAGGGTGGGAATTATCCCTGTTGCGATGGATGCGGAATGGTCAACCGCTCAATTTTTCTGGGGGTCGATGATGTCCAATAATGGTGCGGACGGAGAATGGACGAAGAAGCTGGAAAGTGGAGAGGTCAAGATTTCAGATCCTATTTTTGTAGATGCTATTAAGAAGCATAAGGAGATTATCGATAGAGGTTATGTTCCAAAAGATTGGATGAGTATCAAGCATGAGCAGGCTAAGGATCTTGTTGGTCAGGGGAAATCGGCTATGATTATTACAGGTACTTGGGATATCCCGAGTATTATGGAGCGCAACTCGGCTTATGATATCGACTTCATGATGGTACCCGGTGAGAAGCGGACCGTTCCTAATATTAATGTGGGGACGTACCGTGTGATTAATGCTAAGACAGAGTATCCAGAGGAAGCGAAGAGGTTCGTAGCATTTATGAATAGCAAAGCGAACCAGCAAAAGCTTGCAGTCGGAGCATTGGCGGTTCCCTCGATTATGGATTTTCAGATTGCTAATCCAGTAGTAGCCAAAATTGCAGCGGTCGTTACCCGCGCGGACGCTACTCTGTATTGGCCGCATACGGTGTCCAGAGAATCGTTGCAGGTAAAGATTCAGGAAGCCGTTAATCGATATCTGGCTGGTCAGAGTCTTGAGGAGACGCTTGGCGAAATTCAAAAGGCAGTGGACAGCACTCGAAAGTAATCGATGGGGAAGAGGTTTGCGAATGAATATGACATGGAATTTGGATAGCTTATATCCTTCCTTTGAATCGGAGAAGGTAAGAAGGGATCGCGAGCTACTGAGTCAACATATACAAGATTTAAAGATGTGGGCTGAGAATCATTTGAAAGTGACAGATGTTACGGCTGCACCTGTGGAGGACTTTCTAAGACTCTATAACGATTATAAAAGCGTAGATGTATGTTTATTGGCCTATGCAGAGTTAACGCTTAGTGCAGACAGCAGTTGTGAGGAAGCTATGAATCTTGCGGATGATATTGAACATATGAGCTCAGAGATTGCAGGAGTAGTTGCGGGTTTTAACCGTTGGATTAGTACTTGTGATCACATAGATGAGCTTATCGTTAGCTCAACTTATCTTTTGAAGCATCGATTTTATTTAAAGGAGCTTCTTCTGCAATCCCGTTATGTATTAAATGAGGAAGTGGAAGTTGCAATTTCCAGAATGCAGAGCACGGGTTCTACAGCTTGGGGAAGGCTCTACATGGAGAGCGTATCGAGTACACTAGCAGATGTGGTAGTACAAGGGGAAACTAAGAAAGTAACGCTTGCGGAACTAAGGAGTATGGCCTATGAGAATAACGCTGCATTAAGAAAAGCGGCTTATGAAGCCGAGGCTGAAGCTTGCAGCCGTATTGCTGGGGTTTGTGCAGCTTGCATGAATGGAATAAGCGGTGAGGCGCTAACGGTTTATGGCATGCGTGGATATCAATCTTCTCTGGAAAAGGTGTTAGTGGCATCGCGAATGGACAGTGAAACTTTATCGGCAATGCTCGCCGCTCTTCAGGAGAGTCTGCCAGCTTTTCATACCTATTATCAAAAGAAAGCTGAATTGCTGGGACATTCCACCAAGCTGCCTTTTTACGATATTTTTGCACCGATTGGCGAAGAAAGTGTAAAAATCTCTTACGAAGATGCTCAAAAAACAATTGTCTCTAGCTTCGGAACCTTTAGCGAGGAATTGGCCAGTTTAGCGCAAAAGGCTTTTGATCAGCAATGGATTGATGCAGAACCTAGAGCGGGTAAGGGTGGATATGGGCTCTGCATTGATATTTTTCCGATAGGCGAGAGCAGAATCATGACCCAGTTCACCGGAAATGCTATAGATATTAGTATCCTTGCCCATGAGCTCGGCCATGCGTATCATAGCTCCTGTCTGGGGAATGAAACGATGCTGAACACAGATTACCCGATACCGATTGCCGAAACGGCTTCGATCTTTTGCGAGACGATTGTAAATCAGGCACTACTCACTAGTTCGACCAAGAAGGAAGCGCTGCTTCTATTGGAGAGAAGTATTTCCGATGCTGGGTATTATCTTGTAGATTTTTATGCTCGTTATTTATTTGAGCTTAAATTATATGAGAGAAGAGCCTTAGGTCCGCTTCCTGTTCAAGAGCTGAACGAATTGATGATTACTTGTATGGTGGAAGCTTACGGTGAGAGCATTGATCCTGACACGATCCATCCTTACATGTGGATGAACAAGGCCGGCTATTTTATGGCTGGTTATGAATTTATGAACTTCCCGTATTCCTTCGGACTATTATTCGCTAAAGGACTCTACGCAGAATATTTAAAAAAGGGCGAGGGATTCGTCGCCCGGTATCGTCAGTTCCTTAGTGCTACCAGCAAGCATAATATTGCAGATGTAGCAAAGTTTATGGATATTGATGTACACTCCATTGATTTTTGGAGAGGGGCTTTAAAGCTGATAGAAACCGATATTAAGGCATTCATCAGCACAACCTAAACCACTCTCCAGTTGTGATCACAGGTAGCTTCAATTTGACCGCGTTTTTCAATGTAATTCGTGACAATTTCAGACATGTCGATCAGTACTTCTTTGACAATCGGCTTGCCCTTATACATCTCATAATCTCCACCGCCGCTTGCTCTATAGTTGTTCATAACCACATCATATTCCTTAGAGTCCTCTACAGACTGTCCACGATACAGCAGATGGAGGACTCTTTTGCCTACAGGTTTATGGACATGAAGCTCGTAGTGGATGCCTTCCCACATATCATAATTGTAATGCTGCGATTTAGGTTCTACATAAGCAGGGTTAACCATTACATTTCCCTCTATATCCTTTTGAAAATAGTTGGCGGTTTGTTCCAGTGCCTCTTTTATATCTCGCCCGGTCAGTCTTAGTACAGTTAGCGTGTTAGGGTAAATGAAGTTAGAAAGAATGTCTCTCCGAGTAATGGTGTTACTGAAACCCTTGCAATCGTTACTGAGCAAAGCTGATGTTGAGATTTCTACACCGGTAGCCTCCATTTGTACTTTATTCATGAATTCTATAAAGGGATGGTCAGCCATTCGGCATTCATCAGCACTAGAAATAGATAGATCACCGATAACTGTACCTATTCTCTCATCCAGCCAGATTTCTGTTTCTGATTCAAGAGTACTGCTAAGCTCTAGAAGTGTATCATCTACAGCGGTATTGTCGTCCACAGCAAGGAGTTCGGCTTGTTTACTCTTTATCTTCCAATGCTCGTTTTCTTTTTGAAAGATTACTGAAATCTTACCTAGGGAATGCCCATTACAACCAGGCTGTATGATCGTCACACCATTTAGCTCACTAGCTATGAAGCGATGCTGATGTCCGGTAATTAACACATCTAAGCCTTCAACCTCTGTGCACATTGCGTAGGCTTGATTCTCCCCGGTTAGTCTCTCTACAGGTTCACCACTAATGAGGTCGCGCTCAAATCCGCCATGATAAGCTACAACGAGTAAATCGGGCTGTTCTTCTTCTCGTATCCTGGCACACCAAAGTTTTACAGTCTCTAACGAATCCTTAAATTGAAGTCCTTCTATATGGACAGGATTCTCCCAATGGGGAATGTAATGTGTGGTAACCCCTAGAATGGCTACCTTGATTTTTTGGTCTACCCACTTGATGATATAAGGTTTACCAAATGCGGGCTCACATGTCTTGCTTTCTATAATCCCAGCAGATAACCAAGGGAATTTGGAATCCTGAATGGCTTTATTGAGCAGTGGCTTACCAAAATTAAACTCATGGTTGCCGATAATTGCAGCGTCATATTTTAATTCGTTCAGTGCAGCTATGCCTGGATTTAATTCGTCACTGTACTGCGTGGCTGCATAATAAGCTAGCGGTGTTCCTTGAATAAGATCACCGTTATCCAGAAGAATAAGTTCCGGACAATGGAATCTTTCTTGTTTAATAAGGCTGGAAATGGTTGCTAAGCCCTTTTGTCGTTTCTCACCTGTACGGTAATCAATGGGTCCTAAGTGCCCATGTAGATCACTTGTTATGAGGATTTCACAGGTTAAAGTGTTGTCTTTATTCATGGGAAGCCTCCTGCAAATTATAAGTTCAGACCCCCATTCTATCAGATAATTTGGAAATTTTAAGAGATTAAAATAAATTTTACATATATTTAATAGTTAGATGCCCTAGATTTAATACAAAATATTTATAGTCTAGAAGTACTAAAAAAAAGAAAACAGTGGAGGTCTTTCGTTTGAGAAAAATAGGTAAATTCGTATTGCCGCTAATGATGTCTATTACACTGCTTAGTGGTTGTGGTGCTAATAACACTACTAATACTGCAAACCAAGGATCGACAGATGGAACAAATGCACCGAAGGAAACGGCAGCTCCTGTAGCAGAGGGTTATGTTCCAGAGAAGCTTACAGTACAATTTGTCCCTTCCCAAAATGCAGATACGCTCGAAGCTAAGGCGAAACCTCTTGAAAAATTACTGGGTGATAAACTCGGTATTCCTGTAGAAGTAAGTGTCTCGACTGATTACAACACAGTTATCGAAGCTATGGCTTCCAAAAAAGTGGATGTGGGCTTCCTTCCTCCAACAGCTTACGTATTAGCAAAAGAAAAAGGAGCTGCTGAAGTTATTCTTCAAGCTCAGCGTTTTGGAGTAAATGATGAAACGGGTGCTCCGACAGATGAATTAGCTGATTTCTACAAATCTATGATTATTGTTAAGAAAGATTCTGCGATCAAATCCGTTGCCGATTTGAAAGGCAAAAAAATTGCCTATCAAAACGTTACATCCTCAGCAGGTTTTGTATGGCCGGCTGCAACGCTGATGGATGCAGGACTTGATCCGTTGAAAGATGTACAAGCCATCACGGTTAAAGGACATGATCAAGGCGTACTTGCTGTGCTGAACGGTGACGTAGATGCAGCAGCTATTTTCCAAGATGCTCGTAATGTAGTCCTTAAGGATTATCCGAAAGTATTTGAAGATACCCAAGTTCTTGCCTTCACTGATAAAATCCCTAACGATACGATTTCGGTTCGTTCAGATATGAACAAGGAATGGATGGAGAAGATTCAGCAAGCATTCATTGATATCGCAGCTGACAAAGAAGGACATGAGATTGTTAAAGAAATTTATTCTCATGAAGGATATGTGAAGTCACAAGATAGCAACTTTGACATTGTTCGTGAATACAACAATAAAGTAAAAACAGAGTAGTCCAAGCCGTTCAAGGATACAACGATGTTGGTGTATAACAGTCATTAAGGATAGCCAGCTCCGGATTCCCCCCCGGATCTGGCTATCTCTTTCTCTTTTATACGATTATACGAAAACACACACAAAGGAATGATTTCATGATAAAGATTCAGAATGTATCCAAGACGTATCAAAACGGAACTAAAGGCTTGAACAACATTAATCTGACTATTCCAGCTGGGGAATTTGTAGCTATTGTTGGTCTTTCTGGAGCGGGGAAGTCAACCTTGCTGCGTTCCATTAACCGGCTTCATGATATTTCAGAAGGCGATATTCTTATCAATGGGCAATCCATCACGAAGGCAAAGGGAAGCCAGCTCCGAATGATCCGTAGAAATATCGGAATGATCTTCCAAAGCTTTAACTTAGTCAAACGTACGACGGTGCTTCGTAATGTATTGGCAGGGCGGGTCGGCTATCATTCCACAATACGGACGATCATTGGCAAATTCCCTCAGAAGGATATTGATTTAGCCTTTGAGTCTCTCGATCGGGTCAATATTGCTGAGAAGGCCTACACACGTGCAGATCAACTATCTGGAGGTCAGCAGCAGCGCGTGGCTATTGCCCGTGTTCTTGCGCAGGAGGCGCAAATTATCCTTGCAGATGAACCTGTCGCTTCACTGGATCCGCTCACGACCAAGCAGGTTATGGATGATTTGAAAAAAATTAATGTGGAGCTTGGGATCACCACCATCGTGAACTTGCACTTTATCGATCTTGCTAGAGAATATGCTACCCGGATTATCGGACTCCGAGCAGGAGAAGTGGTCTTCGATGGCCCTGTATCGGAGGCAACCGATGAGAAGTTCGCTGAGATTTACGGAAGACCGATTCATCAGGATGAGTTGTTAGGTGAGCCTGTAATCGGGGGCATGTGATATGAATTTGAATGCAGAGAAACTACACCCCAAACCGCCAAGGAAAATAAAGCATTATTTCACAGTCATCATATTAGTAGTATTACTGTGGAGAAGTGCAGTTTTGACCGATTCATCTATCGGTGAGCTGATCTCCGGTCTGCCGAATATGCTGGATCTGTTTAAGGAAATGTTCCCTCCAAACTGGGGGTATTTTGACAATATTATAGATGCGATGCTGGAGACGATCCGGATGGCATTGGTCGGTACAACGTTTGGTGCCATTCTTGCAGTTCCCATTGCACTACTGTGTGCAAGCAATATTACGCAAAGTCGATGGCTTCATTATCCAGTGCGTATGCTGCTGAATTTGATCCGCACAATTCCTGATCTATTGCTGGCTTCTATTTTTGTCGCCATTTTCGGTCTCGGTGCGCTTCCGGGAATATTTGCTTTGACGGTATTTTCGCTGGGGCTGATCGCCAAGCTTACGTATGAATCGTTGGAGACGATTGAAAAGGGACCTTTGGAAGCAATGACTTCAGTCGGAGCGAATAAGACGCAACGAATTATATTCGGAGTCATTCCGCAGGTACAGGCTCATTTCATGTCCTATGTGCTGTATGCCTTTGAGATCAATGTCCGTGCTGCAGCAGTTTTAGGTTTGGTAGGCGCGGGTGGAATCGGCCATTACTATGAAGTGACATTAGGCTTTTTAGAATACGATAAGACTTGCACCATTATCTTGTTCACATTAGCAGTAGTATTGATTATTGATTATGTAAGCACTAAGCTGCGGGAGAAATTAATATGAGTAAATCATGGAATACCCTTGTCCCTAAACCTCGTAAAAATCGCTTCCGCCTACTGATTTATGTGGCATTAGTGGTAGTGTACATTTGGGCTTTTTCCGGAGTGCCGTTTAATGGATTTAAAGAAACCGCCGGGGTCATTACTAAGGCGATCTTTGCTGGGATATTCTCACCTGACTGGGCCTTCGTTTATTTACCAGATGGGGAGGATCTGCTCCGTGGATTGCTTGAAACGCTTGCTATTTCAATTTTAGGAACTTTTATCTCGACCTTCATATGTATCCCTTTTGCTTTTTGGGCTGCGGTCAACATGAGCAAGGGAAAGGTGATTTCGGGTTCCGGTAAGCTGGTGTTAAGCTTTATACGGACATTCCCTGAGATCATTATGGCTTTGCTGTTTATCAAGGCTGTTGGGCCGGGTTCATTTGCGGGTGTACTGGCTCTGGGACTGCATTCCGTGGGCATGCTCGGCAAATTGTTCGCGGATGAGATTGAGAATATTGATAACGGTCCACTTGAAGCCTTAATTTCTTCTGGCGCCAGCCGCATGCAGGTGTTATGGTTTGCTGTTGTGCCGCAGGTATTGCCAGGCTTTCTATCCTACACTTTATACAGGTTCGAAATTAACGTTCGCTCAGCTACGATTCTGGGTGTGATTGGAGCTGGGGGGATTGGTACGCCGTTAATCTTCGCCCTCAGTTCACGGAATTGGGACCGGGTCGGGATTATCCTACTAGGCATTATTGTGATGATTACGATTATTGATTTGATTTCCGGCATGATTCGGAAGAAGCTAGTGTAACTGAATCGCGTAATTACATGTTAGACAAAGACCTCCTTAGGGTATGAATGGGACTGACCCCCGTTTGTGAGACAGGGATCAAAACACCTTACAAGTTTAAGTAGCCAGTCGCCGGAAATCCATCGGTGACTGGTTATTTAGTTTCGCTTGAATTCGAAATGAGTTATAGTAAATGATGTAGTCTCGAATGGTCTCTACAACGATTGCAGTCGTTGTAGATGTGAGATCTTCGAGGTAGAACGTTTCAGACTTTAGGGTGGAATGAAACGATTCAATGGGGGCATTATCAGCGGGCGTTCCTTTACGGGACATGCTCATGGTAATGCCTTTTCCTTTTACAGCTTCCTGGTACGCAAAGGACGTATACACGCTGCCCTGGTCGCTATGCAGCAACATCTTTTCCTGCTTTGGAAGTTGATTTAACGTATCCAACACCAAAGAGGTATCTTGTTTATCTGCTATACTGTAAGCCACAATCTCACCATTGTACAAGTCTAGAATGCTGGAGAAGTACAACATCTTCCCGCCAAATGGCAAATAGGTAATGTCCGTGACGAGTTTTTGCAGAGGTGCTTCTGCATGAAACTGTCGCTTGAGCAGATTTTCAAAGGAGTGTACAGATTGCCCAGTCACCTTTCGTTTTTTCATCCTCACGCGGCACTGAAGCCCCTCACACTGCATGATCCGCTGGACTCGCTTGTGATTTATACTCTGCTCTATCCGAAGGAGCGCCGTGATTTTCCGGTACCCGTAGCGGAATTTATGACGGATGCAAAGCTCCCGGATTTTCTCCACCACTTTGTCTGTATGCTTTGTCCCCACAGCTGCTTTCCAGCGGTAGTAAGTCGTTCTTGCGATTCCGAGCCATCTACAAGCCTCAGACACCGTCACTTCGTTTCGAATGGATTCGATCCAGGCAATAACGGCCTCTGGTTCCACCTCCTCTCCAACTCCTCGTACTTTTTTAGCAGTTCTAATTGTTGTTTTAAGAATCGGTTCTCTGCCTTTACTCTTTCGAGCTCCGAAGAGTCCTCCGGACCTTTTCCATAGCTGTACTGTTTACCCACCGGCTGCTGCAAACGATGCCGTTCACCATTTCGATTCCATCTCATCCATGTCTTTAGCTGTGTCTTATTCCGTATTCCGAGCTGCTCCATAACCTCTTTCACAGGTACGCCTGCTAATCTCATTTCTATAGCTTTCATCTTTATTTCCACGGGATAACTTACTCTGGTTGCCAATGCAAAAACACCTCCAAGATGATCTCCTTATCTTACGACAAGGTTCCATTCTTTTGAAGGTGTTTTGATTTGTCTCACGTTATGGGGTCAGTCCCAATAGAGCCTATGGGGGTCTTTTTATGATTAGCGCACTATTCGGAAAAGCTATATAGAAGTAATAATACTTTTTGTGTTAACATATGTTGGTCTATCCGAACTTGTACCAAAGGAGTTGAAAACTTGGAAACTGCGCTTATTGGCAGCTTTGTATCAGCAATGGCTACGGTGCTTGGAGCGTTTCCGATCCTGTTTGTAAAGAGGTTATCTGAGAAGTGGAAGGACGTTCTCGTTGCTTTTACAGCAGGTATTATGGTATCGGCTTCTACATTTGGACTCATGCCGCAAGCGATTAAAGAATCGGGGATTATCGCTTTAACCCTAGGCTTGATTACAGGTGTACTGCTTCTCGATTTAATTGAAAAAAACATCCCGCATATCGACGTGGAGAATAAACCCGGATACACCAATATGGATTCGAAGGCGTTGCTCGTTTTGATCGCGCTATTCATTCACAACATACCAGAAGGTCTTAGTACGGGATTCAGTTATGCCAGTGAACAGGCAAGCCTGGGTCCGACCGTGGCCATTGCAATTGGTGCGCAAAATATGCCCGAAGGATTGATTCTTGCAGTATTTTTGATGAATTCTAGAACAAGCAAGTTAAAAGCCCTGGGAATTGTTACGCTTACCGGACTTATGGAAATGGTATCTGCGGTGCTTGGCTATTTTACAGCCAGTTATCTGCAAAATGTAGTGGGCTATGGTCTTGCTTTTGCAGCCGGGGCTATGCTATTCATTGTATACAAGGAGCTTATTCCAGAGAGTCATGGTCATGGTTACGAACGGCCTTCGACGTATTCGTTTATCTTTGGATTATTAATTATGGTGTATATTACGCAGATATTTGGGTGAGTAGGAAAAAAACGGCCAATGAAGTGCCAGAGCAGCTTAAGCTGCCTGACCTCATTGGCCGTCTTTATGGTTTAATCTATAATTATCCTCGCAAAATCGTCTCGATTTGCTCCAGCTCTTCTGCGCTTAGCTCCGGTGCATTCAAGGAAGCGACAGCATCTTCAATCTGGCTCACCTTACTTGCGCCGATCAGAGCAGAAGTGACTTTACCTCCGCGGAGTACCCAAGACAACGCTAGCTGAGACATTTTTTGTCCACGTGCAGCAGCAATCTCGTTCAGTTTACGAACCTTACCGATAGCCTCTTCAGTGATAGCGTTCTCGGACAGGAATACACTTGGTCCAGCAGCGCGAGAATCAGGAGCGATTCCGTTCAAATAACGGTCGGTCAAAATGCCTCCTTGTAGTGGGGAGAACACAATCGAACCAATACCTTCCTCAGCTAATACATCTTGCAAGCCGTCTTCAATCCAGCGGGACATCATGGAGTAGTTTGGTTGATGAATCAGGCATGGCGTTCCAAGGCGACGCAGAATTTGTGCCGCTTCACGTGTCTGTTCAGGGTTATAATTCGAAATCCCAACATACAACGCTTTACCTTGGCGTACAATGAGATCCAGTGCAGCCATAGTTTCTTCCAGTGGTGTATTCGAATCTGGACGGTGGTGGTAGAAAATATCTACATAATCGAGTCCCATACGTTTCAAGCTTTGATCTAGACTGGAGACGAGATATTTCTTGGAGCCCCATTCGCCATAAGGGCCGGCCCACATATAATATCCAGCCTTAGTAGAGATGATCATTTCATCACGATAAGGAGCAAGATCCTTCTTAAGGATTTGACCAAAGCTTTCTTCTGCGGAGCCTGCTGGAGGACCGTAGTTATTAGCGAGATCAAAATGAGTGATTCCAAGATCGAAAGCTCTTCTTGCCATGGCGCGACCATTCTCAAATAAGTCGTTGCCGCCAAAGTTATGCCATAGTCCAAGCGAGATCGCCGGAAGGAGTAGACCGCTTTTTCCAGTGCGGTTATATTTCATATTGTCATATCTGGTAGCGCTTGCGTTATACATCATTATTTCCTCCTAAAAAGACTTATTTCTGACTACGTTACGTCCTTATTGTAGCGAAAGATCCCGGACAAACGTATGTCAGCAAGGAAGAAGTTTATAGCACAATGTCATTTTCGAGATGACGGACACGGTATTCTTTTGGAGAGCAACCTTTCACCTTCTTGAACATCCGCGAAAAGAGTAAGGGGTCCTGATAGCCGACGGAACGCGAGATCTCACCGATAGTACAGAGGGTTTCTGTCAGAAGCTCGCAGGCTTTAGCGACTCGGTAATTCAATAAATACTGCTGTGGCGGCATACCAATGGTCCGTTTGAACAAGGAAGATAAATATTTGCGATCCAGCTTGAGAGAAGAAGACAGCATTTCCACCGAAATGTTCTCACAATAATGGGTATGCAAAAAGTGGAGACTTTGCTCGACGTAAATACTCTTTTGACGCGGTAAAGGAAGTACATCCGGAACAGCTGGTACCGCTTGTAGCAAAAGGGAGAAAAAATCATACATGATTGCTTTTAGCGGCAGGTCAAGACAATCTGAAGTATCGGCTGCTTCTGTCAGGCGTTCGTAGAGATTAGGCATAAGCTGTTCATCCATCGGGAAGATCGGCTGCTCAGGGGTCAAGGAGGTTTTGGATAAAATATAGGATACCTGTTCTCCGGTAAAGGCTACCCATGAATAGATCCAAGGATTGGTCAGGTCCGCTGCATAAGAAGTAACGATATGAGGGTAGGTAAGAAAAGCTTGTCCCGCTTGCAGGATATGGGTTTGTTCTCCCACAGATACCTTGCCCGTTCCCTCATGAATGAAGTGTATTTTGTATACGTCACGAACCCCAGGTCCGAAAAAATGCCCAGGGAGACACTGCTCCCGCCCCCAGTAATGGAGATGCAGATCGGGATTACCTCTGAAGGGACGCTCAGAATTATAATTAAATATCGCCATGATTGCTTCCGTCTCTTTCTTTTATAGAGTTAACCAAGGGCAAATTTGCCCGTCTTCTTTTATTATACAGTATATTTTAGCAGGCACATTACTTGGAATACTTTATGAATTCTGAGATAGAAGTTTATCCCTGCCCAGTTTGGTTAAGTAAGCTATGAAGCTGAACGTATGAGCTAACTTCGATCACTAGGAGGTAATGGAGATGAATAAGAGAATAGTGGGTGTCTTTGCTGCCGAATACGAAGCTTCGAGGGCTATTGAAGAATTGAAACGTCAAGGCTGCAGGACGGAGGACATTTCGATTATCGCGAGAAATAATGATAGTGTGGATTCACTTAGAGATGAGTCAGGGACTCAAGCGCCGGAAGGCATAGCTACTGGTGCAGCTACTGGTGGCCTGCTGGGTGGTTTGACAGGGCTCTTGATGGGGATAGGCGCTTTGGCTATTCCTGGTATTGGCCCGATTATCGCAGCCGGACCGCTTGCGGCAACGCTGGCTGGAGCGGCAATAGGCGCTGGTAGCGGTGGACTGGTTGGTGGTCTTATTGGTCTTGGCATTCCTGAAGAGGAAGCCAAGCGTTACGATAACTACGTAGGTGAAGGTCATATCCTTGTAATGGTGGATGTAGAGGGTGTGGAGAAGGAAGAAGAAGTGAAACGAATCTTCGTACAGCATAATAGTCTGAACGCAGACCGTTTTGAGGAAATTGCGAATAAAAATACAGCTGAAAATCGAAATTATGATGGCAGTGTTAAGGAAAGCGATGCGCTTAGAGCCGCTGATCAACAAGAGGCGAGAAATTTGGCTCAAGCTACCGGAACCATGGATGCCATGGATACCTTAGCGAGTGAGCGCATTAGAAATAAATAAGAGATGATTAGCTATTTAGTAATAAAAACAGACTATTTCACTAGCCAAGGGTGAGCTGGTGAGATAGCCTGTTTTTTTTGTGAAATGCTATAGAGAGGCAACATTCTGTCTAACAGTTAATGCATCCGGTATCTCTTTGCCGGGAAGGAAATGAATGCTGCGGATGTAGCGGATCGTTCGGCTCTGCGCCCGCATGATGACCGAATGCGTCTCGGCTCGTTCTTTGCCAATAAAACGAACACCGTTTAGGAACTCACCTGAAGTTACGCCAGTGGCGGCAAAGAGTACGTCGCCTGTGCCAACCATGTCCTCCATGTATAGCACTCGTGTAGGGTTGGCAATCCCCATGCGGATACAGCGCTGCTGCTCAAGAGGTCCATCGGGAAGCAAACGGCCCTGCATTTCTCCACCAAGACATTTCAGTGCGGCAGCAGCAAGGACGCCTTCAGGTGCTCCGCCCGAGCCCATGTACAAATCGACATCGCTATCCGGTAGAGCTGCCGCAATAGCGCCAGCCACATCGCCATGACCGAGCAGCTTAATCCGTACACCTGCTTCACGAAGGCTATGAATGAGCTGTTCATGCCGTTTGCGGTCAAGAACCATTACGGTTAGCTCGGAGAGGGACTTGCCACTGAAGAGGCATGCTTTCTGGAGAGTGACCTCCACAGGGTCTTCAAGACTAAGCTTCCCGGCAAGCTCAGGACCGCAAGCGAGTTTCTCCATATAAATGTCTGGAGCATGCAGCAGGCTGCCCTGATCTGCTATGGCAATCACGGATTGCGCATTGTGTAGACCACAGGCGACCACTTCAGTACCTTCCAGAGGATCGACGGCTACATCGACAGAAGGCCCCTTTTGATTCCCGACTTTCTCGCCAATATAGAGCATTGGAGCATCATCTGCCGCATTTTTATCTCCCCGCCCGATCCAGCGAGCTGAGGATAATGCACCTAGTTCAGTTACCCGTACAATCTCAAGAGCCAGTTCGCGATCCATTCTAATTCCCTCCAGTACATCCCATATATTTTTTTTTCGAATGTTAGATATAACCCATAATAATGCCGGCAGTTTCTTCTATAGCTTTGTCGGTAATATCGATTACAGGACAGCCTAGCTTATTGAACAGAGAAGAGGCATATTCCATCTCCTCTGTAATCCGCTCCAGACTTGCATATTGGGAGCCAGTCGGTAACCCAAGCACCTTCAGCCGCTCGGAGCGAATCTTCAGCATATACTCCGGCTTCATGGTAAGTCCGATCAATCGGTTCGACGGCAAGCTTAGCAGCTCTTGCGGAGGAGCAATTTCCGGAATAATCGGATAGTTAACAACCTTTTTCCCCCGATGGGCCAAAAAGATACTAAGCGGCGTTTTCGAGGTACGGGACATTCCTAGCAGAACGATATCGGCCTTCAGCATGGCGCCGAGATCGCGGCCATCATCACAGGCCACTGTGAATTCGATAGCCTCCATCCGGCGGAAGTAGTTCTCATCAAGCTGGTGCAATAAACCCGGTCGCTGCTGAGGAGCGTCGTCAAACGTATCAATGAAAGCTTGCATCATTGGGCCCATGATATCGACTATACGAAGGTCAAGCCGTACAGCCTCTTCTTTAATCATTTCTCTTAGCTCCGGCTGCACCAGCGTATAGACGACAAAACCTTTATGCTGCGCGGCTTCTTCCATAAGCTTCCGGAGCTCATCTTCATGTCTAATGTTTCCGTATCTTTTGATGGTGATCTGCTGATTCTGGAATTGGTGAATGACGGCCTGCACGACAGCTTCCGCCGTATCTCCTATAGAATCTGAGCAGATCGTTATTAGGTTGGAAGATTGCTCGATGCTCATGAATTCCTCCTGTTATCCTTTGGTTTCAAGTTCGAGGAGAAGTTTTACGATAGCAGTTTTCGTTAAGCGTCCTATGACATCCAGTTTCGTACCACTGTCTTCTGCGGCGCTGGGAACAACTACCGGTAAACTATCTACCTCGTGAAAAATCATTTTATGTGCAGCATCAAGCACCGTCTCATCTGGTGAAGTTGTGACCACTTTGGGCTGGCGAGTCATGACCATGCTTACGGGCATGGAAACTGCACCCGGATTGCCAAGAGTTACCTTCAGGAAATCTTTACGTGAAGCAACACCGGTGAGCTTGCCCTCTTCGTCACAAATAATAAGGGTACCAACATCCTGTAGAAATAGCGTAACTACGGCATCTTGAATCGTAGTAGTCTCACGGATAATAATAGGTACACTCTGAATCTCTTTTACCATTGTCTCCTGCAACAAATAATTGCTTCCCAGACGATTAGATGATTTGAGTCCCGGGAAGTAACCGACTTTAGGTTTAGCATCGATATATTTGAGCATAACCAGAACAGAGAGATCGGAGCGAATCGTTGGCCGTGTTAAATTCAGACATTCGGCTATCTGTTCGCCGGTAATCGGAGCTCTTTTGTTCACAATATCAATGATTTCTAGTTGACGTGGTGTCAGTTCGATCGTAATTCCCTCCACTTCAGATAAAAAGGCATTCCTCTTTAGAAAAGAAGCGCCGTTAAGCGAATCCTCCTTTCATATATGAGTCATATATAGATTTTTTTAGTTTAACTTGGTTATATAATACGCAATAGTGGTCATAAATGCAATATATAGTACGTCATATATTCTTTTTTTTATTAATTATAAGTTTTACGCTATTGCTTGCCGCAGATGTACGGACCCTACGCTTTAGCATTAATTGCTTCAAGGCGTCAGCATTGACCAGGATGGTTCCAGCAATAATGGTGAATACACCGAGGATCGTAACCCAATTCACGGCCTCATTATAAAAGAAAAAGCCAACCCCTACGGCAATCGGTGGAGAAATATAGAGCCAGGTAGAAGGAAACACAGGATTTGTCTTAGCGACGAGCCAGTAGAACAACGAATGACCGACCATCGAGCCGATTACGATTAGATAGACCAGTGAACCTGCGGTCTCGTAAGAGAGCAGAAACTCAGGATGTACATTTTCGGTGGCTAAAGAAAGAATGAATAATAACACGCCACCATACATCATTTGGGCTGCATTAAGTGCGATTGGAGAGACCTCGGGCATACTGTTGATTACTTTTTTAGAATAAATCGCACCTACTGCGTAACAGCATTCCCCAATGAGGACAGCTGCGCAGCCGATGAGCCATAGCGGTGAAATATCAACGACAAGATTAGGTAGAACGAGCAGCAATACACCAGTTAATCCGATAATGCAGCCATATAGGGAGATGGCGGGTGCTTTTTGACGAAGAATAGAGGTTTGGAGTAATAGAATCATGATCGGTCCGGTCGCAGAGAGTACGGCTGCAAGCCCAGAAGATACATATTGTTCAGCCCAGTAAAGACCCGCGAAGGTGCCAAAGGTTAATGCAGACCCGGTGAAGAGCATTTCTTTACGCAGGAGCAGGGAGAAGCTAGCTTTTCGTTTCCAGACCATCCATAGAAATAGTACAGCACCTGCAACGAAAAAACGTAAGCCAGCTGAAAAGAAGGGCGGCGCACCAGCATCCACACCAATTTTGATAGCTAGAAAGGTCGTGCCGAAGATCAGACATACAAGTGCATAAGCGAATAAGATCATTTTGAAAGTCCCCTTTAATGTGTTAAATCATTTTGTTAATCATATAGGGCAGTTTACAGAACAGATGACGTTGAGTAGAACAGATGACTTCGGAAATCGTGTACAATACTGTAAATGGGAATAAGTTGTTCGGAGAGGAGTTGCAGTGACGTGAAAAAGTCAGCAAGCAGTGAGCATAATCATCCCTTGTTTCGGCAGATATATGAATTTTTAGTGAATCGGATGGAGCGAGGGGAGTGGGGGGCGCATGATAAGCTTCCTTCTATACGGCTGCTGGCGGAGGATTTAAAGGTACATCGACTGACGGTATTCAAAGCGTATAGAATGCTGACGGAGGATGGAAAGGTATATGTAAAAGATAAATCGGGTTATTATGTATCGCCAGTAAGCCGGCTTTCTTCTATAGAAGAGGGTGCCGCGGTATCTTCTTATGCGCTCACTAATCCGCTTTCAGATATACAAAGAGTGCCGACCAAGTATCAGTTCTCGCAGGCGCTGATTGATCCGGGACTTTTGCCAAACCTTTTTCTATCGGACTATGTTAAAAAAGTGTTCGATTTATATCCCAAGGTAATGGGGACATACTCTTCGGTTCAGGGGGATGAAGAGCTACGGGAGACGCTAAGCCGTCATTTTCGGAAGAAGCATCGGCTACAGCTATCCTCGGAAGAGCTGCTTATTACTTCGGGTGCTCAGCAGGCAATCAATCTGATCGCACGAATTGTACTCGGGCCTTTAGACACAGTGCTTGTGGAGCGGCCAACCTACAGTGTGGCCATGGATATTTTTCGCCGGGAGGGGGCGCGGCTGATTCCGGTGGAGATCACCCCGACGGGGTATGACTTGGAGAGAGTTGAGGCTTTGATGAAAAAGCATAAGCCGCGTATGTTCTATATTAATCCGACCCATCACAATCCAACCGGATATACGGTGCCAGTGCAGCAACGCAAACTTTTAGTAGAGCTAGCCGAGCGTTATCGCTGTCTACTGGTAGAGGATGATCCATTCCGCGATATGTATTTTGAAGAGGAGCCCCCGCCGCCTTTTTTTGCTTATGATACGGAGGGCTGGGTGATTTATATCAGCAGCTTCAGTAAATATGTAGCTCCAGGCTTACGGATCTGCGCGGTGGCTTGTCGATATCCATTTATGGAGCGCCTGATCACCGCTAAATCACTGGCAGACAATGGGACTCCGCTGCTTAATCAAAAGATATTTCTACATTACTATACTTCAGCACGCTTGCAGAATCATCTCGGTAAGCTGCGTATTGCGCTTCAGGTGCATAAAGAAATCGTGGAAGAAGAACTGGCTGCAACCGGGTGGGAGTGGACGCCTCCGCAAGGTGGTTTAAATCTATGGGTGAAGCTGCCGGAGCATCTTTCGGTGGATCGACTGTTTGCTTCAAGTATGGCGCAGTCCATTGCATTTGTGCCAGGAGAGCTGTTTGATCCGCTAGGGGAAATGAAGTCGAGAATTCGAGTTAGCTATTCCTTCGCAAGTGAAGGGGTGCTACGTGAGGGGATTCAGCGGTTGATTGCTATAGCGCGGGGGTTATGAGTAGGTACAGCAGATATGAGCGACCAATGAAGACCAATCCGGGCAGAATGGACTAGACTTGTATAACTTGTTTTACAATTCCTGTAACACTTTCCACATCTGCTCCGTCTGTAAGATAAAGAAGGAGGTCATTAAGGTGCGAAAGTTCAATTTTCGAAGACCAGTGATGATAATTCTATGTTTTACATTAATATTTATGGCCTTGCTGACGGTGCGGCCCTCCGTTACTTATGCATGTTCCTGTGTTGTACCTGCGGAGCCGCTTGAGGCTCTGGAGTCAAGCACGGCCGTCTTTGTTGGGAAGGTAGTAAAGATAAAGGAGCCAAGGGGAACTATAATCTCGTCCGCGGATCCAGTAAAAGTAACCTTTGAGGTTGGTTCCAGCTGGAAAGGGGTTGAGGGGAATAAGGTTACCTTGACCACTGCTTTATCGTCTGCCAGCTGCGGGTTTGAATTCGTGGAAGGGGAAAGTTATATCGTCTATGCAAATGATAATAGGGAAGGAGATTCAGGTAAATTAGTGGCCAGTTTATGCAGTCGAACGAAGCTGCTTGCCTCGGCATCAGAGGATCTGAAGGAGCTTGGACCTAGTATATCGGCAGGGACTCCTACAGCTACTCCGGAGGTAACATCAAATCATTCGCCGAAATCAGGAGCTGGGAATAATGGGACGACTGATGTTGAGGGGAAACCAGCTGCGGACAGTGACTCTTTTCCACTTGTGAATGTTGGGATCAGTGGAGTCATTATCGTTTTGATAGCGATAGTTGGTGCTGTGCTCTACCGTCGTAGAGATGGTGGAACGCGAAAAAAATGACGCTAATTGTAGGGTCACGTTATGTCGTGATGAAATAAGCGGTCGCCGGAGAGTTATTCTGGCGACCGCTTATTTGTTTGAGCTGACCTTAAATAGGTGGTGTGCAGTGTGGGTGCTGGTGCTCAAATATAGCTCGGATCATCAAAACTCGAAATTAGGGAAATCATCCCTAATTTAATCGTATTTTACTCTATATGATCGATAATTGAGGAATTCCTCCCTAAAATTCTGCGAAAACCGCCTATTTTTCCTATAATCGACTATTTATTAGGGAGAATTTCCGCAAAAAGTTTAATTTGCACTTACAAAGTTCGAATTTTGGGGAGAATTTCCCTAATTATGAGTTCAAGGAGGGCGGAATTTTGTGAGATACGGTTAACATTAGATGTTGTAAGGTGAGACAAGGTAAATTTAGTTAATGTAAGTTGAAATCAGTTAAAGTTCGCTGATGTCAGGTGAATTCATGCCGCAAGCTTACGTCACACCCACCCGAACAACCGAGCGAGTTGTGCAACAACGAAGGTTACTCCAATGGCGATACCGAGTGGAATGACTGCGGAGAGAACAGCCCACTTCATGCTTTTCGTTTCCTTATAGATGTTCACGAGTGTCGTACCGCAAGGATAGTGGAGCAGGGAGAACAGCATCATGTTAAGTGCGGTCAGCCAAGTCCAGCCATGTGATAAAAAGACATCTTTGATGCTGCCCAAGCTGTCGATATCGACCATAGCTCCTGAGGACATATAGCCCATAAGCAGGATAGGAAGGACGATTTCATTTGCAGGAAGACCAAGAATAAAGGCCATGATGATAAAGCCATCCATGCCGAGCATGTGTGCAAAGGGATCAAAGAATGCAGCCATATGATTCAGGACAGAATCCCCGCCAATAAACAGATTACCTAAAATCCAAGTGATAATCCCAGCAGGCGCAGCTACCACGATTGCCCGAGTAAGTACGTTTAAGGACTTATCTTTGGAGGAAATAAGTATAGTCTTCCAAATTTGCGGCCGGCGATAGGGTGGGAGTTCCAGTGTGTAATGTGTTGGAACACCGCGCAGCGCAGTTTTGGACATGACCCAGGATACCGTCAGTGTAACAACGATGCCGATTAGCACCATCCCCATAAGTACGGAGGCGGTTGTGAGCGAACGGAGTACGCCTGTCGTAGCGGCACCTGCCATGAATAAGGAAGACAGTAGAATCAATGTCGGCCAGCGGCCGTTACATGGAACGAAATTGTTGGTCAAAATCGCAAGCATCCGTTCACGCGGCGATTCGATGATTCGTGTGGAGAGGATAGCGGCGGCATTACAGCCGAAACCCATAGACATGGTCAACGCTTGCTTGCCGTGGCCTCCTGATTTTTTGAACAACCGGTCCATGTTAAAAGCAACTCTTGGCAGATACCCGAAATTCTCAAGCAGCGCGAACACTGGGAAAAATATCATCATTGGCGGCAGCATGACGCTGATTACCCATGAGGTTCCTCGATATAATCCGAGAACAAGCACACCGTGCAGCCAAGCGGGAGCATGGATCGCCTCGAATCCGGCCGTCAGATAACCTTCAATGAAGCCGAAGAAGGAAGCCAGCCAGCTTGAAGGATAGTTGGCGCCGGCAATCGTAATCCAGAACACGATACCGAGGATGGCGAGCATAATAGGGAATCCCCATATTTTTGAGGTAACGATATTATCTAGCTTATAAGTGCTGTTCAGTTTTTTCTTATCTTGATAAGTGACTGCATCCCCGCAAATGCCTGCGGATACGCCGTAAATGCCACTGACAATCTCATCTCGAATCGATCCGCCGTCAGCGAGCTTCTTCGCTGTAGACAGCAGGGAATCTAAAGGATCTAATCCCTTAGTGATATGCGGTGACTCCATGACCGATGACCTCCTTTGCTTCAGGTAAATTTTTATTCTTCATATTCTCTTTAAGAGAAGTTAGTAGGCTGTCATCACCGTCCAGTAGGCGCAGTGCAATCCAGCGGGCTGGGTATTTGCTGCCGATGGTTTGTTCTACCAGTGGGGTAAGCTCTGCAATTCCTCGTTCAATCTCCTCGTTGTACGTAATACGCAGTGGTTGTGCGGTGAATGCACCTGTAGCGACTCTCTCCACCTGGTCCAATAACGCCTCAATGCCGATTTTATTGCGAGCTGATATCGCTACAACAGGCACGCCGAGACGTTTGGAAATGCGCTTCAGATTGATGTCGATACCCAGTTTTCGGGCTTCATCAATGAGGTTGATGCAGACGACAGTCCGCCCGGTAATCTCTAGCACTTGCAAGGCAAGGTTGAGGTTTCGTTCTAGCGAAGTAGCATCAAGTACGACTAGTGTCACATCGGGTTGTTCAAAAATAATATAATCTCTAGCCGCTTCTTCATCAGCGGAATTCGAGTACAAGGAATACGTACCAGGAAGATCTACTGCTAGGTACGTATGGTCTTTATGCTTAAACTCGCCTTCAGCAGTAATGACGGTTTTACCTGCCCAGTTTCCAGTATGCTGGCGCATGCCGGTCAGCAGATTGAAAAGCGTGCTTTTGCCAGTGTTAGGATTGCCTGCAAAAGCGACTGTAAACTGACTCATGCCTCAACACCTCCGATTACTTCTCCGAATATTAAAGAACTTTCTTCTCTACGCAATGCAATGGTCGTGTTGCTTACCCGAAAAGCGATAGGATCTCCTAATGGACTGCGTCGCAATACCTCTACGGCATTCCCCACTACAAACCCGAGATCCAGTAATCTTCTTCTAAGTACGCCCTGAACTTCAATGCCGCTGATACGTAGCGTGCTGCCTTTAGCCGCTTCTGATAATGGAATACTAGTTCCAGACATAAGATCTCCTTCTTTCATTCATTGTTATTTGTATTTTTATGGTTATTATTTTGTGCATTGGAATTTTTCTTGCGGTCTAACACAATATTAGTATATGTGAACAACTTTGTCCCTGCAACAATAATGTTTCCCTAAGGCAAAATTAATTTAGGCAGCAAAAAGCCCCTAACGGAAGAAGGCTTGCGCTCTCCAGCCGAGGGGCTAAGGTTGAGTCTACTCATAGGCTTGTCTTAAATTGGAACAGTCTATTCCAAGTTGTATCAGCCGTGATGTTACGTCCAGCTTCCAAAATCAAGCGTGCGACCAGTCTCTACTAAGGTTTTGGTATTACTTAGAATTTGCCACCAAGCGCTGGTGCTGCCAGCATACGAAGGATCTTCAGGATGCCATTCATCGTGGATAAGCGTGAGCTTTGTAGTTCCACCCACCGGTTCAAGCAGCCAAGAAATACGCGATTCATATCTTTCATGTCCTTTATGATAGGAGGGGCCGACCTGATGAGTGAAACGTAGTGCTTTTTGTGGGGTGAACTCGAGCAGAGTCCCATAGACATGCAGTGTTTCATCTCCATCTGCACCGGGCCCGATGTATTCCAGTAATTCTCCTTCTTTGAAGGTCGAACGAATAACGCTGCCGTAATAAATCTGCTTCGTACCTTCCGGAGAGATTAAGGTTTCCCATACCTGCTCAGGTGTTCCGTCAATATAAAACTCATAGTGAAGTTCTTTCATTGGTTATTCCTCCTTGGTTTCTACTTTCATTTACTCCTCTTACTCTTTTACACTATACAAAAGGATCACTGACAACTACGGTCAGTGATCCTAAAGAATAATTTAAGTTCTATAATGAGCTGCTAAGTTGGAGGCAACGTCAGCTAGTCTTTCTTTCAGTGATGAAGGTTCTATGATGCGTAACGTGGTTCCATAAGGCAACAAGAAATAGGGTACATAGGTCAGTAAAGAAGCTTTGTCTACTAGAAAGCTGGCTTGTCCTTCCATGCGTTGTACCAGCGTATGCCCGAACAACCAATGGCTACATAGATCATTCAAGATTCCTTCGTCTGATGCGATGATTACTGTAACTAGTTCCTCATCCGTATTGCGTGCAGGCAGTAAGTTTTTTAACAAAAAATCACGTGCAGAGAAGTCAGCAGGACGAGCAAACACAGCTTCTGTACGGTGGAGTTCAACCATTCTATCGACCCGGAAACTGCGAATTTCTTGCCGCTCGTGGCAGTAAGCTACGGTGTACCATTGGCCCTTCCACAATACAAGTCCGTAAGGATCAATAGCTCGGGAGGATATGTTTTCTCCATTCCCCTTACGATACTCCATTTGCAGGGTGTACCCGTTGGCTGTCCCCAGCTCTAATTCTTGGATCAGGTGGCTAAGCGGCGGGGAAGGAGAGTAGATCGTCTCAATACCGTTCTCATGCCGCTCCATCTGTTCTAATTGCTGCGCATTGCTATACCTTTTGAGCTTAGAAAAGGCTCGGTCTAGAGCATCTACATAAGGATAACCGGTTCCCTTAGCAAAGGATGAGGCTTGTAGAAGGGCACGTTGTTCTTCGGAATCAAAGAATAATGGAGCTTCGATAAAATGTTCGGGTAAGCTATAACCGCCGCCAGGTCCGCTATCTGCGATAACGGGAACACCGCTGATGCAAAGCGCATCGATGTAACGGTATACGGAGCGGACACTGATCTCTAATGCTTCAGCTAGTTCTCCGGCGGTTCTTCCCCGCTGCTTGAGCATCCAGAGAATAGATAACATATGATCGGCCTTGGACATGAATCAGGGCCTCCTTGCCAGTGGTATTGAATAACTATAGCAAGTTTAACGTTAAGTCACTGTTTCGCCAACCTGAACCGGAACCGGATTCATTAAACCACTAGTTACTTGACTAAGCCTTTTAATAGAGGCAGGTAGAGATTCATTCAACTTTATTCTCAGTATCGCTTAGGAGAAACGCTAACTTGCTTCAGAGGGTAAGCTTATATTAGGTGTACTTTGTACAACTATTTCTGCTTAAATCACCACCAGAATCCGTTTAGTTGCACTTTGTGCAGCTATAAACAGTGAATTCAGCGTTCACAAAGACATATTCGAAATTAGTTGTATGATTAGCAATTAAATGAGACTAATCCGGAACATAGTGAAGATAGTTGTACTTTGTACATTTAACAGTTCGGTAGAGATATTGATTTTTACTCGGAAATTGGTATTTTAGTGAACGCACTATTCATTTTCTGGAGTACTAAATAATAATAACTAAATTTGACATGTTATTGATTTTCAGCCCCCTGTAATATGAAATTAAAGGAAAGGGGTGTGGAAAATGAAATTTAATTTTAGACCTTACCGTTCTGAAGATCTGCTTAAGGTCCGTGATTTTCTTATACATAGTTACAGTAAGCTAAAAGGTCCAAATACTTGGCTTATAGACCGCTGGGAATTCGTTATTTATTTTCAAGAGACGCAAGGTGGGACGCTGAATCAGTGGGAACGAAACGTAGGCTTATGGGAGTATGATGATGGAGAGCTTGCTGCCGTAGTATGCATGGACGATGGATTTTACTTTCAATGTGCAGAGAAGAACCCTCCAGAAAGCTTGCTTGATGACATGTTTTCCTTTGCTGAACAGAGAGTTGGGGATGAGAATGAGGGTTTCGTACAGCTGTATGTTCCAATACCGGAGTTCATGTCCTCTGCTGCAGCGGTTGCTAATAAGAGAGGTTATAGTCTAACTAAGAAACGGGAGAGTGTAAACTCTCTGCAGTTGGATAAAGAATTCCCTGTTGCGCTACCCTCTGGCTTCAGAATCTGTAGTGGAGATGAGATCGATGTGACTTCAAAAGCACTCGGACATATTATGGCCTTCGACTATGCAGATACACCGGAGGCTGAGCTAACGCTGCAGCATTATGGAAATATCAGAAAAGCGCCGAGCTACAACTCACATTTAGATCTCAGTATCGTGAACGAAGCTGGTGAAGTCGTCTCCTTCTGTAATATTTTTTGGGACAGTGTTAATGGAATTGGCATACTGGAGCCTGTAGGCACATCCATTAGATATAGATCACTGGGACTTGGTCGGGCGGTTTTGCATGAAGGATTTAACCGTTTAAGAGAGCTTGGTGCTATCAAAGTCTATGTAGGTTCGATGCAGCCGTTCTACGAAAAATTGGGGTTTAATACCGAAGTTTGGCTGCAAGTATGGGAGTACTCTGGTTACATAAATGAAGCTGTTCGTGATGATCTCAACACTGGAAACGTGAGTAGTAAGTAGGTTGGCAGCACGTCATAAATAATCCCCTTGATGCGTAAGACATCGAGGGGATTATTGTTTTTTTATTTTGGCTGAACAATACAATGATACGTTAAGATATGCTCCTCGCATAGGAGTTGAAACTTCTGTTGTTGATTGCACTTTGTACAATAGATTCTATCAAAAAGCAGCTGGAATCTGCTTCTATTGCACATTCTGCAATCAATTGTTGTGAGAACGGCTGATTATTACAAATGCGTCGTATTCTAATGTACAAAATACAACAGAATCCCATTTTCCTATAAAAAAGAATGCTTCTATTGCACATTCTGCAATAGAAGCATCAAAAGAAGTATTCTTAGAAGCCGAAGCCGAAGCCGAAGCCGAAGCCGAAGCCGAAGCCGAAGCCGAAGCACGGAGCGTAGCACAACGCGCTTACGATCCGCCGGCTAGATCGTTCTCCGGCTAGATCGTTCTATTGATATTTAACTACAATCGCATTGCTAATCTGACGCCCAGGGGTCGTGAGATATTTGCCATTGTAGTACAGTCCGCTCGACGCGCCGCCATCCAGATTCATGGCTTGATACGCACCAGCCTGCTTCATCATTTCGGCCAGTTGCGGGATAGTAGCTCCACCAGTGGTCAGCAGAATCAGCTTGTGGTCCCGAGTGAGACCAAGTGCGCTGCGGGCGCCGCCGCCGGTTAAGATTTTAGGATCTTTGAAGCCTTCTGCCGCTACATTAAGAGATACCTTGCCGTTCACAAGAAGTCGCGGACCGGCTTGAAGTGCTCCTTCCATGGAACCGGAAGCGAAGCGGCTTGTGAAATCCAGCCCTGGAATAAGCGAGGCAAGATGGTTACTGTCATAGGTGAAAATTGTTCGGCGATCCCCGGAGCTATTTTTGAGCATTTTTCCGCCACTGACCATGTAGCCGTAAGGAGTCTTGTAAGCCCCTTTGGTGTAAGCATCAAAGAAGGTACCATTAATTGCAACTACGGCATTATTGCGCTTAGCTAGACTGCTCAGGTCCTCTACCTTTCCAATTGTATTTCCTGCTAATACAACATCAAGCTTCACCTTAGGATGCAGTAGGGATACCGTAACCGTCTGGGCTTTGTAAGATTTGCCGCCCACCTTGAAAGTTTTACTAGCACTGACAACGGGGGAGGAATCTGTTTTGATAAGTGCGCCAGTCTGTACAGGAACAGTCGATGAAATATCGCTATTAGTCAGGGTTACAGAAGAGGCTTCCTGATTCCAATCTAATTGAATGCCCAGCGTTTTGCTGATAAAGGACAAAGGGATATATACCGTACCGTTATCACTAAAAGCGGAGTCGGTTAGTGTAACGGACTTGTCATTGACGAGTGCAGCTGCTTGTCCTACAGTAAGTGTAATCTTAGTGTCTGCGTTCGTAATGGTTATACGTTTGTCACTCGCATTCATTTCAGCATGTATGCCCGTGAAATTATTTAAGAGGCGCAGTGGGATGTACGAATGGTTATTTTTGGTCACATACACGGTGTTTTTCGGAACCGGAGCAGCACCAACAGTGGAGGAACAAAATGTGTAAACCGGAATGAAACATAGAAGGAATGCAAGAAAGAACGGGAACAATAACTTTTTCATATTAACCAAAATCTCCTTATCCTGTAGCTGATGTAAAAAGCGGTAAGGTTTATTATACCTCAAGTTCTAAAACATGGATAACTCTCATTTTTCAAATACTCATGGAAGGATTCTGATAGAATATAGATACCATTAAAAGAATAGTACTAGAACTCAACAACTAAAGGGAGATCTTTATGACTACAATAGGCTTAATTCGCCATGGAAGCACAGCGTGGAATAAGGAAGGCAGAGCACAAGGACATACGGATAATCCATTGGATACTGAAGGCTTGGAGCAGGCGGCTCTTCTTGCCGAACGGCTAAGCACTGAACAATGGGACTATTTATATTCAAGTGATTTACTAAGAGCAAGACAAACAACAGAGGTAATTGCTACAAGGCTCGGCATGGAGATCGCCGGTTTAGCACCGGGTATCCGTGAGATGAACGCAGGGCTAATTGAGGGGACTACGGAACAAGATCGTGTTGAACGCTGGGGAAGCGGGTGGAAGACATTAGATTTGGGACTGGAAAATCCAGAAGCCAGCGAGATCAGAGGTAGTCAGGCGATCGAAGAAATTGCGGAGAAACATCCGGGCAGTCGTATACTGGTGGTTAGCCACGGTGCGATTTTGCGTAGTACGCTTAGACGACTTATTCCAGATCTGAACGTAACCGTTTTGCTGAGCAATACGTCTATCACTCAGATTACTAAATCCGATGCAACCTGGAACTGCGAGCTGTACAATTGTGCGCTGCATTTGACGATGTAATTAGTGTTCAGAAAATGTTCAGAGCATTTTAATATAGTAATTGCTCAGAAAGCTAATCATTTTTGTAGTCAGAAGGATGTGCGAATCTAAGGTGGTAGAGGTCCAGATTTACTTACAAACGTTATTATCCATTCTCATCGCAGCAGCGGCCGGTTATTTAGTACTAAGGCTTTACCGGGATATTTCTTCTAAAACGCCTCAAAAAAAAGCGATTCATACCGGCCTTTCCGTTATCATTATCGTTGCCTCCCTATGGAGCATGCACCAGCTAGGCGTAAAAACTTTACTGGGAAATGAAGTGGCCGATGATGGGATTATTATACCGCTATTGGTCTATGGACTTACGATAGCCCTAATCATGTTTTTGATTACACGAATGAACCTAGTATGGGCTGAAAGAGAGCAATTGAAAGAGCTGGCATATAAGGATGCTTTGACAGGGTTACTGAATAAGAATGGAATGGATCATTTTTGGGATCGGTGCAAGGTAAATGAACAGCTTGCTGTGTTGTTTCTAGATCTGAATCGTTTCAAATCGATTAATGACAGCTTGGGGCATCATGTGGGGGACTTACTGCTGCAAGAGGTGGGTAAAAAGTTAATTCAATTCTCCAGCAAAAGAAAACGTCATATCTTCCGCGTGGGCGGGGATGAATTTGTAATTGTCGCTAAAGGTTGCTCCCAGAAGGAAGCGGAGCAGCTTGCTGTGCGGATTCTGGAGAAGACGACTAAGAGTTACCAGCTAGGTGAGCATAACTTGTTCGTCTCCATGAGTATAGGGATCAGCATAAGTCATGGTAAGGTGGATCATTTTAGGCTGCTTAACGAAGCAGATACAGCGATGTACGCCGCCAAACAACTCGGTACGGGGCGTTACTCCGTCTATAAGAATTAGAATGAGTTTGTGTAAAATACAAGCGGCAGCCATGGACCTCATCATAAGTCCTGGACTGCCGCTATTTTTATTGGACTAACTATACTCTTGGGATGAAATTATGCGCCAGGCGAATGAATACTATTAGTCACTTGTTTGCTGCCCTTCATGAGGAACAAGCAGACAAGAGCAACTGCCATACTAATCGCCGCCACGTAGAACAGGATCGAGTAATCAAAGATATCAATCATAAGTCCCAGTAGTGGAGGCGAACTGATGGCAGCCAGAGAAGAGACCAGATAATACATCCCTGTTCGTGTGCCAATACTTTCTTCTGTTCCTGTTGCCACAACATAAGGATAGGAATTGATATTAATGCAAGCCCAGAAGACTCCACCCAGCAACAGTAATCCACGAAGGAGCAAAAGGTCCTTTGCAAAACCGACAAGAGCAAAGATGGTCATTAGTCCGCATACGCCGATGATGATCATCTTTTTCTTCCCGAATCTTCCACCCAGCCAGCCGCTCGGTATGGCGAACAGCACAAAAGCTAAAGAGAAGAAGGTGAGCGAGAAAGAAGCCGCTTGTTCACTAAGACCGAGATGATGTTTGCCATATAAGGTAAACAGTGTCTCAACGCCTTGATAAGCTACAAACCAGAAGAAAATCGCCGCTAGCAAAAATACTGTGGTACGGTCAAGCTGACTTCGAAAGGAAATACGTGAGGGCTTGGTGGCAGTAACAGCTTCTGAAGGAAGCTTCATTTGTACGTTTACGCCATCCCGATTTTCTTTTATGAAGCGTGATACGATAAACAGACATAACAAGGTAATCAGTCCAGCAACGATAAACGGAAGCGCTGGATTTGATTTATACAGGATCGAACCTACGCCGAAAGCGAGTATAGAACCGAACCCACCCATGAAATTAATCAGCCCGTTTGCCTTCGTACGCTGTTCTTCAGGTGTAATATCCGGCATAAGGGCGACGGTTGGTGAACGGTATAAGCTCATGGCCAGATTCATCAGCATCATAAACAACAGAAGTGTAAATAGTCCGGTATGGAACGGAATCAGCATGGTTAGCACGGCAGCGAAAGGCATACCGATCATAAGATAAGGCATTCTGCGTCCAAAACGCGAGGTAGTGCGGTCACTGCGGTTGCCGATCCAAGGCTGCAGGAATAAGGCAAAGTAATTATCAATCGTCATCAAGAAGCTGATAAGTGCCACACTATGTACGTATTTTTCTAGAAAAAAGGGTACAAATGCGTTATACAGACTCCACGTAATGCTGATGCTGAAAAAGCCGAATCCGAGCAACCAGACTTTTTTCACACAGTCACACTCCCTTATTATTTAGCTAGAAGCCCAGCCAGCACATCTGGATGATCTGTAATAATTCCTGATACTCCAGCTTCGATTAAAGCCTTCATCCGCTCTGGATCATTAACAGTCCAAGGATGATAAGCGATGCCATGCTTAGCTGCTTCTTCGACAAATTCAGGAAGTACCGCTTGATGATAAGCATGTAGTGCGTTTGCGCCAAGCGTAGCTGCATAATCCCAAGGACGATATAGACCTTCCCCGTATAGAATTCCTGTCTTGATCTCAGGTGCGATCGTTTTACTGTGAGCTAGTGAATAATGGTTGAAGCTCGAAAAAATCACGCGATCGCTCATCTTGAAATCCCGTACAGCCGCGATAACCTTTTCCTCCATACCCGGGTAAAAGAAAGTACCATTTTTAAACTCGATATTTAGTACTGTATCTCGTCCTTGCAGCAGATCTAACAAATCCTCCAGCATCGGAATGCGCTCAGCTTTAAATTCGGGACTGAACCAAGAGCCCGCGTCCACTTCCAAAATTTCTGCAAGGGTCTTATCCTTCACATAGCCGCTTCCGCTTGTCGTACGGTTTAGAGTTTCATCATGAATAAGAACAAGTCCGCCATCTTTGGTCATTTGTACATCGGTTTCAATACCGGTTGCACCTAACTCAAGACCTTTGCGGAACGCTGCCATAGTATTTTCCGGACACACTGCCGATGCGCCGCGATGCGCAAAATTAATAATGTTTTTCATCAGCTATTCATCCCTCCAACTAAGTATTTGCTGTCGCCCTGTAGACGAGGGCTACTGTTCATATTCCACACAGAGTAAAGAAACCCTGTTAAGAAATGCTGACAGGGTTCTTTTTCTTGAAATTTAACACACAGTTAACCTTACTGTTGTTTTCGGTTCAATGGTTCATAGCGCCATAAGGGATTCGTTCCAGCAGACCTGATCCATAGATGTTTTGCAGCTTCAGCTCTGGCATATGAATATAACCGATATAACAGTCGCACACCTTCATTCGGCAGCTTCTTATAGCGGATAGACCCTCCAAGCCATCGCGGTAGAGATTGCCAATAACACCTCTGTCCTTATAACAGCGTTTCACCAGTCCAGCACCTTGTACATAAAAGACTTCATTGCCAGCATTGCAGGTTTGACCAAGACTTTCGTAATCCATAGCATTCACAGCAAAATGCGGATCAATCTTGCTCAGAAAGGAAAGATCCTCGGCTGTATAGTAATCCGGTTTATCCTTATAAGCATTGACCCACAGATATACACGCTCCGGTAATGCTGCGCGAAGCGAAGCTATCGCTGGAAAGGCGCTGCGAATCCCAACGCTCCCTGCACTGAAGGGCACTTCATTCTCGTACAAGGTCATGCATTGTGTTAGAAACTTATCCTCGCTCACTTGCCCGGGGTGGTAAGTAGCCCAAAAGGCAACCTTGCTTCGATTCAGCTTTTGGACGAAATCAAGATTTGCCGAAAGGTTCGTTTGAATCGCTACCTTCTCCACATGCTCCATATTGGAGAGCGTGATCATCGCTTCTTTGTACCAGCGGTGAATCAGTCCTTCGCCGTAAGGATTGAAAAAGATAGACAGCCGATGACCCGCTGCACCTTGCAAAGAGGCCCACTCGACAAAGGTCTCCAGACCTTGCCGATCCTTCGCGAGAGTAGCTGCGCTGTCTCTTGTTTTGCCGAAAGGGCAGTACGGGCAGTCATAGTTGCAGGAGGTGAGAGAGCCGCGGTAGTAGAGGACTGCATTCATGGCAATACGAACCTTTCCATCTGCGCTCGAATCTCTCCTGAAATAAACCAATCACCGATGGAATCGGAGTAGCCCATACCTTCGGTAGTAAGGTGCAGTACGCCGTCTGCTTCCTTCCCTAAGCCGGTATGAAGCAGGCGCGACAGTTCAGGATAATCATCCCAGAGTGAATTTCCGAAGCGCAGGTTGTAATCTTCAATCCTCAGACCTTCGCTATGTAAAATCGCCTTCAGAATAAAGCGGCGCTTCTGTTCTTCCAGACTTAGCACAATTCCGTAATCTGCCGTATCGTAACGATCTGTATTGACGTAATCGGCAATAATGCTCTCGGTTGCTTTACGGCTCACCCCATAACGGGAAGCGTAATGCACATTGCGAGTATAGGATCTAGCCCCGCAGCCCAGCCCGACCATTCCTTCTTCCTGACAGCTATAGTCAAGAATGGGTTTATCCGTTCCTGCGGTTTCCTTGGCGAAACGCCGCATGGAATATTGACGGTAACCTCTGGCATTAAGCAGTTGCCCAGCGGCTTTGTAGCAGTCTAGGCGAATATCCTCCTGACGCTGGATATCACCTGGCTTCACAATCGTATGCTCACGCGTGTAGAGCGGATAAATAAAGATTTCCTCTGGATCATGGCTAAGCGCCTGATTTAGCGAATACAGCCAAGAGTCGATTGTCTGCCCCGGAAGCCCGTAAATGAGATCCAAATTTAGAATGGGAAAATCATATTTCCCCAGTAGCTCCAGCGCCCGATATACCACATCCGGATTCTGCGGGCGATAAATGGCCGCTGATTCAGCAGCGACAAAGCTTTGGATGCCCATGCTGACCCGATCCACCGTATATTCTTTTAGAATATTCAGCTTTTCTTCGGTAATGGTCTCCGGTGAAGTTTCCACTGAGATGGAGGCTGTATTCGTATCCAGTCCCATCGTATCTACGGCAATGTGGAACAAACGGCGCAGTTGATCTGCCGCCAGTAATGTAGGTGTTCCACCACCAATCGCAAAACGTGCATACGGCTTATGTCTGGTGAATGCAGCCCACTGCTTGGCCTGACGTTCTAGCGCGTCTACGTATGTAGCGTGAACATTCGCGCGTTTATCAGGCAAGGTGAACAGGTTGCAGAATCCACAGCGAGCACCGCAAAACGGGATATGCATATATAGAAAAAAGGATTCTGCAGGCTCATCTCGCCATAAGGATTCTAGTGGAATCGGCGGCTGTAGATCCCTGTAAGCTGTTTTGTGCGGATAGGAATACAGATAAGATCGATAAGGGTGAGCAGTAATGTTGTCTTTCCATTGGTGAAGCTCTTCTAAAGAGAAGGACGATAACGTCATAACAGTTCTCCATCCTTTCCTTTTTCTTTTTATAGAATAAATTCCCGGTAAGGGACGTTCCATACGGTCTCGTGAGCCAAGCGATGCCCCTGATAGCCATCTTCACCATAGGCGGTTCCATGATCAGAAAACGCCAGACAGAAGGTAGGATTGCCACGTTCCCGGAAGGCATCGAATAATCGGCCCAGTTCACCATCCACATATCGGAGTGCGGCGCGCTGGCTGTCTACGGAGTCCTTTTTAGCACCGGGTATAAAATAATGGTTCGGTCCGTGAATGGCAGAAACGTTGAGGAACATGAACAGTCTTTGCTCGCTTGGAGTATCCTTCAGCAGCTTTAAGGCATGGTTCACCTGATGCTCTGTGGAACGCGGATTGGTGACCCCGAACGTCATCCGCCAGTAGCTGCGCTGGAAATAGCTTGGTAGCACACGGGCGAGTGGGTTTTTTTTGGTGAAAAAAATAACCCCCCCAATACAAATCGTACGGTAGCCCTCGGCAGCAAGCCCGGATACGATATCGGGTGTATCGAACAGCCAGGTATGGGGATGCGTCTTCATTCCGGTATTTCGGGAATGGAACATGCGGATATGTTCTTTCTTATCCGTTGTGGCTGGTGTAGGCAAGAAGCCGCCGAAGAAGGCATGATGAGCGGCATAAGTAAAGCTGCCTGGGGTATGTCTTTTTTCCCATGATCCGGTTCCGCACAAGTTCGGGCAGTTCGCTTCTTCCATAACAGCAGCATCATAACGAAGCGTATCGAGTGTGATCATAAGAATGTCATGAGTGCCGACGATGGTGTTCATATCCATTAAGATAAACCTTCCTTTATAAGCGGTGTGGAGGGAGGCGTGATATAGTCTCTGGCCGACAATACCTTCATCTCCCATTCGTAGGTGCTGCAGCCGCGGTATTTCACATCGTAAAGCAAGTCGCCAAATGGATTGACATCCGCGACAAAACATTGCTGTGAACCCCCGGATACCAGGACATCAATTCCGGCTACCCCGGAACGGGGAAAAGCGGCCAGTGCTTGCACAGCGGTGTTCTGCACCTGCTCCTGTACGGATTCAGACAGCCCGGCTTCCGAAAGAGACATCCGCTGGTTGCGTAAATGCAGATTCGTAATTGGTGTAGGGCTGACCCGAGCAACCGCGTGGCAGGCCTCGCGGAGAACGACTAGCTGGCGAATATCGAATGCTTTTCCCTTAAGCCCCGCTTTAGGGATCCATTGCTCAGCATAAGCACCGTGCTGGTAGATCCAGTTCATAATTCCCGAGATTGTGGCGGTATCCGTGTACCGTCGCAGTGTACCGGAATTATAGTAAATGGGTGGTCGAGTGATGTAATTCTCGACCCCCACTGTTGTTAAGGCAATTTCGGCACCCGTCACGGGATGGATCTGATAAGCGACCACTCCGGAAGCGGCAGAGCCGAAGGCCAGCTTAATGAATACCCGGTGCATGCGCCGGGATAACATCATCTCCCGGAGAGAGTCATAATCTGTAGGCTGCTGATCTTCGCCTAATGGGCGAGGGATTGGAATCCCCGCCTTACTCAGAATCTGTTGAGTCTGGCGTTTATCGGTCATAGCCGCTATCTCGGCAGGGTCATTTAACCATAACGAACCCGGACATGCGGTTTTGGCTTCGCGCTGTAGTCTAGCCAGCATTCGGCAGTAGCCGCGGAACCATTGGGATGGATGATGCAGGACACCTTGCATGTCCTTCAATTGACGGGCTACCTTCACGCGGAGTGGCCGCGGATCAGGTCTATCGGCGTAGGGGTGAAGCGAATCGTCCATATCATCCGAATCCGGCGCACCCAGAGCGATTAAGGCTCGTTCTATCTCGAAGCTGCTGCCAGGTGACTCCAGTCTCAGTAAGGGAGGAGCTGCATTGAGATCTATTCCGTTATAAACGGAGGGCTGACGGGATAACGGCTTCTTCTGCTCCTCCATAAGATCACTTAACGATCTACCTTGCAGAAACTCAGCGTACGATAAAATGATGGCAGGAGGCATTCCGAGATCGGAACGCGCTTGCTGGATGCCGCTAGTCCGTTTATCACCGGGAATACCGATAACAATCATCGGCCTCATGAGGGGCTCACTCTGTGATGGAAGGATAACGCCAGTCTTCCTCATCATCGCTTTCCTGCTTGTCGCTTACATCAACAGGTAATCCACTCTTCTGCCAGCGGTTAATCATTTCGTCAGACATATAATGATGGCTAAGGTTTAATGCTTTCAGTCCTTTGATTCGATCGCTGGCGAGAAGTAATTCAGCACCTTCGTCGCTAAGGGTACCAAGTGACAGATCAAGCGTATCCAGTTGATCCAGAATAGGAGCGTCTGCAAATGCACCTGCGATCTCATCTTGAATCTGACTGTTTTTTAAACCAAGATAAGTAAGTTTAGGGAACTTTCCTACTTCTATAAGAGGGAGAAGATCTGCGAGACTGCCGTCAAATCCGTAATCTTCTACGCCTAGATATAGCTCCAGCTTGCGCAAATTCGGCAATTGGCTAGTTGCAATATGTTCAAGAACAGTTGTGCCTAAGCCTCCACTTATAATAATCAGTTCTTCTAGCTTGTCGTGTTTTAGTTCTGAGAGACTCAGCTCATTCCCACCTTGAATCGTGAGTGATTGCAGCTCTGGAAAAGCGGGGAGCAGCGGTGATAGATCGCTTTGGGTAATCCAAGAAATCTCACATTCCTCAGAGCTCATCTCGCCTATGAAAAGCTTGCGTAAAGCAGGGAAACTAGCGCTATGCGTAACGAGTGCCTCTACAACCTCTTCGGAACCATTCTCGTAAGCTTGGCCCCAATCGCCGATAATTAGGCTGGTCAGCGAAGAACTTTCAGGGCTGCTGCTAAGCTTCTCAATTTCTGTGCCGATTCTTTGGCCTTCCTCAAATTCGTCGTATCCGATGCTAAGCTTTACTTCCGTCATGGGCATTCCCTCCCGGAAAAATTTAACTTCGGAAATACCCTATCATCTGTAGGCGAGGGAGTCAAATCACAGGTAAAAATAATTATAGTCAAATTCGTCATGTCATTGCGCTAAGAATTTATGGTAGGTTTATGCTAGGGAGAATTACATTATTTTGAAATATAAGAAAGTGACGTTTCACACTATACTTTAACCTTATATTTCTCGCTAAACGCTTACCTTCCTTATAAGGATGTCGTAGGCGATTATATTTGAAGGAGCTGCTCTAATGAAGATCAAACTTCAGGAATGGATAATAGAAGCGGATATTGCAAAACTGCAAGCGGCTATGGAAGCAGGAGTAGTTAACTCAGAAGATTTGGTCGCTGCATATTTGGAACGGATTCATAAGTACGATATAGATATAAACGCAATTTTAGAAATTAATCCAGACGCTAAGGACATCGCGAGAGCACTGGATATTGAACGTAAGGAACAAGGAAGCCGGGGAATTCTACACGGTATTCCTATATTATTGAAGGATAATATTGATACCGCGGATAAAATGCATACGAGCGCTGGCTCAATAGCTTTAGCAGGATCATTTGCGGCAAAAGATTCCTTCGTAGCTGCTAAGCTTCGGTCGGCAGGGGCTGTTTTGCTTGGGAAGGCGAATATGTCGGAGTGGTCTAACTTTATGTCCAGTTCAATGCCGGCTGGGTATAGCTCACGGGGAGGGCTAGTGCTGAATCCTTATGGACCTGGGAGTGTATTTGTCAGCGGCTCTAGTTCTGGCCCTGCGGCAGCTATTGCGGCGAATTTGGCAGCAGTATCGATTGGAACGGAAACCGCAGGATCAATTGTTGGTCCTGCCAGTCAGCATGCTCTCGTCGGGATCAAACCCACGGTCGGATTAGTCAGTCGTACTGGAGTAATTCCTATTTCAGTTAGCCAAGACACCCCTGGACCTATAGCTAAAACAGTTACGGATGCGGCGATTATTTTGGGAGCATTAACGGGAGTGGATGACAAGGATGAAGCAACATTTTCGAGCGAGAAGCATGCTTTTACAGACTATACTCCATTTTTAGATAAAAGCTTTATACGGCAAGCAAGAATAGGCATCCCACGGCATTATTATAACCATTTAGATGCAGAGCGGCTTTCAATTATGGAAGCAGCTATTCAGACCTTGAAGAACGAAGGGGCTACGATTATAGATCCAGTTACACTTTACGTTGAACAGCAAAACTGGAATAATGATGTGATCTGCTATGAATTTAAAAAGGGGCTCAATACGTACTTATCTGGGGTAGATGATTCCGTTCCGGTTCACTCTTTGCAAGAATTGATAGCGTATAATGAACGTCATGCCGAAATCGCATTACAATATGGGCAAGACACATTAACTAGGTCAGAGGAAGTAACTTTAACCGAAGAAGAATATCAGCAAAAGAAACAAGAATACAGAGCAGTAGCACTCGAGCAAGGAATAGATTACGTGTTGGAACAATATAGCTTGGATGCATTATTATTGCCTGGTGATGTAGATGGTATGTATATTGCAGCGCGTTTGGGGTATCCGTTAGTTACCGTTCCGGCAGGATTTGTAGCTCAAGGCATTATTGATGCTGACGGTGATCCTACAAGGGGGCCCTTTGGTGTAGTTTTTTCCGGAAAAGCCTATAGTGAGTCTACGCTCCTATCCATAGCCTATGGGTTTGAACAAGCAACGCAGCATCGTGTTCCACCGCAACTGGAATAGGTATTGACTACTTTATTATAGAAAGAAGAGATCAGCTTGAAATATTGTCTCGAATGTGGAACTGCGTTAGTAATGAAAGAAAGCGATGGGGAAGGGCAAGTGCCTTATTGTAATGCATGTGAAGTGTTCAGATTCCCTATTTTTAGCACAGCTATCAGTACGGCGGTATTAAATCGGGACATGAATAAGATTCTATTAATCCAGCAGTATAACCGTCTAGATTACATATTACTTGCAGGGTACGTGAATAAAGGTGAAGATGCGGAAACAACACTTATTCGGGAGGTAAAAGAAGAGGTAGGTCTTGATATTGTAAGCTATGAATATATGCGCAGCTTGTATTTCGCACCTTCTAATACGTTAATGCTGAATTTTATAGGTGTTGCAGATTCGGAGGACTTAAGTCAGGTGAGTGCTGAGGTCGATCATGCACAGTGGTTTACATTGGAAGAGGCTGCCAGAGCCATTAAAAAGAACAGTCTTGCGGAAACCTTCTTATTGGCAATTATTGAGAAAATAAATGCGGGACAGGTACAGGTGAATTCGAATCCAGTAACTGTAGGAGGAACAGTGTAAGATGCGAGTATATAACTTTGCCAAAGAAGCTGGTAAATCGATTGATGCATTCGGCAGTCAACAGCTTTTGATGTCGAGAATACTGACAGCGGCAGATTCTCCGCATGTAGGTTGTATGCACTTGGGTGAGAATGGACTTGTGGGCTGGCATCAGGCTCCGATACCACAGCTTTTTCTGGTCGTTAGTGGAGAAGGCTGGGTCAGAGCAGGGGAAGAAGCAGATATTTCAGTTAGCGCGGGTTCTGCCGTGTTTTGGGACAAAGGCGAATGGCATGAGACACGCACGGAGACAGGACTAACAGCGATATTGATCGAAGCGGAGAATATGAGTTTGACGATGCCGATGGTGTGAGAGATTGTTGAGCGGAGGTAAACCAATGTTTAATCAAGAGAAGAGAACAATTACGACCGAAAGATTGATGTTGAGACCCTTTGAATTAGCTGATGCAAAACGTGTCTCTGATCTCTGCAATAATTATAATGTCTACAAAAGTACGCTGACCCTACCTTATCCATACCCTGTCGAATGTGCAATAGCATGGATTGAAGCTCATGAAGAGAATTTTATCAATAATATACATTATGAGTTTGCGATTACTGATAAAAGCTCAAACGAGCTCTGTGGAGCTATAGGACTGACAAATAAGCAAGCACACCGAAACGGTGAAGTTGGCTATTGGATCGGTGAGGAATATTGGGGTAAAGGATATGCAACTGAAGCAACAAAAGCGATCCTTGCGTTTGCTTTTTCAGAAAAGCATTATCATAAAGTATTTGCAAGACACTTTGCTTCAAATCCAGCCTCTGGGCGGGTGATGCAAAAATGTGGAATGGTAAAGGAAGGCATTTTATTACAGCATATCTACAAAGAAAATAAATATGATGATCTTATTCATTATGGAATTATAAACACGGAAGGTTAAGCTACAAAAAGTAAATTATTAATGTTCTTACAAGTAAATATACAAGCAAAAAGGAGCCGAGCGGCTCCTTTTTGTAGTTCTGCTATTGAACTTAGATAAACAGATCCAGTGGGTCCGATTAGCTAAGCTTATATACACGAGCTTCATAAGGACGAAGCTGAATCGTGTTTATTTCATCTTCTGCATTTACTTCGTAGTTGGCAATGAGCAGTTCCTTCGCTTGGAATTTCACAGTAGAAGGAAGCTCGAATACCGTAGAATCTCCGAAGAAATTCAATACAACAAGCAGTTGTTCTTCTCCAAGAGTTCGCAGATAAGCATATACCTGCTCATTCTCTTCAGCCAAGATTGTATAACTTCCGTATACGATAATCTCATGTTGCTTACGCAGCTCAATTAGCTTCTTATAGTAGTAGAAAATAGAATCAGGATCAGCTAGCGCATTCTCCACATTAATGTCCTGGTAGTTAGGATTCACAGCCAGCCACGGAGTGCCGGTGGTGAATCCTGCCTGTGGCTCGGAGTTCCATTGCATCGGCGTACGGCCATTGTCCCGACCTTTGATGTAAATGGAATTCATGATTTTTTCTTCCGAGTGTCCAGCAGCCGAGTATTCCTTATACATATTTACAATTTCAATATCCTTGTAGTCGTCGATAGATGCGAACTGTACATTCGTCATCCCGATTTCTTCACCTTGATAGATGTAAGGTGTACCTTGGAGTGTGTGAAGCAGTGTTGCCAGCATTTTGCCAGACTCTTTCGGGAACAGCTTATCATCTCCAAAGCGGGATAACATTCGCGGCTGATCATGGTTGTTCATATACAAGCTGTTCCAACCCTTACCGTCCAGCGCGACTTGCCACTTGGAAATAATGGACTTAATGTCCGCCAGCTTCCAAGGTTGTACATTCCATTTGCCTCCAGGTCCAGAATCGACGTCCATAAGCTCAAAATGGAATACCATGTTCAGCTCATTACGGTCCTCGGAAACATACAGTGAAGCTTCTTCTGGAGTGACATTAACGGCTTCACCCACGGTCATGATATCGTACTTGGATAGGACCTCACGGTTCATTTCCTGCATATACTCATGTACGCGCGGACCATTAACAAAATAGTCTCCTCCGAAGTGGTACGTAGGCTGGTCTCCGTTACTTTCTTCAGAAACGCTAGGTAATTCTGGTACTTTGGAAATCAAGTTGATTACGTCCATACGGAATCCGTCGATTCCTTTATCCAGCCACCAAGTCATCATATCGTAGATTTCCTTGCGCAGCTTTGGATTTTCCCAATTTAGGTCCGGTTGTTTTCGTGAGAAGAGATGGAGGTAATATTCTTCTGACTTCTCATCGTATTCCCAAGCCGACCCACTGAAGAAGGAGCCCCAGTCGTTAGGCGGTTGTCCATCTTTACCAGGACGCCAGATATAATAATCACGATAAGGGTTATCCTGCGATTTGCGGGATTCCATGAACCAGGCATGCTCATCTGAGGAATGGTTAACTACGAGATCCATAATCAGCTTCATACCGCGGGTGTGAAGTCCAGCTAACAGTTCCTCCCAATCGGAGAGTGTTCCGAAATCATCCATAATACTTTGATAATTACTGATATCATAACCGTTATCGTCATTTGGCGACTGGTACACTGGGCATAGCCAGACCACGTCGACGCCAAGATGATTTAAATAATCGAGTTTCGAAATAATCCCTTGCAGATCACCAATGCCATCCCCGTTGCTGTCTTTGAAGCTGCGGGGGTAGATTTGATACACTACGCTTTCTTTCCACCATTTCTTTTCCAAGGTAATAATCTCCTATCTCTGTATAGATCTAGCTGTTTTATTTAATAGACCCTGATGTTAGTCCGCTGATAATCCATTTTTGCGCGAACAAGTAGACGATGAGCATCGGGGTTAATGCGAGCAGATATGAAGCAAACGCTAAGTTGAAATCTGTGCTGAACTGCCCCTGGAACACATATTGTACAAGCGGAAGTGTGTAGGAATCCTGATCGCCGAGTAGAACCAGCGGTAACATAAAGTCATTCCAAGTGGACAGACAAGACAGGATACCGATCGTTGCACTGACAGGAGCAAGGAGTGGAAAAATAATCTTCCAGAATGTTCCAAATGTCGACGCACCGTCTACTGTTGCCGCTTCTTCCAGTTCGTACGGAATGGAACGGATATAACCGGTGTATACAAATACGTTAAAGGCCAGACCATAAACAACGTATAGAATAATAATCCCTACAATGTTGTTCATGTGCAGGTCCGTAGTCACTTTGACCACAGGCAGCATAATAATCTGGAAAGGGATAAACATAGCACTAATAAAATAGAAGTATAGTACTTTGAAAAATCTTCGTTTCATATTACGTGCAATAGCATAGGCTACCATGGAGTTGGTAAGCAATATGAACACAACTGTTGTAATGGTAATTACGGTACTATTTCCTAATGCATTGAAGAAATTCGTTGCCTTAATGGCATTGGAGAAGTTCTCAAAATGCAGGCCGGTTGGCAGCGAGAATATAGATTGAGCCATTTCCTCGGGATTCTTGAGTGCGATGGCAATGGTCATGTAAAGCGGAAACAGGATCAGTAGTGAGCCTAGGGCGATAAGAATCGTTACTGGCCAATTGGTTGATTTTTTGATCATAAGTCCATCTCCCGTTTCTGCAGAAATTTAAGCTGAAGGGCGGAGATAACGACAATCACGATAAAATAAATTACGGCGTTCGCCGATTGATAGGCAAATTCTCCGCCTTGGAAGCCGCCTGTGTAGATTAAGTGGGCAATAGATTGTGTTGAACGACCTGGACCCCCGCCTGTCAAAGCGACGATTTGGTCAAATACCATCAGACCGCCCTTCATCGCGAGCACCATATTGATGGTGAAGAAGGAAGCAAGCATTGGGAACGTAATGCTCCAGAATTCTCTCCAGCGGCTAGCACCATCCAGATTGGAAGCTTCGTAAAGATCGTGAGGAATGGTTTGAAGACCCGCCAAATAGAGAATTGTGTTATAAGCAATCCCTTGCCAAACGGCTACAATGACGATACCGATCCAAGCCCAATCCGAGTTACCGAGAATGTTCTGTGATAAGAATTCGCTGCCGAGTTTCGCACCCCAAATAGGGAATACATTAGCGAATAAGTAGTTAAAAATAAAGCCGACAATCAATACACTGAGGATATTCGGCAAGAAATATACGCCACGGAAAAAGTTTTTGGCTTTAATTTTGGCGTTAAGTCCAAGCGCAATCAACAAGCTGATGATGTTGATAAGAATTGTGGTTAAAATGGCATATTTAAAAGTGAACACATATGAATTCAACACATTTTCGTCTTGAAAAATGTTAATGAAGTTCTTAAATCCTACGTAATCAAAGCTGTCACTAAAGCCGTCCCAGTTTGTGAACGAATAATATATACCCTGAATTGCAGGAAAGGTATGGAAGGCAAAGAAAAGAAGTAATGCCGGTATAGTCATCAGATAAAAGGCGACTCGGCGTTTGGCCATCATGTAATCCTCCTCATTGTAAAAGCGAAAGAGAAGTGGGGAAGCCCCGTTCTCTTTCGCGGTTCATGTTTGTCTGATCTGGTTATTTCCGGTTAGCTACTTTATCCCATTCCTTATCAAGCTGATCTAGGTAAGCTTTTATATCTTTCTTTTGTAAGAAGGATTGGTTGATGGTATCCACTTTCATTGCACTTGGGATGTAGTGGTCAGCAAAGTCAGCCAAGTTACCTGCGGTAAACGCTTCTTTGAAGCCGTCCATCGTTGGATCATCTTGTGTTACACCTTGTACAGCTGGGAATGCTTTTTGCTCATTGATGTATAGGCTAACATTCTCAGGTTGAAGCAGGAAGTCTACGAATTTCTTTGCTTCTTCTTTATGTTTAGTGTTCTTGGAAATCGTCAGCAACGTATCTACGCCAGAAATGACCTTGTTAGCGGCAGCATCATTTGTTGCTGGGAATGGGAATACGCCAAGTTCAATGGATGGATTGGCTTTCACGATTTCCGGGATCGCCCATACCCCTTGCAGGTACATTGCGGATTCACCTTTAGCGAATGCTGTGTTTCCGTCATTGTAACCTTTACCAAAAATATCTTTTTGTCCGAATTCGGTCAGCTTCAGCAGCTTTTCAGCAACCTCGGTATAGCTGTCTGCGAAGGTTACAGTACCAGCCGTACGCTCCTTGAAGAAATCATTTCCTTTAATGATCGTCGCAAGGGAGTTGAACGGTGTAAGTGTTGTCCATGAATCCTTCAGTGTCAGGTAGAAAGCATTCTGACCGTTATCTTTGAATTTTTGAGCGACAGCCATGAACTCATCCCAAGTAGTTGGAACAGTCACACCGGCTTCAGCGAACATCGCTTTATTGTAAATGACACCACTTGCGTTTGAAGAGAATGGAAGACCATTCAGTTCCTCCGAACCCGTCAGGTCTTTTAGCATTTGGAGATATGCTGGCTGGATATTCTCAGCGAGTGGATCACCTGAGAAATCTTCAAAAAGACCGCTGCCAGATAACGTCTTGTAGGTGTCAGTTGCTCCGAGCCCTACTACGTCAGGAATATCTTTCTTAGCTGCACGAGTTTTCAATACCGTTTCAGCATCTGGCGGGTTAACCTGTGTAACGACAATGTTTGGATTGGCTTCATTGAATTTCGCAACCAGTTTGTCGAAAGTGGCTTTGGCTTCGGTTTTATTTTGGAAAAACTCGATTTTCACCTTTTCACCGGAGGAGGCATTTCCACCACTATTTGTACTGTTGCCAGTCGCATTGTTGCTATTATTCGTACCGCATGCACTAAGCACGGACATGGCCACTAAGCTAACCACTACGGGTTTAATTGTTTTTTTCATGATAAATCCTCCTAATAATTTGTTGGTATTATGAACATGTAAGAGATTAAACATGTACGTAAATGAAAACTAATTGATATTCTGCTACTTTAAGGCTGCGGACATGCATGAACCGATAAAGAGTAAACGTTTACGTAAAAGGGGTAAAAAGACTCAGGTAAGTGATCTTACCGTTTGTCTTTCCACGATGGAGTGATCGACAATTTTGCTTTCTACAGTCTCACCTGTTTCAATCATATGAATAAGTTTCTCTACGGCTATCTTACCAATATCGTACAGCGGTTGACGAACTGTAGTTAACGGAGGAATAATCATTTTTGCCATTCCAAGATCGTCATAACCCATAATGGATATATCCTCGGGAACACTTAAACCATATTTGATGACAGTGGAGAGGGCACCTATCGCCATTTCATCACTAGCGGCAAAGACGGCGGTGACATCAGGGGCTTGCTCCAAGAGCGTCTCCATTGCAATGCTCCCGCTTTCATACAGAAAGTCTCCAAAGGTGAGATACCGATTGTCGAAAGGAATTCCATTCGCTTCAAGCGCTTTACGATATCCCTCGGCTCTGGGTGCACCAGCGATAGCATCGCTTGGATTTCCGCTGATCATGGCGATTTTGCTATGACCTTTGGATATTAAGTAGAGAGTAGCATCATAAGCAGCTTGAAAATCGTCTACTTTCACGTATGGCACACTGGCAAACTCCGTTTGGGAAGAAACCAACACTACTGGGATTTTCATCGTTTCTAGCACATCATAATACTCTTTCTTCAAGACTTCACTAGCGTAAATAATGCCATCGACTTGCTTCTCCCTTAGGAGTTGTAAGTACTTTAACGTTCGTTTACCATCCTGGTCGGTATTACAGACCATTACACTGTAATTGCGGTCATTGGCCAATTCCTCAATGCCTTTAAGCAGATCGGAGGAGAAAGCTCCAGATACACTCGGAAACATTACACCTATGGTCTGCGTACGCTTATTGATAAGGCCACGAGCAATTGCGTTAGGTTGATAGCCAAGTTCTTTGATAGCCTCATTTACCTTTTGTTTCGTCTTGTCGGAGTACCCACTTAAGTTGTTTAGCACGCGAGAGACTGTCGCAATGGAAACGTTCGCTTTTTGTGCAACATCTTTAATTGTTGGGTTCATATCATACGTGCTCCTTAAATTACGGTTAGCCTTAGATTAAACGTTTACGCTTTGAAAAATGAAAGAAGGTAAAGTGAATTACGTAAACGCTTACCATGAATATAAATCCTGGCAGGTATACTTGTCAACTCTACTTAAAAAATTAGTGGACCCTAAGAACTATGAAAGAGAATTGATTTTTAATAGAATGAAACCGATTTAATTACCAGTAATTTCTTTTAAAACGAAGATAGAGAGCTGAAATGCAGTAAAAGCATGATATTAAGGACCGTGTACATCTAGAATTGACAAAAGAATATTAGAGGGCTACCATTTAGAGAGTAAACGCTTACGTAAAAATCGAATTTGCATGTTCAACTTGTGTTTAAATGTTCGATCGGATAAGGAGCTGCACACATGAATATTTATCTCGAAATTCCGGATGTGGATAAGCACTTTCCCTTTAGAAGTTTACTTTGTGGAGGGGATACACTGTGCTATCCGCATTGGCATAAAGAAATTGAAATTATCTATGTAACTAAAGGAAGTCTAAATCTGGGAATTAACGATACCCCTATTCACATGGAGCAGGGTGAGGTTCAGTTCATCAATGGTGGGGATGTGCATTATTTTCTTGCCTCACCTGAGAGCGAGAGGGTTGTGATCCAATTTGATCTTAACTTGTTTCAGGAAGTCGCAGCTTTGAGCGGAAATGACTATTCGCTTCGTGAGGTTTTTACGCTTATGGAGCATTCTAGTTCAAAATGGCCTGAGGGAACCGCCGAGAAGATCAAAAAGCTCATTGAGAGTATTTACGAGGAAGACGTACAGCGGAGAGAGGGGTACGCCTACTTAATCAAAGCTAGATTGTTTGAACTACTGACCGTTATTTTGCGGGAGTTTCCGAAGAGTGCAATCAATAAACAGCCTAAGTTCTCGGAAGATACACTGAATCAGTCCAGAGAGACGCTTGAGCGATTAGAGCGGATTTTTATTTATGTGGAGCAGCACTATCAGGAGGCCATTACACTGAACGAGGTAGCTAATTATATGGGCTTTAGTCCTTATTATTTTACCAAGCTATTTAAGAAGAATACGGGCATGACCTTTATAGCCTTCTTAAATGAATATCGGCTTAACAAAGCCAAATGGATATTGATCAATGATGATTTACCGATGTCTGCAGTGGCGGAAGCCGCCGGGTTTGGAAGCGTAAAGACCTTCCATCATTTTTTTAAGGAAGCAACGGGGATATCCCCACTTAAATACCATAAGACAATATTCGGGAATAAAAGAGCAAGAATGCAGGAAGAAAGCAGGTCCCGGGCTTTGTATGATAGAGATATCAAAACAGGAACAAGTGGAGGCTAGAATATAAATGACATTAACAGTAGGAATTATCGGCTGCGGAGGCATTGCGAACGGCAAACATATGCCAGCGTTAAAAAAAGTAGAAGGTGCGCGAATGGTTGCTTTTTGCGATATCGTTCCTGAGCGTGCGGAGAAGGCAAAAGCGGAGTTTGGGGATGAGAATTCTGCGGTTTACACAGATTATAAAGAACTGCTTAAAGATGCAAGTATAGATGTGATTCATGTATGTACACCGAATATTTCTCATGCTGAGATTTCCATTGCGGCTATGGAGGCAGGTAAGCATGTAATGTGCGAGAAGCCGATGGCTAAGACTACAGCAGAAGCGCAAGCCATGATCGATGCCTCAGAGCGAACTGGGAAAAAGCTAACTATCGGTTATCAGAACCGTTTCAGACCAGATTCAGCTTATCTGCATACGGTATGCGAGAATAATGGTCTTGGAGAGATTTATTATGCTAAAGCTAAGGCGATCCGTCGTCGCGCTGTTCCAACATGGGGCGTGTTTTTAGATGAGGAAGCACAAGGCGGAGGTCCATTGATTGATATCGGTACGCATGCCCTCGATTTGACCCTTTGGATGATGGATAACTACAAACCTAAATATGTTGTGGGTAACGCTTATCATAAGCTGTCCGGTCGTAAAAACGCTGCGAATGCTTGGGGTCCGTGGGATCCTGAGAAATTTACAGTTGAGGATTCCGCGATTGGATTCATTACGATGGAGAATGGCGCTAGCATTGTTCTCGAAGCCAGCTGGGCGCTGAATACCCTCGATGTTGGTGAAGCCAAGACGGTGCTTTGCGGTACTGAAGGTGGAGCGGATATGGAGAACGGTCTGCGTATTAACGGAGAAGAATACGGCAAGACATTCGAGAAGCATATTAGCCTGGAAGCTGGTGGCGTAGACTTTTATGATGGCGCAGGAGATGATCCTGCGGTGACGGAGGCTACTCAGTGGATCGACAGCATTGTTAATGACACCGAGCCTGTAGTGAAGCCAGAGCAGGCGCTCGTTGTTACCCGCATCTTAGAGGCTATTTATAAATCCTCTGAGACTGGCATGCCTGTATTTTTTGACTAATTTGAATAATCAATAAAGATTAACGACATAGATAACTATGAACTAGGAGTGTGTCCAAAGTGACCAGAGTAACGGTATGGAATGAATTCCGCCATGAACGGCAGGAAGAGAGAATTCTCAAGGTCTATCCGCAAGGGATTCACGGACAATTGGCAAGCTTCCTTCAGGAAGCCGGATTGGACGCTCAGACAGCTACGCTGGATGAACCGGAGCATGGACTGACACAAGAAGTGCTGGATAACACGGATGTACTGATTTGGTGGGGACATGTCGCCCATCAAGAAGTTAGTGATGAGATTGTAAACCGCGTTCACCAAAGAGTGCTGCAAGGTATGGGGCTAGTGGTGCTTCATTCGGGTCATATGTCCAAAATATTCATGAAGTTGATGGGCACCAGCTGCGATCTAAAGTGGCGTGAAGCAGGGGAGAAAGAGCGTCTTTGGGTCATGGACCCAAGTCACCCGATTGCTGAGGGGATTGGCGAATATATCGATTTGGAGCAAGAGGAAATGTACGGAGCACATTTTGATGTGCCAGCACCGGAGAGTCTTATTTTTGTCGGCTGGTTTGAAGGCGGCAATGTGTTCCCAAGCGGATCGACCTATCGTCGTGGGAACGGGAAGATCTTTTATTTCCAACCCGGTCATGAATCTTATCCAACCTATTACAACAAAGAAATCCAAAGAGTTATCATCAATGGCGTGAACTGGTGTGCACCAACGAAGCGTGATTATCCAGTTTACGGACATTCTGAAGCTTTGGAGCCAATCAAAGAAAAGGTGGTATTATAAATGAAATTAGGCGTATTTGATCCTGTATTTGGAAGTTTAACTCTCGATGAGATGCTTGATAAAATCGCTGCTGCTGGTTTGAATGCGGTAGAGATCGGTTCAGGAGGCAATCCCGGAAATGCTCACTGTCCAACAGATGAGCTGCTTGCCAGCGAATCAGCACGTAAGGAATATCTGGAGAAGTTCACGAAACGTGGCATTATGATCAGTGCTTTCAGTTGCCATAATAACCCGATTTCGCCGGATAAAGAAGAAGCTCGTGAAGGTGACGAAATTTTGCGTAAGTCGATCAAGCTAGCTTCACTAATGGGCGTTAAGGTAGTGAACACTTTCTCGGGAACCGCGGGAGACAGCGACGAGGCAAAAGCGCCGAACTGGCCAGTTACCCCTTGGCCTACCGTGTACAGCGACATCAAAACCTGGCAGTGGGAGCATAAACTGATCCCTTACTGGAAGGAAATCGGTAAGCTGGCAGAGGAGCATGGTGTTAAGATCGGTATCGAGCTTCATGGTGGATTCCTCTGCCATACTCCTTACACGATTCTGAAGCTTAGAGAAGCAACCTGTGATGCGATCGGCGCGAATCTAGACCCGAGCCATCTGTGGTGGCAAGGCATCGATCCTGTAGGCGCGATCAAGATTCTTGGTAAAGCTGGCGCGATCCATCATTTCCATGCCAAGGATACGTACCTGGATCAGGACAATATTAATATGTATGGTCTGACGGATATGCAGCCTTACGGCGATGTACAGACCCGCGCATGGACCTTCCGTTCCGTTGGCTGTGGACACAGCATATCTGAATGGTCAGATATCATGAGTGCGCTGCGTACTTATGGTTATGATTATGTGGTCAGCATAGAGCATGAAGACCCACTGATGACAGTAGACGAAGGCTTCCATCGTGCAGTAACCAATTTGCAATCCATTCTTATTCGCGATCAACCACAAGGTATGTGGTGGGCGTAAGGATAGTTTAAGAACGAAAGGTCTTGATTCTCTAGTTTCTGTAGAGGATCAAGGCCTTTTTTTTGCGTGTTTATGTGGATATGGATAAGGGTAATTTTCTACGCTCCATAGGAAAGAATAGTAAGGAGAAGGTTCTGAGATGAATGAAGGAGAGTCAACAATGCTACTAGAGGTTATTGCTACAACATTAAGTGACGCAGTGCTGGCCGAGCAATACGGTGCTGACCGGATTGAATTGATCACTGGGATCAGTGAAGGAGGATTGACGCCCAGTCTGGGGCTAATAGAAAAAGTACGCGACAGCGTTTCGATCCCGGTTAGAGTAATGGTTAGACCTCACGCCAGGTCTTTCTATTATGATAAGGATGATATAGAAACCATGGCGCGGGATATTCAGCATATTGCATCTATCGGTGGATTAGCTATCGTAATGGGCATGCTGGGCCAGGAGGGGTCCATTGATGAGGAGTCCCTTCAGAGGCTGCTTCATGTTGCAAAAGATCTAGAGGTGACGTTCCATCGTGCCTTTGATGAAGTGAGGGATCAATTTGAGGCGTTAGAAATATTGACGCGTTATCCTCAAATTACTGACATTCTAACATCGGGTGCTCAGACTACAGCGCCTAGAGGTGCGGAACGTATTGCTGCGCTGGAGCAGTTTAGTGCGGGGCGATCTATCTCCATTTTGGCGGGGAGTGGGTTAACGGCGGACGGGATAAGCAATTTTATACAACAAACAGGTGTACATCGGGTGCATTTTGGTTCAGCAATTAGAGAAGATGGTGATGCGCTGAAGCCGATAGATCCTCTTCGTTTGCAGGCAGTTCGAAACCTTCTGGATCAAAAAAAAGGTGACTAGCCATACCGATCATTATTGATTCCATCCCTCGATAGACTTGTCAGCAGATTTCGGTTTAATATTAAAATTGTGAATGCTGATCTAGCATTAGTTGTCTAAACATGAAATACTGAGCATATAAAATACAGAGCTGATCTTTGGTTATCCAAAGGTCGGCTTTTTTAATGTGCGTTCACGTGGTTACAGTATTGCAATCTCTGCGTCAAATGCAGGGGGACGAGTTGAAAAGAATAGGTACAGGTTGGTATGCAACTAATTTGAAATGATTTCGTCTTTATATATGGAGGTGGAGAAAATTGGGATTTTTTGTTTCGAGTAGCTGGTTTCAATCTTCATTACAGCGGAACATAAAGCTGATGCTTGTGTTTGGGCTTCTGTTCGCTGCATGTTTTACAGGTGTGGGAAAGGCGGAAGCTGCTGCTGGATCCGATCTGATTATCGTGAACAAAAAAACAAACAAACTCGCGTATTTCAGTGAGGGTAAGCTGGTAAAGATCTTTCCAGTCGCGACAGGGAAGTCGAAGGAACTGACACCCGAAGGCAGTTTCAAAATGGTAGTTAAAGTAAAGAACAGACCCTATTACAAAGAGAAAATACCCGGGGGTGATCCGGCCAATCCACTTGGCGACCGCTGGCTAGGGCTAGAAGTGAACGGAACGTATGGTACCACGTATGCGATTCACGGCAACAATAATGAGTCCTCCATAGGAAAGTATGTTAGCGCCGGATGTATTCGAATGCATAATGATGACATCCACTGGCTTTACCCAAAAATAGCTAAGAATACAAGGGTTATCATCACAACAAGCACACTGGCGATGGAGAACATTGCGACTAAAAATGGATATTCCGTAGGAAGTAAGACGTTTGCTGGAGCTTTTGAGATGGATGGAGTCACGACAAAGCTGAAAGATCCTTTTTTAATGGATAACTCGCGTGTATTTGTTCCGCTGAGAGAATCTGTAGCCCTGTTAGGTGGAATTTTACAGAGTGAAGCTGGAACGGGTGCATTGCTAATTACGATAGGCAATCGTACGGTGTCACATAAGCCGTTATCCGGTCAGGCTGTTGTGAATGGAAAAACACTTACGATGCCAGCATCCCGCAATGAAAATGGTCGATTGATGATTCCACTGAGCACCTTGCCTGAATTATTTGGTATTCAGGTGCAGTGGAGCTCGGAGTCTCAGTCGGTAAAGATTAATTTATAACTGTTCTTGAACTTTTATTTCTAAGCTGTGTTGTTATATACTGTACTCATTAAACAAATTCGGACAATGACGGAGGGCCACCGACTGATGAATAACTAACACGTTTCCTAGAAGTAGACCACTTAAGCTTGTGAAGTGCATATGCACAAGTCACGGAGCACCCATGCAGGGTGATAACGGTCAGGGATACGTGTGTCGGTCGGGAACCTTACGTTGCTTTTATATGAATAGAACGATCTATGGTTTAGTTTACTCTGCTTGTGCAGGTGATCACGGCCGTGGTCTATTCATGTTATGGCATATTCCCCCCAACATACGCTATTAGACCGCAGACCGCTGGCTGCGGTTTTTTATTTTGTAATACAATCGGAGGAATGGAATATGACCCTAATAAAAGCGAAGAACTTACGTAAAGAATGGAACGGGAACCTGTTATTTGAGAAGGTGTCCTTTGAGATTGCAGAAGGAGAGCGTGTGCTCTTGTTTGGTCGTAATGGAATCGGCAAAACCACACTGCTTAAGGGATTGATCGGTCGCCTCACTTTTGAGGAGGGAAGTATCTATCATGGCTTGCCACGCGAGGAATGGGGAGTGCTGGATCAGCAGCTAGAGATATCAGAAGAAGTAACCGCATTGGATTATGTTCTCTCCGGGTCGGCTGAGCTCCCCCAATTGAAGCGCCGGCTTGAATCCCTCAGTCAGAGGCTACAGGAGCAGAACGACGAGAGCGAAGCGGGATTGGCAGAATACGCCGAAGTATACGGTCAATACTTGCAGCTTGATGGGTATGACTGGGAGGCTAAAGCGGAAAAATGTCTGAAGCAGCTCAAGCTTGATCGTTCGGTTTGGAATTTGCCATACCCATCGCTAAGCGGAGGGCAAAAGACACGTGTCCAACTGGCAGCATTACTAGCCCAGCAGCCGAAGCTGTTGATTCTGGATGAGCCGACGAATCACTTAGATGGAGAAACGATGGAATGGTTGGAACATTGGGTGTACACCTACCCCGGAACCGTGCTTTATGTTTCGCATGATCGTACGTTCATCGATCGAACCGCGACGGCCTTGCTGGAGCTTAGTCCAGAGGGATGTCGTCGGTATTCGGGTGGATATACGCAGTATCGGGAGCAGAAGGCGGTAGAGGCTCGAACGCTAGAGGGACAATATAAGAAGCAAGAACAGGAAAAGGAGAAGCTGCTTGAGAGTATCCGGAGATATGCCGAATGGTTCCAGCAGGCACACCGTGCTGCCGGCCAGCATGATTTCCTGCGTGCGAAATCTAAGAAAAATGTGTCTCGTCTTCATGCCAAAGAAGCGGCACTCGAACGCTTAAATAAGAACCGTGTGGAATTGCCGCGGGAGACAAGCAAGCTGAAGATGAAGCTGGAAAGTGAAGCGTTTATGGCTGACACTTTGCTGTCACTCCGTGAGATCGATTTTGCATATAAAGATAGTGCGCCTGTATTAACAGATTGTAGTTTGTCATTGCATCGAGGAGACCGTCTCGCTATTCTGGGTCCTAATGGGGTTGGTAAGTCTTCTTTGTTGAAGCTGATTGCTGGGATTCATAAACCTACCAAAGGCGAAGTGCAGCTGCATCCGCGTACGAAGATTGGCTACTTTGCGCAAGAGCTGGACAATTTAGCGGTGTCATCCACCATCCTGGATAGTTTGCTTGAACTACCCGGTATGACACAGACGGAGGCAAGAACGATTCTGGGTTGTTTTTTATTTTCGCGGGAGGATGTCTTTAAACGAATCGGTGATTTAAGTCTGGGGGAGAAATGTCGTGTAGCCTTCCTTAAATTGTACTTTGGAAAAGCGAATCTATTGGTTCTCGATGAACCCACTAATTATCTGGACATTGACACTAGAGAGCGTGTAGAAGAAGCGCTAAGGGGATATCCGGGGGGACTTGTGATGGTCTCGCATGACCGATATCTTCACGCTAAAGTAGCTAATCGTTTGGTAATCCTAGCACCGACTCAGGCACCAAAGTTTTTTCAAGGCTCCTATGAGGAATACATCTCCAAAGATAGAAGCCGAGTGCTTACCCGTAAAGAACAAGCTCGGGAGGATGATCTTGCTCTTCTGGAGCTGCGTCTGAATCAATTGATTCAGAGCGGAAGTAGGGATACGGAGGCGGAGAATGAGGCGTTAATGGCGGAAATCGTTAATCTGAGGATGCAGATTCAGGAAATAGGGGTTAAAGGAGAAGTTACATCATCATAGGGAAGAAGCGACACAACCTAGCTCAGAATAGAATGTATCTTGGGCTGGGTTTGTTCTTCGAATATTTCGATAGGAGTCATTGCAGGCAGGGTGTATAATTGGATGAATATGGATTTTTTATTGCGACGAGGAGATCTGGAAAGGACGGTTATGTAATGATAAAGCTGGGTTCTTTTATTGTGGAGTTATTTCGATTGTGCGTATTGCTTGTATTGACCTTATTTATTTTAGGCGGAGTAGAAAGATTGGTTTATCAATCTATTTTTGGTCAGCCCTTGTATAACTGGAGTATGGGGCTTGGAAATCTATTGATATTTTTTATGCTGTATCGGAATCATTTTCAGTTTAAAGGATGGTATAAATCAGAAAAAAATGTAAAACTACCGGTCCTCACCACGAGAATCATTACTGTTATTTCTCTAGGACTTATCATCCTGCCGATTGGGCTCAGCCTGAGCCTATGAGGATTAGAAATTTGAATGGAATCGGGGATATGATCAGGAAGCGATACATAGAATAATTGAATGAATAAAGTAAAGCATAGAGAGTGGGGCCCTGATATGGATGACAATGCAATTGAGCGTTTGGAACAGGAGGATTTCATAGGCTTTTGGAAAAGAGTTCTCGCTACTGTTCTTGATTTCCTTATCATTCTGATACCTGCGGTTATTGTATACTGGATATTTAATTCATTAGCTGTATCCTTGCATTCGGAGATTCCCATCATCCTTGAGTATATTTTCTTCGTCGTGTTTGATATTTTTATGATCGTTAGATTTGGCGGATCGCCTGGAAAGCTGGTTTTAAAGATAAAAATTGTCAATCAGCAAGGGAATATTCCAACGTTGAAGGAAGCTCTAATTCGAAATATTTTCCGAATCATTAGTACGATTTTTTCAATGATTGTTGGCGTAAGCCTCTACGATCTTACTGTGATTTCCACCACGCTTAATTTATGGGCGCCTTTGGCTACTGACCTTAGTAAAATACTTGGCCCCATCATGCTTGTGGATTATCTATTCGTCGCATTTACTCCCCGTAAACGGGCGCTTCACGATATGATGGCTGGTACTTATGTTGTTGATAAATCTGCAATTTAAAGGATGCTTTCAAAAGCATTCTTTTTTTAATATTAAGTATTTTACCGTTAAATAATTTACTATTAAATATTTTAGTGTTAAAATAAATATAGAAGTAGCCAATGATTATGAATATCTAAGGAGGATGTCTTGGAAAACCCAGATATTTTTAGACTCATACATGCAGTTGAATTATTCACGAATGAAATTATTGTTCGATGGATGAATGCTTTTGACCACAATATTGGGATATCTCCTGTTCTCGTCTTGGGAGAATTGAATAAAAAGGGTCCCCAGAAGCAAACTACTTTGGCTAAGAAGCTAGGTTATACGCCGGGAGCGATGACGAACATTGCCAATCGCTTAATTAAGCAGGAAATGGCCGAGCGCAAATATAACGAGGATGATCGCCGAAATGTACTGCTGTCTATCACGGACAAAGGTAAAGATGTACTGAAGGAAGCACAGCTTAAGGGGCAGGAGCTCCGAGTTGAAATGTTTCAGAAGCTCGATGAAGAAGAACTGCAGCAATTCTTGAAAATTTATGAAAAGTTGTTAATGAGCTTTGATAGCTCTGAAACATAAATGAAGTCATCTAAGAATCTTAATCACATTATAAAGGGGTATGAAAATGGGAAGAGTTCAAGGTAAGGTTGCATTAGTAACTGGAGGCGCTTCGGGTATTGGCTTATCAGCCGCTACTTTATTGGCTAGAGAAGGAGCCAAAGTTGTCATCGCCGATTTTAATGTAGAGGCTGCTAAAGAAGCAGCGGCTAAGATTAAAAGTGAGGGTGGAGAGGCGGAAGGTCTTTTCCTAGATGCATCTCAAGCGGATTCGATCAAGGAAGCTGTTGATTTCACAGTCGCTCAGTATGGCACGATTACAGTCTTATTTAACAATGTAGGTCTAACTAATCTGCAAAAAGACCTAGATGTCGTTAACATAGATTTGGAAGAATGGGATCGCCTTATGAACGTGAATACCAAAAGTGTTCTGTTAGGCAGCCGGTTTGCCATTCCACATATGATTAAAGCAGGCGGAGGCTCGATCATTAACACAGCTTCGATGTCAGCATTTGCAGGAGATTCATTGCGTACGGCATATGGCTCCTCTAAGGCAGCTGTTGTGAACCTAACTCGTTATATCGCCACACAATATGGTAAAGATAAAATTCGTTGTAACGGAGTGGCTCCAGGCCTGATCCTAACACCTGCGGCTGCAAGAAATATGCCGCCAGCTGTGCTGGATATTTTCCAGAAGTTCAACGCTCTGCCATATCACGGCGAAGCAGATGATATCGGGAACACTGTTTTGTTCCTGGCATCGGATGAATCTAAATTCATCACAGGCCAAACCATTGAAGTTGAGGGTGGGCACTATATGTCCAACCCAAGTATCACAGACTTCCAGAATTACATGATGGAAGCTAAATCTAAATAAAATCATGCGTAAATAAAAATCCGGTCCATGCTCGTATTTATCGAGAGGGACCGGATTTTTGAATGCATAAATGAGTTAGCTTACCTCTAGTGCGGCTTTCATAAAGGTCTTTAGGGCGGAGGACTTTGCCCCTTCAATCCATTTCTTCAAAACATCCGTCTGACCATTCATGTACCATCCGAGTTTTTCCTTCAACTCTTGTTCAAAGTTACTAGGCTGTTTTGTTCGTTCGTTTATGAGCTGTTTAACCATTTGTGGCCAACGATACCCATTAAGACCAAAGCTGTGTTCGGGGTAACGTTCAGCAAGTGTTAAGACAGAAGAGAGTGACTCGCCTGCGTATAATTCTGCCGCCAAATAGCTGCCAATAAAACGATGGCTGTTATCATGCTCTAAGGCGATAGCAAATTGCTCCCGAGCTTCTTTAAGCTTGCCTTGATGCAAGAGTGCTGTCGCGTTAATAGAGCGTACATAACTGTTTAATTCGATTGGGTTTAACTCGTTGTAACGGGAATGAAATTCGTTATATGATTTCCAGTCCTTATGGTCAAAATAATACTGCGTCAATGTAAAGGCATAATTTGAATAAGGATGTAACTGTATGAGCTTCTGGAGTGAAGGAATCGCCTGATCTTCTAATGAGTCATCCTTCGTGATGGACGATTTGGCGAGCAACAGCTTTACAAGCATATGCAGGGCATGAGCATCCTGTGGATCATCCAAGACATTTTGTTGGTACATTTCAAGGGCTTGCTCGGGGTTCTTATTCAGCAATAGTCTATCAGCCGTGGTCAGTTCTCGTTCCTTGAGATAGAAGAAAGGAAGATTTCCGACAGTGTCTTCGTTTAACCTGTACCCATTACTGCGGGTAATCAGGCGCCCATCTGCATCAAATGCCTCGATATTCCAAGAAAAGCGTGCTTCCGGATTCATGAACACGAGAAAAGAAAGAGGATCAATCGATTCAAAGCCCTCTCCCCCGCTGCCGTAGGAGAAACCACTGTTGTAATAGAGTTCATCTAATGGAATGGAGACTTGATTATCTGTAATATAGTCCCGAATCTGCGAACTGAAGGAGCTCCCCACCGTCGAGACCCCTCCGCTTAAGCGATAGTAAGCCGCACCTTTAACAGCCTTCCAGCGAAAATCTACAGACTGACCTGTTATCGTCTCTTGATTAATAGGAGACTGAAGCTCTAGCAGAGGTTGTAGAACAATGCTCTCATTCAACCTATCATCCGGTTTAACTTCAATCCAATCGTCATACTGTACAGGCCAAGTCCAGCCGTCGATCTGATCATAGCTAAGTCCAAGCTGCAATTGATAGAAGCCCGGAATCACACCGTGGAATTCGAAACGCCCTTTATCGTCGGTAACGATTCGGTACGGTTCAGCCTCAGTAATGCTATGATGAACCTCGCTTTCAGCACGGAGAAAAACACCTGCACGTGAGACCGGCGAACCATCGCTACGAGTCAGTGTTCCGGATACGACCGCTGTAGAGGTACTTCCCATATCTACAGCTGACTGAATGGCGGATTTTAGCGCTTCAAGCTGCATTTCGGTTTCTGAAGTACCTATCTCTGGCGCTGAACTTGATGATGGACCTGCTGTATGAATATCCTGCCAGAATTTTTTGTAGCTTGCTAAGCCATTGTCTACTTCGGCAAGAGCTTCCTGCGCTTCTCCTTTCGTGAAGAGCAGGCGTCCGGTAAGCCATGCTTTTTGTGCATTTAAATCTTCCTGATTCTCGGATGGAAATGTGGTCTGTTCAAGAATAGCTTCAGCGGTTATTATATCTCCACGATTCAGGGCACGTTCTGCACGAAGGAGAGCTAGCTTTTTTGCCACGCTAGAATTGCTGTCTAACTGTTTTGCGGCGGTGTAAAGCGCTTGATCTCCGTCGTCCCTACGACCAAGAGCATCATATTCATAGACAAGCAGCTTAGCCGCAAATATCCGTGTATTATTCGCTGGTCCATCTAGGATGTATTCCTCTAACAAAGCGATTTTATCCTCCGGTAGCAAATCGGAAATACTCGGTTCATCCTGATTCCACTGACTCATAGAGGGACCAATATTTACGTCGTATCTATAGGGATCGTAGCCGTGCTCCTTATCGATGATATTGGTTTGAATAAGCTCCATACGTTTACTGCCAGTTGTAGACTCTAGCTTTTGCAGAAGTTCTGTACGGGCCAGGTTAGATTGAATAGCTGGGCTTTCCTCCATTTGTGCCTTTGAGGAGGGCAGAAAGTTAAATAGAAGAATGAGCAGGGAGGCCGGGAGTAGCACGAATGACACCAGATGTTTGACCTTGATTTTAATTCGCATGTTTCTTCACCGCCTGCTCATAGATATCTTTCCAGTACGTATTGCCTCCGGCCTCAATGAGTTCCCGGTTTTTTTGCTGCTGGACGCCTTGTTGTGGATGGTGTTTAACCTCTGGTTGATGCAGGGTCAGTGTAACGACTAGAATAATGGCGCCGATCGCGCCTATAGGTTTGACGGGGATCTCAATTTCCTTATTCCAGAGTGCTAAGAGGCGGGCTCCAAAGGTTGGAGGGTGGGTCATTTTGAGGACGCGTTCGTGTCCTTCAAAGTGTATGGATTGTAGTTCTTCGTCTAGTAATTGCTTGATAGCTTCGCGCTCCGTATTCTCCGTTTTCTCCGTATTCTCCGTGTTCATTAGAAATGTCCCTCCTTCTCCAAAATCTTTTTTAAGAGCGTCCGTCCTCTAGCGAGCCGGGATTTAATCGTATTCTCAGGGGTATTTAATTGCTCGGAAATTTCTCGGATGCTCATCTCATGAAAGTAATATAATGCCAGACATTCTCGGTATACATAATCGAGAGTCCTCATGGACTCGGCGAGTCTGATATTGTGCCATTCCACCATAAAAAGCTCTTCCGCTCCAGCAGTGAAGCCTGCATCATCGCTTCCTTGAAGCTCTAACCCGCCCGAAGGGAAAATATTACGCCAGCTCCAAGTCCGTTGCTTCATACGGCAGCGGTTAACTACGATGCGAATGAGCCAAGCCTTTAACCGTTCCGGGTCCTGCAGCTGACTCATTTTGGCATAGGCTTGAATAAAAGTATCTTGCACCGCCTCTTCGGCACTGTGCCGATCTTTGAGCAGCAAGCAAGCGGTTCGGAGCAGCATATCGCCGTAATCGTCCATTAACAGGCGGAGAGCTGACTCATCCTTTGCTTTGATTCTCTCTATAATATTCAGATGAAGCTCCCCTCCCTTTACTAATAAGATGCGGCTTGGAGGATTAAGGTTGCGTTTGTGTGGAATATTTTTACTTAGGGGGAGGTATTTCCCGAGATGATGATCCGAGACGACGTTCCCGAGACGGCGTCCCATGAGCTTCCCGAGATGTTCCCTCATTGCAGTTTGTGCAATAGAATCTATCCTGAAGTGAGCGGAAATCAATTCTGTTGTACTTTGTGCATTCAAAATAGTTAAGAAACGCCTAGTTAGGGGGTTTTTATGAATTCTATTGCACGAAGTGCAATGCATTGCTTTTTTCGAAGCAAACAGCCCCAATCTATTGCACGTTCTGCAATGAAATGCCCTGATAGTGCGCATTAATCCGTAATTTATTGATGTTCCGCAGATTTGGGTAAATGATAGATATGTCCGGTTCCATTTTTACAATCGGCTTTAAGCGAATTTACTAAGGAGATGTCATCTTGTCAGCACAGATTAAGTTTTTAGCAGCCTCTATTTTGCTCACAGGGATGATTGGACTAGCCGGATGCAGCTCGAACAATGAACAAGCAAATTCAGCTACCCCAACCACAGCACCTACTGAAACTGCCGTAACAGCAACCTCTGAACCGGAAGTCAGCCCATCAACCACACCTACGGAAACAGCATCAGCAGCGACCACTTCCCCTACGGAGTCTAATGAAAATGCAGCCAACGCTAATCCACAAGATAGCGCTGAACAGCTTAAAGAACTACTTGTACTTGCCAAAAAAGGAAAGGTGCCCGGTGTTGAATATGCTGCACATACCGGTCTTATTGATGAGGTAGAAGCGGATTGGGGTAAGCCTGATCAACAAGAGTCAGCTGGAAAAGGTATTTATGCTACTTACACTGACAAACATGTCGTATTTGGATTTAACAAAGGTAGCCTGATCTTCGATGTTCGTTCCAGTGATGCTGCACTGCAAAAGCTGACACTGAAACAAATCGAGGGAACACTTGGCAAACCGGATGACACCACAACAAATGGTGATGATAAGATTTACACCTATCAAGCCAATGATCAATACCAGCTGAAATTTATTATTCCAAGCTCAACCGGCACAGTAGATCATATTTCTGTGTTTAGTGAACAGGATTCCTTTAACAATATGGCTGGGTAAAACCAGCAATGGGTGCATAGAGCAATCATACAGAGAAATCTGTAGGTTGCTCTTTTTGTATGTTTTCTCTTTGTTCTGGAGTACGCCTTGGACGGACTGATATAATGTAATCAATGAGCGGATTCGGGGGAAAGTGAGGTTCTATCATGCAACTGGAATTAAACGAAAGCGAATATAAAGTGACCACAGATGGGATAACGATAGAATTATTTCCAAAGGAATTTACGCTTTTACAGTTCTTGTACAAAAATAGAGGACGTACGTTCAGCCGAGAACAGTTGCTGGATAACGTATGGCCGCTGGAATATCCGGTGGAGCGTACAGTAGACGATCATATTTATCGTCTTCGTAAAAAACTTGGCAAGCTACAAGGCCTAGATATTAAGACTGTTCGGGGATTCGGCTATAGCCTGACTATGCAGGATTCCTCTGCCGCCATGGCTAATCCGACTACATATGACCTGGAAATGCAAAAGACGATGCGGGAAGTATTCGTAAAATATCATCAATACGGCCAAGGCCGATCCATGTTAACCTTAGCGCGACAACAGGATGTTTTGGGTTATGAAATGGATCCTTTCTATTCGATCTATATTCATTTTGTGCAGGGAGATTTGGAATGGCTTCTGAACACGGAGGAAGTTGAGATAGAAGAGCGATTCTATTCGCTGTTAATATGTTATATGTTTTTGGGTGATCCAAAGCAGAAACTGGAGTTCTGCGAGCTAGTCCTTGAGAAAAAGATTCTTTTGCCACCCCAGCATGTTGAAATGGAGATCCTTAATATTCTGGATTTATACACGCTGGCCGGGCAGCCGGAAAAAGCATTAGAACGATTAAAGCTGACGCATGAAGTGATTAAAGAGCCAGGGTATGAGAACTTCATTCCTGTAACGGCAATTTCTGAAATGCTCGTACACTTGTGGATGGGAACAGAAGATCAGGAATTAGAACGGATGGCGAAAGACATTGAAGCGCTTTTGCAGGAGAAGCCTTTTTTGCGGGAGATCGGCAGTTATAAAGTTGCAAGAGGATTATGGATGTTACGGCGTAAGTCTTGGCGTGAAGCAGAGCAGTTATTGGATGAGGCGCTTCAGGTACTTGAAATGTCAGGATTCGTGCCGATGCAGATATATGCATTATACAGAATTGTTCACTATTGTAACGAGTTTTCTCCACAGTCAGCTTTACATCGGAAATATGCAGATTTATTTGAACGAGAGAAGGAAGAACGGGGATTCCATCGTTTGGAGCAATCCTTGGAAACCGTGCTTATGAATATCGTGACAGCTCTCTGATAATTCTCTGACAATTCTCCAGTACATTAAGATCATGCTAATAAGTTCTTAATTGTAATTTGGAGGAATGTTTAATGAATGCTTCAACACAAGCAGGCACGAGCCTGCTTAAGAACAAGGTGTATATGCGTGTGTACAGCGCGTTCGCGACGGCGACCTTTGGGGATTGGTTTGATACCTTAGCGATTCAGGTACTCGTAGGGTACCGCTGGCAGGCCAGCCCGCTAATGCTGGCTTTGATTCCGGTCTCCATAGCTTTGCCGGGGATTTTGCTGGGTTCGTTTGCAGGGGTAGTGGCTGACCGACTGAACAAGCTGAAGCTGATGCGGATGTGTGATCTGCTTACGGCATTGTTAACCGTATTCGTATTATTTGCTCCCAGCATGGTGTGGTTGCTCCCATTACTGATGCTGCGAGCTGCTATCTCTACCTTAAACGTACCTGCCCAGCAGTCAATGACTCGCAGTTTGGTTAGAGAGGATCAGCTTCTTCAGGCGACTTCACTGAATGGAATTGTAAATCAAGGCTCCAAAATCGCTGGACCGTTACTTGGAGGTTTCGCATTGACAGTGCTAACACCACAATGGTGTATATTAATCAATGCTTGTCTCAGAGGTTGCTCGTACCTGCTTTTACTGACCGTTAAGAATAATGAGGTAGGACAAGTCAGCTCAGATCAGGACGATAAAGAGGAACAGGTTCCCCTTCGTACCATGTGGAAGGAAGGCTGGGGCTTTATGCTGCGCAGCAGACTGCTGCTAAACAGTATGCTGTTTGGTTTAATCGGTGCGTTAGCTATTCAAATGATCGACTTCCAGTTTACAAGTCTATTCAGAATTATTGCACCTGCTGAGGAATCTATGCTGGGCTGGCTTGTCGCGGCAACTGGCGTGGGTGCTATATTCATGATCATGGTCATGAACAAAATGAACCGGGGAACAGGCTATGGCTGGAAGTTAGGAACAGGTTATGCACTTATTGGTATATCGGTCGGAGGGCTTGGTCTGCTTCAGCCAGGCGTCACAAGCCTTCCTGTATTGCTGTTAGGATTCGTACTGGGTCTCGGAAACGGAATGTTTATGATTACCTTCAATTATTGTTTGCAAAAAGAAACTCCCCCGCATATGACAGGGCGTGTGTTCGGTATTCAGAGTACGATTCTTAGCGGAGTGATGATTGGAGCTCCACTCCTCGGCGGTATGCTGGTTCAGGCCGCTGGGCCTAGCCGGATCTTTTTTAACTTTGGTATCGTAATCGCTCTGATTGGTGTGCTGGGCATCGCATTCGGACGCGTGCTGTGGCCTAAGGAGAAGGAAATGACGGATAGCATAGCGGAGCAATCTGTGAAGGTTAAAGTGATGGAAACTTAAGGCTGCTGATTTATTCAGAAAAAAGCTTGCGGAAGTGTGAGTGGAGGTCAGGCTAACTAGCCAGACTAGAAAGCTTGAGAAGCACAGATTACCTAGCGAGCTTACCTAGCATTTAGTTGCAGAATCTGCAATTAAATGCTGTTCCATCGTTCAAAGCAAACTTTAGTTGTATTTAGTGCAGCTATAATTTGATTTTTTCTCCATTTGGGTAGAAATGATGGTTTTAGTTGTACGAATTACACTTATTTGCTCAGCAGAGCTCTTTTTACGCTTAATAGTTGTATAGAGTGCAATTAAGAGACTTATCTAGCTCGTTAGGATTGATTCTTGCCCGTGAGGGCTTTTTTTATTGTATGGAGGAGTTTAGATAGAACACGAGAAATTGTAAAGATAGAGGAGGGGAATGAATGTCTACTTATATTTATATGGTTAGGCATGGAGAATCACCCAAGCTGCCCGGAGGATCTGAGAGAACACGTGGATTAACAGCGAAGGGGGAGGAGGATGCCCGCAAGATAACGGAGAAGTTACGTCCCGAAGGAATTCAAGTTTTCTATTCAAGTCCATATCTTCGGGCGATACATACAATTTCTGGATTGGCGCAGGAGGTAGGTGCAGAGATTCAGGGTGTTGAAGACCTCCGAGAAATCCATTTTTCTGACGGAAATAAAATCATGCCTGATCAGGAGTTATACCCATTACTGACAACAATGTTTGCTGATCCGGATTTTGTTCCGGTTGGTGGGGAATCCATTCATACGTGTCAGAAGCGATCCGTTAGCGTGTTGCAAGAAATACTGAATAAACACCGTGGTCAAAAGGTTGCGGTTGGCACTCACGGTGCAGTCATGACACTAATGATGAATTATTTTGACGCCAAATATGATCTGAATTTTCTGCTTCAAACCACTAAGCCGGATATTTATAAAATGGAGTTCGCTGGCGGAACGTTAATGGGTGTGGAGAGGTTATGAACTCCCAAATTGGGATAAAGCTGTGATTATTCAAAAGGATGGCCTGGCATTAGCAGTTAGCTAGGGGCCATCCTTTTGTCTATCTACAAGCTATAAAATCGCCTAGTATTCGCAATCAGTACTTCTTCCGCTTGGCCTGGGGTGTAGCCATGGAGCGCTCCCCAAGCGGCGGCGACGTCTTGAATCATAGATGGATGAGTGATTTTTTCCGCAAAGGGTCCTTCAAACGGCCAAGGGCCATCGGTTTCCGCCATGACAAGCTGAGGAGGGTAGCGGCGGGCAAGCTCCTGAATCTCCGGCTCGTATAGGATATCAGGGGTGAAAGAGATATAGCAGCCGTTGTTGATCATGCGGACAATGGCTTCTTCGGGTCCCTTAAACCAGTGGAAGTGGGCACGCTTTATACCATGCTTCTCTAGTAGATCGCAGGCAATCAGCGCATCCTCATAAATAGCGTGCAAGACCACAGGTTTATCTATACGGGCTGCAAGCCCGAGTAACTGATCAAGAAGCAGAATATAAGGCTCCATATCAAAGGCTTCGCCGCGCTCCAGTGCCTCAGCACGCGAATAATAAGGCAGTCCGATTTCACCCACAGCGATGAAATCCTCCCGATCTTGACGCTCAATCCATTCCAGTAGATTAGATAACTCAGTTTCCTGCGGTAGTGGTTGCTCCGGATGAAAGCCATAAGCGGGGTGTACCACTCCGGGATAGGTAGCGGCAAGCTTTTGGGTACGGAAGCAAGAGTCTAAATTCATAGAGACAGCAATCAAGGCTTCGATCCCTAAGGTAGGCAACTCACTTAACATTTGTTCTGAAACCTCAGGCTCATATTGCTCTAAATGGATATGGGCATCAATCATAGCTGCTTACCCACTACATAAGAGGCATACTCCTCATGAGGCTCAAAGCGAATGGATTCAGGTTCCATTCCAGCATTTCCCGATTTGTAGTCGAAGGTTAGTGTGCCAATACTCTCCAGAAATCCAATATAAACATTGGTTTCAGCCTTCAGCCTGCCTTCTTCTACCATGTAGTAAGTAACAGCACCAATACCTGCTTCTTCGCCAAGATTGTCATCCTCTCCACGATCTGGATACCGCATAGTAACCATAGATGGAGTTGAACCTTTAACCTGAATTTGTATGAGGGCATCGCCTTTTTCATTGGAAATTTTTGAAGTAACCAATGCGGAGACCGCTTCATCTGCGGAAGGTATATTCATTTCTTTCCACTGGTTAGGCTTAATCACGTGAAGCTCTTGCATAGACATGCCCGTTCCTGTACCGAGCCACAGTATGACAACAACCTCTTCCTGCCCATCCTGATCTATATCGGCATAATGAATCTCAGGAGTGTAACCTAGCAATCTTGGTGCTTCCCAATTAAACGTATGTTTATTACCGTTCACCTCTACAACAAATCCCTCGTAGGTATCGCCATTTTTAAGGGCAGTATACAGCTTAACTTGGTCATTTTCTGTAGCAATAGCGAGAGGTTCGCTGGGGGTTCTTACGGTAGTACTAACATCTCCAGATGTAATTGATATTTCAGTTTGCGAGGCATTCAGTTGCACTTCTGCTCCGGAGAGGCTGCTTAATGCGTCAGCAGGAATATATAAATTGCCGTTTCGTAGAATCGCAGGTCCCCCCAGCGTATTTTGATATCCGTCACCTTGCATATATTCATTGCCCGGCTTCAGTACATATTTACTGCTTCCGTCAGAGATGGTTAAGGTTTTCGTAGCACTATCCCATCGTTGTTCAGAAGAATAGTACTCCATGAGTACTTTTGCAGGTACATAGACCTTATCACCTGAGAAAAAAGGTGGGAGAGATGGAAGAACGGTTTCTCCATCAACGATTAGCTTCAGTGGTGCTTCAGTTTTTTGTGTTTGGTTAATTGCTATTGATGTATTCATATCTATAGATGCCGATGTTCCACATCCGGCTAAAAAGAGCGTGCTAGCTCCGATTACGATGAATTTATTCATAATTACCTCCGAGGATTAAGTCCAGTCCTCTTAAGTATAGATTAAATCAGCGCGTAGTAGGTCACTTTCTGTAAACAAAGCAGAGACAAGCTTGTTACGTTTGCTAATTATTTAAGAACTCGGTCCGATCAACTTGTGATTTTGGGTCTACTGTTAGACTTTTGCTATAGCGGATCTCCCCGATAGAACAACCCGGCCCGATGATGATATCTTCCCCGCAGACGAGATCGGCTGTTGTTCGGTATAACATGATGCTAGTTCCTTCAATCGTTTGGCAAGTAAGCTTCCGGAGGTAGGGAATCAGCGCATTCATTAGTTTCAAAGAGGGCTTAATAGTAATGGTTCCGCTAGATTTCATAGCCTCAATTGTGCTTCTGTTTCCTAAACGTAGCTCAATCGATGATCCGGCAGTTAATCTATGGATCTTCACAGCACCTTCGGCATAAAAGGTTTCGACTGCAACATTTTGTGCTGCGGAGAAGTATCCTGACGATTGCAGTCTATTGGCTTGGAGTTGTTGAACACGGAGTCCTCCCAGATTTATAACCTGCTCGGCCCTGCAATGACCTCCAATCGAACAATCACCAGATACTTTTAGCTTCACGGTAGTTACATTCTTCTGAGCACTTAAATGTCCAACAACATCGACAGTATCCGCACGAATATCCTCTTGGAGGATTAATGAACCTCTCACTTTCAGCGGTGGACCGATCATTTCATTACGTTCAAAAGTATCATTAGCATGGGACATTTTATAGGGGGCCGCCTTTCGAATTATATTTTAATGATTAAAATATATAGTTATTATAATATATAGTCAATATAACATTTCGGAGTTATAAGCAAAAAAAACTGCCGTCAGTTTCCTGACAGGCAGTTATATAAACATTAGTTCATCATTTTATCCATTAACTCATTGATTTGTTCTAAGGTTCCTGAGATTTTATCCAACTCCGAGGTAGGAAAGGCTTCAAAGATATGGAGAATCCGCTGATGTCCTTGTTCTGTAAGGACTATGTTGACGACTCTGCGATCTTCCTTCGTCCGCACACGTTCGATAAGACCGGCATCTTCCAGCTTATCACACATCGAGGAAGCGGCTCCCGGTGTAATAATAAATCGTTCGGAGATGTCAGTAATGTTCAAGCTTCCTATAAGCCTGAGCTGGAACAGCAGCAGGATCTGATTGTGAGTCAGGGTCTCCTGCTTGGTGATCATATCAATGAAGAACTGGGATTTCTGCTGCACATTTGCCATAGATTCCATAACCTTATGGATAGCGTATTGTTTATCTTGCTCTGTGCTCATAGCCACGCTCCAATTTACTTTAGTTCCTAAAATATATAGAAGCTATAATAAGCTTGTCAAGTTGAGGAGTCGAGTTGACGCTCAAAATAAATCGAACGATATCTCTTTTATTTACCAATATATAGTGTAAGACCGAAGGAGGGGGTTGAAAGGGATGAAACATCCAAATGAAAATTCTAAGCTCATTACGCTTGCGCAAGCCGGCAGTCGTGAAGCGTTCAGTGAGTTATATGATGCAACGATCCGGGATGTATATCAGACCGTTCATTTCCTCGTTCGTGAACCATCTGATGTGGATGATATTGTTCAAGAAATTTATTTGCAGATGCACCGGTCTCTTGAACGCTTCGACATGGATCGCCCCTTTAGACCCTGGCTTATGGGATTGGTCATGCGACAAATTTATGCCTATCGGAGGAAGAGGTGGACGCATCTTCGAATCCTGAAAAAGGCAGAACATGCTGATTTGATCATGGAACACGAATTTACGAATGATGTTGTGGACAGATTATCCAACCAAGCCCTGCTAGCAAGTGTAGAGTGTCTTCCATTTAAGCTGAAACAGGTGATCATTCTGCATTATTTAAACGAATTTTCCCAGGAAGAAAGTGCCTTGATACTAGGTATTCCTCTCGGAACCGTGAAATCTCGTATTCATGCTGCACTGCACAAGCTTCGCCAGAAGCCAGCGAACCATATTCTTTTTAAGGGAAAGGTGGTGGATCTGGATGAATTTCAATGAAGAGCTACGGACAGCTCTGCAGGAAGAGGCTAGAAATTGTACAGCCCCACCGGAACTGAAGGAGCAAATACTAAATAGGACTGCACCCAAACAAGGGGGAAGACGAATGAAAAAATGGCTTGTAGCAAGTATTTTAGCGGCAGCATTATTAATTCCTACTGGAGCTTATGCCGGATATAATTATTTGACGGACACCCTATATGGCTCACAGACAACCGCTGCTACGATTGGAGTAACCCAGCAACAATATGATAGGCTTGAAGCCAAGCTGCAGAACGCGAAGCAAACCTTTAACGAAGAGGAATTCACAAAGCTGATGTCCTTACTGAAAGAATTGGGAGCTTATAATCTGCAAATGGCAGATGCTGAAGGCGTCTTTCACCTAGAACAATTAAGTGCGCAGGAGCAGAAGGCTTACAAGAAATTACAGATGGAGCTTGAACCTTATTTTGAACAAATGAATGAAGCCAAAACATCAAAGAAATCAGTGAATTCCGTTGATCGTGATACTTTCTGGAATAGCTTGCTTGAAAAAGCTGAACAGAGGCTTACGAATAAGGAGTTTGAGGAAACTAAACGATTAATAATTGAGTTACAAAGCTATGATGCCAAGGTATTTGATTCAGATGGTAGTGTTCATATGGAACGGCTTTCAAATGAGGAAATACAAAACCAAGAGAAGTTAATGGAAGCGCTAGACCCTTACATTAAAAAGCTGGATTTGATGATTAAACCCAGCTCATAGTTGAATTTATATGCATGTATTGAATAACAATAGATAGAATTATCATAGGAAAAACCATCGGAAAAGGTCTATTACACCTTGCGTTCTGATGGTTTTTGCTTTTTACTAATCTATAGTCTATACATTACTCACCGAATAATTGTATATTGAAGAGCGATAGGAAAAAAGTATTTGACCACTGGAATAATTAGACATATATTTATTAAAATACTAATAATTTATATCTGTATTATGTTGGGCGAAAGGTGGCTTTGATCATGAAGCGGATGACCATTCGTGCAGAACTGGCGGACTATCTCAAGAAGCATGGGACTACGATCAATCAGTTCTCAGAGGTGTCTAAGGTGAATTCAGGCACGATCAGTAATATCATCAATGGGAATCGTCCAATAGCCATGCAACAATTAGATCGAATTACAGAAGGTATGGGATTAGAAGAAGGCATCTACTATGATTTATATGTGGATGAGTGTTTTGTACATTCCAATCCGAATTGGAGACGCCTTCGGCCATTTCTATATCGCTGTGCAGAGCTGGATAAGCTGGATTGTATTGCACGGGTAGTTGGGATCATGATGGACAGCTTATCTTATACGCTCTCGTTATTTGATACTGCGGAAGATTTTTTTGCGCAAGGGAAATATGAAGCAGCAGCGATGTTATATCAGAGTGTAGCTGAGAGTGAGAAGTATCAGCATTCAGAGCGTTTGGCTCTTTGCCAATACAGACTGTTCACAATCGCTTTGGGTGAGGATCAGGATGCTAATTTGCGAGCAGCGGTGCAATTTGAAGGATTTGTTAACCGGCTTGATGAGGTGGACCAGCTCGATGCGCTGAAGGATTTGGCGAATACATATAGCGCTTTGCGACATTGGGACAAGGTAAAGGCAATAGCTAAGGAAATGGGGAATAAAGCAACGATTCAATATCATTCCAAATACGAACGTGCCAGAAAAAGCAAGCTTCAAAAGGAACCCGAAATACCACTATTCTCGTATATTCAATACTCTTACATGTTACGTTCAGTAGTTTATAGAGAGCTTGGCAATTATGATAGAGCATTACATTATGTTAACCTATATATGGATATGAGCTGGATTCGTGAAGACACGGAAGAAGCTTTGCAGCATATTAATCAATGCATGGAGTGGGCGCGGGCTAATATTTACTTGCTGCGAATTTTAAAAGGGGATGTAACGGTGCTGCCGGAATATGTGGCATACATTGAACAAAGAGAGGAAGAAATTCTTTCAGGTCTGTTCAAAATCCTTCAAGCAGCTAATTACTATCAATTTAATGTGGATGATATTCTTCTGCGGTTTAAACAAAAAAAATCAGATTGTAGAGATCATCGCCTAGAAAATAGATCCTATAATCAACAAATCCTCGAAGATAGATATACCAACTTGATGGCTGAGATCGCTTCTTACTACATAAAAAGAAATGAATATGAGATTAGTATAAAGTATATAATGATAAGTTTGGAATGTTCAGTTAAGATAAATAGCGAATCATGTATTATAAAATGTGTTGGGATGTTCGAACAGCTACGACACATAGCATCCATCGAAACGCAAAAAGAATATCAAAACCTAATTAGTAAGGTGCAGCGAATCAACGAAAAGAAAAATGGCTTTGTATCTAATATTTCTTGATCCTAAATCTTTATAGTACTGCACTCTATTGTAAAATTTGGAATTTGACATATGCCTCTAATATATTACTTTGAGGAGGTTGTGTTAATGAATAAGCCAGAAATTATCCAAAAAAGAATAGAGGGTGCTAGAGCCAAACTTTATTTAATGGAAAGGCAACACGGAGGGTTGTTACATCCCAATGTGATCAGACAGTCCATGAGGTTGGATGAATTAATTAATGAGTACAATAAAGCCGTACATAACGATAACGAGAGTTGAAACAAGAAATTGATCCTATAATTTTCGCTCTATTCAATAGATAAGACTTACATAATGTTATTGCATTTCTGTATAAAACATAAAGCCAGCGCTTTGCGTGGGCTTTTTTTGTTTGTATATTCCTAAAAAATAAATCTAAGTCCCATGCTTGTCATGCCCGTCTGCATATTGCGGCCAAGTCCCTCATAGACATGTACTAATCAATGCATTCAAAACAGGTTAAGGGGATGATGTCATGCGCCGGACAATATGGGTACTCGCGATCATTATGAGCGTGGCCCTGGTGATGACGGGGTGCGGGAAGAAGGATGCCGCTTCCGTGGTCAAGGATTTGAACAATGTGGCTGACAAGTTGGAAAGTAAGCAGGGAACGTACCAAGCTTCAGGCATTATGACCCTATTCACCGGCGAGCAGCCGCAGGAGTATAAGGTAGAGGTATGGTACAAGAACCCTTCTTATTATCGGATCAGCTTGGCAAATGTTCAAAAGGATATTACGCAGATCGTGCTTCGTAATGATGAAGGAGTATTCGTACTCACACCAAGTATGAATAAGAGCTTCCGCTTCCAGAGTGATTGGCCGGACAATCAAGGTCAGGTTTACTTGTATCAGACGCTAGTTCGGGGCATCGTCTCTGATAACAATCGTCAATTTGTGGAAGATGGAGATAACTATGTGTTTGAGGTAGCTGCGAATTATCAAAGCAATGCTCTTGTGCGGCAGAAGATTTGGTTGGATAAAAAGACTTATGAGCCTAAACAGGTTCAAGTCTCTGATTCTGAAGCTAAGGTAGTTGTGGATGTGAAGTTTGACACCTTTAAATTCGATACAGATCTCACAAAGGATTCTTTTGATATGCAAAAGAATATGACCACAGGTGCTGCTTCAGAAAGCACAGTAGCTGAGGTTGACGAAAATGGAAATCCAGTAGTAGTTCCGGAAGGTCAGGAGCAAGAGGGGCAACCAGTCGCTGCTGAGCTTGGTGACTTTGGGATCATCGAACCGGGATATGTTCCGGCAGGCGTTGAGTTGAAGGACTCTCATAAAATGGAAGGGAACAAAGATCATGCCGTTCTCATCCGGTATGATGGGGTTTATCAATACACCATCATGGAAGCCCGTCCATTGGACCGTGCAGTAGCGTTGGCCCCTGGAACACTGATAGATCTTGGTTTTACCGCAGGACTTCTTAGTGGTGATGAGCAGCAGACGTTGACATGGATGTCTGAGGGTATAGAGTACAGAATTACAAGTGCTAATCTTCCTGTTAACGAAATGATGCAAATTGCCGCTTCTATGGAGGCACAATCGGGTAAATAATATAAAGTAGGCGGATACTGCGTTTTGTGGGATTCTTTCCTCTACAACGTAGTATCCGCCTTTCTATATTTGCCAGCACTCCAGCCTCTTTGATCTGAAGGCAAAAGATAACTGAGGTCACATTGACAGCCACCTTCCATAGCATTACCATGAGTACTAAGACAATGATTGATGTTATGCAGCTATGACGTTTTACTACAACGTAAGAAGGTGACTTTGAAGTGCAAGCAAGCTATCGACCGACAGTAGCCGAAATTAATCTGGATGAATTGCGTGCCAATTACGAAGCCTTTCGCCGCTACTTGCCGGCAGAGACAAAGTTTATGGGATGCGTCAAAGGAAATGCGTACGGCCATGGAGCAGTGGAAGTAACACGGGAACTGGAAAGACTCGGAGCAGATTATGTTAGTGTGGCTTTTTTGGATGAAGCATTGGAGCTGCGTCAGGCGGGAATACTGATTCCTATACTGGTGCTTGGCTACACTTCTCCAGAAGGGATAGCCGTTGCCTGGGAGAACCATGTAACTGTAACACTGTTCACTCCGGAAGTATTAGAGGCTATCAGACAGCTTCCTATAGATCCGGATCATCGGCTGAAGGTGCATATCAAGATTGATAGCGGGATGGGGAGACTGGGGCTTTTACCAGCTGACGCACCTGCATTTATCTCTGAAGTGCAGTCTGTTGCGCAGGCGGAGCTGGAGGGTATGTTTACCCATTTTGCCAAGGCAGACGAACTAGACAAAAGCTATACACTGGAACAGCATCGACGGTTCATGAGCGTGGCGGAAACGCTGCGGGAGCAGAACATTCAGATCCCGATCATACATACGGGCAATAGCGCTACGGCCATTGATTCACCTTATTTATCCAGCAACATGGTGCGGGTAGGCATCAGCCTGTACGGATTTTATCCCTCAACTGAGGTAAACCGTCAACGGTTAGATCTACATCCGGTAATGACGCTGAAGACGCAGGTTGTATATGTGAAGAGCCTGCCTCCTCATTGGGGCGTCAGCTACGGCACTCGGTACTTCACAGACAGCGAGGAGATTATCGCAACGCTACCTGTGGGGTACGCAGATGGATATTCCCGCATGCTAACTGGCAAAGCGGAGGTGTTAATACGTGGACGCCGCGTTCCTGTCGTCGGAACAATCTGCATGGATCAGTGTATGGTATCACTCAAATCTTTCGCTGAAGAAGCGGAACAAATTAAAGCAGGCGAAGAAGTTGTACTCATCGGGCGTCAAGCTGACGTGATGGTCACGGCAGACGAGTTGGCTCTCCATCTTGGAACAATTCACTACGAGGTAATTTGCATGCTGGCTCATCGGGTGCCCCGCGTTTATATCCGTGAAGGCACACTTCCTAAGTTAGTAAATGCTCTGCTACAATCTTAAAGTTCTTGACAGTGATGTTATTCAAGGGAGAAAATAGAAGGAATTGTATCGTATTAGGAGATATGACTAAAAGCCTATACGAACCGCCATTTCTAGTTTATAATGGGATGCAGCATACTTGATATACTGGCGGCATATATTCCTTGTATAAAATTCCTTGTATATTGCAACACTGGAACACAAGGGCAGAAGGTTTGTGGGGGTGGAAGAGAAGGTGGCCAATTTGCAGAACACCAAAAGAATCATGATCAGCTTGCCCGATCATCTCTTACAGGAAGTGGACGGAATTGTTCAATTGGAGAATTCCAACCGGAGTGAATTGATTAGGCAGGCCATGAAGCTGTATTTGAGCGAACGGAGGAAACGTTCTATCCGGGAGTCCATGCAGCGCGGCTACATGGAAATGGCTAAGATCAACTTGACCATGGCATGCGAGGCGTTCCTCGCGGAGGAAGATGCAGACAGCACTCTTGGCCGCTTAGTAAGCGGGGTGTAGACATTGATCGTTAAACGTGGCGATGTTTTTTTTGCTGATCTTTCGCCGGTTGTAGGTTCTGAGCAAGGCGGAGTAAGGCCAGTACTGGTTATCCAGAATGATATTGGCAATCGCTTTAGCCCGACGGTAATTGTGGCTGCAATCACAGCCCAAATCCAGAAGGCTAAATTACCTACGCATGTGGAAATTGACGCAGCGGCTCATGGCTTTGACAGGGATTCTGTTATACTGCTGGAGCAGGTTAGGACGATTGACAAACAACGCTTAACTGACAAGATCACCCACCTTGATGATGAAACGATGAAGAAGGTGGATGATTCGCTGCAAATCAGCCTTGGACTGATTGATTTTTAATCACCTAGGGTTATAGATAATCCATGAGATAGGCGCTCGGGTAAGAATCCGGGCGTCTTTTGATGTGCATTTTTGCGTACTGATGGTAAAGAAGGATTAGGGGTTCACTTTTTTGAAGTGTTCTGATAATATTAGACCGTACGGTCGGTTTAGGAGGTGCTTAGAATCAAAGGACGTTCAGATGGAGAAGAAACAAAAAAACGAATTGTACTTAAAGCCACACAGCTGTTTGTTCAGAAGGGGTATGCAGCTGTAACCATGAATGAAGTTTGCGCAGCCTCGAATGTCAGCAAGGGCAGCTTATATCATCATTTTCCGAGCAAGGATGAACTTTTTCTATATGTAGTAGAAGAGGATACGGTGCAGTGGCTACAGGCGTGGGAAGATAAGAAGAAGGAAATTGTAGGTGTTCAGGAGCGTTTATATGCGTTAGCCGAGCACTATGCAAATGATTTCCAGAATCCGTTGATTCGGGCGCTTGAGGAATTCTCAAGAGGCAGAGCTCATCCGGAGGATATCACTAAGCGGCTTGCTCTTTTATATGAGGCTGCCTCGCATGCGTGTCGCGATCTTCTGAAGGAAGGCATGGACACGGGGGATTTTATTAAGGGTGACTTAGAGGATTATGTGATTATTGTAAATGGTATGCTCGAAGGGATCGGAAGAGCTGCTGAATGTTCTGTTCCTGAAAAGACTCCGGAAGATATCAAAAAATATTACCGGGAATCAGTACGATTGTTATTGCAAGGGATATATACGGGATAAGATATATGGGGGCATGAAAGAAGCTTTACATTCAGGAATTATGAAGGTTGAAGCTTCTCGAGGGCACCGGAAATGGAAGGACTATTTTTTTAGTTATAATTTAGACCGGATGGTCGGTCTCTACAGAAAAACTACTACTCGAAGAATTGGCTTTAGAAACCACGGAGGTTAACACAATGTCGTTACTACTTAGAAACAGAGGCGCAATGCTTCTTGTTATGCTTAATATTTTTCTTGCTTTTACAGGAATCGGGCTTGTGGTTCCTATAATGCCTACTTACATGAATGAACTTGGGATCACCGGAAGTACCGTGGGGTTGTTAGTGGCTTCATTCTCACTTGCCCAATTATTAGTATCACCATTCGCGGGCAGGTTATCCGACAGAATTGGCAGAAAAAAAGTGATCGTTGCGGGTCTGATCGTGTTTGCTTTTTCAGAGCTGCTCTTTGGTCTGGCAAATGTATCCTGGCTTTTGTTCGTTTCCAGATTGCTCGGTGGTGTAGGTGCTGCATTAATTATGCCGGCAGTTATGGCCTATGTTGCGGACACGACTTCTTTTGAAGAAAGAGCTAAAGGCATGGGGCTAATTAATGCAGCTATTACTACCGGATTTATTATCGGTCCAGGAATTGGCGGCTATCTTGCTGAGCTCGGAATGCGGGTGCCTTTTTTCTGTGCAGCGGGTGCGGCTGGGGTTGCAGCTCTAATTACAGTTTTGATCTTGCCTGAGTCTCTGTCTGCAGAGAAACGGATGGAAGCGAAGGTATCGAAAAATAATCAAGAGAGCTTCTTCACGCAATTGATGCGTTCTTATCGTGAACCGTATTTTTTCGGATTAATTATTGTATTTGTCATGGCTTTTGGATTGGCTAATTATGAAACGGTGTTCGGATTGTTCGTGGACCATAAATTTGGCTTTACCCCTAAAGATATTGCATTCGTGATTACCTTTGGCTCGATCGCCGGTGCTGTAGTGCAGGTATCTGCGTTTGGCTGGATTCTGAATAAATTCGGAGAGAATAAGGTAATCTCCACTTGTCTTATAACTGCTGCAATGTTCATTCTACTGACGCTGTTTGTAAGTGGATTTTTGGCGATTTGTGTGATTACCTTTATTGTATTCTTGGCTATGGACATTCTTCGACCAGCGGTAGGTACTCAGCTATCCAAAATGGCGGGGGAATCGCAGCAAGGCTTCGTAGCAGGGATGAACTCTGCTTATACGAGTCTTGGTAATATCGCAGGGCCTATCGTTGCAGGATATCTTTTTGATCTAAGCATTAACTTCCCATATGTGGCAGCGGCGTTTGTTCTAGCATTATGCTTTATGTTGTCACTTAGTTCCGGCAAAAGAGGAATGGGACAACGCGCTTAAACCACCCAATCTGCCCCCTCGCTAGGCTGGACTTTGGTACAGAGCCGATCTGTGATACTATTTTAAGTATGAGAACAAGAATTGTATAAGCAGATTGTGTACGGGAAGAGGGATACTAATGACGGTAGATAACAGCAATACGGGAGTCATTACGGATGAGGCGGCCGCGCAGCGGGAGCAGGAACTGATTACTGTAGCGATCGCCAAGGAATTAAACATTAGCCTGAAGCAGGTGCGTACAACGGTTGGACTGCTGGATGAGGGGAATACGATTCCGTTCATCGCCAGATATCGGAAGGAAATGACGGGTGAGCTGGACGAAAATGCGCTGCGTGATATTGAAGAACGCCTGGCTTATCTTCGCAATTTGGGCGAACGTAAGAAAGACGTGATCCGCAATATTGAAGAGCAGGGCAAGCTGACCAAGGAGCTTCATGAACAAATCACCAACGCAGTCAAGCTTCAGGAAGTGGAGGACTTGTATCGTCCTTTCCGGCAGAAGCGTAAGACTCGTGCTAGTGTTGCGAAGGAAAAAGGCTTAGAGCCGCTTGCAAACTGGATTATGGAGCAGCAGAGACACGGGGACCCACAAACCGAGGCTGCGAAATATATAGATGTTGAAAAAGGAGTAGAGACCGAAGATCAAGCACTTCAAGGCGCGCTAGATATCATTGCCGAGAATATTGCTGACGATCCTGCGATCCGCTCTTGGGTGCGGCAATATACGGCAAGTCAGGGCATCCTTGTGTCTGAAGCTAAGGATGCAGAGCAGGAATCCGTATACGAGAACTACTATAGCTACCGTGAACCTGTACACAAAATGCCACCTCACCGTATACTCGCTATTAACCGCGGTGAACGGGAGAATATTCTGAAGGTAGGCATAGAGGTTGTTACTGATAAAATTCATGCTTATATTGCGCGGAAAATCATTAAAGGGCCATCCCCGGTGAAGGATCATCTGGAAGCAGTGACCGAGGATGCTTACAAACGTCTGATTGCTCCTTCCGTAGAGCGTGAGGTTCGTGGAGAGATGACCGAACGGGGTGAGAACCAAGCGATTTCGATCTTCTCCGGGAATCTACGCAGCTTGCTGCTGCAGCCGCCCGTTAAGGGACGCTGTGTGTTGGGTGTTGACCCTGCCTACCGTACCGGCTGTAAGTTGGCCGTCGTAGACGATACGGGTAAGTTACTTGAAGTAGCTGTAACCTATCCGACACCGCCGAATAACAAGAAAATTGAAGCTGCAGCTAAGTTTAAAGAACTAATCGCTAAATACGGCATTCAGCTTATCGTGATCGGGAATGGGACAGGCTCTCGTGAAACAGAACAATTTACGGCAGAAGTGATCGCCGAAATTGGCGATCCAGAGCTGGCTTATCTCATCGTAAATGAAGCGGGAGCGAGTGTCTATTCGGCTTCCAAGCTGGCACAGGAGGAATTCCCGGATCTGGATGTGGCAGAGCGCAGTGCGGCTTCAATCGCCCGTCGTGTGCAGGACCCGCTGGCAGAGCTGGTGAAGATCGATCCGAAAGCTATCGGTGTGGGACAGTATCAGCATGATGTCTCCCAGAAGCATCTGGAAGAGAGTCTTAAGGCTGTCGTAGAATCGGCGGTTAACCATGTGGGCGTGGATGTGAATACGGCATCTCCAGCCTTGCTCTCGTACGTAGCAGGCGTTAATGGAACGATTGCTAAAAATATCGTTAAGTACCGTGAAGAGAACGGCAAGTTCACAACCCGGAAGCAGCTGCAAAAGGTCCCTCGTCTGGGTGCGAAATCTTATGAGCAATGCATCGGCTTTCTGCGGATTCCTGGTGGAGACAACACCTTGGATCGCACGCCTATTCACCCCGAGTCTTATCCGGTGGTGGATCGGTTGTTCCGTGAACTAAGCCTAGATGTTAACAAGCTTGGCAGCAAAGAAGTGGCTTCGCAGCTGGAGGCACAAAATGCCGAGGAGCTGGCTGTGAAGCTGGATGTCGGCGTGCCAACGCTTCGCGACATCCTGGAGAGCTTGCAGCGTCCGGGCCGCGATCCGCGCGAGGAGCTGCCGTTGCCGATCTTCCGCACCGACGTGCTGAAGATCGAGGATCTGGTTCCCGGCATGGAAATGCAGGGAACCGTCCGCAACGTGATCGATTTCGGCGCATTCGTCGATATCGGCATCAAGAACGATGGGCTGGTGCATATTTCCCAGCTCAGCGGCAGCTTTGTGAAGCACCCGATGGACGTTGTCTCCGTAGGAGACAATGTCACCGTCTGGGTGATGGGTGTTGACCTGAAGAAGGGCAGGGTCAGCCTGACCATGCGTCCGCCGCGTGTTGAGGCGGGAAGCCTTAGCTAATGTGAACTAAATGAACAAATAAAGCCATCTACTTCGTGAGGAGTAGATGGCTTTTTCTTTTGACTGAATGGTATTGAAACAAACAGCTGTATCTATGAAGATCTCGTTAAATTATTTAGCTTAGTAGCTAATTCATTTAGATTGCGGATGCTGACTACTGTTTCAGAAACATGTTGTTGCTGAACCTCAGCGCTCGCAAGAACCTGCTCAATTGCTGCTGTATTTTCTTCGGTAATCGCAGCCACTGAATTAACTTCGCCCAGTACAAGGGTGGAAGCGTGTTTAATGTGATCATTCCTATTCTTCAAATCTTCTGCTTGTTCAAGCACCTGTTGTGTATTATTCCGAATACGCTCGAACAATCGAGCAATATCATCTGCGGAATTTCTTCCGGACTCTACAACTAGCAACCCGTTAGATACCATATCGCCAACCTGAGCAATATGACTTTGAATGCTTCTGAGAATTTGAGTAATGTCTGCGGAGGCATTGTGGGAGCTCTGTGCTAATTTACGGATTTCATTGGACACCACTGCGAATCCTTTGCCATGTTCTCCTGCGTGTGCGGCTTCAATAGAAGCATTTAGCGACAAAAGATTCGTCTGCTCAGCGATCCCCACGATACTGGAAACAATCGATTCAATCTTCTGATTCTCTTCATTCATTTGTGTCAGCAAGTAAGCAGTACTCTTTACGATATCCGTGACCTCTGACATATTTCCAGTTAAGCGAACGATTTGCGCTTGCCCCTCTTGCGTGATTTGATCGGTATTACGGCTTCTTGTGCTCATTGAGATGGATGCCGTATTTGCCTGCGTAGCCGATTCGTTTAATTGCTGCATGGCATTTGAGATATCGCTGACACTCTGTGCTTGTGATTCCACTCCGCTGGCAATCTCTTGAAAGGCAGTCACGACTTCTTTGGAAATTCGATCTGTAGTCAATACGTTGTTATTCATTAGATTACTAGATTGACTCAGAACTCCTACGGATTCAGTAACACCTTTTAGAATGGTCTCCATTTCTGCTCTAGCTCGTTCAGCTTCGCTGCTGCTTTTAGACATGTTTTTGAACATTTTCGTACCGATCTGACTCTGATAGATCAGAACCAATATCATGACGATGAGAAGTGTATTAATTCTTAATACATCTACTGAAGCGTAAATTGGTTTCGTCATCAGGAAATAGTTGAGTAAGATCCAAGAAATTACTCCATTAAGGAGTAGCGGACGATAGTTGTGATAGAGGGATACGATGCCTAGTCCCCAATATAGAATAAATGTGCTTATAATACTAGTTCCTGCATCGATATAGAAGTATGTAATGATATTAAAGCCAATAGCTGTTATGTACATAATATAGGGTGTAGCCACACGTTTCCAAATGAGCACCGTACACAACAAGCCTAGAGGTACCGCCGCTGTCATGATTGCCATTATTGTTTGTGGAAATCTGTACAGCGAAAGCGAGCCTAACAGCAAACAGCCCCAAAATAAGAAAATAATTAATTTGTTGCGCTGGTGTAACTCTGACATTTGATTCAAAGCCATATTCTCACTCCATAATGTAATAGTGTACTTCTGATTTTTTAGTTTAAGAGATTCCTGAAATGATGTCTATGATGTTAAGCTCGGGGATGTTCAGAACAATGATGTCTGGGAGAGTAATTAGGGAAAAACTCCCTGAAAAAAGCTGATATTTGCATAAAATCAATGGAATTAGGGAATTCCTCCCTGATAATTAGGCGAATATCTACATTTACCAACGAATCACCTGAATTATAGGGAGATTTTCCCTAATTAGTAGTCTGAAGCGCAGAATTTTTTTGATTTTAGGGAGATATTCCCTAATTATCGATCATGGCATCAGGTAAGTGTCTATGATTCTAAAAACACAAAAATCCCCTAGGTAAAATGGAGTTACCACCACCATTTCAAATCCAAGGAGAGGCTTTTTTGTGTTTTTAGATGAATGATGAAAGTCTTTATTCCGCAACAATCAAGCTCGTACGTTTGGGTTTAAACTTCTGCAGGAAGCTTCGATCTATATTACGGTCGGTAATAATGTACCCGATTTTATCGAGTGAGGCGATGCCTATGGTCACATCTTTTCCGAATTTAGTATGGTCTGCGGCAACATAAACCTCTTTGGAGAGATCGATAATTTTTTTGCGCGTTTGGGCTTCCTCCAGGTTATAGTCGGAGATGCCTTTTTCAAGGGTAATGCCGCTTGCGCAAATAAAAGCTTTAAGGATATTTAACTCACTGAAATTAAATAGATAATCATATGCAATGACAGATTGCTCATTTAGCCGGACCTTTCCGCCGATGATAATAAGCTCAACCGCACTGTTCATCAGCTCGTTAACCACAGGAATGGAGTTCGTAATGACCGTGAGATTCTTTTTATTCTTGATATATTTGGCGATCTGATAGGTGGTAGAGCCGCTGTCCAGATAGATGCAATCCCCATCGTTGATATATTCGCTGCACTTTTGCGCGATCATTTTCTTTTCCTCTAAGTGACCGACCATCCGCGCATCCATTGGAGATTCAGCAAACTCCGATTCCACCAGTTTAATTCCACCATAAATCTTCTTGATCTTCCCTTGCTTGTCCAGCAGGTTGATATCTCTGCGAAGGGTATCGATAGAAATATTAAGCTCTTCTGCTAGCTCCGGCAGCTTCTGAACCTTTTTCAACATTAAGATTTCTATGATTTTCTTTTGCCTTTCCAGTGGAAACATGTTATCACCCATTCAAAGTTTATATCGCTTTCGATAGTTGAAGTATAAAGGGATTAGGATAGGGTAGCAACAACTCCTTTGCAACTTAGTCATGATATACTTATAATATAGTCACAATTTATTTAAAGTTTACATACATTTTACGTAACTGTTTATCCTCAAAAACAAAACCTTTTTATACTGAGGTTGTACTTGAGGAGGTGGAACCTTTGCTTAAATTACAAAACATAAGCAAGCATTACGATAACAAGGTTGTTCTAGAGGATATTAGTCTAGACATCCAAGCAGGGGAAATTGTCTCCTTACTCGGCCCCAGCGGGAGTGGAAAAACCACCTTGCTAAACATCATCTTGGGATTGGCTAAGATGGAGCAGGGGCAAATCATTTTTAATGATCAAGATTTAAGTAATGTACCCATGAAGAAACGCGGATTTAATATAGTGTTCCAGGATTATGCGTTGTTCCCTAACTTAAATGCTTACGAGAATATCGTTTATGGTCTGAAAAATAAAAAGGGATTAACGTCGGAGCATGAGGTTCAGGAGTATATCGAGTTTCTGGAATTAAAGCCGCATTTAACAAAGAAGATCGGCGCTCTATCCGGTGGGCAGAAGCAAAGGGTGGCTTTGGCAAGAACGCTCGTAATGAAGCCCAAATTATTACTGCTTGATGAACCTCTAAGCGCACTGGATGGAATCATCAAGGAATCTATTAAAGCCCGGATTAAATCCATCGCCAGAGAATATAAGCTTACAACGATTATCGTCACCCACGACCCTGAAGAGGCGTTAACCCTGTCGGATAAAATTCTCATCATTAATCAAGGTCATATTGCCCAGTTCGGAACGCCTCAAGAGATCATTCAACAACCTAGCAATGATTTTGTAAAAGAATTTATTCTGGGGCAGCTGCAAGTGAAACGGGAAAATATCTATAACCTGTTCGGTGAACATTATGCCTAAAGCTAAACCGGAAATGCGGATCATATTTATCCCAATCGTACTGTTATTTAGCGTTTTTCTGATCTTGCCACTGGCAGTTTTATTCATCCGCTCGTTTGAAACGGACCAAGGTTATTCGGTATCCAATTATCTCACCATTCTGGCAGATCAAGAGATTCGAGAGTCCATCGGAAATAGTATGAAGGTCTCCGGTGCGACGGCACTCATCACTACTGTTCTAGCTTTTATCCTTGCCTATACTATCCACTGTACAAGAATCTATCGCCCTTTAAAAAGCATCATTATAACTGGAATCCTGATCCCCATGCTGCTGCCTACGATTACATATGGGTTTGCGATAATGTACTCTTTTGGCAACCAGGGACTGATTACTAAAATCTTCGGGCGGAATTTATTTGAGATTTATGGATTTAATGGTCTGTTGATAGGCTACGTAATTTATACCTTACCTTCGGCTTTCCTGCTGATTCATAATTCGTTCAAGTACATTGATAAAAAGTTCATCGTCGTCTCCAAGCTTATGGGTGACGGGACGGTGCGCAGCTTCATGAACACCATTGTTAGGCCTTTGTGGGGCACTTTGGGAGGGGCGTTTGTTCTTTCTTTTATCCTGAGCTTCACAGATTTCGGGATCCCTGCATCGGTGGGCGGGACTTATAACGTAGTTGCTACACAGCTATATCAAGTCATGCTTGGGGCGATACCGGATTTCAACAATGGTGCTGTGATTGCTGTACTGATGTTAATACCGGCGGCGTTTGGGGTGGTGCTGTTAACTTATCTTGAAAAGTTCAATTTCCATTATGACAAGGTGACTGAAATCGAGATGATCCGGGATAAAGGCAGAGATTCGGTTCTTGGACTGATTTCATCCGTGATTCTAATCGGACTGCTGGCGGTGTTTGCTGTCATGTTCGTTGCACCGCTGGTGAATAGCTATCCTTATGATCTAACGTTTACGTTCAAGCATTTTGTAGATGTTTTCCAATCAAGCGATTTAATCAATGTATATAAAAACTCCTTGCTGGTGGCAGGATTGACGGCAATCGTAGGTACGATCGTAGCGTATGCTGCGGCTATCATCAATGTACGAACGCCTATAAAAGGGAGAGCGACTTTCGACATCCTGTCGATGGTGACGAACACGGTACCGGGTATGGTCCTTGGTCTGTCGTATTTACTTCTGTTCAACAACAGCAGTCTCAAAGGAACCTTTACAATTCTTGTGCTCTGCACCCTTGTTCATTACTTTACAACTCCTTATTTGATGGCAAAGAACTCTCTGGCGAAAATGAATCCATCGTGGGAAACCACTGCTGAATTATTAGGTGACAGCTGGCTGCAGACGATTCGCCGGGTCATTCTGCCGAACTCTGCATCCACGGTGATAGAGATGGTCAGCTACTATTTTATCAATGCGATGGTGACCATTAGTGGAATTATCTTTCTAGTAACTGCCCAAACCTCGGTGGTTGCCAGCAAAATAAAAGAGCTGCAGCATTTCGCCAAATTTAATGAGGTATTTGTACTATCCATCCTGATCTTTTGCACCAACCTTATCATTAAGCTACTAGGTGACTATCTCCAGAAACGGCAATCAAACTCTCGTTAATTAACGATTTTAAATATAAAAAAACCAGTTAAAGTGAGGGAGAAATTATGTCTAAGAGAATCAAGGGAATCAAGGGAATTATGTTGTCTATCGTGGCTTTGAGTTTGGTGTTTACATTAGCAGGTTGTGGAAATAAAGCATCGGGTGATGCGAGTAAAGTAGTGATTTTGACCAATGCGGATGAAGAAGCTGTGGCTTCTATGGAGACTGCGCTAAAAGGTGCGGGGTACGAAGGGCAATATCTCTTTCAATCCTTGGGTACTTCTGAGCTGGGTGGAAAGCTGATGGCTGAGGGAGACAAAATTGAGGCTAACCTGATCACGATGAGCTCTTATTTTGTAGAAAGTGCGCAAGAGAAACACAGCATGTTCAAAGACCTATCGTTTACGACGAACGCGCTAGATTCCTATCCAGCCTACTATACGCCGATCTTGGCGAATACCGGTGCTATTTTTGTTAACACAGCGGTTCTTAAAGATAAAGGACTAGCGATGCCAACGTCCATTAAGGATTTAACGAAACCAGAATTTAAAGGCTTGGTATCTGTTCCGAACATTATGGATTCTTCGACAGGCTGGTTGTTAGTTCAGGCGATTATTTCGCAATACGGTGAGGAAGAAGGCAAAACGGTTCTGCATGATTTAGTTGCTAATGTAGGCCCACATCTGGAAAGCTCCGGTTCCGGTCCGATTAAAAAGGTAAAAGCAGGAGAAGTAGCTGCAGGCTTTGGACTTCGTCATCAGGCAGTACTAGCTAAAGAAGAAGGCGCACCGATTGATTATGTAGATCCAACGGAAGGTAACTTCTCGCTTACAGAATCCGTAGCCGTGGTGAAAAAAGACGATGCAACGACAGAACTGGCTATGAAAATGGCAGAAACGATTATTAAAGATGCTAGAAAAGACTTAATTACAAATTACCCAGTAGCTCTTTATAAAGATGAAACGGTTAGTGATATCCATAAACCTGCACACAGTATGAAATTTGTTAAGCCGTTGACTGTGGAATTGTTGGAGCAACATCAACAATTCTTTAAAGAAAATAAATAAGATTAGAAGGAGTGAAGGGCCATGAACAACTATAAATTACTGACACCCGGTCCATTGACAACTACTAACACGGTCAAAGAGCAAATGCTCTTTGACCGTTGTACTTGGGACCAGGATTATAAGAATATTACACAACAGATCAGATCAAGCTTACTAGATTTAGCGGGGGCCACAAACGAAGAGTACACTGCTGTTCTTATGCAAGGCAGCGGTACTTTTGCAGTAGAATCCGTACTAACTACGGCAATTTCTGCCGATGATAAGCTTCTGATTATTACAAATGGTGCCTACGGGGAACGTATCGTGCAAATGGCGGAGTATATCGGACTTCGTTATCATGCACATAGCGATCCATATAATGAATTCCCGCAAGAGGCAGAGATTAGAGAGATTCTTGAAAAAGATCCAGCCATTACGCACATTGCGATGGTACATTGCGAGACGACGACAGGGATTCTTAATCCGCTTGAAATGATCTCACAACTGGCAAAAGCCTACGATAAAACATTAATTATCGATGCGATGAGCAGTTTTGGCGGAATAGAGATCGATGTACCTGGGCTTGGAATTGACTATTTAATCAGCAGCGCTAATAAATGTATTCAGGGTGTTCCGGGGTTTGGTTTTGTCATTGCAAAACTGAATAAACTACTCACCTGTAAAGGAAATGCACGTAGTTTATCACTTGATCTATACGATCAATGGAAGGCAATGGACGCGGATGGGAAATGGCGCTATACGTCTCCGACCCATGTAGTAGCTGCTTTTTCAAAAGCGATTGAAGAACTGATCGAAGAAGGCGGCATTCCTGCAAGGGCAGCAAGATACCAGAATAATAACCGCGTACTGAGAGAAAGACTTGCGAGAATAGGAATAGAGGCGTATATCACAGACGAGAAGCAATCTCCTATTATCACTACCTTTCTTTTTCCGAACGAGACATTCAGCTTTGAAGATTTCTATGAATATGTGAAAGAAAAGGGATACGTCCTTTACCCAGGCAAATTAACGGAGCATGATACCTTCCGGATTGGGAATATTGGTGAGATTTATGAAGAAGATATTCAGAACTTATGTAATATTATCGAAGCATACATGGGAGGAATGACACAATGAATCAAATCGAAGGCGTAATTCTGGATTGGGCAGGAACAACAGTTGATTTTGGCTGCTTTGCACCGGTGAATGTGTTCCTTGATATTTTTCGGGAAGCTGGGATTGAAGTTACGATGCAGGAAGCAAGAGCTCCTATGGGGATGCTGAAAATAGATCATATCCGTGCGATGTTATCTATGCCAAGAGTAGGTGCCTTGTGGGAAGAAAGGTATGGCAGAGCTTTTACTGAACAGGATGTAGAGAACCTGTATGCTGAATTCGAGCCGGCCTTGATGGCCTCCTTATCCGAATATACAGATCCGATTCCGGAGGTTATTGAGACCGTCCAAGTGCTCAGAAGCCAAGGATTAAAGATTGGTTCAACCACTGGATATACAGAGTCCATGATGGATGTTGTCATTCCGAATGCCGCTGGGAAGGGCTATCAACCGGATTATGTAATCACACCAGATGGAACGCATTCACTGGGAAGACCTTACCCCTATATGATTTATCATAATATGGAAGCCTTAAAGTTATCGGCAGCATGGAAGGTTGTTAAGGTAGGTGATACGATTTCAGACATTCTAGAAGGTGTTAATGCAGGCGTCTGGTCCGTAGGTGTAATCATTGGAAGTTCTGAAATGGGATTAAGCCAGGAGGAATTTAATACACTTCCAGACGTGGAGAAGGAAACGGTGATCTCTGCGACACAGACCTCTTTTATACAAAATGGCGCAGACTTCACGATTCAATCGATGAGTGAGCTGCCGCAGCTGATTGGGCGAATAAATGTCCTGATTTCTCAAGGAATCAGACCTTATGCGAGATAATCATGAGCTAAAAAGAGAAGGTGACATCAACTTTAGCCCCTTACGGACAGAGTGGATGACTCAGTTAAGCGCTGTGAGTATAGATAGGATCGAAGCGGACGAGCGTGCGTATATGCGACAATCCATGTCTACGCCGTGCTTGAACAGTATCGTAGATGCTGAGGGATGTTATATCACAGATGTGAATGGAAGCAAATATCTTGATTTTCATGGAAATAGCATTCATCAGATTGGCTATAAGAATCCTTACGTAACTGAAGCTGTGAAAAAACAGCTCGACGAGCTACCGTTCATTCCAAGAAGATTTACGGCAGATATTGCGGTTCAAGCTGCAGAAGCTTTAATCAACAAAACGACCTCAAAGGACTACAAGGTGTTGTTCACTCCTTCTGGAAGTGCAGCTGTAGGTCTGGCTCTTAAGGTTGCTCGCAAATGGACGGGAAAACATAAGGTCATCTCCATGTGGGAGTCCTTTCATGGTGCGGGGCTGGATACGATCGCTGTGGGCGGAGAATATGTGTTTAAAAAGGATATGGGCCCGCAAATGCCAGGGATGCTAAAAGCCATTCCTTTTAACGGATACCGCAACCTGCTGAGAAGTTATTCGCATGAAGCAGTTGCTACCTTCTGCCTCGACTATTTGGAGTATATGATTCAACATGAAGGAGAGATCGGGGCGATCTTACTTGAGCCTATTCGGGCGACGGATACGCATATCCCGCCAACATCCTATTTCACAAGATTAAGAAAAATATGTGATGAATATGGGATTTTGCTCATTTTTGATGAGATTCCAACCGCGTTGATGCGGAGTGGAAGATTCTATGTTCATCAGCATTTTGATATCGAACCGGATATTCTCGTCCTCGGAAAAGGGTTAGGTGGAGGAGTGATCCCGCAGGCGGCGGTGCTTACCAGAACGCAATATGATTGTGCGGCGGATATTTCTTTGGGTCACTATACCCATGAGAAGCCGGCGTTAGGAAGTGCGGCGATCTGTGCCACTATCGATTATGTCGATGACTTAAATCTGCAGGAACAATGTATCAGCAGGTCTGAATTTGTAAGAGAAAAACTTGAGGCTCTGTGGGCTAAACATGATAACATCGGAGATGTCCGTATTGCTGGACTACTGATCTCTATTGAACTTGTGAAGTCCAGAGAGACTAAAGAGAAGAATGAGGAATTAGCAGAGCGAGTCCTGTATTATTGCCTGGAGAAGGGTCTTTCTTTTAAATTGGCTGGAGGGAACTGTATCACTTGGCATCCCCCGCTTATTGTAACTGAAGAGCAATTAACCTTTGCAGTTAATCTTTTGGATGAAGGCTTGAGTAGATATAGTTGAGGGATATGCAAGCCCAAGCTTCAGAACAGGTTTCTTCCGCTCCGTACTGGGGTTGAAGAAGCCTTCTTTGTTGTTTAAGGAGTGAAGGACCTGCTCTCTTTGGGTAAGTTTAGAGTAACAGTTGAAATATAGGCTTATTACTAGGAGGAGATAGACGTGGGAAATCCATTGAAGGAATTAATGAATAGTGTGAATGGACTAAAGCAGTCCATTGACGGAGTTAAGAAATCGGTAGAGGAGTTGAAAGAACCTATAGATGAGATGAAGGTAAACATTCAAGCCACATTGGAGCAGGCGAAGGGTAGATCTGAGGGACTCCAATCGGAGATCAATCGTATGAAGGAATGCGTAGAGGAAACTAAGCTGGTTGTAACTGAGACAAAGCAATCGGTAATGGAGGCGGGCGAAGTGCTATACACCCAGAAACGCTATAAAAGATTGTTGAACCGAAACCGAAAAACGAAGCCTGCAAAGGCAGGCAGTCGTTAACTAGTATAAAAGGAACTGTAGGAGCGATAGCGCCCGTCTTTGTCGTAGTCACGACCCATACCTAGAATTAGTAATTATACGAATGGGTTGGAGCAGCATTTAAAAAGATCCGGAGCAGCTCGTCCACCGCAGTGTCTAGACGGGAAGGACTTTCGGCTGTAAGCCAATCCTCTTGCACGATGATATAGCTGCAGGAGCTGCTTTTTAAATAGCTGTATATAATTTGTGCTTCGTCAATTTCATGGCGGCTGATTGCTGCCGGGGCCTGGTTAAGTTCACCGCGGAAAGCGTCCATAATCGCTGATGTTATAACGGCTTGCAGGTGGGTGATATCGGGTTGATCATATTCGAGTTTAGTATGCATCAGGATGCGGTTACCCTTGAGCAATAGGAGTTTAAGCGTCTGTTCATCCATGGCCTCAAGGATCGCGATATTCTGATTCTCTGCAGCGAATTCGATAACCTTCTCTTTGTGAATGAGGAAGCGGTTGGCTCCAATATAATCCCTGTATTTGGCGGCGGTTTCGAAGTCATATTGCTCTGCGGCCTCAGTCATCTGTTGTTCCATCTGTTCAAGAAGGCTGGCATCCGTTCCGTTTAGTAGGGCTATGACGCTATCAATGATTGTATTATATTGATCTGCGGCTTCTCCGCCTGCACACATCCCTATGCATAAGCCAAGCGAATGGTTTAGGCATAAGGAATTTTTGAAGCTAGGATTGCTGCAAAGGATTCTTGAGCTTTCCTTGATACCTTGTACGGCGCGCTCCACAGTACTTCTGCTCGTGTAGGGACCCCAAATCTGATTTCCTTCCTGAACAGCAGGGTCATAGGTAATCTCTAACGAACGCATTTTATCATCCGTTCCTATTACGATATACGTATAAGCCTGTGGATTTTTCATTTTTCGATTGTACATGGGCTTTATTTCTTTAATTAATTTGCACTCCAGCATAAAAGCTTCAAATTCGGTATCGGTAAGGATAATATCCAAATCTTTAATATGTCGAACGAGCTGTTTTACCTTTGGGGAATGAGACTTCGAGTTTTGAAAATAAGATTTTACTCTCCGTTTCAACTGTTTCGCCTTACCAACATATATAATATGGCCGAGACCATCCTTCATGAGATACACGCCGGGAGTCAGAGGAAGGCTCTTTAGTTTCTCTGATAAATTGATAGTAACCCCTCCGTCATTCAAGAGTTGATTGATAGTTTTAGTATAAGCTTGCAACCTTCATTTGTTCAAATCAGTCTAAGTAAGAAATGATTAAAAGGTGAGGAGGAATCTTATGTACTTTGCAAAAAATATCGGTGGGCTGGCGCTGATAGCAGCTATGTTATGGCTTACTGCATGTAACGGAACTCCAGAAGCGGGTACGGAGCCGAAGCAGACACCAGAGCAGTCACAGACGGCACAACCCTTGGCTACGACGGAACCACCACAGGAGACGGAACTACCACAGCAGACGGAGCCATCAAGCACTGAGCAGCCGCAGGATCTAGAGGGATTGCCGCCATTAGTTGAGGAAGCTGCGTCTACGGTTATGAACGCCATTAGGAATAAGGATATGAAGCAACTGGCCGCATGGGTACATCGGGAGAAAGGGCTGCGCTTCTCTCCATATGCATACGTGGATACAAAATATGATCTTGTATTCACCCAGGATGAAGTAGAGAAATTAATGAATGATTCCACCAAAAGAGTGTGGAGAACATTTGCTGGCTCTGGTGATTTCATCGAGCTGACTTTCGCAGATTACTACAAGCGGTTTGTTTATGATGCGGACTTCATTCAGTTGGCCGAGACTGCTGTGAACAAGGGGCTGGGTCAGGGCACAATGATTAATAATTTAAACGAAGTGTATCCAAAGGATCAATATGATTTCGTTGAATATCATATTGAGGGCATCGATCCTTCAGTGGAAGGGATGGACTGGCGCAGCCTGCGTCTAGTTTTTGAGAAGATTGGAGAGGATCATGCACTGGTAGGTATAATTCATGATCAATGGACGCCCTAGCTTAGGGGTCTAGATGACGACGGGTTTAGAACATGGGAAAGACCTCAAAAAACGAAGGTGCCTCAGTAGCCATTTCACGGCTTTTGGGGCACCTTCATTTGCTTCGAATCGAGTCCGGAGCTTTTATTGCGTAGCACTAGAAGAATAAGATGTAGATCCGGATACCGATTTAGCGATCGCTTTATAGCCCTCTGGCAGATAAGTGACAACAGATGCTTTTGAAATCACTTGTGCGTACATTTTTCCTGGATCAGGAGCAGTCACATTAAAGTAAATCACAGCGGTTTTGTCTTTGCCAAATTCAATTCGCTCAATCACAAGTCCATACCCAGGATGAGGTAGATTATTAACGGTCAGCGTAGCCTTATTTACCCCTTCACCGGCTTTGGTTAGTGTAACCTCAGTCTCGTAGGCAGGAGTAGCAGGGCTTCCATTAGACACAATTACGCGTTTAGCAAAAGCGGCAGCATCATAGGTCAGAGCGGCTGCTTCTGAGCGGGTGATGGCATCATTTGGCCGGAAATTACCGTTCTTATCGAGTGTGGCAATATGTGTATTCAACAGGATCTGGAGGCTGTTTATAACCTCAGTAGAGAGTTTATCGCCATCCTTAATGTCAATATACATCAGCGTAACAGGAAAATTACCTTTACTTTGCAGCGCTTGCGTCAATAAGTGAGCGAACTGAGCGCGGGTGATGGTTCCGCTAGGGTCCACTGTCCGGTCGAGTGAAAGGCCATTTTGCTTGGCGATCACAAATGCTGAAGCATACCAGGCTTTGTCGCTTACCTTATCAAAATAGTCGCTGGCTTTAGAAGAGCTGCTACCTGATACGGGCTTTAGATTCAAGCCGCCTACGATGAACTGTATCCCTTGTGCAAAGCTTACTTTAGTTTTAGGCGCAAACTTATCTTTATCTACTCCGTTTATAATCCCCTCTTTGTGCAAAGAGTTGATTTTTGCTTCTGCAGGATCACCCTTCAAATCTGAAAAAGCAAAAGCGGATGCCCCAAAAGACATACTCGCTGCCAAAATACCGCAGGCTATAGTCATTTTTTTAGCATTATTTATGAATAATGATTTCTTCATTATGCGTCACCTCCATACTCTTAGATGGTAGAATAGACCAAAATGTTGCAGTGAATGTATTAAATATTATCACGATTCAAATAAAACGTTATCCGCGCAGGAGCGACTCGGCACCATCTACATAAATCTCAGTTCCTGTCACATGAAAAGATTCATCCGATGCGAGAAACAATACCAGATTGGCAACCTGCTCAGGCTTACCCGGTGCATTTTCCAGCGGATGATTGCCTTCCGGAAATTCCACAGGAATCTTCACTTCTTGAAGATCATCGCTTTTATACGTATTATCTCCAATTTGTGTATCGATTGATCCTGGGCAGATTGCATTCACGCGAATGCCGTATTGCGCCAGCTCTAGTGCCGCCATTTTCATAAAAGCAACTTGTCCTGCCTTGGAAGATGAGTAAGCGGAAGCGCCGATGTTCGAGAATACTCGATTGCCGTTAATGGAGCTGGTGATAATGATGCTGCCGCCATGTTCTTTCATATGGGGGATGGCATATTTTACTGTGGCAAAGGTGCTGCGTAGGTTCGTATCCAGTGTCTTGTCCCAATCATCGATTTCCAGTGTTTCGATAGGAGACCATGTACCATTAATTCCGGCATTGGCAAAAATAATATCAATCTTCTCGGCCGCCTCCCCAACCTTGCGAATACTTTCTTCGACTAGAACTGGATTGGAGACATCGCATTCAATTACTGTTGCTGTTCCTCCAATAGATTCAATCTCACGTTTAGTTTCGTAGGAGTCCTCAGGTGTGCGGTCAAGCATGTATACCTTAGCGCCGTGCTGGGCAAACCGTATGGCTGTAGCTTTTCCAATACCAGAACCAGCGCCTGTAACCACTGCAACTTTATCCTGTAAACGTTGATCTGTCATGATGAATTTCCTCCTTGGCGTTAGATTTCTTAGTTAGTAATTACATACCCGACATAGCTGAATCTAACCAATTGAACTGCAGGGTGGAACAACAGGGGTGGATATATTACTATGGAATGTAAGGATGTAAAAAATATGAATTTAGATCAATCTAGCTCATGATAGGGGAACTATAGATGATTCAGCAGCAAGGGGCAGAACGGATTAATGTGGGGATATTTGCCCATGTGGATGCCGGGAAGACAACAACTACGGAGCATATTTTATATGAAAGTGGTCGCATTCGTGCACTTGGCAGTGTTGATAGTGGGACAGCATTAACAGATTCTATGGATGTGGAGCGGCAACGCGGAATATCGGTACGGGCGGCATTGGCTTCTTTTACTTGGGAAGGTGTGCAGATCAATCTCGTCGATACACCGGGGCACGTAGATTTTCTGTCAGAGGTTGAACGGTCTTTGCGGGTGATGGATTGTGCGGTGCTTATTTTGTCTGCGGTAGAGGGTGTTCAGGCTCAAAGTGAGATGATCTGGAATGCGCTGCGGAAGCTGGGGATTCCGACGCTTATTTTTGTGAACAAAATGGACCGGGTAGGTGCTGATCCTGAAGCAGTACTGGCAGAGGCGAGAAACTATTTATCTAGTGATATCATTCCAGTGCAGCAACCGGTGGGCAAAGAGCAGGAGTACATTGGGGCAATAGATTTGTGGGGGAGCGAGGCTGATCCTGCGGCACAGACTGAGCTGTTGGAGGCATTGGCTGAGCGGGATGAAGACCTGTTAGAGGCGTATATGTCAGGTAGTTCGATTGATCTTTCAGCTTGGAAAAAAGCAATGAAGACGGCTACCGCATCTGGACGCTACTTCCCAATGGTTTATGGTGTTGCCGCCAAGGGGCTTGGCATTACGGCATTGCTGGACGCGATGATTGAGTATTTTCCTCGTGCGGGTGGAAATGCTGAGGGTCCGGTATCAGGGATCGTATACAATATTCAACGTGATAAAAGTATGGGACGAATGGCGTTTGTCCGCCTTTACGAAGGAACAATCCGTAACCGCGATACAGTGATGAATAACACACAGGATATTCAGGGGAAAGTGACCCAGATCCGTAAGGTCGAAGGCGGCCGTACTGAGGATGTCGGAGCGCTTGAAGCGGGGGATATCGCTGTAATCTATGGTCTTTCAGGGGTGCGTATTGGAGACGTACTCGGTCATCCGGGGGCGATTCCGGAGGAAGCGAAGCTGGCTGTTCCGCTGTTAACAGTGCGCGTATTCTGGGAAACCGATATGGATGATCATAAGGTTATCGGAGCGCTGCAGGAGCTGGCGGATGAAGATCCGCTTTTGGATGCACAGTGGCTGCAGGACGAACGGGAGCTGCATATCAAAGTAATGGGACCTATTCAGCTGGAGATTCTGAACAGTGTTCTAGAGGAGCGCTATGGCCTCCAGGTTACCTTTGGTCAGCCTTCTGTCATTTATAAAGAAACACCAGCCTCTGCTGGGGAAGGCTTTATCGCTTATACAATGCCGAAGCCATGCTGGGCAATTCTGCGGTTTCTGATTGAGCCAGGTCCCCCAGGTAGTGGATTAGTCTACGATTCGGTAGTTCGGAGTTCTGATTTGCTGCCGCAATATCAGAGCGAGACCGCACGCCGTGTGCCGGAAGCGTTGCAGCAGGGCTTGTACGGCTGGGAGGTTACCGATCTGAAAGTGACCTTGATTGAGGGACAGCATCATGTGTGGCATACCCATCCGCTGGATTTTGCCGTAGCGACTCCTATGGGGATTATGGATGGACTCGCGCGGGTAGGTACTAAGCTGCTGGAGCCGATTCTTCAGGTTCGCATCGTAGTTCCTGAGGAGAATGGCGGCCGTGTGATGAACGATCTGGTTCAGATGCGCGGCACGTTCGATCTACCTGTGCTGCAAGGCGACCGGATGATCATCGAAGGGCGTTTGCCGCTGGCAACGTCGCTCGATTATCCCGTCAGCTTAAGCTCTTACACAAAGGGGCGCAGCACGTTCACTTCTTTTTTTGCCGGCTATGAAGAATGTCCTTCAGATGTATCCGCAGAGCGCACCCGCCGGGGTGTGAACCCACTGGATCAAGCGAAATATATATTAAGCGTGCGAAAGGCGCTGCAGGGGTGAGATAAAATGAAGATCAGAAAAGCAACAGCTAGTGATATAGACGGGATCGCTTTCGTTCACGCTATGAGTTGGAAAACCACGTATAAAGGACTACTATCAGATGAGTTTCTTGATGCAATCACAGTGGAAGCTAGAAGTAAGCGCTGGATTCGCAATTTTGAAAATCCCAATAAAGACGAGGTTATGTATGTGGCTGAAGATGAGGCTGGGATGATCATTGGCTTTGCAAATGGAGGGGCGCGAAGAGAGCCAGATCTCTACGATGCGGAGCTTTACGCACTTTATTTGCTCAAGGAACACCAAGGAAAAGGTCTTGGGAAGCGGCTCATAAGAAGCGTAGCACAGAACTTATTGGAGAAAAATTATAGCTCATTCATGACTTGGGTGCTGGTGGGCAATCCTGCGATTCATTTCTACCACAGCGTGGGTGGGCAATCTGTAGCGACGAAGGAAATGAAGATTGGAGATGAGATCGTCGAAGAGATCATGATAGGGTGGAGGGAGATTGGGGTTGTGGGAGACTGAGCCGACAAAATATAAGGGCTTTTAACTGTATTTTCTACAACTAAAATCCTAAGAATGACTTGCCAAAGGATATAACTGTATTTCGTGCATCTATTTGCGTGATTTATGACTCTTTGGGTGAATTCATTAGTTTTTAAGTGTATAGAATACAATTAAAGTCACGATAATCCCTTTTGCATACGGAATAAGTGTATGAAATACATTTATTTCACGGATTCAATTTAGTTCTGAGCAAAAGCTATACAGAGAAGAAAGATTATTTATTAATATTTTTTTGCTAAAAATATGGTGGTTTAAAGGTTGGGAGAGTGTGAACGATAAACAAGCACGGTTATTTCGTTTGGAGCAATTGAAAAAAAGAATAAAAATAGAAGTCCCATCAGAATCTCTATACAGTGAGTGTATCGAAGCTTTAGGTCCTAATACAAGAATTTATAGTTCAGAAAAGTCGTCTGAAATTGTATCTTTGATGGAGAAAATGGTTAATTTCACACAGTGGGCGCGGATTGATTGGGAATCTATTGATCAAAAGAGATCCTTAAAGAAGCCGGAAGAACTGAAAGACATGGAACCTATTTTATTGAGAGACAACTACTTTGTGGTGTGGAATGAATTCAGTCTTCCGATAGTAGAAACTAATTTAGATAATATTATAAAAAACTTCAATGATGTTATTGCTGTTGGATTTGATACATGGATTATAAATTTGGATAAAGGAATTATTATTGAAAGTCATCACGAGGGGGATTTAACAATGGGTTGGATTACAACCTGAAATTTGAAGTGAAAGAGGGTGGAGATGACAATCCTCGCCTCGTTCATTCCCCCTCAGACTCAGCCTTCTTCCGTGCGCGGAAACGTCGCACCTTCATGAGGTTGCCGCAGGCTTTGTCATCGCAGTACCGCTTAGAACGGTTGCGGGTATCATCGTAATATACCCAGAGGCAAGCGGGATTCTCGCAGATGCGGAATCTTGCGGGCTCTTTTTCAAGCAATGCCTCGGCAAAAGACGCCGCTATCTCCGCCATCACCTGCTCCCAACCGCTATGGAGTGGCAACAGCTTTATCGCCGCTTGCCCATCACTTTCCCATACCATTCGCCGCGTAACAGGGCCCTTGTGCATATAAGGATTGAGCTGCTCCAGCATTTCTCCATACACTGATTCCCCTTGTACAATGGTCTGTACCCACTTCCATAGCAGTGAGCGAAGCTCTTTAAGCTGTGCCAGTTCTATGTCATTCGGCATCTGTGTTGCTAATAGAGCATGCTTCTTCAGCCATTTAGAAACCCACTCCTCTTCATCGAGCTTGTCCCTATCCTTATTCTTATCCCCTGTACGCCAATCGCGCCAGTAACTGTTAATGAAATCCTCCCACAACACGGTCTGTTCATCCTTTCCGATTCAACGCTGATTACAAATCATTGTAACAGTTAAAAATAAGATTAGCTAGTTACTTGATTGAGCGATGGAAATGTGCTACATTTTTTGTGTAACCACTATATGATGATTTAAGTAGTTACATAATTCAGTTAGTATTAGGAGGTTAACATGCAAAATAAAATCAGTGAGGTTCTGCTGCAAAATTGGGATTATTGCATGGATATCGAGGATTGGGCTCCGCCGTTAAGCGATGCACTGGAAGGTGTGGACAGTAAACAGGCACTTTGGAAGCCAGAGGGGAGTACAGTCAATTCCATCTGGGAGACGGTTAACCATCTAACATATTATAAGGTGCGTTTGCTGCGAAAGTTAAAAGGGTTGCCCAAACAACCTGATGCTGAAAGCAATGATGATACCTTCACTGTAACAACGGAAGGGGAAGAAGCATGGGCGAAGGCCGTTGCAGACCTGAAGGACGTACATGCTGCGCTTAGAGAAATCATTGAGGCGTTGGAAGAAGGTGCATATGATTGGGGCGGTTCGGGTCATGCTCCAGGGGAAGAGGTAATGAGTCTTATTTTGCATGATTCATACCACACCGGACAAATTATTATGCTTCGTAAACTGCAAGGCTCCTGGGTTTCCAACCGTAGTTTTAATTAGAACCTCTACAATAAAAATATAAGCCACACTCCACTGTACTGGTTTACCAGGTGCAGCGGTCGTGTGGCTTTTCTTGTTACCCTTTTGGGATGCTTCGATATTGAGTCGGCGAGCATCCCATTATTTTTTTGAACAATCTAGAAAAGTAGTAGGGGTCCTGCATCCCGATAGCACTAGCGATTTCTTTAATATGTAGATCGGTTAATGCTAGCAGTTGACCGGCTCGCTGCATTTTGAGGCGCAGATAGAATTCAATCGGGGGGACCCCGGTTTCTTGATTAAATAGATAAATTAGATGCTGTTTCGATAATCCTATATGCTTTGCTACATCCGGGAGTGAAATAGAGCTGTTGATTCGATCCGTCATATAGCGAATGGCTTGCTCAAGATAACGTTCGTTCTTTTTATCTTGCTCAGAGTTCATGGTGCTCAATCCCACGTGGCTGATCAGATGACGAATGCACTGAGACACATAGATATGATTACGCATGGCATAAGGCTTATCCGATAGCAGCGCATAACATTGCTCGAAATCTTCGATCCATTGGCTATGAAGGTTCAGTGTAAAGGTTAGCGGCTCTATATCCATGGCATAAGTTTGAATCAACGCAGCGGCATGTGTTCCTTTTAGATGCATCCAGTAGATCGTCCAGGGGTTCAAATCTGAAGCACCATATCGATGGGGAGTTCCGGCAGGAATGACAGCTAATTGCCGTTCTTTTATTTGAATCAGCTTATTGTGATGACTCTCCATCCACCCTACACCCTCTACGCAATACATCAGAATATGCGAGTCACATCCTTGTGGACGCTCTCGATAATGAAACTTCGCTCTTGGGAAGCAGCCAATGTCACTCACATAGAAGGAATTTGTTAACGGATTCTCATGTAATTCATTCATCATGAAATCGGGCAGCACAAAAAGCTTCTGCTCATCGAAGCCATCCGGCTTTAATGAGATATCTGTCATGATAACCCTCCTTTTTAAGAACATCATTTATTTATTTGAAATAACAGCCTATTCATAAGGGGGATATTATTTTTAGGATAAGAATATTGTCCATCAGTTACAGATTATCGTCAATTGTTTAAAAGCGCATACAACGATAAATTAGAGCTATATCACGAAGGAGGAGAGTATGGAAATGAGTATGAGAGGGCCTTCTACAGTTCTAACAAACGGTGTCCGCGTATGGGAAGAAGCAGTTGAAATTCCTACCTATGAAACAGGTGAACCCGATAAAAATCCAATGTTCCTCGAGAAGCGAGTCTATCAAGGCAGCTCGGGGCGAGTATATCCACATCCTGTGGTTGATAAAATTATGGATGAGAAAGAAATGAAATCGTATCAGATGGTCATGCTCGAAAATGAATATGTGCATATAGAGATCATGCCTGAAATTGGCGGCCGTATCTATCGCGCTCTGGATAAGACGAACAATTATGATTTTGTTTATTATAATCGCGTGATTAAACCTGCGCTTGTTGGTCTGGCAGGACCATGGATTTCAGGCGGGATTGAATTTAACTGGCCGCAGCATCATCGTCCGAACACGTTTGGCCCTGTGGAGCATGTGATTACGGAGAATGAAGATGGCAGTGCAACTGTATGGGTGAGTGAAATTGACCGAATGTACGGAACGAAGGTCACAACCGGCTTCACACTGTATCCTGGAAAAGCCTATCTCGAAGTTACAGCACAGCTATATAACCGAACCTCGGAGCCACAAACCTTCTTATGGTGGGCAAACCCTGCAGTTGCAGTCAATGATGATACTCAATCGGTGTTTCCGCCGGATGTGACAGCCGTATTCGACCATGGTAAACGTGATGTGTCCAGATTCCCAATTGCAACAGGAACGTATTACAAGAAGGATTATTCCGAAGGTGTAGATATTTCACGCTATAAAAATATTCCGGTTCCTACGTCATACATGGCGTACAAATCCGATTACAATTTCGTGGGCGGTTATGATCATGGGGTTGAAGCGGGTCTGCTTCACGTAGCGAATCACCATGTATCTCCGGGTAAAAAGCAGTGGACTTGGGGGAACGGCGAATTTGGTCAAGCGTGGGATCGTAATTTAACTGATGAGGATGGACCCTATATTGAATTAATGACAGGGGTATTTACTGATAATCAACCCGATTTCACTTGGCTTCAGCCGTATGAAGAGAAGTCATTTACACAATATTTCATGCCATATAAGAACATCGGTGTTGTGAAAAATGCTTCTGTTGATGCTGCCGTCAATCTTGAGGTAGATGAGACTTTACAGACTGCAACTGTGATGGCCTACGGAACTTCGGTATTCGAGGACGCGGTTATTGAACTGAGAGGTCAGCATAGAACCTATGTGAAGGATAAGATCACGCTCTCTCCAGAATTAACCTACAAATTGGTCATTACGTTAGATGAAGCCGATCGACCGCATCACTTAATCGTAACGGTATTTGATGCGAACGGAAACAGTCTCATATCATATCGTCCAGCGAAGCCTAGCATTGAGAAGGTTCCTGATGCAGCTAAGCCACTCCCGCTACCGGAAGAATTAAAAAGCACAGAGCAATTGTATTTGGCTGGAGTTCATCTGGAGCAATACCGTCATGCCACGTTCGAGCCAGAGCAGTATTATGAAGAAGGCTTAAAAAGAGATGCTTCCGATATTCGAATTAATGTGGCTTATGGAACGCTGCTGCTTCGCCGAGGGTTGTTCAAGCAAGCGGAAAAACATTTCCGTACAGCGATTGAATCGCTGACTTGGCGTAATCCGAACCCCTATGATAGTGAAGCTTACTATCAGCTTGGTGTAGCACTCCGATTGCAGGATCGTAATGAAGAAGCATTTGCTGCCTTCTATAAGGCGGTATGGTCTGCAGCATTCCAAGATAGTGGATATTATGCACTGAGTCAAATTGCTTGTGAACGTGGGGCGTATGAAGAGGCGTTGGAGCTCGCAACAAGAGCTTTGGTACGTAACACTAGAAACTATAAATCAAGACATGTGAAAACAGCACTTTTACGTAAGCTTGGACGTTACTCTGAGGCAATTACATTCGCAGAGGAGACATTGATGCTAGATATCGCGGACTTCGGTGCTGCATATGAGAGAGTGCTTACGCTTAAATTGCTCGGGCGACAAGAGGAAGCTGCTGAGGCTCAAATGAAGCTTGCACTGTTCATGCGAAACGATGTGCATAACTATCTAAATCTGGCTTCCGATTATGCAGGCAGTGGATTATACGTGGAAGCTGCACAGGTGTTAGAGCAGATTCGTATGGCATCGAATGAACCTACATACCCGATGGTGCATTACACATTGGCTTATGTATACGAGAAAATGGGCCGTAAAGAAGAAGCAACAGCGCAGCGTCAGCTTGCTCAATCCGCACCCTCTGATTATTGCTTCCCGAACAGCTTGTTTGAGCTGCAGGTATTAGAAAGCGCGATTACATGCAATCCACTGGATAGTAAGGCTCATTATTATCTTGGGAATCTATTCTATGATAAAAAACGTGCCGACGATGCCATTCGTCATTGGGAACAATCCGTCGCGCTTGATGATCATTTTCCGACGGTTCATCGTAACCTTACGCTTGCTTATTACAATAAGCGGAATGATGCTGAGGCTTCCTTGCAGTCACTTGAACATGCTTTCCAGTGCAATACGAACGATGCGAGAGTATTCTACGAGCTGGATCAGTTGCATAAGAAGATGGGTGTCTCTGCCCAAGAGCGCATGGCAAGATTACAGCAGCATATGGAGCTTGTGGAGAAGCGGGATGATTTGTACCTTGAATATGTGACTCTACTGAATTTGCTTAGCGATTATGAGGATGCTTTGTCTGTTCTATTAAGACGTCAATTTCATCCATGGGAAGGTGGCGAAGGGAAAGCCACAGGACAATATGTTTTGGCGCTTGTTGAGCTGAGCAAGCAGGCGAATCAGGAAGGTCAATATGAGGAGGCTATCTCATTATTAACACGTGCGCTGCATTATCCAGAGAATTTGGGTGAAGGTAAGCTCGATGGTGCGCAAGAGAATAATGTGTATTACGAGCTTGGTGTGGCTTATAACGGATTAGGCAAGACAGAGGAAGCAGCACGTCACTGGGCGATTGCGTCACAAGGCTTGGAGGAACCAGCCAGCGCAATGTACTACAACGATCAGCCGCCAGAAATGATTTTCTATCAAGGCTTAGCATGGATACAGCTTAATCATCCGAAGGAAGCGAAACGGCGTTTCAATAAGCTGATCGATTTTGCAGAAAAACATCTTTTTGATGAGCTGAAGCTTGATTATTTTGCTGTATCCTTACCTGATTTTCTCGTATTCGAGGATGATCTGAACAGACGCAATCAAATTCATTGCTTGTTCATGATGGGGCTAGGCTTATTAGGCTTAGGGAAAATGACGGAAGCGAAAGAGCGCTTTGAAGAAGCATTGGACTTGGAGCCGAACCATCAGGGAGCTCGAATTCATAAGGCGATGTGCTTGGAATCGTAAACGAAATAAGCAGCTTCATGATGCTAAACAATAACTGGTTCGATTTGGAATTTTGTTTCAACTCTGAAAGCCCCGGGTTAATGGAGACTATCTACAGCCTATATTCGAAAGGAGAGATTGATGATGGAACCGGGCTATAAAGATAGAAGCGTTGAAGTGGAGCATACAGAGGTGCAACGGAAGTCGGATTCCAGTGTTGTCGCATCTACCTTTATTAAATATGCTGCTTATATTATTATTTTTTTCGGAGCACTTTTCTTCTTAGTCAAATATGTCTTCCCGATGTTCTAATTGAGATTTCAACGAACCGTATACAAAAATCCATCCCCTGCAAAATGCGGGATGGATTTTTGAATTTAACGAATCCTATAAATTTCTCTGGATGGAATCCGGTGATTCCGCAGAATTACGATAAAAGAACCAGCACTCGTTCAGCAGCTTGATCTGACGGCGGTCTTTTTTGTAATAGGCTTTCATCAGTTGATGGCAGAGCCACTGTGGCAAGGGTATCACTCCTCTAACTGCTTACGTAAGTTAGCATATGGAGAAATGAGCCTAAAGGTGACGATTTACAGAATGCTTTCTGCTTCCTCTTCGTACCACTGCTCTAATTGAGCTTGCAGTGCCCGAATCTCGGTCAGCAGGGAGATCAGTGGATAGTTCTTCTGCTCTTGAACAGAGGCGAAGGCCTGCTCCAATCTATTGATATAATCCAGACCGGACTCCAGGGAGTAATCCTCACGCAGCAGATCCAGTGAATCACACTCAGCAATCGCTAAGGGCAGATCCGGTACATTATCGGCTGTCAGCTTGTCGATTTCTTTGTTTAGACGTAAATTGAGCGCACTTAGCTGGTACGCATATTCCTCGGGCATTTCCACGAATTGCAATTCTTGATGTTGCTGCAAAATTACATACCGCATTTTCGGCATTGGTTATTCTCCCTCCGTACTTGTCTTCCTTCTTGACAGTTTAGCCTATGCACAAGTTACAATTCAAGTAGAGATGTTAATTCCCGTGGAAAGGACTTGTGATAGAACGCTATGGAAACGATGAGCAACGAAGAGCTGCAGCTGTGGATTGAGCAGGTGTCGCGGGACAGCTTTGGTGTACCCTTTAGACACAAGGCAAGCTTTAACAGCCGATTATCTTCAACAGGCGGACGATATTTTACCAAAAGCCATAATATAGAGATTAATCCCCATCAGCTTGCTATGTTCGGTAGAGAAGAGACGGAGAAGATTATCAAACACGAGCTCTGTCATTATCATCTGCATTTGGCGAAGCGAGGGTATATGCATCGTGACACTGATTTCAAGAGACTGCTTGCACAAGTTGGCGGTAGTCGCTACTGTCAGACATTGCCGGGTGCGAAAGCTCGGAAGTCACTGCCTTATCGGTACAAGCTGATCTGTACAGCGTGCGCCATGGAGTATCCGCGTAAGCGAAAAGTAGATCCCAAGCGCTACCGCTGCGGTAAATGTTCGGGGAAGCTGAAGCTGCTGGCGCTGGAAGTCCAGTAATCAGACACGAGCATGGCGTTATTTTATAACCAGACCCATCAAGCCCACAAAGGAAACAGCTTGCTGAGGCGAAATGATGCATCCTTCTAAATCCTGAATATCCACGATCAAGCCACTGAACTCGCAGTCACTTAGATCAATCCCGTTAAGCTTTGATCCTGATAAGGTGGCTTGATCAATATTACACTCACTGAAGCTGACCTTCTGGAAATTGGATTGGTAGTAATCAGAGCTCATCAATGAACTATTCTCAAAAGCAACCTGCTTCAGTTTAGCCATTCGAAACGTTGCAAAATCCCCGATACAATCTACCATGAGAACATTTTGGAATCGCCCCCTTGTAAAGTCCGTACCAATGAGCTTGCAGTTTCTAAATTCGGTTCGATGAATAATCGCATTCGTAAAATCCACATTGGATAGATCGCATCGCTCAAAAATCACATCCATCAGCTCAATCCCAGTTAAGGACGACTCGATAATCGTAACATTTTTAAAAACCACTTGATCAAAGCTGACTTTATTCGCCTCTTGATTATCAATAACTGTATCGCTTATGCTGCAACGACTAAATTCATCTTTGGTTTGCAGCGAGTATATTTGCTCAGGGAGTAGAGCGTCTGGATCTGATATTTTTGGTGAATCCATTTTGAATTTCATATGTACCTCCATTGAATGAATGCTCGTTTCTAATTAATTTAACTATCTTAGGGTTCAGCAGATTTGTCAATTTTCAGTAGCGCTCAGACCTTTCGGGAGATACGTACAAATACACCTTTTTCTGGATAAAATCACACATCGTTTTGTAAACGTTACCAAATTAAGATGGAAGGGAAGTCCATATTAGGTAGAGGGGGTACATTTATGAAACGATTCAGGTCCGCGATGGCGGGTCTGCTCGCGATGCTGCTGATTTTCTCAAGCTTGCCTGTGATGGGAATCGGTAGCGGTTCCGTAGACGCAGAGGGGGTTGGAGGAACAGGCGCAGGGCTAATCCCATCAGGGACAGTACTCATCAAGAATAAGTGGAAAAATAATTTCTTATATGAAACGTCTGATGGTATCGTGCGTTATGGCATGACCAATCCAGCGGACACATCATCGCATTGGACAGTGGAGACGGTAAATGGTCTGTCACGAATTAAGAATGTGAAGACGGGCCACTACATTACAATGGCTGGTAATAACGGCAAAGAGGATACACTTAAGGCGGCGGATCTCCAAGGAGCTGGAAGTGTTACGGATCAATGGCTGATCGATATTTCCAATAGAAACGGATACATGATCATCCGAAGCGCGAGCGTACCTGAGAGTAAGCTGGTTATCCACGAGGAGAATCAGCTTGGTTATGCGCAGGTAAGCTCGGATATCAATATTACGTTTGAGAGTCCGCAGTGGGCTTTTATCGATCCTAACGCAGGAACAGTACCTGTACGGTTGGAAAGCCGGATGCGTCCCGGTCAGGTGATGTATGAGGAAAAAGGAAATGTACTTTACGGTAAACAGCCTTTGAAGAATGAGGCTGCCCAGTGGCTTCTTGAGCCGGGAACGGACGACGGAACCCTGATGATTCGAAACCGTGAGACGGGTCATTATATTAAGCAAAATGAAGTGACTTGGGCTGGAGTTTTTTCGCAAGAAATCGATCCGGACAAGGTGACGCTAAGCGAATGGGTGAAGGAAGATGCACCAGGCGCGGATGGAGCGGGTTTTATTACCTTAAGTAATAAAGGATTAACCGACGGAGTTAAACCTTTATGGCTGAATCCTCAGTTTGAGGAAGATAATAACGTGCGCTCTAACAGCTGGCCGGGTGAAGCAACCAATCCTAATGCCCAGTGGAAAATTGTCCCTATTTCCGAGTTGCAGCCGGTACGCTTGGCAACTTATACAGATGCACAAGTAGCTACAGATTTCTTGTATGAATCCGCAAACGGTGCACTTAAGCACGGATTAATTGCTCCAGATACTGCTGATTCATCCGATTATCTATGGTATATAGAGGATTATGACGGCAATAAACGTATCCGTAATGCAGCAACTAATCATTATCTTTCGTATAGTGATGGCACAGCCAAGGCCTTGCAGATCAGTGGTAGCCAACCATCAGATCAATGGAATTTTAAAGATTCTGATGATTATGATGACTACCAGACGTTAGAAAATTTCGGGAGTAAAGGTATCTATCTATCTACCTTGGGTGGAGACAGTGCAGGAGCAAGTGGGGATGCGACTTCATTAAGCGCCCAGTGGCAGCTTCTAGACCCTAACACACCAACAGATGGCACCATTCCATATTATCGTATTCAAAATGGCTGGAAGTCTTTTTATTGGTATGAATCTGCTGACGGCCTTTTGAAGTACGGAAATATGCAGAAGGATGGCTCTGATCAATGGCTGGTTGAGAAGTACAATGGCCGTAAGCTATTCAAGAATAAGAAAACAGGCCACTATATTAACACGGTGAATATGCCAGATGGCCATATTCAGGTCACCGAGCTACCAGACAGGAATAATGTGCAGCAGGCATACATCTGGACAGGAAAAAATATTGGGAATAGTACCTACGTAATCAGTAGTGTCCTCGACAAGGAACCAAATACATTCCCTGAAAAATTCATCTCACTTCAGAATCTCACTAAATACGCCGAGTATGGTGTGATCAATCCAGGTTGGGGCAGTCCGCAGTGGAGATTTGTTCCTGTCACCGAGAAAAAGCAGGACTTGTTCCGCTTTAAGCTAGACGCTGTAAATGGTGAAGATCAATATCTTAAGGACGGTCCTTTGCTGACTTCTCCAGATGTACTAGAGAAATTGCTAGAATCTAAGACTGTCACCGAAGCTGTCTATGATTCGCAGGACACTGAAGTAGTGGTGCCGCAGGATAAGTCGGAATCTGCAACCGCTGACGCAAAAATGACCCCTCTAGCCGCTGCGAACGAGGATGTAACAGTAGGTCAGGCTACTTATGGTTCACTTGATATGAATGACGATGCCTTTGTCTGGCAGCTGCAAGAAATAGCTGGCAGCAATGGATCTGTGAAGATTAAAAATAAAGGTACTGGACGTTATCTCTCCCTTGAGCATATAGGTGGTGCAGTAGATGAGGTTGAGCCTAATGTTGCCGTTCAGACACTGCAAACCGTCTATGATGTATGGGGCAGCATTAAGTGGATTGTGGATATGCAGCCTTCAGGTTTGACTACTTTCAAGAGTGGATGGGCTGGCCACTATATGTATGGGGCTTCCGATGAGAAGGGGAATCCGATTATAAAGATCAGTAAGGCTCCCGATGCAGCGGAAAGAAACAGTGCGCATTTTACCGCTGAAGCCGTTGAAGCGATTGCGCCACCGATCCCCGCTTACCCTGTAAGATTTAAGAATGCAAACAGCGGGGAGTATTTATACGAGAATGAGCACGGAGTTGTTCTGTACGGGCAGCCGTCAGCAGAGAATGGATTCTCTCATTGGAATATATCTGTGCAGGACGGCAAACAGACGATTATCAATCGTGCAACTGGACATTTTTTAACATTGAATGGAGATTATTCATACTTGGAGAGCAGTAGCGCAGAACCGGCTATAGACGGAGCATCTGCTTGGGAAGTAAGCTTGGCTTCCGATTATACGCATTACACCATTCGTAGTCTCTATGGAGAATACGACGATGAATTAATAAACATTGCGAATAAGACAGGATATGCTGAACGTGCGCTCCTACTAGAGAGTGACGGCTTAGCTCAATGGACGCTTGAAGCAGCTTCGCAGGAGTTTAATACTCCGTCTGGAGAACTGCGCAATAACAACACAACTACTCCAGTTCAGAACGATACCAATATTATAACGATCGTGCCGAAAGGGCTGACTGGCAAAGTAGTGGCTGAACAAGAAGGGGCGCTCGTATATGCGGAACCTTCCGATACCGCTGCTCACTCTCAGTGGATCGTTCAAGATGTAAATGGACGTAAACGCATAATGAATGTTCAGACCAAACATTATCTTTCTTTAAATGAAGCAGACCAAGCCGTCTTGTTAGCTTCTGGGGAAACAGAACGTTCCCAGTGGACGCTGGAAGAGAAATTAGGCTACAAGCTCCTGTTAAGTGCGGATAAAACAGCCTATCTTACTCACGACGCATCAGCTGTTCAACTTGGCTCTGCTGTAGGAACCGATAGCACTCTTTGGAGCTTCTTGCCCATTCCTACAGATGCAATTTATGCAGGAGGAGAAGCATTCCAAGGCGATCATGTTATGCGGTTTGCAGTCAATGCCCAGCAAGCTGGAGAATACGATGCCGTTGTTCGATACAAGAACACTTCCAGTGATGTAACGGATCTGTTGCTTGAGGTGAACGGCCTGAAGGAATCGGCTAAAGTTAGCTTGGCGAAGTCCTCCTCTTGGACGACTGAACAGGTGAAGCTGAAGCTTCGTGCAGGGATTAATACGGTTTCTCTAAGCAACTGCAACATTGATTGGGGCAAAGTAAGTATTGATAGCCTGACCGTAAAAAATAGCGTAAACAAAGTTTACCGTGGAGCTACAGTTCCTTACATTAGTTATGAAGCTGAAGATGCAGCGACTAACGGAACGCTGATCGGTCCTTCGCGGAAATATCGAACAATGGCTTCAGAGGCTTCTGGACGACAAGCTGTCGCCTTGAAGAATAAGGGGGACTATGTAGAGTTCAAGCTTGCAGAAGCAGCTAATTCTATTGTTCTTCGCTATTCCATTCCTGACAGTTCGGATGGTGCTGGTGCTGATGAAACTTTGACCCTATATGTAGATGGAGTTAAGAAAAAGCTTAATCTGACATCAAAATACGCTTGGGAATACGGTAGTTACCCATGGTCTAATGATCCTCGTCAAGGTAGTGGACATCGCTTCTTTGATGAAATTCATGCTCTGATTGGGAATGCTCCTGCTGGAGCTACCATTCGTTTAGAGAAGGGAACAGGAGACAATGCCACTTCATACGTCATCGACTTGGTAGATATGGAGCAGGTAGCACCTGAGTTAACACGCCCTGAAGGATTTATTTCGGTAACGGATTTTGGAGCGGTAGCCAATGATGAGGGAGATGATACCGCAGCCTTCAAAGCAGCGCTTGCCGAAGCGGCGGCAACAGGTACTGGGGTTTGGTTCCCAGCAGGTACCTTCAATGTCGGAGAGGGTTTGCTGGATCTGGATACGGCTGAAATTCGTGGTGCAGGCATGTGGTATACAGTTCTGAATGGAGCTAAATTTTATGGTCATGGCGGCAAAGTCGGTGTATACGACCTATTAATTGATGGTGGTATAAACGTACGAGATGATGAAGCATTCACCAACGCCTTCCATGGTGCTTTTGGGCAAGGCTCGGTCATTCAGAACGTATGGATTGAACATACCAAAGCAGGCTTGTGGTTAACACAACCTATTGGTGAGAAGGCTCGCACAAATGGTCTGTACATGGCAGGTCTTCGAATCCGTAACCTTATGGCAGATGGAATTAACTTTGCCGTAGGCACGGGCAACAGCATGATGGAACAAAGTGACATCCGTTATCCAGGGGATGATGGTATTGCGATGTGGTCGTTCACAGATGCCAAATTGAATGAAGTGAATGGCGCGGAACGGACACTTAGCTATAACAATACGGCACGTTTTAATAACGTCTCATTGCCATGGTTGGCCGATAACATAGTGGTCTTCGGTGGTAAAGATAACAAAGTTCAAGATAACGTGGTAAAAGATACTGTGACTAACGGAGCCGGGATCGCTGTATCTACCCGTTTCTCCGCAGAGCCGTTCCAAGGAACGACTATCGTTGAGCGGAATACATTGCTTCGCACAGGTAGTTATGATTCCGGTTATGGGGTGAATCTCGGTGCGTTATGGCTGTACGCTGGTGAGAGTGACATGAAAGGAAAAGTGTTCATCCGTAACAATACGGCGCTCGACAGCACCTATTCTGGCCTGATTGCCCATGGTAATCTTGAGGGAGAAACGCTCACGACGATTGATGGAGTTGTGCTGACGAATAATGTATTAGACGGGGCAGGCACAAGCGGTATAGAAGTTACGAAAAATCTGAAAGGTAATCTACTCGTCGACAACTTGATTATTCGTGGCGAACGGATGAATCTCCTGACCAATGCATCTCCTGAATTAAGCATCATTGAACAGAACCAAGGAATAGCCACAGCTGTTAAACCGTTCTCCATCAAGCTTGAAGATGGACAGAGCGGACCTGTTGTGCTGGAACAAGGAAAGTCAGCGATCCTTCAGGTGTTGGACAAAGAAGGGGTGGAGATTACTTCACAAGCTACACTTGTGCTGACGAATAGTGATATTGCTACTTTTACAAACGGCAGTCTGCATGGGCTTAAAGCGGGAAGCACAGACTTCACGGTAACTGTTGGTAATGATAAGAGAGTGTATACAGTTGCGGTCGTGTTACCTAATGGTGGGACGGATCCTGTGGATCCGACTGAACCAACAAGTACACCTAGTCCAACGAGTACACCAGCTCCAACGAGCACACCAGGTCCAACTAGTACTCCTGATCCGGCGGGGTCAGTAAATCCTGTTGCACCTGTCGCTACACCAACGCCAACACCAGCTGCTAATCATGATGCGCAGTTAAAGGCTAAGGCGACTGCTGGGCAGGCCGTGATCGAGATTTCAGCTAATGGAGATGGTACAGCTCGCTTTAGCGCAGAAGCTTTACGCAATGCGGCAGCACTTAGTCCGAATGCGGTGCTTGTTATTGCCAGTGGCGATATGAGCTATCGCTTCCCTCTAGGACTCGAGGAGAGCGTGCTGAAAGCGGCACAAATGCCAGCAGGTACGCTAGAGTTCCAACTAAATCCGCTAAGCGGAAAAGGATTGGAACAACTGCTTGCCAAGGCTAAGCAGCAAGGCTTTACTGTACAAGGAACTCCGGCAAGTATTACCTTAAAGGTTACAGATGGCAAAACCATTGTACCTGCTAATGGATTCGGCACCACCTATGTAGAACGTACATTTATGATTAAGGAAGCGCTGGATGCGAAGACGGGGGTAGTTCTTATTTATGATGAACAGACAGGTTCCTTCCGTTATGTACCTGCGATGTTCGAACTCGTGGATGGGATGACCAAGGTTACTGTTAAGAGCAGTAGTGCGAGCGGTGTATTCGTCGCAGCACTGCACCCTGTTACATTTGGGGATATTTCTTCACACTGGGCAAAGAATGAGATTGAGATGCTTGCTAGTCGACTGATCTTGACCGGACAATCCGCAGATACATTCGCGCCTCAGAAATCAGTCAGTCGTGCCGAGTTCGCGGCTATGCTAATTCGTTCGTTGGGTCTTGTCGCTGGGAACACAACGAAGACCTTCAGTGATGTGTCCGATTTATCGTGGTATGCAGCGGACGCAAGAGCCGCAGCAGCTCTAGGATTAGTTCAAGGCTATGAGGATGGAACCTTCCGTCCGAATGCTCCTATTACACGGGAGCAAATGGCTGTTATGGCAGCTAGAGCATTGAAGCTGCTGAACCTTGGAGCTGAAGTATCTGGAGCAAACACTGCTACAAATGTTTTCACAGATGCATCTTCTATTTCTTCTTGGGCAACGGAAGCTGTGAATGACTTAACTGCTAAAGGGATTATGAAAGGCCAATCCGCAGGCAGCTTTGCGCCTGGCAGTGATACTAGCCGTGCAGAAGCAGCTGTAATTCTAGTTCGTTTGCTTAGAACAGCTAAATTATTGAATTAGCTTTGGTAGTAGAAGCTATAACATTTCATATGTAAAAAGACAGCAGAGCAGCGATTCTCCGATTATTGGAGAATTGTTGCTCTGCGTTTTTGCATATAAAGTCAACTGATCCGATAGCGGCCTCCTACGCGATACAGCCTTATTTCAGCTTTCCCATTGACAGATTGACTCTGTAATTTCCGAACAACAGCAGCTCGTCGAGAAAGTTATTCAATTCCTCTTGGCTTCCCGTACGGACACGTATCCAATAGCAGCCTTCTCCACTGACGCGATGCATTTCTTTAACGCTGTCATGCTGCTTTGCGAATGTCTGAAAGGCTGGATGGACCGTATTCGAACCCAGAAACACAGTAATAAAGGCATGAATAGTCTCCCCAACCTTATCCGGATTCCAGCGAACGGTGTAACCTTCAATGACTCCTGTGTCCTGCATTTTGCGAATACGCGCGCCCACAGCTTGACCTGTCATATGGACTTGCTGCCCAATGTCTCTGTGACTGATCGTGGAATCTTCAATCAGAAGCTGTAGGATGCGAAAATCCACATCATCTATGGAATAAGAACTCGTCATTATTTAAAATCCTTTCTGCGTGAAAGTAGAACAGGCCAATCTCTTTCCGATCTCAATGTATTCTGTGTCAAGGTCCAACTATAATTAATTGTAGCAGAAGAGAGCTGAAAGAAAGAAGGGCTTACGATGAAAATACAGCATATTCGCAACGCGACCCTATGGCTGGAGTATGGTGGAAGTACATTTCTGATCGATCCTATGTTGAGTGAGCAGGGTGTTAATCCTCCCATTTTTAATACGGCAAATGATCGTCGGAATCCGCTTGTTCCTTTGCCGGGAGCCATAGAACAATGGCTGAGTCCTAATGTAATTCTTGTCACACATCTTCATCAGGATCATTGGGATGCCGCTGCCATTTCTTTGTTGCCGCATGATCTACCACTATTATGTCAGGAAGGAGATGGAGATAAATTATCGAAGCAGGGGTTTGAGCATACCACGGAAATTAGAGATTCGCTGACGTTTAATGGAATAACTATAACACGTACTGATGGACGGCATGGCACTGGAGTGACTGGTAAACTTATGGGTAAGGTATCCGGGTTTGTGTTTCAGGCGGAAGGCGAACCTGTTCTATATGTGGCTGGGGATACGATTTGGTGTGATAAGGTGAAAATGGCATTGGACGTTTTTAAACCTGAGGTGACAGTTGTAAATGCTGGTGGTGCGCAGTTTTTAAGCGGATGCCATATCACAATGAATGAGCAGGATGTCGTAGACTTATGCGAATATGCTCCTTCTTCTAAGGTCATCGCTGTACACATGAACGCCATCAACCATTGCCTAGTTACCCGAGATAAGTTAAAAGCTCACTTGGAGAAGGAGGAGCTACAAGATCGAGTACAGGTTCCGGAAGACGGGGAATGGTGTTACGTATAGACTAGAGGGGGATAGCTCCCTCTTAAATCTAGCTAATGGCAGAAATAATGCATGAATTTGAAAACGATCACAAAAATTATTTTATCCGCTTGACTAGACCTTGAAATCATGATAAATTAATTCATGTTCACTTCTAAATTTACTTCTAATGTTCCCTGATAGCTCAGTTGGTAGAGCACTCGACTGTTAATCGAGTTGTCACAGGTTCGAGTCCTGTTCGGGGAGCCATTTTTATGGAGAGATACCCAAGTGGCTATAAGGGGACCCTCTGCTAAGGGGTTAGACTGCGTAAGCGGTGCGTGGGTTCGAATCCCACTCTCTCCGTTCTGAATTACATAAGAAGAGCTTCCATTTTGGGGGCTCTTTTTTTGTTGTGTAAATTGTCTTTTTTCTAAATTATTAGTGATGATGGTGGTCGGATTCTATATTATGGAAGGTGAATAGAGTGGGAAAAGCGAATGTTTACTAATAAGCCTAACGAAGTCGATTACATCAGCTAACACAGTAGTTATACTGCGGAGGGAACATGAAAAATATAAATCAATTACAAACTAAACCTTCAAGTAGATATGATAGTTTTGATCCGGATCAAGAAGGAAATAAAAATACCAAATTTGCTGACATAATAATTGATGATAGGTCTCTTTATCAAATGCTGAAAAGGCATGATATGGTTCCGTCCCTCGGGTGGGGTAGTGAAGAGCATCAAAGGAAAATGATTAACTATTTCTTGTTAAACGAAATGCATGAATATTTCTACTATAGGTACCCAATATTAGTCTGTCCCTGGTGTGGAGATGAAGAATGCGGCTTTATATCCGTATTTATTGAAAAAGAAGAGAATCTTATCATATGGAGAGATTTCAAACTGGAACCCATCAATAAAGCTATTAATGTTGGGCCTTTTTATTTTGAATGGGATGAGTACGAGAAAGTTATAAATGAGACTTTTGGGATTGCGGGGATTCAATGAAAGAGATAAACCATCAGGAGGAACTTATGTCGAATAATTCTAAGATACATCACAGCACAAATGAAGAAACAGATTACGTTAGAAAAAAACTTATTGAATTCAACTCTAAACAAGTACCAAACGGCATCTATGAGGAGGTGAATTTATGCTTGAAGGATGATAAAGGAGATATTGTTGCCGGTATCAACAGTGCGATATGCTGGAATTGGATGGAGATTGGTATTTTGTGGGTGGATGATAACTATCGTAGTCAAGGTTACGGGAAAAGATTATTGGAAGAAGCAGAAAAAGTTGCTAGGGCAAAGAAGTGTACTTTTATCAAATTAGATACATTCAGCTTTCAAGCGCCTGGATTTTATAAGAAGTATGGATATAAAGTGATTGCAACTATTGAAGATGCTCCGCTTGGGAGTAAGCATTTTTACTACAAGAAGGATCTTAGCTATGAGTAAGATGGTTTGAGAAAGGTATTAACGGCGAATGGCGCCTAGAGTTAAGTTCTCCTGTTATCGCCAGCCGGATCCTGTTAAGCCCGAAATCTACATAATCACAAAAAGACAACTCAAAGGAGCGCAACAAACATGGAGCTTTTTAAACAAATACCCTTGTACAGATTTTTGGCATTGTGTAATGAAAGTGGTATGGAAAAAACAATATTAGATTGTGGTGCAGGAGGGGATACTCCTCCACTAAGTTTGTTTGCGAATTATGGATACGCTACATACGGAATAGAGATGAGTGTTGAACAAATGAACAGAGCTAATCAGTTCGCAGCAGAAAGAGGGCAGAATTTAAACATACATCAGGGTGACATGAGAAAGTTGGCATTAAACGATGAGTCGATGAGTTTTGTGTATTCGTATAATTCTATTTTTCATATGAGAAAACAAGATGTGAAAGAAGCAATAAATGAATTGAAACGGCTGCTGAAACCTGGTGGGCTATTGTTCGTTAATTTTTTAACCCTTAAGGATTTTCGAGTCGGTGACGGGGTTGACTTAGGGGAACATCAGTATGAACAAATGGAAGATAATGAATTAGTGATCCACTCTTATTATGATTATCATGAGGCGGATTCTATGTTTGAGGATATGCAATTAATATACAAAGAAGATCGAGTATTGGAAAGAAAGTTTGAAGGCGAATGGATACGACAAGGATTTATTGATTACATATATAAAAAATAAGCTCTTGGAATGACAGCTTCGGTTTTTGTAAAGCGAGTTACTAGTAAGTTGAGTTCTAAAGAGGTTGGAACTATTATCTTAAAGCAAAACGAAATTAACATTACTGTCAGAGATGAACTTGGTCACAGTCTATTAGTGGGCGCAGCTGATAGTGAAGAGATGTTCTTATTGGCAAGGTTGTTACAACATTCTATGACGTCAAATGATGTAATCTTTTTAGAAAGAGTTATTCTGGGATTATGATGATAAAAAAAGGAGATATGTCAATGAATAACAGATCAGACTTGCTAAATCAGTTTAAGGAATGGAATGGATTTGTTCTAGAAATTATTGATTTAGATTGGAAAACACCCATCGCTGAAGGAAAATGGGCAATTCATGATGTTGTTAGTCATATAATGCTATGGGATAAATACTTTTATGAATCGACAATAGAACCGATAGCGTGCGATAAAGCGATAACACTTCAACTTATTGATTTCGATTTATTTAATAATGATGCTGTTACATATGGTAAGACAAAAACTAAAGACGAATTAATAGAGTTGACGATGAAGTATCGTAACTTAATATTAGATTGTATAAGTAGTCTTGAAGAAGGAAAGTACTCGGAAAAATATGTTGACGGAAGGTTTTGTTTTGAGTCATATTTAAAGGATTTTATATCGCATGACCGACATCATATGATGCAGATTAAAGAATTAGAAATAAAAGAGAAAATGTGAACAGCTTATTCTCCTTCCGTTTATCGGTTGGGAATAAGCTTTTTTTGTATGTCATAATGAGATAAATGTTATATTATTTCCCATTGAGTTCAGCATTCGAATAAATATCGAACATGGGTCAATTGGTGCCGAACTTCAAAAATCTCTGCTTTCCTCAGTTTTACTCCCCCATACACATTATTCTGTAGAGTCACTCCTTGGTTAATGATTTTATATGTCATGTAATATAACGTAAATATTGAATTTTTTAGTAAAAAACACAGTTATCATTAATCTAATTGTATTTTTATGTTAATATAAGTGACATAAAATAATGAAAATGAATGTAAGCTTAAGAAAGGTGCTTTTTAAAAAGTGAATATAGGAATAGGGGGACGGCGATGGAGTATTTCATTCAACAATTAATTAACGGGATTTCTGTAGGGAGCATCTATGCTCTGATCGCACTAGGGTACACCATGGTTTACGGGATTATTAAATTGATCAATTTTGCTCATGGTGATGTGTTTATGGTGGGGTCGTTTATCGGATTGTTCAGCGCTAGGTATCTGGCTACGGCAGGGCTGCCTCCAATCCTGGTCTTACTTATTTCATTGGTGATCTCTATGACCATCAGTGCGTTACTGGGGATGTCGATCGAACGGCTAGCCTACAAACCTCTACGAAAAGCCTCGCGGATCGCTGTACTTATTACTGCAATCGGCGTTTCTTTTTTTCTGGAATACACAGGTGTATTTGTTCTCGGGCCTCAGGCTAAAGGCTTTCCAGAGATACTTAATAAGCAGCAATACACCTTGTTTGGTTCTTCGATTCAGGTAGACTCCAACCAAATTATGATCTTGGGAACGACGGTTGTTTTGATGATCATGCTCCAGTATATTGTGCACCGAACCAAGATCGGTAAAGCGATGAGGGCTGTTTCTTTTGATATGGAAGCTGCACGCCTGATGGGAATTAATGTGGATCGGACGATTTCAGCTACTTTTGCTATAGGATCTGCACTTGCGGCAGCGGCGGGCGTTATTTTTGGAATGACTTATAATTCGGTTGACCCGATGATGGGTGTGCTCCCAGGACTCAAAGCTTTCGTGGCTGCTGTGCTTGGTGGTATTGGTAGTATTCCCGGCGCTTTGGTGGGTGGGCTTCTGCTGGGTACAGTTGAGACAGAGGTTTCTTCTCTGGGGTATTCCTCGTGGCGTGATGGTGTGGCCTTTGCTGTACTCATCCTAATCCTTATCTTTAAACCGTCCGGGCTGTTTGGTAAAAATGTCCGTGAGAAAGTGTAGGGAGATGCCGTATGAAGAAGATAAACAAGTCATTTTGGATCGGCATCGTCTTAGCTATTGTCCTATATGTCATCATTCAAGTTCTTCTAACAACGGGAATATTTGATGATGTTATGGAGTCTACGCTAATTCTAATTTGTATAAATGTCATGCTGGCGGTGTCTTTGAATCTGATTAACGGGATAACAGGGCAATTCTCAATCGGGCATGCTGGGTTTATGTCCATTGGTGCATATGTTTCTTCAATTCTAACTTTGAATTTTGACATGCCTTTCGTACTGGCGTTAGTAATCTCTGGTCTGGTGGCTGCATTCTTTGGTGTACTTATTGGGATTCCGACCTTACGGCTGAATGGAGATTATCTGGCGATTGCTACGCTGGGGTTTGGAGAGATTATTCGGATTGTCCTGCTCAATACAGAATATGTGGGCGGAGCTTCAGGTCTAAGCGGGATCCCTAATCAAACAACTTGGACGATTATGTTTCTGTTCACACTGGTCACGGTTGTTGTGATCAATAACTTTATACGTTCCACTCACGGCCGAGCTTGTATAGCGATTCGGGAGAATGAAATTGCTGCTGAAGCGATGGGGATTAATACGACTTTGTACAAAGTCATTGCTTTTTCACTCGGTGCATTATTTGCGGGGATAGCTGGTGGTCTCTCTGCTCATAAGTTCTACGTCATCAATCCTGGTAGCTTTAATTTTCTAAAATCATTCGAAATTCTAGTCATGGTTGTGTTAGGTGGACTAGGAAGTACAAGCGGTGCCATCGTGGGTGCGATTGTACTGACAGTGCTCTTTACGGTGCTTCAGGAGTATCCGGAGCTGCGGATGATTATTTACTCGGCGATTCTAATTCTGATGATGATTTTTCGGCCTAAGGGGCTGCTTGGCAGCACGGGTTTTTCTTTCTTGAAATTGTCTAAAAAGGAGGTCAAGCCAAGTGACAGCATTAACAGCGGAAGTGCTTCTTGATGTTCAACAGGCGAGTCGTGCATTTGGGGGACTTAAGGCGCTGAATGAGGTAACCCTCCACATTAATAAAGGTGAGTTGATTGGACTTATTGGACCTAACGGGGCGGGGAAAACAACTCTTTTTAATCTGCTGACGGGGGTATATCCGCCTTCCAGCGGCAACATTACTCTGAGCAATCAGGCAGTAGGTGGGATGAAGCCTTATCGTATTAATCGAAAAGGGGCTGCGCGGACATTTCAGAATATTCGTCTATTCACCGCTATGACGGTTCTCGATAATGTTAAGATCGCGTTTCACCAGCATGCCAGACATTCAATATTTACCTCTATGCTCCGGTTGCCTAAGCATTTTACTGAGGAGAACAAAATTACACAGAAGGCTATGGACATTCTCAAAATCTTTAATCTTGCTGATCAATGTGATGAATGTGCCGGGAATCTTAGTTACGGAAATCAGCGGCGACTGGAAATTGCGCGTGCGCTTGCAGCGGGGCCTAAGCTTTTGCTATTGGATGAACCTGCGGCAGGGATGAACCCGAACGAAACCAAAGAGCTAATGAATCTGATTGCTTGGATCCGTGAGTCCTTTGATCTGTCGATCTTGCTTATCGAGCATGATATGTCCCTTGTGATGGGAGTGTGTGACCGGATTTATGTGCTGGATCGCGGAAGGCTGATTGCTGAGGGTACACCGCTACAAATACGGAATCATCCAAAAGTTATCGAAGCCTATCTAGGACAGGAGGCGTAGTGGACCATGCTTAGTATACAAGAAATTAATGTGTATTATGGGGCCATTCATGCCTTGAAGGATTTAAGTATGCATGTAAAAGAAGGCGAGATTGTAACTTTAATTGGAGCTAATGGAGCAGGAAAGTCTACATTGCTCAAGACCCTCTCAGGATTGCTGAAACCGAAGACAGGTACTATAGATTTCCTTGGAAAATCGATTGCGAACCAGAGTGTGCAGTCCATCGTAAAACAGGGGCTTATTCATTGTCCGGAAGGCAGGCGTGTATTTGCTAATATGTCGGTGGAAGAAAATCTGGAGTTAGGCGCTTTTTTACAAGATTCGGGCAGCTTAGCTGCTGACTTTGCCAAGGTCTACTCCACCTTCCCGCGTCTTTTAGAGAGGAAAAAACAGCTTGCCGGCACCTTGTCTGGCGGGGAGCAGCAGATGCTCGCTATGGGGCGTGCAATGATGGGGCATCCCAAGCTATTGCTGCTAGACGAACCTTCCATGGGGCTGGCTCCATTGCTCGTTCAGGATATTTTTCGGATCATCCAAGAAGTGAATGCCTCTGGAACGACAGTGCTTCTTGTAGAACAAAATGCGCATCAGGCACTTAAGATTGCTCATCGAGCTTATGTGCTCGAAACAGGCAGAGTGGTGCTTGAGGGAGATGCCAAGGAATTGGCAGACTCGGAAGAGATCAGAATGGCTTATCTGGGACATTAATTCATCGGCTAGTTCACAACAGCATCACAGAAAGAACCTATAAATCATTTATTTTGGGAGGCTGGAAGAGGATGAAGAAAATCGGGGCCATATTGATGACTGTGTTATTGGCTGGTGGATTGCTGGCAGGCTGTGGGAACAAGACCGACGACACTACCGCTGAGGGTGAGAATGCTGGTGGAGGGACCATCAAGATTGGAGCAGACCTAGAGCTTACAGGCGGCCAGGCTTCCTTCGGTGATTCTGCACTTAAAGGGGCAAAGCTGGCGGTAAAAGAAATTAATGATGCTGGTGGAGTGCTCGGCAAAAAACTTGAATTGATTGAAGCGGATAATGCATCTAAGTCGGAAGAGGCGACACGCGCAGCGCAAAAGCTAATTACTACCAATAAAGTTGTAGCTATTATCGGTGCAACTACATCTACGAATACACTAGGGATTGTTCCCGTTGCTCAAGAAAAAGGTATTCCTTTGGTTAGCTCCTCAGCTACCAACCCCAAAGTAACTGTTGATGAACGTACTGGTGACTTGAATGAATGGGTATTCCGCGCCTCTTTTATTGATCCTTTTCAAGGAGAAGTAATGGCGAACTTCGCCAAGGATACACTTAAAGCGAAAACAGCAGTTATTTATACAGATGCTTCTAGTGATTATTCCAAAGGGCTGCAAACCTTTTTTAAAGCTACTTTTACTAAAAATGGCGGCTCTATCTTAAGCGAAGAATCCTATCAACAAAAAGATTCTGATTTTAAAGCCGTGTTAACACGTATTAAAGAAGCTAATCCCGATGTGATTTATCTCCCGGGCTATTATGAAGAGGTCGGCAAAATCGTAAAACAAGCTCGTGAGATGGGCATCACTGTTCCGTTTATGGGCGGGGATGGCTGGGATTCACCACAACTGGCTGAGATTGCCGGCGCTGAGGCGCTCAATAATACGTATATGTCCAATCACTATTCACCTGAAGATAGCTCGCCTGAAGTGAAATCGTTCGTAGATGCCTTCAAGGCTGCAAATGGTGATCTCGTTCCAGATGGGATGGCTGCGCTTGGATATGATGCTGTGAAGCTAGTAGCGGATGCTATTAAACGTGCGGACTCCACGGACCCTGAGAAGCTGAAGGAGGCACTCGCTGGGACGAAGGATTTACAACTGGCCACGGGTAAGATCACAATGAATGAAACGCATGACCCGGTAAAAGCAGCGGTGGTGCTAAAATTTGTAGATGGAGTACAAACCTTCGAAGCGAAGGTTAATCCATAAGTTCAGAGGAAAACAAAAGAGCAAACCCAGATTATCACACTGGGTTTGCTCTTTTTTTATATCTAAATTATTACAATTCTTAACGTTCCGCTTACATTGCCATGACCCTTGCTACTTGGCATCAAGTTAGAATGGGCTCAAGAAGTAAATTGAAGGAGGAAGCTATGAAAATTGAGCTGCACTGTCATACGAGAATGTCGGATGGTTCACTTCATTTTACAGAGCTGCTGGAGCTTGCTGCTGGGTATCATAGCCTGATATCTCAATGCCAGGGATAAATTCGATGCCACGCTCTCTGCACATCTCGTCCATCTATTTTATCGAACAGGATCATGAAGCCATTAATGCTTTATGTAGTCCTCTACTTCTACGGCGTCATGAAGGCTGTTGCTTGGCAACTAAGCGGTTAATCGAAGCTGGTTATAACATTCGCTGGGAGGATGTCCTGAGCTACGCCGAAGGCGGAACGGGAGTATATAAGCAGCATATTATGCATGCGCTAATTGATCAAGGCTATACGGATCGGATCTATGGCGACTTATATAAAAAAAGGCTTTCTCACGAGGGCAGCGAGAGCGACCTGGCATTGCTTATATTCCAATAGAATATGTCGATGCGAAAGAGGCAGTTCGGACCATTATTCTGGCTGGTGGTGTTCCTGTGCTTGCACATCCGGGGTAATACCAGAGCTTTGAGGCTGTAGATGAACTTGTGGAGGTTGGTTTACAAGGCATTGAGGTATGGCATCCATTGCATAGAGAAGAAGATGAGCTTCGGGCACGGGAATTGGCACTTAAATATAATCTGATCATGACCGGAGGTTCAGATTTTCATGGCTTCTATGGTGAAAGTCCTATAACACTTGGCAGTAAAAGTCCTGATGCTGCAGTTGTAGGTGCACTGAAGGAACGTAAGCAATTGCTGCTATGGGGGTGATCAGAATGTCTGAAGAAATGGATATTATGGGCTCTTTTTTTGTTAGTTAGTGGGAGTGAGGAATATGGATCAAAGAAAAATAGAACGTTCAATCAAGTATGCAAAAATATCGTTTTATATGAACATTGTTATGGCCGTTGGAAAAATGATTGTAGGGCTCTATACTGCCTCAATCTTCTTATGTATGTATGCTTTTTACAATGAAGGGTTAGCCTTAGCGAAGGCAACGGCGGTTAAAGGACATCTTAAGGGGAAGCGGCCGCCTGACGAAACACATCCGTATGGGTACGGCAGAGAAGAATATAAGAGCTACTTCAGGGTTGGAGTCATCTTGACTACGTCTAGCATTGTTTTTATCATTTATTGCGTGCGGTTATTTCTGATGGCAGTTCCGCGAGTTATTCGATGCATGTCGCACTTTCGATCGCGATTATGACTTTTGTGGAAATTAGTATGGCGGTGCATGGATCGATTGTTACAATGAGAAAAGGAAAAGCGCCGGCAGTTTCGGCAATTAAGCTATCCAATCTAGCAGCCTCCTTGATATCCCTCGTTCTTACGCAGACCGCTATACTTTCGTTTACACATCAAGGGGATATGTCTTATAATAACGGCTTGGCAGGACTGATCTTCGGTGGGCTTGCTCTACATATACATCGTGTACTGAATGGTAAGCACTATCCTTCTATTAGGAGAAAGCTATCCAAGACTGTAATATCTTGTGGCGCAAATCTTTCTATTGAACCTGTCCCTCATGAGGACCATGGCTCCAGAAGAAAGCTTCTTTATGTCTATGAAATACACAGCGATTCAAGGGAACAACATGAGTGGGTCAAGGTCAGAATTAGAGCTGATTGGGATATAGAGATGATTGAAGTATCTAAGAATGCTATGGCCTGAAAAATGGATGAAAAAAAGTGCTTGCCATGTCTTTATATTTCTGGTATCATAATTTTTGTTGTCACGTTAAGACAATCTTGCTAAGGCCCGTTGGTCAAGGGGTTAAGACACCTCCCTTTCACGGAGGTAACATGGGTTCGAATCCCATACGGGTCATATTATGCGGTAGTGGTGGAATGGCAGACACGCTATCTTGAGGGGGTAGTGGGTGTATACCCGTGGAGGTTCGAGTCCTCTCTACCGCATACAAATAAAAGTAAGAAATCCTTTGCTTCGCAGAGGTTTTCTTACTTTTTTTTATAAGATTAGATAAACTGATTAGTTCTTAAAGGCTCTGGCATATTGGGGATAAAGCTGTCTGACACAGTCTGGGCAGATATCATGGGTGAATTGTAGAGCAAGCTGTTGCTTTAAAAAATGTTCAATAGTGATCCATTCATCCTTAGAATTTCGAATAGATTTGCAGGAAGCGCAGATAGGGATTAACTCTTGTGTTGGCTGACATGTCGAACAGAGGCTTGTGATCCCCGACATCTTAGTTCCTTTTATAAATACACCCAAATCATATAGAGAAATTATAAAAGCAGCTTCTAGGTAATAATCTGAGAGCAGCGGATAGATTTCCAAACGAAAGATTCGCGTCCCTTTATAGGCGGTTTGTATGATGAACTCAGAGGTATAAATCTGATGTTCTCTGCGGAGTATAATTTTCACCGAATCATAAAGCTTGGCCCATTGATCGGAATCGAAGATCACATCTTGCAGAAGCTCTGAATAATAAGCTCCAATCCATTGTTTGTGAGGGGAGAGGCCATATTCATGACTAAATGCCTTCCACTTCCTGTTGGTGAACTGGATAACTCCTTGGCTGTTGATGACCACTGCATTGTGCGGTAGATATTCAAGTGAATGGATAATGGAAGATGATAAGCACTTTAACAAAAGTCACCGCTCCCTCCTAGAGATCCTTCAGGATGATAAGCTAATAAAGGGGGTCAGACGGCATTACATCAGACACTTGTCACCTGAGTCGCCTCTTATCGTCACTCTAGCCATATGATATAATCGGATAATACATAGTAACACCAATTGTATACTTTTTTGCGTTATTTTGCAATAGGTAATTACTTAAATAAGTCTTTTTTTTATTTTTTTGTGAAGGGCGGTTTACGGATGCAGACCATATACGAACGTATAGAGTACTTAATTAAGCAAAAAGGTCTCACCAAGAAATCATTCTGCGAGCAGTTAAATATAAGCACAGGTAATATGGGCGATTGGAAGCGGGGGAAGTCTACTCCGGGAACACATAAATTGATTGAGATCGGTGCTTTTTTTCATGTGAGTCTGGATTGGCTTATCTTAGGCAGAAACACACCTGAGATATTGAAAGAGAGCAGTGCGACCTATGATTTCGAAGAAGTGAAGACAAGTGAAGGTCGAGTGGATGAATTGCTTCCAGAAGAAAAGGAATTCATTAAAGAATACATAGCTTTTGCTGAGTATCGCAAGCAGAAATTGGTAGATGAAAATTCTTGAATCAACGCCTTTACATTTTGGAGAAGTACATTTATAATAATGAATGTTGACCTCAAACAAAGTTCTATGTTTAACACACCGCGCGGTAGTGGTGGAATGGCAGACACGCTATCTTGAGGGGGTAGTGGGTGTATACCCGTGGAGGTTCGAGTCCTCTCTACCGCATACAGATTGACGAAAGAAGCCTTGCGACGCAAGGCTTCTTTTTTTTGTGCTTAATCAAGCATTAGGGAAAGACCTACTTTTTCTTAATAGGGACGAATAAATGGGCTTCGAATCGTTCATCATCTGGTCCGGAATTTTCTGTATATTGAATGAAAAAGACACCATCCGGATTGAATATATATTCGGAATGCGGCAGCCATTCATTATGTATGTGATTCCAAGTGTTCTGAAAAGCCGAGTGAGGCACCCCGTTTGCTGTAAATATGGCATAGGCTGATGCAGGGAAGGTCTTCTGCACAAGCCCTGCTGGAATGAAGTCTAGCTGCTTTACTTCGACCGCAAGGAAGAACTCATGATCCCAAGCAGCTTGTTCCCACAATCGGGGGACAGATGTACGATTCTGAAATAGACCCAGATAACAACCGCTGTCTTGAACTTTTGAGGGGATGGAGTCAAATTTCGCATCAATATCTAGCTCACCAAAAACAAATTCCCAAAGATTCGGATAAGGCTCTCCAGAGGCATTAACATTTGTCCAACCGATAACCTGTAGTTCTGGCAAATCACGCAGTTTAACCATTGCTTGACCCTCCCAGTAATTTTCTTCATCAATATTATAAATTATTCCAAAGGGGTTAGGAGGGGGATTTATCACGATATCATGTTTAAAGACAAAAAAGGATACTGACCGCATATCAGCTAGTGGACTGAGTGATGTGGCCGGTATCCTTTTTCGGAATTTTTTCTTAAACGGATTATTTCAAAAGCTTGGAGATATAAGATTCGATCTGCTGAGGAGTAGTTTTAGGAGCAAAACGCTTAAGGACACGGCCTTCTTGATCCACCAGGAATTTCGTGAAGTTCCATTTCACGCTTTTTGAGCCTAGAACACCAGGTGCTTCCTTAGATAAGTATTTGAATAAGGGATGTGCTTCGTCGCCTTTTACATCAATCTTCTCGAACATGGGGAAGGTTACTCCATAATTAATCTCGCAGTATTCTGCAATTTCATCACTTTCACCAGGCTCTTGGCCGGCAAACTGATTGCTTGGGAAACCTAACACTTCGAATCCGCGATCCTTAAATTTCTCGTACACTTCCTGAAGCCCTTTATACTGAGGCGTAAATCCACATTTGCTAGCTGTATTCACAACAAGGAGCACTTTGCCTTTGTACTTGGACAATGATTCTTCTGCACCCCGAAGAGTGTTGACCTCAAAATCATAAATACTCATGGATGCCACCTCCTTTGTAATCCCTAATTTTGATTTATCGCAATTTAATTGTACACCATTTATAATGGGGAGCCAAATAAGAAAATTCTATGAACTATTAACGCCCATTCGGTTTATCAAATCACAGCAAAATTAATGATCATAAATTAAATGTATCTGTATATATTTTATGGAAATAATGACTGAATAAAGGCGTTGATCATAAAAGAGTAATAAATAGCCTTCGTGTTAGGCGTCTTTGGTTGACATCACCCTTAAAATTCTTTAATATGTCTAAGTATCTGAGAATATGTTGCGTGTGCAATTTACAACCAAAAATTTAAATAATGGGTGATGAAGATGTCTTACAGACCGAATATTACGAATGTGACCAAAGCCAGCAGCAACGATAAGGAAGGATTGTACGAGTTCATTATCAAGCTTGCTGATGGAACGGAGTGCCGTGCGTTTTATAATCGGTTTCCGGAATGGAAAATGACGAACATCAGCCGCCTGCTTAAAACTCCATGTCCAATTTGCCGCAAAGATTTCATCTGTAAATGCATGGAGGCATTCACTGCTGATTTCGAAGGACAAATGATCGGCGATCAATGGATTGAAAAGGCAATTGCTGAATAATTAAAGAACGGTACATGTTGGCGCGGGATTTCTATCCCGCGTTTTTGTTTACCCAAAATATGCGATACACTTATCTTTATCAGGGAGGGGGAGCAATGAACGAGGAGCTGAACATTATGCAAAATAAATCCATTGTGCTGATCGATGGGGTGTGTCATCTTTGCCAAGGTTTGATTCGTTTCATCATCCCGCGTGATCCCAAGGCTAAATTTCTATTTGCGCCTTTACAAAGTGAAATTGCTGCTAAGCTAATGAGTGAGGCTGGACTTCAACCTGGGCAGTTGAACACTGTTGTATTGCTGGAGAACGGTGTGTGTTATACAGAGTCGGCTGCTGTACTGCGGATTGCGCGTAGATTGAGATGGCCTTGGCCTGCTGCGTATTTCTTCATTATATTGCCGCGCCCAATACGGAATATCCTTTACCGCTATGTTGCAAGGAATCGTTACCGTTGGTTCGGGCGCGATGAGCAGTGTCTGCTCCCAACACCGGAGATCAAACAAAGATTTTTGTAATCCGAGATTTGGCTAGATGTTATAATGTAACCATAATTTGGTATGGTTAAAGACGTTTAGCGAGGGGTGAAGGGATGCTGCGAAAGGCAGGGCTTTATCTATTAATAGTTATGTTAGTTTCTTTAGGTACGATGGGAACGGTATCCGCAGAGGCTAAGCTCAAGGTAATGGTGAATAATTCGAGCGTGAATTACGGTGTGCATATCGTTTCTGGACAGACGATGGTTCCGCTGAAGGCTTTTGAGAGCTTCAAGAATACTTCTATTCAGTGGGAAGCCCGTACAAAGCAAGTAACGATCATCAGAGACTCTATGAAGATTAAGCTTACAGTAGGTTCTCGAACAGCATGGAAGAGCTCGGAATCTGTACAACTGGATGCACCTGCTAGAATCATGGATGGAAGAGTTACAGTACCGCTAAGGTTTATTGCAGAAGCTCTTGGGGCTAGAGTAACTCTGGACGCTAGTACGAATACTGTCCGGGTTCAGGAACGTGCAAATGCAAAGCTTGTGCAGAATTATAATAGTAACGATTTGGTTGTTTCCCGCATTGCTGCCTTACAATTTCCGTTTGAAGAAAGAGAGCCGTCTCAATTAACGGGTGATAATGAAGTGTTGTCTATGTCGTATTATTTTCCAGAAGGCAGGTCTGATGGATATTTCATAGTCTATGGGCATTTTGTATCGTATTATGAGATTAAAGACAACATTAGAACAGTCGTATGGGAAGCAGATTTGGACGATTCGAAAGAGGCTGATAAACAAGATTTTACCGTGATATTTGGACATCCTATTGCAAAGGAATATGGTAAAGCCCCTGTTTTAGCACCATCCTATGCCTATTATTATACGAGTGTATGGGGAAGTCAGATTATTTGCGGAATCGTTAATGTGGATGGAACGACTAAAGTTTCAGGGAAGTCGCTGAACTGGGAGAATAACAAGCCCTTTGTCGTTGCTATCCCCGGCGAGACCAAGCTTTAAGCACTCTACAAGTCATATAGAATATGGAGATGAATTATGAATAAAGGGAAGCCTAAAGGATTTATGCGTTTTGATTGGCCTTTTCATTTTGTGACGATGCCGCTTGCGCTAATTTTGTTTGTGTGGTCGGCAATTTATACTGTTCAAGAGATACGTGATGATGGGGTTTTAACGGTGCCATTGCTGTTATTTGGCTTGTCCTTATGCCTACTATTTGCGATTACGAGAATTCGTATATATGCGACAAAAAATCAGGACCGCGTGGTGAGAGTGGAAGAGCAGTTCCGCTATTTCCGTCTGACAGGCGAAGCTTTGAGCCCAGAGCTTGAATTAGCCCAAATTATAGCGCTACGTTATGCGGGTGATGATGAGTTTCCAGCACTGTGTCAGCGGGCGGTGAAGGAGAAGCTCAACCCTGCCGATATTCGCTCTGCGATTAAGAACTGGCGCGAAGATAAGATGAGAGTATAGTATCCAGCTAGTGTGCGAAAAAACTTATTGCTGCCTTCATATATATATGCTACTATAGCTGTAAATTAAAGGAATAGCGACGGAAGCACCGTTCAATTACCGTATCCACGGTTATTGTCGGTGCTTTTTTTGCTGTCTTTTTTGAGGAAATAATGGATTTCCTTTTATCGAAAGGAGCGTGGTTTCATGGCGGCAAGGATTGTGCTCGCAGTGCGTGAAAGTCAATATATCGAACCTCTATTACATTATCTTCATCACAGCGAGTACGGAGAAATGCTGCGTATTACGGCTTTTAGCCGAAAGGATGCTTTTATCGATTTTATGAGGGGAGAGGACATACCGGATGCTGTTGTGGGGGACTCTTCTTTCATCGAGGCTTGGCTGATAGAGGGAAAAAACGTGGTTCCATGGGCGGTCCTGAGTGAGGATGGAGGTTATCTTGGTAAGAGTGCTAAAAGTCTAGCAGGAGGGGTGATGATTGCCAAATATCAGGCATTGCCTTCCCTTTTGGGGGCTTTCCTTCAGTTATGTGAAGTCCAAAGAGGTAGAGGATCTTCCGTGCTAGATGAAACGCTGTTACTTGGGGTCGTCTCTTCTAGCGGTAACATGGGCAAAACCACAATAGCTTTGAATATGGCTAAGCAGCTTGGTGAGATGGGTCTTTCCGTGTTTTATCTAAACCTTGAAAGTGTAGACAGCAGTGGGTTGTTTCTTCGAATTCCTGCAGGTCATACGCCTGGGCTAGAGCGATTGCTTTATGAAATAAAGGCCAGCCGAGACAAGGGTGAAGCGGATACGATCGAACTAGGACAATACTTCATTAGATATGATCACCTCCGAACGGCTGCTTTTAGGCCAGTTATTAATGTGAAGGAAATGCTTCAGATGACTATGGAAGATACATTGGATTTGTTAGAGCGTCTAGTTGCTGAGAGAAACTTTGATGTTGTTATTGTGGATACCGGCAGCATAGAGGAAGAACGAGCAAAAGCTGTGTTACAAAGAAGCAGGATCCTACTGTGGGTCCTGAAAAATGATGATGTAAGCATGTATAAGACTATGAGGTGGTTATCGCATTGCAACACCCCTAACTCTGGTATGTCACCCCATGTGATGGACAAGAGTAGATTTGTAGTAAATTTTGCGGGAGATCGTATGGAAGAGTGGGTGCCTCCTGAAGGAATTAGCATTGAAGGGGTATGCCCCTTTATCCAATCATGGACGATGCAACACCGTGAGGAGCTCTTTTTGAACTCACCGCTATTTCAGCGGGAAATCTTGCAGTTGTGTAAGCGGATTGTAGAGCCAGCACTCCCATTAGTTTTTACCGGGAAGAACTTGCATGAATGAGGAGATGTTCAGGGCGCTGCGTAGTGAGATTCGTGCAGGACTTGATGTAACTTCTGCAGTAGGAAACCGTGAACTCACCGGTTATATCGAACGAACGATTCTAGAAAGTGAAAGTCTACGTTATTTAACGGCGCATGAGAAGCATGAGTTAGTGAAGAGATTGTTTGATTCTTTCCGAGGATTGGATGTGCTTCAGCCATTAGTCGATAACCCGGCGATCACGGAGATTATGATCAACAGTCATACTGAGATTTTTATAGAAGAGGAGGGTCAGATTCGTCGTCTTCCTTTGGAATTTGAGTCCAGTAGCAGGCTGGAGGACATTATCCAAACGGTAGTCTCCGGTGTTAACAGGGTCGTTAATGACTCCTCTCCTATCGTTGATGCTCGGCTTAAGGATGGATCCCGTGTGAACATTGTACTTCCGCCAGTCTCGCTGAAAGGACCGGCGATGACTATTCGTAAATTCCCAGAGATGCCGATGACGATGAATGAATTGGTGGGGCGTGAAGCCTTAAGCCAGGAAGCAGCAGAGCTTCTGCAAATCTTAGTAGCTGCTAAATACAATATTTTTATCAGTGGGGGAACGGGCTCAGGGAAGACCACTTTTCTAAACGCGTTATCTCAGTTTATCCCTTCACAGGAGAGGGTCATTACGATAGAGGATTCCGCTGAGCTACAGATTGTAACTGTACCTAATCTTGTATCCTTGGAGACTAGGAACGCGAATACAGAAGGTAGAGGAGAGATCTCCATTCGGGATTTGATCAGATCTTCGTTGCGGATGAGGCCTAATCGAATTGTTGTGGGTGAGGTGCGGGGGGCGGAATGTCTCGATATGCTGCAGGCGATGAACACTGGACACGATGGAAGCTTGTCCTCAGGACATAGTAACAGCGCGCACGATATGGTCAGTCGACTGGAGACGATGGTGCTAAGTGCTGCGGATCTGCCGGTAACGGTTGTACGTCAGCAGATCTCATCGGCGATTGATATTTTCGTGCATTTGTCCAGGCTCCGTGATCGCACTAGGCGAGTGATGGAGATTAGTGAGGTTGGGGGCATAAAAGATGGAGAAGTGGTCTTGAACCCTCTATATGAATTTCAAGAGTCCGGTGAGCGAGAGGGACGGGTACAAGGGGGGCTAGTTTCTAGTGGAAACCCGCTTATGCATACAGCAAAGCTTAGAATGGCTGGTGTAACCTCCTACCCGTTATCACAGCATGGATTCTGAATTCTAAAAGGGGGAAGAGGTTGTGCTTAAGATTAAGTTTGCTTCTGAAAAGCCTAGGGAAGCTGATTCCGGAGGCCATTCATTATTGCCGGATTATACGGTTTACGAGTTGACTTTGATACAGAAAATTCTGGCAATCGCAGTAGGCAGTTTGCTGCTGTTTGGAGTGGGATATCTTTTTTATCATCATTGGATACTGTCTTTACTACTTATGCCAGGTGGGGTGTATGCACCTCGTATACTGCGTAATTATTTGCTGAAAAGACGCCGGAGTATGCTTAATTTACAGTTTAAACAGACGTTATTTTCATTGTCTTCCTCGCTCTCAGCAGGGCGCTCGGTCGAGAATGCTTTCCGGGAAGCGGTGCAGGATCTACGTATGCTCGACCCGGAGGGAGGCGGCGATATGATCTCGGAGCTAAATATTATCTGTACGCGCATGGAATACGGTCAGCCAGTGGAAGAAGCACTACGGGATTTCAGTGAAAGAGCTGGAATGGAAGATATCGAGCGATTTGCTGACGTGTTCTCTGTATGTAAACGTACTGGTGGTGATCTTGTAGAAGTAGTACGCCGTACATCTACGATCATCGGAGAGAAGCTAGATATTCAGCAGGATATTGCTGTAAGCATTGCACAGAAGAAGTTCGAGGCTAAAGCACTGCTGATATCCCCACTGATCATGGTGATCTTTATGAGTTTAACTGCAGGAGACTATATGAAGCCTATGTATACGGGAGCGGGTATAGCCATATCGACACTAGCGCTTATTGCGTTGTTCTTATGTTATCTCTGGACTACTAAAATAATGGACATTCCGCTGTGAAGGGGATGAAATCATGCGATGGCTATGTGCAGTAGTCACTATATTTTTACTTGTTGTCTGGGCTCTGTTACGAATTAAATGCGGAAAAAGATATGCCGGGTTAAGGGGGCTTCCAATGGACGGTTTACGACTTCGGAAGCTGGGTGAACCGCTGCTGCTGCTCATTGAGAAGAGTGGCACCTCCAGCCGTTTTCCATCGTTGATGTTCAGGATTCAACGTTCCCTGCAGCGAAGTTATGGGATGCGTTACAGTGCAGAACGGACCTTGCTGTTCATGGGTGAGATGCTTAGCTACAGTTGGTTGTTGCTTGTGGGTGGAAGCTTGATCACAGGGTTTAGCGGCGATCAGACGGGTTTGATTCTAGGTTTTTTCTTGGCGGTAGCTCTACCGGCTGCTATGGTCAGTGATTTACATAAAAAGGTGAGGGTGCGGGAGCAAAATATTATGCTCGAGCTACCAGAGCTTCTGAACAGTATTGTATTGCTGGTAGGAGCAGGTGAGACTGTGCAGCGGGCGATTATCCGCTGTGTAGAGAGCCACCGAGGTGATGTTAATCATCCACTGTATAAGGAGCTTAGGATTATGACCAGTGAATGGGAAGGAGGGTATTCTTTTCAGCAGGCATTCGAGAATTTTAGTAAGAGATGCGCAGTGCAGGAGGTATCCTTGTTCACGACGACGGTTCTTCTGAATTACCGCAGGGGTGGAGCGGATTTTGTGTTATCGCTGCGCGACCTATCGCGAATGCTGTGGGATAAACGGAAAGCTATCAGTCGAACGCGAGGGGAGCAGGCTTCCTCTAAGCTAGTCTTTCCGATGGTAGTTATCTTTTTAATAGTAATTGTACTGGTGGGAACACCAGCATTCATGATGTTAAAAATGTAGGAGGATGAAACGAATGATGACAACAATGGTGAGTAGTGCAAAGAGCTTTTGGAAGAACGAGGAAGGTCTGGGGACGCTGGAGATGATTCTGATCATTGCTGTGTTGATTGCGGTTGTTTTGGTATTTCGTGAGGAGATTGTAAAAGTAGTTAAAGATCTGATTAGCACTGCGGGTGAAAAGAGCCAGGACGTATTCGAGTGAGCAAGTTTAAAGAAGATCAAGGTAGCTTTACTATTGAAGCCTCACTTTTGCTGCCATTGGTCATGTGTATTATGATGCTTCTATTGTTCTTCTGCTTGTATAGCTACCAGAAATCCATGCTGATACAAGTGGCCTCAGGAGCCACAGAGCGTGCGGCTTACAATTGGGGTAACAGTCATAAAGAGGTTTCAGGATCCTACGCTGTTGGAGAATATGACTCCCTCTATTGGAGGATTGGTGACGACGCGTTGCTATCTTCATTATTCGGCGGAGAAGCTGGAAGCGGCGGTGTAACCATAGAGTTACCTGGTGAAGTGTCAGATGAAAGTGATCTGCCCGTACTTAAACTCAGGCATTCCTCCACTATGGTTCCGAATAATATGCCGGGAAATATGAACTATGTATACAGCCTTACCGGACGGAAAGTAAGCGCTGAGTTAAATCGACTACTGAACCTACCCGTACTTGATGAGATTCTTTCTGATGAGGCAAAACCAAATGTGAAAGCTCAATCTATCATCGCTGAACCTGTTGAGTTTATTCGTACAGTCGATTTGATGCGATACTTCGGGGCAAAGTTCAAGGGAGGATCAGAGGGGAGTGGTGGATCTGGAGTCCATATGGAGAAGAAGGATGCATCTACAATGATGACCAAGCTTCAGGATAAGTGATATTTCTTTGCCCGTGGATCTAATATTCGTTGAAAGCAGGGATAAGGAGGGAGGTTTTGATGAGGAGTATTTTTACTTGTTGCCTCGCTAGCGGAAAGAATCGAAAGAGAAAGAGGCAGGGGCAGCACGAGGGTAAAACAGAAGGCTCGGTCTCGATTTTCCTAATCATGGTACTGGCTTTCGTCTTTTTATTTACAGCAGTGCTGATTGATTATGCGCGCATTGCTGCATTCAATGTTCAAGAGGAACGTCTAGCGAGGGCTAGCGTCCGCTCTGTAATGTCATCCTACGATGTTGAGCTGCGAGAGAAGTATGGTTTGTTCGCATTCGGAGAGAGTGACGGGGATATTCTGCTCTCTAAAGTACTCAATGATAATCTGCATAAAAGTGGTCGGAGTGATACTTTCAATCTAATCCCCTTTGCGCTGGAATCCTCATCCTTGGAATGGAGCCGACCATTGGGTAGCTATGAAGTTGCTCGTCGACAAATACTGGAAGAAATGAAATATAAGGCCCCGATAGATTTCGCGTTAGAGCTGGCAGGTAAATTTAAACCAATGTCAGGAGTAATGGAAGAGGCTTCACGCGCTACTACTTTGCTCAGTAAGCTGCAGCCGTTATATGACGAGCGAGAAGAGGCTTTGGATCTTATGTTAGAGCAGAGAAGCCAGGCTGCGGAGAGTGGAAGAAGGCTACTTCAATGGATTATGAATCCGCCGGGAGAGTCCATTTCAGCCAGTTCGCTCGGAAGTATGCAATCGGCCGCGGATATTTCAGCACAGTATAGCGACTACCTTGGGAAGTACTACGATGATCTTTATCGTGATAGTAAAAAGCCTGCAAAGTACACTTATCAATTATCACTCTACCAGAGTCGAACTACTGAGATGTTATCGCGGCTTCCTGCCTTATTAACAGCTTTTCGTGAAGATCATGAAAGATCAATGGAGGGAGCGAAAGAAGCGTTAAAGAAGGCGCAGCAATTGAATGACGAGATGAGAAATGTATTGGAACAGTCGCGAATGGAGGGTGGGGATCTATCAAATGATCCTGCTAATAATTGGGATATTCCGGCGAGCTCAGGAGAGATAAGCTCAGACCCGCTTAAAAAGCTGCGTGAACAGGAAGATGCACTGATTCTCACCTCAACTGACCTAAGTCAGATGGAGAATAATATATCCACGCAGCAAAGTGCTTTCGAGACCATTGAACCAATCGTAGCAGGAATGTCGGGTGTGCTGTATAAAGCTTTGAGTGACAACGGGGACTCCTACCAAATGATATCTTCTGTTCTTGAAGCTACACGTGTGGTGAAAAACTATTTACAGAATTACGGCGAGAAGGGGAATGTTATCGCTAATGATGTGGCTTTAATTGAACAGCACCGTAGCTCAGATAAAGAGCGTAAACAATTGGAGAGAGAAGCTAAATCGAAGCTGGGTGAAGCGAAAGCGTTGCTCGATAAGATTCGAATGATGGGTAACGGAGTGACAGATTCTCTGAAAGACTATCAAACACTTCACCAATATTATGAAGAGAATATTGCTTTTAATGAGGAAATAGTATCGGATCCACTGGTTAAATCAGAAGTTAGCTCAAACATTTATGCTGCTGGGAGTTCGGCGATGGAGGATATGGACGGGATCTATGCAGCGATGGGTGGCATTATGGCAGGAGCTAGAGATAAACTTTTCCAAACGGAGTATTCTGCCCTCTATTTTCAGCATTTTGACGTTTCCAAGTTAGCTACATTGGCACAAGGTTCTGTAGAGAATACAGATAAGCTTAAAGACCAGCTTAATCCTCAAGCACAAGAGCTGGAATACATTCTATATGGATTTTATAATCCTGCAGGCAATGTAGCCGCGGCTTATGCTGAAATATTCGCTATGCGGTTATCTATTCGAACGATGGAAGGTTTTATTGAGAAGGCAAGCTTAGGAAATCCATTGGCTGTTCTCGCTGCGGCGCTGTTGTATGGAATCCAGCAAGCTATTCAAGATATGTTACTACTTTGTGAGAAAGATTCCATTCCTCTGTCCAAATACTTACCAGCCCAGCTGACTTATCGCGATCATTTGCGTCTGTTTATGATGATGCATGGAGGCGGGAATGTTCAGTTATCTCGGATGCTGGCTCTAATTCGTCTCAACACAGGAATAAATCCAGAGGAAAGAAGCACTTATGTATCCTCGAATATTAAGCTCAAAATGCGGTTATGGTTTCTGCCAGGTGTAGTGAAGCTTTTGGATTATAACGCTGGGTATTCAGGAGAAGTTCAAGGAAGAACATATATGAGGGAAGTAAAGATTGATTTTTCATATTAGCAGGAGGTTGGCAAGGATATGAGGGACGAGTACCGGATTAGGGGGAGGACTAAGGAAGAAGGTAGCATGGTAGTAGAGGCGGCGATGGTACTTCCGTTTTTCTTACTGTTTGTTCTGTTCCTAATTTCTATCGTACAGATGACCTTGTATTCGACAGCCTTACAAAGTACAGCCTCCGATACTGTGAAATCTATTTCAACGCACATGTACCCTGCGGCTTTGGCGGTGCAGAAATGGGGAGCAACAAGCGAAGCGGACGCAGATGCAGTGAAGGGGGGCACGGATCTATCCGCTGACAATCCAGCTGAATCGAATTGGACAATACCTCGCTTGTCTCTTACAGATTGGGGCAGCAATTACGCAATGGCATTACCCAAGCCGCTGAATGAGTGGGTCATGTCGGCTTTAGAGAAGGGTGAGGGACCGCTGCAGAAGCTACAGGCGGAGACCTCTGAGAGTGTACTGGACCTGGCGATTAAACCCTTATTGAAGCCGTATCTGTCATCAGACTTACTGGACTATGATCGAATTCATGTATCTAACATTATCGTGCCTGAATTAAAGAAGAGTACTCGACCTTACTTTGGATTGGTGGTTAGCTATGAGCTGCCAATGAAAGTACCCTTTTTAAACCAAAGCATTGTACTAGAGGCAAGTGCTGTTGAACGTCTTTGGATCGGAGATACAGGTGAAGGTATAAATAAGGGCGATGACGGCACTAGCAAACCAGAGGATTTCATTGTGATTTTGGAAAAACCGAATCCAGCTGTAGCAAATAAGCAAGGCAAAGTTCGTGCCAAAATTCCGCCAAATGCTTCCGCTAGCTTATCCGTCTTTTATAAAAGCGGAGGAAGCACTGCCAAGTATTTAGGCTGGAAACAAGCGGACGCGGATGGATATATCGAGTGGGAGTGGAAAATTGGTGTGAATACTACTCCGGGTACTTGGCCATTTGTAATACAGCTTGATGACGGAAGATCTATTGAGGTTATGTTCACAGTAGTGAAATGAATGAAGAGGAAAGGAAAGGAGTGTAATCCATGGCGGAGTGGGCGTTCTGGGGGTGTTTTCCGTTTCTGGCAGCTGCATTTATTACAGATATTAAGTCGATGAGAATACCGAACTGGATTACAGTGTCAGGTTTGCTTGCCGGTCTGCTTGCTCAAGTGCTGATGAACGGCTGGGATGGACTTCTGAAGGCTGGTGTGGGTGCTGTAGCAGGTTTTTCAGTACTTCTGATCATGCATTTGATAGGGGCGGTTGGCGCGGGGGATGTTAAGCTTTTTGCCGGGATCGGCGCTTGGACAGGAATGCTGTTTACATTGCAGGTCGTGGTGTACTCCGTATTATTTGGAGCTTTAATAGGCTGGATAATTGTCTTAATGAGACGGGAAACAGGCAGGCGTACGCGTAAGATCATTAACACAATTTCAGGATTTATATTATTGAAAAGTTCATTCCTATTTAAAAATAAAGATAGTGAGCTGTTGAGATTTCCTTTCATGCTGGCTGTAGTCCCTGGTACCATATGCGCTTATCTTTATTTTTAAAATAAGAGGTGGTGATGCTTGTTGTACGGATTAACCCGTGACTTTATACAGCAGGACGGTATATATATGATGCTTGGAGAACCAGAAGGAATGCCGGTGAGTAAGCTTAATATGGTTCAGGCTCGTATGCTGATGAACACCGACATTCCTCATCATTTAAGGTTATTACTTAGGGAAATCGATTTGAAGGTTACTATGGAATACGCTGTTTTGCGTAAAAAAATGCTCAGTCATTTGCTCAAAAGTGAGAAGCTAAGCATGACCTCATTTTTTGGTTTACTACTGCAAATTGCACAAGGGATGGAGGATGGCAGGTTATATATGCTGCGGGCGGAACAATATGCTTTGCATGGAGATTATATTTTTATTGAAGGCTCGTTGCATAGTGGTAAGGTATACCTAACCTATATTCCTATTCAGGGGAATGAGCCTACTTCTAGGCTGGGAGAATCGCTCAAGTCGCTGATCTTGGTGCTAATGGCTTCTATTACAGAGCTTACTGGCAGTGGTGTTCAAAGAGTATTGCAATACTGTGGGGAAGAAGAATTTACACCAGCAGGCCTCAAGGGTCTTCTCTCAGAGCTTTTGACAGAGGGGGATTCTAGAAGTAGAGAAATTAGCAATAACGAAATAATGGCATCTATTCCTCCAAAGATGACAGAAGCAAGTCTGATAGAACCAGAAAGACGAATACAAGAGAGAGTAAGGGAACTGTTTGTGAATGAGGTAACTGCTCCTCAGAAAAAAATAAGTGAGCGGAATGAGGAAAAGATTCTGAATACGCAACAGAACGCCACTCCTTGGTTGAGTAGCTATTCCAGTCCCAGTCTTAGGTTGAAAGAAGAGGAGAAGTCGCTTCGATCTCTAGAGGATGATAATTTGATAAATTCACAAACCTCAAGCTCAAGAACCTATTTAATTCTAGGGTGCCTATTAGGAGATGCTTTATTATGGAAATTCCTATATCTAAATAGTCCAAAGCCGTTGTGGCTAGCCGTTTGTGGGATTGCAACGATCGCATTGTCTGTATTGAGTTGGATGGTATGGGGCGGAAGGATAAGGTTTGGAAGTAATGAACAAAAGGATCATACGAATGAGGACCCTGAAGATACAAACTGGAGTTCGAGTCGAAGAGAATTGGAGTGGAATTTCGGTAGAAATCCTGTGACAACTACGCGTCCCGCAGCAAAGATTCCAAAGATAGATCAGTATACATCCGATCCTCTATCAAGCGTTACAACTGCACGAGCTGAATCCAAGATAGAGGAACATAGTTTTGTAACACCACCAGAGCCAATAGCTCCAACTGCTTTATTATCACGAGAGGAGACACCTCAGCAGGGCAAACGAAATCACAAGCCAGCTCGAAATGTTCCTTATCTCAAAAGAAATGATGAGGATGAGGCAGAGACGGAGACCATTGTGTTAAACCGAACTAGCTTTATTATCGGCCGCTCGGCAGAAGTAGCTCAGTACGTGGAGAGATCCGAAGGAGCTTCAAGAGTACATGCTGAAATATCTAGGAGCCCAGGCGGATACGTGCTAAAGGATCTCGACTCCAGAAATGGAACACTCTTTCAAGGTGAAGCCATGATCCCTTATAAAGAGTACCCGCTGTCAGAGGGGACCGTATTTAAGATTGTAAAAGGAAGTTACACATTCCACATGGATGAAGCTTAGGATTACAAGTGAATGATGATTCTGCTATTTTTGGCTTTTCAGATCTTCTAAAGCAGCTTGAAGTGTGGGGAATGTAAAGCTAAAACCCTGTTCTAATGCCGCCGCTGGAAGGACGCGTTGCCCTTTGAGCAAGATCTCGGACAATTCACCAACTGCTGTTTTTAATAAGAAGGCAGGTAGTGGAAACCAATGTGGCCGTTTATACACTTTTCCGATCGTTCGCCCAAACGCTTCGTTTGTAACCGGATGTGGAGCAGTCGCATTAACGGGTCCGGAAATGGCGGGATTCTGAATACAAAAATCGATCAGACGAACGATATCTGTCAGGTGAATCCAGGGGACCCACTGGATTCCTGTGCCAATGTTACCGCCAAAGCCCAGTAAGTAGGGTAGCTTCATTTTTGGGAAAGCACCACTTTCATTGCCAAGTACAACACCGGTACGTAACTTGATTAGACGGATATCTTGGTATGCTTCATCAGAAGCTTCTTCCCAGGTTTGAACCACTTCAGAGGGGAAGTCCATAACATGGGCTGGTGATGATTCACTAAAGGTATCTTGTAAAGAAGTTCCGTAAATAGCTACAGCGGACGCCTGAATGACTACAGACGGTTTGTGCTTCAAACTGTCGAGTAGCTTAGCAGCAGCGGAAACGGTTGCAAGACGAGATTGCATAATTGCTTTTTTGCCACTTGGGCTCCAACGCTGGCTAAGAGAAGCTCCAGCAAGATTAACCAAGGCATCTGCATTCTCTAGGGTGGCATGATCAGCTTTAAGGCTGTCCCATGTGTGATAACTCAGTTTAGGATGATATGGCGCAGCTGTAGGTAGATTGCGACCGACGATGGCGACTTCATTTCCTGCTTGCAGCCAGTATTTTGTTAGTTCACTGCCAATAAAACCGGTGCCGCCACATATTACATATTTCATAAGGTTGGCCTCCGTTCTGAACAGGACATTCGATTAACAATCACTTAAATAAATGCTGGTAAGCAGAGTAATCGATTTTGTTCTTTTCGAGAAAATTGACGAGGAAACGATTGTCACGCCGCGGTGTGGCGACTATGTAACCTTTAATGCAGTGATCACGAGTAACCTCTTTCGCATTGCTTTCCACTGCGATTTTTCCAATCTCAGCAGCAATAGAATGTTTGGCGATATCGCGAAACGGACTAGGCACAGGCTGAACAAGCTGGTCTAAAAAAGCTTTGGATTCATCACTCCAGAGTGATCGGCTGCGTTCTACCCAGTAATTTTGCCAGTCCAGCTTAGATTTTCCATCGGCTTTCGGCAATACCTTTAGGAATTTTCGGAACATAAAAAAACCGCCGATACACATGGAACCCAGCAGCATAAATGTCCAGAAAGCGATAGAGTTCATGAACCAATTGCTCGGTGTTGCGGATAATAAACCAAGTCCTGATTGGATAGACATGCATACACCACCTTTTGGCAATGAGTATTCTCACATAATTTAATCTCATATTAAAGTATAGCTTATTTCCAAAGTTTTGCGAAGCAGAACCCAGCATATTGACCTTGTCTAGATTTATTTTTCTGATCACGGTAGAATAGGGGGTAATTCGTGAAGGAAAGAGGGAAGAAGTATGCTGAAAATAGGTTCACATGTGTCTTGCTCGGACAAGGGTCTTTTGACCGCAGCAAATGAAGCAAATGAGTATGGTTCCAGCTCATTTATGATATATACAGGAGCGCCGCAGAACACGCGCCGCAAGCCGATTGATGCCATGTATCCCGTTGAAGGGAAGCAAGCAATGAAAGAAAACGGTGTGGAGGAGATTGTCGTCCACGCACCTTACATTATTAATCTCGCTTCCTATAAAGAGAATACGTATCAGTTGGCCGTTGATTTCTTACAAGAAGAAATTCGCCGTACGCATGCGCTTGAGGTCAAGCATATCGTATTACATCCAGGTGCTTTCACTGATAAGGACGCTGAATATGGTATCCAGCGGATTGCAGACGGCCTTAATGAGGTTCTTGGGGGAACCAATGAAACGGAAGTTCATATCGCCCTAGAAACTATGGCTGGCAAGGGAACAGAGATCGGACGCAGCTTTGAGGAGATTGCTTCGATCATTGCTAAGGTTGAACATAACGAGCGTTTGTCCGTATGTCTTGATACTTGTCACATTCATGATGCTGGCTATGACATCGTTAATGATTTGGATGGCGTTCTTAACCAGTTTGATGAGATTATCGGCTTGAATCGTCTTGGGGTCATCCACATCAATGACAGCAAAAATCCATGTGGAGCAGGTAAAGACCGTCATACTCCAATTGGTTCGGGTTGGATCGGTTTTGATACGATTAACAAAATTGTCCATCATGAGAAATTGGCAGGGCTGCCTTTCATTTTGGAAACACCATGGGTGGGTAAGGATGCTAAGAAACAGCGTCCGATGTATGAGGTAGAGATCGCTTTGCTCCGTGGTAACGTAGCTGAACGATTTGGACCGGAGTTTATAGAAGATGTTGAAACACTCCGCGAGTTTTTTGCTAAGAAGGAGATTGATTCCCGTCAGTATGTGCTTAATGTCTGGGAGTTGCTGAAGAACGATGCCAAGGCTAAAAAGGCTGATCCGCGTGAACCGCTGGAGCGTCTATATGACGAAGTCATCGCTGCCGAGCTGTTCCCTGCGCTGAGCGAGGAAGCAATTAATCATCGCTTGATTGCATGGTTAGCAGGCAAGTAAGTGCTCGTTCATGCATAAGCTAGACTTCAGATTGCACATGTAGATGAGAGGATGGGATGGGGATCATGGAATTACACGTAAAAAGAAACAATTCGTCAGGTGCCGAATCATATTCCAACCGGGCGCGTATGCTCATTTCCTGTCCTGATGGACCGGGAATCGTGGCGGCAGTATCACACTTTCTGTATCAGCATGGTGCGAATATTGTGCAATCGGATCAGTACACAATGGATCCAGATGGCGGAATGTTCTTTATGAGAGTTGAGTTTGACCTTCCTGAATTAGGAGATCGTCTGGAAGAGATACGATCTTTGTTCGGCGGGGTGGCTGAACGTTTCAAGATGAACTGGAAAATTTTCAATGTTCGTCATAAGAAAAGATTAGCCATATTTGTCTCTAAAGAAGACCATTGTCTTGTGGAACTTCTCTGGCAGTGGCAAGCAGGCGATCTAGAAGCCGACATCGCTCTCGTTGTTAGTAACCATTTGGATATGAAATCGTATGTCGAGTCCTTCGGCATAGCTTTCCACCATATTCCAGTTACAGCGGATACTAAGGCTGAGGCGGAAAAACGTCAGCTTGAGGTCATCGGAGACGACATTGATGTTATAATCCTGGCTCGTTATATGCAGATTATCTCACCGTCGTTTATTGAGCACTATCGTCACCAGATTATTAATATTCATCACTCCTTCCTTCCAGCCTTTATTGGTGGTAATCCTTACGCCCAAGCGTATCAACGCGGGGTGAAGATTATCGGAGCAACTGCTCACTATGTTACAGAAGAGCTTGATGGTGGCCCAATTATTGAACAGGATGTACAGCGGGTTAGCCACAGTGATGATGTTATCGAGCTGAAGCGGATTGGACGCACCATTGAGCGGGTTGTTCTGGCTCGTGCAGTGAAGTGGCATATCGAAGACCGGATCCTCGTCCATCAAAATAAGACTGTAGTGTTTAAATAGAAAGGTTATTTTCCGGTGAAAGCCTATGGTGTGAACCTGAGCGCTTTTTACCGGAACCCTATAATCTAATAGTTCTCTAAATCTCTACAGGTAAAAAAGCATTTTACCAGCAGCTTGGCTATTTACGTCAAGTTGCTTTTTGTCGTTCTCAAAATCGTGTTTTTAAGGAGGTGGAAGGTTTGGCTTTACAGCGTGGGCAACTGCTAAAACGTAACTATTTCTTCGCAAGCCTCATTTTGATTACTGGAGTCGGCGGACTGCTGGGGTATGATCTTTATTTCAAGCCCTACGTGCTCTCCCGAACCGTGGTCAAAATTAAGGTGGAAGGCGGGGAGTTTCTTCCCAAAAACTATGAGCTGAAAGCAAGTGATGTGTATCTGGACTCTGTTCAGACCAAAGATATACCTTCCGGCGTAATAACTGAAATCGAACAGGTAGAGCACAAGATTACGAATGTAAATCTGACTAACGGAAGTATTTTGACAGCGTCGCTAGTGGATGTTAGTGATTTAGAGCCGCTGGAGGATGAAGGGATTTTTCCTATACCAAAGGAGGCTATCTATGCCATTAATGGTTCTTTGCGAAGCCGGGATAAGGTAGATATTTATCTAGTTGAAGGTGACAAAGAGAAACAGAGTGAATCGGTTAGTCCGAATGTCAACAAGGATGGGGAAGAGCCGATTGGGCAAATACCACTTAGTGAACCCGTCAAGGAGGTGTTTTTATCTGGAGTCACCGTGAACTATGTGCGAACTGAAGATAATAACGATGTGCTAGATTCAGAAAAGGGCAACAACAATAATCGATTCACTTCGACTGGCAAGGTGGCTACACCGGAACTGAAGCTGAAGAAAAGCGATGGACAACGGCTAGGACAATTTTTGGAGCAGGGGAAAAAGCTGTGGATCGTACGGGTCGAGTAGGAGGGAAGAATCTTGAAAATTTTTAGTCTAGGCATAGATCAGTTAACGATTAATGATATCAAAAATGCGGGATTCATAGTAATCACACAAAGCGTACTTCCTGATCCATCTCATGCAGAGAACCATATGCTAATGGTTACCAGTGACCAGATTAAAGCTCAGTCACTTAGCGAACTGCGCCGGAATTATCCAAGTTCAACGATTCTGTATGTATATTTACAAAAGGGAATAAGTGGTTACCAAGCTGTACATATGCTCTGTGAAAGCTTAGGTATCTATTTCATCCCTCCTCGTTCTACCTCGTCAGTGGTGATAGAGAAAATTCGTTTTATTTTAGACGAGGATGGGGAGGAGCGGGGCAATCTGGTTGGTTTTTTTGGCTCAGGTCCGGGAATTGGCTGTACTAGTGTAGCCAAACTATTCGCAAGGCGCATTGCTGCGTCAGGTCTCCGTGTTATTGTCCTTGGGCTTGATTTATATGATCCCGGACATGATCGTAAAGCGACCATCAGTCTTGATAGGCTTCGTTCAAGGCTTACAGGGAAAATGATACATGATGAGGATTTTGAACAATTCATTAAGCAAGATGGTTATATGTATCTTCCAGGCAATTACGATTACTTGAGCGCACAAGACTATCAGGAGGATGAGATTGAATATTTTTTGGCTAGGGCTGGAGCGAATGCGGATGTGGTTATTGCTGACTTTGGCTCTATTCCGGAAAGCGCTGCATGGTATGTTGGAATGCACAAATCGGCACTGCGCATGATTGTCACTCATCCAAAGCATGAATACAGACTTGAACCTCTACTAGAGCTTGCAGGGCATATGGATCTACGTTCACATGATTTTCAACTGATTATTAACCGCAGCAATGTAGAGGAAATATCTTCACCTAAAAATCTTGCGCTTCGCTTTGGGACAGAAATCTTACTGGAGCTACCGTATTACCAGCCCTTGCAGGAGAGCTTGCCGTTAGGGAAAAAGGAACTGCAGTATGTAGATGATAAGGTACATTCTCTGCTCGTGTCGATGGGGTTAGCACCAGAAGCTAAAAAGAAAGGTATATTCCTATGAAGGGAAATCAAACGAAGCGTCCGTTGTTCTCTCTGAAACAAAGCATTCTGCGCTTGAGTAAACCGGGTAAGGAAGACTTTTATACATTTTTGCAAAAAATGAAAAATGATATGAATCAAGGGCTGGAGCGTGAGGATGATGCCTACTTCGAGCTAAATGCGAAGGCGCTAATTGGCGATCCGCAGGCAGTTAGTTTTTTTATGAATGAGATAGAAAAGTATTTACGGAAGACTCCATTTACGGGCAAGGTTCCAGAAGCATACCGGACGGTGGCAGAAGCGCTCTATCATGAGTGGAAGGGCTTTGGACCGGCGTATCGTTGGTTTACTGATCGTGCATACAGTGAGTCAACGGGGCTCCAGATGATTGGAAAGCAAATTTTTTATAACCATAAAGGTGAGTTTGTAGCTTATCCGTACGAGATGCCTTCTCTAGATCGGGTGGAGCAGTTAAAGCGTTCTTTATTAAAAAGTGATCCCAACAAAAAGCTGAACAAGGACAACCCTTCGGTGGAGTTCAAAATGGATGATCCGCTCTGGCCCGGACGATTTATCCGACTTGCCATTTGGGTATCCCCGAGAGTATGGGATGGCTTCACCACCATATCACTGCGGCGGCAGGTTGTAGAGTTCCTGAGTCTAGAAGATCAAGCAGGTACGGAATGTATTCCAGCGGAAGCGGTTGAAATGATTCGGGCGTTATCATCCACTTTTCGCAATACCATAATTGCGGGTGCTGTTGGATCAGGAAAAACAACCTTTGCAAATACGATCGTCGGCGAGCAACTGCTTGGATCCTCGTCTTGTATGGGTGTGGTGATGATAGAGAAGCATCCGGAGTCGATTTTACCTTATCAGATTAAAGGGCATCGAATTATTCCGATACAGGCTGCAAACGAGGAGTTAATGGAGGTGGGGGTAGAGTCACTGCGGCATGACCCAAACATTTTGTATATGACAGAAATGCGGTATAACGAATGGGAATTTTACCTATGGAGTGGGGAGAAGGGATATGACGGTATCACCGGAACCTTCCACACCGTGGATTCGGAGGACATTCCTTATCAAGGCGCTTTTGCTGTGTCGACAAGAATTGGAGGGAGTCTTAAGGGACATTTAATCTCCGCACTGAAATCATGTGAGCTAGTTTTTATTTTGGAGAGTGTTCCAAATGGGAAGAAGCGGCTGACGCGAATATCGGAAGTCTTTTATGAAGAGGAAAAGAACTCCGTATTTGCGAATGATCTGATGCGCTGGGAACCTCAGAATATGAGTTGGTCTTATAATGACAAGCTGACGATGAGCCTGATTCTGAAGATGACTAAGAAAAATGAGCAGGCGACACAGTTGCTTCAGAATTTACTAGGACGACTTGCGACCGCAAAGCCAATGGATCAGCCAATTAAGGAAAGCTTGAAATCTAAGATCATTCTTAACGAGTAAGGGGGTGAAACTGTGGATCTATTATTGTATATTTTTCGTTTTATCCTCCATTTATTGATTGTGTGGGGAATGTGGCTGCTCATTAAACCACTAATTGAACGGCATTTATGGCAGGTGAGTCAGAAAGTAGATTTTCGGATCAAACATAAGATGAGTATTTTTGGTAAAAGGGTTAGCTCAGTAAAAAAAAGGCTGTGGCTTTACCGTCATCTAGATAATTTTCTGTATTTTGTACATCAAAACTATGAGCCGGGTGTAAGTGTTATGCGTTTTGTCGGGCGTACAGTAATAGTATTTATTGCGGTTTTTCTATCAGGACTACTGACGATCAGTGAGCTTCCTGGGCGACTTAGTTTTAACAATCCGTTTTTGGATGGAATCACCTTTAATGAAGGACAGTCGATCCAAGAGGCTTGGAGATTTCCGTTTTTTATGGCTGTGATTTCCGCGATGATTCCTTATTTTCGTATGAGATACATCTACGCACAGAGGAAGGTGCACGGAAGCTACGATCTACTTGATGTAGTCAAGATCTCTACCAAATTCACTCATTTGTCGGTAGATTCCATTCTTGATCGGACAGCTGATTTTCTTACGGATAAGAATGTGCTGAAAGGTCCATTGAAGCTGCTAGGGGCTGCATTTTCTAATTACAGTAATGAGAAGGAGCTTGCCCAGGAAGCCGGAAGGTTTTCCGGTGCGATTGGCACTACTTTCGCTTTGGAGTTTATATCGGATCTGCTCTACGCCGAGAAGGAAGGAACCCGTTATTTAAAAAGCTCGCTGATGCTATTAAACCGTTCTATGGAGCAACAGAGGGATACGATTTTGACTGTAAAAGCGGGCAGTAGAGATGCGATCAGCCTTGGTTTATACGGGAATCTATTGGTGCTAGTATCTACGGTTGGAACCTTTATGTATATGCTGAAGCCTGATGTCTATTTCCAATTGCAATTTGAGACTACAGTAGGGCTTTCCTTTTTAATGGTGATCATCTCCGGACTTTTTATTTCTTTTGTGATCAGTACTATTCTCGCCAGACCTAAACTGGACTACCACTAAGGTGATGAGCTATGGACAGATTGTTACTATTAGTTACTGTAATCGGGATTGTATATGTCGCATTACTTGTCTTTGTAAGCAGCAGTAGTAAACAGGAAAGATATCTTGTCCGATTAGGACTACGGTGGAATAAGCTTGGGGAACGGGTGCAGGGGGATAGACTTCAGCAATTATTGAATGACTCTGGTCTATCGATTTCGGCTCGTAAAATTACGCTTTTCCGTTATTCAGCAGCGCTGATTTATTTAATAACTCAAGTCGTCAGCGATTTTATACGCTCCGATGCCTTTTCAATCTATGATCCTCTAATTGCTCTACTTATTCTCGTAATCAGCAGTCCGATGCGCTATCTTCCGTTTGGCTGGGTACTTGCATGGCTTCATCAAAAGACGGTTATTAAAAAAGACGGTGAGCTGATCTCTTTCATTCGTCTATACGAGAATAATCGGCTACGCAAGCGTGGATATGCACAATTTGGCACTTTTTGCGGGAGTACGGCTGGACATTTTCAATATATACGTCAGGACTTGTACGAGTTGTCAGAACGAGCAGTAGATGAGGGTGTGGAGGGGGCGATTGAATGGTTTTGTGCCAAGTTTCCGGATGACCATAGTTTTATTAATGACATTCGTTCCATTCTGCTGGCTACTGAGGGGATGGACGACGACACAGAAGCTGCTAATTATTTACGTGAGCAAGGGAAGATCATCTCCAAAATCTCCAGTGATCAGTATTTAAAAAAATGGTCTTTTATCGGTGATTTATCGACGATTATTAACGTTATCCCATCGATTGCTACTTTTTTGATGATCGTCGCGATGGCGATGCAGTACATTTTGCTGATCAAAGGGAATTTTAATGGGGTCGGCATGTTCCAGTGAAAAATTATATATTCAATATTATTTAAAAAATATAAAATAAAAGGGAGATTTTAACAATGAAAAAGGACGCTATTTCTACTGGTTTGTTTATCGCTATCGGATTTTTGTGTGTGGCCATTGTAATCGCGATTTTAGTTCCTTTGGTGCAAGATGTAATTAATGATACGGATGATAATAGACCGGATATCCCGGGTGTAACCTTAATTCAGCCGTTGGATTCCAGCCAAACTACAGTTGCTCGGGTCTTAACCCACACTTCGGTTTAACTCAATTATGAAAAAAGACTCGATCTCCATAGCAATGTTTCTTGCCATTGGTTTTGTCATCGCAGGGATGTTCATTACGGTAGCCACGCATATCATTGGCAGCAGTCAGGACGATATCATCACACATACTAAGCAAGTAGAGCAATATTAGGAGGAGGCGTTTCTATTGAAGGAGACCGTCCTCCGGGCATTATTCATGTGGCTTGTCCTGTTTATTATCCTGCAGCCTATTTTCACCTATATTGATTATCTGCTAGATTTGCAGGTCAAAGCTAATACATCCTACATCACACAAAAAGCAGCAACGGAGGGGATGGTCACAGCATCTATGCGGAACGAAGTGATTTCAAATCTGAAGGCGATTGGGTTCTCAGAGGGTTCCATAGAAATCGAAAGCAGCACGGACACTGTTCAGGAACGAAAAAAACGACTAGATGTTTTTGTAACGGCACCGCGAATAAATCTGTTTCCGTATAACTTTTCCACGGTTTCGCAGCCTACCCGATATTATGGGCATGGGTCAATTATGAGTGAATATCTCGATTGATTAAGGGATGAGCCTAATTTATGGATTACATTATTAAGCTGGCATTTGTCCTACTGATCTTTATCTACTCCTGGTTCTTTCAGATTCAGAATCAGGAGTGGGACATGCTGCGCAGCATGCTAAAAGATGCAAACAATATCGCTGTTCACGATGCCGCGCAGGAGTTAGATGAGATTGAACTCGCGCAAGGCCGTCTAATTATCGATCCCACGCTTGCATACGATACTTTTCAGCATGCCTTACAGGCGAATCTTGGACTTGATAACGGTCTTTCTCCCAAAAAGGGCAGCCGTTTTAAGAATCAAGTAAAGATCGTGAAGTTCGATATTGTTGATGATGCTGATGGAGTGACTTTTCCGCTTTTATACGAGGATAGTGAATATGGCATTACCAAATACATAGAGGGTCCCTCGGTTATTGCCGTCATTGAGACGGAACATCCGCTGCTGATCTCCAGAGCCAAAACACAAGAGCCAATCAGAGTACCCGCAGTTCAGGAGTATAAGTTCAATAAGTAGGAAAAATCCAATTGAGACTAGGGAGAGATTTGGGGATGAAGAAGAAAATTGTAGAGGCGACTATGGCAGCAACAATGTTATTAGGTACAGTATTGGCGCAGGGAGTGGTTGCAAATGCGGAAGCGGTTACACCAGTAGTTACTGCTAAGCCAACAGCGGCGGTAAAGCCTACAGCAAGCGTGAAATCAACAGCAACGCCGGTGCCTATTATGAGGGATAATCTGAGTAAGTTTGGTCTGAAAAAAGAAGTGGATCTTCCAGTAACAATTAGCGCTGGAGGATTAACGTACACGTTAGAAAAGCTGATGTTTTACGATGTAAAGTCTAAAGAAGCACAGTCTCTAATGAAGATGTATGGTTATTCAGATCGAATTTATAAAACACCTACTAAATATATGGTATGGACTAAACTCACCATTGAAAATAAGAGCAGTAAAGTAATTCAATTAAGTTCTAATGATTTAAATCCAAAATGGTATCTTAAAGTGGATGGTCATAATCTTCTTGGACCTGCACCTGCAACTAAAATGTTAGAATTGAACAATAAAGAAGCATTGTGGGATTGGGTATTGAAACCGGGTCAAAAGCTATCTAGCTATCAAATGTATGGGTATACCAAAGACCCTAAAGACATCTCTATATATGTTAATCTTGGAGGGGAACTTGAAGAAAAATACATTGTTAAAGCTGGGGAGTAATTTATATGAAGAAAATTTGGATTGTTCTGCTTACAGTTATACTAGTTTTTGTATATATCCCACAGAACATAAAGGCAGCTAATTCACAAAGTAAAACAGTATCAATACCTTCAGAAATTCTTAACGGTTCAGCAAATGCTCAAAAATCTTATTATTTAGATCTTCCTAGTGGAGTATCCAGTTCGGCAATTAATGTCTCTTCTCTTAAATATAATGGCACTAATCAAAAAGTTGCTCTTACAATGGAGAATGGAAAAATAAAGGTTACCTTAAAGGGTGTAGAAGCAAAACAACGTATAGATAATGTACACGGGTATAATGCTTCGTTTAAAATCCCTTTTTCAACAAATCCTGGTAATTCTATTTGGCGATATTCAGACGGAGTAAGATGGCAGATAAATGAATGGGACCCATACGCTAATGCTCAGAAACATAGCGATAGGAATGGACAAGGTAATGGTATACCTAGAGATGATCCCCCTGATATGACGGTGGTAACTCAATCAGCAGTATCACGTTCGGGAATTAAATGGTACGACAAAAACGTGAATTCGGTAATTGATTCATCTCAGATCATAGAGTCAACCGTCCAATTAGTTGTAGATACAGATTCGCTTCCATCAACATATGTAAATCATAATGTTGTAAATGGAAATCAATTTATTATTTATTATAAAACAGACGCTGCTTTAAGAAATTATGGTCCAGAACAATTAAGTCAAAATTTTGATCCAAGTGGTCATGCGTTAGGTAGACGTTATAAAACAAATTTAAGCTACTACTTTACAGGTTCGGCTAATGTAACTACGTACAAATATAGTGGAAATGTCTCCTTTGATTACACTCTACCTACAGAACCCACACTTACCGGTACAGTAACTCTAAATAAACCTAACCCCAATCCTACGAAATTAGGAGATAAAGACGAACCCGTTCAAATTTCATTAATGGGGCAGCTGCAAGGATACAATGATGCTTCAAACATTGACGAGTGGGTGTTCTATGCTAAAGAGAAAGATAAGAACAACACTCTCAAGACGAAAAAGGAATCTGCAAAGACATTTAACGTGAGCACTTTATTTGATTTTGAGATTAAAAAATCGAGTGTAACGGGCGAACATTTTACTCAGGAATATGCTTTAACTGTTCTCATCCGCTTTAAAAAGCCGATCGTTACAAAGAATGGAACCATCACCTCTCTGGAACAGCCTCTACAGATTTCGGCAGGTGTTTATAAAAATAATCCCACAGTTACGTTTCCTCCACCACCAACGAATCCAACCACTCCGGAAGGAAAGCCACCTATAGCAAGAATTTCAGCACCGAGATATGTCAAAGCAGGAGACGATACACTAATTAGCGGTGCAGCATCCTATGATCCAGATGGATACATTAATATCTACGTGTGGGAAACTTCAGGTGCGCAAGGAGAGATCGGTAATGCTTCAAAAGGTTATGTGTGGTACACACCAGAACAAATTGGTCAAACATTCCCTATCGCGCTCACAGTTGTAGACAATGAAAATCAAACCGGGAGTACGAGTAGAGAAATTACCGTCACTGAGCCGAAACCATCTGCAGGGTTAGCCATAGAAGGAACGCTTAAACAAAATCGTAAGACGACATTATTTAATAGAAGCCAGAGTCCTACACGGTTTCCGTTAGTATCGAGTAAGACGCGAGTTACCATCACTGCTGTTTCTGGTGGGACGAATGCAGATATTAAGTATAGTGGCACATTGTCTGATTTCGAAAGCAAAGACGTATTGTTTAAGAAACCTGGAAAATATAAGGCTACGATTTATGTGGAAAACACGCTTGGTTACTCAGATAGTAGTGAGATTACTTTTGATATCGTTCCAGATGAAGTACCGTATAATTACTTTACTCTACCAGGAGTAGTCTATCGAAGTCCCGACTTTGGGAACAACGCGATTGTTTCATTAGATGATATTTCATATTCGCCTGACAAAGATGTAATCGGCCGCAGATTATGGGAGTATCGTTATGATTCTAATAATGATGGGAGTTTTGCTGGAGAAGCATGGGTGATCTTTAGTAATGAGAACAAAGACCGCTTAAATCTAGAACTGAGTGAGGTAGGGAAATATGAAGTCCGACTTACTGTGTTTGAAGAATTTGGTCAACCGACCATTGATGAGTTTGTGACAGAAGCTGACCGGAAATCTACAAATTCAGATGGGCAAAAGCTAAGCTCAAGAGTAGTAGAAGTGAAAAATCGAGCGCCAGAAGTCGATTGGTCCTGGTAGAAAGGTGCTTAAATGAAAAAAATAAAAGAAATACTCTCTCTTGTCCTTATAATCACTTTATTATTCGGATTAATGCCTAGCCAGAGCATATATATTCAAACCGTAGAAGCTGCGACTGGTGATCCGAATATCGTCAATTATAAGGATGTTAACATTCCTGCTTACTCCGAGTACCATGATGCAGGATGGAACTACGGAAATTCAAATATATCTATAAATAATCAAAAGCTTACTAACATTAAATACAATAAAACAACCAAACAATTAACATTTGACATTAGTCCAGATGCATTATTTACTTCAAAAGCAACTATCGCTCGTCATAAAGAAAGTGGTTCGTCGAGTATAGTCCAAGGTACAACTATGTGTGTTGGCGCAATAAGTGAGGGGGCAATGTCTCAAAATCTTCCGACTTACGCGTATGGTTGTCCATCTGGAGAATATGGTCAATATGTCATGTTTAAACCACTTGAAAAACTGTTTTTCAAAGCATATGATACCGAACCAAATGTCGTTGATACTAAAATTAATTTAGCAACAGATACCCCTTATTCAAATTGGATTGGTTCAAATGTTTTTGATGGTATACCCAAAGGGATATCTATAGAATACTCGCTACGGATAGGCTATCAACATAACTCGGGCGGTTTGTCACCAGAAAATGGTTATACTTTAATATCTTTTGGTCATACCATTCGATTTGTATACCCCTTAATACCGAACAGTCCACCTACCATTTCGTTAAATACACCTAATAATCAAGTCCTGCAGAACGAGCCTGGACGCAATACACTTAACATCGAGGGATATGTCCACGATCCAGATAATGATGATCTTATCGTAAGTGCGGAGATACCCAATGTATTTTATAGGAAGACGGTAGTATCTCAAACGAAAGGATATCAGTATTTCTCTATTCCTGTAGATGCTATAGGTGACTCTATTCCTCCAGGGGATTATACGATGACTGTAAAAGTAGCTGATCCTGCGAATTTGTCGGAATCTGTGAATATGACTTTTAAAGTTACCAATAGACTTAAGCGAAACGCTTTTGTCCTCGTGAATAGTCCTATCGAGAATAGCGGTACCACCTATGAAGACTATGAGGGAGATGCTAAATACGCTGATCGAGTGAGATATGATCATGATCCGAATTACTTTGATAACTCAATGGGTATTTTAGGGGATTCGGGATTATGGAGGACAAGCCTTTACACTTCATTTCCATATACCGGACAATATGTAGTGAGTTATCAAGCTAAGGATATACCGAAAAGGGATGCTCTCTTTGCTGAATATCAGATGTGGAGTAGAGATGCCGCATCTACGATGAGTTTTAAAGTTCACCGTAAGCCAATAGCGCTTTTTTCTGCAAAGCTTATCGATGGAAATGTTCAATTAATAGATTTCTCCTATGATTTAGATCATATTACAAGTTCGGATAAAGGGATTATGCAGTGGCAATGGCAATATAAAAAGACCTTTGATGAGATGTGGATCGACGGGCAGCCGCCTGGGGGAGTTTATGAAAAGGACAGTTACGATATCCGTTTAAGAGTCCGTGATGTGGATGGAGATAATGGCATCGGTGTATGGAGTGATTGGTGTCAACGTATTGTGGGGAATGCGTCTGTTAATCTACCACCCGTTGCGTTATTTACCGTTGATCCGAATATCGTTTCCTATCGTAAATCTACGACCATTACAGACAAATCTTTCGATCCAGATAATGATCCGTTAGATGTATATTACTGGACTGTAATCAAAGATGGATGGAATAAAGTATGGGAACATTGGGGTGGATCGACAACACCGCCGAATATCGCATCATTCGGTGAAGGGAATTATCAACTCAATCTACAAGTACATGATAATCGTGGTTTGTGGTCAGATTGGTACACTCAAAATGTACAAGTAGTCAATCATCCACCGGCTGCAGCATTTACAATGCCTAACGAAATATACCGCGATACGATTATCACAATGGATAACTTAACACCAGATCCGGATAAAGATGGTGATGTTTTATCTTATGCCTGGAATGCAAAATTTAATGATTCTCCTTACTATTGGGCAGGAAACAACCGTTATCAATCAATGACCATTCGTGATCTCATAAATCGTAATGGTATCTCGCATAAAAAGGCCATTTCTGACGGTTGGGAAATGCAGCTCACAGCTTCTGATGGAAGGTTAAGCTCTTATGCGACGCGCACATTTATGGTTAAGAATCATGTTCCTGTTGCTAAGATTAACGGACCTTCATCCGTAAATCAGTATGATACAAAACAATTTACGTCAGGCGATACCGATGAAGATACATCAGATCAAGGCTCATTAGAATACTACTGGAAAGTAACGAGCAGTACGGGTGAAGTGAAATCGTATCTTACTCGCGATATTACGCTTACCTTCTCAGATCCGGGGATATATTCGTTAGAACATTGGGCAATCGATCAGATAGGAGATAAGTCGAATATCGCTGGATTACAAGTCCAAGTAAAAGAGAATCTGGCACCTTCTATGACTTTAACTAGCCCTTCAGGCACAGCAACAAACCCAACTGTGATTGACTCGGACCAAGGCGATCCATTAATCAAGTGGACTTACGCGGATCCGGAAAATGATTCACAGGAGAAATACAGGTTAGAGTTCTTTGCGAAGGATGGTCTATTAGTCTCCACTATAGAAAATCCGGATCCTTCAGGATTGCTCAGACAATATCAAATCCCAAATCATACATTTGAACGGTTTGAATACTTTACAGTGCAAGGTCGGGCATACTCCAAATTTTCCTGGTCAGATGTATCAAATGAAAAAACATTCATCATCGATAACGCACCTAAGCCGGGATTCACGCTAATCACAGATACGGGAAGAGATGCTACAAAGGAACCGATCTACCGTACGGATGTTTTGAATATTAAAAGTACGGCTACGGACAAGGATGAGCCTAAAGGAGATAGCATTAGCCTTAAGTATTATCTGAAAACATCAAATGGTTCAGAAGCACTCGCAAGTGTAAAAAATCACTTTACCAAGCAATTTAGCAGCAATGGTACCTTTACGTTTAGACAACGTGTAACAGATTCTCTAGGGCTATATCGAGATCTTTCCCAGAATGTTACCATAGTCAACCGTATACCTACAGTTTCGATAACGTACCCAACCAGTACGGACTCGTCAAATCCCACAATCGCAAGTACACTCACACCAATCATTAAATGGGATTATCAAGATGAGGACGGAGATCTGCAGGAGCGGTATAAGGTGCGAATTATTAACTTGGCCACCGGTGCAATCAAGGTTCAATCTGGTGAACAAGTATCAAGCGCTAAGCAATGGCAGATTCCAGCCGGTTCTCTGATTGAAAACGAGAAGTATGCTGTAGAGGTTGAAGTTTTTGATGGGTTCAGCTGGGGCAATGTTTCTACGCGTAAATACTTCATGGTGAATTTATTAAGTATAAAGGGTGGCGTTAAGCACACCGAAGAGTGGAACAACAACCGTAAAGACTACAATCTGAAAAAGAGCGGCAATGAGGAGAGTCCAAGAGGCTACAACGTATTTTGGGCAGGAGAACGTTTTGTTCTGCAAGGTACAGCAACAGGACTCCCGGATACTGTGCAAGTAACCATGAACGGAGGGTTCATTATGCAGCTCAGCCCAACTAACGACGATAAAACCTTCTGGACAGGTGAAATGTACGATAGTTCATTTGAAAAGCTCCCAGACGGTCCGGTTACTTTTACCTTTACGGCTCAAAATGTGTACAACACCAAAACGGATACCGTTACAGTTGTTATATCATCGGATTGGTCGGAGTATTTCCAAAGTCATCGGATTAAGTAGAGTAGGACCCTATATCACCTAGCCCATCTCTTTTTTTGCTGACTTCTTGGTATCGTGTTAATGTTGAAGCAATGTATTAAACATTGATAGGGGTAGGTAAATGATTCGAGAATTAATACCAGCGGAAATGAAATCAATCTTGAGTTCGATTAATAGAGAACAGCATTTTTTATACTATTCATACCTTACAGCTCGTAAGCATAATTCGGTACACTATGGACAGTTTACAGACCAGGGGGAGCTGCTCGGCGTACTGGCCTTTTTAAGGGGGCTCCCGTTTCATGCTTTTTCCGTATTCCCTGTGGAGAAGTCATTTTGTCTCCGGTCCGTGCTTTCATTTATGAAAGACCAACTGAATTTACCTGACAATGCTGTCGGTAGTGTAATCGTTAATGAAGAAGTTATGGCTCTACTTGCTTCACAGCTTGAGCTTGTTAAGTCTCCCAAGAAATTGCTTCTAATGAAGCATATCCATCAAGAAGCGTTACCACCAGTGTATACAAGTGTTGTACATTTGGGCCCCTCTGATTTTGAGCTTATTGAGTCTAAAATGGCCGATTTAGATACAATGGCTTTTTCAAAAGAAGAACTACAGTATCCCTTCTATGGTGTGATGGAACAACGTGAGCTGATTGCGGTAGGTGGGTACCATATTTATAGCGAGGATTACGTTGAATTGGGCAACATCGGAACGGATGTAAGATGGAGAAGGCAAGGCTACGGAAGAAAGATCTGCACAGAGCTCACCCGATCGGGAAGAAGGGTTACATCCAATGTGTATTTGAATGTCCTTGAGGAGAATATCGGTGCAATTACACTATATCAATCGTTGGGCTATGCCCTCATGTGCAAACAGTACATGGTTGAGTTTGTTATTTGAGGGTTAATTAAAAAGGACGAAGTGGAATTACGTTCCACTTCGTCCTTTTTCACAAGCCTAGAACCTTTTATACGACCCCTTCAGTCCGGTCTTCATTCATCCGCATCATTCGTGCGGCAACCGAAGTAGTATGTAATGGTAAAGAGGATGGGCGCGCAGATGCTCTCTGAGCTCTACGTAAATAATAGGATAGCTTGCCAGTAAAAATCTTATGGGCACAGAGTGAAAGAGCGAAATCTTCCGGTGTAACGAAGCAGGAAGGCTTATTCACAGGCTGAACTGCAGTTTCTTCAAATAAAGAGGCAACGAAATGGGAACAAAAATAAGCATTTTCTCTATCGATTTTAATATTCAGAAGCACACCAATTAATCCTAAAAGATGGTATTTATAACGTTCCTGATTTTGCATCATCCCTTGGACGTGATTGTACATCGTATCGTATTCCTCAGCGCTAACACGCAACTGATAAATAGAACAATTCGCACTGCTATAGAAAGGGTCAATAAAGTTCTCCTGAATTAGACCTGCCACGAATGGATTGTGCATTTTTTTTCTTCCGAAGCTGTATACCTCCCGCAGTTCACAGTCAAAGGCGATCGAAGCATGATTCAGATCGGCTTTTGTAAACCACTTTATAAAACCACTAAAGGCCGTACCTGTACCGGTAAGCACGATAAAGATGTCCTTATTCGAACTCATGTTCAAAGTTCCTTTCCACTAGGAAATGTTGGATAATGCATGAAAATTATGCTTAACTAACTCCATCTTACTGCATATTTGAGCATTGTAAAACAATCTTTAGTCGTAATTAAAAACTAGACCATAGACTAGTGCAATTTTGGCTTGTCTCATAGTTCTTGTGTGTATATAAATACGTCGATATTGCAAAACATAAGCTGTTGAAATAAAGAGTTTTTAAAAACAATTGGAATTGCTTCCACACTAATGATACAATAAGAGTCAAAATGACATTCTTGAGATTTCAGAGGAGGAACTATTAAATGAGTGAACAAGAACAAGCGATCCAAAAGAAAGAAAACTCAACTGTAGATAACCTGTCCATTACAACGATTCGTACTTTGGCGATTGACGCCATTGAAAAAGCAAACTCCGGTCACCCAGGTATGCCAATGGGTTCTGCACCAATGGGCTACCAATTGTTTGCAAAAACAATGAAACACAACCCTGATCATCCGACATGGGTAAACCGTGACCGTTTTGTATTGTCCGCAGGACATGGTTCTATGCTTCTTTACAGCTTGTTGCACCTTAGTGGTTATGATCTTCCTATGGAAGAATTGAAAAATTTCCGTCAATGGGGCAGCTTGACTCCAGGTCACCCAGAAGTAGGTCACACCGCTGGTGTTGATGCTACTACAGGTCCACTTGGACAAGGTATTGGTATGGCTGTTGGTATGGCTATGGCTGAAGCGCAATTGAGCGCTACCTACAACAAAGATGAACATAAAGTGATTGATCACTATACTTACGCTATTTGTGGCGACGGTGACCTAATGGAAGGGATCTCTTCTGAGTCCGCTTCACTCGCTGGTCATTTGAAGCTGGGCAAATTGGTTGTATTGTATGATTCAAATGATATTTCCCTTGATGGTAAATTGAACCTTTCCTTCTCCGAGAACGTAGCTCAACGTTTTGATGCTTACGGTTGGCAAGTACTGCGCGTTGAAGACGGAAATGATCTTCCTGCGATTGCCAAAGCGATTGCTGAAGCACAAGCTGAGACTAGCAAACCGACTTTGATCGAAGTGAAAACTGTAATTGGTTATGGTAGCCCAAACAAACAAGGTAAAGGCGGCCATGGCGGTACTCACGGTTCCCCGCTTGGAGCAGAAGAAGCTAAGCTGACTAAAGATTTCTACAAATGGGTATACGAAGAAGATTTCTATGTACCTGATGAAGTTCGTGCTCATTTTGCAGAAGTGAAGAAAAATGGAATCGCAGCTAACAAAGCATGGGACGAAAAATTTGCAGCTTACAAAAAAGCATATCCAGAGCTTGCTGCACAATTCGAAACCGTAATCAACGGCGATCTTCCAGAAGGCTGGGATGCTAACCTTCCAACTTACACTACTGAAGATAAAGCCGTATCGACTCGTGTCGCTTCGGGTAGTGCACTTAACGGTCTGACTGCTGGCGTTCCTCAGCTTGTGGGCGGTTCCGCTGACTTGGAAAGCTCCACTATGACGCATTTGAATGGTTTGACATCGTTCACATCAGAATCTTATGATGGCCGCAATATTTATTTCGGCGTACGTGAGTTTGGTATGGCAGCTGCGATGAACGGTATTGCACTGCACACGGGTCTTAAAGTATTCGGAGGAACATTCTTCGTATTCACAGACTACCTGCGTCCAGCTATTCGTTTGGCTTCGATCATGAAATTGCCAGTAACCTATGTACTGACACATGACAGTATTGCAGTCGGTGAAGATGGTCCTACGCATGAACCAATCGAACAATTGGCTTCCCTGCGTATCATCCCAGGTCTGACAGTTATTCGTCCGGCAGATGCTAACGAAACTTCTGCAGCATGGGCTTATGCTATGGAAAACAAAGAGAATCCGGTTGCTTTGGTTCTGACTCGTCAAAACTTGCCGATTCTTGCAGGAACCGTTGATGGCGTTCGTGAAAACATCAAACGTGGTGGTTATGTTGTCTCTGATTCCAAGAATGGCACTCCACAAGCACAACTGATCGCAACTGGCTCTGAAGTACAACTGGCTGTTAAAGCACAAGCTGCTTTGGCTGAAGAAGGTATCGATGTTCGTGTAATCAGCTTGCCAAGCTGGGATCTGTTCGAAAAACAAGATAAGGAATACCGTGATTCCGTAATTCTTCCAGGAGTTAAGGCTCGTCTTGCTATCGAAATGGCACAAACCTTCGGCTGGGAACGTTACACTGGTGACCAAGGCGATATCCTCGGCATCACTACTTTCGGAGCTTCCGCACCTGGAGACAGAGTAATGAAAGAATACGGCTTTACTGTTGAGAATGTAGTTAGCCGTGTGAAAGCACTTCTGTAATTAACTGAATAATCATTAGGGGGAGAACAAGTAATGAGTCAGTTTAACAACGCAACGATTGAAAAAGCAGCCAATGTATATTATGGCGGACAAGTAACCAGCCGTACGGTAATTTTACAGGATGGAACTAAGGTGACACTTGGCATTATGTTGCCTGGTGTATATGAATTTGGTACGGATGGTCCTGAGATTATGGAGATTCTGTCCGGTGATCTTAAAGTGCTGCTACCCGGCAGCGAAGTATGGCAGGAGATTAAGGGAGCGGAGACGTTCAATGTTCCTGGAAACTCAAAATTTGCGTTGGAAGTATTCGGTGTAACTGATTATTGCTGTTCTTACCCAGTATTGTAATTCAAAGTATAGAAATGAAGAAGTATCCCGGCTGCCTCGGCAGCCGGGATACTTCTTTTTGTGTAGGCAGGATAGAGCAAAAAACCAAAAGAAAATATGCAATTATTTAAAAAAGATTAATATAATTAATTTATTGACTAAAATATGACATTCTCATATACTTCCAATATCAATTTAGTAGACTGATATTTTTATCAGTAGACAGATATAGGAGATGACAACATGAGAAAGTCAGATTTTCGTAAGGGAATACATAAGATTACACTATTGCTGCTCAGTTGTGTGCTGCTGGTAACTGTATTCGTAACAGCAGCGCCGGTTCAGGCAGCAAAGAATATAGTGAATCCAAATCAAGTCTATTCTTATAACTTAATGAAAAGGGACATTGAGAGGTTAGTGCAGGAATACCCCGATCTGGTAATGTCCGAATCTTTAGGACAGTCTCCTTATGGACGGGATTTGTGGGCGGTGAAGTTAGGCAGAGGAGAATCAGTGCTATTTCTTAACGGTTCACATCATGCTAGAGAGTGGATGACAACTAGTTTATTGATGAAAATGCTCGATACGTATGCCCAGGCCTATAAAACTAATGGGAAAATAGGGGGCTATAACGTACGCAGTTTGCTTGATCAAGTCAGCATTTGGATCGTTCCGATGGTTAATCCGGATGGCGTTACTTTATCCCAACAGGGCACTGAAGGTCTTTCAGCCAATATGGCCAAAACGCTGCTAAAATATAATGGGAACAGCACGAATTTTACTCGTTGGAAAGCAAATATGCAGGGAATTGACCTTAACCGTCAATATCCGGCTAACTGGAACACCATAAAGAATACGGCTTCAAGTCCTTGGTATCAGAATTATAAAGGGAAGAAGCCAGCTGAAACCTCTGAAGTGCAGATGATGATAGAATTGACGGAAAGAATTGATCCGGAAGTAACAATTTCATATCACAGCTCTGGTGAAATCATATTTTGGAATTTTAATTCTCTCAGCAGCAATCTAAACCGCGATAAAACAATAGCTCGGACGCTTGGTAATCTGACAGGTTATTCTCTAGTAGCTCCGGAGAAGAATCCTTCCGGGGGTGGTTATAAAGATTGGTTCATTCAGAAGTATGGCCGTCCCGGGTTCACTATAGAAATTGCAAGTTATGTGGGTGAGACCAATGTTCCCTTAAGACAGTTTGATAAGATCTGGTCAGAGAATAAAGAGGTTGGGCTTTACTCTGCGCTACAATCCTATTCCTTATGGCTGAATAAGCAGAAGCCTCAATATCCTCAGCGATCCATGAGTTTGCTGTCGGGAACGGAACTTTATACTAAAATTGGAGCTTCAACAGGAGGTATCAATCTGCAGCCGCAAATGCTTCAAGTGATTGCGAAGAAGGGCGATTGGTATCAGGTTCAAGCAGCGGAAGGACTGGGATGGATTCATCCTTCTCCGGGAAAGCTTGTTATCGTCGAGGAAATATTGGCGAATGCTGAATTCCAGCAAAGTATACCTGCTTATAAGTACCCAGATACATACGCTCCTAAAGTGGTCTCTCTCAATACGCAGTCCGTCCAGGTCAAGGGAAGATGGGGCACCTGGTTATTAGCCACTACCCCGAGCGGGAGCTGGTGGATTGATGGACGTAAGGCAAAGCTCGTTTGGCCGATAGAAGAGACTGTGCAGGAACCGGCTATTGACGCCGGAATAACAGGCGAAGAACAACCTGATCTTATAACTACTCCATAGTAGTACATACATATTTGCAGTAACAGTAAAGGGGTCTCAAGCCAAGTTCATTCTTGGCTTGAGACCCCTTCTAGAAATATAAGGATAAAATATAAGTTTCACACTATACTTTATCCTTATATTTCTCGTATAAACGCTTATCGTCCTAATAAGGACGTCGAAGCCGTTCTTGCTTGATAATCCTTTTTTCGATATGAATCTTATATCTATTACTGGTCTGCTTTACCGCCGATTTTCTGCCCGATCCATTCTTCATAGGATTTGACCACTGCGGACAGATCCTCATCAGCGAAGCCGTGGTTGAATCCTGCCTGAAACATGCTCTTAGCTACACCGAGCATAGGGGTAGGCACGCCAGTGGAGTCGCTTAGCGAGGAAGCCAGCTTAAGATCTTTCAGCATAAGACCAAGAGAGAACTGATTGCTGAAATCATTATCGATAATTTTCTGACCCTTCAGTTCGGCTTGCTTGCTGCCCGCAGAGCCATTCTTAACAAGCTCCAGGAATTTATCGGCAGGCACACCGGATTTGACAGCGATGGAGAAGCCTTCAGCTAGAGCGACATTGTGAATGCCAACCATTGCATTATGTGCCAGCTTCGCTGCAGCACCGCTGCCGTTGTCGCCCATATGCAGGAGTAGCCGGCCCATAGAATCGAAGATATCGCGATGCTGTTCTATAACTTCAGCATTGCCGCCAACCATGAACACCAAGGTTCCGTCAATAGCTGCCGGTTTGCTACCAGTTACTGGTGCGTCTAGGAAATGTCCGCCGCGAGCTTCTACAGCAGTGGCGATTTCGTGAACTAGTCCCGGAGAAATGGTGCTGGAATCAATAATCAAGCCGCCTGGCTTAAGTGTATCGAGAATCCCATCCTGACCATAAAACACTTCACGAACCGAATCATCATTACTGATCATGGTAATAATAACATCCTTACCTTCAGCGGCAGCACGTGGTGTAAGAGCAGTCTGAGCACCTTCTGCTTCAAGAGGTTTACATTTAGCTGCCGTACGGTTGTACACCGTCACCTGAAAGCCGCCGCGAAGCAAGTTGGAAGCCATTGGCGCTCCCATTGTTCCGAGTCCGATAAAACCGATTTGTTTCATTTGTATAGCCACCTTCCGTTTTCTTTATTCTATCACGGCACTTAGGCTAGCACCACAGCTCGGCCATGCCTATTGACGCGGGAAACGCTTCCATGAAACTTTCGAAAACTTGGTTCTAAAGCCCGGGATGTGCCCTAAGACCTTGCCAGTCAAGGCAAATTAAAGTATCCTAATTATAAAGTTGTAACAAGCGGTTTCAAATTTAAAGAGATAAACAGGAGGTTTCCATTACCGATGTCTAAGAAGATTAATTTTGACTACACCAAAGCCCTTTCTTTCTTCAACCAACAAGAAATTGACAACCTTGCCGCTCCAGTTAAGTTAGCACACGAACAGTTGCATAATAAGACTGGTGTAGGTTCCGACTATCTTGGATGGATTGATCTTCCATCAGCGTATGATAAGGAAGAATTCGCACGCATTCAGCAAGCTGCCAAGAAGATCCAGAGCGATTCCGAAGTACTGATTGTAATTGGTATTGGCGGTTCTTATCTGGGAGCACGCGCAGCGATTGAAGCGCTCTCGCATTCTTTTTACAATAACCTTTCTAAAGATAAGCGCAAAACTCCAGAAGTTTATTTCGCGGGTAACAACATCAGTTCTACATACATCACGCATTTGCTTGATCTAGTAGAAGGCAAAGACTTCTCCGTGAACGTAATCTCCAAATCCGGAACTACAACTGAGCCAGCCATTGCTTTCCGCATTTTCCGCGCAGCTCTGGAGAAGAAATATGGCAAGGAAGAAGCTCGCAAACGTATTTACGCTACTACAGACAAGGAAAAAGGTGCCCTTAAGAAATTGGCTACTGAAGAAGGTTATGAATCCTTCATCATTCCAGACGATGTAGGCGGACGTTACTCCGTATTGACACCTGTAGGCTTGCTTCCAATCGCTGTAGCAGGTATTAACATTGAAGAGATGATGCAAGGTGCTGCTGCCGCTGCGGATGAGTTCAATAATCCGGATGTAGCTACTAACCAAGCTTATCAATATGCTGCAGTTCGTAATGCTCTGTATCGTAAAGGTAAGACAACTGAAATCCTCGTTAACTATGAGCCTTCCCTACACTTTGTATCCGAGTGGTGGAAACAATTGTTTGGCGAGAGCGAAGGTAAGGATTTCAAAGGAATTTATCCTTCTTCCGTTGATTTCTCTACGGATCTACACTCCATGGGTCAATTTATCCAAGAAGGTAACCGTAATATCTTTGAAACGGTAATCCAAGTAGATCAAGTGGCTCATCATGTGACCATTGAGAACGATCCAGATGATCTGGATGGCTTGAACTTCTTAACAGGAAAGACTATGGATTTCGTAAATAAGAAGGCTTTCCAAGGTACAATGCTTGCGCATACAGATGGTCAAGTACCTAACCTTATCGTTACTATTCCTGATCAAACACCATACACATTTGGTTATTTGGTTTACTTCTTTGAAAAAGCTTGCGGCATCAGCGGTTACCTGCTCGGTGTTAATCCATTCGACCAACCAGGCGTGGAAGCATATAAGAAGAATATGTTCGCGCTGCTTGGCAAACCGGGTTACGAAAAAGAAAAGGCAGAGCTGGAAGCAAGACTTACAGAATAGTATTGCAGCAGTATTTTAGAGACCATTCATACTAGTGTAAGTCACCAGGAGCAGTCCATAGGTAATCCAATACCGGGGACTGCTCCTGACATTATATAAAGACATCATATGTATATAAGGACTGGAATAATTATGTTAGAACAATATCGGACGGTGCGCTCTTCCGGCTCCAAGGAAGTCGTAATCCGCAAATCTCGCTTCATTGGTCATGTTATGCCGGTTGAGAATGAAGAAGAAGCAATGTTGTTTATCGAAGACATTAAGAAGAAACATCGGGACGCAACGCATAACTGTTCTGCTTATGTGATTGGGGAGAGAGACGAAATCCAGAGGCAATCGGACGACGGGGAGCCGAGTGGAACAGCCGGCAAACCGATTTTGGAAGTAATTCGCAACCAGGGAGTTAAAAATGTCGCAATTGTTGTTACCCGTTATTTCGGAGGCATAATGCTGGGTGCCGGAGGGCTGATTAGAGCTTATACGGATGGAGCAGTGCTTGCGCTTGAAGCAGGAGAAGTAATCACCCGTGTGCTAAGACGAGAGGTATTCGTAGAAATTGATTACACTTGGCTAGGCAAGGTTGAGAACGAACTTCGGGGAAGAGGTATTCAAACCGGCGAGACTTTATTCACCGATAAAGTAACGTTGTTATGTTTACCGCGAAATGATGAGGGAGACGCATTTATGGCATGGATAACAGATCTAACCCAAGGGCAAGCCTTGGTAACGGAAGGGCGGCGGATTTACTACAGCGAAGGGGATTAGGTATATGGCAAGGAGAGCAGTGGAGCAGGAGTTGTCGAGGGAAAGAATATTAGAGGCCGCTAGGCATCTGTTTATTACCAAAGGGTATCGAGCGATTTCAATGCGAAGCATCGGTCAGCATTTGGGGTACAGCCACGGCTCTCTCTATTATCATTTTAAAGAGAAGGCGGAGTTGTTCTACGCCATTGTTGTCGAAGATTTTAATCATGTGGCTGCTTTACTGAGCCAAGTAATGAATAAGCCACCTGAAGAAGGCATGACTCGAGTAGAGCAGCTGATTATGGAGTTTATACGGTTTGGAATAGATCATCCTTATCAATATGAGATTATGTTCATGATTCGTGATGAAGAGCTACTAGCTTATTGTAGGGCAGAGCAGGGACGATGTTTTGATTTATTCTCAAGTATTGTACGCCGTCATATGAAGGAAGAGGGATATGTGTCCGAGGATTGGCAGAATGTGCCGCTAACCTTGTTCTTATCCGCTCACGGATTTATTTCTTATTATATCCAAGATAAAGTATCATTTGAGGATGTAAAAGAGGCAGCATCAGCTCATATCAAGGTTTTATGTCGCAGCCTTTAACATGCTGTTTTTTTTATAAGTTTATACTTTAAAGCTGTGCATTGGTATAACACTGCTTCTCTGCTTGGTCAAAGTAATATTTCATTCTAGTTATATTTTAATGGCCGCTCCGGGGCATAACGGAGCGGCCATTTGTATATTGTTTATCCCTCAATAATTTTTAAGAAACATTGTCTTCGTCTTGGTCCATCGAACTCACAAAAATAAATACCCTGCCAACGTCCAAGTAATACTTCGCCATCATGGATGATTATACTTTGGGAAGGTCCTGTGGTAATAGATTTAAGGTGTGAGGCAGTATTGCCTTCAGCATGCCGATACTTCGGATGCTCCCAAGGGTAGACTTCATTCAAACGCATCAGAACATCATGCCTCACATCAGGATCTGCATTCTCATTGATTGCAATTCCTGCGGTGGTATGTGGACAATAAACTACGATCACACCGCTTTGCACTCCGCTTTTTTTCACAAAAGAAATGACTTCACGAGTAATATCCCGTAATTCATCCCGTTTCGTTGTAGTAATCTCCAGTGTATGCAGCATAATCATTCCCCTTCCTGTGATGTGCCACTTTTTCCTATACTTTATTATATATATTTTACCCCAAATTCACTTGAAAGTAATTGACGGCAGCGAGAAGGATTTGGTAAAGTAGTAATATTATAAAACCAAGTATATAAATAGGAATAATTAATGAAGTTGTTGATTAGTATACCGACCGGTTAGCCGGAGGTGGGAGGGCAAAATCATTGAATTCGCTGCTTAGACACAAAGGTTGGACTTGGGGTTTCCGAACGACAATTTTGCTCTATTTTGTAGTATTGATCGTGCTGCCTATACTTGGGGTCTATTACAACTCTTTTTCACTGGGTTTCGGCAATTTTGTGGAAAGCATAAGCGACCCGATTGCCTGGAAGTCGGTGCTGTTAACCTTAAAGCTGGCGATCATCGCTACTTTAATTAATGTCTTTTTAGGAACAATGATTGCTTGGGTTCTTATTCGTTATCAATTCATGGGTAAAGCATTGCTTAACAGTCTTGTGGATTTACCATTTGCGCTGCCGACAGCAGTTGGTGGTTTGATGATTTTGCTCTTGCTCGGGCCTGGTAGTCTTATCGGCAAGGCTGCAGAAGCGCTTGGTTTTGAAATTGTTTTTCATCAACCGGCAATTGTAATTGCTATGGTCTTCGTAACCTTTCCTTTCGTGATTCGAGCGGTTCAGCCCTTGCTGGAGGAACTTGATCCTTCCGAAGAGGAAGCGGCTTATACAATGGGTGCCAAGGGAACTAGAGTCTTCTGGCATGTTATTCTCCCCTCTATGGCTCCTGGGATGATCAGCGGTGGAATGCTTGCCTTCTCGCGGGCACTTGCTGAATTCGGTGCTGTAGTCCTCGTAGCAGGCAATATTCCAGGTCGTACTCTCGTATCTTCTGTTTTTATTTTTGGTGAAGTTGAAAGTGATAATCCGGTTTCTGCAGCAGCGGTTTCTGTCATTCTCTTGACCTTATCTTTTCTCATTCTTTGGCTCATTAATATGCTGCAGATGAGGGGGAGACGCTCATGAGAAAATTGTGGATCGGACTCACTTACTTGGTGTTTTTCCTGCTAATAGCTGCACCGCTAGGAAAAATGGCTATAGGTGCTTTTAGTGAAGGATTCGGTGGTTTCTGGAATGCTCTGACTAGGCCTGAAGCGCTGCATGCGCTAATGATGACTGGGCTTGTTGTGATAGTAGTAACGTTATTAAATACTTTGTTCGGAATTATGATGGCTCTGTATCTTGTTCGGGCGAACTGGATAAATAGACGTCTAAAGGGCTTGCTTAACAGTATTGTTGATTTGCCTTATGCTGTGTCCCCTGTTATTGGCGGGCTGATGATTGTCCTGTTGCTGGGTCCGGATAGTGCCTTGGGTGCGATTTTTGAAGGGATTGGGCTGAAGATAGTATATGCGATTCCCGGAATGATCATTGCCACCTTGTTCGTAACCTTTCCTTTAATGGTGCGTGAGGTGATGCCGGTGCTACAGGAGATTGGATCACAGCAGGAGGAAGCTGCTTCTACATTGGGCGCTCGTGGCTGGACTATTTTCTGGAAGGTGACTTGGCCTTCGATTCGTTGGGCGGTTGTGTATGGGATCATTCTTACGGTGGCGCGTTCACTAGGAGAGTTCGGCGCGGTGCTCGTGGTCTCGGGTAACATTATGAACAAAACCCAGACGGCAACGACGCTAGTCTATCAGGATGTTGAGAATTTTAATGTAACGGCTGCTGGAGGAATAGCGCTAGTTCTGGCTGCATTTTCCGCAGGTCTACTGTTGTTGATGGAATGGACCAAGAGAAGAAAGGAAGTGCAGTAATATGCATGTTGAAGTGCGGGGATTAAATAAGCATTTTGGAGATTTTCACGCGGTCAAGGATGTCAATTTCACTATTACAAAAGGTCATCTGATTGGACTGCTCGGCCCGAGTGGTGGCGGTAAAACCTCAATTCTTCGTATGCTTGCCGGGCTGGAAACACCGGATAATGGCGAGATTATTTTTCATGGTCAGACAGTTAACAATCTTCCTCCTCAGGAGCGCGGGATCGGCTTCGTCTTTCAGAACTATGCATTATTTAAGCACATGACTGTTTTTGATAATATTGCATTTGGATTAAAAGTTAAAAAGGCCAGCAAAACTGCGATTCGTGACCGTGTTATGGAACTGGTGGAGCTTACGGGGTTAAAAGGCTTTGAGAAGCGTTATCCGCATCAGCTATCTGGTGGACAACGTCAGCGTGTGGCATTTGCTCGTGCACTCGCACCTGAGCCACAGCTACTGCTCTTAGATGAGCCTTTCGCAGCTATCGATGCGAAGATCCGTCAGGAGCTGCGTGCTTGGCTGCGTGAGCTGATTGAGCGTGTAGGTATCACTTCGATCTTCGTAACGCATGACCAAGACGAAGCGATAGAAGTAGCAGATGAGATTATGATCATCAACCAAGGACAGTTGGAACAAAAGGGAACACCGTGGGACATTTATAAGGAGCCTAAAACACCGTTCGTGGCAACTTTTATCGGAGAGTCGACACTGATTGAAGATGCTTCTGAGGTGAAAGGCTTTAAAGGCGCTGGAGACGGTAAACCTACCAAGGCACTTATTCGTCCTGAGTATATTGAAGTGGGTAACCTGCATGAGTTCAAGATGGCTTCAGCTACGGAAAAAGGGGTCGTAAAGCATTTGCATTTCCGTGGAAGTGAATGGCTTGTTGAGGTTGAAGTTAATGGTCATAAGCTGGTCACTTACCGTTCCTTGGAGAAAGAAACATTACAGCCGGGGCAGGATATCTCAGTCCTTGTGCACCGGGCTTACCTGTTTAATGATGAGCGAAGCTGGATCCAGGAGAACAACCTGAAAGAAGATCCGATGCCGATTTTTATTTAAAAATAAATAAAATGATTTTCAATTTTTTTGAAAGTAGCAAATGTGATGAGCTAGGATTAGAGGAACTGAAGTATTGGTATAGAGTAATGGAGTGGAAGTCCAAACATTCGGCGTAATTACGGCAAATACTGAACGTTGGTTATTAGAACTTGGCTTAATCATTGGAGCTACTTTTAAAGAGACTTTAAAATCATTATCTCAAAGGATGTGGGCCGCAATGAATTTCATAAGGAGCAGACAACTGCACGGATGTTTTGCTGCCCTAATGCTGGCCATACTCACGCTGGCGGCAGTCGGTTGCGGGAATGAGAAGGCGGTTACGACGATGGCAGATCCCTCTAAGCCAGGGGATGTCACGCTGGTCGTTGGCGCATACAGTGTGGCTAAGGATGCGATGAAAGATATTTTACCGTTATTTGCAGCACAGTGGAAAGCGGATACTGGTCAGGAGATTAGTTTTCAGCAGTCTTATGAAGCTTCCGGAACACAGGCACGTGCAATTGTGGGGGGATTCGAAGCGGATGTTACACTGCTAGCCATGGAAGGTGATGTCGAGAAGCTGGTTAAGGCTGGACTCGTCGCGCCAACGTGGAAAGAGCAGGGTGAACAAGGCATGGTGACACGTTCGGTAGTCGCACTTGGTACCCGTGAGGGAAACCCCAAAGGAATTCACGATTTTACGGACTTAGCCAAGCCGGGAGTAAAAGTGTTATACCCAAATCCCAAAACATCCGGTGGTGCGCAATGGGATATCAACGCCATCTATGGGGCTGGTTTGAAGCTGTCAGAGGAGCAAGAGGGGGTTAAGGATCCGGCAGCAGCCAAAGCTTTTTTGGAAAGTGTACATGCCAATGTGGAGTCTCTGGATAAGAGCGGACGTGCATCCATGGCTGCCTTCGAGTATGGAGTGGGTGATGTCATCGTCACCTATGAGAATGAACTGCTGGCCCGGATTGCTCAGGGTGTTAAATATGAAGTCATTATTCCTAAAAATACAATTCTGATTGAGAACCCGGCGGCTGTCGTTGAGAAGTATGCGGATGAGCATGGGACTCGCGCGGCGGCAGAAGCATTAGTTGATTTCTTGATAACCCCACAGGCACAAGAAATCTTCGCAAAATATGGTTTTCGCCCCGTAGATAAACAGGTCTATGCAGAGAACAAAAGCCGTTACCCCGATCCAGCGGGCCTCTTCGATATTAATTATTTAGGCGGCTGGGATGAGGTGCGAAGCACACTTTATTCCAAGCGGGGAATTTGGTATCAGGTACTTGCAGGAATATAGATCAGGGTGTATGAAGAGAGTCATCCCAGCAGGTCATCTGCGCAAGGGATGGCTTTTTTTGGTGAGCATCTTTAAGATAGACATATAATAATTTAAGACTACCTTGATGGGAACTGAAGGAGAGATGGGCTATGGATACGTTGGTGTTTTTGGGTACTGGGGATGCCATGGGTGTTCCTCGGGTATATTGCAGCTGCGAGACCTGCACAGAAGCAAGGGAACAGGGAAGCAATATAAGGCTGCGTTCCTCTGTACTTATAGATAATGGCAGTGACTTTCTAGTGATTGATTGCGGACCAGACTGGCGACGTCAGATGGAGGCGCAGGGAGTACGGAATATGCGAAGACTGCTGGTGACTCACGCTCATTTTGATCATATTGGTGGGCTGCCGGAATGGGCCGATGCTTGTCGATGGACGGGCATTAAGGGTGAACTCTATACTCCGGCAGAAGTCATTCCCATTATCGAGCGGCAATACCCTTGGCTGCGAAATCACATCGAGATGATTCCCTGTGATGAAGGTATAGAGCTGGACGGCTGGAAGATAGATACCTGGAAAGTAAACCATGGGAAGAATGGATACTCGTACGCTTTTCGGCTAGAGAAGGAGGACTACACATGGGTGTATTGTCCTGATTCCATATCTCTTGGGGCTGAGGAGACACGTCTGATGCATGGAGCCGACCTGCTGGTCCTTGGTACAAGCTTCTATTACGAAGCGGCAGAGCTATCCACTCGTTCTGTGTACGATATGACGGAGGCGGCGGAGCTGCTGCAAATCGTTAAGCCTACAAAGGCAGTATATACTCATATGTCGCATGATGTGGATATGAGACAGTCATATATTTTGCCGGAGAATGTTACACTGGCACAGACAGGTACGAGAATTCCACTACACAAAAAGCCCTTCTCTTCACATTAGAAGAGAAGGGCTTAAAGGACAAAGATAGAGCCAATAAACAGGTTAAACGGTTAATTTATCTGATTCATGTACAGGTTGACGTCCGCTTACCGCAAGCATGATTAAGGCAATAGTGATGAGTACAAAACAGAGTACGAATGAATACCGGTAACCTACAAGAGTGGCTAACCCCCCGCCAACAAGACTGCCAATCAATCTGCCGATCGTGGATGAATTAGAGTACAGTGTAGATGCATACCCAGGCATGCTTGGAAGCAGATCCTGGATGTAGCTAATGCCAATCGCTGAAATAACAGCAACGAAAACGGCGAGTAGAACTTGGGCTGCAAGCATCTGCCACATCGCGCCAGAGAGAATGACAACGAGATAATAAGCGCCGCCTAGAATCGCCCCACACATCATCAAGGATCGATTACTGTACTTTGCACTGAGTAGACCTAGCATAATCATAAATGGAATTTCCAGCGCAGCACATATACTGCTGACTAGACCGACATCGCTTGTCGTTCCCCCTAGATTGTTTGTAATAAAGAGGGCTGTATTAATGCTACTCGTCCAGTGCGCTACATACATGAGTATCAGAATCAGAAAAGGCAGCAGAATATTACGGTTCTGAACGAGCCGGAAGCTTCTTACTTTTACTTCAGCCTTGTTGCTGCTCAGCTCTGTATTTGATTTGAGAAATAAGAAAACGAGTAAGGCAACAAGAAGGAAGACTCCGATTGTACCCGAGAAAATCCCCTTAAACCCAACAGCAGCGATTAGCAGGGTGCCGATTAAAGGGCCTGTAATAAAGCCGAGAGAGAAAGCAGAGCGCAAGGTAGAATTCGCAAACGCTGTATCATTAAAATCACTTTTATTCACTGCTTCTCTAGCAATGGCGAACAGTTGAGGCATCCCTGGTGCACCGAGAGCGGTGAACACAATCATATAGATGAACAAGATCGTAAAATCCTGAATGAGCAAGTACCCGCCAAAAGCCAGAGCATTACAGAGCGTGGCAACAAGATAAATATGTTTTCGATTCAAGCCGAGATCAGAGCGTCTCCCGATAAGCGTACTAATCCATATGCCGGCAACTAATGTGGTAGCTAGAAAAACACCAAACATCCCGACAGATACGCCAAGCTGTTCCGTGAAATAAATGGATAAGAAGGGTGTGCTGAGTGAAATCCCCATTCCCTGCAGTAGCATACACAAAAAGAGTAAGGCATAAGAGGGAATTGAAAATAGTGCAGTAAGTCTTTTGCTCATGTTGTGAAGTTACTCCTCTATTTTTGTTAAGATAGTCAAACTGGTTATAGTATACATGAAAAAGACAACAACAATATATATGCGATTTAACTAGAAACCTCAATGATTTGGCTTAAGCTTTGACTTTTCTATGATACAAGGGGGACATCATTCGGGCAAATTCAGCCTTTTGCTGTCCCTTTTGTGATATCTATTGCATTTAGTATTCAGAAGCATGTTTATACTTTATAATCAGAAAGTATTATCGTCTTATATTTACAGATATAGAATAATTATCATCAATGGAAAGGGGAGTACCAAGTGGCTAATCCTATGGATCCGATCCTGATTGAATTTCCTGAGAGCTTTGAGACCGAGCGTCTGCTCATTCGTGCCCCTTTGTGGGGGGATGGCGTTAGTATGAATGTGGCTATAGGTGAGAGTTTAGAGGAATTGAAACCTTGGATGCCTTTTGCTCAAACGAGTCCGACTTTGGATGAATCGGAGAGATTCACACGTGAGGCTAGGCTGGATTTTTTAAAACGTAATCAGCTGCATATGCGCATTTTCAATAAGGCTACGGGTAGTTTTATCGGTTGCAGTGGCCTGCATCGTATAAACTGGGAACTGCGGAATTTTGAAATTGGTTATTGGATTCGGAGCTCCTGCGCGGGTAAAGGTTATATGACCGAAGCGGTGAATGGAATCACCGATTTTGCTATCAGGGAATTAGAAGCTAATCGCATCGAGATTCGGTGTAGTGCACGAAATATCAAAAGTGCTGCAGTTGCTGAGCGTGCAGGGTATACACTGGAGGGTATTTTACGGAGAGAGCGTCTTGGGCTAGATGGGAAAATACATGACAGCAAGCTGTTTGCGAAGGTTAGAGGCGTGGAATTTTAGGGGGAGAGGGCTGATTTTTTGAAGCAAAAGGGTGTTTTTTCAAGATTAAGTACATACATGTTAAGGCATAAGCTCTTATATACGGTTTTATTATTTACGACTTTATTTGGGATTGTTCTGGATCTAACGATCGCTTGGCTGCTCTCAGTGATTACAGATGCTGCGGTTAGACTCGATGTGAAAGCTTTTAAAGGGCTGGTTATATTCGGTTTAATTTACTTATTAGTGAGTGCAATTAACGGTTTCATCGATCGGTATCTCAAAAATAAAATCTCTGCCAAGATCAGAAATGAGCTGCGGCTGGATATGATGCGGCATACCTTAGCACTTCCTCAGTCTTATTTTGACCGTAATCATTCCGGGGATTTATTGTCCCGCTTTACTAATGATAATCAATCTGTGGGTAATGCTACCGGCGAAGTAATGATTGATCTGATCCGTAACCCTTTGCTTGCTCTCGCGGCTTTTGGTTATTTGCTCTATATTAACTGGCTACTGGCACTGATCTGTTTTGCAATGGGGCCCTTGATGTTCCTTACGGGAAAAATCTTCGGTTCAGCAATGCGTGAGAACAGTGTGAGGATTCAGAATCATATGAGCAAGATTACTTCTTTTTTGCATGACATTCTAGGTAGTAGTATGGTGTTTAAATCTTTTTCCATCGAGCGCAGACTAATGAAGCAGTATCAGGAACATAGTGAAAATATTACTTCCGAAGAATTGAAGCGGGGAAGAATTGAGGGAGCTACCGGCTCATTCTCGTCGTTTTTAGGAAACTTCACATTTCTTCTTGCGCTGGTCGTGGCTGGTTATTTTGTGGCCAAAGGATCCCTTGAGGTCGGTGCGATGATTGCCTTCATACAGCTCATGAATTATCTAGTCATGCCGTTCTCGGCATTACCAGGACTGATCAATTCGATGCAGCAATCACTTGGGGCGGCGGGACGAATCTTTGAAGTGTTGGATAGCCCTGTAGAAGTGAAGGCTCTACCCGAAGCAGTGACGAAGCAGCCTGAATTTGAGCGTATGGTCATGTCCTCGGTATCCTTCTCTTATCCGGGAGCAGAGAAACACAGCTTGAACAAGATCAGCTTAGAGCTTCACAAAGGGGCTCAAATGGCGATTGTGGGACCGAGTGGTGGAGGGAAATCTACGCTTTTTAAAGTATTGCTTGGGTTGTATGAACCTGATCAGGGTGAAGTACTTATAAATAATGAGAAGATAAGTGAAATGAGTCTTGCTAAGCTTAGGAGTCACTTTGCTTATGTGCCGCAAGAGTCCGGGCTGTATACGGGAAGTATCCGTGATAATATTCGGAATGGAAATCCGGATGCAGGTGAGCAAGAAATTCTGGAAGCTTTGCGACAAGCAAACGCTTATGATTTTGTAATGGAGTTGCCGGAGGGCCTCGATACAGATATCGGTGAGGAAGGTTCACGCCTGTCCGGTGGACAACGTCAGCGGCTATCGATTGCAAGAGCGGTTCTTAGGAACTCTCCAATTTTGCTGCTAGATGAAGCTACTGCAGCACTTGATAATGAATCGGAGAAGCTAGTGCAGCAGGCGATTCGTAAACTAATGGGAGACAAAACCACACTGGTTATCGCCCACCGTCTATCTACGATTCAGAATGCCGATATCATTCTAGTGATGGAGAATGGTGAAATTGTGGAGAGTGGTACCCACGAAGAGTTGCTTGCGACGGCAGGAAGATATCATGGCTTGTACTATTCACAGCTGGAAGAGGAAGAAGCTGGCGAGAGCGGGCATGAGGTAATGGAGCATCTACAGGAGTTCCAAGCTTACTGAAATAACAAAAGGGTGCTGCAACGTCAGATATCATGACGTTACAGCACCCTTTTGTTAAGGAAGTGAATTTATATAGATTGAACTTTAACTCTATATAAGTTGAACTTTAAAACATACTAAAAAGGGAAAAGCGACGGAGGGGAAGTTTAGAACTGTAGGAGCGATAGCGACCGCCTGAAAGCTTTCCAAAGGAAAGCTCGCATCGGAAGCATAAGCTGTCACCGGATTTCAACCGTGAAACACGGTATATAATCAAAGAAATCTGGTGACAACAGCGGCCGGAAGTCCAAAAATTCCCCGCAGTCACGCACTTACCTTAATAGAAAAATCTTAAGTTTAACGTATATAAAACTATTAAGTTCAGCCGATTTAGTTCACTTTATTGAGAATGAATTTATCAATCGCGTATTTTACGCCATCTTCATTGTTGCTTAGGGTCACGAAATCAGCAATTTCTTTTAGCGCAGGAATAGCGTTAGCCATAGCAACGCCAAGACCGGCAGCTTCCAGCATCTCATGATCGTTCCAAGAGTCACCCATAGCCATAGTCTCGGAGAGATCACAACCAAAATGATTGGCTAGGAATTCAAGCGCAATTCCCTTGGTTCCTTCATGATGCATGATTTCTAGGAATTGTGGTTTGGATTTGGTAATATGCACGGAATCGCCGAGCAATTCACGTAGAATTGGAGCCAGCTCATCCAAGAATGCAGGATCATCGATAATCAGCATTTTTGGTGTTTTTTGCGGGACAAGCTTCTCCCAATCTGGTTCAATATAATATGGTGTTTTGTTCAGGTCCGTATAGTCTTTGATCTTCTGGTTGTCTTCACGGGCATACAGCTTGTCGTCAATGTAAGTTTGCAAATGCAGATTATGCTCCACACAGTAAGTGAACAGCTTGTGTACCGCATCTTGTGGCACGTAACGCTCATATAGTACCTTTTCATCGAGCAAGTTCTTAACGAGTGCGCCTTGGTAAGTGATGATTGGCACGTTAAGTCCAGTTTGACGGGCAATGGCTTGTGCAGAAGCATAAGCTCGGCCTGTAGCAAGGGTTACAACAACGCCAGCGGCTACAGCCTCTTCAAGCGCAGTCTGTGTAGCGGGTGTTACTTCCTTGTCATCGTTAATTAGAGTGTCATCAATATCAATTGCGATCAATTTGTACATTTGTCTCTCTCCTTATCTCTTTCTAAATAAATGTAATTTGGGAAAATAATTCTTCTTATGTTGATTCTGACCCGGTTCCGGACTCAGCTCTGCCATAAGCATAGCTCCCAGTATACAACCACAACCGAGCAGAGCGGACATACCAAGCGTTTCTCCGCCAAAGGCTAAGCCTGTCAGCACAGCGAATACAGGTTCTGTGGCATAAATAATGGCTACCCGGGAAGGCGTAGTGTATTTCTGGCAGGCGGTTTGAATCCAGAAAGCAAAAGCGCTGGTAGGGCCAATAGAGATTAAAAGTGCCCAGAGAACGTCTGGGTCCTTGATAAGCTCTGCGCTGTGTGCCAGCGGTGCAGCTCCTTCAAAGATAAGCGAAGCGACAATGCTGAACAGTCCAACGAAGGCGAGCTGCAGGGTTGCCAGCGGCAAAGCCGGATAATGAGGTGCATAAACGCCAGTATATGCGACTTGTAGCGCAAAAGCTATGGCGCATAGCAGGATAAGAGCATCACCTTTATTCAGGGACAAAGCAGAGCCTGTGAAGGTCAGCAGGTAAAGACCTACTGCGGCAAGCGCCGCGCTGAACCAAGTGTAACGTGAAATGGCATGCTTTAGTAGCGCCAGAGAGAGAAACGGAACCAATACGACCGATAGACCGGTAATAAACCCGGTATTGGAGGTGGTTGTATATAGAAGTCCCATGGTCTGGAAGCCATAGCCCATAAACAAAAAAAGGCCTAGCAGCAGAGAATCGCGTACCATGCGGAAGCTTAGCTGCTTCCACTCCTTGCGGTAAAAAATAAAAGTGATTAGAGCCAGCAACAGGGCAGCACCTGTAAAGCGGATGCTGTTAAACGCGAGTGGAGGGAGCACTTTGACAGCATTTTGAACAATCAGAAAGGTGCATCCCCACATCATCGCCACAAGTAGCAGGCTGAAATCGGCCATACGGGAACGCTTCACTTCTAAGGTCATCCTCTCTTCGGCAAATGCCGTCCTTGTAAGAACGACAAGGTCAAGTTGTCCAAATTGTATCGTATATTCATGGGGAGGACAAGATAGGAATCGCTCAAAGGCTTATATTTAAAGGGATTTAAGGGATTAGGCTAGACAAAAAAACAGGGTCTTGATATACTTCGATAACCGCACATTTGTTCTTGTTTTTCGCATCTTAGAAAGGAGCGGTTTCACCATGATGGGCAGATCCCATTTAATAATCAGCACTGGGGTTACCCTATCTGTAATGAGTTTGATGTCACACGAGATTACGATTCCAGTTATTGCGGTCGCAGCGTTAAGCTCTTTGCTGCCTGATATCGATGAACCGAATTCGCTGCTCGTGCGCAAGGCGATTCCAGAGTTTCTATTGAGAGTGCTGCAAATTGCTTTGATAGGCGCGGCAATCTATCTCTATTTTGCCGGAATCGTGGAACGCCCTTGGAATATTGTGCTGGCATTGCTTGTAGGTAGTGTATCATTCCTTCCAAGCCGAAAGCTGCGCCATTTAGTCATGATTTTAATCGCCATAGCACTCTTTGCCTTCGGGGAAGCCTATGATCCATGGAACTACATTGCAGCATGCGTGCTCGTCGTCTCATCGATTGTCCCACACCGCGGCCTGACACATACCTTGTATGGTGTTGCGGGCTGGAGCGCCTTATTGTATTTCGCCTCAGCCGGTATAAATGACGGTGGCAGTCTATGGATAGCTGGCGGTATGTCGTATGCACTTCATCTACTGGCAGACTCCCTTACTCAAAGAGGAATTACACCTTTGCCGCCAATCCCCTTTAAGCTGCGTCTCAAGCTAATGAGTACAGGCACGAAAAAAGGTGGAGCCGTAGAGAACATCTGCATCATGCTGACTCTAGCGTTCGTTGTCTATGTATTTATACTTTCTCCTTGAACTAAAATGAATATGAAAGAGGGGCTTGTCTATTCTTTACGCAAATTGCGCAGAGGATAAGCAGGCCCCTTTATTTTTGTATAACTATTCCTCTAAGAAAACCAATCCGATAAAGTCCTCCGGTTCAATACGTCCGAAATAATGCTTCAGATCTAGATGAGCTAATGCTTCTCTAACTTCAGCCTCGTCATAACGTTTGCCGCGAAGGGCATTTTCAACATCGACTACGTCACCAACCCCAAAGAAGTCACCGTAGATTTTGATGTCCTTAATGAGGGAATCTTCAATATCCATACGAATATCAATAATTCCAGCAGGGAATTTGCGTGTGTGTTTGACGTTACTTTTTGGCGACAGACCGTAGTTCCAATCCCAGTTCTGATAGTGCTCTTTGGAAATTTCGTGGATTTTGACCCAGTCTGCTTCCTGAAGTTTGTACTGAGGAACCTCGGATGGCTCCATGCCAAAGATCGAACGCAGCAAGCCGGAGCGGAACTCTTCAATGGTCATATCTGTACCCAGCAGTTCCTTGATGTTCGCTACGCGACTACGTACGGATTTGGTGCTTTTGGATTTGAATTTCTCTGGATTTACTTTCAGTGAGGCTTGTACATTATCCAAATTGAGATCGAACATCAATGTGCCATGGCTGAACATGCGTCCACGTGTGGAGAATTGAGCGTTTCCTGAAATTTTTTGTTCGCCGACTTGAAGGTCATTCCGGCCACTAAGCTCAGCGTTTACACCCATACTTTGCAAGTAGTCGATCACCGGCTGGGTGAATTTCAGAAAGTTATGGAAGGACTGGCCGTCGTCCTTGGTAATGAAGCTGAAGTTTAAGTTTCCGAGATCGTGATAGACAGCTCCACCACCGGACAAACGACGCACAACCTTAATACCATTTTCTTTAACATATTCCTGATTGATTTCTTCAATCGTATTCTGGTGTTTACCGATGATGATAGATGGGCTGTTAATATAAAAAAGCAGGTAACTCTCATCCATCGGCAAGTGTTTCAGCGCATATTCCTCAATCGCCAAATTGATGGAAGCGTCAGTAATCCCTGTGTTATCAATAAAAATCATAGTGAATTCCTCCGTTGCAGCAAAATTGATTACAGTTCTCATTTTAAACCAAAAGCGGTTTTTTAACAAAAGAGATAGCTTCGTAGTTCTGAAAGAGGGTTTAAGTAGATGGGTTATTCAGATGATTCCTCCGGGGAAGCATTGACGTATTTCCGGCAAAGACGCAATAATGGTGGCAAAGGCATACCTATTGAGCAGGAGATAGTTGATAGAGGGAGTGTAAATATGCTTGAAAAATACGGCCATGGCGGTGATTTGCTAACGGCTTCGGAACTATATGAGGAAGCTGGCGGCATATTTCTCGATTTCAGTGCCAACATCAATCCTCTCGGGCCTCCACCGGCGGTCTTGGAGCTGCTTAAAACAGCATTGTCTACGGTGGTTGCTTACCCGGACCCTGGACACCGGCGCTTCAAAAGCCTGCTAGCAGAGGATCTCGGCATAGATAGTAGCTTGTTGACCGTAGGTAACGGAGCAGCAGAATCTATGGCATTGTTGCTGCTTGCGATCGTCCCGAAAAGGGTGGGTATCGTTGAACCTTGTTTCTCTGAGTATAGACAGCTTTCTGTGCAATTCGGCGCAGAAGTATTATCTGTTCAGGGGACAAGGGAACAGCAGTTTCGAGCTGGAGTGGACGAGATTGCCGGGCTGCTGGAGAAGGTTGAGCTGCTGTTCCTTGGACAGCCGAACAATCCTAATGGCGTTCAGTATGCGGTGGATGAACTACGCTGGCTAGCGCGGAAGGCAGAGAGCTGCGGAGCTTATTTAGCTGTGGATGAAGCTTTTATTGATTTTATTCCAGAGGCTGAACGGAATACGCTGCTGCCGGAGCTGGAGCAGTTTCCGCATACGATACTGGTACGGTCGATGACGAAATTTTACGCGATTCCTGGATTGCGTCTCGGGTTTGCAATTTCGCATCCAGAGCTTGCAAAGGCGATGACCGCAAAGCAGGTCACTTGGAGCGTGAACGGCTTGGCGCTGCTAGCCGGTGAAGCCTGCCTTGAGTGTGGGCACGAGTATGAACGTCGCACGCGAGAGCTGATAAAGGCGGAGCGTGAGCTGCTGCGGCAAGGCCTTATGCAGCTGGGCTGCGATGTGCCGCCGGGAGAAGCCAACTTTCTGCTCTGTGGTCTGCCTTCGTCATGGAGCGCGGAGGAGATGCAGACCCGTCTTGGGCGCGCCGGTATACTGGTGCGCAGCTGCGCTATGTACCCAGGTCTAGGGGAAAGGCATATCAGGGTTGCCGTTAAGCGACATGAGGATAATGTCCGACTGCTGAATCAGATGGGGAAGATTCTGGCGGGGAAGTGACTGGTGCAGCGCAGGTGGTTGGGAGTCAACTGCCTGAGTGATTCATGTTGCGCAGAAGGCTGGGAGTAAACTGCTAAGTGGTCTATGTAACGCAAAAGAATGGGGTTTGTGGCCGGATAGGATGCTTCAGCTCGCATGCTCAAGGTTGTGACATATTTTGATTAGGTGTTTTTTGATGGATACCCTCTAAAGTAAATTCTGTTGTATTTTGTACAACAGAATACGCCTAGCAGGTGTAGAAATTCGATTCTATAGCACTCTGTACAACAGAATTTTGAAAATTGGTGCGAAACAGACCCTTACGTGACATTCTATTGCACGAATTACAACAGAATGGATTTTGCCAGTGTATCTAGTTAAATCTGTTGTACAAAGTGCAATAGATGGGTTGAGGGACAGGTGCTAAGGTGGATATAGAGTATTTGCTGAATTAGAGGAATAGGCGATTTATGAGTGAGAGGGCTGGGGAGAGAAAGAGCGGCCGTGGAGCTGGTTAAAGAAAAAGATGAGCGTTGAAAGGAGCTGGATCGGGAAATGGTGCAAGTGAAGATTCCATTTAACCTCGCTGGAGGCGTAAAAGAGTACCATTCGGCTATCTGGCCAGGGCTTGCTTTACAGTGGAAGGGAAACCATCTGCTACTAGAGCTGCCTGCTGAAGCAGATGGTTTATCGAGTGCGTTCTATGGTGGAGGAATGAATCGGCTAGAGCGGGCTGTCAATTTATATGTTGACCGTAATTATGAATGTAGTGATCCAGTTCAGGATATGGAGAATAAGCTGCGTAATTGGGGGTATTCATTATCTGGCTGTGCGGGTCTGATGACGGCTGTACCGCTTGAGCATGCAGCGGTAGCTGAAGAAGACACTGGCTCCGCGGGGATTTTTGTTTGCGTTACTGCTGCCGCAGGAAATGCTGCGCGCGCTGGTGTGGAACGCAATGTGCTGGCTGTTTATCGACCGGGTACGATTAACATAATGCTAGGAATTGATGGCCGCCTGACACCGGCGGCCATGGTCAATGCTGTGCAGACAGCTGTCGAAGCCAAAGCTGCTGCTCTGGCCGATCTCGGGATTACCGATCCCGAGAATGGCTTGATCGCAACCGGAACAACTACGGATGCGATCGTACTGGCTGTGAGCCAAAGCGGGCGATACAATGCAGAGCATGTTTACGCCGGAACAGCTACCGATCTGGGGGGCGCTATCGGCCGCCTTGTGTATAGCGCTGTGACGGGAAGCTTGCTATCGGTGCAGGCAAGGAAGGACAGCTAATGAGGATGAATCGCTGGAATCGCTGGAGATGTTGGAGATTGTTCAGAGGTGATCGCCTGTGACAATCGCATTGGTACTGCTTGCGGCTTATGTGATAGACCGGATTGTAGGTGACCCGCGCAGCTTGCCCCATCCCGTAATTGGAATGGGCAAAGCGATCACGGCTCTGGAGCGGGTGATCCGCCTTCTATGGTCCCGTCCGCAAAGCCTGCGAAGAGCGGGGGTATTACTTCCGCTGTGTGTGGCGGGCGGCGCTTGGGCACTGACTGCCATTCTTCTATGGCTGTTGTCGTTTATCTCACCTTGGCTCGTCTGGATAGCCGAGGCATGGCTGATTTCAACCACAATTGCCTCCAAGGGGCTGAAGGATGCTGGGATGGCGGTGTACGTGGAACTCCGTAAAGGTGATATTCCTGCAGCTCGCAAGGCTCTGGGGATGATCGTGGGACGTGATACGACCACACTAGATCCCCCGGAAATTGTGCGCGGCACGGTGGAGACTGTAGCAGAGAATATCGTCGATGCGATTATTTCTCCATTGTTCTACGCGCTCATCGGTGGCGCGCCGCTTGCTATGGCTTATCGAGCAGTCAACACGCTCGATTCCATGGTGGGATATAAGAATGATAAATACCGTGATCTCGGCTGCGCATCCGCTCGGTTAGATGATGTCGCCAACTTCATTCCAGCGCGGATAACGGCACTGCTCTTGGCTCTGTGTGCATGGGTGCTTCGTCTGGATTGGCGGAGATGCCTGCAGATGGTGAAGCGGGATGCACGACTCCATCCAAGCCCAAATAGCGGCTATCCAGAATCCGCTGTTGCAGGCGCCCTCGGTATCCGGCTCGGTGGCGAGAACGTGTACCATGGTGTGGCTTCTTTCCGGGCCTATATGGGTGATCCGGTGCGACCTATGGCGCCGGACGATATTATTCAGACCTCACGGATGATGATGCTCTGTTCTTCAATATTTGTTGCTGTCTGCGCAGCTATAGCGTGGATCTGGATCGGGGGCTGATGCTAGATATGGCTTTTCCTCTTATAGAGCTAGAACTAGTACTCGTTCGCCACGGGCAAACTCAGTGGAATGCTGAACATCGTTACTTAGGACATACGGATCTCCCACTGCTTTCAAGTGCAGTGGCGCAGCTATCTCAGCTAAAACAGCCGCTTGGTTGGTTGACCGAACAGGGGCTTGAAGCATCAAATGGCTTTTTGCGTGTATATTGCAGCGATTTGCTTAGATGTCGGGAAACACTAGCTTACATATCACCTTTGCTAGAGAAGGTAGCTATCTACGATCAGCGGTTGCGTGAAATGAATTTTGGAGCTTTCGAAGGTTGTAGTTATGAGGAATTGAAGGATAATTCACTGTATAGAAGCTGGATTGATAATCCTTCCACGGTTACACCACCAGATGGAGAAGCATGGGCGCAGTTTGACGAACGGGTGCGCAGCTTTCTATTAGATTTGGGCCGAGCGGCTGAGGATCCATTTGTGCAGGCATCAATTAAAGAAAACAAGGATAAGGTAATAACAAACAGGGTGCTGGTAGTCACACATGGTGGTGTTATCCGAAATTTCCTTGCACAGGTAGTTCCGGGAGTCACATTCTACAGCGCTGTTGCACCTTCTCCAGGAACAGCAATGGTACTCAAATTATTCTGGCAGAACGGGAAATGGTCGGCAGATCTTTCGGGAGATTGATGAGAAAATCAAATAAAAAAGGGTTCTACATATTAGACATATCTAATATGTAGAACCCTTTATGTTTAACTATCGTTCGACTTCAGCGGAATAACGAGGTTAATTGTTGGACAACCATTCCTCACAGGTATCTGCAAGTAATTGTAATTCATTATACAGCATGCTCGCATGGTAACCGTCACACACGGCATGGTGGAATTGCCCCGATATTGGTAATAGTATTTTTTTGTCTTGATGAAAATATTTTCCTATAGTAAAGATGGGAAGTAGGAAAGTTCCCTCGTTATACACGTTCAGGTTAAAGCTCGTGAAGCTGACCCACGGAATACTAGAAATAGGGAAGGTGTTCGGTGGTTCGTTTGCTTTAGCGATAAATTGTTTTACACTTCCGTACATTTTCATATCATCCAGATAACGGTTATAGAAATCATTAAACTTTTCACCGTACGAAGTCCAGATGCTTGAGAAAGTCTTATCATCATCATGGAAAATTGTAAAACTAGGTGACAAGCTATCCCAATAACCTAATCTTCCTTGAGAATCAAAGCATGTGCGGAATTCACTATGACGGTTCACCACCGTAGTTATCATGTGGATTAGTGCTGGGTACAGCTTAATTCCCTTATGCTTAAGCTCTGACAGTAGAAGGGTGATATCAATATTTACGGTCATGCTATAGGTACATCTGACATTGTTTAAATAATGCTCAAAATAGGGTTTTCTGCTCCAGTTATCCATGACAATCGGGTTAAAAATCATTTATTATGACCTCCTAAAATTAATTCATTTTTCATTTTAGGAGGTCAACTGGACTGATTTCACCATATCCTTATCACAATCCCTTGAGAAAGTATTTTGTAACGATTAGTATACCATCATCATAGTCGTAATTAATAATAAATTTAATGAAAAATGATACAGTACACTGAGATAGTAGAACATTAGTTAAAGTGGAAGGGAGATCCTTTATAATGCTGTATGAAAAGAGGGTCATCGAAAATTTACTCCAGCAAAAGCGTACGAGCGTGATTCCCATCGTTGTGATGATGTGCGGTGTGGCAGGGTCGGGTAAAACGACCTTTGCTCAAAAGTTGGAGAAAGAAGGATTCGTTCGTCTCTCGATTGATGAGGACATCTGGGCCACTCACGGTCGTTTTGGAGTCGATTATCCAGAGCAGAATTATGATACCTATTTAAAAGAATCAGAATTAAAGCTGCGTGGGGAGCTAGTAAATCTGATTCAGGCTAAACAGCATGTGGTTGTCGATTTCAGCTTTTGGCAACGTAATAGACGGAACAATTATAAGCAATTAATTGAAGAGCATCGCGGTGTCTGGGAGCTGATTTACTTAAAGGTTCAGCCGGATGAATTGCGGCGGCGACTGCTCATCCGGAGTGAACGTTTTGACGCCAATGCGGCGTTTACGATCACAGAGGACACGCTAACTCGGTTTCTAAGTGGTTTTGAAACCCCTGCTGGTGAAGGAGAAACAGTGATCGAAGCGTAGGTCATCCTTCCTTAACCGTTTCCCAAGCGTAGAATGAAAATTATCAAATTTGACAGCTTATCCACTCATAGAACCACAGCCAGATTAAAATCCTATGGCTGTGGTTCTTTTTTTACGCGCTTGATTATGCCATGATAGCTATGGAGGCGACCCGAGAGATGTTTAAGGACTTTAAGCTTATAGCCGGACGGCCGGTGTATATACAAATTAAAGACTATATGAAGCACTTAATTATAAAAGGCGGTCTACAAGGCAACCAAAAGCTGCCCTCCACAAGAGAGCTCAGCACACTGCTTAAGGTTAGTCGCAACTCTGTAATCTCTGCGTATGCAGAGCTTGAGGATGATGGGTTTGCCTATACAGTTCAGGGGCAAGGAAGTTATGTGGCGCCTTCACCTCCCGGCAGTGAAACGATTGTCTCTTGGACGATGGACTGGAAGTCACGTCTTAACGATCATGCGCGACTCGCAGAGGAAATGGACATCATGAAGCGCGGTTTACGAGCGGAGAAGGGTACGATCTCGTTTACGAGCATCGCACCCGATGAAAGCCTTTTTGATCTGGATAATGTGAAGCGCTCCTTTATGGATCGTATGTCGGTGGAAGGTAACGTCTTACTGAATTATGGATATGCCAAAGGGTATAAGCCTTTAATAGACTATTTGAAGCAATATATGGAGCACAAAGGCGCCCAAATGAAGGGCAAGGATATATTAATCACCAATGGCTTTACAGAGGGATTCGATATTGTATTGTCGGCACTTAGCAAGAAGAATGGATCGGTCATTTGTGAGAATCCGACGCATCATACGGCGATCAAAAATCTGAAGCTGAACGGCTTTGAGATCACCGGGATTCCTATGGAGCGGGATGGGATTGATCTGGTAGAGCTGGAGAAGGCATTGCAGCAGCAAGCTTTTGACTGTGCCTACTTCGTCCCTTCTTATCATAATCCGACCGGTATTGTAATGTCCCCCGAGAAAAGACAGGGGCTAATGAAACTGATGAATCGGTATCAAATACCGGTGATCGAGGATGGTTTTAACGAGGAATTACGATATTCGGGCTCACATGTGGCTCCACTGATCGCAGCAGCAGGTAGCGGCAACAGCGTGATCTATCTAGGTAGCTTCTCAAAAGTATTATTTCCGGGACTACGGGTAGGCTGGGTGCTGGCAGATCAGGAGTTAATCTATTCTCTCGAAAGCGTCAAACGCGCACGTACCATTCATACCTCGACGCTGGACCAATCCATTTTGTATCAATACTTATTGGGCGGACATTTAGAGAAGTATTTGAAAAAAGCCAGAGCAGAATACAAACGGAAATATGAACTAACCCTGCAATGCTGTAAGGAGTTTATTCCGTATACGTCGTTATCAGGCGACGGGGGATTGCATCTTTTTGTAACCTTCGCGGAGGGCTTTAATACTAGGACGCTGCTGGCAGCCTGTCATGAGCAAGGGGTTATTTTTACAGCAGGAGATATATTCTTCACAGACGGTAAGGGTCAAAATACAATACGGATCGGTTTCTCCAGAGTGACGGATGAGGATATCCGCAAGGGAATCGAGATTATTGGTAGAACAGCACGACAACTAATGGGATAAAGAGGTGCTTGAGATGAAGATGAAGGTAGGCGTAATTATGGGCGGGGTGTCCTCAGAGTTTGAGGTATCCATGAATAGCGGGAGAGAGATTTTGAAGAATCTGGATCCAAATAAATATGAAGTTACTCCAATAGTGATCACCAAACGTGAAGAGCTAATTGAGCAGGCAAAAGGAATTGATATCGCGCTGCTTGCGCTCCACGGGGCTTACGGTGAGGACGGTACGGTTCAGGGGACGCTGGAGACGATGGGGATTCCTTATACAGGCAGTGGGGTTTTGTCTAGCAGCATTTGCATGGATAAAGATCTTTCTAAAAAGCTTATGCGCTGCTCAGGCGTCAATACGGCAGATTGGCTGTGCTGGGATAGTATGAAGGATTATTCTCAAGAAGCGGTAGATCGTATTGGATATCCTGTTATGGTGAAGCCGTGTTCAGGCGGTTCGAGTATTGGAATGGAAAAGGTCAGCAGTAGCGAAGAATTATTGAGCGCAGTACAGAAGGCTTTTGCCTGTGATCAATCGATTCTGATCGAGAGCTACATTCAAGGCCAGGAAATCACTTGCTCCATTCTAAATGGTGAGATGTTGCCCGTTTTAGGGATCACCTCAGCACATGCGGAGTGGTTCGATTACAGCGCTAAGTACGAAGATGGCGGGGCAGACGAACGGGTCATCGAACTACCGGCCGAGGTGTATGAGCGAGTGCGTGATGCAGCCTTAACTTGCTACAAAGCATTAAAATGCAGTGTGTATGCACGAGTAGATATGCTCATCAAGGATGGTATTCCGTATGTGCTGGAGGTGAACACGTTACCGGGCATGACGAAGGCGAGTCTTTTACCAAAAAGCGCGCAAGCGGCAGGCTACTCCTTCAGCGGACTGCTGGACGCAATTGTCTCCCTTTCCCTGGCGGAAAAGAGTCCAAAAGAAGAGGTGTACAGCCATGCATAATGAATGGGTTGCTCCACGTGTGCGAGAGATTGCTCCCTCGGGAATTCGGGCTTTTTTTGACCTAAGTACAGGGAATCAGGATATTATATCGCTTGGTGTAGGCGAACCAGATTTTGTAACACCGGAGCATGTAAGAGCTGCCTGCATTCGTGCCTTAAATAATGGGGAAACGAGGTATACGCCAAATTCCGGCTTATTGGAGCTTAGAGAAGAGATTGCCTCTTATCTGCACACAAGCTTCAATCTCCGCTATGAGCCAACTAATGAGATTATGGTTACGGTGGGAAGCAGTGAAGCTGTAGATTTGGCTCTGCGGGCCTTTATCACACCCGGGGATGAGATTATCGTTCCTTCTCCAAGCTACATCGCGTATTCGCCGATTACCCATTTGAATGGGGGGGTTACGGTAGAGGTTGAATCTTCGGCCGAGCAGGGCTTTAAGCTTACTGCTGAAGCGTTGCGGAGGGTAATTACCCCGCGTTCCAAGATTCTTATGGTAAATTTTCCGAGTAATCCTACAGGAACAGTAATGTCTTACGAAGACTGGTTGCCGATTGCTCAGATTGTAAAAGAAAATAACCTACTTGTCATTTCAGATGAAATTTATGCCGAGCTTACCTATGACAGTCAACATGTCAGCATTGCCTCTCTTCCAGGGATGATGGAACGAACCATTGTCATTAGCGGCTTCTCCAAAGCTTTTGCGATGACTGGCTGGCGAGTAGGTTATGCCTGTGGTGATCAGGAATTAATCGCTGCGATGCTTAAAATCCATCAGTACACTGCAATGTGTGCACCGGTACTAGGTCAAATCGCTGCCATTGAATCACTGCGTAATGGTATGGAACATAAGGAACACATGAAACGATGCTTCGATGAGCGAAGAAAGCTGCTGGTTAGTGGATTTCGATCCATTGGTTTACCTTGCCATGAGCCGGAGGGTGCATTTTATGCCTTTCCTTCCATCGCTAATACCGGATTGAGATCAGAGGATTTCGCTTTGCAGCTGCTCAAGGAGGTTGGTGTTGCTGCGGTTCCGGGGCATGTGTTTGGAGCCGGTGGAGAGGGGTATATTCGCTGCTCTTATGCAGCATCTCTACAAAAATTGACGGAAGCTTTGGAGAGAATCGAAGGATTTATGAAAGTGAAGTTGTAATTCTAGCGGTCCCCATCTATCATAGATGGGGGCTTTTCTGTGTAGATAAGATAGAATAGGTGATACGGATATCTTTAATTGGAGGTTAAAATATGATTTCAACGATTCAAGAAGTAATTAAACGAATCACACCAGCTGATGAACAGTCTTTCCTAAAGGCGGAGCACCGCCTGAATATTCTAACTAAACCGCCGGGCAGTTTGGGACAATTGGAGACGCTGGCTGTTAAGCTCGCTGGAATTTCGGGTACGGAGCAGCCTAGCTTCACCAAACGGACGGTTGTTGTGATGGCTGCCGATCACGGTGTATGCTGCGAGGGAGTTAGCGCCTTTCCGCAGGAAGTCACAATGCAAATGGCCTATAATTTTCTTAGCGGAGGAGCGGCTGTGAATGTACTGGCACGCCAAGCCGGGGCAGAGGTAAAGTTCGTAGATATCGGTGTTAACGGCGATCTTAGTCATGAGGATCTGATTGATCGTAAGGTACGCCGGGGAACGGATAATATGGCTGCGGGACCTGCGATGAGTCGTGAGGAAGCGATGGGTGCTGTGCTTGTAGGCATAAAAATCGCACAAGAAGCGATTGATAACGGGACGGAGATTTTTATTACGGGTGAAATGGGCATAGGAAATACAACGGCTAGTGCAGCTATTCTGTGTGCTCTAAAAGGAATAGCGCCTGAAGTAGCCGTCGGAAGAGGAACGGGAATTGATGATGAACGTTTACTACATAAAATTGCAGTTGTGGAACGTGCTCTAAAGGTGAATCAGCCGAATCCGGCAGATCCGCTGGATGTTTTGTCCAAAGTAGGGGGACTGGAAATCGCCGGTTTGACCGGTCTGATTCTTGGAGCAGCCGCTGCTAGGATCCCTGTGATTCTGGACGGTTTTATTTCGGGTGCGGCAGCTCTTGTCGCGAAGGCCCTTGCGCCAGAATCCATTGCCTATATGATAGGCTCCCATGTATCAGGTGAACGGGGACATAAGCTGATGCTGGAGCAGCTTGGGCTTGAACCGTTGTTTAACCTTGGCCTTCGTTTGGGTGAAGGAACTGGAGGCGTATTGTCTCTTCATTTAATAGAGGCGATATGCCGTATTTTGAGCGAGATGGCCACCTTTGAAAGTGCAGGTATCTCTGGAGCTGGGAAACAATGAGTATTCTTGTAACGGGTGGCGCACGTAGCGGGAAGAGTGGTTTCGCAGAAAAACTGATGTCGTCACTGACAGATCAGGCCTTCTATGTAGCAACCGGACAAGCGTTTGATGATGAAATGAAGGAACGGATTGCACTGCATCAGCATCAGCGCTCGCAAAGTGGGTATGCTTGGGAGACGTTAGAGGAGCCCTATGATTTACCAGATCTTCTTAAGCGATTATCTGGTGAGAAGGCGGTCCTTGTAGATTGTCTAACGTTGTGGTTATCGAATGTACTGCTTGCCATGGAAGGATTTACGGATAGACAAGAACTGATTGAGAGCGAGATTATAAGACTTGAAGACAGTGTGCGCACATTTCAAGGAAACCTCATTTTGGTCACTAATGAAGTAGGGGACGGTATTGTTCCAGAGTATGCGCTTGGTCGATTGTACCGTGATTTGGCAGGACGCATGAACGCGTTACTCGCTAGGCAATGTGAGCAGGTCTTTCTAGTGACTGCTGGCATTCCAATTGAGCTTAAGAGCAGGGAGTATCGTTTATGAGGGAACGCAGGGATGCTGCCGCGGCTGCCTTTCAGTTTTTGTCCCGGTTTCCTGTAAAAAGTGATCCCGGATTTTCTCCTGAGCTGCTGCGCCGAAGTGTGCTGTTTTATCCCGTGGTGGGTGCAGCTATAGGACTGTGCGTAGCTGCTGGAGCAGCTTTAACCGGCTGGATGTTACCGGCTTGGCCAGCCGCTGTTATTACCCTCATTTTATGGGTAGGACTTACAGGCGGCCTGCATCTCGATGGTTGGATGGACAGCGCGGATGGTCTGCTTAGCTACCGACCGAGGGAACGAATACTGGAGATTATGAAGGACAGCCGTGTGGGTGCGATGGGTGTGCTCGCCTGTGTGCTGCTCTTGCTGTTAAAAGCCTCTTTAGTGGCAGCATTAATCGAAGGCTACGCCTATTACGAGCTGCCACTGCTCTTGCTGCCAGCGATCTGGAGCCGCTGGTACATGGTGCGGGCAATGGTGCATTATCCCATTGCCCGCGGGAACGAGGGGCTGGCCGCGAGCTTCGCCGGCCTTGCTCCCTCGCAGGAGCGGCGCGCGCTGGCGATAGCCGCGCTGCTCTCGCTAGCCGCAGCCGCTGCGCCCCTGGCGCTCGGCGCGGGCTTAGGCGCGTGGCCGCTGCATCTGGCGGCAGCGTTACTGCTGCCGGCTGCAGCCTGGGCCAGCGGCACTGTGGCTGCGCGGCGGATCAGCAGCCGGCTCGGCGGGCTCACCGGCGATGTGTACGGTGCGCTGAACGAGCTGCTAGAGGTTGTGCTGCTACTAGTATTAGTGCTACTCCAGCACAACTTTATGTAAATGGCTCCAGCAGGTGATGCTGTAGTAGTCAGCTTGCTCAATCTGGTTTCATCATCTTCTGCGATTCATTTAGATTTTTATGAGTTCCATAGGAAAGAGGGATGACATGGTTGCTGCCATTCTGCTATTTGTAATTGCCGGCCTTGCTGAGATTGGAGGCGGATACTTAGTATGGTTATGGCTAAGAGAATCAAGACCTCTCTGGTACGGTTTGGTAGGTTCTTTGATTCTGATAAGCTATGGCATTATTCCTACGTTGCAGAAGTTCCCATCCTTCGGAAGAGTATATGCAGCTTACGGCGGGGTGTTTATCGTGCTCGCTGTGTTATGGGGCTGGCTAGTAGACAAGAAAACACCCGATGTATATGACTGGGTTGGTGCTGTTATTTGTGTGATCGGCGTATCGGTCATTCTTTGGGCGCCGAGACATTAGTACTATTAAGGTCTCCTTTGCGGTGAATGGTGACTCGTTAGGTAAGGCTAGTTAGCGGGTTGAAGACTTTTAGGTTTACTCTGCTCTACAGACTGAGTTGCTAGACTTCCCCTAGCGTGAACTAGTTAGCGGATTCCAGAGGCGCTAATTACTCAAAATAGGCTTGATTTGGTCTGATACGCAATAGCGTCTCTCAGGTCCGAAAAAGCTCCAAAATGGCAGTTTTTCTAGAAATAGCTGCATCTGATTCCGCTAGAAGCACGAAGCGCCAACGCTAAACGAGAGTAGCGCACAAGCCAGCTATATCCCTGGAAATCATACATAGGCCTATATAGTGCTAAAACAAAACAGCCCGTTCAATACTTTCGTGTGAACGGGCTGTTTTTATTTGAGCCTGAGCTTTAGATCTTAAATTGTTGTACAGCTTCCTGAAGCTTTTTAGCCTGCTCATAGAGATGTTGGACGGTTACTGCATGTCCTTCAAGCTCTATACGCTGGCGCTCTGAGTTCTCGGATAATGTATCCGCACTTTCTTGGGATCTTGAAGTAATTTGTGCGGTTTCCTCGACGGAAGCACTGACTTCTTCCGTACTTGCTGAGATTTGCTGCGTAGCCGCAGATACGGATTGAATATTCTGATTGATGCTCTGGATCAGAATCAGGAGGTGATTGAAGGCATCGCCCGCTTCTGTCACCTTGCCTACCCCAGAGGCTACCTCAGAATTCACTTGGTTCATCTCAGTAACGGAGCGATTCATATCTTCCTGAAGGCCGAGTAGGAAATCACGGATCTGCTCATTCGCATTACGGGATTGTTCGGAAAGCTTGCGTACTTCTCCGGCAACAACGGCAAAGCCGCGACCATGTTCACCTGCACGCGCTGCTTCGATCGAAGCATTGAGTGACAGCATTTGGATTTGCTTCGTAATTTCAGTGATACTATGAACGACTTCTCCGATCATTACTGAACGTTCGTTCATAATTTGTAATTGCTCCAGTGACTGCAAAGAAGCACGTTCAACCTGGCGCATTTGCAGAACAGCACTTTGAGCAATCTCATTACCGCCACTCGCCTCAGCGGAAGCTTCACTGATCTGCTCTGTGACTTCGGTAGCTGCTGAAGCAATATGCTGAATGCCGAAATTGATTTCTTCCATAGCTTTTGAATTATCTAGAGCACTGCTTGCGATGGTCGTACTACCTTTGCCGATTTCTACTACGGAAGAGCTAGAGTGGTCCGCCATTTCATTTAAGACGTCTACACGCTCTCTTAAGGAATTGGAATCGGTGACTACTGTATTTGAGGTAACGAGTACATGTCCAATCATTTCTTTTAGGCGTAGGGTCATCGCTTGGAAGCTTCTGGATAGCTGAGCGACCTCATCGGTGCCATTAACCGTTAATTCCTCTGTGAAATCTCCCTCTGCGAGACGGGCGCTGTAAGCTGCAAGCTTAGAGATGGGACGAGTTATCCGCATGCTCATAAACCAGGCACCGGTTGAACCTATGATTAGCGTTAGCAGAGTGATCCCGGCACTGGTCCACAGAATGCTGTTTGTTTTTTCTTGAATAAAGCTTACATCACTGCTGATTCCGATAACCATCGTACTTCCGGGAATTCCGATATAAGCTGACTTATGTACACCATGAGCGTCTCTGTATGTATCGCTTAGTCCGCTCTTTCCTTTAAGAGCTTGCTGCATTGCAGAAGATACCTTAACAATTTCATCCCGCTTTAATTTTCCATCATGATCTACGGTCAGAACCTCGGCTTCCTTGCCTTTAAGGTTGACTAGAAAAATAGTTTCAACCCCATGCTGCTTCTTCTTATCCTGAAAATAGAATTCAAGATTGGTGGCTGCTTGTTCGTTCTTCTTTAGTGCTTGCTGAGCATGCATGGTGTTTATATTCTTATATACGTCCTGAGCAGCTGCAGTTAGAATTTGATTGATTTGTGGCATGACATAGCTGTTGAAAATACTGGTAGATATAAAGTAGAAGCTGGTACTTAACAAAAGAGACGTGAGTAATAGAACTACAAACAATAAACGCGTGAATCGGCGACTGATCGACTGCTTAAAACGAAACATATTGTTCTCCCCTTTTTATGGACAGCGAAGCTCCATTTCTTATTGGAATACATCCTATCTCCCTACCGAGTGCTAGTGTCTGGCAACCTGCAATATATTCCATAGTTATGTAATATATCAACTAAATGGATCGGGAATGAAGTGTTTGATACTATTCTATAGAATTAACCTCTGGATGAATAGTGAAAATTTTAGTTTATAGAGCATATTTTTCTGAAAAAGATGAATTATTACTGACACTTTTATTTTTATTTAATAAAAATGGGTATAAATACCCAATTCATAAATTGTTTATTTTTATGGATTGTTTGATGACAGTGTGATAGAGTATTAATGTTTTGTTCCAAACATAAGGTAAGCCGCGGTTCGTAACCATCCCGCGTAAACAAAACTAGGAGGAATTTAAGTAATATGTTCAATTTGTTGTGGGGAGTTTTATTTGTTATTGTCAATTTTGCCTTTTTTCTACTCTGTTACCGCCTGTTCGGCAAAAATGGAATGTATGCCTGGGTAGGTATCGCTACTGTAATTGCTAACATTCAGGTAGCTAAGACGATTGCTATGCCATTTGATATTGTGATGACACTCGGAAATACGATGTATGTCACTTTGTATATGACCAGCGATTTGCTTAATGAGAAGTATGGAAGAGCGGAAGCGCGCAAAGCAGTTTGGTTTGGTTTCTTCACTTTGCTTATGACGACAGTCATTATGCAGATGGTCCTAGTATTTAAGCCGCAAGAGACCGATATCGCTCAGTCTTCTTTAGAGACGATCTTTGGGCTGATGCCTCGACTAGCTCTGGGTAGTCTTACTGCTTACTTCATTAGTCAGTTCCTAGATGTTCGGTTATATGCCTGGATTCGCAAATATTACAGCACCTCAAGGCAGCTGTGGATTCGTTCCAACGGCAGCACGATGGTCAGCTCTTTTGTGGATACACTAATCTTCTGCACCATTGCATTTGCTGGGTTGTATAACTGGAGTGTGTGGCTTGAAATTTTGCTTACAACGTACCTAGCAAAATTCTTACTAACCGCAGTAAGCACACCTATCTTATATATCGCCCGAACTTTTACTTTTGCTGAAGATGGAATACCTTCATCTGTTCAAAAGAAGGAATAAACAACACTACAGCCAGCGCGTACCGATTATAATCGATGCGTGCTGTTTGATTTTTTCCAGTCATTAGAAGGCTTAATTGTTACATGAAAAATGTGTACATAAAATTAATATAAAGCTAAAATAAGCTATCGTAGCAATTCTAATAGTATCCCTTGTAATTCGGAGGTTAAAGCTGCCGTTATTGCTCTTCAATTAAGTGCTATCAGTCCGATCGAAGAGAGTGTACATATTCGGTAGTCATAGAAATTACGAACAGGTGTGATGAAGGATGAATCTAGTAGTGCCTATACTACGCCATGCAGTACAGCAGCCCGACAGCATTGCCTTAACACAGGCCCAAGCGACGCATACCTATGCAACATTAGTACAAGTGATGCAGAGAATCGCGAATGGTCTACAGCAAAAGGGCTTGAAGCAAGACAAAATCGCTATTTTATCTACGAATCGTATTGAATTTATTGAAGTTTTCTTAGGGGCTATTTATGCGGGTTGTGTTCCGATTCCTTTAGATCCCAAGTGGAGCGCAAATGAGCTGAAGATGATTATAGAGCAGTGCCAGCCGTCGATGATTTTTGCTGAGCCGGAAGCTGCAAAGCATCTGGTATTTATGAACGAAGCCATCCCAAGGCTGACTTTTTCAAATGAACGAACAGGTTCCTATGATCAGTGGCTGGATGCGCTGAAACCAGAGGCTGAGTTGGATGAGACGAACGAGTTATTATTTATCGGCTTTACTTCAGGTACAACCGGATTGCCAAAAGGATATATGCGTACCCATTTATCATGGTTAAAAAGCTTTGAGGTATCAAATGATGCCTTTAAATTGGATTGTATAAAAAATGTTTTAGCGCCAGGTCCTTTTGTACATTCGCTGTCCTTATTCGCTGTCATGCAGAGTCTATATGGCGGAGCAAACTTTCATATTACCCAAAAATTTAGCGCCACGCATGTGTTAGAACTGTGCAAGCAGATTCCGGGTGTGGTGCTGTTCGTTGTACCGACAATGCTCGAATCCATGATGCAGCAGGCTGTTCCTGGGCAGACGCAGATTGATGCGATTATTAGCTCAGGTGCAAAGTGGCCTTGGCTGTCCAAAAAAAAGGGCATGGAAGTGTTCGGTGGAGCGCGTCTCTATGAATCCTATGGTTCCTCAGAAGCGAGCTATATTAGTTATTTGGATGTTCTGGAGGAGCATAATCCGAACTCTGTAGGCAAGCCCTATCCCGGAGTGCAAATTTCCATTCGTGATGAAGAGTTCCGTGAAGTCCCTACGGGAGAGATTGGGCAGTTATATGTGCGTAGTGATATGATATTTCTAGGCTACCATCAATTGCCGAACGAGACAGAAGCAGCTTTTCGAGACGGATGGCTTATTTTAGAAGATTATGTTTATCAGGATGAAGCTGGTTATTTATATCTGGCAGGTCGCTTGAAGAATAGAATCATATCCGGTGGGTTGAACATTTATCCAGAGGAAATAGAGCGAGTGCTGGAGCATCTTCCGGAAATTCAAGAAGTAATGGTGCTTGGCGTCCCTGATGAATACTGGGGAGAACAGTTGGCAGTCCTCGTGAAATGGAACGGCGAAAAACACTTATCTATAGACGAAATAAAGAATTATTGTCGCCAGTATTTAGCAAGCTACAAAGCGCCGAAGCAGCTGCTGACAGTAGAGGAGTTTATCTATACTAGCAGCGGAAAAATTGCCCGGCAAGCGATGAAAGACTATGTGAAAAGAGCGATGGTATGATCGAAGCAGTGATTGTCATGGCAAAACGCACACCGATTGGTAGGATGGGCGGCTTATTAAGTACATTGGAGCCGGAAGCATTACTGGCGCCGCTTATTCAGCATATTGTGGCAGAGACAAACCTGCCTGTAGATATGATCGATGATGTCATTATTGGAAATGTGGTCGGTCCGGGTGGGAATATTGCCCGTGTAGCAGCGCTCGAAGCGGGATTGCCTGTTTCGGTTCCGGGTGTCACTGTGGATCGGCAGTGCGGTTCTGGGCTAGAGGCGATTAATATTGCAGCTAGGCTTATTCAAAGCGGTGCTGGTGAGATTTATTTCGCAGGCGGCGTTGAAAGCACGAGCCGTGCTCCCTGGAAGATGGCTAAGCCACAGACCTTGATGGGTATTCCACAGCTATATACCCGTGCTCATTTTACGCCTAGCGCTTACGGTGATCCGGATATGGGGATTGCTGCGGAAAATGTAGCGCGGAAGTACGGGATTTCGCGAGAAGAGCAGGATCAATATGCCTTAAAAAGCCATCAGAAGGCCGTTCATGCTCAGCAAAGTGGCCGGTTTCAGCAGGAGATTGTACCTCTTCTGGTTGAGGGAGAGTGGGTGCATACCGACGAATGTCCTAGGGTCAATACGAGCTTGGATAAGCTGCGAAAGCTACCGCCAATTTTTGAAGAAAAGGGTACTGTCACTGCTGGAAATGCTTGTCCTATTAATGATGGTGCGGCGCTTCTATTAATGATGTCCCTTGAGAAATGTCGGCAACTCAAGCTTAAGCCTATCCTGCGTGTCGTGGATGCGCAAGCGGCAGGTGTAGATCCGAACTACTTAGGTATGGGGCCAGTTCCAGCTGTACACAAGGTGTTACATCGTCAACAGCTGACCATAACTGATTTAGATATTATAGAGTTTAATGAAGCCTTTGCTTCGCAAGTTCTAGCCTCACTGAACGAGCTTCAGATTCCACAGGAAAAGGTCAATCATGGAGGAGGCGCATTAGCTATCGGTCATCCATACGGGGCGTCCGGAGCCATTTTAATGACGAGGTTATTTGCTGAAATGCAGCGTACTCCTTATAAAAGGGGACTTGCCACTTTGGGCATCGGCGGTGGGATGGGGCTGGCAACGCTTGTGGAGGCGGTAGAATGAACAGCATTTATCATCAGATTCATGTGTCAGCTGAGTGGATTTCGGACTATGCACAGAGTATTGAGGCGCCCGTGCAGACAACTAACGGTCATCTGATTGCTCCTTCTACGATGCCTATTATTTTTTGGGAGGCCTTCGATATTCCTTGGCTTAATAAGGGAGAGCCTTTGCTTCACGGCACTCAGAAATTTTCATATCAAGTTCCGATTACAGCGGGAATGACGTTAGATTGTGAATTAGCTTTAACGAGCAAAATGCAAAAGGAAGGCCGGCAGGGCAAGCTGACCTTTTACAACCATACACTGGTTTGTAAATGTGAAGGTGAGCTTATAGTTACTGCAGAAACGGTGTTAATTCGGGTAGGTGATAATCATGATGAAAAAATCCATAACGGCTGAAGCCATCCGGCAATATGCAGCAGCTTCCCAAGATCTGGCCGCTATTCATCTAGATGAAGATGCTGCAGCTGAGGTTGGATTTAAGCGGCCCATTGCACATGGAATGTATCTTATGGGATTAGCTCAATCCTTATATCTCGCTGAGCATCGGGCACAGTGGATCACTCAGTATGAGCTGAAATTTCATCAACCTGTAGAAGTAGATAATGTCGTGATTTTTGATTTTGTGGAGGATGACTGCGCTGTGAAAGTGATCCTTACAACAGAAGCTGGCGATGTTATTGCTTCAGGAGCTTTTTCAGTGAAAGAGGTGTAATCATGAACAAAGTAGCCTTAATTACTGGAGCGACAAGAGGGATCGGGCGCAGTATCGCCGTGCAGCTTGGCAAGTCCGGTTATAAAGTGGCTGTAAATGGCACAAAACAAGTCTTAATCGATGAGGTTGTGCGCGAGATTCGTCAGGCAGGCGGTGAAGCATCGGGATACTCTGCGAATGTAGCAGATCCAGTTGCGGTCTCTGTAATGGTTGAAGAGGTTATTGCTAAATACGGCCATATTGAGGTGTTGATAGCGAACGCTGGCAATTTGCAGGATCAGAAGTGTCTACGGATGACAGATGAAGAATGGAAGGCCGTGCTGGATGTGCATTTAAATGGCACCTATTACAGCATTCAACGCGTACTACCGCATATGCGTCAGACAGGCGGTGATATTCTGTTGATGACCTCCACCGCTGGGTTAACAGGCTCCGTGGGTCAGGTGAATTATAGTGCAGCCAAGGCTGGAATACTCGGAATGATGTGGACACTTGCAGCGGAGTTGAAACGTGACGAGATTAGGGTAAATGCGATTTCACCAGCCGCTTTAACAGATATGACCAGACCTGTCATTGATCATTTGAAAGAGAAACATGCCAGCCGTAATGAGCCGTTCCCGGAGTTTTGGCGAATAGGCGCTCCAGAGGATATTGCTACCTTCGTAAATGCAGTATTAAGCGAGACCGACGCGGATTTAACCGGTGAAATCTTTGCTGTGAATGGATCAAAGGTGACGAAATGGGAGAAGCCTGCGCCTGCCTTTTCCGAAAACAGCATTGAGGCATTTTTCGCTGCTTGGCACCGTCAAAAGGGGAGTGAATAATTGCTTACCTTCGATCAAGTTCATTTTTATTATAAAAAGGGTCAGCCCGTCTTAGAGAATATCAGCTTTACAATAGAAGCGGGGGAATTTGTGGCGATTGTTGGCGCTAATGGCTCTGGCAAATCAACCATTGCCAAGCTAATGGACGGTTTGCTGCTGCCGCGAAAAGGGTCGATACTATTTAAGGGTCTAGACACCTCAAATCCAGCTGATCTTACAGAAATTCATCAGCAAATCGGCTTTGTTTTTCAGAATCCAGAGGATCAATTTATCACCACAACCGTTATGGATGAGGTGCTTTTTGGTTTGGAAAATATTCGTGTGCCAAGGGAGGAAATGCGCAGCCGATTGGAGGATGCCTTGCAGGCTGTTCATATGGAGGATTATCTGGATGCTATGCCACATCAGCTTTCTGGAGGTCAAAAGCAGCGTGTTGCTATTGCCGCTATACTGGCGATGCGCCCGCAAGTCATTATTTTTGACGAGGCCACCTCTATGCTTGATCCTCATGGAAGACAGCAGGTGCTTTCCATCATGCAAGAGCTGCATCGACAAGGTCTGACCATTATTCAGATCACTCACCATATGGAGGAAGTGCTTTCAGCAGAACGATTATTACTCCTGCATCAAGGGCGGCTTGAGTTTGACGGCGATCCACTGGCTTTTTTTGAAACGATGCCTGTTGTGGACTATCAATTACAACTGCCCTTTGCAGTGCGTGTACAAGCATTACTCCATTCAGCAGCGCCGCCAACAGCAGATTGGAAGGGGAGAGTTCGATCACAATGGTCTACCAATTAAATCATTTAAGTGTGAACTATGCCGATCATGTGGCTTTGCACGATGTAAACTGTACCCTTACAGCGGGCAAATGGATTTCGATTATCGGTCCAACGGGCGCAGGAAAGTCTACCTTTGTCAAAGTGCTGAAGGGCTTGATTCCCACCGTAAAAGGCGACTACTCAATTGATCAGCAGCCTGCTCCCAGAGATGCCAAAGGACAATTAAAGGTCGTCCCTGAGCTGGGCTTCGTCTTTCAATATCCGGAGCATCAGCTATTCGAAACCACGGTGTATAAGGAGCTTTCTTTTGCTCTAAATCTGCAGGGGGCTTCAAGTCAGCAAATTACAGAGGCGATTGAAAGGATTTTGCCGGAAGTAGGTCTGTCAGAGGAGATTCTCCCTTTAAATCCATTCCAATTAAGCGGTGGAGAAAAGCGCCGTGTGGCTATTGCCTCTGTGCTGATGACGAATCCGAAGCTGCTAATTTTGGATGAACCAACAGCGGGGCTCGATCCAGCCAGCCAAGTATCTTTGTTGAAGCTGCTGAAATCATGGCAACAACAAGACCAGCGCACCCTTCTCTTCGTTTCGCACCAGATGAATGATGTTGCCGAGTACTCGGATGAGGTGATGGTTTTTCACAAAGGTCAGCTAAAAGGGCATTATAACCCCAGAACATTATTTCTGGAAAAGGAAGCATTATTGGTGGAACTGGGGCTGTCCATGCCTGAACCCGTACAGCTATTGAAGCTAGTAGAGGAACTATCTGGTCAAAAAATAGAGGTTTGTAGCTGTAAAGAGCAGGATATCTTCGATGCTGTTCTGCCGATTTGGCATTCGAGGGGGCATGAGCATGACTGATTCCGTATTAGTGGGTCAATATGTGGAGACGCATTCGATTTTCCATCGTTTAGATTCTCGTACAAAGCTTGTTGGTATCGTGATTCTCATGCTGAGCTTTCTAACGCTTGGAACAGGTCTTAGCTATGCTATTGCAACCTTTTTTGTGTTCGGAATTTTACTGTTTTCAAAGGTTCCTTTTCATTTCTTCTGGCGAGGGCTGCGCCCGCTATTATTTATTTTGTTGTTTACCTTTGTGTATAATGCTGTGTTCACCAAAGGAACGATCCTCTGGTCATGGTCATTTATTGAGGTGACTGAAGAAGGACTGCGAACGGGATTACGTTTTGTATGGCGTATAATATTGCTCATCTTATTAGCCTCAATATTAACATTAACTACTAAACCGCTAGACTTAGCGTATGGTCTTGAAAAGCTGTTAGCTCCTCTGTCCAAATCGGGGGTACCCGTAGAACAACTCTCTTTAATGATAGTGATTGCGATTCGGTTTATTCCTACCATCAAGGAGGAGCTGGATCGAATTCTTCTCGCACAAAAGGCAAGAGGTTATGATCTTACAGCATTATCGCTGCCTAGACGGATATTTGCTTATATCCCGATCATTATTCCTTTGCTCTTCACGACGATTCAACGTGCTGAACAGCTGAGTTATGCGATTGATGCGCGTGCTTATGGAAATGGTAAAGGGAGAACTTCTTATAGGGTATTACAATTGCAACAAATGGATTATCTAGCTGGGGGAGTTGCCTTGTTGTTCGCTGTGATTCTGCTTGGGTTAAAGATAGGAAAGGTGTAGATGAAGATGAAATGGAACACCCGTATTACGGAGTTATTGCACATAGAGTACCCTATTATTCAAGGTGGACTTGCTTATTTAGGTTATGCAGACCTCGCGGCTGCAGTTTCGAATGCTGGTGGATTGGGTCAAGTCACAGCGATGAGTCTTCCGAGTGCAGAGGCTTTACGTTCAGAAATAGAACGGGTACGTACTTTGACGGACAAGCCATTTGGTGTTAATTTTGCCATCGGTATGCATGGTATTGGTTATGAAGATCGGGTGCAGATCGCCATCGACGAGAAGGTTCCCGTCGTGAGCATCACCGGAGGAAACCCAGCCCCCATGCTGGAAATGTTTCGGTCTACGAATATTAAAACGCTGGTGCTCGTCTCCTCACGTAGACAAGCCCAAAAAGCTGAACAATTAGGCGCTTCTGCGGTTATTGTTGTTGGGCAAGAGGGAGGAGGACACTTGGGACGTGATGATGTTGGGACTATGGTGCTCGTGCCCCAAGTAGTGGATGCGGTTGAAATTCCTGTGATTGCTTCAGGCGGGATCGGGGATGGCCGCGGATGGATGGCTGCCCATGCACTGGGGGCTGAGGGAATCGAAATGGGCACGCGTTTCATTGCTACGGTTGAATGTGTTCATGCGGCTGCTTCTTATAAAAAAGCCTTAGTAGAAAGCTCTGAGTCAGATACAGTCGTAATCAAACGATCTATCGGAGCACCCGCGCGAGTATTACGCAATGAATACAGCGACATTATTCTTGAAGTCGAGCGTATGACACCGACCTATGAGGCCTTAAAAGAATACATCAGCGGCGCAGCCAACAAGCGCTGGGTTTATGATGACATCAAAGAAGAGGGCCTCGGCTGGGCAGGCCAAGTGACAGGAATGATCCATGATATCCCTACAGTCTCAGAGTTAGTCGGCAGGATGGCTAAAGAGGCAGAATTGATTCGTGGGATGTGGGGAATGCAGGCGTGAGGAGCCAGCAGAGCAGTTGTATCTAGAAGATGAAATAATAAACTGAAGGTTAAGGTATTAGATTGGCGAGGCGTTATGCAAAAGAAGATAATAGTTGGTTGAATCTATCACGCTCCTCCAAAAAAGGGCAATGGCTGCTGTATTGGAATGGAACTAATTGCGAATTTTTAATCAGCTTATTTGTTTCCTGAGCTTGGGTAAACGGAACGACTTTATCATGAATTCCGTGAATAATTAATGTGGGCACATCGATCTGTCCAAGATCGTTGTAAACATTCTCGTCTCTTAGCGTGACCATAATGGCGGAAGTCGACCAATTCGCAGCTTGTAAACCCATTAGAAAGAACCATTCGGATTTCGGTTCAGAAATGTACTGAAAGAAAAAAAGCTCCGTTTGGTTTTGCAGCATTTTTGGACGGTCATTGTTTGTATCTTCGATGATTTTATTCGTGAATTCTTTTGGAACGCTTGATGGAGACGCAGCGTCGATCAGGACGAGTTTAGATACCCCGTACCCTTTATAACGAGCCATATAACGAATCGAGATCGCGCCTCCGGTAGAGTGTCCTGCCAGTGTTATGTTTTTTAGCTGTAACGCCTCGATGACCATACGAAGATCATCTGCTAATCTATCGAAACCGTAACCTTCGAATGGTTTATCCGAATTGCCGTATCCTCTCCAGTCCATTCCGATACAACGATATCCGAGCCTAGGAAGGAAATTGAACTGATATTCAAACTGTTTATGGTTTAGCGGCCATCCGTGAATAAAAAGTATCGTTTTATTTCCCTTCGGATTGATGTCCTCTATAAATACTTTTACGCCCGGTTCCACAGTAACGAAGTATCCCAAGAGTATCACCTCATTATATAAATTTACTTCCCAGTTAAGATATTCGCCCTAGGCAAGGTTGATGCCTAATTTCGGCGTCAAATTGGGGTTAGAATAGTACGAAGAGATTTCTGCGGAATAGCAGTTCCTTTAGCAGTTGTTGTTTGAGTTGTTGACAGAATTTTGCAAATATCTTATATTGAGCTTAATTAATAATTACCAAATACGATGAAGAGGACAAGTAGATACGGAAATGCCGTTCAGGGAACTGCCGGTTGGTGCGAGGCAGCGGGTATCCGAATCGGAAAATCACCTCAGAGCTGGCCCCCGAATTATAGTAGATGGGCCCGGGATTCTACCGTTACAAAGAAGCATCGTTGTTGGACGATGGCTAAGTGGGCGTTTATTACTAACGTCAATCAGGGTGGTAACGCGGAGCAACTCCGTCCCAAATGGGATGGGGTTTTTTTGCGTTTTCATAAATTAATTATTAAATTGGAGGGTTATCGAATGAGTAAATTGATGGTTACAGAACGTTTGACATTACGGCAAGTTAAAATTGATCATGCTGAAGCTTTGGGTAAGGAGTGGTGCAGTTCAACAGGCAGGGTTAAAGAGCAGGAGTACTTTTGATAAATCAGCAAACCGTAAGAAAGAACGATTAGTTTCGAAAAATCCGGAAAAACGTTGAGCAGGTGAAAGGGGATATTATAATGCAATTCAAGTTGTATACGGATGTGCATGAGTTTTACATCGATACCTATGATGTGCTGATGCGTCATGAAGCACAAAATTTGATTCCTCTTGGCAATATCATAATTGGGCATGAAGGAAAAGACAAAACAGACTGGCGTGACCCTGTAAATTGGCTTATGGCAACTATTTCGGATGCTAAGGGCATACAACTTACCGCCATAATGACACCGCCACACAATATTACGCTTTATGCAACGGACAACAAAATTAACTCAGAAGCTATAAACTGTCTGATAGATGGGTTGAAAGATCGTGAAATTCCAGGTGTGACAACCGAAAAAAACTTGGCAGAGTATTTTGCCAAAGAATATACCTTGCGCAAGGGATTAACTTTTAAAACAACCATGAGCCAACGTATATATGAACTTACGGCAGTAAATCCAGATATTCAAAAGGTTGGTATCGTTCGATTGCTGGATGAAAAGGATATTCACTTTTTCCCATACTGGGCTGAAGCATTTTATGCAGCGGAGAGTTATGGCAAAACAGAAATGTCTATCCCGCAAGATGCAGACCCTTACCTCTACCGGATAGCATCGAAAAAAATCTATATTTTAGAGGACAACGGGATACCCGTTTCTATGGCAGGATATACAAGGGTAATGCAGACGGCTATTGGCGTGGCATTTGTATATACGCCTCCATATGAGCGCAGTAAGGGTTATGCTACTTCGATTGTGGCGCAAATAAGCCAACTTGCATTGGATAAAGGATTTACTAAGTGTGTCTTATATACGGACTTAGCAAATCCCACATCTAATAGCATCTACCAAAAGATAGGCTATATGCCAATTTGTGATTCGCTCCAGTTAAAATTTGAATAGTAGAATGATGCGGACAGGCAAAGTCAACTGATGGAGATAACCAATATGCGGAAATAGCAGATGAAATGTTGAAAGGGATTATGGTTTTGAAAGGGTCTGAATAAGTCGAGTATGGTGCGGGAAAAAGAGAAAGCCCATCACAGTAAGTTGAAAGTGATTCTTTTCCAACTTATTAAGGATGGGCTATCTTTGATTCTAATATTTTTCGGATACTCTTGGTATCAATATTGGGCTCAAATGAACTACGTCTATATTTTCTTTTCTACAAATGAAGAATAGTCAGTTCCTTAGGGAAGCTTGTTAAGGTCTCCGCACCTTCAGCTGTAATAATCAGATCATCTTCGATACGCACACCCGCTAGTCCCGGTACATAAATCCCTGGCTCAACGGTGAACACGTTGCCGATCTCGATAATGTCATCGTTCTGTCCATGGAGTGATGGATATTCATGTACATCCATACCCAGTCCGTGTCCGACACGGTGCAAGAAATATTCTCCGAATCCGGCTTCTTCAATCACGTCACGTGCAGCTTTGTCGACAGAACCGAAAGGAGCTCCAGGATTGGAAGCAGCGATCCCAGCTTCGTTAGCAGCCAGCACGGTGTTGTAGATCGTGACAAGCTTGTCATCCACGGACTCAATAGCAAAGGTACGTGTAATATCGGAAGCATAGCCATCAGCATATACCCCGATATCAAACATCAGGAAGTCACCTGGCTGAATGACCCGGTTACCTGGGACACCGTGAGGCAGGGCAGTTTTCGGACCAGAAAGCACCATGGTGTCGAAGGAAGGGCCGGAAGCGCCAACCTTTTTCATTAGATACTCTAGCTCAGCTACTAGATCGTTTTCTGTAACGCCTGTTTTTACATGGGTAAGCACGCGGCGCAAAGCTTCCTCAACTAGCTCAGCGGCATGCTTCATGCGCTTAACTTCATCTGGAGTTTTTTTGGAACGCATGCTGCGCAGCAATGGACCAATATCACTAAATCGTTCCGCTGGAACGGCAGCGGTTAAATGTTCAAAACGGGCTACTGAGAAATGTTCCTTCTCTATGCCAAGAGTACCTATCTTACTGCTGCCGAAACAATCCTTAAGCAGGTTATAGGGGTTATCAGTGTCACTGTGGGTTAGGAGTTTGGTGACTGAAGAAGCGGATTGAGCTGCTTCCGCATCTAGTGCGGGTAGAATCAGCATAGGCTCCTCTCCACGTATCAACAGTAGACCCAGGAAGCGTTCATGCGGATCGCTGGCGAATCCGGTTAAGTAGTAGACATGTTTGGGATCTGTTACGAGGAGGGCATCAAGTCCTTCACTCGCCATTTGCTGCTCTAGGCTTGTCAGAGCGTTATTCATAGTTGGTATTCCCCTTTCAACTTCAAGATTAGAACCGCAATATTCTTATTATAGATCAAAAATAGACTAGACGCACATGACGAACTACACCTATCGTTGGCTAATCATGACATCCCTATGCTAGAACTTAACCTTAAGCAATAACGCATATTTTTTCATCTATACCATTAATCGTGAGATGTAGCTTTTCTTGAGACTACTAGTTGGTGTAACATAAACTTTAAATATACTTCTCGTAAGGTTAGGTGGAAGCTTATTGGGGTACGGTTGTTGAGAAAGGAGTGATTCTTGGGATGAAAGGTAAAGTTGCACTTGTAACTGGAGCAAATTCCGGAATGGGGCTAGCGACGACAGTTGAACTGGCTCGCAAGGGAGCCAAAGTAATAATGGTATGCCGCAATCGCCAGCGGGGAGAAGAAGCGCTTGCTGCCGCCAAACAAAAGAGCCACTCTGAGGATATCGAGCTGATGTTGTGTGATCTGGCCTCGCTGGAGAGCATTCGTAGTTTTGCGGAGGAATTCACCCGGAAATATCCGATTCTAGATATACTCATCAATAACGCTGGGGTAGTTACGATTAAGCGTCAGCTTACGAAGGATGGCTTTGAGATGGATCTTGGTGTAAACCATCTGGGGCATTTTCTGCTTACGAATCTGTTACTTGAGCCTTTAAAGGCAGCAGAGCAAGGCCGTATCGTGGTCGTTGCTTCCGGTGCTTACAAAATAGGTGCACTTCACTATGAAGATCCAACCCTCGCACGCCGTTTCAATCCCGCCAAAGCCTACGCTCGATCCAAGCTAGCTAATATTTTGTTCACAAGGGAGCTGGCTTTGCGTCTTCATGGTACAAAGGTGACTGTGAATTGCGTACATCCAGGAGCAGTAGGCACGAATATCGGTGTGAACCGAGAGATGGGCTTCGGCAAGTCGATCCTTAAGCTGCTGTCTTACTTCTTCTTAACACCCGAGCAAGGAGCCGATACAGCGATTTATTTGGCAACGGCACCTGAGCTTCGTGAAGTAACAGGACAATATTATTATCGACGAAAGATTAAGCAGCTGTCTCCCAGAGCGCAGAATAGACAAGAGGCGCAGCGGCTGTGGCAATGGAGCCAGGAGCAGGTCGCCCTAAATAATTAACACATTTGGAGGAATCAAGGGATGAAATGGGAGAATAGCACGATTGAAGATGCAACACCTGCAGACTTAGCAGCTATTGTGGAGATTTACAACTCAACGATTGCTGGACGGATGGTCACTGCGGATCTGGAACCAATTACTGTTGCAGACAGAGAAAAATGGTTCCTTGAACATAACAGCCATCATCGCCCTTTGTGGGTACTTAAGCAGGGGGATGAAATTGCGGCATGGTTCAGCTTTCAATCCTTCTACGGTCGTCCAGCGTATAATGCAACAGCAGAAATTAGTGTATACGTAAGTGAAAAGTTCCGTGGTGGTGGAGCCGGTAGAATTCTTCTTACAGAGGCTATTGAGAAAGCCCCTAGTCTTGGCATTAAGAACTTAGTTGGCTTTGTGTTTGGACATAATGATCCAAGCCTCGGCTTACTGAAGAAATTTGGTTTTGAAGAGTGGGGATTGCTGCCTGGTGTGGCTGAACTGGATGGTATAGAACGTGATTTAATGATCGTAGGACTTAAAATCTAATATTCATAATTGAAACGCTTACATTTTAAGTGTTGAGCTTACGTTATTTGTGTCACAATCAATCCATATTTTTGACCAACGCTGCAAATCCCGGATGACTGTTTCTAAGGCAAGTCCTTTATCTGTTAAGGAATATTGGATTCGCACAGGTGTCTCAGGGAATACTTCTCGAAGAACGATTCCTTCCAGTTCCAGCTCTTTAAGCCGTTCGGAGAGTAACCTTCCGCTAATGGGCAAAGCTGCTTCAATCACATTGAAACGTTGTGGTCCTTGGAGGAGCTGGTAGATGATCAAACCTGTCCAACGCCTGCCGATAATATCCATACTTTTTTGTAGTTGGGGACATAAATCTGTGGACTTCATATGGCTCACCTCTTAGTGAACATTATAAACGAAAAGACCAATAATTTAAACAAATTCCAAATTAATTCATTACTAGAAGGGATGATTGACCGTGGCTAAAAAAAAGAAAATGCCAACTACTCCGCGTCCTGCTGCGACCGATGGACCAGCTACGCTAAAAGACCTGCTGAGCAGTGATGTTCTAGGAAAGCTGAAGGCACAGTCTGATGCGCTGAAAGCGGAAGAGAATGACCGCAAGGAAGCTGCTCGTAAGGCGGTAGAGGATCAGCGAAAAGCTGAACAAAAGCGGCTTGAGAATGATTTTGCACATCTGCTGGAGAACAGTAATCAGGATTGGAGTAAGTATAAATAACTACTATAGCTAGCGAAAATAGATCATGAGATTAAGAGATGCCCACGTGGTGTCTCTTTTTTTAAAAGTTATTTATAAATTTAATTGTTTTAAATTTTACTATACGAAAGGGTTGACCCTCCAAGTGGGCTTAGGTATAATCGTAAATAGTGCAAATGAAAATCATTATCAGTACCGATAATCATCTATTTCAACGATTTAACTATTAAACAGATAAGGAACAACTCATGAAACTAAAATATTTGTCCCTACTTCTAATAGTCTTCTCATTTATATCTTTGTTTATAGGCGTAAAAGACATTTCACCTTTGGATCTTTTTTCGCTTACGGAATCTCAGATACAGACTCTGCTGGTCAGCCGGATTCCACGCTTAGCTGCACTGATTATAGCTGGTGTAAGCATGAGTATTGCCGGATTAATTATGCAGCAATTATCTCGAAATAAATTCGTTTCTCCCACTACGGCGGGCACGATGGATTCCGCGAAATTCGGTATTCTCGTGTCCCTGATGCTGTTCACAGGGGCGACGCCTATGCAGAAGCTGCTCGTTGCTTTTGTTTTTGCTCTACTGGGAACATTTATATTTATGAGAATCTTGGATCGAATCAAATTCAAGGATAGTATTTTCATCCCGCTGGTCGGACTCATGTTCGGGAACATTGTAGGTTCGATTACTACATTTTTTGCTTACAAAAATGATCTGGTTCAGAATATCTCGTCTTGGATGCTTGGCGATTTCTCAACGATTATTAAGGGTCAATACGAATTAATCTATATCAGTATTCCACTTGTCATTCTTGCGTATGTTTTCGCCAATAAGTTCACCGTTGCCGGTATGGGGGAGGATTTCTCCGTTAATCTCGGTATGAACTACAAAGCGGTTGTGAACGTAGGATTGGTGATTGTAGCGTTAATCTCTTCAGTAGTTATTTTAACCGTAGGTACAATTCCTTTCCTGGGTCTTGTTGTACCTAACATAGTAACACTATACATAGGCGATAACTTGAAAAAAAATCTGGCGCATACTGCCATTCTCGGTGCGGTGTTCCTCCTGTTCTGTGATATTCTGGGCAGGCTCATTATATATCCATACGAAATATCAATCAGTCTCACGGTAGGCGTCATCGGAAGTGGTCTGTTTATCTACTTGCTGATGAGAAGAAAGGCGAATTAGTGATGAAGACGAAACTAACTATATTATCCTTAAGCGCTGTTGCTCTCATCGTCTTGTTTATGACCTACCATGTTATGGGCAATTGGGATTATGTTCTACCCAGTCGGGGGAAAAAGCTTGCTGCGATTCTAATCACCGGAGCGGTGATAGCTATTTCTACCGTAGTTTTTCAGAGCATTACGAACAATCGTATTTTGACACCTAGTATTCTAGGACTAGACTCTTTGTACATGTTGATCCAGACGTTCGGTGTATATGCCCTAGGCTCATCAAATATGACGTTTATGAATAAAAATGTGAATTTCTTGTTCTCAGCTTGCATCATGGTTCTGTTCTCAGGTGTGCTGTATAAGCTAATGTTCCGCAGAGAGGGTCAAAACATATACTTCCTGCTGCTCGTAGGACTTATTATGGGGACGATGTTCCAGAGCGCGTCTTCTTTTATGGAAGTGCTGATTGATCCGAATGAATTCTTGATTTTACAAGGGAAAATGTTCGCCAGCTTTAACAATGTCAGCAGTGATCTATTGATATTGTCTACAGTTGTTCTAGCGCTTACTACGTTGTATTTCATGCGATTTGTAAAGTATTTAGATGTTATTTCTCTAGGGAAAGATGAAGCGATCAACTTAGGGATCAATTATGACTATGTAGTCAAAAGGCTGCTAGTTATTGTATCTATCTACGTTTCGATATCAACGGCTTTAGTAGGACCGATCACTTTCTTGGGTTTATTAGTAGCCAATGTGGGACATCAGCTGTTCCGTACGTATAAGCATTCCTATCTGATTCCCGGCACGATTTTGCTAAGTATTATTGCGCTTGTCGGGGGACAGTTTCTAGTTGAACGTGTGTTTGGATTCACTACTACGGTTAGTGTAATCATTAATTTTGCAGGTGGCGTCTACTTTGTCTATCTGCTGTTAAAGGAGAATAAGTCGTGGTAGAAGTTAAGCATGTAACCAAGCGTTATGGCGGAGTAACCGTCGTTGACGATGTGTCTTTATCCATTAAAAAAGGTGCCATTACCTCGTTTATCGGCCCTAACGGAGCTGGTAAAAGCACGTTGCTCTCCATGATCAGTAGACTTATCTCCAAAGACGCGGGAGAAGTACTGATCGAAGGAAAGGAAATTGGCAAGTGTAAAAGCAATGAACTTGCTCGTAAAATATCGGTGCTAAAGCAGTCCAATCATATCAGCGTACGTCTTACCGTGAAGGAACTTGTTTCTTTCGGAAGGTTCCCTTATTCACAAGGGAAGCTCACAGCGGAAGACCGAGCGTTTGTTGACGAAGCGATTGCTTACATGGACCTACAGGAAATGCAGGATAAATATATCGATCAGCTTAGCGGTGGACAACGTCAGAGAGCTTATATTGCTATGGTTATGGCTCAGAATACCGAGTATATTTTGCTCGATGAGCCACTTAACAATCTGGATATGAAGCATTCTGTACAAATTATGAAGGTGTTACGCCGATTGGTAGAAGAGAAGGGCAAGACGATTGTGCTCGTCATTCATGATATCAATTTCGCTTCTTGTTACTCTGACTACATTGTAGCGCTCAAGAATGGGCGGGTAGCTTCATCGGGTACGGTGGATGAAATTATTGATACAGCAGTACTTAGGGATGTATATGACATGGATATCCCTATAGAAACAATAGGTGGTCGTAAAATTGGTGTCTATTTCTAAATATGATGCCGCTTATATTCGGAAATTATTATGACGTAACGCTAGAAGTGATAGGCGCCAGCTTCCTGACGTATACGCGAATAATTCAAATAGCATGACTATAAATTTTAGGGGTGAACACATTGAAGAAGAACGTATCTTTACTAATCATGACAGTGTTTCTTGCCGTAATCTTGGCGGCCTGTGGCTCCAATAATGCAGCAACTTCAAATAATAATACAGCAGCGGCAGGCAATAATGAAGCTACTACTGCACCGGCTACAGAATCAAAAGAGCTTACTATTAAACATGAGCTTGGAGAAATTACGATTAAGAGCAACCCACAGAAAGTGGTTGTATTTGACTTCGGTACACTAGATACTTTGGATAAACTGGGCGTAGAGGTTACAGGATTGCCTCAAAGTAATGTACCCTCTTATCTCTCTAAATATAGCGATGCCAAATATGAGAATGTCGGTGGTTTGAAAGAGCCTGACTTCGAAAAAATCAACAGTCTTTCTCCAGATCTGATCATCATTTCCGGCAGACAGCAAGATTCTTATGAAGAATTCAGCAAAATTGCTCCTACACTGTACGTTGCTGTAGATAATGCAAATTACATGGAATCCTTCACGAAGAATGTGAAAACATTGGGCCAAATTTTTGGCAAGGAAGCTGAAGTAGAAACTGAGCTTGCGTCTATTAATAACTCCATTAAAGCTCTGAATGAGAAAGCTACAGCTGACGGCAAAAAATCGCTTATTATTCTTGCCAATGAAGGAAAAATCAGTGCGTATGGTTCTGGTTCCCGTTTCGGTATTATCCATGACGTGTTCGGATTTGCACAAGCGGATGAAAAAATCGAAGTATCCACTCACGGTCAAAGCGTATCTTACGAATATGTAGCCGACAAGAATCCGGATTATCTGTTCGTAGTAGATAGAGATGCGGCTGTGAAGAGTGATGGCAGCAAATCTGGCTCAGCGAAAGATGCGGTTGAGAACGATCTCGTGAAGAACACAAATGCTTTTAAAAACGGTAAAATCATTTACCTAGATCCTAACTACTGGTACTTGTCCGGTGGCGGTTTGATTTCTGTTAGCGAAATGCTCAAAGAAGTTGAGGTTGTTCTGTAAGCAGAGCAACTCGGGGAAATTGAACGATTAAATGATTCCCAGATGGTTATTAACAAGCCTGTTGGCAGGAGTAAAGCTCCTTGTCAGCAGGCTTTTTTTGCTTTTTTCAATAGAATTACTGGTATATTCATACTAGTTGTTGAATTTAACTGTAACTTTTTATGTTGGCATACGTGGTTAGGTTAAGGGGGGAGTGCATGAAGCGAAATTCACTGGATGAAATATATCAGATGTATGTGATGGATATTTACCGCTATTTGCGCTCCCTTTGCGGTGATCATCACGCGGCCGAAGATTTAATGCAGGAGACCTTTTACCGTGCTTATTTATATTTGGAGGATTGTAAAGACGAGAAGATTAAGCCATGGTTGTTCCGTGTCGCGTACAACGCCTTCGTAGATTATAAGCGGAAGGAAGGACGTAGTACTGTTCAGAGTGAGGAGTTTTTTAAACAGCTTGCTCATCCAGATACCACAGAAAGCACGCTGCTTCGGCAGGAACGTTGGGAAGAGATGAGGATTGCGATAGGTGAGCTACCGGATAATCAGAGGCATGCACTGCTACTACATGATTTTCATGGTCTTAGTTATCTGGAAGCATCGGACATTATGAATGTGGGCCTGTCCCAATATAAGATATTGATCTTTCGAGCCAGACAGAAGCTGCGTGAAGCGGAACGGAGGAGGAATGAGCATGAGTGAGGAATTCAAGGAGAAATTAAAAAGGTATGGGGAAGGTACTCTTCCTGACGAGGATAGAGATGAAGTGGAGCGGGAGTTAGAGAAGATGGAAGCTTATCAGGCTTATCTGGATGAATTGATGGGTGAAGAAGAGCGGGCTTCAAGTGAGGATAAGAACATAAAATTCGGCAAGGGTAAAAGAAACAGACCTGGCAAGGAAAAAAAGATCATCCGCTGGGGTAAATGGAGAGCTCGGATATCGAATACTTTAACGGTAATTTCTGCGTTTTTAATTTTCTTGATTATCAGCAGTGTCATCACCGCGATATTTTATAGCACTGGAGAAAGAGGAGAGACTTATAGTGATGTTGTTTCTTCCGCTATTGCTGTCTCACAGCCGAATACAATTGTACATTTGAGTAGTGGTACCGGTCCATTTTTTAGCATGAATCTGACAAGCAAGATAGAGAAACAAGTGGGAGATGAACAAATTACTGTCGGGGATTATTCAATGAAGCTCCTATTTGGGTGGGCTAGGCTCTACAACTATTCATGGACGGATGATAGTAGAAGTGTAGGTTATTATTTTGTGTATCCACAGGAGAATCAATCTGCGACAAACAGTATGGATAACAGCAATGAGTGGGAGAGATTGGAGAAGCTGCCGGAAGGAACAGTAGCGGAAGCGTACTTGTCTTTTGATCAATTTTTTACGACAGATGAGCTGTTGAAGAAGTTTGAGCCTAAGAATCTTCAGCCTTTGTGGTTTGCAGCAGATACAGGTCCACGGACACGACAGCCAGTCGTAAATGATCCATTAGGTTTTCCGTATATGCCTATTTGGCATGATGATGATATGAAAGTGATCCAGGAATCAAAGGAGAAGCGAGGATGGTTCGGAGGGGTGACTAGCCGTTCAAGTGTTTCACCATCTGTTGAGTCATATGGTGATGGTGAACTGCGTAATGCAAACTTCCTCAAGACGCTGCACTTGATGCAAGAGCATAAATCAATCGCGGACAGGGTAATTCCGTTTATTGATTTGGATGATTCCATTAGTTATTTGGAGAAGAACGGAGTTAGGCTATATGGAGCTGTAGTAACCGGTCCGGTGAAAGAATTGCTTAAGCTGAAGGAAGAAACATGGGTCAGCGATTTGCATGTGGGGGAAGTAAGACTATGGAATTGGCAGGATCGAGAGTCCTAATGGTGCTGGAACAAAATTTAATTGATGAACATGACAAACGAGCCCCTGCATAGGTTGCAGGGGCTCGTCCAATTATTGAATTAATTAATGGTCTACCCCATGGCTCATAGGGATGATGCCGCCGCTTGGAACCTTGGCCGTGGCGGTGAAGTCTCCGTCGGCGCTAACTATCGCACCATTAACACTTAGCAAAGCAACCAGAATCAAGGCTAGCATAGATACTTTTTTCTTCATTTTTAAAATCCTCCCTAGACTAGTATTTGTTCCATCAACCCAAGGTACTTGTCCAACTGCTCTGGGGTTGTCTGATTCCGGAGCTTCTCAAAGAGAGCCGCTGACTTGCGGAACCCTGTATCATCTTTAAAATTAACGGATGATGCCATAGCATATGAAAGCATATTTATAGCGTCATATATGTTCCCATTTAAGGAATAATATTTTGCCTTTAAGTAAATGAAATCTAAGTAATAACGAATATTCCTTTTTGTTTCGTAATATTCCTCCATCGACTCGATCTGCTCTTTGAACTCGATCAGCACCTCATCGACGTTGTACTCATGCTTGATCGCGGACTCCAGAATATGTGTCATGCCAGGCAGGAGCTCTTCGTAGTTATGCCGCAGGAAAACCAGATAATCCGGTAGAACTTCTGTGTTCCCCTCGTTCAGATCAATCACATATCGGTTAGCTCGGGCAATTTCACTATAATATTCAACCTCTGCCCAGCCGCCTGCGTCCATATCATTAATCCATCCCAATTCCTCATACTTCGAGATGCACTCTCTAGCCTCTTCATACCGGCCCATCTTCTCAAGCGCAATCCCTTTCAAACACATAGAAAATCCGAAGTAATAGACGATGCTGCGTTTTAACCCGAAGTCGCTCTCCTTCTGCCCGTCGGTGCTTTCCCGCTGATTTATGCTGTAGAAGTGATTAATCTCGCTGTATAGTTTATCGGCGATTTGGAGGATACCGTCCCAGTTTTCAAGGGTAAATGATGCCTTAAGCATCTGAACCAGTGAATCAGCATTGATCCCGTTAAGATCCAACTCCAAAATGATCCATCCTTCCGTCAAAAGTGACTAACTATTTCCGTAATATTCAACAATAAACAAATTATGGGTTTGTTTACAAGATCATTGTTCCTCATTTTGTCATTGGAAGTATATGAACTATATCATAAATTGTGGGAAATTGATGTTAGGAAAGGGAGCGGAAGAAGTCACAGAACTTGCTTCTCGCTTAAGCAAATCGTACAATTATTTGAATATTAGATTTATGGATATGTGAGATAACAAAAGTTGAGTATGATAGATTAGGAGATGAGATTAATGAAAGTAGGAGTCGTATCTGATACACATATGTCAAGAATGGCTAAGTCTCTGCCAAAGGCGCTGATTGCAGAGTTTCAAAATGTGGACTTAATTCTACATCTCGGTGATTGGGTGAGTATGGGGATCTATGATTTACTGACGAAATTAGCACCGGTAGAAGGTATTGCCGGAAATAATGATGGCGATGAGATCATTGAGCGTTTCGGAGAACGCAAGATCATTACTCTTGAGGGAATCCGAATCGGAATGGTTCATGGACATACGCCACATTCTCGCAAAGGAACGGATGGAAATGCCCTGCTTGCTTTTGCGAATGATGAGGTGGATTGTATTCTTTTTGGTCACTCACATCAGCCCTTACTAAGAGAGGAGAATGGTATCCTGCTATTTAATCCAGGTTCTCCTACAGATAAGCGGCGTGAGAAATTGTATTCTTTCGGAATTTTAGATATCGAAGCGGGTAAAGTTAGTGCCCGGCATGTGTTCTACGATTCAAAGGAATAAGGCTCAATTGTCCAAATCATTCGGCGTTCTCTCCATGGTGAACGGCTCGGTAACCATTTACAATGAGGTTAAAACGGGCGAAGCCGGAAAGTGAGCGCTGAGGATGAATAACTATCGTATAAAACGAGTGGTTCTGGATGATTTAGAATGGCTCATCCCATTATTTGATGAGTATCGAGTATTTTATGGAGCAGCCTCAGATCGGGAAGGTGCACGCGCCTTCTTAGTTGACAGGCTAAAGCTGAATGAATCTGTGATCCTTATGGTGGTTGAGGGGGAAGGCGTTGAGAAACGCGCGCGGGGCTTCACACAGCTCTATCCTTCTTTTTCATCAGTTACGATGGAGCGCCTCTGGATCCTGAATGATTTGTTCGTTACTGAGGAACTGCGCGGGCATGGCCTAGGTTCCAAACTGCTGGACAGTGCTAGAGACCATGCTCTCTCTACGAATACGAAGGGCTTGTCCTTGACAACGATGACAGAGAATGTGGGTGCGCAGCGTTTGTATGAAGCGCATGGATACCTTCGAGATGATGAATTTTATACCTATAACCTTTTTTTCTGAAGATAGCTAGAGAGAAAGATGAGTAAGGGGCGTTAAAGTGGAAACAAGTCATAAGTTGGCAATCTTTTTTGATCTCGATGATACGTTATATGATCATCTGGTTCCTTTTAAAGAAGCAGTGCGTGAAGTGCTCCGCCCAGATGAGAATTGTCTGGACTTTGCGGAATTATTCTATAAAGTGAGACATCATAGCGATGTATTATGGCCGATGTATTTGCGCGGTGAGATTCCGCTTGAAGAGACAAGAGTGCGGCGGTTGGAGCTTGCTTTTGCAGAGTATGGGTTACAGATTGATCGTGACCAAGCTTCGGCGGTACAAGCGGCATATATTGGACGACAATACACTATTCAAATGATTGATGGCGTGCGTGAGCACCTTGAACGGTTCATTGCGGACGGCCATAAGGTAGGCATTATTACGAATGGACCAAAGGATCATCAGATGAATAAGATTGTGGGATTAGGGTTAGATCAGATTATTCCTGAGGATATGATCTTTATTTCTGATGCTGTAGGTCTTGCTAAACCAGATCCGGAAATATTCGTACATGCAAACCAAAAGACAGGCACTTTGGCGGAGAACTCGCTTTATATAGGGGATACTTGGGCTAATGATGTAGTTGGAGCGCTTGCGGCTGGATGGAAGGTTTGTTGGTACAATCCGAGAGGCAGACAACCGGCTACGGATCATAAACCTAGTTATATTTTTACTAATTATAAGGAATTTGGCGAGCTTCCTCTTGTGTAAGAGGAGGTACAAAACATAAGCCATGCGAGAGAAATTGGCGCATGGCTTTCATTATTTTATGTATTAATAATTTTGAAAACTAATTTTTTGGTAGTTGGATGCCTTGCCAGTTGTGTACATCGCATTGACCCTGTTCATTATTACCCACAGCAACCACCGTACCGTCCGTTTTGAGTCCGATGGTATGAGTGCAACCCGCCGCAAACGCCACAATATCGCACCAGTCACTTATATTGCATTCGCCGTGTTTATTCCAGCCTACAGCAACTACAGTACCGTCTGTTTTAAGGCCAACGGTATGATGACTACCTGCTGATATAGCCACAATACCGTGCCAGTCGCTTATATTGCATTGGTCTTCATGATTTCGACCCACAGCAACTACTGTGCCAGCCGCTTACATCACATTGGCCATATTTATTATCACCCCCACAGCCGTCACAGTACCGTCTGATTTAAGCAGGGCGGTATGACGATAGCCAGCCGTTATGGAAGGTAGGGGTCTCACAAGGTTCATGAATTTCGTTCCTTTGTTGATGTAGATGTTTCCGAGGTTAATTTTATTAAACCATAGTTCTTTCTTGTTCGTATGTTTAACTGAGAGAGAGGCGTCCTTCCCGCTGCTCCTAGACAGATCTATAAAAAAAGCTTGCTCCCTAGAAAGCCGGCTTCGGCTTTATGGGGCAAGCTTTTTTTATTTAGTCTGCGAAGCTGTACGTTGGATCCGTCAGATTCATTCTTTCTTTAATACCTGAGGTGGCATAGATTTTGTTGTCGTCGGTAATAAAGAAAGCTTCCACATCTTCAGGTAAAGATTCAAGATATTTCATACCCTCTTCAATTCCCATCAAGAATACCCCCGTTGATAAGGCATCTGCATCTGTTGCATTCGGGCTCATAATGGTAAGGCTTTTGAGACCGTTCTGAGAAGGATATCCTGTACGTGGATCAAGGATATGATGGTAACGAACATTGTCCTGCATAAAATACCGTTCGTAAACACCAGAAGCATCGATGACCTCATCTGAGATTTTAATAGTTCCTAGCTGTGTGCCGCGGCTTTGATCCGGATCCTGCAATCCGATATTCCATTCCGTTCCGTTTGGCTTCTTACCGAGTGCAATAATACTGCTGCCTCCGAGGTTAATCATAGCGCTATTTAGACCTTGCTCTTTCAAATAATCAGCGATACGGTCAGCAGCATAACCTTTACCAATGCCGCCCAGATCTAGCACCATATTTTCCTTCATCAGCTTTACAGTTTTCGCAGCTTCATCAATTTCAACGTCCTTGTAATTGGTTAGGCTCTTCGCTTTATCAATTTCAGCTTGGGGAGGGACTTTATCTCCACCGCTACCGATATTCCAAAGATCGATTAACGGACCGATTGTAGGATCAAATAGCCCGTCCATTTCCTTTGCGTATTGTATGGATTGTTTAATTACATCCAGGGTCTCGTCAGAAACAACAACCGCTTCTTTTCCAGCTGCCTGATTGATTGCGTAAGTCTCTCCACCTTCTTTGGTGCGGCTAAGCTCCATATCCATTCGCTCCAGCATCTGCTGGATATCATCCATATTTTTTTGTTCTACTGTAGCACCGAACACTTTGATATTCACAACAGTGTCATAAATATAAAAAGTTTGTGAGAGAGACTTTTCCTCTCCTTTTCCGGATGTTGTTGCGCTACCCGTAGTTCCCGCTGTTTTATCGTCTTTATCCTTAGTAATTAGCCAAGCACCGACAGCTATGACGACGATGACAATTACAACGAGGATCAGCGTCGTTTTTTTGTTCTTGAACATATTTCACCATCCATAAAGTTAGTTTCTAAACCACATCATTACTTATAATAACCTAGATATCAGGTTGATGGAAATTAATTTCATGACAGATTAAGGGATAAATCGGTCACCATAGCAAAAAAAGCCCCGTATCCTGATTCGGAGCAACGCAGAAGATTTAGAATAAAACAATGCTAATTAATCAAGCATATATTCACTGTATTTATTCTTACGAGGATTTAATACGAAGAGGATGCCCTTGGCATATCCGCTAACGGCTTTGAAATTCCGCTTTAAGGTTGCTTTAGCCGTCAGACATGACAGTGTCCAGATCAAGGCAGCATAATTCATAAACGGAGCTTTACGCAAGTTGAGCAGATAGTAGTGATTAACGGCTGTAGCTTGTGCTACAATGCCCGCCTTATCGCGAGAGCCTGGCGACTCATGATGGATGATTTTCATGGCGGGGTTAATCACAAGCTTGCCATAGCGGCTGGCCAAATGAGACAAATAAATATCTTCGGCTATGGAATAGCTTGTCATCCATGGATAGGGTTTAATATCAAGCAGTGCCGAGCGTTTGAAGGACATATTGCAGCCGTGAAAAAAATCCGTTTCAAATACATGCTTCTTCTCTCCCCAAAGGAATTGCGAGCCTGCAAACATACTTGCCGACAATCTGCCTGGTGATCCGGACATTTGTCCGGTTAGCATACCGAATAGCCTGCTTGGCATGCTACTATGTATGCCTTTGGCTACACCACCGACACCAACAATGGAATCATCGGCTGCATAAGTATCTAGCAGTCGTCGAATATATAAGGGGTTATCTAATTCTGCATCGTCATCTAAGTGGAGTACAATTTCTGCATGAATAAGTCCTAGCGCTTCGTAACGGGAAAGCCAGAGGCCAGGCTTAGTTTTACGATGATAATGCAGTTCAGCCTGCGGTAATTCAGTTAGTATTTCACGATAATAGGCTAATCTGTCCTCAGGGATCTCACCGTCATCCACAATCCATAGCTCGATGGAGATATCCTCAAGATTTGTCTGCTTGCCAATGGACTCTATACACACCGTAAGATCATTAATTCGGTTACGGGTAGGAATCACTATAGATAGATCATACATATCTTAAATCCCCCTTCAGGACTTCTTTCGTCCGCTACTCTGAATGCAGTCTTCCGGCGAAATAGTTACTTTCATTCTATCGGTCCTGAAGAAGAGCGTATATACCACTTTTGTATACTTTTAGTTGGGGTTCAGGTCTAATAAGAGTTATTTAATAAAAGTTAAGTTTGTATTTTTCGGTTTTTAACTATATAATAGTAAGCGACGAATATTTAGTTATCAATCTAGTTAAGCAGCTACAAATGAACAATAATATTAGGAGGTTTTTTCATGAGAATAGATATTTGGTCCGATTATGCGTGTCCATTTTGTTATATTGGTAAAAGACGTTTGGAGAATGCGCTGAGTCAATTTGCGAACCGTGATCAAGTAGAGGTAGTATTCCGTAGCTTTCAACTAGATCCACACGCAAAAGTGAATGAGACAAAGAGTATTCATGAGATGCTTGCTTCCAAATACGGTATGACGATTGAAAAAGCAAAAGCAATGAACGCACAGCTAGCTGAGCAAGCGCAAGATGTGGGATTGAATTTTCAATTCGATACGATGAAGCATACGAATACTTTCGATAGTCACCGCTTGAGTCACTTTGCAAGCTCAAAAGGAAAAGGTGCAGAAATGTCCGAACGTCTGCTACGCGCCTACTTTACGGATTCATTAAATCTTGGTGATCGTAGTGTACTTGCTACACTTGCTGCTGAGGTAGGGCTGGATCAGGCAGAAGTAACGGCAATGTTGGAGACAGATGCATACACAGCTGAAGTGAACGGCGATATCGAAGAAGGAAGCCGTCTGAATATTACAGGTGTACCATTTTTCGTGTTCAACAATAAATATGCGTTATCTGGTGCACAGCCAGGACCAGTATTTACAGAGGTGTTGGATACCGTGTGGGCGGAGGAGCAAGCGGGACCAACACTGCAAGTGGTTGGTAAAGGAAAAACTGACGTATCTACAGATGATGGCTGCGCGGACGGATCTTGCAATATATAAAGTCCGTATAGTGTGGAAAAGAAGAGATGGAGAAGTTTCCATTTCTTCTTTTTTTAGTTCCGAAACTCTGCTCTTGTTAATTCATAATCAATAGAAGATTGCCATTCTCCTAGTTGATTTCTCCACGCATTCAAATGAAGGGCAACTTTACGAAAGCCGATGTTCTCATATACATGCTGAGCTCTTGAATTCTTGGCGTTGGTATCGAGAACGATTGTGTGGTATCCCATATTCTCAAATAAGAAGTTAATCAACATAGTTAAAAATACAGTTCCAAAGCCTTTATCCTGTTCATTATAATCACAGATTTTGATGCCAATCTCTGCAGTGCCGTCGGCAATGCTTCTGTAATTCATTTCTCCTATTGGAACACCATCGATGTCCAGTATCAAGCGACGATTAAGATCGGTGTCAGCCAAAAGTTTCTCCAATATATCTTGCTCTGTGCAGCCGATACCATTAGGAAAACCGGCATGTGCCATAAGCCTTCCATCGTTCCACCAACTGCATAACCGGGGGACATCATTTGCTGTTGCATTGCGAATGACTAAATTTCCATTTTCGATGTACATAATCTCCTCATCCATTCCTTTAAAATTCATGTTGAGCTTAACATACACACGATTTCGTCTGGAATGGAGAGTTCTTATTAAATCATGTTTTACACACTACAAAGACAAGCGCCCCCGAATCTATCCGGGAGCGCTTGTCTCTTAATGATGTGTTTATCTAAATGAAGTGATAAAGCTTGTGAACAAGGTGCGGACATCGTACTGATGTTGATTGATTGGCTCGATAGGCCGGTTAATGCCGAGCAATGTGTATACTGCAGTTCTTGCTGCTCTGATAGAGTATTCCTCCGTGAATACAACATCATCTGGAATTTCGCAATATTGGCCAACGAAGGCAAGGTTAGTGGAGCCTTCAGGAACCACTTTAGGCCGGTCACTATTTAATCTAGGCATGAATTGTGAAGTGATATAAGGCATCATACATGGAATACAATTAGCAGTTGCCATGATCTCGTCCTTATGTTCTTCGAAATGAAGATGACCGATTAGTTCTTCCATAATTTCTTCCCCGGTACATTCACTCATTTTCTTCTTCACGAAGTCTCCTACGTTGTCAGGGTACAAACCGTAACCCCAGAATACTTTTACATGCTCTGGTTGATTGCGGAAATGCGGTTGGAAGGCTAAGACAACGGACATCAGCCAGCTCGAATCTTTAAAGGTAACTAATGCGCCAGTACCTGCACGATTGCGAGTGAATTTTTCCATAAGATCGAAGAATTTAGAGTCTTGGAAGGTCACGGTAAATGACTCCCATTTCGAACCATCGATATGATCATCGAAGGATGATGGATTGCCGAGACCTGGTTTTTTGGCGGCGATGTTCTCCCATAATTTCCATGAGCTACCCTTCCCGTTGAGACGTGGGGCAGAGGTCATGGATCCAAGGCTGGAGCCTTCGGTCATGGAGCCGTTCGTGACGATTACGATATCGTCTTCGCTTATGTTAATAACGTCTGGGGCACCTTGGCGTAGGACGTTCATTTGGGTTACGGTAATGCCATCTCCGTCTTTGAACTGCAGGTCAGTTACTGTACATTTCAGTGTAAAGTCAACGCCGAAGCCTTCGAGATATTTGTGCATAGGTAAGATGATAGAATCGTACTGGTTATATGGAGTGCGGGTTACGCCTTCCAGGGTTTGAATTCTTGGGAACTCATGAACGAAGCGAATCATATATCGTTTAAGCTCTACAGCGCTATGCCAAGGCTGGAATGCGAAAGTAGTAGCCCACATATACCAGAAGTTCGTGGTGAAAAAGTGTGGACCAAACCAGTCATTAATCCGAGCCTTTCCCATTTTTTCTTCCGGTGTAATAATCAATTTGCCCATCGCAAGCCGGTCAGCCATATCGAAGCCCATGGACAATACATCTTCCACCTCACCGCTCTGGTTGACGAGTCTAGCGTTAGCATGTGTTGGATTGGCGGTATCGAATTCTATAATCTCTTCTCTAACGGATTTCTCAGGATGGTCGAGGGAGGGAATCGACATGAGTAAATCCCATGTATTCTCATAGGTCTCATCGTTAAGCATCCGGCCACCGCGAATGACATAACCGTGCTCAGCGTCACCTGCGCCGTCGTTACTGCCACCGAGAATCTTCATCTCTTCAATAATGTGAATGTTCTGTCCCGGAAAGTCACAGTCTCTGACCAGGTAAGCCGCGCCCGCTAAGGATGCAATTCCGCCACCGACAAAATAAACCTGTTTATTACCGTACTCTTTTTTCACAATGGTCGCCTCCAAGTTGTTGTTGAAATAATCACACTCTTAATGTAAACCAACTCCAATTTTGAAGGTATAATCAAACCTTTTAGAGTGTATGGATTTTGGTCATTATGGTTCATGTGTCTAGTTTTTAGACAAAAAAACCGTTGAACCCAAAGGTTACAACGGCTTGTTCTCATATTTGTGCAGAGCTTTTAGAAAATTTCCCTCAATGAGTACACTTAGCTTCTCGATAATGTGATCCGGATGCTCTTTCATCCCGGCTCTCATCCATTGAATGACGAGACCTGTGAAGGCCAGTGTATAGAAATTAGCAATGAAATGTTTATCTTCATGGCTAACCTCCATCCCGGCGGACAGTTCGTTTATGACACCCATAATAAGATCATTTGTCACTTCGTATAGATAGGCATCCAGATGATTTCTGCCAAGTGAGTTCAAGGTGTTGCAGCAAAAGGTTTTATTTCGTTCGATATAGCAGAAGATTCTATAGAAGCCGTCCGTCCATGTACTATAGCTGCGATACTGGGCGATGCTTTCTACAGCTTCTGTCTTATAGATCCAGCCCAGTAAATCAAATATATCTTGAAAATGATAGTAGAAGGTTTGTCGATTAAGTCCGCAATGGTCTACGAGCTGTTTGACTGTGATTTTATTGAGCGACGTATGTTCCATTAGTTCTTTTAAGGAATGGGACAATGCATTTTTGGTGAGAAAAGAATTGGACAACGATCTATCAACTCCTCCATTCAAGCTTTCGGCCAATGCTTAACCAGCAGACGAATACTCTCTGCCAACAAACCGAGTGCAAATCCTCCACAGGTAAAAAAGAAAAATGCTAGGAATCCCGCGAGATCCTCCCAGCCGGACATCTCTCTATAGGTGTAGCTTAGCATAATCACCGAACCGATAATAATTCCTGTTGTAGTGATTAACCAGAGCAGACGAGCTCCAAACCACCCTAAGACGTTAACGATACCAGATACGATAATGGAAAAAAGTGCGAAGCGCAGTAAGAGTGTGATATCCAATGAATGGGCCATCATAACGAATCTGTGCACTATGAAGAGCAGCCATAGAGAAACACCATAAACAGCCATCCAGAGAAACCAACGGTTACTTTTGGCAGCAGGCGGGAATTTCATTTCTTGCTCACCTCTTTTTCCAAAGTACGAACGGTGTGCAGCAGGAATTATACGGAGAAAGATTCCAGTTCTTCTACACTTTGCAGAAGATGATTCAGCAGGTTCGGAATGTCCTCCATCTGCTCCTCAGTGATTTGTCTTTTGAATTGCAGCTCAATGCAGTTATTGTAGGTTTCGCCTTCTTGCCCATAAATGAAGCTTAAAGACTGTACGGGCTGAAATTCAGGTCCCCATATCGCTTTGAGAATACTCTCAATCGCTTGACATTCAGCAGGGATATCTTCGATTTCCATATAAAAGCGTAATGAAAGATTGCAGCCGGGATCTGTGTTAGGCACCTCCAATATTTCATCACTTAGATCTTTTACAGAAGAAGTGAGGAAGACTTCGGCGGTTACACTCCTGCCGGCAGTTAATTGGAAGGAAAGGCTGAATTCTCTAGACATCAACGCCATATTCAGAAGGTCGGAACGATCCGTAACTACCAGAATTCCGTCCAGATTATCGTAATCGTAGATTTGGTTCTCAAAAGCAATTTTAATATTATCGAAGACAGTAGGATGGAACAATAATGGCACCTTCTTTTGTTTATTAATATTGTAACATGATCTAAATAGAAGTGAAAAAGATGCCCAAGGACCATATGGACCGGGCATCTTTCCAGTGTTACTCCATGACCTTGAACATGCCCGTCATACCTGGAGCATGATTCTGAAAGCCATATTTTTCATAAAAGGTATCCTTGCCATGTGATGCGAAAAGACCGACGAACGCGCCAGAATAACAATGAGACCGAATATAGTGTAGTAGCTGCTCAATAATGCCATTACCAATGCCTTGGCCCTGAAATTCGGGAAGCACGGCTACGTCCTGAAGATAGAAATACATATGACCATCACCGACGATCCGCCCCATACCGATAACCTTGTCTTCCTGTACAACGACCATACCATACACCGAATGAGCCAGAGAGGCTGCGGTCATTTCCGTATTCACGTTCCCCCAACCGACAGCTTCCCATAAGGAGGCATGCTCCTCAGTCGTGGGTAAACGTTCAATACATTCATAATGATGTGCTGTTGTCATAGCTAATCACCCATTCTTTGTTAAGTTATTGTAGCGATTGTAGTGTAGTAAGCTCCACTGTAATCAGCCCCCTTAGGATGAATGGGTATTCACTGTGATCTTGTCAGTTCGTAGGTGCAGGTGCGGTATATTTCAGGAATGTCTTCGGAATTGGGCTTTCGAAGGTCATTAACTCTCCTGTTGTAGGATGAATAAAAGAAAGTACACGAGCATGCAGACCGAGACGACCTACCGTTTTGGTCTCTGCACCATACTTCTTGTCTCCTGCAATCGGATGGCCGATATCTGCCATATGAACACGAATCTGATTTTTGCGCCCAGTTTCAAGTTTTACCTCAAGCAACGAGAAGTGGCGGTTCGCCTGAATGAGCTTATAATGTGTAATCGCATGTAGACCATCGCCTTCATGAGGACTGGAGTACATTTTCAGGGTAGAGGTTTCTTTTAGCCAAGAGCTCACTGTACCTTCAGGTCTTTTAACGGCGCCTTCGACTAGAGCTACGTAAGAACGTTCTTTCACGGTATCTTTCCACGTAGTTTGCAGTGCCTGCTGGATCCGTTCGCTTTTGGCAAACATCATTACCCCAGATGTATCGCGGTCCAAGCGGTGTACGACAAAAATTCGGTTCTTAGGATTGCTGACGCGAACATGCTCCATAAGCTGGCGGTAAGCGGTCAATTCATTTTCTTCCGCAGTGGCAATCGATAGCAGTCCGGCATCCTTCTGAATAATGATTAGATCATCATCCTCATGGACGATGGTAAGTCCGATCATCTCCGCTACTTGTACGGGCTTCTCTTGATCGATCGCCACGGTTTGACCCGGATGTAATTGGAAATTATGCTGAGTGACAACCTTACCATTCACCGCCACTTGCCCACGTGAGAGGATAGATTTGATTGCATTTCGTCCACGGCCTGTGATGTGGGTGAGTAGGAAGGGGAGCAGCTCAGAAGGTTCATTTACTGTAAAAGACTTCGGTGCCGCAGGTGCTTTAGTTTTATGATTAAGCTTGCCATTTGGCTTGCTGTGAGAGCGAGTACCTCTTTTAGCTGTTTCTTTAGGATTTCTTCTTGAGTTCATGACTGCATTCTCCGTCCTTTAATATTGTACTCCTCAATATACCATGGGCTGTTAAGAAATACTATGTGAAGGGCAGCAAGAAACGAATTAGATTTATAGATAGAATAGCTGAGCTAGTCCTATCAGCAGGAATAAGCTGAGATATATCCAACCGATCACATTAGCGTATTTCTTTTCCCGGTGCATAGCATTGACTGCATATATTTTAGTATCCACAGTAAGCAACAGAACACTGGAGATCAGCAGCGCAACAATTACGTAGGTTAGCTGGTGATAGAGCATAGTAGAGCCTCCTATAAACGTCATTTAATTTTGTTTAAGACCTACTCTATCGATGTGAGTTCTCAACTTAACTTCAATACTGAGATTGGAATACTGCTGCTCCCAGTCATGTTTGTCACGAACATGGGCTTTCCAGTAGGAGGGAGCATATGCACGAATATATTCACCCATGCCAAAGACATCGGAATGCGCTTGTTGAGTTTCTTCAATAAAATGGTTGAAAATACCGATCACTCTCTTTTGAAAGATATCTTCAATCTTTTCTAAAGAACGGCTGGAATCGATCGGGATATTACTACGTAAATGCTCATCTAGAGCCGCCTCTAAAGAGATGTTGTAGACAATATGAGGTTTGCCCTCTTTGAAATGCACCTTCACTCTCGTAAAACGGTCGTTGACCTTGAGCATCACCGGACCGAATTCTTCAGCATTGAAAAGATCAGAGTATCCCCCAGGATTAATACCCTTCATGGCCATATACGCGCCAATTTCAATGGGAAGCGTCGAACCCGCCATAACTCCACCGCTAAAGTAAGCCAGGCCTTTAATCATAATATTGTCCTCTTGATGTAAAGAGACATAAGGTAGATAACCGCTTTCGCCCCATTTAGATTCAGCAGACCAGAATGTGCCTATATAATCTGCAGGGAATTTTCCTGATGTTACCGCTTTTTCCATGGTGGACAGGATGTAAAGGGTCGGTACTCGCTGCAGTGGAGGATTTATATTCATAAATTTAGCAGCTTCCCCTTCGGATACTAGCAGCCAGGTCCGGCGACGAACTTCTGGATTGCGTCGCAAATAATCATTTAAGTCATCCATGCTTTTTCTCGCAACATCCTCACTAATAATAATCACTCTTAAATGAATCAAATAACGTGGATCGGAAATTTGCTGCTGTAAATTGTTCATGGCATCATCTAATGTGTATCCATATACTTCTACGACCCATACTGGACTTTGATTTCCACCCCCGCCTTCACCCCCACTGCCAGGTCCGAGTGGAACTCTTCCCGGTACCGCAATTTGGGCGGTCACACGAATTTGGGGATTGTTAATATTTGCGCTTTTTAAGTGAGTGGTTTGATCATCATTTATTTTACTGTCTGAAGGGACGGAATCAATGGATAACCCTAGTACCAATGCACGGTCTTCAATTTCAAGCTGGTCCCAGCAGCCTGCGAGCAATCCAGACAGGAGTAAGAGAATAAAGATAAGAACTACACGCTTGTAAGTTTTTTTATTCATGAGACAGGGCTCCTTTATGCCGGATTAGAGAAGCTAACCATAGTAAAAGAGGGTAGATGGTCAAAAAAACCAAACCGAATATGCCTGTAATGCTGGCAAATGTATTGACCTGAAATATATTTCTCGGGAAAAGTGAAAAAATGAAGATAAGCGGAAATAAGAAACTGGAGATCAGGCGGTGATCCTTGTGTCGCAGCACTTGTTGCAGAGAGTATGCAGCTATGTAGTAGTTCGTAAAGATGGTAGTGAATATAGAAATCACCCAGATTATTATAAAAAGAGCATCAAACCGTTCTAATAGTCCTGCGCCGATGGATATGGAGCGAGCTGCTTCTAGGGTTGGATAGGAAAGTATTTTGGATTCTTGAGCTCCAAACATGCCTAGAGTGACCCAAACGATCATTATATAAATGAATCCAATGAAACCAAGCGCAATAATGCCTGCTTTTAGGGCTTGTTGAGGTTTTTTCATAAGAGGAACTAATAGTGTTATGACAAATGTGCCCTGATATAGGGCGGCAGACGTAATCGTCCCTTTGGAAAAGCTTGATAAGGTGGTGTGATTTCCGGTGAGAGGTAGCAAGTTCAGAACATCAACATTTCTCATAGCTACCAATATAATTGCGATAACGGATAATAGAATAAAAGGTAAATAAAAAACATGTACGTAAGTGAATTTGACAGTATTTCTACGAATTGATAAGGCAACCAGTAGGAGCATTAAGAGAATTACTGCTTCGATTGGTGTCTTTTTAAAGACAACCGCAATACATACTTCTCCGAATTGGCGCATGGTGATCCCGGCAGAGAAAGCAAAAAACAAAGAAATAAGCATGGAGAAAATATCCGCGAGCCAAGTTCCGAGAAGGCGACGGCTGAACACGAACAACGTTTCGTTAGGGAATTTTCTGCAGACAACTGCAGTAAACCAGCAACCTAAAAAAGCAACAGGTACGCCAGAAGCAGTTACGAGCGGTGCACCACTGTCTCCGGCTTCAGCCATATAACGAGGAATACTTAAGATACCTATTCCTATAATCGTACTGATGATTACAGCCATGACTTGGATCGTTGTTATGGGGCGGTTACGATTCATCAGCTTCACTTTTCTCCTTAAAAATCAGATCGGTATGCATTTTGGGGATATCCTTCGCAAGAAGATCAGGGTCAGGTGTATTAAGAAAGCTTGGGCGACTTCGCATCCACCATAGAGGTACCCGAACGATACTATCCTTAAGGTCCTTCCATACCGTAGGAACAAAGGGGGTCATGTAGGGAACTCCAAAGGATTCCAGAAATAATAAGTGGTTAACAATAACAATCGTCCCAAGCATTACTCCGTACAGACCAAAGCAGCCTGCCAATATAATCAATGGAAATCTAAGCATTCTTGAAGAAATAGCGGCATTGTAAGCGGGTGTGGCAAATGACCCTATGGTCGTTATAGCTACAACAACTACGGTTGTTGGACTCGCCAGACCTGCTGCTACGGCTGCCTGACCAATGACAAGCACACCTACAATAGAAAGAGCCCCGCCAATCATTTGCGGTAAGCGAATGGTTGCTTCACGCAGCACCTCCATGAAGACTTCCATAATCAGAACTTCCAATACGGCTGGAAAGGGCACGCCAGCTCTCGCACCTGTTATAGCAACGGCGAACTCTGTCGGCAGTAGCTCAGGGTTGAAAGAGATAATGGAGACATATAAGGCTGGGAAGAAAAGGGAAAATAATAATGCGATCAGACGAATCATTCTTAGGAGGCTTCCCACAACAAAACGTTCCGTATAGTCATCCATCGTCTGAAAAAACTGATTGAAAAGCGCCGGGACGATGAGGCAGAATGGTGAGCCGTCTACAAGGATGATGACTCGTCCTTCTAATAAAGAGGCAATAGATTTATCCGGACGTTCGGTTGGCTGAACCTGTGGAAACGGGGAGAGGGGATGATCTTCTATGAATTGCTCGATATACCCCGAATCAAGGATGCCATCTACATTTATAGCTGACAATCTTTTCATCACCTTTTGAACTAGTTCTGGATCTGCTATTCCTTCGATATAACAAACAGCTACTTCTGAGCGCGTCCGTACGCCAAGAGGAGCAGTTACTACGCGAAAATCCGGCGTTTGCAGTCGATAGCGAAGTAAGGAGAGATTGGATTGTAAATTCTCGATAAACCCATCTCGCGAACCGCGTATGACTTGTTCAGTTTGAGGTTGCTCAATACTACGATGCTCAATTTTACGCAGATTGAAATACAGGGCCTGATCCATTCCATCTATGAGTAGAACTACATTTCCCTCCAGCAAAATGGAGGCTAGAGTATTTAGGTCCTTAGTTCGGTTCCCTTGTGTTACTTGTACCGTCATACTCCAGATGTAATCAGCTAGATCTTTTAAATCTTCTGGAATTTCTGAGGGGTCGGAGGAAACATTCATTAACGGCTTTAAAACATAGTTCTGAATCTGATTCTGGTCCACTACAGAAGAAAAAAAGATAATAGCTGCATCATATCTACCGTACACTTTAAAGTTACGGACAATAAGGTCGCTGTCTTCTCCAAAGACTTGTCGAATGAAGCTTATATTGCTTTTTAGGCTGGAATCCAGTGGTTTTAGCGGACGATTCTCCTGGGCAGAGGACTCTTTGCGTGCAGGCTTTTGTTTAAAAGAGGTATATTTTTGTTTCCAATTTTGCACGGTCGCTCCACCTTTCTATGAAATCACTCATCTTAAAGCTTGGCTTAAAAGAAGACCTTTTATGTAAATATTTCAAAAGAAGAACAAGGTGACGATAGTTCAGGAGTGTTGCTCAATACACCATTGACCGCTAAACTAAAGATAGAAACGCTTAAGGGGTTATGAGAGATATGAAGATGCAAGCACCTACTATTGAACAGGCGCAGGCTGAACTGCAGAAATATTACGGTTATCCAGATTTTCGGGATGGTCAGAAGAAGATTGTTCAGAACTTGCTGGAAGGTCGCGACACGCTGGGAATTCTTCCCACTGGAGGCGGGAAGTCGATCTGCTATCAGGTTCCTGCATTGCTGCTGCCCGGACTGACATTGGTGATATCGCCATTGATCTCGCTGATGAAAGATCAGGTGGATGCATTGACCACGGCAGGTATTCCGGCAGCCTTTATTAATAGCACGTTAAGCGGAAAAGAAGTAAATGAGCGGATTCGGGCTGCCCGTCGCGGTGATTTGAAGCTGCTTTATGTCGCGCCCGAAAGACTAGAGCTGGATTGGTTCCGTCTAGAGATGGCCGAGCTGTCTATTTCCTGTGTGGCTGTAGATGAGGCACACTGTGTATCACAGTGGGGACATGATTTCCGCACAAGTTATTTGTCGGTATCGCCATTTGTGGACGAGTTGCCAGAACGACCTATCTTGGCTGCATTTACAGCGACGGCGACGCCAGAGGTTATGGAGGACATGGTTCGGCTGCTTCGTCTGCGCGAGCCAGGTATTTTCATGACTGGACTCGGAAGAGATAATCTAGCCATGTCTGTGCTACGTGGAGAGAATAAGCGGGAATTCGTCATGGACTACACAGCGACACATTCCCACCAACCGGGCATTGTATATGCGGCTACACGCAAAGAAGTAGATGATCTATATCAAAGGCTGCAGGCTTCAGGAATAGCAGCAGGCCGCTATCACGCAGGGATGAATGATCAGGAGCGGGCAGATAGTCAGGAAGGCTTCCTCTATGATGATATCCGGGTTATGGTGGCCACGAATGCCTTTGGGATGGGGATTGATAAATCCAATGTCCGTTACGTAATTCATTACAATATGCCGAAAAATATGGAAGCTTATGTTCAAGAGGCTGGTCGTGCTGGCCGTGACGGTGAACCTAGTGAGTGTATCCTGCTCTTTAGTGCGCAGGATATTATGACACAAAAGTTCCTAATTGAGCAGAATCCGCAGGATACGGACCGCAAGGCTAACGAATATCGCAAACTTCAGCAAATGATTGATTATTGCTATACTACCCGTTGTTTGCGGAGTGCTCAGCTGGATTATTTTGGTGAGGCACATGGAGACAAGCCATGCGGGATTTGCAGCTCATGTACAGATGAACGAGAGCTTGTAGATATGACTGTAGATGCACAGAAGATATTCTCTTGCATCCACCGTATGCGGGAGCGTTATGGAGTAGCGTTGGTGGCTTCTGTGCTTAAAGGTTCTCGCAATCAGAAGGTGATGCAGTATGGTTTTGATAAGCTGCCGACCCATGGTGCGATGTCGAGCCGGACGGAGAAGGAGATCTCGGAGAGTATCAATGTACTTATCTCTGAAGGATATCTGGCATTGTCTGAAGGACAATATCCGGTAGTACGGCTCCAGCCTTTGGCTGCTGAGGTACTGCGAGGACAGCGTGAGGTGATGCAGCGGGTGGCGCGGCCATCACGAGCAGGTGCGGCATCCGGTACGCGAGTTCGTAGTCGCGGACATGATTTGTCACCTTCGGCGGTCAATGAGACCGTCTTCGAGCAGCTTCGTCTGATTCGGCGGGAACTGGCAGGCCGAGAGCATGTGCCATCTTACATTATTTTTAATGATGCAACGCTGCGTGAGATGAGTGTGGTTTGTCCACAGACCGAAGCGGAAATGCTGAGAGTGAAGGGCGTAGGGGAAGTGAAATACCGGAAGTACGGTAAAGCATTCCTAGAGTTTTTTCAAAATGAAATGTAGAGAAGGTCGTGTAGCATGAAAATCATCCTAACCACATTAAACGCCAAATACATCCATACTTCACTGGCGATTCGTTTGCTAAAAGCTTACAGTGAGCATGAATTTAATGATATTCATTTGGTAGAGTACACCATCAAAGATCCCGTGATGAATATCGTGTCCGACTTGTTTCAGAAACGGCCAGATGTGATTGGCTTCTCCTGTTATATCTGGAATATCGAAGAGACGCTTAAGCTGATCGGAATTCTTAAGCAAGTGATGCCTGAGGTTACGATTGTTCTCGGAGGACCGGAAGTTTCGTATGAGCCGCTGCATTGGATGAAAAGAGAGGCCGGTATTGATTTTATTGTCAACGGAGATGGAGAAGAGACCTTTCATCATCTGCTGCAGGAGCTGAGAGACGATCGGAAATTTCATTTTGTGTATGGCGCTGCTTATCGTAAGGGAGAGGAGATCATTGTAAATCCACCTCGTCCAAAAAGCGATTTAAATACGCTGCCTACGCCTCACCGTTTTCCCGAGGATATTCCAGATTTGAGTAAACGTATTGTTTATTTTGAGACAAGCCGTGGTTGCCCGTTTAACTGTCAATTCTGTTTATCCAGCATTGAGGTAGGTGTACGTTACTATGATATTGAACGTGTGAAGTCTGATCTCCTCTACTTAATTGAGAATGGTGCCAAAATCATTAAGTTCTTGGACCGCACCTTCAATATCAATCGTAACTATGCGATGGAAATGTTTCAATTCCTGATCGACAATCATCAAGGCTGTGTATTCCAGTTTGAAATTACAGCAGATATCATGCGGCCAGAAGTTCTGGATTTCCTGTCCAAGAATGCGCCTCCGGGCATCTTCAGATTTGAGATTGGTGTACAGTCTACGAATGATGAGACGAACGAGCTCGTTAAACGCCGCCAGAATTTCAAGAAGCTGTCCCGTACCGTGATGAAGATTAAGGAAAGTCGCAATATCGATCAGCATCTAGATTTGATCGCGGGGCTTCCAATGGAGGATTACACCACCTTCCGCAAAACCTTTAATGATGTATTCGTTATGGAGCCAGAAGAGCTGCAGCTTGGATTCCTCAAAATGCTTCGGGGGACGGGCCTGCGCGCCCAGGCGGCAAAATATGAGTATACGTATATGGAACATGCCCCTTACGAAATTCTTAGCAGTCATATGATGTCCTTCTCGGATATTATCCGGTTGAAGCGGCTTGAGGATGTGCTGGAGAAATACTGGAACAGCCATCGGATGGACCATACGGCCAAATACCTGATCCGTCACGTATTTGAATCCCCATTCGATTTCTTCCAGGAGTTCGGTGACTATTGGGAAGAGAGAGGCTGGCAAAAGATTGGGCATCAACTGGAAGATCTCTTTATCCGTTTGCAGTCCTTCTTGATAGATCGCGGGACACCGTCTATGGATATTATTACGGGGTTAATGAAGCTTGATTATTTCCTAGGACACAAGTATAAGCCTCGCAAAATCTGGTGGGACTTCGTGCTGGATAAATCGGATTGGTCGAGCTACTTGAAGGATATCGCTGCTAATCCGGGTCAAATTTCTGCCCAATTGGCAGAAGCCGGACTCAGTGAAAGAGAACTGCAAAAGTATACAGTACTTGAAGTGCTGCCCTTCTCGCTAGAAGCGGTGCTGGAATCCATTAGCGGTCTACGGGCAGATGGGGGTTCAGAGGAAGAGGAAGCGGACAATGTTGTCGACGGGGTTGCACCTTCTTCAGAGTCGCTAATACAAGGAGGCACAGAGAGCGGTTTAGAAGAGTCTGTCCAAACCACAAGCTCGGCTGTAGCCGTAGCTGAACCTTCTTCCGTTCGAGAAGGTCGCACACTCCTGATCGTGATGTACCAGCAAAACGAGAGCCAACGTGCTCAGTACTATACGCTGCCACTGTAATAAGGTGGTTCAGTTTGATGGATAGACCGTTCCTTTGGGGCGGTCTATTTTTGCGTCATTCGCAATCGTCATCTGAGTCCGAAAGCAGTGGGGGGAAAGTAAAGTAGTAAGGGGTAAAGTAAGCTGCACACAACCCAAAACGAAAAGCAGCGATCCCCCAATAACGGGAGGACCGCTGCTCTACATAAAATCCACTAGCCTCAAAACTTCGGCTTTTTCTTAACTTGTAGCCGTAACCTCAGAAGGGAGATGCTGGCCTAGCCAATTAATTACATCAGCTGTAACTTGATCCCGGTTTACCTCATTTAGCATCTCGTGTCTGCCACCTGGATATAGTCGGTACTCAACGTCTGCCACTCCTCGTTTCTTATACAACTCAGCTAGACGGGGAATACCTTGTCCGGTCATCCCTACAGGATCTTTATCTCCACCAAATATATAAATGGGCTTGCTTGTACATAATGTGCTAAGTGATTCTTCGGAATGAATCTCCCTTAGGAGGTGGAAGAAGTCACGGAAAAAACGTGTCGTACAAATGGCTCCGCAGAATGGATCGGAAATGTACTTATCAACTTCATCAGCATCGCTGCTCAGCCAGTCATAAGCTGTTCTTACGGGAGAAAAGGCACGGTTGTAACTGCCGAATACTAAGCTATTCATCAATACACTGCGGTGATGTTCTCCCTTTAGCTTAAGCTGTGCACTAGCCAGAGATTCGCCAAGGCGCAGCATACCGCGGGGACCATTTGTACCGCTTAGGATAAACCCTGTATAGATTTCGTTACCTTCTTCACACATCAGCTTTTGGGCCAGAAAGGAGCCCATGCTATGAGAAAAAAGAAAGATGGGCTTTCCTTCATGTTTGGAGAGTGCTTTGGCGGCTACCTGAAGCAGGTTGCGCCGCATCCAATAGAATCCGTCTTCTCCGACATCGCCGAGCAAATTGACTTGACCAGCGGTTTTACCATGTCCCCGGTGGTCATTTACATATACTGCATAACCTATTCCGGTTAATGCTTCCGCAAACCGAGCGTAACGGACAGCCGTTTCGCACATTCCGTGAGAAATTTGCACGATACCCTTAACTGGAACATCGGATTCAGGTAACCATTCATAGACATGGATATTTACACCTATGGGATCCGTTAGGGTAAAACTGTTTTCCTTCATGGTCCATTCCTCCTAAAGGTTCTCGACTTATGGTAAATAAGAACGAAGCACAGTAGAATGACCTTCGATAGCGTAACGGCCGAGGTTGGAAGGAATCAGATAGCATTCTCCTGCAGCATAAGGCTGAGAGCCGCCATCCCAAGTAAGATGTCCACTGCCTTCACAGATCACTAGAATAGTGAAGCTGTCTTCTGTAGTGGTGAGGTCCCATGAACCATTTACGATTCCCTTTTCTACGATAAAATATGGTGAAGCAGCAAGCTGCAACCACTCTCCAGGGACTGCGTTATCTGTCTTCATTGAAGTAGCCCCGGCGCCTTCATAGGCTGTCACATTAAGTGAATCTTCAATATGCAGCTCGCGTGGCTTTCCGTCCAGTCCTGGACGGTCATAGTCATAAATGCGGTATGTAGTGTCGGAATTTTGCTGAATCTCTGCTACAACGACACCAGCGCATAGCGCATGAACGGTTCCGGCTGGAATATAGAAGGAGTCTCCTGCGGAGACAGATACTTCTTGAAGGCTATCCATAACGGTTCCTTTCTCCAGTGCCTCGCGCAATGTTTCACGGTCAACACCATCTTTAAGACCATAAATGATCTTGGCACCTGGCTTAGCGTCTAACACGTACCACATCTCTGTTTTGCCCAGTTCACCTTGAGGTAATCCCTCATAATCATCTGTAGGGTGGACTTGAACGGAAAGATTGTCGTTGCAATCCAGCAATTTGATTAGTAGAGGGAATCTACCGCCCGCCTCTGAAATCCCTTTGCTTCCGAACCATTCATGGCCGAACTGCTCACGAATTTGATCCAAGCCTTGGCCGGCTAACGCTCCATTTACTACCGAAGACGTACCATTCGCGTGATCGGCGATCATCCAGCCTTCACCAATATGTCCCTCAGGCAGATCTAGTCCGAATTTCTCCAGCGCACGGCCACCCCAGACACGTTCTTTAAACTCCGGTTGAAATTTCAAAGGATATGGTTGTGTCATTATTACATCTTCCTTCCAAATATAAGATGGTTAATTACTTACAGATTAAGAGCGGATTCCTTTTTTCTTCTCGAGCGCAATTACATAAGGTGAATCCTTGCGCTGCAGCTGGCGGTAAACAATGCTCTGCGCTACAAGTGGGGAGACTGCCGTTGCCCATGATTCAACAGCGGCTGCTTCGAGATCTCCACCTGCATGACCGGGATAAAGAACTGCCGTAATGATTCCCCCTGGACGCAGTAACTGGAGTGAAGCCTCCAAGGCTGCAATAGAGCTGTCAGGCTGAGTAATGATATTCTTGTCGGCATCGCCCGCAGGCAAGTAGCCAAGATTAAACATCACAGCCCCAACGGTGCCATGCCAGATTGCTGGAACGGCTTCGGCCATTTCGGCGTGGCTGCGTTCCAGCAAGGTGACGTCAGCGAGCGAAGGCGCATCCTCTCTTGCAAGCCGCAGGCGATCTTCAGCCAACCTCAATGCTGCAGCTTGGATGTCGAAACCATAGACTTCCCCGCGAATTCCGGTTGTTTTGGCCAGAAAAAGCGTATCTGCACCTGTCCCCACAGTAGCATCGATCGCTCGGTCACCTAAGGTCAGTCGCTCAGAGATTAATTTATGGGCAAAGCTTAGAACGGACATAAAGCCCATCAGCTCTTCCTCCAATACTTACCCTGCCAAGTATCGCGAGCAACAAGTTCAGCGTCAATGGCATTTAGCACTTCCCATTTCTTGAGACTCCACATCGGTCCGACTAAGAGATCTCGAGGCGCGTCGCCAGTTAGACGGTGCACAATCATCTCAGGAGGCAGAATTTCGAGTGAATCGGCAATTAGCTTCACATACTCGTCCTGTTCCATGAATCGAAGCAATCCGGCTTCGTATTGCTTCACCATTGGTGTTTTACGCATGAGATGCAGAAGGTGAATCTTAATTCCTTGCACATCCATGCGAGCCACAGCAGATACCGTTTCAAGCATCATTTCATGCGTCTCTTGTGGAAGACCGTGAATGATATGGGTGCAGACACGAATGCCGTGACGCCGCAGCTTCTCAACAGCATCTACATAACACTGGCTATCGTGAGCCCGATTAATTAGCTCAGAAGTAGAGTCGTGTATAGTCTGAAGACCCATCTCTACCCACAGATACGTGCGTTCGTTTAGCTCCGCTAAATATTCGACAACATCATCTGGCAAACAGTCAGGCCGTGTAGCAATAGATAGTCCTACGACACCTGGCTGCTGCAAAATCACTTCGAAATATTCTCTAAGCTCTTCGACCGGAGCGTACGTATTGGTATAGGCCTGAAAGTATCCGATGTATTTAGCATTTGGCCATTTTAGATGCTGTTTGTCACGGATATTATTAAATTGGGTGACGAGATCATCTCGGCGACTTCCCGCAAAATCACCAGAACCTCTGGCACTGCAAAAAGTACAACCACCTTTAGCGATGGAGCCATCACGGTTGGGACAGGTAAAGCCTGCATCGAGCATAACTTTGAACACCTTGGTATTCATTTGCTCACGCATTTCATAATTCCAAGTATGGAAACGTTTATCCCCCCACAGGAGCGGAGGAGTTGTGTATTGAAGATTAGACACAAAGAGCTCCTTTCTGAAAATATAATCATGGATAAGAATCCTGATCCTTATATTTTTCTGAGACGGATGGCATCTTTATAAAAGAGAACACACAGCCGTTTCTTTATAACCCAATACATTGTATCAAAAAACAGAGCTCGGCGTAACATTCACTCCCGGGACTGGCATGAAAAATAGGCTGCAAGTAAGGCGCTTTCAACTTGAAAATGCTTACATAGTATGTTATATTCAGAGTGTGAAAAGCTGCTGTGGCATAAAGAAATTCAACCAGGAGTTCATAATTTCGTGTCGTCCGATCCATAATAATAACCGTGAGGTGATAGCAATGAATTCTCAAACGGTATATGCTGAGGGTAAAGATTCGATTGAAGTCCACTTAACGCCAGACGAAGCCCTTGCACTAACAGGCGTGGAATTTAACGGAAACCCTAAGATCAAGACAGATGCACAGCGTAAAATTCGTAGTGCATTCGAAAAAAAGACATTTGCCACAAGCTCAAATACAAAGTAGATCCTAATCTACCGGACAAGAATGAGCCTTAAATCCAAATATACACAACGAAGGAATTCCTCTGGATAGCTTATTTATGAGCTGAACCAGAGAATTCCTTTTTCTTTTTTACCCCAATCCCTTTACTTTTCGGGACAATTTCGGCACAATATTGCAAGTGACAGTTATCGTATAAGAGATAATCGGAGGAATACCTATGCGTTTACGCGGAAGAAAAGGAATACGTGAAAGTTTGGAAGAACAGACCGATCTAGTCATTCTTGACCCTCGGAGTTATAAAGGTGAGTGGTCCAAGCTGTTCGGAAATGATCATCCAATCCATGTGGAGTTCGGAATGGGCAAGGGACAGTTTATCAGCCAAATGAGCTTCAAATATCCCGATATTAATTTTATCGGCGTTGATATGTATGATGAACTGATCCGCCGTGCTGGAGATAAGGCTAGAGCAGTTTGGGAGCCAGCAGGTCATGAGACGCCACCTAATCTGAAATTGGCGCTCGCCAATATTGATTACGCAGAGGAAGTATTTGCTCCTGGAGAGCTGGAAAGAATTTATCTTAACTTCAGTGATCCGTGGCCTAAGAGTAAGCATGCTCGACGTCGTTTGACACATCCGCGTTTTCTTGACAAATATCGCGGCCTGCTAAGCGACCTAGGTGAAATTCATCTGAAAACAGATTCCCGAAGCCTATTTGAATTCTCATTGAATGCATTTGCAGACTTTGGTTTACAGATGAAAAATATTTCTTTGGACCTACATGCAGACGGCATCATAAATGAGGATCATATTATGACGGAATACGAGACGAAATTTGTCGGACGTGGCGTGAATATCCATCGTTGTGAGGCGATTGTAGGCGCAGAAGCACTCAAACAGTATCAGGCTACCCGATTAGATAAATATCGGCTGTAGTTAACAATAAAGCGGCAAGTCTCCAGAGATATGGAGGCTTGCCGCTTTATTTGCTATTCCAGTAATTCGATAATGCTTTGAGCGCTTTGTAAGGGGTGGTATCGAGCGATTTCCTCTAGATGGAGCTTCCGCTTATTCTGCACGTCTCCATAGTTGTTTAAGAGGCGTTCCATCCACATTACGACTACGTCTAAAGATTCTATCGGCTCTCCGAAGCCTGATGCAGTAAAATAGCGGCAATTCTCCTCCTCCTGCCCGGGCAGAGGGTGATAGAAAAGCATCGGAATTCCTTTAGCGAGTCCTTCACTGCAGGTCATTCCACCCGGCTTTGTGACTAGCAGATCGGATACCTCCATAAGTTTATCGATCTCACGCGTAAAGCCGATTAGAGAAATATTTGGATGATAATAACGAGGATCTTCTTTCATTTCACGCAGCAGCTTATCGTTATTTCCGAGACAAAAGACAATCTGAATCTTGTCCCGCCAGTCTGCAAGACAGGCATTTACTACCTGATCGTTCATGATCCCCCAGCCGCCGCCCATGACTAGTACTGTGGGGATATCCTTTAGATTGAATTGCTCTCGTATCTCCTGCTTTCCAGGATGCTCCCAAAAGTTAGGGTGTACGGGTATCCCGGTGACCCGAATTTTTGCAGCAGGAATGTTCCGCATGCGCAATTTGGACTTAACCTCAGGTGTTGAAACCAGATAACGGTCTACCTCTGGACTGATCCAGCTGGCATGTGCGTCATAATCCGTTATAACAGTTACGAGCGGTACCTGTAGGGTAGGATCCACTCTCTTTAGACGAGATACTACAGCACCCGGAATAAAGTGTGTACAGACAATAACGTCAGGCTTCAGCTGCATAACAACATTTTTGGTATGCGTATAAAATATACGATGCAGGGCAAGTGTGGTAAGACGATTAAATGATTTCTGATGGCGGTAGACGTAGCCCATCAGCTTTGGTTGAGTCGTTACCGTCTTGCGATAAGCGGACAGAATAATAGGTGCCATTTTGGGATTTAGAAAATTCCCTAGTTCCAGCACCTTTGTTTGTAAATTAGGTGACAGTTGGCGCAGACTGCTCGACAGTGCATAAGCAGCTTGAGTATGTCCCGCGCCAAAGCCTTCTGAGAGTATTAAGATTCTTTTTTTTTGCAATTTTGATTCACCTATTCTCAAAGGTTTTCCCGGTTTAACCTATATACTTCAGATCCATAAGGCTATGGTACCTGCTGCGACACTGGTTCCGATCACTAAGCCTGCAAATACATCCGATGGATAATGTAATCCCAGATAAATGCGTGAAAACCCGACAATACAGGCCAGGGGCAGCAGAATAACGGTCAAGGCAGGAAATGCTACCATATATGGGACCGTTGAAGCAAAGATAGCTGTAGTATGACCAGACGGAAAAGAATGATCCTTTAATGGATTACGAAATGTGTTCGTATCCGGTAACGCCAGATAAGGCCGCATGCGTGGATACAGTTTTTTGGCGACAGCAACGGGCAAATGGCTAACAGCTAGAGCTGTCATTGCTTGCAGGCTGGCAGTTCTCCATGCCTGAGGAGCAAATGCCCAGATCAGTATGTTGATAACAATTGTGCTTGTAGCTCCACCCAAATGAGTGAGATAGAAGAGCCAAAAGTTCAGAAAGCGATTATGCATTCGTCCGTTGATCCACTTAAAAAGGCGCTGCTCCCAGAGATGTAGCTTCATGAATAAATGTCTCATATCTTGTCCCTCCGCCAGTTGGCTACCGATAACAGGTGCTTATGAGCAGTCCGTTCTTTAGCATAGATCTGTCTTAATCATACTTTTTAAAGGTAGTCCATTTCAAGGAAAAGCTCAGTTTTGCTAGAAATTTGCTAGTTTTGACTTAGAGCCGCTAACGCCGTACAATGATTCAAGCGGACTAAACATGTTTAAAAGGGTAAGAGATAAATAAGGATCCTAAATCATGGATTCCATACAATTCTTTTAAACAACATATATAAAAATTGTGAAGTCTGCCGAGAATAAGAATACTCTTGGTCTATTGTAAAGGGATGCAACAAAAGGGTCAGAAGGAACGTTAAGCAAGCTAGAGAGAAAAAAAGAACACCGAGAGTGAAAAAAGGGGGCATCAAAAGGTCATGACAGACGCACTGTTTGTTACGCTCCAAGTGATCTTGGCAGCAATCGCAGTTTATCAGTTTACCTTTTCGTTATTTGGTCTACACAGGAAAAAGACAAAAACAAAGTATAAGCCAGAAAAAACATTTGCAGTACTAGTTGCTGCACATAACGAGGAAGAAGTCGTCGGCGCGTTAATGGAGAACCTGAAGCAGCTTAACTATCCTTCAGAACTGTTTGACGTATTTGTAATTTGTGACAATTGTACTGATGGTACAGCTCGCATCGTTAGAGAGCACGGAATGAACGCTTGTGTCCGCACTAACCCGAATCTGCGTGGTAAAGGTTATGCGATTGAATGGATGCTCAAGGAGCTTTGGGGCATGCAGCGTCAGTATGATGCAGTCGTAATGTTTGATGCTGATAATCTGGCACATACAGAGTTCCTAATGGAAATGAATAATGATCTTTGTTCAGGAGCACGCGTTATTCAAGGTTATATTGATACTAAGAATCCAGAAGATTCCTGGATTACTGCAGCGTATGGTGTGTCGTATTGGTATATTAACCGTTTGTGGCAACTTTCACGCCATAATTTGAATATGGCGAACTTCCTTGGGGGAACAGGAATGTGTTTCGAGACCACTCTTCTTAAAGAGATGGGCTGGGGAGCTACAAGCTTGGTTGAAGATCTAGAGTTCACGATGCGCAGTGCATCTCATGGTGTATATCCTAAGTTCAATTATGACGCAAAGGTTTTTGATGAGAAGCCTCTAACTTTCAAGGCTTCATCAAGACAGCGTCTGCGCTGGATGCAGGGACACTTTACTGTAGCACGTCGTTATTTTTTCCCATTACTTTGGCAAAGTATTAAAGAACGCAGCTTAACCAAGTTTGACCTCGCGCTTTACGGAGCGAATGTATATATTGTTTTGCTTACCTTTTTAATGACGGCGGTAATGTGGGTGGATATGGCCCTCTTTAACGGACCAAACATCGCTAATATTTACGGCAGCTTGCCAGTCTGGCTCGGTTTCCTTGCTATCGGCTTGAATCTGGTGACCTTTGGGGTTGCGATGGCTTTGGAGAAGGTTAAATTTAAGAAGGTGTACGCTTATCTGCTGTTCTTCCCAATTTACCTGATCTCTTGGTATCCTATTACGTTCTATGCGTTCTTCACGCAGAACAACAAGCAATGGAGCCATACCAAGCATACGCGTGTCGTAAGACTTGAAGAAGTGCAAAGCAAACAGGTTTAACATATTTAAAGATGTTGTATAAAAAGATTTGACACTCCGTTAGGGGTGGTGTATAGTATTCAAGTACGCAAATCATAGGGATTGCAAGAAGAAGCACCTGCTTCTCACCTGACTGGCATTTTCGCCGGCTGGTTTTGATCTCAATGCTTTATGAATGTTAATGTTCATGAACGTTGATCAAACACGGGGTGTCGGGTGTTACCGGCACCCCTTTTTTATGGAGTAGGATAGTATAGTTGCTAAAAAGATCCGGAGGTGGAGAGTTATCAGTAAGGAACATATGATCAATGATGAAATTCGGGCCAAAGAAGTTCGGTTGGTTGGTGCGGAAGGTGAACAAATCGGAATTAAACCGATCCGCGAAGCGTTGCAAATGGCGATCGATCTTAATCTAGATTTAGTCAATGTAGCACCGCAGGCTAAGCCGCCGGTATGCCGCATCATGGATTACGGCAAGTTCCGTTATGAAACGCAGAAGAAAGAGAAGGAAGCGCGTAAGAACCAGAAGATCGTTGATATCAAGGAAGTCTGGTTCCGTGCTAACATTGAGGAACATGATTATCAAACCAAGTTCCGCAATGTGATCAAGTTCTTGGGTGAAGGCGATAAAGTGAAGTGCTCCGTACGTTTCCGCGGACGTGAGATTACACATGCGAATATCGGCCAGAAAATCCTCGAGAGAGTTAAGAACGAAGTGGCTGATATATCTGTTGTTGAGCGCCAGCCTAAGCTGGAAGGTCGCAGCATGATTATGATTTTGGCTCCTAAAGCCCAATAAATCTGGAGTCACTTGCTTACCTGCAATTTGGCGCCGCATAATATTCAAGGAGGAAACACCATGCCTAAGATGAAAACACATAGCAGCCTGAAAGGTCGCTTCAAAATTACCGGAACTGGTAAAGTAACACGTTACAAAGCTCACAAAAACCACTTGCTGTCCCACAAATCTAAACGCGCTAAGCGCGTTCTGAACGGTAATCCAGTAATGGCCCCTGGGGATGTAAGACGTTTGAAACAAGGATTGGCTAACTTGAAATAGTTTATCACACATTTTTGGGAGGTTTATTAATATGGCAAGAGTTAAGGGCGGATTTGTAGTTCGTCGTAGACATAAAAAAGTGTTGAAATTGGCAAAAGGTTATTTCGGTTCTAAACACCGCATTTTTAAAACAGCTAAAGAACAAGTAATGAAATCGATGGTTTACGCTTACCGCGACCGTCGTCAAACTAAACGTAACTTCCGCAGACTGTGGATCGTTCGTATTAATGCAGCAGCTCGTTTGAATGGTCTTTCTTACAGCAAGCTTGTATACGGCCTGAAATTGGCTGGTGTAGAAGTTAACCGTAAGATGTTGGCTGATCTGGCTGTAAATGATCTTAACGCATTCAACTCATTGGCTGGTATTGCCAAAGAGAAAATCAACGCGTAAGTGTTGTGATATAATCGAAAAGCACCGTCTGCGTGTTGCCCATGCAGCGGTGCTTTTTTGTGCGGTATAAAGTGTATAGAATGAAAGCTTGTTTAAGGTATGAGAAAAAACTCTGCTTGATGCAGAGTTATTCCCAGTACTTTACAGTATTGAGTTCGGCAGCGAGTTTTTTGCTGATGGTTCTTCTCACTTTACGCAGCTCAGAACGTTCATTTGCGGATTCGTTGATCAGTTTCTCTTCATCGGTTTCCGGGATAATAGCAGGAACCGGAGTGGGAGTGCCATCCTCGCTGACTGCAACAAAGGTAAGAAATGAAGTGGCGGCTACGGCACGCTCACCCGTATATAGATTTTCTGAAATGATCTTTACAAATACCTCTATGCTTGTGCGTCCTGTCCAAGAAACGAAGGATTCGAAGCATACAGAGTCTGTAGGTCGGATGGGTCTCAAAAAGTCAACGGAGTCTGTAGAGGCTGTGACGACGTTAGCGCGGCAATGGCGCATAGCTGAAATGGAGGCTACTTCATCAATGCCACTCATAAGCTTGCCGCCAAACAATGTTTTGTGATTGTTGACATCATTAGGGAAAACACGTCCGGTTTTGAAAACGCGTGATTCACGGCAATACTTAAAAGCCGGTATCGTTTGTGGATTTTTTTCATCGGTCATATCTGATAACTTCCTTTCAGTGCAAATACTAAGCAATCATGATAATAGAAAACACATAAGTGTGCAATAATATTTGTAATGTGTTGGAATACTATACAGAAGAAATTAAGGTTTTCTAACATCATCCAAACATGATGATTACATGTCGTGTCATGGAAAGCGGTTACTTGCGAAAAAGTACAAATTATTATTGACCTGAGGTCATTTATGGACTGGATTTTAGATTTTATTGCAGTTATAATTTGATCTATGGAATGTCCAAGCAGAACACAGAAGACATCCAATATTTTAAGGGGGATCACATTCAATGAAAAAAGTTTTCAAACTATCTCTTGTAATGTTGCTGGCATTCACAGTAGTATTGGCGGGTTGCGGAAACAACAACGCTAAGAATGCTGCAAATGGCGAGACTAATGCAGGAACAAATGGCGGAACAAATGCCGGAAAAGATTTCAAATTTGGTATGGTTACTGACATCGGTGGTGTTAACGATAAGTCGTTTAACCAATCCGCATGGGAAGCATTACAAGCTCTTGAAAAAGAAACTGGCACTTCCGTTAAATATTTGCAAAGTAAATCCAATGCTGACTATGAGCCAAACCTTAACCAATTCGTTAAAGATGGCTACAACTTGACTTGGGGTATCGGTTTTGATCTTGGCGACGCAATTAAAAAGGTTGCTGGTGAGAACCCAAATGCTAACTTGGCAATTATCGATAGCGTTGTAGATGCTCCTAACGTTGCATCCGTTACTTTCTCTGAGAACGAAGGTTCTTTCTTGGTTGGTGTGGTTGCTGGTTTGACTACAAAAACTAACAAAGTAGCTTTCATTGGTGGTATGGAAAGCCCAGTAATTAAACGTTTTGAAGTAGGATTTAAAGCTGGTGTAGCGGCAGTTAACCCTGAAGCTAAAGTTACAATTACTTATGCAGGTGCATATGACAAACCGGATACTGGTAAATCCCTTGCAGCTACATTGTACAACGATGGTAATGACATCATCTTCCCTGCTGCTGGTGCAACAGGAAATGGCGTATTTAACGAAGCTAAATCCCGTAACAAAGCCGGCGGTGCTAAAGTATGGGTTATCGGTGTAGACAAAGACCAATCCATTGAATTTGGTACAGACGTAACTTTGACTTCCATGATCAAACGCGTTGACGAAGCTGTGAAGAAGGTTTCCAAAGAAGTAATCGACGGTACTTTCAAAGGCGGTACTACAACTGTTCTTGGTTTGAAAGACAATGGTGTAGGTATCTCTGATACATCTAAAGTTAACGTTTCTGAAGAGATCTTGGCTAAAGTTGAAGATTTCAAAAAACAAATCATTGATGGAACCATTACAGTTCCTGCAGAGTAATATCTCCCTTTAATTTATCGGATATCAATAAGCAACAAGGAATAAGGCCGGTTATGCGCTGGCCTTATTCCTTGTTAAAGCACTGGTTATAATAAGTTAGACACAGTTATACCGCCTTGAAAAGGGCGGTACATCCGTGTCTACATGGTAGTTATATATTTCTGTGATGAGGGTGATTCCATGAGTGCTGCGGCTCCAGTCGTAGAGTTGAAGCAAATCACAAAACGATTTCCCGGTATTGTTGCTAACGATTCCATTAGCTTGACATTAAAGAAGGGTGAAATCCTTGCATTGCTAGGTGAGAATGGTGCAGGCAAATCTACTCTAATGAATATCGTATTTGGATTGTACCAACCGGATGAAGGTAGTATTGAAATCGACGGGAAACCGGTTATTATTGACAACCCCAATAAAGCGATTGAGCTTGGTATTGGTATGGTGCATCAGCATTTCAAGCTTGTGGAACCTTTTACGGTGACTGAGAATATCGTTCTTGGGATGGAGCCGAAGAAAGGTCTTAAAATTGACTATAAATCCGCTGCGGAACAGGTTCGGAAGCTATCGGAGCAATATGGCCTGCAAGTGAATCCAAATGCCGTTATTCATGACATTTCTGTAGGTATGCAGCAAAGGGTAGAAATTATGAAGACCCTGTACCGCGGAGCGGATATTCTCATATTTGATGAGCCGACTGCAGTACTTACGCCTCAAGAAATTACGGAATTGATGGCGATTATGAAGCGGCTTGTTGCAGAGGGAAAATCTATTATCCTGATTACGCATAAACTTAAAGAAATTATGCAAATATCTGATCGGGTCACCATTATTAGACGTGGAAAAGTAATCGATACCGTAAATACCGCAGAGACTAATCCGAATGAACTAGCTGAGAAGATGGTTGGACGTGGCGTAACCTTCAAGGTAGATAAGAAGGCTCCTGAGGTTGGCAAAACTGTACTCGAGCTGAAGGATGTGAACAGCAAGAGTAAAGATGGTGTCTCAGTGCTGGACGGCCTTAGCTTTGATGTGAAAGCCGGAGAGATTCTTGGAATAGCTGGTGTAGATGGCAATGGACAGAGTGAACTAATTCAGGCCATTACAGGTCTGCGTAAAATTGATTCTGGTTCTATTCAGGTGTCCGGGAACGAAATAGCTAATTTATCCCCGCGTAAGATTACGGAGATGAATGTGTCTCATATTCCAGAGGACCGTCATAAGCATGGTTTGGTGCTCGATTTCTCAGTAAGTGAGAACATGGTTCTGGAAACTTACTATAAGAGTCCATATAACAAAAATGGCTTTATGCAAAATGATGTCATTGATAAATATGCTGAAGGACTTGTGGAGCAATTTGATGTGCGTACACCTTCAATTCAGACCAAAGCACGTTCTCTATCCGGCGGAAATCAACAGAAAGCGATTATTGCTCGGGAAATAGATAAAGATCCGACATTACTTATTGCAGCACAGCCAACACGCGGTCTAGATGTTGGGGCTATCGAGTTTGTTCAAAAGCAGCTTATCGCACAGCGTGATCAAGGGAAAGCTGTATTGCTTATTTCGTTTGAATTGGACGAGATTATGAATGTATCAGACAGAATTGCTGTTATCTATGAAGGCAAAATTGTCGGTGAAGTGTTCCCGCAGGATACGAATGACCAGGAACTGGGTCTTATGATGGCAGGCAGCTTGAAGCGGGGAGGTAAGGCAGTTGAATAAGTTCAAAAAAATCTTCACAACTGACAGCTATATCGTTCCTCTTGTCGCCATCGTACTTGGTTTTCTTGTGGGAGCAATAGTTATGCTTATGGGTGGTTATGATCCGATAACTGCTTACTCCGCACTGTTCTCACGTGTATTTGGTAACTTGTACAACTTTGGTGAAGCCGTGCGTGAAATGACGCCATTAATGCTCACTGGTTTAGCCGTAGCCTTTGCATTCCGTTCAGGGATGTTTAATATCGGGGCAGACGGACAAGTGATGATTGGTATGACAGCTGCGACCGTGGTGGGTATTAAATTTGCAGCCTTGCCAGGATTCATATTGGTTCCGCTTGCTGTTATTATAGCGGGGTTATGTGGAGGTCTGTGGGCTGGTATCGCTGGCTACTTGAAGGCCAAACGTGGGATTAATGAAGTTATTACCACGATCATGTTAAACTGGGTTGCTCTGTACTTGTCGAATTATATTGTAAGAGCATTTCTGTTACTCCCGGGACAGAATCGTTCCGAGGATATTCCAGCTTCACTTTCTATGACGTTCTTGAATTCGTTATTTGACAATGCACGTCTGCACTGGGGAACAGCTATTGCCCTTGCCGCAGCAGTATTCTTCTATGTCTACTTATGGAAGACTAAGCAAGGATATGAAATGCGTGCTGTTGGTTATAATCCTCATGCTGCCGAGTACGCAGGTATGAATGTTGGCCGTAACGTTGTAAAAGCAATGTTCATAAGTGGAGTATTTGCAGGGTTGGCCGGAGCAGGGGAGGTACTGGGTGTATTCCATTATCAATCTGTGTTCGCGGCATCACCAGGATATGGATTTGATGGTATCGCAGTGGCTCTACTTGGTTTAACACATCCACTTGGTGTTGTTCTTGCTGCGATTCTCTATGGTACGTTGACTTACGGTTCTGCAGGAATGAGTTTTGCTGCAGATGTTCCTCCAGAGCTTATTCGTATCGTTATAGGTTCAATCATATTCTTTATTGCGGCACAAGGGATTGTGCGCTGGGTGCTTAAGCCCTTTTACTTCAAGCGCAAGAAAGAGAAGGTGTTATAGATGGATTTGCAGACGTTAGGTCAACTGCTTAATACAACGCTTGTTTTTTCCACAGCGCTTATTTTTGCCTCACTTGGCGGCATCTTCTCTGAACGCTCCGGTGTCGTAAATATTGGACTTGAAGGTTTGATGATGTTTGGTGCTTTTGCCGCAGCAGTGGGCGGTTATTATGCTCAAGATGCTGGGATGGGTGAATGGGCTCCCTGGATTGGCGTACTATGTGCTATGGCCGTCGGGGTACTTGGTTCACTAATTCATGCAGTTGCAGCTATTACCTTTAAATCGGATCAGACGATCAGTGGTACGGTTATTAACTTTTTAGCCGCAGGCAGTACGCTCTACATGGTAAAGCTGCTGTTTGATGGATCTGCTGAAACTCCACTAATCGATGGGTTTAACAAGGTTGCAATTCCTGGACTCTCTAAAATCCCGGTGATTGGTGAAGGGGTATTTAATTCCTATCCGACCACTTATCTGGCCATTGTGCTGGTTATTGTTATTTATTTCGTTTTGTTTAAAACGCCATTTGGACTGCGTTTACGCGCAGTAGGTGAACATCCTAGTGCTGCAGACACCTTAGGGGTCAAGGTGAAGCGGATGAGATATATCGGCGTAATGCTGAGTGGATTGCTGGCTGGTATCGGTGGTGCTACAATCACTCTAACTACAACCGGAACCTTTGGACATAATACGATTTCAGGTCAAGGTTTTATCGCTATTGCAGCGATGATCTTTGGTAAGTGGAATCCGCTTGGTGCCTTTGGCGCTGCTGTATTCTTTGGATTCTCTCAAGCGATCCGTAACTACGTACAATTGTTTGAATGGTCAAAGGACATTCCACAAGAGTTTATCTTTATGATTCCTTACGTATTAACGATCATTGTATTGGTGGGTGCTGTAGGTCGTTCCGCTGCTCCTAAGGCGTTAGGTCAGCCATACGATCCTAGTAAGCGCTAGATCTTTTCAATTTTTAGCTTATAACATTACCGAACCGCATCTCCGGACTTTTTCCGGAAATGCGGTTTTTTTGTTAGCATCGATATGGATAAACATTGAGAAGTACGGGCAAGTGTACAGGCGAAGGTCCTTCTAAGCGAATAAACTGTTTTGAAGATGATGGGAATCAGAGGCTTGCAAAACATTTTTTGGAGGGGATATTATGACTAAGCCAGTTACGAAAAAGCAGGTTATGAGGCTCGTAGGTAAGCAGATCATCGCTGTGAAAAAGGATGGTACTCAGGTTACAGGTAAGCTGCTACGAGTATCAGGAAATCGTCTTATATTGCAACGTGTAAGTGGTAAAAAAGTACAAACGAAAGCAATCATTCCATTAGTGCTGTTTGATTTGCTCGCCGTTGGAACTGCACCTTATGCTTATGGCGGTGGTTATGGTGGTGGCTATGGCGGAGCTACACCTTATGGTGGCGGTTACGGATATGGAACTCCTTATGGAGGTTATGGCTACGGAGGCACACCATATCAACCTTTTGGATTCTTTTAAGTTCCGATCAGAGCTGCTTTAGCTACATGAAGCGTTTCTCAAGCTCGTAACAAAAACTTAGGGACTGATAACGGGCTACGCTGTAGCCCAATTTTTGATAAAAGGATAGCGCTGCCTCATTCCCTAAATCGACGGAAACCTTAGAACGATGACATCCGCGAGATAGTGCAAACCTTTCTGCTCGATCCATAAGCATATTCCCCAAGTGTTTTCGCCGGGCTTCGGGTGCAATAGCCAGCATATCGATGTAGAGTAAATCACCATGCAGCAAGAAATGGACAAACCCGTTTGGATCGCTTTCATAGTCGGGACAGGTGACAAGGGTGATTCCGTGTCCCAGGCGACGGGGTAAATCCTTTTTGATTTTAGTGATTTCAGTTTGCGGCAGATGAGATAATGGTACAAGCTGTCGCTCGATTAAATCAAAAATAATAACGTCATCCTGCTTGGGTCGACGATAGCGAATCATTAGAGTGTCCCCTTTCCACGCATTGTCGTACATCATATGTTGGGAGAAGGTCAGGCGTTCCGGGAGCGTAGAAGTAGGAGTTGTGACGATTTTAAAAATATGGGTATTGACTATCCGTGTTAGGAATCATATAATGTGTCTAAACATTTTAACGAACATACATGTATCGGCGATGATGAGGACGAAGTTTTAAGGGCTCTTTTGCTCAGAGAGTGTGAGGATTTGCTGCAACCTCCACCGAAATCCCTTATATACGAGCTCACCTCGGAGCTGTTTCCCTGAAAGGTCCACTGGCTAGAGTGGTGGAATTATTAGGGGGAATCGTTTAGTCCGCGTTACGGACTTCAGGTTACAGAGATTAGGGCCCTTGCCTACATCGATGGATTTTTGTATACCTGATAAGGCGTTGCATCGCGAGATGTAATGCAAACATGGGTGGTACCACGGAAGATCAACCTTTCGTCCCTCACGCGCTAATACTGTGCGTGGGAGGCGAAAGGTTTTTTTGTTTTATAAATAACTATTTGCTGATGTATAGAGGACGGTCCGTCATTTGCATAATGAATGTTAAATATCGGAGGAGGAATACTGATGAGCGCGCAAATACCGGAATTACGGTCTACAGAGCAGCTAAAAGAAAAATGGATGGAGCCGGAAGTCATTACCGGTTCGGAAATACTACTCCGCAGCCTTGTATTGGAGGGTGTAGACACAGTATTCGGTTATCCAGGTGGGGCTGTATTGTACATTTATGATGCATTGTACGGTTTTACGGATTTCAATCACGTGTTAACACGTCATGAGCAAGGCGCGATTCATGCAGCTGACGGTTACGCTAGAGCAAGTGGCAAACCAGGGGTATGTATCGCAACCTCGGGTCCTGGAGCAACAAACCTTGTAACAGGTATTGCTACAGCATATATGGACTCCACTCCATTGGTTGTAATCACAGGTAACGTATTCTCCAGCTTGATCGGTACAGATGCTTTCCAGGAAGCAGACATTACCGGAATCACGATGCCAATCACTAAGCACAGCTACTTTGTAAGAGATGTTGAGGATCTCCCACGTGTCATTCATGAAGCTTTTCATGTGGCGAATACGGGTCGTAAAGGTCCTGTGTTGATCGATATTCCCAAAGATGTGTCGGCTGCAAAGACATTGTTCACACCAGTGAAGACCGTAAATCTTCGTGGCTACAACCCTTGTACAGTTCCAAACAAACTGCAGCTTGATAAATTGGTTCGTGCGATTGCGGTTGCTGAACGTCCAATTATCATTGCGGGTGGAGGAGTTATCTACTCCGGAGCACATGAAGCAATGTTCGAATTCGTGAAACGGACAGAGATTCCAATCACTACAACCTTGCTAGGACTTGGAGCCTTCCCAAGTGCAGAAGAGCTTTGGATGGGAATGCCAGGTATGCATGGCACATATACCGCAAACAATGCGATTCAACAATGCGATTTGCTCATTAATATCGGCGCCCGCTTCGATGACCGTGTTACGGGTAGGCTGGACGGCTTCGCGCCAAAAGCCAAGATCGTGCATATCGATATCGATCCTGCAGAAATCGGAAAAAATGTATCGCCTGATATTCCGATCGTTGGAGATGTAAAAACTGTACTGGAAATGCTGATTCCTGAGGTTGGCCGTGCATCTAAGGCTGATGCTTGGAGAACGCATATCGCGCAGTCGAAGCTTGATCAGCCACTTCGGTATAAAGATTCGGAGACAGAGCTTAAACCACAATGGGTTATTGAAATGATTAATGACACCACTAATGGTGAGGCGATTGTTACTACGGACGTTGGCCAGCATCAAATGTGGGCAGCACAATATTACAAGTTCAATCATCCGCGTTCATGGATTACTTCAGGTGGTCTTGGAACGATGGGCTTCGGATTCCCATCAGCAATTGGTGCACAAATGGCACATCCTGATCGATTGGTAGTATCGATTAACGGAGACGGAGGCATGCAAATGTGTTCCCAAGAGCTTGCGATTTGTTCGATTAACAACATACCGGTCAAAATCGTTGTTATTAACAATCAGGTACTTGGAATGGTTCGCCAATGGCAGAATCTTATCTATGACAAACGTTATAGCTATACAGACCTTGCAGGCAGTCCGGATTTTGTAAAGCTGGCTGAAGCTTATGGCGTAAAAGGTCTACGGGCCACGAATAAGGAAGAGGCTCGTGATGCATGGCAGCAAGCTCTGGAAACACCGGGTCCAGTATTGGTAGAATTCGTTGTTCCAAAAGACGAGAATGTCTACCCGATGGTAACTCAAGGTTCAACCATCGATCATATGCTGATGGGGGATGAATAACAGTGACAAGACATACGATTTCTGTACTCGTAAATGACCAGCCGGGTGTGCTTCAGCGGGTGTCAGGTTTGTTCGGTCGCCGCGGATTTAATATTGAGAGTATTACAGTCGGCCAGTCCGAAGAGGTCGGATTATCCCGGATGGTTATCGTTACTCTTGGCGACCAGCATACCCTTGAACAAATCGAGAAGCAGCTTTATAAGCTAATTGATGTTATCAAAGTCGTTGATCTTGGAGCTAAGCCAATGGTTGCACGTGAGCTGGCTCTGATTAAAGTGAACGCTGATCCAAGTGAGCGTCCGGAGATCATGGGTGTTGTAGAAACCTTCCGAGCCTCGGTTGTAGATATCGGAAGTACAACATTGCTGGTGCAGGTAGTTGGAGATACACAGAAGATTGATGCGATGATCGAGCTTTTGAAGCCTTATGGGATCAGAGAGCTTTCTCGCACAGGTGTTACGGCTATGGTGCGCGGTAACTCTTAAATATTTTATTTCGCGACTTTAACGGATTACTGCTTGATTGCATTAATCTGATATGATATGAATGAACTTCCCGCTAAAGAGCGGGAGCTTGAAGAGGAGCTTGATAGGATATGAATCCAGTTCTCTTGAAGCACCCGCTCTTTATGATGGGTCTCAAATTAAAGGAGGATATTGACAATGGCAGTTACAACGTACTATGAACAGGATGCAGAACTTAGTGTATTAAAAGGAAAGACAATTGCGGTAATCGGGTACGGTAGCCAAGGACATGCCCAAGCACAGAATCTTCGTGACAGTGGTCTACAAGTTGTCATCGGTCTTCGTGAAGGTAAATCTTTCGAAACTGCAAAAAATGACGGTTTTGAAGTATTGCCAGTAGCTGAAGCAGTATCCCGTGCAGATGTTGTGCAAATTCTGATGCCAGATGAAACTCAAGCATCCGTATATAAAAACGAAGTGGAACCAAACCTTAAAAAAGGTGCGGCTCTGATGTTCTCCCACGGCTTTAACGTACACTTTGGACAAATCGTTGCTCCTAAAGATGCCGACGTGTTGCTGGTAGCACCAAAATCTCCAGGTCACATGGTTCGTCGTACTTATGTTGAAGGCTTCGGCGTTCCTGGCTTGATTGCTATCGAACAAGATGCAACAGGTAAAGCGAAAGAGATCGGTCTTGCATATGCAAAAGGTATTGGTTGTACACGTGCAGGAGTTATCGAAACTTCTTTCCGCGAAGAAACCGAAACCGACTTGTTCGGCGAACAAGCAGTGCTTTGCGGTGGTGTTTCCGCACTGATCAAAGCTGGGTTCGAAACTTTGACAGAAGCTGGATATGCTCCTGAAATGGCTTACTTCGAATGTCTGCACGAGCTGAAACTGATCGTTGACATGGTATATGAAGGCGGATTGTCCAGCATGCGCGATTCCATCAGTAACACTGCGGAATACGGTGACTATGTAACTGGACCACGCATTGTAACTGAAGATACTAAAAAAGCAATGAAAGCTGTTCTGACGGATATCCAAGAAGGTAAATTCGCTCGCGACTTCATCCTTGAGAACCAATCCGGACGTGCTTTCCTTACAGCTACTCGCCGTAACGAAGCTGCTCACCCAGTAGAAGTTGTAGGTAGCCAATTGCGTGAAATGATGCACTGGATTAAGAAGTAATCATATATACTTATGATTAAATAGTGTGACCATTCAAATGCGGCCGTGACTATACGAGCCGCATTTGAGGGTTTTAGCACAATCTTTGGGAGGTGCTTTGCATGCGGAAAATTTATGTGTTCGATACGACGCTGCGAGACGGAGAGCAGTCGCCGGGTGTGAACCTTAACACGCGTGAGAAAGTAGAGATCGCCTACCAGCTGGAAAAGCTGGGGATTGACCGCATGGAAGCGGGCTTTCCTGCTGCTTCACCAGGTGACCTGGCTTCAGTAAATGCGGTAGCAAGAGCTGTAAAGAACGTCACGGTAATCGGTCTTTCGCGTTCTAGAGAGACAGATATCGACGCTGTAAAAGAAGCGCTGCAGGGGGCACAGGACCCTTGCATTCATATTTTTCTAGCTACATCTCCTATTCACCGCCAGCATAAACTCCGGATGGATAAGGCTCAGGTGCTGGAAACTGCACAATCCGCTATCCGATATGCCAAGAAATATTTTCCTAAGCTTGAGTTTTCATTAGAAGACGCAGGTCGTACGGAGTATGAATTCATGGCTGAAATGGTCGGAATGGCTATCCGAGAAGGTGCTAATGTTGTTAACATTCCGGATACTGTGGGTTATCTGAATCCTTCAGAGTACGGAGCTATTTTTAAATATTTAAAAGAAAATGTACCTGATATTGAACGTGTACAGCTTAGTGCTCATTGTCATAACGATCTTGGCATGGCTACGGCAAATACGCTCGCAGCGATTCAGAATGGTGCGGATCAGATCGAAGGAACGATAAATGGTATCGGTGAACGTGCTGGAAACACAGCGATTGAAGAAGTAGCATTGGCGCTGGAGACACGTGCTGAATTTTTTGGCGCTAAAACTTCGTTAACGTTGTCCGAAATTTCTCGCACAAGTCGTTTGGTCAGCAAGCTTACCGGTATGGTGGTCCCAGGGAATAAGGCAATTGTAGGAGCTAACGCATTTGCTCATGAATCGGGTATTCACCAGGATGGGATGCTGAAAGAGAAAACGACTTATGAGATCATGACACCGGAGACCATTGGCCTTAAAGAGAGCAAACTGGTACTTGGTAAGCACTCTGGACGCCATGCTTTCCGTGATAAGTTAAGTGATCTAGGGTACGATTTATCGGAAGAAGAGCTTAATACAGCTTTTTCAAGATTTAAGGATTTGGCCGATAAGAAAAAGGAAGTGTCTGATGAAGATATTTTGGCATTGATTGAAGAGAAGTTAATTGATACGCCAGAAGTATTCAGACTTCAGACGATTTACGTAACTTACGGCAATGAAGCTGTTCCAACCGCCAAGGTTATTATTAATGGTCCGGAAGAGCAGCCAATTGTTGCGGTTGCCGAAGGTAATGGTTCAGTAGATGCTATCTACAACGCAATTGATAAAGCTACGGGTGAGGAAGTTACCCTTGGGGACTATTCCATTAAATCCGTCTCACGTGGTAAAGATGCGCAAGGTGAGGTTCATGTAGTACTGTCGCAGGGTGAAGTTGCTGCGCAGGGACGTGGACTTAGTACCGATATTCTAGAAGCAAGTGCTCGCGCGTATATTGATGCGCTGAACAAGCTTTTGGAGAAACGTAAAACTTACACCAAACGTGATCACGCTAGTCTTTAATAGGAATATTTTTATATTAACTTTCTTCTAAGTTGACTATCCTTACAATTAAGGTCCAAATGTATTTATTGATAAGCAGGGATAAGCGAGTTACTCGCATATCCCTGCTTTTTTATTTGGAATAAAAAGGGATGAAAAAGACTGATACAGTAATCTGTTCAGATTATGTATAGATGTACTATTTACAATAGATGTAAGCATGGCAATTTGTTGAAGGAGAAAAGTTCAAGGAGGTAAATGCAGAGTATAAGAGTACTGTATCCAAAGATAGAGCTTTGGTAAAGCACAATGAACGAATTGAAAAGGAGGCTTTTAATAATGTTATCAAAAAAGAAAATAAGCGCATGGCTCATAGTATTATTACTTGTGACGCAATGGGCTTATAGCTTTGGCTTCGGGTTTAATACGCCAGCATATGCGAGTGGAAACGGGACTGTGATTGGAGATAATCTCATTACTAGTGTAACGCTGGCTGTATACACAGATGACAAATACACTAGTACGGTGACTGGAAGTGTATATGAGCTTGACTCCAACACGGAATTGAATTATACATGGGCACTTCCTGATGGACATCAATATGAGGATGGATCAACCTTTACCTTTGATCTTCCTACACAGTTTGAACTTTATAACGATCTAAATGATAATTTAATGTTTGATGATGAAATTATTGGAACTTATACAGTCGACAAAAATACGAACAAAGTTGTATTCACATTTAACGATTATATCGAATCCCACTATCAAGTAGGGGGGACCTTTACAGTAAGATCGCTTTTGAGTTCTAAGAAAATTACAGGCTCCACAAATCAGACGCTAACATTCCCGATACAGGGTGGTACTCAGATCATTGAACTTAATCTTAAGCCCAAAGACAGTTCTTCGATAGAAAAAAATGGTGTGCCTAAGCCGCAGTATTATAATCCAACTAGCATCGCATGGACTGTTGATGTAAATAAGTCACTAGACAGTATTAACAATGCGGTGGTTACGGACAAGCTTCCTGCAGAATTGTCACTAAATACAGTATCTATAGCTGTTTATGAGCTTGATGTGAATGTCGATGGGACTGCAAGTCTTGGTAGCTTGGTGAATAACAGTAAGTATGATGTGACAGCTTCCACTTCTGGAGAGCTTAATCTGAAATTTAATGACAAGCCGATTACTAAGGCGTACCGGATCGGATTTTTAACAGATATTATCGGTGCTGGTGTAGATGCAACAACATTTAAGAATGAGGCTATCTTAACGGGTGACGGAATATCTAAGAAAGATGATGCTACAGTTCCAGTAGGGCGCGGTAAACCGCTGTCCAAAGTATCTACAGGATACGATGAAGCGACTCAGACAATTTCCTGGGCTGTAAATTTCAATTACAATGAAAAAACAATTACAGCTGCAAAAGCTGTATTGAATGATTTGTTCAACAATACACAAGATCTAATCCTTAGTTCTGTTAAGGTGTATCCTGTTACTATCGACGGAAATGGACAAGGAGTTAAGGGGGCAGTAGCGCTTGATTCAAGCGAATATACGATAACCCCAACAACTGCGACAGCTTTAAAAGGTTTTGACCTGAAATTTAACAATGATATTCATTCGGCCTACAGAATTGAATATCAAACAAAGGCAAATGACAGAGTTCATGATGATACTACGATTACAAACAAGGTTACTTATGACGGAAAGACTGAACCCGCTTCAAATTATATCAAGCAGCATATTCTTCATAAAAATTATAGTAATGTTAACTATGCCAATAAAACAGTTGATTGGACCATCCAAATTAACGACGATAGTGTAACTATGGATAATCTGGTGGTTACGGATACTTTCGGTAATGCCGGACTAAAGCTTGTTCCAAATACATTAAAGGTTAAGCCGACAAAAGGTGGAACTGCGACCGTTCATAGCGTTGTTTACAATGAGAGTAATCCAGTTGCAATTACTGATGGGTTTGTAATTACTTTTAATGATCCGATATCCGAACCCTACACAATTACTTATACAACAAGCTTTAATTATGATTGGTTGGCTCCTAATACGGACAAGTTCTCCAATACAGCCGCACTTAAATGGGATGAGAATGGTAAGCCGAAGAAAAAAGAAGTTACTGCTACCTTTGATCCTAGAGCCGAGGTAAAGAACAACGGTAAAAAGAGTGGTTCTTACAATGCTCAAACGAAGGAAATTACTTGGAACGTTGGCGCCAATTATAATCAGAAAACGTTAAAGAATGCCGAACTTGTTGATTCCATTCCGGCTGGCCAAGTTGTTGTTAAGGATTCTGTAAAAGTTTACAAATGGGGGTATGGAAAGAATGGAGATCCAACTCCGGGAGCCAATGTGGATTCCAATGATTATGAAGCAAAGGTGATTGGCAGTGAACTGAAGGTAACATTTAACAAAGCCATTACTTACGCGTTCTATGTCACTTTCAAAACTACGTTTGTTGATCAAGCGATTGATTTAAGTGAAATTACCAATACAGCTATTCTATATGACGGTAATACAAAAGAGTCTGCAAAGCTGGAAGCTTCGGTTAATGTCCCTCAAGGTGGGGAATACGTTAATAAAACTGGATCACAGAATGGTAATAAGATTAATTGGGTAATTAATATCAACCGTAACCAATCTTTTGTAACAGAGGCTGTAATTACGGATATTCCGAGTGATAATCAAATGCTCTTGTCTAATACATTCCATGTCTTTAAAACGACAGTCTTAAGTGATGGAACTGTAAAAGAAACTTCTCAAGAATTGATTAGAGATACGGACTACAAGCTGGAGATTACTACGGATATCGATGGAAAGGAAAGCTTTAAGCTTAGTTTCCTAAAAGATATTTCAGAGGCTTACATTCTAAAATATGATTCTCTGATCACCGCAAATCATAATGATAAAGTTACAAACAAGGTTAAATTTGATGGTAAGAACATCAAGGTCATTCCACATGAATCTACTGAGGATATTACAGTTAAGCTCTCTAGCGGTTCCGGTACAGGAAGCGGTGTAAGAGGTCCATTAACGATTACAAAGGTAGATGATAAGGATAATGCTAAGGTGCTAAGTGGCGCTGTCTTTGATCTCTATCGTGTCATTGATAAGGACAAGATTTGGATTAAAAAGGGTGCTACGGGTGTAGATGGGATACTTGAATTTACCAAGCTGCCAGGTGGTAAATATGTATTAATTGAAACAGAAGCACCAGTTGGTTATATTCTTGATCCAACACCACATGAAGTGGATATTAATACAACGGCAGGTTATAAGTTAACAATAACCAATAAAATCCCGACGCCGACAACAACGCCGACAACAACGCCGACAACAACACCGACGCCGACGGTAACACCGACGCCGACGGTAACACCGACGCCGACAACAACACCGACGTCGACAACAACACCAACGTCGACAACAACACCGACGTCGACAACAACGCCGACGTCGACAACAACACCAACATCACCAGTAACACCAACGCCGACGGAAACGCCTGTGTCGACAGTAACACCGACGTCGACGCCAGACAATCCAATTTTCCCTGTGTCGACCCCGACGTCAATACCGGGAGCAATCGTTACTGCTACTCCATCAGCAACACCTGTGGTGGCAACGCCAACTGTGACACCAACAGCAGCACCAACAGTCACACCGTTGGCAACTAGTACGCCTATGGTTCCTCAGGTAACACCACCTGTGCAGAATCTGACAACTGATGAGGACATTCCGCTTGAAGGCGAAATCCCACTTGGGGGCGTGCCAAGTATCGGTGATAAGCCCGATCATGGTAAGGTAACAATTACTAAAGACGGCAAGTGGATTTATACACCAGATCCAGGTTACGTTGGAAAAGACAAGTTCACGATCATTGTGACAGATGAGAATGGAAATGAAGAAGAGATCGAGATTGAGATTGATGTTGAGGAAGTACCGACAGGTACAGTGAAACAACCAGGGGATAACAGCAATAAACCAACTCAGCTCCCGAAAACGGGAGAAGACAGTGCGCTACCTATTTACTTAGTAGGTGGAAGTCTAGTTCTTGTGGGATTTGTGTTAGCTCGAAGATTTAAACGAAGTAATTAATACATCGTAATGACAAGGGTGCGAGCGAAGACAGGCGGCACTCAACTCCATAGTATAAAAGTCAACGGAGTAAGGCTCCTCCTCTTATTGGAGGAGCCTTACTCTTTATTTTTTGGTCTATGGCTGCTCGCTTCATAACCTTCTTCACTTCGAGGGGGCTTCCGGGCCTGGCTTTAGCCTCGCATCTCCACGCTCTAACGTACAGCCTGCTCAAACGCAAGGACCAAGTTACACAAACTGAATTTGAGGCTGTGCCAGTCGGATGAGCTACCCAACTCCCAACAAAGTGAACCTTGACGAAAATGGGATTTTCGCTCATTATTCGTAATGTAGCGCCAGCGACACTATTTAGCTTATATCTTTTTTCACTAAATAGTAAGCGCTATCATAAAATGCGCTGGGAGATGATACCATGGAATTTATGTATTTAGGAACTGGAGCAAGTGAGGGTTATCCAGCTTTATTTTGTCAATGTGAACGTTGCTCTATGGCGATGGAGCTTGGTGGCAAGAATATTCGCGCTCGTACAGGAGCGCTTATTAACTCTGATTTGCTGCTGGATTTCTCACCTGACATGTATATGAATAAGCTTCGTTACAAATTGGATTTGGGGAAAGTTAATCATTTGATTGTTACGCATTCGCATACTGATCATTTTGCAGCAGCAGAGCTCATGATGAGGCATGAGCATTGGTATTGTCAGCTGCAGGAGAGTGGAAAAAAACTACATATTTACGGAAATGAAACGGTAGAAGAAACGATGAAGTCAGCTCTTCGCTATGATTATGGAACCGATAAGATTGAAGATCCTTTTTACGAGTTTCATATCATCCAGCCTTTCATGCCCTTCACTTTAGGAGAAGTGACAGTAACCGCATTGCCAGCCCATCACAAGCCGGATGAACATAGCTTTATCTATTTACTTGAGCAGAATAACACAAGATTCTTATACGGCAATGATAGTGGTGTATTCAGTGATGCAACCTTCAATTATCTCCGTGATAAACACCTGGACGTTGTTAGTCTAGATTGTAATTATGGGCTAGAAGATAGATATGATTATCATATGGGGATTTCCGGATGTCGGATTGTAAGGGAACGTTTGCTTGACCAAAATAGTTGTGATACTAGTACGTCATTTATTCTCACTCATTTCTCTCACTACAGTGCAGAGTTGCACGATACTTTAGTTAAGAATACAGCAGAGGAGAATTTCATCATTTCCTATGATGGGATGAAAGTCTTCTTAGCATGACATGATGATAGTCTATCTATAATTAAAAGAATAGTCATTACCCGTAAAATCCTCCCTTGAGGAAAGGACTACTTTACGGGTCTTTTTTATAGCTTTAAGGGCTCAAAATGAGTAGATACGGAGGTAGAGAATGAAGCTGCTGGCTACGGGAAAAGTAAAATGGTTCGTCTATCAGAAAGTTGTCATCGTATTTATCGTCTTTTTGATACCGCTTATATCGATGAATATTTGGGTGAATTATAAGGGGATGTCATTCACCAAAAATACGATTTTGGACTCATCCCTGGCTGGGGCGTCATTCTATTCCAAGCAACTGGATAAAGAGATATATTTCATCCGCAATCAACAATTACAATTTCAAGAAGATAAAAATATACAAAAGCTTAGTTTCCGAGGCGATAGTTTAGAGAAGTATGAAGAGGTAGAATTAATCGGTAATGCTGAAGATCTATTGAATCGGATCATTGCCTCAAGCGAATATGTGGTTAACGCCGGGGTATATGTTAAGTCTCTGGGCAAAACGATCTCTGGTAAGACGGGGATCACGTCTATTCCTAATATGGAGTACGAGAAAATTTCCTCGTTACTTAACGTTAAGCAGAAGCCTTCATTCTATCGGAGCGGTGATGCGATTTTCCTTATAGAAACAGGAGATAATGCGGAGCTTTGGTCGTATATTGAAATCTCAAAAGGTAAGCTATTGGAGGCACTGAATCAAATCGCAACCTTATATCAAGAATCGGAGGTATTTCTGGGAAGTAATGAGCTGGGCAATATTCTATCTACTACAGACGATCAGTTAGTATCTACTGAGGTCCTTAGGCTCATTACCAAACAGGATCAGTTTAATTCCGATATCCCAGAAATAAACAAGGTGAACGGTAAAAGTTACTTTATTGCCCATAATTTTATCAGTTCTTTGAATCTATCCTTAATTATGTACGTGAATCAGAATGAAATCACAAGGCCCTTAAGCCAATTTAATACACTACTATATGCCTCTTTCGTCATCGCTATTGTGGTAATGATACTTTATTCTTATTCGGTAAATCTAATGATTCATAGGCCCTTATCCAAATTGGTTAAGACATTCCGTATGGTAGAAACGGATAATCTTGATTTAGTCATCGAGTCAAAGACCAAAGATGAGTTTTACTATATTTTTAATAGTTTTAATCGTATGGCTTCTAGACTTAAGCGTTCTATTGAGGAGAATTATGAACAGAAGATTGCCCTGCAGCATTCGCAGTTGAAGCAATTGCAGTCACAGATTAACCCGCATTTTCTCTATAACAGCTTCTTTAATATTTACATGATGTGTAAAGTAGGAGATTCCGATAGTGCGGCTGAGCTCTCCCAAAAGCTAGGGAGCTACTATCAATACATCACGAGAAGTGGATCGGACGAGGTGCCTTTCTTTAAGGAGTATCAGCATGCGCTTGATTATTGTGAAATTCAGTGTATTCGCTTCTCGAATCGTATTTCTTTTGAATATGAAGAAATACCCGTTTTGGGGAATGCGATTTTAGTACCGAGGCTGATTATTCAGCCGATTGTTGAGAATGTGTTCGAGCATGCTTTCGAAGACGACTCCCGACACGGGGTTGTCTATATTGGTGCCGAATGCGAAGAGGGAATAGTAATTATCACAATTGAAGATAACGGCAATCTTTTAAAAGATGAGGAAATAGAGTACTTGCAGAAGAAACTTGCGATGGGTCTGAAACAAGTTGAGAAGACGGGATTAATCAACGTTAATAATAGACTTCAATTGAAGTACGGACCAGATAGTGGCTTGTTTGTCTCACGCAGCAAATACGGAGGATTGAGGGTAGAACTGATAGTTAAATACGAGAGTAAGGAAGTGTGATTATGTATAGATTACTAATTGTAGATGACGAGCCTGTAATTGTGAATGGATTAGTCCAACTGTTTCAGGATAACTCAGAATTTGAACTGGATATACGAAAAGCTTACTCCTCAAGCGAAGCTCTTGAAATTGCTAAGAAAACGAAATTGGATATTTTGGTTAGCGATATTCGTATGCCTCAGAAGAATGGTCTCCAGCTCGTGGACGAAATCGTCTATTATTGGCCATTATGCCGAGTGATTTTCCTTACAGGATACAGTGAATTTGATTATGTATACGAAGCGATCCGTATGAATGTGGACAATTACATTCTGAAAACAGAAGGGATTGAACCTATTTTCCAAGCTGTGAAGGCAGCAGTCGACAAGCTAGACGAGGAGAACCGTCGTAGACTTCAATTGGAGAAGGCACAAATGCACTATCAAATCGCTAGTTCCTTCCTAAAGAGAGAGCTGATGGAGCGGGTGCTGAGTGGGGAGTCTATCACTTCTATACTCAATAATGCACGTTACAAGGATGTAGAGTTCAGCATTGCATTAGATCGTCCTTCGTTCTTTCTTGTGGGTATCTTGGATCGACTAGATGATCCTAAATTTAAAATGCCTCCGTCTGTTCAGCGTATTTTCCATGATCACCTGCCTGCATCTATTGCATGTGAAGAAGTGATTTATGATGATCGTGTATTCATATGGCTGCTTCAACCAGATGAAGGGTTGCTGAATCGCTTTCGTAGTAACTATCCAGATCAAGGGGTGAATTGGCCTGGAATCGTTGCTTATATGAGAGGGATATTAGAGCCTGTACAGAATGAGTGTGATGAGCTGCTAAGTGTCTGCGTTTCATTCGGAATATCGGGGGATTTACTTAACCATTGGGAATCGATCCATCTTCAAGTTGAAGCAGTGCGCTCTATGATTCTTAAGAGAGCTTTATTAGGTCAGCACATGCTTATCCTAGACCTTGAGAAACTAAGTCAACTTGAGGATACGATGCACAAAGCTGGAGGAATCGAGCAGGAAGATTTCAAGACGCTAATCATCGAACAAATTCACCAATTTGTGCAGGAGAACCTATCTGGAGATTTATCGCTTACCTCAATTGCTGCAGAGGTGCATCTTAATCCGTCCTATTTATCTCGTTATTATAAACAGACGACAGGTCAAAATTTATTAGAGTATATCCAGTCGACGAAGCTGCATGTTGCTCTGCAGCTGATGAAGAATACAACTCTGAAATTAAATGAAATCGCCATCCGGGTCGGTTTTGAATCACCATCCTATTTTACAACATTCTTCAAACGGAAAATGGGTTTATCTCCACAGGAATATCGAAATTCAAAATAAGTAAATAAAGTGAAAGTGATGTAAAAAAAGTGAAATTGAAAGCGGTTTCCCGTGTGACTAAAATAATAACTAGGAACACTGATTCACAACAAGAATTGCAGCAAACAAAGGGGGGAAAGCGTTCAGATGAAAAAAATGGGACCATGGAAAATGATTTTGTCAGTAACGATGATTCTTTCATTATTGTCAGCGTGTGGAAGTCAAGGGAATGGAAATGGAAATGCAAATGCACCATCGACGCCTAAGGAAGACACTACGAATAGTGCGACAGACAGCGCCAAAGCACCTGATCCACTAGGGAAATATCCGGAAACGGTCACTGTTACAGAAATACTAGGATATAATCCACCAGAAGATCCAAGAACCCCAAGCGGAATAACACCGGAACAAAATGCCTACCTGAAAGATCTCAAAGAGATGATGAATATTGAAGTGAAATACAAATGGACCGTTCCCTCTGCCCAGTTTGAGCAGAAGTTCTCGCTTGCCATGGCATCGGGGGATCTACCCGATGTGATAGAAGTTGATCAGAAGAACTATGAGAAACTTAAAAAGCAAGATATGCTTGCTGATCTGACAGATGCTTATGCACAATATGCGTCACCAGCTCTTAAGGCTTATATGGACTCAGATGGTGGATTCGCGATGAAAACATTCAGTGCGGATGGTAAGCAATTAGGTATTCCTGCATTTGAGGATCCCTTCTTATCCACGCAGTTGCTATGGGTTCGTCAAGATTGGCTTAATAATCTAGGTTTACAGGCACCGAAGACGATCGATGAGCTTGAGAAAGTTGCACAAGCATTCACACATAATGATCCAGATCAGAATGGTAAGAATGACACCTATGGAATCGCCATGCAAAAGAATCTCTTCTTTTGGGGATTTGATGTCAGAGGTTTCTTTAATGGATTCGGTGCTTATCCTTCCGTTGGTGATAAACAATCGGCTTGGATTAAAGGCGGCGATGGCAAATTGTTACCGGGATTGATTCAGCCTGAAGTGAAGACTGCACTTGGTAAGCTACAAGCATGGTATAAAGATGGAATTATTGATAAAGAGTTTGCACTAAAGGATGAGAATAAGGCTGTTGAAGATCTGACTGCAGGTAAAGTGGGTATTTCCTACGGAGAGTGGTGGTATCCGAACTGGCCGCTTAACTCCAACGTAGATAAAGATCCAAAGGCGGATTGGATTGCAATTCAACTTCCAGGGATTGATGGTCCAGCTAAATCACTTGTTCCAAAAATCCGCAGCAATAAAATTTTCGTTGTGAACAAAAAGATGAAGAACCCAGAAGCAGCGATTAAGATGCTCAATTTCTACATCGAAGTTGGTAATAAGAAATACAAGGATAAGAACAAAGCGGCAGATGGCTATGTATACAACTGGTTTAATCCACGGATTGCCAACCCTGTTGATATTGATACGATTTACAGGGAAGTAAACAAAGCACTCGATGCTAATCAGACTGAAATTACAATAGACGATGCAAATTATAAGACCGTTGCGGATACTTTCAAAGCGACTAAGGACTTCCTGGCAGGCGACACATCTAACGCTACCAAAGGTGTAAACTGGGGTCAATATTATAGCCGGGCTGCAAAAGACGGTGGCTGGGGCTTAACACGACAAATTAAAGAAAATCAACAATTTGTATACAACGAGTTTTACGGTCTTCCTACACCAACAGTAGTGGAAAAGGGGGGGCAGCTGGATAAGTTGATGCAAGAGTCCTTTACCAAGATTATCATGGGCGGTTCTCTTGATGATTTCGATAAATTCGTGGATAGCTGGAAGGCACTTGGCGGTAATGAAATTATCGATGAGGTCAATGAATGGTATAGCACGGAAGCTACGAAATAAATCATAGGAACAAGAAAGCGGGTGAGGTGAGTCGGGTGAAACGACTCACCTCCCGTTTTTAAAATGAGTAATTTGGTGAGGAGGGCATCTATGAAATCACTGAAGAAAGAATTTCCGCTTCATATCATGTTAATACCGGGTGTGATTGTTACACTGATTTATGCCTACGGACCGATGGCCGGCCTGGTTATGGCGTTTCAACAGTTTGAGCCGTTATCCGGTTTTTTTAAATCCGATTTTGTGGGATTAGATAACTTCCGTTATGTATTTAATTTACCGGATTTTAAGCAAGTACTTTGGAATACGCTAGTTATAGCCATCATCAAAATGGTATTGTCTCTGCTTGTCCCGCTCATTCTAGCTTTATTACTAAATGAGCTTACTAAGAAATGGTTCGCAGGTTTTATTCAATCCGCCATTTTCCTCCCGTTCTTCCTTTCATGGACCGTCCTTGGGGGTGTCATTATTGAATTATTCTCTCTGAATGGACCTATTAATGGCTTAATTTCCTCTATGGGCTTAGAACCTATCATGTTCATGCTTGATAATGGTTGGTTCAGGGGGATTATCATTGGCTCGGATGTCTGGAAAGGCATGGGCTACAACATGATCATCCTGCTTGCTGCCATCACAGGAATTAATGCGACGCTGTATGAAGCAGCAGAGGTAGATGGTGCAGGGAAATGGAAGCAAATGCTTAATATTACGCTTCCAGGTATAGCACCGATTATTATTTTACTTAGTGTATTAGGTCTCGGTGGTATTCTTAACGCAGGTTTTGAGCAGATATTGATTATGTATAACCCGACTGTATATGCAGGTGCAGATATAATAGATACATTTGTCTATCGATTGGGGATGTTCAGCCAACAATTTGGACCTGCGGCAGCAGTGGGTCTCTTTAAATCGATAATATCTTTATTTATGGTATCAACAACTTACTATGCAGCTTACAAATTTAACAATTACCGCATATTCTAGGAGGTGGAGATGGTGCTACATAAACAATCATCCAGCAGAAAGTTATTTATCGTGTTCAATACGCTGTTGTTAACTTTCATTACCATACTCGGCATTATCCCATTTGTACACTTACTCTCCATCTCACTTAGCTCGAATACAGCTGCGATGGCTGGAGAAGTGAAGCTTTGGCCCGTCGGCTTTTCCTGGGATGCTTATGTATATTTAGGAGAAAAGGTAGAGTTTTTTCGTTCCTTGGGAGTCTCCGTAAAACGAGTAGTGCTCGGTTCAGTAGTTAACTTGTTTCTAGTATTTATTACTGCTTTTCCGCTTTCCAAATCGAATGATCAGTTTAAATTTAGAACCGTATATGTATGGATATTCGCGATTACGATGTTTTTTGGAGGCGGCTTAATTCCGACGTATATCGTAGTGAAGAATACAGGCTTAATCGATTCCATTTGGGCGCTTATCTTACCAGGTGCATTGAATGTATGGAATATGGTTCTGATGCTTAACTTCTTCAGATCTATTCCGAGAGAATTGGATGAAGCGGCTACGATTGATGGTGCCGGACATTGGAGAGTACTTTGGCAAATTTATTTACCGATATCCCTTCCATCCATCGCAACGATTGGGTTATTCACCATAGTCGGGCATTGGAACGCTTGGTTTGACGGTATCCTTTATCTGAATTCACCTGAGCACTATCCACTACAGACCTATCTTTCTACCTTGATTATGTCTATCAATGCCCAGATGTCATCGATGTCCATTGAGCAGCTCAAGGTGATGGAGAACCTCAGTGAGAAGACGATCCGAACGGCGCAAATATTCATGGGCGCATTGCCAATTATGGTAGTGTATCCATTCTTACAAAGGTATTTCGTAAAAGGAATGACGGTTGGTAGTGTTAAAGAATAAAGAAATAGAGTAAAGACATAGTATAAAGTCTCATATGAAGGAGCAGATTGCGATGAAGAAAGTTACTGTTGCTTTAATTGGAGCGGGCCTGCGAGGAATTAATTATTCGGAATATGCGATTCAGCACCCCGATGAGCTTCAAGTTGTAGCTGTTGCAGAGCCGAATGCGAAGCGGAGAAATAAATTTAAGGCAAGACATAAGCTGGCTGATGACGTGTGCTTTACCCATTGGGATGAGTTTTTTGCCTCCCCGAAAATAGCAGATGCGGTATTTATCTGTACCCAAGACAATCAGCATTATGTGCCGACAATGAAAGCGCTGGAGGCAGGGTATCATGTGCTATTAGAAAAGCCGATGTCCCCTGATGCCAAGGAATGTGTACTTATGGGGGAAATGGCCTCTAAAGTGAATCGTGTCTTCTCAATATGCCATGTTTTGAGATATACCAATTTCTTCTCTACGATCAAGGAGCTGCTGGAGAGTGGTGCGATCGGACAATTGATGTCCATTCAACATAATGAGAACGTGGGTTACTGGCACCAAGCTCATAGCTTCGTAAGAGGGAATTGGCGCAAAAAGGATGAGTCCAGTCCGATGATTCTCGCTAAGTCCTGTCATGATCTGGACATTCTTTCCTGGTTGACAGATTCAGAATGTGTTCGAGTGTCTTCCTTTGGCTCACTGTCTCATTTCAAATCTAGTGAAGCACCTGAAGGAGCCCCGCTACGTTGCACTGATGGATGCCCAGCAGCAGATAAATGTCTCTATTATGCTCCTAATCAATATTTAACAGAGGATACAGATTGGCCTACATCGGCAATTAGCGATGATCCAAGCTACGAAGCCCGCCTGAAGGCTCTTCAGGAAGGACCTTATGGACGATGTGTCTATCATTGTGATAATGATGTCGTCGATCATCAAGTGGTAAATCTAGAATTCGCTAATTCCGTAACTATAGCTTTTACAATGAGTGCGTTTACTAAAGATGTAAGTCGTACCCTCAAGCTGATGGGTACCACGGGAGAAATTCGCGGTGCGATGGAGAAGAATGAAATTGAAGTGCTCCATTTTGGCAGCGGTAAGGTAGAGAGAATCTCGTTCGAGAATGCAGGTGGTCATGTTGGTCATGGCGGCGGCGATATGGGGTTAATCAAAGATTTTGTTAAGCTGGTTCGAGCGGAAGGGAAGATTCAAGGTCTTACATCAGCCAATCATTCCGTTCAAAGTCACCTTATGGCTTTTGCAGCAGAGCAATCTCGCATTGAGGGCAACAGTATTGTTCTGAAAGAATTTGCACAAAGTGTCTGTAATGATGAAGAGGTGAAGCAACGATGAATGCTCCGCAGCCATTTCAGACGATGTTATTAAGTTCGTTGGTTAAGGTATTTGCTGATGAAGTGCCGAATCATGAATCCTATCACAGTGCAACCGCACTTGTTGGAGAAACATTTTCGTTCCAAGTCGCTTATACCTCAGATACACTTTTAAAGAATATTGAAGTAGAGGTAAAGTCATCTCTTCCAGATTTAATATGTATAAGATCCGTTGGACTTGTTCCCTCAGAAATGCCTTGTTTCAAAAATCATGATGACGATGTGCTAAGAACTACGCCGGGATTATATCCAGATCCATTGTATACGCTGGATCAACAATATATTTCATCGATCCCGGGACAATGGCGATCTTTATGGGTGACGATAACCTTGGATGAAACAATGAGTACGGGGCTTCGCACTATTCAGGTCTTCTTCCAATCATCTGAAGGGCAGATGTTAGGTGAATCGGATGTATTCGAGTTAACCGTCATCCCTGCAACACTACCGCCGCAACAGCTAATTCATACGGAATGGTTCCATGTGGATTGTCTTGCTACAAAGTATGGTGTCGAAGTATTTAGTGAAGCGCATTGGGCCCTTATAGAACGTTATGCAGATACGATGGTTAAGCATGGTATGAACATGATCTTAACTCCGTTGTTTACACCGCCTTTGGATACAGCCATTGGTGGAGTACGTCCAACCGTTCAATTGATATCCGTGACTAAAGCGGGAGATCGTTATGAATTCGGATTTGATCTGCTTACTCGTTGGGTATCGATGTGCCGCCGACTTGGCTTCAAATACTTTGAGTTCTCTCATTTATTTACTCAATGGGGTGCAAAATGTGCACCAAAAATAATGGTAACCATTCAAGGTGAAGATCAGCAACTATTCGGCTGGGATACGGACGCATCCTCGGCGGAATACCGTAGTTTCTTGGATCAATTATTACCTAGCTTAGATCAATATTTGAAAGAGCAGGGAATAGACCAGCAAAGCTGGTTCCATATTTCAGATGAACCAGGAGAGGAACATTTGGAATCGTACCGAGCTGCAAGTGAGATCATTTATAAACATTTATCAAGTTACCCGATCATGGACGCTTTGTCCGAATTGGAGTTGTATGAACAGGGCCTGGTGAAAAGGCCGATTCCTGCGAATACGCATATTGAGCCGTTTTTAGAACATCAGGTTCCAGACCTTTGGACGTACTATTGCTGCGCTCAAGGTGAACAAGTATCCAACCGGTTTTTCAACATGCCGTCTGCTAGAAATCGTATAATCGGGTTTCAATTGTATAAATTCGGATTACAGGGCTTCTTGCATTGGGGTTATAACTTTTGGTACTCGCAAAATTCATTGAATCAGCAACTGGACCCTTATCGTACGACTGACGCTGAGCATGCATTTCCCTCAGGAGATGCCTACTTGGTCTATCCGGGAGAAGAAGGCCCGATTGAATCCATTCGATTAGAAGTTCTATATGAAGGGTTACAGGATTTGCGCGCATTAGAATTACTTGAGCAGAAAATTGGCAAGAAAGCAACGATAGCCATTATGGAAGAGGGTCTGAGTACATCTTTGACCTTCTCTGTATACCCAAGGGATCATGGAACATGGCTCTTAGAGGCAAGAGAGCGGATCAATCAAGCGATAGCAAGTTATTCTACTTAAGTGATCATACCATTACGAGGTGTTGTGAATATGGCAAATTTTCATTATTCAGGATCTTCCTTTTATTATAACGATCAGGCGATACGGCTTATCTCAGGAGCCATCCATTATTTTCGGACTCTACCGGAACATTGGGAAGATCGTCTTATCAAATTAAAAGCTTGCGGCTTAAATACGGTTGAAACCTATGTGGCATGGAATTTACACGAGCCGAAGAAAGGCCAACTTCATTTTGAAGGCATGGCAGATGTAGTCCGGTTTATTGAATTGGCAGGAGATTTGGGTCTGCATGTCATCGTTCGTCCAGCACCTTATATTTGTGCAGAATGGGAATTTGGTGGACTGCCATCTTGGTTGCTAGCTGATTCGGATATGCGTCTTCGGTGCTACCATAAGCCATTTCTAGATCATGTAGATGCGTATTATGATGTATTGCTCCCCAAATTACAACCACTGTTATGTACAAATGGCGGCCCGATCATTGCTATGCAGATTGAGAATGAGTATGGAAGTTACGGCAATGACAAGCGCTATTTGACTCATTTAAAAGACAGCATGATTTCCCGTGGGATAGATGTACTATTATTCACTTCCGATGGACCTGAAGACGCGATGTTACAGGGAGGTATGGTCCCAGGTGTTCTGGAGACGGTGAATTTTGGATCACGTCCAGTAGAAGCATTCAACAAGCTCCGTGAATACCAACCAGAGGCTCCAATCATGTGTATGGAATACTGGAACGGTTGGTTTGATCATTGGCGTGAGGAGCATCATACGCGTCCGGCTGAGGATGTAGCGAAGGTATTGGATGAGATACTTAGTTTAGGCGCATCCGTCAATTTCTATATGTTCCACGGCGGAACCAACTTTGGGTTCTACAACGGAGCGAATGGACATACCTTTGACAGCTATGAACCAACAATTACTAGTTATGACTATGATTCCTTATTGAGTGAATCCGGTGAGCCGACAGCTAAATATTATGCAGTTCGTGAAGTGATCTCCAAATATGTAGATCTCGGACCCATTGAGCTTCCAGCTCCTGTAGCTAAGAGAGCATATGGGAGAGTAGAGATGAAGGAGCAAACTTCACTTACCGCAAACTTGAATCGCATTTCTGTACCCATTCATTCTGCATACCCTGAACCGATGGAGAAATTGGGTCAGGATTATGGCTTTATTCATTATAGTACGTTCCTTACAGGACCTCGTCCCAAAGACGAGTTGTTCATCCAAGATTTACATGATCGTGCATTAGTCTTTCTGAATGGAGAGCTCACTGCAACCTTAGATCGTGTAGAGCCAGAGGTGAAATTAGAGTTCGAGGTACCGGCCGCAGGGCTGCATGTTAGTATACTTGTGGAGAATTTAGGACGCGTCAACTATGGTCCTTTTATGAGAGATTGTAAAGGGATTACCGAAGGGGTGCGTTATGGACGGCAGTTTCTGTCGGAATGGACGACTTATACGTTGCCATTAACGGATTTATCTGGTCTGCAGTTTGAAGGTTTATTCAGGCAAGTGGAACCTAGCTTCTTCCGCAGCACCTTGGTTGTGGATGAACCTTGTGATACTTTCTTGAGCATGGAAGGATGGACTAAAGGCGTCGTGTTCATTAATGGGTTCAACCTTGGACGCTATTGGAATATCGGACCACAGAAAACAATGTATGTGCCAGGTCCTCTATTGAAACAAGGCGACAATGAGATTGTCATCTTTGAATTGCACAGCACTTCAGATACCGCTGTTACCTTCGTAGATCAACCGGAATTAGGATAATAGGGCATATAATATATCGTAATAACAAAGACACCCAGATAGTATCGGATGTCTTTGTTATGTTCAGAAAGTATATTTTGTTTATTGAACTCTGAGGTTATGGAGCTCCCATTGTTCGTACCACTCTTCAACACTGGCTGGGAGTCCGATACTGAGTTCACTTATCAATAGATCTTTGAGAATTTTGTATTGTTCTTCCACAGCGGAACGTTCCCCGATACTGTCGTAGACCTTCATTAATCCTAAATGTCCTTGTTCAAAATAGGGCTGGAGCTGTACTACCCTTTGATACACGGTTACAGCTTCAGGAATTCTGTTGCTGTCGATATAGAACTGGGCCATCCCCATAGCATGGTGCAGCCAAATGGTGCGCAGGCGTTGTCGTTCGCCCTCTGCCCACAGATAATCGTAATCTCCAAAATAATCTCCTGAATAAAAATCAAATAAGCTTTGATGTTCTGCACAATTGTCCTCTGTGATAGTTTCGAGTGCGAGAATGTTGTGCTCCCACTGGGCTGCATCAATTAGAAGCGGACCGGTCTCAAGCGAATACCCTTCACCGCCACTGACGTTGCTGATATGCAGGTCCACCTGACTCTGCTTTAAGCATTGCCGTACTTGATAAATGGTTGTATAGAGATGGGTAGAAGCCTTTTTAAGGTTGAAGTCTGGCCATAGTAGGTCAATCAGGGTGTCTTTACTGACAAATCGGTTGCGATTATGAAGCAAGAAAGCAAACAATTCTTGAGCCTTAGAGGTTCTCCAGCGGAGATTATTCAATGGCTGTCCTCCTCGTTCAAAGCGCAGCGATTGAAAACAACGAATCGTTATTTCATGCGCTATCCTTGTGCTTTTTGGAGCAAGCTTCAATCTGTCCTCCAAGCGTTGCACGGTCTTGAGCAACCGGTCATGTCGTACGGGCTTCAATATATAATCGATCGCGTTTAATTCAAAGGCTTCCACTGCATATTGGTTATACGCGGTCACGAAAACGATATTTGCGTTTGGACAGACCTCTTGCAGAATTGCGGCAGCCTGAAGACCGCTTATTTCAGGCATTTCAATATCAATGAAAATAACGTCAGGCTCCAATGCTGGAGTTTCTTGTATGGCTTGGACAGGATCTGTATAGGATGCGACGATTTGAACAGATTCCATTTCTTTTAACATGAATTCTAATTTTACGAGGGCAAGCCGTTCATCGTCCACCAACACTGCTTGAATCATTGTTATTTCACCACTCAACATAGTATTTTTAGCAAAAAACAATAAACTCTTACCTCTATTTCGGTTCATTCTAGTCTGTCTGTGAATAGGAATTTTTGCGAATCATATTTCTTTTTTCAGAAGGGATTATGAAACTTACTGAAGTTCCTTGCCCTTCCTTGCTTTTAATTTGCAAACCCGTAGCGTAGACACGTAACAACCGCTTATGTGTATTAAGAAATCCAATCCCTTGTGTTACATTAGACTGACTGCTCAGTAGTTGTTGAAGTTGTTCGGCAGTCATACCTTTACCGTTATCAGCAATCGTAATCTCAATATCATTAGCCAGTTCTTTGATGGATATTGTAAGCGTACCTCCTTTGGAGCGGCTTAATATACCGTGCCTAACGGCATTTTCAACAAGTGGCTGGGTCAAGGGTGGTAACTGAAAATGCAGGTTCTCTGGTAAATCCCAGTTGATGGTCATCCTGTCTTCAAAGCGCTCTTTCTCTATGTACAGATAGGCACGGACAAGCTCAAGCTCGTGTTCAATCGGTATCATCGGCTCAGCGTTCAAAAAGTTAAAGCTTAAGCGCAAATAAGAACTAAAGGCATCAATGAGATGACTCATACGCTTTGTATCAAAAGATGCCAGTGCAGATATAGAATTTAATGTGTAAGAAATGTGGTTGTATTTGCGCTTGTAGATACGCTGCTTCCAGACGAAGCCGTTCATTGTTAATTCATAGCCGGACATCTGGGGCATCATTACATCTGTAATGATTAAATCCCAATGATCCGTATCCAGCTTTATTAAAGCATCGATTCCACTGGTTACCGTAACCATTGCATAGTCTTTGATGGACAGTACGCTAGTAAGGATTTTCAGATTAACGGGATCATCATCGACAGCCAAAATCCTAGGTCTTCTCCATCCGTTGATGAAGTAGACGTAGCGGCAATTTCGGATAGCGTGATTTGGGATTGCTTGTCCTTGTATTCAGACACTGTTGGGGGTTCTGAATTGAATTTTTGGATGCTGGCATCGGATAGAGGCATAGTAAAAGTAAAAGTAGAGCCTTTGCCAAGTGAAGATTTTACGCTAATCTCTCCACCGTGAAGCTCAACCAGTTGTTTACATATGCTTAAGCCTAATCCGATTCCACCACTGATTGCTGTCATGTTTGAGTCACCCTGCTCATAGGGTTGAAAGGCTCTTAGCTGTGTTTCTTCGTTCATCCCAATCCCAGTATCCGTAATGTGGATGCGCGCCAAACCTTTATGAATATCCGCATGGACTGTCACTGAGCCTGTACTCGTATATTTAACAGCATTCTGAAGCAGATTGAACAAAATCTGGATGAGCCTTTTTTCATCTGCCACAACAGAAGGAAAGGAGTCAATTTTTGAACAATCCCCAATGGGTGCTGTTAACGATGGCTAAGATAGATAACAATAGAAAAATAGAGCCATCGTGGTTTCTAAGAGTAGATTTCAGAAAGAGAACTACAACTTCTAATGATAGAACGAATATATTGATGAAAAAAATAAGTATATACGATTCGTAATAGTGGACAACGGGACCGAGCAGTATAAAAAGGATATGTACCAGAGATAAGCTGGTCAGGATCCGAACACTTTTAATTTTTAAATTCTGGAACATGAGTTGCTTGCTTGTTAGTAAGATGAATATAAAAGCGAAAATATTAGATATGATTAATAGTTTTAAGCTCCATTGGTAGTTAAAGGGAAGCATATGCAGCAAAAGTTTGTCATCATCAATGAGAACAGTGGTTATAGCGGAAATTACCAATAGAATAAAATAGATCAACATCTTTTGCCGCGGTCCAATGATATATAATATTGCTGCATAGACTGCATGAAGTAGAAGTACTACACATAATAACAGCTGAAGGCCTATGGAAACGATCCTCTGGTGTGTTAAAGCTTTTTCGTTGCCAAATAAAATGGGTTTGTAAATACCACCTGTATGAGCTAAAGAGTAGTTGGCTGCATGAATGACAATTTCAATCTCACTCTCATCAGTTGTAAACGATATGGAGTAAGGTAAAACATGAGGAATATAGTCTTACTTATCGGCAGACGGAGAACCTGAACTTCCTAGCAGTTCACCATTGATATAAATTTCCGAAGAGGTTCGAACCCCGGATATGAGGATGCTGTAAGACTGCTTTTCATTTTTATCTACAAGAATACGTAACCGATAGGAACCGTAACCGAAAGCCGTTTTTTTGCCATTATTAATTGCTTCGTTCCATTGTATATATTTTTTAGGCGTAGCATTATTTAGCGATTCTTTATTGAAAGTGGGAAGCAACGTATTAGGATAGAACTCCCATTGCCCTTTTAAGGTAAGGAGCTTGTCTTGATTCAATTCGTTATTCCGTAAATCGAGTACTCCTTTGACTAATTGTGGTTGTATAGCATGAGGCGAAGCCCAAATCCATAGGAAGCGAAAGCAAGTAAGTATGGTAAGAAATAACACGATAATTAGAAAGAGTTTTCGTTTGGTCAATTAAACATTATTCGACAAAAAACAATATATTCCCTTCTCAAAGATATTTCAAAATTTTTTAAAAAAAGATCTGATGAAGTTGCAGGGAAGTGGAATTGTCCAGCGTCTAACGTTATGAAGGTGAAGGAGGGGAGAAAGCTGGAAGAGGCGGAATGGATATCAGCCGTGCTGAACGGTGAGCATCAAGCCTTTGGGCATTTGGTGACACGTTATCAAGGCATGGTATACAGAGTGTGCGTCAAGATTACTGGGGAAGCCGAATCGGCCAAAGATATGGCCCAGGAGGTTTTTATAAAAGCATATAAAGCGCTCCCCTCCTTCAGAGGACAGTCTTCCTTCTCGACCTGGCTGTATCGGATAGCCTACCGAACCTGTCTGGACTGGAAACGCGCTAATGATAGGGAGTGGAGGCATCGAAGTGCAGCTGATTACACTGAGAATGATTGGGTAACTTCTCAAACACCTGAGCAACAGGTGCTAGAGCAGGAACAATCAGCTGAATTGGGTGAGAATGTGAACAGCCTTGCTGAACCGTACCGGTCGGTCGTACAGCTGTACTATTTTCAGCGGAATTCTTATCAAGAGATAGCGGAGCAAAAAGGTGTATCCGTTAAGACGATCGAATCGCAGCTATATCGTGCCAGACAGATGATGCGTAGACAAAGGGAGGAATTGCGATGAATTGTGCAATAGTGAAGGAATGGATGCCACATTACATTGACGGTCTACTGTCTTCAGATATGGAGCTGAGTATCCGGTTGCACATACAATCCTGTCCTGATTGCGCGGAGTGGCTGGAGGAAGCGAAGGAAATGTCAGCTCTATGGTCAGAAATGGAAGCAGACAGCGAATATCAGCATGAACAGATGGACTTTCCAGATCTTGCATCAGGTGTTATGGCCCATATCGAGCAGCTCGAAACAGGGCGGAGAGAGCGAGCAATTAAAGCGGCAAGCGTAAGACGTCGTTCTGCTCCTAGAACTTCATGGATGCATTATGCTGTGGCTGCCTGCTTAAGCTTGTTATTGTTACAGTTTGGAGTTTTTGAGAATTTGGCTTATGGAATCACTGAAATTAATGGTCATGTGTCGAATTCGGTGACCCAATGGTTTGGTGGCTTTGGAAAATAGTCATAAAGAGATTAATAAAAAATAGATGGACTCAGATAAACCAAAGTTTATGCTATCCAAAATTTAGGAGGATGTATTATGATTAAGAAGAGACGTTGGCTCACTTTTATGCTGGCTATGATTCCTGGTGTAGGTCATTTGTATTTGGGCTTCAAAAAGCAGGGACTGCAGTTTATGATCGGTGCTTCCTTATGTATTATGTTTATTCCGTCTGAGCCCATGATCTTCCCTTTTGCCCTAGCTGCATTATGGTTTTACCAATTGTTTGATGCCCTGCAGAAAGCAGCTTGGATGAAAATAACTGCAGCCGAACACGAGCGTATGATGTTTCATCCAGACAGTTTCGGAGAACCTTGGACGATGGGGATATCCTCTATGCCGGGTTACCCACATGAAGATGTGAATCCAGCTTGGGTCGGTATCGGGTGTGTTGTTGCCGGGTTTCTTATGCTGGTAATTTCAGCATTCCCGACGTTGTGGAGAATGTTGATTGAGATTAACATTGGTACGATCTTGCTTTCATTGGGACTGATAGCATACGGACTCAAGATGCTGCGAAACAATACGAGAGCATAAGAAACGGGGATTTGACTATGGGGAGATGGAAAATCGGGAGCTTCACTGCAGCCTTAGGCTGTATTACGCTTGGCGTCATTATTGTAATGGCTCAGTATAATATGATCAGCTATGAAGTACTAGGTTATTTATGGCCAGCACTGTTGATCCTGTTCGGACTCGAGATGTTGCTCAGACTGTTTATTAAATCCGATGTCAAAAGCCGTGTAAGCGGCTGGGCTATCCTATTGATCATCCTGCTGATTGGAGCAAGCAGTGCTCAGTCAGTAATGGCCGGAGGCTCACTGAGCAGTCTAATTGGGAATACACATTTGACTCCACTTAGCGGGAATGTCGAAGTGAAAGACAATATTACGACGCTGAAAATCGTACTTCCAAGTGGAAAAGTAATGGTCGAGGGGATAGATGGAAGCTCTTTGGATTATGAGGGAAGCCTACTTCTGCCTGGAAAATCCCAAAGTGAAGCTGAAAGTGCGTTGGAAAAGAAATGGAAAGTTAAAACTGAGGGAGATACGCTGATTATGGAGCTCGATACAGATCATAATTGGTTCTCTAATATTCAGTTTGGATTTAATACTAAAAGTCCGTATCTAAATGTGAATGTACCTAGCAGCCTTACTGTTGAAGTTGATACTAGCGATGGATCGATAGAAGCCTGGAATTTAAAGTCTGGCTTAGTGGTGGACACAAGTAATGGGGTATTAAATATTCATGATGTTGCCGGTGGAGTAGAGGCACATACCAGTAATGGCTCACTGACTGTTCAGAACATCCAAGGTGGAGCGCAACTCAAAAGCTCTAATGGAGCTATTATATTGGATAATATAGATGGTGCATTAACTGCAAAAAGCAGTAACGGCAAGATCACTATTAATTCAGCAGTGACCGGAAAATGGAAGTGTTCGTCAAGTAACGGAAAGATTACGGTGGGATTGCCATCGGTGTCCGATGCGAAGATTACAGCAGATACCAGCAATGGTTCGCTGAAAGGGAATGTGTCCTGGGATCGAGACGGGGATAGCTATGGCACTGCCATTCTCGGTAAAGGCACATATACTGTGGACCTAAGCACAAGTAATGGAAGCGTGACCGTGGACACAGCTGAATAAGCATGAAATAAAGGGAGCCTAATCTAGGCTCCCTTTTTGTATAATAGTCCTACCAAGCGTAAGCTTTAGGTGCTTCTCCGCCCGGTCCTGGGAAGATTTCATCTAGCCGTTTAAGTACTGACTCATCTAGTACAATCTCAAGACTGCGTAGTGCACTCTCAAATTGCTCCAGTGTACGTGGTCCAATAATTGGTGCGGTTACAGCAGGATTGGCTAGCAACCATGCTAGAGCTACATTATCTTGCGGTTCGCCAAGCTCCATACATAAGCTTGCAAATGCCTCAAGCTGATCCTTGAATTGCTCTACGCGCTCGGCGTTTCCTCCACTGCGGCTGCCTTCTATTTTCTTAAGTGCATTACGCCCGAGAAGACCTCCATCCAGTGGGCTCCAAGGAATAACACCTAAACCAAGATGGAGAGAAGCTGGCAATACTTCAAGTTCAGGAAGTCGGCAGGTCAGGCTGTATTTATGCTGCTCAGAAACCAAGCCTAAAAAGCCACGTGCCTTGGCTTCTTGTTGAGCTACAGCGATATCCCACCCCGCAAAGTTGCTGGAGCCGACATAACCAATCTTGCCTTGATTTACAGCAAGCTCGAACGCCCCCCACAGCTCGTCCCAAGAGACACTGCGATCCACATGGTGCATCTGGTACAATTCAATATGATCGGTCTGGAGACGCTGCAGAGAGCCCTCTAGATGGCGGCGAATGATATAGGAGGATAATCCTTGTTCATCATTAGGTCCGTCGAGCTTATCGCTCATAGCTCCGTATACCTTGGTAGCCAGCACGACCTTTTCACGTCGCCCACCACCTTGCTTAAACCAGCGTCCAATAATCGTTTCGGTTAGACCGGAATTCTCACCCCAGCCATAAATGTTAGCGGTATCAAAAAAATTAACACCTGCGTCGAGTGCAGCGTCCATAATACGGAAGGCTTCTTGTTCATCTGTTTGTGGGCCGAAGTTCATTGTTCCAAGACATAGCCGACTGACCTTCATACCGGATTTGCCAAGCTTAGCATATTGCACTTCGCATTCACTCCTTAGGTAGATGATTTCAACTTAATTGTAAACATCTTCAGAAAGAAGAGCAAATATGAAGCGGACTTAGGATGGTTTTTACATAGAGCGCATACCTAAGTAACCCGCCGGGTTTCTTTCTGCTTATTTGAAGCTGTCTATTCGTATAACAAATTTAAATCTTGAGACCTTTCATACTGTTATCATCGTATCTACCCCCTTGAACGGCTGACTGAAGACTAACAGCTTCAATACGTGCTAAGTCATTGGGAGTCAGCACAATGTCCACACTTCCTGCATTTTCCTATAAATAACTAATTCGTCTCGTTCCTGGTATTGGAAGTGCTCCTTTTGCTAATGTCCACGCCAATGCCAGTTGCGATGGTGTGCTACCTTTTTCTTTGGCGATCTAAATAAATGGTCAATTTTTGATTTTGCAGGATCAATTACTGAACACCATGTTAGAGACGAAATATCTTTTAATGAATAAATAGTCTATTGAACAGGTGCTTTACGATTTATATAAATTGAAAAAGATACAGTTATTTAAGCCTGAAAAGCTCTTTTTGGTGGATGACAATCTCAAGGTTTCCAAAATAGATTATTTAACGCTAAAAATATCAAAGGCGCTATACTCATAAAAGGTAAGCTGAAAATCCCATCAACCTTATCGGTAGATGGGATTTTCTAGCCTAACTTATAGGCGTTACCTATCAGTTCAATAGAATTTATATCTTTGTCCTTTATGACTGGGTATGATACAACAATATAAAGAAGAACTATGTCTGTTAGAGCAGACCACTTGAGGAGTGACTGAGATGAGTGAGGTTAAAAAAATCGCCGTAATCGCAGGGGACGGTATTGGACCTGAAGTAGTAGCTGAAGCAGAAAAAGTATTGAAAAGAACGGAAGCAGTATTTGGTTATGCCTTTGAAACGGAGCACGCTCTATTTGGTGGCATTGCAATAGATGAGAGAGGCACACCGCTGCCAGAAGATACATTAGAAATCTGTCGTAGTGCAGACGCTGTATTACTGGGTGCTGTAGGCGGACCAAAGTGGGATAACAATTCAAAGGAGCTTCGTCCTGAAACCGGATTGCTTGGCATTCGTAAAGCGCTTGGATTGTTCTCAAACTTACGTCCAGCAGTCGTATTCGATTGCCTTAAGGATGCTTCGACCCTAAAGCCGGAAGTTCTGGAAGGAACAGATCTTATGGTCGTTCGTGAGCTGACAGGCGGGATTTACTTCGGAGATAAATTGCGTCGTCAAGGTGAACATGGAGAAGAAGCAGTAGATACTTGTGTATACAACGTAATGGAAGTGGAACGAATCGTACGTCAGGCTTTTGAAATTGCTGGCAAGCGTCGCAATAAGCTTGCAAGTGTTGATAAAGCGAATGTCCTTGAAACATCACGTTTATGGCGTGAGGTTGTAAATAAGATTGCTCCTGAATATCCGGAGGTAGAAGTAGAGCATGTGCTCGTTGATAACTGCGCCATGCAGCTGCTGCGCCGTCCAGCCAGCTTTGATGTTATCGTTACCGAGAACATGTTCGGTGACATCCTGAGCGATGAGGCTGCGATGTTGACTGGCTCTATCGGTATGCTCGCTTCTGCTTCGATGGGCGACGGTAATTATGGCCTCTACGAGCCTGTCCACGGCTCCGCACCTGATATTGCCGGACAAGGACTTGCGAACCCAATTGCAACGATCTTGTCATTAGCACTGATGTTCCGTTTAACCTTTGGTTATGAGGATGCTGCGGCTGCGATAGAGGCTGCTGTGGCTGAAGTATTGGACGCAGGACACCGTACAAGTGACATTGCTGTAGATAAGAGCAAAGCGATCAGTACATCTGAAATGGGCGACCTGATTGTTGCAGCTATCCGCAAAGCGTAATATAATCTGATTTTAATTACGAGTAGAGTGGAAATTGTCAAAGATTGACTTTGATTTTGTACGATGATACCATTTGATATGTAGACAGGATGTAAATTATTCCAGCATATCATGACAAGAAATGGTTGGTTTCTTACATAATTAAGGGAGGATTTTGGCAATGGCTGAACGTTTAGTAGGTAAACCAGCCCCAGACTTTACTATGCAAACCGTATCAGGTGATGGTAAAGATTTTGGTGAAATAAGTCTATCCGACTATCGTGGCAAATGGCTGGTATTTTTCTTTTATCCTCTGGACTTCACTTTTGTATGCCCAACTGAAATCAAAGCTCTTAGTGATGCTGCTGCGCAGTTCGAAGCGCTTGATACAGAAATTCTCGGCGCAAGTGTAGATTCGGTCCACAGCCACAAAGCATGGATCAATACACCTAAGGATTCCAATGGTCTTGGCCGTTTGAACTTCCCACTTGCTGCAGATATTACGAAACAAGTTGCGAAAGACTACGGCATTCTAATTGAAGAAGAAGGCATTGCATTACGTGGATTGTTCATAATCGATCCTGAAGGCGAATTGAAATACCAAGTCGTTAATCACAATGATGTAGGTCGTAGCGTAGAAGAAACACTTCGAGTTCTTCAAGCACTGCAATCTGGTGGCTTATGCCCAATGGACTGGAAACCAGGTGACAGAAACCTTTAACTGATCCTCTGCTATTATCTGATCTTTGATATTCTGATTTGGACCTCCTTGCAGAAATTTTTCTGTAAGGAGGTTTTTTGCTCCAAAAAGTCTTAAATAAAAAAATGGATTTGAAAATAGGCGTGAAAAGTTATATTATGTCCTCGAGTGGAGGAATCTCCATTAGGGTAATGTAATACAATAATAAAAACTCAGGTGAGTTAGTTAATCTAAGGAGGGTGAACAAATATGAGCTTTTGCTGTGGAGCGAGTATGGTAGGAACAAAGGGAACCCTTAAACATTATCGCACGCAAGTCCATAATGTTCCCCTGCTTTTTTGTCCGGTATGTCATCGTGTAGAGGTTCACTATAAGGTCGAGAATGAATATGAGATCTTGGCGGAATACGCACATGGGGACGGAGTTACTGATGTGGATTTTCAGGACTATGTCATGGAAGACGAAACTGCAATATTCGAGAATGTCATTAACATCGAGAGTGAAGAGCCTCTAGCTATTGTGCGGAGCCAGATCGATATGGCACTTGACCTGCTTGCTGTAGCCAAACAGATTGAGGACACGAAGTGGGAACGGGAATTGAAGAAAAGATTAGCTGTGATGAGTCAGAGACGCCTTCGTCTGCAACAGAAAGCATAAGATTATTTGTAATTTGGGTCTAACCCATTTCTTTTTCAAGGCCTTCGCAACTGCGAGGGCTTTTTAGTTTTTCTGTTTTTTTTATAACTGTGTAATACATTTGAACGAACTAATAGTAATAAATAAAATTTGATGTGATATTTTATATGTCTTTGGAATCATTTTATGAATTTTTTTATCATTCGACAGTTTCTCTGATTGCGTTGTCTACTTCACTTGGATATGATTGGAATATAATTGAACCGGTTGGAAAAAGTGCAACGATTACCGAATGTTCTGGCGGCTTCGTCATATACTCAAATACATAGTAATTTGATGTCGCTTTAGCGTCTTCGTCAAATGCAGTAAAAGGGGGAACTTCGTATCGTGATTAGCCAATATCAAGAAAGTCTTCTATTACCGGGAAGAACCTATCAATCAGGACCTGTGGATACTACATACGAGGATGTACTAGAGAATATTGACAGCGGAATTATGCTTTTTGATGAAGAGGGAGTTATAAGTTTTGTAAATAAGCAAATGTACGGGATGCTTGAGTTAACCCGACACTCGCTTGTGGGCTGTACAATATCACATCTGTTATCTAATGTTCGATTGAGCCGCTTTAAGAAAAAGCAAGTACTGCAAAGCTATAGAGAGATGGTATACAAAGGAAAAACTAATTATGAGTTTTTAGACGAATATGGTCGTTACTGGAAGGTTACATTATGCTGTGGAGAGCAAATGAAGGGTTGTTATTTGTTTACAGTTAAAGAAATCTCCGATTATAAGTTGATTGAGCAAACGGCTTATCAGAACGATAGTTTAGCTATGCTAGGTAAATTATCGGCATCTATTGCTCATGAAATCCGGAATCCATTAACAGCAATTCGTGGATTCATTCAATTGCTTCACCCGCATCTACAACAGCTTGGAAAGCAGGAATATGGCAAGATTATCTTGGCGGAGATCGATCGTGCGAACGATATTATTCATGAATTTCTAACCTCTTCCAAGCCGTCAGTTCCTCAAGTGGGGATGATTCCTGTGTCAGCCTTACTTAAAGAGGTGGTGCTGCTTACAGAGAGCGAAGCCTTGATGAAAGGTTGCCAGATCAATCTACATCCTTTTCAGGAGGATATGATGATTTCTGGAGATGTGAAGCAAATGAAACAGGTAGTCCTCAACATGATTAGAAACGCTATGGAGGCCGTTGCGGATAGAGCAGATGGTCTAATGGGTAAAATAGAGGTTGGAGCCGGCAGGGAGGGCTCTGAGGTCCGTATTTTCATTTCTGATAACGGTAAGGGAATGGATATCCGTACACTGGACAGGTTATTCAATCCATTTTTTACGACGAAGGAGAATGGGACTGGGCTCGGGCTTTCTGTGAGTGACCGAATCATCAAAAATCATGGCGGATGTATTTCTGTCAGCAGTAGAGTTAACGAAGGTACTCATTTTGTGATCTCATTGCCATTAATCCATTAGTACATTTAATTAGAATATAAAGCGTTTAAGAGGCTGATCCCTGCGGATAATACAGATGCAGAGATCAGCCTTGCTTATGTTACAATGGGGATTGGTTTTGGGAGACAAATGGAGGTAGACATAATGAATATACAATTCAACAGTGGCAGTTCCATTAATGAAATACAGGGTGATGCCCTTATCCTTATTATCTCTGAGTCGGAGGCCCTACATGGAGGTCTTTCAGAGAGGTGGAACGACAGCATTCGCCTATTAGGGAAGACAGGTCTATTTAGTGGAAAGCTAAACCAGACTTATGTACTACCTTTAGATCATCCATCCGGTTGTCCTGTTGCGATTTTGGTTGGCAAGGGGGACCAACTTCTTACGACTGAAGATCTACGTCAAATGGCAGTTCAGACAGCACGTGCAGCACTTCGATTGAAGGCGATACAGCTAGTGTTTCAGGTGCCGGGAAATATTCATGAGCTAACAGTAGATGGGGTTAGCGTATCTATTGCCTACGCGTTGTCTGAGGGGTTGTCACTTGGTTCTTACTGTCGTCCGAAATTTAAGCAGGAGCAATCTCAATATACAGGTCCAAACTCGGTTATTTTCACTATGGAGAAGAAGCCAGAGAATACTTTCGAGCATGACTGGAATCTGGGTATGCAGAGAGGGCTGGCTTTTGGTGAGGCTACGAATCTGGCACGGAACTTGACGAATATGCCCGGCAATCTGCTGACTCCATCTGACCTTGCTGTGGCCGCTATAGAAGTAGCTGAGCGTTATGGATTTCCTTCCGAAGTGTTGGATGAACGGGAAATTGAGCAACAAGGAATGGGCGGATTGCTCGCAGTCGGAAAAGGAAGTGTAAACCCTCCGCGAATGATCGTTATCCGTTACCAGGGAACGGGTCACTGGGATAATGTAGTGGGGCTGGTTGGTAAAGGGATTACTTTTGATACAGGGGGGATATCCTTAAAAAGAGCCCCAGGCATGGAAGATTTAATCAGTGATATGGGAGGCGCAGCGGCTGTGCTTGGAGTAATGGAGGCATTAGGCCGATTACGTCCACGAATTAATGTCGTAATGGTCATTCCATCTGCTGAGAATATGCCTTCTGCTAATGCCTTTAAACCCGGAGATATCATTACATCAATGAGCGGAAGAACGATAGAAGTGTTGAATACCGATGCAGAAGGTAGACTTGTACTTGGGGATGCGCTGACTTATGCCCGCGAGTGGGGAGCGAAACGTGTTATTGATGTCGCCACGCTGACAGGTGCGGTGTTATCGACATTGGGAGACATAGCTACAGGTGCTGTTACTAACAACGAAGAATTCATGGAGCAGTTTCTGACAGCAGCTAATGTTTCGGGGGAAAAAATTTGGCAGCTTCCGGCCTACCCGGAATTCCGCGAAATGCTAAAGAGTGAAGTGGCCGATATTCGTAACACTGCAGGAAGATTCGGGGGAGCCACTACCGCTGGGTTATTTGTAGGTGAGTTTGCGGAAGGTCTGCCGTGGATACATCTAGATATTGCTGGAACCGCATTTCTTTCTAAAGAACGTGGAGTTAATCCTAGAGGCGGTACAGGTGTCATGGTTCGCACATTGGTTCAGTGGCTACTCAGCGAAAGCGAATAATTGGCTCTACATAAACAACAAATAGAAACCTCGCCTTAGGGAGATGGTCTGTATGACCAACCATTCGCTAAGGCGAGGTTTCTTTGCTTTTGTAAGGATGATAAAGATTAAACAGTGCCATTGGATTTTTTAGTCTTCGATTGGGAAGTAAAGGATTGAATACTGTTCATAATTTTATCGCGGGTTCCCTTATTCTTCAGTAAATAAGCTACTCCCAATGCAGCGGTTGTGAAAATTGTCTTTTTTGTGTTCATAGTGATTACCTCCTTGGTATAGTCTGTAATTGCTTATAACAAACATACCCGAAAGCTTTGAAAGCTAAACTATGAACCCTTACATATAACTGTTAGTGCAAGCCTACTTCTTCTTGTTAACAGGTGTTGAGCAGCAGGAGAGAGGAGAATCTAAAGACGCTGCTGAACAGCTCTTGCCCTTATCACAGCCAGCGCAAGCGCCTTGCTTGCCCTTTTGCACATGTCGATAGATGATCCAGCCTGAATAACCGAAGATCAGAGTGACGATTAGAACATTTATCATTACGGTGCCCCACTTTCATTAAGAGAATCGACAAATTACAAGTTCTACGACCAGCCTAACAATCGCCCGCCTTGGAAAATAACAAAAGATACGATATACGCCAGAGTAAGAGAATAGCCAATGGAGAAGAAAGTCCATTTCCAAGAGGCTGTTTCCTTTTTGATAACCCCTACAGTGGCCAGACAAGGAATATATAGCAGGATAAAGGCCATAAAGCTGACTGCACTCAGCGGTGTAAAGACTTGTGAAATTTGATTCTCTAATCCAGCGGTATCCGGTGCGTGATAGATGATATTCATCGTAGACACAACAACCTCTTTCGCTAAAAATCCTGGAACCAAGGTAGAGCCAGCCTGCCACGTTCCGAAACCAAGTGGTTCTAGTAGTGGTGCAATCATGCCTCCGAATTTAGCCAGGAAGCTATGATCCATTTCTACATCAAATCCGCCGGGACCCGCATATGACATAAACCAAATAATCGCTGAGCCAGCTAGAATAATCGTTCCCGCTTTACGAAGGAACCCTTTGCCCTTCTCCCAAGTGCTGCGCGATAAGGTCTTAATCTGCGGCATACGGTAAGGAGGGAGTTCGATGATAAAGACAGAGGATTCATTTTTGAATAAGTATTTAGAGAATACCTTACAAAGAATTAGGGCAAACACAATACCCATAACATACATAGAGAGAACGGCAAACGCTTGTTGCTCAGGGAAGAATACAACTGCAAATAATGCATAAACAGGTAATCTTGCTGAACAAGACATCAGCGGCATTAATAGGGTTGTCAGCATGCGGTCCTTGGGCTGTTCGATGCTTCGCGCCGCCATTATGGCCGGTACATTGCAACCAAAACCAATGATGAATGGAATGAATGCTTTTCCGTTGAGTCCCATTCGTTCCATGGTGCTGTCCATCAACAAGCAGACCCTTGCCATGTATCCGGAGTCCTCCAGAAAGGAAATGATCAGGAAGAGAATGAAGATCTGCGGAACAAAGACCAGTACACCGCCTACACCGCCGATGATACCATCCACGATCAAAGCATGTGTGAAGCCGGAAGCTCCTATGGTTTGAAGCAGTGAATTCGTTCCATCACTAATAGGGCCAGATATCAGACCATCTAAGATATCCGATAGGGGTCCGCCAACCCAGTCAAATGTAGTCTTAAAGAGAACATACATAAAGAAGATAAATAAGGGCAGTCCCAAAAAGCGATGAGTCAATATCGAATCTAATCGTTCAGTCAAGTTATGGGGCTTCTGAGCTGTCGTATCAAGAACTTCGATACAAATATTGTGAATATACTCCATGCGGTTCGAGCGAATCCATTGCGGGAGTGTCAGGGCGAGTTTTTTGATTTGCAGCTCACTCTGACAAGATTCACAGATATTAAGCAGTCCCGTAACGTCTATACGCGACTTCAGGAACTGAAGGATAACCGGATTCTGTTCCATTAGCTGTAGAGCGACCCAACGGTGGTTGGGCAGATCTTTTATAGAACGTAATTCCTTTTCTATAGAAGATATCGCTCGTTCGACTATGTCGCCATAGTTCAGCTTGAACTTTACAGCAGGAATAGCTGACGATTCTTCTAGGATGCTGAGCATCTGTACGCTGCCTTTACCGGTTCTTGCTATAAGTGGAAGGACTGTTACGCCCAATCTTGATTGTAAAATGGTTTGATTAATACGAATACCACGCGCATTGGCGACGTCAATCATATTAAGACCGATTACAGTAGGCTTTCCATACTCAAGTAGTTGAAGGGTGAGCAGCAGATTACGTTCCAGCTGGGAGGCATCCACGATATTAATTAATGCTTCTGGGGATTCTTCTATTAGATATTGGGCTGCGACCCCTTCATCGCGGGAGAGTGGGTGAAGTGAATAGATGCCGGGTAAATCTATAAGCCTGCCTGCCCCGTTCTTCAGATTTCCGATCTTTTTCTCAACGGTAACCCCTGACCAGTTACCTACATATTCGTATGAAGTCGTTAATGTATTGAAGAGAGAGGTCTTACCTGTATTGGGATTGCCCACAAGAGCTATAGAACTCAAGATACATTCACCTCAATCAGAGATGCTTCCTTGCGGCGGATGGCGAACAACTGTCCGTTGCATTCCAGTGTAATTGGTCCCCTAAAAGGTCCTTTTCCTTTAAGACGGATGCTCACACCCTCTGAGACTCCGAGATCAGCAAGACGACGGCGTAGAATAGGGTTCATTCCTTCTATTTTATGAATAGATCCGGCAGCACCAGGTTGTAATTTCAATAAGGAACAGCAGGTAGAAGTAGCTATTGTAATCCCTCCAAAAGAGACTGATAATCAATCTCAACTGTTTTATTGTAATGTAGCATTTTTAAGTGTTTGTATACTGTGATATTTGTCGCTGACACTATGTGGTAACACTTCAATGAGTTTAGACGAAATATCCTTTACAACTTATTCTTCATTAAAGTATGATTGAACGATATAAATTGCATAGTAAAGCTATGCTAGCGGTTATAATGATTGCAATAGCGGTTACGATGATTGCAGGAATTGAAGGGAGATAATTATGAAGACTAATCAATGTAAGATTGTTGACTGCACCATTCGCGATGGGGGGCTAGTTAACAACTGGGATTTCAGCGTGGAATTTGTGCAAAATCTGTATGCCGGCTTGAATGAGGCTGGTGTTGACTATATGGAAATCGGTTATAAAAACTCCCCTAAACTGCTCAAAGGAGCAGAAGGTGCCGGACCGTGGCGTTTTCTGAACGATGATTTCTTGCGTAAAGTTATTCCGCAAAAGGGACATACAAAGCTTTCTGCTTTGGTTGATATCGGTCGTGTAGATGAGAATGATATTTTACCTCGCAGCGAAAGTATGCTGGATCTGATTCGTGTGGCTTGTTACAGCAAAGATGTGGAGAAAGCCTTGCAGCTGGTACAAACTTTCCATGATCTAGGCTATGAGACAACGATCAATATTATGGCTTTGTCTAATGTAATGGAGAATGAATTATTAGAAGCTTTCGAAATGATTCGTGAGAGCGTAGTTGATGTAGTATACATTGTGGATTCATACGGTAGTCTAGATCATAATGATATCAACTATTTGGTTGAGAAGTTCAAAACTCATCTGCCTAACAAACGCCTGGGCGTACATACCCACAATAATCTTCAACTGGCGTTCTCTAATACGTTGATTGCTGCTGAGAAAGGTGTAGAGCTGCTGGACGCTTCCTGTTATGGAATGGGACGTGCTGCCGGAAACTGTCCTACAGAGTTGCTAGTGACTCATTTGAAGAATACTCGTTACACTTTGCGTCCTGTAATTGATATCATTGAACGCCTGATGATTCCTTTGCGTGAAAAAGAAGAGTGGGGCTATATCATTCCTTACATGATCACTGGAACGCTTGATGAGCATCCGCGTTCGGCTATGGCGCTACGCGCATCAGCGGATAAGGATAAAGCGGTTGATTTCTATGATAAGCTTACGACACCAGAAGTTAACTTCGGAGATAAATAAACCTGTTGTTCAGAAGCACTGAACCCTTTCATTGGGGGAAGTGCTTTTTTTATTGAATAAAAATTCTATAAGTTTCTCTAATTAAATTATTCTTATAATTTTTCGCTAAATTGCGGACCGTCTCTATAAGGAAGTTGGAGGCATTAATGCTTGCCTGCTAGAAGAAAATGGTTTATATTTATGCAAGATTTATGAATAATCGTTATGAAAATACTACCTCACAAAAGAAATGTAACTTTAAAGACCGATCTAGCCGATATTTATACATAGGACAAGACTATACATAGTTGCTTATTAATAGACATCATTTTCAGACGCGAGGGACTTATGAGACAAGAAGAGAAAAAGACAATTCAAGCGGCTATTATAGGAGCCTTACTGTTCCTACTCATTCAAATTTTCCATACATCGCTAAACCGATTGGACAATTGGGATATTATTTCTGCACTCTACCTCATTGTCGGCTGTTGTACTGTTGCTTTTGGGTTTGCGATATTTGCACAGGGCTGGTTGTTCTTCTCTAGCAGATTATCTAAAGGAAGATTATATGTCGCTGCTCTTTTTGGCGGAATATGTATTATTGATTTCTTGCATACACTTGGTTTTGTAGCATTTCCATTGATATCATCATTTATTACCCCTGAAGAGTCAAGGTGGCTACTTACCTGTTCACGGCTATCCAGCGGGCTGGGCATATTGTTCATTTTTAGTAGAGAAGATAAGCCTGTGACCGTCACCGAAAAAAGAAATGTATTCAGAATCGCCTTCATGTTGATTGTGCTCTTTATCGCATTATTTATATGTATCCACTCGGCAGTGCCGGAGTTGTTTACTAAGCCTTGGATGAGTACGCTTAAACAATTCGTTGATCTGGGGGTACTGTTTGTTTACTTGGCGGGTGTCGCTGTCATTGTATTTCCTGGAAATAATGAAAAGTCAGCCTCGATGCTTGTTATTATTCGGGCACTGATTTTTTTCTCTCTAGGCCAGGCGTTTTTTATGACTCCCTTAAGTGGAGGGAATATTGATGATCTCTTTGGGATGTTATGTAGCGGAGTTGCATATTACCAGTTGCTTACCGGTGTGTATCGACTGACGATTGAAGAGCCATTTTACGAGAAGCAGTTGGCTGAAGAACGGATCAATTACTTGGCTTATCATGATGATTTAACAGGACTTCCAAATAGACGTCGGCTGACACAGCGTGTTGAAGAAATGATTGATGCTGGAGAGCTAGACGGTAGTGATCAATTCTCAGCTTTGGCCATTATGAATATAAATCATTTTAAGAATATAAATGACTCTCTAGGTCATTATGCCGGAGATCTATTATTAAAATTGGTGTCTGAGCGGCTTGGTAATGAGGCTAGACCCAGTGAAGAGCTGTATAGTATGGGGGCAGATGAGTTTGCTTTTCTGATGACAGATAGAGCAAGTCTTGGAGAATGTTTGGCAAGGGCTGCAGAGTTGCTTAGATTATTTGAAGCCCCCGTTAATATAGACTCTGGTGAGTACCACATCTCGCTCAGTTTAGGGATGAGTATTTATCCTGGTGACGGGGAAACGGCTGAACATCTAATTCAAAATGCGGATACTGCGGTTCATAATGCGAAGGAACAGGGAGTAGAGATTCGTCGTTATATCCCAGCCATGCAGATGAAGGCAAAGGAACGTTTGAAGCTTGAAAATGATCTTCGAAGAGCGCTTGAGCGTGATGAGTTCTATCTCGTATATCAGCCAAAGGTGCAGTTGGAGACGGAAGAGATTGTAGGAATGGAAGCATTATTGCGTTGGAATCATCCAAAGCGTGGTATTGTCTCACCTAATGAGTTTATTCCATTGGCTGAGGATAGTGGGCTGATTGTTCCGATTGGGGAATGGGTCCTTAAGACGGCTTGTCTTCAAAATAAACAGTGGCAGTTAGCTGGGTATCAGCCGATATGCGTCTCCATCAACTTATCTATGCGTCAATTTCTTCAACCGAACCTAGCAGGAAAGATTCATTCCATTTTGACCGATATTGGATTAGATCCATGTTATGTCGATCTTGAAATTACAGAGAGTATGACTTTGGACAAAGAAACGGCTTTTGATCAACTGAAGCGTTTGAAAGATCTTGGTGTATTTATTAGCATCGATGATTTTGGAACAGGCTATAGCTCATTGCATTATTTGAAGAATATGCCGATTGACAGGCTGAAGATAGACAGATCGTTTGTCTCCGAGGTTATGGAGGATAGTAATAATGCGGCTATAGTCTCCACGATTACTTCTATGGCGCATCATTTGAAGCTTAAGGTTACAGCAGAAGGGGTGGAGAACAAGGAGCAGCTTCAGTTTTTGCGCGAGCAGCATTGCCATGAAGCTCAAGGCTTTTTGTTCAGTAAACCTATTCACGCTGCTGAATTTGAGACATCTTTTTTGAAAAAGGTCCCCTCAGGGCGTCCTTGTAAAATATAAGAAAGTATAAGTTTCACACCATACTCTATGTCTTATATTTCTAGCTAAACGCCTTTCGGCGTCCTTATAAGGACGCCGAAAGGCGTTTATGCTTGAACAAAAAAATGTTGATTTTTATTTATGGGGGTGATACAATATCTCTTGTACTCACTTTCTTATGCGGGTGTAGTTCAATGGTAGAACTTCAGCCTTCCAAGCTGATAGCGTGGGTTCGATTCCCATCACCCGCTCCATAATTTAAACTTCCAAATCCTTGCGATGCAAGGATTTTTTTATGTTTTGGCAGTTGGTTTTATTATGAATTGCGCTTAGATTATCAAAAAGCCAGGCTCCTCAATGAAGAGAAGTCTGGCTTTTTATATACTACCTTTTCACTTAAACAGTCTTCAAGAACTCAACAATGGTGAGCAGTCCCTTATCAAAGTTCTCAAGGTTGAAATGCTCATCTGGTGCATGTAGGTTCTCATCATCAAGACCAAAGCCCATCAGGACCACGGGTGCTTCAAGTACACGGGCGAAGCTTTCCATGATCGGAATGGAGCCGCCGTCTTTGGTGAAGAGGGCGCGGGTTCCGTATACTTTGCCGTATGCGTCTGCTGCTGTTTGCAGAATAGGGTTCGATGGATCGATGTTAAAGGCACGCGCCTTCTCCATTTGCTTCACATGCACTTTCGCTCCGGTTTGAATATTAGCCTTCAGATGCGCCTCAACGGCATCAAGAATATGCTGTGGGTCCTGATCGCCAACGAGACGGCAGGTAATCTTCGCATGTGCTTCTTTTGGAATAACCGTCTTGCTACCTTCGCCTTGGAAACCGCCATAGACGCCGTTAAGCTCAAGTGTAGGGCGAGCACCAATACGTTCTACAAAGGAGTAACCTTCTTCGCCGTATAATGCATCGAGTCCAAGTCCTTCGCGGATTTTCTCTTCATTCACGCCTTGCTTCACAAATTCTTCACGTAGCATAGGTGAAAGTTCAGGTACACCATCATAGAAGCCTTTTACAGAAACACGACCTTTGTCGTCATGAAGAGAGCTGAGCAAGGACACGAGAGCATGCAGTGCATTCGGAACACCGCCGCCGTAAGATCCGGAGTGAAGGTCTGTAAGAGCTGTAGTCACGCTCACTTCAAGTGATCCTAGGCCGCGCAGTCCGGTGCAAATTGCAGGACGACCGCGTTCGAGCAGGGATGTATCGGAGACCAGCACCGCATCCGCAGCCAGCTTTTCTTTATTAGCTTCCAGGAATGGAGGCAGATTTACGCTGCCGATTTCTTCTTCACCTTCGATACAGAGCTTGATGTTAACAGGAAGAGTACCTTCTTGTTTCAAGATCGCTTCAATTGCTTTGAGGTGAATGAATACTTGTCCTTTGTCATCCGTTGCTCCGCGTGCATATAGCTTGCCGTCACGAATTTCTGGTTCGAATGGAGGTGTGGTCCACAGGTTTAGTGGATCTACTGGCTGCACATCGTAGTGGCCGTATACAAGAATGGTTGGCTTACCCGGAGCATGAAGATAATCAGCATATATGACGGGATGTCCCGCTGTCGGATGAAGTTCAATGTTCTCAAGTCCGGCTTTCTTTAGTGTGTCCGTCAGCCAATGGGCTGCAGCTAGTACATCGTCCTTATGCTCAGACAAGGCAGAAATACTTGGAATCTTGAGCCATTGTTTTAGTTCTTCGAGATGTTCATCCCGGTGCGTTGAAAAATACGTTTCGTATGACATAGTGGGTATGTACCTCCTTAAGTTTTGCTGCGCAAAACCGGCTTCGTAAGCGCCTGGGCATGAGCTTTATCGCCATGCGTGACCGTCTTGTTTAGCATTCTATAGGAATCATTATACTGGAGAACTCATTATGGATCAAAAGCGATTAGAAAGACGTCTTATCTAGTCTTCGTGACCGGAGCTTTTTTTCGTAATTCATAGTTCTTTTCCAGTTGTTGATTACTAACAGTAACCATGATAAGCTGGATGAGCTTAATGGACAAGAAGGTCTATTACATGCTTAAGTTACATGGAGGTAACTACAGTTGGAACATTCAATGGACGAACCCATTCGCTTAATGCCAACGCTGGAGGATTGCTCCATCACCCGCCAAATTCTGGACAGGGTTGGGGACAAATGGAGTGTGCTCATTGTTGTGAATTTGGGTGCAAAGGCACTACGGTTTAAAGAACTGCAGCGGCGTTGTAGTGGTATATCACAACGGATGCTGACCCAGACACTCCGTCATTTAGAAAGAGACGGTATAGTTTGGCGTAAAGTCACGCCTACGGTACCTCTGACTGTTGAATACGGTCTGACAAGTCTAGGAGAGTCCCTGCTTGATCCTCTAACCTCCCTAGTGGAATGGGTCAATAGGAACAATGCTGAAATCGCTAAGGCGCGTATTGGTTATGATCGTCAGCACGAAACGCAGGAGTAGCAAGCTAACATTACAATTTACTGGGATAGAGGATGGATTATTTTGCTAAAGAAAAGTGTAAAAAACACATTTATATATACGTATACCTGTTCAGAGGACGAGTTATCACTATGTCAGATGGAGCTCCGTTGTCTTTTTGGAGAGGAAGTACCTTCTTCAATCTTTAAGAGTGAGGTAGAAGTGGATGTAAGCCGCAGTCCCTTCATTAAAGAGCGAATTGATGTCATGTACGAGGGAGACAGCTTGCCTGAGATTTATGATCAGACGGAGCAGGTGGAGCTTGGGGGTAAGACGTTTAAGGTTATTTTTGTAAAGACCAATGATCTGACTCCTGCGGACAAAATAGAATATGATGAGCGTAGAGTGATCGAACGAGAAATCGGGCTGCGTATTGAAGGAGAGGCGGATGTAAACCGCCCTGAGTTGGTATACGGTATTGTTACGCTGGGCGGTCGCTGGTACTTTGGATCTTATCATAAGAACAAGGCCACCTGGTTCCGTCAGATGAAGAAGCCGCGCAGCTACTCTATTGCGCTTAGTACACGAGTGGCCAGAGCAGCGGTCAATATAGCCGTTCCGAACCCGGAAGGTGTGCGAGCGATTGATCCTTGCTGCGGCATCGGAACCGTGATGGTAGAAGCGCTGTCGATGGGAATCAATATGGTCGGACGTGACATTAACCCTCAGATCGCGATCGGTGCCAGAACGAATATTACCCATTTTGGATTCACTAGTGAGGTTACGCTTGGGGATATTGCTGACATTACTGAACATTACGATGTAGCTATTGTAGATATGCCTTATAATCTATATTCTAGTATTACACCTGAGGAACAGTTTGCTATTTTAGTGAATGCTCGCCGGATTGCTGACCGTGTGGTGATCGTTGCGATTGAACCGATGGATGAGATGATCACGGAAGCTGGATTTACGATTATAGACCGTTGTGAAGCTAAAAAGGGTTTGTTCTCCCGTCATTTAATGCTTTGCCAGTAATCCTAATGTAGGTATTTAAAAGGGGTGCAGCAAAATGGAGCAGAAATGGTTAACCTGGGCAAAAGAAATTCAGGCCATCGCACAGACTGGTCTAACTTACGCTAAAGATGTCTATGATATAGAACGGTATCAAGCTTTGCGGGAGCTAAGTGTGGATATCCTCGCTAATTATTCGTTCGAAAGCAAGGAGAGAATAAGACTCTCCTTTGCTAGTGAGGGTGGCTATGCTACTCCGAAAGTAGATATCCGCGGTGTTGTTTTTCAGGAAGACAGAATTCTGCTTGTCCGCGAGAAATTGGATGGAAAGTGGGCGCTTCCTGGAGGCTGGGGGGACATAGGGCTGTCACCGAGTGAGGTCGTTGTTAAGGAAATCCAAGAAGAATCAGGGTTTGAGGCGGAAGCGATTCGCTTGCTGGCTGTTCTGGATAAAAAATTTCATAACCACCCTCCGGAGCCGTATCACGTGTACAAGTTTTTTATTTTGTGCAGAATTGTGGGCGGCGAAGCGATGCAAGGAGTGGAGACGAGTGAAGTATCCTTTTTTGCTGAAGATGAACTGCCTGAGCTCTCAGTTGAGCGAAATACAGAGGTGCAGATTCGCACGATGTTTGAATATTTACGAAATCCAGAAAAAGTAGTAATATTGGACTAAGAACCTGCATATTATATATGACTTCCGTAAAGTGTTGTTTTTAATGATTTAAATGTTGGGTAATAACTATTATGTAAGCACTTACAATGTTAAGCCGCTGAGCCTTTATATCTAAAAAAGTTCAATATTCTAAGTTTTTTGGGTCGAGCGGTCTACATTTTTTCCTCTACTGTGACGATAAGAATTTTAGGAGGGGATCGCATGGAACAAGAAAAGTTGAGCATTCCATTGAAACAGGAAAATGTGGTGCGTCCTGCAGAGGGCAATATTGCCACTGGGCTGGTTTGGGGTATCTTAATCAGCATTCCGTTATGGATCTCTGTGATTGGCTGGATTCTGGGGTTTTGGCACTGAGCCATATTCTAATAATGATCTAACTCTAATAGTTGTATCGTATACATCAAAGGCGGTCTCTTCGTAACTGAAGAGACCGCCTTTTTAATTTCCTGTGTTTCTTAGGATTTCGTAAATACTAGTCTAAAGTTCTCGCAAACGACCTTCATCTTTGGATCAAAAGGCTTCTTCAGAAATGCTAAGGATTCTCTGGTGAAAAACTTCTCATGCTCATAGCGCCACGACTCCAACGTTCTGTCATCCTCGCCTTCGCTATAGGCAAAGTCAGCGCCAACCTCATCAAAGGGCGTAATTTGTACTGCTGTCGTAACGATTACTGCTTGCGGATGGCCGCGGCCATCCAACAGAATACTATGTCGACCAATTTCCGGTAAGGTCTCGTCATCGCAGACTTCATAAACTTCATAGTTCGAAGCGGTTCCTGTCTTAATCCCGCGGATGACCAGATTCAGCAGTTCATCGGCCATTTGAGGACTGTCGCCAAAGGCCCAAGCCTCGTAGCTATTCGCTGCTTGTGGATGAAGCTGGGTGTATTCTTCCCAAAAAAGCTTAATCTTCGTTTCGTTACTCATATTCGTATCTCCTTGTTTAATAAACGTTAGTGTCCAGCTGTTTCCATCCAACCCGCATAAAGATCATCCAATTGCGCTTGCACTACATCGCGTTCTTTCTGCAGCTCGGTGAGTTCTGCCGCATTGCTACTGATCTGTGGATCTAGCATTTTGGCATCGATTTCCCCAAGCTGATCCTCAGCCTCTGCTATAGCCTTTTCCCAATCGAAGAGGTTGCTCTTCTTGCGGGAACTTGATGAGTTAGCCGTAGTCCCATTCACGGACCCGTTAGATGGAGACTTGCTGGAGCGTGAAATGGCTCCTTCTGAAGAGGAAGGCTTAGGCTGTTCAGGAATAGAGGCGGGTGCTGTCAATACCTGTTCAGATTGCTTCTCTTTGTAATACTCATAGTTACCGTTGAAGACTCCAAATCGTCCACTTTCAATGGACCAGAGCTTATGGAACAGACGATTAATGAAATAGCGGTCATGCGATACGGCCAGTACTGTACCCGGAAATTCCTCTAAGGCTTCCTCTAGCGCCTCACGGGAGTCGATATCTAGATGGTTTGTTGGTTCATCCAAAATCAGCAGGTTTGGTTTGCGATGCATCAACACAGCGAAACGTAGGCGGGTCCATTCTCCTCCAGACAGATTTGTAATGTCTTTGAACACATCGGGACCATAGAACAGGAAACGTGCAAGCTGTCCGCGAGCTTCGCCTTCCTCTAGTCCGGCTTCTTCACGGAAGTAGCGGAGTACAGATTGTTTGTTATTGTCAGGGACAGCCTCTTGCGCGAGGTAACCGACAACAGTTCTTGAACCCAGTGTACAGCTTCCGGTGTCAGGCGTTTCCTGACCTAATATTATTCTTAGAAGTGTACTTTTCCCTGCCCCGTTACCACCAATAAGTGCTGTAGTCTCTCCGTAGCGAAGCACTTCGTTTGCGTCTGTAAACAGGCTTCGTGCTCCATAGGCTTTACCGATATCCTCCAGAATGACGACTTGATTCCCGGAGCGATCATTTTGCTGTAGTTGCAAATCCATTGATTTTCGCTCAAGAATAGGACGTTTAACCTTCACCATACGATCCAGTGCTTTTTGCATGGAAGCTGCTCTCCGGTAAAAGGCAGGGTTAGGAGGCGTCCCGCGATTCCCGAATTCGATGAGGCGTTTGATGCTCTCCTGCATTTGTTTTATTTTCTTCTGCTGTTCTTGATAATCAGCGAATTGTTGAAGCAGATGTGTTTCCTTCTCTAATTGATAGCTGCTGTAGTTGGTATGGAAGGTAAAAGCCTCGCCATCCTCAATCTCGATCACTTTCTTGACTACAGCATCGAGGAAGTAACGATCATGGGAAATGGCTAACACTGTACCGTCATAGCTCTGTAAGTACTGCTCTAACCACTCAATGGCGTTCATGTCTAGATGATTGGTTGGCTCATCGAGTAGAAGTACATCAGGTCTACGCAGCAGCAGTTCTGCGAGTCCGACTTTAGTTTTCTCGCCGCCAGAAAGTGAGGAGAAGAGTCGGCTATATTGCCCAGTTCCGATTCCTAGACCAGTGGCAACCCGCTGAATGGTGGATTCAATTTCGTAACCTCCTGCGGTCTCAAATTTATCCTGAAGACTACCGTATTCTTTCAGCAGTCGATTCCATAGTGTTTCATCCGTTCCGGTATTGAAGGTGGACATTTCAAGCTCCAGCTCTCGCAGGCGTTGTTGCCACTGCAGAGGCTCAGCAAAACTGTGTTGTAGAACCTCATATACAGTTTCTTTTTCGTTAACCTCTTGAATTTGAGCCAGCATACCCACTACGCTGCCTTTGCGAATTGAGATTTGCCCTTGATCGGGGCGCTCTTCACCATTCAGTAAGTGGAAAAGCGTAGTTTTACCGCAGCCGTTGCGGCCGATTAGTCCGATTTTTTCCCCTTGGCGGATATCGAAGGTGATGCTATTCAGTACGAGCTGTGCACCGTGGTATTTTTGAACATTTTGGCATTGAATAATCATATATATTCTCCTTTAAGAATGCCCTTTTCACCGCCAGAACCCTAAATCGAAACTGGTATTCTGTAAAAAATCCATAAAAAAAGACCGTAGGGAAATTTCCCCACGGCCTTATCATTCTCCGGTTAACTGATCCGTCCGGGTGATGGCAGGAAAGGCATTTCACAATTGTGTAGTGTTATTAAATTCATGGAAATGGACAGACTTCTCCCGTTATCGCCATTTACATGAGCAATGCCAGCTATCGCTTTAGGTAGCCGACTCATAACACTGTTGGTCCAATTGTGATCCATTCCTTCCACACCCCTTTCTTAACAAATTTAATGACAGTGTAAACAATAATCGGAAATTTAGCAAGTAAAAAGATGGCAGAGAGGGGTTTTACACTGCATAGAATATAAATCGTGGAATAATATGGTTCTATGTGGGGGAGACAATCTACTGAAATTTAACAGATGAAAAGGGGGAGTTAAATGGCGCTTTTTGACGGATTGATGGGGAATGCATCGCAAGTGAATCTAGCAGAAGTACAGCGGGAATACGCACAAATTCTTGCCCCTCAAGAGAAAATTGAACGAGCCTACAAGCTGATTAGAGATATGTTTATTTTTACGGACAAACGATTGATTCTAGTGGATAAACAGGGACTGACGGGCAAAAAGACGGATTATCATTCCATTCCTTACAAAAGCATCTCGCATTATTCCGTGGAGACGGCAGGACACTTTGATCTGGATGCGGAGTTATGTATCTATATATCCAGCAGCGCTGTGCCGCTCAAGAAGACCTTTAACAAATCCGTAAATATTTATGAGGTACAGGCGGTGTTGTCCCAGTATATTTTGAAATAGTTTGGTTAGATAGTGTAACGCAGTACCAGACCACCATAGGCAAAAGCGGCTAAGATGACTAACGCAGGGTGCAGCTTAAGCCGCTTTATGGCAAAGAATGCGATTACTGCAATGAGCAGTGTTTGCCAGATTCCGATAGAGTCCGCAGGACCTTTCGCCATTGTCCAAGTGAGCACGGCCATCATAACAGCAATGACCGGTTGAACAAGCAATGTCATCCCTTTCACTACGGGGGATTGCTTGTGTTTTTGCATGACCTCTAACAGGATAATAAGCGCTGCTGCGGAGGGGAGTACGGTCGCTAATAATGCCAGAATTAGCCCAATCCAGCCATAGACATCATAGCCGACATAAGCTGCGATTTTGGTAGCTATCGGGCCAGGTAAGGCGTTGCCTAGTGCAAGCATGTTGGAGAATTGTTCATCGGTTAGCCAGCCGTAATGGGGAACGATTTCTTGATACATCAGCGGAATAGAGGAAGGACCGCCGCCATATCCAAGCAGATTAGCCATGAAAAATCCGTATATGAGCTCTAACCAGTCCATCAGCTTGATCCTCCTTGTTGTTTCTTCGCAATGATCCTGTAATGAAATGCTCCGTAACCAAGGAAAAGTACAATTACGATAGCTGGATGTATTTTAAATATTTGTAACAGGAGTAATGCGAGTAGGGTGAAGGCTGTACTGAGAAATTTCCCTAGCCCTTTATAGGCTTTTTGCGCAAATTCATATGCCATTATTCCTAACATGACAGCAATGACAGGGGATACCCCCGCGATCATTCCAGCGACTACCTTCGAGCCATTTAAATAATTTACAGCAGACAACAGGAAGATCATGGTCATGCAGCTAGGTAAAATATGTGCCAGTACCGAAAGAATAGCTCCTTTAACTCCTCAAAGTTTATACCCGAGATAGGCCGCCATTTTGGTGGCAATAGGTCCGGGTAGTGCGTTGGCAATCGCCAATGTCTCTCCGAATTCATCATCGCTTAGCCAAGTGTAGCGAGTTACCGCATCATGCCGGATCAATGGAATCACGGAAGGTCCTCCTCCATAGCCAACAATTCCAGTTCTGAACATGGCGATAGCTAATTGTACATAGTCGTTATGGATGAATATCACATGAGACCTCCCCTTGTTTTTAGAGCTCATTTTATACAATTCATATGTGTGAAGCTACGAGGTTGACTAGCGATTAACTAATCTTTGTGCATGGGACACAAAAAGAGGATGGTTATTTTGCGGTTTGGCGTAATCGATTGACAAGGGTTTTTTATGTAATGTTAAATGACATTAATTAAGCGAGAAGTTTATAGGGAGATGGGGAACATGGCGGAGAAACCCGTAATAGGCACAAAAACGATGGTCGTCAGCCCCCATTATTTAGCTTCGGCTGCGGGTGCGCGCGTGTTGGAAAAAGGGGGGAATGCCTATGATGCGGCAGTGGCGATTAGTGCGACGCTGGCCGTAGTCTACCCCCATATGACAGGGCTTGGCGGGGATTCGTTCTGGTTGACCTATAACAAGCAGGAGGCTTGTGTTCGGGCTTATAACGGAAGTGGACGGTCGGGTTACGGAGTTCGCAGAAGTTGCTTCACTGGCGAGAATGCCATTCCTAGGCGAGGAATTCGTAGTGCCATCACCGTGCCGGGGATGGTGGATAGCTGGGATGCTATGCTGAGTAAGTATGGCCGTTTAACGCTAGCGGAGGTGCTGGAGCCAGCCATCGGCTATGCTCAGGGCGGGTTTCCGATGTCGCCGGATCAGCGGAATAATACTCTGTTTGCTGGAGCGGCATTGTCGGCAGAGGCATCTGCGATTTACATGCCGGGCGGAGGGGTTGTATCTGCCGGGTCGAGATTTCAGCAGACACAACTGGCTGTAACACTGCGGACGCTGGCTGCGGGTGGACGGGATGCTTTTTATAAGGGGGAGATCGCTGAAGATATCTGTGATTATATGCTGGCAGCTGGGGGTTATCTCACACGGGATGACTTTGCGGATCATCAGGGGGATTGGGTCGAGCCGATTCATACGGAATATCACGGGCATACGGTGTATCAAGTGCCGCCAAATTCACAAGGATTTACAGGATTGATGAGTCTTAATCTATTGGAGCATTTTAATTTCGGAGAAATCGAGCATGGCTCTTTTGAATATTATCACCTGCTTGTTGAGGCGCTTAAGCTGAGTTTTCGCGATCGGGATAGAGTGCTTACAGATCCGGATTTTAGTGCTATTCCTTTGGTGCAGCTGCTGGATAAGAACTATGCAGGGCAACTGGCCTCTACGATTTCGATGCAAAAAGCGGCACAGCTGACAAGTCAGCCCATCGGGAGTGATACTGCATATGCTGCGGTTGTGGACGAGGAAGGGAATGCGGTCTCTTTTATTCAAAGTCTGTATTTTGAGTTTGGCTCCGGTGTGGTAGCTGGGAATACCGGGATTCTGCTGCAGAATCGGGGTTCATTTTTCTCGCTTGATCCGAGTCATATCAATACACTTGAGCCGCATAAGCGCAGCTTTCACACCCTGATGCCAGCCATGGCCTGCCGAGAGGGTAAACCAGCGATTCTGTATGGTACACAAGGGGGCGAAGGTCAGCCTCAGACTCAAACGCTGCTCCTTACAAGAATGCTGCATTATGGAATGAATCCTCAGACGGCTATAAGTGAACCGCGTTTTGTATGGGGCAGAACGTGGGGGGAGCTTACGCAGGAGCTGAAGGTGGAGGGACGGGTAGCAGATGAGGTGCTAGCAGGTCTGGCGGGAGCCGGTCATATAGTCCGGAAACTGGACGCATATGACGGGATCGTGGGTCATGCCCACGCGATTTCGATAGATGACAATGGATATCGTAGTGGAGGGACGGACCCGCGCTGCGATGGCGCGGCGATTGGCTGGTAGGGTGGGATAGGAGTAGCTAGAGTTAGGGATGGAGGAAGGACATAGGCTGGAGAGTGAAAGGGATGGGAGAAGCTTTGTGCGTGTGGATGTAGGTTCTCAGAGGGGGTAGTTAAAGGTATTTTTCTAAAGACTTGAACTGAAGATTTGAATTAATGATTCAATTTAAAGCTCTGTACTAAGCCTTCGACCTATGCCTTAGAGCCAAGTCTTAAGCTAGACGTTAAGCCAAACCTTACTTATCTCGTACGCCTAATTTCGTCCTCCTGTTATTTCGGAGGAAGGGTTTACTGAAAAGTTTCTTGGATAAGTAGCATAAGAGACCTTAATTTAGCGTCACGAAAAGTTTTTAGACTAAATGATTAAGATTTTAGAAGTGTTGATTAGAGAGGTGTGAATGAGAGTTTAGGAGAGGTGACTAAGATCAGAAATGGGATGTTTAAGATTTTATAAGGAATGGTGACGGGAGGAGGATGGAGCTATGGTTCTGGATAATCGGTATGGTGCGTTTATAGATCCCGAACTAACAGTCGGAAATTTAGGAAACGGGACATTGGACGGACTTACCTTTGCGGTGAAGGATGTGTATGCGGTAGCTGGACATTGTTCTAGCGCAGGCAACCCAGATTGGCTGCGGAGCCACAATCCGCCTTCAGAACATGCGGCAGTAGTGCGTCAGCTGCTTCAATCGGGAGCGACGCTTCAAGGAGCAACTCATACGGATGAGCTAATGTACAGTCTGGGTGGTGAGAACCATCATTATGGAACGCCGATAAATCCGAGTGCCGCAGGTTGTATCCCAGGCGGTTCTTCCAGCGGATCGGCAGTAGCGGTAGCCTCTGGTAGTGTTGATTTTGCACTTGGTACAGACACAGGTGGTTCTATTCGCGTCCCTTCTGCTTATTGCGGAGTATATGGCTTTCGACCGACGCATGGTGCTGTAGATATAGAAGGTGTGATTCCATTGTCGCCGCAATTTGATACGGTAGGTTGGATGGCTAACCGTATCGATGTACTCCAGAAGGTTGGGGAGGTTCTACTTGGTACTGGGAGCATGGTTGAAGAAGAAACGATAAGCATGGAGGAAAAGGAAAATCTAGAGAAGAGTATAGACATGAGCTTAGAAACTAGGATAGAGAAAAATTTAGAGAGTATAGAGATGAGTTTAGAAACTAGGATAGAGAAAAATTTAGAGAGTATAGAAAATGGTGCGGAAAAAAAGGTGAAGAAGGGATTAGAAAGTAATTCACTGAAGGCTAAAGTGGAAAGTTTACAAGAAAAAATGAAAACTTTATTTGTTGCTACGGAATGTTGGGATTTGGTCGCTCCAAAGGATGTGGATATTCTAGCAGATGGACTGAACCGCTTACGAACGGGTGCTTATCATACCCTCGAAACTATAATAGCTCCCGAAGGGTTGAAGGTCTGGATGGATATTTTTCGAGAGCTGCAAGGCGGTGAGATATGGGCAACACATAGCGCCTGGATTGAGAAGGTAAAACCAGTCTTTGGGCCTGATATTGCAGCGCGGTTCTCTTGGGCTGCCAGCTTAGCGGGCAAGGACCATAGTATCGCTCAGAATAAGCGTAAGGAAATTTCTGCCCAATTACGCGATCTGCTGGGAGAAGATAATTGTCTTGTGATTCCGACAGTACCTGGTCCAGCGCCACTGCGTGGAAGGGATTTACGTCAATTGGAGGAGAATCGTAGTGGGGCGATGATGTTGAGCTGTATAGCTGGACTGGCAGGCCTGCCACAAGTGACATTACCCATGCTCTCAACAAATGGGGCGCCGCTGGGATTGTCCGTTATCGCAGGACATGGTCAGGATCTTCGGTTACTCTCATGGGTGAAGGAGGTGTGGCGGCGGTCTTGAGATGATGGTTTTTAATGGGTCTTGATGGTTTTGAGATGATAGGTGAAATTGGTTTTGAAAACAAATGATCTCAACGTGATGAAGTAGGTTCAATAACGGTGTTTTAGAGTAAAAAGAAAAATACAGCACTTAAATGTTGGCATAAGACTAGCGGTTTAGTAAACACCTCCATGTGATGAAAAAGAACGGTATAAATCTCGTAGAGTGTAGGAAATTGGTTCATGTAGCTAAACTGAACGGACAGAATGCCTCAGGAGTTCGGATTTCCGGCGATATCGGCGGAAAAAGGTGTATGAATGTACTAGAAGTTAGGAAATCCGGTGATATAGCCTGAAAGAGGTATATAAATGCACCAGAATTCAGGAAATCCGGAGATATAGTCTGAAAGAGGTGTATAAATCCACCAGAATTCAGGAAATCGGGAGATATAGCCGGAAAGAGGTGTATAAATCCACCAGAATGTAGGAAATCCGGCGATATAGCCTGAAAGAGGTGTATAAATGCACCAGAATTCAGGAAATCCGGAGATATAGTCTGAAAGAGGTTTAAAAATGCACCAGAATGCAGAAATTCCGGCGATATTAGCGGAAAGAGGTGTAAAAATGCACCAGAATTTAGGAAATCCGGAGATATAACCGGAAAGAGGTGTAAAAATACACCAGAATGCAAGAAATCCGGAGATATAACAGGAAAGAGGTGTATAAATGCACCAGAATGCAGGGAATCCGGTGATATAACAGGAAAGAGGTGTATAAATGCACCAGATTCAGGAGTTCCGGCGCTATAGCCCGAAATGAAAGCCATTAATGCCCTGCACCACAGAGATCAGCCGAAACACGCTCATATTTTATTCTGAAAAACAAACAAAGCACCTTCCTTAAAGAAGGTGCCTCGTGCTCCATGCCATGTGCCTCGTGCTCCATGCCTCTGTGCCCATGCCCCGTGCGAAATCTATTCTACGAATGCTTCGACTTCTATTTCTACTAGCAGTAGTGGATCAATGAGTGCCTTTACCTCAACCATGGTTGCTACTGGCTGAATGTCTTTGAAGAATTCGCCGTGTGCTTTGCCGACCTCTTCCCAGCCGGAAATGTCTGTCACGAACATTCTTGTTCTTATCACATGCGACAAATCAGCATCTAGCTGGTTTAGCGCTTTTTCGATGGTGTGTAGAATGAATTTCGTCTGGGCATAAGGATCTCCTACACCGACTACTTCCCCGTCTTGCATGGCGGTTGTTCCTGCGACTTCGATACGATTGCCGATTCGAATGGCGCGAGAATAGCCAACTACTGACTCCCAGGGTGAACCTGTAAACACTTGCTTTTTACTCAAAAGATCTCCTCCGAATCCATCGTGTATTTTGTCCGATCTAATTATACTACCTGCACAAGTGATGTGAACTAAAGACGAATAATTAATCATAGATGCAACCATATGTTAAGTTTATTTACATAATAAACATATAAATTTAATTTTTCTCTATTCAAGCAGGTTCATTTTAATTATAATGTTACATAAAATAACATTAAAAGATCAGGAATGGTTTGATTGATCCTAAAAAGGAGGGATGGCATGCATCTTACGGTTGAAGAAGCGTTGTCCATTTATCCTTTGTCCGAGGCGAAGCTTATTGCGGGGGCCAAGGGGAAGCATCGAATTGTGAAGTCGATAAATGTGATGGATGCACCCGATATTTCGGACTGGATCAAAGAAGGTGAAATGCTGCTAACGACAGCCTATTTAATTAAGGACAATCTGGAGGATGCCTCTGCTTTGCTGCAGACATTGAATCGCAGGGGATCTTCGGCTTTGGGTATTAAGTTGGGGCGATTTTGGGATGAGGTACCGGTACAATTGATTGCTGAAGCGGAGAGTCTTAACTTCCCTTTAATCCAGTTACCGTTTCAGTTCACTTTTTCGGATCAGATGAATGGTCTGTTCCGCGCCGAGCTTAGCCGCAGTACTCATGTTCTGCAGAGCATTATGGAGAAGCAGAAAAAGCTGATGCAATTCGCTTTGCGATCCGTCCGTAGCCGTCAGTTGTTTGATTCAGTGTCTGAAGTGATTGGCCATTCACTTGTGGTGGTTAGCGCACGTGGGGATGTGATCTACAACAACTCACAATATCAGCCCTCACAGCTTCTCGAAGGGTGGCCATGGCAGAAACGGAATCATCGCTTCCGTGTAGAAGATCAGACGGGTTATCGTACTCCACTAATTCAAGGAGAAAAGTGCTCCGGATATCTATTGTATTGTTCCATCGATCCTTTATTGCTTCCTGTGGAAGAGAGTTTATTTGTTCAGGGTGCTGAACTTATTTCATATCATATTCATTCAGGCTACGAGGATTATTTTGAACAGTCGGAACACAGGGAGTTTAGTAGATTACTTAGGCGTTGCTTGAGTGGGCATTTAACCTACACGGATCTAGCCCAGGCTGCGCTCAGCTTGGAAATTGAACTGCTTCTGTCGCCGTTTCGGCTGATATTAACCGATACTGCTGCAACCGGTGAGGAACGCCAGAATGAGCTGCTTAGATTAAAAGAAGAATACAACGAGCACCCTGTGCTGAGGGAATTAAAGGGAATTCATGTGATCGTTGATCAAGGGTTATTGTCCATCTATCCGGGAGATCGTCAGAGTCCTGAACAATTTCAGGAGCTAATCCAAGCTTGTTTTGACAACCTGAAGTTTGATAAGGGGTATTATCCTCGAGCTGCGATTAGTAGTTGTAAAACGAAGGCGGATGGGCTGAGGGAAGCTTTTGCAGAGGTAAAGGAATGCATGGGAATGCTTCAGCGCGGGGGTGTACATGGAAGTGTTGTGCATTATCGGCAGCTTGAGCTTACCCTGCTTCTCGGGCAAATCCCGACAGAAGTTATGGAGAAGTATTGCAACGGAACCCTTAGGGGACTACTCAGCCGCGAGCCGGAGTATATCAGAGAAATGCTGCGGACGCTGGAGGTTTATCTAGAGAACGATGGTCATGTCAATGAGACGGCTAAAAAGCTGTTTATTCACCGGAACACGGCCACCTACCGGATCGAGAAGCTTAGTGAGCTACTGGATGTCGATTTTAAAAAAATAAATGATCTAATGAGGCTTAAGCTAGTGTTCATGTTTCGGAGGATGCTTGGGCGGGACTAAGGTATGGGTTGAAATGCAAACACAGAGGAGGGAGCCTCGTGAATACACATGACATCGCAATGCATATTCAAACCCATAAAGCGCCTGCGGTGCTGGCAACGCTGATAGAAGTGGAAGGGCATTCGTATCGTAAACCCGGGGCAGTGATGCTTTTTTTTGAAGGCGGCACGATTGGAAGTCTAAGTCCGGGGTGTCTGGAAAGCGATCTGCAGCTACGTACCTCTGAGATTTGGGAGCGAGGGCTGCCGGAGATTGTGGAATACAATATGTTGTCTCCAGATGATCTGTCATGGGGTGAGACTGTCGGCTGCGGTGGCAAAATCAAAGTGGTGCTTGAACCTGTGCAAGGAGAGTTGCAAGAGCTGTTGGTGCAGGCGAGTGACAGACTTTCTGCGGGAGAGAGGCTGGTCTTATTCCGTGAAGCAGTTGGGAGAGGTTTTGACTATAATTTAGAGCTGGATACTGATATTTCACTATCGCAGAACAAGAAACATCCGAAATTATCCCACTTGGCAAAAGAAAGCATGGCGACAGGTCGCTTTATGGCCGCCCAAGCTGAATTGACAGCATTTCATACATGCTTTGTGCCCAAACCGCGACTTGTGATTTTTGGTGGGGGGCGTGATGTGGTTCCGATTGCTGAGCTTGCTAACAGAGTCGGCTTTCGGGTTGTGATAGCAGATTGGCGTGAAGGGAGTCTGCAAAATGAGTTTCCTCACGCTGAACGGATTATTTGTTCCCCAACGGAGGTTGTTCAACGCTTGGGTGTAGCTCAGGAGGATTATGTGCTGATTTGTAGTCACCAAATTGGGAGGGATAAACAGTTCCTGGAGAGTGTGATTCCGCAAGCTCCGCTATACATTGGAGTTATTGGTTCAAAGGCGCGGATCGCTCTTTTGCTGGAAGGGCTTGAGGTCCCTGCTTTTTTATATGCACCTGTAGGGTTGCCTATCGGTGGAGAAGGTCCTGAGGAGATCGCGGTCAGTATTATTGCAGAAATCATTCAAATTAGAAGGGCGGGCTTACGAGAGCTGCCTAAAGGAGCGGATAGTTTTGAAAGTAGCAGGAATATATTTGGCAGCAGGGCAGAGCAGGCGGATGGGCGTGTCCAAGGTTTCACTGAAATTGTCACAGGAGGTCTCACTCGGGAGCGTCGCGCTTAGTGAATTGGATCGCTGTAATCTTGAGCCGCTTATCGTGGTAGTACGTGCGGATGACAACTTGGAATGGCTGCCACCAGCGATTGAGCCGCAAGGAACTAGACGTACCGAAACTTGTTTAACCGCACACTTAGGATTGTCTTTTTCTCTTCGCTGCGGACTTAATGCTGTGCTGCCTTTGCAGCCGGATGCAGTAGTTGTGGCTCTAGCAGATCAGCCTTTTATTACTACGGCATTAGTGAATCGTCTAATACAAACGTTTGAACAATCTCCGGAGATGGATTATGTAGCTAGTGTCAGTGATGGGTCGGCTATGCCCCCTGCTTTGTTCTCAAAAGCGCTGTTTCCAGCGCTACAGGGCTTGGATGGGGATCGTGGAGCGGCGGCGATTTTGCGATCACCTGATTATAAGGGGATTGTTCTGGAGTCTGACTCCGCCCACTATTTCATGGATGCTGATACTGAAGAGGATTTTGGTGAGATTCAGGAGCGATGGATGCTGAGGAACGGAAAATAGAAAGTAATCGAAAAATTGATCGAAAAAAGTGTTCCTTTCCCACATTGAGTCATATAATATGACATGTAAAATCCTTATCCATAAGCCCATTAGTGCATTACACACAAAAAAAGTGCTGATTCTTATCATCAAACACAAACGTATGTTATATAAATTTACGCAAGAGCCGCCTCTAAGTATAGTAGAAGTACATTAATGGTTGCAGCCATGATGAGAGATGATTTGGAGGAGGAGAATTATGAAAAAAAGGGGTCAGTTCATAACATCTTGTCTTGCATTAATGGTTCTGATGACTGTGGTTTTGGTGGGGTGTGGGAGCAATAATAATACTTCTTCAAATGCAAAAGCGACAGAGGCAGGAGCGACAACAACGGCGGCAACAGAGGCAACTGCAACTACAGAGCCGGCTGTTAAGAAACCGACGGTTGCTTTTGTGTATATCGGACCTCCAGGGGATGGCGGATACACCTACCAACATGATCAAGGACGGCAGTATATGGAGAAGGAGCTTGGAATTAAAGCCGACTTTGTAGAAAATGTCCCAGAAAGTGCCGATGCTGAACGAATCATCACAGAGCTTGCACAATCACACGACATCGTGTTTACAACGAGCTTCGGATATATGGATTTTACATTGAATGTAGCGGGCAAATTTCCTAATGTGAAGTTTCTGCATGCTTCTGGTTACAAAACCACAGAGAACATGGGGACTTACTTCGGAAAGAATTATCAAGCCAGTTATTTGAGCGGTATTGCGGCAGGGAAAATGACCAAAAACAATCAGCTAGGTTATGTCGGTGCTTTTCCGATCAGCGAAGTGATTTATAACTTGAATGCTTTTACCCTTGGCGCACAAAGCGTCAATCCTGATGTGAAGGTGAACGTGGTTTGGACGAATACATGGTATGACCCCACGACCGAACGTCAAGCGGCAATCAGCTTGCTGGATAAAGGGGCAGATGTGCTTTTGGCCTATCAGGATTCACCTGCGACACTACAGGCTGCTGCTGAACGGGGAGCTTTTGCCGGGGGGAATGATTCGGATATGAGTAAATACGCTCCGGATAATTATTTAACGAATCCAGTATGGAATTGGGGTCCTTATTACGTAAAAGCAGTGCAAGCCGTGATGGACGGAACGTGGAAAAGCGAGCAATATTCCGGCGATATGGCTGACGGCATGGTTGAGCTGGCTCCTTTCGGGAACAAAATACCTGATGATGTGAAAAAGCTTGTCGAGGACGCTAAATCCAAAATCATCACTGGTGAGCTTGAGGTTTTCACAGGCCCGATCTCAGATAACCAAGGGAATGTGAAGGTTCAAGATGGCCAAAAGCTGACCTTGGAGGAAGTGCTGGGTATGAATTGGCTTGTAAAAGGTGTAGAAGGAACTATCCCGCAATAATTTGTAACCATACTAAAAAAATGTGCACGAACTATGGGTGGGGCGGATTCCATGAAGTGGGAACTTTCCCACCCGTACTACAACTTGAAGGAAGGAGGGGCACAGGCCATGCGGGAAACTTCAGTTGAAATGCGGGGAATTGTGAAGAAATTCGGCTCGGTAACCGCCAGTGATCAAGTCGACTTTTCGGCAAATGCGGGGGAGATTCATGCACTGCTTGGAGAGAATGGGGCAGGAAAAAGTACAGTGATGAGCATGCTGTCAGGGGTGTACAGAGCAGATGAAGGAGAAATCCTCATTCATGGAAAAACTGCTCACATCCGTTCTCCTAAAGATGCAGCCCAGCTTGGTGTAGGTATGGTGTTTCAGAGCTTTAGACTGGTGCAAAGTCTCACTGCTGCGGAAAATATCGTGCTTGGCGAAAAGTCGTCTTTCTGGCGTGGGCGTAAGTGGATGAAGAATAAACGCAAAGAAATAGAGGTGTTAGCAGAACGTTTTGGATTGAATTTCCCGGTGGATCGTCCGATTTGGCAGCTGTCCGTTGGTGAGCAGCAGCGTGTTGAAATTGTTAAGACGCTGTATCGAGGGGCTGACATTATTATTCTGGATGAGCCGACATCTGTGCTAACTCCGGGGGAGGTGGAGCAGTTATTTGAAACGCTGCAGGTCATGAAGCAGGCTGGAAAGACGGTCATCATGACAACTCATAAAATGAAAGAGGTTATGGCTTCCTCCGATCGGATTTCCGTCATGCGCAAAGGAAAAATGATCGCTACGCTGACCACGGCGGATACGGATGAAATGGAGCTGGCTCGCCTAATGGTGGGTAAAGAAGTAACTATTACCCGGCAAGAACGGGAGGCCACCGAGGGAGACTCACTGTTAGAAGTGAAGAGCTTGGACGTATATGCCGATCATGGACGAAAAGCGTTAGATCATTTCTCGCTGAATGTATGCAAAGGAGAGATTGTTGGCGTAGCTGGGGTAGCTGGCAATGGGCAAAAGGAACTGGCCGAAGTGTTAACAGGTCTTAGGGGCTGGAAAAGTGGTGAGATTACTTTTGATGGAAACACGGTGAAATCTGCTTCGGTGAGAGGGGCAATTGATTTGGGAATCTCTCATGTCCCGGAGAACCGGATGAAGAGCGGTTTAGCCGGACGTCTCGGATCGGTAGATAATCTTTTGTTCAAATCGTATCGCTCAGTGGAGCACTCTAAATATGGTTTCCTGAAGTCTGCGAAGAACCGCTCGTGGTCAGAGGAGCTGGTCCAGCGCTTTAATGTCAAAACACCTGAGCTGGATACGCCAGTACAGCAATTGTCAGGCGGTAATCAGCAGAAGCTGCTGTTTGCACGTGAGATCAGCCATCGGCCGAAGCTGATGGTCGCCGTTCATCCGACACAAGGGCTGGATGTAGGCGCCACGGCTGGTGTTCACGACCTTCTTATGGAGCTGCGCGGTTCAGGTAGTGGCGTGCTGTTAATTTCGGAGGATTTAGATGAATTACTTCAGTTGTCCGACCGGATTCTAGTGATCTATGGCGGCTCAATTATTGGTGAGAGTACGCATGAGGAAGCGAATCGAGAAAGCATCGGACTACTAATGGCTGGTATTCATAACAGAGAGGAGAGCGCCGTATGAGCTTGGAGAATGGAAGAAATACCGCAGCAGCTGTACTAGAACCCCTTCCCTCCCACTCTGGAAAACGGTTCTCTCTACGATTGGAATACGATGCCAGCCGCATCCGTTCGCCTTGGTGGACCCCTATTGTATCTATAATTCTAGCGTTATTGCTGTGTGCCTTATTTATCGCAGCGAATGGTATGAATCCGGTACTGGTCTATGAAAAAATGTTCCGTGGCGCATTTGGCACAACGTATGGGCTCACTGAAACGATGGTTAAAGCGATCCCGCTACTCCTATGTGGGCTTGGGATTGCTGTGGCTTACCGCATTTCTGTATGGAATATTGGAGCAGAAGGGCAGTTAACCGTTGGTGCTATGGCGGCTACCGCAGTCACGATTTATTTTCCTAATTTATCTTCATTCTGGTCTCTATCCTTAATGCTGCTGTTCGGCATTGCGGCAGGAGCGCTTTGGGGGCTACTGACTGCTATCCCCCGGACGCATTTTGGCGTGAATGAGCTGATTACTTCATTGATGCTGAATTATGTTGCTTTATTGGCACTCGATTATGTGGTATTCGGACCTTGGAAAGATCCTAAAGGGTTTAATTTCCCCGGATCGCCAATGTTTACTTCGGCTCAGTCACTGCCTGTTCTCGGAAGTACGAGATTGCATATCGGATTGTTATTTGGACTTATCGCTGTTGTGATTTATTACTTGATGATTCGTTTCACCAAGTGGGGTTATGAGCTTCGTCTGATTGGGGCCAATCCTGTGGCTGCCAGATACGCAGGCATTCATATCAAGCGGCATATTATTATCGTCATGCTGATCAGTGGAGGGCTCACGGGTATAGCGGGAATGGCTGAGGTCTCCGGTGTTACTCACAAGCTGATGCAAGGCATCTCTCCCGGTTATGGCTACACCGCCATTATTGTGGCTTGGTTAGCCAAATTAAACCCACTCGGCCTAATCGTTACTTCCGTCCTGTTCGGTGGCTTAATTGTCGGTGGATACAGTGTTCAGACCATTGGGCTACCCTCCTCAATTTCGGAAATGCTGCAAGGCTCTATCCTGTTTTTTCTGATTGCTGGCGATATGATTTATCGTTTCCGTATCCGCCGTAGCAGGGTTCAGCTGAAAGGGGGGAGATAACCCATGGATTTTACTACACAGCTCCTAATCGCCGCAATATCCGCAGGGACCCCGCTGCTATTAGCTACTCTTGGAGGCATTTTAAACGAACGAGCCGGCATTATACAGCTTGGAGCTGAAGGGCTGATGCTGATGGGAGCAGTCACTACTTGTATCGTGTATATTCGCTCAGGAAACCTGCTGTTAGCTCTACTGGCCACCGTAACTATAACGGCTGTGCTTGGTTTACTTCATTCTTTTCTCTGCGTGACCTTAAGGGCAAATCAAACGATGTCCGGTCTTGCGATGACTCTGTTCGGCAGTGGACTGAGCGCTTATCTGGGCAAACCGATCAGTGGCATTCCTTTGCCGGGAACATCCCCTAAGCTGCATTTGGTGTGGCTGGAGAATGTTCCGGTCATCGGAAAAATATTCGGTAATATGGACTACCTGACCTGGTTCAGTCTGCTGCTAGTGCTCGCTCTGCATCTGCTAATTCACCGCACTTCTTGGGGGCTGCATTTGCGGGCAGTCGGAGACAGTCCGGCTACCGCTGACGTGATGGGGATTCGGGTACAACTTATCCGGTATAGCTATGTGATCATCGGCGCTGCCCTCATCGGTCTGGCAGGAGCAGATATGGTTTTGGCTTACGCTCCAACCTGGAACGAAGGTTTAACTGCAGGTCGAGGATGGATTGCTGTGGGTCTTGTGATTTTCGCCAGATGGAATCCGCTGCGTGCCTTGTTCTGTGCATACTTTTTCGGGGCACTGGATTCGCTTGGCTTCCGCATTCAACTGTTGGGCAGTGCGGTTCCGCCTTATTTTCTTAAAATGATACCGTACCTTGTGACTATATTAGTCCTGATGTACCTGGGGTACCGCAATCGCAATAAACCATCCGGCACACCGGAATCACTAGGAGTTCCTTATATTCGGGAACAAAGGTTTTAAGGCAAAGCGTAGGCGTAGAGAGACAGCGATCTTATGCTTAAAAGGAGGCGGAGTGTATGGGAGTTTTACGGGAAGAGGATGGAAGGCTATCTGATGTAATTCAGCCCCGCAGCCTGCACGAAGCTTGGGAGAGGAAAATGGCGCTCGGGGACAGTGCCCGATATGTCGCTGGAGGGACACTGCTGAGAACAGGGTGGGAAAGTGGAACAGCCCTTATACCTAAACAGCTGATTGATCTTCGGCAAATTTCAGGTCTTGCTGATATTACCCAAACGGAATTCTACTTGTCTCTGGGTGCTCTTGTTCCGCTCTCTCAGTGCCGCAGCAATGAGCATTTGCAGGCAGTGGCTCCAGCGCTGCAAGAAGCCGCACGTTGCATAGCTGCTCCGTCGGTGCGTAATCTAGCCACGCTTGGTGGCAATATCGCTTCTGGCTTCGGTGATATTCTACCCGCGTTACTGGTATATGACGCTGAGTTGATTTCCTTTGACGGTAAATTTATGACGACACTACCGTTGACAGAATGGCTAAACAATCACTGGAGTGGGATGAAACCTGCGGCAGATCTAGTCGCTGAGATTCGCATATCACCTGCTCGCCGAGAGAATCCATTAACAGATAGACTTGAATTTTTCCGTAAGGTTGGCCGAAGGGAGGCTTTCACCCCTTCACTTGTAACGGTAGCGATATCCGCATGGATCGATACTGAACACCGTTTTCGTGAGGTTCGTATCGCAGCAGGCGGGGGGACGGGGCGTCCGCAGCGGCTAAGAAGAGCTGAAGCTATGCTTGAAGATGAGGTGTACACAGATTCGCTGCTGCCTGATCTATATGAAGTGGTTGAGAACAGCTTCGAGACGTATGGTGATCCCTTTGCCACAGAGCTCTACAAGAAAAAAACAGCTGGAAACCTGCTTGTAGCTGAGCTTTGGAAGGTTATGAATAGGCGGAGCTAAGAGGTGAGACCCCCACGAAAGGAGCGAGGGAAAATGCTGCTGAATAAGGAATCCAGCGGAAGCCGCTGGCGTACACGGCCCGACGGAGAGGGCAAGGTATCCGGCAAGCTGCAGTTTTTGACCGACATGAGAGCGGAAGAAATGTTAATCGGCCGTGTGCTCCGCAGTCAACAGGCACATGCCCGTATTTTGTCTGTGCGAATAGAGAAGGCCAGGGAGGTTCCGGGTGTACACGCTGTTATTACTCACGAGGATGTGCCCGGACTTAATGGATTTGGTATAGCTTTGCCGCATCAACCGGTGTTTTGCAGTGACCGTGTGCGCTACACCGGCGATGCGATTGCGGCAGTAGCGGCTGAGACGGATGAAATTGCGGAGTATGCCCTATCCCTTATTGAAGTAGATTATGAGCTTCTACCTTTGCTGGAGAATCCGGAAGAGGCGATGAAGACGGACGCAGTCCTGCTGCATGCTGAGGGAAATGTACTTCATCATACGGAATACCGTAAGGGGGAGCCGGAAGCGGTATTTACGGATTGCTGCCATGTGGTAGAGGAGACTTACTATACACCGCGCCAAATGCACACCTATATGGAGACCGAGGGTGGATTGTTTATCCCCGAAGATAACGGACGTCTTACCGTGTATTCAGCTACACAACATGGGTTGATGGATCGGATGCAGCTATCCAGAATTCTGGCTATTCCTCAAGAAGATATCCGCGTCATCTCGAGTCCTATCGGCGGGTCCTTTGGAGGAAAAGACGAGCTGAATGTACAGCCATACGGAGCGCTGCTTGCAATGCGAACACTCCGTCCAGTGCGACTTCATAATTCGAGAGCTGAATCGGTGCGTGCTGGACTTAAACGTCATCCTATGAAGATCACCATGAAAACTGGCTGTGACCACGAAGGAATCATTAAGGCGCAACAGGTGAGAATTATTTCGGATACGGGAGCTTACGCAACGCTTGGTGCGGAGGTGCTTAACTTCGCAACAGAACATGTAATGGGCCCTTATATCATCGATCATGTGGATGTGGAAGGCTTCGCTGTATACACCAATAACGGGGTGTCCGGTGAATTCCGAGGGTTTGGCGGCAATCAGGCGATATTCGCTTTGGAAGGACAAATCGATCGTTTGGCAGAGCGATTACAGATTGATCCGTGGGAAATGCGCCGCCGCAATCTGCGTAAATACGGTGATCTCGGTCCATTAGGTCAGGAGATTGCCCAGACCGATGGAGCCTATCAGGTGTGGGAAGCGCTGGCTGATTCGCCTCTCATGACTGAGGGAGCGTATACAGACAAAGACTCAGGCTTCGTGGAACCATGGATCGTCACCGGAACGGGTGCTGCGATAGCTATGCATGGTGCAGGACTTGGTTATGGCATCCCCGATCCGGCGGGTGGTCGGTTGTCTCTGACTCTAGAAGGCAAGATTGAGGCGGTTTTTGGTTACGAGGAGTTTGGCCAGGGTTTAATTGCAACCATGGAACAAATGCTGATTGAACAGTTTGGCTTGGCAGCAGAGGACATAAGCATCGTCATTGGCGATACGGATGTCGTACCTGACAGCGGATCTAGTACGGCTTCGCGATCAACTAGCATGATGTGGATGGCTCTCAAACGGCTACGTCCAGACTTTACCTCTCGAGTATTGCAGACAGCTGCGACGATAAAGCCAGAGCTGGATGGCTATGAAATGAAGCTCGGCCCTGGCGGCATTTGGCAAAAAGACGGTGGTCTGCTTCTGACATACAAGGATCTGGCAGAGAGGATTTCAGAACCCATTGTCTGTAATACGAAGTTCACTTATCCAACCACGCCTTTTAAAAGAGTGGGGGCGCATTTCCTATACACCTATTCCGCCATCGCGGTCCGGGTGGAAGTTAATCTGCTTACAGGGCGCGTTCGTGTACTGGACCAATATCATACGGTAGCGGCGGGGCAGGTGGTGAATCCACAAGGTTACCTCGGGCAGATCGAAGGTGGCAGCAGTATGGCGGTGGGCTTCACCTTGTCAGAGGATGCTGTAATGTCAGGCGGCAGCTATGTCACCAAAAATTTAGACACCTATTTGGTGCCGACCATTGCCGATATGAATGGCAGCATTCAAGTGCAGCCGATAGAGGATTTGCCAGATCATGATACGTACGGTCCTCGCGGTATCGGAGAGGTGGGTTCCGTCAATTTAGCTCCGGCTGTAGCATCAGCCATATTCCAGGCTGTAGGGAAACGGGTAACCAAGCTGCCCATTGATCCCGAATGGCTGCAGTCTACACCGTTTATTCCACAAAAGGTGGTGAATATCCATGTGGAACGCTAATCCGAATTCGAATCTAAATGAAGAGAATCTTGATCCAGCATCATTTGAAGAAGCTTTTACAGAAGAGAGGTTCACTTTCAGATGTCACCTTAATGGTAAAGCGATATCTACCGAGATTCCCCCTTCCCGCCGGCTTTTAGATGTTATTCGTGAAGATTTGGCGCTGACTGGAACGAAGCGCTCTTGTGAGATTGGCCGCTGCGGAGCCTGTATGGTGCTGTTGGATGGACGCCCTGTGAATTCATGTCTGGCGATGGCCTATCAATGCTCAGGTTCCGAAATTACAACGATTGAGGGTCTTAGTGAGGCGGGACTACATCCCGTTCAGCGTGCCTTTTTAGAAGAAGGCGGGTTCCAATGCGGTTATTGCACACCTGGGATGGTCATCTCGGTGGTTGCCCTGCTGGATGAGAACCCGCATCCTACTCAGGTCGAAGTGGAAGAAGCTTTATCGGGTAACATTTGCCGCTGTACAGGATATGGAGGCATTTTGCGAGCGGTTAACAAAGCTATTGGGGGATGAGTGGATGGTCATTTCTGAATGCAAGTTTACACTGGATGAAGTAAATGCCATGAGCATAACGGAGTTTGTGAAGCATCTGGGAGGGATTTTTGAACACTCGCCGTGGGTGGCAGTGGAAGCTTATAAGCAGATCCCGTTCCATTCAATAGATCATCTCCATAGCACAATGATGCAAACCGTACTGAGTGCAGACCGTAGCCGAATGGAGGGACTAATAAAAGCTCACCCAGATCTGGCGACTAGGCTTCAAGTTACACCTTTGTCAGCATCGGAGCAGCAGGGGGCTGGACTAGATCGGCTAACAATGGAAGAGTTCAATCTGCTAAACGATCTTAATAGAAAGTATACGGACAAATTTCAGTTCCCTTTTATTCTAGCCGTTCGCGGCAAAAACAAAGATGACATCATCAGTGCCATTACAGTACGGGTAGAGCGTTCACCTCAGGAGGAATGGGTTCAAGCTTTTTCTGAGATCGGCCTTATTACAAAATTCCGTTTAAGCGATTTAATCATTCATTCATCATAATCGGGGAGGGTGTCAGCCATGCTGGAACCAATTAACGGACGTACAATGTTTTATGGAAAAAGCGATGTTCTAACTTATCGTACCTATGCCAAACCGCTGGCCGTTACCCCTGTTCCCGAATCTTCCTTCACGGGCTGCGATAACATTATATTCGCGCATAATATTACATTTGCCGTTACGGGCGAAGCCTTTCTCTCTTCTTTTTCAGAAGGGGATAATTCTATGGTCGTAGCCACCGATTCCATGAAAAATTTCATCCTGCGTAATACCGCCGACTACACGGGCAGCACAACGGAAGGGTTGCTACAGCTTCTTAGCAGCCGGTTTATGGATAGATACAGTCATGTTACTGCAGTTTCTGTGTCCGCAGATCGGTTGCCTTTTGAACAGGTAATGGTCCCCGGAGGGGAAGGGCTTAAGCAGAGTCAATTGGTGCTGCGGCACTCCAATAATGAATCCTATTCGGCTTCGCTGACAGTAAAACGTGGAGACAATGGGTCTGAGGTTGTCGCTCATGAATGCCGTTTGAAGGATTTACAGCTTATAAAAGTGAGCGGAAGCTCGTTTTATGGATTTGTCCGTGATGAGTATACAACTTTGCCGGAGAGCTTTGACCGTCCGCTTTATATTTTTCTGAATATTAACTGGACCTATAATGATGTCGAGCATGCTTTGGATGGTGATCAAGGCCAATATGTAGCTGCGGAGCACATTCGTGACATTGCCCATAGTGCTTTTCATGAACTGAACAGTCCTTCGATCCAATCGTTGATTTATCAAATTGGTCTGCGTGTATTGTCCCGTTTTCCACAGCTGGCTACAGTCTCGTTTGAGTCCAATAACCGGACTTGGGAAACGATTGTTGAACCTGAAGAAAGCAAAGGTGGAGTGTTCACCGAACCTCGTCCACCTTATGGTTTCCAGGGGTTTTCTGTCAGCCGTGCAGATCTGGCTGGAGAACCAGCGTAATGAGCGGGCGTCTTACCACCCATGTGCTGGATCTGTCGCGGGGGATTCCCGCTGCAGGCCTGACACTTCAGCTCTGGAAGCTAACGGAGGGGATGAGCAAGCTTCTGTGTGAAGGGATTACGAACAGTGACGGGAGGCTAAATGCTCCGCTGCTGGAAGGGGACGGGATGGAGGCAGGCTGCTATGAGTTGTTGTTTATGGTCGGCGATTACTATCGTAGTGCTGATGTGGAGAAGCCGGCAGTTAGTATAGGGAGTCCGGTAAGCTCGATGCCTTTTTTTCTAGAACAGATCCCCATTCGTTTTCACATTGGAAGCTCTACAGACCACTACCATGTACCTTTGTTAGTTGCTCCTGGTGGATACAGTACGTATCGAGGAAGTTAGGGAAGGTTTGATGACCGGAGGAGGTAGCAGCTCATGAAGAAGCCCTATGAACTTGTGATTAAGAATGGGAATGTAGTCCTGCCTGATCAGGTGCTTAAGCTGGATATTGCTGTATCAGAAGGAAGGATCGTCGCATTGGGCGAGAAGCTTTCTGCTGCTCCGCTGACCCAAGTCATTGATGCTGAAGGGCACTATGTTCTTCCAGGCATGATCGATATGCATGTGCACTTTAATGAGCCGGGGCTGGGACATTGGGAAGGCTTTCGCAGCGGTTCTGCGGCATTGGCAGCAGGCGGCTGCACAACCTATGCCGATATGCCGCTAAACGGCAATCCGCCTACGGTGAACGAGGCTGCACTCCATCAAAAGGTGATGGCTGCGGCTGGTAATTCCGCAGTTGATTATGTGCTGTGGGGAGGGCTCGTTCCGGGGAATCTGGATGATTTGGAAGCCTTGGCAGCTGCTGGTATCACTGGATTTAAAGCCTTTCTCTCCAATCCCGGAGGTGAAGGCGAAGGAAGATTCCGGGAAGTGGATGAGGATACGCTCTATCAAGGGATGCAGCGAATTTCTGCTTTAGGCGGGATTCTCGCCCTTCATGCCGAGAGTGAGGCTATCACGGCAGTGTTGACCGCAGATGCAGTGCGAAAAGGCAGAAGCAGTGCGCGTGATTTTGCGGCTTGCCGCCCTGCTGAGGCGGAGCTGGAGGCAGTCTCTAGGGCGCTGTTATATAGTGAAATGACGGGATGTCGGTTGCATTTTGTCCATATCAGCACTGCTGCAGCTATTGAGAAGGTCCATGAGGCTAAGCTTCGAGGGCTGGACGTATCGGCTGAGACCTGTCCCCATTACCTGGTCCTTACAGAAACGGATATGGAGACTCTTGGACCTGTCGCCAAGTGTGCACCTCCGCTGAGAAGTGGACTGGAGCAGGAGAAGTTATGGGAGATGCTGGCCCAAGGCAAAATCGATCTGATCGCTTCAGACCATTCTCCGTGTCCCACGGAATTGAAGGTGCAGCCGGAGTTGTCTTTTTTTGAGGCTTGGGGCGGAATCTCAGGAGCGCAAAGCAGTCTTGAGCTTATGTTCCATGAAGGTGTGAATGTCCGGGGCTTGCCGGTTACATTAATCTCTCGCTTGCTTGCAGGGCAACCCGCAAAACGCTTTGGATTGGAGCATCTTAAAGGCACTATAGCACTAGGACTGGATGCCGACTTCGTACTGCTGAATCCAAACACGACCTATACGCTGGCTGCTGAAGATTTGTTCTATCGCCACAAGCACAGCCCATACATCGGAAGAACGCTATCCTGTAAGGTTGCTGCTACGATATGCCGTGGGCAGGTAGTCTATACTTCTGAAGAAGGAGTGATTGCCGAGGAAGGTGGACAGTGGCTGCGGATAAGGAAGGAGCAGTATAGTCTATGAACGATTCCAGAGTTCAAGCATCTACCCAGAAACTGCTGGAGCTGCTGGAGGAGCTGGGGGCATATACCGCGTCTGGGCCGGGAGTTACTAGATTACTATATACGAAGGAATGGAGACAGGCGCAGATTTTTTTGCAGCAAAAAATGGTTGATTTCGGCTTAAAGGTTACTACAGATAAGGTTGGAAATGTATATGGTCGCCTGTGTGGACGCAGTTCAGAGGAAAAGGTTATTTTAACCGGATCACATATCGATACCGTGGTCAATGGCGGAAAATATGACGGTGCCTATGGGATCGCCGCTGCTATGGTTGCGCTGCAAGATTTGCAGATGAACTATGGTCAGCCGAAGCGGACGCTTGAGGTTGTATCCTTTTGTGAAGAAGAGGGTAGCCGGTTTCCACTTGCTTATTGGGGTTCGGGTCATGTCACAGAAAGGTATGACGGAAGTGAAGCCGCAGCCTGTAAGGACGCTGATGGAATATCGTTACAGGCAGCAATGGAGGAATTTAGCTTTTTGCAAGGTGTAACGGAAGGGAATGGAGCCAGAAATGATATTGGGGCGTTTGTGGAGCTGCATATCGAGCAGGGAATTATTCTGGAGAAAACAGACACGCAGATAGGCGTAGTTCAGGGAATTGTTGGACAGAGACGTTACATGGTCAAGGTTAGTGGTGTGGCTAATCATGCCGGTACAACGCCGATGATGATGCGGCAGGATGCACTGGCTAGTGCGGTAGAGATGCTGTATGTACTAGAAGGTGCTGCTAAATTGGCTGGTGAACCTCTTGTGGCAACCTCGGGCAAGCTTGAGGTGCATCCAAATACACCAAATGTGATTCCGGGTGAGGTTTTATTTACATTAGATATCCGTCACATTGAAGAGGACGATTTGGAGTGTTTCTGTGTGAAGCTTTTTTCGCGATATCATGAAATCACCGCAGAACGTGGAGTAACCTTGGAGGTTACTCCTGTGCTCCATACACTCCCTGCACCTATGGATACGAAGCTCTCTACAGCACTGGAAAATATCTGTCGGCAGCAGGGGAAAGCCTACCGCAAGATGGTAAGTGGAGCGGGACATGATGCTCAGCTGTTTGCACCGCGTTGCCCCACTGCGATGATCTTTGTGCCAAGTCGAGCCGGTATCAGCCATTCACCGGAAGAGTACACCTCCCCCAAGCAGCTTGCTGCTGGGCTTGAGGTGCTGACTGAGATGTTATATGAGTTAGCTTATTAGAGAGTTCATGGAACTTTTAAATATAAGGAAGCCCGTCCCTTAAAGGACGGCATAGCCGTTTCTACTTGAAGGGAGAGATCATCATGAAGCGTTACGAAGAGTTGTCGCCTTCCCTGCGCTGCATTATGACTCCGGGTCCGGTGGAGGTTGATCCGCGTGTGCTGCGGGCGATGTCTTTTCCGGTACTGGGGCAGTTTGATCCAGAGTTCACCCATATGATGAATGAAACGATGGAGATGCTGCGGGAGCTGTTCGCTACCCGGAATGCTTGGGCTTACCCCATAGACGGGACCTCGCGCGCTGGTATTGAGGCGGTGATGGTCAGCTTGATCCTACCGGGAGAACGTGTGCTGATTCCGATCTTTGGCCGCTTTGGACATCTGCTTCATGAGATTGCCGAACGTTGTGGTGCTGAGGTATTCGTTCTGGAAAAGCCATGGGGAAGTGTGTTTGAACCGGAGGAAGTAATAACAGCTATGGAGACTTTTAAGCCAAATGTGGTGGCGATGGTGCATGGTGAGACTTCTACAGGACGGGTGCAGCCACTCGCGGAGATTGGCAGAGCCTGCCGCCGAATGGATGCTCTTTTCATAGTTGACGCAGTTGCAACTCTTGGGGGCATTCCTGTCGAAACGGATGCTTGGATGCTGGATGCGGTTGTAGGAGGTACACAGAAATGCCTGTCCGTCCCTTCCGGAATGGCACCGATAACGTATAATGATCGCGCTGAAGCTAAGCTCATGACCCGGAAGCGAGTGGAGCGTGGGATTAGAACCAGCGATGTCCAGCTTGGTGAGTTGTCTTTTGTCCGCAGCAATTATTTCGATTTAGGCATGCTTCAGGATTATTGGAGCCCGCAACGTCTCAATCATCATACAGAGATGACCTCTATGCTCTATGCACTGCGGGAAGGCCTGCGGATTGCGCTTGAGGAGGGACTGGAGGCCAGATTCGCCAGACATCTGCTCCATGAAAAAGCACTTGTAGCTGGATTAACAGCAATGGGGCTTGCGCTTTACGGTGATCCTTCCTGCAAGCTTAGTGTTGTTACCTGTGTGCTGATCCCTGAGGGCATAGACGGGGAATCCGTACGCACGCTGCTGCTGGACCGGTTCGGTATTGAAATTGCCAGCTCCTTTGGAGCTCTGAAAGGAAAGATCTGGCGCATCGGCACGATGGGCTTTAGCTGCCGTACGAATAATGTGCTGCGTTTGCTTGGCGCTTTGGAAGCAGCTTTGCTACGACACGGATTTGGAGTTGCTTACGGGCTTGGTGTTCAAGCGGCACTTGACGTATATGAGGAAAACATAAGATAATCGTTGGAATAGATGCTGGCGGGTGAGTTCATACCAGGGGGCATGTCCAGCATGTTGGACAATCTTTGGAATAAGAAAACGGCTATCATCTGCAGGGATGACGGAGCCGTTTTTTCGTACAATATCAGATATGCCAACCATGATATTAACACAGCCGATGGTTAAGCAATCCTCTATGATTATGAATCTATTCACTACATCAAGAAAGCACTTGGATACTGACGGGGGAGAGATGAAGATGACAACTTTTACAAGAAAGCCTTTAGCAGATTGTGTACCTGAGCTTGTGGCTACGGCAAGAGGAGACAAACCGGCAACACTAGTAATTACAGGTGGAAAGCTGGTTAATGTATGCTCTGGTGAAATTTTAGACGGAATGTCTGTTGGTGTGCAAGGTGGACGCATCGCTTATGTTGGGAAAGATGTGACACATATGATTGGTGAAGGAACACAGGTTATTGAGGCGAACGGCAAGTATATAGCTCCGGGACTACTTGATGGCCATTGTCATATTGAGAGCACACAGCTGACCGTTACTGAATTCTCCCGTGCGGTTCTGCCGCTGGGCACAACAGGTGGTTTCTTTGATGCCCATGAGATTGCTAACGTATTCGGGCTGAAGGGGATTCAATTGATGCTCGATGAGATGCGGGGGACGCCGTTAGCTGCTTATATGCAGGTGGCTTCTTGTGTGCCTGCGGCAGGTGCGGAATTCGAAACAACGGGAGCCTCTATAGGGCCAGAAGAAGTGGCAGAAGCTTTCACTTGGGGACCCGATGTGATTGCTCTAGGAGAAGTAATGAATTTCCCTGGCGTTGTTTACGGCGATGAGAAAATGCTTGGAGAAATTCAAGCTACGCTGCGAGCAGGTAGATTTGTAGACGGTCATTTCACATGGCCTTCCAGCGACTGGAGACTGCCAGTGTATGCGGCGGCGGGTGTGACTGGTGATCATGAATGTGTTACAGCAGACGATGTGATTGAGCGCGTTCGACTGGGGATGTATGCCAAAATGCGCCGTGGTTCAGCATGGCATGATGTGGCTAAGACAATTACAGCTCATACAGAACACGGAATTGATACACGCCGGATGATGCTGGTAACGGATGACCGCAGTTCAGAGTCTTTGCGAGATGAAGGTCATATGAATTTCGTTTTGCGTGATGCCATTGCACAAGGTGTTAAGCCTATAACGGCTATCCAAATGGCTACTATTAATACTGCTGAACGCTTCGGTTTAGCGCGTGATATTGGTTCTATTACTCCGGGTTCTTTTGCAGATATCATTCTGCTGGACGGGAATTTGGCGGATATTAATGTAGTGCTGACGATTGCCGCAGGTGTAGTCGTTGCGGAGAACGGGGTAATGACAGCAGAGCTTGCTAAATTTACTTATCCGGAGGAAGTGTTGGCATCGGTTCATTTGCCACAGCGTCCTACTTCAGAAGACTTCATCATAACAGCTCCAATTCAAACAGGTGAACTTACTACAAGAGTTATTAAAGTAAGAGAAAATCACGTAGAGACCATTGAGCGTATGGTTCCGATACCTGTAGTGGCAGGTCAATTGAATGTAAATGCCGTAGAAGGTTTGTGCAAAATCGCTGTGCTCGAACGTCATAAAGGTACAGGCAATAAATCAGTGGCCGTTGTAGAAGGCATCGGATTTAAAGAGCCTGCTGCCATTGCGATGACAGTTGCGCATGATAGTCATAATGTACTTGTCATCGGCAATGATGATGAGCTCATGGCTAAAGCTGCCAATGCGGTGGCGGATGCTCAGGGTGGTGTCTGTATGATCACATCCAGTGGAGAAACATTATTTCCGTTGGCTATTGCAGGTCTAATGTCCACGGAACCGTTCGAAATAGCTGCCGCAAAATCAGCTGCGATCAGCAAAGCGCTATATGATGCAGGTTGTACTTTGAATTATGCGTTTATGACCTTATCGCTGCTTGCATTGGCAGTTATCCCGACGCTTCGAATCACAGATAAGGGTCTCGTTCGGATCTCGCCTGAAGGCATACAGTTAGTGCCGCTTTTTGTTTAACTAAAGTGAACTGAATAATACTTAAGCAAAAGACTGTTTTGAGGTCGTTTATGACCATTCAGAACAGTTTTTTTGTTGGGCAAATAAGAATCTGTAAGGTTTTAAAATATATATATTAAACAGATGAATTAAGATTGAAACATTTTTCTAGGGAATTAATGAAAAAATATTAATAAAGCGTAGTCAGCAGACGATAATAATGTTAAATTAGATTAAAATTAAAGCGAATGAATGGCGTTAATTTTACATTATTGGCATATAACGAAATTATAGATATCATCAGGTTTCAGGTAACCCAACTAAGAGGGACGAGGTGCATGAGAGATGATCAGATTAGAAACGCAAGATATTTTGAATATTAGCATGAAGCAAATGGCTGCTATTTTTAAAATGAAGCCGCTTGAGCTGAGATTTGTCACTGATTTTCAGGGTGAGAAATATCTCTTAACCAATGATAAGCTACACCTCGGCAACCAGCAGTATTGGGCAAAGGTTATGGAATGTGTCTTTGATGATCATGTTAGACCTGTGCTAATGTGTGAGGTGTTGTATTTCCTTCGTAACGAATTTCTGGATAGTGATATCAAGATATGCTTCTCATATGATTACGCAGAGAATGGGAATGGCGAATCTACGGCGACGGCTGAAGTATCGTTTAATGATTCAGCTGATTTACAGCCGAGTGAGATTGCCGAACTGATTGATTTTGCGTTGACCTTACAGGACAAGCAGTGGTTCCATGAACTGACTACTAAATATAAGCAACTTACAGCATAAGTATCCATGTTCTTAAATCTTATGAACTGACATAGTAAACCGTCTTAGTCTGCAGCAAAATATTTGCGGACAAGACGGTTTTTTTGCGTTACCAGCCCATTGCGTTTCGTTCAACATGCTGAGCCAGAAATTGAAGCCAGTTCTCATGATTATTCAAGCAGGGGACCGCAGTGAAGTCTTCAGCATGTCCTCCTCCAGCCTCATATTGTTCACGCCCTTCTATTGCTAGCTCATGCAGCGTTTCCAGACAATCGGTAACAAGGCCTGGAGAGAAAATCAAAGGTTTATGAATTCCGCGTTCCGCTAGCTTTCCCAAAACATCTGCTGTAGAGGGACCTACCCACTCTTCACTTCCGAAGCGCGATTGAAAAGTAACCTGCCAACGCCCGGACTCCCAATTCATAGCAGATGCGAGAAGGCGTGCTGTTTCCATACATTGCTCTGGATAGGGATCACCTGTATCTGCATACCGTTTGGGGATCCCGTGGAAGGTCAGTACGAAATAATCAGGCTCCGAGCCCAGAAGTTCCATTTGGTGCAATAAATGTGACTTCATGGCTGAAATATAGCCAGGTTCATTATAATAAGCATCCATAAATCTGAGAGCTGGAATAAGACGCTTCGTTACCGGTCCAGTGGAGCTTTGGCGTCCTAGCGCAGCGAAGCTCGCCTGATCGAATACAGATGCCGTTGTAGTGGACGAATATTGAGGGAATAAAGGCACAATGATGATGCGTGTGACTCCGGCAGCTTCCAATTTATTCATTGCTTGTTCCATGCTTGGTTCGCTATACGCTAGGCCAAGCTCAACTTGATATCGTGGGTCTAGCAGCGCTTGCAAACCAGATTGCTGAGCTAATGAGTGGGAGAGCAGGGGGGATCCTTCCGTAGTCCATATTTGTCTGTACAGCTCAGCCGACCGGCGTGGTCGTGTGCGCAGAATAACACCTCTCAGCAAAGGCTGCCAGAGCAGAGGTGAATAATCTATGATTCGGCGATCGGATAAAAAACGTTTCAGATAAGGGCGTATCGCCTTTGCAGTAGGTGCTGTAGGCGTGCCGATTTGGGCGAGTATAACTCCAATAGGTGGCTGTTTGTTCAAGCTTTGAACTCCTTTCCCATGTTAGAGATCGTTCTAAAATAGCACAACTAATCTTGGATTCACAATAATCGAGATCACTTTATTTACATAGGGAAGAAGAAGTGGGGTGTATTTGTTTGGAAAAAATAATCGAAAATCACATTTATGAGCAAATAGTGATGTTTCTTATAGGGTATGTGATTTTAGATACAGAGGAATGACGGAAAAGTTTGGTAGTATCAAACCAGAAATTGATTGAAAAAGCGTCTTGATTCTTTTCTAACATTATATGTGAATTATTTCACCTTTTATGCGAATTTTTGTTAAAAGGAAGAAATGAATAGATTTTAGACATTATTTTTTGGAAAGTGATGGATAGCGCAAAGGCATGAGAGGGGGGATGAATTCTTATGAAGAGAGAAGTAATGCTTCATAAGAAGAGAAGGGGCGCCGTAAAGGTAAGTTTAGTTAAGAAAAGCTATATATCACTGGGGATTTGGTAAAGGAGAATTTTATTGAAAAAACTAATTTCTTTAACGGTTAGCGCGGCAATATTGTTAGCGCCATTTGCTTACACACTTAATGTGCCTGCTTTAAACTTGAAGGTGGATGCAGTATCAGCAGCTTCTGAAGAAGCGGATGCACCAGCAGCCAAACCAACGGCAAAACCAGCAGCAACAGCAAAACCAGTAGCAACACCAAAAGCAACGGCAAAACCAGTAGCAACACCAAAAGCAACGGCAAAACCAGTAGCAACACCAAAAGCAACAGTAAAACCTACAGCAACACCAAAAGCAACCGCTAAACCAGCTACAACGCCAAAAGCAACCGCTGCACCAGCAGCAACCACAGTACCTGCTGCTACAGTAGCGCCTGCTGCGACTGCTAAGCCTGTGCCAACAACATCGCCGGTTACAGTTGAAGAAAATGTATATCAAGATGGAGTTTACGTAGCGTATGGCGATGCATACTCCAAAGGTACTGAAGGCGCTAAGATCCAAATTAAAGATGGAAAAATCACTAGCATTGATCTCCTGAGAACCAGCCCTAAGCTGATCGATAGAGATGCTCGTAACAATTATAGCGCTTTATGGCAAGCTTATGGATTGATGACGAATAAATTGCTAGGCAAAACAAGAGATGGAGCAGCTGCAGTAGACGCTGTTTCGGGAGCTACCCGCTCTAGTAATGGATGGAAATTGTCTGTAGACAGAGCGTTTGAAAGAGCTCTAACAGTGAAAGATACAGATGCAATTTACTTTGAGGGTGTTCATATGGGCATAGATCCTACAGGTAAATATGCAGTATTTGCAACCTACGAATCCAATAAGCTCACAGCTGTTAAAGTGTACCCGCTGAACAGTGCCGGTGATTTCGTGGATGAGAAGGCCTACACAGCTGAGCAATCCGCAGCAGTTGCAGCTATAACGCCAGCGTTGCTGGCTAAAGGAACAGCTGCACAGCCTGTCGCAGGACTAGAAGCCGACTTCAAAGCTGCGACGAATGCTTTCTGGGATGCTGAGCAGAATGCTAAGATTAACAATACTTCTGCTTATGTAGACGGTTTCTATTCTTCTTATGGAACTGCAAGAAGTGTTGGTGTTGAAAGAGCTGACATCGTGATCCGCAATGGTAAGCTAGTGGATGTTAAGCTGTTCAGACTTGGGAACAACCTAATTGACAGAGGTGCAACGGCTTATGCTGAAGTTGTAAAAGCTAATGCTCCTATGACAGCTAAGCTGCTCGAAAACGGATCTTACTTCGCTAATTATGATGAGAAGGTTGATGGTATTTCCGGAGCTACAGAAAGCAGTCACAGTTGGAACCAAGCTGTAGAAAGAGCTTTTGAAAAAGCACTGAAAGTTCCTGGTGAAGCTAATTATTTTGACGGCAAATTTGCAGGTGTAGATAACCAGTCTAAAGTGTTATTGCTTGTAGATGTTGCTTCAGATGCAGTCACAAACATTAAACTAAGCTTGTTTGGAACTGACGGCAAGCTGATTGCTGATGACAAATTAAGTGCAGAACAAAAATCGCTGGTAGGTACACTTACTTCAGGATTACTTGATAAAGGTGTGCAAATGTCCGATATCACAGGTCAAGAAGAGTTATCCGCAGCTGCTAAAGCTGCACTGACGGATGCTTTGACCAACGCATCCAAAGTTCAAGGTACTTATAAAGACGGAACCTTCACTGCATTTGGAGATGCCTATGATAAAGGAACAAACAGAGCAGACGTTACACTGCGTAACGGTAAGATCGTAAACGTTGCCTTATATCGTGTAGGAATGAATCTTGTAGATAGAGGTAAAGCAGCTTACCCGGAAGTGGTAAAAGCAATTCCGCAATTGACCACTAGCATCCTTGCAGCAGGTACTAGAGAAGCTGTTCAAGATGTGGACGCTGTTTCCGGTGCAACTAGCAGTAGTGTAGCTCTTAAGACTGCGGTGGATAGAGCATACGGGAAAGCAGAGATTGTTGAAGCTAATAAAGCGGCTTACTTCGATGGAATCTTCATTGGTGTAAGTGCTGATAAGCTTGTAAATGTTATGACGTATGTTGAACATGGCGTTCCTGTTAAAATGCTCGTTTACTATCTAGATAAAAACGGAAGCACAAGAGCGGTTAACCAGTTGACTGACGCTGAGCTGGCTGTGAAGAGCGAGATTGAGTCGACTTCAACAGGCTATAGCTTACACAAGTATGGATATCGCGCAGCAGCCTTCGGAAATAATGATGCCGAGAAAGAAGTATCTGCTAAAGTGGTAGAAGCTATTAAATCAGCGCTTGAATCTGCTGGTAAATAAGCGATTTTCAATCAATAGTTAATCTATAAAGGGGGTTATTCTTGAGCCATATTATGGCCCGTGGAGTAACCTCCTTTATCTACCTGTACATAAATATGAAAATAGATCGTATAGTGATTTAAAGGGATTTTGGACGTGAGTGTCTAAAGTTTAATATAGAGAGCAGGTACAAAGCCTGTTATTAATAGGAGGCTTCAACATGACACAAATTAAACAGCTCGCTCCACAGGATGAATTTGTTGGCTTTTATCTCTTAAGAGAGCTAGCGATCAAACAAACGAACGGTACCCCTCCAAAGGATTATTTCGACCTAGTCTTGGGGGATTCCAGTGGACAGTTGTCCGCGAAATATTGGGATGTCAGCACAACCGATAAAGAAACTTTTTTTCCTATGGCACTGGTGAAGGTTCGTGGGATTGCGCACACTTATCGTGAAAAATTGCAAATCAAAGTAACTAAAATCAGATTGGTGAACGATGAGGATGGCGTTGCGCTAACGGATTTTATTCGCTCCGCTCCTATTCGTCCAGTAGACCTTATTCATACGATTAAAGGGGTTATGGCAAGCATCACAGATCCGGAGATTGCCTCGATTGTCTCCTTTTGTGTGAGCAAAGTGGAAGAGAAATTGATGCATTATCCGGCTGCCAAGACGCATCACCATGCTTATTTTGCCGGACTTGCTTATCATATGGTTCGTATGCTGGAGATCGGGGATTTTCTGTGCAAGCAGCGTCCGTTCTTGAATCCAGATTTAATGAAGGCTGGAATTATTCTGCATGATATCGCGAAGCCGGAGGAGATGATCTCTCAGCTCGGAATTGTCTCGGAATATAGCGTACAGGGTAAGCTGATTGGTCATATCTCGATGGCATCCAACTGGATTACGGAGGCAGCTATCCGCTTAGATATTGATTTGAATTCGGAGAAGGTTCTGGCGTTACAGCATCTCGTATTGTCTCACCATAATTTGGGCGAATGGGGCAGTCCTGTTCAGCCGCAGACGGCTGAAGCGGTCGCTCTGCATCATATCGACGCGATGGATGCGAAGCTGCAAATGGTGGAGGATGCTCTGGATACCACACCAGAAACCGAAGAATGGACGCCATTCATTAGAGGACTGGAGAATAAAGCGGTCTATCGGATGAAGATCTAGTGTGTTGTGTTGATCTTGGTTGGTGATCTGGATGAACCGATGGGATGTTCACTGATCGCTGATAGTTCTTCCCTGTAAATCCAAACACCCAACCGGCAGTGAGTCGGTTGGGTGTTTTTTTGCTGAGTAACGAAACATTTTATTACAAATAGAAGTTGTTCGTTCTTTGTTTGTTCACAGGTCTCTTAGCCGGTTTACTCTTACGAGCAGAAAAAGGAGTGTACCCACCAGCAAACATAGTTCCGCTAGTATATCCTTGGCTGCTGGAGAGCGAAAGCGGATCACGGTGTGATTCTTGTTCCATAAGTCTTAACAGTACCGAGGCTGCAGCGCGCGCGTCATCGAGAGCGTCATGGTGCTTCAGCTGAATGCCGAAATGCTCGGAGACTACATTAAGCTTATGAGAGGGGAGCTCGGGCAGCATTTTTTTGCCTAATAAATATGTACATAAGTATTGAAAGCTAGGATAGCTTAAGGACATTCCATCGAGGCAATATCGCAGTACACTCATATCAAAAGCGGCATTATGTGCCACGACGATTTGCCCGTGCAACAAAGGTTCAATAGTAGGCCACAGTTCATCGAAGGTGGGGTGACCGATTACCATGGAGGGGGTGATGCCATGTATTGAAATGTTCATGCCGTCAAACCGCTGCTTGGGATCGATCAGCCAAGAATGTTCTGTTGTTATCTTTCCATCTTTTACTTCCACGAGTCCTAAAGCACAGGCGCTGGATCGACTGGAATTCGCCGTTTCAAAGTCAATTGCTATAAAGTCCATTCGTAAAGCTCCTTATCTATCATATATACATTCATATTAAAGTAGTAAAATGATAAATACAATCTAGTACAAATGCAAGAGAAAAGCCATGATATTCTACATAATAGAATTGTCATGGCTTTTAGGGCTGTGGTTATTAATTATAGTTAAACGCTATACTTCTCCCCCAGCAGCGATGTAAGCATCAAGTACCCGTTTGAGTGCTGCTTTTTGGCTTGCACTGATGGTTCTATCCTCTTTTCGTTGATCTCCTTCAAGACGCATAATGGTTTTCTCGGATTCAATGAGCTGAGTCAACATCTTGATTTGTGATTTGTTGAGTGTTTCATCATGATATTCCCAAACCCCCGGACTATTAATATCCGTGCTCATATCTCTTTCTGCTCCCATAAATCCAGGGTTTATTTCAAATTTTTGACCATCTATATTAAAGATGTAATTCTTAATGAATATCCAGCTATCACCGGTGTATTGTATTTTTAAGCGTAGCCCAGAAGTTATTTGTCCATCCTTGATTCCAAAATAAGCGTAAATGCCATTTTCATTGATGTACTTTGGCGCTTCTTTATCTTGATACCATGTAATGCCTTCAACTTCATCTACTGTTTTCACCATTTGTGCAAGAGCCGCATCTTGCTTGGCTTTGATAGCAGCAGCTTCCTTTTCTTTTTTCGCTGCATCCGCTTTAGCATCTGCATCTGCTTTTTTCTTTTCTTCCGCATCTGCAGCAGCCTTTGCCGCGGCGTCAGCCTTAACCTGCTCAGTATCATTTTGGGCTTCAGCACTTACAGTTGTTGAATTATCATTGCTGTTTGTCGAAGTTTTGGTAGACGTATCTGCTGTTTGAAGGGTTTTATCTGAGTCAGAGTTTCCTGCTACCACTGTAAATACAATCATTAAAATAAAGGATAGCAGGGATAAGAGAAATTTAATCTTTTGCAGGTTTTTATAACAAAATATTGAACTTACTTGATAGTTTCGTTATCTTGCTATCCTATTCAAGAATCCGTACACTGCGAAATAGGTGTTGTATATTATTGTTAAGATCAGATACGGGAGGAAATGCTTTGGGAGCTGTAATCACTAAATTTTTTGAATATGGGCAAGCGGATATCGATTACCTCGGAAGTGTGGACCCAGTGCTAGGTGCGGCTATGGCGCGGTTGGGGAAAGTGGAGCGTGTTGTTATACCGGATCTTTTCACTGCGCTTATCTATGCCATAGTAGGTCAGCTAATATCAGTCAAAGCAGTTCGGACCATCTGGTCAAGAATGCAGGCTCAATTCGGAGTAATTACCCCGCAGCAGCTAGCATCACATACGGCAGATGAGATTCAAAGCTGTGGACTGACGATGAAAAAGGCGTTATGCATTCATGACATTTCCAATCTGGTCGCGCAGGGTGATTTTAAGTTGGAGGAATTATATGGGTTATCAGATCAAGAAGTTATGCAAAGACTCATGAAGCTAAAGGGCATTGGCAAGTGGACAGCAGAGATGATGCTAATCAATTGTATGGAGCGCCCAGATGTAGTTAGTTGGGGAGATATCGCCATTCGTCGCGGCATGATGAAGCTGTATAGGCTTAATACACTTACCAAAAAACAATTCGAACAATACCGCCTTCAATACTCACCTTTGGGTTCAGTGGCCTCCATATATTTGTGGGAGATTTCATTTCAATAATTAATAAGCAGGGAGCACTATAATGGACAAAACAATAAAGGAACAGCTAGTGGGGTTGGCAGATACGGACTACCAGAAGTTTTCTGCGGCCTTACTTCCAACGATCAATAATGTAATAGGGGTGCGTCTACCGGAGCTGCGTAAGCTTGCCAAAACCATTGCAAGGGGTAACTGGAGAGCCTATTTGGAGCATGCCGAGTCAGATTATTTTGAAGAAGTAATGCTGCAGGGAATGGTGCTTGGTTACGTGAAAGCAGAGCTTGAAGAAATCCTGCGATATATCGCAGACTTTATCCCCAAAATCAATAACTGGTCGGTATGCGATAGCTTTTGTACAGGACTGAAGTTTACCAAGAAGAATAAAGAACAGATGTGGGATTTTATAGTGCCGTATCTGTCATCTGAAAAAGAATATGAGATTCGATTTGCGGTAGTAATGATGCTGAATTTCTTTATCGAAGAGGCTTACATCAACCGGGTTCTACAACTACTAGATAAGGTCAGACATGAAGGGTATTATGTAAAAATGGCGGTTTCCTGGGCGCTTTCAATGTGTTATGTGAAACTTCCTGCGGCTACAATAGGTTATTTGAGAACCAACAGCTTAGATGATTTCACCTATAACAAGGCTTTACAGAAAATCACAGAGTCTTATCGTGTGGATCCGGAAACGAAAAAAATGATTCGTGGGATGAAGAGGAATAGCAAAAACAAGCCCCTTATATAGCTCAGTAGCTGAGAAATAAGGGACTTGTTAGTATAATTATTTTTTGTCAGTGTTGATTTTCCGGTTGCGAATACGTTCAATTTCATCATCCACGGCGCTACGAAGGTTGGGATCAATGGACGAAGCTATGCCTGTGCCTGAGTTGGATTTATACTTGGAGTTTTCCGCCAAAGCTTCCCACTCGAAAATTTTCTCTTCCATTCGTTCGAAGCCACGTGAAGCGGTACCCACATTCGGTCCTTTTACACTGCTACGAGGAGCCGAGCTTAGTGTTTCTGTGGCTTGTTGCGCACGAGCGATAAGTTCGGTTCTTTTTGCTTTGAGTTGTTCACGCTCTTCCTTAGCTCTAGCGATATTGATCTCTAGCTCTGCTAGGGTGTGCTGAGTTTGTGCCTGGCTATGGATGCACTCTTCCAGCTGTTCCACGTACCGTAACTTGGCCATGAGTGCAAGACGAGCTCTCTCTTCATTTCCTTGCTCAACGGCTTGGACGGCTTCGACTTCGCTTTGCTCTACCATCTGTGTATATTCTTGTTTGCGACGTTCCAGTACACTCGCTGTAACCTTCAAATCGCGCTCATTGCGCTCTGCCGTAGCTATTTCGTTCTCGAGATCGCGTAAATACTGACCAGTAAGTAGCACCGGGTTTTCTATTTTGTTCAGGCCTTCGTGTAGGGCAGCTTTAGTGAGGGTGGAAATTCTTTTGAATAAACTCATGTTATATCTCTCCTTAGTATGTTTGATTGGTACTGAATGAAGATCTGTTAATAGAAATCATGTCCATCTGAAAAGCTGCCAAAAGGTTCTTTAGGGACGATGATGCTGGCGATGATATAAAAGATAAGTACTGTGCCGAAGCTGAAAAATGCTGCAGCAACGGCCACGAGACGGAGTATTGTGGCATCGATGCCTGACCAAATAGCAAGACCTCCGCATACACCACTAATTTTCTGATCACTTCTTGAACGATATAATTTTTTCATTTATTATTGTCATCCTCTCTTATGGGGGTGATTGTGATTGAATCTTGCAACCCGCTTGCTTATGTACTCATTGTAAAGCCTTTTCGAATGTGGCAAAACGGCCTGAAGGCGGTTTTAGATACCAGACCTGAGTCGAGGTTCGTTCCCGCAGGAAGGCGGGGGAAATAAGTTCATAATTGTAGATGAACTACAAATTGTGGTTGAAGTTAAGTACAATAAAGAAAGGAATACTTGTGAAGGTGTCGAAATATGCTTATATTATGACTACTACGGAATTGGGGGCTGAATATGAGCTTTTTTAACAAGGTAAAGGCAGGCGTAAGCGAGGCTGGGAATAAAGCAAAGACAGTGGTGGAGATCAATCGATTGAAATTACAGAACAACAGCAAGCAGAATGACATTGACCAGCAGTATCAGGTTATGGGTAAACTGTTGTTTGAAGCTGTAACCCAAGGTGCAGGACCACTGCCGAGTGAGCAGATCGAGAAGAATATTTCCCGTATTCTTGAACTGAAATCGGAGATTGAGGTTAATCTTGCGCAAATCGCGGGGTTGTCCGATGTGAAGCAATGTAAAGCATGTGGTGGTAATGTGGCAATTGAGGCTCGTTTTTGCCCGAGCTGTGGATCAACTTTTGAAGTAGTTCAAGAGCCAATTCGGGATGTAACTCCATCGTCGATTACTTTGGATAAGAAGGAATAACCTTACTGCGTGTAAGAAATTCATGAACAAGAGGACAGCCCAATAGCTGTCCTTTTTTTATTTTAGGGAGAGAGGTTATTTAAGCTTTGGCAGCATGACGTTTCTTGAAATGATACACAATAAGCAACATAAGCGGTAGAACAAATGCACAGGTGAAATCCCAATCTACCCAGTAGGTGGGGATTTCCTTTACATAGAAAATGATGTCTTTAGCAATCAGTTGTGACATACCAAATAACAAAAATCCAGTGGGTATGATCAGAGGACGGTGACTTTTGAGTTTAAATAATTGGGCTGTACCTAAGGTTAAGGCATAGTAATAAATGGCAGTTTTGAAGTATGTGCTGATAATCCATGCTGTAGCCATAAGCGCCTCGATACGTTGCAGAGAATTTGCAATATTAATTTTTTGAGCAAGAATATATGCGGCATAAAATTGATGTTCAGAAGCGTAAACACCAAGAACGGTAAGTGAAAAAAATAAAATGAGGTTAAGTCCCAAAGCTCCGATGATCAGGGCTATGAAAATATCCCGGCTTGTTTTGCTATTCTTCTGAGCATAAGGATATATCATAAGAAATACGCACAATTCGCCAAAAGGATAAAAAACACCATACATCAAAGTATGGAGCATATCCGGTACGGGTGTGTTCATGATGGGGTATAAACGCTCCATTCTGACATCGGGCGTCAGCAGAAGCAGAAGACCGATCAAAAAAACCGCAAATAAAGGGAAAAAAAGCTGAGCTGCCCGCCCCAATGTTTCCAGACCAAGCCTTACGCCATATACGAGTAGGAAAATAGCCATGAAACGGATAACCCCGCCAGGTGTTTTCTCGTAAATCTGTGTACACATGAAATCCTCAATTTCTCTTATGTAAGTGGAAGCGGCAATCAGGAAGAACACTAGATAGAACAAGGCTACAGCAGTTCCAACCCACTTTCCTAAAATTTGTAGGCTAAGCTCGATAATATTCTTGTTGGGCTCAATATCTGCTAAGTAAAGCAACAATTTTATGCTCGCAAGACCCAAGGGAATACTTATCAAAGCAGCGATCCATGCATCTTGTTTCGCTCCTGCTATCATTAATGCCGGATACACAAGCGCCATATCCCCAATAAATGTGAATAGCCCGAGTATAATCATTTGATTGGTACTAATTCTATCTTTCTCCAAACTCATATACCCCCTCAAATTTATTGGACTAGTTTTAGTATGGTTGTACTTACCAGAATTATGCCAACCCGATTTTTATTCCGGAGGAATAATTATCATAATTAACATCAAACTATACTCATCTATCTATAGAGAAGTGGAGGCTGCATCATGAAAGATACGGAGATTGGTAGTTTATCAAGTCGGTTAGAAGTTAACATTCATAATTTGTACCAATTGCTGGGCGAAAGTTCTGATGTAGTGATAAAAGAGTTGCAAATAGAAGAAAATACTCATATTTCTTTGATTTTCATAGATGGTCTTGTGGATACTCAAGTGCTGCATAATTCAATTTTGTATTCTTTGCAGGAACATATTCCTTATGAACAGCTGGGAAAGCTTGAGCCCGAGCGGAAGATTGAGATCATTAAGAAACAGATATTAATAGCTGGTGATCTAACCGTCATCGCTGATTACAACCAATTTGTACACGAATTGTTGTCCGGTAGTGTAATGCTGCTGCTCGATGGGACATCCACCGCTCTCCGGATCGGTTTACCTGGCTGGGAAGATCGCAATGTAGGGGAGCCCAGTTCCCAATCGGTTGTACGAGGTCCAATGGAAGGATTCACTGAGAATTTGCGGACGAATACGGCACTGATTCGGCGGAAAATCAAAGATAGCCATTTATGGCTGGAAACCGTCCAGATTGGAAGGGTGACTCAAACCAGCGTGTCCATTATGTATCTAAGCAACATCGCGAATAAGGATTTGGTGCAAGAAGTAAAACGCCGTCTGAATAAAATTGATACGGACAGTATCCTCGAGAGTGGATATATTGAAGAGTTTATTCAAGAGACGGCAGTGACACCTTTTCCTACCGTATACAACAGTGATCGTCCGGATACAATTGCAGCGGGTATTTTGGAAGGGAAAGTGGCTATTCTTGTTGATGGAACTCCTTTTGTGCTGCTGGTTCCCACATTTTTTGTAGCATTTTTCCAGTCTGCCGAGGATTATTACCAAAGGGCTGATATTGGAACTTTGCTGAGATTAGTTCGTTTTATTTCTTTTTTTATTACTTTGCTAGCTCCCTCATTATATGTTGCAATTACTACGTATCATCAGGAGATGATACCGACCAATCTTGTAATTAGTTTAGCTGCCCAACGGGAGAGTGTTCCTTTTCCTGCTTTTGTCGAGGCGCTGATCATGGAAATGACTTATGAGATTTTGCGGGAGGCAGGGGTACGGATACCCAAAAACGTTGGACAGGCGATATCTATTGTCGGAACGTTGGTGATTGGGCAAGCCGCAGTTGCAGCGGGTTTTATTTCTTCTGCAATGGTCATTATTGTATCGCTTACAGCGATTTCTAGTTTTGTTATTCCGGAGACAGGAATGTCTATAGCTGCCCGGATGATCCGTTTTGTGCTAATAGGTTTGGCCGGATTTATAGGATTATATGGGATTCTATTCGGTATTTTTATCATCGTGCTGCATTTATCGAGCTTGCGTTCTTTCGGAATGCCTTATATGAGTCCGCTAGGGCCTTATAATTCCAAAGACTTAAAGGATTCTATCTTTCGCTTTCCGTGGCCTTTACTAAAGACAAGACCCGTCGAAAACAAGACGCAGAACCTATTTCGTCAAAGCAGAACCAGTGATGAGGAATCAAAAAAATGAATAAAAAATTAGTTAGAGGCGTTCTCCAATTGATGATAGCTCTCCAATTTACGTTGGTGCTAAGTGGTTGTTGGGAAAGGAAGGAGCTGAATGAAATAGCCTTTGTACTGGGGATAGGGATTGACAAGGCTGAAAAGGGTTATACCGTTTCGATGCAGGTCGTTATTCCGTCTGCGATTTCCTCACAATCGACTGGAGGAGGGGGAGGCACTGGAGTCCCCGTGGTTGTTTATAAATTCACGGTACCTACGTTTTATGATGCACAGCGTATGTTGAATCTGGATAGTTCCAGGACGAGTTATCTTGGTCATATCCGGGTGTTGGTTATTGGGGAGGAACTTGCCCGCTCCGGAGTGGGCGAGATACTGGATGTATTTAAAAGAAGTCGGGAAGCTCGAATGGATTTCTACGTTATGGTTGCCAGAGATACAACCGCCAGCGATGTCTTGAATATCCTTACACCTATGGATAAATTACCAGCGAACAAATTATTTAGTTCCCTAGATAATTCTTATAAAGATTCAGCAAAAACAGTCGCCGTTACGCTGGATGATTTTATTGAAAATTTATTGTCTCTAGGTGAAAATCCTGTACTGACCGGAGTGGAAGTGATGGGGAATCCAAAAGATGGGGAAGAAAAAAGCAATGTAGAGCGAACAACGCCTAAGGCGAGATTGGAATATCATACGGTAGCTGTGTTCAGAAAAGACAAACTGATCGGTTGGCTAAACGAGGGTGAAACGATTGGTTACAATTATATCAACGATAAGGTAACCTCACACTCTGGCCCGATAGCAGGAAAAGACGGAAAGCCCATTGTAATCGAAGCGATCCAGGCTTCAACCAAACGCAAAGTGAAAATTATTGATGGGGAGCCGCATATTTACCTTAATGTTAAGACGCTTTGCAATATTGAAGAAGTGCAAAGTACAGAGAATTTGGAAACGGAAAACACCATAAAACGTTTGGAAAAGGAAACAGAGGAACGGATTATAGAACGGATGCAAAACACTGTGGAGCAAGTAAATAATCGCTTCAATGTTGATATTATGGGATTTGGACAATCGATCTACCATGCCAGTCCTAAAGCTTGGACAAAGCTACAGCAAAAAAAGGGCGACGATTACCTTAAATCATTGCCCATCCATTATAGTGCCTCAGTAGTTATTAACCGCGTAGGTCTAACAGATAATTCTTTTCTTGAAAAAATCAAGGAGTGAGTCAAATGGTGTTATTGTTTTTTTTGGTGCTTGCTGTAGGTTGTATGGCACTTGATTTGCCTAAATTAATGCGAAAGCGCCGAGTACGTGATCTTAGCGTATATTTTATATTTTGGATTTTGGGGCTTGGCGCGACCGTATGCGTGTTGTTAAAATTGAATATCCCGAGTCCGCTGTTTCTGATTATTCTTATCTATAAGCCAATTAATAATTTATTTGGAGTATGGTTTCATTAACAACGACGGATTTACAAATTATCAAACCCCTTAGAATAAGCATTGGATAAAACTTCTGGTTTATCTGATGAAATTCTAAGGGGTGTATTTTTTATGACGATCAAAACCAAATTCTCGATTGTTGTAAAAGCAAAATAAAAATATTCATTGCTATATACAATTAAATACAATAAAGTTGTCATATGGAGGGAAATTTTGTCGATTTTTCTGCAAAAATGTTCCAGTACACATTGCATCAGGCGATATTAGGGTCTATGAGGTTCGAATCCTCCTCCTGAAAAAGACATAAGAAAGTGGTGCGCATATGAGTAGCAACAGATTTGAGAACAAAGTAGTTATTATTACAGGTGCAGGTACCGGAATCGGAAAAGCTACAGCCTTAAGAGTAGCAAGAGAGGGCGGTACTGTAGTAGTTGCCAATCGATCAGATGCTGGCGCTAACACAGTTGAGGAAATTAAGGCTCTAGGTGGGGAAGCGATGTTTGTTCGGTCAGATGTTTCTCTGGAAGCAGACTGCAAAAATATCGTAGATCAAACATTAGCAGCTTATGGGAAAATTGATTGTCTATATAATAACTCAGCAATTACAGGAGACAATACGGATGTTATAGACTATGATCCGTTGTTGTTTCAAAAAGTGATTCAGACAAATCTCACTAGCCAATTCTACATGTTGCATTATACATTACCTCATATGAAATCTGGAGCTTCCGTTCTAAACTGCTCCTCTTTGCATGGTATTTTTATCGGGATGGCCAACGATGCAGCTTATTCAGCAAGTAAACATGCTATTGTGGGGATGACTAAATCGGTTGCCAAAGAAGTGGGTCACCGTAACATTAGAGTAAATGCCCTTTGCCCAGGACCTATCCCTACACCAACCATGAACAGATATGAAAAGCTGTTGTCTGATGATGTAGAGATGCTTCAATCTCTTATCGCTTCTGGAACGGCTCTGGGTAGATACGGTACGCCTGAGGAAGTAGCTGCGTTTGCATGCTTCCTACTAAGTGATGAGGCTTCGTTTATTACAGGTACAGCACATGTGATTGACGGGGGCTATTCCGCAACAAAGTAATCCCGGATTGAGGCTTTGCGGCGTATTCTGATTCCAAAAACCTGAAGGATGACTGGATTGGAATCGGAAGTCGCACGCAGAGCCTTTTTTAGTTGTCTAAAAAAACAGATTCTTCGTATGTTGGAAAATTGAATGGTTGCAAGAGACAGCAGATACACAAAAATGAATGAATTAAGGAAAAAATGACCATGAATATGTTGGAATTTGTAGAAAATTGTATTTTAATATAAATAAAAAAAGAAATTTGTCGATAATAATATAGGTAATATGTATTAGTTAATATTCTAGAAAGGGTGTTGTTATAAAAACGATACAGGAAGTAGATGTCGTCGCCCTGAAAAAGTCTGGGGCAGGTATTTTTTGTCTGTGAAGTTACATACATTTCATCTCTATTATTAAAAAATAACTTTAAAACTTGGAGGAAAAAATTATGTCATACACAATTAAGTACAACCAAAATGAGAACCATATCGATGTAGTATCTATTGATTTTTCAGCTGCAGATGTTCCGGGATACCTGAAAGATTTTGAAGATATCATGAAGCTTGTTAAACCTAAATTTACAGGAACAACTGATGTAACGGATTCTAAAAGTGTACTTACTCCTGAGGTTGCAGCTATGCTAGCCCCTACAGGTGCGATGGCGAGTGAAGCTGGTCAAGCAGGATGGGCCTATGTAACTAAAAATCCAATTTGGAAGATGCAATTGAAACGTATTTTTGGTAGAGATTTTGCAGATGCTTACGACACCTACGAAGAAGCTAGAACATACCTGAAAAGCTTGCAATAATCTAATATTACAGTTAGCAAAAAGTGCGGAGAATGTTCTCCGCACTTTTTGGCTTTATCTATATTTAAAATTGAAAATCTTCATCCTTTAGCGGCTCCACGTTAAGCGCCCGGACATATCCGTTGCCTTTTTTCGAGAAAAAGTCATGCTGCTTAGTGTGGGTACTGATACCATTCTGAACAATCGGGTTGATCTCTTCCTCGTCGAATAGCGGATCATGGCCCAGATTCATCATAGCTTTATTGGCATTGTATCTAAGGAAGGTCTTAACCTCTTCCACTAGTCCGATGGGAGCATAGATCTGCTCGGTATAACGTTCTTCATTCTCATGCAGCAGTCTGAGGAGGTCAACGAGCTGCTGGTGAAGCTCGCGTTGCTCGTCCTCTGGAAGCCCGTCAAAGATCTCCTGCGCCAGTACACCGACATATACCCCATGGATGCTCTCATCCCGAAGAATAAGGTCGATAATCTCACCGCTGCAAGTCATTTTGCCCTGGCCGGCCAGATAAAGCGGGTAGAAGAAGCCGCTATAGAACAAGTAGCTCTCGAGCAGCACGGAGGCTGCCATAGCGAGGTATAGGTCTTTGGGTGAGTCTGTTTTTTTGTAATATTGCGATATCGTCTCCGCTTTGAACTGCAGGTATGGGTTCTCTTCTACCCAGCGGAATACACCGTCAATCTCCTCCGTGGAGGACAAAGTGGTGAAAATGCTGCTGTACGATTTGGCGTGAATCTGTTCCATCATGCCCATAAAGCCAAGCACGGCCTTGCGCTGAAGGCCTTCGACATGCTCCATAATCTGCGGCATACCTACTCCGCCTTGAATCGTATCCAGCAGTGTCAGGCCGCCGAGCACTTTCATATAGGAGTCCTTTTCTTGCTCACTAAGCGTGAGCCAGGACATTTTATCATCGGATAGTGGAATTTCATCGTCCGTCCAGAATTGCATAATGTTCTGATTCCAGAACATCAATGAGAAATCGTCGTCGGGACGGTTCCAGTTTACGGCTTGGATAGCGGTCATAATATGGCAATCTCCTTTTCTGCGGCTATAGCCTTCCAGTTAGATCGAGCAGGTGAGGCATTCCTCGACGGACAGCTTTTTGGTCCGGGTGTAATACAGCGACTTCAGGCCTTTATGCGCCGCATACAGATAGGAGCGGGCCAGTTCTCTGGTTGAGACATCGCTGTTCACATGCAGAACAGTCGAGATACCCTGGTCGATATGGGGCTGAATTTCCGCGATCAGATCGATCACCTTGAACTGATCCATTTGGTAAGCTGATTTATAGAAAAATACATTATCCGGACGCAGGTACGGCATCGGATAGTAAGTCGTTGAATTGGCATATGTCCGTGTTTCAATCTGCTCTACAATAGGCATAACGCTTGAAGTGGCATTTTGAATATAGGAAATGCTGGCTGTTGGCGCAATTGCCAAACGGTAAGCATGGTACAGGCCATTTGCTTTTACTGCATCCCGCAGTTGTTCCCAGTCCGAAGGGGATGGGATGAAAATATCTCCGAACAGCTCTTGTACTCTTGGCGTTACAGGGCGGTAATCTGTTGTCAGATAACGTTCGAAATAAGCTCCTGTAGCATAATCAGAGGCCTCAAATCCATGGAAAGAGTGGCCGCTTGCGGCAGCGATTTCCATGCTTTTCTCCAGGGAATGGTAGTTCATGGTCATGAAAAAGGTCCGGGCAAAATCGCGGGCCTGTTCGCTCTCATAAGCAATCTTGTTCTTGGCCAGATAGCCGTGAAGATTCATCACGCCAAGTCCGACCGAGTGCATCTCTTTATTGGCCTTGGCTACGCCTGGGGCATTGGAGATGCTGGTCATATCGCTGACAGCGGTCAGGGCGATCATACCTTCATGTACCGATTCACGGATTTTGCCATGCTCCATCACGTTGACAATGTTCAAAGAAGCCAGATTGCAGCTTACATCACGGCGGATGGTATCCTCCTGCCCGTAATCATTAATCTCTGAAGTCTCCTGCAGCTGGAAAATTTCCGTGCAGAGGTTGGACATTTTGATCTGTCCGACATTTTTCAGGGCATGGGCCGCATTGGCGTTGCTCTTGTTCATAATATATGGATAGCCAGATTCCAGCTGGATCATGGCGATTTTGGTCAGCATATCCCGCGCGCTCATGGCTTTTCTCTTTTTGACACGAGGATCGGCTAACAGCTTATCGTACATATCATCCAAATCCATGTCATCAAGATGCGTACCGTAGGCCTTGTACACACTGTAAGGGGCAAATACATGCAGCGGTTCATTGTCCTTCGCCAGTTTATAGAAGCGATTTGGAATAATCAGGCCGATGGACAGGGTTTTAAGCCTTGTTTTTTCGTCGGCGTTGATCTTCTTGCTGTCGAGAAATTCAAGAACATCCCATCCAAAAATATTGTAATAGGCGGCTCCAGAGCCTTTACGTTGACCCATCTGGTCAGCATAGGAGAAGCCGTCTTCCATCAGCTTGAGCACAGGTATAATGCCCTTAGCCGCATCCTCGACACCCTTGATGGTCTCTCCGCGGGAACGGAGCTTGGACAGGTTGACAGCCACGCCACCGCCGATCTTCGATAGCTGCATGCAGGTATTGAGCACATAGTTGATCGAATTAAGCGAGTCGTCCATTTCGATCAGGAAGCAGGAGACAAGCTCACCGCGCCGGCTCTTGCCGGCATTCAAGAAGGTAGGCGTCGCTGGCTGCAGGCGCTGCTCCATCATCGAACGGGCAAGCATGCCGGCAGTAGCGGCGTTCCCGCGTCCAAGATGTAGGGCAACTACCGCCACACGGTCCGGGTAATGCTCCAGGTACTGCTTACGGTCATTGGTTTTTACAGCGTAATCCGTATAGAACTTCGAAGCTGCCATATAAGATGGAAAACTGAAGTTGTAGGCATGGGTAATTTGATAAACTTCCTCAATTTCAGCCACGCTGTACTGCTCGTAAAAATTTTCGTAGAAATCCTGTTCAATCATATAATCAACCTTGGCCTTTGTATTCGCAAAAACCAGGCTACGCCGTTCTACATCCCGCATAAATTCGGCTACTGCCTCAAGGTCTTTATCTAATTGAAAGAAACCACTTTCGTCTCTCTTCATCAACATGTTGTTTAGTTCAATATGCCGCAACTCGGCTCACCTCCTGTTTAATTCGTTCCACATCGCCAAATGTGCCCGATAGCTCAAATTTACCGATAACTGGCACGTTGTACCGATCTGCAATTAAGTCTGCGCTATGCGCGAACAGCTCGCCCCAGTTCTTGTTGCCGCTGGCGGCGATACCTTTCAAATTGGAATAATTGTTCTTCAAGAAAGAAGACACCTTCTCTGGAATTTGTCCAAAGCCGGTGGTATATGTAATAAGCACATAGGGCTCGTCAATGGTCATATGCTCATCAATCTGCACAGCTGGCAGCTTAAGCTTACCAATGAAGCGTTTGACGTTTCCGGTTTTTGAATCGTATGCGACTAGCATGGAGTCTCTCCCCCTGTATATATTACTGTAAAGATTTAATAGATAAGCTATAAATACTGGAAAATCATATGCATACTATATTTAGTGTGCGTTGTTTATTTTAATCACTATATGTTGAAAAGTCAACATGAAAAGTGCTTCCTAACTAGTTGAAAATTGGTCTAGTAAACGCTCTATTAAAGTATTGATATCCCGAAAATACGCAGTTTGGAGCGGTTTGCTAAGGCAGCTGTCCTGTTTTTTTTATGAAGAATTTCGCAGTCCTTTACCATGACACCTAGCGTTGCTCCGTAGAGCAGAATTGGAATAAGAGTGAGATTAGCTGTATTCACTGTATGTTCAGGCAAGCGTATTAGAGAATTTTTGCATATTGCTGCAAGTGAAAGAACATATACTTATTGGGGAGCAGATGAATGAGATCATTAATGAAGCTAAAGCGGAGAGACTAACAATGGGATTGTACAATTTCCCCCGTACATGCACTTCTAGGCATCTACCCACATACAATAAGATGACCATGAACCCGTAAGGCTAACAGATCGGTTTCATTGTACAAGTGCGGGAGGTGTCGCCAAGTTGCCTGGATTCTTAAGTACGATCGCGTTGCTAATTAAAGAACTGACGTTGCTGGTATCCTACGTAAGAAATAACGCATTTCCACAGCCGCTCTCGGAGCAGGAGGAAAGCAAATACTTAGGCATGATGGCTGAAGGGGATGCTAAAGCCCGGAATTTGCTTATCGAGCACAATTTGAGACTTGTCGCCCATATAGTAAAGAGGTTATGGACACGATACGATGTCAGTTCATGTGCTCAGGACTTAGAATCATGTCTGCAGGTCTAGTTCGCCCCCCTACGCCCTTGGCATACATAGGTTTTACCACTTTTTATTAGTGTTAATCTAATCAAGATACTTAAGGCGTCCTATGAGATGAAATACACTTTCAGGGCTTTTTTTGCGGACCGAATTCAAGCTAGAACCTTTTGGCTTCTTTCGTAGTGATGTACCCCGTGTAACTATTATTTAATTTGGATGGATTGTCGAGCTAAGTGCGACACCTATTCCATAAAAGATTCACGAGCAGATTTCCAGCCTAGACATTTTCGAGGACGGTTGTTAATGAGATGGATGACATGAGCCAGTTCCTCATCGGTGACCTATTGAAAGTCGTGACCTTTTGGGAGAAACGCCCGAAGAAGTCCATTCCCATTTTCATTTAATTCTCGTTGACAGGACGAATAGGGTCAGCAAAGACATCTAGTCCATGAAAGGTTTCCAGGGCGCCATAGCAGGTGAATTCTTTCCATCGGTTTGCCGTAGCCGTTAGGAAGGTTTTTTGAGGATATTTGCTAGCGATTATTACTCCAAAAGCAATTTTCATCAAATGAGCTGTACGGTCAGGCATTTTATATCTAGCTAGATACATACGTTTCCACTTGTTCGCTAATCAAAAATGAAGCTCTTGGTTACCTGTATGGGGTCCGTTCGGAACGGATGTTTGAGAAGTGAATCAAGACGAATATAGCTTATCGATGGTTTTTGGGTATGGGGTTGGACGATGTGCACAATTGTATAGTACTGGACAGTAAAAAGTCCTATAGCCCTAAGAAACTAGCGAATCGTGTTTTGAACCCTAAATAAAGCTTGACAAATTAGACTCCTGAGAACATTTTCCTAATCGCACCTTCATTTCATTTACTGCTCAGTCTTAAATCCGGAATCATGCCAGAAAATAAATTTAGACGCAGTTTGTCCAATAGGAGGTAATACACCAATAGAATCTTTCGTTAGGGAAGTATGTTTTTATTTTTGATTACTATACAAATTCCGGAGAAAAAAACAATTAAAAAACAATTATTTACTTAAATTACCTTTGTTGGTATACTTCGTTTGAATGCTGAACGAGATTCTTATTGTTTATGCAAACCTTTGCGCAAATTTAGTGTACCCTTAATTTACATTGAAGAGGTGGAGTTTCGGTGGATAAGACAAGATTAAAAAAGATTAGCCGATTTATTATTTTAACCTTTTTTTTCTGTACAGCGACAATGAATTCTGATACCTATGGCTTGGCGAAGGAAGTGAATAATATTGAAAGCGAAACCAAAACGTTTGATGAAATGAAAGCGGTTTCCGATAATTTGAATCTGACAAAACAGAGCGTACGACAAACAGGAAAAGAACTCCTAGAGGAACGCACGCTGTTTTCTAAGCGATTTCTGCAAAGTGACGGAAAAATAAGAGAGGATTTCTCACTTGTTCCCGTTCATTATTTGGATGAGACAGGAAAGTACCAAGATATTAATACAAAACTCACGCAAAATTCTAAAGTAAATACTCTCCCACAAACAGTTTCCAAAGATACACATTTGAAAAAGCTCCAACTCGTAAATTCTGCTAACTATAGCTTAAACAGCATGGGAAAAAACAGATCTTTGAATGCATCCTCATTCACTGCATTTCAAGTTCCGTTTAGCTTAGATATTCCCAATGATATTTCAATGGGGTATTCCATAGGGAAGGATGCAGAAAGTATTACAATTACACCATTGGGGGCAGCATCTTCTTTTGGTGCATTAGAAAAAGAGAGTGCTATTGTGTACAAGGATGTATGGCATGACAGCGATATTGAACTTGTGGTTACAAACATAGGCGTCAAGGAAAATATTATTCTTCATTCCAAGGAGGCTCCCGACACCTTTAAATTCGAAATCCAGCAGAGCAGCAGCAACTTGAAAAACTTGATTATGATGCCTTCCTACCTATATGACAGCAACAAGACCTACCGGGAAATTGAAACAAAATTGAAAGATAATGAACTGACAATCTCTTATGATGATACAGGATTGGTCTACCCGATTACCATAGACCCCACAACAACAATACTGCCTGTAAGAGCCCTATTTGTCGATCCTTACAACGACAATCAATCATATACTTGGTACCCGGTCATGAAAGTTGGCAGAGTGAGTCAATATTATCAATATTTTTCTTATCTCAGGTTCGAATTGTCTGATTCTATTCGAGAAGCTCAAATTAATTCAGCCAGCCTGCAACTGTACGCGCCAAGTATGACTGATAGTACTAGTAGAGTTTCTATATATGCGTTGAGTTCATCATTGCCCACAGACAGTGTGACCTATAATTCACGTCCCGCTTTCAATAATTCAATCATGGGTAGTTCTATCGATATTACCGCCGCAAATCAGTTCTATACCTTTGATGTGACTTCCATTGTTAAGAACGATTTGTTGACTAAGAGCAGTGTATCGATGGGGTTGAGCGGTTCGGGCAGGATGGAGTTTACAACTCCTTGGTCGAACGATCCCACTAATTATCCCAAGCTCAGCATTGTTTACAATGATACAGCCAGCCCAACTGTGGCTGAAGCTAAAGCAACTGTAGAGGATGAGAGTTCAGTTAGATTGAACTGGACAGTAAATGAAGTTAATGGATTTACGCAAACCCAATACGAGGCCGTTAAATTCTCATATTTAGAGAATTCAAATACATATTTTGAAGATAGTAAAGTATCTGGGACTTCGTCCAAATATGCCTATTTCAACAATCTGAGCAGTGGAGGGTATCGTTTTGCAGTCAGATCTTATAATGGTTCCACATGGAGTGAATGGAGTTATACCAGTTATGTGAAAATTGAAAGAAAAAATCAATATGACGCATCTAACCGTTTAAAATTGATGGAACATCCGGATGGGCCAATTGTCGAGTTTACCTATGATAATAATGGAAATATGGTCAAGAAGATTCCCGTATCTACAACAACTGTGAAAAAATCGATAGCGGACGGCAATCCAATTGAGTGGACATACAACAGAAATACATATATTGCCGACAATCGCAAAGATTTTATAAATACCGGGCTGGATACCCAAGAACCGGAGCGGGATATTCAAGGTGTGTATTACAATACTGACAGCACTTACCTGTATGTGATGATTGAGCTTGGCAGAACCAAAGAGCATGACTTGCTGAATCCACATGGATATGACAACGATAACTACTTTATCTATCTGTCCTCACCGCAGGTAGGAAGCAATTTCACAAGAAATAACACCCCTTTGCCAAGGGAAGTATCCTTTGAGATCGGCAGTTGGCACAATAACGATGTTACTGTACATTCCTATGACCCGGCAACAAATTTGTGGAAGTGGAAGTGGAGTGGCGACTACTCCAACGACGGCTATCAATCTGTCAAGGTTCTGAAGGAGAACACCACTTTTGATGTGTATACCAGTGCAATATTAGAGCTGCGCATTCCTTTGAAGAATCTTCCAGATGTTGATCTCAGCAGTATGATTGTTGTTGCCGGAAGTGATAAATATGATATGGATATCGCTTATTAATAAATAGAAATTCGTAGAGTCAAAATATTGTTGACCCTAAGCCAGTATTCTGGGACAGCCTTGGATATTGAGCAAGAGGCTTAGTGGTACAAATTGAATAATTTGCGTACCGATGTATAGTCAAAATAGTTACGACAACGAAACTATTAATCCGGAAAAGCGCTTGCGTCCTTTTTTGTTGAGTGAATTTTTATAAGTTATGGACTTTATTAAGTAATCTTAAATGAAAAAAGATATACAAGATGCCTACAAACTCGACCGAAAGGTGAGTGACGACTCCTTGAAATAATCTACCACGATCCCGTTTATCCTTGAAGCAGTATTAGTTGCGGAAGTGTTAGGGTGCAAAGAAAGGCTCATAAGTTTACGGTATATCATTTCATTTGTTCAATATTGGTGTGTAGCGGCTTTCGAGGAATGGACCGGCTATCGTGCCGGAACAGATTGTACTCGCCAGTGGCTTGCCTAAAGTCCATTATTCGTGCTTTTATGGCAAAGCTTCCGAAGTTCCTTATGCTGTTTTTATGGCCTTCTTACATTTGCTCGTTCGCAAATGTAACCGAGAAACCTGCCGAAAACTCTCGATTCCTAAAAAGCTGATATTGATTCCACGATTATGACCGTTGGAAAAACCCGCTTGCCGTGGGCTCCTTATCACGGGGAACGGGCAGGAATTAAGCTGCAATTGGCCTTTCAAGCTGAAAGTGGACAACCCCTAAAGGTGATCGAAACGGTAGGCTCCCAACATGACGGACCCATAAGTGAAAATTCAACTCACCTGGATTACATTATGGTGATGGATCGAACTTATGGGAAGCTTGAACGTCTGGGCCGTTTTAAGCAAGATGAACAATCCTTTGTGATTCGGCTTCGGGACAACATTCATCTAGAGTAATCGCGGGCGTTACTTCGTCAGTCCCTACCAGACTCTCCCGTTCTTCGGGATATCGCGTGTCAGCTCGGAACGACTCAGTACCGATCCGATAAACGCTACCGTATGGTCAGTTTTCAGGATTTCAAAGGTCGGAAAATTAGCGTCGTTCCCGATTCGATGAAAGTTACAACTGAACGGATTGCCCAGATGTATAAAACGCGTTGGCAGATCGAGGTCTTTTTTCGCTTGATAAAACAACACTTAAACGTCCCAATGTAATTTGGAACCACCGAAAATACCGTGTACGGTCAGCTATGCGGAGCTTTGATTATTTATGTTCTGCTGAAGCGGCTATTTGATGCCGCGAATACAGAATGACCTCGGCATGCCGTTCTTTCGTTTGCCAGGTTCTTTCGTTTGTTTGCTCTCTGCACGTTACCCATTGAATGGCAGAAACGGATTCAGTATTTCATTCAAAGACTTGAGATTGATAGGATAATTTAAGTTACATAATATCGTTAATCAACAGGCCAGATATTACTTCTATCTATTCTAACTATTCTATTGATGGCACATTTATCGGAGGTTGGGAGTTCAATGTTACGAATAATCTAACCATTTAAATTTTAGGAGGAATTAGAATTGAGAAACAACCCATTAATCCAGAGACTATTAGTTATTATTTTATGTGTAATAGTACTCTTACCTAATTACCAGATAAATGTGGCAGCTAGTAATCAAGGAAATAATATCAGTGATCGTTCTGCTGAAACTATTATTACTGGTAATTATATGGAACCAAATAATATGGTACCTACAATACCGATCCCAAAAGATGTTATTTCAGCGGCCAATGCCGTTTATGGTTCTGAATTACCAAAAGAGTTAGCAGAAATAAAGGCATTGTCAATTCAAAGAAATACCCTGAAGGGATATAGACAAAGCCTTACCTCTACTCCTAATAGAGTTGATGATTTGAATAAGGAAGAAATTGAACAACTCGTTTTGGCTGGAGCAAGTATAGTTGATGTTTATTGGATTAATTTAATTGTTAAAGAGTCCACACTAACACCAATGGATATATTGGATATCAAAAAAAACGGGGAGAAGACTTGGGAAGACATCGAAATCCAAATACGAAATAATGTTTTCGATTTACCATCCTCAGTTGAAGATACAGTATATCAGGATACTTTTGCGACAGAGTTCTCTTTGAATCCACTAACAGTTACGGATGATGTATATGACAAAACAATTATGAAAGGTCAACTCGAAAAAAAATTAGAGACCCCGTTTATTACTACTTTTGATTCCATTGTCAACAGTGTATTTTATGGGTTAGCAACTCAGCAACAAATTAATCAAGCTAACAAGCAACAATATTCAGATAGAAATGCTTCTAGTGAATTGATTGACCCTGCTTCTGGATCTTTAACATGGAAAGAAAATGAAATCAGTCTGCCCGGAAGAGATGGTCTGGATCTTAATATAGGGTTAATGTACAATTCCAACCAGTCATTCTCTTATATGAGGAACTATGAATCTTACGGTACGATCAAAAAATATAATTACTTAATTTCACGCTATGATTTAGGACTGGGCTGGTCTTTTCAATTTCCTTCTGTTCAGTTAGCCGATGGGTATATATACTACCACGATGGACAAGGGGCTGTGTACCGGGTTGATTTTAACGGAAGTGATTCTTTAAGCAACTACACACATTTAGTAGGTTATCAAGGAAAAGACATTCAATTCATTCAAGATAATGGAACATTTAGTAATAGTCTAACAAGCTCAGCTTACTATTTACAATATAGCGATAAAAAACGAGAGTACTTTGCTAGCGATGGTCGCTTGTTAGGAATTGTCGACCGATTTGGAAATACTATTAAGTTCGAGCATATAGATCGATTAACCTATGATGGACAAACTAATAAAGTTATCTCTACCATTACAGATAGCTTGGGGAGAGTAGTAACATTCAATTATGAAAGTAATCTAAATGCAACGGATACGTTTAATGGAGAAAACATTGTTATACGTGTTCTTAATACTAATGGAACTGATGCACAAAAGGTTACCTTGACTAAATGGAGAAATACGTTAACTTTTAATGGTATTCCTGATGGTTATGTTCCTACATTATGGAGGGTTTTAGACCAAATAGATCAAGCCACATGGTTTGATTATGATAGTGCAGTTGCAGCGAAATTCCACTATACCCAAAAAGAAGTGAATAGTTATTCAGGTTCTAACAGTTATCATAGATTAATAGGGGTCCATTATCCTATCTCAACTACTAATTACCAGTATGAACTAGTTACGAGAAATCTGGGCGTCTACGGCTTCGGAGAAGAGTATCGAATAAAATCTAGAAATGATATGGCAAAAAACACCTATAATCAGGTCAATTATACGTATTTGGGGGATTACACGGGATACTCTACTTATTCTGATCCCAATAATTTATCTGAATCATATAGATTTTCATCTACCTCTACAGTGCAGAGCACTTCAGCAACCAATGGATTGTCAACAACTACACACTTTAATGGACTACAGCAGAATATAGCTACTATAACGCAAGCACCAAATGGTGAGCGAAAAGAGGCACGTAATACAGCATTTCATTCAACATTCAAATATTTACCGACACGCACAACTAATGCAGACTTTGCAGTTGGTGACAATGTCAGCACTGCAAATATCTTGTATTCAGATATCTCATACACCGACTGGGGAGCAATTCAGAGTCAGACTCAACCCTTAACGTTAAGTCAAATCAACAACTCCAATACTAAAAGTAAATTTACGACGTCATTAGACTATGAACCTAATTATCATTTCATAAAATCAAAATCTTGGTACCAGAATGATTCCACTTATGTCACTGAAAATTATGAATACTATGATAATGGTCGAATAAAAAGCTATACAAATCCTAAAACTGAAATAACTAATTACACCTATGAATCAGTACCTGGTGATTATGGTAAAATAAGTAAAACAATTGAAGAGAAATCCATAGAAAATGGTCTGGTATATAGAGCGACAACGGTTTATGGACCTGATAGCAATTATGCTTACCCCACTGAAATAACCAACAACTTTACTAACATCTCCACTAGTGGTCAGGCAACGCCTTCTTTCGTCCAAAAAACGATGAAATATGATATGAGCTCAGGTGCACTGAAGGAAGAAACTGATCTAGATGGTAAGACAACGAAGTACACCTATGATCTATTAGGTAGGGTCAAAACCATTTCCTATCCAACGATAACCAATCTAAACGAAGAAAAGTATGATGTTGAAGATCAATATAACTACACTTCAGGTATGTTTAATTCTTCATTATTTGATTCAGAAAATCAATCGGTTTATATGCTTCAGGTCAATTCCAAGCGGAAATACACGCAGAAGTCGAATGGAGCGATCACGTATTTATCCAATCAAAATCAGTATTACGATGGACTAGGTCTCCTTAGACTAGAAGAAACAGTGGATTCAAAAGCTAGGACCCAATTCCATGTGGATGATTTATCCAGAGCCGTGTATGTGATAGATCCTGTTGAGAACGTAACTACCGTAAAATATAATGCTTGGGGTCAACAATATGAGGCTGAAGATACTTATGGTAATTTGTACATTAGTGAGTATCATTTGAAGCTCCGTAAAGAGACGAAATACACGGTTTCAGCTTCTGGAGTTGAAGCTTATCGAAGAACGAACGATGCCACACTGAAGAGCAGTTATATAGAACAAAATTATGATCAATGGGGTCAATTACTCTCCAATGTAACGTATAAAGACTGGCCCATTCAAAGTGAGTCTTATAAGATTTCCGAATCGTATAGTTATGATATTGCAGGCAATGTATTGACCTACACAGATCCGAAAAATAACAAAAACGATGAGGGAGTGACTACAAAGTATACGTATGATAAATTGAATCGCTTAAATACTGTAAAAGATTCGATGAATCAAATTACCAGTTACCAATATGATCGCAGCGGACAGGTCATAAATACTACTATGCAAAATAGTAGTAATGGGCCAGTGGTCAGCTTAAAGAGTAAAGCGAATAATGAATTGGGATTACTCTATAACAAGAAAGATGCCGCGTCGCTCAGCGAGAATCAAACCTATAATCAAATAGGGTTGCTTGCACAAAAAACTGATCGCAATGGTACGGTTTTTAATTATCAGTATGATGAAAGAAATCAGGTAGTCATTAGTTTACTCACGGGAAGTGGAGGGATTACACAGCAAAATAAGAGTATCTTTGGGAGTAGTGGAATCAAAAATGACACCAATGAACTTTATCTAAATGGAACAAAGGTAGCCTCGCAAACAGAAACTATAGATAATTTGAAAAGAGTAACAACAATACTCTCTTCAAATACAGCAGACTACTTAGCTTCGACAGCTTATGTCTATGATAAAGCAAATCGAACAACGAGGTTGACAGGTACACACAGTGGGATAAGTGCCTTTTATGTCAATTATCAATACAGTATGCAGCGCCTAGATAAAGTTCAAACAAACGGAAGTTCGACCCTTAATACTTCGGCAATGGTGAATGCTACCTATGAGTATTTTCCAACAGGACAGGTAAAAACTATTATCTATCCGACCTTGGCGAATGGTACTGTATTAAAAACAGAGTATACGTATAATAGTTTAAATCAGTTATGGACATTGAAGAATTCAAAAGGCACAGAAGTTCTCTCCTCATACACGTATTTTTACGACAACAACGGAAATATAACTATAGTGACAGAAACGTTAATTGATGGAACGGCTAAGTCGACAATTTATGGATATGACAAATTAAATCGAGTTAACAGTATTTCACGTCCTAATGGAGGTGGAACTATAACCTATGCTTACGATTTGCTAGGAAATCGACAGATTATTTCGGATACGTATTCTAACTCATATGAATATGCAGATACAAGCTATACTTACGACTTGCAAAATACATTAACTGGTGTTACGAAAAATAATACCACAACTACAATAAGCTATTTACCTAGTGGGTTAAGATACCAAAAAACGAGCGGTAACCTAAAAACGCAATATAACTATAATGGGAATGGAGAGGTGATCTCAGAGACCAAAAGTAATGGACAGAGAGCAACCTATATACGGGGAGATCGATTGCTAGTAAAAAAGGATGTCACCACAACTACAACGAAGGACTATTATTATTTATACAATGGTCACGGAGATGTGGTACAAATCTTAGATACAAATGGGAACGTTGTTAATTCGTATTCTTATGATGCATGGGGGAACATTACGAATCAGACGGAAGGAATCTCTAACTCTTTTAAGTATGCTGGGGAAATCTATGACGAAGAAACCGGGCTTTACTATCTGCGGGCGCGGTATTATGATCCCTCTATAGGGAGATTTTTAAATGAGGATACGTATGAGGGGCAGATTGATAATCCGCTTAGTTTGAATTTGTATACGTATGTGCATAACAATCCGTTAATTTACAGTGACCCATCAGGTAATTATTGCGTATCTTCTAATGGGAATTATACACATGCTGGGAATTGTACAAGTACATCGCAAAAAAATGAAATGTCTGATGTAATGATAGAAGGTATGCCATATATAAATAATGGAGTTCTGCGTGGTTACTATCGAGCTGATGCCTCCATAATATATTTATCAAACGATGAAACGAGTAAACAATCGTTTTGGCAGTTTATGTCCAAAAAACAGTATCAAGAATACGTAGAAGCAGTACCTTTAGGTCATATGATAGTAATGGGTGGCTTTAGTAGCTTAATGTCAGTCACCACGGCACCCTTATACGCTTCTAAGCCTGAAGTGATTAAGGGGACGGGTAATTCTGTATTGAAGAAAGCATCTGAAGCATCATTTAAGGCAGCAAATAATGTGGATAGTTTCAAAGTTTCCAACAAACATCTTCAGAGTGCTGGGGGAAACTATAGGAAATTTGCAACAGATAGTGTTGGCGATGTGAATAATATGGTAAAAGAAGGGCTTAAATCCCCCAATGCACAATTCTTAATGAATAACCAACCAAACTCCTATAAAGTTATTACGGATTTGGGAAGAAGTATTGGAACTAAAGGGGAAACTAAAATTCAAGTTATTGTAGGAGCTGATGGTAAGATATGGACTTCCTATCCGATAAAGTAACGATAATCTTTCAATTTTCATTAGGTAATGACAAGGAAATTGAGAGAGAACTAGTTTTAACAAAAAACTTTAAACTACTTGCCGATATTGAAGGTGAGCTAGATATCATCATTAACAACAAAATTTTCTTTTCAGAAAAATACTTTTTGCTATTAGAGTTTGGCATTGAACTTAAGAAGTGGTGGGTTAAGGTAAAATCTAATGAAAAGACGAGCTTTTCATATGAAACAATGTCCTTCAATGAAGGTCCGATATTAGAGCTTACGGACATAGCTGAGGGAAGCTGGAGAGTTTTCTCTCAGTGGCAGAAGTTCGATTGTAACCAAGAGATTCCTCAAAAGGTTTTAATGAACTCGGTCGAGAAATTTTTATGGGAACTTGAATCGCAGTTCGTAAAGTTATATTCTCTAAGAATTAGCGACTTTATCGACAAGTAATAGTACGGAGACCACAGATGACTTTGTTCTCTGTGGTTCTTTTTTTTGGTGGGAACTACCCAGTGTCGAATGAAACCCTCATTTAACCCATGTAATGCTGTTATAATAATTATTGAGTTCTTTTGTACGCACGATGGTTACTATTGAGACTACTCTAAGGGGAAAAGAGAAGTCCTTTATGGCTTTTTCAACTAAAATAGAAGAATGTTATGGGGTCGGTACGACGAAGCTTTTAGGTTATTTTGAGATGATCAGTGATCCTTACATTTGGGACAGCACAAGTAGATGGTCGTGGTATTTAAGGGATGGCATTCATGTTTTATTTACTTCAAAACCTGAACTCAGGGAGCAGTATATCGACGCATGCAGAGTATTCGAGGCTCTTACTGCAGACAGATTGTTGTAGTAAGAGCCGGCTTAAAATTCAGCAGCGTATCTTATCTGCATAGGTGAATTATATTGCCGTTCTAATGAAGCGGGGGAATTTCGAATTTATACTGCAAGGAAGAAAAGAACAGAAGTGATGTAGAAAGGACACATCACTTCTGTTCTTTTCAGGGGACGAGTTAATTACAGCTCAGCACGTAGGGTTTCCATTCTTTTGAATTGGATGATCTATCTTTTGGCGTACCCCAAAAATTAGGGCAGGATGAGCACGAACACAACCAGCAATTCGCTTGCGATTGTGAAAATCCACTTTAAATTGTTCTGCATTTGAGTAATCAGAAGCTTCATTCAGCAGCGTTGCTTTGTGGTTTCTTAAAGCTAAGTCTGATGTGGAACCCAGGCTACTTAGAATAATGTACGTCCCGTCTTTATCTGCCATCTCTCTGATAACCTGCTTAAGCTGATTGAGAGGATGCATTTCAGTCCTCAATCCACTAGCTAAATACTGCTAAGTGTGGTAATAGGTTTTCACTCTTAATTCCTAAACCTTCACTGATGAATTTATCTAGCATTTTATCTCCCTTGTAAAGCTGGCTAGTATAACTCTACGCAATATTGTCACCTTGTTTTATGCCTGATTCGATTCAGAATAGGACATCCTAAAGTTGACGCTTTTCAATACGTGGTAAAAGAGGTGTAATAACATGAGCCTGAATTTTTTGGATCACCGTGAAACGATTGCTAAAAACTTGGTAACCTTTATTCGGATGAAAGGTTATTCCAAATTAACTTTTTCGAAACTATCTGGCATCTCTCGAATTACCATTGATCGGATCATGAAAGGTGGAAGTTTTGAATCTGAGCAATACAATAGACAAATTGAAAAAATCAATAAAGCATTTGATTTGCCAAATAACTATTTCATAAACCCCCTCATTTCTACAGCCTCAACAACGTATACTCGCTCAAATGATTCCGTGGGTTCAGAGAGAGATCCACAAGTTGAAGAATTATTGGATGGATTGGATAATATTCTTGACATTTATTCACTGTACTTAAAGTGAAAAATGATCTAAATAGTACAAATTACAAGTGTAATTCAGATGAAATCTGGAACGCCATGTAATTATCTTATTGAAATCCTTTTACCGAATGAGAGTTGGGGGAGGAGAGATACGGAAGTCTGCACTGGGAAAACCCTTCGTTTATAAACACCTTACAATCCACATTTGTATTCACATTTCATTTACTGTCACGCAGCTAGTCAATTAAATATTATAAGTTTTTGTAATCGGAGACGGTCAGAGAATATGGCATATTGGGCTCAGCTATTTTTTGTGATATGAAATAATTATTCAAACACTATTAATGTCTAGTTATAATTATTTTCATCTGAAGTCGGGATCCTTTATGAGTTGCTCATAAACTACGATCTGTCTTATTCAATCGTTTTTTTCTCATATCTGAAAATATTGAATCGTACAGTGGAATATTTATGGTTTTGTTACGTACGATACCATCCCCAATATAGATTTTTGTAGAGTTTATAGTTTCATGATTTATGAGTTGTCTAATAATATCGATATCTGTGCCGTTCTCATACATGATGGTAGCGAATGAACGTCTGGTATCATGGATTCTTGCTGGAAGGATATTTTTTTTTTCAAGATAGTAATTTAATAATTTTCTGACACTACTCTGTGATATTGGTTTACTGTTACTTCCGTTAGTGAAAATATAATCTTCATTTTCTATATGGTTTTTTTGACAGTAAATTTCAATGGCTTTTGTTAATCCAATTCTTGTGACCACATATTTGCTTCTTTTGTTCTTCGTTTTGGCTAGAAAAAAAACGTGGTTTTCTGTACGAATATCTTTCTTTTTTAAATTAAGTACCTCGTCAATTCTGCATCCAGTCGAAAGTAAAGTGACGAAGAGAAGACAGTCTCTCTCAACATCTTTACTGTACTCGACAATACTCATCATCAATTTTAGTATTTCTTGTCTATTTAAAATACGCTTGTTTTTTGGTTCTGGCTTATGATCTTCTAATCGAAACTCAATTTCATAAATAGGGTTTTGAAAATCATAATTTGCACCTAGGTATTTAAAAAGACTGCTAATGGCTGACTTGAAGGCTGCTAACCACCTATATCCTTTGGCTAGATGTAACTCAAAATATTCATCTAAAATCGGAGCATCGATTTGATAAAAAATAGAATTCGCTTCAGCATCGTTCATTGAGATGTAGTATATCTTGCTTAGTGTGACTTGCTCTACAGGTTCATTAATTAATTTAGAGAGATACTCAGTAAAAGTAATGAGGTGTTTTCGATATCTTTGTTTGGTGATATTTACATAGTTTGCGCTGCTTAAAAACCTTTCTATCTCTTCGATTAACGGTCTCATCTAGTCTTCAACTCCTAATAAAGTAAAAAGAACTTCCTCAAGGGGAATAGGGTATTTTTGAACTTCTTTTAATAAATCCTCAGAAAGCATAGTAGTATAAATCATCGTTGTCTCAATATGTTCATGCCCCATTAATTCCGCGATGTACTCAATCTTCATGCCGGCTTTTAGGCAATTGACTGCAAACGTATGTCTAAAACAGTGGGTTGAATATTCATTGGCATAGCCTATATCCTTAAATAGTTTGAAAATCATTTTCTGAACAGAAGATTTGGTCATTCCATTCTCTTTTTTTCTATATGAAGTCGTAAATAGGTATTGGTTTGATGTGAGATTGCTTATTTGACGCAGATCAAGATAGGCAAGTAAAACTTTTTTTAGTAAAGGATACAGTGTCACAAGTCTTGTTTTTCTATACTTGCCTGTGAGTTTGATGAAATCTTTTTCAAAATTAACATCGTTGATTTTTATATTTACAAGTTCCTCTACTCGTGCACCAGTTGCAAGAAGTATACAGAGTATGGCGTGATTACGATAAGGGTTTTTGGTAAAGGTGGATGCTCGTAGAATCCTCTTAACCAACTCATCTGGTATACACCTTGGATCACGAGGTATGCGGTCCCATCGAAACTTATTTTTTATATGGTATTCTCCATCTTTTAAAAACAAATATCCATTATCCATTGCAAAATATAGCATTTTACGAATGAATTTTAAGTAGGTATTTTTAGTACCTGCTGTTACGGCATCTTTATTTTTAAAAGACTTGCATGTAATTAGATATTCGTTAAATATAACTATATCAAGCTTACTAATATCATATGTTTTATAGTTGCTCTCAATGAATTGAAGGAATGGTCTAAGAAAGTGGATGTAACTCTCAGCAGTTTTCGCTTCAATGATCCCCAGCTTTACATTTTTTCTTAGATATTCAATAAATTCTTGGATCACTTCGGATATGGTCTTTAGCGCATTCAATGAAAGCAGTTGATGCGATACAAATTCTTTATTCTCTTGAACAGCCTTTAATAGCTCAAATTCTATGTTTAAAGCATCACATAACTCTCTCAGACCATTAATTTTTTTTTGAATGGCCATCTTCAAACTCCCTCTCATATAACCCTGTGGGGTCATATTCAATAGTATTATTTTTCAAGCGTTCCGTACTTCTATATCTGTAGTAGTCTGTTGAACTCCATATTTTGTGACCTGCGGCTTCTGCTACTTTTCTTATGTCATTTAGACTGTCCAAAGCATTTGTTATATAAGTATGCCTGAGAGACTTGGGAGAATTAATCATCTTATTAAAAGTTTTTTTATTTACTCCCTGGAAGACTTTATAGATGTTTCTTTGATACATACCGTCACCATCTTTTTTGAGAAAAAGAATGTTGCTCTTGGGATTAAAAGTGTGACGTATTTCACAGTAATGTTTAAGATAATATACAACTTCACGGTCTAATTTTAATTTTCTCTTTCCTGATTTTTTAGATCTTAACAAAATTGCTCCTTCAGATAACCAAATATCAGAGGTACTAAGATTGCAAATTTCAATGGGACGACATCCTGTATTCAATAAAATCAGGAATATGGCTAAATTTCGATATAGGAATTTTGGGTTTCTGTTTGTTGCATTTATTTCTTTAAAGAAAGAATCAATCATTAATCTTATATCTGTTACTTCTACGTACTCGTTCGCCCGATTACTATCTCTTTGTAAGAAACTGGGAGGAACATACTTAATATTCGATATTCCTTTTTTTCTCAAATAATCGAAAAACATTCTCAATGAGCGTGTTATTGAATAAACATATTTTTTTGATATTTTTTTAAATGAAGCTCTTTCTAATTGATATTTTTCAAATTCTTTGATATGGTGCAATCTCACATTTGAGAAGTCTGATTGCTCGTCCAACTTTAAATTTGGAAAATGTTCTTTAAGATATTTATAAAAAGTTTTCAGATGTTTCTTGTTATTGATAGTTTGGCTGAACTTTTTAAAGTTATCTAGATAAGATATAAAATCTAAAATCTTTAGATTTTCAAGCTTTTTGTTTGGATTATGATTCATTTTTTTGGATCTAACAGATGGAAGAGTGAGTAAATGATCAAATTGATATATACCATAAAAATGAAAGACACTTTTAACTACAATTAATAGGTTAGACTGATAAGATACTGAATATTGTGATATTTTTTCTTTATAGTCCTTAAGATACCGTTCGTTCAAATTGGCCAACTGTTCATCAAAAGATACGGAGTCAAGGAAGTCGTTGAATTTTTTTAGATGAGAAAGCTTATTGGGGTTGATTATTCCTTTATTCTTCTGTTGAATTGTCTCCAAATATGAACGAATTTCGCTATTGAAATGATTGAGTTTTTGATTAGTTTCATGCTCAGAGGGGCTATTTAAATCAATATTTGATAAATTATTTAGCATTAATTTATCCTCCTTAGAAATAGTAGACGGATCACTAGATGTTAGGTATAATTTTCCTATATAAAAACAGTCTAAAATTGCTCTCCTGGCAAGCGCCTCAAGGAGAATTTAATTCTTAATTGCCGAATGGCTTGATTCTCAGCTTATTTGCGTTGTGGAAATTCACCTTACAGGTTGGGTTCGAACTCATTAATAACATTAGGTAAATCTTTTTCGCTTCTAATATTAGAAGTTGAAAAAGATTTTTTTGTTTATACCTTGAGTTATTGACCGATATTGGTAAAAATAAACATTAGTTTCCACCTTCTTTTTGGAAGGTGGAAACATGATCTCTTCTGTAACGAAGAAATCGTGTTTTCCGCCTTTTTTTATTGGTGGATTGTCAAATAGTATATATGTCACAGGTTTATCATGATCAGGACGAAAATCAAAAGGAGGTGCAGACTTATCAGGAGGAAACATGATATTGCTTTTTTAGATGTCTGGTTATGTGTTCAGTTTTTCTGTCTTACTCCTTGTCCTTTAGTTTCTCTGCATCACTTGATTGATCATGATACCCCTAAAAACAAGTTTTGGCCCTAATTCACCTTATAAAGTGAACTAGGGCCCGTGGCATGAGAGTGGTATATGCTTTTCTCGGTGATATAGTATGAGGCGAAAACGTAATAAGAATAAGTTAAAGGATATTATTGTGAGACTAGAAAGAATTCGGGATTTTTATTCTGAATCATCCAAACAAACTATTAAAGATTTTCTGGAGTACAAAAGAGACCCAAAAGATAGATTTACATATGATTGGCCTGAACTGTTCTTTTTAAGAATGGATCTTAATGAATTGGCTGTCTTTTTACTGAAAATAGAGGACATAAATGCAAGGCGATTAGTTATAATGCGGGAAGAATTAACTGGCTTTAGTAAGAACTCATTGTTTAATGATTTTCGAATAAACAACAATCAACTGACCAATTTTACAGATTTTGAGAATCGGAAACACAAAGATATAACTGAGTCGACCCCTTTAGACGAGTCATTTGGTGGGAGAAGAATCATCCCAGTTCCAAACTATCCGGGTGAATTTCTTGCTTTTATTGCCTTGATATCGAGGTTGCCACTTCAATGGCTTTTGTTATCCTTCCCAGAGAAAATTTGGAGTATTGAGCATTTTGGATTTTTCAATGATGCATCTCTATTTTATGGTAAGTCTGAATGGGAAGAATACTTAAGAGCACTATGCCACAACTCTCACGATGTAAGAGCAGTAATCCTGATAGATAAACAAACTAATCTAAAATTATATCTCCGAGTAGAAGTCCTTATGGGGACAGTTATCATAGAACTTTGTAATATAACTGCGAGTTCGAAAGAATACGAACTATTTATGAAGTTGTTTCACGGAGAAAGTTATATTTATGGCTATATGCCAACTGTAATACCTAGTCAAATAAATCATACGGTCATAATCAGACATCCTCATTCTATGCGACCTATTTGTTATCCAATCGAGTTTATCGTAAAGCCACCCTCACTGTATTGAGTGAGAAATATGATACTGATTAAGTAATGGGAAACCTCCAGATATTACGATATCGGAGGTTTTTATTTTGCCAAAAAAACAGCCTGTTGATGAATCAGTAAGAAAGAAAGCTCTTGAGATAATTGAACAATGGATCAGGGAGGAAGAAAAGAAAAATTCAAATAATGATGTTATTGAGGATACTAAGCAAGATGGATAAGGATAAGGATAAGGATGGGGAAAATCAGACTAATAAACTAATTGTATTGAGATCGGATATTTTAAAGGCAAAAGTAAACAAAGACAGAGCTATCGACTACATAATTAAAAAAAAATTTTTTAAAACCGACTGACCACAGTCGGTTTATTTTCTATTCAACTGGACATCATACATAGCAAGAACATATGTTCCTGTTTTGATGACTACCAATTGTCGTTCATTAAAGGTAAAGGCTTGATCACATCGCAAGGAATCAAATTCGGTGACAAGAGATATACATGTCCAATAGCAATCAAGGAGCAATGGTTCGAAAATAAGCTCGAAAATATGAACCTATCCAGTTCGATTTTTGTTTCGATTCGATGGATTTTTCAGAAGCCGCTTTATTAATGGGAGTCGGCTGAGTCATTGTCAGCCAACAGAACAACGTACCAGCTCGCACAATTGGAAAATATTCTCAAACTTTTTAGCAGCTGCGTCAAGTAAAAAACAAAAGAGAAAAGGAAGAAAGAAGGGGATGGATGCGTGTATACCGCAATATACGGACGAGTTTCAACGGGTATGCAGGTAGCTGAGGGACACAGTCTTGAACACCAAGTCGAACTCTGCACGAACAAAGCAAATGAGTTAGGCATTCATCCTGATTCTATTAAAGTTTTCCGTGAGGAAGGTTTTAGCGGAGAAGATGTAGATCGTCCGGCTATGAATGAACTACGGGAAGAAATTAGTGCTCGTTTGATCAACCGGGTTATCATTACCCATCCGGATCGTCTCTCACGTGATCTGACTGATAAGTTGTTCTTGTGCCGGGAGTTTGAGTCACGTGATGTTCATCTGATCTTTGTTGATACGGAGTATCAAAGTACTCCTGAAGGACAACTTTTCTTTAATTTGATGAGTGTTATTGCTCAATATGAGCTTTCTCTAATTAAGAAGAGGACTGTTCGAGGAAGGCTGAAGGCCGTAGAAAAGGACAAAAAGATCATGCCTATGCGCGTTGCCCCCTTCGGATATGATTGGGTTGAGGGGCAACTTATTGTGAATCAGATGGAGGCAGAGCATGTAAGACAGGTATATCACTGGTATCTGAATGAAAATATGACAATCCGACAAATTGGGAACAGGCTTTTCAAAATGGGTGTCCGCCCAAAACGTTCCGTCAGTGGAAACTGGGGAGGAAGTTCAATAAGTCGGATGCTTAGTTCGGAAATATATATCGGCAAGTATTATTACAATCGTAGAAAAGTGAAGAAACTCAAGGGACAAAAGAGTAAATTTGGAAATCCCAAAAAAACATACACAATACGAGAAAAAAACGACTGGATTATGGTTGAAATTGAACCGATTATAACCGATGAGTTATATGAACAAGCGCGCCAACGGCGTATTAAGAATTTTACTCGTTCGGGGAATGTACATTTTAATTACTTGTTGAGATCACTTATTCGGTGTGGTCATTGTGGTCGTAAATGGGGAGGGACTACATACACTGGGCGAAAGGATAAGAAGACAGGTAAAAGAGTTAAATACACTTGCTACCGATGCCTTAATCTTTTTCCTAGAGTATATGGGATATCCCAACCTTGCCCTTCACGCAGTATTCGAGCAGAGGTGCTAGAAGAGTTTATTTGGGATATGGTCATGGAGGCATTGTCTAATCCAGAAGACTATATGCAGAGATTAGCGGGGCAAGTAGAAGAAGTCATTGATGAATTACTTTTTACTGCTGGTATGATCCAAAGCCAGATCGTTGAAAAGAGAAAAGAAATGGATAAGTTGAAAATCATGTTCCGACGGGATGTAATTACGGAAGATGAGCTAGCAACTGATTCCTATAAGTTAATTCGTGAGATTAATGAACTGCAATCACAATTGGAGTTATATGAAGGGCAGAGCAAAACGCACAGAGAACAACACTACTCGCATGAGGCGAATCTTAAGATAGTCGAGCAGATAAACGATTTTATTAGCAGTAAAGGAGCAGAACTGGCATTTGAGGATAAACGCTTTATCATTGAAACACTCATTGATGAAATTGTTCTCAAAGCAGAAGATGGAGGATTTAACATTAGTGTAGTCGGGAGCCTAAGCGAGCTTACAGGAGGTCAAGATGGAGGAAGTAAGAGCGATATTCCACTGACGTTGAATAAGAAACTTTCCTTACCAACTCGGCGTAAGGGTAGCATTAATGGTTGATGCTACTCGTTTGCCAAACGTAAGTTTAACCTTTCATTATGATACTTAGCATAGTTAAGTGATTTTTAATGAGAAGACTATTTTTTTATGATGCTGCTTTCTTATGTACATGCACTTCTGGGCATCTACCCACATACAATAAGATGACCATGAACCCGTAAGGCAAACAGATCGGTTTCATTGTACAAGTGCGGGAGGTGTCGCCAAGTTGCCTGGATTCTTAAGTACGATCGCGTTGCTAATTAAAGAACTGACGTTGCTGGTATCTTACGTAAGGAACAACGCATTTCCACAGCCGCTCTCGGAGCAGGAGGAAAGCAAATACTTAGGCATGATGGCTGAAGGGGATGCTAAAGCCCGGAATTTGCTTATCGAGCACAATTTGAGATTAGTAGCTCATATAGTGAAAAAATTCGATAATACTGGGGAAGACATGGAGGATCTGATCTCCATCGGAACTATTGGCTTGATTAAAGCTATTGAGAGTTACCGTCCAAACAAAGGCACAAAGCTGGCCACATTTGCAGCACGTTGTATTGAAAATGAAATCCTGATGCATCTTAGATCATTGAAAAAGACCCGCAAGGATGTTTCATTACATGATCCGATAGGGACTGATAAAGAGGGGAACGAAATTACACTCATCGATATCCTTGGCTCCGAGGCTGATGATGTCATTAAAGAGGTCGATCTTAAGATTGAGAAAAGCAAGATTTATCGTAACCTTGATATTCTGGATGACCGGGAAAAAGAAGTCGTAGTGGGCCGCTTTGGATTAGACACGGGTGGTGAGGAACGAACGCAGCGGGAGATTGCCAAGGAGCTTGGTATCAGTCGCAGCTATGTGTCGCGGATTGAGAAGCGAGCGCTCATGAAGCTGTATCATGAGTTCTATAAGGCGAAGCGCTAGGATCTTAGATAATAACTGAAGATTCACAATAGATTTTGTTAAAAGCGACTTGCCAACAAGGGGGTTGCTTTTTTGTTAATTCAAATAGTTGGGCTAATTGAACATAAAAAAAGCAAATTCAGAAAATTAACTTTTAACTGCTGAGGGGTGCTATTATGTCATATAAAGAAATATATGATCTACATATTCAATTGTTACATGTATATGAAAATAATGAAAAGTACCAAGGTCCATATCAGAAGCAACATAATTTTTTTAAGAGACAGTTTTTTATAGCTGAAGATATAGTTCAACGAATTTTTGTTTTAAACCAGTTAATAAAAATTCATGAAAAAAGTAGAGAACTAATGATAAAGTGGTGTTCAGAAGAATACTTTAAGTGAAGATATACATTAAGCCTAAATTAAAGACCAATGAGTAGATTAAGGAAAAGAAATGGAGTTAATTAGCATGGACAATTCGAAAAGCAGACATATGATGGATAGACCCTATATTAAAGAAGTCATTCGTGAACTTAGTCTTCTTGGTTATGAGGAAGTTCAAGCTAAACAGATACTAATCAAATACTATAGACCGCTAAAGAGGACGTTGGGATTCCGACTCAATTCTTACGATTTTGCTAAGGAATTGATTTAATTAATAAAGCAGTTAACCGAAAATATGATCCGTCTGACCCTAATCAAATCTTCATAGGAGATTTAAAAAGTCGGAAAAGTCATATTATTAAAGGTAAATAAAAATACCAAGAGCAATGGGCAACTTCCTTTTGAAGAAGCTCTTGATTAATTCTATGTATCGTTGAAAGTTATAACAACGCTCGCTATTAAAGGTGCGCATATAAGTAAGGATACGTTCTCACCGTTCAATTTGTATTGAACGGAATTAACCCTTCAAGGTCTTGTCTTTAGTGGGGCTACCCAGTGCGGAGGAAACTATTAGTGATTAAGAGATTGAATTGAAGAGTTAGAAGGATCAGTAGATGGACTTGTTAAAGATATAGATAATTCGGAAAATTTTTCTTATTTGATTAACTTACTTTCTTTAGTTAATATCAATTTCAATAAGGATGTTAGTTTAATTGGTAGAATAATCAACCGGAAATTTGATTTTTCTGATTCCTAATCGAATCTATAATAGAACATCTGAAAAGAAAACTATTAAAGATTTATAGTGATATGTCAGATAAAGGTGAAGGAAATACATCTTCAAGTCGTTGAAGATCTATCACAAAAATATAGAGTAGTTTTGGAATAACGAACAGACTTCAATTGAAGGCTTGGATTAAGAATATCAGGAACTTGGAGAGTTTGGACTTGGGGATCAGCGAGGACTAAGAGGAAATATGTCGACAAAATAGGTAAATCGAGCGGTTGAAGTAGAAGAAAGAAATGCTAAAAAGTGCTCGTAGGTCTGGATGCAGGACATGAAAAAGAGTGGTATGAAAAGATTGAAAAATTCGAAATGAATGTCTAATTACTCATCATTGCAAGGTTTTGTGGTCGCAAGAAATGGGTATCACGCTCCTCTAAAACACAAAGAATTCGATCGAGATCTTGATGATAAGACACTGATAAAGAAGGTCTACGAGCAATACAATAGGGTCAGTAAATATCTTATCTAGGTCCTTAATTTTCAAAAGTGTTGAATTGAAAGTTATAACTAAATATTAACTGACTTAGTTCAACTCCTTATAGTTAGTATGTTACAATCTGGAAAGGTATCGTTTCCAGTCTGTCATAATACACTAAATCTATTGCAGAGATATAAGTTACTTTTACATACATAGTATATTTCTCAGTGATAGAGCTTTTATACCAATCTACTAAGGGAATTGAAAACACTGATATCTCTTGACTACGATTCTATAGAAAACAAGGTGTTCCTGATATGACTTTGAAGAAAAGGATTTTTTTCATTTATTTAATAAGTTCGTTGATTCCGTTTGTTTTTATCAGCTTGATCTCATATTATACGATCAATTCGATTCTAACCAATAAACTTGAAACAGGTATCCAAAGTAATCTTAAGCAAGTGACCTTATCCTTGGATAACTCGCTCAGTAGCCTTAATCACATCTCGCAACAGTTTGCTTACGAAGGCACCATCCTGAAAGAATTGGATGAGCTAATGCGAACGGAGGAACCGTTTCGTCGGATGAAATTGCAGCATCAATTCAAAAGTAAATTGAATTTGATCACCTTCACTAATCCGGAGATCGGCCTTGCTATGTACTATTTTGATAAAGATCAAACCTATCATTTCACCAATTTCCCAGTAAAGTATAGTTTTTCTCCTAACAAACTGCCTCTTTTTGCCCAATCTTATGGCATTACTTACTACGGGCCGCACGAAAGTTTTAACCGGCTTGATAATGAATACGTATTGTCTGTACTTAGAAAAGTGAATTTTCCCGGACGGGATGATGTGTATGTCTATATTGAATCAGGATTTCAATTATTGAAAAACATGCTTGATAATGAGGAGGCACAAAACAACTCTTCACGCTTGATTCTTCTGGATGCGGAGGGGAGGATCATATACAGTGAAGTTCCACGTCTGTTCAAGAGTGGAACATATTTCCCTGAATCTGACAAAGGAAAAAATTCCGGCCACAGCAACGATTATTACTGGTTCCAACAAAAGAGTAAGCAAGGTTGGAGCGCAATTTCAGTTTTTGCGGAAGCGGATTTCAACCGGGAAAAGAACAGGTGGTTCCTTCAAATTTCTCTATTCTCTTTAGTGTTCCTTAGCGTGGCATTAATCATGGCCTGGGTCTTGTGGAAAATGGTCTACAGGCCGCTTAATTTGTTCCATAACGAAATCAAGATGATGACGCACGCCGAGCATCAAGTGACTCTTAAGTCAACGAAGATCCCGGAATTCGACAGTTTACTGCGACAATTTCAAAATATGAAGAAAAACATTTGGGAATTGTTCGGCGAAGTTAAGGAAAAAGAAAAGCAACGCGTTGATCTGGAAGTGGAAAAGCTGCTTTACCAAATCAACCCCCATTTCTTGATGAATACCTTAGATACCGCACACTGGCTGGCGGTTATGAACGGTCAGCATGAAATTGACCGCCTGATCCAGGCTTTGAATAAATTATTATATTATAATCTGGGGAAATTAGGCCGTCCTTCTACCATCGAGGAAGAGATTAATGCTATTAAGCAGTATTTGACGCTGCAGCAAATTCGATATGATTTTCAATTCGATGTCCGTATCCAGGTTGACGAAGTCTTGCTAAAAAAAGAGGTACCCCGGTTTATCCTTCAACCGCTCGTTGAGAATTCCCTGTACCATGGGCTTGACGATGAAGGATACATCCTGGTTATTGTCAGGCTGAACCAAGGTATAGAGATTGCCGTACATGACAATGGAGTGGGAATGTCCGATGAACATATTCAAAAACTGTTGACCAACAAGACATCAGAGCAACAGAAGTCAGGGATGGGAATCGGAATGAATTACGTTAAACGGACGATTGAATCCCGTTATGGTCAGCTGGCCAAGCTGGAGATTAAAAGCGAACCAGGCAAAGGAACTAGTATTTTCCTAACGCTACCGCTAGAAGAGGAGAGAGTATAAACATGATTAAGGTACTTGTTGTGGATGATGACAAATTGGTCCGTAAAGGACTAATTTCAATGATGCCATGGCAGGAATTTGATATGAAGGTTGTTGGTGAGGCGAGCAATGGGGAAAAGGCCCTCCAGTTTTTAGAGTCTCATTCTGTTGATTTAGTATTGACTGACTTAGGCATGCCAGTCATGTCGGGCATTGAGTTAATGCGGGTTTTACGCAAACGTTATTTAGAACTTCACGTTGTCGTTCTTACGGTGCATCAGGATTTTGAATATGTGCAAGAGGCGCTTCGGCTTGGGGCTATAGATTATATTTCCAAGGTCGATCTAGATTTAGAGAAGGAGCAGCTTGAAGACATGCTCGGAAGAATTGCCGACAGAATACAAGGGCAAGCACGTCAAGGAATAGTCCACCAAGATGGGGCATTGGAGCAAGGATATTCCGTCGTGGTTCTTGATCACAAGGATTTAAAAGACTGGGCCGAGGAATTGAAATATATCCCTGATATCAAGGTGGTTGAAGTGGATCGAAACAACTGGTTAGTGCTTGCTTTAAATGGAAATGAGCGCGATCTATTTGATGAACTATCAAAACGTATCCGTTTGTTGCAGAACGTTGTGCTAATTCAATTGTCGGATCTGCAACAATTCACATTGACTCAAGTTCAGCGATGGGTTAGAAGCTTTACGGAAAGAGAGTTATTCTATGAATATAATCCCGACAACACGATTCTGTCGTTGTGCATTAATAAGAATTATGACGATCTGTATGAACAGAATCGGGGAGTAGGAGATCAACTGGAAGAGCCGAAGGAACTGTTGTTGTCTGGGGAGTGGCTTTACGATGATGTATTGTTCCAGCGGCTTTTAATACAATTAAAGATGCTTCGTATACCGCAAACGCGACTGATCGGTTTATTATATTCTTTTGTTAACGAATGGAACAGAGCTTTTGCCGGAACGGTGTTTGGAAAGATCAAGCTTGATGAGACACTTCATTCCTGGTTTCAGATTGAGCGATGGCTGGAGGATACCCGCACAATGATTCGGTACACAGCGCTTCAAACTAATTACTCCCCGGAGATTGTCAACTGTGTGCTGAAAGCGGAGAAAAAGGTGCGGATGAGATTGGATCAACCGTTGACCTCTGCCGAGGTGGCGAAAGAAATGAATATGAGCCGGAGTTATTTTAGTCAGTGCTTTAAAGATATCATTGGACGTACTTTCAAGGATTACGTTCGTGAATTACGGATGGAAAAGGCGAAGCAGTATCTGGTGCATACGAACAATACGATTCAATGGATTGCCGAGCATACTGGATATACGGATGAAAAATATTTCAGCCGCACCTTTCGCGATTTAACCGGACTACTTCCGAGTGAATATCGGGTTCGTAAACGTATTCCCCAATAAATCGTTGTGTTTAAGGAGGACCGCATGCTGAAAAGAAGTTTAATGATTCTGTTACTCATATCGCTAATATTATCTGTATCCGCTTGCAGTCAGAACAAAACCGATATCATCAAGGAAAGGGGGGAGGATCCAGCGTTCGAGAAATACGAAGTACCGACTACGCTGAATATCGTAATGGGAGTTGATCCCAACTACAAGTCATATACAGGGGAAACCCCCGCTAATAATCCGTGGATTAAGACAATTAAAGCCAAGTTGAATGTGAATATCCATATCGACTGGTTTGCTACACATGAGAATATGGATCAAAGAATTGACTTGGCGATTTCCAGTAATGTGCTTCCTGATGCAATGGTGGTTTCTCCCTATCAATTTAATCAAATGGTTGAGGCGGATGAACTGGAGGATCTGACAAAAGCTTATGAGGAGTACGCCTCACCGGTCATGAAATGCATTATTGAAGGCACTAACGCGGGACTAAAGGAAGACGTTATGATAAACGGAAAAATGCTTGCTTTACCTTCAGCTAATCCTGAAGATTTTAGCATGATGTGGATACGGAAAGATTGGCTGGACAGATTGGGATTGGCACCTCCATCCACAATGAAAGAATTGGAGAGTGTAGCGAAGGCGTTTGTTGAACAAGATCCTGATGGCAATGGGCAAAAGGACACAATCGGCATTGCCGCTGGAACTTCCCTTTATGACAAATACAATGCAGGGCCAGGAAGTTTTAACCTGAATCCAATATTCTCTGCCTATGATTCATACCCGGGTTTTTGGCTGAAAGGTAAGAACGGAATGCCAGTTTACGGATCGATTCAGCCGGAAACCCGAACTGCGCTGGCCGCACTTCGTGAGCTGTATGCCAAGGGGCTGATTGATCGTGAAATGGGAATCCGTGAGACGGAGGCGGAAGTCGTGATCGAGGGTAAGGCAGGCATATTCTTCGCTCCTTCCTTCGGGGGAGATTGGCCAATCCCGGAAGCGCTGAAGAATAATCCGCGGGCGAACTGGCAGGCTTACGCCTTGCCACTTGATACCGCAGGCAAATTTAATGTGAAGATATTCCGGCCGACGCAATCTTATATTGTTGTGCGCAAGGGCTATGAACATCCTGAGGCTATTATCAAAATTGCGAACTTGACATTGAGAGACAGGGAGAAATATGGGGATGTTTTTCAACCTTTACAGAATATGCTCGTACCACGGGATGAAATTGCCTTTTCGGTAAGAGCTATTCAAGACGTGATGGCCGGAAGGCAGGAGGCGGGCAATTTTCAGGGGAAGGAAGAGTATCCGATGCTGGCAAGTGATCTGGAAACTATTTATAATGTCAAACGGCCTCCTTACGATAACACCGATATTCAATATTGGAATCTACGGGACGGTAATTTCAGACGTGCCTATTCCTTGCTGGTCGGAGGAAAGAACCTGTATGATCCGAATTTGAATAAGGTTTACAGCATCTACAATGAAGGCAGGAATTCTTTCGCCAAACAATGGAAGTATCTTGCGGATGAGGAGATGGATGTGTTTACACAAATCATTATGGGGGTGGTTCCGCTGGAAACGTTCGATCAGTGGGTCCAAAATTGGAAGCTCCAGGGAGGCGAGCAGATTACCGATGGGATTGCAAAGGCAATATCCCCTTAAGAGGATCTGAAGGTAGACATACGTCGCTCATCAGGAGGGGGAATGTCGTCTGGCACTAATCATTTATCCACCTTATCTCGGGACGGATTCCTATCTTAGGAATCCGTCCTTTCCTTGTATCCTTAATATATAGGAATCGAATTGAATTGAAAGCGATTGCAAAACTGTTTTGCGGCTGCAGCAGTATTCCTTTATTAATATGAGAGGTGTTTAAATGGATGAAATTGCATTTGACGAAAGTGAAACACTCCCGAATTTTGCTGGCCTGCTTCATGACGCTCGCAGTATCTGGATGCAGGCCGATCAGTGAAATTTCCGCTGTGCAAGTGGTAAGTCAAGGAGGGGTGAAGGCTTTAACAACAGATAAGGCCAACTATAAACCCGGTGAATCTGTGAGCTTCTCCCTCCAGTTGAGTTCGCCGGCGCCTAAGGCGGAGCTGATCATCCAGTACCGGCATTTAGGTGAGAAGATTGGCAGTCAAAAGGTGAAAACGGATGAAGGTCAGGCCTCCTGGAGCTGGACTCCACCCAAGGAAGACTATAAAGGATACATGGTGGAAGTTTTTGTGTCCCGAGATAACAAGATTACAGATCAGATGAATATTGCGGTTGACGTTTCCTCGGATTGGAGCAAATTTCCGCGTTATGGTTACTTGTCTGATTTCCCGAGTATGGGTCAGGGACAAGTGGAGAAAGTCATTGAACGCTTGAACAGATTCCATATTAATGGAATCCAATTCTACGATTGGCAATACAAGCATCATGACCCGATCAAAACCTTTGACGGCAAACCTGCGAAAGAATGGGAGGATATCGCGAGCAGGAAGATTTCCTTCAATACAGTGAAAAGCTATATCAATCTGGCCCACAGCCGAAATATGAAGGCCATGAATTATAATCTCATTTTTGGCGCTTATGAGGATGCGGCCAAAGATGGGGTCAGTAAGGAATGGGGGTTGTTTAAAGACCGCGACCTAACTGATCAGGATAAGCATCCACTTCCGGGCTGGATCAGTGATATTATGCTGTATGACCCGAGCAATCCTGAATGGCAGAGCTATCTGGTTGCGAAAGAAAAGGGAGTGCTTGAGCACTTGCCGTTCGACGGATGGCATGTTGATCAATTGGGAGACCGGGGAACGCTCTATAATTCGGAGGGGCAGATCGTCAAGCTTCCGCAAGCTTACGTTTCATTTCTAAAAGCAGCTAAAAAAGAGCTGGACGTCGATTATGTCATGAATGCGGTTGATCAGTACGGACAAGGATTACTGGCGGCATTGGCACCTGTTGATTTTCTCTATACAGAGGTCTGGTCCTATCCTGAATATGGGGATCTGAAAGAGGTTATTGACAGCAATAACCGCGCCGGCAGAAATAAATTAAATACGGTCCTAGCTGCTTATATGAACTATGAGCATTCCAAATCCGGACAGGGAATGTTCAATACACCGGGCGTGCTGCTGACGGATGCAGTGATATTTGCATCGGGCGGGTCTCATCTGGAGCTTGGGGAAAATATGCTGTCAAATGAATATTTCCCCAACAAAAATTTGTCTGTGCCGCCTGAGCTTGAAGCACAGCTGATTCGTTACTACGACTTCCTCACAGCTTACCAAAACATTTTACGGGACGGCCTGAAGAATTTGGAGCTTAAGGTCTCCGGGTCGGCAGACGTTGAAATCAAACCGCAACCTGAACAAGGGAGAATTTGGTCGTTCACAAAGCACAAGGCTGATACTGATATTATTCATTTCATCAATTTCATCGGTGCGACAACGATGGAGTGGAAGGACAATCAGGCGGAGCAAGCTGAACCGCCCGAGCTTGAAAAGGTGGACGTTGTCTTCCCTGCGAAACGGAAGGTAAGCAAAGTCATGTTTGCTTCCCCTGATTATTATCAGGGCTCCCCAATCATACTGAAATTTGAGCAGAAGGATGGAAACGTATTCCTGCAACTGCCGAAACTAAAATACTGGGATCTAATCACCGTCGAATACGAATGATGGAGCTTAAGCTTCAACGAAATCAATATGCAAATTATGGAGGGTCTTATGAAAAAGAGAATAACTGTTGTTTCTTCAATCATGTTAGTTTTCTCACTTCTGCTATCCGCTTGCTCCGGTAACGCTAACACGAACTCGGCAAATGTAAACAACTCGGAAGTCTATGGTGGAAATAATCAGAATACAGAAGGCCAGGAAGCCGAAACGAACTGGACAGACGAGGATGGAAACGGCGTAGCTGACTGGCAGGAAAAGCAAATTGAACTGGATTATGCCATGCGCTTCTACGGTGAAAATGATGATACGAACCCGATGTTCTTGAACATCCGCAAATTCATGGAGAAGTATCCGAACATCACGGTTGTCCGTGATTCCCAGTTCGCCATTGAGCAGTCAGATACGGATGAACTCGAAATTCTGACGGCGAGAGCGATGGAGGGAACGCTGCCCGATATTTTCTATTCGCCGCTGGCCGCCGAATCCTATGACCGTGAGCTTACGCTAGACTTAACATCCTATCTTGACAAAGACCCGGAGTCCAAATGGATTTCTGAAAATGCGAAAAGTTTTATGACCACGTATGACGGGAAGGGGATTTATGGGATTCCGTTCCAGTCTGTGTCCGAATTCCCTGCAGTAAACCTGAATCTGCTGAAGGAAAATAATATCGCTATACCGCCTTACAACTGGACCTATGCAGATTATGAACACCTGCGTTCGGAGGTCGCCAAACTTACTCCGAATAATCCGGTGTTCCCGGGAGGCATCGGTTTTATCGACCATGGCCCACACTATTTTGACGGTATTCCAAACGGCTGGAAAGGGTTTAACTCCGAAACCAAGAGATTTGATTTCGCGAACAGCAAGAAATACGGTATGTGGCTAGACCAGTTCGCAAAGGAAGATAAGCAAGGCTTATGGTTCTGGGATTTGCCGGAAGATGTCCGGAAGAAGAAGGTTGGCGAATCTACCAACCCTTGGGCAGACGGTTTGGAAGCGGTCGGAAACTTCTGGCTGTATTCACTGAGTACGGATGTGAATGAAATGATCAAAACCCGGAAAATGGATATCGATATTTACCCGATGCCGACTGCACCTGAGGGGGGCATCACGGATCTGCATGGATATTATGACACATTAAGCTTGTCCAGCGCACTGGATGAAGATCCGGTCAAAGCTGAAGCAGCCTATCAATTGCTTAAATGGCTGACCTACGGCGAAGAGGGGTTGAAATCCCGCTGGGCATTGATCGACGAGTATATGGGTCTTCCCGAAGATGCGCCAATACGGGCGGAGGATCAGCTGATGGACTTCATTCAGGGCTGGCCGGTTACGACCAATCCTGAAGTATTGAAGAACCACCCCCTGGTTAAGGGCTTCCCGGAAGATAGTGAATTGGCCATCTTTAACTTCCAGGCATTCCAGAATGTCGACTTCCAGCAAATGCTGTCCAATCCGGTGCCTTACCCGAGACAGCTTCCGGGCGTCGTTAAAGCTTATGATACCTTGAACCCGTGGGAAATCAGAAATCAGATCAGAGACAAAGGCAAAAAGTACAGTGATGTCGCAGCGGAATGGGATTCAATGATGAACAAAACGCTTGATGATTACCTGGGCGAGTATAACGCTAAATAAAACAAACACTGCAATACCCATAACTACCGGTTAGGCGGAATCCGATCGGTAGTTATGGTCACTTTAGTAAAACTTGACGATGTAAGGTTGTGATCAAGTGCAAACCAAGGGAAAAATCGGGTATGTAATAGCCGGTTTTGGATTCATTGCAGTGGCTGCCGGAGTACTTGCCGTCAGCTTAACGGATAACGATGCCCGAACCGTATTGTCGCAAGCCGAATCTCAACGGAGCATAGCGGCTGTCGAGGCCTATATGACCAACAAAAGCGGTGACAGTAACTACTACAATGTTCTCAAACAGTGGACCAAAGACCAGGTTGCTGCTCCGATACTGCCTGAGAGCATTCCAATGAAGCTTGTCAAGGGCGGGCAAATCTATAGTTCTTCGCGAAGTGAAGGCTATGGCGGCGATGTCCTTTACGCTGCACCAAAGGATGTTCTGACTTATGAAGTAGAGGTCCAGGACGAGGGTCTGTATGAAATTTGGCTCGACGACTATATTTTAGAGCAGTCTACTTTAAACCCTGAGCTCCAGGTAGAGATCAACGGCAAGAAGCAGTATAACGAAATGAATGAGCTGAAGCTCGCAATAGATTGGAAAACACAGAATACGGAGCACAAGGTTGACCGTTACGGGGACGAACTGACTCCCAAGTCGGTGATCTCTGCGTCCTGGCGGAATGAAGGACTTTCTGATCCTAACTTCTTTTATACGGAGCCCATGAAATTCCATTTGAACAAAGGCAAAAATCTTATTTCGTTCACGCTGAAGGAGGGATATGTGCTGATCGGGAAGGCGTGGTTGAACAATACGGCCAGTCCCGAGCTTTCTTATAAAGAATATGCGGCGGCACATGGGGCAGAGAAGCCGGTTTCAGAACCTGTTGTGACGATTGAAGCCGAAGATATCGCCGTGAAAAGCAGACAAAGCATTCGGGCCAAATATGTCCGTAATTCGAGTATTACTCCCTATTCATACAAACACCGGCTGTTGAATGTGCTGGATGGTTATTCGTTCGGAGAAAGCGGTGACAAGGTCTCTTATCCGCTTGAGGTTAAGGAAAGCGGCTTCTATCATCTGACCTTCAAGTATTCCCAAGATACCAATAACGGGATGCCGACACACCGGCGTATTGAAATTGACGGAGAAGTTCCCTTCAGTGAACTGAAGTCTTATTCATTTGACTATTCCAGCGGCTGGACGAATGCAACTCTTCAGGATGAACAAGGTGTTCCTTATGAAATATATCTGGAAAAAGGGAAACATACCCTGTCGCTGTCCATTGATAATACTCGGATAAGAGATATTTATCATGAACTGCTCAAAACGGCTGAGATGATTGATTCCACAAGCCAAAGCGTTAACCGCTTGACAGGAGGGCTTGTCGATAAAGAGAGGAAATGGAATATACAAAAATATATTCCTGAAATCTCAACCTATCTGGAAGGAATTTCTGCAAAGCTTGAGGAGCAGAAGCTCGCCCTGATCGAAGAGACAGGTAATAGGGATTTACCTGCGCTGTCACAGCTTGAAGTAGCCAAGCAATTGGTGGAGGAATTTATTGGGGATTCGAATGAGCTGCCCCATTACATGGGCAAATTTATGGGCGACCAATCCTCCGCTTACGGACGGATTAAATCGGTCCTGCCTATGCTGGTGTATAATCCGATGCATCTGGACAAGATCTATGTTGGCAACAGCGAGGAATTGCCCAAGGCAGATTCCGGCTTGCTTACAAGCTCTGTCGAGAATGTTAAAGCTTTCTTCTATTCCTTTGGCAATCCCCGGTATGCAAAGGCCGGAGAGATAGATGATGACACGGTTGAGATTTGGGTCAATCAGTCCAGATTGTATGTAGAAATTATGCAGCGGATGATCGATGAGGAGTTTACGCCTGCTACTGGAATCAAGATCAATCTGTCCATATTGCCGGACGAAAACAAGATCGTGCTCTCCAATGCGGCTAACAGCACCCCTGATGCAGCGATGGGTGTCAGCTTTGGCAAACCCTTTGAATTGGCCATTCGGGGAATTATTGAGGATTTAAGGGGTTACGACGGTTTTTACAAATTGGCTGAAGAGTTCCATCCTGGAGCGTTTATTCCTTTTATTTACGATGAAGGTGTTTATGCATTTCCGGAAACTCAGGATGTCAAGCTGTTATTCTACCGGAAGGATATCCTAAAATTTCTGGGTGAAGAGCCTCCGCAGACCTGGGAGGATGTAGCGGGCCTTGTCCCAATGCTGCAGAAATATGATATGAACTTCTATACTCCGCTGGGATCAAATAATTCCTTTAAGGGATTCGATACCACGACGCCATTTCTATACCAGTTTGGCGGGCAATTGTACGATGAAACCGGAAGTAAGACCGCCATCAACAAAGAAGGCGCCTACAAGGGTTTTGAATTCATGACAGACCTATTCACGGTCTATAACGTGCCGATTACAACCTCAGAATTCTTCCAAAACTTCAGAAACGGGAAGGCACCAGTAGGAATTGGCGATGCTAATACCTACATTCAATTGAAGTATGCTGCACCGGATCTTGCAGGACAATGGGGAGTTCTTCCGATTCCGGGTGTCAGAAATGATGCGGGTGTAATTGAACGCTGGGATCCTACGTACGGCTCCTCCAGCATCATTTTTAAGAACAGTGACAAGAAAAAGTCGGCTTGGGAGTTTATCAGGTGGTGGGAAAGCGCAAATGTGCAAAGTGAGTTCTCTTACAATATCAAATCGACCCTGGGAGAGAAGTTCCTCTATATGACTGCGAATTTGAAGGGCTTTGCCGACAGTGCATGGCCTTCCGATTCGAAGGACGCGATCATGGAGCAGTGGGAATGGATTCAAGCGACCGGGAAGGTCCCGGGCGATTACGTGGTGGAACGTGAGATCAGCAATGCATGGAATGCGGTCGTCTTTAGTAAGCAAAATCCGCGAACGGCTCTGGATAATGCGGTCAAAACCATCAACCGGGAGCTTGAAAGGAAGCTGAAGGAATTTGGGTACATTGCTGACGGGAAATTGGTCAAACCCTATAAGGTTCCGACCATTGATAATGTAGAGAATTGGGTGAGAGAAAATGGAAAGTAGCCCCCCGATTAACCGGAGATTGAAGCCTGGCCTGAGCGGAAAAACCGAAAGCCGCTTTAAACGCGTAGCAGATTCTCCTTATCTGTTCATCATGCCTTATGCCATATTGTTTTTGTTGTTGATTGTACTTCCGGTAGTCATTGCCGCGGCGATGTCATTTACGTACTTTAATACCGTTGAATTCCCTAGATTTGTCGGGTTCCGGAATTACATCGACTTGTTTACAGGTGATACGGTGTTTCTCCAGAATGCGGTGCCGAATACGCTGCTGTACGGCATTATCGTAGGGCCCTTCGGATACATGCTGGCTTTTATGCTGGCATGGATGCTGTCCCAGGTGACTCACAGAATGAGAACCCTGTATACCGTTATTATCTATTCTCCTTCCATAACAGGCCCTGTCATGATGGCGGTTGTATGGAAAGTGCTGTTCAGCGGAGATCAGGCCGGCTATCTAAACTACTGGCTGCTGAAGCTGAACATCGTCCGGGAGCCGGTGCAATGGTTGCAGTCTCCGGAGCTGTTGATGCCGATCATGATATTTATCGCGCTTTGGGGAAGCATGGGTGTAGGCTTTCTGGCGATGCTGGCTGGTCTGCTCAATATTGACAGGACATTGTACGAGGCTGCTTATATTGATGGCATCCGCAACCGTTGGCAGGAGATATTCTACATTACGATTCCGTCCATGAAGCCGCAAATGCTGTTCGGTGCAGTGATGGCTATTATCGGCACATTTAATGCAGCGGGGATGGCCGCTACACTTAGCGGAGGGACACCGCCCCCCCAATACGTTGGATGGCTGATCGTTGACCATGCCAACGATTTCGGTTTTGTTCGTTATGAGATGGGCTATGCCTCTGCGGTTACTGTAGCTTTGTTATGCATTGTTATTTTATTCAACAAGGTCAGCTACAAGCTGTTCGGAGAATAAATAAATAGTGTTTATCCTTTCGTTAGTGTGGTGAGAAGAATGGTCAAGTTCAATCCCGATAAACTGCATAAAGACCAGCTGGGCTTTCATATATTTTTGCTTGTGTTGTCCATATTTATGGTCCTTCCGATTGTGTTTATTATTAATAATTCATTCAAACCGTTTACGGAGTTGTTTGCGTATCCGCCTAGGTTTTTCGTAAGCCAGCCGACTTTTGAGAATTTCCGTCTACTGCTTCATTTTTCGGCGGAATCAGGACTTCCGTTATCCAGATACGTATTTAACAGTGTCCTCACGACAACGATTGTTATTCTGTCGACGTTAGCGGTTAGTTCCATGGCGGCCTTCGGACTGTCGAAGCTGCATTTCAAAGGCAAGGAAACCTTTAACAAGATTAACACGCTGGCTCTGATGTTTGTGCCGGTCGCTGTAGCGATTCCGCGTTTTCTCATTATTGAGAAAATGGGTGTGTTCAATACCTACTTCGCGCACATTATCCCGATGCTGGCGATGCCAATAGGTATTTTCTTGCTCAAGCAATTTATGGATCAGGTTCCGGATGATCTGATTGAAGCCTCCAAAATGGATGGAGGAGGAAACTGGCGAGTATATTGGAGCGTGATGCTGCCGATGGTGAAGCCGGCCCTCGTGACTGTCGCGATATTGACCTTCCAGGCCAGCTGGGGCAATGCTGAGAGCTCTGCCAATTTCATGAACGATGAATCCCTGCGCACACTGCCCTTCTACTTGAACACCTTGGTGGCGCAATCGGGGAACATCGTTGCTGGGGCGGGATTGTCGGCCGTAGCCGGACTAGTCATGTTCCTGCCGAATCTGATACTGTTTATAATTTTACAAAATAAGGTCATGGATTCCATGGCTCATACGGGGATTAAGTGATATGGGAAAGTGGACAATGCAAAGAACGCTGAAATTGGTGACGGTTGCGCTGATCATGGTGTTTCTCAGTACGTCACAGGCTTATGCGGCCTCGGATGCTCCCTACTTCACTTACACCAGTGACAGTGAAGGGTATACGATCCGGACGCAGGACGCCTATACGCCAGTCACGCAGATTGGAGAAATCAACGGGCAAAGACTGGATACGCCCGAGCATGTGTTTGTGGATGAGCAAGACTACGTATATATTACGGACAGCGCATTGAACAAGGTATTTGTTTTGGACGGGAAATTACGCTTCTACAAGGAACTCACAAGTGATAAGTTCTCCGCAGTCCAAAGCACATTTGTAACGAAGGATTCCATCTATGTGGTGGATGCCGGGGCAGGACAGATTTATATCTTTGACAAATCCTCTTTCGCATTCAAAAAGGAAATCAGCAAGCCGGATTCGCCGATTTTTACTGAAGGCTACGATTTTAGCCCGACCCATATCGCGGTTGATTTAAGAGGCAATATTTACGTAAGAAGCGCTGGTTCGGTCAACGGTCTGATCATGTTGAACAGGGATGGAGAATTTATCACTTTCTTTGGAGGGAATCCGTTAAAGGTTCCTTTTCTTGATCAATTGCGGTCCAGTCTTCTGACCAAGACTCAGAAAGACAAACTGGAGAAGGTTCTTCCTGACGTTCCCAGCAATTTAGCGATTGACAAGAAGGGCTTTATTTACACTGTTACATCTTCTGTGGAATCTAACCCGATCAAGAAGTTCAATGTCTCGGGAACGAATTATTATCCGGATGGTATCATCGGGACCTATTCCATGGAAAGTGTATGGGTTGGAGGTCATAACACTGTCTATTCCGTGAGCTCGGATGGCTGGATCTTTGAATATGATGCCAATGGCAACCTGCTCTTTATGTTCGGAGGGAAGGATTTCAACTCCAGCCGCCTCGGGCTTCTGAATCGGCCTGTAAGCATTGCCTCCAATTCGACGGATGAAGTGATCGTAGTCGATCAAGGGATGAAATTGCTCCAAATCTACCGTTCGTCCGAATTCTCAAGTGCGGTACATCAAGCAATGGACGCCTATCAGAACGGGGAGTACGCCAAGAGCCAGAAGCTTTGGGAATATACGTTGAAATACAATTCAACTTTTGACAAGGCGCGAATTGGTCTGGGTGAGGCTTACCTTCGGGATGGAGAGGCTGGTGAGGCCTATGAAGAATTCAAGGATGCCCAGTACAAGGCAGGCGTATCGGAAGCATTCTGGGAAATCCGCCAGTCCTGGCTGCAGAACCATCTGGATGTTATTTTCGCACTGTTACTTAGTTTATTGATTACTGGATATGCCCATAAATTTACGAACCGGAAATATCAATATTGGACCAAGATTAAGGATCGGCTGAAGGTTATCTACAAGGTCAAAGTCATTAGCGATCTGATGTTTATCTTCACCTTTCTGAGGCATCCGCTGGATGGATTCTACCAAATTAAATATCAGAACAGAGTATCCAGAAAATCGGCCACTCTGATCTACATGCTGATATTCGCCGTATTCATTCTGCATCATGATCACACCAGCGGTCTGTTTGTTGAAAAACAAGGGTACTTTCTTCATCAGTTATGGATCATTTTCGGGCTTGCGGTGTTATGGATGGTTTCCAATTATCTCATTTGCTCCATCAGCGATGGGGAAGGTAGATTCAGGGATGTCTATAATGCCACGGCATATGCGCTGAGTCCAATTCTGGTTGTTTTGCCTCCGCTTGTTTTGTTCAGCAACGGCTTGACGCTGGAACAATCGGTCTTCTATCACTTGCCGATTCAGGCCATGATGCTATGGATTGCCTTTCTGATGTTTTTTATGATCAAGGACATTCACAGCTATGAGGTTGGAGAGACGGTTAACGTCGTGTTCAAGAGTACGTTTACGATGCTTATCATCGGATTGTTCCTGTTTGTATTGTACTCGCTGGGCAGTCAATTACTTGATTTCGGGTATGACGTGATTACGGAGGCGAGCAAAAAATGGTAAAGAGATGGTTGAAATACGGAATAGTTCTTCTGATTGCAGCGGCACTCGGTATAAATTATTTAATTGGCGACAGCCAGAAGATCGAATACGGCATAGCCGCTGCCCAGAATGATTATAAAGATATTATTGTGAACAATGCACAGCAGACTTGCTTCAATAGCGGCGCTGCCGCCGGCAGTGCCGCTCCAATTCCGGCTGCCTTCAGGATGGTGGCCGGCAACGAGAAGCTGGAGCTTTATCTGGAGGAAGAAACGGCAGCCATAGCGGTTAAGGACAAGTGCAACGGCAGCACGTGGTTCTCTTATGATGTCAGTGTGAATACGAAAGGTAACAAGTACAGCAATGAGGTTGCAGCCTATATTAAATCCGGGATTTCCATTGTCACGTATAACAAATTCACCTCCGGCCGAAGAACTATATTGGGAGATAATGCGAAGCTGACTTACCAGTACAGGGACGAGGGCTTTACAGCAACGATAGATTTCGCCAAGGCTAAGATCAAGTTTGACCTTGTTGTTGCACTGCAAGAGGGAGATTTAATTATTCATGTCCCGCGCAGAAGTATCGAGGAATATAACCCCAAGCTTGGCAAGCCGGGAAACAACGACATCCGGCTAAGCGAGATTATTCCATATCCGTTTTTTGGCAGTGCTACTCATAAAGAGAACGGTTATATCGTCTTGCCTGATGGGGCCGGAGCTATTGTGAAGCTGAGAGAAATTCCGAAGTATGCGACTGGCTATTCGGCACCTGTCTATGGTCCGGATCCGGGATATGAAGATACTCCGGAGTTCACACCCAGGCGTACCGTTGTGAAGCCGCTTGAACGGATAACGCTGCCGATTTATGGCATTATTCATGAGGAAGGCCGCTCCGGCTTGCTTGTGATTGCCGAGGGCGGTGAGGGGTATGCGAATTATAATTATGTATCCCGTGATTTGCAGACGAATTTCTATCAGTCCTATTTTACTTATACCTATCGTACACAGTATGCGCAGGTGCAGAGTCGGACAAATCAGGAACAATCTGTTCTCAGCTTTCAGGAGGAGCCGAATCGGTTTGAGCTGGTGCAGCGCTATGTTTTTCTGGAGGGCGACCAATCGAACTATGTCGGGGTAGCCAAGGGCTTCCGCAGCTTCCTGATCCAGCAAGACGGGCTGCTGAAACAAGATAAGGGGAGAACACACGACCAGGTTCCGATGAAAATTGATTTCGTCAATAATGAATTGGCGATGGGAACACTGGGCGTGGAGAACGTACCGGCAACAACCTATATACAGGCGCAGGAGCTCGTAAGGAAATTGAAGGAGAAGGGTTACTCAGAGCTGAGTGTTTCATTCAAGATGTTCGTCAAGGATGAGTGGGCTTATCGTTTCACCATGATGAATCAGCTTGGCGGAAGCAAGGCGTTTAAAGAAGCCGTGGATTATTTCTCCGTGAATGATATCAAGTTCAGCCATTATGTGGACTACGCGAGATCCTGGTACGAGGAGACGAAATATACGGCGAGCAAGTTAAACCGCAAGGATATGAGCGTGCTGAATGAAAACAAGGCACAGTATAATTATCTGAATAATCCTAAGTACTATTCTTTCCTCGCTGAACGGGATCTGGAGACATTCAAGAAATATAAGATCGGCGAACTGGCCCTGGACGGATTCGGGAATAGTCCATTTACTCACTATGATCATGGAACAGTCGGTTATGCGAATGAGGGAATGGCGTACACTGAGAAGACTCTGAAGTATTTGAATGATAATGGAATTAAAACAGGCCTGTATATGCCTGATGCTTATCTGTTCAAATATGCCAGTGATTATTACGACACGTCGATCGTATCCTCCAATCTGATTTTCATTGATGCTACAGTTCCATTGGTGCCGTTAGTCCTGAGCGGTTATATGGATATGTATTCGCCTTACATGAACTTCTCATCCAATGATGCGGAGGCCATTCTTAAGCTGATTGAATTCGGGGTATTCCCTTCGTTTGTACTGACAGGTGAATCGACGTATGAGATCAAACGGACAGGTTCAAGTGATGTCTATGTCTCGCAGCTGAAGACTCTGGAGGACCGTATTGACAATTATTATTCGGTTGTTAGTGAAGCTCTAAATAATGTAATGGGTAGTGTAATGATCAACCATACGATCATTGACGACGGTGTTGTCCTTGTAGAGTACGACAACGGCCGCAAAATAGTGATTAATTACAAGGATACGGAGTATCGCTATCAAGACGTTAGAATTAAATCAAAAGGGTTCGTGATTCTATGAAATTGAGCATAAAAACCAAGCAAGGTTTAATGGGCGTTCTCTTTATAAGTCCCTGGATTCTCGGTTTTCTAGCCTTTGTCGCTTATCCGCTGTACAGAACGATCTATATGAGCTTCTACAAGGTATCCTTCGGATCGAAGTCCGGGTGGAGATACAATTGGGTGGGTATAGAGAACTACAAACGAATCCTGTTAGAGGAGCCAGACTTTGTCGTTGAAGCACAAAATTATTTTATCGGCACATTAGTGTATGTCCCGGTTATTATTGCTCTGTCCATTATTGTGGCGATGCTGCTTAACCAGAAAATAAGGGGAAAGGCAATCTACCGGTTGATGTTCTTCCTGCCGATTATTATCTTGAATGGAAAACTGATTGAGAATATGAGCACATATGGAGGCATGTCCATCACTGCCAATCACTTCATCCTTGAGACGCTGGGGACGATTATTCCATCTAAGGGAGCTTTGCTGCTGATTGTGAATCTGTTTGAGCTGATTCTGCAGTTGATGTGGTATAGTGCAGTGCCAATCCTGATTTTCCTCGCGGCGCTGCAAAAAATCAGCAAGGATATGTACGAAGCGGCATCCATCGACGGGGCATCGCCGTGGACTTCTTTCTGGAAGATTACCTTGCCCACCATTTATCCACTGGTAAGCATATGCGTAATTTATCTGGTGGTTTTCCTGGCAAATTTTGATTTGAATCCGATCAATACCATCATTATGGAGTCCAAATTCGACGGGTCCAGACGTGAAGGCTATGCTTCCGCGCTATCCCTGCTGTATTCCTTAATCCAAATCGCACTCATACTTATCCTGTATTTTGCGACCCGCAGCAGAAATTCCAAAGAGGGGGTGGCCAAATGACTCAACAACCGGTCCAAATCAAGCCGTATAAGCAATTGAAGCAGCAAATCGGAAGAAGCACGCCTCCGCTCAAGAAGTTTCTGTTCGGTATGCAGATCAGCGACGGATTCGTATATAAGGCGGCAACCTATACGATTCTGACTATCTTCGGATTTATATTCCTGTATCCGCTGCTTTATATGTTATCGGCCAGCTTCATGTCAAACGTGGACTTGGTCGACAGCACGGTGAAATGGCTGCCTAGCAGTCTGTATACGTTCAACTATGAAATGACCTGGAAGGCATTGCAGCTGCCCGGCTCATTCCTGACAACGACTATTGTGGCGGGTGCTTCGACAATAAGTGTAATCATTTCTTCCGCTCTAGTGGGCTACGGACTAGCGCGTTTCCAGTTCAAAGGGAAAAATATCGTGTTGCTGCTGCTGTTGTTCACCTATATCGTCCCGAAGACTTTGTTTTTTATTCCGCGGTTTCAGATTTTTATGGAGCTCGGTCTGAAGGGGAATCTGGGTGCGCTTATTATACCGGCATTGACCGGACAGGGAGAGCAGGCGGCTTTGTTTATTTTGATCTTCTTCCAGTTCTTCAAAATGATTCCGAAGGCGCTGGAAGAGGCGGCATTTATCGATGGGGCAGGTGCATTCAGAACGTTCTGGAGAATCGCTATCCCTATGGCGGGGCCGGCCTTTATTATCGTAGGCGTCTATGCCTTTTCGCTCTATTGGAATGAGACCTTTCTGACTTCATTCTATCTGGACGGCAAAATTCGGACGGTTCCGATGCTGCTCGGAGATCTACAGAACACTTACGGCGCTGCGGTCAAAGCCAGTCAAAGCGGAGACTTCAACCAAAATCCGAATTTGAACTTTACGGAGGCGAAGGCCTTTGCGGGAACGTTATTATCCATTATTCCGCTCGTTACCTTATATCTGATTGTTCAAAGATGGTTTGTGGAGAGCATTGACAAAACAGGGATTACCGGGGAGTGACAACAGAAGGAAGAAGGAACAAATCTGTCGGGGTCACAATAGTGGCCCTTTCTTTTTGTTGTGGAACAAACAAACGGAAAGGACGAATTATGAAAAATAAGAAAAATTCGCTCGGTGTAAGGCTTATTCAACTGTTTGCTGCTATAACGATTCCGCTTCTTTCCGTTCTTTTTGCAGGGGGATACTATGCCAAGGAAAATGTATTGGCTCAGGTATCCAGATCCTATCAGAATTTGGTCAACTCCAATCTGAAAATGATGGAGAGAAGTCTCGAGGATATAACTATTAATCTGGTAGATATTGTTGATCATGACGAGAATTTCCTTCAATTCAACCGTCCGGGGCTGAAAGATTCCGATTATTATTTTGCCCGTATGGGAATTATGCAAAGAAATCAAGCCTATCAGGCCTATTATCATAGCGTGGATATGTTCTATCTGTACTCCGGCGTCAATGATATGTTGACATTATCCAATGTATTAGGGAACACGGAGGAATATATGGATGAAATCAGAGCCTGGATCACGGGCAAGGTTCACAATGAAGATAAAATGGAACCACTCCGGTACAAATGGACAATAGTTAATATAGCCGGGGATTACTATATAAACCGGACAGTCGGTAATAACCTGAGCAATCCCAGTTATATCGGCGCGCTCATCCGAATCGATTCTATGCGCTCACCGCTGGGCAATCTGAACCTGCAATCAGGCGGTGATGTGCTTATTGTGGATAATGAAGGAAATATCTTAACCAGTTCTTCGAAATCGATGGGCTACGACTTCAAGCTGCCACACGAGAAGATGAATCAGAATTCTTCATTTTCTTATATGCATGATGGCCGGAAATGGTTAGTTGTGTCTAGCCAGTCATCCACCCTGGGGATCAATCTATCTGTGGTAATCCCCGATTCCGAGCTACTCCAGGGCTTGAATACATTCCAAATGATTATTAATGTACTGCCCTTCTTTATTTTGATCATTTTACTGGTTTACTTATATTATTTTCGCCGTATAGTCATTCGTCCGATTCTGGATTTGTTGGGCGGCATTCACCGCATCAGAAAAGGGTCTATGGAAGCCCAGCTTCCTTCTTCTAACTTGTTAGAGTTTCAAGCGCTGAATCAGGCCTTCAATACCATGGTTGTAGAAATACAAAATCTGAAAATTGACGTGTATGAGGAACGGCTAAATGCTCAAAAAGCGGAAATGAAGCATTTGCAAATGCAAATTAATCCTCACTTTTTTCTAAATACGCTCAATATCATTTTCCAACTCGCCGATCTGAAACGCTTTGAATTAGTAAAAAAGACAGTACGGCATCTGGTGCAGTATTTCCGATTCATGCTTCAGGTAAAGGATAACAGCATTACTTTGGAACAGGAGCTTGATCATCTCCGCAATTATCTTGAAATTCAAAAGATGCGATACCAGCAGTCTTTTGATTTTCAAATCACAATAGATGAAGACATTATCCTCGCTTCTATACCGTCCTTGATTGTACAGCCCTTTGTAGAAAATGCCATGCTTCATGGCATAAGTTTGAAAGCAGAAACATTCTATCTGGAAATTTGTGCAGTCAAGTCAGAAGAGAACACCGATACAATGATTATTGAAATCTCGGATAACGGAAGAGGTAGTACTCAACAAAAACTACAAGAGCTGAATTCACCTGATTATAGGCCAGAAACTGATGACGGCCACATTGGTATCTGGAATGTGAAACAAAGATTGGCTATGCGCTATCAGGGCAAAGCCAACATTCACTTCAGTGAAAATGAGCCGTCCGGATTCCGTGTGCGGCTTAGCCTGCCCATTGAATATATGGAAGGAGAATGATGAGAGATGCGTTTATTGATTGTAGATGATGAACAGTTCGCTGTGGAGGGGCTTCTCTACTGCTGCGAATGGAAAGCGTATGGGATTGAAGAGGTCTTGACGGCGAATAGAGCCGACAAGGCCAGGGAGATTATGAATGAACACAGAATAGAATTGCTGATTTGCGATATTGAAATGCCGGATGAAGATGGGCTTTCACTGGTTGGCTGGGTGAGGGAATATTCTCCCTGGACGGAATCGATATTTCTGACCTGTCATTCCGAATTTTCCTACGCCAAGAAAGCCGTTAACCTCGGGAGTTTTGATTATTTGCTGAAGCCTGTTGACACAGATGAGCTGTTGTCTGTCGTATCAGGTATGATAGCAGCCAACCGTGAGAAGGAAGAGTATGCGTCCTACAATCAAATGTATCATAAGTATCTAAATTTATGGCAAAAAGAAAAGCCGAAGCGTGTGGAACGTTTCTGGCAGGATTTGTTGTCCCGCAGTATCCTGTCTTTTGGGGATTTTGTTGACCGGGAGCTGGCGGAGGCTGGCGTGGGGTTAAATTCTGACGATCTGGTGCTTCCTATTCTGATCAGTATTGAGGAGTGGTCTAAACCGCTCAGTCCGCGGGATCAGGAAATCATGGAATATGCCGTGAAGAAAGCGGCGGAGGAATTTTTTACAGAAGAGCATCAAGGGGAGGCCGTCACAGACAAAAACGGGGTTTTGTTCATTCTGCTGTATGCCAAAGGCGCGATGGGAGAACAGGCGACTAGGAAGCTCAGAATTCAGCAGCTCACGGACATAGGTAAACGTTTTATCAAAGCTTGCCGGGAGCTGTTCTACAGCATCGTAACCTGCTATGTCGGCTCATTCAAACCCCTTCAAGAGCTGCCGGGAATGTGCGAAAGCTTAAAAATCATGGAGCGTGACAATATTTCTCGCACACAATCGGTGCTTTTATACATGCCACAGGACCAGATGTTATTATCACCTAATTCGGATGATATCCTGCTCAATGATTTGATCTCTTATATGCTGAATGGCAAGCGTGAGTCCGCTGTGCAGTTTATTCATAATCTGACAGAGAAACTGGAAGCCAATCCTTGCTTTCAGGGAAGAAATCTAGACGCCTTGCATCAGGATACCTTGCAGATTATATATCACTTCTTGCAGGTAAGAGGAATCAATGCGGGAAGCATAGTCCTGTTTACAGACTGGACAACCGCCCGCATACGGGGACTGCTTCAGTACAGGCATTGGGCAGAAGGGATTGTATCGGCGGTCATGGAGGCGGAATTCGAGCGGCAGGAAAAGGGCGGTGTAATTGAGCGGTCCATTCGCTACATCCAGCAGAATATAGAGGAAGAGATCTCCAGGGTCAGCGTCGCTGATTATGTTGGATTGAACCCGGCGTATCTCTCCAGACTGTTCAAAAAAGAGACCGGCCAGAACCTCATTGATTTCCTGATCTCAGTGAAGATGAACCGCACCCGCGAGCTTTTGGATACCACGGATATGTCGGTAAGCGCGATAGCGCAGCAGGTAGGATACAGTAATTTTTCACATTTCACCAAAATGTTCCGCAAGCAGTTCGACGTCAATCCTCAGGAATATCGCAAAGTCACAAAACGATTAGACTGAGGTTATAAAAACGGCAGAGCAGTTGTTGGCATCTCCTTATAATAAAGCCATAACCCAATAAGAAGGTGTGGAACTATGGCTTCGGAAAAAGCAACACTGACACAATCTGGCATCTCGCAGCGCAACTCAAAATGGAAAATCATATGGAAGTACAGAGCCTTGATCGTTCTGGCACTGCCAGGTGTGCTGTTGATGCTGATCAATAACTATCTGCCCATGTTCGGTATTTTCTTGGCTTTCAAGGACTTGAATTATACGGCAGGGATATGGGGAAGCAAATGGATCGGACTGGACAACTTTAAGTTTCTGTTTGCTTCAAACGATGCTTGGCTGATCATTAGGAATACATTGCTGTACAACATTAGCTTTTTGCTTATCAATACGATATTGGCAGTGATGCTGGCCCTTCTCCTCAACGAGGTCAAGAATAAATTTGCCTCTAAATTCTTTCAGAGCACAGTGATCCTGCCTAACTTTATTTCCATGGTCATTGTCGGCTACATCGTTTATGGATTTTTAAATCCGGAACTGGGGTTCATCAATAAATTTATTCTGGAGCCCTTCGGGATAGATCCTAGAAACTGGTATGCGGAAGCGCAGCATTGGCCTTATATTTTGACCATTGTCAACACCTGGAAGGGTGTGGGCTACTCGGCCGTAGTTTACCTCGCAGCCATTGTCGGGATAGACTCTGAATATTATGAAGCAGCCGTCATTGATGGAGCCAGCCGCTGGAAGCAAATGACGAAAATTACGATTCCGCTGATTGCTCCGATCATTATCATCATGACATTGCTGGCGATTGGCCGGATTTTCAACGCCGATTTCGGTCTGTTCTATCAGGCAACCATGGCATCCGGGATGATCAAAGAGACAACTGATGTTATCGATACCTATGTATACAGGGCGTTAATGGTTACCGGCGATACGGGACTCGCCTCCTCGGCAGGGCTGCTGCAGTCTGTTGTTGGTTTTACACTTGTCATTACCGTCAACCTGATTGTCCGTAAATTCAGCAAAGAAAATGCTTTGTTCTAAAAGGAGAAAACCATGGAAAAAAAACGAACTAATCCCTTTATCATTATTTTCCTGTCTTTGTTTAGCCTTGCCTGCTTGATCCCGTTTTGGCTTGTATTCATGATCTCGGTTGCTGATGAAGACTGGGTAACTGTTAATGGATACAGCTTCTGGCCCGGCAAATTCAGTCTTGTCGCTTATCAGTATTTGTTTGAAGATGCCGAAAAAATATTGCGGGCTTATGGCGTTTCTGCCTCGGTAACGTTGATTGGTGTTGTCATCAGTTTGTTTGTGACTTCGGCAATGGCCTATGCGCTGTCGCGGAAAGAGTTTCCGCTCAGGGGGGCGCTGAGCTTCTACATCCTGATTACGATGTTGTTCTCGGGAGGCTTGCTGCCCTGGTATCTTATCTACACCCGGTTCTTGCATGTTCAGGATACGTTGATGGCCCTTATTATTCCGGGTTTGATCGGCGGCTTCAACGTTATCATCATGCGGACATTCTTCACGAACAGTATACCGCCTTCACTGATTGATTCTTCCCAGATAGATGGTGCAGGTGAATTCCGGACATACTTCAGCATTATTCTGCCGCTGTCCTTGCCTGTAATGGCTACAATTGGACTATTCACCACCGTATCCTACTGGAACGACTGGTTTACAAGCCTGGTCTTCATCCAGAATGAGAAACTGTTCTCTCTGCAATATCTATTGACCAAAACCTTAATGAACGCTTCGTTCCTGCAGACGATTGCGAATAAGGCTTATAGTTCCACCGCACAGGTCACAACACCGCTGGAATCCATTCGGATGGCGATGGCGATGATTGCAATCGGACCGTTGGTGCTGGTATTCCCTTTCCTGCAGAAGTATTTCGTAAAAGGTCTTACCGTAGGCGCTGTGAAAGGCTGATCCCAGCATAATGCTGGATTAGTATATGCAAGTAAAGGATTTAAAGAAAAACAGAAGTATTCCAGGGAGGTCTACTATTTATGAAGTGGTTGAAAAAGAGTTCTGTTGTACTGACATCGTTGGTGCTGACTTCAGTTGTGGCAACCGGCTGTGGCGGAAATAATGCTGCGAATTCTCCGGCGGGCACAGCTCAGCCGGAGGGGACGGCCAGCTCCGAATTGAAGCCTTACGAAGTCGTAATGGTATTCCCCGATGCGCCTCAGAATGACAATCAGCTGGTACAGGATGCAATGAATGATTATCTGAAAAAAACATATCCGGAAATGAACATGACGGTCAAACTGAATCCCATCGACTGGGGCGCATGGAGCGATAAAACAAACCTGATGATGGCCTCCGGAGATAAAATGGATCTGCTGTTTACAGCGGATTGGCTCGGATTCCAGCAACAGGTGACAAAGGGCGGCTTGCTGCCGCTTGATGATTTGCTCGCCAAATACGGCCCGGATATCGAAGCTGTTGAGAAGGATTATCATGATCCGGCTAAACGCGGCGGCAAGCTGTACGGTATCCATACCCACCAAGAGCTGGGCGGCACACAAGGAGTTTATTTGAACAAAGAGTTGGTGGACAAATACAACTTTGATCTCAGTGTCTTGAAGTCCGGAAAGGTCGAAGATCTGGAACCGATGCTGCAGACAATCAAGGAGAACGAACCGGGGATTACGCCTTTGGTAGCGCCAAGCTTTCCGCTTGAAGCTTACTATTCATCTACGAATCTAGATTCCATTGCAAGCATTGCGGTTATTAACACCGTGGGAACAGCAAAAGATGACTATACTGTAATCAACTCGTTCACTACTCCACGTTATATGGAGCTTGCCAAGCTGACCAACAAATGGTACAAGGCGGGGTATATTAACAAGGACGCACTGACACCAGGTCTGGATGCCTGGAAAAAAATTCAAGCGGGTAAAGGATTTGCATTTGTTACTGACATGGATATTATCGCTGATATGGAGATTGGCAAAGCTGCCGTTTCACCGAATGGTTCGATTAAAGCGGGCCGCGAGATGCTGCAGATTCCGCTCAATATTGACCGTCTGCAGACCGGTAAAATGACGGCAACCATGTATGCGATTTCAAAAAGCTCTGAAGATCCGGAACGCGCCATGATGCTGCTTAATCTTTTCTATAAGGACAAGGAGCTTCTGACCCTTTTCAACTTCGGTATTGAAGGAACACATTATGTGCTTAAAGACGGACAAATTGCGCTGCCGGAAGGCAAAACTACAGAAAATGTCGGCTACTACCATGATATTATGTGGCAAGTGGGCAATCAAATGCTTAACTATACACGTGTAGGCGAAGACCCGAATAAATACCAGAACTATGAGAAATTCAACGAACAGATTACCGCAAACCCTTCGCGGATTTTTGGATTTATCTTTGATCCGGAGCCGGTCAAAAATGAACTAATCTCGATCGACAACGCAAATAAAACCTTTGTTGACGGGTTGAAGTCCGGCCAACTCGATCCGGAAGAAGCTCTTCCTAAGATGCTGGAAAAACAAAAAGCAGCGGGATCAGACAAAGTAATTGCGGAAGCGCAAAAGCAGTTGGATGCTTGGCTGGCTGAAAACGGCAAGAAATAAGCAGAGTGTGATCAATAATTTCATTTGTTAAACGGATCTGACGGACAAAAGGGGCATAATGCGTTAGTTATGCCCCTTTTGATTGTAATGGATCATACAGCGAAGAGGAGTGGAGTATTCATATGGAATATTCGATGCTGACTTATATAGATATGTATCCCGATCAAGCCCAGTACAAATCCGGCCAAGCAGGCAGTATTATAGTCGAGCTGGAGACCCAAGAGGATAGGGTTCTGGAACTGGTTGTTGAGTTCTACAAATTAGAAAAGCAGGTTGCTGAAGAAACATTTGAGATCAGCCTGGAAAAAGGATTGAGAAAAATTGCGCGCATTCCCCTGTTCACTGAAGATACCGAGTGGGCTGGGTACGGGGTCAAGGCTACAGTTTTTTACGATAAATTTGCAGTGTCAACAGCTTATACTTCGTACGATATTGCCGATCATTGGAGTCGGGCGCCTCGGTATGGATTCTTAAGCGATTTTCGCAAGGAAGAATCCGAAGAATTACGTGACGTCGAAAGTATGAACAAATTCCATTTGAATGTTATACAGTTCTATGATTGGATGTACCGACATGATGATCTTGTACCGCATCAAGATGAATTTCTCGATCCGATGGGTCGAATGATGTCCTATAAAGTTGTTCGTGAAAAATTGGCAGCCTTGCACGATAAAGGGATGGCGGCCTTGGCCTATGGCGCTGTATACGCGAGCCTTAAGGATTTTTTACAAGCACGGCCGGAATGGGGGCTTTATAATCGCCAAGGTGAGCCGTTTCAATTAATAGACTTATTTTATATTATGGACATTACACCAGGGTCCCCTTGGACTGATCATATTGTTGAACAATTCCGTCAAGCAGTAAAGGTAGGATTTGATGGAATTCATATGGATCAATACGGTTTTCCAAAGAAAGGGATACGTAGGGTCGAAGGAAGGGAAGAATTGGTTGATCTGGCGGAATGTTATCCGGCGCTTATTGATCGAACCAGCGCGGCAGTGAAGGAAATAAAAGCAGAGGCTGGGGTCATATTCAATAATGTGGGTAATTACCCCATTAGCAAAACGGCATCTTCAGATCAGGAAGCACTTTATATTGAAGTATGGCCGCCAATAGTCCGATTGCGTGAGCTTAAAGGACTTATCGATAATGCAAGATCATTGGATAAAGACAAGCCGATTATCCTCTCCGCTTATCTTCCCTCTTTTTACCCGAAAGCTGGACATGACAAGGAATGGGCTGAGAACGGGGCGCTACTAACGATGGCATCTATATTTGCTAGTGGTGGATATCATCTCTTATTAGGTGAGGATAATGGAATGCTGACGATGCCTTACTATCCCGATTATGCAGTGATGCGGCCTGAATTTGTCGTTGAGGTGAGACGCTACTATGATTTCATAGTGCGGTTTGGTACTTTGATACACAATCCGCAATTGGAAGATGTGTCTTACACCTATACAGCAGGGGTTAATACCGAAATCACCTTCGAAGGCAGAGTGCCATTTGCACCGAATGGAGATATTGGCTCCGTATGGACCATCATTAAACGGATGCAAGGTTATCACATCTTACAGCTAATTAACCTTGTTGGCCTTGAGGATGATTATTGGGAGCATGGCAAGAAAAAGCGTCCTGAACCTCAAGATGGAGTTGTCTGCACATTGCTGATTGAACAGCCGATTGAGTGCATCTTCACAGCCAGCCCTGATGATCATAACCAAGAAGTATGTTTTTTGGATTATGAAATTGTACCTCATGGACAAGGGCTAGCTGCCAGATTTACTCTACCGTCTTTGGAGGTTTGGTCCATGGTTGTAGTGAAATTAAGCGAATAGGAGTGCGTGATATGAATAATACAAGATGGTGGCAGACAGCTGTTATATATCAGATTTATCCTAGAAGTTTTCAAGACACGAACGGGGATGGAATCGGCGATCTCAGGGGAATTATCAACAGACTTGACTATCTCAAGCAACTCGGCATAACTGCAATATGGCTTAGTCCTGTATACAAATCACCCAATGACGATAACGGCTATGATATCAGCGACTACCAGGATATTATGACCGAATTCGGAACCATGGAGGATATGGATGATTTAATCGAAAGAGCCAAGCTACATAACATTCGAATTATTATGGATTTGGTTGTTAATCACACCTCCGATGAGCATCCCTGGTTCGTTGAAGCAAGTAAGGGAAAGGACAATCCATATAGAGATTATTATATCTGGCGGGATCCTGTAGATGGCGGCGTTCCCAATTCCCTGCGTTCGACATTTAGCGGATCAGCTTGGGAATTCGACGAAGCGAGCGGTCAATATTATTTGCACTTGTTCAGCCGCAGACAGCCTGATTTGAACTGGGAGAACAGTAAAGTCCGGCAAGAGGTATGGGACATGATGAATTTCTGGCTGGATAAAGGCGTTGGCGGATTCCGCATGGATGTGATTGATCTGGTCGGGAAAATACCGGATCAGGAAATTACAGGAAATGGTCCGAAGCTTCATGAATATTTACAAGAAATGAACCGGGAGACATTCGGAAAGCATGATGTTCTGACTGTAGGAGAGACTTGGGGAGCGACTCCAGAGGTGGCGAAGCTATACTCCAATCCGGACCGTAACGAGCTGTCGATGGTATTCCAATTTGAACATATTGGTCTGGATCAGCAGGATTGGGGAGAAAAGTGGGATCTAAAGCCCTTGGCTGTAAGCGAATTAAAACGGGTACTGGCGAAATGGCAAACTGAATTGGGAAACGAGGGCTGGAACAGTCTGTTCTGGAACAATCATGATTTGCCGAGAATTGTGTCCCGTTGGGGAGACGACAAGCAATATCGAGTAGAGAGCGCAAAGATGTTCGCGATTCTTCTACATTTGATGAAGGGTACACCTTACATTTATCAAGGTGAAGAGCTCGGGATGACCAATTATCCGATTCAGGATATCAGCGAAGCGCAAGATATTGAGACCATTAATATGTACCATGAACGGATTGCCCAAGGCTACAGTAAAGAAGATATTATTAATTCCATTAATGTGAAGGGAAGAGATAATGGCCGAACCCCGATTCAGTGGGATTGTAGTCCTAACGGAGGATTTACAACAGGAGAGCCATGGTTACATGTGAATCCAAATTATACGGAAATTAATATGGAAGCAAATCTGAAGAATCCAGATTCAGTTTTTCACTGCTACCGTAAATTGATTGAACTAAGGAAGAATAACCCAATCGTTGTATGGGGTGACTTTGAACTAGTGGCGGGCGTGCCGGATCAAGTATTTATGTATCTCCGCAGGTATGAAGAACAGACTTGGTTAATAGCGGCCAATTTTAGTGGAGAAATAACGAAGCTGGAATTACCAGAGCTGGGGCCGGTCAAAGAAATGATTATTTGCAATTATTCTAGAGATAACATGGAATTTAAGCAACTACAATTACAGCCTTATGAGGCATTTGCTGTCAAACTCGCGTAGGTTAACTTGCCCGGTTTAGGTTATTGGTATTGCTGCCTTCATAATTAAATTCTTCTATATATAGAAGAATTTCGTTAATAGCATGAAACAGAGGTGGAAGATTTTTTTTGAGAAAGGATAGGGTGGTGAAATTGGCAAAGCTGAGAATTGGTGTAATTGGTTTAGGTGGAATAGCAGACATGCATATTTCCGGTCTGTTGGCGAATGAAGAGGCGATCCTATGGGCGATTTGTGATTGCAAGGAAGAGGTACTAGCGAGAAGGGGAGAACAATTTAATATCCCGGAAGCACGAAGATATTTGAATTACAAAGAAATGTTATCGGACCCAGAACTTGAAGCAGTGACGATCGCTACGCCGAATTATAACCATTTTGAAATAGCCTGTGAGGCAATCAAGCATCGTAAGCCGTTTGCCCTAGAGAAGCCGGTGACTCTCGATGTACAGGAAGCTGCCGCGTTGCGTGATCTGCTGGCTGAGGCTCATCTACCGCATATGATTTGTTTCAGTTATCGGTACAAATCGGCAGTAAGATATGCGAAATGGTTAATCAATCAGGGCAAAATAGGAGAGATCAAGCATGTCTACGGTCAGTATTTACAAGGCTGGGGGCTTAACGAGCGGCTTCCGCTAGTCTGGAGATTCAGAAAGAAGCTGTCCGGTTCAGGCGCGCTTGGAGATTTAGGTTCGCATTTGCTCGACCTTCAACGTTTTCTTGTGGGCAATGTAGAACGGGTGATGGCAGATGCCGATACGATTATCAAGGATCGCACCCTACTTGAAGGCGATGGCATGGGCGAGGTGGATGTTGATGATTTCTGTCATGTGCTGGCTCGGCTTGAAGGGGGAGCCTCGTCCACGATGGCCATTTCGAGATTCGCATTCGGGCGGGGAAACTTTCAGCAAGTGGAAATTTTCGGCGATCGGGGAGCGATTCTTTATAACCTGGAAGAAGAGGATGTACTATATGTTAAGTCTTCTGAGGATGGCGGCGAGGTCTTCATAAAAGTAGATATTCCTGAAGAATTTCATGTGGATCAAATGACATCTTTTATTAATCTGGTTAATGGACAGGGCGACGGATGCGACGCCAATATGGAAGACGGATATATAAACCAACATGCCATTGATTCAATTATTGTCTCATTAACTGAACAACGGTGGATTTCAATATAACGGGGAGGGCATATCATGTCTAAAATCAAAATTACAGTATGGAACGAGTACCGCCATGAAAGACACAACGAAGAAGTTAAAGCTATATATCCAGATGGTATTCATATGGCACTTGCCAACTATTTGAACACACAAGAAGATATGGAAGCAAAAACAGCGGTTCTGGATGATCCCGAACACGGATTAACTGATGAGGTGCTAGAACAAACAGATGTATTGTTATGGTGGGGGCATTTAGCCCATGATGAGGTTAGTGACGAAATTGTGGAAAAGGTACGTCAAAAGGTGCTAAATGGCATGGGATTAATCGTTCTCCACTCTGGACATAACTCCAAAATATTTCAATCTTTAATGGGTACCAATACTGGTGCTCTGAAATGGCGTGATGAAGGTGAGAAGGAGCGAATCTGGGTCATTGAGCCGGGACACCCGATTGCCAAGGGCCTTGGAGAGTATATTGAAATTAACAAGGAAGAAATGTATGGTGAACGTTTTGAGATTCCGGCGCCGGATGAGCTTATTTTTATTTCCTGGTTCGAAGGCGGAGAGGTGTTCCGTAGCGGATGCTGCTACAAGCGAGGACAAGGCAATATCTTTTACTTCAGACCAGGGCATGAGACTTTCCCGGTATACCACCAGCCTGAGGTACTTCAAGTCATTAGTAACAGCATTCGTTGGGCGGCAAAAGATGAACTTCCTAAAGTTTCTTACGGACGTGTAGCCCCGTTGGAACTTATTCCTTAAAGCGTGAACAATGGTCACCATATCATGATTATTTTGTGTCAAGACTTTGCTCTCCCTTGATAAGGAGGGCGAGTCGTTTGTTATTGAGATTAAGGGCTCAGAGGATGCAAACGTTTATTTTATAGTTAAATGCATTCGCAAGAAGGAGGAAAGTGTCATTACTCCAACAATTAAAGATGTGGCTAAGGCAGCCAATGTTTCAGTATGTACAGTATCAAGGGTTATTCATAATCTAGAAGGTTACTCTCATAATACTAAGCTCAATGTACTTCAGGCTCTGGAAGAACTGGGTTATTATCCTAACGGAATAGCTAGAGGACTCATTAATAAACAAACAAGAACTTTAGGAGTGCTTTTCCCCAGCGTAGCAAGTGATTTTTTTTGTGGTATTCTTCATGGGATTGAAAAGGCTGCCTATGATAAGGATTATATGGTCATTGTTTGCAATACTGGTGAGGATGGCAAAAGAACAAAAAACTGTCTGGAGATGCTCCAGGAAAAACAAGTGGACGGAGTAATATTTACAAGCGAAGTTTTGAAGGATGAATATTATCTTCAATTACGACAGAAGAAAACTCCCTTAGTGCTCGTCAATGCATATTCTTCAAAGTACACCATCCCTTTTGTAAAAGTAGATGATAAACTTGCTGCCTATCAAGCTACTTCCTATTTAATCAATAAAGGGCACTATAATATTGCTATGATTGCTGGAACGCCATCTGATATGATAGCGGGAATTCCTCGTGTGGAAGGTTACCGGCAAGCGCTCGAGGAACAAGGATTTATATTTAACGAGGCCAGAATAGCTTACGGAGATTTTCATATGGAAAGTGGCCGTGTGGCTATGGAAAAACTATTGAGTGAAGCCCCGCCGTTTACTGCAGTATTTGCAGCTAGTGATGAAATGGCAATTGGAGCCATGGGAAAGGCCTTTGAGAAAGGGTTGAAAATACCAGAGGATCTTTCTATGATTGGCTACGATGATTTGATGTTATCAAAAATTATATCTCCTCCCTTAACGACAGTACATCAATCGTTGGATCAAATGGGGCGATTGGCGGTGGAAAAGTTATTATCTCTGATAGAGAAACCTCTGGAATTACCAAACAGCACTCTCATGAATCATTATATTGTTGAGCGGGAAACAGTGCGTACAATAATTTGATTTTTATATTATTTATTGGGTAAACGTTTACATTCATTTCAGAGACATTCAGACGATGTGACATAAAGTTGTTTTCTAAATATAAATCTCGTCAAAATATAGTTTTTTATACTACGGTTGATCTAATTGCTGACGGAAAGACACTTGCTTCATAAACAATATAGAAGTAGGACTGGGCAATGTGTCCTACTCTAAATAAATCACAAGATGGAGGAAATATAATGGTGAACAAGAAGAAGCCTTACATTGCATTACTCACACTTATCCTTTCGGCGCAGTTAGCACTCCCTCTGTCTGCGGGTCCGCTGGGACCATCAACGGTGCATGCAGACAATGAGAGTGGGAGCACATTAAGCAATCAGTCAATTTTGAAAGCGATTACATACCTTGGGGTCAGTAAAGCTCGTTATTCCCCAGGTGAAGAGGCCGAACTTATCCTCAAATTGAAGGATGACGAACAGTGGCAGGGAAAGCTGAACGTTGAGATCTACAACCTGAATACGCTGATCGCCAAAGGGAGTAAACCGATTACCGTCTTGAAAGGACAAGGTGACTTGTCGATTAAATGGAAGACCCCTGATGATGATTTTACCGGTTATCTGGTAAAAGCGTGGGTAAGCGGAGCAGCTGATCATGATTATGTTACGGCGGCTATAGATGTTTCAAGTGACTGGAAGAGATACCCGAGATACGGGTACACAAGTGAATTCAGCAGTGAGACTGCAGCGCAGAGTGATGCCAAACTAAAACAGTTGTCACAAGATTATTATCTTAATGGTTATCAATTTTATGACTGGATGTGGAGACACGATGTGTCCGTTTACTCCAAAACTGATGCAGATGGTAAACCGCTAAAGGACAGTGAAGGAAATTTTGTCGATGAGGAGATCAACGCTGATACTCATTATCTGGATCTGTTAAACCGGGAATTGTATCCGCTTACGATTAAACAGCAGGTAGAGGCTGCCCAGAAATACGGCTCAGCGGCAATGGCTTATGAGATGAACTATGCGGCTCGGGAAAATTATGAAGACTATGGCGTTAGTCCGGAGTGGGGGCTTTATGGCAGTGAAAATATTGATAAAACCAATCCGCAGCAGAGCCAAAACGGTTATCACTTCGATTTCAACGGTAAAGAAACAGCCCTCTATCTTCAGGATCCTGGGAATGTAGAGTGGCAGAATTATATTACCAAACAGTTTGACCGTGCTGTAAATGTCTTTGGATTTGACGGCATCCATCTGGACCAATGGGGAGCCAATGATAATAGTCATCTCTATGATTACAATGGAAATAAACGCTATTATTCCCTGGATTATGACAAGCTGATAAACTCGGTTAAAAAATCACTGGTAGAAAATAATCCGGCAAAAAGTGATGTCACATTCAACATGGTGGGAGGGAATTTAGATTACAGTGCTGTGCCAGATCCGGATACAAAGACAGACTTTGATTACAGCGAAATATGGCATGACCGTAATCAGTACAGTGATCTTCAGAAGGTAGTGGAGGATACACGGGCGAAAAACGGCGGCAAGGCAATGGTAATTGCGGGTTATATGAATATGAAAGAGGCTACAGGTGTGAAAACACGTGGAACGGAAGCCGAGGATGTTCCTGCTGCTGTAAATTATCAATCCCGGATCTCCAAAGTTCAGGACAGCTGGGTAGGGAATTTCGGTCGCAAGGATACGGATGCGGTTACATTTACGGTTAATGCGCCTGCCACCGGTATGTATAAGCTTCTTCTCCATTATGGACAGGGTAACGACTCAGGTTACCCTGAAGGAAAGCTTACTGTTAACAATGAAATTGCGGCTGCTGCAATTCCATTCAGTGCTAACACCGGTTGGGGGAATCCTTCGGCGACAGCCGAAGTGACGGCAACGCTGAAGGAAGGTAACAATACGGTTAAGCTTACACTGAATACGAACAGTTTGTGGCTTAATCTGCATAGTCTCGAGGTACAAGGACAAGACATTAAGCAATCTTACGATGCAGTGGATGCAAAACTCGATACCGTAAAGGTGGACCAGTACAGCCATGTTTACTATTTTGATACCAAAAATGATTATGTGACATTCCATGTACAGGTTCCTACTGAGGGTAACTACCCGCTCGGATTTAGTTACGCTTCCGATTGGCAGGAAGTCAGCCGTACACTCATGGTCAACAATTTATCCCAAGGCGAAGTTTCTTTCCTTGGACAGGGAGACTGGACAAAGTTTGCCCGCAAGGAGAATATGGCAAGCGTCTATCTGAATGCAGGCGTCAACACGATTACACTGAAGGCTCCCAAAGATGACTTGGGTATTAAGTTACGCTATATGACCCTTAATGGACAGCGATATGAAGCAGCTGAAGCTGAACTGCCGCAGACCAACAGCGTTACTTTCACGGAGAGCAAAACTGACAATTTCGGCCAAAGCGGCCAGACGGTAACATACTCGGTGTATGCCGAACAGCAGCTGAACACGTTGACGGTTATGTACCATGGAGGCAACAGTCCGGTTATGTCGGTGCTTGTTGATGGAGAGCCTGCTCCGGATGCCCAGAATATAACTTTTGCTAAGACGCCGGGAGAATGGGATGGTCCTATGCAAGCAAAAGAGTTGTTCGTAAACATTCCGCCCGGGAAGCACAAGATTACACTGAAGATGGAATCCTCCGGAAAGTATATTAATGTTGGCGGGATTGTCGCCGGTGATTATGAATACAGTACAGGCGACGCAGAAATGAAGAATGGTGTAGTTGCGGTTGTCGGTTATGTCTCGGAGTTCAACAATGAGAATGACCGGATTGTATTCAATGTAAATACGGTTGAAGCTGGACTGTATACACTCGGTTGGGTCTATCAAAATAATGGAGCAGCAACAGTCAGCCGCAGCGTGTATTCAGGCGATCCTGCAGGAACTTTGGCATCTTTTGCACCAACGTCAGGCAGCCAATGGGGGGAAACAGTCCAAACCGGAATTTCCCTGGTTCAAGGGTGGAATCAGATTGTGATTCAAATGACGGAAGGGACAGACAGCGGTATCAAAGTGGACAAACTGAAAGTAACCGGTGATGGGCAGGAAGCAATAACCAGAATGTACGAAGCGGAATCCACTCAGGAGAAAAATGATTCGGCCTTCTTCCTTTATAAGGATACGGTACTCAACTTCAACGAGGTAGGGCAGCAGGTTACTTATCCGGTATCCATTCCTCAATCGGGAGAACAAAGCCTGATCTTTACGTACTCCAATGCCGGAGAGTATACAAACCGTTCCCTTTATATTGATGGAGTACGGGCGAAGGACAGCAATGGCAATGATCTTGATGTTGCATTTAACGGCACAGGCAGTCTGGACGATTATTCTGAAGAGGCCTATGTGATTGTACCGTATATGGAAGAAGGCAACCACAAGATCACGCTGAAAATGGAAGAGGATGACACTCCAGGCATGATCCGGCTCCGAGGTGTGACTACAGGCTATTTCAACGAGCCGTCCGTTCGGTTAATGGACGCTGCGCTCTCAGTTATGGGGGCAACTCATATTGAACTCGGGACGGCCGATCATATCGCTGAAGGGCCCAATATGCTTGCCAACGAGTATTATCCGAACCGTAGTAAAAAGATGAATCAGAGCACCAAGACAATAATGAAGGATTATTACAAATTCTTTGCCGCATATGAAAATCTCTTGTATGACAGCCAGGCAGTCAATGATAGAGAGATTGCTGTCAAAGATGCCGCGGGACAGCAGGTCGAGCTGAGCCGAGACGGTTCAGAAAATACGCTATGGTACACCGTTCGATCTGACAATAAGAACGAGCGTTATCAATCCTATGATGTAGTCCATCTGGTGAACCTGCTGAACAATGACTCTAACTGGAGAAACTCAGCCAATGAGCCGGATGTGCAGCACAATTTGCAAGTGACTTTTCCGGTTCGACTATCTGCTCAAGATGCTTCTGGACTCAAGGTTTTTGCGGCAACCCCTGATCAAAACGGGGGAACGATGCAGGAATTGGATTACACTTGGGATGGAGATCAGATTGTGTTGAATGTTCCAAGCGTCGAATACTGGACGATGCTTGTGGTGGATTATCAACCGCGGCAGTCAGAGGCTCAGAAGCTGTTCACAGATACAGGGAACGAACCTTCACCAACGCCAACAAATCCGGCAAAGCCAGGAACTTCTGCAGATGTAGCGCCGGTAGCGACTGCGGTGCAGATGGGTGAAACACGGATGATCACCGAGCAGGAGCTGAAATCCGCTCAAGGAGAAACTGTTAATATTGTGTTGAATGAGCAGGTCAAATCCATACTACTACCGCTAAATGCTGGAGAATTAATTGGCTCACGCAATTTGGTCATCCAAACAGATGGACTCTCAATGGTTTGGAAGGCAGACAAGCTGAAGGAGATTGCCGCGGCAGATTCTAGCGGTAAGGGGGCTTATCTTGAGCTGAGAATAGGCAATGCGGGGGCTCCGTCTAACGGTGTTTTGAGCCCTTCTCAAGAGTATACTCTGAAAAGCAAGGTGTACACACTCGTGTTAGGAATCAAAGATAAAAACGGAAAAAGCTTAGCGACGCCGGGATTAAGTCTGCAAGCAACTGTGAAACTAGAGGTAACGAATGCTAAGCTTAAGGGGAAGTTGTTGGGGCTCTACATCAAAGAACAGGGAGATGGGCTATACCGTTACGCAGGGGGAGTATTTGATTCTTCTGCCGGCACCCTGCAGGCCCAACTGAACAATCAAGGTGAGTTCGCTGTTTATGAGAGGTTGAAGACATTCTCCGATGTACCTAGTACCCATTGGGCTTACGAAGCAATATCTTCACTGGTGGCCAAACACGTCGTTACTGGCAGGACAGCGAATCATTATTCTCCATCCGTAAGCATTACACGGGCGGAAGTTACAGTTATGCTGGTGCGTGCGCTGGGTCTTCAGACTAGCGGAGACAAGGCTGTATTTGCAGACGTGCCTGACTCCTCGTGGTACGCGGCGGAGTTATCAGCCGCTTACAGCAACGGACTAATTCATGGTCGGACAGCGGAGAAATTCTCACCTGATGCACCTGTCACACGCCAGGAATTGGCGGTCTTGCTTTTACGGGCGTATCAATATGCCGGAGGACAGGCTGCAGGCAATATTACTGCTGAGTATTCTGATGCTTCAGATATTGCTGAATGGGCTCGGCTGGCGGTACGTCTCGCAACTTCATCTGGATTGTTTGTAGGAAATACAGACGGTCAGTTTTCTCCTCTGAACCCAAGCACCCGTGCAGAGATTGCACAAGCAATTGATCGGATGCTGAATCTGATAAACCGATAGATTCTATTAATTTAAAGAAGCGGCGGAAATTTGCCGCTTCTTTTTTACTAGCTGTTCTGTTCAAAGATTTATTTACTTGTGGTCGCTTTTTACTATCCCTCAGGTCATACGGACAAGGTATGGAGTATCATATTGCTGCTGAAAATTCAGCTTTAGGAGGCTGCTTTGAAGAAAAAATGCTTGAATTGCAGGCACCTTTTCAGAAGATTAGGAATCGTTTACTCGCCGCGACGATAGATTTGGATTTATTTTTCGGAAAGCGAAGAATGTTGCCTAAAACTACTGGTAGGAGCTTCGGAGGGAAATTAGGGTGGTGAATACTGTTTTGTACGATCGAACACTCGAGTTACCTAATAAACTTGACATCATATCGTGTCCATAACCTCAAGAAATTCGATAACACCGGAGAAGACATGGAGGATTTAATCTCCATCGGCACGATCGGCCTGATTAAAGCCATCGAGAGCTACCGCCCGAACAAAGGGACGAAACTGGCTACATTTGCGGCTCGTTGTATTGAAAATGAAATCCTAATGCACCTTAGATCCTTGAAGAAAACGCGTAAAGACGTATCTCTCCACGATCCAATTGGGACAGATAAAGAAGGTAATGAAATTACACTTATCGATATCCTCGGCTCTGAGGCTGATGATGTCATTAAAGAAGTCGATTTGAAGATCGAGAAGAGCAAGATATATCGTAATCTTGATATTTTGGATGATCGGGAAAAGGAAGTTGTCGTGGGGCGGTTTGGATTGGATACAGGTGGTGAGGAACGAACGCAGCGGGAGATTGCGAAGGAGCTGGGGATTTCGCGGAGTTATGTGTCGCGGATTGAGAAGCGAGCGCTCATGAAGCTGTATCATGAGTTTTATAAGGCGAAGCGATAAGTTCAAAATAGTGTAATTTTACTTATATCGGTAGAAGCTTGATGTTTTGAAAGCAACTTTTCTACGGGAAAGTTGCTTTTTCATTATCATATTAGGAAAGTACTTATATAGTACATAAGAACAAGAGGTTTAATAACTTTCTAGCTATTAGAGGAGTGCTACAATGAGATACAAAGAAATTTATGACCTCCATGTTCAACTGTTTCATGTATATGAAAATAATGAGAAATACCAAGGTCCATATCAGAAGCAACTTAATTATTTAAGAGACAGTTTTTTATAGCTGAAGATATAGTTCAACGCATATTTGTTTTAAACCAGTTAATAAAAAATCATTAGAAAAGTAGAGAACTAATGATAAAGTGGTGTTCAGAAGAATATTTTAAGTGAGACTTAATATTAAGCTAAATTAAAGACCAATGAATAGATTTAGGAAAAGAAACGGAGTGTAACTTGCATGGACAATTCGAAAATCAGACATATGATGGATAGACCCTATATTAAAGAAGTCATTCGTGAACTTAATCTTCTCGGGTATGAGGAAGCTAAGGCTAAACAGATATTGATCAAATACTATAGACCTTTACGATTTTGCCAGGGAGATTGATTTAATTAATAAAGCTGTTAACCAAAAATATGACCCTTCTGACCCTAATCAAATCTTCATAGGAGATTTAAATAGTCGTCAAAATCATATTATTAAAGATAAATAAAGAGAAGGTAGACATATATATAGGCAAGTGCAAAGACAACTATCTATTGAAGCCGCTCTTGAGATTAGTTTATTCTAGCACGATCAGAGTTGCTGATTGTGTTTTCCATCAAAGAAATAGGCCAAGCAGTATTCATCGATAAGACAGGTTAAAGGTTAAGATACGTTGACGCATAGAACTTAAAATCCTGCGGTACGTGAGTACCGTACGGGTTCGACCCCCATCCTCGGTATCCTAGATGTATAAGGGTTTTTCCCGAAAAACCTTGGTTTTTAAAACAGCCTTGGAGAGAACTTATTATCGAGTTCTCTCCTGCAGTTCGCTCCTTTTTCCGAAGGAGAGAACGAGGAGAAGATCGCATGACTCTCATGTTGAGAGGAGTGTGATCTTTCTTTGTGTTATAAATAAGTCTTCTTTCTAATAAATTTAAGGAACGTAATACTTCAAATAATGAGTTTTCTTCTTCGGAAATTGAAGTTAGTGTTGTAAATCCATTAATTCTTGTGAGAGCTTTTTCATTAAAACCGTTGAGAGACCTGAAGCGAATCCTTTCCTGATCATAGCTTTTAAATATTTTACTGCTTTTATGAGCAAGGCAAGACTTAATATAGCTACTAAATCCTTTTTCGACAGAAAAAATAACTCTCTGTTAGTCTCAAATACCATATTGACCACCTCCTTTATACTTAAATGGATAATAAAAGTAACAAATTCTACTATTTGTTATGAAATGTATTAAACTTTCACATATTGAAATAATTAATTTTGTGATTGGAGTCTCGCATGTACAGCTCAGGCGTGTGTATAAAGCGCATAAAATTAACATAATTACGCTACAAGAAAACAAATTGCAATAATAATAGGTCTAAAAGAAAGTTGGAGAAATAATAAGATGAATTTGTATACTTTTAAAAAGACCAAAAAGTTTCATTAAACAATTAAAAAATATTGAAAGAATTAGGTGTGTATGATAAAGTTGGCTCGTGGGTGTTATATACGAACGAATAGTATGTGACGCTCATAAAGAATTCGAGGTTTATGGAGGAGGAACTTATGAAACCACAATTTCGTTATTTGGATAAACCTGCCCTAGAGCCAGTACCTGGTTGTTCATGGGCTGACAAAATGGTCTTGAATCCTGCGATCGTAAAAGATCCGGATTCGGATACGATTCATATGCTCTTCCGTGCGACAGGCCCGTGGCCACAGAAGAGAAGGGAGGGTTGCCATGATCCTTACCCCATTTTTTTAGGGTATGCCAAAAGCGATGATTTGGGCAAAACATGGGATGCGGATTTCTCAAGACCCGCTCTGGCACCAAATCTTGGCTACGAGGAGGAAGAACTTTACATTACAGATATTCACGGGAATAGGGTTAGGAATTATGCCAACGGCTGCATTGAGGATCCGCGTATTTTCCCGGTAGAAGGAGAACTTTATGTAACGGTTGCCTGCCGGGCATTTCCGCCGGGGCCTTACTGGCTAAGCGACCAAGATCCGCCGGTAGAAACGCGGTTTGAGTATGTGCCGGAGTGGATCTTGCAGGCTAGCAATGAGGACCCGTTTGTCAAAACAGCACGTTCCAATGATACCGTAACCGTGCTTTACAGGCTTGACTTGGAACAGCTAAAAAACGGAAACTATGAAGAGGCTTTTCATTATATCGGTCCACTTACAGAAGGTCATGTCAGTGATAATCGGGATGTATTTTTGTTTCCTGAAAAAATGAAGATTGGCGATAAACATCAGTATTTAATGCTTCACAGGCCTATGAATGTTTTGCCGTTCCCGGAAGGAGAACGTATAAAGAAGCCGTCTATTTACTTAGCGGCGGCGGAAGCCATATCGGATTTTGCTTCGCCTAAGGCAGAGCACCGGTTGCTCGCATCTCCGGTTTTTGATTGGGAGGAGAACCGTGTGGGAGCAAGCTGGCCGCCTATTAAGGTTGGAGGCAGAGAATGGCTGGTTCCTTATCATGCGAAGAAAAACGTGGAATTCGGGTACACGCAATCTTTTATGATTATTAAAGAGCAAGACAACGACTATCCCGTTCTGATACACCGCTGTCCCGACAGGCTTATGTATGCGGAAAGAGAATGGGAAATGCCTTCCGATTATCCGACGCCGTGTCTCTTTACCACCGGGGGAGTGGTACTGAACGGCGAACTGATTATGTCTTATGGTGCTGCAGACCAAAAAGTAGGGATCTCCTGGGTTAACCTGGAGGAGCTGGTAAACCATATCCGCCAGTATGATCAGGAGGGCAAACTGCTTCAGCGAGATACCATCCAGATTTAAGATTAGGCGATAAGCGCCCTTGAAATGAACCGGTACATGCATTTTGCTACCGGCCATTCAAGGGTATTTGTGTTGAAAAAAGTTTAAAGACACAGTATGCTTAAGAAAATAACTCGTAAGGAGCATGAGAATTGAAGAAAGTTACCTTACAGATGATTGCTGAGCAGGTCGGAGTGTCTAAAGCTCTTGTGTCCAAAGCACTCTCCAATGATCCTGCGGTCAATAATAGTACCCGCGAGGAAATATGGAGAATGGCTCAGGATATGGGATACCGTTTTGACAAGCTGCGCAAATCATCTCAATTCACCAAGACCGGAAACATCGCTGTGCTAATGCCTGAGGCTTATCTGGATGATATAGAATACTGGGGGAAAATCATCCGCGGGATCGACAAGGAGCTCTCTGCCTACGATTTTAGTATGATCCTCTCCGGAATTAATATTTCGCTTGAGCCGGAAGAGGGACTACCTTCTAGTATAAGTGAGTCAAAGGCCGATGGTGCGCTGCTGCTAGGGCATATTCCTGAGTCGTACATGAAAGCACTGGATGCAATAGAGTTGCCGTTTGTGCTGGTGGACTCGAATGTGCCAAGTGCGGAGCATGACCATATCCTCGCGAATAATTACATTGGGGCCTATAGTGCCACCAAAAAGCTGATTGAATGCGGGCACCATAGGCTTGCTTTTGTCGGCGATATTGAGACGGCGTGGAGCTTTAAGGAGCGGGACCGGGGATTCGAAGAGGCGGTTAACGATCATAATGCGGCCGGTGGGGACCAGGCCAGTATAACCTGGGTGCGGGGTGTCGGCGTAAGTGGCAGGGGGAATTACACGAATTCAGAATTTATGGACAAGCTGCGTTTGTCCATAACGGAACAACAGGTTACCGGCTTCTTCTGTGCCAATGACATGCTGGCCATTGAGTTGCTGCGATATCTGATGGAATGGGGATACCGTTGTCCGGAGGATTTTTCTGTCATTGGATTTGACGATTTATCGCTAGCGGAATTTATGATCCCCAAGCTGACAACGATCCAGGTGCCTAAAGAACAAATGGGCTCAAGAGCAGTTAAGACTATTTTTGAACGGATCAAGCACCCTGGAACTGTGGCGGAACAAATCTTGCTGGCAACAAAGCTGATCGAACGTTCTACAGTTAAAATTCTTGATAGGACCGATTTAGCCGGAGAATAGCTTTTTATATAGAAAAAGAAAAGAAGCATCTCTTCCAAAATAGAGATGCTTCTTTTTGTGGTACGCCCAGCATGGGCGTCATCTCTAGGGTTAAAGTCCCGAGTGGTGGCTGCCAAACGCCTGCTGTTAGCTAAGGACAAGGGTGTCCGCAATGAGAAGGAATCTGAAGGAAGCTTACGGAAGGGCTGAACCGAAAGGAGAGAGAAAACTGACGTGTTCTTATGAAGAGTAAGGACAGCAAAATATCCCGCAAGAGAGCTTGCTGCTAAGAGAACCTGTGGAGCCGCCGGGTATGCCGAAGTGCCGAGTTCTTCGGCGGCACAAGTCGCCCCTTCCTTTCGCAAGCCAGAGAAAATCTTGCTGGAGAGTATGCTCAAAGGAGATAACCTTCGACTCGCGTACAAGCAAGTGATGCAGAACGGAGAGTACCTGGAGTAGGTAATGTAATGGAACGGTAGCAAATATCCATGCTTACTTGAGAACACACTGGGAACCGGTAGCAGTTGCTTATGGACCTGCACCAGTCAAACAGGTGGAAATCCCCAAACCCGGAGGTGGCTTTTGGCTGCTGGTCTTCCCTGTTATAGACCGTTTCTCCAGCAGTTTCTTCTACAAGTTTTGAATCCGGTCTGTGAAGCCAATTCTCGTGTCATAGCTACGGCTTTCGCCGGGGAAAAGTGCACATGATGCAGTGAAACAAGCTCAAAGATTTATCAAGGGCATTAGATGGGTCGTAGACCTCAATCTTGAGAAATTCTTTGATCGGGATATTTTTATGGCAAGAGTGGTGCGGAAATTAAGGTGTTATTTGTGTTCCGGGACATCTCCCATTGGTCTCGCCGAGAGTTGGCCTTCGTGAAGCAGGCACATTCGCATCCTTCTCCGAGTCCGTTTGGTCTTGCGTTTGCAGGTGTTTCTTAGCTGACGCCAGATGGAAATAGCTAATTCAGTCCATCACATATCGGTTTAGTCGGCGAATTCGTTCTTCCAAGGATATGGACGACATTCGATTTGTCAGTTCATGAATTCTTTCCTTGAATCGTGAGATGTTTTTCAGGGCTAATTGAATAGTTGCCTGTTTCTGGCTTGTAGAAGAAAAGCAAAAACTGAAAGTAAACCGGGAGAAAAGTACGGTCGTAGGATCCTGGGACCAGATGTTCTTAGGATTCAGTTTTCTGATCCTACTTCTTTTTGGGAAGAGAAAGGGATGAAGAGTTTACTTTCACAATACTTGGAGGTTTGTTAACCTTTTGGAACCGCCGCAGGCAGACCCACATGTACGGTTGGTTTGAGAGGGAAGGGGCTTGCCGCTCCCTCCTACTCGATAATTAATTAAACATAATAGTTTAGTTTAATGAAACAAATAAAATAGTTGAAGAAAAATTATGATTATGATAAAGTTTTAAAAAGCAGACGAAATCAGAATGTATAGGAGGTTATATTTTATTAATATTTTTCGAATAAATTTTTAAATAGTTGAAAAGTAATTTTTACTGTAAGCGATATCTAAAATGAACCAGGGGGATTGGACATGCGCTTTTGGATATTGAACAACGAGAAGGACGGTGCGGCGGATGGGAAGCTCTTATAACAGACAACGAATTCTTATATTACTCACATTTCTTTTTATACCGCTGGGGCTGCTGGGGCTCTTTACTTATTATCCAGCAGTAAGACTGCTGTATCTCAGCTTCACGGATTGGGACGGAATCAGTAAGACGGTAAATTTTTTGGGACTCGACAACTATAAGGAGGTATTTACCAATCCGGATTTGTTTGGTGTATTTATTCATCAGATCCCTTATGTACTTGGCGGGGTGCTTCAAAATATCGTTGCGATTCTGTTTGCAGTGATTCTGAATTCGCGAATCAAAGGACGCAATCTGTTCCGTGTTCTGCTGTTTGTTCCTTATATTATGAACGGTGTCGCGGTCGCCTTCATGTTCCAGTACGTATTCGATACGAACAACGGCTCGCTGAATGCGCTGCTCGGAATGGTTGGCTTGTCTTCGCTTCAGCACAGCTGGCTGGGAGATACCTCTCTTGTTAATTTCTCACTCGCATCGGTCAGCTTCTGGAGATATATGGGTTACACGATGATCATTTACCTGGGCGCCTTGCAGTCGATCCCCGGTGATATGTATGAAGCCGCTACCATCGATGGCGCGAACCGTTTTCAGTCCCTGTGGTATCTGACGCTTCCGAGCTTAACCCAGGTAATCCAGCTGAATATGTTCCTTACCCTGAGCGGGGCGCTAGCGGTCTTCGACCTGCCGTTTGTACTCACAAAAGGTGGACCTGTCGGCTCCAGTGAGACCTTCCTGCTGAAAACGACGGAGACGGCCTTTACTTTCAATAACTATGGCCTGGCTTCCGCCATGAGCATAGTGCTGCTTATTCTGACGGTGGTCATCCTGCTGGTACAGAATGTCGTGCTGAAACGTAAGGGGGATAGCAGATGATGACAAATAAAAAAAACGATCCTGTGCAGTGGCTCAAATACGTGCTGCTTGGCATCGCCAGCCTGATTGTATTGTTCCCGCCGTATGTTGTTGTGCTGAACGCATTCAAGGGGCCGGATGAGAGCTCCAGCCCGTTCGCTCTGCCGGCCAGTTTTCTAAACTTCGAAAATTTCCGAATTGTGATCGACAAGGCAAATATTCTGCAGGCGTTCGGCAACACATTCCTGGTCATTGCTGTCTCTCTGGTAGGGAATATCGTGTTTGGCACGATGGTTTCTTATGCGCTGGCCCGTATTGCTTTTAAAGGAAAAGGACTTATTCTCGGTTTGTTCCTATTTGCCAGCATTATTCCGACGATTACGACACAGGTGGTTATCTTCTCACTGATTCAATCGCTAGGTGTGTTTAACACGCTGTTTGCACCGATTTTGCTGTTTGTCGGAGCGGACGTGCTGCAGATCACGATCTACCTGCAGTTTATCCGCAATATTCCGGAGGAGCTAGATGAGAGTGCGATGATTGACGGGGCGAGCCTGTTTCGTATCTATCGCTCGATTATTTTTCCGCTGCTCAGTCCGGCAACCGTAACGCTGGTTATCCTGAAGACGATTAATATTTATAACGAGTTGTATATTCCTTTCCTTTATATGCCTAAGCAGAAGTTGGTAATGGTCTCGACTTCGATCATGCGGTTTGCCAGCAACAATCAGGCCCAGTGGAGCTATATATGTGCCACGATTCTGATTATTATGGTGCCGACAGTGCTGCTGTATCTGTTCCTGCAGCGCTACATTTTTGCGGGTGTAACCAATGGGGCTGTTAAGGGATAAAGAAGGAAGAGCAGGTGGAGAATGGTGAATAATCAACGTTTATCGGGACAAGTCCGGCTGGAGTTAAGGCGTATTCTGTCCTACTGGAGCAGTAAAACAGTGGACGAACAACATGGGGGTTTTTACGGAGCGCTCGACGGACATTCCCGGGTTATAGAAAGCGCACCCAAGGGGCTTGTGCTAAATGCGAGGCTGTTATGGACCTTCTCTAGGGCATACAGGCATGACGGAGATGGAGAGTGGCTGCGTTTGGCCGAACGGGCGCTGGATGTGCTTGAGGAGCAATTTTTGGACCGGCAACATGGCGGTTATTATTGGACGCTGGACAGTACAGGGCGGCCGTTGCATAACAAAAAGCAGATTTACGGACAGGCCTTTGTCCTGTACGCCTTGTCTGAGTATATGCTTGCAACCGGGAAACGGGAGCTACTGCCGCGCCTTCAGTATATTATCGATCTTGTGGAGCGTAGCTATGACCCGATTTATAACGGATATTATGAGGCGTACACCCGGGAGTGGCAGCTGGAGCAGGATTTGCGCCTCGGCAGCCATGATCTCAACGAGAAGAAATCAATGAATACCCATCTGCATATTCTTGAGGCTTACACCAATGCTTACCGTGTCTGGCCGGCGGATATTCTCCGGCTGCGGCTGCGCAATCTGATCCTGCTGATCGTGGAGCGGATAGTCGATCCGGTGACCGGGCATTTTCAGCTGTTTTTTGATGAGGATTGGACGCTGAAGTCGGACCGTGTTTCTTGTGGTCATGATATTGAAGGAAGCTGGCTGCTGTATGAGGCAGCTCAGGTGCTGGGCGACCCGGAAATTGTAGAGAGAATCAGGCCTGTTGTACTGACAATGGCAGATGTTGTGCTGGCAGAAGGCATTGATCAGGACGGAGGTTTGTGGAATGAGGCTGCTCCGGAAGGCATCATCGACAGGGACAAGGACTGGTGGCCGCAGGCGGAGGCCGTTGTAGGCTTTATTAATGCCTGGCAGCTTACCGGCGAATCCAAGTATTATGCTGCTGCGGAAGCAAGCTGGAATTTCATAGAGAACTTTATGCTCGATCAGGAGCATGGTGAATGGTTTTGGAAAGTGAATGAGGCTGGTGTGCCTTATCACGAGCCGAAAGTAAATGAATGGAAATGCCCGTATCACAACGGAAGAGCATGCTTTGAAATATTGGAACGACTGGAAGGGGAAGAAGAATAGTGAAGAATTCTAATTTTCAGGAACGGTATGAGCAGGTAAAAGCGCGCTATGAAGAGGTTATCGGGCGGAAAAATAAGCCACTTTTCTCGGAGAACGGCATTTACGAACGTTATGAGTATCCCGTGCTGACGAATCGCCATATTCCGCTGTCATGGAGATATGATCTGGATCCGCAAACTAACCCGTATTTCATGGAACGTCTGGGTGTAAACTGCGTGTTTAACCCGGGTGCCATTCAGCTAAACGGGAAGTTCTATCTTGTTGCCCGGGTCGAGGGCGCGGACCGGAAATCATTTTTTGCCATAGCTGAAAGCGAGAATGGTGTGGACGGTTTTACCTTTTGGGATTACCCGATTGTGCTGCCGGAAACGGAGGATCCAGATGTCAATGTCTATGATATGCGGCTGGTTAAACATGAAGACGGACATATTTACGGGCTGTTCTGCACAGAACGCAAAGACCCCACTGCTCCGGCAGGCGATCTATCGAGTGCGGTTGCACAGTGCGGTATTGTGCGCACAACAGATTTGAAGACCTGGGAGCGACTGCCTGATCTGCAGACCAAGTCGGCACAGCAGCGCAATGTTGTGCTGCATCCTGAATTCGTAGACGACAGATATGCCTTCTATACCCGTCCGCAGGACGGATTCATTGACACCGGGTCCGGTGGGGGGATCGGCTGGGGATTGTCAGAATCGATGAATCCGGCAGTTGTGGGTGACGAGATTATTATTGACGAGCGGGCTTATCACACCATTAAGGAAGTGAAGAATGGCCAGGGCCCAGCACCGATCAAAACTCCAGATGGCTGGCTGCATGTCGCCCATGGCGTGCGAAACACGGCTGCCGGACTACGTTATGTCCTCTATGTCTTTATGACGGATCTGGACAAGCCATGGGTTCAAACCTACCGCCCCGGCGGGCATCTGCTTGCTCCTGATGGGGAGGAACGTATTGGGGATGTGTCCAATGTTGTTTTCAGCAACGGCATGATCGCTACAGAGAGCGGGGAACTGTTCCTCTATTACGCTTCTTCGGATACCCGTTGCCATGTTGCGGCTACCGCTGTCGACAGACTGGTGGATTACGTCAAAAATACGCCGGAAGACGCGATGCGTTCTTATGCCTCTGTGCAGCAGCGCTCGGCGCTGATTGGACGCAATCTGGGTTAGCGGTCATTGGTACGATGGCCGGAACTTCTGAATAAGGGGTTCCGGCTGTTTTTTTTATATATCAACATTTATTCGAAACAAATTTACAACAAATTAATAATTGTTAAATAATATGGGCAGGAGATGAGTATCATCCGAACTATGTAAGAAAAAGGCTAGATGGAACCGGATATGAACTCTGCAAACTGGGAGCGGTCCAGTTCAAGAAAGATGTAGCCAGCGGAATATTCGCAATGTATATGATTGGGAACGGGGCCATCTCACAGCTAGCTTCTAGGGGAACAATCTCTGACCATGTAGGCTTTTTCCCGCTTCCGTAAGACAACTCCAGCACGTTTAATGGAACAATAGTGCATGATATTGGGCTTTTGGGTCAACAAGCACAGCGAACACTTGGATACAGCCGAAGCGTTTGTGAAATGGATGCTTGAAGCTTCCGGATTTAACAAATTCGCAGGCTTCATCCCGGTCATCAAGAATAAAGTACCAATGCAATGAAGTAAACCGCTATATAGGAAGAGAAATATTTAAAAACTGCGGAGGATTGACCTTAATGCTAATCTGTCGCAGTTATATTCACGGCTGTAAGAGCTGCTTAACTATCTAGAGATAAGGAATGAGACGCGATGGGAGAACAGGATTTTGTCAAAAGGAAGGGAAGCAGGCTTTTTGTTGGAGAGGAGCCATACCGCTTTGCCGGCCCGAATATTTATTGGCTGGGTCTAGACGAGAATGTAGGCGGAATTGACTGGCCCACCCCGTTCCGGGTCATCAATGCCCTGGATACAGCAGTTATGATGGGGGCCAATGTCCTCAGATCGCACACGCTCGCCGTATCTGCAGGTCACCCGAAGTCACTGATGCCGCGGCTGCGGGAATTGAACGAAGAGGCCTTTGAGAAGGTTGATTTTGCGCTTAACGAGATTGCTAAGCGTGGCCTGCGGGTAATTATCCCGTTTGTCTGCAACTGGAGATATTATCACGGCGGTAAGTCCACCTTTACCGGCTGGCGCGGCCTGGAAGATGAAAACGATTTTTACACGGATGCTGAGGTGATCGCGGATTTCAAATGGTATATCGAACAGGTTCTGAACCGGACTAACACGATCAGCGGTGTGAAGTACAAGGATGATCCGTCCATTATGGCCTGGGAGCTGGGGAATGAGTTGAATCATGCACCTGCCGCCTGGGTGAAGGACATCTGCAACTATATCAAAGGCATTGACCAGAACCACCTGGTAAGTCATGGAAAGCAGTTTGAGGTTGATACAGACAAGCTGGATATTGCACAGCTGGATATTATGGATGTGCATTACTATCCAGCAGATGCCAAGGAGCTGTTAGTAGATGTCAAAGTGGTGAGCGAAGCGGACAAAGTATATATTGCGGGTGAATACGGCTGGTCCTACGGTGAACTTCATGATTTTGTGAAGGAAGCGGAGCAGAATGAAGACGTATCGGGGACATGCTTCTGGTCGTTGTTCAGTCATGATGATCACGGAGGATATGTCCAGCATTATGACGGATTTTCCGTACACTACCCGGGCAATGGCCTAAATCAGGACCATCTGAACCGTATTCAAGCGCTGCGCGGCCATGCGTACCGGACTAGAGGAGAGGCGATTCCAGAGGAGAAAATCACAGACGCACCGCTCCTGTTGAGTGCGGCCGAAGGCAGGATTTCTTTCAGGGGGATAGCCGGCGGGGCATTTTATACCCTGGAAAAATCAATAGAAGGCCCGGAAGGGCCATGGACAACCCTGATTGAGAAAAGACCGTCCTATTATGACGGAGGCTGGAAGGATCCGCTGAGGGTCAAGACGCTTAAAGCCTATTACCGCATGAAGGCAATAAGTACAAACGGCGGGGAAGGGCCATATTCGGATACGGTGGAGTCTGAAGCTTTTTAAAACTACGTCTGCCCAATTACCGAACAAATTCGTTTTTCAAGCTGGCTTAAATAAAGATGGGGATCTCGACGAAAGAGAAGGCAGTTTGTGCCTTCTAGCAGCCGGGCTACCCATCTTTTACGTTCGGAGGTAAACTCATACTTTACACGGCTGAGCCATACGCAGATCGCCCAGTCCGCCATGGGGCTTGTGGACCAATGGTCTGGCTGCAGCTACATCTCCAATATAACGGGACTTTACAAGCAGTTTTTCAAGCTCATGCAGATTTGGGCGACGATACAGCTTATTACTTCTCCGGCTTTGGGCCGGAAATGGTCTTAATCAATGTGGGACGAACAATAAAACGTTTAATGCGAAAAGTAGAAAATGTTCACTTATGAAAATTTAGAATATAAAAAAGGATCAAGTCCAGTTAAAGACGGTTCCTTTTGGTTGTTTAAATAACGGGCATGCAAAAAATAATTAATTGGAATATAGGGTGTTCTCGTAAATAAAGCATCTAAAGGACTAAGTGGAATTGTTTGTCTCGTTCAATTTACTTTTACTTAAGAAGGAAAAATAACCTTAATTCCGGACTCATGAATTAAGGTATTTTGCTATTTACTGAAGCCGTTGCTTGGAAAGCCATTCTATGAGAGATATCTTATTTCCATCTATCATGTCATTGCACTGATTATTATAGACGTAGATCCATGATGAATGCCCTCCAAAATCATAGGCACTCCCATCTGTATTTTTGTATTGACCAGTTGTGTCAATTACTTTGCTAAAATTAGAGAGATGAACATTATCATGGCCGGCAGTCACCAGGCGATTATAAGTGGCTATACTGTAATGAGCAGGAGGGAAAATTGGATCTGTTTCACCACACGTAAACCAAATTGGGATATTTTTATATTTATGCAAATCGGAATCTTTTATGTAACAATCTTTAAGTCCTTCACAGGTTGGGAATGCTGCTGCGAAGTAATTACTGTAGTCTCGAGCCAACAGCATTGTCATATATCCTCCGAGAGAATAACCTCCTATATATATTCTTTTTATATCTATATCTGTATTCATGGAGATGAAGTTTTTTATCAGTGCCATTAGAGAGTCTTCATATATACTAGTTCCATTAAGTGGACTATCATTATCGATTATTCCCCAACCATCTGGGCACTGTGGTACCAAAACATAGACACCGTTAAAAATAGATTGAGTTTCAGGGGAGGCAAAATTACATGACTTGTTTGCTGATACTTGAAGTAAGCCGTCTGTTCCTCCTTCACCCTTACCGTGCAGCCAGATAATTAGAGGCTTTTGTTGGTTATCTTTAGCCGGAGTGTAACTCGCATATTTCAGAGTAATATTATCTGATGAATGTGTATAGCTAGAAATTGAAAATTTCTCTGTATTTTCAATTCTGTTACCCATACTTTGATTAATTGTGAGCCCGGAAATTATTCCGGATTTTGTAACGAAATTTTTGTGTTGTGAAATAGTGAATTCAATATTCACCCAGTGGTTTAGTTTGGAGATGGGATCATAAATGAATGGGAAGTTAGCAGTTATAGACGGATCAATTTCCAAATGAAGTGTAATGAAACTATCACAATATTGTGGTTTCCCGGTTTCATCTGAAACATGAGCATGTGTAACTGTGCATGCTTCGTTTGTTAGAACGGCGCCGGTTAATGCATTAGTTCTAACCGAGGAGACGATAAAAGTATCTTGATCAATATTCTCTGCTGTAACTGACTGGCCTAAGCGGATTATTAATTTGGTGACCGTGGCGCCCCAATCAGTAACGCTCATGATTGAACGGTAAGTTAATGTGTGTTGAAGCTTAGTTAAATGTTTAATCATTTCAAAATAACCTCCATTTAAAAGTTATAGTATAGTTAGCAATATAAATGATAACAAAAATATAAAAGTAATTATATAGTTTAATAAACTTATTTTGATGACATTGGAATTATAATGTAGACATTGAAGGTGTGAAGTGAATATTTAAGTTGAAAAGTTGTCTGATGTAAAATTTGGAAAACAATCTAGACATTATGAGCCGTCCTGAAATCATAGGACGGTTTTATATTTTAATAAATAGGATTAAAAACAAATTCTCGGATTTAATGATTTATCATAAAACTTGAACGTATCAAAAACCCGGAAAACGTGTTCGAGCAAATTTTGTTTGCCACAGAAGTGAAGGTACGTGCAAGTGTTCACGTTCCTAATTAGCTTGAGACTTGGAAAAAAGGATGAAATTGAATACGAGGTGCTATTAGCTTAGAAATGGTACGCGGATTGCCCTATTCTTTATAGATAGGGTGTTTTTTACAATGTTAATTTAACATAAGTGAAAAGGGGAGTGTATCTGTTAATTAATTCTGTGGATGAATTTCATTTTTTATTATAAGTTTAATGAAACAGAATAAAATAGTTGAATTTATCAAATTCATATGTTAATATTCATTTGTAAGCGATATCAAATATCATAAAGGGGGATAAAAATGAAAAAAACAATTACAACAGTGGCTTTACTAGCCATGCTGACTGCCAGTTTAACAGGATGTGGGGGCAATAATAATAACAATGGCGACACTACTGCGCCTTCTGAGACTAATGGTGAGGCTGTAAGTACTACTACCCCATCTGATGCACTGGAGGATATTAGTGGTACGATTACTTACTTAAGCAACCGCACTGACCTCATTGGCAACACATATGACGAATACGCTAAACGATTTAATGAAAAGTATCCAAATGCTCATGTAGAGTTTGAAGCGATAACTGATTATGACAAAACTGCAAAGGTTCGTCTTTCGTCTGGAGAATACCCTGACGTTATGAACATTCCTACAATCTCAAATACGGAGTTAGCGAATTTTTACGCACCATTAGATGATCTTGGCTTTAATGACCGAATTCGTTTTAAAGAACATAAATCTTTCGAAGGGAAAATTTATGGAATTCCTTCTTCTGTAGATGCAGTAGGTATTGTATATAGCAAAAAGACCTTTAACGCAGCGGGTATTACAGAAGTGCCTAAAACATTAGATGAATTTTATGCTGCTGCTGAGAAATTGAAGGATAAGGGAATCGTTGCGTTGGCTTCTAACTTTAAAGATCAATGGCCTCTATATCCATTTGCTCAAGAGACACCTGTTGCTATCTCTGGAAATGCGGACTTTTATAATGATCGTGTGAATACAGATACTCCGTATACGATGGATGGACCATTCGGCCAATCCATGTCGATCATCCGTACCATGTATGAGAAGGGTTACCTGGAACCGGATGTGAACTCGTCTAACTGGGAACAGTCGAAAAAGGATATCGCGAATGGCAAGGTTGGAATGTACTATTTAGGTGAATGGATTATTGACCAGCTTATTACGGGCACGGGTATGTCTTCGGATGACGTAGGATTCTTTCCATTCCCTTACGATAACGATCTTTCAACCAATAATGTATTGCTGCAACCAGGTTCCAATTCTTACGGTGTGAACAAAAATAGCGCTCATATCGCTACAGCCAAAGCATTTGTAAAATGGATGATTGAAGAATCTGGGGATGACAAGAACGTATTTCCTATTTTGAAGGATAAAGAGCCTGGATTGGCTCAAATTAAAGAGTTCGAGTCCTACAACCCTACTTACATTGAAGGAATGTCGGATAGTGTAAATGCGGTTTCCATCACCAACAAGGCACAAATTACGAAAGAAGCCATTGTTCAAGAATTTATTCTGAACAAAAATCCTCAAGACGTTTTTGATAAATACAACGCGTTGTGGGCGAAAGCAAAAAAAGCGGTACTGCAATAATTATTAACTGCTGAAGTGGGGCAAAACGTCGGATTGCCAAGAGCCGGATGTTTTGCCCCGTTTTCAAATCAGGTCAGCTTAAGGATGGTGTAATTAGAACTACCCTGCCGTAAGATTGATTTATTTAAGCTTTACGGATTGGGATGCAATTAGCAAAACAAAATGGCTGAAATATATATTGCTCGTATTGGCAAGCTTAATTGTTCTATTTCCACCTTATGTGATTGTGATTAAAGCATTTAAGAGAAACGGGGAGGATTCAAGTCCCTTTGCATTGCCGGGATAATTTTCGAGTTGTAATCGATAAAGTAAATCTGCTCCAAGCCTTTGAGAATTCCTTCTTCGTTATAGCTGTTTCTCTTATCGGGAATAACCTATTTGGAACACTGGTATCGGAGCAGATGGTTTACAAATAACTATATATCTGCAGTTCAGTTCATTAAAAATATTCCTGAGAAACTTGATGAAAACGCCATAATTGATGGAGCAAGCTTGGTTCGAATCTACCGACATTATATTTCTGCTTCTGAGTCCAGCTACGGTGAAGCTATAACGAGCTATACATTCCATTCTTTTGTATATGCCGAAAAAAAGCTAGTCAGGGTGTCTACTTCTATCATGTGTTTTGCGAGCAGTAATCAGGCGCAATGGAATTATTTTTCGTCCATTATTCTTACCATTATAATTCCTAGCTTGGTTCTCTATCTTTTGCTGCAAAGCTATATATTTGCTGGGCTACCAATCGGCGGTGAAGGGATAGGTATAAATTGTGGGGAATACGCAAAAAAATTATGAGAAGGAGAGCGAAAATGAAAATTAAGGCTATAAAGAAAGGCATATCTATAACCCTAACCTGCATTCTCTTATTTACCACTTTGTTTGGTATAGCTGGGCTTAACCTTAAGGTACCAAAGGCGCAAGCGGCTGCTGCAAATTTGATTGGTAATCCGGGGTTTGAGGATGGGCTGGAAGGGTGGAACGCTGGATCAAGTGGAAAATTCAGTATTAGCAATGAAGAAGCACATGGCGGAAGTTATTCATTAAAGCTGACAAGTGCAAGTCAAGACTGGAACAGCTTTTCATCCGTAGCAGTCGATGTTGTCCCTAATTCAGAGTATACTCTTCAATTCTATGGTAAAGGACAAGGAAATGTTATTTATAAAGTTCTGGATTCCGGATTTTCGGAGTCATTAAAAGAAGGAACTACCGTTAATGTCAGCGAACAGTGGACATTGTATTCTCTGACTTTTAACAGCAAATCATATTCGAATGTAATCATCTATTTATCGGATTCAGTTGATAACGCTTACTTTGATGATTTTTCTCTGACTAAGAATCCTACAATTCCGGCTAATGGCGATTTTGAAACCGGTGATTTATCCGGCTGGAGCGTACTTGGTACTAATAATAAGTTTAGTGTTACTGATGCCGTCTACCATTCTGGAGAATATAGTTTGAAAATTACAAGTAATAATCAGGGCTGGGCAGACAGTCTCTATCAGAGCGTTCCTACCAGCACTAATACTAACTATACATTGACTTTCAACGGTAAAGGACCCGGCAATACGTATTATAAAATAATGAAATCAGATTGGTCATCCGTACTAGCTGAAGGAAGCACTTCGAATACTTCTGCGGCTTGGACCCCATACACGATATCATTCTCGAGCGGAAGCAACTCAGGTGTTGTAATCTATCTTTCGGATACTAATGCTGACGCGTTTTTTGATGATTTTCTCCTGGCCAAGTCTACTGTAAAGCCGGCTGAGCCGGTAGAACCTATGAATAATAGACCCGCTATTGAAACTTCAGGATTCGATGTATCTCCAGTAAATCTGGTAGACAGTCATGCTACTGGTGAAACAGCCTCATTATTTGCCTATCTTAAAAATATTTCGGGATATTACGTGATGTTCGGACATCAGAATGATACAACAGAGCATGTCTCTGATCAAGCAGGCATACTCTCAGATACGTACAATAATGTGAATGCTTACCCTGCGGTGTTTGGTATGGATATGGGAGATGTTTTGAGATCTGGTATAGCTGGCACTGTATCCATAATTAAAGCTGCTTATGAGCATAATGGCACTATTACTTTAAGCGATCACATGCCGAATTTCACATCTGGAGGGTCATACAGCGATTTAACACCTACTATTGCCAATATTTTACCCGGCGGCAAGGACAATGCCAAATTTCTTGCTCGTCTGGATGCTACAGCAGAACTGGCGAGGAAGTCTGTCGATGATAACGGAAACCTGATTCCGATCATTTATCGGCCATTTCATGAAAATTCAGGCATATGGTTCTGGTGGGGAGCATCTAACAGCACGAAGAGCGAATTTATCCATCTTTGGAGATACACTGTTGAGTATTTAAGAGATGTGAAAGGTGTAGATAACTTTTTGTACGCCTATTCACCTAATGGACATTTCACAGACGATACCGATTATTTGAGCCGTTACCCGGGTGATGATTACGTCGATATTCTTGGGTTTGATATGTATAATGACAATCCGCAATACGACAGCGGTTGGATGGAGGCCACACTGAAGGATGCGCGAATCGTCGCAGGACTGGCAGCTGCCAGAGATAAGGTATCAGCTCTAACAGAAACTGGGCCGAGATGGGATGGAAGCAACGGACTTGCCTTAACGGGAAATACAATGCCGGACTGGTACAATTTGCTTCATCAGACGCTGACAGATGATCCCGTGGCCCAAAACATCGCTTATATGATGACTTGGAGAAATCAAGCTAAAAACGGTGGAGCCCCAAGCCATTTCTGGGTACCCTTCAAAGGTGATTCCCAGTACGGAAATCACGAGATGCTCTATAATTTTGTTGAGTATTATAATACAGATAGCGTTCTGTTCGCTGACCGGGTGAAGGGACAATACGATTTAAAAGTCCAGGCTGAGAACAAGGCTCCGTCTGCTTATCTCATGGCACCTGGAATGAGAGAAAAGGTTAAAGGACTGTATACGCTCAAGGTAAAAGTCCTGAATTATGATTCTATTGTCGAGGATGTAGCATTGACTGTGGATAACTCTGCTCCTTTGCAGGCTATTCTTGACAATGATGGTTATTATTCTGTGAATTGGGATACCACCAAGATAACAGACGGTCTTGTGACTGTAAAAGCTATAATTAAGCTTAACACGGGAGAGCTGGTTGATAGCTCAGTCGTCACCGTACAAAATGCAACAGATGTCGAGGGCCGTAAACCTTCAATTATTGACGACTTTGAAACTTACAATGGAGACACTGCCCTGCTCCGCGAAGAGTGGCTAAGGAACAGCAATGGAGATATCAATAATATCAAGCTAGTTCCTGATTTCTTTGGTACCGATCAAGGCTATGCCATGAATTTCAAGTATAATCTGGCTTCTTCCGGGTATACGGGCATATCCAAAACGGTCAATGCTGATTGGAGTGAGAGCAGAGCCGTAGGTTTGGATTTTCAGGGGGATGGACTTGGACAAGACATCATTCTTCAAATCAGCTCTGGAGGATATTCGTTTGAGGCACATCTGAATAATCTGCAAGGATTTAATTCAGACTCTGTAGAGCCACAATCTCTTGAAATTCCTTTTGATTCCTTTCTTCCCAAATCGGGAGGGACATTTAAACCTGCTTCTGTTGCTTCTTTTGCCCTGTATGTGAATGCGGTTAACGGAGCAAAAGTAACGGACAGCAATCTTTATATAGACAATCTGCATTTACTAAGCGCCTTGCCTGAATGGCCGGCTGATAGTGCCCTCGCAACCAGTGGACTCACCCGCAATGAAGTTACACTTCACTGGCCTAAGGCTGAGGATTACAAAGGAATAGACGCTTACGGAGTGTATATGGGAGACCGGCTTGTGGCAGAACTGGGGGCAGACACAACATTCTTTACGGTAAAAGACCTTCAAGAAAACACAGCGTATTCCTTTGAAGTTAAAGCGCGGAATCTGGATGGGAAATGGAGTGCTGTCAGCCTGCTTGCTTCCATAAAGACACTTGCTGGTGAACAGGGTCCAGCGAAGAATATTCCGCCGTATTGGGTGGCAGGAAGTGTAATTAATGTTACGAATCTCACTCAGAATAGTTTATCTTTGAGCTGGCCGACTGCGATAGATGACAATCCGGGAGTTACTTATGTAGTATATCAGGATAATCAATTCATCGCTAAGATCATAGATGATTCTACTACTTATAACGTCACCGGACTATCCGCTGGAACGGAATACTTGTACAAGATACGAGCTGTGGATGCCCATGGACTTGCAAGCAGTACCGATCTTGAGGTAGCGGCGAAGACAATTTCAGCGAATGATGGTTCGTTGCCTGTACAATCAACGCCTAGTTCAAGTACTGCGAAGGAGATCTTGCTGACAACAGTTTCTCTAGACAATGGAGTGACAGTTGCCAAAGCTTCCGCCAATCAGACATCGGTCGCGGTTGATATTTCACAATTGGATAACATCCCTTTGAATGTAGAAATCGGAAGCGTTCAATTGCTTCTTTCAGCTTCGCTTCTTCAGCAGCTGAAGTCGGAGATTTCTTCCTTAAACAACGCAATATTGAAGGTGAAGGCTGAACCACTTGCAGCGGGTTCTGCACCGGCAGGACTGTTGCAGGTCGGCCATGAATATGAAATTCAAATAAGCGTTACTGAGAAGGATGGTAAACAGCATATCTTTACCGGTCCTTTCAAGGGTCTTGAGCTTACTTTAGATTATGAACCGAAAGGGACAGATGCAGAGTTAATAGGAATTTATTATAAAAATGAAACCGCAAATTCCTGGGAATATGTAGGCGGAAAGCTCCTTGCTGCAGGACAAATTACCAGTCCATTAGCTCACCTAAGTAAATATGCTGTCCTTCAGTACAACAAAGTTTTCAGTGATGTTTCAACTAACCATTGGGCTGCACGTGCCATTCAGGTTCTGGCGGCGAAATCGATCATCCAAGGGGTGAGTAAAACTTCTTTTGCACCTGATAACGATGTCACAAGAGCTGAATTTATAAGTATGCTCGCCCATTCCCTTAAACTCTCTACGACACCGTATGTAAATGAATTTATAGATGTAAAGGCATCGGATTGGTATGCTGAGGCGATGGTTTCCGCTTATAAGGCAGGTTGGGTTCTAGGCGACGGGAAAGGAAGCGTCCATCCTGATACTCCAATCAGTCGTGCGGAAATGGCAGTTATAGCAAGCCGTGCTATGAACTTAAGTTTGGCCAGTACCAGCAAAATAAATTTCTTTAAAGATGAAGAGATTTTACCCGTGTGGGCGGTACCTTCCGTACATGCTCTTATGGAGAATGGCTTGATTAAAGGTTATGCAGATGGAAGCTTTGCCCCTTCCAATCATTTATCAAGAGCAGAAGCGGCAGTATTTATTCAAAGAATATTAAATCAATAGTCACAATCATTTTGATAAAGAGAGCAGATTATATAATATCAATTTATATAGTCTGCTTTTTTTTAATACTTAATGAAGGAGGAAGATGAAGAAAATCAATCAAATTGTAAGCGTTATCACTGGCTTATTTTCGATTTTTAATTGTTATTAGGAGGTTATACTAATGAAAAAGCTAATTCTTTGTTTTTTCTCGGTTTTAATTACACTGACTGGTTTAGCATTATTTCCTAACAATGTAGTTGAAGCCGCCACGCCTGTAAACGGAAACGCCACAAGAAAGGCCAAGGATGTATTGAACTATATATACAGTTTATCTGGTAATTACACATTGTCGGGTCAGCATGATAAACCGGGGGACGTTTCTTCAACATTCAATAATGTTAAGAACATTACGGGTAAGTATCCTGGTTTATGGGGAAGCGATTTGGGGTTTGCTTCATCAGGGCTGGATACAATGAACAACCGCCAAGGAGTTGTAAATGAAGCAAAAAACAAGTGGGCTTCAGGTTCCTTAGTCACGTTAACCTGGCATATGATACGCCCTCAAGATAACTCTCCCAATACTTTTGAGGGTAGTGTAAAAGGGCATCCTCTAACTAATAATGAATGGTCACAGATCGTTACTCCTGGTACAACTCTATACAACCAGTTTATTACTCGAATTGACGAAGCAGTTCCATATCTGAAGCAACTACGTGATGCTGATGTACCAGTTTTATGGCGGCCATTTCATGAAATGAACGGAAACTGGTTCTGGTGGGGAGGTAACACAACATATTCCAAAAAACTATACCAAATTATGTATGATCGCTATAGTAATACACATGGATTAAATAATTTGATATGGGTCTGGAATGTTGACCGCCCGTCCAATGGCGCTCCAGCAAGCTATTACCCGGGAAGTGACTACGTAGATATTCTGAGCATGGACATTTATGATAATGATTTTAATAGTTCGTATTACAATACGATGGTTTCACTGGCCGGTAGTAAACCGATTGCCCTCGGGGAAGTTGGACAATTGCCCACATCATCAATACTCAGTTCCCAGCCGAAATGGGCCTATTTTATGGAATGGACAGAGTACCTCACAGGATATAACTCAAATTCCTCAATTCAATCCCTTTATAACAGTACCAAAGTCATCTCTCAGGGAACTACACCGTTTTACAAAGTTTTGTGGAATCAAATCACTTCTCATACAGCGAATATTACGTTTGATTCACAAAATTCAAATTATTTCGAAAGCTGGCCTACTCGAGTGATACGTAGTTCAGCAACCAACGAGGAGATCGTTTGGAATCAAAATAGTATGAGTTCGTTTAAATTATATGGATACTACTGGAATTCTGAGGCGGTATCCCATTTTAGTTTTTATACTTCGAGTAACGGAACGAGTTGGAGTCAGGCTTCACCTGCTATTACTGGTGGTAGCGGAACATGGCAGAGTTATGTTTACACTCTTAGTGGCTTATCCAATGTTAATTATGTAAAAGTCCGTTGGAATAATACTTCAGGTCAATCATGGAGCCCACAAATTGCTGCAGTAACAATTAATTAATTGGAACGTGATAAATTGAAATGAAATGGTAACTTATAAGCAGTCATTTTCTATATCTGAGTGGAATGACTGCTGTTTTCTTGAGGGCTCTATTTCTTTGAGAAGTTTTAAACGAATTGAAACTAATTTGCTTACGCTTCATAATCAATTTCAAGCAAAAGATATCTGGTTCACAGAAGGTAGTTATGTTTCGTGGAATCCGAGTTTCAGTGGAATGATGCGTGAAATGATTGCTGTACCAAGAAATTGGGCGAAATCCTATATCCTTTGGAATCTAGCACTAAATCAGAATAATGGTCCTTCGTTTTTATCAACAGCATAAATTGGGGAACCATCACTGTCCGATCCGATGCGTCTGCGTTTCGTGGTTTCGTTAACCGACAACGTTCTTGGTTAAAGGCATAACAAGAAACTAGTTGTAATCTTGGCATGAGATTCTGTTAGTTTAAAGCATCATCAATGGGACGAAAAACTCACCACAGCGGAGAATTTGTTCGTTTCAGCTGCGGCGTCCCTTCGTTCGCCGGTATTTTGTTTTCGCTTGACGAATAAAACGTTCATTGTCATTATTTGTACGTGGAACTTAGGGCGAATCATAGCAGGTAAAGAGCCCTTTTCAAATGCTGTGGGTATAGTTTTAGAAGTTGGATACTAGCACGACATCTTCTTTTCGGGTATACGTTTTTTGCATACAGGGTAGCAAACAGTGCATCGCAAAGTGCACCGTTTCGCTACGCTGGTCCTCGTGACCGTTGCAGGAGCAAGCAACCGCGCAGTTATATAAATCGGAATCTGTTAAATAAAACAGGCGCATAAGGTTGTGCGTTGTTTTAAAACTGCTTTACGGAATTGAAATTATTTGAGAAGTATCGTTCTAAAATGACATCGTATCATGTCCATAACCTCAAGAAATTCGATAACACCGGAGAAGACATGGAGGATTTAATCTCCATCGGCACGATCGGCCTGATTAAAGCCATCGAGAGCTACCGCCCGAACAAAGGGACGAAACTGGCTACATTTGCGGCTCGTTGTATTGAAAATGAAATCCTAATGCACCTTAGATCCTTGAAGAAAACGCGTAAAGACGTATCTCTCCACGATCCAATTGGGACAGATAAAGAAGGTAATGAAATTACACTTATCGATATCCTCGGCTCTGAGGCTGATGATGTCATTAAAGAAGTCGATTTGAAGATCGAGAAGAGCAAGATATATCGTAATCTTGATATTTTGGATGATCGGGAAAAGGAAGTTGTCGTGGGGCGGTTTGGATTGGATACAGGTGGTGAGGAACGAACGCAGCGGGAGATTGCGAAGGAGCTGGGGATTTCGCGGAGTTATGTGTCGCGGATTGAGAAGCGAGCGCTCATGAAGCTGTATCATGAGTTTTATAAGGCGAAGCGATAAGTTCAAAATAGTGTAATTTTACTTATATCGGTAGAAGCTTGATGTTTTGAAAGCAACTTTTCTACGGGAAAGTTGCTTTTTCATTATCATATTAGGAAAGTACTTATATAGTACATAAGAACAAGAGGTTTAATAACTTTCTAGCTATTAGAGGAGTGCTACAATGAGATACAAAGAAATTTATGACCTCCATGTTCAACTGTTTCATGTATATGAAAATAATGAGATATATCAAGGTCCATATCAGAAGCAACTTAATTATTTAAGAGACAGTTTTTTATAGCTGAAGATATAGTTCAACGCATATTTGTTTTAAACCAGCTATTGAAAATCCAAGAAAAAAGTAGAGAAATAAAGATAAAGTGGTGTTCAGAAGAATATTTTAAATGATATCTGGATTTACTATGAGAAAGATGAGGCTACGAAAATTCTAATCAAAAAACATTAAAGAGAAGTTGGGGGGGGGCCAATGCTTACAATTTTGCTAAAGAAATAGATTCAATTCATAAAGCCCTTAACAAAAATATGATCCATCTGAACCTAATCAGATTGTTATAGGTCATTTGAAAAATCGAATAAAGTCAAATCTGAAATAAGCCTTGAATTAAAAGCTTGAATATGAATAAGTAAGTTATCGCCCTTTTCGTATTAGAGAGGGTAGTTAACATATTGAAAATACTTAGTACACCCAAGTGGCTTTATAAATGCGACAAGCGATGGCTAGATTACTGGTTATGAAATAAAACTGCGTATTCCTTAATACAGAGAAATCCCTGTGTGAGGTGAATTATGTTGACTATGTGATGCAATTGTTCTCAATGAGAATTAGTTTGATTAGGATTTATACGCGCTATACTCAAAATATTTATTTGAAAAATAGTGTTTTTTATACAGCTAATAAATGCTTATTCCATCGCGCTTATTATTATTTGGGATTTCATTATACAATCAAATGCTAATGCTGCAAAAATACGAATAGCCTATTCCGCTTACGTGAACTTAGTGGTGAGGTGTTTTCTATGATTTAGCTTTTTCTCGTTTGTTGAACTAACTGGCAGGATAGTTGACTAAGGTATTAGAAAACCAGATTGGAATGCCGACATGTTGGGAAAAATATATACGTAAAAGAGTCGAATTCTTTGCTTATAAGAATTCGACTCTTTTACGTTACATCAGAAATTTTATGGATACAAGGTCTGCAGTTATATAGGCTTATTATTCTATTTTTTCTCCGTATTTCTTCCCTAAATCCCCCATCAAATCAAGGATAGGAATAAATTCCTTCCCTTTTGATGTTAATGAATATTCAACGCGTGGAGGTACCTCTGGAAACACATTACGTTCAATTAAACCGTCAGCTTCTAGCTCTCGTAGTTGTTTTGTAAGTGAACCTTGTGAAATATCCCATAAAAAAGCTTTAATTTCATTGTAACGATATTCTTTTGATTTTAGAAACCAAAGGATGAGACATTTCCAACGACCCGATAGAATACTTTGAGTATAAGAAATTCCATAGACTTCTCTATTTTCTTTAATAAAATCCTTTTCAAATTCATAGCCATCCTTACAAATTCTAGCCATCATATCACCTTTATGTTCTCTATAGTACGAAAAAGTGTACTACAGCAATTTTTATTGCCTACTTCAAAAATTAGAGTATTGAGCTTAGTATATGATCTATATTTTAAAAACACAATCTGGAGGAATAATAATGAGATTTGGAATTATAGGTGCAGGACCAATAGGAACAACGATAGCTAATAAACTATTTATGAATAGACATGACGTCAAAATTGCGGATGCTCGAGGAATTGAACGTTTAGAAGGAAAAGAGATTGCTGGAACACCTGTGAGTGTAGAAGATGAAATTAAAAATATTGATGTTCTGATCGTATCTATCCCTTTTCATGCAATGCCAAGCATTCGTAGTATTGTAGATAAAGCTGGTGAGGAAGTAATTGTTGTAGACACTTCAAATTATTATCCTTTTAGGGACAATAAAGTTGAAGAAATTGAGGCCGGGAAGGTTGAAAGTGTGTGGGTTGCAAATCAATTAGGTAGACCTATTATCAAAGCTTTCAATAATCAATTAGCTTATACTCTTGAGAATAAAGGAACCCTCGAAGGTACTAGTGATCGCATTGCCATGGCGGTTGCTGGTAATGATCTATCACAAAAACAAATCATTATGGACGTAGTAAACGAGCTAGGCTTCGACGCAATAGATAGTGGTTCTTTAAGTGATTCGTGGAGACAACAGCCAGGAACTCCTGCATACTGTACAGAACTAACAAAAGAGGAGTTAACAGAAGCTTTGAAAAGGGCAAACAAAGAGAAATCCCCGTTCCTACGGGATAAAGTATTAGGAAATTTCTCAGCTGAATTTACACATGAAGATATTGTGAAGCTAAACAGAGAAACATATAACTCCTATCTGAGGGGGAACTCGAACTAGTCAAGAGCAATATAAACATTGATATCTATATCAAGTTGGAAACGTTTCAAAAAAAGATATTGAAACGTTTCCAACTTGATGCTATTATAATTTTTATAGAGAGTTCGGGGGTGTTAAATGACAAGCATTAAAGATGTAGCTAGCTTAGCCGGTGTTGCTGTAGGAACCGTGTCCAGAGTCATTAACAACTCTGGCGCTGTAAAACCCAAGACACGCAAAAAAGTGGAGGACGCCATACAAGAACTGAATTATTTCCCTAATGAAGTGGCCCGGAATTTCAAGATGCAGAAATCTAAGATGGTAGCACTACTGCTTCCGAGCATCTGGAATCCGTTCTTTTCTGAATTGGCTTATTACATCGAGGATGAATTGGACCTGGAAGGCTTCAAGCTTATGTTATGCAACAGCGGCGGCAAACCTGAAAAGGAGCTGTATTATCTAGAAATGCTCCGGCAGAATAAAGTGGCTGGTATTGTTGGCATAACGTACAACGATATCGAGAATAATGTGAGTAATGACATTCCGATTGTAAGCATCGACAGACACTTTAACAAGAAGATTACCTGTGTGACCTCCGATAATTATGAGGGAGGACGTCTTGCTTTAAGGGAGCTTGTGAAAGCGGGAGCCAAGAAACCAGCTTTTATGGGAAGTGTTACTTCTGTTTTTAGCGAAACCATGAACCGGAGACAAGGATTCATTCATGAAGCGGAAGCTTTGGGTATCGATTATGTGATCTACGAGAAACCAGATCCAATTGTGGATGACAGTGCCTATATTAATGAGTTCCTCAACAAGCATGGCGATGTAGATGGTGTTTTTGCCATTACCGATATGCTGGCAGCCAACTATATAGACAGAGCACGCAAGCAGGGCATTCGTATTCCAGAAGATGTGAGGGTCATCGGTTATGATGGTATTCAGGATAATCCTTATTTTCACCCTATTTTATCAACAATCAGGCAGCCGGTGGAAGAGATGGCACGCATGACAATCAGACTGCTCTATAACAAGATCGAAGGCATACCTTTAGATAAGCAAGTGTATCGTATCCCTGTTATATTCAAGCAAGGTGAAACTACATAATCCTATTTGGATCAAAAACGTCAGCGCATCCTGCATAAGTAATCTACTATCTGATGTTTTTCATTCTAAATTGGAAACGTTTCAAAAAAATCAAAATACCCAGATCTTCTAGAATATACAGGAAATATCGGCTCATCCAGTTGACTATTGGCATAGACCTACCAACTGGAGTTTTTCTAGAACTAAAATTGGAAACGTTTCAAAAATGATTACTTTTACACGAAAGGGAGAATAAGAGTGAGTTCAACAACTAGCAGGGCGGATCATTACATGATCAAACCAAAGCGTAAATTATGGAGCAGGCTCAAACGCGACTATCAATTGTATCTGTTTTTACTGCCGATCATTATCCTTTACCTTGTATTTAAGTATTATCCGATGTATGGGGTGCAAATTGCATTTAAGGATTTCTCTCCAAGTCAAGGGATCTGGGGAAGTGAGTGGGTAGGGCTTCAGCACTTCAGAGATTTTTTCGATTCCTATAACTTCTGGAACATTATCACGAATACGCTCTCACTCAGTTTCCTTTCGTTGCTATTTGGCTTCCCGGCTCCAATTATTATCGCAATTATGCTAAATCAAATGCTGGGTAAGACCTACAAGAAATTTGTGCAGACAGTGATTTATGCTCCGCACTTTATATCCACCGTTGTGCTGGTTGGTATGCTGAATGTTTTTTTGTCTCCAAATAGCGGAATTGTGAATCACGTGATCACCTTCTTCGGAGGGGACCCAATTCTATTTATGGCCGATTCAGGCTGGTTCCGCCCTCTGTATATATTGTCGGGAATATGGCAAGAAACAGGATTTGCCACGATTATTTATTTAGCTGCTCTTGCCGGGGTTAATCCCGAACTTCATGAAGCTGCAATTATGGATGGAGCGAGTAAATGGAAGCGTGTATGGTACGTGGATATTCCTAGCATTTTGCCGACGATCGTCATTCTGTTAATTCTCGCACTTGGAAATATAATGAGCATCGGTTTTGAAAAAGCGTTTCTGATGCAGAGTGATCTGAATTATGCTACCTCCAATATCATTCCTACCTATGTGTATGAAATGGGGATTCAGAAGGCCCAATATAGCTTTTCTACGGCAGTCGGTCTGTTCAATTCCCTGATCAATATTATCTTGATTTTCACCGTTAACCGAATCGCTAAAAAAATGACAGAAACCAGTCTGTGGTAAGGAGGAATTTATTTTGAACAAATTAATGAAGCGAAAGAGCAGTGGGGATGCATGGTTTGACATTATCAACTACTTTTTGTTGACCATCATTATGCTGCTTGTATTATACCCGTTGTATTTTGTGCTGGTAGCATCATTCAGTGACCCTAATTATATCTACTCAGGTGAGGTCTGGTTGTTTCCAAAAGGCTTCACTTTGGATGGTTATGAGCGAATATTCAGTGATTCCTCCATATGGATCGGATACGCAAATTCAATACTTTATGCAACAGTGGGAACATTAATTGGCGTAGCTGTGACGGTATTCGCTGCTTATCCGTTAGCCCGTAAGGATCTGGCCGGAAAGTCTGTGATTATGTGGTTTTTGTTGGTCACGATGTTCTTTAGTGGCGGGCTAATTCCAACCTATTTGCTGATTAAGGATCTACATATGCTGAATACGATGTGGGCATTGGTTATTCCAGGAGCTGGTGGTGTATTTAACGTCATCATTGTAAGAACCTTCTTTCAATCCTCCATCCCGGATGAGATGTGGGAAGCGGCTTCAATTGACGGATGTTCCAACACTAGATTCTTCTGGAGCATCGTACTGCCTTTATCAAAATCGATTCTAGCGGTTATGGTGCTGTACCATGTGGTCGGCTTCTGGAACGGATTCTTCGACGCATTGATTTACCTGAATGATGGAACCAAATATCCGCTGCAATTGGTGCTTCGAAATATTCTTGTTCAGAATCAGGTCAGTTCAGGCATGATGATCGATGTGGAATCCTATGCTGCCAAGATGCGTGTTACAGAACTGATTAAATATGGTGTCATCATGGTATCCAGTCTGCCGTTACTGATTTTGTATCCGTTCCTGCAGAAGTACTTTGTTAAAGGCGTGATGATTGGCTCAATTAAGGGATGAGATAGACAGGGTCTTGAAAGGGGGGATGTACAGGATCAGATGATTTATGCAGAAAAGAAATATTTGATTTTTGAATGTGGAACGATATAAGGGGAGGTTATGTATTAGTGAAATCTTTATTCAAAGGTGCTGGAATTGTAATGCTGGCTGGAGCGTTTGCGGTAAGCGGATGTTCTGGAAATGGGAACGGGGCAAATAAAGCGGTTGGTAATCAGAATAAGGAAGCGAAATTCAATCAAACTGGTCTTCCGATTGTTAACAATGAAGTGACTTTAAAAATGGTATCCCCGAAGTCTGCATTGGCACCGGAATACTCGGAGCTAGAAATTTTTAAACGTCTTCAAAAAGACACCAATGTAAAAATTAACTGGACCAATATTCCTGATACCGATTATACAGAAAAGAAAAATTTGCTACTTGCGAGTGGTGATTTGCCGGATGCCTTTTATGCAGCCGGATTCACTGATTACGAGTTAATCAATTATGGTAAGGATGGAACCCTTATTCCCCTAGAGAATTTAATTGAACAATATGCACCTAATTTGAAAGCGCTTCTTGATCGTCGACCTGATATCAAATCCTCGATCACAGCACCGGATGGGCACATCTACGGGCTACCGTCCTTTGAAGAAAATAACCTGGGGACCAATCCCTTCTTCCACGTCATCAATAAAGCTTGGCTAGATAAGCTGGGGCTTAAGGTACCACAAACACTAGATGAATACACGGAAGCTCTGTTGGCCTTTAAAACAAAAGATCCGAACGGCAATGGAAAGCAGGATGAAATCCCGTTAAGCTTCATGCACATGCAGTGGTGTATGGATATTGCTGGACTATTCGGGGCTTTTGGCCTTCCAGATAATCTCGAGCACCGGGTCGTCCGTGATGGGAAAGTTATTTTTACCGGGACTCAGCCTGAATATAAAGAAGCTCTAAATTATTTCCATGAAAAATGGTATAAGACGGGTCTGATAGATCCGGAATCTTTCACCCAAGATGCCGCACAATATCTGGCTAAGGGTAAAACAACCGATGAAACGCTAGGATCTTATGTTTGGTGGGAAATCGAAGAAGTTGTCGGAACCGAGCGAGGCAAGGATTATGTTCTTCTGTCTCCGCTCAAAGGACCGGATGGGAATCAAACCATCGGACGTGCCAATGGCGGTGGCCCGGGACGCGGATCTTTTGTAATCACCAAAGCGAACATCAATCCGGAAATAACCATGCGCTGGATCGATCAGCAGTTTGAACCTTATATGGCTGCTCAAATCCACTGGGGTCCGCTGGATATCGTGTACAAGAAGGACGAAAACGGGAAACTGGTAAATCTACCTCTTCCTGATGGAGCCTCTGCAGGTGAATTCCGCCAAAAAGTTGCTCCGGGATCGGGCGCACCTGGTGTCATTACTTTTGATGAATTCGGAAAAATTGTAGATATGGAGCCTCGGGCCCAGCAGCGCGCTAAAGATTTGGAGCAATATTACAATCCATATATGGAAAAGGAAAACTATCCGAGTATCTTCTTTGAACCGGAGGAATTGGATAGAATCAATAAAATTGAGCCCGAACTGCTTAAGTATGTAAATACCCAAAGAGGAAGATTCATTGTTGATGGCGGCGCAGATGCAGAGTGGGACAAGTATCTGAAGACACTGGACAAAATGGGTCTGAAAGAACTGATGGAAATTTATCAAACCGGTCTGGATCGATATAACGAAAATCTAAAAAAATAAATAAATAGATGATAGGTGGAGAGAAACTGTGCTTGATGTTATCGCCATAGGAGAACTATTGATAGACTTTACTCCGGCAGGGCGTTCAGCTGGGGGGAATGAGCAGTTTGAATGCAATCCGGGAGGAGCTCCCGCTAACGTAGCCGCTGCACTATCCCGATTAGGATCCCGAACAGCATTGATAAGTAAGGTCGGTGAGGATCAATTCGGTTCCATACTGCACCGAACACTGCTAAGCAGTGGTGTTGATATATCTGAAGTATCTTTCACAAATGAAGCGAATACAACACTGGCTTTTGTCCATCTGGATGACCAGGGAGATAGAACGTTCAGCTTCTTCCGAAAGCCGGGAGCAGATACCTTCCTGCACTCGAAGGATATCCCGCTGAGCCGAATTGAAACCTGCAAGACTCTGCATTTTGGCTCATTGTCCATGACCCATGAACCATCCCGTACCGCAACAAGGACAGCAGTTCTCAAAGCCAAAGAGGCAGGAGTTTTGCTCTCGTTCGATCCGAATATCCGGTTTGCATTATGGGAGAGTAAAGAGGAAGCCAGGCAAAATATTTATTGGGGCATGAATTATGCCGATATCCTGAAAATTTCGGAAGAAGAGCTTTCTTTTATAACTGGTACCAGCGACGTTGAAAAAGGCACGCTGGAGCTCCAGCAACAATTTGAAGTCGCGTTAATTGTCGTGACTTTAGCGGAAAAGGGCTGCTATTACCGTGTAGCTGATCATGATGGATATGTACCGGGGTTTAAGGTCAAAACCATCGACACGACAGGTGCCGGCGACGCTTTTCTAGGATGTCTGTTATATAAGATCCTGGAAAACAGAAGTTCTTTGCATGATCTAACCAGCCAGCAAATGAGCAACATGCTGACCTTTGCCAATGCCGGTGGAGCGTTAGTTACAACACGGAAAGGGGCTCTTGGGTCTATGCCAACAATAGAAGAGATTAACCAGATCATTGAGTCTGAGTCCAATACACAGTTTAATGCCGATCGTTTCAGACCGGGGTTTCATTTCTCACCTCCCACGAGCTGGGCGAATGATCCGAACGGATTAGTCTATTATGAGGGAAGCTATCATCTTTTCTATCAATATCATCCTTACAGTAATAAATGGGGTCCGATGCATTGGGGCCATGCTATAAGTGAAGACCTGATTCACTGGCAGCATGCGCCGATTGCATTGTTCCCAGATGAGCATGGGGCAATATTCTCCGGCTGCTGTGTAGTTGACTGGAATAATAGCAGTGGTTTATTCAAAGATTCCCATGGACTCGTCGCAATCTTTACGCATGCGGATATCCATCCGGAGACGGGGCAACCGCGCCAGCGTCAGAGCCTGGCTTACAGCAGTGATAAAGGCCAAACCTGGCAAAAGTATAACGGGAATCCGGTGCTCGCCGAGAATGATTTGATAGACTTCCGGGATCCGAAGGTTTTCTGGCATGCCCATAGTAAGCGGTGGATTATGGCTATTGTCGCGGGAGACCATGTACGTTTCTATGCATCCGACAATTTGCGTGAATGGTCACTGACTGGTAAATTCGGCAGAGAAGAAGGCTCACATGACGGCGTTTGGGAATGTCCAGATTTGTTTCAGCTATCGGTGGATGACACCGGGCGATCCAAATGGGTTCTTATCATCAGCATCGGTGATAATCCCAATTGTCCAGAAGGCTCGCGTACGCAATATTTCATAGGAGAGTTCGATGGAAAGACGTTCATTAATGACAATCCGTCCGATCATATCCTGTGGCTGGATTATGGTAGAGACAACTATGCGGGAGTTACCTGGTCAGATATTCCTGAACAGGATGGACGTCGCGTAATCATTGGATGGATGAGTAACTGGAAGTATGCAAATGAGACGCCTACCGGTTCCTGGAGGGGGGCTATGACCCTCCCCCGCACCTTGTCCCTGACCAGCAAGGACGGAAGTGTCGTGCTTACCCAGATGCCTGTCCGGGAAATAGAGCAGCTGCGTAAAGAATCAATGGTTTGGAATGGAATCACCGTTACTCCTGCATCCCCTTTCCTGCAGAAAATGAATGAGGATCTGCTGGAAATTGAAGCAGATATCGATATCCGGTCCGGTGAAGAGGTTCATATAGTGCTGAAATCCTCTGGGTTGAGTGAGCTTGTTATCGGATATGATCCTGTTCAGCAATGGCTGTTCATCGACCGTTCGAAATCAGGTGTGACTGATTTCCATCCTACATTCGAAAACAAGCATGGTGCAAGATTAGTCTCGAATGGCGGGAAGATCAAGCTACAAATCTGGCTGGATCGCAATGCGGTTGAAGTGTATGCAGATCATGGCTTGGTTACATTGACAGATCAAATCTTCCCTGATGCTCCAATGGATAGAGTTGAAGTAAGTACTCCATCTGGGCAAGTTGTATTGGATTCGCTGCAGATCCATACGCTTAAATCCATTCATATACCGGATGCTGTCTCAGAACAGAAATAAGGGAGGAATGCTGCATGCGTCTCATAAACAGCGAACAAGGACTGATGATGCACTGGGCCTTTGATGAAGGCACCGGAGCAAGTGCTCTGGAGAGTGTATCCAAGATCCGTGATGATATTGAGTCCGTATTTAATCAAGCGGAATTTACCAAACGGATGGGTCCGCAGTGGAGAGAGGGCGTAATGGGAAGCGGACTTCTGTTCGATGGTTACTCTACTTCTATTACCCATTCTTTTAAAGAAGAAGACACAAACTGTGATCAAAAATTCTTGTCAGCACTAAGTATTGGGGTATGGGTGGCACCGCGTTCCTATGACTTAGGTCATGAAGGTAAGCTGACTGCTATTGTAAACCGTCACAATATGGACCGCAAGCAGGGTTATCTGCTAGGTATGTTCCGGCACGGCTCTTGGTCCTTCCAGATTGGGCTAGAAGGAGGAACCTGGCAGGAGCTTTGGTCTCCTGAAGGCTATGAATTGCCCAAGAATGAATGGTCATACGTGAACGCTGTATTTGATGGAACCCAAGGGAAAATTAAACTGTTTCTCAACGGCACTGAAATCGCCTCGACTGACGTGCCGAGCGGTTCCCGTCTCGCTGAGGCAGCAGAGACGGATCTACTCATTGGCAAGAATAATCACAGTAGCTTGCTGATCGAAGTGTTCAGCCTTCAGATGTTCAGTGGGATTATTGATGATCTGAAGATTTATAACCGGGCCTTAAGTGCAGAGGAAGTAGCCGCTTCTTATCAGCATGTGCTAGATTCTACGCACGGAGGCGTCAAGCCACAACTGCATGTTGACGAAATCAAGCTGGACCGGACACCTCTGCTGAGAGATCGACACAGACCGCAGTACCATGTTACTCCACCCGCACATTGGATGAATGAACCTCATGCGCCGATCTATTTTGAGGGCCAGTATCATCTGTTCTACCAGCATAACCCGTTAGGACCATTCTTTTATCATATTCATTGGGGCCATTGGGTGAGTGAGGATTTGGTCCATTGGCGTGATCTTCCCGTAGCCCTGGCACCTGAAAAGGATCAGCTGGCACCGGACGGAATCTGGTCGGGAAGCGCTACTTATGATGCAGACGGATTGCCTGTCTTATTCTTTACAGCGGGAAATGACTGTGCTTCACCAAATCAGAGTGTTGCTCTTGCCCGGAGCACTTATTCTCAGGATAAAGACCCGGATCTGATTCAGTGGGTCAAACATCCGGAGCCGCTCATTGTACAGAAGAAGGGCATGGGTGCATTCGGAGATTTTCGTGATCCTTTTGTCTGGAAGGAAGGTGACAGCTGGTTTGCACTGGTCGGGTCGGGGATCGAAGGTGAAGGTGGAGCAGCGCTAGGGTTTGCGTCACCCGATATGCTGAACTGGACGTATAAAGGGCCATTCTTTCAAGCGGATATTCAAAAGTTCCCTTATCTTGGACCTATTTGGGAGCTTCCTGTGCTTCTCCCTCTGGGAACAGACAAAGCGGGCCAACATAAACATATCCTATTGGTCAGTCCAGTAGGAAAGGGAGCAGATGTCGAGGTATTCTATTGGATTGGGCAGCTCGATAAACTCAATCTTTCATTTATTCCAGATCAAGAGGAGCCGGAACTGATTGACGTAGGTGATTTCCATTTTACCGGCCCGAGTGGAATGGTGGATCCGAAGACTGGACGAAAGATCATATTTACCATAGCTCAAGGCGACCGGACGGCTGAACTCGAATATCAATCGGGTTGGGCTCATAATGGTGGTTTGCCTCTAAGTGTCTATCTGAGGGAAGACGGACGACTGGGAATTGAGCCGATTCAGGAACTTCAGTCCCTGCGAGGTACGAAACTGCTGTCGATTCGGGATAAGTCTTTGGCTGAAGCTAATCTATCACTAAGTGATATCCAAGGGGACATGCTTGAGATTCAAGTGGAGCTAGAACCCTGCAATGCTACACAACTAGGAATCAAAGTTCGGTGTACACCGGATAGAGAAGAAGAAACACTTCTGTATTATGATTTTAATGAAGCCAATCTCTTAGTAGACCGTACGAAAACGACACTGCACCCTGGTGAAAAGTGTAGCGGAATTCAAGGTGGTAAGCTGGAGCTGCAAGGGGAGAATCTGAAGCTACACATCTATTTAGACCGCTCCATGGTCGAGGCCTATGCCAACGGGTTGAAAAGCCTGACGACCCGGGTGTATCCAAGCCATAAGGATGCTTTGGGGTTAGAGATATGGGGAGATGGAGAACCCTTTGTCAAAAATTTAGAAATATGGGAGATGCAATCCATATGGTAACAGAAGCGCCTTGGCGCTTCTTGTCATTTGGCTCAAAGAATGAATGATTAATAAGATTTGCAATCCTCTGACTGAAAGCGCTTTAATTAATTCCTCTCCCTTCATCATCATTGACTATTCATCCTTGCACAAGGGAACATCGCGAAAATAGGTATCGAAGCGGCATGAATAAAAAATTATGAAGGAGGTTTTTGAATGAGAGAAGTTAAAGACAGAAAACCTTGGATATACAGGTTGCTGATAGGGGTTATGGCACTTCAGCTTGTTGCTCCTAGTATCTCGGCTGCAGCTGAGCCAGGTCCTACTGTGGTAGAAGAAACTATTTCAAAAGCAAACATAGAATCGTCCGTTACGGATGCAGTCTATCAAATTCAGAACCCGGGATTTGAAAATGGGGATATGTCAGGCTGGACAGTTGTCAGAGGTCAAGCGTTTGGTGAGAACAGCGTATCGGACGAGACCACCTGGTGGGCAGAACAAATCCCATATAATCAAGAAGGCGGTTATCATCTAAATGGTTGGAAGTATGACGAGGCTACTACAGGAGTGCTCCGGTCCAGCACTTTTGAGCTGGGCGGCAGCGGCTGGATAAGTTTTAAGCTTGGCGGCGCAAAAAATCCTGACAAAGTGTATATAAATATCGTGGAAGCGGATACAGGTCAAGTGATTGCTAGATATGGCAATAAAGCATTTGCAGACGTAGGTTTTCCGAATCCCGCTCAGGGTATGCGGCTTGCCAATATGGAGCAGTACAAGGCGAATCTATCCAATTATTTAGGTAAGAAGCTGTATGTGGAGATCGTAGATAATGCGACCTCTGACTGGGGATTGATTTTTGCAGATGCTTTCTTTATGTATCATGAATCCGAACCTGCCCAAGGCATCAATGCCACAGATATCAAACCGGATTTCAAGCGATATCAAATCCAGAATCCAAGCTTTGAAACTGGGGATCTGAACGGGTGGACCGTTGTGGATGGCGAGGCGTTTGGGCCAGACAGCATATCAGATGAAAGCACCTGGTGGGCGGAACAAATTCCGTATAACCAGGAAGGCGCTTACCATCTAAATGGCTGGAAATACAACGAAGCGGCGACAGGAGTGCTTCGTTCCAGCACATTTGAGTTAGGAGGCACCGGCTGGATAACCTTTAGGCTAGGCGGAGGCAAGCATACAGATCAGGCATTTATCAGCATCAGTGATGCGGATACGGGAAACTTGATTGCCAGATATGGAAACAGCGAATTTAACGATTCTGGTTTCCCTGATCCTGCACAGGGCTTGAGACTCGCGAATATGGAGCAGTATAAAGCCGACCTGTCCAAGTATATCGGTAAGAGGTTATATATAGAGGTCGTCGATCATGCGCTATCGGATTGGGGGGTGATTTTTGCGGACGCCTTCAACACCTTCAATGAAATTGTACCAGAAGAGGGTATTATGGCCGATAACATTATCCCAACCGAAATCGCGAATCGCAGCTTTGAGACCGGAAACTTTGAGGGGTGGACGGTTGAGGGAGATGCTTTTCAAGTGACCGATGAAGGTGGTGCTGGCAAAGAAGGCAGCTTCTATGCCAAGTCTAGCAAGGAAGGGGAGGGCTCATTAACTTCCAGTGCCTTCACACTTCAAGGGAATGGGACGATAACTTTCACCGTTATAGATATCGTTCATCCGGAGGATGCCTATGTCGCGCTATATGATGCTACCACCAACGCCCAACTTGCAAAAACTGGGGCTGTCGGTTCCAATAAGATTATTTCTTGGGAAATGCAAAAATATTATAATAAGGGGCTTTATATCAAGGTTGTCGATCAATCTGATAAGGCAAGTATCTCCGTTGATGCTTTTCAAGCCAACGGTACGGGTAACATTTTTGTTATGAAATTCAATGAAGGTGTCGGAAAGAAAGCGCTTGAAGAAATGCAAAATCTTCAACATGATGTGAATTATGTGTTTAACAATGCAAGATATATGTCTTCCAAGGATCCGAGATGGACTCAGCGCGGTGTAAAAGGTGGTGCACTTCTGTTTGATGGATACTCAAATTATATTGAAGTCAATCCAAAGGATACGATTCCAGTAAGCGATGCGCTAACGATCGAAGCTTGGGTTGCTCCTCGCAGCTATGAATGGGGAGACGGCAATAAGCTGTCTGCAATTGTGAATCAGTCTGATCAGGATAAGGCTGAAGGCTTCTCCCTTGGGATGTACCGGCACGGCACGTGGTCCATGCAGGTAGGGATTGGTGGCCAGTGGATTCAGGTATGGGTTAATGATCATCCGCTCGAGAAATACAAATGGAATTATATAGCTGCTACCTTCGACAAGAAGGCTGGACAGATTAAATTGTACCTAAACGGTGAAGAAGTAGCTTCTCAGGCAACCCCCCTCAATGTTCCAATCACATCATCTACAGCGAGTCTGGTTATCGGAAAAAAAAATAAACCAGTAGAGCTGGCAGGTCTGTTTTCTTACAATATGTTCAGTGGACTTATTGATGAAGTTAAACTGCAGAATAAAGCACTCACAGGACAAGAAATCCTTACTGAATATGAGAGTGTAAAGACGCTTCACGGTGGCACAGTTCCGTTAATTCCGAATGAGGATATTGATGAGGACCCTAGTGTGTTTGAGGGTGATCAGCACCGTCCGCAATATCATGCAATGCCTCCGCAAAACTGGATGAATGAGGCTCACGCACCGATTTATTATAACGGTCAATATCATTTATTTTATCAGCATAATCCGCAAGGCCCATACTGGCATCAAATTCATTGGGGACATTGGGTGAGTGATGATATGGTGCATTGGGAAAATGTGAGACCTGCGCTTGCGCCAGAAGCGGGTATCCTTGATCCGGATGGTGCTTGGTCAGGCAGTGCAGCATATGATCGTAACGGAAACCCTGTTCTTTTCTATACCGCCGGTAACGATTCTTTGTCGCCGAATCAAAGAACGGGGCTGGCAACTCCAGCTGATTTGTCAGACCCTAACTTGGAAAAGTGGGAGAAATATCCTGAACCTGTAACTGAGCAGAACGGAAACGGTATTCATAACGAGTTCAGGGACCCGTTTGTTTGGTATGACAAAGAAACGGACAAATGGTATCAGCTTGTAACATCCGGTCTTAAAGACTTTAGCAGTGGTACAGCTTTGGTATATGTATCTGACGATATGTACAACTGGGAGTATAAAGGACCTTTATACGTAAGTGACAGAAGCTTATACCCGGAATTAGGCACGGTATGGGAACTGCCGGTACTCCTACCGTTAGGCAAGGATAGCTTGGGCAAACAAAAGTATATCTTCATGATCAATCCACATGAAAAGCCAGAGCAAGTACCGCCGACAAACGATGTACAAAGAGATGTTGAAGTCTTTTACTGGATTGGAACCTGGGACCGGGATAACTATAAATTTATACCTGATCAGAACGCACCTTCCAAAATTGATGTAGGTGACGGCTACTTAACTGCAGAGAGCGGTATGGTCACCCCCGACGGAAGAACGGTTGTTTATTCCATGGTGCAGAATGTAAGAACGCCTCAAGCTGAATATCAAGCTGGATGGGCTCATAATCTGGCTCTGCCGATATCCCTAAGCCTGGATGATCATGATGAATTACGCATTGAGCCGATTCAAGAATTGCAGAGTTTACGAGGCGCTAAATTGGTTGATTTTGCAGACAAAAATTTGCAGACTGCCAATCAATTGATCCAGAATGTCAAAGGTGACATGCTAGAGATTGTGATGGAAATTAATCCTGGTGAAGCCCAGAAATTCGGTCTTAAGGTGCGACGCTCCGATGACGGCCAGGAGGAAACACTGATTTACTATGATAAGACGGACGGGACCTTCAATGTGGACCGGACTAAGAGCAGCATTGATCCGGATGTTCGCGTGGATGGCATCCAAGGCGGATATGTGGATCTGGACGGAGAGAACCTGAAGCTGCATATCTTCCTGGACCGTTCAGTGGTCGAAGCCTTTGCTAATAACAAGAAAAAACTGACCACACGTGTCTACGTAGGAAGATACGATTCCTTGGGGTTGCAGGTCTGGGCCGACAACAATATTACGGTCAAGTCGATGGAAGTATGGAATATGAATGCCTTGACGGGTGAACCGGCTGCTCCGGTCGATGTACCTGACAATTGGGATAACTCCGTGTATACCGATATTACGGAACTGACTAACCATGACTTTGCCACAGGCGATTTAACAGGCTGGACTGCAGAAGGAGACGCTTTCCAGGATGTTCATGTGACCGATGCCCAATTTTTCTGGGAAACGATCTACTTCAATCCGTCGCATAAAATTCCAGGCGGCTATCATTTGTGGGGCTTCAACGAGCAAGCTGGCGGTGATAGCTTAACTGGAACGCTGAAATCGCAGAATTTTATTCTTGGCGGGAATGGAAAGATCAACTTCTTAGTCAGCGGAGGGCGTGATATCGATAAACTGTATGTTGCGCTGGTCCGGGCATCAGACGGAAAAGAACTATTTAAAGAAACTGCAACTAATTATGAAGAGTATCAACGGAAGATCTGGGGTGCATCACAGTATATTGGTCAGGAGCTTTATATCAAGGTGGTTGACCAATCTACAGGCGGCTTCGGACATATTAATGTTGATGATTTTAATGTGCCGGTTAAGATGCAGAATACGACGAATCCGACGAATCCGACGAATCCAACGAATCCAACGAATCCAATCGATCCTCCAAGTCAACCTGTGATTCCTGCAAGCAAACCGGATAGTCAGCGCAGCTTGTCATTCGAGTTGGCAAAGGGAGAATGGAAGGTACTCTTTCCGGTAACCTTGGCAGCAAATGACGGCAAGAATGCGCTAAAGGTTAAAAACACAGATGTGGAGATCGAAGTTCCCGCAGAGATATTGAAGGAATTACAAGCGCTGGTTATGGGCAGCGAGCTTGAACAGGCGAAAATATCTTTTGAACTGGAAGCTTTATCTGTAGAGCAAAGCAAAGAACTGCTTGAACGAACTGGACGAAAAAATCACGCAAACATTTCTGCAACCGGAGAGATCTACGGTTTCAAATTATCTATTGTTAAGGCCGATGGAACGGTGTTTACGCTTGAAAAATTGTCAAAGCCTGTCACCATTAAGATGAAAGCAAAGAAGAATTCTCGCCAGGATCTGACGAGTATTTATTACATCACTGATGACGACAGACTAGAATTTTTGGGTGGAATCTTCTCAGGCGATCAATGGACGGCGAATGTGAGCCACTTCAGTAATTTTGCCGTTCTTACTTACGACAAATCGTTTGAAGATGTTAATGCCTCTTACTGGGCCAGTGATGTAATTAAAAGGATGGCTGCGAAGCAAATTGTTTTAGGTGTAAGTGAGACTTTATTTGCACCGAAGCAAAATGTGAGTAGAGCTGAATTCTCTACCTTGATCACTCGTGCACTCGGAATAAAAGCATCGGGTACAGCTACATTCAAGGATGTGAAATCCACGAAATGGTACGCTTCTTCCATCGCTGCTGCTTATGAAGCAGGAATTGTTACCGGAAGAAGTATAGATACTTTTGCGCCAGAGGAAACCATAAGCCGTGAAGAAATGGCGGCAATGATTTACAAAGCGTATCTGTTTCATACAGGACAGAATGTTGCAATTAACCGCTTGAGTAATTTTAAGGATGCCGATACGATCAGCGTCTGGGCTGCAAATGCAGTCGCTGCCGTACAGGAGCTTGGCCTAATCAACGGACGTGGGAACCAATTATTCATGCCGCATGAAAATGTAAACCGTGCAGAAAGTGCTCAGGTCATCTCGCTATTCCTTGATATAGTAAATAAATAACTACTAAAGAAAAGCCGGGGAAGTAAAGTGATGTCAGCCTTCGCCATGACTCCGGCTTTCTTTGATGTAATATGAATTAATATTTTTATTTTTCTCAATCGCCTAAGAAGTTGCCGTCACAACTCTTTAGCTAAATGACATCATATCGTGTCCATAACGTCAAAAAATTCGATAACACCGGAGAAGACATGGAGGATTTAATCTCCATCGGCACCATCGGCTTGATTAAAGCCATCGAGAGCTACCGCCCGAACAAAGGGACGAAACTGGCTACATTTGCGGCTCGTTGTATTGAAAATGAAATCCTAATGCACCTTAGATCCTTGAAGAAAACGCGTAAAGACGTATCTCTGCACGATCCAATTGGGACAGACAAGGAAGGTAATGAAATTACACTTATCGATATTCTGGGTTCGGAAGCGGATGATGTTATTAAAGAGGTCGATCTTAAGATTGAGAAGAGCAAGATTTACCGCAACCTCGATATACTGGATGATCGGGAAAAAGAAGTTGTGGTGGGTAGGTTTGGGCTGGATACAGGTGGGGAAGAGCGGACGCAGCGGGAAATTGCTAAGGAGCTGGGGATCTCGCGGAGTTATGTTTCCCGGATTGAGAAGCGGGCGCTGATGAAGCTGTATCATGAGTTTTATAAGGCGAAGCGCTAGGATCTTAGATAATAACTAAAGATTCACAATAGATTTTGTTAAGAGCGACTTGCCAACAAGGGAGTTGCTTTTTTGTTAACTCAAATAGTTGTGCTAATTGAACATAAAAAAAGCATATTCAGAAACGACGAGACTCTTAGGTTATTTTAAAGTGATCAGTGATCCCTACATTTGGTATAACACAAGCAGGTGGTCTTGGGAGCTAGAAGTAAAGAATTTATGTCCAGAATACAGTGAATCTTGGGTTGCATTCGATAATACCACAGCCAGTATCGTGGCATCCTACGACCATGTTCATCCGGTAACCAATGTCGGAGGAAGAACTCTTGGTACATTGCAATATGGATGGGATAGAATACAACTATCAGATGAGTTTGCTAAGCATGTCATCGAATTAATTGAAGGAAGTGTAAAATCCAAGAAGGTGAATAAATGAAAGTCTGGGCAAATATCGAAATCCCACTGAAAACGTACACCGTTCACCTAGACCATGATTTATGTTCGTATGTTACGGAAATGAAGCAAAGAATTGAGCTTGGATGGAAGAAACAGCAAGGGACAAGCATTCCGCTCGAAGAGGGAGCTCTAGACATTTATGATACTTGTTACAAGGAAAAACTAACCTTTATTGTCTGCAGTAACTGAAAGTAAAGAAATTGAAAAAGCAGCACAGAATTCGCATGTCGAGATCTGAACTGCTTTTTATTATTCTCGGAGATTATTCTGATTCTGCAGTTAGCCTATCATCAAGTCTATAATTACAGGATAACCATTAAGTTCCTTATGAGCGTAGAAAGGGGCTTAAGCGTTACAAGCGCTATTACAATCAAAAGGTATTGATCGACGGACGAAGCTGATCTCAGTGAGAAGTACAATGCCTTTCTTTTTTATAAGAAAAGCGGGTCGCACTCCGTTCCTACAGCTCGCTTTTAAGTTATCAGTAATGTCCCAAAAGAACACAATTCCTTCTATATTGAAAGGGCCACTTCAAAATGAAGCGTCTTTTGGTTCATTACTATTGAGTTTTGGCCCCCTATTTTGTATTCGAAGGTGGAGTAATGGGTTATTACGACCAACCGGAAAGTAAATGGAGCAGATAGTTTGAGATGTATATGTAATAAATGGGAGATTTGTGTAAGCCATAAGCGTCAAGCGACACATCGACCAAATGTCATATTGGCAGCGAAAGGATCCTTTTTTTAATAAATTACCTTTTTATTAAACTTTTAGAAGGAAGTGTCGTTATACTATTCGACAATCTACTCGTGCGCACGGTAGTTGGCCAAGTACGAATGGAGGCAGGTAATGATGCATGTAGTTATCCAGCAATTGTGCAAAAAATATGGTAGTAAACAAGTACTGAACGGAATTAACCTGACATTGGGTACGGGGATGTTCGGCTTACTCGGTCCCAATGGGGCGGGAAAATCAACTTTAATGCAAATATTGGCAACAGTAATACCGAAAACATCAGGGGATGTACAAATTGGACAATGCAAGCTTGGGCGGGATGAACGTGAAATTCGTGGCTTGCTTGGCTACCTGCCACAAGAGTTTGGCGTCTATCGCAAGTTGACAGGCGCGGAATATCTCGATTATGTCGCGTCCATGAAGGGCATTACAAATGGAAAAGCCCGGAGGAAAGCAGTAGCCGAAATGTTGCGCCGAGTCAATCTGGAGGAGAAGCGCCATGTGCGTATAGGCAAATATTCTGGCGGGATGCGGCAGCGCATCGGTATTGCCCAGGCGTTGCTAGGGGATCCGCAGTTCATTATTGTGGACGAGCCTACTGCAGGGCTTGATCCCGAAGAACGCATGCGATTTCGTGATATGCTGACAGATCTGGGTAAAGATCGTACCGTTCTATTGTCTACACATGTCGTCGCCGATATTGATAATAACTGTAAGAGTATGGCGATTATGAGCGGAGGGCGCATCATATTTCACGGTACGCAAGAACAATTGCTCCAGCGTGCGCAGGGACAAGTGTGGACGGTCCAAGTGGGTGATGAGAAGCTTGCAGAGCTCAAAGAAACTGCAGCCATCTTGACTGCAAAGCGTTCAGGAGCCGGCTATGAGGCGCGTGTTCTTGCCAGTTCTGTCCCATTACCTGGAGCAGTCCAGGCAAAGGCAGGACTTGAGGACGGATATATCGCGGTCATGAGAGCGGGGAATAGCCAATGAGCCTGATTCGCTATTACAAAACCGAGTGCAAGCTGCTGCTGCGTGGTCCAGGCTTGTATCTGATGCTGGCAACCGTGGTCGGCATCCTGTATTTGATGTTTCAGACCGCCGATGCCAAATTGGATCGTGCAGTATACGTGATGGATATTTCAGAGGTGTATTGCCTTGTAGCCCTCATTATTTTGCCTTTGCTGGCAACAGCGATCGCACGGCGGGATGAAGAATGGAAGACAGCAACCATGATGGCTACCTTTCCGTATCGAACATGGGAAATGGAGGCGGCACGCTTGCTCTGTGCTGTAACCCTTCCGTTAGCAGCTGCGCTCGTGCCGATGGGGGCTTATGTATGGTTGGTCGTATATGATGGCATCTCATGGGGAATGCGTGAATGGTATACCTCAGCTGTATTGGCTTCCTTTGCCATCCCGATGTTATTTGCAACTGTTATTGGCTATTTAGTAGGTATCCTTATCCGCAAGCGATACAGTTACTTGGTCAGCTTCGTCCTGTTGCTTAGCTTGGCAATTATTTTACCGGAATTTTTTAAGACCGATCGCCCTTCTTTTTCATTACCCCCTCATACGCAGATTTGGTTCGATTATTCACTAGTTAAATATATTGGTAAGTCTTACTCACGTATGTGGGGATTTATATATGATCCGGCATTTTGGCTACATCGCGGCATGGTTGCAGCTTTAGCAACTGGAATGGTCATGACTGTTCTACTTGTAGTGTGTAGACGCAGGCGGGAACGGGTCAAAGCGTGGCTGGTCTATCCCACGATGCTGATTCTAGGTGCAGCATTGTTATGGGCAGGTAGTGCGATGTACGGATACCTGCAGGAACGGGTAGATATTGCGGATGCCAATAAACGTTTCTATCGCGAACGTCTTACTTCAGCCAATGATATCACGCAACAGCGTGAATTGGAGCAACTGCTCGTTGCTGGAATTGCAGCGGGTAAATATACGGAGGCGGATATTAAGGAGATGTCTCGTATCACCCTTAACACAGACGGGATTACCAGCAATCCGCTATCGGCATCGCATATTAAAGATCTGCTTGTCGGCATGAAGTTTCAGGATCTGCACATTAATAACTATAAGCTGGAGTTGGAATTATTGCCGCGGCATGGGCTAGAAATACAGGCGACGATGCAAGCAAGCAATGGACAAGCGGAAACGCTAGGGAGATTCCCCATCATGCTACGGCATATATTTGATGTACAGGAACTGAAGGTGAACGGTGCTGCTGCTGCCTATGAGTGGGAAGAGGCTACAGATGTACTTTGGATCAAGCCTGCTACGGATGTTATGCCAGGGGAGCATCTGGAGATCGAGATGACATATAGCGGTACCATAAATGATTGGCGTCATTATTATTCCGTCGCTCCTAGCAGGGATAGCTGGGAGCAGATCGCTGTTGTCGACGATAATAGGATTTTCCTGCCAGCTTTCTATGGCTGGTACCCTGTTATCGGCAATAGCCGGCTATCGGAATTGCTTACCGATCACTACGAATGGGGGCGTCACGCTACAGATGTTCTGGACACACAATTGCCGCGCCCTATGGCGGGCTTTGAAGTTGCTATCACAGGGCCAAGTAGCTTGAAACTATTCTCCAACGCCTCTGTCATTACTAGTAAGATGGCTGGAGAGGGAGCGACCGTCACGCGACTGGAGCTGGATGAAGCAAGCGGACTTACATTATTTGGGGGCGATCTGCAGCTTGCAGAAGCGACAGCAGACGGCAAGACGTTACGTCTGCTGGCATCTGGTCAATTGCCTGACCGTTCTGTCGAAGAAGCAGCACAGTACGCAACTAAGTATTACGCCCAAGCGGCGCGTACTTTGAAAATGTTGGATGGAGAAGCTGCAACAAGCTTTCCCCAGTCGGTTACTATGGCACTTGCCGATTATCCGTATTATAGTTTGAATATGGTGAGTATGATCACCCTTGGCATGGTAGATGCAGCAGTTGGAGGTCCGGAAGCTCGCGATGTTCACTTTTTGTCTAAGGTGTCTGTATCAAGTTATTTTGGGGCGGAAATTGATCGAGGGAAGAATGGGAACATCCAACTGAGAACGGGGCAATACTGGCTTGATTACAGTGCCAAACGCAGAGAGAATAGAAATGCGAGATTGGTCTATTTTAATAGCCAATATATACTGAATAACTTTTTTCAGGCCTATATTGAGCGCAAGGTGACGGGAGATGAACTGAAAGGTCCACTGTTCGAACCTGTTAGCAGCTATTTTTTGAACGGTACACCGAATCAGGTTTATGACCTTATGAATACCATATACAGAAAGTACGGTATTGAAAGTGTCTACGATGTCATCAAGCTTGTCTATAACAGTATTGGCACAGAGCAGCTAATCGAAGACAGCGATGAACAAATGGAAGAGCTTCTGCGAGGCTATTTGCAAAGGAAAACGGAGGGAGGAAAATGAAGGTCACCCTCATCCTTTTTTCCCGTGCAAAATATGCATGGCGCATCCTATGGAGCGGCTACTTGTTAGCTATAGCTATTATTGCGGCGCTGATAGCAGCTAGTTGCCTCATGCTGCCAGTGTTGTTACCATCTCCAGGTTTTTATCAAGTCAAAATTGTTTATATTTTTATTCTGCCTTTACTTACGATTGCTTTAAGTGCAGCCTTGTTCGCCGATGATTTCAGTGAGGGTACTTTTGCACATCAATTCAGCTATCCATATTCACAATTACTCGTGTTCGCCGAGCGAGGAGCGGTCGCTGTGCTATTGCTTGTTATCTATGAAGCAGCGTTGCTCTGGACAATTGACCGCTGGGCGATCCCTTTAAGTTCGGCACAACTAGCGTACATAATCAAACATAGCCTCAGTGTGAATATGTTTGTCGGTGGTCTGGCGGCACTCAGCAGTCTGCTAGGGCGCAATATGGCTGTCGGGCTAGGAGTGGGTGCAACGGTGTGGCTGCTGGAGTATTTTATGTCCAGTATGCCGCTCAATCGTTACTATTTATTTCAAGCTGTCTGGCCGGTGAGCCGGTTCGCAGATAAATCGCACAACGCAATCGCATTATTTGTGGCAGCTGGAATACTGCTATTCTGCTGTTTGCTTCTATTGGGGAAAGGCAGAGGTTGGCTCGTGCGCAGGCAATAGTGCTGAGCGAGAAAGGAGGGAGTGAAGTGAACAGCAGGGCTGTTGTTACGGATGAGCAAATGCTCGAGCAATACAAGCAAGGGAATACAGCCGTGCTGGAGTTGTTCGTCTATCGGTATCATCACACCATCTATGCGTATATATACCGACTGACCAGCAAGCGTCAGCTCGCAGAAGATTTGGTGCAAGAGTGTTTTGTCAGAGTATTCACGGCTTTGCAAGCTGGTCGGTTGCCTGAACGGTTTCGACCATGGATTTATCGAATTGCGACGAACCTGTGCCGTGATGTATGGAAATCCGGAGCTTATCGTTATGAAGTAGCGGCTAAGGATACCGGAGTGTATGATGCGGCTGATGGCGGTAAAGATACGGTAGCGTCTTTTTTAGACAAGCAGTATGAGCGTGAAGCAGTCATTGCTGCCCTTGCCGCTTTGCCTGAGGAGGAGCGGCAAATTGTTATTTTGCGTTTTTACGAGGAGCTCAAGCTGGATGAAATAGCCGAGCTGCTGGAACTGCCGCCTGGAACGGTCAAGTCCAAGCTCTACCGGGCATTCAGACGGCTGGCCGATACATTGCAGAAAGAGGAGGAGCAGGATGAGCTACATTTCCGGAAGCAGGAGCGCCGATAACGGCAGTCGCGACATTCAACTGCACAGGGAATTGCAAGAGCAGAAGCGACTGGAGGAAAAGAGCGAAGCAGCAGCGGATCGATGGGAGCATGACCAGATCGAAGCCGTATTCAGCCAATTGGATCGCTATACGGTGGAAGGCCCCAGTGGTCAGCAGACCCAATCCTTGCTGGCGCTTGCTGCTGGATATGCTACACAGCCTGAGCGGGCAGTTACCGCCCCCTCGTCCAGACGAGTGGCAAGGCATGGCGGTCCTGAGTGTCAACCAACTGTCGCTATGTCTTTGCCAGTAAGGCTTATGCAGCGCATGGCAGTCCAGGCAAGGACGATGCATTGGCTGTTTTGGCTGATATCTGCGCTTATGGTTGGCACAGGAGCAGTCATCGAGGGGTTAGCTGCAAGTGAATGGTTCAGTATCCCAGCCCAATCGGAAGTATTTCTATTTACGATTCTGTTGCTCCCTGTAGCCAGTGTGGCCTATTCGCTCCGATCCATGCATACGCCAATGAGTGAGCTTGAAGCGACCTTTCCTGTTCCCCCCTTACAGCTTATGGTGGCCAGAATAGGAACCATACTGCTGTATGACCTCCTTCTAGCGCTGTTGTTCTATGGAATACTCGTGACGACGGGTACCAGTGGTGAATTCGGATCTAGCACTGCTGCACTGGTAACAAATCTATTACTGCCGATCTGCCTGAGTACGTTTGCAGCGCTGGCTGCGATGCTTCGCTTCGGGACATGGCCTGGTACCGCGGTTGTGCTCGCAGTGGGCGTCATCCAGTTTTCTGCTGGCGAGAGGCTTGGCGTGTTTCAACTATTCAGCGAATACGGCTCCGCTCACTGGCTTGCAAGCAAGTTTGTTGGTGTTAGCCTGGCGGTAGCGCTTGGTATTTGTACAAGCATGTTGCTACGCCATCAGCATTATTCCATGCAACATGAATAGGGGGAAGAGCGGTGCGAGGAGCTGAGCTGAAGCTGGCCGGGGTCGAGCTTCATGAAGATAATGGTCACCTACTGCTAGGGGATGTGAATCTGACTTTGCCTCCAGGCTGGTATGGTCTGGAGGGAGCCAATGGTAGCGGAAAAACAGCATTGCTCAAAGCAATAGCTGGCCTTTACCAGCCTGTACGCGGCCTGATTACCTATCAGCTTCATGGTGTGGCGTTGTCAGGGAATGCCTTTAAGTCTTATCTGGGCTACAAGCCACAGCATGCAGCGTACTATGACAATATGAACGTTGAGGCTTACTTGCGTTATGTGGGTGAGATGAAGCTGATGCCACGGACGACCATTGAGGAACGATCTCGCGAGCTATGTGAACGGCTTGGGCTCTCTGATGAGAGGAAGACGTCCATTCAGCGATTGTCAGGCGGTAACAAGCAACGGCTTATGATTGTTCAGGCGATGCTTGCTGATCCATGGTTTCTGCTGCTGGATGAGCCTCTCTATGGTTTGGATATCGAGATTCGTTTCTTGCTGTTAAATGCGCTGTACGAAATGACACCCGGCACAGTCGCTATCTTTTCAGGCGCATTGGAGGGCCTGAAGGGTGGTTGGCTGGATGCTGTGATCAAACTTGACAATGGCACAGCGGCGCTGTACTGATACAGCGCCGTTTACTAAAATAAATTATCCTGTTGCGGCTGCGATACTTGCCTGGCGGATAGCCAGACACTTGTTTGAACCATTTGGTGAAGGGATGGATAGAGTCGGCCTCTAGCTGGCTGGCAATGGAGACTCTTCTACCATTATTATTGGCAAAGTTAAAAGTATTTGATCTTTATGCTGGTGAATTACAACGTAAATTGATTATCCTGTCACCAAAGTCACATGAGAACTCTTATCTGGATCGATTCTCGAAAGCGTACATTGTGCAACATGAGCCTACTGTACCACGGAGTAAAGTGATGGGGTTGAATTTGCAACGTATATGACCATGTGGGTAAATGAATTAGCCTGTTAGAGTGAGTTCTCCATTGATTATTCTTACGGGTTGATTGGTTGGATGATGTATACAGACTTAAGCTAATATAAAATGTACTTTGCTGTGGTATACTCGAGCTATCAGATAAAATGAGGTGTTTGTATAAATGATGAATCTTACGCAGGACCTTGCTAAATTGATTCGATTAACAGGTGATCGTGCCAAATTGGATGCAAAAGCAAATGGGACATATATCGTATATAAAACAGCTGCTGGGCAAATTGTTAAAGAATATAGTACCGGTGAGATCAAGGAAATGAGTGAACAGGAACTTAATCATGAATGAGACTGTTGCAACCATGTTTGTGTTTGCTGGTAATAATGGAAGTGGTAAGAGCACAATCCGCAACTTGATTGTTGACCACCTTGGGGTAAGTGTGAATATTGATCCGGATGCACTAGATCGCAAAATTAATACTTAATATCCAGAAAAAAGTAAAGTATCTGCTGGCAAAGAAGCCATAAGAATAACCAGAGAATGTATCCGAAATAAGTGGGACTTCACTGTAGAAACCACTCTAGCTGGTGGTAATGTTATCAGGCAGATGAGAGATGCAAAAACACAAGGCTTCGAAATCATTATGTTTTATGTGGGGCTAGGGGATGTGCGGCTTAATATTGAGCGTGTTGCTATGCGAGTAAAGAACGGTGGTCATCATATTGAAACAGAGGATATTATTAGACGCAATTTAACAAGTATGAATAATCTGTTGTCTCTCTTAGACCTAATAGATCAGTTGTTAGTTGTTGATAATAGTAAAGCAGATGGTGAGATTATTCTTGGAGCGGATATAAGCGGGATAATATATTATTCAAATGAATTGCCTGAATGGGTACAAAAAATCGATCGAGAACTACAGTTGAAATATCAAAAGTAAACTAATTCAAATCGGGAACGATCTTAATTGGTTTATTTTTTTACATCGTATCATGTCCATAACGTCAAAAAATTCGATAATACCGGAGAAGACATGGAGGATCTGATCTCCATCGGCACGATCGGCCTGATTAAAGCCATCGAGAGCTACCGTCCAAACAAAGGCACAAAGCTAGCCACTTTTGCAGCACGTTGTATTGAAAACGAAATCCTGATGCATCTTAGATCATTGAAAAAGACCCGTAAAGATGTATCTCTGCACGATTCAATTGGGACAGACAAGGAAGGTAATGAAATTACACTCATTGATATCCTCGGTTTGGATGCGGATGATGTCATTAAAGAAGTCGATCTGAAGATTGAGAAGAGCAAAATATATGGCAATCTTGATATTCTGGATGACCGGGAAAAAGAAGTTGTGGTGGGGCGGTTTGGGCTAGAAATAGGTGGGGAAGAGCGGACGCAGCGGGAGATAGCGAAGGTGCTGGGGATTTCGCGGTGTTATGTATCGCGGATTGAGAAAAGGGCGCTGATGAAGCTGTATCATGAGTTTTATAAGGGAAGCGGTGAGATATAAAGATTTACATTAGTGCTTATTTTCAGCAACTTGCCAATATGCAAGTTGCTTGTTTGGGTAAGGCAAGTAGATTGATATACAAGAAATATATGATTTCCAGATCCAACAAACTGTCGAAACCAACTTTGAAAGCTAAGATGTGAAACCAGAGTGCTATATGGGATGCAATAATTGTTCTTCAGTATTTTTGTAGAAAAACCCCGAATAGGGTCCACTTTTTTAAGTGTCAACTATTCGGGGTTCAGTTCACTTATGAGGGATAAAAATTAATTCTACATCTTCCAGATTCGATAAAGAATCATTGCTGCTTCAGCGCGAGTCAATGAATCGGCTGGCGCAATTTTATCGTTCTTGCCATTGATGATTCCTCTTCCTACAAGGAAAGCTGCACTGTCCTTGGCGTAAGTGGAAATGCTTGCTGCATCGGAATAAGAAGTCAGATTTCCGCTTCCGACAGATGGCTTACCAGCTGCTTTCAGGGCTCTTGCTGTAAGAACCATCATATCTTCACGAGTAATGCTGCTGCCCGGTTTGAATGTATTGTCCTCAAATCCTGATGCAATTCCGAGCTCCCGTGCAATAGCTACAGCTTGCGCATAGTAAGCTGTAGGCTGTACATCACTGAAGGTAGCCGCATTCGTGCCGGAACCTTTCAATTCAAGCGCTCTAACAAGCAGGGTGATAAAGTCTGCTCTCGTGATAGAAGCTGCAGGCGCGAAGGTATCCTCAGAGATTCCCTTGATTACGCCACGTGCAGCCATTGCCTCAACCGCTTGTTTCGCCCACTGTATGTTTTGCATGTCGGTAAAGGAATGAGTAACGTAGGCTACAGCATAGGTGCTGAAATGAGTTGTCTTGAATACAACCGAACCGCTCTTCGCATCATAGCGTCCGCTTGGCACAGCTGTTGCCTGTCCTTGGCTGTCAATGTATAGGATCACGATTTGATCTGCATTGACAAGCTCCTGTGCCGTAGCTGTATATGGAATGGATACTGTTACAGTGGCTGCTGGGTTATTCCAAGCAATAACAGTGTCGCCAGCTTTTACACTAAGATCGATAATCGGACGGCTGCCCACTTTTCCGCGAACTCCTGTATTCAAGCTATCCCCCGAGACTTTCTTAATCTGAATGGATACTTGATCCGCTTGCCCTGTCATATTAGACAGCATGTTCGACGGAATAAGAAGTTCAGCATTGTCTGTCTTAAGGATAAACTCAACATTGCTGTTGCTTTGCAGGCTTGAAACAGGCAATTGTACAACATAGGATTGCACATTTGCTTGCTTCGGTATCTCGATGGTAACCTGTTTCTTGCCATTCGCACCTGGAGAAGCCTGATCTATCGCTTTATTTAGGCTGGCACTTGAAACTGTTGCGGTGGCTGTTCCGTTCTCGACTTTTACAGCAGGCAGAATGGACACCACACCGTTGTTATTGTGGACCGTATCGGCGGATGGAGTACCGGATCCATTGCTGTTTCCCCCATTGCCATTGTTTTGAGAAGGTTTGCCAGTCAGCGTTAATTCTCCGAATACAGAAGGATCTTGGTATCCTTGACCGGATGGATCGTTCCATGCGTTCGCACTGATTCTGTTGCCGTCTTTAGCATCATTGATCTGCGCATCGAAGCCAATTTTGGCGTTGTTCGCAGGTTTAACCTTTTTGAAAGGAATCTTCATTTCAACCGTGTAGTTGGTACCGGAAACAGAGACTTTTGATTCGAAGCCTGCAGCAATTTCCTCAGGGTTAAAGGAAGCTGCGTTCTCGAAATTCACTCTGTATTGCCCATCATCGTCTTGGAAAACAGAAGTCTTGCCATTGTTCTCATCGACGAACACTTCCACGGAATCTTGCTCCCAAGCATTCGGGTTGGATTTGTCCAGCTTATCGTCTTTGACTTGGACCAACACATATAGATTGTTGTCATCCCAGAGTGCTTTTGCTGTTCCTGTAGCACCTGACCAGGCCATTTGCTTGGTCTCCAGTTTCATTTCAGGAGCGTTGCTCCATACGCTGTCTACGGATCCGTCGATTGCAGGTGTTCCATAATAAGCGCTGGATTTCTTGTATTCAAGCTCTTCAGGCGGATTTTCCGCTATGAACTTTTCAGGGTCAGTGACCGCGGAGAACGCCTCTTTTGCTTGAAAATTCTTGTCGAATAAGGTTGGATTCTGCTCGGCTCTCCAACTGGTGCTGTCATTTAATCCCCAGAAGGTGACACGCGGAATATGCTCGCTGTTCTTCTTGTAGAGATCCATTAGTTGGGCATACAGATAGGCCTGCTGTTTCGCTTCTTTGGTAGTGATTGTAGAATTGGTGCCTGCCATGATGTCCAATTCAGTAATAACAACTTCTACGCCCAAAGAAATGAAACGTTCGAGGGACGATTTGACATTTTCCAATCTGGTGCCCAAATTGTAGTGGGCCTGCATGCCAATTCCGTCAATGAGTTGTTCGCCGGGATGAGCTGCAGCGTACTTCTCATTGAGTTCTTTCACCATGCTGTAGATGGCTGTAGATTTATTCTGGTTGTCATCGTTGTAATCGTTATAGTAAAGCTTGATATCCCAGCCGTTTTCGTCAATGACTTCCTTTGCCGCAAGGAAGGATTCCTCGATGAAGTCAGGACCAAGGGCCTGTAACCAGCCGGAATTGCGGAGAGCATTTTTCCAGTCTGTCGGGTTAGCCGGGTTGTCGTTCATGGCTTCGTTGACAACGTCCCAGGATTTCACTTTGTTACCGAAGTGCTTCACTACGGTCTGGATATGTGTTCTCAGATTCTTCAGAGCTTCTTCGCGGCTTAATGGTTTACCATCAGCAGCGGTATGCAGCCATGAAGGTGACTGTGCATGCCAGACGAGTACGTGACCGGCAATGTCCAGATTGGCATCCTGTACCCTTTTAACCAGAGCATCTTCTGCGGTGAAATCAAAGTTTCTGTTGGCATCATAGGCATAATCCGGCTTCATATCATTCTCAAACGTGACGATATTGTGGTGCTTCGTCAGAAGCTTGAGTCTGGTCTCGTCAAAGGTAGCCGGGTTAACGATGTTACCGATCAAGAATTCATCCTTATAAATGTCCTTGAGGTTAGGGAGATTTTCTTGAATTGGAGGTGCCGCAGCTACTGGTCCCAAATATTTCAGAACAAAGTCATCCAAGTAGAAGGTACGATTGCCGCCGTCGTCGTTTGCGGTCTCAATGTAAGCATTGAGTACCGTTGGAGTAGTGGTAAGCGTATATTTGCCTTTGAGCTCTACCCATTCTGAATCGGTAACGGTTGCATTTTGTGAAACGTTTGCAAAACCGCTGTCCGCATACTGAACACTAATACGAAGTGTTGTAGGCGCTTCACCAGGTGCCATTTTCACCCAAGCTGACAGCTCATATTCGTGATTCTTGGCCATTTTTCCGGCAGCATTGACTAAGGCTGCATCATATTGTGCAGTAGTAGTAACACTCAAGCTTTGTTTTCCGTTAGGCGTATGGTTAGCTTCTTGGGAAAGCTTCACCGTTTCTTTGCCATTCCGTGGCCCGAAGCCATCCAAGCCATTCTCAAAATCTGCAGAGATGCCTGTCTTATCTACAACCTCCGGTGGGGTTTGGCCAAGGGTCACATCGGTGATGATGACTTCATCAATGTAAATGTCCGAGGTCAAAGTATTGCCGGATGGTTCAACAAAGATAATGACTTCCTTGGTTTGAGATGGGATTTCAAAGCCTTTCGTTTCAAATAACGTCCAATCTGAAGCGCTTACTTTTTTGTTGCCGATGATCCAAGGATATTTGTTACTTGCTACCTCGGAATCAATCTTGGATCCCAGATGGAAATCGCCTTCACCTGATCCAAGTCTAACCTTAAGAGAAATGTCGTACTTACGATCGGATTTCATAATGTCAGTAAGTACGAGAGCAGGAATTGCTTTTTCATCTGCCCGTTCGAAGAATTTTAATGATTTGGTGCCATGGGAGGCTAGTTCATCCACGACCGCTGTCTTACCATTGGATCCCCAACCCAGCTTACTCCAGCCTCCGGTATTTCCGTCTTCAAAGCTATGGTTAAGGACTACAGTAGGTTGAACAGGTGCTTGTGCCTGGGTGACGGTGATTTCTCCGATATAGAAGGGAACCTCCTGACCAGCATCATCAGACTTGATCCGCAGCACTGTATTCTCAACACTGGTAACGGAAAGAGCGGATGCTAGTGTAACGCCTTGTCCCGCTTTGAAATCAGAGGAATAGATTTGAGAGTAACCCTCTTTATTATTAACGTCCGTTGATCCCTTATTGCTTACAATTTCCAAGACGGCTTTGCCGGCTACCGGCGGGTTAGCATTATCGTCAACATACACGGAAGCGGTTACAGTATACTCTTGGCCAACAACCAAGCCCATATCCGCGAAGGCGATATCTACGCCGTCCCAGCTATTGAAGCGGGTGTTTACAGATAAAGCTGCTCCATCGGTATTTCCATCAAACGTCTTGCCATTGACAATTGCCAGTGTTGGATTACCAGATTGGGTTAATTTGGTGTCTTTTACCGATTGTACATCCTTAAAAGTTTCTTGATATACAGTTTTCGAATTAGCTGCTGCCAGATCTGCTGCGTTGACTACCGGAGCCACCAAGCCGACTGGAAGAAGTAAGACCGCTGCGAGCAACCCGGAAACAACCTGCCTAAACGATTTCTTCATTAATGCATCCCCTTCAGCGATTTTTTGGAATAACGTGAAGCGCTTACAAAGATATTTGGAACTCACCTCCTAATAGCCCAGAGTATAGCATTGGACTTTAAGGACTTAATACTCTCAAATTAAAGAAGAATCCTTGTTTTTTTTAGTTATTTACAAAAGAAAGAAAAATACATATCTATCTCGCCAAGACGCCGCGTTTATGATATTGAAGTCGCACCCATGTCCGCAACCTTAAGAAATTCGATAATACTGGGGAGGGAAGACATGGAGGATCTAATCTCCATCGGAACAATTGGCCTGATCAAAGCCATTGAGAGTTATCGTCCAAACAAAGGCACAAAGCTGACCACTTTTGCCGCCCGTTGTATCGAAAATGAAATCCTGATGCACCTAAATCACTGAAAAAGACCCGGAAGGACGTATCGTTTCACGATCCGTTTGGACAGACAATTGTTTATTGTGAATAAGGATGCTAACAATCTGTTTACTGAAGCTTAAATGACTATTCAGTTACTCAGAGCTTGACGTATCCCAATTCGGCGGATTCCAGAGACTTCTCAGATCGCCATATTTACAGCAAGTCGGGTCGTCTGTATGTTGTACTAGGTGACTGGTCTCCGACGTTGTTGGTTTTTGATGAAGCAACTTTCTTGCCAAGTAGCGGTAATAAGGGGATTAATGGGATCGGGGAGATGGTATTCACCAGTGATAACAGTAAATTCTTTTACTGGAGTCAATATGGCTGGGATGCCGGATTTGCCGGTTCAGATGTCTACGCCTATTCCATTTATGGGGACGGCAGTTTTGTCAAAGTGGACCAATCAAATCTGGGGTACCCGAATATGGATAGAGACCCGCTGGATACGCCGATTTTGTTAGTGGAAAGTCAGGGAATGATTATAGCGAAGAACAAAGTTTTTAAAATGAATAACCTGCAGGAAGTGATAGGGACGTTCCCGGAACTGATTTATGCAGTAGATGTAGTGAATCATACGGCATTGGGAAAAAAGGGTATCTATGATCTTACATCCTTTCAGAAGGTCCAAACTATTAATTTAGCCGATGCGACCAACATATTCTATGATGATAAGGGAAACCTTTATTATTTCATTAATAACTCTTTGTTTATCAATGAACCTTATCATTTTTATTAAGTTTTTAGAATAAAGGCAAAAGACCGTCTTTGTCACAAAAGGCGGTCTTTTGTCTTTTCTAGCTAGATCACTCAAGACAACTCGTAAAGCTTTAATTGAATTTCTTTTAATTAGAAGTTTTCAGTAAGTTGAACACAATTGTTGCAAACTCTGCTCTAGTAATATCTTTTTCAGGCTTAAATGTAGTGTCTGCGTATCCTGTAATAATATGATTGGATGCGAGTGCATCAATGGAATCATAATACCATGCAGCTTTTTTAACATCTTTGAATGACGTGCTTCCAGTACCTGTTAGCTTAAAGGCACGAGTGATTAGTGCCGCTAATTCACCACGGCTAATCTTTTCATTGGGACGGAAGCTTCCGTCACTATATCCGTTCATCAAGCCGGATCCGGCAGCTGCAACAATAAACTTATTGGCCCAATGCGTTGAAGGTACATCTGAAAAGTTACTTACTTGTCCTTCAAGTCCCATGTATGTTGCAATTACCTTAATAGCTTCGGCACGAGTCAAGCCTGAATTTGGACGAAATGTTCCATCGGAATAACCTGACAGTAATCCCTTAGCAATAAGTGCGTCAATGCTTGCTTTTGCCCAATGGTTCAATGTATCTGTGAAACTGACAACTTCTGGCTTAGGTGTTGGTGTTTCTACTGGTGCTGGTATTGCTGTAGGAGCTGGTGTTGGTGTAGGCGTTGCTGTTACCGGGGGAGTTACGGTATCTCCTCCAGGACTTGGATTGCTTGGGTCATTATCTACTGGATTAGGATTAGTAGAGTCTGAAACATATTGAAGTGCTGGAGCAAACGTTGTAAGTAGTCTAGCTTGACTTTGCTGCTCAAGAGCGTAGCCCATGCCTAAAATTTTTGCGTCGTCCCATGCTCTACCAACCAGTTGCATAGAAATAGAATATCCGCTGTCATTCGTTCCTACAGGAACAACTACCGTAGGGAGACCCACATTAGAGGTTAATACACCCGTGTTACGGTCAGAACTTAATTGAGAAGCTGATGCATCATTGTTATATACGTCACTAATAAAACCTGCATAAACAACAGCATCAACACCATTCGCGTCCATCCAGTTTTTAATAACTTCCTTATAGTCGGTTCTATACTTAATGTAATCTTGTACAGCTTGTTCAGTCATACGAGTTGGAGTACTATATCCTCTTTGATTATAGATAAGCACCTTATCTGAAGCTAGTACACTTGCTCCATCAATATAAGGGAAGTCCTTATGAAGCTCAATATAACGTGCCCAACCTTCAGTAGATCCATTAATACCTGAAGGACGACTAGGGCCTGATGGTACAGCTGACATTTCAATCATTGTCGCCCCCGCTGCTAGAAGCTCTGAGAACTTATCTATCACTGCCCGTCCAGTATCATCATCAGCATATGCAGATACAAAGGATGCAGGAATATATCCTATTTTCTTTCCTTTCAATGCATAAGCATCCAGAGATTCCTTCCAATCCACTGGACGCTTATGATCTGCATCAGCAGTCACAGTGAAAATATCTTGTGGGTCCGTACCCGTTGTAGTATTCAATATAATGGCTAGGTCAGTTACTGTTTTAGCAATGGGACCTGCATAATCTTGTCCCCAAGTGAGTGGAAGTACTCCTGTAGTACTTGCCATACCGTCTGTACCCCGGAAGCTTTTTAAGCTAGCGCCTGTAGTTGGTGCATAGAGAGATACCCCTGTTTGCGATCCCATTGCTGCTGCTGCAAAATCAGCTGCAACAGATACTGCAGACCCGCCGCTTGAGCCAAAAGATGTTTTTGATGGATAGAGTGCATTCCATGTTTGCTGCCAGCCGCTCTCACTAAAGCTTCCGCTGTTAGCAAACTCAGAAGTATTTACTTTACCAATAATTACAGCTCCAGCTTCCCGCAGCTTTTTCACTTGGAATGCATCGGAATCAGGCTGCCAGCCTTCAAGAGCTTTACTGCCACCTGTAGTAGGCATATCCTTTGTGTCATAAATATCTTTTATCGCAATTGGAATACCCAATAAATCACCTTTTACACCTTGTGCACGGGCATCGTCAGCAGCTTTTGCTTGGTTAAGCGCAGTTTCAGATACATGCAGGAATGCATGAAATCCCAATTGTCCCTCATCGTATACCTTAATTCTATCTAAATAGGCTTGAGTAATTTGTACAGAAGTAGTTTTACCATTAATCATATCCTTTTGCATTTCTGCAATTGATTTATTCTTAACATCATACGGCGATGAAGTTATTAATTCTTTGACCGCAGGAGCATTTGGAGTATCCAGATGATCTCCAGTATCAAGTCCCTCTATAGCAGATATATCCCAGTTGCTAATTGAACGAATTTGTGCGTTTGTTAATCCTGTTACATCCAGCAGACTATTAAGTCCATCTAGCTTAGCAACCAGATTTTTCAACCCTTCTTCACCAGCTTCTCCAACTTGTACATAATTTACTAGGGACTTCGATTCGCCCGGCCCAATATTTAGTGAATTAATGAACCCATAGAAATTCGCTTCATTTCCATACTCAGCTAAGGGTACTGTGAATGGATCCTGTTGCTGATTCCCTAGACCTGTTAATCCATTATCAAACGGTTTTGGAGATCCCACTGCAACGCCTAGCGGCTTATTGTTTCTGGCACTGCTATCTACAACAATCCATGAATCATCTGTAGTTACCTTTAGATCGCCTGAGTAGGTTGCCTTAACTACTGAAGCATTTGTTGTTGTACCATATCCTAAAGAGCCACCGAATGATACATCAACTTTTACAGCGACATCATTTTTATTAGTGAATGTATCAAAGAATCTCGTTCGATTTTGAATAGTATCCACATACACCTCACGTGTTACAGTTACATTTCCTAGATTTACAGATTGAGCCGAAGTAAACTTATTAACGCCATCGTATTTCAAGTCAAACCCACGCATCATTTGACCATTCATCAGTGGAGCTGAAGGCGAGGACACTTTAACAAAGATATTGCCGAAACCTTGTACTTGTGTAGCACCAACTGTACGTAAACTTCCTGTGTCTAAGCTAGGAGCAAAAACATCGTGAATCTCCCATACTGTGCCACTTTCTGAAGTAACTCTAGTTAAAGCGTCAGCTGTTTGGAAAGGAATTACACTAGTAGCAATAACAGATAACACAATTGAAGTAGCTATAAATTGCTTTTTACTCCAATTTTTTTTTGCTGGTGAATATTCAGATCGGGTGGAACCAGAATGATCTCTTTTAGTTTCACGTAGGCGTTTGAACTTATTCATGTGCGTAATCTCCTTTTCCATTATGTATTTTATTATTTAATGGTAGGAAATATAACACTAGTATTTGTTTCAGTCAATAAATATTATGAATTTAATATATTTTGAGGTTATAAAAAGGAAAAAAAGGCTTTTTTAGTTATTGTATGTAATGTATATGTAAACTGTTTAGTTAAATATATTACATATAGATTACATATTCTTGGGAGGATCCATAGGATATTGAGTATCATCATCCGGCTGCATCATCAAAAACCTTGAATTTCACGAAATCAAAAATAAGAGGAACAGCTAATAATTAACGGAGAATATTATGTTTTTAATTTTGTTGTCGGAATTTAGACGTGTAGTTCAAAAGAATGATGTAAAAAGTAGGGTTTCCATGTAAAACATTTGAAATATGATGTTATAATTTGGATAAATATAATCCTATTCAACGTAATCTGGAGGGATAAAAGTGGCTCGTAGTTTTGGAAGTACAGTTAATAAAATTATTAGAGAGACAGCAAAAGCGCAGCGTGCAGCTGAAAGATCAAGGAATGTTCAAAAATAGTTTTAGATTTGATTGAAATAATAAATTTTTTACCAAAAAGAGAGGGGAATCAATGATGGGGGATTTACCTCTAAGTAAAATGGATTATGAGAGTATTAAAAGATTAAAACAATTATATAAAAATGATCTTTTAGATCTGATTGAAGGGTTATCAATATATTTAAAGGATAGGAATTTTCCTATATTTGAAGATGTTGTGGAGTTATTACTTAATTTTAATAAGGAACTTATTCCACTCATCAATAGGATATTCGAAGGGGAGGAAAGTGATTGGAAATTAAATGTTTTAGAATATTTATTGCCTCAGTTTCCTATTGGAGTTCTTATTGAACTAGAAGTCAGTTTAATCAAGCTTGTTGAAACCCCAACTACATTAGATAGGGAATTAGAAGTTGATATGGCTGCTAAGGAAGTGTTGAAAAAAATTCAGGCTTAAGGATGGAGCCGCGCTAGTTATTTCAATAGACTTTTCTTCACATTCGCAATTTTGCTAGTAGCTTTAAGACGATATCCTGATTTAGGGTTATCACTATGAAAGTTACAGATCTTGTATTATTGATTACATGGACTTTGAAACCCGGTGTGGTTTATTTTTTTTCTTTATTTTAGTCTATGTTAAACTTAAATATTGATTTTAAGCTATAAAAATAGGCAACTCTAGCCTACCTATCCCTACTATATGCTTTTGAGGGCTTTTCTATTTTATCTCCAAACTTTGTTTCGTTTAGCTTGGGTATTAAGTTTTTGAAGTGACATGGCTGCAATAAAAAACCTAATACTTTCCGAATTGGTAAACAATTGGTGCGTGCGAACTGAGAAGCTGAATACTCTCTTCAAAGTGCTTTTTTCCATTATCTCGATTTTTCTCCGACCAAAAAACGTAAACCTTTATGATTTCATTATACTAAAGTATTGCAAGCGATAACGAATCAATATGATTTTAGGTAGGAGGATAAAGATGGAGATCAAAGGATTAATCCCGAAAGATAAAATGGATATCGAGTCAGTAAATAAATTAAAAGCATTGGATACAAATTTAATTAAACCGATTATTCCTGATTTATTAGAGTGGACTGCAGATGCGAATTGGCCTACTTCAAAAGAAATTGGGAAGTTGCTTATTCCGTTAGGCATGGAATTAATTCCTCATCTCAGGAAGATTTTCGCTTCTGATGATGACTGTTGGAAATATTCAATACTTGTAAAGTTGGTTAAAAATCTACCGAAATCTGTATTATCGGAGATGGAAGCTGACCTTAAAAGATTAGCCTTTAACCCAACTGAACGTGAAAAACAAGAATTAGTCGACGAAGAAGCAGCCGATATTTTGTCACTTCTATATCAAACATGAAGTGTACTGAGGAGTGTTTTCCTATCTTTCAATATGCAGAGCACGTTTATTGTTTTATCAATAAATGGATCGATATCAGTTAAGAATAACAGTTTGTAGGAGGTAAACATGGCTACTATTAAAATATGGGGAAAAGAACTGGTTTGTAACTGTTGCAGTCAATCAGACTGGGATCACTCCCGAATTAGAGTAACTATTTGTGATATAGTAAGGAAGAAGAAATCTCAATACAATCAAGATATCTATTTAGTTGTACAACTTGTGGTATGGAGGTAATGTTTGGAAAAATATATGATTGGGAAAATAGTAGTAGAAATATTGTAATTGAAGAAGAATAAGTTTCTAGATAGGTAACCCTAAAATGATAGTTAGCAAAAAAGGAGTGGTAATAATTGTCGCTTTTGTTTTTTAGGAAAGTTGATTAGACAACAAAATATCCCGAATCCTACAACTATTAAAAACGGGATACCTCATTATCTATAACCTCATCAGCTGTAATATTATCGGACAGGCTCTTTCTTGGAATATGCCATAATAAGCTGTGTTCCCTTCTAATGAGTACAAGCCTTCTTTATTTCATTATTTTTATGAACATCTTCCGTACCGCTATCCAAGGCGGTCTTGTAGTAGAAGCATTTATGTTCTATGACTTCCATCGTTTTTTTCAATTCTTCCATCTGTGCTTCTACGGAAGCTTTCCGCTCCAGGAACATGTCATATCTTTGCTGTAAGGTGGAATCCCCCTCAGAGCACCACTCAATGAAATGTTTTATTTCTTTAATGGGCATCCCGGATGACTTCAGGCATTCAATTACTTTTAAAGCGTCCATATCGGATTGTTTAAATATACGTTTACCGCCGGAGGTTCTATCTATAGCAGGGAAAAGACCTTCCTTGTCATAGTAACGCAGGGTATGTGGTGTCATGTTAAAGGACTCTGCAACTTCACTTATAGAGTATGTCTTCATCATCTTTCTCCAATCTCAAATATATTTTGTGCTTGACTTAGAGTTAACTTTAAGTAATAACATATATTTTGTAAAGCTGACGTTATAGATTTTAATATTATCTAGAAGAGAGGTTTCACTATGATAAAAGTTAATGCACGCGCAACATTCAGTCAGGAAGGTCCGTTCAAGCTAACCACAATCGAACGCCGAGATCTGCAGCCGCACGATGTTCTTATTGAGATTAAATACGCTGGCATCTGCCACTCGGACATTCATACTGCCCGCGGGGAGTGGGGACCGGTCAACTATCCACTCGTTCCGGGACATGAGATCGCCGGAATTGTCAGCCGGATTGGTTCTGAAGTCACAAAGTACTCAGTGGGCGATCGGGTAGGGGTAGGTTGTATGGTTGACTCTTGTGGAGAGTGCAGTAATTGCCATAAAGGTGAGGAGCAATATTGCCTGAGTGGAAATACGGGCACCTATGGAGCTATCGACCGGTATGGGCAATATACGCAAGGCGGCTATTCCACCCATATCGTCGTAACCGAAGATTTTGTGGTTCGAATCCCTGACAGTATTCCGCTTGACGCCGCTGCACCACTTTTGTGTGCAGGGATCACCACCTATTCACCTCTGCGTCATTGGGGAGCCGCTCCCGGCAAAAAGGTAGCTGTAGTGGGTCTTGGCGGACTTGGACATATGGCTGTGAAGATTGCTCATGCCATGGGAGCTGAGGTTACTGTTTTATCACAGTCACTAAAGAAGAAGGAAGATGGATTGCAATTAGGGGCTGACCATTATTATGCCACTAGCGATCCTGAGACATTTAAACAGCTTTCCGGTTCGTTCGATCTAATCGTAAATACTGTAAGCGCGCAGATTAATATCGATGCCTATCTTTCGCTCTTGGCGCTGGATGGTACATTAGTCAATGTCGGCGCGCCTGCTGATCCCTTGGCAGTTAACGTATTCTCGCTGATCGGCCACCGCCGCTCGTTTGCCGGATCGATGATTGGAGGAATCCGTGAAACGCAGGAAATGCTTAATTTCTGCGCTGAACATAATATTGCATCTGAAATCGAAGTCATTTCTGCTGACCGGATTGATGAAGCCTGGGAGCGTGTGCTTGCTTCAGATGTCCGTTACCGGTTTGTCATCGACATTAGCACAATGGGGAACGAATAAGAGACGTCCTCTTTGTTGACATCACATCATGCATTGGCTTGATTAATGCCATAAAGAGCTATCGTCCCAATAAAGGGAGTAGACTGGCCTTTTGAAGTCTACCCAAAATAAAGAACCCAAGCGATTGAATTTCAATCGCTTGGGTTCTTTGAATTCATCAACTGATATTAGGTGTAGATTCTCTTATGATGAGTTTGGTATAAATATGAGAAACCTGATAGGGTTGCTTCGGATCATGAATTCGGGAGAGCAGCATTTCGGCCGCTTTGACACCCATCTCATTACTATAAATATGAACTGTAGTGAGATGGGGTTCTACAATGCTTGATTCAGGACCGTTATCAAAACCACTAATGACGATGTCGTTAGGAATGGAAAGCTTATTTTTAAGTGACTTCATAAAGGAAACCGCAATATAATCGTTAGCACACACGAAAGCAGAAGGCAGCTCATCGATTTGACTTAGTCTAGTATCTGCCCACTCCGGACTTGAGAAAAATAGTCGATCGTCATCGAGAATGCATTGCGAGAGATCAAGCTGAATCCCGGATTCTATCAGAGCGCGATTAAAGCCCACCCATCTTTCATTAAAACTCCTACAGTGATTATAATCCCCGATGAACCCCAGTGATGTGTAACCGCCATCAATTAACTTTTTTGTAAGTTGATAGGTACTATGTTCGTTCTCCATGAGAAGGACATCTGCTTGGAATTCAGGGTAACAGACATGTGCAGAGCAGTCGATGAAAATAGTTGGAATACCTAGACTTGTAATTAGCTTAGTATATTCCGAATTGAATAGCTCAATACAAATAATTCCGTCTACATTGGAAACATCAAAATTATTTGGAAGAGACAGGGACTCCTGATCAACGTCTCTTATAATGTGCATGGATAAATTATATCCTTCTGCGCTGATTCTTTTTTCCATGCCACTGATCAGTTTCGATCCAAAATGGGAAGTGTTCGGTAAGTTTTCTGTTAATAAAGCAATGTTTCCAGAGTTTCTTGATAGAGTACTCTCGGTGTCCATAAAAGCAAACTGTTTATATTTTAACTCTATCGCTTTCTTTATAACTTTGTTTCTGGTTTCATCGGGTATACCGTTCGTTCCATTTAAAGCTTTGGAAGCTGTATTTCTGGAGATTCCTAAAGCGTCTGCGATGTCTTGTATAGTTACTTTTTCCCTGGCCATCTATGTAATTCACCTCTATATTCTTGTTCTTGATATCCGCCACAAATCGTGTACTATTTTCCATTATTCCAACTCTCTTTAATGTATATTAGTTTGCCTAAAATAGCAACATGATTTTTACAAATGCACAATTTAGTTTACATTTTATTTGATATAAAGTGTGCAATAAGATAGTGTTATTTTCATTATATTGAGAATGTGGTGAGATTAAAGGATGTAATCCTATTTTAATTGGCTGTATTTGTAATTATGTAAAATAATTAACGCCATTTATGAACAAAATAATTTGTCATATGCACATAAATATTTTTACAAAATGTATTGACGAACGATTAAGTGTTTGGTAAATTGTAAAAGCAGCAGGACATAAGTGAGATTGAAAGCCCTTACTGCATCAAGATGTAAACATTGATAAGAACGGAGGTAAAGGCATTGCATAACCCAATAGAAGCCGAACACGGAATAACGGTGACGCGACATAAGAGTTCCTTAATGGATTATTTAAAGAAGCACTACTTTCTTTATATTTTGCTCGCACCAGCTGTGATTCTGACCCTTATTTTTAAATACGGTCCTATGTATGGTGCGATTATAGCCTTTAAAGATTTCAGCCCAATCAAAGGAATCATGGGGAGTGAATGGGTAGGTTTGTACAACTTCGAGAAATTCCTTTCTTCTCCCAATTTCGAAGTAATCTTTTTGAATACGCTTAAATTAAGTTTCTTCGGATTAATTCTGAGTTTTCCAATTCCGATCCTGCTTGCCTTGATGTTGAATCAAATTCGCCGTGCAGGCGTCAAAAAGAACATTCAATTGTTCTTGTATGCACCTAACTTTATTTCTGTTGTCGTTGTGGTCGGGATGTTGTTTATCTTCTTGTCCCCAACGGGACCGATTAACCAGCTTTTTACCTGGCTTACAGGTGAACCAATTATGTTCATGTCTCGTCCCGAGTACTTCCGTTCGATCTACATTTTATCTGATATTTGGACCGGAGCCGGTTGGGCATCCATTATTTATGTAGCAGCGCTTGCTAATGTCGATCCTGAGTTACATAATGCAGCCAATCTCGATGGCGCTAATCTTCTACAAAGAATACGCCATATCGATCTGCCAACCATTCGTCCAATTATGGCTATCGTATTTATCCTTGCAGCCGGTGGGATTATGTCGATTGGCTTCGAGAAAGCCTACCTCATGCAAACGGCGATGAACTTGCCAACCTCAGAAATCATTCCGACTTACGTTTACAAAATAGGGTTACAGTCGGGCGATTATGCGTATTCAGCCGCAGTAGGATTGTTTAACTCTATCATCAACATCGTCTTGCTCGTCACCGTTAACTTCACCGTGAAGAAACTGAATGAGGGTGAAGGTCTTTACTAAGAAAGGAGCAACAAGTCATGCCCATTAAACATTCCGGATTAGATCGCTTTATCGTCGTGCTGAACGCGATCTTCCTGACACTGGCCGTACTTATCATCGTACTTCCCTTGATTTATGTAGTAATTGCATCTTTTATGGATCCATCTGTGCTGCTCAGTAAAGGACTATCATTCAACCTATCGGACTGGTCATTAGAAGGGTATATAAAAATTCTTTCTAATCCTGCCATGATCCGAGGTTTTGGAAACTCTGTTTTATACTCTGTTTCGTTTGCTATGATTACCGTTCTCGTCTCAATCTGTGCAGGGTATGCACTGTCCGATGACAGGCTCAAAGGAAAAGGGTTCTTCATGACATTGTTTATTATCACCATGTTCTTTGGGGGTGGGCTTATACCTACATATCTGCTCGTTAAGAACCTTGGTCTGCTTGATACAGTATGGGCGGTGATCATTCCAGGGGCAGTTAATGTTTGGAACATCATTCTCTCTAGAACTTTCTTCAAAGGAGTTCCGAATGAAATGAAGGAAGCCGCTAATGTAGACGGAGCTTCGGAGATGCGGATTTTCTTCAGTGTCGTATTACCGCTCTCTAAACCGATTGTTTTTGTGCTCGCTCTTTATGCCTTTGTTGGCCAGTGGAATTCCTACTTCGACGCTATGATCTATTTAGATAATCCGAATCTTCATCCACTGCAGCTCGTGTTGCGTTCCATCTTGATCCAGAATCAGGTAGATCCGGGCATGATCAGCGATCAACTCGCCATGGCGGAAATGAAACGATTGTCTGAAATCATCAAGTATGCTGCCATCGTTGTTTCCAGTTTGCCACTCATTGTTATGTATCCATTTTTCCAGAAGTATTTTGAAAAAGGTGTTATGGTCGGTTCCCTTAAGTAGGAAACAGGCTGCACATAGATAAAGATTAATTCATTCATATCTAATTTGGAGGTCATACCCTATGAAAAGAATTATGAAATCAAGAGTTTCGACGAAAGCAGCTTCTGCCACTGTACTTGCTTCTCTTATGTTCCTGACTGCATGCGGTGGTGGAGGAGGGGGAAGTGCAGCTAGTAAAGAACAGGATGCCAGCGGTAAAGTAACTTTGAACTTTATTACGCAAAGCTCTCCACTTGCCCCAACTGATCCAAATGAAAAACTGATTAATAAACGTCTTGAAGAAAAGACGAATGTTCATATTAATTGGAAGAATTTCACGAAAGACGTATTTGTTGAAAAAAGAAACTTGGCTGTGGCAAGTGGTGATCTTCCTGATGCTATTTTTAATGCGGACTACAGTGACTATGAGCTGCTCAAACTTGCTAAAGATGGTGCCATCGTCCCGCTGAATGATCTCATCGAGAATAATATGCCAAACTTCAAAAAGGTGCTGGAAGAAGCACCGGAATATAAGTCTATGATTACGGCACCAGATGGCAATATTTATGCGTTTCCATGGATTGAAGAGCTAGGTAGCGGTAAAGAAAGAATCCAGGCGGTAGATAGTATGCCTTGGATCAATGTGGAATGGCTTAAGAAGCTTGGCCTTGATATGCCTAAAACAACAGAAGAGTTAAAGGAAGTATTAATTGCATTCAAGACAAAAGATCCAAATGGAAACGGTAAGGCTGACGAAATTCCATTGTCCTTTATTAACAAGCCGGGAGCAGAAGATCTGGCATTCCTATTTGCTTCGTTTGGATTGGGTGAGAACCCTGACCATGCGGTTGTGAGCAATGATGGGAAAGTGATATTTACGGCGGCACAAGAAGACTACAAGGAAGCAGTTTCTTTTATTAACGAGCTGTATAAAGAAGGGCTCATTGATATTGAAGCCTACACACAAGACTGGAGTACTTACCTTGCAAAAGGAAAGGATCAGAAATACGGACTTTACTTCTCATGGGATAAGGCAAACATCACCGGAGATAATGACACCTACGAAGTTATGCCTCCACTTGCTGGACCTGATGGAGAAGTTAACGTAACAAGAACGAACGCGCTTGGTTTGGGAAGAGGGAAGATGGTTGTCACAAGCGCCAATAAGAACTTGGAAACGACAGCGAAGTGGGTTGATCAACTCTTCGATCCGATTCAATCTGTACAGAACAACTGGGGGACGTATGGAGATGATAAGCAGCAGAATATTTTCGAATTTGATAAAGAAAAAGGAATGCTGAAACATTTGCCATTGGAGGGTGCAGCTCCTGTAGAACTACGTGAGAAAACAAGTGTGGGTGGTCCCTTAGCTATCCTTGATTCCTATTATGGAAAATACACAACCATGCCGGATGATGCCAAAAGCAGAATGGACATTATCAAGAATATCATGGCGCCAAATATGAAAGCAGAAAACGTAATGCCAAGTGTATTCCACTCTATTCAAGAGCTTGATCGCCTTACGACAATTGAAACGGATCTTTTTGCCTACGTGCTTAGAATGCGCACGGAATGGTACCAAAACGGTAAAGTCGAAGCGCAATGGGATGAATACCTGAAAGAATTGGATCGTCTGGGCTTGCAAGAATGGCTTCAAATTAAACAAGGCGGATATGATAGAGCAACCCAATAACAAACTATAAATAATGTGCGGTGAAGGCCGTGTTCGGGAGTAAAGGAGAAAACAATAATGTCTACGATTGCGAAACAAAATTACCGAGGTGTGTACCATTTTTCCCCTAAGGAAAAGTGGATGAATGATCCAAACGGAATGGTCTATTTTGACGGTGAATATCATTTGTTCTTTCAGCACCATCCGGGTGGAATGACTATGGGAGCTATGCACTGGGGCCATGCGGTCAGCAAGGATCTTGTTACATGGGAGGAGCTGCCTATCGCTCTCGCTCCAGATGAATTAGGGATGATTTTTTCCGGCAGTGCTGTAGTTGACTGGAATAATACGACTGGATTTTTTGAAGATAAACCTGGTCTGGTAGCGATCTTTACACACCATTTGGATATGCCAGAAGGCAAGCCAGCCATTCAGCGTCAAAGCTTGGCCTACAGTAAAGATAACGGAAGAACCTGGACGAAATATGATGGAAACCCGGTACTTGAACATGATACATTCATTGATTTCCGTGACCCGAAAGTATTTTGGAATAAAGATACGAATAAATGGGTGATGATTGTAGCTTGTGGTCAAACGGTGTGTCTATATCATTCTCCTGATCTGATTAACTGGACTTTTGCTAGTGAATTCGGAGAAGGAATCGGTTCTCATGACGGGGTATGGGAATGCCCAGACTTGTTCCCGCTGGCCATTGATGGCGATCATTCGAACACGAAATGGGTGATGCTTGTGAGCATCGGTGCGGATCCCGCTTTTGTGGAAGGGTCAAGAACGCAGTATTTCACAGGCCATTTTGATGGAGAAGTGTTCACGCCAGATGAAGATTCGCTAAAAGTTCGCTGGATTGATTATGGAAGAGATAATTACGCAGGTGTAAGCTGGTCTGATATACCGGCTGAAGATGGAAGACGACTATTTATCGGCTGGATGAGCAACTGGATGTATGCTAACAAAACACCTGCAGAAGAATTCCGTGGTGCGATGACGATTGCAAGAGAACTTCAACTCGAATCAAGACAAGGGGAGATCTTTCTTGTGCAGAAGCCGGTACAAGAGTTGGAATCTGCTCGTGTACAAGTTCTTTCTGTGAAAGAGGCAACGGTACAAGAAATTAATACTCTTCTTAAAGAGATTCACTTGGAATCTTATGAGATTACTGCTGAGTTCACTCGAGGTAAATCTGTTGGTTTCAAAGTAAGAGTAGGTGCGGACAGTCAAACAGTGATCGGTATTAACGGTGAGACAGAGGAGCTTTATGTAGATCGGATGGCTTCAGGTCAGCATGATTTCCACGAACATTTCGCAGGACATCATTCAGCCAAACTCGAAGCACTTGGTGAATCAAATGATCTCCGCATTTATGTGGATCACACTTCCGTTGAGGTGTTCAGTAATGGAGGTCAGGCAGTGATCACGGATCTTATATTCCCTGGACTAGAATCTAAAGGTATTGCTGTGTTTGCAGATAATGAGAATGACTTGCTGATTTCCCTGGATATCTATGAGCTTACTCTCTCTGCTAAGCAAGACAAGAATTAGTCACCGAGAGGAGTCTTGTATATGCGTATTGGAGCGATTGAAGCTGGCGGGACAAAGTTTATATGTGGCATCGGGAATGAAAACGGGGTAGTTGAAGATCAGATTAGTTTCCCAACAGAACATCCTGAGTTGACGTTGCCCAAAGTTATTCAATATTTTCAAGACAAACCAGTAGAAGCTATCGGAATTGGATCGTTCGGTCCAATCGATATACGCCCAGATAGCCCGACGTATGGTTACGTTACAACAACACCAAAGCCAGGGTGGGGAAATTACGATATGCTGGGTACTTTGAAAAGTAACTTTTCGGTTCCTTTTGGATGGGACACGGATGTCAATGCAGCGGCATTTGGTGAAGCCAAATGGGGCGCCGCCCAAGGGTTATCCAGCTGTTTGTACTATACAATTGGCACGGGTGTTGGTGTGGGAGTGTATTCAGAAGGCAAACTCATTCATGGTCTTGTGCATCCCGAAGGGGGTCATGTTCTTACGAGACGCCATCCTGGCGATGTATTCCCGGGGGGATGTCCCTATCATGGGGACTGCCTAGAAGGGATGGCGGCAGGTCCTGCTATTGAAGCAAGGTGGGGGAAGAAGGGACATGAACTTCCTATGGATCATATGGCATGGGAAATGGAAGCATTTTATATTGCGCAGTCGATTACGGGTGCTATATTGCTTAACTCACCTCAGAAAATCATTCTGGGTGGCGGTGTTATGCAGCAGTCACAATTGTTTCCACTTATCCGTCAGGCTGTGCTTCAGAACCTGAACGGCTATGTCAGTTCAAATACTATTTTGGAACACATCGATGAGTATATCGTTCCACCAGGTCTAGGCCAACAAGCGGGATTATGCGGTGCTCTGGCTCTTGGACTCACAGCACTGGAAAGTCAGATTTCTGCTCAATTGTAAAAGAATATAGAGAGGAGGTCAGTGCAATAATGAATTGGCCTCCTTCTTGTTTTTCAATATTAATGATAGAAAATGAGGGCAAAGAAGATGAAAAATAAAGGAAAAGTCGCATTAGGCTTTCTTATGGCAACAGGGCTTGTTATGACTTCAGCAGGCATTTATATAGCAAATCCCGGCACTGGGTGGGCTGCGCTCGCTGAACAGGAGGTAAGCAAACGAGCTAAGGAGGGACTTTCTATTTTTGAAAGCGTAACCAATGCCAATACGAATTTGACAGGTTGGCAAATAAAAGGAAAAGGGAAGTTGGCAGATACGGTTGAAGGGATGTTACTGACTTCCGATCCAAAAGAAAATGTAATGGCAATCTCCGAAACGGTGTCAGAGGATTTTATCTATGAAGCTGATGTCATGATCAAGGATATGAAAGCTGACGCGACCTTATTGTTCCGTTCTAATGAAGATGGCTGGGGTTCCTATATGCTCCAAATCGTACCGAATGCAGGTATGATTCGCTTACGAGATGCAAGGGATGGTGAAGGCAAATTAAAAGAAGAGCGGAAGGTTACTGTGAGGGAAGGAGAGATCTATCATCTCAAAGTGAAAGCAGAGGGTTCATCGCTGAAAGTGTATTGGGATAATGCATATAAACCTGTGATTGAGGTTCAGAATTATACGTATCGTACTGGTAAGCTAGGACTCAATGTATGGGATGGTTCTGTTTTGTTCCAAAACATTATCGTGAGTGATCTGAGAGGAAATCTTGGCGCCATGGTTACAAATAAAGGACAATGGGAGCCTAATATCAGCGGCAAAAAAGGAACGGCAATAAACCAAAGTAAGTCACAGCAAGTGTATAACAAACAAGCTGCTGATTTTGTATATGAAGGAAATGTATCTCTTCATCCTGATTCTGTTGCATCGCTCGCCTTTCGTTCATCCGCTGATGGATCAAAGGGATATGAAGCTACCCTTATAAAGGAAGGAAATCAGGTTCGTGTAAGTTTGACGAAAGCTAATGGAACAACCATTGCAAGTTCGCAGCATACCTATCCAAGTCAGACGGGAGCAAAACATCATGTAGAGATAAAGGCAAATGGAAACAGAATTCAGGTCTTCTTAGACGGATACACCCCGGCTGCAATAGATCTAACAGATAAAACCTACACCGATGGATATGCAGGAATCGTCGTTAAACAGGGAACGGCTTACTTCCAGGATACCTATGTGACGGAGGCTAGCAGTTATTATAATGAAAAATATCGTCCTCAATATCACTATACGCCAATTCGTGGTTCTGCAAGTGATCCAAATGGACTGGTCTACTTCGAAGGAGAATATCATCTATTCCATCAGGACGGAGGCACATGGGCACATTCCGTCAGCAAAGATATGCTGAACTGGAAGCGGCTTCCGATTGCGCTACCGTGGAATGATCATGGGCATGTCTGGTCTGGATCGGCTGTGGCAGATTTGACGAATGCATCAGGTTTGTTCGGGGATTCAGGAGGTAAGGGGCTAATTGCCTACTACACTTCCTATAATCCCGATGGCCCGAATGGGAATCAGCGTATCGGCCTTGCATACAGCAAGGACCAAGGCCGTACTTGGGAATATTCCAAGGAACGTCCAATTGTTATCGGAAATCCCGGCGATAATGGAGATGAGCCTGGAGGTTGGGATTTCCGTGATCCGAAAGTGATTCGTGATAACGACAATAACAGGTGGGTAATGGTTGTATCCGGTGGAGATCATATTCGTTTCTTTACTTCAACGAATCTACTTGATTGGACTCTGACAGATAGCTGGGGATACGGGGACTATGTTCGCGGCGGTGTATGGGAATGTCCAGATTTGCTTCAGCTTTCGGTAGACGGAACATCACAGAAGAAGTGGGTCCTGATAATTAGTACAGGAGCGAATTCAAAAACAGGCGGATCAGATGCTGAATATTTTGTGGGTCATTTAACAGCGGAAGGTAAATTCGTTAATGATAATCCGGCAGGGAAAGTATTGCGAACTGATTTTGGAAAAGAATTCTACGCATCAATGTCTTTTTCTAACATGCCGGATCATCGCAGCGTAATGATGGCGTGGATGACAAACTGGGACTATCCGTTTGCTTTCCCAACAACCAATTGGAAAGGGGTACTGTCAATCCCAAGAGAAGTCTCATTAGTAACGACTAAAGATGGGATTCAGCTGGCTCAAAGCCCAATCAAGGAGCTCCAATCGCTGCGTAGTCAGCTATATTATACTGCTAACAAAGAGGTAAGTCCTTCTTCTCAGAATCTACTGAAAGGTGTTACTTCTGGTGCATACGAGATTGAAGCTGAAGTGGAAATTCCTGCAGGTAGTCAGGCAAGTGAATTTGGCTTTAACGTTCGTGTAGGGGGAAGTCAGAAAACGGTTGTTGGATATAGTCCTAGTGAGAGTCAGATTTTCGTGGATCGGGCTGCATCTGGTTTGACGGATTTTTCGAGTCTATTTAGTACAAGACATGAAGCACCAATGCAAATGGAGAACAAGCGTGTTAAGCTGCGTATCCTTGTAGACGAATCTTCTGTTGAGGTTTTTGGTAACAACGGTAAAGTCGTTTTCTCTGATGTCATTTTTCCGGATCCAGCCAGCAGAGCTTTGAGCTTTTACACCAAAGGAGGCAACGTAAAAGTCGTATCTTTGACAGTTAATCAGTTAGGTTCTGTATGGAATCAGGAGTCCGGCTCAGCTACCAAGATAATGATGGATACAAGTGATCGTGAACTGAGCAAGGGGGAAAGCGACACACTTTTGGCAATGGTAGAGCATGGCACAGGTAATGGGGCACAGCCGCTTAAATGGAATTCCAGTAACAAGGATGTGGTTGAACTAAACGTGGTAGATAACTCACAGGCAACCATTCTAGGCAAAAAAGAAGGCGAGTCTATCATTACTGTTTCTACTCCAAATGGGAAGACATCAGCCAGCGTATTAGTTAAGGTATCTGGCGGTGAATTCCATACGAACTTAAGTGGGTGGATTAAAGATCTATCAGCAGCCTCCTGGGTCATTAGTGAAAATGGAATTCGTGGAAATTACTTTAGTGACGCGAATTATATCGCAGAGAAGCAGGTAGGGAACTTTACTTATGAAGCAGAGATGATGTTAGGAAAATCCGGGGGAGCAGGCTCTGTGTTGTTCCGTGCCAGCGAAGATGGACGCAGCGGATACTACTTAAATCTAGATCCGAATATGAAGTCCATTCGACTGTTTTATAAAATTGACGGCCGTTTTGAAGAGCGTCAAGTTCTGGCGAAAGTTCCGACGTTCATTCAGCCGGGTCGAACCTATAAAGTGAAAATCGAAGCAAATGGCCCACATATTGTGGTATATATGGACGGACAGAAAGTGATCGACCTGCAGGATGGCACATTTGCAGAAGGACGCTTTGGACTACATGTATTTGGCGGATCGGTTTCATATCAAAACGTTAACGTGAGCGGAGAAGCACCTGCCAATCTGACCACATCCAGTCTAGTAAATGCAGAACTACAGAAATCTCTCTATACAGCAAATCTTGTAAATGGTGAAGCTGTTGCTCTGAAGGATGCGAATGATTCTACGGATCAGAAGTGGGTATTCGTGCCGACGGGGGACGATTTAGGATCCTATTCCATTCGTACAACGGCCGGTCAGGCCCTTGATCTGGACACAGGGCAAAATAAAATTCAGTTGTACCATTATCTCGGATATAACAATCAGCGTTGGATTCTTCAAAAGAATGATGATGGTACCATAAGTATTATTTCTGCTCATCATAAAAAAGCGCTGGAAGTATCAGCGGATGGAACGAGACTGTCTCTAAGTGAGCTAGATCCTACCCTTGATCGACAAAAATGGGTAATTACGAATTAACATGAGTATGATAGAAGTAATGGAAGAGCTGTTAAGATTGGCGGCTCTTCTTTTTTATAGCCGAAGCAGCCCAGACAGATGTGAGTTCATGCAGCAGAAAGCCGATCTATTCCAGAGCCAAGAGGTTGTCTCCAGTATGAAACGTATAGATTTCAACCTAGAGAATCAGTGTGGTAAAAATTAACTACCTCAATGCTATTTCATACACGGGTATGATAGTATATTGGTGAATACAGAAGGAAGGAGTAAGCTCTAGCTGTTGAATTTGTGTCGTTGTTTTGTGGAAAATAGATCTATAATATGAAAATAGGATGGACCATATGAAGTGGAATATTAATAAAGTAGATACAAAACGATTGATCATTATGGTTATGGGCAATGTATTTCTGGGCATGGGAATCAGTATTTTTAAGCTGTCAGGTATGGGAAACGATCCCTTCAGTGGGATGGTGATGGCACTTGCAGCGTCCAGCGGTATCGTATATGCAAATTTTCTAATCTTACTGAACCTGGTATTGTTTGTAATACAATTTATCACAGGACGAAAGCTTATCGGAGCCGGTACTTTCGTAAATGCAATTTTTCTAGGCTACATAGCTACATTCTTTCATAGTACCTGGCTACATCTGTTGGGCGAACCTCAGCTGTTTTGGCAGAGGGTAATCACTGTGGCCATTGGCGTAGTGGTATGTAGTTTTGGGGTATCCATGTATCAGAAATCGGATGTGGGAGTAGCTCCCTTTGACAGCTTGTCCCTGATAATGAAAACTAAATTACCGAAAATCTCATATTTTTGGCATCGGATGTTTACAGATGCTCTTTGTGCTTTGATTTGTTTCCTGTCAGGAGGCGTTATAGGTTTGGGAACTCTAGTCTCCATGTTAGGTCTAGGGCCCATCATTCATTTTTTTGATGTGCATTTTACGGAAAAGCTTCTGGCAAAAAAGGGTCCAAAAGCGAATAACGATTCAGTTTCGCTGACTTAACATAATGAAGTGTGGCAGGGTAACATCAGGTAGATATATTTCATAGATTATAAGTGGAGACAGCACCTTCGCTTGGTGCTAGGCGGAGCAAGGGAATAAGCAGGGAATACTCTCACTGCAGGTTTTCTGCAAACGCATTCATGTCCCTAATCTAGTAATGCTAACGTACTCGGAGAATCCGAAACCGGCTCTTACAAAATGAATCCTTTTTAGAATCGTTTTGTTATAGGTGGTGATGAGGAGTTATCGTTTTATGTGCAATCATCTGGGTAGGTGTGTATTTCAATCTAGCCGCATCGAAGGAATCGATGGATGTGAAGCCTATCCGTTCCGTGGATGATCTGTTTGAATAATTTAAGAACAACGCTAAAAGCACTTGATCTATGATCAAATGCTTTTTTTTGATAGCACATAGAGTCTACTCTTAATCCTTAAATAGATGTCGACTCTTCCAGAAACATCATGCCATAAATCTGTTGTCCCATGTCTTGTTATCCAAAAAGGGAGCCGCCTGAGCGGTTCCCTTTTTTTAATAGGCTGAATGGTTTGGGGTGTCTTACATTTTTATAGAATATATATATTTAAAATTTGAATTAAAATGATGATTAAGTGAGCCATAATGATTTACTGTGTTTTTTGAAGCAGGAAAATATACATATGTATTGAATACAAAACAACAAAGAGGGAGGATGAAAATGTCATACAGAGAAAAGGAATTACGTTCGTCATTAACCCTAGCTGTTCCAATCATTTTAGACAGGCATTATCATTCTATAACTATGAAAAATATCGAATCCGCCTGGTTTGTAGAGACACAAAAGGAAATGTTAGATTCGACATTTAGTATGATATTAATGAGTATGGTAGAAGCACTGTTCTTGGATTCCTTTGATTACGGCCAGTACCTAAACATACTAGAAAAAGAGGGGTTTGAGCAAGGCGTTTATACTGCAGAAATATTCGGTGATCATTTTGATATCTTACTTGAAATGAGCAAGGACTTAAACTTAACCGCTCAGGGTATTATGTTTAAAATCATTGAAGAAATGGAAGATGAATCTACGATTCGATTGTTTTTTTATAATCGTTTAATGGAATGCAACTGGATCCGGTTTACTGGCTTTGCACAGGGTTATCTGTCTAATAAAAATCAACAGATTGACAACTTACATGAACAAAAAATTGCTCTGATGGGACAAATGGCAGCAGGGATGGCACATGAAATACGGAATCCGCTTGCTTCAATAAAAGGTTTTGCTCAGCTTGTAAATAACAGGCTATATGAACCGGAGATCAAGGCGGATGAATTGCGTGCGTATCTGGATATAACCATCAATGAGATTGATGCTCTGAATAGATTAGTCACGGACTTCCTAGTACTGGCTCGAAAAGGTGATAGTGCGAAGAATAACGTCGTGGTATTTAATATTATGGAGGTTATACATAGAGTTAATAACATCGTAAACCAACTCATACTTAGTGATAATATCATTCTTTCCGTGGATTATTCTCTAGAAAAAGTACTAACGTATGGAAACGCCTCCCAACTTGAGCAGGTAATCCTGAATATTTTAAAAAATAGTATAGATTCATTCACAGCGTTTAGAGGCAGAATAGACATTACAGTTACGACCGATTCTGAGACTAACGAAATTATTCTTATTTTTAAAGACAATGGAGAAGGAATTTCACAGGATAAATTAAACCGAATATTTGATCCTTTCTTTACAACCAAGCAAAAAGGGACAGGAATTGGATTATCGATCTGCAAGCAATTAATAGAAATGTACGGGGGGCAAATTAAGGTGGATTCAGAGGTTCAGGTAGGTACCAGCGTGATGGTTATTTTGCCTTGGGTAAATGATTATCACATTTGAGATTACGAACAGAAACAAGCCTGGCGCAGAAGCCCGTCAGGCTTATTCCTTATATTTATCGCTAATTCCGAAGCATACGCGTCCCTTGGAAGACGATACAGTCGGTTCTACTTGTCACTAAGTTGTATCTCTTTTTCCTTTACAAACTTCTCCAGCACCCCAAAGTCCTCGGTAACTTTTTTAAATGGCAAAGATCCCAGTACCTTTTCCCGGTAATCCTTTTTGGCGGCAGTGGACAGACGGGAATCAAGTATGCTGAGTACTCCGAGGTCAGTTTCACTACGGATCAGACGCCCGGTTCCTTGTCTTAAGCGAAGCAGCATGTCCGGTACAAAAACATCTTTTAAGGGATTCTCTGCTAAAGATGCCTTATGTTCATAGACAGGATCGGAAGGAACCGGGAAGGGCAGTCGGAAAATAATTAACTGCGACAAATCGGAACCTTCGATATTCACGCCTTCCCAGAATACACCGGTACTTAGAAGGACGCCCTTACTTCCCCGGAATTCAGCGATCACCCCGTCCTGGGACGATCCTTCTCTTTGGACATGCACCGCCCATGCAAGCTTCTCGGAGCTTAACTTATTATGAATGTACTTCATATCCTCTTTAGCTGAAAAAAGGACCAATGTCCGCCCGTCCGTTAAATTACAGAGTCTTAGCATTTCCTTGTATGCCGCTTCAAGATAACTTTCCCGGTTCTGATGGTTATAGTATGGGATGTCCTTGGCAATATACATCATGGTGTGGTTGTCATAATCAAACGGTGAAGCCTGACGCTCCATATAATCTCCTTTGTAACCGAGGGATTGCGTCAGATATGCATATTGCTCCTCTAGTGTTTCGCCGGTCTGGCACATCGTTGCTGATGTTAAGATAACAGATGTCTTCCCGTTAAATAAGGTATATTTCAGAAACTTGCTTATACCTTTAGGACAGATACTAATGGTAGCTTCCCGCTGGGTATTACTTGCCCAAATCAGGTAGTTATCCTCCACTCCGGAGAGGACATCAAAGAGGTCTATAAGTCCGTTTATGGCTTCAAAAATATTGTCGATCTCCCGCTCATGCTTGGAAGTTAAGACGGAAACGCTGAGATTAACCTCTTTTAGAACCTGCGCCGCTCGTCTTAAGGAAATTCCGGTTATCTCCGACACTTTTATGCGGTCATTGTCTTGCTTGGCTGTTTGCAGCAAATCCGCCTCAACTTGTTTGAATATATGACCAACACATCTTTTTAAAAATTTGAATTGTGACATTAGATCCGTATCTGCGGATTGCTTGAAGAGAATTTGTAAGGCGTCATCCAGCATGCGGCAGGTTCCCCGGAATGTAAACTCAAGCGTTCTTGCATCTCTAACCTTTGCTTCCAGATTATGAGCTTCATCAATTACGATCAGAGCTGGCCGTTCAGTGATTAAACCCTTTGTTCCCTCTTTTTTCTTGATCAAATCACGGATGAGCAGGTCCTGGTTGACGATAATAAAATCCATGTCGCTGGCGTTAGCGTTAATCTTCGCTCTCATCTCATAGAATGAACATGTACTTTTATAATGGCAACGTTCAAATTTGCAATCATTCACACAAACGTTAGACCATACTGCATCCGTAACCCCGCCTTTAATATCTGCTCTCTCATCAATTTCGTAATTCAAAATACGCTGGGCAAGTGTAGATAGAGGGGAGCTTAAATCATCAGTCTTGAACAATTCTGCTGCTCTGTACCGGCAAGCATATTGCCCCATGCCTTTTCCGACTACGGAGCGAACAGAAGTAAATCCGAGCCGGCTTCCGATGAATCTCAGATCCTTATGTATCTGTTCTGAAAGCTGTATGGAGGATGTTGCAATAATGATTGGTTGCCTAGAGATTTGGTTAATAAGCAAGCTGGGAATGAGGTATGCAAAGGACTTTCCGATGCCGACTCCAGCTTCAATCATCGCGTTTCGACCATGAATGTAGGCATCAGCGATATCTAGAGACATATCCTGCTGGCCGATTCGCTCTTTAAGTCCAATCCTGGGAAATCTATCATACATTCGAAAGATGGCATTGACTAAAGAGGGCTCGATATCCTTTTTTAGCTCCTGCTTCTGTAATTTATAGAGATCACTTAACCAGCTAATGACGACCGCCCCTTTTCAAATCAATGTTCTTCCTAATTTTAGTTTTTTTGGTTTTTTGGTGAGGTTGTAATTATCATAGATGAAGCGCTAACAGTCAAGTGTCAGAATATAGAATGATGCATGTATCCTCTGCTACGTAGGCAAGAGCCTGTTGAATATTCTATTCATAATAAATAGCATCATAAGGAAACTCTAGCTTCTTCATCCGATATTCTTTTGGTGTCATCGACATGTATTCCCGAAAGACTTTACCAAAATAACTTGGACTTTCGAAGCCGCAGCGTTGCCCAACCTCCTGCACAGGTAAATCTGTAGTCCGTAGCAATGCTATGGCAGCCTCCATTCGTCGATCTCTAAGATAAGCGAGAGGAGAGGTCTGCTCCGATTTTTGAAACAACCTGCATAAGTGATATTTGTTTACTCCGCAATAGTCGGAAAGTATATCCAAGGTTACAGGCAATGCATAATTCTCTTTCAGATAGGTTTTAGCCCGCTGAATCAGCGTGATTGAATTTGCGCTTATCTCCTTACGCATTTCCCCGCTCGTTTTTACTAATGTAAGCATCCAGTTATACACTTCGGCAGATAACAAAAACTTGTCTGTTACTTTCTCTTCCGAAATTACCCTCAACAGTTCCCATAAACCTTGTATTAGAGGGGAGTTAGATTCTCTTTGAAGGATGTGGCCTTCTTGTTCTATTACTAAATCCCAGATTCGATTAGCTTCTGCTCCGCGAATATTAAGCCATAGAATCTCCCAAGGCTCTGCCTGTTCTACATAATAATATCGGTGCTTGCTTGGAATTTTGACTAGAAATCCCGAACCTTTGGGCAAAGGAATTGAGTGCTGTTCTAGTTCAATATATCCCTGACCACTGAGTGTGTATTGAAAAATGACATGGCCGGAATCGGGGCGTGTATCACCTGAAAAGCTGTAATCGGGGCTCCTGATCTTCTGCCATCCTATAGAATCTAGTGTCAAGATCGATGTATCGTCATTTCGAAATGCATAAGATAAAGGCTCAATCATTAGCGTTTCCTTCCTTATTAAAAAAGTCAATTTTGTTATATTGTAGCGCACAACATTTAGATTGTCTTGCGAATCCTTGAACGGTAAGATCAGGTTAGATAAAGGAGTGAATACATATGTCAAATCATAATCTCATACTCAATTTGCTTTTGGATGAGCACTGGTGGGGAGGACGGGTGGCAGACGGGACAAATATGCCATACGGTACGGCACTATTTAGTGCAGATCTGACTACCAGTCATAAAGCCAATCAAGCTTCTCCACTATTGATCTCTAACAAGGGAAGGTTCATTTGGAGTGAAGAGCCGTTTGCATTTCGATTTGAACAAGGAAGTCTTTTGGTGGAAGGGAAAGGAGAATTAATTACAGGGGAAGGTCATGGAGCCTTGAAAGAAGTATTCCAATATGTCTCCCGTACCTTCTTCCCGCCTGTACCTAGCATCCCGGAAAAATTGCTATTTACGGCTCCGCAGTACAATCTTTGGATTGAACTCCTCTACGAGCCCACACAGGACAAAGTATTACAATATGCCAAGGAGGTTATAAAGCATGGTATGCCTCCGGGTGTGATCATGATCGATGATAACTGGCATGAGCCGTATGGTACCTGGACTTTTCATTCCGGTCGCTTTCCTGATCCGAAGGGGATGGTGGAGGAGCTTCACGCTATGGGCTTTAAAGTGATGCTATGGGTATGTCCCTTTATTAGTCCTGATTCTCTTACTTTCCGTGAACTTGAATTTACGGGCTACCTGTTGAAGGATCGCGAGGGAGAGAATGCCATTCGAAAATGGTGGAACGGGAACAGTGCGGTGCTCGACTGCACCAACCCCCAAGCCGTCATCTGGATACAAGAACAGTTGGATAATCTTCAGCGCGAGTATGGAATTGATGGCTTCAAGCTGGATGCCGGTGATGTAGAGTTCTATGAATCGGATGATTGTTGTTATGTGCCGACAAGCGGCAGCGGTCAAAGTGAAGCATGGGCCAGGGTCGGATTAAAATACGAACTGAATGAATACCGCGCCTGCTGGAAGCTCGCAGGTCAGCCGCTTGTACAGAGGTTGAAGGATAAGATTCATGACTGGCAGGGGAACGGACTGGACACGTTAATTCCGGACGGCTTAGCGCAAGGGCTGCTAGGCTATGCCTATACTTGTCCTGATATGATCGGAGGAGGTGAATTCCTGAGCTTTACTTCGGCTGAATTAGATCAGGAGTTAGTGGTACGCTCAGCCCAGTGCTCGGCATTATTCCCGATGATGCAGTTTTCTGCTGCGCCTTGGCGTATTTTGGATGAAGATCATTTACGATACTGCGTTGAGGCCGCACAACTTCATTCGCAGTTTGGTCAGGAGATTCTAGAGCTGGCCAGACAATCCTCCTTAACGGGTGAACCTATCGTACGCCATATGGCTTATGAATTCCCTGAAGCAAGCTTTGAGACTATACAGGATCAATTTATGCTCGGAAGCTTCTTACTCGTCGCCCCTGTTATTACAAAAGGAATGAGAACGCGGGTTGTGGCGTTCCCGGCAGGCACTTGGGATGGTGATGACGGCAGCATTGTGGAGGGTCCTTCGACTAAGCAAATTGATGTGCCTCTCAGCAGACTGCCTTACTACAGAAAGCGTTAATATCGTTCCTTCAAAAGCCGCATTATTTGCGGCTTTTTTAATATATAGGCAACCTTTATTAAATGTTGTTATAATTTATTCGATTCAAAGATAAGTACTCAACTTACAGCAGTGGAGGCTAAAGAAGTGAAATTCTCCTTGCGCCAGCAGATGATCATTTCCTTTTCGGTTGTTTTTAGTGTTCTGATCGTCGTCTTTGGCAGTTTGATTCTAAGATACAACTTATCCAGTTATCAGAAACAAAGCTATGATTCTATGAATAAAGTGGTTAAGGCAAATATCTTATTAATTGATAATTATTTAACACAGATTATTTCCGTGTCCAAAATTGTAGCCAGTGATCCGGATATTATTAAGGCTGTTACTTATCGCAACAGCATTGATGAAATTGATTACTCGGTCGAACTCTATAATCAACGTAATGTCGACTCCAAAATCAAACAGCTCGATGTTCTTGGCACGATTACGAATGCCTTGGTGATTGGCGATAATTATGAATATTTGTATTACTATGGCAGCTCTCCGGTCAGGGGATATCGCTTCGACCAACAGGAATGGTTCGTCAAATCTGCATTAAATGTAGACAAACCCATTCATTTTACCAACTTTCATTCATCCGACTATCTGCTGGATCATGCAAACCATCAAACCGTGTCGGTGATTATGCCAATCATCAATGGTAATCAATACAGTGCAACCCATACCTTTTTAATGACAGACTTTAATCATAATCCGATTATCTCTGATAAGAGCGGCGAAGATAATGTGGAAATCGCTATTTATGATGGGACTACACCTATTCAATTTGCTAACAACAGCAATCTTTCCACGTTTCAAAAGAATGAAGTTGCCAAGCATCTAAAAAAGAATGAAAAATCATTTATTATTTCTAAATCCGGCAGTGATTCCGTATCATACCTCATTATCAATGAGCCATCTCTTGTTTCGGGTTGGTCCATTCTTGGGATCATGCCGCTTACGGAAATGGAGGAAATGAAATCGAATACTTCCAAAGTGGTTATAACGATTATCGTAACCGCTTGCATAGGCGTCATTATTTTGTCTGTGATGATTTCGCGATCCATCCTAAACCCTATGCAGAGCTTGTTGCAACGATTTAATCAAATTGCATCGGGGCGCAGAGATATCACTTTTAAATATTCCAAGAGCAAAGAAGTGAATTTGATTGCTGAAACGGCTGACTATATGCTCAAAAGCATCAACCATTTAACGGATGAGATTGTAGAAGAGCAAACAAGATTAGCGGGTGAGCAGCTGAAAGCGCTTCAGCATCAGATCAATCCTCATTTCTTGAATAACGTGCTTCAGTCGATAAAAGCAATGGCAGTAACGGGGGATAATCATTCCATCTCTCGTGCAACGACGCTGCTCGGTAAAATCTTGTCGTATTCGGTTTATAACCCTTATGAAATGGTAGGGCTAAAACAGGAGTTTGAATACACCGAAAATTATATCGCCCTGCAAAATATACGCTTTAACGATCTGATTATTTTTGATGCACATTGTGATGAACAGCTGGAACATTTCTTGGTGCCAAAACTGATGATTCAGCCTCTGGTTGAAAATGCAATCGAGCATGGCTTTGAGAACCGGAAGGAAGGCTCCATTTTCGTATCGGCAGAAGATGATGGAGATGAAATTTATATATCCGTTACAAATAACGGCAATTCTATTGAGATTGCGGACATGGAGCGTATTAATGAGATGCTATCCAGCCGGGATACCTATACACAAAGCAAAAGTATCGGACTATTAAATCTAAATCAAAGGCTGAAAAGCTGTTTTGGATCACAAGCAGAAGTGAAAATGTTATCGAAGGGCGGCATAAATACAACCATTGTTATTACGATACCCAAAGCAGGAAGAGGATGAATATGCTGACAGCAATTATTGTAGATGATGAGAATTTGTCCGTTAAAATGATGGAAAGTATTTTGGATTGGCATGGGCTCGGCATTAGCATCAGTGGAACAGCAGAGAACGGTATTGAAGCTTTGGAACTTTTTTACCGTGTGAATCCCAATATCATTATTACAGATATAAGGATGCCAGGATTGAATGGACTCGATTTTATTAAAAAAGCGAAGCTTATGAATCCGGAGGCTGAATTTATTTTAATCAGTGCTTTTGCTGATTTTGATTATGTTAAAAATGCGATGGAACTCGGTTGTTGCAATTATATTTTAAAGCCGGTAGATGAATATGAGCTGGAGCAGACACTGAAAAAAATCGTTGCCAAGATAGAAGATAAAAAAGCAGCTGAAAAAGATGCGCTGAAAAAGCAAATGGAGCATCATAAATTGGCGATTTACCATTATATGAATTCGGGTGCTAATCCGCTAGCCGCAGGAAAAAGTGCTGGAAAGCTGGAGGTCAATTTCGAAAGTTACTGCTTATTTAACTTTATCCTTAAGGATCAATCTATTAATGATTATATTGAAGGCGGCATGCAATTGGACGCACAAATGCCTTTTATTATGGAACGGATGTCCTCGGTGATTAAAGAGTTTGGGCAATGTATGCTGTTCCCTTATAGCGACTATTCCTGGACAGCCATTCTCAGTGGAAACTGCTCGCAGGAGGATCTGCAGAAGTGTGCTTTGAAAATGATCACTTTATTTAAAAATGAAATTCACAGAGACATTAATGTCTGCTTTAGTCCGCAAGGAACCCGGTTTGATGAATTGCCAGAGCTATATCGACACCTTACTTCTCTTATCCGTTACAGTGCCTACGTCAGGGATGAGCCGATCCTGGGTTACGGCTACAATATAATAGAAGAATATATACAGCAAACGGATTTTTTGGTCTATATTAAGCAGCTGACCGATGCCTTAAACAATAACGAATCGGAGGATGTGGCATGTATTGTAGAAGAAGTACTGATGTTATCATGCAAATCCAATCCGGAATATCTGCACTTGTTTATTGATTTCTACTATACGGTTTTCTGTGCGATACGAGAAAAATTAGTCGAAGAAAACAAGCTATCTGAAGAGCATCATGAAATCCTCAACTTGAGTTATAAGGATATATCGGATATGTCCACTGCGAACGAAATAAGCCGCTTTTTGAATCGGATCATTCAGCTTCTCCAGGGAAATCATCTTCAACCAGCGAGATCTCAATACGGTCAATTGGTTGAAACAGCTATCCGCTATTTGAGTGAAAACTACAACCGCAATTTATCTTTGGAAGAAATATGTACTGAACTGGCAGTTAGTAAAAACTACTTTAGTTATTTATTTAAACAAAAAACAGGAAAAAATTTATGGGCTTATTTGACGGATATTCGGGTTAGTAAATCCAAGGAACTACTGCGAACGACAGCGTATAAGAGCTACGAAATTGCGTATATGGTCGGGTATGATAACCCAAGCTATTTTTCTAAATTATTCAAGAAATCCACCGGTCAGACACCGAATGAATATCGTGCGGCAATTAAGTCATAAAGAGTCTGTCTGTTGAAACCTATAAAACATTGATAAAAGGCTTACCCTCCGGTAGTGCAGATGGGGGTAGGCTTTTGTGATTTAGGATGCCGATCTTAATAAATTACATAATTTATTTCTTTAATCGTAATATATTTGCAATCGTTTACAAGTAGGGGAGAAATTCGCTCAACTAAAAATCAAACTCCTTAATTTATTGCCATAAGTACGGAATACGCTTTCTTTTATGCGAAGAGAGAACGTTTTATCATAATCATGTAAACACTTTCAATCAAATTAAAGGGGGAAACACAATAATGAACAAGAAATGGATGCCTCTGCTGCTGGCTTTTGCAATGCCGATGGCTATGGTGGCAGGCTGCAGCAAAAGCAATCAAACAGAAAATGCGACTGCATCCTCAGACCAGGGAACTAAAACAGAGGGGCAAGTTTCGATCCGGATAATGGGCTACAACTCGGAAGCATCAAGAGCAACCTATTTGAAGATGCTGCAAGAAAAGCTTCCCAACATCAAAGTAGAATTTCAATTTGTCGCGCTCGATAATTTTAATAATGTTTTAAACACTCAACTGCAAGCAGGTGAAGGCCCAGACATTATTGAATTGGGCGGAGAAGCCCGATTGCTTGCCAAAGCAGGTTATTTGATGGATTTGACGAGCGAAAGCTTTGTGTCCAAATATGCAGATGCGGGTCTGACTCCTTATTCTGTTGAAGGTAAGGTTTATGCGACCCCGTTACAAAGCTGGTACGAAGGGATTTTCTACAATAAGAAAATATTTAACGATAACGGGATTCAAATTCCAAAAAACTTCGACCAATTCATTGAAATTCAGAAGGATTTAGCGGCTAAGGGAATTAAGCCTCAAACCATGGGAGCTCAATCTTGGGAGCCAATGATGAAGCAAAGCATTGGTCTTGTAAATAATGATTATTATTCAAATCCGAGTAATAAGGGCTTCGATGAGAAATTTAATAAAGGGGAAGCGAGCCTTGCGGAGACATGGGAACCTTATGTAGAAAACTGGTCGCGTATGATCAAAGAAGGTATTCTTAAGCCGGATATGCTGGGACTGAGCTATGATCAGGCACTGGATGAGTTCGCTACAGGTAAAGCGGCTATGTGGGAAAGCGGTCCGTGGGCAGTGAGCACCATTCTGGAAAAAAGCCCGGATTTTGAACTTGGCATGTTCCCCATCCCGGGCTCTAATGAAGGTCCAGGCTGGTTAGTAGGTGGACCTGGATCAGCTTTTGCCATTAACGCGAACACGAAGCATAAAGCCGAAGCGCTTCAGATTCTCGAACTTACTGCAACACCAGAGGCGCAGCAAGCATTAATTAAAGATAATGCCGGGAGCTCTTTCCTTAAGGGAGTAGATGTGGATCTCGGAGAGATTTATGCGGATGCTAAAGAGGCTTTTAAGGCAGGAAACGTATACGCTCCTTGGACAGCGGCATGGGATTCAGGGAATCCGATTGTAGAAGCTTACGGGAAATCGCTACAAGAAGTACTTGCTGGGACCAAAACTGTGAAGCAAGCGCTTGAAGATGCGGATCAAGTGAATCAGACGATGCGTGATTCGTTGAAATAACAAGAGAAAGCTACAGGGGATAAAGCCGGCTGCTATATAGCTCACCGGCCTTTTCTCTAGGGTAGACATAGAAAGGAGAGACACCACTTGAATATCAAACATAGAGATCGGGTTTTTCTTATGATGATCCTTCCTGCCTTTATTGGTTTTACAATACTTTTTATTGTGCCGACACTCATGAGCTTTGGGTATAGTGTAACGAATTGGTCGGTGTATAAGCCCAATTTCAGCCTTATTGGCCTAGATAATTATGTGAAATTATTTCATGATACCAAAAATATTACAGCGATCAAAAACTCTGTAAATTATGCGTTAGTGATCACGATCATCCAGAATATCCTGGCGATTCTATTCGCAACGCTGCTTAATAAAACAGGATTTGTCACCAATCTCGTCAAATCCATTTTCTTTTTTCCGGCAGTGTTAAGTGTATTGGTCGTAGGGTTTTTGTTCCAATACATAATGACCTCTGCAGATTACGGATTGTTAAACAATATCATTCAGTTTTTTGGAGGTCATCCTGTCAATTGGCTAGGAAACGGTAAAATTGCACTCTATTCTGTACTGTCGACTCAGGTATGGCAATGGACAGGTTGGAGTATGGTTATTTATATCGCCAATTTGAAAAGCATTGATTCTTCCCTTTATGAAGCGGCCAATATCGACGGCGCCAGCAAGCTTCAAACCTTTAGAACGATTACGCTTCCACTGCTGTATCCTGCTGCCTCATTTAATATTTTGATGAGTCTGATCGGAGGAGTGAAGGTATTTGATGTGGTATTTGCTATGACTAAAGGGGGACCTGGTTCTGCTACGGAGACCATCATGACAACATTGATTCGGGAAGGGTTCAGTTCAGGACGAACTGCGTACGCTTCGGCATTTGCTGTGGTATTCTTTGTCATTGTATTTACCCTATCCAAAGTGGTTACCTTCTTCTTGAATAAATGGGAGGAGAGAATTTCATGAAAATCAAGAATAGAAAATTACGATCTTCGTTTACTTATATAATGTATCTGTTGGCTGGAGCGGTTGTATTTCTTCCGATTTATTATTTGCTGATCACTACGTTTAAGACACCGGCAGAAGCCACAGCAAGCCCGCTTGGGCTTCCCAAGTCACTGAACTTTAGCAATTATAGTAAGGCATACAGCGCTATGGATTATCCGAGAGCAGTATCAAACAATCTGTTAATTACCGTGTGTTCTGTCATTATTATTATTTTAATCTCTTCTATGGCCGCTTATGTAATCGCTAGAAGTGACCGGAAAATTTTTAAATGGATGTTTTCGATATTTATGGTCGGGTTGATTATTCCTTTTCAAATTGCGATTATCCCTCTGTATAAAATCATTTCGGGAATGAATCTCATGAATACTTTTCCCGGCATCATACTAATTGATGTTTTCTGCATCAATTTGCCATTATCCATCTTTTTGTTCAGGGGTTTTATTTATACCGTACCAATAGAACTGGAGGAAGCAGCGGCTATTGATGGATATGGAACTTTCCGTACGTTCTGGAGCATTATATTTCCATTACTAAAACCCATCGTTTCCACTGTGGCAATTTTAGATGCCTTGGCAATCTGGAATGACTTTCTGACGCCGCTTCTGTTCCTCCAAGATCCGAACAAAGCGGTACTGCTGCAAGAGGTATATAAGAACGTCGGTCCGTTTTCTACGGATTGGACCTCCTTTTTCCCAATGCTAGTGTTGGCCACTCTGCCTTTGGTTATCTTCTTCCTGATTATGCAGAAGAGCATCATCGACGGTGTTGTCGCTGGTGCGGTGAAAGGATAAGTTATAAACGACAGAAGAACAGCGATCTTCCATCCTTGGAGAATCGCTGTTCTGTCTTTTCGGTCAATTGTGATTAAGAAGCTGATTTAGGAGTAAACGCTCTACGAATAACCTTCGTCAATTCCATTAGGATGACGGCGCCGAGTGCCAGACCACTAGCAATCAGCCAATCGGACATTCCGAACGAAGCCGGAATCGAGAAAATTTCTCTAACCCCAGGCAGAACCGCAATGCCATAAAAGGCAAAGCAGACCAGAACAGCTCCGATGACGTATTTGTTGCTGAACAAGCCAGCTTCAATAGCGGTTTGACTGTTCGAGCGGGCGGCAAAGGTCTGAAGTGTACGAGACAGGATCAGGGTTGTGAACGCCATAGCCACGCCCATATCAGGGGATTGCTGGAGTCCGATATACAAGGATACAATTACGGCTATACCAATCAGTAGACCACGGGTAATAATAGCCTGCATCATTCCTCCGGCAAATATACCTTCCTTGAGTTCTCTTGGATTTCTGTTCATCACATTAGGTTCAGGTTTCTCCATACCAAGCGCAATGGCTGGGAGAGAATCATTCGCCAGGTTGATAAATAGAAGCTGAATCGCCGTGAAGGGATTAATCCAGTCGAAAATCAGGGCAAAGAGTATGGCGATAATCGCACCCAGGTTACCTGAAAATAAATAGGCGATCGCTTTTTTGATATTGTCGAATACCGTTCTGCCTACAGACACAGCATTCACAATGGATACAAAATTATCATCGGTCAAAATCATGGCAGCCGCATCTTTAGCAACATCGGTTCCACTGCCCATAGCAACACCGATATCTGCTTGCTTCAAGGCAGGTGCGTCATTTACGCCATCACCGGTCATGGCTGTAATTTTGCCTTTTCGCTGCCACGCACGGACAATTCTGATCTTGTTCTCCGGGGAGACTCGGGCGTATACACCAATCTGCTCAAGCTTATTATCCAGTTCTTCGTCAGACATGGCATCGAGCTCTTGACCGGTTACGGCAATTTCTTTTTCGGTCATCAGGCCGATATCGCGTCCAATCGCTTGTGCGGTTGTCTTATGATCACCAGTAATCATGATGGTCCGAATTCCAGCCTTCTTAGATTCTTCGATCGCACCATAGACAGCTTCCCGAGGGGGATCAATCATAGCTGTCAAACCTACGAGTACCAGGTTTTGTTCATCCTCCAGCCCGACTTCAGTGACCGTATTGGGTACAGTTTTGTAAGCATAGGCAAGTACACGTAGTGCTCTGCTGGAGAATTCCTCATTGGCTTCAATGAAACGATCAAGAACTTCCGGAGTCATCGGCACTTCTTGTCCACTTAGTAGTACATGCGTACAAAGACTAAAGAGTACATCCGGTCCGCCTTTGGTGATCATTGCTTTTTGTCCGTTAAAAGTGTGTAAGGTCGTCATCAGCTTGCGATCCGAGTCAAAAGGAAGTTCAGCTTCGCGTGGGAAATTGTCGCGTATTTCCTTGTAATCTTTGTTCATGCTGTTACTGAAGGCAATAAGCGCCACCTCAGTTGGATCGCCTAATTCTTTACCATCCTCATTAATGTTAGAGTCGTTACAAAGCACGGCAATGTGTAGGAGGCGCCGGGCTTCCTCAGACCATTCTTCGGGCTCTCGATTGAATTGATCACGATCGCCTTCCGGTAAAAAGTAATCTACAACCGTCATTTTATTTTGGGTCAGAGTACCGGTTTTGTCCGTACAGATGACACTGGTTGATCCAAGTGCTTCGACGGCAGGGAGCTTACGAATAATCGCATGTTGCTTAGCCATTTTGTTCGTACCTACGGATAAGACAATGGTTACGATCGAGGATAAAGCTTCAGGAATAGCGGCGACTGCCACAGCGACTGCAAACATTAGGGCATTCAGGATGGCTTCCGTGGTATCCACTGTATCATTCGACAGCCAAACACGTCCGGCTTGGATGGCAAAGATCAAAACGGACAGGATGATAATCGCTACGCCCAACTGCTTGCTAAAGGTTTCGAGCTTACGCTGTAGTGGCGTCTGCTTGGCTTCGGCGCTCTCAATGAGTTCAGCGATTTTGCCGATTTCGGTTGTCAGTGCAGTTCCTGTTACTACAAGAGTTCCACGGCCATATACAACCAAAGAACCGCTAAACGCCATATTACGACGGTCTCCGAGTGGAGATTCCTTCGCAATGGTATCCGTATGCTTCTCTACAGCTTCGGATTCTCCGGTCAGCATGCCTTCATTGATCTTCAAGCTTCCCGATTCTATGATACGGCCGTCGGCAGGCACAAAATCTCCAGCCTCCAGTAATACGATATCACCGCGAACAAGCTCTCTGGCAGGGACGGTTTTTAAGGCTCCATCCCGTAACACTTTAGCCTCGGGTGCCGACATCTGCTGCAGGGCATCAAGTGAACTCTCCGCTTTACGGGTTTGGATGACACTTATAACTGCATTGAGAATCAACACGAGGAAAATGATAAGCGACTCCATAACTTGACCCATAACAATCTGGACAATGGCCGCAATAAGCAGTACGACCACCATAGGGTCCTTGAAATTTTCAAGAAAAAGCTTCCAGAGGGGATCTTTTTTCTTCCCTTTTAATTCATTGTAACCATCACGTTCCAGTCGTTTGTCGACTTCTGCCGACGAAAGCCCGTTAGCGGAACTCTGCAGTTCCTTTAAACTGTCTGTTACACTATTGCGGTAATACTCCACTAATGATAGCTCCTCTCTGCTGTGCTGTGTGTTTGTTTAGGTCTCATAAGCTTCGATTTACTGCATAAGTGCACATAACTGCGTGTTCTACACAAGTATGGTATATCAGTTCGTCAAATCAGTAGACTTCAGGACCTATCTTCAAACTTACGATTTAACCCGGAGCAAGTTTCATAATATCGAGCTTAGTATGCGCATATCTAAAAAAAGATCATTCGTAATCGTCTATATTGTGAAATCTTTTTAATGAACAGTATTGGATTACCTATGAAGAAGTCTTATTACATGGAAGCCTTAGGGAATTCCTGGATCTTGGGTGTGTTTTCCTATGATTATGGGGGGGAACACTTTTAGTATCGTATAGATGTGGATAGAATCGGAAGGTAAAATAATGTGAGTATAAATATAAGCGCTTACATATGGAGGCGATTAATACCAAGACAAGATGTTTCTGCAATGAGTGTAAAGGGGTAACGCTGTTTCGTATTTTATGATTTTTAGACCGGATTGAGGGCTGTTACAAGGAATTGTAGAATTCGCTAATGCTAAAGACCAAAATAAGAGGAATGCTGCAAATGAACAAAATGCTTAAACAAGTCATCTCGATCTTACTCGCAATCGCGGTACTTATACCGTCAGGTTTGTTTGCTCCGGTTACGGAAGCAGCGACTTCTGAAATTCCTGTACTATTGTATCATCGTATTGTCGATACAGCGACGAATGAATGGACAGATACAAGCGTAGATAAATTCAAGAGCACTATGAAATATCTTAATGATAACGGCTATAATACATTGACTGCAGATCAATATGTGAACATTAAAGCCGGTGTCGAAGCAGCTCCTGCCAAACCGATTTTACTCACTTTCGATGACGGGACACCTGGCTTTGTTACCAAAGCTCTTCCGGTATTGGATCAATATGATATGAATGCAGTTGCATTTATTGTCACTGGATGGATCGGTAAAGGTTATAGCATGTCGCAATCACAGCTTCAAGATTTGGCAACCAACCACCCGAATATCAGTATCCAGAATCATACGGTTAACCATGCAGAAGGTGTATGGAAGACTATGACAAAGACGGAAGCTTCCGCAGAATTAGCTGAGGCCAATAATTATCTTAAACAAATCACGAATAAAGATCCTATTCTTTTGGCTCCTTATGGGGACTTCAATTCCGATGTTCAGGCTGCAGCTGCGGCGAATGGCATTAAGTACTCCTTTAAAGTAGGTTATCCGAATCAAGGGGACCATGCTAGTGGACGTTATTACGTACAAATGGGTACAACATTATCCGACATTACGAATTGGATTGGTGGACCTGCACCTGATACGACAGCACCTTCTACTTCCGTAACCGTTTATCACGAATCCTTTTCGAATGGTAAGGGAGTTGCTACACAATCAGGGAACGCAAACTTGACGACAGTCACGAACAAGGTTTTTGCGGGTAATGAGGACGGCACAGCATTATACGTTAGCAACAGAGCTAATGACTGGGATGCGGATGATTTCGATTACAGCGGGATGAAGCTTGTAAACGGTAAGACTTATACCGTAACCGCATCCGTTTATGTTGATGCTGATATAGCGATGCCTAGCGGTGCCCAAGCTTATTTACAAAGCATAGACAGCTATGACGTTGTTGCAAGCGCGAATTATGAAGCTGGTAAAGCAATCACCTTAAGTGGGAAATTTATTGTAGATACGAGCAAAAATACGAAACTACGTATTCAATCAAATGCAAGCGGAAAAGAGGTTTCATTCTACATCGGTGATCTATTGATTACCGAACAGGTCACTACAGAAGAGCCAACTAGAGAACCGGCGTTACCTTTTACCACCGTTACTTTTGAGGATCAAAAAGCAGGCGGTTTTGTAGGTAGAGCAGGTACTGAAACGCTGACCGTATCCAACGAGGCGAATCATACGGATGGTGGTTCATACGCTTTGAAGGTAGAGGGCAGGGCGATGTCTAAAAGTCGGACTATTATTATGATGAACTTGTCATCGCGAAGAAACTGGGAACCGTTACAGGTTTTGCAGATGATACGTTCAGACCAAACACTGATATCTCCCGTCAAGATATGATGGTGCTGACAACTCGCGCGCTGGCGGCATCCGGTAAACAGGTCAAAGCGAGCGGAGCTTTAAATGTTTATCTGGATGAAGCCAGTATCTCCAGCTATGCGAAAGACAGCATTATTGTTGATCAAAGCCGGAGTTGTGAACGGAAAGAACGATAGGATTGCACCAAACGATACGCTTACCCGTGCTGAAGCGGCAGTAATCTTGTATCGCATTTGGAAAATGTAGGCTTAACTTAGAGAGAAAGTCTTTATAGGCGCTTACAAGAAATATCAAAAAAACCGTAAACGACAGAAAACAGCGATTCTCCCATCCTTGGAGAATCGCTGTTCTTGTTTATCGATCAATAGTAGCTGGCTTCAGTGGGAATTACAATGCATTTGAGGATTGGGAGGACGGATTAATGGCCGTCCTTACCTTCTCCCTTGGCATTGAGCATGGCGATTAGCTTATCGCCCTCGACGTCGAGGTTCGGAAGCAGACGGTCAAGCCATTTCGGAAGCCACCAGGCTTTGTCGCCGAAGACGGCCATTACCGCCGGAACGAGCGTCATGCGGATGATGAAAGCATCGATCAGGATGCCAAGGGCCAGCGCGAATCCGATCTGCTTGATCATCGCATCAGGTGCGAAGATGAAGCCAGCGAAGACGGAAACCATGATTACGCCTGCGGCAAGTACGACGCGGCTGGCGAGATCGTAGCCATGAATGATACTGTCGTTGCCACGACGTCCGTGGACGTAAGCCTCACGCATGGAGCTGACGAGGAATACCTGATAATCCATCGCCAGTCCGTACAGAATCCCGGTGACCAGAATTGGCATAAAGCTGAGCAGTGGGACTCCTGTGTCAAAACCAAACAGAGAGTGAAGCCATCCCCACTGGTACACGGCCGTAGTTAGACCGAAAGTAGCGAGCACACTGAGAATGAAGCCTACCGTCGCCTTAATTGGAACGATGACCGACCGGAAAACAAGCAGCAGTATAATTAGGGATAGAATTACGATGATGCCGATATACACGGGAAATGCATCGGATAGCTTGGAGGACATATCGATGTTGATCGCAGTGAAGCCGGTGACGCCAAGCGTTACATCATTTGCTGATGCGAGGCTGGAAGCGGGATCGCGCAGATCTTGCACCAGATCTCTTGTCTTTGTATCTGTAGGGCCGGTTTTAGGGATCAGACTGATAATAGCAATATCTCCGGTCGCGTTGACGCCCATTGGGGACACCAACGTGACGTTATCATGCATTTGCAGTTCTTGAACCAGCTTGCCAAGTGTCTGCATTGAAATCTTGTCGGAAGGGTTGTTTGGCTGGGCCACAAGTAATAGCGGACCGTTGAACCCTTCACCGAAGCCCTTGGAGATGATGTCATAGCTCTGGCGTGCTGGAGTATCCAGATTTGCCGAAGCGCCAGACGGAATACCTAGCTCCATTTTGGATACTGGAATCGCCGCTGTGCCAAGAACCAATACAACTAGAACAATGATGGCCCAGCGGTATTTCACTGTAGCATTCGCCCAGCGGTGTGAGAACCCGTGATGGGCTTTGTTCGCAGAAGCTACGTTCTTTGAACGTGCCTTGGCGGTGCAGATCCGTTCGCCGACCAGACCCAGCAGAGCAGGCAGCAGGGTAAGCGCCAACAGAACAGTGATCAGAACGCTGACAGCAGCAACGAGAGCCATGGTTGACAAGAAGCCGATGCCGATGACCAACATGCCGCAAAGGGCGATGATGACGGTCAGTCCGGCGAAGAATACTGCACTGCCGGCGGTGCCGACTGCTCGGCTTGCTGCTTCCTTGGCACTTAAATTCTCATCGAGAATTAAGCGCCGCTGCCGGTTCACGATAAATAAGGAGTAGTCGATGCCGACAGCCAGACCGATCATGACTGCGAGAATGGGTGTAATGTCATTCATGTGCACAATATTCGAAAGAGCAAAAGCACCGCCGACGCTAATCGCGACGCCAAGGAGCGCGGTGATCAGCGGCAGTCCGGCGGCAACAATCGAACCGAGTGTAATAAACAGCACAACTGCTGCAACGGCTACGCCGATCGCTTCCGTAGATCCGATGGACGGTGTGCTTTTGAGCGAATCACTCGGAATGGCTGTGATACCGGAGCCAGCCTGCTCTACTTCGGTCACGGCTTTAATAACGTTATCCGGTACAGAAGAAGGGAGTGAGGTCTGCTGAACAGTGAACTGGAATTGGAACAGGGCGATGCTGCCATCGGCGGACAGCATGACGCCTGGAACCGGAGCACCATCAACGATTAGTGGCCCGTAAGGAGCGGCCTGAGCTGCAGCATTAGCTTGACCCGAAGCGTCTGTCTGACCTGCAGCCGCTGAAGGGTCCGCAGCGGCAGTTTGGCCACCGGCAGCTGCTGATGGGTCTGCCCCTGCAGCTTGGCCCGCAGCCGCCGCGGCTTGCGCGGCCAGTTCAGCAGGATTGATGATATAGTCCATGCTGTAGACATCATTTATAGCCTTCAGAATCAGTGCTGATCTCTCCGGCGTATCTAGCCGTTCTCCATCAGGCGCGGTGAAGGCGACGCTCGCCTGACCGCCAGCAGCCGCTGGAAGTTCCTTGACCAGCATATCCAGTACTTTTTGCGATTCAGTGCCTTCAATTTTCATTTCCGAGCTGGATTGGATGCCATTGACACCAAGCAGGGCGCCTATAACACCGAGAATCAGAATCCAGACCGTAAGGAAATACCAGGGTTTGGTATATGCAGATTTGCCCAATCGGTACAGAAATGTAGACATATTATGGTTTCTCCTTTGTATCTTTGAATTAAAAGCCTTTGCGTAAATAAGTGAACATGGAATTTAGATATTGATCGAACGATATGGCATCGGAGTGTTCATCCTGCGCTTCGCCTGGTAGCATGACGTTTAGACGTCCATCCAGAATCGGCACGAACGCTCCGTAAACGGCACCAGCGAGAAGGTGTGTATATCCGTCGGCATAGCGTCCATGAGTGAACTGTTCGAGCACTTCCTGCGCGGCAATCTGCAGGCGGCGAAATACGCTGAGGATATAAGGCTCCAGCGACGGATACTGATTAGCCAGCAATACGAACTGCCGCAATTGATACAGAAACTCGGAAGTGAACTGCAGCTTGAACAATTTATACAGAGCATCCAGCGGTGTTGCATCTGGTGGCAGGTCCTCGAATAGCTTGCTCTGACCCTCTCTTGAAGAGTTGCTGATAAAATATGCGGCCACCGCCTCCTCTTTGCATGAGAAGTAGTTAGCAAAGGTCCGCCGGGAGTAGCCGGCCTTCTGGACAACGTCGTCGACGATGAAACCGTCCATACCTAGCTCAAGCGCAAGCTCGAAGGCGGATTTGGCTAAGGCATAGGCCGTAGCTTCTTTTTTTTTGTCGCGCAGCGTCTGTTTGGGGTTCAAGTTCTATGCAATCTCCTTTCTTAAGTACAGAGGACATTCTGTGCTCTATTTTCTATTTTTATATTATTGCCCAAAGGGCAAAATTGCGCAATGGGCAATTTTTTAGAAGCGAAGAGAGTGTGGTATATTCAGGATACAGGGTAGTGAACCGCCCGAGCTTGTAAGCAGGGTAGTTGTCAGACTAAAAAGAGATCAGCAATGATTAACATCGCTGATCTCTTTTGCAGTTGCTTTAAATAGTGCTACCTGCGGCCATCATATCCTTCATATGCGTTGTAGTACGGCTCGTCATTACAGTGACGAGAAGGGAAGTCCCTACGGCACCAACAACTTGTCGGATGGTATTTGAGATTGCTGTTCTGTGCGCACTAAGCTTAGAAGGCAATTGATTTAGTCCTAAAGTTTGGATAGGCATTAGGAGTAATACCATCCGGTTACCGGCATTAATAAACCCATAATGAGCGCGCCAGGAAGCAGCAGTAAGCCGGATTCCATCGCTGTGAAGCCGCGGGCATTCTGCAGATACAGTAGCAGCATCATCATATCTGATGAATAACACAACGCAACGTACAGATCCCCGGGTACTTCGTACACGTCAATTGCTTAGAGAAGCTGTGATTGAATTGCTGGAGGAAATGGATATTGAGAAAATATCAGTAAACCGTATTGCAGAGCGGGCTAAAATCAATCGTGTTACTTTTTATCTGCATTATCGGGACCTCCCGGATATGTTGGAAAAGATGGCGGATGAGATGGTGGAGGACATTCTGCAAGTGGTGAACAACGATAACGACCATCACGAATCGGTTGAGGAAGAGAATTTAAGGATATTAGAGATTCTGCTTAAGCATATTGCGGAAAATGCAAAATTCTACAAAGTTATACTCACATCGAAACGGAGCCCGATTTTTACAGATCGCCTGTTCAACTTGATGGCGGAGATCATTTCTGCTCACCAGGAGAAAAAGGAGGGCGCCGCTGATCATTCCAAGATGCCCTTACAGAAGGACATTGCCGTTTGGTACGGTTCAGCAGCCCTAATTGGCACGGTTATTTCTTGGCTTCGAGATGACATGCCCTATACGCCGGTATATCTAGCCAGACAAATCAGTATGCTGCGCGCTAACTAGCCAAATGAATACGCTCAAAAGAAAAAGCCGCGCAACGTTGCGCGGCTTTTGATGTGTAAAGAGCGGGTAAATCACTGCACACTGAGATTATCCCAGTTGACTTGGAATTCCTTCAGCATGCCTTCTTTGGTCAGCTTGCCACCGAGATAGCCTTGAATGCTGCTGGATAATTCTTGCGGCATCCCGTTCGGCAGGCGGGTCCAGTTCCAGGTCAGCGCTTGATCTTTATCGGTATAGGCCAGCACCTCAGCACCTAGTGCTCCAAGATCTTCTTCGGTTCCCTTAATGTTGTCGAGCGCAGGGATGAACTGGAATTCCTTGGTGATATATTTTTTTCCCGTCTCGGAGGTGACGAGCCAATTCAGGAAGACCTTGGCCTCCTCTTTGACGGGGGAGTTCTTATTGATCACCCAATTGCTTGGCACGCCTACATACAGCTTGTCATTATCTTCGGGTGTGTCATCAATGGGCATCGGCAGGATGCCCAGATTAAGATTGGGATCAATGCCGTCGATCTGTCCTTGTGTCCAGTTGCCCTGCTGCATCATTGCGGCTTCGCCGCTCGCTACCATAGTGACTTGGGTATTATAGTCGGTCGAGAGCGGGTTCTTGTTGCCATATTCAACAGTAAGGTCGAGTAGATCAATCCACTTGGAGAAAATAGGGTCTCCGGCAAAGGTTTTGGAGCCGTCTGTAAGTCCGGTGATAAACGCTTCGGGATCTGGTTGCTGAGCGAAAGCTACGTTCACATTATGATTGCCGAGCACGAACCATTCCTGGTACCCATTGGCAAAAGGTGTGATCCCTGCCGACTTTAACTTCTCGGAGGCTTCACGTAGTGCGGTTAGGGTCAATGGCTTCTCGGTGATGCCGGCCTTCTTAAACAGATCCTTATTATAGATGAAGCCGTAGCCTTCCAGATTCATTGGCATGCCATAGAGCTTTCCATCTATGGTCATTTGTTCTGCTGCAAGCGGCTTTACATCCTTAGTCCAAGCTTCACCGCTCAGATCCTCTAGATATTCCAGCCACATATCTCTTTCATTGTTGCCGCCGATGGTGAAGATATCCGGTTCATCTCCGGAAGAGAATTTGGCGCGTAGGGAAGCACCGTAATCGGTACCGCCACCCACGCTCTGAATCTCCAGTTTAATATCGGGGTGTTCCTTCTCGAATTCAGTCTTAAGCGAAGCCAGCGCTTCGGATATTTCAACCTTGAACTGGTAGATATGCACGGTTTTGACTCCATTTGCATTGTCGCTGCTGCGTCCGCAGCCGGCTGTCAGGGTAGCCAGCAGCAGGGAGCATGCGAGGAGAATTCCACGTTGTATTCTCATATTCATTCATTCATCCTCTCTGGCTGAAAGTAACTTGTAGTCGTTAGCCCTTTACGGAGCCTTGGGCAATGCCTTCAATAATATATTTTTGCATGACTAGGAAAAAGATGACCACGGGCGTAATTCCGAGCACGAGTCCCGGAAGTGCCAAATCCCACTGCTTCGTATATTGTCCGAAAAAACTATAAGTGGCGATGGGTATGGTGCGAAGCCCAGGGTCCTGCAGAATAAGCGAAGGCATCAGGTAATCGTTCCAGATCCACAGGGTATTCAGAATAATGACGGTGATAATAATCGGCTGCATGAGCGGAAGTACAATTCGGAAAAAAGTGCCATAAGGACTGCTGCCATCCACCCTTGAAGCCTCTTCGATATCAAGAGGTACCGATTTGACGAAGCCATGGAACAGAAACACAGTCATCGGGGCGCCAAATCCAAGATAGGCTAAGATCAAACCAGCAGTTGAATCCATAACCCCGATTCCGCTGACGACCTGCACCAGCGGAATCATGATCGACTGAAACGGGATAACCATAGCGGCTACTAATGCAATATAAAGCATGCGGTTGTACAAGCTGTTATTGCGGACCATTTTATAGGCACACATAGAGCAGAGGAACGCTAGCAGAATATTACTAACCACCGTGATGATAAAAGAGTTCAGGAAGGCACGAGGGAAATTGGTAGCTTTCCAAGCTTCGGCGTAGTTGCTCCACTGGAACGTGGTAGGCAGCGCAGCAGAATCTGAAAGAATCTCACTATAGCTTTTTACTGAGTTCGCTAGCAAAAAGTAAAATGGCACCAGGAATAGAAGACCTAGCAGGATCACAATCACTTCGACGAGAAGCAGAGGCACATTGAATTTTTTGGCAGTAGTCTCCATTACAGCTCCACCTCTCTTTTCTTGGTTGCTCTAACCTGCAGCAGGGAGATCACAGCTACGATGACGAAGAAAATCATTGCTTTGGCCGAGCCCATACCGAACCTGCTGATCGTGTAGGCCTCATTATAAATATTCAACGCTACAGATTCGGTAGCTTTGAAGGGGCCGCCCTTGGTCAGAGACAGGTTAAGGTCGAACAGCTTAAACGACCAGGAGATCGACAGGAACAGGCAGACGGTTACAGCTGGCATAACGAGCGGGATAGTGACATGGCGTAAAGCCTGAAATCGTCCAGCGCCATCCACCTTCGAGGCTTCAATCAGGCTTTTGGGAACGTTGTTGATTGCGGAGATGTAGATGACCATCAGGTACCCTGCATTTTGCCAGACAAATACGATCACAATCGCCCAGAAGGCCGTCCCTCCGGTGCCCAGCCATGGAAGATTGAAGAAGGACCAACCGGTAGCTTGTCCGATAGAAGAGAATCCTCTAACAAAAATAAACTGCCAAATGAAACCGAGCAAAAGTCCGCCGATGACATGAGGGACAAAAAATACTGTTCTCAGAACATTGCGCGTAAACAGTTTGCGGGTCAGTACATAAGCGAGTGCAAAGCCGAGCAGATTGGTCAGTACTAAACCAAAGAAAGTGAACTTCGCTGTGAACCAGAAAGAATTAAGAAAGGAAGGATCTTTAGTGAAGATATGTAGATAATTCCGGAGCCCGGTCCACTCCACATGACGCGAGATTCCGTTCCAGCTGGTAAATGAATAATAGAGTCCCAAAAAGAAAGGAATCAGCACAATAATAAAGAAAAACAGGGAAGTTGGCCCGACAAAAACAAACTGCTGCATCAGGCGTGATCTTTTTCTATGGTCCATCGTTCCTCACCCCTTTTTGTTAATGTAAACTTTTCATTCTATAACCGGATTGGTGATTAACCGAAACAAGCAGGCTACAAATCCGCTCTGCTTCAGAATGATTTCTTCTCAGGCTTGACAGCCCTTTCAAAGAATCGGTATGGTGGACTTGTCAGACAAATAGGAGGTTGAACAGATGTCAGGATTGCTTAGCAATTTTGTTACGCAGATTGGAATCTTGGTGAATGATGTTGAGAAGGTAAGTACGGCATATGCGGAGTTTTTTGGACTGAAAAATCCGGAAATTATCGTTACAGATACAGAAGATATTGCGCAGACCCGTCATAATGGCGTGGCGACGCAGGCACGGGCAAAGCTAGCTTTTTTTGATATGGGTTCCTTGCAGTTGGAACTGATTGAGCCGGATCATGAGCCGAGCACATGGCGTGATTACTTGAATGAGCATGGGGAAGGGCCTCATCATATTGCTTTTGTGGTTGAAGGGATGAAGGAGAAGATTATGCTGCTCGAAGGCAAAGGCTTCCCGCTCCAGCAAAAGGGTGAGTATACCGGAGGGCGTTATGCTTATATGGATACGTTCAAGGAGTTAAAGGTAATCGTAGAGCTGCTAGAGAACGACAAGGATAAAGGAGAGGACTCATTATGAATATTATAATTACCGGTGCCGGACGCGGATTGGGTTATGAACTGACGGCTGAGGCATTAAAGCGTGGTCATGGAGTGATTGCTGGGGTTCGCCATCCTGATCAGGATCAAACAGCGTTATCCCAGCTTGCTGAAACCTACGGAGATAAGCTAACAGTCGCAGGGTTGGACGTGACGGATGAAGCGGGAATCGCAGCACTGGCTGCTAGTCTGCAAAAACAAGGGCGGACGCTGGGTGCCATTATTAATAATGCGGCGGTACTCAGTGCCCGGGATACATCGATTGAAACGTTGAATTTCCAAGATATGCTTACAACAATGGATATTAATCTGTATGGACCAATGCGAGTGGTGAAGCATTTCCTGCCGCTACTCACGGAATCTGAATGCTCGATCATTAATGTATCGTCGGAAGCAGGCAGCATCACTAATGCATATCCAAACGACTATCCATATGGCATTTCCAAAACAGCGCTCAATATGTTCTCGCAGCAGCTGCATGTTTATGTAAAAGAACGCGGAATTCAAGTGCTTAGCGTGCATCCCGGCTGGATGCATACAGATATGGGCGGGGCAGAGGCACCGACAAATCCAAATCAAAGTGCCGAAGGGATCCTTGACCTGATCGAGAAGCGGACTACACCTGAAGGTCATTTCATGTTTGTGGATTATACGGGTAAGGATATGAAGATTTAGGTGATATATAGGCTGAACTAAAGTTGCGAACAAAAAGCTCAGTAGTCACTGCGGTGAATCATTGGACTTCCGGCCGTTGTTGTCCCCAGATTTCTTGATTGAACCGCTCCTGCAGTTCCAATACTCCCCTCCGATGCTTCTCGCTATTCGATATAATCTTTTATTCAGCCTATATAGATAGGAATGGACAGTAAAGAGAACCTCGGTAATTATGCCGGGGTTCTCTTTTTTGTTTATAGATTACTTATTTCTTAAGCAATAAATAAGCGAAATAAGGTACGCCGATTAGCGACACCATGATCCCTGCCGGGATACCGTCAGGATCGACGAGATTACGGCCAACAGTGTCCGCGATCAGAAGCAACCAGCCGCCAAGCAATACAGCGACGGGAATAAACATCTGATTGCGCGGGCCCACTAGCGATTTTGCAATATGCGGAGCCATCAGCCCGATAAAGGCGATCCCGCCTGTGACGGATACTGCTGAGGCGGAAGCTGCAACAGCCGTGAGAATCAGGACGATACGTTCACGTTCCAGATTCAGGCCGACACCAATGGCGGATACTTCACTAAGACTGAGCAGGTTGAGTCGCTGTGATTTGTACAGGGTAAAGGGAACTAGCAGGATCAACCAAGGCAGTAAAGCCCAGATGAACGGCCAATCTGTACCCCATATATTCCCTGCAATCCATTTTGCAATAAAATCTACCTTGGCACGATCCGCGGACGAAATGATCACGATCATAACACCAGACAACGCTAGGGAGAAGCCCACCCCAACTAGCACCAGCCGAACAGGATCAAGTCCCTTAGTTCGACTATATGAAAATAGATAGATTAACGCTGCCGTAAGTAATGCCCCTATAAAAGCAACCAGCGGCAAAGCAAAAATAAATGATCCGGCGCTAACCGGGAAAAATAGAAAGAACACAGCGACAGCTACACCTGCACCGGAATTGATACCAATAATACCGGGGTCGGCTAGATCGTTTCGTGTAACGCTTTGCAGGATGGAACCGGATAACGCCAAGGCCATACCTGCCAGCAGTGTAATCAGAATTCGCGGCAATCTTACAGAGAATAATACAAAATCCTCTTTAAAGGTTCCGTGCCCGAATAGAACCGGAAGCAGCCTGTCAAAAGATAAGGAAGAGTATCCGATTCCCATGCTGACGATTGCTGTTAGCAAAATCAATCCGGTGCTTACACATAAGATAATCCGTTGTTTTCGTACGGGTGCAGAGGAAATCATGAGAGTGTTTTACCTCCTTTCCGAACAACAAACAAGAAGAAAGGCAGCCCAAGCATAGCTACGACGGCGACCACTGGCGTCTCATAAGGTGCATGAATTGTCCGTCCAATTGTATCCGCGAGAAGCATGAACGATGCACCCGTAAAGATCGAAATCGGCAAAATATACCGGTAATCGGTACCGACAATCTTACGGACAATATGCGGAATCATCAGCCCTACAAAAGCCATATCGCCAATTAGAGCGACCGATGCTCCGGTCAGCAGAATAATAAGAGTAAATAGAATCCCTTTAACCAAAGCAAGGTTTTGTCCTAATCCGATGGCTACCTCGTCACTTAAGCTAAGAATTGTTAACTGGTTTGAAAATATTAATGCCACCACGATGCCGATGAGAATAACGGGTGCGATAGCCTGAAGCTGGCCCCAGGTTGTGCCGATCAATCCACCCGCTGTCCACATAGATACATCCTTGGATATTTTGAAGGCAATGCTCACGCCACTTGCGATAGCATACAGGAAGGCAGATACCGCAGCACCAGCAAGCACGATTCGAATCGGAGAGAAGCCGCCTTGACGCGCGGAGCCGAGAATAAGCACTAACACGGCTCCTAGAGCAGCGCCGAAGAAACAAGCGATCATGGTACCAAAATAATTCAGTCCCGGCAGAAATACAAACGTAAGAGCCAGCGCCATATTAGCTCCCGAGGTCAGACCGAGCAGGCCGGGGTCAGCTAACGGATTACGTGTAACCCCCTGCATGATAGCACCGGATACGGCAAAGGCGGCACCAATTAGCATGGCGGCCAGTTCGCGAGGCAGCCGGATTTCACGCAGAATAAGGACATTGTCTGCTTTTGAATTTGAGGTGATGGCAAGCCATAGGTCATTGAAAGTGGTTTCTTTAGCCCCGAATAGCATAGCAATCACGAGGCATATCATCATTACCAGCACGCTACCAAGCAGCTTATATAAAAATGGAATGGAAGTTTGCTTCGTAGTCATGATCTTTATTTCCCAAGAAATTGTTGTTCAAAGAATTCCAACTGGTACTCTAGGCTGAGTGGATCGTTAAAGTAGAATGCTTTTGCATCAGCTTCGAAAACATGATTATTTTTGACGGCAGGAATGCTCTTGTAGATTTCGGTATTCTGGAAGGAATTATCCTCATCCGCGTTCTTGCTGAAAATCACGTAATCACCCAGATAATCCTTCAGCACTTCCGTCGAAACTGCGAAGAATCCATCCGTTTTGGTGCTTTCTTTTACTGATTCTGGCATACCGAGTTTGAAGTCCCCATAAAGAAGCTCAGTTCCGCGGCCAAAGTTATATCCGTAAACATATAATTGCTTATTGAAGGTCTCAATAACAGACACAGTTGCATTATCGCCGATCTTCGCTCTGATTTCTTCACCAGCTTTTTTAGTGCGGGCGCTAAAGTCATCGACCCAAGCTTGAGCTTCTTTTTCTTTGTTCACCAATTTGCCGACTTCCAGCTGTTGGGTTAAATAATCCACTTTATTATAAGTATAAGTAACGGTTGGTGCGATTTGCTTGAATTTATCGATATTCTTAATATCGGAGAGCCCGATGATCAGATCCGGTTGCAGTTCAATGATTTTCTCCAGACTTTCATCGCTAACCGCTTCTACGTCTTTCAGCTGTTCTTCAAAGCGTGGGTTGGTTTTGGACATTTCATCTACGCCTACAACAGGCACTCCCAGTGCCATAACATTACCTGTTAAAAAACGGGTGAGTACAACAACACGCTGAGGATGTGTTGGAACCTCAACAGGTCCATCTTCGGATTGATAAGTAAAAGTCGCACTTTCTGACTCCGCAGCAGGAGTAGAAGATGGGCTGTTTGTAGGACTAGCCTCATTTTTCGCCTGATTTCCCCCACAAGCACTAAGTGCAAGCCCCATAATAAGTAGAAACGGAATAAATATCTTTCTCATTAAATAATTCTCCCCTTTTTTGTATGACAGTGTTTCTTGGAACAATTCCAGAAATGTAAATCAATCCTCAGCTATACCTAAGAGTGATTATGAGAATCATTCGCATTTGTAATCATTATAGGGATCACTTATGTGCCTAGCCATGCCTTTTTGTTGGAAAAAAGGCTTGGACTATTATTTGCCTCCGAATAAAGCTACAGCACGTTCCAGTTGTAAACGAATCGAAGCCGGATTATAAGGTACCCAGTCATCTAGATCAAGTAAATGGACTTTCTTCTGCTGCACTGCGGGAAGCTGGCTCCAATAAGGGGATTGGAAGATCGCTTCAGTATGTGCTGTAGAGCCTTTGGCATCGGGAAATACAATGACTAAAATTCGGTCTCCTGCATAATCTGCAAGATCTGAAACCCCGATCGAAATCGAATGGAACTGATCTCCCAATCTTTTTATCTCATTGTCAATCAAGGTTGGAGCTCTAAGCCCAAGGGATTGGTACATCACATAACCAACATTCCGTGCTCCGTAAACGAGTAGCTCCTCAGGCTTGATTACCAGAATGGTGATGATATCATTAGCGACTGTGCTGTGCAGTACTTTTTCACGGGCTTCTAGCTCTTCTTGTTCAAAATCGTTCAGCCACTGCTCCGCCCGTTCACTCCGCTGAATGGCTCGGCCGATTAATCGCAGCTGATCTTTCCATCCGATTTCGTTCCAAGAGATCTCCATAATCGGTGCTACAGCACGCAGTAGCCCAGCCTTCAATCCGTATTCCTCCAGATGTTCTTTCGCCGCAATAATCAGTTCGATGTTGGCTTCAAGTAATAGCGACCTGATCTGTTCAGCAGAGCTATTTGTATTGATAAATTTCATCGACTGCGGTGGTTCCTGATCCGAAAGATTCAAATATTCACTGCTTTCAGAGATGGTAACCGCAGGTTCTAAGCCAAGTAACAGTAGATGACTGGCATAAGGGGTGAGCATTACGGCAACTCGCTGGAACGAGCTTCGGCTGTAACCGGATGGAGATGCGCCTGTCTGCAGCTTAAAGCGACGACTGAGATAAAATTCATCCTTGTAGCCTACCTTCAGCGCAATTTCCCTAAGTGTGCCTGAACCGTTAAGTAAAAGTTCCTTGGCACTATGAACCCGTAGCCGTGACAGATATTCGCTTTGGCTGAAGCCTGTCACCTGCTTGAACAGCGTTGAATAATGCGAGCTGCTTACACCCGCTATGGCGGCCAAGTGCTCACGTGTTATTTTTTCGCTAAAGTGATTCTCCAGGTAAGAAATGCTCCGTTCCATCGAAGGTTGCTCGTTGACTGTATATCTGGCTTCCTGCTGTTCAAGCAATTGTAGAATAATCTGATGAAAGAGCATTTGATTCTGTACATGGCGTGTTTCTCGATCTGGCAGTCGGTGAAGATACAACTCCTTGACACTGGTTACAATGGTAGGCTCATATGGAAACAACAGCATATTTGAACTCGAAGCCATCTCGCTTTTTCGTATCATCGCACCGCCAGGTATAGCTTGAGTCTGCTCTTGAATCCAGATGGTGAGCTTATAGGCATGAAGCGGCTGCTGGAGATTTGTAATTAAAGCGGCATGAGTATTGGCGGGGAGAAGGACTATGCTTCCTTCCGTAAGCTCATAAGTCAGATTATTGACCTCAAGGCTTCCTTTACCAGCGGCAACGGCCAGTAATACGGTTAGATTCTCATAAATCTGAACTCTTGGTAGATTTGAGGTCCCATACATCGATTGAATGCTGCCAGCGCTATATAAAGGAAAATGAGATTCGGCCCATTCCGGGATAACGTTATTCAAAATAAGGCCTCCGTTAGTTGAATATATTTTCAAACTATAAATCTATGGATTGAACAGTATTATTGACTTCTGTGGAACTAATTATAACATCTTCCCTTTTTAAAAGATTCGTCTGTCCAAGAGAAAGCATATTGGATCGAATATACATACTACCAGGTATTCTTTATCCATTTTAAAGAGGTGATTAAGATGAAAAAGCAGTTAGCCTCCGCCAAGAAGCGCAAGCTTTTCTCCAGGCCCAAACCCAAATCTAATCTGAATCCTAAAGCAACAGCCCAGACTATTAACTTCGCGGTTATTGGGGACAGCCATGTGGGATATGGGAATAGCACTAGCATTTTTAAGAATCTTTTGCCAAAAGCAGTAAGCAGCGGGAATAAGAGATTTGTTATTTTTGGAGGAGATAACACGCAAGCGGGAGCGAATCATGGAAAAAATGCAAATGCTTACTACAAGGATTTTAAAGATACGGTAACAAACACGCTGGGGAGCATCCCTTATAAAGCATCTATAGGGAATTGGGAGGCTAGTACACAGTCCTTGTTCACGCAATATTTAGGTGCAGTGGAAGGGCAAATGAATTTTCCTGGGACACAGGGTATGGTGAAGTACGTGTGGCTTAATTGTGCTATGGGGCAGTTCACTCCGGGCAGTATTAATATATTGAAAAATTTAGATGATCAGCATTTTTATATTATTGATTTTCATTGGCCTTTAAAGGTGAGCGGGATCACGGTTGATCCAAGTCATGTATTAAGCGCGGCGGAAACTGCTAAGTTTTTTGGGGCTATTCCTGCGAAGGTGAGAGATAAGATACTTGCCATTTTTACGCATCATGGGCACAAGTTTTACCGGAAGCTTACCAATATTTATCCTGGCTATACGAAAACTAAATTCTTCGTGTGCGGATGTTCTGGTGATTATAAATGTACGCCAAATGGGAATCGAGGTTATTATAATGCCACATTGACCATCAATGGATCGGTATTAAACGTCGACGCATTTAAGGTAGCGGTCACTTAGTGAAGAAAAAGAACGTTGTTGGAGCTGATTTTCGGGAAAAATCCGAGATCAGCTTTTTAAAATAATCGGCTAACAGGAAAATAGCAAGTAAGCAGGATTATTTAATATATTTGTATAATAGTTTATATATGTATTAAATAAAATTATTTAGGAGGGCTACCTATGAAAGGACTATCATTTAATGGGCTAGAACAGGCGGGGATGTCGGCTTACGGCGTGGAGCGCATACGTACAGCAGCTGCACAAATGGTTGAAGACAACATCACACCGGCACAAGTGATTCTTGCTGCGAGAAGGGGGGTACTACTAGTCCATCAAGCGAACGGTAAATTCGGTCCAGAGCCAGGCGCAGCGGAATTAACAGTGGATGCTATATATCCACTATGCTCCATAACAAAGCTGTTTACGGCAACCGCTATTATGATGTTAATGGAACAAGGGAAAGTAGGTCTAAACAGACCTGTTTCCGATTACATCCCCGAATTTACAGGTGAAGGCAAAACTAAGGTATGCGTACATCATTTGTTAACACATACCTCTGGTCTGGAGGGTGAGGTCATTTGGCAGAATGGGCAAGCGAAACAGGAGCAAGGGGAATACCCTCCGCACGAACCTAATCAAGACCCAGATCAACATAAGTACTTATATGGCGGTTATGATGCACCGCTTAGTAATGAGCCTGGTACAGTCATGTCTTACTGTGGATATGGTTATGAGCTGTTGGGTGAAATCATCCGGCGAGTGAGTGGACAAGCTTATGATGTATTCGTTAATGAAAATATCTTTAAACCGCTTGGCATGGAAAATACATATTATCGTGTACCGATGGAAGTACGGGACCAAGTAGTTAGACGTGCACCAGAAGCAGCGTGCGCGGAATGGGTAGACAGTGAGTACAATCTGAATTCTGTCTCTGCGGGGGGCGGCGCTTATTCAACGGCGATGGATTTGGCTGTCTTTGGTCAGATGTTTCTAAACGGTGGGATTTATAACGGAGTACGATTCCTTAGTCCGGTAACAGTGAGAGAAATGACCCGTAATCAAATTCCAGGCGTATCCTCACAATATAGAGACGAGGTTTTTCCTGAAGCTTATTGGGGTTACGGATGGGCGATTAACGGCACGAAGCGTGACGGTGGAGATTTGTTCTCTCCAGAAGCTTATTCACACTGGGGTGCGGCAGGTCCATTCCTCTGTGTGGATCCGGTTTATCAGACAGTTACAGTGCATTTATCCGTAGAGTTAGATCACCAGAAGCCGTTTAAAAATATGTATGTGGATTACTTCAATAATACTGTTCTGGCAGCCATCACTGATCTTTAATTATCCTTTTAGATTTTTAGTCGAGTCTCCTATGCCTATAGCGTACTTTCCCAGTTTTTTCTGAATTGTTTAGGGGTAGTTCCGGTATATTTCTTAAACACTTTGGTAAAATAGCTCTGGTCATTGAAATGTAGCCTCGTAGCGATATCCGATAAGCTAATGCCCGGTAATTCGATTAATCGTTTGGCTTCTACAATCCGCTCGAATTGAATAAAATCACTGACCGTGAATCCTGTTTCCTTCTTAAATAATTGGGAGAGATAGCTCCTGTTTAATCCTGCGACTTCAGCTAGCTTATCTAAAGAGAGTTCCTCATATAGGTGGTTGAAAATATAGTTTTGACAGAGGGCCACGGTGCGCGAGAATTTCGCCATTCGGCTCTCTTTGACATGGTCAGCGAAATCGCAAAGCGCATTAAGAATAGCATGATCTACGGCAGGAATATCCTTTAGTTCTTCGATATGCTGGATGTGAAAGTCACTTAGGGTATAAGAAATCTCCCAATACAGTCCTCCATCAATAGCGGCACGTGTAGCAAGCGTAATGCAGGAGATCGCCAGATTCTTTTTGTTGCGTAAATGGCTCTTCTTGGAGAGTACTCCGTAATTCTCTTCAGAGAAGGTTGCCTGGACACGAAGCAGCTCAGCCTTATTTCCATTTTTGATATGGTGAAATAATGCTTTTTCCAGCATGGGTTCGTGGTGCAGCCATGTATTCTCGCGTCGGTAGGAAACGTCCAAGTCCAAACTGTCTGAGGGAGGCTGTTTATGTTCAAAGGTTCGAGTGTTCAATAACAGTTCGCTAAGGGATAGCGTCTTTCCAGTGACGAGCGAGTATAGCAGCATAGCGGTATGGTTGAGTCTCATTCTATTAAGCACAGTTAAGCTGCGGTAGTATTTCATCCATTGCTCGTACAGTCTGAGTGGAACCTCATGGTCACGCATCAGACTTGTCATATTATTCTCTGAAAGTTGAGTATACAGTGTAGGGCCGATCACAATACTTCCCCCGTTACTGCTGTCAGAGGGCAGATGGAGAAGGATGTAATTCTCTAGGAAACTAGTAGTGCGAATGATCAGTATGGAGGTATTGGAGTGATCTAGAATAGAATTGTTCTCTCTTTTAGTAGAATCTGCAATTTCCGAAAGGAATTCATTAATGTCATAAACCCATGGGGCGCCCTCCGTTGAGGAAGGCAGCGCTAGCTCAATTCTCCGATTGGCGTCTAGCAGAAACACAGGAATATGCAGCGATTCATACAACACTTTACAGATATATTGCGCTCCTTCATGATCATCTAAATGATTCAATATTTCCAGCCTCCTCGCCCAACCAGAATACCAAAAATGCAATAATAATGCCATAAATCTAATATGAAGTCGATTAAAATGGGGATAGATACATTCAGAGGAGGTATTTTTATGAAAACCAACATTCATGAACTCATATCAAAAATGACCCTTGAGGAGAAAGCAGGACTCTGCTCAGGGCTTGATTTCTGGCATACGAAGGGCATTGAACGACTTGGAATCCCCTCTTTAATGGTAACGGACGGCCCCCATGGTTTACGCAAGCAAAAAGAGAGCGCCGATCATCTCGGACTCCATAATAGTGTACCTGCGACTTGTTTTCCCTCAGCAGCAGGGATGGCTTCTTCTTGGGATCGGGATTTAATCGGGCGTGTGGGTAAAGCACTCGGGAAAGAGTGTCAAGCAGAGAACGTTGCTGTTCTGCTTGGACCGGGAACAAATATTAAGCGCTCTCCATTGAACGGCCGTAACTTTGAATATTTTTCGGAAGACCCATACCTTTCTTCGGAGATGGGCGGGAATCATATCAAAGGTGTGCAAAGTGAAGGAGTAGGAACCTCACTCAAGCATTTTGCCGCTAATAATCAGGAGCACCGGAGAATGTCTGTTGATGCCGTTGTTGATGAGCGGACGCTGCGGGAGATTTATCTGGCTAGCTTTGAAGGCGCAGTTAAGAATAGTCAGCCATGGAGCGTGATGTGCTCTTACAATCGAGTGAACGGTGAGTATGCTTCCGAGAGTGAATTTCTTCTGACTAAGATTCTTAGAGAAGAATGGGGCTACGAGGGATTCGTCGTCTCCGACTGGGGTGCGGTCAATGAACGGGTGAAGGCGCTGCAAGCAGGGCTGGAGCTGGAAATGCCTTCAACCGGAGGAATTGGTGATGCTAAGATTGTCGCAGCAGTACAAAGTGGCGAGCTGGCTGAAGAAACGTTAAATCTTGCAGTGGAACGGTTACTTGCCTTTGTTTTTAAGGCGGTGGAGAACCGTAAAGATAATGCATCATTTAATGCGGAAGAACATCATCAACTGGCTCGTGAAGTGGCACGGGAGAGCATGGTGCTCCTTAGAAATGAGGATCATATTTTACCGATAGCTAAACAAGGAACGATTGCGGTCATAGGTGAGTTTGCTAGAAATCCACGATATCAGGGTGGAGGCAGCTCACATGTGAATCCGACGAAATTAGATGACGCTTTTGAAGAGATGAAGGCTCTCGCAGGTTCTGCCGAACTGCTGTATGCACAAGGTTATGAACTGAATCATGACGGAATTAATGAAGCCTTGCTGCAAGAGGCGCGGGATACAGCGGCAAAAGGGGATATAGCCGTATTGTTCCTTGGACTTCCGGATAACTATGAATCAGAGGGGTATGATCGTAGTCACTTGTCACTTCCAGAGAGCCATAAAGCACTGATCGATGCAGTGGCTGAGGTGCAAACCAATATCGTTGTCGTGCTCAGCAATGGTTCACCCATAGAAATGCCTTGGATCCATAAAACGAAGGGGATTCTTGAAGGTTATCTAGGTGGGCAGGCTTTTGGCGGTGCAGTTGCAGATCTATTGTTTGGAGAGGTTAGTCCAAGCGGTAAACTGGCAGAGACCTTCCCGATGAAGCTGAGCGACAATCCATCCTTTCTTAATTTCCCGGGTGAAGGGGATACAGTGGAATATAAAGAAGGTTTGTTTATAGGCTATCGTTATTATGATAAAAAAGAAGTTGAACCGCTGTTTCCTTTCGGCTTTGGCCTAAGCTACACAGAATTTCAATACAGTAATTTAACAATTTCCAAGAGCAGCATAAAAGATAATGAGTCCGTAAAAGTTACGGCTACCGTCAAAAATACAGGTACTCGTGCTGGAAAAGAAATCGTTCAGCTCTATGTTAGTGATGTGGAGAGCAGTGTAATTCGCCCACTTAAGGAGCTTAAGGGCTTCCAGAAGCTAGCGCTTCAGCCTGGGGAAGAGCAAGAGGTTGCTTTTGAACTGGATAAACGTTCCTTTGCTTATTACAACGTCAACATTGGGGATTGGTATGTGGAAAGTGGCATTTTTGACATTGCTATTGGTTCCTCTTCAAGGGATATTCGTCTGACTGCTTCTATTGAAGTGGAATCGACAGTTCCGCTTGCGTTACGATATCATCGCAACAGTACCGTTGGTGATTTGCTAGACAATCCACGTACGGCAGATAAAGTGAAGAAATTCAGCAGTGTTTTTGGGTTAGGCGATGCGATGGGCGATAATCCAGAAATGTTCATGGCGATGATGAAATATATGCCGCTGCGGGCATTGATTGGATTCGGCCAAGGGAAATACACGGAAGAAGATTTAGCCAAGGATCTGCAAGAATTTAATGCTTTGGCTGTGGAGTAGGATATAGAAAAGGCCAAGTCTGATCTTTAATAAAAATCTAATATAAGTAAGCCAGTAGTCCATATTAGTCATATTTAATATGCACCACTGGCTTACTTTTTTAATTTCTTGTTCAGTTGCCGATATCAGTAAACTTGATGATTGTGGCATGATTTCTTAGGTGTGCCTCAACGCTTCCTTGAAGGAAATCCGTATTCTTTAGCTTGCCACGCTACTAGTAGCGCAAGAATTAATAGAATAAACAATACCAACGGGAAGGAGCGGACACCAACTGTTTCAATAAGTATCCCACCCATCACGCCGCCACCGCCGATAGCTAGGTTCCATGCCGTCACTAACATCGACTGGGCCACATCTGCACTTTCGCCAGCTGCTTCAGCAACTGCTGTCTGTAGCAAAGTAGCCGCTCCTCCGAACGTCAACCCCCATACAGCAACCACTAGATAGATCACTATGGGTTGGCTGCTGCTAATGCCCAATACAATGGATGACAAGGCGAAAGCCACGAGGCTGATTAGAACCAATGGACGTAGTTTACGGTCGATCAAAATACCGATGACCCAGATGCCAATAAGCGCAGTAATGCCGAAAATAAGCAGTACCAAGTCAACGCGCTGGGTAAGCCCAGCCAGAGTAAGATAGGGTGCAATGTAGGTAAACAGGATGTTATGTGCTAGCACCCATGCCAGAACGACAAACAGTACCGGCCGTACCCCTGGAATAACAAAAACCTTGTAGAGAGGGAGCCGCTTATCAGGAGCCTCCCCTGGATAGTCCGGTAGCTTCCAAAGTACCCAGGCGACCAGCATCAGAGCCAGCAGCGACATGATCCCGAAGATGGAGCGCCAGCCCACAAGGGTGCCAAGAAGTGTTCCGGCAGGGACACCGAGTGCCAGAGCGAGAGGCGTGCCAACCATCGCCACCGCCATAGCTCGGCCCTTGCGTGATTCCGGGACCATACGCCGGGCATAACCTGCAATCATGCCCCATAAGACTCCAGCGGATACGCCTGCGAAGAACCGAGCTCCCAGCGTAAGTACATAATTTGAAGAAAGAGTGGTGACGGTGTTGAATACGAGAAAACCAAGGATGCACATTAGCAGAAGGGGACGCCGCCGCCATCCGCGTGTCAAGGTGGTTATAGGAATCGCGGCTAACAGCGAACCAAGGGCGTACAAAGTGACAAGTTGACCTGCAAGGGCCTCTGAGACGCCAAGCCCGTCCCCAATTTGGAGCAATAGCCCGGCTGGGATGGTTTCGGTAAGAATACAGATAAACCCCGTCATAGCAAGGGCAAGTAATCCAGCCCATGGGAAACGTTCAGTTGTCATATATAGCTTCACACAGGTCAACTGTAAACTGACCTGACATGCCTTCCAGTGCGGTATTGGTGAACGCGACAACACTGAGCCGCTGCTTGGGATCGACGAACCACGAATGACCATAGGTACCGCCCATTCGCCATGTCCCTGGGGATTCTGGAGTGTCTGCGGCTGCAGGGTCCTTGAGTACCGTAATGCCTAGGCCAAAGCCTCGGCCTGGCCAAAAGGCCATTGGCAGATCACCGATCTGGTTGGTTGCCATATCCTGAACCAAAGATTCCGGCAGCAGAGGGGCTCCGCCTTTGCGTAATGTTTCTAGTAGTTGCAAAAAGTCTCCGGCGCTGCCGACCATACCAGCTCCCCCTGAAGGATAGGCAGTGTCGTCCAGTGCTCGGCCAGGTGCAAGCAAGAATCCTGCTGTACCCTCGACGAAGGAAATGCTGTCCGAATCAAGCAAAGGCCGTGGCTCTGGACTATCATTGGTATAGGAAGTGGCCAACCGTTCTAAATCGACTGCAATAAATCCGGTATCATTCATACCCAACGGTTTTGTAATGAGCGCATGTATGGCCTCGCTGAGTGGTGTCTCTGTGACCTTTGCAATTACTGCTCCAAGCACATCTGTTGCGATGGAATATCTCCACTCGGTACCTGGCGTATAGAGGAGGGGGACAGAGGCTAGCCGACGTAGGTTCTCTTCCAACGTAATGCCGGGCTGATCCATGCCATCTGATACTCCTGCTTGTTGGTAGGAGCCATTCTCTTCTTGAAAGAAACGGTAAGACAGACCTGCGGTGTGTGTCATCAAATGACGGATCGTCATTGTGGCCACCTCACCGTTCTGCAAACGTGGCTGGAATTCTGGAAGCCAACGATCAACACGATCGTCCAACCGCAGGCGACCTTGCGCCACTAATACTAGAGCAGCAGTTGAAACGATAGGTTTAGTAACCGAAGCGAGCCGAAATAAGGCGTCTTCTTGCATAAGCAGGTTCTTTTCGCGGTCGGCAAGACCGGCAGCGCAGCTATAAACCAGTTCTCCATCTATCGCCACTTTAACAACAGCACCAACTAACCGCTTGTCGGCAAGTGTACGATCAATTACCTCACCGACACGACGGGGTAATCCCTCTGAATTAATTTTATGTGAATCCAATATCTCCAACAGTCTTCATCCCTTCCGAATAGTTAAAGTCATAAATGCTTTACTATTGTAGGGTTATTATATAAAATAAGGTACCTTGATTACATAAGGTAACTAAGTTAAATTACCTTTATAACGATTAATTACAAGTTAGTTTATAGGATTGACCTTAGATTTAAAGGAGGCGATTATAATGGATCATATTGATAAGCAAATTCTTCTTCACCTTCAGAGTCAAGCGAGAATTTCTATGACAGAGCTGGGAAAATGTGTCGGTTTATCACAACCTGCAGTTACGGAAAGAGTTAGGCGCATGGAGGAAAAAGGTATTATCAGCGAGTATCGCACCATAATTTCCCCTGAAAAGATTGGCAAGCATGCTGCTGCCTACATGTTATTTCATTCAAGGGATTGTAATGCATTTCTTGATTTCTGCCGTTCGTCTCCCGATGTCGTTGAATGTTATCGAATAAGTGGCGAACATAACTACTTATTGAAAGTAGTAACCGATTCTACCCGAGCGCTTGAGGAGTTCGGAAATCAATGTGATAAATACGGTACCTACACCATTCTAATCGTGATGTCATCGCCAATCGATCATAAATTTCTTATACCATCGCTTGAAGAAGCGGGCATCAACTTGCTGAATAAGAATTGAACATTACTCTTCCAGCCCATAGCACCGCAAAAAGACTCTCCTATGTAAAAAAGAGGACGTTGGTCGTAATAACGGTTTAGATAATCCACTATCTCAAATATTTTTTATTGAAGACACAAACTTCTTCAGTAGGTACTTTAGATCAATATGAAGTGGAGTAAGATGGAGTAATCCCTAACGTTCGTAATCAATGATGTATTTAGAAAAAAGGCTGCCCTTAGAGGCGGCTTTTTTGGTTTTAAAGGATTGAGTTAATGAATCTAAATTATCCATTCATTCTCTTCTATATGACTTATATTACATTAAATACCATAATGTCATATGACAAAAGTGATGACAACGTACACTATTTTTATGCTCTTTTTTTATATATATTGTTGGAATGACTTGTACAAGATGCTAGTAGTGGTATGAAAAAAGATAAGATAATCGATAATTTTCTTGATGTACGGGTGAGTATTAAATAGCAACTTTAGTTGTCTTGATTGGACCACAGATAGAATGGTAGATTTAGGTGAATTGTCGAATGTTGGAGGAAATATGGGGCTTTAAGGAATTAATCGTATTTGGAAGCGATCTACAACTAAATAATAATGGATGGTACAAAGCGAATGAATATTAGCATTATATTGTTGGCTCAGCACTTTAACGTAACCGTACAATGTCTGGATCGAATTAAGCAATATACGTCTATGTCCTATGAACTTATTGTTGTCTCGGATAATGAATCTGCCGAAGTATCGAATTTCCTTGCTTATGAATACGGTGTTCATGTCATTCATAGCAGGAGTAAAGGGGTTGCAGCTTCATTTAATCTGGGCGCGCGGTCCGCTTCGGGTGATCGTCTTGTATTTATCCGCGATCAGATCATGGTAAATGAGGGGTGGCTTGAGCAGTTGTCGGGCTGTCTGGACCATCATCCGAATGCTGCGATCGTGGGTCCGAGGATGAATGACGTTAGCGGTGGCCAAAGGATTCCGATTGTTTATCAGAACATGGAGCAACTCTATCAGTCGGCGTCAATGCTTGCCATTGGGAAATCGATGTCTTGGACCCGGGTTCCTAGGCTTGTCAGTTTGCTAATGATGATACCGCGTCACTATTTTGAGCAGATGGGGTCCTTCGATGAGAGGTTTGAGGTTGAATCCTATGAGGACGATGATCTGTGTTATCGCGCATTATCTATGAATCTGGATATTTACATAGCGGAAGGATGCGTAGTCTTCCGGAAGGAACCTCCTTCAGTCAATCCCAATGATCCCGATTGGTACAATAACAGATTAATCTTGAATCGTGCTATGGCCATAAGTAAATGGGGATTCGATTTAACTTCGTCATTGCATTGCAGTACGCGAAAGGTCACGGTCAGCTTATGCATGATCGTGAAGAATGAAGAGCAAACCTTAGGACGTTGTTTATCCAGCGTGCGGGAGCTAGTCGATGAGATCATTATTGTGGATACGGGTTCGAGTGATGGAACCAAAGAGCTCGCGGCTTCTTATGGAGCTCGGGTTTATGATTTTGAATGGGTGAACGATTTCTCCAAAGCAAGAAATTATGCCTTCAGTCTCGCCACTCAAGAGTATCTGCTGTGGTTGGATGCGGATGATTATCTGCAATCAGAGGATGCAGAGGCTCTAGGGTCCATTGTATCCGAATTACCATGGGATATCGATGCCGTATCGATGCATTATTATCTCGACCGAGATAAGGACGGAAGCGTAACTTCGAGTTTAAGGCGGAATCGTCTGGTTAGACGAAGTTGTGGTTTCCGTTGGATTGGAATCGTTCATGAGTACCTGGAGGTCGAAGGCAAAGTACTCTATGCCGAGTTAGGCATAACGCATGATAGAAAGCATACGCAGTCTTCGCGTAATCTGCTTATCTATGAGGGGATGATCGAAGCGCAGGTGAGCTTCACTCCGCGGGATTTATTTTATTATGCTAATGAATTGTATGATCACGGCCAATGGCAGCGAGCGATAGAGCAATATGATACCTTCATTGCAATGCCGGATGGCTGGATGGAGGACAAGCTGCTAGCGAGTCGGCGTGCCGCCGATGCATTGGCGCAATTAAGCCGCTTTCAAGAAGCTAAGCTTAAAGCACTTCAAGCCTTTGCATTGTCACCTCCCCGAGCAGAAGCTTGTTGCCAATTAGGGTCTTATGAGCTAGTTGAACAACGGTTCGAGAATGCTGTTTTTTGGTACAAGCTAGCTACAGAAGTTCCTAAGCCGATTGAGCCTAACGCTAGAATAGACAATTCGGCATGGACGTGGCTGCCACATCTGCAATTATGTGTTTGTTATGATCGCTTAGGTCAACACGAAGAAGCTAACTATCACAATGAATTAGCTAGGGGTTATGTACCGAAGCATCCGAGCGTCATAGCAAATCGCGATTATTTAAAGCAATACGTAACTTTATATACTTGAGGGGGATATTGTTAATGGCAAGACTAAAGAGAGCGAAGGCAAGTGGCAAGAAGAATGGGAGTCAATTAGCCTACAAGAGCTCAATGGCATTTATTTTAATGAGTCAGTTAATTGCACCATTGAGCCCTGCCTTTAGTGGTATTCTACCCCGGGCGAGCGCAGCGGCTTACAGCGATGTCAATACTTCTTCATGGGCGTACCAGTATATTACCAAAGCGTCCGCACTAGGGGTAATTGAAGGAGATGGTTCAGGCAACTTCAACCCGAACCGTCCAGTCACGAATCAGGAAGCGGTAGTTATGGTGCTTAGGTTCATGGGATATGAGCAACCAAAAGAAAATGGAACGAGCCTGCCCTTCACTGTGGATTCATGGGCAACTGTATGGATACAGCAAGCCATTGACATCGGCCTAATAATCCCAAGTGAGGAAGAGAGACCAAATACCGTCATCTGGGGAAAAGAGCAAGCAAGTCGCGAGTGGATAACACGTCTAATTATTCGTGCGGCAGGCAAGGAATCTGAGGCGATAGAGTTTAAGGATAGCAACATCGGTTTTTCGGATGCGTCAGACGCATCGGACTGGGCAGCAGGCTACATTAATGCTGCAGTAAACCGTAATGTCATTTCGGGTTTCCCTAATAATACTTTTAAACCTAAGCAGACGGCTACTCGTGCCGAATTTGCTTCTATTTTATCTAAGACGGAAATATTTGCGAGCACGGTATCCGATCGAATTATCCATGGCTCTGTCGTCTCGATGTCGAAGAATTCTATCGAATTGTTAAGCAGCAGCGGCCAGACGTCGAAGTTCGAAATCAATACCCATTCAGTTCTGTTCGGAGACAATGGCAAGGGTGTGTTGCCTACAGGGGCATTGGTGACGCTCATCCATAATGGAGGAGTGGCTTCCTTCGTTGAAGTATTAGGAATGGTGGCATTAGGCCAGACAGGTTCAAAAGGTGATAAGGGAGACACAGGTGCAACTGGCGCAGCAGGTCAAAACGGGTCCTCTGGCTCCAGTGGACCGCAAGGCGCTACGGGAGCAACCGGAGCAGTTGGAGCAACTGGCGCAACTGGAGCTGTAGGAGCAACCGGACCACAGGGAGTCCAAGGCATTCAAGGAGCAACCGGGGCGGCTGGAGCTAACGGTGTAACTGGAGCAGTTGGAGCGACTGGAGCAACCGGAGCAACCGGACCACAGGGAGTCCAAGGCATTCAAGGAGCAACCGGGGCGGCTGGAGCTAACGGTGTAGCTGGGGCAGTCGGTGCTACTGGAGCAACCGGAGCGACCGGACTACAGGGAGTCCAAGGCATTCAAGGAGTAACCGGAGCAACCGGGGCGGCTGGAGCTAACGGTGTAACTGGAGCAGTTGGAGCGACTGGAGCAACCGGACTACAGGGAGTCCAAGGCATTCAAGGAGTAACCGGAGCAACCGGGGCGGTTGGAGCTAACGGTGTAACTGGAGCAGTCGGCGCGACTGGAGCAACCGGAGCAACCGGACCACAGGGAGTCCAAGGCATTCAAGGAGCAACCGGAGCAACCGGGGCAGCTGGCGCATCAGGCGCATCAACAATAATTCCATTCTCTTCCGGAGCACCAATTACCGTAACGACAATCGCCGGGGGATTAACCGGCACAGTGGCAATGCTCGGATTTGGCAATTCGTACTCAGGAGCTAGCACAATAGGTAATACAATAGATTTGACTGGAAATTATGGTTCGAATCTTAACCTGGCGTTTGTCGTTCCGCGTAATGGTACGATTACTTCAATGTATGCTTTCTTCAGTACAACTACAGCAATTTCTTTAGTAGGCACAACCGTAAACATTCAAGCACAAATGTATAAAGCGGGTAGTAACAGCAATAGTTTTACTCCTATTAGTGGTGCAGCAGTATCATTTGTGCCTGGTTTTACGGGAATAATATCTATCGGATCTATTAGTACCGGATCAGCAACAGGATTAAATGCTGCTGTTCAGGCTGGTGATCGCTTAATGTTAGTATTCACTTCTACAGCTACCGGTCTAAGCTTGATAAATGCAGTAACAGGTTATGCGAGCGCTGGAATTGAAATTAAGTAATTCAAGATTTGGGGCTGGAACCATCCATTTTGTTTGATAGGAAGTGATTAAATATGGCAAGAAAGCTAGTTTCGATAAAAAGATTGAGCTTACTGTTGGTGTTAGTTCTTATATTTCCATTCGTCATTCAATTTCCGTCTGCGGGGTATGCAAAAGGGCGTGCTTTTGAACAGGTAAAGCTGCTGGCTGCACCGGTGAATCTGGCAGTTAGCGGTACAACCCCCACAAGCATCGGACTTACCTGGGATGCCGTAGTGGGAAGCTCTGACTCCGATGTGAGTTATAAGGTAAGCCTAGCGGAGCAGACCAATTCTAGCGTGACCGATGTGGTCTACACCTTTAATTCAGGTGGGTTAACGGAGTATATGGTGAAGGGATTAGCTTCTGACCGGAGCTATACATTCACGGTCCAAGCGGTAAATTTATCTGGACCTGTGTCAAAAACAAGTCTCCCTTTAATCGCAAGTACGCTTCCAGCAGAAGCACAATCTCCGACAGCGAAGGAAGAGGAACTCCTACTAGCCGATCAAGAACCGCCGAGTAGCCCTAGGTTAAGTCTTATCGGTCGCACATCGGATAGTATTAGCATGGCATGGAGTTCATCCGATGATAATGTGGGAGTTGAGGAATATGTTCTATATCAGGACTCTAATCTGTTGGCAGAAGTAACGGTCAGCACAACAGTCTACTCGGCCGTCAACTTGAAGGCTGGACAGGAGTACACCTTTTTAGTACAAGCTATAGACGAAGCGGGGAACAAATCAGCAATCAGTAACGAGTTGAAGGTTAGTACACTTGATGATGTAAGTGTGGTTGGTCCGGTTATGAACATGGGCAACGGGAATTCCTTCCATACATTGACTGTCCAGCCGGATGGTACCGTATGGGCTTGGGGCAATAATAGGAAAGGTCAGCTCGGTGATAGCACGACCATTACTCGTAATAAGCCTGTGCGAATTGTTGGTTTGCCGGAGATAAGCGCCGCCTCCGTTGGACAAGACCATTCCATCGCACTTGCGACGGACGGAACGGCTTGGACATGGGGAGGAAATAGTGTGGGTCAGCTGGGTAATGGTACGTTGGAGTCCCAGCTTATGCCGCAGCAAGTGCCTGGATTGGCGCATGTCGTAGCGGTTCAAGCGGGTGAGCAGCATTCGTTAGCGTTATTGTCCGATGGAACAGTGTGGGCGTGGGGACTTAATGCTTATGGGCAGCTTGGAAATGGTACCAACGAGGATAGCGGATTACCGGTGCAGGTTGTAGGCTTGGAGTCAATCGCATCAATCTCGGCCGGAGCCTTTCATAATCTAGCGGTTAGCCGCGAGGGTCAGGTTTATGCATGGGGGTTCAATGCGTATGGTCAACTCGGCGATAACACAAAGATTGACCGCTCGACTCCCGTGCAGATTGCTGAATTAAACGGCGTTGCGTCCGTATCTGCCGGTTTCTACCACAGCATGGCAGTGAAAAAGGACGGAACTGTATGGAGCTGGGGAACGAACGCCAAGGGGATTTTGGGTGATGGGACAACCGAAGATCATTATACTCCCGTTCAAGCGGTGGATCTTGGCTCAGTGATCAGCGTATCCGCTGGCGCCTTGCACAGCATAGCGCTGAAGAGGGACGGAACCGTATGGATATGGGGAGCGAACAACGAAGGTCAACTCGGTGGTGGAGCTGAGTCAGAGCGTTCTATCGCGTCAATGCTCAATATTGGCAGTCGTATCGTTGCTATTAGTGCAGGTTATATGAGCGGCGGCGCGGTTAGCGAAGAGGGAGCCTTGCTGACTTGGGGTTACAATGGACTAGCCCAGCTTGGTGACGGCACTTATACTAATGTCATTGATCCGGTTACAATTTCACTTGTAGAAGAAACTAATTGAATTTGAAGAGTAGGGAATTCCATGCCTAAGTGACAGAAAATTTCCTATTTTTGTATGTCGAAAGAGAAAACTCTCTGCTTTGTTATTTGAAAGCAAGTGTCTTTGTGGTTAAAAAAGAGGCTCTTCTAAATAAATAGAGGAGTCTCTTTAATGATAACAATTTAGATAAATAGATTATGATTAGATTGATCGGCTTGACCGAGGTAATACCCTACACCGCCGATTTTTACGCCGTCGATCAGTTCTTCACGAGTGATGCCCATAAGGTCCATAGACATTTGGCAGGCAACGATCTCGACACCTTGGTCGACAGCCATCTGAATCAACTCTTCCAAAGAAGAGACATTGTTGTTCTTCATTACAGAGCGAATCATTTTGGAGCCCATGCCCATCATGTTCATATTCGAAAGCGTTAGCTTCCGACTGCCGCGGGGCATCATCGCTCCGAACATTTTGCCGATAATATTCTTGTTCACAGGCACCTTCTCATCCTTGCGGATAATATTGAGACCCCAGAAGGTAAAGAACATCGTCACTTTTTTGCCGCTGGAGGCTGCTCCATTAGCAATGATGAAGGAAGCGATCGCTTTATCCAAATCCCCGCTGAACACAACCATCGTACTTGCGTTACTAGTTTGGACGGGTTGTGCTCCTGCTAGTGCGGATTCTTCGCTCAATCCTTTGCACAGATAAGCTTCGATCATACCCGTAGGCAGCTTCGTTAATTGCAAAAGCGTGTGCTTAGACATGCGAGCCCATGCCTTAATATCTTCATAGAATCCCGGATCGGAAGCCGTTACCTTCAAGATTTGTCCGTCCAAGAGCGGGTCCATGCTCATCTTGACTTGAATCAGCGGCCCGGGACAGCATAGTCCGCAAGCATCAAGCACGGAATCAGGTGTTAGATCTATTTCTTGTTTGGCTGGTGCGGATACGGGAATCACATTTTCATTTCTCGTGGCCGTCGCCATTGCTGATCCAGACGCCGTCGCTGACCCAGATCCCGCTGCTGCAATCTCTTTGCTGGCTGCTGAAATCGTAGCAGTTGGCGCTGAGATATCTTTTTTCGTAGGAGTAAATTTGCTCAGTTGGTACGTCTTATAGCCTCCGGTCAGATTCTTCACACGGAAACCTTTTTGCTGCAAAATCCGGGAAGCTGTGTAGCCTCTAAGTCCAACTTGGCAATACACCCAAATTTCTTTACTAGGGTCAAGCTCGGCTAGACGACCACGCAAATCATCTACAGGGATGTTAATGGAGCCTTCAATATGACCGTTGGCATGTTCGATTTCCGAACGCACGTCAACTAATATGGTGTTGTTCTTGTCGCGTCCTTCTAAATTCTTTGGAACGAATACCGTGGTCATGCCTTGCAAAATATTTTCAGCGGCAAAGCCAGCCATATTCACCGGATCTTTAGCGGAAGAATAAGGAGGGGCGTAAGAAAGCTCCAATTCCGATAAATCAGTGACCGTACCTCTGAACCGAATAACTGTGGCGATATCGTCGATACGTTTATCTACTCCACTGTAACCGACAGCTTGTGCTCCTAGCACCGTACCTTTTGGATCAAAGATCAGCTTCATAGAAATCGGAGTTGCCCCAGGGTAATAGGTTGCATGAGAGCTTGGATGTACGTAAATCACGTGATAAGGTAAGCCCAAGCGCTGTAGTGTTTTTTCGTTATTGCCGGTAGAAGCGCCTGTGATTCCAAATACTTTGATAATGGAAGTTCCTTGGGAACCTTTATAAGTAGTGTTTAGACCGCTAACGTTGTCCGCTGCAATCCGCCCTTGTTTATTGGCAGGACCTGCTAATGGAATAGCGGTTTTAGTTCCGTTTACGAAATCCACCACTTCGATCGCGTCACCGACAGCGTAAACCTGATCCAAATTTGTCTCCATACGCTCGTTGACCAAGATATGCCCGCGTGGACCGAACTCTAAGCCACTATCCTTCAGGAAAGAGGTGTCCGGCGAAACGCCGATAGCCAGCAGAACCATATCACTTTGCAGTACCGTGCCACTTGCCAATTGAACTTCTATTTGTTCACCAACATCTGCAAACCCTTGAACCATATCCGAAAAAATAAGATTAACGCCATGCTCATCAAGCTCTTTTGCCAAAATAGAAGACATTTCAGGATCGAACGGAGCTAAGATTTGCGGACCCGCCTCGATCAAGGATACTTCCAGTCCAGCTTCTCTAAGGTTCTCAGCCATCTCAACACCGATAAATCCACCACCAATGACAACGGCGGAACGAGTGCCTTCGGCTGCGACTTTGGTTTTGATTTTGTCAGTGTCGGGAATGTTGCGCAGCATGTGAATTTTGGAACTCTCGATACCAGGTAGATTCGGACGAATCGGTTTAGCACCGGGTGATAAAATAAGCGCATCATAGCTCTCTTCATAGGAGCCTTTTTCTATACTTTCTACTCGTACTTTCTTGTTCACAGGGTCGATAGACACCACTTCACTTTGAATCCGAACATCGATGTTAAACCGTTTATGCATCGCCTCCGGTGTCTGCACCAGCAGCTTGGAACGGTCCTGAATGGAACCTCCGATATAATAAGGTAGTCCGCAATTGGCAAAAGAAATGTACGGATCACGCTCAAACATTACAATATGAGCCTCTTCATCTAATCTCCGAAGCCTGGCGGCGGCTGATGCGCCTCCTGCAACTCCTCCGACAATCAGTACTTTTTTACTCATGATGATTTAGTCCTCCCCTAAAAATAGCTGAATTAGATGTTTGATCTTCTCGTCTTTAACGGAATAGTTAATTTCCAGTCCATTACGTTCGGTTTCGACAATGCCTAGGGATCTAAGCTTCTGTAAATGCTGTGATACCGTAGATTGTGGAAGGTCAAGACAGTCTTGCATGAAGCTAACGTTGCAGCTGCCTTTTTCAAGCAGTCCTTTAATGATGCATAAGCGAACGGGATGAGCGATAGCCTTTAAGGTTTCGGCGGTTTGGTTATAGGCTTTAAAATTTTTGTCCATGGTTATGAACTCCTCGCTTTACAATATCCTTATATCGTAATATTATGATATAGTGATATAAAAATCAAGTTATTTTTACAAAAGAGAAGGAGAGATGCTCGATGGCTTTTAAAATTCCAAAGGAAATTACTCCTCAGCAAGTGGCGGAACGTCTGAAGAATGGAGAAGCTCCTACGCTGCTGGATGTACGCGAACCCGCCGAATGGGTGGAGGGACATGTGATCGGTGCTAAGCATATTCCGCTTGGACAGCTGTTAATGCGTATAGATGAACTAGATCCTAATGCAGAGACAATTGTGATGTGCTTAAGTGGTGGTCGAAGTGGACTGGCGTGTGAGCTGCTGAGCGAAAAGGGATACAATGTTGTGAACATGACGGGTGGATTAGGTGCTTGGACGGATGATTTTTTGGTGCGGGGGTAATAGCCATGACGGTTCGGATCATACTATTTGTTCTATTAGTAATAAGTCTTGTGCGGGTCCTACGTTACGCTTGGCCTGTCCGTTCACTCTCATTTGTGGAAGCACGCGACGTTCGCGAATTAGCAGATCAATCATTGGACATGAAAATGCTCGATGTGAGGGATGCCGTAGATTATGAGAAGAACAATATCCGTGGTTCGATAAATATATCGCTTGGGCGGCTAGCTTATGTATGGCAGCATTGTCTATCCCCGGGCGATTCGGTCCTAATTCTTGCAGATAGTTATTATAAAAGAAACAAAGCTGCGAGAATTCTTTATAAGCAGGGCTTTCGAAAGTTATATGCGGTAAACGGTGATTTTTTAGGGAACAAAAGAACGCTCTCCGACATTTCTGTGAAAGGTTGTTGTGAAGGATAATGGATTTAAGCTCATGGATGTCCCGTCTCGGATTTGGTAAAAGCGCAAGTGTTAGAACATTGAAGCCGGCAGAATTCCGCAATGAAATGGATAGATCTAAAACAAAGCTCGTGATCGATGTACGCGAATCGGATGAATACAAGAGTGGATTTATTCAGGGGGCGAAAAACATCCCATTATCCCAGCTGGAGCAGCGACTAGGGGAAATCCCGAAAGATCGGGATGTGCTACTCTACTGCCGCAGTGGTATGCGAAGCAAAAGTGCAGCACGGATTCTAAGTAAGCACGGATATACTCGACTTGCACATTTGCAGGGCGGGGTAAGTAGCTGGGATGGGAAGTTGGGTCGGAGGTAGGCTTAGTGGATTTCATTTTATATTGAGGATAGGCTCACTGAGGTTGCTTTAACGTTGATAGTAGAGTGTTATTGACAGTACAGTATCAGAAAGCGAATACTATACTTTTGATTAATAGGACGAAGCACGTCCCGTACCGATATTGGGTGCGGGATTTTTTTATGTCGAGGAGGAGGGTGACGTATGGGATTTGCGGAGGAACATCGTAAGTGGGTAGAGGAGCATATAAGTCGAAGGACGGGAGAAAGGCGGGGGAGATTGAAGCGGGGACATGGCCATGGTGAGCGGATGTTTTTGGAGAAGGTATGGTGGCCTATGATGGGTCATCTTAATGACCTCCATCCTGAATATATTGGATTGGCGCAGCAGGCCCTACTTTGTTGATTTTGTGTGGAAACCTGGGCAGGTGAAATTTGCGTTTGAAGTAAAAGGCTACGGCCCGCATGTGCAAAATACAGACAGGAGGCGCTATCGGCAGGAGCTAAATCGAGAGACTTATCTGCAAATCGCGGGTTATCGGGTGGTGGCGATTCCTTATGATGACCTGGAAGCAAGTCCTGAACTTACGATTACTTTGCTTCGGCCGTTGCTGATGCCGTACCTCGCATTGAGGCTGGAAGAGAAGGAGGAGTTCAGCCGACTGGAGCGTGATATTTTGCGGATTGCTGTGCGTTCGAATGGTTGTATTCGACCGGTTGATTTGGTGAAGGTGCTTGGGATTGATAAGCGTACGGCTATAAAAGGTTTGAGTCTTTCTCTGTAATAAAGGAAAGTTTAGTCCTATAGTTTTGGAGAAGAGTGGTAGAGTTTGCCGATATGAATATAAGCATTCCTTTAAGGATGATCAACTATGGTAAGCTTTCATAAAGAGGTACAAAAATCCCCTAGATATCGGCTGAAAGGCGTGAAATGGGCGAAAGAGGTACAAAAAGCATTCTGGGATATTACACGAGAGCAATATTGCATCGGAAATGGAGAATACGCGAAGAGGATATCATTCCTTCCCGTAATTTGTATAACAACACCAAAGTGTGTATTTTTGGACGAATGCAACGCAGGCGAAGCCTCCGTACATCCGGTAAAAATGCGCTAGGATCGCTTTTAATGACATGACCTTAGATATAGGATGGAGTGTGCAATATGGAATGTTTGGGATGTCGGATTGCTAATGGAATTGAGCCTAACGTAAAAGTAGTATATGAAAATGAATTTATTACTTGTGTACTAGATATCGCTCCGTTTAACGAAGGGCATACTCTGATCCTTCCTAAAAAGCATTACTGGGATCTCGAAGAAATCGATTCAGAGACTTCGTATGCGATAATGGATGGGTCGAAGAAGTTATCAGTCGTTCTGAAAACATTGTTCAAACCGGATGGCATAAGCATATGCCAAAATGGCGGAAAGTTTAATGATTTGACCCATTACCATATGCACCTCATCCCTAGATACGAAGGCGACGGATTCGCTTGGAGTGAACCACTACACCCGCACGGTGCTGAGAAGTTATTAAGTCACACGCAAGCAAAGATTCTTAACTTATTAAAAAAGCAATAAACATAAAAAGGCATTCCTGAAGCAATATCAGGATGCCCTTTTCTTTAAACAGAGCGCACTAATCACATCCGCCACCGCCGCCAGAATCTCCTCCACCGAAATCTCCCCCGCTACTGTGCCCGCTATCCCCACTCCAACTATGCCCGTTGTGATGTCCGGAATGATGATGGGAGTCGCCACCGTGATGGTGATGATGTTGGTGGTGATTAGAGTGATTAGAGTGATTCGGGTTATTTAGATCTATTAGATCTGGATGGCTGGCTGCCATAAAAGACATACTGGCCGCATCCTCACGTCTATTCCCCTCAAATCTGTTGCTGTTTGAGCTGCTTGAACCATTGCGAACTACGGCCTGTATGATAATAAATACAACAACTCCAATAAACAGGATTCCAAACACCATTATTGATCGCCCTCCCAGTTGTTCATTATAAGCTGTACTTTTTAAAATTGTACCATAATATCGAATAAATGGATTTAAGGGAATGGAATCAGCGATTAGCTGTTTTGATTAGAAACTCAAGATTCCGATAAAAAATACTGCCAAACTTCCAGTGAAGGTACGGCTCAGGAATTTCTATATCATTCACGTCCATCAGAGCATTCTCCACAACCATTTGTTTACTAATGCTAATTAGATCATTTATATATTGTCTGATTTGTTGGATATAAGGGCTAGAAGCAGCAGGTCCATGTCCAGGGACTAACAGGTCTACATTTAAACTCTCGATGAAAGTAAGTGCCTCCAACCATGATATAGGGTCACCATCTACTAGGAGTGGATGATTATGAACGGCGACAATATCTCCAACAAAAGCGATGGAATCCGAAGGTGAATATAGAATTGTATCACAATCAGTATGTGCTGCACCCACCGATAAGAGTTCAACGGTTCTCGCTGATCCGTGTAGGGTTATTTTTCGATCATAGGTCAGCTGAGGCAGCGTCACTTTAAGTGTTAGTATGGACTCTTTGATTTCTAGTAGATAGGAAAGCTCAGAGGACAGTTCTTTTTGTTTCAAAGCATGATGTTCGTGATCAATAGAAGCGTTTAGTTTAAGAATGTCTTCGTCTAGGTTAGGGAGAAGGTTCCTCATACGATTGAGCCATTCAGGTTGAGTCTTCATCATGAGCTCTCTTGTAGTACTAGAAGATACTATTAGTTCCTCCGAAAAGTGTTGGTTTCCTCTAACATGGTCTCCATGCCAATGACTGTTGATGATGTATTTTATGGGTTGATTAAAAAAATATAAAGCAGCCTCTCTAAGATCTTTACCTGCTTGTGGAGTATTGAACGTGTCGAAAATTAATGTGTGGTCGCCCATATCTATTAATCCTGCATTGCTCATGGCTCCGCCTTGCTCCTTGGCTTCAAGGACGTAAATTCCTTCGGTTATCGGTACACAATTAAAATGTCTGGAGTGAAACATGATCAACCTCTTTTCATAGGGAATCAAGCATCAATACTTTTGCTATTTTACAATTTTATGGAATTGATCGCTGTGAGATTGTTCTTTTTTTATTTAGAAAAGGTTGATTTTATCACCCCGATTTGCTACCATACGATGTAACTTAATAGTTATTGTTTTCTAGGGTTCCGCAGCTGGTGCACAGCTGGTCTGGTCCGAGGGAAAACGCACGAACAGCATCGTTCGTGTCTACACGGAGGGATAAAAGCCCGGGAGGTATCGTTATAAATGACGATGACCTTCCGGGCTTATTTGTTTGTTTCGTGGGCAATTATAAAGTTAGTGAATTGAAGGAGGGCTTGGAATGAAGAACAATTCAGAGTGGTTAAAGGTAGTTGGTGCAGCTGTTTTCGAGGTCATGTGGGTCATCGGCTTAAAACATGCCTCCACGATGTGGGAGTGGCTGATAACTGTGGTAGCTATAATAATAAGCTTCTATGTGATGATTTCAGCGAGTACCAAATTGCCGGTCGGCACGGTTTATTCCGTGTTTGTTGGTCTAGGAACTGCAGGTACAGTAGTTGCGGACATGGTTTTATTCGGAGAACCGTTCAAGTTGATGAAGCTGGTTCTAGTGGTTATTTTGCTGGCAGGCGTTATAGGATTGAAAATGGTGACCAAAGAAGCCGAAGTAAAGGGGGAGTCTTAAATGGCATGGGTATTTCTGGTTGTTGCTGGTTTATTTGAAATGTTTGGAGTAGCTATGATTAATAGGTTGAATAAACACCGGAATTTCATGTCGTTCGCGCTGCTCTTTCTTGGTTTCGGAGCAAGCTTTCTGTTTCTGTCTTTAGCAATGAAGAGTCTGCCGATGGGAACAGCTTATGCGGTATGGACGGGGATCGGTGCATCCGGCGGAGCGATTCTGGGGATGATATTGTATGGAGAGGCCAAAGACTGGCGCCGGATCGTCTGTATAATTATGATTCTGGGGGCCGCTGTGGGACTAAAACTGATAGCTTAGTTTGGGATTCATTCGTAATTTTTCTCTACAAAAGAGAGATTAGTTAAAATTTAGACACGATTCAGATGTTTAGAAAGGTTCTTATAGGTCGTATAAAGTAAGTATACAATACTTCAATAAGGGGATTTTTAATATGACTAAGGATTCAATCGAACATTTGGCTGAAATCGCAAGAATGAACCAATCTAACCGCATGCTGCTTCCAGATGGAACGTCACTTCCCAGAATCGGGCAGGGAACTTGGAATATGGGCGATGACGCATCCCGCAGGGAGGAAGAGATCGCTGCCCTGCGATTAGGCGTGGAACTAGGCATGAATTTAATAGATACGGCTGAGATGTATGGGGACGGGCGCTCGGAGCTTTTAGTGGGTGAGGCTATCAAAGGTATTCGAGATCAAGTTTTCTTGGTGTCAAAAGTCTATCCACATAATGCCGGGGATGAGCGCCTTATCCGCAGTTGTGAAGAAAGCTTAAAACGCTTGAATACGGATCATCTGGATCTTTATCTGCTGCATTGGCGGGGAGATATTCCACTAGAAGAGACTGTTGTAGGTATGGAGAAACTAGTCTCTCAAGGGAAAATAGCAAGATGGGGTGTATCCAATTTCGATGTCGACGATATGAAAGAACTGCTTGGTATTGCTGGAGGAACTCATTGTGCTACCAATCAGATTCTATATCATTTAGGGTCCAGAGGAATTGAAACTGAATTGCTGCCATGGCAACGAAGCCACAAGATCCCGGTAATGGCTTACTCACCGCTTGCTCAAGCAGGTTCACTCCGAAAAGGAGTGATCGAGAGTGAAGTCGTTCAGGAAATCGCCAGTGTGCATAATGCAACTCCGCTTCAGATTATGCTAGCTTGGACAATGCGTGAAGAGGATATTATTTCTATTCCAAAAGCTTCTTCTCGCGAACATGTCATCGAGAATGCTGCCGCAGGCTTGATTACCCTAAGTAAGGATGAAATTTGGAAGCTGGATGAAGCTTTCCCAATACCGTCTTGGAAAGTGCCGCTGGATATGATTTAAATCAGTTCTATTCACATAAAAAGAAGCCCTCATTCACTGCGAAAGTGTTTGAGGGCTTCTTCATTCATTTCTTATGCGATTAGCTGTTTTCAATAATCGTCTGTAACGTAGTCCGGTCAAGACCTTCTACCAGCTTGATCAGAAGCTCTTTAGCAGCATCGTAGTCATCGCTGTGAATCACTGATGAAGCGGTGTGTATGTAGCGGGAGCATATTCCGATTACAGCAGAAGGAACGCCGATTCCACTAACATGGACTTGCCCCGCATCTGTTCCACCTTGAGAAACAAAGTACTGATATTTGATCCGGTGGGTATCCGCTGTATCTTGTACATATTCAATCAGACCGCGATGTGTAACCATCGTAGGATCAAAGATGCGCAGGAGAGCTCCTTTACCCAGGTGGCCAAATGCTTGGCTGTCGCCTGTCATATCGGCAGCAGCGCTCGCGTCCAGACCGAAGAAGATGTCCGGTGACAGGAGATTAGCCGCAGTACGCGCGCCCCGCAAGCCTACTTCCTCTTGTACAGTAGCACCAGCAAAAACGGTATTCGGCAGCTTTTTACCGTGCAATGCTTTAACTAGTTCAATGGCGAGACCTACGCCGTAACGGTTGTCCCAAGCTTTCGCCAAGATTTTTTTGGGATTCGCAAGGGGGGTAAACGGACAAATCGGCAGAACTTGTTGGCCTGGTCTAACGCCAAAGCTTTCTGCTTCCTCACGGCTGTCTGCACCAATATCGATATACATTTTGCTTATCTCACCAGTCTTGCCGCGTTCTTCGTTGCTTAGCAAATGGATAGGCGTGCTGCCAACAACACCGGTCAGCGTTCCTTTAGGTGTAATGATATGTAGGCGCTGGGATGCAACAGCAGAGGCAAGCCAGCCGCCAAGAGGTTGAAAACGAATCATCCCGGTGTTAGTAATTCCAGTTACCATGAAACCTACCTCGTCAAAGTGCCCGGCGACCATAATCTTTGGTCCGTTCTCTTCGCCGCGCAGCACGCCGAACAAGCTTCCGAGACGATCCTGTACGAACTCATCAGTATAAGGAGTCATAGCATCCTTGACGTAAGCGCGGAGTTCGCGCTCAAATCCTGGGGCTGAGGGAAATTCGGTAAGTGTTTTAAACATGTCTAATGTTTCTTGATTCATATGAATTCACTCCAATTCTTATATTTCTACGAGAAACGGATGTTATCCATAATGGATGGCATCGTTATTTCTTCCTTCAACCTAGTATGAACATTCTGAGCTCACTTGTCCATGATTAGAGACATTGAACACCGGGCACGAGCTCCACGAATACTATGCATTAGAGGCTTTGGTGGCAGGAGCCTTAGAAAGGATGCGAAGACGAATGAGGGTAGCGGGTAGCGTACCCCCAAGAAGGGTGCAGGGAGGATTCTCTAGTAAAAGCCTACAAGGAAACGGAACGCGCAGGCGATACTGGCGCCACAATCCAAGGGAAAGAGAAGCAGTACTTATTTTTGTGCTCTTTTTATTGCTGATTGTAGTGTTACTGTATTTTTCCTGAACTGGAGGGACATAACGAAGCGGAGGATGGCAAACAATAAGGAAAACTTCTAAGCGAAGAACAACTTGAGGGGCTTTAAAGTGAGTACAATAATGCTTGTCAGCCCCCTTCGCCTAACTTTCAGGAGGTGCCTCAATGCCGGCGAAAACTAAGAAATCTGGTGTCAAGCTGAAGCTTGACACCCTGACTCCACAAGATTACGAGAAATTGTCCAAGCCCTTTGTTCCTGCTAGGCCCGTATTTAAGAACTGCATACGAGCGTTTATTGCTGGCGGCATAATCTGTGTTATTGGACAAGGTATTCAGGAGGCATTTATGGCCATATTCGATATGACCTCCAAGGAAGCCGCCAGTCCGACAGTAGCGGTGATGATACTGCTCTCTGTAATCCTGACCAGTTTTGGTGTGTACGACAAGATGGCTCAGTGGGCTGGTGCTGGAACTGCAGTTCCCGTTACGGGGTTCGCAAACAGTATGTGCTCTGCAGCTTTAGAACACCGCGCTGAGGGCCTTGTGCTTGGTGTAGGCGGCAATATGTTTAAGCTAGCGGGTTCAGTCATCGTATTTGGTGCTGTCGCTGCTTTCATCATTGGGATCGTGTATCTCATCTTGGGCACAGGTGGAGGTGCACATACATGAAACAGCTTGGTAGTCAAACTTGGGAGTTCACGAACCGTCCCGTTATTTTAGGTTCTTCCGCAGTAGTTGGCCCAGAGGAGGGAGAAGGTCCTTTAGCTTCAGATTTTGATTTTATATTTGATACGCTGGAAATGGACGAGAAGACATGGGAGAAGGCCGAGCGCGCTTTGTTCGAGAAGGCTTCCCATCTGGCTCTGATTAATGCGAATATCGATAAACAAAAGCTGGAGTTTTTTGTTGGCGGCGATTTGATGAACCAGATTATCAGCAGCTCTTTCGCGGCGAGAAAATTAGGTGTGCCTTATCTCGGAGTCTTTGGTGCTTGCTCTACTTCTATGGAGAGCCTTGCTATTGCCTCAATGATCGTTGATTCTGGAGGCAGTAAGTATGTGCTCGCGGGAACATCCAGCCATAACTGTACAGTGGAGAAGCAGTTTCGTTATCCAACGGAATATGGCTCGCAGAAACCCCCGACAGCACAATATACAGTTACAGGTTCGGGCTGTGCTGTAGTAGGTCAAAATGACGGCTCTGGTAACCATCCAGTTGTGGTTTCAGCCACACTTGGACGTATTATGGATCTTGGTTTGACAGATCCTTTTAATATGGGTACGGCTATGGCACCCGCGGCGGCGGATACCATTACTGCGCACTTTCGGGATACAGGCCTATCGCCCGGGCACTATGATTTAATTGTTACCGGAGACCTGGCATCTGTGGGCTTACCTATAGCCAAAACCCTGTTAGCTAAAGAGGGAATTCCTATGGAGCAAACTACTTTTGATGATTGCGGTCTGCTCATTTACGACCTGGAGAAACAGAAATATGTAATCGCAGGGGGAAGCGGTTGCGGATGTTCAGCGGTTGTAACCTATGGCCATATTCTTAAACGTTTAAAAAAGGGTCAACTTAAACGGGTGTTAATAGTCGCAACGGGTGCACTGTTATCCCCTTTGTCTTATCAGCAAGGAGAGAGTATTCCGTGTGTGGCTCATGCTGTTGCGATAGAAAGTGGAGGTGAAGCATAATGATGATCTACTTATGGGCTTTTCTGATTGGAGGAGCCATTTGCGTTATAGGGCAGCTGATGTTCGATGTATTGAAGCTGACACCTGCACATACCATGAGTACATTAGTAGTTGCCGGGGCGATTGCGGATGCTTTTGGAATATACGATCCGCTGGTGAAGTTCGCAGGTGCTGGTGCAACCATTCCAATCACAAGCTTTGGGAATTCCTTGGTCCACGGTGCATTAACAGAGCTGGAGCGAGATGGCTGGATTGGCGTAGTAACGGGGATTTTTGATATTACAAGTGCGGGTATTTCGTCAGCTATTGTGTTCTCCTTTTTGGCTGCTTTAGTAGTACGTCCTAAGGGTTAGCCAAGTATGATTCTATTTGAAACGGTTGTCGTCTGAAAAGACGGCAACCGTTTTTTGTTTAAAAATTGTAGGATGTTTCATCTTATGGTTTTTTTTGTATACTGACTTCGTGATCTTCAACAATGTACTTTGGGTCCCCTAATCATGTAAAATATAAATAATACTGCTTATTCTGGCTAGGAGGATCATATATGCCCGTACGTCAAGAATCGATGCACATCATGAATGCTGTACGCACTAATCTGGAATCCTGCATACTTGGAAAATCATTTGAAATACAATTACTGTTAACTGCACTGCTTGCTGGTGGTCATGTATTGATCGAGGATGTACCGGGAACAGGAAAAACTCAGTTAATCCGAGCACTTTCAAGATCAATGTCCGGTGAATACCGCCGGATTCAATGTAATCCGGATATACTTCCAAGTGATATTACAGGTGTTTCTGTGTATCATCCTAGGGATGAGATGTTTCATTTCCGGCCAGGTCCGGTGATGACGAATATTCTGCTAGCCGATGAAATTAACCGTGCTACAACGAAAACACAATCCGCACTTCTCGAAGTGATGGAGGAACGAAACGTAACTGTGGATGGCGAGACGTATCCACTTCCGCATCCTTTTATGTTGTGCGCTACCCAGAATCCGATAGATTTTGAGGGAACTTACACGCTGCCTGAAGCTCAATTGGATCGATTTATGCTAAGAATTAGCCTTGGATATCCTGATGCAGCGACTGAGAAAAATCTATTGTTGAGTCATCAGGAAGGTCAACCAGTGGACAGGCTTTCGCCAGTAACAAGCATGGAACAAATCGCAGGAATTCAGGAAGAGATTCGCGACATCTTCATGAGCGATCCTGTACTGAATTACTTGTTAGATATTGTACGGCAGACAAGAGAGCATCCACTAGTAATGCTAGGTGCAAGTCCACGTGCGTCACTATCCTTTATGATGGCTTGTAAAGCTTATGCCTTTTTGCAGGGGCGAGACTATGTTCTGCCTGATGACGTGAAGATCCTTACTCCATTTGCCTTGGGTCATCGGATATTGCTGCGTCCAGAGTCGCGCCTTGATAATATTAGCGTAGAAGCTTTGCTTCAAAAGCTTCTGCAGAGCATTCATGTGCCTGTTACGATGAGGCAATGATATGAGACGTTATTTGTCGTCGGTAGCAGCCATCATTCAGCCATCTAAGCTCGCAAGCATCCTTGTAATTTGGAGCATTACACTCTTATATGTACTTTTTCAGGGCGGGAAAACGGCATTTATGTTGTTTATCATGGTCTCTGTGCTTATTGCATATTTGATTGCTGGAGGTTTAGGAGGCGTTCGGCGATCTAAGGGCACTCGCAGTCTTTTTTCTGAGCAGGACAAAGGGGATTTGCTCTCTGCAGGAGGGCATCTTCGTGTAAAACTTAAGGTTACAATCCCCGGCATTTTGCCCTTGCCTTACGTAGTTGTAAGAGAGGTGCTTAAACGGCATAATGGAGAATCGTGGGTGTTTGAAGAGAGTGTGATCCCAAGCCTCAGAGGCATTGGAGAACTGAAGTTCCAGACACCAGCCTTAGAGCGTGGTACCTATACGTTCGCTAATACGGATATTATCAGCCAAGATATATTTGGGCTTGTCGAGCATAAAGGGACATTTTTATCTGAAGGACAGTTTCAGGTGTTGCCTCGTGCGATTTACGTTCCGCGCTGGCAGTTATATGAGAGGAAGTCCCGACTATCAGGGCCGCAGACCTCCGTTGTTCAATCTCGGCGTGAAACCACACAAATTAATGGCGTCCGTGACTATGTATACGGTGATCGCTTGACGCGAATTCACTGGAATGCCACTGCTAAGACCGGTTCTTGGAAATCCAAAGAGTTTGAGCATGAGTCGATTCCCAAAACCATTCTAGTTCTTGACGGAAGCGCATCAGCTTATATGAATACGAATCAATTCGAATTAGCAGTTTCTGTGACGGCATCACTACTCGGATATGGAATTCGAGAGAGAATTGGAATTGGCCTATGTTGTTTGGATAAAACCACGAAGGTATTTGCACCCGTTGAAGGTGCTGCTGAACGACAGAAGATGATTCAGTATTTAATCGATCTTAACGCTGAAGGGCGGGGTCCGCTTATCTCCCGATTGGAAAAAGGATACCGTATGTTTCCTAAGGGTTCTTACTTCGTGTTGATCAGCCCGCAGCGTGGACAGCCTGTACTTGATGCACTGCGTTGGGCTGACAGCAGAGGGATGACAGCTTCTCACATTCATGTGCGAAATTCGGCAGAGATGAATAAAGGTAACGATTGGATTGATGTCCTTAGATCACGTGGAATAAACGGTTATGGTATTAGCTCACTTCAAGAGCTTCCTTCCGTGTTAGGAGGGGAGGGCTGATATGAGAACCTGGTGGAATCAGATAAAATTCTCCTGGCACCGTTCCATTGGCCTATTTTGGCTATTGATTATTGCACAGCAGTGGATTTCTTATACGGAACCCATCTGGTTAAATCAAACCACTGCTTCTGTATGGGCTGCTTTAATAACGATTACAGTCATTGAAATTCTTATCCCTGTTAAAGTTAAGTTTAGACTGTTGATGGAAGCAGTAGCTATTATCTATATCGTTTATCGAACCATTACTAATTATGGGATTTATGTTCCTGACCCATGGGCATTAACCCTTGCAGATAGGCTCCAGGATATTAGTGTTCATATGGTGCCGTATATCTGGTTTGCAATTGGTGCATCTGCTTTGCTGTTGCTTTCGTCTTGGTGGGTATCCTCGAAGAAGCGTATCTTATGGTTTATTGGAATGAACATTGTAGCGCTGGCGGCCCTTGATTCCTTTACGTCTATTGTATTGTGGCAAGAAGTGGCTTGGACGGTATTTGCGGGTATGGGATGGCTTGTCAGCCAGCACCTGAGAAGTTTTCAGCTACATTATCCGCGTGGATGGGTACATTTGATGGAATATCCCTCGAAAATAGTCATGAATATCGCAATCGTCTTCTCTTTGGTTATCCTAATCGGTGTGAATATGCCGGATGTAAGGCCTACTTTGACGGATCCATATACAGCATGGCAAGAATGGAATGGAAATGGAAAGTCTTCTGGTAAGAGCACAACTGGAACATCGAAATCCAATACGGGCTCAAGCTCCTCTATTAATAATACTTCGTCTGGCTACAGTCTGAATGATGATAATCTGGGTGGGGGCTTTAACTTCGATTATACTCCGGTGATGACAGTGGTTTCGGACTTGCGGATTTATATGCGTGGAGAGACACGCAGGATCTACTCCGGAAGCGGATGGACGGATAAGGATCGATTGAAGCGGGGACCTGTAGAAGAAGTGGAGACAGGTAAACTCTTGGAGCAAAATGCTGCCCCTAAGGTCACTACCCGAACATTGAAACAAACGGTTAGAGTGCTTAACAATAATGAATTTCCTGTGTTGTTCGGTGCGTATTCAGTTACATCGGTGGATTCGTTAAATGATGAGGAAGCTGGAAAAGGTCTTTTTTGGAGAGATCGTGATAGTGAGCTTTTATGGGATATTAATGGGAAGAACCGCGATTATCCTTCGAGCTTTGAGGTGACTTCTGAAGTTCCTGTCATTCCTGTTCAGGAATTGACAGCGAAGACCTATGAGGAGCTATACAAAGGTAATGATCTGGAGGAAAGCTTCCTTCAGCTACCTGACGATTTCCCTCAAAGGGTTAAGGAACTGGCCGAGGAAATTACAGCACAAGCAAAAACACCGTATGAAAAAACAGCGCTTTTGCAACAATACTTACAACAAACCTTTCCATATACCAACAAGCCGGATATATCACGCGTTTCAAGTAAGGATTTTGTGGATGGATTTTTGTTTGAGCTGAAGGAAGGCTACTGTGATTATTATTCTACGGCACTGGTTACTATGGCACGGTCCCTTAACATTCCTGCAAGATGGGTTAAGGGGTATGCACCTGGGGAACAGCCAGAAATGCCTATGAATCCGGCGCAGCAGCAGGCGGGTGCAGCGAACAATAACTATACGATTACCAATGCAGATGCCCATTCTTGGGCAGAGGTCTATTTTGGTGAGTATGGTTGGATTCCGGTTGAAGCTACTCCGGGATTTAATGTGCCTCTTCTGACTCAGAATGAGCAAATACCTGAAACAGATCCGGAAGATCAAGAAGATGCAGCAGAACCTACACCAGCACCTGTAACTAATACACAAGGAGATCAAGGCTTACATGTAGGTTTATGGGTAGTTTTGGCGGCAGTGGTTGTACTGCTTTCCTGGACAATTTTTAAAACTTGGCATATGCGCTTTAAGCTTCGCTTCTTCATTCAACAGATGCGGATGGGTCGTCCATTAACACCTGATCAGAAAGTTGTGGCGGAAACTGAGTGCTGGGTAAGGTATTTGCATCGTAAGGGAATGATGAAAGAAGAACATGAAACATTGCGTGAAGCCGTAGTCCGCTGGAGTCAGGAACGACCCGCTGTGGCCAATCATCTTTCTTCACTGTTAACGATGTTTGAACAAGCGAAGTATAGCCCTGATGTTATTGAAGACAAAGACTGGCAGAGCGTGTATACTGAAGCTTTGCGGCTGCGGAGAACGATTAGATCGAAGAAATAGCGCGATTGCAGTAAATCATTGATATAGATTTATTTGCGTAGCGCATGGAGTATGTTATAGTTTTTTGTATGAAATCGAGGTGAACGTATTGTTTGAAATGTTAGTTCCCAAACTCCGGGTGAAGACGGTATTCGATATTTCTCTAGAAGAGCTGTATCGACAGGGATACCGTGGAATCATTACGGATCTGGATAACACACTGGTCGGTGCCAAAGCGCCTGTGGCTACTCCGGAGCTGTTGTTATGGTTTGAGAAGGTGAAGGAAGTGGGCTTTAAGCTCATCATCGTATCCAATAACAACATGGATCGGGTGTCACGCTTTGCTACACCGCTTAATATTGAATTTGTGCATCAGGCTCGTAAACCGAGTAATGCTCCTTTTCTCAAAGCGATGAAGCAGATGGAGTTGCCACCGGAGGAAACGATTGTGGTGGGAGACCAAATGCTTACAGATGTATACGGCGGCAATCGGCTTGGCCTCTATACCGTATTGGTGCTGCCAATCTCCGTTAAGGATGAAGGGTTCGGCACAAGATTTAATCGCCGGGTAGAGCGAGTTGCTCTGACACGGCTTCGTAAAAAAGGATTGTGGCACGAGGAGGATAAATAGTAATGAACGAACAAAGTGAAACACAGCGTCCTGAGAAGTGCAGCGGTTGTGGGATTAAGCTTCAGACGGAGCATAAGGATCAACCAGGATACCTTCCGGAAGTCGCACTAGATCGGGACCCTGTGATTTGCCAACGTTGTTTCCGGATTAAGAATTATAACGAGGCTTCATCTGTTTCTGTGAACCAGGATGAATTTCTTCGCTTGCTGAGTGGGGTAGGGGAGAAGAATGCACTTGTTATTCATATTGTTGACATTTTCGATTTTGAAGGCAGCTTGATTTCCGGCCTTCAGCGGTTTGTCGGCAATAACCCAGTTATTCTTGCAGTGAATAAATGTGATCTGCTACCTAAGGTTACGAATTGGAATAAACTGCGTAACTGGATGCAGCAACGCTGTAAAGAAGAAGGATTGCGGACAGCTGAAATCGTACTTTGTAGTGCGAAACGTAACCAAGGCTTCGACCGTTTGCTGGAAGCTGTAACAGAACTGCGCGGTCAACGTGATGTTTATGTAGTGGGTGCTACGAATGTAGGGAAATCCACGCTTATCAACCGTTTGATTTCGGACTATAGTGATTTGGAGCAGGAGTTAACCACCTCGCGTTACCCTGGCACAACACTCGATACGGTTAAAATTCCACTGGATGATGGCCACTATATTATAGATACGCCAGGGATTGTATATCCATGGCGTTATAGTGAACTAGTTGAACGTCAGGATTTGGATGCAGTTATGCCTGCCAATCCGTTGAAGCCTGCTGTCTATCAGTTGAATGAAGGACAGACGCTATTCTTTGGCGGACTGGGACGTTTTGATTTCGTGCAAGGTCCACATCAATCGTTCACTTGCTTTATTAGCGGTACTCTAAAAATCCATCGTACGAAGCTGGAACGTGCAGATTCTCTTTATGCGGACCATCGAGGTGAAATGTTGTCCCCTCCAGGAAGTGATCGGATGGACAAACTGCCACCATGGCAACGGCATGAGTTCCGAATTAATAAAGGCAGTCGGAGCGATCTCTATATTTCAGGTTTGGGATGGATTAAGGTCAACGGGACAGAAGGCGCAGTCGTGGCTATCCACGTTCCGCGTGGCGTGAAGGTGCTTACCCGCCCTTCGATGATCTAACGGGGAGGCTATTACAGTGTCTTTGATAACTGCAACCGAGGACTACAATACCGGGAATATCCTGCTGGGTGTAATGGGAGATCCTATTATACAATCAAAATCTCCTATTATGCATGAAGCAGCGCTGAAAGCACTGGGAATTCCGGGTGCTTACGTGCCGCTTCATATCCTTCCGGAGAATCTGGAGAATGCGGTGCAGGCAATTCGCACGCTTGGGTTCCGTGGGGTAAATGTGACGATTCCGCATAAGGTTGCGGTGATGGCTCATATGGATCTATTAGATGAAAGTGCGGTAGCCGTTGGTGCAGTCAATACGATTGTTAATAATAACGGGATACTCACTGGATATAATACGGATGGAATCGGTTATGTACGTTCGCTTAAAGCGGAAGCCATTTCTGATTTGTCAGATACGAAGATTATGGTGATTGGAGCCGGTGGAGCAGCAAGAGGAATTGTTGCTGCGCTGCTTCAGGAGAAGCCTTCTTCTATCCTTATCGCTAATCGGAGTGCTGATAAGGCACGGGACTTGGCTGCAGATTGCCAAGGCAAAGGGAATGTCATCGGGATTAGCATGGACGAAGTGGCGGAAATGCTGGATGGTGTTGATGTACTGATCAATACTACCTCCGTAGGAATGTATCCTCATATGGATGAGACACCGATAGACCCTGGACTGCTTCGTGCAGGCATGGTCGTAAGTGATCTGATTTATAATCCGTTGCATACTCGGCTATTGTTAGAAGGACTTGAACGGGGCTGTACGATTCATGGAGGCCTCGGGATGTTTGTCTATCAGGGAGCTTATGCATTGGAGTATTGGACAGGGCAACCAGCTCCTACGGAAATCATGCGACAGACTATACTCCATTGTCTGGGTGGAAAAGAGTAAGAAATGGATTCATCAATTTAGGGTAATAATATATGTTAATTAAGGAGTTATTCATTTATGTTAACTGGTAAACAAACACGGTATCTTCGTTCATTGGCTCATCATCTCGATCCTATTTTTCAAGTGGGTAAGGGTGGAGTAAACGATCACCTCGTACGTCACATTGAAGAAGCTATTGAGAAGCGTGAGCTAATGAAGATTAGTATACTGAGCAATAATATTGAGAATCCCAAGGAAATCGGCGCGCTACTTGCCGAACAATCGGGTTCTGAGCTTGTACAAGTGATCGGCAAGACCATTGTACTGTACAAGGAATCACGTGATAACAAAACCATTGAGCTGCCACGCTAATACCTGAAAGCATACTACCGAGGAGGTCGTCCTCTTGAAAGTTGGAATTATGGGAGGTACCTTTGATCCTCTTCATATCGGTCATATGATGGCAGCGGAAGCAGCTAGAGAAACTTATGGACTTCAAGAAGTATGGTTTATGCCTTCTCATATTCCGCCTCATAAACATGAGGCAGGAGTATCTGGAGCTGATCGGCTGGCAATGGTGCAGGAAGCGATAAAGAATCATGAAGCTTTTCGCACATTAGACTGGGAAGTTGTCAGAGGTGGCGTTTCCTACACGTACGAGACCATAAGACGGCTGCAAGAGGCGTATCCGCATTTCGATCTTTATTTCATCATTGGAGCGGATATGGTCCAGTATTTACCGAAATGGAACGAGATTGAAGAGCTTGTGCAGCGGCTTACATTTATCGGCGTAGGTCGTCCGGGAACACCTCTTGATCTAGAAGCATTGCCAACATATATCGCAGAAAAAGTGCTGTTAGCAGATATGCCTCTGGTTGATATTTCGTCAACGATGTTAAGAGAACGGGCTGCAGCGGGCAAATCCATTCGTTATATGGTACCTGAGGCAGTGTTCGATTTTGTTCAAAGGAGTGGATTGTATGGCATACAGTCGCGAAGCTCTAATTGAGGCGGTTTCAACACAAATGCCTGCTAAACGCTGGAAGCATACACTGGGCGTCATGGAGTCATCCATTCAACTAGCGGAGCAATATGGCGCTGATCCTGAGCGTGCGGAGACAGCGGCAATTCTGCATGATGTGGCCAAGTATTGGCCTGTGGAGAGAATGAAGGAGATTATCGAGCAGAATCATCTGAACTTGAATCTTCTGAATCATGACAAGCAGTTGTGGCATTCGGAAGTAGGTGCCTTTGTAGCAGAGCATGATTATGGGATCACAGATCCAGATATTCTGAATGCGATCCGTTTTCACACCTCAGGTCGTGAAGACATGAGTTTACTTGAGAAAATTGTCTGTCTCGCCGACTATATCGAGCCTGGCCGCGATTTTCCAGGGGTTGATAAGATACGTAAGCTGGCAAAAGTAAGTTTGGAAGAAGGACTAGTTGCGGGATTTGATTCTACGATTAGTTTGTTACTGGAAAAACGCCGAGTAATCTTTCCGTTAACGGTACTGGCACGTAATGATTTAGTTAGAATATTGGAGGATAAAATATGAGTGTACAACCAAGCAAGCTGTTAGAACTGGCCCTTAAGGCTGTGGAAGATAAAAAAGCAATGAACGTAGTGGCATTAGATCTGCGTACTGTTTCACCGATTAGTGATTACTTCATCGTGTGTCATGGTAATTCGGATATCCAAGTACAGTCCATTGCTACCGAAGTCCGCAAAGTGGTCCATGAAGCAGGCGGCGTAATCAAGGGGATTGAAGGAATGGATTCAGCACGCTGGGTGCTGATGGATCTTGGGGATGTTATCGTTCATATTTTCCACCGCGATGAACGTGAATATTACAATATCGAGCGTCTGTGGTCGGATGCGAAGGTAGTGGAGACTGTATGAGCCTGATTGCAGGAACTACAGTTACACTTAATGTAGTAAGAGAAGTTTCCCCATACGGATTTTTCCTGAATGCAGGAGATCAGGATGTTATGCTGCATTATACAGAGCTTACCGAGAAGGTTAAGACAGGCGATAAAGTTGAAGTCTTTATCTTCTTTGATACCGAGGATCGTCTTGCGGCAACGATGAAGAAACCGTTTCTAACGTTGGGTGAGATGGCTTTATTGGAAGTAGCTGATATTCATCCGCGTCTAGGTTGCTTCTTGGAAATGGGCCTTGGACGGCAGCTTCTGCTGCCCATTCGTGAGCTTCCAGAGCTTCCAGAGCTGCGCCCTCAGATCGGTGACTATGTGTATGCGATTATGGAACATGATAAACAGGGGCGTCTTCGTGCTAAATTAGCCGGAGAGCAGGAACTAGCTCCGCTAGCACTTCCTGCACCTGAATCCTGGATGGGACAGACTGTAACAGCCCGGGTGTACAAACCGCTGCAGATGGGGACTTTTGTTCTTGTAGATGCTGGGGTTTTAGGCTTTGGTATTATCGGAATGGTCCATTCCTCTGAACGGAGTCGTCTACTGCGTCTTGGAGAACAGTTCGAAGCACGTGTCTCCCATATTCGCGAAGATGGTCGTGTTAACCTTTCTATGGGTCTCCGTAAAGAGGTAGGCATGGATGTAGACTCTGCCAAGATTTTGGAGTTCTTACATGCCCGTCCGGGTGGAGCGATGCCTTATTCGGATGCAACACCACCCGACATTATCAAGCAGCGTTTCGGAATTAGCAAATCAGCGTTTAAGCGTGCGCTTGGAAAGCTGATGAAGGAAGGCCATATTACCCAAAAAGAGAATTGGACGTATCTTGCTCCTAAGGAAGAGGAAGGTTCAACCGAGGGAAATAAAGAAACCTCTGAATAACAGAATCATATTAAATGATGTAATAGAAAGCGGTGTACTAGTGTCTTCCTATGGGAAATTTGCTTATGTATACGATGAGCTCATGGCAGATATGCCGTATCCTGACTGGATCTCCTTTGCTGAAACCGCATGGAGCAAATACGGTAAGCCTGTAACCGTGGCTGAGCTTGGCTGCGGCACAGGGAGTATCACCATTCCTTTGGCAGGATCAGGGTATCATATGACCGGAATCGATCTATCTTCAGATATGCTCTCAGTGGCACAGCGCAAAATGGAGGAGCATCCCCATGGACGGCGCTTTTTGCGCGAAGGTAGTGTTCGATGGATTAGACAAAACATGAAGGAATGGGAGCTTCCAGAGCCTGTGGATTCTGTGATTTCTTTCTGTGACTGTCTGAATTATGTGCTGGAAGAAGACGATATCAGAGCTGTCTTTGCTAGTACCTTTGCAGGACTGAAGCAAGGCGGTACCTTTCTGTTCGATGTTCATCATCCAAACACACTAATCCGTTATGAAGAAGAGCAGCCCTTTGTTCTGGACGAACCGTCGGTGTCTTATATTTGGACTTGTGAAATGGATGTTCCACGCCGTGAGATAGAACATCATCTGTCCATTTTCGCGCGGGAAGAGGGACGGAGTGATGTATATCGCCGTTTCGAAGAAACACATATTCAGCGTGCCTACGATCCTCAGTGGATGAAGGATGAGCTGCTTAAGGCTGGATTTAGTGAAGTGAAGACTTACGCCGATTTCGAGTGGATAGAGGCGGATGATGATGCGGAACGTTTATTTTATATTGCTATAAAATGAATATTCAGAAATACTAAGAAGGGCTGTCCCAAAAGCTATGAAAATAGCTGATGGGAGGGCCCTTCTTTTTATGGGTTCGGTGTGGTTCGTCCGTATGCTCCATTGAATGTTCTCGCCAATATGTGAACATCAAAAAAACCGGGCAGTGTTTATGCCACCCGGCATCTTCCAATCCTTACCGATGCTCAAACAGATCAATGGCACCCAATACGACATGAGCCAGACCAAATCCAAGTACGCCTGTTGCTGCCATCTTATACTTGCTTCCAAGAAAAGCGGCGCTAGAAGCGGTTACGACGGTTCCAAGAACAGCGGGAATTAGACCTTCACGCATTCGAAACACTCCTTCTCGGTGGTTTGGGAGACAAGGTTATTATGGATCAAACTCAAAAAAATATACAAAGCTTAAGAAGACCTTAGACCAATTATTGCTGGTTCTAAGGTCTTTTTGTTTAGCAATAATTTTACTCTGATAAGGTAACGGCAGTACGAGAAGCACCAATTTCTACTTCATGTACATCATATAGGACACGCGCGAGTAAGTCCTGGCTGTAGTTGCCGAAGTGTTTACCGTAAATGGTGAGCCCGCGTTTGTTTACAGGCTTGTCCGTTACAGCTATCCGGAAAGTAAGCTCGCTCTTATAATCCAACTGAATGTCATCCAGAGTTACGTCTGAAATTCGGCAGCCGTCAATGAAGCTACCTTCATTATTAATACGGATCAGCTTGAGCATACCGTATTGATTTAAATGTGGCGGCCACCAGTCTGGATTAAATGTTCCTCGGGTGTCTCCGAAATCTCCCGGACTAGTCCAGTATCCGATTTCTATTCCATTTAAGTAGAAATAAAGGTCGGAGGGATAGTTATCGTTAGATCCAGGGGCTTCAGAGCCGATCTCCATCGAGAATTGGATTTCGCGGAACGTTTGATTAGCTTTAAGATAGTTCGGAATTCTATATTCGAGAAAGCCCTCTGCCATCCAAATGATCTCGGATTCAATCCGCTGAGGATCTGCGAAATAACGGGGTTCGTCGAAGTCGCCGATAATACTGTCTTTGGTAGCGAGTCCGCAGGTCGGAACGGCCTGATAGTTGCTGTAATGTCCTACTTGGATTTCTACTTCATAGAGATTATCAACATCCTTGCTGCGAAGATCAACAATAAGCTTATCTTTATTCAAATAGCAGACCTTCTGAATACCATGCTTGCCTACGGATGTGTTTATTTCAATGAGACCGCTTTCTTCTAACTTTTTAATATGCATCGTAATTGCGCCATTGCTAAGGTTCAGCTTTTTGGCTATTTCATTCAGGTTTAGTGCTTGATTGGTAGCTAAAAGTTCGAGGATGAGGATTCTGATTTCAGAGCTTAGCGCTTTGAAAATTTCAAGACCACTCATTAAATCTTTAATATAGATCATTTTATCAATACCTTCTTCCAAATGGATCATAAATGAATACTGTTTTATGAAATTATAAACTAATATAGCATATAAATAAAGCATCCTTCCTTATTTTGTAGAATAACAAAAATACGGGTGTTTTATTTCCTGTTTTTGCATTTAATGCAGTTAAATTTAAGTAATTATAAACTAAATTCACGAATTAGGTTGATTTTTAACGGAGATTTCGTTAGTTTTGTCATTAATTTTATAATAATATAAAAAGGTTTAATAAAATATATTTACAAGTCTTTTTGTCTATGCTATTTTTAAACTGAAATTGAATACTTATTAATCCTTAAGAAGGCAAAATGGCCGATGCTGTTATTGTCTGTGATTAGAGATAAGAGTAGGAGCTAGGAGTGAGACTTAGAAAAGGACGTGAAAATCATTATGTTAGCTGCAACGCCACCGATGGGCTGGAATAGTTGGGATTGTTACGGAGCTAGTGTTAATGAAGAAGAGGTAAGAGGCAACGCCGAATATATGGCCACTCATTTGAAGGATTTTGGCTGGGAATATGTAGTTGTGGATATTCAGTGGTATGAGCCTGGAGCGAACTCCTCACAATATCGCAATTTTGTACCGCTGGTCATGGATGAGTATTCCAGACTTCAACCGGCAGAGAATCGTTTTCCTTCCGCAAAGGGTGGTAAAGGTTTTGCTCCATTGGCTGAATTTGTACATGGTCTAGGGTTGAAATTTGGCATACATATTATGCGCGGAATCCCACGTCAGGCTGTTCATTCGGCCAGTGCCATACTAGGATCTAAGCAAACTGCACGTGATATCGCTCATCCCAATTCTATTTGTCCTTGGAATACAGATATGTATGGAGTAGATGCTTCTAAAGAAGGTAGTCAGGCTTACTATGATTCTCTGTTCCAGCTGTATGCAAGTTGGGGTGTAGATTATGTGAAAGTGGATGATATTGCTGCTTCACGTATTTATGGGTATCACAAAGACGAAGTTGCTATGATCCGTAAGGCTATCGACCGCTGCGGTCGCGAGATGGTGCTTAGTCTTTCCCCTGGACCTGCTCCGGTAGAAGAGGCTGAACACTTAGCTGAACATGCTAACCTGTGGAGAATGACCGACGATTATTGGGATCATTGGCATTTGCTGCGTGGAATGTTCGAGCGGTGCAAGAAATGGGCTCCCTACGTTCAGCCAGGCCATTGGCCGGATTGTGATATGCTGCCGCTAGGTCATCTTGGGATTCGTTCCGTTGATGGCGGGGGAGACCGGTTTACACGGTTTACTCCTGAGGAACAGGTTACCATGATGACGCTCTGGACGATTTTCCGTTCCCCTTTAATGTTCGGGGGAGAGCTTAGAGACAATGATGAGTGGACATTATCTTTATTAACCAATAAGGAAGTACTTCATCTGCATCGTTTTGGTAAGGGTAGCAGACAGGTAGATCTGAATGAGAAGTATGCGATCTGGACTTCTGAGGATGAACAAGGAAACCATTATGTAGCATTGTTTAATCTCAGTGATGAAGAATCAACGCTTCAGGTATCGTTCCAACAGCTTAATGTTTCAATTCCAAAAACGATCCGTGATCTGTGGCAAAGCCGCGACCTGGGGGTTATTAATGAAGGGATTACGCAGGTTCTTCCACCGCATGGATCAGTATTGCTAAAGCTTATCTAGAGGAGAGAGAGTATGGATACGAGTAGAGATTACAACAACCCATTGGTGGAGCAACGTGCTGATCCATGGGTATATAAACATACGGATGGTTATTACTACTTCACCGCTTCTGTTCCAGAATATGACCGGATCGAAGTTAGAAGATCGACAACGATCGAAGGATTGACTACAGCAGAACCAGTTGTAGTATGGCGCAAGTATGAGACGGGTCCGCTTAGTGCTAACATTTGGGCGCCGGAAATTCATTACATTGACGGAAAGTGGTACATTTACTTTGCCGCAGCCCGCACGACGGAGACGACGGATGGTTTGTTCGATCACCGGATGTTTGCGCTCGAGAATGCATCTGCAAATCCTTTAGAAGGAAATTGGGAAGAAAAAGGCCAAGTGAAGACCGCTTGGGAATCGTTCGCGCTGGACGCAACTACGTTTCAGCATAAAGGAAAACTGTACTATGTATGGGCTCAGAAGGACCTGAATATTGAGGGGAATTCTAATCTGTATATTTCTGAAATGAGCAATCCGTGGACACTAACAGGTCCTCAGACTATGATTGCGACTCCTGAGCACGACTGGGAAATTATTGGGTACAAAGTAAACGAAGGGGCAGCAGTATTGAAACGCAACGGACGTATCTTTATCAGCTTCTCGGCGAGTGCTACCGACTTCAACTACTGTATGGGATTATTGGTAGCGGATGAAGACAGCGATCTTCTTGATGCAGCTTCATGGACTAAACTACCGAATCCTGTCTTCCAAACGAATGAAGAAAATGGACAATTCGGTCCAGGTCATAATAGCTTTACGGTCAATGAAAATGGGGAAGACGTGCTTATTTACCACTGCCGCAATTATAAAGATATTACTGGCGATCCTCTATATGATACAAACCGTCATACTCGTGCACAAGTTTTCCATTGGAATGAAGATGGCACACCGAATTTTGGAGTTCCTGTTAAGGATGCCGCAAATAAATAATCCGTTATTATAAAAAAGAGGGTTACCTAGAAGCCACGTAAATGGCCGCTAGGTAAACCCTCTTTTTATGAGATGCTGTTTAAGGTATATATTGTTGCACGATGGATGTGATTACGCCGTCCTGAATCGTAAGGTGATAAGGGAACTGGCTTAAATCTAAGATTTCCGTGTTATTAAATTGATCGATAAATTGCTGTAATGTAATGGCTTCGTTCCATTGAATGTCTAGGTCGTCAATATTGCCAGTGTGATCATAGATCTGCATGGTAACTGTTGCGTTATCCGCTATCGGATAGGTTGTCAGTGTATCAACATCATTAACAACATAGTAGCCGTCTGGAGCTCCGCCAATTTCTGCTGCACCTTCTGGGTCTCTTTCAGCAAAGACTCGGTCAGCATCAGCACCCTGATACCAGTTTATTTCATCGGCTGTAATGGAAAGCTTGCCATTTTCGGATTGAATAGTATGGATATATACCGTCTGTTGCTGAGTCTTGCCACTATCTTGCGCATCCACTCGTGTTCCAACGGTACTAGCAGTAGTAATTAGGGAAAGAAACAATAGAACAACAACCGGTAACACATACGCTGACTTTTTCTTAAACATTAGAAATCTCCCCCTTGAGATATGTAAAAAGGTTGTATATATCTTATTACCCGCTACGTTTTTTCCTAAACGGGCTATCTACTTCTATTACGTTTGAGGAGCAGGTTTTGTTGCATTTTTTTAAAAATATTTCTGAAAAGCAATTGCGGTCATGAATCCACTAAAATGATAGTAAATGTTTGTCTCCTCGGGCATATTAAAATGTCAAAACATACAGATGAGGGGGAGCAACGAATGGGTGGAATATGGCGGATTTATAGGAACGACTGGCGCAACGTATTTAAGGTTCCTGTGGCCGTGTTCCTGATCGCTGCTTTGGTAGTATTACCTTCTGTATATGATTGGTTTAATGTTGCAGCAGTATGGGATCCCTACAGTAACACCTCTGGCATTAAGATTGCTGTAACCAGTCTGGATGAAGGAACCACTGTGAAGGATAAGAGCTTCAATATCGGCAATGACGTGATGGACAGTCTTCGGAATAATAAAAACTTAGGCTGGACCTTCGTAGATGCAGAAGCTGCGCATAACGGCGTGAAACGTGGAGATTATTATGCCAGTATTGTTATCCCTGCTGATTTCTCAAAGCGAATGACGGGAATCCTTGAAGGCAGGATCGTGAAGCCAGAAATTGAATACACCGTCAATGAGAAGATAAATGCGATTGCTCCAAAAATCACGGATAAAGGCGCCTCTTCAATCACTACGCAAATCAGTGAGAATTTTACGGAAACGATTAGCGAAACGGTATTTACTGCTTTAAAGGAAATTGATGCAAAGTTCCAATCGGAACTGCCTATTATACGCAAGGTAGAAAAAGGTTTGTTTAAACTAGAGGCAAGTCTTCCTGAGATTGAAACGGCAGGCCAAAGTGTATTGAAAATTGAGGAGAATTGGCCACAAATTCATGCATCAGCAGAGCGTATCTCTAAACTGGAGAACAAACTGCCTGAGGTAGAGAAGGCGGGCCTAGCTTTAGAAAAAATAGCTGAACATTGGCCGCAAATTGCCGATGCTGCAGATCATTTAGACGCACTGCAGGATAAGCTGCCCAATATTGAACAAGCCGCACAGCTAATCGTTCAACTCGATAATCATTTTGGCGAAGTTGAACAAATCATGGATAAGGCGGCTGAAGGTCTTGCTGGAGCCAACAAGATTGTTAATACTGCCCTAACTGCGTTACCTAAGGCCGACAAGATTGCAGCCGCTGGAAATGATTTTGTTCTGGAGCTTCAGCAATTTTTAGAGAAGAGTAATGCTGCATTTGAAGCAGTACCTGCCGCCCTCAAACAAAATATATACCTCCTGCAAAAAACAGAGAATACAGTAGTTCAACTTGTTGAACAGTTGCAGGGGAAGGATATAGACCCGCAAGCGGTGAGCGAGCAACTTGAGTTAGTATCCGCTCACTTAGCATCGGGAAGTAGCGTAATTGATCATACGCTTTCTTTGTTATCGGCACTGAATACATTCTCCCCAGGAACAGTGCCTAATGCGGAGATCAGCATTTTAAAGGATGTAAACAATGCCTTGAGCAGACAGATTACATTGGTAAATTCCTTGGCAACGGATCTTCAAAAGGATGGTCAGCCTGATCCGAGTAATGTTGAGCAATTGGGCCTTAAATCTGATGAAGGGAACGCAGCCGTTGCTAAGCTTATTTCCAGATATGAAACGGCAACTATTCCTGCTATAAAAAATACATTAGAGCAATTAACTACGGCTGCTGAGACTACAGCTACAGCACTGGAGCAGGTTCCAGATCGTCTATCTGCGCTGGGTACCCTACTTGAAGAAACCGTGTCGGCGATTGAATTCGGACAATCGAGCTTGGCTAGTCTACAGCAGGACTTACCAGCGATTCGTGAAGCGGTACATACAGCAGCCAGTGGTGTCGCAGATAAGACACAGAACTTTGGTGCTTTTATTCGCGATACACTTCCACTTATTCAGAGCAGCTTGCCTGCCGCAGGGGAAAAGATACAACAAGCCGCAAATTTCGTCCGTCAGGATCTGCCGACTGTAGAGGAACGCGTGCATCAGATTTCTGATCTGATTCGTACAGGCCTCCCCCGTGCGGATAAGGGGGTGGCGGTCGCAGCGGACTTGGTGCGAAATGATCTTCCAATCCTGGAAGATTCGATTCGTAAAGCAGCAGCTACCATTCGTCAGATCAAAGATGAAGTGGATCTGGGAGAAATTGCTGAGCTGCTCGGAGGGGATATTAAGAGCAAGAGTGATTTTTTGGCCAATCCGGTAGTGTTAAAAGAGAATAAGTTATATCCTATTCCGAACTATGGGTCGGCTATGACTCCTTTTTATGTTGTACTTTCTTTATGGGTGGGCGGTACACTTCTTATCTCACTTCTTCGTACGGGGGTGGATACGGAGGGGATTGTGTACAAACGATATCAATTGTATTTTGGACGACTGCTGACGTTTCTTACGGTTGGGATTCTTCAAGCGCTGGTGGCTGTACTTGGCAATATTTTTATTCTGAAATGTTATGTGGTGGATAAGGTGTGGTTTGTCCTTTTTGCAGTATTGATTAGTATCGTATTCGTGACGATTGTATTTACGCTGGTCTCCGTATTCGGCAATGTAGGGAAGGGGATAGCGATCGTATTTATGGTACTTCAATTCTCAAGCTCTGGCGGTACGTTTCCAATCAGTACAACAGGGCATTTCTTTCAGATGTTGAATCCGTTTATGCCTTTTACTTATGCGATTAGTCTAATGCGGGAAGCGGTAGGGGGGATTCTGCCGGAAGTGGCGATTCGCGATTGTCTTTATTTGATCCTATTCGGTGTACTAGCACTCTTACTGGCGCTAACACTCAAGAAGCCGCTGGAGCGTTATATCGATAAGGCGGCTGAGAAAGCCGAAGAATCCAAATTGATCTCCTAAGAAAAAAAGAGGTTGTACCTAAGCCAATTGCTATGGCTTTTGGTACAACCCCTTTTGGATTATCTTGCTGGAGCGAAGTCGGCTACTGGCTTTAGAATCTCTTCAATTCTCTCCAAAGTATCTAGGGATAAAACGGCATCAACCGCTTTGGCGTTCTCTTCCACCTGCGCTGGCTTACTGGCTCCAATAATTGCAGAACTTACACCAGGTTGTCGGAGGGTCCAAGCTAACGCTAGTTGCGACAGCTTCAAATCAAGGCTGTTAGCTAGTTCATCCAGTTGTCCGACAACAGTGAGTACATCATCGCGGAAGTAGCTGCGAATGACCCCGTTTACCGAATCATCGGCTGCGCGGGTTCCTTCTGGAGGTTGTTGACCAGGTTTGTATTTACCGGTCAGAATTCCTTGAGCGAGTGGAGAAAAGACTACTTGGCCAAGGCCCTCGCGCTGAGATACCTCAAGCACCTCATTTTCAATGTACCGCTCAAACATGTTGTAGATGGGCTGATTAGAAATAAGTGGATGCAGATTTAGTCTGCGTGAAATACCAGCGGCATCAGAAATCTGGGCTGCGCTCCATTCGCTTACTGCAGAATACAGAATTTTTCCTTGTGCAGTTAGGTCGTCAAGCGCGCGCAAGGTTTCCTCCACAGGCGTCTCTCTGTCGAAGCGATGACAAAAATAAACATCAATATAGTCGGTTCCTAAGCGGCGAAGGCTAGCTTCACACTGCTCCATAATGTGCTTGCGAGATAAACCGCGATTATTTACATCGTCTCCCATGGGGAAGAACACCTTGGTACTAAGCACATAAGATGATCTTTCATAGGCGCGAAGAGCAGCGCCCATTGCTTTTTCGCCTTCACCACGGTTATAGGCATTAGCTGTATCAAAGAAATTGATACCGCATTCAAAAGCTGTGCTGATGCAGGCGTCTGCAGCCTTTTGCTCTGCTGCTGTTCCATATGTAAGCCAGCTGCCTAAGCCGATTTCACTGATTTTTAGTCCTGAATTGCCAAGTCTTCTGTATTTCATATTTCTCTTCCCTCCTTGAGTTGTATATGTTAACTTTACTTGTATCTTATGGAACATTCAACTTGAATGTTTCATGTAAAAGAAGAGATCAAGGAGATGAATCATATTAATGACTAGTCCAACTTCTAAAAAAGTGATTTTATTTCAGGGTGATTCTATCACTGACGGGAACCGTGGTCGGGATGAAGATCCCAATCATATTCTGGGACATAGCTATGCATATATCATTGGTGGCAAGTTAGGTAATGAACGGGCTGAGCAGAATCTAGTATTCTATAACCGTGGGATAAGTGGGGATCGAATCTCCGATTTGTATGCACGCTGGAATGAGGATGCGATTTACCTTCAGCCGAATATCATCAGTATTTTGATTGGTGTTAATGATCTTTGGAGAACAATGAAAGGGGAACCAAGCGGTGTAACGGACCGTTTTGAACGTGCGTACCGTCACGTGCTAGAAGAAACTGGGGAAGTACTTCCGCAAACGAAGCTGGTCTTGTGTGAGCCTTTTATTCTAAATACCGGAGCTCCGGCAGAACAATGGGAAGAATGGGAAGCTAAAATTACGCATTACCAGAGCGTTGTTAAGCAGCTTGCAGAAGAATTTAATGCGGTGTTTGTTCCTTTGCAGGAAGCATTCGATGCAGCTGCCCGTAGAACAGATGCATCCTACTGGCTGTGGGACGGCGTTCACCCGACAGCGGCCGGGCATGATCTGATTGCCGGGGAGTGGCTGAAGATCGTAGGGAAAAGCGATCTTTTTAACGACTAGTGAAATAAAGGTTTCCCCTTATCTTAATTTATGCACCTACTGATTACTCAGCGGGTGCATAGATAAGAGAGATATGATAGTTATTCAGAAACTTGATCCATTCCTCAGAAGGCTTCTCGTCTGTAACGATATAATCCACTCTATCGAAACTAAATAATTTAATGAACGCAGTCCTGTCGAACTTAGAGTGATCTGCGAGCAGAATTACTTTATTCGCCTGCTGTTGCATAAGAATCTTCAATTCACTTTCTTCTTCATTCGAATCGCTGAGCCCACCAGTCATAGACAACGCTTTACAGCTGAATATAGCTACGTCCACATTATATTTTTGAATAGTCTGCGAGGCGGTATGTCCAACGAAGGAGCTGGTCTCGGGCCCTAGTATTCCACCAGTGGAAATTAGCTTTTGCCCGGAGTGTTGAAATTCAGATAATACAACCAGTGAGTTCGTAATAATCGTAAGATTGTTTTTCTCCTCTATAATTCTCCGTAAGGCCTCAAAAACGGTTGAACTCGTATCCGTCACCAAGCTGTCCCCATCATTAATTAATTGGAGAACATGATCAGCTATCGTACGTTTAGCCTCTATATTTACCTGATGTCTACTCACATAGGGAGGGTCCTCATTCGTGTGGGCATTGAGGATCGCCCCGCCATAATTTTTCTTGGCAAGTCCTTCCTTGTCCAGTTTATCCAGATCCCGCCGAATGGTCTCTTCCGAGACATTGAATTTTTGCGCCAGCTGAGCAACATGGACTTTCTTTTGTCTATACAGCTCATTAATGATTAAATCTCGCCGTTCAAATGCTTTCATCCGTTCACTCACCTCTATCATCATCTACTTCCTAGTTTACTACATTGCCCAATAAATCAAAGAAATAACCTCATATTCACATAATACCACAGTATAATAATATTAATACCACACAAAACCACATAATTTATCTATAAATATGTTGTTTTGTGTTGACTAAAGCGTTTCCATATTTTATGATGAAGGAGAAATAGGTCCATTACCGATGTTACTAAGATGATCTTGAGGAGGAACAGCAGTGATAGAAAACTATCCGAAAATTGGCATCCGCCCGACCATTGATGGCAGAAGAAGAGGGGTCCGTGAATCGCTAGAAGCTCAAACCATGGGTATGGCACAGCGGGTAGCTAAGTTTATTGAAGAGAACTTATTTTATCCGGATGGCCGCCCCGTGGAGTGCATCATTGCCGATTCTACGATTGGTGGTGTTAAAGAAGCTGCTGCGGCGGCTCAGAAATTTGCCGGGGCTAATGTTGGCGTATCGATTACCGTGACTCCTTGCTGGTGTTATGGTTCTGAAACGATGGATATGGACGCCTCGATCCCGCATGCGGTTTGGGGCTTTAACGGAACGGAACGCCCTGGCGCGGTCTATCTAGCTGCTGTTCTCTCTGCTTATGCACAAAAAGGAATTCCGGCGTTCGGTATCTATGGTGAGGATGTTCAGGAGTCTAGCAGTGAGGAGATTCCAGCGGATGTGCAGACTAAATTGCTGCAGTTCGCCAAAGCTGGGTTGGCTGTCGCTCAAATGAGAGGGAAATCCTATTTATCAATGGGTTCTGTTTCGATGGGGATTGCTGGATCGATTGTGAATGAACAGTTCTTCCAAGAGTATCTGGGGATGCGCAATGAATATATAGATATGTCAGAATATGTGCGCCGTTTTGAAGAGGAAATTTATGATAAAGAGGAATATAAGCGAGCACTCGCGTGGACCAAAGAAAACTGCCAAGTTGGTGCCGATAATAATCCACAGCATCTGCAAATAAGTGATGATGAGAAAGAGAAGCAGTGGGAGACTTGTGTGAAAATGACATTGATCGCCCGAGATCTGATGATCGGAAATCCTGTTCTGGCTGAGCTGGGCTTTGAGGAAGAGGCCAACGGCCATAATGCGATTGTGGGTGGGTTCCAAGGTCAGCGCCAATGGACAGATCATTTTCCTAACGGGGATTTCATGGAGACAATTCTGAATTCCTCCTTTGACTGGAATGGCAAACGTTCACCTTATATCGTAGCGACAGAGAATGATAGCCTGAACGGAGTAACGATGCTATTCAATTATTTGCTTACGAATACTGCACAAATCTTTGCGGATGTTCGAACCTTTTGGAGTCCAGATGCAGTTAAGCGTGTAACGGGTCACCAATTAGAAGGTGAGGCAGCTCACGGAATACTGCATTTGATCAACTCTGGTTCGGCTGCTCTTGATGGGACGGGTGAGCAGACGATCGATGGTAAACCTGCGATTAAACCTTTTTGGGAAATTTCGGAGGATGAGGTGGAAGCTTGTTTGAGCCATACCCAATTCCGCCCGGCTTCTCAAGAATATTTCCGTGGGGGCGGCTTCTCTACAGATTATTTAACTAAAGGCGGGATGCCGGTGACTATGGCTCGTCTGAACTTGGTTAAAGGGCTTGGACCTGTTCTTCAGCTTGTAGAAGGTCACACGGTTGAGCTGCCTGAAGATGTTCACCATACTTTGGATCAAAGAACAGACCCGACCTGGCCAACGACCTGGTTTGCGCCTAAGTTAACCAATAGTGGTTCTTTCCAATCGGTGTATGATGTCATGAATAATTGGGGCGCAAATCATGGGGCGATCAGCTATGGGCATATTGGAGCGGATTTGATTACACTGGCGTCTATTCTGCGTATTCCCGTCAGTATGCATAACGTTGAGGAATCACGTATTTTTAGACCTCGGGTGTGGTCGCTATTTGGTACCGAAGATCTGGAGGGAGCAGATTATAGAGCATGTCAGAACTTTGGACCCCTCTACTAAAATCTTCCCGTGAAGCAGGTGTGATGAACAATGGTTGATACGATTAAGCTTCTAGCCATAGATCTCGGCGCCAGTTCCGGAAGAGTTATGCTAGGGATATATGGTGGAGATAGGCTTCGAATGGAAGAAATTCATCGGTTTGAGAATACGCCGGTACAGATCAATGGGCACTTATATTGGGATACTCTGAGGCTTTTCCACGAAATGAAGCAAGGCGTGCAAAAAGCCTTTAGGCAACACGGAGAATTGACGTCTTTAAGTGTGGATACATGGGGAGTTGACTACGGTTTTATCGACAAAAGAGGAATGATGGTCTATTCCCCACATCATTACAGGGATCGGAGGATGGAGGCTCACCGTCTCCAATTGGAAGCGCTACTCTCACCGGCAGAGCAATTCCGTATGACCGGTCTTCAGCCAAGCGTGATTAATACAGTCTATCAGCTGTTCTCTGATTTTCAGGATAATGATTCTCTTATGGAGACCGCGGATACGATTTTGATGATGCCGGATCTATTTCATTATCTATTTTCTGGTATTAAAGCAGCAGAGAGCACCATCTGGAGCACAAGCGGCTTAGTGGATGCTGTCTCTGGAGAACCCTCCTCTGAATTAATGAGCAGGCTTGGAATTCCGAGTAGTCTAGTTCCACATCAAGTCCAAGCGGGAACGGTTATTGGATCTATCCTACCGGTTATTCAAGAGGAGCTTAGTGTAGGACCGATAAAAGTGATCGCCGGCGCTTCACATGACACGGCTTCAGCCGTGGCTTCGATTCCTTATACTCGTAAGGATGAAGCAGCATTTTTAAGCTGTGGTACGTGGTCCTTGGTGGGTATGGAGACGCCTGAGCCGGTCATTTCAGAGAAAAGCTATGAATATGGTTTCACAAATGAACGTTGCTTCGGTAATTCTAACCGTTTGCTAAAAAACACAACGGGACTATGGATTTTGCAGGAGCTCCAAAGGAATTGGGCAAAAGCAGGAGAGAATCTTAGTCAAAGTGAAATGGTTGAACTAGCCAAAACGATTAATGGGGCGCCAGCGATCATTGATCCGAATGACCCGCTCTTCAGTACACCTGGTGTGATGATACAGCGGATTAAGGAATATTGTGAGCGGACGGGGCAACAGCCCCCTAATACGAAAGCTGAAATTATACGCGTTATCCTTGAGAGCCTTGCGCAATCATACTGTAGAACGATTAAAGAAATGGAAGAGATCACCGGCAAGACAATCACTATCATTCATATGGTTGGCGGTGGGATTCAAAATGAGCTATTATGCCAGCTCACCGCCGATGCTACGGGTAGAGAAGTCGTTGCGGGGCCTGTGGAGGCCAGTGGAATTGGCAATATCATTGTCCAACTGGCTGCGCTGGGAAAATTGGATGTTTCCGAGGGGAAAGAGTTCGTGGCACAATCCTTTACCTTTAAGACCTACCAGCCTTCTGTGGTAAAGAACTCTAAAAAATAGGATACGAGGAGAGTACTTATGGATACTTTGGAACAAAAATTACGTTTGCAGATTTGTGATATCGGCAGAAATCTGTTTAATAAAGATTTCATCGCCGCCAATGATGGAAATATTTCAGCACGGTTATCAGAGAATGAAATTCTTACTACTCCCAGAGCGGTTAGCAAAGGATATTTAGAGCCTCATATGATTGTAAAAGTGAATCTGCAAGGTGAAGTGCTTGAAGCGGCAGAAGGGTACAGACCTTCAACAGAAACCAAAATGCATTTGAGAATTTATAATGAGCTACCTGAGATGAATGGTGTGGTTCATGCACATCCCCCGTATGCCACCGCTTTTGCCATTAAAGGTGAGGCACTCGATAAAATGATGATGCCGGAATCGGTTATCATGATCGGGGATATCCCATTAGCGGAATATGGTACCCCTTCGACAGAAGAAATTCCAGACTCACTGATGCCTTATCTTGGCAAAAAAACAGCAGTCCTGCTCGAAAATCACGGCGCACTCACTTGGGGAACAGATGTTATGGAAGCCTATTTGAACATGGAGAGACTCGAATATACGGCTAAAATTACATTCATTACCCGTATGATTGGCGGGGAGAGAGAACTGCCACAGCATCGGATTGATGAGCTGGTTGCGTTGAGATCTTTTTATGGGAAGTAATGAGGTGCTTGGATGTTAAAAAAAATTCCTAAGCTGCTATCTCCGGAACTGGTACGTGTAATGATGGAAATGGGTCATGGAGATGAGCTTGTACTCGCGGATGCGAATTATCCAGGGCACTCCTTGCACTCAAAAGTATTAAGATATGATGGCATTGGGATACCTGCTTTACTGGACGCAATATTGGAGCTGCTGCCACTTGATCATTATGTGGAACATCAGGTGGCGTTTATGGCTGTCGTTGAGGGAGACCCTACGGTGCCGGTGATCTGGTCGACATACGAATCGATTATCGTCAAACATGACGCTGAAGCGACGATTAAATATGAGGAGCGGTTTGATTTTTATAATCGTTCAAAGGAAAGTTACGCTATTGTTGTAACAGGTGAAGAAGCACTTTATGGAAATATTATTATAAAAAAAGGTGTAATTAAAGCCTGATAATCAGCGGTTCTGCTTGCGGTATTGCAGGGGTGAGCACTTGGCGATGTGCTTAAACACCCGCCCGAAGTGGGCGATGCTGTCAAAGCCTGTCTTCTCAGCAATGGTAGTGACTTTAGTGTTAGTGCTCTGCAAGAGTCGTTGGGCTTCCTTGATCCGAATGTAGTTTAGATATTCAACAATGGTAAATCCAGTGGTCTGCTTGAATAAACGGCAAAGATAGGTGCTGCTGATGAAAAAGGTTTCTGATAGCAGATCTAATGTAAGCTTTTTAGCATAATGTGCCTGTAAATAATCGATCATTTCGTAGACTTTAAGCTGCTTCTCACTGCTCTCATGAGCGATGGGCTCGCGGCTTATTTCTTGTGCTCTGTTCATTTCAATGAATAACTGGATAAGCAGTGTCTGAAGATAAGGAATCTGCTGTGATCGATGTTCTTCTTGTTCTTTTAGCATGGCGAAGAGGATATATTCGATGGCTCCTTGTTCATGGACTCCGGGTCGCAGAAGCAAGCTTTGGGTAGATAAAAAAGGAAAGCTCAGATCATAGTTGGCCAACGTTTTTTGCAGAAAGCTCTCCTCAAAGTTAATCAATATTCGCTCATGCCGTGCTAAACCCTTAGAAGTGGTGCGGTGGAGTTCATTCTTGTTAATAAATATCAGATCACCTTTGCGCAAGGTATAAATTAGATTGTTGATATAATAGCTGCGCTCACCTGCGAGTAAATAATAAATTTCATATGTATCGTGATAATGGTCGGAATCCATGTTGAAGGGTCCGGCTCTTTTGATTTGTTCAATGATAAATGGAGGCTCTAGTTCCTGTTCCATTGCAGATTTGCTCCTTTCAGATAATGAAGCTAATATATGCAAAGTTTCCGTCATATTTACTAATAATCGCTTAGATTTCGATGTATTTTATACTATAAACTATAGAAAGAAACGGCATCTAAATCAATAGCGATGGAGTGATACTTGTGTCGAAGAAGAAATATGTATTCGTAGGTACCGGCGGCCGAGCGGAGTTCTTTTATGGTGAGATTACTACAAATTATCGTGAAACATCGGAAATCGTAGGCTTTTGCGATGTGAATGGGGTAAGAATGGATTATGCGAACCGATTACTGGAAGGGAAATATCAGTATCATGCGGTTCCTACTTATAAAGCTCATGAGTTCGATCGTATGATTGAAGAGACTAAGCCGGATGTGGTTATCGTTACGAGTATTGACCGCACACATCATCGTTACATTATCCGGGCGATGGAGCTTGGCTGTGATGTTATCTCAGAGAAACCGATGACGGTGGATGAAGAGAAATGCCAGGAGATTCTTGAGGCGATTGATCGAACGGGGAAAAAGCTGCGCGTTACGTTCAATTACCGCTATGCCCCGCACAACACCAAAATCCGTGAATTGATCATGGATGGAGCCATTGGCGAAGTACTTTCTGTTAACTTTGAATGGCTGCTAAATACACAGCATGGAGCGGATTACTTCCGCAGATGGCATCGGGATAAACGTAATAGTGGAGGTCTATTGGTCCATAAATCAACACATCATTTCGATTTGATGAATTTCTGGTTGGGCTCACGTCCGGACACGGTCTATGCCATGGGGGATTTAAGGTTTTATGGCAGAGAAAACGCAGAGAAGCGCGGCGTGACCGAGTTTTATCAGCGTGCTCATGGTAGTGCAGCAGCCGAAAATGATCCCTTTGCCCTTCATCTTAAAGATAATGAACAGCTGAAGCAGATGTATTTGGATGCCGAGCATGAAGATGGGTACCTGCGTGATCAAAGTGTATTCGGTGATAATATCAGCATTGAGGATACGATGGCAGTCATGGTCAAATACAAAAACAAGACGATTATGAACTATTCACTTAATGCTTACTTGCCTTGGGAAGGCTTCACTGTAGTATTTAATGGAACAAAGGGACGGATGGAAGTGAAAGTAGTTGAACAGTCTTATGTAAATGCCGGAGGGAACAAAGAGGATGAAGGGGCCCTAAAGGACAAGCAGATCACTGTATTCCCACATTTTGCGCCTCCCTATGAAGTGGAGATTGAAGAAGGTGTTGGGGGACACGGCGGCGGAGATCCGGTCATGCTGCGGGATATTTTTGAACGACCTGTGGAGGATCGGTTTAATCGAGCAGCTTCCCATGTGGATGGGGCGTTGTCTATTATGACCGGGATTGCGGCTAATCGTTCGATAGCTACCGGACTTCCAGTGAAGGTGGATCAGTTAATCAAATGGTAGAAGGATTAGCAGTTGAAATTGGTCTTTAAAGGCGAACACTGGCGTTTCTCCAGAATCCCTCCACCCCTCCGCTTTGTCTTCACGTCAATTTACTACTATTTTTAGATTAAGCTAAAAAAGTAAAGATAAAAGGCTGCCTCCAAAGTCATTGTGATGACTAAGAGACAGCCTTATTTAATTTGTTATTAGCAATTATTGTTTGACGACGTTAAAGCCGTCTTTTTGCAATTGAGTCACAATGCCATCATCACCTAGCATATGTAGTGCACCAACAACGACAAGGTAAGTCGCTTTTTTATCACTATTCAAATACTCTTTTACATGCTTCACCATGTTGGCATTCCGATCTGAAACGAGACCCTTATAGTATTCTGGCTCCTTAGCGACCGCTTGTGTCATAGCTACGAGTGATTGTTCATCCCCCTGCCTCCACATTTTGGATAATGAATCCAGCGAAGCTGTTGCTGCAGCCTTGTCCGTTTGCTTGAGGCTATCGAGTGTATCGAGGAGAAGCTTTTCTTGTAATCCATCTGAGAATTGATCAAACATGTTCAGCTGCAATTGCATATTTTCCAATTCAATGACCGGTTTATTCAATTTGGCTGCTTTCTGTGTGAAATATAGGTCGATTCCCGTATCAGGTGTATAATCTGTTGTTTGCATTTGCAGGCTTGAAATGCCTTGAGTAACGACCCATGGCTTATAGGAATCGAATGCATCTCCAGCAAGACCATTCGCTTTCAGAAGCGCAACAACTTTGTTATAGGTATCAGCGGATACGTGATCTTTGAGCTTGGATCCATCTGTATAGGAGCCTTTCTCCGTAAGGAACTTTTGAATCTCTGTTTGATCAACCTTGGTTAAGTCAACTTCGACCCCAAGATATTGAGAAGCCTCAAAGGCAGCTTCAATTTCCGGACGAAGCGGGTACATTTTGTCGTTAGCCACATGGATAGAACCAAGCAGATAGACAGTGTTACCGTTGTTCTCCACTTTCCATAAGAATCCGGTGCTGCCTGCAGCCTGATTATTGGCTACAAAGGTGATGGTGCGCTGCGCCGGACTCCATTCTACCTTATAGCCGATCGTTTCTCCTATAAAGCGGACAGGTACATAGGTGACATTATTGATGGTTTTAGGAGCCACCTCTAGTTTTTTCTTCTCCCCGTTCACCGTTGCTGTGGTGCTGCCGATAGTCAGTGAGAGGGCCAGTCCATTTTTGGTCCCCGTTACGGTTTGCGTCTTTTTATTCCAATTCAAATTTACATTAAGCTTCTCTAGAAGTGGACGCATAGGAACCAAGGTAGTTCCTTTTTCTACAACAGGGTTAGCATTGCCTAACTTTACTTCGGTTCCGTCAATCCATACGCCGACAGGTTTTTCAGCCGCATGGGCAGTGGTAATGACAGACATAACCATGAAAATGGATAAAAATAATGCACCTAGCTTTTTCATTAGTAGGACACTCCGTTTCTAAGATAATGTAAGCTGTAATTCACCTCATGATTTTAACGTATTTTTCCATAAATAGTTATATATTTTGTTACTTCGTTCAAAAGTCAAAATAATGCACATCAAAGCAAAAATCACCCCTATTAGATCCTGTTCACTCTCCTTATCATGAGACGTAAGAAACGAAGAGCCTGAAGGGAGCAAGAAACTTATGTGGAGCAGTGCGATTGAAGATGCAATAGAGAAGGTACGTAAGAACATAGATCGGTTTGGGGGCAGTTTCCCTCATGTCAGCAAGAATGGAACCTACCAGCTCAATAACAACGACGACTGGACTAACGGATTCTGGAGTGGCATGTTGTGGTTGTGCTATGAATATACGCAGGATGACAGCTTCCGTATTGCGGCATCTCATACCGTAGAGGATTTCCGGCGCCGTTTCGCGGCAAAGACGGTGCTTGATCATCACGATATAGGATTCTTGTATTCGTTATCCTCCAAAGCCCAGTGGATGATAGAAAAAGACGAATCCGCACTTCAGTTGACATTGCAAGCGGCAGACTTACTGCTGAAGCGCTGGCGCACAGACGGTGGATATATTCAGGCTTGGGGACCTATCGGAGATGCCCAAGAAGGCGGGCGTATCATTATTGATTGCCTGCTGAATCTACCTCTTCTGTATTGGGCGGAACAACAGACCGGGGATTCCATATACCGGCAGGTGGCGATCATGCAGGCGGATAAAACGAAACGTTATCTGGTACGGGGAGATGACAGCTCCTACCATACGTTTTTCTTCGACCAGAAGACCGGAGAGCCGATTGGGGGCGCTACGCATCAGGGCTATACTAACGGATCGACTTGGACGCGCGGTCAGGCCTGGGGCGTCTACGGTTTTGCATTATCTTACCGTTATACTAAGGATCCATTGTATTTGGAAACGTCCAAGCGGATGGCCCGTTATTTCCTGGAGCATTTGCCACAGGATCATGTAGCTTATTGGGACTTCAATGCTCCGGTGGCCGCGGATACTTATAGGGATAGTTCGGCGTCTGCAATTGTTGCGGCCGGACTTCAGGAACTGCTAGAGCTAATGGATGAGGAAGATCCCGAACGAGCTTATTTTCAGCAGGGATTAATACAGTCGATGACTTCACTTGTGCAGAACTATTCCACGATCGGTGAAGACGCGGAGGGGCTGCTGAAGCATGGTTCTTACCATGTGCGCGGCGATCTTTCTCCGGATGATTTCATGATCTGGGGGGATTATTTTTATCTCGAAGCGTTGCTGCGGCTGCAAAAAGGCAGCAGGGGGTACTGGTATGAACGCTGATGACCAACAAACCTCTCCGTATTCCGTCTTTACGCTACTCGACCTTGCGTTACCCGCTCTAGCTCCGGTGAAGGATGCGCTCGACCAAGCGCGGCAGGACGATGCGCTGACTGCGTTGCATCAGTACTTGACCAGCCGGAGTACGCCGGGCTGGAGAACAGATAACCGGAAGCAGCAGCTTATCGACTATATACAGCACTATTGCACAGATGACCTGGAACTTGTAATAAAGACGGCGGACGAAGTCGTCGAGCAGACATTTCTCTTCCGCTTTCCCTGGGACATGGAACGAAGCAGCATTCCGGTTACCTTTGAGGAAAAAATTGACTGGCGTTATGTTCCTGACAAAGATGTAGAATGGGCTTATATGCTGAATCGCCATCGTTACTGGGTGGCATTAGGACAAGCGTATGCGATAACTGGTAATGAAAAATATACGAGGGCATTTTGCTGTCAGCTTGAAGATTGGCTGGACCGTAATCCTGTTCCAGACATGCCTACGAATGATACGCTGACTTGGCGCACCATTGAAGCGGGCCTTCGCTGTGCTAACTGGATCAAAGCGTTATCCTATATACAGGAAAGTCCGCTGCTCACACCGACGCTCCTGGCAAAAATGATGATATCTCTGCATGAACACGGTGAATATTTAGCTTCATCGTTTACGGGCTGGAAGAATATCAGCAACTGGGGGGTTCTGGAGACTTGTGGCTTGTTCCAAACCGCGCTCTACTTCCCTGAGTTCACAAGGGCCAGAAACTGGCAACGTCTCGGTGAGGAGAGATTAGGGGAGACTGCTCGAATCCAGATCATGGCGGACGGTATCCACTGGGAGCAATCCCCCACTTATCACCATGAAGTTCTGGTATGTTTTCTCGACTGCATCCGCTTGGCCCGTATGAACGGACTGGAGCTTGAGGATGAATTTTTGCAAAAGGTACGTCAAATGGCCGTTGCTTCATTATATTGGGCCAAGCCGAATCATCGGCAGCCGATGCTCGGCGATAGCGATGATAGCGATGTCCGTTCAATTTTGACTTATGCGGGTTGGTTGTTCCAGGATTCTGTGCTCCGCTTTGGCGGATACGATCAAATGGATTATGATAATGCCTGGTTGTTCGGGTTGACTGGCGTTGAGGGCTACGCGCGGCTGTTGGCAGAGGAACCGTCTTACTTGTCACATTCTTTTGTACATTCCGGCCATTATGTGATGCGGACGGGTTGGGATGAGCAGGATTTGTACCTATATTTCCACTGCGGACCACTTGGGGGTGGACATGGGCACGCGGATCTGCTACATTTCGATCTGTATGCTTATGGGCGGGATATGCTTACCGATCTAGGCAGATACAACTATAGTGATCATACACCACTCAGAAAAGCGCTAAAAGAAAGCGCTGCCCATAATACGACCACTGTTGACGGAATTGGATTTACCGAAATCACGGATACATGGTCCTTCTCCCAAATTGCGAAGCCAACGGGCACCCAATGGATTAGCAAGCCGGAATTTGATTATGTAGAAGGCAGCCATGACGGTTATCGTCATTTGAATGATCCGGTACACCCGCTTAGGAGGATTATATTCATCAAGCCTTATTACTGGCTTCTGGTCGACAGCTTCAGCTGCCGGCAGGAGCATACGTTTTCCCAGCATTTACATTTTGCGCCCGGAGCGGTTCAGATGGAAGACGAAACATTTATTTGCCGTACTAAAAATGAGCGGGAAGCCAATCTTTGCATCATTCCTGTTAATGTTGAAGGACTTCAGGGCAAGGTTGATGACGGGGTAATCTCCCGCGAATACAATCTGCTGGAACCCAATCAGCATGCTGTGTATTCCCGAACGGGGAAAGGGAAGGTTTCGATCATGCAAGTGCTGTATCCGCAGCCTCCCGGCGAGCAGTTTTGTCCTCTGGTTGAACAGGTGGCGATTTACCGTCATACGGGTGAAGCAGTGGATGCTGCACAGGCCGAGGCCTGCCGTATCAGCCTCCCTGAAAGGAATGAGGAGCATATTATCGTGATCAGCCATGAGGTTCCATCCAGTCACTTGGATTCCTATGTAGTAGAAGGTATACAAATATTTGGTGAAGTGGTCCTTATTGTTTTCGCAAACGGTCAAAAGAAAGTCACGGTAATCAGATAATGCATGTATACTGGATAACGGGCTGATAGAATACAAGAAAAGAGCATGAGAGAGGCGCGGGGAAAACATGTTCAAATTCACTTACTATAGACGTATCCAGGCATCATTTCTTTTGCTGATTTTTATCCCGCTGATTGCAGTATCGATCATCTCCTTTGTGCTAATTCGGGATACGATGGTAGAAAAGCTACAGCTCAGCAACGATAACTTCCTGAACGTTATGATTGACGAACTAAACAAGACCATTGATGATGTGACATTTGCATCGCATTTTATTGTAAACGATACCAATTTTCGCGCCAACCTGAAGGTCTTTGCAGATACCGAGCGGCTGAACACCTATCAGGATTACGTACAATTTACGCAAATTCAGGATGTGTTTTCGCTTATCAACTCTAAGCCGCTAAATAATAACATTCGCATGTATTTGGTTAACCGGAAGCACTTTGTGATCTCCTCTGGGACTGAGAATTTATCCGTGATTAATGCCAACATGGACAAGCTGATGGGCCGTGTCAATATTCACGAACCGGAGACCTTGCAATGGCTGGGGATGGCTGACAGCGGTTCAGGCAAAAGCAGCAGCTACTATATTGCCAGAGTAATCTATGACAGCCGGGAGAAACGGCAGGTATCCGTGCTTCTCATCTCCATTCCCGAGGCCTATTTCAACAAGCTGCTTGGACCGGTTGAATTTGGAAAGGTTGCGTTGTTTGATTCCGGAGGCGGCCTGATTGCCGGGAACACAGAACTAGCTCCAGAAGGTAAGGAAGCGAGAGGAAGCGTACGAACGGCCAGAGCCATCGACAAATCTAATTGGCAGCTGGTCTATGAAGCTTCGGAGAAAGAATGGTCAGGCCAGATTTCGCGAACTTTTTATAGTGGTATTGGCTTGGTGCTTCTTTTGTTCATTGTCTTTTCGGCCACCTCTATGTTGATTGCCAAAAGATTGCATAGTCCGATCATGAAGCTGCAGCGCGTTGTTCGCCAGTTCGGGATGGGGAATCTTGATGTCAGGCTGGAGGTCAAGGGCAAGGATGAAATCGCTGAGCTGGGGCAGACGTTGAATACTATGCTGGACCAACTGCAAGGATTGATTCACGACATCGAGCTGGAGCAGGAACAGAAGCGAGTGATGGAGCTGGAAGCGCTGTTTATGCAGATTCGTCCCCACTTTTTGATCAACACGCTGAATTCAATCAAATGCAGCCTTATTTTGGCTAAAGATAAGCTCCACAGCGGGATCATTGATTCGCTAATGAGTCTGCTCCGGGCGTATCTAAAGGTCAATGAACCGGCTACCTTGCGGGAAGAATGTAAACTGCTCGGCCATTATATTGACATCATGAAGATCCGCAACGAAATCCCTCTTGAACTGGAGGTCGATCTGGAAGCGGATACAGAGAAGCTCATCGTCCCTAAGCTGATTCTGCAGCCACTCGTAGAGAACGCCATCGTTCACGGTTTAGTTGACCACCCGGCACCGCGTATTGTCGTTCGTTCGCGAACGATCCCTGATGGGATTCTGATTGAAGTTGAAGATAATGGCTGCGGTGCGGGGGCAGAAGTTTTGGCGGGATTGAACCGCAGGTTAATGTACAAGGGCGATGAACAGGATGCAACTTATCAAAGGGTCGGTTTAATTAACGTGGTTCAAAGGCTGAGGCTGACCTATGGTCAGGATACCCGCTTGTCGCTGCATAATTTGCCGCAAGGTGGGGTGTCCGTTTCTCTGTATTTGCCGCAAGGCAATCATCAGGTTAATCTGTCGGAGAGAGAGGGATATTGATGTATAAAGTGATGCTCATAGATGATGATGTTCCTATGCTCAAGGTGCTTCAGCAGATGATTGACTGGGAAGCACATAGCTTGCAGATTGTCGGCAGCACCTATTCCAGTGCCAAGGCGTTATTAATGTTTGAGGAAGTGCAGCCCGACATCGTGATCACGGATATAGGCTTACCGCAAAAGAACGGGATTGAGCTGGCAGATTACTTTACCCGCATGAAGCCGGAGGTCAGAATTATTTTCCTGACCTGTCATGAGGATTTTCATTATGCTCAGCAAGCGGTAAAGCTGAAGGTGGATGACTATTTAATCAAGGATCAGCTTACGGATGAGCAGCTGGAGAATAGCCTTGCCAAGTCTGTACGCTTGCTTAAATCGAAGATCGGTTTAATCAAGCATGGGGAGACGGGTTACAACAGCCAGCTATTCCGGCAGAATTTGCTGCAAAGGGTGATCGGCGGCGCTCCGCCCGAAACCACGCTGGCCTATGCGACGCAAATTGGCATATCCTGGACGTACCCGTGGTTCATGCTGGGCACAGTCAGCATTCACTTTTCCAGTTTCGAGAAGCGGTACAAGCAGAGCGAGTATCCACTTATTTTATATGCCATCTACAATATAGCCCTAGAGCTGTCCGAAGCGTGTGAGGGGATTACGCCTTTTTTGGAGCAGAAAAATATTGTGATTCTGTATAATTACCGAGTGAATCTGGCGCAGAATGCCAGTCTTTATTTTCATGATTATTTACAGCGATTGTGTTCCGAGTGCTCCCATCTCCTTAAGATTCAACCGGGCATCATCGCAGTCACTGAGAAAATAGAGCTGCAGGCGATTGGACAGATTCATCGGCAAATTGTCAAGGACAAGTGCGAGTTTTATGCGAGTGCAGATTACACAGTTCTGGATACTCTGCAAATCGCTACCCCTCGCTTCCAGCCCGCTCCTCCAGGATTTCTGGATAGTTATATCCCGCAGATGGAGCGGGCCGTGATTAAAAATGATCTTGAAGCCATCCGTGGCACTCTTCAGGAAATCGCTAAGACTGCAAAAGGTATGGCTATCCATCCGGGCGATTTCGTCCGGGATTTATCCTTTATGCTCCGCGGTATCGAGCTGATGTTCACTAGCCTAACGTTCGATGAGGATCTGTTCGTCTATCTCGTGCAAACCCGCACACTGGAGGATACGATGGAACTGGTGGAAAGAAAGCTGGTGCAGATTACAGGCAGCAAGCAGCAGGTGGCAGGAGCTCCCCCGCAGGAGCCGAAGCTGCAGCTTATCCAGCAATTTATCGATCAGCATCTTGGCGATAATATCACTTCAATCGATATGGCACGTTATCTCTTTCTGGACCCGAGCTATTTCTCGCGTTATTTCAAGCGCATGACAGGTCTGACCTTTACGGACTATGTACATCAGCACAAGATGAAGGTTGCGACCAAAATGCTGAAAATATCCAGCCAGAACCTGGAATCGCTAGCCGTCGGTCTGGGATATTCGGACAGAACCTATTTTTCAAAAGTGTTTAAAAAATATGTGGGAACAACGCCTAGCGAGTATAAATCCAAACACTCGGTACGCTGAGAGCGTAATTTTTAACCTACCGATTAGATCCCGCCCATCTAGGGCGGTTTTTTTGTTGAATTATAAGGATAATGTATAAGTTTCACGCTATACATTATCCTTATAATTCTTGCATAAATGCTTAGCGTCCTTAAAAGGACGCCGAAGGCACTTTAGCTTGCCTACGGACAAAGGTCAAAATCTTGCACATCTCGGGTCATAATCACTCCTTCATGCGGAAGGCGGATATATTACTATAATGACAAATCAAATTGTCGAGGTGATACAACGTGGAGGCTGCAAAACAACCTGTGCCAAAAATTCTGCAGGAGAAGCGGAAGTTCTGGACTCCGCAGCGGAAAGAGGCTTTGACCGGGTGGCTGTTTCTAGCTCCGGAAATTGTCGGAATGCTTTTTCTTAATGTATTTGCACTTGGATTCTCACTTTATTTAAGCTTCTCGAAATGGGATCTATTGTCGGGGGTTCAAGGGATCGAGTTTATCGGATTGGATAACTATATCAAAATGTTCCATGATCCGAGCATCATTCAAGCTTTGAAGAACAATGCCATTTATATGATTATGACCGTGCCGATACCGATTGCGATTGCTTTGGTGCTGGCGGCATTGATTCAAAACAGTGTATTTCTCAAAAATTATTTCAAAGTGGCCTTCTTTATCCCTTATATTTCTTCAATCATTGCGATTGCTGCTGTATGGAGCGCATTGTTCCATCCGTCCCTTGGACCGATCAATCAGTTCTTGATGGAGCTTGGAATTTCCAGTCCTCCGAAATGGCTGGTGGATCCAAAGACCTCGCTGTTATCGATTGCTATTATCAGTTCCTGGGCGAGTCTGGGTTATACCATTATTATCTATATGGCCGGTTTGACGAATATTTCCGATGAAATCTACGAAGCCGCCGAAATAGACGGAGCCAGTGCACTGAAAAAATTCTTTGCCATCACGGTTCCAATGCTGCGTCCAACCACGTTCTTCTTGCTTATCACCATGCTGATTGGCTCGTTTAAGGTGTTCGACATCATCGCCTTTTTGACCGAAGGTGGCCCGAATAATTCTTCTACCGTGCTTGTGTTCAGGATCTATGAGGAAGGGTTCAAATATTACAACATGGGTTACGCTTCTGCAATTTCCTGGCTGCTATTCGCCGTCATAGGCTTGATCACCGCAGCTACTTGGAAAATGAGAAATGAAGAATAAAGGGGGGAGATTAACATGCAACTGATTAGAAAAAATATGTCCAGAGTGATCACTACCAGTATCATGGGGGCTTTGTCCATTGTATTTCTTATTCCGCTGATCTGGATGATTTCCGCAGCCTTTAAATATGAGAAAGATGTAATGCGCTTCCCGATCCAATGGATTCCCGAGAAAATCAATGTAGCGTATAATTTCAAGATGGTTTGGATGGGACGAGTACCTTTTTCTCATTTTTATTTAAATTCCTTTAAAGTTGCGATTATAACAACCTTAATTACACTTATCATTTCATCTATGTCGGCGTACGCCTTGACCAAAATCAAGTTCAAAGGACGGAATATGGTGTTTCTGGCGCTGCTGTCGTTCATGATTATTCCTGATCAGGCCACACTGATTCCGCGTTTTCTGCTGATTCGCTGGTTCGGCCTCTACGATACCCATGCGGCAATCATATTAATGAGTATGTTCTCCATCTACTTCACGTTCCTGCTGCGGCAATTTATGATAGGTGTCAGCGACGAATATATTGAAGCGGCACGAATTGACGGTGCAGGCCATTTGCGGATATTCTGGTCTATCATTATTCCGCTTTGTAAACCGGTGCTCGCTACGGTGGCAATCATCAAATTTATCTGGACCTGGAATGATTACCAGAATCCGTTGATCTTCTTACTAAATAAGAATTTGTACACTATCCCACTCGGTATGACACTGTTCCGGGATGATTATTCGAACAACTATGCGATTATGATGACGGCGGCTGTTTCGGCGATCATACCGCTCGTCATTGTGTTCATTGCCTTGCAGAAGCAAGTCATTAACGGAATCTCGCTGGGCGGCGTTAAGGGCTGACCTGCGAGTGTGTGATAGATAGTAAAAGTCAAAAAAGTGATCCTACAACAGCAAAATTGTGCACTTGGCCAGTAAAGCGGATGCCTATAATAAGAAATGAACAAGGCACTATACTTAAAATTCAGTGCGGGGGGAAGTAAAATGAAAACAAAGAGCAAAAAGAGATTATCCGTTGTATTAGGCTCCATGCTGGCGGTTTCCTTAACGCTAAGCGCTTGTGGTAATTCCGGCAATACGGCGGAGAATGGCAGTGCTGACGCAAGTGCAAATGCAGGAAATGTTAAGGCGGACAAGCAGGTCGCCATCAAGTATTACAACTGGGACAATGAAGCTCAATCGGTAGGCACCGATGCCATGCTGCAGGAATTTATGGATCAAAACCCGGACATCAAGGTAGAGCATGTGACACTCGTTCCAGGGGATTCCGTAGAAATGTTGAAAAAACTCGACTTCCTGATTTCTTCCGGTGAAGCGATTGACGTTGTTCAGGTGCCGAGTCTTGGCGGCGTGCTTGAACGGGCAACCCGTGGAGCACTTGCCCCGCTGAATGAATTCTATGACAAGGATAACCTCGTTCCCGAGGATGAATATTATGTGAACGCTAAGGTCGATAGCAAATATTATGGGATGCAATACACGAAGAGCAGCAACTATGTGATGCTAAACAAGGACGCGCTGGATGAAGCTGGGTTGCCTGTTCCTACTTTTGGCTGGACATGGGATGACTACCGCGACTATGCTAAAAAACTGACCAAAGGCGAAGGCGTGGATAAACGTTACGGCACATACTTCCACACTTGGGAGCTGTACATGAACGCTCCGGCCCAAACGATGATGAAAGATCCGTTCGTGTATGATGACGGAACAACCATTTTCGCGGATCCAACCTACAAATATTTCTTCCAGCTGCGCAAAGATATGGAGTCTGCTGATAAATCCGCGAAATCCTATGCGGACGCTTTAGCTGCTAAGCTCAATTACCGCACGGAATTCTTCAATGAAGAAGCCGCTATGATCCTGGCTGGTAACTGGACGATTGCTGATCCGGGTAACACCGAGCAGTATCCGCATGAATTCAAGACAGCCTTTGCCCCAGTGCCGGTGCCTCCGGCAGGATCGGAACCGAAAGAATACGAAGGCAAATACTTCACCAGCGGCAACATGCTGGCGATGGGTGCAACTTCGAAGAACAAAGAAGCTTCCTTTAAACTGATGAGATTTATGTCAACGGCTGTTAGTGATAACAGACTGGAATTCTCCGGCTATAAAAAAGCTGACAATGAGGCTCTACTGACTAAATTGGTTGCTGGAAAAGAAGATATGTATGATATGGATTCACTCAAATATACACTCTTCGATAGCGAAATTCAGTTCCTCGACGGTGCACAGGTGATGACTACAGCAACTTCCGAGTTGACCAAAATTATCGATGACGGTTTCAGCAGATTTATGCTCGGCAATGAATCGATTGATAAAGTTCAGCAATGGATGGTCGATGAAGCAACGAAAATTATCAACGAAAAAGGCGTCATCAAATAAATAGGCAGTAAGCGAGGTATCCCAAGTTGTGGACGGGGCTTTGGAAGGTCATCAACCGGCTTTCCAAAGCCTTTTTTTTTACAAGGGAGCCTACACAAACACACGGGAGAGTTCAAAAATGATGGAAAGCATATCTTCACAGAACAAGCCGGAAGAGCTGGCAGCGCTGCCTTCCAGAGAGCAGATGGCCTGGCAAGACCTGGAGCTGGGGATGTTCTGCCATTTTGGCATCAATACGTTTTGCGATCAGGAATGGGGAGAAGGCGGTGATTCACCTGCGGTTTTCAATCCGCTTCAACTAGATGCCCGCCAATGGGTTAGTACAGCTAAAGAAGCCGGTTTCCGTTATTTTATACTGACAGCTAAGCATCATGACGGATTCTGCCTGTGGCCGACTGCGACAAGCACCTATTCTGTGGCTTCCAGTCCGTGGAAAGAAGGCCGCGGCGATGTCGTCAAGGAGTGCGCAGAAGCTTGCCGGGACCTTGGAGTCGGCTTTGGCATTTATTTGTCTCCATGGGACAGACATGAGCCGTGTTATGCGGATCCGCAAGCGTACGATGATTTCTATGCCCTGCAATTGCAGGAATTGCTTACGGGATATGGTCCGCTTACGGAGATTTGGTTTGACGGTGCAGGATCTGAGGGCCGCAATTATGATTGGCGGCGGATTATGGATCTGATTAAGCTCCATCAGCCAGGGGCTATGGTGTTTAATATGGGAGCGCCAACCATTCGCTGGGTTGGCAATGAGGATGGCCTTGCTCCTTATCCATGCTGGAACACTGCAAATTCCGCACGGGGGAGCATGTTCAGTGAAGCTTCGCTAAATTGGCTTCCCGGAACGCCAAGCTGGGTGCCTGCGGAATGTGATGTGCCCATCCGTAAAGACCGCTGGTTCTGGCATCCTGAGGAAGAGCATTTGCTGCTGTCCCTAGAACAGCTAATGGACATTTATTATCGTTCGGTCGGACATGGGGCGACTTTGCTGCTCAATGTAGCCCCTGATAACCGCGGGCTGTTTCCGGAGGCCGATGTGCAGCGTCTGCTGGAATTCGGTAAGGAGATCCAGCGTAGATTCGGCGAGGCTCTGGCGGTAACAGCTGGCACTGGAGATCTTATTGAGCTGGAGCTGCCAACGGCTGCTGTGATTGACCACGCCGAGATTATGGAGGACATCGCTTACGGCGAGCGGGTGGGAGGATATGTGCTGGAAGCTTACAGTAACGGGGAGTGGTTGGAGTTGAAGCACGGCAGTGCGATTGGCCATAAGAAAATCGACGCTTTCCCTCCAGTATGTGCAGAGAAATTACGACTTCGGGTGACGGAAGCTTCCGCAAATCCCGAGATCAGACGGATTGCCGTTTACCACTGTGGAGAAACGTTAGAATAAATGAATGTTAAAAAAGGAGGTTGTCGATTATGAGCCTGCTCACCTGGAACAACGGACAATATTTGCTGGACGGACAGCCTTACCGGATTGTATCGGGAGCGATTCATTACTTTCGGGTTGTGCCTGAATACTGGAAAGACCGGCTGCTGAAATTGAAAGCCTGCGGATTTAATACCGTAGAGACCTACATCGCCTGGAATATGCATGAACCTAAGGAAGGGGAGTTCGTATTTGATGGCATGGCCGATGTTGTCTCTTTTATCGAACTGGCTGGAGAGGTTGGGCTTCATGTGATTGTCAGACCGAGTCCATTCATTTGTGCGGAATGGGAGTTCGGAGGTCTGCCGGGCTGGCTGCTGGCTTACGGGGAAATTCAGCTTCGCTGCTGTGACCCTCTTTATTTAAGTAAAGTGGATCGGTATTACGATGAGCTAATTCCTCGGCTGGTTCCGCTGCTCTCCACACATGGTGGGCCGATTCTGGCCGTCCAGGTAGAGAATGAATATGGAAGTTATGGAAATGACAGTAACTACTTGAGATATATGCGTAATGGATTGGTCAGCAGAGGGGTAGATGTGCTGCTCTTTACTTCCGACGGGCCAACGGATGAGATGTTGCTCGGTGGAACGTTGGAGGGTGTGCATGCAACAGTCAATTTTGGTTCTAGTACAGAGGAGTCTTTCCGCAAATATAGGGAGTACCGCTCTGATGAACCTCTGATGGTGATGGAATATTGGAACGGCTGGTTCGATCACTGGATGGAGGATCATCATGTACGTGATGCCGAAGATGTAGCTGGCGTTCTGGATGATATCCTAACGCATGGCTCCTCACTAAATATGTACATGTTCCATGGCGGAACCAATTTTGGCTTCTATAATGGGGCGAATCATATCGTCGGCTACGAGCCGACGACTACAAGCTATGACTATGATGCTCCACTCACGGAATGGGGAGATACGACGGCAAAATTTGAAGCTGTCCGGTCGGTACTTGGCAAGCATGGATTTGCCCCGACTTGTTCACTCCCTGAGCCGATTCCGAAGATCTCCTATGGAAAAGTTGCCTTGACGGAAAGAGCGGAACTGTTCACAGCTTCCAATCTGGATAAGTTATCCGAACCGGTGAACAGTGTATATGTTCAGCCGATGGAGAAGCTCGGACAATCTTATGGCTTTATAGTGTACAGTACTTTTGTAAAGGGACCTCGGTCCAGGCAGAAGCTTCACATCGAAGGCGTGCGGGATCGGGCGCAGGTCTTCCTAGATGGGCAGCTGCTTGGGGTAATTGAACGCTGGAATCCGCAGCCACTGGAAATTTCTATTCCTGCTGGGGGAGCGAAGCTGGATATTCTCGTAGAGAATATGGGTCGGATCAACTATGGACCGCTCATTCGCGATCTGAAAGGGATTCTGGACGGAGTTCGGATCGATAACCAGCTGCAATTTAACTGGACGATCCGTCCTCTACCGCTCGGGCCTGAAGCGCTGGCTTCGCTAACGTACAAAGAGCAGCCAGTGGAGAAGCGGGAAGCTACGATATCGTCGGGACTACCCGGATTTTACCGGGGCTGCTTTGAGGCGGAGGAAATTGGCGATACTTTTCTACGGTTCGATGGATGGAATAAAGGGGTTGCCTGGATCAACGGCTTTAATCTGGGCCGCTACTGGAACGCAGGACCGCAAAGGGCCCTATATATTCCCGGTCCATTGCTGCGCAAAGGGCGTAATGAACTTGTTCTTTTGGAGCTGCACGGCTGTGCGGAGACTTGCGAAATCGAACTTGTGAATCTCCCGGATCTGGGAAAAACTTCAGCTATCGACGATGCCGTGCTGAATTTTGTACAGGAAGATAAATTGTAGACATTTTTAGCTTTAACCTATTCTAAGATTGGGGTGAACAAATGCGAAAACCAAGTCTGTTTTTAGTATTAGTTCTCATTGTTGATCTTTTTTCTTCCTGTGCGGGAGTTCTTTATCACTCGGACAGCAGGGCATCTGCGGCTGCATCAAATCTTATGCTTAACGGAAGTTTTGAGAATTCAACGACAACCCTGGACTCCACCTGGACAGGGGTTCAGACTCTGCTCCGGTGGGCTGGAGCTTATGGGTACCCACTGGTAGCGGAAAAGGGACGAATAAAACTGCAAATATCAAGATAGACACTGGCACTGCGCATGAAGGAACCCGGTCCATGCTATTCGATGCCTTTGCGACAAGCAGGATTTCCATCAATCAGGGGGTAACTTCGGTTATCCCCGGTAAATCCTACAGATTTAAAGTCTGGCTGAAGACAGACAATGTCACTGGGCAGGGAGCCTACTTTAGAACACAATATTACAATACTGCTAAAGTGGGAGATGGACCTTCCTCTCCTAAAATAACAGGCACACAGGACTGGAGTTTGCAGCAAGTACTTCTAACTATGCCGGCTAACGCGACGAAGCTTGTCATTGAGCCTTTTTTGGAGACTGGAAAAGGTAAGCTATGGATAGATGATATCGTATTGGAGGAATATGCGGGTCTTACAGGAATTGCGCTAGACCGTACAGCCTTCTCTATGGTCAAAGGGGACACGGTTGCACTTCTACCGACTTTATCCCCTATAACGGCGGTGGATAAAACGGTAGTATGGACTTCGAGCAATCCAGAAGCTGCGACTGTGGACGCACTTGGTAACGTAACGGGAACGGGGATCGGATCTTCGACCATCAAGATTGCTACGCCGGATGGTAGCCTTGCAGCCGAATGTCTGGTTACTGTTGAAGCTCCCGACACGATACAGGCTTACAATAAATTGAGGCTGAGATGGTACGACCGATTAAGTGGTGGCCAATACGATGGGAGTGATACTGATATAGCTGCCAGTATAAGCGCTCAGGCTGCTTCGGCTGCTGTACTTTGGGAGGGGATGAACAAATCCTCCAGCCGCACCTCCTTGTGGAGTGATACCGCGAGCACTACAGATTCGCAGTTTATTACAAGCGCTTACAATCGCTTGAAGACTATGGCGTTGGCCTATTCTGTGGAGGGATCGGAGCATTACGGCAAAAGCGCTTTGGCGGATGATATTGTAAGCGCAATCAATTGGATGTACACCAACCGTTACAACCCGAGCAAAAGTGCTTATGGGAACTGGTGGGACTGGGAGATCGGCACGCCGCAGGTTGTGAATGATCTTATGGTGCTCATGTATGACCATCTGACGCCGCAGCAAATCAATCAGTATCTTGCGGCTATAGATGCCTTCTGTCCAGATCCCAAAGTAGGGTCGGTGCTTGGCGTTAAGGGCACGAAGATGACGGGAGCGAACCTGCTGGATAAAGCGCTTGTGGTCACGGTAAGAGGCGTGATTGGCAACAACAGTGCGAAGATCATTCAGGGCCGTGATTCCATAGGCTCTGAGTATGTCTACACAACCCATGGAGACGGTGTGTATAAGGATGGCTCCCTCGTTCAGCATAATAATATAGCCTATACGGGAGGATATGGTTCGGTCTGGCTCAAAGGTACGGCGGATATGTCTTATCTGCTGACCGATTCTCCATGGCCAATAACGGACCCGAATGTTCTGAACATTTACGAATGGGTAGCTCAGACTTATGAGCCGGTGATCTACAACGGTCAATTTATGGATTCTACAAGCGGAAGATACTTCTTCAACTGTCCCGAGTTCGCAACCACAAGTGCCTTCCGTTCTGGAGGAAACGGCGGGGCGGCTGCAACTAAACGCCGCTTCGTTGAACGATCTCTCGGCAGCAATTGTCTATGAGGGTAAATTGAGAGTGCTAGTATTGCCGGGAATGGCAGCAGATATACTTAAGCAGAAGCCGCTTCGGGTAGAGGCTTCTAACTTCAATGTGACCCTTCCGGCGGCGGTGCTTCAACAATTGCGGGACTTGATTCCTGCGGAGCAATTAGCCGGCAGCCAGATCTTTCTGGAGGCTTCCGAGGTGGAAGGGGAAGCAGCACAACGGATGCTGGCAAGCGCAGCGCAGCAATCCGGCGTAGAGCTGAACCTGGCAGGTGAATTCCTTGACTTTAAGCTCTATATTGCCACAGCAGACGGGAAAAAGAGTGTAATTCACCAATTTGTAGATCAACTTACCTTAGAGCTTAACACTCACCCTGAGACGAACAGGAATTTACTCGGCAGCTATTATTTTCTGGATTCCGGAAATATGGAGTATGCGGGCGGTTCCTGGCTGAAGGGCAAGGTGGCTCTGAGTACTGAACACTTAGGCACATATGCCGTGCTGGAATACAACAAATCCTATGATGATGTTCCATCCGGACATTGGGTGCATGAGGCTGTTCAAGAACTGTCCGCTAAACATCTGATTCAAGGCGTTGGGCTTCGGAAATTCGATCCGAATCGGTCAGTGACCCGTTCGGAATTTACAGCCATGCTGACCCGTTTGCTGGGTCTTGAAGTAAAATCATCTACAGTATTTACGGATGTATCTGCGGATCAGTGGTATGCGGAGGTAGTGGCGCAGGCTGTAGAGGCGGGGATCGTCCATGGGATGAGCGAGACCCGCTTCGCTCCAGAAGCTCTTATTTCCCGTCAAGAGATGGCAGTCATGGTGATGCGGGCCTACGAATATGTCAGCGGGAAAAAGGTGGAATCAAAGTCTGTAATCCAATTCGGTGATTTGAGTACGGCTGCCTCATGGGCCCGTGAATCAATCATTGCCGCCCAAGTCCTTGGACTCATCCAGGGCCGGAGTGACCGGAACTTCGATCCGGGAGGCTCAGCAACCCGAGCTGAAGGGCAATGGTTCTGCATCATCTGCTTGAAATCAAGAATAAAAAGTAAGAGTTCGAAGCCAGGGCTTTGGGACGGTTCAGTAGAACCATTCCAGAGCCCTTTTGGCGGTTATAGAAATCTCCGAAAGCCTATCCGCATGAATCTATCTGTACAATGATTACTTCAATTGTAGTGATGTTTCATTTCTACTGCGTCTGTAAATAATGGGAAAGGAGAGATAGGGGGTTGAGTGATGCAAGCGCATCTGGATATTGTGCTTCGTACAGTAGTAGCGATGATCATGCTGTTATTGGTAGCTAAAATATTGGGTAAACAAACGATTTCTAATTTGACGTTTCATGATTTCGTAACAGGTATTATATTGGGATCGCTTGCGGCGAACTTGGCTTTTAATAAAGATCTACAATCATCATATATGATCGTGGCGCTTATTGTTATCACAGCTACATCTTTTCTGCTATCAGTCATCGCAATAAAGAGTCGTAGAATGCGAAGCTGGATATCGGGTTCACCCACGGTACTTATCGAAAATGGGAAAATTCTTGAAGAAAATATGAAAAAGGTAAGGTATACACTGGATTCCTTGGCACAGGCGCTGAGGGAAAAAGAAATTTTTAATTTAGAGGTAGTAGAGTACGCCATATTAGAAGATAACGGAATGGTATCCGTCTTAAAGAAACAAGAGTATCAATATGTTACCCGAAAAGATTTGAAGCTTTCTTCGGTCTCTCAGAGCTTTCCCGTAGAGTTAATTATGGATGGCGTTCTCATTGAAGAAAATCTTGAAAATAATGGTCTGACCAAAGAATGGCTGGAGAATGAGTTAAGACGGAAGGGGAAACGGATCTCCGACGTATTTTACGGGGTAAGAGGCACGCAGCAGCAGCTTGTATTTGATTATTATGAAGACAAGATAAACAAGCCTATTGATAAAGAATAGTGATATTGGAGATTGACGGATCGCGGAAGACCGCTCTATAATGTTTGTATAATTATTAATTAGTTAATAAAAATATAAATGTTGAAGGGCGGTACTTATTTATGGCAGAGCGCGCAATACTTAACACAGACATTCGCAAAGGCAAAATAAACAAAAATATTTATGGACATTTCTCTGAGCATCTAGGACGTTGTATTTATGAAGGTATTTGGGTAGGAGAAGATTCACTGATTCCTAACACTAATGGTATTCGTAATGATGTTGTGAAAGCGCTTAAAGAAATTCAGATTCCAGTACTTCGCTGGCCGGGTGGATGTTTCGCGGATGAATATCATTGGAAAGATGGTATTGGTGATCGCGAAACCCGTAAGCGGATGATCAATACGCATTGGGGCGGCACGGTTGAGAACAACCATTTTGGTACGCATGAATTCATGGAATTATGTGAGATGCTGGAATGTGAACCTTATATTAATGGTAATGTGGGAAGTGGTACGGTTCAAGAGATGTCCGAATGGGTGGAGTACTTAACCTTTGGCGGTGTTTCACCAATGTCTGAGCTTCGCCAGCAGAATGGCCATCAAGAGCCTTGGAGTGTGACTTATTTTGGCGTTGGTAATGAGAACTGGGGCTGCGGCGGGAATATGCGTCCAGAATATTATGCAGATCTTTATCGCCAATATCAGACGTATGTTCGTAATTATGGGGACAACCGTATTCACCGGATCGCTTGTGGTCCTAACGTGGATGATTATCACTGGATGGAAGTTCTGATGCGTGAAGCCACACGCTTTATGGACTCGATTACGCTTCATTATTATACGATTCCAGGTCCAGCTTGGGAGAATAAAGGGGCAGCAACAGGTTTTGAAACGGATGAATGGTTTAGCACCTTAGAAAAGGCACTTCGCATGGATGAGCTAATTACTAAGCATGGCGTTATTATGGATAAATATGACCCGGATAAACGAGTAGGCCTTATCGTTGACGAATGGGGAACTTGGTATGATGTTGAGCCGGGTACGAATCCAGGATTCCTATATCAGCAGAATTCGATTCGGGATGCCCTAGTAGCTGGTGTGACACTGAATATTTTCCATAAACACAGTGATCGGGTACGGATGGCAAATATTGCTCAGACCATTAACGTGCTTCAAGCGGTGATTTTAACCGAAGGAGAAAAAATGCTGCTAACGCCTACCTATCATGTATTCAATATGTTTAAAATCCATCAGGATGCTGAGCTGTTGGATTTAGCAATCGATAGTGGGACTTACAGCTTTGAGGGCCGCGAGATTCCTGAAGTGTCTGCCTCAGCTTCTGTAACAGACGCTGGAATCATTCATGTCAGTCTTTGCAACTTGAATCACGCTGCCTCAGCTACTGTACCCCTAGAGTTACGCGGTCTTTCAGGGCAGAAGGTTGAAGTGACCGGTACTACGCTCGTTGGTGACAAGATAGATGCTCATAATACATTTAGTCAGCCAGATGCAGTCGTACCGGAAGCTTTTACAGCCTTTACACTTGAAGGTGATCTTCTTAATGTAGAGCTGGCTCCAATGTCAGTAACTGTGCTGAAGATTACGCCAAAGGCATAAGGTGGTGTTATCATGTCAACAACATCTGCATGCAAGGGGTGTCGAGACGATTATAAGGTTACCGAAGCACAGATCGAGCGTATTTTGTCAACAAGCATGTTTAAGACAGAGCTTTGTGTTCCGGATGAAGTTTATGCTGAGCGAGTTGCTCTTTGCAGGACTTGTCCTAAGCTGCATGAGGGCGTGACTTGTGTTGCTTGTGGCTGCATTATTCCCGTTGTAGCTAAGCTTAAGGAACGCAGCTGTCCACTGCCCGGTGGCGGATTATGGGGATCCTTCATTTAACATGATATAAGGTAAAACAATAGCCGCATTCGACTCTCCAAGGAGAGATGAATGCGGCTTTATTCGTGAAATATTAGAAATTCACGCTACCGTTAATGTCTTATATTATTCAAGAAACGGTTATCCTCTTTAAGAGACGATAACCGTTTCTTCTTAGGCATCTGTATAGAACAGCTCAACGATTAAATCGTCATTATAGTTGCCAAAGCCTTTGCCAAAAAGGGTAATGCCGCCAATATGCTCGGCATCCTCATCGACAGAAAGCTTGAAGGTCCACTGCTTGTTAAGGATGTTCACTTGATCCAGTGTAACGTCAGAGAGTTTCAGACCATCCATAAATGTGCCTTTAGGTGTTACACGCAGTTGTTTAAGTAGGCCGTATTGGTTCGTGAGTGCTGGCCACCAAGCCGGTGTATATTTGCCGCGTCTGTCTCCGTAATCACCGGGGCTTGTCCAGAATCCGAGCTTCACTCCGTTCAGTGTGAAAGTGATATCGGAGGGCCAATTATTATTAATGGAGGGCGCTTCGGAAGCAATCTCCATCGTAATAATTAGTTCCTCTGGCTGTTGACTGGAGAGGAGAAAGTTAGGAATTTTATATTCGATATATCCTTTGCCGAACCAAAGAATACCAGCATTCATACGCTCAAGATCCCAGAAATAACGGGGGTCATCAAAGCTGCCAATCACTTGCTCCATAGTTGCTAGACCGCAGGTAGGCTCAATCAGGAAGTCGGAATAATGTCCAACAGGAATTTCCTTGCGGTAGCTTTTGCGCTCATTGATTTGTCTGCCCGGAAAGGTGATTTCGGTACTTTCAGCAGCTAGTGTACAGATCTTTTGCAGACCACTTCGTCCAGGTGCCATATGTGTCTGGATGAGTCCTGCAGCTTCCAGCTTGCGTACATGCATAGTCATAATGGCGCTGCTCAAATTTACCGCTGCGGCCAATTCCTTGACATTCATAGGATTCTCGGCAAGTAAACGCAACAGATGTAGACGCACTGAGCTGGCTAAAGCTTCGTAGACGGGAAGAGATTCTTCCGACAGGTCAAGTTTCATAGATGGCCTCCTATTTTAAATTTATGGTTACGCGCTGATGATTAAGAAATTAAGTAGTTTATTAATGACAAAGGTCAAATTATCGTTTTTTCAAGACGTATAGTTAATGATTATATTATTTAAATGCTTGTTTTACAATACGAAAGGGAGAAAATTTCTGAACGCTCTTTCATAATTGATAGCGTGATTCGAGAAAAAAAGAACGGAGCCTGAGGCTCCGCTCTCTTTTCAGATGATGATTCTCTTAATTTACATTCGAGTTATACTCTGTCAGTATTTCGTCTGATTTGAGTGCTCTGCTGAAAATCTTCAGTTCATCAATCATTCCCTTATAGGGTACATCCCAATAATTTACCCCAAGAGCGAATACACCATTCTTATTTCTAAATACATTAGGAAAATCCTCGCCGGAGAATTTCTCAACTCCGTTGATATAAACCTTAACTGTACCGTTTTTGACTGTAAACGCTACATGTGTCCATTGTTTTTCTGGGATAGTCATACCTGTAAGGGCATCGTACCAAGCCTGACCTGACCACAACAGTGTTATACCATCACTGTTCTGTGGTACAAAACTGATCCAGCTATTTATCGAAGCAGCACCGAAGAAGCTTGTTGTTGCTTTTGTGAGCTGCTCAGGGTTGAGCCACATAGATACTGTGTAAGTATTACTGTCAATTAATCCATCAGGCAACCGGATACCCGAAACACCGTCAAATACCGCTGCTTGATTAGAGATACCGTTACCGTAAGTGATGTTACCTACAGTGGGAGCTTCGATTTTAATTCCCGTAACCTGCCCAGTACCAACCAATTGGAGGGAGTCATCAAGGTTTCCATCAAAAGCATAATAGGCTACTCTACCATCCGTAACTTTTACCTTATATTCAGCCGTAACACCACTTCCATCAGTCGCGGTGGCCGTAATCACTGCTTCGCCACCGACCGTAAGCGCTGTTACCGTTCCGCTTAAAGCATCAACTGAAACTACGTTGGAGTCACTAGAACTCCAGGTTAATTTCTTATTTCCGGCATCGGTAGGCAGTACTTTTACTTGAGGTGTAAAGCTATTTCCTAATTCCAGTGCTTTTTCAGGCTCTATTATGGTTATCGTACTTACTTTAACATTACTGTCGGGCTGACCGTGTACTAGCAAGTCTACAGCTTCTGCGGAAAGTGCACTTTCGTAGATCCGCAGGCTATCGATCAAACCTTTGTATGGGATATCCCAATAGTTTACACCTAGGGAGAATACTGCATCCTCGCTATCAAAAACATCCGTAAATCCTTTTCCTGTGTACTTCAATTCTCCGTTAACATACAGTTTCACAGCTCCAGCATCGTAAGTGAAGGCTATGTGGGACCATTGGTTAACTGGAATTTGCATGCCTGCTTCTGCATCATGGAAGGTTTGGCTACCAAACCACATCCGAGTTGTAGCTCCGCCGTTTCCATAAGGCAAGAGGCTGATCCAATTGGTATCTGTTGTAGCACCAAAGAAAGCAGTGGTGAATTGTGTCAATTCTTGTGGATTAAGCCACATGCCTATTGTATAGGTGTTGCCTTTAATCAAACCGTTCGGTAGACGAACACCGGAGTTACCGTCGAATTTGGCTGCAAGGCCTTCTTCACCCGTCTCGTAGGTGATGTTACCACCCGTATTGTTAATCCGATTGCCGGTAATTGTACCCTTATCAGTACGATCTCCTTTCTCTGAAAGATCTCCTTCAAAATCATACGCTGCCACCAAACCGTCTTCCAGCATATTTCCGGTCAGTTCCATTACAACGATAGTAAAGGACTTCGTTGCAGTAGATGCACCCAGTGTAATCGTAGCAGTAAGCTCAACCGTTGCATTTCCGAGTCCTTTTTCTGGACGAGTAACTGAACCATCGTTTTCTACTACGTCTGTATTGGAAGATGACCATGTAATAACCGTTCCTCTTACGGCCTCAGTTGGGAGTGTAAGATCTTTGTATACTTTACTTGTATTGCCCAAGCTTAAACTATCTTTAATATTGGATACAATTTGTTCAGTGCTGAGCAGTTCAATTTGGCTGCCCCAGACAGTAACGCCCTTGTTGGACATTGCTGTGAAAGTCATAACATCGCTTTGGCGGGAGGAATCCCATTGCTTCACAAATACACCTTTGTAGAGATTTTGTACGGCAGCTCCGCTTTCGGTTTCATTGAGGAGTAGATCGGCGTAATACTCTCCTTTTAGCTCCCAAGTACCTGTTACAGATCCTGTAATGGTGCCATCACTGCGCAGTTCGATATCTGTTGTAGATTTGATTTTAGCGGAAGTGTCTTTCCCGTGATTCACGAACTGATAGGCTCCAACAACATCTTCCTGCTTAACAGCTGTGATAGTTTCACCTGTGTAACGGTGAGCGGAAGTGACTGGCCAGCCGTCTTCATTCGTGAACATTTGATGCACACGAAGCTCATGTGTTTCACCGCGCTGCGGGAAACGAGTATGGAAGAAGTTGAAGATTTTACCGGTCTCTTCGTCGTAATTCACTGAATTATGACCTGATGCTACATAACCGTAGGTTTGGAAGTCAGGGTCGCTATTCAAATTTGTGAACATGAAGTTTCCGAGGACTTTGTTGCCGACCGCTGAATGGTCATTGCTCGTTGCGAGCACTGCACTTTGTCCGGCAGCATCCACATAAGGGCCGTCCGGATTCGTTGATCGGAACTGACGCATGTTGTAACCACCGTCGGACGCCAGTCCTCCATAAGTCACATACAAATAGTAATAACCGGTATTCTTATCATAAGCGATATAAGGTCCTTCACCTGATTTGGTCATCCCGCCGGAAATATGGGTTCCGAAATAGCGGTCAATTAAACGTCCATCAGCAGTTTTGCTATCTTTTCCTGGATATTTAGGCTCGCCGGTAGCTGGATCGATTTCCAGAATAAATATGCCGCCTGACCATGATCCATAAGTCATCCATAGCTTGCCATCTTTATCGTAGAACAAGGTAGGGTCAATTGCGTTTGTATATGTTTTATTCTTATAAGAGCCGCCTGCATCAAACCAATCGGGGTTGAAACCTTCTAATGTTCCGTTATCGATAAGCTTCTGAATATTAGTGTTTGTCCATTTTTTATTGATCTTGCTGTTAGTATCGTAATCCTCGTCCTTGGTGAAACCGGAATAGATTACGGTATTCCCATAGGTGTAAGGACCCTCGATATTTTGCGAAGTGGCAAAGCCAATCGCTGAGCGGATGTAAGTGGAAGAAGCACTGTAATACATCATATAAGCGCCAGTTGTTCCGTCTGCATTCTTATAATCCTCATTATAGAAAACGTCTGGAGCCCATATGGAGAACCCGCCTTTACTGTCAGAATCGTTTTCTCCAGCCCATTTAAAGGATTCTGCCAAATTCGCCGAAAGATCACCAAAGAGTACGTTGCCCGGTGTTGTATAGCCGTTTGTGAAATGAGTCCAGTTCATCAAATCGCTTGATTTGGCTGCATCGATGTGAGACCCGAACACATAATACGTACCTTTGTCTACGACTACCGACGGATCATGTACTGAAACATTGGTGAGTGTTGGTGCGGTAGCTCCCGGTGCAGGTGTTGCTGTCGGAGACGGTGTAGCAACTGCGCCGCCGTCCGATCCACCAGAACCTGATCCACCTGTACCTATGGTTGCCGTAGCTGTCGGAGTAGGCGTTTCAAATTTGATTAGGTGGCTGAATCTACTGTCAAAGCCGACTTTCCCAGTACCTTGGATAGTAATCATATCGTTTATGCCAAGGATGAGATTCTTGATTTCTGTACTTGCCTCTACACGCAGCTTAGCTAATTGCTTCAGTGTAACTTCAGCAATACTGCCTGCAGCTAGATGTAATGTAGGCACTCCCAACGCTTGTACCTCGGCGGAATCAAAGTTCCCTCTTAACGTGATGATTGAATCGTTCGGGAGCGTATTCTCGATAATAACCCGGCCGAAGCCTGCGTCCGTTAAAGTACTATCTTCCTCAAGCGTTACACCAGAATGTACACGTACGTTCGGTATGACACTCGATCCTTTAGTAACGATGCGGAGTTTGCCGTTACGCTTATCTGCGACCATGTCGGCAACATTAGAATTGTTGAATACAATACTATTTTCTCCGCCGCCGGACACGTATACTTTTCCTTTTACGGTGACATTATTCAGCGTAATGTCGCCTTCTGCAATACCTTCGGTAAGGTACAGGTTTCCGGAGATAGTGGAGTTGTTCAATTCAACACCCGGGCTACTGATAACCATATTCTGAGTGGTAATCCCTGTATAGCTCCCGCTCTTTGAAGTGATTTCCCCGGCTAACTTTTCAATCATACGAAGAGCTTCTGCTCTTGTTACAGCCTTTGCGCCTTTAAAACTGCCGTCACTATAACCATTCAAATAACCTTCACCAAATAAAGATAATACAGCTTCTTGGCTCCAAGAAGGTAAATCTTCAACATCTTTCGGAGCAGAGGTATTCGCGGAAGCATTAAGCTGGAATAGTCTGTGCAGCATTACTGCGGCTTCTTGACGACTTACTACCTGTTGTGGTCGGAAGGAACCGTCGTCATATCCTGTTACATATCCTGCAGCTACTGCTTTCTGGATATCCTTGTAATGTGAGCCCGCTTTCAACACATCCGTGAAGCTGATTTCGGATTTTTCCTGCAAATTAAAGACCTGGTTAATTAATGTGACCCATTCCGCGCGGGTAATCTCCTGGTTCGGTTTGTATATTCCTTTGCCATAACCTGAAATTAAACCCTTATCTACCCAGGATTGAAAATCCTTCTGTGCCCAGTGGCCCATATAATCGATAGTCTGTTGTTGCGTGGATTGTACGGTGGCTTTTGAATCGCTTGCAGAAGCCGCTGAAAGGAGTGGTGCAGGTACTAGCAGAGTGAGTGCAAGAAGTGAAGCGGTTAGTTTACGAGTTGTTTTCCTCAAATTCATGATCCTCCGATTCTAGTGATTAGAAATTGCGGTGGTGCAGAGAAAAAATGTAAAACGCTTACAATACAACTACTAAAAAAACGTTTCTCACAAATAGAAATGGATTTGTTTTACGTTTATACAAACCATAGTGTGGAAAACGTTTTATATTGATCTCATTTTAAGCATGATATTAGCATATAGTCAAATAGAAATTTAAGTAAAGATAAATCTTTTTATATTTTTATTAACAAAAGGTTATCGAATATATAGAGTAGTTGTAGTACTTGAGAGGAGCGTTGGAGTTTTACAAATACTGAATAAGAGGGGAAGGTGAATAAGAAATTGATAGGTGATAGGCTTGATGAATATTGCATTGTAGGTAGGGGGGAGCTAATGAAGAATAATACAAATTAGTTGTTCGCCCCCATGAAAGAACCAACCTTGTTACGTGTATGCACTAGGAGATTTTAAAGATAATACAATTTGAACATGATGTCTTGATCATGATTTCCGAATTTTTTCCCGAAAATGGTTGCGCCTCCGACATGTTTGGCATCTTCCTTCACTTCGATCCGGAAGGTCCATCGGTCACAAGTTGTATCTAAATCCTCGATTGAAACGGAAGACAGTGGGTCACCGTCAATGTAGGTTCCATTGTGATTGGTAATTCTGATCGTTTTTAGTAATCCATATTGGTTAATATTGTGCGGCCACCAATCTGGTGTGAATTTTCCTCTAGCATCCGCAAAATCCCCAGGGCTCGTCCAAGTCCCTAATTCCAAGCCATTCAAGGAAAAGGTGATGTCTGAAGGCCATACATCATTAGCAAACGGAAATTCGGAAGATAGCTCCAAGCTAATTTCAAATTGCTGCAAGGTTTCCTCTTTTTTTAGAAAGTTGGCAATATTGTATTGAACATAGCCTTGAGTAAACCATAGGATCTCAGCGTCAACTCTTTTGGAATCCATGAAATACTTAGGTTCGTCAACTCTGCCGATAAACTCTTTCTCTGTAGCAAGTCCGCATGTAGGTTTCAGATCATAATCCGTATAATGACCAATCGGCACGGATGTCTCGTAGGAGGCAAAGGAGTGGAAGATCTTCTTAGGGAAGTTAATCTCAATGTGATCCACTCTTAGAATCGAGATTTTTTGCATCCCTGATTTACCAGGAACCTTTTCGGTTTTTATGAGTCCTGCGTCTTCTAGTTTTTTGATGTGTTTTGTTACGATCGGACTGCTTATTTTAAGTTCTTCTGCCAAATCTTTGATGTTCATCTTATTTTTGGAGAGCAACTGAATGATTTTTATGCGTACTTCACTTGCCAAAGCTTCGTAAACAACGAGAGAGGACTTGTCTATTTCCAATTGCATTTTATCCACTTCTTTCAAAGTTATTTCATATACTGTAAAGTTTATTAATCTATATATAAAGTAACACGAAAGATAACCGAAGTAAATAAAGTATCGCTTACATCTCGTAGTAATGAACTAAAAGGTTAATTAAGTTTAAAAAAAATCTCTTAAGTTTATTTAAAAGTTATTGACTACGCTTTCAAGACGAATGTATACTAAGCTTAAGTTAATCGTTTCCAATGAAAGTTAACGCAAATGATTATCTTAACAATACAGCTGCAGGGGGAGAGAGTATTGAAAAAGAAATTCGGTATATTATTGGCAACAGTTCTAACGTTAACGACAGTGTTGGCAGGATGTGGTGGTAAAGATGATAGTAAGACGATTACATTCTGGACACCGCTGACTGGTGATGATGGTGCTTATATGGATCAAATTGTTAAAGACTACAATGCTACAAACCCAGAAATTAAAGTAAAACACGTGATCACGGCTGATATGTACACAAAAATTTCTACTGTTTTAGCTTCCAACAAAGGTGTTCCTGATTTGGCGATTATCCACGCTGACCGTGTTCCTGGGTTTGTTAAGCAAGGTGTCTTAGAAGCCATGCAAGATACCGTATTGCCAGCACAACCTGAACTAAAAGCTGAAAATTACTTACCTCAAGCTTGGAACACTGGTAACATCGACGGAACGCAATACACAGTACCTCTTGATATCCACAGTAATGTAATGTACTACAATAAAGATTTGCTCAAGAAATATAATGCGGAGTCATTCTTAGATGATAATGTTGTTACGATTGATGAAATGCTCTCCTTACAAGGTAAATTGGATGAAGGCGACTATGTAGTTAACGATGCTTTGCTGGGCTGGGTTATCTTAGCTCAAATCCAAGATTTGGGCGGAGACATCCAAGTTGATGGTAAGCCGGCTGTTAACACCCCTGTATTTAAACAAGCCTTTGAAAATGTTAAGAAAATCGCTGATGCGGGTCTGATGACTCCATTTGGTGAAGACGGTTACTTGATGTTCCAATCCCAAAACGTACTGTTCTCTACAGACGGAACTTGGAGCTCTACAGCACATGCTGGGGTTGAAGGCTTGAACTTTGGTGTAACAAATGTTTATTCTCCAACACCTGATAAGTTCACGAATAGATCTTCTTCTCACTTGTTCGCTATGCTGAAGAACGACAAGAGAACGGACGAAAAAGAAGCAGGTATTGCTAACTTCTTGGAATATGTTCGTACAAACTCGATGGAATGGGCAAAAGCTGGACAAAACGTAGCAAGTAACGTAGTTAACCAAAGCCCAGAGTACCAAAATTATATGCAATCTTTCTTTACTTCTAATGAAAAAGAAATTGAATCCCTTTACATTTACACATATGAATACTACCCATACATTGCGGAAGCAGTAGATACTTATTGTGCAGATATTGTTCGCGGCAACGTTGATCTTGATGAAACCCTAGCAACTATGCAGAAATTTGTAGAAGATAAGATCGCAGAAAGCAGCAGTGCAGCCAAATAAAGTGAAATAGAATAGATTGTACGAAGTAATGTGCCATATCGTTGGTGCATTACTTTGTGCAAAAGGAGAAATGAAATCCTATGAAAAAGAAAATAAATTGGGCACCTGCCTTCTTTGTAGGTCCGCATGTCATTTTGTTTGCTGTCTTCATTTTATTGCCAACGATTTATGGGATATATGCTTCATTTACAAAGTGGAACTTAATGAGTGATCCGGTTTGGGTAGGTTTTGATAACTATAAGGCCATTCTGTTTGATGGCAAATCAACGTTTCATACGCAATTTTTCAGAGGTCTGAAAAATACGTTGATCTTTGTGGGTCTTTCTGTTCCATTATTAATTGTGATTCCATTAATGGTGGCTGTTGCACTGGAACATAAAAAAGTTAAAATGAAGAGCTTAATTCAATCTATTCTCTATATTCCAGGCTTGATTTCGATTTCTGCGGCAGCACTGATCTGGCTCTTGATCTTTAATAAACAACTGGGAATCACAGGAAATCTGTTCGGATCACAAGTTGCTTGGCCTGCAAACCAGCCGTATGCGTGGATTATCATCATTGTAATCACATTATGGGGTGGTATTGGAGGCAACATGATTATTTATCGTGCTTCCTTAAGTGGCGTTGCGCAAGAATTATATGAATCAGCCGAGCTCGATGGTGCGGGTTCAATTAAAAGATTCACTAGTATCACCTTGCCATCTATTCGTTTTCCATTAATCTATACCTTTGTTATGACAACCGCCGGAGCCTTTAATGTATTCGGCCAACCGTTAATGATGACCGATGGCGGGCCTCGACAAAGTACACACGTACTCATGATGTATATTCGTCAATTAGCTTTCGGCAACGGTGAATCCATCGCAGGGATGGCATCCGCTATGGCAGTGTTATTGGGATTAGTGATCTTGGTCATTTCAGCACTTCAATATTATGTAATGAACCGAAATGCAACCTAGGGATCTCTGAGACTAATTGATTAACAAGGAAATGGAAAAGGTAGGTGTACTAATATGTCAAATCAGGCGGTAAACGGACTGGAAAATCATCCAGTTATAAATAGAACAGGAAAAGAAAAAGGGTCCTCCAATATCAGTATTTCGAAATATGTATCCTACACATTTTTATTTATTCTCTGTGTAATTTGGATCATTCCTGTGATCTTCGGAATTTCTACGTCATTTAGATCACAAACGGAAGTGGTTTCCTCGGGTTTTAGACTATTTCCTGAAACATGGGTCTTTGAGAACTATGTCACGATTCTGAATAATACTTCTACAGCCCCGATTCTACGTTGGTTAGGCAATTCATTGTTTATCGCGACATCGCACACCATTCTGGTAGTTATTGTGATCTCGATTACCGGCTTTGGATATACCCGTATTAACTTTAAAGGAAGAGACACGTTGTTCTTCACTTTGCTAGGGATTTCCTTCTTCCCCGGTGTGGTTAACTTGATTCCTTCTTATAAAATTATCGATTCCTTTGGTTGGGTGAATACTTCCTGGGCAATGATCATTCCTGGTCTTGCGGGTATGGGGAATATCTTCTTGGTCAGACAGTTTATGAACGGTATCCCGAAAGAGCTGGATGAGTCTGCAAAAGTGGATGGTGCCAGTGATTTTAGAATTTTTGCACAAATTATATTGCCGTTGGTTAAGCCGATTCTGATTGTTTGCGGTTTGTTCTCCTTTACGGGATCTTGGAATGACTTCCTCTGGCCGGTAATCGTGTACACAGATGTAGATAAAATGCCGGTTACAGCTGGTTTGCTCTTGCTTCAAGATATCTACGGAAACTATCGTATGATCGGGCAATTAATGGGCTCGGCGATCTTGGCGATTATTCCAACCTTGCTGCTATTTATATTTGCTCAAAAATACTTCGTTCAATCTATTAATTTGAATTCAGGTATTAAAGGGTAGATCGAATGAACAAAAACTTAAATACACCTTGCCTTCTTATGAGGAAGGGTGTGTTTTGGTGACCCGTAAAATAAAAATATAGAGAGATATAGGAGTTGTCATCATGAGAGAATTTAATGCAAAAAATCCGCTGATTGAGCAAAGAGCAGATCCTTGGATTTATAAACATACAGACGGATATTACTATTTCATAGCCTCTGTTCCAGAGTACGATAGAATCGAGCTTCGTCGTTCCGAATCCATTCAGGGATTAGCGGAGGCTGAGGGAAAGACGATTTGGGTTAAACATGAAACAGGTTTAATGAGTGCCAATATCTGGGCTCCAGAGATTCATTATATTGATGAAAAGTGGTACGTATATTACGCAGCAGCACATACGTCTGACACAAAAGACGGCTTGTTTGATCATCGCATGTTTGCCATAGAAAATTCATCCGCCAATCCTTTGGAGGGTGAATGGGTGGAGAAGGGTCAAATTAAAACGAAATGGGAATCCTTTGCCTTGGATGCAACCACTTTTGAGCACAAAGGCGTTAGATACTACGTTTGGGCACAAAAGGATCCTGATATCCCTGGTAATTCTAATATGTATATCTCTGAAATGGAGAATCCTTGGACATTAAAAGGAGAACAAGTGTGCATCACCACACCTGAATACGAATGGGAAAAAATCGGATTTTTGGTGAATGAGGGTGCGGCAGTTCTTAAGCGGAATGGACGTATTTTCATGACTTTCTCGGCAAGTGCAACAGATCATAACTACTGTATGGGGTTGTTAACTGCTGATGAGAACAGTGATTTAATGGATCCGAAATCGTGGGTCAAAACACCAGAACCTGTGTTTACGACTTCTGAAGAAAATGGTCAATATGGTCCGGGACATAATAGCTTTACAGTCTCAGAAGATGGCACACAGGATATCCTGGTGTTCCATGCCAGAAGCTATAAGGAAATTGTGGGGGACCCATTATATGATCCTAATCGTCACGCACGTGTGCAAGTGATCCAGTGGAATGAAGATGGAACGCCAAATTTTGGTGTCCCTAGACCGGATACGAAGTTAAATTTATAGCATAAGCCAATACATTCGCATATTTTAACATAATGCTTCTTTAGTGTGAGGAGCTTATAATATTCTTCTATTAATAAAGGGACGCTTCAGTAGCAATATGCTATTGGAGCGTCCCCTTTTCTTATAATGGAAGATCGCGTCGTCTGAATAGCTCGATCCCTAAGGCAAAAGCGAGCACACCGATCAACAGTAACCAACTGGAAACCTGAATGACCTCCACGTTGCCTTGAACGATTTTGCCAGGCTGATAGAAGGAGAATAGGGTCAGGTAACGTAACCCTTCCAGCTTATCACTTATTTTACCCAGCAAGTCTAGAGTGAAGAATCCGAAGGTGATGGCGCCGGAAATTCCAAGTGCTTTTTTCTCATCATTACATATTGAGGAGACAAGAAATGCAAGGCCCCCCACGGCAAAAAATAATAAAAAAGCCACGCTGTTCAGTTGAGCAAATCGGCCGCTGTTAAATTCATATTCACTGCCGAGAAACCATGCTTTACCTAATAATCCGGCGAGTGTGGTCACACCCATAATCAGGAGCAAAGCTGTCGTGAGTACAAGCGCCTGTGTGGTCGCTACTTTTCTCCGTGTTGTTGGGGCTATAAGCAGATAAGCCATAGAACCGCGATCCACAAGCCGGGCCATGAGCTGCGTCGACATTTGTACACATACAATAGATAGAATCAGTACCAGAATAAGTCCGTAATATTCTCCAGAGATAAAAGCCTCAGCACTGGTAAATCCGCTGTTTAATCCAAAAGCTTTTCCCACACCTTCCGGCATAGCTTTTATGAGGTCATCAATGGCTTGTGTGCTTCCGGCGATCCCCGGATATAGCCAGATCATAAACAGAATATAGAAGGCAGAACCGAAGGCGTAATTCATAATTCCTTTCAGGTTCACTCTCATCATTTCTTTATAGAGCGGAAGATTCATTGCACGGCCCCCTCACGGTCATAATAGTCCATGAAAATGTCCTCTAGATTCTGCGTAAATACATCTATACTGCGTATATTGTATTTTCCGGTCTCCTGAATGAATCGATCGTAATTGCCCTGAACGGCAATGCGGACCATGTTCCCTTCACGAGCTTCCACTTGCAGGCCGGAGGCGGCAAATTGTTCTGCATCTTCGCTATTCGCGAACACAACCTCAAACAGCTTCCGCTGCATCGATTGCAGTTCATGGATATTTTTCACAGTGATGATACGTCCGTCTTTAATGATTGCAGCGCGGTCACAGGTACGTTCAATTTCTTGAAAGCTGTGAGAGGACATTAGAAAGGTGGTTCCGGATGCTTTTTCCTCTAATACGAGATCGATAAATACCTTTTGCATAAGCGGGTCGAGTCCCGAGGTAGGTTCATCCAGAATAATAACTTCAGGATTGTGCATGAAAGCTGCGACAATACCGACTTTTTGCTTCATTCCCTTTGACATTTTGCGGATCGGAGTTGCGGCATCAAATTGCAGTCGTTCAATCAGGTGGTCACGTTTGGTAGTGTTCTTCATCCCTTGCATGCCAGACATGAACTTAAGGAAGGAAATACCCGTCATCCCGTCAAAAAAGTTGATTTCACCAGGTAGATAGCCGATATGCTTCTGGACCGTGCCCTGTGCTTTCCATACATCAAGTCCATGAATGCTCGCATAACCTTGATCAGGCATCATGAATCCCATGATATGTCTTATGGTTGTAGATTTACCCGCGCCATTTGGCCCCAGAAACCCAAACACCTCGCCTTTATTTACGGTAAACGTAACATCTTCGATTCCCTTGCCATTCGAAAATCGCTTAGTTAAGCCTTCAACTACAAGCATACTGCCACCTCCACTGCAAAATAATGAACTATTATTAATTAGATATTTCATATGTTATATTATTCCTAGTGAATAGTGAAGTCAATGGAATTATGAAATAATTGATAATGAATATTTCATTAAATTTAAATAAGCGCACTTTATAATGAAGTTAAGGGTGGATAGCATGAATGGATTTGAGAAAAGAGCCGCTCAAATAAAACTCAAAATTATGAAGACTACTATGGAGATGCTCAAGAGCTGTGAGCCCAAACGTCTCCGGATCGCAGACATTGCGAAAGAAGCAGGCGTCTCACAGGTGACGATTTATAATTATTTTGGCAGCAAGGAAGCACTGCTTGGTGAGACCTTTAAAGATTTTATAGAGAAGGCCATTCGTGAATTTGAAGATTACATTCATGGAGAGCATTCTCTAAAAGAGATTATTGAATACATTATGACGATGGAGAGAGAAACCTACAGTTCATTGTCTCCTACGACTGTGAAGGAGCTTATGATTGAGGACCAAGAAATGTTTCATTATATTGAAGAACGTTACACGAATGACGTTTTACCATTGATGGTCAAGATGGTGGAGGATGGCAAAGCACGAGGAGAAATTTCAAATAAAGTATCCACCAAAGGGATACTTTCATTTATAGGAATGTATATGCGAAGCTCGGGAGAAATGCTAGATGAAGCCAGCAAACAAGAGGATATAGACGGCTTCCTGGAGGAAGCCATCCATCTCTTCTTCTATGGCATTTGCGGGCGGGAGCAGGAGTAGCGTAAGGTTTGCAACCTGTTTACTCTAATTCATCATGGGAAAAGCGGATTTCCTGTCATCCCTACCCACAGCTCGGATTGTTCAAGATGGGCTGCAAGCTGAAGCAGTAAATCTTCCCGCCCTTTAGCAGCCATTACCTGTACCCCCATCGGCAAACCCGTTTGCGACATATGGACGGGAACGCTCATGGCGGGTTGGCCCGTCAAATTGGCAAGCTGGGTGAACGGTGTATAGGTTAGGCTTGGTTTAAACATAGCGTAAATCATTCGCTCTTGTTCCTCTTTCGGCAACTCATGTACATGCAGCAGTTTTTCGATTTCAGCAGAACTATGCGTTAACTCGCCAATCTTAGGAGCTGAATCCGCATTTGTTGGTGTGATATACAGATCGTAGCGGTTAAGCAGACCTGCCATTTGAGCGGCTGCAATATCCCATTCATCCAGACTATGCACAAATTCTGCCGCAGAGACTTTTCTTCCGGCTTCCCCAAGGACCCAAGTAACGATATCAACTTCACTGGAAGTAATGGAACGTCCCATCATTTTTTCCAGCGATACGAACATCGCTGCCACTTCCCCAGTATTCATCGTATAGTAATTCTCCATTAGCCTTACACCATTTACCGGACTCAGCTTTTCTTCAACTTCATACCCCTCAGCTTCGAGCCATTTTACAGTCTTGAGCACGGCAATTACTGCTTCATTCGTTACAGGAGTGCCCACTGGGGATGCTGTTGTGAACGCTATGCGCAGTTTTCGCTGTGTTGGTTTGAAAAGATCGTCCAGATAGACGCCCGGATATAGCGGTGTTTGAAAAGCAGCCTCTGGCTGCACGACCTGCAGCAGATCCAGCATAGCAGCGCTATCACGTACGGACCGTGTCAACGCGAAGTCGATAGAAGCACCTTGCCATTGACGGCCTACACCTGGTCCTACTGGAGTGCGTCCACGGGTTGGCTTCAGCCCGAACAAGCCGGTGAACGAGGCAGGGATACGGATCGAGCCGCCGCCATCACTAGCTCCAGCTACCGGAACAATACCAGAAGCTACCGCCGCTGCTGCACCGCCGCTAGAACCACCAGGGGAATATTCGAGATTCCACGGATTACGTGCCGGGCCGTGAAGGACGTTCTCGGTGATGTTTTTGAGGCCGAATTCCGGTGTATTCGTATGTCCAAGCGGAATGAAACCGCCGTTTCTGATTCGTGCTACGTAGTTCGAGTCGCGTCTAGCAATATTGTCTTTCATCAATAAGGCACCTGAAGTAAGAGGTTCTCCAGCGATGGCTTGAGAGATGTCCTTCAGCAGAAAAGGAACGCCAGCAAACGGGCGAGAGTCATCGTGTACAGGCATTTCGTCAGCTTCCTTAAGAGCAGCTTCTCTACGGGTGCGTACGACTGCATTAAGGACTGGATTGACTTCATCGAGTCGATCGAAGGCGGCTTCAACCAGCTCCCTAGGGGAGACTTCACGTGCTTTGATAAGCGCTGCGAGTCCTAGGGCATCATATGTAGAATAAGAAAAGGACATAATAGGTACCTTCTTTCGAATAGGAATAAATAGCCTGTCTCTATTGTATTATACATCCCGCTAGTAATGATTTGAAAATGGATAACTGATATCTATCAATTCTTTTTTATACCCGATTAGGCTATACTAAATATTAAATGGATCTTATGGGGTGTACTGATGAACGAAGATAAATATCAGAATGTTGATGGACTAATGGAAGCTTTCCAGCAATTTGCCAGGATGAATTGGCGTAAAACTACGGTCTGGGGATTGAAGCCAAGTGAAGTTCGGATGTTGGTCTCTTTAAAGCTGGGGAATGAACGGGATGGAAAGAGGGGCCAGACGGTTTCGGATATTAGCAAATTTCTAAAGGTTACTTCTCCGACGGTTACACAGATGGTCAATAGCCTGATTGCACAAGGATATGTAGTGCGTACTGCCGATACACAGGATCGCCGAATCAGTGAGATCACGCTTACGGAAAAAGGAGAGCATTTGGCCGAAATGGCCGTAACGAAATCCCGAAACACCTTTAAAGGTATGATTGATTATATGGGCAAAGAAAAGACAGATTCGTTAATGGGGCTGTTAAACGAGGTCTACGATTATTTTGAAGAATTGAATGATCAACCCACTGAATCCTAATCCTTCACATAAAAAAGAGATGTCGCACAGCCTAAGCTGTTAACGGACATCTCTAATGTATATTTATTTGTGATTAATGTGCAGCAGGTACAGACTTTTCAAGGTTTTTGTTTTCGCTTTTTCCCTCTGCAGTTACCTCGATTTTTTTCTCGCCACTTCGTAACGGAATCTCTTTAAGGAACAGGACAAGCAGTGCTGCAATTACTAACAGTGCAGTTCCGCTTAAGAATACAACCGTCAGGGAATCGCTTAGTGCGTTCCGCAGCATCTCAATCAATTGATTGAAGAGCGGCTGGATTTGCTCTGGCAGTGTTACGTGCAGTTCCTTCAGCTTAGGTTGATCCAGCAGCATTTGCGGGTTCATAAATGCGGATAGCTGTTTAGCGGATTCAGGATCAAGTTTGGTTAAATCCGGACCCTTGCCAGAGGACATTGCTGCCTCTAATTTTTTCGTTAATGTGGAGTTCATGATGGTACCCATGATAGCAATACCAATGGTTCCGCCTAAATTACGGAATAAAGTATTTGTAGCAGTAGCAACACCAAGCATGGAAGGAGCTACAGCATTTTGCACGGTTAAGGTAAACACAGGCATCGACAGTCCTAAACCAATACCGAAAATAATCATGCTGACTACGGCCATAGCGATATTGCTCATGAAGGCCATTATGATCATAGCCGCAACCATAAACGGCATTCCCATCAGAGCATAACGCTTGTATTTACCTGATTTGGAGATCCATCTTCCTACAAGTGTACTTAGTACAATCATTGCAAGTGACATCGGCATATTAATAAATCCGGAGTTGGTTGGGGAGACACCTTCTACACCTTGGACAAAGAACGGTAGATAGATCATTGCGCCCATCATACCAGCATTCATTAGGAAGCCTACAACCATAGAGATGGTTACAATGGAGTTTTTAAATAAGGATAATGGCAGCACTGGGCTTTTAGCTTTTCGTTCAATCAGAATCAAAATGATAACTCCCAGAATTGACGCTCCGAACAGGCCGAGAATTTCTGGAGAACCCCAGTCATATTTTGTCCCCGCCCATGAAAAGCCGAGCAAGAGTGCAACAATGGTAAGGGAAAGGAAAATAGAGCCTAAGTAGTCAATGGATTCTGAGGTGGGGCGTGCAGTTTTAGGGAACATTTTCCAAATCATAAAGAAAGCCACGATACCGAAAGGCAGGAAGATCCAGAAGATCCATTTCCAAGCCATGTGATCCACCATGAAGCCGCCAAGGGTAGGACCAATTACGCTGGAGAATCCAAAAATGGCCATCATAATTCCGGTCCACTTGGCTCTCTCTCTAGGAGCGAACAAATCACCTACAGCGGTTACGGTAGCCGACATTAGAATCCCGCCGCCAAGACCTTGAATCCCGCGATAAGTGATCATTTGGAAAATATTTGTCGACAATCCGGACATGAAAGCGCCTATAATAAAAATAACGATCCCCGCTAAGAGGAATGGCTTTCTTCCATAGATATCGGATAACTTACCGACAAGTACGGTGGCGATTGTTGAGGTGAGCATATAGATGGTGATTACCCAAGTATAATGTTCAATGCCTCCCAACATCGCAATAATTCGGGGCATTGCAGTACCCACAATGGTCTGGTTGATTGCTGCGAAAAACATGGCCGCCATTAATGCAATCATAATTGTAACCTTTTTCTTTTGCGTAAGGTGCTCCAGAGCAGTTCCTCTCCTTTAACTTCTATATATATTGTAGTTTGGGGAATTCATGTCTTAATAATTAGGTAGCCAAACTATCATTTATGTATAATACACAAATTCATCATTTAGCACAACTGTTTAATTATTTAATTTTAATCTAATGAGAATGTGATTTGGACTTGATTTTTTGGAAATAGGTAGGTAATCTAATTAGATTGAGTTAAATTGGAGGTGCCCTATGGATACTCAAAATAGTCAAGAGCAAAAGCTAATCATAGCCTTTGAGAACATTAAACGTTTGACCGCTCGTCCCTCTTTTAAGGAAAGTGTTTCGTATAGAGAATTTGTGATGATGTATGTCATTAACAATTTGATGAAACGAAAGAAACCTTCAGACGGTGAAGAGCAACGGGGAGTAATGATTTCCAGATTAAGCGACCTGCTCCAAATCAGCAGACCTACTGCGACGCAAATGGTAAACAGCTTGGAGGAAAAAGGGTACGTGGTGCGAACAACGTCCGATACTGATCGGCGAGTTGTATATATTGCTCTAACGAACGAAGGAGAACAGATTTATGATTCGCAGATGGCTACTTATTCCGGTATTCTAAGCGAAGTTATGGAAAAGGTAGGCAAGAAAGAGATCGACCAGTTGATTTTTCTGTGTGATCGTTTTCAAGAAGCGGTGCATGAGGTCAGAAGCCGTCAGCTTTTTAATGCATCCGATGAAGATCCGCTCGTTTTGGATTCTGTATAGTGAACATAACCAAAAGATATTTCGGAGCCTTTAGCCGGAACGTCTTTTTTTAATTATAAGAAAGTATAAGTTTCACGATATACTTTATCCTTATAATTCTCGCATATACGCTCACCGTCCTTTAAAGGACGCCGAAGGCGTTTTAGCTTGCAGCACCCAGAGCAAGGAGGAATTATAATCAGAATATTAGCGATTAGTGACATTCACGGAAGCTATTCCGAATTCAACGCATTGTTAAAAAAAGTAAACTATCGTCCATCCGAGGACAAGCTCATCCTGATGGGGGATTATGTGGATAGAGGTCTCAATAGTAAAGGGATTGTGGATCAGGTCATGGCTCTGAAGCGGGAGTGTGGCGCTATTGTTCTAAAAGGCAATCATGATAAAATGGCCTATGATGCGCTCACCGGCGAAGATGATAAACTGGATACGCATTGGCTTAGCAACGGCGGTTTGTATACATTGATGAGCTACTGTGAGGCAGATTCGAGCTTTTTTAAAGCGGATTTTGGCTGGGACGATTATATGTGGCTGAAAGAAGAACTTAGACAGAAATACAAACATCATTTGGATTTTCTAAGTTCATTGCCGCTATATCACGAGACCGAAGAGCATATTTTTGTGCATGCAGGCATTAACCCCTTAATAGAGGATTGGAAGCAGCAAGAGCCGTATGATTTTATCTGGATCAGAGAACCATTTTATACGAATCCGGTAGTTAGCACTAATAAAACGGTTATTTTTGGACATACCTCGACGATGGATCTACATGATTCGGAAGAAATCTGGTTTAGTCCGCAGGGAGATAAGATCGGTGTGGACGGTGGATGCGCATATGGTCAACGTCTGAACTGTTTGGAGATTTCTGGAGGTGAATATATCACACATTTTGTTCGGAATGGGGAGAAGCCTTGAGCTGTCTCTCTTTTTTAATATAGATCTTCTTACATAAGTCATGAAATGAACTTAAAGAAATATAGAATAGCACTGTATTAAACCTCAACTATGTATAAAATAATAAAGAGAGTAGGGGGTGTAATAGATGAATGCGAACAACAAATATCATATCCTCATGCAAGGGACGATCAGCAACAATGTGAGCGAAACCTGTAAGGCGTTTGGCATATCCCGGACGATCTATTATCAGTGGTATAAAGCTTACCAACAACTGGGCATGGATGGACTGGCTGAGAAGGAACGAAAACCGGTAATGCCTAATAAAGTGGATAAGCGAACAGAGAGGCTGATCTTAAAATACGTTGCCAAATTTCCTGAAGATGGACCCAAGCGAATTTTTTATGAACTGCAGGATGAGGGTGTGAACATAGGGGAGTCAGGTATTTACAATGTGCTGCGTCGTAATGGACTTAGTACGAGGATAGAACGTGAGGCTTATGCCAAAGAAGTCAAAGCAAAGAAGAAAGAAGGTGCACAAGCAGTTAACACCAAAGGGTGTAAAGAGAAACCGAAATCTCTCGACTATAAGATGAAAAATCCTGGAAATGCTCACCCCGGGTATATGTGCCAACAAAGTATTAGTTATATGGGCGTGTTCCCAAGGGTAGGGAAGGTGTATCAATATGTGGTCTACGATGCCTATTCCAGATTAGGCTTAGTTAAGCTTTATAATAGGAAGTCTGCCATTCATTTTATCGATTTTATGGATCTGAAGGTCATCCCATTGATGAAGACCTTAGAATTCCAAATCGACAATTTGGTAACGAACAAAAGTCGTGAATTTACTACAAACTGGGATAGAGGAAAACATAAATACAGCGATTTTTTACATAAGAACAACATAAATCAAGTAGCTATAACTGCAGATCAGACAGAAGTATTTCAGCCATTACAGCAATTCGTAGCGGTGTTGACGAAAGAATTTTACCAGCAGGCTTGGTTGGATGCTTCGATAGATTCCTTTGAGATTTTAGAAAAGCGCTTACATGAATACTTGAGGATCTATAACTTCAGCAGGGTGATCACAGACGGACCTAATCAAGGTAAAATACCATCAGATGTCGCACTTGAGTATACAGGCCAGCGTGAGACCTTGCCATTATGGTTATTTACAAGGAGATAACGGATGATGACTAAGATGAAGCATGAAGACAGGATAGGGATCATCGGTGCAGGGATTTCCGGGATTACTGCTGCCTACCAATTAGCGAAAAAAGGATATACCCATATTACTCTCCTTGAGAAGTCAGACCGAGTAGGCGGAAAGTGTCACTCCATTGAATACAAAGGGAAAACTTATGAAATGGGGACGCTAATCGGTTTGCCAACTTATAAACATACGATAGAACTTATGAAAGAGTTTGATCTTATGGATAAAGGACCGCTATTGGAACGGGGATTTTTTGATAATAACGGGCGGAAGACTTCTCAGATTCCTATGGACCAAATTCAGGCATTTACCCAAGAATTCAAAAGGTTGCCCGATATTTTGAAGCGTTATAAGTCACTGAAAGAACCTGGTTTTCTGAACTTACCCTCAGATTTATGCCAGCCATTCTCAGAGTGGTGTGCAGAGAACGATCTGACTGTTATTGGGCAGGTGTATATGCATTACTTCAATACTTTTGGTTTTGGAAGTATTCAAGATGTGCCAGCCGCTTATGTGTTGAAATTTCTTACTTATGATAATTTATTATCCTTTATTGAAATCACTCACATGATAACCTGGCCTAAGGGAGTCACAGAACTCATTAGAAGAATGGCCGACCAAGTAGAAGATCTGCGTCTGACTTGTGAAGTGCTACATATGGAGCAAGAGGTGAACGGTCAAGTTCGGGTGGAAACAAGCCAGGATATCTTTTATTTTGACAAAGTGATTTATACAGCTTCCTTAGAGCATCTGAGCGATAGGGTTCACTTATCTTCGGAAGACAGAGCATTATTCGAGCGCATTATCTATGAACGGTTTCGGGTATATGCTTACAGAGTGAAGGGGCTACCGGAGTTATCAGGATATATCCCCCGCAATATGAACCCTGAACGTAAAGGACATATGATGGCATGGTATTACAGGTGGGCAGATATGGGAACAACAGATTTAGTTACGGTTTATGTAGCGGAGAATGATGAAATGACAGATCTAGAAATGCGGGAAAAAGTAGAAAATAAACTTCGCGAGCTTGGCGGCGAGAATATCCGTCTGTATATGATGAAGCGCTGGAAGCAGTTCCCCCATGTGGATTCTAATGCGATCCGGGAAGGGTTTTATGAACGGCTTGATCAGATGCAGGGAAGAGATAAAATCTATTATGCTGGAGAAATTATGAATTTTCCTACACTGGAGAACTGTATTGTATATTCGAAATACCTGGTTGAACGATTTTTTTAAATTGTGTTAGCAGTAGCCTTGTCCACAAAGAAATTTGTCGACAAGGTTTTTTTACATTGCAGAAAGAATCTATTTGGGCCACCCCGCAAAGTATCTGGAGTAAGCATCAAAGCAAAACTCCGCTTTGTGGGGATATTTTACTTTCAAGTTAGATTTACAGTGTGTAGTTCTATAGACATAGTTTCCAATTGAATTCCCTGCTTAGGATAGGTCCTTTGATAAATTCCAGTACTATTGATGTGTAAACTTAACTCAAAATGAGACTATGAAAACCTTGATAAATCAACGTTTTGGGTGGTTTGATCGTTCGAAGGAGGATGGGATATATTGGACTCAAGTCATAGCTTATATACAAAATATGAAGGAGGAATTCATTATGTTTTTATTCGAATCGATTCCCTGGTACTCTGCTCTAATGTGGTTAGTGGTACTTGCAGGATTAATGATTTTCAACGAGATAGCTCGAAAGAGCAAGTGGTTCTCAATCATTCTATTTATAGCTGTACCTATTGTGCTTACCATAGCGGTTTGGCCGAATACGGCGGGTGAAGGCTCTAGTACTGGAACTTGGTTTCACTGGGTTAAGGTATATTCTGCTTTGGCAGGATGTTTAGGGTTCATGGCGATCCGCTATGTTAAAGGTTGGGACAAAAATAAATATATCTTAATGTTCCCGGCGATTATCCTTGCAGTTAACATCCTTGAAGCTGTTATCCGTGATTTCCAAGTGTACAGTTTGCAGGGTATGGTCGATGGCGTAATGATGGTAGGTGGTCCTTGGAACATCATGAACGGGATCGCAGGTATTCTGAACATTATTACGATTTCGGGTTGGATGGGTATTGTTATCAGTAAAGACAAGAGTAAGGATATGTTGTGGCCTGACCAGCTTTGGTTCTGGATTATCGCCTATGATATTTGGAACTTTGCTTATGTATATAACGCAGTTTCTGACCATGCCTTCTATGCAGGCGCAGCATTGTTGATCTCTTGTACTATTCCAGCGTTCTTCTTCAAAAAAGGAGCATGGCTGCAGCATCGCGCTCAAACCTTGGCGATTTGGATGATGTTTACGATGTCTTTCCCGGCGTTTGTTGGTGAGTCGAAGTTCGCTGTTCAATCCTCACATAGCGAAACTGCACTTTGGGTAGTGAGCGCATTATCCTTGGCTGCTAACATTGCTGTATTTGTTTATCACTTCTATAAAATTATTAAACATAAACGGAATCCGCTTAAAGTGGAAGTGTATACAGATTTAGCGGCTTATAAGGCGATTGCGGAGAGTGTGAAATAATATAAGGCTTAATAGCTTCTTTAAAAATCCGCGCCTAGCGCGGTTTTTTTATGGAATAGAAACTATAAAATTTCGAAATTGCGGAGAAATGTGAAACGAATTTATGGGATGGGCCTATATTCAACTGGTGGCCATGGGAGCACTGTTTTTAATTAAGTTCAAGCCTCTTTGGGATGTATAACGGGCCGAGCGGACCTTATAGCCTTCGAAATGCATGTTTTAGTCGAGCTTACGAACAAATGTATGCGAAAAACTGAACACACTGTGCCGACGGTAACGTAATCGAGCCGAATGTATGCGAAAAACTGAACACAATGTGCCGACGGTAACGTAAACGAGCCGAATGTATGCGAAAAACTGAATACACTGTGCCGACGGTAATGTAATCGAGCCGAATGTATGCGAAAAACTGAATACACTGTGCCGACGGTAATGTAATCGAGCCCAATGTATGCGAAAAACCAAATACAATGTGCCGCCAGTAACGTGAACGAGCCGAATGTATGCGAAAAACCGAATACAATGTGCCGCCAGTAACGTAATCGAGCCAGATGTATGCGAAAAACTGAATACAATGTGCCGACGGTAACGTAAACGAGCCAAATGTATGCGAAAAACTGAACACAATGTGCCGACGATATCGTAATCGAGCCAAATGTATGCGAAAAACCAAATACAATGTGCCGCCAGTAAAGTAAACGAGCCGAATGTATGCGAAAAATCGAATATATTGTGCCGCCAGTAACGTAAACGAGCCAAATGTATGCGAAAAACCGAATACAATGTGCCGACGGTAACGTAAACGAGCCGAATGTATGCGAAAAACCGAATACAATGTGCCGACGGTAACGTAAACGAGCCGAATGTATGCGAAAAACCAAATACAATGTGCCGCCAGTAACGTGAACGAGCCGAATATATGCGAAAAACTGAACACAATGTGCTGATGGTAAAGTAAGCAAGCCCAATGTATGCGGAAAACCGAATACAATGTGCTGATGGTAACCTAAACGAGCCGAATGTATGCGAAAAACCAAATACAATGTGCCGACAGTAACGTAAACGAGCCGAATGTATGCGAAAAACCAAATACAATGTGCCGACAGTAACGTATACGAGCCGAATGTATGCGAAAAATGGGATTATGGATGTACGCAGCTTGTAACTCTACCACCAAGGAAGCCGTCAGGCATTTTTCTTGCGTAAATGCAAAGATCGATCATAATCATCAAGCATAACACAATCCGATTAAAGACTTTTGCCAATACTTTTGATGAACGAATGATGGTAAACTGAATGTAAAGCCTACGGTACAATGGGTATAATTTGTTGAAAAGCTCTTCGGATGAAGAGTTTTTTCCATTTTACAGAAAAGAATGTGATATGTTATGCAGCTTCGGGCTAGTCTTCAGAAGAAAAGATTGCTAGAGAAATATCTTTCTGGGGAGGGGATGGATTATCGGCAAATTATAGCTTTATTTATTCCAATTCTGATTGACCAGGCCTTCATTATTGGACTTAATCTGGTAAATACCGCAATGATCAGCTCGTCCGGGATGGCGGCGGTCAGTGCAGTGAATATGGTGGATTCGCTGAATATTTTTCTGATCAATGTGTTCGTGGCGGTTGCAACCGGGGGGACAGTGGTAGTCGCGCAGTATAAAGGGAGCGGAAACAACCGGATGGTGTCCCAGGCTACGGCGGCTTCGGTCGCCTCGGTATCGCTGATCGCTTTGGGAATCGGTCTGCTGCTGATGGGCTTCCATACTCCTATGTTGAACCTTTTGTTCGGAACCGCCTCACCCGAAGTGCTGGACAATGCCCGCATCTACATGATCGGCAGCAGCATCTCATATCTGGGCATCGCGGTGGTTCAGGCGGTATGCGGAGCTCTGCGAGGAGTGGGCAAGACACGAGCTTCTTTGATGCTGTCGCTCATCATGAACCTGCTGTATGTTATCCTGAACGTGGTCTTCATTAACCTGTTGCAAATGGGTGTGCTGGGGATGACGCTTGCGATTAATATCGCGCGGTATGCAGGTATGGTTTGTGCCCTGGTGTATCTGTTCAAGGTGGATACGGCCCTGCGGGTGCGTTTTCGTGACCTATTCAGAATCCCTCTGACCATGCTGAGGAGAATCATGTTCATCGGCGTGCCGTTCGCGGCGGAGCAGATGTTCTTCAACGGGGGTAAGCTGCTCACTCAGGTGTTTATTGTCAGCCTAGGCACTTATGCCATTGCGACGAATGCGATTGCCGGCTCGCTGGCTCTGGTGTTTCAAATTCCAGCCAGCGCGCTGTCGCTAACTATTGTAACGGTGGTCGGCCAATGTATCGGGCGGGGGAATGTCTCTGAAGCCAGAAAGTTCATCAAGTCCTTCCTCTGGATCGGGTCTGGCTCTTTGGCGTTGATCGCCTTGATTCTGATGCCGCTATTCCACCCGCTGGTATCGATCTTTTCCCCACCTCCCGAGATCATTGACGATCTGTTTGTAGTGCTGCTGGTGAATTCCATTGCCCAAGTTCCGCTGTGGGCCGTCAGCTTTATTTTGCCGTCCGCGCTGCGGGCAGCGGGAGATTCCCGCTTCACCTCAATTACCTCGATGCTGACGATGTGGCTGTTTCGGGTGATTTTTGGATACATCCTTGGGATCGTACTAGGCTACGGTGTCATGGGTGTCTGGTTGGCAATGAACTGCGAGTGGGCCGTTCGCGGGGGCATTTTTCTGTGGCGCTTCAAGGGCAAAAAGTGGTTTGCACACAAGCTGATTTAGAATTGTTTGTTGATAGGATACACTACCTACGCCTGCTGACGGAAACGTAGCTCTAATAAAGCACAGGGCAGCGATTCTCATATTTACTTGAGAGTCGCTGCCCTACGTTTTGGTTATCGACTGCTTCCGAAGTATAGGGGGAGGGATTTGCTAGTGAAGACTCAAATCCATCGATTTCTGCGCTCGGAATTTCTTTCTTTTGAAACAAATTAAAAGACAAGTCAGTAACAATACACAGATTAAAGTTGCTGTATAAGTGAAACTACTATTCCAAAACATAATCTGAACATTCATTAAGGAATGGACGCCAATCACGAAAAATAGATTCTTGGTTAAAACATAGAGTAATGAGAATATGACCCCTAGGATTACTAGAACGATAAAATCATAAACAAAATCCATTCCGACTAATCCTGAATAGATCCGATTTGGGATATGTATAGCGGCAAAGATCGATTGTGAGATAAGCATTGCATAAACAATCCGTGAAGTATTGTTTTTGACTTTTTTGACTTTATTTAATAAAAGATAAATTTGAACTAGCAGAAAGCCCCGAAACAAAACTTCTTCCAGTAAAGCATTTCCGAAAATCTGACCCAGAAATCCACCGAAGACGACGTTCGAATTCGTAAAGATATCATTATTGAATGTTAAACTTGAGTGAGTCAGTAATGTCATACCTAAATCAACAATGTTTATAGCAAGCCAAAATAGTAAAGTACCGATAAGTCCTGCTAATAATTTATTTTTTCTTAACCCAATATCACTAGGTGATAATTTAGCTATTATACATAAGAAAATAACCACTTCTAACACAAGGCCGAACAGATTTGCAGCTAACGTTTCGTTGATCCATCCGTTTGTGCTTTTGGCAATAACGCTTAAAGTTCCATTTGCAAAAAGGACAAGGTTAACCGTTAGTGTGAAGAGAATATGAATAAAAATGAGACTGACGATATAGCGTATTGATGTAGGCTTAACTTTAACAATCGATAGCTCCTCAGTTACTTTATTGCGCAGTATGATTTGTAATCCTCCTTAGGTTTTACCCGAGCATTGCGTATTCTAGAACATCATCTATAATACATAATTTCCCAAATGATATCTGAGATTTACTATATTCTTTAAGTGTTCGAGTTCACCATTACAAAAATCATATATTCTCACGTTATCCATAACTCCTCCTCAGATTGACAGATGAAGGGGCACTGGCTATACTTGAAATGTTAAAATGTAAATCGGATAAAACGTTGATGAAAATGAAGTACGCCGGAGGATGGCTTGATCAGAGAACAGGTTCCTTTACGAAAGCGTTTCGTAATGGCTGTGAGAACCTTGAAGACAGGCCGGTGGAAAGCTAATTTCGGAGTGTGGGATCACAAATCTCACCGGGGGCACCCGTTATCAGCCGCGACAAGGCGATCGCCCTTTAACTTTCCCGTGAATCGGGTTAAGGCGATAACCAGGGTGGTACCGCGATATTAATCGTCCCTGAATTATTCAGGGGCGTTTTTTTGTTTTTTATTTTTCAGGAAATTTGTGTAATCCGGCGCATTCGCCGAATTAATGATGAGACGGGAGCTGTAAATAATGAAAGCAAGTGAAATTCGTTCCAAATGGCTTAAGTTTTTTGAAAGTAAAGGTCACAAGATTGAACCTAGTGCATCCCTCGTACCGCATAACGATCCATCGCTGCTGTGGATTAACGCAGGTATGGCACCGCTGAAAGCTTACTTCGATGGTCGTGAGATTCCTGAGAATCCGCGCCTGACCAACTCGCAGAAATGTATTCGTACCAATGATATCGAGAATGTAGGGAAGACACGTCGTCACCATACGTTCTTCGAAATGTTGGGTAACTTCTCTATCGGCGATTATTTCAAAGAGGAAGCTATCACATGGGCTTGGGAATTCTTGACTGGCAAGGAGTGGATCGGCTTCGATCCAGAACGTATCTCCGTAACTGTGTATGCTGAGGATGAAGAAGCATTCAAGCTGTGGAATGAAAAAGTGGGCTTGCCAGCAGAACGCATCATTAAGCTGGGAGATGAGAACTTCTGGGATATCGGCGAAGGCCCTTGTGGTCCTTGTTCGGAAATCTTTTATGACCGCGGCGAAGCTTACGGCAGCGACATGAGCGATCCAGAAATGTATCCAGGCGGAGAAAACGAACGCTGGCTTGAAGTATGGAACCTAGTGTTCTCACAGTTCAACCATAACAAGGATGGCAGCTATACGCCGCTTCCGAACAAAAACATTGATACCGGTGCTGGATTAGAGCGTTTTGCTTCCATTCTGCAAGATGTAGATTCCAACTTCGATACCGATTTGTTCCAACCGATTATTCAAAAAACTGCTGAGCTTGCTGGTGTAACTTATAAAGATAATGTTGAGCAGGATATCGCGCTTAAAGTTATAGCTGACCATGTGCGTACGGTTACTTTTGCCGTAGGTGACGGAGTACTTCCTTCTAATGAAGGTCGTGGTTATATTATCCGTCGATTGCTACGCCGTGCCGTTCGTTACGGAAAAACCTTGGGTCTGGATCGTCCATTCCTGCATGAATTAACGGAAACTGTTGGCGAGATTATGGGTGTGTATTATCCATCCGTTGTCGAGAATCGTGAATATATCGCAAAGATTATCCGTACAGAAGAAGAACGTTTCCACGAGACATTGTCTGACGGATTGGCTATTTTGGGCGAGATCAGTACTAAAGCAAAAGCGGATGGCCTCAGCACCATTGCTGGAGCCGATGCATTTAAGCTTTATGACACTTACGGGTTCCCGTTTGACTTGACTGAAGATTTCGCAGCAGAGCAAGGATTAACTGTAGACCGTGAAGGTTTCGATGCCGCTATGCAAGAACAGCGTGACCGTGCAAGAGCAGCACGTCATGACGGTGGAAGCATGAAGATTCAGGGTGGCGCATTGGCGGATCTGACGGTTAAAAGTGAATTTGTTGGATATAATGACTCGGTAACAGAGTCGAAGATTATGGCTATTGTTGTGGGTGACGAATTGGTGGACACTGCTGGCGAAGGCGTAGAGTGCCAAGTGATTCTTGAGGCAACACCGTTCTACGCTGAAAGTGGTGGACAGGTGAGTGACACGGGTGTGCTTACTGGCGGTTCGGTTACAGCTAAGGTAAAAGGATTGTTCAAAGCTCCACACGGTCAACATGTACATTTGGTAACTGTGGAAGCTGGAGAATTGAAAGTAGGCGAATCGGTTCGTGCTGAAGTAGATCGTGCACAGCGTGAAGATATCGTGAAGAACCATACAGCTACCCATCTACTGCATAAAGCGCTCAAAGAGGTTCTCGGCGGCCATGTTAACCAAGCAGGATCGTTAGTGGAAGGCGCACGTTTACGGTTTGACTTCTCCCATTTCGGAGCGATTACACCGGAAGAACTAAGCGACATCGAGCATCGCGTGAACGCACAAATTTGGCGTGGTCTTGATGTAGTCATTGAGAACAAGCCGATTGATGAAGCTAAGGCTATGGGTGCTATGGCACTATTTGGCGAAAAGTATGGCAATATCGTGCGTGTCGTTCAAGTCGGCGATTACAGCCTTGAGCTTTGTGGCGGATGCCATGTATCCAACACATCTCAAATTGGAATTTTCAAGCTGCTTAGCGAAAGTGGTATTGGTTCTGGAGTGCGCCGTATCGAAGCAGTGACTGGACGTTACGCTTATCAGTTCACTGAGAGTCAACTGGATCTGCTCAAGCAATCTGCGGGTCTACTGAAGTCTTCTTTGAATGATGTTCCAAAACGGATTGAAGCACTGCATAACCAAGTCCGTGAGCTTTCGCGTGAGAATGAATCCTTGCAATCTAAGCTGAGCGCAACATTTGCTGCTGAACTAACGAGCAGTGTGAAAACGGTTGGCGCAGGTACGCAGCTTCTTGCTGTTGCCGTACAAGCAGGAAATATGGATGCATTGCGTTCCACTGCAGATGAATTGAAATCCAAGCTTCCGGATGCTGTTCTTGTTCTGGGTGCTGCCATGGACGACAAGGTGAACTTTGTTGTAGCTGTACCACAGGATCTGGTGAAAAAGGGCTTCCACGCTGGTAAGATCGTTAAAGAAGTTGCAGCAGTATGCGGCGGCGGCGGTGGCGGACGTCCAGATATGGCACAAGCTGGCGGTAAAGACGCTTCCAAGCTTAGTGAGGCACTGGCTAAAGCAGAAGAATTAATAGCTTCCCTAGCATAAATTAAAATTACGAAACTATTTCTTAATTTAAACGTATTACGAAAAAACATAGCGGTACTGAGAGGTTGACATCAGTACCGCTACTCTTTATTAACAGGTGGTTAGATTTTCATGAAAAGTTGTGCTTGACAATAGCTTAAAAGCCAAAAATATCATTATTTTTGTAGAGGAAATACCAAAAAAAGCGTTATTCCACGCGTAGGATTTCCTCGTTGGGCTATGAATATGTTATGATAAAGGAAGCAAGTGAGCTGCACAGTAGCAACTTTGCGAAGCCGCCCTGATAGGGTGATTTTGCAGAAGGAAGGTGTCACAAATGGACTCCATGGACAAAACGGTCAAATTCAATGTGAAGGGCGACGAAAAGGAAGCATCTCCCCAGGAAATATTGCTCGCTGTATACGATGCACTGGTGGAGAAAGAGTATCATCCGATCAATCAGATCGTAGGGTATCTACTTTCCGGAGACCCAGCTTACATTCCGCGTCATAACAACGCGAGAAGTTTGGTCCGGAGAAAAGAACGTGATGAGCTGATTGAAGAGCTGGTTAGATTCTACCTCGTCAATCACAAGGTGGATAATCCCAGATGAAGAAGAAGTTAGGACTGGATTACGGCGACCGTAGAATCGGTGTAGCCACAAGCGATGTTTTTGGATGGACGGCACAAGCTCTTGAAACGATTGAGCGCCGCGGTACTGGTAATGAGTTCGAACGTATTCGTGAACTTGTTACGGAGCACGAAATTGGAGAGATTGTAGTTGGTCTACCGAAGAATATGAACGGCTCAGTAGGACCCCGGGGCGAAATCTGCATAGAGTTCGCTGACAAGCTGCGGGAGCAATTTGCAATGCCCGTACACCTTTGGGATGAGCGTCTGACGACGGTATCCGCAGAGCGGGTGCTGATTGAAGGGGACGTCAGCCGGAAGAAACGCAAAGGGATTGTGGACAAAATGGCTGCAGCCCTGATTTTGCAAAATTTTTTGGATGCTAACAGTAAAAGGTGAGGGGTGCGAGGAAATGACAAACGAACAGATTGGCCAAGAGGAAGAACCGGAAATTATCTATATTCCCGATGAGGAAGGTAATGAAGAGGAATTCGAGGTCATTATGAAGTTTGAGGTTGATGGCTCGGACGCTAAGTACATGATGGTGGTTCCGCTTGATTCCGAGGACGAGGAAACCGATGAGGTTTATGCGTTCCGTTATGTGGAAGAAGGCGACGATCTTCAATTGTTCATGATCGATAATGACGAGGAGTGGGCGATTGTCGAAGAGACTTTCAACACACTGGTTGACGAGTTGGACGGAGGATCTGAGAATGACTGATCGATCCGCTGACCAAGCGGTATGGACTTCTCGACTTAAAGAAGCCTACGGAGAAACAGTAGAACTGGAAGATGAGCAGGGCAAGTCTTCCATTTACGATATTATTGCCGAATTCGAAGTCGGTGGTCGCGGCTATGCTGTGCTGCAAGGCGCTGGTAAAGACGTGGATTATGAAATCCTGCGTATCGTTGTCTCTCCTAACGGACTTCCGGAATTAGAGAACATCGTTGACGATGAAGAATGGGAAGATATCTCAGAATTATATGATGAAATGACTTTCCCAGTGGATGACGCAGAGTAAGTCTTAAACATGTACGTTACATTTATGACGAGTACGGAAGAGGGCGGAGAATTCCGCGCTCTTTTTGCTTGGTATATGTGATGTTCTTTTTGGAGAATTCAACTTATTAATTCCTGTGATTCAGGTACGATCATCAATCCCTCTTACTTATAGGGAATTGTCCTCATAAGTAAGAGGGATTGGTTGGTGTTTTGATATTATAAGGAATTACTCCCTATAATTTTAAGGAATAACCGAGATCATGCCTTGAGTTGATGAAATGTAAGGAGTATTTCCCTATAACTCTTACAGTGACCTCCTTATGTAGAGCATTTCTTGAGATATGTATTGAATTTTAAGTAATACACTTTTATACTTTATAGTCGGAAAGTGAGGAACCTGACTTGAAATCCGCAATCCGTACTGTGCTTATCGTTATTCTTTTGCTGGTAGCAGCAGGAGGCGGAGGCGCTTGGTACATTTGGAACGGGATGCAGCCGGTAAAGCCTGCAGGACCTGCCGTAACATTTACGATAGAGAAGGGCATGGGCAGTGCGGAAATAGCCGACCTGCTCGAACAAAATGGCATTATTCGCAACAGTCTTTTTTTTAAGGGATATTTAAAATGGACCAAAGAAGGTTCTAGCTTCAAGGCTGGTACTTATGTTGCTAGTCCAGGCGATACCTATGACGAGCTCATCGAGAGGTTAAATGCTGGTGATGTTGTTAAGAAAGAGACCATAACTTTTACAATTCCCGAAGGATATACTGCTGAGCAGATTGCCAAGAAGCTTGCTGAAGCGTGGAATCAGGAGGCTGCTATTTTTCTCGAAATAATGGATACCGGTGCGGGCTTAAAGGGAGTTGATCTTCTAGGTATCCCACAGGATAAGAATCTTCGCCATCGTCTTGAAGGATACTTGTTCCCAGAAACGTATGAACTAGCTAAGGACAGTACACCGCAGGAAGTTGTAGAAGCGTTATTGGATCAGTTCCAGAAGAAACTGGATACGATCCCGAACTGGAAGCAGAAGCTTGAAGCACGTGGAATGACGCTGCATGAACTGTTGACGGTGGCCTCGTTAGTTGAGCGTGAAGTCGTGGTAGATAGTGAACGACCGCTAGTCGCTGGCGTGATTTATAACCGCTTAAAGAAGGAGCAAAAGCTGGAGATTGATGCTACGGTTCAATATTTGCTCGACAAACAGAAGGAAAGACTGTTATATAAAGATTTGGAAGTTGACAGTCCTTATAACACCTATAGAAATATTGGGCTTCCTCCGGGACCTATTAGTAATCCAGGGCTGGCTTCTATTCAGGCGGCACTTGAACCTGAGGCATCTGAATACTACTTCTATGTGACAAAGAAAGATGGTACACAGGGCCATTTGTTTGCTAAGACTTACAAGGAACATTTAGCCAATATCGAAAAAAGTAAGCAAGAATCGAAATAAAATATTAAAATGAAGAGTGGTGCGGTTGAAACAACTGTACAAGTAGGAGGTACAACATGACTAACAAACCGGAATTATTGGCGACAGCAGCATCCTTAGAGGAAGCTGCTGCTTTGCTGGATGCCGGAGCCGACGCGTTGCTCATTGGGGATGATCGTTTCGGCATGCGTCTTGCCGGACATTTTTCTCTGGAGGATACAGCTGCTGTCGTAGAAATGGCACATGCGCGTGGCTGCAAGGTATATGCTGGACTAGGTGGGCTCATGTCCAACCTTCTTCTTGAAGAGCTTCCTGCCTATGTGAAGGCTATAGGTGAACTTGGTGTTGATGGTGTTGAATTTGGTGATCCTGCTGTGTTGACTACAGTGAAAAAGGAAGCGCCGGGGATGAATCTGCATTGGAATGCAGAAATGACCTCTACCAATTACGCAACCGCGAATTATTGGGGGCGTAAAGGGGCTACTCGCGTTGTTCTTGCCCGTGAGCTGAATATGGATGAAATGACGGAAATGGTTCCGCTTTTAGAGGTAGAAGCACAGGTTCAGGTTCACGGCATGACCAATATATATCATTCCAAGCGTAAGCTTGTAGAAAGCTATATGTCACATCAAGGACGTCCAATTGAAGGGGGCAGTCTTGGCAAGGAACGTGGTCTATTCTTGATTGAGGCAGAGCGAGATGACCAAAAGTTCCCGATCTATGAAGACGTGAACGGTACACATATTATGAGTTCGGATGATATATGTATTTTGGAGGATCTTCATATCCTTATGGCTGCAGGCGTACAGAGTTTTAAGATTGAAGGATTGTTGAAATCAACAGCTTATAATGTGGCGGTTGTTAAGACCTATCGTAAAGCTATTGATCTCTATGCAGCTGATCCAGAAGGCTATTCTTTCCAAGAGGATTGGATGGAAGCAATCAGAACGTTGCAGGATCCAGAACGGGAGCTAAGCTTCGGATTTTTCTATAAAGAGCAAGTATATTAAGTTTAATTTAAGACAGTTCTTAGTTCCCCGCAAAGACTAGGTGTAGACATCACTTTGTGGGGCGATGGAGGGGAGAACAGGAATGGGAACCATGACAAAGCCGCAATTCAAGGGCAAACGTTACCGTCTGGACAAACCGGAGCTCCTAGCTCCGGCCGGTAATTTGGAAAAATTAAAATTCGCAGTACATTATGGTGCGGATGCTGTTTATATCGGAGGGCAGAAATACGGTTTGCGTTCAGGGGCAGACAATTTCAGCTTTGAGGAAATGCGTGAAGGTGTTGAATTCGCGAAGAAGTATGGCGCTAAGGTATTTGTTGCAACGAACATTTATGCTCACAATGAAGATGTCGCAGGGATTGAAGAATATCTGCGTAACCTATATGAAGTCGGTATTGCTGCCATTATAGTAGCTGACCCAGTCATTGTAGATACAGCGCGCCGTTTAGTACCTGGATTAGAGGTGCATTTGAGTACTCAACAATCTACACTAAACTGGCAAGCTGTATCCTTCTGGAAAGAAGAGGGTCTACCACGTGTAGTACTCGGGCGTGAGACAAGCCTGGAAGAGATCGCCGAGATTAAGAAGCATGTCGACATTGAAATTGAGAGCTTTATCCATGGTGCGATGTGCTCCTCATACTCAGGTCGCTGCGTATTATCCAATCACTTTACAGACCGTGACTCCAATCGCGGAGGCTGCTGCCAGTCTTGCCGCTGGAAATATGATCTGTTCGAGGATACGCGTCCTGAAGGCACTTGGGTGTCTGAAGAAGATCAAGCTGAAGTGCAATCTCCGGCACCTTTACTTCCGGGTGTAACTCAGATTCCACTGCATCAGCAAGGGGATAATCCCTTTTCCATGGGATCTAAGGATTTGTGCATGTTGGAAAGTATCCCTGAACTCATTGAAGTCGGTATCGACAGCTTCAAGATCGAAGGACGGATGAAGTCGATTCACTATGTAGCTACTGTCGTTAATGCTTATCGTAAAGCCATTGATGCTTACATGGCTGATCCGGAAGGGTACGAGTTGAAGCAAGAGTGGCTGGACGAGCTAAACAAAGCGGCGAATCGCCCGCTTAACACAGGGTTCTTCTATGATACTCCGGATCATGAAGATCATATCTATGAACCGGAAGAAAAAGCAGCTCCTTATGATTTTGCCGGACTTGTGCTAGAATACGATGCTGAGAGTGGAATGGCACTAATTCAGCAACGCAATCACTTCAAGCCTGGTCAGGAAGTTGAATTCTTCGGACCGAATGATACGTTCTTTAAGCAGACTGTAGCGGAAATATGGGATGAAGCAGGCAACCCGCTTGATGTAGCCCGTCATCCTCTGCAACGTGTTCGTATGAAGGTAGATCAACCAGTAGCATACTTTGATATGATGCGTAAGAGAAAATCTTAATAGGATACAGGGATGTTCTTTGTTAGAAGAGCATCCCTGTTTTTCTTTTGACAAAGCTAACAATAAGTTATATATATTAGTAACTAACAAATAAATCCAAGAAGGAGGGCAGAACGAACGAAGTTTTTTTGCCTCAAAATACATAGGTTAAAAGTTATAAAAAAAGTGTATTAAAGCTAAGAAAAAAGACCTAATATACCGATATATAATATAGTTAGCGCTTTCATATGTCCTCTAATATTAGCGGGTAGATAATCATGATGGGGATCCTGATCAAGATAGTATTAGTGAAAAGCATAAAGAGAGAAGGTTAGAGATGAAGAAAAATAATAAGAAATCCGTAAAAGTACAGAGCAATGAAGCAAGCACAGGTAAGACATCAAAGCTAGATGCTAAGAATATGGTGTTGGGTTGGGGAAGCCAAATCAAGAGAGTGAATCCTATTAAATCCGTCGGAGTGAAGTTATTTCTAATCTTCCTATGCTCCACTGTAATCGTAGTGATGTCACTTGGGCTAATATCATATTCAAAGGCAAAAACAACGATAAAGAATAACGTATCCGAAGCTTATCGTCAGACTATTATTCAGACTGCGGAGAAGCTGGATATTACCTTGAAACAGTATGAGAACCTGGCATTGCAGCTTTATTTTGATGCACAAACGCAAACGGATCTTAGGACTTTGGTGAATGCAAAAACGTCTTATGAAAAGTTTGAAGCTACAAGCTCCATTAGTAAGAAATTATCCAGTCAGACTACAACAGATTCTAATATTATCAGTGTTTCTTTGATTCCAGAGTCACCTGATCAAGATATTGTTACAAGTGGTAGTGGTGGCATTAATCTTGATGGATTAAGAGAGCAAGAATGGTATAAGACGGTTCTAGCCAGCACCAAAGAATATAATCCATATTATTCAGACGGTGACAAAGGCGGTGCCAAAAATATTTGGTTCTCCACTTCCGTTCAAGGAAATGCAGAAAAGGATATCGCTATGGTGAGATCTCTTAAAAATCTGGGATCAAATGATAGTTACATAATCATGATTGTAATGAAAAATACACTGTTGGAAGAAGCTTTCGCAAGCGTGAAGCTTGGAGACGGCTCCCGTATTCAATTGGTGACTCCTGATGGAACAGTGGTGGCTTCTACCGATCAGAAGGATGAAGGAAAGCCGTCGGAGTTTACTTTTATCAAAGAGAGCAAGAAGAATAACACTAGTCTAGATGTCAAAGATTCTAACGGCAAACCAATTCTGGCGGTGTTTAATCCGATGATGCGTGCGGATTGGAAGCTCACCGGTGTAGTTCCTACAGACGAGCTTGTGAAGGAAGCACGTCCGATTCTGTTGACAACTTTTATTGCAGCTGCGGGTGCGGCTCTGCTGGCGATATTCATCGGAATTTGGATGGTTCGTATGATTGCTCGCCCACTGGCACGTTTGAAGAATCTTATGGTTCAAGGTGCAGGTGGAGACTTAAGTGTACGCACAGAATATGTGTCTAAGGATGAAATTGGGCAACTGTCAGCATCCTTTAACTTGATGATGGAGCGTATTACTGAGCTTGTATCGCAAACAACAGAAACCGCTCGAGATGTGCTGGAGACCGCTGGGGAGCTTGGAGAAGCATCGCGCAAGACAGCTATCTCAGCGAAGGAGATCGCAGCCGCGACGGAAGAAATCGCCGGAGGAGCAGGCAGCCTGGCACTTGAAGCCGAACGTGGGAATGAGCTTACAGATGTGATAGCTACACAAATGCAGACTGTGATCAGTGCCAACTCTGAGATGGACGAGGCTGCTCGTGGGGTAGGAGAAGCCAGTGCGCAAGGTGCTAAACAATTAACGGATTTATTGGATCAGACTAGCCGTACTGGGGAAAAGACAAGTGCGCTTGTAGAGCGTGTTAATCATTTGAAAGAAACGGTATTCTCAGTAATTAAGGTGCTGGACGTGATGAAGAGTATCACACAGCAGACGAATATTTTGTCATTAAATGCGACGATAGAAGCTGCACGTGCAGGTGAAGCTGGTAAGGGCTTTATGGTGGTAGCAGGTGAAGTGCGACAGCTTGCCGACCAATCAAAGCAGTCTATCGCCCTAGTAGCCGGAATTACCGACAAGATCATAATGGAAATGAACGAAACGGAAGCTGTATTATCTGAAGTGGCCCCTCTCTTCAAAGAGCAAATAAGCTCAGTGAAGAGTACGAGTGATATCTTTGTATCCGTAAAGGGACAGATGGATGAGTTCATTACTAGTCTGGAATCGGTGACAACAGCGATCAGCAGCTTAAATCATTCACAGGTTGTGTTGTCAGAAGCGATGGGTAACGTAAGTGCTGTAGCTGAGCAATCTTCAGCGACTTCCGAAGAAGTGGCTTCACTCAGTAACGAACAGCAAAGTGTTAGTGATCAACTCGTTTCACTATCAGGCAAGCTGGAAAGTGCTTCAGGACAGTTGAAGGACAAGCTGTCATTATTCACTATAAAGTAATAGGATCCCTTATTAATCATTATATGGTCTTCCTAACAAAACCGCTTCTTCGCTATGAGGAAGCGGTTTTGTTATTGTATAAAGTAGAACTTCCCCGTATAATAATTTTGTTAGGTAATTGATAATAACAAGTTAGTAAAAAGGTTTAAGGAGAAGGACCCTATGAAAGGTAAACGCATCTTTGGCTGGTGGTCCGCTATCGGGGACATGAGCATGGAACGCAAGCTGCTCCTCGTCTTTTTAATCATTATTACGCTTCCGCTAACCTTTATTAGTGTGTTTACTTATAAGAGTTATTCAGCTTCTATTCAGGGCAACACTATTGCTTATTCTGAGAAGCTAATCGATCAAATGATGGATGGAGTAGATGATTACATCGAAGATATGAAGCGAATTTCATCTATGCCAGCCTATGTGAACGATATTAAACAAAATTTAATTCGTTCAAACCGCTACTATGAGCAGAAAGAGATCATGGGTGGGAAGGGAGGCAGTGCCTCATTGTCGCCTGGAGATTTTGATCTGTTGCTATCCATTCAGCGGGGAATAGAAGGTAATATTTCATTTATTAACAATATTAAGCGAGGCGCGAACACGGTTTATATTTTTGATGCTCATGGGAATGGTTATTATTCTGCCAAGGATGGTGGAGTGCGGCTTGACCTTGATCAAAGCTATACGTACTGGAGTCAGCAGACGAAGGATTCCAGCGGAGAAGCACTCTTGTTTGGTACCCAATCGTTTACGAGTAATTTGCAGAGTACTCGATATGCTTTTACTGTTGTTCGCAAAATCGTGGATGGATTGTTAAATCCGATTGGGCTGATCGCGGTAGAAGCGAATATTAGCAATCTGGAGAATCGAGTTAAAGAGTTGGATAAAGTAACACATGGCCAATCTCTGATTGTTGATGGAAATGGGATGGTCGTGTACGACAGCAATAAAAAGCTTCTTGCCACAGATGTATCTGATTCAGAGCGATTCAAAAGGGTCGATGGGATATCCGGAAGTTTCTATGATACAGTCAACGGAAAAGAATTTCTGAATATCTACTCAAGCTCTAACAAGACCAATTGGAAGGCCATTATCTCCATTCCTGTGGATGTGCTGATGCGGGATGTGAAGGTGACCCGTAATGCAACTCTCGCTGCTACATTAAGTATCATTGTGCTGGCGTTAATTATCTCCATTATTCTATCCTTTGCACTAACAAAATCACTATCGCAGATGATTCTCCTGATGAAAAAGGTTCAGGGCGGCGATCTAGATGTGATGTTTAGGGTTAGACGGCGTGACGAGATTAGTCTGCTCGGGCATCAGTTTAATCGAATGTTGGCTCGAATCAGACAGTTAATTCAGGATATCTACCGAATTGAAGAACAGAAGAAGGAAGCGGAACTTCACGCTCTGCAGAGTCAAATTAATCCTCATTTTATCTATAATACGCTGGAGTCGATCCGGATGACCGCTGAGCTTAATGATGATATTGAAGCTGCGGATATGATCTCTATTTTAGGTAAACTGCTACGGTATAGTACAAGTGATTTGAGCGGTAAAACGACTATGCAGCAAGAGCTTGGATATGTGCGCAATTATGTTGAGCTGCTGAATTGTCGCTACCCTAATCGTTTCGTGCTGGAGATCGACGTGCCGAATGCTTTAGATAATTACTCTATTATCAAGCTGGTCTTCCAGCCGATCATAGAGAATGCAGCCTATCATGGCTTAGATGATAACAAACCGCAAATGCATCTAAGCATTCGTTGCGAGATTACTGAGCAAATGCTGCTGTTTCATATTAAGGACGATGGCTGTGGAATGGATAAGCTCACTTTGGAGAAATTGAACGAAGGGCTGCAAAAAGAAAGTCCTCCTAAGAAAAGTATCAATGGGGGCATTGGTATGAAAAATATACAGCAGCGTGTGCGCCTTCATTATGGAGCAGCATATGGAATTGAGGTATATAGTGAGCTCGGACAAGGGACGGATGTTATTTTGTCGCTACCGTTGCTGGAACCGGAATTGATTAGATTACCTGACTGAAAAAAGAGGGGGCTGTCCGTTGATGGGGATGAGATTACACTGGACTACGCGTACCATACTGCTGCTTCTCATTTTGTTATCGATTAGTGGCTGTGAGGACAACACCAAGCAGACGGAATCACCAGCACCTCCAGTTGGAAACGAAGTGAAGTCTGACTTATCCGGCACTATAGTCATGATGACCAATCGAATAGATCTGATTGAGAACGGAACTTTTCAAGGATACGCAGATCAATTCAAGCTAAAATACCCCGGGGCGAATGTCGAATTTGAAGGTCTGTCCAACTATGCAACGGATATTCTGGTACGGCTGTCCACTAAGGATGCTGGTGATGTACTGCTGCTTCCGGTGAATCTTCCTGCGAAGGAACTGGATTATTTTTTCGAGCCATTGGATGAAGTAATAACTGCTGGTGAACGGTTCCCTTCTTTTTCAGTTTATGAGGGCAAACGATATGGGGTATCGACGGGAACTACCACGGTAGGGATAGTTTATAACAAAAGAGCCTTCGAAAAGGCAGGAATCACTTCTGTTCCACGGACATTGGATGAATTCTACGAAGCCTGCGCTAAGTTGAAAAAGGCAGGTATTATCCCGTTTTATATGAATTATGGAGCGATATGGCCACTGCGCGAATGGGATACTCTAGTTAATTATATGGCAGGTAACCCTGAGTATCTTAATAATATGGTGAATGAGGATCATCCATGGCAGCTTGACAATGAGTGGGGAGAATCCATTTCCATTGCTAGAACCTTGATTGCTAAAGGTTATGTTGAAGATGAACTATTCTCGAATAATTGGGAAATATCGAAGACTAAGCTCGCCAAGGGTAAAGCAGGTATGTATTTACTTGGGAATTGGACGATCAGACAAGTCCTTGATGTAGGAGCTTCGCCAGAGGATATTGGATTCTTCCCATTTCCATATGATAATAGTGACTCTCATTATGCGCCGATCAATTCAGACTGGTTCATGGGGGTAAGTAAATATAGCAAGAATAAAGAGCTTGCAATGGCTTGGCTGAACTTTTTTGTGAAGGAGACTTCCTATAAAGATGATTGGGGATTCCTCCCTGCTGACGGCAGCTTAAACCCTTTTATGCCGCAGTATCAAGAGTTTTTATCTTACAAACCGAAGCTGCTTGATGCCACAGTTCAGAGTGATGCATTCATTGATATCGCAAATCGTGCCAAGCTATCCTTTTGGTCCGGTGATTATATTCAGGAGTTGCTTGCTGCACCTGATTTACAGAAGGCTTTTGATGAACTGAATGCTAAATGGAAGGAAGCGCGAGCGGAAACACAGGTGGCTTCACAGCCTTAAATATATAAGTACATAAATTTCAAGTAAATCTGGAGGGTTTAATATGGCTAAAAAGGTCACCATGCAAAAAATAGCCGATCATCTCGGTGTATCTAAATTTGTTGTCTCTAAGTCACTATCGGGTAAAGCTGGCGTTAATGAGATGACCAGAGAACGAGTTATTCAAGCGGCTTCGCAGTTAGGCTATTTTACGCAAAAGAACGCTTTTGTCCAAGGTATTAAACGAACTCCTCCGGTGGCGGGGAGTGATCGGAATAAGCAATCTGTGCTTGTATTAATGCCGAATATCCGCTCACAGACTCAGGATTCCTTGTATTGGGGAAAGATTGTGGACGGTATTGCTCTTGCTCTGGATCAAGAAGGACTAGGAATGGTGATCATCTCTGAGAACCGTGCAGATAATTTTGTTAATATCTTGAATCCAAGCGGGATTCTTGGTTTGGTAGGAGTGGGTGAAATCTCAACTTCTTTACTGCTTGAGGTACATCGCATCGGTCTGCCGATGGTGTTGATTGACCATGAAGATCCATTAATTCCAAGTGATACTGTATTCGCGAACAATGTGGATTCGATGGCTCGGTTGACTAATCATTTGATGGGGACAGGCCATACCCAAATGCATTTTATCGGGAATATTGGATTCTCACGCAGCTTCCGTGACCGGTGGATTGGCTTTCGGAGTGCGCTGGAGGAGAGTGGGATAAGACTTCCTTTGGAAGACGACTCGAATCTCTTTTTGGAAGGGGTGGAGGAAGATGTATTCCAAGAGGATTTTAAAAATTGGGTGATGAAGCGGAAAAAAGCGAAGACACTCCCAACCGCCTTGGTCTGCGCCAATGACAAAACAGCACTCTCGGTCAGTGATATCCTGAAGGCAGAAGGTCTTAATATTCCAGGGGATATCTCGGTTACGGGCTTTGATAATATTGAGGATGCCTCAAGAGGTGTTCCGCCGCTAACTACTGTACATGTCCCTAAAGAGGCGATGGGCCGGGCGGCAGTGGAGAAGCTGCTAAGCCGGATTGGGCATCCCTCTGCACCACTGGAGAAGATCCTGATCGCAGCAGACATAGTGCATCGTGATTCTGTGGATAAACCGCGAGACTAGAAATTAGTTTTACAAATATATAATGGTGAAGGTAGTTTAGGGGGAAATGCCATGACTGAAGCGATTACAATGCCAAAGATAGATGGCGAGCATATTATTCTGCGTGGTGTAGAAGCAACCGATCTGGAGGCTTATTATAGCTTTTTACTTGATGAGGAGATGGGACGTCTAACGGGGTCGCAAGGAGAAATCTCTCGCGAGCAAACTGCGGACTGGATTCGAAAAATTAGTGTTCCAGCTGAGGATCGTGTGGATCTTATGATTATCGTCAAGGAAACGGATGAGCTTATCGGAGAAGTGGTGCTGAATGAAATAGATCCGGATAACCGCAGCGCAAACATTCGAATTGGGATTCGTAGCCATGAACATAGAGGGAAAGGTTACGGTACTGAGGCTATGACTCAAATGCTGCAATATGGCTTTGAAAGCTTGAAGCTGCATCGCATCCATCTTGGTGTGTATCCATTTAATCCAAGAGCCATTCATGTCTATGAGAAGCTCGGTTTCAAACGCGATGGTGTGGAGCGGGATGCTCTTTATGTTGATGGAGAATTTCATGACTTGATTTTGATGTCTATGCTGGAGGATGAATACCGGGCTTTGTATGGAACAAAGTGAGATCGAAGGTGATCGGGAATGACGAGAGAGGCTAGGCTAGGGGTCTATTTACGCGAGCTAGAAGAAAAATTATTAAAGCCAGAAATTCGTTCTTCTCCTGAAGAAATATCAAAGCTGCTCGCCGACGATTTTTTTGAAATTGGTAGTTCGGGTGGAATGTGGTATAAAAGTGATGGTATTCCTGAAGAAGGACTAGGAGTTGTTCGAATGACACTGAGTCATTTTGAGCTACATCTGTTGTCTGAGGATATAGCGTTAGTAACCTATCGAATCTATAACGAAGACAAGAAGCAACATACACTGCGCAGTTCAATATGGAAGTGTAGGAATGGAGAATGGAAGATGTATTTCCATCAAGGTACACCTGCCCGTGTCTAGTAAGAAGAAAAAAGCGTTCTCAGTAGAAACTTTAACTGAGGACGCTTTTTTTTCTGTATAAGTTTAAAAGCCAAACCCTACAGTGCTAAATTACGATCAATGAGAGCGATACGTTGCTGTACACAAGCATAAGAGCGAAGCGGATCCTCAGGAGTGTTCAGCACGTAATCTAACATCTGGTCAACGGTAGTTGTAGCTACATGGATGCGAGTGTCGGAGGAAGCGTAGTAAATGTAGATCTCACCGTTATCGCGTGCAATCACACCATTACAGAACACGACGTTAGAGACATCGCCGACACGTTCTTCACCGTCTGGTGCGATGAAATGACCGCCTGGTGAATGCGTGACTTTGTTTGGCTCCTCCAAATCAGATAAAAAGGCATAGAGCACGTATCTAAGCCCAGCAGCAGTATTGCGTACACCATGAGCAATATGCAGCCAGCCTTTTGCAGTTTTGATAGGTGCAGGACCTTGACCATTCTTTACTTCCTTGATGGTATGGTAGTGGCGTTCATCCATGATAGTCTCGCTCGTAATCTCGGCATCCTCAATGGTATCCGAGAGTCCCCAGCCAATACCGCCACCGGAGCCTGCATCAATAAAACCATCCTGTGGGCGGGTGTAGAAGGCATATTTTCCATCTGCGAATTCAGGGTGAAGCACCACATTACGCTGCTGAGCAGAACCTGTCTTAAGATCAGCAAGACGTTCCCAGGTCTTTAAATCCTTTGTGCGAACAATACCACATTGTGCTACTGCGCTGGAAAGATCGCCGTGTGGGGCGTTTGGATCTTTGCGTTCTGTACAAAAGAGACCGTAGATCCAGCCATCTTCATGGCTTACGAGGCGCATGTCGTAGACGTTGATATCCGGAACTTCTGTCTCAGGCAGCACGACTGGGTGATCCCAGAAGCGGAAGCCATCCACCCCATTGTCACTTTCAGCTACAGCAAAAAAAGATTTGCGATCATTACCTTCAACGCGGGCTACGAGATAGAACTTGCCGTTCAGTTCAATCGCACCAGGGTTGAATACACCGTTTACACCGATTCTTTCCGCGAAGAAAGGGTTGGTGTCTGGGTTGAAGTCGTAACGCCAGATTAGGGGAGCATGCTCAGCGGTAAGCAGTGGATAAGCATAGCGGTCATAAATACCGTTTCCATAAGGAAGCTTTTCATTTTTACGGGTGATCAGTGTTTCATAACGATCTGTTAATTGTTGTTTGCGTTCTTGAAATAATGACATTATACAGTCTCCTTTATAGTTGATTTCAGTCGTGCGATCATTTCGAAGCAGGCTCTGCTGTTATGATAAGGACATTTCCAGGCACTAACCTTTGGAGCATGAGCTAAAGGCTGGTAATTCTCATCTACACTCCAGTACCATTCGCCTAACTGGTGATCTACCATATATTTATCAATAAAAGTCCAGGAGGCTTGGGCAGCCTCGTTAAATTTGCTGTCACCGGTCAGCTGATAAGCATTATAGAATCCTACAACCGCCTCGGCTTGCGGCCACCAATCTTTCTCTTTGCTCAGTAATCCGTTCGGGTCTGCTTCATTCCATATTCCGCCGTCGTTATCTATGCCTTCCGCAAGAACAGCCTCTGCCATGGAGATGGCTACTGTATGTACACGATGCAGTAGTTCTTCATGTCCAAGGGTTTCTGCTGCTTCCACAAGTAACCAGCTACCTTCGATATCATGTCCGTAGGAGATAATATCTGATTTCACAGTCCATGCTTCATCTAAGAAAAGATGAAAATGCTTCCCTTCCTTATCAATGATATGATCCAGCATTGTTTCGATTAGCTCAGCCAGCTTGCTCTCTAGTTCCTTTGACTTCCATACTCGAAAAAGTCCGGTATAAGCCTCTAACACATGCAGATGCGTATTCATAGATTTTTTCTCATTCATATCCTTACTGCTAAGACTTAGGTTATCCGTGATTTGCCATTCCCGGGATAAAGCTTCAACATAACCTTTATAAATAGAATCATAGCCGTATTTCTCTACAAGCTGGAACAAATGAATCGCATCATCCAATACCTCAGATCGTTCGGTCGCATGGTAGTACTCAGCCAATGCGTAGATAGCAAAAGCTTGGCCGTAGATCTGTTTTTTCTCCTGAGCAGGTTTGCCTTCAGCATCGACCATCCAGTATAATCCGCCATACTCTTTATCGATGAAGTGATCCATCAGATAGGCATAGGCACGTTCTGCCATAGCCAGATATTCTGTCTTGCCGTAAATCCGGTAAGCGCTCGCAAAGGACCATAGAATACGGGCGTTAAGCACAAGGCTTTTCTCCGCGTCAGGACTAGTGTTCAGCTGATTGTCAATCTCGCCAACAAATCCCCCATTAATTTTGTCCTTCGTTTGTTTCATCCAAAAACTGAGGATATTACCCTGCAGCTCATCTTCAAGCTGAGTAATCCATAATTCTGGTGAATTAATCATTGGTTATTAGTCACTCCTCACATTACTTATTGATTTTTGAGGTGAAATATTCGTTGATAATCCCTGCGGCTTGCTTGCCATACATACAATAATCATCATTCTTAGCAGCTTCATGAATGGGATAAAGTTGAGTAGGCCAGTCCCAGAGCATAAAGCCCTGAACCCAATCTCTGCGCTCACAGCCTTGAAACATTGCCCGATAGAACTTGCTTTGTTCCTCTTGGTTCGGTTCACCCTTTAAGGTCCAGTCATTAGGAATCGCGGCGCTTCCGCTCCGGCTTGGGCAACCGGCTTCCATGAAAAAGAAAGGCTTATTCTGTGATCGCACTACATTCTCAATGCGGTCTAGCTGAGCTTCCCAGTCGTTAGCTGGATAATACCCACTTGAAGAAATCACATCGAGCGCATCCCACCAGGTTACGTTGTCCTCCTGATACTTATCGCAATTGTAAGTAAGAATTCCTGAGTAAACCTTCCGAACCTCAGCAATAAGTGTGCGCCATTCAGTTTCCCGCCTATCCGTTTGTACAAGCTCACAGCCGATACATAACATCTCACAGCCTGTTTCCTCAGCGATGGAGGCATAGTGCAGAATGAATTTGGTATATGAGCTGAACCACTCAGACCATTTAGGCTCGCAAGGAACATCCTTATCGAAAAAGTTAATGTGAGCACGCCAAGTTCCGTCAGCGCAATTAACAATCGGCTTCAGGCATACCTTTAACTGTAATGATTTCGCTTTACTGATGGCCGATTTCACTTCTTCATCACTAACGGTTGGAGTTTCCCAATAGGGAATTTCCGTTGAATGAGCGGTAGCTTGAAGCGCACTAAGAGCAATAGCTGTCCAGTTCGCTCCAGTAACTGAAGACATGAGTTCCATCGAACGTTCTGCTTCTTCTGTTTTCCATGAACCACGAGTACCCGAGAAACCCCAGGTTACACCTGCAATGTATTCGTTGTTAAATCGCATCGAGAATCCCCACCTTACATTGAAAATAGAAAAGAGAAAAATTAGAAAAACTTAATTTTGTTATATAGTTATTATTAATTTGTTAGTTTATAATAACAACTTAATTTAGTTATATACTTTTTTGAAGATGATTTCAAGGACAATTTATAGTTGCGGCTGGGAAATTTGAATAACTTTCGTTATAGTAAAGACAAGACTATAAATGAGCGCAATCCTACATTGACGTAATACTTGGGGAGAATACTATTCGTGATGATAGCGCAATCATAATAACTGGCCGATACAACTGGAGGGAAGTACTCAAATGATAAATATTATGATTGCGGACGACGAGGAAGTCATTCGCAGAGGGCTTGAAAAAATCACATCCAGGATGGAATTAGACGTACATGTAATTGGATCCTACGGAAACGGGTTGGAAGCTTGGGAGCATATTGAAAAGTTATCCCGAGAGGATATGGATCTGCTTATTACAGATATAAAAATGCCTAGAATGGATGGTTTTAAGCTAATTGAACAGGTTAGAGGACAGATGGAGGATATGCCTATTGCTGTCCTTAGCGGGTTTAGTGAATTTGAATATGCCCGTCGAGCAATCCGTCATGGGGTGATGGATTATTTATTAAAACCGATTGATAAGACTCAGCTATATGAACTGCTCAAGAGAGTAGAGGGTGCGAAGAAAAAGAATGTCAAAGAACAGGAGGAGATGTTCTCTCAAGCGGCAGACGGTGGAGAGCATTACGTAGTTGAACAGACTAAGAGCATACTGGAGAGGGAGTATGATCAGAACTTCGAACTCGAGCGCTTGGCGGAGACCGTCGGTATGAATGCGAGCTACCTCAGCCGTTTGTTCAAAATAAAGACGGGACTTACCATTACCGATTATCTAATTCGGATTCGTATTACTAAGGCGAAAGAATTGCTGATGGAGCATCCTGACCTGAAAAATTATGAAATTGCCGATAAGGTAGGTTATAGTGATCCTGTTTATTTTAATAAATTGTTCAAGAAAATGTGTGGTATGACACCTAAGGATTATAAAAGCGGCTGTAAAATATCGAAAATGGAACGAGAGTTTTAGACTTATATAGGAAGCTATTATTTAAGAGGGCGATAAGCTCTCTTTTTTTGTGGTTATTTTCGATAAATTATATAACATAATATAAATAACAAAAACAAAAATAACAAATACAAGACCAGAAAAAGCAATTCAAACCATCGTTTTGCGTTAAAAATAGATTTATAATGAGTATGTAAGCGATATCATCACTTGTTTTCATGAGTAATTCAATAATTGTGGAATTGATAAATACTCATCCCAACTATTCGTGATGATAAAAGTTATTATTTTGTTATTTACTAAAAATTAGATTCGAAACGAAGAGAGGGGTCGTAAAAGCATGAAAAAAGGCAAAACAATAGTGAGCTTAATGGCACTGACACTTGTTGCGGGATTGTTTAGCGGTTGTTCCTCAAACAACAACTCCAACAATGAGGGTGCAAAGAACACAGGGAATAAGGGGACATCCACAGAGGCGACGGCAGCTCCGGCTGATGATGCAGCAACCAAGGATATTAAAGGGGATATCACGGTTATTACGCAAAGAACGGATATTGTTGATACCGTATTCAAAGAGTATGCGGCTAAGTTCAATGAGAAGTATCCTGATGTAAAGGTAAACTTTGAAGCGCTTGCTACTTACGAAGATCAAATTAAAATTCGCATGAGCACTAGTGACTATGGCGACGTTCTTTTGTTACCTACAAGCATAGCTATTAAAGATATTCCCGATTTCTTCGAACCACTAGGTACGCTCGAAGATATGCAAAAACAATATACAGGTGTGGAAGAGCGTGCAGTAGACGGAATGGCTTACGGAATTCCAATGACCATCAACTTTAACGGCATTATTTACAACAAACAAGTCTTTAAAGATGCCGGGATTACACAGGTTCCAAGAACGCCTGAACAATTCTTAACTGCTCTGCAATCTGTTAAAGACAAAACAAAAGCTGTACCGTTGTACACAAACTATGCAGCAGGTTGGACATTGACCCAATGGGAAGCGGATCTGGCTACAGTAGCTGGTAACCGTGATTATGTGAACATTGGTCAAGTTGCTAGTGATGACAACTATGTTCCAGGTCAACCTCACTATGAGCTGTACAAAATTCTATATGATGCAGCGCAAAAAGGTTTGATTGAAGAAGACCCAACGACAACAGATTGGGAATCTTCCAAAGCGGATCTGGCAAACGGAAAAATCGGCACGATGGTTCTTGGATCTTGGGCGATTGGTCAAATTAAAGGCCTTGCTACTAACCCTGATGACGTTGGCTTTATGCCATTCCCTACGAATGCAGATAAAGTGCTTGTACCACTAGCGGGTGACTACAATCTGGGTGTCAGCGTTCATAGTAAAAACAAAGAAGCTGCTAGAGCTTGGGTGGATTGGTTCATTAACGAATCTGGCTATCCAACGACTGAAGGTGGCGGTATGAGCCCAGCTATCGGTGCTGAGCTTCCAGAAATTCTGAAACAATATGAAGGCACTGAAGTAACCTTTGATACACTTGCAGCTGCTAAAGCCGGCGAAGAAGGCTGGTCTGATGAAATTGACAAGCAAGCTGAAATCGGTGCTTGGCAGCCAGACTTCAAGAAACGCATTATTGAAGCAGCAATTGGCAACAGAAAAGAATCCTATGATGACATCATGAAAGACCTGAATGACAAGTGGAAGGCCGCTCGCGCGAAAGTCATAGCTCAGTAACATCTATAAGCTTTTAAATGCTATAGGCGGTAGTGGATGTGGGAGGGGATTTGCTAACAGGCATTTCCCCCTTCACATTTAAATGAGTCATAAATAAATGAGGATGCTTTTTCTGGAGGTGTATCGGGTGTTCAAGTTTTCGAATTTGAGTTACAAAAATCAACGGATTGCCATCATATTCTTGTTCTCATTAGTGCCGATCGTATTACTACTAACGTTTGCTTATTATCCAGTCATCAGTATGTTTCGATACAGCTTCACCAGCTGGAATGGACTAAGTAAAAATATGGAATACGTTGGGCTGGAGAACTACAAGACTATTTTTACGAAACCGGAGTATTTTTCTGTATTTAAGGTCAGCTTGTATTATTTCTTCACCACCTTTATTCAGATGGCGCTTGCTTTATATTTTGCGACCATTCTGAGCTTTAGTGTTCGTATGAAAAATTTGTTCAAAGGGATTTTGTTCTTCCCAACCTTGCTAAATGGTGTAGCCATCGGTTTTATCTTTCTTTTCTTTTTCAAACCAGATGGAACGCTAGACACGATTCTTAACCTGCTCGGACTTAGTGGTTTACAACAGAAGTGGCTGCTCAATCCGAATTTGATTAACTTCTCACTTGCAGGTGCGTCACTGTGGAGATACATGGGGATGAACTTCCTGATCTTCCTTGGGGCTATCTCCTCGATCGGTTCGGATATTTATGAAGCCGCTGAGATTGATGGTGCAAACAGATGGCATCAGTTTATGCATATTATTTTGCCAAGTATTAAGCGTATTCTGCAATTGAACTTGATCTTAGCGGTTAGTGGCGCCATTGGTGTATTTGAAATTCCATACGTCATGACAGGCGGATCTAACGGAAGTAGCACATTTGTTATTCAGACAGTCGATGTAGCGTTCAAATATAGCAAAGTTGGATTAGCATCAGCGATGGCCGTAGTTTTGCTGGGTATCGTTATAGTAGTTACTATTTTGCAGCGCGTTCTGATCAAGGAGGAGAAATAAACTATGCATTCTGTAAAATATACCACTGCTAGTATATTCAAATATCTCACCTTGATTTTGGGAGCACTTGCAGCATTAATACCAATCGTAGTTGTATTCTTCGCCTCATTAAAGACAGGGCCAGAATATGCTTCTACCGGACCGTTAACACTGCCAGAGAATTGGCTGAATTTCTCTAACTACACTAAGGCTTTTGTTGATGGCAAAATGCTTCTTGGTTTTAAAAACACGGTCATTATCGTTGTGATCTCTATCCTGGGTGCAACGCTGACGGGTTCGATGATGGCTTATATTTTATCCCGCTTCAAATTTAAAGGTAGTAAAGTCCTCATCAGTATGTTTTTGATTGCTACCCTGATTCCGGGTGTTACCACGCAAGTGGCGACTTTCCAAATCATCAATCACTTGGGCTTGTTTAATACCAGATGGGCACCCATCGTAATGTACCTCGGTACGGATATTATCGCTGTATATATTTTTATGCAGTTCTTGGATTCGATCTCCGAATCACTGGATGAATCCGCGATGCTGGACGGAGCTTCTTATTGGACGATTTATTGGAGAATTATTTTGCCATTGCTGAAGCCGGCGATTGTGACAGTAATTATTGTGAAGGGCGTAAATATTTATAACGATTTTTACACTCCTTTCCTTTATATGCCGAAAACAGATCTCCAAACGATCTCCACCGCACTCTTTAAGTTTAAAGGTCCATATGGATCACAGTGGGAAGTCATATGTGCGGCGATTATGATCGCAATTATCCCGACATTGGTTGTGTTTACCGCGTTGCAAAAGTATATCTACAATGGATTTTCGCAAGGTTCAGTGAAGTGAGTTAGTAGATTTAATAACTTTAATAGATAAAATAGCAACTCGATAGGTTGCATACATTTGGAGGGAATACTAATGAGTGAAGTGAAATTGGTAGGAGCTAGTGCAATTAACATCCCTAATATGCCTTGGCAGGATAAGCCTGCTGGCTACGAGAATCCGATTTGGAGACATAATGATAACCCGGTTATCAAGAGAAATCCTGCAAAAGGTGTGGCGCGTATTTTTAATAGTGCGGTTGCTGCGTATGAAGGTAGCTTTATCGGAGTATTTCGTGTAGAAGATAACACAACTCGCCCACATCTGCGTATGGGACAAAGTGTTGACGGTCTGGATTGGAAGATTGATGATGAGCCGATCCAATTTATAGATGAAGAAGGTAAACCTTATCAGCCGCGTTATGCTTACGATCCACGTCTAGTTAAGGTCGAAGATACATTTTATATTATCTGGTGTACTGATTTCTACGGTGCAGCAATCGGTGTAGCTAAAACACAAGATTTCAAAACATTTATCAGCTTGGAAAACCCATTCCTACCCTTCAACCGGAACGGCGTATTGTTTCCAAGAAAAATCAACAATAACTTCGTGATGTTGTCCCGTCCAAGTGACAGTGGTCATACACCATTCGGTGATGTATTCCTTAGTGAGAGTCCTGACTTTGTATATTGGGGTAAACACCGCCATGTGATGAGTAAAGGTGGTCAAGGCTGGTGGCAAAGTGTCAAGATTGGCGGCGGACCTGCACCGATTGAAACTACAGAAGGCTGGTTGATGTTCTACCATGGCGTTACTGGAACCTGCAACGGTCTTGTATATAGCATGGGCGCGGTTATTTTGGATATTAATGAGCCTTCGAAGGTGAAATATCGCTCAAAGAACTTCGTATTAACACCGGAAGAATGGTACGAGGAAAGAGGTTTTGTAAATAACGTTCTTTTCCCATGTGCTACTCTGCATGATGCAGAAACCGGTCATATCGCTATCTATTATGGCGCTGCTGATACTTATGTAGGCGTTGCTTATACAACGGTTGATGAAATCGTCAACTATGTGATCGACACCCATGAAGAGGTTGGAGACGATGCGGGTTTAGGTAAGATCTAATAGGGTGAGCAATCTTTTGGGGAACAACTTTTTGTTAGAGTGAAATTGGGTAGATGCTTGGCGCTGTGTTTTGATGCTGGGTTCTACACGTTGTGAGCTCTATATTCATTGATTTGGGCTTTTCATTGCATTCTTTGCAATAGAAACTCTCGATTTCGTCTGAAAAATAGAATCTATTGCACTCTCTGCAATGGTTTTCCGCAAAAATAAATTTTATGCTCGTTTTCGCTCTAGCTGATTGCACAGAGTGTACTTAAACTAACCTGTTTGGTGATGTTTAGTGTAAATAGCTGCACATTGTACACTTATCTCAGGCGATTTGCCTCGTAATCCCTGCTGTGAGCAAATTTAGTTGTATGGAGTGCAATTAAATGAACAACACATATATTTTGTTGTAAATAGTTGCAGAAAGTGCAATTATCGAGTCTTGTTATTAGAAAAACGAACGGAAAATCCGATTCAGAGGATTTTCCGTTTCCATTATTTTCGAGAGGGAAAACCTAAAGGAGGATCTTAATATGGGAAGCGACATGACATTGTCACAATTGAAAAATTATAACGGAAGCAGCCCAAAGCCGGATGATTTCAATTCATTTTGGGAGCAGGCTTTGCGTGATCTGGACGCCCAGTCACTAGAGTATGAACTAGAGCCTGCGGAGTTTGTCAGCGAGCTGGCAGAATGTTTTCATCTCTATTTTACCGGCGTTGGCGGAGCAAGAATCCATTGTAAATATGTAAGACCGAAGAAAAGAGGGTCAGAAAAAGGTTCAGGTGTAGTGATGTTCCACGGATATTCCTGTGACAGCGGGGATTGGATGGAGAAGGTGACTTATGCGGCCCATGGAATTAGCGTTCTTGCAATGGATTGCCGGGGACAGGGCGGACTTTCCGAGGATAATCTAACTGTAAAAGGCACAACCATTCGTGGACACATCATTCGCGGCATTGATGATCCTAATCCGGACAATCTTTACTATCGTAATGTGTTTCTGGATACAGCACAGACTGCTCGAATATTGATGGCTATGGAAGAAGTTGATCCGGGACGTGTAGGTGCTTTTGGTTTATCTCAAGGCGGAGCGCTTACAGTAGCTTGTGCAGCATTAGAGCCGCGGGTGAGTATGGCTGTTCCTGTGTACCCGTTTCTTTCGGATTACAGACGGGCTTGGGAGCTTGATATCACTACGTCAGCTTATGAGGAAATTAACTACTATTTCCGCTTTTTTGATCCGCATCATTTACGTGAGGAAGAGATTTTTAATAGACTGGGCTACATCGATATTCAGAATCTCGCAGAGCGAATTCAGGGTAACGTGTTGTGGGTTACAGGGTTATCCGATACGATTTGTCCCCCTTCTACACAGTTTGCCGCATACAACAAAGTACTAGCGCCCAAAGAACTTATGGTTTATTATGAGTACGGTCATGAGTATTTGCCGTATCTTGCCGATCGGGTGTTACAAATGTTCATGACCTTGTAAATGATAAGCCAGTAGGCATTACAGACAACAATGGTGGTGAATGATTAGATGAAAGAACAAGTAAAAAAAGAAAAAAGGGCATTCCAGCTGCATCCATCCAAATCCATTGGGGTGCGGCTTTTTCTCATCTTCTTTGTTTCGACGATGGTGCTCGTGCTCTCGCTTGGCTACACTTCCTATTCCGTAGCAGAGCATACGATCGAGACGAATGCGCTGTCAGCCAATCAACAGACAGTCGTTCAAACCGCCGAGAAGTTTGATGTGGAATTGTTACGTTATGAGGATGGTCTAGGAAGAATCTTGTACGACAATGAAATTCAAAATGCACTCAAACAAGGGAATAATCCCACTACAAGTAATGAGGAACGTAAGGTACTGTCTAATCAGATTAGTGCGGAGCTAAATGATTGGCTCACTGCTTCAAACGGTGTGGAAGCCGTATACCTTATTCCGATGAATGAAGGTTTTCCAATTTCTTCGGCGGGTACAAAAGATAACGCTTTTATTGAGAGTTTCAAAGAATCCTCATGGTTTAAGCAGCTAGTGGAGAAGCCGCAGAGTGTATGGATTCCACGTGAGTTACAGGGCCAGGAAGGAAATACGTCAGGTGTTTTCCATTTGGCTAAATCGATTGCCGGTGATTCTAAAAGCTCGGGATACATAGTCATTAGTGATATCAGAATTAGCGAATTAGAAAATCAGCTTCGCAAAGTAGATCTTGGAACAGGCTCCTACATGCAATTGCTGACGAATAAGGATGAATTGATTGCCTCTTCTCAGCAAGTGGGGACGGATACATATTTGAATCTGGGAGGAACGCTTCTGGGGGGGCTGCAGAATACAGCAGGGTCATTGCCAACAAAGGATGAGAAGGGGAAATCCATATTAGCTGTCTATGGGACACTAGAAACCTCGGGATGGCGATTACTTGGTGTTGTACCCGCTGAGAACTTGACGAAAGACGCGCTGCGTATTCTCAACACTACCTATCTTATCGTAGCTGTAGCGGCAGTTATCGCGATTCTGATTGGGTACTGGATGGTAAGGATGGTATCTCGTCCGTTGACCAGACTTAAGAATCTGATGTCTGAGGGAGCCGAAGGGAATCTAGGAGTGCGTACGAATATCACCTCACGTGATGAAATCGGCCAGTTATCCAGCTCTTTTAACATGATGATGGAACGGATAACAGAGCTGGTTATTCATACGAATGAAACTGCTCAGAAGGTACTGGAAACCGCCGATGAGCTTAGCGGTGTATCACGTAAGACAGCTGATGCAGCCATGGATATTGCCGCGGCCACGGAAGAAATTGCGGGTGGTGCAGGCAGTCTAGCCTTGGAAGCTGATCGTGGCAATGCGTTGACGGGGCAAATTTCGGTACAGATGGATTTAGTCAATTCAGCTACTCACGAGATGGATCATACCGCACACAGCATCGGCGAACTCAGTGAGGAAGGTTTCAACAGATTGAAAGAATTACTTAATGAGACGAATAGGACGGGCCTGAAGACGAATCAGCTTGTGATGAAGGTTAACGAGCTGACAGAAACGGCATCTTCCGTTATGAAGGTTCTTAATGTGATGCAAAATATTACTCAGCAGACGAATATCTTGTCTCTGAATGCCACCATTGAAGCAGCAAGAGCAGGCGAGGCTGGACGCGGATTCATGGTGGTAGCTGATGAAATACGCCAGCTTGCTGATCAATCGAAAGAGTCTATTGCTGTTGTGGCAGAAATAACAGATACCGTAATGAGAGATATGAACGAGACAGTTGTGGTTCTATCAGAAGTTGCACCGCTTTTTAATCAGCAAATGACCTCCGTGCAGAGCACCAGCAATATCTTCGTTTCTGTGCAGGATCAGATGCAGCATTTTATCGCCCGTCTGAATGCTGTAACTGTGTCGATGGACAGCCTGAGCCAATCGCAAAAGGTTCTATCCGATTCGATGAGCAACGTAAGCTCTATAGCTGAGGAATCATCAGCTGCATCTCAAGAGGTTGCCTCACTTAGTGGAGAGCAACAAAGTGTAAGTGATCATTTGGTAGAGCTTTCTTTGAAGCTGGAGGATGCATCCTTGCAGTTAAAGGAGAAATTATCCAAGTTCAGCGTGTAGAGTAGGCTTAACAGAATACTAAATTAAAGAACCGCTTATTCCTTTAGGAGAAGCGGTTCTTTGTTTTGAGCGGCATGTAGCCAGTATAAAATAATCCAGATGCATCTGAAGATAGTCTAGATAAGCCCGAAAAACGACCCTACGAACCTGCTGATCTGAAGGCAAACATTACGTTACATTGCAGAATGTACAATAGAAGACGCCATTTCCGCTCATAAAATAACATCTACTGCACTTTGTGCAATCAAACTACTGGAAATATGCTATTAAAGGGCATTTTTTATTTATTGGTTGTACAAAATATAATCGAATTACAATTCAGCATGATTTATAAAAATTCTGCTGCACGAAATACAACGACTCTACCAGAAAATAAACATTACGAATCAATTGCTTATGTGTAACGGACTCAGATGCAGCTATTTGCGCATTTTGATGCTTATGGGGGGAGTTGCGGACTCGAGAGACGTTAATCATCATAATCAGGGGCGATATCGTAATTTTTAGTCCGATAAAGTCCCTGGCGTCCGAACGCATTGCTGGTGAGGTGATAAATGAAACAGAAGGACAAACGCTTTCCGTTCTTACAGGACGACGAAGGCGTTTTTGTTTGGAAAAAAATTTTGCTACTGATGTTGTGAAGGCAAATTTATGGCGATTCTAATGGATGTAGGTGGGACATAATAGTGTTGAGTCTGGTCAGGAGGGAAGACATTGCGTAATAACAAACACCGGCGTGTATTCAGCGGTCTTTTTATTTTATCTGCGGCTGTAGCCGTGTTGATCCTTAGGCTGGCGTGGGTTCAACTAATTATGAAGGAACAGACGGTTCCTGGAACAAAATATACACTTGCGAAGATGGCGGAAATTCAAAGTGAACGGGAGACGGTACTGGACAGTGGTCGGGGACGTCTGTATGACCGCAAGAATGAACCCCTTGCCGGGGAAACTATTTGGACGGCGGCGTTTTTTCCACAGGAGGAGATGGCTAAGAAACCTGTGACGAAGGTTGTTTACGAAGAAGCGAAACCCATGCACCGACTGGCGGAGATTCTGGGTGTCAGCTATGAACAACTGCTGAATAAGCGATCTTCGCTTAAAGAACCTTTACTTTGGCCATCTTCAGTGGGAAAAGAACCCCTCGCGTTGTCCCAGGCACAGGCAGAAGAAGTGAGTGCACTGGGGATTGACGGAGTAGGCGTGCTTCCTTTTGCACGCAGATATGACGGGAATTCTTCAGGTCGGCAATGGCTAGGCTATTTATCGGAAGCCACCATGCATGCTGGAGCTAAAGCCTCTCCTACGGGTCTTAGAATACCTATGACAGGAACGGATGGTTTAGAAAAGACGTTAGAGCCTTTGCTTCAAGGTGTGGGTCACACCGAAGCTTATGTACAAGTGGACGCGCGAGGCAATCGCCTTCCAGGCAGCCCCATCCAAGTTAAAGCACCGGGCAATCCTTATTTCCCACTGTCTTTATATACAACAATTGATAAGAAGCTTCAGGAGGAGATTGAGGCGTTAGCGCTCAAATCCGGAATGAAGGAAGGAGCCATAGTGGTGTTAGACAGCGGGACGGGAGATATCGAAGCCATGGTATCTTTACCCTTCTATAACCCAGAGAAGATATCTCCTCAAGGGGGGGAGTGGAATAATCGGGCGCTCCAGGCCGCCGTTCCTGGATCGATCTTCAAAATCGTTACAGCCGCCGCAGCGTTAGAAGCGGGTGTAACCTCCGCTGACGAGCTTTTTTATTGTTCAGGGCAATATGAGAAATATGGATTGTCTTGCCTGACAGGAAAAGGACACGGCCCCCTTACGCTGGCGCAAGGATTTGCCGTGTCCTGTAATACTGTATTTGCTGCTCTGGCAGAGCGATTGAGCGGTGTTCAGCTTCAATCAACAGCATTTGCGCTAGGACTTGGAAGAGATATTAGCTGGCAAGCGGAGAAGACGCTTGGGTTCCCACTTCTAAAACCACTAGCCGGCGAGCAAAAGGGGACCATCTTCACTACCTTACTTCCAGATGACAAGGGAGCCAGGGTACAGACTGCAATTGGACAGCGAGATGTGCAAGTCACACCTTTACAAGCAGCAAATCTAATCGTAACGCTACTGCATGGTGGGGAAGTAAGAGCACCAAGAATTCTGCAGCGAGTCACGTTTGCAAATGGACAGAAGCTGGAGGAGCTTCCGGGTCATCTGTCCCCATCCTCCGCAGGTAGGATCTCTAAGTCTACAGCCCGCCAGTTACTGTCCATGATGCGCAAAGTAGTGACGGAAGGCACCGGAACCCGTCTACAAAGCACACACTGGCCCGTTGCAGGTAAATCAGGGACGGCACAGACCCAAGTTAAGGGTATAGCACGCAACAATCAATGGTTTATCGGCTACGGTCCGGTGGATCACCCAAGATATGCTGTATCAGTTGCTGTAGAGAATGTCGCTCCGGACAGTCAGCATCTTGCCATTAAGCTGTTCGGTCAGATATTTGATTTGTTATCGGATTCGTCAGAAGCTTGAGTCTCCGGAGGAGCAGCAGGAGCAGGAGTAGCCTTGCCCTTAGATGAAGGGCCGTTTGCGGCAAAGGGCGAAACGATAAACTCCTCTTGAGGCAAATAGATCCAGCTCTGAAGATATCCTTGTTGGATAAGCTCTTTGATCAGAATAAGCAGAATCGGCGACAGGATCAGACCGGCCATACCGAAAGCAGATGTGGACAGAATGACGAAGGACAGCATTAGAAAAGCGGACGATACGCCAATCGAATTCCCGGTAATCTTAGGCTCCAGTAGCTGTCTTACAATCAGTACAATCGCGAGAAGTACGATTAGACCGATTGCTAAAGAGGTATTGCCAACAATGAACAGATAAATAATCCAAGGAACTAAAATCGTTGTTACACCAAGCAGTGGCAAGACATCAAATACAGCACAGATAAGCGCCATAGTGATTTCGTTACCGGTCCTTAGTATGAATAAGCCAACCAGTACGATAACAAAGGTAATGCTGATCAGAATAAGCTGAGCTTTTAAATAAGAGCCGATGGCTTTAAATACATTACCCTGCAAAAAGGCATAAGCGGTTTTAAATGTTTTTGGCATTTTGTCATGGGCGATTTTGCGCCAGTCTTTAATTTCCATACTAAGAAAAAATGCTAAAATAATGGCAATCCCAAAATTGGCCATGAAAGAGGAAAAGGATCCAAGAACACCGACCATGTATTTTAGAAAAGCAACAAGCCATCCAGTAAGAACATTCGTGGCATCTTTAAAGTATCCATTCACTTTGTCGGTAATATCCGGCGGCAGGCTATTGATTTTTTGCTGAAGGTAGGTTGTGAATTCCGCGAAATGTTGTTGTACCACATATGTATACTTAGGAAGATTATCTTGAAAATGAAGCGCTTGGATCGTGACCAATAGCCCAGCACCAAATAACGTACCTAGAAGAACGATTAGAAACAGAAGCACTGAGATTGCCGAAGCGAATGGTTTGGCTAGTCCCCGCCGGTTCAAGAAACGGGCAAGCGGTTCAATAAGCAAAAATACAAAAAAAGATAGGAATACAGGTGCAGCTAACTGATACAATTTACTGAAGGCAAACATAACCAGATAGACCGTGAGGACAATTAATCCAATGTCGAAGAACGTGCGCCAATATTTTTTGTATAACGGCAGCATAGATATAAACAACTCCCTCTTTAAATTGTTGATAGGTCAGGTTGAATACATTGTACATGATTTTACTTAAAAAACGTCTATTTCTTTGATACATGTGTTAAAATAGGGGGTAACGTATTTTTTGTCTAATTTCACTTGGCCGTATCACAGGTTCTGCTTGCAGACGTAAGGCGAGCCAAAGTCAACTCTGGAAAAGCGAGGAATTCATATGCAGACTTTGCTGCTCTGGTTATTTTATATCTCATCTTTTTATGCTTTTATCCCGGGTATGATTAGCCGCATTTTTGGTTACCGTGTCTTTCGTAAAGGAACTGGGCTGAATGAGTTCGCGTTGACCTTTGACGATGGACCTGACCCTCGATTTACACCGTTACTCCTGGATTTATTGAAGAAGTATGATGCAAAAGCAACCTTTTTTGTAGTAGGATCTAACGCTGAACGTTATCCGGAGCTTATTAGGCGGATACATGAAGAGGGACATCTTATTGGAATTCATAATTATGTTCACAAGACGAACTGGCTCATGCGGCCCGCAACCGTTCGTCGGCAGATTCAGCGCACGAACGATATTATCTACAACATAATAGGCGAGCGTAGTACGTATTACCGTCCACCTTGGGGGATTGTCAATTTGTTCGATATTTCTAAGCGTCGCCAAGTTGAAATTGTTCTTTGGTCGGTAATGTTTGGCGATTGGCGTGAGAAGCTTGGTGCGCAGCGGCTCACCGAAAAAATGCTTGCCCGATTGAATCCCGGTGAAGTAATGCTGCTGCATGATAGCGGTACAACGCTGGGTGCCGATCCGGACGCACCCGAGAATATGCTTGTAGCCCTTGAACTGACGCTGCAGGAAGCCCAAAGAAGAGGACTGCGTAGCATTCGAGTGGATGACATGATCAAGATGGCGGAGAAATCACCGATTCGGCGTTTATCCTTTGGTAAACGAGTACTGGTAGGACTCTGGTTGGCTTGGGAGCAAGTATTTCAAGCATTGTTCCAGCTTAAGACGATTAACCCGGCGGATCCATTCATGCATTATCGAATGCGTAAATATCAGGGAGAGCCTGTTCAACTCGGTGATGGAACTCAGCTGAGAAAAGGCGATAAAATCATTGAGCTGCATATTGATAACAAGCAATTATTCGAATTAGGTATTCATTCTCGTTCTTCTGCTCAACTTGCGATTCGAATGATCCGCAGAATGGAGAAAGGGTTGCCAATGCTGGCGGAAGTCATTGCCAAGGATGTGGATCTTGCGCAAGCCAAAGCACTTTATGGGGTTAGTATGATAAACCGTGGGCCAGAGAAATTCGGCTTTAGTGTACATGATTTGCCGGATGGTTTATTCGCACGCTCCACCAAGTTTTACTTAAAGATCCTGTTAAGTGTGATTCATCCAGATGGTGGTGCTAGGCTCAAGGAGCGGAGTGAGGTCCTTGTACCGAAGCTAATCTTGATGCCTGTCTCAGAATTGCTCAAGAAGATGAATCAGCAACTGCCTCATGATGAAAGGTCAGTAAGAAAACGTAAACCACAGCAAGAGGAAGCATTGTCGCTTAACGATTCACTTTCAGAAGTGGAATTACCAGGAGCAACAGTAACGAATTGATTCTTGATATTATTAGTCTTATATAATGAACGGCAATGTAGATGCCTCACAAACCAGAAATGGATTGTGGGGCATCTTTTCTTATGTCCAATAAAAAAGAGCAGTCCGACCATAGATTATCTAAGGTGGACTGCTCTTGTATGCTAGGGACAATTAGAACTAGGGTATGCGAATTAAATCTTCAGTACTGCACCGTTACTTGCGTTGGTAACCATTTTGGAATAGCGAGCCAGGTAACCAGTCTTAACTTTAGGCTCAAACTCTTTCCAGCCTGTACGGCGAACCGCCAATACTTCTTCGTCAACCAGCAGTTCAATCTTACGATTGTTGAGGTCGAGTTCAATGATGTCACCATCCTCAACAAAAGCGATCGGGCCGCCTTCAGCAGCTTCTGGAGAAATATGACCGATACTGATTCCGCGGGAAGCCCCCGAGAAACGTCCGTCAGTAATCAGACCAACCTTAGCACCCAGACCCATGCCCACGATTTGCGAAGTAGGAGCTAGCATTTCCGGCATTCCCGGTCCACCCTTTGGACCTTCATAACGGATAACGACTACATGGCCTTCTTTAACCTTACCGTTAGCGATACCTTCGAGTGCGGATTCTTGGGAATCAAAGCAGATCGCAGGACCTTTGTGATATCCGCCAACAGAAGCATCTACTGCACCTACTTTAATGATGGAACCTTCAGGAGCCAGGTTGCCGTATAGGACGGCGAGACCGCCTCTTTCGGAGTAAGGGTTATCGATCTTATGAATTACGGAAGTATCTTGGATCTCATGTCCGATTACGTTTTCGGCTAATGTTTTGCCGGTAACCGTCATGCAGTCTCCGTACAGAGCACCTGGTTTCTTCAGCAGTTCATTCAAGACGGCACTAACGCCGCCTGCGCGGTCCACATCTTCGATGAAAATATCGGATGCTGGAGCCAGCTTCGCCAAATAAGGAACACGGTTAGCCACTTCGTTAATACGTTCAAGCGGATAATCGATACCAGCTTCTTGAGCTAGCGCAAGGGTGTGCAGCACCGTATTGGTGGATCCGCCCATTGCCATATCCAGTGCAAAAGCGTTATCTAGGGATTCCTTAGTTACGATATCTCTTGGTTTAAGATCTAATTTAATTAATTCCATCAATTGAGTAGCAGATCTGCGTACAAATTCTCTACGCTCATCAGCTACAGCTAGGATGGTACCATTACCTGGCAATGCAAGTCCAAGTGCTTCTGCCAAGCAGTTCATGGAGTTGGCTGTGAACATTCCTGAACAAGATCCGCAGGTAGGACAACCGAATTGTTCTAATTCAAGCAGCTCAGCATCGTTGATTTTGCCGACTTGGTGAGCACCTACGCCCTCAAATACGGAGGTAAGGGAGAGTTTTTTACCTTTACTGTCTACGCCGGCTTTCATTGGTCCGCCGCTTACGAACATGGTTGGGATGTTGACACGCAGTGCGCCCATCATCATACCCGGTGTGATTTTATCGCAGTTAGGGATGCAGACCATGCCATCGAACCAATGCGCGGAAACTACAGTTTCCAAGGCGTCAGCGATGATCTCACGGCTTGGCAGTGAATAACGCATGCCGATATGTCCCATTGCGATACCGTCATCTACTCCGATCGTATTGAATTCGAAAGGAACGCCGCCAGCTTCACGAATCGCTTCCTTAACGATCTTACCGAACTCTTGCAGATGCACATGACCTGGAACAATATCAATATAGGAATTGCAGACCGCAATAAACGGCTTTCCGAAATCTTCTTCTTTTACTCCGGCTGCACGCAGGAGACTACGGTGTGGAGCACGGTCAAAGCCTTTTTTAATCATGTCTGAACGCATTTTCTTAGCTGCCATATTGACATTTCCCCCCTAAATAAATTGCAATGAAATATAGTGTCGCATTAACGCAATGAACTCCAAAGACCTGCGTATATACGGTTTATAGAATGAACGGGGACGAGCTTCCTAGAGAAGAAGGGCGAAGCCGATTCTATAAATTATGCCGCTGTTTTGGTATAAACGTTTCCCGCCTATAATGAACGGAAAAGTCATTGTTATTAGTGAGTCTATCACAAAGAGCACGTTTTTTCTACCGGACAATGTGAAGTTTCTCATGAGGAGAGCAGCCTTAAATCGTATAAAAAAACCTATCCGCTAGGGGATAGGCCACTTATAATGAGCGCCTTAAGGCAACACGCTGCAGGGTGATCATCCAGCCAACGGGGGGCTCAACAATAGGATGCATCAGTCGTTTTACACTTGGTTGGGCTAAGAGAATGGTTAGTAAGATTGCGGAGAACACTAATAAGACGGCGCCTATAGAATGGTTGATATAGGAGTACAGGCCAGAAACGGCGGCAAAACGAATGATAAATCCGTGAAGTAGAAAAACATACAATGTACGGGAACCCCAGTCAGTCATCCGGCTGAGCAAGTAAGGAATCCACCCCATAAAGGCTATTGCAGCAGTGATTTGCAGACCGTAAACAGCTAACCGATAAATTCCTGCGTACCATTCATGAAGTCCAAGCTGCATGTAAGTCATACTTCCGTAAAGCCAGCCTATCGGGAACTCTGAGCCCCAAGATGCAAACAGAAGGAATAGAAGGATGGAGACTGCGGCAGCAGTGATTTTAATCTTTTTTTGAAAAAAGCGTAAAAAGGTCTGGAACGGAAAATGATAACCTAATACGAAAAATGGCAGGTATACGAAAGTGCGGCTAATGCTGAACCATATGCCATCAAGTTGTAGGTATCCAATGGCAATTCCAGCAACGATAGCAAAAATGAATTGCATGGCAGGCGTCCATTTACGCATCCCGATCATTAGCAAACGCCAGAAGGCATGACTTGCCAGGAACCATAAGAGCAAATAGGGGGCGAAAAAAGAATGATGGATACCCTGTACGTGATATATGGCGGCGTCTAGCACAGAGTAGAGGCTTTGAAAAATAATGTACTGCAGTCCGATTTGCATGATTATGCGACGGCCTTGCGTCCCTGTAAGGTGTTTATTGGCAAAAAAGCCTGTAACGAGCACGAAGAGGGGCATATGGAAGCTGAAGATCCACAAATATAAGCTATGCAAGCTGCTCATTGAGCCTATCAGTGGTTCTATGGCGTTTCCAACGATTACAGTGACAATGAGAACAAAACGTAAATTTAGAAAAAAGGTCTTTCCAGGTGTGTCTAGCGAGTTATCCCCTACCATGACTTCCCCCCAAAGATGCTTGATGCTTTAATTTTAAAATACAAAATTTTCTTCGATTGAATTGTGAATTAACTCACTAGTGAAAGCGTTATCATGAGTACCAAATGTGGCGATGTGTTGAAGGTTGTTAGAATAGTGGGTTTCCACTATAATTTTCTTATATACAGTAACATCCGGGAGTGGAGCATATTGAAGAGAAGAATAAATAAGCGTCGTATTGGTTTAACTGTACTAATCATTCTTGTTATAGCCGGATTGCTGTTATGGAAATATTTAACTCCGTATGCACCAGCCGAACAAGCAGAAACTGCCCTGATTTCCAGTGGTGGAGTTACCGTCGAGCAGAATGACAACTGGATCTCGTTCGAACCTTCCATTACTAAAGGTGCCTCGATCATATTTTACCCTGGAGCTCTGGTGAAACCAGAAGCTTATTCCCCGCTTGCGAAGGGCATTGCTGCTGCGGGACATCCTTTCTACATCGCCAAAATGCCGTTTAATTTAGCAGTAACAAAGGGCGATGCCGCAGAAGAGATTATTCGTGTACATCCGAAGCAATCTTTTGTTCTAGGTGGACATTCCCTTGGGGGCGTCATGGCGTCACGTTATGCAGTTGAGCATGCGGACCAGCTGGAAGGTGTATTTTTTCTAGCCTCTTATCCGGATGAAAAAGGTAGTCTACGAGAGACCACTTTGTCAGTATTGTCGCTGGTAGGGACTGAGGATCAAGTGATTGACAGAGACAGCTACAGTAAAGGGCGCTCTTATCTGCCGGATAATACGGTCTATAGTTCAATCGTCGGTGGTAATCACGCTCAGTTTGGAAGCTATGGACCTCAAAAGGGAGACGGGAATGCAGCCATTTCTGAAGAAGAGCAGCAAAAAGAAACAGTGAGAGCTATGCTGGATTGGCTAGGGAATCTTAGGTAGTCTCCGGTTCGGTCTTTCCAACAAAGGGAGTGAGGATTATGCCATTATTACACATTAACGATGACTGCATTCCCTGTTCAGGAATATTGTTCGACAAAGATGGCACGCTATTGGATTTGTTAGCCACATGGGGGAATTGGGCCGAGCTTGTTCTTCGTGGAATGGAAAACCAGCTTACGGTTATGGGAACTGATTTTATTGTGGATCGAAGTAAAGTGCTTGGTACTCAGCATGATGCTGCAGGTAAGTTGATTGGTTATGATCCTGCAGGGCCGCTCACCATGGCTACAGAGGAAGAAAGTTATGGAGTGCTTGCCTGGCAGCTATATGCTGCGGGCGTGCCTTGGAATGAAGCGTTGACCCGTGTAAAGAGCATAGCGAAGGACGCAATGTATGAGTTGCGCAGACGCCGCACGGTACAGCCGCTAGAAGGTCTTCATTCTTTTCTGGAAAATTGCGCGGCTGCATCGTTGAAGCTTGGTGTGGTTACCTCAGATGGTGCGAAGACGACTCAGGAGCATCTGGATTGGCTTGGTATTGCCCATTATTTCGATTCGGTAGTTACAAGAGACAGAGTATTAAACGGAAAACCCGAACCTGAAATGGCTGAATTAGCCTGCAGGGAGCTTGGACTTTCTCCAGAAGTAACGATTATTATTGGTGACAGTAATGCAGATATGCAATTGGGTAAAGGTGCAGGATTACGCCTCGCCGTTGGAATCTCCAACATGGGTGATGGAAATCACTTGATCGACGCAGATGTGATTATTTCTAGCTATAATGAGCTAAGGATCACCTACTGATCAGCATACTAATGGAAAGGATGTGCTACAACATATGGATCAATTGCAGACACTTGCTTCTTGGATTAAAGACTGTGACAATATCGTTTTTTTCGGAGGGGCAGGTACATCAACAGAGAGTGGAATCCCGGATTTCCGCTCGGCAGCGGGATTATACCAGACTCAGCACAATTCACCTTATCCGCCTGAAGTGATGCTGAGCCGCACTTTTTTTATGTCCTCACCGGACATTTTTTTTGATTTTTACCGTAGTAAAATGATTCATCCCGACGCTCGTCCGAATGGTGCTCATCAGCTGCTTGCAGAATTGGAACGTCAGGGCAAGCTTAAGGCTGTTATTACGCAAAATATTGATGGTTTGCACCAGCTGGCAGGCAGCCAAAAGGTACTTGAGCTGCATGGTTCCATTCATCGTAACCATTGCATGGACTGCTCACGTTATTACGGGTTGGAGCAACTCCTAAGTTCCAATGAGATCGTCCCTCGCTGTCCTGAATGTGGTGGCATTATTAAGCCGGATGTTGTGTTATATGAAGAAGAATTAGATCACTCGGTGCTGGTGAATTCCGTTGAAGCGATAGCAGCTGCAGATATGCTTATGATTGGTGGCACCTCTCTTACGGTCCAGCCTGCGGCTAGTCTGGTTACTTATTTCAGGGGGAAACGTACGGTGCTGCTGAATGGCGACCCGACCCCCTATGATGATCGAGCTGATCTTCTGATTACAGATCGGATTGGGAAGGTACTCGGCAGTGTAAAGGATCTAATTGGTTAGAGAAGGAATAGTAATAGAGAAACAGCCCGGTTCCTTAAGCTAAGGAAGCCGGGCTGTTGTTGTAGAAGTGAATTTTTAAAAGTGAAAAGCCTCTTAAAGATCTGGCTTCTTTACATGTCTGGTCGTTGTGAGGCGGTAGGCAGTGGGTGACTGGGCGCAAAAGCGTTTAAATTGACGCGAGAAGTATAGGGCGTCAGTGAGTCCAACGGAAGCGGCAACCTGTTCGACAGACAGTTCTGGTCGCTCACGGAGCAGTTGTCTAGACTTCTCAATACGCAGCTTCAGCAAGTATGTTACCGGAGACAAACCGGTTTCTTGCTTGAACACACGGGAGAGATAGGCCCGGTTATAGCCAAGGGTATCACACATTTGTTCAATAGATACTGGATGAGCGTATTGGGAGGCCATGTAGTGGATCATTTGCTTCACAGTACGCTTAACCTGCGATTCAGCTCCGGGAAGACGGGAGAAAGAAGAGAGCAAATCTGCAGCTTCACCTACAATGAGATAAAGATATCCCAGAGAAGTTAGGTGGGCACTTTCTTTGTTTGCTTTGAAGGCTTGCATGATACTGGAAAGGGCACCTGGGATGACGCTGTCACCCGTTGTAGTCAACACAGGTTTTTGAGGTGTAAAGCCAGTCTGCAGCACAAGGTCGTCAGCCTCGCTCCCAGTAAAGGCTGCCCAGCGATAGCACCAGGGCTGTTCTTTATCCGAAACATAACTGACCAGCTGCCCTGGATGAATAAGGAAGCAGTCACCTTGTCCTAGTGTATATTGATGATGTTCAGTACGGAAAATACCTGAGCCTGACTCTATAAAGTGAAGTAAATAATAATCGTAAATCTTAGGGCCAGCTTGATGCATAGGAATCGTCTGACTTTGACCGGCAAACAATACATGGAGATTTTGTTTATCGTAATACACGGGATTGGATCCTACGGAATAAGTATGCTCCATATGGGACAGCCTTTCTTGTGTTATTGTCATTTTATGGCTTATAGTTTAGGGTGTATCATTTCTCTGTGTAATTATTATATTATGGGAAGTCACATTTATCCATACATTACACACATGATTGCATTATCAGAGGATCACTGATTACATTATAATGAATACATAAAGAACGCTTTACTAATTCCCACTGGCTGAAGCAGCGAAAGGATGGAGTGGCATTAATGAGCACACAGGAACTTAATAAGAAATTCATCGAAAAATACGGGGTAAGCGAGCAAGAGGCTCAAGTATTTTATGCACCAGGACGTGTCAATCTCATTGGAGAGCACTTGGATTACAACGGTGGATACGTGCTACCCGCAGCTTTGGAATTCGGTACAACTTTGATTGTTCGCCCACGCAGTGACAGCAAAGTGAATTTTGCATCTACTAATTTTCCTTATGAAGCATCTATTGATTATAGTGAAATTGGCAAGGCCAAAACGGGAGAATGGATCGACTATCCGGTTGGAGTAATGGTTGAATTGGAGAAGAAAAACACTCCAGTATCTAAAGGTTACGATCTGCTGTTCCATGGTGATATTCCGAATGGCGCAGGCTTGTCCTCATCGGCTTCTCTTGAAGTCGTGACTGCTTATGCTTTCCTGACGCTTGAAGGCGGCGACACGGATACCGTTGAGATTGCACTCTTGTCTCAGCGTGCTGAGAACCAGTACGTAGGTGTAAACTCCGGAATTATGGATCAGTTCGCAGTTGCTAATGGCAAACGAGATCATGCAATCCTGTTAATGTGCGATACGCTTGAATATAATCTGGTACCTTTCATCACAGGTGCTTACAAACTGGTTATCGGCAACACGAACAAACGCAGAGGACTTGTAGATTCCAAGTATAATGAGCGTCGTCAGCAGTGTGATGAGGCCTTGTCTATTTTGCAAAAAGAAGTGCCTTCACTAGCTTATCTGGCACAGCTCAACCGTGAACAATTCGAAGCACATCAAGATAAAATCACGGATGAAGTTGTTAGACGCCGCGCTCGCCATGTTGTGGAAGAGAATCAACGTGTACTAGATTCTGTTGAAGTATTAAAGAACAATGACCTGAAGCAGTTTGGTCAGTTCATGAATGACTCACATGCTTCCTTGCGCGACTTGTATGAAGTTAGCTGTGAAGAGCTAGATATTATGGTTGAAGAAGCACAGCGTATTCCGGGTACACTCGGTTCCCGTATGACTGGCGCAGGTTTCGGTGGTTGTACTGTATCCTTGGTACATGAAGATGATGTAGAACGTTTTATTTGTGAAGTAGGCGAGGCGTATACCACAAGATCTGGTTTGGTTGGTGAGTTCTACGTTTGCGGCATCGGTAATGGTGTCCAAGAATTGAAGGGAGTGTAATCAAATGGCGATTTTAGTAACAGGTGGAGCAGGTTATATCGGATCTCATACTGTAGCGGAGCTGTTGGATCGCGGCGAAGAAGTGGTAGTCATCGACAACTTGCTGACAGGGCATCGTGAGGCGCTATTGGGTGGCAAGCTGTACGAAGGCGATCTGCGTGATAAGGAGCTGCTAAGTAAGCTGTTTGCTGAGAACGAGATTGAGGCAGTCATTCATTTCGCGGCGAGCTCTTTGGTTGGTGAGAGCATGAAGGACCCCGTTAAGTATTATGACAACAACGTATACGGCACACAATGTCTTTTGGAAGCTATGCAAAAAGCTGGCGTGAACAAAATCGTATTCTCGTCCACAGCGGCAACCTATGGCGAACCGGAAAAAGTGCCGATTGAAGAAACTGACCGTACCGAGCCAGCTAACGTTTACGGCGAAACGAAGCTGACCATGGAACGCATGATGGCTTGGTTTGATAAAGTACTGGGTATCAAATATGTAGCGCTTCGTTACTTTAATGCTGCAGGTGCACATGCTAGTGGCAAAATCGGTGAAGACCACCGTCCGGAAAGTCATTTGGTTCCGCTGGTATTGCAAACCGCTTTGAAGCAACGGGAGAGCATCGCCGTGTTCGGAGACGACTACCCTACAGAAGACGGTACTTGCGTGCGCGATTACATTCATGTGAGTGATCTGGCTGATGCCCATGTTCGTGCAGTAACCTATCTTCGCAGCGGAAGCAGCAGTAATATTTTCAACTTGGGGAATGGACTTGGCTTCTCGGTGAAACAGGTTATTGAAACAGCGAAGAAGGTTACAGGACTGGAAATCCCTGTAGTTATTCAAGAACGACGTGCTGGAGATCCGGCAGTGCTGGTAGCCTCCTCCGACAAAGCGCGCTCTATCCTTGGATGGAACCCTCAGCATGCTGACTTGGAAAATATCATTCAAAGCGCCTGGAACTGGCATTCTGCCAATCCGCAAGGATACGGAGAATAAGGGATTTAGCTCGAATTGAGCTTACGATCCTACTTAAGGAGAATTAAAAATGCACAACGAGAATAAGGTTACGCCTGCTGGCCAGAAAGCATTATATGCGATTGAGCAACTTGTTCTGTTCGCACTCCGCGAGCAGCTCATTGCACCATCCGATGAAGATTTTAGCCGTAATGTGCTGCTAGATCAGTTCGGATTTAGTGAGCCGTTCGTTGGCGAGGTCGATCAAAGTCCACTTACAGGTCCACAGGTTCCACTGGATGCACTGATTGATTATGGTTTTGAAATCGGGTTGATTCCAGAGAATAGCGACACTTACCGTGACTTGCTGGATGCTAAGATTATGGGGCTCCTAATGGCCCGTCCATCAGACGTAAATGCGGAGTTCAACCGTTTAGCTGCTGAAAAAGGCATCTCCGCGGCTACAGATCGCTTTTATAAATTAAGCATAGATTCCAACTATATCCGGATGGACCGGATTTCCAAGAACGTCTACTGGCTGCAAGATTCGCCTTATGGTGACATCGAGATGACAATCAATTTGTCCAAGCCTGAGAAAAGTCCGAAGGAAATTGCTATGGCCCGGCTGCTCCCGCCGCCGGTCTATCCAAAATGTCTGCTGTGCCGTGAGAATGTTGGGTATGCTGGACGGGTTAATCATCCGCCGCGCCAGAACCTGCGTGTCATTCCGCTTCAGCTGAATAATGAGAAATGGCTCTTTCAATACTCACCTTATGTTTATTACAACGAGCACTGTATTGTATTCCATCATGATCATGTACCAATGAAACTTACCAAGGATACCTTGAAGCGGCTACTTAGCTTCGTGGAATCTTTCCCGCACTATTTTATTGGCTCGAATGCAGACTTGCCGATTGTTGGCGGCTCGATTCTGACACATGACCATTTTCAGGGTGGACGTCACACCTTCCCTATTCAGAAAGCGCCTAAGGAAGATACGTTCACGCATGCATCTTATCCTGGTGTCAGCATTAATATCGTAAAATGGCCTATGTCCGTATTACGTTTGAATGGTGACGATCCAGCTGTATTGCTGGAGTGTGGCAATGCACTTTATGAAGCTTGGAAGGCGTATAGTGATCCTGAAGCAGAAGTGTTGGCGTTCACCGAAGTTGATGGTGAAGTGCAGCCTCATAATACCGTTACTCCTATCGTTCGTCGGGCAGAAGATGGCGGCTTCGAGATGGATCTCGTGCTGCGTAACAACCGGACTAACGAGCAATATCCTGAGGGGATTTTCCATCCCCATCGGGAGATGCACCACATCAAGAAAGAAAATATCGGTTTGATTGAGGTTATGGGACTCGCAATTCTGCCAGGTCGTCTGAAGGAAGAGCTCGATTCTATTGCGAGCATCCTTGCAGGAGATCAAGCACGATTAGAAGCGGTGAAGAATGATCCTAGTCATCCACTTGCGCAGCATGCTGCTTGGGTTCAGGAGCTTGTAGAGCGTTTTGGAACGGCATTACAGCATGAAGAAGCCGTCAAGATTGTGCAGAACGAAGTCGGCATCAAGTTTACACATATTCTTGAACACGCGGGTGTCTATAAACGGACTCCGGAAGGGCAAGCTGCTTTCCGTCGTTTCGTGAAGAGCTTCGGCGCGATATAAAGTTTGGAAAGGGGATGTCCTTAAGCCTGTAGGCTTAAGGACATCCTTTTTTTAGGTTATATATTTGGGGTCCCCGCAAAGTATCTGAGTTTGCATCGAAGCAAAGCACCACTTTATGGGGATATTTATATGGCTCGAAGCTGCTCCATTTGAATGCGGCTATTCAGAGGTTTATAATACGAGTGAGCAAAACATTCTGAAATAACTAATGGAGGTTTACACATATGCGTAATTTTGATTTTTATAATCCCACCAAGCTGATTTTTGGACAGGGTACACTGGAAGCGTTGAAGACTGAGGTTCCTAAGTACGGCAAGAATGTATTGTTGATGTACGGTGGCGGTAGTATCAAGCGTAGCGGTCTGTACGATAAGGTAATGGCTGAGCTGAGTGCAATAGATGCTGTGGTAACTGAACTCGCAGGCGTAGAGCCGAATCCACGCCTTTCCACCGTACATAAAGGTGTTGAGCTGTGTCACGAGCATAAGATTGACCTCATCCTCGCTGTAGGTGGCGGTAGCGTGTTAGACTGCGCTAAAGCAGTTGCTGTTGGGGCGAAATATGATGGTGACATGTGGGACTTTGTTGAACGTAAGGCAGCTGCTCAAGACGCTCTCCCACTCGGTACAGTGCTGACGATGGCAGCTACAGGATCAGAAATGAATAGCGGCTCTGTAATCACCAACGAAGTGACCAAGGAAAAAATGGGCTGGGGCAGTATTCATGCATTTCCAGCATTTTCGATTCTTGACCCAGAGAACACCTTCACTCTGCCACGTGATCAGACGGTCTACGGCATGGTAGATATCATGTCTCATGTTCTGGAGCACTATTTCCATACTGATGGCAACACACCGGTACAAGACGGCTTCTGTGAGACTTTGCTACGTACGGTGATCGAAACCGCACCGAAGCTAATTGAAGATTTGAATAATTACGAACTGCGTGAGACGATCATGTACTGCGGTACAATGGCGCTTAATGGTATGGTTAGCATGGGGTTCGCTGGCGATTGGGCGACTCACAACATCGAGCACGCAGTTTCAGCCGTATATGACATTCCACATGGTGGAGGATTGGCCATTTTGTTCCCACAATGGATGAAGTATAACCTGGATACGAATCCTGTTCGTTTCCGCAAGCTTGCTGTAAATGTGTTTGGTGTTGATCCAGCTGGCAAGACGGATAAGGAAATTGGGCTGGAGGGTATTGAAGCTCTGCGTAGCTTCTGGGATTCCATTGGTGCGCCGAAGACACTCGCTGATTACGATATTGATGACAGCGAGATCGGCAGTATGGCTGACAAAGCTGTTCGTTTCGGACCGTTTGGTAACTTCCGTAAGCTTGATCGTGAGGATGTAGTAGAAATTTATAAAATGGCTCTGTAAGTAATTTCTTCTACGAAAGAGATTATCTGTCTTTATTTTAGAAGACGTAATTGAAAATCAAGGAAGCGATTCTCCTGTAATGGATGAATCGCTTCTTTGCGTTTAGGGGTCTAATGTGACTAGTTTCTCATACTATATTTTATCTGACCTCGTCCGTTAGATATCATGTGAGTTTTCAGCAAGAAGGACTGCTTCCGCAGCCATTTAATCGTCTTTTGGAACGTCTTCCTATGTAATAAAAAAGTGCATATGTGAGCAAGCTTATCCTCAGAATGGAACTTTATTGGGATAATATCCAAAGTTTGTGAAACCAAGGACCTACTTTGTACGTTTAATGTAATATGACAGTCCTGATTGAAGACAGGAGGAAGTAAGTATGGAAACGCTGTATTTAGGCTGCTTGGCGCTAGGCGTCATATTTGCCATAGTCAGCGTCCTGGTGGGCGATGTGATCGGAGATGCCTTACATGGGGTCTTTGATTTCGTATCTGTTGATTTTCTGAATCCCACCGTGCTGGCAGGAGGAATTACCGTGTTCGGCGGAGCGGGCCTTCTTCTTTCCCGGTACAGTGCTCTGGAAACTGGGGCGATCATTGCTTTGTCTTTGTTAACCGCCGCTTTTTTGGGAGTACTAATGTATCTAGGGGTTGTTAAGCCCATGGAAAAAAGTGAGATGTCCAATGGGTTCTCTATGAGTGATCTGCCTGGAAAAATCGGGGAAATCACAATTCCTGTTCCCGCCACGGGTTATGGTGAGATTATGGTAAAGTTTGGCGCCGGCAATAGCCTGCATACGGCAGCAAGCTTTGATCATGAGTTGCTTCCGGCAGGGATTAAAGTTGTTGTAGTGGAAGTTAGAGAAGGCGTTGCGTTGGTGTCAGAATTCGAGAAGAGAAGAGGAGTGGATCTTTAATGTTCGGTATTCCTGAGTATTTGTTAATTCCTGCTGTTGTCGTCGCTGTTCTGTTTGTGCTAGGGATCGCATTTTGGGCACGTTACAAAACGGTAGGACCAGATGAAGGGATGATCGTAACCGGTTCGTTTTTAGGGAGCAATCATATTTCTGACGATGGGTCTGGACGTAAAATAAAGATTGTGCGCGGGGGCGGAGCGTTTATCCTCCCAGTCTTTCAAAAGGCTGAATTCATGTCACTTCTTTCTCATAAACTCGATGTGACGACCCCAGAAGTATACACTGAGCAAGGTGTACCGGTAATTGCTGACGGGGTTGCGATTATCAAGGTGGGCAGTTCCACTGAAGACGTGGCAACAGCCGCTGAGCAGTTCATGGGGAAACCCATTGAGGCGCTGAAGAGTGAAGCTCAAGAGGTACTTGAGGGGCATTTACGTGCAATACTCGGCTCCATGACTGTTGAGGAAGTATACCGTAACCGTGATCGTTTTGCGCAAGAGGTTCAAGGTGTGGCGGCACGCGATCTTAAGAAAATGGGTCTGCAAATTGTCTCCTTCACCATCAAGGATGTGCGAGACAAACATGGATACTTAGAAGCGTTAGGTAAGCCGCGGATTGCTGCGGTGAAGCGGGATGCAGAGATCGCTGAAGCAGAAGCCGTGCGTGATGCGAGAATTCAAAAGGCGAACGCTGAGGAGCAAGGGCAAAAAGCAGAGCTGCTGCGGGATACGAATATCGCTGAAGCCTCCAAGGATAACCAGCTTAAGGTGGCAGCGTTTAAGCGGGATCAGGATACTGCTAAGGCGGAAGCTGACCAGGCTTACCATATTCAAGAGGCACGTGCGAAGCAGACCGTTGTCGAAGAGCAGATGAAGGTTGAGCTGGTGCGTAAGGAACGTGAAATCGATCTGCAAGCGAAAGAAATTCAAGTTCGTGAGAAGCAGTACGACGCAGAAGTGAAGAAAAAAGCGGAAGCGGATCGTTACGCAGTAGAGCAAGCGGCAGAAGCTGATAAGGCGAAGAGAATGCGTGAAGCGGATGCGTTGCAATATAGTATCGAGACGCAGGCTAAAGCAACAGCGGAGCAAAAGCGCCTTGAAGGTCAAGCGATGGCGGATGCAGAGCTGGCAAAAGGTACTGCAGATGCCGAAGTTATCCGCTTGCGCGGTCTAGCGGAAGCAGAAGCAAAAGAGAAGCTGGCTGAAGCCTTCCAGAAATTCGGCGAAGCAGCCGTGCTCGATATTATCGTCAAAATGCTGCCAGATTTGGCTGGACAAATTGCGAAGCCGCTGGCATCCATTGATAAGCTTACTGTCGTAGATACCGGTAATGGTGAAGGTGCGGCACGTGTCAGCAACTATGTAACTCAGTTGATGTCTACGGCTCCTGAGATGCTGAAGAGCGTCTCTGGGATTGACGTAGAGGCCCTGATCAAAGGGCTGACGACGAGATCCTCAGGGTCAGCTGGAAGCAAGGCAGTTCCAGTCGCACCCGCGGCCTCCCTGCAACCTCCAGCAGCCTCGGAGGGAGCGAGCAAAGCTTCAACTTCTGTGGCGGAGCAACCTGAAGGCTAGTGTAAGCAATAATTATAGAATAATTTAACTTAAGGTAAGCTCGGTGATTGCTGCCGGGCTTACTCTATGTTTTTAGGTCTTTTAGTTATTGAATGGGAGAGGTGCGAGAACGTGCAGTTGATTTTAGATGATATTCAAAAGAGCTTTGATGGTAAACAGGTCATTAAAGGTGCAGACTTTACCTTTGAAAGAGGGAAGATATACGGGCTGCTCGGACGAAATGGAGCAGGCAAAACCACACTTTTCAATTGTCTGAGCGGTGAGGTTCAAATGGATAGCGGCGCTGCCTTTATCGGTGAGAAGGATAATGCCCGTCCGCTTCGTGACGAGGACATCGGATATGTATTTTCTCTCCCCATCTTACCTGAGTTTCTGACAGGTTATGAGTTCGTCAAGTTTTATATGGACATTAACCGTGAGAAGATTGATCCGAATAAAAGCATTGAAGATTATTTTTCCATTATTAAGTTTGAGGAAGAAGATCGCCACCGGCTGATTAAGGGCTATTCCCACGGAATGAAGAATAAAATTCAAATGCTCTGCTTTATCATTACTCGACCGCCTTTGATTTTACTAGATGAGCCTTTAACTTCTTTTGACGTTGTTGTCGCTCTTGAGATCAAGAAGTTGCTGCGCGAGATGAAGCAGGATCACATCATTATTTTTTCTACGCATATTTTGCAATTGGCCGCCGATTTATGTGACGAGTTGGTTATTCTAAATCATGGAACCCTTCAAGAAATTCCGCGTGAGACCCTACAAAGTCCAGAATTTGAGGAACAGATTATAGCTTTACTTCAGGATGGCAACAATGATTAGGACACTTCGCAGCATCCAGAGGATTCGAGGTTCGTCCGGAGCCAATCGGCTGATTTACTATTTTAGAAAGCTACCTGTTCTTGGCAAACTTTTAAAAGATGATATCTACTCCAATGTTGCCCTAAAACAAGTCTTCGCTGGGATTGTAGCTGTACTGAAGGTACTGTGGGGATTTTTAAATAAGTTCGCTTATTTGGGAATTGTGATATATTTGCCAATCATTCTCACACACAAAGAAATGCCGCTCGCCGAACAGTATGCATTGTTCCTACATATTTTTATCATTCTAAGCTTTATAGTGGCTGGGGTTTCGAATGTATTTATATTAGAGCCCAAACGGGATAAATATATATGTGTGAAGCTAATGAGGATTCCAGCTAAACAGTATATGCATGCTACGCTATTACTTAAAGGCCTAACATTTTTTATTTATTTTCTGCCAGCTTTAACCGTTTTTGCGGAGATTTTTGGCGCACCGCTGTGGCATGGCATATGGCTTACAGTACTGTTAACGGCCTGGAGAATAGTCACCGAGGCACTGAACCTTTGGTTTTTTGATAAAAAGGGGATTGTGTTAGTTAAAAAGATGAGTTGGGTATGGTCGGTAATTGGACTAGGTGGTTTACTTGCCTATGTTCCCCTTTATCTTGGAAATGCTTTTGTAAATGATACGGCAGGGTTTAGTGTCCCATTGAGTCTTGTGATTGTTGTACTTGGAGGAATTGCAGCTGTGTATATTGGGAAATATCCTAACTATCGCAGTGCTGTAGATGTTGTCACCAAGATAGATGATCCACTGCTGGATATGAATCGGATGATGAGAGAGGCGAGGGTGGCGGAAGTCCAGACCAAGGAGAAGGACTTTTCGTCGGAAGAGCTTAAGGGTAGAGCTTTTCAAGGAAAAACAGGTTACGCCTACCTGAATGCTATTTTTTTCTCCAGGCATAAACGCTTGTTAATTCAACCCATCCAGAGACGTTTAACCATCATTGGTGTGCTCTTTTTAGTGGCTGTCCTAATGATGCTCATTTCGCCAGAGACTTCGTCTAAGTTTACGACCTATCTGCTAAGCGGACTTCCTTTTTTTGTATTTATAATGAACTATACCTCTATAGGTGAGCGTGTATGCAAAGCGATGTTTTACAATTGTGATCTAAGCTTATTAAGGTATGGTTTTTATCGTGAACAATCAGCAATTCTGGACAATTTCAAAATACGTCTTATTAAGTTGAGTGGGCTTAATCTTATTCCTGCTTTCGCTATATGTTCTGCATGTACGCTGCTGTTTCTGCTCTCTGGTACAGATTGGGGTTTGATGGATGCGGTGATCTTTTGGGTAACGATTCTTTGTCTTTCCTTGTTCTTCTCGGTGCACCACTTGTTCATGTATTATATTTTTCAACCGTACAGCACAGAGCTAAATATGAAGAATCCGTTCTTTGTTATCGTCAACAGCATTGTCATGGGACTAAGTGTGGCATGTATCGGATTTCCAAAAGCATCGTCAATTTTTACACTAGTTGTTCTGACGGGAACGATAGCTTATATGGTTATTGCCGTGACATTGGTATACAAGTTCTCCAGCCGTACCTTTCGGGTAAAATAGAACGCAGAGTGTCCTTCTAATATCGGAATGTTGATGATATGATGGTAACGAGAGTTTTTTAATCGTACCGTTTCATGTTGCGTTTGCTGCTTGGAAGTCAGGTGTTTAGAAATAAAAGAGGTGGCAAATATGAGTAGCATAACTGTAGCAAAGGTGTTAAATAACAACGTTATCATTGCGGACCATCCCCAATATTCCGAGGTTGTTGTGATTGGCAAAGGGATAGGGTTTAATCGGAAATTGCATGATCAGATTAATCTATCCTCTGTGGAGAAGATGTTTATTCTCCGTAGCCAGGAAGAGCAGGAACAATATAAACAGCTTCTTCCCCAAGTGGATGAGAAGTTGATTGAGATTGTACATGAAATTTTGTTATATATTATGAATTGCAGTAGTCAACCGCTTAATGAACATGTTCATATTGCACTCACCGATCATATCTCATTTGCTATACGGCGTTATGAACAAAATATTCCTATTCATAACCCGTTTCTGTATGAGACTAAGGAAATTTATCCTGAAGAGTTTAAGATGGCAGAGTATGCGATTGAGCGGATTAATGAAGGTATGGGTGTGGAATTACCCGTAGATGAGGTGGGCTTTGTGGCACTTCATATCGTTAGCGCGTTGAGTAACAGACAAATTTCTGAGGTTAGACAACATTCGCTTTTGATTGCGGATTTGATTGGAATCGTAGAGAATAACCTCGAATATCGAATTCCTCGTGATTCACTTGATTATTCGCGATTGGTGACTCATTTACGATTTGTTCTTGAAAGACTGCGCCGTGGAGAATCGGTAAGGGAGACTTCTACGCTGGATGGTCTAATGAAACGGGAATATCCCGAAATGTATACCTTGGCTTGGCAATTAACTAAGGTTATCGAGAACCGAGTGCGAATTCCTGTGTATCCAGCAGAGGTCAGCTATTTGACAGTTCACCTGCAACGTCTTGCTCAGAAGAAAGAGGATGAAATGGATATGGAGACGAAAGGTAAAGCTTGATAAGCATAAACGTCTTTGGCTCCTCATAAGGCCGGAAAGCGTTTAAGCGAGAAAAATATGGATAAAGTATAGTGTGGAATTTATACTTTCTAATAATAAAAAAAGCTTGTCACTTCAAAAAAACGGTGCTACAATATCCGTGTCCTAATTAAAACAGAATACCAAGCGTGTAACTGATTCGATCAGGCATGAGTGATTTACAGTATTTTGGTTGCTAGTCCCCATCTTGGGGTAATCTAACCTTAGCGTTAGATAACAACCTTTATACTGTGTTGCTCATGCCTTTTTTGGCATCTGTTTTTACTGAAAATGTGAATAATGAAAGGAAGTGACCATGATGTTCAAAAAACTTTTCGGCGTTTTACAAAGAGTCGGTAAAGCGCTAATGCTCCCGGTAGCCATACTGCCAGCAGCCGGTCTGCTCCTTGGAATAGGAAACATGCTGGTAAACCCCGATTTTCTACAATACGTTCCCGCTCTTGAGAACGATGTAGTTCAGGCAATTGCGAACGTATTGATGAACTCAGGGCAAATTGTATTTGATAATTTATCCTTACTATTTGCCGTGGGTGTTGCCATCGGTTTATCCGGTGGTGAGGGTGTTGCTGGTCTAGCCGCTATTATCGGTTTCCTCGTAATGAATGTTACGATGGGTACTGTAATTGGCGTCAATGATTATGTCCTGAGCCAAGGTGATTTTTCCTATGCTAGCGTCTTAGGAATTCCCACACTGCAAACGGGGGTCTTTGGAGGTATACTCGTCGGTATATTGGCATCGTCCATGTACAAACGATTCTTCAAAATCGAACTTCCATCCTACCTGGGTTTCTTCGCAGGTAAACGTTTCGTTCCGATCATGACTGCGGTAACGTCTTTGCTTCTTGGTCTGGCATTGACCTTAGTTTGGCCGCCCATTCAACACGGTCTGAACTATGTATCCCAAAGTATGATTGATACGAATAAAACGCTCGCCGCGTTTATCTTCGGTACGATCGAACGCTCGCTCATTCCTTTTGGTCTGCATCACATCTTCTATTCTCCGTTCTGGTATGAATTTGGTACCTACGTTGATAAAGCAGGAGAATTGGTACGTGGTGACCAACGGATCTTCATGCAGCAGCTTCGTGATGGTGTAGAATTCACAGCAGGAACATTTACAACAGGTAAGTATCCATTCATGATGTTTGGTCTTCCAGCAGCTGCTCTGGCTATTTATCATGAAGCTAAACCTCAGAACAAAAAACTTGTCGGTGGCTTGATGCTTTCTGCAGCATTAACTTCATTCCTGACAGGGATTACTGAGCCGCTCGAATTCTCGTTCTTGTTCGTGGCTCCACTGTTGTTCGCAGTACATGCTGTTTTTGCTGGTTTGTCCTTTATGACCATGCATATCCTTAATGTCAAGATTGGTATGACTTTCTCGGGCGGCTTTATCGATTACGTGCTATTTGGTATTATCCCGAACCGCACGGCTTGGTGGCTCGTAATTCCAGTAGGTCTTGCTCTTGCCGTAATTTACTACTTCGGATTCCGCTTTGTTATTCGGAAGTTCAACTTGATGACTCCGGGTCGTGAAGAGGATACGGGTGAAGTCGAAGATACAAACACAGAAGCAGTTTCTAAAACGGGTGATGATTTACCACGAAACATCTTGTCTGCGTTGGGTGGTAAAGAGAATATCGCTCATCTGGATGCTTGTATTACCCGCCTTCGTGTGGAGGTTAAAGATAAATCAGGCGTGGATAAGACTCGTCTGAAGAAGTTAGGTGCATCAGGTGTACTCGAGGTGGGTAATAACATTCAAGCGATCTTCGGTACACGTTCCGATACCATAAAATCGCAGATTCAAGATGTAATTAGCGGGAAGACACCTGCAGCAACACCGGTAGCGGCTAAGCCAGAGCCTGAGGAAGAACAGCAGGCAGGTGAAGCAGGTGAAGCGATTATCAAAGAGGATATCGTCTCTCCGGTAAATGGTGAACTGGTGGATATCACTGAGGTTCCAGATGCAGTATTCTCCCAAAAAATGACGGGTGATGGTTTTGCTTTCCTATCTGATGATGGAAAAATTGCTTCACCAGTCTACGGTAAAGTGTTTAATGTGTTCCCGAGCAAGCATGCTATCGGCATCATGTCCGATGGAGGCAAGGAAGTGCTCGTTCATATAGGGGTTAATACAGTTAAGCTTAAAGGTCAAGGCTTTACAGTTCTAGTTGAAGAGGGCGACCTTGTAGCTGCTGGACAGCCGATCATGGAAGTGGATTTAGAATATGTAAAAGCACATGCGCCATCTGTAATGTCTCCTGTTATTTTCTCTAATTTGCCAGAGGGATCTTCCGTAACCTTGAAGAAGCCAGGCAAGGTGTCAATTGGTGATAAAGATATTATTACCATTCAGTAAAAGTGCAAGGGCTGACGCTTCCTTTAAAGCTTAAAGGGAGCGAAGCTTTCACTATAAATTAAAATATTCTATTAAAAGAAAGCGAGTTGGATAATATTATGCAAACAACATTCAGAATTATCGATGAAGATGGAATTCACGCACGTCCGGCAACTGCCTTGGTAAATACAGCAACGAAATTCAAAGGTACAGAAGCTTATGCAGAAGCAAAAGGTAAAAAAGTTACATTGAAATCTATCCTTGGCGTATTGTCATTGGGTCTGGAAGCTGGAGACACTTTGTCTCTGATTACTGAAGGCAGCGAAGAAGCTGAAGCTCTGAGTGCACTTTCTGATGTAATGATCAAAGAAGGGCTAGGGGAAATCCATGAATAAAATTTCAGGAATCGCGGCTTCAGCAGGGATTGCAGTAGCCCGTGCTTTTATCCTGAAACATCCGGATTATACAATTACGAAGACTAGTGTCAGTGATCCTGAGGCAGAAGTCGCCAAGTTGAATGACGCACTTGCTAAATCGAGTGCTGAACTGCAAACCATTAAAGAGAGTACTTTAGCGGAACTAGGAGAGAAAAAAGCGGAGATCTTTGCATCCCATCTGCTGATTCTTGAGGATCCTGAGCTAATTAATCCTGTAATTGATAAAATTCGTCAGGAATCGGTTAACGCGGACTTTGCACTAAACGAAGTAGCTACACAATTCATTGAAATGTTCGAGAACATGAAGAGTGCTTACTTACAGGAACGTGCTGCTGACATGCGTGATGTGACCAAACGCCTGCTGAACCACTTGCTGGGTATTCATTATGTTAGTCCTGCAGAAATCAGTGAAGAGGTAATTGTAATCGCTGAAGATTTGACGCCATCTGACACAGCACAGCTAAATCGCAAGTATGTTAAAGGCTTCACAACAAACATTGGTGGACGTACGTCCCACTCAGCAATTATGGCACGTTCGTTAGAAATTCCAGCAGTGGTTGGAACTAAGAATGTCATGACTGAAGTGAATTCTGGGGATCTAGTGATTGTCGATGGTCTGAACGGAGACGTTCTAATTAATCCTAGTGAAGCAGAAGTGGCTGAATATGTACGCAAGCAGGAAGCTTACGACTTGCAAATTGCAGAGTGGAAGAAACTTCGTGATAAACCAACCATTTCTGCAGACGGTAAGCACGTGGAGCTGGCGGCTAATATCGGTACACCAAACGATGTCAATGGTGTACTTGAGAATGGTGGCGAAGGTGTAGGCTTGTATCGTACTGAGTTCCTATACATGGGCCGTGATAAGCTGCCTTCCGAGGAAATTCAATACAACGCCTACCGTACTGTGCTTGAGAATATGAAAGGCAAACCGGTAGTTGTACGTACACTGGATATCGGTGGTGATAAAGAGCTTCCGTATCTGGATCTTCCAAAGGAAATGAACCCTTTCTTAGGATTCCGTGCGATTCGTCTTTGTCTGGATCGTCAAGATATTTTCCGTACGCAGCTGCGTGCTTTACTAAGAGCGAGTGTTCATGGAGATCTTCGCATTATGTTCCCTATGATCGCAACACTTGGTGAATTCCGTGCAGCCCGCGATCTTCTACTTGAAGAGAAAGCAAAGCTTCGTGAAGAAGGCAAGGAAGTATCTGACAACATTCAGCTCGGCATAATGGTTGAGATTCCTTCTACTGCTGTATTGGCAGACCAGTTTGCGAAGGAAGTTGATTTCTTCAGTATTGGTACGAATGATCTTATTCAATATACAATGGCTGCTGACCGTATGAATGAACGGGTGTCTTACCTGTATCAGCCATACAATCCTGCCATCCTGCGTTTGGTCAAGAATGTAATTGATGCAGCGCATGCAGAAGGTAAGTGGACAGGAATGTGCGGTGAAATGGCTGGGGACGCAACAGCGATTCCACTCTTACTAGGTCTTGGCCTTGATGAATTCAGTATGAGTGCAACGTCAATTCTGCCAGCACGTAGTCAAATTTCTAAATTGTCGGCTGCCGACATGAAGGAACTGGCTGCAAAAGCACTGCAACTTGGCACTGCTGAAGAAGTAGCTGCACTTGTTCAAAGCATCACTAATTAATTATTTCCATATGCATTACTCCGTTTAAGCGTGTTATAGCGCTCCAACTACTATTACCGACTTCCAATGTTTTGGAGGTCGGTTTTTTTGTGTTTAATTGCTATTATTTTGGTATCAGCACACAAGGATTCGTGGTGTGGTCTTAGTTCATGCGCTTACATTGGCTTCTATTCATACATGAGCGTTATACTCAATTAAAAATAACTAAATTCGCTAATTATTTGCTTTATTGCACAGATGTCTATGCCGATAGTAATAGTGATGAGTATAAAGTCGGTAAGGAACCCAAACCTGTAAATATGTCTTACATATAATAGTATGGATCCATAGAAAGTTCATACTCCTTATTCAACTTGCAGAGCTGTGCAAGTATTATTATGATCGTAATTGGAAATATTTGGACTTATAAGCATCCCTGCAAGTTAGGTAGGGAGCCATAGGATGGTGTTAACTCATGAGTAAAAATGTTATAAATACAGAATTAATGTTAGAAGTCTATGAAGGCAGAGACCTGGGTTTAACGTACTCGGTGGAGTACAGTCTATTTAAAGTCTGGGCACCTACTGCTTTTGCTGTGTCTCTTGTGTTATACGAAACGGATGGAAATCAACTTAACATTGAATATGATCTGAGCTCTACAGATAGTGGGCGCATAATATATATGCAACGCCAGAACGGCGGAGTCTGGCAGACTAAGTTATCAGGTGATCTAAAAGGGAAATATTATATGTACCGTGCTGTATACGCTGATGGGAATGTGACGGAAGCAGTAGATCCTTATGCAACAGCCGTATCGGCAAATGGTTTAAGAACAGCAATCGTTGATTTACGGGAGACCAATCCTGAGCATTGGGAGCAGGACGTTGCTCCTCCGCTGCAACATCCTGCTGATGCGGTTATTTACGAGCTGCATGTGCGTGACTTCTCCTCACATGAGAGCTCTGGGATGTACTATAAGGGTAAATTCAAAGCATTTACCGAATTTGGATTAAAGGATTTGGAAGGAAATGCAATAGGTATTGATCATCTGGTTGAATTGGGTATCACCCATGTACATCTGATGCCAGTGTTCGATTTCCAGACTGTGGATGAGTTAAGTGTAGTGAAGCGCGGTACGTCCATTAAACAGACCGACTACAATTGGGGTTATGATCCTCAGCATTATAACGTACCGGAAGGATCATATAGCACAGATCCTACCGATCCAGAGCTACGAATTCGCGAATTCAAAGAAATGGTTCAAGCTTTGCATAGCCGTGGAATTTCGGTGATTATGGATGTGGTTTACAATCATACGTACGCTGTGGAGAAGGGGCCCTTCGAGCCGCTTGTGCCAGATTATTTCTATCGCCGTGATTACTTGGGACGTTTATCTAATGGCTCGGGAGTTGGAAACGAGCTAGCGACAGAGCGTCCGATGGTACGCAAATATATTAAGGATTCGTTGTTTTACTGGGCTTCTGAGTATCATATTGATGGCTTCAGATTTGATCTTATGGGTCTGATGGATAGTGTGACCATGCGTGAAATAACGGAAGAGCTTCGACTTGAGGTGAATCCTAATTTGCTGTTATATGGAGAACCTTGGACAGGAGGAGATTCTCCGCTGGCAACAAAGACGCTCAAAGGTGTGCAGCGGGGGAAAGGATATGCCGTCTTCAACGATAACTTTCGTTCGGCAATCAAAGGAGATAGCGATGGATGGGGACGGGGCTTTATTACAGGAGAATACGGTAAAGAAGGGGCTATTGCATCAGGAATTAAAGGAGCTATCCACGAATTTACGGACTCCCCTGTGGAATCTGTGAACTATGTAACCGCCCATGACAATTTGAATTTGTGGGATAAAGTGCTTACCGTTCAAGGGGGATTTCAGGATGCCGTTTCACGGGCTAATCCTTACTCTAATGTAGATCTTGATAATATTCTTAGCAATGAAACCGTACGCCGTTCCCTGCTTGCTAACGGAATCATCCTGACATCACAAGGTATTCCATTTCTGCACGCTGGTGATGAGCTGTTGCGTAGTAAATTTGGAGATCATAATAGTTATCGCAGCGGTGATACGATTAACGCGATCCGCTGGAATATGAAAAGTGTGTTTAAGCCTGTATTTCAATATTATAAAGGCTTGATCGAACTACGGCGTACACATCCGGCATTCCGTCTACATGGCCGGCAGGAAATTGAGCGTTCGCTGGAATTTATGCGCTGTGATGGTGGTATAGTGTCGTACCTGCTTAGTAATCATGCAGGAGGCGACCTCTGGAACAATATAGCAGTCATTTTTAATGCCAATAACGATCGAATAAGGCTGTCTCTTCCTGAAGCTACTAACGGTTGGAATGTAGTAGTGGACCATACCCAAGCGGGGACAGAAGCATTCCGAAAGGTTGCAGGTAGCGAGGTAGAAATTGAGGGCTTGTCGATGATGGTGCTCTATGATGAATGTGGTGAGCCTGCACCGCGGTCCAAAATCATCGAAGTACACTATGAACGACCAGATGGAGATTATAAGGGCTGGAATCTTTGGGTTTGGGATACAGGAATACAGGATGGACAATGCGATTTTCGGTATATGGAGGACGGACGTGCAGTTGCACGAATAGAGGTATTGCCTGATACCAATTCTATCGGGTATATATTACGGCTTAATGACTGGGAAGAAAAAGATGGAGATGGCGACCGATTCATTGATTGTTCTGAGAATGGAGACCTTATCAAGGTCATGGTTATAGATCGTGAGCAAGAGAATGATGGGATTTCAGATGATCATCTGCAGTTAACCAGTTAAAAGAAGAAAAGAGCTGCTTCGGGGTTAATGTTACTCCGAAGCAGCTTTTTTTGTTGTTCTTATGGTTTTCCGATAGTCTGGTTAGATAAACCTACATCCAAAAGCTCGTAGTAGAGATTAGCTTCATTTCCTCCACGTTCTTTGGAAAGGTACATCGCTAGATCGGCGGCACGCAGAAGTTCATTAATACTGCTTCCGTGTTCAGGAAATAGAGCTACACCAATACTAGCAGAGGTATGGAAGCTTGATCCATTATCAATAGACCAGGATTTGTTGAACAGCTTAAGCAAACGTTGTAGCATTTCATCTAACATTTCTGGAGAGGTAAATCGGTGCAGTACCACCGCAAATTCATCACCGCCAATCCGAAATGCCTGACCCACACCTTTGACGGTCTGCAGAAGCTCTCGAGAGAGCAGTTGGAGAAATTCGTCTCCAGCCAGATGTCCTAAGGTATCGTTTAGCTGCTTGAATCTGTCACAATCCAACAGTGCGAGTGCAATATTCTTTCTCCGTTCTTCCGGTTGGTTGATGAGATTCTCCATGTACATTTTAAAATGAGCCCGGTTGGGAATCGCGGTTAAATGATCATAGAAGGCTAGCTTATGTAATCGTTCTTCATATTGCTTCCGTTGTGTAATTTCACGGGAGACTAACATAAATTGTGCTGGGAAAGTATTACTTCCTCGAACAGGTGACACCTTCGTTTCCAACCATACCCATTGCCCTTCAGATCCACGCATTCGTAGCTCTGAGATACGGGGGGTTCCCTGAACGACACTCTTTAGTTTAGCCCAGGCGATCTCCGGTTCACGAATGTAGTTGGATAGTGGATCACCCTTTTTAGGGACATAGCCGAGAATACTTGAGTGAGAAGGGGAGCTATACAGAATTAACCCGTTAGGATCGGTTAATATAATGAAATCAGACATGGTTTCGCCGATTAGCTGATAGAGTGTTTGTTCCTCCAGCATTTCATTCTTGAGCCAAATGATTTTGCGGCCCAGATAAATAATAACCAGAAGCAGTATAAAAAAGACGAGTGAATATAGCGCAAAGAGCGCGCTCTTTTTATCTTGGAACCCATTTGTTACTTGCAAGGCATAAGTGTTTATCAGGTCTTCTGATTGATCTAGATGACTTCTAACTTCATTTAACTCTATGTTCAGATTAACAGCATGATATGAAGCAGGATCCCATCCGATCTGCATCCGTTCAGCTATCAATTTACTCCCTGTGCTCTTCCATAGGACTAGGGATGTTTCGAAGGAATGGAGCTCGTTCTCTAATTTGGTAAGTATATTGGCCTGCTTCAAATCACTGAAGGGTTTGTTGATTGATTTGATGTCTGAACTTGCTAGACTTACCCGTTCCTCTGCTTGCTGATTATTGTCCTTAAATTCCTGAATAAACTGATCACGTTCAGCTTCAGTGAGGTTCGAGCTCATTGCGGAGTGGAGAGCGATTGCGGCCTGATACAGATCACGATCAGCGCTTAGGATGAGCTCAGAGTTCTCAAATACATCGTCATATAAAGAATCTGACATTCTGTTAATGGTCTGATTTAGATAGAGTAAAGAAGCCACACTAATCCCAACCAGCAGAATGGAGATCGCAGCGAAAATAAAGATTAGCTTGCGTGTTACTTTGATACTGAAAAATCCGGCCACGGTCATCTTCTCCCTGCATAAGATGATTAAAAAATCTTATTGCTTCTAACGTATAACCTGCTTAACTACCATCAGTGGCAGGTGTATTTTTATTTTTAGGCAAAGATGTTGAGAGTAATTAAGTGAAAAAGAGGTGTTCTAACATTGTGGGAAATGAGGCATAGGAAAGATAAATTGTGTGTGGATCGCAGTTTGTCGTACAACAAGTATATAGGACGTCCTACTTATAGAGCAATCGCTTCCTCAAATAATTATCAATAATAAAAATTTAAATGATTAGGGTATGGGCCTATTGCCTTATCTATATTCAAATCCATAAATCCTATTACCCAACTGCTCCGTAAATGATACCCGGCTTTGCTTCGATGCCAACTCAGGTCCTTTGCAGATGCCCAAAAAATATACGTTCTGTTAGTTAAAAAAGCTGCCCCAATCATATTATGACTGGGGCAGCTGACTTTGAAGTAACTATTCGTTACGTAGTGCATGAATGGGACGAAGTCGAGCGGCTTTGTTCGCAGGCATCATTCCGAAAATCACGCCGATAAGCAAGGAGAAAACAAAGGATATCATCACCATATCCCATGCAATGGATACAGTAAGTGAAGTGTATTTTCCTAGCAACCAACTGCCTCCTTGCCCCACAGAAACGAGGATGACAACGGATGATACATCAATAATAATACCCAGCATCGTTAAAAAAGCTCTTACTTTACTGTTGTAAATACTTTTTAGAGCCATCCGCATACTTTGAAATAATTTCACCTCGCATTCCTCCGATTTTTATACGAGGTTACCATTCTGAATTCGAATGATCCCCTTCGCTTGCTGTGCAATTTCTTTGCTGGTGAAGCTGAGGTAATCTCGATCACGGTTATGTCAAATCCGGACAGTGCAGTCGCTCAACTGAACACAGATATGCTGAAGGAGCTTCAGGATAAAAAGATCGTAATCGAATTGCGGACCAGCCAGGGAGATTATAAGGTTCCTGTCTCTTAAATCAAAATGAACACGTTGGGATCACAAGGAACTTTGGTTAATATGCAAAATATGAAGTTACAAATTGAAATCAGCGTACCGGAAACGATGATGACAAGGGCAGCTGAAAAATCGGCAGCAGCAAAAGGCTTTACACTGAGCTCAGCTCTACTCGATTTTAAGGTTTCAGTTGTAAGCGGATCTATCGTTAAGGAAGTCCCTTCATTTAATGGATATGTGGAGCGTGTGATCAACCTTGCTGAGGGAACAACCGCTAACCAAATTACCACCGGTATCGTTATTGAAGCGAATGGTGAGGTTCGTCAGGTACCAACCCAAGTAGTTACAGAGAATGGAAGAGTATACGCGAAAATCCGCAGCCTAACCAATAGCACCTATGCAGTGGTCTCAAATTCGGTGAAATTTGCAGATGTGAATACGCACTGGGCGAAGGAGAGCGTAGATGACCTCGGTTCCCGAATGATTCTGGTCGGAACCGGAAGCGGTTTGTTTAATCCGGATGCAGAAATTACCCGGGCTGAATTCTCCACACTGCTGGTACGGGTACTTGGACTTCAACCGGATGGAGGAGAGCTGATGTTCAAAGATATTATGGCGTCGGATTGGTACGCCGATAATGTGAAGACCGCGCAAGCATTCGGTCTTATCACAGGGTATGCGGACGGCTCCTTCCGTCCTGACGAGAAGATTACGCGGGAACAAGCCATGGTCATTGCAGCCAGAGCGATGGAACTCAACGGGCTGAAGAATAACCTGACAGGACGGACAGCGGAAGAGATGCTGGAAGGGTACGAAGATGCAGTTAGCGTCTCCGACTGGGCACAATCCGGAGTTGCAGATAGCCTGAGGGCGGGTATAATCTCCGGAAGAAGTACTTCCGCCCTGGTGCCCAAAGGAAATATTACCCGCGCAGAAGCGGCCAAATTGACCCAAGAGCTGATGGAAAAGTCAGGATTATATTAGAATAAAGCAACATCTGCAAAACAAATGGCATTCTCCGGAAGGGAATGCCATTTGTTTGGGTGTGAACCGGTTAGTTGCGTATTTCTGTGATTTCCGTATTAATATACTCTGGCAATGTCTCATCCTGAGCCAGTTTACGTAAGTTATTAATGATCGCTTGGCCCCAATTTTGCTCATTTTGTGAGATGATGCGGGTAATTTGGCCATTCTCAATGGATTGGTTGACATAGGGGGTAAGACCCAGCGCGACATTATAGCGATTTAGTCCCTTAGCCTTCCAGACCAGCACAGAGCTGGAACTCGACACGAAATCCAAATTGATCAGCGCACTGAAATGCGGGTGATCCGTTATCATTTGTTCCAACTGCAGAATGGCGTTTGCTTCGCTGCCGTCGTTATGACGAACTTCTAGCATGTCTATCTCTGTATGCTGCGCCACATAATCCTGAAGTCCCTGTAGCCGTTGGGTCAACCCAAGCATATGGGGCATCCCGGATTGGACCAGAATCATACCCTTGCCGCCAAGCAGTGTGTCTACGGTCTGACCAATCACAATACCGGTCTTATAGTTATCAGCTCCGATAAACGCATTCCGCTGACTGGACGGGGAGTCGGACTCAAAGCATATAACCGGGATCCCGCTGGATACAGCTTTGTTGATGACATCTATCAGTGCCTCAGAGTCAACAGGATCGATGGCTATGCCGTCAACCTCCTGCTTGATCATCATCTCCATGATCCGAATCTGCTGCTCCAGGTTTGCTTCATCCGGAGCTTGAACTATAACTTTGATGTCATGGTCGGCGGCTGCAGCTTCGGCATTCTCCGTTACCATTTCGTACGTATCGTTTACCATAGGATAGATTATGCCGAAGGTTAGCCGGGGTCCGCCGCTTGCAGCGGTTGTAGGTACCTCGTCAATCGGTTCTCGGACATTCACCCCGTTCTTGGTCCCTATACACCCGCTGAAAATAAAGGTGAACCCTAATAGCAGCGCCAGCGTCTTAAACGTTTGGTAGCGGACTGTCACATCCGTTGCCCTCCTTTGGCGCTGGTTTCTGCCAGTTTACTCGGATGACCTTGTTTGCGGTACTCCATTGGTGTCATTCCGGTAACTTTCTTGAACAGGTTAGAGAAGTAATGCTGATCGTTGTAGCCTACCTGAAAAGCGATCTCAAAGGTTTTGTACCGGGTTGTTTTAAGCATTTCTTTCGCCCTGCCAATCCTAGTGGCAGTTAAGTACTCTGTCATTGTCTGCCCGGTTTCCTGGCTGAAAACTTTGCTGAGATGGCTGGAGCTGACTCCGATCTGTTTTGAAGTTTCATGAAGGGAGAGCTGGTCATTGTGATAATTTTCCCGGATGTAAAGTTTGACTTTCTCGATTAATTCTCCGTATTTGCCAGAACCTTCAGACCGCCATTTCCAGAGCCGGTCGAATAATTCAAGGAAATAATCCAGACATTCTTCACACCTGGAAATATTCTGGATTTTCTTCTGCAGCTCTTGCATCGTTTCTGTAGGATTACTGTCTGAACGGAAGGTGAGCTTTGCTGTCTGGACTAACTCTAAAGTGATGTCATTGATCAGGTAGTAGGCATACACGGAATTCCAGTTTATCTGATTAAGTCCGGAAGCAAACTGACGGATAAAGCCAGGGGCCTCCTGAGGAGTGCCCAGCTTTAAAAAATCAATTAGACGATTGCGGTCTAGCAGCACACTGTCAGGAGAATGATCGATCGAGGCCTCTATCATTGCCTCTTTGTTCTGTCTCGACAGCTTCTTGAACATTCTGTCGTCCTCAGCCTCCTGGAAGGAAAGATGTATCCCCTGAAGACGTTCATGGATATCTCCACAGCTTATAGACAGTTGCAAGTCTGCATGGAATTTTTTATGCTTCAATACTTGAATCAGCGTATCCATTCTGCCGGAAATTTGATCCGGCTGGCCGCCCTTCAGAATAACCACTGTTTCGTTACGGCTCCGCCTGAAAAAGCAGAGTTCAGGATACTCGGTCAGTGTGTTTACAAGCAACTGCTCAGCAGCCTGAACCTGAGACTGGTCCATATCCGATTCATTAAGGGAAGATGGAATATAGGACAGGATAATGGCTGCGTAATAAGGAGCCATAAGCATCAGGTCCAATTGAGCTGCCGCCTCGATGGCGGCTCCAGTGCCGATTAGGCCTCCGCATAGATCAGCATACAGCTTGTCAGGGGTGTACGTATTTTTTTGTTTTAACCGATGCTCTTCGTCAATTCTGGCGCTGACAGCACGCAGCATATGAATAAGTTCCGCAGCGCTGACCGGTTTCAGGCAATAATCCTCAACGCCAAGCCGGAGTGCAGTCTGTGCATACTGAAAATCATCATGGCCGCTTAAAATGATAATTTTGATGTCGGGAAATCTTTGCCTGACTACGGATGTCAATTCAAGTCCGTTCATAAAAGGCATTTTAATATCAGTAATCAGAATGTCGGGTGCTTGTTCTTCAATAAGCGGCAGTGCCAGCTCACCGTCGGGAGCGTCACCGGAATAGAAGAATCCTTCCTTCTTCCAATCTATAGAATCCCGGATACTCTCACGGATTAGAATTTCATCATCGACGAGCATGACCTTCTTCATGTCAAGTTCCCCCTGTTCTTAGGTATCCGCACAGAGATTGTCGTACCTGTACCTGCGATACTTTCCAGCAGGACTCCATATTCACTACCGAAATAAAGCCGTAAGCGCTGATGCACATTCTGCAGTCCAAAACCACCTTCGGTGGGCTCCTCTTCCTCAGACTGGAGAGGGTGCTTCAGTTGTTGATTCAGCAATGCTAGACGCTCTGTGGATATGCCTATACCGTTGTCCTTAACGGTAAGAATCACCGCCGAATCTTCCATATAACCGCCAATGATAATCAAGCCTTTACCTCTTTTATTTTTAATACCGTGGTACAAAGCGTTTTCTATCAGTGGCTGGAGAGTCATATTTAGAATCGGATACTCCAGAATTTCAGGATCGACTTCAACTCGATATTCAAGGATATCCCGGTAACGCATTTGTTGAATTACCAGATAGCTCTGGGCATGAGCCAGCTCAGTGTGGATCATCACCCAATCCCGTCCTTTGTTTAAACTAATCCTAAATAAGTCAGATAGCGCTTTCACGAGTTGGATAACGGCGTCGCTTTTGCCCGCTTCCGCCATCCAGATGATGGAATCAAGGGTGTTGTATAAGAAATGGGGATTGATTTGGGCTTGCAGCGTACGCAGCTCCGCTTTCTGCAGTTGCTGCTGTTTACGTATACTTTGCTCCAGAAGCTCTTTTATTTTCTCCACCATGATGTTAAAGCTTTGTCCCAGATCGGCGATTTCATCCGTTCCGACCGGCTTGACTTTGGCCTCGAGATAACCGCTTGCGGTAAGCCTCATTTTGTGCTGAAGGAGCTGAATAGGGCGGGTAAGCCTTTTGGTCAACAGATAATGCAGAGTGATAGCAAATACAATGCTGAGTACCACGCTCACTATGATCAGCTGCCTGATGCTATTAGCTTCGGCAACAATTTCCTGCAAGGGAGCGATACCGATAATTGTCCAACCCGTGTAAAGAGAAGCGGTATGTACGATGAACCGGGGCATCTTGTCAGTCCTAAGCACAAATCCGTCAGGCTGATCGGAAAAAGGAAGTTTTGTCTTTCGAATGATATTCCAGTCAGCATTGTCTATAGGAGGAACGTAGATTGGATTGCTATGCTGATCAAGAATATAAAAAAAACCTGTCTTACCTATCTTGACCTGGTCGCAGAACGTTTTGATAAACGAATCATCCAGATCCACGGTAATAAATCCGATGACCTCATGTGTAATTTGCTGTCTGACCGCTGCCATAATCGAAATGACTCCCTGATCTTCATAGGTAAAACCGTCAATTCGTTCATTGCTCTTAATCAGTGCCGGCGGAATTCTCAGCACAGAATCAGGATTCTGCGCGAGTGTCTGAAAATGCTGATCCCGCAGCGGATTCATATTGGACTGGAAAATCCCTCTGCGCTCGCTGATCCCTTTCCCGTAACGGTTAATCAAGCTGATGTTGAGAACATTCTCATATTTGTAGGTGTCGCGGTATAGAGCAAAGGTCTGAAGAATGTCTTTGGCTTCCTCGTAAGTCTCCGATTGTGAGAAGAGGAAGTGAATAACCTTGGGGTTATTACTTAACTCTAGAAGCCTCTCGGTATCTTTAAACATATTATCAATATTTGTTCCAAGCATATCAGCCTGGAGCATGCTGGAGGCCTTACTGTGACTGGAAACTGAATTGTAGGATTTCTGATAAGAGATCACTCCCACAGTCATTAGCGGTATGGTGGTGAGCACAATAAACAAGGCCAGCAACTTTGCCCTCAGGCTGGACGAGATCCAGCGCTTGATCCTCATCAGTAGGTTCCTCTCATACGGTCTATGGTTCATGCAACTTATAGTTTATACCAACTATGACCTATTCGGAAGCAAAAAAGAAAGCGTAACCAATATTCACACTTTTTAATTAAAAAATTACACCAAAAGAGACCTGTTCTTAATAAAAACCAAAAAATATAAACAAATGCTAAAGACTGTCCGTATCAGGTTGATTTGTAAGCGATTTATAATCAGGCCAACACCAGGTAATGGTGATTGATAAGGGGGAGGACAACAGTTTATGAAGAGACTTGGAAAAATGGGTGCAGTGTTAGCGTTAAGCTTGTCCATGATGATCGTTGGAGCTTGCGGTAGTAACAGCGGCGGCGGAGATGCTGGAAATAACGGGAATACTGCCGGAGGGAATGCAGGAAGTTCCGGAGCGAAACCGTCTAAGAGTATCACGCTCGGCTTCTCACAAGTAGGAGCAGAAAGCGGCTGGCGCAGTGCGAACACCAAATCGATACAGGATTCGGCCAAAGATGCCGGTTATACGCTGAAGTTTTCGGATGCACAGCAAAAACAGGAGAACCAGATCAAGGCACTTCGCTCATTTATTCAGCAAAAGGTGGATGTTATCGCCTTCTCGCCGGTCGTGGAATCCGGATGGGACACTGTACTTAAAGAAGCCAAGGATGCAGGAATTCCGGTGGTTCTGACTGACCGTGCCGTCGACTCGAAGGACACTTCGCTATATGTGACATTCCTAGGTTCTGACTTTGTAGAAGAAGGACGGAAGGCTGGTCAATGGTTATCTGACCAATATAAGGATGCCGCAGAAGACATAAATATCGTTGAACTGCAGGGAACCACAGGCTCTGCTCCGGCTAATGACCGTATGCAGGGATTCAAGGAAGTGATCTCCAGCAATCCTAAGCTTAAGATTGTTGCTTCCCAGACAGGAGACTTTACACGGGCCAAGGGGAAAGAAGTTATGCAGGCGTTTCTGAAAGCCCATAAGGATATTGATGTTCTTTATGCGCATAACGATGATATGGCGCTGGGTGCAATCCAAGCGATTGAAGCTGCCGGACTGAAACCCGGAGAAGATATTAAAATCATTTCGGTCGATGCAGTTAAAGACGGAATGCAGGCTGCCAGCGATGGAAAAATCAACTTTATCGTCGAGTGTAACCCCTTGCTTGGACCTCAATTAATGAAAGTGGTTCAGGATGTTGTCGATGGAAAAACGGTTGAAGCCCGTATTGTGACCGAAGAAACGACATTTACTTCCGAACAGGCCAAGGAAGCTCTGCCAAGCCGTCAATATTAATCCTGACCTATTTAACACCGCCGCTCCGTAGCTGGTGACCAGGTTCACGGAGTGGCTTCATTAAACCAAGGAGTGGATGATGATATGAGCATGGCAAGGCCCATACTGCAAATGACCAATATTCATAAACGGTTTCCGGGAGTCAAAGCACTTAGCGGTGTAAGTTTACGTCTTTTTCCCGGAGAAGTACATGCGCTTATGGGTGAAAACGGCGCAGGAAAATCAACGTTGATCAAAGTACTGACCGGCGTATATTCCATTGATGACGGAACTGTAGAAATGGAAGGCATTCCTATAACGGTGCACAATCCACTGGAATCACAGGCGGCCGGCATTAGCACAGTGTATCAGGAAGTCAATCTTTGCCCCAATCTGACAGTGGCAGAGAATATATTTATCGGGAGAGAGCCCCGAAAACTGGGCCGCATCATTTGGAAAGAAATGAACCGAAAGGCGGAAGTGCTGCTAAAGGACCGTTTGAATCTAGATATAGACGTGGCTCAACCTCTGCACATGTATTCCGTTGCTGTACAGCAGTTAATCGCTATTGCCAGGGCACTAAATATTTCCGCAAAGGTTCTGATTCTGGACGAACCAACCTCCAGTCTGGACAAAAATGAGGTCGAACAATTATTCCGTGTAGTGAGGAAGCTGAAAAGTGACGGGCTTGCGATTCTATTCGTTACTCATTTTCTGGATCAGATGTATGAAATCTCCGACCGGGTAACCATCCTGCGAAATGGGGAATTTGCCGGGGAGCATATGGCAAAAGATCTGACTAGGCTGGATCTTGTTCTGAAGATGATCGGCAAGGAACTGAATTTGCTGGAGGAACTTCCTGTTCTTTCAGGAACCAATAAGGATAAAGCGGGAGAGGAGCTGCTCAAAGCTGAAGGACTGGGTCGGAAGGGATCCATCGAACCGTTTGATCTGTCTATCTCTAAGGGAGAAGTTGTTGGCCTTGCCGGTCTTTTGGGTTCGGGCCGGACCGAAGCTGCACGGTTATTGTTCGGAGCCGATAAGCCTGATACCGGTAAGCTTACGTTTGCTGTTGGAGGAGAAAACGTACGCTCGCCGCGTGAGGCGATTCATCGGCGGATTGCCTTCTGTTCAGAAAATAGAAAGACTGAAGGCATCATTGGAGATCTTTCGATCCGGGAAAATATTATTCTTGCCCTGCAGGCCAAACTGGGCTGGTTCAAGACCATTTCCCGAAAGCGTCAGGACGAAGTTGCAGAGGAATATATCCGTATGCTTAATATCAACCCGCCCAATCCCGATCACCTGATTAAGAATTTAAGCGGTGGTAATCAACAAAAGGTGCTACTCGCCAGATGGCTGTTAACTGAGCCGGATTTATTTATTCTGGACGAACCGACCCGCGGGATAGATATTGGCGCAAAAGCGGAGATTCAGAAGCTGGTACTGTCACTTTCACGCCAAGGAATGTCCTTTGTGTTTATTTCTTCCGAACTGGAAGAAGTGATTCGCGTCAGCGACAAAATCGTTGTTCTACGGGACCGGCATAAAGTAACGGAAATTTCAGACAAGGATATGAGCCAGCATACAATCATGCAGGCAATAGCAGGGAGCTGAGATCATATGAAAACCATTTATAAACATCATTTATTCTGGCCGCTGTGCGTACTGGCTGCATTGATGCTATTTAATCTTTTTTATTCTCCTGATTTCTTCTCGATTACGCTGCAAGACGGGCATTTATACGGCAGTCTGATCGATATTCTCAACTTTGGCGCCCCTTTGGTACTCGTGGCGATCGGAATGACTCTGGTTGTGGCTACGAGCGGGATTGATTTGTCCGTCGGATCAATCGTGGCTATATCGGGAGCTATTGCCTGTCTTTCCATTAGCAAAGGCTCGGATCAGAATATGCTGTCCTTGATTCTGATATCGGTACTAATGGCAGTGGTGCTATCTCTCCTTCTGGGGGTATGGAATGGGCTGCTGGTGTCAGTCGCTGGCATTCAGCCGATTATTGCCACCTTGATTCTTATGGTGGCCGGGCGCGGAATAGCCCAACTCATTACTGGCGGACAGATTATCACAGTGACGAGCGATAAATACACTTATATCGGCTCCGGTTCATTGGCGACTTTGCCGTTCTCCATCTTTGTAGTAGCGGCCGTTCTTGTTACAGCCGTACTGCTCACAAGAAAGACAGCACTGGGGCTGTTTATTGAATCGGTTGGCTGTAACCCGATGGCAAGTCTGATGTCGGGTATTCGTGCCAAATGGGTGATGATGTCCGTATATATATTCTGCGGATTGTGTGCCGGTATAGCCGGATTGCTGTTGAGTTCAAATGTATCCAGCGCAGATGGAAATAACGCAGGGCTGTGGTATGAACTAGATGCCATCCTGGCAGTCGTTATCGGCGGAACATCACTAAACGGCGGACGCTTCTATTTACTTGGAACTGTTGTCGGAGCCCTGATCATCCAAACGCTGACCACCACAATCTACATGATCGGTGTTCCGCCGGAAATCACGCTGGTAGTCAAAGCGTTCGTAGTGCTAGCGGTCTGCTTGATCCAGTCGTCTGCCTTCCGGGCAGCACTTGCCTTGCGGTGGAAAAAGCGGCATTATCCAGGAGAAAAGGAGATTGCACGCCATGTTTCTTAAACGCAAGTATATTCCTATTATTGTAACGATTGCACTGTTTCTGGCCATGTTTGCTGCAGGTTCTTTCCGCTATACCGGTTTTTTCTCTCTGCAGGTACTGATGAACCTTTTCGTGGATAATGCCTTTCTGCTGATTACCGCCATCGGCATGTCCTTTGTCATTCTGTCCGGAGGTATTGATTTGTCCGTCGGCTCAATCATCGCTCTCACAACAATGGTGTCAGCGAGCCTGATTCAGCAGCAAGGATGGTCTCCAGCAGTCGTTATTCCGCTAGTACTTCTTATGGGCGCCGTTTTTGGATCCGGAATGGGCGCCATTATCCACTATTTTAAAATTCAGCCTTTTATCGTGACTTTAGCGGGAATGTTTTTAGCTCGTGGATTGTGCTATGTAATCAGCATTGATACGATAACGATAGATAACGCTTTCTATACGAATGTAGCGCAGACCAAGATCACGCTCCCGGGTGGCAGCTTTATTTCAATCAGTGCTATTGTTGCGTTGATTGTCACAGCCGCCGCTATCTTCATCGCGCATTATACGCGATTTGGCCGCAATGTGTACGCTCTTGGGGGAAACGAACAATCGGCGCTGCTGATGGGGCTTCCGGTTGCGCGAACCAAAGTGCTGGTATATGCGTTTAGCGGATTCTGTTCAGCTTTGGCTGGCGTCGTGTTCACATTCTACATGCTATCGGGATACGGGCTTCATGCAGTTGGTTTTGAGCTTGACACGATTGCTGCGGTTGTCATAGGTGGAACGTTACTAACTGGAGGCGTCGGTTATGTACTTGGTACCTTTTTCGGTGTGCTAATTCAGGGCGTAATCCAAACCTTAATCAGTTTCGATGGTACACTCAGTTCCTGGTGGACCAAAATTGTTATCGGTCTGCTGCTCTTCACCTTTATCCTGTTTCAGAGAATTCTTAGTGCAAGACGTTCTATCCTAAGGCAGTAGCAGTTGCTCTTACTATAGAATTGTTGCTACAATTACCATCGGGCTCCGTTTTCTTGGGTTCCCGATAGTTTTCGTTTATAAATGCAACCGTTACCAAAATGGGGGAGAGTTCAGTGAAAGCAGGGAAATGGATAGTCTGCTTAGTGTTTGTGTTCCTGACTGGCTGCTTTGGAGCAGGGGTCAGGAGTGCGGAACCTTCGCTCAGGCCTACGGAAATCCCCTTGAAGATCAATAATCCTCCGCAGGCAGATCTGCCTGCAGCCAAAACTATATTACTCGGATTCTCCCAGTTGGGCTCGGAGAGTACATGGAGAGCTGCAAATACGAATTCCATTAAGGAGGCAGCTCGGGAAGCGGGCATTTCACTAATTATGAAGAATGCTGAGCAATCTCAGCAAAAGCAGGTGGAAGCCATCCGTTCATTTATGAAGAGCAATGTAGATATCATTGCAATTGCCCCTGTTGTGCAGACCGGATGGGATGATATTTTAGAAGAAGTAAAGCAGGCAGGCATACCCGTCATCATTCTTGACCGTTCTATTAATGTGCAAGACCACTCACTTTATGTGACCTGCATAGGCTCTGACTTCTTTGAAGAAGGGGTGAAGGCCGCTAAATATATGCTGGACAAAATGCGGCATCATACCGGACAAATCAAAATTGCCGAACTTCAGGGTACTATCGGATCCACCCCTTCAATTGACCGCGGACGCGGGTTTCGGGAGACGATAAAGGGGCGGAATACCTTTGAAATTACACTTACCCGCCCTGCGGATTTTACTAAGGCAGGAGGGAGTAAGATCATGCAGGAATACCTGAGCCTGCCTCAAGATGAGTGGCCGCAGGTGCTGTTCTCCCATAATGATGACATGGCCGTTGGTGCAGTTGAAGCCATTGAGGAGGCCGGACTGAAGCCGGGTACTGATATTATAATAATTTCAATTGACGGGACACGCCGGGCCTTTGAACAGATGATTGCCGGGAACATTAATGCTGTCGTTGAATGCAATCCGCTCTTGGGTCCTTTACTAATGCAAGCTACCCAAGAGATTATGTCGGGCCGGACCCTCCCCAAACGTATGGTTCCAGCAGAAGATATTTACCCTCAGGAACTGGCCGCAATGGAAGTAGATAACCGGACATATTAACCAGATGATAAAAAGCTTTCGCTTTGAGGTGTTCCTTCCGGGGGTGCAGCTGGAGTCAGAAGCTAGCTTAAAGCCAGATCAAAATTGACCTAATTATGCTTGAACTTGTCAAAACGACAGATTTTGCATATAATAAATAGACATATCTCTTACATTAAAGAGATACCTGACAATTAGATTGAATTGTGAAATGTATTGATGGAGAAGAGTACACAGTGCCTGACTTACAGGGAGGAGACGCCGGTGATTGAGAGCGTTTCTAGGAAACAGAGCTGTCGAAGTTCACTCCGGAGCAGTTCCTTGAATTCCTTAAGATTGCCTTGCAAGGAAGCGTAGGGGAAACCGGTCACAGACCGTTATTTCTGTATAAAGTGAGATAGGTATCTGTCCAGCCAAAAGAGGGAATGAAGCTCTTAAGGGGAACAGATCAGCTTATCTAACAAGGGTGGTACCACGGTCTTTTCGTCCCTTACCGGGAGGAAAGGCCTTTTTTTGTTGAACTAGACAATGATTGAAGGGGGCTGTACACGGCCATGAAAGAGAAGTTGGAAGCATTGAAGGTAGAGGCACTGGCTAAGTTGCAGGAGGTTATGGATCCACAGGTTCTGAATGACCTAAGAGTGAAGTATCTCGGTAAAAAAGGTGAGCTTACAGAAGTTCTACGTGGTATGGGAGGACTTAGTGCTGAGGAGCGTCCGGTTATCGGGCAAGTAGCGAATCAGGTGCGTAGTGCGATTGAGGAGATTATTGGAGCGAAGCAAGAGGCATTTCAACAACAGGAGACACAACAGCGTCTGCAGGCTGAAAAAGTCGACGTAACCCTGCCGGGCCGACGCATGCAGCAAGGGGGCATTCACCCGCTTAGCAGAGTGGTTCAGGAAATTGAGGATATTTTCATTGGTATGGGTTACCGTGTGGCTGAAGGTCCTGAAGTGGAGACCGATTATTATAACTTTGAAGCCCTAAATCTGCCTAAGAACCACCCGGCTCGTGATATGCAGGATTCCTTCTATTTGACGGATGATCTGCTCATGCGCACTCAAACATCTCCGGTACAGATTCGTACTATGCAGGCTATGAACGGTGAAGTTCCAGTTAAAATCATCTGCCCGGGTAAAGTATTCCGCCGTGATGATGACGATGCAACGCACTCCTTCCAGTTCCATCAAATCGAAGGTTTGGTTATCGGAAGCAACATTCGGATGAGTGACCTGAAAGGTACGCTTCAGCAATTCGTGCAGGAGATGTTCGGCCCGAATACAGGCATTCGTCTTCGTCCGAGCTTCTTCCCGTTCACCGAGCCTAGCGTTGAAGTGGACGTAAGCTGCTTCAAATGTGGCGGTGATGGTTGCAGACTGTGCAAGCAAAGCGGATGGTTAGAAATTCTTGGCGCGGGTATGGTGCATCCAAATGTTCTGAAAATGGGTGGCTATGATCCTGCTAAGTATAGCGGCTTCGCATTCGGTATGGGTGTTGAGCGGATTGCTATGCTTAAATACGGCATCGATGACATCCGTCATTTCTATAACAACGATATGAGTTTTGTAAAGCAGTTCAAGGGCGTTTAGATTTTTGGTGGGCGAGCTGGCTGACGGATTCGGAGGATGGATTTTGGAGCATTTGATTTCATGTTGTAAAAACCCTATTAAGCTAGGATCGGAAAGGAATTTTGGAACTGTAGGAGCGATAGCGACCGCCTTTGTCCCCGGATTTCCACCGCGAAGAGCGGTTTAGATCAAGAAATCTGGGGACAACAGCGGCCGGAAGTCCAAAGATTCCTTGCAGGGACCGCTCTTAATAGTGTTTTGTAGTTGAAATTGAGAGCTCTTAATCAAGCCTCCGACTGGAAGCAGATCGAACGGCAAGTAGATAAATACATCTGAAACATAAAGGAAGTGAGCGGACATGAAAGTATCAACCGGATGGTTGGCTGATTATACATCGATTGAAGGAGTAACCGCTGAAAAGCTAGCGGAGAAGATTACCGCTGCCGGCATTGAAATTGACGGAGTAGAGCGCCGAAATAAAGGGATTTCGGGCATCGTAACCGGCTATGTGAAATCGAAGGAAAAGCATCCTGATGCTGATAAGCTGAACATATGTATCGTGGATGCAGGTCAAGGTGAAGATCTGCAAATCGTCTGCGGCGCAAAAAATGTGGCTGCGGGACAAACCGTTCCTGTAGCTCTTGTTGGTGCTAAGCTGCCAGGACTCGATATCAAAAAAGCAAAGCTGCGCGGAGTATTATCGCAAGGGATGATCTGCTCAGCTAAAGAATTAGGACTGAATGATAAATTGCTTCCTAAAGAGCAACAAGAAGGAATTCTTGTGCTTCCAGAGGGAACAGAGATCGGTCAAGATATTTCAAAGTTGCTGGGTTTAGATGATGAGATTCTGGAATTCGATCTGACTCCGAACCGTTCAGATTGCCTAAGCATGATTGGTGCTGCTTATGAAGTGAGCGCGATTCTTGGACGCGAGATCAAATTGCCTAATCCAGCAGGCGAAATCATTGAGATCAGCGGAGCAGCTGATAAATCTATTTCCGTTAAGATTGAGAATGAAGAACTTTGCAGCCACTACGCTGTTCGTTATATCTCGGGTGTTAAACCTGCAGCATCACCGCTGTGGATTCAGAATCGTCTGATGGCGGCAGGGATTCGTCCAATTAACAACATCGTAGACATCACTAACTATGTGATGCTCGAATACGGACAGCCGCTGCATGCTTTTGATGCAGATAAAATAGACGGTGGAGAACTCGGCGTTCGTCTTGCTCATGAAGGTGAAGTCCTGACTACACTTGATGGCCAAGAACGGAAGCTTGAGCCACATATGCTCGTTATCGCTGATGGAGCTAAAGCAGTAGCTCTGGCTGGAGTAATGGGAGGTCAGGATACGGAAGTTACTGCTGAAACGGTAAATCTCGTTCTGGAATCCGCTAAGTTTGATGGAGGAACTGTTCGTAAAACCTCGCGTCAACTGGGTCTTCGCTCGGAAGCATCCCTTCGTTTCGAGAAAGAAGTGGACCCAAATGCAGTGATTCCTGCATTGAACCGTGCAGCAGTACTTATTGCACGTTATGCTGGCGGATCTGTGCATGAAGGAATTGTTCAAGCAGGAACAGTCGCAACTGAAGAGAAGGTACTGACTTTGTCCTTGGAGAAGCTGAACCGTTATCTCGGAACAGATCTGTCCTTGCTAGAAGTGAAGACATTGTTTGGACGTCTTCATTTCAAGTGTGGTGATACTGCACAAGGGCTGATCGAAGTTCAGGTGCCGACTAGACGTGGCGATATCAGCTATGATGTTGACCTTATCGAAGAAATTGCTCGTCTGTACGGGTATGACAATATTCCAACGACCCTGATTGAAGGAGTTACAACGCCAGGTGCATTAACGCATAAGCAATCACTCCGCCGTGAACTGCGTCGCCTGTTGTCGCATGGCGGTTATCAGGAAGTGATGGGTTACTCCTTCATCCAGCCGGCACAAAGCAAAATGTTCCCTGAGTTATCAGAAGGCTCACAAGCGGTTAAATTGGCTATGCCAATGAGTGAAGAACGCAGTGTACTGCGTACTAGCCTTCTGCCACAACTTTTGGATATTGCTAGCTACAATACCAACCGTCGTCAAAGCGATCTAGCGTTGTTTGAAATCGGCAATGTCTTCTTCACGGATGAAGAACAGTTGACTCGCCAGCCGCGTGAGTTGCCAGTGCTGGGGTTGTTGCTTAGCGGTAGCCTAACCGTGAAGCAATGGAACGTTTCAGCACAGCCTGTCGATTTCTTTGATTTGAAGGGTGCGCTTGAATCGGTATTTGCTTATTTGGGTCTTACAGACAGAATCATCTACGAGGGAGACGGTCCAGAAGGATATCATCCTGGACGTTCCGCGTCTGTGTACCTGCTCGGAGACGAGGGTCGTGTGAAGATCGGAACGATGGGTCAGCTCCATCCAGAACTGCAGAGAGAGCTTGATCTAGTGGATACCTATGTCGCTGAGATTTTATTGCAGCCGCTGTATGATAACACGCACAGCCGTCTGCAATATAATGAGCTTCCGCGTTTCCCGGGAATGGAACGGGATATTGCTGTGGTTGTTGATTCAACTGTACCAGCGGGCGATCTGCTAGCTTCCATCCGTGCAAACGGAGGGACTTTGCTACAATCCGTTCAGGTATTCGACGTGTACACTGGCGGCAAGTTAGAGAGTGGGAAGAAGAGCATTGCGATCTCACTTCTGTATCGTCACGGTGAACATACATTGACAGATGAAGAGGTTGGAGAAGTACACGATAAGCTATTATCGTCCCTTCAACAAACTTTTGGTGCAGAATTAAGAAAATAGCAGGAATTGTGTAAAGCCGCAGCGAATCCATTTAGAAACTGAGATTCGCTGCGGCTTTTTCTGGGTAGAGTGAAATGCGGAGGATGTCAGCGAGAATCTATTGAATTACAAGGGATTTTGCCAAATGCTTAAGAAAAAAGCTACAATAGAAACAGTAAGACTAGCTTAGAATCCGCACACATACAAAGGAGGGCACAACTGTGGCTATGGACCGGACTCGTGTCGCCGTGGAGATATACGGAACTTCCTATAAACTCGTCGGAAGCAGCACTGAATATATGAAACAAGTGGCCCGTTATGTTGACGAACATATGCGCACGATTTCTAAATCACACACCAGACTGGATACGCCGCGTATTGCGGTGCTTGCAGCAGTACATATGGCGGAGCAGGCTATTCAGGTTCAGGATTTTAAAAATGAACTCAACATGATGACAGGTGAACGCAGTGAACTGCGATTGGAAGTATCTCGCCTGCTGGAGGTTCAGCGGGAGCGACAAGAAGAATATGAACGCCTTGAAGCGGCAGCTAAGGAAGAAGCAGAGCGACTGATTGCTGCGATTGAAGAAGAACGCAAGCGTCATCTGGAGATCCAGGAGAACGAGCGCAAGGTACATGTGGACCAGCTTCAGGAGGCGACCCAAGCGGCTGAAGCTGCGCGAGAGAAGCTGGAAGAGGAGCTGCTTGCGCGTGAGCAGGAGCTTCAAGCGCTACGGGCAAGCTATGAGGCAGAACAGGCTACAATTCGTGAGAATCATCGAGAGGAGCTAGCGAATGCAGAAGCCATCCGTCTGCAGCAATTGGAAGAGCAGAAGACGGCGCATCTGCAAGAGCTGGAGAACATCCGTGAGACGCTGATTAAGGAGAAGACAGATACTTTGTCTGCTCTGGAGCTTGAGTTAACTGAGACCAGGTCAACATTAGAGAAACAGCTTGAGGAAACCAAATCGACATTAGGTAAGGAACTCGAGGAGACTAAGTTAACACTGGGTAAGGAGCTTGAGGATACAACAACGAAGCTAGGTAAGGAACTGGCTGAAGAGCGGGAAGCTTTACAACGGGAGCTTGCTAAGAATAAGGAGCTTCGACAATCGCAAGGCACTCAGGAACACAGACATAAGCAAAGCATTCAAGAGCTTGAAAAACAGCTGGCTGAGCTCCGTGGTGGAACAGGACAACTTCAGTCTAGACTCCGTGCGGCTGAAGCCAGTCTTAAGAGTGAACGAGATGCTCGTCAAACGCTGCTCGGACAATATGAAGCAGTGGTTAAACGCGAAGAACAGCTCAGTGAGGAACTGCGTACGGCTACTGAGTTAGGTGTGCTGTTGAATGAAGAGCTGGAAGAATTGCGTCAGCGTTATCAGCTGTCACAGAATGAAGCATCAGAGCTGCGGAAGTCATTACAGGAAACGAGTGATAATCTGCACCGTGTTCAGGAAGAACTCGCTGGATCTATGGCGGAGGCAGCGAATTGGCAAGAGCTTTCGGATAAACGGATGGATGATATTGGCGAACTCGAAATGAATCTGCTGGAGTCCGAGGAGAAATCACTGACACTTCAGAAGGAAATTGAGATTCTTCGTGGTCAAGCGGATGGATTAGTACAACAATTAGATCATCAAGTTCAACTTCGTACAGATGCAGAAGAGGAAACTGCAGCACTCCGTAAACAAGGTGGACAGGTTCAGAAGGAACTGTCTGCGCTTCGTGAACGCTATGAGGAACTGATCTCTCAATATGACGAAGTACTGCAAGATGGCGAACGTCTGCAGGAAAGATATCAGCTGCTGCAGGAAGAAGGCGAAGAGACAGCACGACGTTTAGAAGAGCTGTCTGAAGCTAGCCGTGAAGCTGCTGCTACTGCTGCTGAGCAGCAGGAAGTGCTGAAGGAGGCCGAGGCGTACGGAGCTTCCTGGAAGCACAAGTACGAGGAGTTATTCGAGCGGCAGCAGCAGTGGAGTGATTTAGAAGCGAAGCTGCGCGAAGAGATAGATATTTGGCAGCAGGAGGCCGGTGAGGCTGAGGCGAAGCAGGAATCTATTGAACGTGAACGCAGTGAGGTGCTTCAGCAGCTTGGTGAAGTCGGCGAGAACTATGAGTTGGCTCAAGGACAACTGCGTCTGCTACAGGTTCAGTTTGAGATGCATCAGAATGAGCTACAGAAGATGACGGATGAGCATCGTAATCTTCAAGAGGAATATGCCAAGCTTCAAAATGAATATAATGAATGGATTCAACTGATCGAACAGGATAGTTGAATGTCGGATGCAAGAAAAGAGGGCTGTACCTGAGGTGTAGAGAGATCTATTTCAGGTCAGCCTTCTTTGTCTAAAATATAAGTTAGTATAAGCTCCACACTATCCTCTCTTATATTTCTCGCTTAAATGCTTAGCATTCTTATAGAGTCGCCGAAGGCGTTTATGCTAGTGACCACAGCGTAAATAAATAGCCGATCGTAGGGAAATTCCCTGGTGATCGGCTATTTTATTGAGTCATCTATTCTACGATGATTTTTGCATTCATACCGCTATGTCCGGAACCGCACATAATCGAACAGGTCATTTCGAATGTGCCGGCTTCTTCCGGAACAATTACCTTTGATGTTTTTTTGCTATTAAGCTGGAGTTCAAATTCAGGGATAAGGATGCCATGATTGCCGCTATCGTTTTTAAAAATAATTTTGACGGGTACACCTTTTTTTAAATGATATTCTTCCTGATCAAAGCTGTAATTGGTAGCCGTAATTATGAGTTCTGTTTCTGCTTCGATTTCTGGCTTAGATTCATTACCGCTATTACTTGCTGTATTATTGTTACTGTTGGTGCAGGCAGTGAGAGCTATTACAAACACAATGGAAAGCAGAATTGCAACTCTCTTCATAATCCTTATCCCCTCCCAGGAAGTACAATCTCAGAAATATTGTGACAATTATGTAAACATCATAACTTAAAATTTCTGTCATCACTTTGATGAATTGTGAATAATCCGTGAACGAGGGGATCGCTCAAACTTTGTCGAAAATTGCAAAAAATTGATGTGAATCTAATTTAGATTTATTATAATGAAAAAAGAATATATTAACGATTAAGTAGGGGATACAGATTATTAATAATAACGATGTGCTAAAAACAGAGATTTGGCACCGTAGAATTTTAAAAGGCTTCTGGATAATAGTCATTTTAATGATGGTTTCAGAGATCCTTTTTATGATAAATGTTGACCTTCCCCACACACAAACGCAATCACATTTGTTTCTAGCTTGCAATTTACTGATTGTGATCTTTATGATTGCAGCTGAGCTGTGGCTGCGGTATAGCAGACTTTCTCCTAAGCTCGGAGTGGTCAGTTGTGGATTTCTAGTATCCTATCTTATGTATTTTGTATTAGAGCCTTATGTTGATGGTGCGCAGATGACGTTAATGATGCCTATTATGGTTGCTCTAATTTATTTTGATAGTAAGCTTCTGTACATTATGGGGATATTCAGCGTAGTGTTTTATGCAGGGAATTATTTTGGATTAGAACGGATATTTCTGAATAAACCGTTGCTTGAATTCTTAATGGTAGAGTGTGTATTTATTATTTTCGTAGGGATGGCTCATGCAGTAATAATCCGAGCTCGGGAAGCGCGTGATAATCTAGAGAGATTAACGAAGGAAGGCCAAGATCTCATGGTGGAGAGGGCTGTTTCTGATAAGCTGCTCAAGACAGATGCACTCACTGGGCTGTACAACCATAAAACATTTCATGAATACCTGGATACATTATTAGAGCAGTGTGAGAGCAACAACCTCAAATTACAGCTGGCTCTTTTCGATATCGATAATTTCAAGCAGGTTAATGATACATATGGGCACTGGGTAGGGGATCTTGTACTTAAGGCGGTTGCGGAAAAGGTTGGCGGCATGATCGAACTTAATGATTTTGCAGCCAGATACGGCGGTGAAGAGTTTGCAGTGATTTTTACGGACAAAAGTTATTCTGAGGCCTATAAAGCTATAGAGGAACTACGGATCAACATTGCTCGAATAGAGCATTTGCACGCTGGCAATAAGCCGATCACCGTAAGCATTGGAATATGTGAATATCAGCTAGGGGACGGGAAGGAGATTCTGTTCCGCAAAACGGATAATGCGCTATATGCAGCGAAGAAACGTGGCAAGAATACAGTCGTTAATGCTTTTGACAATGATGGAGCTGAAATTGCGACTTATGGATAAAAAAACACAGAACCCTTATTGCCGGAAAAGAACCGGGAATAGGGGTTCTGTGTTGTGGAAAGCTTTCGTTACTTTGCCGCTTCGAACGGGGTGGATACCGGTAAAAACAAGTCGACAATACCGATAACCAGTGCTGCCAGGATTGCGCCTAGAATGGATACGCTAACTCCACTCACTACGAATTGGGCGACCCAGATGACTAATGCACTGACGATAAAACCGACAATACCGCGACCGAAGGGTGTTGCTTTCTTGCCGAAGATTCCTTCGACAACCCAGCCGAGTAACGCGATCACCAGTGCAAGGATAAGAGCGCTCCAAAAGCCTCCAATAGTGAACTGTGGAACAATCCAACCGACAACCATCAGAACAAGCGCTGCTACAATAAAACGACCCACATGACTCAAGAAATTCAATGTACTAACCTCCTTTGGCCCAAGCTAAGGATATGTGCAGTTCTTATTGTGACCTTAATACTTGTTTTTATGCTTAATCCTATACCAAATAGCGAAATTGACTTGAATTCTGTATAATGGAAACATCTATGAAGGGAGCTGTGACTGTAATTGGACGACAAAATTTTGCATACGCTTGAATATCGCAAGATTTTAAATAAATTAATGCAATATACGCAAACCTCAATGGGGCGATTGACTGCGGAGCAGCTAAGACCTTCCGGTGATTTTGAAGGCGTGAAAAAACTACTTCAAGCCACGGATGAAGCGGCTAATGTGGATCGCCTGAAGGGTATTCCTTCATTTGGCGGGATAAGCGATATTCGAGCTGCACTAAAACGTGCCTCTATAGGCGGAATGCTGGGAACAACTGAACTGCTGGCAGTGGGAACTACCATTGGCGGAGCAAGAAGAGTCAAACGCTTCCTGGCAGCTATGCATGAGGAGGAGAAGATTGAATTCCTATTTTCACTCAGCGATGTTTTGTCGGAGCAAAAACATGTAGAGGATGCCATTCGTTTATGCATAGACGAGAACGCAGATGTTCTTGACACAGCTAGCTCTGAATTGGCTACGATTCGACGTGAATTACGCGGCGGAGAGACTCGAATTCGTGAGAAGCTGGATTCCATGATTCGTTCTTCTTCCGTATCTAAAATGCTGCAGGATCAGCTGGTAACGATTCGTGGGGATCGGTTTGTTATTCCTGTAAAAGCGGAGTATCGTGCGCATTTCGGTGGTATCGTACATGATCAGTCTGGATCAGGTGCGACTTTATTTATCGAACCTGAGTCTATTGTGGCGATGAATAACAAGCTGCGTGAAACACGGCTGCGTGAAGAGCGGGAGATCGAGATCATTTTGCACAGGTTGACAGCGCTTGTAGCTGATATAGCCGAAGAAATGACTTATGATATCGATATTTTAGGTGAGCTTGATTTCATCTTCTCTAAGGCACGTCTTGCACGAGATATGAAGGCTACGCAGCCTCGCATGAATGATCGCGGGTATTTGAAGCTGCGCAAAGGACGACATCCGCTGATTCCTGCGGAGCATGTGGTTCCTCTGGATGTGGAGCTCGGCAACCAATATAGCTCGATAATTGTAACTGGACCGAATACAGGTGGTAAAACCGTTACACTCAAGACCATTGGACTGTTGAGTCTTATGTCGATGTCTGGTTTGTTCATTCCAGCAGAGGAAGGCAGTCAAATGTGTGTGTTTGATGCCATTTATGCAGATATTGGCGATGAACAGAGCATTGAGCAAAGTCTGAGTACGTTCTCCAGCCATATGACGAATATTATATCCATTCTGCGCCGAATGACTCCGAAGAGTCTTATTCTGCTTGATGAAGTGGGTGCAGGAACCGATCCGGCGGAAGGTTCCGCGTTGGCAATTGCCATTCTGGAGCATATTCACCGGACTGAATGCCGTATGGTCGCTACCACGCATTATAGCGAACTGAAGGCATATGCTTATGAGCGTAAAGGGGTCATCAATGCCAGCATGGAATTTGATGTCCAAAGTCTTAGTCCTACCTATCGTTTGCTGATCGGTGTTCCTGGACGAAGCAACGCTTTTGCAATTGCAGAGCGATTAGGTTTGCCAGGCGCGATTCTGGAGCATGCACGCGGTGAAGTGAAGGAAGAAGACCTTCGTGTGGAGCATATGATTGCTTCTCTTGAAGAGAATCGACTTGGTGCAGAACAGGAACATGAGAGAGCGGAGAGTATCCGCCGTGAAGTGGAAGAACTGCGCAGCAGACAGCAGCAAGAGCTTGAAAAGCTGGAAAGCCAGCGGGACAAACGACTGGAGAAAGCGGAGAAAGATGCCAATGCGATTTTGGAGAAAGCGCGTAAGGAAGCTGAAGAAATCATCAGCGATTTGCGCCGCTTAGCTATGGAAGAAGGCGCTTCAGTCAAAGAGCATAAGCTGATTGAAGCACGGAGACGTCTAGATGAAGCGGAACCTTCACCCCGTAAGAAGGCCGCTACTCGGAAGCCAGCTAAGGCTCCGCGGACGATTGGCCCTGGTGATGAAGTAAAAGTAGATAGCTTAAATCAAAAAGGTTTTGTAGTGGAATTAAGCGGCACTAAAGAGGCTTTAGTACAGTTTGGGATCATGAAGATGAAGGTGAGACTGGATGATCTTGAACTGCTCTCATCTAAGGCTGCCTCTGCACCGGTGCCTCTTCGGCAGGCGACAACCGTTAAACGTTCCCGTGACGAGAATATTCGTAGAGAACTGGATTTACGGGGGACCAACCTAGAGGAAGCAATCATGGAGACGGATCGTTTTATTGATGAAGCTTTCTTAGGCAACTTGGGCCAGATTTCAATTATTCATGGTAAGGGTACAGGTGTGCTCCGCACAGGGATTCAAGAATATTTGCGTAAGCACAGACATGTTAAGAGCTATAGGCTTGGAAATTATAATGAAGGCGGCGCAGGCGTAACCGTAGCTGAGCTGCAATAGCGGGATTGCCCGGCAGAAAGAAGGGAAGAGTGTGCAAGGAGATATTGATCTTTTGCTGGGTCATCCGCTAGGTGCCTTGCTTGGCTACTTTGCAGTGGCAATTCTAGGGCTTGTTGTATTTCTGTCTATTTTTGAAATGGTAACGAAATATAATTGCTGGGAAGAAATTCGCAAGGGAAACTTGGCAGTAGCCATGGCTACTGGCGGCAAAATCTTCGGAATTTGCAACGTGCTGCGCTTCAGTATTGAATCAGGTGTCTCGATTTATGAGACGATGAAGTGGTCGGTTGTTGGTTTTTTACTGCTGCTGCTTGCCTATTTTTTATTTGAATTTCTAACCCCGGTATTCTCTATTGATGAGGAGATCGCTGCGGATAACCGTGCTGTTGGGCTAATAGCAATGCTGATCTCGGTATCGTTGTCTTATGTGATCGGTGCAGCTATATTTTAAATAAAATAGGCGGTTTTGCACCTCCCTACAAAGGATTCCAGATGGATCTGGACAAGCTTTGAAATGAGCAGCTCCACTTTGTGGGGGATTAGGAGGATATCATGAAGATTCTTACCCGAGTTCTGTTTGTGTCAGCCATTGCTTTTATAGCAGCAGGTATTATTTATTTAATGATGAACTAAATTTAAACGTGAAGTAAGAAGGAGATTATAAAGATGGAAACAACTGTGTGCCCTTGGTGTCATACTGAAATCGTATGGGACGAGGAATTCGGACCAGAGGAAAATTGTCCTCACTGTAACAATGAACTTAACGGATATCGTACTGTTACTGTAGGGATAGACGGCATCGAAGAAGAGGAAGAGGAAGTTGTAGAAGAACCTAAACAAGAGGTTATTAATGATGAGGATCTTTGGGGCGACGTCGACAAAGACAGTGTAGTGCCTATCTACAACACGCTCAACCAATTCGGTGATGATTATGATTTGAATAAGTATGAAGAGCGTGTATCGGGTATCTTAGCGATTCAGGAAGAAGCACCCGAATGTACACAATGCCATGAATTAACAATCCTTGCTGGAAAGCAGCTTGTTAACAACTTCGAGCCTTCTGCACCGGCTACACTGGGTGGACCTGTATTAACATCTCCATTCTCGCTTAATGTCTATGTGTGCCCATCATGTTTCCATGTACAGCATAGTCTGGCGCAGGAAGACCGTATTCAGCTCGTACGTAATCTGAGTACCGATAGAGCATAAGCATCATCATAAAAAGCTTAGTCCTCTAATTGACTATAAGGGGACTAAGCTTTTTTTAATTCCATTTCTGTGTATTTACGTTCGTATTCTGAGAAGGAGAAGGTTTAACTGATCGTGTCAACGAGAATAGATCTAGCTCCGGCCGGTGTTTACCCGCAATCGTATCTGTTAATAACTCCGCAGCAATCATGCTGTACACCGTTCCATTGCCTCCATAACCCTCGATGAAATAGCAATGAGGGAACTTGGGATGTGGGCCGATATAAGGGAGCCCATCACGCGTGGAGCCGAATACAGCTCCCCAGGAGTATTCTATCTCGATGCCTTTGATTTCAGGAAACAGAGCTTCCAGCTCTTCCAATAACCGTTGACTCTGAGAGATTACTCTGACATCACGACGCTCGGGATCCGTCAATGGCTCATCTTTGCCTCCTGCAATGATACGTCCCTCCGGTGTTGTCCGAAAATACAAATACGGTCGGGCGGTTTCCCAAAGAAGGCTGCGCTCATGCCATTTCGGAAATTCCTTCAGAGGCTTGGTCATCACAGCATACGTATTGATCAGCTCAGCGCCCCGGTCTTTTTTAAACTCCTGCGTTTCATAGCCCATTGCAAAGATAACCTTTTTCGCAATGATGCGTCCATGCTCTGTATGGCAAATTACGCCATCTTCAGTAAATTCATAGCGTTTAGCCTCGGTTTGCTCATAAACATGTACACCATTCATTGCTGCCTTGGCGATCAGGCTGTGAACCGTCCGGAAAGGATTCGCCTCTGCATCACCGCGTGAATAAAGCGCAGCGGGTTTTGAAAAAGAATACACCGATGCTATTTTTTCCTCTTCCCAGAAATCAGAATCGAATCCGTGAGCAACGAGATTCTCATATTCTTCTCGCAAAGCGGGTACATCCTCAGGTGTACTGGCATATAAAAGGCTGCTGCGAGGAATGATTTGGGGATCGATATCGAGTTTGGCCGGCAGATCCAGAATATTTCTAACCCCTGCTTGGCATAGCTGATAAAAGAGCAAGCCGTTCTTTTCTCCAAAGGTGTTCATACATGAGGTTAACGATTTGTCGTTAGATATTTGCAGCAAACCAGTATTGGCATGTGAACTTCCGCTGCCGACTCGTTTTTTTTCGATCAGAACAGCCTCCGCTCCGCTTAACGACAAGCGATAGGATGCCATTGCTCCGCCCATTCCAGCGCCTACAACCAGGCAATCACAGCGTATGGTATCCTCTAGCGCGGGATAAGTTGGAGGGTCTTGTAAAGTGTTTCTCCAAGGGGTGGTGCCGCTATTTAGTCTCATGAAATTGATCGCTCCTTCATTCGTTCCATAATTAAGTATGGGCGGCATATTACCGTCTCATTCGCAGCATGTTCTTATATTTGTCATATCTCTCTAATGCTGTCGGGCAAATAAATGGTGTTCGTTGGCGGTATACTAAAGCCTGTTTGGATCAACTACAAGGAGGGACTACAACACATGCAATCAAATCAAATGCAGGCATTAAGCGGAAAAGAACTGGAATATATTGCCGACTCCATTTCCAATGAGGATTTGCTCCTCAAGCAATGCGCGGCCACAGCTGCGACAACACAGAATGAGCAGGTTCGTCGAATTTGTATGGAGCACATGCAAAACCATACACAACACATGACTACACTTACTCAGTTAATCCAGCAACATCAGCAATATGCGCCTACAAGCCCACAATAAATGCATTATTAAATCTTAAGGAGGTTATTTTATGAACGCACAAAATTCAGCAGCATTTATGCCAGATGAGGATTTGATGAACACCATTTTGTGTGATTTGAAACGGACGGTCCGTGAATATGCGACCGCCGCTACAGAATCGGCATGTCCAGCGGTTCGTCGGGTGTTTAACGACATGACCATGAACACGCTTCGACTTCAGGGCGAGCTTTATACGCAGATGTCCCAACTGAATATGTATCCTGCACCTGCAAAAGCATTGCGCCAAGATGTAGACAAGCAGCTCCAAACTGCACAGCAATTGCAGCAAAAAGCCGGACAATTTGTTCAGCAAAAAACCGGACAAGCTGGATCCTTTGCTCACAATGCGAACGCGCATCTTCATTCGAATGGGCAACATCAACCGTCTCATTTAATGTAACCAAGTTGGTTATCGGATGAAGCATCCTGCCTCATCGCTTTAAGAATGACGCCTGTTTATACCGGAGGGATCCAGTATAAACAGGCGTTTTTTGTATATAAATCCATTTAGCTGATTAAACACAGTCTTCTATGCGGACATCATATGGGGTTATTTTGTTTGCAGAGATGCTCAATTCATGTCATATTAGTATTAAACTCTTTTCGCGGGGCGACGCATGAATAGCGCAACGTCATTTGCGAACTATCCGGAGGGAAGGCATGAAGGAAATGAACGAACTAAAGAGGAAAGTGCTGGAACTGCTTAAAGAGGACGCGAGAAGATCTACTGCACTCTTAGCTACGCTGCTTGGCGAGGAAGAAGAAGACGTAAAGACGGCGATTGGGCAATTAGAGAAGGACCATGTAATTGTTAAGTATGCAGCCGTTGTAAACTGGGATAAAGTCGATGACGAGAAAGTGACAGCGCTGATTGAGGTACAGATTACACCCGAACGGGGTCGCGGATTTGAAGGCATTGCCGAGAGAATCTACCTGTATCCACAAGTGAAATCCGTTTATCTGATGTCAGGTGCTTACGATCTTCTGGTAGAAGTTGAAGGCCGAAACTTACGTGAAGTGGCCAATTTTGTTTCCGAGAAGCTGTCTCCAATTGATTCAGTACTCTCAACTAAAACGAACTTTACCCTAAAAAAATACAAACAGGATGGGATCATCTTCGAGGAGCATGAGGAAGACAACCGTCTGATGATCTCTCCATAAAGGAAGTAATCATATGATCACGAATAAAACGCAGCTAACTGGAGAAGACAGCAAATCAATGAATTCTTATTTGGCCCCGCTAGTACAGCAGATTCAGCCTTCGGGTATTCGCAAGTTTTTTGATCTGGCAGCAGGCAGCAAGGATATCATATCACTTGGAGTCGGGGAGCCTGATTTTAAGACCCCTTGGCATGTCAGAGAAGCTTGTGTCTATTCGCTGGAAAGAGGGTTTACAGGTTATACATCCAATGCAGGTATGCCTGAACTGCGGGAGGGCATTGCGAATTATTTGCACACCCGTTTTGCAGTGGAATATGATCCTGCGAATCAAATTATAGCAACGGTCGGCGGAAGTGAGGCCATTGATCTGGCTTTGCGCGCTTTGATCACGCCAGGTGATGAAATTCTCATACCAGAGCCTTGCTATATTTCCTATTCGCCGATAACGGCTATTGGCGGGGGAATTCCTGTAGGCATTGAAACGACTGGAGAGAATAACTTTAAACTTACTGCGGAGAGTTTGGAAGCGAAAATTACTTCACGCTCTAAAGTTCTGATTCTGTGCTACCCGAGTAACCCAACGGGAAGTGTTATGACCCGAGAGGATTGGGAGCCGATCGCCAAGATTGTTGAGAAGCATGATCTTATTGTAATTTCAGACGAGATTTATGCAGAATTGACTTATGGAATTAATCATGTCAGCTTTGCTTCATTGCCAGGTATGATGGACCGTACGATTCTGGTCAGCGGCTTCTCCAAGGCTTTTGCCATGACTGGATGGAGAATGGGTTATGCTTGTGGTCACCCTGATTTAATCTCCGCTATGCTTAAGATTCACCAGTATACTGTGATGTGTGCTCCTTCTATGGGTCAGGTAGCTGCACTTGAGGCACTGACGAATGGGATGGAAGAAAAAGACCGAATGGTTGATTCGTATAACCAACGGCGGAGGCTGATTGTTAAAGGTCTGCGTGATGCCGGACTGGAGTGCCATGAACCACAGGGTGCATTTTATGCTTTTCCTAGCGTGCGCAAAACGGGACTGACTTCTGATCAATTTGCACAGCGTCTGTTGCTTGAATATAAGGTAGCAGCTGTACCTGGAAGTGTCTTTGGATTAGGTGGTGAAGGATACCTACGCTGCTCATATGCCACGTCAGTATCTCAACTGAATGAAGCGATAGAACGCATTGGTACATTTGTCACACAATTGGAACGAGAGAGAATGGAATAGAGAAAATTGGACTATAGCCTATCTCATAATCCTATGGTATTATTTTACTTTGAGAGTAATTAGCCCCTATAATAGAACTAACAAGGATGTATTTTACTCTGGAATTAAGCGTTGCTTTGAAGTTAATTTTTATACTTTGATGATATTTTGTGGCACGCGTTTAATAATACTTTTAGGCTTATGCTTCTAAAGCGAGTTTTGTACAAAGCTCTTACGAGAAGCAACGCTGTACAAACTTTTAGGAGGGATGATTGTGCTTAATGCCGATTATTACTTACCTTCCTATGGAGGGCAATGTTTTTCTGGAAGTGGGAAACTGTCCCCCAAGGGTGATGCATCTGCTCGCATACTCTCTCTGGAAGATGAAATTAGAATACTCCGTACCAAGATGGAGCAACTTTTTTTGCAGGAAAAATCATTCACTTCAGATAATGTGATTGAAATTAGCAGTTTACTGGATCTCAAGATAAATGAATACATGAAGGGGCGTCCAGTTGGAAAATAACGTCGCAACATGCTGATGAAGAGGACCTTAGGGTCCTCTTTTTGTTGTTTCTTTTAAGCTCACACATCGCAATATTGCAGACGGAATTGGAGAGAATATGTTTTAAAGTAGATTCCTACGGCGGATGAACGGGGTATTCCCACTATAGTTCCTAGCTGAGAGGTATGAAGGAGGCTTTTGTTATGATTGATTTGGAGTTGTTGATTGTGAATGCAAATGTGTTGACCTTAGATGGGGAAAATAAGAAGGCTGGATCTGTAGGTGTTACGAACGGAAGAATTACGGGGATTTGGTTAGAACAGAAGCCACCCTCAAGTGAGGTGAATATTACTGAAAGAACCCAGTGTATTGATCTACAGGGCGCGACCTTGCTTCCTGGATTTATAGATACTCATAATCACATGATCAGCGCTATTATGCTCAGACAATATCTGGATTGTAAAAGTCCGCCTAATCGTGATATTTCCGATATTCAGTTCCGTATCAAGCAAAAAGCTTTAAGTGTAGAGAAAGGAAACTGGATTGTGGGTTTTGGATATGACGATACTGCCTTATCAGAGATGAGACATCCTACCAAAAAAGAACTTGATGAAGCGGCGCCAGATCATCCAGTGATCATTTATCATATTTCCGGTCATTTGGGAGTTGCTAACTCTCTAGCTCTGGAACTGGCAGGTGTTGATGAGCAAACCCTTGATCCCGAAGGTGGAAGCTTTGGTAGGGACGAGGAGGGTCATCTTAATGGGGTTCTCTACGAAGGGACGGCGCAAGCGGTTGGTGCTTATGCTCCAGAGCCTAGTGAGCAGGAGCTTCTTTCGTTAATAAGTGAAGAGACGTTGTCTTATTTATCGCAGGGGATTACAACGAATACAGATGCGAAGATTGGAGTGACCAATGAGATAGATGATTTGGAATTGTGTTTCAAGGCCATTGCACAAGAGCGACTACCTATGCATATGAAATTGATGATCGCGAGTGATAGGCTTCGAGAAGGCAGCCAAATGGGTTCAATGACTGCGAATGAAGTGGATGCGTATATCCGCAAACGTTCAGGTGGCCGTGCTTCATTAGATAGTGCTAAAATGTTCCAGGATGGTTCTATTCAAGGATTAACCGGAGCGCTTCGTGAGCCGTATTTCAATAATCCGGATGTGTCAGGTAATCTCATCCATGCTCAGGAAGAATTAGACGCTGAAGTGAAAGACTTGCATGATAGAGGCTTTCGTATTGCGATTCATGGGAATGGAGACCGCGCAATAAGTTCGATTTTGGATGCCTTTGAGCAGGCAATTCTAGAAAATCCGCGTCCCGATCATCGTCACCGGATTGAGCATGCCCAGACAGCAACTACTGAAGATCTGATCCGAATGCATGACTTAGGTGTCGCAGCCTCTTTTTTTATCAATCATGTGTATTACTGGGGTGACCGTCATGAAAAGATTTTTCTAGGACCGGAGCGGGGGCGAAGAGTGAATCCCTTGGCAGAAGCGGCAAAGCATAACGTGTTATTTACGCTTCATTCAGATGATCCAGTAACCCCTATCTCCCCTTTGTTCTCAGTATGGGTAGCCGTAAATCGGTTAACTAGCGATGGAAAAATCCTCGGTCCGGAGCAGCGAATCGATGTAGTCACGGCTCTGCGGGCAATGACATCTTACGGGGCACAACTGATTTTTGAAGAAGATGAGGTAGGAACGATTGAGCTTGGCAAGCGAGCTGATTTTGCTATAGTAGCAGAAGATCCAACATCTGTTGATCCGCTTCACATTAAAGATATTTCTATTCTAGGTACGTTGATTGACGGGCGGATTGTCTATAATAATGGCCTTACGCTCTTTAAAAACAATTTGGTATAGATGTCGATTACTAACTATATTCTTCATTTGCCAATTTTATATAAGAAAGCTTAAACTAGCATTATGTGATTTGAAGAATGGATAGGAGGAACAAGCCTTGGTGATTTATACACGTACAGGTGACGCGGGTCAAACTTCAGTGATCGGCGGCCGGGTTGGTAAGGACGATGTCCGAGTTGAAGCCTACGGAACCATCGATGAACTGAATTGCTTTGTAGGGCAGGCGCGGAGCCTGATGGAGGACGATCAGTTTGACGATGTACGCGAGCAGCTGCTGGAAATCCAGCATGAACTATTCGATTGTGGAACCGATCTGGCTTTTATTAAGCTGGGTGAGGGTGGTCAATATATGGTAACAAGCGAGATGGCAAAACGGCTGGAGGGCTGGATTGATGATCTTCAAGCAGAGAATCCGCCGCTAGAAAAATTCATCCTCCCTGGGGGCAGTCCGCTAGCTTCGGTTCTACATGTGTGCCGCACGGTTTGCCGCCGGGCGGAGCGTCGGGCAGTTACACTAGGGCGAAATGCGGACATTAACCCGGAAGCGGTTATTTATTTGAACCGGTTATCGGATTATTTCTTTGCGCTGGCTAGAACGGCTAATACACGGGCAGGGATTACTGATGTAGAATATATCCGCAGTAAAAAGGTGTTCCGGGACTAATATGACAAGCTATTATTCACCTATTACTTACATCATACCGCCTGAAGAGGATGACTGGCTGTTGAAGACGATCCTGCATAAACGGATGGATGTCTCACGCAAATTGTTGTCGCGCCTTAAGCAAACAGAACAAGGGATTACATTAAACGGAGAACGTGTTTATATCAGCGTACGTGTTAAAGCAGGCGATATAGTACAGATTCGCATGGAAACAGAGACTTCGGATGATATTTTACCGCAACCGATTCCCTTTGAAATTCTATTTGAAGATGAGCATCTGCTTGTTGTAAACAAGGCTGCAGGGATTATTGTACATCCCACGCATGGACATTACACCGATACACTGGCTAATGGAGTAGTTCATTATTGGGCGCAAAAAAATGAACGGTTCCGCTTTCGACCTGTCCATCGTCTGGACCAGGAAACCTCCGGTGTGTTAGTCATCGCCAAGAATCCATATAGTCATCAGCATATTTCCGAGCAGATGATTGCCGGCACTGTGGACAAACGTTATGCTGCTTTTGTTCATGGCGTCCCTACCAAGCCTTTCGGTGATATTGACGGACCTATTGATCGTGATCCTGAGGAGCCGCATCGGCGTATCGTGACACCGGATGGATATCCTTCTCTGACTCGTTACGAAGTTAAATCTATATATACACAAGGATCAAAAGTTGAACTGAAGCTGGAGAGTGGGCGTACGCATCAGATTCGGGTTCATATGACCTCAATCGGCTGTCCTTTGATTGGTGACAGCATGTATCGACATGAGCTGTATAATCTACCGGATTTGACTCCAACTCAAAGCGAACAGTTGGAGTCCGTTGCAGCACTAGATGCATCCATACCGCGTCAAGCACTGCATGCGGTACGTCTAACGTTCAAGCACCCAGTGCTATTACAGGAAATGATCTTTGAAGCTCCTTTGCCGCCTGATATGGCGGCCTTGGAGGAGATACTGGAGCAAGGACCGATAGCGAATTTGAGGTAAGATTAATACTCAGGCTATGAAGTAATGAAGGGGAAGTCCGAACATTCCCCGTAGTTACGAATTATTAGCTGACAATTAAAGGAGAAAAACATGAGCAAACTAAAAGTATATCAATATCCTAAATGCAGCACCTGCCGCAGCGCGGTGAAATGGCTACAAGCTCAAGGTCATGAGCTGGAGCTTCAGCACATCGCAGAACAGCCACCTACAGTTGAAGAATTACGTGAATTGCTGGCTAATAGCGGTCTTGAACTGAAAAAGTTTTTTAATACAAGCGGTGAAGTCTATAAAGCATTAGGTCTTAAGGACAAAATGGCACAGCTTAGTGAGCAGGAGAAGCTAGAGCTGCTTGCTAGCCATGGTATGCTGAATAAACGTCCGATTGTCACCGATGGAGTTAAAGTTACAGTAGGATTTAAAGAAGATCAATATGCTGAAGCTTGGACCAATACCTCCAAGGCATAATCCCGTAATGGGATGTCCCCATTCTCGACCGTATGCTCCCTATGGAATAATTGTCTTTAATTAAACAACAAAAGACCATGATTCTCATTTTGAGAGCCATGGTCTTTTATGTTATTTTTAAAGGATATGAATAAGCTCCCATATGTGTAACTTTATGATCCCTTATCAGATCAGGTATTTTCTGATAGAATACTCTTTGTGCAATAGCTTGGACAAATGTGTAATATGAATAGAACGATTAAAGGAGAGGTTTATACATGAGAGCAGAAACAAAGGGCCGTGTAATGCTTGTAGATGGAATGGCTCTGCTGTTCCGGGCCTTTTATGCGACCTCTTATGGAGGATATATTCGCAAGACAAAAGCTGGATTACCGACGAATGCAGTGTATGGTTTTTTACAGTATTTTTTCGATGCGGTAAGTACATTTGAGCCTTCTCATGTCGTATGCTGCTGGGATATGGGCAAAGGAACGTTCCGCACCGAGAAATATGATGGGTACAAATCGAATCGGATTGAAGCGCCGTTAGAGCTGATTCCGCAGTTTGATCTCGTAAAAGATGTAGTAGCTGAGCTAGGCGTTCCGAATATTGGTCTTGCAGGCTATGAAGCGGATGATTGCATTGGTACACTATCTTCTTGTTACAGTGAAAATTCTGAGGTATATATTTTGACGGGCGACCATGATATGCTTCAGCTCATTGATGAGAACGTTAAGGTCGTAATTATGAAAAAGGGCCGCTCTAACTATAAAGTGTATGATCTTGCAGAGCTGCTGGAGGAAAAGGGGCTTACTCCTAGACAGGTGATTGACCTGAAGGGCTTCATGGGAGATACAAGTGACAACTATCCTGGAGTAAAAGGGATTGGTGAGAAGACTGCACTGAAGCTGCTGACCGAATACGGCACAGTTGAAGGTGTAATTGAGAATCTGCATCTGCTTCCTAAGGGTGTGCGTACCAAAATTGAAGCAGATTTGGATATGCTGCATTTATCGAGAGAGCTAGCTGAAATCCGTTGCGATGTACCGGTGGTCTGCGAGTTGACGGAAGCCTTGTGGCAGCTTCAACGGGAAACAGCCGCGCGCAAATTTCAGGAGCTAGAGTTCGGCAGCTTGATGCATTTGATTGCTGAGGTGCAGGACGAACGGGGAATTGTCCATTTTGAGTTAGGCGATTTGGGTTAAGGAAAGAAGAGTTCTCTTCTGATAAAAATGTGAATAAACATAATGGCAGGTCAAGGTTATATCCTTGGCCTGCTTTTTTATAGGTAATCATTTATCAAATATTGTAATAAAATGTCTTTGTTTATCGAAAATACATTTTAATGTTTCTTAATGAACATATTTGTTTAATTTTTCCTTATGTTAAATAGAAGGATGGAGGAATTATAGATCAAATATAGTAAATAAATTGGTTATTTATGCACTGTTGTAAAAATATTACTATGATAGCATAAAAGAATAAAATTGCAGTAGGTGATGAAGATGAAGGTTCTTTTGGTCACGCACAAATTTCAAAAAATAGTAGTCAACTACTTTAAGCGGACCATAGATATCGTAAATGACACAGATTTAACACTAAGTGAGGTACTGCATTATTTGGAGGATACTAATCCAATTGTAGACAGCATATTGATAACAGATGAGGCTTTGTCAGTGAAAACTGAGCAAAACAAGAATGACTTAAACGATCTTGTAAATTGGCTGATAGCTAATCGAAGGTTAGATGTAAAGATTTTGGTTGTCACGAGGAACTTCAAACAAGAGGCGGAGCTAGAGAGTGCGATCAATAAATACTCGAATCTCCAAATTAAGATTTGCGAATACATACGAATACCACCCGCTGTTTTCCGTGAGGCTGTGGAGTATTTATCCGACAGTAAAAGCAGTGTAGAAACCGCTAGAAACCTGGAGAATAAGGGGAATAAAAGCAGTACGGAGAAAAAAGGATCATTTCTGGATCGGTTTAAACCAAAACCTAAATCCCTAGCTGAATTTCAGGCTACGGATAATCTTACAAAAGAGCTGGATAAGGTTAGTCGAGGGATTAGCCGAATTGTTGCGATCACTGGCCACAGAGGTTGCGGAATAACGAGTACAACAATCAACGTGGCGAGTGAAGCTAGCAAACGGGGATTAAGTGTTTTGGTTCTAGATATGGATATCGAATATCGCAGCACCAACATGTACTTCAGCAGCTTTCACGAACGTTCTAAAAGGGATGAAGGGATTAACGCTTCATTAATTCGAACACTGGCTAGGCCGCAGGATTATATGACAACGGCTTTTCATGTGAAAGACAATCTTTGGATGGCAGGGCTTGGCTACAGCTTCACTGATCCGAGGCTGATAGAGCAATTTTATAATAGTTCGAAGCTAGTCGGTCTTGTATCCTTACTGAGAAATAAGTTCAATTTAATATTATTGGATATGCCACTTCATTTATTGGAAAAATTTAGTGGTGTAATGATTCATATTGATAGCTTTGGTATGTGCATCCCTAATAATCTCTACTCTGTTTTGAGTACATTAAAGAACGTTGAAGGTACCCTTGATAAGGAGAAAGCGGCTTATTTGAATGCGAAATCAAAGATAATTGTTACCAAATACAATGATAGATCACGGTTTCAAGGAGATATATTCACACCGGACAGAGTAAGCGAGATTATGGCATCGGGTTTACTAGAAAGTTTTACATATGAAATGAAAGTAGCAGGTTATGTCTCGTATAACAATGATTTTGATTCGCAAATCGAAAGTGACGTACCGCTTGTATACACGGGCACAGACCATGAGAGGACCTACGGAAACATACTTCTACGATTACTGGAGGGAGTAAGTTAAATGGATTTGAGCGGGATTAAGAGTAAGACTCCGAACAGACATATGTTCAAACGAGTCGCAGCATTGCTCTTTAGCATATTGATCATTGTAATCTCTTATATGGTTATGACAAAGGCTAGTAAGGATGCCAATGATGTCGTTGAAGTGTTGCGAGTGAAATCGAATGAGGGCATTCCTGCCTTCGTTGTGATCTCAGACAATACGGTTGAGAAATACCAGATCATCAAAAAAGAATACACAGAAGATATGCTGTTATCTGAGGATTTGGATTCTGTAAAGGGAAAGCTTACCGCCTATTATATTCGAGGAAACAGCGTACTTTATAAAGATCAATTAATCGATGAGAAACCTAAACAAAATGAATGGCTGTATCAGGTTAACGAAGAGAATGAGGTGTTGACACTCCCATACAATTTCCTTGAGGTAGGGGGCGATATCCTGATGCCTGGTGACCGCGTTCGTATCCGGGTTTCTTATGAGGTTGACGAGAAAAGTGCAGTGGGTAGCAACCCTAATACTATTTATTCAGAGTCAACTAATACGATCAAAAAGACAGAAGTGTTGTTCGATAGCATTATCGTAAAGGATATGCTCAACTCTAGTAGTCATTCCATTTATGAGGTTTATAAAGAGGTTCAAAAGCTGAATTCACAGAAGAAACAGGATGTTATGAAAAGTAAAGATTTTCTGAAGAACATTCAACCTAAAGCTTTGCTTCTGGAAGGAACCAGCGAACAAATTAATAACTATGCCAAGTATAAAGGGTTAAACGGGAATTCATTTTTAATTACCATTCTGAGCAGAAAAGATAGTGATGTCATCATTGATCAATTACCCACGTTGGAGAATGAGGTGGAATCGTGGATAGGCGAAGAGGATTAGGGCTCGATAGTATTTTTCAGAAAATATCATCCAAAGATCTTGTCGGTGCAGAGCTTCAAGAGAACAACCTAATTTATAGTGTAGTTGGCTTTATTCCCGCTTGCGATGGTGTTGATAATGCGATGCTTATCAGTAACTTAGCTTATCTTATTTCACAAAAGGGGTTGAATACCTGTGTAGTTGATTTGAAAGTATTCTATCCGAACATATATCAATTTCTGGATGTGCCTACACAGAAGAAGGGGAATGGTCTAATCAAGGTTTTGAAAAGCGATAAGGTGGATTTCAGGGATGAATTACAGCAGACCAAATACGATAAACTGTTTCTTTTAACTCCAAGCCCGCAAGACTTAATGGAAGAATACTTTGATTTTGAGTTTGAGAATATAGAGCGCGTCATTACTACACTTAAGCAAATGTTTGATATCGTACTGATTGATATTCCCAACAATCCACCGCTCGAATTCTGTCTCGGAGCCATGAAATATTGCCATATCGGCTTTTTTACAGCAACAGAGCGAATGGAAGCCACAATCAATATGGTAAAGCTGCTGGACTACGCCAAATCAGTGGGAGTCAGTACAGCGAAATTTACTAGTATAGTCCTTATGAATTTTCAGAATATTGAATTTGATTATAAGGTAATGAAGGATATGGGCTTTAATATCGTGACCGTATTACCGCTAGTGAAGGATGCGGTGGTTCGTGCACATGAGGGAAGGCTGTACATAAAGGATAACCCCCTAATCAACAAATATTTCAAAAAAGAGATTCAAAAACTGGCGGATCAGTTGGCGGATCAGTAAAGGGGAGAGTAAATTGCTGACACGCGGGAAAATAAGTGATATGCAGCAAAAAGTGCTACATCAGGTGGGTCCCAAGGAAAGTATGGAGGAATTGACCAATAAGTATACGACGATCAGCTTTGAAGAGGCTTTGGAATTGTGCCAAAAGTATATTACCAAAATAACCACACATGCTTACAGGCGCGAGAATGACCCTGCCCGTAAACGTGAAATGACGAAGGCATATATCAATGAATTTGTAGATGCTCAGAAACCATCTGTCGAAGGATATCATGATTTAACCCAGTTGAAGCACGCGCTTACGAATGAAATCACGCATTATGGTCCGATTACCAAAGCGATGGACGATCCATCCATTGATGAGATTAGAGCGAATGGTCCAGATCAAATCTTTGTGGAAAGCGGCGGCAGAAGCATACAGTGGGATCAGCATTTCACAGATCGTGATCATATGGAAAGAATCATCTCCAAACTTATTGGCGTGTCTAAGGTACGTTTAATCCCTAAAATCCCCATGGTTAATGCCAGAACGATTGAAGGGTATCGGGTAAATGCAACGCATGCAGATATATCCCCTTACGATCAGCCTGCTTTTGTAATTCGAAAGTTCAGTAAGAAAAGCATTGTTCCGAAAATGCTGATCGAGAATAAATCATTCTCTTCTAACATGTATAAATTGTTGTCTTTGATCCCAAAGTCAGACTTATCGTGGATCACGGTGGGACCTACAGGAAGTGGGAAAACAACACTTAATGAAATTTTGGTTAAGGAGATCAATCCTCTTTCCAGAATTATAACGATCGAGAATCCTTCAGAGATGCGATTGATTCAACGAGAAGACGGTAGTGAACACGGTAGAGTATTGAATGACGTCCTGCAATATGAATCTGTGCCTGATGATGATGATTCAAGCCCGGCGACGATGGAGAATTTGCTTATTAACGCTATGAGGCAGTCACCACACTGGATAGGGCCAGGGGAACTACGGACACCCGGTGAATTCGCAACGGCACTTCGAGCAGCCCAAACAGGTCATTATTTTTTCTCTACACTCCATGCTGAAGGAGATAAGGAAGCGATATATCGGTTTTTGACCGCGTATCTTATGGCATCTAGCGAACCTGCGGAACTTGCACTTCGAAATATATGCAGTGCGGTAAAATTCGTGATTTTCCAAGAGAAGCTAGCGGATGGCACCCGTAAGGTTACCTCCATATCGGAAGTTCTGGGGTCGGAAGATCTGAATCCGCTGATTAATCAAATTTACAGGTTCGATTGTGATGATGTTATTGAAGAGATGGTGGATGGCAAGAAGGTCGTCAAGATTGTTGGAAAACATTTGCGGGTAGGAAAAATATCCGAGAAGGTGCAGCAGCTTATGCTGAAGGCCGGAATAAAGAAGAGCAGATTTGAATTTTTTACGAAGGATCCTACGGAGGATGAAACAGAGGTGTACGAATTCGATGAATACAACTTTAATCATTAGTCTTCTTTTGGGAACGGCAGGATTTGTGCTTATTAATGCTATTTTTGAAGTGAGATTCTTCCAAGGCTCATTAAGATATATTCTCGATGTCATTGATACCCTCGCAGAGTATTTAGGCAAATACAATACGAAGCGATATGTGGACCGTATCAAGAAAGAGAGAATCGTCAGGCAGAAGGAGAATATTTATGCGAAATACAATCGCTTAGTAGAAGGGCTAATTCTTGATTTTAATATGCCTTTTACATTAGAAAGCTTTACCTCTATGCTCTGCATTTGTTTCGCTATTATAGCGCTGCTTGTCGTTCTTGTTATGGAGAGTATTACGCTTTCGGTTGTAATCACCATTTCGATCTTTGTAGGATTGCTTACTTTTTTTGTGATGCAGTCTAGAGCCATACAGGCGGAACGACTTGAGAATATTATGGATGCCGAGGATATCATTTGCCCGTTAGCCCGGGAAGGTGTCCTTGTAGCCATCAAAAAAGTAATGGAGAACGATGAATATATCAGCGCTAATCTTAGGCCGTATTTCCAGCAGTTTATAGATAATTGTGATAATAACGGTTACTCCTTTCGGCAAGCAATTACGCTATTGAACAGACAGCTTGGACCTAAATTTGATAATTTCACCAAAAAAGCAGTCGTCTTTGAATACAACGAAAGAAGAGGAATGGCAGATATTTTTCTCGATATCGTGGATGAAAACGCGGTGCTTCGTGAAATCAACACCAAAAAGGAACGAATCTTCAGAAAAATGAATCGCGACTTTATGTTTAAAACTGGAATTATTGTGCTGTTTTTCTTATATGCATTGACGGTGAAGGATTTCAGACAATTCATGCTAATGAGCAATGCCGGGAAATTGATTAATACGCTGTTAATTAGTGTGATCTGCTTGAGTTTTGCACGAAGTCAGGTGCTTCAAGGGAGCGTGGGTACCGGAGGTAGGCGCAAATGATATTTCTGATGAAGCTCATCGCTATGTTGTCCATTCTTTACTTGATAAAAGTCCTCTTGTATCCCTTCTTTAAGCCTGTAAGCAGAAAACAGAAAAAACGTGCACGTCAATACATAAAACAGCGTAAAAATGCCATTTTCCAAGAAAAATTCAATCAATATAAACGAAGAATTGCTAGGAAATATGTCAAAGGCCTGCTGGGAAGTGCTGAAAGGCTAAGATTCAAAAAAATAATAGACAGATTAGACCTTCAAAAAACACCTGAGGAAATACGTACTGAGCAATATATGTTCACGCTGGGTGCGATCCTAGTTACTCTATTTTTTCTAAAGGTAAATATTCTGCTAGGCTGCGCTTCTGCCATCTTCATCATGCTGGGCTGGTTGTATCCGGTCGTGGAGCTTGAAAAGGTCATTGAGAAGAAGAATAAAAATATCTCATTGGATTTCCCGGCTTTTTACAGCATGGTTTATTACCAGTATGTAAAGTCGGTCAATATACATTTTGCCGATGTACTCAAGGATTATATCCCAAATGCGAATCCGGATATTGCGGAAGAGCTTGGCGTAATGCTGGACAACATCGATTATGGAGAAGAGTTTGCCTTTAAACAGTTGAAGAAACGTATCCCGATGCACTACATCATCAAATTCTGCGACATTATGGAAACCAGACTAAAGGGGTATGACAATGTGTCTCAGATGGCTTATCTCAAGAATGAATTGGATGGTTTCAGAATCAGGGCACTGGAAGAGGAACTTGAGAGCAGGGAGCGCAGCAGTGCAAGAATTCAGTTAGTACTTATTATTGTTCTGGCTATTTACATCGTTATCTATTATTTGTTTACCATTTTGAGTTCTATGAAGCTGTTTCAATAATTCGAAATTATTTCTAGGGAGAGATTAGGATGAAAGAGACTATGGAAAAATTCAAGGGGTTTTGGGCTGATGAAAAAGGGGAAGTGGGCATTAAGCAAATTGCGATGACAGTCGGTGTTATTATTCTGATTGGAGTTGTAGTTACTTCTTTGAGCAGCGGGAGTACTCTAGCTGATTGGGTTGGAGATGTTTGGGATGCTGTTTTTGGTAAAATAAAGGATGTTTTTGATCTCCCAGAGTCATGAGATGCAAAGTATAGCAAAAGCAATCCTAATCACTATTGTCACAACGGCAATGATTCTGGTGTTTATGAATCTGGCGTTCTTCTTCCCATGGTACTTGACGCTAGTTGTTGAAACCTATAATGTCTCACAGATCGTAGCTGGTGATAATTATTTGAAGAATTCTGATTATGAGGATGCACTGGATAGATTGCAGAAACGTCCGATTTTCCGGGACAAGGCAGATGATATTAAAATTACAGTTCTGAATGAAGACAAAGAGGATGCCCGTGGGGGAGATGATGCAACTGATTATTATGAGATGCCGGAAGCAGATAAACCTTACCGACAGAGAGGGAAGTCTCTTCAAGTAGAGATCAAAGCGGTATATCCTTTTTCAATCACCCTCTGGGGGAAGCCAGTGGAGCGTGAGATGCCTGTCAGATTCTCCATGACGACCACGGGTCTGAAGCATTATAAAGATCTAGACTACTATTAGAATTGATAGGGATGACTGACGGTGAAGAATATTGCTATAGGAATAATGTTGGTTATTTTTCTTTCGGTTATTATTGAGCCTTTGGTAGAAATGGCCCTTGTGTTTAAAGAAAATGTAGTACTAAGCACAGCGATTAATAACGCATGTAGGGTGGCAAAGGATCGAAGTCTGGAGTATGAGTCGCTACGCGGATTAGATGCGGAAATAGATGAAGAGAAGTTCAAAGAATATTTCTCGGATGCCTTCGAGAGTGCCATGGACTTAACATTACTGACCAGTGACGGCGATACACTTGAATTTAAATCGAATGACAGCAAATACAACGATTTTCAGGTCACTTTAAATTTCTCCTCGGTTACCAATTACGAAACAGAACAACTGGTGACGAAAGTAGAAATCAAGGCCGAATCCACTTATAAATTTAAAACAGAATATTTAAAGCTGGCCGAAGCAGCGGGGGAAGATGTCGATTATAAGCTGATCAGTGAAAGAACATACCTTCTCTCCGTCAAGAATTAATGAAAGGAACAATCGGAATGGACTATATCATGGTAACTTTGCAGACCGGTATTGCTCAAAGGATAGACCTGAAGGTTCCGGTGTTTGTGACTATAGAGGAACTATTGGTTATGTTCGCTTCTTCACTTCACGTAAAGATGAACGGTGATGTTAGACTTCAGGCAGAACCGCTCGGGAGAATTCTGAATAATAGCAAGACTTTGGATCAAGAAGGTGTAGCCCATGGCGCACTGCTCACACTCATCTGAGAAGGAGCGATGAAATGAATGGCAACCTGTTAAGCGGTGGATTAGTCATGAAAGCTGGAGAATCACTGCTTATTACGGATATCAAGAACTATACAGGCACTTACTTCGTTGATTTGGATCATCCTCATGCAGCGCCAACTCACTATGAAGGGCTGTTCTGGTTCATGAACGAAGCCGGCAACTTCCTTTATTACAGTGATCAGTTAAAGGGAAATGCACTCTGTAAGCTGGATATCGAACAACAGAAGGAAGAACTATTACTTGATAAACCCTGTTATCAGCTGCTGCGTCACGAAGATTGCTTGTATTACATTCATGAGGAAGATCATCGATTGTACTGCTATACAACTAACGGTAAACGTAATACAAGGCTGATTGATGAGCATGTAGATAGCTTTCTTATGTATGAAGGTTTACTTTATTGTGCAACGCCACGGGGAATCATCCGAAGTACTGAGTCCGGAGGGCAGAGCGAATCGATAAGCGGCATGGTAACGACTGGGCTGATTATGGTTGGAGACATTCTCGCATGTGCGGACAAGAAGAATAGGCATTGCTTGACGCTACTCGATCTTAAAACTAACGACACAACAGTTATGAATGGTATAGATGTCGCTAGTATCAGCACAGATGGCAGATACATTTATTGTGCTAACCGGCTAAACGGTAACAGTATTTATCGAATAGACCCAGTGCATGGGGGAAGTATTCGGATATGTGGAATGAGCGCTGATTATTTGCATGTTCTGGAGAATGATCTTTATTTTTGCAACGGTCGTGATTGGCATCGACTCTCTCTATTTGGGGGAGAAGCCGAGACAATAACCTACACAGGAAGGTACAGCCATGAGTGATGAATTCAGCCGTCAGCCCCGTTTCCTGCCGGATATGCCTAGGGGAGAAATTGATGTTCCTAATCCACCCATGATTAACGAGAAGCCAGAAATCTCTTGGTTTGGAATATTACTCCCACCTATCGTGATGTTGATTATTACCGTATTAATTGCAATGACTTCACAGTCCATCTATTTACTGATCTCAGTTGCGACTACCGTGATGACTCTAATCGGCTCTCTTACAGGGGCGACAACGCAGATCAGAAAATATAAACGGAAAAAGAAAGAACGAGAAGAGAAATACCTTCAGTTTATTACCGATGTGCGCAGTGAATTATCAATCGCTCGCGAACAGCAGGTAAAAGCCATGAATGAAATGAGCCCGGAGCCGGCGGAATGTGTGCAGAGAATTTTGCGTAGAGATAACAAGCTGTGGGAAAAAACACCGTCTCATAATGATTTTTTGGCTCTGCGAATCGGGGTAGGCAGTGCACCGCTCGAGCTGCAGATCAAATACACCAAACAGGCGGTTATTCTTGAAACGGACCCGCTCTTGATGGAGCCGCAAAGATTGGCTATGGAATTCGATAAGGTCTCGAACGTTCCCATAACGGTTAATCTAGTGAGCTCTGAAATATGCGGGATTGCCGGGGAAAGTAATAAGACAGCCGACCTTATAAAGCTAATGCTGCTACAGCTAGTGACTCATCATGGTTATGACGATGTCAGGATTATTGTTCTTGCCGCAGAGGATGAGCTGGATAAATGGGATTGGCTAAAATTTGTACCCCACCTATGGGATGACGGTTTCAATATCAGATTTCTTTTATGTGGTAAAGCCATTGCTCATCAGACTTTGTCCGAGATTTATGGCGCTTTGAAGGAAAGAGAGATGAGGCCTTTGGGCGGTGGGGTTTTGCCGCATTATCTCTTTATTGTTGAAGATGCTTCCTTGCTCGAGAGTGAGCTAATCAGTAAATATTTATACAACGGCAGTGCAAAGCTTGGAGTATCAACCCTTTTTATCGCCATGAATTCCGCTTATTTGCCCATGAACTGTAAAACCGTTATTCATTTAAATGGAAAAAGCGGTGAAATGGCCAATCGATTAACCGGAGAGAAAATTGTGTTTACACCGGACCAGGCAGACATTAAAGACTTGGATCTGGTGGCGAGAAAGCTTGCGCCGCTACGGATTAAGAATGCAAGCGCTAACTTCTCGTTACCGTCCTCCATCACACTGATGGAAATGCTGAAGAACGAAAAGGTATCTGAAGTAAATGTGATGTTGAACTGGACCCGTAACAAAACTTATATGGGTATGAGCGTACCTATAGGGATAAGGGCTGGTGGAGAAGCTTTACATCTGGATATGCATGAGACTGGGTTCGGACCCCATGGTCTAGTAGCCGGGACCACAGGCTCTGGAAAAAGTGAATTACTGCAAAGTATCATCGTATCCCAAGCGATTCATTACCACCCCCATGATATTGCTTTTGTACTCATCGATTACAAAGGGGGAGGCATGGCAGATGTATTCAAGGGAATGCCTCATCTAGTCGGTACCATTACGAATCTGGATGGGAATCAAACGACGAGAGCTCTGCTATCTATCAAAAGTGAGCTCATGCGGAGGCAACGTGTCTTCTCGGAATATGGCGTGAACAATATTGATAAATACCAAAAATTATTTTATAGCAAAAATGTAAAAGGTGACATGCCAGCCATCCCTCATCTGATTATGATTGCGGATGAGTTCGCGGAGCTTAAGCAGGATCAACCGGATTTCATGAAAGAGCTTGTAAGTACGGCCCGGGTAGGTCGAAGCCTTGGTGTTCATTTGATCCTTGCCACACAGAAGCCTGCCGGCGTAGTAGATGACCAGATATGGAGTAACTCGAAATTTAAAATATGTCTTAAAGTGCAGGATGAAGCTGACAGTAGGGATGTTATTAAGCGTCCTGATGCGGCCATGATTAAGGAACCGGGACGGGCCTATATACAAGTAGGGAATGATGAGATCTTTGAGTTGTTCCAGTCCGCTTATTCCGGTGCTGATTATGATCCAAAAGGCGAACTGCAGAAACAGGAGAACAAGCCAAAACGAATTTATAAGATAGCCCTGAATGGTAGAAGCGAGCAGATCTTCCCACTGGAGGAAGAGAAAATTGCCAAAAACGAGTCGGCCTCCCAGTTGCATGCCATGGTTGAATACATTACAGAGACCGCCAAGCAATATGGGATTTCTCCCATGAAGGGGCCTTGGCTACCGCCGCTGCCTGAAGTAGTCTACCTTGATTCATTGCTTACGAATAGCTTTGCGGAGGGTAGATGGACGAAGCAGCAGAAGCTGCTCAGCGTGCCCGTGGGGATCATGGATGATCCAAGAGGACAGAGACAGGAAGCGCTGGAGATAGATTTTGCATCTGAAGGCAATCTGTTTGTCTATGGAAGCCCGGGTACGGGTAAAACCGTGTTCCTCAAAACGTTATGTATTTCCATGGCCCTGATGTATCCGCCGGATGAGGTCAATATCTATATTATGGATTTTGGGGGGAGCTCGCTTAAAGCTACGGAGAAACTCCCTCATGTCGGCGGGGTAATGACACTGGAGCAAGAAGATAAGATTGATCAATTTATACGTTTTGTGTTCAGGGTTATGGAGGAACGAAGAACGTTGTTTGAAAATACGGACAGTGAAGGATTCAGCGATTACCGTAGAAGTGGTCGGAAATTGCCATCATTTGTAGTCATGGTCGACAACTATTTCGCTTTATCGGAGACCTACGAAGATTTTGATGCACAAATGGTGCTGCTGGCTCGTGAAGGCTTTAAATACGGTATTTATATGGTCGCCACAGCAACCAACAGTGCATTGGTCAGATATAAATTTTCGGTCAACTTCAAGATGGCGATTAGCTTCCAGATGACCGAGAAGAGTGAATATGATGGTATTGTGGGACGAACGGAAGGGTTGGAGCCAGCAAAGGTTCCAGGCAGAGGGCTAGTACGAGGCAAACCGCCTTTGGAATTTCAGACATCGCTTCCTGAATATCAACATACCGCTACAGAGCTTATCTTGGAGAGAATGGAGGCCTTGCATCTAAGCGGTGCCACTCCAATTCCAGTGATGCCTTCTAGAATTGACCTGTGGCAGCTCAATAATGATACAGAGCAACTGGCTGTAGGCTTGGCTAACAATGATTTACAACCCGTCTTTATAGATCTTCTTGCTACGCCGGTACTGATGGTAGCTGGAGAAGCGATGTCAGGCAAAAGCACTTTGCTAGTCTCGTGGATGAAGATGCTGAGTGATAAACAGGATCTTGAGGTGTATGCGTTGGATTCCTCCGCTATGGGAATTTACGAGCTGATGCAGCAGCCATACGTAACGGATCTATCGAATGTGGATGATCTGGATGATTTCATTGAAGGGATAAAGGAACAACTGGAAACCAGACGCAGTGAGCTTCTCTCTTGCAGAATGTCCGGTGGTGACGTTGGTACATTGATGAAGCAGTGGAAGCAGATGATCTTCGTCATTGATCGTCTAAGTGAATTTACAAGCGGAGACATGTATATGCTGCAAGAGCTGATTGAGCGAGTTGTGAAGCAAGAACGCGGTATGAAGGTGGCTGTTCTAGCGGCAGATAACACAAGTGATCTTACCTCTAATTGGGATTCCTTGGGCAAGACGATAAGGGAAGAACAGGCCGGGATCTTGCTAGGTAGAATTAAAGAACAAAATCTGTTCAATGTGTCCTTACCTTATGGAACCCAAGAGAAGGATGGGGAGCAAGGCGATGGCTATCTCATTGTGAAGAATAAATACACCGGATTAAGATGCGCTGTATGGAGTAAGGAGAATCAAGTTACTGCAGGTATAGGAGTCTAGGATGGAGGTGCAGCAAGTGTCAGTTAGTCCATCAGAAATCAGGGGAAACGCTTCACAGATCCATAGTTTAACTAATGAAGTGAACAGTGCTTCAAAAAAGCTGCAAAGTGTTTATACACAATCAGCCAGCTATTGGACCGGTACAGCTTCTAAGGCATTTCAAAGTGAATACAACGAGTTGGATCATGAGATTAAGACCTTGCTCAGAACGCTGGATAGGCTCGAAAGTGGAGTCCAAAGAGTGGCTTCAGAAGTGACCCGTGCCGAACAAGAGAGAGAAGAAAAGCGAAGGCTGGCAGAGAAAGCGGCGCAAGAGGCGCTGAAGCAAAAGCAATTGGAAAAACAAAGGCAAAGCCAAAAGTAGTGACAGGGTGTTGAGGTAGAGCTGCTTTGAAAGGAGGTGAATAATGTGGCGGGAAACAATCTTACATTTAATCCAGATCAGGCACTTGGTGTAGCTAAGTCAATCAAGACTAAAGCAAGCAATGCAGATACACTTATCAAACAATTGCAAACTGAAATCCATGCCGTTAGCGGTTGGTGGCAAGGAGAATCACAGACTGCTTTTGTACAACAATTCGACGGACTTATGCCTAGTTTTAAAGAGCTGGTTCTCTGTGTAGAGAATATCAGCAAGAACCTAACACAAATTGCTAACATCAAGCAACAAGCTGAGCAAGAAATGGCAAGTAAACTGCGCGGAAAATAATGCGGGTTGTACATAACAAGGCAGATCTTTGAATCATCTGCCTTGTTAGTATGATTTTAAGGAATGATGAAGTGATTTTTATTTGGGGGGGATCTGAAAATGAAGCTGACCGAACAACAATACATAACACTGGCAACCGTTCTAGAAGCAGCAGATGGTCTCGAACTAACAGATAAATTGGCTTTTGCAGGTGCAACAGCCTATGCCTATAAAGATGAGCATAACGATAGATTAATTATCTTTACATATAAAGGCGCGGATTGGCTCGCTGATCTTCAGTCTCTGTTAAGCGGCCAAAGCAGTATGCCGGAGGAAGCTTCAAGATTTGTACTGAAGAACAAAGGAGAGGGGAATTGCCAAGTTACAGGTTATTCCATGGGCGGAGCTTTAGCCCTTTATGCAGCATCGGTTAATGAGGGGATCGGTGGTGTAGTATTCGATGCTCCGGGAATCGCAAACCTTTTGACCATGGAGCAAAGTGGGAAGGTTCAGGTTAAGAATATTGTGGCCTATAACAGTCTTGTATCTGCATTAGGTAAACATAACGAAGAGATTGTATTTGCTAGATCGGGTATAGAAGGAACGGATTTCTTAATTCCTGATTCTCTTTGGCAGCGGTATACCTTTGATTCCCAGGGGAATGTGATTACAGGTGAAAAAGGGAATGCCTATGCTATGTTGTCCAGGATTAATACCTTAACGGAAGAGCATACGCCTGTTTTTGATGCTGTTATGAGTGGATTTGGGGATACCGTCGGACTAACCGAACGTGCATCAGATCATTTGGGGTATGTGATCTTTACCTTAATAGATCAACTGGATGTTGGAAAAGTACGAGGTGCACTGACTGAAATTGCTCACAAATATGAGCGAATGGTGGATGAAAAGTTCAGTGTGTGGAGAACCGAAATGAATAATATTCCGGAATCCTTTCTCTTTGACGATATTCATGCGAAGTTCGAGCAATTATCTGAGGCAGCCATGCTTGAGGCAGCGGAAGCGGCGGAGGAGTTTAATGAAATTACACAGGCTGTCTTATCCATTCTTCTGATTTGCAGTCCGATAGGGGATCAACTGATAGATCATATTGAGGAGTGGCTCGATAAATTGACGGACGCCATCATGGAACGTATGGAGAAGCTATCTAACCAAATGACAGGACACCTCGATAAGGTGGTTGAAACTTACATGAATCAAATGTTCAAATTCCCGGAATTGAAGCTGGATTTTGAATTCTAGCATGAACTGGATCGTCATCACAAAGGAGCGAAGCTGCATGAACAAGATTTGTACAAGGAAGGTGTTGACTCTGATGTTGTTAGTATCAATGTTTAGCTTTATGGGTTGTGGATCTGAGTCCAAAGATGAGAAAGCGGCAAAGAAAATTTTGAGCTCCTTACATGAAAAGTATGGAGAGGAATTTGTCCTTGACGGTATAGGCGGCGGCTGGGGAACGATGAACAACAATACGTTGAAGGCGATGGTTTATCCGAAAAAAGATGAAACGCTAAGATTTCCTGTTGAAATTACGAAGGATCTGAAAAAGGTCTATGACAAGTACTTAAACCAAGTAGTTGCCAGAAATGAGGAACCACACATTCAAGAAATGGCTGCTAGTATTTGGCCTGACAGTAAGGTTATCGTCGCCAACGAAACAGGTCTGGTTTATCCCGAACATAGCGATACCAAGATATCCTATGAGCAATTTCTGAAGTTATATCCAACGAATACGCAGGTTGTAACAGTATATTTAAATTGTGATAACTATATGGATAATAAAGGAAACACGGATCGGGATAAAGAAATTGAAGCCCAGTTAGCATTTGTGAAAAGGCTAGAGGAAAACAAATATGTCAGTAGTCTAATTACTATAGCTTACCTCACTCCTGAAGCTCATAGTCGCTTGGATGACATCAAAAAGACAGAATCAGATGTGGATCTTTATTATAGTGATGAAACGAAGAAAACAGGAATAGTTAACATTGTAACGATGGTTGGTTACAGTTTAGGGGCAGATGGGGAGATTGAAGAATCCCGAGAAGAAATAGAAGAGTATTATGAAATATGGAAAGAGAAAAGAATGGAAAGCTTTAAACAAAGAGGGGGATTGTAATGGCTGATCCTGATATTCTTTCAGAGATTGAGTTAAAGCAAATCTCCCAGATTGTTTATTTAGATATATTAGATAATAAAGACCTTGGGAAAATATATACACGTAAGAACGACAAAATCACTCTGGGTGAAGTTCTCGGTTTCTACTCTACACCCGAAGGTCAGCGGCAATTAAAAGAGCGCTTTCCCAACGATCTTAACGGAGTTAAAGAATACGACCAGTGGATTGTTCTCATAGAGCAGATGAATAAACCTCCATATAAGAATTGGGAGATTTCCAATATCGTCTCTCATAATAAAAAAGAGGAATCAGGCTTTGTTGCATTTACAGTGGATACCCTTAACGGAGAAAAGGTAGCTGCGTTCCGGGGTAGTGAACCTATGGAAAACCCACTTTACCGCAATGACTGGAAAAATAACGGGACAACGGCGTATTCCATTGAAGCTATGCAGCAAACGGAAGCGAGAGAGTATATGAAAAGCTTTAAGACCGACGGAAGTTATGATTTATATTTGACCGGGCATTCGCTAGGAGGCAACCTGGCTTTATATTCTTCCTTTATTCTGTCGGAGGATCTGCGTAAACACCTCATTTCGGCTTCAACCTTTAATGCTCCGGGATTTAATGGAGATGTACTAGACAAGTTCAAATCGAATATTGATGAAATGAATGAAAAAGGGCAAATCAAAGAGTTCAGGAATAAATATGACATCGTACCGGCCTTATTCCTAAATCCCTCGGCAGGTATTTATATAGATACTGAATCTGAACGGGATGACGTACTGGCTCATCACTCCTTATTCTCACTGAAGACCAATGGAAACAACACCTTTCTACTTTCGGATTCCCAGACACGGGGTTTAGTTCCTAACCTCGTGCATAATATTACGGTTGGTTTGGAGGTCATCCCTGATTTTCTGAAGGAGAGTTTGGTTGAAGGGGTGTTCAAAGTACTGGATGGGGAAGTGGATTTACGGCCATTAGCGATTGCAGGAATAACGGTAGTTGGAGTATTACTGGCGACTGTTGGGCCTGTTGCAGTTGTTACTGCGGCGATTACTACAGCGTTAGCTGTACTCGTTGGTACTATAAAAGCATTGATTGCGCTTTATATAATCGGTTTTGTCATTGACAGTGTCATTCCCTGGATTAAGCAAAAGGTGGAAGACATCAAGGAGAGAGTGGTTTCCTTTTATAATCAAAGTGTTGAATTTGTAACGAATATGGTTACAGAAGCTGTCCGAGTCACTAATCTAATCGGTGAAAGAATTGCGGAGTTTTCACAAAAGGTAAAACAAGCAGTCTCTGATGTTATGACGAAAATGAAAGATGGCTTCAACCGGTTTGTGGATAACACTATTCAATATGTAAAAGCTCAGAAGGAATATTGGATCGGTGTAAAAGACAAAGCGATGAAGAAAATGGGAGATATATTCCAAAGTGTAAAAGCTAAAATCAAGAAAACCAAGGATGAATTTATCGCTGGTGCCCGTGCCATTAAAGATTCAGCAATCAGCAAAGTTAAATCGACCATAACAAAAACTATAACGAAAATTGCAGTTGCATCCGCCAGTGTCATTCAAGGAGCCAAGATTTTGGCGAATATGGATAAACTGGAGAGTCTGCAGAAAAGCCTGGTGCGTAAGGAGGAGAGCATTGCTGAAATCGTCGAAAGGATATTGTCTATAGCTTCTGGAGTAAGTTCTAATGTGGGCAGAGCTTATAGTGAATCTTATGTGCAAGCCCAATTAAGAGAGTTGCAGCGTATAAGCAATGAAGTTAGGACACAAAAAAATCGTGTAACAACAGCAATTCATAGCAAAACCGCAGGCCTAAAATACACGATAACAAAATATCGAGACATCGAATCCAAGATTGTTGCGGCTGCCCGTGCAAGTACTACTACAATGCGCCTGAACTAAGCAATAGGCAACTAAATTGAGAGGAGTAGTTATATGAAAAAAATAATGAGTTCGCTGGTTGTATTATTAATGGTAGCCCTGTTCTCTTCGAGTTTTACGGGGCTAGCCGCAAGTCTCCCATTGAGGGTAGTAGTTAATGGAGAAAAGGTGATTTTTCCAGATGCCCAGCCTTTTATTGATGCGCAGCAAAGAGTTCAGCTTCCAGTTCGTTTTATAAGTGAAGCTCTTGGAGCTGAGGTGTTATGGGACAGTAAGGCTAAAAAAGCGACAATTTCGCTTGAAGGCAAAACCATGGGTGTCTATATCGGGAAAAAGAGCTATGAGCTTAATGGAACGACGAAGCAAATGGATACGGCTGCACTGTTTAAGCAATCAAGAACGTTTGTCCCGCTTCGTTTTGTATATGAAGGGCTCGGTGTAAACGTGAAATGGGATGATGCCGTGAAGACGGTTTATATAACTACTCCGGGTAACGAGCCTCCTACGAGTACCCCAGAAACAGGGAATTCAAGTGAACCAAAAGTAGCAACGGTTGAAGGTTTTAAAATTCCATACACTGAGTTAGGACCAAATAGGGAACCTGTCTATATTTCAAATTCTAAACTCACAGTGTTTGGTAGTTCTGAGCCAGCAGAGGGTAAATACCTTTTCCAAATCACAGTTCAATATGAAGTTAAAGATGCTGATCCTGTGCAAGCAGCTAATGAGGCAGAAGAAATTCTAAAACAAAAGATTGAAAGTAATGTGGTGGATTCTATTATGGAGTATGTAAGATCTAAAAGAGAAAGAGTGGATGTATTACCAATAAAGGAATTCTCAGATAAAAACTTTAAAGTTATAGTGCAATCTAAGGAGTGGGGGAGTGTGCATCTTTCCATATGGAGGAAATAGGATTTATGAATAGATATGAAAATATTATGAGATAGGTGAATATATGAAAAAATCTATACGTATTTTTGCGATAATCGTATTATTATTTCAATCTATTAATACTTTTGTTTTCTCAGAGGAAGCGATAGACGATCCTTTGGAGAGCTTACCTAAAACACCAGAGGAAGTTATAAAATATATTAATAATGATATGGAAAATATATATGGCTGGCCTGATTATTACCCAGTTAAAGTAGGTAGCAGGGACCTAAGAAAAGATTTACTTCAAAAAAGTATTGATTCTAATCGTAATAATTATGAAATAGTTTACGGAGAGCCTCATTACTGGTTGGAACATAGTAAAATGCATGCCTTCTCTGGTTATTCAAAAGATGGCGAGGATGTCTCAGCGGAAGGCGCGCCCTGGTATGCAGGTTGGAGTGGAAAGCAGATACAAGATTTCAATATGGTTCATCGTCCATGGAAAAATGAAAAAGTTAAAGAGTTGTACAATATTACAGAGAATAATTTCGATGATTATAGCAATAAGAAAAGTGAATATCTGAAAGATTCTAATGGAACTTTTGAAAAATCCATTATCGATGGATTAAATAGAGATTACGCTGAAAAAACATACGCTGAATTCATCTATAACAATCAAAACAATACACTTAAAGGCAGTCCTGTGTATACAAGTGATGCGACTCCGTCTAAGGGGGGGCAGTGGATAGATTATGTACACGTCCTGCAACCGCCTACATATCTGTCATGGGGATCGGGTCGTATTTACATTGAGGGTTCTAACGGAAATATCACTTACTTAGGCATTCCTATCGCTCCTTTTATTTTGCAGGTAAATGACTTATCCCCTCATTTCGAAACGATGCCAACCGGCGCATTAGAGGGACAAGAGGTAACTGTTGGGATTAGACTCAGATCCAGTTTCGCTACCCAGAAAACAACAGATTTTGCTTGGAAGATTACGAGTAACGGGAAGGAAATTCCCGTAAAATACCACGGCCATGCGTCAACGTTGGCTGGTGAAATTAAGCTTGCAGCTAATGCGGCGGACAATATTCTTTACGCGACATTTACTATGCCTGATGGGGATGTGAACATACGATTTAATCTGAACAGTCAAAAGTCACCTAAGGAAGTTTTGTACGAAAATAATGAGCTTTATGGATGGATTCAGAAGGTCACCGCGATGCCAACGACCAAAGGCTCTTTTGATCTGGATTACAATGTGTTATCGAAAAAAGTGAACTTCGGTTTAGCTGATGGCGCTGCTATAAAAGCTGTTTTACAGCCGCCCTATGCTAATTTCACTTGGAGTGGCAATGCTACAGGTGCTTTGGAAGTTACTAATAATACGGATGCGATCTATCGCTATTTTCGAGTGGAGAACAATCCCGCTGTGAATGATGCTGCCAGTACAATAGTGAGAAAACCTGACATCATTGCTAGCTTGCAGCGCCCTGATTTTGGTGATGATCCGGTTAATGGCAAATGGTATAGTAATCCAGCTCCGTACACACCTAATCAGAAGTCAGGAAATATAAGTTTCCAAGGTACTGTAAGCAGAAATTATACCCGTGATTATGAGGTTTGCAGCACCAGTAAGAACGCGGAAGGCAAAGATGTTGAATCTTGTAAAACATATACGACGAGCGGCAGCACCTCGGCTCCGTTTACACCCGGGCAAGACGTCAAAACCATTCGGACCTATATTTATAATGGGCTCGAACAAATCGCGCCGAAGTTATATAAGAATTCAATAGACAAAAATGAAACAGATTCGTTAATCAGAAAGCTACTCTGGACAAGTGAACCTTACAACTATAATGTAATTCGCTGGATGGCTCATGAAGATGAGAATAAGATCTTGCAGGACTGGACGAAGGTTAAGGGGAAATTCGAACGGATCTTTACACAGCAAGCAAGCGGAGATATTGGCTGGAAGGTAGAGAATAGCATGGCTCAAGCTTATAAGAAGGCCAGAGATACCGCAAAAAAAATGATTAACAACAAAGCTGCTTACGACACTGCCGTGTTTGCAACTGATAAACAACTGCAAGGTTATGATTATCCAATTAAATCGGGGTATTATTTTAATCCAGTTGGAACCTATACCTTTACGCTGGAGACAGTGATGTTTAAGGACACGGATAAAGACACCGTGGATCATAAGGAGCTTGTTGAAGACCTTACGAAATCATTCCGCTATGAAACTGATCTTATGTATATTAATAAGGATAAGGTTGCGGTTAATTTGCGGAATGAGCCGCTCAGCAAAAACGGTAATAACTTTGCGAGAAAGCCAGCAGCATTATCAGTAGAGAATGACACGGGTGTGAATAATGAGAAATTGCTGACGGTTGAGAAAGGCTTTACTAAAGAGGTAGAAGAAATTCCATATTCACAGGATAGAGAAAGTGATAAAGGCACCCATGAATTCTGGAAGAATATCCTGGAAGGTTACTCGCAGTCTAGCACACTGGGTAGCTTCAATAATTTCAAATACCGTGAATATGTAGGCTTGAATCAGCATATGTACAAGATCACGGAGAAGTCTACAGTAACAATTACGATCAACAAAGACAAACTCCCTGTCTATACTACAGCTGAAATGCCAGACGGCAAGTACTATGTGAAGGCTTGGCTGGCAGATGTGGAGCTGTCCAAGAGTACCAATGCCTACAAATCATTAGGCAAATTAAACGGCATTAAGCCGCTGGATCAGATTGAGGTTACGGTAAAAGGCTCCATGTTCGATGACTTGAATAACTAAAGGACAGACACCCCTCATGCAAAGTTGCATGGAGGGTGTTTTTATTAAATTGTAAGACAAATAAGTTTCACGCTATACATTATCCTTATCTTTCTCGCTTAAACGCTTACGGTCCTTATCAGGATGCCGAAGGCGTTTATACTTGTTGTGATAGCGCTTCATTCGACGTATAATTAGGACTGGTGATTGCTTTTTTAAATGATATTATTCATTTTTGTATGGGTAGCGTATTTACTTCTAACTAGAGAAAGGGAGATCATTGCTGTGAAGCTATTGGGAGCGATTGAAGCAGGAGGAACAAAGTTTGTATGCGGGATTGGTTATGAGGACGGTACCATTGTCGACCGAGTTAGCTTTCCGACAACTACACCGGAAGAAACGATGGGACTAGTAATAGATTATTTTAAAGAGAAGAATGTAGAAGCTTTCGGAATCGGATCTTTTGGGCCTATTGATCCTGTACTGGACAGCCCTACTTATGGTTACATAACAACGACACCAAAACCTCATTGGGGACAATATAATCTGGTAGGCACCATGGCTGAGCAATTTAACGTTCCGATCGCCTTTGACACGGATGTGAATGGTGCGGCGCTTGCAGAGAGTAAGTGGGGAGCAGCTAAAGGTCTGGACAGTTGTCTGTATATTACGGTTGGGACAGGCATTGGAGCAGGAGCGGTTGTTGGCGGCCAGATGGTCCATGGATTGTCTCACCCTGAGATGGGACATATTCTAGTTCGTAGACATCCAGAAGATACGTTTGAAGGATACTGTCCATATCATGGCGATTGTCTTGAAGGATTAGCCGCAGGTCCGGGGATCGGCAAACGCTGGGGACAACCGGCAGGCGACCTTCCGGTGGATCATCCGGCATGGGAGATGGAAGCGCACTATCTTGCGCATGCACTCATGAATTATGTACTGATTCTGTCTCCTCAAAAAATCGTCATGGGCGGTGGTGTTATGAAGCAAAGCCACCTATTCCCGTTAATTCGTACCAAGCTGCAAGAGCTATTGAACGGTTATGTTCAGCATCCATCGCTTAATGTCGACATTGATAATTATGTTGTGTCACCAGGTCTTGGAGATAATGCTGGGCTTGCTGGAGCGATTGGACTGGCTACATTAGCTCTAGCTAGAAGCTAGTATAAAAAGACATTGACTGTTCGGTAATATATGGTATTCTAGGATTTAACAGTATAGCACTTAATGAGGAAGCACCTCTTTCACGTTTATCGTGAGAGAGGTGCTTTTTTTGCGTTTCGGGGTCTACTTGAGAAAGGATTTGTTCGTTCCGAAGAAGGCTCTGTCCGGGAAGTTATTGTGCTTGCTGTAAGTTGAGAAAGGTAGGGATGAATATGCAAATTGTATTTATGAACCGTTTATCCAGAATATCTGGAGTGGATCAAGAGATGTACGCCCAGCTGTGGATTGGAGAGGAAGAGGGGATCTGGAGTTTGGGCTGGCGCGATTTTTCAGGGGGGGAGAATTACATCGAGAATTTATGGTATGAAGGTGGTTCTTGGAATGAAATGCTCTGTGTATACAGGCATGAGCTAGCGGTGAAGATGGGAGATGGCTATCGCCCCTTAATTGATGGGATATTCCACGAGGAGGATAGTCTTACTGGACGGAATCAGGAGCAACTGAAGCTTCAATATTACAGCGAACATCATGGGAATGAGGTTGTTTATGAGGAATTATGTGCTTGGCGCCGTGGAAAAGCTTCGAGTGAACGTAAGGCGCCCTATATTCTCGCCAGTAATCGTCTGTTGCGCTTGTTAAGCACATTTCTACCGCATACGCCAGAGGAGCTGTTGCAAATTCCAGGTGTAGGAGAAGGTAAGGTAGCACAGTTTGGGACCGATTGGCTGGCAATAACTACTGTGGCGGCAAGGGAGCATTCCTTTCCTCTAAATTGGGTTCACGAAGTAATTGAAGAGGAGTCTTTTGTAAATTGGCTTTATAAACAGAAAGAGGTCAAATATAAGAAGCAGCTCGAACGACTGCGCTTACGGCGGATTTTACTGCAGGGGATCGAGAGTGGATTGGGCTTGGAACAGCTTAAGGTGAATAGTGGAGTGAACCGGCGTGAACTGATTGAAGTGGTAGAGGAACTAGAAAGAGAAGGTTATTCCGTTGAGAAGCTGATCCATGTAGAGCTTGGTAATATGCCACAGAATGAGCAAGAAGCGGTATGGAATGCATATGTGGAGCTCGGTGATCTCTTTCTAAAACCGGTGTTAAATAAGGTTTATGGAGAGGGGTTTTCCGCTGCTGAAGGATTGGATATTTACTATGAGCGCCTGCGATTGATCCGCATTCGTTTCCGTCGAGAGCAGACGCATAAAATGGGGATGGCAACTAGTTTTTAATTGTCCACATACAAAAAAGACGAAGGCTACCTTATACCTTACGGTTACAGAGCCTTCGCCTTACTTATTCGTCCGATTCGTTTCATAGCCATTCCTTCTTGCGGAAAACATACAGCATCCCACAGCCTAACGTCAACATAACGCCTATAACGCCATAATAGCCGTATTTCGTATGAAGCTCGGGCATATGATCAAAGTTCATACCGTAGATTCCGGTAATTACGGTCAGAGGCATGAATATTGTTGTGATCGCAGTAAACACTCTCATAATTTCATTCGCACGATTGGCGATACTGGATTGGTAGGCCTCTCGTAAGTTGCCCATGAGATCGCGATACGTCTCAAAGGTTTCAGATATTTTAACCGCATTTTCATAAATGTCGCTAAAATATTTCTGCAGCTGATCATCAATCAGACGGAGATCTTTTTTATTTAGGGTATTGATTACTTCTTTTTGTGGTCCCAGCATTTTCTTCAACCATAGAATTTCACTTCGCAGACCGATAATCTCACTTAGATGAGATTTCTTGGTATGCATTAGGATATCTTCTTCAAGCTTCTCAATTCGAGCTTCAATCCGGTCGCCGACGGAAAAATAGTTATCCACGACAAGGTCAATAAGTAAGTAAAGGAACATATCCGGTTCGCTTACCTCTTGCTCCCAGAGCATAGGCTTTAGGATTCGAAGTTCATTGATCTTTTGTTTCGTTACAGTGATGATGTAATGTCTTCCAAGGAATACATTGAGCGCCCGTAGGAAAATTTCTTCATCATCAAAGCGGATGCTATTTACAACTATAAAGTAGTGGCTTTCGTATATTTCTATCTTCGGACGCTGATCCTCTTCGCTAAGGCAATCCTCAACAGCAAGATCATGTAGATTGAACAAAGGCTGAAGCAGCTCTAAATCCTCTACATCGGCGTCAATCCAATAGAACCCTTCCGTTGGGGGTGTCAGTGTTTCATCAATTTCATCAATAGGTGTAAAAACCCCTGCATTCACCAGCCGGATTTTCATCTGATTTCACTCCTCCTATCCCCAGGTCTTCACCAGGGACTGCTAAATTAAGCACAGAGAAAAAAATCAGCTTGGCCGGCGTTACATCAATACATAGGGCCAAATGACGTTTCGAGGGCATGAAGAAGAACTGCTCCCGCCGCCGGCAAGCTGATGATTATCCTGTGTGGTTGCTCATTCTGTACACTAATTTGCGAGCTCGGGTCGCCTTCCATTCTTCTTCTCACCTCTTCTTTTCGTTCAGGTATGAAATACTTGTCTAGTATAACAACGGAGTATGCCTCTTTCAAGCAAATTTATTGTGATTTTGAGGCTTCTTCAGCATTGTATGGACTTGACGAAAAGGAGGTTCATGATTTAAAGTGAATTTTAAAGTAATTTAATTGAATACAGCTAAATCTTATCAAGAGCAGGTGGAGGGACTAGCCCTATGAAACCCGGCAACCGGCGTGTAAACGCACGGTGCTAATTCTTGCGGAACTTCTGCAGACGACTAATCGTCTTCAGGAACATTCTGGCAGATGAGAGAGGCGCATATGACTGTAGATATGACCTTTCTCGATTTCCGAGAAAGGTCTTTTTATTGTTCAGCAAGCCGCAGAGCGGCAAAACAACTAAATTCAGCTAAGGAGTGGAAAGACAATGCCAATTAAAATTCCCGACAGTTTACCGGCGAAAGAAGTACTATCCGGAGAAAATATTTTTGTGATGGACGAAAGTCAGGCTTTCCATCAGGATATCCGTCCACTACGGATTGCTATTCTGAACCTCATGCCGACGAAAGAGACGACAGAGACTCAATTGCTGCGTTTAATTGGAAATTCGCCACTACAAGTTGATGTTACGTTATTGCATCCACGATCCCATATTTCCAAGAATACTTCTGCTGAACATTTGAAGAGCTTTTACAAAACCTTTGACGAGATCAGTCACCGCCGTTTGGATGGCCTAATCGTTACAGGTGCTCCTGTAGAGCAAATGGAGTTCGAGGAAGTATCGTATTGGGAAGAGCTGAAAGAGATTTTTGAATGGAGCAAGGATAATGTGACCTCAACCATGCATATTTGTTGGGCGGCACAGGCAGGCTTATATCATCATTTTGGTGTTCGTAAAGTGGCATTGCCTGAAAAATGCTTTGGCGTCTTCGCTCATACGATAAATCAAAATAACATTAAATTGTTGCGCGGCTTTGACGAGGTATTCCATGTACCACACTCCCGTCATACCGACGTCTCCCGTGAAGATATTGAGAATAATCCAGATCTGCAGATTCTGGCGGAATCCGAAGAAGCTGGTATGTATCTAGTGGCTACAAATGACGGTAAACAAATATTTGTGACCGGACATTCCGAATATGATCCTCTATCCTTGAAATGGGAATATGACCGTGATGTGACTAGAGGGATGGAGATGGCTTTGCCGAAACATTACTTCCCTAAAGATGATCCTGAACGTACACCTCCAGCAGTATGGCGTGCGCATGCCAATTTATTATTCTCTAACTGGCTCAATTACTATGTATATCAAGAAACGCCTTATGATATCGACCCGATTGTTTATTAATAACAGCGTTACAATATAAATTAGGAGGCATTAATCATGGATGACAAACTTAGGATTGAAAGTAGACTGGCTCAAATAGGTTCTCAAGAAGATCCAGCCACAGGAGCAATTAATTTTCCGATTTATAATGCAACGGCATTTCGTCATCCAAAACTCGGTCAGAGCACAGGGTTTGATTATAGCCGCACCAAGAGTCCGACCCGTTCGGTGCTTGAGAATGCAGCTGCGGAACTGGAATCTGGAGATGCAGGATTTGCTTGTAGCTCAGGAATGGCAGCTATTCAAACGATTCTTACCTTGTTCGCTCAAGGCGACCATCTAATCGTTTCGCTGGATCTTTACGGCGGTACCTATCGTTTGTTGGAACGGATTATGTCCAAGTTCGGAATCACTGCTTCTTATGTAGACACGAATGATTTGGATGCACTGGAAGCTTCGCGTCGTCCCAACACGAAAGCTGTATTTATTGAAACGCCAACGAACCCACTGATGATGATCACGGATATTGAAGCCGTATGTACTTGGGCACGTCACCATGGGCTGCTCAGCATTGTAGATAATACGCTGCTGACACCGTTTTTCCAACGTCCTATAGAATTAGGTGCGGATATTGTAGTTCATAGCGCTACTAAGTATTTGGGTGGTCATAATGATGTGCTGGCAGGCTTAATTGTATCCAAGGGTGTAGAATTATCTGCTGAAATAGCAATTCTACATAACTCTATCGGTGCTGTTCTCGGACCAACAGACAGTTATCAGTTGATGAGAGGCTTGAAGACGTTGGCTCTGCGTATGGAGCGCCACGAGAGCAATGCACTAGCAATCGCCCACTACTTTTTAGAGCATCCAGCAATTGCGGAAGTGTTCCATCCAGGACTGCCAGATCATCCGGGGCATGAAATCCAGAATCGCCAATCTTCAGGGAATACCGGTATTTTCTCTTTCAAATTAAAAGATGCCAGATACGTAGAGCCTCTTCTTCGTCATATTCGTCTTATCGCATTCGCAGAGAGTCTGGGCGGCGTTGAGTCACTAATGACATATCCGGCTGTACAAACACATGCTGATATTCCTGTGGAGATTCGAAATGCTGTGGGTGTAGATGATCGTTTGCTGCGCTTCTCTGTCGGTATTGAGCATGCAGAGGATTTGATTGCTGATCTTGGCCACGCACTAGAGGCGGCACGGGCCGAAATTGAGTCGAAATAACTGGGATATACTTTTAATCAAGAGTTAGTGGAAAAATAGAGTATAAACTAGCAGTATCGCTTAGTGCGATGCTGCTTTTCTTCTGGAAGGGATTTTACGAAGAACGTAAAAGCATTTTTCAAGCTGTTCAGATTGTGATACGATGAGGAAATGAACTGTTCATTTGTATGAGAAAGGGTTGTCATCTTGAAAGGAGACAACGTTTTTTCTTCCTGTTATTTTGTGATTCTACCAATACCCCTAAGGGTTTAAAAGGAGGATGCGAACGATGAGTGCGATAGATCTTATTTTGGACAAAGCCCTACGGGGTGAACGTCTCCAATTGGAAGATACCATCCGACTGTTCGAGAGCAACGAAATTGAGAAAATGGGTGCTGCTGCAAACACCATAATGGAACGCTGGCATCCGGACCCGATGGCCACGTTTGTAATTGGTCGTAATATTAACTATACGAATGTATGTGATGTTTACTGTCGCTTCTGCGCATTTTATCGTAGACCGGGCTCTGATGAGGGCTATGTACTGCCGGATGAGACGATTTACCAAAAAATCGCTGAGACCATCGCTGTAAATGGTACAGAAATACTAATGCAAGGTGGAACGAACCCTAATCTTCCTTTCAGCTATTATACAGATATCCTTCGCGGAATTAAGCAACGGTTCCCTGAGATTACAATGCATTCCTTCTCACCAGCAGAGATTATGAAGATGAAGGAAGTATCGGGATTATCGCTCGAGGAAGTAGTACGTGAAATTCATGCTGCTGGTCTGGATTCTTTACCAGGCGGGGGAGCAGAGATTCTCGATGACCGTACACGCCGCAAGATCAGTCGTCTTAAAGGCTCATGGCGCGAGTGGATGGACGTAATGCAGACAGCGCATAAGATCGGTATGAATACAACGGCTACAATGGTCATTGGACTTGGAGAGAGTATGGAAGAACGGGCACTGCACTTACTTCGTGTGCGCGAGGCTCAGGACGAGTGTATTGCTAATAAATATGATTCAGAGGGTTTCTTGGCCTTTATCTCTTGGACATTCCAACCGGACAATACCAACCTGAAGCTGGATAGACAAACGCCTGAGGAATATCTGAAGACGGTAGCGATTAGTCGCCTTGTTCTAGACAACATCAAGAATTTCCAGTCCTCTTGGGTAACTATGGGACCAGAGGTCGGCAAGCTTTCCCTTCAATACGGCTGCAATGATTTCGGTAGTACGATGATTGAAGAGAACGTAGTATCTTCTGCGGGTGCAACTTACAAGGTCAACATTGAGTCGATTACTCAATTGATCCGCGAAGCGGGCAAAATCCCGGCACAGCGGAATACTCGCTACGATATTCTGCGCGTGTTCGATGATGCTAATGCGAAGATTGATAATGATTTCATCATGCAGAACTAATCCCAATTTCATACGGTTACATTTATCGCTTGTTTGTCGTTCATCCTCTTAATTGGATGAATGATAAACAAGCGTTTTTGTGATGTGGAGCTGATTCTAACCGCATTTACCTGTGAACATAAATTCATTATTTGATTACATTTTTGTATACACATTATTATCCAAAAGTGATATCATATTCATATCAAATGAATATCTTGTGGGGGTGCTTTTATGAAGGAGAAAATGCTTCGTCCTGTCAGCGGATTTTGGGTTATCGCATTGATTGCAGTTTGTTTAGCTGGTGGAATTTATGGTGCTGTTCAGGAGTATGTTGCAGTGCCGGTTATTCTGTTCGTTGTAGCTGGGGTACTATGTACCAGTATTACGGTTGTACAGCCCAATAAGTCGGTCGTTGTTACCTTTTTCGGGCAATATGTAGGAACTATTGCAACGAGTGGATTGTTCGCAGTCATTCCGTTCAGCGTACGTAAGACGGTTTCCCTGCGCGTTCGTAACTTTAACAGTGTGAAGCTTAAGGTCAATGATGTTGAAGGTAATCCGATTGAAATTGCTGCAGTTATTGTCTTCAAGGTGATTAACTCTGCTAAAGCTCTTTTTGATGTAGATAAATACATGGCTTTCGTAGAGATTCAGAGCGAGACAGCACTGCGTCATGTAGCCAGCAAATACCCTTATGATAATTTCAATGAATCCGGCATGTCCTTGCGTGCCAATGCAGACGAAATTGCTAAAGAATTAGCGTCTGAGCTGCAAGAGCGCTTGTCTTTATCTGGTGTAGAAGTGATTGAAGCCCGGCTTACACACTTGGCTTATTCAACAGAAATTGCCAGTACAATGTTGCAGCGGCAACAAGCTTCTGCCATTCTGTCAGCTCGTCAAATTATCGTAGAAGGTGCAGTTGGCATGGTTGATATGGCGATTAAACAGCTTAAAGAGAGCGGTGTAGTCGAGCTTGACGAAGAACGTAAAGCTGCAATGATTAATAATCTGATGGTGGCGATCGTGTCGGAGCGCGGAGCGAGTCCGGTCATTAACACCGGCTCGTTGTATTAAGGCGGTGCATCATGGCGGCCAAGAAAAGCTTTCCATTGCGGATCGATCCGGATCTGCATGAGGCGTTGGAACGTTGGGCGGGAGAGGAATTTCGCAGTGTAAACGGACATATCGAATACTTGCTGCGTGAGTCTTTGAAACGTGCAGGCCGCTTACCTGAAAGGAAACGACGAGAAGAGTAACCTCTTAAGGACAGTTCTAGGAGGATAACCAGAATGTAGAACTGTACGTGTCGGTAACTGGTGCCCGGTGTTTACAAAATTTTGCCCCCTCTATAGACTTGACTGTCAGAGAGGACAGATTTATAATTACTCCATAATTCACGTTAACAGCATTGACAAAGATATGAATCGATTGTTCTGGACCGTTCAGAGAGAGGGAACATAGGCTGTAATTTCCTCCGGTATCTACTATTGATTTACCCCTTTGTAGCTGCGGTTATGAATTCCCAGAGATGGGATAGTAAGAACCGCCGGTTCATGGTCGTTACTCCATGCTTACGAAGGATTCTGTCTCAACTCTGATTTAAGAGCGGATTGAGAGAATCGAATTTGGGTGGAACCACGGGTGCAATCGCTCGTCCCTTTGCGGGACGGGCGTTTTTTTGTGCGTGGATATTTCCGTTTCGCAAAATTTGAAATTGTTGGTTGGCTTAAGGAAATGAAGGAGGAATTTAAATGGTAAGTATTAAACTTCCGGACGGCTCCGTTCGGGAATACGCAGAAGGTAGTAATATTGATGATGTAGCGGCTTCTATTAGTAGTGGACTTCGCAAAAACGCGGTGGCAGGGAAACTGAATGGTATTGTCGTGGATCTGTCCACTCCGCTTGAGGAAGGCGCATTGATTGAAATCGTAACTTTGGATTCACCTGAAGGTTTGGAGGTTATGCGTCACAGTACTGCCCACTTGATGGCGCAAGCTGCAAGACGTTTGTACGGAACAAAGGAAGTTAAGCTAGGTGTAGGCCCGGTTATCGAAGATGGCTTCTACTACGATATGGATTTGGAACATCCACTTAATCCTGAGGATCTACTAAAGATTGAAAAGGAAATGGATCGTATTATCTCTGAAAACCTGCCAATCGTACGTAAGGAAGTTAGTCGCAAGGAAGCGCTCCAAATGTTCGGGGAGCTAGGTGATCCTTATAAGCTTGAACTGATCGAAGCGTTGCCTGAAGATAGTGTGATTTCGATCTATGAACAAGGTGAATTCTTCGACTTGTGTCGTGGACCACATGTTCCGTCTACTTCCAAAATCAAAGTCTTTAAATTGATGAATGTAGCTGGTGCTTACTGGCGCGGCGATAGCAAGAATAAAATGCTTCAACGCGTATACGGTACAGCTTGGATTAAAAAAGCACAGCTCGATGAGCATCTTCGTCTGCTTGAAGAAGCGAAGAAACGTGATCACCGTAAATTGGGTAAAGAGCTTGAAATCTTCACATTTAATCAATTGGTAGGCCAAGGCTTGCCGATCTGGCTGCCTAAGGGTGCTAAACTACGCAGTATTCTAGAACGTTACATTGTGGATCTGGAAGCAAGTTTAGGATACCAGCATGTATATACTCCGGTGCTTGGTAATGTTGAACTATATAAAACTTCTGGACACTGGGAGCACTATCAAGAGGACATGTTCCCTAAAATGACTATTGATAATGAAGAATTTGTGCTTCGTCCAATGAACTGCCCGCATCACATGATGATTTATAAGAGCTCCATGCACAGCTACCGTGATCTGCCGATCCGTATTGCTGAGCTGGGTATCCAGCACCGTTATGAAATGTCTGGAGCATTGACTGGCTTGCACCGTGTGCGTTCAATGACTCTTAATGATTCCCATATTTTCTGCCGTCTGGATCAAATTAAAGGCGAGTTCATTCGTGTAATCGAGTTGATTAAACAGGTTTACAGTGACTTTGGTATTAATGACTACCGTTTCCGGTTGTCTTATCGTGATCCTAAGGATACTGAGAAATATTACGCAAATGACGAAATGTGGGAAACTGCACAGCGCATGCTGCGTGAGGTTGTAGAAGAAGCTGGTCTGCCGTTCTACGAAGCAGAAGGCGAAGCTGCCTTCTACGGTCCGAAGCTGGATGTACAGATCAAGACTGTACTAGGCAAAGAAGAAACGCTCTCCACTGTACAGATCGACTTCTTGCTGCCTGAACGCTTTGAATTGGAATACATCGGTGACGATGGTCAGAAACACCGCCCAGTCGTTCTACACCGCGGTATTTTAGGTACTATGGAGCGCTTTGTAGCTTTCTTGTTAGAGAACTTTGCCGGATCACTGCCGCTTTGGCTGTCTCCACAACAAGTTAAAGTTATTCCTGTCTCCACTGCCTTCGACGATTATGCTAAGGAAGTTACGGACAAGCTGCGTCGCCGTGGTATCTCTGCTGAGGCAGATTTGCGTAATGAGAAGCTTGGTTATAAGATCCGTGAAGCTCAGCTGGAGAAGCTGCCATACATGTTCGTAGTCGGCGAGAATGAAATGAATGCCGAAACAGTTTCCATCCGTAAGCGCGGTGAAGGCGATATTGGAGCTAAGCCACTTCAAGAAGTGATTGAGCTACTAGCTCAGGAAATTGCAGACCGTGTAATCTCCTAATTACATGAAATAATCTACACCAAAAGTACGTTTAATAACGACCTCTGTCATATGCGCATGTGGATCTAAAATGGATCTTCATGTATAAAATTTTGTGAATCGGGAAACCTTCGCTAATAAGGGGGAGGTTTATCACATGAACAAAATGGGCATATTTCAGAGGTTTTGGTGTCTTTTCGTCACAATAGTTCTACTGTTAACTGCTGCAGGTATCATTCCTGAATCAAAGCATCAAGCAGTTGTGGCTAATGGGACAGGAGACACGTTACAACACACAAACATGAGCAAAACGCTTTCGAACGAGGTGCAACATACCCAAACTAACTCTGGTTCACTGAGAACCAAAGAACAACAAGTCGTTCTAACTACAGGCCGCGCCACGATATTGTTTAATGAGTCACATGCAAGCTCACCTGTATTACCTGCGACAACAATAAATAAACCAGTATCTACAAAGTCACCACAAAGCACTGTTGCTCCAACTACCAAGGCTCCAGCCACCAAAGCTCCGACTGCCAAAGGGAGTGGAGGCACTGGCGCTTCGAAATCACCGAATTCTATTCCTGTAGCTGCACCAGCTCCTGACCAAATTATTACTTCAATGAAAGTGATGGCGACGGGTTATACTGCGGGTTATGAATCTACAGGTAAAACATCTAAACATCCCGAATACGGAATCACCTATTCAGGTGTGAAAGTACGTAGAGATAAGAATACAGTCTCGACTATTGCGGCTGACCCTAAGGTAATCCCGTTAGGGAGTATACTTTATATACCTGGTTATGGATACGGCATCGTTGCTGATACAGGATCTGCCATTAAAGGGCGGAAGATTGATTTGTATTTTGCTACTACGAAACAGGTGTATAAGGAATGGGGTAAAAAATCAGTTGTGGTTCAGCTCATTAAGCGTGGTAACGGAACATGTACGGAAGTCATGCTGAAGAAGCTTACCCAGGCGATTGAGACTTATAATGCTGTACCGCAATCTCTGCTAGAAGAATCCATCTAAATTTAGAATTGTATTTCAATGAATTTGGCGGATTGAACTTATTTTCACTTGGCCATGCATAATAGTGACATCACCTTGCCATAATACGGACTGGGGCAGAGCGTTAGCCTCATCCGAGATGTTCTCTTAGTAAGCATTATCTATGCTGCATAAGGGATAAGGGAGGTGAATTCCGTGGCTAATAATAAAAAATCTAAAGTTCAAGAAAATTACAAAACACCGAATGAAAAATACAATGCTGAGTTTGCTGTTGAGAATGACGGCACTACTAAGCAAAGTGGAAATACTTCTAAACCAGCTCAGAAACCGCAACAATAATGCGCTGCTGATGCAGAAGACTGCTGAATAAAGAGACCGTCCCAGATCAGTTTATAACTGAGGGGCGGTCTTTTTTATATATATATAGTAGTATATAGAATAATATCCCAAACGTCTCCGTCTAGAGACTGAGTGGAAGTTCCTTCTCTCGCCGCTGTTTATGAGCGCTTTCTTCCTGTAGACTAAGGCTATAAGATTGAAGAAGAGAGCGTTCCACTAATTTAAAGGGGAAATGGAATATGAAAAGAAGGTTCACAAGTCAGATTTTTGGCGGCTTGATCCTGATAGGGATTGGAGCCATGTTTCTACTCAGACAATTGGGTTACACCGATTTCAGCTTAGGATATGTGATCTCAAATTATTGGCCTGTTATCTTGATCCTAATGGGAATGAAACGGCTTCTGGGAACGGGAGACGAACATTCAAAAGGTGGATCTTCACCAATCGGCGGTTTTTTCTTTCTGGCGATCGGAGTGTTCTTCCTTGGGCGGAATTTGGACTGGTTCGATATTTCAGCCGGGGATTTTTTCAAAATGTTCATTCCAATCATGCTGATTGGCGGCGGTCTTTATGTGATTTTTAAACCTAGAGGTTCAGTACCTCCAGTGCCGCCAGCTCCGCCGTCACCGCCAGATTACTTTCCTCCGGGAAAAAGCTCGCTGGATGTGGAGCCGCCAAAGCCGCTGGATTCCACGCTAGATGAGCAATTCGAGCAGAAATTTGGTAAAACTTCTGGTGGGCGAGACTGGAATATTAATCTTCAAAAAGATGAAGAAGAGGATGAAGATGGAGGAGCATTTAAAACCACCGCTGAATCACGTTGGCAAGAGAAGCAGGAGCGTCATGAGCGCAGACGTCAGGAACGTCATGAGCGGCATGCTAGAAGACATGGGGAATGGCATGAGGAGTTCCATGAGACAGAGAGTAACAACAAGGAGTCAACCAATCGCTCTGCTTTTATAGGGGATGTTCATATGGGTCGCGAGCATTTTCAACTGAAGAACACGAATGTCTCACAGTTTATTGGTGATACTGTACTGGATCTGACGAACGCACAAATTGCTTATGGTGAGACAAAAATTAATATTTCCGCTTTTATTGGTGACATCAAGGTATATATTCCAAATGATATGGACCTTGGGATCTCAGTGAACAGCAGTTCTTTTATCGGCGATATGGAAGTTCTGGATCAGTCCCGCAGTGGATTCATGAGCAGTGTTCAATGCAAAACGCCTTATTATAAAGAAGCAGGCAAAAAAGTTCGTATTAACGTAAGTGCTTTTATAGGTGACATTAAAGTTAAAACGGTGGGTTAGATGGGGACAATATTCAGTAATACCAAATGGTTGTTGTTGTTTTACTTTCTACTCACTGGAGCCGTAAGTGCCGGGTTGATGTATGCAGGCACTTGTCTTGGTTATATCGAGGTTATGGATTATCGAATGTGGCTGTACTTATGTCTTGGGATCGTGTTGTTCACTGTTGTAATCGGTTATATGGCAGGTCAGCGGATTCAGCGCCGGATTGATCATCTGGATCTAAATATGCTGCAGGTGGCAAAAGGGAATCTGTCCGTACGTATGCCAGAGAGTGATGACCAGTCTTTTGCGAGAGTGTACCACGAATTTAATGTCATGATGGATACGGTAGAGAACAAGATGCAGCTTCTGCAGCGATTGGGTGAACAAGAGGTTATTGAGAAGGAACAGGCAGCGGAGAGTGCGGTGTTGGAGGAAAGAAGACGTATGGCCCGGGATTTGCATGATACGGTGAGCCAACAGCTTTTTGCCATCCATATGTCGGCTTCTTCGCTGCCTAAAGTGCTGAAGGTTAATGAAGCTCAAGGTCAATTGGTAATGGATCAGTTAATTGCAATGTCACAAATGGCACAAAAGCAGATGAGAGCGCTCATTGCGCAGTTACGGCCGGTGGAGCTGGAAGGCAGGAATCTTTTCGAAGCATTGGAAAAATGGTTCCCTGATTATTGCCGCCAGAACGGCTTAAAAGGAATGAAGGAGCTTGAGCTGCAAGGAGAACTGTCTGAAGCAATTGAGCATCAGCTGTTCCTGATTATTCAGGAGGCAATGGCGAATATTGTGAAGCATGCTGAAGCTAGGCTAGTTAGTCTATCGCTGCGTGAAGGGTCAAGACAAGTTGTGCTAAGTATTAGCGATGACGGTCAAGGCTTTGAACATATACAGCAAAAACAGGGATCATACGGTCTTACCACCATGCGCGAACGTGCGGAGAAACTAGGTGGACAAGTGGAAATTATTAGCCGTAAAGGTGCAGGAACGACCATACGTGTACATATCCCTAAGTTTGTGCAAGGGAATTCTGAGTCAGAGGAAAAAAGAGTGCTAGGATCTGATATAGAGGACGAGGAGGAATAGAGCATGAGTGTCATAAGAGTGTTGCTCGTAGATGATCACGATATGGTGCGGATGGGCCTTAAAACATATCTGATGCTGGAGCCGACGTTTGAGGTTATAGGAGAGGCAGCCAATGGACAGGAAGCACTGGAGATGCTGCGTGCCGGTGGACATGAAGGCTTGCCTGATCTCGTGCTAATGGATCTGATGATGCCTGTGATGAATGGTGTGGAGACTACTCGTGCAGTGCTGTCAGAATTTCCTGGTCTCAAAATCGTGATCTTGACCAGCTTCCTTGAGGATGATCTCGTCGTGGACGCTATAGAAGCTGGAGCAGTCAGCTATGTGCTCAAAACCGTGTCAGCAGAGGAGCTGATCTACGCTCTGCAAGGCGCATTCCGTGGTATGCCTGTCATGACTGGTGATGTATCGCAAGCGCTGACGCGTGGCATTCGCCAGCGTACTGTGCAAGGTGATTCCTCCGGCTTGACGGAGCGTGAGAAGGAGGTCCTGCTGCTTATTGCTGAGGGCAAGACCAACAAGGATATCGGCGAGGAGCTGCATATCAGCATCAAGACGGTGAAGACGCATGTCAGCAACCTGCTGATGAAATGCGAGCTGGATGACCGTACCCAGTTGGCTATTTATGCTCATCGGAAGGGTTGGGCTCAGGGTTAGGGATTGTTTTTCAAGATGATGTGGGTTAGTTTATGGGGGCTTAAAAGTAAGTTATAGGGAAAACCTCCCTTTAAACTTGAGTTTTACGCTTGTATACAGGATTATAGGGAAATCCTCCGTATAAATTCATTGTTTTTCTCATAAACAGCTATATTGCTGAGAATTATAGGGAGGTATTCCCTTTAAATCTTGATTTCTTGTGATTTTTGGTTAATTATAGGGAGTTTTTCCCTATAATTGTTGTTTGTTCCTTGTTCCTTGTTCCTTGTTCTTGGACTTCGTTCATGGACGTCGTTCTAGGGTTTTGTTCTAGGTTGTATGTTGGAAGTTCGGGCCGCGTTGTTTTCCGCGCCCGAGCTTCTTTTTTACTTCCCTGCCTAGGGATTGGGTTCAGAGCGAAAAGTTTACGTCCGCCTTTGAAATCCTGTTCCACCTGCAGGGTCAATTCATAGGAACATGGTTTCAACAGCGGTGTAGCCTGAAACCCAGTCCCGACCAACAGCGTGCGCCTTTTGGAACCTAGTCCCCTAATAGCTCCCTTCTGATGCCCAATCCCGTCTATTTGCCTATATCTTTTATCTCCGCTTAAATTGTTTTTAATGTGACCTTAAGGTTTAAAGTACAAAATAAGAAACAAGAAAACAAATTAATCCTTGTCAGGCGACAGGATGCAGGAGGTATATGAACATGGACGATAACAAAAACAACTTTAATCGTGACAATGGACCAGCACCAGATCGGGATTGGGACAATAATAACCATAATAGTAATAATAATCAGTCATCCGAATCCGGATCATCATACTACTATTCTTACGGACCTTTTAAATCTTTGAACAAAGATGAAAGTGACACAGGCGGAAGTGCTCAGCATTACAACCGGATGGAGCCGGAGCGGGTTGAGGTTACACCTCCACAGCCCGTAAAACCACTCCCATACAACAGTTCATTTCGCAGTACAGGCTTTGATGGTAATGGCGGTGGACGAGGTGGAAACGGCGGAGGCGGCTCTGAAGGTGGCGGTGGCTGGCAATATAATAAAAAGCCAAAAAGCTCAGTGAAAACAGTCTTGATTTCCTTCTTAGCAGGTATGGTCGTTCTCTCAGGTTCAATGTTTATGGCAGATCGAGGCAACTGGTTCACAGGGGGTGCAGCTTCAACCGTTGCTAGCTCGGAATCGAATGGAACGGCGAAGACGACGAATGAGAGTGCTAGTACTACACCTAATACTACCACTACATCTTTGGTGAAAGGCTCCCGTGATGTGACTGGCGTAGTTGATGCGGTTGGACCAGCAGTCGTCAAGATTGAGACACTAGTAAAATCCAGTTCACGTAGTGGAGGTTCATCCAGCCCGAATTTGAGTGATCCGTTTTCTCAATTCTTTTTCGGAGATCAATACGGTGGAAGTGGTTCTTCACAAAATGAGCAGGACTCGAAGTCGGATTCAAGCTCTTCATCGCAGCTTATCCCATATGGAATTGGAACAGGCTTCATTTATGAGAAATCCGGATATATTTTGACGAATCAGCACGTCATTGAGAATGCCGATGTCATCCAAGTTACAGTAGATGGCGTAACCAAACCATATGAAGCAAAATTGCTAGGCTCTAGCAAAGATCTGGATTTGGCAGTATTGAAGATTGAGGGAGATAGTGACTTCCCTACAGTTGCTCTGGGAGATTCAGATAGCTTGAAAGTCGGTTCAGAAGTAGTTGCTATCGGTAACCCACAAGGCTTCGATCATACAGTAACCTCTGGTGTTCTTAGTGCAAAAGGACGCAGCATCGATATTAATGAAGAAGATGGTAGTGGAACACGTAACTACAAAAACTTGCTGCAAACGGACGCTTCTATCAACCCAGGTAACTCTGGTGGTCCACTGCTCAATATGAATGGACAGGTAATTGGTATGAACGTAGCCGTTAGTACGGATTCCCAAGGGATTGGTTTTGCTATCGCTGTGAACACGATAAAAGAAGTCGTAGATAAACTGGAAGCGAACCAAGCGATTCCTAAAGAACCAGTACCATTCATTGGTGCAACGCTTATGACGATTACAGATGAAGTAGCTAAACAAATGGGCACGGATATTAAAGAAGGCTCTGTAGTTGCAGATATTATCTTTAAATCGCCAGCGTATGCTGCAGACTTGCGCCCTTACGATATTATTACAGGTGCAAATGGAACGAAATATGCTACAAACCAAGATCTGATTGCTTTCATTCAAACGTTAAAAGTCGGTGACAAAGTAACGCTGAATGTTGTGCGCGATGGTAAAAACTTGGATCTTTCCGTCACAATCGGCAACAAAAATGATTTTGATACGACTACTGGGCAAAGTCAGCAGAAATAACACACCGGACGGTGAATAACGCGGAAGGGGCAACCCTTCCGTTTTTTGTCTAAACATGGTGCGACTGCTACAATATAAATAAAAAGAAATGAACAATGGGGGCTGCTTGATGCGACCGAATATTCTAATTATTGATGATGATGAAAAAATTATTTCCATGCTGCGCCGAGGGCTAGCCTTTGAAGGTTACGATGTAAAGACTGCGGTGAATGGAGCGGATGGATTACGAGCGATTCTGAGCAGTGATCCGGATGTGGTGATTCTGGATGTTATGATGCCTCAGGTAGACGGATTTGAAGTTTGCCGTCGTTTGCGAGAAGGGGGCAGTAATGTGCCTGTTCTAATGCTTACGGCTAAGGATGAAATTGAGCACCGTGTGAAGGGGCTTGATCTGGGTGCGGACGATTATTTAGTAAAACCATTTGCACTGGAAGAATTACTTGCCCGGGTACGTGCGCTACTTCGGCGTAAGAGTGAGCAAAGCGGAGGCAGTGAGCAAGCGGTTACTTACGAGGATATTACACTTGATGTAGATTCACGCGAGGTCACACGTGCAGGTAAGAGACTGGAGCTTACGGCGAAGGAATTCGAACTGTTGCATTTGTTTATGCAGAATCCGAAACGTGTGCTTTCGCGGGATCTGATCATGGATAAAATATGGGGTTATGATTACAGCGGTGAATCTAATGTACTTGAGGTATACATAGCTATGCTACGCCAAAAAACGGAGGAGCATGGCGGTAAACGCCTCATTCAAACGATCCGGGGTGCCGGTTACATTCTAAGAGGTGACAACTAACATGTCTATAAGATTGCGGCTGACTGCTTGGTATTCAGGGATTTTGGCCGTTATGCTGCTGGCCTTATCAGCCGCAATTTACGGCTTTGTCTATTTTAATACGTATGGTGACTTGAAGGATCGTCTAAGATTGCAAGCTGAGCAAACGAAACCTTTATTTAGTTACGATGTCTTCAACGGAGAGTTGAAGCTCGGTGGAGTGAGACGTCCTGAAAACTCCAACATGTATACACAGATTTATACTTATGGAAGCAAAAGCTTGTCGCAATCAACGAACATGATTAACTTTGGCTTACAGTTTGATTATCCTCCTCAAGATAAAGCTGTAAAGGGTTTTCGTAACGTAGTTGTAGACGGTAATCAGTTTTTGATTTACGAGATGCCTATTGAACTAGAGCATTATAATAATAATCCAGTGGCTGTATTACAAGTCGCTGCCTATGTGAGCGAGCAGAATAAGCTATTGGAGCGTTTGAAAAATATATTGCTTGTCGGGTCTTTTGCTACCTTGATTGCGGCATTTACCTTTGGATTATTCCTGGCCCGTAAAGCGATGAGTCCGATTGGGAAAGTTATTGAGGCTACAAATGGGATTCAGACGGGGAATGACCTAAGCTCCCGTATTGAATATGATGGACCTCCAGATGAAATAGGTCGCCTAATTGAGACTGTCAATAACATGCTTGGGCGTATGGAAGGATTCTACACTGAGTTAGAGGATTCGTATGCGGCACAGCGCCGATTTGTTTCCGATGCATCACATGAGCTGCGGACGCCGCTGACAACCATTCGCGGGAATATCGATCTGCTGCAAAAAGTATGGGAGATGGAGCCGGGTGAAGGGAAGATGAGCGAGGCTGAAATTCGCCAGCTCTCGATGGAATCGGTGAAGGATATCGCGGACGAGTCTAAACGAATGAGCCGACTGGTATCTGATATGCTCTCACTTGCGCGCGCTGATACAGGGCGAACCTTCGAGATAGAACCGGTGGCACTGGAACCAATGATGACGGAGATAGCACGTCGGGCGTCATTTCTACCTCGTCAAGCGGAGTGGGTTACAGGGGATATGTCCGTCTTAAATGGTAAATATGTTGTTGGTAATAAAGATTATTTGCAACAAATGTTGTTTATTTTTATTGATAATGCTTTTAAATACACACCTTCCGGTGAGGTGAGTTTAGATACGATTTTCTATCAGAATCAGGTTGGTATTCGAATCACCGATACGGGGATAGGTATGGATAAAGATGAGGTTCCATATATTTTCGACCGTTTCTATCGTGCAGATGAATCACGTGGAATTACGGAAGGAATTGGGCTTGGCTTATCTATTGCTAAATGGATTATTGACGAACATGGTGGGTCTGTGGAAGTTGTTACACGCCAAGGCGAAGGAACTACTTTTGTGATCTGGTTGCCGCTTCTCTTTGCTCCGCCGCTGGAATAGGGTATAATTTAAAGTGTGCCCTATTACAGAAGTCAACGAAAGCAGAAAGTTGGTGAAGTCATGGAAGTCATTAAAATTTCTCCCCGGGGATACTGTTACGGAGTAGTCGATGCTATGGTAATGGCGCGGCAGGCTGCGCAAAATCTCGATCTTCCCCGGCCGATTTATATACTGGGCATGATTGTTCATAATAGTCATGTCACGAATTCGTTTGAGGACGACGGCATTATTACCTTGGACGGTCATAACCGTCTGGATATTCTCGACAAAGTAGATAGTGGAACCGTTATATTCACTGCTCACGGAGTTTCTCCTGAGGTACGCAAGATGGCTAGGGATAAAGGATTGACTACTGTTGATGCTACTTGTCCTGATGTGACCAAGACACATGATCTCATTCAGGAGAAGGTCGATGATGGCTATGAGGTTATTTATATCGGCAAGAAAGGCCATCCGGAACCGGAAGGTGCTGTTGGCATTGCGCCAGAGCATGTGCATTTAATTGAAAAAGAAGATGAGATTGCAACTCTGTCCATCCCTTCTTCACGGATTGTAATTACGAATCAGACCACTATGAGCCAGTGGGACATTAAAAATATTATGAAAAAGCTTCTAGAGACCTTCCCAGGTGCCGAAGTGCATAATGAGATATGTATGGCTACTCAGGTGCGTCAAGAGGCTGTAGCCGAGCAGGCGGGCCAATGTGATCTAGTGATTGTCGTTGGCGATCCACGAAGCAACAACTCTAATCGTCTGGCACAGGTGTCGGAAGAGATTGCAGGTGTTCCGGCCCATCGGATTTCTGATATCTCTGAATTAAACACCGAGTGGCTAAAGGGTGTAAATATTGTAGGGGTTACTTCGGGCGCATCTACACCGACACCAATTACCAAAGAAGTTATTAATTATTTGGAGCAGTACGATTCCGAGAATCCCGAGACATGGGAGATCAAACGTACAGTGAATATGGCGAAGCTACTTCCTCCAGTTAAGAATAAGAGCGCAAGTACTACTTAATGCGCTAGCGAACTTATATATTTGTCTTGAAGAAGCGCTTAATCTCGTCTATCGGGGTTGAGCGTTTTTCTTTATAGAAAAAAACGGTTTCATCTTCTAAATCAGGAAATAGGATTGACGATAATGGATTTTTGGGGTAAAATCGCTTTATCGATTAAAAGCATAAAAGCATAAAAGCTTAAAAGCGAACACGCGTCGTAGTGCGAGTGTATTCAGCAAAATTATTATTAATTTTAAGTCCAGAGAGGAAGTTATAAAATGATCGTCATTACATCCAATCAAACGCCAGAAGAGCAGGTTAAAGATATTATCGCTGTGATCGAAAGAGAGGGCTTGCAGGTACATCTCTCCAAAGGTGCAGATCATACGGTTATCGGATTAGTAGGAAGTGTTACGCCTAAGCTTGCAGAGCATTTGCGGCAAATGAAGGGTGTGGAGAACGTCGTGAAGATCTCCAAGTCCTATAAGCTGGCTAGCCGTGATTTCCATCCAGAGGATACCATTATCGATATCAAGGGTGTGAAGATTGGCGGAGAGAATCTGGTGATTATGGGCGGACCTTGTGCCGTGGAGTCTCCAGAGCAGATTGATGAGATTGCCCGTCTAGTTAAAGCTTCAGGTGCGCAGGTACTGCGTGGAGGCGCGTTTAAGCCCCGTACAGGTCCATACAGCTTCCAGGGTGTTGGTGTAGAAGGTTTAACTATGATGGCTGAAGCAGGAAAGCGTCATGGCCTGTTGACCATTACAGAGGTTATGACACCAGAGTATGTGGATATTTGTGCAGAACACGCGGATATTCTCCAGGTGGGTACACGAAACATGCAGAACTTTGATTTGCTGCGTAAGCTTGGTACTTGTGGAAGACCTGTCCTTCTGAAACGCGGCTTTAGTGCAACCTATGATGAATTGCTCAATGCTGCAGAGTACATTTTGGCAGGTGGAAATAAGGATGTAATGCTCTGTGAGCGCGGTATTCGTACGTTTGAGACTTACACTCGCAATACACTGGATCTATCGGCTATACCGGTTCTACAAAGCTTGAGTCATCTTCCGGTAATTTCTGACCCGAGTCACGGCACTGGACGTCGTGAATTAGTTGAACCTATGGCTAAAGCTTCTGTTGCTGCGGGTGCAAATGGTCTAATTATCGAAATGCACACAGATCCGGACAATTCCATGACAGGTGATGGTGTTCAATCGTTATTCCCTGAGCAGTTCGATAATCTACTTAAGGATCTGGAAAAGCTTGCTCCGATTGTTGGACGTAAGTTTTCAACTTCGCCAGAAACCGTTTCGGCACTATAATTTATAATTATATTACTACCTTTGAAGTCCTACAAACCGCGGTATAGCGGGATAGTAGGGCTTCTTTGCTGTTGGATAAGTTAAATATGGTATGAATTTAAGCGAAAATAACGGATTTCACGAAAGCGTCAGAATATCTTACATAGTTGCAAGAAATACCTGACATAAGCATTGACGATGTTAGGTATGAGATTTATAATGACGACAGCAAATAAAAATAAAACAAGAACATTTGCATACTGTGAGGGGCTTAATGTTCGGAACTTGGGGGAGGAAAAATTCATGTCGGTTGAAAAAGTGTTGCAAACAATTAAAGAAAACAATATCGAGTGGGTAGATTTTCGATTCGTAGATTTAGGTGGCCGTGCTCACCACATTTCTCTGCCTGCTTCTGAAGTGGAAGATGAAACTTTTGTAAATGGGGTAGCATTCGACGGTTCTTCCATCAAAGGATTCCGTGGTATTGAAGAATCAGACATGGTTATGATGCCTGATCCGAACAGTGTGTTCATTGATCCGTTTACAGCTCATCCAACGCTGAACGTAATGTGCGACATTTTCACTCCTGATGGCGAACGCTATGAGCGCGATCCTCGCGGTATTGCTGTGAAAGCAGAAGAATTCCTTCAAAAGAGCGGAGTTGGTACATCAGCATTCTTCGCACCTGAGTCTGAATTCTTTATCTTTGACGATGTTCGTTACGAGAGTGGTATGAACAGCTCTTCATTCTTCGTAGACTCTGAAGAAGCGGCTTGGAATACGGGTCGTAAAGAAGAGGGCGGCAACATGGCATTTAAAGTTGGCGTTAAAGGTGGATATGTACCTGTAGCACCTGTAGATTCCCAACAGGATATTCGCAGTGAAATGTGCCGTTTGCTTGCTGAAACTGGATTGCGCATTGAGCGTCATCACCATGAAGTGGCAACTGCAGGCCAAGCGGAAATCAACTTCCGTTTTGATACCTTGAAGAAAACTGCTGATAATCTCATGACTTATAAATATATTGTGCAAAACACTGCACGTCAGTATGGTAAGGTAGCGACTTTCATGCCAAAACCACTGTTTGGTGATAATGGTAGCGGAATGCACGTGCATCAATCGATCTTTGATGGAGACACTCCTTTGTTCTACGAAAAAGGCGCTTATGCTAACTTGAGCGAAATGGCTCTTCACTATATCGGCGGTATTTTGTACCATGCACCAGCTTTGATCGCTTTGACTAACCCAAGCACCAACTCGTTTAAACGTTTGGTTCCTGGCTATGAAGCACCGGTTAACTTGGTATACTCCAAGGGAAATCGTTCTGCTGCAGTTCGTATCCCAGTAGCAGCTGTGACACCGAAAGGCTGTCGTATCGAGTTCCGTACACCGGATTCCACGGCTAACCCTTACTTGGCATTCTCGGCAATGCTGATGGCAGGTCTGGACGGAATCAAGAACAAGATCAACCCACAAGAACTGGGTTACGGTCCTTTGGATAAGAACATCTACGAATTGTCTGATGCAGACAAAGAAAAGATCCGCAGCGTTCCGGGTAGTCTGGGCGAAGCGCTTGATTCTTTGGAAGCTGATTACGAGTTCCTAACTGAAGGTGACGTATTTACTAAGGACTTCATTGATAACTATATTGCTCTGAAACGTTCCGAAGCTCAAGAGGTTGCAATTCGTGTTCATCCACATGAATATTCTCTGTACTTCGATCTATAAGATTTCTTAAGTAATAAAGCATCAACAAAAAGATGTTCCTGAGCCATTTACTTGGCTGTTGGAACATCTTTTTTTGTTGTTTTAGATATATTAGATTCCAAGTAAACGAGGACATTATTGGCCATTGACATGGCTTTAGATGTCCTCGTTTTTTTGCCTGTATAGTCCAATATTTTGCCCCATATCTCTACTTTAGTTCAGTAAAGGAAACTCTAAGGAGGTTACGCTAAACCCCGCTCAGAAGCGCCGCAGGATTCTCTTATGATGAGCTCTGGCTCCACGCTGAAGGAGCTCGTGCCAGATTGATTGTTTATCAGATCATACAGCATTAACGCGGCTAGGCGACCGATTTTATCTTTATTTTGTTTAATTGTAGTCAACAGTGGTGTTGTGTAATTACAAGCTTCGATATCGTCACAGCCAATAATTGCGACGGTACCAGGAACAGCGATAGAAGATTCCTTAAGGGCACGCATAGCCCCGATAGCTAGCTGATCAGACGCTGCGAAGATCGCTCTGGGTAAATTTCCGTTCGCAATCATTCTACGCATGGTTTCATAACCGCTGGCTTCAAAGAAGTTGCTTCCGTTTAAGAACCAGTTTTCGTTGATCGGTAGTCCTAAATCTTCAAGCGCTTTGCGGAAACCACTTTCACGAATGTTGGAGATTTCTGATTCTGAGGAGCTGCCGATATAACCAAGTTCTCGATAGCCTAATAAGTAAAAGTGTTCGACTACCTTAGTGGACATCTTGAAATTATCAGACATGATATAACCCGAATTGTCGCCTGATAGCTTTAAATCTACGCCGATGCAAGGGATAGAGCTATTATCTAATTCACTGATAGAGGTTTCTAGCTCTTGTCCGGAAATAAGAAGGCAGCCATCTACATTAAAATGCAGACAACGGGCAAGATAATCATTAGTATCACCACTTTGAAATTTTTCGTTAGAGAAAAAGATAAGGTCGTAACCTAGCAGTCCCATTTGTTTTTTGAAGGAGTTTAGGACTTCGATGAAAAAAGGATGGGTAAAGTCAACATTCAGCATTCCTGCAAATATAACGCCAATTAGATTCGATGATTTTGTTGCTAATGTTTTTGCGGAATTGGAGGGAGTATATCCGGTTTCTTTTATGATTCGTTGAACTCTAGTCTTGGTATCTTCCGAAATATCGCTGTAATTATTAATGATTTTGGATACTGTCGAAACAGAAACCCCAGCGATTTTCGCGATTTCTTTGATGTTATAGGCCAAATTAAGTCCTCCTTATTATGAGAAATACTCCGAATCTATGATAAAAGTGTAGTTGAGTCAGACTTTTTTATGGATTTCAAATAGGAATTACGAAACGTTTTCGTAAATGATTTTATAATTATATAGGTATATAGTCAATGGGATATTTGGTGCACAAATAGGAATATCCTTGATATTAAAGGGTTTTTGAGTGTTTTCGTTAAAAATGGGTTCGAAAATAAAGAATAAAAAAAGACTTTACAAAGATATATAACGATGTAATAATAAAAACAACGAAACCGCTTTCTGTGATATTTTCGATTATATTACGAAAGTTTAGGAGCTAACACAAGGTTTCGTAAAAGGTCATAACAAATCATCTGGGGGGTAACAAAAATGGTAAAGAAGCTTTCTGCGGTATTGTTGAGCTCGGCGCTGGTGCTCTCATTAGCAGCATGTGGAAGCGGCAACAACACAAATGGTGAGGCTACTCCGGGCAACGGAACAAATAAGCCTGCATCTGGCGATAAGAAAGTGATTAAGATCTTGCATTGGAAACAAGAAAACATTAATAAAGCCATTACCGAAATTAATAAAAAGTTTGAAGAAAAGTATCCGGAATACAAAGTGGAGTATACGACCACGGGTCCGGATGATGAATTTAAACAAGCGCAAAGAGCGAGAATTACAGCTGGTGACGTAGATGTCCTTGCTGATTTGTCCGGTATGAGATTGTCTCCGAAAGATTGGACACCGGGTGCGAAAGTGCCAGACTGGCAACAATGGATTGATTCCGGTTTGATTGCTGATCTGAGCAACGAAGCTTTCGTTAAAAACTACAATGCGAATGATATTGCTAAAGCGGGTACTTACAATGATAAAGTGTATGCGATCCCAACCGGTAAAGTAGCGATGTCAGGTTTCTTCTATAATAAAGAAATTTTTGAACAAAACGGATTGACTGTTCCAACAACATGGACAGAATTCATCAGTGTTCTAGATACTTTGAAATCCAAGAACATCGTACCTATCGTAGTTGCTGGTAAAGATGTATGGCCTTTGAAACTGCCAGTGTTCGGCTTGCAAGCTAAGATTCTAGGCGGCGGCGACCAACAAAAATGGATTGAAGGCGTTTGGAAAGGCACTTCGGCGTTCAACGATGCTGAGGCTGTAGAAGTATTGGATAAAATGAAGACCCTTCAAGATAACTACATCATCGATGGTTTCTTGGGTATTGACTATGCAACAGCACCTTCGTATTTTGCAACAGGAAAAGCAGCTATGATCGCTGACGGAACTTGGGATGCACCTACGATCGCTGCGGCAAATCCTGATGTGAAATTTGGCTACTTCCCAATCCCAGCTACTGAAGATGCAGCTAAGAATGCTTCTCTTGTCGGTAAATACGATGTAACTTGGTATGCAGCAGAAAAAGGTCCGAACAAAGAAGGGGCTTTGAAATGGATGGAATTCTTCTCTGAGCCAGAAAACTACACTGAATATGTTAAGGCTGCTGGATTTGTACCAACACAAGATAACATTTCAACTGGCAGTGACTTCATTGATAACGAACTAGCACAATACATGGCAGAAGACTTTGAACTTGCCTATGAAATCATAATGATTAACCGCGACAATGTAGGCGAGCACATTGCTGCTGAAGGTGTACACACTGAATACCTAGCACCAGGCGGCGAATTCAAAACCGCTAAAGAACTTGCAGATGTACAACAAAAAGAATGGGAAGCAGCAGCTCCTAAATAAGCTGTTATCCCAATAAAACAGACATCTACAACATACTGTGCACCATCATGTACTACAACTTCGGGGTCTGTTCGTACAGACCCCGATGATTTTATTGAATTAGGATTGGGTAGGTGAGAGAAATGTATCCGTTCGGAAAAGGTATAAAACGATATTTACCACTTCTGCTGCTTATGATTCCATTATCGTTGTATGTTGTTTTTTATTTTGGACCCTCTATGATGACGGTCATCTATTCATTTACAGATATTACTAACGTTCCTGGAAGCAAGTTGAATTTCGTAGGCCTTGACAATTACTATAGCGTTTTTAACTCCGGAAATTCAGGCGAACGTTGGGATTCCATTATACGAACTGTTTATTTCATGATCATTGTTACAATCGTACAGAACGGTGTCGGTCTCCTTATGGCCGTAGTTATTAATCAGAAGCTGAAAGGCGATTATTTTTATCGCGCAGTTTTCTTTTTACCGGTTGTCCTCGGTGTATCCGTAGTTGCACTGGTATGGGGCTTGATGTTCGATCCGCTTAGTGGTCCTGTCAATCAACTGTATGATTCATTGTTCGGTTATAAAGATATGTTCTTTGGAAGCTTCACCCATGCGTTTGGTTATATTATATTTACGCAAATTTGGATGTACATGGGTTACTCCATGTTAATTTTCCTTGCAGGCCTTCAATCCGTACCGAAGGATCTGTATGAAGCTGGATATATTGATGGAACTACGAAATGGCAATCTTTTAAGAACATTACGTTCCCGCTTATTGCTCCATCGTTCACCATTAATATTATTTTGTCCATTATCGGTGCGATGTCCACCTTTGATATTATTCTCGCAACTACGGACGGTCGCTTTAACACAAGAACGATGGCTTATGACGTGTATAAAGAGACGTTCCGTGGTTCTCTTCAGATGGGACTTCCATCCGCGCTTTCGGTGGTACAGTTCCTAATGATTCTGGTCTTCGTTGTATTTGCAGTTAAACAAATGCGTAAGAGAGAGGTGGAATATTAATGAAAGATTCCAAAACCGCCAAAACTCTCTCCTATATTCTGGTTGCAGTATTGCTTGTTTTGTATATCATGCCGCTATTGTTTGTAATAAATATTTCATTCAAGTCTTTTTCAGATTACCTGCTAGACCCGATCGGACTTGTGAAAAGTATTCAATGGGATAACTACAAGGAAGCTTGGTTAAAAGGTAATTTCTCTAATTATTTCATTAACAGTTTGTTGTACACAGGCGTAGCGACAGTGCTAACACTAATCGTTTCGTTATTCGGAGCTTTCCCGGTAGCGAGAAATTATGTAAAGTGGAGCGGATTCATTTATTTGTTCTTCTTGATGTCACAGTTCTTGCCTAACCCTATGGTTGCACAGTTCAAATTAATGCTTACCCTGAAACAAGAGCTTGGATTTGTGGGTTATGATACGAAGCTAGGTTATATCCTCCTAAAAACAGGGGGAACTGGTATCGTCTTCATGATGTTCGTAGGTTATATTAAAGGAATCAGCCGTGAGATGGATGAAGCTGCGGGCATGGATGGTGCTGGATATATGCGTTATCTGTTCCAGATCATTATGCCATTGATGAAACCTGTTATCGCAACAGGTGTTATCCTTACGGCGATTACGATTTGGAATGACTTTGTAGGTCCAATCATGTATTTGCCAAGTCCGGAACATTATCCAATTACCTTCGGGCTTAAAGAATTCCGCGGTCAATACGGGAATAACTGGCCTATGTTGGCGTGCGGGATCATGATCGTATCGGCACCACTTATCGTCCTGTACACCTTCATTCAAAAGTATATTGTTGACGGTGCATTGGCAGGTGCGGTTAAAGCTTAAGTAGTTGTGTAAATGAGAGGATGGGGACAATGGACCGTAAAAAAATTCATGGCTTTGAATTCACTGGAAAGGATGGGGAGTTCAAGCTTCAGCAACCGGATCACAGTAGTTTCTTATACTTCCCTCTAGTAAATGAGGGGGGGATGATGTCGACCGTTACTCCTAAACTTCATGGACAGGCGACGACAGGTCATAATACATTTTTAACACCGCCATTATCTGTTGAAGATTTGCATAATTCCCGTGCTTCACGTAATTTCTGGGTATACGTCGAAGGCAAGGGTGCTTGGTCTGCAGCAGGAAATTCGGCTAAGCAAAACGCAGCGTTCTACACTTCATCTGCTGATGAAGCAGTGCTTGAGGCTGGTTTTCTATGGCATCGGGTCACTCGCAGTAACTCTGAGATGGGTGTCACAGCTGAGATTACTAGCTTCGTACCTAGAGGTAACGACAAGGTAGAACTAATGAAAGTTACATTGACGAACATTGGAACAGAGAAGATTACTCTTACACCAACAGCTGTAGTTCCATTGTATGCCCGTTCCGCAGATGATCTGCGGGATCACAGACATGTAACATCCTTGCTGAACCGGATTTACACTTCAGCATATGGTGTTGAGGTTCAGCCTGCACTTTCTTTCGATGAACGTGGTCATCGCGTTAACCATACCTCTTACGGTGTATTTGGAGCGGAAGGTGACGGAAGTCAGCCTGTTGGTTTCTTCCCGATTCAAGAGGAATTCATCGGCGAAGGTGGAAGTCTTGACTGGCCAGAAGCGGTTATTCTGAATACTACGCCAGAGATCAGTAAAGGTGGAGGCGTGGATAGAGAGGGTTATGAAGCAGTCGGTGGCCTCCGGTTTGCCTCAATTACCTTGTCTCCTGGTGAAAAACATTCATATGTCGTAGTTATGGCAATTGATAGTGATAGAATTAACGTTGAAGCGTTGATGAATAAATATGGAGCATCTGAAGCTTTTGATCAACTCCTAGAGGAGACTAAAGCGTTCTGGGCAGATAAAGTGAATATGGTTGAATTCCATACCGGCGATTCGGATGCGGATCAATGGATGAAATGGGTAACCATTCAACCGGTCCTTAGAAGACTCTATGGTAACTCCTTCTTACCATATCATGATTATGGAAGGGGCGGACGTGGCTGGCGAGATCTTTGGCAAGACTGTCTGGCACTGCTTATTATGGAACCTGCCGAAGTTCGCAGCCTACTCTTCAATAATTACGCTGGTGTGAGAATTGACGGCAGTAACGCAACTATTATCGGTCAACAACCAGGCGAATTTATTGCTGACCGTAACAATATTCCTCGAGTATGGATGGATCATGGGGCCTGGCCGTTCTTAACAACGATGCTCTATTTGGATCAGAGTGGTGATCTTGATTTCTTGTTGCAAGAACAGACTTATTTCCGGGATACTTTTATGAGTCGTTGTAAGGAACGTGATACTTCTTGGGATACCTCTGCAGGCAGTGATCTTAGAACAGCTTCTGGGGAAATCTACAAAGGTACAATTCTGGAACATATTTTGCTGCAAAACCTGGTTCCGTTCTTTAATGTAGGGGAACATAATAATATCCTGCTCGAAGGTGCGGACTGGAATGATGGTCTCGATATGGGTGCGGATCGTGGAGAGAGTGTGGCTTTTACATCTTTCTATGCTAGCAATCTATTAGATATTTCTCGGATGCTGCGTACCCTTAAGACTTCTAAAGGTCAGGAAAAGGTTGAGTTGGCAGAAGAGATGCAGCTGTTGCTGGATACGCTTAACGAACGTGTGGATTACGGTTCTATATCAGGCAAGCATGAGAGATTGGATCGATATTATGCCGCGGCACCAAATAAGGTGAGTGGAGTTCGTGTATCTCTAGATATTGAAAAAGTAGCTGATGATCTGGAACAAAAAGCGGAATGGATATTTAATCATTTGCGCAACAACGAGTGGGTACAGAGTGAGAATGGCGATGGCTGGTTTAACGGTTATTATAATAACGATGGTGAACGGGTAGAGGGAGAATTTTCTGAAGGCGTTCGGATGACACTTACGGGTCAAGTATTCCCGCTTATGGGGCACGCAGCAGCTCCGGAGCAAATTCCACACATTATTGCTGCTGTAGATCGTAATCTACTAGATGACAAGATCGGATACAGGCTTAATTCTCATTTCGGAGGGATTCAGCAGAATCTGGGTCGTGCTTTCGGCTTTGCATTTGGTCATAAAGAAAATGGGGCCATGTTCAGTCACATGACGATCATGTATGGAAATGCGTTGTACAAACGAGGTTATGTAAAAGAAGGTCATAAGGTTCTCGAATCTCTTTACAACTTGAGTACAGATTTCGCAAAAGCTCGTATCTATCCAGGGATTCCTGAATATATTAACGAGCAAGGCAGAGGAATGTACACATATCTAACAGGCTCGGCAAGCTGGCTCTTGCTAACCATGGTCACTGAAGTATTTGGTGTGAAGGGTAAACTGGGCGATCTATTGCTAGAACCTAAGCTAGTAAAAGAACAATTTGATTCCGAGGGGAAAGCATCCATTAAGACGATCTTTGCAGATCGTGAGTTTGAGGTGGTCTATAAAGCCACAGGAAGCTTTAATTACGGAGAGTACCAAATACACTCCGTTACCTTAAATGGCAGCGAGGTGACGCTGCAGCGCGGCTCAGGGAGTGCGATTATTCCGCGTGAAGATCTACTCGCTCTGCAGACAGAGAAGCGTCACGTGATTGAAGTGACTTTGGCGTAATCATAACTAGATTTTATTAAAAGCGTCTGCACCGTTATGTATAGCGGCTGCAGACTTTTTTTGAAAAAAATATAAAAACTAAGCTTCTTCATAGATGATATAATGGGGCTAATTTATTTGTTGAATGATTAAAGGGGCGTGTGAAGGATGGGCTGCAAACTGTCAAATGGCGTATTATCTGTAGATATCGCTGATATTGGAGAAGCATATAAAGGGACTCGTTTTGACTGGACGGGGTTTATCACACAAGTTACGTTAGAAAAAGGTAAGCATACTTTTTGTGTGCCAGAAAGCTTGAAGGAAGGCGAAGGTACTGGCGGAAGTGGACTGTGCAACGAGTTTGGCATTTCCCGGGCAATTGGGTATGATGAAGCGCCGATTGGAGGCTGGTTTCCAAAGCCCGGAATCGGACTGTTACAAAAGCAGGACTCGCAGAGCTATATCTTTCATAACGAGTATCCACTAACCCCCTTTACTGTTGATAGGGAGGTTAATAATGATTCGGCTTCATATACTATCCATCCGATGGAAAGTAATGGATACGCGATGCTTTTGACCAAAACGATCTCTATAAAGGACGACCAATTAAAAATTGCATATGAATTGCATAACAAAGGGAATAAGCCAATCCAAACCGAGGAGTACATCCACAATTTTATTGGAATTGATGGTTTAAATATAGGTCCGGATTTTGAGTTGCGCCTCCCGAATGGGCTCAAAGTTATGGAACCAGAATCTCAATACACGAACAATTTGCTAGAGGTATCTGGTAATACCCTTACTTGGTCAGAAGAGCCAGACCGGTCCTTTTATTGCAAGTTGAGTGGCTGGGGAGGACCGGAAGCCGAGTTCAATTGGGAGTTGGTTCATAAGCCTAGTGGAACAGGAGTACGCGAGAGCGGAGATTTCCCAGTAGCACGAATGGCGTTATGGGGAGAACGCCATGTGGTCTCTCCTGAAGTTTTTGTGAACATTAGTCTTTTACCGCATGAAAGCAAGTCCTGGAGCCGAACTTATCATTTTTTCACAACTTAATAAGCAGTAATCCAAGCCTTTATGTGAATAATTATACTTGCTGGTGTGTAAGATTATTGCTATCATAAGCGATATCCATATTGATAGGAGAGAAAGGGTGGGGAGTAGTTTTGAATAAGAGAGCATACAATTTTAATGCCGGACCGGCAGCATTGCCGCTTACGGTACTGGAACGCGCACAAGCGGAGTTTGTTGATTTCCGAGAAAGTGGAATGTCTATCATGGAGATGTCGCACCGTGGAGCAATCTACGAATCCGTGCATAATGAAGCGCAGGAACGTCTGCTTTCGCTCCTCGGCAATCCGAAGGGCTATAAGGTATTGTTCGTACAAGGTGGAGCAAGCACGCAGTTTGCTATGATTCCTATGAACTTGATCTCTGAGGGCCAAGTAGGTAGTTATGTAATGACAGGAAGTTGGGCTGATAAGGCTTTTAAAGAAGCTAAATTGGTCGGGGGCGCTCATGTAGCCGGTTCTTCAGAAGATAAGAAATTCGTAGCGATTCCAGAGTTAAGCTCGATCAAGGCTGCGGATAATGCGGCTTACCTTCATGTAACTTCCAATGAGACCATCGAAGGAACGCAGTATGCGGAATTCCCAGATGCTGGTTCGATCCCGCTAATTGCAGATATGTCTAGTGATATTCTATGTCGTCCAATCGATGTAAATCAATTTGGAATGATCTATGCTGGAGCTCAGAAGAATCTTGGTCCTTCCGGTGTGACTGTGGTTATCGCTAAAGAAGAATTGCTTGCAGAATCACCTTCTAACATTCCAACAATTATGCGTTACAGTACTCATTATAAAAATAACTCTCTTTACAACACACCTCCATCTTTCTCTGTATACATGGTTAACGAAGTGTTAAAATGGATTGAGGAGCAAGGCGGTCTAGCCGGCATCCAATCCAAGAATCTTGAAAAAGCGGGTCTCTTATACGATCATATCGATGGAAGTGACGGCTTCTACAGTGGTGTTGCTGAGAAGAGCAGCCGCTCCATTATGAATGTTACCTTCCGGATGCAATCGGAAGAACTCGAAAAACGGTTTGTTAAAGCCGCTGAGCTGGAAGGTTTTGTCGGCTTAAAAGGACATCGCAGTGTGGGTGGCTTGCGCGCTTCCATTTACAATGCAGTTCCTTACGAAAGTGTTAAGGCACTTTCTGATTTCATGAACCATTTCCGGCAAACTCAAGGTTAATGAACTCTATCGTAAACCTTCCGCCTATGGGTGGAAGGTTTTCAGTTTGTTTGGAGAAGCTATGGTTATGCACTAGAATAAAACATCTGGCTATCAAGCCTTTAGAGAGGAAGGAACCATATAATGGCACTCCATATCGTATTAGTTGAACCGGAAATCCCGGCCAATACTGGAAACATCGCGCGTACCTGCGCAGCAACAGGCACTCATCTTCACCTGGTTCGCCCACTCGGATTCCGTACAGATGATGCTACATTGAAAAGAGCAGGATTAGATTACTGGCATGCCGTTAACATTGAATATCACGATTCTTTTGCTGAAGTGCTCGAGAAGTATAGCGAGGGACGTTTCTTTTACGCAACAACGAAAGCTGAGAAGAGATATAGTGACTTTGATTTTCAAGATGGAGATTTCTTTGTCTTTGGTAAAGAAACGAAGGGGCTTTCTGCTGAAATTCTGGAAGCCGGAAAAGAAACAAAAATGCGCATGCCAATGAGTGATGCCGTGAGATCGCTGAATTTATCGAATTCTGCGGCTATTATTGTATATGAAGCCCTTCGCCAGCTGGATTTTCCGAATCTTGTTTAGAAAAAAGACATTTTTTTTGTTTTTTTCAGCAGGATTCGACATTTTAATAACGAAATATAATGAATGAGCCGAAATAAATAGTAGCTACAAATTATTAGTTGAACAGGAGAGGTGTACGTTAGATATGAAACCTGCTGGTGTAGTTCGCAAAGTGGATCAGCTGGGTAGAATTGTTCTGCCTAAGTCCCTGCGTAAAAGGTATCAGATGAATGAAGGCGACCCGGTTGAAATTTTGGTACAGGGTGACCATATTATCCTGGAGCGCTATCGTCCAAAATGTGTTTTCTGCGGATCAATGGAAGGTGTAAGTGAATATAAAGATCGTTATATTTGCGCTGCGTGCCTCTCAGAAATGACCCAATTGCCGAGACACGCCTAGGAAGTACATATTTACTAATTTAGAATTCGACGGCCTATAGTTTTCTAAATAAAGGAACTGCCCCATTCGTAGATATCGTCTACTTTATGAGGCAGTTTTTTTATACAAAAAATGCCTCAGAAGCCAAGAGCCTCTGAAGCATTAGTATAAATATAAGAATTTATATAGATTTCACACCGTAAATTAATCGTGCTGGTTTTCGCAGAAACGGGTACCGCCCCAAAAAGGACGGCAATACCGTTTCTTCTTGCTTATAAGCCTTTTGTTTTGTCGTCGTTGTAAGATGAGGTAAGGATGCCGGCCATAAATAACACAAATACGAACGTTACGATCCAAAAGGTTAATGAGAACGACATACTGGCACCTCCATTAGCAAATGTATTCGTTATCAAGATTATAACCTGCAAATCAATAAAAATAAACGCAAATGTGATATGTTGCATAGACATTTTAATATAATCATTCAAAAAACAGGAAATTAGTCGGTACAGCTCTAAGATTTCCGTCCGAAGGTTTGTTGACTACTCTTCCGTTGAAGATAAGTGATGATGATCCTCCACCGTCCAGATTATAAGCATCCATCACGCCCATGTTATATAGCTTGTTCTGAATTTCCTCTAATTGTGCTCCAGAGCTACCTAGCTCATTATAGCCATCTGCTACAAAAATGAGAAGCTGATCATCCTTATAATTACCGATAACTGTACGTGGCGCCCGATTGGGGGAGGTTTTCCACTTTTCAGGGATGGGCACTTTGGTGTTGTTCTTCAGTAGAACAGGCACAAAGGTTGCACCGAATACGGGTTCAAGTTGATCTAACTGTGCGCGACTGTAGAATTTTCCGCCGATTAACTGTCCGGACTTGTTCAGTCCTACGAAGCTGAGGTCCTTGAAGGTCGGCTCGAAACCATTGAGATACTTTCCATCAACCACAGTCGTGCTTAACGGGTAGCGTTTTCCGGATTGATCTGCAAAACCGCCTGCATTAATACCAGCAATGGCTCCATTACGCTGTACGGCATGCATAGTTGTTTCCGCACCGGAGGCTGTCTCCGCCAGGCTCATCTTCATAGCGGTCGGATCCTTCAGTTTGATTTTCAAAGCATAAGCTTTGTAGTTTCCTGGATTCAATCGATATAACTCAACTCTAATACGGTCGCTGCTAAGAATCTCAGAAGGGATTCCAAGCTTGGCAGAAATCCGGCGGTTATAGATAAGCTCAGGACGGCTAGCTTGCGTTTGCGCTGTTTCAACCAGCTTATTCATCACAGCAGTGGTTCCTTTATATAGCTTGGCGCTGGCGCTGATTGCATCTATGGTGTAGGATACAGTGCCTTCAGCTAGGGCTAAATCTTTTTTTAGTATGGCTGTTTCATTCAACGGCCCTGAGATAGGTGTGAATTGTCCTACATCAAGATCCAGCTCGATCGGTGGTCGATACCACCACATACATATCAGTAAACCTAGAAAAGGTGCGGTTAGAAGCAAAAAGAAACGGTTTACTCTTTTGACAGGCGTCATCATTTGATCAGATCCATTTGCTTCTTCAAAGCTTCTAACTGTTTGTTAACCTCGTTCAATTGCGTATATAGCTTATTACTATTATCTGTCTTGGCACTAGCATTATCTTTAGTGAAGGTTAATAGTTCGTTAAAACTTTGCACAGTATTCTGCAATTCCTTCACCTCTTCGGTCAGAACGGCAATTTTTGACTCATAGTCGGTCTTCAGAACGGTAAGCTGCTGCTGGCTCTGAGTGCTAAGTTCGCTCAGCACCTGCTGCTTCAAATGGTTCGTGTAGCTGTAAACAGCATATACACCAATTCCAATCATCACGATCCAGAACAGTAAAAACCATTTTACGGAAGGGCCGCTTCTCACAGCAGCACGGCGCGAGTGTACCGGGGACGTTTCCGCTAGCGGTTGCATTTGATCACCTCGGGTTGGTCTTTTTTTCAAGTCCCCATTCTATCAGACTTTGACTAGTTTCGCAAAAATGAAAGAGAGTGTGAAAACTAGAAAAAGTAATTGCATCCTATTAAACTACTGCGATACAATTTCTATAGATTGGAATTCTGATAGACGTACTCAAGGTAACCAGCTAGAGAATAAACGGACAAGTCATCATACTTCCTTGCTTGCGTTTAAACCGGAAACGCTGCGGCGCTTTCCTTTCTGGATGATTATATAAAGCAGGGGGTCTGGGCATTAATGATGAAGGTTTGGCAGGTGGTTATTGTGGGGTGTCATCCTACAAGTATGCTGGGGACGAAATTGATTTTGGAAGAGGGAGGAGAGCTTAAGGTTCTAGGAATGTATTCAACTTGGAACGAAGGCGCTTCCATCGTAAGGGAAAAGAATCCCGAGCTAGTGCTGGCAGATTATCATATGCCTGAAGGTAATATTGAGAGTGTGCTGTTAAATATGAAAAAAAGCTCACCAAACTCACATTTTGTCGTGATGACAGATGAAGATGGCAGGGATCTGCTTCAACCCCTCATAGAGCTGGGAGCGAGCGGGATATTCTCCAAAGGCGCTTCTCCTAATCAGCTTTTACAGCTGATCCTGGGTTTGCGAGTGGGTTTTCTTTCAATGCCGCTAGAATGGATAGAGAAAGGATCCTGGCCGATTTCGACATCTAAAGGGCTGGATGATGTTCTTCAATTGACGCAGACAGAGATGTTTATTATGGAGCGAATCGTACAGGGGATTACCTATGATAAAATAGCGCTCGAAATTGCAGTAAGTCGTCGTTCGATTGACAATTACTTGCGCAAAATTTATGTGAAGCTTGATGTTTCGACGCGAGCGCAAGCCATTGAGAAATTCGCTCTCTTCTCAAGACAAAACAGGCAAATCTACGCATAACCCAAGCTATACGACATAATGACGGTAAAGGTGGAATATTCTTGAAATAGAAGAAAGCATATCATGTTGAATGGATAATTGTCCTTGGAAGAGGATCACCAAGCCATTTCTACTTGGTACTAGGGAAGGGGGATTTCGCATGCTTTACCAATTTTCTGCTCGCGCACACACACTGCTATCGTCACCGCTTCTAAGTATTCGCACCCAAACACGGAGAAGCTCCATGATATCGCTTGCTGAAGAATTACCAGCGGAAGAACTGTTCCCGTTATCGCTGCTTGCCGAAGCAGCCTCTACGGTAATATCTGCAGATGCAGGGGCACTTCAATATGGTGATCCTGCAGGGTATGGTCCACTTCGGGAGTGGCTTGCCGGGGATTGGCTCAGAGAAAAAGGGGTAACTGTTACTGAAGGTGGAGTTCTGCTAACAACGGGGAGCCAGCAAGCGATTGATTTGTTATCGCGGGTGTATATTGATCCGGGAGATCGCGTATTGGTAGAAAATCCGACATCTCCAGGATTCTTGCAAACTCTTCGGATGCAAGGCGCCATTATTATTCCCGTAGAGGGTGACTTGGATGGGCTTGATCCAGATCATTTGCGGAGGCAAATTGAACTGCATAAGCCAAAAATGCTGTTCGCAACACCGAGCTTTACGAATCCAAGTGGCATCCTATGGAGTTTAGAGAGACGGCGTGAGGTGCTGGATCTTTGTACCGCCTATAACATCCTGATTGTAGAAGATGACTCATATGGTGATTTACATTTTCAAAAGTATGGTGAACCTTGGGCCACAAGATTTCCATCTTTGTACGCACTGGAAAATATAAGTGACGGCGGACACGTATTATATATCGGTTCGTTCAGCAAGACCGTCGCGCCCGCGCTGCGGACGGGCTGGGCAGCAGGTAGCCGGGAAGTGATCGGGATGATGGCTGCGGCCAAGCAGATGGCAGACTGGCAATCGAGCGCATTAAATCAGCGGCTCTTGCATCATTTGTTGGATGTGACCGCTTTTGATCTTCGTGAGCATATTGCGCAGCTGAATCGAGAATATAACACCCGGCTGAAGTTGATGGTGGAGCTGCTTAAACGTCCAGCTTGGAAGGGAAGCTCCTACGATCTGCCGTCAGGAGGCATGTTTCTCTGGGTATCTCCGCCGGAGGGGATGGATGTTATGGCACTGCTGAAATGTGCGCTGGGTAAGGGAGTGGCATTTTTGCCGGGACCGTTATGTAGTGTGGATGGGAGCGGAAATCATATTCGTCTTAACTTCAGCCATCCCGGCCGGGATGAGCTGCTGCTCGGCATGAATTTAATGAGCGAGGCGGTTAAGGAGTTCACGGCTCGGAGTTAGATAGTGGAATGAAAATTATGAATGAAATGATTAAAATGATGAAGTATGAGTGAAATGAATAAAAAGTCAGGACGATTGAGGATTTATCGTAGAGATGAATAGACGGACTGTGGAAAGATGCATAGATGGATGAATAGACAAATACATGGACAGATATATAGATAGACGAACAGACAGATACATGGACAGATGTATAGTAAAGACAAAAAGACAGATATATGGACTGACAGATAAGCTGACGGATGAACAAACATAATACAAGACACCTTAGAGCTAAAACAAGGATAGAATTTCAAGTTGGGCAAGATGAAGTGCGAAATGTGAGATTATTTAGGGAAATCCTCCCTAAAACTGGTCGATCTAAACTCTAAAGTGGACTGTTTAGGGAATTTCTCCCTAAAAAATTAAGGGATTCCCCGTTTTAGGGGTTAATCTGGCGAAAATCAGGGAGGAATTCCCTAAAATACGGTTTTTAGCGTGTGAATCGAAGAATATTAGGGAGGATTTCCCTAATAACTTAGTGTGCCTTTTTCGGAATGGTGTTTTTAAGTATAATTTGATTTGATCGTTTTAGTATTAGTGAATGTTGAATGTAGTATAGGGTTCTAATGTGAATGATTCAGCAAGAGTAGCATGTTAAAGTAAATAGAGAAAATGGTAATTAGTAATAAGGCTGGTGTTCGAGAGTGTAAATAAGTCAAATAAGTACAGTCACTTAGAGCCGGATGAGACTAGTGTGTTGTGTGTAAGTTAAGAACATGGAATGCATGCACAGAGATAGGATTCAAATAAGATTAGACATACGAAAAAGCATCCCGTAGATGGGATGCTTTTTGGCGTTAGTTAGACATGTTATGTGTGAATTAGATTAATAAGTTTAAAGACCGAGTAAATGATTAGAACTGGGGGGTAAAGGATTAGAATCCAACAAAAAGATTATAATCGAAAAAAAGTACTGCTTACGATAGGCAAGCTAATTACTGTGATGATTGCTGTTATGAGTTACGCCGCCAGTTATAGCGGCGTATTCCACTAGCGCGGCCTGACCGGCTGGGGTCAGGGTATAGCGCCCACGGCTGACACGGTGGAACCAGCCGTAGTAGTTGTGCTGCAGCATAGCGGCGGCGTTCGGTACGCCGCTACGCTTCCGCAGCTCGGCCGGCGTGATCCCGGCCGGGCGTGTGCTTGAGGCAGCGCTAGGGGCACCGCTTCGCGTGCCAGCCGCCGCTGCCTCCCGTGCTGCCGTGTCCCCGGCAGCACGCCCCTCCGGCGCTGAGCTCAGCGCCGGAGCCTGTGCAGCGGTGCTCGCCGCTGCACGTTTGCCCGCTGCGAGCGAAGCCTTCGCAGCGGCCTTCTCGGCAGCGACGGCGGCTTCCGCCTCCGCTGCTTGCAGAGAAAGCGCGACACGCAGCGCTTTCTCGCGGTAGGCCGTCACGAGCTTAACGCGCGTGCTGCCGCCGGTGTTGTAGTCTCCGCTGCGCTCGCGGAACTCATAGAGCAGACGCTCGCGCCGCCGCTTGTTGCTGCGCTGGGCAGGCGGCGTCTCGTCCGGCTCGACGAGCACCTCGACTAGCGGTGCCTTAGTCTTATAAAAAACAACGGTGATCAGCCCGAGGCCAAGACGGCGGCACAGTCCGCTAAGCTCGCCCCAGCGCTGGTTCACCGCTCCTTTTTTATCACGGACACGTTCCACTGCGAGATAGACCGTAGGGCTGAGCTTCAGCCGTTCCACCCCTTGCAGCAGCAAGGCCAGGTTGAACGATTTTTTCATCTCCACGATTAGAGGGTGCTCTAAATCCTCACGGATCCCCACCAAATCACAAGTCCGAACCTCACCCTTGATGCTGTATCCTTGCTTTTCAAAAAAAACCTTTAAAGGAGCATACAGCTCCGTTTCATGTCGTACCGCCATAGTGTCACTCCCGTAGCCCATTATTTTCGGGTTTCCATTAAGGTTTTACTGCGATTTTATGATTCTCTATTATAGCACAGCAAAAAAGAGGTCAACTATTCCACGCTTTCTGCATAGGTATGTAATACACTTTTTAACGTTATAGGAGAGCAAGTAAGAGCGCAAGAGGAGGCAGCGAGCAATGGATATTTTTGAGCGAATAGCTTCGTATCGGGCTGAGAACGACCGTTTGGCGTGGAGCGGGACCTTCAAGCAGTATATAGAACTTTTGAGAAAAGACCCCTCTCCCGCTAAAACCGCTCACTCCCGCGTTTATGACATGATTAAGTCGCATGGCGTAGAGGACATAAACGGACGCAAACGGTATAAGTTTTTTGAGCAGGAAATTTTTGGGCTTGATCGTGCAGTCGAAAAGTTAGTGGAGGAATATTTTCATTCCGCAGCACGCCGGCTTGATGTTCGTAAACGGATTTTATTATTGATGGGACCCGTCAGTGGGGGGAAATCGACCCTAGTCACACTGCTTAAACGAGGGTTGGAACAATACTCGCGGACGGATGCGGGTGCGGTATATGCCATTGAGGGCTGCCCGATGCATGAAGACCCACTACATTTGATTCCCTTGGAGCTTCGTCCAGAGATTGAGAAGGAACTTGGTGTACGGATTGAGGGTAACCTCTGTCCTTCCTGCCAGATGCGGCTAAGAAATGAATATGCAGGGGATATTGAACAGGTCAGAGTAGCCAGGGTTATTTTGTCAGAAGAAGAGCGGGTAGGGATTGGTACCTTTAGTCCATCTGATCCGAAGTCGCAAGATATCGCCGATTTGACCGGGAGCATCGATTTTTCGACCATTACTGAATTTGGCTCGGAATCCGATCCGCGTGCGTACCGTTTTGACGGAGAGCTCAATAAAGCTAACCGTGGACTAATGGAGTTCCAAGAAATGCTCAAATGTGACGAAAAGTTCCTGTGGAACCTGCTGTCTCTGACGCAAGAAGGTAATTTCAAGGCTGGTCGATTCGCATTAATTAGTGCGGATGAAATGATAGTTAGATGATAAAGTCTAAAATAATGGCAGTAAAGGCAGTAACAGAATAGAAAATCCGATTCTTATAATAGAAAATCATGTTTGAAGTATCCACGTACGAGCAACTTCGCAGGACGCCTGCCAATGCCTGGCTCCAAGACCTCAACCTCAACCTTCTCGAATACACGACGTAATAACGTATTCTTTCTTGTCTTGTCATTTAGCGTACGATAGGCATCAATCACTGAAGATACTTTCTTGCGAATTGAATCTGTGTTGATGTCGTTTTTCACATCTGTTGCCTCTATATTTTTGATTTTGAGAATTTCCGCTTCAATACCTTTTAAATCCTCAGTAAGCTTTGTTTTTCTCTTATTGAACTCTTCACGGGTGTAGTCGCCGGACTCATAAGCGTTAAAAATAAACTCAAGTCGCGACTGTAATTTCTTTTTACTGTCTTCCAGGATACGTAGGTCATCCAATGGATTATTAGCTGTGCTTGCTGCACGCTTAAGAGTCTGTTCAATCATTGACTCGAGTTGATTCGTATCAAGCTCTTTAACATGCTGCAGAAGCTTAATGATTTGATCTTCAACATCTCTGTACTTGTAAGATTTACGACACTCTTTGTCATAGAGAAATTCTTTGTGATAGACGCTGGTTACATTGCTTCCCCTTTTATCATAATGCTGGGTAGAGTATTGGCGAACCATTTTTTTCTGACAAGTTGGGCAAACGACAAGTGATGCTAATTCACAAGACTGGAACTGTTCTTTAACGGGAAGAGCAAGATTACTATTTGCTTGCAATTTACGCTGTGCAGCATCGAACGTTTCTTTATCAATAATTGCATGATGCGCATTTTCGTGAATCAGCCACTCCTCTTTGGGACGCTTGATTTGGCGATATCCCCGTTTCAGAGAAGGGTCCTTAATGTTTTCTGTGGTTCGATAGTAAATATGTCCGATGTAAACTGGATTTTCTAACATTCGGCGGATGACCAGCCCTTGCCAATGCTTTTTGTTCTTGGAGGTAGGGATCCCCATTTTCACGAGTTTCGTGGAGATGGCTTGATATCCGATATCATCATTCACATACCAATCAAATATTTTGCGTACAATCGCAGCTTCATCGGTATATTCTCCTGTGCTTTCATCATAGTTAAAGGGTTCAAGTTTCTTAGTTTTGATGTTTGACCGGTAACCGTATGCGGGGTGTGAGTTCATGAATTTCCCTTCCTCACGGGCTTTAAAATACCGAGCATTAACAAGTCGCTCTTTGATCATGAAATATTCTTCACGAGAGATAAAGAGCTGCATCCGAATAAACTTTGCATCATCAGAGTTACGGGGATCGTAAATACGACTCTCAGTAATGATGTAAATGCGATTTTGCTCTAGCAAATCATAAATCACACCCATATCACCGTATGAGCCGCGCCCTAATCGCTGAATCTCACGTACTGCGATCGCTTGGTATTTGCCGCTCTCAATGTCATTCAGCACTTGTCTGAAGATGGGGCGTCCCGAAATTGAATCCCCCGACCCAACTTCTTTAACTTGCTCAAAAGGTACACCGTATTGCTTCAATACGGTTTCCATTTGAACGCGCTGACGTTCTAGTGCATCGATTCCTTCTCGTTCTTCTTGGATTTCTTCTTCTCTTGACTTACGGATGTAATTAATAATTCGCAATATGTTAGGGGGCAGTTCACGCATTAATTTATACACCCTTCTTTTTGGTTTAATTACTGCGAAAAGATTATATCATCGTTGTACAAGCAAAATAAAGGGAATGCGACCCAAGTTATAACCTGTTTTTTCGTTAAAATGGGTGAGATCGGCCGGAGGCCGCTCGAATTACTAGGCATTATAGGCCTCTCGATTCTTTTCCAGAATCAGGAGGCTATTTTTGGATACGAACGAAACTTGAGCACCAAAAAGTCTACTTTCTTCAAAAGAAATTACATTGTACTTACTAAAAGTCGCAGATATAATTAGTGCAGAATTCAGGAGAATGGCTTGCGAGAAGTGATATTAAGGGCGAAGAGGGGGTGATTATATAATTTAGAAGTATTATTAAACATATTTGTTAAAGCGCTATCATTTTTAAAAATAGTAAATAAAGGGATAAATCAATGGTTGATAGAGCCTGAATGGGAGGAATTAAATACGATGTATAAAAAGTGTTGGGTACTCGTTTTGGTTTGTTCTTTCTTCATTTGCTTTCTACCAGGAAAATCTATCTATGCTGCGGATCAAACCGCCAAGAACCCGATTATATGGGCGGATATTCCGGATGTTAGTGTAATCAGGGTAGAAGATACCTATTATATGACCAGTACAACGATGCATATGAATCCGGGCGTTCCCGTTATGAAATCCAAGGATCTTGTAAACTGGGAAATTGTTAGTTACGTATACGATATCCTAGCGGACAATGACAAACAGACGCTTACCAATGGGCAGAATATTTACGGGCAGGGCTCATGGGCTAGTAATATCAGATATCATAACGGCAAGTTCTATGTCGTCTTTGCTTCCAATGATATCGGTAAAACGTTTGTTTTTCAAACCACGAACATCGAAAAAGGACCTTGGGAAAAGTATGAACTGGCCGGCGGAGTTTATCATGATATGTCTCTATTGTTTGATGATGACGGACGTGTATATCTGGTTCATGGCAATGGCACCATTCGCGCGATTGAGCTTACTTCGGATGCCACGGCGATTAAACCGGGAGGGATGAACAAAGTCATTATTCAAAATGCAAGCGCTCCCGGAGGAACCGGAGGTTTAGGCGCTGAAGGGTCTCACATTTATAAAATTAACGGCAAATATTATATCTTTAATATTTCATGGCCGACCGGGGGAATTCGAACTCAACTGGTTCACAGGGCAGATCAGATTGACGGTCCCTATGAAGGCAAGGTTGCGCTGAAATCCGGGAGTAACACAAGTGGAGCCGGCGTAGCCCAAGGCGGCATCGTTCAAGCAGCTGACGGGAAATGGTATGGGATGCTCTTCCAGGATTACGGTTCGGTGGGACGCATCCCGTATATTGTTCCCATGACTTGGAGTGAGGACAATTGGCCAGTATTCGGTGATGTCAATGATACGGGAATTGCTGCAGAGCTTTCGAAATCCTGGGTGGCATCCGACAATTTTGATCAGAGGACAGAGAGAGTCAGTGCATACCATACCGAGGTAGCCGGCGGAGAAAATGATGACAACGGCTCCAATCTTGCATACGTATGGCAATGGAACCATAATCCCGATAACAGATATTGGTCTCTGACGGACCGTCCCGGACACCTTAGATTAACAACGGGAAGAACGAGCACAAGTATTCTGGATGCCAGAAATACCCTTACCCAGAGAACCTTCGGTCCGGAAAGCTCAGGGACAATCGCAATTGATGTCAGCCATATGAAAGACGGGGATGTAGCCGGAATATCTGCTTTTCAGAAAATTTACGGTTATGTAGGGGTTAAAATGTCAGGATCTGAAAAGTCGATTGTGATGGTAAACGGAAGCTCAGGGTCGGCAGTAGAAACGGCTAGTATTCCGATCAATCAGGACGTCGTCTATTTACGAACTGAGCTTGATTATAAGAATCGGACGGACAAAGCATCCTTCTATTACAGTCTGGATGGTAAACGCTGGGCATCGATCGGGAACACCCTGCAAATGTCATATACCCTGCCACATTTTATGGGCTACCGATTTGCCTTATTCAATTATGCAACAAAAACTGCAGGCGGTTACGTTGACTTTGATTACTTTAAAATAGGCGACAAGCTGGAAGGGACTAATGTTGATACGAATTTAAAAGAACTTCGTCTAGACGGTGTTCCTTTGCGTGGCTTTAGTCCAAATATTTATTCCTATGACATTGATGTTCCGGAAGGGGCAGCTCCGCCTCAAGTTACCGCGATGGCTTACGATCCTGAGGCGATGGTCAAAATCACACAAACGATGGAAATCCCCGGCATAGCAACGGTGAAGGTGATCAGAGACGGGATTGAAGCAGCAGTCTATACTCTTCGTTTCAGTACGCCGGTCTTCATAGCCATCGAGGCGGAAACAGCGGCGGACAACTCGAAGGAGGCCTACGTACACGGCACGATCAACGGCCATACCTGGTCGCTTGCCGACGGGCAGTCCACAAAAGCCATGTTCTTCGGGCCTGATACCGGCTTTAATATGCCCGGGACGGATGCAGCGACCCTAGCCTCAGGTTCCAGGCTTGGATATAAGATCAACATCCCGAAAGCAGGGGCTTACCAGCTTTGGATCCTAGCCAAGAGCGTGGATTTCAATTCCGATTCCGTCCATGTCGGATTGGATCAGCAGTATAAATTCACTTCCAACGGGATTGAGGGAATCAGCGGCGGACAGTTCAGATGGGTGAATCTTAGCAACGGCGGCTCCGTCGTGCCTGGGGGAGAGCCATTGAATATGACGGTCGGCGAGCATGAGTTGAATTTCTGGGGCAGGGAAGACGGGTTGACGATTGACCGGATTTATTTGACGACAAGCACCTCCACGGCGGATCCCGTCTGGCCGTCTACGGAAGAGCCGGAACCGACGGAGCCTGCCGTTGCATTGTCGGCAACGGATAGCGTGAAGCCTGGAGGCAGCTTTACCGTCGGCGTGAAGCTGAACAACTTGGTAGAAAGCGTATATGCCCAGGACATCACGTTCACTTATGATGCCAACGTTTTCGAATATATGAGCGTAACATCCGCAACGTATAATGTGGAGCTGATGACAGAGGACAAAGATACCCTTGGTGAGGTCAGATTGATCGCCGCCAATATCGGAGGCATCTCGGGAGCAAGTACGCCGTCTCTGGATCTAACCTTTAAGGTGAAATCCGGTGTCCAGAACACGAGCGGGACGATAGCCGTGAAGCGGGCGGAATTGGGAACGTCCGAGGGAGCCGTGATCCAGGCGAAACTGGACCATAAGGTCATTTCTGTAGGAAGCATCGATGTGAGCGTAGACAAGACTGCGCTGAACGCAGCGATTACAAATGGGCAGAGCTTGTATGACGCTGCAGTCGTAGGTACTCTACCTGGTCAATATCCGCAGGCAGCCAAAGATGCGTTTGGCATTGCAATTAACGCGGCCAAAGTGGTTAAAGACAACTCGGGCGCGACACAGTCTCAGGTTGACAACGCAGTCACTGATCTGCTCCGTGCGGTGAATAGCTTCAAGTCCGCAGTAATTAAGGAAGTATCGGCGGATCTGAACAACGACGGCATCGTCAACGTAGGCGACCTTGCGATTGTTGCTTACCATTACGGCAAGGACTCCACTAGCTCTGATTGGGCGAAAGCCAAGATCGCTGATCTGAACGGCGACCAGAAGATTGACATTACGGATCTTGCATTCATCGCCACCAAAATTCTTAATTAGTAAATTAATTGTAAAATATTCTCTCAGTACGCCCTATTCCGCCTTGAGACGAAGGAATGGGGTGTGCTGAAATAAGGAGTGCCCAATGAGAAAACGAAAACTAGCAATCTTGATCTGTTTCATTGCAGTCCTAACAACGGCTTTCATGCCCGGTAAGGGATATACAAAAGCGGATACGGGCTTTTCACTATCGAAGATTTCAGATCAAGCTCTTCCTGACAAAACTCTGACGGTTACATTGAATGGAGATAACCTGAATGGACTCTATGCTTATGAAGCTACAATCAAGTTCGACCCTGAAATTGTTGAGTTGGTTAAAGCCGAATCGAAGCTAGAAGGTTACTTCATAACTCCGAAGGTCGAAGACGGAACCATGACGATAGCGTTCACGAAAATCGGAAAGAAGACAGGCGAGCAAGGGAATATAGCCTTAGCCTCTATTCTTTTTAAAGGGAAAACCAAGGGAGATGCCGGCATACAACTGGTATCCGTTAAGGCATTGGACCCGGCTCTAAAAGAAACGGTCTACAAAAACAAGATGACCTTCGACGATCTTGAAGGCTATGAATGGGCAAGGATGGAGATCGAAACGCTTGCCACATCCGGAATCATCAAGGGAACTTCAGCTACCACTTTTAGTCCCGGGGCGAAAATTACCAGAGCTGACTTCGTTAGCTTGCTGGTCAGGGCGCTGCAGTTGGATACCGAGGTCGAAGGTAACTTTAAAGATGTCAAACAGACCAACTACTTTTACAAGGAAGTAGGGATTGCCAAAAAGTTTGGAATTGCACTGGGTACAGGCGATGATAAATTTGAGCCGAAGCAAAGGATTACCAGACAAGATATGATGGTGACGGCAGAACGCGCGATGAAAATTGCAGGAAGAATGCTGGATGAAAAAGACTCCGATTTAAGCAGCTTCAGAGACTCTGGGGATGTATCTACTTACGCGGTAAACGCCCTGACCCGATTGGTCAAGAAAGGAATCATTGAAGGCTATAATGGCATGATAAAACCTAAAGATTTAGCGAGCCGGGCGGAAGCAGCCGTCATTATCTATCGGTTGTTGAACATTTAAGCATCGAACCTTTCATGAATATGTTCAGACTACTGAACTGCTGGGAAAGGAGGTGTCAACATTCTAGTAAATCTGCATGAAGCATCTATATAAATTTAAGTATCTATTAACCAAATTAAGAAAGGGTGGAGTTAATAATATGCGAATATGGAATAAACTATTGTCACTCATGTTAGTTTTAACTCTTGCAATCGCTTCAAGCCCGGGAAATCCAAAGGTACAGGCCGCGGAGGAAACACCGCTAACTCCGGCCATGGCCAAAACACCCGGCAATGCCAATCCGCTATTTTCGCACAAGTTCGGGGCTGATCCCTACGCCATGGTTTATGATGGTAGAGTTTATATTTACATGACAAATGATATTCTTGAATACAATGCGAATGGGACAATTAAGGACAACGGATATAGTCGTATCAACAAAATTACGGTGGTTTCATCCGATGATATGGTGAACTGGACAGACCACGGAGAAATCCCTGTAGCCGGCCAGCAAGGCGCTGCCAAATGGGCAAATAATTCATGGGCTCCTGCTGCGGCTCATAAAACGATAAACGGCAAAGAAAAGTTTTTCCTGTATTTTGCAGATAGTGCAAACGGGATCGGCGTTCTCACCGCGGACAGCCCGATTGGACCGTTTTCCGATCCGATTGGGAAACCACTGATCAGCAGAAGTACCTCCGGTGTCGAGAATGTCACATGGCTCTTTGATCCTGCCGTACTTATTGATGATGATGGAAGCGGATACATTTATTTTGGCGGGGGGATTCCAGCCGGAAAGGATGAAGATCCGGGAACCGCGCGTGTTGCAAAGCTTAGCGATGATATGATCAGCCTGGATTTGGCAGCCAGCGGCGGTAAAGCTCAACCGATTAATCCGCCTTGGCTGTTTGAGGATTCGGGAATCAACAAGTACAACGGAAAATACTACTACTCCTATAGTACAAACTTTTCCGGTCAACATCCGGCGGATATTCCAACAGGAACGATTGCTTATATGGTGAGTGATCATCCATTTGGCCCGTTCACCTATGTAAAAACCATATTACCTAACCCTGCTGTTTTCTTCGGTGTCGGTGGGAACAATCATCATGCCATGTTTGAATTTAACGACCAATGGTACATCACTTACCATGCTCAGACCGTGGCTAAAGCCATGGCGGAGAGCGGTCTAGTACCGGAATTGGGTGGGCAAGCGCACGGGTATCGTAATGCACACATAAATAAGGTAAGTTTTGATGCAAACGGAGTTATCGAAACAATCACAGGCGATTATACCGGGATTGCTCAACTGAAAAACTTTGATCCCTACCAAAGAGTAGAGGCTGAAACGATCGGTTGGAACGGAGGGATCACTACTGAAACTACGACCGAGCCGGGAGGAATGGTAAACAGCATAAACCTGGCTGTGGGCAGTATCAACAATGGAGACTGGACGGCCGTATCCAAGGTTGACTTTGGCACGGAAGGCGCCGGTACATTTACAGCGAATGTTGCTAGCGATTCCAGCGGCGGAGCTATCGAATTGCATATAGATAACGCAAATGGCCCGCTGATCGGAGTCCTGCCTATTTCCAATACGGGCGGTGATCAAGCTTGGAAGACTAAGACAACTAGCATTTCCGGCGCTGTGGGAGTTCATGATCTTTACATGGTCTACAAAGGTGCTTCGACAGGCAATCTCTTTAAGGTAGATTATTGGAAGTTCGGAAAAATGAGCGAAGTTCACGATCTTGTCGCCATCAATGCATCCATCGATAAAAACAAGATCGATTTGGCTCCTGGAACTAACACGGCGAAATTAAAGGTTGTAGCTGTTTACGGTGATGGAACAAGTGAGGATGTCACTGCTCAGGCAAACGCAACCCCTGCACAAAGTGGTATTGTCGATATTAAGAACGGAGTAATCACTGGGGTGGGGTATGGGTCAACAACTATCGATATCAGCTTCGGCGGAAAAACTGATTCATTAAATATACTCGTAAAAGACCTGAATAGTGAACTGTCGGTCAAACAGATTACTGTCGATAATAGTTCGTTTGCTCTGGATACCGGCCAAAAGGCTACTTTTAAAGTCACTGCCGAGTATAATGACGGACATAAGGAAGATGTGACGAGGAAAGCGGTCTACAATAACCCGAGTTCAAATATTGCAGAGGTTTCAAACGGTACGATTACTGCAAAAGCCAGCGGAACGACCCAAGTTGCTGTAAGTTATCAGGGAGAATTAGGCGAAGCTGCAACAACTCAAATTAGCGTAACTGTCAATACGCCTGCAGTCGTAGCCATTGAGGCGGAAGCAGCGGCGGACAACTCGAAGGAGGCCTACGTACACGGCACGATCAACGGCCATACCTGGTCGCTTGTCGACGGGCAGTCCACGAAAGCCATGTTCTTCGGGCCTGATACCGGCTTTAGTATGCCCGGGACGGATACAGCGACCCTAGCCTCAGGTTCCAGGCTTGGATATAAGATCAACATCCCGAAAGCAGGGGCTTACCAGCTTTGGATCCTAGCCAAGAGCGTGGATTTCAATTCCGATTCCGTCCATGTCGGATTGGATCAGCAGTATAAATTCACTTCCAACGGGATTGAGGGAATCAGCGGCGGACAGTTCAAATGGGTGAATCTCAGCAACGGCGGCTCCGTCGTGCCTGGGGGAGAGCCATTGAATATGTCGGCCGGCGAACATGAATTGAATTTCTGGGGCAGGGAAGACGGATTGACGATAGACCGGATTTATTTGACGACAAGCACCTCCACGGCGGATCCCGTCTGGCCGTCTACGGAAGAGCCGGAACCCCTGGAGCCTGCCGTTGCATTATCGGCAACGGATAGCGTGAAGCCTGGAAGCAGCTTTACCGTCGGCGTGAAGCTGAATAACTTGGTAGAAAGCGTATATGCCCAGGACATCACGTTCACTTATGATGCCAACGTTTTCGAATATATGAGCGCAACATCCGCAACGTATAATGTGGAGCTGATGGCAGAGGACAAAGATACCCTTGGTGAGGTCAGATTGATCGCCGCCAATATCGGAGGTATCTCGGGAGCAAGCACGCCGTCTCTGGATCTGACCTTTAAGGTGAAATCCGGTGTCCAGAACACGAGCGGGACGATAGCAGTAACCCGGGCGGAATTGGGAACGTCCGAGGGAGCCGTGATCCAGGCGAAACTGGACCATAAGGTCATTTCTGTAGGAAGCATCGATGTGAGCGTAGACAAGACTGCGCTGAACGCAGCGATTATAAATGGGCAGAACTTGTATGACGCTGCAGTCGTAGGTACTCTGCCTGGTCAATATCCGCAGGCGGCCAAAGATGCGTTCGGCATTGCAATTAACGCGGCTAAATCGGTTAAAGACAACTCAGGCGCGACACAGTCTCAGGTTGACAACGCAGTTACTGATCTGCTCCGTGCAGTGAATACCTTCAAGTCCGCAGTAATTAAGGAAGTATCCGCGGATCTGAACAACGACGGCATCGTCAATGTGGGCGACCTTGCGATTGTTGCTTACCATTACGGCAAGGACTCCACCAGCTCTGATTGGGCGAAAGCCAAGATCGCCGATCTGAACGGCGACCAGAAGATTGACATTACGGATTTGGCGTATGTTGCCTCTAAAATAGCTGACTAATCATGGGTGAAAATATGGACGGGGATTTTTTATTCCTGTCCATATTTCTTACATCCAATTATCAAATGTAATGTGGAGGGGGTTTGTCAATGAAAAAGGCTTTAAGCCTCGTAGTGACATTCTTAATTAGCTTGATGGTATCAACGACTATTTCTTTTGCAGATAACCCCGTAGTCCAAACGATTTATACCGCTGACCCTGCTCCATTGGTAGTTGGTGATACGGTCTATCTATATACCGGACACGATGAGGATGGCTCAACCTATTTTACGATGAATGAATGGAGAGTATATTCCTCCACAGACATGGTCAACTGGACAGATCATGGATCACCCTTGTCTTATAAAACGTTTAGTTGGGCTAAAGGCGACGCGTGGGCGGGGCACGCTATTGAAAGAAATGGTAAATTCTATTATTACGCAACGGTTACAAGTAGTGCGCTTGGAAGACCGGTGATCGGGGTGGCAGTCTCTGACAGCCCAACCGGTCCGTTTGTAGATGCTCTCGGATACCCGTTAGTCGCCAGCGCTTGGGGCGATATTGACCCGGTTGCATATATTGATGAGGATGGTCAGGCTTATCTTTATTGGGGAAATCCTGAATTGAAATATGTAAAACTAAATCCTGACATGATTTCCTACGACAAAAACGTTGGTATTGTAACGGTACCTTTGACGACAGAAGGATTTGGGAAGCGTACAGGGAATGCCTCCAAGCTGACATTATACGAAGAGGGGCCGTGGTTCTATAAACACGGAGATCTATATTACATGGTATATGCTGCCGGAGGTATACCTGAATATATCTCATATTCTACCAGCAATAGCCCTACCGGTCCCTGGACCTATAGAGGCGTCATTATGTCGACCCAAGGTAAAAGCTTTACTAACCATCCGGGAGTTATAGATTTTAAAGGACATTCCTACTTTTTTTATCATAATGGCGCCTTGCCGGGAGGCGGAGGCTTCACTCGTTCAGTAGCCGTTGAGGAATTTAATTATAATCCTGATGGCACATTCCCGGTGATCAATATGACAACTCAGGGACCAGCTGCGCTGATGCGTTTAAATCCATATGTCAGAAATGAAGCTGAAACCATTGCATGGGCATCGGGCATAAAAACAGAGCCATCCAATCAAGGTGGAATGAACGTTTACCATATTGATAACGGAGACTATATAAAGATAAAGAATGTGGATTTTGGGTCTACCGGGGCCGGTTTATTTTCTGCAAATGTATCCAGCGCATCTAACGGCGGCACATTGGAGCTTCATCTTGACAGTACTGAAGGGACATTGATCGGGACGCTCCCTATTTCCAACACAGGCGGAGATCAGGTTTGGCAGAAAAAAACAACAAATATTTCTGGTGCTTCCGAAGTCCATGACGTTTATTTGGTATTCAAGGGAGAAGCGACAGGCAATCTTTTTAAGATAGATTATTGGCAGTTCAAGCAAATGAGCGCTGCTCATGATCTATCAGCAATCAACGCATCCATCGATAAATATAAAATCGACACTGTATCCGGAGCCAACCAGGCAAGGATGAAGGTTACTGCTGTATACACCGATGGAACAAGCGCTGACGTTACTGCGCAGGCTGTTGCAACTGCGGCAAAAGACGGTATCGTAAGTATTAATAAGGGAGTTGTAACGGGAGTAGGCTATGGTTCAACTAGCATTGATGTGAGCTATGGAGGAATGACAGATACACTGAATTTGCTGGTTAAAGACTTGAACAGCGAGCTTACGGTGAAGGAGCTTACAGTAGATAATCCCTCATTTGCTCTGGATTCCGGTCAAACAGCTGCCTTTAAAATTACCGCAGAGTATCTTGATGGACATAAGGAAGATGTGACGAGGAAAGCTGTCTACAATAACCCGAGTCCAAATATTGCAGAGGTTTCAAACGGTACGATTACTGCAAAAGCCAGCGGAACGACCCAAGTTGCTGTAAGTTATCAGGGAGAATTGGGCGAAGCTGCAACAACTCAAATTAGCGTATCTGTTGATACGCCGGTTGTCATAGCCATCGAGGCGGAAACAGCGGTGGACAACTCGAAGGAGGCCTACGTACACGGCACGATCAACGGCCATACCTGGTCGCTTGTCGACGGGCAGTCCACGAAAGCCATGTTCTTCGGGCCTGATACCGGCTTTAGTATGCCCGGGACGGATACAGCGACCCTAGCCTCAGGTTCCAGGCTTGGATATAAGATCAACATCCCGAAAGCAGGGGCTTACCAGCTTTGGATCCTAGCCAAGAGCGTGGATTTCAATTCCGATTCCGTCCATGTCGGATTGGATCAGCAGTATAAATTCACTTCCAACGGGATTGAGGGAATCAGCGGCGGACAGTTCAAATGGGTGAATCTCAGCAACGGCGGCTCCGTCGTGCCTGGGGGAGAGCCATTGAATATGTCGGCCGGCGAACATGAATTGAATTTCTGGGGCAGGGAAGACGGATTGACGATAGACCGGATTTATTTGACGACAAGCACCTCCACGGCGGATCCCGTCTGGCCGTCTACGGAAGAGCCGGAACCCCTGGAGCCTGCCGTTGCATTATCGGCAACGGATAGCGTGAAGCCTGGAGGCAGCTTTACCGTCGGCGTGAAGCTGAACAACTTGGTAGAAAGCGTATATGCCCAGGACATCACGTTCACTTATGATGCCAACGTTTTCGAATATATGAGCGTAACATCCGCAACGTATAATGTGGAGCTGATGACAGAGGACAAAGATACCCTTGGTGAGGTCAGATTGATCGCCGCCAATATCGGAGGCATCTCGGGAGCAAGTACGCCGTCTCTGGATCTAACCTTTAAGGTGAAATCCGGTGTCCAGAACACGAGCGGGACGATAGCCGTGACCCGGGCGGAATTGGGAACGTCCGAGGGAGCCGTGATCCAGGCGAAACTGGACCATAAGGTCATTTCTGTAGAAAGCATCGATGTGAGTGTAGACAAGACTGCGCTGAACGCAGCGATTACAAATGGGCAGAACTTGTATGACGCTGCAGTCGTAGGTACTCTGCCTGGTCAATATCCGCAGGCGGCCAAAGATGCGTTCGGCATTGCGATTAACGCGGCCAAAGCGGTTAAAGACAACTCGGGCGCGACACAGTCTCAGGTTGACAATGCAGTCACTGATCTGCTCCGTGCGGTGAATACCTTCAAGTCCGCAGTAATTAAGGAAGTATCCGCGGATCTGAACAACGACGGCATCGTCAACGTGGGCGACCTTGCGATTGTTGCTTACCATTACGGCAAGGATTCCACCAGCTCTGATTGGGCGAAAGCCAAGATCGCTGATCTGAACGGCGACCAGAAGATTGACATTACGGATTTGGCGTATGTTGCCTCTAAAATAGCTGACTAAAACTACCATAAGCGAGAATGGGGATGGAGTGTTTTGCATACCATCCCTTGTTCTCACGCTAGATTTGATTCACTCAATCCTCATATAAAACACAAGGAGAGGTGTCAATCAATGGAACAGATAAAAGGTAAAAATGAGTCGCAGAGAAAAACGTTAATTAAAATCTTATCTATAACATTGCTGGCGAATCTGATGTCCGGTTTTTTAGGTTCCACAATTCCGGCATATGCAGCTGGGTTAGATGAATCAAAACAGCTGGAATTCAAGTTTGAAAATAATATTACAGATTCCTCTAGTAACGGGATTCAAGGGATATTAAATGGGACGGCAAATTATGTTGAGGGTAAGGTTGGTAAGGCCTTACAACTAAACGGAACCAATAATTATATTGATTTAGGCACGTCATCGGCATTGCAGCCACAAAATCTAACGGTTTCCTTTTGGGTAAAGCCTGACTCTAAGTTAATAGGTGAACACATGATCATGTGGAACAAGCCAAATGGAAACTGGATGGGAGAAGGGTGGTATTTAAGCATCCTGAGCGATACAGTTCCGTTGAAGCTTTCAACTGGAACAAGTGTACAGGAATCGTATGTTACTGGGGATCGCAGCACGTTCTTTCCCATTGGAGAGTGGACGCATATTGCGGTTACCTATGATAATGCAACAAAAAATGTGGAGATTTATCGTAACGGTCTAGCTCAAAAGGTTATTTATATTAAACAAGGTGGCAGCATTGCAGCAAATAATACGGAACATAAGTATTTGGGATTCAATTCGCCACAGTATGGGGGAGGCTATGCAAAACTGAATGTGGACGAATTCAAGATTTATAGTGTAGCTGCTACGGAAGAAGTGATCCGAGACGTTTATAAAGGGGAAGGCGGCGTAATAGACGAAAAGAGGATTGCACAGCAAGATTTAGATGCAATCGTTCTGCCGGGGACAACTAGGGGCAATCTTACCTTTCCAATAAACGGAGCAAATCGTAGTGCTTTCTCGTGGAAATCATCCAATCCGGATGTGATATCAAATACAGGAGTGCTTACAGATCCAGGGGTAGATACCTCGGTGACTATACAAGCTACTGTAACGTATGGTTCAGTAACCTTAACAAAAACGTTTTCGATTCTTGTGAAAACAAGTAAATATCTAGGGGATTCAGCAAAGATCAAAAATTTCGACTTGGAGCAGGTAGATGTTACCGACCCGTATTATGTGAATGCCTTAAATAAAGATATTGAGTATTTATTAAAGCTTGATCCGGACCGTCTTTTGTCTGGATTTAGAACCGTAGCAGGTTTACCTAAGAAAGCGGAGCTATACAACGGTTGGGAAGGGAACTGGAGTTATCTTAGAGGGCATAGCCTGGGACATTATTTGACAGCGTTATCACAGGCCTATAAGCAAACGAAAAAGAACCCAACACAGAATGCACAAATCAAGAGCAGAATTGATTATGTGATTAGTGAACTGAAAGTATGTCAAAATGCAAGCAGTAACGGGTATGTTTTTGCAACACCAGAAACGCATTTTGATGTGATTGAAGGAAAGATCGAGGGACAAAGTTGGGTGCCATGGTACACCATGCATAAAATAATAACCGGGCTTGTGGATGTCTATAAATACGAAGGAAATGGAGATGCCTTGGGGATTGCAAGTAGTTTGGGGGATTGGGCTTATCAAAGAACTCAAACATGGAACGAATCAACGCACACTAGAGTCTTGAATATTGAATATGGCGGTATAAACGATGCATTGTATGAATTATTTAAATTCTCCAATAATCAGGATCATTTAACCGCGGCCCATATGTTTGATGAAGACTCTCTGTTTACGTCAATTGTTAATGGGCAAGACGTATTAGCGAATAAGCACGCCAATACACAAATTCCTAAGTTTATTGGCGCACTGAATCGATATCGCACATTAGGTGAGGCAGAATCGTTTTACCTGAAAGCAGCGGAGAATTTTTGGGAAATGGTGGTTAATGACCATACCTATGTAACAGGTGGAAATAGCGAAAATGAGCATTTTAGAGAACCTGGGCAGTTAGATAATTATAGGAATAACATTAATGATGAAACTTGTAACGCGTACAACATGCTAAAGCTTACTAGAGAGTTATTCAGGCTTACCGGTGATATTAAGTATGCTAATTATTATGAGAAAACATTGAAAAATGAGATAATGTCCTCCATTAATCCGGAGACCGGTATGAGTACGTACTTTAAGCCTATGGGTACAGGTTATTTCAAAGTATTTTCAACCGAGTTTGATAGCTTCTGGTGCGATACGGGAAGCGGTATGGAGAATTTTACGAAATTGGATGACAGTATCTATTTTCACTCCGGTCAAGATCTTTATGTCAACATGTACTTGAGTTCGATATTGAACTGGACTGAAAAGGGCCTTCAATTGACACAACAAACAGATCTCCCCCAAAGCGATAAGGCAACGTTTACAATTAATGCGGCACCTTCCGAGGATATTACGATTAAATTCAGATCTCCTGAGTGGGTTGCAAGAGGTGATAAGGTTGCTGTAGCGATAAACGGAACAACATTTAATGGGGAAGCAGCTGAAGGATATATTGATATCCATCGGGTATGGAAGACAGGGGATATCGTTGAACTGACATTCCCTTTAAAAGTCCAAGTATCAACGCTTCAAGATAATCCTGAAGCGGCAGCATTTACTTATGGTCCACTTGTTCTAAGTGCTAGCCTTGGGACAGAGCAAATGGTCGCCATTCCACATCTTGCTTCACAAAAAGCCAATTTGCCTTCGGGCGTGACCTTCAAGGATTACATCCTTATTAAGGATGGTAATGTTAATGATTGGGTCCGTGATATTAACAACAATTTGGTTAAGACGGAAGGAAAACTGGAATTTACCTTGCGGAATACAGATGAAGATAATCACTTGAAATTTACGCCTTTTTATACTTTATACAAGGAAAGATACGGGATTTATTTCTATTTATCCGCATTGGATTCACAGACCTTCCAGAAAAATATTTTGAATAAAAAGACGGCGGCTAAAAAGGCAATCGCTAAAATCGATGAAGTTCAAATTACGAATGATCAGCACGAATTGGCACATAATCTGCAAGGAAATACAGGAGGAGGTTCCTTCGGAGGGGAACAGTACCGACAGGCTTGGAGCGGGTCATCAGGAGCCGCCTGGCTTAGTTATGATATGGCAGTCGATCCTTCTGTTACTAATTATATATCTACCAGATACTATAGCGGTGATAAAGGAAGAACCTTTAACGTTTATGTGGACGGTATTCTTATTAAGGAAGAAACCATAGAAGCAAAAGCCCCTGATCAATTTTATGATGTAAGATATCAAATCCCGGCAAATTTGTTAGCAGGAAAAACAAAAGTAACCGTGAAGTTTGCCAATAGAGGTTCGAGCTACGTAGGCAGATTATTCGGAACGGTTTCCATTTTGAAAGACTATAACAAAAGCACGAACCTTCAGAGTGTCACAGCGGATGGAACGCCAGCAGCATTGACTAATAATCACTATTCCATTTCTGTTCCAAAAAATGCTACAGAGTCATTAGTCAATTTCACTCCTGAAAACGCGAATGCTTTGGTATATGTTAATGGTGTATTAATTGACGATACTGCGAAAAGAAAAGTATCTTTACCAACCGATATGACTACTTTGAACGTTAGAGTGGTAGCTGAAGATGGGGTAACAGAAAAAGCTTATACCGTTAGCATCAATAAGCAAGCAAAAGAAGTAGTAACAGCTACACTTACAGTAGACAGTAGTGTGAAGGCTGGCAGCAGCTTTAAAGTGGGGGTTAATCTAAACAGCGTTACCCAAAGTGTTTATGCCCAGGACATCACTCTAACCTATGATGCCAAAGTATTTGACTATATGCTTGCGGCGGGAGCTAACAACAACATCCAGGTTGTGAAAGAGGATAAGGACACTACCGGGGAACTTCGACTGATTACTGCCAGTATCGGAGGTGTTTCGGGAGCGAGTAAGCCGGTTCTGGATCTGACCTTCAAGGTGAAATCAGGTGTTCAGAACACGAGCGGGACGATAGCCGTGAGCCGGGCGGAATTAGGAACGTCCGAGGGAGCCGTGATCCAGGCGGCATTGGACCATAAGGTCATTTCTGTAGGGAGCATCGATGTAGGCGTAGACAAGACCGCGCTGAACGCAGCGATTACGAATGCGCAGAACTTGTTTAGCGCCGCAGTCGTGGGTACTCTGCCTGGCCAATATCCGCAAGCGGTCAAAGATGCGTTCGGCATTGCGATTAACGCGGCCAAAGCGGTTAAAGACAACTCGAGTGCGACACAGTCTCAAGTTGATGGAGCCGTAAATGATCTGCTCCGTGCGGTGGATACCTTCAAGGCAGCAATAATTAAGGAGGGATCCGCAGATCTAAACAACGACGGAATTATCAGTGTAGGTGACCTTGCAATCGTCGCTTACCATTACGGCAAGAACGCCACCAGCCCTGATTGGGCGAAGGCCAAGATCGCTGATCTGAACGGTGACCTGAAGATTGACATTACGGACCTTGCGATCGTCGCCACCAAAATATTGGAATAATTTATTAGTTTAATCCTTCATTTATATAACAGGAGCAGATTGCTATAGGCGTCTGCTTCTGTTTATTGAGGGGATGCTTGATGGATGATTCATCAGAAATGCTTCCTAACTTCTCAGAGAATTGTAGCGGGAAGGCACGAAGATAGAACAGCGTAACCTAGAGGAGTTTCATTCAGAGAATAGCAGACTTTTGTTTTATTGAATGTTGTATACCTGCACAAAAAGATCGTCCAGCTGATCTTATAGGACCCTGGACGATCTTTTTTATATTCTTTTTTATTAGTAGGCGTTGTTGCTTGATATCACCATCCATTTAGAGCACTGGGAATGAGGCAAACCTCCTTGAATGGGGAGATTTGACGCTTATAATATTAACCATATAAATAAAATGACAGTAATAGATTCAATATTGCTGATCAAGTAACTGTTCTAAATAATCTATATATAATAGGTTTGCCAGAAAAACATAAAAATCGTCTTGTTCCCTTTTAGTAGAGGGTGTCACTGGTTTATAAATTTCAATTTCGCCTAGTTCGGTTTGAAACTTTTGTACGCTCTCCCACATCGGCTTCACCTCTACAACATAAGTATGTTTATAGCAGAGGGAAGTATTAGAAGAATTATTACAAGTTGTCCTAAACTACACGAGAACCTACAGTCAGCAAAAACCTTTTCTGATGTCTAAAGAAGACCGTTTACTTTTAACTTAATCATCCATCAATCAACGAAATGATCATCGCTCATACCAATGAAACCGAGTATAAGTCATTTATTTCAAATAAAAAGAATGAAGCGCTCCAGTCCCGTATGATTGTTATGCCTGTTCCGTATAACCTCAGGGTATCGGAAGAGGAAAAAATCTACGCGAAGCTGATCGCTCAGAGTGATATGAATCATGTGCATATTGCACCGCATGCGCTGCGTGCCGCTGCGATTTTCTCGATCCTGACCCGTTTGAAAGAAAGCAAAAAACAAGGCATGGATCTGATCAAAAAGCTCCGCATGTATGATGGTGAAGAGGTCGAGGGCTACAAAGAAGCAGATCTCAAGGAAATGCAAACGGAGTATTTAGATGAAGGTATGTCCGGAATTGATCCGCGGTATGTTATCAACCGGATTTCCAGCGCTTTGATCAAAGGTGATCTGCAGTGCATGAACGCACTGGATGTGCTGCGGGCAATTAAAGACGGCCTGGATCAGCATCCATCGATTACTAAAGAGGAGCGGGAGCGTTATTTGAACTTCATCTCCATTGCCCGCAAAGAATATGATATTTTGGCAAAAAGCGAAGTGCAAAAGGCCTTCGTCTACTCCTTTGAGGAATCTGCTAAGACATTATTTGAGAATTATCTCGATAATATCGAAGCCTTCTGCAATTGGTCCAAAATCCGCGATCCGCTTACGGATGAGGAAATGGAGCCGGATGAGCGGTTAATGCGTTCGATTGAAGAACAAATCGGTATCTCTGAGAATGCGAAAAAAGCGTTCCGGGAAGAGATCCTGATCCGGATTTCCGCGTATTCACGCAAAGGGAAGAAATTTGAGTACAACAACCACGACCGCCTGCGGGAAGCGATTGAGAAGAAGCTATTCACAGATCTCAAGGATATTGTCAAAATCACCACCTCGTCCAAAACGCCGGATGAAAGCCAGCTCAAGCGGATCAACGAGGTATGCGCCAGACTTATTGACGGGCACCATTATTGCCCAATTTGTGCCAATGAGCTGCTGAAGTATGTGGGAAGCTTGCTGAATCGGTAAGCATCAGGATGAACATAGGGTAGTAAGTATAAGAGATATACAATGAAAATGAGCTATGCTCGAAGTCGATTATGACGGAGCAAGCTCATTTTTTTTGTTATATAGATACAATTATTAACTATATATCCTTCGTACGAAGATTTTTATATTCCTTTGGAGTAACGCCGCTGTATTTTTTAAATACGGTTGAGAAGTATTGTGCACTAGAAAATTGGAGTTTTGAGGATATTTCTGTGATGGAGAGTTCTGTATTACATATGTAATTCATGGCTTTATCAATTTTTGTGATACAAAGATAATCGTTCACCGATATATTCACGTATTGTTTGAAAATTTTCGATAGGTATCGGGTAGTTATATTACAGTTGCTAGCGATATCGTCTAGTGTGATATTGTTTTCTACATTTTGTCTAATGAAATGGATAGCTCGAATTGCTATGGGATTATTTATTCTGAATACTTTACGAACACTTTTTTCAATCTCGCGAGATAATAGAAACAGTAATTCGTAGATATAAATATTTGCTAGCGACTTGTGGTACATATTTACTTCAGTATTTACTTCTTCGCAAATACGATCCACACATGAAAGAATCTGTTTCGTATATGGATGGAAGGTATAGGCTATATGTCTATCTGACATATAATGTAAAAATCTGATATATTCATTTACTTTGGGGTCTGCTGCAATAAAGTTTTCCGGAGAAAAGTGAACTTGTAGGAAGACGGCTTCTTGATCTGATTTTACATGAAAAGAGTGAATCATATGAGGGAAGATGACCATTATTTCACCTTTATGAACGGTAATCCTCTCACCATTAATAATGATGTCACATTCTCCTTCTTTCATTAAACAGATTTCCAGATTCTCATGGCAATGAGGTCCAAAAAAATAACCTGGTTTCAAGGTGCGCTCTAATGCATTATAGATTAATTCCTGATCAGACTCATGATATAAGAGATCAACAACTCGGTTCATAATAATCGCCCCTGATAGTATTCAGACATTTGTGTCAAAATTCACCACTTATTATCACTCAGTGTATCATTGAAACTATTAACATTCCAGAACTAATGTGGGGCGTATGGGTAGAATAATAATTGATTTTTAGTTCTGTATTTCAAACGGATTTTTCAATATTGGTTATATTTTGAAAGTATAAATCGAATAAAATTGTTAAAATCAAAAATGTATTTGAAAGCGTTTTAATTTATATCCAATAGACTATTATAAGGGGGAAAGGTACGATGCGAAAAAAGGTTGGGAAAAAGATTTATCGATTCATGATTTGGATGATGATTTTTTTAATGGCTACAAGTCAATCAATCATATATCCAAGAAGTACGTCTTATGCTGCTGAAGGAGAAATTGGTGATTCGTTAAGTGCAGTTCACGAACAAGTAATTAAACGTATTTCTCCAACAAATGTTCAAACTTCCGTTGGTGAACCACCAGAACTCCCTTCGGTAGTACAAGCAGTTTACAACGATGATTCCATCGGCGAAGTAATGGTTAGCTGGGATGAAATTGATCCTTTAAGTTATGCGAAGGTGGGCACTTTTAACGTAGAGGGTAATGTTAAAGCCTCGGATGTCAAAGCAGAAGCGACTATTACGGTAACGGATACACAAGAGGGTACAATTGAAGAGGCGAACATAGAGGACTTCTTAAATGACATCAAATTAAATGTTCCTGAGGGTCAAGGGGCAGTATCGTATACGAATAATTATCAGTCAATGGAACCGGAACCAATGACGTTCGTTAAAGGAGCAGGAACAACTTCTGTAAATAATGGACTAACCATTGCGATAACTAAAGTGGATGGCGGTGGAGCCATTGCAACATGGGATAAAGCTCCATGGCTATCTGCCGGAATTATTGATACAACGATGCGCTATACAAGTTCAGTTTCAAGTAATGTTGGTTTTGTTATAGGATCAAATGATACGAATCAAGGGGTGTCTATCCGTTACGATGCCAATACAGATTGGGTAATTCAAAGTCCGGATGGTTCAGGGAATTGGGAAGTATTCGAGGGTCCTGAACTGAAAACAGATATAGATTATCGAATACAAATCGGCTTTCATGGTACGAAGCTCGTGGTTATAGTAGACGGAGTGACATACTACAATAAGGATACGGATTTATTGAATCAGTCGACAGGGATTGGTCAGGTAGGTCTATATAAACGTTTTGCAACAGGAAATGTCTCTATTAAAGAGTTACGTATTGCAGGTGTAGGTGTGAAGGATAAACCTTCAAATGTCATTGATTATGTACAAGACTATGAAGATCCTAATTATATACCTCATTGGTCAGGTTTAAATGCTCAAGTAGTGACCGATCTTACGGGTAATAAAGTTCTTTCTCTGAAAAAAGGATCAAAAGAACGAGGTGTAGATCTAGATTCCCCACAAATTCAAGAGGGTACACTCTCGTTAGATTTCAAGCTGATTAATCCAGCAAAACTAAGTAGCGGTCAAGGCTTTGCGTTTGGTTTTAGAATGAATGAAACGGCGAGCATATTCAATGAGATTGGGGTTGACCCAAGCATCTGGATACCAGAGTCTAACTCGGGTTGGGGAAGTAAATTAAATATTCCTTACCCGATCCAAGGCAGATGGAATAATCTCATGTTCAATTTTAAAGGGAAAACAATCACGGTATTTTTGAATAAAAAGGAGATCGGTGATATTACTTTTGCGCAATTCTCAGAAGTAGCTGGGTACTTCGGTCTTCGAATTCGAAGTACGGTAGAATTGCAGATAGATAATATACACTATACAAATCAGATCATAAAACCCAAACAAATTATTCAGTATAGTAATGATTTTCAAGACAGTATAACAGGCGACTGGAGTAACGGTGCAACGTCTACCATTATTACAGAAGGCAGCAACCGAATTCTAAAGTTATCTGGTCTGAACGGTGAAACATGGAATACTGATGCTCCGCTCCTACAGAGCGCGACTTATATGGCTAGTGTGAAACCTACGAATACTAATATCGGATTTGCTATTGGTAACAATGCTCTAATTACATTTGATGGTGCGAAATGGATTTTGAAAAAGGGTAACACCATCATTGATTTTGTTGCATCTGGTACTAGTACTAGTAGTTCAAATCCTAAACCTTTCGTCTGGAATAAAGTGGGTTTACAATATTCCGACTCCTCTGTAACCCTAAGCATTAACGGGGCTGAATTGTATGCAAGCTTACCGGCAGGACAGCAATTCGGAGAAGGACGTTTTGGGGTTGTTGCTCAGGATACCATATATATCGATAATATTCTTTTTACCGAAGAGTTTATGGATATGAATACTTCTACACAAACGGACAAAATGATTTACGAGGAATATTATGAAGGTAATTCTCAGCTTAATTGGGATGGGTATCATGCGGCACCGCAAGTTATAGATGGATATTTGACAGGGACTATTGATGCTGGAGCAACTGCTTTTAATAGAGATATAACAGCAGTATCTAATGGAATCTATCAAGTAAAAATGAAGAGTGACGGTGAAGTTGGTGTTAAACTGGGCAATATCACCATATATCAAGAGAGCGCGGGAAAATGGAAATATCAGTTGGAAGGTAGCGAAGCTGCCATTGGCAATACTGATGCCATTGCAATAAGCAAAGATTATATTTTACGTGTGCAGGTCATTGAGAAGGAATTAAGCCTATATATAAATGGAGTATTGGTCGGTAATGTACCAGTATCTGCATATTCCCCAGGAGCATTTGGCTTATATAACACAACTGATGCTGCAATTAAGGTGAATGTAGATGCAATAACCGCAGAAGAAATCAGAGTATACCAACCAAATTATTCGGCACAGAATTGGGGCTCACTGGATAGTAGTAATCCGGTGGTAGAGAGTAACGGAGATGGTCAAATTCAATTGAACATGCCAGGTGTAGCACTAGCCGTGGATAAGGATAGCCCTAAATTGATGGATCAGAAAGTTACTTTTGATTACAAAACAAATGTAGATGCTGGAGCAACTGGTGGGCGATATGGATTTATATTAAGAGGATCCACGGATAATGCATATGTATCGGTTAATCATGACATTAACGGCGTTTGGAAATTGTTTGCAAATGGAAACGAGGCTACTTTCTCAAACTCATATGAGATGCTAGCCGATACACTTTATCATATAGAACTTCGTTTAGTAGGAACAACCATAAGCTTCAAGATTACGGACCCCGATGGCGTGACAACGGATATGGGATCGGTATCTGAAGAAGAAATGACTATGCAGCCAGGTTGGCTTGGACTTCGATCTTGGTATGGAAGTAAGAAGATGACGGTGAGCAATGTAAAGATGGTAGAGCTAGAGTCACTACCTAAGCTTCAGGTTGCCTCAGAGACAGATACGATCACTAAAGATGGTTTAAATGTTACAGTATATAAAGATTTCCCGGGTATTGTTGAATATCAAGTGGATGAACGCAAACTACAGGCTAGCGAGGAGCAAACGAATAGTCTGAAGATCAACAATATGGATTATGTGCCTCGCACCATATCTAATAAAGTGAGCGATAGTAAGTATCAGTATACAATGATGATTGACGAGATTGGTGTTGTCATCGAAGCACATATTGAGGCGAAAGCGAATCATGTCGTACGTTTTGAAATTGACAAAATAACTGAAAAATCGGATGGGTTTGTTGTCCGTTCGATACAAATTAACAATTCTCTAATCCATGTGAATAGTGCTATGGAAAACGCAACGTATGCATGGAGTAAATCGGATGGAGCATGGCATGGATTAACAGAAGAACTCGTCGATAATATGAACCTCATGAAACAGAGCAGCGCTTCAGGCGTTACGATGGCTATGTTGAGCGGAAATGGCTTAGGAGCATCGATCGAAGACAATGTAATCAGCGGTGGCAATAAAATGATTGTGACCACGGAAAAGAAACCACTTGTCAATAAAGTGACAGTGAAGCCGGGTACTTGGACGTATCGCCATCTTCAAAGTAATGAAACGGAAGAGCTGCCTTGGTATGAGGTAGTTGTGACGAATGATCAGAATAATGACAGTAAAACAGATTGGCAGGATGCAGCTGTTGCTTATCGGACGCATATTTATAAGGAGCCATTTGGTGCTCGAGATATGCAGAACAATATGATGTACATCGCATTCAATTTTGCTAGCCAGGCAAATGATCCTTTCTTGAATTCGTTGGATACAGGTAAAATTCTGTACAACTATACAGATGGCTTTGGGCAAATGATTCTTCATAAGGGGTATCAAGCAGAGGGTCATGATGATGATATTCCATCCTATTCTAATATTGGTGTGAGGCAGGGTGGATTGGATGAATTAAACTATCTCATCAATGAGGGAGATAAGTATAATCTTAATGTGGGTGTTCATCTCAATGCAACAGAGTATCAACTTGATGCTAACGAGCTGAATTATTCCAACTTAAATGGTGCATCATCAAAAGGGCCAACAGTAGATAAGCTCTCTGGAGGCTGGGATTGGATTGATACGTCTTATTATGTTGATCAGACGAAGGATGTCTTGAGTGGGAATCTAGAGTCACGGTTCAAAAGCTTATTTAATCTGACGAAGGATTCTTTGAGCCCGAATGATCCTACATTAGACTTCTTCTATATTGATGTGTATACAGGCAATGATTACAATGCCTATAAATTGCTGCAATACGCTAATAATCTTGGACTAAAAGTAGGAACGGAATTTGCCGGCCCATTAGAGCCCGGTGTGGATTTTGTTCACTGGGGTCCAGATTTAGGATATCCGAATAAGGGGAATTCTAGCATTCTATCAAGAATAGTGAAGAATAATCTAGATATTTTCGTTGGAAATGCCTTATTCAAAGGACAAAAAATACCAGGTGTGACCACGTGGGGAGATTCCAAACCGGATGTACAGCAAGGTGTAACTGTATTCTTTAACGAAGTATTACCTACGAAGTTCATGCAACATTTTGGTGTTATGAAATATGAAGAGGATCAAATTACGTTTGATAACGAAGTGATCTCTAAGAGAAATAAATTAACGAATATGATTGAGTTATCTAAAAATGGCAAGCTCATATCTTCTTGGAAAGATACGGGGACGACAACAGACGAATCAGAGCGTCATACTGGTGAAGCGAATTCGTTAATTCCTTGGGTTTGGGATATGAAGACCAATAAGATCTTGGGTTTAAACGAAGGTGCAAGACTATATCACTGGAATACAACAGGCAACGCGACAACTTGGCAGTTGACGGATGAATTTAAAGATGTGAGCCAATTCAATATGTATGAGCTGACACAACAAGGCAAAGTGTTAGTCGATACAGTTGTTGCTCATGATGGATCTCTCACGATAAATAAGGCTAAGAAAAATACACCTTATGTGCTTTATCCTACATCAGCGGATGCTCTAGTATTGGTCCCTGCTGCAACAAATTGGGGTGAAGGCAGTCTTATTAAGGATTTCGCCTTTAATTCTGAGCAATTGAATGTTCCAGGTTCCTGGACAGCTGATGATCTAAGTAATATTACAATCAAGACAGTGCAAGGTGATCGCGAATACGATACCAGCAAAGAAATGAACAAATCGAATTGGAATAAATACGCTGAGGTTGGAAACAAAGCGGGTATCTTGTCTCAGGAAATTAATGGACTACAGCCTGGTGAGGATTATACTGTCGGGGTGTGGACTCAGACGGAGAAAGGAAGAAAATCTTCTCTGCAGGTTACAATTAACGGTAAAACCTATTCTAATCATGTGACAGGGCAGGACGGTATCCATAACTCATCCTTCAAGTATGTCGATACAACATGGCAGAGAATCAATGTTGAATTTAAGGTTCCTGAAGGTGTTACTACTGCAACAGTGAAGTTGCTAGCTGATTCAGGAGTTGGTACTGTACAATTTGATGATGTTCGTATTTGGAAGCATACGTCAGTGGAGAAGGATCCTACGAATAAAAATTATGTTGTGTATGAGGATTTCGAGAATGTGTATGAAGGTTGGGGTCCATTTGAGTATGGTGGTGGGTCTAGACAAATTCATATTGCAACTGACCAAAGTAATCCACACGATAACAATCCTATCGTTCAGGCCGCTGAGAACAAAGTTGGTCCTGTGATGACTTGGGTTCTGAATGGTGAGAACTCGCTAAAAATGAATGAAACAGATGTGGGTAAACTCATTAAAACAAACGAATCTAGCGTGAAATTGAAGCCAAATAAAGAATATGAGTTAGGATTTATCTATACTTCAGAAACGAATGTTGGTTATGAAGTGTCGGTACAATCACGTTCTTCAAAAGAGATTGTATTAAAGGAAACGCTAGGTAATTTAACCAATCCAGGCAATAAAGCTGGAGAAAATGGCGGTTATATCACATTCAAGCAAAGCTTTACAACCGGTAATCAGGATGATTATCAAGTGATTTTCAAAATGATTACCAAAGGTTCGGGAAAAGCTACATCTGATTTTGCTTTTATTCTAGATGATTTTTATATTAAGGGAAGTAATCTAGACATCTCTAAAGATCTTCTTCAACAAACGATTACCGATGCAGCAGCATTAAAGAGTTCAGATTATTCATCTGAAACCTGGGCAATCGTTGCGGCTGCTCTGGATAAAGCGGAGAAGATTCTGAAGGATCCTAGCGCTACGATTACTTCACTAGATGAAATGCGAGTAGAGCTTGAAAATGCGATAAAAAGTCTTGAATTCGCTCTTAGCATTGTAGCTATAGAGGGTGTAAAGATTGAAACAGAAGTTGGCTCCGCGCCGAAACTGCCTGCGGAAGTAACTGTGACCCTGAGCAATCATACGATACAGAAAACGTCGGTTGTATGGGATGAGATTCATTCTTCGAGTTATGCACAAGCGGGGAGCTTCCAAGTAAAAGGCACGGTTGCTGGGACTGATATGAAAGCAATAGCGATTGTAACGGTCAAAGCAAAGGATAGTAATCAATCAGAGACAGATCCTAGCAATGTTTCTAACCCAAGTTCTAATCCAAGTTCAGGTGCGAAACCGGAGGCAACTCCAAATCCAGGAACCGGCTCAGATCAAGGATCTGGAATTAAACCTAAATTCTTTGTTGATACCGTGGGTCACTGGGCAAATAAGGATATTCAGGCTTTGGTGAGTAAAGGTATCTTGAGGGGTGTCACAGATCAGAATTTTGCTCCGGACAAGACGATTAATCGTTCTGAAATCGCAGCGATCCTGGCACGAGCTCTAGGTCTTGAAGTAAAAGGGTCAACATCATTTAAGGATGTGCCGCAAGATAAATGGTACAGCGATAGTGTTATTGCTACGGCAGATGCTGGGTTGATTAAAGGGTATGAAGGTAATTTGTTTGATCCGACGAAACCTCTAAGCCGTCAGGAAATGGCAGTTATTATGGCAAGAGTACTTGAATTGAAGGGGAAATCTCCTAAAATATCAGATGCTACGCAAGCTGTACTAGCTACGTATATAGATGCGGATCAGGCAGGGATATGGTCTAAGCAGGCATTGGCTACTTGCATCGAATTAGGTCTAATCCAAGGGACCCCTGATCATAAACTCAATCCGAAGAGTAATCTGACTCGTGCGGAAGCTGCAGTCATGATCAGCAGATTATTAACGTATTTAGGTTAGGTGAATCGATAGCGAAAATTGCATACATTATTCAGTTGAATCAAAGCAACCGTGTTCTCAATAGAGAGCAGGGTTGCTTTTTTGTTGTCTGTCGAAATGAAATCGATCGTCTACCATTGAGCGTTGAGATTCATTTCTATTATTTACTTCACTTTTCCCTACTAAGTACACTCTATTTTCACACGCGAGCTTTTAATTCATTCGCTACACTTGATGTTGAATATCCACTATCTTTGAAGCAAAGGGAAGGAGGGCTACGTAGCTGAACTAGCCTGTGAGGTGCTGAAGCATGAAGGCTTTGAGGTTGATGACCATTATAAGTATTATGGAATTTCGGTAATAAGGGCGGATTTATTTTTGGTGAAATAAGGAGGATGGGTTAGATGATAAGACGACGCATCAGCTGCACGGTTCCTCAGCTACACAGGGGAAACTGATATCGGAACTGAACCGAATAAGTATGAAATTCAGTTCACCCCATCAAATGAAGATCATGGATTACAGGATCTGCGCTTGATATGGTGTAATGAAGATAGTCCGACCCATTCTTGGATTGGTTATCTCGATCAGGTGTCTCTGCTCCCATCGAATGCTGTCGTTCCACTGCCTAACGTGGAGGAGTCCTTGGCTGTTGATCTAGGTTCAGGTCTGATGACAGGAACAGGTGAAAGTCAAGTATCACCTCAAATGCATACCACACGTTCTCAAGCCGCAGTTCTATAGTATCGATTACTAAAGCTACTTTAATAATGAAAAAGGGATGGAGTGGCTTAATCAGGCCGCTTCATCCCTTTTTTTTGCGCTTATTAAAGAGAATGAATAGGGGGTGAACACAGCTCAGCAAAACAGGAACAATCCTCCACGCTTGCAGTTGATATAATGAAATCACCGTACGGGGGAAGGTTGGTGCTGCACTTGAATTACAGTAAAGATATAGAGAAATGTGTTGAATATATTGAAGCTCATATCAAAGAAAATATTACAGTAGAAGAAATAGCCGCTGAGGTCGGATATTCGGTGTATCATTTTTGCCGAGTGTTCAGCTTATGCAAGGAAATGTCCGTGATGGAATATGTGCGGAGCCGGAAGTTATCTTTAGCGTCGATTGAATTATTTGCCGGTAAAAGGATCATTGATATCGCGCTGGACTATGGTTTTGAGACACAAAGCGGATTTACTAAGGCCTTTCGTAAGGTTTTTGGCTATAGCCCGACACAATATGCCGCACGGATGGACGGATTTACTAAAGGAACAACACTATTCGAAATCGGAGGTTTTATAATGAACCCTGTTATTGTTCGCAAGCCTGCTTTTAAGGTCGCTGGTTATGGGATTCAAACCAATGTTGCGGGAAGTATGTACACCAAGGATATTGCTTCTTTTTGGAGCCATTATGAAGGTGAAAATCTGGAGTCCAAAATGTATAAAATACTAAACCCACCTAAACACGGAGAGGTCGGTTTGTGTATTCCTTCTTCGGATAATGGCAATGCCACCTATCTTCTAGGTGTTATTGTAGAGGACTACTCCAAGGTGGAAGAGGATATGCTGACGATGGATGTACCGGAAGCTGAGTATGCCGTGTTCACAACCCCGCCAGTGGATACTTCAACGGATACAGAGCAAATACAGTTTGCACAGGTTATAAAAAGCACTTGGAAGTATATCTTCGAAGAATGGTTTAAGGACAGCGGCTACGTCTATGATGATAGTAAGCTGGATTTCGAATTCTATGACGAACGCTGCCACTCGCGGCCGGATACGGTGATGGAGATTTATGTTCCTGTGAAAAAATCGACCTAATCATGTGTAAGGGCAAATGCTGCTCGGTGATGATCGTAACTTCAGGGAATGTTTGGACTTTCGGTCGCTGTTGTCTCTGGATTTATTGATTATTCCTTAGCGGATTAAATCCAGAAACAAAGGCGAAGGCTACGCTCCTACAGTTCCAAACTTCCCCTACGTTACTTTTACCTCAGCAGCATTTGCAAAGTTCAATTATTCGGTCGATACGGGGTGTCGACGTAGAAGGTCCGCAGCGGGTTACACGCTGCGGGCTTTCTCATTTATTTAGCTGAAAATGAATTGATTAGGACAGGATTGACGTTTATCCCCTCCCGTAGTCTAATAGATTAAATAGACGTGTAACTTGATAATCTAGGGGAGTAAACAGATGATTAGAGAAGTGCCTGCATTTCCATGCATTACATACCTCAATTAGGGCTCACAGGGGATACTGCAATTATAAGCTATCTTGTGGTAAGCAATGCCATTAGGAGTAAGGGCATTGGACGGATGCTTGAGGAATATTGCACTGATTTAGCTAGAAAAAGAAACTGTGACCGAATTCAAGTTCATTGTCACTCTAGAAGAACTGATGCGCATAGATTTTATGCCCGTCAAGGATTTACTGAGGCTCCGAAATATTTTTCAAAGATGTTAAATGAATCCGAATAATCAACAGACCAAATAAAGAGCGGCAGACCAGGGACGTACTACGCGTCCAGTCCTGCCGCTTTATTTTTCAAGCAATAGAGCACTATTCACTTATTCCTCTTTTAAATAAACTTCCGCTGTACCTTCTTGCCATCATACGAGAACCGCGCCTTTTTGTCCTCCACGACGGTCTGTAGATGAACGGTCCGTCCCCATAACGAATAGATATGCGGGAGCGTGCGCTCCAAATACTTCAGATCCAGCTCGATACTTTCATAGCGGTGGGTGATAAATAACTCGCCATTCTTCTCGAAGTCGGCATCCTCTATGACCAAGTAAGGTGACCCGCCATTGACGCGGGCAAGAACCAGTTGATCCCGTACATTTTCCCATGCTTTGTCGGTGATTTTCCATTCTGGCCCTTTTTTCTCAAAAACATAAAGATCGAGGTCGTTCACCAGTTCTTTGGAAAGATAGCTTCGGATAAAGGAGGTATCAGATTCCAACTCGCGTACCTCAAATATTTTCTCGCGGTCCCAGCGGCGTTCGATGTCTTCAAAGATTTTCAAACCCAGGTAGTACGGATTCAGGCTTTGCCGTGAGGGCTGTACAACGGAGGAATTCAGTTTAGCGTATTCTACGGTTTCTTCAACGGTTAGATCCAGTTCGCGGACGATACGCTGATGCCAGTAGGAAGCCCAGCCTTCGTTCATGATCTTCGTCTCCATCTGTGGCCAGAAGTAGAGCATTTCATCATGAAGCATCGTCATAATGTCGCGCTGCCAATCCTCCAAGACGGTGGAATATTGCTGGATGAACCAGACAATATCTTTTTCCGGCTCAGGTGGGAACGCACGATTTCCGGATGCTGCTTCCTGTGGTCCAGAATTGCTCTTGTCTAGATTCCATAACTCGTCGTACGGATTAGCTGGTTTGGAGCCTCCCGGAGGGGCGTCTTTGAGTTCTCTCATTTTGGCTTCCAGCAGATGGGTCTTACCTAGCTTGCGCGGCTGAATCAGGCTGGGATCTATATGCTCTTGAATGGCCAGCACGGAATCGATGAAGCGCTCCACTGCATCGGTACCGTAGGTTACTGAATAGCCGGCGATCCGATCCGCTGTAGCCGACATGCTCTCGACCATATCCCGGTTGGACATGGAGAAACGCATATTATTTTTGAAAAAATCACAGTGTGCCAGCACGTGTGCGACGATCAACTTATTCTGAATCAGCGAGTTCCCGTCGAGCAAGAAGGCATAACAAGGGTTGGAGTTAATGACGAGCTCATATATTTTACTCAGCCCGAAATCGTATTGGGATTTCATTTTGTGAAACGTCTTTCCGAAGCTCCAGTGACCAAATCGAGTCGGCATTCCATAAGCACCGAATGTATAAATAATATCGGCAGGGCATATCTCATAGCGCATAGGATAAAAATCCAAGCCAAAGCCAGTAGCTATTTCCGTAATTTCAGCAATCGCCCGCTCCAGCGCATTAATTTCTTCGCTTGGCATGATTCTGTGCTCCCTCCTATAATTCTGTAGATCCAACCTGAATAAACCCTCACGAAATGGGGTTTGGCTTCAAATAGATGGGTCGATCAATGTAGTTCATATTATGTATATGGGTAGGGGAGGGGCAATATGACGGGAGGGAGAATCCGTTATATATCTTTATGATTTTCTCAAGGTGATTCGTAAGTAGCTTGCAGTTATCAAAATACCATCATATTAATTATCGTGGAGAATTATTAATTCGATAGAAGAATAGAATGGTTATGGCGCACGAGTAGTGAAAGGTGGTTGCGATATGACATTAAAATATCCGGAACGTGTTACGGCTTCTATGATTCGAGTATTTAATGGTAATGAAGTCTTATTAATACGTCATTCTACAGAAATTCAATTTGGGGACTCTAAGGAACAGCTTGGTATGGTAGTTATGACTAATCCAGGCAGTTTTGAATTTAATAAAAGTCCAGGATGGAAGGCATTTAAAAATGGAGAAAGTTCAGAAGATGAATTTAAAGCCGTTAATACTCCTGACTTAACCATGCGTAATATTATAAAAGCAATAAGGAGCGGGTACGAAGGATTTTCTGAACCGAATGGGATATTGCGTGTGTACAATCTTTCGAATGTCCGTCAATCTAAAGGTGGGAAGGCAGAAGAATGTCATGATCGAGCTAAGAAAGTCCTAGCCCCTGAGAGACTATACTTGCTGGAGGATTCTATAACTCATTCTCGAGAGGCATTTCTGGATGAGTGCAACAGATCGAGTTTTGTTATTATGGGATTTGTAAACAAAGTATTTGACGAAAAGATGAAGCAGATTATGGATTGGTCAGAACAAATAATACATCAACGAGTATGCGCCGTTGATAATAAAGGACGTTTATCACATCCTAGACGATGGATAACGGAGCCCTACTTAATGAACAAGGCAATTGAGTCATTACAATCGGTATTAAAGGATCGAACGAATGGTTAACATTGACATAACAACAAACACAATAAACCGGCGAGATACATTCTCGACCGGTTATTTTTGTTCTCCAAAATTAAGCACTTCATCGCATGAGTCAGTCTTTGTTGAAAACTGTGTATATTACTTTCTGAAATTTCCATTGACGCAGATTTAGTTTTCGAGGTATATTAATCATTGTTTTAAACGCTGTTTAATTGTATGTCGAGATGAGGAGAGTTCTATGACGAAGGAGAAGATTTTAGACGCAACGCTGCATTTGATTAAGTCCGAAGGGATTGATAGTGTCACTATTCGGATGATTGCTAGTGAAGCTGGCACCAATGTGGCGCTAATTAATTATTATTTCGGGTCGAAAGACAAGCTTATGCATGAAGCGATGAAGACAGTCCTGGAAACATTCCGCTCGGCGTTTGACATATTTGATGTTGTGGAATATCCGCCTATCGAACGGCTGAAACAATTTATTTTGAAGTACGCCTCATTTCTTAATGATTATCCTGATTTGCTCAAGCGAATTCTTGGCCATGATCCACTGTTTGAATCGGTAGCCGAATATGTACATTTTATGAAACAACAAGGGTTCGAAAAATTAAGCGCAGTCATGACAGAAGTGACAGGTGTTACAGATCCAAAGACCGTATTGTTGATGACACAGCATATGTTTGCTGCCATTATGTCACCGTTCACCAAAGTGTCTGCTTCTAAATGTCAGCCGAACAATCACATTCAATCGTCGTTACTCGATATCCCTATATCGATTGAGGAGAGTATCGACTTGTTTTTCGAGCATTATTTTCACAAATATTCAGTCAAAACTTAGAAAGAAGAGGTATCACAATGACATCAAATGCTTCAACAAAACCCCTTACGCAGGAAGGCGACACGTTCTCTCTGAAAGCTATTCTGCCTCCACTGCTTGCGATAATCGTCGGTATGATTATGGTTATTCTGGACAGTACAGTTGTTAACAATGCAGTTCCTAAATTAGTGGAATATTTCAATACTGATCTAAAGACAATTCAATGGGCGATAACGGGTTACACATTGGCACTATCCGCAGTAATTCCGCTTGCCGGTTGGATGACCGATAAATTTGGATCAAAGCGTATTTTCCTTGTAACGATTGTGCTGTTTACGTTAGGGTCTGTTCTGTGCGGCTTAGCCCAATCACCTGAACAACTGATTATTTTCCGTATTATTCAAGGTCTAGGCGGAGGTATGGTTGCACCGATCGGGATGGCAATGGTATTCAAATTAGCTCCGCCTGAACGTCGTGGCTCTATTATGGGTGTTCTTGGAATTCCAATGCTGATGGCGCCAGCTTTTGGTCCTGTAATATCCGGTTATCTTGTCGATTACGTGAGTTGGCACTGGATCTTCATTATCAATTTGCCAATTGGTATTGTGGCCTTCATTTTGGGTAAAAAATACTTACCGAAGACTGAACCGCAGAAGTCAACACATCTTGATATTCTCGGGATGTGTCTTGCTCCGATCGCATTCGCTATGCTTGCTTATGGTGTGAGTGAAGGGGGAGCAGATTGGTCTTCAACAGGTGCTATTACAGGCTTAACAATCGGTGGTATCGCATTAATATTGTTCATAGTGGTAGAGCTTAGACAGAAGTATCCTTTGCTTGAACTGAAGGTGTTTAAATCATCTGATTTCACACGTGGTATTATTCTTACTTGGATCGTACAGATGGCATTGTTTGGCGCTACGCTGATGATTCCGTTGTATTTACAGAATATTAAAGGATATACCGCACTTCATACCGGTTGGATCGTGATGCCGCAAGCGTTGTGCGCCGGTCTTATGATGCCGATTAGTGGCAGGTTGTTTGATAAAATTGGAGCTCGTCCACTAGCGTTCTGTGGGTTGAGTGTTATCGCCATCGCGATGTTTATACTATCAACGGTAAACGTGGATACACCGATTTGGATGGTTATCGTGTCGGTGTGTGTGATGGGGTTAGGGATGGGATCAACGATGATGCCACTTAATACACATGTATTAAACTCAGCTCCACGTCATTTGGTTAGCCGTGTGACACCGTTGACTTCAGCAGCGCAACAGGTTGTCGTATCGTTCGCAGTAACAGGTCTTACAGCTTACCTGACTTCTCATACAAATACTCACATGGCGACAATCGGAAAGACAGGTAATCCACAAACTGCCTTAGTAGCTGGCTTTGGAGATACATTTTTCCTGACCGCTTGTATCGTATGTGTTGGTATTGCTATGTCCCTTATCCTTCGCAAGCCGAAGATACAACAAGTCACAAAGAGTGGCGAAGAGGTAGATCCAGCTATGATGATGGGTCACTAGTTAATAAAAAGCCCCCCAAGAAGGTCACTTTATCTAAAGTGTCTCACTTGAGGGGCATTTCTTTACGGTGTCTTCCTATTCCCGCCAACGATCGAGCTGTTTCTGGATCACCATACGTACTTTATTAATCCCTGCTTCATACAGCTCATGGTTGAATTTCGGGAGAATGGTATCGACATCGACACTGCCTGTCATGAGGCTTGGATAATACTTGCGCCAGACAATCTCAATGTTATCAATTTGCTCGCTTATCTCTGACAGATCGGGCGTAAAGCCCAGTACTTTGGACTCCACAACCTTGGAGTTGTAGATGCGGAATTGTTCCCACTTGTTTAGTGGGTCAGGGTAGCTTCCACCTAATGTACTTAAGATAAACCAGTTTCCCTGAGTGTATTGTATGCCAGTGTAGCCACCGTTCGCCTTGGGAAGCGGATTTCCTTGACTGTCTTTTATCGAACTTAGGACAACCTGACCATTCTGATCCAGTGTATAATGAACGCCTTCAATGCCGTATTGAAATAAGTTACGCAGGTCAGGATCGGTATTCAATAGGTTTAGAAATTTGATGCTCTCCACAGGATGCTTCGTATTTGCCTTCACAACCATCATCCCTCCGCGTACAGCTTCTGTAGTTGCCACCTCGGGTGTTACTGGATTGGTTACAATTTTATACCCCAGATCGTTACTCCAGACGCTCTCAGAGAGTGGACCGCCACTACCAGATTCCCAAAATACCTTTACACCATGTTTCAAGCTTCCTGGTTCTCGCAAAGCGGCGTCTTGATTAATGAACCCTAATTGATAGTAACGTCTTAACGTATCCAATATATGTTTGGCTTCACGGGTTTCGAAGATATTGACCACAGGAGCAGCAGGATCCAGAGATTGGATCATTAATGGGAGTCTGTTGTCCCCTATATATTCGTAGCCGTACATCGCAAAAAAATTGTGTGAGTCTCGATCAAGCTCCATGGGCAAATAATCGGGTTCATTTTTTTGTATCATGCGAAGCAGCGGTTCGAGCGATTCCAGTGTGTTATATTGGTTAACTTTAATATTATATTTTTCTACCAGAGAATCAGGATACATCCAATTCTCGCGTACAGCCAATTCTTTGTTGGTGGGGACGCCGTAGATGAACCCGTCATCCATCTTAGCACCTTTCCAAAATATGGGATCAATAGCGAGGTACATATCTTTGGCTAGATTCATGAAATAGTCATCTAACTTCAGCCATACCCCACGTTTGGCATATTTAGCATAATCCGGAGCAAACGCAATATCAAAAGGACTGTCAGAGGAGATCATTGTATTCATGCGATCAGCATATTCCTGCCAACCAATTTTATTATAGGTTATCGTAATTCCAATTTTTTTCATCAATATCTCGTTAATTTTGTCATTAACTAGAGCAAGATCCTTATCAGGATCACCGATGGTATAATAGATCAGATTTACAACGGGTTCTGTATTAAAGCTCGCAGCGTTCATATTCTGCTTGTTGCAGCCAGTTAACAGTGAAATGAACAGCAGAATAATACCACAGATGAAGCAGCTATATCTATTCATGACACGGCCCCCTAAATCACTTTGCAATATACATCCAGCCTTAACTTTTCATCCGTAAACTTGAGGGAGAGGTACCAAAATGATTTTGAAATTGTGTATAAAAATAATTCAGGTTGTTATAACCAACTGAAAGGGCAATCCAGTGTATTTTCTCATTAGTCGTTTGGATGAGCTCTTGTGCACGATGCATGCGATAGCTCATTAGATACTCTGAGAACTTCATACTTGTTTCTTTAATGAAGATTTGTCCAAGATAGGTACTGTTCATTTGAAAGCGGTCTGCGACGGATTTTAACGAAATATTATGAGCGAATTCTGTTTTAATCATAATTAATATACGATTGACCAGCTTGGATAAGGCATCGTAATGAATCCCCAATACTGGATCAATACTCATAGAGTCCGCATTCACATCTCTAATCGTGCCATGTAAATCTTCGATAATTATTTTTTCAATGACCTCCTGCAGCTTGATTCGGTCCACAGGCTTTAACAGGTAATCCTTCACTCCGCAACGAATGGCTTGCTGGGCATATTGAAAGTCACTATAACCGCTTATAATAATATATTTGGTTGGAAGGTTCACTTCATTTAGCTTTTGGATCGCATCATACCCTAGATTTTTGCCGATACACACATCAATAATAGCAATGTCAGGAATTAGATCTACGGCTTTAAATACAGCATCTTCAGTGGAGTCACTTGTTTCGATTTGTTTGAATCCGTAGTGCTCCCAATCCAGAATACGTTTCATACCTTCCAAAATCTGAGGTTCATCATCCACAATCAAAAGTTTGTACATATCTAATCACCTCTTTTAGAAATCTGTACAGAGATTTTGACACCAGCTTCATCATTGTTTTCAATGCTAATCGAGAAATCCTCTTGATAGAAAAATTGTAACCGGGCATAGACATTATATAATCCAATGCTTTTGGTGGTTTGGTCATTATTACTCGAAAGGGTTCGCCTGATAGCAGTTAGCCGTTCTTCATCGATTCGTACTCCGTTGTCAATGAAATCCAGCCTATAGTAGTTCTCATCTTCCCAGCCTGACACGATAAATAAATTAAATTCTTTATTGATATTAAACCCATGGACAAAGAAATTTTCTGCCAAGGGCTGCATCCAGAACTTCACAGTAGGGAGAGCTAGAATAGAATCTTCAACATCCATTTGATAAAAAAAGTGCTCAGGATATTTAAACTCCATTATTTGGAGGTACTTCCGCAACAGTTCTAGTTCGCTACCAATTGAAATGATATTTTCTTTCTTAACAATTTCTCTATATAACGCTCCCAGCGTTGCAATCGCGTCTGCGGTAGGCTCATTCTGATGAACCAATGCAGTAGATCGAATGACTTCTAAGGTGTTATAAAGAAAATGAGGATTGATTTGATGTTGAAGCGCTTTCATTTCTGCTTCCTGCTGTTTTAGTTTAAGCAAGTATTCGTTCCGAATATATTTGTCTAATTGGTGTATCATATCGTCGACTTCGCGAGCAATCATACCATATTCATTCATACGATAACGTGCAGGCTTATTTGGGGTGAAGTCGGCAGTTTTCGCACGTTTGATTGACTGTATAATACGGTGTAGAAATCGTGAGTCATCACGAAGATTGTAGACTACGAGCAGCAGTACACAGATCATAGCGGTAAAGACGATCATAAAAATATTGAGCAAAACCGTGCTGTGCTGACGTATAAGTGCAGCCAAGTCTACTGTACTAACCAATTGATAATTGTATTTGGTGGATGAAAAGGTAACAAAGAAAATGGGAATATATCCTTTATTTAAGATAAAGCCGTGATTTTTATTATTCGCAACCGCTTGTTGGGTGATTTCATCAGTCATGGATTCATTGTTACCAATAATGAATATCTCCCCGGTAGAGTTAATTACAGCCGCATTACCGAGTTGATAATTATTTACGATACTGAATATTCGCTTGCTGCTGATCTGAAAGCGGATTTCCCCTGCTTCCGTAGCACTTTGATTTAGTTTTTTGTGAGAGACGAAGCCCTTCTGTATACTTTCATCGAAAATTTCGTTAGTATTTGGAACGCCAAACTGGAAGCTAGGAATACCAAAACTATTAAAATAAATAACATTTCCGTAATCCTTAGTATGAACGCTGATTTGGGTTATATCTCCCTGTGCCCAGCTGTATAGATAAGTTTTAGTATCCTCAGGAAAAGAGAGCAGTGCTTGTGATGAATAAGGGCTATTCTCCAATCTTTTAGTCAAATACCCTTCGACGGAAGAGCTCATAAAATAACGGACGTCATTCATCAGATCATGATTGGAATACAATCTTTGCATGTAAGCTTCAATCCGATCGGCATCATTCTGAAAGTTGTTCTCAATACGGGAAAAGGCATTCGCAGCTTCAATCCGCGCGTTACCGATCCATTGATTAACAAGTATAGCGCTGGTCATAGTACCCAGTGTTACCCCGATGGTTACAATAAAAATCAGGTAAGCCCAGAATTTATTGCGATATATCTTAATATGAAAAAAAGAACTCCTCCAAAACCTCATTTGTAATGCCCCCTAAGGTCAGACACATAATATAGAGGAATAAGTCTCTCGTTGCTGTGGTTGAGAGAGCATATAATTCACTGTAAATATATATGAAGCGTACCTTTAGTTCAAATAAATTTTTTAGAGGAGTAAAGGAAAACACATGGTATATCAGCGCTGATATACCATGTGCGTTCGATAAGGGTTACTTAAAGTAATTGTTGATTTGTTCTTGAGCCACTTGCATAATTTTGTCCATTCCGGCATTTTTCAGCTCAGACAGCAATTTAGGGATTACCTTCTCAGGATCAGAAGCGCCTGTGAGCAATTCATATCTATATTTATCATATACTGCTTGGCAGTTCGCAACCTCAGTCTGCAACTCGCCAATATCCAGTGCGAATCCCAATATGCTGGAAGATGCTGCTTGCTCGTTCAATTTTTTTACTTGTTCCCACTGGTCTAGAGGAGCTCCTTTCGTAACCGCAAGATTGAAGAAGGTGCCTTGGGAGTATGCTGCTAAAGGCCAGGTATCGCTGATACGCTCGATTGATTTCTCTCCGTCAATGCTCTTATAATCGACGCCTAATTCACCAAACGCAAGCATATTTCGTAATTTGGGATCTGTATTCACTAATTGCAAATATTTCATAGCTTCCACTTTGTATTTGGAATTTGCCGAGATTACATTCATCGAGCCTTGAATTGTACTAGTTGTATACAAAGGACCAAAAATTTGCGTCATGACGTATTTGTCAATCCCTGCGGTGATTTGCCAGCCAGCTTCTGCACCAGGGAAGGCTTGTGCGGAGAAGAACGCTCTGTATTTGTCGCCTTCAGTTTTAGTTGGTGCATCCGGGTTAACAATACCATCTTTATACCACTGATGCAGCAGCTTTAAGTTAGTCATCACTTCCGGTTGTTCAAACACGGACACGACTTTCCGGGAAGCATCCTCCACGTTAACTCCAATAGGATTGAACCCTAAAGTCATATCATCATAATTGTTTAAAATGCCTGGGAAGCCTTCGCCTTGGATCAACTGCAACGGGTAGAAGCTCTTGCCTTCACCAGCTTTCATATCATGGAAGGGTTTGTCTAAATCTTGCATCGTTTTAATGTTTTGGTAATCGATATTATATTTTTGTACAAGCTTGTCATCGAACACCCAATATTGAGTTAATGAAGAATCCTTATACGTCGGTACAGCGAAATATTTTCCACCAATTTTCACACCATCCCATACTTTGGTAGGGATAGACTTGTAAAGTTCAGGAGCTTCACTTTGTACCAGATCTGTAATGTCAGCGAACGCTCCCATAGCGACCTGTTTACTGTACTTTGTATTGTTGGTAAACATCATATCAAAGGGTTCACCCGTATTCACAATGGTGTTGATTTTTGTATCCCATTCGCCCCAGCTAGCCACCTTAATATCCACTTTGACACCGATTTTCTCAGCGGTGTATTCGTTCATCTGCTCAACTGCTTTACTAAAGTTCTCAGGAACCTGTCCGCCGATCAGCCACCATACCAATGTAGGGATTTCTTTGGTGGTTGGTGCATCAGTAGCCGTCGTACCACTCTCGCTTTCATTGGTTGCTGTGGATGCTGGCTTCGAATTCGAGTTCGAGTTGCCACATGCAGCAAGCAGGGACAGCATTAATGCGAGAATACATAATGTTGAGGCGAACTTGAGGGTGTTCTTCACTTTAACTCCTCCTAGTGTTGAATGATGAAATGTACCGTAGTAAAAGTACGGTTATCTATCATAAACCAAGCTGGGCTTGGCTTATTTCGGAACTAGCCTTTCACTGCGCCAATGGTAAGGCCGGTAATAAAGTATCTCTGGAAGAAGGGATATGCGCAGGCAACAGGCAACACGATGAGAATAGCAACTGCCATGCGGGCAGATTCCTTGGGCATTGTTGCGACAAGCTCAGCGAAGCTGATCCCCATACTTATGGAGTTTCTGGCGAGCGCATCAGCATTGGACATCAAGCTGTTAAGCAGCGCTTGGAGCGAATACAGATTCTGATTATCGATATATAGCATCGATTGAAACCAGTCGTTCCAGTAACCGAAGCAAAGGAACAGTCCAATCGTAGCTAGTACAGGCAATGAGATGGGGAGGATGATTGAGAAGAAGGTGCGAAACTGACTAGCCCCGTCAATTTCAGCAGATTCGGTTAAGCCATCAGGGATTGTGCTCCTAAAAAAGGTTTTACAAATAATAACGTTAAACGATGATACTGCGAGCGGCAGAATGAGTGCCCAAACACTATTTTTGAGTCCCAAGAAGTTTGTGTTGATAAAATAACTGGATACAAGACCACCGTTAAATACCATCGGGATAAATACAACCCAGGTGAGGAAGTTCTTCAGCTTGTAACCAGGACGTGAAATGACGTATCCCATCGTTGTGGTGAGCAGCACGCCAAGTACAGTACCTACGACTGTTACAAGCAGGGATACACCTAGCGCACGCAGAATCATCGTTCCCTGTTTGGCGATATAAGCGTATGCGTCTGCGGAAAGTGCGGTTGGAAGAATGCTGTATCCCGTTTCACGAATATAGGACTCATCGGTAAGCGAGATGGATAACACGACGATCACAGGCACAACGCAGGCAATTGCCATCAGAATAAAAATTAGGGTAAACACAGCATTTATACCGTTACTTGTACGGTTGAATTTCTCCAAGCCAGATTGATAGGTTCTCTTTGCCATTGTCTCACCTCCTAAATCATTGCACTGTCGGAATCAATTTTTTTCACGATCCAGTTGGCACTCAGAATTGTAATACAGCCCAGCATGGATTGGACAAAAGCGGCAGCGGATGCCATTCCTACAGTGGCGGTTTTTAACTGTTTATAAACTAGGACATCAACTGTTGTGGCCACATTGTAGAGGGAGTTGGAGTCGCGCGTGACCTGATAGAATAGTCCGAAATCCGTGTAGAAAATACGACCTACCGACAGGATGAACATCATTACAATGACCAGCTTTAGCATGGGTAAGGTAATGAAGCGTGTCTGCTGCCAGATGGATGCTCCATCAATAACTGCAGCCTCATAATAGGTGCTGTCGATTCCTGTAATGGTTGCGAGATAAATAATCATGCCGTAACCAATGCTCTTCCAGATGTTTAAAAAGATAAGAATGTAGGGCCAATATTGCGGTTCCATATACCAATTCACAGCATCATGTCCAAGGCTGGCAAGAAATTGATTGAGGATGCCTTTATCAAAGCTGAAGAAGGCCCAACCTACAGCAGAGACGACTACCCATGACAGAAAGTAGGGCAGAAACATCATGGTCTGATAAACCTTGCTTGCTTTGCGGCTATGCAGCAGGCTGATCATAATGGCGAACATTACTGGTAACACGATGCCAAGAATAATGAAGATGATGTTATACCCTATCGTGTTGCGAAGAATGATCCAGGCATCATTGGATTTGAATAAGAATTCAAAGTTTTTGAAGCCGACCCAAGAACTATTTAGTACGTTGCTAATAAAGTTGCCGCTTATTTTAAAATTTTTAAAAGCGATAACCATACCGAACATCGGTAAGAAAGAAAATAAGATATACCAGATCAATGTCGGCAAGGCGAGCAGGGTTAACTCGGAATCTTGCTTTCGCCAGTGTATGCGCTTTCTAGATTTGTTCCGTTCAAGTTTAGTGCTCATATCATCCACTCCTTCATGTGTTTCATACATGCTGCCTTTGTAACCGCTTTCCCTAAATTAATTTTATAGAAGTACGATGAGAGGCTTCCAGTTAAGAAACATGATACTTCAGTCAACAAACGTTAGATTCAGGATGAATTTCCTTTAAAAACGCAAAAAAAACATGTGCTATGGAGATTTATACACATTGCCTCTTTGAGCAGCTTTGGCATTGTAATGCAACGGAATTATGGGCGAAAAGCGCAAGAATGACACTCTTCTAGAACATCAACATAGCGGTGAAACGTAAATCATCCCGCAGTACAACACGAAATTCTTGATAAGCGAAAATGACATATTTACGATTTGAGCGATTCTATATAGTGTAAATGTAAGCGCTAGCATTAATGCGATTGATAACAATTCGATAGATAATGATGCTCACTCGATGATCAGAATGTTCTCATCATTACCTATAAGGAGGGGATGTCGCGATGCATGAAACAGGAAGCGTACATATGCGAACTGTGAATTCAGCACCGAAAGAAAAGCGTAAGGGCAGAAACGAGACATGGAAGAAGATTTGTCAGAATTGGGAGCTTTACATTTTTATCGCACCCGCATTCTTTTACTTCCTCATTTTCAGCTATGGACCGATGTATGGGATTCAGATTGCTTTTAAGAACTACATTCCGTCAAAAGGCTATTTTGGCAGTGAATGGGTAGGCTTTGATCATTTCATTCGATTTTTTAACTCGTACTATTTCTGGGATTTGCTGTGGAACACGCTCAGTATTAGCTTGTATGAATTAGCCATTGGATTCCCAATCCCAATTATTCTGGCGCTTGCGTTTAACGAAGTGAAGGATGGCTTCTTCAAGCGACTTGTTCAGACCGTTACGTATGCACCTCATTTCATTTCTGTCGTTGTTATGGCGGGGATGATTATTACCTTCTTGTCTCCATCGAACGGTATGATTATTCATGCCATTGAAGGTTTAGGCTTTAGTGCACCGCAGTTTCTGACAAGTCCTGGTTGGTTTAAGACGATGTATGTATTCTCAGGCGTGTGGCAGAGTGCGGGTTGGGGGACGATTATTTATTTGGCGGCTCTCTCGGGTGTAGACCCAGGCTTGCATGAAGCGGCAATCATTGACGGGGCCACTCGCTTTCAACGTGTTCGCCACATCAATATACCAGCGCTTATACCGACCATGACCATTCTATTAATTTTGAATATGGGTGGCTTGTTAAGTGTAGGTTTTGAGAAAATATTACTTCTGCAAAATTCGTTAAATATGTCAAGCTCTGATGTGATTTCAACCTTTGTCTATCGATCTGGTCTTGTCGATGCGCAATATAGCTTCTCAACAGCTGTTGGTTTATTTAACTCCATTGTCAATTGCATCCTGCTCATTACGGTGAATCAGATTGTCCGCCGTACGAGCGAGAACAGTCTATGGTAGAAGGAGGTTGGAATTTATGGTATCAGGTATAAAGCTATCTAAGCGAGACCGAATATTCCTAATTTGCATCTATACGTATGTGGCAATTGCATTGCTGTTAGTCGCATATCCCATCTTATATATTATTAGCGCATCCATCAGTGATCCGAAGATGGTTGCTTCCGGTGAAATGTGGCTCTTTCCAAAAGGAATTACCTTTAAGGGGTATGAGATTGTATTTCAGAACTCGAAGATTTGGACGGGGTATGGAAATACGATTTTGTATACATTGATAGGCACAACGATTAACTTGGTCGTTACGATGCCAGCGGCATATGCACTCAGTCGTAAGGACTTTGTAGGCCGTGGGTTTTTCATGGGGATGTTCATGGTAACGATGTTCATTGGAGGCGGTCTCGTCCCTACATACATGTTGGTAAAGGGGCTAGGCATGGTCAACACGATGTGGGCACTGGTAATTCCTGGCGCAGCGTCAATCTGGAATATTATCGTCTCTCGTACCTTCTTCGCGAACTCCATTCCAGCTGAGCTTCAAGATGCGGCTCAAATCGATGGCGCGACGAATATTCGATTATTCCTGCGGATTGTTCTCCCGTTATCGATGCCAATTATCGCAGTGATGGCCTTATTCTACGGGGTAGGGCATTGGAACAGCTATTTCGGCGCCATGATCTACCTGAATGATGATGCGAAATATCCGTTGCAGCTTGTGCTTCGTCAGATTCTCGTTCTTCAGGAAATGCAATCTCAAGTAGGTGGCATTATCGATGCGACAGCTGCAGCAGCCCAGAACAACAAGGCGGAAATTGCTTCACTTGTGAAGTATGGGGTCATTATCGTATCTACACTTCCGATTATTGCTGTCTATCCATTCTTGCAACGTTATTTCGTGCAAGGTGTCATGATTGGCTCTGTTAAGGGTTGATCTTAAGATACAAGTAAAAAAGGGGAGGTTTTTGTATGATGAATTATCGTAAAACTGGACTCATGTTGTTATGTCTTTCCATGTCAATTTCTATTTTTACTGCATGTGGATCGAGTAGCGATAAGGGGACGGCAAGCACAGAAAGCTCAGACACAGCCGCAGAGGTTCATAAGACGGGCTTTCCTATCGTGGATAATCCGATTGAGCTGTCTATTATGGCACCGGATGTAGGGCGTCAGGATTGGAACAAGATGCCTGTTATTCAGGAATACGAGAAGATGACGAATATTAAGTTAAAGATTCAAAACGCCCCACAAGACAGCTTTGAGACGAAAAAGAATTTGGTATTTGCAAGCGGTACACTTCCCGATATTTTCTATGCGGCGGATCTAAAAGGATCGGATCAAGTTACCTACGGAAGTCAAGGATTGTTGCTTCCTTTAGAAAAATACATTGATGAGGGCTACGCACCTAATTTAAAAAAAATTCTCGATGCAAATCCGGATATTCGCAAATCAATGACAACACCAGATGGACATATCTATGCACTACGCAATATTCAGCCATCTGCGGTGTGGTATCGTGGACCGATGTGGTATAACGGGAAGTTCTTGAAGAAGTTCGGCATGGAAAACAAATTACCGCAGACAACAGAAGAGCTATACAACTATTTGAAGAAGGTTAAAGAGGAAGATGCGAACGGAAACGGTAAAGACGATGAGGTTCCTCTATCCTCTGTGAAATTAGATGATTTACGGATGTTCTTCCTCGGATTCTGGGGGATGTATAACGAGGATATCTACGTAGATAAGGAGAACAAAGTACACTTTCCACAAGCTGAACCAGCCTACAAAGAATATTTAACCTTCTTGAATCGCTTATGGAACGAGAATTTGCTGGATCATGAAACATTCTCTCAAACCGATGAGCAGAAGAAAGCAAAAGGGAAAAACAATCAAGTGGCCTTATTCTCCGATTATTTCCCATACTTCACGCTTGGTGGTGAACCGAGTGAAGATAACCCGATGATGCAGCCTGTATCTAGTGATATTGCTGGAACACCTGTATACGGCAAGCATCCTGGTATTAACACCATTGGCGGTTTCGCGATTTCAAACACGAACCCGAACCCGGAGGCAAGTATGCGCTGGATTGATTACCAATTTAGCGAAGAAGGGTATTCCTTCTGGGCGTATGGACCAGAAGGTACGTTATTTAAATACAAAGATAAAGCAACAGGCGAGAAAGAATGGCTGCCAGTTCCAGATGGTACGGATCGTGAAGAATACCGCGGTACAATCACGCCAAACTACGGGATTAATACACCAGGTTCCTATGAGAACAGCTATGTTTTAGGTCTTCGTACTAGCTTTGATGACTGGATTGACAAAGAAACAGCTACAAAGCTTACGCCTATTGCAAAGGCTCCCTTCCCATCGGTATTCCTGACGGTAGACCAACAGACGGAAATCAAAACACTCCGTTCCGATTTGGATAAATACGTGAAGGAAATGGAAGCGAAATTCGTTACAGGTGCAGAGCCATTATCCAATTGGGACAAATATATCGCTCAAATGAAAAAAATGGGGTATGAGAAGCTCGAATCAACGTATCAACAAGCATACGATACTTGGGCTGCTAGCAAATAATTTGTGAAGCTTATACATTCTCATATGCTGAAAAACTTCCCGGTCATGCTAGGCATGACCGGGAAGTTATGATAAACCCTAGGCGAGGAAGGATTATACGGTATCGTTAGGCTCAGTATTGGGATGATTATTATTCATCTGTCGATATTGGCCCGGGGTATAACCGGTTTCCTTTTTGAATTTTCGAATAAAGTTTGGTGTGTCGAGGTAGCCGACGCGCTGGATAATATCTTTTAACGGATCACTTGTTATTACGAGCTGTTCCTTGACCTTATCTAATCGTTTTTGCCAAATATATTGGACGAAGTTGATGCCGACCTTATCCTTGAATGAACGACTGAGATGAGAAGGTGAAATCGTAAACGCAGCAGAAACAGATTCAAGGCTAAGTGAATGATCATCATAGTGCTGGTCGATAAAAGCAACGATATGATCCATGAGTGAATGTTCTTCTTTTTTATGCGTCTGCTCTACCTGTGTACAAATCTGAGTGGCTAAACGGTAGAAATTCTGCTCTATAAGATGGACGGGACCATTCATGAAGTGGGGAGAAGCAGACTGCATCATGTTATCCATCTTTAGCTCAGCTGCAGTTTTGAGCATGGTATTCAACAGGTCGAACAGTACGCATCGCATCAGCAGGGTAGATCGTTGTTTATTATCAAGCCCATGGATGGCTGTGTGAATAATTTGTTTGGCGACTTCGTAGTTGCCCTGCTTCAAGCTTTGTGCAAGCTTTAATAGCTCGTTACTAGGGAGTAACACCGTTTGATCATGGGCACTGGATAGCTTTTCAAAATACACGGTGGTTCCAAGCTCGGTTGATTTACGTAATTCGAAGGCGGAGCAAGCCTCAACAAAGGATTGATTAAGCTGCTGAGGGCTCTCATAACATTTGCCTACACCGATCATCGGGTGGATATCCATTATGCCTAACGTATAATCACGGATCGCATCGACGATCTGAACGATTTGTGTTGCGAGTGCCTCATCATCTTCGAGCTGTAAGCTCACAATGAGTGCGAGCTGATCCAATTGTGGGAGCTCTACACCGTATACTTGTGCAGCAAGCGCTGGAAATTTAATATACGCAAGCTTGCGATGTACTTCTTGTCGCGCCTGAAGATGCTGCTGTTCTAAGTCATCCCAGCCCATCATCATGACAAAATGATGACTTTGGTCGAAGTGCAGATGAAAGGTATCGAATATTCCATGCGTCATCATTTGTGCATGTCCATGCTTTAATAGCATGGAGAGAACATGGTTGCGTGCATAGGGCTCTTGGAGATCAACCTTGGAGCTATACTGCTGTAATGTTGTTCGTATATACTCGAGCTCATTTCCGGAGGCCGGTGTATCTGTTTTTTTGTTCGTGAAGCGAACGAGCTCAGCAATCGGAAGATATTGCATCCGAGCGAATAATAGAGCGATGGCCGTTCCTACAATGGCGATCACAATGAATAAAATAATGATGAAGCTCCGAACATTAAGTACGCTACTGAAAAATTGATTACTCGCCATTAAAGTCACATATGACCAGCCATTAACATCCGATGTGACGGAAATAACCGAATGATCTTCATTGTTTATCGATAGATTATGTATGCCGGGTGGAAGCTCTGATAACCGTTGGATATCCTGTTGGCGAGCTGTATCTCCATGGCCACTATAGGATAAAACACGTCCATGATTATCAAAAATATACGTTAATCCTCGATAGTTACCGAGAACGGAATCGATCAGATATGCCAACTCTTTCTCTTTAATGAGGTACATGACAGAAGCATATGGATCTGAGGTGTTGGGAATGATCGGCAGGATATAGGTTAATACAGATTTCTCGAGTGGTGAATTTTGATTCAGCATGTTCGTAAGTCGAATGGATGGAAATTTGGACGTGTTTAAAGCAGTCACAAGTTCATCATTCATCCAGCTTCCAAACTGATAGGAGCTACGAAATACATCCAGGCTATACATGCCATGGTTGGAATAAATATTAGGGTCATGATGATAGTACAGAAATATATCCTCCACAATGGAATTGGAAGATTTGTAGCTATCTAGTGCCGCTATCGCGTCACGACTTTCATAAGGATCCAGTATGCGATAATGAGCGAGACGAGCGTCGTATGACATCCGTGACGCCATATCTCTTAAATCATTCATGCGTCCATCCACCACCGTTTTAATTTGGGTGAGCTGATTAAAGTGAGCATTTTCAATCTCTTTTTGTAAATTATCGGTAGCATTTCGGTAAATGAAAACGATTACAAATATAAGCGGAATAAGAAGGATAAGTAGATACGAACCGGTGAATTTCAGAAACAATTTCGATTTGAAATAGTTATAGTTCAAAGTGTTTTCCCCCTTTTTATGGCGTATACATGGAGATGTTCCTATCAAGCTATGAATACAGCAGGTATAGATCGGCGCTTGAATCCTTATTTATATTCAATAATAGGATGTTTATAGCGGATATTTATTTTTATGTCAAATGTTTTTTTGAAAATATATCATACTAAATCAATAGAATCGCAGCCTCAGAAGAGCTGCATGGAGGTCGTGTAAATGAATGACGCTAATGTTGTCGAGGAGCAAATTGTTGTTGAAGGAGTTCATAATTACAGCACAGAGGAGGATTACGTTAAGCCGGAGGATTCGCAGCTATTAGATCAGCTGGAATGGTTCAAGGATCAGAAGCTGGGCTTGATGATGCACTGGGGACCTTATTCGCAGCTTGGACTTGTTGAATCGTGGGCGCTTAGTGATAAAGATGGAGATTGGTCACGGGACGATATTGATTGGGGGGTTGATTCGACGGAGCTGAAGCGGCAATACTTCGGGCTGAATAAAACATTTAATCCGCTTCGTTTTGAGCCTGAGAAGTGGGCAGAGGTTGCGGCAGAAGGTGGCTTTAAATATTTGAACTTCACAACAAAGCATCACGATGGCTTCTGTATGTGGGACACGAAGACAACAGACTATCGTATCACGGGTAAGGATTGTCCTTTCCATGCACATAAGTACGCGGATATCTGTAAGAACGTATTTGATGCATTTCGGGCCAAGGGACTTGGGATCTCCGCCTATTTCTCCAAAGCGGATTGGCACACACCAACATACTGGGCTCCAGGTATGGGGACGGGGACGTTCATGAATCGAGGTCCTTCGTATCCAACACAAGATTATCCGTGGCTATGGGAGCAATTCGTACAATACACACATGATCAGATCATGGAATTGATGACGAAATATGGTCGGATTGAAATGCTCTGGTTGGATGCGGGGTGGGTATGCCCACAGAATAAAAATAATCCACAGGATATTCGGCTGGGTGAAGTGGTGGAAAAAGCACGTCAGCATCAGCCATGGCTGTTAAGTGCAGACCGCACCGTTGGCGGACCATATGAGAATGTCGTTACGCCAGAGCAAACATTGCCTGAGCATCCAATGCATATCCCGTGGGAGAGCTGTATTACGATGGGGACTGCGTTCTCTTATCGGTATGAGGATCATTACAAGACGACACGTCAATTAATTCATTTGCTCGTTGCAGTTGTAGCCAAAGGTGGTAACCTGGCACTTAATGTCGCACCACAACCAGACGGCCGCTTGTCAAGAGCAGCGATGGATCGGATGAAAGGAATGGGCAGTTGGCTCAAAGTCCATGGTGAGGCGATTTATGGAACACGCATATGTGCGCCATACTCCGTTGGAAATACACATTTCACAAAAAAAGGCGATGTCATCTATGCTATCCATCTGTACTCAAAAGAGCAGGAACTTGTGATCAGTGAGATTTATATTCCACTCGTGCAGGCTTTGACGCAAATAGATCTTGTTGGCGGACAAGAAAATCTAACATTCGAACGAACAACAACGGGATTGATCGTTCATTTACCAGAGAGCGAGCTTACGGGAATTGCCCCAATTGCACATGTATTTCGCATAAAATAACGAGTTGAACTATGGGAGGAAGAGCAGATGCAACAATGGTTTATGGACGCAAAGCTAGGAATTTTCATTCACTATGGGATTTATGCGGTACAAGGCGTTGCAGAATCATGGTCTTTCTATAACGGGAGAATGTCTTATGAGGACTATATGAAGCAATTGAATGGTTTTACAGCCTCTAATTTTGATGCGAAGTATTGGGCAGAGCTGATTGCGAAGTCAGGAGCCAAGTATTCTGTTCTAACGACGAAGCATCATGACGGGATAGCATTATTTGATACGAAGTTCAGTGATTTGAGCGTTATGAAGGCGACACCTGCCAAGAGAGATATTATTAAGGAGTGGTCTGAGGCGATTCGAGATCAGGGTCTTCGCGTAGGGATGTATTACTCCCTCATTGACTGGTCTCATCCTGATTATCCTTCAGTCTATGAGAATGGTGTCGTACCAGATGATTTGAGACATGTAAATCGTTATTCAAGTCCGATGGATGGTGTCCAAGATCCAGAGCGATGGGAGAGATTTTTGGCATTTAACCGCAATCAACTAGGAGAAGTGTTAACAGATTATGGTCAGGTTGATCTGTTATGGTTCGATGGAGATTGGGAACGAAGCGCAGAGCAGTGGGGATTGCCAGCATTTAAAGATTATTTAAAATCATTTAATCCTGACCTTATTATAAACTCACGCTTGCAAGGGTATGGGGATTATAAGACTCCCGAGCAAGGTCTTCCCATTACGCGTCCGGAAGGGCCGTGGGAATTCTGCACGACGATAAATACGTCCTGGGGTTATGTGCATACAGACCACAATTATAAATCATTAAATCAAATGATCCGAATGTTCTGTGACTGTATCAGCATGGGCGGGAATATGCTCTTAGATATTGGGCCCATGGAGGATGGAACGATTGATCCTAGGCAGGAAGCGATCTTGCTCGGATTAGGTGATTGGATACGTACACATGAAGAAGCCATCTTTGGAACACAAGAGGGTATTATGACACGCTACTACCTGGGTGGCAGTACATTGTCTCCAGATAAGAAGAACTTGTACCTCTTCGTTTATGATACGCCGAAGGAGAACATTTGCCTCAAAGGGCTGTGTAATCCAATTAGAAAGATTACGGTGCTTCACTCAGGCAAGGAGCTCACCCATGAAATTCACGGTGGTGTGCCATGGTTTCATATACCAGGTACAACTTGGATTCAGATAACACCTGAAGATATGCATGAACAAGTGACAGTACTAAAATTGGAATTCGATGAAGAAATTGAGATGTACGGCGGTTCAGGCGCAGTTGTAACGCACAACTAAAGTACATTAACGGATAAAGGAGCATTCGTATGGTAAATCGAAGTGGAGTACCAGAGCCACACATTGTTTCATACGCCCCCAAACATTATCTGTGCAGACGAGCGACGGAGTCGCTTGTCTTGGATGGGAAGCTAGATAAGCCCTTTTGGCAGCATGCAGCATGGACAGAAAAGTTTGTTGATATTGAAGGGGATTTGCGTCCGATGCCAGGAAAGGATACGAGGGTAAAGATGCTATGGGATGATGAGTATTTTTACTTTGGTGCAGAGCTGATGGAAGATCAGATCTGGGGAACGCTGACAGAACGTGATTCCGTTATTTTTTACGATAATGATTTTGAGATTTTTATAGATCCAACAGGAGATTCCCATCAATATTACGAGTTTGAGATTAACGCCTTGAACACGGTATGGGACTTACTCCTTGTGAAACCTTATCGTGACGGCGGTCCTCCAATTAACGGTTGGGATATCCAAGGCTTGAAGACGGCTGTTCATATCGAAGGTGAGTTAAATAACCCGCACGCTGACAATCGGAAATGGACGGTTGAAGTTGCAATACCATGGAATAGTTTAAAAGAATGTGCCACGGATCGACGATCACCTTACGCTGGGGAATTTTGGCGTGTTAATTTTTCACGTGTTGAATGGCGGACTGAGGTTGTCGATGGCAAGTATCGTAAGCTTCTTAACCCCGACACAGGGAAACCTTATCCTGAGGATAATTGGGTGTGGTCACCACAAGGAATCATTAATATGCATTATCCAGAACTGTGGGGCTATGTTGTATTCGTGAATGAAGCGGGTCCATATCACTTCGACATCCCTCGGGATGAACATATCAAATGGGAATTACGGAAGCTCTATTATCGTGAGCGGAACTATTATGAAACACACGGCATGTTCACAGCCCATTTTAATGCATTGTGTAAAGAAGATACATGGACCATAGAACCAAACATTGAAACGACGACTAAAACTTTTATTATATCTGCACCAACATCAGATGAGACTTCCCGTCTTTACATTCGCGAGGATGGGTTTCTCTGGAAGGAGTGATCAGATATGGAACAGATTGAACGTAAGTTTCAGGAGAAGATGAGTTTGGCTCAGGCACGTGCAACGCAGTTATTTCAAATCTTTGAACAGGACTTGACTGAAGAAGAAATAGTTGCACTTAAGTATCTCTATGCGTACATGCCAGTGAATGATTTGGCGGATTACAATGGTGAGCTTTTCTTGAATCATGTGAGAACGACACTAAAGATTCGCCGAGAAATGCCATGGCAAGTCCCGGATCATATATTTTTACATTTCGTACTGCCCTACCGTGTTAATACCGAAAACATTGAAGAACACCGCCAAATTCTTCATGAACAATTAGCAGAACGAACTAGTAAGTTGTCCATGACGGAAGCCATTCTGGAGACAAATTACTGGTGTCATGAGGTAGCAACGTATATTGGGAGTGATTTGCGGACGATTTCACCATTATCGATGATTCGAAATACACGCGGTCGTTGCGGTGAAGAATCTACACTAGCTGTGGCAGCCCTTCGAAGTATAGGTATACCTGCGCGTCAAGTGTATACGCCACGTTGGGCACATTGTGATGATAACCACGCATGGGTGGAAGCATGGGCAGACGGTGAATGGTATTTTATTGGGGCTTGTGAGCCGGAAGCCCGTCCTAATCAAGGATGGTTTGGACCTCCAGCGCGTAGAGCAATGTTAATTAACACGCGTATTCTCGCTAATTATCAAGGTCCAGAAGATATTACGCTTGCAGATGAGTGGTTCACTGAAATTAATGTTTTGGAAAATTACGCATCCACGCGGGCAATTACGATTCATGTGAAAGATGAATTCGGACAGTCTGTGCAGGATGCAGAAGTACAGTTCCAAGTGTATAACATGGCGGAATTTTTCCCGATTGCCATCCTTCCTACCAATGCTCAAGGAGAAGCAACTTTCAAAACAGGTCTCGGTGACCTCATGATTCGTGCGGCAAAGGGTGGTACTTGGGGGGAACTGAAAATTTCAGTGGCGGACAGTGAATGCGTTGAGCTTGTACTGAATCAAGAAAATCAGCCCGCTGCAGGAACGATGGCCGATTATGATATGGTTCCACCTCCAGCGTGTGAAGGTGAGGTAATAGAGGAACTGTCTGAAATTCGTATCCAGCGACATAATGAACGTTTGGAGGAAGGGATCTCAATCCGTGCGAAATATGAAGCGACTTTTGTGACAGAAGAAGCAGCGAGGAAGCTCGGGGAAACACTGGGTCTCCCGGAAGATCGTGTATGGGCAGTGCTTCAGAAGGCACGTGGTAACAGTGTAGAGATAGCCGCATTTCTGGAGGCAGCCACATCCGTGTATGGAGAATGGGCTTTACGGTTATTGGAATGTAGTAATGACAAGGATTTAATTGACACATTTATTCCTACCCTTACAGATCATGTGGCTGGTGCGCTTGCTGTACGTGGTGAGCTCACAGAGGAAGTGTTCGTTCCCTACATTCTGCGTCCTCGTGTTCACTACGAGATGATTACACCGTATCGTACATTTTTCCAACAAGCTTTTACTTCGGATAAAGTGGCATTGTTCCGTAAGGACCCAACGAAGCTGGTTCAATTCATAGATGAAACGTGGGATATATGGACAGACCTTCCGAATCTGAAAGGGAAGGGAACGGCAGTGGGTACCTTTGAATTGCGCGTAGGCGATCGAAGTTCCCTGGATATCATGTTCGTATCCATTTGTCGTAGTTTAGGAATCCCAGCGCGAATTCATCCCATTGAATCCAAGCCGCAATTTATGGTGGATCATATTTTCGTGGATGCTCAATTTACCAAAGGCGTTGTTGGAGGCGGGATAGAATTAGCGAATGGCACTCTCATACTTCATCGTGATCAGGGTGCAGGGACAGTCCAACCAACGGCTTCATACTATGAGAATTTCACATTAGCTCGGCTGGAGAACGGTTTTTATAAAACCTTATGTTACCCGCATGGCGCAAATGACCTATATGATACACCACTTGAGGTTGAGCAGGGAGCATACCGTCTGACGACAGGCGTACGATTAAAAGATGGTACTGTGCTTATCAAGTTCACTTATTTTCATATTGCAGAAGGGGAAGAGACGAAGCTGGTCATGAAATATCGTCAATCTACATTGGAAATTCCAGTGTACGGCAAGGTGGAACGACTCAAGCAGCTGACCTCATGGGCGGGAGTAGAACAGACTTTCGCAGATCTTATTGGTGGAAAGGGCGCCTATGTCGCTTGGCTGGAGCCGGAACGAGAGCCTTCAAAGCATTTACTTCGTGAACTCTCTGAGTTGAAGCATGAGTTCAATGCGCTAGGTGCTCCCATCATTCTTATTATTGGTGATAAGCAATGGGCAGCTTCGTTTCATCCCGAGGACTATCCAGATCTTCCTGCAAATGCAGTGTTTGTACGTGATTCAACGTATAATCTATTGCCCGAATTATTTGCATCGTCCCAAGCGAGTGAAGCGGGCTTCCCGCATCTTATCATTGTGGACCGTGAAGATCAGATTCGTTACATGTCATCAGGATATAAGATTGCAGCGAGCAAGGAAGCGATTCAAATCTTAACAAGGGTGTGAAAGGATGGATCAACAGATGATTGTAGCAGGCTACGTGAGTGATTCCAAACTATCTGAGTTACCGGGTGACCACTTGATGAAGTTAACGCATCTCAATGTTGCATTTGGTTATGTGATAGATGATCAGATTACAACAGCACATTTGAAATGCACGAACCAGCTACAAGAGATGAAAGCGATGTATCCGAATCTGACACTGATGCTCTCCGTAGGCGGATGGGGGAATGGGGGCTTCTCTGAGGCTGCCTCTACCGAAGAAGGACGTCAGAAATTTGCAGCGTCGGCTGTGCAAGTGGTAACAGATTTCCCGTTCGATGGAATCGATTTGGATTGGGAATACCCTTGTTACAGTGAAGCGGATATTAAATCGTCGCCGGATGATAAATGCAATTTCACACTGCTATTAAAGGCGATTCGAGATGCACTGGATGTAAAAGGTACAGCGGATAGCAGGCATTACTTGCTTACAATTGCGGCAGGTGCTGATCAGTATTATATTGATGGCACCGAGATGGATCAAGTACAGAAATATTTGGATTTTATACAGCTGATGACCTACGATATGCGTGGCGGTTTCCAGATTCTAACGGGACATCATACGAATTTATTTCATACGACAGGAGATTTGTATCGTATCAGTACAGAGGCATCGGTGAATATGTTCATTCAGGCAGGCGTTCCCCGAGAGAAAATCGTCATTGGCGTGGCGTTCTATTCCCGAATGTGGAAGCAGGTGCCGGATAAGAATCATGGATTTCTACAAATGGCGGGCACAACGGGTGGCTATGGCCCAGAATATACAGAGCTGTTTGCTAATTACATCAATCAGAATGGCTACACACGACATTGGGACGATGAGGCCAAAGCACCGTTTTTATTTAATGGAGACACGTTTATTTCCTACGATGACGTGGATTCGATCACACATAAATGTGAGTATGTCAAACGTGAAAAACTTGCGGGTGCCATGTTCTGGGAATATAGCTGTGATAAGACACACAAGTTGCTTGATGCACTGTATGCAGGCTTATATGAGAGCGTGAAGTAAGCTGCCTGTTCAATTAGTTAAGAAACATGATACTTCAGTCAACAAACGTTAGATTCAGGATAAATTCCCTTTTAATGCGCTTTATTATGATTTAAAGTAGGGGTGCAAGTAGGGTTAGATATCCTGAAAACGTTGTTGCAGATCACAATTGTATACATGGAAGGAGTTTATGAAATGAGCAAAATAATTGGTGAAGCACTATCAAATATTCCTTGGCAGGATAAGCCGAGTGGCTATAACGCTCCAGTGTGGCGGTATACCCATAATCCGATTATTCAGCGAGATGCACAGTTAAACTCGAACAGTATTTTTAATTCCGCGGTGATTCCTTTTGAAGAGGGATATGCAGGGGTATTCCGTTGTGACTCCAGATCTGTAAGTATGGACATATTCGCTGGCTTCAGTCAGGACGGGCTTCAATGGGAGATTAATGAGAATCCGATCCACTTCGAGGGCGACGAATATGTAACAAAGCGGGAGTATCGTTACGATCCACGCGTCTGCAAAATCGAGGATAAATATTATGTTTCTTGGTGTAATGGATACCATGGTCCTACAATTGGTCTCGCATATACGTATGATTTCAAAACCTTTCACCAATTAGAAAACGCTTTCCTGCCATACAACCGGAATGGTGTATTATTTCCGCGCAAAATAAATGGCAAATATGCCATGTTAAGCCGTCCAAGTGATACGGGGCATACACCATTTGGAGATATCTTTTTTAGTGAGAGCCCTGACCTGACGTATTGGGGAAAGCATCGTTACGTGATGGGTACGATCAATTCGGACGCTTCTGCATGGCAATCGAAGAAAATTGGTCCAGGGCCGATCCCAATTGAAACAGATCGTGGATGGTTGTTAATCTATCATGGTGTAATAAATACGTGTAACGGGTTCGTATATCGGATGGGTGTTGCTTTATTAGATTTGCATGAGCCATGGAAGGTGTTAGCACGTTCACGAAATTATATTCTCGGACCTGAGACATTGTATGAGTGTGTAGGAGATGTGCCGAATGTCACCTTCCCTTGCGCAGCACTTTCGGATGGTGATACAGGCCGAATTGCAATTTACTATGGCTGTGCTGATACCGTAACAGGCGTAGCCTTCACAACTGTGGATGAGTTGTTCGACTATATGGATAAGTATCCGCTCCAGAATTAGTAGAGAAGGCGAAGCGTCGTGGCAAGTATAAATAACCATAGGGAGAGATCGCAATGTCCGCCAAAAGACCTTGGAAAATATACGCAATCCATCATTCTCATACAGATATCGGATATACAGAGCGTCAAGAGAAAATTCAGCAATATCATGTCAATTTCATTCGCCAGGTCCTGCATATTTTACGGGAAAGCAAATCGGGACGTCATCCGGAATGGCAAGGCTTTAAGTGGGTCTGTGAGACATTTTGGCCGATCGAAACTTTTCTGAAGCAGGCGACAGAGCAAGAGAAGATAGAGTTCGCTGAAGGTGTGAAACAGGGAGATATCGGCTTGTCGGGGACTTATCTAAATATGACAGAATTAATTGGTAAAGAGCTGTTCCAATCGATGATTACGCGGGTATGTGATTACGGACAGTCCATTGAAATTCCTGTAACATCGGCAATGACAGCAGATATTAACGGTTTCAGCTGGGGGTATGGTCAGGTATTGCTGGATGCTGGGATCCAGAATCTGTCCACCTGTATTCATACACATCATGGAATGTTTCCCTGCTGGAAAAAGCAGCAGCCGTTCTGGTGGGAGATGCCTTCTGGGGACCGCCTGTTGACGTGGAGCGGGGAGCATTATGTGTTCGGAAATGATCTGGGGCTGGTACCTGGCATGGGTGGAAAATATACGATTAAAGATGAATTCGATATGAGCAAAGGCGCGGATTTTGAAATAGCTGAACAACGGATCGGGCGTTATATCGATCGTCTGACAGAGGATGGCTATGCATTTGATTTCTTTCCGGCGATGTTCTCAGGCTTGCCTACGGATAATAACCCGCCAAATGCGGCGGCCATAGAGTTTATCCAACAATGGAACACCAAGCATGGGGACCGGATTTTAATTCAAATGGCAACGCTAGATGACTTCTTTGCAGAAGTCCGTGCCCATGCAGCACAGCACCCGGAAGATATTCCTGTCTATCGCGGAGATTGGCCAGATTGGTGGACGGATGGGGTTGGCTCGACACCAAAGCATGTACAAGTATTCCGTGAGGCGCAGCGGGTGTACCAGAAGGTAAGAAGACTAGATCCTAATTATGACATCATTTCCCCGGAAGCTATTAAGGAAATGGAATATCAATTAACGATGTTCGCTGAGCACACATGGGGCTATCATTCTTCCATTTCGGAGCCTTGGAACCCGTTTGTTCAGGAGCTGGGCTTGCGTAAGGAGGCATTTGCTGCAAATGCGAGCACCGCTGCACATCGCGCATTGTACGAAATCCTTGAAGCCAAGGGAGATGCACTGCTTGCACCGGGTCGGCCGATGAAGTTCAAAATTTGCAATCCTTACAGCTATGTTCAGGAGGATCATGCTCATCTTATTCTTGAGGGTTGGTATTACGAGCAGATTAAAGAAGGGTTTGAGGTGCGTGATTTCAATACAGGTGAGGTGCTCCCATCTCAACTGCGTCTTGCGCATCGCGGGGTTATTGTAACCATTCCGGTGATGCTGGAGCCTCAGGAAGAAAAAGTGCTTCATATCGTAGCGGTTAAGCCAACAATCAAAACCGCATATATGAACGATTATGTGGCATCGGATCGTGTATTGGATTTGGATGTTACGCATGAAGTAAAGGACTTCCATGTGACATCCACATATGCTGAAACACCATTTGTACGTATTGAATGGAAGAAGGGTGAAGGAATCACCTCTTGGAAGGATAAGGAGACTGGACAGGAGCTGCTACGTGCAGACCGAAACCATCATGCATTCACACCGGTATATGATGTTACGCCAGCCACAAAGGTGGTCGAAATGACGGAGGTTCGTCGTCTTATGGGCCGTAATCGGAAAGGTCCGAATGCGATTGTATCTACAGGTGTGTTGACAAGTGCAGAAATTGTTGGACAGGGAGAGCTTTATAGCATGATTCAATTGACCTATGAAGTCTCCGGTTGTGAGCATTATTCCTTATTCTTAACCGTGTATGCGGATCGTCCTCGTGTCGACGTGGCGGTACGGATGCATAAGGAAAGTGTATGGAAGCCTGAGAATTTGTATATTTCACTTCCGTTTGGCGGCGCATTGACAACCTCTACGCAGGAGCTGTGGGTAGATAAGATGGATGCACTAACTCGTCTGCGCAAGGATCAATTACCAGGCAGCTTGGCCGATTATACGGCTGTTGGCGAAGGTGCTGCATACATTTCGGAGGAGCAAGGTATTGTGATTGCGATGCCAGACACTCCGTTGATTCAAGTGGGTGCTTTAGGGCATAAATATCGTCTACTTAATGGCGATGCAAGACTGGAACAGGACCCTGCGCACTTGTACGCCTGGGTGATGAATAACTATTGGGAAACCAACTTTGCAGCTACGCTTGGCGGCTTCTATGAGTTCCGCTATTACATTACATGGGGTGAGAAGTTTAACAGCCCTGAAGTATCGTTCGACATGTGTCGGGGGATGAATGCCGGAATCCTGGCGTGGAGACAATTCTAGTTCATGTGAACGGGAGGAATTGTAAGCTATGAGATATAAAGATTCATCCTTGCCGATTCATGAACGTGCTATAGATTTATTGGCTCAAATGACGCTGGAGGAGAAGATCGGGCAGCTCCTCCAGCCCTTTGGCTGGAAGGCGTATGAGAAATCAGAAGGCAAGATTCAATTGACAGAAGTATTTAAGGAAGCAATTGCAAACGGTGGAGTGGGTTCTTTGTATGGTGTGCTGCGTGCAGATCCTTGGACAGAGGTAACATTGGAAACTGGGTTGTCACCTTTGGAAGGCGCAGAAGTAACGAATCTGATCCAGCAATATGCGATTGAGCATACACGTCTGGGTATTCCGATTCTGCTGGGCGAGGAATGCTCACATGGTCACATGGCGATTGGTAACACCGTCTTTCCCGTACCGCTGGCTATCGGAAGTACATGGAATAGGGAATTATTCCGGCAGATCTGCCAAGCAGTGGCTGCGGAGACTCGCGCTCAAGGAGGGGCAGCAACCTACTCCCCAGTGTTAGATATTGTACGTGATCCGCGTTGGGGCCGAACAGAAGAATGCTTTGGAGAAGATCCATATTTAAATAGTGAAATGGCAGTTGCTGCAGTGAGGGGCTTACAAGGTGATTCATTAAATACAGACCATACGATCCTGGCAACATTAAAGCATTTCGTCGCGTATGGCAGCTCGGATGGTGGTCGTAATGCTGACACCGTACGGATGGGAAAACGCGAGTTAATGGAGAAGGATTTGCTGCCATTCCAGAAGGCAATTGAAGCTGGGGCTAAATCTGTTATGACCGCTTACAATGAGATTGACGGCGCTCCGTGTACTTCGAGTAAAGAGTTATTAACAGAGGTGCTTCGTGAGCAATGGGGCTTTGATGGCTTCGTCATTACGGATTGTGGTGCGATCAGCCAGCTTAAACACGGTCACCAGATTTGTGAGACCGAAGAAGAGGCGGCGAGTCTTGCACTTAAAGCTGGTGTGGATATGGAGATGTCTGGTGAAACCTTTGGCAGATGTCTGATAAGCGCATTGCGGCAACAGCTGATTAACATCACCGATATTGATCTCGCAGTTGAACGGATTCTGCATGTGAAGTTCGAATTAGGATTGTTTGAACGTCCATTTGTTGATCCGGCTACAGCACAGCGGGTCGTTGGACAACAATCGCATTTAGATATGGCGCGACAAGCTGCGCGTGAAGGTATCATTCTTTTAAAGAATCATGCACAGGCTCTACCGCTTTCTCCGTCACTTGGTAAGATTGCTGTTATTGGACCGAACGCCAACAATATATACAATCAATTGGGTGACTATACCTCACCACAGGAGCGTCATCACATCGTTACCGTGTTGGACGGGGTACGTGCTAAATGTGCAGGACATAGCGAAGTGCTGTATGCCCCGGGCTGCCGCGTGAAAGATCCATCGAAAGCAGGCTTTAAGATGGCAATGGAGGTGGCGTCAGCAGCGGATACCATTATTGCAGTTGTCGGGGGATCAAGTGCACGTGATTTCGGTGAAGGCACGATTGATTTGAAGACAGGGGCTGCCGTCATAACGGATCAATTTAGTCTTAGTGATATGGAATGTGGAGAAGGCTTCGATCGTGCAGAGCTGAACTTATGCGGTGTACAGCTTGAGCTGATGCAGGAGCTGCACAGCTTGAACAAAAAACTGATTGTTGTTTATATCAACGGTCGGCCCATTGTCGAGCCTTGGGTAGATGAGCATGCGGATGCTATTTTGGAGGCTTGGTATCCGGGACAGATGGGAGGGCATGCAATTGCTGATATTTTATTCGGAGATTATAACCCATCCGGTCGGCTTACGCTGTCCATTCCGAAGCATCTAGGGCAATTGCCAGTTTACTATAATAAGAAGCGCTCCCGAGGTCACCGCTATCTTGAGGTGGACTTTCATCCACAATATGTATTCGGTTATGGCCTTAGCTATACAAGTTATCAATACGATCAAATTCGCTTGGATCAACCGCAAATAGAGTTGGATGATTGTTGCACTGTATCCGTGGAGGTAACGAATATTGGCGATGTAGCCGGTCATGAGGTGGTTCAACTATATATAAAAGATTGCGCCAGCATGATCACACGCCCGGAGCGAGAGCTAAAAGGATTTCAGAAGATTTATATTGAGCCTGGTGAGAAGCGCAGGGTTCAATTTCATATTACTCCGCAGGAACTGCAGTTTGTCGGTCCTGATTTGCAATGGATGGTTGAGCCCGGCAAATTTGAGATCATGATAGGATCGAATGTAAGCGACACCATTTCAACAAGCTTGGAGGTTGTTTCTCGTAGCTTGAGTTAGTTATCACTGGAGGGTTGTCAATCATGAAAGAGCATCGTTTGCCTACTATTGAAATTAAGAGGTTTCCTCTGCCTCAGATTGTTCAACAAGTAATGAAGGACACTAGTGAACGTCTGGCTGATCGTCCGAAGCTTCGTCAATTGTTCCAAAATTGTTTTCCGAATACGTTAGAAACAACTACTAAGCTGCTGGATGACGGAACAACATTTGTGTTAACTGGAGATATTCCGGCGATGTGGCTGCGTGATTCCGTTGAGCAGGTAATCCACTATGTTCCTTTTGCTAAGGAAGATGCTGAGCTTAGGCGGATTCTAGAAGGCTTAATACGCCGTCATATGTTCTATATTCAGATCGATCCCTATGCGAATGCCTTTAACGAGTCTGCAAATGATTGGCACTGGAATGCAACGGATGTGACAGACAGTTCGCCTTGGGTATGGGAGCGTAAATTTGAGCTGGATTCCATGTGCTTCTCCTTCCGCTTGGCATATCTCTATTGGAAGGAAACCGGGCGTACCGGTATCTTTGATGAAGTATTTCGAACATCACTACTGAAGATGCTGAATGTATGGCAGATTGAACAGGAGCACAAGGAGCAGTCAACCTACCGCTTTCAACGTCACAACGGCATCATGATAGATACTTTACGTAAGAACGGTTTGGGGATGCCGGTAAATAATGTTGGATTAATCTGGTCAGGTTTTCGCCCAAGCGACGATGCGTGTGACTTTCACTTCAATATTCCATCGAATATGTTCGCTGCTGTAACGCTTCGACAATTGCAGGAAATTGCTCAATATGTATATAGAGATTCAAATCTCGTAGCCCGAATGTCGGCCATGGAAGAAGAAATCCGGCATGCCATTGAGCTTTATGGAATTATTGACCATTCTAAATACGGCAAAATGTACGCGTTCGAAACGGATGGTTTCGGTAACCACTTACTGATGGACGATGCAGGTACTCCTAGTTTGATGTCAGCGCCTTATCTAGGTTACTGTGCGCCAGACGATCCGGTATATTTGAATACCCGCAAATTTGCTTTGAGTGAGGATAATCCCTATTTTTTCAAAGGGGAGAAGCTGAGCGGCATTGGCAGTCCGCATACAAGCGCAGGATTCGTATGGCATCTTGCTTACACGATGCAGGGTTTAACGGCAGTTGATCCGCAAGAGATTCTTGAGATGATTGAAATCTGTGAATCGACAGATGCGGGTACTGGTTTTATGCATGAAGGCTTTGATGTTAATGATCCAACTAGCTTTACTCGTGAATGGTTCGCTTGGTCGAACAGCCAGTTCGCACAGCTTGTGTGGAAGGCAATAGAATCAGGCATATTGCCCTAAGGTATAGTTACCATGAGCGGGTTAGAACGCATACAACTGTAGAGGAGTGACAACTATGTTCGAAAATAGACCTACAAACCCCATTCGGTTCATTCAACAAATGAAGCCAGATACAGTTAAGCCTTATGCAAAAGACAGGGAACAGCTAGGTTTTGAGGCAATATTGTCCCCTCTACTTCAACAAGCAGCGCTGAATTCCACTAGTGTTATTCACGTTGCTATTGACGGTACGCACGATGCCCAATATCAGCATGTTCTAGCCAGGCTGATAGATGTATTGGAACAAAAAGGGCATAAGACGGTTTTTATCGGCACCGATAGCTTTATGAAGACAAGCGAAGAGCTTCGTACGTACTTTAAAGAGAATATTTCAGAGGACCGTGCATTGGGTTATTTTTCGGATGCCAAGATTGCAGATTATTTTATTCCAGAAGCACAAGCCAAGATAGACAACTTCAAAGACCGCATTCAATTACCAGTTCACCAAACAACCTTCATCATCACGTTCGGACCAGGGTCCTATTGGCTCGGGAAAGGCAACTTCGATATCACCTACTTTCTGGATTCTGCTGAAATATAATGACGTAATAATCGAGGCTCTTCGCCTCATTGTCATCCATTATGAGCATCCGATCATTCTCTGGAATCGTTGTTAAATGAGACTATAAAATAACCAGTTACCGATCAATTTTCGGTGACTGGTTATTTTGTTAGGGGAGAATTGTTATTATTCTTTAACGATTTAGTAAATCTAAAATTCAGCTATGCTATGACCCTATTAATTCTTTACTTTGAGGGTGTCCAAATGATAGAATACTTAGATTATTTCATATACGGTTTAGAGATTATTATTACAAGGAGTGATTTTTTTGCTAACAAATATAAATCTTGCTGGTGAATGGAAGTTGCAATTGGATGGTAGAAAAGAAGGGTTATCTTTACCGTTTATTGATTCTATGGATTTACCTGGTACGACCTCACATGCTAGAAAAGGTCCTAAAAACGTAAGCGCTCTCGTAGAATCATTGACCGATGAATATTTATTGGAAGGATACGCTTGGTTTTCAAGAGAGATTGATATTCCTATGGAGCTAGTAGAGAAAAACTGTTTTCTTTATTTAGAGCGGACAAGAATGACGAGAGTGTGGATAAATGATGTGCAAATTGGATCAAGTCATAGTCTGAATGCTCCACATCTTTATGATCTGACAGGACATCTATCTTGCGGATCGCAGATCCTTACGATCTGTGTGAATAATACCGATTATCCGACGAAAGGTGGGCATATGACCTCTCCGGATACACAGACCAATTGGAACGGAATTACAGGGAGAATGGAGTTGCAGTTCTTTAGCGAATCTTATCTCAGTGGTATTCAAATTTACCCGAATATCTCGGCACGATCCATAGAAGTTATTGCCGATATGATGGGTGAGGTCAAAGGGAAATTATTCGTTTCCGCCTCAAGCCTGAACTCTGCCAATAAACATGATGTAGCTGAACAAGTATATGACATGCCCGATTCAAAGGTTTCTATTACGTATGATATGGGTCCAGCCGCAATGTTGTGGAGTGAGGCGAAACCGAATCTTTATCAATTAAAGGTTGTATTACAGGGGGAATCAGGTGAGGTTCTTGACCGACAAGAGATCACTTTCGGACTTCGGGAATTTAGAGCGGATGGGGATAAATTCACTATTAATGGGGAGAAAACCTTTCTCCGTGGCAAGCACGATGGACTTATCTTTCCGCTTACAGGTTTTGCTCCAACCGATTTGGAGGACTGGATCAGCGTTCTTAGCATTGCTAAATCATATGGTATCAATCATTATCGTTTTCATACTTGCTGTCCTCCAGAAGCAGCTTTTACAGCAGCAGATATGCTTGGCATATACATGGAGCCAGAGCTGCCGTTCTGGGGGACGATCACAGAGGCGTCAGATGAAGGACATAATCCTGCAGAACAGGAATATTTAATCAAAGAAGGATATGCTATTCTAAAAGCGTTTGGGAATCATCCATCTTTTGTCATGATGTCGCTAGGCAATGAGCTATGGGGAAGCAGGTCTACGATAGATGCTATATTGAAGGCTTATAAGTCATTCGATAATAGAAGATTGTACACGCAAGGTTCGAATAATCATCAATTTATTCCGGAAATATTGGAGCATGATGATTTCTTCTGCGGAGTTCGGTTCTCAAAGGATAGGCTGATTCGGGGTTCCTATGCCATGTGCGATGCACCGCTGGGGAATGTTCAGACCTTAGTACCAAATACACTTTGGGATTATGATGAAATGATTAGCCCTGCGAATCTGGAGGTTAGCAACATCGAATCTAATGAGGCGGGCGATACCATTCAAATTCAGTATGGAACAGAAGCAAAAGATGTGAAGGTTGATGATATAAAGGAAGAATGGATTCCTGAAATACCTGTTATCTCTCATGAGATTGGTCAATATGCGACCTTCCCTAATTTTGATGAAATTCAGAAATATACAGGATCGTTGAAGGCAAAAAACTTCGAGATTTTTCGTAAGCGGTTAGAAGAGAAAGGTATGGGACATTTGGCAGCCAAATTCTTTGAATGTTCTGGCCAGCTGGCGGTTGCTTGCTATAAAGAGGAGCTCGAAGCAGCATTTCGTTCGAAGAAACTCGCTGGATTCCAACTTTTAGATCTTCAAGATTTCAGTGGACAAGGAACTGCGTTGGTAGGCATGTTAGATGCATTTATGGATTCAAAAGGATTAATCGAACCTGACGAATGGCGTACCTTCTGTAACGATGCTGTCCTTATGGCTAGGTTCTCAAGCTATAATTGTGTAGCTGAAGAACAATTTCATGCGCATGTTGAGCTTTCCTGGTTCCGCAATGATCCTCCTGAGCAGTTCGATTTAAAGTGGGAGCTGGCTTATGAGAGTGAAGTATGGTCAGACGGGTCAGTAACTGTGACTGTTCCAAGCAAGTCGAATTATTTGGATTTATGTGATCTGAACATCGGTTTGCCACGCGTTAATAAGATGTGTAAGGTGAATTTGAATCTCAGCATCGTAGGGACGGATGTTCGTAAAACCTATCCACTTTGGATTTATCCGAAGCAAGTAGATGTGGATTTTTCAGATATTCATCATTTTGATTCGCTTACGAGTCAAGCGCTGTCCTTACTGGAGGCGGGTGAGAATGTATTATTGATGCCAAAGCCGGAGCATTTATCTAATGCAATTGAAGGTTATTATTGTACTGATTTCTGGTGTTACCCCATGTTTCGCTCCATATCTGAAAGCATGAACCGCCCAGTGCCAGTTGGAACAATGGGATTAGTGATTGCTAAGGATCATCCGGTGTTCGCAAATTTCCCATCCGATGAATTCTCCACGTATCCTTGGTGGAACATCGTAACGAATGCTAAGTCGATTATTATGGATGGTGTGAGTAAAGACTGGAGTCCAATCGTACAATCGATCGATAATTTTGAACGAAATCATAAATTAGGTTTACTCTTCGAATGTCGTGTTGGCAAGGGGAAGCTACTTATAAGTGCGATAGATGCTGAGAAGGTTTGTGAGGTGCCAGAAGGAAGACAGTTTCTTTCCAGTATCATCACTTACATGAAATCGAATGACTTTAATCCTCAGTATGTATGTGACCCAGCTGAGCTGTTACAGATCATTCGATAACCCATTTTGGAGACGATTTGCAGAAGTTATTTTGAGTCTTACACTAGAGCACAGCTGATTGGTTTTTCAATCGGCTTTTTTGCTATCTAGTTTGAATTTCTATTAATCTCTCAATCTTCCGATACCCCCTTAAGGGATACCCAGCCCCCGTAATTATTGGTATACTTTAACAAATGAATCTACTTATGAAGAGTTTAAGGAGGTTATGATCGATGAGATCGAGCGGAATTCTTTTTATTTTTATAGCACTTGTAATAACCGGTTGCTTTAATCAGCTATCTAATGGAGAAGACAAGTTTACAACAACCATTAATGAACAAGAAGATGTGATAAACAGCCATGGAATGATTGTTAAGAATCTTGAGAAGCTGGATGACTTTATCCAAAATAAAACAGGTACACAGCGAGTGGTTCATTACACAATTGAAGGTGATCCGATCTTTAATGACTTGAAATATACTGACCAAGGGATTGAAATGCGGCATGATAATTCTGAAGATACGTTTGGTAGTCCCCAAGTAACCACATACACTTGTCAGAACCTTGTTAGAAACGAAACGGATAAACTTCTGTCGTATACCTTAACGGGCTGCGAGGGCGAACAAGCAAAGATTGAGCTGCTCCAGATTCCTTTTGACGTAACGAAACAAGATAAGTTTGAGTTTGTTTTAAAGTATGGCGTGAACTTAAAGAATGAGATCAACACCATTGATATGAAGCTAGTGAAAGATCTCCAGAATGGGGAAGTTGCCAGTGTTAACGATTTTGAGCTTACTGAACAGGAACGTGGACAAATCTATAAAGAAATGGTTCTGGCGAATTATTTAGATGAAAAAGAAGTATCTACAGAGTGTAATCGAAAACCTGCTGTAAGTTACGATTTAACGGTTCAGATTAATAGTGGAGAGCGTCATTATCAGTGGACAGAATGCCAAAATACTGAGGATGATGGTCAAATGACTGAATTGGCTCAAGCGATCATTAAGATCGTGCAGGCCGGAAGTATTTATAAGCAACTGCCTGAGGTTAAGGGGCATTACGAATAATTTAAATAAGTTGAACTAAAACATTCTAAAAAGGAAGAGTGGCGGAGGGGAAGTTTGGAACTGCAGGAGCGATAGCGTCCGCCTGAAAGCTTTCCGTAGGAAAGCTCGCTTCGGAAGCATAAGCTCACCGGATTTCAACCGCTATAAGCGGTACAAATCAAGAAATTCTTACGACAACAGCGACCGGAAGTCCAAACATTCACCGCAGTCACGTTTACCTTGAAGAAATACCTTAAGTTTTTAACTAATTTTTATTCTCAGATCATTGGAGGCAGCATTCATGCACCGTATATTATTAATTGAAGATGACGAAGCGATAAGTGAAATGGTTAGGGCCTATTTAGTAAAAGAGGGCTATGAAGTGGAAACAGCGTTTGATGGTGAAGTAGCGGAAAGGACATTCCGTATTAGTAATCCTTTTGATCTTGTATTATTAGATCTCATGCTGCCCAAGCGCAGCGGCACTGACATCCTCCAGACGATCCGTGCGACAAGTCTAGTTCCGGTGTTGATCATGTCAGCCAAGGACAGCGATGTGGATAAAGCACTTGGACTTGGCTTTGGAGCGGATGATTATATAACCAAGCCATTTTCGATGATCGAATTAGCCGCAAGAGTGAAGGCTGCGATACGAAGAGCGGGTTATGCTACACCCACCATCCAAGCGGAAGCTTCGATTCCGGTGAAGCAAAAGATTTCCATTGGTGGCCTGACCGTGGACTTGGATAATTTCTCTGCACTAAAGAACGGGGAAGAAGTGAAGTTAACTTCTAAGGAATTTCATATTCTTAAGCTGTTTGTCACGCATCCGGGTAGAGTCTACACCAAAGCGCAGATTTATGCAAGCGTGTGGGCAGATGATTATTTCGGGGATGAGAACGTTATTAATGTACATATGAGAAGATTACGCGAAAAAATAGAGGATGATCCTTCCCATCCAGAGTACATCAAGACGTTATGGGGGATCGGGTATAAGCTGGGAGAGCAGCTATAATGAGCATGGCGCTTAGTGTGGTCATTGTACTCCTGCTCGTCGTCATTGGATGGCAATATCAGAATTCGCGTAAAGCTTCAAGTGATCTGAAATATATTCATGACAAGCTAAGCAGCATCATGGCTGAAGGTTCACATGAAAGACTGCTGTTATTCAGCAGTAATGTGGAGCTGCAAAGTGTGCTGATCGATCTAAACCGGCTGCTCGATGTTAACCATAAAGGAAGCGTTGAGCGCGTGAAGCTGGAGAAGTCCATGCGTAATATGCTGTCGAATATTTCCCACGATCTTAAGACTCCGCTAACGGTAGTACTCGGTTATATTGAAACGATTCAGCAGGATGAGCATATGCCAGCCGAGGAACGGGAACGCATGATGGATACGATTCACCAAAAAGCGAATGAAGTGATCCGTCTGATGAATAAGTTCTTTGATTTGGCCAAGCTGGAATCGGGGGATCGAGAAATCAATCTTACACGTGTTGAGGCAGGCGAAGTATGCAGACGAAATATTCTTTCCTTCTATGATATCCTTAGCGCCAAGGGCAGTGAGGTGGAAATAGAGATCCCTGATGAGTTACTTTACTTCATGGGGAACGAAGAGGCGCTTGACCGGATCTTGTCCAATTTGTTATCGAATGCGATTGCTTATGGCGATGCCGGAGGTGTATTAGGCTTGAAACTCTATAGTGATAAGAACAAAGTATACATAGATGTTTGGGATCGGGGAAAAGGCATTAGCGAAGCACACCAGGATAAAGTATTCGAACGGCTATATACACTGGAGGATTCGAGAAATCGATCGTATCAAGGCAGCGGTCTGGGTCTGACCATCACCAAAAGATTAACGGAGCAGATGAATGGAACCATTACACTGGTTAGTCAACCGTTTGTGAGAACGGTATTTACCCTTTCTTTTCGCAGATTAAGCTTCTAAGGAATGAAATTATGCACAGCTTAAGATTTTCGTAAGAATCGAGTAATAAAAAAGAAAATTCTGCTGTGTACAATAAGAACTAAGGAAGACGAGACGAAAACAAAGGGGAGCGCGGAAATGACTACAATACTTCGAACAAGAAATTTAACAAAAAACTATCAAGGCAAAGAAGCCGTTAGCAATGTAAACATGAATATTAAACAAGGTGAAATCTATGGCTTTCTTGGACCGAACGGTGCCGGCAAAACAACGGTCATGAAAATGATCACGAACCTCGTTAAACCTACGAGTGGCGAGATTGAATTTTTTAATGAAAAAATGACAAATCATTCTTATGAAATGCTCAAACGGATGGGCTGCATCATTGAATATCCAGTGTTCTATGATAAGCTGACGGCCAAAGAAAATCTGATCCTGCATGGAGAATACATGGGCTATTATGATCCGCAAGCGATTGGTGAAGCACTGGAGCTGGTAAAGCTTACGGGTATTGATAAAAAGCCGGTGAAGCAATTTTCGCTTGGGATGAAGCAGCGGCTTGGTATTGCCAGAGCCTTCATGACGAAACCTGAGCTACTCATTCTGGATGAGCCGATTAATGGATTAGACCCCGTGGGAATCAAAGAGATGCGTGAAGTGTTCCGGATGCTTAGTCGTGAATATGGGATGACGTTACTCGTATCTAGCCACATTTTGGGAGAAATCGAACAGATTGCTGATACTATCGGTGTGATCCGGGAGGGTATACTGGTAGAAGAAGTGGCGATGGATTCCATTCGCGGTCAAAATACAGAATATATCGAAGTGGTGACGAATGAGATTAACAAAGCAGTGTACGTGTTGGAGCACAAGCTTGGCCTCAATAATTTTAAAGTGCTGGATCATATTACAGTCAGAATATATGACGGTGGAATCTCACAACGTGATCTGAATAAGGCGCTAGTGCTGGCAGATGTGGAAATTGAGAGCATCAGCAAGAAACAACATACGCTGGAAGATTATTTTTTACAACTGATCGGGGGTGAAGGCGTTGCTTAAATTAATATCCTTGGAGATTCGGAAGAATAAGCTAAAAACGCTTCTTACAGGCGCATCAATCGTCAATCTTGCTATTCTTGCGTTTATGATTATGGTGTTATTCGTTGATCGAAATGAGAGTGAACCGTCGTTCGCTTCTTATGCAGATATGTTTGAGGGTGTGTTCGTTTTTGTAAAGGCTGCTTATATTATTTTCGCTTCGGTTATTATTAGCAAGCTGGTGATTGATGAGTACAAGAACAACACCATCACTCTTCTCTTCATGTATCCTATCTCACGCAAAAAGCTAATGACCGCGAAAATATTGATAGTGTTCGCCTTCACTTTTGTTGCCATCATCGTGTCTGACATTGTGGTTGGCGCCATCCTAATAGGATTCAATTCCTTTGTAGGGCTTATTCCGGGTGAGTTAGACCTTTCAATGATCAGTTCAGAGTTGATCAAGTTAGGTGCAAACGCATTTTATGCAGCGGGTATCGCTCTAATTCCATTGTACTTTGGGATGAAGAAAAAATCAGTCCCTGCTACCATCGTGTCTGCTGTGTTGGTTACTTCCTTAATTTCAGGTGGATTTGATCAAGCTCGCTTAGGTAATTTAGCGGCGGTGTCGATCTCGCTTGGCTTGTTAGGAGCAGGTATTGCCTATATGGCGATTCGTAATATTGACCATAAAGATATAGCCTAAGACAGTTACAGAAATCCCTCTTAAGAATCTCAGTACGATGTGTAAGTCATCGTGGCTGGATTCTATAGGGGGATTTGGTGTTTATCTGCGACTGAACTAAGTAAATTTGCTATAATGGTCAAAATAGAAGAATTTAAAATTTAAGATAATTTCCGTTCATTTTAGGGTAATGATAATGGATGAGAGAGCCTGAGGTGAAATGAATTGTGGATAAAGACTGGACGTCCATTCTAAAACGATTGCTTTCCGAAGAGAGCGCTTATACATCGTTATACAACCATCATCCTAATGTGATATTTGTTTTGGATCGGCAAGGTCGCTGCGTAGGAACGAATCATACATTCTATCTGGAATCCAGTGCAGATGCATCGGTCCAAGATATAGGTCTGACAGCACTTAAGAGAATATACCTTGTTGATATAGCTGATTTTGAGGCTGCCCTCCAAGGAAGTTCCTCTAGCTTTGAGTTGCAAGATGTGAATGATCCCAAAGCGGATGCCGTGAGGGGGAACTTTATTCCTATAACGATAGATGAGGGAATTGTCGGGGTATTTGCGATCATTCAAGTGGATAACGGCAACTATCATCATTATTCGGAAGGGTTACATGACTGGCTAAATGGATTGGCGGATTCTTTTAAAGCTAAATTATTTGGTAAGGCAGAACTGAAGACAACCTTCAAACCAACTTTTACTGCTGTAGTCGAGGAGGAGCGAGCGAGCCTTATACTGAATTCCGTCTCAGCTGGGATATTCGTACTAGATAATATGGGGCGAACGCTCTTTATTAACCGTGAGGGAGCAGATATGCTGGGTTACCAGCCTATAGAATTGATTGGTATGAAGCTGATGGAATATATTCATCAAATCCAAGGTGATGGCTCACGTTATTCAACTCCTGACTGTCAGATCAGTCTTACAATTGCAGATGGTATTATCCGCAGAAAAGATGATGAGATCTTCTGGCGTAAGGATGGAACCAGCTTTTTTGTGAATTATCGGGTGTCTCCTCTTATGGATGGGGGGATGATTGCAGGTGCGGTTATTGCTTTTAGCGATATCACGAATGCGAAAGAGATCATTCGCGCTAAGGAATCTGCAGAGCAGGCGGCGCAAGCCAAATCTGATTTCTTAGCGATGATGAGTCATGAAATCCGGACACCGATGAATGGAATGATTGGCATGTCAGATCTTTTACTTGAAACGGATCTAGGAGAAGAACAGCGAGGGTATGTCGAGATTTTACGAAGCAGTAGTTACACGCTATTACAGATCTTGAATGACATTCTTGATTTCAGCAAGATGGAAGCGGGAAAAATGCCACTACAATGCGAATCATTTGAGCTTCGAGAGATGATGGCGGGCATCATAGATTTATTTACGCCTAAAGCGGAAGAGAAGAAACTGGCATTACGGTGGTGGGCGGATACGAGTGTTCCCACAACATTACTAGCCGATCCGATCCGTTTGCGGCAGATTATTGTCAATCTGGTAGGCAATGCTCTAAAATTCACAGAATATGGAAGCGTGACGCTATCGGTTAAGAACATTCCACTTTCGGATTCAAAAGAATATTTACTGGAATTCTCGGTACGCGATACAGGTGTAGGGATTGCCGATAATAAACTCAACTTATTGTTTCAATCCTTCTCTCAGCTGCACCCAACCATCAACCGTAAATATGGCGGTACAGGATTAGGACTCGCTATTTGTAAGCAGCTTGTTGAGTTGATGGGTGGGACAATCTTTGTAGAAAGCGAAGAGAATATAGGTTCAACGTTCCGGTTTATGCTACCCTTCATAAAAGAAGAGGCTGAGTTAAAACTAACTTCAAATCAAGAGGGGTAAACACAAATCTCCGGTCCATTGACTTACGAAGTAATGGCCGGAGATTTGTGTGTGATTATTAATCTTGAAGCATATACATAAGTCCTACAGTATGCGGGCCGCAATGGCTGCCAATTACACAGCCAGCATGGAGGGTAGCAATTTCGTTCACTTGAGTTTTTTCTCGTAGTGCTGTCTCCAGATAGCGAGCATCCTCTTCCGCCAAGGTATGGACAACGATGAGCAGCTCTTTATCCATTCGATCGACGTTAACCATGGCGTTCTGGAGCATTTGTTCCACGGCTTTTTCTTTTTTACCACGTATTTTACTAGTTGGTACGATGCTGCCGTCTACAAGTCTAAGAACAGGACGAATTTTGAGCAGGCTACCGATGAAATTCTGCATACCTGAACAGCGTCCACCCATATATAAGTAATCTAGCGTATCCACAACGAATTCAGTTTCTACAAGGCTGCGGCTGCGTTCCAGCATCGCTGCAATCTCAACGGCACTTAGACCTTTTTCAGCGGCTCTGACAGCTTTCATAACGAGAAGAGCAATGCCTCCACACAAAGTCTGTGAATCAATAACCTGTACACGCCCCTCAGGAAATTCCCCAGCAGCCAAAAGTGCATTCTGATATGTAGAGGATAGTGACGAGGAGAGGCTGATATATACAATATCATTTCCACTGCTAATTACGGGTTGAAATGCAGCAATGAAATCTGCAGGCGAAGGTGCTGCCGTTTTGGGCAATACACCACTAGCGGCTACACGGCGATACACTTCCTCGGGTGTAATATCTTCACCATCTTTGTAGGTTCCTTCTTCAAATACTACATAAAGCGGAACGATGCCGATGTTATAAGTATCCTTCCAGTTCTGAGGTAAATCGGAAGTGCTGTCTGAAAATATTTTTACATTAGACATGAATTTCTCCTTCACCGATAATCGGACGACAATCGTCATTATTGAATCACATAATCTATTTATTATACCAAGATTGAGCCGATTCTCAAAATGAAATCGTAGAAATTCTGAAAGAAAAAAAGACTATCCGCAATTCCGGATAGTCTAAGTAAGCATTAATTTTTTTTCATAACCGGTATCCAGATCTCACAGCGATAATCATCTGCATCAGGTCTTCCCGGAAGGTATAACTCAAACTCAGGCCCACCTGAATGCTCGTAGCCTGTGGAAGGGAACCACTCTTGGAAAATACGTGCCCATACCTGCTGGATAGCATCCGGCATCGGCCCAACTGAGGTGAACACTGCCCAACTCGCAGCTGGTATCGTCGTAGAAGCGAATCCCTGAGCATCCGTCTCTAGAGAGGCCTCGACAGCAATCCAATAGGAGAAAGTTTCTTTTTCGTGATTAAAATCTTTACAAATACCAAGGATGTCCTTATCAACACCGATCTCAATTAGTTTATCCGACGTACCATTTGCGTTTGCTTCTATCCACAACTGGGGGATGCGGCGCAGATTCTCCCCATTTTTCGTTGTCATTTCCTCAACAAGTCCGATAACATTAAAGGCGTCTCTTGTCTCAATTCTGTAGTCCATTTCTTTATCTCCCTTCAGTGATAGATGGAAGGAGAGTCTTGGGAAAGCTTTGAGCTCTACCCCTGGCTCCCGCGCAGCGGATGGTGTAATTCCATGTGCCTTGCGGAATGCTTTGGCAAACGATTCGGGAGAGTCATATCCGTATTTTAATGCTACATCTAGCACCTTAACTTTAGAAATAGCTAGTTCCTGTGCCGCCAGAGTTAATCTCCGTTTACGGATATAGTCTTTGACTGATACTCCGGTAAGCATGAAGAACATGCGCTGGAAGTGAAAGGGGGAGGAATAAGCTACCTTTGCTATATCTTCTGTATTAAAGGGTTCCTCCATCTTGCTCTCCATATAATCTAAAGCTTCTTTCATGCGGATAAGCCATTCCAAGTCTGCCATCTCCCTTTGAGTTCATACTATCATGCCACCATTTGCAAATCCTGTTATTCCTTGCTCTCTAATGACAGGTTGCTGGTGGAAGAATGATCTTAACAAAATCATCCTATATAGTATAACTCAGGAAGGTGAAGAGAGTCAGCTTTGTAATCTATACACTCTTGCTTCGTATGGACGTAGGATTTCTATTGTTGATGATTCATCCGGGTAATTTCCAATGATTAATTCAGTAACGTTGCTCAGCTCAGCAGAGAGATCAACGGTTTGAAGGACCTCGCTGAAGTTCAGCAGGATTAGCCATTGCTCATCATCTAAAGTTCTAGTGTAGGCATAGATATTTTCATGGTCAGGTAGGAGTAGCTTATACTCCCCATATACCATAATCGGATTCTCTTTGCGTAAAGCAATTAGCTTTTGGTAGTAGTAGAAGATTGAATCAGAATCCGCTAATGCTTGCTCTACGTTAATGTCTTTGTAGATTGGATTCACTTTGAGCCATGGTTCTCCCTCTGAAAATCCAGCATTAAATGATGCATCCCATTGCATTGGAGTACGGGCATTGTCCCGGCCTTTGATATGGATAGCGTTCAGAATTGTATCATGATCTGCGCCACCCTCCGTAACTTTTTCACGGTACATATTCAGAATTTCGATGTCTTTGTAATCTTCCAGCGTTGTGAACTTTACATTCGTCATTCCAATCTCTTCGCCTTGGTAAATATAGGGGGTGCCTTTAAGTGTATGTAGTAAAGTAGCAAGCATTTTGGCAGATATTACGCGGTACTTCCCATCATCACCAAATCGTGAAACCATGCGCGGCTGGTCATGGTTGTTTAAGTATAGACTATTCCAACCCTTGTCAGACAGACCAACCTGCCATTTATGGAGTATGTCGCGCAGCTTGGTTAATGTCCATGGAGCTACGTCCCATTTGCCTCCAGGGCCGGAATCTACGTCCATATGCTCGAATTGGAATACCATCTGAAGCTCTTCGCGATCTTCGTCGGTGTAAAGAACGGCATCCTCTACCGAAGCTCCTGGCGTTTCCCCGACGGTCATAATATCATAGCCTGAAAGCACCTTTTGGTTCATTTCATGTAAAAACTCATGGACCCGGGGTCCATTCATAAAGTAATCGCCGCCCCAAGCCAGTTCCTCTGGTGCTTGGCCTTCGATTTGAAAGGAAGGTAGACCTTCCGCTTTAGAAATCAAATTAATGACGTCCATCCGCAATCCATCCACACCCTTGTCGAGCCAGAAGGTGATCATCTTGTATAGTTCTTCACGCAGCTTTGGATTGTCCCAGTTGAGATCCGGTTGCTTGCGTGAGAACAGATGTAGATAGTATTCACCGGTAGTTTCATCTAGCTCCCAAGCAGGTCCGCTGAATATGGAGCTCCAATTGTTTGGGCGTTCGCCATTTGGTCCACCTGGACGCCAAATATAGTAATCACGGTACGGATTATCTTTTGACGAACGGGACTCTACGAACCATTGATGTTCATCTGAAGAGTGGTTGATTACAAGGTCCATCATTAGTTTAATGCCACGATCATGAAGTCCGGTCAGTAGTTCTTCCCAGTCTTTTAGCGTACCGAATTCATCCATAATGTCTTCATAATCGCTGATGTCATAACCATTATCATCATTTGGCGATTTATATACAGGTGATAACCAAACTACATCGACACCGAGCTTCTGCAAATAATCCAGACGTGAAATGATGCCTTGCAGATCACCAATACCGTCACCATTGCTGTCTTGAAAGCTGCGTGGATAGATTTGGTAGACCACCGCTTCCTTCCAAAAGGTTCTTTTCATTAATAATCACTCCTTAAATTTAAATAAGGTATCCAATTAGGAAAAAAAAGAGACCCTAAAAAGCAATTTGCTTCAAGGGTCTCTTGTGGTGTCGGTTTATACTGTGACGGAATTGCTGTCTGCAGTGATGCTGCTAAGTCCGTTCACGGTATATTCTTTGTCATAGATAGTAATAGAAGCTGGAATATCAGTTTCGTTCGTAACCGTAACCTGTGCGTCCGAAACGCTTACTTTTAGTCGGGAGCCACGGAACATGATTTTGAAAGAGTACGCTGTCCAGTGACCTGGGTTCGATGGGCTAAGAGTCAGTCGGCCATCATGCACACGTAATCCGCCGAAGCCATGTACGATCGACATCCAAGTACCAGCCATACTAGTGCTGTGTAAGCCGTCTTCGGTATCATTGTTATAGTTATCAAGATCCAGTCTTGAAGTACGCAAGTACATTTCATAAGCCTTATCCTTATATCCTAGTTCGCAGGCTAGAATAGAGTGAATACAAGGAGACAGGGAGGACTCATGAACAGTGATCGGCTCATAAAAGTCGAAATTCCGCTTTTTGGTATCAAGATCGTAACGGTCCCCTAGGAAATATAATCCCTGCAGAACGTCTGCTTGTTTAATGAAACAAGAACGCAGGATACGATCCCATGACCATTTTTGGTTTAGTGGCAGGTTCTCAGGTTCCAGGTCCTTGACTTGAATGATCTCTTTGTCTAGGAAACCATCTTGCTGCAAGAAGATACCCAGTTCTTCATCCGCAGGATAATACATCTTGGCGATGATATCATTCCATTTTGCGGTTTCGCTCTCTTGGAGTCCTAGTTTGTCGACTAGTTCTGCATAGCGTGATGTTTCATTCTTTTTAAGATAATCCAGAGCTTCTAGGGTGTATTCCATCGTCCAGGAAGCCATTCGGTTCGTGTACCAGTTATTATTTACGTTGTTTTCATATTCATTAGGTCCGGTTACTCCAAGCATCACATATTTGTCTTTACGGTGTGCATAATGAACACGTTCTTCCCAGAAGCGGGAGATTTCCACTAGAACTTCAAGGCCGTATTGACCAAGATAAGCTTTGTCTCCAGTGTAGTTCACATAGTTGTAAATCGCATAAGCAATGGCACCGTTACGGTGAATTTCTTCAAATGTAATTTCCCACTCATTGTGGCATTCTTCACCGTTCATTGTAACCATTGGGTACAATGCGCCTTTTGCGAAACCAAGCTTACGAGCATTCTCCTTAGCCTTCTCCAAATGCTTGTAACGGTAAATCAACAGGTTGCGAGCAATAGAGGAGTCTGCTGTACTGAGATAGAAGGGAACGCAATACGCCTCTGTATCCCAGTAAGTGCTGCCGCCGTATTTTTCACCTGTAAAGCCTTTAGGTCCGATGTTCAGACGGTCATCTTCACCATTGTAAGTTTGATTCAGCTGGAAAATATTGAAACGAATCGCTTGCTGTGCTGAAACGTCGCCTTCAATAATGATGTCACTTTCTTTCCATTTCTCTCTCCAAGCGTCTATTTGTTCTTTCAGAAGGGTTACAAAACCTGCTTCCTTAGCAGCTTGCAGAGCAGTTTGAGCGGCATCGACCAATTGTCCAAGACCGTGATTACGGGAGGTAACGTTGGCAACATATTTATAGATGACGATTTGATCGCCAGATTGCACGGATACGTTCATTTTACTGGCTACATATTTCTCTTGTTCAATCGCTTCAGCATCAGCGTTGACCTTCTCACCGTTGACAAGGATATCAAAAGCCATAGCAGAGGTTACATGGAAATCAAGTTTTTTAGTCTTAAGGGTGAGGTGTCCACCTTCAGTACCCGCTTGCTTCTCAACTTCATTCCAGAACTTCTCGTCATAGTTGGAATCCTTGTTCTTCACATCACCGTCGAGATAAGGAGTGATCGTAATGTTGCCTGAGAAATTCACAGGAATGATGGAGTAACGAATAGCACCGATTTCTTGACGAGTCATGCTGACAAACCGGATACTTTCAACTTTAACTTCCTTACCATCTTCAAGTGTGGCAGTGAAGCTGCGGGAAAGCGTACCTTCCTTCATGTTAAGGACACGACGGAAATCGGAAACCGTACATTTTGCCAGGTCTAAAGGAGTTCCTTCAATGTCGATGTTAATACCGATCCAGTTCGTGCTGTTCAGTACTTTTGCAAAATATTCAGGATAGCCGTTTTTCCACCAGCCGACCCGTGTTTTATCAGGATAGTACACGCCAGCCATGTAGCTGCCTTGCAGACTACTTCCACTATATTGTTCTTCAAAATTAGCTCGACCACCCATAAATCCGTTGCCAAGGCTAAATACACTTTCAGAGATTTCTTGTGTCTGTGGATCAAAAGATTCTTCAATAATGGACCATTCATCAATTGTTAAATATTGTTTCACGATAACCGGCTCCTTTAAATATGTTGTGGGGATATATAATGAACTCTATCTCTACTTTGGTGCTTGTGAGTCGCTCCGCTGGCGAAAGGTTGTTCCGATCGCTGTTGTCCCCAGATGCTTAAATTTGAAGAATTAAAGGTGAGCAACTGGGGACAAAGGCGAACGCTAACGTTTCTACACAATCCTTTCGCCATCTCCACTTCAAGCGTACCTCTAGATATACATATTTCATTTATAAGTGGAATGTAGCAGGGCGAATCACATTAACACTTTCAGTTGATTAATGTTCGTTAGAATTTAAGCAAAAGATTTTTTGAGCTGTGGCACACTCATATGAGCGAGCGAAGGAACGACGATGTTTGCAGCATTGAGTGTTTCTGGTGAACCAATTCCAACGCTGAACATTCCAGCACGCGACGCAGCTTCAATTCCTGCTTCTGCATCTTCGAAGACAACACAGTGTTTAGGATCAGCACCTAGTGCTTTGGCTCCTAAAAGAAAAACTTCCGGATCAGGTTTAGCAGCACTAGTGTGTGTGCCATCGATGATCGCATCAAAGTAAGGGGTCAATCCTGTATTATTCAATATCGTCATTGCGTTCTTACTAGCAGAACCGAGGGCAACTTTGATGCCATTCTCACGGCATTCTTTTAGAAAATCAAGCGCACCTGGCAAAATCTCTGAGCTATCCATCTTCGCAATATATTCGACATAACGATTATTCTTTTGTTCCGCAAGCTTAGCTTTCTCTTCTTCATCGATAGTTAGTCCGCCGATTTCCAGCAAAATATTTAATGAGGCAGTTCTGCTGACTCCTTTAAGGCGTTCGTTATCTTGTTCTGTGAAGAGAAACCCCAGGCCATCTGCAAGCTCTTTCCATGCGATATAATGGTATTTGGCAGTATCAACGATAACACCATCCAAATCGAACAAGCAGGCTTTAATTTCCGTCATTGTAGTACCTCCTAAAAAGTTGTGACAGTATCGTGATCCGTTGCTAATCGTATCTGAGTTTTATTTCGATCGTATAAGTTTAGCTTAAGATAGTTAAGTTTATCCTAACCTCACAATCGAATATTCACCCTGAAAAGAACTGGATCAAGAAGATTTAAATGATTTAGCGCAAACGTTTGTACACATTTTCAAAAAATAAATGAAGCGTTTAATCGCTTCACTTATTCATTCGGTTTTGTTCTTAGCATGAGAGTACATAGAAGACTCTCTCACGATCAGGCGATGTGGAATAACAAATCGGTTCGTATAACCAGCATCGTGATTCGGACTCTTGATATTCTGAATAAGTACCTGAGATGCAGTGTATCCAAGATGATAAATTCCGATATCAATGCTACTGATCGGAGGGCTGGATAATTCAGATAATGGAATATTGTTAAAGCTTACAATAGCGAGATCGTCAGGAACTTTGTAGTTCAGTTCATTCAATCCGCGTAAAATTCCGAACGACACCATATCATCCACTGCAACAAGAGCAGTAGGCCGGTTAGGCAAATTCATGAAAAAAGACATCGCTCTATATCCGCTATCCTGTAGAAATTCACCTTCTACAATCCATTCATCACGCATTTCAAGACCGCTATTCAGCAATGCTTTACGGTATCCTGCGAGACGATCGCGAGAAACAATTAGATTCGGCGGTCCACTTACGAAGCCAATACGTTCATGACCCATTGAAATGAGGTGGTTTGTAGCATCATATGCTGCCATCACATTATCGTTATCGACAGATAAAATATTCTCATATCGATCACTTCGGCCTACCAGTACGAATGGGTAATCGTTACTCTCTAGAAAATCAATAACAGCATCATCTGTACGAGAGTAAAGCAGAATAACACCATCTACTCGACGACCCTTTAGAAGTCTTGAAACGGCTTCCAATTCTTCCTTCTCGTTTGCTCCGGAGCTAATTAACACATCGTAGCCGGAACGGCTAGCTTGTGTAACGATCCCCCGGATTAATTCCATAAAAAATAGATTTGAGAACAGCTCTTCAGCTGGTTTAGGAAGACTGAAGCATATGCTGTTTGTAGTTTTCGACACTAGACTCTTAGCCATCATGTTAGGTGTATAGCCCATATCTTCCATAATAGCTTTAACCTTGCGGGAAGTTTCCAGGCTGATTCTGGGGTGATTGGACAATACCCGGGATACCGTGGAGGGAGATACTCCCGCTTTCTTGGCCACATCCTTAATGGTAACTGTCATAGAAACCTCCTTATGGAACCGTTTGCTTTACAAAGTAATATTAATCCATGAGTTCTAAATTGTAAATAGATAAAGTCATTTGGAAGGGCAATATTGCAACTTTTGGAAAGAGTATTAGAAATTTATGTGTAAAATTGTTTGTTTTCACCAAAAAAGAATGAATGATTTAGCTAGATTGATCTTAATATGAATAAAAGATATCCATTTTCTTCGAAAGGAGCAATTCGTAAATGCAAACGTGTGGCTTAAATTTTTTTTGTAACAATTCGATTCGAGGAATGGAATTAGAGAGACTTTCAAAAAATCAGATAAATCCTAATGGGATTACCAGGTTAACTTTTCTTTATTTTTACTTTTGTGAGAAATTGAGTTTGTTCAATACAAAAAAATACTGGTTGACAATACCATAAATACAGCATTAGTATGTAAATCAAAATATAGCAAGCGTTTACATTGGCTGAGTTCGGGTTGAATTCGGTGCACTAAAGAATAGTTTTATGTACTTAGGTTTGTGCAAGGCTTTTTGCAAACGTTTGCACTGATTTCATGGTTTTGTGATGATCTTTTACTTTGATAAGGATGGTGATGCTGTTAATCCGGTTTGACGAGCCGCACACATAGACCTTCTTTAACTACAGAAGGAAGACGCATGATTTCATAACCTCAGAATAATTGGCGGGGTTCGAGAAATTATGTATCCGCTTGCACAAAGGGAATTCATAATCATGGGAGGTTTTACAGAATGAAAATAACTTTATGGGGCAAGAGGGCATTCGCGATCTTCATGATCGTTGCTCTTGTGTTCTCCAGTCTCGGGTTACACCCAGTTAAGGTTTCAGCAGAAACGACTAAGGTAGTTTTGGTCGGAGATTTACAGTCCAAGTTTACATCCACTGGGTCAGAAACTCCTGGAAAGGATTGGGATGAGAAATCAGTAGTCACCCAAATGACATACTCGGAAAATGGTCTGTATACATTTACAGGCAATTTGCCAGCAGGGGAATATAACTACAAGGTTACCCTAAATGATAGCTGGACTGAGAACTATGGATTTTCAAAGTACACAAATCCTCAAGGGAAAAATGATGGGGAGAATATCCACATAAAGCTAGAAACAGATTCGACTGTAACCTTTTATTATAATGATATTACTCATAGAATAGCTGATTCTACGTACTATACGCCAATTGCTGCGGGTAAGCTGCCAAGATTGACAGGAAGCCTGCCAGCAGATGCATTATCCACATTATCAGATCCTGATTTTGATGGTGTGTACAGTACAGTTGTTACTGTGCCGCAGGGAGATTACACCTATAAGGTGTTTGTACCGGGAGCTATAGAATCAGAAGATATGTCTTATCCAGAGACCGATCTGACATTGAGTTTACCGTTAGATCTTAAGGTAACCTTCATGTACAATTCTGCAGATCACAGTGTGAGCGCAGAATATAAAATTCCTACTGGACCAGTAGAGGTTACTCCAGTTCCAGCAGGACACATACGTGTTCACTATAAGGCTAGCGATTACACCGATAAGGGATTGTGGCTGTGGGGTGATGTTGTAACTCCTTCTGTTGATTGGGCTATGGGTGCGACTCCTTTCCCTGATGGGCAAATTGATTCTTTTGGAGTTTACGTTGATGTGCCGATTAAGGATGGGGCTAAGAAAATCTCTTTTATTGCACTTAAACGTGCTAGTGGTGCCAAAGACGGTGGAGACAAGAACTTCTCAATTAACACTCCACAAACTAATGAAGTATGGATCACAGAAGGCTCTGATGTAGTTACGCCTTATGAACCGGTTAAGCTTCCGGAAAATACCGTTCGGATCCACTATATGAGATCTGATACTAATCATGATCAGTATGGATTATGGCTGTGGGATGATGTGTCCACACCTTCGGATACACTTGGTTCTTGGCCGACTCCTGCGACGCCTTTCCAAGTGGATCAAAAGGACAATTTCGGTGCTTATGTCGATGTTCCACTCATAGAGGGTGCCAAGAAAATTGGCTTTATTGTAATGAAGCCTTCGAACGGAGATAAAGACGGGGACAATAAAACCTTCAGCTTGTTAGATCGTTATAATCAGCTGTGGGTTAAAGAAGGAGACAACAATGTATATGTTTCACCGTTTGGTGAAACACCTATCGGTTTAGTTTCCGCAGAAGTGTTATCGACAAGCAAAATACTTCTTGGCTTCACGTTAACTGACGGTTTGGATGCAGCAGTATTAAAGAATGAGATTACCGTTAAAGATAAAGACGGTGCTTCTATTCCTGTGTCTGCTGTAACCATTACTAGCAAAACTTCAATAGAAGTGGATACAGAAGCTTTTGATCTGGATAATGTTCCGCTTAGTATTACTTACTCTGGTAAAACAGTTTCAGCCGTTAGTGGCTGGAGAATGCTTGATGAAATGTACAATTATACAGGAGACGATTTAGGGGCTACGTATAACGCTGACAAAACAGCCACATTAAAATTGTGGGCACCTAAAGCAAGTTCGGTCGTTGTTAATGTATACGATAAAAATGACTCCAACGTGCACGTGGGTAGTGTGGATTTAACGAGCGGAGAGAAGGGAGTATGGTCGGTCAATTTGAAGCCGACTGATTTGACTGGCACAAACACGAATGATGTAAGAGGATTCTTTTATCAATATGAAGTAACGAATGACGGTGTAACCAATAACGTGCTTGATCCTTATGCTAAGTCAATGGCGGTATTTACTGTGGATACCACTGGTGCTGCTGGTGCTGGCGGGGATACAGTTGGTAAAGCGGCTATCGTTGATTTAAGCCAGACGAATCCTGATACTTTTGGTTATGCTGACATTGAAGGTTATGAAAAACGCGAGGACGCTATCATTTACGAAGTTCATGTACGAGACTTTACATCGGATGTGTCGATCGTGGATAGCTTGAGTGGCGAAAGATGGGGCTCTTATAGCGCCTTTGAAAAGAAGCTCGATTATATTAAGTCTCTCGGTGTAACTCATATTCAATTGCTTCCTGTAATGGCTTGGTATTATGGGGACGAAACGAAGATGGGTAATAGAGAAACAGATTATTCCGCTAAAAACAATGAATACAACTGGGGATATGATCCTCACAACTACTTCTCCCCAGATGGTGCTTATTCTCAGCATCCTGCTGATCCTGAAGCGCGAATCAAAGAATTAAAAGGTTTGATTGACGCTGTACATGAAGCTGGAATGGGTGTCATTCTGGATGTAGTGTACACACACATGGCTAAAAAAGAATTTTTAAACGACATCGTACCTAATTATTACGCATTCCAAGATGCAAATGGCAACTTTATCGGAGGCTTCGGAAACAATCTGGCCACCAACCACAAAATGGCTGAGAAATTGATGGTAGATTCCGTGAAATACTGGTTTGAAGAGTACAAGATTGATGGAATGCGCTGGGATATGATGGGCGATGCGACAGCAGAGGCTGTGCAGCATGCTTATGATGCCGCGGCAGAAATTAATCCGAAGGCTCTTTTTATCGGTGAAGGGTGGAGAACATTTGGTGGCGCTGCAGCCGATCCTTCCCTTGCTGGGAAAGGTGCGGATCAGGACTGGATGGACAAAACGGATAGCGTCGGTGTTTTCTCTGATGAATTCCGTAATGAATTGAAATCTGGTTATGGCTCTGAAGGTCAACCTAGATTTATTACCGGCGGTGCGCGTCCAATTACGACAATCTTTAACAATATTAAAGCACAACCATCAAATACGCCCGCTGATGATCCAGGGGATATCGTTCCGTACATCGAAGCGCATGACAACTTGACGCTACATGATGTGATCGCACAAACGATCAAGAAGGATCCTACAATTGCAGAGAATGAGCTTGAAATCCAGAAGCGGATTAGACTTGGCAACATGCTTGTTCTAACCTCTCAAGGAACGGCCTTTATTCATGCAGGCCAGGAATATGGTCGTACTAAGCAGTGGAAGGATACTACGGTTCCTCAGGATAAATACACTGAAATGTTTGATAGCGAAGGTAAATCCTTTGGTTATTTCATTCACGATTCGTATGATTCTTCGGATGCGGTCAACATGTTTGACTGGACGAAAGCAACGGATGAATCACAGTTCCCTGTTCAGAATACGACAAGAAAATATACTTCAGGTCTAATGGAACTGAGAAAGTCTACCGACGCATTCCGATTGGGAGACAAGGATCTGGTAGATTCCAATGTTAACCTAATTCCTGCTCCAGAAATGAAGACAGATGATCTTGTTATTGGTTATTCAAACAAAGCTACAGATGGCACAGGTATCTATTATGTTTTCATGAATGGCGATAGCACAGCTAGAACACTGACCCTTTCAGAGGATTTGACGACTGGTCAGGTGCTTGTCGACAATGATGAAGCAGGTGTTGCTGCGATTCCGGTTGGTCAATGGAGTGGCTTCTCCTTAACAGCAAATTCAATTACCCTAGATCCTTTGACTGCTGTGATTATTAAAAAGGAAGCTGCAGCCGCTGCACTTACTTCTTTGGAGACCGATAGCGCGAGCTACACACTGGCAGCAGGCAAGACGCACAATACCTCTGTTTTTGCGAGATATGATGACAATAGTAGAAGAAATGTTACGCAAGTGGCTACTTACACTTCCAATAAACCTGAAGTGGCTACAGTAAACAATAAAGGTCAAGTGAAAGCAATTGGTAAAGGAACGGCCAAAATTACAGTAACTTATGGTGGGATTTCTACAACTGTAACTGTTAACGTTACTGACAAGCGCTATGTCCAATTTACCTATACTCGTAGTGATAAGGACTATACGGGTTGGAATATCTGGGTTTGGAATACGGGAGTTAAAAATGACCAGATTGATTTTACTACCTTTAAGGATGGTAAAGCGAGTGTTCTAATTGAAGTTGCTGAGAATGCGACAAACATGGGATTCGTCATTCGTAAAGGTCAAGGTGATGATTGGTCACATAAGGATGACTATCCGGATGATCGTACAATTCCATTAACGCCAGGAGAAGGGTTCACTAAAGTGAACGTAACTAGTGGGGTTAAGGAGTTTGATATCAGCCCAAGTATTAGCGGCCCAATTCTAAAAGATGGAACAATCACTTTCTTATACCGCGATGATGCCTTGTTCCGTAATGATAATATGACTGCGATTACAGCTGCTAAAGTAAAAGTGAACGGTAAGTCGTATCCAATGGTTTACGATTCCGCTAAGGAGTGGTTCACTTACACGTTGACTGATTTAGTAGAAGGTACGTATAAGTATACGTTCTTGATCACGAAGAACGGTGTCACTACTGAATTAACGGATCCTAAGAATACGGTGAATGATGAATCTGTTGTTGTGTATCATATTCCTGACGTTTCAATTACGACATCCGTAAGTCCGGAAGCAGTTACATCAAATCAGAATGCGGTTGTAACGATCAATGCATCTTCTTTAGAAGATGTAACGTATTCGGAAGGATATATGGATTTAACTAACCTTGAAGGATCAAGCAAAGTTAAGCTGGATACGGAGCTGATGAAACAGACAGTTGCTGTGAAGGACACGGTGTCAGCGGGGATCAAAAATATTCCGATTACGCTCGTGGACCAGTACGGAAATGCACATAAAGAAAACGCTAAACTCGAGGTAAAAGCGAGAACCTACACAGGTGATAAGCTGGATTTTGATTGGGATGAGGCTCGTATATACTTCGCGCTTACAGACCGCTTCAAAGACGGAGATCCAACAAATAATGAGAATGTAGATAAAGATCAACTGGAAGCATACCACGGTGGTGATTTCCGAGGAATGATCGACAATCTCGATTATTTGCAAGAACTTGGTATTAACACGCTTTGGATTACGCCAATTGTAGATAATATTGATTTTAATAAAGGTGATGGCTTCAAACAATACGGATATCATGGATATTGGGCCAAGGACTTTACAAAGCTTGACGAGCATCTTGGTGATATGGAGACCTTCAAGGAATTGATCGAAAAGGCACATGACAAGGGCATCAAGATCATGGTCGACGTTGTACTCAATCATACGGGCTACGGTTTAAAGGCTGAGGATAAAGAGCCGACGATTACAGCTGAGGATAAAGCACGTTTTGAAGGAATGCTTCGTACGGATGGTGTATCCGCGGATACAGATCCAATCAAAGGCGAGCTTGCAGGATTGCCGGATTTCAAAACGGAAGATCCAGCCGTTCGTGAAAAAATTATTGCTTGGCAAACAGGATGGTTAGATAACGCTCGGACGGAACGTGGAGATACGATTGACTATTTCCGTGTGGATACAGTCAAACATGTAGAAGATACAACTTGGAAAGCATTTAAAAATGCACTGACTTCAATTGATCCAAACTTCAAAATGACCGGTGAATACTTTGGCGGAACCATTGATAGCAATGGTGGAATGCTCGAAACAGGCCAGATGGACGGACTGCTTGATTTTGGATTTAATGATGCTGCGAAAGACTTTACTGATGGTAAAGTTAACAGTGTTGATTCCTATTTGCAGGAACGAGAGTTAAAGATTGATAACACGAAGATGATGGCTCAATTCCTGAGTAGTCATGATGAGGATGGCTTCTTGTCTAATTACGTGGACGGAGATAAAGGCAAGCTGAAAATCGCAGCCGCTCTGCAAATCACAGCCAAGGGACAGCCAGTCATTTACTACGGAGAAGAACTGGGGAAATCGGGCAAAAATGCAGGAGACATGTCTAAAGGTGAGTTCAACGAGAATCGTAAAGATATGCCTTGGGATCAGTTGACTGCAGAGAAACCACTTCATGATCATTATCAGAAGCTGTTAAATATTCGTGCAAAATACTCCAAAGTGTATTCCAAAGGTACGCGCACGAAGCTGGCGGGTTCAGATGATTTAGGTTTTCTAGCTTTCAACAAATATTATGGCAATGAGAATGTTGTGACGGCTATCAACACCAACAACAGTGTAGTATCCGCAACGATTCCTGTACCGTTTGTTCCTAACTCATCTGTAACAGATGAATATAGCGGCAAAACCTACACAGTATCCGCTGATCAAAAAGTAATCATTGATCTACCGAGTAGAGATGATGGTGGAACGGTTATTCTATCTGGAGTATCTAAAGTGACACCAACACCTGGTGGAGCTGTTGTTAACCCTACAACTCCTGCTGATACTCAAGTTATCAGTGAAGACAGTTTGAAAAACGGTAAAGATGGTAAGGTACAAATTGAAATTGCCTCTGGTAAGACATCAATCCTCTTACCATTGCATGCTGCACAAACGTTGGGAACTAATGACTTAGTTCTTAAAGTGGGGGATCTATTAGTTACTATCCCTAACAAACTGTTAAGCACAATACCAAGTTTAGCTTCAGGTGTGGATGCGGATGGTGCTCAAATCCTGTTGGAGCTGAAACCATTGATCCAGTCTGCTACAAAAGCATTAATCGATGGTTTAAACAAAGAGATGGGGACCGTAACTTCGCTTTCCGATGTGTTTGAACTGAGACTTAGCATTCTGAAGAAAGATGGTACTCGGATAGTAGTTAAGAAGTTCGATGAGCCAATTACGATATCGTTTAAGATTAAAGGTCAATCGAATAAAGATCTATTGGGGATTTACTATTTAGGCGATAATGGCGAGCTTGAGTACGTAGGTGGACAGCTCAATGGAGACGTGATATCTACACAAGTCACGCACTTTAGTAAATATGCCGTACTTGAGATTGTTAAGTCGTTCAAGGATGTTCCATCTACTTATTGGGCATTCCACGCCATTCAGTCCCTTGCTGCAAAACAAATTGTTTCAGGGGTTACAACAACCGAGTTTGATCCTAAGAGCAATGTTAGCCGTGCGGAATTTACCGCATTGCTAGTTCGCGCACTTGGTTTAAAGGCAGAAGGGCAGGTTCAATTTACGGATATCAAGTCAGATGCATGGTATTTATCATATGTAGCAACAGCTTCTAAGCTGGGTATTGTGAGTGGTCGCAGCAATGATACATTTGCGCCGAATGCTTCCATTACCCGTGAGGAAATGGCTGTCATGGTGATCCGTGCGCTTGAAGTGAAGTCTGTTAAGAAGATCGAACCTGTAGCGGGTTCAAAGGCGTTTGCAGATGCTTCTAGCATAAGCAAGTGGGCAGACGGCTATGTGAAGGCTGCAGCAGAGCTAGGGTTGCTTCAGGGCAGAGGGAATAATCATTTTGCTCCTAAAGGATGGATGACCCGCGCCGAAAGCGCACAAATTATTTATACGCTAATGAGCAAGTAAAACTGGACTTCGGTGTGCTGATGTTAGTGCACCGAAGTATTAGTAGTTGCTAGTAATATGACAGTCATTCTTATTAAGCTCTAATAGAAAACAGGGTATCTCACAGCTATCATAGCTAGTGAGATACCCTGTTTTTGTTATGTTTAATACGATTGGAGGTATTTGTAACTAAACGATTGCCTTAAGTATAGTGAAACCATAAGCAGGCATCTTCATGATTAGCTTGCCTCTTTCTGCACGCACTGTATCGCCAGTGAACAAGTTCTCCCAATTTTTCTCATCTACGTCAATACGAAACGTCTGAGCAGTCTCTTCACTGTTAATCAGTACAACTATAGTCTCAAGATCTAATCGGCGCTCATAGGCTAGCTTACTGCCTTGTCGACCTGCCTCCAAGAAGGTAAATGTCCCCGTACGAAGTGCTGGTTGCTCATGGCGTATTTGAATGAGCTGGCGATAGAATTCGAATAGATTATGATCCTGCTGTTCAGGGTTCCATTCCATGCATTTACGACAACCTGGATCACCATCACCGTCCATTCCGAACTCGTCGCCATAATAGATACAAGGAGTACCCATAAAGGTGAATTGGAATAGTGAAGCTAATCGCATTTTATTTTTATCCCCTGCAGCCAGCGTAAGCAACCGCGGAGTATCATGACTATCTAACAGATTGAAAGCAACTTCACTTGCTTGCAGTGGGTAGCGCGATAACTGCCGGCCAATAGAATTGGCAAATCCTTCAGCATCAAGGCTTCCATGAACAAAGAAGTCGAGGACGGCATCAGTAAAAGGATAATTCATCACGGCATCAAATTTATCACCTTCCAGCCACGGAGCAGATTCATGCCAGATTTCTCCAAGGATGTAGGCCTCAGGATTAGCGCGCTTCACCACTTTTCGGAATTCACGCCAGAAATCATGATCTACTTCATTGGCCACATCGAGGCGCCAACCATCGATTCCAACTTCTGTGATCCAAAATTCTGCGACCTTCAGCAAGTACTCTTTAACCTCAGGATGTTCTGTATTAAGCTTTGGCATATGTGCTTCAAATGCAAAAGTGTCATAAGTAGGAATGCCGTTTACAACCTGAAGTGGGAATTCACGAATATGGAACCAATCTTTGTAGATGGAGTCTTCTCCCTTTTCCTTAACATCCAAAAACGGAGCGAAAGTGCCACCGGAATGATTAAATACAGCGTCTAACAGCACACGAATACCACGTTTATGGCAGTTATCGACGAGTTTTTTTAACGTTGCAATATCCCCGAAATGCGGATCAACTTGCATATAATCTTCTGTATCGTATTTATGATTAGTAGTTGCAGTGAAAATTGGTGTGAAATAAATAGCATTGATGCCAAGCTCGTTTAGATGATCAAGATGATCGATAACCCCTTGCAGGTCACCGCCAAAAAAATTGGTCGGTGTTGGCTCTTCTCCCCATGGCTGAACATTTTCTGGATCAAGACTAGGGTCGCCATTTGCAAAGCGTTCAGGGAAGATCTGATAGAAAACGGCGTCCTTTACCCAGGCTGGTGGAGTGAATACATCAACGGGGTTAATAAATGGGAACTCGAAGAGCTTGTTTGGACTTTCTGGCCGGTTCGTTTGAAAATCATTTTCGGTCATCCAAATTTTTTCGTCATCTTTTTGCAGTAAGAATCCGTATTTTAATCGGCGATAGATGGGAACCGAGGCACATTCCCAATAATCGAACATTGCATCAGAGGTGAAGAGGGTCATAGGAATTAGCTCTTTCGTGGTGTCCCAAGTGTATTTATCTCCTGCAAAAGCAAATACTTCTGTTAAGTCACCTTTTTTAGCGCGTAGACGCAAGTGAATTGTGCTCTCATTATAGGCATAAGACCAATTTAACCGAGGGCGATGATAGACAGCTTCCAGTAACATGAATAAATCCTCCTAAAGTTTTGTAAGCGATACTTCCCTGACCAGCTTCGGCAAAACTACCTCGAAAGCATACGCTTAGTTTTGTAAGCGATACTTCCCTGACCAGCTTCGGCAAAACTACCTCGAAAGCATACGCTTAGTTTTGTAAGCGATACTTCCCTGACCAGCTTCGGCAAAACTACCTCGAAAGCATACGCTTTTTGTAAGCGATACTTCCCTGACCAGCTTCGGCAAAACTACCTCGAAAGCATACGCTTAGTTTTGTAAGCGATACTTCCCTGACCAGCTTCGGCAAGACTACCTCGAAAGCATACGCTTAGTTTTGTAGGCGATACTTCCCTGACCAGCTTCGGCAAAACTACCTTGAAAGCATACGCTTAGTTTTGTAGGCGATACTTCCCTGTACAATCCACCACAGCGCGTGGGTTTTAGAATGTCGCTATTGTTATTGGTTGCACAAATTCTTATGCAACATGCGCAAAAAATGAGGTAAACTTGCACATAACAAAGAAGGCACAACCGCCGCGAAGTAGCTTGTCCGAGGTTGTACCTTTCATAAGTAACATTGCCTTTTAATTATATAAAACAGGAGGCAGTCAATAGATGCAATGATTCATGTTGGATAGCCTCTTAACGATTTGGATTATAGCATGGAATAAAAGGGCTTTCAATACTCTTGTTCAAACCATTGCACAAATTTTCACTTGAGGATATGAGTGTTTCTACTGCCCGATAATTGTAAATCTACTGGAAAAGTGAATTTGTGGTATATCAGGGGGTAATAAAATAGCAATTCCAATTTTAAACACATGAATAATTGATTAATTAAAAGATATCATGTGAAAAATGGAGATAAATGCCTATAGAGTCTATTTATTAATGAAAAATGGTCAAATATGGTATGTGCAAACGTTTTTAAAAACAAACGATACTGTTGTATGATGTATTCATGAATGAAGCGCTTTCTTGCTCTGCCAAGTGCAGCTAAAGAAGGAGCGGGCTAAAAGAATAACTTTTTTTAGCCTTTCTGAAATCGTTTGCGCAAGTTTCTGCTCTACTATTTTACCATCTTACGCTTTTTTAAAATTGGGAGGGGTTAAAGTAATGAAGTTGAAAAAAATGATGGTTATCACTGCTGCTGTCTCCATGGCACTGTCCGTTACAGCATGTGGTTCGAGCAACAACGGTGGGAATAACGGTAACGCAGCAAAAGCTACTAATGCTGCTAATAACACTGCAGAGACTGCTGCGCCAGAGAGTACAGATGCAGCAGCAGTGACAGATGAGATCGTACCTGAAGAAGGCGCAAGTCTAATTGTATGGGAAAGTAAAGAAGAAAGAGCATTTGCAGATGAGATTGCTAAGGAGTTCACTGCGAAATATAACGTTCCAGTCAAGATTGAAGAGTTGGCACCACCGGATCAAGTAACTAAACTTACTCAGGATGGTCCTTCAGGATTAGCAGCAGATGTTATTCTTATCCCTCATGATAACTTAGGTAAAGCGGCAAGCGCGAGCTTGGTTCTTCCTAACGATGTCTTCGGTGAAGAAACAAAGGCTAACAACACTGAAGCATCAATTATCGGATCTTCGTACGATGGTGAATTGTATGGTTACCCAAGAGCAGCAGAAACATATGCATTGTTCTACAATAAATCACTCGTTAAAGAAGCACCTAAATCATTCGATGATGTACTAGCATTCAGCAAAACATTCACGGATAAATCCAAGAACAAATACGGAATTATGTGGGAAGTAGGAAACTTGTACTTCAACTACATGTTTATCGCTTCCGATGGTGGATACCTCTTCGGTAAGAACGGTACAGATAAAGAAGATATCGGACTTGCTAACGATGGAGCTATTGCAGGACTTAAAGAATTTGTGAAAATGAAAGAAGCATTGCCGATTAAGAGCGGAGATATCAATAGTGATATCAAACGCAGCTTGTTCAACACAGGTGATGTTGCCATGGATATCACAGGTCCTTGGGAGCTTGCAGGTTACAAAGCAGCCCTTGGTGACAATCTAGGTATTGCACCGATCCCTACAGTGAATGGCAAAACATCGATTACATTCTCTGGTATCAAAATTTTCGCAGTAAACTCGTTTACTCAATATCCAAATGCTGCTAAATTGTACGCAAACTTTGCTTCTAGCAAAGACGCACAGCTTTTATTGAACAAATTGGTTGGTTCAGTTCCAACTAACAACGATGCACTTGCTGATCCGCAAATCGTTGACGATCCATTCGTATCCGCATTTGCAGCACAAGCTAAGAGCTCCCAGCCAATGCCTTCCATTCCTGAAATGGGTAACGTATGGAGCCCTGTAAATGCAGCACTCCCAGAAATTTGGGATAAGAATGTAGATCCAAAAGCAGCTATGGATAAAGCCGTTCAACAAATCAAAGATTTGAATAACGGTGCTGCTCAATAAGGATCATAAAACACAGTCTTAATAGCATACAGTGAATCAAGCTGCCCGTCGCATGATTAGCGGAGGGCAGCTTCTTATTTTCACTCGGAGAGGAGAACGGAAGCGAAATGCAGCGACATCGCACGAGGGCCGCAGTACTGTCGACGATTTTCATGGGATTGGGACAAATATATAACCGCCAATTCGTCAAAGGAATCATGTTTTTAGTTGTAGAAGCCGCCGCTGTTTTTTATTTTATCGAGAATCTTGCTAATGCATTATGGGGTATTGTCACACTAGGAGAAAACCCTAGCCGTTTGGTAAAAGTAAAAGGCATCGCTAAGATGGTTGCCGGGGATCACTCGATCTACATTATGATTCAAAGCTTAATTACCATTCTAATTCTTATCATAATAATCCTCGCCTGGTATTTGAACATTAAAGACGCTTATAGGACTGGAGAGAAACGCGATAACGGTCTTCAGGCAAACACCTTTAAACAAAGTGTTCGCTATATACTGGATTACAAGTTCGCTCAGACGTTCTTGGTCTTACCGGGTATTGGTGTTCTATTTTTTACGATCATGCCAATCATCTTTATGATCTTGCTAGCGTTTACGAACTATTCTGCACCTGATCATCTCCCGCCCGCTAAATTGGTTGACTGGGTTGGGTTTCAGACCTTTAAGAATTTATTGGTTCTCAAAACATGGAGCCACACTTTTTATGGCGTATTAACATGGACGATCATTTGGGCAGTTCTTTCAACGATTACTACATATTTCGGAGGACTATTGGTAGCTTTATTAGTGAGCCAAAAGGGTATTCGTTTCAAAGGAATGTGGAGAGTTATTCTGATTGTGCCTTATGCAGTGCCACAGTTAATCTCTTTGCTGCTCATGCGCAATCTATTTAACGGTCAATTTGGCCCTATCAACCAATACCTCGGGTATTTTGGAATGGGCGGTTTACCATGGCTGACAGATCCGTTTTGGGCTAAGGTTACCGTAATTATTGTTAACATGTGGGTTGGTATCCCAGTTTCGATGTTACTTATTATGGGCGTACTGACTACAATCCCTCGGGATATGTATGAAGCAGCTGAGGTGGATGGAGCATCAGGTTATCAGAAGTTCCGTATTGTTACGTTACCGATGGTATTGTTCTCCACAGCACCTACTCTAATTACGCAGTTTGCAGGTAATATTAACAACTTTAATGCGATCTTCCTATTAACAGGTGGTAGTCCTGTAAATGGTGATTATCAATATGCCGGTTCTACGGACTTGCTAGTAACATGGCTGTACAAATTAACACTTGATCAGAATAAAAACAACATGGCTTCGGCAATAGGGATTATTATCTTTATCATTGTTGCATCATTCTCCCTGTACAATTACCGCCGGACGAAATCATTCAAAGAGGAGGATATGATCCAATGAGCAAAAAGGTCGCGAACTTTATTCGCTTAAGTGGTAGTTACATCATCTTGATTGCTTTGTCGATAGCGGCACTCTATCCGGCCCTCTGGATTTTATTTGCTTCTTTCCGGCCTGGTAAATCCCTGTACAGTAAGACGTTTATCCCTGAGCAATTCACCTTCGATCACTACAGAGAATTGTTCACATCACCGAGCTATATGTTTGGGACTTGGTATGCCAATACATTGAAAATAGCCGTGTTCTCCATGCTTATCGGTGTAGTTCTTACCTTGTTAACCAGTTATGCTGTATCCAGATTCCGGTTTAAAGCGCGTAAAACAGCGTTATCCACCGTACTAATCCTTGGTATGTTCCCTGGTTTTATGAGTATGATTGCTATTTATATGCTTCTTAAAGAATTTAATTTGCTGGATACACATATTGCTTTGATTATCGTTTATGCAGCCGGAGCGCCGCTCGGAGGGACATTTATCGCCAAAGGCTTCCTCGACACAATTCCTCGTTCTTTGGATGAGGGCAGCCCGGATAGACGGGGCGAGCAATTTTGGGATATTTATGCGGGTTATTCTTCCGTTGTCACGCCCTATGATCACTTACATGGCACTGACTCAGTTTGTTGGTCCTTGGGTGGATTTCATTTTCGCCAGACTTATTTTGCGGACAAAGGAGAACTGGACGGTCGCAGTCGGCATGTGGGATATGGTCAACACGAACCAAAACACGAACTTCACCTTGTTCTCTGCCGGTGCTGTTCTGATCTCAATCCCGATAATGATATTATTTGTATTCTTACAACGTCTGCTAGTCGATGGATTGACTGCAGGAGCTAGTAAGGGGTAAACGATTTCGCTTCATACTAAAGTATGAATAGGGTACAGCCTTTGTACAGTAATGGGGGGCTGTACCCTTATTCCATGATAGGGAGTGAACTTAATGAAAAAGCTATGGACTCTACAATTTAGATCCGTTGGAATGAAATTGTTCGTTATTCTATTTAGCTCCATAGTGCTCTTGTCTTCTGTACTAGGATTAACTTCATATTATGCTGCCAAAGATATCATTACTGATGAGGTTGCCGCGGCCTCTTCACAGTCTGTGGTTCAAGCGGCGGACAAGCTGGATTTTGTCTTAACAGAATACGAAGCGCTTTCAAGACAGTTTGCTCTCGATTCTGCATTAAAAGGTGATTTGGAAAAAATAAATAGTGGTGAACTTACAACAGTAGCCAAAGTCGCCGCAGAAGATCGGATTCGTAGAAAGCTAGACTTAGTTAAAGGATCAGATGAGCGGATGTATGGTGTCAGACTGGTATCTAAGAGTTTAGAAGAAACGGAATCTTATAAATCTGCAGGTATTAGTGGTCTTCGTAGTGATGAAGGTATTGCTGAAAGACTGAAACAAATTGCAGATGCTAAGGGAGAGCCGGTATGGTTTCCCGTTCGTGAGAAGGGTTTTTTTGATGCTTATACAGAGCCATCTTTAACTATGGGAAGATTGCTTCGGAATCTATTACATCCTGAAGCGGAGTACTACATGCTGATCGAAGTTAAAGGGAAGGCTATGACTGAAATGTTGTCCAATCTTCAGATTGGAATTACCGGTGAGATTCGAATATTGAACACAGATGGTAACATTGTTTATGGTGCGGATAAAGCTAAATTGGGTCAACCCTCTTACATAAAAGTATCAAAAGAGCAAGATGTTGAACAGAATCATTCATTTACAGCAGCCGATGAGAATGGAAGTTCTCAACTTGTCGTTTATCAGCCTTTAACAACTGCGAAGTGGACGCTCATGGGATATGCACCGGTCAGTGATTTTACGAAGTCGGCGGACAAGCTTCTTTATATTACGTTCTCTGTGGTGCTGGCAGCTGCCTTGATAGCACTGTTAATTGGCTATATTCTTGTTCGTTTAGTTGGGCGTCCTCTGGGTAAGCTGGCGATCTTAATGGAAGAGGGCGAGCGAGGAAACCTTCGTGTACGAACGAATTTTAAGGGGAAGGATGAGATTGGACGGCTTGGGCATAGCTTTAACAAAATGATGGAGCAAATTTCTCTGCTTGCAAGCCAGAGTGAGAACTCAGCGGATGAGGTGTTTGGAACTTCTGAACAGTTAGTCAAAGCATCAGGTACAACCTCACTTCATGCCAGAGAGGTTGCATCCGCAACGGGTGAGATTGCAATAGGAGCCGCCAGCCTCGCTGTCGAAGCAGAAAGAAGCCATCATAACGTTGAAGTCATTGGCAGAAAAATGAGCGAAGTGACTGAACTAAATACAGTAATGGACGCCTCAGCGGAGCGTGTTATTGAGGTTAGTGATCAGGGGACAGATCTGATGAAGCTGCTAGTAGAGCAGAGTGAATCTACGGTCGAGATGTTCGACCGAATTCAAGAGAACTCTAGTAAGCTCAGAGAGAGTACCCATTTAATTCGCAGTATTCTTAGTCCTATGATTGCCGTAAATAAGCAGACTAATATTTTGGCTCTGAATGCTACCATAGAAGCGGTAAGAGCCGGTGCGGCAGGCAGAGGTTTTATAGTAATTGCGGATGAAATCAGACAGCTCGCTAACCAATCGAATGAGTCAATTCAATCGGTCTCCAAAATTACGGAAGAGATTGGTCTACACATTGAGAACACGGTTAAAGATATCAATGAGGCCGCTCCAAAGTTCCGTGAACAGATTTCTTCTGTACGGGAGTCATCGACGATATTTGCCAGTGTGAAAGAGGAAATGGAGCACTTCATGGTGCATATTAGTGAATCCTCAGCTTCTATCCATGAACTGATAGCGTTTCAGCGTCAATTAGGTGAATCCATGGCGAGTGTCAGTTCCATTGTGCAGCAGACGACGGCTTCGACTGAGGAGGTAGCTTCTATGTCTTCACAGCAATTTACTGTAAGTGAAGAGCTTGTGGCCTTATCTCAAAAGTTAGAAAGTTTAGCAGCAGATCTAAAGCAATCAATGGTTTCTTTTCAAGTATGAGAATTAGATCCTAATAATAAAAATATAAAACGAGTAACTCTCCTGTATATTGGAGTTTTGCTCGTTTTTTCTTATTTAATCACTTCAAGTAGCTCTTCTTGTCTTAGGAGTAGTTTGAGAGATACACTTGGGTTAACAATTTAATAGAAGAAAGGAGTGATCGATTGACGAATTTGCCTCTAAATCTTAGTGGGAGTCTTTTTCAGCAGGCATTAATTGATGGAGATTATAGTCCTCATTTTTTTGCTTACTATTATAAACAATGGAACAACTACAATATGTCCTACCATCAGCACAATTCAACCGAAATCATGTATCTGATCTCTGGAGGCTGTATCGTGGATGTTCATCCGAGGGCGGGTCAAGAAGAGAGATTTAGGTTAAAGCGGGGAGAATTGATCATCCTCGATGCGAATGTACCGCACAGATTGATTGTCGAGGAAGGGGCACCCTGTCGAATGCTGAATGTAGAGTTTGGATTTATGGAATATACAGGGGTTGCTCCATCGATCGGCAAGCTCGCTCGAGAAGAAAAGGTGCTTGCTGAATGGTTACAGGTTCCCTTTTCCAGTCTAGTCATGACTGATCCAGAGGAACTTTATCATGTTCTAAAAGGACTTGTACTGGAGCTCGATCAAAGTGGCGGGAAAGGTGGAAGTATGGTCGACTTATTGTTCTGTGAGCTTATGCTTCGATTATCTAGCTTGCGTCAGGATCAACTTCATGCCAACCAACAGCCTTCACAGCTCTATGTCAGGCGGAGTATCGAATTTTTGCATCAGAACTATGATCAGAGTATCCAGGTTAAGGATATCGCTGCCGCAGTCAATCTGCATCCAGGATATCTGCATCGTATTTTTAAGGCACATACTGGCCGGACACTCAGTGATTATTTGAATATGCTCCGAATGGAAAAAGCCAAAATGCTGCTGGGACAGAGTGATATTCCGATTGCTGAAATTGCCGATTATGTAGGAATTAGCAGCAGACAATACTTTCATCTCCTCTTCAAAAAATACACCGACTGCACACCTGTAGAATATCGCAATTCTATTGAGCGCCATTCCTGGAGCTATGAAGAGAAGGATCTTCAGTAGAAGATAGGTTAGAATTTTTGACACCTTCCTTCAAAAGAGGTCATGATTCTGGTTACGCTTCCCTCAGTTCAATTGCTACAATGGACAGGAACAACCAATTCATTACCGGAGGATGATCAGGATGTCATTTAAAGTGTCTTTTATAGGGGCAGGAAGCATTGGATTTACCCGTGGATTGTTGAGAGACTTACTAACTGTGCCGGAATTTAAAAATATTGAAGTCTCATTTATGGATATTAATAATCACAATTTGGAGATGGTTACCGAGCTGTGCCAACGTGATATTAAAGAGAATGGATTAGATATTCAAATCCAGGCGACGACGGATCGGAGAGAAGCGCTGAAGGATGCAAAGTACGTATTTTGTACTATTCGAATGGGTGGGCTTGAAGCTTTTGCAACGGATGTAGATATTCCATTGAAATACGGAGTTGATCAGTGCGTAGGGGATACTCTTTGTGCGGGAGGCATTATGTACGGGCAGCGCGGGATTGCGGAAATGCTGAATATTTGCCGTGATATTAGGGAGATGGCTGCGCCGGATGTACTCCTGCTTAACTATTCGAACCCTATGGCGATGCTGACTTGGGCTTGCAACAAATACGGTGGTGTGCGGACTATTGGTCTGTGCCATGGAGTACAGCATGGGCATCAACAAATTGCAGATGTGTATGGTTTGAAGAAATCGGAAGTCGATATTATTTGTGCAGGTATCAATCATCAGACCTGGTATATTTCAGCAAGTCATAAGGGGAAGGATTTGACCGAAGGTCTTCTAGAAGCTTTTGAGAATCATCCGGAATTTAGCCGCACGGAAAAAGTCCGAATCGATATGCTGCGCCGCTTTGGTTATTACAGTACAGAATCCAATGGTCACTTAAGTGAATATGTGCCATGGTACCGTAAACGCAGCGATGAAATTATGGATTGGATTGATCTCGGAAGCTGGATTAACGGTGAGACCGGTGGATATCTGCGTGTCTGCACAGAAGGACGGAATTGGTTCGAAACGGATTTTCCGAATTGGATGAAGGACTCGGCATTGGAATATACGGTGGAGAATCGCGGAGAAGAGCATGGTTCTTTCATTATTGAAGGATTGGAAACGGGCAGAGTGTACAGAGGTCACTTTAACACTGTGAATAATGGCGTAATTTCAAATCTGCCAGATGACGCGATCATTGAAGCACCGGGGTATGTGGATCGGAACGGTATATCGATGCCGCTTGTGGGTGAATTGCCTTTAGGAGCAGCCGCAGTGTGCAACGTTAGTATCTCAGTGCAACGTTTAGCCGTCGAAGCTGCTGTACACGGAGATGACAAGCTACTGCGTCAAGCGTTTATGATGGATCCGTTGGTAGGTGCCGTATGTAATCCAAAAGAAATCTGGCAGATGGTCGATGAGATGCTCGTAGCTGGAGAGCAGTGGTTGCCTCAATACAGCGAAGCTATTGCTAAAGCGAAGGAACGCTTAGCTTCAGGTGAGCTTATTCCAACGAATGCCAACAATGAAGGCGCTGCTCGCCTGAAGGTAAAGACAGTGGACGAGATGATGCAAGACCGGGAAGCAGCGAATAAAAATGCCGGAGAATCTGACAAAGGTAAGGATAGAGAGAAGGTACATTAAGCAGTAGAGTTTTCAGTCACTTGGAATATGACTTCTCCTGCATCTATTTTCTGAGTGGTAATAATAGTATTGTGGAACAGTTTAGGACAATTGAATAGATTTCCATTATGAAAAAAAGCCTCCCTTCCCCAGCTGGGACTGACCCCCGTTTGTGAAACAGGGATCAAAACACCTTACAAGTTTAAGTAGCCAGTCGCCGGAAATCCATCGGTGACTGGTTATTTAGTTTCGCTTGAATTCGAAATGAGTTATAGTAAATGATGTAGTCTCGAATGGTCTTTACAACGATTGCAGTCGTTGTAGATGTGAGATCTTCGAGGTAGAACGTTTCAGACTTTAGGGTGGAATGAAACGATTCAATGGGGGCATTATCAGCGGGCGTTCCTTTACGGGACATGCTCATGGTAATGCCTTTTCCTTTTACAGCTTCCTGGTACGCAAAGGACGTATACACGCTGCCCTGGTCGCTATGCAGCAACATCTTTTCCTGCTTGGGAAGTTGATTTAACGTATCCAACACCAAAGAGGTATCTTGTTTATCTGCTATACTGTAAGCCACAATCTCACCATTGTACAAGTCTAGAATGCTGGAGAAGTACAACAACTTCCCGCCAAATGGCAAATAGGTAATGTCCGTGACGAGTTTTTGCAGAGGTGCTTCTGCATGAAACTGTCGCTTGAGCAGATTTTCAAAGGAGTGTACAGATTGCCCAGTCACCTTTCGTTTTTTCATCCTCACGCGGCACTGAAGCCCCTCACACTGCATGATCCGCTGGACTCGCTTGTGATTTATACTCTGCTCTATCCGAAGGAGCGCCGTGATTTTCCGGTACCCGTAGCGGAATTTATGACGGATGCAAAGCTCCCGGATTTTCTCCACCACTTTGTCTGTATGCTTTGTCTCCACAGCTGCTTTCCAGCGGTAGTAAGTCGTTCTTGCGATTCCGAGCCATCTACAAAGCCTCAGACACCGTCACTTCGTTTCGAATGGATTCGATCCAGGCAATAACGGCCTCTGGTTCCACCTCCTCTCCAACTCCTCGTACTTTTTTAGCAGTTCTAATTGTTGTTTTAAGAATCGGTTCTCTGCCTTTACTCTTTCGAGCTCCGAAGAGTCCTCCGGACCTTTTCCATAGCTGTACTGTTTACCCACCGGCTGCTGCAAACGATGCCGTTCACCATTTCGATTCCATCTCATCCATGTCTTTAGCTGTGTCTTATTCCGTATTCCGAGCTGCTCCATAACCTCTTTCACAGGTACGCCTGCTAATCTCATTTCTATAGCTTTCATCTTTATTTCCACGGGATAACTTACTCTGGTTGCCAATGCAAAAACACCTCCAAGATGATCTCCTTATCTTACGACAAGGTTCCATTCTTTTGAAGGTGTTTTGATTTGTCTCACGTTATGGGGTCAGTCCCAAGCTCGGGAAGGGAGGCTTTTATATGGATAGGTCAATATTCCAATGCTGATGCAAGTTTCCCTAATCAAAAACAAGAATCGTGATCCTCCAGCAATGGAAGGGTGTGATCCAGAAATGCGAAACACAAAGCGTTCGAAACATTGCTTACTCTTCAGTTGCCTAAACGCAATTTCTAGCTCATCTCCTGATATTTTCGGATCCAGAAGACGCTTTTTAGCGATGAATCGCCTTTTATGTGGTTTCGGACTCCAGTGCTATTGCATAGAAAGAGGTTAATTTTTGGTGTTTTGTTCAAGGGAGAGAAACGCCAAAAAACACGGGTGTCCAAAAACCATAAAATGGCTGATGGGACATCCGCGTTTTTGAGTGAAGGAGTTATGAATTAACAACACCCTTTTGACTGAAGAAGGTTTTTAGCGCCTGGTACACTTCTTTTTTGTCTTTGATGACATAATGCATGAACTGTTCGTGCTTCAGATGACGATAAGCAGACATTAATGTGCTGCTGCGGTTGTACTGATTTACTTCGCCGTAGCCGAACATATTGCTCCGTTTAAGCAGTTCTCCAATTAGCTTCACACAACGTTCGTTATCAGAAGTAAGGTTATCGCCATCAGAGAAATGAAACGGATAAATGTTGTACTGCGCTGGCGGGTATCGGCTATCGATAATCTCAATCGCTTTTTGATAAGCTGAGGAACAGATGGTTCCCCCACTCTCACCACGAGTGAAGAAATCATGTTCGCTGACCTCTTTAGCCTCCGTGTGGTGGGCAAGGAAGACAATCTCCACCTTTTCATACTGGCGGCGCAGAAAGCGGGTCATCCAGAAAAAGAAGCTGCGGGCGCAATATTTTTCAAAAGAACCCATCGAACCTGACGTATCCATCATCGCAATAATGACCGCATTCGAGTGAGGCGTTCTAATGTCATCCCATGTTTTGTACCGCAGATCATCAGGACTTATGCTGTGTATTCCAGGATTACCCCTGCTTGCATTACGCCGCAGATTCTCCAGAAGGGTACGTTTCTTATCGATGTTAGACATCATACCTTTTTTACGGATATCGTTGAAGATGATAGATTTAACCTCGATCTCTTCCTTATTCTTTGGCTTCAGATGAGGCAGCTCCATATCTTGAAACAAGATGTCCTCCAGATCCTCCAGATTGACCTCTGCTTCCACAGTATCTTGACCGGGTTGGTCGCCTGCTTTTTCCCCTTTACCGGGCTGTGCCGATTGTGAATCGCGCCCAAGGACATCACCGACCTGACTTTCCCCGTCGCCCTGTCCTACATGCTTTTGCTTACGAAAGTTATAGATGATTCGATACTCATCCAGGCTGCGGATCGGAACCTTTACAATCTGCTTACCGCCTGACAAAATAATATTTTCTTCGGTCACGAGATCCGGCAAATTATCCTTGATAGCTTCTCTGACCTTCTGCTGATGACGTTCCTGATCCTGATGGCCTTTGCGGTGAAGGGACCAGTCTTCTTTTGAGACGACAAAGGAAAAGGGACCAGATGATTGCGACAGGATGACCACCTCCCATGGAATATAAATGTTGATTGAAGGAACTTATGCAAAGTTTGAACTTCTTGGGGTGTAACTAAAGTATATTCATGGGGATGGGGGATATGTGATTTCTTATTCACTGATCTCTTCCACGGTCAATGTATAACTGTTCGACTGGCTCTCGCCAGTGTATTCACGTCCATCCAGATTGAAGAAATATTGAGCGGTTACTAAGCCTTTAAGGAAACGACCCAGAACATGTTCATTTACCCTGACAAAATAATGGATGTTTACAGTAGCAGCAGCTTTGACTGTCCCTAGCGACAAAGTGCCATTAAATGATGATTGGGGATGTGGAATTCCGTCAATCACAATGCTGCTAGGATCCAAAAGACATTCCTCTGGCGTCAGCCGATTAAGGGATACTTCAGCTGGCCAATTTCCACTATTCGTTAGGGAGATCCAGAACTGGACGTGTTCTCCTGCTTCCAGAAGGGTAGGCTTTGCATGTGTTTCGAGAGAAATGACAGGTGTGACTATTAAGGTGGTAACAGTATTGGAGCGGGAGGTTTGTCTTACTGTTCGTCCGTCCGGGAGCACAAAGGTATATTGAACACTGCCATGGTTTTGTACAGCTGCAATGGCATGAATATTTATAGCTGCAGGTATGCTCACTTGAAAGACCACGACCGTAGAAGTTCCGCCTCTTAATGTACCAAGCTGAATGCCATCTGCTGGACGGGCTCCTTTTAGCATCACTCCATTTAAAAGAACGCTATCCCATACAAAAAGAGTACCAGAAGGGATAGCATCCGTTAGGATCGCATTTACGGCCAAGGTTCCGCTGTTGGTTACCGTTAGCTCATATCTTAGGTTGTCACCTGGAGCAGCTGTAACATGATCTACTCTTTTGCTAATACTGACACCTGCCAGAACAAGGGAGACAACCACAGAGTTACTCTCGGTCGTATTTGGATCCTCATCGACGGAATAAGTGACCAATGCACGATTTGTCAGGTCCAAGGATGGAGGGATCTCTGTAACTCGGACGCGAAAGGTAATGTCAATGCTTAAGTCTTTATCCAGTTGACCGATTACTATTCCTTGTGTTGGATCTGATTCTGGATAATAGATTCCACCTGCAATGACACTCCCTGGAATGAATATGGCTCCGTTTGGGATAGAAATCGTAGTGGTGATTTGGTTTAATAGGCTGTTGCCTTCGTTCGTGAGCCGCAATGAATAGGTAACAACATCTCCTATAAAAGAAGTTGGAGTGCTTGCAGACAACGAAGTAGAGAGCTGGTACGAACGTAAAGAAACTAGTAAGGAATTAGAATATAAATCTCCATTAATGATTCTTCCCTCCGGTGTAGTAAAAGAAAAGCGGCCTAGCGCTTTATTTTGCAGCATTAACGAAGAGGGCAATGAAATGATGACGACTTGAAAGGCGATGCTCACTTGACTCTGCGGAGCAATAGAACCTAGCGTTATGCCCGAAGACGGTGTAGCCCCTGGGAGAGGCACACCGTCTCTTAGCACACTGTTGGAAATAAAGGAAACACCCTCTGGCAGAATGTCATACACCGTTAGCGCAGCTTCTGTGTTTCCATTATTAGAAGCTGTAATGGTATACACAAGGGTGTCACCTAATGAGGCATGGAGTTTATCTGTACTCTTCAGCAATGAAAGTACCGGGCCCACGACCGGGGTGTTAACGGTATTGGAATAGACAATGCCGTCAACACCCGCTGCCGAGTTGAAGAGTACCATGGATTGATTGGTTACGACAGGCTGGGTACGTGAGCCGGGAATCATAACGCTACTACCTGAACCTGGAAGGTGATGGTTGAAGAAGCACCAGCAGCAATCGTTCCGATGGCAATACCGGAAGCCGGGCTGCCATTAGGTCGTGGGGTTCCGTCTACAGTGATGCTGCCGGTTACAAACTGGCTGCCTGCTGGGATAGGGTCAATCATGATGACGTTATTGACTGGTGAAATCCCCAAGTTGGTGACAACAATCGTATAGGTGATGATATCGCCGACAACGGCATCCACAGAGGTCGTGCTCTTAACGACACTGACATCCGGAGAAGAGACAGGGATAATAAGGACGTTTGAAAGTGAAGTTCCGGTGAGCAGACGACCATCTGGTGGTGTGAATGAGAAAGTTGATGAAGCTTGATTGACTAATTGCTGCGGTGACGGGAGAGAGGCTACAGTAACCTGAAGGGTTATGGTCACTGTTACCGTGCTTCCCGGAGCAACTGCGCCAATACTTAATCCAGCAGAAGGGTCAGAGCCAGGTTGTGGCACTCCGTTAACTAGCACGCTGTTTGGAACAAAGATAGCTCCGTTAGGAATCGTATCAGTTATAACTACATTTGCAATGAGATTACCGGTGTTCGTTACATTTAGGGAGTAAGTAATCGTATCTCCGACAGTTGCTGCAGTCCTATCCGCGCTTTTGACAACAACGATGATAGGCTGATATACCGGAATAACAAGCGTATTAGAGAAGGAGGATCCCGAGAAGGCTCCAGATGTGAAGCTGACGGATGCTTGATCGGTTAGCGTTGCTGGATTAGGCAGTACATTGACGATAGTGCTAAACGAGATATTGACCGTAACGCCCGGTGCAATTGTGCCCAATGTGATACCATTCGCAGGGTTGGCATTAAGATGTGGGATACCATCAACGAGCACACTGCCAGCGACAAACGAAGAGCCCGCCGGTATGGGATCACTGATGTTTACATTGCTGATATTGGCTATTCCACTATTGGTAACTGTCAGGTTGTAGATAATAGTATCGCCTATAACGGCATCTGTAGCTGGTGATGACTTAGTTACAATAACATTCGGTGAGGATACTGAAATCGTCGACGTGTTGGAATTGATCGAGCTGTTAAATGTCCGGCCATCAGGTAAGGTGTAAGCTAAGGCAACAGATGCTTGGTTAATTAGCTGCTGGCTTGCCGGCAGTGTTGTAATGAGTACTGAGAACATGACAGAAAGTGTTGCACCTGCGGATATCACGCCGAGTGGTATGCCAGCTGCAGGATCCGCTCCCGGAGCTGGGGCGCCTTGAATAAGTACGCTGTTAGGCACAAATGTCGTCCCAGAAGGAATGGTATCACTCAGCGTAGCCAAAGCCCCGTAATTACCTGTATTGGTTACGTTAATTGTGTAGGTAATGGTATCACCGACGGTCGCATGAACTGAATTTGAGCTTTTTGCTGCGGCTAGAATCGGTAAGTAAATAGGTGTTGATACAATATTAGAAAAAGCTACATTAGAGAGTACCCCTGAGGTGAAACTAACTGTTGATTGGTTATTTAGCAGGCCTGAAGGTGGCAATGAGACTGTATTCACTGTGAAGGCTACAGTTATGGTTACGCCTGGTGCTATACTGCCCAAAGTTACCCCTGTGGAAGGGCTAACCCCCGTACGAGGCACTCCATCTACTAGCACACTTCCTGATACAAATGTAGTACCTGCAGGGAGTGCATCCGTGAAGACGGCATTATTCACCGCTTCAATTCCGTTATTGGTAATCGTAACCGTATAGGTAATTGTGTCTCCTACAGTAGTTGATGTGGTAGGTGTAGATTTTACTACAGCTAGATTTGGTGAAGAGACGGGGATGGTAATTGTATTAGATAGGATTAACCCACCAAGTGTGCGGCCGTCAGGCAAAGTGAAGCTATACGCTACTGTACCCTGATTGACCAGCTGCTGAGGAGTGGGGAGTGAAGTGATATCAACGGTGAATATTATTGCAGTTGTAGCACCGGGTGCAATAACTCCAGCTGGAATACCCGTAGAAGGATCTGCTTGCGCTAAGGGGAGTCCATTAATGAGCACACTATTCGGAACGAAGGTAGTGCCGGCTGGAATGTTATCTGTCACTACCAAACTTGCGGGATAATTCCCCGTGTTACTCACGGTCAGGGTGTAGCTGACAGCGTCACCTGTAGTGGCGTTATTCGTACTCGCTGTTTTGACAACAGAGATGTTCGGCTGGTACACAGGGATGGTAACGGTATTGGAAAAAGTCGAACCGGAAAAAACACCTGATGTAAAGGTTACAGATGCTTTATTGATGAGTGTAGCTGTGGGAGGAACAGAAGTGACAGTAACGCTGTATGCAACCAGCGCTGACGCTCCAGGTCCCAAGCTACCAATAGAAATTCCGGAAGAAGGGCTCAGGTTTGGGAAAGGCACTCCGTTCACGGATACGCTACCCGTTACAAAAGCAGCACCTGCTGGTGTTGGATCATTAAGTAATACGCTATTAACAGCTTCTAAGCCGTTATTTGTAATATTTACGTTATAAGTGACCGTATCTCCGATCGCTACGGAAGTCGAGCTTGAGCTTTTGACAACGACGATATTAGGAGCTGAGACTTGCAGTGTGACTGTATTAGATACAGCAGTTCCACTTAAAGGTCTACCGTCAGGTGGGGTAAAGGTAAAGCTTGCAGAAGCTTGATTACTGATTTGTTGTGGTGATGGCAGGGAAACGATGTTAACAGAGAAGCTGACAGGGACACTGGTTCCCGGTGCGACACTTCCTACAGCGATGCCGGTATTGGGTGCTGCACCTGGTTGCGGCATGCCCCCTACAATAACACTGTTAGGATTGAAGACAGTACCAGTTGGAATGTTATCGGTTAAGGTTACATTTGCAGCAAGATTACCTGTATTACTTACAACCACCGTGTAGATGACCGTATCACCTACAACCAGAGCATCGAAATCACCGTCGCCATCTACGGCACTTTTGACTAAGGAGATTTGGGGCTGAATGACGGGTGTGCTAGTAATATTAGATGAAGAAGAACCGGAGAATACACCGGATGTAAAACTGACGGATGACTGATTATTAATCTGTGATGGTATCGGCATTGTTATCCTCACCTCGAATGTTACGGTAGCTGTGGCTCCTGGACCCAGACTACCGATTGGAATACCGGCGGACGGAACTGTTAGTGGCTGGGTAATGCCACCTACAATTACGGTTCCGGGAATAAAAACTACATTCTCAGGCAGAGGATCGCTGAGAATGATGTTGCTTACTGTAGCAATGCTGTTGTTTGTCAATACAGAGGTGAATGTAAGGATATCGCCTGTAACGGCGGTAGCAGCATTCACGCTTTTAACGACACTGACGTTAGGGGCGGAAACAGGGACAGAGAGTGTATTCGACAATACATTTCCTCCGAGTTGACGCCCATCAGGGAGGGTGAAGCTATACGTTGCTGAAGCGGAGTTTAGCAACATCTGTGAAGGAGGTAACGCTGTTATCGTGACTAGAAAGCTCACGGATACACTGTCACCTGGTGCCAATGGGCCTATAGGAATTCCTGTTCCTGGATTGTATCCGGGTAAAGGTGTTCCGCCTATGATTACACTATTAGCGTTAAATACAGCTTGGGGTGGAAGCGTATCAGTCAATAATAGCGTAGTTGCAATATTCCCTGTATTGCTAATGAGGATCGAGTAAGACAAAGTTCCTCCAACGGATGCCTGAGCTGTATTCGCACTTTTGACCATATTAATGATCGGTTGATAAACAGGTGTTACTACCGTGTTCGAGAGTGAGGAACCGGTGAAGGCGCCGGATGTGAAAGAGGCGCTGGCTCTATTTGAAAATTGCGCTGGATTTGGTAAAGAAGATACGTTCACTCTAAAAGAAACGGCTGTAGAGCTGCCTGCCAGAATACTACCGATAGATATTCCTGTACCTGGATTAGCGGCTGGTACAGATGAACCGCCAACAATAACGCTGCCTGCTACAAAAGTGCCTCCAGTAGGAATAGGGTCAGAGACTACGACGTTATTCACAGCTACGCTACTTGTGTTGGACACTATGATTGTGTATGTCAGATTCTCTCCGACAGCGACATCTGCAACGCTTGCGGTTTTACTTAGCGTAACGTTTGGAGCAGAGACAGGGATGCTGACGGTGTTTGATTGGCTAGTTCCGGATAAGGATCTACCGCTTGGTAATTGGTAGGTGTAACTGCTACTGGCTAGATTGTTCAGAACAGGTGGTGAAGGCAGAGATTGGACAGTGACCAGAAATGTTACCGGCAGAACAGTTCCTAAGGCTACTGTACCTAGATTAATACCTGTAAGAGGAGAATCTGTAGGTCGTGCGACTCCGTTTACAGTTACACTACCCGATACAAAGACAGCCCCTGAGGGAATATTGTCGGTTAAGGTTACAACAGCCCCAATATTTCCGGAGTTCTGAACATTTAATGTATAAAGAATATTGCCGCCTACTGTTGCGCTAGCGGTGTTCGAGCTTTTAACAATTTGAATGATGGGTTGATATACCGGAGTCGTAGTCGTGTTGGACAGCGAAATACCAGTAAAGGCTCCTGAACTGTAGGACGCTGTAGACTTGTTTAATAGCTGTGCTGGACTAGGTAATGAGATGACATTGACCTGAAAGGTGACGGTAACTGAACTTCCTGCACCGATTGAACCAACAGTAATACCTGTACCTGGATTTGCAGAGGGTTGTGACGTCCCCGCAACTGTAACACTTCCTGAAACCAGTGAAGTCCCTGTGGGAATGGTATCTGTAAGGATAACGTTATTAACTGCTTCGATCCCGTTGTTGGTGATTACGGAAGTATAAAGGAGTGTGTCGCCAACAGCGACATCAGCAAATCCTGCGCTTTTGACCACGGCAACATTGGGGAGTCTAACTGGAATAGACAATGTATTGGATGTGGCTGATCCAGCTATAATTCGCCCATCTGGTACCTGAAAGGTATAAGCAGCACTTGCTTGGTCGACCAGCTGTGGCGGAGACGGAAGGCTGTTCACTAATACACGGAATTGAACAGTAGAGCTGCCTCCAGCAGCGATCGTCCCGATAGCAATTCCTGTAGCAGGATTTCCAGCGACAGGTGATCCATTGACGGTAAAGCTCCCCGCAACATAAGAGCTTCCTGTAGGAATATTATCTGTAAGTGTTGTTAGCGCACCGATATTTCCGGTGTTAGAGATTTGAAGCGTATAGGTGATTTGATTTCCAACGGTCGCATTTGTAGTATTGGCGGATTTTATAATATTAAGGATGGGTGAATATACGGGTAAAGTTACTGTATTGGATGGGATGACCCCTGTCATGATAGGGCCTCCGGCTACACTTTGAAACGTAAAGGCAGCATTAGCGGTATTAGCGATATTTTGCGGACTTGGTGGTAAAGAAGTGACTTTGGCTTGATATGTAACTGTTATTGAAGTGCTCAAAGCCAATGACCCCAAAGAGATTCCTGCTGTAATGTCAAAGGTGGGCCTTGCGACGCCGGCTACTACAACGCTTCCGGTGACAAAGGTTGATCCTGCTGGCAGCGCATCTGATAAAACGACGCTAGCCGCACTCGCTGTACCAGTATTACTGACAATTACAGTGTAAGTTACCGTATCCCCGACAATAGGTCCGGACACGTTGGCACTTTTAGTAACGTTTATTTTGGGTGCATTAATATCGACTTGTATGGCATTTCCATTGAGCACATACGCATCACCAGAGGTAGTTAATTGTAAGATAGCTGAGGACTGGTTATTTGCAAGTCTGGCCGACACGTCAACATTTGTAATATCCCAACCTTGTCGACCTCCGATGATATTGGTGCCCGGGTTTCCATTTGTTTGATTGCGATTGCCAAAGGTACCTGTGGTATCTAGAACACCTAGATCATTGTTGATCTGTGAAGCGAAGAAGTTGTTGGCAAAGTTATTGGGTCCTGATAAAGCTACGAGCGTAGCTGAGGTAGGACCGAACAATGCCTGGTCTCCCGAACGATTCGCATCACCTTCCTGCGCGCTAAATAGGGCCCTACCTCCAAGTGCGCCTGTAATTGGAGTTGCAAAGCCTGTTATTGTCGTAGAGACGGGTGCTGAAGTTGCCTGTACAAGTATTGCACCTGCCCGTAAGGACATATTACGGAAGGGTAAGGATGTATTTTGATAGATTACACCGAGTGTCCAGCCCGCATGGTTAGCTGTGGAATCACTAGGAATAACGATCGTGCCAACTACACCGCCCGTGGTGTAGGTTCCCGCGCCGCCTTGCGAAATAATACTGGTGACATTGGCAGAACGTACATATGCGGAAGCACCACCTCCCAAATCAACAGTATTACTAGTAGTTGCATCAGGAGTTATGCTGAATGTACTTCCGGCTGGAGTAATCAAAGAGACTGGGTTGTTTATAGCCGCACTGAGATTCACCGTTCCATTAATATAGGTACCGCCCCAAATGAGCTCTGCATATAGTACAGTGCTACCTGACGGTAGGACTAGTATGGCTGATGAACTGTTGCTTGTATAAAGACTAGTAGTTCCATTAGGATAGGTGCCAAATACGGATGAAGTGTTAACAGTGGTAAAACCGCCGATGCTGTCCAGTGTCCCTGGCACTCCGACTGTATCAGAGCGACTAAGTCCAAGTGTGTTGCCTGTAAATGTGATAGCACCGGTCGCATTGATCGTTGCCCGTACGACTAGTGGAATGATTCTCACCTCCTTCGAGGTTAATTTGCTTTTAAAAAAGTGAACCGCCCCATATTCAGGACGGCACAGTTAATACCTGTATGTTAGCCTATGACGTAAATCGGGTATAATTGTATGTCCCATCAATATACTATAGGAAATTTTGTCTAACGTGTGATTTTAACCTGCGTTTCGTAAGAACACGGGGTTCAGCATAATGCCCTCTACTCATCAATTCCAGCTCATGAATGGAAATATCTTCTTTGATTACGGTGAAATGGTACATGATTTCATGCACAACATTGGCTTGAAGCGTCTTTAATATTTCTAGTTCTTCTGTTTCGTAAAGAGGGCTTTCATATGGATATTGATAGAATAGCTCCATCCGTAGCAACCGGTAATCAAACGGTGGCACGGGTATGGGATAGTCTGGAATTTCTGGGCATACTGGACCGGATGGGGGCTGAAAAAAAGACCCTGTAAAATAACGCGGAGTATATTCATCAAACTTCTGCTTGAAGGCAGGATTGGACATATGGGCAAAGCTGTGGGCATAAGGAGCCAGAATACAAACAATGGCTTTGTGGATGCTAATTCTGTGAATTTCCGACATAACCGCGTATAAATCCTCCATATAGGGTAATACACGACTAGCCATTACAAACTCGGCGATATTGTCCGGCAAAGGGATGCCTTGGCTAATGTCACAGACAATATCCACATCGGGACCCGCGATACGATCGATCCCGAGATAACCTGCTTCTTTACTGGATCCGCAGCCGATATCGATTCTCAAGGTTACCACTCCTTAGGGATAAATCAGGCTCAACACTATTGTATTAACCCCGCTTCAGCCTGCATCCGGCGGATGCCTATTAAACAATGGAAGTTATTAATAATTAACGTATTATGAAACCTTAGCAGAGTTGATAACGTTTAAAGGAGTAGGCTTGTGGAAAATGACTTTGAAAACAACAGCTAAACATAGAGGAGGCAGTCAACATGAAAAAACAACGTACCTTACCCGCCATAGCTGCAATCGCAGCATTAACACTAGCCTTAACCGCTTGCGGTGCTACTAATAATTCAGCACAGCCATCTGCAGAACCAACTGCAACAGCTTCTCCAGTACCAACAGAGGAGAGCACAAGCACACCTGTACCTACAGAAAGTACGAGTACAACTGCACCAACAGAGAATCCAAGCACACCAGCACCAAAACCAACTGCAAATCCAGAAGCTAAAGTGCTTAAAGGAACAGGCGTTTACGTCGGACAAATAGATAGTCATTCTGTTGAGATTGAGACTAAAGAAGGTCCTACGGCTTTTGAGATTACAGCTGGAATGGAGAGCGTACTTGAAAAGCTGAATACGGATGATTCCGTAGTTTTTGAATATGTAGAAAAAGCAGTCGAAGGCGATGCTACAGTTAAACAACGTGTGCTTTCAAAGCTGTCACTTGCAAAATAAAAGAACTCATTTGTTTGTGAATAACAAAAAGGCTGTTCCTGATAGATTTCAGGAACAGCCTTTTTATCTTTGATTTTGAAATGAACGTTATAGCGTCCCAGCATTGACTAAGAAAATAGTAATAAGAAGCATAAAGAGTAGGATAATCACACCGTTGATGAGGGTGCCTATAACGCCAAACACCTTACGCCGCTTCCGGATAGAGAGTCCTATAATGCCGATGACAACACCAATTACATTTAGAGCTGAAAGAATAATAACAGTCATTCCGAGAAGCATAATGGACTGCGATGATTCGGCTAGTAGATTCGAGTTCTCGTTAACCATTGAAGAAGCCTTCATAATAATGAAGAGAAAGAGAGCTGCATAACCTAAAATGGTCACTAGGCTGATGATGAAAGAAGCAATACCCGGTCCAGAGTGTTGTAAGTCACGATCTACTTTTTGATACGAAGACTGAGAATCCACTTCTGGTTGACTCGGATAAGGTTGGGGATTTCCTACCTCTGCTGTAGGCACATTAGATTTTGAGAGAGAATTAAGGTCCATGGGTTGCACTCCTTGAGAGATAAGAATGAAATGTTGTTAATATCCACTTTTTCATATAGATGCTAAAAAAGCAACCCCTTATTGTGGCTAATTCGTAAATGGCTGCTGGAAAAAGCAACCGGTAATCGTTTATGATAGAGAAAGTCTAAATTAAGGAGTTGGTATCGGATGCAACGGAAACTTATGGCCTGGGGGGCTTTGCTAGCGATGCTGGCAGTAGGAGTAGGTGCCTTTGGCGCTCATTTATTAAAACCTGTGATCAGTGAAGAATATATGAAGGTATATGAGACAGGTGTACAGTATCACTTGGTACATGCGTTAGGAGTAATCCTGATAGCGCTAGCTGTAGGGCAATGGGGAGAAAGCACCCGGTTACGCTGGGCAGGACGTCTGTTAATAGCAGGAACTATTTTGTTCTCAGGTAGCTTGTATGTTCTGAGTATCTCCGGGATTAAAGTGCTTGGAGCGATTACACCTATTGGTGGCGTATGCTTTATTTTGGGTTGGTTATTCCTAGCCATAGAGGCATTCTCCCGTAAAACTACGCTCTAGACGTTAAGAATGACTAGAAGGATTTGGGCATTGCGTAAAATGAAGGGATCGTAGTAAGTGCAAAGAGGTAGCAGCTCCGTTTTAGGGCTATTGCCTCTTTGATAACTGCAAATAAGCACCCATTCTCACTAAGAGAATGGGTGCTTATTTGCATAAAAGGCATGCGCTTACAGAAATTCGTCAATCTCATTTAGATTAAAGCGGTATACCTGTTTCTCATCCACGTGATAGACACTAATAGAGTTGGCTGCTTCATCAAAATTTAAAATCCGACAGGGCATGGACACTTGTTTCCCGTACCGATTCGCTCGTAAACGTACTAATTGGTTGTTCTGAATGTACTGCCGAATCTTCCCGTATGCATCAGCTGGCGTCTCAATAGCTGACTGCTGTGCAGGCAAATCTGCCTGTTTATCTATCGGTTTATCGAGCTGTCTCTTAGAAGTCTTTGGTGGCAGCTTTAATGAAGTGGGAGGAGCAGAACTTTGATTCAAGGCTATTTTGGCAGAACGAAGCAAGCTGTCAATGGTTCTCCCCAATTCAAGACCGGAGTTAATGTTGAAATCAGTGATTTTGTCATTATTGTTCAACATTTCAAGCAGATACTGCAATGCAAGCGGGTTGGTACGGGCATTAATCAGGATGTCGACATTGAATAAATAGTTGCCGTCTGTGTGTTGTAGTTTCTCGTCCATAGATCCCCCAGCTTTTCGTTTGAACATTTCTTTACAATTATAAGAATGTAAATAAACTATAACATTAAACAAGTAATAATCATATACCTGATACTAGAGAAAATGGGACCAAGGTACTGTGTTTTTTTACGAAAAGCCTAGGACTACCAACCGCACATCAGCAGGGCATGGAGCATACATATACAACGTGGATCGTTAATAAAGGAGGTGCTGCTATTGGTTACCATGGAGCCTATTACCGTAGGTGAACATACGCTGATCGGAGTAGAGGTTAAGCTTCCGAAAACAACGCTGCTCTCAATCAGCACAAGCCGAGGTTATATAATGTGCGGTGCGCTGGATGTTGGCCTGCTCAATGAGAAGCTCAGTGATCGGCAAATTATCGCAGCCCGGGCAGTTGGTGTACGAACGCTGTCACAGCTGTTAGCTGCCCCATTGGAGTCTGTAACCTTAGAAGCGGAGCGTTTAGGTATCGTACCAGGCATGACAGGTGCGGATGCATTGCTTCTTATGGTCTGACTGAACAATCTTACGAAATCTAAACACAAGAGGCCTTGGGCCTCTTGTGTTTTTTTGCAAGGATTAGAATTTTAACGTAATCAGGAGTGTCTTTAGTGTTAATAATCTCAACCGAAGGTTTTATGGAAGGGTTCTCCTTGTTTCGTCATACATGCTAAGGGGTAAATTAAGAATAGACAAGTTACTGCCGGACGAAAGATGAAGTGGACCGGTAAATATAAAGGATAAGGATGGGATCATATCATGGCTAAAGCATCTAATAAAGTAAACACAACTTCACTGGAACAAATTTTGAACCGTCAGGTTGCTAACTTAAATGTATTGTACGTTAAAATTCATAATTTTCATTGGTACGTAAAAGGAGAACAATTCTTCTCACTTCACGTGAAATTTGAGGATCTATATAATGAAGTGACCCTCCAAATGGATGAAGTTGCAGAACGTTTGCTGAGCATCAAAGGAAGTCCCGCTGCGACGATGAAAGAATATTTGGAATTGGCAACGATACAAGAAGCTACTGGAAAAGAGGATACGCGGGGAATGGTCCAGTCACTGATTGAAGACTTCGCAACCATTTCCGAAGAATTGACAGAAGGTATTGAGCTTGCCGAGGAAATTAAGGATCAGCCAACATCTGACATGTTTATAAAAATTCGTGGTGATCTTGAGAAACATCAATGGATGCTGCGTTCTTACCTTAGCTAACGATAAAGCGGATGAAATAAGGCTTCCTGCGGGAGGTCTTATTTTTTGCGTTAGGCCGCTCAAAAATCTGTATGGGTGATTAGCGCTGAAAATAGCGGAATTATGCGGTATATCATAGGGGAAATAAAAAGAGATATTTGTAAAAAAACAGGGTTTGTTATAAAATTGTTGAGAATCATTGATAATCATTGTGATTCAATTTATAATAATTATAATGTGATATAGAATCTAATTGTGCTGGGAATCAGGATCATCCTGTTTCAATACAACTTTTGATTTCGCAAATCGATCAATGGAGGGAATAATATTATGGCAGCAGATTTTGTCATTGAGGGACTTAAAGCGACGATTGAGGGAAAAGAGATTTTGAAGGGGATTAACCTTCAGATGAAAGGTGGCGAAATTCACGCCATCATGGGACCAAACGGTACAGGTAAAAGTACCTTGGCGTCTGCTCTTATGGGTCACCCTAAATATGAAGTAACTGAAGGAACGGCAACACTTGAAGGTGAAGACCTTCTGGAGATGGCGGTTGATGAACGCGCACGTGCAGGTCTATTCCTTGCTATGCAGTATCCGAGTGAAATTTCCGGGGTAACGAACTCCGATTTCTTGCGCTCTGCCATTAATGCCCGTCGTGAAGAGGGAAGCGAAATCTCTTTGATTCGTTTTATCCGTCTTATGGAAGCGAAGATGAAGGAACTGGACATGAATCCTGAGTTTCTACACCGTTACCTGAACGAAGGTTTCTCCGGTGGTGAGAAGAAACGTAACGAAATTCTTCAAATGATGATGCTAGATCCAAAAATCGTGATTCTGGACGAAATTGACTCTGGTCTTGATATTGATGCTTTGAAAATTGTAGCTGAAGGCGTAAACTCCATGCGGAGTGAAGATCGCGGCTTCCTAGTTATTACCCACTATCAACGTCTCTTGAACTACATCAAACCTGACTTTGTACATGTTATGATGCAGGGCAGAATTGTGAAATCCGGCGGTCCTGAGCTTGCACAACGTCTGGAAGCTGAAGGCTATGAGTGGATTAAAGAAGAACTTGGAATTGAAGACGAAACAGTAGGGCAAGAAGCGTAAGAAACGCCAGGAAGGAGGAGAACACTTATGACGACACAGACCATTCTTCCGGTGGATGCCGAGCGCTTGAGCGAATTATCGCATAGTAGCGGCGAACCGGGTTGGCTGAAAGAAAGCCGCTTGAAAGCACTTGAACTGGCAGCTACTCTGACACTGCCTAAATTAGAGAAGACACGGATTGATCGTTGGAATGTGAACAATTATGGTAGCTACAAAGCAAGCGAACCTATTGCTTCACTGAAGGATGCACCTGCTTCCATTTCTTCCTTGATCAAGGATCAGGAAGAAGGCAGTCTGATTATTCAACGTAACTCTGGTGCAGTATATACACGACTGGCTCCAGAGCTTGCAGCACAAGGTGTTATTTTTACCGATTTGCAAACGGCTGTTAAAGAGCACGGAGATTTGGTACAACGTTACTTGCATAAGGCAATTCAGCCTGACGAGCATTCTATCGCTGCGATTCATGCAGCATTGTGGAACGGTGGAGTATTCCTCTATGTTCCTAAGAATGTAGTGGTTGAAACTCCACTTCAGGCGGTGCTCTTAACAGATGATGCGGAAGCTTCATTTGTTCCTCACATTCTGATTGTAGCGGATACTAACAGTTCCCTGACATACGTAGACAACTACGTGTCGGATAAAGAGGAAGCTGGATTGCACAATGGTGCTGTAGAAGTATTCGTGGGTGCAGGTGCTAAAGTTCGTTATGCTACAGTACATCAGCTGGGCGTGGATACAACAGATGTAACTTACCGCCGGGCTGTTGTTGAGAATGACGGAACCATCGAATGGATTGTTGGTGAGATGAACTATGGTGATACAGCAAGTGATACCAAGTCTGTACTCAAAGGCAATGGCTCTAGCTCGGATGCTAAAGTAATTGCTGTAGGTACGGGATCACAGAAACTGAACTACACTACTCAAGCTCAGCATTTCGGCAAAAATACCCCAAGTGACATGATCACTCGTGCGGTTATGCGTGATAATGCTACTTCTATCATTAACGGAATTACCAAGATCGAGAAAGGTGCTACAAGAGCCGACGGTCAGCAAACGGAGAAAGTATTGATGCTGAGTCCAAAAGCCCGTGGTGACGCCAATCCGATCCTGCTGATTGATGAAGATGATGTTACAGCAGGCCATGCCGCTTCCGTAGGTCAGGTCAATCACGAGCAAGTCTTTTACCTGATGTCCCGCGGAATTACACGGCATGATGCAGAAACTCTGATCATCTATGGCTTCTTGGCTCCTGTTGTGTCGCAAATTCCACTAGAGGGACTGCGCAATCAGCTCCAATCTCTTGTGGAAAGGAAGTTAGGTCAATGATTAGCAACGCCATCCGGGAGCAATTTCCCATACTGAACCAAAATGTGAACGGGCATCCACTAGTCTATCTAGACAGTGCTGCTACTTCACAGAAGCCTCGCCAAGTGATTGAGGCGGTCAAGTCGTATTATGAGTGGGATAACGCCAACGTTCACCGTGGCGTTCATACTCTAGGCAGCCGTGCAACAGATGCCTACGAGGGAGCCCGGGAGAAGCTAGCTAAGTTTATTAACGCCCGCAGCACTAAAGAAATTATCTTTACGCGCGGTACGACCACTGCTCTAAATCTTGTAGCCTCTTCTTACGGGCCATCTGCAGTGGGTGAAGGCGACGAAATTGTCATCACTCTGATGGAACATCATAGTAATTTGATTCCTTGGCAGCAGCTAGCTAAGAAGACAGGTGCTACATTAAAATATATACCGTTGCAGCCTGACGGAACGATTACACTTGAAGATGCTGAGAAGACGATTACGGATAAAACCAAGATCGTTGCTATCGCTTATGTATCTAACGTTATGGGAGTTACACATCCGATTAAAGAGCTTGCGGCTATTGCTCATCGTCACGGTGCGGTCATTGTCGTAGACGGTGCACAAAGCACGCCTCATATGAAGGTCGATATGCAAGATCTGGATTGTGATTTCTATGCACTTTCCGGACATAAAATGCTAGCACCGACTGGAATTGGAGCTTTGTACGGCAAAAGAGCACTACTCGAAGCTATGGAGCCTGTTGAGTTTGGTGGCGAAATGATTGATGATGTAGGTCTCTATGAATCAACATGGAAAGAACTCCCTTGGAAGTTTGAGGGAGGTACACCGATCATTGCTGGTGCTGTTGGATTAGGTGCAGCCGTAGATTTCTTACAGGAAATCGGCATGGATGAGATTCACAGCCATGAGAAGAAGCTTGCAGCATACGCAGAGCAGCGTCTATCTGAAATTGATGGTTTGACCATTTATGGTCCCATGAGTCGTGAAGTTGGCGTTGTCACTTTTAATCTGGGTGACGTTCACCCGCATGATGTCGCTACAGTGTTAGATGCGGAGGGCATTGCCATCCGTGCTGGCCATCACTGCTGTCAGCCGCTGATGCGCTGGCTGGAAGCTAGCTCTACAGCACGGGCGAGCTTTTACCTGTATAATACAGAGCAGGATGTAGATCGACTGGTGGACGCTTTAATCAAGACAAAGGAGTACTTCGGCTATGAACTTGGATGACTTGTACAGACGCGTAATTATGGATCATTATAAAAGTCCTCGGAATCGTGGTTCATTTGAAGATGATGCTCTGAAAATTGAACTGAATAACCCAACTTGTGGTGACCGTATTACACTTCAGCTTAAGGTAGAAGATGGAATTGTAAAAGATGCCCGTTATAACGGTGAAGGATGTTCGATCAGTATGTCGTCGGCTTCGATGATGACTGAGGCGATCAAAGGACAGACGGTTGAACGTGCGCTTGAACTAGCCGATAACTTCTCCTTACTGATGAAGGGTGAAGACGTGGATTTTGGAGATTATGAAGATATTGAAGCCCTATCGGGTGTGAATAAATTCCCTGCGCGGATCAAATGCGCTACACTGGCTTGGAACGCGCTTCGTAAAGGAATTGACGAAGAAGAGCAACATAAATAACAGTAGAACAAGGAGGCTGACACCATGGCTAAGAAAGCGCCTGATATGGAAGAATACCAGTACGGGTTCCGTGATGAACATAAGTCGATATTCCAGTCTGGTAAAGGTTTGACGGCCGAAATTGTTAAAGAAATTTCAGCAATCAAAAATGAACCACAGTGGATGCTTGACTTCCGCTTAAAATCTCTAGAGCAATTTTACAAAATGCCGATGCCAAAATGGGGCGGCAACTTGGATGATCTCGATTTCGATGATATCCAGTATTATGTAAGACCTTCCGAGAAGCAAGGAAAGACTTGGGAAGAAGTACCTTCTGAAATTAAAGAAACCTTTGATAAGCTGGGTATCCCAGAAGCGGAACAAAAATTCCTCGCTGGTGTCTCGGCACAATATGAATCTGAGGTTGTATACCACAGCATGCAGAAGAGCCTTGAAGATCAAGGGGTAATTTTTACAGATACCGATACTGCACTTCGTGAACATCCGGAATTGTTCAAGAAGTTCTTCGGAACGATCATTCCACCTGCTGACAACAAGTTTGCTGCACTTAACAGTGCCGTTTGGTCAGGCGGAAGCTTCATCTATGTTCCTAAGGGTGTGAAATGCGAGGTTCCTTTGCAGGCGTACTTCCGTATTAACTCCGAGAACATGGGACAATTTGAGCGTACTTTGATCTTAGCGGACGAAGACAGCTTTGTGCATTATGTAGAAGGATGTACAGCTCCAATCTACAGCACGAACTCCCTGCATAGTGCAGTTGTTGAAATCCTGTGTATGAAGAACGCTCGCGTTCGTTATACTACAATCCAGAACTGGGCTCCAAACATCTACAACCTCGTTACTAAACGTGCGGTTGCAGAAGAGAATGCTACGATGGAATGGGTCGATGGCAACATCGGTTCCAAGCTGACTATGAAATACCCTGCGGTGGTTCTTAAAGGCCGTGGCGCTAAAGGTTCAGTACTGTCCATTGCGGTAGCGGGTAAAAATCAGCATCAGGATGCAGGTGCTAAGATGATTCATCTGGCTCCAGACACAACATCCACTATTGTCTCCAAATCGATCAGTAAGCACGGCGGTAAAGTAACTTATCGTGGTCTTGCTTCCTTCGGCCGTCAGGCAGAAGGTGCGAAATCGAATATCAAATGTGATACGCTCATTTTGGATAACGAATCCACTTCGGATACTATTCCTTACAATGAAATTATGAACGATAACATCGTGCTTGAACACGAAGCGACCGTGTCTAAAGTTTCTGAGGAGCAGTTGTTCTACTTGATGAGCCGCGGCCTCACAGAAGCTGAAGCGACTCAAATGATCGTTATGGGCTTCATCGAGCCGTTCACGAAAGAACTGCCGATGGAATATGCGGTCGAAATGAACCGTTTGATCAAATTCGAAATGGAAGGAAGTATCGGTTAACCTTAATTATCAAGGGGTATCGGCTTCACTCTAATAGTTAATATCAAATACGTATTCGCAGTGGTCTTGAGGCTTTTATGCTCAAGTCACTCGGATACGTATTTTTTTTGTGTCAAAATTTACTCAATGAACAGTAAGCTTATGGAAGCAGCAAGAAATGTCCTGTCCTGGACGGAGGTTAAGATTATAATTAAATCAATCGTTGCAACGAGGAAGTGAAGAAGCTGGGTTATCTAGAATGTTTGCAGGAAACTATTGATTACATCGAAGAAAATCTAAAAGGTCCGATTTCCATTGAGGAATGTGCGCAGCGGTCAGGGTTCTCCAAATTTCACTTTCATCGGATCTTTGGTATCCACCTTGATGTCACTCTAATGGAATATGTTCGCAGGAGACGGTTGGGTTATGCGATGGTTGATGTCATTAATGGCAGAAGAATTCTGGACATTGCGCTGGACTACGGCTATAGCTCAGAGAGGTCATTTAGTAGAGCCTTTCAGCAGGAGTTCGGTCAAGTACCCAGTAGTTGCAGAAATGTAAGATATGCCTTGCCTCCAAAACCGCTGCTAAATGAACAAATAAACCAATTACGCGGAGGAATTAAAGTGGACTATTTAAGTGACGTTACGATAGGCAGCTTGGGCGCAATGAAGGTAGTGAGTGGGGTAAGGGTCAGTGATAATCCTGAAGATGAGGTCATTAACTCTGTCACTGAATGGGCTAAGAAGACTGGAATTAAGACAGATGCAAGACAATTTGGTTTTGATATTCCTGTTAGTGATGAGGATCAAGAGGAAGGGCTACGGGGCTACGAATATTGGGTGGTTGTAGAAGAAAAGCCTGATCACCTTGAATCGGGGCTTAAATTTAAAGATGTTGAGGACTGTAAATATGCAATCCTGCGGATTACCGATCCGATGGTTGACCCTTTTGAGCGTATTCCGTTAGGATGGAAAAAGCTTGCCGGATGGGTAAACAGCAGAGGCTACAAAACCTCTTGTGATCAGGAACGCTTCTGGCTGGAAGAGAAACTGGAGATCGACGGTTCGGTCTACATGGATCTTTATTTTCCAATAGAATAGTTACTGCAGGGGCGCCCAAATGTGACCTACAAGTTAAACACTTTGAAAAAGAGTGTCCTTCTTGTGGGTCATTTGTATTTAATCCAACAAGACCGATTCATTTGGGAATCGGAGGGAATTTTTCTATCGATAGGATTTAATCCAAATTTTATGTAAAAAACCTGATAAAGGCTTTCTTTGAGGGACCTGATCTTGACAAGGATCATGATCTTTCTTAATTCAACAGCATTAAGGAGGAAACTCGAGTATTTTAAGACAATGATGGTCGTTTATCACCTATATATGGGTCTTTTTTCCGAAATAACGGGATAAACGCTCAAATCTACCCTTTGCCGCTTTAAATTAGGGATGATACACTGCTTAAAGTCACTAAAATTGTAAGCGCTAAAAAACAGCTTTACTACGTAAAGCTCTAAGGAGGAGAGATATGGATGTTCTCAGGCAACTGCGAGGCTATTACCGAGAGAAGCTGCACTATTTAATTCTTTCGATTGTATGCTTGGCCGCCGCAACTGCAGTGGGGCTAATTACCCCCAATTTGTTAAGAAGACTGATCGATGATGTAATTGTACCCCTAAAGTTTGATGAGGTACCCGTGTTAGCCCTTAGTGTGTTAGCGGTAGTAATTGTAAAAGCATGTCTGCAATTTGCACATGGTTTTTTTGGAGGACGGTTAGGTAATTTTCTAGCATACCGGCTACGTAACGCTTGTTATGAGAAATTGCAATTTCTATCTTTCCGTTATTATGATACCGCGAAAACAGGAGATCTGATGTCCCGGCTGACCGGGGATTTGGAAGCGATCCGGAACTTTATCGGTTTTGGTTTTGCTCAGCTGCTCAATGTGTTTTTTATGGTGTTTTTTGGTTCAATTATGATGTTCTCGCTTAATTGGCAGCTAACCTTAGTAACTCTGATTACGATGCCAATTCTGGCGTTTATAGCATTAAAATTTGAATCGAAGATTCACCCAGCCTTTCAAGAGATGCGTCTTGCGCTCAGTTCTCTAACAACGGCTGTACAAGAGAATATTACCGGTGTGCGTACAGTTAAATCGTTTGCCAGAGAGGCTCACGAGGTAGAAAAATTCTCACACCGTAATGAACGTTATAAGAATAATCAGATTTTTGCGGCAGAGCTCTGGAGTAAGTTTTTCCCGGCGATGGAGTTTTTAGCTTCAATCAGTGCAGCTATTCTGCTTGGAGTTGGCGGGACGTTAGTTATCAAGGGGAAAATGTCACTAGGTGAACTGGTTGCCTTTTTCAGCTTGATTTGGTATATCATTGGACCGATGTGGGGTCTTGGATTCCATATTAATAACTATACACAGTCCAAGGCATCGGGAGAACGTGTATTAGAAGTACTTAATCAGAATATTGATGTGAAGGATAAAGAGAATGCTCGTGAACTGGTATCTTCAGAGGTTAAGGGGGATGTTGCCTTTAATCACGTGACATTTGCATATGGGAACAAATTGCCTGCGGTTACTGATATTCATTTTGAAGCTAAATCAGGTGAAATTATTGGATTTCTTGGAGGTACAGGTTCAGGTAAATCTACAATTACTCAACTGATGATGCGTGCTTATGATGTAAATGAAGGTAGTATTACGCTGGAAGGCATTGATATTAGAGAATACAATGTGCGCAGCCTGCGGTCACAGATTGCCACTGTATTCCAGGAAACATTCCTGTTCTCCTCGTCCATCCGCAACAATATTTCTTATGGCTTGAAAAATGTAAGCATGGAAGAGATTATCCGTGCTGCGCAGTTGGCTAAGGCGCATGATTTCATTATGGAGATGGAAGACGGGTATGACACTGTAGTGGGCGAACGCGGAATGGGGCTCTCTGGTGGACAGAAGCAGCGGATTGCCATCGCAAGAGCATTGCTTAAGAATCCGCGTATTCTTATTCTCGATGATGCAACTAGTGCCGTCGATATGGAAACAGAGCATGAGATTCAAGCTGGTTTCCAAGAGGTCATGAATGGGCGTACAACACTTATTATCGCCCATCGGATATCCTCCTTGCGGCATGCTGACCAAATCATTGTCATGAATGAAGGTCGTGTTCAGCAGCGTGGTACCCATCAAGAGCTAATTGAAGTTCCGGGTCCATACCAAGATGTATACCGGATACAATATGCTGACTATCTGGCCAGAGCTACCGGAAGAGGGGAGGAGTGAGGCATATGAAACTTGAAGCCAAACAGAACACCGCTACGGGAGCAAAGCGTAAAGCAGCCGAGCAGCAGACACTTGATGAACGTTTCGTGTACAAAGATGATGATGTTATCGACAAAGCGTTTGACTGGAAGCAGTTCACCAGATTATTCAGCTATATGAGGCCTTACGCCAAACAGATGCTTCCACTGGTTTCTATCATGATGATTCTGGGAACCATTACGAAGCTGACCGTTCCTTTCTTGACAAGTTTAGCTATCGACCGTGCCATAGCACCTAAGGTTGGGAATCCCAGCTTAACACTTCTTTATTCGCTTACGGCAGGTGTGATTGTCTTATATCTCATTCAATGGATTGCAGGTGTATACCGAATTAAGTACACGAACATCATTGGACAAAGAGTCATTTATGACTTGCGTTCTGACTTGTTCAAGCATATCCAGAAGCTCTCTTTTAACTTCTTCGATAAACGCCCAGCAGGCTCGGTATTAGTCCGTGTGACGAATGATATCAACTCACTGCAGGATTTGTTCACGAACGGGGTAGTCAATCTAATGATTGACTGTGTGCAGCTTCTTGGAATTACCATAATTCTGTTATTGATTAACTGGAAACTTGGTCTTGCAGTAATGGTTACGGTTCCGATCATGTTCTTTATTTCTACTAAGCTGCGTCAGAAGATTCGGATCGCTTGGCAGGATGTGCGGATGAAGAACTCCAGAATTAATTCACACTTGAATGAATCGATTCAGGGGATCAGAGTCACACAGGCTTATACACAAGAACGTGAAAATATGAATTATTTCGATTTTATGAATACAGACAGTAAAAAGTCCTGGAATAAAGCATCTGCGATGAACCAGGCTTTCGGGCCGATGATCGAGATCACTGGTGGTTTTGGAACGATGATCCTCTTTTGGTTAGGAGCTTATCTGATCCAATCTGGTGAACTAACAGTCGGTATGCTGGTCGCATTCAGCTCTTATGTCAGCAACTTCTGGGACCCGATTAACCGTTTGGGGCAGATGTATAATCAGCTGCTTGTAGCGATGGCTTCCTCGGAACGGATCTTTGAATACTTGGATGAGCAGCCTTCGGTTCAAGATAATCCAGGGGCTAAGCCATTAGACACGATTCGTGGAGATATTAACTTTAATAAGGTTGTCTTTGAATATGAAAAAGGTCGTGCGGCTTTAAAAGGCATCGATCTGGATGTAAAAGCGGGGCAATCGATCGCGCTTGTGGGTCATACTGGCTCAGGGAAAAGTACGATTATTAACCTGATTGGCAGGTTCTATGATATTAAGAGCGGACGAATTACGATTGACGGTGAAGATATCCGTGAAGTCACACTGGACAGTCTGAGAAGGCAGATCGGAATCGTGCTGCAGGATACCTTTATTTTCTCAGGAACGATTCGCGATAATATCCGGTTTGGCCGACTGGATGCTACCGATGAAGAAGTGGAAAATGCTGCAAAAGCAGTAGATGCCCATGACTTTATTATGAAGCTTCCGGGAGGATATGAGACAGAGGTAGAAGAACGCGGCAGCGCCTTGTCCATGGGACAGCGTCAGCTGCTCTCCTTTGCCCGCGCACTATTGGCGAATCCACGGATTCTGATCCTTGATGAAGCTACAGCCAGTATCGATACAGAGACGGAGCTTAAGATTCAGGAGGCACTCAAAATCTTGCTTCAGGGCCGGACCTCCTTTATCGTAGCCCATAGACTATCTACCATCCGCCATGCGGATAAAATCGTCGTTCTGGATCACGGTGAAATCAAAGAAGAAGGAACCCACCGAGAACTGACGTCACGTGATGGTGTGTATAACGGCTTGATAGAAGCGCAATTCCGCTTCCTATAGCTCAGAACAACAGCCCATTCCCTTTGCGAAAGCAAATGAGGAATGGGCTGTTTTATATATCGTAGATTCAATTATTTCGGGCGTTTGGGCAGCCTACCCGTTACACGTAGCTCAAACATTTGGGCACAAATATCCTGATGCCAATGTGTATCCGTTGTTTGTTCTGCTAACAGTATTTCATTCTGTAGTCGGGCCATCTCCCAACAGTAAGTGGCATTCACCTGAAGGCATTGCTGTTGTTCCGTTTCTTCGGAGGCTGTAAGCTGGCGTAGACGACTTAGAGTGAAGAGCTCGGCAAGACGTTCATGGACTGGAAGCATACTCTTTTACCTCCTGGAAATAGTTAAGCCACATATTAGTCTAGCCAAGTAAATTGTAATTCAATCATCCATTGCAGTATCTACAGTAGAAAACATTTCTCCCGCTCACCAAATAATATCTGCTGCACTTTGTGCAACAGTATCAGAAAAATGTGTTTCTAAAGAGTTTCTTATTTTTAATTGCAAAAAATACAACAGAAAAAATCCCCCGAAAAAATGGGGGATCATGGATTAAAAGATAGCTTTGAGGAAGAATGAAGCACCCTAGTCCATGTAAATCTCTACAATCGCAACGTTACGCTCACGGGATAAATCCACGAACATTCCGTCAACCTGTACCAGTGGACGGAAAATATCGACCAGATTGTTCATAATAATTACGCCAATATCACCTGTATTCAGCAACACACGCTTGCCGATGAAGTTGGGCATTAAATGCTGGATAAAGGCTTGAACGGTTTTAGCGCTCAGTTTACCAAAACTTAGATTGTTTATTTCACGCAGGACGGAAATCAGCTCTTGCTTCGACTGATAGACTCGTTTAGAAGTCATCGCACTATAGATATCAGCTACAGCTGCAATTTGTGCATAAGGATGAATATCGGTTTTGGTTAGACCGCTCGGATAGCCAGAGCCATCCTCACGCTCATGATGCTGGAGAGCAGCCAAAGCTGTGTAAGAATCGTCCATGGAATTACGTATGATTTCGTAGCCGTACTTAGTATGTAGTTTAATTTCCTCGAACTCATCTGGCGTTAGCTTACCTGGTTTATTCAACAGGGAGGGTGAAATTCGGCATTTTCCAATATCAATCAAATATCCTGCACGACCAATTTCATAACATTCTTGTTTGGAATAACCAAGCCATATCGCAATATAATAAGAGAGCATGCCTACCTGAAGGGAGTGATTATAGGTATAGTTATCTTCCCGATCCAGCAAAAGCAGGAGGGACACTACATCTTTATGCTTGTCCAAAGTTTGAAGCGAAGGCTGAAGAATGTCGTTCACTACGGATTGGTTGAAGCTTCCTTTTAATAACGCTTCCATATAAAGAGACTCGAAGCCGTCAATCATAGTATCAAAACTAGTGGTCACCGTCTGAATGATTGAAGGTCTGCTGAGGGGGGATACCTCTTCTTCTAACGTCTCGATATCAACATAATCAACTCCAAGCTGCATTAGCTTGGCGATATCATTTATTTGGAGCAGTGATCCCTTTGGTAATACATGTAAACCCCTAGAACTATACGCGTCCGCGTTAAGGTGATTACCAGGTTTTAGATCCGAGACGTGTACTCTCAATGCCTATGCCACCTTTTATCCGATTTTATCCAGAATATCAACAAAGTTCAGATTTTTCAATCAAAAAGGAGAAAAGATTATTTGTGGATTGTATCGTTAGCTTTTGGATCAGAGTTCACCCAATGTTGGCCCGATTCATTAATGTCTTTTTTCCAAACGGGAACCGTCTGTTTCAATCGTTCAATGGCATAACGACTGGCTTCGTAGCAGGTATCGCGATGGGGGGTGGAGACGGCAATGATAACACTTGCTTCCTTTAAACCTACAAGCCCAATGCGGTGAGATATGGCGCAGTTTGCGTCCCAGCGGTTCTTGACCTCTATGCCAATCTCCTCCAGCTTACTTAAGGCCATAGGAATATAAGCTTCATAATGAAGTGCGGTTGTCCGTTGTTCTCCGGTCATTTCACGTGTCGTACCGATAAATAATAAGGATGCACCGTGATTGACGTCAAGAACGGCATCTAGAAGCTTCTCCGCATTTAAAGGCTGGTCCGTTATGATATAGAGACCATCAGTAGTAGTTTCATATATAGTGCCGTTCTCACCCCCGGAAACTGGAGGAATAAGTGCGACTTCGGAAGATGCTGTGATGATAGAATCATCAGGAGCATATTCCCGGTCAATGGCAATTAAAGAAGCCCCGATTTGGGATGCTGCAGCCGGATAAGAGACGGATAGAAGCTCCTTAAGCTTGCCGGCTGTTAAGGGAATCTCAGTCGTTTGGAAGGACAGAGAAGAAGAGCCGATGGTCTCAGCCAGACCCGCGAATAGTCGGATAGTAATATGCATTTTTATTCTCCTCTGATGTATGTTCTGATGTCTTCAATATACCATAATGTGTCTGAAAATGTTATGCTAGGCTCTATAAGATCACGCACCGACTGCTTCATTAAAGAGCAGCTCTAGGGTAGGGGGAATGTAGCTTATGGGGCATGTGCCGCAAAGACTGACCATACTTCATACCAATGATATACATAGCCATTTTGAGATGGTAAGTCCGGTGGCAGCGGAAATATTCGCTCAAAGGGCTGCAGCGGGAGAAGAGCCTGTACTGCTGCTGGATATTGGTGATCATATGGATCGTGCAGCTGTCGAGACAGAAGGCACTATGGGTCAGGCTAACATCGACGTATTAAACTTAACAGGATATGATGCTGTAACCATTGGCAATAATGAGGGGCTTACGTTCTCTCAGGAGATGTTGTCATCCATTTTTTCCGGGTTACAGTGTCCGGTAGTATGCTGTAATTTTGTGGAGTCTTCGACTGGGGAGCCACCAAGCTGGATGCAGCGTCATGCGATCTTGGAGAAGGATGGAATTAGAATAGGAGTGACCGGAGCAACAGCGGCATTTACTTCATTCTATTCCCTTTTGGGCTGGGATGCTTTAGATCCTGAGACAGCACTCCGGGAACAATGCCTGCTTTTAGCACCACAGGTGGATATATTAATCGTTCTATCTCATCTTGGACTTCCTACGGATAAAATGTTGGCAGAGCGGCTAGAGGGCGTTCATGCCATTCTTGGTGGACATACGCATCATCTGTTAGAGGAGCCTATTATGATTAATGGGACTGCTGTATGCGGTGCCGGGAAATTCGGTAGGTATCTCGGGCGTCTTCAATTTGAGCGACTAGATCCTCAGTCTGATTTCAGATTAGTGGCGGGTGAATGTATTCCTATTGACCCCCTTTTGAAGGAGGAGGTTATAGGTCCTGCAGGGGCTATTCATTTGAAGCATGGCCAAGAATCTCTTCAGACGATCGTTGCGATTACTGACCGTGAGCTTCCTTTGAGCTTGCGGGGAGAGTCTCCCTTTGGCAATCTTTTGGCACAAGCTGTACGTAGATTTACAGGAACTAGTCTGTCATTAGTCAACACGGGTCAGTTACTAGGACCATTGCCGGAAGGCGAGGTTACGACTGGGATGCTGCACGCACTATGTCCTTCTCCCATCAATACTTGCATCATTAAGCTGAAGGGTATAGATATTCGGACAGCTTTGGAACAGAGTCTTACAGAGGAGTTTTATAATAAGGTCATTTACGGGTACGGCTTCCGAGGGAATCATCTGGGCAGTTTGGCAGTAGATGGATTAAAAATCTTGTACGATCCACGGATGATACCGTATGATAAGAGTGTTGCAGTTTTTGTCGAAGGAAACCCGCTGGAGGATGAAAGAGAGTATAATGTTGGTACGCTAGACATGTTTACTTTCAGAGCCGGCTATGAGACGATCGCGAATGGGAAGGATGCGTTGTTTCTATTGCCTCATTTTTTGCGCGATCTCTTAAGGATGGAGTTACAGCGTCCAAACAGTCTCGATGAATGCATGCTCACTCGCTGGGAGGCTAAGTCTGAATAAGGCCGACAGCTCATAATCTACACTTATAGACTCCATTTAACAGTGCTAGATCCCAAAAATAGGAGGACGTTATGGACACGATTACAGCTATTATTTTAGCAATTGTCGAAGGGATCACTGAATTTATTCCTGTATCTTCGACCGGACACATGATCTTGACTACGAAGCTATTAGGCTTCGCTGAGCAAGATTCAATTATGAAGACTTATGAAATTGTAATTCAACTAGGGGCGATTTTGGCGATTGCACTTGTTTACCGCAAGCGAGTGCTCAATTTGCTAGGGATTGGACGTAGTAGTTCAGGCAGAGGAGGCGTTATGCCGGCAGCCCGTCTGAACTTAATTCATGTGATTCTTGGAATTGCCCCAGCACTTGCTGTGGCATTTTTTGCCCGCGACTTTATCAAAAGCCTCTTTGGAGCTTCGACTGTACTCTGGGCGCTTGTCGCCGGAGGGATTCTAATGATTGTTGCAGAATGGGTGAACAGACGAAAAATACGTATTACTGCCCACGAACTGGATGATTTGTCTTATGGACAGGCGCTGGCGATTGGATTGTATCAGATTATTTCGGTACTTTGGCCGGGCTTCTCCCGTTCCGGGTCTACGATTTCTGGGGGGATGTTAAGCGGAGTCAGCTATAAGGCTTCTGCGGATTTTTCCTTCCTCATAGCCATTCCTATTATGTGTGCGGCTTCCGGGTATGAACTGCTCGATTCGTATAAAAACTTCACAAGTGAGACGATTGGTTATTTTGTAATTGGATTTCTGATTTCCTTTGTAGTGGCATATTTAGTAGTCATTTTGTTTATGAAATGGATTCAAAAGATTCGATTAACGCATTTCGCGATTTATCGATTTATTCTTGCTGCTGTATTCTGGTTGTTTATTATGCGTTAATGCCCGTGGCATAGATCTGGACACATCTGATTTTCTTTAAGGTACACCTGTCTGAATTTCCAAAGAAACGGTATAGACAAAGCGTGTGACCCAAGGATTTCAATACAGAATAGCATTTTACCGTTAAAGGCAGGAGTGAGTTTAGTGCGTTTAGTATCCGTGAATCAACTTCAAGCAGGCATGAAATTAGGTAAAAAAATATATAATGATGAAGGTCTAACTCTACTCGCGGACGGGGTGGAGCTTACGGATGCATTGATCAAGCGTCTCGCTAGAATTGATATCGGCTATATCTACATAGAGGATTCTGTCACGGACGATATTGTGATTACTGGTATACTCCAGGATGAGACGCGCAATCAAGCCCTAAAGGTGATTCGTAATCAATTTCAGCAAATGTCCGGGAATTCAGGAATTACTAAGGGTCTGTATCATTTGGACAAAAAATTTTCTAGGATCATGGACAACATTTTAGACGATATGTCTTTACAAGAAGATCCGATGATCATGCTGATGGATATGCACACTGCTGATAACTATTTATATGTCCATTCCCTGAATGTCTGTTTGTACACTTTGGTGCTTGGCATTGCTCACGGGTATAGTAAAGAAGAACTTCGGGTAATTGGGCTAGGTGCGCTGCTGCATGATATTGGAAAGACACAAATCCCGATAAAAATCGTACAGAAACCCGGCAGACTTAGTGATGAAGAATTCCGCCATATGCAGGCTCATACTGAGATCGGGTTTCAGATTCTAAAGGAGGAGCCGAATATCCCGCTGCTCGCAGCACATTGTGCCTTGCAGCATCATGAACGCATTGACGGTTCAGGATATCCTCGCGGATTAACTGGACCCCAAATCCATGAATATGCCAAGTGGCTGGGTGTAGCGGACTCCTACGATGCCATGACTTCCAATAGAGTCTACAAAAAGGCTATGCTGCCGCATCAAGCCGTGGAGGCACTTTATGTTGGTTCCGGTACTTTGTATGAGCAGAAGCATTTAGAGTTGTTTAGAGATCGCGTAGCTATCTATCCGCTGGGTCTTACGGTGAAGCTCAGTACGGGGGAAAGCGGGGTTGTGGTCAAAATAGATCCAAGTACGCCTCACAGACCCACCGTACGTGTGATTACGGGTCCTGAAGGAGAGAAAGTCGTACCGTTTGAACGAGATCTGAGTAAAGCCCTCTCCGTTGTTATAGTTGACGTCGCAGAACAAGGTGATTCTCTAGGAACGCCAAATTGATAATTTATAGCAGCGTGGAGAGAAGATTAGGCTTGTCCGAAGATATGTCGGAAGCCTATTTTTCGTCTCGCTGCTTTTATTTTTTTGAAATGTGAAGCGAGTAAAGAGTGCCAGAGAGACATCAAAAGTGCAGTTTTTTTGACTATCGTGGTATGATATAGGGTAAGTCATCGTTCTTTCTTCATGATTTTGGGTTAATAATAGGAATAAGATTTAAAGGAGCTAGTACAAATGAATGTTTTTAGACCATTAACATCTTCACCGAGGGAGCTGTCGCCAAGTTACGATCCATGGGATCCAATCACTTCTCTACGTAAGCATGGCCGCCATGTGCTAACGAGTGTGGAATTCACTGTAACCAATTTATGCAACATGCGTTGTGAGCACTGTGCTGTAGGGGATAGTTTAAGCTCCAAAGAAGGAGAAATGCTACCGCTTAAGAATATGCTGGACCGTTTAGAGGAAGTTGAGCATCTCGAGACCATTAGTATTACGGGCGGTGAGCCCATGTTCCGCGCTGGAACGGTGGATAATGTCATTGTACCATTGTTAAAATACGCCAAGGAGCGGGGAATCAGATCACAAATTAATTCAAATCTGACGATGCCGTATTCCCGTTATGAGAAGCTGCTTCCGTATCTGGATGTTATGCATATTTCATTTAATTATGTGAACGGTGACGATTTTCATGAAGTCGGTTTTGCGAACAGTGGTCATGCGGTTGCCAAGGAAGCCGCTTACCGGCTATATAATACAATGATTGAGAACTCTCGCCAACTAAGTGAGGATGGTATGTTAATTTCTGCGGAAACTATGATTAATTACCGTACCCACACTAAGTTGCCTGAAATTCATAAGCTGATTCTCGACATGGGAGCAAAACGGCATGAGGTTCATCCGATGTACAATTCGAGCTTTGCTTCCGCTCTGCCAGTGTTATCTTTAAATGAAATGCGGACAGCGATCCATTCGTTACTGGACCAGCGTGATCCAGAGGTATGGATGCTATTCGGCACGCTTCCGTTTTTTGCTTGTAGCTTCATTGAGGAAGATCAGAAGTTATTAAGAAGAATGCGTACAGAGAAGAATGTTACACTTCGTAATGATCCGGATGGTCGGAATCGTGTGAACGTAAATATGTTTACTGGAGATGTTTTTGTTACAGATTTCGCTGATATCGCAGCCTTTGGCAACATAGACAACCAAAAACTGGATGATATATTTATCGATTGGCAGACCAAGCATCCGCTGAACCAGAAGGTGAACTGTTACTGCGATGCAGCAGGTTGTTGCGGACCTAATCTGTTAGTAGCGGATATGTATTATCCGGAAGTTGATTTCAAAACTAGAAAAGCGATTAATCTGTAGAAATGAGGCGTTGTTAAAGTGGTGCATACGGAATTTGAAGTAGGGAGATTAATGCTTAATCTTTTGCTTGTTCTGGTGCTCGTATTATTGAACGGTATTTTTGTAGCAGCGGAGTTCTCATTAGTTAAGGTCAGGCAGTCTCGTCTGACCCAACTTGTCAGTGAAGGCAATAAAATGGCTGGATATGCGCTCAAGGTAAATAAGAAGCTGGATTCGTACTTATCTGCCACCCAGTTTGGGATTACACTTGCGTCGCTGGGGTTAGGTTGGGTCGGAGAGCCGGCCATTTCGGAGCTGCTCGTCGAACCGTTAATGTACAAGATGGGAATTACCGATGGTACTCTGATTTCTACCGTTTCTGTTGTTATCGGATTTTCGATTATTACATTTTTACATATTGTACTTGGTGAGCTTGCACCGAAATCACTTGCCATTCAAAGAACAGAAGGGTCCGCTTTATTGCTCTCGGCTCCTCTGATGTTCTTCTATAATTTGTTCATGCCTTTTATTTGGGTACTGAATGCATCGGCGAATGCATTGCTTCGTTTAGTGGGTGTTGAGCCTGCAAATGAGAGTGAGGCCGCCCACTCTGAAGAGGAAATTCGCATCCTGATGAATCAGAGTGCTAAGAGTGGTGTCATTGATAAAGATGAGATGAAGCTGATGGATAACATCTTTGAGTTCTCAGATCTTCTCGCTCGTGAAGTCATGTTGCCTCGTACGGATATGGATGTGCTGTACAGCAATCTTTCGCTCGAAGAAAATATGAAGATTATTACCGAAACGAGACATTCACGTTATCCGGTTGCTTTTGAAGATAAGGACCGTATTATTGGTTTTATTCATATTACCGACCTGTTGTTTGCTCCACCTGAGCAGCAGAATGATCTTACGACGCTGGTACGACCGATCCTTAACGTACCGGAGTCGATGGAGATTAGCCATACTCTGCGATTTATGCAGAAGAACAAAGCTCAGCTAACGCTGGTTGTCGATGAATACGGAGGTACAGCTGGTCTACTGACAGCAGAAGAAATTCTGGAAGAAATCGTAGGCGATCTGCATGACGAATTTGAAGATGAGCGTCCTAGTGTGGAACGCAACGGAGAGTATATTTCTGTTGAAGGCCGGATGTTGATTGAAGATGTTAACGATCTTACAGGTGTAGTGATCGAGGATGATGAAGTGGATTCTATCGGAGGCTGGTTGTTTAAGGAGCTGGAAGGGAATCCAAGCAAGGGAAAACGAGTGAAGGTTGAGGATGTTGTTTTTGAAGTTGAGGAATCGACGAGACTGCGGATTACCAGAATTAATATTCATCATGAACCGCGCGCCGAGGATGAAGAAAACTCTTCAGAACAAGATGAGGATAAAGAATAACCTATTGAAATTTGTAACGTATTGTTCCGGGTGATCAAGGATAAAATGAACTCCTCCTGCTAGAGCTGTATAGCTCATGACAGGGGGAGTTTTTTGTGGACACATAAAGGACATAACGCTCGACTATGCTAATGATTATATATGGTTTGAAAGCGGGGTCTAGATTGAAAAAGAAACTTCTTCTCGTTGAGGATGAAATTCGTATTCGTGAACTGGTGTCTGATTATTTCATACAGAATGATTGGGAAGTCCTTGAAGCGGATAATGGAAGAGATGCATTGGTTTGGTTTGACTCACTGTTGCCGGATCTGCTGATTTTGGATATCATGATGCCTGCTAAGAATGGCTTCGAAGTATGCCGTGAAGTTCGTGAAAAATCAGCTGTACCTATCATTTTGTTAACCGCCAAATCCACAGATGACGACAAAATTTACGGATTTGAATTAGGGGCGGATGATTATGTTACAAAGCCATTTAGTCCAAAGGTGCTGGTAGCCCGGGCAAATGCGCTTATGAAGCGAGTTGAAGGCACCCATCAGCCTGAATCTAGCATAATAAAATTTGGTTCCGCGATGTTTAATACCTTGGCTCATCGTTTAGAGGTAGAAGATGCGGAAGTGGAGCTTACCCCTAAGGAATACGATCTTTTATGGCTATTAATACGAAATAAAGGGATTGTCATTTCAAGGGATACAATCCTTAGCCGGATCTGGGGAATTGAATTTGAAGGAGATTCCAGAGTTGTGGACAGTCACATCAAAAAGCTGCGCAGTAAATTGGGTTATGAATCACGTTTTATTCGTACGGTGATTGGCACAGGGTACATGTTCGAGGAAGAGGTATGAGAAGACGGGGGATTACTTTTAAACTGTTTGTGATGACCGTTATCTTTTTCCTTTGCTTCTATGGCATGGTGATTCTAAGCCAATTGCTGTTATTTGACAATTTCTATCAGAAGCAAAAAGAGCACCGTGTAGAGAAACACCTTAAGAGCTTTGCTGCAAGATATATAAGCGAGCCGTGGGGAAGCACTCGGACCTCCCAGGAGCTCGTTCGGTTTATGCTGCGGAATAAAACACAAATGGTTATTTTGAAGCTGGATGGAAAGATGAATTCGGAAGATCCATTTCATATAAAGTTAATCGATGATGATGGGAAGAGTATGCTTGTCTCTTTATCCCTGTTCATGAATCAGTACGGAGATGCGCTTAGAGCAGCGAACATTAAAGTAGATGATCAGTTGAGCGTTGAAGGCGAACTACTGGATGAAGACGATTCTTCACCCGTTATCCTCTACCCCATAAGTATTACGAAAAAAGGGGGCGGAACAATAGGGGATGCGGAAGAGAGTGGGATGATTCATGCATCTGGTACAGTTGCAGAAATTGTTCTGCCTGATCTGAAAATATGGAATCCACGCCAGGGAATATTGTTTGAGGCGCTAGAGGAATGGTTTCCTTTGACACCGGCGCAGATAGACGACTTCGAAAATTTGAAAATGCAGAAGCAAGACTGGATTGCTCCCTGGAGTGGGAGTCGCAATTCTGTGATTATTTTGCCCCTGAAGCAAAGTACCGGAGAAATAGAATTACTATTCACAGTCACCTCATTACAGGAAGTCAAGGATTCGAACGAGGCATTGCGTTGGTTCTTTTTATATCTGGGAATTGGCGGCATTGTTCTAATTCTGGTTCTTTCTCTCTTTTTTTCAAAAATGGTAACACGCCCGCTTATTAAGTTAAACAACATAGCCAAACGGATGGTTTCTCTGGACTTTACAGGGGACACATCGATTCGGCAGAAGGATGAGTTAGGCAGCCTGTCTAACAGCATGTTCACCTTATCGCTAAGTCTGGATGCTGCTTTACGAGAGTTAAGAGAGGCCAATCAGCAGCTAGTTGAGGATATGGAGCAGAAACAAAGAATGGAGATCATGCAGCAGGACTTTTTTGCCAACGCCTCGCATGAATTGAAGACACCGCTCAGTATTATTAAAGGTTTTGCCGAGGGATTGGAAGACGGCGTTAGTGCAGGCAAACAGGATCACTATATTAAGGTGATTATTGAGGAAGCAGATAAAATGGAGTTTCTTGTTAAAAACATGCTAGATCTAGCGCGGTTGGAGTCGGGCACGATTAAACTTCGGAAAACTTCCTTTATGTTAAGTGAACTGACGGAAAAGGTGACGGACAAGCTGGTTCACTTGCTGAGTGAAAAACATTTGGAGGTCATTATTATTCCTGCAAATGAATTACCGGTCTATGCTGATGTGAACTGGATCGAACAAGTGGTACTAAATTTTATGACCAATGCTATCAGACATGCGGAAGAGAGAAGCTCCATCACCGTTAATATTGAGAGTCATGCCCAGACTATTGTATTCACTATTCAAAATATAGGAGAATCAATTCCTGAAGATCAGCTGGAGCAGATCTGGGAACGGTTCTATCGGTCTGAGCCCTCTCGCAGTCGAATGACGGGCGGTACGGGTCTGGGGCTTTCTATTGCGAAGCGAATACTAGATATGCACGCTTGTGTTTATACAGTGAAAAATACGGAGAAAGGTGTCAGCTTTACTGTGACCTTTGAAAGTTAAGTGAATCATTAAAAATACTATATTGAAAGGGGTGAAATCGTATGAAATTGAATTGGTTGCCTTCAATGTGCACACTTGCAAACTTAGGACTCGGATCCCTATCCTTGTATTTCACGATTCAGGAACGATATAGTCTGGCCTTATTGATGATATTACTCGCAGCAATATGTGATGTATTGGATGGATTACTGGCAAGAATACTGCATTGTACCAGCGAATTCGGTAAACAATTGGACTCATTGGCGGATATTATATCCTTTGGTTTAGCGCCAACCTTCCTTATCTTGTTGTATAAGCTAGAAGATGCTCACTGGATTGGACCTGCAGTTTCGGTTTTCTTTTTGATCTGTGGTGCACTTCGTTTGGCCAGATTTAATCTGTCGGCGCCTTCCAAGGGGTTCGTGGGGATGCCGATTACTGCTGCCGGAGTCATTCTGTCGATGATTTCTTTACTAGATGAACGTATGAAACCAGGTCTGGTCATCGTGTTAATGGCATTACTATCCGTAATGATGGTCAGTCGTATCCCTTTTCCGTCCCTTAAAAAATCCTTCAACAGGAAGTGAAACACCCATGCCTTGGATTATTGAGATCATTTCGCAGTACGGATATTTAGCCATATTTGCTCTTATGGCACTTGGGATTATCGGACTTCCTGTACCTGATGAGGTATTAATGCTGTTTGTAGGTTATTTATCCTCCGTTATGGTTTTGGATTTTTCACTTTCGGTATTGGTTTGTTTCATGGGATCTATCACAGGGATGCTTATCAGCTATACTATTGGTTTAAGACTAGGGCAACCTGTGGTAGAAAAATTCGGCAAGTGGGTGGGGCTTACACCCAAGCGTTTTGCCAGTATGAGAAGATGGTTTTTGCGGTTCGGTAACTGGACTCTTTTTATTGCCTATTTTATTCCCGGTCTGAGGCATGTATCAAGCTATATTTCTGGTATCAGTGCTATGTCTTTCAAAAAATATATACTCATAACGACTGCAGGAGCGCTAACCTGGTCACTTCTTTTTGTTTCCATCGGCTTTTTTGTGGGGGCTAGGTTTTCCTTTTTATAGTCATTGGATGATCAGCATCATTAATCGCAATCGAATGGAGCAAGATCAATGAATGTATTCAAGCGATTCTACGCGAACATAACCACCAGACGCTTTTTAATTCTCGCACTTATCGGGCTGCTGCTGTACAGTGTTCGAGGGATGCTTAATCTGGTGTTGCTGACGTTTTTGATTGCTTTTGTCATGAACAGCTTTCAGATCTTGCTTAGTAAAGGAATTGGTAAATTTGTGAAGGTTAACAGTAAGGTGATTATTGTCATTTTATACCTCGCTTTAATCGCTGTGATTGTACTGGCCCTTGCTAAATATCTTCCAAAAGTATTGGAGCAGATTAAGCAATTAACCATCTTCCTTACCAATCTCAAATCAGACGACCTCCCGCAGAACAAGATTACATTGTATTTGTATGATATGTTCAAGGACCTAAACTATCAGATTTACATCAAAAGAGGCATCGATTATGTGCTGAAGGCTAGCAACTGGGGCGCGACTTTCGTTGTATCGACCATTCTAAGCTTTGTGTTTATTCTCGAGAAGAACCGGATCGTCAGTTTTACTTCTAGGATGAGAGAGAGCCGGATTGCCTGGTTTTATATAGAGCTGGAGTATTTCAGCCGACAATTGATCGTTTCCTTTGGGAAAGTAATTGAAGCGCAAATTCTCATTGCCTTGTTCAATACCTGCCTTACTGTTATTGGCTTATGGTTGCTTAACTTCCCATATTTATTTGCCCTGTCGATCTTGATTTTTTTGCTCAGTCTCATTCCAGTGGTTGGTTTTTTGATTTCACTCATTCCGCTCTTAATCATCGGCTACAATATCGGCGGTCTGACAACAGTCACTTATGTGCTGGCGATCATTGCGGTGTTGCATTTTATCGAAGGCTATTTCTTGAATCCCAAGTTGATGTCCACAAAAATGAATTTGCCGATGTTCTACACCTTCAGCGTGTTATTGTTCTCTGAGCATTATATAGGTGTCTGGGGACTTATTCTTGGCATTCCCATCTTTGTATTTATGTTGGATATCCTTGAGATTAAGCACGAGGATTCTTTCAAGGGAGCGAACCCCTAAGCATAATACTAAAAAAAAGGTCCAATTGAAAAGCTGTTTCCGGTATATTTCCGGGGACAGCTTATTTGTCGTGCAAATTACACGAAAAGTTCAAGCCTAGGGGATTTTTTTGTAAATAACGTTTTATATTGTGTTCTGCTGTCATAAGTTAGCTAAGGAAGCAATGTTCAGATTCTTCAAAGAAGGAACAGGAACAAAGGAGGTACGAAAAGATGGAATCACAGGTACGGAGGTACACCCCCTTTAGGGGCCCGTTTGATCCTTGCCCGCCGGTGCCGTTCAAGACTTATGTAGTTCCACCCAATCAGTTCGTTAATTTTCAGCCGCCAGATTTACCTCAGTTTAGTTTGCAGGAGGCTCTAAGGGTTGGCACGTTATGGCCAGCATTTTACAGCCCGTATGAGTCCAAGTGCAAAGGAGGAGGGAAATAGATTATGGAGGCAAATCCATGCGATCAACGTTATTATGAATTGCTTGAGCAGCTGCAGACTCTTGACTTTGCCTTAGTGGAGTTGAACTTATATCTAAATACTCATCCTGATGATTTGAGAAGTATTGAACAATTTAATCAGCTGACTCAGGAACGTACGAAGCTCGCGAATCAATTCCAGGAATTATATGGTCCGCTGCAGAATTTTGGCAGAGCCTATTCGAAATGTCCGTGGGAATGGAATCAGACGCCTTGGCCTTGGCAGGTGTAAGAAGAGTGCAACTGTAAGGAACTAAATTTCTAGAGGAGGGGAAGTTTCCGAATGTGGATCTACGAAAAAAAACTGCAATATCCGGTACGGGTCGGTAAATGTGATATCCGGATGGCGCGTTATTTAAGTGAGCAATATGGAGGAGCGGATGGCGAGCTCGCCGCAGCCCTGCGCTATATGAATCAAAGATACACGATCCCAGATAAAGTGATTGGCGTTTTGAACGATATTTCTACTGAGGAATTCGCCCATTTGGAAATGATAGCCACTATGATTTATAAGCTGACGAAGGACGCTTCGGTATGCGAGCTAGAGGAAGCTGGGCTCGGTCCACATTTTGCGCAGCATGATCACGCGTTGTTCTATTCGAACTCTGCCGGCGTACCTTTTACAGCAGCCTACATTCAAGCTAAGGGTGACCCGCTGGCTGATCTTTATGAGGACATTGCAGCGGAAGAAAAGGCCCGGGCTACATACCAGTGGCTGATTGACATGACAGATGATGTGGATCTGCAGGATAGCCTTAAGTTCCTGAGGGAGCGGGAGATTATCCATGCGATTCGGTTTAAGGAAGCGGTACAGATTATTATTGATGATCGGAATCAGAAGCGGGTATTTTGAGTGATACTAAAAAAGAGTAAAGCGACCAATAGGTCACTTTACTCTTTTTTAAATGTATACAGGTCACAATCCCTTTATATAGAATGAAAAGAGTCTGCATGTAGTTAAGAGTATGCTCGTATACACCAGCACAAAGAAACCAAATAACCACAAGAATGCTTTAATAAAAGGGATTCAAGCAGATGGATCACCCCAAAGTAAACTAGTAACATGAGCTGTGGTGTTGTAGCTGTTTCAATGATTCTAATCGCATAGCTGTAAAATAGTAGCTCCGCACCAACAACGGAACGGAGCTAAACAAATTTAAGACTTATTCAGACTCTGGTCTTTTTACCTGAAGTGGTGGAGGAATTAACCACCCTTTTTTCTTGCTCAAATTGAGGATTTTAACGCCTATCGCTGCTTTAGTTAGGTGATATTTTGCAAATAATGCACCGATATCTTCTCTGATAGAAAGACCCATAACCTGGCTACAAGCTATCAATCCTGCAGCAGTGTCAGCAGCAATTTTAGCAGCAATCTCGGGATCTGTGAATCGTGCACCTACAGGAATATCCTCAAGCTTGGTTTCGGGTCTATTTGGCATCGTTGGTGCTGAAGCAATCCCGTTATCTGCTAGCAACGTATCACATTCACTAACTTCAAGCTCGGCTTGATCAATTAATGCACCTAATACTTTTTTGAGGTCATTATCGCCGGCATGATACAAGTAAGCTCGGTAACACGAAAGGGCACCCTTTGCTACCATCGAAGCTTGCCATACGCCAAAAATCTCTCCATAATGCATCGGTTCATCCTTGGGGTTGCCACCTAAAATTCCTGTCATAAGAAAGCTCCTTTATATTTAAATTTAAACGTATGTAGTATGCCCATAAATGTTCAGATGTTGCAGTTTTCGTCTGCTTCAAGAAAATAAGAGCTATCCCAAAACTATTAAATAGCTCCTTTGGTTAGCTCTTAATTAACAATCAAAGATAAGTTCATGATTTCCTCCCTGAGAAATTATGCAGAAACTGCTCAGCAGAACAAAATGATATAATGAAGAAACGTGGTTAATGGCATAAATGATCAGATTGTTGATCAGCGAAGGAGAGAGCCTGATTTGAAGAATACTATTATCGAATACTGTTTGAAAAAGAAAGGGGCGACTCAGGAGCATCCGTTTGGACCCACTCCATTGGTCATCAAAGTGGCTGATAAAATGTTCGCACTTATTTTTGAGGAAACAGGGAAGGTTGTTCGCTTAAACTTAAAATGTGACCCGATTATTGCGGAGAACTTAAGAGAGCAGCATGATTGCGTACGACCAGGCTTTCATATGAACAAAAAGCACTGGAATTCAATCATGATCGATGGATCCTTGCCGACGTCGGATGTCTTTGACATGATTGACCATTCCTACGATATGGTTGTCAAAAAGCTTCCTAAAAGCCTCCGAGAAGCTATAGTGGAAATGAATTAATGAATAATCAAATGAAGGATCGTTTTGCCAACCAAAGTATACCCAAGCTTATTTTCTTATTGGCTATTCCTGCCGTTATAGCTCAGCTAATCAATGCCATGTACAGTGTAGTTGATCGGATGTTCCTCGGAAGGATGGAGGAGGGGGGAACGCTAGCCTTATCCGCTATAGGAATTTCTTTTCCGATTATTATGTTGATTTCAGCATTTGCCGCTCTAATCGGAGCTGGAGGGGCTCCCCTAGCGTCCATAAAGATGGGCGAAGGTGAACATAAAAAAGCTGAAGAATTACTAGGAAGTTGTTGTACTATGCTACTAATGGCATCCGTAATCCTGACAGCTTTGTTTCTTATCTTTAAGTCCCCATTCTTAACGTTATTCGGAGCGAGCCACGCTACATTGCCGCTAGCCGACGATTTTTTAAGCATATATCTTATTGGTACTGTGGCAGTGCTTATTTCTTTAGGGTTGAATCCATTTATTGCAGCACAAGGATATGCCAAAACAGCCATGCTCACGGTATGCATTGGTGCGGTTGTGAATATCGTCCTTGACGCCATTTTTATTTTTGAGATGAATATGGGAATTAAGGGAGCAGCATTGGCTACTGTCATTGCACAATTTATTTCAGCTACTTGGGTATTGGGGTTCTTAGTCTCTAAACGAGCTCATCTGCGCTTGCGTCTATCGAACATGCGTATTAAACCTAAAGAAGCCGCTAAGGTACTTGCATTGGGACTATCTCCATTTATTATGATGTCGACCGAAAGTTTAATTCAAATCGTGTTCAACACGTCCTTAGCTAAATTTGGAGGCGATATGTACGTTGCTGCCATGGGGATTATGGGAACACTGATGCAGATCTTTGGGACGTTGTTATCTGGTTTTGCGCAAGGGGCACAACCTATTATTAGCTATAATTATGGAGCTCGCGATTTTGCACGTGTAAAATCCACCATTTTATATTGCAGTGTTTTTTGTGCTGCTTTTGGATTGTCGATGTGGAGCATAGCCATTTTTGTTCCGCAGTTGCCCATTATCATTTTTACTAATAATCCTGAGCTTGTGGCTCTGACTGCTAGATTAATGAAAATATTCTTCCTTGGCACCTGTATTTTTGGTATTCAATTAGCTTTTCAACAAGTATTTATTGCTTTGGGACAAGCACGAGTTTCTATTTTTATCGCGATCTTGCGTAAGATTATCTTGCTTATTCCATTAGTACTTTTGCTCCCGACATTTATTAGCCCGAAAACAGATGCAGTGATTATTGCTGAGCCTATTGCTGATTTTTGTGCGGCACTGACTTGCTGTGTTTTATTTGGACTAACGATAAAGAAACTATTTAAAGATAGATCTGATAACGCTGGGATGGTCTGAAAAAATCTATAATAAACGATCGGAAGCAGATGTTCTGAGGGATGTTACGCTTTCCTATCCTATTACAACAGCCTACATTCAAGCTAAAATCATATTTCAAACAAAAGCCGGCAAGCTTCCCTTAGGAGCTTGCCGGCTTAGTTCGTGATTTACATATATGGAGGCTGGGATGCCCAATTATTTAGCTTACTCTATTCTTTGTAGCAACGAATTGCTGGTTTAGCTCGGAGTAGTTAAGTTCAGCAGTGTGGTTCAAGTTCATATCAGCGATGGACAAGTTCTCCTGTAAGGAGATATATACAGCGAACATACCGGCCGCTTTGATCGCTTCTACCCCGGCGACTGCATCTTCTACCCCGACGCAGAATTGCGGATCTAGCCCAAGCGAGGCCGCGGCGGTCAAGAATACTTCCGGGTCTGGTTTGTTGCGGGCAAGCTTGGCTGCATCTACAATAACTCCGAAATCTTTCTCCATACCTAGAAGACGGATAACTGTAAAGGCATTTTTGCTTGCGGAGGCAATGCCGGTCTTTACGCCGTGGGCCTTCAGCTCGGTGAGTAATTCAGAGATGCCAGGCAGCACATCGGCCGGGGTTACCTGCTGAATGAGCTGCTGATAGAACTCATTTTTGCGGGTCGCCATCTTCTCCATCTCTTCGGGAGAGTAAGTGTGCGGAATTGCTGCTTGTCCAAGCAGCAATTCCAGTGAAGCTATGCGTGATACACCTTTCAGGTTCTCATTGAACTCTCGGGTGAACGGAAGTCCCAGTTCTTTCGCGATCATGCCCCAAGCCTGATAATGATATTCTGCGGTATCCGTAATAACGCCGTCTAGATCAAAGATTACGGCTTGAATTTGAGAGGCTGCATTCATTGTGTTGTGCTCCTTATGAATTAGGCTTGTAGTGCCTGAGTTAACGGTTTATCGTTGCCCAGAGTCACTGATTGGCCGTAGAGAATTAGATCAAGTGCTTCACCCTCTAACAATTCCAGCTCCACGCCTTCCTCGCGAATGGTTACAGCAATGAGACGCCCGCGGAAGGTGAGCCGGAAGTTGTATTTCTGCCAGCCAGTTGGTAGGGACGGAGCGAGCGATAGGCCGTTTTCCTTAAGACGTGTTCCGGCAAAACCGTACACAATGGCCATCCACGTTCCACCCATATTGGCGAGATGTAATCCGTCTTTGGTGTTGCCGTGTGTATTATCGAGATCCAGTCGTGCAGTCTCGATAAAGTAGTTATACGCCTTGTCCTTGTACCCGATTTTCGAGGCCATGATGCTAAATATGCAAGAGGACAGAGAAGAGTCATGGGTAGTGATTTGCTCATAATAATCATACGATTTGCGAATCGTTTCTTGCGACTGCTCGTCTTCCAGCAAGTAATGAGCCAGCACGGTATCCGCTTGCTTGCAGACCTGATAACGGTACAGGGTAAGCGGGTGGTAATGCAGCAGCAGCGGATGTTTCTCCGGTGGTGTATTCTCGAAATCCCAGACTGCTTTGCGTAAAAAAGTATCATCCTGCGGGTTAATGCCTAGCTTCTCATCGTAAGGGAGGAACATGGCATTCGCCGCTTTCATCCAGCTATCCGCTTCCTGTTCAGTAACATGCAGTCGGATACACAGTGCTTGGAAGGCAACCTTGTCATACGCCTGAAGCCGAGCGAAACTGCGGGCGGCCCATTTTAAATTATGTTTGGCCATTACATTGGTGTAATAGTTATTGTTCACCAGACAAGTGTACTCATCTGGACCGGTTACTTCGTCAATGTGGAATTTACCTTCGTAAAAATGACCGATTTCCATCCACAACCGCGCGGTCTCAAATAGCACCTCTGCGCCGTATTGGAGCAAAAAGGCGTCATCTTCTTCCGCCAGAAGATATTGGATATAGCTATAGGCTACATCGGCACTGATATGATATTGGGCTGTGCCGGAAGGGAAGAAGGAGGAACATTCTGTACCTGAGATCGTCCGCCATGGGAACAATGCCCCTTGGGCATGGCCCATTTCTTTAGCTCGTTCCCGTGCTTCCCCCAGCTTGGAGTACCGGTATAACAGGAGCTGCCGGGCCAAATCAGGAGAAGTCATTAGGAACACGGGGAACATATAAATTTCCGTATCCCAGAAATAATGGCCTTCGTATCCTTCTCCGGATAAACCTTTGGCAGAGATGTTGCTATGCGCGTCGCGTCCGGCTGATTGCAGCAGTTGATAAAGGTTGAAACGTATACCCTCCTGAAGCGACAAGTCGTTCTCAATGACTACATCGGAACGCTTCCAGAAGTCAGCCAAATAATGCGCCTGCTGTTCCAGCATGTCTTCAAAGGAGAGGGGCTTCAATGATTCCTGTACCTGAATACCGGTATCCACAAGCATTTGTTCATGTCGTAGTGTATCGGTATAGACATTCCATTTGGTCAGCGATAGTGGCCCAGACAAGGAGGAGGTTGCAGTCACTGTAGCATTGGTTTCTCCTGCCTGAGTTTCAACTTGCCAGTCACCTACCCATTCATGACGGGTGACACAGGAGGTTCGCAGACCCGAAGCCATCGTCTCATTCTCCAAGCATACATATTCACCCCGAGCTTCGCACGCTACTACGCTCAGTCGTTTGGAATGTCCTGCAGCTACACGCGGGTCATTCGGATTCGTATAATTGCTAACATCGCCGTTTACACGGGATACAACTTGGATTGGGCCATTGAAATTGACAGGCTCAACAGTCAGATGAATGGCAAAAAGTTCACGGGTAGTGAAAGAAACGAGTCTCCGGAAATGCAGCTTGAGTTCTTTACCGGAGGGGGATTTCCAGTGGATTTTACGCTCCGAGTATCCCTTGTCCAGATGGAGGTTACGCTCATAGGCGAGGACACTCTCTGCTGTAAGTGCAAATGGCTCCATATCTTCGCCTATATAAATATTTATCCCTTGGGAATCTATAATATTAACCAGCTTTTGCTGGGTACCTGGAAAGGCGAATAGCTTCTCCCCATAGGGAATGTCAATCACATCGTGAAAGGCGTTCAAATATGTTCCGCGGATACTGCGGATTTCTTTATCGGAATACCCTTCTTCAAAATTGCCACGCACGCCCAAATATCCATTCCCCAAAGCAAAAATACTTTCTAAATTCAGCAGGGTATCTGCCGACAATCCCTGATTGGCAATGCTCCAGCTCATGCTTATGTTTCCTCCCTTGATGGTTATGATTTGAATTTTAAGTCTGAAAGGGCTAGAATTATACTAAATTATTTAGGATATTATCAAAATTTTTAGGTGAGGTTAACACATATGGATCAACTTAAAGGACAACATAAACTGCCGGAATATTGGTCCACACGTTCTGTGGATCTGTCAGAGGGATTTGTCCATCCTCCGCTGGATTATGAACATGAGCTTTTGGAAGCAATTCGACTCGGTGACGAGAACCGGGCACTGGAAGCACTGCATAGAATTAACGCAATGGAAGCTGCTACGCTAGCCCGATATCCGCTGCGTTCCAAGAAAAACGCTATGATTGCATCCTGCACCTTGTTTACACGTGCGATTATCCGGGGTGGTGTTGACCCTGAGACAGCTTTTCAGCTGAGTGATACGTTCATTCGTGCGGTGGAAGCTACGACGGAGCTTGAGGCACTTCATCGATACGAATATGAAATGGTCCTGCAATTCATTACAGTGATGCGCCAGCAAAAGGAGAATCTTCACTATTCACATATTGTCAATCTATCCGTATATTTTATACGCGAGCATTTGTTTCAAGATTTGAACCTTAGCCTGATCTCTCGGCATGTCGGTGTGCATCCCAGTTATTTGTCCGACCGCTTCAAGCGTGAAACGGGCATGCCGCTCACGGAATTTATCAACCGGCGTAGAATTGAGGAGTCGCAGTCGATCCTCATTCACACGAATCAGTCTATTTCCGAAATCGCTTTGATGTTTAAATTTTGCAGCCAAAGTTACTATACACAGTTATTTAAAAAATACACGGGCTTGACCCCGAAGCAGTTTCGCCGGGACGGTGGAGCAATTACGAAATGAGAGAAATCGAATCATTAATGATCTCTAAAAGTTGCTGTCCATGCTTCCCTGGTTGGGTACTGGATAGCTCTTTTTACGTTTCAGCTTCAATAGCCAAACTCGCCTTTCTCCGCTATAAATGAGATTATAAATCCACTAAATAAGTAAGAGAGATGATCAGATGGCCATTTATTTGGAATTCCCACGACTTGATAAAGCCTTTCCGTACCGCTGTATTGAGAACGATGGCAGTATATTAACTACACCACATTGGCATAAGGAAATGGAAATTATCTGGATTGTCAAAGGGAAAGTGAACCTTGGAGTAAATGACCAGCCGATGCAGCTAAAAGAAAATGAGTTCGTCTTCATCAAAGGTGGAGATATTCATTATGTGATGGCTTCACCTAAAAGTGAGCGGCTGGTCTTCCAATTTGACCTTAGTTTTTTTCAGGACGTGATGGTTCTGAATAACACACCTTTTTCGCTGGAGGAGCTGTTTGCCTCAATTGAACCGTATTCCACGTACTGGAGACCGGATATTCAGAAGAAAATTGTTCAGTTATTGGATAAGCTTTACCAGGAAGGCAAGGAACAACAGATCGGTTACGCATATGCTATCAAAAGCCTCTTGTGTGAGCTGATCACTGTTATGTATCGCGAAATGGATCATTTTAAGCCGCGAATGGTTACCAATAAGCCTTATTCCCGTGAAATTCTCGAGCAGTTGTCTATGGTCTTCCAGTATGTGGAGAAAAACTATACCCATCCTATCAAACTTTCGGATGCTGCGAAAATTCTAGGCTTCACTCCATCGTATTTCACCAAATTCTTCAAGAAGCATACCGGCAAAACCTTCGTCACCTTTTTGAACGAATACCGGATTGATAAGGCGAAGTGGATTCTCCTCAATGAAGATGATCCTGTGACAGAGATTGCCGGTAAGGTAGGCTTCGGAAGTACGAAGACTTTTTATCGTTTGTTTAAGGAAAGTATTGGTATCGCTCCTCTGCAATATAAAAGCTCAACCATCAAAGTTGCTTTTGGACAGGACCAAATATGAGAACAATTTGACAAAATCAAGGGATTCAATCTCCTCCAGCAAGCCTTATTATAGGCATAGGCAACTAAAGAAAACAGGTTGGTGCTTATAAATGAGAGCATTTACAAACTGTTAGCAACTTGGAGGTTTATTATGAAATTATCCCGAGATTTCCTGTGGGGCGGCGCTATTTCGGCAATACAGACCGAGGGTGCGCATTTGGAGGATGGCAAAGGTCTATCCAATTTTGATGTTCTGCCAATGAATGACCGTCGTTTGAAAGACGTAATGATGGACGAGGATAATATTTTTACAGAAGAGGGCCAACATTATCCGAGCCATACGGGGATTCATTTCCGAGAACATTACAAAGAGGATATCGCCATGCTGGCGGAAATGGGTATCAATGCATTCCGATTCTCTATCTCTTGGCCGCGTTTATTTCCGAATGGGGACGAAGCAACTGCGCTGGAGTCAGGCCTCGCATTTTATGAGAGCATTTTGGACGAGCTTGAGAAACATAACATTGAGCCAGTGATTACTATCAGTCACTTCGATTTGCCGATGCATTTAGTTGAGCATTACGGGGGTTGGGCGAGCCGCCAAGTGGTAGGTTTTTACGTCAACTATGCCAAGACGCTACTTAGCCGATTTGGGCACAGAGTGAAATATTGGATTCCATTCAATGAGATGAATATGGTCCTGCATATCCCTTTTATAGGAGGGGGCTTAACCTTCACAGCGGCTGACAACAAGCTGGAGAAAAAATATCAGGCTGCGCATCATCAGCTTCTAGCTAACGCTCTGACTGTGGAAGCGGGCAAGCAAATGGTTCCGGGTATTCAGTTTGGCTGTATGCTAGCGGCTGGAAAGACCTATCCATATACATGTAAACCGGAGGATGTATTCGCTTCTCTGGAAAGTGACAAACATACACTATTCTTCTCTGATGTGCAGGTATACGGCAAATATCCAAATTATATTGCACCGTATTTTGCCAAGCATAAGATCAACATTCACACGGAACCGGGAGATTTTGAAATTCTGAAGAACAATACCGTAGATTTTGTCTCCTTCAGCTATTACTCAAGTGCTTGTACGGCTGCATCCACGGAAGGACTGGAGACTCGTCGTACAAATGGTTTTGAGACGGTAAAAAATCCTTATCTGCCACCTAGTGGGAGTGTGTGGCAAATAGATCCGATCGGACTTCGTATAACAATGAATCAATTGTATGATCGTTACCGAATTCCGTTGTTTATCGTCGAGAATGGCCTTGGGATCGCTGATGAACCGGATAAGGATTTTCATGTTCAGGATGATTACCGGATTGAATACCTGTCCAATCATTTACGCAACATGAAGGATGCTGTGGAACAGGACGGAGTAGAGTTAATTGGCTATCTGTCATGGGGCTGCATCGACTTGGTTAGTGTAAGTGAGGGCAAAATGTCCAAACGTTACGGATATATTTATGTGGACGCTGATGACTATGGTAACGGTACTTTTAAACGTTATAAAAAGGCCAGTTATCACTGGTATAAAAAAGTGATTGAATCAAATGGGGAGTGCCTCTAGAGAGGTCTCTATATTCGGAAGCTGTGGTCCTCTGGAAGAGGACTAACGGCTCTGTGATTTTCAAAGCACTCGAATGAAAACGGTTAAAGGGGAAGAGCATATGAAAAAAGAATACAAGCAAATTGCTGAACAAATCATACATCTGGTCGGCGGGAAGGAAAATATCATTGATCTGGAACATTGCATGACTCGTTTGCGGTTCCGTTTAAAAGACAATGATAAAGCCGACAAGGAAGCATTGAACCGGTTGGAGGCTGTAGCGGGGGTGAACGTAACGTCCGACCAATATCAGGTTATTATCGGCAATGAAGTAAATGCTGTATATAAAGAAATTATTGATCTTAATGTGCAGAGTGTTGATGACAGCGGTTCCGGTAAGCCTTCGGGGAACGGCAAAACCAAGGGAGTAATAGGCCAGGTCATTGACACGATTACCGGTTGTATGACACCAATGATTCCGGCATTAACGGCTGCAGGGATGATCAAGGTCATTCTGTCACTGTTGACCACCTTCGATCTGATGTCTCCAGAAGCAGACACCTATCGAATCTTGGATATTATCGGAGATGCTGCATTCTATTTCATGCCGATTCTGTTAGCGGTTAGTGCTTCCCGGAAATTCAGAGTGAATACTTCAGTTGCAGTTATCGTCGCTGGTGTTCTACTCCATCCTAACTTCTCTTCCTGGGTGGCTTCCAAGGATCCGATATCCTTCCTAGGAATGACGGTTCCATCTGTTATTTATGCAGCATCAGTCATTCCTGTCCTGCTGACAGTATGGATGATGTCCTATATTGAAAAATATATAGACCGAATCGTTCCTAATATGCTGAAAATTCTGTTGAATCCAACGCTGCTGCTGCTGCTCATCAGCGCACCTTTGGCCCTTATCGTTGTCGGACCGCTGGGGAATTATGCAGGACAAGGACTGGCTTATGTGATCGAATTGATGCAAGGAACGCTCGGTTTTGTCATGGTGGCTCTCCTTGCTGCCGCATTCCCGTTCATTGTTATGACCGGGATGCACCATGCGCTCACACCGATTTTTATCTCTGCCTTCGCAGCTACCGGGCAGGAAGCGTTAATTCTGGTCGCTCAGATTTGTGCGAACCTTGCTCAGGGTGGGGCTACACTAGCCGTTGCCATTCGCTCTAAGAGCAAATCGATGAAGCAATTAGCTTCTGCTTCATGGATTTCTTCAACGATGGGTATCACAGAACCAGCTTTGTATGGTGTAACCTTGAAGTTGAAGAGACCGATGATTGCCGCTGCCATCTCAGCGGGCATCGCGGGCTGCTTCGCTGGGATTGTACATGTTACCTTGTATGTACCGCAGAACAACCTTATGGCACTGCTTGCTTTTTCCGGAGAAAAAGGAACTTCAAACATTATATATGGTGTAATTATGATGGTTGTTTCCTTTGTCGCAGCATTTCTGCTATGCCTCATGCTCGGTTTCAAAGATATAGAGGATGATACACTAGTATCAGCTCCGGAGTCGGGTAACAAGTTCGTGCAGGATTCGATAAACCATGAAGTAAACTTCAATGCTGTAGAAATGGACAAGGGTAATGCTACATTGTTGTCCAGTCCGATGTCAGGTAACGTATTGCTGCTCTCTGCGGTGCCGGATGAGGCGTTCGCAAGTGGGGCGATGGGCAAAGGACTGGCGCTGGAGCCTTCTTCAGGCCAGGTAGCTTCACCTATTGACGGTATAGTTGCTACCCTAGCTAAATCGAAACATGCTATCGCTATTGTAGGCCATGATGGTACAGAAGTATTGATTCATGTGGGTATAGATACGGTTAAGCTGAAAGGGAAATACTTTAACACTCGGGTTCAGCCGGGTGACACGGTGAAGGCAGGCGACATCTTGATGGAAGTTGAACTGGAAAGCATCCGCCGTGAAGGCTTCAGCATTATTACACCGATCATCATCACGAATACGACTGAAACGACAGAAGTCATAAATCAGGCGGGTACTTCTGTGAAGATAAAAGAAAAGTTTGCCTTGGTTACACGTTAATAATAGGAAGTGATAGGGCCGATCCTGTTTTTTAGGATCGGCTCTTTGTTTTGTTACTGGAAGAGGTGCCGCTGCTAAAGTTAATCTTTCCGAATACTTCATACGCGAGCACCTGTTTCAGGATTTGACCTTTAGAGTGATCTCTCGGCATTTTAGTGTGCATTCTAGCGGTTTGTCTGAACCCTAAGAGTTTCACTGGTACAGTAGAGCTATTTTAATTGTATAAAGTACAACTAATATGAGAGAGTAGCTACTGATTCGATAAATAAGTGTAATTTGTACAACTAAAAATCCCGATCACACTCAATTTTCTTCATTTTCTATTAAATAAGTGTACATTGTGCAACTAAATGGGTGTTGACGTCAGATAGAGAAATTATAATTGTATAAAGTGCAACTATGGGGGCTGCCTAGACAGTTAGGACTAATCTAACTTTACATAACCTGCCACGAAGAAAAGATCGATATCCGTTAGGCTTGTAAGATAGATGTTTTAACAATAAGTCTTTAAAGCTATGGTTATCCATTAGGTCGGACTCAACCTTTTGTATCGGGATAAATAAGAGGCTGGCCTGTTGTACGGCTTCCACTTGAGATTGGATCATAACCTCTTGCACGAACTCAATATCTCCAAATAAAGACAAGGGGAGCAGAAGCGCAATAACAAGGATTTCTCTGTCCCCACGCTAGAAGAAACCTTAAAGGGAAATGGCGCGTTTATTGCAAAGGATGGAGAGGTAATTTCGACCATACATTTTGACTCGCAGACTTCGGATAGGATCTTGAAGTTAATCGAAGAATTTGAAGCCACTTATTTGATTGACAGTCACTGGGACTATGCGTATTCGGGTTCCCATGACCATCCCATTCGTAAAAATGTAGATCCAGAGCAACGCGCCAAAAATGTTAGTCTATCTGAGCTGGATGAGATTGTGAAAGTAGTTTTTTTGAGTAGTCTGAACAGGTGGGTAACGGAGAAGAGCAGATTGTTAGAAAAATAATGAAGCTGGCGGAAGGGCTGCGATCTACATTTAGTGCTGATCACTAGCTCAAATGCCATTGTTGCATACACCATACGCGTGGGAATGATGGCTTTAAGTATGAATGGACTATGATTGCGGACTGTATAGTGGCTATTACATGATTTTGCTTCTTTTGGCGGAGTATACGGACTCAGGAGCCGTTATGTGGTTAAAAAGTACTCTTTTCTGCGCAAAAATAACTCAATAACGCCCCGGGAGTCAGCAAGGGATCTTCCTCGGTCAATCGCACAATATCTCATTAGCTCGTTTGCTCGGTGACACTTAACTCAGCAGCTCAATAGCTCGGAGTCCATCAGCTGACCTAGCAAGGATAACGAGAACATAGTTCAATAAAAAACCTGCCATTAAATCGGCAGGTTTTGGCTGTATAAGCTGAAATAAGTGCAACAACTATTAGGTTAGATAAGTTCTTGGCGGCGATGTAAATAACGATAGAGAACACAGCCGGATATGGCGCATATCGCCGCACATAATCCGATAAATCCATAGCCAGCTTGAAGTCCGCGCAGCAAGCCTGTTTGCGTCTCCGCACCGTACAGCCGCTTCACACCTTCGATCACAGCACCTATAGCATAGTTGCCGATTACGCTACCCACTCCCATTAACGTGACTGTAAATGTGATGGCGGTGTCGCTGCCGTGAGGGTACCTTTTTGCGATGAAAGCCATAACGGTAGGATAAATCATCGCAATACCGATCCCTGCTGCGGCGAATAGAAAGGCGAACTTTTCTCCACCCAAAATTGCGGCAAAGGTACACAGGGCAGAGAAGGCTGAAAATATAATGAGCGATAGATTAAATCCAATCTTATCTGTAACCGGTCCCAGCAGGAGTCTTGCTAACGAGAAGCAGAGAAAGAAGGTGGACAGCATTCCAGAAGCTGTAACCGTATCCCACTTGTATGCTTTTTCAAGAAAATTTACGAGCCATCCGCCTACGGCAAGCTCCGATACTACACCGAAGGACAGGATTAGAACCATTAGCCATAAAGCCGGATCACGGACCAGTGATTTTAGTGGAATACGGTCCTCATGCGGAAGATCGTCACCCGGAAACGTACTCCGTAAGGCAAATAGAATAGGGAGTAAAGACAAGCTAAGCATTATTAGATACATTCCACGCCAATCAATTGTATGACCGAATATACTTACCGTCATTAGCCCTGTAGCCAGAAGTGGAGCTAACGTGGAACTAAACCCGTAAAAGAAATGGGATAAGTTCATCATGGTCCCGGTATTTTTAACGAAGATACGTGCTCCCAGAATGGCAAGTCCAATCTCAAGCATTCCGTTTCCGATATACATCAGGAAGTAGGAAGCCGAGAAGAGGGGGTAGCTATGTGAGATGTAAATTAGAACGCCAGAGAATATCATGGATGCGAAAGCAATAATACTGACAGCCTTGATCCCCCACTTGCGAACCAATACAGCTGTAAAAGAACAGGCGATCAAATAACCTAGTGCGTTTAGGGATAGCAGGGTACCTAGCTGCTTTTCATCCAAATTAAAGTCAAACTGAATTCTTGGAATGGCCGGCCCTTTAATATTTTCGGATATCCCAAACACAATAAACCCTAAAAAGATCGTTGCCAATTGCATGGCATAAACCTTATTAAATCCGCCAAAGCGCTTTTTCAACGTGAGAACCTCCAGAATCGGGTATCTTTATTGCTCGGTGTCTCTATAGTACTCTTCTTTAAGTTTTTCCCAGTGTTGTTTATCGTCCTCGGTAATTTCTCTTAGCACTCTGCAAGGATTCCCCACGGCAATTACATTGTCAGGGATATCTTTAGTCACGACTGAACCTGCGCCGATGATTACATTGTTGCCGATATTTACTCCAGGATTGATTACGGCATTTCCGCCAACCCACACATTGTTTCCAATGGTAATCGGTGTACCGAATTCGAGCATACTAATACGAACGTCCGCATCAATGGGATGGCCGGCGGTATACACGCCTACTCTGGGTCCAAAAAGAACATTTTCACCAATCGTTACTTTTGCTACGTCCAGGATAATGCAGTCGAAATTAGCATAAAAGTTATTGCCAACGGTAATATTGCTGCCATAATCACAGCGGAAAGGCGGCTCAATATGCAATGATTTACCGGTAGACTCAAATAATTGCTTAAGTAACTCTACTCTATATTCGCCTTGTTCTTCTGTCGTATTGTTAAATAGACGGGTGAGCATTCTGGATCTTTTGCTATCTTTAGCTAATTCTTCTCCGCCCGCCATGTAAAGCTTTCCTGCAATCATATTCTCTTTGTTTGTTGCCATTCGTAATTCCTCCTGAAGTTCTTGTTGTATTAGCGGCGCTTTTCAACCAGTTGCAACGAATAGGTCAAGCTTTCCAGCGTGATCGCAATTAATCCGTTCATGTAATAATCATCAGGACGATCCAGCACAATTAGATGAGGCATATGCTCGTCTGGAATGAATGCCAGGCAATTTTGATAGATATGTGGTATATCCTCTTGTCTAACTTGTTCGCCTGTGAGCGCTATCGTCTCAGGGTTAATAACTGCCGTCAATGAGGCAATGGTGTGAGCTGCTAAGGGGATAAATGTTTCTGTCTGCCCTAAACGAATGAATTGCTCGTCACGCGAGATTCCAAAAGGTAAAAATGAGACTTCGCCCGCGAATCTAGTATTTCCTTTGTGGATATGCCCGTCGATCATCATCCCTGCACCCGGAAAGGCACCTTTGATAAAGGTCAGCACAACTATGGTTTTGTCCTCTTCGTAATCCTGCTGCTTATAGAATCCGTAAACGGTTAGATTCATGTCATTTTCGACTGTGACTTCAACCTCGTATTTCTCTCTGAGGAGTGATTCTAAGGGAGCATGAATTAAAGTCTTGATATCACAAATATTAATGACACCTTGATGAACCAGTCCCGGGATTCCGATACCAACGGCTTTGATGTTGTTATAGGCTTGAATTAGTGTGCCTACTAAACGATCTATGGTCGTAGCATCAATACTCTCAGCTTTGATATATCCGTCATCGACACGTTGACCAACGGAATTCGTTACTGTATAGGTTAAGGATTGTAGCCCATCTTCAATTTTGGCATAGATGCATGCGATGTAGGAGAAATCAACATTATAGATGAATCTTCGAGCCGGCCGACCTCCATTCGAAGCCTCCAGCTCCGTCTCAATGACTTCACCTGTCTCCATAAGTTCATTCAGAATATTTCCGCAAGTGGCAATACTTAATCCGGTGGCGCTAGAAATCGTTGATTTGGTTCCTTCTTTCATCGACTTTAAGGCTTGCTTGATAAGCTCCTGATTTATCTTTTTAACACGAATGGAATTGTTTGCGATTTGGTTTATTTTTTTCACCTCTAGACTTTCGAAAATAGTTATTAAAAGTGTTATCAATACTATAACTTGGTGTTTTATAAATGTCTATATTAGTTGAACTTTAAATTTTTCTATTAAGGTAATTGTGTGACTGCGGTGAATGCTTGGACTTCCAGCCGCTGTTGTCCCCAGATTTCTTGATTATATACCGTTTTTCACGGTTGAAATCCGGTGACAGTCCACGCTTGCTTATTGAATGTTTTTAAGTTCAAAGTGTCTAGCCAATGATTTTATAATAGTAGAACGTCGCATGTAATTCACCGTTAGCTGATATTGCATAGTTTGGTATACGTCCAGCTTGTATGTAGCCCATTGAAGTATAAAGGAGGTTGGAAGGGTCACCTTCTCTTGTATCAAGCACGATTAAAGACCTGTCTTCCTGCGTAGCTCTTTCCTCAGCTTTTTGCATTAGTGAACGAGCAATACCATTCCGGCGATATTTAGGGTGTGTCATCAGCTTTGCGATTTCGGCTCGATGTGTTCCGTTTGCTTTTGTACTTAAATGTAGTTGTACACTCCCCACGATAATCTCATTCATTGTTGCGACAAAAAGGATCACTTCGGGAGCCAAAACATTGTGCCAGTATAAGGCAGAGTCTGACGCATCTAAGGGTGGTAAAAATCCAATGGAGGCTCCATCCTCCACGACCTGTATAAGTAGCTCTGAAAGCTCATCTATAGATTCTTCAATCGAAAATAGTTGTTCAATGCTTACAATATTATTCATGTTTTTTCCTCCAGCACTTTTAAGTTTAAAAATATAGCGAAATCATAACTGAATACATATAATTTGTATAACGAATTTTATAGATCGTAATCATTAATATTTTGAATCATAGAGGGTGCAATCCATGGACTTATCTCAATTAGAAGCTTTTTTGGCGGTATGCAGAATCCGAAATTTCACCAAGGCCGCAGAACATCTACATATCTCCCAGTCAGCCGTTACCGCAAGAATAAAAGCATTAGAAAACGCCGTGGGCAAGGTGCTCCTTACACGTGATAATCGGAATGTTAGCTTAACGCAAGCAGGGATTTCCTTTGTTCCATATGCTGAGCGGATGCTTCGTTTGTTTGAAGAGAGCAAGGTGACTCTATCCGAAGAACTGGAGAACTATATCATTTTAAGTGGGCCTGGGTCCGTATGGCATTATTATTACCTGGAGCATATTCTTTCATTTAGACGTGATCATCCGAAGGTGGCTATCAAATTCCTAAGTTATATTGATTCCAGTTATATGATTCGTGATCTTTTGCTGGATGGAATTGTACAAATTGCGATTAAATATGACCCGCCGGAACACCCCAAGGTAACCAAACACTTCTTGTTTGACGATGAGATTGTTCTGGTTTCCACGCAATTAAGAGAGACATCTGTACGCAAGGAGGATTTTTTTCAGCGTGAGTATTGTCATTTAGAGTGGGGAGGCCCGTTTCCAGAATGGTTTTCCAGTATAGTTGGACCAGGCTATGTGCCTGCACTTCAGACTGATCACTCGATGATTATGCTGGACATGCTGCTACTAGGAGCAGGCTTTGGATTTCTACCCCGATCTATTGCACAACCGTATCTCGATCAACAGAGGCTATTCCAACTTCAATGTGAGTTAGACATGCCGATCACAAGGGCCTACGCGCTTTATTTAACAGAAAATACCGAAGATATTCGTGTATGGCTTGGGCTGGAGATGCTTGGGGTGGGAAGGTAAGAGAGGAGATAGACGCCTACCGAAGTGCCGATTATACTGAGTAACGTCAGCAAATTATTAGAGTGTCAGGAAGTTGCTTACAGGCGGTTTTTTGAGAGATTTTTGTGAGAGCAGCGGAGTAGAATGGTAGAATTACTCGCTGGTGAGAGGAGCCTGAAGCTTGAGGACGATGAAATATCGTGGAATAGTTGGGATGGGGTTGTTTTTTATGCTTGCCTTCTCCCTATTAGTAAGTATATATTCCCCCACGATTCAGGACCAAGATACCCCGGTTGCGAAGCAGGGCGTACTGGATTTGTCGAGATGGGATTTTGAGAAGCAGGGGATCGTTGATCTGGATGGTGAGTGGGAATTTTATGAAGATGAACTGCTCAGTCCCTCTGAGATTCAGCAACGAATAAATACGAAGGCTTCATATCTATCTGTCCCAGGGACATGGAAGGGTAAGGTCATAGAAGGTGGAATGGACCGTAAAGGGGCTGGCACCTATCGACTTAAGGTGTGGGTCAAAGATTCGGAAGAAATTCTTGGTTTGAAAATCAGGAGTATCCGCATGTCCCAAAAACTGTTTATTAATGGTAGACAAGAAGGGGAGGTCGGATTTCCTTCAACAGATAGTGAGTCATTTAAGCCAGGGAATACTCCATATACGGTATTTTTTCATTCTAATGCTAAAGAAATAGAAATTGTAATACAAGTATCTAACTACAATTTTGTTACGGGTGGGATCGTGAATTCAATCCCGTTGGGAGCACATGCGGATATTACCCAAATGAACAGTATTCAGATTGGCACAGATATTGGAATTATTTTGATACTGGGCATGTTTGGGGCATACCATCTCAGCTTCTATTTCGTAGGGCGTAGAGAAAAGGCCTATTTGCTGAGCGGTTTATATCTGCTTATACTCTCGTTGAACAATTCTCTCTATGGTGAGAAGCTGTTTCAGCAGTTGTTACCCAATTCCCCGTTTGAACAAACTTATAAGATGCTGGAAATAAGCCAGTTTATCGGCTCGATTATCATTATTATGTTTTACTGCTCGGTGGAATCTCGGTTGATGTCAAGGAAGAAGATGCGGATCGTATTGTCTCCATTTGTCCTTTACCTGATATCGGTTTTGGTGCTGCCATATGGTGTACATATTCGTGTGAAATATTTGTTTGTAACGTATCTTGGAATCGTTATGCTGACTATTATCGTCAGAATGATTTATCTATATGTTCGCAGCCAGAGCCAAACGACGGATCGAAAAGAACTGTTTTTGTTCATTGGCGGCGCGATTTCACTTCTGATTTTTTTCTTAGACGTAAGTCTTTATTCTGAAAATATGCTGCGGACCGATTTGGTTGGTAAATGCGGTGTGATTGGTTTTATTGTTTTCTTCAATATTATGTTAGCTGTGCGATTCTCAAACACTTATGACAAGACGGAAACGCTGTCCCGTCAGTTGCTAATCTCTAATCAGCTTAAAGATGAATTTCTAATGAACACTTCGCATGAGATCAAGACTCCGCTGCATGGGATAATGAATATGACATCCTTTTTACTAGAAGATGGTGAGGATAATCTGTATCCGATACAGAAGCAGAACCTTTGGCTAATTAAGGATACTTCTACGAAGTTGTCTATGCTTATTCAAGATTTGATAGATGTCAGCCTTTTGAAGCATGGAGAGTTAAGACTACAGCAGACCGTGGTTGATCTAAGGGTGGCTTCGCAAATTGTATTTGATGTATTGCAGTTTGAGCTTGCGGGGAAATCCGTACGATTAGATAATCAAGTGGATTCTGATGTTTGGGTGCTGGCCGATGATAGTCGGCTAAGACAGGTAATGTACAACCTAGTACACAATGCGATTAAACATACGAATAAAGGATTTATTAAGATAAAAGCATATGTGGAGGGAAATACAGTATCTGTTACCGTGGAGGATTCAGGAACGGGGATATCACCCGATATGCATACCGCCATCTTCGAATATTTTGAACAGGTTGATAAACCGCTTCCGCAAGATGGTTATACAGGAATGGGCGTTGGCCTGTACATTAGCAGGAAACTCATCGAACGGATGGGCGGTGAAATTCGGGTGGATTGGTCTGAGGTCGGCCAAGGCACTCGGATGATCTTCACCTTGCCGAAAATCGAGCGGATCCCAGGCTATCGTGAAGTAGCTGCTACGGGGGCGGGTCAGCACGCATTTTTTGAGCAGACCTCGCTGGATATAGTAGATCAGAGTGGATATACGATCCTAATTGTGGATGATGAAGCCTCTAACATTCACATTCTGCTAAATATTCTAAGACGGCATCATTACAATGTGATTACGGCGTTTTCGGCGACTGAAGCCATGGACAAAATGGAGCAATACCCCAATGTAGATCTAGTCATATTAGATGTCATGATGCCGGGTATTTCAGGGATTGAGCTGTGCCGAACCTTACGTGTGCGTTACTCTATTCTGGATTTACCTATTTTGTTTGCAACAGTAAAAGACGCAAGAGCGGATATTGCGCTTGGCTTCAGGGCTGGGGCGAATGATTATATAACCAAGCCATTTGATGGAGAAACGCTGATTGCGAGAATTCAAACGCTGATTGCAATGAAAACATCGATACAGGAAGCGATACGAAATGAGTATGCTTTTCATCAAGCGCAAATTAAGCCTCATTTTCTGTATAACGCGCTGAGCAGTGTGATCTCTTTCTGTTATACCGATGGAGAGAAAGCCGCCTATCTGTTATCTATGCTAAGTCAGTACATTCGATATATTCTCGATATGGACCGCTCCACTTTAGTTGTTCCTTTGCACCGTGAGTTAGAACTGATTCAAGCCTACGTCGAGATCGAAAAAGCTCGGTTTGGCGAGCGGTTTGATTTTATTTTTCATATGGATGAGGGTCTACGTTCGGTTGAGATCCCTTCCTTATGTATTCAGCCATTTGTTGAAAATGCGATCAGACATGGATTGTTTGAAAAAGAAGGTCAGGGCAAAGTGTCGCTTACGGTTCAAGCAGGTGGTACCTATATGAAAGTTATCATCGAAGATGATGGGGTGGGCATGCCAGATGACTTGTTATACCAATTAACCGGAGACGAGCAGCTGGATGGCAGTATTGGTATCCGTAACATAAGAAAGCGTCTGGGTGCGATACCCGGAGCTACCTTAACCATTCATTCCGAACTTGGGCTCGGGACCAAAGTAACGATGTATTTACCAGCAAGCCTTGGGGGCATGGAGGGAGAAACACGATGATTCGTGTAGTGATTGTTGAGGATGAGAAACCGATTTTGAATTTGATGAAGGTACTGATCGGTCGTAATTCAGATTATACCATTAGCGGGGCCTTTTCTAATCCATTGGAGGCACTGGAGTGTATACCTGATTTACAACCGGACGTTGTGTTTATAGATGTTGAAATGCCAAGGATGAACGGGATTGAGCTGGCAAGCAGAATTCATAAGCTGATGTATCAACCGGAAATTGTATTTACAACCGCCTACAAAAATTATGCACTGGAAGCGTTCGAGGTAAGTGCACTAGATTATATTCTTAAGCCGATCACACCCGAAGCAATCCATAGGGTCACTGAACGACTTGTTAAACGAATGAGACCGGCGGTGATACAAGGGCCTAAGAAAACGGAGCCGATGATCCGCTGTTTCGGTGGATTCGAAGTATGTGATTCAGAAGGGAAGCCTATTCATTTTCGAACACGTAGAGCAGAGGAATTATTCGCCTATTTCCTATGTAATGCAGGCCGTTATATCAGTAAGTGGAAGATAATGGATTTATTGTGGCCGGATATGCAGGATGAGAGAGGGGCATCCAATCTGTATAATACGATATACCTCTTGAAGAAAATGCTGAAGGAAAAGGACTTCGGCATGGAAATCCGCAAAATGAACGATGGTTATATGCTGGAGACCGGAAACGAAAGCTATGATGCGCTTGAGTATCAAAGATTTCATTTAGAAATAGTGGAGGGACAACAGAACACTACGCAAATGGAGCGGCTCAGTATCTTATATCAAGGGCCTCTGCTGGACGGAAAGCCTTATCTATGGAAGATATCGCTGGAGGAAGCGTATTGCAAGTTTTTCACAACATGCACTCGTTTGCTGGTTGACAATGATTGTGCTGCTCAGGACTGGCATAAAGCGGAGCAACGACTAGAAAAGTTCTTAAGCTTATATCCGCTGCATGAAGAAATGAACCAGCAAATGATTGATGTTTATGCCAAACTCGGAAATAAAGAAAAGATTGCACGACTTTATGAGAAATTCGAGGGGGCTTATCGTACTGAGCTGGGGCTGGTCCCTTCAGCAGAGTTTAAAGAGCGTGTAGCTGCATATCTAGACTGAAATATTAATAAAAAGAGAAAGCAGAGGGAAAAATCTCACTGCTTTTTTTGTGTTTTTCGGCATTACCCGACAATTTGTGAGATTTTGGTGAGTTAGGGTTGATATGATTTCCTAAACATGGGAGTAATAAAATACATAGGAAAGAAGTTGAGAATGTGCTTCGATTAGTCAGGTCCAAGAAAGCAATTAGCATTCTATTATTTGTATTACTGGTCAACATATGCTCGTCACTATTTATTAGAGGGGGGGAGTTGGCTTATGCAGGCACTGCTGATAAGGATACGACTTCGGTATTTCAAAAGGCGTATGTTACAAGTTTTTCGAGTGGTGTAGTGGATGTAGTAGATTTAACGAATTTAACGGTGGAAAAGGCGAAGATCAAAGTAGGAACAGAGCCTAACAGTGCCGCCATTAATCCGAATAAGACCCAGGTCTTCGTAACCAACAGAGCGGATGGGACTGTTTCTGTTATAGATCCATCCACTGACACTGTAATTTCAACCATTGCAGTGGGGTCGTTTCCTCATGGCGTTGCATTTAACTCAGACGGCAGTAAAGCTTATGTGGCTAATTACTCCAGTAACTCACTTTCGGTGATCGATACAGCTACTTTGAGCGTGATAAATTCGATATCTGTAAATTCTAACCCAGTCGCAATGGTCGTGATTGGAGAAAAGCTGTACTTATCCTACGATTCTGGCAATGAAGTTTCTTTAATTGATATTAATAGTGATACTGTGATTTCTGGAATTTCATTAGCAAGTTCATCCTATGGCCTGTCAGTAAATTCCGAGGGTTCAAAGATCTACGTAGCAGGTAAAGGGAACAATACCATGGTTGTGATCGATACAGTAACGAATAAAGTGGAGGCTACCATTCCTGTTGGTGTAGCTCCTCACGCAACAGAAGTCAGTCCGGATGGGAATAAGGTTTATGTAGCTAATGCTTTTAGTAATTCGGTTTCTGTTGTCAATGCAATAACGAATCAGGTGGAAGCTACAATTCCTGTTGGTTTTAATCCTTATGTAATTGGCCTTTCCCAAGATGGGAGTCAAGCATTTACGGTTAATTATGGTGCTTCAACTATGAGTGTAATAGACACAACAAAAAATACAGTAATACAAACTATAAATCTCAGCCCAGGACCTTTTATGGTAGGTACCTTCATGGTTCCTGTAGCTGTAGCTGTTAATACAGACCCCGGGAATAGTGGTGGTCCAGAGGATACGGAAGCGCCGATAGTATCCACATATTCTCCTGAAAAAAACGAGCAGAATGTAAAGGTCGACTCAGACCTTACGTTGACCTTTAATGAAGGTGTAAAGGCCGTTTCGGGTAAAAATATATCGATTTGGAAACCACAAGTTACTTCTAATGCCAGTGGTTCCGAATATCCGGAGGTGCTTGCAAACTCTACCAAAATAGAGACGATCGCCGCAGATGATACAAGTAAAGTGACGATTTCGAACAATATTGTAAAAATCAACCCAGCTGCTGACCTTGAATATAAAACGAATTATTTCGTAAAGGTCGACCCGGCTGCGTTTAAGGATTCAGCAGGTAATCTTTATGAGGGATTGAATGGAGAGATAGAGATTCTTGATGGCCAAGTCCATGTGCCGGATGGCTTCACGGCTGCTGAGGTATGGGATTTCAAAACAGGCGCCGGTAGTGATACCACTGCACCTATAGCAACAGAGTTCTCTCCTGCGAAGAAAGAATTGAATGTAGCAACAGATGCTAATTTGACTCTAACTTTCAGTGAAAATGTACATGCGGGTAGGGGGAGATTTATAAGGATTATGGTACCGGGAACAATGTTCTCGGATGGATCATCTAACAATTATACAGAGGCTGTCGAGTTCGAAAAGATTTCCACGAGTGATACTACAAAGGTGACGATTTCAGGCAATAAAGTTACGATCAATCCAGCAAAAAACATGGCAAACAATAAATATTATTATGTGACCATGGATAGTGGAGCTTTCCAAGATACCTTCAATAATGATTATGTTGGGATGGTCACTTCGGTACAGTATATTAATAATGTACTAATGGAGATTGGCACAGCTCCGTGGTATTTCAAAACCGGAGCTCCAGCGGATACACTCGCGCCAACGGCAGTGGGATTGACTCCTGCGAATGATGCCAAGGATGTTCCGGTGAATACCAACCTCGTATTGGCGTTCAGCGAAAATGTCAAGGTGACTGGTAAAACGATCAAGATTCTTAACAAGACAGACGACAGTGTTATAGAGACGATAACAGCAAGTGATCCTACGAAAGTTACGGTATCTGGAGACAAAATAACGATTAAGCCTGCTACAGATTTGGCGTATGGTACTGGGTACTACGTGCAGATTGAAGCTGGAGCCTTTCAAGATATCGCAGGTAATAGCTATGCGGGTATCACTGACAAGACGAAATGGAACTTCACAACAGTGGCGCCAGATGAAACTGCTCCAACAGTAACCGATCTGGCACCTGCTATTAATGCAACAAAAGTACCTCTGAACACGGAACTCACTGTCACATTCAGCGAGAAAGTCAAGGCAGTAGTGGGGGAAGATAAATATATTAGGATCATGTCACCGGGTAGCACTATCACTGCTGAGGATTATTATGATTCTGTTCCCCCCCAAGAGATAGAAGTGATTGGAATTGATGATCCTAATAAAGTAACAATCACAGGAAACGTCGTAAAGATTAAGCAAACCAAACTGAGTTATGGTCAAGAATACTATGTAACGATTGATCAGGGTGCTCTGGAAGACTTGGTAGGTAACCTCTATGAAGGTCTGAATGGTCATGTGCAATATGAGCAGTACGCAGGTCAATCTGGGATAATCAAGAATATAATGGAGAATACATGGATTTTTGAAATGGTATCTAGACCAGACACTACACCCCCAATAATAAAGACGTTTACGCCTGTCAATAACGCGTCAGAGGTTGCGGTCGATACGAACCTTGGGTTGACGTTTAGTGAGAAGGTAGTTCCAGTTGCAGGCAAAAACATCTCGATTCGGAAAACGTCCGATGATAGTGTGGTTGAAACTATCGCAGCTGACGATACGACTAAGATAACGTTATTGGATGGGAAAGCAACTTTTAAGTTGTCGTCCAGCCTGGCAGCCGGAACAGGTTATTACGTGCTGATCGAAGCGGGTGCTTTAAAAGATGAAGCTGGTAATTTGTTTACAGGCATTACTTCCAAAACAGGTTGGAGATTTACTACAGCTGCGGAAATTGCAAAAGGACCTACTGTAATATCGCTATCGCCTGCAGATGAGGCAACAAATGTTGGGGTGGACTCCAGTTTGAAGCTTACATTTAGTGAAGATGTACAAGGAGTAGCAGGCAAAAAGGTAGTACTCAAAAAAGAGCTAGATAATAGCGTGCTTTATACATTCGATATGGGCGATATAACTAGTGTTAGCATCTCAGGCAAAACAGTGACGATCAATCCTTATTTGATGCTGTCAGATCATGACGGAAAATATATGGACTACAATACGAAATATTATGTACAGGTTGATGCCGGAGCAATAAAGGATGCGGAAGGTAACGCTTTTGCAGGGATTTCGGATAAGACCACTTGGAACTTCACGACAGGATTAGCTCCAGAAAAGACAGATCTTACGGTTACAGCATATTTTCCGGTAAAAGGGGCTACGAATGTAGCAGCGGATACAAATTTGAAGCTGACATTCAGCTCAGCTATTCAAGATATGCGGGGTAAAAAAGTTGAAATTCGCAAGAAATCTGACGATAGTGTTGTCTACAAGTTCGAAACAGGTGCTATGGGCGTCAACTTATCGGGTAATAGCGTAACATTTACGCCTGAGGATATAATTCCTGTCAACGGTGTAAATGTAGGTTATTTACAACCAAGTACCCAGTATTATGTCCTTGTTCAGCCTGGTGCATTTAAGGATACAGCCGGCAACATGTATGCAGGGATTACGGATAAAACAACTTGGACGTTTACGTCTGAACCAGATACGGATGGAGATAAAATTCCGGACAGTCTAGATCCGTTCCCAACCGACCCGACAAAGCCGGGTAACGGAGGCGGCGGACTGGATACAGACGGAGATGGTATTCCAGATAGCCTAGATCCAGATGATGATAACGACGGTCTGACCGATGAGCAGGAAATCGTGCTCGGCACAGATCCGAAGAAGGCAGATACGGACGGAGACGGAATGAACGATAAGGATGATCCATTTCCAACAGATGCCGCGAAGCCAGGAACAGTAAATGGTGAGTTAGATACGGATGGAGATGGTATTCCAGATAGCCTAGATCCAGATGATGATAACGATGGTCTGACCGATGAAGAGGAAATCGTGCTTGGAACGAATCCGAAGCATCCTGATACAGATCACGATGGAATCAACGATAAAGACGATCCGTTCCCATTGGATGCGACAAAGCCGGGTAACGGAGGCGGCGAACTGGATACAGACGGAGATGGTATTCCAGACAGTCTAGATCCAGATGATGATAACGATGGTCTGACCGATGAAGAGGAAATCGTGCTTGGAACGAATCCGAAGCATCCCGATAGCGATCACGATGGAATTAACGATAAAGACGATCCGTTCCCATTGGATGCGACAAAGCCGGGTAACGGAGGCGGCGAACTGGATACAGACGGCGATGGTATTCCAGATAGTCTAGATCCAGATGATGATAACGATGGTCTGACCGATGAGCAGGAAATCGTGCTCGGCACAGATCCGAAGAAGGCAGATACGGACGGAGACGGAATGAACGATAAGGATGATCCATTTCCAACAGATGCCGCGAAGCCAGGAACAGTAAATGGTGAGTTAGATACGGATGGAGATGGTATTCCAGATAGCCTAGATCCAGATGATGATAACGATGGTCTGACCGATGAAGAGGAAATCGTGCTTGGAACGAATCCGAAGCATCCCGATAGCGATCACGATGGAATTAACGATAAAGACGATCCGTTCCCATTGGATGCGACAAAGCCGGGTAACGGAGGCGGCGAACTGGATACAGACGGCGATGGTATTCCAGATAGCCTAGATCCAGATGATGATAACGACGGTCTGACCGATGAGCAGGAAATCGTGCTCGGCACAGATCCGAAGAAGGCAGATACCGACGGAGACGGAATGAACGATAAGGATGATCCATTTCCAACAGATGCCGCGAAGCCAGGAGCAGTAAATGGTGAGTTAGATACGGATGGAGATGGTATTCCAGATAGCCTAGATCCAGATGATGATAACGATGGTCTGACGGATGAAGAGGAAATCGTGCTTGGAACGAATCCGAAGCATCCCGATAGCGATCACGATGGAATTAACGATAAAGACGATCCGTTCCCATTGGATGCGACAAAGCCATCCTTAAGTCATCTAATAAATGATTATAATAAGTTGGATATTATCTATGGTGCAGGGGATCATGCGAAGCATGTGACCAAAACGATATATTTGACTGAAAAAGGTACTTCCGGAAACACATCAATCACTTGGGCATCAAGTAAACCTGATGTCGTTAGTACAACGGGTAAGGTAGTTCAGCCTGGACCTGATGAGGGTGATATCGAAGTCACTTTAACCGCAACAATTCTCGACAAAGAGACTGGCGAGAAGCGTACTAAGGTATTTATTATGACTGTTATCAGAATGTCAGATGAAGATGCTGTTAGAGATGCTGCTAAAGAATTAGGGGTAGATAAGGCTTTTAAATTTTCGGATGGAGATACTTGGGAGTCTGTTACAAATGAATTCTTGTTGCTTGGTACAGGAAAACATGGAACGAAGATTACATGGACCTCGACCAATATCGATGTTCTTAAGCTATCCAGCAAAAATGGTGAGGAACAGGGTACCGTAAACAGACCTGAAGAGGGTGACAAGAATGTAATTGTTACCGCTACGATCTCTAAGGGTACCGCTAAAGCTACAAAAAGCTTCCTTCTGGTTGTAACAAACAAAAACATAGTGAAGGAAAAAGAAAATACACGCCAAGAGACCGGTAGAACGGCTGATGTAAAAGCCAACTCAAATGACACGATACACACGGAGAGTCTGAACATACTCAGAACAACGCTCAGCAATCAGATAAAGATTGATACTGTTATCGTTGATCCGTCAAAAGTAGAAAGTCTGACGAATTCTATCAATCCTCAGGATGGAAATATTAATAACCGTACGCTAACTGTTGAGATTAAGCAGCAAGCAGAGGATAAGGCAGATGAGATAGCCATTGAAATTCCTGCTGCAGCGGTTTCGGCACTGGCTGACAGAAATGCGGGTATGAATATCTTTACCGATGAAGGCTCAGTAAGGCTGAGTCAGGAAGCTTTAGAAGACGCAGCAGCTAAGGGTACAGATCTTTATTTCCGAATTGTACCGGTTAAGAACGCTCAAGAGGATCGTGAGGCTAAGAAAGCAGCGAATACTGACCCTAAGGTTACGTTAGCAGCTGCTGGGAATCAGATAAACTTACTGGGTCTGCCAAGAAAGATCGAAACTAACTTTGGCGGATTTAACACAAAGGTTGTTCTCCCATTAAGTGGAATTACGATTCCAACTGAGAATAGACAAGCTTTCCTAGACGCTTTGAAGGTGTTCATCGAACATACAGATGGCACGACAGAGCTGGTAGCAGGAACTATACAATATGAGAACGGTGTAGCAAAAGGGATCCAATTTGAGATTTCAAAGTTCAGTCGTTTTCAAATCGTGAGCTTCTCTGCTCAGTCGAATAATGACAATACGCCGGGAGGAACGAACACGCCTGGTGGCTCTACGATCACTAAGCCTACTAACAATAGTGGCACGGATAAGGAACAGCCTAACAATCCAAATGTAGTTCATGAATCACATAAAGGATATATTTTAGGCTATGCGGACGGCAGATTCAACCCGGAACGAATGATTACCCGTGCGGAAATGGCAACGATTTTGGCAAGGTTATGGGGTAAGAATGAAGCACAAGCTGCCTCAGATTATAAAGATGTGAATACAACTTATTGGGCTTTGCAGTCTATTAGTGTAGTTACAGTACAAGGGTTAATGAAGGGGTATGAAGATGGCAGCTTTAAGCCGAATCAGCTAATTACTCGTGCAGAAATGGCTATCATTGTAGAGCGCTTGCTGGATAAGGCTCAAAGTGGGACCAGCAGCTTTAAAGACATTAGTAGTGGCCATTGGGCAAAAAATGCGATTGATGCGGCCAAAGCAGCTGGGATCATTAACGGATATTTGGATGGAACATTCCGTCCGAATCAGACATTAACTCGTGCAGAAGCTGTTGTGATCATTAACAGACTTTTGGGCAGAGGCCCATTGCTTGGAGCACAGCAGAAGTGGAAAGACGTCAGTGATAAACACTGGGCGTACGGACACATTCAGGAAGCTAGTATGAATCATTCCTTTGAGAAACAGCAAATTGGTGGAGAGCAATACATTCCTGAGGTAAAATAAATGAATCTTTTATAAGTGAAGAAATATTTTTTACAAGAGAATCCCCTTACGCTATACGGTATCTATATACTGTTAGCGGTAAGGGGATTTTTTACGAAGCTTTTCTTTTATATGTTTTTTCTCCTACCAGCTAACTTTCCGAGAACTTCACCGTTATATATACGAAGGGAGGTGCAGGATGAAGCCCGGGCAGCTACATCAGATACTTCAACCCAAAATGCTAGAAATCCAAAAATACTTGATTCGTCTCGGGGCACCTGCAGCCGACGCGGAAGATATCGTACAGGATACGGTGTATAAGGCTCTTTTGTATATCGACTCTATTGATGAGAACAAATTCAGTGCATGGCTATATAAAGTAGCGATCAATCGCTACTATGATCTGTGCCGCCGTAGCAAACGTATAATCATTCCTATTGACTATGTCGATGTGCCGGATATGGAACTTCCGGAGGATCATTTGTTGCTAAAAGAAAAACGGGAAGACATTGACCGCGTGCTTGCAGAACTGCAACCGCTCCATAAACAACTCATTATTATGAAGTATGAACTGGAGTTGTCCTATCAGGAGATTGCAGAGCTCCTCGGAATCACGACAGATACAGTCAAATCGGCATTGTTTCGTGCCCGCAGGCAATTCCAAAAAAAGTACAGAGGTGAAGCGGAATGACAGCACCATGGGAACAAAAGGATGATCAAAACCTTTCAAAAATAATTAAGAAAGCAAAACGAAAAACATTGATTCGTAATATGATTATTTCGCTGATTGTGACTGTTATAGTATTACTCGGCGGCATGCTGGGTATCTCTCAACTGACTAGCTGGTTAGCGATGCGCGGGCTGGATGAGGAGAGGATCATGATGGAAATTAGTAGTCCTAATCTTCATGAGCTGAGAACTGAGCTGGATCTAGGATTTTTATCAGGAAAAGTTGAACTGAGTACTTACAAGGTTGTTGAGGGTGTACCTGTCGTATGGGATACTAAAAAGTTGGATTTTAGTATGAGCAGCCGTTTTTCTCTGCTTAGTAGAGGTTATTCTAGTATAAATGTTCCTGATCCAGTAATGACTAGCCAAAATTATGAATACTACCGCGGATATAACAGTCAAAATGGACAGCGGGAAATGATGTTTTATGTACCTGGAGTAAACTATAACGGAAAGGTGCTGAACGACCTGCCTGCACTCGAACAAATGGATCCCGGTAAGCTGGTAGAGATGGCAGTTTCATTTGATAAAAGCTATACGCAGGCTGAAGTTGAAAACATGCTGCCAACAGAACTGACGCAGACTTGGTATTGGGTAGATACGTATGACAATAAGAAGAAGCTTGAGTTTATTACGAATGACAGTAGCCCGGATAAGTATGCCTTACCGGAATCAGCGAGACAAATATACGGTTACGGTGTCAAATGGGAAGGGTTATTTAAACCAAAACCAGAGGATTTTTTACAATCACTAGCCTATGGGCTTCAGAAGGAGGGCAAGTATTACGGAGAATTCCAGCGAATCTCGAATTATTTGAAAAAGGATAAAGCGGCACCGGATGCCAGTGACGTGCAGCTACTGGGAGTTGTTGTTACTGGGACTGCAAAAGAGCTGCAAAGCCTTAAAGGAAAGCCCTATGTAAATACGGCAGTTCTCGGTGCAGTTGTAGATAAATATTGAATCTGAATAGTATAAATTCTGGGATTCCATAATAATCAGGGAATTCCTCCCTAATAATTCCGAGATATCTGGTCATCTAACTAATAATTAGGGAATTCCTCCCTAAAATTAAGCTGATTTGCTAGAAAACAAGAAATTATCTCGATTATTAGGGAGGAATTCCCTATTTTTGCTCATTTATTCCGAATATCGGCTATTTTCAGGGATTTTTTCCCAAATTACTCTCTAGCATACACCGGATACTATGCAGTTAGAGTATGAATCCGTTGTATGAACCTACGTCCATTTGGCTGACCACAGCTTCATTTCCTTCAAAATTTGATGTAAATCCTCACCTTTTGGAGTTAGAGAATATTCCACTGTTACCGGTACGGTAGGAAAAACATGGCGTTCTAGTACACCGTGTTCCTCTAAATGGCGAAGGGTACTAGTCAACGCACGAGGGCTGACATTAGTGATTTTTCGCTGTAGCGCTCCAAAGCGTTGGGTGCCGTCGAATAACTCTCTTAATACAAGAAAAGCCCATTTTCCGCCCAACACTTCAAGGGTTTTTTCTACATTACATTCAATAGTAAGTGGGGTTTTAGGGATATAATTATTGGTAGATTTAGCTGTTGTCAAGGAATCTCCTCCTGTTTGGGTGCCACTATACTCTTGTATAGTAACTACTCTAGGGATCATATAGTAAACTAAATTTCACTTCTTCCTATTATATACAAACTATTCTAGAATTAATATGTTCGTTAGGCAACCTGCCGAAATCATAACACGGAACTATGGAAAGGAGCAGTTATTATGAAATATCGTAGACTAGGTGGCACAGGCCTAAAAGTTAGCGAGATTAGTTTGGGAAGCTGGCTGACATATGGAGGATACGTAGAAAGAGATAATGCTGTCAAAGCCATTGAAACCGCTTACGACCTAGGCGTGAATTTTTTTGATACGGCTAATGTTTACGAAAAGGGTGCTGCTGAGAAAGTGCTAGGCGAGACCTTGCGGAACTATCCGAGAGAATCCTATGTACTCGCAACTAAAGTATTTGGCGAAATGGGGACGGGGCCAAATGATCGTGGTTTATCCCGTAAACATATTACTGAGCAGTGTCACGCAAGTTTAAAACGTCTCGGCGTAGAATACGTGGATATTATGTATTGCCACCGGTTTGATACGGAAACTCCAATTGAAGAGACCTTACGTGCGCTGGATGATCTGGTTCGTCAAGGCAAGGTATATTATGTCGGTGTAAGTGAGTGGACAGCGGCGCAAATGACGGATGCATTAGCTGTAGCAGACCGCTATTTGCTGGATCATATCGTGGTTAACCAACCGATTTATAATATGTTCGAACGTTATATTGAAAAAGAAATCATTCCCCTCGGCGAGCGCCGCGGCATTGGACAGGTCGTATTTTCTCCATTAGCTCAAGGGCTGCTAACAGGAAAGTATAACGCGGATATCCCTGAAGATAGCCGTGCGGCTAAGCTGGATCGGTTGAAGAAGGCGATTACGGAAGAGAAGATTGAAAAGGTTCGCCAACTAAGCGGGGTAGCTGCGGAGCTGAATATTTCTGTGGGAAATCTGGCTTTGGCTTGGATTTTGCGTCAGCCTAATGTAGCAAGTGCGCTAGTGGGTGCCAGTCGTCCGGAGCAGGTTGAAGAGAATGTTAAGGCTTCGGGAATAGAGCTTTCTGAAGATATTCTGAAGAAAATTGAAGAGATTCTTAACTAGAGATAGATTCATAAAAAAGGAGATATGATCATGGCGAAAGTAGTTGTTACTGGCGGAAGCGGAATGCTTGGTAAATGGGTCGTCCGGCATTTTGTAGAACAAGGGTATGAGGTTGTGAATGTGGATACGCAAAAATCTGCAGATTCCTTGTGCCAAACGATCATTGCTGATTTGAATAACTTAGGTGAAGTGTATGGCGTACTTGCAGGCGCTGATGCAGTTGTACATCTGGCTGCAATCCCAGCCGCAAATATAAAGACGAGTGAAGTCACCTTTCAAAATAATGTAGTATCCACCTATAACATTCTGGAGGCTGCTGCTGGACTGGGCATTCGCAAAGCTGTTATTGCTTCCAGTGAATCCTCATATGGCATCTGTTTTGCGGTTAACCCATTGGGTCCGCAGTATGTGCCTATGGATGAGGAACATCCACAATTACCTGAGGATAGTTACGGTCTATCTAAAGTTGTGAATGAACAGACAGCAGAGATGTTCCAGCGCAGAACGGGTATACAAGTCGTTTCCCTAAGAATCGGAAATGTCTTTGACCCATCGACGTATGAACGTTTCCCTTCCTTCATTCATGATCCCGCGCAGCGCGATCGGATTCTGTGGAGTTATATTGATACACGGGATGTAGCGACAGCTTGCCAATTGGCGATTGAAACGGACGGATTGGGCGCAGTTGCTCTTAATATATGCGCAGATGAGACCAGTATGGCTGTTCCTAGCAGAGAGTTAATGGCCGCACGTTATCCTGAGGTGACGGATTTCCGCCAGCCGCTGGAAGGCCATGAGTCGTTACTCAGCAATGCGAAGGCAAAGAAGCTGTTGAATTGGCAGCCAAAGCACTTATGGCGTGATTACGTTAACGAATAAATAACGATTTCGCCTGAATTCAATCTTCGATGTCGAGTACGCTTCTTGTGATCCTTTGTGATCAAAAGCGGACTTTTTGAACATCCTCTATAAGGAGTGTGTGAAATGAAGGTGTTATTTATCGGTGGTACGGGACTGATTAGCCAGGCTGTATCCCCGCTCGCCGTAGAACAAGGAATAGAGCTGTATTTGTTCAACAGAGGACAAAGAGCCGAATTCGTTCCGGACGGGGCAAAGGTGATTCAAGGTGACATTCGTAATCCGGCGGAGGCTGCCGAAGTATTGCGAGATTACGAATTCGACGTAGTGGTAGACTGGATTGCTTTTACACCGGAACATGTGCAGACAGATATTGACCTGTTTACAGGTAAAACGAAGCAGTACATTTTTATCAGCTCGGCCTCGGCTTATCAGAAGCCACAGCGTAATTATATAATCACAGAAGAGACACCCTTGGAGAATCCTTATTGGGAATACTCGAGAAATAAAATTGCCTGTGAGCAATTATTGATGGAGGCACACAAGAGCAGCGGATTCCCGGTTACAATTGTTCGTCCTTCCCATACTTACGGAAATACAGCCATCCCTGCGGCACTCACGAGTGGTCAGCATCCTTGGTCCTTGATTGATCGTATCCGTCGTGGCTTGCCTTTAGTCATCCATGGAGATGGAACATCTTTGTGGACACTGACGCATAACTCAGATTTTGCCAAAGGGTTCGTTGGATTGCTTGGGCATCCGGAAGCGATTGGGGAGGCCATTCATATTACATCTGACGAGGTATTGAACTGGAATCAGATCTATGCGGCCATTGGGCAAGCGGCAGGTGTGGAGCCGAAAGTGGTTCATATCTCTACAGACTTTATCACAGCCTTCTCTCCTCCGGGGGCGGCGGATGGCTTGATCGGTGATCAAGCGGTAAGCAGTGTTTTTGACAATAGTAAAATCAAACGTCTCGTGCCTGATTTCCAGGCAACAGTTCCTTTCTCTGAAGGGATAAAGCAGTCGGTTACTTGGTTCGAGGCTCATCCTGATCATTGCACGGTTGATGCGGAATGGTCTAAGTTACTGGATTCGTTGATTGAGAAACATGGAGTGGAAGCGAAGCCGCTTTCTTACTTCTCATAAGTGTAGGTCTTTAAAAAGGCGGTCTGTTTCCTTCGGGAGCAGCCGTCTTTTTCTGTAAATAGAAGAGCTTATATGCTGCACAAACATACTATCAATATAGTTCTAGCTTAATAGGCTTACCGTCCTGGTAAGGACTCCGAGGGCGTTTATGTCTTTTATTTTTTCGAGAAACATTCATCGTCTTTAATGGTCGACAACATCGTTTCTTCTTGACTATGTAAGGTTATGGCATGAATCAGCAAATCATGAATATACTCTCACTACCTAAAATTCCGTTAAAAAGGAGTCCTGGCCATGCCAACACATCCCTTTGTCTCGCGTTTTTTTGTAAACTCCGATGCCAGTCGTGAGAAGTTAATTTATGATTTGCCAGAATCCTGGTGGAGCCGTCCCTTTGAATATGAGTGGTGTATTAACTTCATTTCTCCTCATGGGGTTGTGCTGGATGCAGCCTGCGGAATTCCTCATCCCTTGAAATTTTATTTAGCCGGGGTTTGTGCAGAAGTCTATGCTTGCGATATGGACAGCAGGGTGATTTACCGGGAGGACATCTTAGATACGATTACAAATGAGATCGGGGAAAAAGCGGCGAAGCAGGTAATAGCGAGAAGAACAAACAACTTGCATCTTGCTCAGGCCAATCTTGCAGATTTGCCTTATGAGGATGAGAGCTTTGATACTATTTTTTGTATCTCGGTCCTGGAGCATTTGACCTTAGAGGATACGGTGGGTACTTTACGGGAGTTTCACCGAACGTTGAACGAAGAAGGGCTATTGGTATTAACGTTTGATTACCCAACGGTAAACTTAAATCTAATGAATGATCTGCTGCTGCAAGCTGGATTTCAGTATTGGGGGGAGACCGACTTTGAGTTGCCTGCGGATGCTGTATATACAGATTTGTGGGGTGGGTTAAATTGCTTCCGAGCTGTTTTGAAAAAAACAAAGGGATAACAGGTCTTCTTACCCTTAAATTAGTAATCTATTTCCAGTATGCTAGATTAATAGCGAATTTAAATAACATGCTGAGGATAGGAGGCTGTATTTTTGAGATTAGGGTCGAATGTATTGCGCAGAATACTACTCACTACACTTTTGTTATCACTGATCCTCCCTTCGACAATTGCAGCTAGTGCAGCTTCGCCATCGTCAGAACCTATCAAGCTTGCTTTTGCTGGTGATATACTCTTGGACGGTTTTGTAGGCGATCAGATCGCTAAATACGGAGTGAACTTTCCGTTTGCGAAAGTTGCACCTACCTTACAAAAGGCTGATATTGCCTTCGCGAATCTGGAAACGCCAGTGTCTATTCGAGGAAAGGCAGCAGAGAAGACCTTTGCCTTTAGATCCAAACCGGCAGTGCTTGGCGGCTTATCCTATGCTGGGATTGATGGCGTATCTTTGGCTAATAATCATATTCTAGATTTCGGAAAAGACGCCATGCTCGACACGCTGGTGCATCTGGATCGAAACAAGATCGGCCATACAGGAGCAGGCAAAGATGTGGACGAAGCGTTCAAACCGTATACAAAGACGGTAAAGGGGAAGAAGATCGCTATTTTAGGTGTAAGCCGAGTGCTTTCAGGTCCTTCTTGGTATGCCGGTGACAATAAGCCTGGAGCAGCCTCAGCGTACACCTCGCAGCCTATGCTTACGGCTATTCAGAAGATGTCTAAGGAGAATGATTACACGATTGTGTATATTCACTGGAATGAAGAGTTTAAGGATTACCCTGAAAAGTATGCCCGAACGCTAGCCAAACAGATGATTGATAGCGGTGCGGATATCATACTCGGCGCACACAGCCATTGCTTGATGGGTATCGAATACTATAAAAACAAACCCATTTATTATTCACTTGGGAATTTTGTATTTAATCGCTCTACACGTGGTGGAGAGAAGACACTTCACTCGATGCTGGTAAACTTTGAGATTAATGAGGGTAAGGTCACAAGTAAGATTACCCCAGTCAAAATTATTGGTGGACAGCCTAACTTTATGGACGATTCTTACAATAGGAAGACGATTAAATTAATGAATAACCTCTCTTATAATGCAGTGATCGATGCGAATGGTAGGGTTACGGAGAAGTAATTATAATGTTATAGCAGATCGACCAGAGAATACTGGTCGGTTTTTTTATAATTAAATTCAATTAATTCTGTTAAATTTATCCAATATTTGATCTTTCTATTAATTATATGTCATACTTATATTAAATCTGAACGCAGTTGTGTATTAGATTGTCGAAAAAAGTAGATGCATAAAGCATAAATAGTCTGTATTAACTCTACTAGATGTATTATCGCACTAATATACGCCGGAGTGTTTCCGGACTTGATGTATGGGGTAAATGAGGATATCAATAGGGTTACTTCGCAAGCTGATTTGTAATCGCAATGTTGGATATTTATTAATTTCAAGCCTAATAAATTGGATCACCTTACAGCATTTTGTCGAAAGCGTACATATTTTTGTCGAATAATTGTCGATAAATATCATATTTTGTAGAAATAAAATTGACAGGGAAAGAATAGCACTTTAATATTAGAGTATAGCGTAATCATTACTATCACATAGAAGCCTACATAAGCTTTTAGCAAAAATGATTATTAATGTAATTTCAAGGGAGGATGTACGATGATGAAAGCAACAGGCATAGTAAGAAAAGTAGATGAATTGGGACGTATCGTAATTCCTATTGAACTACGTAGAACGATGGGAATTGACATAAAAGACCCGCTCGAGATTTTTGTAGATGGAGAAAAGATTATTCTTAGAAAATACGAACCTACTTGTATCTTCTCCGGAAGCGCAGAGAACCTCATCAATTTCAAAGGTAAAATGGTAAGCAAAGATGTTCTCGATGAGCTGATTTCCAGCTTTGACAGAGTATAATCGATAGATTATACATTTTTGCTAAAAAAGAACCGGTACAGCAAGCACTTTTTGTGCATGCTGCCGGTTCTTTTTTATGATAGCACAACAAAAAAACAGCAAATCCCCTAGAATAATAGGAAACTTACTGCCCACACGATCCTTATTCAGACTCCAGCACACTTTGAATTTTTTGGATAAAGGCTTCATATTGCACAAGGCCCAATTCCATACACAGCTTTTGGTAGGGGGACAATTTGCAATCTAGTTGCTTTAATTTCTGATCAAGATCATCGTACATTGCCTGCTTTTCTATCAATGCTTGCCGAAGTAGATTATCTATGTTCTCTTTATCGGTCTTATCTCCGAAATACAGATGCATAAAAAAGTCTGAACGCAGAACTTCCTTTTCAGCCGGTGTTTGCAAGTAAGCATGGAACTGATCCAAGCCGGCACGGGTAATGGTAAATACATTTTTGTCAGGTTTGCCTTCCTGTCGTATGGATTCTTTGGTGATTAGGTCCAGCTTCTCCATCTTGCTCAGGGTTGGGTAGATGGTGCCGTAGCTGGCATCAAAGAAAAAAGAAAAGTATTCCTCGAAATGCCGTTTTATCTCATAACCCGAATGAGGTTTTTCACTTAATATCCCTAGAATGACATCTTGTATATTCATGAATCGTTGTCTCTCCTTTCTTTCACCTCCTACCATATCACAACTGCATTTCGCTCTCAATTTGAAAAGGCATAACCAAGGAGGCTAACTAAATAATTACGCATTTGCTGGTACGGGCTCTTGTTCTTGCGATAACTGAGTTTCCTTGTGAATGAAGGTTAGGATAATACTTAATCCAGTTATTGCTGCACCAATGCAGAGAAGGTGGAACATATCTTTCCATACACCATCACCTCCGATAACCAGGTCGAGCATGCCATTCACCGCGTAGTAAGCAGGTGAAAAGGGAGCGATCCAGCTATAAAAAGGTGAAAGTACATCACGTGGAATCGTTGCTCCAGAAGCTAACATTTGTATGGAAAGAAGCGCGATATTTAGCCAGGCGCCAGCGTCGCCGAGTAACAGCAGACTGAACTGTGCAAGAATCATGCAGGAGAGAATCACAGTGAATTCGAACAGCCACATGAGCAGAAAGCCATGGTTGGAGTGGATCCCGAGTGAGTTAACCATGATAGTCCCCACTAGAGATGTTAGTACAGCCGTTGCACCCATAATGACAAACCGGGCTGCAAAGCGATTCCATTTACCAAATGGACCCGATAAGTTGGAAGCAGCTTTTTGGAGATTCATGGCGAGTAGCATAGCTCCGGTAAAGGAGGCAGTAACAATCATTAACGGAACCATAGTTTGTGCGAAATTAGTTGTGGGGTTGATGAGTTCAACGTTTGCGGAGATTCGGCTGCTTGCCGCACTTTTGATGATCTCTGCTTGTGTTTGCGGCAGCTTCATAGCTTCGAGGGTTTGGCTTAGTGCTGTATCACTGCTTTGAGTGTTCATGGCAGCCGTGACTTTAAGTGCTACAGTCTGCATAACGTTGGTAACCATTTGCGGATTAGATTCATTTATGAGGTAACGAAGTTCAGTCTTTCCGGATGGATTACTAATCGCTCCGGTGAACCCTTGTGGAATATTGATAATCATGCGGATTTCTCTATGCTCAAGGGCTTCCTTGGCAGCTTTTAGTGGAAGATCCTGTCTGGTTACGAACTGAAGGGACTGGGTAATGCCATCGACTACGGGCTGAGCATTCGCACCATCCTCATTCACAATAGCAATGGGCAACCGATCTACCCGATCAGTTACATGGTCATACCCCGTAATCCAGATTAAGCTGAAAAAAACTTGGAACAACAGAGCGGTTATAATCCCGATGATGGTAGCAGGCTGCTTGAGCAAGCGCATGATTAATGACCGTGACATAGTTATCTCTCCTTTATATTTCAATATGTTATATTACAGATTGAAATATAACATATTGAAATATAAACTACAACAAGAAAAGTGGAGAGCATGGACATTCCGAAGTGGTTTCATATATCATAGGGCTTGTACTGGAAATTTCGTGCAGATGAATGTGCTTACCTGAAGCAAAAGAGAATGGGGAGGAACAACAGATGAGTAATGAGGCACAAGGAACAGAACTGAACGCGGTACACTCGAAGTTGAACAAGCCGGAAGCGATTGTTTTTGATATGGATGGAACACTGTTCCAGACTGAAAGTCTTTTATTACCTGCATATCATAAGATGTTCGATATTTTGCGGGAAGAGGGACTATATGTAGGACCAACGCCACCGGAAGAGCGTATTCTAAGCAGTTTAGGGATGCTGCTGGCAGACATTTGGAAGAAGGTTATGCCTGAAGCAGATGAGGCAGTGCACCGCCGTGCAGATGAGCTGCTATTGCAGCTAGAGATCGAAGGACTTGAAGCAGGAGGGACATTACTGTATCCACAGGTGGTCGAAACACTGACTGCGCTAAAAGAGCGTGGAGTTCGGTTGTTTGTGGCTAGTAATGGGCTGGAGGAGTACATTCACAGTATAGTTGTGGTGCATGAGCTTAAAGAGCTATTCGAAGGATTGTATAGTGCAGGGGGTCAAGGCACTGCGACGAAGACTGAATTGCTACGCATTTTGCTGGACAATCATGGAATTAACAGTGCCTGGATGGTGGGCGATCGCTCGTCCGACGTGGAGGCAGGCAAGGGTAATGGCCAAACCGTCATCGGCTGTGCATATGCAGGCTTTGGGCGTCAGGATGAACTGAAGGGCTCTGATGTAATTATTACCTCCTTCGATGAGTTGATTGAGTTGTACGACAACGCATCGGTTAACGAATAGGAATATCGCGATTTATATTTGGAAAACGAAAAAAGGTAACCCTTAACTAAGCTGAGGGTTGCCTTTATTAATGTTAAGGTTCTAAATGCAGATGCAGGAATAGCTCAAAGCTAAAAAGATATACATAAACAAAGGGGATGTTCCGATAGATCATGGAAAGGGGTTATTCCTATGTGATGATAAGGAATCGAGAAGCATGTTAAAGGAGTATAAAAAATGATAATGAGTTTCCTTTTTATTGCTTTAAGCGCTGCACTTGGAGTAGGCATGTGGTTTTTAGTAATAGGTATAGTCTTTTCTATTGTTGGCGGAGACTTATTTATAGCTACTCATTATGATTCCTTATTTTTTTATATTGCTGTTTTTTTGTTGTGTATCGTGAGCTATCTTTTGTTTATAAAACATCTATTAGAGAAGGACTTACAGCTCTTACTCCATATTTGTGTGGGTACCACTATACTCTTCTTTTTTCTAACGCCTTGGCTCAGCTAATCAAAATCTTCAATATAACGAGTTTTTCTAATATAATTTCCTCAGAACATCAGAAGTCATACAACAACCGCACTTTCTGCATATTGCAGAGAGGCGGTCGTTTTGTTGTTGAGTATCATATTATTCCTCAGTAGTCTTAGCTGAGGCTGGGGCACCTTTATTATTATACAGCCATAACGCATATTCCAAAGGACGCACCAGTGCTTTACGATACGTGTTGCCGTCCCCTGTTCGGGCGAACACTTCACGGGCAGGTTTTGGATTAACCTCCAGCACATAGATTTTTCCTTCTCGATCAATGGCGAGATCTAGTGCAAGCTCACATAAGGCTTCAAAGCTGTCTTCCAGGAAGGCTGCGGCATCAAGTCCTAATCGCTCTGCGGTTTTCATAACCTTATCGGTTTTATCCTGACTACCCAGCCATTCCTTCAGCAGCGTTTCCGCTCGAACGGCATGCCCACCCCCATGAAGATTGGAGGTTACGCTTCGGGCCGCACCGACCCTAGCGGCCATACCGGTCAGTTCCCAGATCCCTTGCCCATTCTTTTGAACGAGCATGCGATAATCATGGAAACGTCCGCCAGGCAGACGCAGCGGGATACCCTGCTGGACGAGAAAACGTCCACCGATACACCATTGTCGAACAATGGAATCCAATCTTGTGGAAGAGACCTTTCGGGGTGGAATAATCCGGCGATCTTGGCGACGGCCTTGAATATCAAAGACCCCTTTACTGTTCTTTACCCGCTCAATTCTAAGGATACCGCGTCCACCTGTACCGCTTGCAGGCTTGACATAGAGCACGGGATTCTGTTTTAACATCCGGTGCAGATCGGCAGAGGATTGATATAGCAAAGTTTCGGGCATATGCTGCCGGAACCGGCTTTTTTGTGAGAATGTTTGATGAATGGTCCATTTGTTGCGCAGAGGACGATTCAGAAACAGCAGATGTTTATAGCGTTCACGGAAACGAAGCAATTGTTGAAAGCGAGCGCTGCGCTGGATACGGCAACGATCATAAATCATGTTCGGGAAGGAACGCCATTTGCGAGACCATTTTCCGCTCTTGGGATCATAGATAAGGGCATGGATTTGCTCTTTGCTGGGATGGACATCCATGGGGGTAAACACAAAAACATCCAAACCGATTCGACTACCCTCAATGATCATTCTCCGGTACACGGCCTTTTCTTCAAGCTGCTTGGCTTCATTGATATACAAAGTGAGAATGCCTAAGACGGGCTCTGGCACAGGAGTTCACCTTCTTGTGGAGAAATGGTAGTACTGATGGTATTCTGCGGTGATCGGATCAATAAAGTTGGCTTGCCAGTAGGGCCACTAGTAAGCGCCACTGCGGCAAGGCCAACATTGAAGCACATTTTCAGACTGGCTGTATTATCGCTGGCAACACTGCATTCCAGGCGGCCTAAGCGCTTTAACTGGGCGGTCATCAGGGCGGTGCCGGTATGCTTATTCCGGTATAAGGGATGCACGGCAACGAGACAGGCTTCTTCCCCGAAACCGGATACGAAGCTTACTCCTGCTAGCTGGCGACCATTTTGACCGCGTACGGTAGCGACAAGCAGCGAGACACCCGGCTCTGACAACTGATCTGGTGTTAACTTGGCCAGTACCTTACAAGCTTGGTTTGTAATGCGCCGCTCTCCGTGCTCTCTTATAAACTCAAGCAGTCCGGTTAGCCGCGATTTCCACTTTTTAGTATCAGTGTCGTAGATGGAGGATATATGCATGCTGTGTCACATCCTTTAATGAATTCTACTTGGCATGTCGTGCTAAGTGCTGGCCATAATGAAAGATTCGCTCCAAAGAAAGCTTGCGAATCGCAGGCTCATCAAATTTCATCGGCCTTGAGTTTGCCTCAAAGAACCAGAGTCCTCCGTTCTCATCTACACCGAGATCCATGGACATCTCCCCGAGCATAGTGTCAGAGGCTCTCTCAATTTGTCTGGCGATTAACAGAGCAGTTGTAGGTACGCTTTTTAGAATGGAGGCGGCTCTTTCGGTTCCAAATGTGCTTTCCAGCATACTGGAGGGCTCCTCAATACTGCCGCCGCGTGGTACATGCGTGGTGATACTGCGGGCACCAGCTAGTCGCGCACCTATGCCGGTCATCGCCCAGCCTCCTCTGCTGTTTTTCTGCAGAAGTACACGCAGATCAAATGGTCGTCCTCGGTGAGTCGCCAGCTCAATGGCCTGCTGTACGATGTAACGCGAGGTACCCTTTTCCTTTCCGATCCGTGCCCAGAGGCGCTCTATAGAGGCGGCTTTGTATGTCACATTTTTTTTGCCGCTTTGAATTTGCAGCCGATAGGGCAAAGTGGTCTCAGCACGGTATTTTAAACGCATAATGCCTTTACCGGCTTTGCCGCTCTCCGGTTTTAGGTAGAGGCTGGTGTGATTATTTAGCATGGCAGTAAGCGTGTTTGCGCTGCGTAGACGTCTGGTTTTTGGAACATGCTTAGAGGTAGCATGTGAGCCTTTCAGCCATTCAAAGAGATTCCATTTATTGAAAAAATACGGATTATAAAGCTTAATGCCTGGATGCTCCAGGCATTGAGCTATTTTGCGTACGACAGCAGGTTTCTCCTCATCCTCACGGGTAGGAATTCGGTTATAGATAATTTGTGGAAGAGGTACAGGAATGCTGTACCATATTTTTCCGTTGGATGATGGGACATATCCGTTCACCATCCGTTCCTCAAGCTTCAAGTCACGGACAGTGACGACGTAGACAAGAAATCCCATTTCCTTGCCTGTGCGAATGATGTCCCGGAAGTTATTGCGGTTGCCATTAAAATGTCTTATTTTGTCGCTGGTTGTCAGTATGGCAATAACGGGTTTTGTTTCATCCGGAATATGCGTGCTCACATCTCATCCCTCCTGCGGAATTTGCTGAGGTATAGACAATGCTCCAGAATGTGCTCGATGGAAGCTTTGCCCTCAGCGCGCAGGGAGGGATGACGGAAGATGGAACGTCCTGGTTTGGCGTTGGCCTCGAACATCCAGATGTCTTCATCCTGATCAATGCCGAGATCAAAGCCGATTTCACCGAGCAAATGACGATGCTGGATTTCTAAGGATTCTGCCAGTTTAATGGCTGTACTCTTCGCACGCTGCAAGACTTCATCTGCTCTGCCGCCGAATACACGCCCGAGCGCCTGCCCAGGTGTAAGCAAAGCCCCCCCATTTTTGAGGTGAGTGGTGACGCTGCCTCGGCCGGCTTTTTTAGCGCCTATGCCGACAACAATCCATTGATTACTCCCGTTTTTATGCATATGGAATCGGAAATCAATGGGGCAGCCATCAATTTCAATCAAACGTATTCCTTGTTGGACGATATAATTCTGCAGGCCTTGACCGTGTCGTGATCGAAGCATACGCATGAGGCTTTCAAAGGTAGTGAAGCGCAGAAGTACGTTTTTACCACCCTTGCGGTAGCGGGCAAAATACCCTTTTTTCGGCAGATAGGTGAGTCGGTAAATCCCGTGACCCAGACTGCCTGCGGAAGGTTTGTAATATACAAAATGGTGGTGATCCAGCATTTCTCTCATTTTTTCGGAAGAGGGATTGCTGTGTGTTTCAGGGACGTAACGGTTTGCAGCCCCGTCATTCTCTAGCAGCCGGTAGATATCGGATTTATTGAAAAAGCTCCAGTTGAAGTAAGGGATTTTCTTGCGCATAAAGCGTTCGCGAAGCTGGTTGATATATGGTGAGGTTTCAGCTCTCCGACTTGGCAGCCGATTGTAGACAACATCAGGGAGCGGAACCATTTTACGCTCGAATTTGCCGCCTGCGGTTAGGAAATAACCATAGACTTGCTCCTGCTGCCAGTTGATATCACGCGGCATAAAGGCAAATATATAACATTTGTTACTGCCTTCCCGCAGCAATTGCTTTATAAAGCCAGTGCGGGAACCGAAGGGTTGATTTGAAGATGCTGGCCCATCAGACAATACACCGACTAAAGGTCCAAGCTGTACCTCGTCGTTTTGCAGATTGCGTAAATAGATACCACCAGATTTCGGAACCTTGATAGCACTCTTTACACCAGTGGCGAGGAATAGATGATTTCCGGCGCGCTTGATGGGCTTGATCATGGTCGGGATGGCATCTTTACCGAGTCTAAGGCGAATGTTCTTTTTCCCGGTTAATTTCAAGCTTTTCATCAGTGCACCTGATACATATACAACTCTTTGGGGCTGCTTAGTGAAATGCACATTGCAAAAAGTGAGACTCATTTATGAATCCTCCTTAGGAACCATTGTTATCATTCTCCCGTTTATAACGGAGCTGTCCGTAGATAGGGATGGTATCCGTCGCTGTGTGAGTAGCAGATGGCGCGCATAAGACAGTGGATTCTCGGCGGCGAGCTTAGCAGCCCGGCGGTCGCCCGTCAGCCGGAATACCGTGCGCCCTGGCTTGGAATTTGCTTCTAGTAAATGAATCCGACCGCTCGAATCAATACCGAAATCTAGGCCGAGTTCTCCAAGCCTACCGCATGCGGCCTCCAGAAGAGGAGGCAAGTATGCAGCTTCTGTAGCAAGCTCCTGCATGATGTCTTTTCCGTCCTGACCATATTCTGCAAGCAAAAAGGGTAAAGGAGGAACCGCAGTTCCACCGCCGTGCAGGTTTGAAGTCAGTGAACCATGATTACCCAGCCGAACGGCCATGCCAGTAAGATCCCAGCGGCCGAGGCCATTCTTTTGCATCAATACACGCACATCGAACGGTTGCCCCTTACGATTAGTTAGGTGCAGATAAGGCTGTATAATATAGCGGCGTGTGCCGATAAATTCATGAATCCAGTTCAGTCCTTCATCCTGCGAGCTGAATACATATTGAAAGGGTGTATTTGTCCCATCACGCCCTCGTACTCTTATGCCTCCTCCAGAGCGTCTGTTCTGCAGTATGGCATGCAATGTACGTTTGCCGTGAGAACCAGCTTTGGGTTTTAGGAAGACCCCGTATTCTCTTTCGGCGAGCATATTGCTTAACTTGCGTGTACCGGTATAAAGAACAGTTTCCGGCAGTAAAATAGCTGCTCTTCGGTTGCGCTTCAAGATCTCGTATACGCCCCATTTATCAGGTAAACCTCTTGACCAAGGTAGTGAGCGGTGAAGGAAAGAGAGTGCAGACGAAGCTTCTTTTCTTTCTTTCGGACTGTTGTAAAAACAACGATTATAAATGATATCCGGTGGTGTAGAGGTCGTATTGTGCCAGCTTCCGTCTTTCCATGTATAACCGGTTATAGATGACCCGTCTGCCGCTACTCCGTCCGGATGAAACACGAGGACTTTAAGATTATATCGCGGAGCTGCACGGCATAAATGACTGCAAAATTCTGGCTCGGCAATCGGAGGATTCCCGTGGCGACGGCCCGTCATAATGCCGAGGAACCCCATAGCTGTTTCAGTCATTGTGTCCTCCTTATAAACCGGCCAAATAGCGGCAATACAGAATCATTTGCTTGACGGACGGTCTGATTTTTTGATCGTTTAGCGGTGTGTTATCGTTCTTGGAAGGTTTGGAGTTAACCTCCAAGAGCCATATTCGTCCGGATTGATCCAGTGCCAGATCGATTCCGAGCTCTCCGAAATGAGCAGGGATAAAGGTTTCTACTCCTCTTGCAATGGCAAGTGCTGCTCTTGGAAGCTGAAGCTGTACGCTATCCTTGGTACCTGGAGGAAGGCTGCTCTTGCTAACGGCTTCACGGACAGTACTGAGACTGCCACCTCTTGCTAGATTGGAGACGAAATGATTGCTCCCAGCGGTACGAGCGACAATGGAGGTAACCCCCCATTTTCCGGTACCATTCTTTTGTACAAGTGCTCGAAAATCTACAGGACGCTTACCGAGCTCCATCAAAGGTAATCCTTGTTGAATCTGGTAGCGCGTTGTCTTCATCTTGGGAGCAACAGACTGGTACAGTTTAGCTAAAGTCGGGTAGCTTTGCTTGCGTGTACCTATAGAGGTAGTAGATAACAAACGGTATCCTCCGCCTTCATCTTTGGAGATTCGGAGAATGCCTTTGCCGAGACTGCCTCGTACAGGCTTTAGAAACACGCTTGGGTATTGGCTACACATCTTCTTTACAACAGCAAAACCGTTTAAAGCATGCGATTCCGGTAAATACCGCTTCAATGAAGGGTCTTGCGCTAAAGCTTCAAATACTTCTGTCTTGTCAAGAAATTTTTCGTTGAAGAAATGCGTTCCATACCGTGATTTTACATCCGCCAAAAAATGCTGTACGCTAGGTTTATTCTCCACCTTTCGCGTCGTTAGCCGATTGTTGATTACATCGGCGATGGGCAGACTCATTTTCCTCCAACCCTCGTTGTATACCCAGCCCTGGATGGCAGTGCTGCTTGTTTCGAGCGCTTCCGGGGTAAAGAAATATACATAGGCGCCTTGTACGTGGCAGGCATTTGTTAATTCTCGACAGAACATGGTAATGGGTCCAAAAAGCCTGTCGAGATTATCTGGATGGTCACGACTGACGAGTACACCTATCAACGGTCCAAGCCGTAAGGTACGACTTACGGAGCTGTAAGAGGCGTTGAGGGTTTGCCGATGTTTCCATCCGGTCCGCCGCGCCAGTCCTTCGCTTACACGCAGGCTGTCGGATTTGGGAGCCGGGATGATGGTAACCTCCTGCCGGAAAGAGCCGAAAGCCAGCTGGAGCGTTCCGTGAGCCGGGATTTTGAGTCTTTTCATGGATCGTTCGCCAAGCATTATAGCGTTTTCCTGCAGGATGCCCGAGTGGACCGTATGGACCGGGATCTTGAATTGGGACATCGTGGATCTCCTTCCGGTAGGCAGCATGATGCCGGCAATTTGGTAGCTAAGGGTTACATATCATTCATCATATGGAGACAGATGACCCTTGGTGATTGACCTACTCTTTAAAAACCTTGCCACATCATTTCATAAGTCTGACCCAAGAAGCGAAACAAGCATGGGATGAATCAATATTTGGAAACTTAAGCGTAAGCTTCCGAGGTGAGTTTTGTACGAAGTAAGCCAGGGAGCGAATGCTAACAAAACTTAAGCGTAAGCTTCCGAAGTGAGTTTTGTACGAAGTAAGCCAGGAAGCGAATGCTAACAAAACTTAAGCGTAAGCTTCCGAGGTGAGTTTTGTACGAAGTAAGCCAGGAAGCGAATGCTAACAAAACTTTTAGGAGGAATTATAATGAGTATTCACGACAAAGCATATGAACTGGCGAAAGCCATTAAAGAAAGCACTGAGGTAGCGGATATCACCAATGCGATGAAACTGGTGGAAACAGATCCAGAAGCCAAAGCAATGCTTGACAACTTCCGCAACGGCCAAATGGAGCTTCAACAACGGATGATGAGCGGAGATATGCCTCCACAGGAAGAAATGGAGAAAATGGAGAAATTATTCGAGGTGCTTAACATGAATCTTGGGATTCGCCGTCTGTTCGATGCAGAACGCCGTCTGAGCGTTGTAATTGAGGATGTAAACAAAATTATTACCGAGAGCTTGTCGCAATTGTATGGCGAATAAACGCTTATTGTAAGCGGGTATTTACTTGGAAAGTTTCATCAACGCAATCTAAAGAGGGTGTTCCCGAAGCCGTTTGGCATTGGAAACACCCTCTTTATTCTTGTGACTAGCGTAGGAGTAAACTAACTAATCCTGCTTACCTTCGATTGCGCAAAGAAGAATACCAGCAGCCAAACCCAGGCGGCGATCAAGCATTCCTTTGGGATCTTCGGAGAAGTCAGCCATAATTTTTGTAACGAATGGGTTGAAGTTCTGTTTGAAGGCCGGAATCGTTGTGTCATCCATCTCGATATTGTATTTCTGAGGGATAATAGAGATAAAGCGGCGGAGTAAAGCCATCGCGGTGCTATCTTCCTTGATTTTTCCGATTTCCTGATCATGACGATCGAGAATCATCCATTCATCTTTCAAAATAGATTTGAGTCCCTTACGGCGCAGTGCACCGATGTGCTCGCCAGTCTCCGTATCATGTACATCATAAGTTGCGCTAAAATCGACTACACTGCGGGCTTTGATTCGCAATAGTTCCTTATTCATGCTCTCGTCCGTATACAGCGCAATATCCTCTTTCAGCTTGAATGCTTTCATTTGTGAATAGAGTACAAGTTGCTCCGTATTATCATAAATATGAAGCTTCGCACCCATGATCGAAAATACCTTTTTTCGAATTATGTATTCGGTATGAGTATAAGTTGTATTCAAGTCTAAATCGCCCCCTAAATGAAATTATCATCTCATATATAAGCTTTGCTAGCTACATAAATGCGTACTATTTTATATTTTTTTGAGTAAAAGTATATTTTTGTGGACTTGTCTCATATTAAGGACTTCAAGTTCATAGAGTAGAGATATAGATTCAATCGAATATCTTGTCTGCGAAGGAGTTGTTAGTAATGAGAAAAAGAAACAAGTTTAAACATGGTGTCTATCTGGTGCTGGCGTTGGCCATGCTTTTGTATGCTCTGCCGAAGTTATCGCTAGCGAATGGGCCTAGTTGGGTATTTGGTTTTGGAGTGATCTGGTCACTTTTCGCCTTTATGGTCATTGCGGCACATCTGCATTTCATTATTGGTGTTGATGAGGAGAAAACCAAGCGTTTAGAAGCTGTGCGAAAAGCAAAACTGGAACAATGGCAATCCAAATGGAATGAAGAAACTAGAGTTACACAAAGATCATAGAAGTGGAGTTGTGTCCTTTAGTGACTAGATTTGAGTTTCAGGGGAAAAGCGCCAGGCTGGCAAAAAGAGGTGCATAAATCCCCTGGAATCCCGGAAAAAGCGCCGAATTAGGGTAAAGAGGTGCATAAATGCCCTAGAATCCCGGAAAAATCGCCGAAATGGCGTAAAGAGGTGCATAAATGCCCTAGATTCCTGGAAAAAGCGCCAAATTAGCGTAAAGAGGTGCATAAATGCCCTAGAATCCCGAAAAAAGCCCACTAGCTAAAGCCAGTGGGCTTTAAGAATCCCCCTGCGAACGCAGGGGGATTAAATTTATCGTGCACCTGTAAAAGGATTGATCTCATCTGAGAGATCTTTTTCAGCTTTCTTTTCTTCTGCAGATATTCGTTTACCAAGAGCCGCGTAGTAGCACACCGCAGGAACGAGAACCGCGAGTATAAAAAGAAATTGCATAAAGTCATCCCCTTTCACCCTTACAGTATAACATATTTTTCCTTTTTTTCTTAAGAGTCTATTCTCTATTGTCTATTGCCTACCCAGTTTGTCTAACAAACGGATTAATTTTTACTGACCGATGACGAGCACTCTACTTCAAATACGTAACTGGCGCTCCCCTGAGGCCATCTCGCTTGGATTATATACAGATGTCTGCCGCTACCTGCTGCGAGTTGAAAGCTGTTGTTATCCACGGAAAGGGCTTCGTCTGGTCGTTCCTCACCAGGAAATGAAGCCATAACCTCTATTTCTTTGGGTACAGATGAGAATTTGAGTTCTACCTGATCGCGGCTGATGGCCTTGGGATGTACCTTCTGTTTGGTAACCAATTGATCGTATGAAGCCATATCTACACACACGCCTTTACCATACTCGTTCCAGCAATAAGAGCCTTGAATGGCATCGAACTGCTCACCGCCAACAGTAACTTGAACGGTAGGGGGCTGTGGGTTAATAGGGTCTGCTGGAGAGTTCTTATCTTCTTTAAGAGTCGTTTGAAACAAGTCCAACAGGTCCTTTTTGCTGGTATCTGAAAGACGATAGTGGCCCATTTGTCCGGATTGAATGAGTAATCCACTGTTACTTTCGCCAATCCAAAAAGAGAATTCATAACTTATGCCATCCTTCATGTTCACAGTGGTTCTGTAATCGCTGGGAGCAATATCTAGTTGTCCTTTATCATATTCAGCAGTAGTTATGGCTTGAACGAATCGTTTGAAGGAGGATGCTTCAGAGATAGTCGCCACTGGATGATCTTTTTCTATTAAATTAATGGAAACTATTTTTTCTGCATTCAGCTCTATTTGATCTGTTTGTTTGACTTCGGTTCCCGTATTTCCACAGCCGACCAGTCCTATGAAAAACAAAATAATGGTAAAAAGTATTAAAGCAAACTTGTTCATATTCGCAATTCTCCTTTACGCATGTTCTAACTCTCAGACTATAAAAAAGAGGAAAAGGTTGCTAAATAAAGGAAGTGTATTTCACGTGAAGTTTATAGCCTCTGCAGAATTATCCCATTTGGCAAAGGAGGTGTTTCAAGCGATTATCAGATCTAATATATTGTAATAACTTCCTTGATTATAGATCGTGTGCGGGCAGTTAAATTCGAATCCGATGCTTATGAATCGGTTGTACTGTGCCATTCTCTCCGTGTATAATGAGTACAGTATAGTACAGATCGGAGTACGGGGGTGTAACAGTTGGAAGGTCAAGGCGATGCAATTACTAAACACGAGCAACTGCTGCAGCATATTGAAAGTCTTAAGGTAGGCTCCAAAATATCTGTTCGTAAGCTTGCAAAAGAAATGTTAGTCAGCGAGGGAACTGCATATCGTGCAGTGAAGGAAGCTGAGAATCTTGGAATTGTCATCACGAAGGAACGGATTGGTACAGTACGTGTAGAAAAAAAGCCTCGTAACATTTCTGAACAGCTGACGTTTGGGGACGTGGTTGATATTGTTGAGGGTCATGTTCTTGGCGGGGCTAGCGGACTGAGTAAGCATCTTCATAAATATGTAATCGGTGCGATGAAGGTCGACGCGATGATTCGTTATATAGACGCAGACAGCCTGCTCATTGTAGGTAACCGTGATGATGTTCACTCTTTGGCGCTAGAGCAAGGTGCAGCAGTTCTCGTTACAGGTGGCTTCGGGACAAGCCGTGAAGTTAAGGCGTTAGCGGACGAGCTGGACCTCCCGATCATTTCATCAAGACATGACACGTTTACTGTGGCATCAATGATTAACCGTGCCATTTTTGATAGATTGATTAAGAAAAAAATCATGCTTGTAGAGGATATTGTCGACAGCAAACCGCGTCTGAATACGTTGAAAATTTCAAGCACCGTCGGTGAGCTGCGGCAAATTTCAGAGGAGACTGGAGAGCAACGTTTTCCCGTTACGGATGAATGGAACCGAGTGATTGGCATTATTGGACGACGTGAAGTAGAGGACCTGACAGAAGGGCAAAGTATTGAAAAGGCTATGGTTCGGAGTCCGGTTACCGCTGCACTGCATACTTCACTAGCCTCAGCTGCGCAGATCATGATGTGGGAAGGCGTCGATTTCCTGCCTATTGTAGACCGTAACCGCAAATTAGTGGGCTCCCTAACTCGTAAAGAAGTGCTGCAAAGTTTGCGAGATGTCCGTAACACTCCACAGCTTGGTGAGACCTTCGATCATCTCATCTGGAACGGTTTTGCGGATGAGCGGGATGAAGAGGGACGATTGTTTTTTCATGGCTTCATTACTCCTCAGATGGCGACTGACCTCGGAACCATTTCTGAAGGTGTTTTGTCTACGCTAATGACGCTCTCAGCGTTTAAGGCTGCTAAGGATATTACAGGAAATGACTATGTCTTAGATAATATGTCTACCTATTTTATCCGGCCGGTACAGATCGAACACGCGATCATTGTAATGCCGAGACTGCTCGAGATTAGTCGCCGTACTTGTAAGCTAGAAATAGAGATCAGCTATTCAGATACCCTGGTAGCGAAAGCTGTTCTAATGCTGCAATCTATTGACCACGGCTAAGACACGACGAGTGATAAACATGCTAAATAGACTGCCCTCGAGGTTGATAATGAGGGTAGTCTATTTTATTCTTGCAATCCTATCAAGACTAAAGCCTAGGCTTTCGACTGATGCTGCTCTTGGCTGCGGCTGTAATAACTATAGCTACGCAGTCCTGAGAAGATGTTGAACACACCGATCAGAAGAAAGGCAGCTTCAACAATAATATTAACGGTGGAGCCGCGAAACAGAAACATGGAAATTAGGGACAGCGTTACGAGCATTGCGCCCAGCATCACATTCATAACGGAGCGTTTTAGCCCCTTAACTCGGGGATTTAAGGCACGGCGAGAGGATAAGCTGTACACAGCGGCACCGATTACAAAGACCACCAGCAGGATAAACAATAAATACTTGATAAATAAAACCATGGACAGCCAGCTCCTTTATCATGTCGTGCAAAAGCCTTGAAGTAATTTCCACTTTTGTCTGTCCATTATTGTATCATACGATTGTTGTTAGTTGCGCTTAAAAGGACTGATTTCCACCCAGATTTGCAAAACGCCTTCCATGACGAGCATCGTCCGGATTTTGACAGAGTATTCCTTCTCACGCACAATGTAAAGTTTACCATCCAGCAGCAGCCTAACCAGTTTACTGTCTGTGTCAATATCGAACATGCTGCGGCCGCGCATCGGTTCCAGATCTGATCGTATTTCGCTAAGTATTAATTTTAAAGTTACGGGGTCAACTGGGTTTGAGCCTTCTGATTGGGCTTTGCTTTCCTCCGATCGAATTTTGATTTCTCTGATTACCGTAGAGGTATTATTATATTTTTTGAGTGTTTTAATATCCTCTTGATATTGCTCGATCTGTACACGCAGGTCTGCATTATTCAGCCATAACACATTATATCCAACATGGTATATGGCGTTGTATATGACGGCTCCCACGACGATCCCTAGCATGAATATAGCGGAAATTTGAGTGAATCTACGAAAACGACTGAATGGTGGAACTCTCACTGGCGTTACCCCCTGCCGCACACCCATTTTACTAGCTCACTGCCCATATGGGCTCCGAGAAAAGCGAAGGCAATATACATGATTTGCTTGATGGCAGGGGAAAGGTTGCCCCCAATCATGTTGCTTTCAATGACCCGTAAAGGATCCATAGTGCCTCCTACAGCGGCGGCAAGTGCCCATATTTTAATCCGGTCTGCTACATCTAGCATCGTTTGCGTCGGTGGTTGCAGGGAGACAACGGCGCCGATTCCACCGACCATAGCTCCGCCAAGTACGATGCCGAAGGCGATAAAGAAATCGAGGATCGCTTTGCTCATGAAAATGCTCATAAAGGCCCCTTCCCGGACGAGGCATCTATAAACGTTGCCTGTCCATGTGCTCTTAATCCATTCTATGGGCGGGTCCCCCTTTAATATGATAAAATAGTTTCATCTTATAGTGCGAGTTCAAAAAGTACGGCTTTCAGCACCGAGAAGATTGAAAGAAGGTAGAAAATGAGGAGCGGAAGCTGCGTGAGCACCGGAAGTTCCGCCTGAATTTAATATTCGATGTCGAGTAAGCTTCTTGGGTTACTTCGTGATCAAAAGCGGACTTTGTGAACAACTATTTATGTTTGATTTTTGTAGTAGAAAGGAAGTGGGATGATGAGCCCTTTCGTGCATTTGCATGTGCACAGCGAATACAGTTTACTGGACGGGGCGGCGCGCATTACCGATCTCGTGCGCCGGGCCGGCGAATACGGCATGAAGTCGCTGGCGCTTACGGATCATGGAGTGATGTATGGGGCGATCCCCTTTTATAAAGCGTGTAAAGAGAATGGAATCAAGCCGATTATCGGCTGTGAAGCTTATTTAACCGCAGGCTCTCGCCGAGAGCGAGGCAGTCGTAAAGATCAGCCGATTTATCACCTGATTCTGCTCGTCAAGAATGAAACCGGCTACAAGAATCTGATGAAGCTGATCTCTATCGGCCATCTGGAAGGCCATCACTATAAACCTCGTATTGATATGGAGGTTCTGGCCGCTCATTCGGAGGGGATCATATGCCTCAGTGCATGTCTAGGCGGCGAAGTGCCGCAGCATCTGTTGCATGGAAGAGATGACGAGGCGCGAAAGGCTGCGCTGCGATATAAGGCGATTTTTGGCGAAGACTTCTACCTGGAGCTTCAAGATCACGGAATTTCCGAGCAAAAGCGAGTGAATCCGAAGCTGATCGCTCTTGCCAAGGCCTGTGAGATCCCACTCGTAGCTACGAATGACGTTCATTATTTAGCTAAGGAAGATGCAGAGGTACAGGATGTTCTGATCTGTATTGGAACAGGTAAAACTGTGGATGATGAGGAACGGCTCAAGATCGGAACAGATCAGTTATTTTTAAAAAGCAGTGAACAGATGGCAGCGTTATTCCCCCATGTGCCTGATGCTATTAGTAACACGCTACTGATCGCAGAAAAATGTAATCTGGAGCTTACCTTCGGTCAACATATTCTGCCTGCTTATTCACCGATTCCGGAAGGTATGGACTCTGCTGCATATTTGCGTGAGCTATGCTTTAGGGGGCTTGAAGAACGATATATTGATACACCACTGTGGGTATCGCCTGAGCAAAGAGAGACTGCTGAGAAGCGTCTTGCCTATGAGCTTGGTGTCATCGAGAGTATGGGATTTAGCGATTATTTTTTAATTGTGTGGGATTTTATCGCTTATTGTCATCGTCAGGGGATTGCTACAGGACCGGGCCGGGGTTCCTCCGCGGGTAGTCTTACAGCTTACTCCCTACGAATCACCGATGTGGATCCGCTTAAGTATAATTTGCTCTTTGAACGTTTCTTAAATCCAGAACGAATCACGATGCCGGATATTGATATCGATTTTAGTGATGAACGCCGTGATGAGGTTATCGCTTATGTGGTGGAGAAATACGGCAAAGAACATGTGGCACAGATTATTACATTTGGAACCATGGCTGCACGGGCTGCGGTTCGTGATGTGGGCAGGGTGCTGAATTTACCTTATAACGAGGTAGACAAAGCTGCCAAGCTCATCCCAGGTCAACTAGGTATCAGCCTTGCTAGAGCGCTTGAGACTACTCCAGATCTTAAAGCGCTATATGACAGTAATCCGAAGATCAAGGGCTTGCTGGATATGGCAATGAAGGTGGAAGGGATGCCTCGGCATGCTTCGACACATGCTGCCGGGGTTGTCATTTCCAAAGGTCCGCTAACTGATGCTGTACCCCTCCAGGAAGGTAACGAAAGTACAGCTTTAACTCAGTACTCTATGGAGCATTTGGAGAGTGTCGGGCTGCTGAAGATGGATTTTCTGGGCTTGCGTACTTTGTCGATTATCGAACGCTGTATGAATTCGATTAAAGAAATGAGTGGCAGTGTTCCGAATTTCAAAACGATACCAGACCATGATCCGCTTACGTATGAAATGCTAGGTGCTGGGGAGACGACTGGGGTCTTCCAATTGGAATCGGCGGGTGTAAGACGTGTGCTGAAGGATTTGAAGCCTAACGGTTTTGAAGATATCGTATCCGTTCTTGCGCTGTATCGTCCGGGTCCAATGGAGTTTATCCCGAAATATATAGCAGGTAAGCATGGTCAGATTGAAGTAGAGTACCCACATTCTGATTTGAAATCTATATTAGCGGATACCTATGGGATTATTGTGTACCAGGAACAGATTATGCAGATTGCTTCGCTTATGGCCGGATTCTCGCTTGGTGAAGCGGATCTGCTCCGCCGAGCGGTCTCTAAGAAGAAACGTGAGACGCTGGATAAGGAACGCAGCCATTTTGTACAGGGGAGCTTGCAGCAAGGATATAACGAAGCGGATGCGAATGCCGTTTATGATATGATTGTAAGGTTTGCCGATTATGGTTTCCCTCGTGCGCATGCGGCGGCTTATGGTGTGCTGGCTTTCCAGACGGCATATCTCAAGGCGCATTATCCGGTGCAGTTTATGGCATCTATGCTGACGGCTGTAATGGGCACCCACCGTAAAGTGGCGGAGTATGTGCTGGACTGCCGCCGCACGGGCATCGGCGTTTTACCGCCGGATGTGAACGAGAGCGGCGTGTTGTTTACCCCAGTTCCAGGGGAAGAAACGGGAACTGGGCATATCCGCTTTGGGCTCGCGGCGATTAAGAATGTCGGCACGTTAGCAGTGGAGAATATTATGTCGGTCCGTAAGGAACGGCCGTTCGACAGTCTGCTCGATTTCTGTCGACGTGTCGATCTGCGGGTCTGCAACAAGCGGGTAGTGGAGTCTTTGCTGCAGGCAGGAGCTTTTGACTGTCTGCCGGGTCATAGAGCCCAACTGCTCGCTATGCTGGACGAGACCGTTGACGCCGCGCTGAAATGGCGCAAGGAGCGGGATGAGCTGCAAATCCAGTTGTTCGACGATTTGGTGGAAACGCCAAACTGGGAGATTCGCTATCCGGATATCCCTAAGTTCACAGTAGGACAGCAGCTGGAGATGGAACGTGAGCTGCTGGGGCTGTATCTATCAGGTCACCCGCTCGACGATAGCGCTGAGCTGCTTGAGGAGCCTGGTATACAGCGGCTGATGGACCTCGGTGAAGCCGCAGATGAGAGTCAGACGGTTACGGCCGGCATGGTCGTATCCGTGAAGGAAATTACGACGAAGCAAGGAAAATCGATGGCCTTCATCGAATGGGAAGATCAGATCGAGCGCTGCGAAGTCGTGCTCTTCCCCGAGGTGTGGAAGCGAAGCCGCAGCTTGATTGCCAAGGGCGCGCTGTTAGCCTTGCGCGCTAAGGTGCAGCAGGAGGACGAAGGCTTCAAGCTGCTGGCCGAGGAAGTGGCGCTGCTCTCCGCGGAGACACTCCGCGGCCTGCTGCAGCGCCGTAGTGCCGCCGCGTCCCGCTCATATAGCGCGGGACGCTCGGCCTCAGCAGGAGCACCGCAGCGCGGCGGCACTCCTGCTTCGCGGGCTAGCGGGGCCGCCACTGGCCCCGCGGGCGGCGCAGCTGCGCCTGCAACACCTGCACCGGCCGCTGCGTCAGCGCCGGTCTCAGGCCAGCGTGTCTTTATCAAGATCACGCCGGCCGCCGAGAATGCTGCGCAGCTGTCGCACTTGAAGGAGCTGCTGCAGAATCATCCAGGCCCAGTAGCGACGATTCTGTTCTACGAACGGGATCAGAAGCTCCTGGCCCTTAGCGATAACTACCGGATCAAGCCTACTCAGGAGCTGTTCGCGGCTATCGAGTCTATGCTGGGAGCAGGTACCGTAAGAATAAAATAAGAACAATTCTATCCTTTTCCGCATACATTAGGAAACCACAGGGCGAATCCCTGGGCGGAAAGGGGAATGACATCATGTCCTATCAAATGGCTGTCGATCTGTTGGAACGTAGAGGCGTATCACTTTCTTCTATTGCTGAGATCGTATATATTTTACAATCTGTTTATTATCCTGGTTTATCCAAGGAAGAATGCCTTTCCAGTGTGAAATCTGTTCTGGGAAAAAGAGAAGTGCAGTACACGTTAATGACGGGGATCGCACTTGATGAACTGGCAGAAAAAAGACTGCTTCCGCAGCCGCTCCAGGCAGTTATGGAGGCGGATGAATCACTTTATGGTGCGGACGAGACTCTAGCCCTTGGTATCACAGGGGTATATGGGATGATCGGACTTACAGGATTTGGGTACTTGGACAAAATAAAGCTTGGAATCATCGGTGAATTGAACGATGATAAGGGGAGTATTCATGTGTTCTTGGATGACCTTGTGGCGGGTATCGCTGCAGCTGCTTCTGCTAGAATTGCTCATCGGCATGAAGGAGCAAAAGTATATCCTATAGTCACGGACACGGAATAAATGACTCGATTTATTTCGATTGAACGAGTTCCTCAGTCTTGCTTCCTTTGCCCTACGCCTGTTGCGGGAAAAAAGAAAACTGTGTTATCATAATTCCATTATACGGGATACGGCTGGGAATTAAGATTGGGGAGGCCTTGCAAGGCATGTGGACGGTAATATATATCGCGCCGACCGCCAAAGTGGCGGATATGATTAAGAGTAAGCTGACTGAAGAAGGTTTTTTAGTAAAATGCCGTCCAATCAATATGTCCAAGCAGCAGTTTGAGATATTGGTTCCTTCGGGTGAACTGGAGGAAGTACAGGAAGTCCTTAATCTTATTCTGCATCCCTGAATTTCTATCAAGAGAAAAGTCATGACAGCGGCAAGCTGCATAACGCAAATAAACGGCTGAAGAGGTGCGGGTGTGTTCAAAGATTTATTTCAGAAGAAACGGAAGTACGCGACTATTCCTTCAGAACGTCTGGAGCGAAGCGGCGAGCCTGCAGAAGGCGAACGCCCCAAACGGGAAATTCCAGAAGGATTAATGAGTAAATGTAATAAATGCGGAACGATCCAGTATAGCAAGGAATTGGAAAAGAATCTAAAGGTATGTCCTACTTGTGGTCATCATTTGCGCTTGAATGCTGTTGAGCGTATTGCTATGACGTTAGACCCAGAGGGCTTTATTGAGTTTGACAGTGAAATGTATTCCATAGATCCGCTGAAATTCCCCGGTTATGCTTCTAAACTGGAGCAGCAGCAACTAAAATCGGGACAAACTGATGCCGTGATTACGGGACAGGGATCTATTGGCGGGCATCCAGTGATCGTAGCTGTGATGAATTTCGAATTTTTCTCCGGCAGTATGGGATCTGTGGTAGGTGAGAAGATTACCCGGGCGATTGAAGAAGCCACGGAGAAGCAGCTTCCACTCCTTATTTTCTCTACTTCAGGCGGAGCGAGAATGCAGGAGAGTATTTTAAGCCTTATGCAAATGGCGAAGACCAGTGCAGCCCTTGCTCGTTTTAATGAGGTGGGCGGCCTTTATATTTCTATAATTACGGATCCGACAACCGGCGGAGTCTCTGCAAGCTTTGCTAGTCTTGGGGATATTATTATTGCAGAGCCTGGAGCGGTATTCGGTTTCGCAGGACGTATAGTCATTGAACAGACGATTCGCCAGAAGCTTCCGGATGATTTTCAGACAGCTGAATTTAATCTGCAGCATGGCTTGATTGATATGGTTGTGCACCGTAAAGAAATGCGCGCTACACTGACCAAAATTTTGGAATTGCATGATGTGAAAGGGGGATTTTAGGTTGGCAGGAGAGTTGCCTTTTGAAATGCCTCTAGTTGAAATGCGCAAGAAAATTGCCGAGCTAAAGCAGTTTGGCGAAGAGAAGGGTATTGATTTTACGGATGAGGTAGCAAGGTTGGAAGAACGGTACCGTGTGCTTGAGGAGGAAGTGTATTCTAATATCTCTCCTTCCCAAAAAATGCATCTAGCCAGACATCAAGGTCGTCCGACTTCACTTGATCTTATGGGACAGATCTTCACAGATTTCATTGAGCTGCACGGAGATCGGATGTTTGGGGATGATCTAGCTATTGTAGGCGGTATCGCGAAGCTGAACGGCGTCCCGGTTACGGTCATTGGCCAGCAACGCGGTAAAGATACGAAAGAAAATATTTTACGCTTTTTCGGCAGTGCACACCCTGAAGGCTTCCGTAAAGCGCTACGTCTGATGCAGCAAGCGGACAAGTTCAAACGTCCCATTATTACCTTCGTGGATACGAAAGGCGCATATCCAGGGAATACAGCTGAGGAAAGAGGCCAGTCTGAAGCGATCGCGCGTAATTTGCGTGAAATGTCTCAGTTTGGTGTTCCTGTCATCTGTGTTGTCATCGGAGAAGGCGGAAGTGGCGGCGCACTAGCACTGGCAGTGGGTAACAGAGTGCTTATGCTGGAGCATGCCATCTATTCTGTAATATCTCCTAACGGGGCTGCTTCGATTCTATGGAAGGATGCTTCGAAGGCTGATCAAGCGGCGGAAGCCATGAAGATAACGGCATCTGATCTGCTTGAAATGGAAGTCATTGAAGAGATTGTTCCTGAGCCAAAAGGCGGCGCACATCGTGATTACGAGGCTACAGCAGCTGCAATTAAGGATGCGTTATGGCGTCACTTGCAGGAGCTGATTTCTCTGAATAGTGCGGAGCTAAAAGAAGATCGTTACCGTAAATTCCGTAAAATCGGTGAGTTTGCTGAAGCCCAGCAGGAGCAGATTTTCCTTGAAGAAGAAGTGGAATCTGAAGTGTAAGAAGGGTGTTACCATTTGCACTTTAAGACATATAACCATACTTAGTGGACCATATTGAATTAAGTGTAAATTATACATTTTATTGGAATTAAAATAATCTCGACGTAATGCCGGGATTATTTTAATTTTTTTTGTGCGTTCAGATAATTCGAGCTCAAATTACATCTAAAAGAGCCTACAACATTGATTTTGTGTCTAAGTTGCAGTAATATTCATAAGGGCGTAGTTAAAGGCACATGTGACAAAGTTCCTATTTAATTAGTTAGCCTTGTAGTAGATTTTGTAGTTGGAAAAAGTGAGACAGAGAGAACGAAAAAACGGAGGAAAACCTAATGCGGAAAAGTAAAATTGTATGTACGATCGGACCTGCGAGTGAATCGTTGGAGAATATCAAAAAATTGATTTTGGCTGGTATGAATGTGGCCCGTTTGAATTTCTCCCACGGCGATTTTGAAGAGCATGGTGCTCGGATTAACACGATCCGTCAAGCATCTAAGGAACTGAACAAAACTGTTGCTATCCTGCTCGATACAAAAGGACCGGAGATTCGCACAGGCAAGTTGGAAGTAGAACCGATTGAACTAGTTCAGGACGAGTACCTGACACTAACTACGGAAGAAATCCTTGGCACCCAAGAACGTATTTCCATCACGTACAGCGAGCTTCCTAATGATGTTCAAGTAGGCTCCACCATCCTTATTGATGACGGTCTAATTGGTTTGACAGTTGTCGACATTCAAGGTACAGAAATCAAGACCCGTATTGTAAACGGTGGTACGATCAAGAGCAAAAAGGGCGTTAACGTACCAGGAGTAAACATCTCCTTGCCGGGTATTACGGAAAAAGACACCAACGATATTCTTTTCGGTATCGAACAGGACATCGATTTTATCGCCGCTTCCTTCGTTCGCAAAGCTAGCGACGTTCAGGAAATTCGTGAGCTGCTTGCGAAAAACAACGCTTCTCACATTCAAATCATTTCCAAAATCGAAAACCAACAAGGTGTTGACAACCTTGATGAAATTTTAGAAGCTTCCGACGGCCTGATGGTTGCTCGTGGTGACCTTGGTGTTGAAATCCCAGCTGAAGATGTACCTTTGGCTCAAAAATTAATGATTCAAAAATGTAACGTTGCTGGCAAACCAGTAATCACAGCTACACAAATGCTGGATTCTATGCAACGTAACCCACGTCCTACTCGCGCTGAAGCAAGTGACGTAGCAAACGCTATTTTCGACGGAACAGATGCAATCATGCTATCCGGAGAAACTGCTGCTGGTAAATATCCAGTAGAATCCGTTCTTACAATGTCCCGTATTGCTGAGAAAGCGGAGTCCGCACTGGATCACCATGAAATTTTCTCGAAACAACAAACTGCACAAGAAACTACAGTTACAGAAGCGATCAGCCAATCCGTTGCAATTTCCGCTTTGGATCTGAACGCTAAGGCTATTCTTTCTTCGACGGTTACAGGTCATACTGCACGCGTTGTTTCCAAATACCGTCCTAAAGCACCAATCATTGCTGTTACGACACAAGAAAGAACTATGCGTCAATTGTCCCTCGTTTGGGGCGTAACACCAGTATTCGGTAAAGTAGCTACTTCCACAGATGAATTGCTTGAAACAGCAATCCAAGGTGGTAAGGATTCCGGTCTGGTTCAAGCTGGCGACCTAGTTGTGATTACTGCAGGAATTCCACTTGGACGTTCCGGTTCCACAAACTTGGTAAAAGTAAGCACAATCGAGTAGCACTCGACTGGCTTTGCCTGATTCGTAGTATATATTTTAAAATATAAGAGCTGTCTCAGATGTAGTGAAAACCTACAAATGAGGCAGCTTTTTTTTACTTGAATCATTCAAACTGTTAGTATATACGTTTGACGCTAAAAGAGTCCCCTCGATGGCTTGGACTGGAAGGAACCGCAACGGTAATGTTATTCTGGACCATGATCCCTCCGTTAGAAAGAGTTAACCTAGGCCTCTTTCCGTTAATTCGACAGCAATTGAAATAGGTTGTACAGACGCGGGCCAGCTTTGCGATGGAACCATCGACCTCGGGAGCCTCGATTATCCATTCGCCGGACGTTTGTGGACCGGTATACCGCTGGAGCGTTCGGAAGGCCCAATTTCGGCTTAAATTTCGGAGTGTGATAGACCATTTTGTGTGGCTTATTTTCGTGATAGTACCCTTCATATGATCTCCCGGGTATACTGGAAAAGAGATTACAGTCTCAGCGTCAGGCAGGATTTCCCACCAGGCGTAGTAACGGGCAATCCCATTTACGAATTCATGACCTGTTCCCGTCTGAATAAGGCTGCTGTTCTTGAATCCGTCGATGCCAATCCATGCAGAGGAATAGGTGGATTTGTAGGTTGGTTTAACGTATGGGACGATCCATTCACCGGAAATGCGGTTGAAAGCGCCTTTTCTGCCAGTAACAGTGTAGCCACTCCAGTTCTTAGATGACCAGCCGAAGGCTGAGCTCTGTTTATTGCTCGCATTAGACTTGTCTGTTAGACAGGGATGATTTACCATGAGAGGATTATGATTTATGCTCAACTTGTCCACCGCCTTTATAGTACTGCTATATTAAATGCGATGATTACATAGGAAGTACGGGTATTCTGTTAAAATATAAAAATATAAAGCTCCATACTTTATGAGCCTATAGTTATCGCTTAAACACATACCGTCCTTATAAGTGGCCGAAGGCATTTATACTTAATTAAGAAGTTAGAGAGGACTTTTAGCACAAATGGAAAAACTATCGAAGCTGCGCGGCTTTTATCTATTTTTAGGATTGGCCGGAGGTTCATTTGGCTCCTATCTTTCGCTGCTCTTGATCCACAATGGACTTAATAGCGGACAGATAGGTATACTAATGGCAACGGGTACTCTAATAGCGATCACCATTCAGCCGATGTGGGGGATTATCTCTGATCGGTATAATCAGACACGTTTAGTACTAATCCTAAGTGTGGCGGTTCCGGCTTTATTAGCCGTCTTTTATCGTTCGGAATATTTCATTGTACTTCTTCTGGTGTATACGTGCTCAACGATCTTCTCCTCTACACAGGCTCCTATAGCCGATTCTTACGCGATATCAGCGGCGAATAGAGCTGGGGCCACTTACGGTAGCATCAGGCTTATGATGAGCATTGGAGCGGCTCTGGGAGCTTATGCAGGAGGGGTATACGTATCCACCTTCTCTGTATCCACGATATGGCTACCGTTTCTCTTCTTTAATCTGATTGCAGTCCTTATTGCGTTTACATTGCCGAAGCAGGCGGAAGAGAATCATATGATGAGGCAATCGTTTACTCAGGGGGTAAGACAACTGCTGGGGAATCGGGTTTTCCTTGCGTTTTTGGGTGGCAGCTTTCTTGTGAACCAGACGATGACTGCATTTGGTACATATTTCGTAATTGCTTTTCAATCGGTTGGAGGGTCTACGCGCTATGCAGGGATTGCGCTCTTTCTCGCATCGGTGACGAATGTGCCTTCCATGCTGTTTGCATCTAAGGTGATTAAGAGGTTAGGTCGTGAGCGGACCTTACTCCTTGGAGCCCTTATTTATGTTTTGCGGTGGGGTATTCAGGTTGCTTTTCCTTATCCATCGGTAATGATCGGAGTGCAAGTGCTGCATGGTCTTTCATTTGGGTTCTTTTATATTGCAGCAGTTGAATATGTATCTCAGATCATGTCTAACGAGATGCAGGCCACTGGCCAAAGTGTATTTAATATGGTGTTCGCAGGTTTTTCTGGCATAGTCGGTAATTTACTGAATGGATTCTTGCTCAATCAAGGCGGGGTAGAAGTGATGAATCTGTCTTGTATGTTGAGCTCTATCGCAGGAGCAATGCTGCTGTTCTATGTTGCCAGAAGCTCTCGGCGCAAATTATCGACGACGCTATCTTCAGGCAGGGCCCAGGCTTAAACGCTTCCCTGTTGCTATGCTGAAAGGAGTATTTATAGATGGAATTAGAACGAGCTGGCTTGCCCAGCCGATGGTATAAGTCGACCCTGCGTGTTCGCTATCAGGAAAGTGATCAGATGGGTGTCGTGTATCATGCGAATTATTTGAACTGGTTTGAGTCTGGTCGTACGGAGATGTTTCGTCAGGTTGGTTTTACTTATCGTGAACTTGAGAAACAAGGTGTCTTACTTCCTGTCACTTCAGCAGATTTGCAATTTAAAAGTCCGGCGCGATATGATGATCTTATCACCGTGTATGCGCGAATGATTACTTTCTCAGCGCTAAGAGTCGTATTTGAGTATCAAGTGCGGAGACTTTCGGAAGAAGAAGGTAGAAATTCAGAAGATTTAGTAGCTACTCTAGGGGAGTTGCGGTCGATGGATCCACCTGGGGAGCTGTTAGTTACCGGCACGACAAGTCATGTTTGGGTGAACCGGGAATGGAGGCCTGCCAGGCTGGATAGAGCCCTTCCAGATCTCTTTCACGCAATAAAAGAGGCGCTGCGGGAAGAAGGGAGTTCAGTATGATTAGAAGCAAATGGTTATGGGCTGGACTATTTATTATTCCTGCTGTGGAATTATTCGGTTTTATCTACGTAGCAGATCAACTTGGAGCATTCAAAACACTGCTGCTTATGCTGACCACTTCGGTAATCGGCCTGCTAATGATGCGTTTTGAAGGTAAGAAGGTGCTTCAGGATAGCAAAACACATATGCAGGAGGGCCGTGTTCCTGGTCGGACGATGCTGGACGGCTTATGTATTTTTTTTGGAGGATTGCTGCTGATATTGCCGGGCTTCGTAACCGATATTGTCGGGTTCACGCTAGTTTTTCCATTGACTCGACCTTTGTACCGTATATTTTTGCTGAAGTGGATTGAAAAGAAGATGAAGAATGGCACCTTCACCTTTTACCGTCGTTAGAATCCTGTTCACAACAATAACAGAGCGGACCCCTGTCATTGATGAAGGGTCCGCTCTGTTTGCTATTTTGCGAAGCGATAATTATGGATTCCTATCTTAATCGGCCGCTAACAATGTAGCTGTGTAAAGCTCGGAATACGCCGGCACGGTTAAAGGCAACGAGGATAACAAGAACAACAGGTCCGATGATTAGCCCTAGCATACCGAATAATTGCAGGCCGGCGAACATGCCAATCAACATGGCAAGGGGATCAAGTCCAATGCTGCTCGCGAGCACTTTTGGCTCAAGCACCTGCCGGGTAATAAGGATAACGGCATAGAGTATGGAGAGTCCGATACCCAGTGCCAGATTGTCCGTCATATAAGAATACAGCGCCCAAGGCAGCATCACAATTCCCACACCGAGATAAGGCAGCAGATCCACAAAGCCAATCATTAAGCCGATAGCAAACGCGGACTTCACACCCAGCAGCAACAGCCCGATCACAACAATGATCGCTGTGATGGAGATCAGGATAACCTGAGCGCGGAGATAACCGGAAAGCGCTCTGCGTAAATCTCTCCAGATATCAGAGACAGGCTTTAGGAATGCTGTTGGCAGCCAGCTTGTGAATTTCTCATTATGACGCTCCCAACTTGTACTAATGAAAAAGGCAGCAAGGACAACCACGATAAGAATTGTACCCATACTGGGAAGTGCGGAGATCAGTTTCAAAATCACATTAAAAAATCCCGTGACCACTTGAGTGACTGCGTATCCTACGGTTTCCGTTGTTCTGCTGATATTGCTGTCAATCGTAGCATGATAGTCAGGATTGTCGCGGTAGAATTGATTAATTTGGTTGATGATATTCTGTAAGCTTGCATTCTGGCCTAAGGACATCAGGAGATCTTTCCATTGGTCGGTGTGGAGATTAAAGGTCTGAAGCAGGACGATTAATTCTTTAACGAGTCTTGTAATCATCGCGGTCAGGACCAGTGCGATTCCACCTATGTAAAATAACAGAGCGAGCGATACCGCCAACCAGCCTGGTAATTTGAAGCCTTTCAGAATAAGCACTAATGGATGCATGATATAGGCGAGCAGCCAAGCGAGCAGCAACGGGTATAACAGCGGAAGCAATAGATAGATTGCCAGCAGGAGGATGGAAGTAGCCAGGACGACCCACAGGCCGCGCAGCAGCCTTTTTAATACCAAACGATCCATACTGAGACCACACCTTCTTCATTCCTGCACATACAGGGGAATAAGAGCTCGTCTTCATATATATTCATAGAACCTATTTAAAGACTAGAATGTGGGATAAATATTAGAATGGGCTGGAATCTCTAAACTGAAATGGCAAAATTGAATCAGGGGTTTAGAAGTTTTTTTCTATCTCTCTGATAAAATCATTTGATGCACTGCAAAGCTTCCACATTGTTCACATAACCGACAAAATCCAGTATGATGAATAAAGATACGAGTATGTTGGTCATGCAGCATTCCTGACAGAAATGTTTTTTTACGCACTTTTTAGATTTTATAATGCTTTAAATTGGAAATGTTTTCATTGAAGTGAAGATTGTTTTTATACCTTGTTGGCAAAGGAGAGATATGCTATGACAGCTACCAAAGGCTTGGAAGGTATCGTTGCAACAACTTCATCCATTAGCTCTATTGTGGATGGTGTACTCACTTACCGCGGTTATGATATTGATGAACTTGCAGAACATGCTACCTTCGAAGAAACAGCTTATTTGTTGTGGTTCGGCAGTCTGCCGACGGCGCCAGAGCTGGAAGCGCTCAAGCGGGATCTCAGTGCTTTTGCTCAGATTCCTGAGCAGGTAATCGAGCAAATGAAGCTCTATCCAAAAGACGCCAACACCATGGCAGCGTTGCGGTCGGCTGTATCAAGCCTGGCTCTCTATGATGAAGCGGCTGACGATATGAGCAGAGAAGCGAACGAGATTAAGGCGGTAAAACTGCAGGCACAACTCCCGACAATTGTGGCGGCACTGTCGCGAATTCGCAAAGGGCTTGAACCAGTGGCTCCGAAAGAAGGCGTTTCTATTGCTGAGAACTTCCTGTATATGCTATGGGGAAAAGAGCCGGACAGCGTATCTGTCAAAGCACTTGATACCGCACTTGTTCTTCATGCGGATCATGAGCTGAATGCTTCGACTTTTGCAGGCAGGGTTACGGTTGCGACATTATCGGATATTTATTCTGGGGTTACCTCCGCTATTGGTGCGCTCAAAGGCCCGCTTCACGGTGGGGCGAATGAAGCCGTTATGAAGATGCTAGAGGAGATCGGAAGTTTGGAAGCGGTTGAACCTTATATCCGTAAGAAGCTGGATAACCGTGAGAAGATCATGGGCTTCGGTCATCGAGTATATAAGAATGGTGATCCACGTGCAAAGCATTTGATGAAAATGTCTTTGGAGCTTGGCACGATGAAGAATGATACTACGCTGTACGATATGTCCGTAAATATTGAGGAATTGATTACCGGCCAAAAGGGACTTAAACCGAATGTTGATTTCTATTCGGCGTCAGTTTATACACAGTTGGGTATTGAACGTGAGCTGTTCACTCCTATCTTTGCAATTAGCCGGACTTCAGGCTGGACTGCACATATTCTGGAGCAATATACGGATAACCGGATTATTCGGCCACGTGCAGAATACACAGGTATGATTGAACAGAAATACGTTCCAGTGGACGAAAGATAGAAGGGCAGCCTTGCAGGCTGCTCCTAATGTTTAGTAGAATGAACCCTAGCAATAGTGTTTTAAATTTTTGATTTAATGATGATGAGAGTTTTGTTCGATGCTTGTCAATGCTATTTAAATCCCACAAAACTTTAGGAGGAATACACTCAAATGTTGAAACTAGAAAAATTCGATCTACCTACAGAAGGCGAACAAATCACGATTAAAGAAGGAAAACTACAAGTTCCTAATCATCCAATCATTCCATTTATCGAGGGTGACGGTACAGGTCGAGATATTTGGAAAGCTTCCAAGCGCGTACTTGATGCAGCGGTAACTAAAGCTTATGGTGGCACTAAACAAATCGCTTGGTACGAAGTATTTGCTGGCGAAAAAGCTTTCAATACATATGGTGAATGGCTGCCAAATGATACGTTGGAAGCAATCCGCGAATATTTTGTAGCGATCAAGGGCCCACTTACTACTCCAATCGGAGGCGGTATTCGTTCATTGAATGTAGCTTTGCGTCAAGAATTGGATTTGTACGTATGTCTGCGTCCAGTTCGTTACTTCCAAGGCGTTCCTTCTCCTGTTAAACGTCCTGAGCTGGTGGATATGGTTATTTTCCGTGAGAATACGGAAGATATTTATGCAGGGATTGAATATCAAGAAGGCTCTGCAGAAGTGAAGAAAGTTATCGAATTCCTGCAAAAAGAGATGGGTGTTAACAAAATCCGTTTCCCTGAAACTTCTGGTATTGGTATCAAACCGGTATCCTCCGAAGGCTCGAAGCGTTTGGTGCGTGCTGCAATTGAATATGCGATCAAGCATGGACGTAAGAGCGTAACGCTTGTTCACAAAGGAAACATCATGAAGTTCACTGAAGGAGCCTTTAAAAACTGGGGTTATGAAGTGGCTGAGCAAGAGTTCGGAGATAAGGTCTTCACTTGGAGTCAATATGATGTGATTAAGGAACGTGATGGTGAGGCTGCCGCTAATGCTGCTCAGAAGGATGCTGAAGCTGCTGGCAAAATCATTATCAAGGATGCTATTGCGGATATCGCACTGCAACAAGTTCTGACTCGTCCAACGGATTTCGATGTTATAGCTACGTTGAACTTGAACGGGGATTACCTGTCCGACGCACTTGCTGCACAAATCGGCGGCATCGGAATCGCTCCTGGAGCGAACATTAACTATATTACTGGCCACGCTATCTTTGAAGCTACCCATGGTACAGCTCCTAAATATGCTGACAAAGACGTTGTGAATCCTGGTTCTGTTATTCTGTCCGGCGTAATGCTCTTGGAGCACTTGGGCTGGCAGGAAGCAGCGGACCTGATTTATAAAGGGATGGAAACGGCTATTAACAATAAGACCGTTACTTATGACTTTGCTCGTCTGATGGAAGGTGCAACTGAGCTGAAATGCTCCGCATTTGCAGACGAAATTATTAACCACCTATAAGTTAGATTTTCCAGATCATATTAGCCTTACCTTTATCATTTCTAGGAGGCGAATCTGTGGCAATCAAGCGTTATAAAATTACAGTGGTAGGCGCCGGTTTTACCGGCGCTACTACAGCTCTTATGTTAGCCCAAAAAGAACTTGGTGACGTTGTGCTGCTCGATATTCCGCAAATGGAGAACCCAACCAAGGGTAAGGCGCTGGACATGCAAGAAGCAGGTCCTGTGCAGAGATTCGACAGTCATATTACCGGGACCTCAAGTTATGAAGATGCTGTAGATTCTGATATTGTAATTATCACTGCAGGGATTGCCCGTAAACCTGGGATGAGCCGCGACGATCTTGTGAATATCAATGCAGAAATTGTTAGGTCGGTATGCGAGAACATAAGACAAGTAGCGCCTGAATCTATCGTGATTATTTTGAGTAATCCTGTAGATGCAATGACTTATGCTGCATTTAAAGCGCTTGGCTTTCCGAAGAATCGCGTTATTGGACAATCCGGCGTGCTGGATACAGCCCGTTATTGCACTTTTATTGCACAAGAGTTGAACGTATCCGTTGAAGATGTACGAGGTTTCGTAATAGGCGGACACGGTAATGATATGGTACCGCTCGTACGTTATTCTAGTGTCGGAGGCATTCCAATTGATACATTGATTCCTGCGAATCGTATCGAGGAGATTGTGAAACGAACACGTGTGGGTGGCGGAGAAATCGTTGACCTTCTAGGAAACGGTAGTGCGTATTATGCGCCTGCAGCCTCTTTGGTTCAAATGACGGAAGCTATCTTAAAGGATAAGAAACGAATCATTCCGGTTATTGCCATGCTTGAAGGCGAATATGGTTATGACAATCTGTTTCTGGGTGTTCCAGCTCTTCTTGGTGCGGAAGGGATTGAGAAGATTTTTGAACTGGAGCTTACGGCTGAGGAGAGAGCGGCTTTGGATAAGTCCGCTGAATCCGTACGCGACGTAACAGCTATATTCTCTGTGTAAATTTGTGTAGAAGTAAGGGGAGGGTCCCAAAGGTCGTGAAACGGCTTAAGGACTCTCTCTTTTATTATCAACAACTTCAAAGAATGATCACCTATGTTACTTTTCTTATTCTATTATTATGGGTATAATTAGATGTAACTATTATCACAGTTAAATTGGAGGAGATATGATATGGATTGGAATGTTTTGTTTTTCTTACATATGATCGGGACACTGGCACTAGGATTTTACCTTGTATTGCCTTTCATCATCGGTCGTGCTGAAAAATTGTCGCCTGCAGCAAAAGAAGGTACACTAAGTGCAGTTACTGGATTTAACCGCTTTGCACAGTACGGTTTGGTAATCCAACTACTTACTGGTGGTTATATGATGACCAAGGGTGAGTATTCTGTAGCATGGATGATTATTATTGTTGTATTGCTACTAGCTATGTTTGCACTTGGCGGTATTATGAGCAAGCCACTGCGCCTTGCGGCTGCTGGAATTCGTGAGAACCGCGATGTTAAAGCAGAAACAGGCAAATTGCGTACACTTAGTGCGCTGCTGTCAGTGTCATTGCTGCTCATGGTATTCTTTATGGTTTTTAACGACATCATTTAATCTGAATCACGATGAGCCCGCTCCCGTAATGGAGAGTGGGTTTTTTTGTGTTCAAATGAACTTCAGATTGTTTGATTCTATCTGCAGCGTGGTAAGAACTTATCGAAAAGTGGTTTGAGAAATTGGGCAAGTACGTATAAACATTAATACTTGAGCCATCCTAAGACAATCAGTTAACTATCAGTGGCTAACGAGAGGAGATAGGGATTATGTCAAACAATAAGCAAGCTACCAAAACCTTACCCCCGCAAGAGCAGCATCATCAGCCAGGAATTGAAAGCGAAATGAAGCCGTTGCCGAAATATGAGCCGGCTAATTATAAAGCAGCAGGTAAGCTGGAGGGTAAGGCGGCGCTTATCACTGGAGGAGACAGTGGAATCGGACGGGCTGTTGCTGTTCTTTTTGCTAAAGAAGGCGCTGATGTAGTGATTTCATATCTGAATGAGCACTCTGATGCAGAGGAAACGAAACGTCAGGTGGAGCAGGAAGGTCGCAAATGTATTCTAATTCCCGGAGATATTGGTGTGGAATCCTTCTGTAAGGATCTAATTAAACATACGGTAGAGGGCCTCGGTAAACTGGATATTCTCATCAATAACGCGGCGGAGCAGCATCCGCAAGCTAAGATTGAAGATATTACTTCCGAGCAGCTAGAGCGTACATTCCGTACGAACATATTTGCGATGTTTTATTTGACCAAAGCGGCTATGCCTCATCTAAAAGCAGGATCTGCTATCATCAATACGACTTCGATTACCGCTTATCGCGGTAGCCCACAATTGCTGGACTATTCTTCAACAAAAGGAGCGATTCTGAGCTTCACACGTTCCTTATCTACGAATCTGGCGGAGCAAGGCATTCGAGTAAATGGTGTTGCTCCGGGTCCAATTTGGACACCGCTTATCCCGTCTACCTTTGATGCGAAGCAGGTTAGCGAGTTCGGGGGTACACAGCCTATGAAGCGTCCGGGACAGCCAGAGGAGCTGGCTCCGGCATATGTATACCTAGCCTCCGATGATTCTAGCTATGTGACTGGACAGGTTATTCATGTAAATGGTGGCGAGGTTGTAAACGGGTAGAGGTTACAGCTTAACTAAGATCTATATATAAAATGCTCTAATTCAGGATTAGCTGAACTAGAGCTTTTTTGTATTGATCTTGGGGTTTAGTTTCCGGCAGAGAGCTCATCCAGCGACATTTCAAAGCTCGGAGCCATATGAGTCAGGAAGTAATCTACTTCCTGTAGTCCGAGCCCGCGCAGCTTCGCAGCTGTTTGCTCTTTCGCCGCTGCAAATTCACGGTTGCCCGCAGCAACCTCCCATACACATTTCAAGTAGGCATCCAGCCTATCGGCTGCTTTAACGTAGCTATGCAGCAGGACGTCCTCCGAATCGGGAGTACTATCTTCTGGCTGCATCAGTTGCTTGTAAATGCCCTGAAGCTCGGAAGGAATCATACCGGTTAAGCGTTCCGAAGCAACTCTTTCCATTTCGCGAAAGCTAGTAAGTAGACGAGGGTTATTGTATTTCACTGGCGTGGCAATGTCACCAGTGAACACTTCGCTGGCATCATGAAACAGGGCCATAGTTGCTGCTCTTTCGGCGTTTAATGAACGCCCATAATGAACATTACCAATGGAACAGAGCATATGTGTGAGCAGGGCAACATGAAAAGAATGCTCAGCAACGTTCTCCGGTGCGGTGCTTCGCATTAGGCTCCAACGCTGAATATATTGAAGCCGATATAAATAGGCGGAAAAATGGTAGTTCAATTTTAAAGTAACCCCTTTCATGCGGTGCTAGGTATGATATTATTATATTAATTGTATCAGACTTTAGATAATCTGGATCTGCTGAGAGGAGCTTGAATGAATATGCAGCATTTTGAAGACAGCGTTTATAATCTAATTGTAGAAACGTCCACGAACTTGCCGGGTGATGTACGCCGGGCGGTCGCCAAGGGACGCGCGCTAGAGGACAGAGCTACCCGGTCAGGTCTTGCTTTAACTACGATTGCTCAAAATATCGGAATGGCTGAGGCACAAGTGTCTCCTATCTGTCAGGATACGGGGATGCCTACATTTATCATTCACACACCTGTAGGAATCAATCAGATTGAGATGAAAAAAGATATTCATAACGCCATCGTACGGGCGACCAAGAACGGCAAGCTTCGTCCTAATTCCGTAGATTCACTAACAGGTGAGAACAGCGGAGATAATTTGGGGGCAGGAACACCAGTTATTCATTTCGAGCAGTGGGAAGAAGATAAAATAGACGTTAGACTTATTTTAAAAGGTGGAGGCTGTGAGAATAAGAATATCCAGTACAGCCTTCCGGCAGAATTAGAAGGATTGGGCAAAGCAGGTCGAGATCTGGACGGAATCCGCAAATGCATTCTTCATGCCGTTTATCAGGCACAAGGGCAAGGCTGTAGTGCTGGTTTTATTGGCGTTGGGATCGGCGGCGACCGCACGACAGGGTATGAGCTGGCTAAGAAGCAGTTGTTCCGTAAAGTGGAGGATGTTAATCCGATAGAGGATCTAAGTAAACTGGAAGATTACATCATGGAGAATGCCAATAAGCTGGGCATAGGAACAATGGGCTTTGGTGGAGAAGTATCGCTGCTTGGTTGTAAGGTCGGCGTTATGAATCGTCTGCCAGCCAGCTTTTTCGTATCTGTTGCGTATAACTGCTGGGCGTTCCGTCGCCAAGGCGTACTGGTTGATCCATCGACCGGCAATATTGAGGAGTGGCTATATGAGAGCGGAACAGGGATCTCGGTGGAGGATGGAAGGGATCAGGCATCCGAATCAGAAGTCCCAGATACAGGAGACAACAATGCAGCTACTGAATCTCGCGAAGTACGTCTGACCACACCGATTAGTGAAGAGGATATCCGGAGTTTACGAGTTGGGGATGTAGTCATTTTATCCGGTGAAATGCATACGGGCCGTGACGCACTGCATAAATATCTAATGGATCATGACGCTCCGGTGGATTTGGACGGTGCCGTGATCTATCACTGTGGTCCTGTAATGATGAAGGACGAGGAAGGCTGGCATGTTAAAGCAGCGGGTCCGACTACTAGTATTCGTGAAGAGCCTTATCAAGGCGATATTATCAAAAAATTTGGAATTCGTGCCGTCATCGGAAAAGGTGGAATGGGTCCAAAAACATTAAAAGCCCTTCAGGAGCATGGGGGCGTATATCTCAATGCAATTGGTGGCGCCGCACAGTATTATGCGGAATGCATCAAGAAAGTAAATGCGGTTGATTTCATGGAATTTGGTATTCCTGAGGCGATGTGGCATTTGGATGTGGAGGGCTTCGCTGCTATAGTAACGATGGATGCCCATGGCAACAGTCTGCACGCAGATGTAGAGAAAGATTCCGCAGCCAAGCTGACCCAGTTCAAAGAGCCTGTGTTTAAATAAGATGATTTACAGCTCGGTAATTAAGGTGTAAAGAGGATGACCTTTAATACCGAGCTTGTCTAAAGGAGGTAGATGAATGGTACCGCATTATATTAGAAATGGTCTTCTGAATGTTACCCCGTATTTTATCGTCGAAGGTGCAGATCGATTGATTGAGTTTGTTGTGAACTGCTTTGATGCTAGAATTAATGATATGCTGCGGAATGATGAAGGAAAGATTAGACATGCCGAGCTGAGAATTGGGGATTCAATCATAGAGGTTTCTGAAGCTAACGAGAAATATTCACCAGTACAGCTCGCGATTCATCTCTATGTAAGAAATGTGGATGAGACCTTTCGTAAGTGCTTGGACGCCGGGGCATCTATCATTGAAGAACCTCTGGACAAGTCTTATGGAGAAAGAGGAGCGGGGATTAGAGATATTCAGGGCAATCAGTGGTTTCTTGCAACCTGCATAGAATGATAACACGATTTTTTACAAAAGTAATACAAAGTAACAGTCCAGAGATGATCAAACTGGGCTGTTATTTTTATATAATCTATTATAGTGGGGATTTGTTTCACGAAAATAGTAGCACTGGTTTTTTGATGAAAATGAAGTTAGGATAAAAGATACAACGATAAAGGGAGAGGCACACTTTAGATGAAACCGTTTCGCGCGCGTCTTACGTTTATACTTATGGCCTTAATCGGCATTTCCATGATTGGCACTGGATTTACGATGGCTCATCTGTTTAAGAGCTCCCATATAGCTGCTCTCGAAGAGAACATGTCCCGGGAAATAAATCTACTCGCTGGTACTTTGGAATTTGTAGATATGGACGGCTCTAATGCAATTTCGTATTATACGGAGCAGGCTGAGCATATCGCCAAGCTTCTAGATTCCCGGATTACTTTTATTAGTAAGTCAGGTAAAGTTTTAGGGGATTCAGAGAAAAATCCGCTGGAGATGGACAATCACTCTGATCGTGAAGAGGAGATTGTTGCGGCAAAAGAGGGGACTGGGCGAGCCATTCGTTACAGCGAAACTTTGGATCGCGAGATGCTTTATGTAGCTGAGCGGGTAACCTCGGATCAGGGTTTTGACGGATACATTCGGGTCTCGATGGGACTTGATGCAGTAACGGAAGGGCTTAATCGTGCTTGGATGATAATGGCTGGGGGTCTAGTTGTTTTATTCCTGTTAGCAACTATTGTTAGCTATAAAGTGGCATCGAGCATGACTTCACCGCTTGAACAAATTACGAGAGTCGCAAGGCGTATAACAGATCTTGATTATGATGCAAGAGTCCACTTGAAGCGCAAAGATGAGGTTGGGCAGCTGGCAACAGCGATTAATGCCATGGCTGACAGTCTTCAGGCTCAGCTTAAGACCATTCGTGATAATGAAGATCTGCTGCAAAGCGTACTGGACAATATGACTGGCGGCATCATAATGATCAATGCGGACGAAGAAATTGCCCTGCTAAACCGGGCTTCGGAGCACATGCTGGATGTTAGCAACAGTGAAATGGCGGGACATTCGTACAAAGAGCTAAAGCGTCATTATGAACTGACTCGTCTGCTTGAAGAAGGGGTATCGAGTAAAGAACCGCTTCATGAAGAACGAAGTATTTACAATCCGAGAGAACGAATTATACGTATGGACGCAGTACCAATGATCCAGGATGGGTCCTACAGAGGGATGCTCTTCCTTCTGCAAGAGGTAACAGAGATACGTCGACTTGAGCGGATGCGGAGTGAATTCGTCGCTAACGTATCCCATGAATTGAAGACGCCGGTTGCTGCTGTTAAAGGTTTTGCCGAGACCTTGCTGGGTGGTGGGGTTAAGGATGAGAAGACAGCCCGTTCCTTTTTACAAATTATTTATGATGAGAACGAACGTTTAAATCGATTAATAGGAGATATTTTAGAATTATCTAAAATCGAATCAAAACGTGTACAGCTCGATTGTTCACCTGTTCATATCATTGAATTTTTTGATTCTGTGCTAGGAACCATCAGCAAAGTGGCCGAGAAGAAGAATATTAGTCTTAATGTTGAGGTTCCTGAGGAGCTGTTCATTGAGGCAGACGAGGATAAACTGCGTCAAATTTTTATGAATTTACTCTCCAATGCGATTAATTACACGCATGAAGGGGGTAGCGTAAAAGTCTATGTTAAGAATATACTGAAGCCAGATGGTTCTGAGAATGTTCAATTTACCGTTACCGATACCGGGATGGGCATTCCCAAAAAGGATCTGCCGCGTATTTTTGAACGGTTTTATCGGGTGGATAAGGCAAGATCCAGAAGCTCCGGCGGAACTGGACTGGGGCTGTCTATTGTGAAGCACTTGGTAGATATGCACCATGGTGTGATTTCGGTAAAAAGTGATTTGGGGATCGGAAGCTCATTTATTATTGAGTTGCCGCTCTTGCAGGAAGAAAAGGTGGATTAGATTTCTGTAAATTCACCTTTCGATTTTACACCAAGTTAACATTATGGTGATATGATTGTTTTGTTGTTGTTTTGTAAAAATCAAACTATATGGAAGACGGGGGAACCTATGGCTCAACGATTGCTTGTCATTGAAGACGAACCGACATTGGCCCGGCTGCTGTCCTATAACTTAACGCAGGAAGGTTACGAGGTGACAGTAGAGGATCATGGTACGGCAGGATATGATCGTGCGACGAGGGAACCTTTTGACTTGATCGTATTAGATCTGATGTTGCCAGGTATGAATGGCATTGACATCCTTGATAAATTGCGTGGACAAGGTATCCGTACACCTATTATTGTATTGACCGCCAAAAATGCGGAAGAAGATGTAGTTAGAGGGTTGAAATCAGGTGCTGATGATTATATCACCAAACCATTCGGCGTCTCCGAACTACTTGCAAGAGTAAGTGCTGTCCTTCGGCGGATTTCTGGACTTGCTGAAGAAGCACCGACAGAAACACCTATCTCTGCTTCTACCATTATTTTAGGTCAATTAGAGATATACCCTGAGAGATATGAAGTCTCCCTCGGTGGGCATAGTATTAACTTGCGGCCTAAAGAGTTCGAAGTACTGTTATATTTGGCGCGTAAGCCAGGGGTTGTGTTGACGAGAGATGATCTCATGAATGCTGTATGGGGCTTTGATTACATTGGTGGACAGCGTACAGTGGACGTACACGTGAGTTCACTCCGTAAAAAGCTTGAGCTAGATCCAGAATCGGTTCATATTGATTCGATTCGAGGCGTAGGCTATAAACTGGTTGTTAATAAAAAGAGAGCTCCGGTCATTTAGGATGACTGGAGTTCTATTTTTTCTATACATTTCATAAATAAGAATAGTTTGGAGTACTAGTTAGCTTCTGGGGAAATACTGTGATGTGAATCCATTCATCTCACTGATTTTACATTGCGTTAACATTTCTCTCCAACTGTATTTACACTAAAAGCTTATCATGGAGATCGAAGATGATGAGAAGGAGACGTAAACACTAATGAAATCCATCATTGACATAGAGAATCTTGATCTCTACTATGAGTCGTTCCACGCACTGAAGAATGTGAATCTGCAAATTCCGGAGAAACAGGTTACCGCTTTTATTGGACCTTCCGGTTGCGGCAAATCCACGTTGCTTCGCACATTGAATCGTATGAATGATATGATTCCTGGCACACGTATAGAAGGAACTGTAAACATCGGTGGCAAAAATATTTATAGTGATGAGGTAGAGGTGGAAAGCCTGCGTAAGCAGGTCGGTATGGTGTTTCAACAGCCGAATCCTTTTCCAAAATCGATTTACGACAACGTAGCTTACGGTCCCCGTCTACACGGCATCCGCTCCAAAAGTGAGCTGGATGAGATCGTAGAAAAAAGCTTGCGTCACTCCGCTCTATGGGAGGAAGTGAAAGATTTTCTGAAGAAATCTGCCCTTAGCTTGTCCGGTGGACAGCAGCAACGGCTGTGTATTGCTAGAGCGCTAGCGGTACAGCCTGATATTTTGCTAATGGATGAGGCAACCTCTGCGCTCGATCCTGTATCCACACTCAAGATTGAAGAGCTTGTTCAGGAACTAAGAAGTGAGTATACAATTGTTATGGTTACTCATAACATGCATCAAGCGGCACGTGTTTCAGGTCGAACCGTGTTTTTCTTGAATGGTGTAATCGTAGAGGCGGCGGACACAGAGGTTCTTTTCTCGACCCCTAAAGATTCCCGTACTGAAGATTATATTTCCGGACGTTTCGGCTGATCAGATTTAAAAGGGTGTTCGTCCCTGGAAATGGCAAGCTGACCATACGTTAATGAGGAGGATCGCTCTTATTATGATTCGCAGAAAAGAATTTGATAAAGACTTAGAAGAGCTGCGCAGTCTGCTGCAGCAGATGGGTGAGCATGTTAAAGATGCTCTTGAAGGTGCAATTAATGCATTACAAAATCTTGATACAGCGCTCGCACAGGAAGTCGTTGAGGCGGATCTACAGTTAAATGCCATGGAAGATAAAATCATGGAAATTGGCTCACGCTTAATTATTACTCAGCAGCCTGTAGCCAAGGATTTGCGACGCATTATCGTTGCCTTCAAAATATCAAGCGATTTGGAACGTATGGGTGATCTGGCGCTTGATGTAGCAAAAGCAACCATGCGTCTTCAAGGACAAACGCTGATTAAGCCACTTGTTGACATTCCTCGTATGGCTGAAATCGTGACAATTATGATCGATGAGGCAATCCAGTCCTATCTGGATGAGAACACTGATCTGGCTTATAAAATGGCACAGGATGATGATCAGGTCGATCAATTGTATGGTTCGATGATTAATGAGTTGTATTCTTATATGGTAACAAAGCCGGAGACAGTATCCCAAGCTATGTTATTGACGCTGGTAGGCCGTTATATCGAACGGATTGGCGATCATGCTACTAACATTGGTGAAAGTGTAGTTTACTTGGTTACCGGTAGTCGTCCAGATTTGAATGAATAGCTTTGATTCAAAAGATGTTTGGTACTTGTCGTAACTGCGGAGAATGCTTGGACTTTCGGCCGCTGCTCCTACAGTTCCAAACCTCTCCTCCATTACTTGCACCATCACATCTTTTGTGTTTTTTAGGTAAATTAAGTAGCCGTCCTTATATTAGGACGGCTACTTGTTGTATAGGCGTTTCTACTTAGACAGGCCATATGTTAAGATGTAAGGAGTAAGCATGATAAAGGCGAGGTGCACTATGGACAAGTTGATACTTATAGATGGAAATAACATTATTTACCGCGCTTTCTTCGCGATGCCCCCGTTAACGAATACAGCAGGGCAACAGACGAACGCGGTGTACGGTTTCACAACGATGCTGCTCCGTTTAATTGAAGAACATAAGCCGACACATATGATTGTTGCATTTGATGCAGGGAAAGTCACATTCCGGCATGAAGGTTATGAGGATTATAAAGGCGGTCGGCAAAAGACACCTCCGGAGCTCTCCGAGCAGTTCCCGCTATTGAAAGAATTGCTCACTAATCTAGGGGTACCGCAGTTTGAAATTGGCAATTATGAGGCCGATGATATTATTGGTACCATTTCTCGCCAAGCCGATGAAGCAGGCCGTCAGGTTATGATCGTGTCGGGAGATAAGGATATGCTCCAATTAGCTTCTGAACACACGACTGTTGCGCTAATCCGTAAAGGAGTCACTGAGGTTGAGCTTTATGGACCGGAACAAATTCGTGAGAAATATGACCTAACCCCAGAGCAGATCATAGACCTTAAAGGACTGATGGGCGATGCGAGTGATAACATTCCGGGAGTTCCCGGTGTGGGTGAAAAAACTGCACTCAAGCTGTTGCATCAATTCGGATCGGTTGAAGGTGTATTAGCGGGAACAGGTGAGCTTAAGGGCAAAATGAAAGAAAAGCTCGAGGCTCATGCAGAAGAGGCTGTAATGAGTAAGAAACTGGCGACCATCTATCGTGAAGTGCCTCTGGAGCATTCGTGGGATGATATGGTCTTTAACGGAATTTCTGCGGATACAGCTGGGCCTGCACTCGCTAAATTGGAGTTCAAATCACTTTTGGAGCGCTTAGATCTAAGTGCCTACACTCCTGTTAATGATGGTGAGGAAGGTGCTGCAGAAGTAGAGGCCGCGACCCTTGATATTACGATCGTTAGTGAAAATGAACTGGAGACGCTGAATGAAGCGCTGCCTAGTATTTCTGCATTACATGTGGAGTCCAATGGGGATAATCCGCATCGTGCTGAGGTAATCGGGGTAGGGTTATCTTCTCTGGAGCGGCACTATTATGTACCGTTTGAATTACTGCAGAATCCAGCTGCTGCGAAGCTGCGCGATTGGTTAGGAAATGAAAAGGCTCCGAAGAGCGGCTATGATCTTCACCGTGCAGATTTGGCGCTCCATTGGCAAGGTATTGCTTTTGCAGGTGCGGCTCATGATGTACAGTTGGCGGCTTATTTGCTGGATCCGACGGAAGCAAATCAGAACTTAAATGATCTAGCTACTAAATACGGCTTACCACGCTTATCTCCAGATGAAGAGGTATTCGGAAAAGGCGCTAAATACAAGATTCCTGAGCTTGAAATCTTAGGGAATCACGTCGCACGTAAGAGTGCTGCGGTTCTCGGGATTGCTCAGAAGCAACAACAGGAGCTTGTCGAGACAGCGATGACCGGACTGTTCGAAGATTTGGAAATGCCTTTATCACGTATTCTCGCGGATATGGAGAAACAAGGAATCGCAGTCAACGAAGAGGATCTTAAAGAGCTAGGTAAAGAATTCGAAGCTCAAATTTCTAAGCTGGTCACTGAAATATACGAATTAAGTGGCACGGAGTTCAATTTGAATTCACCAAAGCAACTGGGTGAAATTTTATTCGTTAAGCTAGGTTTGCCTGTTGTTAAAAAGACGAAGACAGGCTATTCCACCGATGCTGAGGTGCTTGAGAAACTAGCGCCTTATCATGACGTGGTACGTTTGATTTTGCAATATCGCACGATTGCGAAGCTCCAGTCTACATACGTAGAAGGACTTCTTAAAGAAATATCTTCGAAAACAGGAAAGGTGCATACCTTCTATCGGCAGACGATTGCGGCTACCGGACGTCTCAGCAGTCAATATCCGAACCTGCAGAACATTCCTATCCGCCTAGAGGAAGGACGCAAAATCCGTAAGGTGTTCGTTCCGTCCGAACCGGGCTGGTCGATCTTGGCAGCGGACTATTCGCAGATCGAACTGCGAGTATTGGCACATATCTCTGGTGATGAGCGGATGAAGGAAGCTTTTCTCCATGATATGGATATTCACACGAAGACAGCGATGGATGTATTTGGAGTTACCGCCGATCAGGTTGATAGCAACATGCGCCGTGCTGCTAAAGCCGTTAACTTTGGGATCGTGTATGGAATCAGTGATTATGGTCTGTCGCAGAACTTGAATATTCCTCGCAAAGAAGCCGCTCAATTTATTGAGCAGTATTTCGAGGTATACCAAGGTGTACGTCGATATATGGATGATATCGTAGTAGAAGCACGGAAACATGGTTATGTAACCACATTACTGGAACGTCGTCGTTACTTGCCTGAGATTAATGCGAAGAACTTTAATCTACGTTCTTTTGCGGAACGTACGGCAATGAATACACCTATCCAAGGAACTGCCGCTGATATTATTAAGCTGGCGATGGTGCATATGGACAAGGCACTTTACGAGCGCGGGCTAAAGAGCCGTATGCTGCTTCAGGTGCACGATGAGCTTGTATTCGAGGTACCAGAGGATGAAATGGAGCTCATGAAGACGCTTTTGCCGGAAGTGATGGGTGGAGCATTGCAGTTATCTGTGCCGCTTAAAGCAGAGGTAAGTTTTGGCAGCAATTGGTACGAAGCGAAATAGGCTCCCTTTAAGGTGTGTATATCAGCTATAATGTAGTTGAGGTGAAGACATCATGCCGGAATTACCGGAAGTAGAGACAGTCAAGAGAACACTGAATGATTTAGTTAATGGAAAGCAGATAGAGAGTGTAACCGTCCGGCTGGCTCGGATAATTCAGCGACCGGATGATATTCAGGCTTTTGCCAACCTGCTCGCAGGTCATAGCATTGTTAATGTTGAACGAAGAGGGAAGTTTTTGCGCATCGTGCTAGACGGTCTGGTGCTCGTATCTCATTTACGGATGGAGGGCCGTTACGGACTTTTTTCGAAAGATGATCCACTGGACAAGCATACACATGTGATATTCCATTTTACCGACGGCACGGAACTGCGTTATACGGATGTTCGTCAGTTTGGTACGATGCATCTTTTTCAGATTGGTGAAGACCTTCAGCTGCCTCCTCTTAATAAGCTAGGGCAGGAACCACTGGAGCCGTCCTTTACGCCGGAGAAATTTAAGCAGATTGTATCAGGCAAAAGCACAAAAATTAAATCGCTGCTGCTAAATCAGGAATATATCGTCGGCATAGGAAATATTTATGTAGATGAGTCCTTACACCGTGCAGGGATTCATCCAGAAGTCAGCGCTAAGGATCTATCGGATGATCAACTCGATCAACTACATCACGCTATTGTCAGCACGCTGACGGAAGCGGTAAACGCTGGGGGTTCATCTGTAAAATCATATGTGAATGGTCAAGGTGAGAGCGGCACTTATCAACAACAGCTGTTGATTTACGGTCGTAAAGATCAGCCGTGTAACAACTGTGGAACAATGATTGAGAAAACAGTTGTAGGTGGCCGTGGCACGCATTATTGTCCAAGCTGTCAGCGCAAGTCAGAAAACTGAAGATGTAATTAGGTTGGCACCCACTACTTGTCCCGCCCATATACTGTGTGAAGAATGCTTAATAGAGAACGGAAGCTGATTGAAGTATATTGTTCAGTGTTCCGGTTCTTCACAGGAGGGATTGCGGGTGCTCAGCCCATTTTTTTCACTGCTATTACTAGCTTTTGCTTTGAGTTTGGATGGTTTTGGTGTTGGTATTACATATGGACTGCGTAAAATGAAAATACCATTGCTCTCCGTTCTGATTATCTCGCTTTGTTCGGGGGTAGTTATCTGTGTATCTATGCAAGTGGGTGTTCTGCTTGCTAAGGTAGTGTCTCCACATGCAGCTTCTGAGGTTGGCGCTGTTATACTCGTGCTAATGGGTTGTTGGTCGCTCATTCAGATGCTAATGCAGAAAGAGAAGGAACAGACTGGTGAACGTAAAGTAGATCGTGAAGAAAATGTGCTATCCACAGAAGCTAGGGCAGAGATAGCTGTTGATACTGAAGATGTCGCAGAACAGGCTGTCACAGCTCCTGAGCAAGTAAAGTCAGCTGTCTTTTCCCTTGAGCTACGGCGGTTGGGGATTGTTGTACAGATCTTGCGTACACCATCATCTGCGGATATGGATGATTCCGGAAGTATTTCTTCGATGGAAGCGATGCTGCTCGGAATTGCCCTCTCACTAGATGCCTTTGGAGCCGGACTAGGCGCAGCACTACTCGGTTTCAATCCAATATGGACATCACTTACAATTGCTCTGTTTAGTGGTACATTTCTATTGCTGGGCATGAAGACTGGATTAAAATTCGCCGGGAACTACTGGATGAAGCATGCTGCTGCACTACCCGCGTTATTATTAATTACAATGGGAATACTGAAGCTATTATGAGGTGAGTACATGATTATTGGCTTAACCGGAGGCATTGCATCCGGAAAAAGCACGGTGTCCGCACTGCTTGTGAGCAAGGGAGCGAGGCTGGTTGACGCGGATGTGATCGCCAGAGAGGTTATGCTCCCCGGTCATGAGGTGCTGGCTGCGGCTGTGAAACAATTCGGAAGCGAGATCCTCTCTCCGGATGGCACACTGAATAGGGGCAAGCTGGGGGACATTGTATTTCAAGACCCGGCGGCCCTGCAAGCCCTGAACAATCTGACGCATCCCGCAATCCGGCGGGAGATTAAAGAACGTATGAACAGCATGGAGGAAGAAGATCCAAAGAAGTTAACAATTGTGGATATCCCTCTTCTTTTCGAATCAGGACTCGAGAACATGTTCCATGAAATACTGGTGGTCTACGTGCCTCGTGAAGTGCAAATCGCTCGATTAATGGAACGTAACGGACTTTCTTTAGAACAAGCAGAAGCACGCTTAAATGCACAGATGGATATTGAAGCAAAGCGTAACAAAGCGGACTATATCATTGACAACAGTGGCGAACTTGCGCACACTGAGCAACAGGTTGCTGTTCTTTGGGACAGGCTGGGCTTATCATGAAATGGTTACGTAAAAAAAGAGTCCTTCTTCTGTTATTCATTGGTTTTACTGCGATATTGTTTCTGAGTACGAACTGGATGTCCTGGTTTTATCCGATCCATTATAAAGATGAGATCCGTAAGCACAGCGTTACGTACGATATTGACCCATTTCTAGTGGCTTCAATTATCCGAGTGGAAACGAACTTCAAAACTGGACGAGAATCCAAAAAAGGTGCTATAGGTTTAATGCAGCTTATGCCGGATACCGCCAAATGGGCCCTTGAAAAGGCCAAGCTCCCTGATGTATCTATGGAGGAGCTAAAGCATGAACCATCAGCAAATATTGAACTAGGTACCTGGTATCTTTCAACATTATCCCGTCAATTCGAAGGTAAACCTACAGCAGTTATCGCTGCATATAATGCTGGACCGGGTAAAGTTCAAAAATGGCTGGATGAGGGGATCTGGGATGGAACGGATGCTACGATTAAGGATATTCCGTTTGGTGAAACCCGCCATTATGTACAGCGCGTCAACTATTACTATGATCAGTACACGGATATTTACAACGAATTCTAAAACCGTGTTATGTATAAAAAGAAGTACTAAACGATCTTGCGATCGTTTAATACTTCTTCAGTAAGCTTATGTGGACAGGTTATTTGTATTGACCTGCCAATTGTTGTTCTGCCAGGGTTACAAGACGTTTAGTGATGTAACCACCGATCGAACCATTTTCATAAGAAGTTTTATTGCCTTGGTAACCATCTGGGGAAAGCGTGATTCCGAGTTCTTGGGCAACTTCATATTTAAGTTGTTCCAAAGCACCGCGGGAATTTGGAGCTACAAGGTTATTGGAGCTGTTGTTTTGGCTCATTGCTGTTCACCTCCTCTGTTGGTAACTGTATTATGTGCCGGACTTGCCATAATCATTACAACAAATAAACGGTGATTTCTGGAAAAAATGAAATAGCCCTTCAAAAGCCGGATGCTTAACATACCGGGACAAAAAAACATTATGTAATAGGAAGTGATGAAGCTTATGAAATGCCCTTACTGCGATCACACAAATACTAAAGTACTCGACTCGCGACCAGCAAATGAGAATAAGTCCATCCGCCGCAGGCGTGAATGCGAGCGTTGCAGCAAACGGTTTACAACCTTTGAAATGATCGAGGAAACACCGTTAATCGTGATCAAAAAAGACGGCAGCCGTGAGGAATTCAGCCGTGATAAAATACTTCGGGGCTTAATACGTGCCTGTGAGAAACGGCCTGTCTCTGTAGAGCGTCTAGAGAAGATTGTCTCTGAGGTAGAGAAATCCCTGCGAGGCATCGCCGTAGCTGAAGTGGAGAGCCAACAGATCGGTGAACTGGTTATGGAACAGCTCTATCCAGTAGATGAAGTCGCATACGTTCGTTTTGCGTCTGTATACCGTCAGTTCAAGGACATTAACATGTTTATGAAGGAACTGAAGGGTCTGTTATCTAAGAGCACTGGGGATCTGGACAGATTGTAGGGTTGTGGCTAGTCTAATGACTAAAAAAAGTGTTGACAGCGAAGGCGATTTTTTATATTATATAGGAGTCGCCTACGGCGCTTGATTTTGTCAGAATGACTTAAATACACCGAACTTGATTCTAAAATGTGTGATTACATACATCTGAAAATTACGTTTGGGGCCATAGCTCAGCTGGGAGAGCGCATCGCTGGCAGCGATGAGGTCAGGGGTTCGATCCCCCTTGGCTCCACCAAACTTCATATGGACTCTTAGCTCAGTTGGTAGAGCAGTAGACTCTTAATCTATTTGTCCAGGGTTCGAGCCCCTGAGAGTCCATCCTAAAGAAACGGCAGAAATGCCGTTTTTTTGTTGTTTGCAACATGGGGAGGCTTTCAGGTATTACGGGCAGAAATAGACCGCATCCATTACGAGAGGGCGGTCTATTTTTTTGTCTTGAGGCAAGATCCAGTTCTCTCTCCCAGACGGAGGTTATGATAATCCGCATCTCAAGACCAGCAAATGCTTTATCAAGTCAACAATAGACTCTAGTCGGGACGTGCGACTTAGGTTATTATGGAAGCGCAAACATCTCTTCTGGGATGTAATGAAAGCTACAATTTAGCTACAGAGCATAAAGGCAATCTGAACGGAGGATTCGATGGAAAACTGGTTGGGTAAATCGTTAAAGCAGAAGCTGAGCTTGTTATTTATTGTTTCGGTACTGGTACCGGTGTTGTCTCTGGGACTGTTCTCCTATTATATTGCTGAAAGCTTAACGGAGGAGAAAGCGAAGAGCTCCGGCATGAATACGCTTCGGCAAATTGGGGCCTATTTAGAAAATATGGTAAGCGATGTTGAGAATCTATCCCTATTCCTTATCGGCCACCCTGATGTCCAAAGCTATTTGAAAACACCGGAACATGATTTGCTAAAGCAAACCTCGATCGTTAATTTACTTACAACATTATCGATTTCCAAACCATATATCGCCAATGTCATGATCGAATCGAATGAAGATAATAAGCCGTCGGTTTCCTTCAGATCCGTCCTCGAATCAGAATGGACCGATATTCAGAGCGAGTATCCCGGTTATTATGAGGAATATCCCAAGTGGTGGTCTCCGGTGCATCATTTCGTTACGTCGGACGGCAAAGAGGATGTCATTACGATGTCGCGGCCGATTCGCAGCACATCAAAATATTACAAGATCGGCATGCTTAAAATTAGCCTGACACAATCGGTTATCTCTAGCCATTTAAAGCAAGCTGGACTAGAGGGTGAAGGCGTCGCCCTGCTGTTGGACGGACAAAACCGGATATTGGCTGGACCAGAAGGGTACGCGACTAACAAGAGCTTGAACGATTATTTTCCCGGAATAGTTGATTTCAAGAGCAAGTCGGGGTCGTTCGATTACGGAGAAGCAGAGGAGCGGAGTACAGTACTGTACTACCAGATGCCAAATGTTAACTGGAGGCTTGTAGGGATCATTCCGGCAAAAGCTTACAGAGCGCAGAACCAGTATTTTTTAACGTTAACTGCAATTGCAGTCAGCATTTCTATGCTCTTTGTTATAGCGTTCGTCCTTGTACTTATTCAAAAGGTGACGAAACCTTTGTCTGCATTAACGAAGTTTCTTAGGAATTCCAGCCCGGACGAGCCGCTGCCGACGCTGCCCGTCACATCGATCGATGAGGTTGGACAACTGATTATTAGCTATAATCGGATGAGCTCGCGAATTATTAATCTAACCGATGAGGTGAAGCTGAGCGAAGCGTTGAAGAAGGAAGCGGATATGTCGGCGCTTCAAGCGCAGATCAATCCGCATTTTCTATACAATACATTATCGTCAGTCCACTGGATGGCGCTAATGAAGGGAGAAGAAAAAATCGCAGATATGGTCGGTTCATTGAGTGATTTTCTTCGTTTCAGCTTAAATAAAGGACAGGAATATTGTGCAATCAGCCAAGAAATTTTGCATGTAGATCACTATGTGAAGATTCAGTCCATTCGATATCCAGATAAATTTGATTACGAGGCGGATATTCCGACGGAGCTGCTGGATCTGAAAATGCTGAAGCTGCTGCTCCAGCCGCTAATTGAAAATGCGATGATTCATGGTATTTTGAAAAGAGAAGGTAAAGGGAGCATTGTCGTGAAAGCGATGTCAGCGGGAGAGCGTATAACGTTTATCGTTCAGGATGACGGTGTTGGCATGAGCAGGGAAAGATTGGAGCTGCTGAGAGAGAAGATAAACACAAACTTGGGCATTGATCCGCTGAAGAATAATGACTCGGCAGGCAGCAGCTACGGATTGCGCAACGTGCATAATCGGCTACAGCTTCATTATGGGCATGAAGCCGGTTTGCGGATCGAAAGCGTAGAAGGAAGCGGCACTAAAGTTAGTTTTACGATTATACCGCTCCAATCAGAAAACTAATAAGCTGCAATCTTTGTGGGAGAGAAGGAGAATCTGCACATGAAGCTTTTGATAGTAGATGACGAAGTCATTATTAGGACCGGTCTTAGCACGGTAATTAAATGGGAAGAGAATGGCATTGAGCTGCTCGCGCCGGCTGCTTCCGGGGAGGAAGCGCTGATGCGCATTCCGTTAGAGTATCCTGACATCATTTTAACCGATATTCGGATGACGGGTATGACGGGATTGGAATTGTCTCGCGAGGTTAAGCGGGATTTTCCTTACATTGAAATTATTATATTGTCTGGATTCGATGATTTTGCATATGCACAGCAAGCGATGCGGGAAGGAATAAGTGATTATTTGCTTAAAAATAGCCGTCCTGGCGATATTATGACTGCGGTTATGCGCGTGAAGCAGCGTATCGTCAGCAGACGTGAGGCTGATCATCAAGGCGCCATCCATCAAACGGCGTTCCGCTGGAAGCAGCTGGATCGCTTTCTTCGCGGGGATAATCTCCTGACGGAGCGTGAAAGTGAGGAACTGTTGATCTATTATCCTGAGCTGAGGCTCGGATCGGATATGGAGAAGCTAGAGCTATGGCTAGTTACATCTGCATCTCCGCTGACCATGAAGGAGGAGAAGGAAGGGGAAATGAATGAGGCGGCTGCGATGATTAGAGATTCACTTGGCTGCGTCATTCTGGAATGGGAATGTGGATGGCTGCTTATTTTCCGCAGAGGGCAGCCGGGTGCGAAGCGATTGGTTAAGGCGTCGATGGAGCGGGCGGAACGCGTCTATCGCCAGCCTTTTTTTGCCGCATGCGGTGTATGGGCCAGCAACGTGGTAGAACTGAGGGAGTCACTTCGCACCGCCGAACAAACCGCCTCGTACCGCTGGTTGGCAGAGGAAGCAAGAATGCTGGCCTATGAGGATATTAAAGACCGGAAAGGAATGCGGGCTGTTTGTACGGAAGAAGTGGAGAATAAGCTAACCGCCGTCCTGAGAAGCGGGAGCCGAGAAGTCATACAGCAGTGGATTAATGATGAACTGGCGAGCATTAGACAGGATGCGGAAGCGACTCCTTCTTCCGTTCAAGCGTATTTACATTCCTTGATTGTTGGGGGGTACCGCTGGCTAGAGCGTGCAGCAGCATCCGTTGGTCAATCGATGCCGAAGCTTCCACAGCTTGAACAGCTGGACATAAAGCTGCTTACTGCGAATCCAGAAGAAACTTTGCAGCAGATGCTGCTTGCAATCCATGCGCAGTATGAACGGTTAAACGGCAGCAGGAATGAAGCTATTGACCGAACGGTAGCCTATATACGCGAGCATCTTGCAGACAGCTTGTCTTTGGCACAGGTAGCGGCATGCGTACATATGAATCCGAACTATTTTAGCAAGCTGTTTAAACAGGGGACAGGTAAAAACTATATTGAGTATGTAACGGAAGCGAGAATGGAATGGGCTAGCCGTTTGTTGAAGGAAACGCCGGCGAAGGTGAGCGAGATCGCTAAGCGGGTAGGTTACGAGGATATGAAGCATTTTAACCAGCTGTTTAAGCGTTACAGTGGCGAAACGCCTTCGCAATATCGTTCAAGATGAATCGATGAAGGTGAAAATATCCCCCGTAAGGGCTTAATTTTCCCCCCTACGACTTCACGTCTGTCTTATCTATACTAGGGTTATCACTAAAGGGGGAATATATGAATGAAGAAGAGATTTGTGTTTATAACGACAATTATCTTAATGATTGCCCTTTTGGCAACCGCTTGCAACAATAGCGGAAACAAGGAACAGAGCAATGAAGGTAACAAAAGCTCTGAAGAAAAAACGAAAATTTCAATATGGCATAACTTCGCGGGAGACGATCTTCGTGCCAAAGCAGTTAGAGACCTGATCGACAAGTATAAAGAGGAGCATCCGGAGGTTGAGGTAGACGCGCAAGCGATCCCGGTTGACGGTTACCGTCAACGCCTAAGCACAGTGGCTGCAGCAAATGAAATGCCAGACGTATTTTTCGTTTATGCGGGCAGCCAATCCCAAGAGTTCTATGATGCCGGCAAGCTTCAACCGATTACAGAGTTGATGGATAAATACCCAGAATGGAAAAACAATTTCTTGGCAGGGGCATTCGACCGCTATGAGTTTGAAAAAGGACAAATCTTCACAGCGCCGCTCGGGATGTCAGCAACTTCCTTCATGTACTATAACAAAGATCTTTTCGAGAAGCACAGTGTAAAGGTGCCGACTACTTGGGAAGAGATGATGGCTGCAATTAAAACATTCAACGACAACGGCATTACGCCGATTGCCCTCGGCAATAAAGCGCCATGGGTTGCACAATCGACGATTATCGGTTCGTTGGCTGACCGGGTGACAGGCACGGAATGGTTCTTGAAAGCTGCAGCTCAAGATGGAGCATCTTTTACAGATCCTGTGTTCATTGACGCTTTGGGCAAGTACAAAGAGCTCGTTGACAATAAAGCGTTTCAAGATGGCGCAAACAGCATCGACAACACGCAAGCAGAGCAATACTTCATTCAAGGCAAGTCAGCTATGATGATTAACGGCGCATGGTCGCTTACGAATCTTGCAGCATCCGCAACTCCTGAGCAGTTGGCACCTATCGAAGTCACAACAATGCCTGGCATAGAAGGTGGAGCAGGCAAACCGAATACGATTTCCGGTGGTGCAGGCGCTGGCTTCGCGCTTAACAAAAATACAAAAGGCGCACAGAAGCAGGCAGCGCTTGATCTGATCTACGCAGTAAGCGGGCCGGACGGTCAAAAGGCGATCGCAGAAAGCAACTCGATGGTTATGTACAAAGTAGAACTGGATAAATCGAAAGTAAGCCCGCTTTACTTCAAAGCTTATGAATTGGCAGTGAATTCTGAAATTACACCGGTATATGACGCCTATTTATCTGCTGAAGCAGGCGAAGTGATCAACAACGGTCTTCAAGAGCTTATGATGGGCGGTAAACCAGAGGATGTAGCTAAAAAACTGCAGGATGCACAAGCACGTTCGACTAAAAAGTAATCAGACAAAAGCTTGTAAAGGAGGCTGTCGCCATGCCTGCATCATTGCGCAGCAGAAGCTTCGTCATCATGGCGCTGCTTCCTGCACTACTCATCTTTATCATCTTTGCGATCATCCCGATTTTTTGGTCAGCTTACTACGGTTTCTTTGAGTGGAAGGGACTCGGTGCTGCCAAGCTTATCGGGTTGGATAATTATCGAATGATCCTAGAGGATCCTGTATTCTGGAGAGCACTGAAAAATAACCTGATCCTTATTGTCTCGGCAGTAATAGGTCAAGTATCGATCGCATTGCTGCTGTCATTGCTCCTGCTTAAGAATACGATGTTCAATCGGTTGATGCGCTCTGCCGTATTTCTCCCGATGGTGCTGTCTACAGTCGTCGTCGGTCTCATCTGGGGTTACATTTATCACCCGCAAATCGGTTTGTTGAATCAATTATTGGAGACGCTGGGACTGGAATCTTGGACTCGATCTTGGCTAGACGATCCTAAAATCAATATGTTTGCCGTATCGATTCCGATAAACTGGGCAAATATTGGGCCATATCTCATCATTTTCATCGCTGCACTCCAAAATATTTCTTCAGAAATTGATGATGCTTCGAAGATCGACGGGGCGATTGGCTGGAGGAAGCTATTTTTTGTGACGCTCCCGATGATTTGGGGAACAGTTGTTGTAACCATCGTACTGTGCATATCTGGCAGTTTGAAGGCTTTCGACCATGTTATCGTCATGACGCGTGGCGGACCTGCACAATCGACAGAATTGCTCGCCACATATATGTACAATAACACCTTTACGGTATACCGATACGGCTACGGCTCTGCGGTATCCACAATGATTATTCTGATTAGCGCCGTGCTCATTGGCCTAAATCATATCATCACGAAGAGACGCGGGTAATGGGCGGTCGGCTAATGTTAGCCCGGCCGATGAAGGAGTGAATCACTATGCAAGCAATGATAAACGCTCGGTCGGAGAAGATGAGAGGCTCGCTGTGGCGTAAGCCGATTTCCGGAATTGCGAAAATCATCCTGTTATTTTATGCCATAATTACATTGTATCCGCTATACTGGTTAGGAATAAGTGCATTCAAGTCGAATCAGGAATTTTTCAATCGTCCCTATTCCTGGCCGCAGCATTGGCAGTTCGACAATATAACCCGGGCATGGGATCTCGGAAATATGGGCCGGGCAGTGCTCAACTCCACAATTGTTACTCTCTCAGCACTGCTGCTGACCATTGTGCTCGGCATGCTTGCAGCTTATGTGCTTGCCCGGTTCCCATTCAAATTGAGCGGAGCTGTAAAAGGCTTGTTCTTGCTCGGCATGCTCATTCCAATTCATAGCACACTCGTTCCATTGTTTATTTTCATGAACAAGCTCGGGATGCTGAATACGTACTGGTCACTCATCCTGCCTTATACGGCATTTGAATTACCAATTGCAATCTTCCTCGGAATGGCTTACATCGTATCTATTCCGAGAGAAGTAGAGGAAGCGGCGATGATCGACGGCAATGGCTGGTGGGGAATCTTCGGACGCATCATTTTCCCATTGTCCTTGCCGATCGTGGCTACGATTACAATTCTTGCATTTTTGAGGTTTTGGAATGATTTCTCCTTCGCGCTCGTCTTTATCAATTCTCAAGCGTTGAAGACGCTGCCCCTCAGCTTGTCGCTCTTCTCCGACGGATTCGGAACGGACTACAGCTTAACGATGGGCGCGATGTTTATTGCTGCAATACCAACCATCGTCATCTTTTTGATCTTCCAAGAGCAGATTATGAAAGGCATGGTTGCAGGCTCGGTCAAAGGTTAACACCCTTGATCGAGTTTTTAGTGTAATTTTATACATATTTCATTCTTGTGGAGGGATTGACAGTGAAGTTACATTTTATAGGAGAAATGAGCGAGCTTCAATCAGGGCTTCAGTTGCTGCTTGCCGAACTTAAGTCAGAATGGTCGGAGGACGGAATTCCTGTGTTGATAGAACCGTCCTCAGGAAAACTGGAAGTTGGCTATGATGGTAAAAGTGCTTATATTCGTTACAGCGCTAAACATCAATTTTTTCGCGGCTTGGGACTGTTGATTCAGAAGATTAGTGGCGGAGAGCAATTTCAAATTACAGAGCAACAACAATTCGATGCGATAGGTCCGATGTTTGATTTGTCGCGCAATGGAGTGCTAACCGTTGAAAGCTTCAAGTTTATGCTGCGCAAAATGGCGCTGATGGGCTTGAATAGCGTCATGCTCTATTTAGAAGATACTTACGAGATAGAAGACGAGCCTTATTTCGGCTACATGCGCGGCCGTTACTCGGCAGCGGAGTTGAAGGAAATCGACGATTACGCCGATCAATTCGGCATTGAAGCGTTCCCGAGCATTCAGACACTGGCTCATTTGGAGGAGTTTCTAAAATGGGAGCCGGTAAAGGAATATAAAGATACAAAAGGTGCATTGCTGGTTGGAGCAGAGAAGACCGATCGTCTGGTCGAAAATATGATTGACAGCATTAGCGCGCCGTTCCGCAGCCGGAAAATCCACATCGGTATGGATGAAGCGGAAGAGCTTGGACGCGGTAAATTTTTGGATCGCAATGGACATATGAGCCGTTTTGATATTATGACAGATCATCTGGAGCGGGTGCTCGCGGTAACTCGACGCTTAGGGCTAAAACCGATGATGTGGAGCGATATGTTCCTGAAGCTGGCTTCAGCAAATGGTGAAGATTATTACGGCCATGAGACGCAAATCCCAGAGGACATGACGAGCCGCATTCCTAAGGACATAGATATGGTTTACTGGGACTATAACCACGTCGAGGAGAAGGACTACGAAACATTGATCGCCAAACACCGGCCGCTCGGTAATAATCTTATTTTTGCGGGTGCGGTATGGGTGTTCAATACGTTCGGCGTCAATTACGGGCTATCCTTGCCGGCGACGGATGCAGCGCTGACGGTATGCAAGAAGGAAGGCATCCGCGAAGTTTATGCGACGATGTGGGGGGACGACGGAATGGAGAGCAATCCATACATCGCTTTGCTCGGCTTGCAGTTTTATGCGGAACATGCCTATTCAACGTCCACGCCGACTGACGAGACGCTGGCCGAGCGCGTTTGGTTCTGCACCGGCATCGAAGCGGATGCTTACATGGGGCTGAAGTATTTGGACGAGACACCGGGAGCTGCACCGAATAATCAGAAGCAGAGCAATCCGTCTAAGTTTCTGTTGTATCAGGATGTACTGCTGGGGCTGTTCGACAAACAGATTGATGGGTTAGATATGGCGGCTCATTATGAATGGGCGGAAGGCGAAATTGCTAGCCGCAGAAAAGCTGAGGCAGAGCTAGATTACTTGTTCGAGGTGCCGCAAAAGCTTTGTGCGGTGCTGAAGCAGAAGAGTGAAATCGGACTTGAGCTGAAGCGGGCTTATGATAGTGGCGACAAGGCATTGCTTAGGCGGATTGCTGAGAACGCTTTGCCTGAAATCTCACAGGCTGTGCAAAAGCTTAGGGTCGCACACCGGAAGCAATGGCTATCGATGTTCAAACCGTTCGGTTGGGAGGTGCTCGATATTCGTTACGGCGGCGTCATAAGCCGGTTGGATACAGCGAGCATGAGGCTGCTAGAATATGCGGACGGCAAGCTCGAGCGGATTGAGGAGCTGGAGCAGGAACGATTGCTGTATAGCACGACGAACCGTTTCACCGACAAAGGTGCAGGCTGGTGCAGCTATTATTACCGTATGGCGTCGCCTAACGTCTTTTTCCATGTGATCAATCCATTCTAGGTTAAAGAATTATCCTCAAGCAAATAGAAATCCATGGTACTGGGATAAGTTACGTGGTGAAGACTGTAAATGAGTAGATATAAAGAAGGCTGCCGAGACATTCTCGACAGCCTGAGCAGCTCGTGTCTCATAGAGAGCGAGCTGTTTTCTTACTATTCGCTATTCGCATTTGTTCCTTACCTCAGTTTACCAATCCTTTAGCGGATTGTTTTTCTTTCCATACCATTGTAATAACAAGGCCGATAAACATTATGACAGCCGCAAAGAGATACGGATAGTTGATGTTTACATCAAATAATACTCCGCCTAATGCAGGTCCGATGATATTACCAAGGCTAGTATAGGTTGAGTTCATGCCAGCGACAAAGCCTTGCTCTTTTTCAGCAGTTTTTGATAAATAGGTCGTTAATGCTGGACGAAGCAGGTCAAACGCGAGAAAGATGAAGCAGGTTACTAGCAGAACAGTTAAATAGTTATTGATCATGGTGGAGGCTACCGCTAAGGCTACTCCAGCAATTAAGCAGAGTTGAATGAGCTTTTTTTCACCGAGCTTATCTACCATTTTACCGAATAAAAAGACCTGCACAACCACCCCAAAGATTGAGCTTATTGTAATGATGGTTGCAATATCTCGTGGAGTGAAGCCAAATTTATGATCAGAAAACAGACTAAATACAGTTTCATATGCCGATAAGCCAAAGGCGAGGACAAACACTATAATAAACGCAATAATATATGCTGGATGAAACGAGCGTTTCAGATCACTGATAAAGTTGGTGTCTTTTTTAAGTTTACTGATTTCCAAAAGCTGCTCTTTGGACAGTGGCTCTTTCAGAATAAATATCGACGAAATACAAGTGATTAAGGCGAAGCCAGCAGCAAAATAGAATGGAGCACGTATACCTAGTTCAGTAATAAATCCTCCGATTCCTGGGCCAATAATAAAACCGATACTAATGGCGGCAGAAACATAACCCATTGCCTTAGGTCTTTCCTCTACTGAGGTGATATCCGCAACATAGGCAGTGACGGCAGGCATAATGAATGCACCAGCAATCCCTCCAAGAATTCTGGCGATATAAAGAACGGATACATGTGTGCCTAAACCAAAGATTAATTCCGATGCACTGAAGAGTACTAAGCCGATAACGATCATTTTTTTTCTGCCGTAAGTATCAATCCATCGCCCTGCCAGAGGTGACATGAGCAGTTGAGCGAACGCAAATGCTGCTACAAGATACCCCATCGTTTTGCCTGACAAATGCATAATGTTCATAAAGGATGGCATAACAGGGACGATAAGCCCAACACCTAGAAAAACAATGAATATATTACTTAGCAGAATGAGTAAGACTGTTTTTTGTTCTTTCAATGGTTTCTTCATGAAGTAATACCTCTCTTTGTAAAAATCATAGCTGTGAAATACCTCTCCAAAATATGGTCCATGAGGCATTCAATTTTTCATTTAAGCGTGTTTCATTATTTCCATACACAAGCTCTAGCATGATCGAATCTACCACACCCAAGAAGGCAAGAGTAGGGATGGAGGCTGTATCTTCCCTAATGACTTTGGCATCGATCCAAGCTTGGAATTTGCTCTCAAGTACGGGTTGAATCTTTTTCTCCGTGTCGATAACTTCTTCATCAATCGCTGTAGCAAGATGGGGCGGTGGAAAAAAAGAGATACGCAGCCAAAACTTTAACTGCTCGTTCTTTTGAAACATATCAATGACCAATTGCAGATATCCTAATAAATCTGTTTTAGGATTTTGGGTATCTACTTTACTCAAATATTGAAGTTTCGATGAGATTTCTGTCTCTTTGGCATCTTGCAATACTTGCAGGAAAAGATCATCTTTCCCTTTGAAATGAGCATAAAGAGATTGTTTTTTCATCCCGACTTGATCAGCAATTTGAGACAAAGAAGCTCCCTCATACCCATGAGTTGTGAAACATTTCAAAGCGATGTCTTTAATTTCTTTTCTTTTCAAAAAAATCACCTCGATATTAACGAACGTTCGTCAGTTATACTAACAAAATTAATTGTTTTATGCAAATGAAATTTAACTTCAGAGCACAGTAAGGCGGCTAAAATCCATTGAATTCCTTAAGCATTTGGGTAAAGGTTTCAAGCTGCTGATTATCCCATTGCGCTATGCGCTCATAAAATACGAACTCCTTATCCTGCAGCGCATGATAGGTTTTTTGTCGTCCAAGATCTGTGAGCGTAAGAAGGATAGCTCGACGATCCTTAGGAGAGTCTTCCCTTGTAACATACCCTAAATTCTCAAGCTGTTTGAGAAGACGACTGACCGAACTACGATCCATAGCTGTTGCTTCCGCCAAAGCAGAGGCGCTAGTCGGACCATAGGAATATAGCCAACGGACGATATGGAAAGCTGCAGGTTGTATAGAGGAATCGAAAGAGGCAGCAGTTCTGACATTAAGCGCATGCGCGGCGCTAATAAGGGCATTCATTTGTTCACCGAGACTTAGCTCCAGTTGTCCTCTTAACGTATCTTTGCGTTCGACATTCATTGTTTTAACCACCTAACCTAGATTTTTATGAAAAAGTTTCCTATTTTTAATTAGTTGACATATATCAATCATCTGCATATAGTTGACATATATCAATTATATATTTTCGACAATTTGTTGTAAAGGAGAATGAAGATGATGACAGAGCCGATTATTGTAATTACTGGAGCTACAAGCGGGTTGGGACAACGCGTTGCCATTGAAATGGCAACGCGTGGGGCTCATCTTGTTCTCACGGCAAGGAGTAAAAGTCGCGCGGAAGCTACTGAGAAATTGATAAGGGAAAGCGTACCTGCTGCCGAAATAAATTTTTTCTACGGGGATTTATCCTTATTGAGGGATGTCAGCCGTTTAGGGCAAGAAATATCTGATGCATATCCGAAGATAGACGTGTTATTAAATAACGCAGGACTTCATGCTTTTGAACAGAGGATCACTTCTGAAGGTTTATCAGAAATGATGGCCGTGAATTATTTTGCCCCATGGATATTGACTCATACTTTACAGCATCCATTGAAGGCAGCGGGATGTGCGAGAATTATAAATGTAGCTTCTGAAGCTTCACGCAATCATGGAGAACTTAAGCTTCCTGAGGATTTGATAAATACATCAGATTTTTCGGCTAGAGGTTCGTCAGAGATCTATGGAAAAACTAAGCTGCTTAATATCATGTTTACCGCTGAACTTGCTCGCCAATTCAAAGGGACCGGAGTTATTGTTCACGCATTAAATCCTGGTTTTAATGTAACAGGTTTGGGGCGTGAGTTATGGTTTGCACCTATGCTTGAACGGGTATTGAAATTACTTCATATTGGGAATCCACGTAAGGGAGCTGATATCATTATTCGTTTAATGATCGATCCAAAATATCAGGAGACCACAGGGGGATATTTTAATGTTGGAACAGGCAATCCAATAGTGCCCGTACATCCAGGTGGAGATAAGGAAATGGAGAATAAATTATGGAATGATACGCGATTAGTAATACATCAGATAACTCAATGACAAAAGGAGCCGATCCTAAAGTAGAGCTTTCTACAATAGTGTCGGCTCTTTTTTTTTTGAATCAGCTCGTAAGCGATGTCGAAAGATGAAAATAAACTCGGATTTATTTGTGAAGTAATTTCGAATGTGTAACATTCTGGGTACTTTTGTCGCCATGCAGGAAGTAGAACAAATTTAAGGGAATATGTTCTTCAATATTCATGGTGAGGTGGAAGTAAGCGTTTATAAGTTATCTTATAAAGGGGAGGGAACTTATGAGAAAAAATTGGCGGATGTCTAGCACATTAAGGCTTTTTTTTATACTTGTAGTCATTCTGCCGATCATCTTATTCTCCATCATTATTCTAAATATTTATAAGCGAGATATTCTTCAGCAGAATACATCAAGATCTCAGCAAACGGCTCAAGCAATCTCTTATTCCGTTAGTCAGGAAATTAGGAGGTTGACGGGTCTATTTGCTTCGATTGGTATGGACAAGGATGTGATGGCAAAGCTTTATGAAATCAATCAAAAGATCGGAGTCCAGAAACAGCAGGCTTATTATGAGCTAAAGGTGTTAATAGAGAAGTACACGGCATCCATCTCAGGACGTGTGCTGTCGGTGAACTTCCTTTTTAAAGATCATAATTCTTATTCGTACTTAAAGAACTTGAATTTGGATGATTCTTATTTTCGGCAGAAAACGTGGTATGAGCAGGTGCTGAATAATCCCGATAGCGTTCATTTTCTAGGGATGATGCCTAATATTTTATATGGTAACTATAATCCTTACAATATGGTTGCTGCCTTATCTCCAAGTGTAATCAATCCTTTATCCAAGCTAGAAATGATTCTTTTTACCTTTGAAAGCAGTGCTTTTGATCATATTTTGCAGTCACGAGATAATACGGAATCCAGCCTTTACATCATCACAGAGGAAGGTCAAATTATCTCATCTAATACCCTTGCCTCAAGAGGAGGGGAATTCCAAATGCACTGGTTCGAGAATCGTGGGCCAGAGGAAAAAGGATACGTTGTGGATGTTAACGGTGAAGATAGAAATCTGATAACCTACGCTAAGATTGAGCAGACCGGATGGTGGCTTGTGCAGTCTATTCCATACGCTGATCTAACAGCCAATTACCTTAGTGTGAATTATATCGTCTGGGTCTTTGCATTGATGATCATCTTAGCATTTATCCTTGTTTCATTTTACTTTGTATCGAATGTTACTAAACCGCTCAATGAGCTTCTTCGGCAAATGGATCTGGTTACTGAAGGGGATTTAAACGCTAAATTTATGAGAACCGGTAGCCTGGAGCTAATTAAGCTTGGGCATTCTTTTAATCACATGACGGAGCGTATTCAGGATTTGTTGCGTGATCACGAAAGACAAGAAATGGAGAAGAGAATGGCAGAGTTTGCAGCACTTCAGTCGCAGATCAATCCACACTTTTTAATCAATACGCTTAATTCAATCAAGTTTATGGCTTTAATCAGTAAAGCAGATAACATACGGAATATGACACATGCGCTAACTCGTCTTCTGGCTTCTTCTTTTAATCGAGGTGGAATACTGACTAGGATTGATGAGGAAATAGATCATTTAAAGCATTATTTGTATATCATGGAGATTCGTTTTGGTAGACCGATTCAAACGAGATGGGAAGTAGATGAGGATTTAGCGGGTTATTATCTATTGAAATTGCTATTACAACCTATTTTAGAAAACAGTATTATTCATGGACTAAAAAATGTTGACTACCCTGGTATCATTCAGATCATAGTGAGCAAACAAGCGGAAGATCTTCTGATAATCATAGCCGATAATGGTGTAGGTATGTTGGATATGGATGCTCAGGAGTATGACAGTGAGGGGATACGTCATCAGCTTTCTTTCAGTGGTATGGGAAACAGTAATGTTAATAAGCGAATCCAGCTGCATTACGGGACGCGTTACGGTTTAAAGTACGAGAAGAATAAACCTCAGGGTACGATAGTGTCGATAAGACTGCCGTTAATTGACACCCCGGAGGAAGAGATACAGGATCAATGGTTAGGCGAAGGAGGATGAAGAAAAATGCTGCAGAGGATCATAAAAGATCATAGTCCAGAGGGAAAACATCATTCATGTGTGACTTTAGAGGAGGTATGATGGTATAAACTTTTTTTCGAAGGCTGTGATTAGTAAACGTGAAAATAATACTCCGTGTGTCCTTGATTGGGATCATTTCTCTTATTTTTATAGGCGGCTTCTTCTCTTTAAGTAAGTTCATGCCCAAAGGAGGGGCCATAGAACAGGAACAGGGAAAGGTGAATCAGGATCAACCGATTAAAATAAAATTCGGCATGTGGGAAACGAAGACGGATATCAAATTTTGGACGGAAAAGGTAAGAGATTACTCTAAAATTAAGCCCAATGTAACGGTTGAGGTTGAGACGATTCCCGATAATAGCGGTCAGTATTTAAAGGTTCGTTTAGCAGCAAATGATTTACCGGATATTTTTTATCTGAAGCCAGATGACCTGCTCACTTACAAAGCAGTACTTCTTCCGCTGGATGGATTAACCGCAGCAAAAAACAATAAATATCCCGCTAAACTAGATCATTCTATTCTTGGTTTACCTCTTGTATCATTCTCTGAATATGTATACTACCATCCAAGTATATTTCAAGAGGTCGGTGTAGAGATTCCACAAACGATTGATGAATTTATGGACGTAATGATGAAGATTAAAGCGCATGGCAAATATATTCCGATTGCAATTGGCGGGAAAGATGATTGGACGTTCTATCCTTTCACGGAGTTCGGGCCGCCTCTCTTATCCAAGGATGAGAATTATTTATCCTCAATCGCACAGACGAATCGTCCTTTCGGAAAAGGTTCTCCATTCGAGAAGGCAGCAGTGATGATCAAGAAAATAGCAGAGAATGAACTTGCCGGACCCGATGCGCTTAGTATCGGTGTGGATCAGGCTACTCAACTGTTTCAGAATAATAAAGCGGCCATGCTTGCACTGGGTCAGTGGTACCTTAGAGATCATTTGTCCAAAATGAAAGATGATAAAGATTTAGATGCATTCACAATGCCCTGGAGAGAGACAACTTCAGAGCGTTTGCAGGCAATCACTATGCCAGATCAATATATGGCCATTAATAAAAATTCAAACAATACGGAAGAAGTTAAAGCATTCTTGGAATGGGTATTTAGCCGGGATGTATACCAAGTGTATATTAATTATTCGCAAAATTCATCGACAGTGATCAATATCGAATCGTTCCTGCCTTTCTTCAACAATGTTAAAGAGAATCACCCCTTTGAACCGTTTATGTACCTGGGGATCGATGAGAAGTTTGAAAAAGTGAAAAATGCTATCCAGTTCGATGAAAAGAAGGCTGCACAAGAAATATTCTCAGGTGCTGACGTGTCCGATATTCAAAAGAAACTTAATGATGATTGGGAGAGAGCGGTTCAGGCTTTGAAGTAGTCCTATAGATCAATTATGGAGGGATTTATAATGAAATTTAAAGCTCTCATTGTTGATGATGAACCATTAGCTAGGTTAGCCCTTCGGGAGTATATATCCATCGCTTCGAACGATTTTGAGATTGCAGGGGAAGCAGGAGATGGCAAGGAGGCATTAAGTATGCTGAAAAGCCATCCGGATGTGGATCTAGTTCTGGCGGATATTCAGATGCCTAATATGAATGGAGTAGAACTGCTTGAAGCACTAAATAACACTACCTTTTCGAATCAACCGCTAACCATTATGTTAAGTGCGTATGGAGATTATTCTTTTGTAAGGGATTCCTTTGTGCTCGGTGCCTTTGATTACATTGTTAAAGCGAAGTTAGATGAATCCTATATTGCACCGGTCCTGACTAAGACTGTGGATGAATTGAAACGACGGCAGAGCTCCTCAAGATCAGAATCAATCTTAGAGGACGTAGAAACCTCGATCTGTTCAGTTCTGCACCGGCTCTGCTTAGCAGATTCCTTCGAATCAACGAATGATGAGGCAGTTTCTTCTTCGTTGGAGCTTGTGCGAAAGCATATGGGGGAGAAGAATCTGGAGGTTGCGCTTATTAGGTTATCGGATACCGTTCAGTTTGAAGATTCACACCGTATGATTATGCAGACGATTCGAACGGTAACGAACCGCAGTAGAAATGAAGGGATCTGCAAAGTATGCAGATATGATGATAGGCATTATGTTTTGTTCTTCTCTTTTCCAGAGCAATGCAGCATCATTGCCATTCGTAGATTGACAGACATCATCTTGTCTGAAGTTAGCATGAGACTAAAGCAATTCATTAATTTGAAGCTATCTATGGGCATTAGTGATATTGTGGATGGTCATCAGCAGTGGAACCGTTTATTCCGTCAAGCTGAACGATTAGCAGGTTTGAGTTTCTATCAAGGGTACAACCGATTATATTATCCGGAAGCTGAAAGGCGTTCATCTATTAAGGAAAATGATTGGAAGGAAGCATGGTATTTGGGTAGGACCGAAATGCTGAAGTCATTAAGTGATCCGGATTTAACGAAATGGCATGTGGTATATGAACACTGCTGTAACCTGTTGATTCAGCGATACCCTTGTTCTCCTGAGCATATCAAATCAGATGTAGTCGATATGATCTGGGAGGCAAGCGCATTAATTTATCAAAAAGGCGTTTCTTGGGAAAAGCTTCATGATCAACTGCCTTATCCCATTACGGATCATATTTATAAGCAGGAAACCTGGGAGAATACGGTGCATTGGTGCCGACTGTTCTTGGATCAACTGCATCAAAAGCTGCATCCGAAAGACCAACCGAAGGAATCTTTCCTTAGTCCTGTTGTCGCTAAAACGAAGGAACTATTAGAGAAAAACTTTAATGAAGATGTTCATTTGTCGAATATTAGTCAGATTGTCGGTGTAAGCGAGAGCTATTTAAGCAAACAGTTTTCCAAAGAAATAGGTGTTAATTTCATTCAGTTTCTGACGAATCTACGAATCGAGAAGGCTAAAAAGGGGCTGGAGAGCGGAATGAAAATATATGAGGTATCTGAGCAAGTGGGGTACGTTAATCCAGAACATTTCAGTCGTATTTTTAAAAAAATTACAGGAATTAGCCCCTTAGCTTATCGCAGAGAGAAAGAATAACAAAAATAATCAATGTTGAACAAAATAAATCATGTGTATCCGATTTCAAAATCCATATGATAGGGGGGAGTTAAAATTCACGGGTGAAGGGATGTTCTTATGAGACGCAAACGATATACATTCGCACTAATCTGTACGTTATGTTCTTCCTTGTGGTTGAGTACAGTCCATGCTGAAAAAGTCTCTGACTTCGAGATGCAGACATCAGCTACTGAATCTGCTAATTCTACGTTCACCGTTACATTAAAAGGTAAAGATATTCAGGACTTATATGCATACGAGGCTAAATTTAATTTTGACCCGAAAGTACTTGAAATTGTAAAAGCGGAAACGAAGATCAAAGGCTTTTCTGTATCACCAATCGTTAAAAATAACGAAATTACGATAGCCCATACCAAGATCGGAAATGTGAATGGCGAAAAGGGTAACCTGGACATTGCCACGATTACCTTTAAAGCTAAAAAGGCTGGTACAACTGCAGTAAAATGGACCGCATTTAAAGTTCTTGATCGTAATCTGAAAGATCAGGAATTCACCCCGAATCAATCCTCAGTATTCACCAAAATTTTCAGCGATATCGCTGGACATTGGGCGAAGCAAGATATTATGGAAATGGTCACTAAAGGAATTGTTGAAGGTATGGATGCCGACAGCTTTGCCCCGAATAACAACATCACTCGCGCTCAATTCGCAGCTCTTATAGCCAGAGCATTAGATCTTACAGAAGGTTCTGGAAGTAATCCGTTTACGGATGTGAAATCAGGAGTTTGGTATGAAGACACTGTGAAGAAAGCTTATGCAGCCGGAATTATTAGCGGTTTGTCCAAGACGAAGTTTGCTCCGGAAAAAAGCATTACCCGTGAAGAAATGACAACGATGCTGATGCGAGCGAAAGCTTATGCTTCCGGCGTAAAGGTCGATAGTATGGCCTCAGATTCTACTACTGCATTTAAAGATGATAGTAAAATAAGCCCGTGGGCTAAAGCATCGGTGGGATTTGCCTTGAAATCGGGATTAATGAAAGGTAGAACTCAGACTACATTTGCACCAAAAGAATCTGCCACAAGAGCGGAATCAGCTGCTGTGATCAAGCGATTGTTAAATTCTAAGTAAAACAATAAAACATATAATGAGACACCTTCTTCTGGAGGAGGGCTCATTATGGCCTTGTTATGTTAAAAATATACAATTTAAGGAAATATGTGAATTGATATTGTTGATTCTACTTATATTTTAGTGAAAAGAGGTCGTAGAGATGAGAAAACGTTACAAAGCGTTTAGCTTGCTATTGACGTTGTTGCTAGGGGTACAGATTGGTTTGCCGCCGGTAGCCGTATTCGCAGCACAAGAGTCGGACGTGTATTTCAAAGACTACAATGATGGTAATATCAGCGGATGGACACCAGCTAAGGGGACGACCACTTTTTCGGCAGATCAAGGTGCTGTTAAGGCGGTGACACAAGGTGCTGTTATTATTGCAGACCAAGAATCACCTCAGGTTGCCAATGCTGAATATGAGGTGAAGTTAAAATTTAATCAGGCTGCAACACGATTTGGATTGGTCTACCGATTCGTCGATAGTAATAATTACAATGTTATTCAGTATGATGCAGGCACCTGGGGCTGGGATGCAATGAAGGGTGGGGCGGAAACGTATGGCAATATTACAGCCCCTAGTTTTACCTTTGCTGCCGGTCAAGTGTATACTCTCAAATTGCGTTATGAGAAAGATAGCGTGAATTTATCAATTGATGGAAATAACGTGCTTACGACGAGTCTTCCCTCCATATCAACTAGTGCAGGGAAGATTGGACTTCGCAGCTGGTACGACAACAAGACGATATGGATTGACGATGTGAAGGTAGCTCCAATTGTATCGACTGATCCTGTTCCAAAGCCGATTACGATTACAGAAGTCTTAAGCTCGGATACCATGAAGGTTGAAATCGATAAGGAATTCCCGCGGGTTAAACAATATACATGGTTGGACAGCGGTGCTGAAATGTACGGACAGTTAAATGGATTTAATGAATTAAAAATCAACGAGAAATCTTATTTCCCTGTCGCTTCTGGTTTTAGTAAGAAAGCAGCGGATGCTACTCATGGTGAGACTGCAACCTACACGCTTCAGATCCCGGAAATAAAGGTGAACCTCAAAGTTGAAATGGAAGTGCAGGATAACATTCTACATTTCAAGGTGGCCAGCATCGAAGAGAATGGTACCGAAAAAGTGAAGACGATTGGATTCCCTAATCATGATCTCGTCTCTGTAATTGGAACCCAGCCTGCAGCGCAGGAAACGGCTGTTAAGATAACTGGTGGCTGGAACATTGTCCAGGACGAATTTACCGACCTTAAGACAGGGGCAGCAGACGTGAGTGGTGGCCGTACGTATGCATTTGTTAACTCCGACGTCTTAGCTGCGAGTGTAATCACCAATGTAGTAAACGGTTTTGATAAGGTTCGTGTTAAGGTAGGCGATGATACAGCGCTCCATACGAAGAAGGCAACATTATCAGGAGGGTCATGGGTTTATCGTGGGAGTACCGTGCTCGATCCGGAGCCTCTGCCTTGGGCTAAGGTTGTCCTGACTCCAGATGCGAATGGTGACCATGTTGTAGACTGGCAAGATGGAGCTATTGCATATCGTCAGAATACAGAAGCTCCAACAGGCAGTGAAATGATTCGTGACAATATTTCCTATATCAGCATGAACATTGGTTCAACTACAACTTCTCCGTTCTTGCGTGCTTTTGATAATGCGAAGAAAATCTCTAATCTCACGGATGGCTTTGGACAGCTGATTCTGTTCAAAGGATACCAAGCGGAAGGACATGATGACTCTCACCCAGATTACGGCGGTCATATTGGTATTCGTCAGGGTGGTGAGAAGGACTTCAATTATATCTTGAGCGAAGGGAAGAAATACAATATCCGCGGCGGTGTACACATTAACGCAACGGAATACGCACTGGATGCTTTCGGTACTAAAATGGAAAATATGAATCAGCCATTAAGCAAAGGCTGGGGCTGGCTCGATCAGACATTCTATGTAAACAAAACCAAGGACGTGGAATCCGGTGAATTAAAAAGACGTCTGGATATGCTGAAAAGCGATACAGGAGATAACCTTTCCTTCGTATATGTAGATGTATATGACGGTGCCGACTACAATGCGAAGAAACTGGCAGATTATATCAACGGTAACGGCTGGATGCTCGGTACAGAATTTGCTGGACCTCTGTTTGAGCAGGCCTCTTGGGTTCACTGGGGAACGGATCCGGGGTACCCTAACCAAGGCGACGATAGTAAGGTTACCCGTTTCCTACGGAATCAATCGCTGGACGGCTTCTTAACCACTCCTTTGCTGAAAGGGAATAAACAGGTAGGCGTAGGGTACTGGCAGAACAGTGCTCCCTTCTACAGCTACCAATCAACAAGCGCGGCATTCTTCAACCACAATCTACCGACAAAATATATGCAGCATTTTCCGATCATTAAGATGACTGATAACCGCATCGATTTTGAGAAGAATGTTGTAGTTGAACGTAAGCAGGACGGTAAGATCCATTTAAGCAAGGATGGTCGTGAAATCGCCATCATGACAGATAGCAGTAACATTAGTGACAGTACGGTCTTTATTCCATGGAGCCCTGAGACAGAAGATAAAATCTATCACTGGAATCCCGCAGGTGGTCAAACGACTTGGAGTCTTCCAGAATCATGGAGCAACGTAACGACTGCACAGTTATACAAGCTGACAGATTTGGGACGTGAGCATGTTGGCAGTGTAGAAGTAATTGGAGGTAAAGTCACACTTACAGCGCAGCCGGGGATTGGTTATGCCCTGTATAAGACAACTGCTGCGGAAGAGCCGGAAATGGTATGGGGTGAAGGCAGTTCGGTTAAGGACCCGGGCTTTGACAGCCAAACATTCGGTAGCTGGAAGAAATCCTCCACAGCTGCAAGCGATGATCACATTAAATTCGTGAAGAACAGTAACGCCGATGATCAGCTTCAGGTGAAGGGTCCCGGTGATGCAGTAATTCAGCAGGAGATTACCGGACTAACACCTGGCAAGACGTATTCTGCATCGGTCTGGGTGAAAGTGGATGGGAAACGCACCGTGGAAATCGGTGTGAAGCAAGGGGCAGACAAAGTTGTCAATACGCTGGATAACACGGAGCATGGCTTTTTAGCCCAGCAGCACAAATATGTGAGCACGAATTTCCAACGGATTAAGGTTACCTTTGATGCGGTTAGTGAGACAGCCAATTTCTATTTAAATGTAGAAGATGGAAGCTCGACTGTAACCTTTGATGATGTAAGAGTATGGGAAAATCCAACCAAAACTGACGCTGGTAATTCTGTATTGTACGAGGATTTCGAGAACGTGGATGAGGGCTGGGGCCCCTTCGTTTATTCCAAAATAGGTCCTGTCCGTACGCATTTAGTTGAAAAAGGCGACAATCAGATTATGACTTATGTTCTGGATGGTAATTGGTCGCTTAAAACAAATGAAGAAGCAACAGGAGAGTGGCTACGTACATTGCCTCACACGCTCCGAATGAAGGAGGATAACCGCTACCATCTGACCATGGACTACAATTCGGATGAGACGGATATGTACACCGTGGCAGTTCGAGTGAAGGAGAATGGGGTAGTTCGTGATCTGGTTAGTGAGAATTTGATAGAAGGACGTAATACGCTGGATCTGTCTTTTGCAACCGAAGGGGTGAAAGATGCCTATCTGGCCATTATCAAAAACAAGCTGAACAATCAGAAGGAGTTAACCGGTACGCTGGTGGTCGATAACATTCGCGTTGATGATGAAGGTGCGATTGTTCCAGAGGAAGGTGTACTTGTATCGACTATTACTCTATCACCAAATAACATGGATCTGAACAAAGGACAGTCAAGCACCGTTAGCGCTCAGGTTAAACCTGCAAATGCTTATGACCGGACACTGCTCTGGACTTCTGACCATCCGGAAATTGTATCCGTGGATCAGACTGGAAAAGTTACTGCACTTCAAGCCGGTACGGCGGTTATTACTGCTACTGCGAAGGATGCAAGTAAAAAAAGTGCAACAGCGACGATTCATGTGTATATGCCTAACACGCAAATTCCACAATCGCAAATGACTGCAACGGCGAGTAGCTTCCAGCCTGGAGGTGAAGCAAGTCTTGCACTCGATGGAGATATGTCTACAATCTGGCATACGAAATGGACCCCGGCACACTTACCGGAATCCATTACACTGGATCTCGGAGGCAAATATAACATTAATCAATTCAATTATTCACCTAGAGTATCTGGTACCAATGGAACGATTACAAGCTATAACCTGTACACGAGTGTTGACGGAACGAATTTCACACCTATCGCGAATGGAGAATGGAAGAATGATCAGACCACAAAAATGGTTCGCTTTACAGCTGTAGAAGCCACACATTTGAGACTTGAGGCTATAGCAGGTGTGGGTAACTTTGCATCTGCTGCAGAACTTAATGTGTTCAAGACGGAGGATGAGGCAGAAGTAGTAAAAGTCACAGGCGTCACTATGGATAAAGAACGGCTGGAAATTAAAGCAGGCAGCACGGGCGAATTAAACGCTGTGATCCAACCTGAGAATGCCACAAACAAAAATGTGGTTTGGAGCAGCAGTGATGAAGCTGTAGCATCCATTGAACAGCAAGACGGTCATACCCTTGTTAAGGGATTGAAGGCAGGCGAAACCGTAATTACGGCAACAACAGTGGACGGGGGGTTCTCTGCAACCAGCCGGGTTATCGTAACGGAAAAAGACGGTGAATTGAAATCAGCTTCCGATTTAACAGCGCCAAATCAAGTTCAGCCAGGAGAAGTGTTCAAAGTGCAATATGGACTGCGGAATCTGTCTGACCAAATATTTGCGCAGGACATCGCCCTAGAGTATGCCGCGGATGTTATGGATTTCGTTGAGGCGCGATCGTTAATTAGTGGCGTAAGTGTTATTGATTCAATCAACAGCACACCAGGTAAACTTCGCTTTATTGTAGCAAGTGAAGGTGCGGCCCATGGAATTAGTAACAGTGCAGATGTCCTAGAACTAACCTTTAAAGCCAAGGAAGTGAACCAAACGGTCAATGGTGTAATTGCCGTTAAAAGCGCAATCATTTCTGATGATCAGGGCAAGGAAATTTCGGCTTCGATCTCTTCCGTAACTGTAGAGATTGGTAAGAAAGGAACGCAAGGCGACATTAACGGTGACGGCAAAATAACGATCGGTGATTTGGCAATGGTTGCAGCGCAGTATGGCAAGACTACAGCAAGCCCGGATTGGGAGAAAGCGAAGAAAGCGGATATTAACGGTGACGGCAAAGTCGGATTGGAAGATTTGGTTATTGTAGCTCGCAAAATTGTAGAGTAAGCAAGGTCATAGGCCAGGTACATGTGTGAGTAACTAACATGATGTACCTGGTCTTTGTTAAATGTATTTGATTAGTAGGAGGATAAAAGATGAAAAAATGGATATACGCCTTTACAGTTTTTTGTCTAGTGCTTTACTCTACTCCACTACAATTTGCAGCAGCAGCTGAAGCAGTGAACGCTAAACCAAAAGTGATACCCAGTTTACAAGAGTGGACTGGGGGAAGTGGCTCTTTCAAGCTGACAGCCAATTCCAGAATCGTAATCCCCACGAATGATTGTTTATGCCAATTGCCAGCTACTGCGGAGGTCTTTCAAGAGGATCTAAAAGAATTAACCGGATACGATTTGCCGATTGTCCAGAATAAGCCTGCTTCAAAAGGTGACTTTCTGCTTAGGCTCGATAAGTCAGCTGATGAATCAATTGGTAAAGAAGGCTACTACTTTGAAGTTGGCGATTACGTGGAAATCCATGCAAATACCGAGACCGGTGTGTTCTATGGAACAAGAACGGCACTGCAAATTTTGGAGCAAGATTCCGAGAAGTCCAGCATTGTAAAAGGGGTAGCGAAAGATTTCCCTAAGTATGGCGAACGCGGTTTTATGCTCGATGTAGGACGTAAATTTTTCACGATTGATTTCCTTAAGGATTACGCCAAATTTATGTCTTATTACAAAATGAATGATTTCCAGCTTCATCTGAATGACAACGAGATTTTTAAAGATAACAGCAGGGAGCATTGGAACAAATATACGGCTTTCCGTTTAGAAAGTACCAAGTACCCCGAATTAACGGCGAAGGATGGACATTACACCAAACAGGATATGCGTGAGCTGCAGGACATTGCCAAAATCCGTGGCCTTAACATTACGCCGGAAATTGATACTCCAAGTCATGCCCTTTCGTTCACAAAGGTCAGACCAGATCTGGTTAAGGATAATTTACCTGTCGACCATCTGGATATTACACGTCAGGAAACGGTCGATTTCATTAAGGATGTATGGGACGAATATTTAGATGGGGATTGGTTTGATTCGGAAACGGTTCATTTTGGAGGCGATGAATTCGCACCTAATGACCGGACTACTTTTGAGAAGTATCGCGAGTTTCTGAACACGATGAATGAACACATGAAGAGTAAGGGGAAGAAAGCAAGAATGTGGGGCAGCTTGAGTGCATTCCCAGGTACAACGGTTGTTGATAAGGATATTGCTGTAAACGCCTGGAATAACGGATGGCAAGATCCAGTGGCATCGGTGAGAGATGGATTCAAAATTATTAATACGGTTGATTCCACGCTCTACATTGTACCGAAAGCTGGATATTACCATGATTATCTGGATTCACAATGGTTGTTTAATAACTGGGACCCTACGAACTTTGGTGGAAGCAAGAAGCTGCAGGAGGGTGATCCGAACCTGCTCGGTGCGATGTTCGGGACTTGGAACGATATGATGGGCAAGAAAGTCAGTGAGGCGGATGTTCACGACCGTGTGAAGAAAGCGATGCCTGTCCTTGCGGAAAAGATGTGGAGAGGCCAATCCACGGACAGCACATTCACCGAGTTCCAGCAGTTATCAGTGAAGCTAGGCGAGGGTCCTGGAACGAATTTATTACATGAAGTGAATTCGGCCACTGATCTTGTTGTTCATTATCCATTTGAAGACGGGGCGCAGACGGTCTCTGATCAGTCCGGAAATTCTTATGATGCTACATTAGGAAATGGCGTTACGCGAGTGGCTGAAGGAAAGACAGGAAAAAGCGTGCGGTTTGCAGGGGCCACAGATCATATTCAAACACCGCTTTCAATAAAGGGCTTCCCTTGGACGGTCTCCACATGGGTTAAGCTTGATGATCAGCAAGAAGCGGATGAGAAGATTCTGATGGAATCCGAATATGGTGCACTTAAGCTGAAGCAGAAAGGGACACCAAATGCCGGATTCACCCGAGAGGGCTATGATTACAGCTTTAATGCAGCGATTCCGGTTGGGCGGTGGGTACATGTTGCCTTCAGAGGAGACCTAAATGGAACCTCCCTGTATATTGACGGGGATTTAAAAGGTTCTGTTGCTGTAACGACCATGCTACCTGCGGCTATGATCGGCAGTTCATCCAATGCATTCACTGGACTATTGGATGAATTTAAGATTTTTAATCGGGTGCTGTCCGGTAAAGAAATTGCAGAGGATGCAGGATCACCTTCTTGGACGATCAATTTGGCTGCTCACAAAACAGCAGTGGCTTCTTCTGTCGAAGTGCCTCAATTCCCGGCTAGTCTTACTGTGGATGAGATTGATACGGGTGCTTCACGCTGGTCCTCTAAATATACCGACAACGAGTGGATCTATGTTGATTTAGGCCAAAGTACAGACATTAGCAAGGTTATTTTCAAGTGGGAAAGTGCTTATGCCAAAGGCTATAAAGTTCAAGTATCCGATAATGCGGAGAATTGGCGGGACGTTTATACGACTAACGCCGGCGTTGGCGGAGTAGAGATTGTCAAATTCCCAACTGAACAAGCGAGATATGTTCGAATGTTAGGAACGAAGCGAGCGGGAACCTACGGTTACTCCATGTATGAATTTGAAGTCTACGCTCCTAACCCAGATGATCCTGTAGAAGTTCCAGCACCTGTGAGATATTCAGCGAGCTTTGAGAATAACTCACTCAAAGGTTGGGAGCATGTTATCGGTAAAGGTGTCGGACGTATGGAGCTTGTGGAAGCACCTGATCAAGCAGGTGAGCATGCCGTTAAGTTCACCTCGAATAGTGTAAATAATCTGTTTATCGATCAGCAATCTCCGGTCATTGGAGATGGTGAGATCGAGTTTAAGATTACACCGCAGAGTGATGTTATCCGAACGGGTGTTATTTTACGCTATGTCAATAATGACGCTTGGGCATCTATAGGCTTTGATCAAGGGGCTTGGTATTGGGTGAACGCTCAGGATTCCTACGGTTTATTAACCAATGCCCAGGACGCACAATTGAAAAAAGGTAAGACATCGACCGTAAAAGTGAAGTTTGAAGGGAAACATGTAACGCTGATTGTCAATGGAACGACCTATTTTGAGGCAATAATTGCACAGATCCCAACAGATGCAGGGAAAATGGGAGCTAGAGTATTTGGTCCATCAGTTACCGTGTTTGATAATTTTATGTACAGCAATAACGTTCCTGAAGTTCCGGTAACCGGTATCAAGCTGGATAAAGCTGAGCTTTCGATGAAGACCGGAGAAACACAAACGTTAAGCGCGACACTTCAACCGGGAAATGCAACGAATAAACAGGTGAATTGGAGCAGCAGCGATGAAGCTGTTGCGACTGTTCAAGTTCAAGGCGGGAAAGCAGTCGTAACAGCCTTAAAGGCAGGAACTGCTGATATTACTGCAAGTACCGTATCCGGAGGATATAAAGCGGTTAGTAAGATTACAGTGATTAAGGAGACTTCAGGTGAAGCAGCAACAAGCTTAGCTGCTCCTCACACCGTTCCATATGGTCAGAACTTTGACATAACGCTGGGCCTTCACAATGTTACAGAGGCGGTGTATGCCCAAGACATCACGATTGAATTCGACGCTTCGCTAATGGATTATGTATCCGCTAATGCGTTGGTGGACGGTGTCGGTATCCTTGAGACGAAGAATACGGAAGGCATTGTGCGTCTAATTCTGGCTAGCCAAGGTTCCGGCAGTGCGATTAAAGGGGATGTAGATGTGGCTGAGATTACCTTTAAAGCTAAGGCTCTGACAGAACCCCAACCCGGTCGTATTGCTGTAAAGAGTGCAACGCTGGGTGATAGCTTGGGACAGGAAACGAACGCGGTGCTTTCCTCGGTTCAAGTGGACTTTACAACAGCAACGGATCCTGAACCTTCTAAGGATTTGAATGGTGATGGCAAGGTCAGCATCGGCGATCTGGCTATTGTCGCTGCTAACTACGGAAAGACTTCTGCAGACCCAGATTGGGATAAAGCGAAACGTGCAGACATCAATGGTGACGGCAAGATCGATCTGACGGACCTGGTGCTTATAGCTAAAGACATTGTTATTGAATAAAGGTTGTATTATCTCTCTAAATAAATGAAGTGGACGGTGAAAAATCATATGAAACTAAGGCGAGCTATGCTGTGCTTATTATTTATATCCATGATTTCCACGAGCTTTACAGGACTTAAAGCGAATGCGGCCGTCTCGGCAGATTATCCCGAATGGAATAACAATCCGGATGTCTTCCAGATCAACCGTGAACCCGCTCATGCTTCATTCATTCCATATGGTGACGTCAAGTCCGCGCTGAAAGGCGCGGATATGATATCGGCTATGCTGGAGAATCCTTCGCCGTATTATCAATCCTTGAATGGACAATGGAAATTTAACATGGCGAAGAATCCAGCTTCCAGGCCGATAGATTTCTACAAAGAAACTTATGATACAAGCGCATGGGAAGAAATTAAAGTTCCTGGGGATTGGCAGCTCCAGGGACATGATTTTCCTATTTATACGAACGTAACCTATCCTTTCTGGGGGAATGGCAATAGCACAAATGTTCAACCTCCGTATGCTCCAACGGAATACAACCCGGTAGGTTCATATCAGCGGACATTTAAAGTTCCTGATAACTGGGACGGCAGACAGGTATTCCTCTCCTTTCAGGGAGTAGAAAGTGCATTTTATGTCTGGGTAAATGGCCAGAAGGTCGGTTACAGTGAGGATAGCTTTACAGCCAAGGACTTTAACATTACCCCTTATTTGAAAGCAGGAGACAATAAACTGTCGGTTGAGGTGTATCGTTGGTCAGATGGAAGTTGGCTTGAAGATCAGGATTTCCTTCGTCTTAGCGGTATCATTCGGGATGTGTTCATGTATAGCACTCCATCCGTTCAGATCAGAGATTTTACGGTAGTGACTGATTTGGATGCACAGTATAAAGACGCCTCACTGAATGTAAAGGTAGATGTTCGTAATTTAATTGATGCAGCACCGGGTAGTCATACCGTTGAAGCCATGCTATACGATGCGAACGAACAACCTGTGTTTCAAGAGCCAATCACTATGGACGCCAAAGTGAATGGAAAGTCTGAGATGGAGATTAGTGGATCGAAACAAGTGATGAATCCGCTGAAATGGTCAGCCGAGGCTCCGAATCTGTACACTCTTGTCTTTAGCCTGAAAGACTCAAGTGGACGTGTGATCGAAGCTGCTGGAACAAAAGTTGGGTTTAGAGAGTTTGAAATTGAGGTTGAGGAAGGCGGTAGCGGTAAGCAGCAGATGAAGCTGAACGGTAAGCCGATCTTGCTCAAAGGTGTGAATCGTCATGAAACTAGCCCAGACACGGGGCGGACGCTCGATCTGGATCTCATGATTAAAGACATCGAATTAATGAAGCAGTTTAATGTGAATAGTGTGCGGACGTCCCATTATCCGAACCATCCGTTTTGGTATGATCTTGCAAACCGTTATGGCATTTATATTTTGAACGAAGTGAACCTTGAAACGCATGGGGTCTGGAGTTCAGTTCCGACGAATAAACCGGAGTGGTTAGAGAATGTCAAGGATCGTTCTGCGAGTCTGGTCGAGCGCGATAAGAATCATCCATCTGTTCTGATCTGGTCACTTGGTAATGAATCTGGTTCGGGATCTAACTTTATCGCACAATCTGAATACATTCGCAGTTTGGACCCCACTCGGCCAATTCATTATGAGGGTTATAACGATCCGAGAGTTACCGATATGGTCAGCCAGATGTACTCTCCGGTTACGACGGTAGAGACGTATGCGAAAAGCAGTGATCCACGCCCATACATTTTGTGTGAATATGCTCACGCAATGGGGAACAGTGTTGGAAATCTGCAAGAATACTGGGATCTTATACGCAAATATCCGAACTTGCAAGGTGGATATATTTGGGACTGGGTAGATCAAGCGGTTCGGGTAAGTACACCATCCGAGCGAACCTATCTAACAGATGCTACTCATTCCTACGAAGCGGATTATACCGGTGTGATCGCTTCTAATGACGGTGATGTGGTTGGTGTTTTAAACCCTGGTAAAAATTCTGTGCCTTCTGTGACACTACCTAATGAGTCCAAGTTTAATCTTACAGGGCCGTTAACGGTGGAAGCGTGGGTTAAACCGCTTGCGAACATTGCGAACAGCCCGATTGTGGCAAAAGGGGATACACAGTTTGCATTAAAGATGAACGGGAATAACAAGCTTGAATTTTTTGTTTACCGAAACGGTGTATGGACAGCTGCTACTGCGGATTTGCCGACAAATTGGCTGAATAACTGGCATCATCTGGCTGGCACGTATAACGGAACAGATCTGAAGCTTTTTGTAGATGGAAAAGTTGTTGCTACAAAGGCATTTACAGGAAATATCGCAGCAAGCACCTATCCGCTTGCGATCGGTAAAGATACGGAAATGGGTAGGTCTTCTAACATGATGTTTGACAAGGTTCGTATCTACAACAGGGGATTAACCCTTGAAGAGCTGAATGATAATGGACGGACTGCGGATAGCAGCACCGTTCTCTGGATGGATTTTAATTCGGAGGATGCTAAATCAGAGACACTTGAATCGACTGAGTATTTTGCCTACGGTGGAGACTTTGGAGATTCCCCGAATGACGGTAATTTCATGGCGAATGGTCTAATTACAGCTGACCGTGTTGTTCAGCCTGAGCTATGGGAAGTAAAGCAGGTCTATCAAGATATTTTGGTAAAAGCCATGGATTTGAGTGCTGGAACGATCGAGCTTAAAAATGAGTTCTTGTTCACAAATCTCAATGAGTACGAAGGAACCTGGGAAGTTAGAGCGGATAATCAGGTGATTGAAGAGGGAGTTATCGATGCGTCATCCCTGAATGTACCGGGCCTTTCCACGAAACAGGTGACCCTTCCGTATAAGCTGCCTTCCTCTAAGCCTGGTGTGGAGTACTGGATAAATATTAGCTTTAAATTGAAGAAGGACACATTATGGGCGAAAAAAGGGCATGAAATTGCTAAACAGCAGTTTAAACTTCCAGTGGATTCAGACCATTCATCGGCACTTGATCTTTCAACAATGTCGGATTTAAATGTGGATGAAACTACGGAACGTATTAGCGTATCTGCGGAAGATATGCAGATTGTATTTAACAAAACAACAGGCACGCTTGATTCATACCGCTACGATGGGACTGACCTGATTAAGAATGGACCTGTGCCGAATTTCTGGAGAGCCCCGATCGACAATGATAAAGGGAACGGCCATGCGGGCAGAACGGCAACGTGGAAAAATGCAGGGAAGAATAGAACCGTCACACGCGTTGATGTAACCAAAATCGGAGAGAAGGCTGTGCGGATCGATGTTGAAGAAACACTTCCGACATCGACCGTATCTACGTATAAGATCTCTTATACAATTTTTGGCAATGGAGATATCAAGGTAGCCAGCGAATTGAAGCCGGGTGCTGCAAGTCTGCCGGAGATTCCTGAAGTCGGTAATCTCATGACGATTCCGGGGCAGTTTGAGCAGATGTCGTGGTACGGACGCGGTCCACAAGAGAATTATCAGGACCGTAATTCAGGCTCGGATGTTGGTCAATATAGCGGTACAGTTAAAGATCAGTTCTTCCCTTATATTGAGCCTTCAGAAACAGGTAATAAAACGGATGTACGCTGGGTTGCATTGACCAATAACGATGGAGCAGGGCTCATGGCCATTGGAAGTCCTACCATTGAAGCCAATGCTTTGCATCATACACCAGAGGACCTTGACGGTCCAAAACATCCACATGAAGTGCCATATCGAGAAGATATTACACTTCGACTGAATTATAAGCAGATGGGACTCGGAGGAGACAACAGCTGGGGAGCTAAACCTCATGCTCCGTATATGCTTCTAGCTAATAAGACGTATAACTACAGCTATACGCTTAGACCTATTCCGTCTAACACAACCGATCTCATGAGCTTGAGTAAGGGGATCTCCACTGTCCATCTTGTTGGGGGGATTAAAATAGACGGGAAAGCTTTAGCGGGATTTGATCCAGAAAAGACCAGTTATACCTACAATGTGCTTCGTGGCACAACGAAGGTGCCTGTCGTTACGGCTGTAGCTGCAGGTGATAACGTCGTGATTGATATCAAACCGGCTAAAGATCTAACCGGAACAACTGTAGTTACTGCAACCTCTGCCGACGGAAAGACTACTAAAACCTATGAAATTAAGTTTAATGTGGTAGATTACTATCTTAGCGATATGGATTGGAAAAGTGCAACGTCAGGATGGATGACGGTACAGAAGGATAAGAGCGTGGAAGGCCAGCCGATCCGCCTTAAGGGATCCTCTGGAGTCGAAACTTATGAAAAAGGGATGGGTACGCATGCGAACTCAGAAATCATTTATGATCTGAGCGGACAACATTTCAAAACCTTTGAGAGCATCGTCGGGGTTGACCAAGAAATCGGCAGCACGGCTGCTGGTAAGAATACGATCGTGTTCCAGGTGTTCCTTGACGGGAAAAAAGCCTATGACAGTGGATTAATGAGAGCCGCTACACCAGCCAAAGAAGTAAGATTAGACGTTAGTAGTGTCAAGGAATTAAAGCTTGTTGTCTTAGATAACGGTGACGGTAACGAGGAGGACCATGGTGACTGGGCGGACGCCAAGTTGATCAAAGAAGATGAACCAGAGCCAGAACCGGATTCTCATCTTACAGGCCCTGATCAAGTTATAGCTGGTAAGACCTTTGACTTGGTCTACAGCCTCGGCAGTACACCAAAGGAAGCATACGCCCAGGATTTGACTTTCACGTATGATCCAGCTCAGCTCGAGTATATATCTGCCGAAAAAGCGGATGAGAATACGATGATCGTCAATGAATTAAAAACTTCGGGTCAAGTTCGCATCATTCTTGCGAATCCAAAGGGTAGCGAAGCTAAGGGAGACACGTTAAAACTTCGATTTAGTGCGAATGCAGCAGAGAAAGAAGGATCTGCGACGATCAGTCTTGCTAAATTGCAGATTGCCAATGGTCTCGGCGAAGAGAAAGAGCTGCCTGGCGGTTCACATCTAGTAGTGATCAAGAAAGGTTCAACCGTTAATAAAGAAGCTCTTATTAGCCTTATTACCAATGCGCAAAATAAACTAGATGCGGCAGAAGAAGGTACCGAGGAAGGGCAGTATCCAGTTGGATCTAAGGCAGTGCTTCAAGATGCGATTCGTAAAGCTCAAGGCGTAGCTGATGATACCCGTGCTGAACAATCCGAAGTAGATCAGTCGATCCTTGACCTGACTACTGCACTGAGCACATTCTTGGAATCCGTTATTAAACCTTCTGGAGAGATCGGTGATCTTAACGGAGATGGTAAATTCTCGATCGGTGACTTGTCCATTGCTGCAGCTGCCTATGGAAAAACATCAGCTGATTCGGACTGGAGCAAGTTCAAGAAATCCGATGTGAACAAGGACGGTAAGGTAGACATTAGTGATCTAGCATTTATCGCCCAGAAAATACTGCAGTAATAAACTTAGCCCAATGGCAACATGAATCCAAGCGGCAAGACGAGGAATTTAAACTACAGTGAAGGCTGTATCCTGTCTTGCCGTTTCATTTGAATGGAGGGAATGGATTGAGAACCATTTATAATCGCTTTGGTATGTGGATGCTTGCACTCATGATCCTTGTGGTTACAGGACTCATGATTCGCCCGGAAACCGCCCACGGTGCTTCTGTTGGCAACATTTCTGACTTCGTAAAAAAAGATAATAACACGTTTGAGATCACGTCAGGCTCTGACAAGATTAAAGTGATTTTTCAGCGGGAGGATATGTTCCGGATTTGGCTTGGTGTGAATGGGCAATTCAAGGAATTGACAGGAAAAAGCGCGGAAAAGCCGATCGAGCCAATCGTCATCAAGGATGATTTCGGACCCGTTAATGTTAAGTGGTCTGATGAAGGCACGTATTACAAGATGGAAACTGGAAAATTCGTGCTGAGAGCCTACAAAAATCCGTTAAAGTTCGCCATGTACAAAAGTGACAATCAAACGGTGGTGTGGGAAGAATCCGCTAGCTTGAACTATAACGGGCAGTCAGCCTCACAACAGCTAATCCGGGGTGAGGATGAATATTTCTACGGCGGCGGTATGCAGAATGGATTCTTCAATCATCGTGATCGCAAAATTACGATCGCTAACAACTATGGGGATTGGGGAAGCGGCACGGTTTCGAATCCTGCACCATTTTACTTGAGTACTGCAGGGTACGGAGTGCTTCGGAACACTTTTCAAAGCGGTACTTATGATTTTGATTCGACCGTCAAGGTGACGCATAACGAAAATCGGTTTGATGCCTATTATTTCTACGGTGAGACAATGAAAGATATTTTGAACGCTTATACAGATCTTACTGGTAAACCGTCCTTGATTCCTCGTTGGGGTATGGGACTTGGTGATGCGGATTGTTACAACAGAGATCCAGAAAAGACCTCCGATGTTGTTAACCTTATTGCTAAAAAATATCGGGAATATGATATGCCAGGAGCCTGGATTTTACCGAATGATGGATACGGTTGCGGTTATACAGATCTAGGCAACACCGTTGACGAACTACATAAGGAAGGTTTCTATACCGGATTATGGACTCAAAATGGTGTTGATAAAATCGCACAAGAAGTCGGCGTAGAGGGTACAAGGCTCGCTAAACTCGACGTTGCCTGGGTGGGACCTGGATACGATTTCGCCCTGGGTGCCAGCAAACAGGCGTTTACAGGAATTGAAGATAACTCTGATGACAGAGGTTATGTCTGGTCCGTTGGTGGCTGGGCAGGTACCCAGCGATATTCTACCGTATGGTCCGGAGACCAGTCGGGCAACTGGGAATACATTCGATTCCATATCCCGTCGATGATCGGGGCAGGGCTATCTGGAATGCCGTACTCAACCGGTGATATTGATGGGATTTTCGGAGGAAGCGCTAAAACCTATGTAAGAGACTTACAGTGGAAGATCTTCACTCCAATCCTGATGAACATGTCTGGTTGGGCAGCCAAAGATAAGCAGCCTTGGGTATGGGGGGAACCTTATACGAGCTATAACAGAGATGCATTGAAGTTAAGACAGCAATTGACACCATATTTGTATACCTATCTCAATGAGTCTTACGAGTCTGGAGCTCCGATCATGCGGGGAATGATCTATTCATATCCGAATGATCCGAACTCGAAGGGAACGTTAACACAGTATCAATTCATGTCCGGGGAATCATTCCTGGTTGCACCAGTATATACCGACACGACAATGCGAAACGGAATATACCTTCCGAAAGGAAAATGGATCGATTACTGGACAGGAGAAGAACATTACGGTTCAAAAATGCTAGACGAATACAATGCTCCACTGAATCGTTTGCCGCTTCTAGTAAAGGGTGGGGCTATCATCCCGATGTATCCTGAATCGTTAAACGACGGTCAGGTTCCTCCTGATCCAATTACTTATGATATTTATCCTTATAAATCGTCAAGCTTTACAATGTATGAAGATGATGGTACATCGAAGGAGCATCGTACAGGCAAATTTGCAAAAACATTAATAACCTCCACCGCTCCTGAGCAAGGGAGTGGAGATTTGATTATCAAGGTTGGAGCAAGCGTAGGGGATTATAAAGGCAAATTGGAGACACGTAAGAATCAGTTTTCGATCCACATGCCAGATCATCCAGAGGCTGTTTCTGTAGATGGAACATCCTATCTTGAATTGCAGTCCAAAGCAGCATGGGATGGAGCAACAAGTGGCTGGTACTATGCTAAGCAAGATAAAGGCGGCATCCTGTACATTACAACGCCATCCATATCAACGGATAAGGAATTTGTTGTGAAAGTCGCAGGCTTTACAGCAGATACGACTCCACTTGTAGATGCTGTCAAAATTGAGCTGCCTCAGGTGGACACAGACCCAAGTCGTATTCCGCAGGAAGATATGATTGCAACTGCAACGAATGCGGCTTCGGATACGCCAGCAGCTAATGTACTGGATGGCAGCTATGAATCGATATGGCTTTCTTCAGCAAATGCTGGAAGTAAGCAGAGCATCACTATAGACCTGGGGATTAAACAGTATGTGAATAAAGTGAAATACTTGCCAAGACAGTACGGTGGCAAAGACGGCACAATTACAGGTTACAAGCTGTATACGAGCATGGATGGAACTAACTATACGCTCGTAAGCAGTGGACAATGGAATGATGACAAGCTAGAGAAGACGGTGAATTTTGATACAGTAGAAGCTGTTTTTGTGAAACTTGAAGCGATAGAAGCTGTTGGGGGTGTCGTATCTGCTGCAGAGATCAATCTTTATCGTGATCTATCACAGCCTTCACCGACAGCGATACCTAAAAATGAGATGACAGCCTCAGCGAAAAGCTTCCAGCCGGGTGCGGAAGCAGCTAAAGCGATTGATGGGGACCGGAATTCCGTATGGCATACGAAATGGGATGGATCTGATAAGCTCCCGCAATCGATCATTCTCGATTTAGGTAAGGTTCGCAATGTTAGCCAATTCCGGTATGCACCGCGACTGGATGCTGGGAACGGGACGATTACTTCATACAACCTTTACGTCAGCACGGATGGAGAAACATATACGAAGGTATCCAGTGGTACATGGCTCAGAAACAACTTGAAGAAATATATCCTTTTCGATAGTGTTTCCGCCCGCTATGTGAAGCTTGAAGCAGCTGTTGCACTTGGAGGATTCGCTTCGGCTTCGGAGGTTGATGTCTATGAGGCACCGAAGGCTACACCTGAAGTTCGATTAATTTCAGAAGGTAAATCTGCTACAGCGGACAGTGCGGATCAAGCGCATTCGGCTGGCCTCGCTAATGATGGGAATATGGACACATTCTGGTCAGCAGTGGATACGAACAATGGTCATAGTTGGACGGTTGATCTCGGAATGATGCATTCTATTAAATCCTCTGAGGTTTCTTTTGAACAGAGTAACAAGGCTTATCAGTACAAGATTGAAGTTCGGGAGACCGCGAGCTCCAATTGGATTACGGTTACGAATCGAACTGATAATCAGGAAACTGGTACGATTAAAGATACATTTGGAAGCCAAGGTAGATACGCTAGAATTACGATCACCGGACTGCCTGATGCTCAATCAAAGGCTGCTATTCGCGAATTCAAGCTGTTCGGCATCCCGTTGGAAGACGGACAGAAGGTTACTGGTATAAAGCTTGATCGTGAGACACTCTCCCTTAAGGTGCTGGATGCACCGGTTCAATTGAAAGCGATCATTGAGCCTGAGAATGCCAGTAATAAGACTGTTAAGTGGGTAAGCAGTGATCCTGGTGTTGCCAGTGTGGACAGTAAGGGAATGGTCACACCAAAAGGGCAGGGTACGACATCAATTACTGCGACGACGGAAGAAGGCGGTTTTACGGCAACAAGTGTGGTGACGGTTATTGGACAGAGTAATCTAACCGAAATTCCGCAAAGTCAAATGAGTGCAGAAGCTACGAGCTCTCAAGCAGGCACAAATGATCCGAATTTGGCATTGGACGGAGATCCGGATACACATTGGCATACGAAGTGGTTTAACGTTGATCCACTTCCACAGTCTATTACGGTGAATCTGGGTGGAGAGTACACCATCAGCATGCTAGGATATTTACCTCGGCCGGATGAAGGTAATGGCACAATTACTGCTTACAACGTGTACACAAGCACCGATGGTGTGAATTACACGCTCATAACAAGCGGGAACTGGCTGCGAAACAAACAGCTCAAAGAAGTGAATTTCGCTCCGGTGAAAGCGGCTCACATTAAGCTGGAAGCTGTAAAAGGTGTTGGTGAATTCGCATCCGCAGCTGAGATTACGGTGTATCAAGTGCAGCAGGAAACGGATCAAGTGCAAGCCGTATTGAGTGCTGATTCATCCGTTACTTCCGGCAAGCCTTTTGTTGTCCGATATGATGTGAACAATATCTCCGGGAAGGTATTTGCTCAGGACATCACCATTCAGTATGATGCTGACCGCATGGATTATGTGTCCGCTAAATCACTGATCCAAGGTGTTTCGATTGTTGAAGAGTCAACCAAAACGCCTGGAAAGCTTCGTTTGATTATGGCGAGTGAAGGTACGGAACACGGATTAAGCGGAAATCAACAAATTGCCGAGCTGACATTCCAGGCAAAAGGAGTATCGGAGACGGTATCCGTTAATATCAGTGTGTCAGATATACTGCTGGGTGATGAAGACGGAACAGAGACCACAGCCGCACCCGCTACAATCGCTGTAAAAGTGAAACCAGAGCAAACAGGAGTATCAGGTGATCTTAACGGTGACGGAAAAATCAGCATTGGTGACCTGGCTATCGTTGCTGCACACTACGGCAAAGATTCATCAAGTCCTGATTGGCAGCAAGCGAAGCGTGCAGATGTGAATGGTGACGGTAAGATCGATATTACAGATCTCGCTCAATTAGCGAGACAGATCGTAAGTCAATAACACACGCTAACATCCTGAACAAAAATTATAAGCTGAGGTGAGAAGAATTTGAACAGTAGTCGATGGCACAAAAAGGCGGTAATGATGACCATTATCGCCGTGATTTTAAGCTGTGTATCTTTTACGAACCCTGTAGTGAACGCAGATGCATCTGATCCTACGCCTTCAGCTACTTTAGTAGGGAGTAAGAAGGTTGTTGCGCCGAGGGAGTCTTTTACCGTGAAGTATGGGATCATCAGTGTCTCCAATGATGTGTATGCGCAGGACATTACCTTTGAATTTGATCCGGCTGTCATGGAATACATTCCAGATTCCATCCGCTCTCTGCAGGAAGGCGTAATTATTATCAATGAACCATCTACAAGTACTCCCGGTAAGCTACGGGTTCTCTTGGCAAGTTTGGGTAGTCAGTATCCGATTACTAGCGATGCTGAGATTTTTGAACTTGGTTTCAAAGCAGCAGATGTAATACAAGACACAGAGGGAGTTATCCGGCTTACTCAAGCGATAATAAGTGACAGTCAAGGGGAAGAATCCGTGCTCCAACCGGCATCCTTAACCATTCAGATCACAGTGAACACGGAATTATCTATTGACGTGAATGGTGATGGTAAAGTGAGTATTGGTGACTTAGCAATTATCGCAGCAAAGTATGGCATAGATTCGAGCAGTTCGGAGTGGGATGCTGTGAAACGTCTTGACCTCGATAGAAGCGGTAAGATTGATGTTTCTGATTTGGCAATAGTAGCGAAAAAAATAGTTGAACAAGAGTAGTCAAGGCGAGTAGATACATGGTTATCCAAACCAAAGGAGGACTAATATTTTGAAGAAATTCGCAATCATTATTCTTTCGATCCTGATGGTGGCCGTTATGTTTCCATTCAATGCGCTAGCCAATCCAGCAGCACAAGACAAACAGACCGATCCAAGACTTGTGCTTAGAGTAGAGAATAAACAAATTCACAATGCTAATTTTACGAATCTGGATGATAAGGTAGATGCGCTTAAAGCCTTAGATGAAGGGACTATCATTGTCCGGTTCCGCTATACGGGTTCTACGATTATGTCCTTATTCTCTTTAAGTAACAATACGTTGCCGAATGGTCATTTTCATCTATATATCACACCTTCTGCCATCGGTAGTGAGAACCGATATGAAGAGCCTGGGAAGACAGCGTCTAATACCCATGTTAAAGCTGATATTACGGTGAAAGAGAATGAAGTGCATACTGTAGCCATGGTTGTAGATAAAGAAGAAGGTTACAAGTATTTCCTTGATGGGAAACTCGTCAAGCAAGACACAACTACAGCCAAAAAGTTTCTGAATAATATTTATGCACCAAACCGTGCCGAGTTAGGTAGAACAGAGAGAAAATCCGGTTCTAATAACTATCCGTTTAATGGAGAGATTGACTTTGCTGAAGTGTATAACGAACCGCTGGCGGATCAAGATTTGATTGCTGTAACGAGTGTAACAAGTAAGACTCCGGTTCAAAATCCGTTGCCTGAGCAGGCGTTAATCACTGAGCCGTATAGCGTTTATTATCCAGGACTGTACGGATCGAATGCATACCGCATACCGTCACTTTTGTACACCGAGGATGGAACACTGATCGCAGGAATTGATAAGCGGATCAATCATGGAGGAGATTCACCAGCTAATATTGACATGATGGTAAGACGAAGTCTGGATAACGGAAAGACTTGGGAGAGTAATGGGATTCTAATCAACAACTATCCCGGCAACGCCTCAAACATAGACCAGTCCTTACTACAGGATAAGGAAACGAAGCGGATTTTCTCTTTAGTTCTTGGATTTCCCGAGGGTGGAGGATTTCCTACCTCGCAAAGAGGTACCGGATACAAAACGATCGATGGAGAGAAATACTTACTTCTGAAGAATTCGAGCAATCAGGAATTTACCGTTCGGGAGAATGGAGAAGTCTATAACAGTTCAAATGTAAAAACTGCCTACAGAGTGGACGCCTTGAGAAATTTATATGAGAACAATACAAATATCGGAAACATTTTCCTCAGTAATTCGCCGCTTAAACCGCTTGTTACTTCTTATCTTGAGCTGTGGCACAGTGATGATGAGGGGGCAACTTGGGAGGGGCCTGTAACTTTAAACCCTTCTGTGAAGGAAGAATGGATGGTATTTCTAGGGGCAGGTCCGGGTACCGGCATTCAATTAACGGAAGGTCCTCATGCTGGAAGACTGGTGTTTCCCGTGTACTTTACGAATGAGAATAACAGGCAAGCAAGTGCAACCATCTACAGCGATGATCATGGTAAAACATGGCATCGCGGAGAGTCTCCGAATCATGGGCGGGTCGTAGATGGGGTTACCCTTGATGAGAGAACCTTTAATGGTTCTAATAATGAGCTTACAGAAGCGCAAGTAGTAGAGTTGCCAGATGGACAGCTAAAGATGTTCATGCGGAATTATTCAGGGTTTGCCCAAATCGCGACCAGCTTTGATGGTGGAGAGACTTGGGACGCTGAAGTTGTGACAGAACGTGATCTGATTGCTGCCTACTGCCAAATGACGGCGATTCGTTACGATGGTCAGATAGATGGGCAGGAAGCAGTTATCTTCGCAAGCCCTGCTAACTCGACGAGTAGAATTAACGGTACGGTGAAGGTAGGGTTAATTAAGGAAGACGGAACCTACGCAAACGGCAGAACGAAATATAAGTTTGATTGGAAGTATTCCCAGCTGGTCAAAGAAGGCTATTATGCCTATTCAAGTTTATCTAATCTGGGTAATGGTGAAATTGGTCTTTTCTATGAAGGAACGGGTAGTGAAGCCATGAGCTTTATTAAATTCAATATGGAATATCTCAAATGGCAGCGTCAAGGAGAAATTCCAGATCCTAAGTTGAAATCTATCAAGCTTGAATCAGCACAACCGGAAGGGTATGCCGTTAAGGATAAAGTCCAGATTAAAGCTGTCTTTAATCACTATGTCATGCTTAATGGTGATCGGACTTTGAAAGGCAAGATTGGGGATAGAGATGTTGTATTTGAATTGAAGAGTTCAAATGCAGCGGGCACAGAATATGTCTTTGAAGCGGAGTTCCCGGAGCTTACTTCAGGCGAATATCCACTGGCAGCGGGCTTTGGTGCGAATCTGGACATTAGAAATGCTTATGGAATAGCATTAGACACGCAGTCCAGTGAGAATAAGCTAAATTCGGTTATAAAGTCCAAAGCTTCTGGAGAGCTAGGTACTTCAGCAACTCTGACAGGTCCAAAACAAGTGAGCGCTGGTGAAGAATTTAAAGTTCAACTGAACTTAAAACAGATCAAGGATCCTGTATATGCACAAGATATTACAGTTCAATTTAATACAGACATTGTCGATTTCATATCTGGAATGTCATTGGTGGATGGTGTGCAAGTTGTAGAAACCGTAACTACAGCTCCTGGACAGAGCCGTTTTCTCCTCGCCAGCGAGGGTGCAGATCATGGGGTATTAGGTAATACTCAGCTAATGGAGCTAAACTTCAAAGCGAAGCCATTACTCGAAGCTAAGTCCGGTGAAGTTCGGATATCTGATGTAACGATAGGTGATGTAAACGGTATAGAGACGAAGGTTACGGGCTCAGCTTTGACTGTTGAAGTTGCCCCTGAGGATACTGGTCTCACAGGAGATCTTAACGGCGATGGTAAAGTGAGTATCGGTGACTTGGCGATTGCAGCTTCGCACTATGGTAAAGATCAAAACAGTGCAGATTGGCAGACAGCTAAACGTGCAGATCTCAATAATGACGGTAAGATCGATATTATGGATTTAGCAGCAATCGCTCAAAAAATACTGAATTGAGAGAAGGACACCTGAGTTTTTACTCAGGTGTCGTTTTTTTTGTAAAAATATAAGAATATATAAGTTTCACGCTATACATTATCCTTATATTTCTCGCATTAACGCTTACCATCCTTATAAGGACGTAGAAGGCATTAATGCTTGATAAAAAAGGTTCTATAGGACAAAAAGTATCAACTCCACATCAAAAGAGATCATGTGGTTACGTTTTTATAGCCTATATAATGGAAAAGTGTTAATGGAATTACAGTCAGATTTGTAAAATCAAGTGCTTATAGAAGTCGAGCAAGTTTATTCGAGGGGGATAGCCAATGAAAAGCAAGGGTAAAAAGAAAGCGGCATTAAGTCTAGTTATGATGTCCATTGTATTGTCTCTGGCAGGATGTGGCGGGGGGACAAATGGGGCTGAAGCTCCAGCTCCTGAGAAAACAACAGCTGCGACGCAGACTGAGCCAGCGAAGACAGACGAACCCAAGCCCGAAGAGCCAAAAGTTGCGGGAGACCTCGAAATTCAATACTTTGTCGGCGGTTATGGAGACGGTTGGTGGAAAGAAGTCATTGGTGAATTCAAGAAGAAGTACCCAGATGTGAACATTAAAGAATCCGCAGGTTCTCAGATCAACGAGCAAATGAAGCCGCGCTGGATCCAAGGTAATCCACCAGATGTCGTATACATCGATGGAGCAGGTTCGAATGAAACACAAATGGTGCTTGATGACCAATTAATGGATATTACAGATTGGGTTAAAGATGCGAAAAATGTGGATGGCGAAGCGCTTACGAGCAACTTGATCGCACCTCCACAAGATTACAGTGGTAAAAACTATACGATTCCACTCGTATTCGGATCATGGGGAACTTTCTATGATGAAACCCTGTTTACTGAAAAGGGCTGGGATGTTCCAAAAGATTGGGACAGTTTCCTTGCCACTAGTGAAAAAATCAAAGCAGATGGCGTATATCCATACATCCATACCGGCAAATACCCATACTACATCGTAGGAGGGCTCTTAAATACAGGCTTTGTATCTGAGAATGGAGACAATCCGCAAATCTTAAAGGATCAAGAAGCAGCTAAAGAGGGTTCTTTTAAAAATGATGCTGTAGCGAATACTTTGAAAAAGATCGTTGATATGAGAGACAAAGGTTACTTCGATAACGCATCGTTCGGGATGAGCCATACAGACTCCCAAATGCTCTTCCTGCAGCATAAAGATGCAATGATTCCTAACGGCTTGTGGCTCGAAAATGAAATGAAAAAAGATGTGCCAGAAGGCTTCAAATTTGGATTCATACCTTCCGTTATGCAGAAGCCAGGCGGTAAATTTGTAGCGATTCCTTACACTAGTAATATTGCTATTGCAAAGAAGGCTAAAAATCCAGATGCAGCAAAAGCATTTATTGAATTTATCTTTACGAAGCAAGCCGCAGTTCGTTGGGCTGAGCTTACAGGCGCTTTGATGAACGTTAAGGCAGACCTGGAATCTTCAGGCGCAAGTGATGTTGTTAAAACGGCAATGAAGTACTTCAACGGAAGTGACACTATCGTTGCTCCTGTATTTAAATTGGCTGCGGACATTGAGCAGGCAGAGAATGATGCAACCATTGCATTGCTTCAAGGTTCCATTACACCAGATGAATGGATGGATCGTATGGAGAAGGCAGCAGCCAAAATCCGGAAGTAAGTTCAGGACTCTTCTTTCTAAGCAATCAGAGGACATAAGTGCCTCTGATTGTTCTTTCAAATTTAAGGGGAGGATGGCTTACGCCCATGAAGAACAATAAATTGTGGAAACGAAATTTGTTTATTGCGAGTTTCTTGCTGCCTACGTTTGCTATCTTTTGTTTATTCACTATTTATCCGCTGTTTCGAGGCTTATACCTGAGCTTCTTTGATTGGTCAGGCGGTTCCGAATCGATGAATTTTATCGGCATTGATAATTATAGACAATTATTCTCGGATGAGATCATACCAAAAGCCATTTCGAATGATTATTTCTTGATTTTTTGGAAGGTCATCTTAATTATGTTGTTTGCAACGTTTTTCGCTGTATCATTGACCCGTCTAAAATTGAAAGAATACGGATTTTACCGAGTGGTGTTTTTCTTTCCGAATATCATTTCCGTAGCCGTTATCGGTGTATTGTGGAGTTTTATATACAATCCCCGTCTTGGATTCCTGAATGCGTTTATTTCGTTATTTACAGGAAAACCTGTGGAAACGAACTGGTTAGGGGACTCAACTCTCGCAATGTGGTCACTTCTACCTCCTAGTGTATGGGCCGGTATCGGATTCTATATGCTGCTCATCATCGCTTCTATCCTAGGTATTCCTTCCTCTCTATATGAAGCAGCCAGTATCGATGGTGCTGGACAATGGCAACAGTTTACTCGAATTACTTTACCGCTGATCTGGGAACAATTCAAAACCTCTATCATTCACATTGTTATTACAACACTAAACGGCTCCTTTATTATCGTTAAGCTGATGACGGATGGTGGCCCGGATAATCAGACACAAGTGCTTGGTTATTATTTGTATCAGATGGGCTTCAAGCAGTTCCATTTAAGCTATGGGGCAACCATTGGGGTACTGATATTACTGTTATCTTTAATCACCACTTTAATTTTGCAACGTATTCTTCACCGGGAGTCCATTGAAATGTAAGGAGGAAAATACTTTGAACGATAGTCCCGCCAAAAAAACACTTCAGCTGATATCAAAAATTGCAGTTCGATTTTTCCTCATCTTGTGGAGCTTGGTTGTCTTATATCCGGTTCTTTGGACATTCCTGACTTCCTTAAAGGATAATCAGCAGGTTATGCTTGGGAAACCGTGGGATTTTCCATCTATTTTTCGTTTTGAAAACTATACAAATGTGTGGAGCAGAGCAAACTTTGGAGATTACTTTTTAAACTCTATTATAGTAACTGTAGCAAGTACACTGTTGTCGCTTATTATGGCTGCTACAACAGCGTATATATTAGCTCGGTTTACCTTTAAATCTAGAGGCCTGTTTTATTTTGTATACGTTGCTTCGATGATGATTCCAACAACACTCGGATTGATACCGTTGTTCTTTCTTCTCGGAGATATGAATTTGTCGAACTCCTTGGTAGGGCTTACGCTTGTTTATTCCGTCGGAACGATTGGTATCCTGCCGTTCGGTATCTTCTTTCTGGTTGGATTCTACAAGACACTTCCCCGTGAGCTTGAAGAAGCCGCAACAATTGATGGATCTTCACTATACGGCGTTTTCTTCAAGATCATGTTGCCATTATCGAAGCCCGGTTTAATCACGGTAGGAATCATGAATGCTTTAACGGTGTGGAATGAATACATTATGGCCACGGTATTGATCAACGATCCAGCGAAATACACTATTCCTGTAGGAATAGCCATTATGCAAGGTGAAATGCAGTACAGAACGGAATGGGGACCCTTGTTTGCGGGCCTTTCCATTTCTATGATTCCCGTCATTGTGATGTACGTGTTGTATCAACGTCAAATTACGGGTGGGTTAACAGCAGGTGCGTTGAAGGGTTAATTGCTGCTTTTAAACGCTTACCGTCCTTAATGGACGCCGAAGGCATTTTAGCTTGTTATAGGAGGGTTAAGGAAATGCCGAAGAAGATTCTCAGTATCTTCATTACACTTATGATGGTGGCCGGCTTGTTCTCCAGTTTTGCAGCTGCAGCGGATGTAGCCTCTGATCTTCCGCAAAAAGATGCAAAACTAACGAAATCCTATGAAATCTATCCATTACCGCAGCAACAAACCGAAGAAGAGACAATCGTAACCATGACACAAAATGTAAACGTTGTTATTGAAGATTCGATTGACCACCCGACAAGAAAGCTGCTTCAAAAGATACTGGATTCCAAGTCACTTCAGGTTACTGAGTCAGGAGCTTTAGTAGCAGGGAAAACAAATATCTTTTTGGGAACTAGAAATTCATCAGGCTATGTAGACAATTACTTCACTCAGAATATTCCTTATAAAGCGGATAACTTCAATGAGCTGGACGCTTATGTTCTTAACGTTAGCACGAAGCAACAGAATAAAGGTGTTATTGCGATACTGGGTAAAAATACGGATGCAGCTTATTATGGCCTGGCAACGCTGAAGATGATTTTTGATCAAATTCCTGATCTGCAGGTTCGTAATCTCACTATCGAAGATTTCTCTGATACTCGCTCGCGGGGATTTATCGAAGGCTTTTATGGCACACCTTGGTCACATGAAGATCGAATGAGCTTGATGCGTTTCGGTGGAGAGCTGAAGATGAACACTTATATTTTTGCACCTAAAGATGACAAGTACCATAACGCGCAATGGAGAACGCCTTATCCTGCAGCTGAGCTTGCCAAGATCAAAGAACTGGTTGATGTCGGTCATGAATCCAAGACGCAGTTTGTATGGGCGATTCATCCAGGGTTCAATATGATCAATTGGAACAATTATGATGTTGAACTCCAAACCTTACTTGCGAAGCTTGAACAATTGTACAGTGTAGGCGTACGTCAATTTGGACTATTTATGGATGATATCAGTACATCACAATCATTAGTAGATAAAGAAAAACATGTGAAGTTAATTACAGATGTTGCGAATTGGGTTACGTCCAAGAAAGACGTCAAATCATTAATTTATTGTCCTCCATTCTACAATAAAAGCTGGACCGGAACGTCTGGCAGACCTTATCTTGAAGCCTTGAGAAATGTACCTGCGAATGTAGATATTATGTGGACCGGAAACGGCGTTGTTGCCTCTGTTAATGCGGCAGATATGCAGTGGCCGAAAGATGCACATGGAAGAAATCCGTATATGTGGTTAAATTGGCCAGTGAATGACTATAAGGATGCAAGACTGCTGCTCGGTAAAGCAGAAGTACTCATTCCAGGTACACATAATATTTCAGGTGTAGTGTCTAATCCAATGAAGCATGCGGAATTATCTAAGATTGGTATTTTCGCGGTAGCGGATTACACATGGAATGTAGATGATTTTGATCAAGAGGAGAGCTGGCTTGATTCATTTAAGCATATAGCCCCTGAAGTTGCCTCTGAGCTTAATACGATTGCCTATCATTTGAGTGACCCATCGCCTAGCGGTCATGGGCTTGTAGTAGGTGAATCGGAAAATATCAAAGCTGAGCTAGCGCAATTCTTAAGTCAATACTCAAGTAGTCAGCCGATAGAAACGACGGGGAATACATTGATTCAAGAATTTGATCTAGTATTGGACGCCATCGCGTCGTTTAGAGTAAATAACAAGAATGAAAATATGGAAGAGGAAATTGATCCATGGCTAAATAGCTTGCAGAATGTCGTTCTTGCTGACAAATCGGCAGTTCTCTCTGCGATAGCGATCCAGAAAGAGAAGGTTGATCAGGCTTGGGAAGAACTTGCTAAGGCCACAAGCGCATTAAGCTTATCCAAAACATTCAAAATTGAGAAGCTTAATTCTCCAGATGTGACGGTTGAGGCAGGCGCAAAGCGGCTAGTTCCTTTTGCTGAGCAGCTCATCAATAAACTGGATGCTCAGATTTACACTTTGGTGGACCCGGAATATGTTAAGCCTCTAGCTGTCAGCTCTTATGGTTCTCCTTCAGGATTAAATCTGATGGTAGACGGAGATTTAGCAACGAACGTCTATATTCAGACCCTTCAACAGAATGGGGACTGGTATGGCGTTGATTTTGGCAAAACCGTTAAAGTGGAAGAAATAGCGATCACACAAGGTAGAACTGATGCGGATCACGATATATTCCAAAGGGGAATTCTTGAGTATTCCGTGAACGGTCAAGAATGGACCGCAATCGGAGAAGAGCGTTCCGGGTATAAGATTTCTGCTTCCGGGCTCAGTGTGAATGCTAGGATGGTTCGATATCGATTGACTCATGCTGGAATACCTGGAGGTAAGCCTGATTTATGGACGGCAGTTCGTGAGTTTTCCGTCAATGCAAGTAAAGATAAGGTGTCGATCTTCACTGATGTGCCAGAGTTGAAGGATACACCTATTACGGTAGCTGACAATGCTGTGCAATTAACGAACCTGAACGGAATCACACTAAAGCCATCCCAATATGTAGGGATTAATTTGAAATCCATTGAAGAGATTACGCAAGTGGCGTTAGAAGCTTCTAACGGAGAAGTCCGGTTAGAATCCTCCAAGAACGGTGTGGAATGGGAACAGGTTAATGAGGGGAATGGGGCGTTTGCTAGTGCTGCCTATTTCCGGATCATGAATAAGGGAACTGAGAATATCACTGTAGATCTGACAAGGCTCATGATCCAGCTGAATAAATTCTCTCCACCTATGATTACTCATAATTACGGAAGCATTTATGAAGGTTCTATCAACAACGTGTACAATGCATCTTTAGAGAACAAGGTTTGGTTCGGTTCGATTCAATCGAAAGGGAAGTATATTCAGATCGACATGGGCGGTGTGGTGAATGTCCAGAATGTAGCTGTTGTGATTGGAGACGGTGAAGGAGATTTCTTCCGTAAGGGAGATTTACAGCTGTCACTAGACGGACAGACATGGGATACGATCCATACGTTTACTAATCCAAATGATCGGAGTTTGAATTTCCCTGAGCATGAGGTGCCTTACCGTTATAAGCGTGTTCAAGTTGACGGCGGCAAGCAAGCCCGATATGTAAGATTGATTTCAACTGAAACCTATGATGCATGGCTCGCGCTTAATGAAATTTTGGTTAATGAAGGGATTGAAAGACCGGGGACTTCCAATCCGGCAATCCAGGCTGAACCTGCTGGAAACATAGGAAATGAAGCCTTGCTGTCCGTTGACAAAAAGCTCTCCACCTTCTATATGCCAGGTGCTGGGAATACGGGTTCCTTAAATTACAAATTGTCGAAGGATACGAAGGTAAAAGAAGTGATTGTTTTGCAAAATCCATCGGATAATTCAAACGCTGCGGTGTCCGTGCGAGATGCGAGTGGATGGCATAAGGTAGGTAACCTGTTCTCATCTTATAATACATTTGATACCTCCAAGTATAGTAATGTGTTTGAAGTGAAGATTCAGTGGGAGGGTTCGACTAAACCTAAAATCCACGAGATCATTACAGTTAAAAAATCCGGAAATGGTGAGGTTGATCCATCAGGTAAGATGACTTCTGTTCTGTCTGGGGTAGACTCTGTAGCTGGCGGAACAGATTTTCAACTGGCGTTTGGAGTGAAGAGTGTAACAGATGCTGTGTATGCAATGGATGTAACTATGAATTACGATCCTAAGCTGTTGGAATTCAAAGCTGCTACTTCCTTGCGGAGTGGAATTCAGGTGCTTGAAACTGCTAATCACACGCCTGGAAAACTGCGGCTGCTGGTGGTGAGTGAAGGGGCGGACAACGCGATAATTGGCAATCTGCAGCTGTTATCTTTGGATTTTGGGACTAAGACAGTAGCGGAAGCTACAGAGAGTACTATTCAGATTGAAAAAGTGATCGTAGCAGATGCGGAAGGCAAGGAGAGCGAAACCGTTACATCGAGTCATAAGCTCAAGATCACTGCAGAGGAGCCGGAGCCTGGTATTTCTGGTGACATTAATAAAGATGGAAAAGTGTCCATCGGCGACTTGGCGATAGTCGCTGCTAATTATGGCAAAGATACCAGCAGCCCAGATTGGGCTGAGGCTAAACGTGCCGATATCAATAAAGATGGCGTGATTGATTTGAAAGACTTGGCGCTCGTAGCCCGTAAGATAACAGAATGATGTAACAAGGATAAGAAAGCCATGCAAGCTATTGCTTGCATGGCATTTTTTGATTGCTTAGCACTGGACAAGCGCTAGTCTAGCTATGCTCCGCTAATTGCACCTCGAAGCCGTCCGGGTCCAGTATATAAAAGAATCGTAAATGTGGATTGGGTGCGATCGGTCCGCGTGCGACGGGAATGCCATGGCTTTTCAAATGCGCTATGGCGTTGTCGAGCGATTCCACTTCGAAACCAACGGAAACGCCGCATTCTGGCTTTAGAGCCGGGTCGCTGCCCTGAATAAGCTCGATTTTCGGCTGCTCTGCAGTGCCTAACATAACAATCTGTTTTCCTCTACTCTCAAATCTGCGATCCATGGGAAGTCCTAGAATACGGTTATAAAAATCAAGAGAAGCCTCCAGATCGCGCACTCTGAGCGTTATCCAATTCATACTCAACTTCATGATTGTAATGTCCTCCTCTATCAAATTCTACGACAAAGCCGTTTCTTCAAATTATACGCTATCTTATTCCCTAAAAGTTCGTAATATTGAACCTAATTCGCGAAGGAATACATAATTGTTAAACGATTAGTTGAATTTTAAAATGATGATATTGGAATTATATTACTTTTTTTGAATCCAAAATCATTCTGGGAGGTGGTCATAATGAAGCGTAGACTTATTTACGTTCTTACGATCCTAGTAATCGTTCTAAGTTCCTGGTTGTTACTGAATAACCGAGAGAGTAAGAGCGCTTTAGAAAAGGAGGGGAAAGAGGTGGCTAAAGTGAATGCTAATGACAGTAGCACAACAGTGGTTAAAGTTACTGTGAATAACGGACAAATTCCGGTTCAGTACCTGACTCCCGCTTATAAGGTTACAGTGCAAGGAGATATTTTGTATGCGAGTAAGAAGAATGAGACGGATGCTGTTGAACCGCTGAAACTCGATCTGTACGAGCCGTCAGGTGATGATAACAAGAAGAGACCTGTATTTATTTTTATTCACGGTGGGGGTTATACAGGAGGGGATAAGTATGATGCAGCGGACTTTTCTACGGGATTGGCAGAGCGAGGATATGCTGTATTGTCCATCGATTATAGGCTGAAAAAAGATCCGTTTACTAACTTCACCCACACGCTTAATGACGCTTATGAGGATATAAGCGATGTGATTAAATGGATCAACGATAACGCAGAGCTTTACGGAATGGATGCAAGCCGTATTGTGATCGGCGGTGATTCGGCGGGAGGGCATCTAGCCATAAACTTTGTCAATCAATATGTATCAAAGAATCCATCGATCATTAAATCTATATTTTCGATTGTAGATATTTATGGGGGGGATCTGACGACAAGTGCGGATAGCAAGCTGCCGCCAGTCCTCATCATTCATGGAACAATAGACAAACTGGTGCCGTACCAGCAAAGTGTTGAATTGGCTGAACAATTGAAAGAGATAGGAGTGTATCATAATCTACTAACTATGGAAGGTGTCGGACATGATTACAAGAATGAAAAATACATCGATGAGATTATGGAGACGACAACACATTTTCTATGGAATGTCATGAATAGTCCAGCACTTGCAAAGCTGCCGGAGATTTCCGGTATTTCTATTGCTGCTGGAGATGCCTTTAATATTAAGCTGCCTGAGGCCTATCGCAGTCCCTCGAAGGAGCCGATGAACATCGATTTACCGGAGGGTTGGATACTTCGTGATGAGAAGGAAGAAGACAGACTTTGGATTCAGGTGCCGGAAGGCTTGGTGAGAGGAAACGATTCGCTGTTCGTCTCGCGCGGCGAAGATCCTAAAACAGCAATGAGCTTCGCTGTCAATGTCAACGTAATCGATCCGCTTACGGTGAAATATGAGACATTTTATGATGCATCTGCCAAAGAGATAAGGACTCATATGGATGTTACGAATCAGTCTACGAATATTTTCAGCGGTTCAGTGGAAGCCGATTATGAGACAGGACGTTCTACTCAGGGGACATATAGCGCTTCTGTCGAGAATCTAGAACCGGGAAAAAGCGTGCGGCTAGAGATTCCTGAGCTTGCATGGGGACAACGGACACTTAAATCTTTTAATGATATAGGCAATCTATTGCAAACGACTTTAGATTCCTTCAACGCGCTGTTGTTGCCAAAACTCAGTAAGCCCGTTGAAATCAATGGTAACCTATCTGATTGGAGTGATCAGGCTCGCTTTAATGTGAAGGATATCAAGATCAATGGTTGGCGAGGGGAGCAGGATATCAGCGCGACCGGTTTCTTAGCGTGGGATACGGATAGCCTTTATCTAGGGGTAGAAGTTATAGATGACAAGCATGAACAGTCAGCATCGGGTGATGCTATTTGGAGTGGGGACAGCATCCAGATTGGCATTGGCATTGCAAAAACAGATGGAACAGTTCCCTCAGAGTACCATGAACTGGGTGTGGCTAGGGGAAATGCAGGGAATTTACTCAAGTGGCGCTGGCTAACTCCAAGGGGTTTCAATATAAATGATGCGATAGAGCTGAAGTATGCGATAGAACGTTCTGGTTCAACAACCAGCTACGAATTAGCCATCCCGTGGCATGAACTGAGCTACGACATTACACAGGTGAAGCAAGGAATGAAGCTTAAATTTTCGCTGCTGGTTAATGATAATGACGGCGAGGGGCGTAGAGGCTGGTTAGAATACAACAGTGGTATAGGGACTTCGAAGGATGTTAATGCCTTTGGGGATCTGTTTTTGACGGATTGATAGAATCTTTAATAAACGGCAGAGATGCCGTTTATTTATTTTCTCCCCAACTGGTAGGAATTTGTCTATTTTTAAAGTGTCAGATCAATTCGCTAGATGGTATGATAGGATCGGGAGGGAATTTAAAATGACTAATGAGATAACCAATGAGAACGAGGAACCAACAAACGAGAACGAGGAAATAACCAGTGATCCAGAAATGTCTGAGGAGGATATGAATAAGCTAGTGATGGCTGTTCATCATAACGGCCTCGTAGCTTTGAGAGTACACTTTCAAGACGTTGAAGGACAAGTGTTAAATATGGAGGCCTACGGCCCGGTTTTTGTTTTTCACGTAAAGTCTGAGTTAGATCATGTCTATTCTTGCGGATTTTTTCTGCGTGAATTGATTGCAAGATTCCAATCGGGTAAGGATCCTGCAGCATGGATGGCTTCATTCTTTGTTGATCTGATGAAGATTGAGGGAGGCAAAACGCTTCCAAAACCGCCTTCAAGTGAAGAAGAAGCTAAAGCGATTATAGACAATGTATTAGTTCCGCAATGTATTAAAGAAATCACCGAAGAATTTGCGCCGGAGGATGTACATGTCGGCCTAGCTTGGAATGAGAAACTCGGTCCGGTGTTCGAGGCTGGATTTCCAGCAATAACCGATGGGAATAACGTATGCGCGTTCCCACTGCATTTATTGTTAACCCACTTGCAATTGAATCGGGATCCTTCCGAGCTGCTTGTTCAAGGTATGTATAACATCCGTAAAGAACATGGATTGGAGTAAAACAGGCTCTGAGCCCTGGCCATCCATAACCCAAAGAAACGGCAGAAATGCCGTTTCTTTGTTGTATAAAGCAGTAATTTAACTAAAAAGGTTTGAATCAGAAAGCACTTTTGAATTCGCTAGGCGTTAATCCTGTAATAAGTTTAAATACTTTACTGAAATAATATTGATTGTTATAACCAACCATATCTGCGATATCTTTAAACTTGAGATTGGAGGAGGTATCCTTAATCAACAGTTTTGCTTTTTCAATTCTAAGCTGTGTTAGATATTCGATGGGTGCGGAGCCCTTATGTTTCTTAAATTCTCTGCTTAAAAAGGACACATTGAGATTAACCATATCAGCAATATCTGCGATCGCGATTTCATCAGACAAATGATCATTGAAGTAGGTTGCTACCGTCTCTACAATCCATTTGGCGGAACCGGAGGCAGGCTCAGACCCTTGCGCAGAGTAGAAGAATTTATTAAACAGAAACGTAATATTTTTAAGCAAGGCTGGGTAATCTTTGGAGTTTGAGATGACTTCATCAAGTTCCAGATTTAGATCACTATTCACGATATGCTTTTGTAAAGTGGCGTTACAGGCATTATACAAGATTTGAGATAAGCATAACTCAACGTCACTTTGGGTATAATTCTGCTCGTTCCAGGAAGCGAAGTTTGTCTCTAATTCGCAATAAAAGGCTTCTCTTTTTTGATTTTTGATGAAAGAAATGATCTTCTTTGTGTCAAAAGCCTTATCAAGATCGATGGTGGAGTGAGAGTTTAGAGAGAAGTCTTTAACGAACAGAAGGCTAGATTTGGCGAAAATAGCGTTTTTGCCTAAAATCATTCGACTTAGCTGATATTCTAACCTTAGCTTCGATAGATTCTCGACGCTATTGCTTACGGCAAAAGTAAAAAGCTGCTCGTGTGCTTCATACTTTGATAGGAATAAGTTATAAATCTCTGTGAAATCGATTGTAAGCCCTTGTTTATAGCTGAAGACCACAACCATTTCATTCATAGACTCGCCATCAAACACCCAAGCATTATCATATGCTGTATTCATAGGAATAGAAAGAAAGCTTGCCAAATCATTTTTCAGCCAAAAGTCATTGGACGGATTAGATAAGTCTATAGGAAATCTTGAGATGGAACCCGCACAAATGACAAGAATGGAGAAGCATTTATGATTCATTTGCTCATATTTATCGAACGACAGAACAGCTCTTCCTCGAAGTAAATCCGATAATAGCTGTTGTTCCTTAGTGACATTATGGGTGTGAGCTAATTGAGTGACATTTTCTAATACCTCGTTCAAAGCCGCTTGGGTAACAGGTTTTAAGAGGAATTCCCGTACGCCAAGACGCAAAGCCTCTCTAGCATATTCAAAATCGTTATAGCCGCTAATAATAATGAAGAGCGTATCTGGGTGTACTTTCTTTATTTCCGTAATCAATTCCAGACCATCCATTCCAGGCATGCGAATATCGGTGAACACGATCTGAGGCTTTAAGCGAAGACACATCTCTAGTGCGGTTATCCCATCCGTGGCTTCACCAATTACCTGTAAACGAGGGCTAAAGCTTCCGATTTTCTTAACTAGATTTCTTAAAATAGGATGTTTATCTTCCACAACCATGATGGATATCATCATCACTTTACCTCCTCGTCTGACCTCTCCTTGACACCGAAGCAAATCCGGGCACCGTGTTCTCCAACATTGGATACCGTGAAATAGAAATTTTCTCCGAAATGAATGACTAATCGTATAAAGGTGTTCAGCATGCCCATTCCCGAGATTTGAAGATTCTTCAACAGCTTGCCTTCGATAAAATTGGAGCGGTATGCTGTTAGCTTTTGATTCAGATCCTGGAGTACCGTCTGTTCAAATCCTGAACCATTGTCCTGAATTACTAGCTCCCAATCATTTACGGTAGTAAATCGTCCTTTAATTGTAATTTTCCAAGGAGGAAAGCTTTTATCGAACCCGTGATTTATCGCATTTTCCACAAAGGGCTGCAAGGATAATTTCGGGAAATAAAGGATGTTCATAGTGTCAGGAATATCTATTTCATAAAATAAGCTGTTCTCATAATGAAGCTTCATGAGTTCCAGATAATAGATAGAATACTTAATCTCTTCTGCTAACAGCACGTCTGTACCTGAAGAAGAACCGCTGTATCTCATCATCTCTGCAAGTCTTAGACACATATCTTCTGCAATGATAGAACCTGACTCTTCGCAGTGGATGGCAATAACGTTCAGTGTGTTGTATAGAAAATGTGGGTTAATCTGTGCCTGAAGGGCAGAATAGTTGGCCTCAATTTCCCGGATGCGTGACTCATATTCCGTATTAATCGCCTGTTTAAGCTTTTCTATCATCTTCTCAAAAGAGCGGTTCAGCATAATCAGTTCGTTATATTCAAAGTGCTCATTGGGAGTAGGATTCTGGTTGAAGGAGAGGTTGTTTAAGCTCACTGCCCGGACTGTTTTTGTCAGTGCTTTTAACGGCTTCATTAGTTTTCGTATAGCAAAATAGTAGATGATCAGCACAGCAAGTAGGGTTAGAAACCCTATCGTAATGAGAATTGTGCGATAACGTTGAAGATTAGCCTGTAATGAAATCCCATCATCGGCTACGACAGTGGTCCAGCCCAAATAGCCCGAGTTATAGGTGCTTAGCAGCGTTAATTGGTCCTCTTGTTTGAATTTTCCGGAGATAGGAATATGCTCTTGCAATTGTTTGGAAAGCGTTGTCAGCAAGGCTTGATGATGATTGTCTGTTGAGCGATTGTAAGGAAATACAAGCGTTCCATTGTCATCAAAAATATAAACCTGTTTCCCCGACTGCTGATTTTCGATTCTAGTAATGAGCTCCAGGCTCTTATAAGGCAATTGAATTTCTAACATTCCAAAATCTGTAGAATAAGGTGTGCTGAATTTTCTTACAACGGAAATGACGGTTTCTGGCTCAGTTGACCAAACATCTGGATGCGGAGGGAGTGCAGCAAATAGCTTATCTTTGACGAAGAGCTCATTAAGGGAAGATGGCTTGGAATAGGGCATTGGGATGTTCTTGAACAGATGCTCTGTTCTGAAATAAGGAAAGAAAATATCTTTATCTGGCACGAAAACAATGACCTTGTGAAGATCGCTAACCACGTTATAAATCGCATTTAAATTGTGGGCCAGCTTGTTTTGAGAGACTAGATTACTCATGGAATCCGAGGGTACATCGCTGTTTAACTCCACCATGACGTCCAAATTATCTTGGTTATTCGTAAATCCTAACGCTGCATAATCTAGCTGCTTGTACAACGTATCCACTTGGTCTGAGATCTTCTGTGTTGTAGGAATGAGCCCTGCCAGTTCAGTCTGAATTAGCATTGATTTCATGTAAGTATACAAGTAAACCATGGACAGAAGCAGGATTAGAAAGAAGATACCCATAATGGTAACAATGACTTTATTCTGAAATCCAAGTTTACTAAACATACATTATCTCCTCTAAAGGTTAAAATCAAGTGCATCATAACACAAACATTGTAATCAAAAAAGTATAAATCAGATAGTCAGATTTTTATATTTCTTAAATGATCGAATGCGATTACATTAGATTTAACGATTTCGAGCTAGTACGTTGGAATCGAAAAACAGGGGGGTTACAGTATGAAGCAGCTTCAAAAGAAAACATTGTCGGTGTTATTGTTGGGCGCACTCATCCCGGTATTATCAGGTTGCGGAAGCACTTCTTCCAACGCCAACACCAATGCCGCTGCAGCACCTGAAAAGTCTAATGCGGCTGTCACGGCGACGGAAGCACCACAAGAGACAGAAGTGAAATCAGAGCCCGTAACGATCAGTTATCTTGCAGCAGCTAGTCAATTAAACTATGGCGGCATTAAAGATCTAATCGCAAAATGGGAAGCGAAGACCGGCAATAAGGTGGATATTCAAGCGATTCAAGACGATCAATACGACAACCTTGTGAAAGCAAAATTGTCCGGTGGTGGAGATATAGATGTATTCTTCGGGTCTTATCAAAAATATGATGTGCCGAATCAATTGCTGGAAATTAGCGGAGAGGCATTTGAATCTCGTCTGAATGATATCGCACTTCAATCGTTGAAGTATACGGATGAGAAAATTTATGCTTTTCCATCATCGATGGCTTTAGGCTCTTGGGGTGCATTTTACAATAAAAAAGTATTTACAGAACTGGGATTGTCCGCACCTAAAACTACGGAAGAATTCAATAAGGTTCTCGAAGCTATTAAAGCGAGCGGAAAGACACCGATTTATTTTGCAGCTAAAGACGGATGGACCATGCTGCAGCATCGTAATGCTGTAAACGGTATTATTGGCGGCGCTGATCCTGCGGTGTGGGATAAATTAAATAAAAATGAAGTGCAGTGGAAGGATATCCCCGAATTTGTATATCAGTATAAACAGCTCGAAGAGTGGGCGAAAAAAGGGTACTTGAATAAAGATTTGTTGACGGCCACTTACGAAAAGCAACAGCAGGCAATCGTTTCGGGAGATGCTGCAATCATTTTCCAAGGGGACTTTGTAGTTCCTGAACTTTATAAGCTTGACGCTAATGCGGAAATTGCGTTCTTCCCGCTTCCTAATAAAGACGGTTCACAATCGATTGCTTTAAGCGGTGCAACTCATGTGTTCATCTCTAAGAAAAGCAAGCATCCAGAAGAAGCGAAAGATCTGCTCAGATTCCTATCAGATAAAGAACAAGCACAAGCCTATTTAGAGGTTTCTCCGGGTGTAAGTCCATACAAGGATATTGATGTGTCTAACAAGATGACGGAAGCGTTGACGGAAATTCAGAACATCGTTAATGAAGGTAAAATCTCAAAGCATGGCGATGACGCTTATATCATTCCACTCCCTTATGACGACGTTGTCGCGGCATATGCAGAGCTTCTAGTAGGTAGAATCACAGCAGATGGATTCGTTAAAAAGCATGGTGAGGTGTTCTTGAAAAACGCTAAAATCGCAAAAATTCCTGGATTTTAATATAAACGAAATGCTTTTTCTACTGAGAACAGAGAAGAGCTATACCTGCCAAGCGAGGCGGGTATAGCTCTAATAGTGGAAGGATGGAGGACTGCTACGTGCAACAGAACTATAAGAAAAAAAATTATCCGGTAATCTATTTGATTCCTATTCTTCTAATTTTCACTGTGTTTTATGTTTCTCCTGCTATATTGGGACTCCTTTATTCCTTGACGGATGCAAGTATTAAATCTTCAGGGGTTACCTTTGTCGGACTCGAAAACTATAAGCTGCTCTTTAGTGATGGAGCTGATTTTTTCTTCAGTATATGGAATCAATTCAAATTTGCGATCTTAGATGCACTTGGCAAAACAATAATCGGACTGCTGGCAGCACTTCTCTTAAACCGGAGATTTAGAGGAAATCACTTCCTTCGTGCATTGATTTATTTGCCGATTATGTTTGGCACGATTATGGTCGCCATCATCTTTAATTATATTCTCAGCTACGATGGATTCCTCAATGGCTTTTTCGCAGCTGTGGGACTTCATGGCTTGGTCAATGATTGGCTAGGAAGCTTCACGCTAGCTATGTATTCAGTGATTGCTGTCGATGTGTGGGTTGGGGCTGGTTGGTCCATGCTGCTGATTCTTGCGGCGCTGCAATCCGTGCCTAAAGAAGTAATTGAATGTTCTGATATTGACGGAGCGGGAGCATTTACTAAGTTTTTTCAAATTACACTCCCATACATTATGGGGACTTTAAATCTCAGCTTTTTATTAAGCATTATCTCAGGGCTTAAAGCCTTCGATATCATTTATGCGATGACTAGAGGAGGACCGGGTCATGCGACAGAAGTGATGTCCACCTTTCTGGTCAAATCAATGTCATCAGGCTCCATTGGATACCCTGCGGCTATTAGTGTGATTCAGTTCATCATTATTACTGTGGTGGCCATGATTATTACTTATTTTAATAATAGAAAGGAGTCGCAATGATGAGTGTGGCATCGAAGACAGGCAAGGTACTAACTTATATTGCGGCGCTACTCTTAGCTATTATTTACTTGGTTCCTTTTATCCTTATTCTATTAACTTCCATCAAGGATGAGACAGAGTCCAAAATAATGAACTTAAGTCTTCCGAAGACTTATATGTTCGAGAATTTTGCAACAGCATTTACGCAAGGACAGATCTGGCGGGGATTCCTCAATGGTATGTTTGTCTCAACTGTAGTCACGGTCTTAACCGTTCTTCTATGTTCTTACTCCGCTTTCATCATTCAAAGAAATCGAAATGCATTTACTAACTTCACTTATAAGTTTCTACTTACGGGTATGATCGCACCCTTTTCTTTTATTCCTGCGATTAAGCTGCTACAGCTACTGAACATGGGAAACAATTTTTCCGGATTAATTATGGTAGATTTGGCAGGTCAAATCGCTTTCTCCATTTTGATTTATTACAGCTTTATGCAAGGGGTTCCACGGGAGATGGATGAAGCTTCGGTGGTCGATGGTTGTGGTCCGCTGCGAATGTTCTTCCAAGTTATTTTTCCTTTATTGCTGCCGGTGGTCTCGACGAATATCGTGCTTACCTTTACCGCTATATGGAATGATTTCAGCAATGTCTTGTTCCTTGTACCTAAAACATCGATGTGGACGATGCCTATGGGCGTGTTCAATTTCCAACAGCTGTACACCTACAATTACGGACTCGTGTGTGCTTATATAACGATTGCATTGATTCCTGTGCTTATCATCTATCTTGCAGGCCAAAGATACATTATTTCGGGCATGACAACAGGAGCTGTTAAAGGTTAACCATTGCGATTAAGGGAGAGGTTACTTTGAAGAGAATAACTGTAGCATTGATTGGAGCGGGAGGACGGGGTGCTGTAGCTTATGCGCCATATGCACTGAGATATCCGGATGAGATCCAGATTGTCGCCGTTGCTGATCCTGATGTTCAGAGAAGAGAGGGCATCAAGAACTCATTTGATATTAAAGCGCAGAATGCATTTACGACCTGGGAGGATTTACTTTCTGGTGAAAAGCTCGCGGATGCTGTTCTGATCTGTACACAGGATAATATGCACTTTGAACCAACCATTAAAGCATTGGAAATGGGATACCATGTGCTTTTGGAAAAACCGATGTCTAACAACCCAGAAGAGTGTTTTATCATGGGGGAATACGCTAAAAAATACAATAGAATCTTTGCGATCTGCCATGTCTTGCGGTATAACCATTTCTTCATGACCCTAAAGGATCTGCTTGAGGATGGGGAAATCGGAAATCTGATGACGGTGCAGCATCTTGAGAATGTAGGTTATTGGCATCAGGCGCATAGCTTTGTGCGGGGAAACTGGAGAAACGCAGCGGAGTCCAGTCCAATGATTCTGCAGAAATCCTGTCATGATTTAGACATTCTTCTCTGGCTTATTGGAGAAGAATGCAGGAGGGTATCTTCATTTGGCTCGCTTAGCCATTTTACAAAGGAAAATGCACCCGCAGGAGCGCCGTTAAGATGTACAGATGGTTGTCCTGTGAGAGATGAATGCGCCTTTTATGCGCCAAGATTCTATTTAATTGATAAAGAGGATTGGCAAGGAAAGTATTTACGGGCTTATTTGACCAACGATACTAGCTATGAGGGAATTATGACAGCCTTAAGAGAGGGACCGTATGGCCGATGCGTGTATCATTGCGATAATGATGTAGTGGATCATCAGGTAGTAAATCTTGAATTTGCTAATAACGTGACAGCCTCCTTTACAATGACAGCCTTCTCGAATGATAGCGAGCGCATCATCAGATTACAGGGAACTAAGGGTGAGATTAAGGGGCATATGGAAGACAATACAATTGAGATAACGGATTTCGTGTCCGGTCGCAAAAAGCTGATTAAGTTACGTGCCTCCGATACCGGACATGGGGGAGGGGACGAGGGAATTATGAAAGATTTCATTAAGCTAGTACAAAAGGGAAGTGGACAAAACTCTCGATCTTCCGCTGTTGTGTCTGTCCAAAGTCATCTCATGGCTTTTGCCGCGGAAACGTCAAGGCTCGAAAACCGCGTCATTCAAATGCCTGAGTATATAGAATCTCTGAGGCAAAAGGTGACTGTGTAATGTGGAGGAAATTATGACTACCCTAGGACCTGATTCCAGCAATAGATTATGGTATCTACAGCCCGCGGCTAGCTGGGAAGAAGCATTACCCATTGGTAACGGCAAGCTAGGTGGAATGGTGTTTGGCGGAGTCGAATCCGAAAGAATAGATCTGAATGAAGATACACTATGGTCTGGATTCTCCAGAGATCCTAATAATTATGATGCCATCAGACATCTTGCCCGAATAAGAGAGGCAGTCACGCATGGGCGATTTAAAGAGGCAGAAGAGATTGCGGAGCGTCATATGTTAGGGTCTTGGAATGAATCGTATCTTCCTTTAGGGACCCTTCATATTCGACAGCATGGACTTCAAGCTATCGAGCAGTACGAGCGGGAACTAAACCTGAAGACCGGTATTGTATCCAGTTCGTTTTTTTCGGAAGGGATGAGTTACACTCGTGAAGCTTTCGCCAGTGCTCCAGACAAACTTATTGTCCTTAAATACACCAGCGCGGGTAGGAGAGGAAGCCTCTTGTTATCTGTGAAACTGGAAAGCTTGCTCCAGCGTAATGGTCAAATTGTACGAAGTATGGATGATTCATCAGTCGATGTGATGATACAGGGGAATTGCCCAAGTCATGTAGAACCAAACTATGTGGAGGATCATCCTAGCCCCATACTTTATGAAGAAGGCTTGGGACTTCGTTATGCAATTAGTCTGCGTATGACCGTGGATAACGGTAGTATCAATTGGAACGATAATGGAGATTTGGAGATCCGCCAAGCGGATAGTGTAATGATCCTAATATCTGCGGTAACTGATTTTTCTGAAGAAGGGTCGAATTCTTGCACTCCTGAATTGGATTTGAATGCCATAGGCTTGCTCCGATTGAATAAAGGAAGCATGATCACCTATGCGGAGCTGAAGGAACGACATCTTGCAGATATAGGCGAGCTGTTAGAACGCGTTGAGCTGAGGCTTGAAACTACAAGCACTTCTCTCCTGCCAACTGATCTCCGGCTTGAGGCTGTTAAGGACGGGGCAGAGGATCCGGCACTGGCTGCACTGTATTATCATTACGGACGATATTTGCTTATTTCGAGCTCTCGAGAAGGATCTCAGCCCGCGAACCTGCAAGGGATATGGAGTAAGGAGATCAGAGCGCCTTGGGGAAGTAATTGGACGACGAATATTAATATCCAAATGAATTACTGGCATGTGGAAACAGCTAATTTAAGCGAATGTCATAAACCCTTGCTTGCCTGGATTCGTAAGTTGTCATCTAAAGGGAAAAGAACAGCACGCATTCACTATGATTGCAGAGGTTGGGTCGCTCACCACAACGTAGATATTTGGCTGGATACATCTCCCGCAAGCGGGCAGGCTGTCTGGGCGTTATGGCCGATGGCTGGAGCATGGTTATGCAGGCATCTGTGGGAGCACTATTCTTTTAAAGAGGATAGCGTTTATCTGGAGAAGGACGCATATCCCATAATGAAAGAAGCCGCGCTATTCTACTTGGATTGGCTAGTCCCAGATGACAAATCGCCGTTTCTTGTCACTAATCCCTCTACATCACCAGAGAATAAATTTGTCACTAAAGCAGGAGATCCTTGTGCGGTAACGAAAGCATCTACGTTAGATCTTTTACTCATCCGCGAGCTATTCTCGCATTGTATCGACGCATCGGAAATTCTGAATCAGGATGCGAAATTGAGAGTGGAGCTGTTTAATGCTCTATCGAAGCTCTATCCCCTACAAATAGGAAGCGGGGGGCGCCTGCAAGAATGGGCTGAGGATTTTGAAGAATGGGAGCCTGGACATCGGCATTTGTCCCATTTATATGGCTTGTATCCTGGTGATCTACTTCAATATGATAGAGATGTCGAGTTTGTTCAAGCTTGCAGACGATCATTGGAACATCGGCTGGCTAATGGCGGCGGATATACGGGCTGGAGCTGTGCCTGGAGCATGGCATTGTGGGCAAGATTACGGAATGGAGCTGAGTTTCACAAGAGCTGGCTATCGTTACTTCGAACCTCAACCTTTCCTAATCTACTGGATGGGCATCCGTATATGGTGGATACTACCATAGACTATTCTCGCTCAATCTTTCAAATCGATGGTAATTTCGGCACCACTGCCGCTATCGGAGAGCTATTGCTGCATAGTCATGAGGACGAAATTCATCTCTTACCTGCGTTACCGCCGCAATGGCGTGAGGGAAGTGTAAGAGGATTGCGGGCAAGAAGCGGCTTCACCGTGAATATGTCGTGGAGTAATGGGAAGATAACCGAGGTTTCAATGGGGTCTGACAATGGTAGCCTATGCAGAGTACGGTCAGCGATTCCGTTGACAACAGAAGCACTAGATTCTATGTTATGCACAACACGAAATGGCTTCTATAGTTATGAATTTTTTATTCCCGCGGGTGAGGATGTATTTATGAAGGGTGTACTGTACCCATAGGGACTAAGGGGGATTTATAGTGAACATCAGAGCATTGTGTGAAGGGATTAAGCTGGATCCAGCGGCTAGACAGCAGGTTTGTGAGTTTCAGATGAAAGAGGAAGAATATCTTGTTTATAAACAGCATTTTTATTTTGACAGATTTTCTTTTTTTGAATCTGTGAAATCTTCGGAGGGCTATCGAAAGCTGCTATTATATTTATTTGTGAGATTCGCAGTAGATGCTTATGAAGAGTATCGTATTCGTAACATTGAGGATGAGATCTATTACGATACGTTCTCAGATATTCAGATTTGGTGCATGCAATGTCAGCGTGATTACGGTGAATATGGTATTGAAGAATATAATTGGCTGCAAGAGCATGTTCAGCTTCGGTTATTTCGGTTGGGAAGAATGCAATTTCAACCTTTTGCGATGGACCGGGATTTAGTCGTTGACGGTTGTAGAATCTTAACCCATCAAATCGTGCTTAATGTGCACATTCCAGCGGGAGAACCTTTATCAGTTCAAAGTGTGGAGGAGTCCTTTCAGTTAGCTAGAGCTTTTTTTAGAGGGATATCTCCAGTGTTTATTTGTCATTCATGGCTGCTTGATCCGGAATTAAGTCAGATCTTGAACCCGGAATCTAATATTCTTCAGTTTCAAAGTCAGTTTAACATTTATGAGGTCGATAAGAGTTCTAAGGAAGCAGAAGAAAGAATATTTAATAAGCTAAACGAGAGCCCTCATGATTACGAAGAAAATACCCGATTGCAACGGAATGCAAAAAACTTTCTAATTGCTGGAGGGAAGCTAGGAAGTGGTTATGGGATTAAAGTACATAAGTAAGTGTAATGATCTGGATCGAAAATAATATGCATGTGTTGAAATCAAGTTTCAGTAGGTTTTTCGTCAGCCCCCCTAGAATTTCATTCTGAGGGGGGGTTTTTGTTCATAAGGGCTGTTTTTTAACGTTTAATTCGTCGTTGATATTGAATTCTTGTATTGATCACGGTCCCTTTTCTTCTTCTAATTGTTCGGATTAATTTCAATTGAAACAGCGAAAGAGGTGAGATTCTTGTACGAATAATTTTTATTTTACGTTTATAAATGATTCGTCTATTACTTTTTCGTGTGAAGCGCCGCTTAACATAGCTGACTTTCCGTTTTCTTCGTTTTAATTTGGCTTTAAAAGCTCTCCAAGGGGTTAGATTTAGGAATTTGCGATATAGCGCCAACCCTGAGGAATCTTTATTCCAGCATTTTTCATCTCCGGCAAAATGGACAATTTTATTATTGTAGTCATGATCTACGATGGCCATGTTAAATGAATTAAACCGGATATCGAGTGGAAGATAATTTGCTCCAAAAACCGCATTCAGAACATCCTGATCCGGCATGGTGACGTCAGGGAAAGTACGCAAAAAGTTCAGCATCTCTTGGTACCAGTTCGTATTCTGGCGGATATTATTCAAACCAAATAAGATTACTCCAGAATTAAAATAAGTCTCAGGATTTAGCCCTTTGGCGCTTACTATAGGCGCTACCTCCATGATGCCCTGATCCCAGATCGCTCCTAAATATTTGTCGTTTAGCTCAACTTGCCATAGCTCATTAATGTCCATGGTTACCAATACATCACAATCCAGATAAATAATTTTTTCAGCGGGTGTGATCGAAGGAAGAAGTAAGCGGTACATGCATGCCTGTGTCCAAACATCGATGGAGTTAATATTGGCAAGCACCTGAAGCATATCCTCAGGTAAAGTGATCGAATAATAACTTATCGTATGATTATGTTTGGCGATTAACTTGTTGAACTTTCGCTTGTTATTTTCGGTTAAAGAGGCATCATGTAAAATATGAACATGAATTTGGGCACTTGTATGATGAAAAATTGAAGCTAACACAACACCGGCATGCTCGGCATATTGTCCATCCTTATCTTGAAAGGCCAAGGCGATTTCAATCATTTGATTTATCCTCTCTCTTCATAGTGTACGAATGTACCATAGTATACGTTAGCCTTGACGAGAGGATAGAGGCATTACACCTACGATATTCACCCAATTTGATTTTCATATAAAAAAACCAAGCTCTGTACATCAGAACTTGGTTTGTGAGAATACTGTCATTTTTTATTTTCGCAGCTTAATGCGATCTATGTGATGGTCGTTATTTTTAAATAGAATAAGATCTGCGCGATTTCTGGTAGGCAAAATATTGTGTATCAAATTTTCAAAATTGATTTCTTTCCATATTCTTTTCGAGATCTCGATAGATTCTTCTAGTGATAACTGCGCATACTTTTTAAAATAAGATTGCTCATCTTGGAAGGCGGTATCTCTAAGCTTAATAAAACGATCAATATACCATTTCTCTATATTATTCACATCAGCATCCACATAAATTGAAAAATCAAAGAAATCAGATACAAAATAGTTTGGCACACTTTGATTGAGCCTCAAACTAGTCTGAAGAACATTTAATCCTTCAACAATTAGGATGTCCGGGTTCTCGATCGTGATATATTCATCTGGCACAATATCATAAGTTAGATGCGAGTAGACAGGGCTTTGAACACTCGAAACACCAGACTTCACTTTAGTTAAAAATGAAATTAAACTACGTGTGTCGTAGCTTTCAGGAAATCCTTTTTTCTTCATGATTCCACGCTTTTCTAGCTCCGCATTGGGAAGTAAGAACCCGTCAGTTGTAACTAAATCTACTTTTGGATGAGATGGTAGCTGAGAGAGGAGTTTCTGAAGAAGTCTAGCGGTTGTACTCTTGCCAACAGCTACACTTCCGGCGATGCCTATGATAAAAGGACCTTTTTTTAGATCGTTATTAAGAAAGTGATTTATAGATTCTTTATATTTATGAGAGGCTTGAAGCTGCAGATTTATCAATTGGGATAGAGGAAGATAAACCTCATTTACATCCTCAATCGAAATCTTATCGTTAATACTTTGGATATCGCTAAGCTCTTCTTCTGATAATTGGATAGCGGTGAAATCGCTTAGTTTCTTCCAATCCTCACGTAAATAAAGTGTATATGCTGAATTATTCACCATTAAAGTTTCCACATCCCTGGATTTTTTAAAATATAAGAAAGTATAAGTTATGTGCCTATACTTTAAGTCTTATATTTCTCGCATAAACGCTTACCGCCCTTATAAGGACGCCGAAGGCGGTTACGCTTGGAGATTCATCTTTAGGTATTATAACCGTTCATTCGACTGGATTCCATTCATAGCAATCGACATTAGTATGGACATTCTGGAGAATTCATTCAATAAATAGGAAAATGAATTAAAATATATGATTTCAGTGTGATCAATGTTCGTGTGGGTACCAGACGTTGAAGATAAAGCTGGATTATTTAATTTGGAAATGAACAGTGAGAAAGTAGTGCACTTCTATACTTTAATTCCGCTTTATAGGGAAGAGTTAGATTATAAGGTTAAGCATGGTGAGGAAGAACTGCTTAATAGGTTAAACAAGATTGGGGTCACCGATGTTCTGAATCTTACCCGTAAAAATAGCTGTAAGAAGATGTTTGGACTTTTTTGAAAAATAAGAAAAACGGCCGAGGGCCGTTTTTTTCTTATTCTTTGATCCCAAAAGCAATCCAGCGCCCATCAACATCTTCAATAACAAATTCCTTGTTATTATAGTCTGTGTTTGCTAATGTTCGGACAATATTAACGCCAGCGGCTGCAAATTCTTTTTCCAACTGCTCTTGCTGTTTCGTTATAAAATAGGCGTCGTAACCATAGCCATACAATTCTCGATTAGGAATAACCCGTTGTCCTTGGGATTGCGTAAGGATGATCTCTGTATCATCACGATACAGGCAAATATGCGGTTCCTCCGTATCTAAATAGGGCACAGCTTGAAAACTTAAGTACTGACTGTAATAAGCAGCTGTATGCTCAATATCCAGGGTAGGGAAGATACTATGTGATTGTAAAAGCTTTTTGTCCACTTTTAAGTCCATCCTTTCTAAGAAAATAGATATCCATATATTACCTTGCGGCAAAGATTTCAACAATACGCTGAGTTATTATTCCGTAGGAGACATTCATGGTTGACACCATAGATATTGTATAATAATATACATGCATGAGCATGCATTTAATATTCTTTGCTAAAACATGGGTTCAATGTTCATAATAAATTTAGTTTTTTATAAAGAGGAGAGATATCATGAAGGACTTGTTCACCCCGTATGAAATGAAGGATTTGAAATTGAAGAACCGCGTGGTTATGCCTCCGATGTGTCAATATTCAGTGACGAACAAAGATGGGATTGCTACCGATTGGCATTATAATCATTACGTGAGTCGTGCCATTGGAGGCACAGGATTAATTATTATTGAAATGACCGATGTGGAACCAGATGGCCGAATTACTGATTTTGACCTTGGTATTTGGTCTGATGAGCAGATTCCTGCACTGGCTAGAATTGTTGATGCTTGTCATTCCTATGGAGCAAAAGTAGGGATTCAAATTGCGCATGCGGGGCGTAAAGCTGAAGATGCAGCAGTTCCTGTATCCTCATCTGCCGTTCCATTTGATGCTGACTCCAAAACACCGCGTGCCCTAACGACTGAAGAAGTGAAGGGTATGGTTGAGAAGTTCCGGTTGGGTGTGAAGCGTGCAATTCAAGCAGGATTTGATGTTATCGAGCTTCATGGTGCGCACGGCTATCTTATCCATCAGTTCCATTCACCACTAACCAATCAAAGAACAGATGAATATGGCAAGGATTTGACCTTGTTCGGTACCGAGATTATTCGTGCAGCGAAAAGTGAAATGCCTGAAGGAATGCCATTGATTATGCGTATCTCAGCTCAAGAATATGTAGATGGCGGATATGGCATTAAAGAAAGCCTGGCATTTAGTAAAGTGTATAAAGAAGCCGGCGCAGATATTTTCCATATCAGTGCGGGTGGTGAAGGCCCTATCGCTGCGGCTGGTAAGCCAGGAACACATGCGGCGTATCAAGTACCTTTGGCAAGAGAGATTAAATACGGCTTGAATGTTCCGGTGATTGCCGTTGGTAGATTGGATGAACCAGCTCTTGCTAATGCAGTGATTGGAAATGAAGAAGCAGATCTTGTTGCCGTGGGTCGTGGGATGCTAAGAAATCCATATTGGACCTTAGAGGCTGGGGTTGAGCTTCAGAAGGATCCGGGTATTCCTCGGCAGTATGCCTTTGGATTTCCTAGAATTAAAGGATAAGGAATAACGAAAATTATTTATATCATTTGGAGAGGCCGGCTTGTTGGAGAGACGGTCTTTTCTCTTTTTTGGATTAAGCTTGGCACAATGGATGTGGAGTGTAGTACTATTATATAGAAGAAAAATTTCATGAATAGTCATACGCTCGGGAGATGAATAAGATAGATGGACAAAATGAGTAACAACGACCTGATCACGAACTGGTTGACGTTAACACATATACAAATGAATGTGACGAATGAATTAGAAGTTAATTTGCAAGCGAATCATGGATTATCTTTAAAAGAATTTTATTTGCTGTTATTCCTATCAGAAGCCCCGGAGAAAAAGCTGAAATTGCAGAAGCTCGAAGCTATGGTGGGGTTAAGCCAGAGTGCGGTTTCCCGATTGGTTAGCAGGTTTGAAGCCAAGGGCTGTGGAGCGTTAGAGAGAAAAGCATGCGATGATGATCGCAGAAGTATTTATACCTCCTTGACCTCCATTGGTGAAGATAAGCTCATTCGTGCACAAGAAACCTTTAAAGACACGCTAATGACGGCATTCCCGGAAAAAGTTGTGGAACAGCTTCTAGAGCAAATGCTTCGAATGAAGCAACAATCTTGAATCAATACAAAAAATCTCTGTTTTGGTAAATGGATCACATTCTCCATTCCCATACAGAGTTTTTTTGCGTGTGCCGTAATCTATTAAAAGTGTGCCAGCATTCATTAATCCTTCTCTTGCCAGTGCCACTTAGAAAGCTGGTAATAATTATAGCTTTCATTTTCAATCGTAATTTCATCAATTAAATCGAAGTCACATTTTTGTATGACTCTATTAGAGGGTGTATTGTGTACCAGAGCAATAGCGTTTAATACATCGGTAGATGTGTGCTCAAACAAATATTTAATTAATCCCTTGGCAGCTTGTGTAGTATATCCATTGCCACGATGATCCTTAGATATGGCGTACATAATCTCTCTGTTCGGAGCGGGTAATTCATCCTTCATTCCTGTACAGCACCAACCAATAAACTCTCCTGTCTCTTTTAAAATAATGCCTAAACGAAGACGAAGCTCCCCGATGTTTCCATCCGCTGAGACTGCTTGTAGAAACTGTTGGTTTTCTTTTATTTCATAATTTATTAACCAATCTCGCCGTTGTTCTTTAGGAACATTCCAATCGGGCAGAAATTCTATGATTTCAGGCTGCATGGTAAGTGCGTGAAACTCGTCTAAATCCTCCACTATAAACTCTCGTAACAGGATATCTTTGCATTCAATTGTAAAGATATCGCCTTTTGTTGGCTCTAAACCTGCATGGTTATTCATATTCATCTCTCCTTCGTACAACCAAATTCATTTTATCATGAATCATAAGGACGATTTGGTAATCTTTGAGTATAAAAAATAGTTTTCTTTTATTTCACATAAATATTAATTGATTAATATATTAATTGATTATAAAGTGTGTTATTATGTTTCGTATAAAGGGTGAATGACCCGCGAACGGGTCGGTTTTGTTGTAGTAATTAGTAGAATAGTTAGACTTTTATGAATTCTAATACAAAAGATGACAGGTGATCTTCTATGAACAATGACAACAGTAACAAATTTATTAATGGTAATTTGATAGCGCATTATAAGTTTGATAACCCCGATCATGTGGGTCAGGATTGCTCAGGGAATGGGAATGATGGAACCGCTTTAGGGACTAAACTGCCAACTATTCAGACTGTAGCAGGTAGAAGAGCTGTTTCGTTAGCGGGTGGAGAACATGGCACATCCTATATTTCGTTGCCGGACGATCTTCTTAAAGAAGTCAGCGACCAAACGGGTATTACTGTCTCAACTTGGATGCATGTAAGTACTGGTGGGAGCTTATGGGAAAGACTGTTCGATTTCGGCAAAGGCGAGACAGGACCCTATATTTTTTTAACGAGAAATTTCCGGGGAACTTGCTTTGCAGGAGAAGATTTAGTCGCAGATCCTGGGAGATCCTTTGCAGCTGGAGAATGGGTGCATGTCGGCTTTACAGTGACAGGAACAAAAGGTGGAACACTTAGCAGTGCGGGACCTGTAATTTATGTAAATGGTGAGGTCGTTGCAGATGGAATGATCAGTCAGACTTCTAGCGGTACATATGCTAAGTTACGTGCGTGGTTTGCTACATTTGAGGACCAAGTAAATTATAGTAACAATACGATCGGCAAGTCCCAGTACGCTGCAGATGTAGATTTTGGCGGCTCTCTCTCGGACTTCCGTATATATAAAACGGGATTAACGCAGGACGAAATCATTGAGATTATGTGTGAATCTTTGACAGATGAAGAGATCGTTAAGCTTGCAAAAGATAAATACTTAACCTTTACAAGCTCGATCATCACCAAAGATATCGAATTGCCAGCTTCGCTCATGGGTGGAAAAGTTGACGTGTCCTGGGTATCTAGTGATTCTGCTATCATTTCTGATAAGGGTGCCCTGAATAAAGCCGTCCAATCTGCTCAAGGCGTAACGCTTACTGCGGTTTTGAAAAAAGGTAACAGTACAGTAGAAAAGAACTTCACTGTGTCTGTACTCCCAGAAGGTTTGCCACCTTACACCTTAACAATCGATGGAAACCATGAGATTTTGGATGTTAGCGATGTTCTATATGGCCTTTTCTATGAGGATATTAATAATGCGGCAGATGGTGGGATTTATGCAGAGCTAGTGCAGAATCGTTCCTTCGAGTCGTTTGCTTTTGACAGTTATTCGCATGTATGTGGTGTGCATGGGACTTCAACGGGTAGAAATTATACGCCTCTGCATGCTTGGTCTGGTGACACAGACAAAATGACGGTTCACAATTCAGGTGGATTAAACGATTTCTTCGGAATTGAAGATAAAGATATGAACGCCCATTATGTGACAGTGGCGGATGGCGCCACTATTAATAATAGAGGGTTTGCGGATTCCAATCAGCACTGTTCGATGTTTATTAAGAAGGATACTAAGTATAACTTCACGATTTGGGCGAAGGCCGAAGCAGCAGGTACTATCACCCTACAATTGCTCGACAAAGACGGTACAGCTATTAGTGATACTGCGGTAGTTGAGGTGAACGGTGACGGTAACTGGAAGAAATATGGTGTCGATTCTAAGCTTGTATTAACAGGATCTGAAACTGTACTTGGTCAGCTAGCTTTAACTTTTAACGGTGAAATTTCTATTGATATGGTCTCCTTAATGCCGGAAGATGTTTGGGGCGCTGGGGAAGAGGAGCGTTCTGCTACAGCTCATGCTAACTATAAAGGGAATTCGAACTATAGATTGAGAAAAGATTTAGTGAATGCACTCGTTGATCTTCATCCTACATTTTTGCGTTTCCCTGGGGGCTGTATTTCTGAAGGTTCTCACATTTGGGAGAATGTGTACGATTGGAAAGAGTCCGTCAACGATATTGAGCTTCGCAAAGAGAACTATAACGTATGGGGCTACATGATGACCATGGGTCTTGGGTATATGGAGTACTTCCAATTAGCCGAGGATTTGAATGCAACTCCACTGCCAGTTATGGCCTGTGGTGTACTCTGTCAAGCTCGTTCGGATTATGCGAATCCAGCTGGCGGTGCGTTAAGAGATTATTATGTGAAGAACTTTACGGATCTGATTGATTTTGCAATTAGCATGGATTTTGGCAATAACGAGTGGGCCGCTTTGCGTAAAAAGATGGGCCATGAAGCAGCGTTTGACCTGCGTTATTTGGGCGTGGGGAATGAAAACTGGGGTACAGAGTTTTTTGCCAACTTTGAGTATTTCAAAACAACGATTGATGAATATATGGTAAAGAACTACCCTGATCATGAACTGACCATTCTTTCTACGGTTGGAGCACAAGCAGATGATGATGCTTACCAGCAAGGCTGGAAATTCCTAAGCGGAAATCTGCAAGGCTCGGAACAGATCAGCTTTACGGACGGAACATCGAGCATTGAAGAGACGGTTACCTGGTATGAGAAGCAAAAGAACTACATGGATACGATTGCGGACGAGCATTACTATCGTTCCAACGAGTATTTGTTAGAGAATGCGGATCGCTACAATTACTATTACAGAGCCTATAATGAAGACGGCAGCTTGGACGAAGCTGAAACTTCTAAGGTTTTTGTAGGTGAATATGCTTCGACAGATAAAAACACATTGGCAGGAGCAATTGCTGAGGCGGCGATCATGTCCAGCTTCGAGAATAACTCTGATGTGATTAGACTGGCTGCAACGGCACCTTTGTTCAATAAGGTACTGACAGATGGCACTTATAGATGGACACCGGACTGCATTTGGTTTGATGATGAAACCGTTTGGTACACACCGAACTATTATGTTCAACAGCTGTACGCTAAATATCTCGGCACCATAGTGGTTGGCACATCATTTTCGACATATCGCAACGGTGAAAAGGTAGACCTTATTCCTCACGGTGGAATTGAAGTGGCTGCTGGAAAAGCATCTGTGATTGTGAAGCGAGTGAAGGTTACTTCGAATACGGATGGCAGCATTTTGTTCGAACAAGATTTTACACAGCCGCTGCATGAAGCTTGGAAAGTCATTCCTGGCTCTGCAGGATATACGATTGATCCTTCCAAAGGTTTAGTCTTGAAGGCGCAGAATAGCGGGTTGAACGGATTGTATATTCTCAATGACGCGTGGACTAATTATCGAGCTGAGGTTATTGCTGAAAAAGCTTCCGGCGAAGATGGCTTCTATGTAGGCGTAGGTCTGACAGACATCTCACCAGAAAATAAAGACGTAATCGAATATGCGATTGGGTATAATGGCGATGCTACCGGCGTGAAGGTATTCAAGCAAGGGATTGAGGCTTATACGCTCGGGGATTATTCCTCTAGTACCGCAGCCGGTAACCTAAGAGCTAGCTGCTATGAAGAGCTAACGGATCATACGGAATATAGCATCACTGTTAATTATGGTGGAGCAGATGGTAAGCATTTGATTTGCTCTTATACAGATGGCAAGACGACAAGTAAGGTACTTGATTATAAGCTCGAAGCGTACAACAGAGAAGTATACAATTCCGTTACTAAAGATGATAAGCATCTCTACGTGAAGCTTGTGAATGCGGATCGGGTAGAGAAAGCAACGAAGCTTAATCTGAAAGGCTTAAACGTAGCTACTACCGGTAAATGGATTACTTTAACCGGCGATGCTTCGCTGGTTCACACACCTAATGTAAACAGAAAGAATGATGAGAAGGTCATTCCATTTGAAACGGAAATTGTAGTTGATAAAGACACTGCAATTGTAAATTTAGCTGCCCATTCCGTAAATGTGATTGTTCTGGATCTAGTTTAATAGAAAAGATAGCATTCAGCGCGCGCCGATAATACTTCGGCGCGTGTTGTTGTTTAGGAAGGCTTGTAATCGGTTGATGTTTATATAGGGAGAACTGTCCACTTCTTGATGAATCTCTGAATCTAACATACACTGGTGAAAGCACAATCACCTGAATAACTCTCCATCCTGCGATCCTCCCAGAATATTTTTCACCACACTAATGCTTTCATTTCACGAGAATATAGTTCATATCTTGCCCCTATAGGAGGATGATACAATGATGAAATCATTCAAAACGGACTGGAAAGCAAATCTAAAAAATCCGCAGACGATTATGGCTTTGTTTACTTATCGTTATGGAAATTGGGTGTATTATCGGGTGAAAAGTGGCCTGATCCGCAAACCTTTGTGGCTCCTATACCGGATTATGGATGTGCTGTTTGTCCGAATTGTTGCCAATGGAGAGCTTCATGCAGAGGCTCAAATTGGTGACGCGCTTCATTTACCGCATGGGTTAAATGGCATTATTATTAGTCCTAAAGCGGTGATCGGCAACAACGCTACTATTTTTCACCAAGTGACCATTGGGGGGAGAAATAACTTAGGGGAGCCAGTGATTGGCGATAGAGCATTTATCGGAGTAGGTTCTAAGATTCTAGGTCCGATTACACTGGGGAACGATGTTAATATCGGAGCCATGTCTGTTGTGGTTAAGGATGTACCGGATAATGCTTCGGCAGTAGGGATTCCTGCTAGAAATATTTTGCGAAATGAACCTAAACCTGAGAATACAAGATAACTACGAGATGTTCTAGTACATAGGGTATCGCTTTATTTTAAAAAGTTACAGGGTATAATTAAAGCATCCAAGAAATCTTGTAATAACCTTCTAGAGATCGGAGTAATGAAATGAAATATAGCAATTTAGAAGAGTGTGTTAATGATTTAGAGAAACATGGACATTTAGTTCGGATTCGTGAAGAAGTGGACCCTTATCTGGAGATGGCCGCGATTCACTTGAAGGTTTATGAAGCCGGTGGCCCTGCATTATTATTTGAAAATGTAAAAGGCTCGAAATTTCGTGCCGTATCTAACCTCTTTGGAACGATTGAGCGTAGTAAGTTTATCTTTCGGCGTACTTGGAACTCCACACATAACGTAATTGCACTTCGTAACGATCCTATGAAAGCACTTAAGAATCCTTTTAAATATGTAGGGACAGGATTATCCGCGAGAAAAGCATTGCCTATCAAAAAGCCAGGCGGTCTGCCAAGTGGTTTTGAGGAAATTAACATTTCTGATCTTCCGCTGATCACACATTGGCCGGAGGATGGCGGCGCTTTTGTTACCTTGCCGCAAGTGTATTCCGAAGATCCGGACAAGCCGGGCATTATGAATTCCAATCTGGGGATGTACCGTGTTCAATTGAATGGTAATGATTATGAACTCAATAAAGAGGTTGGCATTCATTATCAAATTCACCGCGGTATCGGCGTGCATCAAGAAAGAGCCAATCGAAAAGGTGAACCGCTTAAAGTGAGCTGCTTTATCGGCGGACCTCCAGCGCACACGTTATCTGCTGTAATGCCTTTGCCCGAGGGAATGAGTGAGATGATCGTGGCAGGCTTACTTTCGGGACGTCATTTTAGCTATAGCTATGTAGATGGATATTGTATAAGTAATGATGCGGATTTTGTGATCACAGGGGAAATTCATCCGGGTGAGACGAAGCCGGAAGGACCTTTTGGCGATCATTTAGGCTATTACAGCTTGGTTCACCCTTTCCCAGTCATGAGAGTACATAAAGTGTACGCTAAAAAGAATGCCATTTTCCCCTTTACGGTTGTCGGTAGACCGCCACAAGAGGATACTGCATTTGGTGAGTTAATCCATGAACTAACAGGTGGGGCTATCCGCCAAGAAATCCCGGGCGTTAAAGAAGTTCACGCAGTCGATGCTGCGGGCGTTCATCCCCTTTTATTTGCGATTGGCAGTGAACGTTATACACCTTATCAACAAGTGAAGCAGCCAGCGGAGATTCTTACGATCGCGAATCGGATTCTGGGTACTGGCCAGCTTAGTTTAGCTAAATTCTTGTTTATTACAGCCGAAGAGAAACAACCTATCAGCACACATGATGTTGAGGATTTCTTGAAGTATATCCTAGAGCGCATTAATCTTCGTAGAGATATTCATTTCTATACGAATACAACGATTGATACCCTTGATTATTCCGGTACAGGACTAAACAGCGGAAGTAAGGTGATTTTCGCTGCGGTTGGGGAGAAGAAAAGAGAGCTATGTACAGCGGTTCCTGACATACTTGAACAACTACAGGGATTTGGACCTGCAAAGATGGTGATGCCGGGTCTCGTGGCGCTTCAAGGCTCTAAATTCACCACTTACGCTGAAGCAGCACAGGAAATGAACAAGCTTAGCGAAGCGATTCAAGAACATGGAGCACTCCCATCTTGTCCGATGATTATTGTGTGTGATGATAGCGAGTTCTTAAGTGAAAGAATTGAGAATTTCTTGTGGGCGACGTTCACACGCAGTAATCCTTCTCATGATATTTATGGGGTGAACAGTTCAACGGAGTATAAGCATTGGTCATGTGATAACGTGATTATTGATGCGCGTGTAAAACCTCATCAAGCGCCACCGTTAATTCCTGATCCAGCGGTTCAAAAGCATATTGAACGATTGTTTGCACCTGGCGGCAGCTTAAGCGACAGGGTCTAATCAAAAAAGCGCATCATCCTTCTTGGGAAACCAAGGAGGTTTTTTGCTGTTTAGGAAATGATTTTGCTCATAAAAAAATAAAGAATACATAGGTATTATGGGGTGTGTGGAATATATTTACTATTATTATTGAGGAAGTGTTGTTGTAGTGGAAATTATGGAAACTGAACGTTTATGGATTAGAAGGTTTTCGGCGGAGGATTGGAAAGACCTTTATGATTATTTATCCCAAGAAAATGTGGTGAAATATGAACCTTATTCTGTATTTAATGCAGATCAAGCTCGTACGGAGGCCCTTAGGCGTTCTTCGGACGCTGCCTTTTGGGCAGTTTGTCTCAAATCCAATACAAAACTGATAGGAAATATATATTTCCGGGAGAGTGAGCCAAAAGCTTTTGGGACATGGGAACTTGGTTATGTTTTCAACCCTGAATTTCAGGGAAGCGGATATGCTACAGAGGCTTGCAAGCAATTATTGAGCTATGGCTTTGAGCATCTCAATGTGAGGCGAGTGATTGCGAAATGTAATCCGGAAAATATGCAATCATGGAAACTTCTCGAACGATTAAAGCTGCGGCGGGAAGGTCATTTTATGCAGACAGGTTATTTTAAATATGATAGTAATGGAGATCCAATCTGGCATGACACGTTCTCGTATGGCTTGCTTAGAAGTGAATGGTTAAATAGAGTGGAATAATATTTCGTAGATCAGTTGAAATCTTAGGAAAGATCAAAGTTAAGTGTATATATGTCATGGACTTCTGCCAAGAGGCTTCTTTATACTTTAAAGGGACAAACTGTGCAAGGGCGATGTTTTAAGGACTACAAGCTCCTCTTTAGAGGGAGAATGTCCAGTCACCCGGCAGATGAATTGAAAGCGGTTAAACTCATTCTGTTCTATGCAGAAGGATCATCATAGAAGGTAAGGTAGTTATGCATGATCTTTCGTTGTCCATGCAAGTGTTATGCTTACTTAGACAGATAAAACCAATAAATGATAAGGGTGGGAGTAGGATGCTAAAAAAACAGGGCTTTAATCCATACCTTCCGTCTTGGGAATATCTCCCTGACGGTGAGCCATATGTTTTCGAAGGAAGAGTTTATGTGTATGGATCGCATGACCGTTTTAACGGGCATGCTTTTTGCTTAAATGACTATGTCTGCTGGTCTGCGCCAGAGGATAATCTGGGGGATTGGCAGTATGAGGGTTTAATCTATCAATCAACAGATGACCCACTTAACCCAGATGGAAGCATGTGTCTATACGCTCCCGATGTCAGCATTGGACCCGACGGGAGATACTATCTTTATTATGTACTTGACAAGGTTCCCGTAGTATCGGTGGCAGTTTGCGATAAGCCAAGCGGCAAGTATGAATTCTACGGTTACGTTAAATATGCCGATGGAACACGCCTTGGGGAAAGAGAAGGAGATGAACCGCAGTTTGACCCAGCCGTGCTGACCGAAGGAGAGAACACTTACCTGTATACCGGATTCTGTGCTTTCGGGGATGAATCCAGACACGGTGCAATGGCAATGGTGCTGGGCCCGGATATGCTCACGATTATCGAAGAGCCTGTATTTGTTGCACCGAGTCAGCCTTACAGCAAAGGAAGCGGATTCGAAGGCTATGAGTTCTTTGAGGCCCCTTCCATCCGCAAAAGAGGAGATACCTACTATCTTATCTATTCCTCTATTTCTATGCATGAGCTATGCTATGCGACCAGTAAGCATCCAACCCAAGGCTTTAAGTACCAGGGGGTCATCGTAAGTAATTGCGATCTTCATATTGATACATACAAGCCGGCGGACCAGCCCATGTATTATGGCGGCAATAATCATGGCAGCATTGTGGAGATCAATGGGGACTGGTACATTTTTTATCACCGGCACACCAATGGAACGGCATTTTGCCGGCAGGGCTGTACCGAGAGAATTGATTTCCTCGAGGATGGTACGATTCCCCAGGTGGAGATTACATCCTGCGGTTCGAACGGAGGACCACTCATGGGACGGGGGGAATATCCGGCATACCTGGCTTGTCATTTGTTCTGCAAAGATCAGGAGATGTATACGGGAGGCTTCGGTCGTATTGGAGCATGGATGGACAGCCGGTTTCCGAAGATTACCCAGGACGGCAGAGATGGTGACGAAGAAATCGGTTATATTGCCAATTTGACGGATTCGGCTACCGCCGGGTTTAAATATTTTTCATGCGAGGGAGTCACCAAAGTCAAAATCAAAGTGCGCGGATATTGCCAGGGAGCGTTTGAAGTCAAAACGTCGTGGGACGGACCGGCACTCGGACGTATACCGGTAGACTTTACAAATGTATGGAAGGAATACTCAACTGATGTGGCTATACCTAATGGTGTACAAGCACTGTATTTTACGTATATCGGTAATGGTGCTGCCAATATGGCCTCATTTACTTTGGAATAACATACGGCCTATTTGGAATGTTGATTTCATAGTAGAAGATTAAAGGAGTATACCAATTATGATAGATACTGGATACAGTCAGCGATTGTGGTACAGCCAACCTGCAGGAGAGTGGAACGAGGCTTTACCGATAGGTAACGGGCGGCTCGGTGCCATGTTTTTTGGAGGTACGGCCAAAGAAAAATTGCAGCTAAATGAGGATTCCGTATGGTATGGCGGCCCGCGTAACCGCAATAACGAGGACGCTCTGCCTCATTTGCCCGAGATTCGCAAACTGATTATGGCGGGAAGGTTGGGGGAGGCTGAGGAATTGGCAGCGATGTCGATGGCAGGGCTGCCAGAAGCCCAGCGGCACTATTTGCCGCTGGGTGAATTGCTTCTATCCTTTGGCAACCACGGGCAGACTGCGGAAGACTACACGAGAGAGCTGGATTTGGAACAAGGTGTTGCCCGAATCAAGTACCGAATCGGAGAAGTGAACTATACTCGGGAAATGTTCGCTAGCTTTCCGGATCAGGCCATTGTCATACGTATTGCCACTGACAATAAGGATGGAATGTCCTTAAAGGCGAGATTCACTCGCCATAACTGGAGATATCTGGAGAAAACTAAAAAATGGAAAAATAGCGGTCTTATTATGAGTGGTGATTGCGGCGGAAAAGGGGGCAGCTCTTTTGCCGCTGTCCTGAAGGCAGTCACAGAAGACGGTCTCTGCCGTACCGTTGGGGAGTATTTGCTTGTGGATGGGGCGAGCTCGGTTACAATGCTACTTGCTGCAGGAACTACGTTTCGCCATTCCGATCCGGACCTTTACGCTAAAAGACGGCTGCAAGAACTGAGCCAGGTTCCTTATGAAGAGCTGCTAGCCCGCCATACCGCAGATTACCGCAGCTTGTATGGACGAGTTAAGTTGAAGCTGCCAGAGAATCTGCCTCAGGCTGGATTACCGACCGACAAGCGGCTGAAGCGATTTCAGAAGGGGGAGGAGGACAATGGTCTAATAGTGACCTATTTCCAGTACGGTCGCTATCTCCTAATTTCCTCCAGTCGTCAAGGCTCATTACCCGCAAATCTGCAGGGGATCTGGAATGACAGCTTTACTCCGGCATGGGACAGCAAGTTCACGATCAATATCAATACGCAAATGAATTATTGGCCTGCAGAAATCTGCAACCTGGCTGAATGTCATGAGCCTTTGTTCGATCTGGTAGAGCGGATGAGGGAACCGGGGAGGGTTACGGCCAGGGTCATGTATGGTTGCCAGGGATTCACGGCGCATCACAATACGGATATCTGGGCAGACACGGCGCCGCAGGATACCTATTTGCCGGCGTCTTTTTGGCCGCTGGGTGCCGCCTGGCTGTGCCTGCATTTATGGGAGCATTATCGCTTCAATCAGGACCGCTATTTCCTGGCGCAGGCGTACGAGACAATGAAGGAGGCTGCACAGTTTCTGCTTGATTATTTAATAGAAGATGCCGAAGGCCGACTGATTACGTGCCCTTCCGTCTCTCCTGAGAATACCTACAAGTTGCCTAACGGTGAGTCTGGAGTGCTCTGCGTTGGGGCTTCAATGGATTTTCAAATTATAGAAGCACTGTTTGGCGCATGCATCCGCAGTGCGGAAATTATCGGCGTGGACGAGGCGTTCCGCGAAGAATTAACTGAAGCTCTGGAAAGGCTTCCCGAACCACAAATCGGAAAGTATGGCCAGATTCAGGAGTGGATGGAGGATTATGAAGAGGTGGAGCCGGGACATCGCCACATCTCTCATCTTTTTGCGCTTTATCCCGGCGACGCCTTCAGCTCGGAGAATACGCCGGAATTGGCTGAAGCTGCTCGAACAACACTGGAACGCAGGTTAGCGAACGGTGGTGGCCACACTGGCTGGAGCCGGGCTTGGATTATTAACTTTTGGGCCAGATTAAAGGATCGGGACAAGGCCTATGCCAACGTCCGGGCTCTTTTGCAACATTCTACGCTTCCTAACCTGCTTGACAATCATCCTCCGTTTCAGATTGACGGCAATTTTGGGGGAACGGCAGGCATTGCCGAGATGCTGCTGCAAAGTCATACCGAAGAAATCAAGCTGTTACCTGCATTACCACAAAGCTGGAGTGAGGGAAGCATTAAGGGTCTGCGGGCAAGGGGAGGATATATCCTCGATTTTGCCTGGAAGGAGGGGCTAGTTACTGAAGCGGTTGTGACTTGTACAGTTTCTGGACCTTGCCGTATAGATGCTCCCGGGCTTGCTCCCGTTTCGTTCACAGGACAAGCCGGGTGTTCCTATACATTCATGTCAAAGGGATAAATAGGATGTAAACACTAAGACTGATCAAATGACATTACAATTGAATCAAGCAATCGGAAAAGTGCCACCAAATGGTAATTCTCTGGTTGCAAGTAGATATGGGGCCGATCCGTATGCCTTGGTATTTGGAGACCAGGTGTATCTGAACATGACTAATGATGCGCTGGAGTAGGTGCGGTGGCATTCAGTGCTTCTGTCATAAGCTTAGAGGGCGGCGGGACCATTGAACTGTATCTGGATGACCCGGCAGTTGGCTCGCTGCCAGTTCCGGCTGCGAATGGTCCGGAGCAACCGCTGAAATTAAGGACAGAAATTAGCGGAGCAGTTGGGATTCATGACCTGTATCTGGTATTTAAGGGTAACACGGGGTTTGAATTATTTAAGCTGGACTCATGGAGATTTATGGAGAAATAGAGGAATTCATTCTAAGGGGGAACTACTGTGAGTACCACGACAATAACCAATCCTATCATGTGGGCAGATGTTCCGGATGTTGACGTCATCCGAGTTGGTCCTATATTCTACATGGTTAGCACGAGTATGCATTCCATGCCGGGCTGCCCGATTATGAAATCGGTTAATTTGAAAGATTGGGAACTTGTGAATTACGTATATGATACCTTTGAGGATAACGATGCCCACCGGTTGCTGGACGGTAAAGGTATTTACGGAAAGGGTTCTTGGGCGGCATCGCTCCGTTACAAGGATGGGGTATTTTACGTTTGTTTTTCCTCGAATGACATGGACCGGTTATATATTTACCGCACAGAGGATATTGAACATGGAGTATGGGAGCGTTCGGTGATACCGGGACTTCACCATGACCCTGGTTTGCTATTGGATGACGATAACCGCAATTATGTGATTTACGGTAATGGTGATATCCGTATTAAGGAGCTGAGGGAAGATCTTACAGCAGTGAAGCAAGGTGCAACTGATCAACTGCTGCTAGAAGGCGAACGGGTAGACATGGGTCTGCGCATCGAGGGCTGCCATGCCTACAAGTTGAATGGTTATTATTATTTGTTCTTTATTGAATGGCCGAGGACGGGAAATAAGCGCAGACGTCAAGTCTGCTATCGTTCACGCGAGCTTCTAGGCCCCTATGAACGGAAAATTATTCTGGACGATGATCTGGGCTATTATAATAACGGTGTAGCGCAAGGGGGGCTTGTTGATACACCATCTCAGGACTGGTATGCTGTACTGTTTCAGGATCATGATGCTGTCGGGCGGATTCCTTGCGTGCTTCCTGTGAGATGGGAGAACGATTGGCCTGTCATCGGAGACGACGATGCCTCACTTCGTGCTTTTGAGACCAGGCTTCCAGTTGCGGAGCAGAAGCCGCTTGTAATCAGTGATGAGTTCAACTATGAGACTAATCAGTTGGCTCTGAACTGGCAGTGGAATCATAATCCGGATAATTCGCTATGGTCTGTTACTGAGCGTCCGGGATATCTGCGAATCCGTACGGGTCAAATAGCAGATAGTATCCTGAGGGCGCGTAATACAGTGACACAACGTACGGAAGGACCTTCTTGCAGCGCGGAGACGCTGTTGGTGCTCTCAGGAGTCCAGCCCGGCGACCGTGCAGGAATGGTGGCGCTGCAGAATGAGTATGGTACCGTAGGAATTGCAGTCGATGAGCTAGGACAATTTAGCGTTAATATGTGTGTGAACGACGGTGAAGGTTGCGAGGAGATCGTGGAGAGTATTGTATTCACCAGTCAACAGATCTATCTTAAGATTGATTTCAATTTTGAGGATCGTCTCGATCAGGCAAAATTCTTCTTTTCGGAAGACGGAATAGCCTGGAAGAAGATTGGACGTACGCTCCAAATGAGGTACACGCTGGATCATTTTATGGGGTACAGAATTGGATTGTTCAATTATGCGACCCACAATGCGGGCGGTTATGCCGATTTCGATTACTTTCATTATATTCGACAGCATTAAGCACGGCTTACGGATATGTGCAGGACTTAGGCATTTGAATTGTTACAAACTTTAAAGGGCGGCCATTCTGTGGCCGTCCTTTGCGTACTAATAGTAGAGGCTAGTCCCTATTAATGTCAGTATTGAAAGTGAAGGATACTCTTCCGTTTCTTTGGATAGATCAATTAAAGGTCAGTAAATATCATTGTCTGAGGTTTAGGATTTCTCTATAATTTATATTGTATGTAAGGGAATTTAGACAGTATTCCAAAGGGAATCAATGAAATAAGAGTCTATGCTTATTAGAAATAATCAATTCAGAAGTGAGAGTGTTTATTCCTAGTACCACATTTACGCTAGAATGAATTCCATTAATTTTTAAGTGGATAAAAAAGTAAGCGCTTTTACTGTGAAGGAGGAATAAAGGATGTTAAGAGTAGTGCGTGTTGAAAATGGAATCGTGCAAGGACTGCCGGCGGCTGATCCCCGTATTACCAGCTTCAAGGGAATTCCATTTGCAGCCCCGCCCGTGGGGGAGAACCGCTGGTGTGCACCCCAACCTGCTCAAGACTGGGATGGAATTTTGAAAGCACATGATTTCGCCCCTACTTCCATGCAGGCCCCGACCGTCATAGATGTGAATAATATTTATACCCGTGAATGGGCAGTTGATCCCGATCTTCCAATGGACGAGGACTGTCTATACCTGAATGTCTGGACACCTGCCGTTAGTGCCGATGAGAAGCTTCCTGTTTTTGTATGGTATTTTGGCGGAGGACTTCAGGTCGGCCATACGGCCGAAATGGAGTTTGACGGCGAACGCATTGCCCGCAGGGGGGTTGTCGTTGTAACCGTTAATTACCGCTTGAACGCGTTTGGCTTCCTGTGCCATCCCGAGATTACTGCGGAATCGCCTGAAGCTCCCGCGAATTTCGGACATTTGGATCAGCAGGCAGGCACGCAGTGGGTGAAGCGCAATATCGCTGCTTTTGGCGGAGATCCAGAGCAAATCACAATAGGCGGACAGTCTGCGGGTGGTGGAAGCGTGCTGAGCCAGCTGACCTCCCCTCAGAATGCCGGATTATTTCAGCGGGCCGTTATTATGAGCGGAATCATAACACCTCTGTATCCAAATAATCCGGTACCCCCACGTAGCCTTACTTTTAAGGATGCTGAAGAGGATGGCGCGGCTTTTTTTGAATACTTAGGAGTGTCGAGCTTGAAAGAGGCACGTGAGCTGGATGCAGTCTATCTCCGTGATAAAATACTTGAATACGGAAAGTTCTGGGGAACGGTTGTGGATGAGAAGTATTGTATCGGTAATCCATTTGAGCTCTTTGTGCAGGGACAGCAGCATAAGGTGCCGATTATGCTCGGAAATACAGCCTCCGAGTTCTTCAGTGTTCCTGATGTACGCAGTGTAGAGGAATTCAGAGCCATGGCTGTGGAATTGTTTGGAGGCGAAGCAGAGGAGTACCTTAAGCTATGCGGCGTTGAGTCAGGGAATTTGGAAGAAATAATTAAGAAAGCTTCCGTGAGCCATATTGAATATGCAGCCCGTGTTGCCATCAGGTCAAGCAGCGTCCCAATGTATTATTACAGCTTTGATGCAGAGATTCCGGGCTGGGATAATCCTGGTACCTTTCATTCGGTGGATCTGTGGTTTCATTTCGAGACACTGGCCAAATGCTGGCGGCCCTTTGTCGGCAAACATTATGATCTTGCCCGCCAGATGTGTAATTATCTTGCCTATTTCATTACTTCAGGTAATCCGAATGGCAAGGATTCTACCGGTGATGACATGCCTCTCTGGAATCCCTGTACGCAGGAAGCGCCATATGGAATGGTTTATGCAGACAAGGCAGAATTTGTAGAATCTCCTCCTGGTGAAGTAATGCAATTTCTGGTCGAGCATTATTTCAAGCAGCAGTCTATTTATGTATAAGAGAGGAATGAGCAGAATTGAGCGAGAGTCAGCAGAAATATAAGATGCAAAATACGCCTGAGGGATACGACAAGGAAAGGGAAGGCATTGCCCGGGGTGTGATGCAGACGATAGAGTATCCCTCAACAACGCTAGGTAATACTCGGAAGGCAATGGTCTATACGCCGCCCGGTTATTCCACTGAGAAGGAATACAGCGTTTTGTATTTGCTGCACGGGATTGGTGGAGATGAGAATGAGTGGCACATTCACGGCAAGCCCCAGGTTATTCTAGATAATCTGTATGCTGATCAAATGTTGAAGCCCATGATCGTCGTTCTTCCCAACGGGCGAGCGATGCTGAACGACCGGGCAGAAGGAGATCTATTTGCTTCGGATAAGGTGCAGGCGTTCGAAACATTTGAATCGGATTTGCTACACGATCTCATCCCTTACATTGAAGAAAATTATTCAGTCCTGACTGACCGGATGCACCGTGCTATTGCCGGATTATCCATGGGTGGAGGACAATCCTTGAATATCGGTCTGAACAATCTGGACCGCTTCGCCTGGGTCGGGGCTTTCTCACCGGCACCCAATACGAAGATACCCGAGCTGTTGGTCCCGGAACCGCATAAGACCGCAGAACTGCTCAGTCTGCTCTGGCTATCGTGCGGTGATCTGGATAGCCTGAAGAACGTCAGCGACCGGACACATGCTTATTTGTCACAGCATTCCATGCCGCATATCTGGGTAGAGGAAAATGGCGACCATGATTGGCCGGTCTGGAAGAACGGCTTATATCAGTTCTCCAAGCTCATATTTTAACTCACTGTCCACAGGATACCCGCTGCTTGCAGCCGTATAAGACAAATAGGGACGTTCAAGCAGACCTGATCTGGCTGTTTGGAACGTCCCTTATCTTTGTTGTAGTAACGAATTATTGGCTAGCAACTGCATCCGTACGCAGTTTAACGATTTTTTGTGCTCTTTCTGTATCCATAGCAATGACATCATTCCAACCGAGACCGACCACATCACTCTTCAGCTTATTCCAGAGCTGATCGAATTCTGCTTGATCTTTGGCAAATATCATTTTCCAAGAGGTGTTTTTAACATAGTCAGAGATCTGGCTTCGTTTATTCTTAATATCCGACGAATCTGACCCGAGACTTGTATTGATATTTGGCACAATATCGATCATATTGTTTTTCTGATAGTACTCCGTCGGGGTGCTCGCATTATAAGTATTCTGCCATTCCTTAGTTAGAGTAGTCTTATTGGCCTCGATGGTTGAGCTCCAATAATTGTTGTTGTAAAATTCACCTGTTTCCGGATCTACTACAAAATCGCTCATAATCATAGTATTGATCTTGCTCTGCCCGTCTTGATATCCTCCGCCTCCGTACTGTTCAGGAACGGGGGTATTTTCTTGGAATGCGATTTGTCCTACTTCAGTCAGCTTAAACTTGCCATCAGACATTTTCTCATAATTGAAGCCTTCAAATCCATTGGTATAGTAGCGAAGACCTTCAGGTGATACTAGCCAATCCATGAATTCAATGATTCTTTCAGGATTTTTTGCTTTTGAACCAATAGCAAATACTCTTCCGTTTCCGAAGTAGGCATCGCTATTCTGGATAATGTGGGTATCGGCAATCGGAACGGCAACATTACCGTCACCTTTAGTGCCTCTTTCAATGGTGTTGTAGAAGCCTCTTTGCCAGGAATACCATAAGAGTAGAACCTGTTTATTGGTCAGCTTTTCAGCGACTTTATTCCAATCCTGGGTTGCCGAGTCAGGGTCAACCAGCCCCATCTGATTGGCGTCATAATAGAACTGGAGAATTTTCTTGTACATACTGTTGTCGTCAACGAGCGGAACGATATCGCCTTTTGCATTCAACTGAATGGTTGAGGTTCCGTCCGGCTGCTCATAGCCATACCAGTTGCTTAACCAACGAACGTTTTCCATACTTCCATTATCCCAGTCCTTCCACAGGGTGATCGGAACAATCGCTTTTCCTTCCGGTGTCTTTGGGTATTTCTCCTGCATCTGCTTTAGTGCATTCAGCAGATCTGTCAGATTGTTCAGCTTGGGAGATCCGATTCCCTTGTAGTAATCCCAAGGCATAATCGGACTGGAGTAAGGGATTTCTTCTGAGTATGTTGTTGGGGAAGTGTCTGATACAAAAGTGGGTAAAGCATATATTTTACCTTCAGGATTTATACTTTCGAACGCAGCATTAAAGGGCTTGAAGTGATTGTCCACATATTTGGACAGGTACTCCGTATTTTTGATCCTATCCGTCATATCCATAATCATACCCGCCGGAATTAACTCCTCCAGCTGACTGTTATCAATGATAAGGAGGTCTCCTAAATCTCCCGATGCTGACCTTGTCTTGTACAGCTGATCACCGGCAACCTGTGGAGACAGAATATTTAAGGTAATATTGAACTTATCCTTAATTAGTTTTCCGTACCATCCGGTCTGCTCTCCCTGATAATTTGCTGCGTTGTTAAACACGGTAATCGTCAGCGGCTTGCTATGATCAATTCCTCCACCCGGATCGGAAGTCTCGGTTGCTGTACCTGCATTGTTGGCATTGCTGCTGCATCCGCTGAGTACTGCCGTTCCAAGAAGAAGAGCGGTGCCAAAGATCAGCATAGACTTTCTTGCCAGCTTACTATGTTTATTCATTTACAGCCCCCCAAAAATGATTAATTAATCATATTCGTGCAAATTAACCCTTGACTGCGCCAATGATAATTCCTTTTACAAAAAATCTTTGGAAGATCGGATAAACAAGCAAAATAGGTGCGACAACGATGATAGTAACTGTCATACGAATGGATGTGGTGGTTTGCTTGGTGGATAGACTGGCCATGGCGGTTGATCCGGCATTTTGCAAATTGACCATGGTAGATAGGGAGCTGGCTTGATTGATGTAGTTATACAGAATAAACTGCAAACTATACAATTTGCTGTCCGTAACCAGCAGTAGCGTGTCCTGAAAGGCATTCCACTGGTCCACTGCCGAAAATATAGCGACTGTAGCCAATATCGGTTTGCTGATAGGTAAGATAACCTTGTAAAAGATCGTTATAATCCCGGCACCATCAATGCTGGCTGCCTGCTGCAATTCCTTCGGCGTTGATTCCACAAACGTTTTTACAAGAATGATAAAAAAAGGAGCTACAATAGCCGGCAGAATGTAGGCAAGGAAATTGTTAGTCAGATGCAGGGATCTCATGGTCAAATACCAGGGGATAATGCCGGCATTAAAAAACATCGTAAGAATGGTAAACCGATACCAGAATTTTTTCCCCCACATATCCTCCTGGGCAAACATGAATCCCAAAAAGGCAGAGGCCCCGACTGTCAAAAGTGAGCCTATTACCGTTCTCCCCAAAGAAATGACAAATGCATTCCATAGTCCAGGGATCTTAAATACGTCAATATAATTCTGGAAGTGGATCCCCTTGGGCCAAAACACAATTTCACCCTTGGCGCTGAGATCGTTGGCGCTGATGGTATTAATGATGATCGAGTAAAACGGATATACACAAACAAATGCAAAGAGAGTGAACAGGATATAAATGGTAGTCGAAATCATTTTATCGGTTGTTCTGACCTGCATTTTAGTTCTTCTGGAGAAGTTCCGCTTATTTTCCTTGGCCTTCGGGGGTAGTCCAGTCTGGTTGTCACTCATACAATGCCCTCTCCTCTAAACAATTTGGACAGCCCGTTTACGGAAAAAAGAAGCACAATGCTAATCAGACTTTTCAACATACTGATAGCGACGGAAACGGAATAGCTGCCGCCTCCCATGGCTAGATTGTATACATATAAATCTAATACCTGTATGGACTCTTTGTTGAATGCATTCTGGAAAACAAAGTATTGCTCCAGTCCATTGTTCAGGAAGCTGGCAATCTGGAGCATCAAGAGTACAAAATAGGTCGGCAGCATACTTGGCAAAGTCACATGCCTGATAACCTGCATTTTTGTTGCACCGTCAACATAAGCCGCTTCATACAGAGACTCATCAATGCTCATAATTGCTGCTATATACAAGATGGCCGACCAACCTAGTGATTTCCATGTAATCCATACCCACATAGTAATCCAGACATGGTCCGAGTTCTGAAGTAAGAGTACAGGAGAATCAATAAGTCCCATCTGGCTCAAAAAGCCGTTGACGACGCCTTCACTTGAGAACATAGAAAATGCCAGGGAATATACGAGGACCCAGCTGATAAAGTTTGGAAGAGTGGTTACTGTCTGAATAAATTTGCGAAAACGCACGGCTTTGATCTCAGTCAGGAAAATTGCAAAAAACATGGGAAGCCATGAGAAAAGGATACTCAGCCCGCTTATGCCGAACGTGTTTTTGATGACCTGTAACAGTTGATCAACCTTCACCTGATTTTCTACCAAGGAGCGAAACCACTTGAGACCGACAAAAGGCGCTTGTGATAGCGGGATCGGCGGCATATAGTCAAAGAATGCATAAACCCATCCATAGAGTGGGTAGTATGCAAAAACAGCAAGTAAAACCATAAAAGGCGAGATATAAAGAAATTTTCTAAAAGAATTGCTCCTCATGCTGTGACTGCGCATCTTGTCACTCCTTTTTGTGAAATCAATGCGTTTAAACGACCAACTTTGAGGTCCTCCCCCTTTCATATACTAGACATACTTCAACTTGAAGTTGGCTCCTGATGAATGGTGAATTCTTCAATCCCTTTTATTGATAACGCTTACATAACATAAAACCATAATAAATTAACAGTTCTCTTCAAACAATGACCTATCCTCACCAGTTATTGATCTATTGTTAGATGGAACTTAAAAAAATTAAAATTTATATATTTTGAGACCTAATTTAAATTTTTTCGAACTTCTGAGCAAAAATTCTAAAGGACGCTCTGTCCCGTGAAGAAGAAAAAAAGCTGCCCATTCGCTGACAACAAGTTGTGTATAGCTCTAGCAACATCAATCATTGATGTGTTCGAATAACAACACGGATTGAAGCCACCCGTGGGATGGAACTCATGGAATAGTTTTGAACATGAATTTTAGGATGCTGATTTACTGGCAGAATGATATGGATTCGTGGTCGGGGTGTACGGGGCAGCAACAGCAACTTTATCGGGAGCCAAATTGACGGTTGCAACGATGTGGAGTACAAAACACATTTTTCTTTATGGAGCATGATGGGATTATCCCAGAATTGCAGCGACAATTCCCTTTGATCAATGGTCAGCTTAAAGAAGTCTATATCAACGTCTCCGTCAGTATAGACTATCTTGAGGACAAGTTTTCAAAGAAAAAGTAGTGTGATATTTCTTCACATTTCTCTTTCCGCTTTAACCCCTTGCATACTTCTGGTAGTTTCTCGGCGTATGTCCGGTCAATTGTTTGAATTGCCTGCAGAAATGCTCCACATTTTGATATCCACACCGGGAAGCGACTTCAGCAATGCTTTGAGCATTTTGAATTAAGTATTCTTTTGCCATACGGATTCGGCTGTTGATAACGTCATCCATGCAGGAGATTCCAAACGTTTTTTTGTAGATGTTCTGAAGATAACCAGGACTGATTCGAAGAAAATCCGCCATCTTCGAAACTGTCCAGTAATCGCCCGGGTTAGTTTGAATAGCTGTACGCAGTTTCAGTAGTTTGTAGTATTGAGGTGTAATATCATCTTGGAAGTAGGATTCCCATAGTTTGTTGAACAACGTCCGGAGTAAATAATCGACGGAAGATTCTTTACAATCCCGGTTAAAACTATGCTCGACGACAAGCAATTCAAACAACTTGTGGCAGTAGTCCGGATCACTCAGGGCAAAGGGAACCCCAAGCGGAAGGGGAGATTCCGTAATATAAGGTTCATTGGATTCGAAGCGGATCCAATCATTGATAAAATGATCAGCGCAGGCCCGATAATAGACTTTCTGCAATGGACGATAGAGGATTGCGCTGTGAGCAGGGTATTCCTTGAACCCGCCATTTACCCAGAATTGCGCTGGGGTCTTGGTGATTACAAGAAGCCAGTGATAGCCCACAGGAACATCTATAACAAAATTGCTCGCGTGTGTAGTATTGTACTCAACATAATGAATAAGGGCCATCTTTTCCCCTCCTAGCAAGGATTCCATTATTATAACATAATGAAAAAATAGGATTGAAGAAGAGAAATCCCCATGACTTATCGTCTTGGCTATAGTCTAGAACTGGGCTGCTGAAAATGATCAAGGAGTATACTGACTATCGTCATTATTATACTAATGGTAGTAAAGCCGGTATAAGGTCGAAACGTCTATGCTCAAGGATCTCTTCATAATCGTGAATGAGTCCATCGAAAATGCTCTCCCACGAGCGGTCGAGTGCCAGCTGTCGACCCTCATACCCCATAGCAGCCAGCTTGTGGGGATGCTCTATACTTGCACAAATTTCACGAATAAAAGCATCCGGGGAACGAGGTTCGACAATCATTCCGTTGCGACCGGGCGTGATCAGATCCTTTACCCCGCCTTCATTTACGGCGAGGACAGGCAGCCCCGAAGCCATAGCCTCAAGGACAACATTGCCGAAGGTTTCTGTACTGGAAGGGAAGACGAATAGATCAGCTGAGGCATACAATTGAGTCAGCTCTTCACCGTGCTTATAGCCTGTAAATGTGACATTATGCGGCGCCTGTGTTCTCATCTCTGGGAGAAGGGGACCATCTCCAACGACTAGCCAATGCACCTGAGACTGCATAGACTCAGGCAATTGGTGCATGGCGTGAGCTAGGGTATTGATATCCTTTTCAGGTGCAATCCTTCCCACATATAGAAGCAGTAACGGTGCGGTAATTCCGTAACGATCGCGGACCTGATGGCTGCGTTTTTTCGGAGTATAGAGATTGCAGTCGATGCCCCTAGACCAAAGCTTTAAACGTTGAAAGCCTTGGACTTGGAGGGAATCGAGTGTTTCGTTGGAGGGTGCGAAGGTAGCATCGCAGGACCGATGGAACCACTTCATGTACTTCCAATAGAGTGGGACGATTCTTTTCATCCGGTAATATTCAAGATAGCGGTCAAAATGGGTATGGTAGGAGGCGACATTAGGCAGACCATACTTTCGCGCATAACGCAGGCCGCATAAGCCGATATTGAAAGGAGTTGCCAAATGCAGCAGATCAGGACGAAAAGCTTTTAGTTCTGACTGGATGGAGGACATATTCGGCAGTGCGAGTCTACATTCTGGATATAAGAAAAAGGGGATACTGGTAATGGGACGTATGGGATCGGCATAGCTGTCTTCAGGAGCAGATTTCGGCGAAAATAGCAGATGCTCGATACCTCGCCGGTTCAAATGAGTGGATAAGCGCTGAAGCGTGAGTGAAACACCATTCGTTTGCGGAAGAAATGTGTCTGTAAATAAAGCAAGACGCATAGAACCCCTCCCAGGTACTCTTGATGTCTTGATCATAACAGTCCTTTATTTCATGGAGGTCAAACGGATGTTAAACAGAATATAAAAATCCACGCTTCATGCTACACTTCTTCATATATCCCCTGTAAAAAGGGAATGCTCTCTCCCAAATGTGATTCCGGAGTGCTTTCTAGTATGCCTTGAATATGCGGGCGCTCATATTTCATATAACGAAGAATCGGCTCGAATTCTAGCCATCCCTGACCCACAGGAACGATCTTGATGGCTCCATCCTGCACGATAAAATCTTTTAAGTGAATAATGGCAATTCGATCTCCTAAGAGCTTCAAAGCCTCCGTAATAATAGCTTCTTGATGTAAGTAATTTGTTGGCGACATTAGATTAGCGCAATCCAATATGATCTGAAGATTGTTAGAAGGAATCTCATCCAGCAGTCGGCGAGTTAAGGATGCGGTGTACAGCGGATGATGGAGTCCGGCTTCAATTCCTACCGTCACACCAAAATGCTCGGCCTCTGCCACCATAGCTTTTACCGATGTAATTACCTCTTGAAAAGCCTCTTCTGTAAAATTATCTGTGGTAAACCCAACTCCCACACTTCCGGTTTCCGTTCCAACCAGATTAGCGCCGAAATCTCTGGCCAAGCGCAGATGGGTACTGAACGCGGCTAACGCTTGTGCCCGTTTTTGTGGATCGGTGTCTATAATATTTACATAACAGCCAAGCACCGCAATCTGAATACCTGCTTGCCTAAAGGCATTGCCATAATAACTGGCCGTTCCAGGGCTGATAGCCGTAAGATTAGGGGCACTATCAGGAAAAGACTTCTTAAGTGCAAACTGGATATGAGCGAAATGATAGGACTTAATTTTCTCAATTAACTCATGCAATGGAACTTGTGTGAAATCATGTGCTCGAACACCTAGATGAAGGGGAATGCTCATATGATTAATCGCTCCTATTAGTATTGTTGTTTGTGAGGTGCTAATTTGTCCCAATCAAAGGTAACCCCAGTGCCCTTTTCTTCAGGCGCAATAGCCATCCCATTGTCTTTATTAATCACTAGAGGACGTGTAGTGTATTGATCGATAGGGAAGCTATGCATTTCGAGATAACCTGCATTTGGCATAGCCGCTAACAAACTAACATGTAATTCCTGCATCCCATGTGTAGAGACGGAGAGGTTATAAGCTTGAGTTAAGTGAGCTACCTTTAACCAGCCTGTAATCCCGCCTATATTGGAAGCATCGGGTTGAGGGAAATCCACATGACCATATTGCAGCATGTGATGGAATTCGGTTAAAGTGCGCAAGTTCTCTCCGCCTGCAACGGCCATTCCTGTTTCTTCGGCAATACGTGCATAGCCGGCATAATCCTCCGGAATTGTTGGTTCTTCTAAGAAGAGAATGTCGTATTTCAAAAATTCGCGTGCGGCTTTTATCGCTTTTTCCACACTCCAGCTCATATTCGCATCGACCATAAACGCCACATCTGGACCGATCAATTGGCGTACCGCAGCTACTCGTTCCACATCCTCGGCTAGTGTTTTTTGGCCTAGTTTAATTTTGACAGCCTTCAAACCCATATCTAAATATTTTTGATTGTTTAGGAGGAGCTTTTCTAATGGGAAATTTAAATCAATCGCGCCGCCATAGCATTTGACCACATTACTAGCACCACCCAGAAGTTTGTAGAGTGGTTCATCTGCTTTCTTCGCACGTAAATCCCATAATGCAATGTCACAAGCTGCAATGGCGAAACTAGCCAGACCGCCGCGTGCAACATAATGTATTCCCCAGTTCATCTGCTCCCAGATACTTTCTACACAGCTGGCGTCTTTGCCAATTAAGATATGTGTTAATTCATTCGCAATTAGTGAGCAGATCGCTTTGCCGCCAAATCCGCCAGTATAGGTATAACCTACCCCTTCACGACCGTCATCCGTTCTAATTTTGACAATGGGAACTTCAAAATGAGTATGCAGGCCGTGTTTTGCGTCCTCCATGATTTCTGGCAAAGGGATACGATAGTACTCTGTAATAACTTCTTTAATTAGAGACATCTGTGATCACTCCTTATAAAAGTTGTTGTAAGTTTGATATAGGGGAGGCTGTGTTTTGTTTAAGGGCTTGAACCACAAGTTTAGCAATTTGCTGAGCACCTTCATCTGAAAAATGCGTATCATCCGTAACTCCGTTTGGGTAATTGGGATGTATATTTTCTGGAAAATGCATGAATAATTTCTTGGATTCTTCTTCACCTAATAAACAATAGAGCGCTTGCGAAGCTGCGAAAATATCAAGCAGCGGTGTTTGCGTTTCTTCAGCTACCTGTCTCATGGCTTCGGGATAAGCGCCTACAGCAAGCGGGTCAAGCTGTCCATCTGAAGTAAATCGGCGGCGACTCACAGAGGTTAGCAGAACGGGAATACCTCCTAACTGCCGAGCAGCTTCTATATATTGAGTAAGGTTGCGGCGATATTCAGTGTCGGGATCGGTGTAACGCAAGGGATCTTCTTTTTTCTCATCGTTATGCCCAAATTGAATAAACAGGTAGTCGCCAGCTTTGAAGTCTTTAAGGATGGCATCCAGGCGGCCGTCTGATATAAAAGATTTAGTACTGCGGCCATTAATGGCACGGTTCTCAACTCGAACAGAAGTCCCAAAATAACTTTGCAGGTATTCACCCCAGCCGGTCATTGGTTTTTCTCCAGCGCCCTTAATAGCCGCAGTGGAATCGCCCGCAATAAATAATGTGGGTGTTATAAGTTCTTCTATTTTAGTGTAGTGATGTTCCCTTAACCAATTCGCAGCAAGGGAAAGCCATTGCCGGCAATGAGGATGTTCTTTAGAAAGCCCTAGACCATGCCGTCCCTCTTCAAAGATATGTAGTTCAAATGGAATCCCTTGCTCCGATAGTGCAGATGAGAACAACAGACTGTTCTCTACAGGAACGCTGGCATCATTTGCTGTAGTCCAGATAAAAGTTGGAGGTGTCCGTGAAGTTACCTGTGATTCTGATGAAAAGGAGTGCAGCTCCACTGGGGCTGGATTGTCTCCTAGAAAATGAAGTCGGCTCCCCATGTGGGCATAAGGCGCTTGGAAAGTGATCACTGGGTATCCTAGCAGAAGAAGATCTGGTTTCTCTGCTCTTGTGGTAGAGAAGATAGACGCTAGGTGTCCGCCTGCCGAAAATCCGATCATCCCAACTTTGTTCGAGATTACATTCCAATGTTGTGAGGCGCCCCTAATCCATCTCAGAGCTTCCTCAACATCATTTAACAGTGAAGTGACGCTAAAATCTCCGACCTGATAATCTAATACACCGGCATGAATACCTAGACTGTTCAGCCAATGAGTGACGGGTGCTCCTTCATGTTTAGCTAAATGCTGGTAACCTCCACCAGGCAATACCAATATAAAAGGGCGTGGCTGATCCGTCTCAAGCGGATAAAGGGTAAGTAACGAGGTTTCCGGAGAAAGCTCAGCTTGCTCTGTAGGGTTAGGGTGTAGACGAAAGCTCAACATTTCGTTCCATTTCCTCCTTAAAAGGGTATATGCACACGTTAACATATTTTCAAAAAAAAGAGAGACTCTTTTTTTTGATTTCACCTGAGCAGTATTTATGTCTTTTTTACATCGATTCGTCAAAGGTGGATTTAAGTTTTGTGCCAGCATTGTGCTCCCGGTATTGTCCAGGTGTCATGCCTTCCTGTTTACGGAAAGAGCGAATGAAGTTCTGAGAGTTGTTGTATCTTAATTTGGCTGCAATATCTTTAATGGGCATGTCGGTTTCCTTTAGCCATTTTTTCGCCATTTTAAATCGGTACATCGTTAAATATTCGCTAAAATAGTACTGGGTCTCCTTGCGGAAGACACTGCTGATATAGTTGGCATTATAATGCAGACGTGAAGCACACTCTTCTAAAGTAAGATCGGTATCATAATCATGCTGTATCAAATCGATGATCTTCTCGGAAATGTTGTGGTATTGCGCATTCTGTCTGCTGTTAAAAATCTTGATCATCGGATAAATGACCATGCTCCAGAACCAATCCTCAATCTCCGTCACAGTATGAAGATCATGCAGCTCCTCAAAAATGGAGCCATTGGCATGATAAATTTGATTCAAGCTAATACCGGATTCCTGCATCATAATGAGTAAATTATTGAGCAGGCGCGTCAACGGGATCTGGTACTCCTGCGGTGACAGCTCTTGGGCAAAGATCGATTTAAAGAGCAAATGAATAAGCGCCTTGGCTTTTTCCGTTTCAGCCAGCTTGATAGCATCCAGTAAATCATTTTCTTTATGTGTAGGGTAGTTCAAGTTCAGATAATGTTTACCAGAGTTAATATTTTCGTACTGGATAATGACACCCTTGCCAAGCTTAATCCGATGCTTTAGAGCTTCAAGACCTTCTCTGTAGGCAATGGATAACTTCGGTAAGTCGTGGAAGGGAAGGCTCAGCCCAATACTCACCTGTACTTTGAGGTAATTATTGATTTCTTGTTGAAGCTTCTCCGTAAGTGAATATAGAGTCTTGTGAAAAGACTGAGTATCACAGTTCGGACTCCCCAATAATACGACCACCGCATGGTCCATAATTACAGGAGCCAGTCGTTGTTCAGGGCAGACTAACTCTTCAATCATATTGTGGGCAGCGAATAATAAAAGATTAAGATCTTTTTTCTCATAACTGGAATCTTCGGCAAAATCGATCGACAACGTAATCACAGCCATCGTCTTCCATTCTTCGAGTTGCTTGTGATAGCCGAATTGTTCCAGCTCTTCGAGCAGATCACGCTTCTTAACGTTGCCATGGAAAGCATTGATTAAGAAGAAGGTACGAACCTGCTGGATATGCTGACGGACTTCTTTTTCCAGCTGAGATTTAGATTGAAATAAAGAATGAACCTGTTCTCCGATAATCTGAAATTCATTTGTATGTCTGGATTTGATATCCGTTTTACGTTGGCCCATCTGATTGAGAAGTCTTTCAATAGGTGTGTACATCCGTCTTGATCCGATCCATGCCAAGAGAATGGACAGCAGAAGCATAAAAGTACATACGAATATCGTAAACAGACCGATTTTTTGAGACTCTTTCGTTAAACTTTCCATGGATGTGACCGAAAGATAAACCCAGCCATTCATCTGAGAGCGCATGTAAGTGACAGCGTAATTTTTCTTGTGGATCACGGTTTTGAACTGCCCTGAAAGTTTGGAGGGATTAGCAATGAAAGAATCTTCTGTAAAACCGCCTTCCCTCATAGGCTTCCCGATCAAATTGCGGTCCGGATGGAGCAAGAACCGACCTTCCTTATCCAGAACGATAATATCGTCGAGTGGCTGTACATCAGAATTAATGAAATCTTGAAGACTGCAGACAGGAATATTAGCTAAGGCGAGCCCATACTTTTGCAGCTTATTGGTCGGGAGTTTCTTGATAAGACTAATGCTGTAGTTACAGCCAGTAACGTTGATGCTTTCCTCGCTATAAAATAGGGAGGATGGGTTCAAAATCCACGAGGTATCTTCGGCGATATTCATCAGATTAGAGAGCTGTGCATAGTTCTTGTATTCATCCAAACGATAAACACCCGAATTTTTGATCATCCAATTTTGCTGCTGATTTAATAAGATGACATCTTCCAGCTTCGTATCGAAGGATTGCATATTGCGAATTTCGTTTCTTAAATCATTGTACAAAATGAAATCGGTTTCATTTAAAGGGTTATTTAGTGCTTTTTTTAATACACTGGAGTTGATCACTTGGTTTAATGTTTGATTGACAGTTGTTAACTTATGTTCTACATTTGAGGTGATTTGTAAGATAAGTTCCATTTTACTGTTATTAACGTTTTTTTGAATTTCTTTTGATGATGTGAGATATGAAAAAGAACCGATGAACAACACAGGCAGCGTGCTAATTACAAAGGCAAACATCGTTAGCTTACTTAAAAAGCTTAATGGTCTCACGAGACTCAGCACCTTTACTTATGTAGAAGTAGACACTTGTTCTAAGTGTATGTAACTTGGTAGGAAATAACAATAATCATCTCGCTTCGCGATAATCATTAGCTCTAATTATGCTTATAAAATGTAAAATCTTCAAGCTTTCAGGTAATAATCCTTACAATATCTAGGAGGCCACAAAATGTCTAGAGTATCAATGGATAGAAGGGCAACGATGTATTTCTGTTTATTTGCTTTGCTCGTTTTCTCTTTGTTAAGCGCTTGCAATAATAAGGAGTCTGCCGATTCCGGCCCAAAAGTGTCTCCCCCGAGTATCTCCATTTTGGCGCCCCTTCATTTTCCACAACAGCCTTCGAAAGAGATTATGGCAGAGATCGAAAGGCTGACAGGTGTGAAGCTAGATATAAGGTGGGTTCCAGAGGGTGTCTACACGGATAAGATGAACACGGCGCTAACAACCAATTCCCTCGGAAAGGTCACATTTGTAAAATTCTCAGACTATAATCTGGTGAAAAATGCTATTCGTTCGGATGCCTTTTGGGAGATCGGCCCATACCTTCAGGAGTTCTCCAATCTTAAACAACTGAACCCCGCCATTCTTAAGCAGACTTCTGTAGATAGTAAGGTCTATGGCTTATATACGGAACGCCCCTCATCCAGACAGGGGGTTATTATACGCAAGGATTGGCTCGACAATCTTCATTTAAATAATCCGCAAACACTGGATGAACTATATGAGGTCATGAGACAATTTACATACAATGATCCAGATCAGAATGGCAGACAGGATACCTACGGATTAGTCGATCGAAATGATCTTGTGTATGGGGTATTTAAGACGTTAAGTTCGTATTTTGGCACACCAAATAATTGGAAACTAGAGAATCATCAATTCGTTCCTGAATTTGTGACCGCTGAGTATATGAACACCATGAATTTCATGAAAAAATTATATGATGAGAAAATTATTAATCAGGATTTCGCCTTAACGAGCAAAGAAGTACAACGCGATAAGTTCATTAATGGTATTGCTGGTGTATTTATCGGCAGTATGACAGATGTAAAGCGGCTGTCTATTGAAGCCCAGAATTTGAATCCAAAGGCAGAACTTACATTAATCAATCGGGTCGAAGGGCCTGAAGGATATAAGGTGTGGTCGATACCCAATTATAATGGACTCTATCTCTTCTCCAAAAAAGCCATTGCTACGGAGGATGAACTCCGCCAGGTACTCGAATTCTTTGATCGAACCATGGATAAAGATGTAGCGAATATAATGATGTATGGGTTTGAAGGGCGCCATTATAAGCTTGAGGGAGGAAAAATCATTCTTCCCGAGGAGACTTCGGAGCTGCGGGTGCAAGAAGTAAATCCTTTATATTCTTTGATGATTGCAGATATTAGTAATAAGAACATTATGGAGGTGGCTCAGAAGGAGCAATTGACTTCACTTGCGGATCAGCTAAGTAAAGATAATGAATCTTTTCTGGTCGACGATCCGACTGTGTCTTTAAGCTCTTCTACCTATGATGAAAAGAATGTGGAATTGTCTACAATCATTGTGGACGCTACGTACAATTACATACTAGGCAATATAACCATTGAGGGATTCCAGAAGGAAGTTGAGAAATGGAGAGCCAGCGGAGGAGATCAGATTATTAAGGAATATGGTGAGGCTGAGCTTGGGATAGAGAAGTAAATAGGTTAGTTTGATCCACTGCGGATGACGCGGTGGATTTTTTTGTGTTATCACCATAATCATTTGCTCAGATCCCTTTAAGAACGGCCCTTTATGGGGAAATGATTGTTTTCGTAACTTTGCCGACGATGTAATGTGGGACTCGTAACCAATACAAATTATGGAGGTCAAAATGGTATGAAGAAGAAATCCTTCACCATGTTGTTGACATCACTGTTAGCATTCAGCACATTGCTAGCTGGATGTGGTGGTAACAACAATCAAGCAAGTTCTGAAACTGCAAGTAGTGAGAGCACTGCTAAGCCGGTAGAGACAGAAGCTACTAAAGAAGATGTGAAAGCAGGACCAACAGAAATTAAGATCATGCTTCCATTGAATATTCCAGAGACACCACCAGACACGATTAAGAATGAACTTGAGAAATTGACCAACACGAAGCTGACTTATCAATTTTTCCCGGCTGATACTTATGAAGAAAAACTGAATTCATCTTTTGCTACCGGCTCATTGCCGCAAGTAACATATTTGAAGAATCAGACAACCTTCATTCAAATGAAAGAAGCGATAAAAGACGGACAATTCTGGGAAATTGGTCCACTCTTAAGCGAATACCCGAATTTGAGTAAATTGAAGCCTGAAATTCTGAATAACACAAAAGTGGACGGAAAGCTTTACACCCTATATATCGGCCGCCCGCTTGCACGACAAGGGATCATCTACCGGAAAGACTGGGCAGATAAATTAGGACTTGCTGCACCAGCTAATGTTGATGAATTGTTCGAAATGGCTAAGGCTTTCACTGAACAAGATCCGGATGGCAATGGACAAAAAGATACTACAGGTATTATTGACCGCAATGAATTGACTTATGGTGCTTTTAAAACAGTATCTTCCTGGTTTGGAACACCTAATACATGGGGTGAAATTGACGGTAAGTTAGCGCCTGAATTTACATTCCCGCAGTATATTGAAACGATGGACTTCTTCAAAAAAGCCCGTGATGGCGGATACATTAATCAAGATTTCGCTGCCACCAGCAAAACGGATGCTACAAATATGTTTAAGGCTGGAAAGGGCGGACTCTATATTGGGGGCTCCATGCAAGATATTGATTCCCTCAATAAAGATACCATTAAGAATTTCCCGGATGCCGTCCTGGACGCACACAGTATGGTCGCAAGTCCTGATGGCAAATACGCTCAATGGATGATTCCAGGATATAACAATGTTGTCTTGTTCCCGAAATCTGCTGTGAAGGATGAAGCAGAGCTCAAAAAGATACTTGCTTTCTTTGATCAAATGATGACCCCGGAAGTAGCTAACTTGATGTATTGGGGAATTGAAGGTACTCACTATACTGTTGAAGACGGTAAAGCGAAAGCTACAGATGATAAAGAATTGATTGAACGTGAAGTAAAGGGATATAAGGACAGCGTTATTGGCGAAGCTGAAACCAATGGAATGTACGAGAACTATAATACGCTGCCAGGAAGAATTCATGCGGATCAATTAGTTCTTGAGAATGTCAAGGTGGGTGTAGCAGATCCAACAGCTGCTATGGATTCGCCAACCTATACAGAAAAAGGTGTTGAGCTTCAGCAGATCATTACCGATGCGACTTACAAATATATCTATGGGCAGATCGACAAAGCAGGGTTCGAAAAAGAAGTTGAGAACTGGAAGAATCGTGGCGGAGCAAAGATTATTGAAGAGTATAACGCGTTGTACAAGAAATAAATCATAGTTGAAAAGGTTGTTGATCCTGTTTCAACAACCTTTTCTTTTCCTAACCACATGGAGAAATAAAGAGTTTGAATAAAGAAGGAGAAAGGAAGAGAAGCATGCAGGATGTCGCACAGCCCAGTTCAGCTCCTCAAATGAAGCCTAAGCCTGTAGTTTATAAAAACAGTAGTGAACTAAAGAAACGACTGTGGAGAAATAAATGGCTATATGTCATGCTAACGCCGGGCGTACTGTATTTTATTGTTTTTAAATATTTTCCTATGTACGGATTAATTATTGCATTCCAAGATTATAAGCCTTATCAAGGAATAACAGGCAGTGACTGGGTGGGAATGAAGCATTTCAGTAGGTTGTTCACTGAGCCGGATTTCTTAAATATATTAGTGAACACACTTGTGCTTTTCGGATTAAATATTCTTATCTATTTCCCAATGCCGATTATACTTGCCCTGATGTTAAATGAACTTCAAGGCAGCTTTTTCAAAAGAACCTTTCAGACGATCTTCTATTTGCCCCATTTTTTGTCGTTGGTTATCATCGTCTCCATTTCTTTTGTAATGGTTACGATGGATGGAGGGATTATCAACGAGCTACTTTCTTATTTTGGATTTGAAAAAGTCAATTTCCTGCTTAATCCTGTATGGTTCAGGCCCATGTATATTATTCAGGTGATTTGGAGAGAAGCAGGCTGGGGAACGATTATTTATCTAGCTTCCATAGCTGCCATTGATCCAGGACTTTACGAAGCATCACGTATGGATGGAGCTGGACGACTCAGACAAGTCTGGCATATTACACTTCCAGCGATTAGAGGCGTAATTATCACATTATTTATTCTGAAAATTGGTTCCGTTCTAGATCTTGGATTTGAACATGTGTTTTTGCTTCTTAACTCCATGAATCGAGAAGTTGCGGAAATTATCGATACGTATGTATATACTGCAGGCCTGAGACAGGGGCAGTTTAGTTACAGTACAGCCATTGGATTCTTCAAATCCATTGTCGGCTTGATAATGGTAATGCTGGTGAATAAAGCATCCAAGAAAATGGGAGAAGAAGGCGTTTATTGATAGGTGTTTATTGATATGTTGTAGGAGGAATCGAAATGGTACAAGATAAAACAATCAGTGGCAGAATTTTTTCTGCTATAAACTTTACGCTGCTTGCGATCATTGCTTTAATTACTGTGCTTCCCCTTGTTCACGTTGTAGCAGGCTCTTTCACAACGAGTGCAGAACTAGCCTCTAGTAAATTTGTACTGATTCCAAAGGTATGGAGTTTGGAAGCATACAAGTTTATCTTTTCAACGAATACAATATTTAAAGCCATGGGTGTTTCCATTGGTGTCACGGCAGTGGGTACTTTCCTCAGTTTGTTTATAACTTCTTTGATGGCCTACGCCCTTACCAGAAGAGATCTGGACGGACGTAAAGTGGTTAACTTTATGGTTGTGTTCACCATGCTCTTTCATGGTGGAATGATCCCAACGTTCCTTGTGGTGAAGGAATTAGGACTGATAGATAGCTATGCAGCACTTATTCTTCCTTCAGCAATTAGTGCGTTTAACATGATTATTTTGCGGAACTTCTTCCAAAATATACCTGAAGGTCTGGAGGAGTCAGCCAAAATTGATGGTTGTAACGACTTTGGAATATTATTTCGAATAGTATTACCACTATCCTTACCTGCGTTAGCGACTATCGGATTGTTCTATGCGGTTACGTATTGGAATACCTACATGAATGCGATTCTGTATTTGGATGATAGTTCGAAGTGGCCAATACAGGTTCTGCTCAGACAAATTGTTGTACTTGCCAGCGGCATGGATCACAGCTCTACACTGGATACTGCCGTTCCACCGCCAGACCAAACGATTAAAATGGCTGTTATCGTAGTAGCTACTTTACCAATTGTCTGTGTATATCCATTCATACAAAAGCATTTTGCTAAAGGAGCAATGTTAGGTTCTATGAAGGGCTAACAAGCGTTGAAAGAGAGATTATTCTTTGGAAGGAGCTTGGAGATGACTGCCAGGATACCAACAACACCGATAGAGTGGGCAAAAAAGGCATGCGATTCTTTAATGGATACTTACAGAGCGGGAGAGCTTCCTCCGGCACATCGTTGGCACTACCATCAAGGCGTATTTCTGTGTGGTATGGAGCTGTTGTGGAATGCTTATCAAGAAGACCGCTATATCCAGTATATTCAGGCATACGTAGATGATTTGGTAGATGAATACGGTAACTTTTATTTTGCCCGTGATGAGCTAGATGCCGTTCAAGCCGGACAACTGCTGTTTAACCTTCATAAGCGGACAGGTAAACTTAAGTATCGCATTGCTGCAGAGAAGCTGAGGAATTTATTGCTTACGTTAAACAAAACCTCTGAGGGTGGGTACTGGCATAAGGATAAATATGCTAACCAAATGTGGTTAGACGGGCTTTATATGGCAGGTGTATTCTCGTTAAAATATGCTAATGTCTATGGCGATTCTAGCTTGCGTGATACGGTTCTCCATCAGGAGAAGTTAATGCGCAAGCATATGAAAGATGAGACAACCGGGTTATTATATCATGCTTGGGACGAGAGTCGCCGGATGCCGTGGTCAAACCCGGAGACAGGCTGTTCACCAGAATTCTGGAGCAGATCGTTAGGGTGGTATGGTCTCGCATTGTCGCAATTTCTTGATCTGTTGGCCGTCCATGATCCCGCTCGAACTGGATTATCTTCTACTTTAAGTGAATTCGTTGATGCCCTTATTCGTTATCAAGATCAAGAGAGTGGGCTTTGGTATCAGGTCGTGGACAAGGGGCACGAGCCGGATAATTGGCTGGAGACCTCAGGGTCATGTTTATTTGTCTACACGATTGCCAAAGCCGTGAAGCATGGCATTGTAAGTGATACAGAAATGGCTATAGCTGCAGCGAGAAAAGGCTATGAAGGGTTAACTAGGTTGATTCAGTGGGATGAGAAGGATAGATTAATTTTGCCGGACATCTGTATAGGTACTTCGGCTGGGGATTACGAGAGTTATGTCACTCGACCTAAAGTTAAGAATGATTTACATGGTGTGGGCGCATTGGTAATGGCTTGTGTGGAGATGCAGAGCTTAATTCAAGATTGATATGTTCGTACATTACTAGACAATGACTTGATTCTCTGGGACTGAGAATCAAGTCCTATTATTTTGTGGGAGAAGGTAGTTCTTAAATTTAATAACAATCAGGGGGTTGGGATGAAGAGATCACATTGGGCAATTCACACGGCAGACTCTATCATGGCGAGGACACCAAAGCTCTATGAGGATAAAGGCTACAACGGAAGCTGGACCTATGACTATGGTGTGGTGTTGAATGGATTTGAATGGCTGTGGAAGCAAACTGGCGATGCGAAGTATCTGCAATTCATTCAAGATCATATGGATTACTTTATTCAGGAAGATGGTAGCGTTAAGGGCTATCATTTGGACGAGTACAATATCGATCACATTAATAACGGGAAATTATTATTTACACTATATAAAGAAACCAAGCAGGAAAAATATAAACAAGCGGCTACCTTCTTTAGAAAACAGCTAAAGACACATCCGCGAACCTCGGAAGGCGCTTTTTGGCATAAAAATATTTATCCCTATCAAATCTGGTTGGATGGTCTTTATATGGGTGCTCCTTTTTATTTAGCCTACTTGCTAGCCTTTGAGGAAGGGCAGGGGCTTGAAGATGTGACGAAACAATTTATATTATGTGAGAAGCACACTAAAGACGCAGAAACGGGTCTGCTATATCACGCATGGGATGAACAACGTATTCAGTCTTGGTGTGACCCCGATACAGGGCTATCCCCTAACTTTTGGGCGCGTTCACTTGGCTGGTATCTTATGGCTCTAGTTGATGTTCTAGAGTTATTGCCAAGTGAGCATTCTGATTATCCAGAGCTGGTCCGAATTCTAAATGACACTTTAACTGCTGTGAAGAAATATCAGGATCCTGAATCTGGCGTCTGGTATCAAGTAGTGAATCTAGGGGAACGCAAAGGAAATTATTTAGAAGCTTCTGCTTCCAGCATGATTGTGTACGCTATGGCAAAAGGGATTCGATTAGGCGTGTTAGAGGCTAGTTGGTACGAACCGTTAGACCGCGCCTTCCAAGGACTTATCAGCGAATTTGTACTAGAAACCAAAGAAGGTTGGGTCAATCTAAATAAGAATTGCCAAGTAGCGGGGTTAGGTGGAGTGGACCAAAGAGATGGTACCTTTGCTTATTACATTAGTGAGCCTATTGTCACGAATGACCAAAAAGGTGTGGGTGCTTTCCTGCAAGCCTGTGTGGAATACGAACAATTAAGAGGCTGGATCTGATATAGAATAGGAGTGCTATAGAATGTCCGTATATAATATTGACGATTTTGGTGCGCTTAAGAATAGCGGAATGTTAGCGACAGAAGCGATTGCGCGTGCGATTGAAGCGGCAAGTGAGGCTGGTGGAGGAACTGTTTATGTGCCTGCTGGCACTTACTATACGGGTGCGATTGTTATGAAAAGCAATATTGAATTAAATTTAAATCCAGGAGCGATCCTTTCATTCAGTACGAACCCTGTGAATTACCCTGCGGTGGAATGTAGATGGGAAGGGGTGAAGCAGCAGGTTCATACACCTTGTATTCATGGTAAAGGTTTAGTCAATATATCGATTACCGGAAGCGGAACTATTAATGGTAATGGTAAGGCATGGTGGGATGTATTTCGGAACCGTCGGGAAGAGCTAAAGTACCCCCGTCCGACTTTGATTGGCTTTGATAGCTGTCAGCGGGTAACGATTAAGGATGTCTCGCTGATGAATTCTCCTAGCTGGACCGTTAATCCTGTGGCCTGCTACAATGTGACGATTGATAACCTGTCCATTTTGAACCCGGCTGATTCTCCGAATACAGATGGTATTAATCCAGAATCCTGTACGAATGTGCGGATAAGTAACTGCAATATTGATGTAGGTGATGACTGCATTGCTATCAAAGCAGGAACTGAAGATACGAAAGAACGTATTCCATGCGAGAATATCACGATCACAAACTGTACCATGGTTCATGGGCATGGTGGAGTTGTTCTTGGAAGTGAAATGAGTGGAGATATTCGGAATGTAACCATTAGCAACTGTGTTTTTAAGCAAACCGATCGTGGCATTCGTATGAAATCAAGACGGGGTCGTGGTGGAACTATTGAAGACATTAGGATCAGTAATATTGTAATGGAAGACGTCATTTGTCCATTTACTCTGAATCTATACTATTTCTGTGGGCCGCGCGGGAAAGAAAAATATGTGTGGGATAAAAATCCTTATCCGATCACTGATGAAACGCCATGCTTTAGACGTATCCATTTCGCCAATATTACCGCACGTAATGTTCATGCTGCTGCGGGATTCTTATATGGACTGGCGGAGCAGTATGTATCGGAGATTACTTTTTCAAATATTGATATCTCTATGGCAAGTAATGCGGTTCCCGGGCATCCGGACATGATGACAGGAATCGAGAACATGAACAATCGCGGATTTTTCCTAGGCAATGCAAGGGATGTACAATTCCAACAGGTGACTATCGAGAATCATGAAGGACCTGCTTTTTACATTGAAAATGGCGAAGCCATAGAGATCGTGAATTGTCAGTCCAAGAACACGAAAAAGCCGGAGAAACTAGTAGAACAAGTTACCGTTTCGCCCACAGAACAGAATATGTGTCCGTAAAGGGGGGAAGCCATGGCGCCGGATAAACTGAAGGAACTGTTAGGTGATCTTCCAACGGATAAGCCGATTTCGGTAACTGTAATAAACCAAGAGGAACGGGACGGATATCGCCTCGAATCCCTTTTGCTTGATCTGAATGGATTGGAACGGGTGCCTGCTTATGTTGCTATTCCTTTGGATGGAGAGGGACCGTTTCCGCTGGTTGTCTTTAATCATTCTCATGGGGGGAATTACGCGAATGGACGTAATGAGTTTGTTCGCAGCAGCGCCTATTTGCAACAGCCCTCTTTTGCTAAAGCCCTAACGGAGATGGGGTACGCTGCTTGCTGTATCGATATGTGGGGGTTTAATGAGCGTGGCGGTAAAACTGAGAGTGAGCTAGTGAAGGAAATGCTATGGAAGGGGCAGGTCATGTGGGGCATGATGCTGTATGACAATATTCGAATGCTGGATTACATGTGCCAACGTGAGGATATTGACGCTTCCCGAATCGCAACAATCGGCATGTCCATGGGTGGTTTGATGGCATGGTGGCTGGCTGCATTAGACGAACGGGTCGGAGTGATTGTCGACATCTGTGGTCAAGTAGATGCACATACCCTAATTGCTGTAAGAGGATTAGACCATCATGGCTACTATTCATATGTGCCCGGGTTATTGAAGCATTACACAACGCTCGACATTCAAAAGCGGATCGCTCCCCGCCCACGAATGAGTCTAGTAGGCAGAAACGATCGGTTATGTCCGATTGAAGGTGTTGAGCATCTGGCTCAAGGATTGTCTGAAGCTTACCAAACAGCAGGGAGACCAGAACATTGGCAACCGCTAGTGGGAAGTGGAGGGCATATGGAGACTCTGGAAATGCGGACGTTATGGCAGCAATTTTTGGCGAAGCATCTCTAAAATCCATGGAAGGGAACGGACAACAATGCTAGTAGTGGGCAAAGAATCCTTTTGCGATTATCGCACCATTCAAGAGGCGATAGATTCGCTAGAGGGTGAGCCAACCAGCCAAGCGGTTACGCTCTATATTTTATCCGGCATCTATCAAGAGACAGTTCGGATTTACCGTTCTAATCTTACGGTTATAGGACTTGGCTACGTGGAAATAACCATGAACCATTATGCCAAAGAGCGTGATGAAGCGGGGGAAGAAATCAATACGTTTGCTACTCCAACGTTATTTCTGGGCGGCAGTCATTTGGTATTAGAGAATCTGGTGATAACCAATAGTGCTGGGCAGGGAGAGCGTATTGGGCAGGCATTAGCCGTCTATGCGCATTGCGACCAAACCGTATTCAGAAATTGCATCTTTAAGGGGTATCAGGACACCTTGTTCACCGGACCTTTACCACCTGCTCCACGAGAGCGAAGGGCATTCGGAGGTAATCCGCTGAGAGAACATCACGCCCAGTATCGTCAGTTATACCAGCATTGCTATATAGAAGGAACCATCGATTTTATTTTTGGCGGTGCCACGGCTTATTTCGATCAATGTGAGATTCGCAGTTTACGTCATAATGAGAATCTTTCCGGTTATATAACAGCGGCTTCGACACCCGAGGGACAGTCACATGGCTACATTTTTAAGAATTGCTTCTTAACAGCCGATCCTGATATTGCTCCAGTGTTTCTAGGACGTCCTTGGCGCGAGTACGCGAAGACCGTGTTTGTGGGTTGTCAGATGGGCTTGCATATTCATCCTATGGGCTGGGACAACTGGAATAACGCAGCGAATGAGCAAACCGTTAGTTATCAGGAATATGGCGTGAAGGATGCTGCGTCCCTGAGGAAGAAGCGTGTTCCATGGGCAGATTGCTTTGAGGGTGGGGGAGAAGCGCTGGATAAAGAGTTTGTTTTTGCTGGGACGGACTTTTGGAAGCAAGTACTGTAATGGATTAATCTTTTAAAAAATGAGGCAGTCCTGGACGAGCGTAAAGAGTCCTTGATTGCCGTTTTTATTTCTTTTGTTTTCTTTCAATATAAATCCAAGTGTGATATATCAACCAGAATATCATAGGAACTAATAAAACATAGGGCCTCTGGTGTGCTGGAAGAAAGGAGTATAAAAATAGCCCAATTATTATCGTTGGTAACACTAGAATAAAATACTTTTTCCAATGCATGTTCTTCCCTCCCTTTGGTTTAATGCTTACATCCTTTAAGTGTTAATGCCCTCGTATGTCAAGATCACTTAATGGATAATTACTACTGCCCCAAGTGTAAACAATATAATAGTTAACTAGCTTTTCATCTGCTTTCAATGCTTTGAATTTCAAATCACGATGTTCAATAAAGGAAATGTTATTACTCACTTGCTTTTCAACGATGTAACTCCAATCATTCTTGCGATACTTTCCATAAAAATTATTTAATTGTTCCAAAGTTTGTTCTGATTTGATTAAAATAGCGCCAAAAAATTGCATTCCATTTCCATTCCCCATTAATTTCCCAGCGGATGATAAAGCATCTACCCTTTCCGTTTTATCTGGCAAAGATAATTCCATTAGATTTTTCTTTGTGGAATATGCAATGTAATTGTTAATAAATGGAGTGGATACGATTGGTAAAATGAGAGCAACCACTGCAATGATTAAAATGATTATGAATGTTTTTTTCAAGTTAACCCCTCCCTTTTATCAGAGATCTTCCGAATCTTCCAATACATTCCTGTAGCTGTTAATTCTATTAAAGGTAATGATCCTCCTGCATGCTATAGTAACTTGTAACACCGGTTATATTATCCCAACGAACTACTTTGTAATTATTCCAATCTTATGAGATAATAGAGTTTTTCCGTTGATTCTATTTTTCATGGCATACGTGATATGCCTGATCAAATATTGGAGGTAGGCTTGTTGGCGACACAGTATCCTTTTGAATATGATCGGACCAGACCTTTTATGGAGCAAGTAGGAGAATGGGTCGGAGATGTATTTTATGAAATTCTTCCTGAGGCAGGATTTGAAGTCCGTGATGAACAGATTTACATGGCGTTTCAGGTGGAGCGAGCTTTTGCTGAGAAAAAGACGATTTTTGCTGAGGCAGGGGTCGGTACGGGTAAGACTTTAGTGTATTTGTTATATAGCATTTGTTATGCGCGGTATATGGGTAAACCTGCGATTATCGCTTGTGCAGATGAGTCATTGATCGAGCAGCTTGTGAAACCGGAAGGCGATATTGCCAAGCTTGCGAAGCATCTGAATATGAATATTGATGCCAGACTAGCGAAATCTCCGGATAAGTATATGTGCCTGAAAAAGCTGGATCACGCACGCAACAATGATGATGGGAGCTTGCCGCTGGAGAGTTTATACAGTACTCTACCTGATTTTGTACATTCTCATGCACCGATGCAGCAGTTCCATGCCTATGGCGACCGCAGGGACTATCCGGATTTGAACGATGAGCAATGGAATAAGATCAATTGGGATACGTTTCAGGATTGTTTTACTTGCGATATGCGTCACCGCTGTGGGCAGACGTTGTCCCGTGATCATTACCGGAAATCAAGTGATTTGATCATTTGTTCTCACGATTATTACATGGAGCATGTCTGGACTTATGAAGCGCGTAAACGAGAAGGTCAAATTCCTCTGCTTCCAGAGCATTGTGCCGTTGTTTTTGACGAAGGGCATTTGTTAGAATCTGCCGCCATGAAGGCGTTAGGCTATAAAATGAAGCATGTTGTCTTTGAAGAACTAATCTCTCGTCTGTTACAGAATGAGATTCGTGAAACGCTTGCTGTTCTTATCGATGAAGCGATTATGCAAAGTGAGCAAATGTTTAAACACATTCGTCGTCAATGCCGCACCATTCCTGGATCGGATCGAAAAAGCATTGAGCTAAATGCAACGCTAATCCGTGAGGTGCACCGCATGCGTAGTGTAATTGCTGCTATCGAAGAAGAATTAGTATTCGAAAGTGGACTGTATACGATTGATGAATATCAATTGCGGATTGTGGAAGAACGCTTGGAGACCATAGAGATTGCCTTGAGATTGTTTGAGGATTCAGGTGCATTAATCTGCTGGGCGACAGAAGATAGCGATGGCTTAACGCTGTCGGTAATGCCACGTAATGTTAAGGAAGTACTCCAAGACAGCTTGTTCACGCAAAAAATGCCAATCGTATTCTCTTCGGCTACCTTATCCGTGGATAAATCCTTCCAATACTTGAAGGACAGTCTTGGTATTCAAGATTTCCTGTCTTTCTCTGTAGACTCACCCTATGATTATGAGCATCAGATGAATGTCTATGTACCTGAGCTTCGGAGTGGTGATTTTGCTGAGAAAATGAAGATCTCCCTGAAGCTTATCCAGCAGACAGAAGGAAGAGCCCTGTTGTTATTCCGTACTCGAGAAGAACTTCTGCAGTTCAAGCAGCTCAGCTCGCAGACAGCAGAATCCAGCAAGTATTCTTTCCTCTTTGAAGGAGATCAAGAGATCAGCTATCTAATCTCAGCTTTTCAAAGGGATGAGCATAGTGTTCTTTGTGCGGTAACGCTATGGGAAGGACTAGACATACCAGGACCTTCACTATCTAATGTGATCATTTGGTCACTGCCTTATCCGCCGCTCGACCCTGTATTTATGGCGAAACGAGCGGAGACCTCCAATCCTTTTGAAGAGGTGGATTTGCCGTACATGCTGCTGAGACTTAAACAAGGGATGGGACGTCTGATCAGAACGGGCACGGACCAAGGAATTGTGACGGTGCTTGCGGAAGCCGAAGGACAACATCCGGTTCACGAGTATATAACCTCTGTACTACCGAAGGGTACTAAGCTTCAGACACTGGAAGTGTGAATGTAATATAGGATCACAATCGACGCTCTTTTGGTGAGGCGGATGCTCTGGCATGCTGCTTCTCGAAGGAGCTTTTTTTGCGCTAATTCAAGCATAAGGATTACTAATCTTACAGATAGTATATTGGTATTTAACTTTCGAGCCATGGCGTATTATTGTTGATTCATGGAGGATATACATACCTCCGTCATCTAGAGATTCATACAAGGGGTGTATACGACATGGGGGATTCACAGGGATTATACCAATCGAACCATAAGAAACAGGTTGGTTTTGCGCTTGGCATTGGATTGACCTTAATCATTGCATTAGTCGCAAAGTATTTAGCAGGCTTTCCATTTCTCTCTATTATGGGCCAACTGGTCATTGCCATTTTAATCGGAATTATTTGGCGGGCAACCGTCGGAGTGCCGGGCACGATCACTCAAGGGACTGATTTTTCCAGCAAAAAGCTACTGCGTTTAGGAATTATCCTGCTTGGTATGCGGTTGAATTTAATGGATATCGTAGCTGCGGGGCCAAGAGTATTTCTACTGGCTGTTATCGTGATCGTATTTACGATCTCTGTTGTTTACGGGCTTGCTCGACTGTTCAAGGTTGATAAACGACTCAGTATCTTAACTGCCTGTGGAACAGCGATCTGCGGTGCGGCAGCGGTGGTGGCGATTGCTCCACAAATCAAAGCGAAAGACGACGAAACTGCGATCGGCGCAGCGATAGTCGCTATATTAGGTACAATATTCACGTTGCTCTACACTTTTTTGTACCCTTTGCTAGGCTTATCCGATCTAGGCTACGGTGTATTCTCTGGAGCTACCTTACATGAAATTGCTCACGTCATCGCAGCAGCAGATGCAGGTGGGAATGCAGCAGTAGATATGGCGGTCATCGTTAAATTGACTCGGGTGGCCTTACTTGTTCCTGTGGCTATATTAATTGGGATTTGGACGAATCGCGCAGAAAGAAAAGTTCAGGGAGGTCAGTCTAAAGCCTCGTGGAAAAGTATTCCTATTCCTTGGTTTATTCTCGGTTTCTTACTCGTAAGTGGTGTGAATTCATTAGGGATTGTATCTGCATCAGTGGCAAATGGAATTGTAACGATAGCTTATATGCTAATCGCTATGGCGATGGCTGGACTTGGCTTGAATGTTGATTCGGCGTCATTTAGACGACTGGGGATGAAGTCTTTTGCAGCTGGGCTTATAGGTTCGGTCTTGTTGTCCTTAGTTGGATTTACACTAGTTCACTGGTTTGGACTGGCATGATCTTTTGCATACATTTGAATAGTAAGAAATGAACTACTTCATATCTAAATATTGTCCTTCTGTATATCATTTAATGTGGCTGGGTAGGCATGAAATGGATGGAGGGACATCAGGTGAAATATTGCATAGGGGAATTTGCTTCCATTCTCGGTGTAACTGCAGATACGCTGAGGTTATACGAGAAACATGATATTGTTAGGCCCACTAAAGATAACAGCAATAATTACAGATATTTTAATGACTTAGATGCAAGAGATTTGCTAATGAGTAGATGGTACAGAAGTATGGGAATTCCATTGCCGGAAGTGGCAACGCTGATGAAGGAGTCTTCATTAGAGCAAGTTATGGGTAGGATGCAAGAAACAGAGTCAAATTTAGAAGAAGAGATCAAGCGGAAGACGATGCTGCTAAAAAAGATGAATGAAATTCATAATGAACTCAGAGAATTAGACTCCTCTTTATATACGTGTAAACTTAAACAGCTGCCAGGTATGTATAGACTAAAGCAAACGGATAAGAATGCATTATTAAAAAATGATATTGTAAAAAGCTTAGTCAACACTTGGATGGATCTGCTGCCGTATGCGTTTTATTCTTTTAGAATTGAGGATACAGGCATCTTTTTCAGTGAAAACAATAATTTTAATTATAGCTGGGGCCTTACCTTGCTAGAAGATGAAGCGCAACAATTCGAAATGGATAGCGAAGAGTACGCAGAGTATATTAGCCCAAGTCTTTGTATCTCAGCAACAATATTATGTACGGATGAAAAATATATAACGAAGAACTCCTTGCAGTTCATGTTTGACTATATCGAAGCTAATCATTATTCCATTTCGGGAGATGTGGTTGGAAAATTACTGCTTACTGAAAAAATTGAAGGCCATAATAGATCTTATTTGGAAGTGAATATCCCAATCAAATAGTGACTCTAATTAAACATCTGCTCTTTGGGCAGATGTTTTTCTTCTAGTTGGACAAAAAGTAGACATTGACCTTGGTGTTGCACCAATGTTTATACTTCGGGATATAGCCTGTCAGATGTCGTTGTTGATTAATCATTATCTTTGTGAAAATTATCACGTTATTTGTATCAGGTTATAAGATATTAGACACTGGGGGAGAACAGAAATGCGTAACAGAAAATTCGTCAAGAAAATGCTCATGTTATCTTTTTGTATGGTGCTGATCATTTCCATGCTGAGTGGATGTACGGGAAATGGGGAATCGGCTAAGTCGTCATTGTCCTTTAAAGCTGGTACGTTCACAGGAGAAGCGGAAGGAAAAGAGGGAGTCATTAAAGTAGAAGTAACTATGGATGAGCCAGATAAAATTAAAGATATTAAGATCGTAAGCCAATCGGAAACAGGAGGACTGGGAGATAGTGCACTTGAAAAAATTAAAACACAAATTCTAGAAGGACAAACCTTGGCAGTTGATGCTGTTAGTGGTGCAAGTCTTTCCAGTGAAGCCATGCTTGCCGCTGTGGAAGATGCCGTAACCAAAGGTGGAGGTAATCTTGAAGTTCTCAAAGCCGGAGGTGCAAAAAAAGCTGGTGAAGGGAAAACAGAAAAACTTGAAACCGATGTTGTTGTAGTGGGCGCTGGGGCATCCGGTGTATCTGCGGCTGTTACAGCGGCTGATAAAGGTGCTAAGGTTATTATTATAGAGAAAACGGGTGTCATCGGGGGAGCGAGTAACTTATCCTGGGCAGGTAAGTTCTATAATTCATCCGCTGCTACGAATAATAATCTAAAAGTAAATGTGGAAAAAGAAATAGCGGATTGGATTGTCAACAATCACTGGAGAGTGGATGCAGCTGCGATTAGACAATATGTTACTAAATCCGGTGAAACTTACGATTGGTTAGCCGAAAAAGGATATCAAACTAGCTTCTTGAATTTCTTCGGTGAGCAATTACATGTGCTGCCAGCTTATGAAACACGTGAAGAAACGCTTCGTAAAATGTTATCCGTATCAGTTGAACAAAATGGCGGACAAGTGATCACAGAAACGACTGCCAAAAAGCTGATTACGAATGAAGCTGGTGAAGTTTCAGGAGTAATCGCTGAGAAAGCGGACGGTACAACACTTGAAATCACAGCGAAGAGTGTCGTTATGGCTACAGGTGGTTATGCTGCAAATAAAGAAATGGTAAAAGAGGCGTTTGGTTTCGAAGGGGTTAACGGTGGATTAGGACAAAACGTAGGAGAAGGCCTTAAGATGGCATGGGAAGCTGGAGCCAAGGTGCCTGACAACTTCGGTGGACAAATGCTTCACCAAACATTGGCTAGAGCAACACAAGGTCTCAAAGCACAATATGAACCTTTTGAAGCAAGTTATCCATTAATGTTGACGTATCTTCCGAATTTCATGAATGTAGGTACTTCTGGTGCTCGATTCAGAGATGAAGCGGCGACGTTAACTTCGGTTGCAGCAGCGAATACAAGTGCATTTAATGGTCCGTATCACATGGTTATCGTCTCGAAATCACAACTGGAGGCACTTCAGACCAAGGGGATGAAGGGTGTTCATGCACCAAGTCTTCCAGGAATGCCACCGGAATTCTATGCTGATTTTGCCGATAAATTCACACTAGAGAACCCTTGGACAAATGTCGAGAAAGTATTTGATTCGATGGTGGAGAACGGAAATGGCTTCAAAGGAAACACGATTGAGGAATTAGCTACGAATGCAGGGATGGATGTTGATGTGTTTGTAGAAAATTACAATCGTTATACAGAAGCAACAAAAACTGGTGTAGATGCTGAATTTGGAAAAGCAGCTGAGTATTTAGAACCTATGGGTGAAGAAGGTCCATATTACGCCATCATTGCTGAAATCAATAATCTGGGTTCAGTTGGGGGCTTGCTAGTAAATACAAAATTCCAAGTTCTGAATGATAAACGGACACCAGTAAAAGGATTGTTTGCTGTAGGTCTAGAATCTGAAGGTGTGTTGTTTAATGATACTTATGTTGGAAACGGCGTTGGTATTGGGTACTCCTTTACCTCAGGTCGTCTTGGCGGGGAGAGCGCAGCTAACATTGCATTAGAGAAATCTAAGTAACAAACCATTTCCCGGAAAATAATTGAATATTTTTTATAGACGCAGGGTGGAGAACTCTGCGTCTTTTTTAGCTGGAGATTAGAGCCATTCTTCTTTTAGCAAAGCTTTGAGAAGCTCTACGTTAGCTACTCCAAGCTTGTTGGAAATTTTTTGCTCTAATTCAATTTTGGTGACCATCATTCTTTGATTGCATGCGATTCCCTTCTGGGTAAGAGTGATGTTTTTGTCACGCTGATTTCCTTCGACTTCAACAGCCTCCACGTAGTTACGCGATAATAGTCCTTGAATGCTTTTATGTGTACCCTGCCTGGAAATATTAATAATTCTACTGATTTCCGAGATCGAGAGCATTTGATGTGCCTCAAGAACCGCTAGGATATGCGATTCAGTCTTGTTGATTTGATCCGGGTCTTGGTCGGTCACTATTTTACGTAAGACTAAATGCTTCTCACTAAGTAAATCAATTAGGTTCATTTCTTGCAGATGGTTCTCCATATGAACACTCCTAAATCATAGCTTGTTTATCCAAGTATAAGTCATTTGAACTTATTGTCAACTTGGTTGACTAATTTCAAATTGCTGTGGTATTGTAATCCAAGTTGACAATATAGAGATAAAAGGAGCTTGAAGATGGGAAGAAACAAAAAAGAAGCATTATTATTTACGTCTATCATGTGTGCATTGATGGTGCTGGGGATGAGCATTTACAATGTAGTGTTGATGGAGGGTTGGTCGGATACGGTAGTTAAAGATGTAGTCATCGGCTACGTACCAGCGTTTCTTGTTGCCTTAATTCTGGATGTATTTGTTGTAGGTAAGGTTGCGAAGGGGATTGCGCATAAGTTGGTTGAAGAGAATGATCCGATGATCAAAAAAATTATGTTCATATCCTTTTTTATGGTGACCGGAATGGTGTTGTTTATGTCCTTCTACGGTGCAGTTCTTCATGTAGGGTTCTCCTCAGAACTACCGATGGCTTATCTGTCTGCGATCGGTAAGAATTTCATTGTTGCACTTCCACTGCAAATCTTATTAATCGGGCCGCTTACACGATTTATCTTTGTAAAGATTACTCCAGCTACTGCATAGAGAATATTAACATCACCTTTACGCAAAGCTGGGTCAATCTTAAGCGACACTCTAGTTTCTTGAAAACAAACAAAATGCTCTCTAACTGCCATGATGGGCAGGGGAGAGCATTTTGTTCTATAACCTTCTAAGAGAAGGTCTTAATAGATAGACAGTTCTATGATCTCTTTTTTACAGGTTCCAGCAGATTTAATACATACTGACTTCCGCTGCCTTTTGGACTATCGTTACGGATATGCTCCTCAAGGCATAATCTTGAATCGTGGTCAGCCTGATAATCCAAGTTATTATCCAAATAACTCATTAATGCTTGCCATGAGCCGTAGATATCATCGCTGCTTTCCGTCATTGCATAGAGACCGCCATCGAACCGCATCTCTTTAAGCTGGCTTGGTATTTCTACATTTTCAGGAATGGAGGCACAAAATCCATAGCCATAAGGATTATTCTCGCCACTTGGATGCGGATGTGTATTCCCACCAAATAGACGTGCTGTCCCCAAGAGATGGTTAGCCTCTAACCATTCCGTAACAGGAGCCATTGCTTCATCCTCTGGAGATGTGCTGACTGCAATATTATAGGCAAATCTCATAGGCGGAAGTGTAATGAATCTTACATGGATAGGTGGAGAGTGTTTGATCGTTGTCATAGATAGAACCTCCTCATTCTTATTCGTAACATCTAATGAATTGGATGACTCTTCGTTCAACGCTAATAACAAAAGGTTAGTTATGGGTTCCTCCATACGTGCGGATATTAGTTGTAGGAAGAAACGGATTTCACGATCTTTTTGTGTGAGATCAGATTTCTCCTTATGAATTGAAGCAGATTGCTGAAGGAGTATTTCATATAAGGACTGAACGGACATGCTCTGTAGGACGGTACCGATATCCTTAATACTAATATCAAGTTTTCTTAAAAATGCGGTGATTCGAATAGCGAGTATTGCGTGCTCATCATAAATTCTCCAACCCGAGCTAGCCTCTCGGTGACTTTCAAACAATCCTTGCGCTTCCCAGTGACGCAACGTCCGACTCGTCAGTCCGATTTGCGTAGAAAGCTTATCAATAGTCACAAATCCACTCATAGACAACTCCCGTTCTATAGATTGATAAGGCGCCCTATGGAAATATTTTAGCACTTAACGTTACGTCAATTGCAATAGGGGAGTTATAGCCCGTGTATTCGACATAATTTACAATTCTCATACAAAACTGTGCCCGGTATTTAATGTACAGCTTCTACAATTTAGATATTAGTAAAAAGTACCTATTGCTATATGAGGCTTTATACGGAGGATGATAATGTTGAAGGCTAGGTCTATGCATCTATCAATGAAGTGGAAGTTGATCTTGAGTTTTTCTGCCGTGGTACTATTCTTTCTAGGGGTAGCGCTATACCAAAACTATAAAATCAATCAAGTAGAAATCTCTATGGAAACGCAAAAAATGGAGACGGAAAAAAGAATTACAGTATCCACTATTACTCAACTGCTTCAAGAAATGAACGGTGTGGAGACCTCTCTAGCGGGTTCTAGCGATTTGGAGTTTACTCAACCATTTAAGGACAAACAGACAAAGCTAATGGAAGAATTGGGCAAAGTGAAGTTTGAGGCAGATTCGCCAGCGTCTAAGGAGTTAGAACAATTATACAATCAATTTGGAGGATATACAGGTTATTTTGACGGATTAGTAAATACCATAAAGGACGAGCAGCTTGATCCTATGGCTGTTTTGGAACGGATAGATGAATTACATACGAAGGCATTGGCTATGAATAAGGCTATGCTGGAGACCAATGAGAAACTATATACCGCAGCAGCAGAGAACGCAGAGAAGGCTCAAGATTATTCTTTTGATTTATTAAATCTGACCAGTTCTATGGGAACCTATGCAGCAATACTAGTATTTATTTTCACAATTATTATTGCTGTTATGCTTATACGTTCCTTCTTGAACCCTATAAATAAGCTGCAAGCGGCTCTACGAAAAATTGCTGAAGGAGATTTGCGGCAGCAGATTAATTCGCCATATAACGATGAGTTAGGAAGTCTGAGTCATCATTTTGACCATATGGTATTGCGGGTACGAGAAATGCTTCAGCACACCCAATCTGTTGCTTCTTCGCTCGCGACTTATTCGCACTCGTTTCAACAATCTTCTTCGATTACCGCTCATACGAATCAAGAAATCGTAAGCACAATACAGGAGATCTCTGTAGGTGCTGAGCAGCAAGCCGGACAATCTGAGCAGAGTGCGGGCTTGATTCTGGAATTGGAACGGGAAGTTCATGAGATTACGGAATATACCGAGGTTATGCTCTCGACCAGTCAAACGGCTAATCACAATACTCGAAAAGGTTCCGAGTCCGTCATCGCTTTGCGCGAGGTATCGGAGCATTCACGTGAGTCTGTGAATAAGGTGTATCTTGCACTGACCAAATTGAGCGACCAATCGAAGGATATCTCTAGAATAACTAAATCGATTACAAACATTTCTAACCAGACCAATATTCTCTCTTTAAATGCTGCGATTGAAGCGGCAAGGGCGGGAGCTTATGGGAAGGGCTTTGCTGTCATAGCTGATGAAGTGAGACAATTATCGGATCAGACCAAAGAGTCCTCCGTACATATCAGCCAGATTATAAACGAACTACAAGCCGGGATGGATGAATTCCAGCAATATATGCTGGAGACCAAAGGAAACCTTGAAGAACAGGATCAAAAAGTGGCCGAAACGTTGTCATCTTTTGAAGCGATAGATCAGTCAATCGTTGAGATTAGTAAGCAGATTGGGCAAATTCATGACAAGGTAGATATGACACAGACCATGAATCGTAGACTTGCGGAGTCTGTTCATAACGTGGCGGCTATTGCTGAGGAAACTGCGGCAGGGGTTCAGGAAGTGAATGCCTCTAGCGTGCAACAGGATAATGCAATTCACGATATTGCCCGCCAAGCGGTTGAGATTAATGAGATTTCACAAAAATTATTCAAGGAAATTAACGTCTTCAAGATTAATTCGGATATAGTAGACGAGATTATCGCTGGAGATGACAGTGACTCAACTGGCGATGAAACGGCTGCGCCTGCGGAACAGTCCTATTTGACAATCTCCGCTTAGGGGAAGGTTTGATTGACTGCTCGCCTATCGGGAGCGACTTGATTCACACTAATTCTGTAACGTAAAAAGGTAGCTTAGAGGAGAGATTCTTCTAACTACCTTTTTTGCACGTTAAGTGTATTTAATGCAGCTATTAAAGGATGTGTTTTCCTTATAGAGTGTTTAGATGTACTTCGTGCAGTTATTTTCTCCGGGAAAGACTGTCAGTGGTGTTTAACTAGTTATTAATTGCACTGAATACAACTAAAGTCAAACATAAGCTTTGTTAGTGTGATTTAGTTGTATAGAGTGCAGTTATCTGAAATGCTCGCAGAGGTTTTGTAAAGTGAAAAAGCTACCAACTTCGTAGAAAATATCTACTTAGGGGTAGCTCTTATCGCATAGATGAATCACATCGATGAATGAGTGATGGGGGCTTGTATAGGATGTGCGTTATTCCACGCAAGTTTTGTTCAGGGAGCTAACTAGCTCTGGAAGCCAGTCATTTAGAAGGAGAAACTTGTAGCCCGCGTACTGGGCTTTTGTCGTATCCATAAACCAGGAGTGTTCAATTCCAAATGGCGACATATGCTCGTCATCGGTTTGGTTAAGGATAATGGCTTGCTTGTCTGTTTCTTTTTCAATCATTCTGAGAACATCCTTAACTCTAACCGTACCGTCTGAGCAAGCATTGATCGGTCCTGTCACAGTAGAACAGCAGCCTAACCAATATAGGAAATCAGCAGCTTCATCCGAACGAATAAAGGAGATAAGCGCTTCAGGATTCGGTATGCCGATAGGTAGCCCGTTACGGACATGCTCGATATGAAAATGAAGTCTTCGCGTATAATCATCTATTCCCAGCACAATTGGAAAGCGAACCGCAGCGACTGGGAAGCTAGCCTGCTGCATGAAGACGGCTTCTGCCAGTCTTTTTCCCTCTTGATAGGTGAAATCATTCCGTCCTCCATAGTGTATAGGGTATGTTTCAGGATCAAAATTCTCCTCGGTCAGGGCCTCTTCGCTGAAATCATACACGGATAGACTTGAGGTGAGAATGTAACGTTTTGTTTTACCATCAAAAATCCGGCGTGCCTGATCTGCTTCATCCGGTGAATAACAAATATTATCGAACACGACATCCCACAATGAATCTCTTACCGCCTGAGCGAGCTCGTTCGGTTGGAAACGGTCCGCATGGATCCGGTGAACGCGATCTCCAAAGGAATCGCTAGTTTCTCCGCGTGTCAGTATCGTTACGTCGTTCGCGGAATCCTGTAGCAACCGTTCAACTAATCTTTTTCCAAAAAAGCGCGTGCCGCCTAAAATAAGAATCTTCCTCATAATTTCACTCCTCACCAACTAATGTTAATTTGTAAGTCTAAATGAAGATTGTCGTTTGAATGCTGGAGAATTGTGCTTGAAATCGTTACGAAAAAAGATATGTAAGGGATTTATTGGTTTGATTGTACTTTGTGCAATAGAATTTCAACGATATAGAATAGAATCTGATTCTATTGCACTTTGTACAATCAAAAGATGAGAAATTGCCTTAAAAGCTACTTTTATAACGAATCTATTGCAGATCCTGCAGTAGATTCGTTTTTTAGCGTTGATTTCTTGGATGCTGTTGCACATTTTACAACATCACTAGCTCAAAGCTAAACTCACCCAACTCACCCAACTCACCCAACTCACCCAACTCACCCAACTCACCTATTTCTTCACACACCAAACGCGCACTTTTCAAAACTAATATTTGTTCGGTTATAACATAACGTATCGCATTAAGCTAAGCTACTGTGACATCACTAGATAGCGTTACAAAAGACTAAGCCACCATTCGCATTCCAGGCTCGGCATAATTCCAACCTGTGGAGCTGAATCCGCCAGACTGGAAAGGTTGAACGCTTTGGAAGCTCTGTAAGCTTTGGCTAGACACTGCCAATACAGCTTCCTGGTTTTCATCCGCGAGGACTAATGCGATAAGCTCGGTAATTTTCCCTTGTTCATAGGCAGAAGCAAGGTGATTCAGAGCAATTTGTAGTTCCGTGTCCTGCGGTAAAGAGGGACCGTCGGCTTGAAGAAGCTCTTGCCTTACGGCAGGAAGGGCTTGCCGGGCTCGATGTAGCGCAGCTTTGACGGCTCCTTCCGTGGTGTCGAGCATCTCGGCGGCTTCAATACCGGAGTACTCGAATACATCGCGGAGCAGGAACACCGCTTGCTGTAGGGGAGACAAATGCTTCTGCAAGGCTTGAAACGCAGCCTCAATCTCAAATGAGCCATAACCTGCTGCTTCTTCAGTCTTAGGTTGATCCATTTCCAGTAACCGCGATAACGTGGCTTTACGCCGTGTAATATCTATCCAGGTATTTCTGGCAATCCGCAGAAGCAATGCCTCGGGATTCGGGTGATTCGTTAGCGGGCTGAAATTCGTACGATTTGTATGATCTGTATTGTTGTTCATTTGACTTGTATCGTTCATTGGATGGGTTGGGTTATTTTCATTCGTATCGTTCATTTCGCTCTTCAGCTTCGTATGTTCGGAAGTCTTCAAATAGCCCAGTGCTTTGACCCAAGTATCCTGAGCCAAATCTTCGGCTTCCCATGGGGATTGTGTCAGTGCAAGGCAATACCGCTTCAGCGCCATTTGCAAAGACATGGTATGATTCTCATCCGGTTCATGGCCGGTGCTAAGCTCCTCAAGGCTGATCACACTGCATAACCCCTTTTCCGGTAAAGTGATTTCGGTTACTTCTAATAATAAACGAATGAGCGCTAAATTAAGATACGCAATAATAAAAATAATATTTTGTTCTCTTAACGTATCCTATCCAAAGACTAATCCGTTTACAGGGTAGATTTCAAATAAAATTAACGGATGGAGGTCGTATACACATGGCGTACATTCCTTATGTCATTGAACAAACGAATCAAGGAGAGAGATCTTACGATATTTATTCACGGCTGCTAAAAGACCGGATTGTGTTTGTAGGGGCAGAGATTGAGGATCAATTGGCGAATAGTGTAGTTGCCCAGCTATTGTTCTTATCGGCAGAGGATCCAGATAAAGATATACACATGTATATCAATAGCCCAGGAGGCTCCATAACAGCAGGATTCAGTATTTATGACACGATGCAGCTTATTAAACCGCAGGTAAATACGATTTGCACAGGGATGGCGGCTTCCTTTGGTTCACTTCTATTGTTAGCTGGGGCCAAAGGTAAACGTTATGCGCTGCCAAATAGTGAGATTATGATACATCAGCCGCATGGTGGAGCACAGGGTCAGGCCAGTGATATTGCGATTAGAGCTAAACGGATCTTGAAGCTAAGGGAAGTGCTTGTGCAAATTACAGCGGACCGAACCGGGCAGACGGTGGAAAAGGTACTACAAGATATGGACCGGGATTATTTCATGACAGCTGATGAAGCGGTAGAGTACGGGATTATCGACAAAGTCATCACAAATCTGTAAGTTGAAGGAGTGAAGCGGGTTATGCTGGAAGCTTTGCAGGGCAAAGAGGTAACCATTTATTTTGTAGATGGCTCTAACGCTAGAAAAGGTATTTTGGAAACGGTGAGTGAGAGGTTTATCAAATATCGGACAGAATTCGAAGAGCTATATATTCCCATTACTTCCATCTGTTCTATCACACTGGATAGTAAAGGACGAGAACGTGCACGAGTAGGATTTACACAATAACCATTATCAGATTTAAAAATAGGGTTAGGGGAAGTTTTCCCTAACCCGTACTTTCCCGAATCGCCAAATAATGAGCCACATTGGCATGATGTTGAATACCGGTCTCCCCTTTAATCAACTTGATTAAGGTTCGAGTAGCGGTCATTCCAATCTCCGTTCCGGAGTATTCCACTGAGGACAGCTTGGGCCGAACGACAGAAGCGATAAAGCTATTATCGAATCCGAACACCGCAACATCCTCTGGCACCCGTATACCGTTATCGATCAGGAAATTCATCGCTCCAACAGCCATCCAATCTGTGGAGCAAAAAACCGCAGTAGGCAGTTCCCCGCTATCCTTGATCCGGCGCATTGCGTCGCTTCCATCTTCTACGGCCATTCCACTTTCTACTACCCATTCTTCTCTTAAGGAAATGCCTGCATCCATAAGCGCTTGTTGATAGCCGCGATATCGATCGCCACCCACTGCGTTATCTCCAGATACCCGGATCATGCCGATCTTTCTATGTCCTTTCTGAATCAGATAAGTAACGGCTTCATAGGAAGCGGTAACATTATCCAGATGTACAGAAGGGATCGAATCAATCTGAGATTGTTCTCCAACTAACACGCAAGGTGACCCGGATTTTTGGATAATCTCCAAGTGCTCCTTGCTCGGAACCGAGCCTACATATATATAACCCTCAGTCCCCATATGGTGGAATAAGTTCAAATAATGAAGTTCACTATTCACACTTCCGTCTGTTAATCCGACCAAAACATCATAACCATATAGCTCGGCGAGATCACGTATGCCAATATTGAAATCGTCAAGCACGGTATTACTGTTCTGCGGAATAATGACACCTATCAGAGGTGTATCCGATCTACCTGCATCTGAACCGATGACATTCGGACGGTAATTCATTTGTTTCATGGCTTCCAATACACGCTTACGAACTTCCTCGTTTACCGGTTTGCTGTTGTTGACAACCCTTGATACGGTAGCTATTGAAACGTCAGCCATTTTGGCTATATCTTTAATTTTTACCTTCAAGAATATCACCATAACTTTCCAAGCTTGTATTCGTTCTAGAATATATCGCAAGCATATCATGGATAGCTCCAAGAATCCAAAAGATTGTTATTGACCAGGAAAATAAAAGATCCTATAATGATCGCATAGGAAAATAATTTCCTTGAATAAACCCTAAATAGATAGTTTTTTAGTCGATAATCTTAAGTTTTATTATGAAAATCACTAATTCGTGAATTAAGTAGGAAAATATTTTCCTGAGAGGGTATATGAATACGAAGGAGCTGCATACATTGAACAGAACATGGTGGAAAGAAGCCACAGCGTATCAAATTTACCCACGGAGCTTTATGGACAGCAATGGCGATGGTGTTGGAGATCTGCAGGGGGTCATCTCAAAACTTGATTATTTACAGGACCTTGGCATCAATGTTATTTGGATCTGTCCTATTTATAAATCCCCGAACGATGATAATGGATATGATATTTCAGATTACCAGGATATTATGGCGGAGTTCGGCAGTATGGCTGATTTCGATCAGCTATTAAGCGAGGTTCATGCGCGGGGCATGAAGCTGATTCTGGATCTTGTCATTAACCATACTTCAGACGAACACCCTTGGTTTGTTGAAGCACGTTCAAGCAAGGATAATGCTAAACGTGATTATTATATTTGGAGAGATCCTAAGGACGGAAAGGAACCAAATAACTGGGAGAGTATTTTTAGCGGTTCGGTCTGGGAGTTCGACCCTGCTACAGAGCAATATTTCATGCATGTATTCTCCAAAAGACAGCCTGACCTCAACTGGGAGAATCCTGAAGTACGTCAGGCATTGTACGGTATGGTCAATTGGTGGCTAGATAAAGGGATCGACGGCTTCCGAGTGGATGCTATTTCACATATTAAGAAAATTCCAGGTCTTCCTGATCTGCCAAATCCAGATCATCTTCCATTCGTTTCATCCGGTGCAGGTCATATGAACCGGGAAGGAATTCACGATTTTCTTCAGGAGCTGAAACAGGAAACATTTGATCGTTATGACATTATGACCGTTGGTGAAGCGAGTGGTGTTAGTGTCGATCAAGCGGAAATGTGGGTAGGCGAGGAGCAGGGCAAATTCAATATGATTTTTCAATTCGAGCATTTAGCCCTTTGGAATAAGAGTGTTACGGGTGGCTTGGATGTTCTGCAGCTGAAATCAGCACTTTCCCGTTGGCAAAAAGGTCTTGAAGATAAAGGCTGGAATGCACTCTTTATCGAAAATCACGATCAGCCGCGTTCGGTTTCAACTTGGGGTAATGATGGCCAGTACTGGAAAGAGTCAGCTAAATCACTGGCTACGATGTATTTCTTAATGCAAGGAACACCGTTTATTTTTCAGGGTCAAGAAATTGGGATGACCAATGTAAGATTTGATTCGATGGATGATTATGATGATGTGGCGATGAAGAACCTGTATCGTTTAGAGACAGAAGCCGGAAAATCACATGAAGAAGTCATGGAGGTGATCTGGAAGAACGGTCGCGACAATTCTAGAACGCCAATGCAATGGGATGACTCTGAGAACGCTGGTTTCAGTAGCGGCAAGCCTTGGATGAAGGTCAATCCTAATTTCACGGAGATCAATGTGGAGCGTGCGAAGCAGGACCCTGATTCCATCTATCATCATTATAAAAAGCTAATCGCACTTCGGGCCGCTAATCCTATTACCGTTTATGGAACCTATGATTTGATCCTGCCTGAAGATGAACGAATCTACGCTTATACTCGTACACTTGGCAATGAGAAATTACTGGTCATGTCAAACCTGACTTCAGAGGAAGCACTGTTCGACCTTCCGTTTGATTTGGAATTTGACTCCAGTGAGTTGCTGTTGAATAACTATGAAGTTGACCCTGCCGAGAAGATCGAGACAGTGGCATTACGCCCTTACGAATCTCGTGTGTATATGCTGGTTAACGCACCTGTAGAGCAAGAGGCAATTCTTGAGAGTGTGCCTGCAACAACGGTTTAATTATTTTAAATAAACGCAAGAATGCCCCTCGGCCAATGGCTAAGGGGCATTCTTGCGTTTATTAAATATCAATTATTTGCTCTGTTCGCCATTATCCGTAGCAGATAAATCCGGCCGTTGGAGAATATAACTATTAGACATATTCAGGAGCCGCTGAACGGCATCAAATTGCGTTTGTGTCGAACCGCCCTCAGTTTCAGAGCCATCGATTAGATTATAGTTATTTCCATCATTGTAATCGACACCAGTCAAGTACAAGCTTGTGTCATTAATAAAAGAACCAGTAGGAAGAAAATGTCTAACAGGTAGCAGATTGGTTTGTTGATTCATCAGATCTTCTCCGAAGTGGAGCTGGTCCTTCATAGAAATCCCTAATAGATTAGCTACTGTTGGTAAAATATCAATCTGACCGCCGGTTTGAGTGTACACAGCAGGTTGATCTATGCCTGGGGCATGAACAATGAAAGGAACGTTGAACATATCGGTATATCCATACTCGTGTCCGACCATTTCCTCCATTAATGATTTCTCATTGCCGCTAAGGGAATACAGGGATACACCTTGATGATCTCCGTAAAAGACAATAACACTATCTTCCCATAACCCGCTGGATTTCAGTTGATCTAGAAATTGTCCCATAGCGTAATCCGCATAATTTTGGGCTAAAATATAGTTGCCGACTAAGGTTCCTTCGTACCGTTTAGGCAGCGTCATCTTATATTTTGATTCAGGCATTTTATATGGGTGATGAGCACTCATAGACATGACCATCGCATAAAAAGGGTTGTCTTTAGCATCCATTTTGATTAATTCAGGAACCGTCTTGGCAAATAGTACCTCATCGGAGGATCCGAATGCGATATGATCATCATCTCCATAGAAGGACTGATCGTAATATTTATCAAAGCCTAGCACCTTATATAAGGTTTTGCGGTTCCAGAATTCTACGCTATTGGTGTGAAAGGTGGCCGTGTTGTATCCATTAGCTTTCATCAGCTTGGGCAGGCTTGGAAGTTCCTTAGTCATATAATTGGAGGAAGTGGCTACTTCGTGATGAGGAACATATAGAGAGGTGTTCACTACAAACTCTGCATCCGATGTTGTTCCTTGCCCCGCATTCGTATAGAAGTTATTGAAATAATGTTCACTTGCTATAAGTTTATTTAGATTTGGAGTTACTTCTTGTCCGTCAATGCTTAAACCAAGCAGGAAATTCTGAAAAGATTCCATTTGCACTACAATAAGATTCTTACCTTGAGCCGCTGCCCAATACTTTGGAGAGACTGGCTCCGTAATTCCCTTTGTAGCGTCCACAGACTGCTGAGTAATTTCTTTACTGTCGATCATTTCTTGCTTTTCCGTGGTGTCGGCAAAAATGGTATATACCTCGTAATTGAGAATCCCCATACTCTCTGCCTTTTTATTCTCGTTCATACTTGCGTGATTCGGCCAAACATTAAAGACACAGATTGCAAGAGATACGCTAATGATCCCAAGTAAGGCGATTCGGTTCATGCGTCGGTTCATGCCTCTTTCTTTCCAGATCGCAATATATTTCGGACGGAACATAAAGAACATGAAGACTACAATATCCACAAAAATGAACAAATAGTAAGGATCCAGCAAGGAGTACGTGCTTTCTCCGACCTTGGTTACCTTATCTGCTTGTTCCAAAGCATGGTAAGTAGCAATTACACCGTAATACTTGTAATACATCAGGACGGCAAAATAAATCACTGAAATTAATAAGTTCGCAATCATGTAATACAGAAACTTCCGTTTGGAAGCCATCCACTCAATGAGTCCAAAGACGATAAAGAAGAACGGGATCTCTGTGAGCAGCATGCTCCAATTAGGGCCGTCACTAAAAACCACGAACCAGGCCACTGCGCATTTTAAGAGCAGGATGAAGCTAAAGATTAGAAAGGGCTTATTTTTTATTTGAAAATCTTTTTTCATTCGTTATCATCCTCTCTGGTGCAAAACACACTAAAATTCTGCATAACCCTGTATGTTGTGGGAATCCGTTGCAATATGCCGATGCTTATTATGCTCTTGAAGTTTTCGTGTGTCAAAAGACGGACGAGAGACCTAGAGCGCTGCAACAAGCGATTTATGCCATATAAACAGTTAAAATCAGCTTCAATCCTAAACTACAGGTTAAAAGTGTATAAAATGATTTAAAAAATTACAGTTTCTCGCAACTTTACATAATATTCCACAGTCTAAATAAGAGGGAGTGAATGTAGAGGAGGATTATCCATGGCTCGGCGTCAGTTTATCATGATTGTACTGACCTGCTTACCTCTTTTTTTAAATACGGGATGTAATGAAGGGAAGAAGGCTTCGCCGACGATTCAGTCTTCCATTTGGAAGCCCGAGGTTTTTTTACAAACATTGGATTATAAAGTTCAGAGCCAACCGGATAAATTCTTGGTGGGTGTACCACAGGATTGGGAGGTGAAGCTAGGGGAGTATCCAGAGGGGCTTTACTGGCGATTAGCTAACGTGTTCTCTAAAGATGCCGGTTTTGATTTGACTACACTGAAGGGCAGTGATGTTGAAGCATGGCGGTATTCTTTAGTCGACGGGCTACCTGGTTCGGAGGGACAAAGCGGATTTTCATATCCTTCCAATCTGATTCTGTTAGTACAATCAGGAAATACCGTTGGGGCTTGGCTTGAATTTAATGTTCAAAGCGTCGGTCCTTCCATTAAGAAGCGCAGTCTTACAGATATAACGGGTCTTACATTTGATGAGTGGACGGAGAGAGAGGGGCTGTTTGCTGATGCAGGAGAGAACGGAGACTTGGCTTCATTAGGACATTTCGAACTGTTGGATGCTTTTTTTCAAGCGATTCAGGAGGGTAATCATACCCGTGCCCGTGCATGTTTGAATCCTAATGCCTTACTCACGGCATTGACGGTTAACCGTCAAGCACATCATCTCTATAATTCGGGTTTTGGTGGTGAAAATGCACTCAGTGAAAGTATTGTAGAGGCTAAACCTAACGCTTATAAAGTGATGGATTATGATTCTGGTTCAGAAATTAAAGACATCGGTGATCGCACTACGATAAATGTTGTGGTAGATCTGTACATGAAATCGCTAAATCCTGTGTTCGATACCCCAGATGGTCAGGAGACACGCTTCGCAGTGTTGACCAAACATGCTAACGGCTGGAAGATTGGAGGACTTGGAACGGGGCCGTGAGTTGTTAGATTATCTATTCTTATTAAAAAAGGAGTGATCGCAAGTGTCCAAAAAAGGTTTGATCTCTAAAGTGCGAGTAAGAATGATGTGTAAAACTGTTATTGGGACTGTTATAAGCTTGATTATGCTCTCTCCATTAGTGGTAGCAGCGGATAGTACAGTGAATTTCCCAGATGAAAAGAAGTTATTGTCTGGTATTACAGGGCTGGATGCGGGGGATAGAAGTGCTTATGCCATCACAGCAGATGGAACGGCCTGGGCTTGGGGTGGTGGCTACGGATCTATTGGTAATGGGGCAACGACGCCGGCGTATACTCCAGTCAAAATGCATATCGATCATGTAAAGCAAGTTTCAGGTGGCTACCGTCATAACTTGATATTGAAAGATGATGGAACCGTGTGGGCTGTGGGAGGGAATGAACATGGACAACTTGGCACTGGAACGCAGTCGTTGACGGTTACTGTTGATCCCGTTCAAGTGCAAGGGCTAACCGGTGTGACCTCTGTTTCAGCGGGCGATTCATTTAGCTTAGCGCTTCGAAAAGACGGAACGGTCTGGGCATGGGGAGGCAATGAGCAAGGAGAACTTGGCGACAATTCGGGGAAAAACGGGCTAACACCGATGCAAGTGAAAGGACTACCCTCCATTTTAGCTATAGCTGCAGGTTCGAATAATTCAGTGGCACTTGGGAACGGCGGAGAGGTGTGGGTATGGGGCTCATCTAAAACTAGAGGCATTAAAAAGGATGCGGTTCTAAAGCCTACCCTACTTAAAGGCGGCGGGGAGTATAGAGCTGTTGATACGGATGGGTGGAGTGGAGCAGCTTTGAGATGGGATGGCACCGTTTGGTTATGGAATAATTACACAGATATGAATCCGGGTGGAACTTTACAGCCCATTCAGATTCCAGGACTCACTGATGTCGTATCGATGACAACGGACTCTGCAGTAAAAGCCGATGGAACCGTATGGCAGTGGACAGTTGGCGATAAAAATAAGATGAATGTTAAACAGATTAGTGGTATTCAAAATGCAATTTCGATTACCAGCGGGAACAGAAATCATTATGTGCTCTTAAAAGACGGTCATGTTCTCGCATGGGGAACGAATGAATTTGGACAGACTGGGTTGGGGGTTAGAGATTTTATGATTGACACGCCTCAGCCCGTGAAGAAATCGATTCAGGTGCAGTTGAACAATAATGAAATGGAGTTGACCATGCCTCCATTACTGCTCAACAATTCTACGTACGTTCCGCTAAGAGGAATATTTCAACAAATGGGCGTGAATGTACGTTGGGACGTTCCGGCGAGATCAGTGATTGCCGTGAAGGAATCTACATCTACTACGATAATCTTAAATTCGGTAAGTGGACAAACGACTGTAAATGGAAAAGTAATATCCACAGATCAAAAGCCGGTCTTTATTAATGATAGTGTGTATGTCCCATTAAGACTAATCAGTGAAATGTTAGGCGCTAAAGTGGATTGGGATGCAGAGGCTTATGCTGTTCAAATCCATACGAATTAGATAGGGGATTTTGACATTAAGTATTATTTGTATTAGTCTAACTAATACAAATAATACTTTTTTTGAATGGAAGGATAAAATGATCATTACGCTTGATTTTAAAAGTGATACGCCAATCTATGTACAGCTCCGAAATGAAATCGTGATTGGGATAGGCTCAGGTGAACTGGCGGATGGGGAGAAATTACCGACAGTGCGGCAAATGGCTGAAGATTTAGGTATTAATGCAATGACCGTGAACAAAGCGTACGCGATTTTGAAGAATGAAGGCTTCATATCTATAGATCGCAGGCATGGTGCAACAGTTGCTCCTATAGGGAATGGACATCCAGAGTTTAAGGAGAAGCTGGAAAATGAACTTCGGTTAGTCATTTCGGAGGCTAGTGTAAAAGGGATTGGACGGGAGGAATTTATGCAAATGTGTGCCGGAATCTTTTCATCGGTATCGTTTAAGTCTACATCCATCACGGAATAGGGGGACGCTCAGATGGCTATTTTCTTCTTTTTTATAGCTGTGTTTATTTTTGTGATTATGCTTCTGACGTTTATGAGCACCTTGAAGCCAAAGGACAATCTGTGGTTTGGGGTTAGTCTTCCGGGTTTTGCTCTTGAGGATGAACGTCTGCGCGAACTGCAAATCTCAACTGGGAAGATGTACAAAAAGTATGGATTCTTATTAATTTTATTCTTGATTCCTATCTTATTTTTAAGCTCCTATATATCTCTTTCACTGATCTTTTTTTATGTTTGGACGTGTGCAATGGTGCTTGTGCTTCGAATTCCCTTCATAAAAGCACATCGTGCGGCTACACAGTTGAAGCGGGAGAATGAGTGGTTCGTAGGAGAGAAGCGAATGGTTCGAATAGATACTAAGCTATCCCTGCTTAAAAAGAAAATGAGCCTTTCTTTATACTGGTACATAATTCCTGCCCTGATTGCTGCGTTATCTTTTACGATTCCAGTTCCGGAGGGGATTATTGATATTCTTCGAATGGCTGGTGGCACAGCATTAGGGTTGACTGTGTTTTTCTTTGTTATTGCAGTATCCTTTAATCGAATGAAGCCTAAAGTGTACACGGACAACAGCGAGACCAATATCCTGCTTAATCAAGCTAATCGTAGATATTGGTCCCTGCTATGGTTTGGAATGGCTATAATTAATAGCTGTATCGCTGTAATTACGGTATATGCCCTCCCCTTAAATGGGACAGCTTCAACTATAGTATGGAGTCTGGGTATCTTCTTTTTCTCTGTTGTTCCGGTCCTAGGGATCTTTTACGTCCATTATAAGTTGAAGCAATTTGAAACAACGCTCCTTAAAGGAGAACATGAAATTCTTTATACGGATGATGATGAATATTGGATCAATGGGACAACGTATAATAACCCCAATGATCGTTCTGTTATGGTTCCGAAGCGTCTTGGGATTGGTACTACGATTAATATTGGGACAAAAACGGGTAAGAGTATATATTACGGCCTCTTTGTATTCGTTGCATTGCTGTTGATCGGGACGGGGTGGATGGGCGTCCAGGCTGATTTCTCAACACCTACATTAACTGCAGATGGAAAGGGTACCGTTTCGATTAAATATCCGATGTACAACTACAGCTTCGCTATGAAAGATGTGCAAGAGCTTAAGCTTGTGGACAGTTACCCTTCAGGAGGCCGAAGAACAAATGGCGTAGCGACGGATACGGTAGCTATTGGAAACTTTAAGTTTGAGGAGTATGGAAAGAGTAAAGCGTATCTTGTTAAAAATTCTCCGCCGTATATTGTGATCAAATTACCAGAGGTGTATGTGCTCTACAACGCCAAAGATGCCACTGAGACTGAACGTACTTATGCGGAGCTGCAGAAAGGGAGTGGAATTTTTCATTGAAATTAAAATAAATCGTATGAAGTAGAACCCTCTTGTGATAGAATAATCTAGTTGTCCTAGTTTCCGGAAATTCACTCCATTCCAACGATTTTCATGGAATGTATAGGTGGATAATCGAGGAAATATGAGCATTCAAGAGTATTAACAAGAATCCTTGGAGATTTTACACAATAAACATCATTTTTTGTCGGTTTTTATTGATTTATTCAAAAATATTATGTATAATCAGCCTTGTTGATTTTGCAAATGGAATTTTAGGAGGTTTTTATTTTGGGAAAAGCGTTAATTATTGGCGCTGGCGGTGTTTCCAGTGTTGTTGTTCACAAATGCTGCCAGAACCCGGATGTATTTGAAGAGATCTGCATAGCTAGCAGAACTGTCGCGAAATGTGACGCTCTGAAAGATAAATTAGCCGGAGGCCGCACGAAGATTTCTACTGCTCAGGTCGATGCAGATAATACGGACGAAGTCATTGAACTGATCAAGAGCTTTGAGCCGGATGTCGTTATTAATGTCGCTCTCCCATATCAGGACCTGACAATCATGGATGCGTGCCTGGCAACAGGAGTGCACTATGTGGATACTGCCAACTATGAACCACAAGATACAGCGAAATTTGAATACTCTTGGCAGTGGGCTTATAAAGAAAGATTTGAAAAAGCAGGCCTTACCGCGTTGCTTGGTAGTGGATTTGATCCAGGTGTAACGGGCGTGTTCACAGCTTACGCTCAAAAGCACTATTTTGATGAGATTCATACCATTGATATTGTAGATGCCAATGCTGGTGATCACGGATATCCATTTGCAACAAACTTTAATCCTGAAATCAATATTCGTGAAATTACAGCCAATGGCCGCTATTTCGAGAATGGCGAGTGGATTGAAACTGCACCGCTTTCCGAGAAAAAAGTATATGATCTTCCGGAAATTGGACCAAAGGATATTTATCTTTTGTATCATGAAGAATTGGAATCCTTGGCCGTTAACATCAAGGGTGTGAAGAAGATCCGTTTCTGGATGACCTTCTCGCAGAACTACCTGACGCATTTGAAAGTGCTTGAGAATGTTGGCATGACTTCTATCGAGCCTATCATGTATGAAGGTAAAGAGATCGTTCCTCTACAATTCTTGAAGGCGATTTTGCCGGACCCGGCTTCCTTGGGACCAAGAACAAAAGGTAAAACGAACATTGGATGTATCATCCAAGGAACCAAAGACGGAAAGCCGAAAACTTATTATGTATACAATGTTTGCGATCATGAAGAGTGCTATGCAGAGGTTGGCTCCCAAGCCATTTCCTACACTACAGGCGTTCCTGCAATGATCGGAGCGATGTTAATTATAAAAGGTATCTGGAAGAAACCAGGCGTATTCAACGTTGAAGAGTTCGATCCAGATCCATTCATGGAAGCTTTAAATAAACATGGTCTGCCTTGGCAAGAAGATTTCTCGCCAACGCTGCTGGACTAAGGCGCGAGAAATGGATATTGATATCAGCGCAGTCCCGTCACCATGTTACCTTGTAGATGAAAGATTGCTTACACGTAATCTTGAGATTATGAATTCTGTACAGGAACGCACTGGAGCAAAGATTTTGCTCGCGCAAAAAGGCTTCTCCATGCATTCCTTGTATCCGTTAGTTGGGAAGTACTTGCATGGTGTAACCTCAAGCTCCTTGTTCGAAGCCAGACTTGGTTATGAAAAAATGGGCAAAGAGGTTCATGTATACGCACCAGCTTATATAGATAGTGAGTTTGATGAGCTCCTTGGATACTCCGATCACATTGTGTTCAATTCTTTTGACCAGTGGAATCGATTCAAGGATCGCGTAAAGAGCGCACCGAAGCATATCAGCTGCGGCATTCGAGTGAATCCGGAATATTCCGAGATCGAAGTTCCGCTGTATGATCCGTGCTACAATTATTCCAGAATGGGAGTAACTCTTCCTAACTTCAGACCGGAAGAGCTTGAGGGCATTGATGGACTACACTTCCATACCATGTGCGAACAGAATTCGGATACACTTGAGCGTACGCTCAAGGTAGTCGAAGAGAAGTTCGGACCTTATCTCAAAGGAATGAAATGGCTTAATTTCGGTGGCGGTCATCATATTACACGTCCTGACTATGACCTGGAGACCCTGGTCAAATGCATTCTGCACATGAAAGAGACTTACGGTGTGGAAATCTATCTGGAGCCGGGTGAGGCAGTAGCTCTTAATACCGGATATCTGGTAGCTACCGTTCTCGATGTGATGCATAACGGCATGGACATTGCGATTCTCGATACATCGGCAGAGTGCCATATGCCGGATGTACTGGCTATGCCGTACCGTCCGAACATTATCGATGCTGGACAACCCGGAGAATATCCTTATACGTACAGATTAGGTGGAATGACTTGCCTAGCGGGAGACGTTATCGGAGATTATTCTTTCAAGGAGCCTTTGAAATACGGTGATAGACTCGTATTCCTTGATATGGCCCATTATTCCATGGTGAAGAACCATATGTTTAATGGCGTGAACCTGCCTTCCATTGTTAGTTACAATGAAGAAGAGGGAATCAAAGTAATCAAACAGTTCGCTTTCGAAGATTTCAGCGGACGTTTATCTTAAGATTAAAAAGGTGTCCCGTGATGGGACACCTTTTTTGATTAACTCCTTATTGCATCGTGATGGCGATGCGCTCCTCCTGTGGGAGCCACTCCACATTTGCTCCGAGTTGCTCACTTATAAAGCGAAGTGGCAGATACATCGAACCGTTTACGATGAAGGGTAGTGTAGGAAGATTTACGGTTGTATTGTTCACCATCGTCGCTCCAGTTACACCGTTAATACTGATGGCGAGAGCCGGTTTATCTGTAGCGGCTCGTGTGATCATAATTTGTTTATCTATTGTTTTCGCAGCTGTAATGTTCTCTTTATAGGTAATTGTGGCTCCTAATTTTTCGAACAGCGATCGAAGCGGGACGAAATTTTGTCCGTTTCGAGTAATAACTCCATTTGAGAGTGGGATAGATTCTCCGTTTAAGGAGATTGAAATAGGCTTTTGCACTGGAACGGGCCCGGCATGGCTGAATTCATAGTCGCCATAGCCCAGCTGTGCGTCCTTATTGACACCCCAGCCCCAGAGTGAGCCGTCTTTCTTTTGCATGATGATATGTCGTCCGCCTTTCTTTAGACTACTTACTTCTGTATCGAGAAGTGTGAATTTTGAATCTGCGGGCATCATTTCGTTCTCAATGGAAGTTTGATAGACGTTTCCTTCCCCGGTTAACGCAACAATAGAGCGCTCTACGATGTAAGCATCAACTACATTCTTGATCCCTTTTAGAAGAATCGGTGGTTGTTCATGATAGGTTGTTCCGTCTGAGGAACCTGTAATGGTAGCGCCCCAGAACCATAATTGAGAGGCTCCATCAATGGCTAATAGGCTGTTCTGATTTCCTTTTAAACTTTTAATATTACTGATTCCCTTGAGAGGGGTCGCAGATAGATCTATTGGAGCTCCTTGGTTATTGTAATAATCTTGGACTGGCCAACTCCATATGGAGCCGTCCTTTTTAAGTGCCAGATTGTTTTTGATTTGAATAATATCCGTTAAATTCAGGATGGTTTCGAAGCTTTCGAAGTCATCGCGTGTAGTAGAAACAGTTCCATCTTTCTTTAAGAACACGTAACGTGTCCAGCTCTTATGAAGATCAGACTCATAGTAACCGCCCACAGCGGCCACGTTATCGACGCCGGAAACCGGTGTGAACGCGGAGGTAGTGAGTCCATCGGATGAAAGGGGGGCGCTTAGAATCGTCCCGTCTCCTTTAAGGGCTATCGTTCTATTTCCCGTCATGAATATATCGACCAGATTGTCTAGCTCTTGAACGGGGGTCACTTTAACGGCTTCAGAGTATGCTGATGTTCTCCATTGCCAGACCGAAAGGTCTTTCTTCATTACATATTGGGAACCAAAGTATGCTTGTACCTCATTCAGGTCATGGATTTGCGTAGGGACGGATCGATTACCTCCCCATACCCAAAAGGAACCATCTGTTTTGGTCAGATAATCCGCGCCATACGAAGTGAGGTTGGTAGTAGTGTTTGGGTTCTCTGCAGCTGCAGCTGCGCTTACGTTAGAGGCGAGGCTTAATACTAGAACAGCACTAACCATGCTGAGCCATTTTTTCATAGGAATACCTCTCTTTTCTTTAATAGATAATTTTGATATGTTCACGCTATAATCCATTATCTTACATTTAGACGCTAGAACTACTGGAAAAGTTTCTTCATATTTACCCACTCACAAGAAAGGTTTCATGTGATACAATAATTTAGTCTGTTTTTATAAACATAATAGAAAGTATAAGTTTCACACTATACTTTGTTCTTATATTTCCCGCTTAAACACTTACCGTTCTTGTAAGGACGCCGAAGGCGTTTATGCTTGAATGCTATTGAAAGGTTCGTATCTGAGGAGGAAGTCAGCGTCAATGAAATATGCACCGTTTATTGCAGTAGAAGGCCCAATCGGGGCTGGCAAAACAACATTAGCTTCTATGCTAGCAGAGGAATTAAATTTACCGATCATTAAAGAGATTGTCGATGAGAATCCTTTTCTGGCTAAATTTTATGAGAACATGGACGATTGGAGCTTTCAACTGGAGATGTTTTTCCTTTGTAATCGGTATAAGCAGCTTGAAGATACCGTTACACAGTACATAGATAAAGGGATCCCGGTCATTTCGGATTACCATATTTATAAGAACCTCATCTTTGGAGAACGAACACTGAACGGAACGAAACGTGAGAAGTATCGGCAAATTTATCATGTGCTTACGGATGACCTGCCAAAGCCGAATATCATTCTCTATATTAAAGCCAATTTAGATACGTTATTAACCAGAATTGAAAAACGTGGGCGTCCCTTTGAAGAGGGGATGGATACTGCGTATTTGGAGCAATTAATTAAAGATTATGATGACGCGATGGCCTCTCTTGCCATTCAGGAGCCTTCGACCGTAATTATTACCATTGATGGAAATGCAGTCGATTTCGTGGAGAATCCAGAACACTTCACTGAAATTGTCTCTTATATAAAGGAGCTAATGAAATGAATTCATATCATATCCCGGAAAATGCCATAATTACCGTGGCTGGAACTGTCGGGGTGGGGAAATCCACTTTAACAGGCGCCTTGGCCAAAAGACTTAATTTTCAAACCTCGCTAGAGCAGGTCGATCACAATCCTTATCTCGAAAAGTTCTATCATGATTTTGAGAGATGGAGCTTCCACCTGCAAATCTATTTTCTAGCTGAACGTTTTAAAGAGCAGAAGAAGATGTTCGAACTCGGCGGTGGTTTTGTTCAGGACCGTTCCATCTATGAAGATACCGGTATTTTTGCGAAAATGCATGCAGATCAAGGTACAATGTCCAAAACGGATTATGAAACCTACACTAGCTTGTATGAAGCTATGGTTATGACGCCATACTTCCCGCACCCTGATGTGCTGATTTATATTGAAGGCAGCTTGCCTTCCATCCTGACCCGAATTAATGAACGTGGCCGTGAGATGGAAATTCAAACGGATGTTTCCTACTGGGAGCATATGCATGGCAGATATTCGAAATGGATTAACGAGTTTACGGCTTGCCCAGTGCTTCGTTTGAACATTGATGATTATGATGTAAATGATGAGGCTTCGATGTCTGATATTCTTGTGAAGGTGGGCAATGCGATTCGTAAGCCTGTCGACAAAAAATAATAAAAGATGATTAACAGCGCCTGGAGTTCGGGTGCTGTTTTTTTTATTCAATTTATCCTGTACTGCTGTGCTGTTGGACAGAAATAGAAGAGGGCTTATTTCGCTGGAAGAGTTGAGCTACTGAGATGAAAAGGTCATAATGCATGTATCCCCTTACGTGCTCGTCACAACCAGAGCGTTCGGCATACATTGCTTTTGAAAGATTCGGATGGACCGTTTTTGGATATTAATGTGTAGAAAATACGAAGGAGTGAACGTTTTGGAGTATACAGAGACTCAGGCAGAATTGATTATTGATGCTCAGGCAGAGCTGGGAGAAGGACCGCATTGGGACGCTGAATCCAACCAATTGTACTGGGTAGATATTACGGGCAGGAAGCTTAGAATATATGACAGAGCCACAGGCAGTGAAACCGTCCACTCTTTTGACCTTATGGTCAGCGCAGTTATTCCAACTACTGCCGGTGGCCTTGTTCTGGCTATGGAGAATGGAGTTTATCTCACTTCCCTCGAAGGATCTCCTGTCCAGTTAGCTTCGATTGAAGCAGAGTTTCCACGCAACAGATCAAATGATGCCAAATGCGACCGGCAAGGCCGACTTTGGTTGGGGACAATGAGTATGGACAATGAGCCGAAAGCAGGGGGATTATATGTCCTTGAGCCCGACGGATTTTGTCGCCAAGTGTTGTCTGGCATTGGTATTTCGAACGGTTTGGCGTGGGATTATGCCCAGAGCAGAATGTATTTTATTGATACGCCTACGAGACAGGTGGATGTATTTGACTACGATGAAGTGGCCGGAAAGATCAGTAACCGGAGAGTCGCTTTTCAAATTCCTGATGCTACAGGATCGCCAGATGGAATGACAATAGATAGCGAAGGAATGCTTTGGGTCGCCCATTGGGGCGGGGGTTGTGTCTCACGTTGGGATCCGAATTCGGGGAAGCAAATTGGTCTGGTTCGAGTTCAAGCGCCATTTGTCACCTCATGCACCTTTGGCGGTAGTGATTTAACAGAGCTTTACATTACGACTGCAAGGACAGGACTAAATGAAAAGGAGATCCGTCAGTATCCGCATGCGGGAGGATTGTTTAAGGCTAAGCCGGGTGTGAGTGGTCTGCCGTCAGCGAGCTTTCAGGCTAAGGAGTAGGTGAGTCCCTGTTAGGGACATAAAATTTATATCTACATGCTTGGTAGTGTGGCTGCAGCAAAGAAACAAAGCTGTCCGTGAGTTAAGGAGAGCGCACATTGGGAGTGCGTTCTTTTTTGTGCAGTATGCCAGATTGCGTTCCTCATGATACAATAAGGGACAAGTTTATAAGGATGAGGTGACTTTAATTGAAGTATGATTTCGATCGCGTAATTGACCGCCGTAATACACGTTCTTACAAGTGGGACCAGTCCGAGAAGTTGTTTGGTGAGAAGGATATTATGCCGCTTTGGGTGGCAGACATGGATTTTGAAAGTCCTCCCGCAGTGAAGGAAGCGATTCTGCGCCGCGCAGAACAAGGGGTTTACGGTTACAGTGTACCTAGTGACTCTTATAAAGAATCTATCACGTCGTGGTTCAGAAGACGGCATGATTGGGAAATTAAACCGGAATGGATTTCGGACTCTCCCGGAATTGTAACTTCCTTAAGTCTTTCCGTTGAGCTGTTTACCGAGCCGGGAGACGAGGTTATTTTACAGTCGCCAGTTTATTATCCTTTCTATGATGTCATCAAAATGAATGATCGGAAGGTTGCCAAGAATCCGCTTGTGATCAGAAATGGACGCTTCGAGATGGACTATGAGCAATTGGAAGTTCTGATGCAAGGCGGAGCAAAGCTGCTGCTCTTATGCAGTCCGCATAATCCGGGTGGTCGAGTATGGGAAAGAGAAGAACTGCTGAAGCTTGGTGAACTCTGTCTGCGTTACGGCGTGACTGTAATTTCCGATGAGATTCATTGTGATTTGGCGCTTCCGGGCTATGAGCATATCCCTTTTGCATCCTTATCAGAAGAAATTGCAAATATTACCCTTACCACCCTTGCCGCGACTAAAACCTTCAATCTTCCGGGCATTCAATCTTCTTTTATCGTGTCTTCGAATCCGGAATTGAAGCTTAAGTTTGATCAAAAAATGAAAGCACTGAGCTTACATATGGCTAGCTTCTTCGCTCAAGATGCAGTACAAGCTGCTTATAATGATGGAGAAGAATGGTTGGATGAGCTATTAGAGTACGTTTCAGGTAATGTGGATTATGCGATTAGCTATCTGTCGGAGCATTTGCCACAGGTCCAAGTGATGCAACCGCAAGGCACCTACCTGCTATGGGTAGACTGCCGTGGGCTGAATCTGGATATTGATGGGCTTAAGCAGTTGATGTACAAAGAGGCTAAAGTCGCTTTTAATGAAGGTTCTATTTTTGGAACCGAGGGACAAGGTCATCTGCGGATCAATCTAGCTTGTCCTAGATCTATTCTAGTAGAAGCTTTAGAACGCTTTTGCCGAGCAGCAGCAGCTTATACAACGAAATAACAGATATTTCTGAAGCTTGATGATTCCTTCTAAGGGGATCGTCGAGCTTCTTTATTTTGCAAAAGGGTAAAAAGAATAATAAAATGGAGTCCATTACGTCAAGCAGGAGGACTTCAAATGAAATGGGTAGCTCAGCTTCCGTATTATAAGATACAGCGGGAAATCAAGGATGGAGAACAACGAAGTTTTCCGTGTAATAGGCTAATGTATCTGTACAAAGATAGAATTGTAACTCGTCATCGTGAATTTCCAATAAAAGATATTTTAGATATGTCCTATCGCTCAATGGGGGATACTGGAGGTATGTTCTATCTGCATACGAGTAAGGGCGTATATGCTTATTTGGTAGAGTGTGATCCTGAAAGTTTTATTAATACTTTTAAAGAACAGCTAATGAATAAAATTGAGCGTTCTGATAGGCCGTGATATGATAATCCATACGACATTGCACAAATGGGAGAGAACATAAATGAGTAAAACACGAATTATTATTGATGCAGACACAGGGATTGACGACGCACTGGCAATTCTATATGCCTTGCGTGCTCCAAATGTAATTGTAGAAGGAATTACAACTGTTTTTGGGAATATTGATGTCGAGAAGGCAGCGGACAATTCACTGCGACTGATTGAGCTTGCTAAACCCGATTATGAAATTCCTGTAGCGATCGGAGCATCCAAGGCACTCGTTCGTGAGCATTCAGGTTACGCCACTCATGTGCATGGTGAGAACGGCATTGGTAATGTGGAAATTGCACCATCCAGCCAGCGTCCCATTAGCGAAACTGCATCTGAGTTTATTGTTCGGATGGCTAATGAGAATCCCGGAGAAATTGTATTAGTTACACTGGCACATCTAACCAATCTCTCGATGGCGCTTGATATGGACTCTGGTATTAAGAATACTTTGAAAAAAGTAGTGGTGATGGGCGGTACGATCTTCAATCCCGGCAATAGAACACCGGTTGCGGAAGCGAATATTGCTGGAGACCCGGAAGCTGCTGATCATGTATTTACATCTGGACTTCCCGTTATGATGGTGGGTTTAGACGTTACGCTTAAGACGCGGATCACTCAAGAGCATATTGATTTATTAAATCGTTTTGGGCGTGAAGAAAATAAAGCGATCATTTCGTTTATGGAACAATCGCTTACTCATTATTTTAATTTCTACCGTGAAGCGAACTTTTTGATTAACAGTGCACCGCTGCATGATCCGCTCGCGCTTATGGTTGCGCTGCAACCAGACCTTGTAACTTACAAAGAAATGAATGTTCGTGTGGAGCACAAAGGTGAGTTTACATCGGGAATGGTCGTAGCGGATTTGCGGGCTCAGCCAAAAGTGGGTAGCCCTATACAAGTTGCTGTGGACGTAGATGTTGAACGAGCGGTGGGGACTTTTTTGAGCGTGTTTATGTAGTTTAGTCGACTTTTTCTGATGTGAAAAATAATATCGAAGCTCATAGATGACAATCTATTAATTTTACAATTGGATAATCTTTGGTAAAATGGTAGGAGACATATAAAGAGTTTAAGAGATTACACTTCATATCATGGAAGATGGGAGACTTAACAGTCATGAACAAACGGATTGGTAAATTAGTCTTATGTCTGGCGATTTCGCTAGGCAGCACCACAGCTGTATTCCAAAATACTACACAAGCAGCCCCCGCAGGGGGAGTTAGTATTGTGCTGGATGGTTATGCACTCCCGTTTCCAGTAGAGCCTGTTGTGATGAACGGAACCACGATGGTCCCATTCCGAGCAATATCTGAAGCATTGGGGATCAACGTAGAGTGGAATCAAGCGCTTAAGAAAATTACCGCGACCAAAACGGATACAGCGGGTACTAAAGTGGTAACTTTGACCCTGGGTAGCAAAAATGCAGGCGTAAACGGCGAAGTTGTGAAGCTGGGGGTTGCCCCGCAAACGATCCGCAATAACACGATGATTCCGCTTAGCTTCTTCGGCCAGCAGTTTGGTGCGGGCGTAGCATGGGATCAAGCGACGAAGACCGTCTCAATCACTTCACCAAAGACGGGTATGTATAAGCTTGGTTTCTATGCGCTTAGTTCATACAGCGAAATTTCGTTGCTTTCTAGCTTTGATGCTGTAGCTTTTGGGTGGAGCGGAATTGATAAAACCGGACAATTCACCACGACAGGCACTGACTTTAGATGGCCCCAAGCTGCTGGGGATGTAACTCCAGAGTCTATTATCTCAAATGCAGCAGCAGGGGGCACAGCGCCTTATCTGATGGTCTTTTCGGGTGATACTGCATCCGAGCTGACGAAGAACCTGGAAGATAAAGTGCTTCAAGAGCAGACGATTACAGGAATTGTCGATCTGGCTACACAAAAGGGCTTTCAAGGAGTTACGCTGGATCTTGAGGGACTGGGTTTAACAGGAGATAAAGCAAAGGTGCAAGCCGATTATAATGCTTTTGTGAAGAATCTGTCTCAAAAAGTACACGCAGCAGGTCTTAAGCTTACTGTGATCCTTCATCCATTAAACAGCTCTTATAAAGGTTATGATTACAAGACGCTAGGCAGCCTAGCAGATGATTTGGTCATTATGTCTTATGATTATTTGAAAGAGAAAAAAATTCCAGAGCCGATGAGTTTAGTTGATGAAGGCATCCGGCTTGCACTTCAGCAAGTAAGTAAGGATAAGCTGATTCTGGGTATTTCCGTTTATAGTGAGAATGAAACTTCAGTGAATTCTAAGGTTGGACTTGCCAAACGTTATGGTCTTAAAGGGATTGCGATCTGGCGCGTGGGCTTGATTGGGCAGCCTGTCTGGAATGAGATGGGGAAATCGGTGGAATTGTAAGGAAATGTGATATGAAAAGAAACAGGCTGCCATCTGGCAGCCTGTTTTATTTATACATACCATTCTTTATGGACTCGATGGTGGTGAACATCTGTGAATATACAGATTTAATATTGTGTTCATTTACTTTGTCGTTATAAAGACCGTATCCCCAAAATTTAGAGGCTTCACCAATTTGAAGATAGCCAGTAGCATACATACCAGAACCCGTATCAGAGATGTCCTCATACGAAATGTCTTCGTGCACAAATGGCATATATGACTTTGTGGTCTCCATAAAGAAGAAAGGAATTCCTGCCTTTGTATATACTTTAACATACTTGTTGTCGTCCGCTTCTTGCAGATGCTCCTTCATAATTATTACGGCATCATAATTAGAGGAGAGCTTTGTATAATCTTCTAATTCATCAAAGGAAATACTGGTGAAGCGGATCTGATCTTCTCTTACTTTCGGGACTTCGCCAACAACGCCTACGGATAGGCCTTTTCCTGAGTACAGCGGTGTATCAACCGTATCAGCATTAGATGTACAGCCTGTAACAAATATGAATATTAGGATAATGAGTGCGTTTCGAATGATTCTCCTCATTTTTTGGCTCCTTTCAAGCGTTCTGCATGAGTTGTGTTAGCTTACAATAAAGCATTATACTGGAAAATAATGGTGTGGACCAGTAAATGGGTCATGGACTTCGAACAACATGATTCTGAGGAGGGTTATTTTGCATCCAATTACAGCAATAGAAATCATATTTTCGGTTGTTTTTGTCCTCATTCTATTTGGAGTAGCCTTGTTTTTACCCCATAAGATTAGGAAGCCTAGTTTAATTATAGTATCTTCAATCACTGTACTTTTGTTATTATCCTTCGCTATTCGCCCCTACTGGATTGACTATCAAGTATCCCGAAAAACAGAACAACTCAATCACTATTTGGAGGAGAGATACCCTAATCAAGAATGGGAAATTAGTCGACAAGTAGGTAGACAATATAATCCTTATCATTTACAAGTAAGATTTAAAAACGAAAAAGGTTGGATTTATATTTATTCAGTAGTAAATGAGAAGAAAATTCACCAGAGTGTTTGGATACCACCGGGTGGTAAGTTTTTCGAAGAAGGAAAACATTACGAGAGTTATCAATTGGAGTAATTGCTAAGTAGATGAAATATTGGACTGTTATAAACCTCACATTAACCTATGCCATAAACCTTTATAATCTCTAAGGTTGAACTCTTGAACCAAATTCATTTCTTAAAGGAGGACTTTAGAGTATGAGATATAAAGCATTGGAATTAGACAAACCGCTAAATTATGAGCTGGAAGGCTTAGAAATAGGAGTCACCTCGAACTGTAATTTTCGCTGCGATTATTGTTGTGCTTATAATAGAAATGATGGACAAAGTATCAAAGCCAAAGAGGTCATCCGGATTCTTGAAGAGCTTCCGGGTCTAAAAAGAGTGCGTTTATCAGGTGGCGAGGTCACACTAAAGTTCGATGACTGTGTAGAGATTGTGAACTACTGCTCATCCAGAGGGATTCAGACACAGCTCAATTCTAACGGTAGTCTTTTAAATGCTGAACGGATTGATCAATTGGTCGTTGCCGGATTAACGACGATACATATTTCCTTTAATTTTACTACAGCGGACGCGTTCTCTCGTTATTATAATATTCATCCAAGCATCTATGAGAAAATAAGAGAGAACATTACTTTGTTCGCGGCCACAAGTGTAGATACGGTGCTGGAGACATTATTGTTCAGTGAAACGCAGGATAACATGAAGGAAATTAGTGATCATGTCTATGCTATGGGCGTCAGAACACATGAGATTCAGAACAGTATTATCATGGATCATACCGGCTGGAAATCAATTGCTGCCCGCGAACAATTAAAGAACGCTGTAAGTGAACTGATAGCACAGAAGAAAGAGGATACAATCCTGTATTTCACCTGCATGGACCGCTTTATGGATGCGCTTGGCTTCGAGGAGCAACCGGGCGTTTATTTTCCTCACTGCATAGAGGGCAAGAAACAGCTTCATCTACATGGAAATGGAGATATTTTGATCTCTGAATTATGCCACCCGGTTATTATTGGAAACATTTATCAGGGGACTTCACTGAAGGACTTGTATAGTAACATGCCAGCGCCTTTGGCTCAGTTCCTGGATAAACTGCCATGCCCAGCACTGGACGCATTGTTTCCGCAAGGGGTTTAAACCGTTTAGCGATTCTATAGAAATTACTTCTAGGAGCCAATTTTAATAATTGGTTCCTTTTTGTGTGGTGGATTAATGGAAAGTCCTGTATGATCTCTGTAAGATTATAGAGGCGTTTACCACTTAAATTTGCAGATAAGGATTGTATGACATCCATACATATGGTGTGCGACACATGCTTATGAATATAAGAAATGGACTCATCAAATCCAATGTTGTACTCGAAAAAATCATGCCATTATTAACACCTACTGCCATCGTGGTTGGCGTACTTAATGAAAGCAGACTGCTACCGTTCACAGGTCTTGTTCCTTGGATTTTTGCCTTTATGACATTGATCGGAAGCTTGAAGTCCAATCTCAAGGATCTGCTGGGTGTACTGCTGAAACCACAGAAGCTGATAGTGTTGATGATCATTCTCCATATCGTGATGCCGCTTATCGGCTGGCTCGTTGCAAGTGCTGTCTTTCCAGGAGATCCCTACACTGTGACTGGATTTGTACTGCTGTTCGCAATCCCTACGGGTGTCGTTAGTGTGGTGTGGGTATCCATATATGGAGGGAATATTGCACTGACTTTGGCACTTATTCTGATAGATACACTCTTATCACCGATTGTCGTTCCGGGTACCTTGTATTTGCTCATGGGAGCAAGTGTGGAAATTCAGCTGGGGGAAATGATGAAAGGGCTCCTATGGATGGTTGTCATTCCTTCGGTGGTCGGCATGCTTCTGAATCAATGGACAAAGGGCAAGGTGAATACAGTATGTGGACCGCCGCTTTCCCCGTTTGTAAAGGTTGGATTGTTTATGGTCGTTTCTATTAACGGTGCCAGCATTGCTCGTTATCTAAAACACGCGGATAGTAAATTAGCGATTATTATTGGCGTAACTTTCTTAACGGTAGTTCTTGGATATGTAATCGGAGCCTTGGTATCACGCCGATTCCGCTTTAGCTATGAAGATTCTGTGGCTGTGCAATTTAATTCCGGCATGCGTAATTTAAGCGCGGGGGCTGTGCTCGCAGTAAAATATTTCCCTCCGGCTGTTGCACTCCCTGTCATTTCAGGAATGTTATTTCAACAAATACTCGCCGCAATGTCTGGTCTATTTTTACGGAACAGAACTAAAAGCGCCTTAACGGGTGGTGCAGTCACGCAAGTGGATACAGTTTCCCAGTCAGAACAGCCTATTTCATCACAACGGTAAAACAGGTCTTATTAACTATTCCATAAAAAGTGTCCAAACTTGTAGAACTAGATTTTTTTCATTTATATGCAATAATTCGACATTTTTTGATATTTTCCGTATTTTCGCTTAGTCAATATTCACTAATTTATCATGATATCCGATAGTAATTGTATTATTTACAATTGCTTTGTTCATGAATGAGCAAGTTGTCGGAAGGATGAGAAGCGTATGAAGATTCGCCTTAAGCTATCATTTATGTTGATAGGAGTAACCCTGTTATGTATAACGGTAATGGGAGTATTTACGTATTTGAAGTCAACTCATGCGATTGTGAGTCTTACTGAGAATTCAATGAAGCAGGTCAATACGAATAAAGCACAGACCATATCGTCCATGATTTCGAAAGAGCAGAGAAGTATTGAGCTTATTGCCGGTAGGTCGGAAATTGTCGAATTGCTGCTTCAAGCAGGAAACGGCGGAGTTGCCAAAGGGGATAAGCTTCAGAATGAGGTGAATATCAGCCTTCAGGAAATCGTGGAGGCTGCAGGAAACCTTGAACATGTTTTTGTCAGTGATATGAAGGGCATCGCTGTGGCTGACAGTGACACCAAGCTTATAGGTACGGATTTTAGTGATAGAAATTATACGAAGAAAGTAATGGAGACTGCGGCGCCGGTAATTAGTGAAACGCTGAAATCGAAATCTACTGGAGCTTATGTGGTGGCTTTTGTGCATCCTGTGAAGAGTAACGGGAAGATGATTGGATATGTGGCTTCAGCGGTTTCAGCAGATAGTATGATTAAGTATTTGGCAGATGCAAAAGTAGTAAATACAACGACCTCGTATGCTTATCTTCTCGATGAGAACGGGAATACACTGTATCATCCGGATAAGAAGCAGGTAGGACAACCTGTTGCCAATGACCAAATCATGGCTGTTGTGAAGCGTGTGAAATCCGGTGAAAAAGTGGAAGATAGCCTTCTTAGTTATACATATAATGGTGTGGATAAAAAATCAGCCTATACAGTTATGCCTGAGACCAACTGGTTGCTGGGGCTAACTGCTAATTTAGATGAAATTACGAAGCCAGTGAATGAGATGAGAAACTTTAATCTGGTGTTAGGTGCGGGAAGTTTGATTATAGCATTGCTGATTGCTTTATATTTTGCCCAAAAAATCTCTTCACCGATTGTTAAACTGACAGAGTTGATAAATAGAACGGCAGAGCTGAATTTGACGTATGACGCCCAGTATGAGTATCTGACGAAAAACAAGGATGAAACCGGGACGATCGCCAAAGCAATGCTCCGCACACGTGCTATTCTTCGTGATATGGCTGGCAGTCTAATTACGATCTCAAGCAAAGTGCTAGATAATGCGGAAACGCTTGAGAAGCTGTCCATAGATGTTCGAGAGAATGCACATGACAATTCAGCAACTACACAGCAGCTATCGGCTGGGATGGAGGAGACAGCAGCTTCAACACAAGAGATGACGGCAGCGATTACTGAAATTGATATTAATGTATCCGAGATCTCCAGTAATGTGAAGGAAGGCGCTGAAGTTTCCAAACAGATCAGTGAGCGGGCGATGGTGTTACAAGATGAGGCGTTAGAGTCTACGGATAATGCTAAGCGAGTGTATGAATCTGTTCGTATCGATATGGAAAAAGCAATTGAACAGTCGAATGCGATCTCAGAGATTAATGTACTGGCGGATACGATTCTATCGATTACTAGTCAGACCAATCTGCTTGCTTTAAATGCAGCGATTGAAGCGGCCAGAGCCGGTGAGGCAGGTAGAGGATTTGCTGTTGTAGCTGGTGAAATCCGCAAGCTGGCTGAGAAATCGTCAGAGACAGCGGCTGGAATTCAAGGAGTCGTTTCCGGCGTATACACTTCTGTTGAGTTAATGAAGGAAAATTCAGAGGCGTTACTCGCTTTTATAGACCAGAATGTTCTTGGGGATTATGAGCGCTTAACGGAGGTAAGTCAGCAATATAACAGAGATGCTACTACAGTGAATATGTTGATGAATCAATTCGAGACTGCGGCCGATCATCTAAGTATGGCGGTATCCAGTATATCTATTGCGGTCAATGAAGTGGCTGCTACAGTAAATGAGGGGGCTATCGGTATCCAGGATATTGCGGTAAAAACTGCCGATATCGTAGAGAAAACTTTCCATGAAGTTACGGTGGCTGACGAGAATACCCAAAGTGCCAAGGAGCTACAGGGGCTGGTAGATCGGTTTAAGATCTAAGAAGGATTAAGGGAATCTTTATCTGTCATTCATAAAATATTAAGCTTGCAAGGTTATAGTACATGTATAACCTCCCTTAATATATAACTTGCCCCGCCGGTGATCGGCGGGGTCTTTTTTTGAGCAGTACTTAAGAATGATCCTTATTTAGTGATGAGATAAATAGCTTCTTCCAGCGGAACGATAACCTCTGTTTGTTCTTCCATATCCTTCAGACGTACTTTATCGACACTGGATTCGCTCTCGCCGATCAGTATAACGTAACGGATGTTTTTGGATGAGGCTGTGGCGAGCTGCTTTTTTAATTTTCTTTTACCGGATACGAGAGTGGTTCTTATAGAACAAGCACGCAGCTCGGCTGCTGCAATCAAAGCTTGTGGTAGTGTTTCACCAATCGGAATGACCATAACATTAGCTGCTCTATTTTCTTGGGTAGGTCGTTCTGCTAAGAGTGCCATGATAGACTCCATACCAAAAGACAACCCCACCGTAGGATATTGAATATCCTCTCTTCCTACTAGCTGTCCGATAATTGCGTCATATCTGCCTCCGCCACCCAAGCTAGAGGTAAAGGTCCCTGAAGCATCAAAGATCTCGTAAACTGTTCCTGTGTAGAATGAAAGACCTCGGGATAAGAAAGGATCGAAGCGGCAAGTCTCCTGTAGTCCGATGTCTTGGATTAGATTTTGCAGGACGAGAACCTCTGATGCACCCGGTTGTGTTGTGAGATTGTATCTGTCGCATAACCGCTCAAAGCTTGGATTGTCCATTTCGATAAGTGCTAGAATCGCTGAAATGGTTGCAGATTCAAGCCCTTTGGTGATCAACTCGTTCTCGATTCCGCTAGTGTTGATTTTTTCAAGTTTATCAAGAGTAAGCATAACGGATAGTTGCTCTTCAGCAGGTACGCCAATGGACTCCAGAATCTCACTGAGAAAACGTCGGTTATTCCATTTTAGGATGATAGGGATGCCTAGCTTGCGGAAAGCTTCGGTAGCTAGCTGCATTAGCTCTGCTTCAGCCTCAGGGCCGGAAATGCCGACCACATCGACATCACATTGCAGAAATTCACGCAGACGCCCGCGTTTCACAGGTCCATCTCGGAACACTTTTCCGATCTCATACCGCTTGAAGGGGAACTCTATTCCTGGATTTAAAGCGATCACTTTGGCAAAAGGGATGGTCAGATCATAACGTAACCCCAGTTTGCGGTTGCCTTGATCCGTAAGCTGGTACATTTCTTTGAGAATTTCATCCCCGCCTGCATATTTCGAGGTCAGTAACTCCAATTCATTTAATAGTGTCGTATCCATCGATTCAAAATCATAGAGCTCAAACAAGTCCTGCAGCGTATTTTGAATGTTCTTTCTGAGCGCTTGCTCTTGACCGAAGTAATCATAAGTTCCTTTAATGTTTTGCATCATTAGTAGCTCCTTTGAATTGGCATAGTTTAGAAAATAAAAAAACGCGCAGGACCTCTTGGTCCTGCGCGTGATCTATGCCGCAGGGAGGCCAACGCGAGTAGCGTTAGCCTCCCTGAAAAAATTCAGGAGTGCTAACGCTGTTTGTGATAATAATGAAGTTGATTCAGCATGATTGTATTTGTATTCATCAGAACCAATTCCCTTCGAAATTTTGATTACTGCCGATTATAGCGGAACATTTAGAGTCATGCAAGTAACAATTTATAATAGCTTCGATTTCTTGTGGGCGAAAAGACCAGTTATCAGCTATAATAGGGCTTCGATATTCCTTAAGGAAAGGGAGTTTTTCTACGATGAATGAATCTTTAATTATAGCTCGGACCGAAGATTTTGTTAAAGAACAACTTGGACAAGACACTACGGGTCATGACTGGTGGCATTCCGATAGAGTGCGAAACACCGCTGCTGATATTGCCAAGATCGAGAGCGCAGATGTCTTTGTCTGCACGATGGCCGCCTTGCTGCATGATGTTGCTGACGAGAAGCTTAATCCGTCTAAAGAAGAAGGTTTGCTTAAAGTACGTACTTGGCTTTCTTCAAATCTTACAGATGAGGAACAAATTAATCATATTATGATGATTATTGAGACGATGTCCTTTAGTGGTGGCGGCGGAGAACCGATGCAGACGCTTGAAGGCCAAGTGGTCCAAGATGCCGATCGACTTGATGCGCTTGGTGCGATTGGCATTGCCAGAACCTTTATTTTTTCAGGGGCGAAAGGTCGTCCAGCTTATGATCCGGAAGTGTCCCCAAGAGAGGAATCGCTTCAAAAGGAGTACAGGGATTACAGCAAAGGAACGGCTATCAATCATTTTTATGAGAAGTTATTAAAGTTAAAATTCCTGATGAATACAGCCTATGGGCGCAAGTTATCAGAAGAACGGCATGATTTCATGCTTAATTTTCTGGACCAGTTCTATAAGGAATGGAATCAAGGGAGCCAATAGCTGTTATAATGATAAGTATGCACAAGATGAAGGATCGCGGAGTTTCCGCTTTAACCAGAACAATCGGCATAGAAGAGGTTGAACGATGAGTGAATTGCAATTTAGAGATTATGAGTTAAACGAAGACATTATTAAAGCGCTGGATGTCCTAAAATATGAGACGCCAACAGAAGTTCAAAGCAAAGTGATCCCTGTAGCTCTCCAGCAAAAGGATCTGATCGTTAAATCGCAAACGGGTAGTGGGAAGACGGCAGCTTACGGAATCCCGGTCTGTGATTTGGTGGATTGGGTGGAGAATAAGCCGCAGGCTTTGATTCTAACGCCTACTCGGGAGCTTGCCATGCAAGTGAAAGAGGATATCACCAACATTGGACGATTTAAACGGGTTAAGGCCGTGGCTCTTTTCGGTAAGCAGCCTTTCGCTCCACAAAAAATTGAACTTACCCAAAAAACACATGTTGTCGTAGGTACGCCTGGACGTGTGTTCGACCATATTGAAAGAGGTACGCTTCCGCTAAATCGGATCAAGTATTTGATCATCGACGAAGCAGACGAAATGCTGAGCATGGGGTTCATTGAGCAGATCGAAAAGATCATCAAGCAGCTGCCCCAAGAACGAGTGACTTGTGTTTTCTCCGCGACATTACCGGAAGTGATTAAGAATTTGTGCCGGAAATATATGAGCGATCCAACGGAAATTGAGATTCAAGCAAGTGGTATTACAACCGCTACAATTGAACATGCGTTGATCGAAGTGAGACAAGCTGCCAAATTCTCGCTGCTGAGCGATATTATTACGGTGGAGAATCCGGACAGCTGTATTATCTTTTGCCGTACACAAGAACAGGTGAATGCGGTATTTAGAGGGTTGGCTGATCTGGAATATCCTTGTGATAAGATCCACGGGGGGATGGAGCAGGACGAGCGTTTTGAGGTCATGAATGCTTTTAAAAGAGGGCAGTTCCGTTATCTAATCGCTACAGATGTGGCGGCTAGAGGTATTGATATCGAGAACATCACCCACGTGATTAATTACGATATTCCGCTGGAAAAAGAAAGCTACGTGCACCGTACAGGCAGAACGGCTCGTGCAGGTAAGACAGGTAAAGCAATCACTTTCGTCACTCCGAATGAGCAAAAATGGGTGAAGGAAATCGAGGGCTATATTGGCTTCAGTATCCCACCTATGAAAGCTCCTTCGGATGATGCCGTTGCTTACGCGAAGGAAGCGTTTGAGCAGAAGATTAACAAGCAGCCTGTCCGCAAGAAGGACAAAAGCGAGAGCTTGAACAAAGAGATCATGAAGCTGTACTTCAACGGCGGCAAGAAAAAGAAGCTAAGAGCCGTGGACTTTGTCGGCACAATCGCGAAGCTTGAGGGTATATCTGCAGAAGATATCGGTATAATCTCGATTCAGGACAATGTGACCTACGTGGATATTTTGAACGGTAAAGGTGCAATGGTATTGCAGGCGATGAGAGAGACGACCGTGAAGGGTAAGCAGCTTAAAGTGCATATTGCGAAGAAATAAGTGCGTGAATAGCGATTTATCGCGGATCACCATTCATAAGTGCCGCTATTGAGGCGGTTTATATTAAGAGGGAGTCGTGTTCTTTGCGCGGCTCCTTCTTTCTTTATTTTTTAACAGACTTAAAATAGAGGATTAATCTATCGGTATTCAGAACTGTTACTAAATAAAGAGGTGGTATAGTGAAAAGTGAATTTAAGAACGTTAGAATTCCAGCGATTCTGCAAGTTCTAATGGTTGTATTTTTGCATTTTATAACTATCTATTTTTTGAAGCTGAATACTGAGGGATGGAATGAAGAAATGGTAAGGCAGATGTTCTTAATGTATTCAGCACCAATATTTCTTACATATATGTCTTGCAAGATGGCTTTACAGACGAGGAAGCTTAGGTACAACATTGCATGGTTACTCATCAGCACTTTACCTAGTATGAGAATTCTATTTTACTTAAAAGAATACCAAGGGAAAAAATCTGGGAATCCTGGATTCATTGAATTTGATTTTCCTCAGATAGAGCTTAGTTATCTTTTTCCTGTTAGCTACTTGGGTATCCAATTGATAATGATAATAATATTGTTGGTAATGATATTATCGAAGGAAAAACCAGAAGTTGATTAATATATTTACATAAAATATGGAAATTCGATTTGGGCGTAGATGAAACTAGGTTGTGTTTGAGTGAGCGTTTAGATTTGTATTGTTTGATATTAGGGAAATCCTCCCTAAAAATTGCTGATTTTCACTGGATTTTACGTTTTTTAGGGAAATTCTCCCTATAAATCACCTGAAATCCACTATTATGAGCAAATGGGGTGAATTTAAGGGGAGGAATTCCCTAATTGTTAAATTTGGGGCTGTATTATCAATGAAATTGAGGAGGAATTCCCTAATTCTATCCTCACGTTTCCAAAAGATCACTACTTTATTGGACCATTACTCCCTATAACTCTATAGCCCCATCACACTCTAACTTCCGGGATGCCCAATTTAGCCTCTCATGCTGGAACAAATAAAAAGCAAGCCTAGTCGCCAATAACGTGGAGACTAGGCTTGCTTCATTTAGCTAGGGAGCTAGTTATAACAACATCCCTAAGCGTTATACTGCGCCTGATGCAGACGGCTGTAAATGCCACCTGCTTGGACTAACTCTTCATGGCGGCCTTGCTCGGCGATGCCTTCTTCATTCACGACCATGATCCGGTCGGCGTTCTTTATGGTCGTCAATCGGTGGGCGATGACGAGTGTGGTTCTGCCCACGGACAGATCCGCCAGCGATTGCTGAATCGCTGCTTCCGTTTCAGTGTCAAGCGCAGAAGTAGCTTCATCCAGAATCAGAATCGGTGGATTCTTCAGGAACATGCGGGCGATCGCTAGGCGCTGCTTCTGTCCGCCGGACAGCTTCACACCGCGCTCTCCGATCACCGTATCCATGCCTTCTGGCAGATTCTGAATGAGATCTTCCAGATGGGCACGCCGAGCTGCTTCCCAGATTTCAGGCAGCTTCGCATCGAGCTTTCCGTAAGCGATATTCTCGCGAATCGTACCAGAGAACAAGAACACATCCTGCTGCACAATCCCGATCTGCTTACGCAACGACTCCAGCTTCATGTCACGGATATCGATGCCATCAATGGTGATAGCTCCACCTGTGACATCATAGAAACGAGGGAGCAGGCTGCAAATAGTGGTTTTGCCTGCACCAGAAGGTCCGACAAAGGCAATCGTTTCGCCAGCCTTTACTTGCAAACTAATATTTTGCAGGACCGGACGGTCCTCGTCGTATCCGAAAAAGACATCCTGGAACGTGATATCTCCGCGCAAAGTACTTACCTCAACGGCATCAGGCTTGTCGCTGATATCAGGTTCCGTGTCGATAATCTCAAGATAACGTTTAAAGCCGGCTATTCCTTTTGGATAACTCTCGATAACGGCATTAATCTTCTCGATCGGACGGAAGAAGACATTGGATAATAGAATAAATGCCACAAATTCACCGATTTGGAGCTCGCCATTGATGAAGAACCACGCCCCGCTGATCATCACAAGGATCGTAATAAGGCGGGTCATCATATAGCTGACAGACAAGCTTTTGGCCATAATTTTATAAGCCAGAAGCTTAGTTTTACGGAACATTTGATTATCTACTGCGAATAGCTCCTGTTCATGCTGCTCGTTGGCAAATGATTGCACAACCCGGATTCCGCCGACGTTATCTTCGATACGGGCATTGAAACTACCTACATTTCCAAAAAGCTGGCGGTAGGTGGAAGTCATGTTGCGTCCGAAGTAAATGATCACCCAAGCCATAATTGGAACGATAATAAAAGTAATAATTGCTAGCTTCAGATTAATATCAGCCATTAGGATGAAGGCTCCAACGAGTGTCATGATGGCGATAAACACATCCTCAGGACCGTGATGCGCCACTTCGCCGATATCATTTAAGTCGTTGGTGATACGTCCGATTAGGTGACCTGTTTTATTGTTATCGAAGAATCGGAAGGATAGTTTCTGGATGTGATCAAACATTTTTTTACGCATATCGGTTTCGATGTTAATACCAAGCATGTGACCCCAGTAAGTAACGACATACTGCATCACCGTATTCAAGGCGTAAATAGCTAGAAGTGCGACACAAGCAATAAGAATAAGCGGCCAATCTTGACCCGGGAGCAAATCATCAATAAATTTATTGACAGCTACCGGGAATGCTAGTTCTAGCAGACCTGCAAAAACAGCGCAGGAGAAGTCCAATATAAATAGTTTTTTATATGGACGATAGTAGGAAAAAAAACTTTGAAGCATTCTGTTCACTCTTTTCTATAAAATTATGTATGAGTTCTATTGAAATTGATTCTCAATTGTCCTGATTATATGGATACTAAAGATGTCGTTCGGGTTTGTCAATAATTTGGATATAAAATTACTTAAGGGTTGTAACTTTTATAATAATAGTGGAAGATAGTTCTTAATGCCATGTAATAAATATTTTTATTTTTCTAGCTTAGTCACTTACCGTCCTTATAGGGAGGTCAAAGATGGTTATGCTTGTTGTAATTTAGGAGGATACAGGATGAAAGCATCACAACGAGAAGGAATTATTCAGAATAAAGGCTTAACGGATACCAAATATGATCGCTGGCTGCTAGTGCTGGGAATTGTTTTTATCGCAGCAGCACTTAGGGCGCCTTTTACATCTGTCGGGCCATTGGTTCTAATGATTCAGGATGATTTAGGCTTATCGAATACTTCAGCAGGAGCTATTACCACTCTACCATTGTTGGCTTTTGCCATCTTGTCCCCGTTTGCTCCAAAGCTAGCCCGCCGCTTCGGTTTGGCTAACGTGTTAGTAATTGCCATGGTTATGCTGGCTATGGGGATTTTAATCCGGTCGGGATCTGGAGTAGGTCTGTTGTTCACAGGTACGGCAATACTCGGGCTATCTATTGCAGTATGTAATGTGTTGCTTCCGGGACTTATTAAAGGGAAGTTTCCCCACAAAATCGGATTAATGACAGGTGTCTATACCGTATCTATGAATTTATGCGCAGCAGTCGCTTCAGGAATTAGTGTCCCTCTAGCCAGTAATACTGGATTTGGCTGGAGAGGGACTTTGGCCATATGGTTTATGATTGCAGCGCTAGCAACGTTGTTCTGGATTCCGCAAATGCGCAAGCTTGATCAAGGGACTGGCGCGAGTAATCCGGTCTCTAGCGGTAATATGTGGCGTTCTTCGCTGGCTTGGAAAGTAACGATTTTTATGGGCTTACAGTCACTGCTCTATTATGTCTTTATTGCTTGGTTTTCAGTTCTCCTTGGGGAGCGAGGGATGTCATCAAGCCATGCAGGCTGGTTACTATCACTGATGCAAATGGCGCAGCTGCCGTTTACTTTCTTCGTGCCGCTGTGGGCAGGCCGGATGAAGAATCAACGTATTCTAGTAATAATCACTGCTGTTCTGTATTTCATCGGAATAGGTGGGATCTGGCTGGGTAGCAGTGCCTTAATGGCTGTATGGGCGATATGCTTTGGTATTGCCGGAGGTTTTTCCTTCGGTCTTGTGATGATGTTCTTCAGTCTACGGACCAGAAGTACTCGAGAAGCAGCGGAGCTGTCAGGAATGGCTCAATCTGTAGGTTATGTACTTGCTGCCATGGGACCGGCCTTATTCGGATGGCTGCATGATGTGACGAATAGCTGGACGATGCCGCTGATTTTATTGCTTGCTGCAAGCGTAGTGCTGCTGGTTGTCGGACTTGGCGCTGGTAGCGATCGATATGTGGGAGATAGAAGATAATCATTTATTGAAAGTTGAAAAAGAGTGTATTGGCGCGGAAGCTGCGTCAGTACACTCTTTTTTTGTGACATAGGAAGAATCGCCTTCAGTGTTAGACTCGTTTGTATGCGACAACCCGGATTCTACGATAATCCATCACCCAGCGGTTATCCTGAAATAACGTTGGCTTCAGTTTCTGTTCCATATAAGAGAGGACTTCTTCTCGTTCAGGGGGTGTGAGGACACTTAGGATTCCATTAGCAAAAGTGTTCAACCAGCGCTGGAACCCTTGCTCTCCAGCCTCTAGTGGTGTTGGACGGTCGAAACAAAGGGCGAGGTCTACAGTTAGCCCATGCTGTTCTAGTAGTGTTGTGTATTGTCCGATGCTTGGAAAGTACCAAGGCAGCTGAAGCTTACCGCTACACCCTATAGCGGCAAAAGCGTTTGGAAGTTCAGTAACGATGGAAGCGATATTGCCCAGCCCTCCGAACTCAGCGACAAAACGTCCGCCTGTTCGTAAGCTAGCAGCGATTGAAGCGGCAGCTCCGTTCGCGTCGGTTAACCAGTGTAGAGCAGCATTGCTGAACACAGCATCGACTGGCTGTTCCGCGACATAGCTTTGCCCGTCTGCTAAAATGAATCTTAGCTGGGGATGCTTGTCACGGGCAGTCTGAATCATTTCAGCAGAGGCATCAATCCCTGTTACAGTAGCGCCGCTAGCAGCAATGGTTACCGCTAAGTCGCCAGTTCCGCAACCCCAATCAATAATCTGTTCGCCAAGCTGGGGATGCAAAAGCTCAATCAAAGATGCTCCAAACTTAGACACAAAGGCCATGTCAGTATCGTAGGTTCCGGTGTTCCACTGCTGGTTCATACGTATTCATCCTTTCTGGTTTAGATGGACACTTCTGATGCGCTAGATTCTTTAACTATGTTGTACCATACTGACAACTTATAAGAGAAATATATAAAGTGAATAACACTGATTGGTTATTCCTATAGTGATGTGTTTCAATTTAACGTACTATCAGTCGTATTACACAATACGTAAATAAATATATTGCTTTTTATCTGAAAAAGAAGTATAGTCTTAAATACGGTGATTATTTCACTGGTGTACATAATGTGCGGTCGTGGCGGAATTGGCAGACGCGCACGGTTCAGGTCCGTGTGGTAGCAATATCGTGGAGGTTCGAGTCCTCTCGACCGCATCTAGTTAACAATGAAAAAGCTCTTGAATTTCCCTATATGGAGATTCAGGAGCTTTTTTGTATTAACGTTGTTGGCAAATCAACTTTGTCATCAAGGAGAATGCCAAAAGGCTGGAATAAGGATCGTATCTTGTTCCAACCTGATTTATAGAGACTAACTAAGCTGTTTAGCTTTAGCGTTTTTTAATTTACGGAATACGATGATCAAGAAGATAACACTAAACAAATCAGCAGTTAATGAAAGCAAGCCAGCAGTGCCATTACCATCCGGATTATTGTAAGCAGTCATGAACACTGAGACATCCCAAAGTCCATGTAGCAACATCGCCCAAATTAGACTGCCTGTAAATCTACGGACCAAATAAAAAGTGACTCCGGAAAGAGCGGCCATGCAAACTTGCATGAGGGTAACTGGAATAGCTTGTCCTAGCAGTATGTTTGAGCCGTGTATAAGACCAAAAATTATGCTGCTAAAGATACATACCCAGCCCTCCGATAGCCGAGAGCGCAGTGATGTCAATAGTAAGCCGCGAATCGTTAACTCTTCACAGAAACCTACGAGTAGTCCGAATACAATTAGAATGAAAATGAATTTGCCGTCAAATTGACTGAAATTCGTTGATGAAAAGTTAACAAAGATGCCAATCAGCATAATTAATGGAGAAATAAGCAGCCACTTATAATTCAACCGTTGTTGTGTATTGTCAAATAGTGCAGACCGCCACCATCCGAGCAGGGAGGCTACAATAATTAGTGCAACAGCACCTGCGGCCATTGATGCGATGGCTGAACGGAGCAAGTTATCCGCTGATGCACCAAAGTCTTCATACGATACTCCGGATAATTTTTGGATCGGAATTACAATACATAGATACCCGACTGCGATGAGTAAGCCAATCCAAATTTTTGGTGTAACACGCATTTGACGGTCTGTTTTTTTCATGTTATAACGAACCTTTCTGTTTGTATTGAACAGCTAAATCAATTGAGGGCACGAAATATGTAACTATTTAACTAATCTTAGTTTATAGTTTAGATGAAATTACGTTATGAAAATTTTCAATGTTGTCATATTTTTTCAAAATTATTTTCACTAATTCGTTACCAATTAATGTATTGGATAAAGCCGTCTATAGCATATGCTATTGGCGTTTTTTTTGCGGCCATAATCTTAGCGGAATACATAAAATGGGTATTTTGTATTGACAATTATATCGGCTTCCGTAATAATAATATTACGGTAAACGATATATCGCTAACAGTAATAGAATAACAGTAATAGAATGGAGATGGAATCATGCCTGAAAGCTCAGAAAGAGGAGCTTTAACGGAAGCAGTGTTTTACATTTTATTGTCTCTATATACCGCAATGCACGGATACGCGATTATGCAGAATGTGAAGGCTTTAAGTAATGGTCGAGTGGATCTCGGAGCGGGCACTTTATACGGAGCTATCAACACCCTGCTGGAGAAAAACTGGATAAGATCTGTGGAAGGGGAAGAGGGCTCCCGAAGAAAGGAGTACGAAATTACGGGATTAGGGAAGACGGTGATTCAGGGGGAGCTCATCCGGTTGGAAGAGCTGATTGCCAATGGGAAGAGAATAGCTGGAGGTGAGTCCAAATGATACATGTGGTTCGCAAAATGTTTTGGGATTTTGAGAAGGAAGAACAGTGGCTGAATGAAATATCTGCCAAAGGGCTGGCCCTTACAAACTACACATGGTGCAAATATGTGTTTACTGAAACGCCTAAGAATGAGTATACGTATAGGATTGAGCTTTTAGATAATGTGCCTACTCATCCCGAGAGCATCGCGTACATCAGGTTTTTAGAGGAGAATGGAGTAGAATGTATTAGCAGCTTTGGACGTTGGATCTATCTTAGAAAGAAGTCATCTGAAGGTGCTTTTGATATTTACACGGATCTGGAATCCAAAATAAAACACTTTAAGCGAATTAACACGCTATGGAATTCTGTCATGTGGTTAGAGTTCATTGTTGGTTTAGCGAACATTCTCATTGGGCTAACGAATTATTTCACTTCCTCCAGCAGCATTAGTTTGGTAAATGTTATTCTAGGCGGGCTTTTAATTCTTTTAGGACTTGTTTTTTTAAGAGCTGGCGCACCTATCCGTAAGAAAATTAAAAAGCTTCAGCAAGAGAATTTAATAAGAGAATAGTCCTTATTCTTGTGATATGTATAAACAGCAGGTTTCCTGATTACTCGGGACTTGTTGTTTATTTTTTTGGTCTATGACGATAACGCGCAATCTCATTGCTTTTCACCGGCCTATCATTTAGGACTCAGCTATCAAGCTTAATTACTGAAAAAAAGGTATACTGGAATAGATTACGAAATTGTAATAAAGTTTGTCCCCATCTCAAAAGAGGAGGCTGCACAGGTGTCTGAATTTCTTTTTAAGCAACTATACTTACGGTCTTCTATAGGGGTTGCTGTAGTCTCTCCCAAGGAAGGGACCTTGATTCAATCCAATCCAGCACTTTGCCATATGCTTGGTTACTCTGAAGAAGAGCTTTTGAATCTACATTATTTAGATCTAATTTATCCAGACGATAAGACTAATGATGATCATAACGTTATCCTGAACAAGCTCTTAGCAGATCCTGGGACCGCAATTGAGTTAGAAAGACGGTTCTTATGTAAGGGTGGCGAGATGATCTGGGTAGCACAACATATATTTCTAATTCTTAAGGAGAATGCTAGTGAACCTCTTGTCTTGATTTCGGAACTAACGGATATCACAGACCGAAGGCTTGCCGAAGATAAGATTCAGAAAGATCAGCATTTATATAATTTGATCACCCAAAATACACCGGATATGATTTCTTTTGGCGATCCTGACGGTACATTGCACTACGTCTCTCCTTCAGTAGAGTTGCTGCTAGGATATCCGGCACATGAAATGATTGGCACAAAAAGACCGGAGTATTATCACGTAGATGATGCATTAGAGATGACCCAACACGGAAAGCTCTATTCTGATACGGATGTGTATACACGTAGAGCCCGGCATAAGGACGGACATTATTTGTGGATCGAGAGCAGTTCGCAGGTAGTTCGTGATGAGCAGGGGGAAATCAAGCAGATTTTAACCATCGGCCGCGATATTACACAGCGTAAGAAATATGAGGATATGCTGGCGAAAGCCCAATATCTTGCGAAAATGGGATCTTGGGAATGGGATGCGACAAAAGCACGGTTGACGGTTTCTAGAGAGATGCGCAATATTTTTGGTTTTTCACTGGATGACAGCATTCATTCCTATTTTGATTATAAACGTGTCCTTTCCTGCATTGAGCCCAATGATTTAATCATACTTAAAAAGCTAGTTCGTCATTCTTTAGCCATTGGAACGAATGGTGAAGCTATGGTTCGAATTAAGAGTGCGGATGGAATATTAAAGTTTTTGGATGTGCACTGGGAAGTGATTAAGGATGAAGAAGGAAGAGTGCTACAGATCAGCGGGATTGCCCAGGATGTGACTGAACGTCATCGAATGGAGGAACAGATGCGTGATAGTGAGCAGAATTACCGACTCCTGTCGGAAAATTCAATGGATTTTATTTCACGAAATACAGCGGACGGACACCTCACCTATCTGTATGCATCACCGATTTGCCAGACGATGTTAGGGTATACACCGGAAGAAATGTACGAAACCAGAGGTATAGATTACATACATCCTGAGGACAAGGAGAAGGTAATATCCTATCTTAACAGTTGTATTGAAGGCAAAAAGCTCGAACCTGTATCCTTCCGGTTTCTGTGCAAAGATGGGACCTACATTTGGACGGAGACAACACTACGCTATATTTACTCGGAAATCTTTGGAGGACAAGAGCTGGTGTGTGTAACCCGGGACATTGCGGAACGGGCGCGGCATTTTGAAGAAATAGAGAAGTTAAGTAACGAGCATGCTCTAATATTGAATTCGGTATCTGAAGGTATATTTGGCATGAACCTTGAAGGCGATACGATGTTCATCAATCCTGCGGCGATTACTATGCTGGGATATGATCCAACGGAATGGATGAACAGCAAATTCCATGCGATTCATCAGACTTGGCTGGATAGTGAGCCATTTTCGGGCATTCAGAAGACACTGATACCTTCGCATTTCAATAATCGCTCTTTCGAAGAGAAGGAGGGTGTGTTTTGGAGGCAGGATGGCTCCAGCTTTTTGGTCAGATATCGCATGACACCACTTTTTGATGGGGAAGAGCGAATCGGTGCTGTAGTCGTTTTTCGAGATATTACCGAAGAAAAGGAGATTGTGCGAGCGAAGGAGTCTGCTGAGGAAGCAGATCGGGCGAAATCGGAGTTTCTAGCGATCATGAGTCATGAGCTGCGTACACCGATGAACGGTATTATCGGAATGGCCGACTTACTTTCAGGTACAGAGCTGGATGAAGAGCAGAGCTACTACACACAAATCATTAACAGTAGCGGGGAAGCATTGCTTCATATTTTGAATGAAGTACTCGATTTCAGCAAAATCGAAGCAGGCATGATGACATTAGAACTACAAATGGTGGATTTGCGTGAAGTGATACAGAATGTTAGCGAGCTATTTTATCCAAAGGTCAAAGAGAAAGGCTTATTATTGTCTATCGATATTGCAGCAGATCTTCCATTTGTCATTGTGACGGATGAGTCGAGATTGCGCCAAATTCTCGTAAACCTGGTTGGGAATGCGGTGAAATTTACGGAAAATGGTGAAATCAGTATTTCTGCCAGTCTGGAAGCTTCGCAAAAATCAGGAAATATTATTGTTAAATTCATGGTTAAAGACACGGGGCTGGGGATTCCAGTTGCCAGTCAAGGGTTATTGTTTCAATCGTTCTCGCAATTGCATCCTTCCATCAATCGTAAATACGGCGGAACCGGACTTGGATTGGCCATTAGCAAAAAGCTGGTGGAGCTGCTCGGAGGAACAATTGGCGTAAGAAGTTGTGAGGAGCATGGCTCAGAGTTCTATTTCACAGTGGAGGTCTCATTGCCGAAAGAGGAATGGAATCAGAAGGTTGCACTTCACCCTTCGGCGGATGTAGGCAAAAGCGATAACCCTAAAAGTAAAGGGGATGTTAAGGGGGAATATGGACCCATGTCTATTCTCATCGCTGAAGATCATCCGGTGAATCAGCAACTGATGCAGGCTTATCTAAAGAAGAGGGGCTATGTACCAGACATTGCAACCAATGGCGAGGAAGCGGTTCGCGCTGTGCTGGCCAAGGATTATGATCTCATATTTATGGATGTTCAGATGCCTATTATGGATGGGATCGAGGCAACAGGGATTATACGCGAGAAGCTGGGGCTGTATCCAATTATTATTGCTGCGACTGCCTTTGCCAGAAATGAAGATAAAGAGATGTGTTTGAGTGCCGGAATGCAGGATTTCATCTCCAAGCCTATTTCAATCAAGGAGCTCGACAGGGTATTAAAGGATTGTTCTACACGGATTCGCTAAAGGATGAGGAGTATCATTGACAAAAAGGCGTATGATTTATATATTTGTAATCGTAATTATTACGCATATCAATGTCGATGAAAGGATCCATCCCTTGTTAAAAATGAAGCGTGGCGATTTTGTAATTATTTTTATAGCGCTGTTAGCTGCCGGTTTAATTTACGGAATCAAGTGGTGGGACACCCGCAATGAGCAGTATCAACAAGGAGATTTGAAAGCTATAATTACGGTCGATGGCAAAGAATACAAAACCGTTTCTTTGACTAAGGAAGAGCAAATTATAGATATTCAAACAAAGTTCGGTCACAATACCTTAAAGGTATTTGATTACGGGATCCAAATGACGTATTCTGATGCGCCTCTGCGAATCGCTTTAGAAATGGGGTTTATTTCTAGACCGAAGCAGCAAATCATCTGTATTCCAGCTCGTTTAATGGTTGAAGTATTCAACCCTAACCGGTCTGTGAATGATGAGGATGAGCTGGATGCCATTATTTAGTAAGGCTTAACAGAACTCTGTAGGTCTTTCCATGTGGCTATGGAGTCAGCGCTCGTGTAAATGTAAGGTGTTGTTGGTTGCGCGATCGGTGTAATGGTTTCTGCACGAATTTGCATTATTTCTTGGCCCTTGTATTGCACAACTTGAAGCTTGCCCCGAACCTCTATCCAGGTATCAGTGGGCAAGCTTTTTAGTTTGCCGGAATCAACCAGCATCCCAAATGGAGTGGCATCAGCGGTACAGCACTGGACCAGAAATCTGCCAATGGCAAAAGCATTCACTGGCGTTTCACTGTCATCGCGATATAGAAACCCGGAAACGGAAATTTCTTTGCCTTCAAATTGCTCTTTATACATGTCAATAGCACCAAGTGTTTCGGAGAAAATTGCAGGGTAAACAGGAATAGTAGGCTGTACATAAAGAATCTTGGCCAGCTCTGTGAGCTCCTCATGATAGGGATCAATTGATTCGAATCTAGCGACATTGTTAGTATCGGAGGGCGATGAGGTTAAAGTTATCCCTTTTTTGCTAGCAGCCATACTTCCCAAAGCACGGTCAGGAAGTGCAAATCCAAGCAGCAGCGGAAAAAGAAATAATCCATAAAGCGCTGTACTTTTAAATATGGAATGCGGGAGGCGATGCTCGCAGTCGCATAGAACACTGCCTTTACCAAATAAGGCCTGAATGGCCAAGCTAAGTGCCATAAGTGTCAAAGGAATCGGACATAATTGAACCCAGCGTGCCAGCTTGGGCGCTACATAATAATGCAAAGCGTCTTGCTGCACTAAATGGCCAATATAGAGAGCAAAGGCGAGCAGAATGACCGCCCTTAACAAATAGTGAAATCGGATGCTTCGAGAGTCATTCATGCTCTTCCTCCTATCAGTGCGGAATTTCTATGATTACAGCCATAAGGACATGACTACGGCCCCGATAAATACGCTCGAAAAGATAAGAAAGAACAAATAAAGGGCGAATTTGGTCTTGAACAGGGAGAGTAACATCAATGAATTTTTGAAATCCAGCATCGGTCCGAACACCATAAAAGCTAGCAGTGCACCTGCCGGAAAAGAATGTACAAAGGTGGAAGCAACAAAGGCATCCGAGGTGGAGCAGAGTGAAAGCACAAATGCCAGTCCCATCATGAAAAAATAAGACCCTAGCGGCTTATCTCCGATTGCTGCCAGACTATCTTGAACCATAAACGTTTGGATGGCCGAGGTTAGTAGACAGCCGATAATTAAGTATTTTCCCATCTCAAAAAACTCGTCCGAGGTATGAACAAAGACAGCAGCTAACTTTCCTCCACGTGAATTATTGTGATGCGTGTTATCGGTTTCGCGCTGAACGCTCAGGCGTACAGGGGACTTTTTCACCGTTGCATAGATAATTAGGCCTATAATACAGGCGACAGCAAAGGCTAGACCCATCCGGGCATAGGCCAGTTCGGAGTGGTTACGAAAAGCCGTCAGTGTTGCTCCGTAGACGACAGGATTTAGGATGGGTCCGGATAGAATAAACACAATCGCCACGTAGACAGGCATCCCCTTATGGATTAGCCGGCGGACGAGAGGGATCATTCCGCATTCACATACCGGAAAAATAATTCCAAGCAGGCAAGCGAATAAAATAGCCGGCAACGCCTGCCTTGGAATCCAGCGGGAGATCATTTCATCTGGGATAAAGACTCTAAGCAGGGAGGATAATAAAGCTCCTGCTAACACAAACGGCAAAGCTTCTAGCAAAATCCCGATAAATCCGGTTTTGAACGTGTCAATGTACGCGTTATCCAGAAGTTCCAGCTGATTTGGCACCCATATAAAACCAATGATGATCAAGAAGGAAATCGGTAGAAGCAGCGGCAGTAATTTTAATGGGGATAGGGTAGTCAAGGCGCGAATAAGGCGGTCCACCGATCTGCCAGCAGTTCCTCATCTAAATTAATCCCGATGAATACCACATAAGGCATTCCAGGATAACGTGACGCCTCCCAGTTCGTACGCATACCCGCATATTGGACAAGCTGTACCGGTTCCTGTTCAGACAAAAGGATATGCCCCTTGGCACGGAGCAGGTTGTCACCCCATTCTTGAAAAAAAGCCTCTAGCCGTTCTTTGGAAGGCATGGTAGTCCCTGCTTGAGGTATGGTCATTGTGATGGCAGTCACTTGGGAAAAAGAAGCATGCTGCTCCTCCTGCACTTCTTTAACAGCGGTTCCTCCGTGCTCTGAATTCATTTGCTTCAGAGAGGCGCCTTTAAAGGTCTGGGGCGCTCGTTGCGGAGCAGGCGCGATGATTTTGCGTGGAATGATTCCTGATAATATCGGAGAAAGGTTGATCTCGCTGTAATGGGTATATACGATTTCAGCCTCTGCATTTTGTTTTCGGACACCCTTTTCAATTCGCCATAAGGTTTCAGGTTCTACAAGATCACTCTTATTAACGACAATGAGATCAGCGGTGGACAGTTGCTTGCGAAGAGTACGAACCAGTTGTTTGTCAGAAGAGAGTCTGCTGTTATATTCTAAGGCGTTTTCTGCATCCAATAAGGTAATCGTAAAATGTAATTCGACTCTTTCCTGCAGAGAGGTTTCTTGTAGTGTTTTGGCGATCTCTTCAGGATCTGCGACACCGGTAAGCTCGATATAAATAGCATCAGGGCGCCCTCTTAACAATACCAGCAGGCTGTCTGCCAGATCCTCTTTACGGCTACAGCATACGCACCCGTCCAGCAGTTTAGTCACGGTTGTACCCGTGTGCTCCTGTAGAATATATCCATCCACATCTCTCTTACCAAGCTCATTCATGACTACGCCAGGGTTCAGCCCTCTTACCTTACTCTCTTTCAGCAGGGACAACAGCAGAGTTGTCTTCCCGCTCCCCAGAAACCCGCTCAAAATAATTACTGGTATCTTCATGATCTCCACTCCTGCCTGATTCTCCTGAAATTACAAGAATCATATTTTTATAATTCCATCTATACGTGATTTGTCCACCAGAAAGACCACAAAATTAAGAGAGTTGAAATATTTACAAGACGATAGTTGACAGACTGTGAATAAAACGTGTACGATGTGTTAATCGTAATTATTACGATTTAATTAAAAAGGAGATGGAACCAATGAGAGTAATCATTACTTTAGCATGTACGGAGACAGGAGATCGCAACTATACCACTACCAAGAATAAGCGAAATCATCCAGGTCGTATGGAAATGAAGAAATATTGTCCACGCCTCAAAAGAGTTACCTTACACCGCGAAACCCGGTAAGTGCTATAAGTGCTAAATATAAATGCTAATCAATGATAGGAGTGATCTGAATGAAAAAAATCCCCGTTACTGTGCTAAGTGGTTACTTAGGCTCTGGTAAAACAACGCTGTTGAATCATGTCTTACACAACCGAGAAGGCTTGAAGGTTGCTGTTATCGTGAACGATATGAGTGAAGTGAATGTGGATGCCAATCTGGTGAAGTCCGGAAACACGCTGTCCAGAACTGAAGAGAAATTAGTGGAAATGTCTAACGGTTGTATCTGCTGCACACTCCGCGATGATTTGATTGTTGAAGTGCAAAAGCTGGCTGCTGAGGGCAGGTTTGATTATATCCTGATTGAATCTTCTGGCATTAGTGAGCCTGTGCCGGTAGCCCAGACCTTTACCTATGCGAATCCCGAGCTGGATATCGATTTAACTACGCTTGCTCAATTAGACACGATGGTTACCGTTGTGGATGCGGGCCGATTCTGGCATGACTTCTCTTCTGGTGATAGTCTGATGGATCGCAGTCAAACGGCTGGCGAAGATGATTTTCGCGATATCGTGGATTTGCTTATAGATCAGATCGAAACTTGTGATGTGTTGCTGCTTAATAAATGTGATCTGCTTGAAGAAGAAGAGCTCAACAAGCTTGAAGCTGTGCTCTGCAAACTTCAGCCGACCGCCAAGCTGATCCGTACGGTTAACGGAATGGTAGATCCGAAGGAGATTCTTAATACCGGACGGTTTGATTATGAAAAAACTAGCTTATCTTCCGGTTGGATCACGGAGCTAAATAAGAAGTCTCATACACCTGAGACGGAGGAATACGGAATATCTTCATTTGTCTATCGCCGGAGAACACCATTCCATCCGCAAAGATTAAGCTTGTTCTTCAGTCATTGGCCGGAAGAGGTTGTAAGGGCGAAGGGGATTGTATGGGTTGCCGCAGAAGGTGATCTTGCAGCGAGTATCAGCCAGGCTGGCCCCTCGATTCAGTTCGGACCTGCCGGCTACTGGCTAGCTACAATGCCTGAGGATCAGCAGCTGGAGGTATTGGAAAGCGAACCTGAAATGAAAGCCAAGTGGGACGAGCAGTGGGGCGATCGAATGAATGAAATCGTGTTTATTGGTGTGAGTATGGATCAGGCACAAATTGAAGCCAGATTGGACAGATGTTTACTGACTCTTGAAGAGCTGAAGCAGGATTGGACCACCTTTCACAATCCGCTTCCGTGGCCGGTAGAGGAGCTCCTAGCAGCTACCGAGGAATAGAATCTAAGATGAGATAGCAGGTAGGAAATCCGGAGTCAGGAGATTTAGATTCCGGATTTTTGCTGTGTAATTATAGTGAAATTTGTAAAATTCGGCTATGCTTATAATAGAGCTATGAATTATCATAGAAGGAATATATTTTAATTAATAATAGAGGTGTTGCACATGAGTTATACAAACACTTTCATTCGTGTAGCAGAAGATTGTCCTGAGGAAACAGGAATCCCCCCGATGTCTTGTCGTACACTCCCGCCTGCTCATGTAATTCAGTATGAGCTGCTTATCAATGAACCCTATAAATACAATCATGAAGAGCTTCTGTACGAGGTTCATGTGCGGCATAAACAAATCCCGCAGGAAGTACGAATGAACCGTAAGGAAGAACTATGGAATGAGCTATTTTCCAGAAAACATCCATGCCTGCGGGCCTCTTTACTTCCGAAGCGTTTCGGTTGGGGAGTTCATTACAATGCAGATGGGAAAATAGCACTATACGGCAAGGAGTCCCCTGAATACGACTATTTTACTTCGTATGGTGATGAAGCAGTGAAGCTGCTGCCAGCGATGCGTAATAAGCGGGAACGCGGTTAATAAGGAGGGATACCATGTATAAATCAATAGAGGAAATTACACTCAATACTTGGCCGGCAGAGCAGAGTGTTCTCCTAAACGGCTGGGTACTGCGAACGGCTGCAGGTTATACAAAAAGGGCCAATTCGGTCAATCCATTGTATAGTGCTGAGAGCTCTCTTACCGATCTTACGAACCAAATCAAGCTTGCTGAGCAGTACTATAAGGCTGCGGGATTAAAGCCTGTGTTTAAAATAACACCGTATATTCAGCCAGCGAACCTGGACGAGCTGCTAGCGGATCGCGGATACACAGTTGTTGAGCCATCCTCTGTAAGGCTTCTAGACCTAGAGGATTTAGCTACTCCTGATCATCGACATGAGGTACAAGTTCAGGAGAGCCTGACTGAAGAATGGCTAAATGTCTTCACGAAGCTCTCTGCGCTATCCATTGAGAATCGGAGCACATTAACTAGAATGTTATGTGCTTCGGTCTTGCAGCAGGGCTATGTTCTTTTGTATAAAAATGGTGTTCCTGCCGCTTGCGGTCTGGGTGTTATTCAGAACGGATACATAGGTCTCTTTGATATTATCACGGCTTCCGATCAGCGTAGACAAGGTATGGCGGAGCAATTGCTGCTTGCATTGCTTCACTGGGGTAAGACACAGGGAGCGACAACCGCTTTTTTGCAGGTTGTACAAGCGAATGCTGGTGCTTCGGCTTTGTATGACAAGCTCGGTTTTAAGGAAATATATCCATATTGGTATAGGGTGATGGGCGATTAAAGCAAAGCGAGGCGATGACGTATGTCCGAGTACTGGAACCGGCGGTTCGCTCAGGAAGGAATGATCTGGGGAAGTGAGCCAAGCCCTACGGCTATGGAGGCAAAGACGCTATTTCGTAAGAATAATGTGAGGTCCGTACTTGTACCGGGAGCAGGTTATGGGCGGAATACGAAGGTGTTCTCCAGTGAATTTGAGACCATTGGTATTGAATTAAGCGGGGCCGCACTCGGGCTTGCGGTGGAGTGGGACCCTGCATGCTTTTTTATTTCCGGTTCCGTATTAGACTGCAATCTAGAGACGAAGGTAGATGCTATCTACTGCTATGACTTATTGCATTTATTTCTTTATGAGGATCGCCGTAGGTTGCTTACAAATTGTCTGGAGCAATTGCACCCCGGAGGTCTGCTTTATTTCACTTCTTTTTCCGATGAGGATCCGAATTACGGCTGTGGTGCATGCTTGGAACCTGCGACTTATGAATATAAAAAAGGGAAATTCGCTCATTTTTTTAGTGAAGCTGATTTAAAAAAGCATTTTGAGCATATGGAAATTATAAAAACTGGCACCACTATCGAGACACTTAGAGATCCTCAGGGATCACCCCGTTAATATGTCCTAAGATCTATATTCGCAAGAAAATTACACGAACTTCCCTTGACCTGGTAGCGCCATTTCTTTGAAATTTTTGCATAAATGGGCTAGCTGAATAGATAACTTCTCACCTTCCATAGGCACCCCATGTCCAGAGAGAACGATATGAGGGTTTAGGAGTGCAAGGGTTCGGACTGACTTTTCCGCGTCTTCCCAGTCCGTTGTGAAATAAGAGGGCGGGCCGTGTACAACCTGATGCTGTGTAGCCACTGCGAAAACGGACTCTTGTTTGACTGTAAGAAAGGTGTCACCAGCAATCAGAACCTTATCCTCTGGTCTGAATAGGGAAATATGGCCGGGACTATGACCGGGAGTATGGATCCATTTCCAGCCTTTTGCTCCAGGGACGGTTCTGTCTTCCGGCAACGGCTGTACGGCTGAACCAAGGTCGATGCCGCGATGTGAAAATAATGAGGACACCGTACTCATCAGTCCGCCGCCTACGGCCGGGTCCGCTGGAGGATAGTCCGCTTTACCTGTTAGATAAGGAAGCTCAAGCGGATGAGCATATACGGGTATATTCCATTCCTCAAGAAGCTTTTCTACGCCCCCGATATGGTCAAAATGTCCATGTGTCAGGATAATGGCGACTGGGGGCTTCTCGAACTTCTCTTTAGCAAATTCAATAATCCTATTTGCGTATGAGCTGAGTCCTGTATCTACAATGATCCAGTCCGAATGGGGCTGGCCGATGAATGCGCAATTTACGAACATGGTTCGTAGTCCGATGACACCGGGGGCCACGTCCCAAGTATCGGTGTAGCCTTCAGATAGTATTCCATCAAGTCTCATCTTACGCCTCCTGTTCCGTTCTAAAAGTTTGAAGAAAGTACCTTAACAGTAGTATGACCCTTTTTCAAGAAAAAAATATGGCAAAAAACCCTTCTCCTAATTAAGGAAGAAGGGCTGGCGTTAAACTAATTAAGCGATAGGATCACATTAGAGCGTTCCGCAGTCTGCAAATAGAATATGGCGTGGAATCCGGAAGAAGGTTTCGGCTTTTTCCTGCAGAGCAGGAGTCGGCAGATGGCTGCTGTGCAACCATTTACGGAACGTTCCCGGATGAACCCCTATCCAAATACTTACATCGGTTACGGAAAAATCGTAAACCATACAAAGTCCGGTCAGAATCACATTGCTGCGCGGTGAGCTGGTAATACTTCTTTTCATAAAGCGAGAAGGTGTTGGTTGACATACAATTGGACTTTGACGAATCAGTGTTTCATTAAACAAAATCTGGGGCGGGTACCCAAGCAGGCGGCAGGTCTTGTCAATGTTATTGTTGGAAGGGATACGACCTTCGTATACCCAGGCACTTACACTGCGAGAGGATATACCAAGATCTTCTGCGAGTCGTGAAAGTTTGATATCCTTAGCCATCAATACAGCAAGTAACACACGGTTTCTAATCTGGCTACGCTTTGGACGGCGGAATCTTTTTACACGAACGCCTTGTCCAAGATATTTGCGGTTGATCAGAGACCACGCCTGGATATTATGAGTTTCTTGTTGGTTACTAGGCATAATTCCTCCGATTTTTTAAAAATATACTACAACACTTTCCTGTACATCGGCAATGGTTAATGCTGCTATTTCTGTCATCACTTCTTAAGTTTCTTTCAGAACGCGTAAGCTTATGATATATTTTTAATATCTAATTACAATATTACAACAGGGAGCGAGATAGAATGATCAAGCATATAGTGTTTTTCAAATTGAAGGACCGGTCCGAAGAAAGCGTTGCGGCAACGGTAGCCGTACTGCGAAATATGGAAGGTAAAATCCCGCAGCTCCTTTCGATTGAAGTGGGTGCTGATATCATTCATTCTGATCGATCCTTTGATATTGCGCTTGTTACGGTGGTAGCTTCTCTTGATGATTTACAGGCTTATCAGGTTCATCCGGCGCACAAGGAAGTCATAGCTCATATTAATGAAGTGAAGGAACTTTCAATTGCTGTAGATTACGTAATTTAAGCGATAAACTGATTGAATAGCATCATCATTTTATACCGGAAGCGGTGACAGGAATGCGTGAGCTCGAGTATCCGATGGAAGCGTTAACTTATTTGGTCGTTTTCCTTGCGGCAAGTTTCATTATGTTCTTTTGGCTGAAACGCCGCGGGAAACGCGGTAAGTAGGGATAATGCAGATTTCTCTAACTATTTTGACATGGGGGTATTACTGTGTATTATGTCAACCGCAAACAAATCGAAACCATTCTTGCTCAAATCCCAGATATAACCACGGGTCTTCGGACTGTAGCAGCTTCATGGGATGGCAACACTTTAACCGGACTAATACAAGAACGCTGCCTTCATCTGGCGATAGAGGTGGTAACGGATGTTGGTAGTTGTCTGATTGACGGATTTATTATGCGTGATGCTGGAAGTTATGAGGATATCATTTCAATCATACATGAAGAAAAAGTGCTAGGTAAAAGTGAAATATATGAGAGATTGATAGAGCTTGTTGCGCTCCGTAAGCCGCTCGTGCAGGATTATTTTGCCTGGGAAAGAGAAGCTCTACATCCGCTCACTCCAATCCTTCCAGAGGTGCTAGAGAAATTTGCTGTTGAAGTAGGGAATTATTTGGATCAGGAACTAGGGTCCGGTGTAACGCTATAATAGCATAAGATAGAATCATATAAAATAGGCGATAGCCGTGAAAGAGAGGGGGTTCCTTTATGATGAAGATGGGGCAGGAAAATGGATCGACAAGGCACTTGATTATGACGCTCCTGAAGACGAAAGGACCACTGACCATCGGCGCGCTGGCAGAAGAGTTGGGAATTACAGAGATGGGTGTCCGTCGTCATGTGCTTCAGCTGGAGCAGGAGGGACTTGCTAAGACAAAAGTGGTTCGGCAAGCGATGGGGCGGCCTTTACATATGTACTCTTTAACAGAAAGGTCCGAAGACTATTTTCCAAAAAGCTATCACAATTTGGCTTTGGAGCTTCTGCGTGAATTGGATTATGGCAGTGGATTGGAAGCTGTAAATACATTATTTGAGGGACGCCGTCGGCGGATGCTCACCCAGTATGCTCCGATGATGGAACGCCGGAATTTGGAAGAACGAGTAGCCGAGTTATCGTCGATCCAAAATGCCGGGGGATATATGGCGGAGTGGAACCGTGAAGAAGACGGTTCGTATGTCATAAGAGAATACAACTGCCCGATCCGCCAGGTGGCTACCCAGTATCGCAAAGCTTGTCAATGCGAACATAGCCTATTTGAGGAACTGCTGGATGCTAAGGTTACAAGAAGTGAATGTATGGCAGAAGGTGGACAATGCTGCCGATACGCTATTGCACCCAAAAATGTAACAGACAAAACTTCTGGAAAGTCGTAATAATTAGTCACAAGACAAACTCCTGCTGCTTATGATATAGCAGATATAGGCATTAGCCCGGTAGAGCGGGAAGCAATGAATTTAAAGGAGAGATGAAACGATGAAAAAGGACACTAAAGGTTTGTTGTGGGGAGCTTTAGTCGGAAGTGTGGTTGGATCGGTGACAGCACTTTTGTTCGCACCTAAGCCAGGAAAAGAGCTGCGCAAGGATATTGCGGAAGGAACAGCTGCTGGCATTGAAAAGGTACAGGGAATTGCCGTGCAGGCAGGTGATAAGAGCATCGAGCTGTATGACAAAGCTAAAGATTCTATTGGCCATGTAGTACATGAGGTCCGCGAATGGAGCAAATCATGCTCCGGTGCTGTTGAAGAAGATACAGCTACTGTAGCTGTAAGTGGAATTGCTACTGAAGAAACCATTCAAGAGGCTGCAGTCACTTTGGAAGAGGTCACGGAGTTAGAGGTATCGCCTATAAGTGATGAAGCTGGCAGTGAAGAAGCTAGTCTTGAAGAAGCTCAGTCAGATGACAAGGACAATAACGAAATCGCATAATGAAACAGTGGATGGATTCTTTGGTTTTTACGTTCAAAAAGTACTTATTCTCTTTTATAGAGCCGCTTTTTCGCATTGGGCGGAAGGTGGCTTTTTTATTTCATTCTTATGGACCTGTGAAATGATGGAAAAAGTATTGGCTTGAACTAAGAGTACAAAAGGAGTATTATCTGCAATTGGGGCTGAAAGTCAGGTACATTTTGTTTTCGGCTTACATAAGCTACACAAAACAAGTAGAAGGAAGCGGTGTGTTCGTGCAGCAAGCTATCGCAATATTAGACTCAGGTGTGGGAGGGCTAACAGTTGTCAAAGAAGTGATGAGGCAACTCCCGCGGGAGAAGATCATTTATTTCGGAGACACGGCCCGAGCTCCGTACGGACCCCGTTCGACCGAGGAAGTAACACTGTTTACAGAACAAATTGTAGATTATTTGATCCAGTTTAATCCTAAAATGATTGTTATCGCTTGTAATACCGCAACAGCTGCGGCACTCGATTATATCTCAGCTAAGGTCTCGATCCCTGTCATTGGGGTGATTCATCCCGGAGCCCGTGCTGCAATTAGCGCGACCAAAAGCGGACAGGTCGGCGTGATCGGTACAATTGGAACAATTAGCAGTGGGGCTTATACTAATGCACTGAAGCAGCTGTCTCCATTCGTTGAGGTTGTTAGTCAAGCCTGCCCAGCGCTTGTCCCGCTTGTAGAGCAAGGCATGTTCCGCTCAGAGAAAAGTTATGATATTGTAGAGCAGGCATTGGAAGGCATTAAAGATACTAACATCGATACTTTAATTTTAGGATGCACTCATTATCCATTTCTTGTTGAACCTATTGGAGAGACCATGGGACCGGGAGTCAAACTGATCAGTTCCGCAGATGAGACAGCTCGTGAGATCAGCACGATTTTATATGATAAAGGCAAGCTGTCTATCGGGGACGAAAGTCCAATTCATCAGTTCTTTTGCAGTGGTGATGCTGAAATGTTTCAGAGAATTGCCCGAGACTGGCTTGGAGAACAAATTAGACGTACCCCAGTAGTGTGGCAAGTATCCACGTTATAAGCAGAGCAATGTTGAATTGAATAGGGACAACTCTACGGAGTGTAAGAAAAAAGGCTGGGAAGCACGTTTCCCAGCCTTTTTTCTTGTGATTCATTTCTCCTTCATGCAGGGGAGTGGCACTTGCATACAATAGAGTTAAGTGCTGTTTGCTGCTATTTTTGTATCTACCGTATCAGCAATTAAAGGCCGAGAGGATGAGACCTAATGCGACAATATATTGCAAGCAGGGGAGATACCGTAAGCCGAATTGCCGCCCTGCATGGATTAACCCCTGAGCATGTGATTCAAGGTAATCCATGGGTTGGGAGACAGTCTTATTTATATCCGGGTCAGGTTTTATTTCTGCCGTCTTCACCCCGTAAGAGATATGCGGTGCAAGAAGGGGACGATCTTGAACGAATAATCTCATTATTCCATGTGAGTTTAGATGATTTGGAGAAGCTTAATCCAGGTGTGACCTCAGGACGCTGCTGTACACCGGGAAAAGTGCTCGTCATTCCACCTCCAATTCCAGAGCGAGTGGTGTTCTTGCGTGGAGAGTACGGCCCGGTTGATGTTGAGAACGACATCAGCAGTCTGATTGCACAATATTCTTTTATACAGGCACATCAAATTGGCAACAGTGTGCTTGGCAAGCCAATTCATGTGCTTAAAATAGGTAATGGAAGCCGTCATCTGCATGTTAACGCGGCTCTGCATGCTAATGAATGGCTGACCTCGCCTTGTTTGATGTCGTTTATAGAAGAGTACGCAGCAGCTTATGCTAACGGTTTGGCGTGGAATGGTCATCGTCCAGAGGAATGGTACAATAACTGGACCCTATTGGCTGTTCCCATGGCTAACCCTGACGGCGTGGAATTAGTACAGGAAGGTGTTTTGCCAGGCCACCCGTATTATGCGGATCTTATGAAATGGAACGGGGGACGGCGAAGCTTCCGCCATTGGAAGGCTAATATACGCGGTGTGGATCTCGGGGATCAGTTCCCTGCCCATTGGGATGAGGAACGGGAACGTCGGGGGGTATTCCTACCCTCTCCGCGTGATTACAGTGGTCCTGAGGCACTTAGTGAGCCTGAGGCAGCCGCACTGGCAATACTTGCTGAGGGAGTGCCCGGTGAAGCTGCAGTGTCTTTGCATAGCCAAGGGGGAGAGATCTACTGGAATTACCGGGGTTATGAGCCTCCCGAAAGCCGTGAACTAGCAGCACGGCTGGCCGCTGCGAGCAGCTATCGTGCAGTCGAATTAACGGGCAGCGATGCTGGATATAAGGATTGGTTCATCCAGACCTTCCGCAAACCTGGATTTACAGTAGAGCTAGGGATCGGCAAAAATCCGTTGCCACTGGCAGATTTTGAAGATATGGCACTAGAAACGGGTCTAATTTTGGGAACGATACTATCCAATGTGAAATAATTATGAAACAATTACAGTAAACTTGCGTAAAATAAACCATAGGGTATGGCCGCTGTCGTCACTACAGGTTATCCGCGGCTGTATCCTTTTTTACTTGGGAGGAGGGCCACTATGAAACTGAAAAAACTGCTGTCACTGAAGCAATGGTCTGCCATCTTCAGTAGTTCCTGGCGATATGTAATCTCCCCTAAAGTTGCAGTTGGGGACAAGCTGTTATTCACAATTCCAGTGCTGCTCTACTGGGTGTTGCCAGATTTCATGCCGTTTTTACCGATCGATGATATTGGAGTAACAATGCTCCTGATGGGCTGGTTCGTATCACGGATGGGAAGGAAATACCCGGCACTTCAGGCCGGAAAATGAGGTAGTGAAGTGAGATTTGCCTCGGATTGTGTATCTAATTTGTTAATATAGTTGCTTTTAGATATCAATTACCTTTAAAATAGGTAATTGAGTATTTAATTTAAGTACTAGGAGATGGATAATAGATGAAGGTCAAAATTACCCGCAATGCGGCTAAAGTGATAAAGAAACAAATGGAACTTGAAGGAAACAGCGAGTTGAAGCTTCGCGTAGCGATTACGCATGCTCACGGTGATCATGCTCACTACGGACTGGATTTGGACACGCCTAACGAGAATGATGTTGTAGTGTCGACAGATAAGGAAATCGATGTTATTCTTGATCCGAATCAACCGCTCCTTGATGGTGTGGTCGTTGATTATTTATATCTTCCTGAAGAAGGTTTTGTTATTACTAATCCGTCTAAAGGTAATCACGGCGATCACTAAACGTTTCGCCTTAAATTTGGGACATAAAGAAGGGTTGCTCCATGGCTAACGATATACAAGTGTGCGATGAATGTAATTTTATGAAATTGAAGAGTATCATACCCAAACTGCAAAAGATGGCGCCTGATGCAGAGATCAAGGTCGGCTGTAAGTCGTACTGCGGTCCATGTGGCAAACGGGCCTTTGTATATGTTAATGGTCGTTATGTGAGTGCTCCAACAGAGGAAGAAGTGTTGAAGAAGGTAGAAGCTTTTATCAAGCAACCGGCCGTTCAGAAATAATGCAGAGGTCTTATCCATCAACTTAAAAAGCCCTAAACCCGTGTTGATGACGGAGTTTAGGGCTTTTTTTAATTATAGAACGGAATTTTTATGGCGCGGTTTCTTCTTTTCGGAGCATTTTGATGCCATCGTATTTCATGATATCGTCTGAGATTTGCAGTCGTTGCTTGCTTGTCTCGAACCCGGTACTGCACCCCGCAACATCAATAACTTCGCGGCTATCGAGGCTATAACAGGTACCCTTGTCGAATTGGCCATTTTCACTTGGAAGATAGGATCTCTTCGCATCGGCAAAGGCACCGGTTCGCAGTGTCACAAGTCGCTCTTTGCCGCTGAACAGATTATTACCCATAAGATAATAAGGATCTTGGGAGATCCCCAGCAGATGGAGTAAGGAAGGTGTGAGATCCAATTGACCCGCCGGATTAGAATCAACGACCGAGGCGTTAGTACCCGGGAGATGAATGAGTAATGGAACTTCGTGCATGATTTGATGCATGTCGAGTTTACTTAGGCTTTTGTCAAGAAATCGCTCGTAATAAGAGGTCTCTTGGATGGAATTATCATGATCCCCATAAAAGGCAAGAATCGTATTATCCCACAACCCGCGTTGTTTCATATCACTTACTAATTGCCCTAAAGCTTCATCCGTATAGTGAACAGCCTGCAAATAATCACCAAAGATAGTCCCCTTAAACTCACCAGTATCAAGCCCTTGCTTGTCCGCAGGGAGAGAATAAGGATGATGACTAGATAATGTAGTCAAAAAGGAGTAAAAGGGTTGCTGTATTGATTCTGCTGTATCCATCATATTCAGTGACTGCCTCAGGAACGATTTATCTCCCAATGACCAGCCTAGAGGCTCATCGATCTTGTAGTCTTTTTTACTATAAAAATGGTCATACCCCATCGCCTTATACATGATCTGTCGATTCCAGAAGCTTCCCTCATAGGCATGGAAGGCATTGGTGCTGTAGCCCTTTGACTTCAAAATGGCAGGCAGTGTGTCAAACTGATGATCCGGGTAACGGACAAATACTGAGCCGGAGACCAGCGGATAGAGTGAACCGTTAGAGGCGAAATCCGCATCGGAGGTTCGTCCTTGTGAGGTCTGATGATAGTAATTACTGAAGTAGGTGTTCTCTTTGATAAGCGCATTCAAATTAGGTGTGACCTCTTGTCCATTAATTGAACGACCCACTACAAAATTCATAAAAGCTTCGGCTTGAATCACAATGATGTTGCTTCCGCTGTATTTTCCAAAGCTGTCGTTAAGTGCGCTTTGCTCAGCATTGTGTTCATTGAACCAGAGCTTCATGGAACTGGCTTCCTCCTGTGGAAGCTCGGGCTGAGGGCATAGATGATCTTTGGCATACAAGTAAATATCATAACCGTGAAATCCAATGAGTCCTGTAACGTTATACATCGCCAAGCTCCACCAGTTACCCGTGAACAAACCCTTGGCCTAGGTAGTGGCATAAGAGTGGATAGGGCCAAAGGTCAGAATGCACCCCAGTATCAATGCGACGACACCGTTAGCGCTCCGTTTCAGTACTGTCATTAAGCGTGATGAAGGGCGGGAATGACTTGTACGAGCATAATAGGAAGCCTGCCCATTGTTATAGGTATGGGTGTTCCGGCGGAATAGTACTACGCAAAAGACGTAAACGAGAAACAGCAGCCAATCCGCGAACAAATAGAGATCAGAAGGACGGAGCAGTGCAAAGATACTCCCGCCGAGTGCATCCATCTGTCCGGCTTGAAACAGAACGGGAACGGTGATGAAATCTTGAAAGTATCGGTAGTAGACAATGTCAGAATAAATAAGTAATGTCAGGAGCAAGTTTATGATTATTAGGGCTATGGTTTGACCACGTCGGGGGAGCCATAGCACCCAAAATGACAATAGCATAACTGAACCAAGAGCAATCAGCTTATCTAGACGGTTCATATCAATATTTGGGGCATGCAGCCCGCTGTGAAGAAACATTAGCTTAGCGAGCATAATGCCAAGAAAAAGGATATAACCGATATAACGGGAGCGGACGTTAGGGGTGATTCTATCTGTTAAGGACGAACTGCTCCTCGTAAATGGATCTCGTGACACATTAAAGCCTCCTAACGTTGTAAATGAATAGGTAAGAAGAAACGGACACCGTCCTCTAGTGAGGTAGATGTCCGTTCTTAATTAAAAATATAAGAAAGTATAAGTTTCACACCATACTTCATATCTTATATTTCTCGCATAAATGAAATCCAAATTATTTTGGATTTCTAGGTGGAAGTGGACCCAAGTATTGATAATATTGACACTCAATACGTCCGTTATACAGCTTGCGACGCTTGTCCGCTTTACGGCCGTAATATTGTTCGAATTCCTTATAAGGACTGATGGCAAAGAATGACCAAGTCGGTAGATACAACATCATTTCACCAAATTGGCGAGTCAGCTTCTCCACCTCTTTGTCATTACTGATCCGTTCCCCATATGGAGGGTTGGTGATGATGCAACCATATTCCCCTTGGGGTCTTGCTTTGGCGGCAGCCATCACGGTGAAGGTGATTTCTCCGGACAGGCCGGCGCTTTTAGCGGCAGCTTCAGCGATTTCTATGGCAGCAGGATCAATATCAGTGCCGGTTAGCTGCAACGGATAATCGTCTCGCACGGCATCGAAAGCTTCTTCGCGGGCTTCTTCCCACAGATACTTAGGAATGACTGGCCAATGTTCCGAAGGGAAGGAGCGGCGAAGTCCCGGTGCGATATTCCAAGCGATCATAGCAGCTTCGATCAACAGTGTTCCTGAACCGCAACAAGGATCATATAGCGGTCGGTGGCCATTCCAGCGGCTAAGCTGGATTAGCGCAGCAGCCATCGTTTCCTTCAGTGGCGCTTCGGTTGCTTGTCTGCGATATCCACGTTTGTGAAGTGCAGGTCCAGTAGTGTCTAGTGTAATAAGCGCGATATCATTTAACAAAATCACTTCGATTACATAACGAGGCCCGTTCTCTGGAAACCAGTCCGTATGGTAGGAAAGCTTTAGCTTTTCAACAATAGCTTTTTTGACAATCCCTTGGCAAGCGGGTACACTCGTTAGTTGTGATTTATGGGACCGGCCTTCTACCGGAAATTCTCCATTCTCTGGAATCCAGTCTTCCCAAGGAAGGGCTTTGACACCCTCGAATAATTCATCAAAGGTTTTGGCTGGGAATTGGCCCATTTTTACTAATACGCGGTCCGATGTACGCAGCCATAAATTACAGCGACAGATGTCGATATAATCACCACTGAACAATACACGACCGTTTTCGACCGTGGTCTCATAACCCAGTTCGTTTAATTCGCGCGCTACTACAGCTTCTAATCCCATAGGGGCAGTAGCGATTAATTGTAATTTGCTCAAATACGCTCAACTCCGTTTAACTTGTAGATAAATACAAAAAGCCAGTACAATAAGAAGAAACGACATTGTCGTCCTCTAAAGACGATAAGCGTTTCTCGCAAAAGCATCCATACAAGTATATGGGAATGTGGGACACTTCACAATGCCCGGCATTCCATAAACCATAAAATTTTCCCCGTCATCCCTTAAATCGAGAAAACGGGGGATCATCAAAGGAGAATCTTTATGCTTACACAAGAAGAGTACAGTGAACAACTTTATACCGAGGACGAAATCCTGCTTCAGGTAAAAGAAGCTATCGTCCAAGCGGGTATGCCGGAAGTGTCTGTCGAACCGGGATACGGAAGACTGCTCACCATGCTTGTTAGATTGTCCCGCTCGAAGCGTATTTTGGAGATTGGTGCACTTGGCGGCTACAGCGGGATTTGCTTATCCCGTGGTTTCTCAGCGGGTGGCCGGCTGACCTCACTAGAGCTAAGGGCCGATTATGCTGAACTTGCTCGCCGTAATTTGGAACTGGCCGGATTCGGAGATTCTACGGAGTATAGAATCGGTCCTGCTATGGACAGTCTGAAGGCTCTGGAAGCAGAGGGCGCTAAGTTCGATTTCTTTTTCATTGACGCAGATAAGATTAACTACTCTAATTACTTGGAATATGCCATTAAGCTGGCTAATCCAGGTGCGATTATTGCTGGTGATAATATTTTTCTCCGCGGACGGACGCTAAATACAGATCGAAATGGGCCTGCCATTCTTGCAGTACGGCATTTCAACGAAATGATCGCTACCGATGAACGTCTGATCAGCACTTGTCTGCCAGCCTATGATGGACTGGCGTTGGCAATGGTGAAATAGCAGGAAATTAGCGAAATAGCCGTGGTGGAGTAGCTTTGTATAGCTTAACCCGGACCCATACGGTGTTTAACAGCAACAAGCTTCCGGAGATGATAAACAGTCCCTCAATACCAATATAACCAGATAGAAAGCCGCCTATGATAGCTCCCAGCATATTGCCAAGTGACAATGTGCTGCCGTTGAAGCCGAATGCGCGGCTTTCTTTCCCGTCAGGGGTATAAGACCGGATAAGCGCATTAACGCTGGGCAAAAGGCCGCCCATAAAAATCCCCATGAGAAAACGGACAATGATTAGCTGCCACACGCTAGTAACGAATGCTTGAGGAATCAGGAATAGCGAAGCCCCGATTAACGCGTAGGTCAGAATGCGGTGTGCGCCGACTTTATCACTCAGCTTGCCGAGCAAGGGGGAAGCCAGCATGTTGGAGATCCCTGTAACTGCGCTGACCATTCCGGCTAAAAAGGCTATATTCTCAGCAGGCCCATTTAACTTTTCAACATACAGTGGCAGCAAGGCCATGGGGCTGATCATTGCAAATTGCAGCAAAAAGGTTACACCAAACAGCGCCGGGAGTTGAGGGATCTTGATCAATTCCTTCAAGCCTTCCATTACTGACACCTGTGGCTCTTGTGCCGCTTCTGCACGATCGAATTTCTCTTTAACGAGAAACAGTGCCAGTAGAGAGGCGATGAAGAGCAAGGCGCCAACGACATAAAAGATCGGACGAAATCCGATTAAATCAGCAAGAAAACCACCAATAAGTGGTCCAAGGATGGTACCAGCAACAGAACCCGACTGCATCAGCCCCATCGAAAATCCCATACGTGCTTTCGGAGTAGTACCCGATACGAGTGCGATGGAAGCGGGATTGAAGCCGGAGATTGTACCGTTTAGCAGTCGCAGTAAGAGCAGCTGCATAGGGGATTGTGCGAAGCCCATCAACACCATAACGATAGCCATGCCAAAGCTGGAGCGCAGGAGCATGATTTTACGTCCATATTTGTCAGCAAGTTTTCCCCATAGTGGCTGGAAAATGAAAGAAGTTAAAAAGTTTGCGGCAAAAATAAGGCCCGCCCAAATTCCAATCTCATGCTCACCCTGAACTCCAAGATCCTTGGCGAGATACAAGGTCAGGAACGGTGTGATCATCGTCATTCCGGCATTTACCAAGAATTGTCCGAACCAAAGCACTAAGAGGTTGACCTTCCATGTCTCCCATTTCTTCAAAGTGCTTTCACTTCCTTTCAAAGAATTTCAGAAAATACATGATTCACAGAAAAATAGACATTTTATCAGTATATCATTTTTTTAGCTTCAAAAGTGCAATACATGTCATAGTAATGTCATAGGATTGTCATTCCACGATCTTCGTTTTGCTTGTTACAACCCTTTAAAAAGGGCATAATAGTAAGTATGCCGATCAAGCATAAACGCCATCGGCGTCCTTATTAGGACGGTAAGTGTTTATTTTAAAAAATCTTATAAAATATAATGGAGATCTTATCATGACCTACAACGACACTTTTATCCGCGCCTGCAGAAAGCAGGAAACGGAGCACGTTCCCGTATGGTACATGCGGCAGGCCGGCCGTTATGATCCCGAGTACCGTAAAATCAAGGAAAAGTACTCACTGCTTGAAATCTGTAAACAGCCTGAGTTGGCGGCTGAAGTAACCTTGATGCCTGTGCGCAAGCTAGGTGTGGATGCGGCCATTTTGTATTCTGACATTATGAATCCGGTCGCTTCAATCGGTGTGAAATTTGATATCGTTAAAGATATCGGTCCTGTGATCGAGAATCCGATTCGCTCTGCGGCAGATGTCGAGAGACTGAAGCCTATTGATGTTGAAGGGGATCTCGGACATATTTTGGAAACGATTTCCATTCTCGATAAGGAACTGGATGTGCCTTTGATTACTTTTGCAGGCGCACCGTTTACAATTGCCAGTTATCTGATCGAAGGCAGACCTTCTAAAGGATATATCCGTACTAAAGAGCTAATGTACAGTGAACCTCGTGTCTGGGAAATGCTAATGGACAAGCTCGGTGATATGATCATTACTTACCTCCGCAGTCACGTGCGTAGTGGTGGAAAAGCGTTTCAATTGTTCGACAGCTGGGTCGGTGCCCTTGCGCCACGCGATTTTGAAAAGTATGTGTTACCGACGGTTTCTCGTATTTTTTCCGAATTATCTGATCTTGATGTACCGAAAATATACTTTCCTGGCGTAAGCTCTGGCGAATTGCTACCGAGTCTTACGAAGCTTCAAGCGGATGTAATCGGGGTGGACTGGCGTGTGAGCTTGTCCGAAGGTCGACGCAGAACCGGTGGGAAATTTGCGATTCAAGGCAACCTGGATCCGTATTTACTTACAGCGCCGATGGACGTCTTGAAGGAGCACGCGAAAGCGTTAATTGATGAAGGGGTACAAGAGCCGGGATATATCTTCAATCTGGGTCATGGCTTATTCCCGGAGGCTTCTTTAGAGAAGCTTAGAGAATTAACGGAATATATTCACGAATATTCACAGGAAGTATTGAAAGAATCAGCCAAACTGCGTTCTTAAAAATAGCCTATTAAATCTATAAGGGGATGGAATCCGTGACAGCAAAAATAGGTGTTCTCGTCATGTCGTATGGCACTCCTAAAAGCTTAGAAGACGTTGAAGCATATTACACTCATATTCGGCGAGGTAATCCGCCGACAGCGGAGCAGCTTAAAGAATTAACAGATCGCTATGAAGCGATCGTCGGGGGTGTATTCCCGCTGCGGGAGAACACAGACCGTCAAGTAGCTGCATTACAGGCAGCACTAAACGCGGATAAAGCTGGGGCGGATGTTGAATTTGTCTGCTATCAGGGTTTGAAGCATGCCTATCCGTTTATTGAGGACGGCGTCGAGGCTATGGCGAAGGACGGCATTACCCAAGCGGTTGGTGTTGTGCTTGCCCCTCACTATTCAAGCATGAGCGTGGGTGGCTATATCAAACGTGCTCAGGAAAAGGCTGATGCATGTAAGATCGAGATGGGTTTTGTGGAGAGCTACCATTTGCATCCAGTATTGATTGATGTTCTAAGCCGAAGAGTAACGGCAAAATTGGATCAATATATCGAAGCAGGCGCTACTCGCGATGAGATAAGGGTATTATTTAGCGCGCATAGTCTTCCAGAGCGTATTCTAGCTATGGGCGATCCTTATAAAGATCAACTATTGGAGACCTCAAAGGCTATTGCAGATCAAGCGGGAATAACCAATTGGCAGTTTACGTGGCAAAGCGCAGGACGGACAGCTGAACCATGGCTTGGACCAGATATTCTGGATACACTTCAGCAGCTTAGCAAGGAACAGGTAGAGTATGTTCTAGTGGCACCGATCGGGTTCGTATCCGATCATTTAGAAGTGCTGTATGACCTTGATATCGAGGCAACAGCCGTAGCTTCAGAGCTGGATATGCGTCTTATGCGGATTGAATCATTAAACAGCGATCCTGCGTACATGTCCGTATTGAGCGATGTTGTTCGTACAAGACTGAATCAAATGTCGGCCGGTCAGTCATGACTGGTCCCTCTAGGCGAATTGTTATTATAGGCGGTGGGCTGAGTGGACTCAGCGCCGCCTTTTACATTCGTAAATACTATAAAGAAGCTGGCATGAAACCTGATATTGTACTGCTAGAGAAAGACAAGACACTTGGTGGGAAGATCGAAACATTGCACCGGGATGGATTTGTAATTGAAAAAGGTCCGGATTCATTTTCAGTTAGTAAAACAGAGATGATCGATCTGGCTAAGGAATTGGAGCTGGATCACGAACTGGTGACCACAAATCCTAAGGCGATGAAGACCTATGTATTACAGCGTGACAAGCTTCATCCTATGCCTTCCGGTCTTGTGCTTGGAATTCCTACTGAACTAAAGCCATTTCTATCAAGTGCTCTGGTTTCATTCGGTGGCAAAATACGCGCGCTGATGGACTTGATCCTTCCTCCTAAGCGGAGTAATGACGATGAATCCCTCGGACAGCTGATTGAGCGACGTTTAGGTACTGAAGTAATGGAGAATTTGACCGAACCGCTATTAGCCGGTATGTATGCAGGGGATTTACGCAAAGTCAGCCTACAGGCTACCTTTCCGCAATTTGGAGAAGTAGAGCGGCAGTATGGTGGTCTTATTCGTGGAATCATAAAAGAACAGAATTCCTCCAAGACAAATACGAGCACAAAGAACAGCACTTTTCTGACATTTCGAAAAGGACTACAAAGTCTCGTGCATGGCTTGATTCATGAACTGCATGATGTAGAACAGCGAACTGAAGCTGCGGTGGTCTCTATACAAGCTACAGGAACTAGTGCTTCTCGTTATGAGCTAGAACTGGAAAGTGGCGAACGGCTGCTTGCGGATGAAATATATATCACCACACCAAATTCTTTTGCTGCCGAACTTTTGCGTCCACATGTGGATGTTTCAGCACTCGATGCGGTAAATTATGTATCGGTTGCGAACTTAGTCATGGCCTTCGACAAGAAAGATATCGAAATTGATGATGCTGGAGCAGGTTTTCTTGTGCCACGTAAGGAAGGGCGCAATATTACTGCCTGTACATGGACGTCAACGAAGTGGCCGCATACGAGTCCAGATGATAAAGTACTTATGCGCTGTCATGTAGGCCGTTCCGGAGATGAGCAGAATGTTCAACTTCCAGATGAGGCTCTTACGGAGCTAGTGAGTAAGGATTTACGAGAGATCATGGGCATTACAGCGAAACCTATATTCACGGAAATTACTCGTTCGGAACATTCGATGCCACAGTATCCTGTTGGACATCTTGACAATCTTTCTAAATTCCATAGGGAGCTTGAGACCACACTTCCTGGGCTATATGTCTTTGGAGCTGGATATGATGGAGTGGCAATACCCGATTGTGTTAAGCAGGCTAAGCTTACAGCACAAAGTGCTGCAAAGCGTATATCGAATTAATTGTTCATTTACGGGAGAGTTAGAATTATATAATGAACGGTGAAGCGAAGATTTTTTTGCTTCACCGTTTTTGTTTAATAGAAGAATATACGATTTTAAAATATAAGGAAGTATAAGTTTTACGCTATTTTTTATGTCTTATATTTCTCGTTTAAATACTTACCGTCCTTATAAGGACGGTGAGAGTGTTTATACTTGGCGAACTCTCTTATTTGGAGGAGAAGGTGCTAGATATGCTATAATAGAACCAATTTGAGAGTAGAGGAGATCATAGAATCAATGTATCCGCCGCGATCGCGATCTAGACAGAAGAACAAACATAAGAGCAAACGTAAGCGCAGAACGGCCTGGATTTGGATCAATGCAGGTCTTCTTTTGATGATTACTGTGGCGCTCAGCTATAGTTTTATGGAAGACAAATTTAAGGGGATTTCTGAGCCGCCTCCGGTGGCGCAAGTCACAGCCACACCTACACCCGATATTACTCCTCAGGAGACAGCACCTATTGTAACTACAACGCCAACGCCTGAAGTCACGGAGTCTCCCGTCCCTTCTCCTACGGTGGCGCCTGAGGCCACACCTACACCGAAGCCTGAGAAGGAAGAGAATATTGAAACACAGGCGCCGGAAGCTACTTCGACCCCTTCGCCAGATGAAAGCAGCTCCCAAGTCGCAGACGGTGGTTCTGTGTCTGGACTTCCATCAGATGACCAGGCTTCTGGCAATACAGTGACCTTGAATTTTGGCGGAGATGTTATTTTTTCGGGCAAAGCCGGGGAACTGCTTGAGAAGAAAGGCTACGACTATTCGTATGCCGCGTTAAATGGAATGTTCAAGAAGGATGACCTTACGGTCGTGAATCTGGAGACTCCTGTGACCACGGGTGGGGTTGGCGCCGCTAATAAGCAGTTTGTATTCAAAGGCTCGCCGAAGGCCTTAGATGCTCTTAAGGCAGCCGGAGTGGATGCAGTAAATATGGCGAACAATCATACGCTGGATCAAGGGGAGGAAGGTCTGCGAGACACGCTTAGTCATCTCTCGGAAAGAGGCATTCCTTATGTTGGTGCTGGACTCAACAGTAAAGAAGCTTTCTCGGCGCAATATTTTGAGCGTAAAGGGATTAAGATCGCCTTGCTGGGGTTCACACGTGTGATTCCTGCATCGGATTGGATGGCAGGAAAGAATAAACCGGGGCTTGCTTCAGTTTATGATAGCAGAGAAGGACTTAAAGCGATTGCTGCAGCTAAACAAAAAGCTGATTTGGTTGTCGTAGTTGTCCATTGGGGCAAGGAACGGGTAGAGCAGTTCGATAATATTCAGCAGACCCTAGGACGTAGTTTTGTCGATGCGGGAGCTGATCTTGTCATTGGCGGTCACCCACATGTATTGCAAGGTATAGAGCCATACAAAGGTAAATGGATCGCCTACAGCACTGGTAATTTTATTTTTACGAGATCAACGGTACCTGCCACTTGGGAAACTGCTGTTTTTCAGGCGGAATGCAGTAAAAAAGGGCAATGTTCATTACAACTGAAGCCTATGACTGCTGAGCTAGCTCAGCCCGTGCCTATGAATCAGGTAAACGGACAGCTTTTACTTAAAAAAGTAGAGTCTTTATCTGCTGGTCGAGTTAAGATCGACAGTGACGGTAAAGTCACTCAAGTTACAAAATAGGGTTCCTGGGAGGTCCTTATGATGAACAATTTGTGTGTTGCCCATCGGGGATTTTCCGGTAAAGCACCGGAGAATACATTAGCAGCCATCCGGATGGCCATTGCCATGCCTTTTGTACACTGGATGGAATTGGATGTCCAGCTCTCCAAGGACGGAGTTCCTGTCGTCATTCATGACTTTACGCTGGACCGTACAACCAATGGACATGGTAAGGTGAAGAACATGGATTGGGAACATATCCGGCGTCTTGACGCGGGTAGCTGGAAAGGGCGTTCTTTTCGGGGAGAGCGGGTACCGTCTTTGGAAGAGGTGCTCACATTAGCCTCCGGTAGACTTCGTCTCAATATTGAACTGAAAACAGTAGGCGATATGTATCCTGGCATCGAGCAAAAGGTGACGGATCTCATTTCCTCCAAAGGGTTGCGGGAGGACGTGATTTTGACCTCTTTTGACACAGATGTGTTAAAAAAAATCAAGGAAATAGATCCCCGCTTCCGCACAGGGTTAATCTTTGATTCAAGGTTTGGTAATCCCGCTCGAAGGCTGCATGAACTGGAGTGCTCTCTTCTATCGATCAGCTTTTCGCGTCTGAATCCCAGATTGGCTAAGCTTTTGACGGAGCAAGGTGTGAAGATAATGGCTTGGACCGTGAACAAAGGGAAAGAGATGCGTCGCTTAGCAGACATGCATTCTGATATAATGATCTGTACAAACCGTCCGGATATTTGGGGCGATACATTTCTAAAAGTATAAACAATCCAATTCGATGGGAAAGAGAGCTGATTGTCTGTGTGCGCTGCTGTTAATAATTTATATTGTGTTGGACGGAACTACAAGCTACATGCGGAGGAATTAGGGAATAATATCCCCGTGGAGCCACTCATTTTTTTGAAGCCCTCACATGCGGCGGTTTCCCTCGATAAGGCAGTCATTCAGCTTCCAAAAGATTCAGGCCAGGTTCATTATGAAGGAGAGCTTGTGCTGCGTATCGCCCGCGATTATATACCGGGTATGAGCGTGGAGGATCTGGTGGATGTTATGGCCCTGGGACTGGATTTCACACTGCGTGATGTGCATAATGACCTGCAAAAGAAAGGTCTGCCTTGGACACCGGCTAAAGGCTTTAAGAACGCTGCTCCGCTCACACCATACATTGCGTTTCCTGACAAGGAAGAGCTGGAGGGAACGGATTTCACGGTTTTGAAAAATGGTGTTGAAGTTCAGCGAGGCAATGTCAAGAACATGATCTTTTCGCTCCAAAAAATAGTCGATTTTATCGCTGCGCGTTACGGGCTGGGTAAAGACGATGTGATATTCACGGGAACACCAGCAGGCGTAGGCCCTACCGTATCTGGAGATTCGTTTGAATTGTACTGGGGTGACAAGCTGATGGGGACTTGCCTGATCGGCTAAAAACATCTGTTGGAGATGAATTTATGCTATGGATTATTGGCGCCCTTGGCGCTTTGTTAGTTGCGGGAGCGGCTTATAGGAAACAATCCTTAAGCCTCTCCGGCATGCTTGCCGCGGTAGCTATGGGAACCATTTATTTTGGTGCCGGAAATGCCTTTTGGTTCGGAATATTGTTGGTTTTTTTCATCTCATCAAGCCTCCTTTCTAAGCTTCATCATGACAATAAGGCAGAGCTTGAACTGACTTATGCCAAGACAGGCCGCCGAGATGCTGGGCAGGTCTTTGCTAATGGTGGACTCGGGATGGTTTTCGTTCTACTAAATGCGATTGTTCCGATGGATCTTTGGGAATTTTTATTTATCGGTGTTATGGCAACGGTAACTTCCGATACATGGGCTACGGAGATTGGTACACTCAGCAAAAAGCCGCCTCGGTCTGTTCTGACTGGTAAAATACTTCCGGCAGGTGCCTCGGGTGGCGTATCCAGCCTAGGGACGCTAGCCGCAGCCGCAGGAGGTGCGCTTATTGGTGCTTCCTCATGGCTGCTGCGGATGATATCCGGCATGCCGGATCAATCCTTCCTGTTGCTTACATTGGTTGGACTCGCTGGAGGACTTGTGGGCGCGTTCACGGATTCTATTCTAGGGGCAACCGTGCAGCAGATGAATCGCTGCACGGTATGCGGCCGCGAAGTGGAAAGTACACACCACTGCGGTAAGAAAGTTGAACACGCACGTGGCTGGGAGTGGATGAGCAATGATGCAGTCAATGCTGTTAGCTCTATCGCCGGAGGGGCAATGGCCTTATTGCTTGGGATAATGATTTAAAGGAGGAACCGATGAGCAGCACGTCCAATCATAAACATACGGCCATTCTGGATGCCGCATACGAGCTCTTCGGTTCAGGTGGATTTTACGAAACGAAGATGTCGGAAATTGCGGAGCAGGCTGGGATTGCTAAGGGCACCGTTTATTTATACTTCAAGAGTAAGGAAGAATTATTCATGGCGGTAACGCGCCGGGATTGTGAGGGATTCCTCCAGCAGTTGCAGGAAAAGCTGAAGGCAAGTGATACTTTGGCGGGTAAACTGTCGATTATAGCCAAACATCATCTTTATTATTATTTTGAACGTAAACGACACACGAAGCTTTTTTTTCGCGCACCTAACAATAACCCAGAGCTTGTGGCGTATATGACGCTTTTCATGGAAGAATATATGCAGGCTGTAGTAAAGGTATTGCTGGAGGGCGGAGCGTCCGAGCCTGAGCTTATGGCGCAGTCCTACATAGGGATGTTGGATCGACTAAAGATGGATATTTTGTTCGATCCGTCTTTTAAGGAAGAGGATGCATATAAACGCGCCGGTTTCGCTGCGGGTCTTTTTATTAAAGGGGCCATGGATTACTTGAATTTAGGTCAGGATGTTAGACCGGTGGAATAGCAGTCTAGAGCGGCTACCGGTTTTATGAAAATATAAGGCAAGCGAGGAAATAGCATGAATATTATGACCGTGGAACATCTTTCCAAAAGTTATGGAGAGAAAGTACTCTTTAGTGATGCTTCATTTGGTATGGATGATCGGGATAAAATTGGCTTGATCGGTGTGAATGGAACGGGTAAATCAACATTTTTACGAATTATTGCCGGTCTGGATACCCCAGATGGTGGGCAAATTGCGATTGGAAATAATGTACGAGTACAATATTTGGCACAGAACCCTCCTTATGAGCCGACAAACACGGTACTGCAACAGGTCTTTGCCGGAGATGATCCAGATCTTGCTACCATGCGTGAGTATATGGAGACCATGTCTCGCCTTGAAAAAGAGCCGGGCAATGCAGAACTGGAAGGCAAACTGGTGCGTATTGGGCAGGCTATCGATGCTGCAGGTACTTGGCATTTAGAGAGTGAAGCTAAAAGCGTGCTTACTAAGCTGGGCATAGTGAAGTTCGATGCGCTAATGGATACGCTGTCTGGTGGTCAACGTAAACGTGTAGCACTTGCGGCTGCTCTGATTACGCCATCTGAGCTTCTTATTCTGGATGAGCCTACGAACCATATTGATACGGACTCTGTAGCTTGGTTAGAGCAATACTTACAGAAACGGCGCGGCGCCCTCTTAATGGTAACGCATGATCGTTACTTCCTGGAGCGTGTCGCAAGTGTCATGCTAGAGCTGGACGGAGGGCAGTTATACCGTTATGAGGCCAACTATTCCCGTTTTCTAGAGCTGAAAGCCGACCGTGAAGAGCGTGAAGCCTCTGCAGAGCAAAAACGTAAGAACCTGCTTCGTACGGAGCTTGCTTGGATTCGTCGTGGAGCTAAAGCACGTTCAACGAAACAAAAGGCAAGGATCGACCGTTTTGAGAAGCTGAAGGAAAGTACAGGAAGCAGTTCGAACGGTTCGCTCGATATTTCTGTGGCTTCGACACGATTGGGTCGTAAAATCATTGAAATCAATGAACTGTCGAAATCGCTGGACGGTCGACAGCTGATTAAAGATCTGACCTATATTGCTGTACCACAAGATCGGGTAGGGATTGTAGGCCCGAATGGCAGTGGTAAATCAACACTTCTGAATCTGATTGCTGGTAAGCTGCAGCCGGATAAGGGAGAGGTTCAGCTTGGCGCGACGGTTAAGTTGGGTTACTTTACGCAAGAACATCAGGATATGGACGACAGCATGCGAGCCATTGAATATGTGAAGGAAGAAGCGGAAGTCATTCGTACAGCTGATGGTAGCGTCATTACAGCAGGCCAAATGCTCGAACGCTTCTTGTTCCCTCCTGCGATGCAATGGACGCCGATTTCCAAACTGTCAGGTGGCGAAAAAAGACGCCTGTATCTGCTTCGTGTCTTGATGGGAGCACCAAACGTATTACTGTTGGATGAGCCTACGAACGACTTGGATATCGGAACGTTGGCTGTTTTAGAAGACTATCTGGATGAATTCCCGGGCGTCGTCTTTACAGTATCTCATGACCGTTATTTCCTGGATCGTACGATAGATAAGCTGATCGCTTTTGAAAATGGTGATATCCGGATTCATGTTGGCGATTATACAGAATATGAAGAATGGCTGGCCAAAAATGTTTCTTCACGCAATGCAGAATCAAATAAAGATGACGGAAATGCAAAGCGTAAAGAGACTACGGATACAGTCAATAACACAGCGGCATCCTCAGCTCCCAAGACCAAACTCAAATTCAGCTTTAAGGAACAGCGTGAATATGAGGGGATTGACGAGCAAATCGAGCTTGCAGAGCAGCGCTTGACGGATATTAGTGCGGAGATGGAGGCAGCATTTGCTGACTCTGGGAGACTGCAGGAGCTAGTGGAAGAGCAGCGGCTTGCCGAAGCCGAGCTGGAGCGTCTAATGGAGCGCTGGACCTATCTGAATGAGCTTGCAGAGAAAATCGCTGGTAAGGCATAAAACGGATTGTCCTTGTGTGACAATAAAGGAGGGCTCAGTTTGGAGGATCAACTTATAGAAGCTGTAGCCCTGCGAAATGAAGGTAAAGCTGAAGAAGCTAGAGTGAGGCTGTTAGAGCTATATGAGCAGAATAGTAATGATGCAGAACTTTTGTATCAATTGGCATGGACGCATGATGTACTTGGTTTAGAACGCGAAGCGGTACCCTTTTATGAGAAAAGCTTAGCAGTAGGCTTACCTTCGGAGCAGAGGGTCGGCGCTCTATTGGGACTGGGCAGTACCTTCCGGACACTCGGAGAATATGAGAATTCCAAAGCAATATTGGAGCAGGCCATTCACGAGTACCCAGAGAATAAGGAATTTCCGGTGTTCCTTTCAATGACCATGCACAATCTCGGGGAGCATAGTCTAGCTATGGGGATGTTGCTTAAATTGCTGGCTGAAACCTCAGCGGATGAAGGGATAAGAAGTTATAGTAAGGCCATTTCATATTACTCAGATAAGCTAGAGCAAGTCTGGGATTGAATCTGAGAATGCTAATAAAAAAACAGAGTAGGGTTCTCCAGTTTATTGGAGAATGCCTACTCTGTTTTTTTATGGCGGGGGCTGCCTAACCATATTTTTATTTTGTTCCGTCCACCGCGATCATTTGCACTACAGCACGAGAGTCGCCGGGTAAGATGATCTCATCAGCATTCATCTGAGAGGAGCCGTCTCCATCTAGGAAGATGCCTTCGAGGCCTTCAGCAGGAACGCTCTGTAGGATGGCTGAGCGGAACTCTGCAGCCGTCGAGAGCGTTGGTGTAACGATCAGCCACAGCTTGCCATTATCGTCATACAACATGCCTGAGCGCATTCGTTTCTCATCAGCATAAGGAAGATGTTCTTCGGCGATCGCAGCTTGCCAGAGATCCTCATGCTTCAGATTCATACTAACACCACCTTGTGCAAAATAGTGCTGGCGATCCGAAACGTTCAACTCTTCTCCCGAAGAGACAACCTGTACGGATAAGCTCTGACTGGCACCATCCCAGACTAGGGTTCCGCGTGCATATTTAGCGTTAAACCAGCCGGAACCGTATGCCTTTTTAACCCCGTTAGTGGGGATATCATTCATGATAGCGATAGATAGAAGTGCATCTCCATAGAAGAAGCCTCCATTAATCCCATATGCAAACACTTGCTGAAGGGGGGCACCAGCGGCTCTGAGTTGAACATCTTCTGGCGAAAGTGACATCATATAGAGTTGTACATTTTCTGGACTCACGGTCTCTAAATAAGTGTACGTGTGAGGAAGACCGTCAAAGGGATCTTCCTTGTGATTTCTGGATAACAGGAACATTGATAGTATGGCTGCTGCTATCAAAAGCAGCAGGAGTGAGACAATCAGCCATTGTCTACGTCGCCAGAGCTGCTTTATCTTGCCAGTGCTAGACTCAGTTAGTACCCACATAAGCAGCGAGAAGCTTAGCAGTGTTTACTACAGCTTGCTTATGGGTACGTTCCATGGAGTGGGAGGCATGCACGCCTGGGCCGATCAGTGCAGCACGAATATTATTACCACCTCGAAGGGCAGCGGATGCGTCGGAGCCGTACATTGGATAGATATCAACGGCATAAGGAATCGCGAGTGCTTCTGCCAGCTCAATCAAACGGCCAGTCATAACGTAATCGTAAGGGCCGGAAGAATCTTTTGCACAGATGGACACATCGGTTTCTTTACAGCTAAGATCGTCGCCCATGGCGCCCATATCGACTGCGATCATTTCATTAATCTCACCAGGAATCCAAGCTGTGCCGTGTCCTACTTCTTCATAGTTCGAGATGAGGAAGGAAAGGTTATGGAGCGGCTTCCAGCCTTCGCGCTTCATACTTTCCAGCAGGCCAAGAAGGGCAGCAACGCTTGCTTTGTCATCCAGATGTCGGGATTTGATATACCCGCTAGGCGTAATCACAGCACGTGCATCGAAGGAAATGAAGTCACCAACGGAAATGCCAAGCTTGAGTACATCCTCTTTGGTGGATACAAGCTCATCGATCCGTACTTCCATGTTTTCCTCTGAACGTTTGAATTCACGAGCATCTGGATATACGTGAACTGATGGGTGGCTGGTTAAAATGGTTCCAGTATAGGTTCTGCCGCTGCGGGTATGGATTACGCAGTATTCATTCTCGATGCTATGCATAGTGAAGCCGCCAACAGAGGTCAGTCGCAGAGTACCGTTCGATGTAATGGAGCGAACCATGCCTCCAAGGGTATCTACGTGAGCGCTGATGCCGATTGTACGGGAAGGATCAAGGCCCGGGACGGTTAGAATTACGCCGCCTTTTTCATTCCAGCTTAGTGGTACATTCAATGCTGCCGCTTCTTCTGCTACAAGATTCATGACTTGTGCTGTGAAGCCGCTGGGGCTCGGTGTATCAAGCAGTTTTTTTAGGATTGAAAGTATGTAATCTTCGTTTGGTTGAATGGTAATCATTAGTTAAGTCCTCCTGTTAGGCCATCATTGTCTGTGTTAAAAGAATCTAAAGAAGTGTCGGCATCACGAAGTTTGGTTAGCTCTGCAGTTAGGCTTTTAATTTGTTTTTGTAGTTTGTACTGGCGGAAAATTCCGTAAGAACCCACGATGATTCCACCAATTAACGCGCAGCCCAGAATAACTAGGATCAGCGGTATATTAACTACATCAAAACCGAAATTGACTTGAACGGGATCCACGTTGATGACTGCAAATATGGCTGTTAGCAGCGCAAAGATTAGACCTGCAATTAAAGACCATTGAATTCTCATTGAATTCTTCCTCCTCAGGGGATATAACAGAATAAAATCCCTTGCCCAATTTGGGCAAGGGATTAATGCAATACTAAGCTCTCTGCCTTATTTGGTCAACTGTTCCATTTGAGCGATAACATCTTCGAAGACACTCATCGCTTCGCGAATCGGCTCAGGAGAAGACATATCAACACCAGCTTTAGACAGAATATTAATGGAGTAGTCACTGCCGCCACTCTTCAGGAAGCCGAGGTAACGATCTACCGCAGGCTTGCCTTCTTCAAGAATTTGTTTGGCAAAGCTAGTCGCTGCTGAGAAGCCGGTTGCGTATTTATAAACATAGAAGCTGTTATAGAAATGCGGAATCCGCGCCCATTCCATCTCGATATCCTGATCTACAACCATTTCTTTACCATAGTATTTAACATTCAGGTCATAGTAGATGCTCGAAAGATCTTGTGGAGTAAGCGATTCGCCTTCTTCCACACGCTGATGAATGATTTTCTCGAACTCCGCGAACATTGTCTGCCGGAAGATCGTTGTCCGGAACTGATCTGCATAGTAGGTGAGCAAATACATTTTTTCTTTAGGATCTGTAGACTTTTTGAGTAAATAATCCATTAGCAGCGCCTCGTTAGTAGTAGAAGCAACCTCTGCTAGGAAAATCGTGTATTGCGCATCCCGATAATTCAGAGCGTTATCCGAAAAATACGAGTGTAATGCATGGCCCATCTCATGCGCCAATGTAAACATACTGTTTAAATTATCATTATGGTTCAACAGTACGAAAGGATGCGTACCGTATGGTCCCCAGCTGTAAGCCCCAGACCGTTTATTCTCGTTCTCATAGACATCGATCCATCCGTTGTCGTAACCTTTTTGCAGCACATTCAGATAATCTTCACCGAGCGGTTTGAGACCCTCTTTAGTGATTTTTTTGGCTTCTTCATAGGTGATATCTAATTTATATTCATCAACAAGCGGGGCAAACAGATCATACATATGTAGCTCATCGACACCCAGCAGCTTCTGACGCAGTTTCATATAACGGTGCATCAATGGAAGGCTTTCGTGTATCGTATCTATCAAGTTGGTGTAAACCTCTTTCGGAATGTTATCACCATAGAGTGACATTTCCATTACAGAAGGATACTTGCGAATTCGTGAGTAGAACACATTTTTATTCACATTGGCGCTAAGGGTTGCTGCGATAGTGTTCTTCTGCTTCCGGTAGGTATCGTAGACTGCTTTAAAAGCATTGCGGCGAACCTCACGGTCACTACTTTCGAGAAACTTGATATAGTTGCCATGAGTCAGCTCAACTTCTTTGCCATCCTCATCTTTGATCTTAGGGAATTTCAGATCCGCATTGTTCAGCATACTGAAAATATTCTGAGGCGCTTGAGCTAAATTTCCTACCTGAGCTAGCAGTGCTTCTTCGGCCTTAGAAAGCACATGGGCTTTTTCGCGTTTCATTTCAGTTAAGGTGAATTTATAAGCGGAAAGGTTCGGATCGGCGATGAACTGGTCCAACTTCTCGATAGGCAACGCCAGAATTTCTGGGGTTACAAAAGATAAGGCTTCACCTGCTTCAATACCAAGCTTTTTCGCTTTGGAGGACAAAGCTTGATAGTCAGGATTAGCTGTGTCTTCATCTTGACGCATATGTGCATACACATAAAGTCGTTCAGTTAGGATAGACAGTTTGTCATCCAGCTCAAAACATTTTTTTAGAGCATCCGCGGAATCTAGTGTACCCTGAAAATCCGCAGCTTTTTTGATTAGGGATTTAGCTTCTGCATATTCTGCATCCCAATCCTTCTGAGAAGCAAACACATCCTCAAGCTTCCAACGATTCTCAGCAGGTACTTCGCTTCTCTTCAATAATTGTTCCATAGAAACCCTCCTAGAATGATGAGATGTAGTAGGCATAATCTCCCTCGGCAATACTGTAGATGATAAATCACCCGGTAGCAAGCTGAGCACAAGTAGAAGAGGGATGGACTTGGGTGAAATAGGCATAACGTCCTCCTCTTGAAAGTAGAGTCGGCTTATTATGCCCTGTTAAGTCCTGATTATTAATGTTTAGTCTTCTTTAAAATATATGAAAGTATAAGTTATGCCAATAAGCTATAAATAACAAAGATGAAGGCGAACAGAATCATAATGACAGCAGTTAAGGCCATGCCCCGCTTAAATTGCGGCGGGACACGATCCTTGGTCATAATCAGAACTGCGCCTAGACATAAGACTAGGACAACATAAATCGCGATATTTTCTGTATTCATATTCTGTTATACCTGTTTGAAAGCTGCGATAATATTTTTGTACTCTTCTTCATTATCTTTATAAGATTCTTTGTTGAACCGGTTGTTCACCCACTGCATCATAGCTGGACGACTTAGGAAAGTATGTGTTTCTTCTCCCCATTGATCGGAGATTTCGCGAAGTACGATATAACGTCCTTGAACTTCTACCGTCATCATATTCCATTTGTCTGTTTTGTATATTTCATGTTTTTTGATCATTATCATTACCACCCTGGCGATTTTTGGCTTTTGGCTCAATGATAACGCACAGGAGAAGGGAAAAGCAAATTAAATCACATATTTAAAGGTCTAGACAGATTGATTTGAGTAGAAGATTGCAGTATAATATAGTTATACGCCATATATGGCGGTTATTTTTAGGAGGTTGTTCAATTGAAAGGTACAGTAAAATGGTTTAACGCAGAAAAAGGTTATGGTTTTCTTCAAGTAGAAGGCGGCGAAGATGTATTCGTACACTTCTCAGCAATTCAAGGTGAAGGATTCAAAACTTTGGACGAAGGTCAAGAAGTAGAATTCGATATCACTGATGGTAATCGTGGACCGCAAGCTGAAAACGTAGTAAAATTATAAGAAACGGCAAAGACAGTTAAGCTGTCTGCTATAAATATATAATTTACTTGGCAAGCCCTTGCAAGAGTGGTTACCAAACTATAGAACACAGTTCTTTCGGGAACTGTGTTTTTTTACGTCTATTATTCATCAATTTAAATAGAAAAGGTCTTTGCATTCCCAAGTGAGGGACAGCAAAGACCTTTTCTATATTTTGAGTGTTTAGAAGTGTTCTATTATAGTGAGGCTTTTTTGTTTGTTTTCTCTGAGTAACGTATCGAACCTCGATAGATATCTAATAAATGTTGTCCTAAAAAACCGACCAAGGCAAGGAGGCTGAAGCCAACCGCTACCATATAAAAGGTGAAGCGTCCAGCTTCTTGATAGATCATTCCACCAAATGTACCACTTAGAAGTCCAGCTGCACTTGACCAAACAACCGTGTAGATGGCAAGCCCGGTAGCTCTAAGTCGATCAGGAATAATCCGAGTGATATAACGGACAGATGTTACAAAAAAGACGCCGAATGTCAGACTATGCAAGGCTTGAATCGCGATAATCGAGCCTGGATGATCGGCGAGAGCCATCAGTAGAAAACGAAGAGCATACATGACGCTAGCTAACGCTAGTAAGGGCAGTTCTTTAAATTTGTCTCCGTATCTGCCGAGTATAAATAATACAGGTATTTCACTTAGGGCTGAGGCAAGTAGTGCCCAGCCGATCACTTCCTCGCCAGCACCCAGGTTCTTTAAACTGATGGTGAGAAAGGCTTCGTTCATTCTATGGCCTAGTGCGAGTACAAAGACACAGCCAAAGAACCACAGCACCTCTTTTTGCAAAAGAATATCTTTAAGACCGTGCTCTTTCTTAACAGGTTTGGTAGTAACTGCTTCCTGATCGGGAAGCTCTGGAACAGGTTTTTTGACATCCTTAAGGCCAATTGTAATTAGAAGCGCGATTACTATGATAATAATACATAAGGTTAGACTCCAGGTAGCACCTAAAGCTCTAAGCGCATAACCGACTGTTAAAGCAAAGAAAGAATAGCCCAATGAGCCAAATACACGAATTGTAATGAAGTTTCGTCCGTGCCGCTCCGCAATTTTGATGGCCATTGTATCAGCAAGCGGAAAAACAGGGTAATAGAAGAAGTAGAAAAAGGACAAAATAAGCATAACGGAAGAAAATTCGGTCGCTCTGGCTAATAGAAGTCCGGTTACTAATTGTCCCGCGAGTAAAATAAACATGATTTTTCGAATGGTGCCCAGCTTATCGCTCATCATACTCCAGAAGAGATTGGATAAGATGGAGATGAGGGGTCCGAGGGAATACAAGTAACCCACCTGAGAACTGCTAAACCCCAGATGTGTGTAGAATAATGGAAAGTAGGATACTACAAGAACGCTGGTACCATAAATCGTAAATAGAAAGGAACGAAGCCAATTTTGATCACTGTAAGGGCTTCCGGTCCGTTTTGAAAACATGAAAGTGCACTCCTCTGAAATTGAAATATGCCTAGTATAGCATAAAGCAAAGAAGGGTTATGTGTTTTATTCTTGAATTGCTTTATTTCTGAATCTTTCATAATTTTACGAAAGTGATTTTGTTGTTTGTACAAATACGTCTGATCATATTATAATAAGTGGTGATTTGGATAAGGAGACAACAATGTGGAGGCACTATCATTGAGTGAATTAGAGCAACGCCGTAACCTTAGCCCGCGTGGCCCTATCGGGCTTATGAACAGGGTCTATAAGTACGTGCTGCCTGAAGTGAGAGAAAGTCTCCACTTCTGGCGCCAAGATGCGAATGGGATTCCCGATCCCGAGCTCCGGAAGCAAGCACTTGCCAGCATTGAGACGAAAGAGTTTCATTGCATAGGTGGAGGTATTTATGCCGCCGGCAATTTATCGATGAGACATATACTTATTCCGCTTATTGTTGCTTATCAAACTATCAGTGATTATCTAGATAACTTATGTGATCGCAGTACTTCGCTTGATCCTGCAGATTTCAGGCTGCTGCATCAATCTATGCTGGATGCCATTGATCCAAACGCTGAACCTGTGAATTATTATGCGCTTCGTGATGAACAAAATGACGGTGGATACTTGTATAGGCTGGTTCGAAAATGCCAGGAGATGATCTCACTGCTGCCAGGTTATTCCGCTGCTGCAGCGGAGATTCGTGACTTGGCTGTGCTGTATACAGATTTGCAGGTATATAAGCATATCCGCCCGGAACTCAGGGAAACAGCCCTGAAGGAATGGTGGGAGCAGCAAGGTAGCCGTGCTCCGCATCTGCAATGGAACGAGTTTGCGGCTGCGACGGGCTCTACTTTAGGCGTATTCATGCTTTTTCTATCCGCATGTGATCCGAAGCTAAGCAAGTCTTCTTCGGAATCAATCCGTGCTGCATACTTTCCACATGTGTGCGGATTGCACATTATGCTGGATTATTTGATTGATCAGGAAGAGGACCGAGCAGGCGGTGATCTTAATTTCTGCAATTATTATGAAGACACGGATACCATGTTGAGTCGGATCGCTTCCATGGTTGAGTGGGCCCGCAAGGATGTACGTGAACTGCCGGAGTCATCTATGCATCGTATGGTGATTGAGGGGTTGCTGGCACTTTATTTATCAGATCCGAAAGTTAGCGAACAGCGGGAAGTTCGCACTGTGTCTAAGAGCCTAATGAGAGGAAGTCCGCTTACAAGGCTGTTCTTCTTCGCTAATAGCCGCTGGATACGCAATCGTTTTTTGTAACAAGGCTGCGAAGCTTCACCTATACAACGGATGGGGCATTGCACAACTTTAAGGAGGAACAACAGAATGTCAAAAATCAAAAAAATTGCAGTACTGACTAGTGGTGGAGATTCACAAGGTATGAACGCCGCTGTTCGTGCGGTTGTAAGAAGTGCACTTTATTATGGTATTGAAGTTTTTGGTGTGCAACGTGGTTATCAAGGACTTTTGAATCGCGATATCTTCCCTATGGATCTTCGAAGTGTAGGTGACATTATTCAACGTGGTGGAACCATTCTGCAATCTGCGAGATGTCTGGAGTTCACAAAGCCAGAAGGTCAACAAAAGGGCGCGGATATTCTGAATGAAATGGGCATCGATGGTCTAGTAGTTATCGGTGGCGACGGTTCTTACAAAGGTGCTAATAAACTAAGTAAACTCGGTATTAAGACGATGGCTTTACCGGGAACTATTGATAATGATATTTCCTACACAGACTACACCATTGGGTTTGATACAGCAGTTGGTGTCGTTGTAGATGCCATTAACAAGCTGCGTGACACGATGTCCTCCCATGAGCGTTCTTCCATTGTAGAAGTTATGGGACGTCATTGTGGAGATATCGCGCTACATGCAGGTCTGGCTTCTGGAGCAGAAACAATTCTCGTGCCAGAAATGCCATATGACTTGAATGAAGTTGCGGATCGTATGCGCGACAACTTTGTCAGAGGTAAACGTCACAGTATCGTCATCGTTGCTGAAGGTGTAGGTAAAGGCGAAGATGTGGCCCAAGCGCTGAAAGATCGTCATGCTTCTCTGGATGCACGTGTTACTGTACTTGGACATATTCAACGGGGAGGAACACCAACCCCTGGAGACCGGAACCTTGCTAGCCGTCTTGGTGACTTTGCCGTTCGTAAACTGATTGAAGGTGAGTCTGATAAAGGTTGCGGTATCATCAAGGGTGAACTAACCCTCACAGATATCGATCTTGTAGTAAATACTAAGAAAGACTTTGACGTGGAATTGTACGAGCTTGCATCCCGTCTTTCTCAATAATTAACACACAAAAAAAGGAACAGCTGCGAACTTTGCACTGTTCCTTTTTTGTATTCTTTTGATTTATTAATGATGTGCTTGAGCGTCTGCATATTGTGTAGCATAACGGCGTTGAACTTTAACAAGCCGAGTCAAGAGCAATGTGGCCCCAATCGCAAGGCCGGTGATCAAGCCAATCCAATAACCATATGCACCTAAATCCGTGTAAGTAGCAAGTGCATAGCCAGTAGGAAGCCCTATAACCCAATAAGCTATAAAGCAAATAATGAAGGCTGGGTTAACATCCTTATATCCACGAAGCGCCCCTTGTGTAGGTGTGGCAATCGCATCGGAAATCTGGAAAAAGATCGCATAGATTAAGAAATGCTGAATTAATGAAATGACATCAGGCTCATCAGAGTATAAACCAGCTACATGGTGGCCGGCAAATAAGAGTAGGAGTGCTGTTGCCAGGGAGAGGATAGCCGCAAGTCCAATACCCATTATGGCATATTGACGGGCATCCTTTTGTCTGCCGGATCCTGTCTCGAAGCCGACAAGAATAGTTAGGCTCATACAGATACTAAGCGGAATCATATATAACGTAGTAGCAAAATTAATGGCAGCTTGATGAGCTGCAATTGTTACGGTATCAAACCGGCTCATCAACAAGGTTACAGCAGAGAAGACTGCAGTTTCAAAAAAAATGGAGAAGCCAATAGGTACACCGATCTTGAGTAGATCTTTGAAGCTTTTTGGCGATATAAAGTAGAACTTCCGGAAAATTCTAAGGCTTGCAAAAGGTTCAGCTCGATAAATGAACAGCAGGGCAACGGAAAAGATTACCCAGTAAGTGATTGCTGATGCCACTCCAGCTCCAACACCACCCAATCGAGGGAATCCGAATTTCCCGAAGATCAGTAAGTAGTTTAAACCCACATTGACGGGTAGAGCTATTAGTGTAATCAACATGGATACTCGTGTTTGCCCAAGAGCGTCTATACAACTACGGAGAACCGTATAACCAAACAGCGGAATGATTCCGAAGGAGATCGCACTAAGAAAGCGGAAGGCAACATCTCTTACAGTCGGCTCCAGATTCATAAAATCAAGAATAGGTGACAAGGCGAGGCTGCCGATTAATAAGACGATTACAGAGACGATCAGAGAAAGCCAGATTCCCTGTGTGACTTGATAGGCTACATCCTTATCTTTCTTGCTTCCGATGAGCTGAGAGACAATGGGGGTGATCCCCATAAGAATCCCACTTAAACCCGTTTGAATCGGAATCCAGAGACTGGTTCCTATCGCCACACCTGCCAGATCGGCTGTGCCAAACTTACCGGACATGTTGGTATCAAAGAAGGTTATCGCCGATAAAGCAATCTGTGTAACTAGTATTGGGAATAAAATATGGAAAAATTGTCCTGCTTTTTGTTTTAAAGAGGTGGTTTGTATCATCGTTCTTTGACCTCAGTCTTTGTTTGTTTGTAATAATTACAGTAAAAGTTCCTTTTCTCTCCATTAAAAGACCCGGCAGACGCCGGGCCTTTATCTAAAAATAAGGTTTATATATCATACCTGATTTCAATTATAAACAATAAGGGCGCTATACATTATTTCTCATAATCGACATCGGAGGTATATCGGTTATTGGCGTTCCAAAGCAGAAACTCTTCTACATTTTCATCTTTTAAAGCGCGGATTTGATCTTCCACCTGTTTTTTGCCGTATTTAATATAATGACCTTTTCCGAGCCAGCTTGCTGTAAAGTCTTGAATCCAAGGACGAATAACAGGTTTGTAGCTGCCTAGAGGATCAAGCTTCTTATGCGTATCCACCATGGAGCCTTTAATGGTAGCATATGGATCTAAGTCAGGCTCTTTTACTCCAAACCAACCCGTTGAATAATGGCTTGGATAAACCATTGGGCTGATGACATCCACATTCTTGGATATTTTTACGAAGTCTTGTCCAATCCCTTCAGCAGGGGCAGATGCAGCATATCCAAAAATATCTACGGATACACGAACACCAAGTGGAGCAAGCTCTGCTTTTGCGTATTTTACAAAATTAGAAATGATATCTACGCGAGAATCACTGGTTTTGGTGTATTTAAGTGTATCTGCACGTTTTTCAAAACCTTCAGGAAAGCGCACATAGTCGAATTGAATTTCTTTAAAGCCGAGTTTGACAGCTTCTTTGGCGATATCAACATTGTACTTCCAGACATCTTCATTATATGGATTAACAAAGCTATCGCCGCCTTTATTCTTCCATACTGTGCCGTCTGCGTTAACAAAGGATAATTGCGGGTTCTTTTTGGCAAGTATAGAGTCCTTAAAGACAACAATTCGAGCAATAGGATAAACATCATGTTTATTCAATCTTTCCATCAGTTTGTTGATGTCGCCAATAAATGGCTGCGGATTACCGAGTTTCTGAAGTTCCGGATTATCGGTTTTATACGTGATGTAACCTGCATCATCCTTAATGTCGATGACCATAGAATTTAGTTCCGTCTGATCAAGTAAAGAAAGAAGCTTTTCCATTCGTTCTCCACCGGCGCTGTATGCGGTAACATAGATGCCTTTTACTTTCGGTGCATCCGGCTGAGGATCTGCGTGTAACATACTTTGTGAGTCATTTGGAGCTGGAGTTGCAACATTTGTAGTATTGTTTTGTCCGGCGGCGATGATGGGGGGATTCATGGCGGACTTCAAAACGAGCGCCACTTCAGCGTCATGTTGGTTCTGTTGCACGCCTACACTTCCCAAGGCCATCATCAGTAGAGCCCAGGTGATGTTCATTCGTGTTCTCTCCCTTTATGTACTTTCCCTAAATTATATAAGAACGGCTGCTCCCAAAAAAGAACAATGTTGGCTTAAGCGGGGTCTGAAAAACCATCCTTGTTGTTAATAACCGGGATGCACAGATTCTAAACGTTTTGTTAAAAAGTAAATGCCGCCTCAAATCGGCACCATGGCCGAACCTAAGGCGGCAACTATCAAGACTTATCTTGCGGCTTACTCAATGAAGATACGCAGAATTCTGATGTTCACAGATACTGTAATGGATGATATCCATGGCATCTGCAGGTTCCAGAATACTAAGCCCGTCACGCAGAACGATTACTGAATTTAATTCATCCTGCTTGAGAAACGGCATCATATCAGGATACCACCTCATGACGATTGCTGACAGCTTTACCGTTTCCATTTCCACAAAAATCACCCTTTCCTTTTTCGATAGGTCTGAATGGAATTCAGTATTCATCGGAAAACGAAGTGCTTGGAAAAAAGAGGGGTAAATCTCAATCTTTATGAAATTGTTAGGGTTCTGCGTGATTATAATATATCACAATTCTGTGATTGGTGCATTTTCCAATTCAATACTGTTTATTTCCAAATTTTATCTTTTTCTGAAGGAACCCATAACACCAACTGTCTCGACAATATTTACAAAAGCTTGAGGATCTGTCGTGCGGATAATACGCTGCAGCTCAGCAAGTTCGTAGCGGGTTGTTACTGTCATTAGCATGTCCTTTTCAACAAGAGAATAAGCGCCTTCTGTTTTAATCTTTGTAACACCACGCTGAAGTCCTATTAGATGCTGAAGGAGCTCATCCGTACGATTTGTTACTATATATACGGTTACCTTTAAATGGCTGATGTGAATCATATCCAGTACCTTACCAGTTACGTATATAGATACCATCGATGCAAGAGCTAAATTCCAATTGTTATCAAAATAGGCTGCGGCAAGGATAACGAGACCGTTTAAGCTTACCACCACATTTCCAACCGGGAAATCACGGAATTTAGTGATGATGGATCCCAGGATATCAAAACCGCCGGAGGAACCTCCTGCACGGAAGGAAAATCCACAGCCGATACCTACAAGTACACCGCCAAATACAGAAGACAGCAGCATATCAGTGGCTACCAAATATTCGGGAATGATCGTTAAGAACCAAGTTGTTGCCACAACGGATAACATGCTTAGCATAATAAATCTCCGGCCAAGCTGGAACCAACCAGCTACAAGCAAGGGGATATTAAAGAGCAAGTACAAAAGGCTTATGTTTATTGGTGTAAAGTAACCCACTAACATGGAAAGCCCAGATACTCCTCCACTGAGTAAGCGATGCGGGATTAGAAAAAGATTAAATCCACTGGCAATCAACGCCGCTCCAAAAATCACTGCAATACAATTCCAAATCTGTCTTAACAAGCAAATCCACCTCTATAAATTAATTTAAAATAAACCATGAATGCAATGAAAAGAAAGGAACCCACTGGTATTCCTACTTAGAGTTGTGATATAATGTATAGGATATTCTTGAGTAGAACGTTACAATGGTATTTTTGCATTGCATCGGATGTAAAGCTACAGTTGCTCAGGTACAATGAAGTACCTGATGAAAGGGAGGCTTTTCGTCCCAAAAGCGCTATATCATGCAGAAAAAAGAGCATGATTGGACAGCATATAAATGTGTTTACCGCTACTTAAGAATACAGACAAGCATGTGGAATGTCCACTGTATAGAAGGAGCATGAATAATTTGAAAACATTCGCAGAATTTGGCTTGGAGCCAAGAGTGCTACAAGCAATCACAGAGTTAGGATTTGAGGAGGCAACACCGATACAGGAGCAGTCAATCCCATTGGCATTGACTGGGTCGGATCTGATCGGTCAAGCACAGACTGGTACAGGTAAGACTGCTGCTTTTGGTATCCCCCTCATTTCGAAGATTAATCGTGAAGACGAAAAAATTCTGGCACTTATTATGGCACCAACTCGTGAGTTGGCCATTCAAGTATCAGAAGAAATCGGTAAGCTAAGCCGTTTCAAGGGTCTTCGTTCGTTGGCAATTTATGGCGGACAAGATATTGGTCGCCAAATCCGTGGTCTAAAGAAGAAACCACAAATTATTATTGGTACACCGGGTCGTTTGCTTGACCATATCAACCGTAAAACCATTCGTTTGGATGATGTTCAAACTGTTGTATTGGATGAAGCAGATGAAATGCTGGATATGGGCTTTATGGAAGATATTCAGACAATCCTCAAGCTCGTTCCTGAAGAGCGTCAAACTATGTTGTTCTCGGCTACAATGCCTCCAAACATTCAACGTCTTGCACAGCAATTCTTGAACAACCCGCAACACGTCTCCGTAATTCCGAAACAAATCAGTGCTCCGCTGATTGATCAAGCATATGTTGAAGTACCTGAACGTCAAAAGTTCGAAGCACTTAGTCGTTTGATTGATATGGAATCTCCTGAGCTTGCAATCGTGTTCGGACGTACGAAACGCCGGGTTGATGAGCTTGCAGAAGCTTTGCAAAAACGTGGATACTCTGCTGATGGTTTGCATGGTGACCTGTCTCAGAACCAACGTGATGCTGTAATGCGTAAATTCCGTGATGGCAGCATTGATGTGCTGGTAGCTACTGACGTAGCGGCTCGTGGTTTGGACGTATCCGGTGTTACTCATGTAATTAACTTTGACTTGCCGCAAGATCCAGAAAGCTATGTACACCGTATCGGTCGTACTGGTCGTGCTGGTAAAGAAGGTACAGCTTGGTCTTTCGTTACTCCACGCGAAATGGATCACCTGCATTTGATCGAACGCGTTACACGTCACCGTATTACTCGCAAACCATTGCCAACAATGGCTGAGGCTATCGAAGGTAAACAACGCGTAACAGCTGAACGTTTGCTTGAGATGGTAGAGAGCGGTGAATTGAACGAGTACAAAGGTATTTCTATTCAATTGCTTGAGCAATATGATTCCGTTCAATTGCTGTCAGCTGCAATGAAGCTTCTGACTGGTGATAAGAAGGATTCCACGATTGAATTGACTCCTGAAGATCCAATCCGTGCTAAACGTCGTGGTGGTAAGAACGACATTCGCAGTGGCCGCAAACCTAATGGTGGTTATGGCGGAAACCGTGGTACTTCCGGTGGCAGCACTGGTGGATACCGTGGAAACCGCGACAACAACGGTGGCGGTAGTCGTGGTGGCTACAACAGCGGTGGCAGTAACTATGGTAGCGGCAGTGGCGGTTATGGCGGTGGCTATAAAGGCAATCGTGATAGCGCAGCTAACCGTGATGGTGGAGCGAACCGCAGTGCGGACCGTAAACCCTCTACTCGCCCAAGCAGCACAAGCACACGTCCTGCAAAACGTGAAGATTTCGATAACTAATACTTGATCTGAACCCTAGGGTGATGATTTATCAAGATACAAAGAAGACGAGATGCCGAATAGCGGTTCTCGTCTTCTTTTTGCTGTAATATTAGGGTGTTTATTGAATGATCGGCTTATTTAGACGAAAGTACGAGTGATGATAACGAGCAGGATAAACAATACGAGGATCGTACCGGTGGAAGTCCAGCCGCCGTAGCCAACAGGTGAGGACATACAATAACCTCCTTTAGATTGTGGTGATTTTGGTAATTATTATGATTACAATCCCAATATATGGACTTTGTAAACTTGTTGTATAGACGATAACCTAGAATTCAGAAAGTTGGGCTATGGAAAAGAGGAGGTCAAATGAGGTATAGTTAAGATAAGCAGTATGCAAGAGACAGAGGAGGAAGGGAATTGGAGTTTAAAGGAGCAATGGGCGGCTTATACCGCGTCACAGAATGGATTACACGTATCGCAGCAAGTAATATCTTATGGGCACTATGTTCCGCCCCGTTTTTATTTTTTGGTTTGATGAAGATACTTATGCTAGGGACAAGTTCGGGTGGAGTTAATGAACAGCTCACTTTGAACTGGGCTATGGGGATTCTAGCACCATTTACAGTATTTCCTGCTTCGGCGGCTTTATTTACCGTGGTACGTAAATGGGTTATGGGAAATACAGATGTAGGAACTTTTCGCACATATTTTCAGGGGTATAAAGAGAATTATCTAAAAAGCATGCTCGGAGGAATTATCTATACATTGATGTTCGTTATTATGTACGTCGATGTAACGGTTTACATGACACAAATGCCTAACTTTAGAATTGTTGGTATTTTGATGTTAGTGCTCATGATTATTTTGTCGGTATCCATGTTTAACTTCTTTTCTATTGTTGTTCATTATCAAATGAGCTTTAAGCAAGTAATGACTAACTCGATCTTGCTGACAATTGCACGACCAATTCGTGTGTTCTCAACTTTGATTGCAGCGGGGGTTCTTGCTTATATTGGCCTGAGATATCCAGCGCTGTACATTATCTGTATCCCGACGCTGATTGCGATGGCTGCTTTCTTTAACTTCTATGCTACCTATAATAAATTGCAATTGCAGGTGGAACAGAAGAAACTGAAGGAGCAAGAAGAGGCGGAAGCTGCGTTGAATAATCAAGAGGATGACGACGATGATGATGACGATGACTATGAAGAGAATAATGAGAATAAAGATTTAAAACGTATTTAATAATGGCAAGCATTGAGCGTTGGAAATCGTCAGTAATTTAATTCCAATGTAAAATAAAGCGCATACAGGTTTACTTTTTCGTTAAAACGCAATATAATAATAACAAATCCTGCGATGTTCGTTACGGTTGCTCGTTGTTTTGAACCAATGATAATGTCTTGGGAGATCTACACGAAGCGCAGCTGAACAGCCCTGTCTATATGACCTGGGGAATTCAAAAACGTTTTCTGCGGTCACCCACCTGCTATAGCAGGTTCAGAAGACACTGTAGCCGGACGGCATAAGCGGGTTTTCCATTGTTTAGGCCAAGCGCCTCTGTTTCCCGTGAAAGTTGGGAGCGGGCGCTTTTTTGTATGTCTGGAACAAGGAGAAAGTGAGTAATACCCTTTTGTTCCTGAGACAAGAGTGTTACACTTAGAATAATGAACTTGGGATTTGTAGAGGGGGAAGAATTTTGTCGTTAAAAAGAACCTTGGTTGGTTTATTCCGTAGTCATGATGGAACAAGCGACCGCGCAAAAGATCCGACATTAAAAACGCGTTATTACAATCTTACGAAAGACAAAGCTTGGGAGGAAGTTTCATCAACGCTGAAGAAGGTTCCTGGATTCAAGGTGCTTCATGAAGTGGAGTCAGTAGGTGAGATTACTCTGGAGAAGAGAACGGCATTTGGCCGTACACTGGATATCACTGTCTCAGTGCTTAATACCACGCCTGTACGATGTGGCGTAGATATGTATTCTGCATCTAGAGGATCGCTTGGTGATCTGGGTGCTAATTACCGCGTCATTCAGCGGTTGTATGCGTCTTTGGACAAAAAATTAGGAAAATACAAAGCGGACTAATTTTCAGAGATCCATACAAAACCTTCTTATTTAGGGATAGTATGAATGCGTTTACGCAAACGAGGGCTGCTCTGGATGTTATCGATAAATCTTTCTATTTACAAAAAAAGCGGGAGAAGGATGGACCTTCTTCCGCTTTTTTCAAAATATAAGTAAGTATTGTCGAAACTTACTGTTCTAGAGAATTAGAGCAGACTCTTCACAGCGGCTATAGCATCCTCGTATTTAGGGTGCTCAGTCATTTCACTCAAATATTCAACATAGGTGAGTGTGTTGTTCTTGTCTAGAACAAAAATAGAACGCATATCTAATCGGAATTCTTTGATTAGAACGCCATAAGCTTGTCCGAATGAGGCTGCTTTGTGATCGGATAGTGTAATTACGCGATCGATTCCTGCAGCGCCGCACCAGCGGGCCTGAGCGAATGGTAGATCCATACTTACTGTAAGGATAACTACATCGTCACCTAGCTCTGCAGCTTCGCTGTTGAACCGGCGGGTCTGTGCGTCACATACACCAGTATCAAGAGAAGGGACAACACTGATCAGCTTGATTTTACCGGCATAATCACTAAGAGACACTTCTTCCAGTAGATTCTTACTAAGAACAAAATCAGGGGCGGGATCACCAGCTGTTAGCTTGGGTCCTACGAGAGTGATGGGGTTGCTTTTGAAAGTAGCTACGCCTGTTCTTTCTTGCGTCATATCCTTGTTTTCCTCCTCGAATTGTAATATTGGCTCTTACCGCCACAATAAATTATAATCTTATTTACAGGGAGATGTCCAACGGGGCAAGATATAAATGTAAAGGGATGGGTGTAATGATATTTATTCGGTATGAAAATTGGAAGAGTTACCTGCGGTATTACCCGGTAACATGTCTTCTCATTGTGGCTAACGTGATAATGTTTATCCTCATGACGTTCAATGGAGGATCCACCAATATACAAACGCTTGTTGATTTTGGTGCTATTGTTGATGTTAGTCCATTTAAAGAGGAACTATGGCGCTATGTAGCGGCTATTTTTTTACATAATGGGTTTTCCCATCTATTCTTTAATAGCTTCGCTCTGCTGGTATTTGCACCGCCTCTGGAGCGTCTTCTTGGCTGGTGGCGATATACAATTCTTTACGTGGTAGGTGGAGTTCTTGCGAACGTTCTAACGATTGCAATCAGCAGCCGCTCAGCATTAGAGGTAGGTACGGTGTCGGTAGGTGCTTCTGGAGCGATTTACGCCGTCTATGGGGCATTTTTATACATTGCGGTTATGCAAAGGGCTATGATGGATGAAGGCTCACGAAAGACGTTATACGGATTGCTAATGATCGGGATTATTATGTCGTTTGCAACACCAAATGTAAATTGGGTTGCGCATATCGGAGGCTTGGTTTCTGGCTTTTTCCTATATGGACTTATTATTCGTATATTTAATAAAAGCCTAAGACAGGGGCGATGATGGAGTGGAGCTAAGACAGCTGCAATATTTTCTAAAGGTAGCCCAAAAAGAACATGTAACACGAGCGGCGGAGGAACTTCATGTTGCGCAGTCTGCAGTAAGCCGTCAGATTCATCAGTTAGAGCAAGAGCTTGGAGTTGACTTGTTCATGCAAAAAGGGCGTAATTTGCAGCTTACGCCGGTTGGACAGCTCTTTTGCAAGCGAGTGGATAGTATCCTTAAGGAATTGGAGCATTCAGTTAATGAGGTGCATGAATTTCTGGATCCGGAACGTGGGGAGATTCGCATTGGGTTTCCTCACAGTCTGGGCACGCATCTTATCCCGACAATCGTTGCGGAATTCCGCCAGCACTATCCTCATGTTAAGTTTCGCTTTAAGCAAGGATCTTACCCTTCTTTGATAAAGGATGTATTATCTGGTGAAGTGGATTTAACGTTTATTTCGCCTTTTCCGGAGAATGATGAGCATGTCTCTGGGGATATTGTTATGACCGAGGAGTTATTTGCAATACTTCCGCAGAATCATCATCTGGCAGGAGAGTCTGAGATCCGATTGGAACAGCTTCAAAAGGAAAAGTTTGTTCTGTTCAGTCAAGGTTATTCTCTGAGACCAATCGTTTGGCAAGCGTGCTTGCAGGCGGGATTTCAACCGCAGATTGCATTTGAAGGCGGGGAGACTGATACCATTCGCGGTCTAGTGGCGGCAGGAATGGGTGTAAGCCTTCTTCCGGAGATGGCGTTCTATCAGACCAATCCTCTCCAGCCGGCTCAGGTAAGGGTCGTGGAGCCTGCTGTGACGAGGACGGTTGGTTTGATTTACCGAACAGACAGTAAGTTGCCGCTCGTAGCACGTTCGTTTCGGACTTTTTTGATATCTTATTTTAAAGCTAGACAAAATAATACCCCGGTTGGCTCTTAGCCTTCCGGGGTTTCTTTTTTGTAAGCAGAGTTTAGTATTAGTCGCGGTTACCTAAGAAGACGGTAATCAAACGAAGCAGTTCGAGTAAGGATACTAGCGCCGCGGCAACATACGTTAACGCAGCTGCGTTTAAGACTTTAGCTACTCCGCGTTCTTCTTCGTTACGAATGTAACCTTGTTCTACCATGACTTGACGGGCCCGGTTGCTGGCGTTGAACTCAACTGGCAGTGTCACAAGCTGGAAGGCAACAGCGGCCGAGAAGAAGATAATGCCAAGGCCGACAAGATTAAAGTAACCGAATATGAAACCTGCCATAAGCATGAATGGCGCTATGCCTGATGCAAAATTAACTACTGGGAACATCCGGTGACGTAGTGTTAACATTGGATAACTTACTTTATGCTGAATGGCGTGACCCACTTCGTGACAAGCGACGGAAACTGCCGCGATAGAACTTTCATAATATACAGGTTCTGATAAACGTACAACTCTGTGAATCGGATCATAATGGTCGGAAAGCGTACCTCTTACAGGCTCAATCGGTACATCATGAAGCCCGTTCGCATCGAGCATACGTCTTGCAGCTTCGTATCCTGTCAGACCGTTTAAATTGGCGACCTTGGACCACTTGCTGAATGTTCCTTTAACTCTGAACTGGGCCCATAATGAAAAAATAAAGGCAATAATTACTAATAGATACATAAACATATCTGCATTCCTCCACTGTATTGTAAATATGGTATTTACATTGGCGGTCCTTGCGTAAGCAATAGAAGCCGAATCGCCTCCATGCAGGCTACTCCTTGAGGGAGTAAGTTAGAGAGCGCGCGTCTGGCCTGTCCCGGCTTCAGACCGCTAATGATTGGTTCAAGTGCCTTTACTTCACGTTCTAGCCGCTGCATATGCTGCTCGAGCTCGACTAATTTATCAGATACGTCAGTTTCAGGAGTTGCCTCGTTCCATTTGCTCATCATGGACTTGATTTCTTCCAATGAATACTTGTCATGCTTTAATTGATTAATACGTTCTAAGGTGACCAAGGTTTCATGACTGTATAGTCGGTAATTTTTGGTGCTTCTGGACTCTGGGGAGATTAACCCCAGTTTTGTGTAATAATCAATGGTACGCTCACTGATGTGAGCAGCCTTAGCTAATTCTCCGATTCGATATAGAATCATATCCCCATGCTACCTCGCCTCACTAATCGAATTCGACTGCCCGTAAAGAGTAGTCGTCTCCTGTATTGGTGGTTACTATTATGCTATCTATAATGATAACAAACTGGAAACCATACAGTCAAACGTCATGCTTTCATAAAGTATATGCAATAAAGAGAAGTAAATTCATGAAAGTGATGTGTTGTTTATATACAATACACTCAAACTCCCCGTGATATCAAATTTGGAGTGATAAGTCTAAAGAAGACGCGTAAGGACGTATCCTAACATGATCCGATCCGAACGGATAAAAGTGTAATGAGATAACGCTCGCGAGAAGGAAGTCATCGTAGGTTGCTTCGGGTTGGCATGTGTGGTGAGGAGCACACCCCAGGGGGATAATGAAAAGGAGCTTGGGATTTCGCGGAGTTATGTGTCGCGGATTCAGAAGCAGGTGCTCATGAAGCTGTATCCTGAGTTTTATAGGGCGAAGCGCAGCTATGATGGTGGGTGATCATATACAAGGTTTCTTATAATATTGCCGGTGTTGTGAAGAGGCAATACGAGCGGTTATGAATGGGAGGGTGTTCGAACTTTTTTTCGGTAATTCTGAGGCGTCAAACCGGTCTTATTACGAAAAATAGATGAAAAATAGCTCGCACTTTGAAATCCGCAATTCATCGCTATTTCACTAATCGACCGATTAGTACTCACAACATTTACTCCTGTAAACAGACCCGGCGGTAGCGATGTCATCTAGGGTCACTCTAAGGTCAAAGTTATGACGAATAAATCCCGTCATTTCCAAACGGCAATCCGTGACTGGTCATCATTTATCTGCCCGGGAACCCGCTGTATATGATCTCCGACGTCTGCACAAAGAGAGGCAGCCAGTGAAAGAAGATGTAGTGGCTTGCAAGGAGTGCTGTTCATTTCTTCATAAATCAGATGTAAGGAATGCAGAATTTCCTTTCCCCACGTGCTTTGCGAAGTAATCATAATATAGTCTTCAGTATCAGAATCAAATTTCTCTTCCCAATATACTTTGCCTACATATGTGTTTATTCCGAGTAGTGAAGGGTGGACAGCAACGACAATGAATGTACAATCCAATTTATTGGTGGAAAAACCGTAATGCATACGCTTGCTATTAACGGATATTCCGTAACCTCGTTCAATTAAAACAATTTCTCCATTTACAAAATACTCCATCTCCCCATCTAGCACTAAAATAAATTCCAAGTCCTGATGCCAATGGAATGCTGCTGGTCTGCGCTTATTGTTGTATTCCGAAATCGATAAACTCCACGACGATTGGAGGAATATTTGTTGCTGGAGGGGAATCCAGATTTGGATTTTGGTGTGACACGATTGTAATGTGGGGCATCATATTACCGCTGGGATACATGAGTGCATTTGTGTGGCAACTCTCCCCTCTAACGATATTTATTATCCTCAATTTAGACGAGGTTATTAAAGCTCCGATTGCCTTAATACGTTATCTTAAATATAAATGGCTTAACAATATTACGAGGGACCTCATAATGGAGTAAGTGTCGATGAAGATTCTAATTTACAGAAAAAGAAAGATTAATAAAAACGAAAGGAGATTTTTATGAAAATTGAACATATTGCTATGTATGTACAAGATTTAGAAAGCTGTAGACAATTTTATAGCAAATTTTTTAATGCTAAGTCAAATAGTCAATACCATAATCCCAAAACTGGATTAAGGACCTATTTCCTCACGTTTGAGGGTGGCGCAAGAATGGAGATTATGAGTAGACCGGATATGGTAGAAGGCGTTCATGATCTATTGCGGACGGGCTTAACTCATTTAGCTTTTAGCTTAGGCAGTAGGGAACAAGTAGATCTGCTAACCAAGCAATTGGCGGAAGCGGGGTTTAGAACGTTAAGCGGGCCGCGGACCACTGGTGACGGATATTATGAAAGCTGTATAATTGGGCCAGAGAACATTCAAATTGAACTTACTGTCTAATAATGAATTCTTGATTACATGTAGCTCAAGAAAACTAAAAGAGGTGAAGAATTTGACAGAAGAAGAGCGAATATTCAAAGGGATATTATACAATCCAGGAAACGCAGAACTAAAGCGTAAAAAGCTTCTCGCCCACAATTTGAGTAGTCAATATAGTCGGACATTTGAGGATCAGACAGAGGAACGGGAGGAGATATTGTCACGCTTACTTGATAGCATGGGTGAGCATTGTTTTATCCAGGGTCCTGTGTTTTTTCATTATGGTGTGCATACGAAAATTGGTAATCATTTTTTTGGAAACTATAATCTTACAGTCCAGGATGATGCACAGGTTACGATAGGTGATCATGTTAGTTTTGGGCCTAATGTAACCATCGTTACACCTGTTCACCCATTCGTCGCCTCCGAGCGTAGACAAATGCTTGATCAAAATAGTAATGCTGCGGTATTATGCTACGCTAAACCTGTTAGCATTGGTAACGATGTTTGGCTCTCGGCCAATGTAACTGTATGTGGAGGGGTTACAATTGGTGATCGATGCGTAATAGGTGCAGGTAGTGTCGTGACTCAGGATATCCCAGAAGATTCTTTTGCAGCAGGTGTACCGTGTAAAGTAATCCGTAAAATAACTAACTTGGATAGCATGCGACATAAACCGGACATACTCTCAGATTGCCGTATAATTGAGTAGAGAAGAAATGTAGCAGAATCCATTTGCTTTCTAAAATGTTCATTCAGAGGGCACCCGCGAGGGTGTCCTCTGTTTGTGTACGCCTTGTGGTACCTTCTATTGATTGAAACCCTCAAAAGGGGCGAACCCAAGCTTAGACAAGAACAAAGGTGTCGACTCGTGAGATTGAATCAATGGAAACAGAGGCAAATGCGCGGATCGAGGTACACGAACTAAATTCAAGATCTAAATATTACATCGTATGTCATGTTTATATAGAGAAATGGAGAAGAAATTCAATAAAAAGGTAATATCAGGGGGTGTATTCACGTAGTTATTTCAATGATTATGTGGCTGTATGGGTCTAAAATACTGAGATAGTCCAAGCGTACTATGGAGATTTTGTGTGCTTGATGAAAATAAATTAAAAACATTCCCAAAAATAGTCTTGTCAATTTACCTGACTTCTGATTATAATGACATTAAGAGTTTCACGCTTTGTTAGAAAATATAACATTGGGGAGTGGGGTAAAAATGAAAAAGAAATGGTTGATGATGTTACTGGCCATGATTACACTGATGGTTTATCCGGTAAGTGCTTTTGCGGCAGACGGTCCGACAAACGCAGATTTGCAAATCGGGTTGGACACTGCGTTCACCTTCCTGGCATTCATTTTAGTTTTCTTTATGCAAGCGGGGTTTGCAATGCTTGAAGCAGGTTCAGTTCGGATGAAGAATGCAGGTCACGTAGCCGGTAAGACGGTACTGACACTGGCCATTGCGAGTCTTTGCTTCTGGGCTGTTGGTTTTGGTCTTGGCTTCGGTAACGGTAACGGCTTCTTCGGAACTACAGGCTTCTTGTATGGCGGAGATTCAACAGCATCTTCATTTGAATCACTTGCATTTTCTGATGTTACTTTAAATGTTAAATTCTTGTTCCAAATGGCCTTTGCAGCGGTTTCCTTAGCTATCGTATCTGGAGGTATGGCAGAACGTGCAAAGATTAGTGTGTACATTATATTCGGAATTTTATTCTCAATCGTAATTTATCCTGTCGTAGCGCACTGGGTATGGGGTGGCGGTTGGTTGGCTGAGCTGGGAATGCAAGATTATGCGGGTTCCACGGTTGTCCATCTTACAGGTGCAACTGCAGCGGTAGTAGCGACCATATTGCTTAAGCCACGACTTGGCAAGTTCAATAAAGATGGTAAACCGGTCATTATTCCAGGTCATAACCAAGTATTCACTGTACTAGGTGTGATTATCCTCTGGTTTGGTTGGTTCGGGTTCAATCCAGGTAGTGCTTTGTCCCCGATGGGAGGTTTCTTTGGTCACGTAGCATTAACTACGAATATCGCAGCAGCAGCAGGCGGATTGGCAGCTTTGATTGCTTCTTGGTTGTATTTTGGTAAATCTGATATTCCTGCAATGCTGAATGGTGTTCTAGCTGCGCTGGTTGCAATTACTGGAGCATGCGCTTATGTTGAACCATGGGCAGCAATTATTATTGGATTGGTAGCAGGTGCGTTCACATTCATGACTTCCCAATGGCTGGAACGTGCAGGGCTTGACGATCCGATCTATGCTTTCTCTGTACATGGTATTGCGGGAATGTGGGGGGCGGTTTCCACAGGTCTATTCGCTGTACCGGAGCTGATTACTAAAGGCGGCTTGGTAGGGGAAGCTGGATTGTTCTACGGTGGCGGGTTCCACCAACTGGGTGTTCAAGTACTGGGGGTAGTTGGAACTTTTGCTTTCGTAGCTGTACTTTCTTTCATCATCTTGTATGTAATGAAGGTAACGATCGGACTTCGTGTTACGGAAGAAGAAGAATTGATGGGTCTGGATATCAGTGAGCATGGTACTTACGGATACCCTGAACAAATGAAATTAATCGCTGAATCGGAATCCAAAACCCTTAAACAATAATATTAATCCTCAGACAGGGAGGCGGACCGTGTGGCTTCGATGGAGTTAACAGATGAGTATAATGATGAAAGCTTTAGGACCATCGTCTTAGCCGGTTCGCCACAGGAGCTTAAGGAGAGGCGAATTGCTTGCCAAAGTATTCTTCTTGAACAGTTAAATGTGATTCCAATTGAGGAATGGATGTTTCGTGTGAATACGATGCATGATCTTGTTGCACAGACTGCGGTACTCATATGTGAGGCGCAAATGAAAGAGGCGGGCTATGGCCCGCCTCCCTGTGCTTATTCCTTTATTGTGTTTGGCAGTAGTGGGAGGCAGGAGGCTACGCTTTGGAGTGATCAGGATAATGGACTGATCGTTGACGGTGAGCCGGATGGTGAGAAGAATAGATATTTTGAATTTTTTGGAACGATATTATCCGATCTGCTTGAAGAGGTAGGATATGAGAAATGTGCAGGGAAGGTCATGTGTTCCCAAGGGATGTGGCGGAAGACCTTATCTGAATGGATGGAGCAATTGAAGGAATGGAGAACTCAATTGGAATGGGAGCCTATCCGGTATCTTATCATTTCATCAGATATGCGCCATGTTGCAGGAAGTGCTGAGTTATCAGCGCTGTGGCAAGAGGCTTTTTATGAAGGCTTTGTTGACAACGAAAAGTTGTCCGTTGCCGTTCTTCGTAATACAGTCCGCCATAAAGCGACTTTGAATCTGCTGGGACAGGTGTTGACAGAGCGCTTTGGTGATTATGCAGGTGGATTTGATATTAAGTATGGGGTCTATATTCCATTAGTAAATATTGTTAGACGATTGTCATTATTGCATGGAATTAAAGCTAACTCGACCTTAGAGCGAATTGAAGCCCTTGATAAGCTTCACAAGTATCAACATTTGGATAATATTCGGCGAGCTTTCTTGCTGGCGATGCGGATGCGAGTGAACACACCATTTAGTGTCCAGGATGGACTGTTAATCAGCAGTGATTATGTTGCTGAAAGTGAACTGAAGAATAAGCAGCTGTTGTCTGAGCTGCGAGAAAGTCTGCTGCTTGTTAGACGTCTTCATCGGGCGTTGCAGCGTCAGCTCCGCTCAGCGGAAAGGTGGCGAACATGAGGGAGCCGAACAAAAATGGGGGATTTTGGAATAACCTGAGACAAGGCGGAATGCCGTCGGCGATCGCTTCGATGAAAGGTGGAGAAACGGCTCATCAGACTGCACAGCAAATGGCCTATATCCGATCACTCATGCGTGAAAAGCGTCGTCCTGAGGTGTTGCGTACCCCGCTGTCAGAACTTGAGACTGTTATATTTGACTTAGAGACGACGGGATTCTCTCATCAGCATGGGGATGAAATTATGTCGTTTGGTGCAATTAAGGTTGTTGGAGAGAATATTAAGGAAGATGAATGCTTTTATACCTTGGTGAATTGTCAGACGACTATTCCAGATGATATTACGAGGTTAACAGGGATAACGGAAGAAATGACTGGGTCCGCCCCCTCCTTAATAGATGGTCTTCACAATTTTATGTCCTTTGTCGGGCAAAATGTGCTGGTGGCACATGCAAGCTCTCATGATAAAGCTTTTCTTAATGCTGCGTTATGGAAAACTTCTAAAGTTCAGCTTACACACCGGGTGCTGGATACGATGATGCTTGCACGTTGGCTCGAGCCGCAGCGTAGCAACTATACACTCGACGAGCTATTATATGTCCATGAAATTCCGATTCGTGGACGTCACAATGCATTAGAAGATGCCAAAATGACAGCCCAACTGTGGGTGGCTTATCTTCGAGAAATTTCGGAGCGAGGTCAAGTAGATACTTTAGGTGATTTATATGCTTATTTGAGTAGAACGTGAAGCGGGGCTTGAGTTAATTCAGGGACAGGTGTTCCTTGTTCATTTGAATACCGCTCAATATAAAATCCATTCAGAATTGGAGAGCAACCATCTTTAGTTCTGGGAGAACCGATAAGGTAGATTTTAAATTCAGGCCCTAGTGCTGCTAATCCTTTATAATCAGCGAGCGAGGGTATTGGTTCTGAATTTGGATGGGAATGAAATAAACCGATGAGTGTCGGCTCATTGTAAAGGACATGAATCCACTCTTCAGGGTGGGGAGTAAATGTGTGCAGCGGGTCTGGCGCTACGTTGCGCATAGGTACGTAAGTATCGATGAGCATGCCACCCGCTGCGGCAGCACCCAGCAGGACTCCGCATGCTTCATGCGGATAACTGGACAGCAGGTGCTTCCCCAGCGCTTGCTGTACGGAATGTTTCAGTCTTATAGGCTGAATATTTCCCTGTAATGTTGCCATTTGTTCACCCCTCTCTCTTCATTAGGGTTTCGTCGCTGACGGAACCCTCTTTTTTGTATGAAAATATGTGTACAAGTTTCTTGCTATACAAAAATTTTTATATTTCTTTTTCTCTAAAAAATGGATGGTTTGAAATTGAAGTTAATGAGGGTACAATAGTAGAAAACTATTCCATTTGAAAAGGAACAGATCCCAATGAAAGCAGTAAATAAATTAAATATCACGATAGTGATTCTTATTGTATGCGTAGCAGGGTTTGCGGTGTGGCATAATCGTGAGCCGAAGGCTGTCGCTGTTTTTGAACAGCAAGATGAGCCACCGATGAAAATTGGGCCTAGGGCTGGACTGCTCGCGCCTACATTTTCACTCCAAGGAACGGACGGAACTATCTATGCTGTTAACGGTCCGCGTGAGAAGGCGGTCCTCGTTAACTTCTGGGCATCCTGGTGTGATCCCTGCAAGCAGGAAGCTCCTGAGCTTAATGCCATGGCGGAAAAGTATAAGGATGTTCTAGATATTTACGGTATTAATGTGAGCAGTCAGGATTATAAACCTAATGCAGAACGTTTTATCAAGAAATACGGTCTTGTGTTCCCGGTTATGTTTGATGTGAAAGATGAGGTATATAGCAAATATAACGGAGCTGTATTTCCAACCAACGTGCTTATTGACAAGAATGGAGTCATCTCAGAAATTATTTTGGGCATTCTTAGTCCGGAAGAGCTGGAGAAGAAAATAATCAAGCTTACCGAATCATAAAGGATCTGCACCTAGAATTATAAAAGGCCCCCTTCATTACAGTTGGACTGTTGAAGGGGGTTCTTCGTCATATGAATGCTTATAAACGATATGAATTAATGATTTACCAGACCTCTAGGTTCACTACTTGCAGAATTTTCATTGTCCAGCGAGAGTTGATTCAGAAGTGCGTAACGCATACTGTCAACAAGTGCTTCCCAGCTTGCTTCAATGACGTTACTGGAGACGCCAACCGTACTCCAAGTGTCTGTGAAGTTCTTAGATTCAATCAATACCCGTACCTTCGCCGCAGTCTGATCCTGTTCATCTATTACACGGACTTTATAGTCGGATAGATGCATATCTTTCAACTGCGGGAAGTAAGTCTGCAGCGCTTTACGAAGAGCGTTGTCGAGTGCGTTGACCGGACCGTTACCTTCAGCAGCGGTATAGAGGTTCTCATTGCCCACTTTCAATTTCACGAAGGCTTCAGAGACTACGGGATGCTCTGCGGTTTTTTCGACTAACATCTTGAAGGATTCAAAAGTGAAGGTTTCGTTCATCTCACCGGTAGCTTCCCGAAGAAGAAGCTCCAGTGACGCATCGGCACCTTCAAATTGATAACCTTGATGTTCCATCGTTTTGATCTTTTCGATCACCCGGCGAGCTTGCTCACTGCTTGGGTCCAGATTTAAACCCATATCCTGCGCTTTGGAGAGCACGTTGCTCTGTCCAGCCAGTTCAGAGACCAGGACGCGTTGCTTGTTGCCGACAAGCTCAGGAGCGATGTGCTCATAGGTCCGTGAATCGCGCATGATGGCGGAGACATGGATTCCACCTTTGTGTGCGAAGGCTGCATTTCCAACGTATGGCTGGTTTACCGGCATATTAACATTGGCTACTTCACTGATGTAGCGTGCTGTGTTCGTTAACTGTGGTAATGAATCACCAGGAATACAGTGGTATCCCATTTTGAGCTGAAGGGTAGGGATGATAGAACATAGATTGGCATTGCCGCAACGTTCACCGTACCCATTGATGGTGCCTTGAACTTGCCGTGCTCCAGCTCCGATGGCGCTAAGGGTATTAGCTACCGCCAACTCACAGTCATTGTGAGTGTGAATTCCGAAATTCGCTCCTGGGAGTTGTTGACTCAGAGTTGTAACGGTCTCATGAATTTCAAATGGTAATGTTCCACCGTTGGTATCGCACATCACAAGCCAATCTGCTCCGGCTTCCCGGGCTTTGGACAGAACGGCTGCTGCATATTCAGGGTTGTTCTTGTACCCGTCAAAGAAATGCTCGGCATCAAAAATCACTTCAAGGCCTTGGCGTTTCAAGTAGGATATGGAGTCGCCAATCATGGCGAGATTCTCCTCAAGTGTAGTTTGTAATGCAGTGTGTACATGAAAATCCCAAGATTTTCCGACGAGTGTAGCAGCAGGAACCCCTGCATCAATCATACGTTTTAAATTGTCATCGTGTTCGGCCAAGGAATTCTTCCGCCGAGTGCTGCCGAACGCTGTAATTTTAGCGTTCAAATGAAGCTCCTTGACTCTTTTAAAAAATTCAATGTCTTTATTGTTGCTTCCCGGGATGCCACCTTCAATATAGTGCACACCCAGATCATCGAGCTTCTTGGCAATCTTCAGCTTGTCGTCAGCCGACAGACTGATACCTTCACCTTGGGTGCCGTCGCGTAATGTTGTATCGAAGATGGAGATGGACTTAGACATGAGTGTCCTCCTAAAAGTTTTGTAAGCTTCGTCTTCCGGATTCACTTCGTGCAAAACTCACATCGGAAGCATTGGCAAGGGAAATGAATTTATATATTATAGCATTTTTACGCGGGAATGTAACAAAGAACTTTACAGCTACTAAAGTTGACCTAACCGCAGCGGAGAGGTATTCTAAATTGGACAATAGAGACCCTGAGGATAAGAAGGTAGATATTGTGCAGAATGTTGATCAGTATTATCCAACGAGTGGCAGGGTCATCCTGCATGTGGATATGAATGCTTTTTATTGCTCGGTGCATGAGGCAGAGGACCCGGACCAATTCAGAGGTAAGGCTACTGCAGTTGCAGGTAGTGTTGAATTACGGAAAGGGATCATTGTTACTTGTTCGTATGTCGCCCGCAGATTGGGGATCTCGACGGGTATGCAGGTACAAAAGGCACTTCGGATTTGTCCATCGCTTATCGTTATTAAGCCGGACTTCCATTTATACCGGAAATATTCTAATGCTTTTATGCAGATTGCCTATAGCTATACACCTTTATTGGAAGCAGTGTCGATAGATGAATGTTACTTAGATATCACGGGCTCCAGGCAATTCGGTACTCCTATGGAAATTGCGGAAACTATCCAACGACGTATAATGGAAGAATTGGGTTTGCCGTGCTCTATTGGTATTGCCCCAAATAAGCTGCTGGCGAAGATGGCCTCCGATTTAAAAAAACCAAATGGGATATCGGTACTGCGGCTTCGCGATGTTCCTAAGATTTTATGGGACAAGCCATGTAATGAAATGTTCGGTATAGGTGGAAAAACAGCAGAAAAGCTTCGAAAGCTGGGTATTTACAGTATTGGTCAATTAGCAGCAGCTGATGAGAAAATGCTGGTTGAGAATTTTGGAGTTATGGGCTCATGGCTAAAGCGTGCAGGGAACGGCATCGATCATGGGATAGTAAATCCTGAGCGAGAGCAAAGTAAGTCGATCGGACACACCACCACACTGCCGCGGGATGTCGTTGGCCTTGCTGAGGTACGACCCATTTTGCTGAATTTAAGTGATCAGGTAGCCCGGCGCTTGCGTAAGCAGGGGCTTGTTGCTTCGGGTGTTCAGCTTACCATTCGAACGCCAGATATGAAGACAATTACTCGCTCGCGTCAGCTTGAGGCACCTTCAGAGAGTGGTGAAGATATCTACAAGTCTGTTTGTGATCTCTATGTTCGACATTGGAATGGTGAGAAGCCAGTTCGACTGCTTGGTGTGACATTGCAAGGATTGATCGCTAAAGAGGAATCTGCAATTCAACTGGATTTGTTCGATTACGAACGTCAGCCAAAGAAAGAATCACTGACCAAGGCGATGGATATGCTGCGCAATAAATTTGGTGAAAATGCAGTTTTGACCGCCGGGATGTTAAGCGATGCTCATTCAGCAAGACTTCGTAATCATAAAGAACGTGGTACCTCGCTGCAAAAGGATAACCTGCTATCTGTTGAGCCGGATAATGAGTGACAAGAACGTTCTTTGACGTGTCAAAATATATGCCGTAGATTGCGTCAGAAATGCAAACGTATTGAAAATCAATTGAAATTGTATTCTTTTTATATTAATATGAGAAAAATAAGACGCTGGTTCAACAGCGCAGTATTGCTCAACGGGAGGCAGAGAAAAAATGGCTAAGTACACTTGGGTCGAAAAAGACACTTGTATCGCTTGCGGTGCATGTGGCGCGACGGCTCCTGATATTTTTGATTACGATGATGAAGGTTTGGCGGAAGTTATTTATGAAAATGACGGAAACCACGGTGTGACAGCGATTCCGGATGATTTGTTTGATGATCTCCAAGATTCCTGTGACGGTTGCCCAACCGACTCCATTAAAATTGCGGACGAACCTTTTAACAAAGAAGGTTAATTACTCGATAAAGAGTAACGTACGACACAACATAAAGACATCTCCTTTGAACTTTTTGTTCAGCTAGGGATGTCTTTTTTGCTATGTCTGACCGATATTAATAAGGTAGGAATTATAAATACTCGGAGGTTCCGATGAAGAACTCACAGCACCTCAAAGCATATGTACAGATGCACCCGGATAACAAGATGGCATGGTACTTGCTGGGGAAGGAATACTATAAGAATGGTCAACAAGGAAAAGCCAACTATTGCTTCAATCAGGCTGGTGAAGTGTATGAGGCTTTCGAGCATAGTAAGGTACCTGCTGAAATGCTGCGCGAATACGAAGATGGATTGCTGCAGGTGAGTCGCCAGCGTGAGCGCGGTCAACAAAGATTGAGATACATATCATTGGTGCTAATGCTTCTTATATTGTTAATGGTACCTTCAGCAGTGGCTCCGGGTATTGGTGTTACAGGAGATCATGAAGTGCTTCAAGATGCGTCTGTTTCAGAAGTCAAAGATCTGCCTGATCAAAAAGACGCTGTCCAAGAGCTTGTTATCAAGGCGGGAAAAATGATGTATACGGCGCAAGAGAATAAAGGCGCGGCTTCGCAAGGAAAAGTAATGGCGAAAATGCTAATCCGTAAAGAACCTTTTCAAGCTGCTGCATTAGGGATGGAGCGAGAGGGCAAATGGCTGCTATGGAAAGAAAAGCTTCCACTAAATTTCACGCTGCAAAAGAATGGAAAGGGACGGATGGTGTATCAGTCTTACGATCCTAAGGCATGTGCATGTGAGCCGCCTGAGCAAGGTGAGCTTGCCAAGGATGCAGCAGAGTGGCAGAGTGACCAAGAGGAAATTGCCACACTATGGAGTGCAATGCGGTCTTATCAGAATGATAAAGGTAAGCTTCCTGCTACTTTATCGGAATTAACAGGAACTTTTCCTGAGAACTGGATTGGTGGGACGACAACCGTCATGCAGCGGGAATTCGACCCTCTTAAAGCGGTAGCTAAGACTAAGGTGACACAGGGAGCGACAGAAGCCACTGCGGAGCCTTCAAGCTCAACTAACGAGGGTGTAAGGAGTATACCGACAGCATTAAGTGAAAGTGGAAGTGTTGCGAGTGATATTCCTTTTTTTGATCAGCCGCTAAGAGTCATTGTAGATAAACAAAACCACCGATTGGCCGTTGTCAGCGGTTCTATTATTTTACGGAATTATGCAGTAGGGCTTGGCGGAGATAAGACACCGGAGGGTGAATTCTTCATTACAGATAAAGTAGTGAATCCGAATGGACGAGATGATGGGGATTTTGGTAGCAGAGGGCTTCAGCTTTCAGATAGTAATTATGCGATTCATGGCACGAATGAGCCTGACAGTGTCGGCAAGGATGAATCACTTGGATGTATTCGTATGGGGCGAGAAGATGTGGAGGAGCTATTCGCGCTGATTCCTAAAGGTACAAAAGTAGTGATTAGTAAAGGGGTTCTGCCTGAAAAGCAGATTGTGCCGGCTAAACGCTTCAGCTCTACTGCTAAGCATGATCAGACCAACCCCCACAAAGTATACCACTGGCTGAATTAGTTTCCTGCAACGATAAACAGAACGATGATTAGAAGAATTAGTAAAGTTAAACTGACGCCAATCCACATTAGCGCTTTACGGTTAACTTCTTCTTTCTTTTGCTGCAAAGTTGGTGGTTTACGTTTAGTTGACATACTGGGCATACCTTCTTTCTCTCTTAATCGCTGAATACACCTATATTGTAATGCGTTTACAAGAAAATTACTATACTCAGCGTCATGTACTCTACATACTCGCACTGTAAAATACTTTTCTTTTGTTCAAGAAAAGGCTAAAATTAAGAAGAAACCTACAGAAACGGGTAGACACGTGGATTTGTGAAGTACCCCTTAAGGAGCGAGAACGGTGTTGTATCGTAATTTTGGTAAACCAATTTTCTTTAAGATTGATCCCGAGAAGGCTCACCATCTCGTCATAGGTGGATTGGATAAATCGTCATCAGTGCCAGGCGGAAGCGCTGCGCTGCGTTTAATGTACGGAGTTCCTGAAACGGCGGATTTAGCCGTTGATCTGTTCGGCCAGCATTTTCCGACCCCGGTTGGACTTGCAGCAGGCTTGGATAAAAATGCCGAAGCGGTAGTTGGATTCTCTTCGATCGGGTTCGGATTTATGGAAGTGGGCACGGTTACCCCTAAGGGTCAACCGGGTAATGATAGCCCGCGTTTGTTCCGTCTTCCTTCGGATGAAGCGCTGATTAATCGAATGGGATTTAATAACGAAGGAGCTGATGCTATGGCACAGCGCCTGAAGAAATTAAAGAATCGGAGAATTCCGATAGCAGTTAATATTGGCCGGAATAAGATAACTAGTAATGAAGCGGCTCATGAAGACTATCGTCAATGCATCCGTACGCTTTATCCGTACGGTGATTTTTTTGTGGTCAATATCAGCTCGCCGAATACACCTGGTCTGCGCAGTCTCCAGCATGGCAGTGAATTAGCGTTCCTGTTAGCACAAGTGAAGGAAGAGATGGAGATTCAGCGTAAAGCCACCGGTATTACTAAAAGTTTGTTGGTTAAGATAGCACCAGACGTAAGTGACGAAGAGCTTGAATATATGGTTCAGACACTGACAGAAGCTGGTATGGATGGTATTATTGCTACGAATACTACATTGAACCGTGATGGACTTAGTCATGAAAAGGCTAATGAGACGGGGGGCTTAAGCGGTAAGCCGCTACGCGACCGCTCAACGGAGATCATTCGCAGTATTTATCGCCAGACGGAAGGGAAGATGCCGATTATTGGATCAGGCGGCATTTTCACCAGTCAGGATGCGTATGACAAGATAAGAGCAGGTGCGAGTCTGGTAGAAATTTATACAGCTCTCATCTACGAAGGACCGGAGGTTAACCGCAAATTGCATGCCGGATTACGGCAGCTCTTACGGCGGGATGGATTCAGTCATATCTCTGAAGCAGTGGGCGCTGATCATCACTGAAGGAGACGAAAGGACAGGAGGACGAAGGCGATGGACGGCAGGGACTGGGGAACTTTTTTGCTTCCATATGAACAGACTGTGGAAGAATTGAAAGTTAAATTCAAAACAATGCGTTCGGAGTTGAAGAAAAGAGAGGAATACACGCCGATAGAATTCGTAACTGGTCGTGTAAAGCGGCTGTCAAGCATTCTGGAAAAGGCTAAACGGCTGAATGTGAAGATGGAAGATCTGGAGACGGGGATTGAAGATATTGCAGGAATTCGGATCATGTGCCAATTCGTGGAGGATATCCGCAGAGTGGCCGAATATATCCGGGCCCGTAAGGATCTTGAAGTACTCTATGAGAAGGATTACATCACTAATTATAAAGAGAGCGGCTACCGCAGCTTCCATATGATTATTAAATATCCTGTGCAGACAGCGCTTGGCCAGAAAATTGTGCTCGCGGAGATCCAAATTCGTACGCTAGCTATGAATTTCTGGGCAACCATAGAGCATTCCCTGAATTATAAATATCGGGAAAGTCTACCCGATGAAATGCGTGTTCGACTAAAAACAGCAGCTGAAGCAGCATCGATCCTCGACAGCGAAATGTCCAGTATTCGGGAAGAGATTCTGGAAGCACAGAAGACATTCGAGGAAAATTCGAATATGACCACTCAGATTCTCAAGGCCATTCATCAATTGTATTTCTATCATTTGGTGAATGAAGCAATAGATACGCAGGCTCGCTTTAACGAAATATGGCAGGTTCAGGATATGGAAGCAATGAAGGAGCTTCTGGATCATGTACGGGGACTTCTTTCCGCAGCTAAAAAGGATAGTTTACCGGATGGCTTATGAACCATTGTACTTGGAATACCTAGTGTACTTTAATCGTGACAGGGATTATTTTGAATGTCACGAGGTGCTCGAAGAACTGTGGCTTGCCCAGGACCGAAATCCTTTGTACAAAGCACTTCTCCAAGTAGCGGTAGGGTTATACCATTTTCGCAATCAGAATGTTCGAGGTGCAGCTATTATGCTGAGTGGTGCTTCTTCCAAACTGGAAGAATATCCAGCGGTGACACTCGGTATTAATCTGGCGAAACTCGTGGAAGAAGTGAAAGATTATGTTCGACGCTTAGCATCATATGATGAGCGGCCATTTTCTTATTACGATCTAACCATAGAGATTATTGATCCAAGTCTAGCCGACCAAGTGGAGACTGCAGCTGTAGCTATCACACCGAATAACCCTCAACGACGTGGTCCTCAGAGACCGACATCCTTTCATCGTAAGTAAAAGATCCTCTATATATGAGTATTGTATAAGGGACACCCGTAAGGGTGTTCCTTGAATCTTTAAACACCTAAATTTTTGCAATACTATCAGGAGGACGGCATCATGGCGGCACAATTGCCTAGTTCTTTCAGCGAACGTATGATGGACATGCTGGGAACAGATTATAATCAATTTGCGGATTCTTATAAGGAAACTCCTTACGGAGGCGTCCGTGTTAACACATTGAAAATTTCCGTGGAGAGTTTAAAAGCTCTTTCTACTTTAGGATTGGAACCTATTCCTTGGTGTCCGACTGGATTTTATACAGAGAATGGGGCTAGACCAGGCAAACATCCTCACTACCACGCAGGATTGTATTACATTCAAGAGCCAAGTGCGATGGCACCTGTAGAATTACTTAATGTAGAGCCGGGTGATCGTGTACTTGATTTATGTGCCGCACCTGGGGGGAAATCTACTCAGATTTCGGCCAAGCTGTTAGGGGAAGGATTGCTGGTTAGTAATGATCTTCATCCGGAACGGACTAAAGCCCTAGCCAAAAATCTGGAGCTGTATGGAGTGCGTAATGGTGTTGTACTGAACGAAAGCCCAGATCATATCGCGGCTGCATTTCCATTATTTTTTGACAAAATCTTGATTGATGCTCCCTGCTCTGGTGAAGGGATGTTCCGTAAAGATGAAGACATGGTGAAGCAGTGGGATTCAGGTACACCTGCCAAATATGCTTCCATGCAGCGGGATATTTTACGTTCTGCTGCAACAGCATTGGCACCGGGAGGTACACTTGTCTATTCCACCTGTACCTTTGCCACAGAAGAAAATGAGGAAATTATAGCGGAGTTTATTTCTGAACATCCACAGTTCTCAGTGGTAACGGTAGGTGGTACTGGCTCATTCGCTCCTGGTTACGGAGAACTCTCAGGAACAGCAAGACTGTGGCCGCATAAGGTGAAAGGCGAAGGACATTTCATGGCTGTATTGCAACATGGGGGAACTAAGCGCTCAATGGAGGAACGTGATCACTTAGAGGTCAAGTTAAACGAATCTGCAAGAGCAAGAACTACTACTCCCAAAAATGCAGCACATGTTAAATCATCCAATAAATCAGAAGGAAGACGGGGGAAAGAAGGGAAACCCTCTCACAAAGCTACTGGTGGCGCTGACCGTGGTCGGCAAGTTTCAGGTGACGAGCAGGCTCTGGCTGCGTATGGGAGTTTTGTACGAGATCAGCTTGGCTGGGAACCCCAAGGATATCCTGTTCTGTTCGGGGATCATTTGTACATTTCTCCGCTTCCTAAGGAAAGACTAAATGGATTAAAGACGATTCGTCCGGGATGGTATGTAGGACAAATCCGTAACGGCAGATTTATTCCAGGTCATCCGATGGCTACAGCTTTACATCCGGGAGAAAGCTGCCGAAGTGTCTCACTCTCCAGTACGAATCATGAAGCTATTTCCTATCTTAAAGGAGAGACGTTGTCGATTGCTCAAGAACGTCTCTCTATTAGAATAGGAAGTGCCCAAAAAGGATACGTTCTGGTCTGCATTGACGGTTATAGCGCAGGCTGGGGGAAATGGCAGGATGGCATACTCAAGAACGAATATCCCGCAGGCTGGAGGTGGATGTAACAATGAGCCAATCAGGTAAGCCCGCCAAAAAACAACGATTAGATAAAGTATTGTCCCATATTGGAGTGGGGTCGCGCAGTGATATCCGTAAACAAGCTAAACAAGGCTTAATATTGGTGAACGGGACAGTGGTAAAAGATAGTGGGTACCATGTGGATCCTTATGCCGATAAAATAGAGGTAGGGGGAGAGGTTGTTACCTACCGTGAATTCATATATCTTATGATGAACAAACCCCCGGGTGTCCTGTCAGCTACGGAGGACAAGCGGGATCGGACAGTTTTGGATCTTTTAAAGCATGAATATGCACAGTTTGAACCGTTTCCTGTAGGAAGGCTAGATAAGGATACTGTGGGACTGCTTCTGATCACTAATGATGGGAAGCTTGCCCATGAATTGCTGTCGCCACGTAAGCATGTCCCGAAAACGTACGAGGCAACCATCGAGGGCGATGTAGACGCGGATGATGTCGCGGCTTTTGCAGCAGGGGTGGAGCTGGAAGATGGCTACGTTACTTTACCTGCACACTTAACCATTCTTGGAAGAGAGCGCGGCAGCAAAGTGATTTCTCATATTTCACTTATCATCACTGAGGGGAAATTTCATCAGGTGAAGCGTATGTTTCAGGCGGTAGGCAAAAAAGTCACTTTTCTGAAACGTGTATCTATGGGAGAATTGAAGCTGGATGAAAGTCTGCCGCTTGGAGCTTGTCGGGAACTGACGTCAGAGGAACTGGCACTCTTAGGCGCAGAATCATCTAAAGAATAATATAGAAAAAGAAAGACAAGGATGGTGGAGTATGAGATACAAACTGATTGCACTAGATGTGGACGGTACGCTATTAAATGATGATCACCACTTAAGCTCTGAGAATAAAGAAGCTATTGCTGAGGTTACACGCCTTGGCGGTCAAATCGTATTGTGTACGGGACGCAGTCCGCAGAACTCGATTCCTTTCATGGAGGAAATGGGGCTGTCTGGTTACGTACTAGGTCACAACGGGGCCGCAACGGTACGTGTGAAAGATCGAGAAGTACTGCACCAATACGGTATGGATGCACGTGGTCTTGACCCCTATATTGACTATTGCCGTAAACACAATATTCATTATGATGTGAATACTGCTTTTGATATGTACGTTGATAATGTAGAGAACCTGACAAAAGAAGCTAATTATATGTATGAGCACTTTCGTATTGTGCCAGCAACACTGCCAGCCTGGGAAGATTTCCGTGAGCCGGTTGTTAAGTTTACCGTATTTACACAGCCAGAAATCCTTGACGAAGCTGAGCGTGAATGGCGTACTTGGACCCCTGAATACAACATTTTGCGGAGTGGTGAATTTTTCGTTGATTTGATGCATCCGGAATCCTCTAAAGGTAACGCTTTAAAAAATCTTGCTGTGAAGCTGGGAATACCGCAGGAAGAAGTTCTCTCCATCGGTAATTATTTTAATGACATTTCTATGCTTACTTACGCAGGGATGGGTGTGGCGATGGATAATTCTCCTGTAGAGGTAAAAGCGGCAGCGAATGCTGTAACGGGTTCGAACAACGAGCATGGTGTGCGTGATGCGCTCGTAAAATATTGTTTATCCTAAGATTTTTTGGATTTGTAAAATATGTTTAGGTGCAAAGCATAAAGCGGACTGGAGTCTGTTTTATGCTTTTTTCTGTTGTGAAGGTAATTCAATCTAGTACTCTTTGGTTTGCTAATTTCATATTCTCCTTTAATCTCTATACTTGTTTGATATAATAGATGTTAATTCCAATATTTGGTTGATATATCCTTAGGTGAATTGATGTATGTGTACCCAATTAATTTGCTACCTTTTACTTGTTATGTAATACGAAGGAGGGAAGAGATGAAGAGTGTTTTTTCTTATGTTTTATTAATATTGATTATTTTAATAAGTGGATGCAGCGGTAGTAATCAAGATAGGGTTTTATCGATGAATTATGATTTCGCTGAGCCGTTTAGATTTCCATTTGAAGTGAATGAAGTTCGTACGAAGATAGAACTTGATAATCCATATATACTCCAACAATATATCTTTCATTATAAAAACAAGCAGACCACACAGGAAATTAGGTTGATTCTAAGTAAGGTTATAAATGATCCAGAGAAAGTATCTGAACAAGGTAAACAACCTTATACACTAAAAAACGGAAAACAGGCTTATTACGATGAGGATGAGGCCAGTCAATCTATTTGGTGGGAGAGCAAAGATGGTTTCTTGGCCCGCTTTGTTTATTATATCAACGGAAATCTTGATCTGTTAGGTGATTACAAACTGGATGATTCCGATCTAGTAGACTTAGCTAATCAGGTTCAATAGTATTTATAGAAACACTTCCTTTCATAAAAAAGTCATCATTGAATGGGACGGAAATATAGAAGAAGTTGAATTAAACAGGTAGAACAAATTACGCCATTATTGAGAATAGGATGTGTTAAATGGTTAGAAAGTTTGCGGTTCTTTTACTGAGCTTTTGCTTGATAATGACTACACCGCTTGTTATAGGGACAGCGTCTGCTGACAAATCTATTCAGTTGTTTGTGAATAATGTAAAGGTTGCTGGCGTTCATCCGATCTTAAAGTCTGGTGTTATGTACGTGCCGTATCGCCAATTTTTCTCCGCCATGGGTTATAAGGTATCATTTGATCCCGATACTCGTAAAATCTCAGGGGTCATAAGAGGTGCTGAAATCGAATTCTGGGCTGGTGAGGCTATCATCTACTACGACGGAGTGACTTATTATTTGGATAAAGAGATTCCTGTCCTTAATGGACAAGTGTATATTCCTCTTCGTTTGGTTAGTAACTTAGCGAAATATTCGGTTAGTTATGATCAATCTAAGCTATCCGTGAGCTTGAAACCGTACGGAGAGGGTCAGGACGCTGCTATTCAAGAACTACTTACGAAATACTACGAAACGTTTAGTCCCCGTTTATTAACATCTGATAATCTTAAATTAGGTTATATGAATCTAGAATATGATTATGAAGCTAATCAACCAATCAGTGAAATCACAGTTAAAGACTTCAAAGTGACAATAGATCGGATTGAATACACTTCTGCTAGTGAAGCGAATCTTCAAGTAACTTACATTAAGAACACAGAAGAATTGAATCGAGAAGCTGTGTATCTTTTCGATATTCGATATGAACGAGGACAGTGGAAGATCGCGAATGATAGCTTGATTTTTAATCGTATGGAGCTTCCTGCAGATATTGATAAGAAAGCTGCGGCTATTATGGAGAATCATCAAACCGAGCAGGATGCCGTATTGGCAGATCTAAGAACCTATTACAATGCGTATAACTCCGAAAATCTTGATCTTACTACCCAATATACAGACCCCTCGATTATTAAAGAATGGAATGCTGTTGTGTTCAGTTCGGTGACATGGGAAAGTATGATGAAGGGGCACTTTGCCAATTCTGAATCGAGGTACTTGCTAACCGACGAACGAGTCGTTTACCTAGGAGAAAAGGAAGCTGTCGTCCAAGGGAAACTCGATTGGAGCGATGTTACATACAATGAAGGGGTAGACAATGATAAATACGAAGCTCTTATTTACTTGAAATATGTTAAGGGTCATTGGACTTATAATACTGACACCAGCCTAGACCAGTACTTTGATGAAAGAGAAAACAGCAATTTGAATTAAAATTAAACTGATACCTTTATTGTGAAGATAAATGGAAGATAAGTCGTTTACAGGTAAATATGACCATGCTAAAATTGGCAAAGGGACAAAAGCCTTTCTACAGAAGGAAATGATCGCTAAGCCGCCATAGGGATGTCTTATGGATAGTTCTGAAGGACGTGTAGTCTATTTCGAGCTGTTTTTATTATTCCGACCTATACGGTGTTACATTATCGCAAGGGGCTGAAAGGGGAAGTACATGAAGAGTTTTTTTAAAACAATAGGTACAGGGTTGGCAGCGGGTGCTTTATTGCTGTCCGGAACAATCGGATGGATGTCTAATCCTGAAGTTGTGTCTGCAGCTACGTCAGCAGCAGTCACTGCGGATCAAATGATCAGCAAAGTAACGGCAGCCTCCAAAGCACTAAAGAATTTTCACTTAGATGTGACCAAAAAACAGGATATTCAAAGCGGAGGGGTGCGTATTAGCAACACCAACACACTGAAGCTGGATATCAACCGTCTGCCGAATTTTGCCGCAGCAGGCACCGTCGATAGCAGTCTTTTAAAAACATCTTACAGCCTGTATGCCAATGACAAGGAGTATTACTATCTTGTAGACGGAAGTGAGCTTATCGATGAATCTGAAGACGAGGGTTACGACGATGACGGGGAGCCCATCGATCCCAATGCACAGTATTGGCTTGGACTGGAGAAGGTGGAGTGGGATGCTTTTTACTCGAAAGGTCAATATGATCCTGTTTCCATGCTTGATTCGGTCAAAAGTTATAAAAAATCGATGAAAGTCAACAATGTTGGCGCACAGACGGTCCTACAGTTCACGATAACTGATCCGACAGCAGCTAAGGGAATAATCGCACTCTATGACCAGGAGAATCTCTGGGATGGTGAGAGCGTTCAACCGAAAAGCGTAACTTGGAAATTGTTCGTCAATACTAAGACCTGGCAAACGGAAAAGCTGACAGTCGATCTGAGTTATGTGCTGACCAGTGACGGTGAAAAAGATACATACACCACGAAAATTGAAGCTAAATATTCAAAGAATAACAAAGGTACAGCCATTGTAAAGCCGGCCGAACTAGAATAATAAAGGCATTTCATATCGAGTAAAAAGCGCTGTTCAGTAGAGCAGCGCTTTTTGCTCGATTCTTGACAGTGGCTACCTGAAGTGAGATCAGTAAAAAATAGTTAAATACTTAATTGACCTTCCATTTATTAGGATTTTAGCGCATGCTATTTATGTAATTAATAAACTGAATTAATTTATAAGTACGTGAAATATCATGTTGTAACTATTACATTGACAAGGTATTATGAGTTAGGTGTATATTTACATTTATGAGAATTAATTTCGTTTTTATTTAATATTAGGGGAGTGTGAACAATGTTATCATCCACAGAGCTTAGTAAGCTGCACGAAGTGAATTACAGGGAGGACCGCTTAGAGGCACTTAATCATTTTTATGGGGATCTCTGTGATAAGAAAGTAGCTGATGGTTATATCTATTCTCTAAGTCGTTATGGAAAAATATTTGCTAATGGTGCCGGGGGACGTTTCAGTTACGAAGAAGATAGCACCCAAGAAATGAAAACGGATACAATTTTCCGTATTGCTTCAATTACAAAGCTGTTTACGGCGACGGCGATCTGGCAGCTTGCGGATAATGGTAAGATTTTTATGGGGCAGCCTGTTAGTTCTATTCTACCGGAGTTTGATGCGGATCCTTTTAAGCCGATTACAATTGCCCATTTACTGACTCATACCTCCGGCATTGCACCTGATCATGGCACTATAAGTGATACTTACTATAAAAGTGCTTGGTGGTATATTTATGAATCTGAGGTTGGAAAAGAAAACTGGATTCAAGCTGGACTTTCCTATGGGCTTCATTTTCCAGTAGGGACGCAATGGATGTATTCATCGTTCGGATATGTGATCTTGGGTGCAATTATCGAGAAAATAACGGGTGTTTTTGCAGAAGAATACATAATGGACAACATTGTAAAACCGTTAGGCATGAAAGATACCTTCTTTGTTATACCGCCAGAGAAAGCGAGTAGGATCGCCATTCGTTCGGAAGGGGCCAAGGAATATCTTCAGAAGCTGAAAAACGGGGAATTTACGGATGAGGAACAAAGGTCTGAAGAAGAAATCAAGCTTCCCGGAACTGGTGGGGGTTTATATTCAACAGTTACTGATATACAAAAGTTCGGAATCATGTTGCTTAACCAAGGGGAATACGAAGGTGGTCATATCTTAAGTCGTATGGCTGTTCAAAGAATGACCAAGCGGTTCAATACTGAGAAAATTCCAAACTACGCATGGGGAGATGGAGGATCGGATCGTCCATACGGACTTGGGCCGGACCTTCGATTTAATGTAAGTACTTCTTACTCTGAAGGCACTTATTTTCACGAAGGGGCAGGAGCATGTGCCTTGTTCATTGACCCTATAGAAAAGATGGTTGCCGCTTGGTATCTCCCTTGGCATAAAGGGGTATGGGATGGTAGAGGCGTTTTTGGCACACATAATGTGATCTGGTCCGGACTCGAATAAGAAGTTTGCTATTTTTTATGAAATATCTACAGATAGGCAGGATGTGACTTATGTTTGAGATGATAAAGCACCGCTTTCGCCTTATGAGAGCGGTTGCTTTTGTTACTTATAAGGAATGGAGTGCGTACAGGACGCATTCGATGGTTTCTATTTTTGTAGGTCCTGTGTATTTTTTGGTGCAGTATTATATATGGAGCGCTGTTTATAGTGGGGAATCTTCTATTAACGGAATGTCGCTTTCCCATATGCTCTCTTATTTTTGTGCAACGATGCTGATTAACTATTTGACCATGGATTTTGCCGATTGGAATTTACAAATGCTTATCCGCACGGGGAAGTTCATTACGTTCTCTTTAAGACCGATGAATCATATGTTCTATGCGTTGTCTCAGAAGGCGGGGCATAGGGTACTTGGACTTCTATTTGAATTTATACCCTGCTTTATGATTTTCTTTTTTATTTTTCATATTGATGTTTTGCCTGCAAATTTACTTTATGCAATTCTTTCGATAGCAATGGCTTTTATGATGAATTTTTTTATCCATTATAGTATTGGAATGGTCGCCTTTTGGATGGTACAGTCCTCTAGTATTCGTAACTTTTTTAGTCTTTGCGAGGGAATATTCTCAGGATCGCTGATTCCATTAGTCTTTTTTCCAAAATCCTTACAAATGGCGTCCTTTTTCTTACCGGTTCAGTATACGACCTTTCTTCCAGCAATGGTCTATACGGGTAGTTATACTTTAGCGGATATAACCTTACCCATTCCTCAAGTTTTGTTGCTGCAGCTTATAGCCGTTATGATTGCCGGAGTTATCTGCCGAGGGCTGTATGCGGTCTCGCTCAAGCATTTTACGGGGGTGGGCGCATGAAACGTATGTATCTGATCTATAAAACTTGTATGAAGGCGAATATTGCTTCTGCGATCACTTATCGTGTTAATTTTATACTCAATAGTCTGATTATGCTCATAGGGAACGTCTTGTTTCCCTTGGTCACGGTGTTTATTTACAATTCGAATGCTTCATTTGCAGGATGGACCTTTAAAGAGGCGCTGTTAATTCAATCTGTTTTTATTTTATCTACGGCTTGTGCCGGGATTTTTTTTAACGGTATTATGTGGAATACGATGTCCCATGTGGTGGAGGGAACGCTGGAAGTGGTATTAATTAAACCTACCTCGAGCTTATTTTTACTATTGGCTAGATCTTTTGAATTCGAAAGCATCGGGCTTTTAGGGGGTGGCCTAGTCATGTTCGTCTACGCACTTAGCGGAATTGAAGAGGTGACGTTCAGCTCCTGGTTGTTATTCCTGTTGTTGTTTGGAGCAGGGCTGCTGGTCATGTTTGGGGTGGCACTTATTGTGGCAGCGATTTCCTTCAAATGGGTGGCGAATTCCCGCTTGCCGGAGATGTTTGAGAGTATTAAGTCTTTTGGACGATATCCAGGAACGATTTTTCCAAAAGCAGTCGTAGCCGTGAGTTCTTTTCTGTTTCCGGTTTCGATGATTGCTTACTTTCCAGCCTCTACACTTATTGGACGATGGGAAGCCTATTTCTTTATAGCGATTATCCCGTGTGTGTTATTTGCTGCCTTCGGAATTTGGCTCTATACCTACATGCTTCGTAGTTACAAAAGTGCCGGGGGATGAATTTGTATGAAGGAGAATTACAGTGGACATTATTACCGTCAAGAACTTAACTAAGCAATATGAAACGTATCACCGTGGACAGGATGCAAAAAGTGTATTTAAAAGTCTGTTTCACCGTGAAAAATCGATTATTACCTCTGTAGAGGATCTTTCTTTCAATGTTGGAAAAGGAGAAATCATTGGCATTCTGGGTCCAAATGGTGCGGGGAAATCTACGACTATTAAAATGCTGACAGGCGTTCTCTACCCTACATCGGGAGAAATAAATGTTCTAGGATACAACCCTCATAAGCAGAAAAATCAATATGTTAAACAAATCGGGGTCTTATTTGGACAGAAATCGCAATTAATATGGGATATTCCCCCTTTGGATAGCTTTTATATGAACAAGGAAATTTATGATATTCCTACAAACGACTTTCGTACAAGACTAGATCGATTTGTTAACATGTTTGAGATCGGCGATATTATCACTAAGCCCACGCGCACCCTTTCACTGGGAGAACGAATGAAATGCGAGTTTATTATGGCGATGCTTCATTCACCGCCTGTAGTTTTTTTAGATGAGCCGACGATCGGGCTGGATGTTATAGCTAAACAAAGAATTAGAGAATTCATTAAACAAATGAATCGGGAAGGCACCACATTTATTCTAACGACACATGACTTGGAAGATGTGGAACGTTTGGTTCAAAGAGTACTTATTATTCATCAAGGTAAAAAAGTATATGACGATAAGTTCTCTGAACTTCGACTTCATCTGGGTGCGAAAAAGGTAGTCAGGCTTTCTGCTGCCACAACGATTGGTGAAATTGATCTGCCCGGGACTCTGCTATCGGAAAGAATATCGGATTACGAAGTGGAATTAATGATCGATACCGGGCAATGTAAAATGGGCGAGTTTCTGCATATTCTTAGCGAAAAGGTAGAGATCCTTGATATTTCCATTAAGGAGATTTCTATTGAAAAGATTATCAGCTCCATTTATGAGATGGATATGGGAGAACATATTCAAGCTTGAGAACGGATCATCTGTAGATTTAGATCGAGCATGGACCATAACTTTTCAGTGATCTCTTTTGCAGAACAAGGATTACTATGGGTAAACCACCATTCAATCACTCCGACAGTCGCCGAACTTAAGAATTGCACAGATATATCTTTACTCAGCTCATCTAGATTAAAATTGTTTACTAAAAATTGTACCTTGATCTGCTCATTTATCATTTCTTGTAATTGGTTTCTAAAGGAGACCAGAGCTTTGTTTCTTAATAAAGTTTTATAAAAGAGAGCATTCTCCTCCAATTGTTCCAGCGTGCGGAGCAATGACGTTTTAGAGGGATTGGGTTCGGTTACATCCTCCACTGCGGAGCAGCTTTCAATTAGTTGTTGGAGCTGAGCCTCCAGACATTTATCCATCAGATCGTATTTATCCGCATAATGGGAATAAACCGTTCCGCGGTTTACATCAGCACGCTCTGCGATTTCGTTGATCGTTATTTTTTCAAAATCTTTTTCAGCCATCAGTTGAATTAATGCATTCATGATGGCTGTTTGGTTTTTTTTAATTCTTCTATCCATGGTAATACTCCCTTTTATTAAACAATGTATTGGTTTCTGTTGAAAAATCAACAAAACCGATCAAACTAACGATTGAACCCTACCGGAGATGTGATAATCTAATTTTATCGAACAGTTGATCGAAATTCAACAAATGTCTAAAAAGGGATAGAGGAGTTAAACATGAGAGTATTAGTTTTTGGAGCGGGAGTTTTAGGCAGCTACCTTGCGCATGTTTTAGTGCGTGGGGGGAACGATGTCACAGTGCTTGCCAGAGGGAAACGTGCGGAGCAGTTGACGAAAGACGGACTTGTTCTTCGCCATTATTTTCAATACAAAAACACTGTAGATGCTGTGAAAGTCATCTCAGAGCTTCGATCGGATGATCGCTATGATCTTATTTTTGTTGTTATGAAATACAATGATTTTCCAGCTGTATTACCTATTCTAGCTAAGAATCAGAGTCAGAATATAATTCTTGTGGGGAATAACGGCGATGCCCATGGCATGCAAAAGGATCTTCAGGATATGAGCAGCATGAGAAAAAATATACTCTTCGGGTTTCAGCTTAGTGGAGGCATTCGTGAGGCGAGCGGTCAGGTCATCAGCATAAGGGCTGGAGGGCAAATGGTACTTGGCAGTCTAGACGGTGAGATTCCAATCAAGTCTGTACTGGAAAATGCCTTTAAAAATGTAAAGTATAAGCTAACTTATCATGAGGATATGGATGCTTGGCTTAAAAGTCATATCGTGCCTATAGTGGCTTTGAACTCTCTTAGTTATCTTCACGACGGGGATTTGAAAAAGGTGTCTAAGGATGAGAAGCTGTTAAAACAAGCCATCTCAGTAATGGACGAGGGATTTCAAATTATGGAGAAACTAGGATATACTATCACTCCAGCAGGTCAGGTTAACTTTGTTCGAAAACACAAACAGGGTGTGTATTATGGTCTGAAAATAATTCATAAATTACCGTTTATGAAATTAGTAGACGGTTCTTTCAGCGAAATAGCAGCTTTGTTTGATTCATTCGATAGTTTGAAGCAGCAAGCAAACATTGCGACACCCCATTGGGATCAACTTCAAAAACAAGCGATAACAAAGTTTAATGCAAACAGTTACTAGGTACAGATAAAAAGGCTTCCGATCAATCGGTAGCTTTTTTGCTGAATAGGATTATTCAACAAAAATGGAGGATTGAATGGATGTTTTATTGAAATGTGTATAACAATCTTTTTTTGGGAGGAATAAGATCGATGGCTATATATTTTATAAGGCATGGAATAGATGACGAAGGCTATCGAGGCGGTTGGAGTCAACGTGGACTTGTAGTAGAGGGTTATAGACAAGCCGAACGGCTTGGTCGTTATCTAAAGGAGAATCAATCTAGCTTTAACATCACTCGTATCCTTAGCAGTGATTTACAACGTGCGATAGATACAGCAAATGAGATATCCAAAGAGCTTAGGTTGCCAATTGAACGCAGTCAGTGTTGGAGAGAAACGAACAATGGTGTAATCGCTGGAATGCCCCATGAAATTGCAAATGAACGATATCCGGGTCTCTATTTCTCGGTTTTAAGAATGGATGAGAGGTTCCCAGGAGGAGAAAGTCCACAGGAGTTTTTTACGCGAATAAGGGAAAGTTTCTCGAAGCTTTGTAATGAAATAGAGAGTACTGATCCCACAGGAAATGTAATTGTCGTCACTCATGGTGGCGTGATTAATGTTATATACCATATATTAAAAGGACTAACGTGGACCAATAAAAGCACCCATTTTCCGACTTCATATACTAGTATTCATAAAATAGAATATCACGTAGCTAAGTGGGTAGTTACAACTGAAAATCTTACGGAACATATATCAAGTGATCAGGCTGCTGGTATGGCAAATTAATAAGGTGGTGCATGAGTGAAAATTGATCATCTAGTTGTAAATGTAGATCGTAATGTACACGAAGACCAAACGTTTGTTAAGGCAGTCCAAACGCTTGGTCTTCCATATGAGCCGAAGTGGGGAAAAGGTACAAAGGGGTTTAAAGTATCAAATATATGGATCGGAAATGAATATTTTGAATGGGTTCGAATTAAGAAAAAGGATGGCGGCGGTTGGCTGAAAAGTTGGACGGAGGATTATCTGGGAGGACATCGGGGTCTTATAGGCTTTGCGTTGGATGTAGAAGATATAGATGCTGTATATAAGGAACTTTCAAGTCGAAATATTGAAGCTTCAACACCAGAACCTTTGCGGTTTCGTTGGTTTTTTAATCTGTTAACTAGAACGATGCCATGGAAAAATTCATACATACCGAAATTTGAAGGAGTACCTTTTCAATTCTTTTTACAACAAATGAATGACGAGAAAAGCCTAGCTTTTATGCAGCAATATATGGTTCCAAACAGTAGAGATCAAAATATTCAGGGTATCTCACAAGTAAATATATATGGAGCATGGACTCAAAATGATAAAAAATTGCTTAAAGACATATTCACTGACGTTGTTGTTCAAGATGGAATGATTACTATTTCTTTAGGCTCCCAGAGGATCTGTTGTGTGGAGGCTGAGACTTACAAAGTTGAAGTACTGCTCGATTGCAGAAATGACAAGTACTCCAAAAAGGAACTAGAAATCGGCAATTTATTGATTCGAAATCGTTAATAGGAGATTAAAAATATGGGATTATTGAATACGCTGATCGATCAAGCCAAGAACCCGAGAGGATTCGTGGGGAATATTATGATCAAAATCATGAACCAGGCACATAACAGCATAACAGCGTGGGGGCTCTCAAAAATAGAAATGATGAACAATGCCCCTATTTTGGACATAGGTTGTGGTGGTGGTCAAACTATACATACGCTTGTAAAACAACATAAGCATCAGGAAATCTACGGCGTAGATTATTCCCAGCAAGCTGTGGAGACATCCATTAAAAAAAACAACAAGGCTGTTGCCGCAGGTAGGGTGAAGATCAGTCAGGGAGACGTATCGGCGCTACCGTTTAACGAAAGTTTTTTTGGGACGATCACGGCTATTCAGACGCATTATTTCTGGCCTGATCTTGAACATGATATAAGTGAAGTGTATAGGGTGCTGAAGGCAGGCGGAACGTTTGTCATTATTTCTGAGGTCTATAAAATTAATTATCACATGAAACAATACACAAAGAACGAAGAGATAGATCATTTATTTCGGAAAGCTGGCTTTCAAACGGTAAATATTCACGAGAACAGCAAATGGAAATGTTATGTTGGAAAGAAATAAAGCGGCCGCACCGCCCCAAAAGGACGACACAGCCGCTTTAATTTCACCGTCTATTTAGCCGGATTGGTATTAAACGAACAATGAACGGGAAATGATTACGAGCAAGATAAAGAGTACCAAGATCGCACCAGTTGAAGTGAAGGCTCCTCCATGAAATTCACCCATGATATATTCCTCCTTAACGTATGTCTTATTCCCATTGCTGCGGCGGATGTCGCAGCTTTCTGAGATAATGACATCATATGCCAAAGTGGACTGGATGAACTGGTCTATGGCCTATTGCTCGTCAATATGGGCTTTTAGGATGCGCAGTCCTTTTGGAAGATGATTCTTAAGTTGGCCAGCGCTTGCTTTGCCCCAACTTATCGGCAATCCATCTAAAGTTACTAGTGTCCATCCATGTAATTCCACCGGTACAGGTAAGCTTTCGCCCCGGAGCCAAGCGTGTATTTCCATCCCCCCGCTACTAAGATCAAAACTACGTGTTACATCTGTGTGCTGAATCGCCATCGCGAGGGCGTGAGCAGGTTCAATCCGATTTTTCTTTAAATGGGCAATATGTAGCCCGGCTCGCGGAATACGAAGACCATCCAGCAGCCCCGTATGGAGGTTGCCGCTAAAGGATTCAGGCAGTAGATAAAGAGATTCACCGAACAGCAGAGGGATGCCTTGATATAAGAAACCAGGCAGCTCAACCGCGGCCCAGTCTTGGAATAACTGATATGCATCGCGTACGGAAGAATTGATTTTTGGGTTGTTTTTGCTACGACGTTTATTAGTGCTGCGTTTGGCATCGTCATTAACGTCATTTTCGGTGACACTTTGCTTACGTAGGAGTGCAACAAAGTGGCCTTCGCCTTTTTCTAAATGTGGCCAAAGGCGCTTGTGGGTAAGTAGTTCCATATCGGGGTAGCGATCCGTCAATCGGGCAATGATCTCCTCATTCTCTTGGCGGTTAAAGGTGCAAGTAGAGTAGGCTAGAGTCCCCCCAGGTTTAAGCATAAGGTAGGCGTCTTGTAGAATGTCCCATTGTCTTGCCGCACACATAACTACATGGTCAGGAGACCACTCTGAAACAGCGTTTGGATCTTTTCGAAACATACCTTCTCCTGAGCAAGGGGCATCTAACATAATTCGGTCAAATGCTTGTGGGAAGCGAGAAGATAGCTGTTCTGGCGTTGCACAGGTTACGAGGGTGTTCTTTATGCCTAGACGTTCGACGTTCTCTGCCAAAATTTTTGCGCGTTCCGGATGAATTTCATTAGAGATTAAGAGGCCTTGTCCTTGCATTAATCCAGCGATATGCGTAGTTTTGCCCCCAGGGGCAGCAGCAAGGTCGAGGACGGTTTCGCCGGGTTTAGGTGCCAGCAGTTCGGCTGCGGACATTGCGGAAGGCTCCTGAATATAATATAGTCCGGCAGCATGGTAAGGGTGTCTGCCTGGTCGAGCGGGCTCTTCATAATAATAACCGTCTGGGCACCATGGGATAGGTTTCAGATCAAACTGTAAGACTGTGCGCTCTACTGCGACTTGACCTGAATCTGAGATGCTTTTCAATGGATTAAAGCGAAGTCCCTGCGTTCGTGGTGCTGAATAGCTTTCTAGAAAAGCATTTGCCTCTTGCCCCAGCATTTCTTGTATATATGCGGTGTAAGAGGCAGGCAGCTGTTCTTCCTTCATAGATCATTCTCCTTTTTCTTAGTTGCTGTTTCATGTTTATACCGATAAAATCAAGGTATGGGGAACGTAATCGTACCTGAAATTCTACATATACACAACTATATCATAATTGCCAAGTCTTACTGTACGTAAGGCAATTGTAAAGGGGATGTACCATATGAATTTGCTGCAAGCGCTCTTCTTCCCGCCGGAGCAACCCGGTGGTGTATCATCCATGATCCCTTATCTTCAGGAAAGGTTCCGTTCAAGCCGCTGGGAGATGGATTTGTTTTGGTTACCTAAGCGGATTCGCAACAAGGGACATGAAGAAGTCAAATTCGAGACCTTTGATTGGACCCAGTTTGGGGAAAGTCAAATCGTTCAGAAATATATTCAGACCTATCGTGATTATCTATGGTGGACTAAATTACGAATGAGCAAGACATATGATCTTATCCATTCCCATCATCCAATTGCTGGTTTAGCAATGAAAAAAGTATTTCCAAATACTCCGTTAATTCAAACCTTACATTCCAGTTATGAGCGAGAGCTGATACTGAATGGAGCTATTTCTGATGGTGGTCTGGAGCATCAGTTTCTAGTTTCGCTTTACCGCGAACTTGAGCATGTAAGTGATCAGTTAATGACCGTGTCTCAAGCTTTTGCAGAGTATGTGGCGCCATATATTCAAGATCCTTCTAATATAGGAGTAATCCCGAATGGTTTTGATGAAAAAAGGTTTAAGCCAGTCCCGCATGACAACGCTATACCCCAGCTTGTGACTGTGACACGTCTGGTTCCAGCCAAAGGAATTGACACGTTACTCAAAGCCTGTGCTGAGCTTAAAAATCGCGGTCATGAATATGTACTGCATATTATCGGCGATGGACCTTCCCGTGCGGATTTGGAAAATATGGCTAAACAATTAGGGATTTATAATGAAACGATTTTTTATGGATATACGCTCCATCCGGAAGAATTCATGCCTTTCTTTGATATTTTCGTGCTGCCATCTCGGGCAGAAGCCTTCGGATCAGTGTTTGCAGAAGCGGCGCTTAGCTGCTTGGCTTTAGTTGGGACGAATGTAGGCGGGATACCGGAGCAAATTGAAGATGGTGTGAATGGTCTGCTCGTCAATCCTGATGATGAAATTGCACTTGCTGATGCTTTAGAGAAGGTGATATCCGATCCGGCTTATCGTTATGAGCTTTCTCGTTCAGCTTGGGATAAAGCGAAAAGCTTGTATTCGTTAACTCGTGTCGCTAATGAACTTAAAAAGACATACTTACAGTATCCCTCAGGAACGAAAGGGTGAGCAGCTATGATTCCATTTCGATTTCTACATGCTGCTGACTTACATTTGGATAGCCGTTTTGCCGGGCTGGCGTATATTTCGCCAGCCATTCGTTCTTATTTACGCGAGTCAACCTTCGTCGCCCTAGGGCGGCTTGTCCGCGTTGCGATCCAAGAGGAAGTTGATTTTATTGTCATCAGTGGAGATGTGTATGATGTTTCAGATGCTTCCTTACAGGGTCAGCTGCGATTTCAAGAAGCGCTCAAGGAACTTGGCCAGCACGGGATTCAAGTGTTTCTGATTCATGGTAACCATGATCCACTTGATGGATTGCGTCTGGCAACGGAATTGCCAAAGCATGTTACCGTGTTCGGAGGGGAGAAGCCAGATCATGCCACTGCTTATCGTCGTAAAGATGGTCAAGAAGTAGCTATTGTTAGTGGAATCTCTTATCCGACTGCGAAAGTTACCGACAACACAGCACTGACCTTTTCTCGAAAGCCTGGCAGCCGTCTGTTTCATATTGCTATGCTGCATGGAAATGTAGATGGTGATTTGGTGCACGAGACATATTCTCCTTGTAGCCGTAGGGATCTTATCGAACGGGGTTTTGATTATTGGGCGCTTGGGCATATCCATAAACGCAGTATATTGCATGAGAAACCAGCAATTGTATACCCAGGTAATATACAGGGACGCAGTATTAAGGAAACCGGACCAAAGGGTTGTTATGTTGTGGATGTTGATGAGGCTGGAAGTATTGCGCTCCGGTTTCATGAGCTTGATTATGTTCGCTGGCAGGTACGGGATCTATCCATTGAGGGATTAAGTCATGAAGCAGAATGGATACAAAGGGTGGAGCAGGTGATTGACGAAATCAGGGAGGAACTCCCGGAGCTGATGTCAGTGGTCAGATTTCGTCTGATCGGACGCGGGGACGTACATAAAGTATTAGCTGAAAAAGGAGCGGCAGAGGATCTGCTGTCTGAACTCCAGCGCCGTGAGGCGGTTCGGGCTGAACGTAAAGATTATAAAGGACTTGTCTGGGTGGAAGGATTCGCTGTAGAGTCGGGGTTAGCTATTGACCGTGAACTTTTATTAGAGGAGGATAGCTTTCTTGGAGAAATGCTGCGAATTACAGAGCGTACGGAACATTCAGCAGAAGCGCTTGAAGAATTAATAAACAGTGCGCTTAAGCCGCTCATGGAGAATCAAGAGCTGCGACAGCTGCTCTCGGTGACAAGTCAAGAGGAGAAGTTAAATTGGCTTCGTAGTGCAGCGGAACAGGGAATCACAATGCTCGGTGGAATGGAGGGTGCTCCAGAAGATGAGAATTGAACATTTGCAGATCCATGGCTTCGGACGCTTGCATAACCGAGAGATTGATCTATCGGAAGGCGTTACCATACTCTATGGACGTAATGAAGCAGGAAAAAGCACGACGTTGCAGTTTATTCGCTCCATGCTGTTTGGAATTCCAAGTCGTGGTAACCCTACGGAGAGGTATGAACCTATGCAAGGCGGCTTGCATGGGGGAATACTGAAGGCGCGTGATATGAATGGTGGTCTATGGACCATTCGTCGCCATACCTCTGGTGGTGAGGGCTCAGGAAGAAATGAGAAGCTGAACATCGCGGTTAATTATCCGAATGGAACGACGCAAGAGCTGGGACAAGCTGAAATGGAGCGTCTTTTGCTTGGCGGTATCTCTCGAAGCATGTTCCATCAATTGTTCGCGGTCTCTCTCGATGAACTGCAGGAGCTTGCCGCGCTTCAATCAGAAGAGATGAGCAGCTTTCTCTTTCATGCAGGGATGGGCGGCGGTGGAACGATCATGCGGGCGGAACGCCGATTGGTACAGGAAGCTGAGAAGCTATATAAACCTCGGGGCAAGCTGCAGGAAGCTGCAAAAATCGTTCAGGCTATTGAGAAACTAGAGCGCCAGATGGCGGAGAGCCACTCTTATCTTCCACGTTATAACGGTAATATAGCAGCAATAAAGGTTATGGAATCTGAGCTGGATCAATTGGAACAACAACGTAAGCTTACTGGAGACAAGCTTGTGATGCTTCGCAAAGCTCAAGATGTTCGTGAATTGTGGTTAAAATGGAGCGATGCGCAGCTCGAGCTGCAAGATCTGCCAGTGATAACAACCTTTCCTGAAGATGGAGCGATTCGCTATCAGGCACTTGAAGGTGAAATTCGAAATGCTCTAGGAGCAGTAACTCGTTATGAACGTCTGCAAAGTGAGCTTATGGATGAGCTGGCGCAGAATCCACCGGATGCGTTGTTAATAGCGCAGGGGCCTGCGCTGGAGCGGCTGGATCGCCATCGGAGCAGCTATGAAAACCTGCGAGTAGAAAGACAGCGGCTAGAAGGTGAATTGACCGCGCTGAATGAGCATTTGCAGCGAATTCTGCGAGGCATTGATATCAGCTGGAGCGCGGCAGAGCTGACTGCATTTGCGGGTGCAGCGGCAGATCGTGAGGCTGCACGGAGGTTTGCGGCGGCGTTCGCGAGTTATGATCGCCGCATGGAGGCGGAGGGCGCAGCGCGGCAGACGCTGCGATCCCGCTTGGCCGCTGCCTCAGCTTCGCTGCAGGCAGCAGAACGGGCGTTGGCGCGTGAGCACGCTACCGGCGCCGAATCTTTTGCGCAGCTGGCTCCGCGCAGCGCCCGTGAAGTGCTGCAGCTGTGGGACGAGCTGCAGCAGGCGGCCGAGCGCTGGCGCGAAGCGCAGCTCAGCGAAGGGCCGCAGCGCGCCCCCGGCGCCGGAAGTGACGGCCCTAGCGCGCAGCGCATGGCCGCGCTCTACCGGCGCCTGCTGTGGGCTGGGGCAGCACTAACTGTGCTGCTGCCCACAGCGCTGTGGCTGACCGGTGCTCCGCCGGCCAGCGCAGTGCTCGCGATCGGCCTGCTTGGCGCGGCCGATCTGGCCCTTTGGGCCGGCCTCAGCGGAGCGCGACGGCCGGAAACGTCCCCGCCAGGGCCTGGCGGGGACGCGGGCACAGCCGCAGCCGAGATGCTGCGGCTGCGGGGGCAGCTGCTCTCCGGGGCGGAGCCGGAGAGCGCTACGCCGGGGCGGCGGTCGGCCGCCCCGGGGTCCAGCCCTGACGCAGGCGGGCTGGAAGCCTCCATGAGGGAGCTTCGCAGGCTCATGGAGGCTTGGTCAGCTTGGCGGCAGCGCATTGAACGCTATGCCGCCGAGCGGGATGCCTGCCGCACGGAGCTGGAGACGCTGGCAGGCCAAGAGAAGCTGCTCGCGGAAGAAATGACCCGAGCAGAGACGGCTTTCACGCAAACTGCTGAGCAATATGAAGAGTGGCTGCGTGAGCGCAGATTGCCTGAAGGGTTGTCCCCGGAAGGGCTGCCGGATATCTTCGCAATGGTGGAGCAGGGGAACGAACTGCTGCGCCAAGAGAATAAGCTTTCTCTGCGACTAAAGCAGCTTGAAGCAGAGTGCAACTTGTTCGAGGAGGAGCTGCTTGCTCTCATTTATGAATCAGGTACTGATCCTTTAAACGAGTCTGGCGTAGCGGCAACTAGCTTTGATATGGACGCGCAGGATGGACAACGAAGATCTGCACTAACTTTACTGAGCTGGCTGGAACTTCGAAAAAGAGCTTGGGATGAACTGAAAAAGGATCTGGTTCGACGGGAAAGTATTCAGTCACGGTTACAGGAGCTTCTGGAGGAGCTTAAGGAAAGCCATAGAGTATTAGGTGAACTTAGAGAACAGCGTGAACACCTGTTGCATGAAGGCGGAGCAATAAGCGGGGAGGACTTCTTACGAAGATCGGCTGCTGTACAGCGGCGCAGTGAGCTGAATAAATCCATTCGTCAGTGGGAGTTAGCTATGTTTGGAGGCTGGGAGGATGAGCGAGTTGCCGCCCTGCAGGTAGTATTAGATCATCATGATGCCTCAGCACTTCAAAACGAGCGGATGGCGGCTGAAGAGCTGGCTGAACGGGAGGAAGAAATGTGGAACACCCTGCTGGAGCAACGAGGAAAGCTGCTTCAGGAAAGGGAATACTTGAAAGAGCGTTGTATGGAGGACTCCGTAATTCAGCAATTGGAAGAGCAGAGAGCCGCTCTGCGAATTGTGGCTGATAAATATGCAGTAGCAGCATTAACAGCCGAATTAATTGGAAGAACCCGCCGTATTTATGAACAGGAGAAGCAGCCGCAGGTACTATTGCTTGCATCCGACTATTTCTCCAAGCTGACGGAAGGGGAATACAAGAGAGTTGTTATGACTCTGGGCCATAAAGAGCTAAAAGCTGAACACAAAAATGCTGGACTAATCGACAGCGGACTGCTTAGCCGCGGGACGGCAGAACAGCTGTACCTTTCCATCCGCTTGGCACTGGCAGAGACGATGACTCGGCAAGTATCGCTGCCATTGCTGTTCGATGACCTATTCGTCAACTTTGATGAAGCTCGTCTTCATGCTGCTCTTTCACTGCTTGGTGAACTGTCAATCTCCCGCCAGATTGTAATGATGACTTGTCACAAGCATGTGGCGGCAGCGGCAGCGCGAATCATTCCAACAGCAGCAGTTATTTCCGTGTAACTGGTTTTATGGATACAAGGCTGTTCCCTTTTCCACTCGAACCCGATGAGGAATCGATACGTGGTGGAATAGACCATGGCGTTCGTAGCAGCATGACAGCCCAGACCAAAGATAAAGCTCCGAATATCGGGTAGAACACGGAGAGAAGAGAGCTAAAGCCAAATTGGCTCAGTAAATAACAGACCAACATCAGAATTGGTGTAATTAATGTGGGTTTAACGGGAATTCGTTGTTTTAGCTGCATGGTGACGCCATAAATGTCGGCAACAAAAGTGCTGAAGATCTCCATAAAGATCAGCAGCAAATATATAGTTTGTACTACAGTACCCAGCCGGATGGCGATGTTACCCATAGGGATTTCAAATTGGAGAATCCCAGGCATCTGTGAGCTCATCGCGAAATGCGCGGCGATCAACATAAAGCCGATCCCGGCACCACCTATAATACCGCCCCAGACCAGAGATTTTTCTTCATCTGTGTGACGAGCCATCGGAACTAATACGGCTTGAGCCATACCTAGATTGAAGGCGGTGTAGAGCAGCGGCGACATCCAAGCGCCAAAGATAGATCGATCATTTTCTAGGAATAGGAATCGTTCTGCTCCTGGAATTTGAAACGTATTAAAAATAATGAGGAGTGATAGCGTAAGCATTAGCGGGACAATCAGACTGTTCATTTGCAGAATGCCGGAAATCCCCCGTTTAAGCAGAAAATAAGAACCAACCAACGTTAGTATTAGCCCTGTTTGATAATGAAATCCAAGATGCTCTTGAAAAATAGCTCCAGCCCCTGCAAGCATAATACTGTTGACACCGATCAGGATGACCATCGTGAACAAACTGATGGTGCTTCCGACTTGGTCACCAAAGAGATGACGGTTAAAGTCCTCATAAGATTCTGCTTCTATGCGCCGAGCGATGACCATCATTTTTGTACCCAGCCATATGAACAGTATAGTAGAGAGCAGGATGGTCAGGACTGCCCAGTGTCCGTAACGAGTGAAGAATTTTAATATTTCTTGACCGGTGGCGAATCCGGCTCCTACAATGGTGCCGATATAAGTGAAAGCGATCTGCATTGTTCGGACATGTGATTTCATGGCTGCCCTCCTAATCGTTTTAAGAAGCAAAAGAAAAATCATAAGGAGTGCTATGCAGGATTGCCTTGTGCACTCTATATAGTACAGGTTATGATGAGGATCAGTAGGACATGACTTCCGTGATTCATTTGTACGGAGCGTCTGCGATTATAAAGGGTATTGGAGGTTCAAAATCATGGAAGTATTGAAACAGCGGATTTTGGAGGAAGGTGTCGTCGTTTCGGATGAAGTGCTGAAGCTGGATGCACTGCTGAATCATCAGGTAGATCCGCAGCTTACGATGGAAATGGGACGGGAGTTTGCCGGGAGGTTTGCGGACTGCGGAATTACACGTATTGTGACCGTGGAATCCTCGGGCATTGCCGTGGCATTTGCCACCGCATATGAGTTAAAGGTGCCGTTAGTTTTTGCACGCCGCAAAAAAACGCTCCTAGCAGATCCGGACGCACTTTGTGAAAGAGTTCCTTCGTTTACGAAAGGTATTGTTACCGACATCATGTTGTCTCGCCAATTCATCTCCCCGGAGGATAAAATTCTCTTTATCGATGATATTATTGCTAATGGTGATGCAGCACGCGGGCTGATTAAAATTATTCAACGCTCTGGCGCTGAGCTGGTTGGTCTTGGCGTTGTAGTGGAAAAAAGCTTTCAGGCAGGAGCTCGAACGATCAAGGAGCAGGGGATCCGGTTGGAGTCACTTGTAAGAATAACCTCTCTTAGCGGGGGCACCATTGAATTTGGAGAATAACCCGAATTTGGAATAAGAACATGCCTATTTTTAAACAACTGCTTTTCACCCTATAGATTTTCCTTTATAATAAAATCAGACATAGGGAGGAGGCGTCACAATGGGGAAAGAACCGGTGACTGAGCAATTTTTTATTGATAAATTAACCGAGGCCAAGGATCACTTCGAGCGTGCGCTGGATTGCAAACACACGGAATTCGACGATCTGTATCCCTATATGATTGAACATCCTCAGTTTTTTTGGTACAAACGCTATGTAGCTTGGTCAGAGCTTCTGACAATCAAAGGTTTGTGTGAGGAACTTTCCTTCCCTTGGAGGGAGAAATTCACAACTAACCAAGTGGAGTATCTGGAGCAACGTGTGATGTCCGCTAAAGTTCTTGACTTCTGGTTTGAGAAGAATGAAGCGCTGATATAAGAATGCTTTAGTAGACATGCAATTGGTCAATTGCTTATACGAGACCCAGATGACTTTTCATTTGGGTCTTTTTTCTGGATGAATATAGGATAAGCTATATAGAGGGAGGGATTTATGTTGATTAGCGATGAACAATTGGATGCGTACCGAATTTCCGGTGAGAAAATTCGTGTGGTGCGTGATGGCATAGAAAGTAATGATGTAAAGGGGATTGTTCTGGCTTGGGACGATTCGCAGGTGATGATACGTCGCCAGAATAGACGGGTAGTAAAGCTTGATCGGAATTATCTATTCCAACCCTTCAGCGAACCAAGGAAAGCTCCTGATAATATATAATCTTGGCAGCATAAACAGCTCCTTACCCAAGTGGGTAGGGAGCTGTTCTTTATTTATGGTGGATTATATGGTTAGTGCTAGCTGGGTCTCACTTTCTTCTCTGGAAAGCATGGAGAGCTCTGTGGATAGGCCGAGATATGCGCGCATACGCAGCAGCATCTCTCTACGGAATCCTGGCCATAATATATTCATCTCACCTTGATATCCTCTACAGGTGTACAAGGCCTCGACGCCCCGTTGATCTTGGCGAACGGTTGTGACCTTCAGATCATGTGAGCTCAATTCGCGCGTAACTTCTTGAAGCATTAATGAGGTCTTCTTAGTGGCACCAGACACGAGCTCCATATAAAGCTGAGGGGTCTTAAACAGACCACTCTTACTGATTACACGGCAGTCACGTTCGAACACTTTATGAATAAACGTTAGCAGCAAATAGCTTCTGACAAGGGACATTTCTTCTTTCGTAACCTCTTCATCAACCATGGATGTCTTCAACTTTGTAGTCGCCATTATAAATCACCTCATTTATATTATGCGAACTTTTGTTCTCATTATACCTTATATTCGGAAGTAAAAGCAATAATTATCCATAAAATAATGAATGATTAGAAAAGCTAGAGAATATATTGACGCATTAATCTCAGCATGGTATGATCTATCTTGTGACGCAAGATAGATATGTAGTCATTACGATGTGCGGTCGTGGCGGAATTGGCAGACGCGCACGGTTCAGGTCCGTGTGGTAGCAATACCGTGGAGGTTCGAGTCCTCTCGACCGCATCACTAGAAACTCCCTTGAGAAATCAAGGGAGTTTCTTTTTTGTGAATATAATTAATCCGAGGCAACTGGAGCATAATCGTATCTAGATCGATAAATATCGAATTAAGCCTAATAGGGCATAGGCAAACAGAACTGTTCCAGTACCAATGCCTGTAATTGCACTGTTTGCGACGTTAAGCTTTTTCGATATGAATAGTGATGCGATAGAGACTGCAACAAGAAGTGCTGCTAAAAGGTATAAACTGAAATCATTAAAAACACTATTTAAGCTAATAAAATGAATTCCTACAATAAAGGCAATCCAAGGAGCAACGTAATCATTAAACTTACATTTCAACAATATAGAAGCTCCAGCACCTGCCACAAATAATTCAATATAGACAGAAATTAAATAATTATCAAAAGAGGTCTTGTCATTTAAAACGGAAGGAGCATCCCAGTTCGTTATACTTAAATAGATACCAATCAAGCAGATGAGAAGGGATACACCAGAAGCTATGCCAATATATTTACGCCAGCTGGATCTGGGGTTTTCTTGTGCCCAACCAAACCAACTAAAACTAAACATACCGAATATAGAAACATACATGGCGTAATCCCTCACATAATCCATAAAGGTACCTCCTACACCTACAATATTTAGAATATTCGAGGCAGTGCCTTACACTGTAGACTTCCGAAGCATCCAGAACGATAAGAGTGCATACAAGACCGTCAAAGGCATGGTCCACAAGGCAAGATCAAATGCGGTATGGCTGGCAAACCAATTAAATAGATCTCCCCACCACCGATAATACGTCATTAACAATCCAGCGACACTGTACAGAATAAACATGACTGCCGCGAAAATGAAAAGACCACTTCTACCAAATCTGCGGAAGATACTGGATATAACAAATCCCCAATAAAACATATGCAACATGATCATAAAATAGATCCACAGCTGTTCTAGGACAGTACCATCATTCAAGTATGGTAGGTGAAAATAATGTAGCTGCACACCCCATCCAGGTGTTAAATTGTTTTCTATAACGGATAGCAGGAACAGAAGAAGGGAGAAGCCGGCACTTGTAATAACAGCCATCAAGGAGGTACCGAAGAAATAATCCGTTCTCCGTAGACTTAAGCCTAAGGCAAAGGGGAAAGTCTGCACCAAAATGATGATACCTATGACAAACATATAAATAAAGATAGAGACTAGGCCACCGGTATACATGGGTTCTTGCATGAAAAAAGCTATGATAAGATTAACGAGAAAACTGGACAATAATATGATCCAAGGCATAAATAACCAAAACCATTTATCCTTGTAGTGCATTTTTAATATCCCTGTCATATGGTTCATTGTACTGCCACTTCCTTTCCTTGAGATCTTCTATTTGTAAGATGGACAATTAACTGTTGTAAAGATATGGGGGAGATCTCCAGACCAAGCATCTCAGCACGTGATAGATCTGTTGAGTTTAAGCCGACTACAGTGGCAGAAAGTAATCCGCCAAAAGGTTCACGAGAGATGACATCTTTACTGGAGATGAACTCTTCGACCTTCGCAGTTGCACCAATCACCTTAGCGGCTCGCCCGCGAAGAGCTTCAGCATCCTCATTAATAATAATCTTACCGTTGTCGATAACAATGACATGCTCTAACAATTGACTTACCTCGTCAATCAAATGTGTAGACAAGACAACTGTTCGTGGATATTCTGAATAATCCTCAATCAATCGATCGTAAAACAGGCTTCTTGCTACAGCATCCAGACCTAAATAAGGCTCGTCAAAAATAGTCAGCGGAGCGCGGCTGGCAAGGCCGACTACAATACCCACCGCCGAGAGCATTCCTCTGGACAGCTTCTTTATTCTTCTTTTTAAGGGGAGATTAAAGTCCTTGATTAAGGATTGGGCGTAGTCCCGATCAAAGTTAGGGAAAAATAACGCGGATACCTCTAGAACATCGATAATACGGTACGTATCCGGATACTTTTGGCTTTCCTTAATGAAGCAAATCTGATTGAGTACGCGGTTATTCTCGTAGGGATGTTCTCCAAATACCTTCAAATCACCACTTGTAGCAAATAACTGGGCTGTGATCATGTGCATGATCGTTGTTTTCCCCGCACCATTTCTGCCAAGCAGTCCATAGATTTTATTTTGCTCCAAAGAAAAACTAACGTCTTGGATGACGGTTACCTTTCCATACGACTTGGTTAGCCCCTTGATCTCAACGATTTCATTCATGACCGATTATCTCCCCTCTGAATCATCTTCGTTAATTGATCCAACGTTATTCCTAATTTCTCAGCTTCACGGATCATAGTTACAACATATTGCTCATAAAATTGCTCTTTTCTCTTCTCCATCAATACTGCACGCGCTCCAGAAGCAACAAACATTCCGATACCTCGCTTTTTGTACAATATTCCCTGATCCACTAGCAGATTCACACCTTTCGCAGCCGTTGCCGGATTGATCTGGTAGAAAACAGCAAATTGATTTGTTGAAGGAACCTGTGATTCCTCCAAGAGTGTTTCTTCGATGATGTCATTTTCTATGCGTTCGGCGATCTGCATAAATATCGGTCGTGTATCATCTATTAAGTTTCCCATGTATTCACCGCCATGTTCATTGGTTAGTTAGTTATGTAATTAACCATATATGCAACGAACTTATTTGTCAATCATTTCTAAGTGCATTTTTTTGATTCCTGAGTCCAAATACAGCGAATTAGGCGTATCGGCATAAATAAAAGGCTGAGCGGATTCAATCCGAACAGCCTTTTATTTTAGTGGGATGTCTGCTATGATTTTGTCCTATTAGAAACAGAGAAGGGTGAAACTATGAATGAATATGGTTCGAATTTATTTAAAGGTACTGCGGTGTACTATTCAGAATATCGACCACAGTATCCTTCATCCCTTATTCGGTTCTTGATTCAGCATTTTTCGCTTAACGGAGAGGGTCGTTTACTTGATTTAGGATGTGGTACGGGTCAGTTGGCACTAAGATTCAGTGATTGGTTTGAAGAAATGATAGGTGTAGATACGGAAAGTGAAATGTTGGATGAGGCGAATCGTCTATCAAAAATTCACAGAGTAGGTAACGTTAGTTGGAAGCTGGGTAGAGCAGAAGAGCTGCTGAGCGACTGGGGCTCCTTCCGTCTTACCATTCTCGCCAAAGCGTTTCATTGGATGGATAGGGCGTCCATTCTTGAAATTCTATATCATTGTTTGGACGATAATGGCGGTCTAGCCATTATTGATACTTTTAATGTTGAGCAAGAACCATTATCTTGGCAGCTTAAGGTAAATGAAATAGTGAAACGCTGGTTAGGTAACGAAAGGATAGCAGGAGACAGCACCTATACTCATCCTAAAGAAAGACATGAGGACATTGTTGCGCAATCTAGTTTTAAAGATGTGGAAAGACTGGTTTTACCCAGTTATTCAATCACATGGACCGTGGATTCGATTATTGGTAATTTGTATTCCACATCCTATGCATCTAAGCGATTATTTGGAGATTACATAGAACGATTTGAAGCGGATATGAGATCTTCTTTATTAGAAATTGAACCTACGGGTAAATTTACTGAAGAGTTATCCGTTTCTGTTATCACGGCGTTTAAGCGAGAAATAAAGTATTAAAAAGCAAAATCACAATAAAAATCTCGCATTGATCTCACCACAGCCCGCTGTGTTAGGGGGAAGTTTCAGAGAGAATGTGTTCTTCTTCAGTAGGGCTTTCACTTGCTTTGGAGATAAAGATGGATTTCTCTGCAGCAATTGGGCGATAACACCTGAGACAATAGGTGTTGAGACGCTGGTACCGGACAGCACAAAGTAATCCTTCGCTATCCGCAAGTAAGGAAGTTCACGATCCAGTTTGGATCCGGGAGCACGAAGAGAGATGATTGTTTCACCGGGGGCAACGAGGTCTGGTTTCTTATGCCCTCGCGGTGCAGGACCACGGCTGGAATACCAGGTAATCCGGTCGTCCTTTTGTGTGAGTGTGCGGCGATCATCCACTGCACCGACAGTAATTGCTGAAGGACTAATACCAGGAGATTCGATCGTACTTCGCTTAGGGCCGCTATTTCCTGCCGCTATTACAACTGTAAGGCCGGCTCTAATTGCTTGTTCTACTGCTTGGCATAGTGGGTCATCGGCACAAGTTGAATTGACAGTACCTCCGAATGACATTGAAAGGATACGCAGCTTTAGTCGCTTGCGATTTGCAATGCACCACTCAATTCCTTTAATAATCGTGGAGTCATATCCGTCGCCGTTTTTATCGAGTACTTTAACGCCAACGATTCCAGCCTTTGGAGCAGGGCTTTTGTATTTCCCTTTGCTCATCCACCCATTACCTGCCGCATCCCCTGCAATATGAGTCCCATGACCGTTATCGTCATAGGGTTGTTTTCTATGATTGACGAAATCTTTAAAAGCCACGATGCGGTTACAGGGCTTAATCAGATCAGGGTGTCTATACACGCCTGTATCAAGAATGGCAATGTGGATCCCTTTACCGGTAAGCCCTTGTTTCTTCTGGACGGCGGTAGAACCGATGGAGGGTGTTGCTATATTAAGGGATATTTTTTTGATTCCATCTACATAGATTTTCTCAATCCCATGCCAATCACACATCTGTTTCAGACAATTCATCGAAACTCGTGATGCTACAGAATTAAGTATGGGGAGGTGGTGTTTGATAGGAAAGTCATGTAATTCTAAATGCTTTTGTAATGACTTCAGCTGGGCTGGGGTCATTTTTTGTTTGAATTTGATAATGATAGGAATTTTAGCGGTTGCACCGCGAGGGACTTGAGATTGTTGAATCCTTTTTCTCAGCGCCCTATGGATTTTTAAACCATGTTGTTCTACCCATAATTGTCGACTCATTTCTTAATGGATCACCTCACAAATGCATTATATGCATCACTGATCCAGTAGGTACGAATCTATGAATCTATGAATCTATGAATTAGGAATTAAGTACATTTCTCGCTTAATAGGTAATAGTGAAGTCAAGAATCATAAATCTTGCATCTACTAACGTATCCTAAAAAAGAAAGTAGTGATGCAAATGGTGACCATTAAGAAGCCAGTTAATAGGCAAGCCGCTGTGGCGGCGAGAGCCCTCGCAGCAAAAAGAGTGAAAGCTGCTGCAACGAGAAAGAGACGGAGAATTAAACAGACATTGGATAGATTTATTGTTGTCGCTATTGGTACAAATGCAAGTGGCACACCTAAAGCAACTACAGGCTGGACAGCTTCATTACGAGCAGGCACTACTACAGTAACTGCTGATTTCGACGAATTTGGTGTAGTAAGATTCCCTACAATTACCACCTTAACAACGGTAGCTTATCTGCTTACATTAAGAGATGAGAACGGAGCTACTATCAGAAGTTTTAACGTTCCATCAGACCGTGAGTTTTTTGTGGCTAGATTTTAATTCGAACAAGCCTAGACCATTTTTTCAAAGCAACAGCATGTGTCGATTTTATATCGGCACATGCTGTTTTGCTTACTCTTATATTAATTGGGTCTTTTACGAGTGTCCATACCAAACCACGACTATGATCATGCAGATGTTAATAATACTTGAATCTCATAAACCCACTGAAACATTCCGGTGAAAATGACGGACTGGATGACGAATGGAATCTCCGTGTTGTATTCGGCTTTAGCATGTGCAGCGATATTCTGTATCGTTTCCATTCTCTGCTCCTCCGAGCAATAACCATAGAGATAAATCCCTTCAGGTAATATTGATATGCAGTCGGATTGTTCTGGGTAATTCTCACAAACTACAAAAAAGACAGATGAATTCTCACTAGGCTCTAAAGTAGTCATAATATTTGCACGTAGATCAAAAGCGAATGTATCTTTTGGTTCATCTTCAAGCTGTCGATTCAATGCATCCTGCAGTTGATGGAAACTTTCTAGGTTGGGTTTCTGTAGGGAGTGGATTTTTACGATCGCTCTTTCTCCCAAAGCCTTGGTTGAAAAATGGGTGGGGGATAGAGATACATCGGATAAACAAGCTTGATTTTCATATTGTTTTCGTAAAGCTCTAAGCTGTGATTTTGTCTTATTCAACTGCTTGATTTCCTGTTCAATTTCCTCGTCCTTTGTTTTAAGAAAATTAATAATATAATCGAGATTATCATTCGTAAATACATCTTTAATCTTATGAAGCGGCATATTCTTTTTTTTGCAGAAGTTGATGACATCGAGATAAATAAGCTCTTTATCTGAATAGTAGCGATAACCGGAGGAGGGATCTACTTTTGCAGGCTTCAGCAAGTGGATTCGGTCATAATGGCGTAAGGTTTCGATAGTTGTATCTGCTAGTTTTGCTGTTTCACCAATAGAATAATAGTTGTTCATTGCATTGTTCTCCCGTTGACTCTTGTGTTACCCAAGAGATTATAGTGTTCATTGTACTGATTTTTATCTAAAATTTCAAAACAGTGAATGGAGAATGAGAAGATGAAGACAACAGAACTTGATGTATTAAAAGATCCAATTTCCAAACTATTTCGTGGTTACGCAATCCCCGGGATCGTAGCTTCGCTTTCTATGTGTCTGTACGGAATTATTAACGGAATTATTTTGGGGCGTTTTGTAGGACCTAATGCACTAGCTGCAGTGAATATGGCTTCACCGATTTTTAATATTATTTCCTGTATAGGGATCTTAATTGCCATAGGAGGAAATACATTAACTGCTATTAGCCTAGGAGAGCAGAACAAGAAAAAAGCTAATCACTACTTCAATAATGCTTTTTACGCCCTGCTTATGATTACCGTGGCTATTTTCATAATGGTAGTTTTTTTTCCTCATGTACTGGCTAGAATCGTTGGAGCGAACTCAGTGCTTTTTCCAATGGTTGTTGATTACATACGGACGTTTGGTTTATTTGTCGTGCCTGTAATTTTTAATATTTTACTTGGTATTTCATTGCAATCCATTGGCAAACCTCAGCTTTATATGTTCGGTAATTTACTTAGTGTAGTCTTGAATATTATCTTGGATTTGATTTTTATCTGTGCCTTAGATATGGGGATTACCGGTGCAGCTTTGGCGTCTGGGATCAGTGCAACGGTTGTTTTTATATTATTTTTTTCGAAATTCATCTCAAAGGAAAGCTTTTTAAGAGTAGGTAGATGGAAAGTGGAGTCAAAAGCAATCGGAAGGATGATTTATAATGGCTCCTCAGAGGCGATTACGCAATTCAGTGCAGGTTTTTCTTTTATGATCTTCAACTGGATTTTGATCTCTAAATTTGGTGAAATAGGCGTATCTTCATTTGCGGTAGTTCAGTATATCTCACTAGTAGTTAATGCAGTTATCATGGGCATGTCGAGAGGGTTAGGGGCCATTAGCAGTGTAAATTACGGAGCCAAGGAGTACAGTCGTATATCAGAGCTTATTGCCGTGGCCATTAAAATAGTTACATCGGTTGGTGTGGTTTGTACAGCAATACTGATTATTTTTAAATCCCCCTTAATTTCTCTTTTTGTAAAAGACAATCTTCAGGTCATGAATACATCAAGTGAGATTATCATATTTTATAGCTTTAATTTTATTTTTGTAGGTGCCAATATTATAATCAACGCCTTCTATACGGCCATTAATAATCCCAGAACATCCGCAATTTTGGCAATTTTACGGTATATCTTGCTGATTGGAAATTTCTTTGTCCTCCCTTTAATGTTGGGTAATATCGGTCTATGGCTTTCCTTTGTAGTGGCAGAGATAATCTGTGTCGTGGTAAGCTATGTTTGTTTGAAAAAGACAATGTTAAAGTGGAAATTCAACTAGTCTACAGCAGAATAACAGAGGAGTTTTGAAGTGGCAGCCACTGTGATTTAGACCAGTGTGTTCTCTATCGTATATTTCACTGCTAACTATTATAGGGATGATTATTTTTCTGACCGGAAATTAAAAAGCAAAATCAGAAGAAGGTTCCATAATTAAGAGCCAAGATTTTATAAATGCAGAGGAGATTAACCCGATGTCGCAAGAGCTTGATTTTTCATTAGTAAATACCTATTATCATATTTCTCCGGATGGTGCCGAGAACCCACTGGCTGAAATGCCTGCTACAGATTTCTTTGAAATGGGTCAAGTAAGAGGTTTGATGCAGCAAGCAGGGGAAATCGTTCAGGCACACGGCCTGGAGTTACCTGCATCTTTTTTCGGGACATCACTATGTAATCTTTGTTCTACTTAACTGATTTTTCTGGCGCAATACAATAAGATTCTGGACTTATCCTTGGTGCGTTTAACTTTTCAAATAGAGGCTCACGAGGATCATGTACATTTGGGGTATAAGATTAAGGAGTTACACTATAAAGATGTCCCGGAGAAAGAGCAGGAGTCGATGATCCTGAAGGACTGGGAAGTATTTATTATACATACAGTCACACCTGCCGTAGAAGCCATCGCAGCAGCTGCAGGGGTTAAATCAGCCATGATCTGGCAACAATTTGGCGGTGAAATAGGGATGTTAAGAGAGTTCATCGCTCAGAATGAGACGCGTGAAGAAGTGTTGGAGAGATTTAATCGTAATTTCTTGCTACTATCGGAATCCATCTCACCAGAGCTTTTTCACAGAAATAGAAATCCATTTAAGCATACGATTCGCTATACAGATAATCCGTACCAGGCAGGAGAGCAACTAGCGTTACGTTCTTCCTGCTGTCTCTACTATTGCCGTGAAAATGGCGAAAAGTGTTATGTATGCCCAAGGTTAAAGGAAGAAGAGAGGGAAGAGAAAAGAATGAAAATCCTCGCAACTCTATAAGTAAATTAGGTTTCTTATGCAAAATAACCATATCCCTTGGATGTGGTTATTTTTTTTGAATAACAGAAAGTAAAAGGTTTGCATCATACTTAAGTCTGATATTTTACTAGAAGGATCGTCCTTTTTAAAAGGATGAGAAAGGCGTTTTTGCTAGTTTAAAATTAAAATAAAATGGTTGACACTTGATAATGATAAACATTATCATAGGAGTGGTAGGTGAGAATGAAAATCATTGTCACTAGAAAGAACGTATAATTATACATACTCGGAGGGATAGATTTTGAAGAAATTATTAGTACTTATGGTTGTTGCAGCGCTTACTGCAATGACTGCATGTTCGTCAACCAATACAGCGGACAATCAAACAAAGAATGCAGCAACAACGAATACAACTGCCAAAGAAGCGAATGCAGCGAATACAACAGAAGCAACGAATACAGCGGATACTGGAAAGGAATTCAGTCTGGAGAATGATGGTGTAGATGAAGCATTGTTCAATGAAGCGTTAAGTCAATTCCCGGCCATAGTACCTCAGCGTATTGTTACTACTTCTGTACCCTTAACAGAAATGCTCTACTTGCTTGGAATCACACCAGTGGGTGTGCCAACCTCTACCAATCCAATTCCTGCTGATTTTGAAACGATAGATAAAATTGGTTCACCTATGGCACCGGATCTTGAAGTAGTTACAAAGCTTGAGCCGGACTTGCTGCTGGGAGCGGAATCGCTTCGAAGCACGCTAGATAAGACACTGGAAGGCATGGATTTACAAAAAGCATATCTACGTACAGAATCCTTCGAGGATTTGAAGCTTAGCCTTAAAGTATTAGGCACTTATTTTAACAAAAAAGATGAAATGAATGCGGCTTTGACCAAGATTTTGAATAAAGAAAATGAGCTAAGTAAATTAGCCGAAGGAAAAGAACTACCGAGCGTGATGCTCGTTATTGGTACCTCGGATTCCTTTATGGTGATGAGTGAGAAATCTTATTTAGGTAGTTTGGTGAAGAAGCTTGGTGCAGATAACATTGCTACTTCTGTACTTAACGTTACAGAAACTTACTCCCCAATTAATATGGAGAACATTGTAGCCGCTGACCCAGACGTTATTCTTGTACTCGCTTCAGGTGATCATGGCGCGACAAAGGATAAGTTCAAAAAAGAAATTGAGAAGAACGAAACTTGGACAAAGCTTTCTGCTTACACTAACGATAAAATTTACATGTTAGATTATAGTGTGTTCGGTGTGACTTCGATTATTAATGCAGAGACAGCACTGACTGAAATTGCAAAATACTTCTATGAATAATTAAAGGAGACAGCAAGTGATAAAAATATCCCGCAGCAGAATAGTTGTTATTGTAACGGTTATATCAGCGCTCGTTGCCGCAATTATTGCAATCGGACTTGGCTCTGTATTCATTCCGGTATCAGACATACTCAGCACGATCTTTAGTTCATCGTCTAAGGCGGTGAACGCCACCATCATATGGGATATTCGATTGCCACGCGTATTACTGGCGATGATCATCGGAGCGAATATAGCGATTTCGGGCGCACTGCTGCAAGCTGTGATGGGTAACCCACTTGCTGATCCTGGACTGACGGGTGTAACTAGTGGTGCGGCTGCATGTGTTCTTGTCATAATGCTTGCTGCACCTCAGTATACTCAGTTCATTCCGATAGCTGCTTTTGTTGGTGGACTTATTGCTGCCGGCATTGTATATGCATTAGCGTGGAGACGAACCGGCATTTCGCCGGTTACCATTATTCTATCTGGTGTTGCTGTGAATGCGCTCTGTGGAGGAGTTATTGGACTCTTAACAATCATGTACAGTGATAGACTTCCTGCAGCGGTTCAATGGCTTAACGGCAGCCTTGCAGCAAAAGGGAATAATGCCTTGATGATGGTCCTTCCATATGCCATTGTAGGTTGGATCTTATCGTTTTTCGCGATTCGTAAGGCAAATATCATTCGTCTGGGTGATCAGGTTGCTTCGAATCTGGGTGAAAATGTGAACCAAATTCGTATCCTGCTCTCCTTGCTAGCCGTATTTCTGGCGGCTATTTCTGTAGCAGCCATTGGAATGATCGGATTTGTTGGTCTTGTTGTACCGCATATGGCGAGAATGCTCGTTGGTTCTGATTATAAATATCTTTTGCCGATGAGTATGGCGCTTGGTGCATTGGTACTGTTGATTGCAGATACGGGTGGACGTACGCTATTCGCACCACTAGATATTCCTTCGGGTATCCTAATGGCTGTGATTGGTGGGCCTTATTTCCTATACCTAATGAGAAAGAAGGTGTTCTAACATGTTTACTGTAGATTCCATTTCGATTCGGTATGAGCAGAAAAGCGTGATAAACAACTTCTCTTTTTCCGTAAAAAAAGGTGAAATCGTCTCTATCATAGGACCAAACGGCTCTGGCAAATCAACACTGCTCAAAGCGGTATCACGGCTAATTCCATATCATACGGGTACGGTTACCCTCGATGGTACGGATCTGAAGTCCATGAGCGCCAAACAAGTCGCACGAAAAATGTGCATGCTGAGCCAGAAGAATCAAGCGCCAAGTGATATGACTGTGATCGATCTAGTCTCATATGGCAGGTATCCGCATAAAAAGTGGTTCGAAAGATTGAATCAAGAAGACATGGATATTGTAAAGTGGGCTCTGGAGAAGACACATTTGGTGGAATATAAGGACCGACCTGTAGCTTCATTGTCAGGAGGAGAATCACAACGTGCCTGGATTGCAATGGCTTTAGCGCAGCGGCCTCTGATCATGTTGCTTGACGAACCAACAACGTACTTGGATATTTCACATCAGCATGAAGTGCTTGAGCTCGTTCGTGAGTTGAATCAGGACATGGGGATGACCGTAGTAATGGTTCTGCATGATCTCAATCAAGCTTCTACTTATAGCGATAGCATTGTTGTAGTGCAGGCTGGTGAGAAAGCGATGTACGGCACACCCAATGAAGTCATGACAACAGACATGATCCGGGATATCTACCGAATGGATGCGGAAGTTCAGTATGTGCCTACAGAGAAGAAACCTCGTATTCATTTACTCAGTACCGTTCGATAGATTCATATTGTGATTACATTACATATTCATGGAGGGATTTTTTAATGAAGAAGCCTGTAGATATTGAGAAAAATAAAGAAAACTACTTACAGTTTATTAATAAGCGTAAAAATCTGATTTTGAGTTTAATTGATGATGAAGGTAAGCCTTTCATTAGTTATGCACCTTTTGTAAAGAAAGACGGCAAGCTGTATATCTATATTAGTAAGATTGCAGAGCACTATGGCTATATGGAAAATAATGATTATGTGGACGCCTTCCTGATTGCGGATGAGTCTGAAACCAACAATAAATTTGCAACTGAGCGTGTGCGTTGGAGTTGTACTTCAAGTAATATCGGTAATGATGGACATGAGGATATCTTTGAATTGTTTAATGCGGATCATGGTGAAGCCATGTTGAAATTGCTGCGCGGACTGGATTTTTCACTGTTCGAATTGACCCCTCAGAAGGGGCGTTATGTTGTTGGCTTTGGGTTGGCGTTTGACATCGACGTGGATGCGAATTTGTTCAACCATGTTGTGATTGATAAGAAGAAAGACGAAGAAGCAACCGTACAAGGGAGCAAATAGCCGATGACTATTACTTCAGTACTGCCCATCTGGCAAGCGGTTCAAGAGCGATTTCATAAAATGGTGAAGGCATTGCCGGAAGAGGACTTAAATCTTAAATTAGGGAACTCCACCATCGGAGGTTTGATTTCTCATAATGCCGAGGTAGAATTTATGTTTGCAGAGTGGTTCTTTGGTAAACCTAAACCTCAAGCCGATGATACAGCGTATACTACATTAAGTGAATTGGTGGATCTGCTGTCTGCTTCCAACGAGAATCTGATTGCAGCGATGCGGGAGCTTCCGGAAGATGCTTGGCATGTGAGTGTAGAATCGGCTTTTGGCACATCTACTCCACTTGAAGCAGTAGGTAGACTTATGTATCACACAGGCATTCATGCCGGACAGATTTCTCTGATACAGAAAAATGCGGTTCGAAGTGAAATGTTGTAAAGTAGAAGAATAGAAGGAATGGGAAAACGGCAGAAATGCCGTTTTTTTGTGTGTAAATATGGAGTTTTTAGTTAATTTCGAGTAGTTGTTATCTCTCTTCGGATACTCTCTGGAGTTGTGTATTTGGTATAATATAGGGAATTCCAAGGGGGCGTATATGATGACGGAGTACTTGAGAGGCCAAATGGCCAAAATGGCGAATGTGAATATGGAGACGTTAAGGTATTATGAAGAACTTGGACTGATTAGCACTCCTTTACGTTCGGAAGCCGGATATCGTCTTTATTCTGAAGAAGCGCTTAGTCGACTAACGTTTATACATAATGCTAAGCTATGTGGGTTCACATTAAAGGAAATTAAAAAGGCACTGTTAAAATCGGAAAGCAGCGGCATTAGCATAGATGATTTTGTAAACGTTGTAGATAAAAAAATGGATAAAGTTCGTAACGAAATAGTCAAACAGGAAGTGAAGCTAGCAGCCCTCGAAGATTTAAGAAGAAATTTGCTAGCAGCAGATAAACATCCAGGTGTACAGTCGACGTTAGAAATACTAAAAATGGAATCTTAACTTGACCTTGTAGTCTCCTACAGGCTTTACAATTTGGAAAGAAGAGATCTGTAGGAGGGATTATAGATATGGAAAAAACGAGTATAGAACAGCTTACAATGATCAAAAATTATCTGAACCAAACGAACCGATTTGAAAGTAGGTCTGTAGAGCAAATCCGGCAAGGAATGGCCGAAACGGCTGCGAGCCTGCCAAGTCATTCTGATGTTAAAGTTGAACAGGCTATAATCGGGTCAATGCGTGGAGAGTGGATAATACCTATGCAGCCAGTGCCGCCTCAGCATGAAGTTATCCTTTATTTTCACGGTGGTGGTTTTATTGCGGGCACTTGTGAATTTTATCGGGATTTAGCAACACGAATAGCAAAAGCTAGCGGCATGAAAATTCTAACTATTGAGTATCGCCTTGCGCCCGAGTATCCTTATCCCGCTGCTAATGAAGATTGTATAGAGGCTTATCAGTGGTTGCTTGCGAATGGATATTCTGCCAATGGTATCGTGTTTGGAGGAGACTCTGTTGGAGCCAGCCTTGCGCTAATGACACTGATTAGTTTGAGGAATGAGGGGAGAGAGTTACCAGCGGGTGCCTTTTTAATATCACCTCATACGGATCTTGTTTATCTGGACGGAGAATCTTATCAGAGTCGAGCATTGCTTGATCCGACAGGTAGCTTAGAGGGGAGTAAACGAATACTTAACGCATATGTAGCCACATGCTCAGAGTTGGATCCAATACTATCGCCATTAAGGATGGATTTACAAGGATTACCTGAGTTACTTGTTCAAGTAGGTGATCATGAGGTGCTTTTAAGTGATTCAACGAGGTTGACTGAACGGGCGAAAGCAGCGGGTGTTCAGGTGGAATTGGAAATATGGGAGAATATGTGGAGTGTTTTTCATTTCTTAGCGTACATGCTCCCAGAAGCGCAGCAGGCGATTACGAAGATCGGTAAGTTTGTCAGAGGGAAGCTGGATCAGTGAGAAAATAGATGAAATAATGTACTTTTGCCTTCTTGAGAGATCAGGGAGGTTTTTTTGTTATCGGGGAAGGGATAAACTTCACATCTTTAGGCAAGTTAACGGACTGTATAGCTCTTATTGGCATGTAAGAATGCCGAAAAGGATGTGATTTGGTTTACCAAATACGTACCTAAGTTTAATTTGTGAGAGTCTATACTGACCATGATTTTACGAATGACAAAGTGATGATATTGTCAGTTTGTTTTTGATTGTTATATGCTATGATAATAACCACCAGAGATAGAGCGAGGGGAATATATATGTCGAATGATCTTCCATTATCTAAAGAAAACATTTTGGATGCAGCTGAACAAGTGCTCCGGCGTTTTGGCCCGGATAAGACTTCCGTTGTTGATGTAGCGAGAGTGCTGAAGGTTAGTCATGGTACGCTATATAGACATTTTTCAAGTAAATCTGCTTTACGAGAGGCGGTTACCGAAAGATGGTTGCATTACAATATTTTAGACCCGCTAAAGGTCATTACTGAGCAATTTGATGGGACTGCCAAAGAGCAGCTGCGTTTGTGGCTGGATACTCTAATCCGCAGTAAACGAACCTATGCTGTAGATGATTCCGAAATGTTTGCAATGTACGCCTCCGTAACTTTAGAAGCGGTAGATATGATTACCCAACATGTAGATCAATTAATTGAGCAAATCACACGCATTATTGAAAAAGGTATACAAACCGAGGAGTTTAGAGCGTTGGAATCAAGGGTTACAGCAAGAGCGATTTTTAATGCTACATCACGCTTTCACCATCCAGCTCATGCGAAAGAGTGGCTGGCAGCTAAGATTGATCAGGAATTTAACGCCGTGTGGGATTTGATTCTTTTCGGAATTTCGAAGTAAATGTAACGGCAGCAGCTTGTATTCCATAAAGAGGCCAGTATACAATGGGAGCGAACAAAGGAGGGATGAACTTGTCAATCCAAACCAGCTTCCGCCGAGCCAATGCTATATGTAACCGACATGCTACAAAAATTCAAGGAGCCGGCTTGTCCATAACTATTTTATATTGGGGTTTCATGCCGGCTCATTTCGATAATTCCCTCCACCGCCATTCTTTTTTTGAAGCTTGCTATGTGTTAGATGGAGAGGGGAGCTATTATGAACACGACAGGGAGTATAATTTAGTAAAAGGAACGGCGTTTCTGTCTACGCCTGGCGTATGGCACCAAATTCGAAGCACATCCGGATTGACATTATGCTATGTCGCGTTTGAAATGGATGAATCGCTGACAGAGCCGTTTTATCTCGAAGCGTATCGACAGCTTGCTGAACGAGGAAATAGTGTTGTTAGGGGGGCCAACTTCTCTTTGACAGGACATTTGTGGCAGGCGTTACTAGCTTTGTGTGCAAATTCAGTCTCAACCATTCCGCTAGCCCTGGAACAAGTCGCGTACTCGCTGCTGTTGTCCTTCCCCGAATTGCATGGCTTGACCCTTATCGCGGGTGAAAGTGTTCAACAACCGATTTCTCCAGGGCATGCTTTATTTAGGCAAGCCAAGCGTTTCATTGACGATAATTTAAGCAACGAGCTTACGCTTGCGACCGTCGCGACTCATCTACATATCTCTTCCCGGCATTTAACCCGATTATTTCAGGAGTATCTCAGTCAGTCCTTCGTACATTATATTCAGGAGCGCCGGATGCAGCATGCATCGCAGCTTCTGCTTAATGATTATGTACCCATTAAGGACATTGCGTTACAATGCGGCTTTCAGTCCGTGCATTACTTTACCCGTGTCTTTACCCGCGCGCTTGGCGTATCTCCTGCCAAATTTCGCCGTTCACAATTCTCCGAAGGCCGCTCCGGCAACATTCATTACCCTCCGAAGATGTCCTGATTGTACAAAAATAGTGCTGTTTCCTTTAAAGACGCTGTCCCCAACAATTTATACAATGTGAACATACATTGATTACGAGTTGGGAGGCAGCAGCAATGGAAGTAAGTAAAGTTCGATTTTTTAATTCTGTTCCGGTTAATCCTGTAAAGCTGAAATGCCATGAGGCAGTGCAGTCCGATATTGGGACGGGCTATGAGGCATGGCTACGGCTAATAAAGAACGATTTTAACCAACACAATGCCAAGACATATCATTTAGCCATTGACGGTACCCATGGTGCCGCATTTACGACAATCCTTGAGCAACTGCATGCACTATGTAGCCACAAGAACATTGCTTATATTGAACTGGATAGTATGAGATATATGAAAAGCAGCGCGAAGCTCTTAACGGCGTTTGATCATTATTTGACCGATAACCGCGCCTTTGGATTTATTGCTTCAGATGTCGATTTTAAAGACTACTTCAGACCGCACGCGCAAGCAGAATGGCAGTCTGACGTTGATCAAATTCTTCAGCAATCCTCGGACTCCTTAGGCGGAGATTGCTCCGGTATGATGATTATTACCTATGGACCAGGTGCCGGCTTCCTCTCTTCGGATGCCTCACTATCTATATTTTGTGACATTTCACGGGAGCATCAGCAGCGGCTTCACCGGCAAGGGATGGGTTCGCTGCAATTGGGGAAATGTGTAGATCCAGTAGAGACCTATAAACAAGCATTGTTCCTGGAATGGCCGGTATGGGACCAATACCGTAAGCGCTATCTAAATGATTTTGACTATTACATGGATATGAATGATCCAGATCAGCCGACGTTCCTTACACTTCTTCTGCTGCGTACGATCATGCAAGCAGCGGCGGGGCAGCCGATTCGCGTAAAGCCTTTCTTTGCTCCAGGCATTTGGGGGGGGCAGTATTTGAAGGAACTTTGCGAATTACCGGAAGAGTGGGATAACTGCGCATGGAGCTTTGAGCCGATCGCACCGGAAAATACGATGCTGATTGAAGCATGCGGCCACACGCTGGAGCTACCGTTTCCGCTGCTGCTGTCGGCCCATCCGCTGGAAATTATGGGAGAGCGAAATGTCCGACTGTTCGGAGATTACTTTCCGATCCGCTTCGATTATCTGGATACCATTGGGGGAGATCATCTGTCCTTGCAGGTTCATCCTCGTCAAGCCTATATTGAGGAAACCTTTAACGAGACGATGACCCAGCAGGAGTCATATTACATCATGGAGCAAGAGGAAGAAGCGGCTCCCTTTGTTGCACTTGGCTTTACCGAAGGAATAAACGGAGAGCATTTGCTGGAAGCGGTGGATGACGCCCATGCTTCGCGGATGCCGCTCGCTGTTGAACAATATGTGAATGTGCTGGATGCTCACAAAGGAGATCTATTCCTTATTCCGCCAGGAGCTGTTCATTTCTCGAGTAAAGGCAACCTCGTTCTGGAAATCTCATCTACAACCTGGTGGTTCACCTTCAAGATCTACGATCACCTGCGTCTGGACAAAGATGGCTTGCCGCGGCCCATTAACCGAGACCATGCAAGCTGCAATATGAATGACAGCATCGACACGCGTTATGTTAATGAGCATTTGGTGCGATCTCCTGTCATTTCCCGCGTACAGGGCAGCAGTGTGGAGGAATTGCTAGGAGAGCATGAAGACTTGCTGTTCCAGGTCAAAAGATTAAAGCTGGAGAGTGAATGGCAGGACGATACGAACGGTCAGTTTCTTATGTTCAATCTGGTCGATGGCGATCGTGTTCGCCTTACGCCGTTGAACAATGAGGAGGCTGCTGTGGAATGGGGATATGCAGAGTCCTACATTGTTCCAGCTGCAGTAGGGAAATTTCGGATAGAATCCATTGGTGACTCAACATGCAGCTTAATTGTTGCTCAAGTTTCTCCAAATTGGTATACTCCGCTGCTGCCCCATCATTGGAAGGGTGGTGAAGTGTAATGGAGCCTGGGGTCTTGCTGCATACCGGCTTAATGACGACCCTTGCTATTGATGCTGGAGGAACGTTTTTGAAGGCTGGTGTCCTAAAGAACGGCATTCTCATGCCCGGGATTTCTTTCATTCGACCATCACATTCAAATGGGACCCCGGAACAAATCGTTGGCGGCCTAGTAAATCTTATCCTGGAACTGTCAACCGCCTATAAAGGGCAGCTAGGTATCGAAGAGCGTCCAGCTCCAGCAGGGTTTGTAATCGGACTTGCCTTTCCGGGACCCTTTGAATATGAGTCAGGTATTTCGCGTATTCAGGGACTGAATAAATATGATTCCATTTACGGCCTTAATTTGAAAGCACTGCTGCGGGATGAATTAACTCGGCGCTCAGCGCTAAATTCTGCTTTGCCATGGTTGTCTGAGCTAGCAGCGGCACCTATCCGGCTGGGTAATGATGCTGTTATGTTCTCCTTTGGCGTCAGCAGATTGTTTCCTGAGGACAAAATGATATGCCTTACGCTGGGAACAGGGCTCGGGTCCACTTTTATAGAGAAGCAAAAGGTGGTCTCAGGCAGATCAGGCATACCGTCCTCAGGCATGCTATATGAAGAAACATTTAACGAAGAACGAGTTGATGATGTGCTAGGCAGCAGAGGCATTTTGTCGTTGGCGGATAGCCTTCATGCTCGTTCATGCGATGATACTGTGGAGAATCTGGCTTTAGCTGCCCAATCAGGTGATCCCTCTGCCATCCAGGTATGGGAGATATACGGCCAGCAGCTTGGTCTCATGCTGCGTCCTTATTTCGCTGCCTTTCAGCCCGACAAACTTGTTCTTGGCGGACAAATCGCCAAAAGCAGAGATTTATTTGAAGACAGCTTGCGAAGCGCGCTGATGCCAGAGCAGGTGGTGCTATATTATGAGAACGATGTGCTGGAGCAAGTGTTCTATGGCATTCATCAAATGTTTGACACCTGAAGTCAAACCGGAAGCCTACGTCTCGCTCATGACCAACTACTGGGAGACCCATTTTTATGGATAATGACAAAAATAAATAATTGTCACTTGTCATTTTCTGGCCGTCGGATTATAATCAGACCAACAAGAACGGCAATTGAATAGGGGGAAATTATCATGGATCATCATTTAGCTGGAAGAGTAGCTTTGGTAACAGGTGCCTCGAGAGGTATGGGACGTGAAATTGCTGAGAACTTGGCTTTACATGGTGCGAAAGTAGTTGTTAATTATGCAAATAGTCCAGGCAAGGCAGAGGAAGTTGTGAACGAAATTAAGCAAAAGGGTGGAGAAGCAATTGCTGTGCAAGCGGATATCAGCCAAGTGCGAGAGCTAGAACACTTATTCCAAACTACACTAGAGGCTTATGGACAAATTGATATTCTTGTTAATAACGCAGGCGTTATGATCACAAAGCCGATTGCGAGTATGACAGAGGAAGACTTCGACAAACAGTTTGCCATCAATGTGAAGGGTACCTTCTTTGCTTGCCAGCAAGCTGCTAAACATATGAGTGAGAACGGACGGATTATAAATTTCTCAACATCAGTTACAGGTCAGATGTTTCCAACCTACAGTGTTTATGCGGGGACAAAAGGTGCAGTGGAACAATTCACACGTCAGTTGGCAAAAGAATTCGGACGGAAAGGAATCACCATTAATGCGGTTTCGCCCGGTCCTGTGAATACGGAGCTTTTTACCGTTGGGAAGACAGCTGAAGAAATTGCTAATGTAGGGAATATGAATTCTTTTGGACGCTTGGGTGAGCCTGAGGATATATCAAGTGTGGTGTTGTTTCTAGCCAGTAAGGAATCACAGTGGATTACGGGCCAGACGATTCGTGTAAACGGCGGATTTATTTAAGACCAGATTCTTTAGCATCTTTTTTAATAGCCAGTCTGAAGCAACACTCCTTAGAATAAAAGGATATACAAAAAAGGAGGAGTGAAACCATGACACAGATGATATGCTCGCCGACAAAATATATACAGGGACATGGCGAGATTCTTAAGCTGGGAGATTATTGTTTGAAGCTAGGCGCCAAAAGAGCTTATGTGATTATAGATCCTTTTATTTATTCCGCGTACAAGGTGGATATCTTGCACAGCTTTGAAATTAACAATATTCCTCTTATGTTGCGCGAATTCAAGGGTGAATGCAGCCGTACTCAGGTGGATGAGATGGCGCTAGAACTTGGTCTGAAGGACGTTGAAGTCGTCTTAGGAATCGGTGGCGGCAAGACGCTGGATACAGCAAAAGCGGTAAGTTATATGTCGGAGCTCCCTGTAGTTATTGTACCCACAGTGGCCTCAACGGATGCACCTTGCAGCGCATTATCGGTTTTGTATACGGATGCGGGTGACTTTGATTGCTATCTCCCCTTAAAAAGAAATCCCGACATGGTCATCGCAGATTTAGATATTATTGCTAAAGCTCCTGCAAGATTACTGGTTGCTGGTATGGGTGATGCCTTATCCACCTTCTTCGAAGCAAGAGCTTGCCGGCAATCAGGGGCGATTACTCATGCAGGCGGGACAAGTACAATTGCAGCGTTCTCTTTAGCACGTGCTTGTCTGGACACACTTCTCACTGAGGGCGAATCAGCATTGCAAGATGTTAAGCAAGGAATCACCTCGTCTGCAGTGGAACATATTGTTGAAGCTAATATTTACTTGAGCGGCGTCGGGTTTGAGAGTGGCGGGCTTGCGGCAGCCCATGCCATTCATAACGGACTGACACTGCATGAGGGATGCAGGAATGTGCTACACGGTGAGAAGGTTGCTTTTGCTACAATCGTGCAGTTATTCTTGGAGAAGGCTTCTGACGAAGAGATTGCTCAAGTCATTGATTTCTGCAAAAGAATCGGACTTCCCGTTACCCTTAAGGAGCTAGGGATTCCCGATATTGATAAATTAATGGTGGTGGCAGAGGCCAGCTGCTCCCAGGATAGCCCGATGAAGAATATGCCATTTGAAGTTCAACCTGTGGATGTGCTGGAAGCAATCCTTGCCGCAGACAAGCGCGGGCAATAGCAACAGCTCGATTGTAAATTATTGCGAACCCTCCTCGTACATATTTAACCTTCGTGAACCAAACAATGAGAACAATTGTTTAAGACGAAGGAGGCGTTCCTCTTGATGAAGGACAGTCGAAAGGTTAAAAGTTACTTACTACATTGGATTGCTGTTGCTGCTGTAATGATTACCACAATTATTCCGGCGACGCCGGCTGTCTCTGCTGCCACGTCTAAAGACAACGTTACAAATACGCAGCATGAAGAGAGTGCACCTAAACGTGATAAGGTCGCTATCATCATTGACGACTTCGGCAATGGCATGAAGGGGACTGATGAAATGTTCTCATTACCGATAAAGCTTACTGTAGCCGTCATGCCTTTTTTGCCTACATCCGTGAAGGATGCTACGCGCGCGCATGAACGTGGTGATGATGTCCTGGTACATTTGCCGATGGAGCCGCGTCAAGGTAATCCTAAATGGCTTGGACCAGGAGCCATATTGGCCAAAATGTCCGATGAGGAAGTGCGACAAAAGGTTGAGGCAGCTCTCGATAATGTTCCTTATGCGATCGGGATAAATAACCACATGGGCTCGAAAATTACCGGGGACGAGCGGATTATGGCGGTGATCTTATCTGTATGCAAAGAACGGGGATTGTTTTTTGTAGACAGCAAGACCAACTACCGTTCCGTTGCTGGAAATATGGCTTATCGAATGGGGTTACCACGCGTGGAGAACCATATCTTTTTAGATGACACACATACAGCAAGTCATGTTCTGAAACAAATGGGTCTCGTCAAAGACTTAGCGAAGGATCAACGATTTTGTGTAACCATTGGTCATGTTGGTGTATTTGGGAAAGAGACCGCCGCAGGGATCCGCAGCGGTATTGAGCAGATGAAAGACAATGTTGAGTTTATAGGGATTTCTGATCTGGTTAAAAACGAGATGAAATGGAGCTCCCAACTTAAACTTCCATAAGATAAGCTACAATACCATCAGCGATGGCTTCAGCGATTTGTTGCTGCCCTTTAGGGGTGCACAGTTTTTCGCGGTCGGTCGGACTGCTTACAAAACCCGCCTCAACGATAACCGTTGTGGCGGTTATTTTGTTTAGTAAATAAAAAGGCTTGCCTGGTCTTGGATGAGCCTCGACATCGTAAAGATTGTTTAATTGATGCTGAATGGACTTAGCAAGCATGAAGCTGCGGCCCTCTTGACGGTACAATACAAGTGGACCATGTTTGGATGGGGAGGGTGCCCAGTTAATATGGATGCTTACCACTACAGTAGCAGGTAATGTCTCGGCAAGCTCTTTACGCTGTGCAAGATCGCGCAGATGTCGAGATTTACTACGCAGCCAGCGGTTTTCATCACTAGGGGCATAATCGCCATTGCGGTTTAATGCGACATCAAAGCCATCGCTGCCCAGCAGAAGAAATAATCGACGTGAGATATCTAACGTGATATCTTTTTCAAGAATATTTCCGTAGGAAGTTCCACCATCGATGCCTCCGTGTCCTGCATCAATTAGAATCAATCGGTGTCCATGACCTAATATATGCTGACGGTCATCCTTCATCACGGACTTCTCTGGTGTCGCAGAGGCAAAGGAGCTCCCCATAAACAACAATAATAGTCCTAGGGTTGTTAGAGTGATTCGAAAGCCGCATATAACAGCTGCTGCTCTGGGAAAGGATGGTTTTCTCCAGTTGTTCAAGTGAAACGCCTCCTTGCAAGTGAATAACGTGTCCTGGATTCTTTGTTAGATTGTGCTTTAATAGGTAAACCTATTCGACAAATCAGAAGTCTGTAGTTTAGATCTAACTGGAGTGGTGCACACTAAGAGCATGGAATGGACGCTGATTAATTAATTTCACTTATAATGTAGGGGGTGTTACAATGGCTTCCGGTGGCGATGAGCTTGTAAAGTATATAACGGAGAAGGTAGTCGTATATATTGAGGATCCACGTGCCATACATGCCCGTAGAGCAGCTACGAAGCAGCCGTGGTCACAGAAATGGTTTGGCATGCTTCCGCTTGGGTGGTCAATCTGGCGAAGTAAGTGGGATCATGACAAAAAAGAGTAAATGTTAAATCGCAAATAACCTTCCAGTGCCTTTGTTCATGGGTGGCAGTGGAAGGTTATTTGCATTTGTTATATTAACGATTATATCCGAGTGCTTTGGTAGTTCTGTCTGGCAGCTTATGCAGTGTCCCATTTTTCTGTAATGCAGTGAGTGGTAAGTATCGTTTTCCTTCAGGGCCTGACGCTGCGTATATGGTAAGTGTGTTGTTCTCAGCTTGATTTTGTACATGAGAAGGCTGCCAACTTTGATAGCCTGTAATCATAAAAGGTGCCCCGACAAGATCATTTCGCCCAGCAGCTTGATATGCGATGCTTTCCTTAGGTTTGATTAGAAGCGCAATATTGTCGCCGCTTACTGTGGTGAGTTCAGGAGCGGTCAGCCATAGGATATCTTCATAAGGATCATCTGATCCTCCGCTATTGAAGGCTGATAGCGGTGATACGTCAGGATTAAGATTGGTGATTACATCTGTTGCTGGAGGCTGTTCTTTTAGCACTTCTTCCGCTTTGCTAAGTGTCCAAGGCAAAATTTGTGGCACGGAAGCGTTGATGTAAAACGTCTTTTCGTCAATGGTTATTTTCCAGACCGGCAGAAGTGGTGCATATAAAGCAGTCAGTTTTATTTTTCCTGAAAAAGATGATGTAATGAGACCCTTCTGCACCAAAAACTGGCGCAGATCATTTAAACTGTAGGGGAGTCCGTACGTGCCGGCCCCATATTCACTTAGCATATATCCGCCTGTATCGGTGGCGGAAATGATCATATATCCGATCCTCTCTTCACCCTTCATTACATTAACAAGCCAGCCATGAGTACCTGGACCAAGGGGATAATATTCTATCCCTGCATCCTTCCAGGCTGTAAATGGAGCTTCTGCAGCGAGCTTGTTCAGCGTAGTCTTAGCGAATTCTTGTACCGTAGAGGGGGAAGGTAAAGAACTCATCTTTAGCACAGGGATTGCGTCCTGTGTGACCGACTGGATCACACTCACTCTGGCCAGCGCAAGCGCTGAAGGGGAACCGGAACTGGATATAAACAGTCCAAAGCTTAGAAACAGGAGGAGGCATCCTTGACCCGCAAGTTGTAGCCTCCGCCGCAAACTTATTTTCATGGCGTCGTTCACCTTTCTTTGTTAATAAATGTCAGGAAGTTTTAAGCTTTACTCTATTGTAGTGGACAGGCTATAAAAAGGCTGTTGCTTGCTGTCGCGCCTGAAGGCGGAAGTTCTCTTGTTTTTTTGCCTGCTTTTAGCGAGTAGGGTCGCATTCTATAGACTTCGTAGATGAAACAGTCCATAGGTTATCGCAGAAACTGCAATTTGCGGCTCATATTGCCAAATGGTCTCCTGTCGACGACGGTTATATTGCTCCTGAGTACCTAAACGTTTTTCTTCATCCGGCTCTTTCAGCAGTTCTCCGTAATAAATATCAATGATAGCCAGCTCGATTCTAAGACGCTCACGTGCCTGTTCTGCCCAAGAGTAATCAAGTTCGGCTAGATGAGAGGTAAGATGAGCCTCTAATAAATCTGTAGCGGCTGTAACTGTTAATTCATAAGGCTGAATATGCACGTTTTCCGGTAAACGGGGGGTCATCTCCCGCGAGGATATCTTTGCGTTAAAGTCATCAATAATGGTCCCTTTTGTCAGAGATATTCCAAGATAATGCAGTTCTTCCCGTTTCAAATCACAGCTCATTTCGACTTTATAACAGACACCGAGCCACGGTTCATAGGCTGCAGAGAAAAGTGTATTCCGCTGCCTGCTACCGGGGTCCTCAAATAAGTAAAGGCATTTCCCTTCATCTTGAGCTGCACTCCAAATTTGCTGAAGGCGCTTGCTACCATAAATGATATCTTCACGTCTTATCATGCCAGGTCCAATTCGAGGCAGGGCCGGTACAATCCCGAAGTAGCGGGCAAGGATACTGTCTTCAGGATTTGAGGAAGGGACATGAACCACATTTGATTCAGATGTTTCTGAATTTAAAAGATCTGTGCTAGCCTCAACATCAGCAGTAGCACTCATCACTGGGTCTCCGGTAATTGACTGTTTTAATGCCAGGGTGCTGCGATTTACTGTTGGCGGAACTTCTATAGCTGCCTGGCTGTCGTATTTTTCCGGATCGAATACAAAGGTGAAAGAGAGTGTCTCTGGATCAACTCCAGTACGCTCCACGAACCCCCAATAATAAGGTCGATCTGTAAGCATTCTGTCAGCTCTTGGCGATAGCTTTACAGTTACGTGAATGGGCGATACTTCAATAATGGAGCATTCTGTTGCTTCCAAATAGTCCATAACATGTTTACGTACTTCCTGTGAGGTGAGGGTCATGTCGCAGTCTCACTTTCTTTTTTGATACCCTGAGTTAACTCGCTGAGGGATTCACCGATATGATCTAGCTCATTACGCAGTTCTTCATCGGAGCGGGATTCGAGCATGATTTTGTATAAACTTTTCTCCAGAGATTCTTTCTTCTCAAATCGCTCCAGAATCACATCCAGCCCGCCAATGACCATTTCGAACATATTGATCTTCTCGTGTAGCAGATGCAGAATATGTTCTTCAATCGTGCCCTGCGTGGACAAATTATAGATAACCACGTCATTTTCCTGACCTAACCGATGCACCCGCCCAATCCGCTGTTCTACTCTCATGGGATTCCAAGGCAGATCGAAGTTGATCATATGGTGACAGAACTGCAGGTTAATGCCCTCACCACCCGCCTCAGTAGCGATCATTACTTGAGCACGACCGCGGAAGAGATCCATCATCCAATCTTTTTTGCCGCGATTCATCCCGCCGGAATAAGAAACACACATTAGCCCATGTTCGCGGAAATACTGAAGCAAATATTCTTGAGTCGCACGATACTCCGTAAAGACAATGACCTTTTCATTCATTTCTTGAATGAGAGATAGTGTTGTTTCGGCTTTGGTATTGGTCTTAACCGTACGAAGTGTCTGCAATAGCTCCATCATCCGATCGCGTTTCGGCGAATCGGCGGGCAGCTTCTTGATCAGATTAACTAAAGTGATGAACACAGCATCTCGACTGCTGCATACCTCGCGCTGAAGCGTTACCAAGGAAAGCATGCTGCTAAGATTGCCGCCTGATTCCTGATACTGATCTTTAACAAAAGAAGTGACAGCGTCATATAATACTCTCTCTTCCTGTGAAAGAACTAACGGAATATTACGGACTTTTCGTTTCGTAAAGTTAACTGGACCTTCGCCACGCCGATTGCGGATCATCACCTTCGACAACTCGTCCCTTAGCTGACCTTCATTCTTAGGTTGACGTTTATCAACGACGAAGTTTGAGGCAAAATCGCCCTGATTCCCTAGCTGACCCGGTTTCAGTAAAGTGATCAAATTAAATAGCTCGCCCAGATCATTCTGAACGGGAGTAGCGGTTAGGAGCAGGCAATATTTTTTGCGTAATTGCTGTACAAATAAATAATTGGTTGATTTCTTATTTTTCAGCTTGTGGGCTTCATCAATAATCAACATGTCATATTCATTTTCCAGCAGCATTTCTTTATGTGGATCACGTTTCGCAGTGTCCATAGATGCGACGACAATCGCATTTCCCCAGGAGTATGCTTTTTTCTGTGCAACAGCAGAGATACCAAACTTGGCATTTAGCTCCCGAACCCACTGCAATACGAGGGAAGCGGGTACCAGAATAAGTACCTTAGAGACTAGACCGCGAACAAGATATTCCTTGAGTACAAGTCCTGCTTCAATCGTCTTTCCAAGTCCGACCTCATCTGCAAGAATCGCGCGGCCTGACATCTCAAATAGAACTTTATGCGCGGTATCGAGCTGATGCGGAAGCGGGGATAATCCGGATAAATGCTTCATGCATTGAAGTTCATCGAAGCTTGTTACTAGACCTGTTTGTTCACCTTGAACAGCAAGTTTGGATAGACGGAAGTCTCCCCACGGACCGCCTTTATCCAGTTTGAGTTCTAGATCCTGTAGCCAATTCCGGTCAAAAGAAAGAGGAACAGGCAGTATGGGCGCTGACTTTCCACCTTTGTGAGGTAGAGAATTACGGAATAATTGCGTCATGGTACAGCCTCCTCAGGTGCTAATTCATATCATCATTCGTAGGAGTAGTATGCTCTTAAACAAGAGAATTCATAACCTTCTATTTTTCTTGATAGCCTTTAAAAAAGAGAGTAAAAGCGAGAAAATACCGCAAGTTCTGCGATATTTCAGCTGCTTGACTCTATTTTCGAAAAAGACCTTCGATACAATATGTGGTATAGTTTAAAAGCTGACGCACACAATATATTGTGACAAAAGCATGAAAATGTGATTTTTTCAAAGTGCGTAGCTGCTATTTGTTATTGACAAGATGAACTTCCTACATACACCCGTAAGGTTGAAGATACGTGTAAGGAAGTTTTTGTTGTGGAGCCCACACCATGAAATGGAACTAATATTTACTACATTGCGGGAGGTTTTTCTATTGGGTAAAGTGGAAGGTAAGCAACGCCTGGAAGGGCTAAGTGAAAAAATATTTTTGGATCGTTATGCTTGGAAGGATGCCGACAGCAATAATGCTAAAGTGGGCGATGTTGTACTTGTTCTAACGAAAGATGATCCGAAATTTCCAACGAAGGAAGTCGGAGAGATCGTAGAACGTAACGGCAGAATTGTAACCGTGAAGACGCGCAGCGGCGAACTTGTGAAATCAGATGTTGAGAAGCTGACGCTTAATATAGAAAAAACACCAGAGGAAATGTGGGATCGTCTGTCTTCAGCTATGGCTTCTGTGGAGAAGACACCTGAGCTTCAAGAAGAATGGGCGGGTAAATTCCGTTCGATTCTGGATGATTGGAAGCTCGTACCGGGTGGACGAATTGCGGCTGGTGCTGGCGCTAGTGAGGAACTAACCCTGTTCAACTGTTATGTAATTCCTTCTCCAAAGGATAGCCGCGGCGGTATTATGGAGACGTTGGCTGAAATGACAGAAATAATGGCTCGTGGTGGCGGTGTAGGGATTAACCTATCCTCTCTACGTCCACGTCGTGCAATTGTGAGAGGTGTTAATGGATCTTCTAGTGGTTCTGTATCTTGGGGCGGTCTGTTTAGTTATACCACTGGACTCATTGAACAAGGCGGTAGCCGCCGCGGTGCACTCATGCTCATGATTAATGACTGGCATCCAGATGTAGAGGACTTCATTACGGTGAAGCAAACGATGGGGCAAGTTACGAATGCGAACCTTTCGGTATGTGTGAGCAATAGCTTTATGAAGGCTGTAAAAGAAAATCTGGATTGGGATCTCGTATTCCCGGATACAACTGACCCTGATTATAATGATGTGTGGGATGGCGATCTCGACAAGTGGAAGGCTGCAGGCAAAAACGTTATTCATTATCGCACCGTTAAAGCGCGTGATGTGTGGCGCACCATTATCGAATCCGCTTGGAAATCCGCTGAGCCAGGTGTTGTGTTCATGGAATACTACAATCAAATGTCCAACAGCTGGTATTTCAATCCGATCATTTGTACGAACCCATGTGGGGAGCAAGGTCTGCCAGGCTGGGGAGTCTGCAATTTGTCCGCTGTGAACCTGTCCAAGTTCTACGATGAGAAGAATCATGATGTAGACTGGGAAGATCTCGCAAGAACAACACGTTATTCCGTTCGTTTCTTGGATAATGTCATTGATAAGACCCCTTATCATTTCCCAGAAAATGAAGCGAATCAGAAAAATGAACGCCGTGTGGGTCTCGGAACGATGGGTCTTGCCGAACTGATGATCAAATTGAACATCCGTTACGGTAGCCCGGAATCTTTGGAGTTTCTGGACAAGCTTTACGGCTTTATGGCTCGTGAAGCATACCTTGCATCCGCAGAGATTGCAGGTGAGAAGGGATCCTTCCTAGCTTTTGATACAGAGAAATATTTAATGAGCGGCTTTATGAAAAACATGCTCGAAACGTATCCAGAGGTTGGCGAAGCGATTCGCAAACACGGCATGCGTAACGTTACAGTAATTACACAAGCACCTACAGGCAGCACAGGTACAATGGTAGGTACTTCGACAGGTATTGAGCCTTATTTCGCTTTCAAATATTTCCGTCAAAGTCGTCTTGGGTATGATGAGCAGTTCGTTCCGATCGCCCAAGAATGGCTTGAAGCTCATCCAGGTGAAGAGTTGCCAGATTACTTCGTAACCTCGATGGATTTGTCGGCTAAGGATCACATTCGTGCACAAGCAGCGATTCAACGCTGGGTGGATAGCTCGATTTCTAAGACAGCCAACTGCCCGTCTGACTTCACAGTAGAAGAGACGGCTGAGCTGTATGAAATGGCCTTCGATCTGGGATGCAAAGGCGTTACAATCTATCGTGACGGTAGCCGTGACGTGCAAGTGCTGCAAACCTCTAAGAAGGAAGACGCAGCAGAAGAGGTAGCTCCAGCTCCAGCTGTTGAAGTTACAGCTGCATCTGAAGCAAGTACAAGTGTTGTAGCGGCAAGCCCAGCACCTCAAGCGTCTACTAAAGAGCTGGATAAACAATACAAGAAACGTCCGCAAGTTCTACGCGGTGCAACCTATAAAATCAACACACCTTTCGGTATGGCATATATTACGATCAATGATCTAGATGGTACGCCGGCAGAAATCTTCCTGAATGTGGGTAAAGCAGGCTCAGATGTCTTTGCGATGGCAGAAGCACTTGGACGTGTCTGCTCCTTGTTCCTCCGTTATGGAGATCATGGCGAGAAGGTAGAACTGTTGATTAAACATCTGAAAGGGATCGGTGGGTCAGGCGCTATCGGCTTCGGTGCGAATCGAGTTGAATCTATTGCTGATGCTGTAGCTAAAGCACTAGAAACACACGTGCTGAACAACGCTCAGGATGATCATGTGCCTGCACCTATCGCAGCGACTTTGGAGCTGGAGGATTTCAATGAAGCGTTGAACGCGGAGTTGAAGGCGAGTGTTCCTGCGGCAGCTTCTATTGAAGATGGTCAGGGCGGACATGGCGCGCATAACCATACTTCTGCTTCCCGTGACCTTTGTCCTTCTTGCGGCGGTGCTTCGCTGATTAATATTGAGGGTTGTAAGACTTGCGGAAATTGTGGGTATAGTCGTTGCGGATAAACGGTAGAGCCAATAAATGTTTATGGGAAAACTAGAAATGTGACTATCATAGCTACTAAAAGCAAGCGATCATCGAGAGGAAGTGTTAACCTCTTATCTCAATGGATCGCTTGTTTTTTTTATTTTTGATGATGTTATAAGAAACAAAAGAAAAAAGAATCAAAAATGATAGATAATCATTGAGAGGTATTAACTATATGAGTTTGATAATTAGTGTAATTCAAAAGGAAGTATAATTTAGATACTGTAGAACTACATACAGACTATGATAAAGAATTTATTGAATTTAGTGTAAGAAGAAAAAGAGAAGGTTGGAATTGCGATTTGGTAAGTGAACTCTGTGTTCTGACTAAGCTTTTAAACACAAGGCTGTTTTCGTATAGATTGTTGCTTCTTGACCATACTATTAAAGGGTTGATATAATGCGGTTTAGGAGGCGTTTCAATATGTGGAAAGGTGTTTATGAAGAGTTCAGTGAGTTAACGAAACCAGAGCAAATGGCACTGTTTAACGCTATGAAGCAAGATTTGTTTCCAGATGAACCCGACAAAATTACAAAACTGCTCAAAAGTATTCGTGAAGCACGTTTCGCTTCTGGAATGGCTTGTGTTCATTGTGGGAGTTTGTTAGTTAAGCGAAACGGGAAATACCGCACAAGACAACGCTACCTTTGTAATGATTGTGGGAAATCATTTAATGATATGACGCATACACCATTTTCAGGCTCTCACTACCCTGAAAAATGGGTAAAATACCTTGAACTTATGGTTGAAGGTTATACCTTGCCTAAAATCGCTGAACGACTGAAAATACACATCTCCACTGCGTTTTATTGGAGACATAAAATCTTAAATGCTTTAGGTAGCATTGGTTTCAATCAATTACAAGGCATTGTTGAAAGTGACGAAACCTTCTTTCGTGAGTCTATGAAAGGTCGTGAAATCACGCATAGGAAAGCCAAGAAGCGTGGAGAAAAAGACGAAAAGAGAGGGATTTCTAACCTTAAAATCGCTGTCGTGGTTGCACAAGACCGAAACGGTAGCGTGATTGCTCGTAAAGCAGGCACAGGGCGTGTAAAAGCCGAAGAAATAGACACTGTAATTGGTGCTTATATTCACCCGACTGCTTTGTTATGTACAGATACAGCGACCAACTACAAGAAGTTTGCCAAAATTAAAGGATTACAGCACGAAACAGTTAATGAGCGACAAAAACAACGTGTAAAAAAAGGGATTTACCATATCCAGCACGTTAATAACTTTCACAGCCGTTTAAAAGCTTGGATGGAGCGTTTTCAAGGAGTAGCAACAAAATATTTGGATAACTATCTCTATTGGTTCCGTTGGTTAGAATTGGGGAAAAACTTAGCATTTGAAAATCGAGTAGAGCAAATGCTTATTTCAGCGTGTCAAAAATCCAATTATAGAACTGTTGAAATGATAAGAAGTGCATAATAAAAGACCTCATGCAAGAGGTCTCATTAAATTACTATTGAATTAAATCTCTTAACTTATCAGCGATTTCTTCTCTAATTGTATAGATTGTATGGGTATCTTCTGTTTTCCCCAAGGCACTATCTTGTCCTTTTTCACCTAACCATAAATGAAAACTTTGCTTGTTTTCATTGGTGTAGATGACATCCAAATAATATTCAGGATCAGCCATATTCGGTATACCATCTCTTTTTACAGCAGTTAAAATAACACTTTTAATTGTTTCAATATCTTTATCTTCTTCATAAACGATTGGATTGACTTCTTTAGGCTTAGAAATAACAATTTTTGAAATATCGTCTTTTAAATACAAGTAATATTTGTCTTCTGAATTTATTTCAGATTTATTTGTTTCAGTTTGTTTAGTAGGATTATCTTCGGATTTACATCCAAAAAGAATGACAGATAATAATGTTAAAGATATAAACAGGGTGATTTTTCTCATATTAATACCTCCCAATAGTCTTGTACTAATATTCGAATTAGACGGAGAAAAACCTTTTAAAGTTTCACTCTATTTTATTATATCAGAAAGTTATTAACCATCAACTTTTATTAAAAAACAACAAACTTTACGAAAACAGCCAAACACAAAAACACGCGTACTTGTCTAACACAGGTACGCGTGTTTTGATATTCCACTATGGTAGTTATTATTTTTACATATCTAAATTTTTGAATGCGTAAGGCAATAAATCCCTTAAACTCAGCTCTAAGATTTCTTTTTTCTCATTGGTTAAATAGACAGGCATGTCGGGCAAACAGAATTCCGATAATACTTGTCTGCAGATACTGCATGGCGGCAGAAAATCCATTGTGTCACCTGCTATAGCTATAGCCTGAAAATCACCTTTAGTATAGCCCTTTGTAATAGCTGTGAAGATTGCTGTTCTCTCTGCACAATTAGTAGCACCAAAAGATACATTTTCTACGTTTACTCCATTAATAACATTTCCATCTTTAAGTAATAAGGCTGCTCCAACTGGAAATTTAGAATAAGGGGCATAAGCAGCTTTCTTTGTGTTACGTGCGCTTTCCATTAATTCTTCTTTATTCATAATACTCACCCTTTTTAAATAAGAATGAACCTTTCGGTCCCCTTATCGCCAACTTTAAGGTTGGCAGGACTTCTAATAATATAGTCAGACCAAATGGTTGTCAACATTAAAATCTAGAAGTTCCGCCTCCATGATGTACTACTCGATAAGTTCCAATAGGGAATCATAGCCTTAAGATATAACTAGATATAGTAAATATAAGTTATACATATTAAGCCTGCCATGGTAGCCTTAACTTATAAGAGACGAGTAGAGGAGTTTTTAATTTGGGAGCCGCAGGGAACACATTTAAACAAAAAATATTGAGCAAGAAACCTGGTATTTTAACATATGGGATGACACCACCGAAGGCAAGCCATTCACCAGAAAAGATATCAGAAATTGCACAGAAACAGGTTGAAAGACTTAAAAACGTTGATTTAGATGCTTTAATTCTTTACGACGTCCAGGAGGAAGCAGAAAGAGTTGATCATGAAAGACCTTACCCATACTTACCAACGATTGATCCGGCTATCTATGGTGATAAATACCTAGGACAAGTGGAGGTCCCGAAAATAATTTATCGGTGCGTCGGTAATGATACAAGAGCTTCGTTCGCGGATTGGATTAAGACTGACGAAAGTGAAGACAGATTTTCCGTGTATGTGGGCGCTTCGTCAAGTAAGCAAGAGGTGAAATTGAATTTACCAGATGCTTATAAGCTAAGCAAACTGTTAAATAGTAATTTGAATTTTGGAGGAGTTGTCATTCCTGAAAGACATATAAAAAAGAATGATGAGCATACACGGATTGTTGAAAAGATTAACAATGGGTGCAGCTTTTTTATCACTCAGGCAACTTATAATGTAGAGGCATCAAAGAATTTATTGTCTGATTTATATTATTACAATACAAATAAAGGTTTTGAAATGGTTCCTATTTTATTTAATCTTGCACCATGTGGCACAGCGAAAACATTACAATTTATGAAATGGTTGGGAATCAGTATCCCGGGATGGTTAGAAAACGAGTTGAAATACTCGAACGACATTTTGGATAAATCCATTCAGCTATCTCAAAAAATATTTGAAGAACTATTTGAGTTCGGGCTGGAGAAGGGAATTCCAATTGGATGCAGCATTGAAAGTGTTTCAACAACTAAGATGGAAATTGAAGCATCCATTCAGCTTGCTAAAGATGTAAAGGCATTTCTAGATAAAAAGCTGTTGAGTCTAGAGAGTAGATGATTAATTGTTTTAAGGAGATTGAGCCGGTAATCCTTTCTGTTAAGGGTTACCGTTTTTTTATAAGTTAATAGGGACATAATCATCATCTCAATAGCTTGTCTAGTGCCTTTCTTGCATTATTGTAGCTAAATCCTTCATCAAGGATGGCTATGTCATTGGATAAAATGGATCTTCGGGCGTTACCGCATGCTGTCGGTGGTGAGAAATTCTGTACAAGCTACTAGATTTCGGCTACGATTCTTATATAACAGATTGATTGAATGGATGGTAGAAATATGTATTGTAAACTGTCAGAAGCATCACCAATCACCATCGGACTGCTAGCACATGTTGATGCCGGCAAAACCACCTTCGCAGAGCAGCTCCTATACCATGCTTCCGGAATTAAGACTCGGGGGAGAGTCGATCATCAGGATGCCTTTTTGGATAGTCATGAGATGGAGCGGGCACGGGGGATAACGATTTTTGCTGACCAGGCGGTGATGAAATATAACGAACAATCGTATCAGCTCATTGACACACCGGGGCATGTCGATTTTTCAGCTGAGATGGAGCGCGCTTTACAGGTCATGGATTATGCGGTAGTCATCTTAAGTGCTGTGGAGGGCATTGAAGGGCATACCGAGACGGTCTGGCAATTGCTACAGGAATATGGCATACCCACTTTTATATTTATTAACAAAATAGATCGTACCGGTGCTGACGTCCAGCGTGTGCTAAAAGCGTTAAGGCAGCAATTTTCGCCGGATATGTTGTATTTGGCAAAAGGTCTAGATCAGAGCATGCTGCCTGAAGAGGTCATTACCGCTGTTGCTGAGCGAGATGAAGCCTTGATGGAGGCATATCTCGAAGACAACATTGATCCTGGGCAGGTATTGGCTACGCTGAAACAAATGGTTAAAGAACGGGTGGTCTTTCCCGTTATGAGTGGAGCAGCTCTATTGGATCAGGGGATTGCGGAATGGATGCAGACGATGCAACTACTAATGGAATCGACTTATGAAGTAAACGCAGTATTCGGGGCACGAGTATATAAGGTGCGTCATGAGCTGCAAGGCACGCGACTGACTTTTATGAAGATTTTAGCTGGAAAATTACGGGTACGGGAGGATATCTGCTATAGCACTTCAGAACATGAAGAGTTAAGCCAGAAAATCACTTCTATTCGTATCTATCATGGGGGGAAATATACTTCATGCGATGAAGCCTCCGCGGGACAGCTTGTTGCCGTTACGGGCCTAACCGATGCAGCTATTGGACTGGGTATAGGTAATCATTCAGATCAAGTAGAATCCCGTCTTGTGTCAGCATTGAAATCCAAAGTTGTATTCAATTTGGGGATATCATCCAGAGAAGTGCTACGCTATTTCATGATCCTGCAAGCCGAAGACCCTACGCTGCAAGTGACATGGGAGGACAAGCTGGAGGAGATTCATGTTCATGTGATGGGAATGATCCAGCTAGAGGTACTTCAGCAGGTGGTGTTAGACCGTTTCCAGCTCAAGGTAACGTTCTCAAAGCCAGAGATATTATACAAAGAGACGATCGCAGAGACTGTGATTGGCTGTGGGCATTTCGAACCTCTTAAGCATTATGCAGAGGTGCATCTCCGGCTTGCGCCTGCGAAACGTGGTGAGGGAATTACATATCGCAGTACATGCCATGTTGAGCAGCTCAGCACAGGGTATCAGCATCTCGTCGGTCAGCATTTACTTGAAAAGGACCATCGTGGAGTTCTTACCGGCTCTCCCGTCACCGATCTGCATGTAACGCTTTTAACCGGGGCAGCGCATCAGAAGCACACTCATGGCGGTGATTTTCGGGAGGCGACACTCCGGGCACTGCGGCAGGGATTGGAGCAAGCGAACACTATTTTACTGGAACCCTATTATCAATTCAAAATCAAAGTCGATGCAGAGCTTATCGGACGCGTAATGTCTGATATACAGCTTGCCCATGGTGAATTTGACCCGCCAGAAATACTAGGTGAATCCATGCTTATTCAGGGACGTGCGCCTGTCGCGACGTTCATGCATTATGCAGTAGAGCTTGCTTCATTCACGAAGGGCAAAGGAGCAATCTCGATGAAGTTAGGCGGTTATCAGCCATGTCATAACCCAGAACAGGTCATCGCAAGGATTGGATACGACCGCAGCGCTGATCCTGAGTACACCTCCAGCTCTATGTTCTGTGCAAAGGGAGCGGGATATAGCGTTCCTTGGGATGAAGCGCCTTCGTATATGCATTTGGAGATTCAGGAATAGGAGTGAGAGAGACAGGTATTGCCGCAGTCTTGTGGCATACAGCAGCCGATTACGCGAAGCAGCATCTCTAGGAGTACTTATCTCACCCGGAGGTTGAGCGTATCGTTGTCATTAAGTTAGGCAATTCGAAACATCATGGAAAAAGTGCACAAACCAATCACGGTTTGTGCACTTTTTTTCATGAGAAAGCAGTCTAGGAATTATCCTTCACCCCAATATTTCTTTGTCCCCATTCAACAACGGATTCAATTAAAGGCACTAATTCTTTTCCAGATGAAGTCAGAGAATACTCAACTCTTGGTGGCACTTCGTTATACTGCTCCCGATGAATGATTCCATATTCTATAAGATCCCTCAGTGAGTTGGTTAAGGTAGTCCCTGTTATTCCATGCAGTCTTCTTTTTAACTCGTTATAGCGTATGTTGTCGTTCTCACTAAGAATGGCTAGGATCGGGAGGTTCCACTTTCCGCTGATTACATGGAATGCGAAGGTTGCAGGACATAATTGATCAAGTCTAAATTCGTATTTCATACATAACTCCTGTCCAATAGTATTATAAAAGATACTTAGTATTAAAAATAAACGTACTTGTTTGAATTTGTATTGGTATTATAATACTCCCATACAAAGAACTTCTACAAGAGGGCACTTTCTTTGATTCTCCAGTGAAAGGTGATTTATATATGAATAATTCAAATATGATGTGTGACCTTAAAACCGGTGTCTGTGGGCCAGGGGATGAAGAGCAAATGGAAATGATCGACTTTAATCTACAGTCCCCCAAAATCACACTTTACTATGCAACAGATCCGATCTGTTCCCACTGTTGGGCGCTTGAGCCGGTACTCAATCGTTTTATTCTGCAGTATGGTCAATATTTTAACGTGAAGACGATTATGGGTGGTTTGCTTTCTAGCTGGCAAGGTTTTGCAGATGTCTCCAATGGCATTCAGCAGCCTTCAGATGTTGCGGAGCATTGGAGGGAAGTCGGTTTACATTCACGTATGCCTATCGATGGTTCTTTGTGGAAAAACAATCCGATTCTTTCTTCGTACCCGCCATCTAGAGTATACAAGGTTATACAAAATATATATCCGGGTAAAGAAAATGAGTTTTTGCGTCAGGCAAGAGAAGCTGTATTCGCCTTCAATCAGAATATTGGAGAGGAGCAAACATTAGTTGATATAGTCAACAACATTGGACTAAATGGCGAAAAAATAGTGGCGGATGCTGCTCTTGGATCGGCACAAGATTTGTTAGAGCAGGATTTTGAGTTAGCAGGCAGACTTGGTGTACGTGGATTTCCAACTATTATCATGGTGAATGAAGAGAACAAAGGTGTTAAAATTGTGGGGGCACGATCATTAGAAGCCTATGTCGACGGACTTCAACAAGTTTACAATGGAGATGTAAAAGCTGAAAATGTTCCACTTCTCTCTGAACTTATCAAGGAAGGAAACATTCTGTTCTCCAAGGAAATTGAAGTGTTGTATGATATTGAATCTAGTGATATGGAGTCATTTATAGCCACGGAAATGATAGAGGGGTCATACAGTATTAAGCGTGTTTTAGGTGAATCATACGTTGTATCTTAATTATAATGAAAGAAGCCAGTAACCCAAAGAACTTTGGATTTACTGGCTTCTTTGGTATTCGCGAGGGTGGATTTGAGGTCGCAAGTGATGATCTGGAGAAACCGCTTAAACGTCCAGCAACTCCAGTAAAAGAAGCAATCCAACTAATTGTTAGCGATTTATCCCAAACCGAAAAATAAGCTATAACAACATAAAAAATAGAATTTAATAAATTAAATAGGAGGAGGAAATAATGGAGAATTTGTAACAAGCCCTGTGACAGGGTATAATTTACTTGATATAACTAAGTAATCGTTGCTTAACGACTAATAAAGGGGATTTCAAATGTACAGAACAGTTCAAGATTTTCTAGGTGACTGGGCAAGCGCTTCTGCAGGGACGATTCGCGTTCTTGAATCGCTTACCGATGATAAATTAGATCAGGTAATTGTTGAAGGTCACAACTCATTAGGATGGTTAGGCTGGCATTTAGCGACCTGTCCGATGTTCTTTGGTGGTCAGGTAGGTTTAACGCTTACTCCAGTAGGCAATCCGAAGGAAGTTCCGGCTCATGCGGCTGTGATTGTTGAAGCTTATAAGAATATTGCGGCTAATATTGCTTCTGAGGTAGAGAAGTTAACGGACGAGCAAATGGTTGAGAGTGTTCAGACCTTTGCTGGATTAACGCCTCGTGGTGCTATGCTTAGATCTCTGATCGATCATCAGACACATCATCGTGGTCAAATGACAGTTCTCTTACGTCAAGCAGGTCTTCGTGTACCTGGCGTAATTGGTCCTACTAGAGAAGAACAAGTTCACATGAAATAGTTATTGGTACTTTTCCCTAATGATAGATTGGCGACTAGGGAGGGTACTACGAAAAAATCTCGTTTCCCAGACGTTTGTCTGGGAAACGAGATTTTTTGTTGTGGATGTAGTCCTATCTATTATTGCTAAAGATTGCAACTCCTTTTTAGTGGGGTGCGGCGATCTCAATTAGCCTGCTTCAATTTGGTGCATATATTCTCTGGGAGAGATCCCCGTTATTTTCTTGAAGACCTTACTGAAATAGAAGGCACTTTCATAACCGAGTTTTTGTGAAATTTCGTAAATACGACCTTCTCCCCGTGCCATCATTTCCTTGGCAGCAGTGATTTTGGTCTCCGTGATATATTCCACATAATTGACTTTAGCGACTTTGGAGAACAGATGGCTCAAATAATTTGGACTGAAATTGAAGACATCGGCCACTTGATTCAGTGAAAGCTTAGTGTCGAGATTTCTTTTGATATATTCCTGGACATTTTTGACGATTTGTTCTTTATAGCTTTGTCTTTGACTTGAGAGAATTTCCGAACAGCCGTCACGGAACTGAATCAACCAGCCGGCGATCTCTTCAATTGTATGCATCTGATAGATGGCCCGGTAGCCTTCCGACTCATTTTCGAAGATATGCTCAACAATGTTTTCTCCATCTGCTAGTAGCGAAGTGGCCATATATAGAATATTGCAGGCGGCATCGGTGGCGGATACCAATAAGTCGGGGCGGTCTTCAAAGATTTCAATCATTTTGGAGATGATGGTGTACAAAGCAAGAGTATCTAATTCTTCAAATGCACGGCGGATTTCCGAACGGGATTCGGAGAAATCAAACAACGGATGCTCCTGCTCTAGAGGCTCACCCTCAGCGAAAAAAACAAAGGACCGTTCTTTCACAGCAACCGGCAATGCCTTTCGGGCTGCAAGGTAGCTCTCCCGCAGCAAATAAGGCTCCTCGACCGCAAACCCTATGGCACCAATAATCGTTACATTGAAATAGTTATGTAGTACGGATGCCATGTCGGTAAGTTGTTTCTCAATGGCAGACATCCAGTGACTAGGATTGACTCCGGGGACAGGCAGAGCAACGGCGAAATTGCGCAAGTCAAGACTGGTTACATAGCAAGGATTGATAGAGGCAAGTGTATCCTTTGCCAATTGTACTGTGCTTGAGCATAAAGCGACCAGCTTATCCCCACGGGGCGGGACGGTGTCCGGACCCAGAATCCGGCAGGTACAGACCAGGTAGGCGGGCTCGGAAAAGTCTATCGCCAGATCCTCTTTCTGCAGGAGATACTGGTTCTTATTCTCGAACAGGTTGTTGAACAGGCGAATGAAGAATTTATCACGCTGCGCCTGAAGATTCCCGCGGTGAACAAGCTTAGGGTAGCTTTCCATCGTCTGGTAACTCTCAAGAAAAGAAATCGCCTTTCGAATGGATTCGGCCAGCGCTTCCGGAGTAAGTTCCAGCTTTACTAGATAATCCGTGGCTTGCACCTCTATGGCTACGCGCGCATATTGAAACTCTTCATAACTAGTCAACATAATGAACAACGGAAGTCGACCATATTTTTGGCGTATTGAAGCGGCAACTTCTAAACCGCTCTTTATCGGCATTTTGATATCGCTGATTACGATGTCCGGGCGGAGCGTGTCAATCATTTCTTCTTCTTGGGCACCGTTGTGTGCGATACCAACAATCTCTATATTATACTGCTCCCATTTCAGCATAGACTGCAAGCCGATGCAGACTAGAGCTTCGTCGTCGGCGATTAATAATTTAATCAATTTGACCACATCCTTGATAGATTTGCCAATCTACTCTTTTTGTATAAATGGCAGAAGAATTTTCATTAAGGTATATTGGCCCACTTCACTCTCAATCGAAAGACCGTAATTCTCCCCAAAGGCTAGCCGCAAACGCTCATCTACACTACGGAGTCCAACGTTCTCGAACACGCCCTTAGTTCCATCCTCTGGAGCACACAGAATGGTGGAGATTTGTTCTTCCTTCATGCCTACACCGTTGTCTTCAATCGTAACCAGGATATCGGCAAAGCCACTTTTTTTCACTGTGATGAGAATATCTCCTCTGCCTTTGGGCTCGATGCCATGGAAGATAGCATTCTCAACCAGAGGCTGGAGTGTGAAGCGGGGAATCAGCCCGGAGAGCAGTTCTTCATCTTCGATTTCCTTCACCATCGAGACCGTACTGCCATACCGGTATTTCTGAATCAGAAAATAATCATCGAGCAGGCTTAACTCATCTCTCAGTGGCATCAGCCTCCGGTTGTCTTTGGCGATGCTGCGCAGCAGTCTGGAGAGTGAGGTAGTCATTTCAGCAATGCCGGTAGCATTCTGAATGGTAGCCATCCATTTGATTGAATTCAGTGTGTTGTACAAAAAGTGGGGATTGATCTGACTCTGCAGCATCCGGTACTCTAGCTCCTGTTTCTGCTTCTCATCAGCGAGTCGGCTGTCCATGAGCGCAACAATGTCCTGAGACAGACGGTTGATGCCCCGTCCGACATCACCTAGTTCACTTTTCCATTCGATATTACGGTCCAGCAAGAAATTGCCCTGGGCTATCTTATCTATTCGCTTCTTTAATTTTTCTACCGGAAGACTAATAGTGCGAGTTAAGTACAAGGTAATAATGCCGCTTAAGACGATAACGAGTAAACAAACGCCGAGCATTACTAGAATCCATATATTCGCTTTGGGAGCGAACTGATCATTGGATAAGGTCTGCGACAGAATCACTCCACTGCGTACGGGATAAGAGACCACGATTTGACTTTCTTCATTCTCCAGCTTGATCATGGACAGCTCGGTTTGTGGGCCGACAGGCTTATCATCAGTATAGGCTACAGGTTCATACGGTGTAGTCATTGCAGTTACTTTATCGCCAATGAGTTGATAATGATGATTGCCCAGCGTCAGCAGCATTCGGGAGTTCTTTGGCAGGGAATAACCCTTCAGCTTGTCGGTAATTAAGGAAGTATTGGCGAGTAAGTAGACCGTTCCAATTCGGGCAGCCCCATCTCCGTAAATAGGTAGAACAAACGGAATTCCATTAGTGGTGGAGAGCGGGTCTTTAATCACTTGTTCCCACTGCTCAACAGCATCTTTATTTAGTCCGGGAATTTGACCGATATTGTGTACAGTAAGCGGAATTGAAGTACTGACGGAATTATCCACCTGCAGGAACTTTCCGTTGTTGCCCGTAACAATCAAGCGGCGGACATAGCTATTAGAGCGATTGATCCGAAAATCCTCCTGCATGGAGTTAAAGGCATTAACAGCATCCTTGGCGCTTGCTTTTGGAGAAACAAAATAATCAGTGAGTAATGTATTAGTGGACGAGTTGGTGCTGTTGGTCATCGCCAAAGAGGACAGATTAATCAAATCTTGTTCAATAATATGTGAAACTAGCTGTAGGTTGAACTCGGTCGCCTGGATGGTCGTTTTACGCTGATAATAGGTAATCAATTCATAGCTGAAAAAGGACAGCAGAGCGGCTATTAACAGCGCAAATAGGGTCATGATCAGAATAATACGGCTCTTAATGGTTGATTTTCTTACCGTTGTGAACACTCCTCTACAAAAAACGGAAAAATATAAAGCGTTTACAAAAATATCTTTCAATTCATGTATGTTTAAAGTTAATCTTCTATTTATAATATGCTTAACTGGTTTATCGATATCCATATTAACACCTTAGCATATTCCTGCACTTCCATACAGTGGAAGACAGAGGAGCTGAGAATTTTACATGTTTTAAATAGGATTTTACAGGTTTGAAGCAAGGAGGAAGAGAAGAACAAAGAAAAGTGAATGAACTGAGTTTGAAAATACATGCCAATCCAGAGAGGAAAGTCTTAAACTTTGAAATAGATCGGATGAGCCGATCCGTGTAAACAATCAGAAGGAAAAGGGGATTTTCAAATGAAATTAAAAAGATTCTATGGCATGACTTTAGCCACAATACTTTCCCTAAGTGCGCTAGCCGGATGTTCCGGTAATAACAACAACGAAGGCAGTGCTGCAACAGCTGCTCCAGAAAAGAGTAATTCTGCAAGCGCTTCCGCTGATCCGAAGCAAGAGCCTGTGACCTTGAAATGGGCATTGTGGGATTGGGAAGCCACTGCATACTATCAGCCGTTGATCGATGCCTATAAAGCTGAGCATCCGAATGTAACGATTGACTATGTGGATCTTGGTTCCACTGACTACATGACAATGCTGAGTACACAGTTGTCCGGCGGTGCAGATCTGGATGTCCTTACAATTAAAGATATTCCTGGCTACTCTAACCTCGTGAAACAAAATCATTTAGAGCCGCTCAAGGGCTTCATGGGAGACCAGAACATTGATCCATCCTTATACGGCGGTACTGTAGAACAGATCGAAGTGAACGATGAAGTGTATGCGCTTCCTTTCCGCAGTGATTTCTGGATCGTCTACTACAATAAGGATTTGTTCGACAAAGCAGGAGTGGAGTATCCGAGCAACGATATGACATTCGACCAATATGATGCACTTGCTAGAAAAATGACATCTGGCAGTGGTGCTGAAAAAGTATACGGAGCCCACTACCATACTTGGCGGAGCGCAGTTCAATTGTTCGGTATTCTGGATGGCAAGAACAATGTTGTTGGCGGCAACTACGATTTCCTGAAGCCAACCTATGAACGGATCTTGAAAGAACAGGAAGACGGTATCGTTATGGATTACGCTACACTGAAGACTTCAAGTACGCATTACTCCGGAGTATTCTATAACAATTCCGTTGCGATGATGAACATGGGCAGCTGGTTTATCGCGACTCAAATTGAAAAGGTGAAGAGCGGCGAGTCCCAATCAACCAACTGGGGAATTGTGAAATATCCTCACCCGGATGGTGTGGAAGCCGGTACAACCCTGGGTACAATTACTTCTTTGGCAGTAAATCAGAAATCCAAAAATAAAGAAGCGGCACTTGATTTCATGAACTTTGTGACGGGTGAAAAAGGTGCTAAAGTCATTGCTTCCACCGGAACCATTCCAGCGATTAAAAACGATGAAGTTATCAATTCCATAACATCCATCGACGGTTTCCCTACTGATGAGAACAGCAAAGCAGCACTGACTACTGTTCAGACGTATTTGGAGATGCCAATGCATGAAAAGAGTGCTGACATTGAAGTCATTCTTAACGAAGCCCACGATAATATTATGACCAAAAACGCCTCGATCGACGAAGGTCTGAAGGATATGAATACTCGCGTACAGCAGCTCTTGAATAATTAATCTTAAGAGACTCGGTGAATTCTAAGGGCGGGTGAAAGCCCGCCTTTTATAGCAGACAGTATAGATTTGCTCGAAGCTTTAGAAGGTTTGGAGGAGAGAGAATGCAGAACGAAACCATATTGGGGACAAAAAAGATCCCTAAACGTCATTTGTCAAAAGGTGTCCGGGAAAACCTGGTAGCTTACAGCTTCATTGCGCCGAACTTTATTGGATTTGCCGTGTTTACACTGGTACCCATGTTTTTTGCCTTTATCCTTGCTTTTGTGAAATGGGACGGGGCCAATCCAATGAAGTTTATTGGGCTAGACAATTTCACCCGGCTCATCAAAGATATAACATTTCATAAAGCGTTATGGAATACCATTGTCTACACCATCGGTGTTGTACCGTTCACTATGATTGTAGCGCTAGCACTAGCGATTCTACTTAATCAGAAGATAATGGCTCGTAATTTCATGAGAACCGTATTCTTTTTCCCTTATGTAGCATCCTTAGTAGCTGTTGCTGCTGTATGGAACTTTATCTTCAGCCCTACGATGGGGCCGGTCAACAATATTCTACATACCCTTACCGGTATTCCGCTGGAGGATCTTCCCCGCTGGGCGGCGGATAAACACTGGGCAATGTTCACAGTAATACTGTTCACTGTGTGGAAAAACATGGGTTATTACATGGTCATTTACTTGGCAGGTCTTCAGGGGATTAACCCGGAATTGTATGAGGCTGCTGAGCTAGATGGGGCCAACGCCTGGAGAAGATTCCGTAATGTGACGGTTCCTCAGCTAGCGCCAACATCCTTCTTTGTTCTGATGATTTTGGTCATCAATTCGTTCAAAGTCTACGATATCTTTATCAACCTATTTGCCGGCGCTGATAACCAGTTGAACGATTCTACAAGAGTTATGGTTTATCAAATCTACAATACGGCGTTCCGTTCGCTTGATTACGGATATGCCAGCGCCATGGCCATTGTATTGTTTCTGCTGGTACTTGGCATCACCATCGTCCAGTTCCGCGGCGAGAAGAAATACGGACAATAGGAGGATTCAAAAGATATGGTGGGTACAAATAAAGGAATTAGAATCGGCACGATGGTGCTAGTGTATATTTTGTTGTTTGCGACAGTGCTCTTGATGCTTGTTCCGTATATATGGATGTTATCTTCTTCACTCAAGCTGAACAAGGATGTGTTCTCGTTCCCGATGCAATGGATTCCGGCGAATCCGCGCTGGGAGAATTTCGTGGATATTTGGACCCGTATTCCACTGGATCGATTTATTTATAACACGGCGAAATTATCAATTATCGTAACGATTTTGCAGCTGTTGACTTCAAGCTTTGCTGCCTATGCATTCTCCAAATTGCATTTCAGAGGGAAGAATGTTTTGTTCCTTGGATATATCGCTACGATTGCAATTCCTTGGCAGGCTTATATGGTGCCGCAATTTATCTTGATGCGTTACATGGGACTTAACAATACCCATTTAGCAATCATTCTGCTACAGGCATTCTCGGCTTTTGGAGTATTTCTGATGCGCCAGTTCTATCAAGGAGTCCCAGATGAATTATGCGAGGCGGCACGAATCGATGGCTTGAGCGAATATGGGATTTGGGCGAGAATCATGTTGCCACTATCCAAGCCGGCCTTGTCTACATTGACGATTTTTACCTTTGTTGCTACATGGAACGATTTCTTGGGGCCAATGATTTATTTGACGGATACGAAACTCAAGACCATTCAAATAGGACTAAGAATGTTCATCTCGCAATATTCGGCCGAGTATGGACTGATTATGGCGGCAAGTGTGGTTTCTATTATCCCGGTAGTAATTGTTTTCCTGGCTTTGCAAAAATACTTTGTGCAAGGTGTTGCAGCATCTGGTATTAAAGGCTAGAAAGTATGGAATCTGGCAGTTGCAGTCATCGCATGCTGCCAGTTTTTTTTAGCTTATTAATGAAATGAATGCGCTTTCTTTATGTGTTGCCGAGAGGCGATTTATAGCAAAAGGAGGATTAAAGAATGAATAGAAAACACTCCGTTAGAAAAAAGCTGTTCTCAATGATGATGACCTCTGCACTTGTAGTTGGAATGTTTCCGGCTCTCAAAATGCCGTCTGCATCTGCAGCTACCGTGGATACTTTCTTTGCAGCCGCCTATATGGGGGCGAAGACATCTTCTGGCACTACCTTGCCTGCTAGCATAGACATTGGAGGCCAGTCTGAGACTGTGAAATGGAATATTGGTGAAGATACCTTTGCCGTTCCTTATGACACAGTGACAGTCACGGGTACAGCGAATGGTGTGCCGGTTGTTGCCAGTGTAGAAGTTATTCCATCATCAAGCAATCCATTGATTTACTTTGTGGACAGCGGCAGGGGAGGCGATTCCGTAGGGAATGGTCCTACTACTTCGCCGCTGTATGAAGCAGTCAAAACGTTGTCCGGCAGCGCTTTGCTCAACCAGTTGCCGGATCAGAAATATGTCAGCGGAACGACGGCCTGGGGATTTGATGATTCCATAAACAAGGTGAAGAACTCCAAAGACGGAGGACTTACCGATCCTGCTACTGATCCATCCATATGGACAGTAGGACTTCGTGCCGACCCTGCTAGCAATCATATCGTTTACAAATTAAAAGCGCCTGAAGCAGGGACCTATACACTCAGTAGTGGTTTCCATGATTGGTATGGCAACCGCACTCGGGTAATACAGCCTCAGATCGAGTATAAGGATACAAATGGAGCAACAAAGATGCTCTCGTTTGCACCATTTAATACCAATGTGACACAGCTTATTTCCGGTGAATTCACGATTCCCGGTGATATCGACGCTAGTAGCCCCATGACATTGACCTATGCCTATGTCTCCGGTGAGAAGCCTATCTTGAGCTGGTTCGCCGTTGCCAAGGGAGGGATTCAGAAAGAGATCGAAGATGCTCGGCAGAACGCAGCTTCTATGGTCAAGGTTCTGCTCGACGGCAACGATATTAAAAAGGACAACGTCAACGGCCTCACGTTTAAGGGATTTGGCGTACTAAGTGCCAACAGCACCAGTGCCCTGTTGATGGATTATAAGGCTGAGCATCCGGATGCTTACGCAGAAATGCTGCAGATTCTGTTCGGTGGAGATTATCCCATCATGACACATGTGAAAATCGAGATGGGTAATGACCGCAATAACTCTACCGGTCCAGACCCGGCCACAATGCGTACACCTGATGAAGAAGCCAATGTCACCCGGCATCCCGGTTTCCAGCTTGCGGCAGATGCCAAGGCTACGAATCCGGATCTCAAGGTGAGCATCCTGCGATGGAGTGCTCCGGCCTGGGCGAGCGACAACGATAAAATCTATACCTGGTATAAAAATACCATTCTTGCCGCTTACCGTGAGTATGGCTATATGGTCGACTATGTCAATCCCCATATCAACGAGCATACGCCGGATTTGACGTGGACCAAACAGTACGCCGAACGTGTTAAAACAGATAACGAAGGCTTTGTAAGCCCAGAAGAGCAAACGCTCTATAACCAGATCAAGATTGTGATTTCAGATGAAGTCGGGATCGGATCATTTGGCGGCAGTATGGTAAGCGATGCTTCTTTAAGGGAAGCGGCTCCGATCGCGGGATATCACTATAACACTGACGACGACAGCGCAGGCAATTTCAAGAATCTCGCAGAACAATATGATATTGAAGTATGGAACAGCGAGGCGCAGTCTACCTTCAGTAACTCCGCCTTCCGTCCCAACAATAATGTAAAGGATCCTACAGTGGCAGGAACCGGCATCGGCGGTGTTGGCAGTCCGCTAGAGATGAGCAATACGATTATTAAAGGATTCGTCAATTCCCGCCGGACGCACTTTATTTATCAGCCGGCCATCGGCTCTTTCTACGAAGGCGGTCAATATTCGTTTAAGGAACTACTTAGCGCCCGTGACCCGTGGTCGGGATGGATTCACTATGATGCAGGCCTTGTTGCATTACAGCATTACAGCTGGTTCGCCAATGTGGGCTGGGAGAACGAGGATAATACTGCAGGGATTTGGAGAGCGGTACCTAAGGCTAGCTCTACGGGTGCGACAGGCACCAATCCTGTTAGCGGACGCAACGGCTCTCCTAACTATATGACACTTGCTGCACCTGACAAAAGCGATTTCTCAACCGTTATCGTGAATGACAGTGAGTATGCCAAAACTTATAAGCTTCAGACGTTAAATATGAACTTTGACGGGAATCCATCACTGGAAGTATGGGAGACTCGTGCGGCCGACGCGGGGGAAGCCTTCAACAGTAATTATATGAAATATCTCGGGGATGTAGCTGTTGATGGCAGCGGGGTTTATACCGTTCATGTCAAACCATATTCAACAGTGACTGTGACCACTTTGAAGAACAAGGACAAAGAGGCGTATCAAACACCGTTACCTGTAGAAGGCGAACGCACTGTGCTTGATACCGATGCAACGGGGAGGGTTCAAAATACCGCGGACAATATTCTGTATGCCGATGATTTTGACTATTCCAATCAATCCGTTGTGAAGATCGGAGCAAGCGGGCAGAGTGAGGGTACCCAAAGCTATATAGAATCCCGCGGCGGCTCTAAAAGTGTGATACCGCGCTATACACACGACCGTAACGGTGCATTCGAGGCATATCTTCCGGACGGGTCTGACAACTATGTTCTGCGCCAACAGCTGGATTCGGGAATTATGGGGCTGGGCGGCACTTGGAACGGTGGAGATCCCGTGACGGCTATCGGTGATAACCGATGGACGAATTACAGGGCCAGTGTAGATGTTTCGTTCGAGACGAACAATACGCAGGGCGGAGCCAATTATGCTGCGATTGGCGCACGGTATCAAGGAGGTGGCAGTTCTCACACTATAAACGGCACACCTTATGTGTTGAAATTCTGGTTTGACGGAGGCTGGCAGCTGCTGGTCAATAGTAGTGCAGTAGCGAGTGGTAATGTAGTGAGCGGTTCCGGTGGAGTTAAGCTGGACGGATTTAACGCCGCATATGATGCCTGGCATAACCTTGCCATTCAGGTTGCAGGTGATAAAGTGACTGTCTATCTGGACGAGGTGAAGCTGGCCTCTTATACTGATCCGAACCCTGAATTGTCTGGCCGGGTAGATTTAGCCAGTGGATACTATCATGTTCGCTTCGATAATTTAAAAGTGGAGACGGTTGACGGCTATGCACCATACTATTCCGAATTACTGGATAATCTTGAGATGTTTGACCTAGCTGCTACACCGAGTCCTAAACTGAAATATAGTGGGTCTTGGAGTCATCAAAACGGTGCAGGCATGTATATTTACCAACGTTCCCTCTCTACTACTCAAGGTGCAAATGCTACGATGGAATATTCTTTTGAAGGCACGGGGCTAGATATTCTGGGACCGAATAATGGATCGGCTAAGCTAGAAGTGACCGTTGATGATGAAATTGTCATGCTGTCAGCCGATACCATGGCTTCTAAAGAACTCTACCAAACGTACACCCTTCGCGGACTTAAATATGGACAGCATAACGTTCAGATTAAGGTGTTAAGCGGCACATTGGTTGTGGACGCTGTAGCAGTAGTATCCGGTGAGGTAAAGGGTGCTGTGGATACAGTTGTACTACAAGCAGCGGTAACAGCATCAAAAGAAATTAATAAACTGGATGAATATTCTGAGAGAGATTGGCTGCTTTTTGCAACCGCACAGAACGCCGCCCAGGAAGCATTGGAGAATGCTGCTGACTACAGGCTGGATCAAGAAGGAGCTATACATCTTGCGGGACGTCTGACCTCTGCTCAGAATCAATTGACTACAGGGGATGTACGGGAGCTTATTGCTCCTCAGGATATGGCTACTGCTGTCGGTAAACTGCCGAATCTTCCCGATAAGCTGGAGGCTACTCGTGAAGATGGATCCAAATTGCTTGTGTCCGTGAAATGGAATGTAGACGCAGTTAGCTTTAACACACCGTATGAAAGGGTAGCTGTAACTGGCACTTACGGCAATCTAAAAACCATGGCTTATGTAGAAGTGGTACCAGAAGGTCTCGTATACTTTTTGGATCTCGGTGTCTCAGGGGATGTTGTCACACCACCTTATACGGTGATCAAAAATTTCGCGGGCGATAGTCTTTTAAATAGTACAGCGGATCAGCTGTCAACAGGTACAGTATGGGGCCATACCAATACAGGAGCAACTTATAATCTGAAAGGGCTCGGAGGTGCCGTGGTTATCACGGATAAAACTCAGACAGGTGTCTACAGTTCGAATACAAAGAACACACCTCTGGTCTACACCCTCCCATTAAACGCAGGAAAGTACACGATTACATCGTTCCATCGGGACTGGTGGAATATGAGTAACCGCACGATGGATATTACGCTTAGTTATACTGATGCTGAGGGGAAGACGGTGAACGAAACGGTTAAGACCGGTGTACTCGCAGGTCCTAATGGCATCATGATCAACCATGACTTTACGCTACCTGTGAGCGGTATCGTCAAATATTCGATAAATAACACAAATAGTCAGGCATCTGTGATTAGTTACTTAGCGGTGGCGAAGGACAGGGCCAGCATTGCCAATGAGCAGGCTGTAAATGAGGCTAAGAGCATTATAGAAGGTGCTGCATACAGCGTGCAGAAGGAAACAGCTAACAGCGAGGACGGAGTCCGGACTTGGCTGCTCCAAACAATGAACGGCTTAATCGGGTTTAGTGGTACGGGGGTTACGATGGGGGATATCACTCTATCTTCGTTCCAGGAAGCTACTGATGACACGGCCGGCAGCTTCAGCTTCACAGTATCACTGAACAAGGGTGAGGCTAAGGCAGAAGCTGCGGCCAGCGGAACGATAAAGCTACCGGAGCCAGATATGACGCAGCCGGAGATTACTTTGATAGGTGAAGCCATAGTCAATCTGCAGATCGGTTCTGAATATACGGATGCCGGAGCCACTGCGTATGACGACCAAGACGGTGACATCACAGCTCGCATCTCCACAACGGTCAGCAGTGAAGTGTATGGTTTGACCGAGTTAGATACAAGGAAAGCGGATATCTACACCTTCCATTACAATGTCAGCGATGCTGCAGGCAATTCTGCTGCGGAAGTCACCCGAAAAGTAATCGTATCGGAAGATCCGGATGTACTGAAGCCGGTCATTACACTGCTTGGTGAGTCAACTGTTCAACTGGACAATGGCGCAAGTTATACAGATGCCGGAGCCACAGCAGCAGATGACCGAGATGGTGACATTAGCGAACGAATTATGGCGACAATTACGAAGGATGGAAATCGTACTGAGACGATAGATACCCTATCGGCGGGTACTTATATTTATCATTATAATGTTAGCGATTCCGCGGGAAATATGGCCGTTGAAGTCACAAGAACAGTTACAGTGGGAGAAGCACAGCAACCGCCGACTTCAACACCAACGGTAGAACCAACACCGACAGTTGAGCCAACGGCAAATCCGACACCAACACCTGCACCTGTAGTAACCTCAGGGCCAGTGTCAACAACGGCGCCGACAGCAGTGGTATCGCCGACACCAACGCCGTTGCCGCAGACCACGAGGATTCTTAATAGTGACGATTTCTCAGCTCCGGTTGGAGGAGTAATAACGGTTCAGCTCACTGAAGGTACGGATTCCGTACTATTACCTGAGGGTTTACTAGATATCACAGGAGTGAGCAATCTGCATCTCGTGTGGAATACATTTGCTATCCATCTGACCCCGGAAGCACTGAAGAGTATCCAGGAAAAAGCTGCTCGAGGTCAAACGGATGGAGCACGAATTAAGCTCTCCGCTGTGAAGGTATCAAGAGCTGCCGTAGAACAACTTATGAATAATCCGGCAGTCAACAGTTCACTTCAGTTAACTGCTGCTAGTGACGTAATTAACTTCAGTCTGGAAGTTATTAGTGCAGGCGGCACTGCCGTACAGGTAACCCGTTTTGACAAGCCACTGACGCTTACCTTTACCGTAGATTCGAATGCTAATTCCGGTTTGCTAGGCATCTACTATATAGCGGCGAACGGAGCTCTTGAAGTTATGGGTGGAACGCTAGCTGATGGAAAATGGAGTGCGGAAATAAAGCATTTCAGCCAGTTTGCGGTTCTAGAGTATGACAAGATATTCTCGGATGTCAGTGAAGATAGCTGGGCTAGGGATGTTATTAAGACTATGGCGGCAAAACATATTATCCAAGGTATTTCTGATACCGAGTTTAATCCGCAGGGGAACGTGACAAGAGCACAATTCGCGGTCATGATTGCAAGAGCGTTAGGCTTAGAGGCAGGAAGTCATTCAACGTTTGTTGATGTGGATTCCAAAGCTTGGTATGCCGAAGCCGTTGCAGCTGTAAGCGAAGCTGGCATAGTGCTCGGCCGCAGTTCGGATACATTCGCACCGGACAACAGCATCACCCGCGAGGAAATGGCTGTAATGATCGTTAGGGCTTATGAATTTTCACAAGGCAGCAAAATGAATGATATTTCTGATAGCTCATTCAGTGATTATTCCCAGATTCATGACTGGGCACAGAAATCAGCCAGTTTCGCCGAGCAGGCGGGGCTCATAAAGGGACGCGGAAATAAGCAATTCGCACCTCAAGAGGGGATGACCCGTGCTGAGAGTGCGCAAGTGATCGCCAATCTGCTGAGACATTTGTAAGCTGTTTTTCCATGAACCTGGCAGCTGCATTTAGCGGCTGTCAGGTTTTTTATAAGTTCAGAGAAGGGAATAGAATTGCGAGGCGAAGATTAGTAGCCATATCAGCTTTTTTTGCCGTATTTTCCAGGTGGAATGCCCGTGATGTTCTTGAAAGTACGGATGAAATTTGCATAGTCATTGAAACCGGATAAATAACAGGTATCGGATACGGAGTTCCCGGCGGATAAGAGCTGTTTGGATAACGCGATCTTTTTAAGCAGGACGTACCGGTAGATTGTCCCACCGGTCTGTTGCTTGAACAGGTGACTAAGATAATATTTATCGATGTTTAATTCTCCGGCGATCTGCTCAAGCGACAGATTCAGATGCAGATGGTTATCGATATAGCGCATGGCCGATTGAATATGTGAAGAAATAATGCTGGGTATGGTGGTAACGGTACGGTTATAAAGCTCATTAATAAGGACCAGGATCTGAATCAGATAAGTCAGAGCCAGAACCTCACTTCCGTATTGTGGGTTATCCAAAATTGCAATTAGGCGGTAGGCGAGGGTCGTATACTCTGAAAGCAGTGTTTCATCCATTTGTGCGAGATTTTGCTCCCCGGGCTGACGGTTCTGGAAACAGGCGAGCAGATTTGTGGTTGCAGTGCAGAAGGGATATATAAGTGGAGCTTTGAAATGGATTGTTAAGCGTTCATAAGGTTCTGGAGATAAATTGATGATTTTATGTATTTCGTGATTGTTAAATAAGAGCACATTGCCCCGCTGAAGCGGATAGCTGTACTGATCCACAAATCCGTTCACCGTGCCGCCAAGAAACAGGAAGATTTCGTAGTGGTCATGAATGTGAAAATCTCTGGTGGGTGAGATCGGTGAATTGCCGATGCCCGCCAGTATGTCGCCTTCGAAAGGCTGATAATACTGGGCATGTTTCATTCGGATGGCCCCTTTCAGATTGATAGCAATAAACGCAATAAATGATCATTAATCGCAAAGACATTGCAATAATACAACACTAAACTATAGAAGAAGATTACGCAATAAAACAAGATAGAGCAGGTCAGAACTAGAGTAGTAGGAGAGTCTGTACCTGCTGAATAGACGCAATTGAAAGGGTGGATTCTGTATGACTGGTACGAAACACCGGAAATATTGGCTGGATACGATGTTACAGATCGGGAATCCGGTTCTTGACGCTTTGTCGCAGAGAAAATTAAAGGAACGGCTGCCTGCGGAGTTTCATGGTGATAGGAGCAAGTTTGCGTATTTGGAAGCGTTTGCTAGATTAGCCTGTGGAATGGCCCCATGGCTAGAGCTTGAAGGGCTGGAGGGTGAAGAGGAAAAGCTTAGGACCCATTATGCCGTACTGATGCTGGAATGCATGGATGCCGCTGTCGATCCATCTTCGCCTGACTATATGGATTTTAAGTCCGAAGGCCAACCGCTGGTCGATGCGGCATTCCTCGCCCACGCGTTGGTGCGCGCGCCGAAGCAGCTTGCCGGGCGGCTGAATGCGCGGGTCAAAGTTAATTTAATAACAGCCTTTAAGCAAACGCGCCGGACTGCACCGAGCGGCAGCAACTGGCTACTGTTCAGCGCAATGGTGGAAGCGGCTTTGTATATCCTCAACGATCCTGAATATGACCGGATGCGTGTTGGTTATGCGATTCATATGTTTATGGATTGGTATAAAGGTGATGGCATATACGGTGACGGCAAGGACTTTCACTGGGATTATTACAACAGCTTTGTTATTCAGCCGATGCTGGTGGATGTGGTGACACTCTTTGAACGGGAGTCGGAGCAATATTCCCAATTGCGGCCGTTGATACTGGAACGGGCACAGAGATACGCAACTGTGCTGGAACGGATGATTGCACCGGATGGAACTTATCCCTTTATCGGGCGCTCTATTGTCTACCGTTTTGGTGCGTTTCAGCTGTTGTCGCAGGCGGCGCTCCAGCATTTCCTGGAGGAATCGCTTTCTCCCGCGCAGGTACGCTGCGCCTTGACTGCTGTAATTACACGGACTATGGAATTTCCGGGCAACCTGGATGAGGACGGGTGGCTACGTCCTGGAGTATACGGCTACCAGCCAGAGCTTGCTGAGAGCTATATCAATACGGGCAGTCTCTATTTATGCACATTTGTATTTCTTCCTTTGGGGCTTCTTCCTTCAGATCCTTTCTGGGCAGGAGCAGAATTGAAGTGGACGGCACAAAGGATCGCAGCCGGTGAGGATGTTATGAGAGACCATGCCTTGAGCAATTAGAAGGATCTAAGCTGGTGGGGCAAAAGGAGGAAGAAAGCATGAATAGACAGGAGCTTTTCGGAATGATCGAAAGGATGAAGCCGGTAAATCTGAGCTTGTATTATCCTGATGGAGATTCGGATGTTTTTTGGACACAGGCATCATTATCCGAGCTATTGAAGGAAGATATCTGCGAAATCCGCGCAGAGGCTCAGAGATTAGACGGCCAGCCTATACCGGAGCTGACGGATACGCTTTTTTCAATTTATGCGCGCACGGGTTCGAGGCTGAAATATGAACGGGTCTATTTCGAACGGAGAAGAAGGCTGAACACATATGTATTTATGACCTTGCTTGAGCCGGATAATGTCAGACTTCTGGAGAACCTGGAAAATACACTATGGTCTATATGCGAAGAGTACACTTGGTGCCTACCAGCCCATCTTCCTTCAGATCATAATGCAGAGAATATCGATCAGTTTATTGATCTGTTCTCCTCGGAAACTGCTTTTACACTGAGTGAAATTTCACTACTACTGGGAGAACGACTTCCACAGCTTCTTCGATTTCGAATCAGACATGAAGTAGAGCGGAGAATATTTCGACCATTTATTGAATGTGGTCCTTATGAATGGGAGACTGCAAGGCATAATTGGTCGGCAGTTTGTGCAGGTTCGATTGGGGCAGCTGCCTTGCTGATGTTGGATGATCCTGCTGCGCTAACGGATATCCTGCTGAAGACAGAACGAAGCATGAGTTACTATCTGGAAGGCTTCGGGGATGATGGGGCCTGCCTGGAAGGTCTGAGTTACTGGAACTACGGATTTGGCTATTTTACGTATTACAGCGATCTTCTCCGAGTTAGAAGCGAGGGGAAAGTAGACTGGTTTGCAACAGACAAAGTGCGAAGTATCGCTCAGTTCCAACAAAAAATTTTCATCGGTGGCAATTTTGTCGCCAATTTCTCAGACTCAGAGCCTCAAATTCACATACATATGGGCTTGTCCCATTATTTAGCTGATACCTATCCAGAAGTAGAATGTCCTCCGCCTGTGCTTCGCGCTCCTTACGCTAAGGATCACTGCAGCCGCTGGGCTCCGGCTTTTCGAAATCTCATCTGGAGAAGGACCGGCGATGAGAAACAGGATCAGGATTGGGGAGCCGCCAGTTATTATCTTCCTGATGCGGGATGGCTTGTCTCGCGTTATCAGTCCGGAGGAAGTTCGTTCGGCTTCGCGGCTAAGGGAGGGCATAACGCTGAACCTCATAATCATAATGATCTGGGGCAGTTCATTCTGTTAGGTGAAGGCGAAATCTATGCAGCGGATCTCGGCAGTGGAGAGTATACGGCTGAATATTTTGGGGCTGGCCGTTATCAATATGATTGCAATGGCTCGCAGGGACATTCGGTTCCTATCATCGACGGCCAGTATCAACAGTCTGGCAAGGAGCATAGTGCTACAGTTCTGTATGCGTCGACTGTTCCGGTGAGGGATGAACTGACGCTGGAGCTGTCTCTGGCTTACGAAGTGGAAGAGCTTCAATCTTTTGTCCGTTCTATGGTTTGGTACAAGGAGCAGCGTCCTCGCTTGGAGTTAACGGACGAGTACCGGTTTAACGGTAAGTTAGTGAGCTGGACGGAGCGGTTCGTAACCTGGCGTCGGCCGAAGATCCTTCGTACTGGCGTCGTGTTGCTGCCGGGAACTGAAGTCGGCGGAGTTGAAGTGATCTACGATGCCCAGATTGTAGAGCCAGAGATTACCGCTCGTGAGTACAGGGATCATTTCGGCAGGGAAACGGCCTGGTATACTCTCGACTTTCATTTGCTTCAGCCCGGTGCTGTAGGGAAATTAGCATTCACCTTTCAATTTATATAAATGATGAAGGAACTAGAGAACAATTCGAAGAAGGCGGTGTTTGATATGAATATTACGGAAAACCAAACTTGGCTGGATGAAGCTTGGAGCAAGGCTCTTGAAAAGACAAGATGTAACAGTCGAAAGATCGGCGCAGAATTTCCACATGCAAGTCAAGGGGGGAAATATTTGCTGGAGGCGCCGAATTGGTGGACAGCAGGGTTCTGGCCGGGAATGCTCTGGCAGTTTTATTCTGAGAGCGGGGATGAAAGTCTAAAAATGATCGCGGAGCGCTGCGAAGAGAGACTCGACGAGGTGCTGGATGGCTATGTTAAGCTGGATCACGATTTAGGCTTCATGTGGATTCTTACAAGCGTGGCAAATTACAAGTTGACGGGTAGCGAGGCGTCGCGAATTCGGGCATTAAAAGCGGCCAACTACCTGGCAGCCCGCTTCAATCTGAAAGGACATTATATCCGAGCTTGGAATCCATGGAGTGTAGGGGAAGATAACAGCGGAGTTGCTATTATTGACTGCTGCATGAATACCAGTCTGTTGTTCTGGGCTTCTGAGACATCGGGAGATCCACGCTATCATCATATCGCTGAGGCGCATATGGATACTGTTCTTGAGCATTTTATCCGACCGGACGGCTCCGTGTACCACATCGTCAAATTCAACCCGGAGACGGGTGAAGTCGTGGAAAAGCTTGGCGGGCAAGGTTATTCGCCCGAATCTGCTTGGTCGCGCGGCACGGCTTGGGCCATTTACGGTTTAGCGCTTGCCTATCATCATACGAGCAAGCAGAGCTATCTGGATGCAGCCAAGCAGGTAGCACATTTCTTCTTGACCCGTTTGCCGGAGGATCATGTTCCGCATTGGGATTTCCGCGCGCCCGGTGAAGTCGGCGAAATTCGTGATAGCTCCGCCGGTTCCTGTGCGGCGAGCGGTTTGCTTCTGCTAGCGGACCAGGTGGATGATTCGGAATCCCATGTGTACCGGAACGGGGCTATAAGAATCGTGGAATCGCTCTACAGGAATTATGGCAGTTGGGACAATGCGGATGAGGAAGGGTTGCTGCTTCACGGTACGAGTAACTACCCTGAGAACCGGAATATAGATGTTCCTCTTATCTACGGTGACTTTTTCTATGTCGAAGCACTAGCCCGGATTAAGGCCGCAGGACCGTTCTATTGGGAGTAGGGGGTGATCAGGATGAACACAAATAAGACATCTTTCCGGATTAGCGATAATCCGTTAAAGACTCGGGAGGATCTGGTGATCGCCCTTGAGCAGCTTACGGATCCGCTTCGGCCGCACTACAGCAAAGGTGGCGCAAGGCTTGAAATCGGTAAAACAGGGGCGAGCTATTCGGCAGCAACTGCTGAAATGGAAGGTTTCTCGCGGGTGTTGTGGGGTTTGGTACCCCTGCTCATTGGTGGTGGAGACAGTGAACTCTGGGACATCGTGCTGGATGGCATTCGGCATGGCACTGATCCTTCTCATGAAGAATATTGGGGAGAGGTGAGGGATTACGACCAGCGTTTGGTCGAGATGGCGGTCTTCGGTTTCGCATTAGCAGCCATTCCGGAAAGGATCTGGTCGCCACTTGCTCCGAAGGAGCAGGATCAATTATACCGCTGGCTGAATCAAATAAACGCTCATCCTTGCTATGACTGCAATTGGCTGTTCTTTAACGTTCTAGTCAATGTCGGATTCCGCAAAATCGGTCGTCCCTACGACGAAGGACAGTTAGAGAACAATTTGAAGCGTATGGACGATTTCTATTTGGGCGAGGGCTGGTACAGCGACGGAATTAACGGCCACAGCGATTATTACGTGCCTTTTGCTATTCATTACTATGCGCTGCTGTACGCAAAGCTGATGGAGCAGGAAGACCCCGAACGTTCCCGTGTGTTCAAAGCACGAGCTCGATTGTTTGCTGCCGATTTCATCAGCTGGTTCGCACCCGACGGATCCGCCCTTCCTTATGGGCGCAGTTTGACTTACCGTTTTGCCCAGTCGGCATTTTGGAGCGCCCTTGTCTACGCAGACGTTGAAGGATTCCCTGCTGGTGTGGTAAAAGGTCTGGTGCTGCGGAACCTGCGCTGGTGGTTTAGCCAGCCGATTGTTGACGCCGATGGTGTACTGACCATCGGATACGCTTACCCGAATCTGGTCATGGCGGAGAATTACAATTCTCCCGGATCTCCGTACTGGGCGCTGAAGACTTTCCTGCCGCTGGCTCTCGGCGCAGAGCATCCGTTCTGGAAGGCAGAAGAACTGCCGCTGCCAGTCCTTCCGGATGTCATGATTCAGAAGCCTGCACACCTTGTCATCATCCGCGAGTCTGCTTCCGGTCATGTGGCGGCCTTCAACAGCGGACATTTATATACGAATGAACATACCCACACCTCGGCCAAATACGAAAAATTCGTGTATTCAACAGGCTTTGGCTTCAGCGTGCCCCGCTCCGAATGGGGGCTCTCTCAGGGAGCGTACGATTCTATGCTTGCACTGAGCGAGCACGGAGACAACTTATATCGGGTAAGACGCCAGAATATAGAATCTGAGATTATGGACAACGTGCTTCGCTCTGTCTGGAAGCCGTGGGCCAATGTTGAGGTTCAGACCTGGGTTGTCGCCGGACTTCCTTGGCATATTCGAATGCATCGAGTCGAAACTGGACGGTCACTGGATACTGCGGAGGGGGGATTCGCACTTGGTCATGACAATGAATTCATATCCAAGAGCGATTTGGCTGGTGTGATGGCCTCCACTGCTTGGGGAACCAGTGTAATCAAGGATTTGCTAGGTTGTCGGAAGGGCGAGTTGGTCTGGCCGAACGCCAATACGAATCTGCTTCGCCCTCGGACGGTGCTGCCAATGCTGACGACTACCCTTGAGCCAGGAATTCATTGGCTCGTTTCGGCCGTATATGGTTCCCCTTCAGAGGGGGCTTTAGATATCCAGGCTGATCAAGCTGATGAGGTTCTCAAGCATTCACCTGAGCAAGATTTGAAAGTTAAGTTCAGCGAGGGAACGGTAACCATTGTTACTCATTCTGGGAGAGGAATCGTCCTAAATTTACAATAAGTTGATTGAATTTGCTCATGCTTATTGAAGAATCACTGCAACAGCTCTAAAGCAGAACTACTGCATTAGAGCTGTTGTTTGTATGTCAAATTTTATGGTCTCATCTTTTAATTATTGAGTTTTTTATCAAATGTTTTCTTAGATGGACAATTATGCTATAGTACTCTATCTAGTCATTTACAGAAGTATTGATTTATCAGACGATGGACAAACTGACTTTTGGCAAAACTAGAAATACTGACATCAATAATAAGATAAGAAAGGCAGGAACTCCTTATGGATAGCAGCAGCCTGGTATCGACGACTCTTTCACTTGTTATAATAATAAACATATTGCTCTCTGCTGGTTTTTTATTTTTTGAGAGGAGAGATATTGGTTATACTTGGGCATGGCTTATGCTTTTTTATTTCATTCCCATTTTGGGATTTATTATTTATCTCTTCCTTGGTCGAAACTTAGCTAAGAAAAATTTCTTTGGTCTATCTTCTGAAGAAAGGAAATATCTACAATCCGCTGTAGATCATCAATTAGCTACATTAAACGATCAGCGCGAGGATCATAACCCTTTGCTCACGAAATATGCTGATTTGATCCATATGAACCTTGTTTCATCGAATGCGCTAATGACAACTGACAACGAGATATCTATTTTCAACGATGGTAATCAAAAATTCGATGCTTTGTTTGATGATATTAGACATGCCAAGAAAGAAGTAAATATTCAATATTACATAATCCAGCCTGACGCCTTGGGGAAAAAATTAAGAGATGAATTAACCATAAAAGCCAAAGAAGGCGTAAAAGTGAGGGTTCTTTACGACGAAATCGGCTCCAAGAGACTTTCTCTTAAGTTCTTTAAAGAACTACTTTCTGCTGGTGGAGAAGTGGAGGTGTTCTTTCCATCACTGCTGAGACCGATAAATTTCCGTATGAATAATCGAAATCATAGAAAATTATGTATTATCGATGGAGAAGTCGCTTATATTGGTGGATTTAATGTGGGAAATGAGTATTTAGGTATAGATAAAAAGTTTGGGTATTGGCGGGATACACATTTTAGAATGAAGGGAGATTCCGTTAATCAGATTCAAGGTAGATTTATTCTGGATTGGAAACATGCCCGGAAAAATGAGCGTGTAAGCTTCGATCAATTTTCTTTTAATACGGAAGCCCATGTCGGATCAAGTCCTGTTCAAATTGTGTCTAGTGGACCTAACTCGCTAGTGGAGCATCTTAAAAATATGTACATTAAGCTCATCTTGAATGCCAAACGGAGTGTATATATTCAAACGCCATACTTTATTCCTGATAGCAGTTTTATGGATGCTTGTAAAATTGCACTTCTATCAGGTGTTGATGTCCGGATCATGATCCCTAATAAGCCTGATCATCCTTTTGTTTATTGGGCTACTTGGGCTTATGCTGGGGAATTATTGAAATATGGAGCGAAGATTCTGTTATATGAAAATGGTTTTTTGCATGCTAAGACGATTGTTGTTGATGATGAAGTAGCGTCCGTAGGAACAATGAATATTGATTCCCGGAGCTTTAGACTTAATTTCGAAGTGAATGCGATTGTGTATGATGAGCAAGTTGCTAAACAACTTCAAAAATTGTTTGATGAAGATAGCCAGTTAAGTACAGAGCTTACCCCTGAACGCTATAAAGAAAGATCCTTAATAATCAAATTTAAAGAGGGCATTTCGCGTCTTTTTTCGTCCATCTTATGAACCCCGAAACTATATCCTCCGTACAAAAGGCGAGCTGTAGATTGTGAATTCACAGTTCGCCGCGGTCTATGGATTCTTCTGCGCTTCACACCATACCCTGTTTTGATTTCATGCACTTGAGATTGTATATGCGACCGTATACCTTTGCATATCTGACAATTCGGTCAATCATACGGGTATCTTTTAGCTTAGTAAACGGGCACGGATCGGGAGCCGTATTCACTTCCAAGATCCATGGCTTAAGACGTTGATCTAAGGCAATATCCACACCGATTTCCTGAAGTGCGGGATAGACAGTGCTAAGCTGCCTTGCGGACTTCACTCCAATTTGCTTTAGGGATCGGATCAATATTTTACAATTTTCTGCGCTTGTGTAGCCTTTTAATAATTCCTCAATCGGATAAATTGTTCCTCCTTGACTCCCGTTTGTAACCACTTTGCGAGGATGTGCAACGCGTCCTGCAACCCCTGTTGCTTCCCACCCACCCTTAGAATTACGCTGCACCATTACCCGAATATCAAAGGGGCGTCCATCGTAAACCAACAGCCTGATCCCCTTTTGTACTAAATAGGCCTTTCCTTGAGCCTCTCGTAAGATGGCCCGATAGGCCGTGTCGTAATCAGAAAATTTGTGAACGTGGGTACCGGATTGATAGCTGAATTGTGCGCGTGTGAGTTCAACCCGTATTACGCCCTGTCCTAAAGAGCCGCAGCAAGGCTTAATGTACACCATCTTATATTTTTGTAACATCTCATAGAGGATGTTCTTATCCATTTTTTTCGTAAGCGGGACATGTTTATTTAACTCTTGGTTTCTAACCAGCACCCTTGTCTTCGTCAGCTTATTGGATATACGGCTTATCTGCTTCATCATTGTGGCCCTCCGTCTCAATAGATCCATAGGCTATATTACGAGTATGCCTCCGCTTTTGATTGGGCGAACATCGAACAGTAGAACACACTGAAAGAAATCTACATATAATTGTTGTAGGTATTCATCTATGGGCTGCAGCTTGCGGTCAACAGGAGGCGGCCATCATGCTGCTCGACAAGGACAAATTGCAGGATAAACTGCTTGAAGTAATCGAGGTATTTCCTTGGTATAAGGAGCTGATCGGCGGCGAAAGAACGAATTATAGCTTAGAGAAGCTTCCGCTTATGACATCAACAACACTAGATACCTATTATTATAATCAACCCATTGATCCTTCTTGGATCGTATACAGGACATCGGGCACAAGCACAGGCCGTCGGAAAGCCATACTTTACTCTAAGGAAGACGATAAGCACTATATAAATATTAAAACGAAGCTGTTTGGTGCTCTTATTGCGGGAAGCGGATGCGTTAGAGGTTTGGCGGATATGGGGACTGGGCATGCAGCGAATACTGCGTTGTCCATTTTTGAGGAATTAGGATTGGAACCTCGTTCAATTCCCTTTGAATTGCCGATTGAACAACATATTGAACAGCTTGAAACCTTCAAGCCTGACCTACTGTACACAATGCCTTCCATCCTTGATCATATCGTACATGCTGCTGAGAATCCGCGCGCTTTCGGAATCCGCAAGATTATTCTCGTTGGGGAAATCGCCTCACTAGGGTGGCAACGGAATATAGCCGGACTGTTCGGTCTTGAACCACGCGACATTATAGATACGTATGGCTCCATTGAAATGGGTACGATCGCTTATTATTCCCATGATTTTGACAGGTACATTTTTGCCGATGGAATTTTTGCGGAAGGGATCGGGACACAGGAGATAGGCGAAGAACTAAGTCCACTAAGTAATGACGAAAGTGTTCTTGTTCTTACCTCAACGGTTCGCAAAATGCTGCCAGCTATTCGTTTTGTTACTTATGACGTTATAAGGGACTTTAGATCTGTGATGATAGATGGTGTGGAGAAGCAGAGCTTTAGTTCCATCGTGAAACGAGTAGGCCGGGAACTGAAGCACGGAGAGAAAATCAGCCTGTACGATATCGAGCAGGTTGTTTACCGTCATATAGAAGATGCGATCATCCGGGTCAAAGTAAGGCATAATGCACTGACCGTTTATCTCAAAAGTAAATCTGCGGACAACACCATTGTCCCGAAGATCAGAGAGGAACTTAGAGAATGTATTCCGGAAATCGGCATGATGATTCGAAACCATCTAATGGATGATATTGAGGTCATTATAGTAGGCAAAGACGAGCCGATGGACAGCGGAAAGGTTAAGAACAAAAAGCTATATTACCAGAAAGATAAAGATCGCACAGAGATGGACTTCACTGACGGTATTTTGTCGACTATCGGAAATACACCCTTAATCAAGCTGAAGAGCTTGTTCTATAAAAGTAAGTTTGACGTCTATGCAAAAATGGAGCTGATGAACCCGGGGGGAAGCGCCAAAGATCGTCCCGCCCTACGGATGATCCATGAGGCATGGAAGGAAGGAAAAATAGGTCCGGGAAGTATCATCATTGAATCGAGCTCTGGAAATATGGCGATCAGCTTGGCTATGATTTGCAAATATTTAGGAATGCGTTTTATCAGCGTTATTGATCCTAGAACCACAGAAACGAATCTGCAAATTCTGAAGGCGTTGGATGCCAAAATCGATTATGTCGCCAATCCCGATCCTGTAACAGGCGAGTTTCTTCCTGCTAGGCTGAACCGTGTACAGCAGTTATTGACGGAAATACCGGGCACCTACTGGCCGAATCAGTATGCGAATGCAAATAATTATTTAGCCCATTACCATACGACAATGAAAGAAATCGTGACTGAACTTGAACGAGTGGATTATTTATTTTGCAGTGTTAGTACATGCGGCACCATTCGGGGCCTTGCGGAATACGTAAGAGATCACGGACTTCGGACCAAGATCGTGGCTGTCGATGCAGAGGGAAGCGCGATTTTTGGCGGAAATAAGAGTACACGACGCTTCCCAGGGCTGGGTGCCGGCATCGTGCCACCCTTTTGCAGAACAGATCTAATCGATCGTATCGTACATGTCTCAGATTCCGATATCGTAAAATGTTGCCGGATGTTGGCAAAGGAAGAATCTATTCTGGCAGGCGCATCCTCCGGTGGAATCATTGCCGCCGTGAAGCAGATGGAGCCGGATTTGACCCCGGGAGCTGTCTGCGCTGTCATTCTGCATGATAAGGGAGAGCGCTACCTCGATACTGTATACTCAGACTCATGGATTCAGAGCCAGTTCGGACGGGAGATTTGGACTGAAGGCAGCGATAACGCTGAGTTGTAACAACAAAGAATCTATTTCGCAAGGAGGCGACGGTATGCTGTACTTAAATGATCGAGATATACAATCAGTAGGTGTAGATTGGCCTGCTCTTGTGGAGTCGATAGAAACTGCTGTGGGTATCATCGATTCAGGCGATTATGTGCAGCCGGTAAAGCCGTACCTAAGGTATAAGAATCCACAAAACCGGATTATTGCAATGCCTGCTTACGTAGGGGGAGAGGTGAACACCGCAGGGATAAAGTGGATTTCTAGTTTCCCGGATAATATTCAGGCAGATCTTCCCCGCGCGCATAGCATCATTGTATTGAATGAACCAAGTACAGGTCAGCCTTCAGCCGTCTTGAACTCTCCGCTTCCCAGTATCATAAGGACTGCTTCTCTTAGCGGAGTAATGATCCGTTACTTTTTGCAGGCGCATTCTGTGGAACAGATTCATCTCGGGATTATCGGTTGGGGGCCAATAGGGCAGTATCATTGTCAAATGGTTACGGCTCTGTACGGAGATCGTATCGAGCGTATCCGAATTTTTGATATCAAGGGTGTTGATTTATCAGCGGTCACATCACTTTACAGAGATAGGATGGAAGTGGCAGAGACGTGGACGGACGTTTACCAGCATTCGAATATCTTTATTACTTGTACCGTATCAGAACATCGGTATATCAATCTTCCTCCTGAAAAAGGGAGTCTTCTGCTGAATGTTTCACTGCGTGATTATAAGCCGGAGGCGTTAGCTTTAGTAAAAACCATAATCGTCGACGATTGGGATGAAGTGTGCCGCGAGAATACTGACATCGAACAGCTCCACCTGGAACAAGGACTGACCCGTGCCGACACCCGGATGATTACCGATGTCGTCTTACGCCACAGCCTGGCTGAATTCGGCGAAGATGAACCGATTCTCTTCTGCCCAATGGGGATGGCTGTCTTCGATATCGCTACAGCGGTGTACTATGTGAATAAAGCGAGAGAAACCGGGATAGGAACTGAGCTAGAGTGAGAGCAATTCTGTCCATATGACAGCGATAACCCGCTTATTGAGCGGGTTTTTCCTTATGTTATGTACTAGTATATGGGTTTTATATGAATATGTTTGCAACGTGGATTGCAGTCTATTGTGATTGGTTGATTAAAGCGGCATTGTTTATTTGGCGGTATGTTAGTGGGAAATGGACAAAATTCCAAGCGATACAATATAAACAGCCCCGATGAAGAATAGATCGGGGCTGTCTTGCGACTGGTGGAACTGATTAAAGGGTATAACCGAAGCCCAGTATAGTAAAGCACTTCTCCTGATCTTCGGGCACCATTCTGATTTCTATCTGATGTTCACTGCTAGCTTCGTTTTGATATAGAATTACCGGATTGCAATGTGTCCAGTTGTTCACGTGAGGATCAGCAGTAACTGCAAGGCTGCCGTCTACGAAAATATCCGCCTTGCCGAATTCGCTGCTGCCGGAATCCTTATATACGAGGATGAGATTTCTACTCGTTATTGTCAGCTTGAAGCTCTGTTCCCCTGATGCCCTTGAATGCATCCAATTATGAGGGAATTCCGGAGTGCCGTGAGAGTCGGTATCCATTTCTACCCGCTGCAAATCGGTATCGATCCCCGAAAATCCGCCTACTTCGATCTTACCTGCATCAATATAGTTTTTTCGATCCAGCAGTAGGGTTCCGGCAAAATCATTCCCGATGACCGGGCGTTGATCCAATAAGATCTCATCTTCATTCATTAGTGATTTATGGGTTTCGGTGAATAAATAAGCGAGACAATCAGCCATTACCCGGTGACCCTCATTTGTCGGATGATAGATATCATAGAAAAATTGCCGTTTAGAGATGATGTTGCCTTCGGCTTTACTCAGGCGGAACTGCTCGGATACGGCATCCTTTACACTAACCATAGGAAGATTATAATGTCGGCCAATGGGGGAGAGCCGGTCCTGCAGGTTCCAGTCATTCATAAATACACTGAACAGAAGGATTACGGCTGGCTGATGATCGGCGGAAAGTATTTTTAAGCATAAGCTTTCAAAACAATTGCCCTTCGTTTCATCTCCTTCGTCGTTTACGGCAAATTCCACGACCACGATATCTGGTGTTACGGAACCGTCTCTAAGAATATCTCTTTCATAACGGATGACGCCAAGCTCGGAGGGTGTTCCGCCGACCCCAGCCTTCACAAAATGGATGTTCTCTCCACCATTTGTGCCGAATAAGTCTTTAAATCTTAAATACGATTGATAGGCATAACATTCTGTGTGTATCGGCTTAGCACCGGCTCCTTGAGTAATGGAACCTCCAATATAAGCGATCGTGACTTCCTCGCCCTTTATAGCCTTATTTATGGCAGTTTTTAATCTTTTATTATTGCCAGCGTGCAGCAAGGATTGTGTAATAATCTTTTGGTACTCATTCGATTCAAAAGCAACTGGTGGTTCAAGGATTAGCTCTGGAACAGAATAACCGTCATGCAAATAAAAAATAACACTCGCAATCGCCAGTTCGCCTGCATGATTAAATTCAAAAGCAAATTTTCCGAGCACATCATCTTCTTCAGAACCCGGACAATCTGTTAATCTCAAAATAACCTCTGAACCATCGGCTGGGCAAGGTACACGTAAATAACTGCCGGTTTCATATTTACTAGTTTTGCCCCAGTGCTGCAATAAAAAAGTGACTGGATATTCCTGCGCGTTAGTCCTTCTCACGGATACTCCGATACTGTGGACTAATTTGCGAAAGCCTGCACTGCTCCCCAGAAGCTCCAGAATTGCATCATCTGTGACGCCGCCTATAAATCTGGTCTTGTCGATCAGATAGCTGCCTTCCAGATAAACTTCTTGAGACGGTTTGCCTTCAGCTCTTGCTGTTGCTTCAATTGCTGTTTCATACAGCACAAAAAAGCCGTTTCTACGATCAGCCGGGTCCTTTGGAGCTTTCGGACCTTCAATCTGTTCGCCTGCAATAAATTCGTTATTCTTTTCCATATGGATCATCCTCGCTTTGTAAGGTTCTCTTATTATGGATGCGCTTGCAACTGAAATAATTCTGCTACAGGGGAATACCTGTTAACAGTAACACCAAATATCTGGATTGTTCAACCAATAAACAAAGTTTCGTTTAAAAATTACAAAAACTTGCTAGTTTACACATGGAAGTTGAAATCGCTTACTTATATAATGTGCCTAGTCATATGAAAATAGGATGCTTAAGGGGAGAATAATCATGCCTACGCAGGAATTAAACCTTGTGAAGCAGGGCAAAGCTGCTAAGATTTACTTGGATCCCAAAGGGAAGGATTATGCCGGTTTGCGCCGCGTGGCTCAGTCTTTTGCAGCAGATGTTAAACAGGTAACAGAGGTAGAACCTGAGATATATACACAATTGCAGGAATTGGATGGAACCGTTATAATCGCTGGATCGATCGGCAGTAATGAGCTTATTGATCGTTTAATTGCGGAGGGAACAGTGGATGTGTCCGCCATCCAAGGGAAAAGGGAATGTTATAAAATTCAGGTAGTTGAACGGCCGGCAGTAGGAGTGGACAGAGCGCTCGTCATTGTGGGGAGCGATAAACGCGGGACGATGTACGGGATCTATTCCATCTCTGAAAAAATTGGCGTTAGTCCGTGGGAATATTGGGCAGATGTTGTACCAGAGAAGAAAGCAACTTTGATCCTGTCTGATAACCAGCTACATATGATCTCCAAAGAACCTTCGGTTAAATACAGAGGGATTTTTTTGAATGACGACTGGCCGTCCTTGGGCTCTTGGGTAACTCAAAGATTTGGTGATTTTAATGAAGATTTCTATGACAAGGTGTTTGAACTCATTCTTCGATTAAAGGGGAATTATTTATGGCCAGCGATGTGGAGTGCCGAATTCAGCCTTAACGGTAAAAGCAATCCAATCGCCAATGCCCAGCATGCACAGGAATACGGCATTATAATGGGAACCTCCCATCATGAACCTTTATTTCGGGCAGGCAGTGAATGGCAGAAGGTATACAACGAATATGGAACAAGTAACCTATGGGATTTTGCCCGAAACAAACAGGCCATTACGGATTTCTGGGAAGATGGAATCAAACGGAATATGGTCTTTGACAATTTAATCACATTAGGGATGCGGGGAGAAAGTGATTCTGCGCTGGAGGGCTCCGACCAGGAGAATATTGACCTGTTGAAGGATATCATCCTTACGCAAAAAGACTTATTAAAGAAATATAATCTTGAGCACTCGCCCCAAATTCTAGCCGTATACAAGGAAGTGGAGAAGTATTGGTATGGCACTGCTGAGGTTGAAGGCTTGAAGGACTGGGAAGTCCTGAATGATGTTACGATTCTGCTGGCAGATGATAACTTTGGCAATCTCCGCAAAATCCCAACGGAACACGAACGCGATCGGAGTACAGGGTGGGGGATGTATTATCATTTTGACTATCATGGTGGTCCGCATTCCTATGAATGGTTGAATACGATTCCGCTGGAGAAGGTATGGGAGCAAATGTGTATGGCATTCGACTATGGCATCCGTGATGTATGGATTGTGAATGTCGGGGATTTGAAGCCTATGGAATTGCCCATTTCCTACTTTATGGATTTGGCCTATGACTTTGAAGGTTGGGGTACCGGAGCGATTAATCGGACTGAGGAATATACCAAACGATGGGTAGAGCAGCAGTTCGGATATGCACTGGAACAAGAGACATGCCTGGGCATTGCGCAATTGCTGAGTGATTATACCCGAATGAACGGCCGCCGCAAGCCGGAGATTATTTATCCGTCAACCTTCAGTCCAATCCATTACAATGAGGCACAGAGAGTTCTGGAACAGGCGATTAGGATGGAGAATGCCGCTGACCAATACCTTGCTCTTATTCCTGAATCATTAAAAGATGCGTACTACCAGCTTGTATATTTCCCTGCTACTGCCTCAGCCAATGTGCTCAAAATGCAAATATATGCTGGGCTTAACGAGCTATATACTGGACGAGGCAGTCTATTGGCAAACACTTACGCTACTCTGACTCATGAAGCCATCAATAGGGATAAACACCTGGAGCAGGTTTATAATAACGAAATTTCAGAAGGAAAATGGCAAGGAATGATGAGTTCCCCTCATGTCGGGTATATTCACTGGAATGCAGAAGGGTGGAAATATCCAGAGGTGAGCACGTTGATTCCCGCTAAAGGCTCTATATTGATTGTTGATGTTGAAGGTACGGAGCAAGCGTATGTTGCGGGTACGGCAAAGCTTCCGGTATTTACAAATCTGCAAAAAGAAAACTATTGCATTACAATCAGCAACGGTGGAGAAGCAGGCTTTGAATATCAGGCAAGAAGCAGTGTAGCTTGGGTCAAGCTTGAGAAAACATCGGGTTGGATCAAGGCTGGGGAGAGCTTACAGGTTTCTGTAGATTGGGAAAAGGTTCGCGAGACATCGAAGGGTGAAATTACGATCTCTGGTGCCGGGGGCACCGTTAAGGTGAATGTAGCTGTGGACTGGACTGACATTCAGGATGTGCCAGCGATGACCTTTATCGAGGCGCATAATAGAGTGGCAATTGAAGCGGAGCATACCTCAAGCCGTGTTGCACAATCAGGGGTGGAATGGAAGACCATTGCTAACTATGGGCGTTCTTTATCCTCGGTTAAAATGTTTCCGGATGCTGTATCGTTTGAACAACCGGAGTGTGCACCTTATCTGGAATATCGGGTTTTAGTACAGCAGGCTGCAGATTACAGCTTAACCGCGTACATTGCCCCAACGAACAACCTGTCACAGTCCAGTGGATTAAAATATGCGATAGGCTTCGATGCACAGACGCCAGTGATTACGGATGCTCTACCTACGGATTTTGCGGGCGGCAATCATGATAATGAACCGTGGTGCCGCGCAGTTATGAATAATATCCATACCGTGACCACCATTCATGCTTTAACGAAGGGTATCCATACCCTCCGCTTTTACGGATTGGATGCGGGCCTGGTCCTGCAAAAGCTTGTGTTGTCCGCTGCGGAGCTGCCGTATTCCTATTTGGGCCCAGAGGAGAGCTTCTTTACTAGGGGGACGCACTAATTCATAGTTAGAGCTAATTGAAGGATTGCATCCCCGATTGGTTCAGGGTCCTCCGTTATTTCAAGGCAGATGACGGAGGATAACCCTTGATATTTTTGAAAACATTACTGAAGTAGGCAACATCTTGATAACCACAGTGCTCTGCTACTTCGGACACATTGAAGCCACCTGCCGACAGAATCATCTCGGCATTGTTCACCCGTACTTTATTTATGAATTCTTTATAGGTGGAACCGGTGTTTTGCTTGAACAGCTTACCAAGATATACCGGATTTAAGGCAACCAAATCAGCTAGTTCCTTGATCGTAACTTCCTCCGAATAATGATCCATAATATAGGTCATTACTTTTTGGATTCTCAGATCGATCAGAGGTGTCTCTTGATGGTGGGTTATGCTTAACAGACGATACACGATCAGTTGAAAAATAGCTCTGGCCTTCATTTTATAAAAAGGCTGTTTGCCCATCCATACATGCGAGAAATCTTTGATGTCCGCTAGAATCTCTTTAGTTCTCAAGTTTTTGGTTACGGTCTCAAAGGGGAGCTGCACATGATTGTCCTTCCCCTCCCAGAAGAAATTAAACGCAAAAGAACGCATGGGTGCCTCCTTAAAAGTCTGCGCTTCCCGAATACTTCCGGAAGGTGCATAGAGCATATCACCAGCTTCAACCGTAAATTTCTCCCCATTAATAAAATAGTTCGATTTCCCTTCCACAATGAAGGTAAGGTCATGGAAATCAATTTTGCTCCTCGTTATCTCCCAATCCGGGAAGGATCTGCGGTCGACGAACAAAAAAACATTTGGAACTAGATTCTCATATTTGCCAATGTCCATTTCAGCCATTGCTCCTTCCATATAACTAGAGCCGTACGCCATGCATAATAAAATCCTTGAATTGTCGGTCCGTTGCCCGGTCTTCCTCCGTAACCACACCACCCCGCTGATGCGTAATAATAACAGCTTTTTGTAAATACATGAAATACAGGTGGGTGGATTTCTGCAGAATACCTAGCCACTTATTTTTTTCCTCGGGAGCCACTGCAGTTGCCTCAAGCAGTATAAGCCGTGAATACCAGCCTTCCATAGCTTTCATAAAGTCAGGCAGCTCCGCAGGATTCTTAGAAAGGGTGCTGTAGTAAACTCCAAAAATGGCATCATAGTAAATCAGTGACTCCTGTTGATCTCTCAGCGCCAAATATTTATCCAGAATGTTTTCCAGTGACTGTACCGGCTGTTCAAAATCAAAATCAAACAGCAGCTGTCCAAACATCCGCTCCAGGTTCTCAACATAAATTTGAGCTGCTAATTCTTCTTTGTCCTTATAATGATGATATAAAGTACGCCGGGAGACACCGGCTTCTTCCGCAATCTGAGCCATATCTGTTCGCTCAATACCATGAGCACAGAACAAGCTCAGCGCTGTATCCTTAATGATCTCCCTCGTCATTTGCATCTGCTTTTCACGCAAATTCATTGATTTATATCTCCTGTCTTGTGCAAGTATTTCGCTAATTCTAGCACTATTTCTGAGCTGGCTTCGAAGCCGTGAGGAACTTGCTGCCCACGGAATAGAGTTTCTGATGGTTGACCGCATCACCTAGCCATTTTAGAAGCTTCACGCCATCCTGCTCAGCCTGAAAGAAGGTCTCTCTGGTGGCAAAAGTGTGCGGAGTTGTACCCGTCTTAGCGTTCAGCCCAAAGTCGGTCAGATAGTAATAATAATTAGGTAAAGTGGCAGCCAAAGAAGATACAGATTGCCGCATTTCCTGTGACCATTCATTAATAATGCGTTGATCTCTAGGCCCCTTGTAATCGTTGATATTGTTCTGAAAGTGGATCAGAATCTCGTCAAATACCGAGTAGGATTGCAATATTACCGCATTCGCAGGCAGTAGATGACCGTTCGCTTTAAATGCTGCCCCGATGATATCCGCTTCGGGGGTATACCCAAAGTTCTTAACGAAGTCTGCCTGCCATTCCTTATTCACAACATTTGGCCACTTGTCTGATTTCAGGAAGGAACTGTCTGAATATTGGAAGAGCTCGGAGTCTTTGTAATGAGAGGCGATTTCCGGAGCCCAGAAGGCGGACCCGAATCCACCAGCGCTTTCGCCGGCAATCAGTAGTTTGTCGGGTTTATCTACGTTGGTATATATCCAATCAAGGCTGCTCCGCACATTATTGCTGCCGTTATAACGCATAGTAAAGGTGCTGCCGTCTTCTTTTTTATATTCAACTGTGCGGTTGCCGATATGGAAATCACCTGTCGAATAGGGAAGGTAGACCACATTCCAGCCATGAAAAGGATTGTCAGGGTTATCCGTATCCATCATGCCTCTCAGCAATGTCAGCATATAGAAGGGGATGTTCGGGAAATAGTTGCCCGTATCTCCACCTTTAATGAAGTTCATTAGCTTGATGGGGTGCGCGGCACTTTGGGCATCCCAACTGGCCCCTCCCCCGGAAAAGAAGATGATCCAGTTATTAGTCTCCCCCTTTTTATTCCAGATAAAATACTCTGATCCATCACTTGAAATGACATTTCCGTCCAGCTTGACTTTATTCCACTGGTAAGGCTTCACTTCCGTGATTACGGGGGTGGTGGTCACCGGTCTCTTGATCACAATAGCGCTAATAGCAAGAATAGCAATCAAGGCAAGGCTCAATAATCCAATGCCTGTGAATATCGTAATTTTCCCCATTCTTCTCATATACATCTCTCCCTTAATTGAAGTATACGCTACGTTAACTCATTGCGCAATGTGTATACTTAAAATGCGAAAGAAACAATCATACTCGAAAAACGGGGTGTCCTCGCAGCCTTTTATACATGGCTACAGGGACACCCCGATTTTGTATGTTACTTCATTTAATTAGGATCTACACTTCGATTTCAAATGTTCTAATTTCGTAAGGTTCAAGTACAAAGGTAATGACAGGCTCAGTATGAACCTCACCTTCAGGACGTTCCATTAGATTGCACTCTTGCCATGAAATAATGTTCAAGTCGCTCGTCATATCAATCTGCTGACGGCTTCCGGAATAGTCGTGAACACGAACGATTAATTTGTGTCCATCCTCAGATTTCTTAAGGGCAGATACCATAACCGTATCCGTTGAAAGACGAATCATGGACTTAGCTTCCACTTCAGCTTGCCCTTTGGTGTTACGCAGTGGGTTGTTGATGGACCAGGCTTGACGGACTGTGTCACCCTGTAGCCAATCACCAGTATGCGGCAGGATAGAATACGTGAATGTGTGCTCGCCTTGATCCGCTTCAGGGTCAGGGTGCGTTGCCGATTTGATTAGGGATAAACGCATCACATTATCCTTGATGTCGTAGCCATATTTGCAGTCATTCAGCAAGCTAACGCCATAACCACGATCAGATAAATCTGCCCACTGGTGACCCACAGTCTCGAATCTAGCGTAATCCCAGCTAGTGTTCCAGTGTGTTGGACGCTTAACATTACCGAACTGGATATCATAAGTGGCTTCGGTAGCTCTTATCGCAACAGGGAAGGCTACTTTCATTAGCTGTTTTTTCTCATGCCAGTCTACGTTCGTCACGAAGTCAATACGACGATGCCCAGCGTGTAAGATCATTTGCTGTTTAATCGTGGAATCCATATAGCTCCATGTGAATTGCACAATACAACGCAATGAAGCATTTTCTATGACTTCAATGCTAGTGCAGTCGATCACTTCGCGCATTTTTTGCTGATAGTAGATGTCAATGTCCCAAGCTTCATGTGCTAATGGTTTATCCTCAAACACTTGGAACACATTACCGTGACTTCCATTAGCTAATACTTGACGCTGTTCGTGTTTATCATAGATGGATGACAATTGACCTTGCTCGTTCCACGCTATTTCAAGGTGAGGCGTTGAAATTCCTGATTCATTCAGCTTGAATGGAGAGCTGGATGGCTCAGTAATTACATCCTCTACAAAGGAGATGGTGGTGTATCCGAGAGAAGGAATGTCGGACACTTCAATGATCCAACGGTCACCTTCACGCTGAGCTTGTAATGGTTTACCTTCTGTGTTTATCCAATGTCCTGTTTCCATGCCAGGATCTATAGTAATTTCTACGAGCTCAGTCAATTCCCAAGAAGCATTGTTCCAGATAGTATATTTACCAGCTTCACTTCCGTTCACCAATGCCTTCGTAGATTGTTCCCATACAGATTGCCCAATAGCTTCAGCTTGAGCATATTCAATCGTACTGTCTTCATACACTTCACGAATCGAAGAACCTGGAATAATATCATGGAATTGGTTCCGTAGAATAATTCTCCAGCCTTCATCTAGATCGGTCTGACGATAGTTCGACCAATCTTCAGACAATACACTTTGCAGTGCGTTTAGCCATTCCGCCTCGCGGTATAGCAGTTCCAGCTTGCGGTTCATCCGCTTATTGTAGGCTTGGCTAGTGTACGTGCCACGGTGATATTCTAAGTAAAGCTCACCATCCCACACATGGACATAACGATCTGTATTTGCAACGGTGTCTTGCAGGTTACGGAAGTAATCTCCCGCTGTTCCTGTTTCAATCTTCGGCAGCCCTGGGAGGTCGTTGAGTCTGCGGCGCATCTCTAGCATTTCACGGTTAACCCCGCCGCCGCCATCACCATATCCGTAAGAAAGTAACAGATTACGATTCACTTCTTTATCCCGGTACGTGTCCCAAATGCCTTTTACAGTCTTAGGAATGATGCGGCCATTATAAGTATAGAACCAAGAATCTTCTTCAGACCAAGGCTCTGGCGTTGTAATGAAATGGGTTAATACCTCAGTGCCATCAATTCCGCGCCATTGGAAGGTATCATGTGGCATGCGGTTGTATTGATTCCAGCTAATTTTCGTGGTCATAAACGTATTGATTCCTGATTTTTTTAGAATTTGCGGCAAGGACCAGCTATAGCCAAATACGTCCGGCAGCCATAAATAATCACATTCTACACCAAATTCATTACGCAAGAAGCGAGTGCCATACAGCAATTGACGGACAAGAGACTCACCTGAGGTCAGGTTACAATCTGCCTCTAGCCACATGCCACCGCCAGCTTCCCAGCGTCCTTCAGCTACACGTTCGCGAATCTTCTCATAGATTTCCGGATAATCATTCTTGATGTATTCATAAAGCTGAGGTTGAGTCTGTAAAAAAGTATAGTCCGGGAACATTTCCATCAGACGGAGTACGGTCGAGAAGGAACGCGCACATTTCTCACGGGTATGCTTCAATTGCCATAACCAGGCTACATCAATATGGGTATGACCAATACAGGTAACAGTAACTGGCGAAGACTTCTCCATTTTATTAATTTCATCACGCAAATAATTACGAGCTTCCTCGATGGAAGCGTAGAAGAGCTCTGAACCTGGACGAGACCAGTCAATCAGAAGAAACGAGCGGTCAACTGTACTTAGCAGCTGTGTATACTCTGGTGTTTTGGAATCAAGTACGTTCAGCGTCTCAACTACAGCAAGCGCGGTAAAATAGAAATCATCCGTTGCTTCGTCCAGCCAACAAATTTCAGCCATACGAATGCCATGGGTTTGATCTTTCTTAGGGCCGCCACCTTCTAGTCCCGACCATAACCGGAAGGTCAGTGGAAGCTTCGTACCTACCGTTTCATCCGGCAAGAACACTTCTGTATGATTGGAATCTACACCTTGATAGGGCTTGCCGTTGTAAAAGAACAGGGATTCAAAGCCGGAGTTGTTACCAGCACCCGTCTCGCCAAAATCAAATCGACCCAGTACCCTATGTCCTGCCCAAGAGGCGGGCACATCTATCTGTGTCGTTAGCCATAAATACAAATCGCGGCCTTTCCAGGTATCGCCAACTTGGAGCTTAGACCATTCTCCATCCACAGGTGGTTCCGCTGCAATTTCACCTTGTTCATCAATCATAGAATTGAAAAAAGGAATGTGTATTCGATCCCGGTAACGATATTCGGAAATCTCGTTTAGTTGGGAGTTGAGTTTACGTTTGGTTAGAAACATGAGTAATAGCCCTCCATTATCTTGATGGGGGACGAGGATGATAAGACATATAGGGTGATTACAGGTTTGTTTGGGGGGTAGAAACCAACTATAGACGATTTTTAGCGGGTTGTAAACTCTTGATAGTAAAAAAATAATGCGGGCAGGAAAGATTTACATTCAAAAATGAATGCGCTCCCATTGCACAAAAAGAAAGGTGGTGTTAAGCTTCTAATCCTAAAGGGTCAGATTTTGAAGGAAGGTGAATGGGCTGAATATCAAGAAATTTTATCAAAATCATTTGCGCAAAAAACTGTTCAATAAAATTTTAGCAATCTATTCTTCCATCATCATTATTACGCTCATTGCCTCTTCCATTACCGTTTATAAATACTATGAACAGACGATCACGCGTCAACATGTTGATGCTAATCGTGAGGTATTGGATTACGTGAGTTTATATATGAATCAGCAGTACGAAGGGATCCAATTGGCCATTCAGCAAATTTATAGTGATGCCTCTGTAAGTGAGGATTTATCTTACTTTTTGCAACATGATTATGGAGATTATCTTAAATATCGTTTAGATCAGTTTGCTGAAATTGGGAGCTTTGTACCCCATACGTTCGATACTTATTTCAAAACGTATTTGAATCAAAAAAGCGGCATTTCTGACGTTATCTTATATAGCACTGAAAAAGAATTTTATTATTTATATAAAAATAATACACGACAACTCTACAAGAGAGATATAGATATTTCTGAGCAAAAATCACCCTTACCCAAGAATGGTTGGATTTCGCATGAAAAAAAATTATTACTTAAGGAAATAAGGGAAGACAATAACAATTTGTATACGATGACCAGGGAACTTAAAGATCCGATTTCGTTGAAAACGATAGGTATGCTCATAATTGATTTTGACGCTGAACTTATTTCAAAATGGCTGGGTACGAAAGGCACCGAGAGTAATGGCCAAGTGTTAGTTCTAACACCAAGCGGAGACGTCATATATGATTCCTTAGGCAGGTATATGGGACAGCAGTATCCGCATATCGCTGGTCTTTATTCAGACGGCTGGACAGCATTGGATGGAATATCCAAGGTTAACTTAAATACAACGAATAGCTCAGGTCTTATTGTAGCAGGAATCATTCAGAAGTCGCAGGTCAATAAAGAAATGCTTGTTGTACGAAATTGGATTATCGGGATTACGGCGGCACTAATTGTTGCGGCAATGGCGATTACATACGGAATCATTTTACGTTTCTCTAAAAAAGTGAAGATCATTGTCAAATCTATGAAGCGCTTACAGGAAGGCGACTTAAGCACACGGATTCACCTTAATCGGGAGGATGAATTGCAGCTCATTGCCAACAATTTTAACTATATGTGTGAGCGACTAGAGCTATATATTAATAAAGTTTACATTTCAGAAATTACGCAAAAAAATGCAGAGCTTGTGGCTCTCCAGTCGCAGATTAATCCGCATTTTTTATATAACACGCTTGAAGCTATAAGGATGCGGGCCATCTCGCAAGGTGCGAAGGATGTAGGTCAGATGATTTACATTTTATCGACATTATTCCGAACGATGATCAAGAAGAATATGGTTGTTACCATCGCGGATGAAATTGAATACTGCAATCTGTACCTTGAGTTGTTTCAGATTAGACATCAAGATAAGCTTCAAATCGAGTCGCGGATAAGTCCAGTGGCCATGAATTGTTCTATCGTTAAATTGCTCATCCAGCCGGTGATAGAAAATTATATTGTTCACGGATTCAGGCCCGAACGTTTCGATAACCTAATACGGATTGAAGTTACTGAAGCAGACGGGGAAATTCAAATTGCTATCAGAGATAACGGAAACGGGATTATCCCAAGCAAGCTTACGGAATTACAACAAACGCTTCAAGTCAGTATGCGAATGGATGCACCGCCGTCTTCGCTCGGACTATGCAATGTGAATGAGCGGATTAAACTTTATTACGGGACTGAATATGGGTTAACGATTGCTAGTGAACTAGGTGAAGGAACAACAGTCATCATGAATATACCAGTGGTAAGGGAGAGTACTAAATAATGCACAACATACTTATTGTGGATGATGAACCTCTTATTCTTGAAGGATTACGTTCAGTGATCGAATGGGAAGATTATGGACTTAGAATCGCAGGTCAAGCGGGTAACGGGGAAGAAGCTTTAGAATTTCTGCATCGGCATAACGAAACCATAGACATATTAATTACAGATATTACGATGCCAAAGCTTACGGGTCTTGAGTTGATTCAACAAATCAAGTGTTTTGATTCAAAAATGAGATTTATTATCCTAAGCGGCTATGAGCAATTTGAGTATTTAAAAGCCGGGATGAGTCTAGGTATTGAGAATTATATTCTTAAACCCATTAATATAAAAGAATTGGAATCGACCATCGAACAAATTGTTGAAGTCCTCAATCAAGAGGATGTTGAACAATTTCATGCGAAGGAGGATCAGCAAGTTTTACGGAACAATATTTTGAACCGCTGGGTCACTGGAAACATAGATCGACAGGAGCTTATGCATCGTTCAAAAGTGTTGAATATTTCGCTGGACTGTTCTTTTTTTACGGTGGCTGCGATTCGGCTTATTACGGAGCATGAAGGGGAGGAGGGTCAGCATCAACTGCACCCTAATCAACTTGTGGAAGAATGTTATCGTATCGCTGTGCAGTCCGTATCTAAGCGCGGAACGGTTATTGTATTTATAGACATGGAAGGTGATCTTGTTCTTATTGTTGCGGAGTCAGCTGAAGATGAGAACAAAGAAGAGATGTATTGTATGCTGGAACAAATTCAATCTGAGATTATGCATGAATTAGGAAAGTCTGTCTGGATTACGATAGGAAGTAAGGAATATACGTTTCAAGAAGTGCCACAAAGCTATAACAAAGCGAAGAGTTTATATGTGGATCATCTGATGCTGCCGAGCTACCCGATTATAGATGTGGATAAACTATCGAAGATGATGTTACACGAGGAAAAGCTTGAAATTGATTATGAAGCCTTTACGAAATTGTTGTTATCTGGTGAACGTGAGGCGGCCAATCAATTTATCGCGGAAACCTTCGAAAAGCTATTTGGTTGTGGCATGATCACCCGCATGGATAATTACAACGTGGCGATTGAATTAATGTTGATCGCTAAGAAAATGGAGAAGAACTCTAATTTTAGTGCTGTATTTAATCCTTTGCTACGTATCCATACCATTGAGCAGCTGCTTCATCATGTGCAGGAAAGTGTGAATGAAACGCTGGATCAATTATCGTTAGTGAGTAATGAACTAAGCCCGAATATGAGATATATGGTGGATCAAGTAAGCAAACATTATAGAGAAGAGCTATCTCTGAAGACGCTTAGTCAGCGAATGAATATGCATCCTACTTACTTGGGACAGCTATTTCAGAAGGAGATGGGGCGAAGCTTCTCTGATTATGTAAATCAATTCCGAATTGAAAAAGCAAGACAACTGCTGCTTCAAACTACATTATTAACCAATGAGATTGCAGCTGAAGTAGGGTATTTAGATCCAGCATATTTTTATCGCCAATTCAAAAAATCAGTAGGCATATCTCCAACCGAGCTTCGAAAGATGTATATAAAAGAAAAGTCGTAGCATAAAGGAAATGTTCCCGGGTATCACGTTCAAGTGTTGGGTTCACGAACGTTGGTCACGAGAATGTTTCCTTTTTTTTATGTTTAAATTATTAGGAATTTTAAGCCTCGGAATGGTCGTTTCTCCTGGCGATCTTTAATTTTTACATATCATTCTGGAGTTTTTCAACTTTATGAAACCGCTTTTATAGCGCAGAATTAAAGATAGTTAAAGGGGCAAGGAAATAAGAACGAAAGGGAATTACGGGGATTGTTTGGGGATAGAGAAGGGGGATGTAGAATAGTGTCTGCATTTTTCAAAAGCTTAAATAAGGATAAAGTGCTGTGGTTTATGGTATTACCAGGGACAATATGGTTCCTAATCTTTTGTTACTTACCTATGTTTGGAACGATCATTGCCTTTAAGGATTTCAAGATTCACCGGGATGGATTTTTTGCAAGCGTTTTAAATAGTAAGTGGGTTGGACTTGAAAATTTCAATTTTCTGTTCTCAACAGAAGACGCCTATCTTATTACAAGAAATACGATTCTTTATAACTTGGCTTTGATCTCTCTCGGTCTAGTTCTTGCGGTGGGCATTGCGATCACCTTGAATGAACTTGTGAACAAACGGATGGCCAAAGCGTATCAAACGGCGATGTTTATGCCTTACTTCCTTTCTTGGGTTATTATTAGTTTCTTTACGTTCAGTTTCCTAAGTGTAGATAAAGGGATCTTGAACCAAGTGATTGTGTACTTCGGAGGCGATCCTGTTTCCTGGTATGGGGATACTCGCTTTTGGCCATATATCCTTATTTTCATGGGAATATGGAAATCTATCGGATATTCGAGTGTAGTTTACTTAGCAGCTATAGCGGGGATCGATAAGTCCTACTATGAAGCAGCTATGATTGATGGGGCTAGCAAATGGCAGCAAATTAAGTTTATTACGCTTCCGCTGCTTAAACCTTTAATGGTTACGCTTACTATTCTAGCGATTGGTGGCATTTTTAGATCGGACTTCGGGTTATTCTATCAAATTCCTCGAGATTCCGGTGTTCTATACTCCGTAACGAATGTTATCGATACTTATATTTATCGAAGCATGAGTACGACAGGAAATCTAGGAATGAGTACAGCAGCAGGTTTATATCAATCGATCGTTGGATTTATCATGGTGCTTGTAACGAACTCCATTGTGAGAAAGATCAGCAAAGAAAACGCGATATTCTAGAAAGGAGTCATTGACGTTATGGAAGTATTTAAACGTAAGCATAAGGAAATCGACAACAACGCCATTACTCCTTTTTGGAATGTGGTACTCAATATTGTGATTGGAATCTTCGCCTTTACTTGTGTGTTTCCGTTCTTGTTTGTTATAGCTATTTCTTTTACGGATGAGAAAGTCCTTGCTTTAAATGGATTCAGCTTAATTCCAGAAAAATTTAGTTTGGCGGCGTATCAGTTTGTTTTTAACACAGGTGATCAGTTGTTTCGGTCCTTTGGTGTTACCTTGGTGGTTACTGTACTAGGTACGCTCATTAGTTTGTTTCTAATTACAACTTACGCCTATGTTCTTTCTCGAAGATCATTTCGCTATCGTAATTTCTTCAGCTTCTTTGCCTTCTTTACGATGTTATTCTCAGGCGGAATGGTTCCGAACTATATTGTGGCTACGCAGTTTTTACACTTGTACAACACGATTTGGGCTTTGATCTTACCAATCGCAATGAATGCATTCTTTATTCTAGTAATGCGGACCTTCTTCCAGACCACCGTACCTGACGCGCTAATTGAGGCAGCGAAAATAGACGGTTCAGGGGAGTTCCGGACATTCTTACAAATTGTACTTCCGATCTCTTTGCCGGGGATTGCAACGATTGGACTGTTCTGTACGCTGGGTTATTGGAATGATTGGTTTAATGCGCTGCTGTATATCGATGATGCGAGTCTTGTGCCGCTCCAAGCGATGCTGATGCGAATTCAGAATAATATGGAGTTTGTCATTCAGAACAGTATGCAGATGGGATCAAGCTTTGAGATTGCTGCGACCTTGCCGACAGAAACGGTTCGAATGGCGATGGTTGTACTGGCAACCTTGCCTATAGCACTAGCGTATCCGTTCTTCCAAAAGTATTTTGTACAAGGCTTAACCGTTGGCTCTTTGAAAGAGTAACACTACTAAGATGTATTTATTCGAATCGCTAGTATAGGAAACGATATAAATAAAAAGTAAATTAATCTAAAGGGGGAAAATAGAAATGAAAGCGAAAAAAAGTTTAACGCTCGCTCTTGTAGGAACAATGCTTTTGTCTGGCCTTCTTGCTGGATGTGGTTCGAATAATAATACAAATGCTGCTAAAGAAACAAACAATTCAGCGACAGCGGGGAATTCAGCAGGGAATTCATCGGAATTAAAGCCGTATGAGCTGAAGATGTATTTAATTGGTGGACCTCAAAAGGATCTGGATCTTGTATTAAAAGAGGTTAACAAATATACCAAAGAAAAAATTAATGCGACGTTGAACATTACGATGTTTGATTGGGGTGATTACGATAAGAAGATGCAGGTCATCACCGCTTCTGGTGAGCCTTATGATATTGCCTTTACCTCTTCTTGGACAAATGATTTCCGCCGTAACGCAGCGAACGGTACCTTCTTGGGACTGAATGATCTGCTGGATAAGTATGGAAAGGAAACGAAAGAAGTTTTGGACCCGCGTTTCTTAGAAGGCACTAAGATTAAAGGTGAAATCTATGGTGTTCCTGTAAATAAGGAGCTTGGACAGCAATGGGTATGGCGCTTCAATAAAAAATATGTTGATAAATACAACATGGACATTTCTAATATTCGTACATTGGATGATCTAGAGCCACTTCTTAAAACGATTAAAGAGAATGAGCCTGCGGATATTACACCGCTAGCTGTTCCTAAAGGCTTTAAGCCATTCATGCCATTTGACTATGTACTAGGTGATGAACTGCCTATCGGGGTCTACATGGATTCCACAGATGGCAAGGTTGTTAATATTCTGGAGACACCTGAACTCGCAACATCGTTAGATACGATGCGTAGACTTTACACAGCAGGTTACTTACGCCCAGACGTTGCAACACTTGAAGGTATCGATAACATTAAGACCGGTAAATGGTTTGCCGATCGCGAAATTACACAGCCTTATGCAGAAAAAGGTTGGTCTCGTTCAGCGGGTTATGAAATTGTAACTTCGCCTATGCATGAGCCTTATGTGTATACACAGTCCGCCGCAGGTTCGATGCACGCGATTTCCGTAACCTCAGGTGATCCTGAACGGGCTATGATGTTCTTGAATCTTTTGAACACAGATAAGTACTTACGCAATTTGCTCAACTATGGTATTGAAGGCACTCATTATAAGAAAATTTCCGACAATGTCATTGAAGATCTGCCAGCTATGCAAGATAGCTATGCTATGCCAGGCTTCACGCTTGGAAATATGTTACTGACTTATCTGCATGCTGATGACCCTGCTGATAAATGGGATGCTTTCAAGAAGTTTAATGATTCGTCTAAAGAAGCGCCTACCTTCGGTTTTGCATTTGATCCTACACCTGTAAAAACTGAAGTAGCGGCCATCAACAACGTAACTAAAGAATTTATGCCAGCTCTATACACAGGTTCTGTTGATCCTAAAACATATCTGCCAAAAGCAACCAAGAAATTTAAAGAAGCTGGACTGGAAAAAGTCATTGCTGAAGTTCAAAAGCAGCTTGATGAGTGGAACCAGACAAAGAAATAAGGCTTTGAACTTTACAACACGCCTACGATTAATCACTAAAGGATAGCACAAATAGGATTAGTGGAGACGGGCAGCTATGCTGCCCGTCTCTCTATCTATACTCATTTTTATCAAGAGGAGTGAGGATATGGAACAATTCAAACTGCCAGCCATCTCTATGCCGAAGCTGCCACTGCCACAAGCGATTCAAGAAGTATTAAATGAAGCAGAGGAGGAATTAGCTCATCGGCCTAAACTATTACAGCTCTTCATGAACTGCTTCCCGAATACACTTGAGACAACGACTAAACTCATGGATGATGGAACAACATTCATCATTACTGGTGATATCCCTGCTTCTTGGTTGCGTGACTCTGTGGAACAGGTTATGCACTACGTGCCATTTGCGAAGAATGATCCAGATCTTCAACGTATCATTAGCGGTCTAATTAAACGTCATATTCAGTATATACATATTGATCCGTATGCTAATGCGTTTAATGAAACAGCGAATGACTGGCATTGGAGCACTAGCGATATTACGGAAATGTCCCCTTGTGTGTGGGAACGTAAATTCGAGATCGATTCGCTCTGTTTTTCCATGCGTCTGGCTTATGCCTATTGGAAAGAAACGGGGAAGGCCGATATCTTCGACGCTGGATTTAAGGAAGCAATGGTCAAAATATACAACTTATTTAGAACAGAGCAACGCCATGCTGAATTATCTCCTTACCGCTTTATGCGTAATAACGGGATACCTGAAGATACATTACGCAACAACGGCCTTGGTATGCCTGTTAATTACACGGGTATGGTCTGGTCCGGGTTCCGATCAAGCGATGATGCGTGCGACTTCCATTACAATATCCCGGGGAATATGTTCGCCGTTGTTGCCTTACGTCATATGCAGGAATTCGCAGAATGGGTATTCCGTGATCTTGAATTTCTAAAAGAGCTTAAAGCACTAGAAGCGGACATTGATCATGGAATCAAGCTATATGGTATTTATCGTCATCCGAAATTTGGACCCATCTACGCCTATGAGACCGACGGCTACGGCAACTACTGCTTGATGGATGATGCGGGAACACCGGGACTCATGTCGATTCCTTATCTCGGCTATGTTACGGCAGAGGATAAGATTTATCAGAATACACGCCGATTTGCGCTGAGCAAGGAGAATCCTTTTTACTTTGAAGGAACAGCAGCGAAAGGGATTGGCAGTCCACATACTCCGAAAGATTATATTTGGCATATGGCATTGTCTATGCAAGGTTTGACGGCTTCCTCGAATGAAGAGAAGCTGGAGATGCTTGCGATGCTAGAGGCAACGGATGCGGGGACTGGTTTTATGCATGAAGGATTTCATGTCGATGACCCGAATATATTCACTAGAAAATGGTTCGCCTGGTCCAATAGTCTGTTCTCCCAACTAGTCTATAAATCGATGAAGGAAGGACTACTATGAGCAGGCCTGTAATTATATTCTATGATTCTGATTTTCCAATTTCGAATTCGATTCCTAGCGATGCGATTGTATCCATGCGTGAGTTCGGTACGATTGTGAATGCGAATCAGCTTGCAGCAACGCTTAAGGAAACCGAAGGCGGATGTTTCATTAATCTGCATGCACCCTATTTTCCAAAAGCGGCATGGGTAGACATTCATGGATATTTGCAAAGAGGTGGTGGGCTGATCAGCATCGGAGGTGCTCCCTTCAAACAACCCGTTCGCTGGCAAAATGAACAATGGCATGTGGAAGCGGAGCAGACCTCTTATCATCAAGAGCTATATATTCATGAGGCATTACGTGTTGAGTGTTCTCGCAATCAATCCTTGCTAGCATCGGATGTTATTCCTCTGCTTAAGGGTCAAGAAGCTCTTTTTCTAGCGAGTGCAGAGACATGGAACCTTGTGCCACATACGACGAAGACAAGTGATTTACCCCATCAAATGGGGTCAGCAGGTCCAATGAGCACAAGGATTTACCCGCTTTTGAAGGGAATTACACATGAGGGCCGGGAAACTGCAGCTCCAGTAGTTCTTTGGGAGAATACGATTGGTTTATTTGCAGGCTCACGCTGGCTGTTCGTAAATACGGCTGCAACGGATTCTTTATGGAAGGACGAAGGGCTGTCCGCGATATCCAAGTGGGCTCTCTTCTGCTGCAAGGGTGTTACGGAGATGTGGATTAAGCCCAATTACGCATCTTATGAGTCTGGAGAACGTGCTTCTCTGACACTTCAGATTCAGCAGCTTGAGAGGACAAAAACTTCAATGAGTAATGAAGAGAGATGGAATTTTACAATTCATGTTGAGCATGAATCAGATTCGTCCTTACACTGGTCTCAGGGATTAGAGTTGAAGGCTAATGCTGAGCTTAACATCGTTCGGGTGCCTATTCCATTGGAAATTAGGAGTGGTCTGTTCCAAGTGGTCTGCGAAGCCGAAGCCAGTGATGGTGAGGTGCGCATTCTATGTCAAGGGTTCTGGGGGCATGCCCCTGAACTTCTGGCAGCAGGTGAACCGATAACAAGTGGAAGAGATTATTTCATAAAAAATGGGCGTCCGCTACCTGTTGTGGGGATGACTTATATGACGAGTGATGTGGCTCGTAAATTTCTGTTTCTGCCGAACGTCGGGGTATGGGATCGCGATATGGGTCAGATGCGGAAGGCAGGAATTAACTGGATCCGAACAGGAATCTGGACAGCTTATCGTAATGTGATGCAAGATGACGGTCATGTTTCAGAAGAGGTACTGCGAGCGATAGATGCCTTTATCATGACAGCGAAGAAGCATGATCTGCAGGTAACCTTTACGTTCTTCTCCTTCACACCGGAAACATGGGGAGGGGTAAATCCTTATTTGGACCCACAAAGTGTAGAAGCACAGAAGCGGTTCATTCGTTCTATTGTATCTCGTCATAAAGCGTCTTCGAATGTAGATTGGGATCTTATTAATGAACCGTCAATGTTTGACCCGGCACGTATTTTCTCGGAGGGTCCGAGTTCATGTCATGATCGTTTTGAGCAACAAGCTTTTGTAGAATGGCTTCAACATAGACATGGTGAAATCGAAGTGCTACAGGAACGCTGGAATATGACACCTGCACAGCTTCCGAACTTTGCATCGGCAAGGCTGCCAGAAGCAAAAGAGATAAACTTCGATGTGCAGGATATGCACAGCGCTAAAAGAGGGACGCGTTGGCTTGATTATTGCTTGTTCTCCATGGATATGCATAACCGGTGGGTGAAGCAGTTATATGACTCCATTAAGGAGCAATGTCCAGATCAGATGGTTACGGTTGGGCAGGATGAAGGGCTGGGAGCGCAGCGTCCTTCACCGTTTTTCTATGAAGAAGCGGTAGATTACACCACTGTACATTCCTGGTGGTTTAATGATTATCTGGTGTGGGATGGCATCTTTGCCAAGACGCCTAATAAGCCAAACTTAATTCAAGAGACTGGCGTCATGTATGTAGAAACTCCTGATGGACGAGCCAAACGTTCAGAGCTAGAGCTGCGAAATATTCTTGAACGCAAATATGCCTATGCGTTTGGAACTGCTGGTGCGGGGGCCATACATTGGATCTGGAATACCAACTTCTATATGGATAATGCGAATGAGTCCCATATTGGGGCATTAAGAGCAGATGGAACCGAAAAACCAGAGGCGGATGTCTCCTATGATTTTGGAAAGTTTATAGAAGGCATTCGTGACGTATTTGGAGATAGGAAGCTGGAAGAGATTGCTGTGGTGTATCCGTATTCGAATGATTTCTCTAACCGGAAGCTGGCTTTCGCTGCTACAACAGAGCTTACCCGAATTCTTTCGTATGATCTAAAGATGCCTTTTAGAGGGGCTTCTGAATACCACCTAGATGATTTGGAGAACCATCCTGCGAGGCTTATTATGCTGCCAAGCGCACATAACTTCGATGATGCAGCGATGGAAAGGTTGTTGCACATTGTTGAAGATACAGGTGCGGTATTACTTGTTACTGGCCCACTTGGTATTGATGCTTATTGGCATTCTTCAGAGCGCTTGAACGATATTCTTGGCAAGCGTGAATTGCGTAATGTGCGCCGTGAAGAAGTGCTTAACCTTCAAGGCCAAGAACTTCCTGTCTCCTTCGCTCACCGCCGGATTGCTGAATTATCGAAGGAAATAATGATTCACGAATCTGCTGGAAGCGGAAATTCAATTATAGATTCGGTCATGAACATTCCGCTTGGTAAGGGACGGCTCATCTGGAGCCCAGTCCCAGTTGAAATGAGCAGTCGAAGTGAAACTACATCCGCACTGTACCGCTACGCATTGAATGCTGCTCATGTGGAATGTGATTTTGAATGGATTAACGGAGGAGACTTAGCGGGTATTTATGGACGGAAATTGAGCTTTGATAAAGGGGCTCTCTTCACCTTCGTGTCGGAATATGCGCAGGATGCGAAGATCGAGGTAAAAGATTTAGTTACTGGCCGGACCTACACATTCCTGTTGGAACAGGAACGTTCTGTCCTCTTCGCTACGGATACTAATGGTGATCTGCTAGGCGTGTATCGCCAGCAGGAAGTTGAGATTCATGTATCTTATCCGTATCTACTGCATTAAGTATCTTAGTAGAGAGAATGTATTGCATATAAGGAGGTCTTCACCTTGAAAAGTTCAGATCAATCTATTAAACCTCAGACAGCCCATATCATTTCACATACTCACTGGGACCGGGAATGGTATCTTCCATATGAAAAGCATCATGTACGCCTTGTTAAATTGGTCGATGAATTGCTGGATCGATTGGATGAGGATGGTGAATTTAAAAGTTTTTATCTTGACGGGCAGACGATTATTCTGGAAGATTACCTCCAAGTTCGTCCTGAGAATCAAGAGCGTCTACAGAAACATATAACGGAAGGCCGTCTTCTGATCGGGCCTTGGTATATTCTGCAAGATGCTTTCCTTACGAGCGGAGAAGCAAATGTACGTAATATGCAGATTGGTCATCAGGACTCGAAGCGTTACGGTGAACCTTCTAAGATCGGTTATTTTCCGGACACCTTTGGTCTAGTTGGCCAGACTCCACAATTAATGAAGCAATCGGGGATCAATAATGCCTTTTTTGGAAGAGGGGTAAAGCCGACTGGTTTCAACAATACAGTATCGGACGGAGGATATGAATCTTCCTTCTCCGAGCTGATATGGGAAGGTCCGGATGGATCGAAAGTGCTTGGAATTCTATTTGCGAATTGGTATTCGAACGGAAACGAAGTGCCAGTGAATGAAGCAGAGGCAAAAGAGTTCTGGGAGAAAAAGTTAGCAGATGCACGGAAATTCGCCTCTACGGGCGAGCTGCTATTCATGAACGGCTGCGATCATCAACCAGCTCAACTGAATTTGCCGGAGGCAATTGAAACTGCGAAGCGGCTCTATCCAGATATGGAGTATATTCATTCGAACTTTCCTGATTACCTTAAAGCTGTTGAGGATGTCATGGATCACAACAAATTGTCGACCGTAAAGGGAGAACTGCGGAGCCAACATACGGATGGATGGGGGACGTTAGTGAATACTGCGTCTGCTCGTGTCTATTTGAAACAGATGAATCAGGAAGGGCAAGTCTTGCTTGAAAAGGTGGCCGAGCCACTCGCTTCATTCGCACGTGTATTGGGCAAAGCTTACCCTCATCATCTGTTCACTTATGCCTGGAAGACGCTAATGCAGAATCATCCTCACGACAGCATTTGTGGCTGCAGCGTGGATGAGGTACACCGCGAAATGGTAACCCGGTTTGATAAAAGCCGACATGTAGCAGAGACCATTGTTGAGGATAGCAAGCGCATGATCGCTGAAGCAGTGGATACGACCGGTTTTGCAGCCTATGGAGAAGAAGTGCTTCCCTTAGTAGTCATGAATATGACAGGTTGGACTCGCACGGGTACAGTGAGCGTAGAAATTGATGCGGCACGTCTATATTTGCGAGAGGGCTTCACTCTAGAAGAAACGGCCAGCCTTATGAAGGATATTGACTTAAACGGTTGTGAATTAGTAGACGATCAAGGGAATCCTATTGCATGCCAGATGAAGGATTTAGGTCTTCAGTTTGGCTATGATTTGCCTGACGATAAGTTCCGCCAGCCCTATATGTGTCGCCGAGTAAGACTTACCTTTGAGGCCGCACAAGTTCCGGCACTGGGTCTTCGTGCATATGCGTGGGTTCGCCGTGCAAACGCAGAGTTGCCTATAGCTCCTGAATCTTTGCTTCAAGGGGATCGGGTGCTGGAGAATGAGACCGTCAAAGTAGTGATCCATGATAATGGTTCATTTACGCTGAGTGATAAAGCCAGTGGCATGAACTACCGGGATCTTGGTGTGTATGAGAACACAGGTGATATTGGGAATGAATACATGTATAAACAGCCAGAGGGTGAACAAGCTTTAACGACCAAGGGACTACAGGCGAACATTTGCGTTCTCGAAAATACACCTTATCGAGCATCTGTGGAAATTAAGCATGACTGGGAGATCCCAGCCTCAGCAGATGAGAAGCTGGATGAGGAACAGCGTGCTCTTGTGTACTACCCAGAACGGAAAGCGCAGCGCAGTAGTGACACAGTCATTCTTAAACTTCGTACCGTAATTAGCCTGGAGCGGGGCGGGAAGGGGCTGCATATCGAAACGACGATAGACAATAAAGCCAAAGATCACCGGATTCGTGCGCTGTTCCCGACAGATTTGAATGCCACCAAGCATCATGTGGATTCGATGTTCGAGGTTGCGGAGCGGAATATTGAGCCAGCTGCAGAATGGATGAATCCGAGTAACACGCAGCATCAGCAGGCCTTTGTTGATATCAGTAATGAAAAAGCTGGTCTAACCGTCGCTAACTTTGGATTAAATGAATATGAAGTGCTAAGAGACGGTCGTAACACCATTGCGATTACATTACTCCGTAGCGTGGGTGAATTGGGAGACTGGGGTTTGTTCCCAACTCCAGAAGCGCAGTGTCTCGGAGAGCATGTAGTACGTATGGAGCTCATCCCACACACAGGAGATGGTATAACCTCTGGTGCTTTTGCTGAAGCTTATCAATTCCAGATTCCTTGGGTCGTATGTCAGACTGATGTACATGAAGGACCGATTGCTCCGGTGTATGCTCCATTCGAATGGGAGAGTCAGGAGCTCGCATTTTCCTCTCTGAAAATGAACGAGCAGACTGGAGACCTACTGCTTCGCTGGTACAACATGAGTCAGCAGAGTACCGATCTGACCATCCGTACGACGATTCCGCAGCAGTATTTCTATAAGACGACAATTCTAGAAGAGAAGAGCGAGCCACTCTCCAATGAGGATAAGGGGAGTGTGTCCTTACCAATCGGTCCATGTGAAATTGTAACGATGGGTATTCGGAGATAGAGTTAACTTGTTTTTTCGTATAATTTAAAAAAAAGGACGATATCCAGAGAGTCGAATGACTTTTGAATATCGTCCATTTTAAGTTTTAAGTTTGAGCTTCAAGAAGAAGATTTACTTCGCGTTGATGAACTGAGACGATCAATCTGCTCTTCTAAAACGTTGCTTGCTTTACCTAAAAATTGCGAAATGAGTGCAAGTTCTTCATCCGTATAGGAAGCAGCCAATTTAACCATAGCGGTATGAAGCGGCTGATAGGTGTCAATAACATCCTCTTTATTTTCATACAACGGAACAATAATGACTTTACGCCGATCATTAGGGTCATTTTGTCTGCGAACATAGCCGTTTTTTTCGAGTCGATCTATTAATGCTGTAACGCTGCCTGTGGCAAGTCCAGTTAATTTGGACAGTTCTCCAGCAGTGATAGGTCCCTTTTCACGCAAAATATCCACGGATAAGAAATCATTATTGTATAACCCTAGAGAGGCGGCTACGTTCTGCTGATATACCACCGTTCGGGTACCCAGGCCACGCATGAGTAAGGTGAATTGTTCTTGCTCTGGTGTAGGTTGAGCTTGTTCTTGGCTTGACAAAGAATAACGCCCCTTTTAAAATCTGTATATCTCGTCAATCGAGATATTCGATTATGAAGTTATTAGAAAGTATGTTATTTTACAAATACATTCTATCGAAATTAGTATGCTTTTGCAAAAAGAAAAGTAAAAAGGCAGTATTGTGATTGGATAAATTGAGAGGGGAATCGTTGTGAAAGAAGCTATTGTTATTAAAGGTGCACGAGAGAACAATCTAAAGAATGTCTCGCTCACGATTCCAAAGTATAAGCTAGTTGTCCTGACGGGACCTTCGGGATCAGGAAAATCGACGTTAGCGATGGATACACTTCAGCGGGAATGCCAAAGACAGTATTTGGATTCTATGGGCATGACATCAGATACGATCAGCAAACCGAAGGTCGAGTCCATCGTTGGATTGTCCCCATCCATTAGTGTTGGACAGCATGTTACGAATCGTAATCCACGCTCGACAGTCGGGACTGTAACTGACATCTATACGTTTGTCCGGTTTATTTTTTCTAGATTAGGAGAGAGGGTTTGCCCTTCCTGCAGTGGCAGTATTCCACCTTCTTTTGAAGCGAGGGGGCTACTAATAGAGGAAGACGAGGAAATGGATGGCCAGTCGATGGGCTGTCCGCATTGTGGAGCTGAGCTTGATAAACTTGGCATGTCCCACTTTTCTTTCAATAAGCCGGAAGGGGCTTGTGAAGCTTGTGGTGGACTGGGGTCTGTGGCGACTATTAATGAAGCAGCGGTATTTAATCCTGAGCTTTGCATAAAAGAGGGAGGAGCAGCCTCTCTGAATGGTGTTCATCGGGATATACAGATGAGGATATTAGTAGCGGCGGGAAAACATTTTGGATTTGAGTTTGACCCGGATCTGCCGTTGAAGGACTATAGTGAGATACAGCGTGATTTGTTGTACTACGGCGTGGATAGTGAGGCATTTAAACGTCATTTCCCTAATATTAAGCCAATCCAAGGGACCAAATTTGAAGGCGTTATACCGGGTTTGTGGCGGCGTTATAAGGAGAAGGAAGGGGAATCCGGTGGGCAGGAGAAAGGCGGAGGATTTTTTCATGAGCAGCAATGCCCGGAATGCCTTGGTGCTCGTCTGAAAAAAGAAGTTCGTCTAGTGCAAGTAGCTGGTGCTTCGATAACGGAAGTATCAGATTGGTCATTAAGCGATGTATATGAGTGGACGAAAGGGCTGGAGGCGGCTTTACCTGCTGAAGGACTTCATCTGCTAGAACCGATCTTACATGATATGCCTACTAGACTAAAGCGGATTATCGATGTTGGTCTGGGTTATCTTTCGATGAACCGGCAGACAGTGTCTCTATCAGGTGGGGAAGCACAGCGTCTGCGTCTAGCATCACTGCTGGGTTCAGGGCTGACCGGTGTGTTATACATTCTGGATGAACCGACGACAGGTCTCCATCCTCGGGATACGGTTGGCCTTATTCGTGTGCTTCAGGAGCTGCGGGATCTGGGGAACACCGTGCTCGTTATTGAACATGATATTGAGATGATGCGTGCTGCGGATCATATTATTGATATGGGTCCGGGTGCTGGATTGCATGGTGGAACCGTTGTGGGTGAAGGTAGCTTGGAAGACTTGATGGCAAGTGAGCTTTCAGTTACTGGAGCTTATCTCAGAGAAGAGCGTCTTGAAGCTCCCGGACGTGTTCGCCGGAAAGCGAACGGAAGGCAGATCACCATCCGGCAGGCACAGTACCGGAACATTGATATTCCGAAAGTCTCTATCCCGCTGGGCTGTCTTGTATCGGTAACAGGGGTTTCGGGTTCAGGTAAATCTACACTTATATTTGATATCCTTGCACAAGGAAGTACTAAAGAACATGAGCAAACAGGCTGTAAGGAAATTACGGGTCTAGATGAGGTCGGAAACATGGTGATCTTTGACCAATCACCCATGGGTAGAATGCAGCGTTCGAATGTAGCGACCTATACCGACGTATTTACACATCTGCGTCAGTTATTTGCGGCTTTGCCGGAGGCGAAGAAAAGAAAACTGACCTCCAAACATTTCTCCTTTAATACACCGGGTGGACGGTGCGAAACCTGTCAGGGACTGGGTGTATTGTCCGTAGACATGAACTTTCTGCCTGATCTAGAAGTGAAGTGTCACGACTGCAAAGGCAGAAGGTTTACGGATGAGGTCTTACAGGTGAAATATGATGGTTTCTCTATCTCAGATCTATTGGACATGTCTATACAGGAAAGCTTACCGGTCCTTAACTCGGAGGCCAAAATGGCCGGTATTATTGAGACGTTATGTGAGGTGGGTCTTGGGTACCTTAAATGGGGACAATCTGTCAAAACCTTATCAGGCGGCGAGGGACAACGGATCAGGCTGGCCAAAGAGCTGAGCAAACCATCTAAGAATCACACGCTGTATCTGCTCGACGAACCAACGACAGGTCTTCACCCGTCAGACATCAAGAAACTCCATACCTTATTGAGTAAATTGGTGGATACGGGAAATACGGTTGTTGTTGTGGAGCACAGCCTAGAGCTGATTCGGGAGTCTGACTGGGTGATTGACATTGGCCCTGAAGGGGGAACAGTCGGAGGTAAGCTTGTAGCTGAAGGCACACCGGAGCAGGTCGCAGAAGTGCCGGAATCTTACACGGGGATGTTCTTGAAACGAATTCTGGCTGAAGGGCTTTAATAAAAGAAGGTGAGAACAGACAATGTTCTCACCTTTATTAATTTAAACACATCTTAATAATCTAAAAGGCGTCCATAATCATGCCATTGACCGAACATTTTATTATCTTTAGTATTTGTTATAAATTTATCTAATTTACTCTTAAATAATTCTGGTTGATGTTTATTGCTTTGTATTGTGTCGATACGGACTCTTCTATAAAGAGCTGGAAAGGCTAAGAAATTTTCGTATATTTGCTGTTCCTCTTTTAGCCTTTCTTCTATAACCTTATCGATTAAAAAAGAATCAGGGTCCATATCAGGAAGCACCCTTCTTCCTTCAGCCGTCATTAATCCCAGCTTTTCGAGGCGGCGGACGCGCTCTTTATTCAACTCCGTCCAAGAGCTTCGTTTGCTTCTGGGAGACAGTCGCTGCGCCAGCTCCGTTTCGGAAATTTTCTTTTTCACACCATCGATCCATCCAAAGCACAAACATTCCTCTACCATGTCTAAATATAGCAATGTTTCTGGGTTTGGCGTCATACTTGCGAGTACCCAACAAGATTTTTCAGTCATACAATTCTCCTGCAGCCAACCCCGTAAATCCGCTCTCGTTTTTACTAGAATTAGATTTTCTATCTCCATAATTAAAATACAATGTCCTTCCCAGGCGTGGAGCATATTGCCCATTAGTGATTAAATAGCTTCCGCAGGCACCTGATACCAAAATAAGGAGTAGTCATTCATGGTGGAAGCGTGACCTAACTGACGTAACATAGCAGATATATTACCTCTATGATAAGTCCCGTGATTGACGGCATGCAACACAATTTCTGATAGACGTGTTTGGCGGATTCCGGCGAATGGATTGTCAAGCAGAATGGTTTGCTCCAAATCGGATTGGTTTTGTAACCATTCTTTATATAATTCCGATAGCTGGATAAAGATATTAGCTTATTCATCCACAGAACTTAGAATGCGCATATTTAGCGGGATAGTTTTTTGAAAAGCCTCAGGCATACCAGTGCCTGTTAAAACAAGATACCACATCGTATCAACTGCATAGATATGACTAAGAGCATGAGCGATGGTGGGAAAAGAGCTGTTCACTTCTTGACTCAGCACAGAGGGAGAGAGTTCCCCGATTCTCCCTAAGATGGTATGGTTCGCCCAAGTGTTGTAATTAAACATTTCTACCGGATAATTGGTCATTCGAATGATCTCCTTTTGAGTTGTGATAGGTTATTTTATAGCTGTTGTTAATATAAAAGAAGAAGTATGACAGCAGACTGTCATACTTCTTCATAAAGTTTCAGGGTATTTTGCAGCTGCTTTTTTAAGATACCTCGCAGTGCAAGAGGCTCTAGGACTTCGGCGCCGCTGCCGAAGCTTAGGAGAATTGACCAAAGCCAGCGGGCTTCCAATGGTCTATACACTGGAATGCGCATCGTCATACTTTCATCGGTATGGAATTCCTTATCCATTTGGTGAAACTGATCCAGCGCTTCTGCCAAAGCCTCGGGTCGCACCCGGATTACCACTTCCTCAACCTGATCTATCCTGTTTGAACAATCCGCCTCGACGGGTACCTCATGTTGTGATTGAAAGGTATCTTGAGTCAGAATTAAATTCATCATTCGGGATAACCGGAACTCTCGATATTCCTGACGTGCCCGGCAATAACCATAGATGTACCAGTTGCTATATTTAAAATGAAGCTTTACTGGTTCTAAATCACGGGTTGTGCGTTCATTTTTTACATTGATGTAATCAAAACGGACGATCATTCGTTCCGTAATAGCCGTACGTAAAAGAGAAAGTGCGTCGGGATCCATACGGCGGGTCTCAAAGTCCACAGCTAGACTAGAAGTCTGTTGTTCCGTTCCAATCGTTTGCAACCGTTCAATGGTTCCTTGCGCATGCTCGTCTTCGAACACGGAAGAAAGGCTGTTCAGCACGGTAATCAGAGAAGTGACATCATAAGAACGGAGCAGGCTTTTATCCATTTTATATCCGTCCATGATGCCATACCCGCCTTTAGTTCCCTGATACGATACGACCGGGATACCGGCGGCACAAATGACATCGATATCACTATAGATAGTTCTCTGGGATACTTGAAACTCTTCAGCCAGCTTGGAAGCAGATAAAACTTCGTGGTTCAACAGCTTGTAGATCATAGAGATCAATCGTTCCAATTTCATTTGTGCATTCCCACCCATTAGTCCTTTTCGTGTTACTGCATGATTATATAGCATAGATTTTTTTCATGCTAGTTTTGGGAGTGGGGATTATTGTAGTGACGTACTGGGGACAAATGTGTGAAGCTTACAGAAAATTAGATTGACAAAATATGGATTAAAGAGTTATCTTGTGAATATAAAATAAAATTATTCATAAAACTACCAAAAGCGAGTTGACTTGTATGCCCAAGAAATTCACGGACCAAGAAAAAGAATGGATCAAACATAAATTGTTGACAGAAGGCCGCCGCTGTTTTGAAATACATGGCATTAAGAAAACAAGCGTTGAAGAATTAACGAAAGCTGCCGGGATTGCGCAAGGTTCGTTCTATATGTTTTTTGGATCGAAAGAGGAATTGTTCTATCACATATTGCTTGAAGAGGAACAACGAATTCGTAGTGCAATGTTCGATTCATTTAGCGTTGGCGTACCTTTTGGCAAGGAAGAGATCAGATTATTTTTACTGAAATCTTTCCGCATGATGGAAGAAAGTCCGATCGTACGTCAGATGTTCGTAAGGAGCGAAATGGAGCAGTTATTAAGAAAGTTACCAAATGAGTTGTTGGAGCAAAATTTTACAGAGGATAAAGACTTTTTTGTCCCTTTCATTAAATCCTGGCAGGCTGAAGGAATCATGGCTGGGATCGACCCGGAATTAATCGTGAGTATGATTCGCTCCATAGTCCTTCTGACTCTGCATAAGGAAGAGATTGGGGATGAACGATATCAGGCAACGATAGAGCTTTTGATCGGGGTTCTGGCTGAGGGGATGACTTCCTTGAAGAACAATAAGATTGGGGGAGCATGAAATGATCGAAGTGAAGGAGCTTCATTTTACCTACCCAAAAATAAAGGAACCAACCCTTAGTGGACTGAATTTTTCCATAACTCCAGGAGAAGTATTTGGCTTTCTCGGTCCTTCGGGAGCAGGTAAAAGCACAACACAAAAAATCCTAATAGGCGTCTTAAAGAATTATTTGGGTAGCGTTAAAGTAATGGGCAAAGAAATAAGAAATACCGGACCGGAGTATTTTGAGCAAATAGGGGTAGCTTTTGAGTTTCCAAATTTCTATTCGAAGTTTACTGCGCTGGAAAATTTGCAATTATTTCGGTCTTTGTATTCAGGGAGAACAGCGGAACCAGGACTTCTGTTAGAGCAAGTAAATCTCACAGAAGCGGCTAATCTGAAGGTCTCCCAGCTATCGAAGGGAATGAAGATGAGACTGAATTTCTGCAGAGCACTCTTAAATAACCCACAAATTCTATTTCTGGATGAACCCACTTCCGGGCTGGACCCCGTTAACGCTAAGAGAATGAAGGATTTAATTCTGGAAAAGAAGGCAACCGGAACAACAGTCATCATAACAACACACAATATGCAGGCCGCGGAGGAGCTCTGCGATAGAGTCGCTTTTATTGTAGACGGTCAGATTAAGTTGATTGATTCTCCTCGTGAGCTTAAGCTTCTAAATGGAAAAAAGCGAGTGCGGCTGGAATATCGCCTTCATAATGAAGTTAGAAATGAGGAATTCTCACTTGCTGATATAGGGGAGAACGAATATTTCTTAAAGCTTGTCCGTGAGTATCCAATAGAAACCATTCATTCGCTGGAGGCGTCTTTGGAACAAATATTCATTGACGTTACTGGGAGGCAGTTAACATGAGATTCAGATCTGCGTTTGCCTTTGACATCCGGTTTCAATGGCGGCATGGGTTTTATTGGATCTACATCATTATCTGTACGTTCTATCTGGTATTGCTACATCTTATTCCTAATCATTATCGGGAACAAACGATGCTGTTATTGACCTTTAGCGATCCTAGTGCCTTGGGGCTTATTCTGGCTGGTGGGATTGTGCTGCTGGAAAGAGACCAGGGTGTCCTTGATCCTTTATTCGTTACTCCGATTCGTGTTAGGGAATATTTACTTTCAAAAGCCGGCTCATTATCTGTACTGTCCCTCTTAGCCGCATGGGTTATTCATGCAGCAGCGAGTGGAGTTCCGCAATCCCCGATAGGATTTTCTATTGGAATCATTCTAACGTCAAGCTTTATGACGCTATTGTCGATTGGAGTAGTGGCTCGTTGCCAGACGATTAATGGTTTCATTTTACTCTCACAAGTATTCGTACTACCTTTCATACTGCCGTTACTTGGTTATTTTAAGATATGGAACTCCAATGTTTTTCTATTATTACCTACAGAAGGAACACTTCGCTTGTTGAGTTCGGGAACCTCAGCTATGTCACTTGGCAATTACATGTACTCCATATCGATATTACTGCTCTGGAATGTTGTGATATATGTCTGGGCAAAAAGGTCCTTCGAGCAACATGTAATGATGCGCATAGGCAAGGGAGGAGTCAAGAGATGAAGAAGTATCATACGCTTTTTCTAAGCGATATCCGTCATGCTGGGTTGGACCCGGTGCTTATGGTCGGGATCTTTGCTCCTTTAGCACTTTTAGTCGTCTCAAGATTTGGATTTCCAATAGCAGCAGAGTGGCTTACAAACGGTTATGCTTTCGATTTAAATGAATACAGTAGCTTTGCTGCGATTTTTTTAGTAATGACCTTTCCCATGCTGACCGGTATGATGACAGGTCTTTTAATGCTTGATGAACGTGATGAGAACATCATCTCTTATTACGCGGTTACGCCATTAATGCGTAAGGGGTACATGGTGTATCGTCTAGTTCTTCCATCTGTACTTTGTACACTTCTATCATTGGTGTATTTTGTAGTTTCAGGCTTATCTGACTTCCAATTGGAGCATATATACATTCTTTTATTATTAGCAATTGAAGCCCCTTGCTTTGCTTTATTTCTTGCTTCTTTTGCTGCAAATAAGGTAGAAGGCTTAGCTTTATCTAAGATAGGTGGTTTGTTTATAGCAGGGCCAATCGTAGCGTATTTTATTCCATCACCATGGCAATTCACAGGTGCGTGGATTCCTACGTATTGGCCTGCTAAGTTGTTTTTTGCTATAGAAGATGCTAGTGGTTTTAGTGTGATTGCATGCTTTATGGTGGGGCTTATATTTCATTTGAGTCTTCTGAGTATCTTGGTCAGGATTTATATAAAAAGAATTGATTGAATTATTTACAAATCAGATCCGCAGTCTTGTTTGATAACGCATTAACAGAAATAATAGCGTCATTTTTTTTCACAGGAGGGGTCCAATATTCCTCATTTCCGGGCAGGTCATCAAACCATTCTGCATCCTTAGGGCAATCTAGAATCATGAACTTTCCGTATTCCTGATCTCTGGATTGATGATATTTAAGATAGGCTTTTCCGTTATCAATGGCGAGAATTTCTATCTTTCCGGAGGTGTGTGACATGGATAGGCGTACTCTTTTGCCAAGTCCTGAGGTTCTGGCTTTGGCTTCTTCTACAATTTGATAGACTTGCTCAAGAGGTAATACAAAATCTCGGTTTCCGGCAACGGGACGATTCACGAAGAAGTAGTAAGGTGTTACGCCAGCCCATGAGAGTCGGTCTAGCAATTCTCCCAATATAACGGGATCATCATTGATGCCTTTAAGGACGGGGGTCTGATTTACGACAATTGCCCCAGCGTTGTGGAGGGCTTTAAATGCTTTTTTGGCTTCAGGTGTGATTTCACGAGGATGATTGATATGCGCCATAACATAAATTCGCTTGTCTTCGGTAGAGTAAGTACGAATCAGCTCCAGCAGCTCTTCGTCTTCAGAGATCCGCATCGGATTAAATACGGGAATCTTCGAACCTAATCTGATAATCTTGACATGCTCAATGCTTCTTAAGTTTTCAATAATGGATCTTAGCTTTGGTGTGGAGAGAATTAAACTGTCACCGCCCGTAAGAAGAACGTTGTTAATCTCAGGGTGGTTTGCAATATACTCCAGACCCGGAGAGACATCAGACATCGCTTCTTTCACGTCATTTCGGAACAGGCGTTTACGGAAGCAGTAGCGGCAATAGGCTCCGCAGACCTCGGATACAATCAGTAATGCTGTTGTTTTATACTTGTGCTGACAACCCGGCACCACATAATTCGTGTCTTCATCCGAAGCATCCCAACGTCCATATTCCAGCAGTTCACCTTCGTTAGGGATAACCAGTTTACGAATGGGATCATCTGGATCGTCCCAGTTGATCAAAGACAGATAGTAGTCATTCACACGAAAAACAAATTTGTCCGTGATTTCTTTCAAGTTCTCTTTTTCCAGATCAGACAACATAGCAATTTTGTTAATATCCGTGATGTACTTTACCTTTTGCACTTACATCTCTCCTTTGTCCCTTTGTGTGAGAAAAGAGGAAGCCTTAGTGTCAAAGGCCAATCTACTGCCAGCAGGGTCCAAAAAAACACAAAAAGAGACCCTTAGCAAGGGTCTCTGGTTATGTAAATAACATGAAAAGCAGACCCATCCACTGCTGACGAGGTTAGCTGACGGACTCGGGTAAGATGGTACCCTACATTCTAATGCTCAATGATTCGCCCCAATTAACTGGTTCCCCCGCTTTTCAACTGTAAAAGTTGGAAATTAAGCGTAGGTAAAGTATACCCCATGAAGTTTTGAAAAGTCAAAAGGGAATCCTAGATTCACCTTCAATTACTAGGGGTGCTTCCACTGAGCAGTTTAGGTAGAAGCGTTAGCAGCTTCTCCCGAGTTAACGCATCACTAGAGTTCCATTTGCTTCCGTCGAGCAGATAAACATGTCCCTGACGTACTGCCGGAAGACTTTTCCAAAGTGAACTGTCTAGTAGTCGTTCCATAGCAGCCAGTGAGTCTGGACGCTCAGGAATGAGCATGAAGATGTAATCACCAGTATAGGCAGGCAATCGCGCTGGATCAACTTCAGCGAACCCTAATTCTTCATCCAGTATGGCTTGAATCTCCTCTGTCGGTTGTAGACCACATGGGGCATAAAGCGCTGTGGAGAATCCGGACATTCCCATAGCATACAGATGATTTCCGTGGTCATAGACCAAAGCAGAGGCAGTCTCTCCGGCTTGGAGACTGGTCTCGTAAAGCTGCTGCCACATGGCAGCGTTTTTGATTGTAAATGATTCCAGCCACGCTTCGGCTTCGCGTTGTTTACCGAGCCAGCTGCCTAGTGTTCGCATTCGACTTTCGAGTGGCGCAAAGGAATCAAAGGTGAGTGTCGGGGCGATACCGGAAACGGTCCTATAGGCTCTTTCATCACTATTGGCCAAAATAATCAAATCTGGATTAAGTGAAGCGGTCAGCTGCGGGTCCAGCGGGAAACCAACATTGGCGAGCTTTTTAAGCCGATGTTTATAGACGCTGTTCCGCACGAATGCTTCATCTCCTCCGATGGGCTTCACGCCTAGTGCGAGAAGGTCGCCAAGTGTCTCTCCATGATAGACAATGCGTCTCGCTTGCTCTGGAATCTCCACTTCATGGCCTGTCCAATCTTTGACGGTAAGCTTACGACCTCGCTGATGCGCATATTGTCCGGGGGTAACTCCGGTTTTTTGCCGAAAGCGGCGGCTGAAATAATATTCATCGGAGAAGCCTACCAGTCTGGCGATTTCACGCAGCGGTTCCGTCGATTCCTGCAGGAAGCGCTTGGAATGACTAATGCGCAGATCGGTCAGGTACTCAAGTGGCTTTTTGCCGGTAAGCTGTTGAAAGATCGGTGTATACTGCCAGAACGATATCCCCGCCAGCTCAGCCAACTGCTTCACGCTGATGCTCTCTGTATAATGCTCCTCTATGAATTGTATAGTCATTTCTACGGATTCTGTGGGACTTGGTAGATGCTTGGAAGGATAATTATGCTCAAAAAATAGCAGCATCAATTCCTGGAATTTCAATTGTCGCTTGAATTGCTGCACATCATCGAAGCTATTCTTGTTCAGAAGCAAATCTTCCACAAGACGGAGTACCTTAGTGAACGGGTGGACAATTAATTCGCGTCTGCCTGAAAGTAGTTCGCCAGAATAACGTTCTGGATGCTCTTTTGTATAAATTGCTGAAAAGGTGATGAGATAATAATACATGGTCATTTCCTGATTGCTCGTACTATAGGAGATTCCGGGAGCTAGTAGATAACATTTATCTGTACTCAGCATCACGCTCTGATCATCGAGGTTCAGTTGCCCGTTTCCCCCGGTAAATACGAGAAGGGTGTAGTCATGAGTTGTACGTGATACAGGGCTTGAATCGGCAGCTTGAAGTATCAGTTCGGCATCAATCAGCTGAAACAGCAGGGAGTGGAGCGGGGGGCAGGACGATGATGTTTGCAGCATAGGTTCAGCCTCCGTTCTTTTGGTGAGAATGATTATCAATGAACTTATTGTATATAAAACAAAGAAGCATATCAACAGCTGTTGATATGCTTCTTGAAGTTTTCTATCAGCCGTGTGCTAAACACTCGATCATGGAGGGTTATTTCATATTCAATAGCTGAGGAATCTCGCCGAGCAGCCATTCTCTTGTAGTTGCATCACTGGAGGTCTTCATGATGTCCTGCGTATGGACATATCCATTCTTAACGGCAGGAAGGCTCTTCCAGATAGGGCTCTTTAATAGATTTTCTGTGGATTGTTTTGCTTCCTCCGCAACTGGAGTCAAGATGAATATACGGTCTCCGGCATATTCTTTAAGCACTTCCATAGATACTTCCTGGAAGCCTTTACCTTCATCGAGTATCTTCTGAATAGCTGGAGTTGCCTTGAAGCCATTCTCCCCATAGAGTACCTGTGAAAGTCCAGTCGCCGCCATTATAAACAGTCTGTCTCCCGGATAATAAGTGAAGACCGAAGCTGTCTCACCTTCTTGCATACCAGCAGACTTCAATTGTTTCCACATAGTTTCTTCAGCGGTTTTATATTGGGCTAGCCATGCTTCTGCTTCTGTTGTTTTACCAAGAATTCCACCAATGTCCAGCATACGTTCTTGTAATGGGGCAAAGGTATCAAAAATGATTGTAGGTGCGATTTTGGACAGCTGCTCAAAATCAGCTTCGTCTGTGCCCGCATAGATAATTAGGTCAGGTTGAAGCTCTAATGTTTTCTCCAGATTGATAGGGAAGCCTACATCCTCGACACCCTGTAACTGATCTTCAAAGACCTGGCCTTCACCCATGGATAGAGGATACCCTACCGCTTGTACGCCGAGAGCGAGCAAATCGCCATATGTTTCTCCAGAGTAGATTATTCGCTGTGGTTTCACAGGGATTTCTACAGTATGTCCTATGTAATCCGTGTAGGAGCGGGTAGTCGTTGCGGATTCATTTGCACTGCTGTCGGAGGGCTCCGTTGATGGTGCCGTGCTCGCAGCAGAAGAATTTCCAGTTGCGTTGGTCGTACTATTACCAGAAGATGATTCCTTTGAGTTTCCGCATGCTAGCAGCAATGTACTCATCAAAAAGAGTACGCATAACACAGCGAAGGACTGTCTTGCCTTGTTCATTTTTTATTGCCTCCCTAAAATATATAACGATTACCAATAATGATAATCATTCTCGATTGAATTCATCATAATTTATAGACTCTTTTTACTCAATGGACAAAACATAATTCAGTCATTAGATTTGTACAATCATGCAAAAAGGTGGTGTTTAAAATTTTTTTTGAATTATTTTCAGATGATTGGAAAAATACTCTAAATACCGGGAATGGAGAGAAGAAGGGAGGGCTTGTCTTCATGACAAACATGGAAGGAGAAATCCCTTGAAGCACATAGGATTGTGGTGTTTTTTTGAATCTGATTACTGTTATAGATTAAGTCATTTATGTGATCAAAAAATTCAGGATTGTCCTCATTGATTGTAATCGTTATCATACCGTGGCATGTTATCTACCGCCCTTGACGTCAGTGGAAAGCCTTTGTTATGGTTTTTATAGTCCAACGCAAGCTGAAATGACAATTTGTAGAATTTATAGACGGTTTTGCGTAAGATATTCTAACCAAACATAATACGAGGGAGATGGTTGATTGTGATCAAAGGCATTATTTTTGATTTTGACGGAACGATTATCGACACGGAGACTGCTTGGTACACCGCTTTTAACGAGGCTTATGCTGAATATGGAGTGGATTTGACGCTTGAACAGTACTCCACCTGCATTGGCACAAGCTTAAACAGCTTTAATCCTTATGAGTACTTGATGACTGATCTTAAGCTTGCCATTGATAAAGAGGCTTTCAGTAAGGCTGTTAAACAGAGACATAGCAAACTTATGGAATTGGAAACGATTCGGCCAGGTATACAGCATTATCTGGATTCTGCCAAAAAAGCTGGACTACGCATAGGGCTGGCCTCAAGCTCTTCACTGGAATGGGTGGAGAAATACTTGAATCAATTGGGCATACGCGATTATTTCGAATGTATTCGGACGGCAGATCATGTGGCAAAAGTAAAACCAGATCCAGAGCTATACAACCAAACACTAGCTTGTCTTGGAATCTCCCCTAATGAGGCAGTTGCCATTGAGGATTCACCGAATGGTTCTAAGGCAGCAGCAGCAGCTGGTATCCGTTGTATTGTGACTCCTAATGAGATTACTAATTTCCTTGAATTCGATAAACAGCATCACAAAATAGATAATCTAAGTCTTCTTGATTTTGACCATGTAGTTACTCAGCGTTGCTTCGTATAGAGAAACTGAGAAACAGAGTTAAAATTAAAGGGGGATACCAAATTGAGAGCCGTACATTTCGGAGCGGGCAATATTGGCAGAGGTTTTATTGGACCTATGTTGTCGGACTCCGGTTACAATGTTTGTTTCGTCGGAAGGAATAAGAACAAGATTGCGCAGTTGCAAAATCGCGGACAATACCCCGTTACCTTGGCTAACAAGGATCGGGACAGCTTTATCGTTGATAATGTTACTGCGATCAATCTGAATGATACTGAGAACGTTACTAAAGCTATAGCAGAGGCTGAGATTGTAACCACTGCAGTTGGAATAGCCGCTTTAAAAGATATTGCCGGTACTATTGCGCAGGGAATCGAACGAAGACTTATCAATCACAGGAACCTCAAACCTCTCCATATCATTGCCTGTGAGAACGGTATTGGAAGCAGTCAGAAGTTAAAGAAATCTGTATATCGGCATATGAAGCAATCCTTCAAGGAGCTTGCGGACCGCAATGTCGCTTTTCCAAATGCGATGGTTGATCGGATCGTGCCTGTGCAGAAAAATACAGATTCGCTTGAAATCCTCGTTGAACCCTTCAGTGAGTGGGTGATTCCGCGCAGTGGAATGATTGGTAATTACAACGAAATTAAAGGTGTCCATTATGTGGATTCGCTGGCACCATACCTCGAACGGAAGCTATATACTGTGAATACAGGCCATTGCAGTGCAGCCTATTTCGGATATCTGGAAGGTTATACTAGCATTCAGGAAGCGATGTCTGATCCCGCAATCAGAGCTCGTGTTCGTGGGGTACTCAAGGAAACAGGGACCTTACTGGTACATTTGTATGGCTTCGAGCCCTTAGAACATGCACGGTATATAGAAAAGATGATGGAACGATTCACTAACCCCAACATTAACGATAAAATCACACGTGTCGCCCGATCCCCGCTTCGTAAGCTTTCACCTAATGATCGACTGATAAAACCAGCAATGCTTGCCCATGAACTTGGCTTTGAGACTTCACACCTTGTTTTAGCTATAGCTTCAGCGCTTTATTTTGATTATGAAAAAGATCCAGAAGCCGTAGAGCTACAAGCAGACATCCGAAATCTCGGACTCAGTGAAGTCATTGCGACGCATTTAAAAATCCCCACGGAGCATCCGCTTCATGGTCGTATTATTTTAGAGTACAACACCATGTGTATAAAATATCCCCATTTGAATGGCCAAACCGTCAATTGCAAAACCCCATACTTTTAATATAAATCAGGCGTGACCTCCGGAAATCAGGCAAGAGTAGTGGCGAAATAATAGGAATAAAGGCCGTCACTGATTGGTTTTTTCCAAACAGGACGGCCTTTTCATGTCGTTACTTTAGAGCAAAGTTAAGGTGAAACGGAAAGCATATGGTCGATTAGCCGGCAGAGTGAACTCTTCGTGGGTTGGTGCACCCCAGCTGTCGTCACCCCCAACTCCCATTTGCTTGTAGTTGACTCTCAGTACGGTTTTGTTCGAGACTGGCAATTTATATACGTGATCATGTGCTTCCAATTCCTCGGGTTTCCAAGGCAGAGCATTAATCTCCATAGGGATTACACTATCAAAATAAAGTCCTGATCCGTCGTTGCCATCTGTAATCGAAGCAAATCTGACATCTGTCTTATTGCCACACTCTTGCGGTCTGAGATAAGGGATGAACTGATCACTGACTTTACCCCTATAGCGGCCAAGTGGTGCTCCGGTCTGTCTGTCCCAATAATTCTCATGGGGTCCACGGCCGTACCATGAAAGGGTATCGAGTCTTCCATCCAGCACGAACATCATTCCGAACTCAGGAATTTCTGGAAGATCGCTACTACCCGGATTCAGTTCTTGCAGAATCTCTAATGACCCGTCAGGGCGAATCTCATACTGAACAAGGAGAGTGGAATACGGATTCGTTGGCAAAAGGTAAGTGGTGGCGACGAAACATAGATTTCCTTCGGTTCTATAGGTCATGTTTACTAGGTTCCGTTCATTAGAGGCTTGCTTCCACACTGCACAACGCTTTGGCAATCCATTGCCAAGATCATTATCTGTGACCGCTCTCCAGAAGTTAGGTCTTACAGGCTCAAGCAGATGTTCTTTACCGGAAGCATAGTATGAGCATAGCTCACCAGTTGTTGTATTAAAGTTTAGAGTGAAATTCCCACCCTGTACGGTCAATGCACCTTCATGTTCCTGCACATGTAACGTTCCATCCGTTGTCTTTGGAGCCTGTATCACGATACGCGGGGATAGAATAAACTGTTCCCAAGCGATTTCGTGTTCAGTATCAGCCCAAGAAGTTTCTGAACGCTGAATAAAGGAGAGATTCAGAATAGCTTCATGATCACCTCTATGTGAAATCAGTTCATAAGGGATAGTGCATTCAACGATTCCTCCTGGTGCAGCAGAGATTTGCAGCAAACCTTCTTGCGCAGTTACTCCGTCTAAAGCAACTTCCCATTTAAGTTCGTACTGTTCAATGTCGGTAAATAAAAAGTTATTACGAATCTGAAAGAGACCTTCACGGATATTTAAAGCCGTTACTTTAATATTTTGATAGCATTTTTTGACCTCAAATAGCTTTGGAGTAACCGAACGATCGGCAAAAAGTAATCCGTTTCCGCTAAAGTTTCCATCATGTGGCGACTCACCAAAGTCACCGCCATATGCTAAATATGGGACACCTTCGGATGTTTTGGTTTGGATAGCTTGATCCACCCAATCCCAAATAAAAGCACCTTGAAATACATCGTACTTGTCAAACATATCGGTGTATAGGTGTAGTCCACCGCAAGAATTCCCCATAGCATGACTGTATTCGCAGATGATATAAGGCTTCTGAGGATGACTTAGCGCATATTTTTCAACATCGTGCGGTTTAGCATACATAGTCGACTCTATATCACTAGCTGCTTCCGACTCTCTGCAATGGAAGATCCCTTCATAATGAACAGGTCGTGTTGGGTCAGCTTCTCTGAGATAGTCATGCATGGCGATGAAATTATCGCCGCCGTAGGATTCATTCCCCAGCGACCAGATGATAACCGAAGGATGGTTCTTGTCTCTTTGCATCATGGAGTTGCAACGGTCAATCACATTGGCCCGCCATTCCGGTTTGCTTGCAGGTACATTTCCCTCATGTATTCCTTGTTGCCCATATTGCCAAGTGCCGTGCGTTTCCAGATTAGTTTCATCGATAACATAAAGTCCGTATTCATCACAAAGCTCATACCAAACAGACTGATTCGGGTAGTGAGAGGTCCGAACCGCATTAATATTATGTGTTTTCATCAGTTTGATATCTCGGATCATGTCATCTTTGGATAGCGCACGTCCTGTGTCACAAGAGAACTCGTGCCGGTTAACACCTTTTAGTACAATTCTTTTGCCGTTGATCTTCATAAGTCCGTCTTTGATCACAAAGGTGCGGAATCCGACCTTACAGCTGACGGTTTCAGTAGTGTTTCCGTTGTCGTCAATCATGGAGAGAACTAATGTATACAGATACGGTGTCTCAGCACTCCACTTATATGGATCTTCTACATGCTCAGAAAGCTTGAAATGCTGAATATCCTCTTGATCAAAGGAAGTAACTGCAGATACTGGAGCCTTCCATACAGGCTGATCTTCTTTATTGTATAGCTGCATTTGGAGTGTATAAGGGTTTAGCTTCTGATTAAAGTAATTTTCCACTTTGATATATACGTTTAAATTCGCATGTACGAAATCTTCGTCTAGCACGGTATTAACGAAAAAATCAGCAACATGAACAGAAGGGGCGGTGTACAGATAGACCTCCCGAAAAATACCGCTAAGCCGCCAAAAATCTTGATCCTCCAGCCAACTGGCATCACACCAACGATAGACCTCGACAGCTAGTTTATTATCACCGGCTATTAAATAAGGGGTAATATCGAATTCCGAAGGTGTAAAGGTGTCTTCACAGTAACCGACCCGTTCTCCGTTTACCCATACATAGAAAGCGGATTCAACCCCCTGAAAGCTAAGGTATACAGGTTGACCGTTCCAGGATTCAGGTACAGTAAAGGTTCGTATGTACGAGCCTACTGGATTATATTTTGTCGGAGCAAAAGGTGGCTTGAGATCAGGTTCGGATTCCGCCCAAGGATATCGTACATTCGTATATTGCGGGTAATCATAGCCCTGGAATTGCCAGTGAGAGGGTACAGGAATCGTAGCCCAAGTGCTGCAATCGAAATCCGCTTTATAGAAATCTACGACCCGTTGATCCGGTGTTTCGGAAAAGGAGAACTTCCAAATACCATTGAGCGTTTTGTAATATGGCGAGGCTTCTTTATCCCCTGCCAAGGCTTGCGATAAATGGCTATAAGAAATCATGGAAGCATGGGCATCCAATCGATTTAGTTCAAAAATTTCCGGATTATTATTCCATTCTGGATAACCGTTTGCAGGAGGCTGATAAACAAATTTTGCTCGCATGAGTAAAACTCCTTTATAATAGTGATGTTATTATATTCATATTATAAATTGGAGTAATGTTAAGAGATATAAAAGATTTTTCATCACATATAACAAAATATGAAACGAGTGATTAAATGGATAGCAAAATAATCTTTTGCCAAACGGAAGATACGAATATGCTGCCGCTGTATGCTACAACCATTGGATTTTGGGAGCATCAGGCAGAAACCCTACGGCCCACCGGATTTCCAGATTATCAATTGCATCAGATCCACGAAGGAAAAGGTGAGCTTGTCATTCAGGAGAAACGATATATTGTGGGCGAAGGGGATGTCTTCTTTTTGTTTCCGAATATTACGCATTCGTATGCGCCAATCAGCAGTAAGTGGAAGCTGTCATGGATTTCATTCAATGGTAGAGAGGCCGGTCAAATGCTGCTGTACGCAGGAATCCGTGAATCAGGACCAGCAAGATTGAAGGAGGATAGGTGGCTAAATCCTTTAAAGGAAATGCTCCACTTGCCAGATAGCAATGAACTGGAAACGAATCTGGAACGATCCAAACAACTTTATGCGCTGCTGCTAGATTTAAAAAGAAACCTAGTCTCTCCTCTAAATGAGGCTCTTGAATTGGAGCGAATTAAGCCTGTGCTTCATCATATAGAAAGCAATTTACATAGGACGCTCCCATTAAAGGAGCTTGCGGAGGTAATCGCGGTATCGCCACAATATTTATGCAGGCTTTTTCAAAAAACAATCCATGATCGACCTGTAACCTATATCAACAAGCAGCGTATAAACTTGAGTAAACAACTAATGTTCAATGAACGAGATAAAAAAATGTATGAAATTGCTCAGTTAGTGGGCTTCGAAAATGCCAGCTACTTTTGTCTAGTGTTTAAGCGGTTGACTGGAATGAGTCCAGAGCAATTTAAACAGCTGCATGGTTTGGACTAGAGCCAATAGAGAATGCCTCTAAGCCCTATGATAAACGCTTACTTGTTAGCGTCTAGCACTCCATGATATAGTTTAATTGAGTTCATATGTTGTTTATTTCACGAATTCAATCATTCTTTTGTATAATTAGTATGTTTACCTGAATTCCATACATAGAACCAAATTCACGATCAGATATCCAGTTGAGCATCAGGAAGGAGTCATCAATTTGAATGAGAAATTAAAAGAGGCTTACGAACGTTTGGACTTGCCTGAAGATATTACCCGGGAGGAACTGAATAAAAAGTTTGAATTGCTCTTGAAACGCCGTAAATCAAATTCCTCAGAGACTGAGGCTGCAGCCTATGAAGAAGAGTTTCTAGCTTTCAAAACAATCCTAGACGGCTTGGATCAGAAGGAAATTCAAGAGGCTGAGGACAAGCGGCTAGAGAAATGGGGAGCCTTTTCCGGCATAGCGCGTAAATCGGAGAATTTCTTTAGGCTATACAAAGTCCATACTTTTGTATCTATCATTGTGCTGTTGGTACTAATCTTTGGAGGCAATGCACTTTATAATCAATATCAAGCTAAAAAATATGAAGCTTCACTCCCGCCAGTGGATGTAACTATCATGTTCCTAGGAAACTATGAATCCCAAGATCCATCAGGTAAGGATGAAGAGCTTAAACAAGAGATCGTCAATCGTTATCCAGCTTGGAAGCGGGTAAAGACGGAAGTCGTATACCTTCCCTCCACAGGCGGTGAAGGTGGAGGCGCGTTAGACATGACTTATATCCAGCGCGCGATGGCGATGCTTGCGGCGGATCGTCCGGATATTCTTATTTTGGATGATGCTACTTTTGATTGGATTGGGCAGCAACAAGGACTTAAGAATCTGGAGCCGTTCGTAAAATCAGCTGGACTACCTTTAGATGATATTCGTTTGAAACGTATAAAAAATACGGAGAACGGTGAAGAGTGGATCACTGGCGTAGATATTACAGATACGAAGTTTGCTACAGACCTTCCTATTCATTCTCGGAAGATGATCATCGGGGTGTTTGGAGAAGGTGAAGATAAGAACAAATCAACTGACTTTGTCGAGTTCTTAGTAGGGCAAATGACTGCTAAATAAATAAGAGTATAAATGGATTTGCGTTATAAAAGGCTGATGTTGTATGGATTTTCATACAATATCGGCCTTTTTGTTATTCATTCAAAGTATCTGAATTGACGAATGTGAAGTAAACTCACTATAATGATTTATATAGTTATGAACTAAGTAATATAAATATAAATTAAATTAATTTGACTAGGAGTGATGAGCTAATGAAGATGGAAGGAACTCTGACAATACATACACAGCAGCGTGGTGCAGCATTAGGTGATTTATTCGGGATCTTCTTCGAGGATTTAAATCATGCGGCAGATGGTGGCCTTTATGCTGAGCTGGTTCAGAACCGATCTTTTGAATTCGATCCGATTGATCGAGCGGATTATCATGCGTTGATGGCTTGGGGGCCTGTAGGTCGTGGAGGTGGGAAGACCGTCATCACGGTGGAGGATAGCAATCCCTTGAATGAACGTAATCCACATTATGTAGCCATTGATATTGTGGCTGAAGGTGACGGCGTTGGGCTGATGAATCTTGGATTCAATAGTGGCATTCCTGTAAAAGAAGGCGAGAATTATAAGTTCTCGGTATATGCTCGTCGGGAAACAAGCTTTGATATGCCTCTTACCATAACCATTGAAAGTATAAATGGGACTATTTATGGTGAAGCGAAAATAGCCGTGAATAACTCCGAATGGACTCGATACGAAGCAGTTATTAAGGCTAATGCTACGGATACTAGCTCACGTCTTGTAATCGTTACCAAAGGGAGCGGCAAGGTATATCTGGACATGGTTTCTCTGTTTCCGGAGAAGACCTTTATGAACAGACCTGGGGGCATGCGTGAAGACATTTCACGATTACTAGCCGACTTAAAGCCTAAATTCATGCGGTTTCCGGGAGGCTGTCTGGTGCATGACGGTTCATTGAATCCAGACGACAGAGATTCCATGTACAGATGGAAAAATACAATCGGGGATGTGGCACAAAGGCCGGCAAGGCGGAATAACTGGTCCTATAATCAGACGCTTGGGTTAGGTTATTTTGAATATTTTCAGTTCTGTGAGGATATTGGAGCCAAACCGATTCCCGTAATTCCGGGCGGCTACGATCCACATCATAAACGTATGGTGCCGCTGGACGAATTAACGCCCTGGGTAGAGGATGCACTGGATTTGATCGAATTTGCCAATGGGGATTTATCAACGGAATGGGGAAGTATACGTGCGGAGCTTGGTCACCCGGAACCTTTTGGATTAGAGTATATCGGCATCGGTAATGAAGAGGTAGGCGCACCCTTTTTCGAGCGATATCCTTACTTTCATCAAGCCATTAAAGAGAAATATCCGGAAATCAAGGTCATCAATTCGAGTGGTCCATTCTCAGCAGGTAAGGAATATGATCGGGGCTGGACATCGGCAAAAGAGAATAAGTCTGATTTTGTAGACGAGCATTATTACTGTACACCAGAATGGTTCCTGGCGAATCATCACCGTTATGATGACTTTAAGGCTGATGAACCGAAAGTGTTCTTAGGCGAATATGCTTCATGGGGCAATACGTATTACAACGCGCTGGTGGAGGCGGCTTTTATGACGGGGCTTCAGAATAACGCGCATGCGGTTGGTTTGGCATGTTATGCGCCTATGCTCTGCAATGTGGATTATATCAACTGGAAGCCGGATCTAATCTGGTTTAATAATCATGAGGTGTATGGAACTGCGAACTACTATGTTCAAAAGCTATTCATGAACCATCAAGGAGATCAGCTACTCGAGATAGAAGCGAACGACTTCACAGCACCCGAGGAACGTACAGTTGAAGCGATCACAGGAGCGATTAGCTTGGGCGTGGATGCATCCGCTGCCCGGTTCTCCGAGATCACTTTGGTTAACAATGTTACTGGAGAAGTGAAGTCGTATTCTGATCTGTCAGAAGAGATATCAAATCTCCCGGACCCTGCTCAGAACGGAACGACCAAACGAATATTAGATCTTGGTGAGACGGGGTGGGATAGCTATACCTTGAATTTCAAGGCTACTAGAACCGCAGGGAATAAAGGGTTTGTGTTCTATTTTGGCAAAGCAGATGATCAGAATCATTTGTTATGGGAACTGGGCGGCTGGCAGAATCAGGATTCCATAGTGGCTTCTATCATTAACGGGAGAAACTCAGTTCTGACGCATACGATGTTTTCGGTTGAAACTGACGTAGAATATGATCTGAAGCTAGAAGTATCAGGCAGACATATTCGTTCTTACATTAACGGAGAGCTAATCAATGAAACAGAGGACAAACCTCCGGTCATCGAACCGCTGTATTATACAGCAAGTGTGGAAGCTGCCACAGGGGATATCATTCTTAAGACAGTGAACGTACAAGAGAACAGCGTTTCTGCTGAGATTGTATTAGAAGGGCTGGCAACAAAGGACTTGTCGGTCGAGGTGTATGAACTGTCGGGTTACCAGCTTGAGGACGAAAATAACTTCGAGAATAAGGAGCTTGTCTCCCCTAAGCAAACTAATTTCACAATTGTGGGAAGCACCTTTTCTTATGAGTTTCCAAAGCAATCCGTAACGATTTTTAGAATAAAATAAAACTACAAACGCCCCTCTGAATCTTTAGTGTTACATAGATTCAAGGGGCGTTTATGTGCGCTTGTCTAGCTGTTCACCCGGAGACGGATCACGTTCCAGGATGCTTTTGCGAGAAGGGCCTTCACATGTCCACCTTCAAATGTAGCATTTCCTTGGCTAGGGATTACGTTATGGGGGTTGGATTTGGTATTTACAGCTTTAATCTCTTCATGTTTCAGTACAATATGCTCAATGATGTTAACGGAATTAAAGCTGCGTAGGTCCACGTCCAGTTCAAGTCCCTCGGATAAATGACGATTTACCGCAAAGACAGTAACTTCATTCTGCTCCTCGTTGTATACACTGATGGCTTCCAAGTAAGGCACATCACTAAAATCTTTAGAATCGTATTTAGGGCTGGAGATCAACGGATGAAGCACGGTTCCACGGCCATATAGGGATGCATGCAGATATGGATAATAAGTGGTCTGAAGCCACAGGGGACCGCCATTTTCAGTCATAATAGGGGCAATAACATTAATAAGCTGAGCGATGCAAGCCATCTTTACACGATCCGCATGTTTTAGTAATGTAATGAGACAGCAGCCCACGACCAGTGCATCTTCTAGTGTGTATACATCTTCAAATTCGGGTGGAGCGATCTGCCAATGTTTTTCGGCACGACTGCTACCTTGCGACTTCCACACATTCCATTCATCCAAGGAAAGATTAATTTTCTTCTTGCTCTTTTTCTTAGCTTGAATATAATCACAGGTAGCAGCTACACTGTTGATGAAGTGATCCATATCCATTGAGCGGGCTAGAAAATTAGGAGTATCATCTTCGTTGTTGTTGTAGTAAGTATGCAGTGAGAGGTAGTCTACGTTCTCATAAGAAAGATCTAGCACGGTAGCTTCCCACTCTGCAAAAGTGTCCATACCGCTGCCGGAACTGCCGCATGCTACAAGCTCTAGGGTTGGATCTACCCAGCGCATCGCCTTCGCTGTTTCGTTCGCTAAGCGACCATATTCAGCCGCTGTTTTAGCGCCAATCTGCCAAGGGCCGTCCATTTCATTACCCAGACACCAGGTCTTGAAGGCATGAGGTTCTTTATATCCATGGGAAATTCGCAGGTCACTATAGTAGGATCCGGAAGGATGGTTGCAGTACTCTACTAGGTTTCTAGCTGCGTCAATGCCGCGAGTGCCCAGGTTAACCGCCATCATGACTTCAGAGCCAACGAGTTTAGCCCAATCAGCAAATTCATTAGTGCCCACTTGATTCGGTTCTGTTGTCCACCAAGCTAGTTCTAGGGAATGCTTACGTTCGTTCTTAGGCCCAACACCGTCTTCCCAGTTGTAACCGGATACAAAATTTCCGCCGGGATAACGAATGATAGGCACATTTAGTGCTCGGATAGCTTCAATGGCATCTGCTCGAAAACCATTGAGATCTGCAGTAGGGTGACCTGGATCATAAATACCACCATATACGGCCCTGCCTAAATGCTCGATGAAGGAGCCGTAGATTCGGGTGTCTACTTCTGATAGTTTAAAATCCTTGTCAATAATCATAGTGGATTTAATCGTCATGAATACATATCTCCTTCAAATAGAATTAATATTATTATTAACTGATAAAGCGATTTATGATTACATAGTACTTAGAATAAGATATGATAAGCAATCAAATAATTTAGGATTCGTAAAAATACTAATTCAAAGGCATGGGAGATAACGGAATGCACTTAACTACAGATACTGAATCGCTTCGGGTCTACGAAGCACTAGCAAGTGAAGTCAGGCTAAGGATAATCGAACTACTGGACCGCAAAGAAATGCATATTAAAGAGCTGGCAGCCGAACTCTATCTAAGCAGTGCGATAGTTAGCACCCATGTTGCCAAGCTGCAAAAAGCAGGTCTGATTAGCTCTAAAATGAGACGTGTGGATGGAGGGACATATAAGTACTGTTCATTGTCTACCAACTACCTGCAGATTAAATTATCAGGTTCTCGGGGAATCGCTAGAAAGGTTGTTGAGGTTTCGATTCCTGTAGGACAGTATACTGATGTTCAGGCATCACCTACTTGCGGAATTGCAACTACAGACAAGTTAATCGGATATTATGATGATCCACGTTATTTCCTGGACCCAGAGCGAGTGAACGCTGGTATTTTATGGTTTGCTAAAGGGTATATCGAATATAAGGTTCCTAATTATCTGTTTAAGGATCAGGTCGTGCAGGAGATAGAAATTTCTATGGAGATCGGTTCTGAGGCTCCGCATGTAAATGAGAAATGGCCGTCGGATATTGCTTTTGCTATGAATGGACAGGATTTAGGGAAATGGACAAGTCCAGGAGATTTCGGCCTAACTAGAGGACGATTAACCCCTGCTTGGTGGAATTCAGATGTTAACCAATATGGTTTGCTGAAGGTGCTGCGGATTAATGCAGGTGGAACATTTATAGATGGGCAGCAAATATCAGCGGTGACACTTGATGATGTACTTGTAGAACAGGACCAGTGGACATTTCGTTTAAGTGCAGAGGATAGCGGACGTAGAAGAGGTGGATTAACATTATTCGGGCGTGGATTTGGGAACTATGAGCAAGATATGGTGTTCAGAGTCTATTATGAATAATTCGAAATAGAAAAATAAAAAAAATAAAAAAACATATTGTAATGAAAACGTTTTTATGTTAATTTAGATCTATAAAAACGTTTTTATTCGTAAAGGAAGATTGAATCATTATGGAAAAGGTAACTATTAAAGATGTTGCCAGAGAGGCAGGAGTCTCCATTTCTACGGTCTCTAACGCATTAAATGACGTAGATGTATTAAACCCGGAGACGAAATCACATGTTCTTAAGGTCGCGAAGCAATTAAATTATGTTCCGAACCTAAATGGCAAGCTCCTAAGGAACGGAAAAACTAAAATGCTAGGTTTTTTTACGACGAGTGTATCGGGTCCATACTTCTATAAGCTGGTGGAGTCCATGTCTCGTGAATGTGATCGGTTAGGTTATGGGCTAAATGTATTTGTTACAAAGGATAAACAAGTCATTATGAGCAATATTCTAGGCCGGCGTGTAGATGGTGTCATTATCTACGAAGAAATGAGAATTGATGAAGAAGAAATTGCTGCAATGGTGAAAGATAAGATCAAAGCAGTGTTTCTGGATCGGCCGCTTAAGAATGATACGATGGGAAGTGTGATCTTCGATTCCTTTGAAGCGGGGTACGAAGCAACCAAATATTTAATCAGTCTGGGACACAAGAAAATTGCTTACATATCTGGTGTGGATGAGATGTATGACAGTGTTCAGCGGAAAGAAGGATACTTGGCCGCCTTGCGTCAATATCAGCTTCCAACGAACGAAGAGTATATTATACAAGGATATTTTGAAGAAGAGAGCACCTATAACGCTATTAAGTCTTTAGTTCACTTGAGTCCTGATAAAATACCGGATGCTTTTCTAGCAGGGAATGATTTGAGCGCTATTGGATGTATTCAAGCTTTGAAATCGCATGGATACGAAGTCCCGTTAGAGATAAGCGTTATGGGATTTGACGACATTGATATTGCCCAGTATTTCTCACCGCCATTAACTACAGTAAGAAATCAAATTGCCAGACAAGGTATTCTATCCGTTAATCACCTGGTTCGCATGATTCAGAAGAAGGAACAAGGCGAAATGATGAAATTGACAGGCGAATTGATTGTACGTGGTTCTACTCAAGTGAAGATTGATCGGTACTAATGCTTTCAAGAAGGGCAACAAGAGGGTATCCGATCTTTTTTTAAATATAAGAAAGTATAAGTTTGCACCTATACTTTATTTCTTATATTTCTCGCTTAAACGCATATCGTCTGATAAGGACGCTGAAGGCGTTTATGCTTGATAATTTTATTGCTTTTAGGAGGTTTTTTTTTCGAAGAAATAAAAACGTTTTTATCGTTTTGGGGATCATGATTTGGAGGGGAGAAGAAAAACGTGGATAAATTAGCCGTAGTGCCAGTGAACGGGAAGAATCCAATGAGTAGTAAGAAACCTATGGGACAGAGGGTCAAAGAATTTGTGATTGATTATAAGAGACAATGGGAAATCCAGTCCATGATCATTCCAGGAATTATTTTTATGATTATTTTTTGTTTCATTCCTATTTACGGATTGACGATTGCTTTTAAGAGTTACACAGTAATTGATACGCTCGATTCTGCACCGTGGGTTGGGCTTGATAATTTCAGAATTATTTTATCAGACAAATATTTTTGGGATGCTGTAGTAAATACCTTGGGGATCAGCTTTCTGAAATTAGCCATAGGTTTTATTATTCCTATTATTCTATCCGTTATGATTTACGAGTTGAGCGCTGGACGCTTTAAGAAATTAGTACAAACGATCTCTTATTTACCCCACTTTTTGTCATGGATCGTTCTGGGCGGGATGTTGATTGCTTGGTTCTCTTCATCCGGAATGATTAATGAAATGCTGCTCAATTTAGGAATCATCTCGAAACCGGTAAATATTTTACTCGATGCGAACAAGTATTGGTGGATTGCAACGTTATCGGATATTTGGAAAGAGGCAGGTTGGGGAACGATTTTATACCTAGCCATCATGTCGAAAATTGATCCTACTTATTATGAAGCTGCCAAAATAGATGGGGCCAGTCGTATGAGACAAATTTGGAATATTACCCTCCCTAACATGAAGCCGATTATCAGTTTAAACCTTATTCTGACTGTAAGCGGTTTATTAGGATCGAATCTAGATCAAACCTTGGTCTTGATGAATTCTCAGAACCGTGAAAAAGCAGAAGTAATTAATTCTTATGTGTATCGAATGGGTATGACGCAAGGTGACTTCTCTTATGCAACCGCTGTTGGTTTAGGTGTCTCCATCGTATCAGTGATCCTATTGATTAGTGCCAACAAAGTATCTAGCAAATTAAATGATAATCAATCAGTTCTGTAAAAGGAGGCATTTCTGTGAATCGGACGGTAGCTAAAGAAGATCTCGACAGTCGAATCTTTAATACCATAAACATTATCTTGCTCTGTATTTGTACTGTAATTATCGTTGTTCCTTTATGGAATGTGGTCATATCATCCTTAAGTTCAGGTAAGGCGCTTGCGGAAGGCGGATTTATATTTTGGTCTCCTGAGTTCTCCTTAGAAAATTATCGGGCTGTATTTAAAGACGAGACGATTGGTCTAGCATTCCTGGTCTCAATTGCCAAAACGTTCATCGGTGTCATTACCCACGTATTCTTTTGCGCGATGATCGGTTATGGGTTGAGTAAAAAATACATACGTGGCCGCAAGCTGTACGTTGCCATGGGTGTTGTCACCATGTTCTTCTCGGGTGGTATGATCCCAACGTATTTATTGATTAAGTCACTTGGTCTATTGAACAGCTTTTGGGTTTATATTATCCCGGCCTTGTTCAGTTATTATGATGTGGTTATTCTAATGAACTTCTTTAGAAACGTTCCGGATTCACTTGAAGAGTCAGCCAAAATCGATGGTGCAGGTGACTGGCGTATTTTCCTAAAGATATTTATCCCTCTTTCCATGCCGGCTATGGCTACGATTGCGTTATTTAACGGGGTTGGGCAATGGAATGACTTTATGACCACCAAGTTATACATTACCGATCAAGCACTCTATCCGCTGCAGATGAAGCTCTATGAAATCATCGTTCAGTCTCAAACGCAATCCATGCAAAATGTCGGTGGATCTGCCATTATCGAAACTACGACTAAAGGGGTTCAACTAGCAACAATTGTCATTACAACTTTGCCGATTGTTGTGATGTATCCAATATTACAAAGGTACTTTATTTCAGGAATGATGATGGGGGCGGTTAAAGAATAGAAAGTTAGGAGGTTTTTTTATAGCAAACACTTATGTGCGAAGTGATCCATAGGAAGTGTAGCTAGCACAATTAGATCTACACTTCCTGTACTTACAAAACTTTTTAGGGGGAAACAAGAAATGAACAAAGCATTTGGGAAAAAAGGACTCAAACTTTGTACTGCGCTTATGGCTGTTGTATTGGTATTTACCGGTTGTGGATCGAAGGGGAGTTCTGATAACTCCAGCAAAGAACTGAGCTCCATTGAAGGTCGTTATACGATTGACCCGGAAACACCGGCTTGGAAGCTGGATACAAAAGAAGAGACCACAGATCTTACTTGGTACGTGAATGCAGATTGGTGGAATACTGATTTCGGCAAGGACCTCGTTACAAAGAAAATTAAAGAGGATTTAAATATCAATATTAAATTTATTACTGGGGACGACACGAAGTTAAATACTATTTTTGCTGGTGGCGAAATGCCTGACTTGTTGACTGTACTTGATTCCAACTCTCCTGTGGTACAAAAAGCTTCAACATGGGCGCTGCCTTTGAATGATCTGGCGGATAAATACGATCCTTATTTCAATAAAGTAGCTGCAAAAGATACAATGAACTGGTTCCAATTAGCTGATGGAAAGACTTATGGCTATCCTAACTACTCGAATACACAAAACGATTATGATAGCGGTAACATTCCTGCGAAAACAGCATTTGTCATCCGTAAGGATGTTTACGAAGCGATTGGAAAACCAACCATTGGTACTCCGGAAGAATTCAAGAGTGCTATGCAACAAATCAAAAAGCAGTTCCCAGAAATGATTCCGTTTGGATTTAACTCCATTGGTACAGGTACTGGTTCCTTGGGAGATGTACTACAGGACTTCATCGGCGTACCGATGGAAACTGAGAATGGTGAATTCTACAACCGTAATCTGGATGAGGATTACTTGACTTGGTTAAAAACGTTAAATGAAGTCTACAGAAATGGTGACATCAGTGATGACAGTTTTGCTGATGACGGAACAGGCTTTGAAGAAAAATTAAAATCTGGTAAATATGCAACGCTGCTGCTGGATGGAACGCCTCAACAAAGCGGTAACCTGCAGATCTTCATGACTGGAAATCCAGGCAAAGAATATATCGCTATTGATGGACCGCAAAGCACAGTTGGACATGAGCCAACGTTGAATCAGTCAGGAATTACTGGTTGGATGATCAGTTTCATTACTAAAAAGGCTAAAGACCCTGCTAAAGCCATTCAAGTGTACACGTATTTGCTTAGTGAAGAAGGACAGAAGCTTATGAACTACGGTATTGAAGGAGAGACCTATAAAGTTAACGAGGCCGGTAAAATTGAATTCTTACCTGAAATCAAAGATCTTCAATTGAACAATGCGGATAAATTTAAAAAAGATTACAGGATGGGCGAATTTATGTTCTTCGGACATGACCGTGATAAAGCATTGAGTAATGATGCATTCGCAGAGTCGATTAAACAAATGCAAGAATGGGGCAAAGGAAAGATGAAACCTCACTTCATTCTGGAAAATATCAACCCTGCTCAAGGCACGCCTGAAGCGCGCAGTCTAACTGCAATTGATGCTACTTGGAATACTACTCTTGTAAGTTTAATTCGTTCAAAGGATGATGCTACATTTGAAAGCACTTTGGCTGCTTATAAAACATTCTTGAATGAAAACAACTGGGATAAGATCGTAGAAATTCGTACTGAAAAAATGAAGAATAACAAAGAAAAATTAGGTCTTAAATAAGCAGCAGTCGGACGGGGCCCCTTTGCCGGGGCCTTATCATTACAGGAGTGATCAACACAGCAAGATATATAGAAAAGTGGAGGGAAACAACATGACAAAACTGAAAATTTATCAATCTACAGGGGAGAACGAATTGTTTGTAGAGCAAACACTAGAACAATTAACTCCAATAGCTTCAGATGAGACAGTCACCACTGTAAACCTTGATGAGAATCAAACCTTTCAGGAAATGGATGGGTTCGGGGCATCCTTTACGGATTCATCCGCCTATTTGATTAACCAAGTGCTAGACAATGAACAGAAAAAAGAAGTCATGAGCAAGCTTTTTGATTCCCAAGATGGAATCGGCTTGTCGGTATTAAGAAATCCAATGGGAGCATCGGATTATGCCAGATCTATTTATAGCTATGACGATATGCCTGCACAGGAAACCGATACGGAATTAACTCGGTTCTCCATCGCACACGATGAAGCTGATATTATCCCTTTGTTACAACAAGCACTGGAACTTAACCCTGAGATTAAGCTGATGGCTTCGCCTTGGAGTGCACCAGGCTGGATGAAGACTAGCGGATCGATGATCGCCGGTGAACTTAAACAAGAATATTACCAGGCTTATGCCGATTATTTTGTACGATACATTCAAGCATTTGAAAAGCACGGTCTGCCAACGTATGCAGTAACCCCGCAGAACGAGCCTCTTTTTGAACCAAAGCACTATCCTAGTATGTTAATGTTGCCAGAGGCGCAAAGAGATTTCATTAAAAACTATCTGAAGCCCAGCTTCGTGAAACATAACATTAACACAAAAATTCTCTGCTATGACCACAACTGGGATCGTCCGGATTATCCATTAACCGTGCTGGATTATGCAAAAGATGAAGTAGACGGTGTAGCTTGGCACTGGTATGGTGGGAATGCGTCAGCACAATCAGAGGTTCTGAAAGCTTTTGCAGATAAAGAAGTACACTTTACAGAAGGTTCTGGTGGCGAATGGATTCCTCCGTTTGAACAAGCCTTCTCGAATGTAATGAGAACAGGGATTGATATTCTTAGAAACCATAGTAAATCCTTTGTCTTGTGGAATATGGCCTTAGATGAGAAGAACGGTCCCACTGTACCGGGCTTTGGCAAAAGTACCTGTCGCGGTGTTGTGACGGTCAACCAAGAGACTAAAGAACTTACGTATACGCTGGACTACTATGCTCTGGCACACTTCAGCAAATTCATTCGTCCTAAGGCTGTACGTATTGATGCTTCCACTAACCAAGAAGTAATTCGTTCCGTAGCTTTTAAGAATACAGATCACTCTATTGCGGTTGTTCTGTTCAACGATAGTGAGAAGGATGAGAATGTAACAGTGAGCTTGCAAGGTAAAAAGGATGAGAATGTAACAGTGAGCTTGCAAGGTAAAGAAGATTTATCGTTCCGTTTAGCCTCAAAAAGTGCCTTATCGATTTTAATAAAATAATGTCCATGAAGTGCTCGGATTTTAATTCGAGTACTTTTTTTGTCAAAAAACGCATAAAAAATCAGTGTTCGTAAATCTTAAACGCATCCCTATAGCGAGGAGACATGAGCATTGAACCGAAAGTTTGTACTGACGCTGCTAGTTCTGTGTTTGATGATTACTGGTGGTTCTAGTATTTTTGCTGTTAAAAGTGTGCTACCTGTAAAGAGTGAAACAACCAAATGGGCGGTGGAGCTTCATAAAAGTAAATTGCCTTCTCCACAACCGGAAAAATATAAGAGCTACGAGCTATTAGTCACCAACATAAGTGAAGATACGATGGATGTAACTTTCGAGTTGTATCGACCCGTGCAAGAGCCTCTTCAAGAACAAATCATCTTAACAGATCCATTTAGCTATGATATGAGACCGGATGAAACGGTTAGTTTTAGCCATTTTTTTGTGAAGAATGGGGCTAAAGAATTGGAAGTCGTACTCTCGTGGAATGATCAGAATGGACGAAAGCATAAGCAGAGTTTTAAGTTTACGAATTTTGAATAATGGATCATAGAAACGCTGAATATTACAGGGCATACTCCAATGGAATGTGCCCTTGTTGGTTTGCTCCAACCCTTGTTTTACTCTATAATGTGCTTTATATAATTGCAGTTGAAAGGGGAGATGGGGCATGAGTACAGCTAATCGTGGAGTGAACATCGGACCTCCCCGTTTTAAAATAGCGGTACATTCGATCGTTTGGCTGGCTAAAAGCGGAAGCATCTTGTCTAGTGCAATGATTGCAAGCCAAGTCAATTCACACGCGACCTTTATGCGTAGAGTGATGCAGTCTTTGGCAACTGCCGGAATCGTAGAGTCCAAAGGTGGAAGAGAAGGTGGGTATGTTCTTCTGAAATTTGCCGATGAGATTACATTAGGTGAGATTTATGAGGCAGTTAGTACAACGGTGGAGGAGCCTGAAGTGGATCTGGCGTGTGGAGCAAGTGCCTTACTCGATGTCGAGTTAGAAAGGATTCTCCAGGAGACGGAGCTACGGACGATTGAGTATTTACGTAAATATACGATTGCTAATGTGATGGAGCGGGTAGAGTTTTTTTCTTAATATTTTTATTTAATAATAAAATAGCTGGTTATTTTTTTGGCTACTATAATTAAGTGAGTTGCAGTCAGCAGCACTGCAATTTTATTTTGTAGGTATTGTGCTTAAGGTAAGCACATATAATAACTAGGGGGAACAAACGAAGCGGAGTAGCATAGGTATCCACTGTCTTATAGCAGGGAATTCTTTTGCATTAATATGTGCTTGTCATTGTTGCAAATATATTTTGGGGAGAGATGACAATGAATATTGTAGCCATCGTTTTGCAAAGCTTGCTGGTACTTGCTTTCGTTATGGCAGGATCGGGAAAAGCAGCGGGTTCAAAAATGCATGTGGACAACTTTAAAAAATGGCGTTTACCACAATGGTTTCGGGTGGTAACAGGACTCGTTGAGCTTGTCGCCGCGGCAGCTTTGGTTGTTGGTTACTGGGAGCCGAGTTGGGCAGCGGCAGGAGCACTTTTACTTGGAGTTACTGCTATTGGTGGAGTTCTGACTCATATTCGCGCCAAAGATTCGTTCAAACTATGCTTTCCGATTATTTTGCTTGGTGTGTTAGCTTTTATCGTATTTGTCATCCGTCTTTCCGATCTGAGTGACTTTCCAGGGTTTAATTAATTATACTTGCACCATAAAAAATGGCAGTTCAGTGTTGAATTTCAGCATCTGGACTGCCATTTTATGTTTCTGGAGCTTAAGCCCAGAGTTCTAGCGCTCTAAACGATAGCCACCATGAAATACAGGACCCACATATTCATTGAATGCAAAGCCATTGCGAATGGCTGCGGAGACAAAATCTTTAGCTTTTGCTACAGCTTCATGAACGGACAGACCGTTAGCTAAACCGCCTGTAATAGCAGCGGCGAAGGTACATCCAGCCCCATGATTGTGAGCAGGTTCGATTTTGGCTGTTTGAAATACGGTGTACTCAGCACCGTCGAAGAAGACATCAATCGCTTGATCGCCCCCGAGTGCTTTGCCGCCTTTAACCACGACATTACTTGCTCCGAGCTTATGAATCAGACGAGCAGCTTCTTTCATATCCTCTAGGGTAGAAAGTTTGCCAAGACCTGAAAGAACGCCCGCTTCAAACAGATTTGGTGTAACCACGGTGGCAAGTGGCAGCAGTAAATCACGAATAGCCTCCGCGCTGTCTGGGTTCAAGACTTCATCTTCACCCTTGCAGACCATGACCGGATCAATCACTACATTGGTTTGTAGATTTTCTTTGATCGCTTGCTCAGCAACACGCACAATTTCAACACTTCCCAGCATACCTGTCTTCATGGCATTTACTGGACCACCTGCGAAAATAGTTTTTAGCTGCTCAGCAACAATGGAGGCGTCAATTGGATAAACATTATGGTGCCAACCGTTGTCCGGGTCCATTGTAACGATAGTTGTCAAGGCACTAAAGCCGTAGGTACCATACTCTTCAAATGTTTTTAGATCCGCTTGGATGCCTGCGCCACCACTGGAGTCGCTGCCTGCAATAGTTAGAGTTTTAATAATTTGAGTCATGGTAACGTCCCCTTTATATATGTCTGAATTTATAAACAACGCATTGCTTTGATTATAACAAAAAATAACACCTACGTCTTTCTAAATGCAGAAGCAAACCTTGAAAAAACATTCATCTAGAAATTCCCCATGATTAGTCCGACTTTTCCCCGTTTGGGTCAGCGATGAAGAGCGGTCCATGATGATCTGTAAAAAACTTCATCAGGGTCTCTATTACTTCCTGTTTCGGGGCTGTTTGAGATTGATGTATTTCAATATTGCGGAATAAATAACCCCATTCACCTTTATCGTAATAGGCGGCACCCTCGGCTTGATAGCCGTTTGTTTCTGCTGGAAGTGTATACTGACAGTACGAGCTTCAGCTCCTGCCGATCCTAAAGTATGCTGTTCGCTGAACTTAAGAGGATTATAAATTGTAAATCCCATTTCATTAGCCCATTTGTCTTTGTTCGGAAAATAGGTTCCTATTCCAGTGATAGCACAGCCTACACAACCCCAAGCATTATCTGAATAGTTCATGTTTTGTGCCGGGTTGCTTGGATCCTGAAAGGTAACCCCATACGAACCATTAGCACCAACAACAGCAGTGGCCAGCCATCCAGCAGGTGCAAGCAGAACATAACCTCCACCGATATCAGGTCTATAGACGAGCGTTGCTTCGATTTGGTTTTTCATTTCTTGAGATAAGGCAAAGGTCATTTCAGGAATGGGGGGAACCTCTGTATTTACATTTACGTCGCCACTATCGATATTTATTTGCGCCAGCGTGGTGTGCAATGGAATGCGGATCGGTTCATTATCGGGATCGCTGCTAGGAAAATCGAGCCCATTTTGAGAGACGGTAGGTTCGTTATTTGCTTCATTATTTGTTTGTGCGTCGGTGGATGCGGGTGGAATGGTAGGTGTTCTCCAGTCGAAGCCTTTATATCCAATCAACAGCACAAGTGCCATTACGACGCACAATATTGAAGTTAAGATCCAGCCATTTCTAACGCGTCTTCGTTTTGATTTCATATATCGGTACCTCCTTTGATCTTATTAATATAGACCTAAAAATGAAGTGGAAAGTTTCTTGTGAAAATAAGAAATTATAAGATTCACACTATACATAGCCCTTATTTTCTGAAGTACTTCATTTTCCGCTGGGATAGAAAGGGAGTCCGTTTCATAAACCCTGCATATCAATATAGAAAGAGATTTTAAACAAAACGCTTAGGAGGGCGAGTATGGTCACGATTAGTTTATGTATGATTGTACGAAATGAAGAAAAAAGCTTGCATAGATGTTTATCTAGCGTTGCAAGTCTTGTAGATGAAGTTATTATCGTGGATACAGGCTCGACGGATAAGACAAAAGAGATCGCATTGTCCTTCGGAGCTGTTATTTATGATTTCGAATGGATCGATAACTTTAGTGCCGCGCGTAATTTTGCCTTCAGTAAAGCTACACAGGAATACATTTTGTGGTTGGATGCGGATGATTATATAAAGGAAGCGGATCAGATTCTGTTTAAGAAGCTGAAAGAGATTCTTCCAAAACATATCCATAGTGTAAACATGCAATATAATTTGGCTTTTGACGAGGCGGGAAATGTCACAGCCAGCTTGCGTCGGAACCGGCTTGTTCGCCGGAGCTGTAATTTTCAATGGATTGGCCCTGTACATGAATATCTAGAGGTAAGTGGTCCATCTTTCAGTAGTGATGTCTGTATTACCCACGAGAAGGATAAGGAATATACAGACCGTAATTTGCGGATTTACCAACGTAGAGTAGCAGAAGGTGAAATGTTCTCTCCGAGAGACCAATATTATTATGCAAATGAATTGCGGGATCATGCTTTGAATGAAGAGGCTTGCAAGTACTATGAGATGTTTTTGGCGGGTGGGCAGGGCTGGATAGAAGATAATTTTCAAGCTTGCTTAAGGCTTGCCGAATGCCGGGAAAGGTTAGGGGATAAAGAAGGTGCATTTGAAGCATTATGTAGAACCTTACAGTACGATAAGCCACGTTCAGAATTCTGCTGCCGACTTGGAGCCCTTCTTCTGGAAAAGGGGCAGTTACAGCCAGCGACATATTGGTATGAGCTTGCGATAAATCTGCCGCGAGATAATGATTCGATGGGTATGAAAAACGGGATTTTTTATACTTGGCTGCCGCATCTTCAATTAGCACTCTGTTATGATCGCCTCGGTCAACACGAGTTAGCAAATCGTCATAATGAAACGGCGCTGAGCTTTTATCCGTCTCATCCTAGCATGTTATATAACCGCAATTATTTTATGAATCTGCTTGGCGATAAATATGTTGCTTTTCAAGCTTAACGACGAAAACCACCAGTTGTCATGATTTTGACTCTGGGGGTTTTTGTCGTTAATACACCCTCTTTTAATATGCTGGATTGTATTGCTGTTCCTTTTTATAATCATTGGGAGGAAGACCGACCTCTTGTTTAAACAGCTTGGAGAAATAGGAGTAGTTGTTATAGCCAACCTTGTTCGCGACGGTATAAACTGACATATTTGTAGTTTCTAATAGATGTTTCGATGCTGCGATTCTGACTTGGATGATGTAGCTGCCTAATGAAATACCTGTTTCTCGTTTGAATATTCTTGCCAGATAATCAGGATTGAGGTAGACAACTTCGGCCAAATCATTTCGGGTCAGATCATCTCCATAATGCGAATGAATGTATGCTTTGATTTCTTCTGCGACAGATTTGGTCTGAGCAGCAAAGTCGCGATATTTCATGGCTGTTGTGACTAGATATTTAAGATATTCTTCCATATCCTCGATCGAGTTTAGAGAGTGCATGGATAATTTATCGTTAGTTTTGCCGGAGTATAATTTGTGCGACCGTATCCCTTTAAGGTTGAGAAATGAATAGACTAGCTGAACAATATCTAAGCGGAACAAGCTAAGGACAGAGGTCTCAAGTGTTCTATTGTTCAGCATAACCTTTAAATATTGCGTAACTTCCTCAAGAAACGTAGTGAATTGATTTTGGTTCAGCAGCTCTTCCAAATGGGCAAGATCCGGTGGCGTGTAGCCTGTTTTATTTTGATAGAGATAGGCTTCCACTAAAAAGGTCTGATTTCTGCATCTCGTAATTTCCTCATCCATGCGCAAGGATTGTTTCAGAACATTCCCTACATTATTCAGTTTATCGTATAGACCGATATTGCAGCAGACATCACATTTTAAATAAGGATTCGCCTTTTGAATAAAGGAAGAACATAATTCTTCAAGCAACGGAGTGTCCGGTGTCTGGTTCCATTTTAATAAGGCGATCCAATTATAATCTTTATATTCCAGAATGCTCTCGATAGTAAAGCAAGGACTCTGTAACAATTCGTATAATACGTTCAGCAGCGCAAAATCAAAAAGATCCTTCTCTTCTTTTCCCATACTGCCGTTGTAAGGAAATAAGTTGAAGATCAAAGGCTGCAGAGTGTCGCTCATTTGATAGGAGAGGTTCTGTTCTTCAATGGCATGGGTGATGTCCGCTAATTTAATCGGAAATGATGTGCTTCCACTAACCAGCTTACGCCAAAAATGCTCGAGAATCTTCGCCTGGTTTTTTTGCCAAAAGTAACCGCCTTGAATGGCTTTTTCATTTCTTTGCTGCTCCTTTGCCTGTGTGACCGCCTTGTGGATAATCAGCATCAGCTTATCAAATTCGATGGGCTTCAGAAAATATTCAAAGCTTTGCAATTCGATCGCTTTCTGCGCGTAGTTGAAATCTGCATAATTGGTAAGAAGTATAGTCTGAATGCTATAATTCCCTTCGCGAATCCAGGCCAGTAATTCCAGTCCGCTACCCTGCGGCATTTCAATATCCGAAATCAGAATTTGAATAGAATGCTTTTCTATTATTTCACGTGCCTGTGCGACATTATTTGCTGTATAGACCGTATCAATGTGTAACGATTCCCAGTCTATTCTCTTTTGCAATGCGGCAATAACATAAAAGTCATCATCAACAAGCAGTATATTCATAGTTAGCTCTCCATTCCTTTAGATTTTTTTAGGAAGCTCCGGAAGAGATAAAATTACACTAGCGCCGCCGCTCTCCAAATTGGAAAAGGTGATGGTTGCTCTTTTTAAATAAAGGTATTCAAGTCTTTTAAGCGTATTCATAATGCCGATCTGCGTACCTTTGCTTTGATCCAAGGGCTCTCCAAGATTAAGCTTCTCTAACACTTGCGGTGGAAAACCGGGACCGGTGTCGGTGAGTTGTATAACAAGCATGTCTTCCTCTTCAATCCGTAATCGTCGGACTGTAAGCCTAATTTCTACTTCATATTCTCGTGAAATCGCATATTTAATAGAATTTTCGATGAAGGTTTGCAGCACTAATGGCGGAATTTCCACACAGCTTGCTTGATCCTCTTGCTCGATATTGTAAATAAATGCATCCTGATAACGTTGCTTTTGAATCTCTAGATAGGTTCGGACATGCTCGATTTCATCCTCCAGCCGGACAAAATTTTCGCCGTTTTGAAAAATATAACGAAAGTATTTGGACGTAGACAACGTCATATTCTCAATTTCTTTATACATTTCAATTTGGGCCATGCTATAGATGCTTGTCAGGCAATTCAAGAAAAAGTGGGGCTTGATCTGTAGCTTCATATAATCCAGTTGTATGCGCTGCTTCTCCAGCTCCTGCTCGTACATAGCGATTTTGAAGGTTTTGATTTGTTCAACTAAGTCTTTAAACTGTGTGTTTGCCTGTTCCAGTTCTATAATCTCACTGCTCTTAAAATCTGCGGGCTGCCCTGCCTCATTAATGAAAGCAAGGTTCTCAGAGAAGCTTTGAATCGGGCCCAGTACTCTTTTCTTGAAAAACAGCAGAACGATGCATAAAGTGGAAGTCACAATGAAGAAGAGCAGCATTATAAGCAGCTGAGCAATCATGATTTTTTCGAATATGCCATATTTAATGACCATTTTGGTGCTGAAATTAGTGTCCGAGAAGGCGCTGTTGATTGTTGTACGCGATTGCAAAAGATTAGAGAACCCCCCATCTTCCGTTACCAGCTTGCCGCTGTTCGATATGGGACTTGATAAAGGCTGTTCATTCTCATCCACTAGAGAAACATAACCATTGGCACCCAGATTAATTTGGCGTAGAGGGCGGATCAGGTTATCAGCGGAGATCAACCCAATTAAATACCGATTGTAATAGGGAACGATATTTATTACATAATAGTGGTTGTTTACAAGAATAGGTGTCCATTTGGAGTAAAACTTCTCATACATCTCCTTATCATTAATATAAGAAATAATCTTCGTTTTGAGCATCCTGTAATCCGTATAGGTTACGCTGATCGGCGCACAGTTTAAAAAAAAGTTCTCATTTTTCAAATAATAGAAGAAGTTGTACTCATGTCCGTAGTTTTTTTGCAGCTCGGTAAAGCGCTTATGCAGATTATCATTTGCCTTTAAGAACTCGATGCTGTTGACCCCGTAAGTATTCATCGCAAGCAAGCTCTCATCGTTTCCAAGCGTCCAGCCCATATAGTGATTAATGTAGGCAAAATCATGATTAATACGATTGATGTAGAGTGCCGCTGTATCCTGCAAATTTCGAGTGGACTGCTGATTAACAATGGAAATGGAAGCTATGCTGATCGCTAAATCCAGAATAAGGACTGTGAATGAAACCAACATCATGACTTTAATATAATGACGAATGGGGTAGGTTTTGTGTTCCGCTGTTTTTTTGGTCATAGAATCATTATAAAACCTCTGCATGAAAAAAACATAAGAACTGGCCGGTAATTTACCGCAAAGTCCGGAAAGCACATACAGAAGTCGGAATACTGTTATGAAATCTCTTTAAGCGAAGAGTTTTGATTTTGTGTTTTTTGTAAGCGGATTCAAAGGTCTGGATAACCGTCTTAAAGGGTCCGGAATACGAAAAAATAAGACGTTATGATTAAGCTATTCAGATGAACTTTGATTAATTGAAATGGGGGATTAAGAGGATGAGTCAACACAGTAAGAAAAAGACGGCAAAGAAATGGACGGTGGGTCTGCTGGCGGCGGCTATGGTATTTGGTATTGCTGGCTGCGGCGGAAAAGACGGGAATAATGCTGCGACTAGTGAGACGAGCAGTTACAACAAAGAAGGTCTGCCAATTGTTAATGAGCCTGTAACACTTAAGGTACTGACAGTACGTTGGGGAAGCATGGGCGACACGTTTACGCAGAACCAATGGTTGAAGGATCTAGAAAAAAATACAAATGTCAAAATCGAATGGCAAGTGATGTCCTCTAATGACTGGGCCGAACAGAAGTCCATTCTGCTGGCTAGCGGTACACTCCCGGATATTATTCTAGGAAATCAAACCTTCGGAGATTCCGATATCGTTAATAATCTAAGTTTTTTCCGTCCTTTAGATGATTATATTGAGAAGAATATGCCAAATCTTAAAGCAGCAATGGAAGAAACGCCAGAGTTGAAAAAAATCAGCACATTTCCTGACGGAAAAATCTACTCACTGCCAACAAGACTTCCATCGCGTCCAAAAAGCTCACGTCAGCCTGTAATTAACAAGACCTGGTTGGACAAATTGGGCTTGAAGGTGCCTGAGACGATTGACGAGCTCTATAACGTGCTAAAAGCTTTCAAAGAACAAGATCCGAACGGAAATGGAAAACAAGATGAGATTCCATTTATTGAAATCGGTAATGACTTGATCAGTCCCTTCGGAATTGCCGACTTGAATAACAACAATATGATCATCAAGGACGGAAAAGCGATCTATTTCCCTGTTTCGGAGGAGTTCAAAGAAGGTCTTAAATGGGAAAATAAATTGTATACGGAAGGATTGTTAGATAAAGAGGTATTCACTCAGGATGATACGATGAGATCGGCGAAGTTCCAAAATCCGGATGCTCCAATCGTAGGCTTTACGTATCAGTGGACCCCGGACGCTGTGTTTGGTAAATGGAGCGATCAATATGTGACAATTCCACCGATTGCCGGACCGGATGGTAAGCGTTATACAATCGGTAATCCGATTGGGATGAGTCTTAATCGTAATGAACTGCTGATTACTACTTCTAGTAAGTATCCAGAGGTTGCTGCACGTTGGGCAGATCAGTTCTACACGAACGAAGCGAGCATTCAGAACTTTTGGGGCGCGATTGGAACTGTAATTAAGAAGAATGATGACAGCACCTATACATTGATGGATCCACCAGCTGGAACCAGCGCAGATGCCTGGTACTGGGATCAGTCTCTTCGAGATTTCGGACCGAAATATGTAAGCCCGTCCTTTGAACAGAAAATCGTTCTTAATCCTGAAAGTGGAGATGGACTGAAGCTGCAGCTGGATAAGCTGGGTAGTGAATATGTTACAGAGCCTTTCCCTAACGTTATGTACACCTCCGACGAGTTCGAGGAGCTGCCAACCTTGACCACGGATATCGACGGTTATGTGAATACAATGCGCGCTCAATTTATTAGCAAAGGCGGAATTGACGAAGGCTGGGATGATTATGTCAAACAGCTTAATAAAATGGGGCTTGAAAAATTAGTCAAGATTCGCACAGATGCTTACAGTCGTTATATGAGTGTGAAATAACCTATTCGTCTTTCGAAAAAGGTGCTGCCCTACATAAATTTGTGGGGTAGCATTCTCTATTTTTAATAAGGAGGGGATGTTATGAAATCTGATCCAATTCATTTGAGTCGGAAACTCGGACAAATCAAACAAAACTGGGGTCTTTATCTATTGCTTTTTCCAGCTATAGTTCTGACGTTATTATTCGCGTATAAACCCATGTACGGGGTACTAATTGCCTTCAAGGATTATAGCCCAGCCTTGGGTATAGGCGGCAGCCCGTGGGCCGGATTCAAATACTTCGAGAAGTTCTTTAATTCCTATCAATTTTCTGCCACGATCAAAAATACGCTAATCATCAGTGTGTACAGTCTGATTACGTTTCCGATTCCGATTATACTTGCGCTGATGGTTAACCAGATGAGACCAAACCGTTTTAGACGGTTTTTTCTGACGGTATCCTATATGCCACATTTTATCTCAACCGTAGTTATGGTGGGCTTAATGATGATTCTCTTCTCACCTAGCACCGGACTACTGGGCAATGTATATAGTCTTTTTGGAAAAGAAGCTCCTGATCTAATGGGCTCTGCCGGATTATTCAGCAGTGTGTACGTCTGGTCGGATGTGTGGCAGCATGTCGGCTGGGACAGCATTATCTTTATCGCTGCTCTCTCTGCAGTTGATCCTAGTTTGTACGAGGCTGCAACCGTAGACGGCGCAAGTCGGATGCATAAAATTCGTTACATCGATATTCCGATGCTGATGCCAACAGCGATAACTTTGCTTATCCTGAGGGTCGGGGGACTGCTTGGGGTTGGATTTGAAAAAGTGTATCTAATGCAAAATGACTTAAACATCACCTCAAGTGAAATTCTCTCTACTTATGTCTACAAAATTGGTCTGCTCAGCAGCCAGTATAGCTTTTCGTCAGCGATCAACCTTTTCAACACGGTCATTAATTTTATTTTATTAATCATGGTCAATCAGATTTCTAAAAAATTAAGCGAAAATAGCTTGTGGTAGAAGGGAGGAGCATTGAAATGGGCGTATTAGAGACAGCGACTAAAGGAAATGTAGGAAAAATAAAGAAGAATCGCTCTTCGGATACTATAATGGAAATTGTGATGTATGTAATCTCGGCAATTTTTCTAATCATCCTGATCTATCCGTTGTATTTTATCGTTATTGCTTCGTTCAGTGATCCTTCCGCTGTGGCAGGCGGGCAGGTTTGGTTATTTCCTAAAGGCTTCACCTTCGATGGTTATAAAGAGCTGCTGCGTCATGAAAATATTTGGATCGGCTACTGGAATACCATCCTGTACACGGTGGTTGGGACTGCAATCGGCTTAGTAGTAAATATCTCAGCAGCCTATGCTTTGTCGAGAAAGGACCTTGTGGGGCGGAAATATATTTCGCTGTTTTTCATCTTTACCATGTTCTTTAACGGTGGGTTGATTCCTACTTTTTTAACGGTTCGTGATTTCCATCTCTATGATACTTTCTTAGTTATGGTACTGCCTTTTGCAGTTGGAGTCTTTAATATCATAGTGGCACGAACTTTTTTCCAGACTAGTATTCCGGGCGATTTATGGGAAGCAGCACAGATTGATGGTTGTGGCAATCTCCGATATTTTTCACAGATAGTTCTACCGTTGTCGAAGGCTATTATTGCAGTGTTAGGTTTATGGATTGCTGTAGGTTATTGGAATTCATATTTTAATGCCTTGATTTATTTGAAAAATCCTAATATGTATCCGCTGCAGCTGATCCTGCGAAATATTCTGATTACCAATCAGATGCAGTCTGGTATGGGGACCGGAGAAGCCGCACAAATCGCGTTACGGCTCGCCAATATGATGCGGTATTCGGTGATTATCGTGGCAACTGTTCCAATTATGTGTGTATACCCATTTGTGCAAAAATACTTTAATCAAGGGGTAATGATCGGCGCAGTGAAGGAATAAGTTCTTCTACTTTTCTACTAACATTTGTGAGGGAGCAAGACCGTAATGAAAAAGAAACCCAAAAACAGTATCAATAGAACAATCACCGTCATTCTTCTAGTGACAACGTTGCTTGCTGGCCTTACAGCCTGTAAAGGGGATAAAGGGGTAAACTCTGTTGAATCTGATCCGGGTCAATTTCATAAAGAAGGTTTGCCAATCGTGGATAAGCCCATGACACTGAAGGTTCTAACGGTTCGGTGGGGAAGCATGGGAGATAACTTTATCCAGAATCAATGGCTGAGGGATTTGGAAAAAAATACGAATGTCAAAATCGAATGGCAGGTGATGTCTGCTAATGATTGGAGTGAGCGTAAGTCCATTATGCTGGCAAGCGGTACACTTCCAGATATCATTTTAGGGAGTGAGACCTTCGGAGATTCGGATATCGTCAATAATTTAAGCTTATTCAGGCCGCTTGATGACTATATCGAAAGCTATATGCCTAACCTCAAAGCAGCCATGCTGGAAGAGCCTGAATTGAAAAAAATCAGTACTTTTCCTGACGGGAAAATCTACTCTTTGCCTGCAAGATTACCTTTACGTCCTAAAAGCTCGCGCCAACCCGTGATTAACAAAACTTGGCTGGATAAATTGGGATTGAAGGTTCCCGATACGATAGATGAGTTATACAACGTGCTAAAAGCATTTAAAGAACGCGACCCTAATGGGAATGGAAGGCTGGATGAGATACCAGTTATCGAAGTAAGTAATGATCTCATCAGTCCCTTCGGAATCACGGATCTGAACAATAACTTTATGGTCGTCCAGGATGGAAATGCGGTATATTACCCTGTTTCAGAGGCGTACAAAGAAGGGCTCAAATGGGAGCATAAATTATTTATCGAAGGTTTGCTTGATAAAGAGTTATTCACGCAAGATGAAACGATGAGATCAGCCAAGTTTCTTAATCCGGATGCTCCTATCGTAGGATTCTCGTATCAGTGGACGCCGGATGCCGTGTTTGGCAAATGGAGTGATCAATATATCACGATTCCTCCGATTGCAGGACCGGATGGTAAGCGCTACACCATAGGAAATCCGTATGGAATGAATCTGGAGCGTAACGAGCTGCTAATTTCTACTTCTTGCAAATATCCAGAGATTGCTGCCCGCTGGGCTGACCAGTTCTATATCAATGAAGCAAGTATTCAAAATTTCTGGGGAGCTATAGACACCGTTATTAAGAAAAATATTAACGGTTCTTATACATTGATGGACCCACCGATGGGTACCAGTGCTGATGCCTGGTATTGGGATCAATCACTCCGGGATTTCGGGCCGAAATATGTCAGTCCAGTGTTTGAAAAATTCATCTTTCTAAACCCAAAAACCGGTGATGGACTGAAGCTGCAGCTCGATAAGCTGGGAAGTGATTATACAACACCGCCTTTCCCTGATGTAATGTACACCGCTGAAGAGTTTCAGCTCCTGCCGACTTTGACAACGGACATCGATAGTTACGTCAATACAATGCGTGCTCAGTTTATAATTACAGGTAATATTGACGAGGGCTGGGCTGATTATGTAAGACAGCTGCGGGGAATGGGACTGGATAAGCTGGTTAAAATTCGTACCGATGCTTACAGTCGTTATGTGAATGTAGAATAGAAAGAAGAGAGGGTCACCCGATGGAACATACGATGAAAGAGCCAAATCCTTTGGCGATCTCATTTAAGCTGCAAGCTGAACCATGCGGTAGAGCTGACGCGATCATTCAAGGGGAGCGCTATCGATTCACTGTACTAACTTCGGAGCTTATCCGGATGGAATACAGTGAGGAGGGGTATTTTGAAGATCGGGCGTCGCAGACCGTTGTGAATCGCAATTTTCCTGTTCCGGAATTTCGCGTAATTGATCTGGGAAATAAGCTTGAATTGATAACGGATCGTCTGCATTTAACCTATGATAAGAAGCCCTTCTCCCGGCATGGCCTCAGCATTCGAATAAGAAACGAAGCGGGTCACCTAATGAGTGTCTGGAATTACGGTGATCCAGTGCAAGACTTGAGAGGGACGGCACGTACATTGGATAATGCCGATGGTGCTATTCCACTTGAGCACGGACTTCTCTCGCGTTCCGGGTTTACGTTAGTGGATGACAGCAGCTCTCTTATCCTTGAAGAGGATGGACGGGTTGAACTGCGGTTGCAAGAAGCCCTCGACTTTTATTTTTTTGGTTATGGTCATGATTATTTGAAGTGCTTAAAGGATTTCTATCATCTTTGCGGTCGTACCCCTCTACTACCACGTTATGCTCTTGGCAACTGGTGGAGCCGATATTATCCATATTCAGAAGTAGAATATAAAGCTCTAGTGGAACGGTTTGAAAGTGAGCAAATCCCTTTTTCCGTCGCAGTTATGGATATGGATTGGCATCTTGTCCATATTGATCCACAGTACGGCAGCGGCTGGACGGGCTATACATGGAACAGAGATCTGTTCCCAGACCCGCAGAGGTTTTTATCATGGCTACATGAAAGAGGACTTCGTGTGACGCTCAACGTACATCCAGCTGATGGCGTAAGGGCGTTTGAAGATCCTTATCTGGCTATTGCTGCGGAGTTGGGCTTGGACCCGGAAAAAGGTGATGCTGTGGAATTTGATATCACGGATCCGAAATTTTTACGGGCATACTTTAAGTTTCTGCATCATCCGCTTGAGGATGAAGGTGTGGATTTCTGGTGGATTGATTGGCAGCAGGGGGGAGTGACTAAAGTACCGGGACTAGATCCGCTCTGGATGCTGAACCATTATCACTATCTAGACAGCGGTCGGCGAGGGAACAGGAAGCTTACTTTCTCCCGTTATGCAGGTCTTGGCAGCCATCGTTATCCTGTAGGATTCTCTGGCGATACCATTGTCACTTGGGAATCTCTTGATTTTCAGCCTTACTTCACAGCTAACGCCGCAAACGTCGGTTATGGTTGGTGGAGCCATGATATCGGGGGCCACATGAATGGCTACTTAGACGATGAATTGGCGATACGCTGGGTGCAATTCGGTGTGTTTTCGCCTATTCTGCGGTTACATAGCTCTGCAAGTGCCTTCAACAGTAAAGAGCCATGGCGGTTCAATAAGATTGCCGCGGACGTAATGAAGGATTACCTGCGCTTGCGGCACAGTTTACTTCCCTATTTGTACACAATGAATCGTTATGCCAGCCGCGATAGTCTTCCGCTAGTCCGGCCCATGTATTATCATCATGCGCAGCGGAATGAAGCCTATGAAGTGCCAAATGAATATTTCTTTGGTACTGAAATCATTGTGTGTCCGATTACTCAGCCGGTCAACTCTAAGGTAGGCGTTGCCGAATTTAAGGCTTGGCTGCCTAAAGGAATCTGGATAGATTTCTTTAACGGAAGAGTGTATGACGGTGGAAGAAAACTTTCACTCTATCGTAATCTGGAGAATATTCCTGTATTAGCAAAAGCGGGTGCTATCGTTCCTATGGCGGATCTGACGGAATATACCTCATTAGTGGATAATCCGAGATCTATGGAGGTACGTGTGTTTGCTGGAGGCAGTGGTCATTTTCATCTCTGGGAGGATGAGGGCGATACTGCAGAGGATCGGGATGAGCAATGGTGCGACACGGAAATGATTATGGAGATAGGCGAAAAAGCCAGCTTCAAGATACTCCCTGCTAAGGGAAACACAGAAGTTGTGCCTGAACGACGGTCATGGAAGCTATCCTTTGTCGGCTTTGCGGATACCAAGGTCCAAGTACTCGCTTGCGGCACAGAAATCACAGCAGAAATGGGATACAACGAAGCTACGCATACACTAACGGTTATGATCTCGGATCTAGCGGTTGGCCAATCACTGGAGGTAATGTTCGCAGATGCTAGGATAGCTGTGAATTCAGTTGATGAAGAGGTGTTCAACCTACTGAATCGTGCGCAAATTCTTTTTCAAATGAAAGAACATATTTACCGTGTAATCAAAGAGTCATCAACACCGACGGCAGCATTAAGCGCTCTTACCTCAATGGATCTTGAACATTCGTTGTATGGAGCGTTATGCGAAATACTGACGGCCAGGTTATAACCAATTGTTGTCTCTTAATTAAATTAAGGAGGTTCTCTCTATGCGTTTCGCATAAAGAGAACCTCCTTATCTTTTTACTTTATTAGCAGTGTCTGAATGGCATGAGCCGGAATTATGTTCTCAGCTAAGCTGTCATGGAAGCGAAGCGTGAACGGAAGCTCTTGTTCCGTGCGGTTCATAACGATAACAGCAATAGTACCATCAGGATTACGGAAAGCTGTAGTTTCAAGCTTATCAGTATATTTGGAATGTCCAATGCGTTTAGCACCTGGACGAATATATTTACTGAAATGCCCGATGTAATAGAAGGAGCTCTCAAAAGTAATTTCATCGTTTTTTGTATCCCCGATAATTGGAGCATCGCAGTAGTTACCTACATGGTTAGGTCCGCCTTGCTCGTCCAAAATAATATTCCAGTCGGTCCAGCTCGACATCCAGTTGTTCAGATTACCTATGATATCATGGCCGTAACGTTCACCGGTGTTCCACGAGCCGAGATGAACGCCACCTTCTTGGCAGCCCTCGCTGAAGAACAGCTTTTTATCTGGAAAACGATCATGTACGGCTGATAGGGCTTCGAAGTGATCGCCGGAGTACCAGTGGAAGCAAATTCCCCAAATGTACTTGGAAGCCTCTTGATCTTCAAAAGCAACCTTGGCACGATCATAGACGCGTTCCTTGTTATGATCCCAGATCATAACCTTTACATGAGCCAAGCCGGCTTGTTCCAAGGCTGGTCCTAAGTAATCCCGAACAAAATCCTTCTCTTCTTCGGCGGTATAAAGGCAGGAGTCCCATATTTGAACAGCTTTTGCTTCGTTCTGAACACTAACGGCCCAAATATCAATGCCTTCAGCAGCGTAAGCTTGAATATATTTAACGAACATGTTGGCCCAAGCCTCACGGTATTCAGGCTTAAGAGCTCCGCCTCCGTTCATTTGCCCGTTTGTCTTCATGAATGCTGGAGGACTCCAAGGAGAAGAGAACAGACGGAAATCTTCACCGACAGCTGCTGCAGCATTTTTAATTAGAGGGATAATTGAGTCTTGATCTCTGGAAATATCGAACGAACGCAGCTCAGCATCGCCTTCTTCTACATAAGCATAGTTGCCCAGTGAGAAGTCACAGCTTTGGATATGCGAGCGGCATAAGGTATATCCAATGCCATGCTCAGGATCAAAATAAGCTTTGATGATTTCATTCTGTTTAGCTTCACTTAATTTAGCAATGGTAACAGCAGATGCCTCTGTAAGTGCACCGCCAAAACCTTCAATTTCCTGATACTCCAGATCATCATAGATATTGATGAGCTCTGATTCGACGCCTGACGTATCCGGCAGGAAGATCAGAGGGTCTTTTTCTGTTAAACGGTCGGTAGTTTCTTTTGCTGTTTGAATGACGCGAACGATTTTACTCATAAGGGTTGGTAACCTCCTGTACATATAAATTCTGTCTTTATTATAGAAGGAGATTAACCGTTCTTTGAAGAAACAATATGGCTAAGAACCTCAACAATCTGGTCATCGACTACTAAGAGTAGAGGAGTAATGCTATGGAAACTAATAGTGTCCAAATAAGTCTTTGTGGCTTTATCCGCCATATTCAGCCTTTTAGGCAATTATATCGCAGTGGGCTTGATACCTATATCATCAGGCTGCAAGCAGAAGGGGAATGTGAAGTTCTCATCGATGGAGACATGGTAACCGTGGTGCCTGGTGATCTGTTATTATTTAAGCCCCAGGATATATATGATCTGAGAATCGGTGAAAAGAAAAGCCCTCTAGGACATAGTGTGGACTATTTTGTAATGTGTACAGGAGAATGGGTGGATCACTGGTGGAACCTGCGCGAAAGGCCGAAGAAAGTTAGAATTGCGGATGATGGCAAGCTGCAAAGTATATGGCAACAGCTTGATTTGGAGCATAGAAGACTTGATGGAGGCAGTCCAGAAATTCTTGAAGCGTTATTTAAGGCTTTATGTTTGCTGCTGGATCGGGCGATTGAAGAGGCGCCTGCTTCATCATCGGCCTCGCTTCTACACGGACTCAAAATGAAGAGTTATGTGGAGGAGCATGCTACATCAGAGATCAGGCTAAAGGACGTAGCTGCTCATGCCGGAATTAGTATAACGAGGGCCGTGCATTTATTCAAAATTCAATTTGGCTATTCTATTATGCAATATGCAGGGAAAATTCGGCTTGCTATGGCACTGCGGTTAATGGACAACACTAATTACACTTTAGAGCGAATCGCAGAGGAGACCGGGTTCGGAAGCTACACCTATTTCCACAGGGTATTTCGGGAACGTTATGGGGTGTCGCCGGGCATCTATCGAAAGAGAGAGTAGTATACTCTACGTTTGAGTTAGTCTTTTTTTAAACAAGAAATCTCTAATCGCTTGTTCAAATAATCGCACACTATTTGCCCATGTCCATTTGTGTGAGGATCTTTCGCCCTGTGCAGCTAATTTAGTTCTTAAGTTTGGGTCTCGGATTAAGCGGATGACATCTTCACCAAGCCGATTCTCATACCGATAGGAGAGCAGACAGTTCTTCTCGTGATTTGCGTATTCCATATTTCCACCTGAATAAACACAGACGAGTGCTGCGCCACACCGCATGGCTTCAAGCCCCGGCAAAGAACCTGTATCAAAAATACTAGAACTAACAAAGATATCTGCACCGTTGTAATGGTAACAGAGCTCCTCATCATTCGCTGGGGTGAAGAATCGATATTTTCCGGTGGCTTTTAACTTTTGTAAAGCTTCTGAGCTGTTGAACTCGTCGGGTGGACTAATAAAGTTAATATTCACATAGGGGTATTGTTCTTTTACATCATCGAGCTGCTCTATAAGATAATCTTGCTCCCGGTGCCAAGAGAAGCCTGGTTCTGTTTTTCTTAATATTGCTGTTATATTTAAAGGCTCCTGAAGACTGTGGCGGATTTTCATATTCTTAAAAGAGGAGCTGATACCAACGGGTACAATGTTTCCTGTGATCCCATGATTTAAACGAATCAACTCCTGCTGCCAATGCGATAAAACAATCAGATACTCTGTGACATGATATGAAGGAAACGATAGCGAACTATCCGGTAAAAATGGGGGTTCATAACATAATGATAATCTTACATGAATTCCTTTTCCTTGGTTGCTCGCTGCTTGGGAAGTAGGAACTGTTGTATGAAAATTAGAAACAATCACATCACCTGAGGGATAGTCTTGTTCCTGAAGATCCATATATGCGGAGCGGATTATGGTGGAACGGATATCATAGGAAACAACGCCATCCACAGGCATGAGGATAGTGACCTGATGCCCCATAGCTGTCAGTCCATTGGTGAGCTCTACCAGCATGCGTTGGGCTCCGCCGTGAGATAAGGTCAGAATAGGGAATGTGAGTCTCATTGATAATCCAGTCCCTTCCAAGTTAGGGCTATAATCGTTAAACGCTGTGATTCAATCGTTATGTTTCTTATTGTATTCAACTCGCATAGAAAGGTACCATTTATCTAGTTTAATATTAAAGTAGGGTGAGGGGTGCTTATGAGTGAAATTATTATTAGCATTATTGTTCCATAGAAGCAAGCTTCTTTAGTAAAGCAACGGTATCATTAATCTCTAGATCTTTGATATCTTCTAATGATACGTCGATCATCGGTTTGAATTCTTGGAGTTTGTTCAGGAAAGCTTCGGTATGAAACTGCCCTCCACCAGCCTTTCCGTGGTAAATTGTCCCTCCATTTGGATAGATGTCTTTTAAGTGTGCCAAAATAATTCGGTCCCCGAACAACCTAAAGGAGTCATCGACAATTTGATCCTGAATATCTACTGCGTCACCAATAAAATTGCATGGGTCAAAGACAACACCAATATTGCTTGAGGGGACTTCATCTAGGATGCGGCGCATCTTGTCTGGTGTAGAAAGTGTATGCGTGCAGACTCCCTCCAATCCCAGAAACACCCCCCATTTTTCAGCTTCTTCCGCAAGCTCTTGTACAGTGGCTCTTAATATGTCCCAGCCGATAGCTTCGTAATGGAGCGGATCTTGTGCTTGAAAAGTAGTCAGAGCGCCTGTCTCCGTAGCCACCATAGGTGCTCCGAAATGGCGGGCATATCGAAGATGTTCCTTAAATCGATTGATCTCCGCTCTTCGTATAACAGGGTCCGGATGAATAGGATGGATGTAACTGCCTAACACGCCGATACGTATACCTGCTCTGTCAAAATGTTCGCCAATATAGTTTGCGAGGCCTGGACTTAATTTACCTGTGGAGGTATCGATATCCTGAATAGCTTTGGATAAAGCCAGTTGAACAAAATCGATATCATAATTCTGAAGCGTTGCAGTCAACGATTTGAGGGGTAAACAACCAAATGTATGCGCTAATGTTCCGTATCTGATGGTAATCATCTCCTTATCTAGGATGGGTATGTGTAATTACAAACATAATAGTAGCGCTTTCATCTGGATGCAAGTGATTTATCCTTATCGTCTGTCAGGAAATTGATGATCTCAGTGTTTACTCTATCCGGTTGCTCGTGATTAATCCCGTGTCCCGCATGGGGGATGACTTGGTAATGGAACTTTCCATCTTTTAAAATACCTATGAAGTCCTTCGATTGCTTTAACGCGTGCTCACCGATTAAAAAATAGAGCTTGTCTCTGATTGCAACCGCGGCGTTCTTATCGTATGGATGAAGCTTATGCACAAACATAGCTTGCTGATTATGAGTCCGCATTAAAAGGATCAGATGAGCCGCCAATGCTGGATGGTTATCAAATAAAGGGGAGTTAGGTGCGCTTAACTTCTTTAGAACTTTTAGTAAATTATGATCTGTTGGAATTAGAATCTCCGGGAACATCATCATTAAGGTTTGGATCATGGCTTTGATCGGTGCGGTGACCATTCCGCCCTCCAAACAAACGACACGCTTTACTTTGTCCGGTTGCTTAGTTGCATAATTAAAAGCAATATAGGCGCCGTTGGACACTCCCGCGATATGAAAGACGTCTATACTCAAATGCGCCGCTATTTCATTAATCCATTCTATTTGCTCAAACTTCTGTTTGTTAAAATGCTCGTTAGGGATGCTTTTTCCGGGTCCGCCCAAAGTATCAACTGAGATGCAATAAAAATGCTTCGATAGTTCCTCGATGTTTAAGATCCACATGACCGCCGAATTATCACCCACGCCATGGAACAGTAGTAAGGGGGGATTATTCTTTTGTCCAGCAAGGATACAATGCGTCAGTCCATATGTGGTTGGAACATCAATCTCCTCAAGTGGAGTGGGCCACTGCTCAACTAGCTGCTGATAGGAGTGCCACACTCGTTCTTGCGCTTTTACATTCTTGAAGCTATTTACCATCACAAACCTCCTTATCCAAAATAAAACATCTGTATCTTATGCCAATAAGTATACTATGAGTGTTCGCAAGGCGGAGAGAGAAATAGAAACATTAGTGTGAAAAAGAGGGTGGGAGCAGATAAGTGTACTATGTGCAACTAAAAAGCTACTTTACTCCCACTAATGTGATATAGGTGTACTTTGAGCAACTATATCTCTGGAAATCAGCCGATTCAGCTTGATTGGGGGATTTTAGTTGCACAAAGTACACTTAACGATAGACAGGCGTACTGAAGGTGATATTAGTTGTAGAAAGTGCAATTAGGTAATGCGGAGGGCTCTTTTTTGCGATAGAATTTTTTGATACGGTAAGCAATTTTTATGTTCTAGGGGGGATTATGATGTTAATTGAGCTAAAGGAAGCCAGTTTGTCAGATGGACGCGATATTTTTGAAATGATTATGGAGATAGGCCCTGGGGAGAATGGATTCGTTAACAATGGGTTTGATTTGGCTTACAGTGAATTTCCTGATTTCATCAGAGATCGGATCGCACTATCAAGAGGCGATAATCTCCAACCAAACTATGTCCCGCAAACCAACTATTGGTTATTGATTGACTCTTATCCTGTTGGTGTTGGAAAGCTAAGACATTCTTTAAATGATCAATTAAGAAAATCAGGTGGACACATCGGATATAGCATCAGGCCTAGTGAGCGAGGAAAGGGGTATGGCAAAGTTTTTTTGGCAGAGTTGTTAAAAAAAGCTGCGGATCTGGGGATTGATAAGGTCATGCTGACCTGTGAGCCGAGCAATGTATCTTCGAGAAAGGTCATTGAAGCGAACAGAGGAATACTTAGCCGTATTGAGGATGGAAAATGTAACTACTGGATTAGTCTATGAGTCGGTGTGCTGAATAGTGGAGGTGAAGGAGTTGCTAATTGGCAACTCTTTTTTTGTTTTTGCAATGTAATTTCACTTCATCCAAGGAGGATTCGTCTAAATTGTGAAATAAATTTTAAATTTTGTTGAAAACGCTCTATTCAAACATAAACAAATAGACTAAAATCAAAACAAAGAAAAATAAACAAAAAAATAAACATTCAAAAATGGAGGTATTCACAAATGGTACAAAGTTTATGGGATTCAGCACGGGAAAAAGACATCCAAGGAGGTCTGGATTCACTAGTCTATCGCTCCAATCTGTTGGGTGAAGATCGCAGAGTTTGTAATTTTGGGGGCGGGAATACCTCCAGTAAGACGATAGAATTGGATTTTCGCGGGCGTGAAGTAGAAGTGATGTGGGTGAAGGGGAGCGGCTCGGACCTTGCTACAATGAAAGCAGGCAATTTTACTGGGTTACGTCTTCAGGATATTGCCCCTTTGTTTGATCGGGAGGAAATGCCTGATGAGGAAATGGTGGCTTATCTCGCGAATTGCATGATTGATCCTAAACATCCGCGTGCTTCGATTGAGACACTGCTTCATGCTTTTTTACCATTTAAACATGTAGATCATACGCATCCAGATGCGATTATCAGCTTGTGTTGTGCGCATAACGGTAAAGATATTGCGCGAGAAATTTATGGGGACCGCTTCGTGTGGGTGCCTTACATCCGTCCAGGGTTCACTTTATCTAAAATGATTGCTGAAGGAGTACTTGCTAATCCACAAGCAGAGCTGGTATTGATGGAGAAGCATGGACTGGTAACTTGGGGAGATACACCGGAAGCTTGTTATGCCAAGACGATCTCTATCATTAATGAAGCGGAGCATTACATCGAAGATCGAATGGAAGATGAGAACTTGTTCGGAGGCCGCAAATCGGAAGCACTTTCGGAAGAAGCACGGCGGGCTGTAGCAGCAGCTGTAATGCCACTGATCAGAGGCGCAGTTAGTGATGAGCGTAAAATGATACTGACCCTCGATGATGCAGAGGATGTTCTGCGTTTTGTAGGTGGAGTTAACTCGGAGAAATTATCCAGTGTAGGTGCGGCTTGCCCAGATCATTTGGTTCATACTAAAATGCTGCCACTTTTTGTGGCTTGGGAGCCAAATGCCAGTGACATTGATGGTCTGAAGGCTAAGCTGAACGAAGCGATTACCGCTTATAAAGAGCAGTACAAAGCTTACTTCGACCGCAATAAACATGAGGGAGATGTAATGTTCGAAGCCGCGCCGCGTGTGATTCTGATTCCCGGAGTGGGAATGATCAATACAGGCAAAAGCTGGAGCAACTCCAAGATCAGCGGAGCCTTGTATCACCGGGCAATTGCAGTTATGCGCGGAGCTACCGCACTGGGAGATTTCGTCTCTCTTAGTGAGAATGAATCGTACAACGTGGAATATTGGCCTTTGGAATTATATAAATTATCACTTGCACCAGCAGAAGCAGAATTCTCGCGTAAGGTTGCATTCATTACAGGTGGGGCAGGAGGAATCGGAAGCGAAACCGCTCGCCGTCTAGTGTCCGAAGGGGCGCATGTTGTGCTGGCTGACCTCAATCTAGAGGGTGCACAGAAAATTGCTGCGGAGATTAACGGTAAATACGGTGAGAATCGTGCGTTCGCTGTTAAAATGGATGTAACGCAGGAGGAGCAGGTTACCGCAGCTTATGCGGATACAGCCCTTTTCTATGGAGGGGTTGATATTATTGTGAACAACGCCGGGCTTGCGACCTCCAGTCCTTTTGACGAGACTTCATTAAAAGAGTGGAATTTGAACATTTCCGTATTAGGAACAGGTTATTTCCTCGTTGCACGCGAAGCCTTTAAGGTGATGAAGGAGCAAAAAATCGGTGGTAGTATGGTATTTATCGGCTCCAAGAACTCCATATTTGCTGGAAAAAGCGTATCGGCTTACAGCTCTGCCAAAGCGCTCGAAGCACATTTAGCTCGCTGTATTGCAGCTGAAGGCGGAGAATTCGGCATTCGCGCCAATACCATTTTGCCGGATGCCATTCTACAAGGCTCTGCCATTTGGAATTCGAACTGGCGGAATGAACGCGCGGCTGCTTACGGCATTGAGCCGGATCAACTAGAGGAGCATTATCGTAAACGCACAACACTGCTGGTAAATATTTATCCACGTGATATTGCTGAGGGCGTTGCCTTTTTCGCTTCATCCAAGTCAGAGAAGACTACGGGCTGCATGCTGACGATTGACGGTGGCGTGCCGGCAGCTTTTACTAGATAACAGGAAGATAGAATATAGATAGGGATAACGGAGGGAAGCCATGCTAATTGCAGATAGATATGAAAGAATCGTAGAACTAGTGAATGAACGCGGCAGCATTCGTGTCTCGGAACTAAGTACCTTATGCCAAGTGACGGAGGAGACCATCCGGCGGGATCTTGATCGCTTGGAAAAGGTGGGGAGGCTGCTACGCTCTCACGGGGGTGCAGTCAGTCTGCGTGATCGTCAGCCAGAGACACCATATGCCGAACGTGAAATTATGAATGCAGCGGAGAAGCAGCGGATTGCCCGTGAGGCTGTGTTAATGATAAAGCCAGGAGATCGAATTTTGCTGGATGCCAGTACGACTGCATGGTATATGGCCTCTCTTTTGCCGGATATGCCACTGACTGTACTGACGAACTCTATCAGAGTAGCTGCGGAGTTAAGTGGGAAAGAACGTATAGATGTGATCTCAACAGGGGGGCAGCTGAGCCGCAGATCGATGTCCTTTGTTGGACATTTAGCGGAGCGTTCGCTTGAGTTGTATCACGTGGATAAGATGTTTTTTTCCTGCAAAGGATTTCATCTCGAACGCGGCGCCAGTGAATCGAATGAGCTGCAAGCGATGGTGAAGCGAAAGATGATTGCAATAGCGGAGCAGGTAATCCTACTGTGCGATTCTAGTAAGTTTGGAATTCAAGCGTTTACTCATGTTGCCACGACTAGTGAACTGGATGTTGTGATTACGGATTACAGCCCCGAAACAGAACAGGTAAAGCAGCTACAGGAGCTGAACATCGCAATCACAACCGTGTAGAAAATAGTGTTGCAGGAGGTGAAGATATGAAGGTGTCGATGTTTATTACTTGCATCAGTGATGCTGTGTATCCAAAGGTCGGAGAAGCGATGGCACGTCTGCTTGCTAGATATGGCGTACAGCTGGAATTTCCTGAAGTGCAGACCTGCTGCGGACAGCCAGCGTATAATAGCGGCTATTGGAATGAGGCACGTCAAGCTGCGCTTACGATTTTGCAGGCCTTCGAAGACAGTGATTTTGTCATTGCTCCTTCCGGTTCTTGCACCGGGATGCTTCATCATTACCCGAAACTGTTCCAGGATGATCCGATTAATTTAGCCAAGGCACAGAATTTACAGCTTAAATCCTATGAATTCAGCCAGTTTATGGTGCAAGTGCTTGGCGTAACGGATTTAGGGGCAGTGTTTCCGCATAAAGTTACCTATCATCCTTCCTGTCATGGTACCCGAATTCTAGGAATTCGTGATGAACCAATGCAGCTTATGCAGAATGTGAAGGCGATGGAGCTAGTACCACTACCTTTTGCTGAGGACTGCTGTGGGTTTGGCGGAACCTTTGCCGTAAAAATGTCTCATATCTCCGGGGCGATGGTTGCCGAGAAGTCTGATCATGTGCTGGAGTCAGAAGCAGAGGTCTTAACGGGTCTGGATATGGGCTGCCTCATGAATATTGCTGGGAATTTGCGTTATCGTCATAAGCCTGTCCGAGTCATGCATTTAGCAGAGCTACTGTATGAAGGGGTGATTGGACAATGAGCCAGAATGCCGCTCAGACCAAATCGGAATCGAATCATGTGAAGCCAGCTTCGGTAAAAGAGCGTGCCGACTTGGCGTTGAATAATGATTTTTTGCGTAAGGCGGTCCGCTTCACCACGGAAAGGCTACGTGACGGGAAACAGAAAGCGGCGAACGACCATGGACACTGGGAGGAATGGCGCGAACGTGGGCGGCAAATTCGCCTGCATACGATCGCTCATCTCGATTATTATTTGAATCTATTTGCGGACAATGCAAGAGCGAACGGCACGCATATTCATTTTGCGGCAACAGGTGAAGAGGCAGTGAAGATTGCATTAGAGATTGCGCAGCGGAAACAAGCGGCTTCCGTGGTCAAATCCAAATCGATGGTGACTGAGGAGCTGCATTTGAATTCGGCGCTTGAGTCCATTGACGTGGAGACGATTGAGACAGATCTTGGCGAATATATTATCCAGCTTGCCGGAGAAACTCCGTCTCATATCATTATCCCAGCCATCCATAAGAACCGCTATCAGATTGCTGAGCTGTTGTCCAAGGAGGCAGGGGAGGAGCTTTTGCCTGAGACTACAATCCTTGCAGGATTTGTACGGCGCAAGCTACGGGAGAAATTCCTAGAAGCGGATATTGGGATGACGGGATGCAATTTTGCGATTGCAGAAACAGGTTCCATGGTGCTGTTCGAGAATGAGGGCAATGCTCGCATGGTCACCACCTTGCCGAAGACGCAAATCACTTTGATGGGGATGGAGCGGATTATTCCTTCTTGGAGCGACCTTGAGGTGATGGCTACGTTACTGCCTCGTTCAGCAACTGGCCAGAAGCTAACAGTGTATATGTCCGGTATTTCAGGACCTCGTAGAAAGGATGATGGGGACGGGCCGGAAGAGCAGCATATTATTATCCTTGATAATGGTCGATCTGAGCAGCTTGGCGATCCAGAATTTCAGGAGCTACTGAACTGTATCCGCTGTGGAGCTTGTCTGAATGCCTGCCCTGTCTATCGTCATATTGGCGGTCATGCCTATGGTGGAACTTATAGCGGACCGATCGGAGCGGTGTTGACCCCGGCGCTGAACAAAAATGTAGAGCAGTGGGATGATATCGCAGGTGCATCGAGTCTGTGCGGCGCGTGTTATGAAGCTTGTCCAGTCAAAATCCCACTGCATGATATGCTTATCTATTTACGGCGACGTAAGGTAGAGAGAGGATATGGAGACAAAGCGGAAGGCCTCGGTATGAAAGGTTTTGGTGCGATTATGGCGAAGTCACAGCGATTTAGTAGTGTGATTAAAGTAGGCAGAATCGGACAAAAGCTGCTTGTGAGAGACGGCGGAATTCCATCAAAGCTTGGGCCGCTGAAAGGCTGGAATAACTACCGGATCGCTCCGAAGCTGGCGGATGAATCCTTCCGTGAGAGCTGGAAAGGGCTGCAGAAGGAGTTAGACAAGAACAGTCGAGAGATGGACCCAGCCATTCAGAAGCGAATGGAAGATTTATTAGCGAGGCGGAAGCGGGAAGAGCTGGAAGGAGGAGTCGGGCATGACTGAGGAAACGCACAATGAATGGCTGGAGCGTATGGCAAATGAATCACGTGAGAAGCAGCAGGCATTCATGAATGATATCGCTCGTCGTTTGAAGCGTCCAAGAACGACTATGGCTCCTGTACATCCTTTCCGCGGTGCTCCAGATTATTGGCAAGAATTCCAGTGGAGTCCAGAAGAACGCATCGATCAATTTACTGCGAATTTTCAAAGTGCAGGTGGACATGTGTTTCGCATGGCAACGATGGATGAAGCTAAAGCATTTATTGTCAATAAAGCGAGTGATATGCTTGCCCGTTATATTCTTCGGCAAAATGTAGCTGAGCTTGCGGTACTTCATCTAGAAGAAGAACTTGTAGATACGCAGGTATCTGTCTGGAATACGGATATGCAAGAAGCATGGAAAGCTAGGGCAGCGGAAGCCGATATTGGGATTGTGATCGCGGATTATGCAGTTGCTTATACAGGCTCTATTACAGTGTTATCTTCTGCGGATAAAGGGCGCTCTGTCAGTCTTTTGCCAACCGCATTAATTGCTATCATTCCACTTGAACGGCTGAAGACTCGTCTGGGTGAGGTGCTTATTGATTTTGATGAAGCGGGACAATCGGGTCTCCCCGCAGGTATTCACTTTATCTCTGGACCGAGTCGTTCAGCGGATATTGAGAATGATCTGACGATAGGTGTGCATGGCCCAGGAATCGTATTCGCCTTGCTGGTAGGCTGATGAGGAGATAAGGAGTGTTGTTTAAGAATGAATGCTGGGGCACATAAACAGGGTCAGAATCATATTGCTATTGATATTGGAGCCTCTAGTGGGAGAGTCGTTTGCGGAACCTTGCAAGAACCGGAAGAAACCTTATCATTAACAGAAATTCACCGTTTTAGTAATGGATTCGCTGAGAAGAAGGGTAATCTTTATTGGGACGTCGATTATTTATTTGCTGAAATTGTAAAAGGCTTGCAGAAGGCGAAGTCAAAAGGAATTGAGCATTGTACCGTCGGAATTGATACTTGGGCTGTGGATTACGTACTTCTAGATCAGAAGGGGACACGAATTCATGAAGTTTTTTCTTATCGTGATTCCCGAACGGATAAAGCGGTACAAAGCCTTCATCGCAATATATCAACTGAAAGCGTTTACGAAAAGACGGGGATACAAGTTCTCCCTATTAATACACTGTACCAGCTGTATGTGCATGATCAGGTAGAGCTGGAAGCAGCACATTCCATCCTTTTGGTCCCTGATTATCTCTACTATCGGCTTACGGGACGAAGAATTAGTGAAATCACGAATGCTTCAACCACAGGTCTGCTGAATTTGTATACTCGGGATTATGACGCTGATCTCCTGGCACTACTTGGTCTTTCAAAAGAACAATTTCCACCCTTAACGGAACCTGGTGAACAAATTGGCGGATTGACTGATGACTTGACGGCACGCGGTGATCTTCCAGTTTGTGAGTTCATAGCAGTAGCCACTCATGATACAGCATCGGCTGTACTAGGCGTTCCTGCAAGTAGCGATAGTTGGGGATTTCTCAGTAGTGGTACTTGGTCACTCATCGGGGTGGAGCGGGATTCAGCAATTACAAGTCCAGAGGCGATGGAGCGCAATTATACAAACGAATGGGGAGCCTTCGGCTCGTTTCGTTTTCTTAAGAACATTATGGGGATGTGGCTGATCCAAAAGGTTCGTGAGGAATATGGAGGGCAGTACAGCTTCGGCGAACTGGTAGAATTGGCAGCGCAAGAAATTCCTTTTAGATCCATCATCTACTGCAATGATGAACGATTCATGAATCCATCCAACATGGTTAGCGAGATACAGAGCTATTGTGCGGAAGTCGGACAGGTGGTACCAAAGACACCAGGGGAGATTGCCAGATGTGTGTTTGACAGTCTTGCTCTTTCTTATTATTTCTACGTTCAGGATCTTCAGCTATTGACCGGTGAAAAATGGGAGCGGCTGCATATCGTAGGTGGTGGAGCGAACAACGGATTGCTATGCCAGATTGCGGCCGATTTGCTAGAGATGGAAATTTACGCTGGACCAACGGAATCAACCGCATTAGGTAATGTGGTTATGCAAATGATCAGTATAGGCGCGGTCGCAGATATTAAAGAAGCAAGAGAAATTATATATCGCTCATTTGATGTAACAACTTATCTTCCACAAATGATGGATTCCACCCTGAAAACCGCAGCATTAGCAGAATTTGCTCGGCTACAGGTCGTATAAGAGTAACTAATAAAGTAACCGAGAATATATGGGATGACTATTAGATAGCTATGGATGAGCAAAAGAAGGGTATAAATCCCCCTCATTGAGCTTAAAAAGGGGAAAACGAGTAAAAGAGGTACAAAAATCCCCTACATTGAGCGAAAAAAGCGGAAAACGAGCAAAAGAGGGGTATAAATGCCCCACATTGAGCGCAAAAAGCGGAAAACGAGCAAAAGAGGTGTATAAATCCCCCTCATTGAGCGCAAAAAGCGGAAAACGAGCAAAAGAGGGGTATAAATGCCCCTCATTGAGTGCAAAAAGCGGAAAACGAGCTAAAGAGGTACAAAAATCCCCTACATTGAGTGCAAAAAGCGGAAAACGAACAAAAGAAGGGTATAAATGCCCCTCATTGAGCGTAAAAAGCGGAAAACGAGCAAAAGAGGTGTATAAATCCCCCTCATAGAGCGCAAAAAGCGGAAAACGAGTAAAAGAAGGGTATAAATCCCCCTTATTGAGCGCAAAAAGCGGAAAACGAACAAAAGAGGTGTATAAATGCCCCTCATTGAACGCAAAAAGCGGAAAACGAACTAAAGAGGGGTATAAATCCCCCTAAATGAAATCACTAAGACAAGATCAGGAGGCTCAAGCATGGAGCAGAGTACAGAAAGCTTAAAGAGCATTCAGACGAGCTATAATGAAGCGAAAAAGCTCTACGCACAGCACGGCATTGATGTAGATAAAGTATTAGAACAGCTTGCGGCAATCAAAATTTCATTGCACTGTTGGCAAGGAGACGATGTAAAGGGCTTCATGAATAAGGAAAAGGAACTCAGCGGCGGGATCGCGGTCACGGGCAGTTACCCGGGGCGGGCTAGGAATCCGGAGGAGCTACGGCGTGATTTGGAGCAGGCCTTAGCGCTTATCCCAGGCCGTCATAAAGTTAATCTACATGCTATTTATGCCGATACGAAAGAGACAGTAGATCTTGATGCGCTAGAGCCTAAGCATTTTGAAAGATGGGTGAACTGGGCTAAGGAGCAGGGACTTGGATTAGATTTCAATCCCACTTGCTTCTCTCATGAAAAAGCTAATGATGGCTTCACACTAAGCCACCCGGATCCTGAAATACGCAACTTCTGGATTTCTCATTGCAAGGCTGCACGCCGAATCTCAGAATCTTTCGGGCAGGCGCTAGGTCAGCCTTGTGTGACTAATTTCTGGGTTCCAGATGGATATAAAGATACACCGATCGACCGTCTATCGCCGAGGGTACGACTTCAGCAATCACTGGATGAGATTTTCAGCGAGGAGATCGATCCGCAATATAACATTGATGCAGTAGAAAGTAAGCTGTTTGGAATTGGCTCAGAAAGTTATGTGGTGGGCTCGCATGAATTTTATATGGGGTATGCGCTAAGCCGGGGCAAAGCGTTTTGCTTTGATGCTGGGCATTTCCATCCGACCGAGACCATTTCGAACAAACTATCGTCTTGGCTGCTGTTTGGTGATCAATTGCTGCTGCATGTTAGCCGCCCAGTACGCTGGGATAGTGATCATGTGGTGACAATGGATGATGAACTGCTAGAGATTGCCCGTGAACTAGTTAGAGGTCAATTTCTAGACAGGACTCATATCGGACTTGATTTCTTTGACGGAAGTATTAATCATATTGCTGCTTGGGTGATCGGAACACGGAACACTATCAAAGCCTTGTTACGTGCAATGCTGGAACCGATAGAGCTATTGAAGCAAATTGAACTGGATGGGGATTATACTACGAGACTTGCACTTGTGGAGGAATTGAAATCTTATCCATTCGGAGCTGTTTGGGATTATTATTGTGCGACGCATGGTGTGCCTGTCCGTGAAAGTTGGCTGAGCGATGTGAAGCAATATGAAGTAGAGGTTTTATCGAAGCGATAAAGTAGTTGTAATGGCGGTTACCACACGGTAGCCGCTTTTTATGTTCATGATTCGTACTTATTTGAAAAGGCTTCCGATCTCTGCTATGTTTTATCAAAAAGAGAGAGAGGCGTTACTATGGAGAAATATGGACCGAATCCGAATGCACTCTATCCAAATGAACAGATCAAAAGCATCTGTTACATCAAAAATGTGATTACTAGAAACAATATTCTGGTTGGCGATTATACGTATTATGATGATATAGACGGTCCGGAAAAGTTTGAGGAGCATGTGACGCATCATTATGATTTTATTGGCGATAAGCTTATTATCGGGAAGTTCTGCGCGATTGCCAAAGGCGTTGAATTTATCATGAACGGTGCGAACCATCGAATGAATTCGGTTACGACCTATCCTTTTAATATTATGGCTAATGGGTGGGAGCATGCAGTTCCAGAACTATCAGATCTACCTTATAAAGGAGATACAGTGATCGGTAACGATGTGTGGATTGGGCAGAATGTTACGGTTATGCCTGGTGTACATATTGGAAATGGAGCGGTTATCGCGGCTAATTCAACGGTTGTGAAAGATATCCCGGCTTATAGTGTGGCTGGAGGAAATCCCTGTAAAGTGATTAGACAACGCTTTGATGCTGAATTGATCGAATATCTTGAAGGGATTAAGTGGTGGGATTGGGATGCCGAGCGAATCTTTAATAATCTTGAAGCGTTATGCAGCAGTGATTTGAATAAAATTAAAGAAATCAAATGATATTGTGTAAGTTTCATAGAACAAGCTATAGTTTATTTAAGAGATATATATTATAGCTGAGGGTATACTGACAGTATGTACTTCATATGAACCTTGCGGAGGGACAATTTAATGAAGAAAGATGATGACATGAACACAGCGGAGCTCACAGCAGAGAGGTTTCCATACAGCAAAAAAAATGAGGAATTGGTAACTCGGAATTTTTGGACAAAAACTAAAAAGTTCGCAGGTAAGATTCCATTTACTAAAGATGCTATCGCGATGTATTATTGTGCCGTCGATGCGAAGACCCCTTTGTGGGCAAAAGGAATTGCTTTCGGTGCATTGGCTTATTTTATTTCCCCTATAGATGCGATACCAGATGCGATTCTCGGCCTTGGATTTACAGATGATGCAGCGATCATTGCAGCTGGTATTAAAGCGATATCCGGTCAGGTAACCAACGAACATAAGGAAAAGGCCGAAGCGTTTTTTAATGATGGAAAATAAAAGGTGCAGCTGTGAGCTACACCGTAATATCTGTACCTTCAGGACAGCTTTCTATGGGAAGCTGTTTTGTTTTGTAAACCTCGCCCCAGTCTTTCATGAGTTTAATAATGGGAATGAGTGTCTCACCAAATTCAGTTAACGAGTATTCAACTTTCGGGGGAACCTGATGGTAGACCTCGCGGTGAACAACCCCATCTTCTTCCAGCTCTCTAAGCTGCAGGGTCAGCATACGTTGAGTAATGCCTGGGCAGATTCGGCGGAATTCGTTAAAACGTTTCGTTCCATCGATCAAGTGATAGATAAGAATGCCCTTCCATTTCCCTCCTATAACATCAAGCGTAAATTCCACAGGGCAAGCTTCCTTATTGCTGTTAGGGTAATTTCCAAAGCCACCTTTTCGGTCACGCATTGCCGCTCAACTCCCATGGTATCATTTTGTATACTACATAACATTAATGTGCGTACTTTTAAAGAAGTAATATATATTCTAATATTAAGCATGTGATCGGCAAACAGTCAAATGGTCGTCGATTCTAACCAAGTAAAGGGAGTGTGACTCATGGATACTTTGTCTTTAAACAAGAATGAAATCCTGTCTGCCTACCAGTTCAGACATGCAACTAAAGAATTTGATAGTCATAAAAAAATAAGTGAGTCAGACTTTCAGTTTATTCTAGAAACAGGACGTCTGTCACCAAGTTCATTCGGATTCGAGCCTTGGCGTTTTATCGTAGTACAAAGTCCAGAAATTCGCGAGAAATTACGTGCTTATGCTTGGGGAGCACAAAAGCAATTGCCAACCGCAAGTCATTTTGTATTGATTCTTTCACGTCTTCCTAAAGATATGGCTGCTGATTCAGATTATATTAAAGGGGTCATGGAGCATGTGCAGGAGCTACCTCCAGAAGTGAGGGAAGGGAAAGGTAATATGTACGATAAGTTCTTGAAGGTTGATTTCGGATTGATGGAGAATGAACGTGCAATGTTCGAATGGAGCTGCCGGCAGAGTTATATAGCCCTTGGTAATATGATGACATCAGCGGCTTTAATCGGAATCGATTCTTGCCCAATGGAAGGTTTTGATAAAACAAAGATTGAGCAGCTCCTTGCAGAAGAGGGGATTATGGATGCTGAGCATTTCGGAATCTCCTGTATGGTAGCCTTTGGATATCGTTTAAATGAACCACGTGGCAAAACAAGACAAGTCGCTGAGCAAGTCGTTCAGTGGGTTTAATTAAGCTGGAATCTCATTCTTGAGCTGCATAATGAACAGACCTAACCTGCAAAGTCTCCGGCGTTCTGGAGATCATGCAGGTTATTTTTGTTTATTTCTTACAAGATTCGAAAAGTAATTGAAATTTTCATGAAAACTCTGATACTCTTATTAAGGTGACCTATTTTTAAGCTTTACCGAGTTAATTTAATAATGAAGGGATCCTGCATCATGAAAATCATTCGCATTATTATTCAAGTGTTCGTGCTTTATTTATTCTATTTGGCTGGAGACTTTCTGCAAAAGCAGCTGCATCTCCCCGTTTCTGGGAGTATCGTCGGATTACTGCTGCTCTTTGTTTTATTGTTATTCAAGATCGTACCTGTGAAATGGATTGAAGAGGGTGCAACAACAATATTAGCTTACCTTCCGTTATTTTTTATTCCAGCGACGGCTGGGATCGTGAAGCATATGGATATTTTCAGTGGAAGAGGTTTGCTATTAATCCTGATTCTTATCGTTAGCAGCGTCCTCACAATTGCAGCGGCAGCACATACCAGTCAATGGCTTTCAACCTTGAAAGGCAAGAGCAGAGCGGGCTGGAGCAGCAAGAGCTTAGGCAAAGAGGGGAAGGAAATATAATGTTTTTTATCGCGACAGGAATTGTCCTGCTTAATGTTGCTATTTATTTGATGATGTCCGTAATATATAGACGTTTTCGCTTTCCTGTACTGATTCCCGCGTTAACAGCAACAGCCCTTGTTGTAGCCATACTTTTATATTTTAATATTCCATATGATACATATATGATAGGCGGTCAGTGGATTAATAAGCTGCTCGGTCCAGCTGTTGTAGCGCTAGCTTACCCATTGTATAAGCAACGTAATGTATTAGTGGAGAACCTCCCGGCCATCCTTGGGGGGGCGATTGTAGGTCTGTTATTAGGGATGTTTAGTGGTTTGCTTTTAGCGGCTGGCCTAGGATTCTCTGAAATGTATGTTCTGTCCATATTGCCAAAATCCATCACAACGCCTGTAGCGATACAGATCTCAAATGGTTTAGGTGGGGATTCTTCGCTAACTTCTGTATTTGTAATGATTGCCGGATTTACGGGCGCGATTGGTGGTCCTTTCATCATAAAGCTGTTTAAGATAAGAAGTGAGATCGGCATTGGAATCGGTTTAGGTACTGGCTCTCATGCGCTAGGAACTGCAAAGGCGCTGGAATACGGTGAAAAGTCAGTTTCAATGAGCTCCGTAGCGATGACCGTTTGTGCTATTGTCGGTTCATGTATCGGTCCGCTGGTAGCTTGGATCATGTACCCTTAAATTCATTCATCGTTACTATGTTTGCAAAACACTCCATCGGGTAACTATAACTAAGGAACAAATAAAGCAAAGCACCTGAGGAGGATTTCACATGTCAGATTATTCTCAAGATGAAGCGGAAATCCGCAACAAGGAAAATAAAGACGGCGATTCATTAGCTGAAATTAAGAAGATGGAGAATGGTGTGGACATCGAGCCAGAAGCAGACGATTGGGTAGCCAAGCCTGCAGAGTCCTCGCATCCTGATCCGCTTCCTAACGATTTGGACTAAATGATTCGGAAGACAGGCTGTCCTTCATTGGGCAGTCTGTTTTTCTTGAGATCATTTTAGCAATTATTGTATAATGAATTCAGGTACAACCTCATCAGAGAGTTTTCTCCAAGTTCTTAGTAGCATTTTCGCAAATTTCACAGATCTCAGCCATTCTTGTAGCAGGGAGGAAATGAAATGCGTAGTCGGAATGAGAACAGCCGATATCGGCAAAAACGCGGTGAGGCGCTAGCAGGCAACTTTGAGAAAAAGTATGGTTCAAACTTTGGCGTGCGTAGTGAAATTACGACGGATACGTTAAAGAAACAAGACAACAATCAGCCGCTGATACCGGCTCAGAATCCTGAAGAACAGCTTAAACCATAAGCGTGGAAGGATAGAGAATCCGCTTCACTCTTTATATTTTGTAATGAAGACATAACCCTTGGGTTATGTCTTTTTTGCGTGCATATCTTCTGAAGGATTAAGGCATAATAGGGCCGGATGGATATTTAAGAAAATAATGACAACAAGGAGCGGTGTATAAACATGATGACTTCTATATTTTCTTCAAGCGGAGATACTGCGATGGCAGTGGTGGGTCAGTATTTTTTTTATTTTATGGTCTACTCTTTTTTAGGTTGGGTATTGGAAGGTACATATAACTTATATAGCAATGGAAGCTTTCGCAAAGAGGGGTTTCTAAAAGGTCCCTTTAAGCCCATGTATGGATTCGCACCACTGCTTCTACTGATTGCCAGAGACTTAACTCTGCCTTTCCCGATGTTCCTCCTTCTAGCGTTAGTCATTCCTTCAGCTGTTGAATATATAAGTGGTTGGTTGCTGAAGAGCGTGTTTCAAAAGCAATGGTGGGATTATTCAGAAATGTCTTATCAACTGCAAGGGCATATTTGCCTTCGTTTCTCTCTATATTGGTGGGCGTTATCGGTAGCTTGTGTGTATGGGATTCAGCCATTTATGGAGCGTTTATATTCTCTTGTCCAAAATGTTTGGGCAATTATATTTCCTTTGGCGGGTCTTTACCTTATGGCGGATTTATTGTGGACTTGCTGGAGTCGGTATCGGAGTGAAAAGAGCCCCCAATATCAAGATTAAAATGAGTTCTATATGGACATTGTGAGCATTCTTTTGTGTATGAAGCACAAACATTTCAAGGACAAGCCTCTCAATCTTGCATATCAGTTTTGTGTCGTAAATAATATAGCCATATATTAAATACTAGACGGACTGGTGGAGATAACGATGACAGGGAAGATTCTAGTAAGCGCATGTCTGTTAGGACATAAAGTACGTTATGATAATGGTGATGTGCCGTGTCTAGATGCCCGTTTCCTGAAGTGGTATGAGGAAGGACGTTTTGTCCATATTTGTCCTGAGGTAGTCGGTGGGTTACCAACGCCTCGCCCCGATGCTCAGCGGCAAGGTGAGCGGGTAGTGACGGGTGCAGGTGCAGATGTTACAGAACCCTTTATGAAAGGTGCTCAAGCAACGCTGAAGCTGGCTACAGAACATCAAGTTGCGTTAGCGATTTTGAAACAGGATAGTCCTTCTTGTGGTAGTCTGTATATTTATGATGGAACATTTATGGATACGAAGATGTCAGGAGAAGGTACAACTACGGAGTTATTACGGCAGAATGGGTTTAAGGTGTTCGGTGAAGATCAACTAGATGAAGTGGAGAAAGAACTAGCCCGGATGGATGGGTAAGTCATTCTTAAAGTCATAAATGGAACTCATGCTACATAATGTGTATAAGGGAAACGAAGCAGTGTCCTTGGGAGAGGAATTGCCGTCCGAAGAGCCATCCTTTATTTGGGATTGGAGGCGGACGCAGATGAGTATTGATCAGCTCATTTCATTGCTCGTTCTTGTCATTATGATCGTACAGCTTGCCGGCTACAAAGGGAAACATTAAGTTCAAAGTCTCACCTCATTGTAACTGCTTCCGGACCTCAGAAACTATTGAGCCGTTCGGAAGCTTTTTTTGTTCCACGCTAAGCATATTGCCGAATCTAAAGGATTCCATCACAGAGATGTCTAATATATACATAATGTGGGTTTTTGGGAAGCTGGAGGAAAATAGGATGATGTTCTACTAAACGGTGTGAAAGGATGGATGAATAGCGTGCCGATGTCTGAGTATTATCAGGAGATCCGAGGAAAAGTGGGATCAGAGTTATTAATGATGCCCTCCGTAGCTGCAGTAATAAGAAATAAAGAAGATGATATTCTATTTATTCGCAAACCTGAAGAGTCCTTGTGGGGATTGCCAGCAGGAGCCATCGAGCCAGGGGAACGTCCGGGAAGAACTTTGCGCAGAGAAGTATATGAAGAGACTGGATTAATGGTAAATCCTACTTCCATTCTTGGGGTTTTTGGTGGAGGGAAATATAGATACGAATATAACAATGGAGACCAGGTGGAATATACAGTCATCGTATTTGAGTGTTCTATCATCCGTGGAACACTGAGAGCAATGGATGGAGAAGTCGAAGAATTTAAGTTCTTTAAAGAGAGTGAGCTGCCCGAGATGGCCATTCCCTATCCAGTGGAGATTTTCAAGAAAGACCGTGAGGCAGCAAAAACGATATTTGAATAAGCAGGAGAGGAGTTACTCATGAAGACTTTTATTTATATGATTAGGCACGCAGTATCACCTTTTGTGCTTGGAGATGAAAGGGAACGAGGATTATCTGATAAAGGGCATGAGGATGCTTATAGAATTAAAGAAATATTGGCGGAGGAGGAGATCACACATTTTATCTCCAGTCCTTATAGACGAGCCATAGATACGGTTAAGTATTTGGCTGAGGCTTCGGATCATGAGATTGAGCTATATGAGGAGCTTAGAGAAAGAGCTATCGCAAGCATGGAGTTTGAGATCAGTGAACAAGAATATCTTCAGGGAATACGGACCTCATTCACAGACTTACAATATAAAATGCCGGATGGAGAGAGTACTCAGGAAGCTCAAGAGCGTGCGATTCCAATCATAAAAGAATTGATCCGGCAAAATAAAGGCAGTAAAATCGCACTTGGTACGCACGGGAATATCATGACCATTATCCTGAATTACTTCAATAAAGAGTATGGTTATGAGTTCTTTGAACAGACTTCCAAACCAGATATTTATAAGTTGGAATTTGATGAATTAGAGCTTACTAGTGTGGAACGAATGTGGAATCCCGAAGCGCTGAGTAAATGAGATATTTTATTAAGCTCAATGTATTAAGCGCATTTTATGCCTTTATGTTGTTTGTCGTCATAGGGCTACTAGTGAATATTTATCGAATCAGTAGAATTTCGGGCTTGGAGCTGGGTAAAGTGGATAACTTGCTGCTTATCTTCATGCTTGTATTATTTATATTTTCTTCTATAGGGTTTGTTTGGATTACAAAAAAATATTTGAACGGTAAAAAATCCAAATATTTCACTGCGATCCTGTGGTATCCCTATTTGTTTCTGTTCGTTAATTTATTTGCAATATGGTTCCCAATTACAGAAGCTGCGGATAAACCAGCACCGGTAACTGGACTGATCATAATAGGGGCCATGATTATTTATCCGTTTTATATTGTGATCATTAATATTATCGCAAGCATAAACTTCAAGTCAGACGCTGGATAGAGGATGAAAATGAGAGTTAATGCTCTGAAAGAAAGACTTTTTTATGGATGCATCTGCCTAATTGTTATTGCACTGGGTTTAAGCTCTAGAGTATTCTCGGAACATCTGCCTTTGTTTGTATCGAGACATTTTGGAGACGCACTTTGGGGCAGCATGGTTTACTTTATGTTTCGCGTACTACTAGTGAACAGGAAGCTATGGATTGCTTTTATGTGGAGTCTGATGTTTAGCTTCGGCATAGAATTCAGCCAGCTATATCAAGCGGAGTGGATCAATAGCATCCGGGCCACTGTACTCGGTGGATTAATTCTCGGAAAAGGGTTCCTATGGGTTGACCTTGTTAGATATGGCGTTGGAATTTTACTTTCTTATGGATTGGATCAATACTTTCACCCAAAACAGTATCGAGTAGATAAATAGCTTTCTCATTGGAGATGAACCTACAAATGGTTAATAGTTTGATTGTAGTATGCTTGCTTACAATGATTATTCATACCGCAGAAACCTTATCGTATTCGGTAAGATACGCCGGAGTGAAGCTGAATAAAATAGCTATTGCTTTGTCTCTGACAGGCATTATTGTTCTCGTGTCAAGAACCGCAAACATGATTCAAGCTCCACTGACGGCTAAATTCGTAGACTACGCCAAATTGCATCCTGATTTTCCGCTTATTAATTATTTGAGAATTATTCTGTTAGCTTCATCATTAGGCACTTTAATTGCAATTGCCGTGTTTCCTACCTTTGTGGGTCTTTTTGGTAGAATCATATCTAAGCTTGAGATCGAAGGTTCTATTCCCAAGCTGCTTACGAGCGTAACCATTGGGCAGTTAAAGAATACAAGAAAATACATAAGAAAACCAAAAGTGAATCTATATAACTTCAGATACCTGGGAATTCCTAAACGGTTTATTGTCATGAATGTTTTTGTTACAGCATTCTATACGGTCGGTGTATTGGCTTCTCTGTATGCTGCCAAGTTAGTTCCTGAATTCAGCACTACTGCCTCTCAAGCTTCTGGACTAATTAACGGATTAGCAACCATATTGCTCACCGTATTTATCGACCCGCAGCTTGGTCTTATTACTCATAAGGCTACTGAAAATATAGAATATCGCAACCAGCTTGGAAAAATATATGTCTTCTTGATGGGCTCCAGATTTCTAGGGACATTGCTAGCCCAATTGCTGATCGAGCCCGCAGCCGGATTCATCAGTTTACTGGTAAAACTGATTTAAGGAATGGCGAACCGGTCTACTTATGGAAGCTTAGATTCTGCCGCGCGCAAAGCTAGTGCTATCTTCTGCTCCCAGCTGTAAATATTTTGCTGCATGGCATGAACTCGTATCATTTGATCATAGGATGCTCTCAATTCTGTTGCTGCTATAATCGCATCTCCTTGTTTTACAGCCGATTTGTAGTGTTTATCTGCTTCTGATCGAACTTTCTGTGCTGCAGTGATATTTTTACTCTCGGCGGTAATTTGCTTCTTCAAAGCTGTGATCGGTGCCAGCGCATCTTTGATAGGTTTGAGCTTAGTAGCGGTTTGCTTACGAGCGGTTGCCAACGCGTCTGTCTTTGCCTTGATTTCAGTTCTGGCGATGGTTACCGCAGCCTTGAGCTTATTGCGTCTCAGGTCAAGGAGAGTGGCGGTCTTAAAGTCTTTAGCTTTCTTCGCTGCAGCAGATTGCTTACTGAGTGTACTGTATTGTTCCAGGAGGGGAGCGTGCTTCTTTTGAACAGTTGTGGCTTCAGAAGATAACCGACTCAGCAGAGCCTGATCTGTTGATTCTATGACTGTGTGAATAGATTTCAGTGTTTCATTGTTCTGCTTGCGCAGCATCTGGATTTTTGAGCTATCAGACTTGAGGGCAGCTTGAAGAGAGGTATAATTACCATGGAGACCGTTAATGTCATTTAACGCAGAATCCCAATCTGTACCTGCAGCAGCCATCGGAAGGTTGCTAATGAGGAGAGCTACTACAAGGATGAATTGGACGAACCTTTTAAAACAACTAAATTTGTGAATTATCAATCGTTTCAGCTCCTTAATTAGTTTATGTGTGCAAAAAAGCACCTCCAAGATAGGCATGATTGCCTGTCTTGCGAGGTGCTTCTCCCGCACAGAATATAAATGATGCAATCACTATAACTTGAAATTAATGGATAGTCAACCCTTAAATAGAACATTAGTTTGCTTTTTGGAATAATGAAACATAAGGAGAGTTAAATATGAATTCACATCTAGATCGAATGCAGGATCGAGTGGCCTTAATAACCGGAACCTCTAGTGGATTTGGACTGCTCACAGCCCTCAAACTAGCTGGACAGGGATTCAAAGTTGTAGCAACCATGCGCGATTTGAGTCGTAAAGGTGAGCTCGAACAGCAGGCAGAGCAAGCAGGACTCTTAAAGCAGCTTCATTTCATGACTATGGATGTAACTGATAGTGATTCTATAGAAGCGACTATATCCTCAGTGCATGATACATTTGGAAGAATTGATGTTCTGGTTAATAATGCAGGTTTTGCTATAGGCGGCTTCATAGAAGAGATAACTATGGAGGAATGGCGCCAGCAAATGGAGACGAATTTTTTCGGATTAGTGGCGGTGACAAAAGCTGTGCTGCCAGTGATGCGAGAACAGAGAAGTGGTACGATTATTAACGTGGGGAGCATAAGCGGGTTGTCCGGGTTTCCGGGGTATGCTCCATATGCAGCTTCCAAATTTGCAGTAGAAGGATTCAGTGAAAGTCTGCGTCATGAAATGTCTCCTTATGGAATACGTGTAGTATTAATTGAACCTGGCTCTTTCCGTACCCCGATTTGGGGAAAGGGAATAGGACAAATCCGTCGAAGCGAGAATTCTCCTTACAGAAAACGTCTGGATGCAGTGCTACGATATTCCAAACATACCGCTGAAACTGCACCAGATCCAAGTCAAGTCGCAGATCTTATCGGTCGTATTACTGAAATGAAGTCACCAAGGCTTCGGTACCCTATCGGCAAAGGCACCCGGATCTTGATCTTAGGCAAAACGCTGCTCCCGTGGAAATGGCTGGAGAGAATTATTGCGAAAGAATTGAGGTGATGGAATGGAGCAATCCATAAACTTAACAATCATTAAACTCATTGGATATGTATCCAGTTTGATGACCGTTTTTTTATGGTTTATATTTATATTCATTAATCCTTATGCTGAGGTAACGAATCAATCCAGTATTATAATGAGTATGCTAATGCTGGTGTTGCCGGCCGGATTACTAGCGATAGGCATCTCTTTAAACAGAAGTCTTCTCATGCTCCTCGCCTTTATTTGGAGTTTTCCCTACAGTTTGTATATGTTTTTGACGCCAGGTATCTTCAGATTGTTTGGGGTTACAAGCTTAATGTATTTATTGTGTTTTGTGTTATTTAGAATCATCAAGATCAGACTTTGATAAGAATTGAGGTGTGCCGATGCTAGATTCGTCAGGACTGCATATTTGTTTCGATCCAGCAGGCCGTGAAATTGAAATCCTTGATGTAACTCCAGTTGGTAAAGATAAATACCGCATCGAAGAGACGCCGATTTTTAATCCAGGTGTTACAATGGGTGATATTATACGAGTGAAGGAAGAACAAGGAATCTTTTATTATCAGGAAACGGTACAGAAATCTCATTTTAGAAGGTACGCCTGGCTCCTCAGTAAAGAAGCTGTTGATTCAGCAGCCATTTCTGCTTTTAAACAACGGATCACGGATAATGAAGGGAAATGTGAACAAATCTTTGGTGGTTTGATAGTCATTCATATTCCTAAGAATACTTTGATTGATGTTGATGGGGAAATGAATCGAATCATTGAGCGGTTTGAGAAGTGAAGGTACGTAAATATAAACGAAGTATGAATAAGAAAAAATACTGCGTCATGAAATGCAAGGAAGCTTGCACATGATGCAGCAGCATGGAGAATAGGTGAAACGGTTTAGACAATCTGAGCGATACAATCTATACTTATTTTATTTCTTTCATAAATGTCTTAAAATTTTCGGCGATTTCTTTTGATTTGGTATGGTGCAGATAATGTCCTGTATCAAGTTTTACCAATTTTCCTTGTACGGAATTTTTGACTTGCTCTTCATGCAATGATATCCAATCTTTTAAGAGAGTATCATCCCCTTGTACAAAGAGCAAAAGGGGAATATCCTTTGGAAAAGTTGAATTTAGAGCCCTTTTATAATTAGAAGACCTATGTCCCATTTCATTTAAGTGAGTGTAATTATAAGTGTTTCTAAGCGTAAACAATCTCAATTGTTCTTTAGTTTCATCATCAAACGGCAATCCAGCATAGGGGTTTCCACTTGATTTCAATACCAATCTGCCCAAGCCTGATTTTCTAAGTAGTTTTAATTTTCCTGTTGGTATTTTAACATCTATCCTGTCTTTCGTTGCAATACTGTTATCAATCCCGACAAATGCGCTCACTTCGTTTGGATATTTGTTCACATAATTCATACTGTACATACCGGAAATAGAGTGTGCCATTAGAATATAACGGTCAATCATAAGCTGCTTTACAGCTTCATGTATTTCACTTACAATATTTTCCGTGGTTCGTTCTTTTTCAGTTCTATCACTTAATCCATAACCGAAAGGCTCGATCACGACAACTATGTAAAATGGAGATAGTTCATCTATTAGCAGCTTAAAATCAAGTCCCGGCATAAGGTTGTATTCTAGCTTGGTCCGATTTATTGAAGAAAATATTAGCGACAAAAACAGTCACTAGAAAAAGTACTATTGCGGTAGCTAAAGCCCCTAAGGAAAGAAGTGTAATTCGAAGCGGCTTATTCATCCTTTTTTTCGTAGCTTCTTCCTTTGGTTTCACGCGTATCTTCACCTGTCCTCATCAGTTATTCTGGCTATCCTAAAGACTCGCCAAAGAAAGCTTACCCGATGAAGGTGAACCCTACATGACGACAATATGAACTGAATATGAATGAGCGAAAAAAAGCTGCAGCACCGAACAAAGAGTATATAAAATGAATATGAGGTGAGCGATTATGTTGAAATTTATCAAACAATATTTGCCTAGTATTGCTATCGCAGTGGTCATTTCTTTGTTTGTAAGAACTTATGTTGCTGAAGCCATGAAGGTTCCCACGGGCTCTATGATCCCTACAATTGAAATTAATGACCGACTAATCGTTGAAAAAATGTTATGGATGACCACACTTGATCATGGAGATATCGTTGTGTTTACGCCGCCGGTAGCAGGCGATGAGAATAAAAGATATGTGAAGCGGTTGATAGGGCTACCAGGCGATACCATTGAAATTAAAGATGGAGCACTTTACAGAAACGGAGCGGAGATCAATGAGCCCTATCTTAATGAGCGGATGGACTATACTTTTGGACCCGTTACGGTTCCGGCGGACCATTACTTTTTTCTCGGAGATAACCGGAATATAAGCTATGATGCTCATCTTTGGGCTACTCCTTTTGTAGCGAAGGATCAGTTGATCGGAAAAGTGATCGCGGACTTTAGTATTCCTTTTTAGGTGAAGTCGCAGGGGTCTTTTGAACTAATTATGAGTGTTAATGAGACTTTAACCATATTGTGACTTTGGAAGAATTTAGCTATCCTTAAGGTAAAATATACCTATACATAGGAAGGGTGCTGAATTTTGAAAGCTCATGTCACAGATCTAAAACATGGCGATTGTCTTATGATGGACACTTTCAATAGTGTTGGCCTACATGTGCTCCCGAAGGGGACCATTGTCTACAAAGAAGAAATCACCCTCCTGATGAGACATCGTATCGATTATGTCGATATTGAACCTCGCAGCATAGCGATGGATAATGAAGGGATGAATTTGGAGCAAAGTCTGAATGGGAATTTTGATCTTGTGATCCAAAACTATGAGTCTATTTTTCTAGAAGCACTCAGCAAGGGCAGTTTCACGCAGTCAGATGTAGATCTTACGCTGCAGCCCTTGCTGGAAAAAATGGATGAGCATAAGGATGTAGTGTCCTTATTACTGTTGCTTGAGCGGGAGGACGTTGGTACATACAATCATTCTTTGCAGGTCGGACTGTTATCTTTTTACATAGCGACTTGGTTAGGTTATACCAAAGAAGAACGCTACGAGATTAGCCGGGCTGGGTATCTACACGACATAGGAAAAAGCCAGATCGACCCTTCTATCTTGAATAAGGCAGGAAACTTAACCTCTGAGGAAACGGAAGAACTAAAACGTCATACTACATATGGATACGATATTATTCTTAAATCTATGAATGACGAGAAGACTGCACTGGTGGCGCTTCAGCATCATGAATTTGAGGATGGGACAGGTTATCCTAATATGCTTCGTAAGACGGACCTGCACCCGTATACACTGATCGTGGCTGTCGCTAATGCTTACGTTGGGATGACCTCAACAAGAGCGAATCAACCAAAACAGGGGCTAATAACCGTTCTGCGCAAGGTGCATGAGCTAGGCTTTGGTAAACTGAATGGAAATGCGGTACAAGCTTTGATTGGACATTTATTGCCGAACTTTGTAGGTAAAAATGTTCAGCTTAGCAATGGAGAGCAAGGTACGATTATTATGAATAATCCTTTGGATATTTTTAAGCCGTTAGTGAAAGTAGATGAAACTACGTTTAGGGATTTATCCAAGGAGCGTAATTTGACTGTTGAAGAAGTATTTATTTAATGAATAATTTCGTTACCCAATTAGGCTATCCCCTTGGTCGCTAAGATCGGGAGATAGTCTTTTTGTGTTATAATCGAAACTGGGTTCAAAACCCATAGTAACGAATAGGAGAGTGCTTATCGTGATTATCAAGTTCATTCGTTTGCGTTAAATCGAGGTACAATTCAATGATACCATCATCCATTTATTTTAAAATGTGACCGGTCTTATTTAAGTGTGCAATCTTTGATTACCAAATTCGAATGAAATGAGGATTAACAATGAGCGAAAAGATATTTAAAGTAAACGGTATTGAACTATGTTCGGAGAGTTTTGGAGACTCCAGCAATCCTGCAATATTACTGATTATGGGTGCCACATGTTCTATGGTTTATTGGGATGAGGAGTTTTGTCAACGATTAGCAGATACAGGACGATATGTTATAAGGTATGATAATCGGGATGTGGGACGTTCTGTTGTTTATGAACCTGGGAGTTCCAATTATACAGTGCTTGATATGGCCGATGATGCTGCTGGGTTACTTGACGCTTATAATATAGAACAGGCAAATATCGTTGGGATGTCCTTAGGGGGTATGATTGCACAAGTTCTTGCTATTCGCCATCCTCAGAAAGTTCTAACCTTAACATTGATCGCATCTAGTATTTTTGAATCTGATGATAATGAGCGGAACTTGCCTCCAATGGATGAGAGGATTCTCGCTTTTCATGCGGGTGGAGCTACTCTGGATTGGTCAGATGAAGAAGCGGTAGCAGATTACTTGGTTTCCGGTTCGAGCATACTTTGTGGTTCAAAACATAAATTCGATGAGAAAAGAGCGTATAAACAAGTTAGGATGGAAATAAAACGTGCAAACAACTTACTTAGCATGTTTAATCATGCTCTTCTAACAGGGGTAGATGACTACGAAGGTAAGGCGAAAAATATCGTAGTTTCTACATTAGTTATTCACGGTACAGAAGACAGCGTACTTCCTTTAGAGCATGGCTTGGCGCTTGCCGAAGAAATTCCTAATGTGTCACTACTTACCCTAGAAGGAACGGGTCACGAAGTTCACCCTGATGATTGGGAAACCATAATTAAAGCTATTTCGAATCATACTCTAGGCGGTAAAGCTTAACGAGGTTTAAATAGATAAAAAAGGGTTACAATTCGGTGATGCCGATTGTAGCCCTTTTTCTACTCTTAGGAATTTCCATTACTTTTATTTTCTTTCAATTACTTTCGCGATCAAGGTGCCATCCGATTCAAAGGACAACAATAGATTTTTAACAGCGGTCTTTCCATTCGTAAAGGTAACTGTTACCGTTATATTTTCCTGTGGGAAGTCGGCAGGATTAACAGTGATATCCTCAGCCATTTTCATTGAGACATACCACGGCCTCCATTCCACCCCGAATGACTTATCTCCTAGTTCCTCATAATAATCGGCGGTTACTTTGTTTCCGATCTGTTCATAAGGTCTATAGGAGGGGAGTAACATTACATTGAATCCTGTCGCAGTTTTACTGTTCGCTTTGGCTTTAATATAACTGGGATCTTGATTCTGCATTATGGTGTCTATGTAGAGTAATTCTCCAAGCTTGCTGGTGTAAGTAACGGACTTAATTCCCTTTCCTGATATAGTAAAATAACTGTTGCCCTCTATATAAGTATTGTATGTAGTACTGCCGTCATCCTGTGGTATGGCTTGGTTTCGTTTGAGCATTCCAAAAGGTAATTCGATCTGGGCATCGTCAGCCATCTCAATTCTAATCTCATCAGGAGAGGCAACACGAGGTTCTTCTATCCCTGCTGCGTAAGCGACCATACTAAATGAGGGCTGCTTGGAAGTACCTATAAGGGCAATGCCACCTGCTAACAGGCCTAATGCGAGTGCGGCTGCAGTAGCTGTTAATTTAAGCTTTTTTCGTGTTGATGTTCCTAAGTTTCTCTGAGCAGCAAATTGTTCTTCAAGTTGCTTTTGTAGCAAAAGCTTATGTAGTATTTTATCTTTTTGCGCTGTACTTGGTGTTAGGGTTTCAATGGAATTGTTCAATTGTTCTGTCTTCATGGCATTGACCTCCTATAAGATTGAGCCTTAACCGCTTGCGGCCGTTTCTCAGCTGTGAACGTAATGTACTGTCCTTTAAGCCGAGGAGAAGAGCAATTTCTTTGCTGGAATATCCTTCATAGTAAAAAAGATACAACACAATTTTGTACTTGTTCGGCAGCGCAAGCAGCGACTCTAATGTTTCATCGGAGGTCTGTTCCAGTAACGCAGAAGATTCTGATACTTGCTCAAGGCTCGACCTTTTTCGTTTCCACCAGTATTTTAGGATGTTTTTGCAATGATTTTGGGCGGTTACGATCAGCCATGCTTTTTCATGCTCGTCGTTTGCAAAGGCCGGTGCAGACTGAATCAGCTTCATAAAAACAGACTGAACAGCATCCTCTGTGTCGGATACATTTTTCAGGAACATATAACTGACCCGGTAGATTGTTTCGAAGTGTCTTTGATAGATACCGGTGATTTCCTCATTGGTTCGCGGCAAGGGCTCCTTCATGAGTTCCCTCCTCTCATATATAACACAATGATCACCTTTAAAATGTTGTGCTCTACTTAGGAATTAAATCGTTTCACTAATTTTTCTCTATGCGCAGTAAATGCCTCTTCTAAAGTGATGCCATACAAATCGGCTAACAATGCGATATTTCCTAGCACATCTCCGATTTCCTCAATCAAGTCGTTTCTCAGTTGCTCTGGTGGAGGGGTAGATTCATCTGGACGATCTCTTCCGATTTCATAGGACCGTACTGCCCGTGCAACCTCACCGGTTTCTTCCATAAGAAATCCAACCCTTATAAAAGGACCGTAATCGGCCCAGCCTCTTTGCCCATAAAAGCTTTTTATCCATTTCTGCACTTCATTGATCTCCATATTATGTAGCACTCCTTAATCTTTAACATGATTTATTCACCAACATATAGTATATTAGATGTCGGATATTATCAATATATAGTTTGGGGATGAGGATTTGAAATCAATTTGCGTTTTTGCAGGATCGAATTTAGGGGTACATGAGGAATATAAGGATAAAGCTGTTGAACTTGGAAACTACATGGCGATGAATAATTATCGCTTAATTTACGGGGGGTCAAGGATCGGATTAATGGGTGAAGTCGCCAATGCTGTGTTGAAAGGTGGAGGTGAGGTGATCGGGGTTATGCCTAGAGGGTTGTTTAATGGAGAGATGGTACATAGAGAATTAACGCAGTTGATAGAAGTAGACGATATGCATGGACGTAAAGCAAAAATGGGAGAATTGGCGGATGGTTTTATTGCATTACCCGGTGGTTTTGGGACGTATGAAGAGCTGTTTGAGGTTTTGTGCTGGTCACAAATTGGTATCCATAAGAAACCGGTGGGTGTTCTAAATATCAGGCATTATTTTGACCCTCTGATGAATCTAATTCAACATAGCATTAATGAGGGATTTTCTAATGCTTCACATCTCAGTCTGCTAAACCTATCAGATGAGCCGCTGGAGCTCTTAACGTTACTGGAGGGTTATATTCCCCAGACGCTAGAACAAAAGTGGAAACAGCTTAACTAGAAAAGAGTTCAAGCGTATTCTTAAGACAACATGAGTTTGAAAAAGGGCTGTATGTTAATCTTGCTGTCTTCTCTAAATTAATAAGTGAAATCCACTGAATTTGAATTTCACTAGTGGATTGGCTATGATAAATATAGAGAATCGCTACAAGAGGAGAAATGGATTATGACCCCCGAGAATCAAATTGAACAATTTAAAAAGCTAAAGCACGAGGTTACCCGTTTTATGTTGATTTATAAATTTGCATTGGATGAGATGGAGACGAAGATTGAGATCCTGAAACAGGAGTTTCAATCTCTTCATGATTACAGCCCGATTGAACATACCAAATCACGGATCAAGTCTCCAGAGAGTATTATGAACAAAATGCTGCGCAAAAATGGCGAATTATCACTGAACTCAGTGCGAAATTGTATTAAAGACATTGCTGGTTTGCGGATTACCTGTTCTTTTATCTCAGATATTTATCATGTTAGTGAAATGCTTCAAAAGCAGGACGACTTAACGGTTCTTGAAGTGAAGGATTATATTAAGAATCCCAAGCCTAACGGATATCAAAGTTTGCATTTGCTGATTCAAGTACCAGTATTTATGTCAGATCGTCAGGAGCTAGTGTGCGTTGAGGTACAAATTCGTACCATTGCTATGGATTTCTGGGCAAGTCTCGAACATAAAATTTTCTATAAATATAATAAATCGGTACCAGAGAGTATGACACGTGAGCTGAAAAATGCTGCGGATGCCGCTCATGCCCTTGATCTACAAATGGAGCGGCTGCACCGAGATATAAAGGAAATCAAAGACGATGATGAAGATGATCTTAGCTCCTTCGAGGAGGAGCTTCGCCGTATAGTGGTTCATAATAAGCAATTCACACTTCCAGCTAACTTTATTAAATTGCTTGACGGCAAATAAGCTGTGTTTATTTCCTAGGGTTATCCGTTTCGTTTCGGATTAGCTCTAGGTTTTTTCTTGTATACATCATTGCCAGGGATAACTAAAATAGAGTATTCTCAACTTGAAAGAGAGACTTATAACTTGTAATCATCAGCTTCATCAAATTGATATGAAGGAGAATGAAGATGAGCGAGCGTACACTCCGAACCATTACTGTTAATCAAATTGGATATCCGGTGGATAGCGAAAAGATTGCGGTATTTTCTGGTTCTGGACATGACTTTAGGATCGTTAATGTGGACAGTGGTGATGTAGTATTCGAAGGGGTATCGGGTGCAGAACGGGTTGATGAGGCAAGCGGAGTAACTGTGCATACAGGTGATTTTTCTGAGGTTAGTGCTACAGGTAGATACCGGATTGAGCAGGGTGAGGGGATAGCTTCGGCATCATTTATAATCTCAGATAAACCTTATCATGAGCTTCAACAGGGCTTGCTGAAGGCCTTTTATTATTATCGCTGCGGGGTTGAGTTAACGGAAGAGTATGCTGGAGATTGGAAGCATAAAGCATGTCATACAGCAGAGGGAATTGTATATGGACAAACAGATCTTCGACTGGACTGTTCTGGAGGCTGGCATGATGCAGGTGATTATGGGAAATATAGTGGACCCGGAGCAAAGGCCATCGCTGATCTTTTGCTAGCCTATGAATTATATCCATCCGCTTTTGTAAGCGCTATTCCGATCCCTGAAAGTGACGGGCATACACCAGATATACTGCTGGAATGCAAAGTGGAGCTGGATTGGTTGTTCAAAATGCAGGACCATAGAACAGGTGGAGTCTACCATAAATTAACTACATTGAGCTTCCCCGACCTGGATGTAATGCCTGAGGATGATACAGCGGATCTATTTTTCTCACCGGTATCAGCCACTGCCACCGGAGATTTTGCTGGAGTCATGGCCATGGCTGCAAGAGTGTATGAGCCATTTGACTCAGCTTATGCGAAGAGATGTCTGGCTGCAGCAACACTAGCTTGGGACTGGCTTGTTCAACATCCAGACGCACCCGGCTTCACGAATCCACTTGAAATTAGCACTGGAGAATACGGGGATGGGATCGATAAGGATGAGCGCTATTGGGCAGCAGCAGAGTTATATCGTACGACGGGGAATGAAGAATACCATCAAGCTGTTCTGCAACTAGTAAAGCTAGAATTTCCGAAATACAGTTTAGGCTGGGCAGATATGGGCGGCTATGGGACGCTTGCGTACCTGCTAAAGGGTGAGGAGCAAGCAGACCGAACTTTGTATACATCTTTAAAAAAAGGGCTTATAGCTGAAGCGGAACGTTTAGCAGAAGTGAGTCGTAAGGATGGTTTTAGAATCTCCTTGAAAGAGGTGGATTACATTTGGGGAAGTAACATGCTCGTAATGAATAACGCAATGCTGCTGCTTGCGGCTGAATATTTTAGTGGCGATTCGAGTTTTGCGGTCTGTGCGCTAGATCATTTACACTATCTGATGGGGCGTAATGTACTTGATATCAGTTATGTTACCGGATATGGCGATCGTCCCGTGAAACATCCACACCATCGTCCATCTGTTGGTGATCATGTGGCTGATCCAGTCCCGGGTCTAGTGTCTGGGGGGCCAGATCGTGGGCTCCATGATGAATATGTAGTAGAACATCTGCAAGGCAAACCAGCCGCTCAGTGTTTTGTAGATCACGAACTTAGCTATTCCACGAATGAAGTAACGATCTATTGGAATTCACCGGCAGTGTTCGTTACAGCTCGATTTAATCAATAAATTGAAGGGAAAGGCATGTCTCTTAGAGGAGATGCCTTTCTCTTTTTTTATGTTAAAATGCTATAATACGTGGTGGTATGTAATTTGTACGTGTGGCAATAGGAGGTAAGGCATTGGGCCGTATTTTTGAAATTCAAGGAATTGCAAAACTGAACTGGAAAAGCAGCGAACAGGCTACAAAATATCTATTCTCGGACATCTCCTCAGAAATAACTGAATCGGACCGGATCGCTTTGATCGGCGCCTCAGGTCAAGGTAAAAGCACACTGCTTAGAATAATGGCTCTGTTGGATGCTCCGGATGAAGGGGATATGCTTGTTAATGGCACTTCATTCAAAAGCATGGATTCAAGGCTGTGGAGAATGAAAGTAGGGTTTGTGGCTCAACAAGCGGTTATGTTGCCTGGCAGTGTGGAGGATAACCTAAGAACCGTCAGTAAGCTGCATGACAGACCGTATGACCTTAAACTAGTACAGAGACTATTGGGGCAGCTTGGGCTGGATCAATTGGATTTAAGTAAAAAAGCGGCAGATTGCTCTGGCGGTGAGAAGCAGCGGATATCCCTAATTCGGTCATTGCTGCTACGACCTAATGTTCTATTACTCGATGAAATCACAGCATCACTAGACATTGACAGTACTCAAAGGGTTGAGGATCTGCTAGTACAGTGGCATAAAGAAGAAGGGACTTCAATGATATGGGTGACTCATGACCTTAAACAGGCTAGCCGAATAAGCACTACCACATGGTTTATGGGGAATGGTAAGCTGGAACAACACTTGAGTGAATCTTTTTTTGCTGAATCTGCGGAAGCTTTGGCCAAAAGGTTTATTCGACCGTTAGAAGGAGCGTCATTATTATGAGTTATACTGCACTGAGCTTTACGCTTCTGTTTGTGTTAGGGACGATGTTAGTCTCAGTATGGCAAAAGCTCGGACTGGAAAAAGATATTATTGTAGGCACCATAAGGTCGGCGATTCAATTGCTAGCGGTCGGATATGTGCTGCAATTTATTTTTAAAACTGATCAGATGATCTACGTCATTTTGATTATTATCTTCATGATAAGTGTTGCCGCATGGAATGCAGCGAAAAGAGGGAAAGGACTACATGGATTAGTCTGGAGAATTGGACTTGCGATCGCCTCTATGGAGCTTCTCATGATGGGCATTCTGCTTGGCTTACATATTATTGACGCGACTCCACAATATATCATTCCGATTAGTGGCATGACCATTGGCAGCGCCATGGTTGTCTCGGGGTTGTTCATTAATCACATCAAGCACGAAATACAGCAGAGCAAAGGGGAAATCGAAACCCTGCTGTCACTCGGTGCAACGGTTCCACAGGCGATTCATGAAGTTAGAAAAAGATCTGTGAAATTCAGTATGATCCCAACCATCGACGGAATGAAGACAGTAGGCCTAGTCCAGCTTCCAGGGATGATGACGGGTATGATTATTGCAGGTGCTGATCCAGTAATCGCAGTCCGCTACCAGATTCTGATTGTGTTCTCATTCACCGCTTCTGCGGCCATAACAAGTATACTGCTTAGTGTAATGAGCTACCGGCTCTTTTTCACACCGGACCTACGGCTTAAGCAAACGGTAGAACTATAATAGAATTTTATTTCTCACAAGCGATTCCGTCATTGTCACGGTCGCTTTTTTTGTTGGCATTATAGAGCTCTTTGGATACGTAGGGTTTATATTTTGTTTTGCCGCCCTTGTTCTTAGTTGAACTGGAAAGAGCAACACCGCCTTTGTAATCTTTATTTAATTCTGTGCAGTTCTTGTAAGTTTTGGCTTTGGATTCAGCGTTTACCGTGCTCATGGTACCGATGGATAAAGTGAGTAGCAGCCCTGTTGCTATGCATATACTTATCGTTTTTTTCAAGGGAAACATCTCCTTTGGATGAAAAATTCAAGCTAGTACTTTCGTTTATGCACTAGTCCTAGGAATATAATACTATAGAAATGGCACTTGGGAAGTGGAAAGTGACATAATTATTGTTGTTAAGATACATAGAAATTAGCGATAACGGGGAATAATTAGAATTCAATTCACATGACGTGAAAAGCTTTCTATGAGGTGATTCTGATTAGTAAAAAGAAATTGGCGGCTACCCTGATCGCAGGCGTATTGCTTCTGCCGGGAATCGCAATAGGTGCAGCTGACACCGGAACGGTGTTTCATTCTAATGGAAAGCTGCTCTCAGCCATGCCTTTGCCAGCCCCGGAGTCTAAACGAATCTTATTACCAACTGCATTTCAAGCAGCTGAGTTATACGGGTTCGGTTTACAGCACCGGAATGCATCGATTCAATATTCGATCTTTTCCAAAGAACTCAAAAAGGTTATGTATCCGCAGTTTGTTGAACTGAACTGGGTAACTGGCGTATCCAGCCCATGGATCACAAAATACGAGGTTACTAAAGAAACAGTAATTAACCCAAATTCAGAGGTTATAGAAATGCGCATAGATTCCGCGACCTCAAATGGTCCGGAACCATCCATGCTTCTGACGATCTCACTTGTTAAAGATCATAATAGCTGGGTGATTACCGGCGTGAAGCCGAATCCTTAAAAGTATGGAGAATAGGAAAAGAGCAAGCGTAATAGGGAACATTCCCGTACACTTGCTCTTTTTTATAAGATTCGAAAGCATAAATAATCAGTGTACGCTGGGGGCTATACAAAAAGTATCGCTTCACTCGATCATTGCGGACCGTATCACTCTTATTCTCCTTCAATTCGCATTATTAGAGTAATTTTGGGTGAACAGCTGTATCTGAGTCCGATAGCTTCGCTGATTTGCTATTTTCTAGTCTCTTCCCGCCTTGACCATTAATTCCGCCATCATTTTTGGCTCAGTTCTGACAGTGGTCATATGATCTCCTTTACCCTCGATGAAGCGAAAGACGCCTAAATGACTGGACTGAGTCGGATGAAATCCATATGGACCTTGTGGGATAGCCGTGTCTTCCGTCAGATAAAGATAACTTTTAGGGATTTGGAGACTGTAGAATTTCTTGAGATCTAGCTTTTCGAATAGTGGGGTAGCCGGTTCAGGTGGTGCTTGTTTATAAAAGGCTTGTGCTTGCGCAAGACTTGCAGTGTTGACGAATGTATCCCGAAAGAGCGGGAAAGGGAGTGTGATGGTGTTATTGCCGGATGCGTCTTTAAGCTGTTCAAAGGCTTTAAGCGTATCTGCCGGAAACTGATCCGCCACACTTTGTCCGTCTAGCGGCGCGAAGGCATCGAAGAACACGATCCGTTTGATCCGATCAGGGACTTGCTGGGAAACTGTTTGGATGACTGACCCTCCAAAGCTATGTCCAAGGAGAATAAAATTCTTCAAGTCTTTTTGTTTGATATAGTCGACAACGGACTTTGTGATTTGCTCATGCGTTACGTTATTATTCTTATCCGCACCGTGTCCGGCATATTCCGGCGTGTAGACGGTGTGCCCTAATTTGCGGAGCTCGGCTGCAGTTTCATCCCAAAACCCTGCTGTAGCCCAAGATCCATGGATCAGAACAAAGGTTAATGGAGTCTGTTTGGAAGAGGATTTGTGGTCAGCGGCTGCAACAGTGGAGAGTTGATTCATAGATTGCATGCCCATCATGGTGAAAAGCGTAAAACATAACGCTAAAACTATTTTAGTGTGAATCGATTTCATACTTTGCCTCCTGTGTAGTGTGAGAATTTAACACTATAGAGGGTGCCCCGTTTAACAGTGAAAGATGAATTTTTAATGGAGTCAGTGAATCTCCGGCACCTAGGCATAGGCAAACGCATATCTTGTTGTTAGGGAATTCAAAAAAATATAGTAACAGAAGGGTAGGAATAATCAGTGACTTCATACATGGACTACACGTCCCCAGATACAGAATTTACTTTTGATGTGAACACTAATACTCTCTTTAAAAAGGATGCCAACAACTTTATTAATTTGCTGTCCGTTAAGCAGTTGAACACACTGGAGAATACTTCGCTCCTTGATATTTTTCTTAGTAAATCGAATGTGGTAGAGCCACATTATCATCAAAATGCGGCAGAGCTTGTCTATTGTATCTGCGGTTCAGCGGTAGTGTCCTTAATCAATCCGTTTACAAATGAACTTTTGCATTTCCCAATTTGTCCAGGTCAAGTGGCAAATGTCCCGCAAGGCTGGTGGCATTATGAAGTGGCAACGGTCGATAATACTCATTTGCTCGCGATTTTTGACGCACCTATTCCTGAGGTTATCTTAGGTTCGGATATTCTAAGCAAAACTCCGGCGAATGTATTAGCTCATACTTACTGTTTGAATGAAGCCTTGGTAAAGGAAGCCTTAGCGCCTATTAAACCTGGAACCTTTATCGGCCCACCTGCCGACTGCTGTGAGGAAGATAAAGTAAAGGGAGTTAGCAATATGGCTCCTAATATGGCTCCTAATATGGCTCCAAATATGAATATGCATGCAAATATGAAACCGAACATGCAACCGAACATGCACCCACACATGCATCCGAACATGCAGCCATACGCTCATATGCAAGCTCAACCCATTCCCATCTCTTCACAAATGCCTCCAGCGACGCAAGCATTTAATTACCAGCCTTACCCGATGCAAGGATATTACACGCAAGGCTATGAACAGCACTATCGTCAACAGCCTTATGTACAACAACAACCGAATTATCAATATTCAAATAATCAAGAGTAACTACAAAAGACCTCCCGAGATCATTTCTCGGGAGGTCTACTTGTTATGGCTTAAGAAATACGGACAAGCACTCTTCCTCGTGTGTTTCCTTGCAGAATATCATCCAATGCCTGCGGTAATTCATTTAAGGTTACTTCACGATCTACAAGGTTCTCAAGCTGTGCAGGCTTCAGATCAGTTGCCATCCGTGTCCACACCTTTTCACGAAGCGAAGCAGGGCACTCTACGGAATCAATGCCTAGCAGATTAACTCCCCGAAGAATAAACGGAAGGACAGTAGTCGGAACAGAAGTGCCGCCAGTCAGGCCGCTTGCTGCAACAGAACCTCTGTAAGAGATTTTACTCAAAATCGCGGCAAGTGAGTTACCCCCAACGGAATCTACAGCAGCCTGCCATTGCTGTTTCTCTAAAGGCTTGGTCGAACTGCCAGTAACCTCTTCGCGTGAAATGACTTCTTCCGCACCAAGACCTTTTAGATAGTCATTAGCTTCGGCATTACCAGTACTGGCCACAACGCTATAGCCCTTTGTGCTAAGCATAGCGATAGCAGATCCACCTACACCGCCGGTCGCTCCTGTTACGAGGACTTTACCTTTGTCTGGTACTATGCCGTTGTCCTCCAGTGCTTGAATGGACAAGCCAGCCGTCAGTCCAGCGGTACCATAGATCATAGCTTCTCTTAGTGTAAGTCCTTCCGGGAGCGGGGTGATCCAAGCAGCAGGAATACATGCGTATTCGCTATATCCTCCAAAGTGAGACACGCCAATACCATACCCTGTCGCAATGACTTGCTGTCCTTCTTGAAACCGCTCGTCTGTGGAAGACACTACAATACCAGATAAGTCGATGCCAGGAATAAAAGGGTAGGATCTTAAAATTTTTCCGTTTGGGATACTGGCTAGTCCGTCTTTATAGTTCACACTGGAGTATGCAACTCTAATTACAACTTCTCCTGCGGGTAGTTCTTCTAAGGTAACCGGCTTAACAGCGACGGAGAATGATGATTCTGTTTTGTCGACAACTAGTGCTTGAAATGATTCTGTCATAAGTGTAAGCTCCTTCAACTACGTTATAGGTAAGACATATATATAATATTTATTCTGCCCAGTCAACTTGTCATTGTCTATGATATAACGCAAGTGAGACTCCGTGGATCGCACTTTAATTGTGATTTGTAACATTATAATCAAACTAGATAGAAAGAATCCTGAGCATGACCTATGCAGAAGATTATGATTTGATTATTTTAAGGTGAAAACGGCTTTGTGCCCGTCGCTACCATCCCTGATGTATTTGGTCCTGGTGCCTAAGGGAATACTGTATAAAGAAAAATACTAAGGTGATCTATTCAATAGGATGAAAGTTTGTTTAAATGGTATAGTATAGTGTATTTGAAATCTTAGGATTGTAGAAAGAGAGGCTAATTCATGGCGATTGCAACAACGATGATTGTAAGGCTCGAAATTCGGAAATCGGTTGCTTCTTTTGGTGATGTTGCTTCAGGAATTGCCACTGCTGGCGGAGATATCGTTGCGATTGACGTGATTCGTGCAGGTAAGGACGTAACAACTCGAGATATAACAATAAACGTGCAAGATGCCGCGAATGGAGAAATCATGTCTATACTATCGAAGATGCCAGGGGTCAAAGTAATCAACGTGTCAGATCGAACATTTTTAGCTCATCTAGGCGGGAAGATTGAAATCACACCTAAAATGCCTATCAAGAATCGTGAGGATTTATCGCTGGTGTATACGCCGGGAGTTGCCCGAGTGTGTACGGCAATTGCTGAAGATCCGAACAAAGCCTATTCATTGACGATGAAGCGGAATACTGTAGCTGTCGTTACGGACGGTACGGCTGTGCTTGGACTAGGAGATATTGGTCCGGAAGCGGCTATGCCTGTTATGGAAGGTAAGGCGATGTTGTTCAAACAATTGGCGAACATCGATGCCTTTCCACTATGCTTAAATACCAAAGATCCAGATGAAATCATTAATATTGTAAAAGCAGTATCTCCTGGATTCGGGGGAATAAACTTAGAGGATATCAGTTCTCCGCGCTGTTTCGAGATTGAACGTCGGCTTGCCGAAGAGCTGGATATTCCGGTATTTCATGATGACCAGCATGGTACATCTGTAGTAGTTTTGGCAGGTCTTCTGAATGCTCTTAAAGTAGTAGATAAATCTATTGAAGATGTTCGGATTGTAGTTGTGGGGATAGGTGCAGCAGGGGTATCCATCTGTAATATGCTTCTGGCAGCAGGAGCACGCAAGATCTATGCGGTAGATCGTGAAGGCGTTCTTAGAAAAGATCTTCAGTACGATAATCAGGAATGGCGGAAGCTTGCTGACGCAACGAACCCGGAAGGCATTGAAGGTGGACTGACGGAGGTTATGCAGGGAGCCGATGTCTTTATTGGGGTGTCACGCGGCGGGATTCTATCCGTCGATCATCTCAAGAGCATGGCCAGCGATAACATTGTGTTTGCAATGGCGAATCCGACACCGGAGATTGAACCAGAATTGGCTGAGCCTTTTGTTCGTGTATTAGCGACAGGTAGAAGTGACTATCCGAATCAGATTAACAATGTGCTGTGTTTTCCCGGGATCTTCCGTGGTGCACTGGATTGCAGAGCAAAAACAGTGAATCTTGAAATGAAGCTGGCCGCGGCAAAAGCGATTGCTTCCGTCGTCCATCCGGATGAAGTTAATGAGCAATACGTAATCCCGAGTATTTTTAACGAAAAAGTAGTAGAGCTAGTACGTTTGGCAGTGATCCACGCAGCTATCGCAACAGATGTGGCCCGCCGGATTCCTAAGGATATTGCTAAGGATATGGAATAAAGGTTAACTATAAATGGACTGCTTTGCTTAGTGAGAGAGCAGTCTGTTTTTTTTATACATTGACACATAACTGGGTGTCGTATCATAATTAGGGCTAAAAGTACCTATTCCCATTTTAATAAAGGCACTGATATAATTACTATAATGTATAAGATGAATTAAATAAGTTTGATGCAATGATATGTAGAAAGGGCATCCAAGTGGGTGCCCTTAAATTTTTCCTCTAAAAAGGGTATTTTTCCAAAAAGGGTTAAATTAATTTAGAAGTGGTGAATTCATGAAAGAGTTCTACAGTCAGGTGAATCGGAAAATTTATTATATTGTTATGTTATTAATCATTATTCTTATGATATCTGGATTAATACTATCAACAACAGAGTTAAACGGGATTAATTTTGGATACATTGTACATTTTTTGTGTGTGATGATTCTATCCATTAGTTTATGGATCTATCCTAAGTATGAGACATATACCTTTAGAAAGATAATCATTCTTTTTGGATTTGCTTACTTCTATACTCTTTTCTTTTTATATCCGCAAACTTGGACCACCTATATATTGATTTGTCTTATTCCCGCACTTTCTATTCTATTTTTCGATTTAAAACTGTTCTACTTTTCCTTTATAATAAATGGATTATTAATGGTAATCACTTTTAGTTACGTCATTTTTATTGATAAAGGTGAATTATATACTTATTTACATCATGATATTGTAGGCAACATTATTAATATAATAGCTGTTCAAGCGTTATTATTTTTCATTTTCCATTTATCATTTAAGCGGGTGAAGAAGCAGCAACTGTATTATGAACAATTACAGCAATCCGAGCGGTTAAAGATGGTAGGACAATTAACAGCTGCTGTTGCGCATGAAATTAGAAATCCAGTAACAGTGGTCAGAGGCTTTTTGCAATTGTTTAAAGAGGACACTTCATTTGATGATCCTATGAAAGGTAAGTTCAACTTGATGATTGATGAATTAAACACAGTAGAACAGATAATCTCTCAATTTCTTACCCTTTCAAAACCAAATGGAGATCAAAGACTAGAGAAAGTAGATGTGAAGGAAGTTCTTCAAAGTGTTACAGGTCTGCTTCAATCCTATGCCATGCTGTCTGATAATCAAATCGATATAAAGGTAGAGGAAGATTGCTTTATTTCTATTAATAAAATAGAGTTTAAGCAGTTACTCATTAATATTATAAAAAATGCGCTAGAAGCATCAGATGTTGGGAAATCCGTCTCAGTCACAGCAAATAGAAATAATCATTTTATCGAGATATTGATCATGGATGAAGGCAGTGGAATGTCCGAAGTAGAGATTAAGTCGCTCGGCACACCTTTTTATTCATTAAAAAGTAATGGAACCGGTTTAGGGTTAATGATTTGCTTTAATATTGTAGAAAAATATGATGGGGAAATCTTTTATAATAGCTCTAAAGGTAAGGGGACAACCGTTACTATTCGCTTTTTAGCTACGAATGATCAATAATATTCCAAAAATGAAAAGTTAATTCTGGAGGGAATATATGCGAAGAATTCACATCATGGGTGCATCTGGAGTAGGAACTAGCACATTAGGTCAGCAATTAGCCAAGGTGTTACCTCATATTCAGTTGGATAGTGATGACTATTTCTGGGAGCATAAGTTCACTAAACAGCGCGAAATCAACGATAGATTAACTAGAATTAAGCAGGATTTAGCCCATAAGGAGCCATGGATTCTGAGCGGTGCAGTTTGCGGCTGGGGGGATGGACTTCGATCCTATTTTGACTTGGTCATTTTTTTATGGATTCCGCAGGAGATCCGTTTGAATCGATTAAGAGTTAGAGAATACGAGAGATATGGTGACGAAATTTTACCTGGTGGAAATAAATACGAAGCGAATCAGACTTTTATGGAGTGGGCCGCTTTATATGATACTGCAGGAGTTGAAGTCAGAAGCAAGGTACTACACGAGGAATGGATGTCCGCGTTGAAATGTCCTATTTTACGAATAGAAGGAGATTTAACTCCTCAAGAACGTGTTGAAGTCGTGCTGAATTATTTAAAGTTTATGGAATCAGGAGGAACTCATGATGATTAAGAATCTGGGTACGCTGTTGCTGATTGGGATGTTGTCAGTTCTTCTTGTGGCCTGTAATACAACTACATATAAGCATAATTACACCTTTACAGGTGAAGGAGAAGTATGGTCTGCAGCATATGTTCAAAAGGCTACGGAGAAGTTCATCGATAAAAAGGGTGAAAGACCAGATTATGAAACTTCGCAGCAATCTACATTTGAGCTTAAATATAAAGGAGAACAAACGGATCTGGATAAAATAAAAGATTTTAAATATATCTTCAAGGGAACCTCTGGTGAAGAAAGTAAAACCTTAGAAGATGTTAACGGAGTAAGAAGTGAGTTGAAGTCCGAGAGATCCGGGAGTGGGGCGTACGAGCAGGAGGACTCTATCATTAAGGTAGTAGTGGAGTGGGATGGAAAGAAGGAAGAATTTGATCTGGAGGTTCGTAAATAGTGGAGCATATATGAAAATTGGTTTAGTGAGACATTTTAAAGTGGCGCATCAACCGGTGAGAGGGCGAATGTCAGGAAAACAATTCAACGCGTGGGTTGAGGCGTATAATCAATCTAATATTGAGTCTGGGGTGTTCATTAATTCAGAGCTTGTTTGGGAGGTATGCCTTAGCAGTGATCTTCCTAGAGCTATTCATACGGCGACTCAGATCTACTCAGGCGATATTATCTATACTCAGCAGCTAAGAGAAATCGAGATCGTCGCAGCCTCGCAGACTGAAATTAAGCTACATCATTCGATTTGGTTAGCGCTGGGACGGATCGCTTGGTACATAGGTCATTCCTCGCAGCGTGAGAGTAGAGGGTCAACATTACTTCGCACACAAGCAGTTATTGAGCGCTTAGAACGCGACTTTGGATCATCCAATGTACTAATAGTTACTCATGGCGCTTTTATGAAGGTATTGGCACAACAACTGGCCCTCAGAGGTTATATTGGAAAACGGATATTTTATCCACGGAATGGTGAACTGTATTTGTATGAAAAAGATTCTTAAATTAAAGAAGGCAGGTTGAACATTCATGGTTGTTATTAAAGAAATAGAATGGGAGTCTCTCCATGAACTTGGTGATTTATATCAGGAGTTGATGGATCATCCCTCGGATCCTAATAAATTTGAACAAGTATTTAAAGTGATTAAGGCAGATAGTCGGTACATATTGTTGGGCGCTTTTGTGGATGGGGAGTTAATGGGGTCTTTGATGGGGATTGTCTGTCATGACCTAGTAGGGGATTGCAAACCGTTTATGGTGATTGAGAATGTGGTAGTGTCATCGCGTGCCCGTCGTCAAGGTGTGGGCAAAAAACTGATGCTCGCCATTGAAGAAATGGCTCATGAGAGAGACTGCTTTTATATCATTTTAGTCTCTGGAGAAAAGCGGAAGGAAGCGCATATTTTTTATGAATCCTTAGGGTATAGAGATGAGAAGGTAGAGGGGTACCGGAAACATCTAAGTTCCCATTAAAAGGAGGTTATTGATTTGCAAACATTTTTTCAATATAACTGGTTGGTTCGTGAACAATGGTACGAGTGGTGTGAGAGTATTTCTGAGGAAGAGCTACTTGAGGCACGTATTGGCGGTGTAGGCAGTATATTGAAGACACTCTTCCATATTGTTGATGTGGAGTGGAGCTGGATTCAAGTATTGCAAGGGAAACCGGATTTTCAGGAGGACTTTGAGCTTTACAAATCTTTGCAGCAGGTAAGGATGCTGGATGCGAAGTTCAAGCCCGATGTGGAACCCTTTGTACGGTCTTGGCATGAGGGTTTAGAACGGAATATTTTTGAGGATCACCTGGCGGATGGCCGGATCGTGACGGATACTTGGGGCGAAGTGATGCGCCATGTGATCGCTCATGAGATTCATCATGTCGGACAGTTGTCCGTGTGGGCAAGGGAAATTGGGAAGGAGCCAGTTTCTGCTAATTTGATTGGGAAAGGGCTCCGATGATTCGTGAATCGAATGGGTATTGTGTATATCATGTAGTGCTGTCTGTGGAGAGCAGCGGCGGAAACCACAAATGGCGAAGATCAACCCAGCCTTGACTATTGAAGCTTACGCCTCGGACAGAGGGCAAATAAGCAGTCTGAGTAGGTTTTTCATACAAGATGTACAAATGATGCTCCTCAAGAAGACGGTTCTCGATAATCCTAAAGCTCTCCGATCTAGCTTCAGGATTAGGTTCCCTTGCAATGGTATAGAGCCAGCCTTCAATATCCGCCCGGGTATGCGGTTCTATATGCTGGGAGAGCGTGAGGTATAAATCAAATAAGCGAAGCTGTTCATCCTCGTCGCGAAATAATGAGAAAACAATCAGGTCAGACTCCAGTCGGACCGGGCCTTTGAATTCCTCTGGAGATACAGAAACAACCGTACATGAATAGCCTTGTCGCCCTAGCTTGGTAGCAATAAATTCAGCGTCGCTAGCATATTGCGGAATAGTGGATATTTGCAGCGAGATTTCTTGGCCTTCTATTGAATTTTGCGATACAGATATTGAATCGTCAATTAAACAGGATACAATCTTTGCCCGAAGAAGGGGGTCGCTAAGCGGTCCTTTTTTTTGTGTATTGCAGGTTACAAATTTACGAATGTAGGACTCCGAATGAATCCGGCTCCAAGATGAAGAGTTGGTAGATGAAGGGTTCTGAATCACATGAAAAGCCGAACCTGTATCTGAGGAATCTGTCTCGGTATCCCATGGAACATATAGTATTTCGACCCGATCTAAATGAGCTCTTCCTTGAAAATAATAAGGAAAAACCTCCAGCACACAGGTGTCCTCGTTCATGTCCACAACCTTGAATGGCCCCGTCCCCACCGGTCTGCGACCAAAGTTAGATTCGTCCATTCCTTCTAAATCACGCGGAACAATAGCGGCTCTGCTTGTACACAAAAACGGGAGAAATAGCTCGTTAGGCTGCTTAAGAGTAATTTGTACGGTGGATGGATTTAGTGCGTGAACCTGCTGGATTTCTTTGAAAATATAACTATAGAGCGTCCGCTTAGAGGTTCGCATTAACCGTCCCAAGGAATAGACTACATCTTTGGCAGTCAGTACTTTTCCGTGATGGAACAAGACTTCCTTGCGCAGAAAAAAAGTCCAGATCGTACGGCTTTCATCCACTTCCCAGGCATGAGCAAGACTAGGTACAATCTTATCCCGTTCCCCGCTGCGTCTCACTAGTCCGTCGAAAACATGACTGGAAACAAAGGACTCTGCCAATAGATTCATATGGAGTGGATCGAAGGTGTGCAGTTGCTGGGTGATGGGAAGTCGAAGGGTATCAATCTGTTTATCACTACGTATTTCGGAATGATGCCCAAAATAGGTCAACAGCCAGCCTTGCAATGTATCCTGCAGTGAAGATGAGCTGGCATGGGTTTTGATGCCTTCAATCGCTTTGTGAACATCTTTACGGCTAATGGCCTGCATCATGGATTGCAGTGCAATTTCTTCAGAGGGAACAAGGAACTGTAATAAGGAACGACTTCCCCGTCCTCGCTTAGGTGTCCATTGTACCCATTCGAGCTGTATCATTTTATTCACAATATGCATGGCATTTCGATGTGTACATCCGAAGGTGGATGCTAGTTCATCCATTGTAACTGAGATTTCTGCCGCTCCCCCAAACTGAGAGTGAAGTTTTAAATATTGGTTATGCAGCTTCATGGTTTAGATCCCTTCAGAAAATAGGAAATTATTAATTAATTCTTTCTCTTTTTTTTCTTATTTTATCATTTAGAATAAGGATAAGAAAGTAAGAATATGGGGGTGTTTACCATGACCGATGAAACGGAGCTTAAGCTTAATCGATCACTTTCCGCTTTAATTGTTGCCTTCTTACTGGCGATTGTTCATCAGTTGTTGTTCTACGGAAAGTTGCCGGGGGTATCTTATCCTATTTTTGTTTGTCTGTTTTATGCATATATGCTTTATTACGCTAAAGCTAAACTGCGTAAACTCACCAAATTCAGTTACTTCTGGTTCGGAGCGATTTTTTTACTTTCGTTGACCTATGTATTCTTTCATAATCTATTCTACTTTGGGTTGAACCTGTTAGTAATCCCGGTGCTGATTTTATTACATATGACTTATCTCCTAAGTGATAAACGCCCCTCTTGGAGCAAGTTTAAAGTGCTTTGGGATACACTCGAGCATGTGATTCCACAGAACTTTCGTCACTGGGGTACTGTGTTCAAGGACATCAAAAGTAGCAGTGATCGTAAGGTGAAGGATGAGCGCAAGCAAGTGTTGGGGAAAGTGTTTACCGGGCTTGCGATCTCTTTACCGATTCTGCTTGTTGTGATTACCCTGCTTGCCTCAGCCGATGGCGTGTTTCATCATGTGCTAATCTGGCTGCCGAATATGCTCGATCGGATTTCATTTGGTGAAATTATTGTTCGGACGCTCTGGATATTCCTAATGGGGATGGGATTTTTCGGGTTAGTATGGGGCTTTGTAGATTCGAAGATCTATGACTGGGAGGTGCAGCCTAAGGAGTATGGTCCCGTGCTTGCGCCTCTCACCTTTAAGGTTGACCCAGTAATTATGACGACAATTCTTATAGCCATTAACACGGTATATGTTCTGTTCGTAATCGTGCAGTTTACTTACTTGTTTGGGGCCTGGGAAGGTATTTTACCAGAGGGAAGTTCCTATGCTGATTACGCTCGCAGTGGATTTTTTGAGCTAATTATGGTGACCGCGATTAATTTCATAATTTTAATGCTGGCATTGGGATCGGAAGGAAAGAGGGGCGGGATGCTCCAAAAAGTCATTAATATCCTATTGTATATCTTGGTCGGTTGTTCAACTGTTATGTTATATTCCGCCTTTACTAGACTGACTTTATATGAAGAGGCGTATGGCTATACTACGATTCGATTCCTAGTACATGCTTTTATGATTTTTATGGGCTTGCTGTTGATTCTTGCAGCATTGCGGATAGCTGTTCAGGGTTTGCCACTGGCTAAATGTTATATTGTGCTGGGTATGGTCTCTTATGTTGTAATGAACTATATCGGGATGGACGTTATTATCGCTAATAAGAATATGGAGCGTTATGAGGTAAGCGGTAAGCTGGATGCAAATTATTTGGTGGGCTTATCACCAGAGGTTATTCCTTCACTGATTAAATTCAGCCGTAAGGAAGACGGGATGCTGGATCAATTTTTGAAAAATGAACGCTGGGACGGTGCTCAAAGAGAGCGGAAGTGGCAGTCTTTTAATATCCCGGAATATCGAGCGCAGCGCGAGCTGGAAAAATATTTTGCACAGTAAAGGTTATAAGAAGGTGTGAGGACAGTGAGAAAGAAGCCATTTAATAAGGGCTGGTCATTTATCGTCATTTTTATTACGGTAGGTTTAAGTTATGGGATTTATCATATTTATTTATATAATGCACCAAGGCAAAGTCATTACTCTCGCGTATCCAGCAGCAATCTAGAAACGGAATATCTGGGAGACATTCAGTTGCTTCAGAGCCTCAAATCGCTCACCAAGCCCCCTAAACCCCGTGACGATATTGAACGGTATCAATATTATAATTTGGATAACGAGATAACAGTAGCTACAGCACGTGGTGATGATAAAATCATTCTAATCAGCGTCTATTCCGATCTGAAGATGAACACTGCCAGAGGTATTCATGTCGGGTCATCTGCCGACGAAGTGATTGAAGCTTACGGCTCTTCTTATTATAAAAGAGGGGAACAAGGAGCTGATATTATCGGGTACGTGGATAAAATCAATCATCGGAGTTTAGAATTTTGGTTACAAGATCATAAAGTGAATATGATCCGATATAGTGTGGACTCTATTGTGACGTAAGGTGATGTGAACTTATACTTTCTTATATTTTCAAAAAGGACATATGTCCTTTTTTTTGTGGGGTATTCTAAATTACAATTATTTGAGCAAACAATAGAGGGGGCACCACATGCAAACGATAAATGACCGTGAAGCTGTCCGTGCCTTGGCAGTGAAGAACGGTCTGGACGGAATTTTTAGCCCAATGGTAACTCACAAAATGGAACTGAGACGTTATGCAGATGAAGAGAAGCTGTGCTTGGTTGGTGATCAATTGGAAGGGATGTTCCTTTTGGTCGAAGGCAAGCTTAAAATTCAAACGCTGCTGCCGAATGGAAAATCTATGCTGGTACGTTTTACAAATCCGATGTCTGTGATCGGGGATGTGGAGCTGCTACACCGATTTCCTGTCAAAAACCAGGTAGAGTCCGTTGGAGAGAGCCTGATTCTTTTTGCCGGGAGGAGACTTCTGCTTAGGGAGCTTGAGGAAAATACAGCATTACTGCGTTTTTTAGTTGGAGAGCTTAGCCATAAGCTGCATACGCTTGGCCAAGCCTCTGCGCTTAACCTGTTATACCCAGTAGAGAATCGGTTTGCTAGTTATTTGATGTCTTTATTCGCAGATCATAGCGGAGGACGACGAGTAGAGGAGATTCGGACCTCAAGCCTGATTGAGACAGCTGAGCTGCTAGGAACAAGTTATCGGCATCTTAACCGGATCGTGCGTCGGTTCATTGATGAAGGAATTATTGCAAGGAATCGTGGGCGCTTAAGCGTACTGGATGAAGGAAAGCTGGCAGAGCTGGCGAACGGGAATTTATACGAATAAACAGATGTTTGAAGACCATTATTTCCTGCTTAGGCCGGAAGTAGGGTCTTTTTGTTTTTTTAAGCGAACATTCAGTTTAAATTCAGAGAAGCTTAAGGGAGCAATAGTAGGATAAAAGTACCAAATAGAGGCCTACTATACATATAGAGATGAGGAACAACGATGTTCAGAAATATTCGTGGAAAAATAGTATTGGGATTTACTGTTGTGATTATAGTCTTTCTAGTGGCAATAGCAGGAAACACATTGTTTCAAGGAAAGGCTACGATGCTGACAGATCAGGTCAATCGCAACTGGAACAAGCTGTCGCTTGTTCAGAGATTAACGGATAAAATTCGTACAGCAGATGAGCTAGGGGCTCGTTATGTGATGAGTAACACAGATGCTGAACGGAAATCATATCTGTCTAAGTATGAAGTGACGCTTCCATTAATTGAGAATGCTTTTACAGAGCTGGAGAGTGCTAGATTAAGTGAAGAAGACTTAAAGGGTGTAACGGAACTGAAGGGGAAATGGAATGATTATTTGATCGTTTTAAAGGAAGCCTTCGCGTTAGCCAAGGATGGAAACTTCCCGGAAGCGCAGAAGAAATTCACAAATTTATCTTTAGATTCAATGATTGAATCTCAAATTGTGTTTCAGAATATGCTTATGGAGGAAATACAGATTGGGCAGAGTCAAGCAGAATCCCATCGTAGCAATGCATTAATTACTAGCTTTGGTGTGACCGGATTATCGGTAGCGCTTGCCCTGATCCTTGCGTTAATCATATCAGGACGAATTATTAAACCCCTCCGTGATGTGAACACACAGCTTAGGGAGATTGCAGATGGAGATGCTGATCTAACGCGTAAGTTAAAGGTCCAGTCTAAAGATGAAATCGGAGAACTAGCTTTTAATTTTAATAAAATGACAGAAAATTTGGGATCAATGATTGAACAAGTGAAGTTATCAGCGAATAGTCTTGCGAATTCCTCTACAAATCTTACCTCAGATAGTGGAGTGACAGCAGGTGCCACAGAACGAATATCGGATATTATGGGTGAAGTAGCTTCAGGAACAGCTAAACAGATGAATGATTTACAGACCAATACAATTACAATCTCAGAAATATCGTTAGGAATCGGTCAAATTGCCTCTAGTGTTCAGGATATTTCTGAAGCCTCGCATCGTTCTGCATCGTTTGCTATTGCCGGAGATGAATCACTTCAAGCAGCAGGGCAGCAGATGGAATCCATTAATCGATCCATACAATCTTTGTCACAGCAAGTGCAAGGCTTTGTGAATCGATCACAAGAAATTGGCAGTATTGTTGCTGTCATAAAAGGGATTGCTTCGCAGACGAATATGTTGGCGTTAAATGCGACAATTGAAGCAGCCCGCGCGGGTGAGCAAGGTAGAGGTTTCGCTGTAGTTGCCGATCAAGTTCGTAAACTGGCAGAGCAATCCGCAGAATCTGCGAATCAAATTGCGGAAATGGCGAGAGGAATTCAAAGTGAAGCAGATGATGCCATGAAGGTTATGGTGGGTAGTATGAGTGAAGTTAGAGGAGGCACGGAGATTATTCAGCAGGCTGGACGTTCTTTTGGTGAGATTCGGTTATCTATAGATTCACTGGCCGAACAGGTTCAGGAAGTATCCGGAGCTGTGGAAGAGATCACAGCGGCAACAGAAGAGATTGTGGAATCTCTTCGAAGTGTTACGGAAATTGCAGAAACTACTGCAGCAAGTACACAGCATGTATCGGCCGCATCGCAAGAGCAAATGGCCTCGGTGGAACAAATTGCTTCCTCTGCAAGTGAATTGAACTTAATGGCTCATGGACTACAGGGGTTGGTAGCTAGATTTAATGTATAGTGCGAGCTTCAGAGAGTTAAGAGGGAATTTCCCGCTGCTCTCTGAAGTTTTTTTTGTTTGGTTGAACGTAATATCCCACATACTAAGCATAGAAATCGCCATCGACGTCAACCTACCTATAACTTATATTATTACCATTATTAGTTAGTTAGCGGTCAACCTCTGGATATAGATCGGAGACTTAAAAAGTGAGAGTTAAGGAAACAAGAGGATGACTGGCAGCTAATAATGGTGTGATTGTTAAGTCTCGTCGAAACACTATCAGATCTATTTTAGGAGGCGGATGTCTATAATAATACTATTTTGAAAGCGCATTCTTAATAGCTGCATAGCTTCACAAATCTTTGGGAGGTGGTTTTCTAATGATAGCAGCTTCTAAAAAATTTATGGGTAAACCGACAGTAATGTATTTTTTGATTGTAATCTTATTTGTAGGTCAGTTAGCGTTATACCCCTCAGTGAGTTTAGCTGCGGGGAATTTAGCCCAAGGGAAGAGTATTACTTCAAGCTCATTCGGCGATGTTTATGTAGCAACTAATGCCAATGACGGCAATCAAGGAACATATTGGGAAAGTGTAAGTAACGCATTCCCGCAATGGATTAAAGTGGACTTAGGCGAAGTAAGCAGCGTCAATCAGGTTGTTCTAAAACTGCCGGCGAACTGGGAATCTAGAACCCAAACATTGTCGGTGGAGGGAAGCTCTGATGATTCTATTTACACTAACTTAGCAGCCTCTGCCAATTACACCTTTAATCCAGCAAGCGGTTCTAATACTGTGACCATTAATTTTACAGCTGCGAGTGCTAGATATGTTAAATTGAACTTCACGGCAAATACAGGATGGCCGGCAGCACAGCTATCGGAATTTGAGATTTATGGCAGTACAACTACACTCCCAACGACAGGATATGAAGCGGAGAACGCTGCCTTATCCGGTGGAGCAAAAGTCAATACAGATCATACTGGTTATACCGGAACCGGATTCGTAGATGGCTATTTGACACAAGGAGCAACGACTGCCTTTAGTGTTAATGTTGCCTCTGCTGGAAACTATGATGCCGCCTTAAAATATGCAAATGCTTCAGGGAGCACTAAAACAATAAGTATTTATGTCAATGGGACTAAAATAATGCAATCTTCTCTTTTAAATCTGGCCAACTGGAATACATGGTCCACAAAGGTTGAAACGCTAGCCTTGAATGCTGGTGCTAATACGATTACTTATAAATATGATGCAGGTGATACTGGAAACGTGAATCTGGATAACTTGATCCTTACTCCGTCTTCAGCACCGACACCGACACCGACACCAACAGCAACACCGACACCGACACCAACAGCAACAGCAACACCAACGCCAACACCAACAGCAACAGCAACAGCTACTCCAACACCCGGGGCGGGTTCTAATCTGGCATTGAACAAAAGTATAACTGCGTCCTCTTCAGTCTTTACTTTTGTACAGACGAATGCGAATGACGGGGATGTAACCACTTATTGGGAGGGTGCGGGAGGAAGTTATCCGAACATGTTAACGGTTAACTTGGGTAGCAATGTTGATGTTACATCTGTAGTCCTAAAGCTGAATCCTTCATCGGCTTGGTCCACACGTACTCAAACCATTCAAGTGCTTGGACATAACCAGAATACAACGGCTTTTAGTAGTCTTGTACCCGCTACCGTCTATACCTTTAATCCGGCAAGCGGCAATACAGTGACGATTCCGGTAACGGCTACAGCTAGTGAATTGCAGCTGAAGATCACCACTAACTCTGGTTCAAGTGCTGGACAAATTGCCGAATTTCAGGTAATTGGTACACCATCTGCAAATCCAGATTTGACGGTTACTGGTCTTACATGGACTCCAACATCTCCCATTGAGACGGATGCCATTACTCTTAATGCAACAGTTAAGAATATCGGGACTCTAGCATCTGCTGCAACTAATGTGAATTTTTATTTGGGCACTACACTTGTAGGTACTAGCCCAGTAGGTGCTCTAGCTGCTGGCGCATCAACGAGCGTATCTCTTAATATGGGGGCAAAAGATGCGGCAACCTACTCATTAAGTGCAAAGGTCGATGAGAATAATACCGTTATTGAATCAAATGAGGGAAATAATAGCTTCACTAGCCCGACTTCCCTTGTAGTTGCACCTGTATCGAGTTCTGACCTGGTTGCTTCCTCTGTCAGTTGGACACCTGGAAATCCAGCAGGCGGTAATACTGTAAGCTTTTCTGTTGCCATTAAGAACCAGGGTACAGCAGCTTCCGCGGGTGGGGCGCATAACATAACTCTGACGGTTTTAGATGCTACTACGAATGCGGTAGTTAAAACTCTTACAGGCACCTATAACGGCGTGATATCAAGTGGGGTAACCACAGCACCTGTAGCTCTCGGTAATTGGACAGCAGGAAATGGCAAATATACTGTGAAGAGTGAAATTGCAGTAGATGCTAATGAGCTGCCTGTGAAACGGGCTAATAATATTCAGACGCAATCACTGTTCATTGGCCGAGGAGCGAATATGCCTTACGACATGTATGAGGCTGAGGATGGGGTGATTGGCGGCGGAGCAGTGAAGCTTTCAGCTAACCGGACCATCGGCGATCCTGCAGGTGAGGCTTCAGGCAGAAGAGCAGTCACGCTGAACACCACAGGCAGCTATGTTGAATTCACGACAAAAGCCAGCACGAACACTCTGGTTACTCGTTTCTCAATTCCAGATTCAGCGAGTGGTGACGGCACAAATGCTACGCTTAACATCTATGTTAATGGTGTCTTTAGCAAAGCTATTAACCTAACCTCTAAATATGCATGGTTGTACGGTTCTGAGACAAGTCCTGGCAATTCGCCAAGCGCAGGTTCTCCACGGCATATTTATGATGAAGCTAACATTATGTTTGACAGCACGATTCCGGCAGGAAGTACGATCCGTTTACAAAAGGATAGCGCTAACACCTCTCAATACGCCATTGATTTCATCAGTCTAGAGCAGGTTTCACCGATCGCTAATCCAGATCCGGCTCAATTCACTGTTCCAGCAGGTTTTACGCATCAGGATGTTCAAAATGCGCTTGATAAAGTGCGCATGGACACCACAGGAAATCTAGTAGGTGTGTATTTGCCACCAGGTAACTATCAGACCTCTAACAAGTTTCAGGTCTACGGCAAGGCAGTGAAGGTTATCGGTGCGGGTCCTTGGTATACAAGGTTTATTGCTCCAACTAACCAAGAGAATACCGATGTCGGCTTCCGCGCCAGTGATACAGCCAATGGATCTACCTTTGCGAATTTCGCTTATTTCGGAAACTACACATCACGAATTGACGGTCCTGGTAAAGTATTTGATTTCTCCAATGTGGCGAATATTACGATCGATAACATTTGGACCGAACATCAGGTATGTATGTACTGGGGAGCTAACACGGATAATATGGTGATTAAAAACTCCCGTATCCGTAACACCTTCGCTGACGGCATTAATATGACTAATGGCAGCACGAACAACCTCGTGTCTAATATTGAAGCCCGGGCAACCGGTGATGATAGCTTTGCATTGTTCTCGGCGATTGATTCCGGCGGTGCAGATATGAAGGACAACGTCTACGAGAACCTCACTTCAATCTTGACTTGGCGTGCTGCCGGTGTAGCTGTCTATGGCGGATATGCAAATACCTTCCGTAACATTTATATCGCGGATACGCTTTGCTACTCCGGGATTACGATTAGCTCGTTAGACTTTGGATATCCAATGAATGGCTTCGGAGCTTCACCGACTACGAATTTTGAGAATATTTCTATTGTTCGTGCAGGTGGGCATTTCTGGGGCGCACAGACTTTCCCGGCGATTTGGGTATTCTCGGCCTCGAAGGTCTTCCAAGGTATTCGAGTTAATGATGTGGATATCATTGATCCAACCTATCATGGCATCATGTTCCAGACCAACTATGTAGGTTCCACTCCACAATTCCCAGTAACAGATACCATTTTTAATAACGTTACAATTACCGGTGCACAGAAGAGCGGCGATGCTTTTGATAGCAAATCCGGGGTGGGTATCTGGGTGAATGAAGCTGCTGAGGCAGGTCAAGGTCCAGCCAGAGGCTCAGCAACCTTCAACAATCTGAAGATTACGAACACAGTAACGAATATTAAGAATAATACATCTACCTTTACCATTAACGTGAATCCGTAAGTTGTAGACCAGCATTCAGTTATGATGAAGCCGCCTACCCATAAGTATGGGAGGCGGCTTTTTAAGGTTTTTTAAGTTAGGACTGCAAGTTCCAGAATCGACAGGAGATGCCGCTCAAGTTACAATAATGGGAAGTAAAGAAATGAAGGAGGCTCTAGGATGACACCCCTTGTTGTTAACAATATAACAGAGCTTATTGGGAATACACCGGTTGTGCGGCTGAATCGGCTGACCACACCCCAAGATGCAGAACTATATGTGAAGCTGGAATGCTTCAATCCCAGTGGCAGTGTAAAGGATAGAGCCGCTTATAATCTGATCCTGCAAGCGGAACTAGACGGGCTGCTGAAACCTGGAGGAACCATTATTGAACCGACAAGCGGAAATACAGGCATTGGATTGGCTATGAATGCCGCTGCAAAAGGCTATAAAGCGATTCTTGTCATGCCTGACAATATGACGAAGGAACGAATCAATATTCTAAAAGCTTATGGAGCTGAAGTTGTGTTGACTCCTGCAGCGGAGCGGATGCCGGGGGCTATAGCAAAAGCAATCGAGCTAGCGAAAGAAGTGGCGAATAGCTTTATTCCACAGCAATTCGAGAATAAAGCGAATCCTGACATTCACCGAACAACGACAGCTCTTGAAATTATGGAGCAAATGGAAGGGAAGCTGGACGTGTTCGTTGCATCTTCGGGAACAGGAGGCACAATTACTGGAACTGGGGAAGTGTTGCGTGAGCAGCTTCCGGATATTCGTATTATTGTTGTTGAACCGCAAGGCTCGCCAGTGTTATCCGGTGGAATGCCCGGACCGCATAAGCTGGTTGGAACCAGTCCGGGCTTTATACCCGCCATTCTGAATACAAAGGTCTATGATGAAATTGTTCAAGTTTCGGATGAAGATGCACTGAATACCGTGAGAATGCTGGCAGCACAGGAAGGGATTCTGCTTGGCCCATCAGGTGGCGCCGCAGTATGGACAGCATTGCAGGAAGCACGGCGCCTCGGGGCCGGCAAGCGAGTGCTATGTATTGCACCTGATGCGGGGGAACGTTACCTGAGCATGGGAATATTCTAACTTCGTTTGGAGGAATAAGAATGAATAAGCTCATAGTAAGTTTCTTTATTGTTCTTATGTTGGTGGGTTGTTCTAGCAACAGCTCTTTGACCGGTGATGGGGATCCTGCTGAGTCTGCACCTGAACAAAGTACGGAAACTGTACTGCCTTCTCCAACTCTTCCTCCAAGCGCAGAGCCATTACCGACTCCAAGCAAGCAGAAGACTGATGCTTATCTAGATACTGAGAAGCTGAAGACGAGTTTTGGCTTTGCGGATGCAGAGGGGCGGAATATTCTAGTCACCGGGCATGAACAAGGGCTGGATCAGGAAATGGCACAATTAAATGAAGCCATTGGTGATCAGGGTAAAGTGTTAAAAGTGAAATTTAACAAGTGGCAGGATGGAACAGCGGATAGCAATGGCCGGGAGATGGCGCATAATTTTGTGAATCTGGCGGGTTATCTTTTTACGGTGGAAGAAGCAAGTGCGACCCCGGATGAAACCTATTATTTGACGGATCAAGCAGACTTTAAGGTTGATGCGCTTTTGCCTATTGAATCTATGAAGGGCCAACAAGCTTCCACTGTAGAAGTAAGTGTTCGGCAGCGTATTGTAGATACGAAAAACCGTGAAATTCAGAACATATGGCAGCTTGCAGAGCTGTCTACAGATCGGCAGTTGTATCTTGTTCAATTCGTGAGGCTGGATCAGGATATGTTATTTAGTCTCGTCTGGAAAGAAAAAGATGAATTTACCTTCATGGACTATCCTGCGGTGATTCAAGGGGATGAATATTCAGTCTGGCGGGTGGATGATGGCGGAGAGGTTATGCCTGAAATGTTCTCCATTCTTTTTGCTGCCGAAACCTTAAATGGTCCTCTTCTTGGATTGAATTGGTGGGGATCAGAGGGAGTAAATACTTTTTTTCTGAAAAAAGAAGGAGATTTGTTTAAGGAAATGGACATCCAATATGGACGTTATACTTCTCCAATATAGGTAGGGCTTCACTTAAAAGTAGAAATGATTGGGTGCATCGTGAGATGTATCTTTTTTTTGCTACAATATAAGAAAGCTTGCTTATGATAATATAAATGACAGCATTCACCTTTTAAAATACTTAAATTTGTAACATTAACAGCTCTATATAGCCCGATCGAGTCATGCAGCTGGGATGAGACGGTGATAATGTTAAGCATAAGATGTGCGGGAGGGGACGGCAACGTATAAACGAATAAAGTACATGATCCTGTTACTGCCAACGTTTATGGTAGGAATCTGGGAAGTCGTACGCCATCAGTTTCTAATGCCTTATATTTCAATGGATTTAGGGAACTATTTGACACCGGTTCTCGTGTTTTTAGTCAGTCTTGTATTACTCGTCCCATTGTTCTCTCTTATGGAGAGGAATCAGCGGGAGTTGGAGCAGGAACGTGCACTTAAGGAAGCAATGAAGGCCCGGGAAGGTCTAGCCAAGGAATTGCATGACGGGATGGCGCAATCTTTATTCCTTTTATCTGTCAAAATCGACCGTCTAGAAGCAAACCGCAAGAACGGTGAAGTCAGTGAGGAAAGTGTGAATCAGATTAAAAAGACGGTCCATGAGGTGAACCGTTATGTGCGGCAAGCCATCGCTAATCTGAAGATTCCGGTCTCTGAGCAGAGTTCTTTTTCATTGGAACAGTCGGTAAAAGACCAGCTAGCCCAGATGGCTAATGAGATTATGATCGAAGCCTCGCTCGATTGGAGCCTGGAAGATGATGCGCTCTCCCCTTCGGAAAAATCAGAATTGTTATCCTGTATCCGTGAAGCGATCATTAATGTTCGTAAGCATACACGAGCCGGGCTGGTTTCAATTACTGGCTCTGGCGATGAGAAGAGCTGGAGAGTAGTTGTTGTAGACAACGGAGAAGGATTTCGCCATGATCCATTTGAAGGGAGTGGCAGCTACGGACTTCAGATCATGAAGGAGCGTGTCGAGGGGATGGGATGGAAGCTTAGGCTGATATCTGGTGACACAGGCACCCAGGTTGAAATTACGAAGGGGGATCTCAGTCCATGAGCCGATACCGGGTTTTAGTTGTAGATGATCATGCGCATGCACGTGAAGCGATGTGTGAGATTTTGTCCATGGATGATAGTTTTGAGGTTATTGGTGTGGTGGAGAGTGGTGCTGAGGCGATCGCTTTCACAGCGCAATGGATGCCTGATCTCATTCTAATCGACATTCAGATGCCGGTGATGGACGGGCTAGAGACGACTCGCCGGATCAAGCAGGAATATCCTTATGTCAAAATCGTTATCGTTACGGTATCGGACGAGATTTCCCATCTCCTTGAAGCGCTGAAGCAAGGAGCACAGGGGTATTTGCTAAAGAATCTGGCACCTTCCACCTGGATTCAATATTTGCAGGCTATTGTTAATGAAGAAGCACCGCTTAGTCGGGAGCTGGCTTTTCAAATCTTGAAGGAGTTCACCGTGCCTTCTGTAACAGATGAAGGGGAGTCGTTGACGGCAAGAGAGAAAGAAATTTTAAGCTGTGTATCTTCTGGATCCAAGAACAAGGAGATTGCCGTGAGCTTGGGGATTTCGGAGCATACCGTAAAAAATCATCTGAAGAACATCCTCCAAAAGCTACAACTCCAAAATCGAACACAGCTGACGCGTTATGCCTTGGAGCAAGGGCTTGCTTCGCGTAAACGGGATTTTCCCAAGGAGAAATAGTGGTTTGTTAAATGACGAAATTTATAGGATTACTTATGAGAAGGGGCTAACTATGAACAGATTATCTCGCAAAATAATGACTTTATTCGCACCAGCTGCCGCCACGCTATTGATGTTTGCAGCCGTAGCTAGTGCGCACGTAACTGTGGCACCAGCACAATCCAGTACCGGAGCATGGGAGACGTACACGCTTAAGGTTCCTTCGGAAAAAGATGTGGCAACTGTACAAGTTGATCTGCGCGTTCCAGCAGGTGCAGAGTTTAAACAATATGAGGCTACACCCGGATGGGATGTTACCATTGAAGGGAATAAGGTTAGCTGGATAGCTAATGGTGAGGGCATTCAGAAGGGGCAATTCCAACGCTTTTATTTTACGGCCAAGAACCCTGATGCCGCTGGCGACATTGCATGGGATGCTTATCAGCACTATGCCGATGGAAGCTTGGTGCAATGGTCCGGCGAGGCCGGAACAGAGAATCCACATTCTGTGACCTCAATTGTGCAAGCCGCAGCAGGGGATGAACATTCTCACGGTGCTAGTGCCGTAGGAGATTCCATGAGTATGGAAGAGCACAACGCTATCATGAAAGATGAAGAGAAGTCAAACAGTGTCAACCCAATGGTCTATATCGCAGTCGGGATATCATTACTAGCTTTTTTAATAGCGGCCATTAGTATATTACGTGGGCGGAAAGAGTAAGAAATAGTTGTATTCCGAGATCAGTGTTGGAGATTTTGATAAGAAAAAAGTTTGAGATGAAAACCGAGAACAGTTCCGAGCGAGATATGGAGCTGTTCTCAGTAGTTTGTATGTGTAGATTTGGCAATATGATCTTTAAGACATGAAAGAAGCCACCGTCAATTAACGCCGGTGGCTTCTTTCATGTCTTTTTTGTTGAGAATAATTTCTTGCTTTTCTATAACCGTTTGCGTTTATAGAAGGTTACAAAGATTGCGGTTAGTAGCAGAAGCAGGATTGCGACCCCAGTAGTGATGGCTTCACTCGTGCTGCCTTTTTGCTGCATGGCACCACCGCCACCAAAGTCGCCTCCACCCATACCACCAGGCATGCCGCCACCAAAGCCGCCACCGCCAGGAAAGTTTCCGCCTTCAGGGATAGTTGGACCACCCATGGCACCAGGCTCACCGCCTGCGCCTCCATTAAATCCGCCTTGAGCAGCTTGCCCCTCAGTGTTGTCTTGCCCACCTTGAACGGCCTGCCCGTTGGCGTTGGTCTGTCCACCTTGAGCAGCCTGCCCGTTAGTGTTGGTCTGATCACCCTGAGGCGCTTGACCGCCAGCTGCTGCTGCTTGCGCGTTACTGCCAGGACCTGCACCGGCATCAGGAATAGCGGGTCCGCCCATGGCGCCGGGCTCACCGCCTGCACCCTGAGGCGCCTGCCCATCAGTAGCCGCTTGCCCGCTTACGGCGTTCGGCGCAGTAGCCCCATCAACAGTGGTTGTGTTCTCGGTCCCCGTGCCAGCCACTTGCCCGTTACTCGCGGCGTTCGCGCCTTGCCCAGCACCAGTGGCACCTGCAGCTGCACCATTTCTAGCGCCACCGCCAAAGCCGCCACCCATACCACTTCCCGATCCGTCACCGGAGGAAGGGATGGTGCCATCGAGCTGCTGCTGGATTTTTTTCGCCATATTCGACATGAAGGTCTTAACAGATTTAATCCCTTCTTCATATTGCTCGAAGGTGTAGAAAGCTGAAGGATCCGCTTTGACATAGCTGGAAATCATCATGTCCAGCTGGTCCATCCGAGTTTGGAACGTGTCGTCCGCTAGATAACCATTAATCATCTCGCTGACAATCTCGTGATATTTCGCTTTATATTCGTCATTAGCCAGCAGCTTGGCAATCAGTGGCCGTTCTGCCAGTGTGCCTTGAGTAGGCTCATCAATCAGTACATCTGCGCTGCCCAAGCCGCCAAAAGCCATATTATAATCCCACGGCAGGATCGAGAAGACCCCATCGTCTTCATATAAGTAATAATTTTGCTTATTACCACCTAGATAACTGTCCATATTAGCTGTTACCGCATTTAGAGCGATATACTTCAGCGATTCCTCTACGTCGATGTATTTTTCATAATCGGTGCCGTTATTAAGCTCATTCAGCATATCGATCAGAATATCATCGTTGGATTTATCCGACTTCATTACCAGTCCAGTATAGAGAGATGGATCATCACCAAGCCAAGTCAAGTCACTGCCTTGACCAGTCATTACTCCTTTATAAAGTGCACCGTAAGAGTTCCCAAAGTTACGTTCCAGATAAGCGTCGCTGATCTGTTCCACCGCGAGGTAGAAGCCCTTCAGTTCATCGTTGACGTACACATTGACGAAGGAGTATTTCGGCGTAGGGAGTCCGACACTCTCAGCGAGCTCATAGGTTAGGAATTCACGCATATAAGAAGCATCGCTGTAATTGTTATTCAGGTTGATCTTAGTGATGCCGAATAAATTCTGGTTTACATATTCATCAAAAGAGATTTTGAAGCTGTAGCGATCAGAATCTGTCATCTGTACTACACTTCTGAGGCTAAGATTTCCTTTGGTTCGAACGGCTACGTTATCGAATTTGATCCCGTTATACTCTACAGAAGCCATTTTGTATTCTTCAGCACTGGCATTGTCCAGCATGTCCTGAAAATCGTCCGGGTCCAGGGTGATTTTGACATCCACGACCTTATCTTTAGGAAATACCTGCTCGTCTAGATTTTTTTCATCGCTCGAAATAACCTTCTCCTGATTATCAGATGTTGACTCGTTTGTTGCAGATGGACTTGCGTTCTGGCATCCAGCTACAGCGATGACCAGCAGCAGGCAACAAAGACTCAGCATGATAGACTTACCTCTTGCTTTCATCTGGGGCACCGCCTTTCATCATATTGTGTTTAGGATACATAATCGCCGCTATAGCTGATTAGAAGTGCATTTTTGACACCCTTAAGGTTGGAAACTGTGTTGACAAAGCCACCTACTTTATCATCCAGACGAAGCTCCAGTGTCAATTCGATATTGTTTGCAGATACTGTTTTTTGCTTCACATTATAGCGTTTTACTGACTTGGTGATATGGTTGTGTACTTCGCGTTCACTTTCATCACCATCACAGTTAATGACTAGCAAGTATGGAGTTTCGATAGAAGAATGTTTGATGAACAGGAACAGAATTAGACCGATGATGATTGAACCAACAATTGCTAAAGTGAAGAAGCCTGCTCCGGTTACGATGCCTGCGACTGCTGCCCAGAACAAAAAGATCAAATCAGTTGGATCTTTAATAGGCGTTCTGAAACGAACGATAGACAATGCACCGACCATACCGAGGGACAGCACAAGGTTAGAGTTGATCGCGATAATAACAGTGGCAGTAATCATGGTCATGCCCATGAGCGAGACGTTGAAGCTTTTGGAATATAACACTCCGCTAAAAACACGTTTGTAGAGAAGATAGATGAAATATCCGATTAGGAAAGCTACCCCTAAGGTGATGAGCATCTTCGAGATGCTTATGTCGGATACAAAGTTGTCGATCACCGAGCTTTTAATAATATCTGTAAAAGTATTTGTGGTTGTATCTGTTGTTGCGGTTGCTGCTAGCGTTGCTAGTGATGTATTCATAATCAATAATCCTCCCAAGTGTTGGTTTTTAAGAATTTGCGGCAGATTACATATTTTGAAGCGGACTGTCTGTTCAGCCCTTCTAACTGCAGCGCAATTTTAATGTACTCCGGAATGTACTCATCGAATTTCACTTCAAAAATAATGAAGTTCTCATCAATCGCTCGAATCGGATGTAAATCCTTATCAAAAATATCCGTTGAATGCAGACCGGTACGTAATTCCTTATCGAACGTAATCCGCACGTTACCGTTGTGACAAACATAAGGCTCGCGAACGTAATCCACGATGACCTTTGGCCGCAGTAGGTTGTGACGCATCTGATTGTATAGTTCCATGAACAGCGGACTGTCCGGGACATTCAGGACCTCATAGTTGCCTGCCATGATCTCGTCGTACATTTGACGGGTCAGCAGCTCTTTGGTTTTGGCGATATAATCATCCATTTTGATTTTTTTCTCAAAGTGAATAATGTTGTCTTGAATGTTGTAGATGCGAATACGATATTTGGCGCGTTCTCTGAGACCACCGAGTTTGTCGGCAAGCGCCGAGTTGTTGATGTCGTCAAAATATAAACTGCGAATATGATATTCCCCACTCTCATTGGCGTGCTCGTCTGTATCAATCAAGCTCTGCAATCGCTGGCGCAATATAAGATATTGATGATAGTTAATGAAGAATTTCAGCTCATGCCGGAATTGAAGTTTGTTACTCATTTTCCCACCTCGTTTCTATCTCTTTCTCTGACGTTGGTTGACCTTCTTGCACAACTAATTCTAGGAGACAGACCTTATGCTTAACTTAAAATAGACTGAATGTTAGCTGAATGTTTTACACTGCGTTAACAAAAGTATGGAGGTATAGATTTGACTTCTGACTTTCTGGAAGGCTATCTTAGTTAGAAGACTAGAGAGAGAAATGAAGGAGGAGCCGTGATGAAAGACTATAAATTCGCCATTATCCTAGGGCTAGTAGTGATTGTATTGATCTTGGTGGCTGTTGGGATGGAGTGGTCCAAATCCGGGAGCTCCGCAAAATCATCAACCCCGTATGATCTTGTTACCACCTTTAAAGGAGATGCTGGAACGAGACGTGCTTTCACTTGGTATACTAACGATTCCAATACTTCAGGAGTTCTGGAGTTGGTCAAGGGACGGAGTTCTTCTTTTGCAAATTCGGATGTATTAAGGGTAGAAGCAGATAGTAGCTCAATAAAAACAGACAATGGTACAAGAGGTGTTCATAAAGCGGAGGTTACGGGACTTGAGCCTGGGACGATGTATTCTTACAGAGTGGGTAGCGGTGTTGAGGGGGAATGGAGTACAGTTTCCGAATTCACCACGGAAGAGAGAGGACTAGACAGTGCTACATTTATCAACGTTACGGATTCCCAAGGGGAAAGTGCGAATGATTTTAAACTGTGGGGGAAGACATTGAGCAAAGCTTTTCAGACCTTTCCAGAGGCCAAGTTTATTGTTCATAATGGTGACTTGACGGAGAACCCGGAGGATTCGGCGGGCTGGGATCAATTTTTTGGGGACGTGCAAAGCTTGATTTCTGGGATACCCTTAATGCCTGTTACAGGAAATCATGATGAGGTGGATGGAGATGCGACAGACTTTACTTCCCATTTCAACCTGCCTGATAACGGGGCAAAGGGTTCTATTGCAGGCACTTCTTATTCTTTCGATTATGGTCCTGTGCATGTATCTGTATTGAATACGGAGAGTAATTTAAAAAAGCAAGCCGAGTGGCTGAAGCAAGATTTAAAGGGCACGGATAAGGAATGGAAGATCGTTGCGATGCACCGTCCGGCATACGGGGGGAATTCATATAAGAAGGTTGAAGATTGGACGGATATTTTTGACGTGTATGAGGTTGATTTGGTACTGCAGGGTCATAATCATGAGTACTCCAGATCCTACCCGTTACGGGCTGGAAAAATCATTCCTGAAGGTGAGAATCCGGTAGGTGCTAAAAAAGGTACGGTATATGTTGTAACCAATGCTTCTGGTGGAAAGTTTAATGAGAAAAAAGAAGATCAGTTCTATCATGCAGTACATTTTCAAAACTACAAGCAAATGTTCGCGGGGATTAGTGTTGCCGGTAATACTTTGACCTATCAGGCTTATGATGTGGATGGGAAGATGTTGGATGAATTTGTGCTCACGCATTAAGCAATAGCAGCTTTCTTCGCCCTTAGGGTGGAGAAGGCTTTTTTGAGATTCTTTTGATTTGAGGAGCTATTCCTAAGTTGGTTTTGAGAGCAAACGTGAGTGGGAAGATGGCTGTGTTTGTGAAATGTAATCTGTAGTGTGAAAATGGTACGATTTTTAAAGACAAACTTCATAAAAATACAACCATTTTCTCTCGATAATGAAAAACATTACCATTATAATGAAAGCGTTATCAGTAAATTTTAATTAGTCATGTTTAGGGGGGAGGGAAGAAGCAGGGATACAGAGTAGGAGGAAAGCAAAAGCAAACCAATAAAATTGTAGGAGGCGTAAAACGTGATTCGTAATCGTATCCGAAAAACTGGATTGTTAATCCTGCTTGGCGCGATGGTAGGCTCTTTATTCTCTGCATTCCCAGCTACTACTCATGCGGCCGCAAGTGAACCTTACAATTGGAAGAGCGTTGTAACGGGAGCAGGCGGTGGCTTTGTACCCGGTATTATTTTTAATCAGTCCGAACCCAATTTAATCTATGCCAGAACAGATATCGGGGGTGCCTATCGCTGGAATCAGGCTACATCTAGCTGGACTTCAATTAGTGACTCCGTGGGCTGGGTCGATTGGAATAAAAATGGTGTAGATGCCCTTGCTACAGATCCTATTGATCCGAACAAAGTGTATATGGCAACAGGTACTTATACTAACTCCTGGGATAATAACGGTCAGATTATGCGCTCTAATGACCGGGGTAACACTTGGCAAACCACTCCACTGCCTTTTAAAGTAGGTGGGAATATGCCGGGCCGATCTGCGGGTGAACGCCTTGTGATCGACCCGAATAAGAATAATATTTTATTCTTCGGAGCAAGAAGTGGTAATGGGCTCTGGAAAAGTACCGACTCCGGTGTTACTTGGACGAAGGTAACCTCCTTTACGAATGTAGGAACATATATTCAGAATCCGACATTGGATTATGGAAATGATCTCGTCGGCTTATCCTGGATTACATTCGATAAAAGTACAGGAACGCTTGGCAATGCGACTCAAACGATATATGTAGGGGTTGCCGATACAGCAAGCAGCGTATATAGGAGCACTGACGGAGGCGCGACTTGGACAGCTCTGGCTGGACAACCTACAGGATACTTGCCACATCATGGCGTGCTTTCCTCTACAGGTGATCTGTATATAACTTATAGCAATGGTGTAGGTCCTTATGACGGAAGTAAAGGTGAAGTTTGGAAATTCAATAAAACAAGCGGTGCATGGACGAACATCAGCCCTTCAACCGGAACGGATAATTGGTTTGGCTTCGGTGGTTTGGCGGTGGATGCTCAGAATCCTAACACAGTGATGGTATCCAGTTTAAACGCTTGGTGGCCTGATGAAGTAATTTTCCGCAGTACGAACGGTGGTGCAACATGGAGCCGAATTTGGGATTGGGGTAATTATCCAGAACGAACTTATAAGTTCAGTATGGATATCACAGCAGCACCTTGGCTCGATCATGGAACGACTTCGACCTCTCTTGATCCATCACCAAAACTGGGCTGGATGATGGGCGACCTGGAAATTGATCCTTTCGACTCTAACCGGATGATGTATGGTACGGGTGCCACCATTTATGGCTCAAACAATTTGACCTCATGGGATACCGGAGGTAAGGTAAATATCTCTGTTATGGCAAAAGGTGTGGAGGAAACTGCAGTATTAGGCCTGATAAGCCCGCCAACTGGAACGTCCCATTTGATCACTGCGCTTGGTGACGTATCCGGTTTCCGGCATGAGGATTTGTCGGTTGCTCCAACTAAATTCCAGACCAGTCCTTCATGGGCAACAACGATGAGTATTGATTATGCTGAGCTGAGTCCCTCCTACATGGTTCGGGTAGGCAGTGCGGATAAAGAAAAATCCCCAAGCATGAAGTCTATCGGTATCTCTAATGATGGTGGAGTGAACTGGTACATGCCAAATTCCGAACCTTCCAATGGAACCAAAACAACGGTGGGGCATGGACAAGTAGCTGTATCTGCGAGTGGTAACTCCATTCTGTGGAGCACCTCGGATATTGGTGTGTACTACTCCAAAACTTCAGGTAATTCTTGGACAGCAAGCGCCGGTTTACCTGCTGGAGCAAAAGTAGCATCTGATCGAGTGAATGCAAACAAATTCTACGGATTCTTTGCTGGAGTCTTCTATGTTAGTGTGGATGGCGGAGCTACATTTACGGCCACTTCAGCTTCAGGGTTCCCAACCAATGATGTGGCTGGATTACAGCCGAATGAAGCTCAGATCAGCATGAAGGCAGTACCAGGCATTGAAGGCGACATCTGGTTTGCTGGAGGAAACACGACAGAGAATAAATATGGTCTGTGGCACTCCACGAACTCTGGTGCAAGCTTTACGAAATTAACAAATGTACAAGAAGCTGATCTGATCGGTTATGGAAAGGCTGCGCCGGGTCAAACTTACATGGCGCTGTACACGGTAGCGAAGATTGATGGCGTGCGGGGTGTCTTCCGTTCTGATGATGTTGGCACAACATGGGTTCGTATTAATGACGATGCCCACCAATATGCCAAAATCAATATGGCGATTACTGGTGACCCAAGAATTTATGGACGTGTGTATCTAGGAACGAATGGCCGAGGTACCTTGTATGCAGATCCTGTGAATGCACCCGTTACAGGATCAACCATTACGCCGACAACAGCAAGCTTTGATAAGAAAACAGCAAATCAAGCAGACGTTGCAGTAACCCTCACGCTTAATGGAAATACACTGAGCGTGATCAAGAACGGAACAGCAACATTGGTTGCTGGGACAGATTACACGGTCAGCGGATCGACTGTGACGATTAAGAAGTCTTATCTAGCTACACAAGCGGTTGGAACAACCACGCTGACGTTCAGCTTTAGCGCGGGAGCTACGCAATCCTTAACGATTACGGTATCGGATACAACAACACCCGTATCCAACTCCACAATAACGCCGACAGCAGCAAGCTTTGATAAGAAAACAGCAAATCAAGCAGACGTTGCAGTAACCCTCACGCTTAATGGAAATACACTGAGCGCGATCAAGAACGGAACAGCAACATTGGTTGCTGGGACAGATTACACGGTCAGCGGATCGACTGTGACGATTAAGAAGTCTTATCTAGCTACACAAGCGGTTGGAACAACCACGCTGACGTTCAGCTTTAGCGCGGGAGATACGCAATCCTTAACGATTGCGGTATCGGATACAACAACACCCGTATCCAACTCCACAATAACGCCGACAACAGCAAGCTTCGATAAGAAAACAGCGAATCAAGCAGACGTTGCAGTAACGCTGACGTTGAACGGAAATACGCTGAGCACGATCAAAAATGGAACAGCCAATCTCGTAGCGGGAACAGATTATGTGATCAGCGGATCGACTGTAACGATTAAAAAGTCGTATCTGGCAACGCAAGCAGTAGGGACGACCACATTGACTTTTGAGTTTAGTGCAGGGGCCACACAATCCATGGTTGTCACCATTTCAGATACGACTGTAGCTCCGTCAGCAGCACTAAAGGTACAGATGTATAACGGATCATTGTCTGCTTCCGGAAATACGTTGAATCCAAAGTTCAAGCTGGTGAACACGAGCACAAGCGCAGTTACGCTCTCTGATGTGAAATTAAGATACTATTACACAATTGATGAAGAAAAGCCGCAAAGCTTCTTCTGTGATTGGTCGCAGGTCGGAAGCGAGAATGTAACCGGAACGTTTATGAAGCTGCCAACCGCTAAGTCGGATGCGGATTATTATTTGGAGGTCGGATTCACAAGTGCAGCGGATACACTTGCTGCTGGTGCAAGTATCGATATTCAGGTGCGTGTGTCTAAAAATGACTGGACGAATTACACTCAAACCGGTGATTACTCCTTTAATGCGGTGGATACCAATTATGTGGAGTGGACCAAAGCGCCAGCTTACGTCTCAGGAAATCTGATTTGGGGTAGTGAACCTAACTAATCTATCTTTTAAATCATTTGAGCAAAGACCGAACAAGTTATTCCTTGTTCGGTCTTTGCGTTTCATTGAACCTTGAACATGCATTAATTAGTTCTCCAAATAAAGTAACACCTTGCCAGTGCTGTTTCTATTTTCAACGAATTGATGTACTAAGGATGCTTCGCTTAAAGGGAATCTTGCACTAATTTTAATGTCTAGCTGTCCATTTTCTAACAAACGGAAGATTTGAACGGCTGTGTCTTTTAAAATTTCAGGAATTTCTTTTCTTATAGTTATAACGTTTGACCACTATCTACCGTGATGATCTGTCCGGTCATTGCTTCCTGTTCCAGTGTTGCGCAGACGAATTGAGCGATATCCTCAGTGGATGAAATACGCCGGAGCAGTAAATTAGGCGCTAATTTATGCATTTGTTCTTCTCGACCAGACCACCATCTGGTAGCAACAGCTCCCGGAGCGACACAGTTAACTCTAATATTAGGAGCCAGGGCGTGGGCTAAAGATTTCGTAAGACCATGAACAGCAGCTTTGGAGACCGCATAAGGAAGGGAAGAGCCTAAGCCGGTTTGTCCGGCGATACTGCCGAGATTGACGATGGCGCCTGACGTACTTTTGTTCATATACGGCGCCACTGCTCTGGCGCAGAAGAACATGCCTTTCACATTTACATCATAGAGTTCATCCCATACCTCTTCCGTAGCTTTTTCCAGATCACCTAGCGCAATATGTTTAGTAATACTGGCGTTATTCACCAGCAGATCTACCGTACCAAAATGCTGAATGATCAAATCGACCATACTCCGTACTTCCTGATCCTTAGAAATATCAGCTTGTACTGCTATGGCTTGCCCCCCTTGATTAACAATCATATTCACCGTTTCTTTGGCCTCTACCTCGGATTTAGAATAGTTCACTGCCACACGGGCTCCGCGTCGGGCTAATTCCAAGCCTACAGCCTTGCCAATTCCAGTACCTCCACCAGTTACTAATGCTACTTTATTGTTAAGATCCATCTCATTCACTCCTTAGGTTGGCATATGTGTTTGATATAGAGTATTCTATAGTGATTATTGGATTCCGTATAATTGAATTAAATGAAGGTTTGGTTCAATTTATTTGAACTGAATGGCGGGGGTACTAGAATGGATCTAAAAACAATAAAAACCTTTCAAACCATCGTGATTTCAGGAAGCTTTAACCGTGCAGCAGAAGAATTGAAATATGCCCAATCGACTGTTACGATGCAAATGCAGAGGCTTGAATCCGATTTAGGCTGTCAACTGCTTGAGCGTGGAAAACAAATTAGCTTAACCGATGCGGGTAGATTGTTTTATGAACAGAGCTTACATATTGTTAAGGATATGGAGCGGCTACAGAGTCAGTTGGCTGATTTAAAAATAGGCGAGGCTGGCAACGTCCGCATAGGGGTAACGGATCCTACGGCGAGCTATCGGTTGCCGCAGCTGTTAAGTAGTTTTATGACGCGGTTTCCGAAAATAAAAGTTTCCGTGGAGATTGCGGGAACCGGAGCGCTCAGTGAACTACTTTTGCGAGGCGAAATTGATATGGCAGTTTGTTCCGGACCAGAGCTGGGTAAGGAACTTTATTTTGAACCCTTATTTGCAGAGGAATTTGTGTTACTTATGCCAGAAGCGCATCCCCTTGCTTCCAAGGAGATTATCACGCCAGAGGATTTACGGGATCATCGATTACTTATAACGGCAGTGAACTGTCCTTATCGCAAAAAATTAGAAAGTGTGCTGCAGGAATCAGGTGGAGCACCATTAGATACTATGGAGATTGGTAGCATGACGGCTCTGAAATATTTTGTGGAAAGTGGTTTAGGTGTCGCTCTTGTCCCTGAAATTGTGCTGAAACCGGCACCTGCAGGAACGGTGGTGCGGAAGCTGGAGGGAAGGGTGATTGATATGACCTGCGGTATCCTGTGTAAACTTTCGGATTATCCGCACAAGCTTGCGAGCTCCAGATTGTATCATTTTTTAAAGCAGGAATTAACCTCGACAAGGATATTTTGAATTTTAAACGAATTGTATGTATTAGGAAAAAATAGAAAGGGCGGTGCTTGATGTTTTTAAGGAGAAAATTCAGTTTCTGGTTTTCGATTATTAGTATCATCATCTGTCTGTGCGATTATTTGGGGATCGAGATCGCAAACATCATTCTTGTACGACTTAATCCCATTGTAGATACGCTGATTTTTACGAAGCCCTTTGCAAACTGGATGGTTGATGTTAATAATACAGAATGGGCTGCCAGCAGTATATTAATTAGCGTCAGATTTCCCACGTATCTCATTCATTTTGGAACGTTCCTAATTTTAGGACTTCTTATAGATTATCTTATTCATATATTTAAACAGAAGTAAAAAGTGAGCCTATTAGCCGAGATGAGGAAAGGTGAGATGAGATGAGCGGAGCAGAGGGAAAGCTTGAGTTGGAGAGGATTGTTTTTATAGGAAGGACCTTTGAGGAATATTTGCAGATGTTCAATTTGAAAGAGGCGGATCTTGTGGGCGGGCGGATTTTGGACTGTCCTGCGGGTGCCTGCTCTTTTACAGCGATATCGAATCAGCTCGGGAGTGAGGTAACGGCTGCTGATATTGCTTATTATTACTCTACGGATGAGCTTGCAAACAAAGGTATTCAAGATATCGAGCATGCTATGTCTGAACTGGAAAAGGTACAAGGTAACTTTGTGTGGGACTACTTCGAGTCTATAGCGGATCTTACACAAGCGAGGAATAGGGCTTTGAACGATAACATCAATGATCGGAGACAAACACCGGAGCGATATGTTCCTGTGGTTTTACCTGATCTGCCGTTTAATGATGAGGCTTTTGATCTGACGTTGTCTGCACACTTCCTGTTTATGTATAGTGATCGGCTGGACTATGATTTTCATCTAAGGACCGTTAATGAACTTATGCGGGTGACGAGGGGAGAGCTTCGTATTTTCCCTCTAGTTGATCTGTCTTGCAAAAGATATGAGCATTTAGATCGCCTTATCGTTGAGATGGTTCACCAAGGTTTCGCTGTGGAGGAGATGGAGGTTCCTTATGAATTTCAAAAAGGGGCAAATCAGATGCTAAGCATTAGAAGAATGATGCCATAAGATAATAGATAGCTATAGTTTGTTAAAATAAAAACGAGGGCATCCCTAAGCCGTTTTCATCGCTTGGGAGACACCCTCGTTTTTAAATATGCCCTATAAAAAAATTACGCCATTTTCTCTTTACGTTCTGCTACAAAACAAGCAATACCAAGTACCAGACCGAGTCCTACCAGAACCGCACCGACCCATGGCAGCGAAGTAATCGCCAGATGAGAAATGACCCATCCACCAATGAAGGCACCTGTTGCGTTTCCGAGATTCCCTGCGGAGTGGCTGGTTGTAGAAGCAAGTGCAGGAGCGGCTTGGGCCAGACTCATGATTCGTATTTGTAATCCTGGCATGACCGCGAAGGACACCATACCCCAGAAGAATATTGTGATTACCGCAGCTACTGGACTATGCATTGTGAAGGAAAAGATCGTAAGAATGACACTAACCGCGAAATAAAGACCCACGATAGAAGGCATCAGCTTCCAATCTGCAAGCTTTCCGCCAACGATATTCCCGATGGTTACACCACAGCCGAAGAGAACTAGAATCCATGTCACACTATGCTCGGCAAAGCCGGTAACCTCCATAAGCAGTGGAGCTATATAAGTGAATACCGTGAACAAACTGGCGTTACCAAGTGCACCGATCAGTAAGAATAGAAGCAATTTAGGATTAGCTAGCGCAGAAATTTGTTGGATTACACTAGCAGGTTTGTCTTGTTTAATCTTTGGAATGAAAATAAGAATGCCGATTAGCGCAGCGACTCCCATGACTGCAATCGCAGCAAATGAGGCGCGCCAGCCCATACTTTGCCCAATAAATGTTCCTAGAGGAACACCGACGATATTAGCAATCGTTAGACCAGCCATCATAATGGATACGGCTCCGGCCCGCCTATTGGGCTTGACCAGATTAGAAGCGATCACTGCCCCAACGCCAAAGAAAGTCCCATGTGTTAAAGCTGTAATGATACGAGCTACCATAAGAACAGCATAGTTTGGAGCAAATACAGAGATTCCGTTGCCTAGAATAAATAATACCATGAGCAGGCATAACAGTTTCTTTTGCGGGATTCGTTGTGTAAGGATGGTTAGGATAGGCGCACCGACGGCTACCCCAAGGGCATACATCGTGATAAGCTGGCCTGCAGTTGAAATACTAACCTGTAAATCCTTGGCTACATTTGGTAAAATACCCATGATGACAAATTCAGTCATTCCAATCGCAAAAGCGCCTACCGTAAGCGAAAGAATAGAGATGGGGAAAGGTTCTTTGCGTGTTTTTTCCACACGGGCTGGTTCCTTGTTGAGGTTTGGAATTGCGTTCATGGTGCCGATGTTCAACCTTTCTTCTGTCTGTAATGAAGCTCCACCCTTATTAAGATGATAGATCCGACATGTAGTACTGCTTTATATTATTTAGTTTTCTGAAAATATTTTCAAGAGAAATATTTATTTCAAATATTTTTCATTTTAAATCATCATTGAAGGGATGGATTATTCATGCTGGTTGAAGGCCAAGTCCGAGTATTCGAATTACCGGAAATGAAGCTGGTAGGTTTAAGTATTACTTCTTCTTTTGTAGGACACGATCCGGAAAGAGTAGAGGCGATGAAGCAAGAATTTAATAGAAGAAAAGATGAAATCAGCCATATCATTCACGCTGAACGTTATCTTAGCCCACATTTTTCTACCGAAAATTTATTTACTTATATGATCTGTATGGAAGTGGAGGAGCTCACAAATGTTCCTGAGGGCATGCTTGGTTTTGCGATCCCGGCTCATCAGTATGCTCATGTAAAATCCAAAGGTGATCCCTATGAGGTTCTTCATAATTATGTGAGGAATAATGATTTGCAGAGTAATGATCGTGCTTTGGCTATAGAAATCTACCAGTTTGCTAATCCTACGTGGCCTGATGAGGTTGATGTGTACATTCCATTGCGATGAGAAATAATTATAAGCAAGCAGCTTTAATGGCGCTCCAGCACTTTGATCTCGATTGGACGCAGATTCGTTTCAATCAACGATCGGACACTTGCACTTTTGTAATAGAGACTAATAAAGAGGGAACTTTCTTGCTGCGTCTTCACTCGGGGAGGTCAAAAGAGGAAATTAACTCTGAAATCGCATGGCTGGAGCTTTTGAAGTGCAAAATGGATGTACCTCTGCCAAAAGGCGTTCATGATCGCACAGGATCTGTCACGTTCAAAGTGGAGCAAGGTAATGGGGATGGCGTATATGCATCGTTAATGCGCTGGGTTGAAGGTGAACATGCGAATGAAGGACTTAATGAAGAACAAATTTATAAAGAAGGTGTATTATTAGCGAAGCTACATAAAGCGGCGCAAGAGCTTGAGTTACCCCCAGGCTTTAATCGTCCTGTTTGGGATGAACATAGTTTTAGAAAAGCAATGCTCCGTTTAAAACTGCACTACCATAGTTTTCTTACAGAGGATGAGTTCGTGCTGTATCATTCTGCGGCTGAGAAATTATACGTCTGGTTAAGCAAGCAGCATAAATATAAGAACAGAAGGACTTATGGGGTCATCCATGGTGATTTACATCAAGGGAATATCATCTTTAAAGAGGGGGAACCTCGACCGATTGATTTTGGAAGATGTGGCTGGGGATATTATCTTTATGACGTGGCACACACCATACTAGGACTGTATCCCTTACAAAGAGAGCTGGTCATTAAGGGCTACGAGAGCATTGGTAAGCTTGATGGGGAGTGGTTGCAGACTTTAGAGCATTTTACGGTCATGGTCATGATCGAGAATTATTGCCATCACGCACCCGACCCTAGAGAAACCGAGGGACTGAAAGAAGAACAACCGTATGCACTGGCGATTCTAAGGAATTATCTGAAGGGAGATCCCATTCTTTTTAATACAATTGAGATTTAACGTATAAAAATAGGGCCTCTTTGGGGAATTTATATAAAGTTCCCTAAGGAGGCTGTTTTGATGAAAAAAAGCTGGATTGCTCCTCTTCTTATCGCAGTTTTGCTCTTGCTGGGGCAACCACCTTGCTCCGCTAATGGGTTGGTTCAATCGCAAGCCGAGGCTCCGTCCAGATCTGATTTGGGACCGAAGCTTCCAGATCAGGATTCGCGCGAACTCATGTTTCAAGACATGTTAATGACATTCCTATCACCCTATATTGACAAAAAAATCGCTGAAATTTATGCGCCACTTTTGAGAGAATCGCCAATGGTTTATCCTTACTTTGTGGATGTGACTGAGGTGAAGCGGATCAATGGTTTTCGTGGGTTTGATTTCTTGATTACACTTAACGTATATCCTACAGTAGGTCCACATATTTCAGTTGGAGAAGATACCATGACTTTTAGAATTTCTTCTGGCCCTAAGGTAAAGCTTGAATCGTTCAGGCATCTAAAAGACCCCAATAAGTCAGACTTCCCGCCAAATTATCAGAATATCTTAAGATAGTGCGGTTGCAAGGTAAGATATTATTTTCATGAGTAGGGAGTTCTGGGATAAAGATGATCGGAGCTGTAGGGAAGGGAGTCTTTGGGAGATGGTGAGTGAGAGGAAATAAGTGCTTAGTCGCTTTTAGTTGCAGAGAATACACTTACATCGCTCTGGCAGCACAATGTATAAATATAGATGTATAAAGTGCAATTCACACACTCCGATCTTGGGGTGTTTTTTTGTGTTTCGAATGATGGTGGAATAATGGCGATTATGATATTATGAAAATAGCAGATATATTGATTTAGGTTACTAAAATCAAAAAAAGAAGGTGCGAGGGAATGAGTGATCATAAATTCGAAGATGAGGAAAAAGTCAAAGTAGGTATAGCTACAAAAGACGGGCAATTAGGGTTTCTTTTTACAAGGGGAGGTCTTCGGGAAGGAGCAGGCAGAAAAAGCACCGGCATAACTAAAAAGGTATCTTTGACGTTATCTGAGGACGTTTGGCAGGAGATAGAGCAGGCTTGTGAGGAACAGAACGCATCTCGCTCCCAAGTATTTCGGAACATTATTGAGGCGCATTTTGTAAAGGAATCTAAGGAGAGTTAGGTGAAGTCTTTGCTAATCCATGTATCAAAAGATTCTCTTAGTACCGCATTACAGGCAGTATCAAAAGCCATATCCACGAATAGCTCCTCACGTGTTCTATCTGGAATACTTATTCAGGCGCAAACTCAGGGGCTGATAATAACAGCGAGCAATATAAGAATGACCATTGAATATAAGCTCCCTGTGAAGAGGGATTTGGTGGTTGTACACAACACAGGTGAGATCGTAGTTCCCGCGCGTTATTTTTATGAAATCATTCGTAAGCTTGATCCTGGACTTATTAGGCTGAAAATCGCAGAGTCATTGATGCTAAACATTCAATCTGGGAACACTCAATTTCGTTTATGTGGAATGGATGCGGCAGAGTTTCCGAGAATCCAATACATAGATCATCCAAACATTCAAAGGATAAGTATGAATAACACTCTCTTGAAGCAAATATTTAAAAGAGTGGTTTTTGCGGTCTCTTCATCGGAAACCAGACCTGTGCTCACAGGAGTATCCCTTCAAATTGATAGGCGAAATATTCGTGTAGTTGCCACTGATGGCATCCGTCTCGCCCAGCATGTTGTTGAAAGCGTAGAAGATTACGGTGCAATTCCTTTGGATGTTGTAATTCCGGGCAGCACCCTTGAGGATCTTTTAAAAATATTAAACGATGATGCAGGCAGCAGCACCGAATTAGAAATAGGGTCCAAGCAAATCAGATTTATTTCTAATGGATTGAGGGTTCAGTCTGCCCTTCTAGAAGGAACCTATCCCTCTGTCAATAATTTAATCCCGAAAGCGTACCTTTCCGAAGTGATTGTTAAGACAGAACGTTTGTTGCATGTGGTTGAGCGTATTTCTATATTGGCTGGTGAGAGTGTTATGCTGAGCGTACTTCCTTCTCACATGCTAAGTTTAGTGTCCAAGACTGCAGAAATTGGGGATGTAAAGGAAGAGATTCCTTTAGAGTATCTAGAAGGTGATCATTTTCGAGCAGCATTTAACGGAAAGTATTTCCGGGACATCCTTCGGGCGATTGATAGTGAGACGCTTAGAATCAGGTTCGCGGGCAAAGAAAGGCCGCTGGTGATCCTGCCTGTAGACGCATCTTCGTCCACACTTTTTTTAATTACTCCTGTGAGGACGCGCGATTGAGGATATGATTATGCACAATAATTGAGTAGATTTGGGTGAATAGCTGCAACTGAGTCCGAATTAGCCTAAACCCACTTCAACTTCACAGCTTTCTTTGCTGGGGATGAGGTATATTTGCTCTGGGAGGGGATGGCATGCATACTGCGAGGACGGCTATATTTTATTTCTCAGGTACTGGTAATACAGAAATTATTGCCAAAAAGTTTGCTGAAGCCTTAAGAAGTAGCGGACAGAGCGTAGATATATTCAGAATGGAGGAAGTTCTGAAAGGCACTCGTTCTGTCGAATACAAAACCTATGACCTTATTGGTATAGGTCATCCGGTCCTAGGTTTTGGCGCATCCGGATTTGTTGAACGTTTTGTAGAACAGCTACCTGATGGTAATGGAACGCCGGCTTTTGTATTTAAGACAGCCTCTTCTCCACATTATATTAATAACGGTGCTTCGAATACTGTACTTCGTTATTTACGTAAGAAGGGATTTACACCTTTCCACAATTCCATTTTGGCGATGCCATGCAATTTTTATATAAAATATGATGATAGATTGAATAAGCAGTTATATCAGGTCGCTCAGCGTAAGGTGAAGTTATTTGCAGAGGAAATCATGAATCGGATTCCACGGAACCTGCGGATTCATCCTGTGTTAGAGAGAGTTCTGAGAACAGTATATTATTGTGAGGAACATCAAGGGGGGAAATACTTCGCCAAAGGATTGCGAACAACAGACTCTTGCACACGATGTTTGAAATGCGTTAGAAGCTGTCCAACTTCTAATATTAGCAATAGCGCAGATGGGATTATATTCGGTCAAAATTGCTTATTATGTATGCGTTGTGTTTATTCTTGTCCTCAGAAGGCGATCCAAGCGACACGGCTTAAGGCCAGCGTTGTAGATCCCTATACTGGAGGTTCAAAACTTCATAATCTAATGAAGGATTCTGAGAATGATGGACGGTTTATAACTCCAAAGTCCAAGGGTTATTACAAGCATTTTATTAAATACTTGGAGGATTGAATGATGAATCTGTTTAAGATAGGATCGAAACCGCTGGGGATAGAGCTGATGGCTGCATTTTTGGAGGATAATTATGTGAGTATCGGCTACCCGGGAATAGGGGATTTGGAGAACATCAGTATAGAGGAGCTGCGTGAACGGTTGCTTCGTACTTATCAATACAGTGAGCTGGAGCTTACAGAACATTTGCAAGCCATTCACCTGTTCGTAAATACAATGCAGGATGGCGATTATGTGCTGGTGTGTGATGGAGACTGGGTACATCTAGGTGATCTTGGCGATTATTTTTACAACGAATTATATGATACGCCAGACAATGGCACATGCCATCGAAGAGGTGTAACTTGGCTGAATAGTCTTCCGATAATCGACTTAAACGCAGAAGTGAAAGAGTTTCTTAGCGATAGTGGATTAGCTGAGCAGTATAAGGGGCCAATGCCTAGCGCTCGTGTGGATCTGTGGATTAAAGGTTCTTATGCTTCAGAGCAAGCGGTGAATCATCAAGTGCTTGTGGATGAAGAGACACTCTCTATTGCGCTCGGTATTTTGAAGAAAGCTCTAGTCAGTAAGGATGTCGAACGACGGGAACGAGCAGCGATTGCAATTCTTCAGTATGCTAAGCAGTGAAGAAAGGTTTCAGATCCACAGCCTCATTAAAAAGCGCTCCATCCGTTATTCAAACCTCGGATGGAACGCTTTTGTCATAATATTGTTATGCTTCTATAATGCTCAGATAAATTCAACGAATTCATTGACCGGTTTACGATAGCCGCGTGGTCTGATTTTATGTTTCTTGTCTTTGCCGATAGTGATCAGCATAACAGGTACCATATGATCGGGAAGATTTAAAGTGGATTGAATGGCCTCCGGATCAAAGCCGATCATCGGGCAGGTATCCCAGCCTTTATCTTTGGCAATCAGCATGAAGTGCATGGCAGACAGAGAAGCATTCCGTATAGCTTCATCTCTTTGAAAAGCATCATTTCCTGAATAAGCATTGTTAATCGTTTCTATCTCTGCATCATAATCCTCTTGGCTCATCGCCCCTAAAGCTTTGAGTCCTCCGTAAATTTCTGGAGCCTTCAGATAAGCATTCTTATCTCCGAGTACCACAATTACCGCTGAGGAAGAGTGTATTTTATATTGACCGTAAGCCGCCTTACGAATCTCTTCTTTTAAATTCTCATCAGAAACGACTTTATAGTTTGTATGTTGAAGATTATAAGCCGATGGTGCCAATCTGGCGTAAGAGAACATTTCCTCTAGTTCATTCTGAGGGATCTTCACCCCTTCAACAAAATTCATCGCAGACCTACGGGATTCAATCAAATCTGTAAAAGTGCTCATGAGTTATTCCTCCATATGTGTATGTATTTGCTTTTTAATTATAAACAAGTGACATTTATAAATAAACTAACTATTTGTTACTAACTCAAAATATCACAGTTAAATATTTTCGTCAATGATTAAATTCTCACTTCATGTAGCTTAAGCCTTCTAAGTACTTGGAGTGTATGAAGAATAAATACTATGTTGTAAAATATTAGGATGTAAATTAGGATATTAGGATATGAAAAATGCTTTTATTAATGAAAGGGTGGGAATGTTGAACGATACTAGAGAGCAGTTGATCATAGACCTGCAAAGAATTGAAGAGAACGATTATAAGCTTAGAAGTGGAGAGCAACTAAGGGATTATGTGAAGCTGATGCTTGAGTACATAGGAGATCCACAGCCAGAGCTGCGAGATGATTTGATCTATTCCACCTTCTACAAATGGATGAACGAGAAAAAATGGTTTAGTGATGTAGAGCTTCGTGAACTTCTCTTGATTCTCCTTGACGAGCAGCATTTGTTCTATCACATTGGCAGCAAAGAGGATCAGGCTGTGTTCACAAGAACGTTTTCTGTGCTGGTCGTTGCACTTATTCTTCAGCGGCATAGGGAAAAGGCTTTTTTAGATAGCGCTGAGTTTACAAATGTGAAGGAAGCTCTGATTAGATATTATGAGGAAGAACAGGATTTACGAGGATTTATGCAAGAAGAAGGCTGGGCGCATGCTGCAGCGCATGGTGCAGATGCCTTGGATGAACTGGTACTGTGCTCGGAGAGTGATGCTGCAATCAGGGAAGAGGTTCTGGCAATCATCCAAAGAATGCTTTACAACGATCATCAGTACATATTTAACGATGAAGAAGATGAACGGATGGCTACGATTGTAGCTACAATCATAGATCATCATTTACTTCCACAGCTGTCAATTGTCGACTGGGTCAGCAGCTTGGAGCAATGTGGAGGGTGGCCAAGAAGTCGCAACAAGTATGTTGCTCGTGTGAATACAAAGAATTTCCTTCGTTCTCTTTACTTTAGGTTGCTTCCAACAATGCAAAATCAGGATATGGTGAACGCTTTATTGAAGGCGGAGATGAAATTAAATGAATTTACACAATAAGTATTTAATCACCTAAGCGTATATAAATAATATTGGAAATTTTAATCAATCGATTTTAATGTAATAAAAATCACAAAACTTTAGAAAAATTCAAAAACTTTGTGACATTTATAACTTGATAAGTGCTATAATAGAAATATGGCGTTAAAAGTTATTATTTTTTATTACTATTAAGCAGCAAAGCTTATTTGCAGAGGAGATTCGGATATGTCAGAAACAATCACTCAAACAACCCCTGAACAAGAATCACCAAAATTAGCTGTTACTCAAGAACAAATGAATGTTCTTGAGCAGCTATTGAAGCCTGAAGTTCAGGAATCGTTAACTGTCTTAGTGGAACAGTTGCCAAAATTAACAGAGCTTGTCGGCGTGCTCACAAAGTCATATGACTTTGTTCAAACTGTCGCTGCGGATGAAGTCTTGAAAAGTGATACGGTAAGTGCAATTAAAGAGCTTGCTGAACCTGTGGTGCATTCTGCGAAGAATATGGCAGCTACAGTGATCGAAGCGCAAGATCGTGCGAATGAAAGTAGCGATGTGATCGGTGTATTTGGTCTAATGAAGATGATGAAAGATCCACAAGCACAGAAGCTTTTCCGTTTTGTAAATGCTTATCTTCAAGTTGCCGGCGAACGCAGTCAGCAGAAATAATATTTTTTATATCTCATTCGTAAGGACGGAGGAAACATCATGTCTAAACATATTGTCATTCTAGGAGCAGGTTATGGTGGTTTACTAAGCGCCTTAACTGTACGCAAGTACCTAAAGAAAGACGAAGCTAAAATTACAGTCGTTAATCAATATCCTACTCATCAAATTATTACAGAATTGCATCGTCTTGCAGCGGGTAGTGTTGCAGAAGGTGCTGTTGCTATGCCACTAGCTAAGCTTTTTGCAGGTAAAGATATCGACCTGAAAATTGCAAAGGTTAATTCTTTTTCTGTTGAAAACAAACAAATTACACTATCTGATGGTGTGACATTATCCTACGATGCTTTGGTTGTGGGTCTTGGAAGCACAACCGCTTATTTTGGCATTCCAGGTCTTGAGCAATACAGCATGGTCTTGAAATCTGCAGCGGATGCTAACAGAATTCATCGTCACATTGATGAACGTATCCGTGAATATGCAAAGTCTAAAAATCCAGCGGATGCAAGCATTCTAATCGGCGGCGGCGGCTTAACAGGTGTTGAACTGGTTGGTGAAATTGCTGATGTGTTGCCAACACTCACTAAGAAATATGGTGTGGATCCTAAAGAAATTAAACTGATGCTGGTTGAAGCAGGTCCTAAGATTCTTCCGGTATTGCCAGATGCACTGATCGAACGCGCAGTGGCAAGCTTAGAAAAACGTGGTGTACAATTCTTGACAGGTCTACCTGTTACGAATGTAGCAGATAATGTAATTGACTTGAAAGACGGTCAAAAAATTGTTGCTAACACATTTGTATGGACGGGCGGCGTGCAAGGAAATCCACTGATTGGTGAGTCCGGTCTTGAAGTGAACCGTGGTCGTGCAACGGTAAATGAATTCCTGCAATCCACCTCACACAAAGACGTATTCGTTGCTGGGGACAGCGCCGTTGTCTTTGCTGAGGATGGTCGTCCATATCCACCTACTGCACAAATCGCTTGGCAAATGGGTGAATTGATCGGGTACAATCTTTATGCGTACTTGAAGGACAAATCTTTTGAATCCTTTAGTCCGATCAACTCTGGTACCCTTGCGAGCTTAGGCCGTAAAGACGGTGTGGCCATCGTTGGTGCAAGCTCTACTCCTCTAAAAGGATTACCAGCAACCTTGATGAAGGAAGCCAGTAATATTCGTTACTTGTCCCACATTAAAGGATTGTTTAGCTTAGCTTATTAATTTATGATTGGAAAACCTGCTCTGAATTGAGCAGGTTTTTTTGTTGATCTCTAGTGGTTTCTACCATGAATTGTAAACGTTATCCTAGTACGCAGTATTCGTTTTTGCTATAATAGATTGGCTAATATTAACAAAGGGAAATAGAGGAGGATTACGTGATGTTATTCCGGCAAAACGATGTCATTCTGTTTCAAGGCGACAGCATAACGGATTGGGGTCGTAATTATGAAGATGCTTCATCGCTTGGTGTAGGTTATGCATTGATGATCGCCGCTCGTCTGGGGCATTTATATCCTGAGAAGAACCTTACATTCTATAATCGCGGAATTAGCGGCAACCGTGCTGTGGATTTGCAGGAACGCTGGGATAAGGATTGCCTGAATCTAAAGCCGACTTGGGTGTCCATATATATTGGTATTAACGACACTTGGCGCCGCTTTGATTCTGGTCAGGAAACAACGCCTGAACAATTTGAAGCTGCGTATCGTGACCTGATCGAACGCACGCAGCATTCGCTCGCTGCTAAATTAGTCTTAATAGAGCCATTCGTGTTGCCTGTTCCTGAAGATCGTAAAACTTGGCGCCAGGATCTGGACCCGAAAATTCACATTGTACGGGAACTGGCGCGTGAATATGGTGCATTGCTTGTTCCACTGGATGGTCTGTTTGCTGCGGCATCTGTGAAAGCAGAACCTGCTTATTGGGCTCCGGATGGAGTACATCCATCACCTGCAGGCCATGCCCTTATTGCAGATGCTTGGCTTAAGACGGTAGGAGCAACCGATAAAGCTTAAGGGTCTGATCGTATTTCTAAATAATTCACTTGATTCTATAAGACTAGAACCACTCATTAAAGGAGCAGGTTATAGTCTTTTTTTATAACTGCTAGGAAAGTCGTTTCGTTATATTTATTGACACTGTTATAATTGGGTTATGTTTCTTTTATTGGAGGCGGTTCGTATTCGGCGTTTATTGTGTGTTGTATCTTTGTTAGTAGTTACGCTGTTAAGCGGATGTAAGAATGATGTGGGCTTCATCAATGCTAGGTGGATCACCGGAGTATCATTAACCCCTGTAATATCAAGTGATCAGAATCAAGCTGACCATTCAGAACATTCCGAGACCCTTATGCTGAAGGACTCTACTCTGATTAAGACGCTTGCGGAGGCTATGAACAAGAGTAATAAATTATCGGGGGAGCTGGATTGGGCTCCTGAATTTAAAATGGAACTTGTTTATGGTGATGGCTACTCGAAGGATTATTACATAGCAATAGGTGATGAACTCGGCTATAAAGGGGTATTTACTACAGCTGAGAATGGTGGTCAGGGCTACTCTATTCCGGTGAAGAATTCGGACCAATTAAGGAAACTCATTTTTGGGACAGTAGATCAGGCGAACATAGAACAGACGGAGTCGCTGGAGTCTTCTGTTAAGGTTACAGGGCCAGTAACGATATCACATAATGACCTCTCTCCGGTAACTGCTAGAGCCGAATTTTTGAATCTGCAGCTTTTAGATGGAACCTACAGTGAGGATTGGACAACATCAGGTCCGTTGATGGGAAGAAATTGGAGCGGCCGATTTGGGCTTGCGCTTATAGACGATCAAGGGAGAACTTTGAATAGTTTTCCGCTCAGTGAACATTTTGAGGATCCCATAATATTTAATGATTTTTTTCAAATTCAGTTTGAGGACTATAATGGCGACGGCGATCCTGATTTTACTTTGGGGCAGTACGGGTCTAGTAACGGTTACTTCTACAAGTTGTTTACGCTTAGAAAAAATAACGTTATAGAGGAACTACCAATCCAATCCGGTTCTGATTTATTTATCAGCAGTCCTAAGGGGTATTCGATAAAGCTTGATAAAGTGGATGACCATAGCTTCAAGAGAAGTTATTACGATAATGCAGCGGGTAAACAGCTCGAAGATATTTTTCAGTGGAATGGAAGTGCATTTCAGAAGGTAGATAAGTGATTCATACCAGAAGTGAGAGGAATGTGTGATAGATGACGAGTGATACCATACAAGATTTAGAAGGACTAAAAGCCATAGGAAAAGTGGTAGGACATACCATCGCCGAGATGAAAAAGAAAGTTACTCCCGGCATGACTACAGCAGAGCTTGATAAGATTGGAGCTGGCATTCTAGCGGAATTCGGAGCATCCTCAGCCCCGATGAAAACGTATAATTTTCCAGGCAGCACCTGCATCAGTGTAAATGAAGAGGTTGCTCATGGGATTCCTGGTCCTAGAGTGATTAATGCCGGTGATTTGATCAATATTGATGTATCTGCTGAGTTGAATGGTTATTATGGGGACGCGGGGGTTTCTTTTCAATTGCCACCCTACAATGAGGATATTTTACGTCTGTGCCGGAGTACTGAGGAAACTATGATGAGCGTAATCAATCATCTGAGAGCTGGGATGAAGGTCAATGAGATTGGCAGAATGATGGAGCTCGAAGCTCGGAAACGCGGCTATAGAGTGGTTCGTAATCTGTGCAGCCACGGGATTGGCAAATCACTGCATGAGAAGCCATTTGAAATCTTACCTTTCTATAATCCTAGAGTGACTACAGTGTTAAAAGAGGGACAGGTGATTACCGTTGAACCTTTCCTCTCTACTGGAGCAGATTACGTGGAGCAGCAGTCGGATGGATGGACACTGAGCGTTGTAGACAATGGCCGGGTAGCGCAGTTTGAGCATACGATTATCGTGACGAAAGGTGAGCCTATTATCCTAACCAAACCATAAAGAGGAGAGTGCGAGTGTGAAAATCGCCTTTATACTTTTTGACGGGATTACGTTCTTAGATTTTGCGGGGTTCTATGATGTTATTTATCGATTAGGGCCATTTGAAATCGGAAAAGGGTTGTCGTGGGATATATGTGCAGCTTCGGAAGAAGTGACGGATGAGTTAGGATTCACTGTGAAAGCTGGGAAAGTGCTGCCTGAGCTTTCGGAGTATGACATGATATTTGTACCTGGAGGGATGGGGACACGGAAACTCCGTTATGATGAAGCTTTTGTCTCATGGATTGCGGGTGCCCGCAATGTTCCTTATAAGGTGTCGGTCTGCACTGGATCACTGCTGCTTGGGGCTGCGGGGTTGTTAGAGGGGAAAAAAGCCACTACCCATCCATCTGCCTATGATTTACTAAGACCCTATTGTGAAGAAGTTGTGGAGACCCGTATTGTACATGATGGAAATGTAATTACAGGCGGTGGAGTTTCGACTTCTATTGATCTAGGTTTATATCTGATTTCATCTTTGGCTGGTGAATCAGCAATGAATTCGGTGAAGAAGCAGATTGATTATCCGTATGAGATGCAGGGGATCGTTCGAATCTGAAGATAGATACCGGAGGGACCAGAGATGGCTGGACAAAAAATGACGGTTATGCTGTTTCAGCAATGGGTAAGCGATAAGGAACAGTGGGTACAGCTTAGAGATTTACTGATGAAGGAGAGCAACCTTCCCGGGCAACGAGTAAATTTGGAGCTCTCAGGAGATTTTGCCAAACATTTTGCCCATCCTAAACTAACAGAAACAGACTGGGAGTTTCTTAATTCCTGGGCTAATCTTACTGAGGCAGAAGCTGGGGTGAATGATCCCCGTGAGTTTCTGCCGTTTTGTGCGGTTAGAGCGCTGGGTGCTTATTACAGCTACGCTAATGAAGAACAGAAAATTACGATACAGAGCATTATTAAGACAGCTATGAACGACTCCAGATGGAGGATGCGTGAAGCGTCTGCTATGGCGCTGCAAAGTATAGGGGAGGTTGGTTTTGCCCTCGTCAGGCAGCTGATCGACATGTGGGAGGAGGGCGCGAACGGGCTTGAACAAAGAGCGTTTGTAGCAGCGTTAGCGCATCCTCCTCTTTTAAAAAAGAAAGAGAATACGCTTTATTGTCTTCAGTTGGCTACTCGAATCATGGAAAATATGGGTAGTGGGGAAGTGCAATATGAGGACGCTGAGCATTTTCGTGTATTATCTAAGGGGCTTGAATACAGCTTAAGTGTATTTGTGGCGAGTGAACCTGAAGCGGGTTTTGCCATGCTGGAGAACTTCGCTAAGAGCCCTGATAACCGAATTATTAAGATTGTGAAGAGTAATCTTGGTAAGTCACGTTTGAGTAAGAAGTATGCTCTACAGGTTGCTGAGATCCTCAAGAGTTTGACAATACAGGAGAGGACATGAGGATCAGCTTTCCATTGGAATTATGAAGTATAGTTTTACATGCATTTAACATGCCACATACGCTTAAGTGATATAACAGAAAGAACTAGGTGAAAAGGTGGCTGTTAGATGAAACTAAGTAAAGAGGAAAAATCATGGATTCTTTATGACTGTGGAAATTCTGCGTATTCGATGGCGGTTACAACGGCATTACTGCCCATTGTTTTTGGAATGTTTACGAATGTGAACAGCAGTATGGATTTGGGGTATTTTAATTCCATTGCGAGTATTTTGGTGGCGATCTTAAGCCCGATTTTAGGGACGATGGCAGATTACAAGGATAAGAAGAAACGCTTCTTCATATTTTTCTCATTGATCGGTGTGATAGCTACAGCTTCACTGGCTTTCGTTGCGCCTGCAAGCGGACAATGGCAGCTATTGATTGTATTTTATATTTTGTCGGTGATAGGTTTTGCGGGAGCTAATATTTTTTATGATTCTTTTTTGGTGGATGTAACCACGGACGAAAGAATGGATAAGGTATCTTCAAAAGGTTTTGCTTTTGGATATATCGCCAGTGTCATTCCTTTTGGTATCAGTCTACTGCTGATTCTGTTCATGGGGATGGATAAATCGATTGGTTATCAGATTGGATTTATAATCACTGCCCTTTGGTGGGGACTGCTGACCATGCCTATGATCAAGGATGTGCAGCAAAGATATTACATAGAACCTGAACCCAAACCGATCATTAATAGCTTTAAAAGATTGGGAGACACGTTTAAAAATGTAAGACAGCATAAAGTAGTATTTGTATTCTTGATCGCCTATTTTCTCTATATTGATGGGGTAGATACGATTATTAAAATGGTAGTGCCATATGCCACATCGGTACTGGGTGCGGATGCTTTTGATACTTTTACTTTACTGGGGATCTTATTAGTTATCCAGATCATCGCATTTCCGTGTGCTATCCTGTATGGTAATCTCGCCAAAAAATACTCAGCTAGAACGATGATCATCGTGGGGATTTTTACATATATCATTTCCTGTATCGCGGCTTACTTTATTACTTCAGTGTGGCATATATTTATTCTGGGAGCGCTAATTGGTTCCGCCCAGGGAGGGATTCAAGCACTCAGCAGATCTTATTATGCGAAGATTATTCCTAAGGAAAAATCCAATGAATTCTTTGGTTTTTACAATATCTTTGGTAAGTTTGCGGCGATTGTTGGTCCAGCTGTAATGTCATTAACAACTACCCTAACAGGCAGCGCTAAATTTAGTATTTTATCGATTATCCCGCTATTCATTATTGGATTCTTCGTATTTATAACTTTACCTAAAGAGCAGCTGGAACAAGATGAACCGAAGGGACTTATCCTATGAAGTCGAGCAAAGAACAAACGGCAATGGCCAAACATCTGATCGTCATCTCTTACGATGCCTTTTCAGAAGATCAATGGAAAATGGCCAGCCGTCTTCCAAACCTATCGAAATTGATTAAGAACGGAGCGCATAGTAATCAATTAAAAAGTGTATATCCCACGCTCACTTATGTGGTGCACACTACGATAGCAACCGGTGTATATCCAGATAAGCATGGCATCCACCATAACAATCCATTTCAGCCGTTTGTGAAGGAAAAGGAGCAAAGCTGGTTCTGGTTCAGAAATGCGATAAAGGTGCCCACGATTTACGATGCTGCGCGCGAGCATAACATGAGTACCGCTGGAATTCTCTGGCCAGTATCAGGGAAATCCTCAATCCAATACAATATCCCTGAAATCAGAGCTATCAAAAAAGAAAATCAAGCACTGAAGGTGTTAAAAAGCGGGAGCCCATTATATTGTATAGAGATGGAGTTGAAATACGGACGGCTTCGAAAAGGGATTGAGCAGCCCTATCTGGATGACTTCACGACAAAGTGTGCGATAGAAACGATTAAGCGTAAAAAACCTAATCTTCTGATGATGCATTTGATTGATCTGGATGACGCCAAGCATATTTACGGCACTGACAGCGATGAAGTGAAGCAGGTAATCACACGCATGGATAAACGGCTAGGCGATATTATGCAAGCAGTGGATGAAGCCGGGATAAAGGATGACACAGTTTTTTTAGTTTTGGGTGACCATGGCCAGTTCAATGTTAGATACAAAGTGCATTTGAACAACCTTTTGCAGGAAAAAGGGCTGATCTATGAAGAAAATGGTGAGATGAAGTGGAGAGCTTACTTTCAGTGTGGGGGCGGAGCCGCTTATCTACATATCAAACAAGGTGATGAAGAAGCTGAACAATTAGCATTAGCTGCGATTCGGGAGGATATGAAAGATGACGCTTCCGGCATAGAGGAATTGTATGCAAGAGAGGAGCTGGATCATCTACATGTGGGCCAATCTACTAGGTATATGCTTGAAGCTAAGAAAGGCTATTGTTTCGATGAAAGCATGGATGAACCAACCATTGTTGATTTGAATAAACAAGGAATTAAATATGCTACTCATGGCTACTCTCCCGAAAAAGAGGATTACAGATGCAACTTGGTGATCTCAGGGACTAAGGTGAAAAGTGATTTTCCCATAGGGGATCTCAAAATGGTAGATATAGCTCCTACGATGGCAAAGATTTTAGGAATTGACTTTAATCCTTGTGACGGAAGACCTTTAGATGAAATTTTCGTTTACTAAAGCAAGCTGTGAGAAAAACATTCATTATTTACTAAATAACGCGTTGGTAGAGAAGATTCGTCTCTTGCCAGCGCGTTCTTTGTTTACCTAGAAGGAGAAGGGCTTGTACTTGGTATAGATTAAATATAGATAAAGTCGGAATACTTACTAGAACAAGATCCATATACAATGGAATTAAAATGTATTGTGAGGAAGAGGGGAATTGGATATGGATGCTGATATTAGACAAAAAATTTTAAATAAAAATGACAGACTTATTAGTATGGTTATTGAACGTGCTAAGAGAGATTTTCCTGATGACATTGCAATCATTGGGCTTACAGGTTCTTTCAGTACCGGAGATTTTCATGAAAAAAGCGATCTTGATCTAATCATAATTAATAATACAGCCCAAGGCTGGGGGATATCTTCGTGTTTTATTCTGGAGGATGTTGGATACGACATCTATTGTACGCCATGGGAAACAAGGATAGAAGATCAAGCGAATCTTGAGAGCCCAATGATTTCGTGTCTGATTGATTTAGAACTGTTATATTGTGCGAAACCCGAATATCTGGAAAAGCTAAATTTATATAAACAGAGAGCGCTCGATGCTTTGGCAAAGCCTATAGGGAGTGAATGTATTAGCAGAGCGAAAAAGAATTTAGACATAGCAAAACAAGAATATACGAATACATTACTTTCTGAAGAGATCGGAGCAGTGAGGTATGCTTCATGCGAAGTAGTGTACAATTTGGTAAATGCTTTAACACATTTGAACAATACCTATTTTAAACGGGGACTTAAGAGATATCTGGAGGAAATAGCTACATATCGTTACATTCCTGATGATTTTGAAATGAAATATATGGCTGTGATCGATGCGAAGACTGTCGTTGAAATCAGAAGCGCATCATATAGATTTTTAGAAAGCGTCAATGATTTATATAATAAAATGTATAAGGATTTTGTGATTCAGCCTGTCCCAACCTATGATAATCTTGGCGGGACCTTTGAGGAACTGTGGTGTAACAGCCGTAATAAGGTTATAGCAAGTGTAGAATTAAAGGATAAATCTTATGCTTATTATGCAGCGATGGGCATACAAAATTTTCTTGATGAAATGACAGAATCAAGGGGAACCCCAAAGTTTGATCTTATGCAGTATTTTGATTCAGATCATCTGCATTTATTTAAAGAGCAGTTCCTGCAGGTCATGGATGAATATCTGGAAGAATATAATAAGGTGGGAAGGAAAGTTGACCGATACGATACTTTTGAGGAATTATATAACAAATATATGAGGGTATAGCTGATTTAGCGGATAGTGAAGATTACCAGATTACGAATTTTCGTAGTCTGGTTTTTTCATTTTTTATGGAACGATAAGATTATTTTAAGTCATATGGGTAGAATAATAGATATCATACTAGTGGCGTCTGATTTGCCAAAGTGGTGACATTTATTATAGACTATTTTTTGTCGGCTTTTGTCCAGTGAATATTGTTCACTTGCAGTGATATAAAAAACTAATTTGAAGCGGGGAAATGGAATGCATGGAATGAGACAGCATCAAAAATCAAATAAGCTGAAGATATTTTCAAAAGTCATATTAATTATTATAGGGGCACTAATTACTTCATATGGTCTGGAATCGGTATTAATACCCAACAATGTCTCAGATGGTGGTGTAACAGGGCTGAGTATCGTTGGTTCACAGCTGTTTGGATTGCCATTAGGACTGTTAATTGTTCTAATTAACATCCCTTTTGTTTGGCTAGGATATAAGCAAATTGGTAAAAGCTTTGCTGTTTATTCCATTATCGGTATTGCCTCACTTGCCATTGGTACAAGCCTTATGCACCATGTGCCAACAATTATTGAAGGAGATACATTGTTAATTACTGTTGTCGGCGGGATTATCATCGGTTTTGGTATGGGGTTAGCGTTACGTAATGGCGGGGCGTTAGATGGGATAGATATGTTGGCCGTATTACTTTCAAGAAAAATACCTTTTGGGACTAGTGATCTGATCTTGTTCCTAAACATGTTTGTCTTTATTGTTGTTTCAACAGCGTTTGGTCTACAAGGGGCGATTTTATCCGCACTTGCTTATTTTATTGCTTCTAAAGTGATTCATATTGTTGAAGAAGGATTGAGTGGTTCTAAAACCTTTAAAATCATTACAGTTCAACCGGAAATCATGGTAGAGACGATTCGTGACCGATTGGGTCGTGGGGCAACCTATACAGATGCTTATGGCGGCTACTCTAATGAACAATTCAAAGAAATCACCTGTGTAATTAACCGTCTGGAAGAAAGCAAAATAAAAGATATCATTCATGAAATTGACCCTAACGCTTTTGTTGTAGTATATGATGTAGCAGAAGTTAAGGGCGGTAATTTCAAGAAGCACAATATTCATTAATTGCGATCTTGAAGCTTTATCTCCTCAAGTGTTTGACAAATGCATAGAATGTAACTATTATTGTTGCATCTGAATAATGCACTTGTTACTAGCACGTCAGTAAGGCAGAAGGAGAGATTTCCAATGAACATCAGCACCCGATTTGCAGTAGCTATTCATATATTAACGTTAATCGACAGTAATAAAGAGGGCAAAAGCACCTCGGAGTGGATAGCTGGTAGCGTGAACACAAACCCTGTAGTTATCCGCCGGCTAACGAGTATGCTGCAAAAAGCAGGGCTGGTAACCGCCCGCCCGGGAGTCGCAGGAGCTTCGCTTTCACGTAGCAGCGCTGAGATTACACTACTTCAGATTTATAAGGCAGTAAACGCGGTGGAAGAGGATTCATTGTTCTCGGTTCATGAGCACCCTAACCCGGAATGTCCGGTCGGCAAAAATATTGCAAGCGCCATTGTACCCGTATTCTCGAACGCGCAAAAGGCGATGGAGAATGTCCTTCAGGAGGTTACTTTGGAGCAGATTGTGAATGAAATACCGGAAATATAATTACTCCATATCTCAACGTAGGATGAAGACCACAACATGTGCTAACGTGATTGTGGTCTTTTTTTTGCAGAGACTAAGGGGTTTTATAAAAAATAGAAAAGAGGCTGATTTTTTTGAATACTACTATGGTTGATGTCTTAAAGGGTCAGTTTGAGCCAACGTTAGAGATGCTTACTCGATTAGTAGAAGAATGTCCTGATGAGCTTTGGTTTGACAGACAAACGAACTATTGGAAGCATATCTTTCATGCCATTACGGGGATTCAATTTTGGTTTAGAGAAGGAAGTGAAGTATTTCACGTACCTACCTTAAATAAAGATATCACACCTGATTTGGATAAGGAATGTACGGAGGATCCGACGAAAGCGGAAATGGGTGCTTATGTGCAAGAAATGATAGAAAAGGCTCACTCTTTTATAGAACCATTAAACGACCAGTCTATTTTCGAACCTTGTGACGTATATAACGAATTCACTAAGGCTGATGTTATTCTAATGCAGATCAGGCACATCCAACATCATGTCGGTTATTGCAATCATATTTTAAATTCTCATAAACATAAGGCTGTTCAATGGCTTGGTTAGGGGACTAATGACTCAAAGAAGGGAAGTAAGACATAATTATAGAATCTGTATTTAGAAGGTAGGTAACAAAAGATAGAGGGTATAATACAATCTATATAGTTTACAAAGCTGAAGTGGAAAAATGAACGGAGGATCTACAGTGGAACAAATCGCATTAATCTCAGATATACATGGAAATATCCCGGCTTTGACAGCCGTACTGGATGATATTAAGCAACGTGGAATTAGCAGGATATTTTGCCTGGGAGATATTGTTGGAAAAGGGCCGAATTCAGATCTAGCCGTTGATATCATTAAAAACAATTGTGAAATCAGTGTTATGGGAAACTGGGATGATTTAATGAATCAGGATGTTGATTTTGAAATGGCCCGGTGGAGCCGGAAATTGTTAGGGAAAGAACGTCTTGCTTATTTGGGTACATTACCGTTCTCGATTGAGTTTATGATGAGTGGTAAGTTTATCCGGTTATTTCATGCTTCGCCGCGAAGCTACTATGAACGGATTCAGCCTTGGGACGATTACGAGAAACGACTGTCTATGTTTGGTTGTTCCGAACTGTGCCAGGAGAAGCGACAAGCGGATATCGTTGGTTATGGGGACATTCATAATGCTTTTATTCAACATATAGAAGGGAAGACATTATTTAATGTAGGCAGCGTGGGGAATCCTCTGGATGTCACTCAGGCATCTTATGTGATTTTGGAGGGGGAGTATGGAGGAGTGACAGGAGCTTCTTTGAACATACAATTTGTAAGAGTCCCTTATGATATTGAGTTGGCCATTCAACAAGCCGTAGACGCGGTTATGCCAGCTACAGAGCCATATATACGAGAGCTTAGAACTGCGCAATACAGGGGAAATGTGCGGGGATAGAAATACCAAAAAAGTAACGGAGGGAACAAATTGAAGCTTAGTCACGTATTTGAGCATTTCCCTACTTTAGAAACTGAACACTTAACACTAAAAAAGATTGAAGTTAGTAACCTCGAAGAGGTATTTGGAATTTATAGCAATGATCAAGTGTTTGAGTACTGTGGTATTATTCCGAAGCATAATAAAGATACAGTGAAAAATATGATTGGACATTTTGAGCGGGATTTTAACAAAGGGGTAAGAGTGAAGTGGGGGATTTTCCGCAAAAATAATCCGTACATATTGCTAGGTATCATCGAAGCAATGGATTTTAATCAAAAAGTGGATATGGTTACGATTGGGTATTTTTTAGCGGAATCTTATTGGGGAAAAGGGATTGCAACTCAGGCGATTCAAGCAGTGAAAAAATATTTATTTGAAACTGCAGAGGTCAATCGAATCCAAGCAGAGGTCATGCCTTTTAATGAGCGGTCCAAGCGGGTGCTCCTAAAAAGTGGCTTTATGAAAGAGGGAACGTTAAGGCAAGCTCATGTATGGTCAGGTAAAGGTCTCGTTGATTTGGAGATTTACAGCATCCTAGCAGAGGAATACGGAAAGGGAGAAGGCGGATCCTAGTGAAAGTAGGGGAGATTATGGGGACTATCGTGGTCATAGGTGGGGGAGAACTAATCGATTTAGAAACGCTAGAAATGGATCGTGAAGTTGTGAAGTTAACCCAAAAAGCTAATCCGAAAGCATTATTTATTCCAACAGCTAGTAGTGATGCTCCAGGTTATTGTGATACGTTCAACAAAGTGTACGGCGAGATTCTAGGCTGTGAGACAAGTCATTTATTACTTGTGAGCCAAACCTATACCCATGAAGAAATCGTTGAGCTAATTACGTCTGCTGATCTGATTTATGTTGGTGGAGGCAATACCCGAAAAATGCTGGAGATTTGGAACAATACCGGTGTGGCTGCTCTTCTAAAAGATGCTTACACCTCTGGGACCGTATTAGCAGGGCTGAGTGCAGGTTCCATTTGCTGGTTTGAATATGGGCATAGTGACTCTGAAGCGTTCGACGACCAAGGGGAATGGCAGTATATTAAACTTGAAGCAATGGGTATTCTGCCTGGTATTCATTGTCCGCATTATAATGAGGATATTCGGGTTGAGGATTTTTCGCGTATGGTTAAAGGTGGAGGGTTGCCTGGCATCGCAGTGGATAATAACTGTGCCATCATCTACAAGGATCATGAATTTAAGGTGATGTCGACCAGAGAAGAAGCCAAAGCCTACCGTGTGATGGACACCGAGCAAGGGGTTGTCGTTACGGAAATCGAAGAACATCTAAGCTTCAGACCTCTTAAAGAACTGTATAGTGCGCTATGATTATTTTTGAGCAGCAAGAGATCGGGCTAAGAACACTCGAACCGGGTGATGCTGGATTGCTTATGAAATGGCTCTCAGATCCTGTTGTACTGGAATTTTACGAAGGTCGTGATCGACCGCATGATCTGGAGTTGGTTAGTAAGCATTTTTATGAGGATCGAGATGAAGTCACGCGGTGTATTGTGCAATATAGGGAGCAGGATATAGGATACCTCCAGTTCTATCTGATTGATAAAGAAGAAGTGGAGGAATACGGTTATACAGAATTTAAAGGTGAAATATTCGGGATGGACCAGTTCATTGGTGAGGCGGAGTGGTGGAATCAAGGCATAGGCTCGCAGCTCATCAAAAAAACAGTTAACTATCTTATTGAAAACAAACAGGCTGATAAAATCGTAATGGACCCGCAAGCTTGGAATAAGAGAGCGCTGAGGGTGTATGAGAAAAGTGGCTTTGTAAAGAAGAAATACCTTGAGAAGCATGAAATGCATGAAGGAGAATTAAGAGATTGTTGGTTGATTGAATATGAGGAGTAGAGAGGAGGAGGCCATGAAAACAAATCAGATTTATATCGTCCTAGCGAGTTTTATTCTAGGGATTTCATTTATTATTGGATGTTCATTTATTAATGGCCATAAAGAAACGAAAGTCGATCAAGAACAGACTCCATCGATAACAACAGCGGATAAGCTGCTTATGGATATTAAAGAGACGGCCTTATACTTGAATTTGACTGAAGCTCAGGTGATGAATATTATTACAACGGAGCATAATAGTTTAAAGCTTGGGTCTTTTCCTGGTACTCCCTTTCCTTTTATAAATTTAGACAATAAATATCTTTTTAACAAAGACTTATTATCAAAATGGGTTGCGGAAGCCTCCTTAAATAGGAGAGTTTATCTGAACGGACAAACAAAATAAGGTTTTACTCGGATAAGGAAGGTGCGCTCTATTAAACTACTGTTCGTCTGCAGCCAGAATCGTTGGCGGAGTCTAACTGCAGAGAAGATATTTCAAGGAATCGACGGTCACGAAGTAAGATCTGCTGGAACAGAGGATCAAGCCAGAATCAAACTTTCTGCGGGGCATGTGGGCTGGGCGGATGTTATTTTTGTGATGGAGAAGAAACATCTTCGAAGAATTCAAGATAAATTTAGAGACATTGTAATCGGCAAACGAATAATTTGTCTGAATATATCAGATGATTATAAGTATATGGATGAAGACTTAATTGGACTTCTGGAGTCCAGTGTGTCTGAATATTTACTGAAATAGCTCTTCTAAGGATGTTATGAATCATGTTTGGCTGTGAATCAGTCGGCATGATTTTTTTATTGGTAATTGACAAACATATAGAATGTAACTATACTAAAGATAGTTAATTTGTAACTGAATAAGTTACAGGATATTGGGAGGAAACATTATGACAACTAAAACAACACTTCATCCGGACGTAGCAATTGGTCTGGTGCAAATTAGGGTAAGTAATTTAGAGCGTTCGCTCACTTTTTATAAGAACGTTGTGGGACTAAGTGTCTTGCGGCAATCTGGCCGTGAGGTAGAAATGACTGCTGATGGCCAAAATGTGTTATTGATTCTGCGGGAGATTGAGAATGCAAGGGTGCTTCGCCCGAACTCTGTGGCTGGACTGTATCATTTTGCCATCCTTGTTCCGGATCGTCCGAGCTTGGGACTTGTTGTTCGCAACTTGATTGCTTCAGGGATTGAAGTAGGTCAGGGGGATCATTTGGTGAGTGAAGCACTGTACATTCAGGATCCAGACAACAATGGAATCGAAATTTATCGAGATCGTCCTAAGGATACATGGAAGTATGATGCAGAAGGTCACGTAGTGATGACAACGGATCCGGTAGATGTAGATGGATTGTTGGCAGCTTCTGAAGGTTTACAATGGAACGGGTTGCCTGCTGGAACAGTGATCGGCCATGTGCACTTTCATGTAGGTAATTTAACTAAGGCGAAGGAGTTCTACGTTGGTTTGCTTGGATTTGATCTAGTAGCTAATTATGGCAGTGCGGCAATGTTCATCTCCGCAGGTGGGTATCATCACCATATTGGGTTGAATATTTGGGCGGGGCAAGGTGCGCCTGCGGCTCCTGCTGATGCAGTAGGAATTGATTATTTCACCTTACTTTTCCCGAATGAAGAGGAACGTGCGGCTGTCGTTGAGCGTGTTCAGCAGGCTGGCTACACTGTTGTGGAAGAGAACGGGGACCCTACATTCAAAGATCCTTGGAACATTGGGATCAGACTCATCGTGAAGAGTCGCATGAAATAACTAATCTTTGGAAAAATAAACCTTTATATGGATAAAAAGAACTATTCATCCTCGTCCATTTATTTTATAATATTTGGAAATAGATGGTCGGAAGGGTGAAGGTTGTTGGAATCATTCAAAATGGCGTATGTGATCCTTTGTCACAAAAATTCTGAACAGATCAATATGCTAATCGATAGTTTAACTAGTGAATCCGTCGAGTTTTTCCTGCATGTCGATCAGAAAAGTGATATTGAAGCTGACATTACCCATCGTAATGATATCCATTTTGTGAAAGAGTCTATTGATGTTCAGTGGGGACATTACAGTCAGATTGAATGCATTTTGAAGTGTTTTGCGCTGATCAAACAACATGGGAAGTTCAGTTATATTCACATTATAAGTGGTCAGGATATGCCCCTTGCTTCCAATGAAGTTATTCTTGATTTCTTTAAGGAGAATCAGGGGGATGAATTTGTGAAGTATCTCCAATTACCTAACGTTTCTGAAACGTGGGGGTGTTATGAGCGGGTATCGGTTTATTATCCTAGATTCCTGATCTCAAGAACCAGACGTATGGCAGCTATTAGAATGAGGTATATTAAGTTAGTAATGAGTGTTCCGTTCCTGCAAAGAAGGTTGGATGCTCTCCCAAAAGCACTATACAAAGGCTCGAACTGGATGTCCATTACAGGTGGATGTATGGAATACATCATGGAGTTCATTTCTACTACTCCGGAGTATGTTAGATTTTTTAAGAACTCACTATGTGGTGATGAAATCTTCTTCCATACGATTATTTTGAATAGTACTTTTAAGAGCAATGTACGGAGTGAAATTAAGAGGTATACAGACTGGGAAACAGGACCGGATTATCCTCGAACGTTAACGTTAGAAGATTATGAACGGATCACTCGTACCGCTGGTACAGAATGCTTTTGGGGTAGAAAGTTTGATCTGGATATCGATAGAACCATCGTTCAGAATCTCCTTAATATAAATTCTAAAATAAAAATATCGTAAACACATACAGGAGGACAAGCTTATGAAAATCGCAGTTGTTGGAGCAAGTGGAAAAGCCGGAAGCCGAATCACTCAGGAAGCACTAGATAGAGGCCATGAAGTTACAGCCATTGTACGGGATGCATCGAAAGTTACAACTAAGAAGGCAAAAGTTATTGAAAAGGATGTGTTTGCACTTACCGCTGAAGATTTAAAGGGTTTTGATGTGGTGGTAAATGCTTTTGGAGCACCGTTTGGACAAGAGCATCTGCATGTGGATGCCGGCAATGTGCTTATTGAAGCGTTGAAGGATGCCCCTAACACAAGATTGATTGTAGTTGGAGGTGCGGGAAGTCTATATGTAGATGAAGCTAAGACCCTTAAAGTGGTAGATACCCCTGATTTCCCTGATTTTATCAAGCCAACAGCTACGAATCAAGGGAAGAACCTGGAGATTCTGCAAGGTACAGACTCCTTGTCTTGGACTTTCGTTAGCCCATCCGCTAATTTTGCAATAGGGACAAGAACGGGGTCTTACGTGAAAGGTAAAGATAATCTGCTTGTGAATTCCAAGGGTGAGAGCTATGTCAGCTATGAAGATTATGCGATTGCTATTGTAGATGAGATTGAACAACCACAGCATATTCGCGAGCGCTTTACAGTTGTTTCGGAATCTTAAGTGAGTATAACGAGTAGGGATCAACTATGAATAAGAAGGCAGAGCCATCCGGGCTCTGCCTTCTTGTATATACTTATTCTTTTTCTTCAGCAATTTCAGCCATTCGTTTCTTTGCATCACCGCGATAAATCCCGCCATGATAGCAAATGACCTTCTCAATCTCATACTCAGAAAACTTAGCCAGAGAGGATAAGGCTAACTTCATGTCAGGCGTTGCCGAAGGAGTGGGCCCGTGCAGCTCACCGTCTTGAACCGTTAGTGCATCCGCGGCAATCAGCGTACGGCTATTATGATGGTACAGACTCAGATGCCCGGGGCTATGTCCTGGTGTATGAATAATTGTAATTCCCCCGGCAAGAGGCAGCATTTCCCCATCCATTAAGGTTTGATCTACTCTTCCCTTAGGGGGATGGGATAACACAGATAGGAAAGCGTGGCGCCATTCCTCTGGTACATGAGGGGGGATCATGGCTTCTGCCGCTGCCAAAGCTTCAGGGGTATGTTTAAGGAGCATCCGTTCTCCTTCAATATAAGGCTTTTCGATTTCATGAGCCAGAACAGTAAGGCTTAGGCTTTCATCTGATAACAGGGCAGGTAAGCTCCCGATATGATCTAAATCTTGATGTGTGATAATTACGGTACGTAGTTGTTTCCAAGGTACGTGGGCTTCTTTTAGAGCGTCTTTGAATTTGGGGAGCAGGCCCGGAAATCCAGTGTCGACGAGTACAGCTGAATTTTGATCCCAGAGCAATGTGGGGTAAATGGTGTCACTGCCACCCATAACCTGTGCTGTAATCTCTAACATTTCTATTCCACTAGCAATATGCATAAGATCCCTCCATGATTGGTAATAAGAGCGATGCCGTTAGGCTAATGCATATAATACTCAAAATAAATTATGATTTCAATAGTGTAATTTATTATTATAACATATAAAAATATTTTTGTCAATATACATTTGATGTATTTTTTGTGGAGTTTCTAGATGAAAATGATCTTTAGGATCGCCTTACGCTTGATTTTGCCCTCAACTAAAAATTTACGATATAATAATCAAATAAAAAATGGGAGCTGATGTGGTTTGGAGACTTTTCTAGTTGTACTCGTCCTACTGGGGCTTATCGCAATATCCAATATCATAAACCGATTCATTCCCTCTGTACCGATACCATTAATTCAGATTGGTCTGGGTGTAATGGCTGTGTTAATGCCTATGGGAATACATATGACACTGGAACCGGAGCTGTTCTTCGTGTTATTCATTGCTCCGCTTTTGTTTAATGATGGGAAACGAACACCAAGAAATGAATTATGGAACTTACGTGGTCCGATATTAATGCTGGCACTGGGTTTGGTTTTTGCCACGGTGCTTATTGCTGGTTATTCGATTAACTGGATGATCCCAACGATTCCGCTAGCGGCTGCATTTGCTCTGGGAGCAATCTTATCGCCGACAGATGCAGTCGCAGTCAGCGCAATCGCTGGAAGGGTACATCTTCCGAAGAGTATTCATCGTATTCTAGAGGGTGAATCATTAATGAATGATGCCTCTGGGCTTGTTGCCTTTAATTTCGCCATTGCCGCAGCAGTTACGGGTGTGTTTTCTTTACCTAAAGCCTCCATTAGCTTTGTAGTTATAGCTGTAGGCGGGTTGATTGTCGGGGCATTATTGGCTTTTCTTCTGATTCGGCTAAGTGTAATTATTCGCAGGCTGGGGATGGAGGATATCACGGTGCATGTGCTGCTGCAGATCCTAACCCCTTTTATTATCTATCTGATCAGTGAAGAGATAGGGGTATCTGGCATTTTAGCAGTGGTTGCAGGAGGGATTATTCATGCGGTGGAGAAGGACCGTGCCGTATCTCCGCAGTATAAGCTGCAACTGGTATCCGCCAGTACATGGTCTGTTCTACTCTATATATTGAACGGTCTGGTCTTCCTTATTCTTGGTTTATCTATTCCAGACGTTATTGAAGTAATCTACCGTGATACGGCCGTGGATAATCTTATGGTCGTTGGTTATGTATTAGCCATTACTGTGCTGCTGTTTGTACTAAGGTTTGTATGGGTGTATGTCTTCTCTTTAGTGGGATCTCGTCTGCGAAAAATAGATAAATCGTCTGTTAAGTCACTATTAATCCTCACCATTTCAGGAGTGCGTGGAGCGGTTACCTTAGCGGGTGCTTTTTCGATTCCTTTTGTTCTAGGGGATGGATCGCCATTTCCTGAGCGCGATTTAATCATCTTTATCGCTGCAGGTGTTATTCTAATGTCGCTGCTGATTGCCAGTATCTTTTTGCCAATTCTAGCAGGTAAAGAAGAGCCGGTTGCCGAATCAGGTGATACAGGAGCTGAGCAGGCGGCCAAATCTAAGGTTATTGCTGCCGGTATAACCATGCTGCAAAGTATGATGACAGAAGAGAGCAAGGAATCCGCATTGCCAGCTTTGAGTGAATTTAGAGATAAGGTTTATAGTCTAAACCGTGAGGACCAAGCGAATGATCCAGCACTCGAGGACTTCCGCCGCTTGGGGGTTGAAGCAAGGATTGTAGGTCTGCAAGCCGAGCGCAAAGAGCTGAACCAATTGCTAGAGAACAATGAGATTCCCGCCTCAGTTGCTCAGAAGCTGGAAGAATTCCTGGATCATAGTGAAGTCTTTCTAGCTAGGAGTCTGAATTCTCAAATTAGAATATCGATTACCGAGATTAGACGGCTGTTTGCGGGGATGTTCTCAGGACAGAATGAAGGGGAAGTTAGCCGACAAATACTGCAACAGGCTGAATGTGCAAGAGAAGCGAAAATTTCCATGGCCCAAGCAGCTATAGCTGCTGTTAATGCGAGTAAGAACGAGAATAACCGAAAAGCAGTCGAGAAGATTGCAAGCAGTTATGAGCAGCTAATCTCACGTCTAGAGCAGGGGAAAGGCTGGACTAAGGATGGTCTTGTGGATGATCAAAAGCTTGAAATGAAGCTGAAAGCCATTCAAGAACAGCGGGATAAGGTGCAGCAAATGTACCAGGATGGAACCATTAACCGCAAGCTCGCCGGCAAGTTACGCAAGTTCGTAGATCATTTGGAGATATCGATTTGGGAGGATTAGCTGTGTTAAACAAAGTAGTGGGAGAAAGCTTGTTATTTACTGAAATTCGTGAAGAACATCTGGCAGATGTACTTGATATTTATAACTACTATGTGCTGAATACCACGGTATCTTTTCACACGGAGCCCTTAGGTTTGGATGAAATGCGTCAATCCGTGATGAATGATGATCCGCGATTCAAATCGTATGTGATTTTATCCTGGGATAATATCATTCAGGGTTATGTACTGATTGCTAGACATAAGAACAAACCGGCTTATGATACCTCTGGGGAGATCAGTGTGTATTTGAAACCGGCTTGTGTGGGTAATAGAATAGGACAGCATGCCTTACGCTTTATTGAAAAGAAGGCTGTCGAGCTGGATTTTCATGTATTAGTAGCTACTGTATGCGCAGAGAATGAACGCAGTCGCCAGCTTTTTTTATCTAATGGATATGAGCAATGCGCCTACTTTAAGGAGATTGGCTGTAAATTTGGTCGAAAATTAGATATCGCCAGCTATCAGAAAATCTTAGGAGGAATTCAGATATGAAACTCGCGGAAGCGTTAGTGAATCGGAGTGATCTTACCCGTAAAATCGCGCAGCTAAAGCAGCGCCTGGAGCGAGTCGTTAAAGTTCAAGAGGGTGAGGAGCCGGCTGAACAGCCAGAGGTTCTTTTACAGGAGTTAGAAAGAGCTGTGAATGAACAGACGATTTTGATCCGAGCGATTAATCGAACGAATTCATCTGTAGCTTTCAATGAGAACTGGAGTATTGCCGATGCGCTAGCGGAACGGGATAAAATGCTACAGCTGCGGAAGCTACTTAGCGATTTGCTTGAACAGGCTTCCATTACTCAGGATCGTTATAGCCGCTCAGAGGTTCGTTTTCAGAGAACGGTGGATGTCGTTCAGATTCAGAAGCAGATGGACGATCTATCGAAGTCTTACCGTGAGTTGGATTTTAAGATTCAAGAGAAGAACTGGACGGTATCCTTAACTATACCGCAATAAGAAATACCACAGCAGAAGGTAACTGGTCTTCATAAAGGTGAGCGCAACCCGCCAACAGGGGAAGTTGGAAAATTGACAGATGCCGGGCCATATCTGACCAAATGATAATTTAGCCCCGTACTGTAACAAATGTAAAGTGTACCTATTAATGTAACTACCAAGCGCTGATTTATGGAAGAACGGTGAGGGCGGGGACGGGGATATTTTACTGTGGTTTAGCTTTTTCATAACATGAAGTGAGTCTATTAGGATAGGTATATTTGTCATATATAATGTGAAATAATGTCGAATAATGTTGAAATAAAATGAATAAAATTTGCATGAACGGCCTGTTTTGCCTATATTAACGCTTGTTATCCTGTATAATTTACGAATATGCGGATTACTTAACCGCTGTTCAATTTTCAAGTTGATTATTCAGGATGAGCGTGTGATTCACTGGTCTGAAATTCGTGGCCCTTGTCTCCTCATTCATTCTACTATTCCCTTTATGAAAGAGAGAAGTGACAAGTGACCATGAAATCAATTGCCTGGGTAACCGACAGTACAAGTATAATAGATCCGGAATTCGCCAAGAACAATCATGTGTATATTATTCCGTTACGAATTATTATTAACAACGAATGTTATAAAGAAAATATAGATATTACAATCGATGACTTCTATGAGAAAATGCGTCAGCATGAAAAGGTAGGCAGTTCACAGCCTCCAATCGGTGAGTTTATCGAGCTATACGAACGGTTGAAGGAAGAATACGATGAAATTATCGCTGTACATCTATCGTCAGAACTCAGTGGCACCTACAATGCTTCGATGCAAGGCGCCGAAATAGCGGAGGCCAATGTAATTGGAATTGATGCCAAGGTTGGCGCTTATCCGATCAGAGAAATGATCATGCGCGGTATACATTGGCAGAAAAAGGGTCTTTCTGGACTGGAAATTAAAGCGAAGATTGAAAATATTATTCAGAATATGTCCTTTTACTTAATTCCTGCGAGCTTGACACAGCTTCATCGCAGTGGACGTGTTTCTGGATCACAATTTGTACTTAGTCAATTGCTGCGCATAAACCTGCTTCTTCGTTTTGACGAAGGGAAGGTCGTTGTTGTGGAGAAGATTCGCACGATGAAGAAGACGCAACAGACGCTTTTGGATATATTTAAACAGGATGTAGGACTTGTTAGTGATGTATGTATCATGCATTCTAATAATTTAGAGATGGCACTTAAGCTGGAAGAGGACATCAAAGTGATGGCCCCCGACTTACGTACAGAGATTATGACATATATTCCTGCTGTGGCTGTTCATGCGGGTGAAGGTACTGTAGGGCTGTCCTGGATCAAGAACACTAGCATCAATAGTATTCATCCGGATGTTACACCCGCAGCCTTTCCGGAAGCAGCACTTGTATAGAGATGGAATCAAGTATAGTGTGAAACTTATACTTTCTTATATTTGAATAAAGAAATCGCTCCTTGGGAGATGGATGGGTGACCACCATTGTACCAAAGGGCGATTTCTTTTTGTTAAAAATATGTTGTTATTTGATTGCACGGCGCCGGAACATTTGTCCAATTACATCACTTAGCACGAGTCCAGCTGCAATGGCTCCAGAGAGCATTAATGCCCGAACAGCGATTTCTACAGCCAGAGTATAGTCCTCTTCCACAAATTTACGCATAGCATCGTAAGCGAGACCACCCGGAACAAGCGGGATAATACCACCTACACTAAAAATAATAACCGGCATTTTGAAGGATCGCGCAAAAAATTGGCTGACGATGCCCACTATTACACTAGCTGCAAACGTAGCTACAACAGGTCCGAACTCTACATTAAGAAGCACATACACCATCCAGCCCACCATTCCGGCAAAACCACACTGTAGTAGTGAGCGCTTAGGCGCATTAAATAGAATACAGAAGGTTGCCGCGGCGATAAAACTGGTTATAAGTTGCAAAATCATGAAGGGCTAACCTCTTTCACATGGATATTAAAATAGTGATAGTACAAGCCCGATACCTGTACCGATCGCAAATGCAGTTAGAAAGGCATCGGCTCCCTTGGATATGCCTGAGACAAGATGACCGGCCATCAGATCACGAACGGCATTAGTAATGAGTAGTCCGGGAACTAGAGGCATAACGGAGCCGATAATGATTTTGTCCATCTCTTGACCAATTCCCAGCTTTACAGAACAGAAGGCTAGAAGTCCGATCAGGAAGGAAGCAGAAAACTCTGCGAAGAATTTAGTCTGCACTAAATGATGCAGATAAATGACCGCAGCGAAGCCTAGTCCGGAAATCGGCAAGGCGGGGAGAGCATCCCACAAACTGCCTTTAAACATAACGGTGAAGCAAGCACCCGTAAGGGCTGCTGCTAAGATCTGCAGCCATACGGGATAGACAGGTGAGGCTTCATCGACTTCTCCTAATTTTGCACGGGCTTCCTCAGCTGTAATCTGACGTTCGCTTAGACGCCGAGAAATGTCATTGACCTCCGATACCTTCTGAAGATCTGTTGTTCGTTCCGCAATCCTGTATAACTTAACAGGCTCTATTCTATTTGTGGTGAACATAATTACGGTTGGTGTCACATAACTGTGTGCTCCCGGGAACCCGAGAGATCCAGCCATTCGCGTCATCGTATCTTCAACTCTGGATGTTTCTGCACCATTCTGCAGCATGATCTTGCCAGCAAGAAGACAGAGATCAACGATTTCATAATAGGTAGTGTTACTCGTACTATCCAACTTCTCCGATCCTCCCCTGGAATGTTATATCTATAATTCCACATATCCGATTGTCGCCTTATTGATTGAAAATATCAAGCCTAAAATAGTATTACCATGAATAAATCTCATACTTAAAATGCTCGAAAAAGATACAATTTAGAAGAGTTGGCATTACATCCAGTTCCTACCAATTGTACGTGCATAAAATATAGTGAATAGGACAGGTTGGGCTTGTCTTATATTTTTGCAGGTATAAAGGAGGAGTGATCATGACTTTCGGCATTGGAATAACAACCTTTGTCTTCATAATGGCTATGCTAGTTATTTTTATGAGACCGGGAGGCATTAATGAAGCATGGCCAGCATCAATCGGGGCCGGGATTTTATTGTTAACGGGAATTGTGTCTGGTAGTGATATTGCTGATATTATCGGGAAAATAGGTGGGGCGTCTATCACTATTATGGCCACCATCGTCATGGCGGTAATACTAGAAAGTTTCGGTTTTTTTAACTGGGCGGCTGCACGACTTGTGATTTTGTCAAAAAGATCGGGACATCGTTTATATTGGTATATTCAATTATTATGCTTTTTGATGACTCTTTTATTCAATAATGACGGAAGTATCTTGATCACGACTCCAATCTTAATATTACTCCTAAGAAATCTTCATCTAAAACCTCATCAAATGATTCCTTATCTATTAAGCGGAGCTTTAATTGCAACAGCTTCAAGTGCCCCTATCGGAGTAAGTAATATTGTTAACTTAATAGCTTTGAAAATTGTTCATATGAGTCTTTATATGCATACGGCAATGATGTTTGTACCTGCAACGCTTGGCTTACTATTTATGTCAGGCTTGATGTACTTTGTACTGAGAAAGAGATTTCCTGTAGTTTTGCCCGCGGTAACCGATGATATTGAGGAACGATTCTTCTACAAAGATTTCCATCCCTTAAAAGGTAGAATCTCAGTTGAAACTAAAAAGAAGCGTACCGTATTTATGTTAAAAGTACTCTTGTTTGTTTTTATCTTACGTTGTCTTCTTTTCGTGGCTTCTTACTTTGCTATCCCTGTTGAATGGGTTGCTGTATTTGGGTCTTCCGTTTTACTCATGTGGAGATGGTATTTCCTGGGAACGACTCCTGTCGATATTCTTAAAAAAGTCCCTTGGCATATTTTGATCTTTGCGTTTTCCATGTACGTGATTATTTACGGTCTTCACAATACCGGACTTACAGCAATGCTTGTGGCCGTATGCAAACCTATAGTTTCTCAGGGACTTTTTCAAGCAAGCTTTATTATGGGTGGATTGGTTTCAATTCTATCAAACTTTTTTAATAACCATCCTGCTTTAATGATAGGCACGATTACCTTAACAGAAATGGGCCTTGATCCTATCACATTAAAAACGATCTATCTTGCCAATATTATTGGTAGTGATATGGGTTCATTGTTACTTCCCATTGGCACACTGGCCTCTTTGATATGGATGCATATCTTAAGACAAAATAAAATTAAAATTAAATGGAAGGATTATTTGAAAGTCACAATTATCGTCATTCCATTAACAACCATTTTGACTTTATTTCTATTATATTATTGGGTCCAGCTTATTTTCACTTGAGTTGTTCAGAAGGTGGAAGAACTTCAATCGCCATAGAGAGGTCTTGAGCGATTGAAGTTATCTTCCTGTAACAACGTTAATTTTTAGGAGTAGTTACCGTTTGAATATGCTCGATCATAGAAAATAGACTCTCACCATTGGGTGAGACAAGCTCGATCATTGGAGCCTGAACAGTTTTTAATAATCCGACTTTATGGGACTGATCGGCCAGATCTAGCATAATGAAATGACCTTCCATTTTTTTAAGCTGTTGAATGAAGGTATGCTCTGGTGGAATAGCAGCCTGGTTTGTATGAAGTGCTTCTGGTTTTAAAGCGTAAGGTGCAATTTCAGCGGGATAAGGGTGCAAGTATTTCAGGTGTTTCAAATGAACGAGTATTGTGCCGAAAACAGGGGAAAAGAAGACAAAATAATCGGATAAAATGTTCTGAATATAACCATAAAGGCTATGAACTCCTAAAACGTAGATTTCTGTGAAGCTCCCCTTTGCATTTTCTATTATGGATTGAAGTGAAAGTGGTGCTCCGCTAGAAGCTGTAGAGAGAGGAAGAGTCAGTGGAAGATTATCATGTGGCTCTGGGAGTGCTTCCACATTATCTCGTACCAACTTAACATGTGCCATCGGAAGGTAGAGGTAGTTATCCTGGTTCTTAATAACAATGATATCTTGGCCAATCTCGATCAATACGCCTTCCAAAGGCTGGGACGTTCCTGAAATCATTACAGAAATTCTTTTTCCTAAAAGATTATTCATCAAATTCATGAGAATCTCTCCTTTATTGTAGGTGAGGATAATCTAAATATATGTTCCGGAGATATAAAAGTAGTGGTTGTTTTAACTACTTATTTAAATAATAGTTATACAACTAGTCGCAAATTTATAGAAACGAATACTATGTATTATCTCAACTGGAAGGGAGTCAAAGAGGATGAAACATGTAGATTTGCGAATTGATCAGCAAGCTGGCGTAGGGCAGGGTTACTTTGTTAACGAGGTTTTTCCTGGGGTTAATGCTTTAATAGAAGTGAAAAATGAGGGTAAGAGTGTTCTGCAGCTTATCGTGACTCGTTACGATGCTCCAACTATTACTACTGATGTTCCTCCACATTCTGAATTTGCAATAGAGATTGGTAACATTCAAACCATTGGTATTTTTGTTCCTGGTGCCCCAAATACGGAAAGAGGTAAAGGACGTTTAATTATCATTCCTAATTTCTCTAACATCAATCTCGTATAATTCATAGTAAAGAGATTTTTAACAATGATTAAATCTTTGGAAAATATCGCATCCCTGTCTGGATTATGGGATGCGATATTTTGGTTATTCTAGATAAGTAGAGAGAGAGCTTTCGCTCATTTATAGTGTCCGCCGATCTTTCCAGACCTGTCCTTAAGCTGCCCGGCGTCTGTGAAAGAAGCTGCCCGTCCAATGATCGTCTCCCCGTATTTATTTTTGAGAGCATCGGTGGCCCGCTCGAGTTCACGATAGCGAGGGCGAGACTCAAATAGCGTTAGCTGGTACTGGCTTTCGTCAGATAGATTGGACAAGCTTAAGTGAATTCTGCGTACAGGCTGGCCGTCCCAGTGTAGCTTAAAGAGCGAAAGAGCAGCCTCATATACTAACAGGGTGGCATTCGTAGGGTCACTCATTGTAGTCTGTCTTGAGAAGCCTGTTGGGTCATCAAAGCTGGCACCTTGGCAGCCGACAGACACGACTGCACCATGTACTTTCAATTTGCGGCAACGTCTACATACAAGCTCAGACAGCTCTAGGATGATGGTCTTGATATCTTGCAGCTTATAGTAATCCCGTGGCAGCGTCATTTGGTGCCCAACACTTTTGGGTGCGACTTCATAGGTGCTTGGGCTCACGGGGCTGTCATCGATTCCATTGGCTATCCGCCAATATAGCTCGGCATCGATATCACATTTTTTGTGGAATTTCTCCCGCATGCGCCATTTTAGCTCGCTTAACGGCATCTGTGCCAAATGGCCAATCGTTGTGATACCCATACTCTGGAAGTGAGCAGACATGCGGCGGCCTACCATGAATAGCTCGCTAATGGGGAGGGGCCAGAGTACATCGGGAAGTTGTTCTTTAGTGAGGGTGAATATACCCTCTTTGTTCTTCTTGGCCCACAGGTCGCAGGCCATTTTGGCGGTAACCTTGGAGTATCCAATGCCAATGCGCGCACGTACGCCTGTATTTCTGAGAATTAGATCTTGAATGGCGGTGGCAATCTCGCTTGGGCTGCCAAATAAACTGAGGCTACCGCTGACATCTATAAACTGCTCATCGATGGAATAGGGTTCTACCTGGTCACTAAATTTGCGCAGAATGTCTGTGATTTGAGAGGAGACGTCGATATATTGCTGCATATGCGGTCTGACTACGATGACCTCAGGGCATTTCGCCAGTGCTTCCTTCAACGTCTCGGCAGTAGTAATGCCAAAAGATTTGGCTATAGGACAGGCAGCGAGTACAATACCGCTCCGTCGAGCGGGGTCTCCGGCGACGATAAGTGGCTTGTTGCTGTACTGCGGATTAGAGGCTTTCTCCACGGAGGCATAGAAGCTTTGGCAATCGGATAGCATAATGACACGCTCTTTATTCATAGGTTCACACGCTCCAGGTGAGGTAGAAATACGTTAGATGTTTTCTTATTATTATAATACGAACATATGATCGTGTATATTCATATTTATTTCCATTATTTTGTTTCGAGTGTGCACAGACCTGTAGCCACCCCTCCAGAGACAATCGTGAGGATGGAGTGGAAGAAGGTTTCTTTAGAAATCAGGAGTCCCCCAGCGCCGATAATCATAAAGTCAGTTAAAAAGATGATAACTCCAAGGTTGAGCGGTACATACTTTTTAATAAATTGAGCAAGCAGATCGGTTCCACCCGTACTTGCTTTAAACCGCAGCATAATTCCAAGTCCTGTTCCCATCAAAAAACCGCCAATAATGGCGCTAGAAACGGAACCAAACTCAAAATAATACAGAAAGTAATATTGAAAAGGACCAAGAAGTTCGATTAGAAATGATGAGATCAATAGACCGAGTACACTGTTGTAAAAGATATCGCGTTCCTTTAACCAAGCGAGTAGGAAGATAGGGAAGCTGCAGAGAATTATAGCTACGCCAATTTTAGCGTCGGATAAATAATTGATAATGAGGGCTATCCCTATTATTCCCCCATCCAGGATTTTATATGGGACGAGAAAAAAATTAGTTCCCGAAGCAATGAGTAAGCTTCCTAAAAGAATGATTAGGTATCTTAATGGCCGCATATTTAACATCTCCACATTAAAGGCATGTCTATAAATATGCTTGTCACTTCCAAAAAATTGCAGTTGAACAAAAAAACCTGATCAGAAATCAGGCTTAGAAAATCTAATGTTACATAGTATGTGAGGGATAGGGGATCTAATGCTCAATAGATACCAAGTAAAAGTGACTAATGCAATAGAGTCCGAAACGTACAATAGATACCAGTACACGAGACCAAGTAGAAGCTACCAAGTTCATAAGACCAAGTAGTCCGCTTAACGGGAGTAACGCTTGCGGAAGCGAAGCGGAGAGATTCCGATCTGCTGAGCAAACCGACGCGAGAAGTAGGCGGTGCTCTCGAAGCCGGTACGTTCTGCGATTCCGGCTATAGAGATCTCTGTCTTGAGCAGCAACAGCTTGGCTTGTTCCAAACGATAGTCTGTTAAATACTCCATTGGAGTCAGTCCGTAAACCCGTTTCATGCAGCGAGCAAGGTAGTTATAGTGAAAATGCAGCACATCCGCCAGTGAGGTATTGGAAAGAGGCTCCGCATAATGATTGCGGATATAAGTCTCCGTCTGCTCGGCGATTTCCACCGCATGACTTTCTGAAGTATCATGCTGTGCTAGATCCATCATCCGCAGCATTTCTTCAAATATACGTTGCTGCTGCCAAACTGCGCTGGAACGCCGACCCGTAGACAGCTGCAATAGCATCTGGGCTTGTCCGCTCCGTTCAAAGGGGTCAGGAAGGGGACCAAACTGTGGCACGCGAATGGTATATGGATGAGTAAGAAACTGCCGAAAATGTGTTTCACGGTTAATATACACGGGTTCGCCCTCAGAGCTAGACCAATCTGCATGGGTATGAAAATGAATCCATATGAATGAAGTGATCTCTTCGCACGGCTTAACGGAATAATGATAGCGATCGGGCAGCAGTAGCAGTGTATGGCCAGCCGAAACCTCCCATTGATTACGCTCTTCGCCGATAAATAGACAGCCTTGTTCTACAATCAGCAGATCAAATACCCCAATATGGCTTCTATTCGGATGCTGATCTCCGGGTTGATAAACGGTGTGATTGCATTCTAGAAAATAAGGAAATGGCGGGGCAGCGAAATGTATAAATGATGGACCCACTGTGTAATTTATCGCTCCTTTCTATATTCGCTCAAACTTAAATCAAACTTCGAAAGTGAAGTGTGAAATAGTACAAAAAAGGGGTTGCTTCTGATCGTATTTTTTATCTATTCTACCCTCTATAATTATAATTAGCGAGTATGAAATAAGGCTGAGGGGAAGATGAGAATGAACAAAATTATACAAGATCAGCAAGTAGCAAAAGATCAAACGGTTAACATTAAGGATGATTTCTGGGGCGGGTATATTCGGCTGGTTCAGGATGTTGTAATTCCGTATCAATATGAGGCCTTGCACGATAGAGCACCGGGGGCTGAGCCCAGTCATGCCATTGCTAACTTTGAGATTGCTGCGGGCCGAAAGACGGGGGAGTTTTATGGCTGGGTATTTCAAGACAGTGATGTGGCCAAGTGGCTGGAGGCCGTAGGTTATTCTTTAAGCATTAAACGTGATTCCGATCTGGAGCGTCAAGCGGATGAAGTGATTGACCTCGTTGGCGAAGCACAGCAGGAGGATGGATACTTAAATACTTATTTTACGATAAAAGAACCGGGGAAACGCTGGACCAATCTGAACGATTGTCACGAGTTGTACTGCGCGGGACATTTCATTGAGGCCGCTGTTTCTTACTATGAAGCTACCGGAAAAAGAAAACTGCTCGACATCATGTGCCGAATGGTTGATCATATCGATTCTGTGTTTGGCCCAGATGAAGGTAAAATGCGGGGCTATGATGGACATCAGGAGATTGAACTCGCACTCGTTAAGTTGTACCGGCTTACAGGTGAGGAACGATATTTGAAGCTCAGCAGCTTTTTTATTAATGAGCGAGGACAACAACCAAACTTTTTAAAGGAACAATGGGATAATCTGGGGAATATTAATTTTTTCACGGGTCAGAAGGAGAATTTAGATTTAAAATATTACCAGAGCCATCTTCCGGTAAGAGAGCAGGAAGTGGCTGTAGGGCATGCTGTGCGTGCGGTTTATATGTATACTGCTATGGCAGATCTAGCTGCTATTACAGGAGATGCTACACTTCGTGAAGCGTGCGAGAGACTGTGGAATAACATAACTAACAAGCAAATGTATATTACTGGCGGGATCGGTTCTACGCATCGAGGTGAGGCGTTCACCTTCGACTATGATTTGCCTAACGATTCGGTGTACGCAGAGACCTGTGCCTCTATTGGATTGATCTTTTTTGCACAGCGTATGCTGAGAATATCGCCGGATGCACGTTATGGCGATGTTATGGAGCGGGCACTTTATAACAATGTGCTGGGCTCGATGGCACAGGATGGCAAGCACTATTTTTATGTGAATCCACTGGAAGTATGGCCACAGGCATGCAGCTGCAACCCGGATAAACATCATGTGAAGTCTGAGCGTCAAGGTTGGTTTGGCTGTGCCTGCTGTCCTCCGAATGTGGCGCGTCTGCTGACTTCGCTCAATCAATACATTTACACGGTTCATGGGGATACACTCTACACGAATTTGTATATTGGCAGTGAGCTGACAACTAAGCTGGGTGGAGCGGAGGTTACAATTCAGCAAGAGAGTAACTATCCATGGAAGGGTACAGTCTCGATGAAGATTAATCCGGCAGTGGAAGCGGAGTTTGGCATTGCATTGCGGATTCCGTCGTGGAGTCAAGGGATGGAGATCAGAGTCAATGGTGAAGCCTTGAATACAGCTGAGAACATTGAACAGGGGTACCTCGTTATTCGGAGAGAGTGGAGAGCCGGAGATGTCATCGAAATGCATGACCCAATGGAGGCACATCGCGTCTATGCTCATCCAAATTTGCGTGCCGATGCTCAAAAGGTAACGATTCAACGCGGGCCGCTTGTGTATTGTCTTGAAAGTATCGATAATGGTGAGCCTTTAAGCTCTATTTCTTTAAAAGAAGATGGTGAACTTACGGCGGTGTTCAATGAGACTTTGCTTGGCGGCGCGGTTGTTGTCGGGGCAGACGGACTGCGTATTGATCAAGAGGGCTGGAGTGGAGGACTTTACAGCAGAGAGAAAGCACCCCTTCAACCGGTTAAGGTTAAGGCTGTTCCATATTACTTATGGGGGAATCGTGGCAGTGGTGAAATGAAGGTGTGGATTCCTGAAGCCAGTGTTTAAGGTATAGGATAGACATAGACTTCGGGGAAGGGTTACTGTTTAGCAATCGGGGCAGCTGGATTATTCAGCCTGTCCTTTTTTTGATTAAGATGTACGGTGACGCTCGTCGCCCCTATGTCCAGCCATTTTAATCTATTCTTACGCTCGGATTCATACGCCTTAATACTCCCAACACCATTCCATCCACGCTGTTCACCAAATCAGAGGAATCTGTATTTAGATAGCTGGGATTTGCGCTTTATTGTATGCTATATTTGATTGATCGGGACAAGGTAGCTGATTATTTTACAGAAAATATTGGAGGCATCACAATGAGCAAACGTTATCGAATTACAAGAGCTATGCAGAATGATGGAGATTCAGTACAAACCATATCTTTAGAAGAGTGTAAGCAATATTTCGCGTCCAAACCTGATTTCACCTATACATCAGTTTATACAGTAGTAGGCGCCACTACGATGTCGATTGAGGGAGAATTCTTTATGTGGAGCTTTGGCGATGCTACAATCCCGTTTAGGTATTATGAAGGCGATATTTACGTTTCTGGCAGCAATGAAGCTGTGATCCCGAGAATGCTTGAGGTTGCGAGTGATTTAAGAGCAGATATTATGGAAGGGTAAAAAATGACCCCTGAAGGGTTAAGGGGTCATCTAGTGTTATTTATAGATCCGCCCAATCGTTCAAGCGAACGGTTGAGCGGATTTTTTTTAACCCAGTTCTACAACTACTTGGTGTACAGCACCGTCTCCAACAGGAGCGATGATGTTACCTTCTACAGCTACGCCATCCAAAGTAAGACTAGCTACACCTTTAGATACATGGTTCGGGTTCTTGATCTGAATCACATAAGTATCTCCACGGAAGACACGTGTGATTTCAAAGCTGTCCCACTCTGTAGGAATACAAGGATCGATCTTCAGACCATTGAAATCGGCTTGAATACCAAGGATAGATTGTGTAATTGCTACATAGTTCCAAGCAGCAGTGCCAGTCAACCAGGAGTTTTTAGCTTCCCCGTGACGAACGGCATCTTTACCTGCGATCATTTGGGAGTAGACATAAGGCTCTGTGCGGTGAATTTCGCTGATATCCTCCAAATAAGCCGGAGCAATTTTAGCGTAAATTTCAAACGCTCTGTCGCCATGTCCAAGTACCGTTTCAGCGATCATGATCCAAGGGTTGTTGTGGCAGAAAATACCGGCATTTTCTTTGTAGCCCGGAGGGTAAGTAGAAATTTCACCCAAATTCAGATAGTACTTGGAATATGGTGGTTGTTGCAAGACGATACCGTATTTAGTGTCCAAATGTTCTTGAACGGAAGACAGGGCTTTTTCAGCTTGACCATCTTCTACACCGATACCAGCCATAACACAGATTCCTTGTGGCTCGATGAAGATTTTACCTTCTTCGTTTTCTTTGGAACCGATCTTGTCGCCATAGTGGTCATAAGCGCGTAGGAACCAGTCGCCATCGAAGCCGTGAGTCAGTGTGATTTCACGCATGTTGTCAATTTTAGCTTCGGCATCCACAGCTACATCGTCAAGTCCACGCATCCGGCAGATTTCAGCATAGTCCGGTCCAACGAAGACGAACAGACCTGCGATAAATACGGATTCCGCTACGCGACCTTCGATGTTGGCGGTGGTTTGGAAAGATTCACCTGGCTCTGTAGAGAAGCAATTCAGGTTCAAGCAGTCATTCCAGTCCGCACGGCCGATCAGGGGCAAGCCATGAGGTCCGAGATTGTTAGTTACATGCTCGAAAGAGCGTTTCAAGTGCTCGAACAGAGTAGCCGTGTTATCCGGGTTGCTGTCAAAAGGAACCTGCTCATCGAGAATCGAAGTGTCGCCAGTTTCTTTAATGTAAGCAGCCGTTCCTAGGATCAACCAAAGCGGATCATCGTTAAAGCCGGTGCCGACTTCGTTGTTACCTTTTTTGGTGAGCGGTTGGTACTGGTGATACGCACTGCCATCTTCAAATTGTGTAGCCGCGATATCGAGAATACGTTCTTTAGCACGTTCAGGGATTTGGTGCACAAATCCAAGCAAGTCTTGGTTGGAATCACGGAAGCCCATACCACGGCCAATACCGGATTCAAAGTAAGAAGCGGAACGGGACATATTGAAGGTAACCATACATTGATATGGATTCCAGATGTTAACCATGCGATCCAGTTTCTCGTCGCCGCTTTGGATTTGATATTTAGACAGCAGGTTATCCCAGTGAGCAGCAAGTGCGGCAAGTGCAGCATCTACTTGAGCGTCTGTAGCAAATTGTGCGATCATCGCTTCTGCTGGTTTTTTGTTGATTACGTTCAGGGATTCCCATTTATCTTCTTCAGGGTTCTCGATGTAGCCGAGTACAAAGATGAAGCTTTGTTCTTCGCCTGGTTCAAGTGTAATGTTCAGTGCGTGTGATCCGATAGGGGACCAGCCGCTAGCTACGGAGTTAGTAGGTTCACCTGCAACTACAGCTTGCGGGCTTTCCAGACCGTTGTACATGCCTACGAAGGCTTCACGGTCAGTATCGAAACCAGCGATTTCTTTATTTACGGAGTAGAAAGCATAGTGATTTCTGCGCTCACGGTATTCGGTTTTGTGATAGATAACGGAATCCTTCACTTCAACTTCACCGGTGCTGAGATTGCGTTGGAAGTTGGTCATATCATCTTGTGCATTCCAGAGACAGAACTCTGCAAAAGAGAACAGTTTCACGGATTTTTTAGCGGAGCCAGTGTTCTTCACTACAAGACGGTGTACTTCAGCATTATGACCCATAGGTACAAAAGCAAGCTGGTTCACAGAGATACCATTGCGTTCGCCAGTAATGGAAGTGTAGCCAAGACCATGACGGCATTCGTAGAAGTCTAGATCACGTTTTACCGGCATCCAGCCTGGGGTCCAGAAATCACCATCGTCATAAAGATAGTAGTAGCGACCGCCAGTATCCAATGGGATATTGTTATAACGGTAACGGGTCAATCTTCTGAGACGAGCGTCTCTGTAGAAGGTGTATCCACCAGCTGTATTAGAAATAAGTCCGAAAAATTGCTCATTACCAAGGTAGTTAATCCAAGGGTAAGGTGTTTTAGGTGTGTTAATTACATACTCTTTACGAGTGTCGTCAAAGGTACCGAATTTCATGTGAGAAAGTCTCCTTTCGATTGTGAACGCGCGTTTATAAATTTCAGAAAAAATTCCCTCGAGGGAAGGGAGTTTTCGCAATGGTTTTCAAGCAGGATAACTAAAGCAGTAGTTTCGATACCGAATCATAGCAGCTTCACAGAAAAATATGTAGATTTCTTCAGCGAAGGATGATCTTAAGCTACTTCTTCGGTGGTTGACAGGAATCTCTCTCCACTAAACGAGCTGGAAAGCTGATCGTACTAAACGTCGGCTGCTGTGAATCACACAGCTCGATTACCTTCTCCACTGCGGCCTTGGACATTTCATAGATCGGCAAGCGTACAGAGGTCAGCTTAGGCTGAATACGAGATGCTAACTGAATGTCATCAAATCCGGCAATGGAGATATCCTCGGGGATAATAATTCCATACTCAGAGAACGCTTCCATCGCTGATATAGCCATGTCATCGTTGGAGGAGAAGAAGGCTGTTGGCAATGGCTCGCCAGAAGCGAGAAGCTTCTTAACCTCTTCGTAAGCGGTCTCCTTCAGAAAATCACCCTTAAGGATAAATTTCTCATTCATAGGCAGGCCATGCTTCTTCAGCGTATCCTCATAGGCAGTATAACGCTCTCGACCAGAGTACGTATTCATTTGCCCACAGATGATGCCGATCTCTTGATGACCTTGAGAGATCAAATATTCAATCGCTTCTGTGGTGCCCTCGTAATCCTTGGAGTTCACAATAGCCAGATGATTGCGATCTAGGTGCTCCGACATAATCTCAGAAATATCATAATCAATTAATACGAGAGGAGAGTCTAGCCCTACCATTTCTCGGACAATATTAATATCCTTCTGAGTGCCGACAATGATACCGCCGTCAATCCGTTTCTGAAGAAAAGCTTGCTTTACCTTGATAAAATCGTCGGGAGAGTAAACCGTATGAATCAGTACATAACATCCGCGGGCATTCGAGGTGTCGACTACGGCATCAACGAATGGAGCAAAGTAATTGTTCTGATAAATTCGGGTGGTATTCTCCTTCTCGTTCATACTGATGGCGAAGAGTCCGATCGTATCGGTCTTCTTACCGGCTAAAGCCCTTGCAAAGCTGTTCGGTTCGTACTGATGTTGCTCAATCACCCGCAGCACCTTGGCACGGGTCTCTTCAGGGACGTTGGAATAGTTGTTGATCACGCGGGATACCGTGCTTCGGGAAACCCCGGCCAACTTAGCTATATCTTCGCTGCGCATGTTTCCCCTCTTTTCATAAACGCGCGTTTATGAGTTTATTGTAAGCGAAAGCATTATAGAAATCAATCGTAAATAAAAAGAAATTTGAGAAGGCGGGAAGAAACTAGTTAATAGTTTGTATAAGATTTTTACGGAGAAAGTGCATTGAAAGCTATAAAAGTCATGCTACTATTGTGATAATGATTATTGAGAATGATAATCAATGAAAATATAGCATTGGAGTGAAGGGATAATGACAAGATGGGGTCGGAAGTTTTTGTGGGCTGCAGTACTTATTATGGCATTGACCGTGCTGGCGGCGTGCGGAACGAACAATACTGCAAAAGATAACGTTGCTAAAACAGAGAATGCAGGGGAATCAACCTCTGCTAGCAACAGCAAGCCAACAGAAGGAAGTGGAAATGCCCAAGAAGAGGGTGCAACTCGGACGATTACAGGGGAATTTGGGGATGTAGAGATTCCAGTTAGCCCTAAACGGGTGGCCGGGATCTATGTTGAAGACTATTTGAAGGCATTGGGTATTACCCCTGTGGTGCAGTGGTATCATCCAAGCTGGGGCAAACAGGATTATTTAAATCTGGATGTGCCAGAATTTGATATCACCGGAAGCATGGAGGTGTTGCTGGAAAAAGACCCCGATTTGATCATTGCGGACGGAGGCGCTGATGCGGCGAGGTATGAACAGTATTCCAAGGTAGCACCAACCTATCGTCTCCCAGAAGCGGTGCTGCAGGACTCAAGACAAGTGCTTACAGCCATTGCTGATGCGCTCGGGATTCCGGAGAAGGCTGAGGCTGTGCTCACCGAGTATGATCAGAAAGTGGCAGATGGAAAAGCTAAATTGCAGCAGGCTCTGGGCCAGGAGAAGGTGGCTGTGATTCGGCTTAATGTAGCGGATAAGACCTTTGCTTTGTTCGGTGTTAAAAACCGTTTTATCGGTGTGGTTTATTCTCAATTTGGCCTGACACCCGTGCCTATGGCTGCAGAAATGACCGAATATCAATCTATTATTTCCGAAGAGCTTATTCCTCAGCTCGAAGCGGATCATATCATCGTATTCCCTGACAATGGGGGCTGGGATACTGAAGGAAATCAGGAAGCGATCCAAATTCTTGATGGGCCGCTGTGGAAGAGCCTGCCCGCAGTGAAGAACGGGAATGTTTATAGAATAGAACGTTCCCACTGGCAGACGGGTGCCATCACGGCCAATTCGATGAAGCTTGATGACCTGCTGGAAGCTATGGTTAAGTAACCAGAAGCCAACATAAGAAATAGTACTTTGAAGGTCTATCAGCACCCTTGATAGACCTTCTTTTTTGTTTTAAACTGAAATGAATGAAAATGGTTCTCAATTGGGAGTGGGAGAATGGCAAAGGATTTGCAAGACAGCAATAGAAGGAAGCTATTCTATAGCTTGATAAATATAGAAACCCAATCCCTGTCAGGAAGCAGACAGAGTGAGGTGTTTCAGGATCACACCCTAATCATTGTATCGGAGGGACAGGGGTTTGTTGAGGCTGAGATGAGGCAGTTTCCACTGGAAAAAGGTGCGGGGTTCTTATTCGAACCAGGGCTATTAAGCAAAATCCATGCCGAAGAGCGTGGACTTAGCTTTTATCGGCTTACTTTTGAAATCATCGAAACCGGGGAAAACAGACAGAGTGAAATAGAAGGAAGAACTAAAGAGGACATCCTTCGATCTGGTTTGCTAAGCTGTAAACCCTTTTCACAATGTAAATTACTGCTAGAGGCTATCTGTCATAGCCGTAGAAGCGCAGATGAGATCGAATGGTTCGCAGGCCATACGCGCTTTCAGGAGCTGCTACTGCTAATCATGCGTGCAAATTCCTCTGTCGTTCAGATCACAGCTGATCATGAGGCCATACAGCGTTCCATTCACTATATGGAGGAGCATTATAACCAAGCCGTAACCGTTGATCAGTTGGCTGAAGTTGCAGGCATTACACGTGCACGCTACACACAAACTTTTAAAGAAGTGACAGGGCGGATTCCCTTGGAGCATTTAAACGGGCTTCGTATTGAAAGAGCGCAGCAGCAGCTACTGCTAACGAATGACCGTATGCATGATATCGCATTATCCGTCGGATATAGTAATGAGTATTATTTTAATCGGCGTTTTAAAAGATCGGTTGGTGTTACTCCCGGCCAATACAGAAGCTTCCATCAGGAGGGACTGAGGGTGTTTGCTCCTTTTTTGGAAGATTATTTATTGGCTCTTGATATTACTCCTGTGGCGCAATATTCTCACGCCGAGTGGGGGAAACAAGAGTACCTGGCTCTCCATAATGTGCCTGCGGTAGATATTTCGACTCGTAATTGGCAGGAGCTCTCCCAGTATACGCCCGAATTGATCTTGCTGGATAATGGCTTTCATCGTTGGCATCTGGAGGAGTGCAGCCGGATCGCTCCGTTGTTCAAGCTGCCTGTTCATCAAGAGGATTGGCGTGCCACATTGTATTCCGCAGCAGCGGTCTTTGGCAGAACGGAACGTGTCCAGGAAGTGATCGGCAATTATGAATATCAGGCACAGCAAGCCAAGCAGTTACTTACCCGTTCCGTCCATAGTCAGACCATAGCTTGTTTAAGAATCTCAGTCTACGGAATCACTCTCTATGGATGTGAGCATTTGGGGTATACAGGAAGCGTGCTTCATCATGATTTGGGTTTGCAGCCCCATAGCTTGGTTCGGAAGTTGACCCGTGGAAAGAATCGGGTAAACCTGACAAAAGAAGAGCTTGCAAATCTGACTGCGGATCATTTGTTCATTACTTTTGATCGGCTTGAAGGAGGAGGACGGGAACTGCTGGATACACAACTCTGGCGCAGCTTGCCTGCTGTGCGTAACGGCTGCGTATATGAGGTGGATTTCATGGCTTGGATGAATTATGGTGTATTGTCGCATCAGCGCAAGATTGAGGATGTGCTAAAAGCGTTAGGTTAAATTAGAAGCTGGACCATAAGAAGAATAGGACAACAAGTGCCACTATACTGCTGACACGGGTCATTAGCAAATAAGCCTCACTCGGCTCAATATTACCTTTCACCATCCAACCATATCTCATGTACCATCCGAATCGTGGAAAAAAGATGTTAAGCAGTGCTAACAGCACAAAGAGGAACATAAAAAAGCCCATGATTTATCACTCCTTTATGTAATGTATACGCGAGACTGTATGGAGGGTGCCCAGCTCAGTGTGAGTTTCCATATATTTATTTAAACTTAGGCAATATAGACTGATAAAAAATGAAAATTGCTTAAGGAGATGATAAATCGTATGGAGCATACAGGACTTTTTTTCGGAGGGGGAGTAGGTGTTATGTTCTTTTTAATTTGGCTTATATCTATTGGATTGGGGATCTACTTGTTCGTCCTGCTAGTAAAATTGGCACGTAGAGGAATAGTGGCTTTAGATTTATACATCTACGCTAAAAATCGTGAAATACGTACTCGTTATGAGTCGGTTCAAGACAGGTCAGAGGAAATTTAAGGCCATTAAATGATTAATGATACTTAGAGTATGAGATACCCTAGCCACCTTAACAGGTAGTTGGGGTATTTTTTGTGGAAATATTCAGGACTATGCTATCGATGGGGTATGTTTAGCGGTGTACTGTTGTGTTTACATAAAAAAGAGTTCGAAAAATAAAAAACGTATTTCCAAAGAAAAGGAGGAATTGATCGATGTCTAACCAATATACGATGCAAGATCCTACCACTCAGTACACCAAGGCTGGACCTGAATTTCAACAGCAGCAACAAGAGCCGGGGCTCCAGAAGAAGATGAATCCCGTTCCAGATACAGGTGAAGATACCTATCAAGGCACCGGACGTCTGACTGGACGTAAAGCGATAGTTACCGGGGCGGACAGTGGTATAGGTCGTGCTGTTGCGATTGCTTTTGCTCGTGAAGGCGCAGATGTTGTTCTATCCTACATGCCAGAGGAAGAAGCGGATGCAAAGCAGGTTCTCAAGCTGGTGCAGGAAGCAGGACGTACCGCAATCGCCATCCCGGGCGATCTGAAAGATGAGGAATACTGTGAACAGCTCATCGATACTGCGGTTAAGCAGCTAGGTGGGATTGATATATTAGCTAATATCGCGGGCAAACAGCAATTCGTCTCAGACATCGCTGATCTTACTACGAAGCATTTTGACGATACATTTAAGACGAATGTGTATGCCATGTTCTGGCTGTGCAAAGCGGCAGTGAAGCATATGCAGCCGGGTAGCACCATCATCAACACTTCTTCCATTCAAGCCTATAAGCCCTCGCCGATTCTGTTGGACTATGCGACGACCAAGGCTGCAATCAATACATTCAGTAAATCACTCGCTCAGCAAGTTGCCCATAAGGGGATTCGAGTTAATGTAGTGGCGCCAGGTCCCGTGTGGACACCTCTTCAGGTAGTGGGTGGGCAACCAGAGGAAGTGCTGAAAGAGTTCGGTGCGAGCACACCACTTGGTCGTCAAGGACAGCCTGCAGAGATGGCTCCGGCATATGTATTTCTTGCCAGCCAAGAATCGAGCTATGTCAGCGGCGAGACACTGAATGCTAACGGTGGAACTCCAACTCCATAAAATGCTCGCGGAATATTGATATTGTAAATATAAGCGAATCTTACAAGAGTGCCTTGCTAATTTCAACAGTGGGGTGCTTTTGTTTTTGTGCAGAGAAAGGAGTATTATAGAATTTGAGACTTTTTCTCCCATTAAATTCTTGGAATATGATCTACGACTGGTTAAGATTGTCGAATACATAGGTTTCCTGCGATTACCCGAGAAATATTTGAGTTGATACTAGATTAGAGTTTAGTGTAGACCATAGAAAGAACTAGGAGCTGTAATATGCGTAAAAAGAAACTGGCAATACTCATCATTTCCTTTGCTCTAATCATGGCGTGTTTTCCATCAGGTGCAGTCTTTGCGGAGAAAGGAAACGGAGCTGGAATGGATAGCGAAGCCAAGGAGAAGCTGATGGAAAAGTATGACCTTGTAGAGCCTGAACCCGCAAATCCATCATCACATTGGAGTCAAAATGATGTTGGAGTCAGTAACCCTATTGCTATATTTATAAGTATCAGTAGAATGTATCTGAATCCATATGTATTTGTAGCGCAAGAAATGATTGATTATTTGCTCGAAAAAACTAATGGTTTTTAATCGCAAAAGTATTAATACGGTGAAAACACAAAAAAATTATACTTGAAAGTGAACTCTTGTACTTCAGAATAGAAAGTACTAAGAGAATTAAAACATAATCATTTACATATAGGGGGCGCCGTGAAGAAAAACATCGTTATTTTATGCCTTGCATTTGCTTTAAATGGGCTTTTATCTTCTCACTCCCTGGCTTTTGAGAGTTCTTATGAAGGAACAATTAAAATGAAGAAACCATTTAGGGCATGGCAGGGTGTGGGATCTAATGGGAAGACCGTGTATGTCACCTCAGATCGTTCGGAGAAGTTCACCCTTTCGAATACAATTTCTGTATATGATCTTGATGGCAATTATATAAAGGAGTTAAAAAGAGCATACACCGGAACGGACAAGCATTATCGGTTTATGTCATTTGGTGATTGTTATGTTTCTAGTGGTTTTTTATATGCCACTGTTTATAATTTTAATTCAGCACCACCAGAGAATGAGCGAATTAGTAGAATAGTCAAGTATAGCTTGGCGGATTTAAAACAAGTCCATGTATTCGATATCGGTGATGGAACGGCAGAATCGTTAGCGAAATTTAAAGGATTTTTCTGGATAGTATATCATGACAAAAATGAGATTAGAAAATTTGATGCCCATTTCAGACTGCAAAAAAGATACCCACTTTCAGGAATATTTGGAGATGAAGGTGGATATCAAGGCATTTTTTTTGATGGGGATAATCTTTATGCAAATCTACATGGCTCAAATAAATTTGGGGAGAAGTATGCTCAGGGGTTAGATAAGTATCATTTTGATGGTGATTCTTTCAAGTTTATAGAGAGGATTAAACCACCTACCTATGGGAGTGGACAAGGTGTAGAGAAGGTCGGAGATTCGATTTTCTGGGTAGATCGCCCTGGTAATCGAATCATTATTCAAAAATTATAAAAACGTATCAGTGCAAAAAGGAGCTGTTTCCAGCTCCTATAGTCGTTGATTTATTCTGGCATTATCCAAACAATCTCGCAAATACGCACAAAAAATCTTCTGCCTCGTGTATCTAAAGCTACATGGTCTGGTTTAACATCAGCGACACAACCGCTGATTCCACCACGTGTGGTTTCAAGGACAACTTGTTTGCCCATTACGCTCTTTAGAGTTTCTACGACATATGCATCAACAGGGTAGACTATAACGGATTGAGGCATTTGGTTCATTTGATGCATTTGAAAATTATTCAATAGATTACCTCCCAGTATTTTATACGCTATTCTATGCACCCGCCCAATTAATGTTCTAGGCAGTTTATTATGTAGTCATATACAACAAAAATGACCCGGAAGAGGGCCATTTTTATTCTGATTTTAAAGGTTAGTTAATTGTATATCTTTCAAAATATAATCCCAGCTATCATAATCGTTCATATCATCAGGAACTTCTAACACACAAACATTATCAATATCCCATTTGATTTCTCGTATCGATGTTAATTCACGAACGGGATTAAGGATAAGAACAGTAAATTCGTTCGGCTTTAATATATCAGACAAAATCGCTTGTAGCTCTACAGCCTGTTCATATGTGGCAGACCATCTAATGAATAAGGTTTTTTTACTGTTGATTAACTTGTCCCAAAATCTTTTAATTCGTAAATCTAGCTTCGCTTTATATGATGGGTAGGTCGTTGACCAATGTTTACCCATGGTGATTGGAAAATCATGTACAGAGATGATGTTATAAAATATATCGCGAATAAAATAGGATTGTACTAAAGTATCCTTGTTCTCATTAGGATAGACAGGTAATCCATCCTCCAGAAAAAAATGTGTATCTGCAAGTATTTGCAGGTTTATTAATCCCATGAAGTTTTCAAATCTGTTCTTAAAGAGTCTATTAACATCAGCCAATGAATAAGAAACCATCCAATCAAGTGGCATAGAGAATTTCCTCAAGTTATTTCTTTGCATATTTATAGCAGGAGCACAAGACATACCTAAGCTTACTATTAAATCATAGCTCTCTTTTACATCTTGTAATTTCATGGAGTCACCTAATTTCCATCTGGAAAATATTAATGTCGTTGTAACAGCAAATAACCGCTAATTCTTGAAGTTTTTTTACGAAACACCACTCTAAAACCAACATCGTTGTCTAATAAACAAGCTAAGGCGGTGTCAAGTAACCCATTGGGTCTCAAGCTAGGTCTACAAGGCTCGGCATTTCCAATGATGCGGACAGAAATTATTCTACGTGCAGAGCCGCGAACTAAAGGATTTCTGCTCCAAGTGATCAATACTAAATCAGGTTGACGCGTCGCCATTCTGATCTACCCCTTTCTATTAAGCTTCTCTATATTAAATGCACAATAGATTTTAATGTGCTAAACAGAAGCGGAGTGCTATTTTGATCAGCAGTGAGAATTAAAGAGTTGTACTTGTTTAATTTAGGTTTTCAGAATACAATAAAGTAAATTTATGGATGTTCGAATGGCGTAAACGTAGATGACCACAAGGGAGCATATATTCATAACATCGTACGACTGAGCAAGTATTTGATCAATGATCAAATACTTTTTTATTTTCGTTTATAAGAAGCTAAATAAGGGGGACACGATGAAGATAGGGAAACCGATTAGAAAGAAGGTATACGGATTTATTTTGCAAGACAATGAAGTTGGAGAAAAGACCTTATTAGTTTATCTTAATGAACCAGAAGTACCCTTTAGATTAGTAGGTGGTAATTTAAATGCCGGGGAAACAGAAGAAGAAGCCTTATTCAGGGAAATTCAAGAAGAAAATGGACTTAAACAATTTAAATTAGTAAAGAAAATAGGAACACAATATTATTATAAGGATTATATAGATGCAAATGTTGAAAGACATGACTACCTTCTGATTCCAGTAACAAGATTGCCTGAAAAGTGGAGATTCACTGGAGAGGGTGAAGGAGAGGACTGTGGAACTGTTTTTAACTACCAGTGGATAAAACAAGATGAAATATACTTATTAGATAAAGAATTTAGAGAATATATGTCGGGAAAATACATACAAGAATTGTTCGGCAATGGATAGGAGGTAACTATCATGTCCATTAGATGATCCTTACTCTGAGGTGATAGATATGAATAATCGTAAAATCTTCTCTTTTCTTCCTTTGATCATTTTTTTATTTATAATATGGTACCTTTTGATGGCAGGTACATCTGCTGTTGTTAATGTAGTGTCAGTAGATAAAAGAGAAATAGTAGTACAAAATATGAGCGGTGATCAAACTACAGTCACAATCCCAAAAGGAATATTTAAGTTGATTAATATAAATGAGGAGTACTTTGTTTCCTATAATAGTAGAATAGGGCAAAAACCTTTTTTAACTTCAATAGAACCAAGTGCTAAATGATTATTGGAAGCAGATTTAACAATAGAACTTATGAATGAAACGGCTGATATATAAAGCATAAAGTTGGTGAGATTACTTTGCGTGTAGTTAAGCATATCATGTTATGGTTTGTTTCGACGATTGTATTCACCTTGGCCACTTTTGGATTAGAGCTATGGGAAGGAAATAAAATCAGCACGACTGAATACTATGGGTTTCAAAATATAGGGTTTGTTTTTATTTTCTTAGCATTTCTTTTTTCAGCCGTTCTTTACCCAATTATAATTTTTCCTTTCTCTTGGGTTGTTCGAATGATTGCAAATCCTTTGATTACCCGCATAATGATATTGCTTCTGAGTGGTATCGGGGGATATGTTTTCTTTTACAAGGCATACGATGAACGCTTTATACAGGATTATCATTTGAATAGTAGTATAGCCATTATCCTTTTTGGTATTGCCGGTTCCATTTATGTCTTGGTAGATTATTATCTTGATCAGAGGAGTTGAATATATGAGCTATTTTGAAAGAGTTAATAAAATATCAAACATTTTATTTTGTGTTTTTGGATTGTTTTTTATTATGACTATAATTTTCTTTTCTACTAGCAGCTTCTCAGAAATCTTGCGTTATAATTTCACAAATGACTTAAGAGGAGCAATGATTACAGTCATTTGTTTTATGATCTCTTTATTTTCACTTGTCCTGGGCATTACTTTGAAATGTCTTGTAAAAGACTCTGATGAAACGATCCAGCTTATTGCCACAAGAATAAAGTAGTTGTTGAAATTTCAGCATGTATAACAAATCCCTGCAACATTTGCTTATGATGAAACCATTATATTGGATATTCGTATTCCTATAAAATGATGTTGAAAGGTCGTGTGCGTGATGGATAACGGGTATTTTGTTGGATGGGGTACATTAGCATTAATAAATGCTGGGTTAGCACAAGGTAAAAATAGGAGTGGATTAAACTGGTTTTTAATTTCTTTACTTTGTGGCCCATTGGCTACATTTTTCCTTGTAATATCGAGTAAGCTGCAAATTCATTAGCCCATTATATTTCGGGAGGGGATTTTTTGCTGAAAGCACTAAGGCTGTTCGGTATTCTATTTAGTGCAGCAACAATCATTCTGGCAATACTATTTTTCCGCGGTCAGGATCAAGCGATCATGTCTTGGACAATGATGGGGATGTGTGGAGCTCTGATTTTTAATGGAGGAGCTACCTATATTAAAACTAAAGATAAAATGGCTGCTCTATCTTCGATTGTTGGGATGGTACTCTTAATATTCTCGCTTACTAAATTTCCATTTTAATAAAATACCCCATCAACCTATAAGGGACTGACCCCATAACGTGAGACAAATCAAAACACCTTCAAAAGAATGGAACCTTGTCGTAAGATAAGGAGATCATCTTGGAGGTGTTTTTGCATTGGCAACCAGAGTAAGTTATCCCGTGGAAATAAAGATGAAAGCTATAGAAATGAGATTAGCAGGCGTACCTGTGAAAGAGGTTATGGAGCAGCTCGGAATACGGAATAAGACACAGCTAAAGACATGGATGAGATGGAATCGAAATGGTGAACGGCATCGTTTGCAGCAGCCGGTGGGTAAACAGTACAGCTATGGAAAAGGTCCGGAGGACTCTTCGGAGCTCGAAAGAGTAAAGGCAGAGAACCGATTCTTAAAACAACAATTAGAACTGCTAAAAAAGTACGAGGAGTTGGAGAGGAGGTGGAACCAGAGGCCGTTATTGCCTGGATCGAATCCATTCGAAACGAAGTGACGGTGTCTGAGGCTTGTAGATGGCTCGGAATCGCAAGAACGACTTACTACCGCTGGAAAGCAGCTGTGGAGACAAAGCATACAGACAAAGTGGTGGAGAAAATCCGGGAGCTTTGCATCCGTCATAAATTCCGCTACGGGTACCGGAAAATCACGGCGCTCCTTCGGATAGAGCAGAGTATAAATCACAAGCGAGTCCAGCGGATCATGCAGTGTGAGGGGCTTCAGTGCCGCGTGAGGATGAAAAAACGAAAGGTGACTGGGCAATCTGTACACTCCTTTGAAAATCTGCTCAAGCGACAGTTTCATGCAGAAGCACCTCTGCAAAAACTCGTCACGGACATTACCTATTTGCCATTTGGCGGGAAGATGTTGTACTTCTCCAGCATTCTAGACTTGTACAATGGTGAGATTGTGGCTTACAGTATAGCAGATAAACAAGATACCTCTTTGGTGTTGGATACATTAAATCAACTTCCCAAGCAGGAAAAGATGTTGCTGCATAGCGACCAGGGCAGCGTGTATACGTCCTTTGCGTACCAGGAAGCTGTAAAAGGAAAAGGCATTACCATGAGCATGTCCCGTAAAGGAACGCCCGCTGATAATGCCCCCATTGAATCGTTTCATTCCACCCTAAAGTCTGAAACGTTCTACCTCGAAGATCTCACATCTACAACGACTGCAATCGTTGTAGAGACCATTCGAGACTACATCATTTACTATAACTCATTTCGAATTCAAGCGAAACTAAATAACCAGTCACCGATGGATTTCCGGCGACTGGCTACTTAAACTTGTAAGGTGTTTTGATCCCTGTCTCACAAACGGGGGTCAGTCCCAATTCGTATCACAGGGGTTTTTAATAGAATTATAAGTGAATAAAAAACAAAAAAAGCCTTGAAATTCAAGGCTTTTCGATATAGGACGGATGGGGTTCGAACCCATGACCCCTACCCTGTCAAGATAGTGCTCTCCCGCTGAGCTACCGTCCTGCGACGAATTTCATAATACCATACGATAGAGTAGGAAGGCAATTCTTTTTTTACAATCTATAGGGATGATAGTTTACATAGTCTTTAAAATAATAAGAAAAGGGGATGCCCCTGACATCCCCTCGCACCGTCTCAGATAAAGAACGGGAGTAGAAATATATCGCTTATTCCGAAAAAAGGGATGCGTCGTGGAAAGAAGCGGCGTCTTGGAAAAAAGCCAGGCCGAAAGCCGAATTGTCTATACGCCGATTCATGTGTAGGCATTCCGTTTAAACGTTCTATCATTTCGTTGCTGGGAACCGCAAGAGTAACATAGTTTTGATCTACATGGGCAATAAAGCCATCAAAGGACTGACCGTCAGTCGTTGTAATACCAACGTATTTGTTCATACAATTCCAACTGACCTGTTGATGTAAATTTGCATTTGTATCCATAAATAACCTCCTCAATTGAATAACCCTGATAACAGTCTATGGTTCGTAGCCTATAACGTTCACGGCGTTAGCCTATCGGGTAACCATAAAATTCGGGTTATTTTGTGTGTGGTGGTAGTGTATTGGAGCGGAATCACTTTCTTCCCTTGAATAATAGTAAAAATTATCCATTATCTGTTTGTTTGACGCTGAAACGATTCTAAAAGTTGCGCCGTATATTTAGCCAAATGCTTTTTTATGGAAATACTCCTTAAGCGCTTATGATAAAATGGATAGTAATGTACAGCCGTTGGATAAAAATTGAAAGAAAAAGGAGCTTGAGATCTTGCCGCAAAATGAGCAGAAAAAGAATTCTTCCACGCCATGGAAATGGTTGGGGGGCGGGACGGCGATGCTCCTGTTTAAAGGAAAGGCGATTTTGTCCCTTCTGAAAATAGGTAAAATAGCCGGGCCGCTAATTTCGATGATAATTTCGATATGGGCGTATGCGTTGATATATCCGTGGGGGTTTGCCGTGGGTTTTGTTCTGCTCTTGCTAGTCCATGAATTAGGGCATGTAATAGCAGCTAAACGAATCGGGCTTCCAGTTAGCGCTCCACTGTTTATACCGTTTTTGGGAGCATTAATCACAATGAAAAAACAACCGCTGGATGCGAAGACGGAAGCTTATATTGCTTTTGGAGGTCCGATTTTGGGAACCGTTGGGGCTACAGCCGTTTTTGGGGCGGCTTATTACATGGATAGTCCGCTACTCTATTCCTTGGCTTATATAGGTTTTTTGCTTAATCTGATTAACCTGCTGCCGATTCACCCGCTTGACGGTGGCCGTATTGCTACTGCGGTTACGCGTTGGCTGTGGCTTGTGGGACTCGTGGGCGGTTTAGGCATCATCATATATATGCGTTCGATCTTATTCTTTATAATTTGGGCGTTATTTGCTTACGATCTGTATAACAAATATGTTAAGAGACGTTCTAACAATCGTATTTATTCTGTAACGAAGGGTTTCTTAATTCCAGTAGAGCCACTTAGAGATGCAGGCTACATGATTCCAGGGTCAGAGCATAGAAGAGATTTACCTTTTACAACCTACAGTGATTTGGATAGACAGCAGTATGTAGGGGTGCGATGGGATCAACTAAACTACATTGGTAGAGCTACACTTCCTCAGCAATGCATAATTGAAAAGGTGCGTATCTCGCAGCTGGAGCCTGTGACCCTAGAGAATGGGATGCATCTTAAGATGAATTGCGATATTAGCTATACGGTCTACGAGAATGATAAGTATTACGATGTGCCAGCCAGCTCACGCTGGAAATATGGCATCGCTTATTTTGTAATAGCTGGTTTTTTGGCAGGGATGATGTACATGGTTCATGTCATTGGAAATGTGAATCTTTAAGGATTAGAATCAGAGAATGAAGTTCTTCAATGGTTTATAAAACTCTTGAACCGTCAAAGCTGTAAAGAGAATAACCGCAGTTGAACGGTGAAAGGAGTATGACCATGCCTAAAATTATGAAATGGGAAGTCGGCGTTTGTCTGTTGTTACTGATGGTTTTGGTAGGTTGCTCCGAGACCAAGCCAACAAAAGTCATGGAAATCAATGAGATGACGAATCTAGATGGAAAACCTAAAGGTCAGTACCCTCCATTATCGCCAGTGATGCAAGACACATACAATCGTTCGATTCCTGAAGAAGTCTATACTGTAGATTAGAGCAGAGACAGAAGACGGTTTCTCATGCTCAGGCTTTTCTTTCTAGTCAAATTTTTATATAATAGACAACTATCGTTGGATACATAGAGAGAGGAGTTTGCGACTAACATGGCGGCAGAAATCTTACGGGTTACTACAGAGGAACAGCTTCGGATGGGGCTGGATATTCGTACTAAAGTATTTGTAGAGGAACAAATGGTACCGGTTGAGGAAGAAATTGATGAATACGATGTTATCGGTCCGAATGCGCACCATATTCTGATTATAGATGAAGGAGTGCCTGTCGCTACAGGAAGATTGATTTACTACAAAGCAGGTACAGCCAAAATGCAGCGTATCGCCGTGCTGAAAGATTATCGAGTTAAAGGATACGGACGTGTTCTGTTGCTGGCTATGGAAGAGCTTGCTCGGGAACTTGGACTGGAAGCTTCGATTCTTGATGCACAATGTCAAGCTGAGAATTTCTACAAGAAGCTAGGATATGAAGTGATTTCTACGGAACCTTTTTATGACGCAGGCATTCTACATGTACGGATGCAGAAAACTCTTTAAAATTAGCGCACATAATTTACCGTTCCATGAAGCAAGCTAGGATGTGCCTTATGATGGCAAATTCTACTGCAAGGGGCGAACTAAAGTGCCAAATAACGAACGCGAAAGTTTCGTAGCCGTACAGAAAAATGGAGATGGAGATCTAACCAGTTTCCAGACCTCCACAGGACGTGTCTTGGCGTATGATCAAGCGCTTCAAGAAGTACAGGCCGGAAATATTGCCGGAGTGAATGCTTTTAAAGGTAAAGACGGGGAGACTTATATTCGCGGCGACGCGGATGGGGATCCAACCAACAATTTGGATAATCTTCCGACATTCTCATAGTTCAAAAGGTAAAGACCGTACTAACGTCCTTGGACGTCAATGTACGGTCTTTTTTTATATAATAGTCAAAGTTTATAAATTAGATGCTGCTCTATAAACTCCATCTCTCCTGTAAGTCCGACGAATTGCGGTTGTTCATCACTGTAATGCATGAGCTTGATGATACGTCGAACATCCTCGGGTAAAGACAATAACTCCTCCAGCGTGGTGTGAACAACTCCTGATCCACCAAGCTGACAGTCATGCAGAATCATTCGGATGCCGCGCTCACGCACAAGGTTTATAAGTAGATCCGGTTGAAAAGTCATATCCGCACTGTAGAAAATCTCGTTATTTATTAAAAGAGAATAGCTATCTTTACCGGGAATATGCGGTGTATGTATGGTCTCGAGCGAAAGAGAAGGAGCAAGCTTGTACGTAATTCCGGGTTTCATAGTTGTAACCTCGAAGATATCGGTAAGAGAAGCTACTGCATCTTGTTGATATAATCCACCCTTTAATGTGTTGTTCCATAGAGGCTCAACAAGCGTCTCAGGCAAAAGTAATCTCATCTTTTCCCCGTAGACGTGTTTTAGGGTTAGCGCTAGCTCTTCCAGACCTCCAACATGATCCGCATGAATATGCGTAATTAGAGTAGCATTTACGTCCCGGAAAGATTTTCCAATGGTATGCATGGCAAGCGGAGCTGTAATCCCGCAATCAATCAGTAGGGTATAATTATCCGCTAGTAGCAAGCCATTATTGTTAAAATAGTTTTTTGCAAAAGCATTGCCGGTTCCTAGCATTTGTAGGCTCAGACTCATAAGAAAGTACCCTCCTGAAATCACTGATGGCTAAATATATCAACTTTGAACAAATCCATAATATCATTTTTCACAAGATGAATGAAATATTTACCTACAATTAGCGCAACTTGCTGAGACAAAGTAAGTATACATTAACAGTATGAATTATTTGGAGGGTTTCAAATGAATAGATGGAAAAAAATAACTTTATGCGTGTTTGCTTTTTCCTTAATGGGCGGTTCATTATTGTTCGCCGATTCCGTTAATCAGAAAATCAGGGTTTGGAACAACGGGAAGGAAATTGTGGACGGCGGTTATTTAATTGATGGGAAAACGTATATTCCCGCTAGAGAAGCAGGCGGGCTTGTGAGTTGGGATGGTTCTGGGAAAGTCTCGATTCTTAAGCCTAATGTTCATATTGTTCTTTTTAAGGATAATACGGTCTTTGGTAACGTTAACGTTGGCAAGCTCAAGATTAAGATATTAACCCAAGTAGATAGCTTAACAGAAGAAGTTTCAGCTGTGAAAGTAGCCATAACGGACCCATCTGGTAATGTTAAGGATATTCAGTCGCAGGAGCTTGAAGGCTCGAAGAAGGATAATTTCTGGTTTCCAACCTCGGAGTTTACGTATGATTTTAAAGAAACCGGGAAATATCGGGTGGGCTTTTATATGAAATCTTCGAAAAATGCAGATTATGTTCTTGTGTCAGAGAAGGTAATTACGGCTCTCAATTGAGTGTTCTAAATTGACCTGAACTAATCTAACGTGGTACGATACCAGATGTAGGATAATACAATTCAAAGTGAGGTATTACAATGAGCGATCACAAACATGAGCATGGTGAAGCATGCGGTTGCGGGCATGATCACGACCATGAGCACGAGGAGTTTGTGCTGACCTTGACGAACGAGCAGGGCGAAGATGTAGAAATGGTGCTTGTAGAAACGTTCGACATAGGCGAGAAATTATACGCTCTGTTGTTAGAGCGCGAGAATCCAGAAGCAGACGGCATTATTCTGCGTATGGAAGAAGAAGACGAAGAAATGGTATTGTACAATATCGAAGATGAAGAAGAATGGAAAGCTGTTGAAGAAGCTTACAACAATCTGCTTGCTCAGCAAGAATAGATTTTAGCGACTAAATTAAGCTGTTCTATTGTGTATATGACAGTTGATGTTTATATACAGAAACCCGATACTTATTATGGTATCGGGTTTTTGTATAAATGAATGAAGTTTTTTAGGAAAATGATGGATCTTAGGATATAGGATCGGCTTCTACAATCACTTTTATGTTAGTGATGCTGCGGTCTTCAGGACCTTTAACCGGAAGGCCAATCTCCACATGGTCAATAATATAATCGATGTTATCCTGAGTGATTACTTCGCCAGGGAGAAGAATAGGAATTCCCGGCGGATATACATATATAAATTCTGCAATAATGTAGCCAGCAGATTCACGGAATGGAACTAACTGCGTATCCGCATAAAAAGCGTCTCTTGGAATCAGAGCAAGCTGCGGAATTTCTGGAACCTGAACCTTAAGCTCGTAAATTTCACCCTTGCTATAATGAATAGCGGACAACACCCGAAGTGCAGCTAATAATTTATCTACTGATTCTTGGGTATCACCTGGGGTAATAAGGCAAAGAATATTATACATGTCGCTTAGTTCTACTTCGATGTTGTACTTCTCGCGCAACCAGTTTTCGGTTTCGTATCCTGTGATCCCTAAATGGCGCACATGAATGTTGAGCTTAGTTGGGTCATGATCAAATGTGGCTTCTGTCCCAAGGATTTCTTTTCCAAAGCTGTACAGGCCTTCGATCGTATTGATCGTTTCGCGTGCATAGTTGGACAATCGAATGGTTCTTTCCGCCATTTCATGACCGTTCAGCGCGAGATTACGTCTTGATGTATCCAAGGACGCTAATAAAATATATGAGGTGGATGTTGTAGTCAGCATGCTCATTATGGTCTGTACCCGTTGCGGGTTAATCAGACCCGTCTTAGCATTTAGATTCAGTACCGAGCTTTGCGTCATGGAGCCGCCAAGTTTATGCACACTTGTGGCAGCTATGTCCGCTCCGGCCTGCATGGCCGATACCGGCAGATCCTCGTGAAAATGAATCAGTACTCCATGTGCCTCGTCCACCAATACGGGTACACCGTAACGGTGAGCCAGGTCGACAATCGAACGCAGGTCGGCGCATACACCGAAGTACGTGGGATTGATTACTAGAACTCCTTTGGCGTCTGGATGACGCCTTAACGCTCGTTCCAGCGAACTGGTCGTTATGCCGTGATCTATCCCGAGATTCTCATCCTGAACAGGCGAGACAAACACAGGCTTGGCTCCGGAGAAGATAATGGCCGACATTACAGATTTATGAATGTTACGCGGCACAATTATTTTATCACCCGGTGAGCAGACAGAGAGGATCATCGTCATGATGGCATTGCTCGTGCCCTGTACGCTAAAATACGTATAGTCGGCGCCGAAAGCCTTCGCAGCCAGCTTCTGAGCCTCCTGGATTACGCCAGTGGGCTGATGTAGATCATCAAGCGGTGCGATGTTGATTAGATCGATGGATAGAGCGTTATCGCCGATAAACTCACGGAATTCGGCATCGGTTCCTAGCCCCTTCTTATGCCCCGGAATATGAAATTGAACGGGATTGCCGGCGGCATGCTTTTTTAAAGCTGTGAAGAGGGGAGTACGGTGTTGATTCATTTAATGCTGTCACAACCTTTCGCGAATATTAAAATTTAAGGCAAGCATCAGTATAACAAAACAATCTACAGAATACTAGGATTTGGATGTGATAGAATGTCCACGAAAACCGTGCAACGTACACATATCAGTCTGACATCACCATTTATTATGGAGATGTGGGTAATTATTTTTTTAGTTGAATTTGTGAAAGGGTCGCTTCTTGTCGCTTTGTTACCCGTGTATATGGAGAATATTTTGGGTCTATCTGTGACGGTAGTAGGTTTTGCCTTTGCACTCCAGTATTTGGGTGATAATCTATTCCGCAGTCCTTCTGGCTGGGTTATGGAGCGCATAGGATTTCGCTGGACCATGACAAGTGCCTTGTTGTTGATCCTAGTAGCTGTTGGCATGATAATATATGCTAAAACAGCAGTTACGTTATCGATTGCTTGTCTTATTCTTGGGATCGGGACATCCCCGCTTTGGCCTTGTGTGATGACAGGGATCACCGAATTGGCGGGATCTACTAAAAGCGGCAGCAGCGGGGCAGCTATGGGTGCTGTCGAGATGGCCTCGCTGGCAGGTACGGGAATCGGTCCGATTGTAGTGAATTTTTTGATGGATCATGGAGGACAAAGCTATCGTGTAGCCTTTTTGGTCTTGCTTGGTTGTGCAGCTGTTGTAGTTGTAGTGGCCCTATTTCTACCTAAGAGAATTTCGCCAAGTGGAACTCATGCCGTTGTAAGGGACATGCAGGGGCTCGGTGGAGTTATTGAGCGTAAAAAGATTAGTCCGTTAGAAAGTATAAAAAGAACACTGCATCAGGTTAAGACGACGCTTAAGGTCAGTCGATGGTTATATCCCGCTTTATTTCTTCAGGCTTTTGCCATAGGCTTGATGACCCCTGTAGTTACTTTGTTTGCACGCACAGAGCTTCATGTTAGTCCAAATCAGTTTAGTCTTCTTCTGATTGCAGGCGGGGGGATTACGGTGCTTACTCTGATTCCAGCAGGTAAGCTGGTGGATCGAATTGGAACAACTGTGTTTCTGAATATCGGCTTTTTGCTCGCGGCCTTTTCCCTTGCTCTGTTCTCACAAGTCCGCTGGCTGCCGCTTGCCTTTATCGCGGTGGCTTTGGTCGGTATAAGCTACGCGCTTATTCTCCCGGCTTGGAATGCCTTTCTAGCCAAGCAAGTCCCTAAAGGGGAACGAGGGACTGTATGGGGGCTATTCTTGACGTTGCAAGGCTCTGGGATGGTGGCAGGTCCGGTACTATCAGGGAGACTATGGGACCATGTAGGTCATGGCGTCCCGTTCCTAGTAAGTGCAATTGTAATGCTGATGCTCTTCGGGCTGCATTTGCTCATTGTGCACAGAACGAAGCTGAAATTTAATCCGAGTTGATCTGAAATTTGAAAAGCCGCTGACAACCTGGGAATTAGGTTGTCAGCGGCTTTTTTTAGGAATTAAAAAGACATTCGGTATAATGTCAAACAATAATATGTGAATGATAATGCCCCAAAAGGACCGAAAGGAATAAAAAATTCCGATTAGCGTTTGGAGAATGTCTGTTGGGGGTAAAAATAGTCAATAAACCAAGTTACCTCTACATAAACTGAAGTATAAAATAAGACTAAGACGAACGCAAAAAAGTAATGATTACTTGAAGAGGTCCGGCAGCCATAAATACTCTGAAATGGAACGAATGGTGTTGATTTTGCAGATGTGGAGCAGTTAGGGGGGAGTGCCGTGAACAAAAACGACGAGGTGGAGTATTGTAACCTGGAGCTGCGTTTCGACAGACAGCATATCCAGGACCTGATCAAGGATTTGATTCAAAAAGGTTATTCCCTATATTGGAGCGAGAACGATCAGGTCTTTGTAATTTCAGTCCGTACCGGCCGTAAATTGGTGAAATTACGTTTTCAAAGGATCAAAGACGGTTATAAACTGGTGGGTGACTATATGATTCGTGATGCTCGCTTGTCTGAATGGATGGAGAAATTAATTGGGGACATGCGGGGCCATGCCATTGTAAAACGTTTCCGAGACCGTCAGATTATTATTGAAAATATTTTGTTCGGCGAAGTGATACGTCTTGTCGAAATCTCGGGTTATCAGCAGCGAGTCTTATACCAGAAGGGTCCTATGCTCACCGATGAGGAGCTGACCAAGCTCTATTTTTCTGTTGAAGGGGAAGAACGGATTCGCCAGCGTAGGATTGAAGTGGATGAGCAGCTGGATCGATTAAATGATGCACTTAAGGCAGAGGATACGGTTCGCGCGGACAAATGCCGAGCTCAGCTTACCTTTTTGACGAAGGAATTGTATACGTTAGAATGGTAAACAAAGTGTCGGGCAAATGTTGCTTAGGGGCACCCCGAACTTCGGGGTGTCTTAGATTTGTGTGAGAACTTGCAGACAGGGGTTCACTTCTGGCGCTAAAAACGTTAAAATAGTCATTGTGATCATTTTCAGGTTGGCAATGGTTTTGTCTATGAATTTGATCTCTCTTCGCAGGGCAGGCTTTGCTGTCTCTGATAAAGGGTGGTATTCTTATACTGCGAGAAATGGATTTCCCAAAAATATAGGGTGCAAAGGGTGGAGGACCAGATGGCAAAACAACAAATCGGCGTTATTGGCTTGGCGGTAATGGGCAAGAATTTGGCTCTAAATATCGAAAGCAAAGGTTTTTCCGTATCCGTGTTTAACCGCTCACCGGAGAAGACACATGATCTTCTTGCTGAGGCGGAAGGTAAAAACCTCGTAGGCACATTTTCCGTTGAGGAATTTGTAGCTTCGCTGGAAACACCACGCAAAATTCTGATCATGGTTCAAGCTGGTAAAGCTACTGATGCTACCATCGAGCAACTGTTGCCGCATCTTGATCAAGGCGACATTATTATCGACGGAGGAAATGCTTATTTCCCTGATACGGTTCGTCGCAGTAAATATCTGGAAGAAAAAGGCTTCCGCTTTGTCGGAACTGGGGTTTCTGGCGGTGAAGAAGGAGCTCTTAAAGGTCCTTCCATTATGCCTGGCGGTCAAGAAAGCGCGTATAAGCTAGTAGAACCAATCCTAACTGCAATCTCAGCTAAAGTTAACGGTGAGCCTTGCTGTACATATATCGGACCAGACGGTGCGGGACACTATGTTAAAATGGTGCACAACGGTATCGAATATGGTGATATGCAATTGATCTGTGAAGCTTATCAGCTGCTCAAAGACGTACTAGGTCTGGATGCAAAAGAACTTCACAACATTTTTAAAGAGTGGAATAGCGGTGAGCTCGACAGCTACCTGATCGAGATTACTACAGATATTTTTGCTCAGTATGACGAAGAAACTGGTAAACCAATGGTTGACGTGATCCTTGATTCCGCTGGCCAAAAGGGAACTGGTAAATGGACAAGCCAAAGCTCACTGGATCTTGGCGTACCTTTGTCCATGATCACTGAATCCGTATTCTCACGCTTCTTGTCTGCAATGAAGGATGAGCGCGTAGAAGCAAGCAAAGTGCTTAACGGACCAGAAACTACGCCATTTGATGGCGACAAAGCTGAATTCATCGAGAACGTGCGTAAAGCATTGTTCGCAAGTAAAATCGTATCCTATGCTCAAGGTTTCGCTCAACTGCGCGTAGCTTCCGACGAATACGGTTGGGATCTGAAATATGGCGAGTTGGCTAAAATTTGGCGTGGAGGCTGCATTATCCGTTCCCGTTTCCTACAAAACATCACAGATGCTTACGAGAACAATGCAGACCTTAAAAACCTATTGCTTGATCCTTTCTTCAAGGATGTTATGGACAATTATCAATCCGCATGGCGTAAAGTTATCGCTTCAGCTGTAACGATGGGTGTTCCAGTACCTGGTTTCTCCAGCGCATTGGCTTACTATGATAGCTATCGTACAGAAAGACTGCCTGCGAACCTGCTACAGGCTCAACGTGATTACTTCGGCGCTCACACGTTCAAACGTGTAGACAAAGAAGGCGTCTTCCACCACAACTGGATGTCAGCAGAATAATCTAGTCTGTTACGGTAATAAGCAAAAACGTTCTCGGCGTCCTATAGGGCGGTAAGCGTTTATGTGAGAAAGTGGCCCGAATTGCTTCACCAGAAATGGGAGGCTTTCGGGCCTTTTTTGTTGAAAATATGATGTGTATTTACTATGTGAAGCAGATTGTCTAATGTTTTGACCCTGTGTTATGATATGACAAATATCGCGGTTGGAGGATAGACATGACTGGGGATACAGAAGAATATAAAAAGTTGAACGAAGAGCAAAGAAATAAGAACATTATTTTAGTAGGGATGATGGCAACAGGGAAGTCAACAGTAGGTGCTATTTTAGCTAGGGAACTAGGCTATGAGCTGGTTGATTTAGATCATGTCATTACTGAAACTGAAGGCAGAAGCATTGCGGAAATCTTCGCAGAAGATGGCGAGGAATACTTTCGAAGTGTGGAAACAGCGGTTCTAAAACGTATGCTAGAGTCCGAGAATAAATTAATATCCACAGGTGGAGGCGCAGTATTGGCGCCGGGGAATACAGCGTTAATGCTGAGTAAAGGGCATGTGGTTGCGCTGACGGCAACGGAAGAAGAGATTATTGCCCGCGTTAGTGGAGATCAGAATCGTCCGCTGCTCGCCGGCAATGCAGAAGAACGGGTTAGACGGATTATGGAAGACCGCCATGATGCTTACCTGTTCGCGCATTACACGGTCGATACAACGGGACTGACTGCGGCAGAAGTGTCGCAACATATTTTAATGCATTACCGCGGTTGAGCTTTTAAGAGAGTGTTTCATTCCATTCAATCATACCGCCGCTTAAATTTGTAGCATTAATGCCAAACTGTTGTAGATATTCGCATACACGCTGGCTTCGTGCACCAGAACGGCAAATAAAGATTACTTTAGCATCGCTTGGAATATCCTCTGTGCGATGTGGAATTTCTCCCATGGGGATATGCTGTGCACCGGGAATCATCCCGAAGGCAACCTCTTCGTCTTCACGAACGTCGATGAGTACAAGGTCTTCCCCTGTCTCTAGACACTGCCGCAATTCTTGCGGTGTGATTTGTGGAACATTATGCATGGTTGTGACCTCTTTTCATGAGAAGAATGGTTTAATGATAACACAAGCATGGATTACCCTGTCAAACAAGCACTACATACTACTATATCTACTAAGGAGAGTTTATATTATGGACGTTATTGTTAGGCCAACGCCATCTCTGCAGGGGGAATTCGGAGCCCTCTCTTCCAAAAACTATACCACTCGTTATTTACTTGTTGCCGCATTGTCAGAAGGTGTAAGTACGATTTATCATCCGGCACATAGTGAAGACAGCGATGCCATCCGTCGTTGTATTGCAGATTTGGGAGCTGTACTCACAGAAGATGATGAGAAAATTGTGATTCAAGGCTTTGGACGTAAACCGAAGGATGTTAAGGAACTTAATGTGGGGAATGCTGGAGCAGTATTACGTTTTCTAATGGCTGTGGCTGCGCTAAGCCCTGAGGTTACATTTGTAAATACGTATCCTGACTCATTGGGCAAACGTCCGCATGACGATCTGATCGTGTCTCTAGAACAGCTTGGTGTGAAGGTAGAGCATAACGAAGGAAAACTGCCGATCACGATCCGTGGAGGTAAACCTGTTGGGGGTAAAATTACAGTTTCCGGTGCAGTCAGCTCCCAATTCTTAAGCGCTCTTCTGTTCCTGACACCATTGCTTGAAGAAGATAGTGAAATTATTGTCCTTGATGATTTGAAATCGAAGGTTGTCGTAGGTCAGACGTTAGAAGTATTGGAGCAGGCGGGAATTGTGGTTCATGCGGCGGATGATTACATGTCCTTTAAAGTGCCGGGTCGTCAAGCCTATGCGGCTAAGACTTATACGGTTCAAGGTGACTATCCTGGCTCCGCGGCTATTCTTGCGGCGGCGGCTGTTACAAAGTCGGATGTTAAGGTTCATCGACTTGTGGAACAGAGTAAACAGGGAGAAAGAGCCATTGTTGATGTACTGCGTATGATGGAAGTACCTCTTACTCATAATGAGGGAACGGTACACGTACAAGGGAACGGTGTTCTGAAAGCCGTTGAATTCGACGGTGATGCTGCAACCGATGCAGTGCTGGCTATGGTAGCTGCTGCTGTATTTGCTGAAGGTACTTCGCGATTCTATAACGTTGAGAATCTGCGATATAAGGAATGTGATCGTATAACTGATTACTTGGCAGAGTTGACTCGTGCAGGAGCCAATGTTGAGGAACGCCGCGATGAAATTATTGTTCACGGCATGCCGGAAGGTGTCGAAGGTGGTGTGACCATCAACGCACATTACGACCACCGTGTAATTATGGCTTTGTCAGTAGTAGGTTTACGAGCGCGTAAACCACTATTGATCAAGGATGCTCACCATGTCGCTAAGTCGTATCCGCAATACTTTGATCACCTGCGTGCGCTTGGTGCGAATGTGGAGTGGGTACAATAGAAGTAAGGGAGCTAGCGAAACTAGCTTCGTCTTCAGTGAAGTAAATCAGGACCATAAAGTGTAACTATGGAAAGGGGCACTAAGTATGAGCTTTGAGAATCCAAGCCGGGAGCAGATCGGAGATATCCTTGCTTCTGCCGGTAATATTGCTGTTGTTGGCCTGTCTGACAAAACAGACCGTACCTCCTATATGGTTGCGGGTGCTATGCAAAGTCGGGGATATCGGATTATCCCTGTAAACCCTTTGGTTGACGGTGAAATACTGGGAGAGAAGTGCTATCATACGTTAGCAGAAATTCCAGAGCCGGTGGACATTGTCAATGTGTTCCGTCGTAGCGAACACTGTGCTAAGGTCGCACAGGAAGCCGCTGACATCGGCGCACGTGTGCTCTGGCTGCAGCAGGGAATTATCAGTCAGGAAGCCGCTGAAATCGCCGCTGAGCACGGTATGACGGCGATTATGGACCGCTGCATCAAGGTCGAGGAAGCGATCACGATGCATGGTCGTAGTCGGGCGTAAGTTCGATCAGAGAGTGTAGTCGAAGTCTGTGCAATTTCTAATGCAAATCACTAACTGAACTTGTTATACTGAAGTCAGACGAAGAACGTCCTTTATCCGCATGGTTTGCGGTGAAGGGCGTTTTTTCATTTTTATAGGGGAGGATACCATAATGGAATTTGAAGAAGCACATGGTATGTTCATTAATAAGCACTTGACTGAAAGATCAGGAGAAAGAAGAGGGAGGCTGGTTAGAGGGCATAATTATGCTGAGAAGCTGTTCTTGCAGAATGTATGGTGGTCATTGTTTGAGAGTCTCGATGATTTGCATCCAGAATACGAAGTTTACGACTGGAACCGTAAATCTCAGTTCCTGGACTTCGCTTTTCTTCCGCAGAGCGGCAGCAGTCTCGGGATTGAGTGCGACGGGTTTCAAAGCCATGTGAAGGACATGGACCGCGAGAGATTCAACTATGCAGTGAATCGGGACACTTTTCTGACCGGAATGGGGTGGAAAATGATTCATTTTTCTGTTGATGATCTCCAGCACCGCCCCGAGGTGTGCCGGATGCTATTGCAATTAGTGTTGGCACCTCATTTGGCGCGTAAATCTGCAAGCGTGGATATTTTATCCGAGGAGAAGGAGGTTCTTCGGTTGGCTTGGCGACTGGGTAGGGCGATCCGTCCGAAGGATGTGATCATGCATTTCAGTATTAACTTTCGTACGGCGCGCAGATTGCTACACTCGTTGAGTGAGAAAGGGCTGCTAAAGCCTGTAATTACAGGAGAACGGGTTCGACAATATGAAGTGAAAGCTATGCGACCAGATCAAATATGGTAGGAGTGGGAGAATAATTGCACTATATACAACTATATCAGACGTATAATTGCACTCTGATGGTTTAGTTGCACTTTGTACACTTATAATTCATCAAAGGTGAGGATAAAGATAAATTCATCAAAAATAATTGCACAAAGTACATTTATACAGCTCATAGTGTTTCTGAGACTGAAATAGCTGCAAAAAGTACAATTAACTTCGTTTTTGCTCGGCACAGGGACTGGAGGAGAGATCTAAGGAGGCACTGAAGGAGGTGCAAAAGAGGGGATAGAAAGGGGGAGAAGGAGATACAGAAGTAGGCGCAGAAGTAGGGACGGAATGAGAAGCAGTAGCAGCCCAAAAACAGCAAATAATTCTTCGTTCAGGCACTTTTCTTAAATTTTAAAATAGCCGGACGTGCAACGGTTTTAACCGAATGTAAGATGGTTTACTCAAAACCTTTGGCGAATTGTGAGTTAAGATACGGCTTTCCTATGTGATTTTATAGTGGAGTAAGAGAATATTTTTAAAAAAATAGCCTGTTTTTTTCTTCAGTTTATTTTGACAAAAACACCCGCAGCGCGTACCATTCAATATAGAAAGAAAGGAGAGGGTAGCCTTGAATTGGCTCGGATCATTGCAGCAATTGGGCAGAGCCATAATGCTTCCTACCATGGTACTGCCGGCGGCAGCCATTTTGCTTAGTTTGGGCAGCTTACCTTGGTCTGCATGGGGACTTTCTTCGGTATCCGAAGTGGCTACATACGCTGGGCAGGGAATCTTTTATTTTATGCCTTATTTGTTTGCTGTGGGTGTAGCATGGGGATTATCCAATCAAGCTGGAACGGCGGGTCTTGCAGCGTTGGCTGGGATGTTCACTTACGACCGGATTGTTACCCATATGGGAGACGGGCTTGTACAACCTGCAACACTTATCGGAATTTTGCTGGGTATAGTCGCCGGTATCGCTCAAAACCGGTTTAAAAATATCAAGCTTCCAGAGGCGATCCAGTTTTTTGGAGGGTCGCGTTTTGTTTTGCTGTTCATGGGATTGTTTTCGGCTGGCTTTGCATGGGTGATGTTAGGGATATCTCCACTGCTGCAAAGAGGACTGGATGATCTTTTTCAAGGAATATTGCAGACGGGCGGATTTGGCGTTTTTATTTATGGGGTACTATATAGAGTACTGACAGCCTTCGGTCTTCACCATATTCTTAATAATGTGTTTTGGTTTCAGTTTGGAAACTTTACAACTCCTGATGGTAGTACTGTCGTTCAGGGGGATTTGCCACGTTTTTTTGCAGGCGATCCTACAGCGGGCATTTTTATGGCAGGTTTGTTTCCGATCATGATGTTCGCACTGCCAGCCATTGCTTTTGCAATTATTCAGGAAGCGCGCGAGGATTTGAAGCCTAAGATTAAAAAGACTTTCATGCGAGCCGCTTTGGTTTGTTTTCTAACTGGGGTTTCGGAGCAGATCGAATTCGCGTTTTTGTTTGCTTCTCCGTATTTATTCGCGTTACATACTGTAATGTCCGGTCTCGCTATGGTGCTGACCTACATGCTTGGAATTCACCACGGGTTCTCTTATTCAGCAGGAGCCATTGACTTCTTTTTAAATTTGCATCTGTCGCAGAGGGCTTGGCTTTTGATTCCGATCGGCATTGGTTATGGGATTGTATATTATAATTTGTTCCGCTGGGCGATTCGCCGTTTTCAGATCCCGACACCAGGACGTGAAGAAGGTTCGGAACTCGGGGATTGGGCAGGTAACATCCCTTATCAGGCACCGCTAATCTTAGAGGCGCTAGGTGGTAAGGAGAATATTGTACAAGTGCAGTCCTGTATCACTCGTTTGCGACTTACCGTCCATAATGATCGATTTATTGATACGGGGGCGCTTAAAGGTCTTGGTTCTGCCGGGATTATCAAGCTCGGTGGCGGTAATGTTCAGGTAGTATTTGGTACGTATTCAGAGCTGATCCGCGAGGAGATCAACAAGCTGATGCTTCGAGATTTGCCGCAGGTGCTGTTCAGTTCTCCGATGCAGGGTAGAATGATGCCCATTGAGGAAGTGCCGGACCACATCTTTGCAGCGAAGCTGGTGGGTGATGGAGTTGCATTTTTGCCGGAAAAAGGGGAGCTTACTTCGCCTGTATTCGGGAAGGTTATGCACGTCTACCCTACAATGCATGCCGTCGGTATTGCTACGCCGGAAGGGCTGGAGGTACTTATGCATATAGGGATCGATACTTCGCAGCTTAAAGGGCCATTTGAGGCGGTTGTAAAAGAGGGTGACAGCGTGGAGCCAGGTCAATTGCTGGTTAAATTCGACCTCGCTTATTTGCGTGAGCATGCGGCTTCTCTGGCTACACCAATGGTGATAACGAATCCTGATCGAGTAAAATCATGGAGCTACGCTCCATTTAAAAATGTTAAAAAGGGGCAATCTTCAGTAATGTCCGTAGTCTTACATGAAAGTAACGTTGGAGGGATAGAAGGATGATACAAGGCATAGGCGCAGCAGCAGGTGTAGCTATCGGGAAGGCCTTTGTCTTACCGAACTGGGAGTGGAGCTTACCAGACACACAAGTGAACCCAGTGGATCTAGCTAAGGAGTTTGAGCGTTTATACGAAGGTATCCGTACCTCTAAGGACGAAATTGAATTCATCAAAAAGGAATTCAGAGAAGTGGTCGGTCCAGAGGAATCCAGCATTTTTGATGCTCATCTGGCGATATTGGATGATCCGGTGTTCATGAGTGAAATCCGGGGGATTATAGAACGCCAATATAAGGCGGCGGAAGTGGCTGTTAAGGAAGCGATTGATCATTTTGTAGCGATGTTTGATTTGCTAGATGATGAATACATGAAGGAACGGGCGGTCGATATCAAGGATGTCGGAAATCGTCTATTAAAGCATCTTTTAGGTGCTCCTGAGGTTACGTTGCCATCCGATACACAGCCGTATATTCTCGTAGCGAAGGAGTTGTCTCCTTCCCAGTTAGCTCACTTGAACCCAACTTATGTTCTAGGTATTGTTACTATGATGGGCGGTAAAACCTCGCATTCCTCCATTATGGCTCGTGCGCTGGGCATTCCGCTCGTAGCAGGTTTGGAGAATAATTTGTCTAATCCTATTCAGACCGGTGATATGCTCGTGATAGACGGCGACACCGGATCTGTGCAAATTCATCCTGATGAGGTAACAATCAATGAATATGTTTCTCTTCGGAATAAGCAGCATAAAAAGAAAGAACAATTGGAATTGCTTGCTACTGTCGATGCCGTCACAAAAGATGGTGTTAACCTGCGGTTAGCCGGTAATATCAGCTCTGTTAAAGAACTGAATTTAGCGCTCAAGTATGGAGCTGAAGGTGTAGGTCTATTCCGCACAGAGTTTCTTTATATGGATCGCAGTTCTTTCCCGACTGAGGATGAACAATTCGAAGTGTATAAACAGGTGGTCGAGAAGGTAGGCAGCAATATGGTTGTGATCCGTTCGCTGGATATAGGCGGGGACAAGCATCTGGATTACTTCCAGCTGCCAGAAGAACAGAATCCGTTCCTTGGCTATCGTGCTATTCGAATCAGCTTGAATCGACAAGATATGTTCAAAACTCAACTAACCGCCATTTTGCGGGCGAGTGCATATGGGAATGTAAAGCTAATGTTCCCAATGATATCTTCCGTAGAAGAAGTACAGGCAGCAAAAGCTGTATTGGAAGAAGTGAAGGCTGAACTGGAGCTGCGGGGCATCCCGTTTAATCGGAATATTCCAGTCGGAATTATGATTGAAGTTCCAGCTGCGGTTATGATTGCGGATTTACTGGCTGAGGAAGTTGATTTCTTCAGTATCGGTACGAACGATTTGGTACAATATGTATTAGCTGTAGACCGTATGAATGAACAAATTGCGCATATGTATCATCCATATCATCCAGCGGTTCTGCGCATGATTCGTATGACTGTAGAAGCAGCACGTAATGCAAAAATAGATATAAGCGTATGTGGTGAAATGGCGGCGGATGAGCGTTCTTTGCCACTTTGGCTGGAGCTAGGGATTAGTGATCTTAGCATGTCGCCACAGGCGCTGCTGAAGGTTAAACACCGTACCCTGAATACACTGGCTATAGATGCTACAAGGGTTGCAAAAGCTTGCTTCCATCATCGTACAAGCTCGGAGACAGAGGAAATCCTAACTGCTTACGCACAGAAAAGCGGTATATCGCTTGGAACGAGCGTGGAAACAAAGGAGAAAGCTTCTTCATAGTTATCAAGCGTAACATCATCAAGTCCACATCAAGGTTCGGCATTCTTGCCGGGCCTTTTTCTTTTGTACCAGATCATTTGTAAAAAAAACAAAACCGTTTGCGCTTCGGCGCAGTCTATACATAGAGCGAGTTGCACAGGAATGATTTTTACGTGAAGGCTAGGGGGGAGGACAGAACAAGCATGGAACACATTATGAATGACGAAATGGAAATTGTCGCTACGGATGAAGACATATTTTATGAGCTGGTAGCTGAGCAGAAAAGAAAGCTATACAGCATTGCTTACAGCTATTTGCGAAACGAGGCAGATTCGTTGGAGGTTCTACAAGAGGCAACCTGCCGCGCATGGATTAAACGTAAAAGTTTGAAGGACTCAGAGCGTTTTGCTCCTTGGTTAACACGTATTCTGATCAATTGCTGTAACGATGAGTTGAAGCGCAGAAAGAGGAATACAGTCACAGAAGTTGATCGAAGCGATATAGGGATTATGGAGATGAAAAGCGACCGCAGATTGGACATGGAACATGCGCTGGAAGGAGTAAAGCCAAAGTATCGCCAGGTGCTTGTACTCAAATATTACAAGGATATGACCCTTGCAGAAATTGCGGAGGTGCTCGATAAGCCGGAGGGAACCGTGAAGACATGGCTGAGCAAAGGTCTGAAACAACTGCGTGACAGAATGAAACGGAAAGGGGATCTATTTTATGGCTGAGTCTGAAGGAAAGCTGCTTAACGATTATTTTCAGAGAATCGATGTCGAGGCTGAGGAAATCCCGGAAGTTAAACTGGACGCCGCGATTCGCAGGGGGATGCAGTTAGGTAACCGAAAAGGGTCGTCTTTTAGAAAAAGATATACTGTTGTTGCGTTGGCGGTCCTAGCTATCGCCTTATTGATTATTGTCCCTTGGGCAAATCAGATGACCAATCCAGTACGTGCGCAATTACCTCCAAAAAGCTGGGGGCAGCTTGAAGTGTTTAGACCCATTATTGCTAATAATCTGACGATAACATCAGCACTTGATGCGGGCATAATGAAGGAAGTGAATATTTCTTCAGCTGAGGTGGATGGAATAAAGTGGACGGTTAACGGAATCATCGCTGATCGAAGAGGCATTGCTCTGCTCTATACGATTCAGAATAATACAGATCAGAAAATGCAACTTATGGGCCTGTCTCTGAAAAAAAATTCAGAGGATAATTACGACCTCACAGGATATAGCGGGTTTAGCAATTCTAATGCACAAGAGGCAGGTTCTCCTGGGACGACTCGTATGTTAGAACAAATCGTCTGGAATAAATATCGAGATGATCTGACAGATGAGTTGAATATTACATTATCGCTATATCCAGTATCCAAGGACCCTTCTGGGTCGAGCAGTGATATAAAAAAGCTAATTGTTAACATTCCATTGGAAGCTAATAACAATTATTTTAAGGGAGAAATTATTGATCTGAAGGAGAGTCTAGCTATTGCCGGACAGAAAATCAAAATGGATAATGTCTATATTGGACCTACTGGAATTTATATGCGGGAAAACTTTGATGGAGATAATACAATGAGAATTTTTAATATGCTTTCACCTAAACTGGTCATCGGGAAGGGGGATCACCAAGAGGACTTAATGTGGGCTAGTGGGATGAATAATTATCACAATGACAATATGAGACCTGATGAACCAATCAAATTAGAAATTGAAGGGATCTCAGCACTGGATAAATCTAAGGTGGAGCTTGTGATTAACACGGAAACCCAGCAGATCTTGCAGGCACCAGATAACAATTTAACGATTTCAAAGCGGATGGAGAACGAAGAGCAGGGGATTTTGGTATTGGATTACTTTATCCCTAAAGAAGATAAGGAGGCGCTTGGCGGCAGCGGTTTTTCATTGGACGATAATTTTGTGGATAGTACTGGAAGCGGGCATTGGCTGGGAAGGGTCAAAGATGGCTACTCGGGATATAAAGAATTTAACGAAGGTACTAAAGGAACTACAATAACCTTTTTCTTTAACGTAGGCAAAGAAAAGCTACCTCAACCCTTGACCTTCAAATTTAATTCTTATCCAACCGTAATCAACGAGAAGGCGTCCTTAAGAATTAAGTGAGCAGCCTAGATGTCGAACGAATCAAATCAAAAGCCCTGTTCTTCACAGCATTGTGAGAAACAGGGCTTGTTTTATTTTTAACCAATAGATGCGTATTGTACTTTATTCCCCAGCAAGTGCATCACAAAAGGCTTTGCCATAAGGCGGAAGATCCGGCGGGCGACGAGCGGAGATGATATGTCCATCCGTTACCACTGCTTCATCCTTCCATATAGCTCCGGCATTCTCCATGTCATCCCGGATGCCCGGTGTGGAGGTGACGGTTACACCTTCCAGAATTTTAGCAGAAATTAATACCCAACCTGCGTGGCAGATCTGTCCAATTGGTTTTTTAGCCGCATTAAAATCCTTTACGAGCTTTAGAACGGCACTGTATCTACGGATTTTATCCGGAGCCCAGCCTCCAGGAACTAGAATGCCATCATAATCAGCAGCGTTTAAATCATCCCAGGAGTACTCTGCTTTTGCTGGTACACCATATTTGCCGATGTACGTCTTATCTTTTTCCAAACCTGCCAAGTGAACCTCAGCACCTTCTTCTCTCACTCGGTACACGGGATACCAGAGCTCCAAATCTTCAAATTCATCGTCTACGAGTGCAATGACCTTTTTGCCAGCTAGTCTCATTTTGTTAAGCTCCTTTCGTACCACATGATCTTTCATATTCTATCAAATTTAAAATACGAAGTCATCTGGAGAGTTGTAAATAATAGACGAATTGCCAATTTAATCATTATATGCAATTAAGGAGGGTTTTAATCGAGGGAAGTCGAATATAGAAATTGAAAAGTCATACTTTGTACTTATTTTATTTCTTGCAAGAGGTGTAGTAGATGTATACAGATAATTTAATGGAGAAGTTGTGCAATTGTGGTGGCCTCATGACCTTACATATGCATTCATTAATTTTTAATACGAAGGTGAAGATTACACATGTTCCTGTTTATACTTGTCCGAAATGTACCAGTTATGAGCCAATGTCGTTTATTAAAGCGGATCTAGGAAGGTTAGTGAAGGAACTGAGCGCGGATGTGCCAAGACAGGATTTTTCGTTTACAGAAAGAAATGAATTAGCTAGTGTCCTAAAAGAATCTTTGACAGAGGTTATTGTCGGGGGATTTCATGAATTAGAGGTGGTTATCCGAGAGACAATTCAGGCTAGAGTGGATGTGCTGCTCGATTTATATCGATTAGCTGAAAGGCTCACGGACCAGAATTGGATGGAAGATACTAGTCGAAGATTGTCTCAATTAACGTTCCAAACGACCAAAAACGCAAATTATTAAAACATTCTGTGAAAATAATGAAAAACTTTCACGGAATGTTGGATTTTTCACTCACTTTTTGTTACGATAGATAGAAGTTACATGATTGTGCTCGTGAATAGGGAAACCTTCACTAGTCATAAATTGTAATTTAGGGTTACGTCTTCATCCTTGAAAGAAATTTTGAAAGGAAAATGAAGCGTTATCATTGCACAATTGTACAAAGTGTCGTATCATATTTTTAATTAGTCGAACGATAAAATTTATCGCAATGGAGAGAGTAATTTGACGGTAACCATTTACGATGTAGCGCGAGAAGCAGGCGTATCTATGGCTACGGTATCACGGGTTGTGAATAATAACCCTAACGTGAAACCGCAGACCCGGAAGAAAGTTTTTGAAGCGATTGAGCGTTTGGGATATCGTCCCAATGCCGTGGCGAGAGGACTTGCCAGTAAGAAAACGACAACCGTTGGGGTTGTCATCCCTGATATTTCAAACTCGATTTTTGCAGAAATTGCACGCGGGATTGAAGATATCGCGAACATGTATCATTACAATATCATATTGTGTAACGCGGATAAGCGCAAAGAAAAGGAAATCCGTGTCATCAATACGCTTTTGGAGAAACAGGTCGATGGTCTGCTCTTCATGGGTGGTACGGTAACTGATGAACATATCCAAGCTTTCCAGACTTCTGCAGTTCCAATTGTCCTATGTGCTACACGGGATGAGAAGGGGACTTATCCTTCCGTTGACATCGATCATGAAACCGCTGCTTTTGATGCAGTGAATACTCTGATTCGTCACGGTCACCGTGAAATCGCAATGATCAGTGGTACACTTCAGGATCCTGCGAATGGATATGCACGTTTCCATGGTTATAAGAAGGCACTTGAACAGGCTGGAATCGAGTATCAAGAAGACTTGGTGCGTATCGGTAACTACCGCTATGAATCTGGTGTCGAAGCCATGAAGTATTTCCTTGGACTCAAGAAGAAGCCAACCGCTATTTTTGCTGCAACAGACGAGATGGCTATTGGTGCGATTCACAGTATTCAGGATGAAGGCCTGAAGGTACCGGATGACTTCTCCATTATTAGTGTGGATAACATCCGTATGGCTTCGATGGTTCGTCCATTGTTGACAACTGTAGCCCAGCCTATGTATGACCTAGGTGCGGTAGCAATGAGACTTTTGACGAAACTCATGAAGAAAGAGACGGTTGAGAATCCGCGGGTTATCCTGCCTCATGAAACGATTCTCCGATTGTCTGTTAATCATCTGAATAAGTAATTTAAGAACTAAACAGTTATTCCGTAGAAAGCTCCTTTTGGAGCTTTTTATGTTTTTTACAGCGAAAATCATCGAAGGAGGCGTTAGTTTTGTATGAAATTATCGGATTAATTGGTGCGATGGATGAAGAGATTAAGCTGCTGCTAGAAGGAATGGAGAATAAAGAGACTAAGGTCAAAGCAGGAATACATTATTACATAGGAGATTTATTAGGAAAGTCAGTAGTGCTTTGTAAATCCGGTGTTGGCAAAGTGAATGCAGCAGCTACGACACAAATTCTGATTGATTCCTTTGGTGTATCACGTGTGTTGTTTACTGGCGTAGCTGGAGCTGTGCATCCTGAATTGAATATTGGAGATATCGTAATATCGTCTACTTGTGTCCAGCATGATGTGGATGCAACGGCACTTGGTTTCTCAAGAGGTGAAATTCCTTATCAGGAAAATTCCGTCTTTCAGGCAGATCCTGCACTGGTACTCCTTGCTGAGAGAGCGTGTAACAAGCTAGGTCAAAAGTACTTGGTCGGCAAGGTGCTTTCAGGTGATCAATTCATTTCTAACGTGGAGATTGTGGCCAAATTAAGAGAGGAGTTAGACGGAGCATGCGTGGAGATGGAAGGAGCGGCGGTTGCACAAGTCTGTGTGATGAACGCCACTCCCTTTGTCATAATTCGTTCGATGTCTGACAAATCTGATGGGTCTGCAAATGTTAATTTTAAGGAATTCACGGTAGAAGCCTCAGGGCGCTCACATGCCATATTAGAATATATGTTGCAGCACCTCTGATTTTAGTACATAAAGCGCTGTCTAAAACGTACCCTGTCGAAGGTCTCCTGTGAGGACATAGGCACCTCTTGTCCAATACGTACCATTAGACAGTTGGCTGGATGGGAGCAGATTTCAGGATCGTCTGTAGCATACCAAACCATATTTACAGTTTTCATTAATCGCTCCATCATTTGACGATAAGCCCATACATCAAGCCCACTTCCTTTTAAATCCCAGTGCCAATAATACTCAGTTGTAAAGACAATACAATTCTCCAATTGCTCCTGCTCAAAAGCAGTGGAAATCAGCAGCCGGCCAAGTCCGGCTCCCCTGTAATCATTACTAACCTCAATGGCCCCAAGCTCAATTAGATCCATCATTCCACCCTGTGACCAAAGCTCCATTTCATCCGGATAATGAAAGGTGACATAACCTACGATAGTGCCGTTCTCTACAGCTGTAATAATACGTCCTTCTGGCAGGCTAGCAATCTCTACGAGAGCTTCTTGCTGTTCTATTGGCTTGCGGAAGGCATCGAGATCAAGGTGCATGTGGAGGGCTTCTAGGTCCTCTGGAGACCGGGGACCGCTTACTGTAATTGTTCTACCTTTATATGAAAGCGTATGGGAAACAGGGATTTTACGATGCTCCATAGCCGTGCTCCTTTCAGATCATAAAATATGGAATGTAAACGTTTGCTATGTTATACTAATTCAGACATAAAAAATTCACATTCATTGCATTGACATCATTATCTAAGAGAAGAGTCTTACCCTTAAAGCTTAAATCAAACGAGTGAGGGAGGCAAGAGTGATGGGTCAAGTCCATAGCGAAATTTTGCCGGGCCGTGTACAGAGCTCCAATATGTCTGATTACACCCAGGCAGTAGCCGATTTTAAGTGGGAGGATGTTGAACGTAACTTCTCATGGTATGACACTGGCAAAGTAAATATGGCACATGAAGCAGTGGATCGCCACGTTCAAGAAGGACGGGGAGCGGCAACGGCCCTGCTCTACAGTGATGCGGTGCGGGATGAATCCTATACATTTGCCGATCTGCAGGAACGGTCGAACCGGTTCGGAAATGTATTGCGTAAATATGGTATCGGTAAGGGAGATCGGGTATTTATTTTTATGCCTCGTCAACCGGAACTATATTTTAGTTTACTAGGCATTTTGAAGATTGGGGCAATAGCAGGCCCTCTGTTCGAAGCCTTCATGGAGACAGCAGTCAAAGACCGGCTGGAGGATAGCGGTGCCGTTGCTTTGGTTACTACGCCTGAACTACTTCATCGTGTAAAGCGAGATGAGCTTCCGAATTTACGTCATATTTTTTTAGTAGGTGGTACCACTGATATCGAGCAAGGTAACTTAGGTTTCACTGAGGAGATGGCTAACGCATCTTCTGAGCTCGAATTGGAATGGCTTGACCTGGACGATGGCCTCATAATGCATTATACATCTGGTTCTACGGGAAAACCTAAAGGCGTTTACCATGTACAAAGAGCTATGATTCAACATTATTATACAGGTAGAGTGGTGCTGGATCTACGTCCAGATGATATTTACTGGTGTACAGCAGATCCGGGCTGGGTGACGGGAACATCTTACGGAATATTTTCTCCATGGTTAAATGGGGTAACGAATGTCGTAAGAGGGGGGCGTTTCAGCCCTCAGGATTGGTATAAGACGATTGAACGAAATAAGGTTAGCATTTGGTACAGCGCACCGACAGCATTTCGTATGTTGATGGGTGCAGGAGAGAGTTCAATTCAAGGTATTGATTTGAGCAGTCTGCGACATGTCCTGTCAGTTGGTGAGCCGTTAAATCCTGAAGTGGTGCGGTGGGGTGATAAGTTTTACAATCAGCGCATTCATGATACTTGGTGGATGACAGAGACGGGGGCACAACTGATCTGCAACTATCCTGGAATGGATATTAAACCAGGTTCAATGGGGCGTCCGTTACCAGGCATTGAAGCGGCGATTCTTGATGATCGAGGCAATGTTCTTCCGCCATTCTCTATGGGGAATCTTGCGATACGGACACCCTGGCCATCCATGATGAACTCGATCTGGAACAATCAGACGAAATATGAGGAGTATTTCCGTATTCCTGGTTGGTACATTTCTGGTGATTCCGCTTATATGGATGAGGATGGATATTTCTGGTTCCAAGGACGGATTGATGACGTTATCAATTCTTCTGGAGAGCGTATTGGACCATTTGAAGTAGAGAGTAAATTAGTAGAGCATCCAGCTGTAGCTGAAGCGGGCGTAATTGGTAAACCAGACCTCGTGCGTGGGGAAATTATTAAGGCTTTCATCTCGCTGAGAGAAGGTTACATTCCTACGGCTGCTCTCAAAGAGGAGATCGCGGCATTTGTTAAAGCTGGATTGTCTGCACATGCTGCTCCGAGAGAAATCGAATTTAAGGATAAACTCCCTAAGACAAGATCTGGTAAAATCATGCGGCGTGTATTAAAGGCTTGGGAGCTTCATCTCCCGACTGGCGATTTATCAACGATAGAGGACTAGAATGGATTATAAAAAACACCGTTCCCTGATGGATTCAAGGGAACGGTGTTTTGCTGTGTGAAGTTATTTTGTTGACTACAGGTTAATGGTTTCCATTCGTACTGCCGGCTGTGCCACTATTACTGTTTCCATTGCCGCTACCTTCGCCAGATGGTAATGATGTAGGAGTCGGTAGAATGGTTCCTGGAACCTCAATATCCTCTCCTGGTACACTCTCAGAGTCTGTAGGAGGCGTTGTCTCCGGTCCTTGATCAGGATTTGGCGTTGCTTCCGGAGTTGGTGTAGTGCCTCCAGCAACGCTACCAGAAGCGGTCTCATTACCTGCGACATCAACAGCGGTAACATAGAAAGTTGCATTGGCACTCGCAGGTGTTCCTGGCGAGAATTCCTTGCTCTCGTCAGCCATAATTACAGCTTGCTTCTGGAAAGACCCACCGTTTAAAGAACGGTATAAGCGGTATCCTACTACATCTGGAGAGCCGCTTGGGGAGAAGGTGATCACAGCTTTACCGGTGCTGTATGAGACACTAACATTTCCAGGAGCAGTAGGGGCTGCGCCATCATCCACGCGTGGATCGACTTCAGTAGGGAAATCTGTCTTAGCATCGGCTGGCATATAATACTCCAACGATTTATGCTCCTTCATCTTAGGAAAGGCTGCCAAAAGTTCCTTAACTAATTCATGGATCGGTTTATCACGTTTTACTACGATTTTTTCTTTCAGGAAATCCTCCGGTGTACCTTCGAGCGGGATATAATTAACGCCATTGTAAGTAATATATTTGGCTTTGGATATCCCGTCGTCGCTCTCTTTAGGCACATATTTCGCATTGAAAAGATCTGTTGTGAATTTGTCAGTCAGAGCCGTTGGCAGTTTACCGCTATAGGCGGAAACTGTCTTTTTGATGATTCCCTCAGGTTGTGTGAATTTGTCAGTAACAAACAAGTCTGGCTGCTTATCAATCACAGCATTCATGACTTTAGCCCATAAGGTCTGTGCTTGTCGTTTTTGTGTATCTCCCGAAAGGGTATTGATTTGTTCTTTATAACCGACCCACATGCCAAGTGTGACATCAGGGGTGTAGCCCATGAACCAGACATCTCCATAGTTCTGAGTGGAACCAGTCTTACCTACAATCGGAATGTCTTTAAAGTGTTTATAATCTCTTCTCACTGTACTTGCAGTACCTTCTGTGATTACTGTCCGCAGCATATCAGTCATCAGATAAGCAGTTTGCTCAGAGAATACTTGTTCAGGGTTAACCTTGTGCTGATAAACGATCTTGCCTTCCGAATCCACAATCTTCTCGATCATGTAAGCATCATTAAATGCTCCCTGATTGCCGATGGCGGAATAGGCATTGGTTAATTCTTCAACGGATGTACCGTACCGAAGACCACCTATTACCCCTGTCTGCGCTCTGTAATCATCTTCGGTAAGGGTAGTAATCCCTAGCTTTTTAGTAAAGGCCCAAGCATCCTCAATTCCGACTTTCTCGTTAAACAGTTTAAGTGCCGGCAGGTTGAGGGATTTATTAAGTGCATAACGAGCCGTAACTAAGCCTTGATAGCGGTTGTTAGCATTTTTAGGGATATGGAAGCCTTTTCCGCCATCCTTCAAAATGATTGGAGCATCATCCAAGATGCCGGCAGGTTGAATCAGTCCTGCATCCAAGGCAGGTAAGTAAGCTGAAATCGGCTTCATTGTTGACCCGGGTTGCCGGACCATTTGGGTTGCATAGTTCATTTGCTCGATGTTAAAATCGCGACCCTCAATCATGCCGAGAATGGCTCCGGTCTTGTTGTCGATCATTATGCCAGCCGTCTGTTCGATACCTTTTGTTTTGCTGTCCTTGGTGAAATTACTACTATCTTCGGAAATACTGTGCATTGCACTGTATACTTTCTTGTCAATCGTGGTATAGACTCGGTAACCACCAGTCATTAACTGTTGTCGTGCTTCCTCAAGAAGTACGACATTATCACTAGAGCTAGCAGTATCAGTTGTACCGTTTTTCTCTTCATTTAGTGACAAAAGAATCTCAGCTGCTTTACGCTCCGTTTCCATCATCAGGTATGGATATGTAGCATAGGCTTTCTTAGTGTGAGGAGCGAGAGAACTTTTAATATCAAATTTGAGTGCTTCATCATATTGGGAGGTAGTGATCTTGTTCTCCTCAAGCATACGACGCAGTACAAGCTGTTGACGGTCTATAGCTCTCTTGAATGCCTTTTCATTGAATTCTCCAATGCCATTGAATGCCGAATAAGCGGATGGAAGCTGTGGAAGGCCGGCCAAATACGCCGCTTGGGCAATATTCAACTTGTCTAGATCATCTAGACCGAATATACCTTTGGATGCAGCTTTAATCCCAAATACGTTGTAGCCATTCGAGCCATTACCAAACGGAACCTTGTTCAGATAAGCCGTTAGAATCTCTTGCTTGGTCAAGAAGCGCTCCAGTCTTAGCGAGAGCAGAATTTCTTTTGCTTTGCGATCTTCCGTTCGATCCAGATTGAGGAATACACGTCTTGCGAGCTGTTGAGTAAGTGTGCTGCCTCCGGTTTGAACGGATTCATTTAATAGCTTTTGCTTGACGGCACGTAAGGTGCCTTTGAAATCCACGCCATTATGCTCATTGAAATTATTGTCCTCTATAGCGAGAACTGCATCAATAATAATCTGGGGGATGTCGTTGTATTGAATGAGCCTTCGGTCTTCTTCAGTACGAAGCTGGCCGATTGGTGCGCCGTCACGGAAGTATGCGAATCCGGTGATAGCATTTTGTCCGACTTGCTGTTGAATCATTTCCTCGGAGCGAACAGGTTCATCCTTCACCATGGAAGTGACATACCCTGCTGCTGCACCACCGACGAACAGAATGCCTATTATGCCAAGAATAAACATCCACTTTACTACAGAACCAAACCTGCTGAGCCCGGATCTGCGGGGTGAAGGCTTCTTTACGTTTTTTTTCTTGTTCTCTTGAACCATCGACGATAATTCCTCCTTTTAACGGAATTATTATAGCACAAATTGACGATTTTGAATGCAGTCGGAGTGTTCATTACCTAATAGAATAACAAAAAGCCTCCGGATAAATCCGGAGGCTTTGGTCATACTCGCTATAAGCGAGATATTAACGGTTGTAGAACTCGACGATTTGTTTCTCATCGATATCCTGGGAAAGCTCGGAACGTTCTGGCAAACGAATATATTTACCTTCGAAAGATCCTTCAGCATATTCCAGGTAAGCTGGAAGGTGGGAACGGTTAGCAAGAGCTTCTTTGATGGAAGCCATGCTTTGGCTTCTTTCGCGAAGACCGATAACGTCGCCCAAGCTTACACGGTAAGAAGCGATGTCGACTTTTTTGCCGTTAACAGTTACGTGTCCGTGGGATACCAACTGACGTGCACCAGCACGGGAGTTAGCAAATCCAAGACGGTAAACTAGGTTGTCCAAGCGGCTTTCAAGCAAGAACATGAAGTTTTCGCCCGCAAGACCTGGAAGCTTTTGTGCTTTAGTGAAGAGAGTTTTGAATTGTTTCTCTCCCAAACCATACATGTGACGCAGTTTTTGTTTTTCCAAAAGCTGCATTCCGTAGTTACTTACTTTTCTGCGTTGGTTAGCTCCGTGTTGTCCTGGAGGAAAAGGGCGTTTTAAGTCTTTTCCTGTACCGCTAAGGGAAATGCCCAGACGGCGGCTGAGTTTGAATTTAGGTCCGGTGTAACGTGCCATGTTATAGTAGACTCCTTTATAATTGAAATTTCAGGGTAGGGCCTATTTGCGCCGCATTTCGTATCCGTGATTAGCATTAATGGCTTCCACACTGCCAGGGAAGTTCAGCCGCTGCCCTGGCAGTAACGAAATGCGTGAGGGTGACACAACGTTACGCCCAAGTAAGACTTGTTACAGTCTTGTTCAACAATAAATATTATATGAATACAATATATAAAGTCAAGCGATTATTAAAAGATTTTTTGTCAATCTTTGTCGATAGTTCTTTGGTCCTAAAAAAAAGTCCCGGAAATGATGAAAATATAATGCAATACACAAAGAAAGAGAGTAAAATATAGTTAATTAGTAGTTACTAGGGAAGATAGTTTTCTTAATCGAGATGCAAAGGGGATCTTCGTTATGTCAGAGCAGAAAGCATACGTCCATAAAGACAGCCGTATGCTGTTACAGGACAACATAAACGTTAGTAGAGATTCCGAAGATCCCACCGCCTGGCTTAGGGAAACGGAAATAGTAACGCATGACTTCCCTTATCTAGCAAATCTGATTGCAGACAGTTTCAATGAATGGTTTAGTGGGCTCGATGTCCTTCCATTCTCCAGATCTTGGGAATGGTCTGTGCTTAATTTTGAAGGTAAGTATTTAAGCAGCATACGCGATCAACAAGAACTATGGAGACAAAAGTGGGAACAGGCAGCAGCTTCTAGCTTGTTTTCAAGAACAATCTCTGCTGTTGAGTTGACCGTAGAAGGTAAGGATCTGAGCTTTTTTACCATACCGCTATTCACTCGCGTCGATAATGAACTCTTTGCATTTTTGGGCTGTTCTATGCCTACGCAACAATATGAAATGGGTGGACGAGATACCGCAGAAGCAATGTCGCTGCATTACCGTACCTGTTTCTATCATAAGTTTGAACATATATTTGTTGCAGATCTTGCAAGCACCCATATTCATGCTGAACGTGAAAGCAATCGTCGTTCTTTGTTATTTCAGATTGTCCAGCGGATGCATGACAACATAGATGTGAATGCCGTACTTTCGGAAGTCATTGATAGCATCTCTGCGATGTATCCGGGAGCGAGGCTTGAGCTGTTTATGTCTCAAGACCACCGCAGCACGCATCCGCAGGTCAAACCCTTACCATTCCACATGTCCAGTGATGATGTTTGTGCCAGGGCGTTTAAGGATGGACGCGTTGCACTGCACACAAGTGACGAGGATCACCGTAATGTAGAGATTGGTCTTCCGTTAGGTGGCAAGCAGGGGGTTTATGGAGTATTCCATATGGTTATGGATAATCCAATCTTTCCAGATGTTGATTTACGGTTTCTTTCAATGGTGGCCGATACAGCAGGAACTGCTTTTGAGAATGCCAAGCTATATGAGCGATCCAATCAGCTGATCCGTGAGCTCCGCATGAGTAATGAGCTTACCCAACGTCTGAATCAAAGCTTGCGTTTAGGTGATATTTTTCAATTTGCGTTTGAAGAGCTGCTTGAAATGTTTGGTGCAGATTACTGCTGTATCTTACATATGAATGAGGAAAAGGGCGGGTTAGAGGTTATTGCCTGCAACCATCCCTCTTTACAGAATGAAATTTTAGAAGTAGGGGCAGGCTTAGGTGGTAAGGTATATTCCACTGGAGAATCACTGATCATGTCTGACTACATAGATAATCCTAAGACAACTTCCCGACTAATGAATGCTACCGGTTCGCAGTCGCTGATCGCTACACCTCTTAGTGTGGGTGGTGAAATACGGGGTGCAATTATGTTAGCACATCGTGATGCACATTATTTTTCATATGATAATTATAGACTGCTGCAAGCGATGGCGGGGCATATTGGTCTAGCGGTAGGTAATGCCAGGCTACACGCTGAAGTCAGACGACTTGCGAACAGAGACAGCCTAACTGGACTTTATGCTCGACATTATTTGGACGAAGAGATAAAAGAAAGACAGTCTACAGACTTCTGCGGTAGTTTAATAGTTGTGGATATTGACCAGTTCAAGATTGTGAATGATACCTACGGTCATCAAAAAGGAGATAAGATTCTAAAAGAGGTCAGTGAAATCGTGAAATCCTCTATCCGTCAAGGTGATATTGCTGCTAGATGGGGAGGAGAGGAGCTATCCGTTTATTTACCGTTAATGGGAGTGGAACAGGCGGGTTATGTAGCCGAACGTATACGCAAACGCGTCATGGAAGAAACTGAACCTAGTGTAACTGTATCCTGCGGAATAGCGGAATGGAGTTGGATGGACGATCGAGTAAGCGTCGAGTCATTGTTTTATCGAGCGGATATGGCGCTGTATAAAGCTAAGAATAATGGTCGTAACCAAGTTGTCTTTGATATTAAAGAGAATGATAACCATACTAAGAACCCTTGAGGCTCACCTCAGGGGTTCTTTTTTTATATACCGGTTATTCAGGCTCTAATAGCGGTATAAGGCTTGCAGGAAGAGAGAACCCTATACGTGGGTTGCAAAAGCAAAATACTCCGAGAAAGGCCTGAGGACCGTGAGAAAGCTATTATTACTTAAGGGTGGAGTCCCTCTAATTCTTACTCTGTACTGTATTTTATGCAGCGGCTGCAGCGTCATAAGAGACAAACCAGCGAAAGAAGATTTAAGTTTGGCGTTGGCAGGGATGGCTGGAAGTGATGAGGTAGCTTTTGAAGGGGCGAATATGCTTACAAGAGGGGGAACGACGGTTCCTGAATCCTTATTGTTCTACGGAGGCACAGTGGAGGATCATAAAAAAGTGAAGCTATATACACTTCTTCCAGATAAATCCTCTCCTCAAAAAACAACTGCTAAAGGTGTTAAAGATTTAAAGAGTAGTACGTATGCTTTGAAACCCTACTACAGTCAGCTGGAGAAAAAAGAAGGCAGATGGGAGCTTCTGACTACTGAAAATTCTTCAGAAGAGGGAAACCCTTTACCTGCGCTTAATCCGCTGAAACAACTCGAAGAGCTTGACGCCATGGAGAAAAATGTAACCGAAGAGGCTGGGGCAGGCAGAGGGACAAGTGTGCTGCGAATCGAATTGACGCCTTCAGAGGCAAGAAAGCGGTTGTCTGTTGAACTGGAGAAAGAAATGCAGAACCTTCGACCTAAAGGTCTTGAATCTGCTGAGAACAGTACAGCAGCTGATCAGGCAGTCGCGAAAGCTTTGGAGAAGCTGTGGCAAAAGAAAAATAATGAATTACAGGAAAAGCTCAAACAGGCTAATGTAGAAACGGTCTACCACCTAACAATCGATAAGAAGCATAATCTGCCCAGAAGGCTTACCTTGAATCGAAAAGTAAGCTATTCCGGTGAAACGACGAATAAATCTGACAATGAAACTTATGTGTCTAAGGTCGATTTTACAGGCTACCGTTGATCTTTACATTGTTTTGCAGGTCTTGCGCTCGATAAAGGGCGTGCTACAATAGAACGGCATGCTTATTTTCAGACAGAGGAAGGAAGAGTACACAATGAAGGATCCCAGAATTCAAAAACTGGCAGCAAATCTTGTAGGTTATTCCGTAGATGTCCAGCCAGGCGAGAACGTGCTTGTAGAAATGATTGGAAGCGAAAGAGATTTAATTAAAGCTGTTGTAGAGGAAATCGGCAAGGCCGGCGGTCATGCTTTTGTGCAGTTGACAGATCGTACAGTCCTACGCAGCATGCTTAAATATGCAACACGTGAGAGTCTTCAGACATGGGCTGAAATTGACTTGAACCGGATGAAGCAAATGGATTGTTATATCGGCATCCGTGCAGGCGAGAATGTAAATGACCTGTCCGATGTTCCGGAAGAAAATATGAAATTGTATAATTCTTTGTATTCCCATCCAGTGCATAGTGAACAACGCGTGAAGCATACGAAGTGGGTAGTATTACGTTATCCCAATGCGAGTATGGCTCAGCTTGCAAATATTAGTACAGAAGCATTTGAGGACTTTTATTTCGAAGTATGTAATTTAGATTATGCCAAAATGGACAAGGCTCAGGATGCATTGGCCGATCTTATGCGCAGAACAGATAAGGTACATATTTCGGGTCATGGAACAGATCTTAAGTTCTCTATCAAAGGAATCGGTGCAGAGAAATGTTCTGGTCAAAAAAATATCCCGGATGGCGAGGTTTACAGCGCCCCTGTTCGTGATTCTGTAAATGGAACGATCAGCTATAATGCGCCATCTGTATATAACGGAGTAACCTTCGAAAATATCAAATTCAAATTCGAGAACGGGAAAATTGTTGAAGCAACCAGCAACGACTCCGCTCGTTTGAACGAAATCCTGAATTCAGATGACGGCGCACGTCATATCGGTGAATTTGCCATAGGCTTTAACCCGTACATCTTGCACCCTATGAATGATATTCTGTTCGATGAGAAAATTGCAGGCAGCCTGCACTTTACACCGGGGCAAGCTTATGATGTTACAGATAACGGAAATCGTTCCTCCATTCACTGGGATCTTGTATTAATCCAACGTCCAGATTATGGCGGAGGAGAGATTTATTTTGACGATATATTGATCCGTAAGGATGGAATCTTCGTGTTACCAGAACTAGAAGGTCTGAATCCTGAAAACTTGAAATAAAAATGTAAAAGTACGAAAACACCTTGCACAAGTAAGCGGATTCAAGGTATCATAAGAATGGATTACAAAGACTTATGTTTCATAATCAAGTTGCGGAGGGATTTCTATGTCCAGTAACAATGCGGCAATCGTTGATATTGCTCAAACGGCAGGTCAGTTCAACTCTTCTATCGTTCTTCAAGCGGACAACAAGTACATTGATGTTAAGAGTATCCTTGGTTTGTTCACGACTTTGGTATCAAGCCAAAGCTACGAGCTTCATGTTCACGGAACAGATGCAGAAGAAGCTAAGAAGGCAATGAGTGAAGTTTTTGCTAAACACGGTTTGAACTTTACAGTTGTAGCTGAGTAATAGTTGTATGTAAAGACGTCCTACCGATTTACGGTGGGGCGTTTTTTCTAGAAATAGATGCGGAATTAACTCCGTCCCTTATAAATAACTTAGCTGCTTCTTTCAAATAAATGGTTAGTATAAACAGAATTGTTGTATTGATATCCGATTTCGACTAATATTAAGTAAAATAGTAAAAGCAGCTTAACTTTTGGACATGGGGGGGAAGAGGCATGACTTCGTCGGAATTACAGGAACAGTTTAATCTTAAAGCGATCAATCTTCTACAAGAAGATGCCGATAAAATTCAGCAACTTATTGAAGTGCAGATGGAAAATCTGGCAACACGCTACTGCCCTCTCTATGAGGAAGTGCTGGATACCCAAATGTACGGTTTCTCAAGAGAGGTCGATTTTGCGGTTAGAGCAGGTTTGGTGCCAGAGATTACCGGTAAAATGGTGCTGAGTAAGCTGGAGCGGAATTTAGCAGTACTCTATGAGGCATTGAATAACAAAGCAAAAGAAGAATAATTTCGATTTTAAAGTATTCATAGAAACGCACATGAGGACAGATCGTCTCTCATGTGCGTTTTTTTTTGAAAAGATTAAGATGTTTAGGGAAGTATTTATACTAGATAAAAGGAGACGCCCAGAATGAGGTAGACCGTTAACAGTAAGAGACCCTCATACCAGTTGGTCGAACCATCCTGAGTTATCGATTTGGCAATGAATACGGCGACACCAATGGCGACAATTTCGATCGTAGTAAACACAATGTCCATAGTATCACCCATGAAATAACTGGCGAAGATAAGTACAGGTGCTACGAATAGTGCTATTTGAAGACTGCTACCTACGGCTATTTCTACTGCTGCACCGATTTTGTTCTTCATAGCAAGCATAATGGCTGCGCTATGTTCTGCGGCATTACCGATGATTGCCACTAGAAAGGCACCTACAAACAGTTCGCTAAATCCAAAGCGCTCAGTTAATGTTTCTAGCGTTCCTACCAGCCACTCACTAACAAAGGCTACCATCACGGTTGCAACCAGCAGATATAGGATGGATCTGTTTCTAGACCAAGCAGGTGCATGTTCAGTTGCTGATTCATCCTTACCGGCTTCTGTAACGTCCTCTAAATGTTTCTTGTGCGTTATCATGGAGAAGATTAGCCAAGCCATGTAAGAGGCGATGAGCAGTCCGGCAACGATTAAACTGAGTACGTCTGTATCTTTTTCAGTTATGGAATGGGTATTGAAGAACATAGCCGGAACAAATAAGGCGATAACCGCTACGATCATTAGGGAACCGTTCATACCAGCAAGGGTTACGTTGAAATTCTGCACTTTGAACTTCATCCCGCCAGCGAAAATACTTAAACCTAGGACGAGCAGCAAATTGCCTATAATGGAACCGGTAAGACTGGCTTTTACCATGTCGAACAGTCCTTCCTTAACCAGGAAAAAGGCAATGATTAGCTCTGCGGCATTACCGAAGGTAGCATTTAGGAAGCCGCCTAACCGTTGTCCGGCATAATGAGCCACACTTTCTGTGGCACGGCCCAGAAACCCAGCCACAAACACAACGGCTACTGCAGAGAGAACGAACTGAAGCGTGTGGTCCCAATCTGCATAATGTCCTATGGCACTAAGGATAAAGGTGATAGCCAGCAAAGCTGGTGAAATCCATTTTTTCAATGTAAAGTACACTCCAATCTATGTATTCAGGATCAATTCATAATCAATATACCCAAATTATTCCTAAGTGTAAACGAGAAAGCGAGAAACTGATTTGCTTTTTAGCCTGTTTAGGAATTACAATAATTGATAATGAGTTAAGGGGGGATATGGCATGGCAGAACAACTTCAATTGGAAATGGGAAATATACGAATTTCAAATGACGTCGTCTCGAAAATTGCCGGATTGGCTGCCTTGGAGACTCCAGGTATTGCAGCCATGTCAGGTGGCCTATCAGAGGGCTGGGCGAAGCGTCTTAGTGGTAAGAACGTCCAAAAGGGCGTTACCGTTGAAGTGGGACAGCTAGAAGCAGCAGTAGACCTGCGTATTATAGTTCTCTATGAAACTCCGATACATGAAGTGTGCCGGATGCTTCAACAGAACGTACGCGAAGCTGTGGAGAGCATGACTGGACTTCATATTGTTGAAGTGAATGTCAAAGTTGAAGGCGTAGCCTTTAAGAACGATGAAATTGCTTAATGCAAAAAAGCTTGTACACAAAAAAGCAGTCCAAGATATTTAACTTGGACTGCTTTTTTATATATTCCATCACATCCGGATTTATGAATCTCACCGGGAACGAACTTGTCTAACTGTAGTTACAGATTTCGTTACTTCCTCTTTAGCTGGAAGATTAGTTTCTCTGGAAATACTCAGAATAATTCCCATGGACAGCATGCTCACGAGAAGTGAAGAGCCGCCATAGCTGATAAATGGTAAAGTTACTCCGGTAAGCGGAATCGTCTTCGTTACACCGCCAATATTGACAAAGGCCTGAATGGCTATGAGACCCATAATCCCAATACCGACAAGTGTGCCAAAGGGGTCCTTGCACCTTAATGAGATTAAAATCCCTCGCCAGATAAAATACAGATATAACATCAAAAATAATGCTGTACCTACAAAGCCGAACTCTTCACCAATCACGGGGAAAATAAAGTCCGTATACGGGTATTTAAGATAATCGAGCTTTTGAATGCTTTTGCCAAATCCAGAGCCGCTGACTCCACCTTGTCCAAGAGCGGTCAAAGACTGAATAATATTATACCCTTCACCCTCAGCATCCTGATAGGGATCTATGAAAGCTTGAATACGACCTTTTCTGTAGTCCTGATTGGCGGCTACTTTGTCAGTTGCAGGGGAAAGGGAATCAATCGCTGCTTTAGCCCCCATAACAATTCCTACTCCGAGCACCAAGAGTGCAATAGAGCCTAAGATATGCTTCATGCTGGCACCGCCTGCATAAATGACAAGTCCACTGGTAGCTACTAGAATAAGGCATGATCCCAAATCTGGCTGCATCATAATAAGTCCGGCAACAATACCCACAATGACCATTACAGGGATATATCCTGTACGGAAATCTCTAAACCGTTCACCTTTTTTGGTAATGAGCGCGGAGAGATACAGGATAATCGATATTTTGGCTAGTTCGGTAGGTTGGATCCCTAGCTTCCCGATACTTAACCAGCTCTTAGCGCCATTGATTCTTTCAGAGAAGGCTACAATTAGCAGGAGAATAACGGTGATGATGAAGATAGGGACATACCACTTCTTGAATTTACTGTAGGGAATATTCATGGCTGTAAACATAACAACAATTCCAAGTACGATCCAGATCATTTGGCGTTTCATGAAATATAGAGGGTCATTACCGAACTTCGAGCTCGCTAAAGTCAAACTGGAGCTAGCACTGAAGACCATGACTAGACCGAAACCCACAAGTAGTAGTGTTAAGATAAGTAGTTGGAAATCGGGTGTTCCTCTTTTGGGCAGGCTGACATTTTGTTTCGTCTTTCCCTTTCTGTTACTCAAGCCTCCAACAGCTGCTTTAATTCGAGAATCCGAGTAGCAGCAGTGTCCAATACTGGTTTAGGGACCGGAGAGTCATACTCCAGACCATGGGGGAATGTTGCTTTCCCTAAGTATACGGCTTCAATTGCAAGTACGGCATCAGCCTTCTCTAGCTTCCCCTCGACAGCGCGAGTGTTGATGCGTAGAAAGTATTCGCCACCATCCTGTGGGTCTTCAATTTTGCAGTCGTAAGTGGCACGATAGTATTCCCATTGCCAGCGGATAAAGCCAGCCTTTGTAGCACTCTCGTCCAGATAGAGAAGATCACTCTTCAATCCTACGAGGCCCGTGTTCTCAAAAATCATAGCACGCATATCCCCCTTATGAAGTATAATGATGAATTCATGATCCGTTTGCTGATGTTCTACCTCATGATAGTATGTTTCTAAACGTTGTGCAAGAGTAGGTACCTCCTAACGATACCCAGTTTTTTGCGTTTCTGCTACAATAAAAGAATTATAGCCGTGTGATGCTAGATCAAAGTGAACAGGACTGCTGTCGCATGCTATTGATGCGGGTTTATGAAGAAGGGGATGGAAAACGTATGAAGAGCTTAGCGGTTGATTCGCTCATGCCGGAGATCGTGGAATGGAGACGCCATTTACACCGTCATCCGGAGTTGTCTTTTCATGAAAAGGAAACATCGGCATTTATAGCAAACAAGTTAGCAGAATTCGGTATTGAGGTTAGAAGAAGCACAACAGGGTATGGTGTAACAGGTATATTGCGAGGACAACGGCCGGGGAAAACGGTAGTCCTTCGCGCGGATATGGATGCACTACCTATTAAAGAGGAAAACAAGAATGACTACGTTTCGCAAAATGAAGGGGTTATGCATGCCTGTGGGCATGATGGACATACTTCAATCCTGCTGGGTGTAGCCTCTTACTATAGCAGCCGCCTTGATGAGATCGAAGGGGAGCTGCGTTTTCTTTTTCAACCTGCGGAGGAAGTCTGTCCTGGCGGTGCACAGGGGATGATTGCTGAAGGCGTATTGGAAGGGGCGGATGCAATATATGGTCTACATTTGTGGACCCCGCTGCCAATGGGAACTGTCGGCAGTGCACCAGGACCGCTTATGGCATCTGCAGATGAATTTTTTATTGATATCATCGGTAAAGGTGGTCACGGCGGCATGCCTAACCGCACGATTGACAGTATTGTGGCAGGGGCGGCACTTGTGACTCAGCTCCAGAGCATCGTAAGCCGCTCTGTGAACCCGCTGGAGCCCGCTGTTCTCAGTGTAGGAACCATTCAAGGGGGATTCGCCCAGAATGTCATTGCTGAGCATTGCCGGATTACAGGAACCGTGCGGGCATTCGACGAGGAGACCCGCCATCTGATCCGCAGCAGGATCGAAGAAATGACAGTTTCAATTGCTGGTGCATACGGTGCAGAAGCTAAGATAGACTATGTCATGGGTTATCCACCACTCGTAAATCATGAAGGTGAATACCAGCGTTTTTCTGAGGTGGCACCAGGAGCATTTGGGGAGCCCGTTCAGGTGATTGTGATGGAAAAGCTGATGCCAGCCGAGGATTTTGCCTATTATGTTAAAGAGATTCCTGGCTGCTTTATGTTCGTAGGTGCTGGGAATCCAGATAAAGATGCAGTCTACCCGCATCATCATAGTAAATTTGATTTTGACGAAGATGCTATGCTGCATGGGATGAAATTGTTGATCGCTATGGCTAATTCCTGTTTGGAAGAGAAGATAATCGTATAATTTCGTTTCATAGAGGAGAACCTATTCCATAACATGGAGATCATGATTAGGAGGGTTCGTTCTTGAAGACAGTGAAAGAAGTTATGACGATGGAGCCTGTGACAGTCACATTACAGGATAATGTGTATGAAGTCGCTGTTAAGATGAGAGACAATGACACCGGATTTATTCCTGTAATCAATGATGAAGAAGATAAGACTCTGCTCGGAGTAATTACAGATCGTGATCTTGTGATTAGAGGTTATGCGGCTAAGCACCCTGGATCAACTTCTGTAGAAAAGGTGATGAGTAGAGAAATTCAGACCGTCTCAGAAGATACTTCTGTAGATGAGGCTGCAGAACTGATGTCGAACTGGCAAATTCGCAGATTAGCCGTGACCAGTGGCCAGAAGCTGATTGGTGTTGTTTCCATCGGCGACTTGGCGGTGCGCAACATTTTTGCGGATGAGGCTGGAGAAGCTCTTCATGATATTTCGCAGCAGCATTTACATTAAATAGTTTGATAGGGAAGCTCATGACCGTTATACGGGGATGAGCTTTTTCCTGTTCAAATATAAGAGAATAATGAAATGAATGATTGCGGAGGTGACGTTATGAACGAAACAGGGGCTTGCATTGTGCGCAGGGATCGGACGATTCTACTGGAATGCGCACATCCTGGTTTTGAGAAGGCGAGGAAGGAGCTAGGAACCTTTGCAGAGCTTGTAAAGAGTCCTCCGGCTTACCACACCTATAGAATCACTCCATTATCACTATGGAATGCTGCAGCGCTAAATTATACAGCTGAGGCAATTATCTCAAGTCTGCATCATCTCGCACGCTGGGGTGTTCCTGCAGGGCTGGAGGAAGAGATCGGAACGCTTCTCTCAAGGTATGGGAAGCTCACCCTTCACGGTCAGGAGACTTCGAATGAGATCATTACGCTTAGGGCTGAGACAGCTGAGATTCTGAGTGGACTAGTTAATGAATCAGGTCTAAAGGAGTTAGGTTTGCAGAGAATAAATCCACTAGAAAGCTCATGCCGTGCAGAGAATAGAGGGCTTTTAAAGCAAGAGCTGATGAGACTAGGCTATCCTGTACTGGATTATGCGGGTTACCATGTCGGACAAGCGCTAAGCTTGGCGTGGAAGGAGTCTCACAATCACGCAAAGGATGGAGCGAAAGGTGAAACTTTTGGACTGCGTGAATATCAGCAGGAGGCCGTTCAGATGTTTCAAGGCATAGAAGGGCAGGGAGGCAGCGGGGTAGTTGTACTGCCTTGCGGAGCGGGTAAGACGGTAGTGGGATTAGCCGTTCTTGAAAGTCTACAATGCGAAACACTGATCTTAACTTCAAATACGACTTCTGTAAGACAATGGGTAGATGAGCTGCTTGAGCGAACCGATTTGGATGATGAGTCTATTGGTGAATATTCCGGTGAAAAAAGAGAAGTGCGGCCTGTTACTATAGCTACCTATCAGATACTAACGCACCGTCAATCCAAAGGCGGCCCTTTTCTGCATATGAAGCTGTTCAACGAACGCAACTGGGGTTTGATTATTTATGATGAGGTCCATCTGCTTCCAGCTCCAGTCTTCCGGGCTACAGCAGATATTCAGGCTACTAGAAGACTAGGTCTCACTGCAACTCTGGTTAGAGAAGACGGGAAGGAAGGGGACGTATTCTCATTGATCGGGCCAAAGCGTTACGACATGCCTTGGAAGGAGCTGGAGCAGCAGGGCTGGATTGCAGAGGTTGATTGTGTCGAGATGATCGTACCGATGTGTTCTGGGTTAAGGCAGAAATACTTGTATGCGGAAGCGAAAGAGAAATTTCGTATGGCCTCATGCAATCCTGCCAAAGTTGAGGTTGTAATTGAGCTTTTAAAAGCCCATCAGGGATCATCAGTTCTGGTTATCGGACAGTATCTTGATCAATTAACGGAATTGGCGGATAAGTTAGATGCACCGTTGATTACTGGCAAAACGAAGCAGCGAGAAAGAGATGAGTTGTATGAAGCTTTTAACGAGGGAATAATACAGGTGCTTGTTGTCTCTAAAGTAGCGAATTTTGCGGTGAATTTGCCAGATGCGTCGATTGCTATTGAGGTTTCAGGAGCTTTTGGATCCAGGCAGGAGGAGGCCCAGCGTTTAGGACGAATCTTGCGTCCAAAAGCTGGTGAGAATAAAGCATACTTCTATTCGCTGGTATCTGAAGATAGTCGGGAGCAGGATTTCGCTATGCGCCGCCGGATGTTTTTGACAGAACAGGGCTATGAATATGTCGTTAAAATGGTGCCGAGCGGAAAGGAGCGAACGATCCATTGAACCAGCTATCAGCAGAAGCATTAGAGGTCTTAAAGCGATTATGTGCTGCTTATGCAGCCCAACCCTTTGACGAAGGGAAAGAAGAGCGTTTGCGCCCAACGGCGCTCTGCCGTGCCGAACAAAAGCTTGCAATGAATGAACTGCGACGTGCGGGGCTGTTAACTGCGAGGCATAAAATATTGGGTGAGAAGCTGTACCAGATACCGGTTGAACAACTATTAGCGCTAGAACAAGAATTCTTCCCGCACCAACCAAAGTTTGTTGAGGGTTATTCAGTGAATCTATCCATGGAGGCAGGTGCTGGACTGGCAGTAGATCTGTTTCGGGCATTACAGTTCATTACACGGGAAGGCCTACCACTGACCGCTAAGGGAATCATTCATAAAAAAAATCTACACCGCTTAGCGGCTCAGCTTTCCTTTCAGGAAAAACATTTACTGGGGCTCACTATGGTCACTCCTTCGGATGAATTGAATGTTTTGTCAGCCACTCTAGTAGTAGACATCATGTTGTGTCTTGGGCTTATTACCAGACTGAAATCAGGTTATAGACTTAACAAGGATATGCTGGAACGTTGGTTGCAGCTTCCTGAGACAAGGATGACAGACATCCTGTATGGGATTGTTATTCATCGTTGTGGAAGCATTGGGCCTGCTGATCAGCATTTTCGTTATTTGATATCCGGCAAAGCTTTTGTACCAGAGAAATGGACAGCGCTGCCTGAGCTACTGGACTGGATGACTGATATGAATCTAACCGGAACGGTCACCCGAGATGAGCTGGAACAATCAAGCTTGCGCTGGCTTCAATGTTTAACAGGCTTTGGGTGGTGTGAATTGGGGTGCACATCTGAGGGTATCCAGTGTTTTCGCTGGACTGCTGTAAAACCGATGCTGATGAAAGGTAACGAGTCCGTCAATAATTCTGAGATAGAGAATTCGAATGAGATGTTTATTGTACAGCCCGATTTTGAAGTCCTGATTCCACCGGAGGTGTCCTATACCGTTCGCTGGATTTTAGCTGGATGCGCTGAACTGCTGCAAACGGATACGATGTGGAGCTTCCGACTGACTCGTGAGATGCTTGTAAATGCATCAGAGCGAGGGATGCCTCCACAAGAGACGATAGCTTGGATTAGAGATCATGCACTGGGTGGTCTGCCATCTGTGGTGGAGCTTTCTTTAGAGCAATGGGGAAAAAGCATTGGCCGAACATCACTGTCGGAGGTCATCCTGTTGACTTGCCAGACGGAAGAGGATGGCGCGGTTATCGCAGCTCATCCGCGTCTGCACGATAGCCTTAAGCGTATCGGTCCGCTTCATTTCCTAGTATCTCCAGAGTCTGTGGAGCAGATGCGTAAGGAATTGTTTTTAGCAGGATTGGCTCCTACCAGGATGATTGGAGGACGTGAGGAGGAGGACACGGACACTGTTTGGACTTCGTTTAATCAAGTAGCAGAAACCGAGCAAGAGTTGTATTCACTCCCAGTACTAACTTCTGAACTAAGGCTACTCCACCGCGGTAATCCCTTTTTAAACCTACCTGTTATTTCTCCTGAGCAGGAGGAGGATAACTTATTAGATGGGGATAATGTACCCCAGATCTGGAGCAAGGAATGGCGACATTATCATAGCTCAACCGCTCAGAAAGTAATGGAGCAGGGGTTGAAATGGGGCATTAAGGTACGTTTTTCCTTGAAGGATCAAATGTTAGATTTCATCCCCTCCAGAATAAAAGGAAATCCTTGGAAAGTGGAGGGACATCTCTTATATAACGATGGTGAAACGGTTGAAGAAATAGAGCTGACCCCTGAGGACTGGAAGGAAATGAAGTTAGTTATTCCCAAAAGGCGAAGAAATTCCTCTTCTGCTGAAGCGAGTGATTATGTTATGATAGAAAAGTCTACTGAATTCGGTAGAACATTAACGTAGAAAAGAGCTGAGTTCATGAGCGTAGCGGAATTAAATACGGTCGATATGGCTGAAGTGCTGACATACGCCTATGAATTAGGCGATATGATTAATCAATCCGCCGAGGTGTCGGATTACTTATACTGGAAAGGACGGGTTGATACGAACCCGGAAATTCAGGCCATGGTCAAACGACTTCAAGCTAAGAAGGAGTTGTTTGAAGAAACACAACGATTCGGACATTTTCATCCGAACTATCATTCAGCGAAGGATGAGGTTTCAGCAGTAGAAGCGGAACTGGAGCAGTTCGAAGAGGTTGTTCGTTTCAAGCTGGCAGAGAAGACACTTGACGACATTCTGCACTCCATGTCGGAAGCGATTGCTTTTTCAGTATCGGATAGCATTAAAGTACCAAGTAATGATCCTTCCCCTAAAGGTGGATGCGGCAGCGGGGGAAAATGCTCCTGCGGATAAGCTTCCTTTAGGATTTAGAGAGAGAAAGGCGGTTAAGCTTATGTTTGCGGAACGGACAGGATACATCATTTGGGTAAGTGACGTTAAAGCGGCACGTAACCTTGAGAAATACGGAACATTACATTATGTTTCTCGGAAAATGCATTACGCAGTGATGTATGTAAATGCAGAACGTGCCGAGGAAGTTATGAAGAATGTCCGCAGACTCTCCTACGTTCGTAAGATCGAAAGATCCTATCGTAACGAAATTAAGACAGAGTATACCAGTAATGGGCCGGACAAGTCCCGTAATTACGGTATGTAATTTTTGGAGATGAACAGGCGCTTAAGCAGCGCCTGTTTTTTTATGCGCAGATCTAGAGTAAACGCGGCTTCTCCTGTGGTCTGAACTTGTACAACTTTCAGCAATGAGGTAAGATGACAACATTAAGTACATACAAAGACCCTTATGGTGGAGTGTGATGATGATGCGCAACAAAGGGACGGATTGGCCCAGCACTTACGAGCCCTTCCACATCATGCTGAACGACTACAGGGTCGCTGACATCGTTATAACAAATCATGCGAAGAGTCGTTATTTGGACCGGATCAGTAAAGGTGTAAGCAATGACGAAGAGGTCGCCGCATGGATGTGGCAGTGCCTGATGCAGAATCGGCTCAAGCCTTTTTCAGACAGTGATTTTAACGCGTATTTAATTGACGATGACTCTGTAGTAATCGCTGAGTTCACGGAATTGACAGGAGAAAAAGATATTTCAGGTCAGCCATTATATTCTATGATCATCGTTTCGTTTCTTGGAAGAATCTCTTCAACACCACAATTGAGAGATTTAAAGACTTACTTTTCGCTGCTGCGCAATTCCCGCCGCACTAAGCTAACGAAGAAGAAGCGTAAACGCAAATAGTGTATAAAGTTCGGACTGAAGGCATGCAGCGGTGGCTGCATGTCCTTTTTAAAAATATAAGAAAGCATAAGTTTCATATCATACATAATCCTTAAGTTTCTTCTAAAGACAGCACAAGGAGTTGCAGCACATGAACTTTCATCAGTTACATATCTTTTATACGGTCTCAGAACGAGGGAGCTTCTCAGCGGCGGCGCAGACACTACATATGACTCAACCAGCAGTGACCATGCAAGTACAGGCGCTAGAGGATTATTTTGGAACTAAGCTCTTTAATCGTTCTACCAAAAAAATCATGCTCTCCGAAGCAGGGCATACCCTAATGCCATACGCGCTGCGCAGCATTCAATTGATGCGTGAGACAGATCAAGCGATGTCGGCGTTTACGCATATGCTGGAGGGACGTCTGCAGCTTGGGGCAAGCCTTACCATTGGGGAGTATGTGCTGCCGCGGCTGTTAGGTCCTTTTGGAAAGCAATATCCGAACATTTCAATTATGATGAAAGTCATGAATACCTCGCAAATTATGGAGGAAATCCTAAAGCATCAGTTGAATTTCGGTTTAATTGAAGCGCCGGTGACACATCCTGATATGGTGATTGAGCCGGTGATGGGGGATGAACTGAAGTTGATTGTACCCCATGATCATCCACTTGCAGAGCAGCAGGAGGTTACTCTGGAAGATGTGCTTCAGCACCCTTTCGTATTGCGTGAACAGGGCTCAGGAACGCGGCGTGTGATGGAAGAGCAGCTGTTCTCGAAGGGGCTTGATCCGGGAGCCATGAAAATAGTGATGGAGCTTGGTAGCACGGGTGCTGTGAAGTCGGCAGTGGAGGCTGGACTTGGAATAACAATTATCTCAACCTCTTCTGTTAAGCATGAGGTGGCGCTTGGACTTTTGAAAATCGTGAATATCTCGGATGCCTCCTTTAAAAGACAGTTCTACGCCATTCATTTAAAATCGACACTGCTGCCGATTTCTGCAGTGACATTCTTGACTTTTTTACGTGAGCATTCGAATGATAATTAAAGCTTGTATGGCTAAAAAACGGAAACTTAGAAACTAGCGTTAGAGGTGATAGAGATGGAGAATGGAACTAGACTGGATGAACTGAAGGGCGACGGATCGGAGCATGTTAACGTCGGTCGATGCGATCTCCACACGCATACTCAAGCCTCGGATGGCATTCAGCCACCGGAGGAAAATGTATGTCTCGCTAAAGAGAAGGGCTTAACCGCTGTTGCCATTACGGATCATGACACGGTGGCCGGTGTGAAGGAAGGCTGCGAAGCAGGAGAGAAGTACGGAATTACTGTTGTACCGGGTGTAGAGATCAGCACTCGTGCTGGTGGTAAAGATATTCATGTTCTTGGTTACTACGTAGATCCAACAAATGAATTGTTTCTATCCCGCTTGGAAGGGCTAAGGGATACTCGGGCAGTAAGGAATGAAGCGATAATCTCTAAGCTACGTGGGCTAGGAATTAAGATAACACTGGAGGCAGTGGTCGCGGGGATTGGGCGGGAACTGAAGCCTGATGAAAGTATTGGCCGGCCACATATTGCTGATGAGCTGGTTCGTCTTGGAGTCGCTACAGATATGAGAGATGCCTTTAGCAAATTTTTAGCCGAAGGAGCAGCAGCCTACGTGTCCCCTCCGCGAATCACGCCCGAGGAAGCCTGTGATTGGATTATCGAGGCCGGTGGCTCTCCAGTATTGGCGCATCCAGTACTATACGGTGACGATCAGTTGGTGCGAGGGATATTGAAGCAGGGTGCTTTTAAAGGGATTGAGGCCTATCATTCGGATCACAAGTCCACTGATTCAGAGCGTTACCTAACCATGGCTGAAGAATATGGCTTGATTGTAACCGGTGGCTCGGATTTTCATGGTGCCCGTCAAGGCGTTATCTTTCATGGAGATATCGGTAGTGTTACGGTTCCTGTAAATGTGCTGGAACAGTTGAAGAATTTAATAAGTAATTAGAGGTCATGAACTCATGCAAAATATGAAAACCGGCTGTCATCCATACAAGGACGACAACCGGTTTTTTTTATGATTTAGCTTCTTAACGTATTAGGGAGACTCTTAATACGATCCTCATCCGGTGTGACAAACAACGTCTTCTGATGATCGTAGATCACAAATCCGGGTTTGGAACCACTCGGTTTACGTACATGGCGGATCAGTGTGCAATCGACAGGCACACTGCTTGATTGCTTCGCTTGACTGAAATAAGCAGCAAGCTGGGCGGCTTCTTCTAATGTGGCATCTCCAAACTCCTCACTTCGGATGACCACATGAGAACCAGGGATATCCTTGGTATGCAGCCATGTGTCATTAGGCGAAGCTAGTCGATTGGTGACGTATTCGTTCTGTAAATTGTTTTTTCCGACATAAATGTCGATGCCTTCTGAAGAGGTGAAGACTTGCAATGTAGGTCTGGTTGCTTTTTTCTTCTTCTTACCCTTTTTGCTTCGGTCACGTAGGTATCCTTGGCTTACAAGTTCGTCACGGATTTCCTCTATGTCATTCAATGAAGCATGGGCAAGCTGCTGGAGTAAACTTTCCATGTAGGAAATTTCCTCATGTGTCTTAATCAACTGCTCATTAATAACAAGAAGGCTGTTCTTATACTTGTTGTACTTTTTAAAATAACGTTGTGCGTTATCTGATGGGCTTAATAAAGGGTCAAGCGGGATGACCATTTCAGCCTGATTTTCGTCATAATAATTGACCAATGAGGCTTCTTTATCTCCTTTGGACACGGCATGTAACGATGCGAATAACAATTCACCCCAAATGCGATAACGATCTGCGTCTTGAGCTTCGTCTAGATCCTTCTGAAGATTGGCGAGCTTCTTTACGTTTTTGCTTCGTTCGTTGCTTAGGAAACGGATCAAATCACTTACCCGTTGCTTCACCGTATCACGTTCGGCTTTATCCCCGTAATAATCCTCCATACACTCGCTGATCGAGTTATATTGCTTCGCATGTTCACCCAATAGGGTTAACGGAATCGCGGAAAAAATCATTTTCCCTTTTGCATTCGCACCTGAAACAGGAGAGAATTCGCAATTATGCACAGGTCCCATTACAGACTGGAAGGCGACCCATAACTTTGTTGGGAATTCTGCTGTGGATTCCTGTGTATCGCCTGTTTCTAGGTCATTTCTGAGGCGAAGAGCGATCTCTCCTGCAACAAGTGGACTCATTCCACTGAAGGCATGCACCATCCAGCCAACGGGATCAGCAGATGGAGAGGGACCACCTGATCCGTCTGGTTTCTGCTCAACTTCTTCTTTTGTAATCAGATTAGCGAGCTCACCTTCTATGATTTCTTCTGGTTCGGTCTCATTCTCATCTTCTTTCAGTAGAGCGGCTTCTTCAGCTGCTGAGATCAAATGTAGAAATTGTTCTTTGTCGATTTCCAGAGGGTTGAGCTTGTGTTGCTGAGGAGGCTCTGTGTAAGCGACTCCGGGCATTACGATCCGGTAGCTACTGATTGATGGAGTAACGTGATGAATGCCGTCTATGATCGTTCCAGTGCTGAGATCTGTAAGGATGATATTACTATGACGTCCCATGAGCTCTATGATGATCTTTTTGGCAGAGACGTCTCCAAGCTCATCTCTAGTCCTAACATTTATGTGAATAATTCGTTCCATGCCTACCTGAGCGATACTCTCGATTATCCCGCCTTCACAATGCTTACGCATGAGCATGCAGAACATAGGTGCTTCTGAAGGATTTATGCTGTTTCTTTCTGTAAGATGCAGACGGGGATATGTCGGATTAGCGGAGAGTAATAGCTTGCCACCGCCGCCGGCGCCCCGTAGGTTGAAGATAAGATCGTGGTTGTTCGGTTGATATATTTTGCCTATGCGTGCACCGATGAATGATTGCAGTTCGTGCACGATAGCTCGTGTAACTATGCCGTCTAATGCCATGATAAAGCTCTCCTGTCGACGTGAAATGAATTTCTATAATTCTATAAATATAAGAAAGTATAAGTTGTACACCATACTTTAGGTCTTATATTCTTCGCTTAAACGCTTACCGCCCTTATTAGAACACCGAAGACGTTAAAGCTTACCTCTCTATGATGCCATACTTTGGGACATTCGTGCAAAAGGGGAATTAGATAGGCGGTGATATTATTGGACGACCTTGAATACACTTGGTCATGAACAGGTGGAAAAGCTGTGCGCCGCCGGAAGTCAAGAAACGACCGGGAGGGAAAGAAAAGTCATGGAACAAAACAGTTGGCACCGGCTCGGTGCAGAAGAGCTGCAGAAAATGTTCAATGTCCATCCGAGGACGGGCCTCAGTGGAGAGGATGCCGCGGAGCGACGGAAGCAAAATGGGTATAACGAGCTGTCCGAAGGAAAGACCGTATCCCCGTTTACCCTGCTGTTGAACCAGTTTAAGGATTTCATGGTGCTTGTGCTTATGGGTGCGACGCTCGTATCCGGTTTGCTTGGCGAATATTTGGATGCCATCACGATCATCGCGATTATCCTTTTAAACGGAGCCCTTGGGTTTGTTCAAGAGTTCCGCGCCGAACGTTCGCTAAGAGCTTTAAAGCAGCTCTCCGCACCTTCTGCCAAAGTTCTGCGTGGAGGGAATAGCGAGGTCATTCCAGCAAAAATGTTAGTGCCAGGTGATATTGTCTTGCTGGAGAGTGGTGATCGAATACCCGCGGATATACGATGGCTGGATTGCAGTTCTCTATATGTGGAGGAATCCGCGCTAACTGGGGAATCGCTGCCTGTCTCGAAGCATTCGGATGTGATCCGCGCGGAGGAGATTCCGCTCGGCGATCAGAAGAATCTTGGATTCATGGGCACAATGGTAACCAGGGGTACTGGTAAAGCTATCGTAATTCGAACGGGTATGGACACTGAGATGGGTAAGATTGCAGACCTGATCCAGAATACAGAATCTCAGGAAACTCCGCTTCAGCATCGTCTCGAGCAGCTAGGGAAAATTTTGATCTATGTATCACTAGGTTTAACTATTGTGGTTGTAGCAGCCGGTATTTTACATGGACAGCCTGCCACAGCTATGTTCTTGGCTGGGGTGAGCTTGGCGGTCGCTGCAATTCCCGAAGGGCTTCCGGCCATAGTAACCATTGCACTTGCACTGGGCGTGCAGAGGATGATCAAACGTAAGGCTATCGTTCGTAAATTACCTTCAGTGGAAACCTTGGGCTGCGCATCCGTCATTTGTTCCGACAAGACGGGAACATTGACTCAGAACAAAATGACAGTTACCCGATTATGGACGGGTGGACGTGGGCTTGAAGTAACAGGTGAAGGGTATGCGCCGAACGGACAGGTTCTAGAGAAAGGTAAACCGGTAGATCTCAAAAATGATCAAAGTTTAAGACGGATGCTACAGGTGGGTGCTTTGTGCAGTAATGCAGAGATCATCGAGACCTTTCCGACTGAAGTACGGGGTAAGCGTAAAGGGAAGGATAAGGACATCGTAGTTGATAAGTCATCTGACAGCTCATCCATCTGGGAGCTTAAAGGAGATCCGACCGAAGGAGCCCTCGTGGCACTTTCAGGGAAGATGGGTTTGACTGCCCAGACACTAGCTGTAACATATTCCCGTGAGAAGGAATTTCCATTCGATTCTGAGCGGAAGTTAATGTCAGTTATCATTGGTCATCCCGGAGGACGGATGGTATGTACGAAAGGTGCACCTGATGTTCTGCTTAATCGCTGTTCATATATGCTCTGGGAGGGCGGTGTTGTGCCTTTAACGCCAACATTGCGGCAGAAAGTACTCGATGCTAATGAGCAAATGGCATCAGGTGCTCTTCGTGTCCTAGGTATGGCTTATCGTGATATTCGTCCAAGTGAAAAAATGGACAGTGAAAAGGATGCGGAATCCCAGCTCGTTTTTATCGGATTGGCAGGGATGATTGATCCGCCGCGGCGTGAAGTCCGCGATGCCATTAGCGTCACACGTCGAGCAGGAATTAAGACTGTAATGATTACAGGGGACCACGGAACAACTGCAGAAGCCATTGCGCATCAATTAGGAATTCTGCAACGTGGAGGCACGGTACTAACAGGGGCTCAACTAACTCGGATGGATGATGATGAGCTGGATAAAGTATCAGACAATGTGTATGTATTCGCCCGCGTATCTCCTGAGCATAAGCTTCGTATCGTGAAATCCTTGCAGCGTCGTGGTCATGTAGTGGCTATGACCGGGGACGGAGTCAATGACGCTCCAGCCATTAAAGCGGCAGATATAGGAATATCTATGGGGATCACTGGTACAGATGTGACCAAGGAAGCCTCTTCTCTAGTCCTAGGGGACGACAATTTCTCAACCATTGTTGCTGCCATTGAAGAGGGTAGAAACATTTATGAGAACATTCGTAAATTCATTCGATATCTACTAGCATCAAATGTGGGAGAGATCTTGACGATGTTCTTCGCTATGATGCTTGGTCTGCCTCTGCCACTCGTGCCTATCCAAATCTTATGGGTGAATCTGGTGACAGACGGACTGCCAGCGATGGCGCTTGGTGTTGACCAACCCGAAAAGGATTTGATGGAGCATAAACCGCGTGGGGCGAAGGAAAATATTTTTGCCCGCCGTTTAGGGTGGAAGATCATAAGCCGTGGATTCTTAATCGGTTTATGTACGTTAGGTGCATTTTGGCTAACCTTACGTGTGGCACCAGAGAATCCAGCGCAGCTGATTCGAGCTCAGTCCGTAGCTTTTGCGACACTCGTTATGGCGCAGTTGATTCATGTCTTCGATTGCCGCAGTTCACGTTCGGTGTTCCATCGAAATCCGTTTCAGAATAAGTACCTGGTTCTTGCTGTATTGTCATCCGTGATTCTGATGCTGGCTGTGATGTATATTCCGTTTCTACAACCTGTCTTCAAAACAGTGCCGCTTAATTTCCGTGAGTGGTGCCTTGTATTTGTAACAGCGGGGATTCCGACCTTCCTGATGGGCGCTGGCAGTGTTTGGGGTGGAAAACGTAATCGTGGTCGTAGCGGAAGCAATTCGATGATAAAAAGTACAAAAATTTCGGCATAAAGTTAATAGTATTGCTCCATTCCTAAAGGTATACTTGTTGCAGTTAACAGCTCGTATACTTGTGAAGGGCTACATTACACAGAATATTAAGCTTAAGCGATTGCTAACATAACATAACCTTTAGGAGTGGACTTTCAATGGAATTCACAAAAATGCACGGGCTCGGCAATGACTTTATCGTAGTTTTTGGCGAGCAAGAACTACCAAGCAATGCAGCAGAGCTTGCTGTAACTCTATGCAATCGGTTCTTCGGAATTGGCGCGGACGGACTTGTATACATCCTACCGTCTGAACGTGGTGATTACATGATGCGAATTATGAATTCTGATGGTTCGGAGGCGGAGCAGTGCGGAAATGCTATCCGCTGTGTATCTAAATATGTATATGATCATGGCCTTGTAAACTCCGAGCAGATAGTAATTGAAACGATTGGTGCCGGAGAGCAAAAGGTTACCTTGAATGTGAAAGACGGTGTGGTGGAAACTGTAACGGTTGATATGGGCGAACCTATATTGTCCGGTCTTCAAATTCCGGTAGCTATTGATGCAGAACCAGTACTCTCAGAGTCGATTGAATCGGACGGAACCGAATTTAAGTTTACAGCAGTATCAATGGGTAATCCTCATTGCGTTATTTATGTAGACGATGCCGTATCTTTTGACCTTGCGACATGGGGACCTAAGTTAGAAGTACATCCGTTGTTCCCAAGAAAGGTAAACGTCGAGTTCGCAACGGTTCTGGATCGAGGTAGAGTAGATATGCGGGTATGGGAACGTGGGGCTGGACCCACACTTGCTTGTGGGACTGGAGCTTGCGCAACCTTAGTGTCTTCAGTGCTGAATGGCCTGACAGATCGAGCGGCTTGGATTAGTCTAAAGGGTGGCGATCTCTTCATTGAATGGAATGAAGATGATAACCATGTGTATATGACAGGTCCTGCTGAGGTTGCATTCACAGGTAGTGTAGTGCTATAAAAAATAATGATTCGAATCGTATTACTGAATAAAGGGCAATTCAAGAGCTCATTCTTGGATTGCTTTTTTTTGTTTCGATGTTGTGCTGCATTTCAATCCGAATAATGGAAGACCTAACCGAAAATAATAGTCTTAATTATGAGAAAGAGGTGAACTTGCTGAACATGAAAGGATGGAATAAAAGAAATAAGTCCGGCAATGACCTGCAAGGGAATCCTTCACAGTCAGGCAGACTAACAATAAATCTTACGCAGTCGATAGAACATATAATTACTGAGCTAGGTGATAGTCCTGATCTCAAAATAAGACAGGTAAAGCTAGGTGAACACAGTCCTGTCCATGCAGCGGCTCTTCATCTTAGTGGTTTGGTTCAACCGGAGGCCGTTGACGAATTTATTGTCGGTTCTTTGCTCGGTGTTACTAATGAGATGTTAAACGAGCAAATCCCTACCTCAGGAAATGTGATGGATTTTATACTGAATCGTACCCTAGAAATTGGTGATGCTAAGATACAGGACGAATGGAAAGAAATTCTGCTGGCAATTCTTTCGGGAGATACGGTGATTTTAATTGAGGGATATACCAGTGCGATTGTGTGTGATACCCAAGGCGGGGAGACACGTTCGGTCACTGAGCCTACTTCTCAGCTTGTTGTTCGGGGACCCAAGGACAGCTTTGTGGAATCGCTTGCCACGAATATTTCCTTAATCCGTCGAAGACTAAAAACTCCTAATTTAAGATTGGAGTATATGAGAATTGGTGAGGTATCTCAGACGATTGTGGCGTTGATGTTCATTAAAGGCATTGTTGACGAAAAGCTGGTCGATGAAGTGAGGAAACGGCTGGGAGAGATTAAGATCGATGCGATTCTGGAATCCGGTTATATCGAAGAGCTGATTCAGGATAAAACCTTCACTCCATTTCCAACAATCAATAACAGTGAGCGACCAGATGTCGCGGCGTCAAATCTTTTAGAGGGAAGAATAGTACTTGTTGTAGATGGAACTCCCTTTATATTGATTTTGCCGGCCGTTTTCACACTTTTTTTTCAATCCTCATCGGATTATGCTGAAAGGTTCGATATCTCATTTTTTATGCTGCTTATCCGGTATATCAGCTTTATAGTTCTAATCTTGGGACCTTCTATCTATATAGCATTAACCACGTTTCACTATGAAATGATCCCAACAACCTTATTAATCAACCTGTTATCGCAACGAGAAAATGTTCCATTTCCGGCTTTTGTGGAGGCGATATTAATGGAGGGGGCGTTTGAAATTATCAGAGAAGCTGGAGTGCGAATGCCCCGTGCGGTGGGGCAAACCGTATCCGTTGTGGGTGCTTTGATTCTGGGGCAGGCTGTGGTAGAGGCTGGGATCATCACGCCGGTTATGGTTATTGTTGTGGCACTAACAGGTATTGCGAGTTTTGCAATTCCCTCCTATAACATGGCAATTTCAGGGCGGATTATTCGATTTGCTTTTTTGATACTTGCAGGTATGTTTGGATTTTACGGCATTACACTTGGCTTAATCGTACTGGTTGCACATATGAACAGTCTGCGTTCATTTGGTATCCCTTACTTGTCACCCGTAGTTCCTCTATCGGTGAAGAGGCAAAAAGATACCTTTTTAAGGTTACCTGTATGGATTCATAATAAGGGACGTTCTACTTCTCCCGGTGAACACGGGGATAGTCCGGCGGGTGAGAAAATTAACACTGGACATGAAGCTAACCTTTCACCTGTCATCAATGGGATAGACGATGGTGGGGGTTCTAATAAGAAAGGAGCTTCTGATGAAAGTTAAAGGGAATGTTCTAATTCGTTCTGCGTGGCCTCTTATACTGCTTCTCGTGCTCACTGGCTGCTGGGACAGCGTTGAATTAAACAGAAGAGCGATTGTTACAGGTGTGGCCGTTGATAGAGGCTCTACGGAGGAGGAAAAATATGTCCTTACCTTTCAAGTCATTATTGCAGACGAAATTTCAGGAGAAAATGCCAGAGGGACCTCACCTGTTGCAGTTTATAAAGGCAAAGGTCGCAGCATGTTTGAAGCATTGGCTGACGGCTCCCGTCAGACCGCCCGCTTTTTGTCACTTGGTCATATTCGAGTAGTCGTAATTTCGGAAAAATTTGCCCGTGAAGGAATCAAGGACATTATGGATGTATTGGAAAGAGAAAGTGAAACGAGATTAACCAGTCTTCTCTTTATATCTAAGAGACAACCAGCAAGCGAAAGTATGACTACGATGACTGTTTTCGGAAGAATTCCAGCGAATGATTTGGTGGAAAAGCTTGAGACGACCTCCAAACAGTTTGGCTACAATTACCGAATGGAGGTAGATGATGTCGTACGCGGGATTCAAATTCCTAGTGGGGGGCCGATGATTAATGGGGTCGAAGTTACTGGTGATGTGGAGCGAAGAGACTCGAATGAAAATATTAAAACGATCAAACCGAAGGCTGCGCTGCGGGTTACAGAGCTGGCTGTTTTTAAAAATGACAAACTGATCGGGTGGCTACACGGAGATCAAGCCATTGGGTCCGCCCTGTTAAAAAATAAAATCACACAAGTGCCTGCAGTGGTTGCTATCGGTAAGAACGAATATGTGTCTTTTAATGTGTATCTCTCGCAGGTTCAAGTCAAGGTGAACGCAAAAGATGCAGAGCATCCAATATTTACCATAAACATTACTCAACAAGCAGGTTTAAAAGAGTCGCCCAATAATTTGAATCTGAGGGACCCCAATGTGTTAAATGATCTGTCCAGGCTTATGGAGAAGCATACACGAGATCAAGTATGGGAAGCGATAAATGAATCAAGAGCGCTAAAGAGTGACTATTTGGGTTTTGGAGAAGTGGTAGAACGTGAGAATCCTCGTGGATGGAAAAAAGTCAAAGATCATTGGGAGGATATATTTGCGACCTGTGAGATTAAGATTGATGAGGATGTCGTGATTAGGCATACCGATATGCGAAGCGATTCTTTTCAGGTCAATAAGAAATAACGTTTAAGGAGGAGCGGGTATGAATAAAGGCAGTATAAAAATTGGTGTATTCCAAATCTTCTCCTTAACATTGTTGTTCGAGCTTGGGACAGCTTTGGTGGTGAATCTAGGGATGGAAGCGGGAAAAGATGCATGGATTTCCATTATGATCGGTGATTTTATTGGAGTGGCTGTTTTCGCGGGATATACCTTTCTCTATCGAAAGTTTCCTGATTTACCGCTAACGGCTTATGTCCGAAAGGTACTAGGCAGATATTTGGGATCGGTAATAGCGTTAGGTTACATCATCCTATTTCTGAATTTAGCGGGAAGGGATTTGCGAGATGGCAGCACCATGCTTGTTATGGCAACCATGCATCGGACTCCGTTATTCATTATAGCCATGCTGATGGTCTTATCAAGCGCTTATGTATTGCATAAGGGAATAGAGGTATTAGCCAGAACTTCGATGGTTTTCTTAACGCTTGTATTAATGATAGGTCTTTTTTGCTCGATGATGCTGATGTTTTCGGGTTCAATTAATCTCCATTTTCTTCAGCCCGTTTTCGAGAATGGATTCGAGCCCATCCTCGCCTCTGTAGTCAAACAAAATTATATGTTTCCTTTTGGTGAAATGGTCTGTTTTACTATGCTGATGCCTTATCTTGATAACGCAAAAAAAGGGCCCTGGATCATTGCAACGGGTATATTTGTATCAGGCATACTATTGAGTCTGACTATGGTCTTAAACATATCTGTTCTTGGATCTGATATTGTTAAAAGATCGCTACTTCCGCTGATGCCTACGATTAGTAAGATTTCTATTTCTGATTTTGTTCAACGGCTAGATATTTTAGTTGTTATGGTGCTTATCATTGGTGTTTTTTTTAAAATGGCAGTTTTTTTTGCAGCAGCCCTGATAGGTATATCAGAGTTATTTAAAATTCCTTATCGGAGGATGGTCTATCCGACAGCTTTGATTATCTTGTTTAGTTCTATGCTGGATGCACGAAGCTTCACCGAGCATATAGATGAGGGTGGGAAACTGCTGTATACGGTGTATCCCTTCTTTATGGTGTTAATCCCGCTGATCCTTATCCTTGTTACAGCGGTAAAGAGTCACTTTTCAGCTCCGCGTTCAGGTTGACGTCCGGTCTTCCAGGCCAGAATATCAGGACCAATCAGACATAACAGCAAGATGATGGCCGCGGTTTTCTCAGAGGCAGTGTATAGTAAGTAATTTAGAATGTACCGGATGTTGCCCACTCCATAACCAAATAGCCAATCCCCCAAATACAGATATGATAAACACAAAATGCTTAAGAGTAGGATAATTGCGTATTTTCGGATCAGAAGTTTTCTAGTTTTTTTCTTCACTGGATTTGCTCCTTTTCGTCAATTTAACGTTAGTATGAAGCTTTTAATACCCGATCATGCATACCCGGACCGGGTGTCTGATTGCTTTTCTTTTGAAAGCTTATCATCCATACCGATTTATGATACATTAGTATGAAACTAGTGAGTCAGGGGAGGATTTTGCAGTGAAGCCGGATCTACGTTCCGCATGGGGAAACAAAGTATTGGTCGGAGACGGAGCGATGGGTACCTATTTATATCAGAAGGGTTTCCCTGTCGGCATTTCCTACGAAGAATTAAATTTGACCTCTCCAGGGGTTATCGAAGATGTACATCGCAGCTATATAGATGCAGGGGCAGTGCTGCTAGAAAGCAACACCTTCTCAGCGAATTTTGACAGGCTGTCCAAATATGGTTTGGAGTCCAAGGTTGAAGAAATTAATCGTGCCGGAGTAAGAATCGCTCGTAAAGCTGCTGGAGATACTGGTTATGTATTAGGTGCTGTAGGCTCCATTCGCGCCGGTAAGCGTGCAAATCTCTCATCAACAGAGTTGAAGAAGTATTTTACGCAGCAGATCACAGCATTGTTAGAAGAAGAAGTAGACGGTATTATGCTAGAAACCTTCTACGATGTCGAGGAACTTCACCTTGCACTAAGAACTGTACGTAAACATAGTACTCTCCCAGTCATTTGCCAATTTGCTGTCGATGAATCAGCTCGTACGTTGGATGGACTGACGCTGCCAGAGGCTTTTCGCATTCTTGAAGGTGACGGAGCAGATATCATCGGATTTAACTGTAATACGGGTCCAAATGGAATTAAGAGAGCGCTGAAAGCTGTACAGGGCAATCTGGTTCTACCGACCTCGGTCTATCCGAATGCAGGTGTTGCCGATTATGTAGACGGAGAATACCGGTATGGGGCTTCACCGGAATATTTCGGGCAGATGGCAGTAACTTTTGCAGAAATGGGTTGCAGAATTATCGGCGGCTGCTGTGGTACTACACCGCAGCATATTGCTGAAATTTCTTCCGCATTAAAAGGTTACGAACCTCAGCCACTTCCAAAACCGTCGCTTGTGACGGTGGAACGTGCATCGCTGCAAGAGCATTTTGGTGAAGATGAGGGAAGAGATGGCAGAGAGCCGAACCTGGTTGATTTAGTAAAAGAACGCCACACGGTTATCGTTGAGCTGGATCCTCCCCGTGATTTGGATATCGCCAAGTTTATGCAGGGTGCAGAAGCGCTGAGAAGAGCGGGTGCGGATGCGTTGACACTCGCCGATAACTCACTGGCTGTTACACGGATGAGCAATATGGCTTTAGGACATTTGGTGCACGCTAAAACTGGACTTCGTCCGCTGGTGCATGTTGCTTGTCGGGACCGTAATCTGATCGGTACTCAATCGCATTTGATGGGTTTTGATGCGCTTGGCATTGATCATGTGTTGGCGGTGACTGGAGACCCCGCAAAATTCGGAGATCTTCCTGGCTCAAGTTCGGTTTATGATTTAACCTCTTTTGAGATTATTCGAATGATTAAGCAATTGAATGATGGCATTTCCTTCTCTGGTAAACCTTTGAAGCAGAAAGCGAATTTTGTAATCGGTGCTGCCTTTAACCCGAACGTTAAACATTTAGATAAGGCTATACAGCGACTGGAGAAGAAAATTGCCTCTGGTGCGGATTATATTATGACCCAGCCAGTCTATGATCAGGAACTTATCGTGAAGATCGCAGAGGCCACTGCACATCTGGAAATCCCCGTGTTTATTGGTGTGATGCCACTGGCTAGTGGACGTAATGCAGAATTCCTTCATAATGAGGTTCCAGGCATTCAGCTTACCGATGAAGTCCGGAATCGCATGAAAGGACTTGAAGGGGAAGCAGGAAGAGCTGAAGGTGTCGCCATCGCTAAGGAGCTGCTAGATGTGGCTACAGCTCATTTCAATGGGATCTATTTGATGACACCGTTCATGTTCTATGATATGAGTGCACAGCTGATGGAGTATGTATGGGAGAAATCAGGACGTAAATTATCCCCCTTGTTTCGCTAGTAATAATCAATTACAATAGTGTAATGGATGTGATTCCGTTGTCATTTAGCATGACCGGATACGGTCAATCGTCCCTGCAATTCGGCGGCTACAAGATTATGTTCGAAGTGAAATCGGTGAATCACCGGTACTGCGAAGTTGTACTGCGGATGCCCCGGGATTGGACGGGTTATGAGGATGTGCTGAGAAGAAAGGTTCAACAGCACGTCAAACGGGGAAGGATAGATGTTACCATCAATAGAGAGCATGATGAGTCGTCTTCTGGACCGGTTCTGAATCGCTCTGCTGTCATGACTTATCTTAAGGCAGCAGATCAGCTTAAGAACGAGTATGGTTTGTCCGGTGAGTTGACTCTTCGTGATATACTTTCTATACCCGGTATTATGGAAAGCAAAGATGAGGCTGCGGGTGCCGTGTCCGCGGCCTTAGAAGACTACTCTGAAATGTTGGAGACGGGACTTGAGCAGAGTTTGCAGTCTCTGCTGGAGATGCGCGCCCGTGAAGGCAGTTTTCTAGTCGCTGATCTTGAACAGCGTCTCACCTATCTTGAGACCATGCATGCTGAAATGGTTGAACTTGCTCCTGTTGTAGTCATTGAATATCGTGACAAGCTACGTCACCGATTGAATGAGCTGAATGATGGGACGTTCGCTTTTGATGAGCATAAATTCGGGATGGAAATCGCTATTTTTGCTGATCGCTGTAATATTGATGAAGAGTTGACCCGGTTGTATAGTCATTTCGAACAATGCAGAACCCTCCTGAAGGGGAAAGGGCCGGTAGGACGCAAGCTGGATTTTCTCATTCAGGAGATGAACCGGGAGACGAATACAATCGGGTCGAAATGCAATCATTTAACTCTCGTGGGTCTTGTGCTAGACATGAAAGCAGAGCTAGAGAAGATTCGTGAACAAGCGGCAAACATAGAGTAGCCGGGAACAGGTAATAGCATAGAACTTTATGGGGGGAACTACCGGAACATGGCAATCAAACTTATCAACATTGGCTTTGGAAATATTGTGTCCGCCAATCGCATTATTTCCATCGTCAGTCCGGAATCTGCACCAATCAAACGTATTATCCAGGAGGCTCGTGATCGACATATGTTGATCGACGCCACCTATGGCCGACGGACTCGTGCCGTAATCATTACAGATAGTGATCATGTCATTTTGTCGGCTGTACAGCCGGAGACTGTGGCGCATCGCTTATCCAGTAAAGATGACGACAACGACGAATAACAACTAAATGGAGTGTATTATGTCAAAAGGATTGCTCATCATATTATCCGGACCTTCCGGCGTAGGTAAAGGTACTGTATGTACTGCGCTACGTCCGAAGATGCCCGAACTTGTCTACTCAGTATCAGCTACTACTCGCAGTCCGCGTGCGGGTGAGGAAGACGGTGTGAACTATTTTTTCAAAAGCAAAGAGCAGTTTGCGGCTATGATAGAAGCCGATCAACTGCTTGAATATGCGGAGTACGTAGGTAATTTTTACGGTACTCCACGTGATTTTGTAGAGAGAACTCTCAATAGCGGCAAAGACATTATTCTCGAAATTGAGGTTCAGGGAGCTCTCAAAGTCAAAGAGAAATTTCCTGAAGGTATTTTTGTGTTCCTTCTTCCACCTTCTATGGACGAGTTGAAGGACCGCATACGCGGACGGGGTACGGAACATCCAGATGTGATCGATCACCGCATGACCGTAGCGGAGGATGAGATAAATCTAATGCAGCATTATGATTATGCTGTTGTGAATGATGAGATTGATCTGGCTTGTAAGAGAATAGAAAGCATTATTATCGCCGAACATTGTAAAGTCAGATAATGTATGCTGAAAGATTAAATGTATTACCAGTAAACTATGAAGAGGTGTCCCTGTGCTATATCCATCCATTGATGAAATGATGACCAAGGTTGACAGTAAGTATTCGCTCGTTGTAGCCGCAGCACGTCGTGCTAGACAATTGCGTGAGGGTGGTAAGACAGATGTGAAGAACCCTAGATCGCATAAATTTGTCGGTGTTGCTCTTGAAGAAATTTACGAAGATCGCATTACGCTTACCCGCGGTGAAGAGTAGTCGCAAGCCTGTTTAGATATTCCCTTTTGTAGAAACGGATACCGCCTAGTTGTAATTAGGCGATGCCGTTTCTTCTTGGGTTATGGAGCATTTATGAATCTTTAATGAATGATGATAGCCCAAAACCGGGCTGTTTCTGACAACCGGAAGGTTGTTATTTTTTTCTCAAAATATAAGAAATAAAGTAGTAGATCATTCGTTGTAAGAGTAGGAAACAGGGGGGAGATCATGTTGAAGAGCTTGAAGGGGAAGACTATTTTACTTGGGATTACAGGAGGTATTGCGGCCTACAAAGCAGCGTCCCTGACCAGTAAGCTTGTCCAAAAAGGAGCCGAGGTTCATGTCATTATGACAGCTTCGGCAAAGCAGTTCATTACAGAATTAACTCTACAGTCACTGTCGAAGCAACGAGTTTATAGTGATACATTCCAGGAACGTGACCCATCTTCCATCTCGCATATTGATTTGGCCGATTCAGCGGATCTTGTAATAGTAGCGCCAGCAACTGCGAATATGATTGCCAAGATGGCGCATGGAATTGCGGATGATATGTTATCTACTACGTTACTCGCTACTACTGCACCTGTAATGGTGGCACCAGCTATGAATGTCCATATGTATCAGCATCCCGCTGTACTTAGCAATTTGGACACCCTCGCTAAACGTGGTATTCAGTTTATTGAGCCTGGGGAAGGTTTGCTGGCATGCGGTTACGTAGGCAAAGGCCGTTTAGAGGAGCCTGAGACAATCATAAGTTATGTGGAGGATTTTTTTGCATTGCAAGAAAGTGCGAAGTCTAGTCCACTCAAGGGTAAAAAGATTGTCATCACAGCTGGCGGTACAGTAGAACGGATTGATCCGGTACGCTATATCTCCAATGATTCCTCTGGTAAAATGGGGTTTGCTGTGGCACATGCTGCACGTGCTATGGGGGCAGATGTTACCTTGATTGCTGCGCGAACAGATGAAGCGCCTCCGCAGGACCCGGATATTTCTGTTATTCGTGTTCAATCCGCACAAGAAATGTATGAAGCAGTTACTGCCCATTGGGATAGCTGCGATATCATGATTAAGGCAGCGGCTGTATCGGATTACCGTCCGAAGCACAGCGAGCAATCCAAAATTAAAAAAAGTGGAGATACGCTGACTCTTGAGCTTATAAAAACAACGGATATCCTCGAAACGCTAGGTAAAAACAAGGATAAGCAGTTCTTGATCGGCTTTGCAGCGGAGACGGGAAACACAGAATTTTATGCAAAGGACAAGCTGGTCCGCAAAAACTGCGATCTCATCGTTGCTAACAACGTAGCGGCTGCAGGAGCCGGATTTGGATCGGATACGAATATTGTATCGATTTATGATGCAGATGGATTGGTGCTTGAATTGCCACAATTGTCTAAGGATGAGGTCGCACGCCGTTTGCTGACACTCGTGGCAGAGCGCATTTCTGGAGCTTCATTATAATGGATATTGCCAAGGTCATTGTGGATGTGCCTGTACGCAGCACTGACCGGCCATTTGATTATAGTATTCCAGAATCACTAAAATTATGGATTGAAGTGGGCAGCCGAGTAGCAGTCCCGTTTGGACACCGTACGGTGCAAGGGTTTGTTGTTTCGTTAGAGTCAGGAGAAACAGTAGTGAATCCTGCGCTTAAGCCTATTCAAGAAGTCCTTGATCTGCTTCCACCGTTATCCCCTGAATTAGTTGAGTTAGCAGACTGGATGAGTAAAAGATATGCCTGCAGACGAATTTCTGCCCTTCAAGCGATGCTGCCCACCGCTCTTAAGGGGAAGGCAGAACGACTGATTTCATTAGGAGTTGTAGAAGAAGAGACAGCATTCCCTGATGATGAATTATTCCCTATGTTTGCTGAGACAGAGAATGAGGAACGACTAATCACTGAATTTATTGGACGTAATGGCGAAGTTTCCATGAAGCAACTTACCCGTGCGTTTCCGGAGGCTGCGGAAACAGTGAAGTTCATGCTGCGGCGCGGAGTTCTTGTAGAGAGCCAATCAATCAAAGATAAAATGGGCAAGAAAAAGCTGAAAGCGGTAGATCTGGCGATAGGTATTACGGCTGCTCGTGAGGCGCTGAGTAAGTTTCCTAAAAAATCTGCGCGACAGAAGGAAGTGCTAAGCTTTCTAATCGAAAGAGAAGCTACACTCCCTATGGCGCTTAAGGAAGTCTTGTCAGCCCTTCAAGTTACAGCAAGTACAGTAAAGGGTTTAGAGGAAAAAGGCTTCATCGAAATCAGCGAGATTGAAGTCTATCGCGACCCTTATCAAGGACGTGACTTTAAGCCTACTACGCCTCTGCCACTTACAGCAGAGCAAGAGATTGTATACACTCGAATTTCACGGACACTAGAAGAGCAACTACATGAAGTATTTCTGGTACATGGCGTTACGGGGAGCGGTAAGACAGAAATCTACTTACAATGTATCAAACGTTGTTTGGATCAGGGCAGACAGGCCGTAGTGCTCGTTCCAGAAATTGCATTAACACCGCAGATGGTGGAACGTTTTAAAGGGCGTTTTGGAAGTGGTGTTGCGGTAATGCATAGCCGATTGTCTGTAGGTGAGCGTTACGATGAGTGGCGCAAAATCCGCGAAGGAAAGGCTACGGTTGCCGTTGGTGCCCGATCAGCAGTGTTTGCTCCGTTCTCTAACCTGGGTTTGATTATTATGGATGAAGAACATGAGACCTCATATAAGCAGGAGGAAAATCCGAAATATCATGCCCGTGATGCTGCGATTCGCAGAGCCGAGCAGTGTGGGGCAGCCGTGATTTTAGGCTCCGCCACGCCTTCGTTAGAAAGCTATCATGCGGCCAGAGCACAGAGTGATATTCATTTTTCACCAGTACTTTTAGAAATGCCTACTCGCGCACTTGGCAACGAGCTTCCCAAGGTGAATGTAGTGGATATGCGGGAAGAGCTTAAAGAAGGTAATCGCTCCATGTTTAGTCGGAAGCTGCATTCTGCACTGGCTGAAAGACTGGAACGTGGAGAACAGACGGTGTTATTGCTTAACCGCAGAGGCTTCTCAACGTTTGTCATGTGCCGAAGTTGCGGATATGTGGCAGGTTGCCCGGAGTGTGATATTTCGTTAACGTATCATAGCCGCAGTGACAATTTGCGTTGTCATTATTGTGGTCATGCCGAGCCAGCACCTAAGCTTTGTCCAGAGTGCGCAAGTGAGCATATCCGATTCTTCGGAACAGGAACTCAGCGAGTGGAAGAAGAGCTTGGCAAGTTGTTTCCTGGTATACGGGTGATTCGTATGGATGTGGATACTACGACAGAAAAGGGTTCGCATGAGAAATTACTCAACCAATTCAGAGACAAAAAAGCGGATGTTCTGCTAGGCACACAGATGGTAGCGAAGGGATTGGATTTTCCCGACGTAACTCTTGTTGGTGTAATAACTGCAGATTCAGCGTTGAACTTGCCCGATTTTCGTGCAGCGGAAAAGACCTTCCAATTGCTTACACAAGTTGCTGGAAGAGCAGGCCGGCATCAGCTTCCGGGTGAGGTAGTTGTTCAGTCCTATACACCGGAGCATTATTCTATTGTTCATGCTAGCGGGCATGACTATCTCTCTTTTGTAAGGGAGGAGTTAAAGCATCGTAGAGGGCTACATTATCCACCTTATTGCAGATTGATACTGGTTACATTATCCCATGAGCAATTACCGCTATTACTCCGGATGGCAGAGAATTACGTTATGAATCTTCAGGGGAAGGCCAGACAGCTTAGATGGTATGGGAGTCTGGATAAGTTAACTACCGATGTACTCGATCTGTTAGGTCCAGTAGCTTCACCAATCCCTCGCTTGAAGGGTAGATATAGATTCCAGTGTATGATAAAATGGCGCGGCGTCATCGATGTGATTGGGCTTGTTCGGCAAGTGGCTGAGGAGCTGGAGGATTCTGTTCGGGATACAGGGCTCCAAATCAGCATTGATGTAGATCCGCAAATGTTGATGTAAATCGTTATCATGTTACAATGTAAAAAAAGAGCTAGATCAATAAACTCTAAATATAGAGATGTACAGAACGGGAAGGTGTTTGTAATGGCGATACGTATGATCGTTAAGGAACCGGATGAAGTGTTGCACAAAATAGCAAAAGAAGTAACTGTAGTTACACCTAATGTCAAAAAATTGTTAGATGATATGGCTGATACGATGTATGACGCTGAAGGTGTTGGGCTAGCAGCTCCACAAGTTGGTATTTTGAAGCGCCTAATTGTGGTGGATGCAGATGAAGAGCACGGGCTGATCAAAATGATTAATCCGGAAATCATCGGTACAGAAGGGGAGCAGCTAGGACCTGAAGGATGTCTTAGTATTCCCGGATTGAACGGTGATGTACGCCGTGCAGAGACAGTAACCGTACGTGGTCTTAACCGTGAGGGAAAAGAAATTACCATTACCGGCAGTGGTTTACTTGCTCGGGCTTTTCAACATGAAATTGACCATCTGAACGGAGTACTGTTTACCGATATCGCTGAAAAAGTATACGAGATGACAGCTGAACGCAATGAGACTGAGGAGTGAGGATATGAAGATTGTATTCATGGGAACCCCAGCCTTTGCGGTACCAAGCTTGCAAATGCTGATGGATGAAGGCTATGAAGTTGTAGTAGTCGTCACCCAACCAGATCGACCGCAAGGACGTAAAAAGATCTTGGCTCCTTCACCAGTTAAAGAAGCCGCATTATCTCTCGGTTTACCTGTGCTCCAGCCTGAACGGATGCGCAAACCCGAGGCTGTTGCAGAGTTAGCTGCATATGAGCCTGACCTGATAGTTACAGCTGCTTATGGTCAAATTTTGCCTAAAGCTGTATTGGATTTGCCGCGTAATGGTTGTGTGAATGTTCATGGTTCACTACTTCCTAAATACCGGGGGGGCGCACCGATTCAACGGAGTATCATTAACGGTGAGAAGGTGACCGGCGTTACTTTGATGTATATGGCTGAAGGACTTGACACTGGAGATATGATCTCGCGCGTCGAGGTGGCTATCGAGGATGAGGATACTTCCGGCACGATGTTCGAGAAGTTGAGCCTTGCTGGACGTGACCTCTTGAAGTCTGAAATGCCGCGATTAGTAAGCGGTCGTGTTCAAGCGACTCCTCAAGACGATAGTCAAGCAACTTTTGCACCTAACCTAAATCGTGAGGATGAGCGTTTGGATTGGAACGCTGGTTCTCGTGATAGCTATAATAGAATCCGTGGGCTGGTTCCTTTTTCAGGTGCGTTTACACTCTGGAATGGAGAGACCTTTAAAGTTTGGTCTTCAAAAATTCCCACTGAACAGAAATCAACTGACAGTGCGCCAGGAACGGTGCTTTCGGTTACTGAACAAGGTGTCGAGGTTAAGACTGGAGACGGAAGTCTGCTGCTAACTACTGTTCAGCCTGCTGGTAAGAAAGCTATGAGTGCTGCGGACTTTAGCCGTGGCGGTGTCATGAAACCAGGGACGGTGCTAGGTTGAGCGCGGGCGGTAAAAAGGGCGGTGCCGGAAACAAAGGTAAAGCTAATACAGCCTCTGCCCGGGATATCGCACTCGATATTCTGGTAAAGGTCGAACAGCAAGGTGCATACAGCAACCTACTCTTGAACAGCAGTCTGCAGAAGTCTGCTCTTAGCAGAGAAGATGCTGGACTAGTTACTGAGCTTGTCTATGGCACCATCTCTCGTATGAACACACTTGATTATGTGCTAGAGGAATTTGTTAGCAAAGGGATCGCTAAATTGCAGCCTTGGGTGCGTAATTTATTGCGACTAAGCTTATATCAAATTATGTATCTGGACCGCATCCCGTCTCATGCAGCTGTAAACGAGGCTGTTAATATAGCTAAGAAAAAGGGCCATCAAGGAATCTCGGGTATGGTTAATGGCGTGCTTCGTAGTGTGCTTCGAGCTGGAGATCTACCGGTTATACCTGATGAATTGAGCCCGGCGAAACGGATATCCATTCAGTATTCCCATCCTTTATGGTTAGTGGAGCGCTGGATTACTGAGTATGGTGTTGACACTGCGGAAGCTATTTGCACCGCTAATAATGAGCCACCTGCTGTCAGTGTACGTGTAAATACAACGATGATTAACCGTGAAGCGCTACTGAGTCAGATGGTTGAACAAGGTCTGCAAGCTTCTGCTTCTGAAGTTAGTCCATATGGTATTGTTGTAAAAGCCGGCGGTAATCTCGCTCTTTCTTCTTGGTATCGGGATGGATTTATATCTGTTCAGGATGAAAGCTCCATGCTTGTAGCTGAAGCTGTTGCACCTGAGCCTGGAATGCGAGTTCTTGATTGCTGTGCCGCACCTGGGGGCAAAACAGCGCATATGGGCGAGCTGATGAAAGATGAAGGGTCTATTCTTGCTAACGATCTGCATCCGCATAAAGCTAAGCTTATCTCGGATCAAGCTGCGCGACTAGGTCTCGAAAGTGTAGTAACAGGCAGTGCAGATGCGCTGGAGCTAGAGCATACCTTAGAGCATCATTCCTTCGATAGAATTCTATTGGACGCTCCTTGCTCTGGGCTTGGGGTAATCCGCCGTAAGCCAGATCTCAAATGGCGTAAGCAGCCTGAGGATGTTACAAGCGTAGCGTCACTACAAGGTCAGCTCCTGCAATCGGTCTCCAAACTGTTGAAGCCGGGTGGGGTTCTGGTTTATAGTACCTGTACGACTGAACAAGCGGAAAACCGTGAAGTTGTAGCTGCCTTTTTGAAGCAGAATCCTGATTTCACTTCTATAACGTTTGCTTCCGCGTTATGGGATAGATTGGAAGGTACCGCGCTGGCTGAAGGTGAGGGAATTCAATTATTGCCGCATCATTATGGCAGCGACGGATTCTATATCTCTAAGCTTCAAAGAGTCTTGTAATATAGTAAATTTACTGACAATTGTTGTATCTTTTGCCCGCCGGGCTACCGTACGGCGGGCTATTTCTTTTACCGTCTCTGAAATTTGTGTTAAAATAGGAAGAATGAGAAATAATACGCATATCCTTATGAAAGAACAGGTGCTAATAATAATGAAACCTTTAATATATGATTTTTCTTTAGAAGAGTTACAGCAGTGGGCGAAAGATAACGGTGAGCCTGCTTTTCGTGGTGGACAGATTTTTGATTGGTTGTATGTAAAACGTGTAAGTGACTTCGAAGCCATGAGCAATTTGTCTAAAGGACTTCGTCAGAAGCTTAATGAGCAATTCTCCATTGCAGCGCTCACTGAGATTACTAAAATGGAATCGAAAGATGGAACAGTAAAATTCCTGTTTGGATTGCATGATGATCATGCAATTGAGACTGTTATCATGAAACATAATTACGGTAATAGCGTCTGTGTAACTACCCAAGTAGGCTGCCGAATCGGTTGTACATTCTGCGCCTCTACGCTTGGTGGGTTGAAGAGAGATTTGACTGCGGGTGAAATTGTAGCGCAAGTGGTACGTTCCCAACAGATCTTGGATGCGCGCGGCGAACGTGTCAGCAGTATTGTTATCATGGGTACTGGCGAGCCGTTTGAGAACTATGATGCAACCATGAGATTCTTGCGTCTTATGATTCATGAGAAAGGCCTGAATATCGGACAACGGCATATTACTGTTTCCACTAGCGGTATTGTGCCGAGCATTTATAAATTTGCAGAAGAAGATACACAGATAAATTTGGCAATTTCGATTCATGCACCTAACGATAAACTTCGTTCAAAGCTAATGCCGGTTAACCGCCGCTTTCCGTTTGATGATGTGATTGAATCTTTACGTTATTATCAAGCTAAGACGGGACGACGTGTCAGCTTTGAGTATGCTTTGATCGGTGGGGTGAACGATCAGCCGGAGCATGCTGAGGAATTAGCTGGTGTGCTTAAAAACATGCTGTGCCACGTCAATTTGATTCCAGTAAACCACGTGCCAGAGCGGAAATATGTACGTACTTCACGCAATGATATCTTTGAGTTTCAACGTATTTTGGCTGACAACGGTGTGAATGTTACCATTCGCCGTGAACAAGGCCATGATATCGCGGCCGCATGCGGACAGCTGCGCGCCAAACATATGGAGTTGGGGTGAGGATATTTGATCAGAACAGTTCATGCCAGCGATATTGGCCGAGTGCGCTCTGTCAATGAGGATTCGGTCTGGATCGGCACGACGCGCCACGGTTATACACTCGGCATAATTGCCGATGGGATGGGTGGACATCAGGCTGGTGAAACCGCGAGCAGGCTCGCTTTGGAGACGATGAGGAATACCCTAGAGGGGCTCCTGCCTGAGCTTCAAGACGAAGCCCTGCGTGATGCGTTATCAGCTGCTATTTTGGAAGCTAATAGCACTGTTTTTAAGGAGGCTTCCAGCGACGATAAGTATCATAATATGGGTACCACTGTCGTTGCTGCCTTGATGAATGGCTCAAGTGGTTATATTGGCCATATCGGGGACAGCAGAGCCTATTTAATAAAGGACAGTGCAGCAGTTCAATTAACCGAGGATCACACGCTAGTCAATGAGCTGTTCAAGAACGGTCAGATCAGTGTGGAGGAATTAGATAATCATCCGCGACGTAATGTGCTGACGAGAGCACTTGGAACAGATGCGGAGGTGGTAGCTGATTTAACTCCTGTTACTCTGCTACCCGGGGAACTTTTGCTTCTGTGCAGTGATGGTTTAAGTAATTTTGTTACCAATGAGCATTTGGGCAAGGTAGCGGGTATACATGAGATACCGTTAGAGGAAAGAGCGGACCGCTTACTTCAGTTGGCACTGCTTGCTGGCGGCGGCGATAATATTAGCGTCGCTTTGTTAGAACATCATGGAGAGGCCGCTGTGCCCGAAACAAAGGAGTGGGATTGATGATCGGTCACGAACTGGGCGGCCGTTACCAAGTCATCGAACGGATCGGCGGAGGTGGAATGGCGCTCGTCTATAGAGCACATGACATTCTTTTAAACCGAAACGTCGCCATTAAAGTATTGCGCAATCAATTTGTACATGATGAGGAATTTATCCGCCGTTTTAGGCGGGAGGCGCAATCAGCTGCATCATTGTCTCATCCGAATGTTGTTAGTATTTATGATGTAGGACAAGAAGACGAAATTCATTATATTGTCATGGAATATATTGAGGGCAAGAATCTTAATGAAATTATTAAAGAACGAGCGCCATTACAAGTTGACGAATCCGTACGGATCGCTTCACAAATCTGTGATGCCCTCGATCACGCTCATCAGAATCAAATTATTCATCGGGATATTAAACCACATAATATATTGATTGGGCGCAATGGCCGGGTGAAGGTAACGGATTTCGGTATTGCTCGTGCGGTTACATCTACAACCATTACTCAGACAGGATCTGTAGTGGGCTCCGTGCATTATTTCTCACCAGAGCATGCAAAAGGTGTATCTACAGGAGAGAAGTCCGATCTCTATTCATTAGGGATTGTACTCTATCAAATGCTTACAGGAAGTCTTCCATTCTTAGGGGAGAGTCCGATTAGCGTAGCTCTAAAACATCTTCAAGAAGAGTTTGAAGAGCCAAGGCTCTTGAATCCACTTATCCCGCAAAGCGTCGAGAATGTAATTCTGAGATCGATGCGTAAGAATCCGGAGGAGCGCTATCAGTCTGCAAAGCAAATGCTGCAGGATTTAGAAACCTGCTTGTTGCCTGAGCGGCGTAGTGAAGCCAAGGTTCTTTTTAACGACGAAGAAGACGAGGATCGAACACGGGTGATACCGGCGATTAAACCGATCCAAAGAAGCAATGGAAATCGTAATCATCGCCACGACCGGATGGATAATGATGAAGATGATGATTATGATGATGATCCGGTGCCTGTGAAAAAAGGTAAGAAACAATGGGCAAAACCTGCATTATGGATTGGTTTAACTTTAGTGTTACTGCTGGCTATGGCCAGTCTCGTGTGGTACGTTAAATCTCAATTAGTTGTTCCTGAAGTATCGGTTCCATACGTGGTCGGTAAACAGCTGGAACAAGCGAAGACTGAACTTGAGGATTTGGGGCTTGAGGTTGCTGATCCTATACTGTATGACTACAGTCCGAATTTCGAAGAGAATGTGGTCATGAAGCAAAGTAGGGAAAAGGACGCCAAAGTGAAAAAGGGAGCCTCCCTAATTCTAACTGTGAATACGGCGAAACCTTTAACTAAGATGCCAGATGTAACGAATTACACTTTCGACGAAGCGGTTAAAATGCTGATGGCTAAGGGTGTACCCCAGACTCAAATTAAGAATGAACCTCTCTTCGATGAAAATACGGCGGTGGGTAAGGTTGTAAAATCAGACCCAGCCCTTGACAGCGAGTTTGATCCTGAGACGGTTTCAATCATCCTCTACGTCAGCAAAGGGGAAGAAAGTGTCACGATGCCAGATCTCATCGGTATGACGGAGAGTGAAGCAAAGGCAGCCCTCGAAGCCGCTAAGCTGGTACTTGGTGATGTAAAAGAAGAATCCAGCTTCACGGTTGAAGAAGGTAAAGTAACGAAGACTTGGGCTTATGAAAAAGGTATCCCTGTTCCTCCTGGAACTGCGATTACGATTTACTTAAGTACAGGTTATCCACCTGAAGCCCTGAATTATACCTTTAATGTGCCGGTAGCTCCTGCACAGGACGGGAAAAAGAGCAAAATTAGGATTGAGTATGTAGATGCGCGGAATAATGGAGAGAAACAGGATTGGGGAACGCGTACCATTGGAAAGAGTCAAGTATTGTCCGTTAATTTGGTGCTTGCTCCGAATAAAGATGGTTCTGTTATTGTTACCCGGGACGGTGTGCTTTTAGACACTTATGTGATTCCATATATTGATGCGAAGAATGGCACGGTGCAAGAACCTGAACCACCAACGGTTCCCACCCCGCAGCCGACTGAGACACCAATAGAACCGACTCCTACTGCTGAACCGACCATTGAACCAGAGATCCTGCCTCCAAGTTCAGACAACGAAGGTTCTACTAATACTGGATCAGCCAATCAGACGGGATTCCTTACTAACAGTTCACTGAATAATGAATCGACCAATAATGGCAACAACAAGAACAAGAACAATAATAAAAATAATGATAAGCACAATAATAAAAACAACAATAAATCTAAAGATAAAAGCGATAACTAATCAGGGTAGAAGTGCTTGAACAGTTATAGCAGCGAAGTGACCCGGGGATTTCAAACTTGGGTCATTTTCGCAAAATCAGGAGAGGAAGGCTCACTATGTATGCCTGAAGGAATAATAGTAAAGGCGTTAAGCGGGTATTATTACGTAAAACCGCTTCGTGAAGGGTTAATAGCGGCAGAGGAAGATTCTGTCCAATGCAGAGGAAGAGGCATACTTAAGAAAAAGGGGATCGCTCCCCTTGTGGGTGATCGCGTGATCTATATGCTGACTGAGCATGGAGAAGGGATGGTGGATGAGCTTCTTCCAAGAGAATCTGAGCTAATCCGTCCACCTGTAGCGAATGTAAGTCTTGCCGTTCTGCTATTTTCTGTGCGGGAGCCTGATATGAACCTGAACCTATTGGACAAGTTTCTGGTTCATATTGAGCATTCAGGACTAGAACCCTTAATTGTTCTGACCAAACAGGATTTGGCTAATGATGATGGTGAAGCTACTAAGTATGTTAAAGAGCTCTATGAGGACATTGGTTATGAAGTGATGGTTACAAGCTCGCTTACAGGAGCAGGCAGTGATGAACTAAGAAAGCGACTTACGGGCGGCATCAGTGTATTTGCGGGTCAATCCGGGGTAGGAAAGTCGACCTTATTGAATCGTATTGTTCCAGGTCTTAAGCTGGAGACAGGCGAGATCAGTCTACGGCTAGGCCGTGGCCGTCATACTACTCGGCATGTAGAACTGATGGATATTGGCGGGGGCGGCTTTGTGGCGGATACCCCTGGTTTTAGTCAGCTTGATTTTCTTGAGCTTGGTGTTGAAGAGCTCTCTACTTGTTTCCGTGAATTTGCCAACTACGCAGGAGATTGTAAATTCCGTGGTTGTAGTCATCAGCATGAACCAGGCTGTCGAGTCATCGAGGCATGGAAAGCTGGGAAAATCGCCGATAGCCGGTACGAGCATTACAAATTATTTTTTAATGAAATGAAAGATAAAAAGCGGAGGTACTAAGTCATGATACGAATAGCACCATCTATATTGTCAGCCGATTTCGCAAGTTTAGGCTCAGAGGTTGCAGAAGCTGAGATCAGTGGTGGAGATTGGATCCACGTGGATGTAATGGACGGTCATTTTGTTCCGAATATAACGCTTGGTCCACCCATCGTAAAAGCAGTCTCGGTACATACCAAGCTTCCACTTGATGTTCATTTGATGATTGAGTCTCCAGAACGATATATTTCTGATTTTGCTGCCGCAGGCGCTAGTGTAATCACTGTACATGCTGAGGCATGCGTTCATTTACACCGTGTGGTGCATCAGATCAAGGAATTGGGTCTTAAGGCAGGAGTAGCTATTAATCCAGGCACTCCGGCATCAGCGGTGCGTGAGGTGCTTGAGGATGTGGATATGGTTCTCGTGATGACCGTCAATCCAGGCTTTGGAGGTCAAGCATTTATTCCTAACACTTTGCGCAAAATCACTCAAATTAGAGAATGGGCAAATGAAGTCAATCCGAATTTGCTTATTGAAGTTGACGGTGGCGTTTCGGAAGCTACAGCGCCATTGGTTGTCAGTGCAGGGGCAGATGTTTTGGTTGCAGGAAATGCAGTTTTTGGCCGGAGTGATCGTGCTGCAGCCATCCTTGAAATTCGTGAAGCAGCGGAAGCGGCACTTCGTTAAAAAAAATAGGCTGTTACGACTAAAGGTATAGGCCAAGTCCTTGACGCATAAATATGGTTACATGAGCAGAAATCTCATGTAGCCTTTTTTGTTTTGGCAGGGAGGACTGCAGTACGTTAACGATAGAACAAGAAGAAAGTCTCCTGCGTACGGCATGAATTGATGGGAGGGTAAACCATGAAATTTTACACGTTTAAGCTGCCTAGGTTTTTAGGAGGTTTTGTTAAAGCGATTTTGAACACATTTCAGAAGAGTTGAGCTTGAAACAGAACAGCAAACATGAAAAAAAGCACCTTACAAATGTAAAGGGTGCTTTTTGCTTCATATGAGTGATCGCTCGGTCTTTAAAATTGCAAAAGACTAAACGCGTTCAACTTTACCGGCTTTCAAAGCACGGGTGCTGACGTACACGCGTTTTGGTTTACCGTTCACGAGGATACGGACCTTCTGAACGTTAACTCCCCAAGAACGACGGTTGCGGTTATTGGCGTGAGACACGTGGTTGCCGCTGCTCGGTTTCTTGCCTGTTACTGCACATTTGCGGGACATAGATTACACCTCCTTATTCCTAACACCTGCATAAACAATACTTATCTATAATATCACAGCAAATTTTGCTACGTCAACCGATTCAAAAACATTTATTTCTTTTAATACTTATAGTACAATGTAAATTAGTGCATTATGTCCTGTTAATCATAGAATGATTAGGCATGAAGTTAGGAAGGGGAATTCTCAATTGAGTAAGCGTTCTATAAACGGAACAGATTTTACCGCTATGGTATTGGCTGGAGCGGATAAGCTGCAACAGCATGCAGAACACGTCAATTCCCTAAATGTTTTTCCGGTTCCAGACGGAGATACCGGAACAAACATGAATTTGACGATGACCGCAGGTGCGAATGAATTGAAGAAAAATAATACTACGTCTGTTGGTCAATGTGCAGGTGTACTCTCAAAGGGCTTATTAATGGGCGCTCGGGGGAACTCCGGTGTTATTTTGTCCCAGTTGTTCAGAGGTTTTAGCAGATCTGCAGCTCAACATGATGAGCTGAACACACAGCAATTCGCTGCTGCACTGCAAAACGGAGTGGACGCAGCCTATAAAGCGGTTGTGAAGCCTGTAGAGGGAACTATTCTTACAGTGGCTAAAGAGGCTGCTAGACATGCTGTCTACTTTGCTCGCCGAACCACGGATGTTACAGAGCTTATGACAGAGGTATTGGCCAAAGCAAAAGAAGCCTTAGCCTATACACCTGAACAATTGCCTGTCTTGAAGCAAGTCGGTGTAGTAGATTCTGGCGGTCAAGGTCTGGTCTACATTTATGAAGGGTTTCATCAACATCTAACGAGCGGAAGCTCCAGTGTGTCTGAACCTGTAAAAGGACAACCTCAGGCACCAGTTGTGCCAGCATCTATACCGGTGTTAAAGAAACCTGAAAGTGAACTGTCTTCTGTACAGTCTTCTGCGCAATCTCAGCTTTCTACAGAGGACATAGAATTTCTATATGATATGGAGTTCTTCATTAATCGTCAGTTAGGCGGCAACGTGAGAACGGATTTTGATGAGGAAACCTTTAGGAAAGCGTTGTCAGTAAATGGTGATTCCATCATTGTAATTTCGGACGATGAAACAATTAAAGTGCATGTGCATTCCAAGTCTCCAGGTGAAGTCTTGAATCTGGCACTCCTCTATGGGGAGATTACGCAGATTCACATTCTTAACATGCGTGAGCAACACCGTGACTTGCTAACCGCAGGCATGGATATTGCACCTATGCCAGATGTTTTTGCTGATATGCCGGATGAGAAGAGTCGAGTACATTCATCTCCAGCTGAACCACCGGCAGATGATTTAGCCCCTTACGGCTTCATCGCAGTATCATCAGGCGCTGGGATTGCCGATATTTTCAAGAGCCTCGGTGTGGACGTTGTCCTTGCTGGAGGTCAGACTATGAATCCTAGTACAGAGGATTTCGTGAACGCGATCTCTTCTATATCTGCAAAGCATGTTTACATTCTTCCTAATAACTCCAACATTGTGCTTGCCGCTCAGCAAGCTAAAGATCTCTTGGAGGGCGAACGTGAGATTACAGTCATTCCAAGTAAAAGCATTCCTCAAGGCATTGCTGCAGCCTTCGCATTCCAAGAAGAGGATTCCGTGGAGACTAATTCAGGGAATATGCTAGAAGCAATTACTCATGTTAAATCTGGACAAGTAACGAATGCTGTCCGTGACACAAGCTTCGATGATCTGGAGATTAAATCCGGACAATTTATCGGAATTTCTAACTCCAAAATTGTCGCGGCCGCAGATGATCTCTTGGCTGCAAGTCAGGCACTGCTGTCCAATATGCTTGAGAATGGTGATGAAATTGTTACGATCCTTATTGGAGCTGAGACCGATTCTGAGGTCACAGATTCATTAAGTGAGTGGCTGGAAGCGACTTACCCTAATGTGGAAGTAGAGATTCATGAGGGTGGCCAACCCCTTTATTATTATCTTTTCTCCGTAGAGCCATAGATAGTTGCTGAGGGCTCTATAATTGATCAAGGGCAACCTGTTAATTACGTAGTTGGCAAAATTATAGTATGGGGGAGATAATCCATGAATCGTACCATCATCGTCACCGACAGCACATCTGATATCCCGCCAGCAATGGCGGAAACGTATGGCATTGAGGTCGTCCCTTTGACCTTAATGTTCGGCGAAGAGGCTTTCCGGGACAATCTGGATATGACTCCGGAGCAGTTCTATGAGCGCCTTCCCCGCTCGTCACAGTTGCCGACAACTTCTCAACCTTCACCGGTTGAATACATGAATGTGTACCGTGATATTCTGGTACGTTATCCGGGAAGTCCTATTCTTTCGTTTCATATTTCTTCAGGACTGAGCGGTACGTACCAATCTGCACTTTTAGCTAAATCGATGTTGGAGGAAGAGGGAGAAGGAATCACAGTGGTTGATTCTCTCTCCGCTTCTTACGGTTTTGGATTTATGGTGGTGGAAGCCGCCAGATTGGCTGCAGAGGACAAGAGTCCAGAAGAGATTCTTGAAGCTGTAGAGAGTTTACGCCAATCGCGCAAGCTTTACTTCTTGGTAGATACACTTGAATATTTACAAAAAGGCGGGAGAATTGGAAAAGCCTCGGCCATTCTGGGAACGCTTCTTAATATTAAACCGATCCTGTCTATTGATGCAGAAGGAATAATTTATGCAGTGGAGAAAGTTAGAGGCCGTAAGAAGGCAATTGCCCGTATGATTGAACTGTTCAAGAAGGATATTCAAGGCGTAGACAAAATCAATGTGGCCGTGGGTCATACGGCTGAACCGGCTTCCGGTGAAGAGTTCTTGCAAGAGCTGTCAGGACACTTCACATTAGAAGAGAAAGTGCTGACGAACGTTGGCCCTGTCGTGGGTAGCCATGTCGGAAACGGTACGTTAGCTGTATTCATTTGGCCTGCAAAATGAGGGATGGATATGACACTGTCATTAAATCAAATTGAAGTAAAAAACATAACTGGCGTGAGTGCTCAAAAGCAAAGCGAGCTTCACGCCTTTGGCGTCTTTACGGTAAAGGATTTGTTAGAATATTATCCGTTCCGTTACGAGGATTATCGACCACGATCGCTGAGTGAAACCAAACATGGGGATAAAGTGACTACAGAGGCTAAAGTGATCGGTATTCCTGTGCTGCAGCGTTTTGGAGGCAAATCACGACTAAGTTGTAAAATGGTTGCGGAGCCTTGGATGTTCACAGCAACATGGTTTAATCGTCATTACGTGCGAGAGCAGCTTACTGTGGGGAGAGAAATTGTACTCACAGGTAAATGGGACCAGAAGCGAAATCAAATTACAGTGACGGATTATGAATTCCCTGATCGCGGGGAAGGGAAGACGGGAACACTGCAGCCTGTTTATTCTGTCGGTGGCAAGATCACGCAGTCTTGGATCCGGAAAAGCATTAATCAGGCACTTCAGCAATATGGAGATCTAATTCCCGAAATACTACCGCATTCTATTATGCGGCAATATGATTTTATGCCCCGTAAACGGGCGATTGCTACCATTCATAGGCCAGAGGACACACGTGAAGGTCAGCAGGGACGCCGCAGGATGGTGTATGAGGAGTTATTTCTGTTCCAGTTGAAGATGCAGGCATTCCGGGTACTCAATCGCGGTAGGATGGATGGTGTAGTTCATACTGTGGATAACGCAACCGTTCGTCAGTTTGTTCGCAGCTTACCTTTTGAGCTTACAGATGCTCAGAAACGTGTGGAGCTGGAGATTTTACATGACCTGCGATCGCCATATTGTATGAATCGTCTGCTACAAGGTGATGTGGGTTCTGGTAAAACGGTGCTAGCGGCCGTGGCGCTTTTTGCTACCGTACGATCCGGTTTTCAGGGGGCGCTTATGGTGCCTACTGAGATATTAGCGGAGCAGCATATGCGCTCTCTCACAAAGATGTTTGAGCCGTTTGGGATTACGGTTGGACTCTTGACGGGTAGTGTAACTGGACGGAAACGTAAAGAATTGCTAGCTTCTCTTCAAATGGGGATGCTCGATATCGTTGTAGGTACGCATGCTTTGATTCAGGAGGATGTATTTTTCCGTGATCTGGGTCTCGTAGTAACGGATGAGCAGCATCGGTTTGGTGTAAACCAGCGAGGTGTATTGCGGCGTAAAGGATATAATCCGGATGTACTTACGATGACTGCAACGCCTATTCCGCGTACACTTGCGATTTCAGTTTTTGGAGATATGGATGTTTCTACTCTATCGGAAAGACCGAAAGGCCGAGTGCCAATAACCAGTTATTGGGTCAAGCATGATCTCATGGATCGTGTCTTGAATCTGATTAAGCGTGAAATAGAGCTGGGACGCCAAGCTTATCTAATCTGTCCGCTCATTGAAGAATCGGAAAAACTGGATGTGCAAAATGCAATTGATTTGCATATTCAGATGAGCCAAGCTTTTCCTAACTATAAAGTTGGTCTCTTGCATGGGAAAATGTCTCCTGCTGAAAAAGATGAAGTGATGAGAGCATTCTATAATAATGAATTGCAGCTCCTAGTGTCCACAACAGTTGTAGAGGTGGGCGTAGACGTTCCTAATGCCACACTGATGATTATTATGGATGCAGACCGGTTCGGATTATCTCAGCTACACCAGCTGCGTGGACGGGTTGGTAGAGGGCAGCATGCCTCTTATTGCGTACTGGTAGCTGATCCGAAATCTGAAATCGGGCGTGAACGAATGACAGCGATGACCGATACAGATGATGGATTTGAGATTTCTCGGAGAGATTTGGAGCTGCGAGGTCCTGGTGACTTTTTTGGAACCAAGCAGAGTGGATTACCGGAGTTCCGCCTGGCGGATATGACGGCTGACTTTGAAGTGCTGGAGCAGGCGCGTGATGATGTGGCTGAACTGCTTAAGGATGAGAAGTTCTGGACATCTCCTGAATATGCTCCGCTACGGCTTTATTTACAAGGTGAGCAAATATTCCAAGGGGAATTAATTGACTAAGTAGGCACATCTAACACCTCAGCCTCATATACTGTGAAAGATTGGATATGACGGGAGGTGCTACACTTGGGTTATCAACAATTCGGAATTAGCCCTCAGCTCGTGGAACGCATCAAGCTGAAGATGAAAAATTCGACTGTCAAAGATCGTATCAAAAATATGATTAACGGCATCTCGAAACAGGAGTTACAGGACCCGGCGGTTGTCCGCAGGCTGGTACGGAATGCGTCAGGTGTACTGAGCGAGAAATTGACCTCGACGCAGGAAGACCAAATTGTGAAATTTATAATCGCTCAGAAAATTGATCCGAACAACACCTTCCATTTGATCCGTTTGTGGGGAATGTTCCGTTAGAAAAGTCACTAACGAGTATAGGGTGGATTTGAGGTTGATCCCCAGCTTACTAAAAGAGAGAAGCTGTCTCAAAAGTAGTGAATGCTACTTATGGGCAGTTTCTTTTTTTGCTGCTAAAGTCTTGAGAGTAATTAGGGAAAAGCTCCCTGAAAATACCCGATAATTGCTCGAAATGAATTAAATCAGGGAATTTCTCCCTATAAATCGGATTAATATCTATAAATACCACCAAATTAGGTGAATTATAGGGAGGAATTCCCTAATTATTGATCTGTTGAGCAATAATGACTGAATTATAGGGAGATTTTCCCTAATTGTTTATGAGAGCCTGATCCGGTATCCAAGCCCAGCCTAAAACATAAAAAGAAGCGCTTCTCAGGTTATTGGGAAGCGCTTCTTCACTTACGCGGCTCTTAGAATAATAAAGGCTGTCTTCGAACAAAGAAGATAAACTTATCGAATAGCTCTATTTGTTATTAGTGCTGGTTAACCTGTCTTGGATCACCAATAGCTGATTTGAACACAATTTGGCTGTCGGGATCACAATCAAGGACGATCGTCCGCAGCTGATGTTCTTCCATTCTGTTGATCAGACAGAATAATGTACTAAGCTCTCCATTCTCCCCTGAGCCTTCAGCAAGCCCAACTTCTCGACCTAGTGAAGCTTCGAGCGCTTCTTGGATATCCATACAATGACTGCTGGTAATCCATGCAGCCCGAGAAGCGGATAACCCTCGGAGTGAGAATCTCACACCTTCGAAGGCTAATAAGTAAGCAAGAATGGAATACATTGCTTGCTCCCAGCCAAATAACGTGCCTGCAATAAGCAAGATAGCACAGTTCAGAATCATGATGACGATTTCGGTTGACTTTGGCGGTCCGCCACTCAGAAGTGAATATCCTTGGTCACTGGCATATTTGTTCACACCACCAAATCGGACAGATATTCCGATACCAAGCCCTAAACAGATCCCGCCTGCCATTGCAGCAGGTAAAGGATCGCTAATGACTGCAGGGAAACGGTGAAGAGCAAGTGAAGCAATGGTCAAGCAAGTTAATCCGAGAACGGTATACAGGGCAAAGCGAACATTGACTTGTTTTCGAGACATAAATATAAAAGGGAGATTGAATAAAAACAGAAATAATCCAAGCTGCATTTCAGTGGTATGAGCGAATAATGCTGATAAACCTGTGATTCCTCCAACCACAAGCCCATGTGGTATAAGAAATAATTCTAATCCTACAGCGGCAAGTAGTGCTCCCGCAATAACAGTGAGAACTCGTAATATAGAATTGTTTCGTAGCTGTTGATGTTGCTTTGTCTTGATTTTCAATTTTTTCCCTCCTTTAACAGGGGAAACAACTTTATTCATGTTTGCATGGTACGTCAGTCTTTTTGGACATTTTTGCAGCATATCGTTTCTCGAATTTGAATATTATATCCAATATTTTATAATACATATAGATTCCTTCGTTAGAAGGGGGCCGAAGATAGCAAGAAGTACATACATAGCTCAAATAGCGGTAGAATAGCCGGTAATCCGCCTGCTTTATCCAAATTGGCCATAGTAATCGAAAAATAGCTATGTGAGACTATACTTAAACCGATAAAAGGTGAAGCATGCGGGCTGAGACCGGCACTGCGTCCGGCTAACAAGCCTGCGACAAAGTTCCTGATTAGTGTAACAATGACTGCTGCGATAGAGTAACAGAGCGCCTCACCACCCAAGGTGAGTGGATCTATTGTCAGTCCGAAGCTAAAGAAGAAGATAGTCCCAGAGAAATCACAATAAATGTAGTCGTTTAATATTCACGAAATGAGAAGTGAATTTTAGCACGTACAGCCGCAGTCGAAGCATGAATTTATAAATTACCGGACGAAATATAATTGAAAGGAAAGGGAGCATTGCGGTTAATGCTATGGAGCGCTGTCCCCATTGTTCAATTATTTTGATAGCTCCAATTTGTGGAATGATTTTGGGAGCTGTCCGCACAGGAGGTATAGATTTGCGTTCATAGTGTTCAATTTCGGGAGTTGTATGTTCTTGTTTTGTAGTCGTTAAGCTTCCAGACCAAGTGATTGGAAATGAGGAAATCAAACCCAAAACTAAAAAGATCCGAAGAAGCCAAAGTAAGGACATACGCGCTATATATTGCACTAAAATAACACCTCCCAACTGCATGTAGTATAAAAAGCATAACATACCTTTTTACATGAATCCAAATTTTTTGTGAAAAATATTCTTTAAAAGGAAAAGAAAATAAGAAACTGACGGGGATAATTGAAGTAATTCGCAGTAAATATATCTTTTATTATCAAGTTTAAGTCAGCAGGGATAAATTTGAGCAAATCGCGGGATTTTAACGGTTTTTTCTAGCGCAGTCCTATATGATCATTCTATTCGAAAAATGCATTGATTTGTGAGCAGCGACCAGTTATTTTGTTACGTTCCAGCTTGATGAAGGCAATCGTTTGGAGCTACATGTAATAGAGCTTGAAGTCTGAACTACCGAATTTCTAAAATTGTACATAACGTTCTAGAATCACCATGCCTTTTTTGGGTAAGACTCATATGAGAGGTTTTACCAGAATCTCAATCCCGGAAGGAGGCAATGGTCTTGAATTCAAATGAACCAAAATCGCAGGGGCAGGTTCCTTTTCATACACTGAGCGAGGAAGAAGTGCTCAAAAGGCTGGAAACTCGGAAAGATGGCTTGTCTTCCGGTGAAGCCGCTAAACTTCAGGAGAAGTATGGGAAGAACGTACTTCAAGAGGCAAAGACCAAATCACTGTTAGGAAAATTTATTGAGCAGTTTAAAAATGTCATGATCTTTATTTTGCTCGTGGCAGCTGTATTGTCTGGGATTTTGGGAGAATGGACAGATACAATCATTATTTTGTTAGTAGTAGTCCTGAATGCGGTGCTTGGCGTTATTCAGGAAAATAAAGCAGAGCAAGCTTTAGATGCCCTAAAAAGTATGTCCTCTCCGCATGCCAGGGTGCGGCGTGGAGGTCAGGTCTCTGAAATTAAAAGTGAAGACCTCGTACCAGGGGATATCGTATTACTGGAAGCTGGAAACGTGGTTCCGGCAGATATTAGGCTGTTAGAAGCTGCTTCTTTGAAAACAGAGGAGGCCGCATTAACCGGAGAATCATTACCTTCAGAAAAGAAGGTAGGTGTGCTTGAGGGAAGCGATATTGTTATCGGGGATCGTACCAATATGGCTTATATGAGCAGTAATGTAACTTACGGTAGAGCGGTTGGTGTAGTCACATCTACAGGAATGCAGACTGAAGTCGGCAGGATCGCCGGATTTATCTCGGAAGAAGAGAATGATATCACACCGCTGCAAAAGAAACTGGACGAACTAGGAAAATACTTTACTTTTATTATTCTTGGTGTTTGTGTAGTCATCTTTGCCGTCGGTATATTTGAGGGTAGAGAGCTTCTTGATATGCTTCTGACCTCAATCTCACTTGCAGTAGCGGCGATTCCTGAAGGGCTGCCAGCCATTGTTACCATTATCTTAGCCCTCGGAGTGCAGCGGATGGCTAAACGTAAAGCGATCATTCGCAAGCTCCCCGCTGTAGAGACGCTCGGAAGCACCGAAATTATATGCTCTGACAAGACCGGAACATTGACACTGAACAAGATGACTGTCGAAAAAGTGCATGTCAATGGAACTACGAAAGAAGCAGCAGAAGGGCTTGAGGGGACGCTAGGCGGCGAACTTTTACTTCAGGCCATGACGCTTTGTAATGATTCCAGTATTGACGAAGGGAAGTCTCCTAAGGATTCTGGAGGGAATGAAGGAGCCAAGGACACGCAAACCAAGAGTGGTAAAGCGATTATTGGCGATCCCACGGAAACTGCATTAGTGGATTACGCACTCAGTATTGGTACTGACAAAAGGGATTTAGAAAAGAAATTCCCGCGTAAAAACGAACTGCCATTTGACTCCGATCGCAAGCTGATGACGACGATTCATGAAGTTGAAAATGGACGTTATCGTGTATTAACGAAAGGTGCTCCAGATGTACTTTTATCCAAATGCAGCCATATTCTTGTGGATGGAGAAATCGTCCTTTTTAAAGAGGAACATTCACGACAAATCATGGAAAGTAATAAAATGCTTGCGAACGATGCACTCCGGGTTTTGGCATTTGCTTACAGAGATGAAGAGCAGCTACCGTCCAATATCTCACCGGATACTACAGAGAAAGAACTAGTATTTATCGGTTTAGTCGGTATGATTGATCCGCCGCGTGAGGAAGTGCGGGATGCGGTAGCCATCTGTCGAAAAGCAGGGATAAGACCTGTAATGATTACAGGAGATCATCGAGATACAGCAGCGGCCATAGCCAAAAGATTAGGGATTATCGAAGATGAAACAGGTGTATTAACTGGTAGTGAGCTGGATAAATTTAGTGAAGAGGAATTTGCTGAGAAAGTCACTGATTATTCGGTTTATGCACGGGTATCTCCTGAACATAAAGTCCGGATTGTGAAGGCGTGGAGAAAAAAAGGAAAGATTGTTGCCATGACTGGTGATGGAGTGAATGATGCTCCTGCGCTTAAGTCATCAGATATCGGTGTGGGAATGGGAATCACGGGAACAGATGTGGCTAAGGGCGTCTCCGACATGGTGCTCGCAGATGATAACTTCACGACCATAGTTGTTGCTGTTGAAGAAGGACGGAAAGTATATAGCAATATCCGTAAGGCAATCCAGTTCCTGCTCTCCGCCAATCTTGGTGAGGTTCTTACGCTATTCATTGCGACAATGATCGGTTGGCGTATTCTCGAGCCGATTCATATTCTGTGGATTAATCTTGTTACTGACACCCTACCTGCGCTTGCCCTAGGGCTTGAAAAAGCGGGGGACGATCTGATGTCGAAAAAACCACGAAAAGCGAGCAGCAGTATCTTTGCTGGTGGTGTGGGAATCGGGATCATCTACCAGGGTATATTAGAGGCTGCGCTTACACTGCTCGTGTACCAATGGGCACATACGCATTACAATGAGGGTATTGCGGTTACGATGGCATTCGCCACATTAGGATTACTGCAAATTTCTCATGCGTTTAACGTCAGATCCAATACGAAATCGCTGTTTCAGATTGGCTGGTTCAGCAACCGGTATATGCTGTGGGCATCACTGATCTCTACATTAATGTTGGTGCTGGTAATCATCATCCCTGGACTGAATGATTGGTTTGGTGTCTCGCATTTAAGCGGATCACAGTGGGGAATCGTAGTTGCTGCAGCATTGGCGATTATATTGATCGTAGAGCTTGTAAAACTGTTTGTACGTTTAAGCGGTAAAGGGAAGAACTGGGACTAAAAATCCCACTTTTTGTTGCAACAAAGAAAGCCTGAACCCTCCAGAACGGAGGATTCAGGCTTTCTCAATATGTGGCCTTTTGGCTGTTAATGTGGGTTACAGAATGCGCTGCATATGCAGGATTACGTTGCTCCAATACCCTGTGTCGAGATCACTGATCTGAACCCCGGGATCTCCCCATGTGTGAATGAATTTCCCATCTCCAATGTAAATACCGACATGCCCAGGGATAGCGTCACTTTCAAAGCGACCTGGGACAGTGAAGAAGATCAGATCGCCCACATCTAGCGCACTGCGTTGAACGCGATTACCTAAATTATCTTGATCCTTGGCTAGGCGTGGTAAGTTTACTCCGAATTTTTTGAATACATGCCTTGTAAAAGAAGAGCAATCAAATTTCTTGGTTTCTTCATAAGGTCCGGTGCCGAATTCATAAGGCACACCCAAGAATTTTTTGGCATAAGAAACTAATTCCTTCTTGTCAGCTTCAGAAATACTTTGGATGCGAATGGGTTTAGATCCATTCTTTGTTTTAGCAGATGGTGATTTTATAATACTTTCATGATCGGTCGGTGTGGCAATGTTGATTTCCCCAGACTGTGGATTCCAACCCACTTCCGTTTGAAGAAATTTAGATAATGCTAAAGGTGTGATATAGATTTGTCCTTCTTGTCGTCTAGGTGCCTGCGGTAGTGTGATTTTTTCACCTAAGGAGAAAACCTGAGTAGAGCCAGGACGTAGCATATACATAACATCACTGTAGCCAATCTTGGTGTATCCTCCATGAGTAGCATCATCTTTCATTCGATATCCGAGTGAAGCAATTGCAGGTTTGAGTGGAATCCAGTACTTTCCTTGAGCATCTGTGATGGATGACTTTTCATAATAACTAGAGGCTTGCATGCCATCAGGTGTTACAGCGTTTATCTTGGGTTTTTGTGATTGTGATGAGTAACTACACGCAGTACTTGATAAAACAACAGCAAGCAATACAGTAGCAGTGGACAGTATTTTTTTGTGGTTACCAGGCATATGACACGCTCCATATTCAAACTGTAGGTTAAGTTTGTGCAGGGGGCTTTTTTTTATGTAATGCGGCTCAAGGCAATCACTGTAAGACACAACCAAGTCCTTCCTATATTGGTGAGTAATGCGCTATGAAATTTGTAATCTATGGAAGTTGGATAAGTGATTGACGGATAAACAACCTCCATATAATATAGGTTTAATAGATTTCTATCATTATTGTGAGGTACGTGTAAGCTTATGCTTTAATGCTTTTATTGATAAAAGTGATAATGCTGAGTCGCTCACTTTGATGCACGCGTTAATAATCTAATGAAATGGGGTACTTTAATGAAAAAGAGAAACATTTTGGCGGGTTTAAGCTTATGCTTCATGCTGGTAGCTGCTGGCTGTGGTAACAATAATGCTGCAGTAGACTCAGGCAATGCAACAAACACCGGAAATACGTCAACAAATGCTGGAACCGCAGATTCTAAAACTTACAAAATCGCAATTTCGCAATATGTAGAACATCCGTCACTTGATGCTACACGCGAAGGAATTCTCGCTGCTTTGAAGGATGCAGGACTTGTTGAAGGAGAGAACTTGAAGGTTGATCTTGAGAATGCTCAAGCTGACCAAGCGAATAACTTGTCAATTGCTCAAAAGATTGCAGCAGACACGAATGATTTGGTATTGGCGATTGCGACACCTTCCGCTCAATCCGTTGTTCAAGCGCTCAGCAAATCAAGTAAGGATACTCCGATTCTGTTCGCAGCGGTGACTGATCCTATCGATGCAAAAATCGTTACTGATCTTGAGCATCCTGGTGGCAATGTCTCTGGTGTATCTGATACGAATCCTGAAGCTATCAATAGATTAATGCAATTCATCGCTACTCAATTTCCTAATGTGAAGAAGCTCGGCATTGTTATCAATGAAGGTGAACCGAATGCTGTAATTATGGCGGATATTGCCAAGAAAGAGCTGGATAAACATGGTATTGAACTTGTGAAGGCAGCTATCACGAATACTTCTGAAGTTAAGCAAGCTGCTGAGTCACTTGCTGGTCGTGTAGATGCATTCTACATTACTTTGGATAACACTGTAGTGAGTGCCGTGGATACCATTATTCAAACGGCTAATGATAAGAAAATTCCGTTCTTCTCCAGTGATCGAGATACCGTTGAAAAAGGCGCATTTGCTACCGTGGGCTTCAAATACTTCGATCATGGTTACCAAGTTGGACAAATGGCAGTGGATATTCTGAAAAATGGTAAAAAACCAGGAGATATGAAAGTAACAATGCAAGAAAAACTCGATCTTATCCTAAACCTCAAAGCTGCTGCTGCACAAGGCATAGAAGTAACAGATGCAATGAAAGCAGAAGTAGCCGATCAAGCTAACAATATTATTCAATAAGACATTATATTGGGGCGATTCCGTAAGGACGCCCCTTGCCGCTTGAAGGAGGAAAACTTCTATGTATGATTCAATGCTTGGGGCCGTGGAAATGGGTCTGCTTTACGCATTTATGGCTTTAGGGGTATATATTACTTTTCGCATTTTGGATTTTCCTGATTTGACTGTCGATGGTAGCTTTACTACAGGCGGTGCCATTGCCGCTGTTATGATTACTAATTGCTATGCACCGTGGTTGGCCACACTCGCTGCTATTGCTGGTGGGATGTTGGCAGGAATGTGTACGGGTCTACTACATACGAAAGGCAAGATTAATGGATTGTTATCCGGGATTCTAATGATGATTGCACTTTATTCCATTAATTTGCGAATATTTGGCGGTAAGCCTAACTGGTCACTAATGGGTGATACTACGTTGTTCTCGTCCATTAATCCACTTCTTGTTCTTCCTTTTGTTGTTCTATTTGTGAAAATCCTAATGGATTTATTCTTGCGTACGGATCTTGGGCTTGCTTTGAGGGCTACCGGAGATAATGCAAGAATGATCCGCAGTCTGGGTGTAAACACGGATAATACAACCATTCTCGGTGTCAGTCTATCTAATGGAATGGTGGCACTCTCGGGTGCGCTGATTACTCAGTATTCTACTTTTGCGGATTCCTCAATGGGCATAGGGATGATTGTTATCGGCTTAGCTTCGGTAATCATAGGTGAAGCTATTTTCGGGGCTGGAAATGTGTTCCGTGCAACTTTGGCAGTTGTTCTGGGGTCTATTGTTTACCGAATCGTAGTTGCGCTGGCTTTGTATGTTCCATGGTTGAGACCTTCGGATCTTAAACTGATCACAGCAATTATCGTTATTTTCGCACTTGTATTCCCATCGATTCAGCGTTTCTTGAAGCAGAAGAATTTAGCGCGTAAGCGTTCAGTGGAATTAGCTGAACAAGCGCTTAGCAGCAAGAGAGGGGGCACTATCGATGCTTAAGCTTGATAACGTATCTAAGCTGTTCAATCCTGGGACTCCAGATGAGAAGATTGCGCTGCTCGGTATTGATTTGGAGCTTCGCCCCGGCGATTTTGTCACCATTATTGGCAGCAACGGCGCAGGTAAATCTACACTCATGAATATCATTTCTGGTGTAATGAAGCCGGATCTCGGTTCAGTTAGCATTGAAGGGAATTCTATAAGCCATTTAGCAGAGTATCAGCGTAGTCGCTGGATCGGACGTGTTTTTCAGGATCCTATGGCAGGTACGGCTCCACGGATGACGATTGAAGAGAATTTAGCGATGGCATATAAAAGAGGAAAGAACAGAGGATTATCCTTCGGTGTAAATACAGTGAGACGGGCGAAGTTTCGCGAGGAGTTAAGCCGGCTCGGGATCGGATTGGAGAACCGTCTACGGGCTAAGGTGGGGTTATTATCCGGCGGGGAAAGACAAGCGCTGAGTTTGCTAATGGCGACCTTCACCCAACCGCAGATTTTGCTACTAGATGAACATACAGCTGCACTTGATCCTTCACGTGCGGAGCTGATTACTAAACTGACAGAGTCAATTGTCCGCGAGATGAAGCTTACTACACTTATGGTTACCCATAACATGGAGCAGGCAATTCGCCTTGGGAATCGTCTTATCATGATGGATAAGGGATGTATTATCCTTGATATTGACGAAACACGCAAACAGGATCTTACGGTAGAACGCTTACTGGGAGAATTTGAGACCATCAGTGGTCATAAACTGGCTGATGATCGAATGGTGCTTGGTTAGTTTTTTATAAATGTGACATAGGCTCATGATAAGGGCTTAAAGTGAAGTCTGAGTTTGGATTTCACTTTAAGTCCTTTTTGTTGCAATTTTTCCCAAAGGCTTCAATATCATTTATGATAGGATAGAGTGATGATAAATAATACTTCCCATAATAAGGGTTTGGAGTGAATTGGAGGATGCTTATGTTTTGGAAGAATGTCAGCGCTTACAGAGGTTCGGGTATTTTTAATAAAATGATATTGATCATTTCCTTTTTACTGCTGCTGTCCTTTCTATTCTCTTTAACCGTGCTGCAGTATGTTTATCGAATTTATGACAAGCAAATCTATGAAAAGGCATCCGAAGTGCTGGGGATGTCATCGATCAGTATAGAAAGTACTTTAAGAGAGTTGGAACAACTTTCTTTTAACGTGGTCTCTGATGAGCAAATACAGGAATGCCTTCGTCAGTTGCAGGATGATCCTCAGCCGTATGAAAGACAGGTTCTACATAACAAGATCATTAACAGGTTAGTTGCCTTTGCAGGAGCTGAGAAATATGTCTATTCTATGATGCTGTTGGATACGAATGGCGGTGCTATGACCGCAGGAAATCGTGAGGGTGTATCACAGGATCTTCAGGATCAATTAAAACCTCTGGCTAAGGAAGCTGGGGGTAGCATAGTGTGGTATCCCCAAGGAAATAAAAATTCACTCTTGGCTGTTCGGCAGATTAAATCTTACACAGGGTCAACCTTTACGCTGGCCGATCTAGGGACGTTAGTTATCCGTATTCGAATTGATCGCATTATAGCCGATAGCACAAGTAATACTTCGGATGGCGATCAGTTGATTGTTGTTGATGCGATGTCAGGGCAGGCGGTTTATCCTCAAGCTCCAATATTACTGCCAACGGAGCTTAAGGAGGAAACGGAACGTTCTGAGCTCTATCGGACAGCCAAGTATGAAGAAGGAACTTATTTTATCACGAAGACTAAATCATCTTATATGGAATGGATGTATATCAATGCCACCCCATTCAATGAGATGTTCAAACATATTACTTTTGTTAAAAAACTGGTCGTCATCATTTTCGCGCTCATACTATTAATTGGACTGCTCTTAGGTTATCGATTAGCTCGAAGTATTGTTCGTCCGATTTCAAAGCTGACTAAAAAAATGAAACAAATCGAAAAAGGAGATCTGGATAATCTGGAGGAACAATCTCTAGGTGTAGTTTCGCAAACTGCGCAGGACGAAGTAAGTCAGCTTAACCGTACCTTTAAAATGATGATCCGCAGAATTAGAGAACTCATCGATGAGAATTACGCGAAGCAGCTCATTATTAGAGAGACCGAGCTCAAAGCACTGCAGGCACAGATTAATCCGCATTTTTTATACAATACTCTTGAATCGATCAATTGGTTAGCGAAGATGAACAAGCAGGCGAAAATATCTGAAATGGTTGAGGCTCTTGGGTACTTGTTTCGCAGTTCGATCGGTCTTAAAGACCCTTTGATTACGATTGAAAAAGAGCTTACTATCGTGCGTAATTATGTCATTATCCAAAAAACACGGTTTGACGATAGACTTGATTTCCGGATGGATTTTCCTGAGCATTTACATGACGCTTTAATCCCGAAGCTGACACTTCAGCCATTGATCGAGAATGCGATCCGATATGCATTAGAACCTAATATTGAACCCTGTACTATTTCTATAACCGTGAGTGAGGAGGAGCATGGACTTGATATTCGTGTTAGTGATAATGGGCCGGGAATGAGTGCGGAGTTCATCAAAGATTTGCAGCAGGGTAGAATCAAGACACGTGGCGAAGGCATAGGGTTAGCGAACATCGCAGAGCGTATTCAAATCGTGTTTGGTTCAGAATGGGGTACAGTGATTGAAAGTGAGCCAGGCCAAGGAACGATAATACATGTACGTATACCTTATTTAAAAGGAGTGCTAGAGAATGTATAAGTTACTGCTGGTTGATGATGAACGGTTGATACTAGAAGGCATATCGCAGGTAGTAGACTGGGCACAGGCAGGAACTGAGCTGGCGGGTACGGCGCGAAACGGGATAGAAGCCTTGGAGAAAATAGAGGAGCTTCGTCCTGACATAGTGATCACTGATATTTCTATGCCCGGTTTGGATGGACTAAGCTTGGTACAGAAATGTAGTGAACGATTTCCTGAGTTGAAGTTCGTTATGTTGACGGGGTATAAGGATTTTGACTACGCCTGTATCGCTATGCAGCACGGCGTGAAACATTACTTGCTAAAGCCTTGCAACGAAAATCAAATTCATGATGCACTAATTGAACTGGTAGCAGAGCTCGATGAACGAAAGGGCCGGACAGATTTTGTAAATGACATGAAACAACGGTTTACCAAAGTTCTACCACATGTGAAGGAACAATTTTTGAAGGAATGGATCTCTAACAAAACATACGGAAGTCAAGATCTAGAGTACTATCAGGAGCTGCTAGGTATCGAATTAAATGACAAAATGGTGCGTTTGATCTTGTTCAGACTGGAAGGTTCTTATGAATATGAACAACTTTTTGCTTTGCAAAATATTGCACAGGATATGCTTCAAGAAACGCTACTTAGTACAAGAATAGGCGGATTTATTCTGACACTAATGGAAGTCAAAGGAGAGACCGCGCTGAATAGTACATTGCTTGAGCGAATTTCAGAAGTAAGGAAAATGTTCTACAAGTTTTACAAAGTCGATGTAACCATTGCGATTAGTGACGCGGACTTCATGATACATTCACGCCGATTGTATCGTCAGACCCTGCAGTACCTTAACCACTGTTTTTATATGGAAGAGGGAGGTCTGATCACAGGTAGTGATCTTCCTAGTGATGAACTAAGCGGAAGAAATGATATCGAACTAGACGAAGAGCAAATCTGTCTGCTGATTAAGGCGGGCGAACAAAGTGCAGTAGAGTTAGAATTAGAGCGCTTATTTAACCTGCTTGCTGAACAGCGTGTGGATATAAATGTAACGCGATCTTATGTTTTGCAATTGTATTCTGCGATGATACGGTTAGCCGTCCCTGTAGAAAGAAATAACTTTACTTCAAGTTTGGCAGAATTAGCAGAGATCAGGACTTTAGGCGGCCTTAAAGCCTATGTAAAAGATGCGGCGGTTCGTCTGACAGCGATGTACGATCGTCATTTCCGCTGTCGCCAATCCTTAATCGTAGATAAAATGTTCAAAATAATTGCGGATGATTATAAGAATGCGGAGCTGTCACTTAGCTCAGTCGCTGCTGAGATGTTATATATGAATCCTGATTATCTTGGGAAAATATTTAAGAAAATCACAGGGGAGAAGTTCTCTAATTACGTTACCAATTACCGGATTACTAAAGCATCGGAACACATTTTACATAGTGGTGATGTAAGAGTATTTGAACTCGCTGAAATGTTCGGCTTTGGTGGAAATGCACAGTATTTCAGTCAAGTGTTCAAAAAAGTAACTGGGCAGACACCCACTGAATTTATGAAACCCTCACAAGGGAACTGATTATTGAACAAACAAGACGGTTTTTTGTATTCATAAATCACTAAATATTTGAGAAAATTTAACCATGAAAGCGCTACCTAAAGGGATCAGAGCCTTTACACTATTATAGGAAAAGGGGACATGAATTTGAAAAAGAGATTCGCTTTACTAGCCGTACCATTGTTGCTGTCATCTATATTAGCGGGTTGTGGTGGAGGTAACAACAATAACAGCGCTGCCGCTACGGACTCAGCTACAAATGCTCCTTCGGAAACGAAGCCTGCAGCTACGACCTCAGCAGAACCTGTAACCCTGCGTATTGCTTGGTGGGGTGGAGATACACGACATTCTTATACACAACAAGTGATTGATATGTATGAAGCCAAATACCCGAATGTAACGATTGAACCAGAATATGCGTCCTTTGATGATTACTGGAAAAAACTTGCTCCGCAAGCAGCAGCAAATAGACTTCCTGATATCGTTCAAATGGATATTTCTTATATTAATCAATATGGATCTAACGGACAGCTTGAAGATTTGAAGCCTTATTTGAACTCTCAGATACAAGTCGGCGATGTGAATGAGAACGTACTTAGTACCGGGGTGATCAATGAGAAGCAATATGGAATTCCACTAGGTGTTAACGTACTTGGTTTTCAATATGATCCAGAATTGCTAAAGAAGGCAGGAGTGGATTCTATTCCAGAGAACTGGACTTGGGATCAATACAAAGAAATTGCTGCTAAAGCTAAATCGGCTGGACTATACATCGACGGTTCCATGGCAGCTGACGTATTCTTCAACTATTATCTGCGCACAAAAGGGCTGGCGTTATATAACAATGATGGTTCAGCGCTTGGATATGAGGACGATGCTTTATTCACTGACTTTTTCGGAATGCTGTCTGGTTTAATTAAAGATGGTGCGGTTCCAACCCAAGACAAACTGAGCCAAAACAAAGGCGTTATCGAAGAGTCGGATATTGTTAAAGGTACAGGTATCGGTGTATGGCAATGGTCGAACCAATATGTTGCTTTGCAAATCGCTGTAAATCGTCCTATGGCGCTGGCACAAATGCCTGGTCCAGATATGGAAAAAGGTCTTTATATGCAGCCAAGTATGTACTGGTCGGTTACTTCTAATTCCAAAGTGAAGGAAGAAGCAGCGAAGTTCGTTGATTTCTGGATTAATGATCCTGAAGCCAATAACCTAATCAAAGGTGAACGTGGTGTGCCAATTTCAAGTAAGATTAAGGAATCTGTTTCTTCACAATTAACGGATTCTGGTAAACAAGTATTCAAGTTCGTTGCTGACATGGAGCCTACTACTTCTCCAATGAGTCCGCCAGTGGGATCGCCAGAGGTGGTAGCACTCCTTACAGACCTTGCTGAACAAATGAACTTTGGCAAAATTGACCCAGCAGCTGCAGCAGCGCAGTTCCGAAAAGAAGCGAACGCCATTCTCTCCAGCCGGTAGTAGTAAAGTAACAAATAACTATACTGCGTCTAACATGGGAAACGGCATGCCATTTGGTTAGGCGGCAGCCCGTTTCCCTTATTATTCTAAAAAGGAGTTGGAGACCCTTGGCATCCACGAATCCCCTTCCTTCGAATCCGCTGGCTTTTAAGAAAAAGAAGCTAACAGGCCGGAGTTTGCGAAGCAACCTTACAGGATATGCCTTCATCAGTCCGTTCGTCATTGGTTTTCTTTGTTTCACACTGATTCCGATGATCATTTCTCTTTATCTTTCTTTTACTAAATATAATTTATTCGCTCCACCTAAATGGATCGGATTTGATAACTACATCAAAATGTTCTCGAATGACCCGAAATATTTACATTCACTTAAGGTGACGCTGCTTTATGTATTTATTGGTGTGCCTTTACGGCTCACCTTTGCATTATTTGTGGCTATGATCCTAAATACAAAATCGCGTATGATCGGAGCCTATCGTACAACTTATTATTTACCTTCTATTATAGGTGGCAGTGTGGCGGTATCCATTATGTGGCGTAATATTTTTAGTGATACTGGAATTATTAATGGCATGCTCGGTTTTTTCGGCCTTGGTCCAGTAAGCTGGTTCGGTAATCCGAGCGCTGCGCTTATTATGTTGATTACCTTATCCGTGTGGCAGTTTGGTTCATCCATGTTGATTTTTCTGGCAGGTCTAAAAAATATTCCTGGTGAAATGTACGAGGCAGCTAGTGTAGATGGAGCAGGTTTTTTCAGAAAGTTTTTTAAAATTACAATGCCCCTCCTAAGCTCAGTTATTCTGTTCAATCTAGTCATGCAGACGATCAGTGCATTTATGACCTTTGTTCCAGCTTATATTATCTCTAAAGGTGAAGGCGGACCAATGGACGGTACGATGTTGTATTCTCTATATCTATTCCGTCAGGCCTTTATGTTCAATAACATGGGTTATGCTTCGGCTATGGCGTGGGTGATGTTGTTGCTAGTCGGCATCATGACCGGAATTTTGTTCAAGACATCCAAATCGTGGGTCTTCTACGAATCGGAAGGAGGAAAATAATCCATGGCGAAAATGAAACTGAAATGGCCGCTGTATCATATTCTTATCGGTGGCCTCGCTATCATTATGCTGTATCCGATTTTGTGGATGATCATGAGCTCTTTTAAAGAGAGCCGGCTTGTATTTGTTACCGCTCAGCAGCTTCTTCCCGATCCTTGGGTATGGGGGAATTATGCTAAAGGCTGGGAAGGGATTGCAGGATACTCCTTTGGTGTCTTTATAAAGAATTCATTAATTATCGTCGTTGTAGCCACTCTAGGAGCGGTGGTTTCTTCTTCACTGGTAGCCTTCGGATTTGCACGTAATAAGTTTGTAGGGCATGGCTTATGGTTCGGTATCATGATGATGACGCTTATGCTTCCTTCAGATGTAGTGCTTGTCCCGCAATATATTATTTATGCAAAATTGGAATGGCTCGATAGTATCAAGCCGATCGTGGTTCCACAGTTCTTCGGAGTTCCGTTTTTTATTTTCCTAATGCTGCAGTTTATTCGGACAATTCCTGTTGAACTTGACGAAGCGGCTACAATTGATGGTTGCGGGAAATTTGGTCTGTACTTCAGAATTATTCTCCCACTCATCCGTCCATCTATGGCTACTGCAGCGATCTTTTCCTTCTATTGGCGCTGGGAAGACCTGCTTGGGCCAGTGTTGTACCTGAACTCTCCATCTAAATATACAGTTTCTATGGGACTAAAAATGTTCCTCGACAGTGAGTCCGTGTCCAACTGGGGACCCATGTTCGCCATGTCCGTTCTTAGCTTGGCACCCGTCATGATTATTTTCTTTATCTTCCAAAAGCAGATTGTAGAAGGAATCAGCACCAGTGGTTTGAAAGGATAATTTCTCTAATGAAGAAAGGTGCGGCTGAATTTGGATAGCTATCATTTTGACTTTGGGATTAAAGATACAGAGCCTGGCTACACCAAAATTCGGCCGGATACAAGGTACACTCCGGAGACGAGATTTGGGTTTACTTCAGACTCGACAGTATTCGGGCGCTCCAGAGGAGGATCAGATACATTAAGAAGTGATTTCTGCATTCCGCAGAGAGCTGTCCTCCTATTGGATATTCCTGATGGGATTTACCGTATATCATTGTTACTCGGTGATGCTTTAGCCGATACCAGTACAGTGATTCGAGCGGGTGATGGTAAGTACGTATTAGATACTTTGAACGTCCCGGCAGGTCAATATGTACGAGAATCATTTGCGATGCGAATCATGGGTGGTCAGCTAAAGCTCACGTTCTCGGGTGCTGCACCCCGAATAAATGCAATGGACATTGAGCCTGATAACGAACCACTCATCTTATATTTGGCCGGTGATTCTACGGTAACCGATCAAGGAGAAGCAGGTTATCCTTATGCTGGCTGGGGGCAGTTACTGCCACGCTGCTTCAAAGCAGGACTTGTTGTGGATAATCGGGCTATTTCTGGACGTAGCTCCAAGAGCTTTATTGAGGAAGGGCATTTGGATAACCTTGCCGCAGCTATCAGACCTAGAGATTATATGTTCATTCAATTTGGACATAACGATTCCAAGGGTGATGATCTAAGACACACCGACCCCTTTACTACATATAAAGAGTATTTGCTAAGGATGATTACAGTTGCAAGGGAAGCGGGAGCCTACCCGGTATTGGTGACCGCTGTACATAGGCGGAGATTTGATATTAATGAAGCAATCGTAGACACCCATGGGGATTATTTAGTAGCTATGCGGGAGCTCTCAGAGACTGAGCAGATCCCTCTGATCGATTTGGCAGAGAAGAGTCGTAAGCTTTTTGAAACCTATGGAGTGGAAGGAACGAAGGATCTGTTCATGTGGAGCTATCCCGGAGAATATATCTTGCATCCAGTTGGCGTACAGGACAACACGCATTTTCAGATTCTAGGTGCAAGACTTCTAGCTGAACTAATTATTGAAGGTATTCGTGAAGCCGGATTAAATGATCTCATGATTCATCTTCGGCAGGGAGAATAAACACACCCTTGAGAAAAGTAAATATCTGTCGATTCAACTTCTGTATGCGAGGTTAAGGTTAGGGAAAGAACTTAACTGTAAGGCTTGCATGACAAGAAGGAGGATATTTAGACATGGCAGATAAGAAGCTGGAAGGCAAGGTAGCAATTGTAACAGGAGGAGGTTCCGGTATTGGACGAGCGACCGTGCTTGAGTTCGCTCGAAACGGGGCCAAAGTTGTATTACTAGATAGAACGGTTGAGAACGCAGAAAAGGTTAGAAAACAAGTAGAGAAAGAAGGCGGAGAAGCTCTCGTAATAGAATGCGACGTTGCTGAACCCCCGCAAGTGGAAGCAGCAATAAACAAGGCGGCCGCGAAATGGGGGCGTCTTGATATTGTTTTTGCTAACGCAGGGATCAATGGAGCCATGACGCCCATTGAAACGATGGATATTGAATCTTGGGATCAGACCATTCATATTAATTTGCGTGGAACCTTCGCGACTGTTAAATATGCGATACCGCATCTAAAAGATAGCGGGGGCAGCATCCTGATTAACAGCTCCATTAACGGAAACCGTGTATTTTCCAACGTCGGTTTTTCCGCATACAGTACGACAAAGGCAGGCCAGGTTGCTTTTATGAAAATGGCAGCATTAGAACTGGCACAATTTCAAATTCGCGTAAATGCGATCTGTCCCGGGGCTATAAAAACCAATATAGATGACAACACTTTTCCATCCGAAGATCTCAAAGAGGTAAAGATCCCTGTTGAATTTCCAGAGGGGGATCAACCGCTGGAGGAAGGACCTGGGCGTCCTGATCAAGTTGCAAAGCTGGCACTTTTTCTGGCATCCGAGGATTCAGATCATATTACAGGAACTGAGATCTATTGTGACGGTGCAGAATCGTTGCTCCATGGTTAAATTTTCGTAAATCATCTCTTCCATTAAAACGGATTCTATCCTCTTTGTTATGCGGGATCAAATTGATCGTGAACGCATATACATTGAGGATAGGAATGCCGTTTTTTTGATGTAAAATAAAGCTAATCATTATCTCTGTTTTCCGTTATAATGGAGTATCTCTGGGAAAGGAGAATAAACGATGGATTTTCATATTGAATCATTAATTAAGCTATTAGTGGCCATGCTGTTCGGGCTGTTCATCGGGATTGACCGACAGATCAAGCAGAAACCGCTGGGGATTCGGACCAGTATGGTCATAAGTATCGCCTCTTGTCTTGTAACAGTAGTGTCTATTCATGCCTTTGATAAGTTTGCAGGACCAGAGCATCCGAATATGGATCCGATGCGACTGGCTGCACAGATTGTCAGTGGGATAGGGTTCTTGGGTGCTGGTGTTATATTACGAAGAGGCGGAGATGCGATATCAGGTCTCACTTCGGCAGCACTTATCTGGACAGCTTCTGGAATTGGTATAGCTGTGGGCGCAGGCTTCTATATTGAAGCAGCCTATGCGGTTATTCTTCTGATGTTTGCGGTGAATTTGGTTCCTCATTTAATTCGTTCCATTGGTCCTGAAGTACTTAATAAGCACGAAGTTTCGGTTAGAATCATCATGGAAGCCAATTTTGTGCTTACTGAAGTGATCCAAAAAATCGAGCGGCCTCAAGTTAGTACTCAACGTAGTACTAGAAGTCCATCCCGGGCGATCCGCAGAATGAAAATTAAGGATTTGGAAGATGGAAGACAAATGATCGATATGGTGATTTCAGCACCGGACAAAGATTATGCAACAGAGATCTATTATGATGTGAAGAAAATTGATCATGTCATGAGCGTTGAAGTGGAACAGCTGTAAAAAAGGGCATGTCACGTCATGACCAGATGTGGTAATCTATCAAGTAGAGACAATTATAAGACACTGGAAGGGAGAACACATTATTATGTCTATCACAGCATATGAAGGGCAATATGAAGGAGAAGCAGCCATCTGGTTGAAAGCTGGCCGTTATGAGGCAGCTATACTACCAGGTATCGGCGGCAATTTGATCTGTTTCCGAGATACCGAAAACGGTTACCGGTTCTTGCATGAACCGGGCGCTGAGGAAATGGAAGCCTTCAAGGCAAGTCCAGGCATCCATGGTATTCCTGTATTATTTCCTCCGAATCGTTATGAAGATGGTAAATTTCCATGGAATGGTCAAACTTATCAACTCCCAGTAAATGAAGTCGCAACGGGCAACCATTTACACGGATTTTTACATACGGCAGCTTGGGAAGTGGAAGAGTTTGGTAGCGGTAAGACGGAAAGCTTCGTAACCGTATTCATCAAAGTGGATGAGAATCATCCTTCTTATCAATATTTGCCGTTTAAATACACAATGAAACTACGTTATACCCTTGGTGAAGGTGGCTTATCTCAACAGGTGCAAGTGCACAATGATGGTGATGATGTGATGCCTTGCTTGCTGGCATTCCATACCGCAATTAATGCACCATTCGCACCGGGTAGCACTCCACAAGATTATCTTGTAAAAGCTACCATCGGTAATCGCTGGGAATTGAATGACCGTATGCTTCCGACTGGGAAATTCCAAGAGCTGGAGCCGGGAGAAACTCAGCTTCGTGATGAAGGTGTCAATCCTTATTTCGCTTCGATGGACAACCATTACACGGCTGTTGCTCAGAACGGACGTAACCGGATGGAGCTTACCGACAGCAAAGCTGGTGTAACTTTAGTTTATGATGTAGGGACTTCGTACAAGCAGTGGATGATCTGGAATAATGGTGCTTCTGAACAGTTCTTCTGCCCTGAACCGCAAATCAACCTGGTGAATGCGCCAATGGTAGATCTGCCAGCAGATGAGATCGGCTTGTTCAGCCTCAAACCAGGCGAATATTGGGAAGAAAGCGGTCGTCTGTATGTGAAATAGCATGATCGTGAATCATCAGATGTGATAAAGAAAGGGCAGTCTAATCGTAGTTTTCTACGAATAGACTGCCCTTTAACCTTTGAATTAGGAGCTGGACTTTATTTTTTGCTAGCTATTTCTTTATTAATCTGCTCGATAATATCTAGTATACTCTTGGAGCCAAGATCTCCTTCGCCGTGTTTTCTTACGGATACATTGCCAGAGTTCTTCTCATTCTCACCAAGTACGAGCATATAAGGAGCTTTTTCCAGCTGAGCTTCACGAATTTTGTATCCTAGCTTCTCATTTCGGATATCAACCTCTACACGAATCCCAGCTTGTTCTAAAGATTGCTTCACATGAAATGCATAATCAATGTAGTTCTCAGAGACGGGCAATAACTTCGCTTGAACCGGTGCCAGCCATAGCGGGAATGCTCCGGCATAATGCTCCGTAATAATCCCCATAAAACGATCAATCGACCCATAAACAGCGCGATGAATTACGACCGGGCGGTGCTTAAGATTATCTTCCCCGATGTAAGTAAGATCGAATTTCTCTGGCATTTGCCAATCTAGTTGGATGGTTCCACATTGCCAGCTTCGTTTTAGCGCATCTAAGATATGAAAATCAATCTTAGGTCCGTAGAACGCGCCATCACCTTCATTCACACGATACTCGATCCCGAGATTGTTTAATACATTTTGCAGAGATTGTTCAGCCTGATCCCATAATTCTTCAGATCCCATATAATCTGTCGGACGAGTCGATAATTCAATACTATACTCAAAGCCAAACACTCCATAAATATGGTCAATCAGTGAGATTACCCGGCTTATTTCATCCTCAATTTGCTCTGGTAAAACGAAGAGGTGGGCATCATCCTGACAGAAAGTGCGAACTCTCATCATCCCGTTAAGTGCGCCAGAATATTCGTGGCGATGTACTTGACCGAATTCCGCAATACGGATAGGCAGCTCTCGGTAGGAATGCAGATTATTTTTGTAGATCAACATATGCCCCGGGCAGTTCATCGGTTTAAGTGCAAATGTTGTTTCGTCTACATTTGTGAAGTACATATTGTCTTTGTAGTGATCCCAGTGCCCGGATTGTTCCCAAAGCCGATTGTTCATCATCAGCGGTGTACGAACTTCATCGTACTCTCTCTGTCTTTGTAATTCACGGGCAAAGTTTTCAAGCTCTGTACGGATTGTCATTCCTTTGGGAAGATAGAAGGGCATACCTGGTGCTTCTTCAGAGAACATGAACAATTCCAGTTCCTTGCCGAGCTTACGGTGATCACGTTTTTTAGCTTCTTCAAGAAAGAGCAAGTGGTCTTCAAGCTGAGCTTTCTTAGGAAAAGCAGTTCCGTAAATGCGTTGCAGCATTTTATTATTGGAATCTCCACGCCAGTAGGCTCCAGCTACATTTAACAGCTTAAAGGCTTTGACCAAGCCAGTAGAGGGAAGATGTGGACCTCGGCATAGATCCGAGAATTCACCTTGATCATAAATAGATAATACTGTGTCTTCCGGCAGATCACGAATAAGCTCCAGCTTTAAAGGTTCATTCATCTCTTCAAAAACCTTGATTGCTTCTGTGCGTGAAACGACACGGCGGACGATCGGGTGATTCTCTTGAATAATTCTCGCCATCTCTTGTTCGATTGCAACAAGGTCATCCGTGGATAAAGGTGACTCAATGTCAATGTCATAATAGAAGCCGTCTTCGATTACTGGCCCTATGCCAAGCCGGACACCCGTATCTCCATATATACGTTTTATGGCTTGCGCCATGATATGTGCTGTACTGTGTCTATAAATTTCCAGGCCGTCTTTGCTATCCAACGTAACAATTTCGAGCTGGCAATCATGTTCGATCGGTTGGTTTAAGTCAACGGATCTGCCATCAATTTTTCCAGCTACAGCACTTTTTTTCAGACTGGTACTTATGGCACCTGCTGCTTCTTTAATCGTCGTTCCTTGCAGTACCTCTCTAATTGTTCCGTTTTGCAGTGTTACCTTGATCTCCATGATTGTTAGCCTCCATTTCTCAAAAATTGTTAGTGGTGAACGCAAAAAAACGCATCTCTCCCAGAAAGGGACGAGTGCGTTCAGCTCGTGGTTCCACCCTAATTCGACCTATCACAAGGATAGGACCTCATTGGTATCCGATATCGGGGATAAATCGGTGTCACATACTACCGCGAAATTTGGATCAACGGATTCAGCGCCACAGCTACAAAGGGGTAACTTCACAATCGTTTACTGGAGAAGCTTTCAGCCTGGACCTCTCTCTCTGGACAGTTCGTATAGGAAATCATGTCTTTGATCATTGCCATATGATGTTGCTCGTTCATAGTACTCAATTGCACACCATAAAGTCAAGAGGGAAAAACCCAGAAGTAGAGGATCTTTTTATGATCTTTTTATTTATGGTCATCATTTGCGTATTGGCAAAGGAGATGAAGTACTCATTGGCGAAAGTATGATATAAACCCATTTTAGGAGGTTTGATATGCAGATTCTCGCTATGCTGACTATGCTAATCGACCATATTGGCTATATCTTTTTTCCAGAGGATATTGCTTGGAGATATGTAGGGAGAATAGCCTTTCCCATTTACTGTTACGGACTTGTGCAGGGACATATCCATACATCATCCAGACCAAAATATTTGTTCCGACTGCTCATAATCGCTATTATTGCTCAGATTCCATACAATTTTGCAATTAATCCTGGTGGATGGAATGTTGTATTTACACTTCTGTTATCGGCAATCGTTTTGGTTATTTTGGATAAGCTTCCCACTCTATGGCTTGGTATACCTGTTGTCATTGGGGCTATCGCGTTAATGGATTATTTCCCTATAGACTATAATGCGTATGGTCTGCTATTAGTATTAATCTTCCGTTATACGAAGTCATACTGGCTTGTCGGAGCTCATTTAGCACTGAATGTATTCTATATGTTCTATAATTTTTGGACAGTGCAAATGCTTAGTATTATACCTACGCTGTTGATTGCTTTGACGCCTGCTCTGTGGGGATATTTAGAGCGTCACCGGGTGCCACGCTGGGTGTGGTGGTCTTTTTATCCAGCACATTTATTGATTTTGGGCATATTCAAGGGTCTAATTTACAATGATTGGCTTTCTATTGAATGGCGAAGTTTGTTGAATTTATAGTATTTTTACAATAATTCATACTTTGATTTACAAATGTTACCTTTGCTGAGATAATGGATTGATTTCAAAAAAATCTTAAAAAAGGAGACTTGCTATGAGGAGAATGAAAGCTAAGGCAAAATGGTTTATTCCTTTTGTCGCACTGCTGCTTGTTCTGGCCGGTTGTCAATCGGTTGGAGGTTTCGATGTTAATAAGGCATTGATCGGGGATGTCGATGTTAAATCATCAGAATCCAGCATGACGTTTTCTATGAACGCTGAGCCTTCAGAAGGAATTAGCGCAGAAGATAAGGAAATGGTCGATCTCATAAATTCTTTTTCCGTGAGTATCAGTAATGCAAAGTTACAAGAGAATGGTAATGTATCTGCAAATGGAACGATCGGCTATAAACAATTGAATATTCCTTTCGCATTGTTTATGGACAAACAAACTTTAGTCTTTACTGTTGAAGGAGCAAAACAACCGTTTTACTTCCCAATTCAAGGCTATGATGAGATTTTTGCTGAAGTCGGTTTGGATCTGACTAAAGCTGAGGATCTTAGTAAGCTGCTAACGAAGTTTGTGGTGAAGAATCTTCCGAATCCAAGCGCAATTAGCGTAACACCAGTTAGTGAGGCTGTGTATGGTCAGCAAGTGAATATGACGAAGTTACATACCGAAGTGACGGGTGATGAGCTTCCAGCTTTGTTAAAAGGATTCCTGAAATCGATCTCTAAAGATACTGAAGGCTTTACAGAATTGGTTGGTGGTCTGTACGACTATCTGTACCCAGTGATCAAAGCTATGGACGAAAAAGGCTCCGGTGATTTGCGGAATCTTGGTTTTGGAGATATCCCTTTAGATGATAAAGAAGCAGTAGTTACCGTACTTCATGATGCAGCAAAATTGGCTGTCGATGCGGTACTTCTGGTATATGACAATCAACTGGATAGTCTTTACAAATCCACCCCTGAGCTTAAGACAGTGCTGAGTAAGGATACGAAGCTTGCAGTCGACATTTTTGTTGATAGCAGTCTACATGTTCGTAAACAGAATGTTGATCTGAAAGTGGCACTTCCAGGTACTGAAGATATGCCGTTAAAGAGTTTCTCCCTTAAGGCTTCCAGTCAGGTTTGGAACATTGGTGGTGCTGTAACCGCAGATCCAATCAGTACAAAAGGGGCACTTGATGTTTCTTCCGGTAGTTTAACGCCTGCAGAGACTTTGAACAATTTCGACCCGAATTCTAACGTTTATCGTATATTGAAAGACGATCTTGGTATCACCAAGAGAACGATTGTCATCGAGCCTGACGACGAATATTATTATCCGATCGTAGACAATTATACGACCTACATTCCACTGCGATACCTGGCAGAAGATTTAGATGCTACTGTGGAATGGGATACAGTCAATCGTGCCATTATCGTAACGGATGGTGTGTACGGTGATAAGCTGGTATTCAAAATCGGTTCTTCCGAAGCAGTAATTAACGGTGAAAAAGTGAAGCTTGCTGAGCCTGTATTTGTTGACGAATATGGTGATGCCTATGTATCACTGCGTGTGCTTGCTGAAGCACTTCATGCTTCTGTGTATGTAGATGATGAGGGTTGGATTACTATTACTCGGAAATAGTTGTTCGATCTTCATCAATCAAATAACACATCCAAACCCAGCTTCTTATTTCGCAGAAATGCGAGTGGGAGCTGGGTTTTTTTATATAGAACATGCCATTCTTTTATTGCTTCGTTAAAACCACCTCTAAGTCGACATTACTTAACGCTTTTTCTTCAGCCATACTTTGAACATAACCTCCCAAGAAACCGTCCTGCTGTCCCTCCCAAAGCCTGTAGCCCGGCAACGCTTTAATATCTTTAGCGAATGTACCCGCAGTTCCTGCGAAGTATCGTACATTCAACATGGACATTACCTTCGCCATGGATTCTTTTTCAGCTTCTGTGAAAGGACTTTCCTTAAGACTATCCATAGCTTTGTCATAGGAGTTAGAAGCAAAGGCTTCTTCGGCATATGCTTTGAAGTTTAAGAGATTGTGATCTGTAATCTGGTTAGCTTCAGCCCAACCTTCAACGTTTAAGGCTGCTGTTTTATAATTTACGGCCCGCGTGACGGGATCGAAGGTCATGGCACCATATTGATGTGGATTGACGGCCATTGCACTCGTAGCGATATCAAAGATTGGCATTTGTTCAGTGGATTCTGTGTCTTGATTCGTGTCTGCTGGATCTACTTGAATGTCCTGCATATGAATATGTCCTGAAAGGACTAGATTCAGCCCATTCTTCCGTAGGGATTGTATAGCTTCCTGACTGTTATTAAGCTTAAATCCTGAAACAGACATAGAAGTATGGCTAAGTAAGTTATGGTGCATCACCGTAATCACTGAAGCGTGTTCTTTGGCTGCAAGCTTAACGGATTCGTCCATCCATGAAAGAGTAGAGGAAGCAATACGTCCATCCGTCTGAGGGAATCCGTATTTCAGATTATTAAGATATTGGCTGCTGTCTATCATGAGAATCCATAAGTTGGGGGCGGCCTTGACGATATAGCTTAATGATTCCTTATCACGTGATACAGCCTCTTTGTAGCCGAAATCCGCATACATTTTGACGAAGTCTTTGTCCGTAATTGAATCCGTAAGGAGCTGTTTATCGCCGCTGAAGGATCTAGCCCAAGGATTGAATATGTCGTGATTGCCAGGAATGACATAAACAGAGGTTCCTTGTTGTTCAATTCGTTTTAACTTTTCGGTTAACTTTTGATGGCTGCTGCGTTCCCCATTATTAGTTAAATCACCACTGAGGATGATAAACGCAGGCTTTTTCTGTTCAGCTTCATAGACCATAGCTTCAGCCATTTCATCACTGTAAGGCAGCATTTTCCCGTCACCGCCCGTGACATAGGTCTGAAAAGCCTGACCACCGTCCTGAAGATCCTTATCTAAAAAGTGAGTATCTGTAGCTACCCAGAAAGATACAGGTTTAAGTTCAGTCTGATCAAGTTCTACAGCATTTAAATTAGACGATTTTGTGTCTTTACAGCCAGTAAGCGCCAAGCTAAGGCAAAGGAGCATCATACAAGAGAATATGACCGTTTTTTTATGTAGGATGAGCGCTTTATCTGTTGTGAATTTCATATAAATAACCTTCCTTCTGTACTTTTGCTGCACTATTGTAGCTTATTTTCAGCAGTTATGTATATCGGAAAAGTGAAGAGGAGATGTTACTTACCGGGAGCCTTTTATATCCGACAATATTAGTTGTGAATAAATGTTGTGTTTTTAGAAAAAAAGGTGATAAGATGTACAAAAGTAAGTTACTTAAATAAATGGAGGTAGTTATTTTATGTCTAACAATTTTCTAGAAGCGGTTAAAGGAAGACGTTCTATTTATGCTATTAGCAAAGAATCCACGGTAACAGATGCTCAAATTATTGAAATCGTTGAACAAGCGGTTTTGCATAGCCCTACATCATTCAACTCCCAAAGCTCCAGAGCGGTTGTTCTTTTAGGTGAACAGCATGATAAATTATGGGATATCACGACAGAAACTTTGCGCAAAATCGTTCCAGCTGAACAATTTGAAGGAACAGCGCAAAAACTAGCATCTTTCAAAGCAGGATACGGTTCCGTATTGTTCTTTGAAGACCAAGCGGTAGTGAAGAACCTTCAAGAAAGCTTTGCATTGTATGCGGAGAACTTCCCAGTTTGGTCCAACCAATCTTCAGGCATTCTGCAATTCGTAGTATGGACTGCACTTTCTGAAGTAGGTTTAGGCGCATCCCTGCAGCACTATAACCCACTGATTGATGACGAAGTGAAAGAAGCATGGGGCATCCCGCAAGAATGGAAGCTGATTGCACAATTGCCGTTTGGTAAGACAGTAACTCCAGCAGGTGAGAAACAATTCCAACCGATTGAAGATCGCGTTAAAGTCTTTAAATAAGCTTAAAAGAGTGTTTAAAACCTTCTTGACCTGGCTAAGTGAAGTATATAGCAGGTTAAGGAGGTTTTTGTATGCCGTGGAACAAAGATGATTATCCAGATTCACTGAAGAACTTCACAGCACCAGTTCGTAATAAAGCGATAGATATTGCTAATGCACTGCTAGAAGATGGATATGAAGAGGGAAGGGCGATCTCTATTGCTACCTCGCAAGCGAAAGAGTGGGGAGAGAACCGTGATAAGCAGATTCGAAAAAAAGGACACTAATCAGTTCGGAAATTGGTACAAAAAAAGCAGGACAGCGTCTTATAACGCTTGTCCTGCTTTTTACTGTCGTATTATTTAGCGGATTCAGTTCCTGCTTCTGCGCTTGCAGATGGTTCAGGAGAAGCTGTTGCTTCTTTTTTGGCATCCGTAAGTGAATTTGTGATTTTAGCTTTTGCAGTTGTATCTGACAACCAAGAAGTGGAAAGGGTGGAAACCTTTTGAGACACAAGCGTCTTTTTGATTTCATCTTTCTTTTCTTCCAAGGTGTAGTTTTTAGCATCTTTGTGGTCGGTTACTTTAATGATGTGATAACCATAATCGGATTTCACAGCATCACTTGTTTCCCCAACTTTAAGCTTAAATGCTACATCAGAGAATTCAGCTACCATATCTCCACGTTTGAAGAAGTCTAGATCTCCGCCATTATCTTTGGAACCAGTGTCCGAAGATTTTTCTTTGGCTAGTTCAGCGAAATCTGCTCCATCTTTCAATTGCTTCAGAATTGCATCAGCTTCTTCTTTAGTCTCAACGAGAATGTGGGAAGCACGAACTTGTTCTTCTTCGTTGAAAGAAGCTTTATTTGCATCATAATATTCCTTGATTTCTTCATCGGTTACAGTTACTTGCGGCTCAAGAATCTTACGCAGTTTAACTTGCAGTGGCATTTGCTTCTTCAAGTCATCAACGGTCATTGAGCTTTGTTGCAATGCAGCATTAAATGCAGCTTCTCCGCCGAATTGAGCTTTAAGATCTTCTAATTCAGCATTGATGTCTTCATCAGTAACGGTTACGTTAGCTTTTTTAGCTTCTTGATCAACGAGTTCTGTAGTAATCATAGCTTGCAGCGTGCTTTCTCCACCAGCTTCGATCAATTTATCATAAAGTTGTTCTTTAGTAATGTTAGTTCCGTTAACGGTAGCAACAGCTGTGTTGCTGTCGTCCTTTTGGAACGGAGGCTTAATCAGTACAATGATAAGTGCCGCAGCCAGAACCACCGAGGCAATCATCCAGCCCTTGTTACCTTTAGGAGAAACTGGTGGAGCAGGTGGGGTTGTATTGTTGTTACTGCCGACTTTGTTCATTACCGGAATACTTTCTTGTTTTACTGTATTCACAGGTTCTTCAGCAGCTACGACCTCCACTTCATTTACTTCATTGGTATTCTCGGAAGTGTTCAACTCTTCCTCCGTAGTACCGTTGTTTTCTAAGTTCTCATTTCCATTCAGATCTTTTTTGTCCATTATGAGTAATGACTCCCTTCAATATAGGTGTTGCTTGTCTATTAACAACTTTAACAGAAATCCTGATCCTAAACCTTAAGAAAGTATAAAAAAAGATAGGATCTTTTTAAGTTTCTATTAATAAAAAGCAAAAAGCCGGAATTGGCATCGGTAACATGCCCTTCCGGCTTATGGGAATAAGATGTTTACTTCAGTCCTTTCAATAGATGACGAATACTTTCTTGCTTCCGTCTTGGGACACGAACGTTTTTAGCGAATAGTCCCTTTTCTCCGAAATAAATGCAGTCGTCTTCGATAGAACTGATCTTGTTCAGATTGACATAACAGCCACCGTACACATGATAGTAAGTTGAATTGGATAACAATCGTTTTAATTGCTCGGCAGTCATTCTCTTTTTTATGTTGTAGTTTCTGCCGTGAAAAATGACCAAATCATGGTCTCCGACCTTAAAGAACAGAATGTCTGTTTCCACCTCGAAGTCCTCGTATACATTTCTGGCTTCCAGCAGGATGCTACTCATTCATGTTCCCCCTTTGTACTTAATAAAAGACTAATGTTAGCGCTTTCATTATAACACACTCCCTAATCCTTGGAAAGCCTTATTTTTGAACTATTTGTCACACTTTTTACTTTATAGTTTGTCATTAACGTTTAAAAACTGTAAATTATATAATAGCAATACTTTGAAGGAGGAATATAGTGATGGAAAAGCAGACTAAGTTATTGCTGTTTACGGGTTCTTATGCAAGTGCCACGGAAAGCGGTGTGCAGGTATTTGAATTCGATGGCGAAGCAGGAGGTACGTTAAAATTAATCGACTTGGTTCAGGGCTTAACTAACCCTACCTTTGTTAATGTGGATGCTACAGCGCTGCGTTTATATGCCATAGGAGAAAAGCCGAATGGTGAGGGTGGAAAAGAGGGCGAAGTCGTTACCTTTGCAATCGATGCTAAGCGTGGGAAATTGAGCGAATTGAACCGAATAGCCACAATGCCTGCTTCAGGTAATGGCCAAACGACCACATGTCATATTTCTAGAGACCTAAACAATGAATATGTTGTTGTATGTAGTTATCATGGTGGCACTGTAGGCTTGATTACATTAGATGAAGAAAAAGTTGCTAGTCAACTTTCGGATGTCGCCATTCATTCCGGCCACGGTCAACATCCTGAACGTCAGGATCGCCCGCATCCCCATTCAGCTATCTTCAGTCCGGACGGGCAGTATCTGTTTGTTTCTGATCTTGGCCTGGATCTCATTCGGTCCTACAGAATCAACAGAGATTTGAACAAACTAGAAGTTCACGCTGATACGGTGCTTCATCCGGGAGCGGGACCTCGTCATTTTACTTTTCATCCAGATGGAAAGTCAGCTTATGTAATAAACGAAGTGGATTCCACGATAACATCGTTTACATATGACAGTGCTACAGGTACTCTTCACACTGTAGATACAGTTTCTACTTTGCCTGAGGATTTTAAGGAAGAGAATACTTGTGCCGAAATTGCTACTTCAATAGATGGAAAATATCTTTACGCATCTAACCGTGGAGCAGATAATATCGCAGTATTTGCGGTGGATCCCGCTACTGCCAAGCTTACATTAATTGAATATGTATCCACTCGTGGAGGGCATCCTCGACACTTCTCTTTAACTCCGGATGGGGCTTATCTGATTGTTGCGAATCGTGACGCTAATAACTTGGTTGTATTCTCTATTGAAGCAGCTAGTGGTCGTCTCGTATTTACTGGAAATACAGCCGAGGTATCTAAGCCGGTATGTGTGAAGCCTGTGATTTTCCCTGTATAAAAGAAGCTCATTAACAAGAGTGAATTAGACAATTTAAGAAAATAATAAAGGGAACACCGGAAATGTTGTCCGGTGTTCCCTTTATTATTGAAAAGAGGATGAAGAAATGAAATGAGCTTGTGAGCTATTTGAGTGAGACGGGCTTAAGAGGTACAATAGTGGATACTGCAGATTTAAATAGCACATTCTGTCTGCCATCACCTTGACCCTGTAAAGTGATTGTGAATGCATCATACGAGGTTACGACGCCTTGCATTTTCACACCATTCGTTGTGAAAATCGTCACGGGCACCTTTGTGGAAATAAACTGGTTCAACAAACGTTCCTGTAATTTTAGACTCTCCACTTTGGCAGCACTCCATCTTTTTGTATATTTATTTCTCTATAATTATAGCACGGGTTAGAGCTTCACTGGAAATGCGATCGACAGGCACAAAATTAGACACGGAGGTATTTATGCTTTATTATCAGAACTGGTCTAGAGGTTTTCGTTATTTTATAGGGTTTGCTGCTTGTTTCGTCGTTATTGCGATTCTAGTTCATATGAATAAGGTATCATCATTTGATAACTATATGATTCATTTGGTTCAATCCGCTGAATCACCTGGGCTGACCTCCTTTGCGAAAGGATTATCTCTGATTGGTTCCTCTAAGGTAGCGATTGGAATATCTATCGGTACGATGGCTCTGCTCTATTTTCTGCTGAAACATCGGCTTGAGCTAATTCTATTCCTATGGGTTGGACTAGGCTCACAGCTATTGAATACACTTATGAAGTTGTGGTTTCAAAGGGAACGCCCGAATTTCCATCGTATTGTCCAAGAGATTGGGTATAGTTTCCCAAGTGGACACTCTATGGCAGCCTTCTCCTTGTATGGGGTAATTGCCTATTTACTGTGGCGGCATTTGCCGCGAAGAAGTGAACGGATCCTGTTAATAATGTTTGCAGTATTCATGATCGTAGGCATTGGCTGGAGTCGTATTTATTTGGGAGTCCATTATCCTAGCGACGTTATTGGAGGTTTTGCTGCGAGTGGCGCATGGCTGATGTTATCCGTCGGTCTATTTGAAGCCTACAAAAAACGGATATCTTCATAAGGAATGGAGATACCCGTCGATTAGTTAAGGATTCAGTGGGATATTTTAAGGGTTCATCACATGATGTTCCGAAGATTTTCGATCCTGGAAATGACCCATTTTACCTATTTTTTTCTTCAGCATAGAAGGAAGTCCAGCCTTTAGCTTTTGGGCTTCTTCTTTCGTGAGCCGTCCCTCGGTGATGGCTTGATCCAGCCGCTTACTTGCGGATTCGCTGAGCTTCTGAATATATTGCTCCTCTGTCCAGCCTTTTTTCTCACGGGCTAGCTCGGGGAGGGTTTTGCCTGATTTAAGGCTATTGATTAGCTCTGTTCGATCCATCTCAAGCAGCTTGGCTGTTTCGAAAATAATGAAATGTCCGCCGGCTCTGAATTTCCCGTCTTTCCCTGGAGGGGGTCTATGACCTTTTTCCAAGGGTCCAGAATCAGGTGCAGCGGAAGTTACATTCTCAGCTGACGCATGCCCAATAGGAGCAAGAGCTGAAGACAGACTGAGGAAAAGAACCGCTGTAATAGTCGCGAATTTTTTGATGTTGTTATTCATTCACTCACCTCGTATGTTATATGTGATAGGGACTTACTTGAATTAGTATTCCCTGAAAGCTGAAAGAATCATGAGTGAGAGCTTAAATGATCTTAAAATTCATCAACTCTAGGCTTGGGTAATTAGAGGAATGAGGGATTAACAGATGTCCATATTGCAGAGTGGGCCAATTTTTAGGGGGGATATTTTTGGCTTTTGGAGCTCGCATATTTAAAACAGGAATGGCAGTCACGCTTGCCTTGTATCTAGCCGAACTGCTACATTTCCCATCTTCTGTGGGCGCTGCAATCGCAGCAATTTTCGCTATGCAGCCATCGATTTATCGCTCTTGGCGTTATTTTCTTGATCAGCTGACAACGACTACTATGGGCGCGATACTCGCTCTTCTGGGAGGAATGCTGTTATCTAATAGTCCAATTGCGGTTGGGTTAGTCTGTATTCTTGTCATAATGATCAGTATGAAAATTAACCGAGCGGATACAATTAGCCTGACGCTAGTCACAGTTATCACAGTGATGGAGGCTTCTGGAGAATGGCAGTTCGCACTGAATCGTTTCTTATTAACATTGACAGGGATTGTTTCTGCATTTCTAATCAATATTATAGTAGTTCCTCCGAAACCACGTAAACAGTACATCAAGCAGATTGAGAACGTCTTTGCCAGCCTATCCTTGCTGCTAAGAACGGCAGTATCTCATGAGATGAAGGAAAGTGTGTTTCGTGATGAAAAGCTTGCACTGGAGTCGTCCATTAAATCTTTAGCGGATAAGTATGCTTTGTTTGAAGAGGAGCAGAAACAGCTAAAGCGGGCGAAGTACAGTCAGACTAGACAGATGGTTGTCTATAAGAACTTGTTATCATCTTTACAAAAAGGCTTCGATGTTCTTGAGGCTGTGGACCGGCATTATTTTCAAGCGGATCGAAGCGAAGAGACTGATGCATTGTTTGACAGCCATTTGGAGCAGTTAATCAAATATCATCAACTGATCTTGTTGAAATTTGAAGATAAACTTAAACCGAACACCAATGAATCAGAACCCTTGGGAGACGAGAATGATGGATTTTTGAATTCAACGATCCTAGGGTATAATGCGGAGAAAATAGGTCAACTACGTTTGTATGTTGTAGCCGCAGCTATTTACGATTACGGGTATCAATTAGAACGCCTGGATAAAGTGGCAGATCAAATGAATCGTATAGCGACTGAGGAAAAAGAAACGGATCGTGAAGCATAAAACATAACCTTTTGATGTGCAACATATAAGCTTAAGGATTATGTTCAGAGTGAAACTAGTACTTCTTATTTTTATTAACAAATCCGGTCCCAGAGGGGCCGGATTCATCTATTAAGAGTATCCTCACTTGAAATATCAACCTTCCAAAAGGGGATGAAATGTAGTGGAGAATCATGAAATTGAATGGAAAGAAGAACAGCAGCGAGTTGACGGAGTGACCAAGCTTTTGTCTGCCCATATCCGGCGTTTATCAGAGGAGCTCGGACTCCATCGTAGTGATGTGGTGGATATGCGGAAAGACTTCTGGGAAGAGGTAACGGTAAACTTCAGTAGTCCAGATGATTTAGGGGAAACTTCAACAAGTCTTCGCCAACAATCCCAAATCTTGAATGAACGCGAACGCCATCATTTACAGTCAAGCAAGGCACTGAAAAAATATAAAAAGCTGGTCGTCTCTCCATACTTTGGGCGTATTGACTTTACAGAAGCACCAAATGGAGAAACTGAAAAGATATATCTAGGAATTGGATCTTTGATGGAGGATGATGGCACGTTCTTGATCTATGACTGGCGGGCACCCATATCGAGCTTATATTATGACGGAGCACCTGGTCCCGCAGCTTATGAAACGCCTGGTGGACTAGTTTCAGGCACAATGAATCTTAAGCGACAATTTGTGATAGCTGATGGTGTTATTGAAGTGATGTTTGATACTGGTGTTACGATCGGTGACGAGCTTTTGCAGCAGGTGCTTAGCCATAGTGCCGATGATCGAATGAAGAGTATTGTAGCTACCATTCAGAAAGAGCAAAATGCGATTATCCGTAACGATAAAAGCCGGATGCTGGTTGTACAGGGTGCAGCAGGGAGCGGGAAAACCTCAGCTGCACTGCAACGGGTAGCTTATCTTTTGTATAAATACCGTGAAGTTCTGCAGGCAGATCAAATGCTTTTGTTCTCGCCAAACCCACTGTTTAATAGCTATGTATCTACCGTACTCCCAGAGCTAGGTGAAGAAAATATGCAGCAAACCACCTTCCAGATGTATTTGGAGCACCGTCTGGGACATGAATTTCAGCTTGAAGATATCTTTAGTCAAACAGAAAGCCTATTGAATGCCCCTGACGGCCCTGAGGTGGCTATACGCAGAGAAGGCATCGCTTATAAATCATCCGTACCTTTTCTCGATGCGATTCGTCGATATGCTACGATGCTTGAGCATGAGGGCATGATGTTCAAACCCTTAATGTTTCAAGGAAGAGCAGTCGTCAGTAAGGAAGAGATGGAACGTCACTTCTATGCTTATGATCCAGCCATTAAGCTAGCGAACCGTGTAGACCTGATGACACGTTGGCTGCTGAAGAAGATCGCTGATTTTAGTCATGAGGAAAGAAATGCTTCATGGGTGGAAGATCAAATTGAGCTATTGGACTCCAGTGATTATCATCGTGCTTATCAGATGTTGCGACGTAAGAAGAAAGCTACGCAGGATAGCTTTGATGATTTTGATACGGAAAAAGAAGTGTTATCCCGGTATGTAGTCAGCCAACGCTTAAAACCACTGCGCGGGTGGACTAAACGAGGCCGTTTTGTGGATGTTAAGGGGTTGTACAGTACGCTGTTTACTGATCGTGAGCTTATGGAACGTCTAAATGGTGTTAATTCTCTACCGGAAATCTGGGATGAGATCTGTGAGCAAACGCTAAAATCTATCGCAGTGAACGAGCTGGCTTATGAAGATGCGACTCCATTCCTGTATTTAAAGGAGCTAAGCCAAGGCTTCCGTACCAACACGTTGATTCGTCATGTGATTGTGGATGAAGTACAAGACTACTCCCCTTTCCAATTAGAGTTCATGCGCCGTTTATTTCCAAGGGCTAAAATGACCGTATTGGGTGATCTGAATCAGGCGATTTATGCACAAGGTGAAGTGCTAGGCGATTTGTCTAGTTTAGTTAGCATCTATGGTGAAGAAAATACAGAAGTGATCTCATTAACCCGTAGCTACCGCTCCACTTATGAGATTGTGGAATTTACCCGGGCAATGATTCCTGGCGGGGAACGTATTGTGCCGTTTAATCGACGCGGAGAAGAACCTCAATTAAATGTAGTATCTAGCGAGGATGAGCTTCTAAATGCAGTTGAAATGGATATCCGGAATTTGCAATCAAAGGGGTATCATTATGTGGCTGTCATCTGTAAAACAGCAGAGGAAAGCGCACGGGTTCATGATGAACTACATAGTAAGCTACCGGTAAGGCTCGTTACGAAGGAAACACCGAATTTCCAGAAGGGAACACTGGTGCTGCCTGCTTACTTAGCCAAAGGTGTGGAGTTTGATGCTGTTATCATCTACGATGGTTCAGCTGAACGATATGGCAGAGAAAGTGAGCGTAAATTGTTCTATACAGCTTGCACTAGGGCCATGCACTTGCTTCATATTTTTAGTCTGGGGGAACCGAACCGATTCCTTCCAACCATAAACGCGAAGACCATGATTGCAAATTCACTGTAAAGCATAATCTTCTAAACTTAAGATCGTCCTTTCGCTTTGGCGGGGGACGGTCTTTTTGTATGGATGAATAAAGAGGGATGAACAAACCACAATATAGAGAGTCGCAAACAATGCAAAGGTGGTCAGTTCATGAAGGAAAGAAAATGGGATCTGTTTGCACTAGCATCCATTCCACTTATTATGACCCTCGGTAACTCCATGTTGTTGCCTATTTTGCCGCAGATTTCTAAAGAACTCGGCATTAGCTCTTTTCAGGTGAGTATGCTGATTACTGTCTATGGATTGATGGCTATTGTGATGATCCCTATTGCAGGTTACCTGTCTGATACGTATGGACGAAAAAAGGTGATTCTTCCGAGCCTGATCATTGCTGCTATTGGTGGTATCATCTGTGTGGTGGCGGCTTGGCTTATGAAGGGCATTAGTGCCTATTGGGTCATTTTGGCCGGTCGTTTGTTACAAGGCATAGGTGCGGCCGGTGCTTTTCCGATTGTGCTGCCCTTTGTTGGTGATTTGTTCAAGAAAGAAGAGGATGTAAGCAAAAGTCTGGGAATCATTGAGACCTCTAATACGTTTGGTAAAGTACTCAGCCCGATTCTTGGCGCTTATCTCGGTTTATGGCTCTGGTTCGCACCTTTTATCGCAATTCCTGTTCTATGTCTAATCTCATTTGGCTTAGTTTTGTTTCTGGTTCGAAAGCCGGAAGCAAAGGAGCAGCCTGAGAAACAGAGTATACGAGAATTTTTAAATGGAATTGTGAGCATTTTGCGTAAAAAGGGACGATGGCTGTATGCTATTTTTGCCATAGGTGGTATCTGTATGTTTGTGACCTTTGGCGTTCAATTCTATTTATCAGAGATACTGGAATCTAAGTATAAAATGCATGGGGCGATGAAGGGGTATGTACTGGCGGTCCCGTTAGCCTTGTTATGTTTGTCCTCGTATGGAACAGGAAAGATTATTGGTCAGAACAAAACGCTAATGAAATGGCTTGGCTTTGGGGGGATGGTATTACTAACTGCAGCAATGATCTTTGCAGGGTTCAATAAAGACATTTATTTCTTAGTTGGATTTATGAGTTTAGGCTGTGTTGGAATTGGGAGTGTTCTGCCTTGCATGGATGCATTGATAACAGAAGGGATTGAAAAGGAGAATAGTGGAACTATAACCTCTCTCTATAGCAGTATGCGGTTCATCGGGGTATCATTGGGGCCGCCGGTGGTATCGCTGCTGATGAGCAGTGGACATTGGGTATTATTCGCTTTGATGGCTACAGTTGGCGCTATCGGTGGTTTGCTGACCTTATTTGCAGTTACGCCAAGCAAAGGAAGCAAGGGGGAATCCGGTGTGAAAGGAACGGAGAAGATCAATCCCCGCCTTTTGGCAAAGCGTGTTCGTCAGACTTCGGCAATGTCCATTGATGGAAAAAAGAGCTATCCTTAAGCTACGTTTCCATAGCTTCTGGGATAGCCCTCTTGATAAAAGAATAAAAGACTCTTCTTATGCCTGTGGTACGGATTCCCAATCCTTCAGGAAGCGTTCAATACCGTTATCTGTCAGCGGATGCTTCCAGAGGGTTGGCAGAAGCGAACCTGGGATGGTAGCAATGTGAGCGCCAGCAAGCGCTGCTTGCTCTACATGTGCAATATTACGAATGGATGCTGCAATAATTTCGGAAGTCATACCGTAGTTGGTCAGGATAGTCTTTAGATCCTTGATCAGCTTCATTCCGTCAACACCGATATCATCCAGACGTCCTACAAAAGGAGAGATATAAGTTGCGCCTGCTTTTGCAGCCATCAAGCCTTGAGCCGCTGAGAAGACAAGCGTTACGTTAGTTTTGATACCTTTTTTAGTAAGCTCATAACAAGCTTCCAAGCCATCTTCAGTCATAGGGAGTTTAATGACAACGTTTGGAGCCCATTCAGCAATTTCGTAAGCCTCTTTCAGCATTTCTTCTGCTGTCAAACCGATAACTTCTGCGCTAACAGGACCTGGAACGATGGCTACGATTTCTTTGATAACATCTTTAAACAATCTTCCTTCTTTAGCGATGAGCGACGGGTTAGTCGTTACGCCATCCACTAATCCGAGGCGAGTAATACGTTTGATCTCTTCAATATTTCCGGTGTCCAAGAAAAACTTCATTTTAAGTTTCCTCCCTTGATTTCCATATGGATTGACAAACAATATTCATATTTTCATTATGAGACATGTCAAACGAAGTTTCAACTGTTATTTTGAATATTTCAAAATAACTTTATAGATTGAGGGTCTTTTACTCTTGTTAAATCGAAGATAATATAAGATTGGTCTATGCATCTATTCATGATAATATATAATCGGTATTGTTATTATGGCGTATTGGGTGGGACGTGATGAAATGTACTCGGTATTAGTTATTTTGCTTGTGCTCGTGTTGTCAGTTGCCGGATTCTTGGCCTATCAGAACAGCAAGTTGGTATCTAATCAGAAAAAATTAGGAACTTTATCACGGAATCCTGCACGAATGTATTCTATTTTTGACCAATCTTGCACTGCTAGTGTGGAAGATCCAGATGTAATTCCTTTAATTCAATACACAGTTTTTGTGGAGTCCAGTGGACATGTAGTTGTGAATAAGCCTTTGGCTATCATTAATCTATGTAGAGTTAGCGCGGGTAAAGGGGAATTAGTTCTGGCTGATGTCGAACGTAATGTGCTAGAGTACATTAAATCGGCAGCTCCCTCGGATTCATTCATTGCGCATAAAGCTTACTTACATAGGGCTGCTAACCACGCTGAAAAAGAGATGATCCTAAATTTAGAGGATGTAGTGAAATTACAATATACATAAGGCAGAATGAAGATTATTGATTTTTTCGGCTGCAAGAAGGATAATACGAAATTGGATACAAGAAATGAGGGAAATAGAGTGCCGCCCGTTACAGAAGTGAATTTTGAAGTGGTTGACCCAGAGAATGCTGATTTAAGAGAGCTTATTACGTTTCTGGATGAGGAACTGAAGATGCGTTATCCGCACGAGACGATCTATGTCGTCGATTTCGAGGATCCCAAAGTAAAAGAAATGACTTTCGTAGTCGCCTACTTGAACGGTAAACCAGTGGGTTGCGGCGGGCTTCGTCCATTGGATTATATCGGCACTGAGAAGGCTGCGATGGAGTTGAAGCGTTTTTATGTAGATTCTTGTTATCGCAAAATGGGCATAGCTACTAATATGCTGTTATTCCTTGAGGCACAGGCAATTGCTGCCGGCTTTAGGGAGATCCGATTGGAGACTGGAATCAAACAGCCTGAAGCGATTGCGCTTTACGTCAAACACGGCTACCAACCGATAGATTTGTTTGGACCCTATATCGGTGATCCGGATAGTCTCTGTTACGGCAAAATATTGGATGTCGGTGCTTAACCGGAATCCTACTGAATTATGGGAATTTCAAGTTTACTATAAATCTTTATAACGGATAACATGGGGGTATTTATATGAGCATCAATGTTAAACAATTAGCAGCAGAAAAAGCAGTAGAATACGTAGAAGATGGAATGAAGGTAGGTCTGGGTACGGGATCAACTGCTTACTGGGCGATCCGTAAGCTTGGCGAACGCGTCAGTGAAGGTCTAAAGATTACCGCAGTTGCTACTTCACGCGCTTCCGAGGAACAAGCACGAGAGCTAGGGATTCCACTGGTAGCTTTTGGTGATATTGATAGTCTGGACCTGACCATTGACGGAGCGGACGAGCTGGACAACAGCTTGCAACTAATTAAAGGCGGCGGCGGCGCTTTGCTTCGTGAAAAGATTGTAGCTAGTAATAGTACTCGGATGATCGTGATTGCCGATGAGGGTAAAGTTGTAAGCACGCTAGGCAAATTTCCACTGCCAGTGGAAATCGTTCCTTTCGCCTGGGAGTGGACAGTGGCGGAGCTTGCTAAACTGGGTTGCCAACCCGAGTTGCGCCGTAACGGAGAAGAGTTGTACAAGACGGATAATGGCAACTACATAGCGGACTGCCGATTTGAAGAGATAGAATCTGCGCCAAAGCTTGCATTGACCATCCAAAGTATCCCGGGTGTTGTAGATCACGGCCTATTTATTGGAATTGCAGCGATGGCTATTGTCGGTAAACATGACGGAAGCATCGAAATAATAGAAGCTCAATCTAAGAATTGATTAACCGCAGACTTAGAGAAACTAGCCGTTCATGGCCGCTAAAAGGATTGACACGGGTAGTACTAACTCTGTATAGTGCTACTGTTATCTATTGGATGTTTCTCGGATTTGGACGTGAAGTTCACACTGGAGGTCCTCTTCAGTACAATCTGGTTCCATTACGTACGGTGTCACTTTATTTCAACTTGGATAACGGGTTATCACTGATCAACCGGCTAGTGAATCTGCTAGGAAATGTTGTAGTTTTTATTCCATTTGGTTTTCTTTGGCCATTAGTAAAGACACGTCCGATTTCTTGGCTTAGGATCTCGTTATATGCTGTCCCTTGCATACTGCTTTTGGAGTGCTTGCAAACGCTGCTGCATGTGGGAAGCTTCGATATTGATGATTTACTATTAAACATGCTAGGTGTGTGGATAGGCTACGGATTGTTTCGAGTGATTAGCTTTAAAAGTAACAAAGAAGGAGAAATGTGAAGAATGTTGATTGATCTTAAACCCCTCATTGGTACACCTGAGGTGAATGAGCTATTGACCTATGCGGTCATTGATGATCCGAGTGCCCTACAGCAGACCTCGTCTGAGTATAGCGAACAAGCCGGGCTTAAACTATACGGGTGGGAAGAGGAAGAATTACTGCTTGGTCTCGTGGGCTTTGAAGAAACAGAAGATGGCTCTTTGGATATTCGGCATATTGCTGTATTGCCAGAGAACAGAGGAAAAGGTTATGCACGGGGGATGATTCTGGAGCTGCTTACTACGCGGCAGCCGCGTTATCTTGTAGCAGAAACAGAGGATGAGATCGCTGCAGATTTCTACCGTAGTCTTGGGTTCATGGTGTACAGTCTCGGTGAAAATGCAGCAGGTATTGAGACGCTGAGATGTGTCTATGAAGTGGATGAGATAGAGGATGAGGAATAAAAAATATGTAGAAGACATAAAATGGCAGGTCGAGATGAAATCTCGGCCTGTTTTTTTGTTGTGCAGATCATAAATGATTCAGCAGCATTGTAAGTTGACTTTTGAAAAAAATGGGATTATAGTTTGACAATGAAACTGTTCTACAGTCGAACTATATTTTTGGAGGTAGGAAGCTTTGGAGGATGAGGTTCAGCATTGGATTAACCGTTATATGGATGCATACATGATGGTGACAAGACAAGTAGCGGCAAGAATTAAGGATAGTATTGCTGCGGATACAACGAATGATCAGTACCAAATTCTGCGTCTGATTAATGCTCAGGAACAATGTACGTCTACATATCTAGCAGAAACCTTTTGCGTGGGTAAAAGCTCCATTACAGCGATAATTAACAGACTGGTGCAAGCGGGCATTATCGAGCGAACCCGAGACGAGAACGATCGTCGTCAGGTGTATTTATCGATGTCTGAGCATGGCAAAAGAGTATTTGAAGCAGCAGAGTCTCAAGTACATGAAGTGGTGGCCCCGTATTTGTTTCATTTTGAAAAGAAGGATATTGAGATGTTCATCATGATGTTTGAGAAACTGGCGAATTTAATTCAGAATGACAATGGAGGGAAGAGCCAATGAAGACGATTTTAAAAGCAAGATGGGCGGTCATCGCAATCTGGCTCGCTGTAGCGGTTGTGCTAATGATGACGGCCCCATCGTTCTCAGATCTTGTCCGTGAGAAGGGGCAGGTTACGGTTCCAGAGGGATACCCTTCATCAAGAGCAGCAGAAATCATGAAGGAAGCGGCAAGTGACAAGGGTGGCGAATCACTCCATCAGGTAGCTCTTGTATTCAATAACCCGAAGGGGATCGGAGCAGAAGAAACAGGAAGTATTCAACAAGGCGTTGAGAAGCTGGCTGCGAATAAGGAAGTTCTACAGTTAGATTCCATCACCGATCCTTTTTCACAAAGTGAGCTTAAGGATACGCTGATTGCCAAAGATGGCAAGACCATTATGGTGGCGTTGTCCGTAAAAGGTGAAGGAGAGGCTGTTACTGCGCTGCCAGATAAAGTGGATGAATTGCTTACAGATGTTAAAGCAGATCATTATTTGACCAGTGAAGGTCTCATTACAGAAGATATGATCGCAAGCTCAGAAGCAGGGCTAAAGAAGTCGGAGTATATTACAGTTGTATTTATTCTACTTATTCTATTCGTCGTTTTTCGTTCGTTTGTAGCGCCTTTTGTACCGCTGCTGACAGTAGGTCTCAGCTATATTGTATCCCAGTCTGTCGTGGCTTTTTTGGTAGATCGTTATGATTTTCCTTTATCTACGTTTACTCAAATCTTTATGGTCGCCGTCATGTTCGGGATTGGTACGGATTATTGTATTCTGCTGATCAGCCGTTTTAAGGAAGAAATGATGACCGCAGAAGATACCAAAAGTGCTATTATTGCAACTTATCGTAAAGCTGGAGGAACGGTTTTCTATTCAGGCTTAGCGGTGTTCGTAGGTTTTGTAGCGATTGGATTATCGAAATTCATTCTTTATCGTTCAGCAGTAGCTGTTGCAGTTGGAATTGCAGTTATGCTATTGGCACTTGTGACGATTGTTCCATTCTTCATGGCGGTGCTTGGCAAAAAGCTATTCTGGCCTTCCCGTGGCAAGCTGGAGCATAGTGAGAGCCGGATTTGGGGCTGGGCAGGTTCATTTTCTTTAAAAAGACCGTGGGCCGCTCTTCTAATTGTTGCAGTAATCGTAGCCCCCTTCTTACTCACCTATAGCGGTAAGCTGTCCTTTAACAGCTTGGAGGAAATCGGCTCGGAATATGCTTCGGTAAAAGGGTTCAATATTATTTCGGAGAGCTTCGGACCAGGGGAATCAATGCCTGGCAAGATCGTAATCAAGAATGATGATCGCATGGACAATTCAGAATACCTGGGCCTTGCGGAGAAAATCAGCCGTGAGCTGGAAAAAGTGGATAGCGTAAAATCTGTTCGCAGCATGTCACGTCCAACAGGTGAGCTGATTAGTGATTTCTTGATTCCTAATCAGGTTGGTACACTTTCTGATGGATTGGATCAGAGTAACGATGGACTGACCAAGATCCAAACCGGATTGTCTGAAGCAAGTAAACAGCTTAGCGATAATGCTCCTAAACTGACAGAGGCTGTTGCGGGAAGTGCTAAACTGACAGAAGGCACAGCAGACCTCAAAGACGGAATCGTTGCTTTAGGCACCGGGCTAGCCCGGATTGAGAGCGGGATAAAGAGTGGCTCAGCGGGTGCCGGAGAAATCAAAGCCGGTCTTCAGCAGGCAGCAACAAGTGCTAAACAGTTAGCAGATGCTAATACGAAGTTACTTGAGGGCTATAAAAAAATCGGCGGCGGCTTAACCCAGCTGGATGAAGGACTAGGACAGCTTCCGAAGCAGCTACAAGGCGTTGCAGAGGCATTAAAAGGCCTGGACGGTTCCTTCGCTGGCTTAGAGAGCAGTTATCCGGAAATTGTTCAGGATGTAAATTATTTGACGATCAAAGGCACAGTAGCACAAAGTGGTACGGGTGTAGCGCAGCTAGCAGCCGGTCTTGGTCAGGTTTCAGAACAGCTTAAAGGTGCAGCTACTGGCTTAAATGAAGCTAATGCCGGTTATGCCAAAGCTGCGGCTGGGCAAACCGCGCTCGCGCAAGGTTTAGCTAAGCTTGTAGCTGGAATCGGTCAACTGCAATCTGGACTCGATCAGGCGGCAGCAGGTCAAGGGCAGATCGTAGATAAGATTCCATCTATCACAAGTGGTCTTGATCAATTGCAAGGCGGACAGAAGCAGTTAGCGGACGGCTTTGGTGAATTGACAGGGCAAATTGGAGCCTTAACCACTGGACTAAGCGATAGTGCTGATGGATTGAAGCAAATTACTAGCGGTCTGGGCTCTGCACAAGAATACTTGAATCAGATTCAAGCGGCTAAGGATGAAGAGCTGAGCGGATTCTTTGTACCAGCTGAGGCACTTAAAGCTGAAGGTATAAAGCAGGTATTTGATACGTACTTGTCTGATGACCGTAAGGTGATGACATTGGACGTGGTATTCACCGAGAATCCTTACAGCTCAGAGGCTATAGATAGTGTGGGTGATATTCAAGCAGCAGTAGATCGTGCAGTAAAAGGAACGAAGCTTGAAAATGCTGAAACAGCTATTAGCGGGGTTACAAGCAGTCAAAGCGATTTGCGGAATATTTCTAATGAAGACTACTCGCGTACAGTAATCTTAATGTTGAGCGGTATTTTCATCATATTAGTGTTACTGCTTCGTTCAATCGTAATGCCGATATACCTTATTATTTCACTTTTGATCACTTACTTTTCAGCGTTGGGTGTTACGGAGGCTATTTTCGTTAATCTACTGCACTATGAGGGGATTACCTGGACGACGCCATTCTTTAGTTTTGTTATGCTGATTGCACTAGGTGTGGATTATAGCATTTTCTTAATGGCCCGGTTTAACGAAAATAAAACTTGGGATGTAAAAGAAGCGATTCTACACGCCATGCGCAATATGGGTACAGTTATCCTTTCTGCTGTAGTTATTTTGGGAGGGACCTTCGCTTCGATGTATCCTTCAGGGGTACTGTCGATGATGCAGATTGCAACAGTGGTGCTCGTGGGATTGGCCTTGTATGCTCTAATATTCTTGCCATTCTTTGTCCCTGTTATGGTACGGATCTTTGGTCGAGGAAATTGGTGGCCATTCTCAGTTAAAGAGAGCGGAGAAGCTAACAAACAGGATTTAAATATGTAAATGGGGACTATATCCCATTTATGAAAATCAGAAGTCATAACAAGTTTTTTTTTGCAGCCAGTCACCGATCAATGAATCGGTGACTGGCTTTATTTGAGTAGAATGAATCGCTTCGATGGGGCATTATTAGCGGGGAGAACTACTAATCCGTTCAATTGTCATGGGTCTTTTATCCATTGTTGTCTGGTTCTTTAGGTTATTGTTATTATGTTTTCGGAAAATTATAATAACTCTGGATTCGTTTTCAAGGTCTCCAAATTACAACTAGAATGCGAGATGATGAATGATGAAAGTAAACATGAAGATCAGCAGTATCGCAAAGATGGTTGCTCCATTTGTTATTACAGCTGGGGTTATTGCCGGAGTAGGACTTATTATCGATACCGATAAAGCATTTGGACACGGTTATGTATCCGAACCTGCAAGTCGTGCGAAGCTTGGTGCAGCGAATAATGTGGGTTCTGTTCAATATGAGCCGCAGAGTCTAGAGGCACCAAAGGGCTTCCCATTGGCGGGTCCTGCGGACGGGAAGATAGCATCAGCGGGTGGCATGTTCGGAGGAATTCTGGATCAACAAACAAGTGATCGCTGGATTAAACATGATATGGTCGGCGGATTAAATGACATCACTTGGTATATTACAGCACAACATAGAACAACAAAATGGCATTACTATATTACGAAAAAAGGTTGGAATCCTAATGCACCGATTAAACGTTCTGATTTAGAGCTTATTGGAACTTTTGAGAATGGCGGTAAACAGCCTGAGCGTTCTGTGACACATAAAGTAAATGTCCCAACTGACCGCAGTGGATATCATGTTATTTTGGCGGTGTGGGATATTGATGATACTGCGAATGCCTTCTACCAAGTGATTGATGTGAATCTAAAAAACGGTGATTTAGGACCTGGGGTACAACCAGACACAGAGAAGCCGTCGACGGTAACAGGGTTACACACGATGAGTGTAGAATCGGACACTGTAGACCTTATGTGGGATGCTGCAACAGATAACGTAGGCGTAGATCATTACTTGATTTACCGCGGTGAGAACATTGGTAATGCGAAACAAGTTGGTATTTCCTCAACAACGAGCTATAAAGACATAACTGTAGGATCCGACAAAATCTATATATATTACATTGTAGCAGTGGATCGTGCAGGAAACACGTCAGGTTCAAGTAATAGTATTGTTGTTAGCACACCAAACCCGGAAGAGGTTATCCCCCCAGTGGAAACACCAGATACTGTGAAGCCTTCGATGGTTGAGGGGCTGCATACCATGTCAGTGAAACACAATAGTGTTAATCTAATGTGGAACGCTGCCCAAGATAATGTAGGGGTTGATCATTATGTTGTATATCGGGATGGTGTTAAACTGACCCAAACCAAGGAAACTTCCTTTACGGATTTAACGGTACAAGCTTCCACTACGTACAATTATTATGTGAGAGCTGTAGACGCTGCTGGTAATATTTCAGACAAGAGCTCTTTGTATACAGTCACAACCCTTGTGAAACCCATATTACCAGATGTAGCAGCTTGGAATGCATCCGGGTTGTATATTGTTGGAACAAAAGTTGAATACAAGGGTAACCTTTATGAAGCTCGAGTGACATTTAGAAGTTATGGTGATAACAACTGGAATCCGGAGTCGGCATTATCACTCTGGAAATTAGTAACGAAATAACGAATAACATCAATACACCGTTTAATTTCAAATAGATTATAAAAAAACGGAAATCATTTCTGGTCATTAGAAATGGTTTCCGTATTTTTTAGGTTAAGAAGCCTTTAAAGTTTATTTCATCTTGGCGAAAAAGCTGCGTAACGCCCAACCGCGTTCTTGCCGTTTTTTATATTTCGGCAGTGAACGATAAACAGCGGTGGATTCTTCGAACGCTCGTTTCGCATCTTCTGATCTGCCAAGTGCTTTATACATAGAGCCGGCTAGATAATACGCCTCAGAGGAAGAAGACTGGATTTCTTGATACTGAGTAACGTAACGTAATGCTTTATCATGATCCGTATGGCGAAAAGTTTCAGCTAACCAAAGATAAGGCTGTCCATATCGGGCCTTACTGTTGATCTCCAGACCTCGAAGCATCTGTGCTTCGCCTTCCTCCAAAGCGCCCAGCTTTAGATTCACATGTCCAAGCTCTACCCAATATTCAGCAGATTGTTCATAACGGTCCTCGATTTGGAGTAGGAGATCCTTTGATTCCCTGTATTTTTTACGTTCAGCCAAACTCCGAGCTAAATCAAATTTGGATGAGACATCATTAGGATTCAAAGAAATGGTTGTACGCAGCTTGGAAATTTGACGCATTCTTTTGAAGGGCTTTGTAATACTGGGGAAGATGCCCACATATCGTCGATCCAAGAAATATAAGATAAGAAGCAGGATGAATATAGCCAGAAAAGGGTTGCCCACTAATCTGAAGAGCAGTAAAACACCAATAAATTTAAGCATAACTTCCCTCCATAATCATTTGGTTCCGGTATTGCGATTGAAAAGACTAGATCTAAAGCAGCGTAATTATAACATAAATCAAAGCAATCTGAATCCCGGGATTTAAAAATAATACAACTTTGAACAGCTTTATACCGTCTTAGTGTAAGATGAATAATAATTACAATAATATCATAAGAAGGGAAAAACAAGATGAACTTATTTGCAAGGAAGATACGACTGTTTAGTTTGGTTGTTTGTTCTGCTTTAATGGCTACAGTGTCAGTTCCACAAGCGAATGCAGCTCCATCATCTGCTAAGCTGAGCGGAATTAAGGAGATTGTTGCTGCGCCTGGTTTTTGGGGTGGCAGCTCCTTTGCATTGGGAAAGGACGGAACCGTTTGGGCCTGGGGAAGTAATATGTTTGGACAGTTTGCGAATGGAACAGCAGGACCAGAGGGATGGACGATTACTCCACACAGTATCGCAGCGCTTGAACATACGAAGCAGCTAGAGATCGGTGGGGCTTATTTTGTAGCGTTGAAGGAAGATGGAACGGTTACGGCTTGGGGAGATTATCAGTACAAGAGTGCAGCGGAAGCTGGAAATGGGGCAAGCTCCAAACATCATAGGGTTATGCTGCCTCAGGTGATCTCGGGGATGACGGATGTAGTTAGTGTAACCTCAGGACTATACAATACTTTAGCTTTGAAAAAGGATGGGAGCGTACTCCAGTGGAGTCCTCCAGACGCTTCTGATGTAGGATACACAGAGCTGCCTGCTGCCACGAAGGTGCAGGGCTTAAGTGAGGTAAAGTGGATCGGGAACAGTATGTATCAGGCCGCGATTCGAACTAACGGTACCCTGTGGACTTGGAGCGCTAACCCGCAAATAGAAAATACACAAGCGGTGAAGAAACCGACCGCAGTTAAGGATTTATACCATGTGAAGTCCGTTTCAATGAGTGATCGGAGTATACTGGCTTTAACCGAAAGTGGAAGCGTCTGGGGAACGATTGACAGCAATAATTATAATGAAATCACAATGAAGAAGATGCCAGGTCTTTCGAATATTGTATCCGTTCAGACGAAAAATGGATTCAATCTTGCTGCTAATAAAAAAGGGGAATACTGGGTATGGGAAGCTGGTACCTTAATGCAGGGTCTGCAAAAGATCACAGCCTTAAAACAGATCTCTAAACTTACGCTGGATTTAGGCGGCTTTGCAGCGGTTAAGAAAGATGGCACCGTGTGGACATGGAGTACTACTAATGTAACCGACAGCAAATGGGTCTTCACTCAGCCAAAGCAAATTAAAGGCTTGAGCAATCCGGTTTCTTTTGCTAGCGGTGAGAATAGTAAGTATGCAGTCTTGAAGGATGGAACTGCCGTGGCTTGGGGGACGAATATGTTCGGACAACTCGGAATTAGCGCAGTTGATTCACGTCCTTTTACTTTATCTCCTATTTTGAAACCTGTTACGGTAATTGTTGATGGGAAGAAAATCGACTCCGTACAGTCTGCTATTTTTATAGATGGAAGTGTAAAAGTACCGATTAGGGAAGTGGCGGAAAGTCTTGGCTACACACTCTCATGGGAGGGAGAAATGACGCTCTGGAAAGAAGGGAAGAAAATCACTTTTAAAGAGGGAGCCATTAAAGTAAGTTACACTTCACTTGTTCCAGCGGCAGCTTTGGCTAAGGTACTAGGTGTTACTGCTGAGTGGAATAGTACATTGTACCAATTAACGTTACATACAAAAAGATGACTTTCATTTAACACTTTATTTATTTTATTGATGTACAATAAGTGAATTAATCTGTATTGAACCATAATAACCAGTCTGGAGTGATAGGTATGGCTTTTACAGTATGTGTGTTCGCCGGATCGAATCCAGGTCTTAACTCAGAATATACGGAAATGGCTAGAGAATTGGGTTATCATATAGCTGCACAAGGATGTAGGCTGGTTTACGGAGGTTCAAGAAATGGCCTTATGGGACAGGTGGCGGACGGAGTGTTGGCAAATGGTGGTGAAGTCGTCGGTATCATGCCCGTGGATCTTTTTAAAGATGAAATCAGGCATTCTGGGCTGACGAATTTGATTGAGGTTTCTAGTATGCATGAACGTAAGGCGATAATGAGCGGTATGGCCGATGCATTTATTGCCCTGCCGGGTGGTCTTGGAACCTTTGATGAGTTATTTGAGATCCTATGCTGGATGCAGATTGGGATTCATCAGAAGCCTATTGGACTGCTGAATATTAGAGGCTATTTTAATCCGCTGCTAGCCATGATCTCTCATAGTGTAAGTGAAGGGTTTGCTCCAAAAAATGCGTTGGAAATGTTAGATATGAACTCTGATCCCGAATATTTGCTTGAACTGATGAGAGGTCAAGTTGATCATAGTAATAAAGGGAATGGGAACGCTAGATTTCCTTCACAGCGTTAGATTCTAGGCTTCCACTGCTATTGGGAGCAAATGAACGGTTTACACAATAAGGACGCAAACACTTAACGGTGATTGCGTCCTTATTGTTATTTTTTTTAAAAATCATTCATTAATAGGGGGAAGGTTTATGATTCAAAAATTAGGTTTTGCGATTGACGACCGTTTGTTAATTATTAATGCCGACGATTTTGGAATAACTAAAGGAACTAATGAAGCTATTGTTAACTTATTTGAAGAAAAAGCTATAACATCCACATCTATTATGATCCCTTGCCCAGACTCAAATGAAGCAATGGAGATTGTCAATAGTAAAGGGATAAAGAATATTGGAATTCATCTAACTTTAACAAGCGGTGAGAAACATCTGTATCAACCAGTATTCAAAGAAAGAAATTTAAATAGTTTAATTACGGCGGAAGGATATTTTCATCAAGATGCCACTCTTCTGGAAAGAAACGCTGCTGCTAATGAGGTTAAATTAGAGATGGAATCGCAGATCCAAAGTGCAATTGTACAAGGCATTGATCCAACTCATCTGGATAGTCATGGTGGAAGCATTATGGGGTTATTCACAGGGCGAGATTTTATAGAAATAACATTTGATTTATGTGAAAAGTACCAACTACCCTTTAATTTACCTAGTAGGATCTTAGACCAACCATTTTTAAATAATGATCAATTGAGATTGTTTCAAAAAAGAATTTCTTCAGCAAAAGAGAGGGGGATTTTATTAATCGATGATATAGTTTCTCTTCCATATTGTTTTAACCCCACTGCTGAGTACAGCAAAATGAAAAGGAGATTAACTGATCTATTAAAGAATCTAAAACCTGGAGTATCCCAGTTAACTATACATCCTTCTAAAAAAACAGAGCAGTTAATAGCGATAACGGAATGTTATACAGAAAGAGAATTGGAGTATCTTCTTCTAAATGATATTGAGATTAAGCAAGTGATTAATAATGAGCAAATCAAACTTATTTCGTGGAGAGACCTTCGTGATTTACAAAGAGGTATTTAGCGCTTAGCAAAAAGGGATCATTTAAATTTATTTAAACAGAAAGTCATAAAAGTGATTAAACTTTGGAGAAGCTGGGTAAGTAACCATATGCAATTAAGCGAAAATAGAAATTTCAGGAACGACACGGAAGGAGGTTGGAATTCAATGAATGTGATGGTACATAATCTTATGGCTTACAATCATCAGTTTTTTAGACCTCAGCCCGTGGTCAATCCTAAGCAAGAGAGATCTAATAAGAAGAAGCAGAGTTTTCAGGAAGTCTTAGATGAGAAAATGAAAGTGTATGGCAAATACAGAATCATTAAGTAAAAAGCTACTACATATGTCTGTTGAAAAAAGCCGGAATGCAGTGATCTTAGGGTCACTGCATTCCGGCTTTTTTTAGGGTCTAACCTCAAAAAATTGGCAGTTCTTACGGGAGTAGTAAGTCAGATCACTAACTCTGGACTGAATAACGACATCGAAATCAGTGAAGCGGACAACGGTTGCTCCTGAATTCACCAAATGATCGTCCTGAAAGACTCGGACAGGTAATTTTCGGTCAACGGCTTCTTGGAAATCACTGTCTGTAAACAGCGGGCGGTTTATCGGCATAGATATTAAACTCCTTTTGATCATGTAATGAAGTTAGAAATAAAAATAGTATACCTGTGGAAGCAAGAGAAATCCAACATAAGTGATGATAATGAACAATTTATGAGTAACACATTTGGACAAAATTCTATGCGCCCACTTCAGACATAACATAGTTATGACTGTACTAAGGGGGTTTAAATATGCACTGGCTTTCCATCATTATTATTGGTCTGGCTTCAAATTTGGATAACTTAGGAATAGGCGTTTCCTTTGGCGCACGGTCCACAAGAATTACCCCATTTTCAAATCTGATCATTGCTATTCTGTCGATGCTGGCTACATATATCTCAATAACCTCAGGTGAGTATGTGTCAGGATATTTTTCTGAAGCGAATGGAAATGCCATCGGTGGCTGCTTGATTCTGTTTATGGGAATCTGGAGCATTAGAGCGGTGTATAAGAAACCAACTTCAAGTGTAAGCATGGATATAGAGAGTAACGTCCTCAGCACATCTTCTACACATAATGGCTATCGTCATGTATTAAGATGGCAAGAATCGGTGTGGTTGGGTGTGGCGCTGGCTATCAATTGTATTGCTACAGGCTTTGGAGCAGGGATCAGCGGCGTGAACGCAACATTCACAGCGATCTCAGTGGGTGCCTTTTCGTTTATCACTGTGGCTGCCGGAATGAAAATCGGGAATCGAATGTCCAAAACTTGGCTAGGCAAACATTCTGATCTTATCGGTGGATTGTTATTAGTAGGCATAGGTCTGTATGAAATATTTATTTAAGGAGGACCTGAGGTCAAAGATACGAAGTAAATGTTAAGACCACATTCTAGTGGATGTGGTCTGTTAGCTGTAGCGGACATATTCGTAGTCTCTTAACAATGTCCTACCCTGGTGGGGAAAACAAATTTTATGGTAATGAACTTTGAGTCCTCTTATGAGGGCTTTTTTATTGAATCAGAAATATTTCCACCATAAATCGGAAGTTTGCCTCCTCAAAAAAAGAATATAAACCCTGTAGACTAAATCTTGTAAGAGAAACCTTTGAAAGGGGTACAGGGGAATGAATAAAGTAAAACACTTGGCGCTTTCGTTAGTCGCTATCATGCTCGTAGGTTCACTGGCAGCATGCGGAGGCAACAACGCCGAGAACAACGCATCAAATAAAAATACAGGTAACAACGCAGCAAGCACAAGTGAACCAACAAAAGATGAGGGTACTGAGCCTGCTGAGAAAATCGAACTCTCTTTCTGGACACTCGGGAACGTGAATTATGAGGATCTAGCGAAGGAGTACACGAAGGAACATCCTAACGTTACGATCAAGGTTCAAAATACGGGTGACCAAACGGCTCATCATAATAATTTGACCACAGCATTGTCTGCTGGATCGGGAGCACCTGATATTTTCCAACTTGAAATCGGTTTCATGGAGCGTTTTATCAATGCACAGGATAAATTCTATAACCTGAATGATCTTGGTGCTAAAGATATTCAAGCGAACTATTTGGATTGGAAATGGAAACAAGCCTCTTCAGTAGATGGCAGCTTCCAATTGGGTTTACCTACAGATATCGGTCCGACCGTTGTTTATTACAGAACAGATTTGGCGGAAGCAGCAGGATTACCAAGTGACCCGGAAGGATTCGGCGGGGCCATTGATACTTGGGACAAGTTCGCTGCTGTAGCCAAAGCATTTAAAGAAAAGACAGGTAAGCCTTTTGTAGATCTTACAGATCTTACCTTTAACGCATTGCGTGACCAATCCGCGGATGAAATCTACTTCAGCAAAGCGGATGGCAGCTTTATCGGAGACACCAACCCGCAAGTTCGCAAAGCTTATGATTTTACGGTTAAAGGTATCCAAGAAGGTTGGATCAGCAATCTAATGCTCTGGTCTCCAGAATGGGGCCAAGGAATGAACGATGGATCTTTTGCAGTCGTCATGGGACCGGCTTGGATGGCGGGAAATGTTAAGAGTAATGCTCCAGATACTACTGGAAAATGGAAAATCGCACAGCTTCCTGAAGGTGCTGGTAACTGGGGTGGTTCGTTCCTGACACTGCCTAAAGAGGGCAAACACTCGAAAGAAGCTTATGATTTCATCGCTTGGATGGATAACAAGGATAATCAACTGGAATCATTCAAGACAAAAGGGCTGATGCCTTCCATTCCTGCCCTGTACGAAGATCCTGCATTCGTAGATTTCAAGGATGAATTCTTCGGTGGTCAACAAACCGCAGTTGAATTTGGTAAAGCAGCTAATCGTGTAAAACCTGTGTACTACGGTCCACTTCATGACCAAACCGATACCTTCTTCAAAAATGCACTGAAAAACGTGTTGGAGAAAAAGGCTGATCCGGCCAAAGAGTGGGATGAAGCTGTTAAACAAGCGAAGAAACTAGCTGAACGCAGCTAAGACTTCCAACAGAAAGAGTGCAATGTCTGAAAGGTCCGGATTCATGGAGAACAGCATTCTCTGTGAATTCGGATTTAATTATTAGAATTTATTAGTTTCACGCAATACTTCATAAACGTTTACCGTCCTAATAAGGACGCCGAAGACGTTTTTGCTTGATACGTTCGATTACCTGGAGGTGTGACATGGCACAACCTGTTATCTCGAGTCCGCATGCCGAGAGCAAACGCCCGTTTTTAACTGAACAAAGAAGGAGCCGCATCACTGCGTATACTTTCATTTCTCCTTTTTTTATTCTGTTCTCGATATTTGGACTATATCCGATCTTCTTTACGATCTACCTCTCATTCTTTAAATGGGACGCCTTGAACCCTATGAAATTCGTAGGGATGAAAAACTATGAACTGGTCACAAGTGATCCTACCTTTTGGATTTCTTTTAGCAACACCTTAATAATGGGGCTGCTCGGAACGGTTCCGCAGATCCTATTGGCGCTTTTGATTGCCGTTTTGTTGAATTCAGGAATGACTCGGTTTAAGAAAACATTCCGGGTACTCTTTTTCATGCCGAATATTACGTCTATCGTTGCAGTTACCCTGGTGTTTAGTACGTTGTTTGGGAACAACGGAATGATCAACTGGATACTTAACGGACTAGGGCTTGATAGTATGGCCTTCAACTCTGGCTGGTGGGGAGTCAAAATCGCGATCTCAACCATGGTGATGTGGCGCTGGACAGGGTACAATGCCATTATTTTTCTATCAGGACTTCAAAGTATTCCTACAGATCTATATGAAGCGGCTCGAATTGATGGGGCGAACAGAAGACAACAATTCACCTTCATTACAATGCCACTTCTGAAACCTTTTATCGTATTCGTCACTTTACTGTCGACCATAGGTGCCTTGCAGTTGTTTACTGAGCCTTATGTATTCCTGGGCCAATCAGGTACGGGATCTACTCGTCAGGAAGGTATTACTATGGTTACTTATTTGTACAGCGAGGCATTCCGCAATGGATTCTTCGGTACGGCGGCGGCTACAGCAGTTCTGCTATTTGTGGTCACGATTATATTCTCTGTCCTTAATATGCTGGTCTCAAGCCGCATGGGTGGAGATACAGGAGGGGGTAAAGCGTGAGTACAGTGCGTCTATTTAAAAAAGATCCGGATGATCTTGGGATTTTCGGAAAAGTTGGATTTTATCTCCTACTGATTCTTGGTGCGCTCGTGTCCATCTTTCCTTTTTACTGGATGTTTGTGGTTGGCACAAACGATAGGGGTGCAGTCTTCCATGTTCCACCTTTGCTTACGGTTGGGAACCAGTTTTTTGACAATTTCCAGCGGGTACTAGATAAAACAGATTTCTTTCAAGCGCTAGGTAACTCATTATTCGTCTCGTCCATGGTAACCATCTCGGTCGTATTTTTCTGTACACTGGCTGGTTATGCTTTTGCTAAATATGAATTCCCGTTTAAAAATATTCTGTTCTACTTTGTAATTGCCACTTTATTTGTACCCCAGCAGCTTGGTGTGTTACCTACTTACGTTATTATGGCCAAGCTCCACTGGATCGACTCTTTCAAGGCGCTGATTGTTCCGGCTATGGTTAATGCCTTCGGGATTTTTTGGATGCGGCAGTACATTTCTACAGCTGTACATACGGAACTGATCGAAGCTGGACGGATCGATGGCGGGGGACATTTCCGGATCTTCTGGAACATTGCCATTCCAGTCATTACACCAGCTATGGCTACACTAGGCATACTGAATTTTATGACCGTATGGAATGATTTCTTTTGGCCTTTGGTTGTGTTAAAGAATCAAGAGCATTTTACGATACAAATCGCGCTCCAGCAGTTATTCTCCAATCGCGACGGTCTGGATTATGGAATGATTATGTCAGCTACGTTTACGGCAACCTTGCCGCTGCTGATCGTATTCCTGTTATTTAGTCGCTGGGTGATTGCGGGACTTACTTCAGGAGCTATCAAGAGCTGATCTTACTTTTTGTCTTTACAAGGGAATAGGCGGTTTCGTGAAGAATACTAGAGGACAGAGACAGCTGGGGGAAGGGGAATACCATGAAGCTCCGCCGTAAAATCTTGTTCGCTATTATTCTTCTCGTCTTTATTCCGGTGATACTAATGGGGATCGTAACATACGTTAATTTTTCTAACGCTATGGAGAAAAAATCAAGTAACTTCTACTGGGTTTCATTGCTCGAAACAGATCGAAAGCTCAAATTTGCACTTAGTGAAATCTCCTCAATCACAAATGCTGCGATCACACAACCGGTTATTCAACAATCGCTTAAGCAGACTAACTTTGTGCTCACCTATGACCGCAAGCAGGAACTCAACAATTTACTCATTAATCATCCGATGATTACTTCATTTAGTTTATATAGTAAAGATCGGCTGCTTTATCAATACAATGCGCCGATGTCTTTTGAGGAGATGAAGAAGCAGAGTTGGTTTAATGCGATGGAAAGCGCTGAGGGGCGCCCTGTATGGTCTGGCCCCGGAGAGAATGGTTCGGCATTATCCGGTCACCCGGTACTAGTACAAGCCAGAGTGATTAAAGATTATTATTCTCTTGAAGATATCGGCTATTTGGTCGTTAATGTTAAACCTGATTTACTGGATCAGATTTTTTGGGAAGCAGCAACTCTGAAGAAGGGTGATATTTTACTAGTGAACAAGCTAGGGAATATCGTTTTTAACAAATCCGGTGAACATATTGGGCAGCGCACCGAGTTCCCTTTTTTAGAAAATGATTATGCCAAGGAACAAAACTATTACATCGACAACTATCAGGGGGAAAAATCACTCATCACTTTCCTTCCTTCACATAATAAAGACTGGTATTTGGCAGCGATTACACCGATGAATCTAATCTCTTCGGAATCTATATCGATTCGTAACATTGCGATTATTTTGGGTACGGTTTCATTGTTATCCGCTATTTTATTTGACCGATATTTTGTAAGAAGACTCGTTTATAGCATTAACAGCGCGGTCAACGGGATGAAGCGGGTGAAGCAGGGGATTTTTACACCTATCACTACACGATACCGTGCGGACGATGAAAGTGATTTGTTGATTGATGGTTTTAACCGGATGAGTACACAGATCAACGAGTTGATTGAGCAGGTGCAGACGGAGCAGGGCCGGAAGAAGGAAGCAGAAATGAAGGCATTAATGGCGCAAATTAATCCTCATTTTATTTATAATTCACTCGAATCAATTAATTCGATGGCTGTGCTGCAAGGTAATAAAGACATTAGTAAAATGGTCATTTCACTCGGCAAGCTGCTGCGAATCAGTATTAGTCAGAATCAAGAGCTGATACCGCTGCAAATGGAGTTCGAGCATGTTCGCCATTATCTGGATATTCAGAAGTTCCGTTTTGAAGATAAATTCTCATACATTATAAATCTTTCGGAAGGTCTTAGAACGTTTATGACTCAAAAGCTGATCGTTCAGCCCATTGTAGAGAATGCATTGTATCATGCGATTGAGCCGATGGAGGACCCTGGAATCATTGAAATCACAGCCTATGAAATGGGTACGGATATGATCATTATCGTAAAAGATAACGGCCCGGGATTCGACTTAGCGAAAATGATGAATCTATGGGATAACGAGGGAAGCGGACATAAAAAATACAGTGATAGCGGTGTAGGGCTTAAGAATGTACATGAACGCCTGAATATCCGATTTGGCAGCCCATACGGCTTACTTGTGTGTTCTTCCCCTGGATTTGGTTCGACGATTCGAATCCGAATTCCAAAAATACTGCCATAATCGATCATCAGATGGAAATAGGGGGAGTTTGACATGAAATGGGTGTTGAAGTGGGGCTGGATGTGGATTTATCTAGTGCTGATAACTGGCGCTGTTTTATTTATTACTTTAGGAGATCACGAACCGATTGAAGATAATTCACCAGAAAAAATAACGCTGACTTTCCGTCATTTCTGGATTAAAGAGCATGATCGGCCACTGCTGGCTATCTTTGAAGAGATTGTGGATAAATACCAAATTGCACATCCGAATGTGAAGGTTAATTTTGAAGGACTTGACCAGACGATACACCGTGAGCAAAAGCTGAAAAGCGAGATGGTTACAGGCACGCCACCTGATATGTTTGTCTTATTTGGCGGAGCTGAAATAGAACCATATGTGCGCTCTAATCGCCTGGTTGATCTGACTGATTTTGTACGAGAGAACGGTCTATCCAATCAATTTAAGGATCTGCATCTATGGACCTTTAATAACCATATTTATGGATTGCCCATCGAAGGGAATGCTGAACCGCTATACTTCAATAAAACTATATTCAACAAACTTGGTCTCGAGGCGCCTACAACGCTTCAAGAACTCGATAATGTCATACTGAAGCTCAAGGACGGAGGATACATTCCGTTTGCACTCGGGAACGAGGATCGTTGGCCTGCCGGGATTTTTGCACATTATTTAATGGATCGTTATGCTGGTTCCGAATTGATCCAGAAGCTGATCACAGGTGAAGATCAAGCCAGCTTTCAGAATGAGTCTTATTTAAAAGCGTTTGAGCATTTGGAGCAATGGATAAAAGAGGGTGCTTTTAGTCCCCAGTCTAATGATCTATCGACAGAAAATGCAGTCGGTTTGTATACAAGCGGCAAGGCTGCGATGTATTTAAACGGGAACTGGGATATCAATTTATTTTCTGGTAGTGCGGCTCCAGCTGATTTTCAGAATGAGGTAGGTGTTATTCCATTTCCTGCCTTGAAGCAAGGCGAGGAGCCTTCAATTGCGGGAGGCTACACTATAGGCATTGGTCTTTCATCCGAATTAAATGGAGCTAAACGGGAAGCCGCTTTGGATCTTTTGAAGGCTTTTTACACACAGGAAATTCAGACTCGAATTGTATATGAGGGACTAAGAATTCCGTCTATTCGTATTGCATTTGATCCGGAGAAGACCGGTCCGGTATTCGCGCAAGTGATGGATATGATGGAAGAGAACCGCAAAAGCTTTGTGCCTTACGATAATGTGTTATCACCTGAGGTTAAGAAAACGTTCCTAAGTGTCATCGAAAAAATGATTAACGAAGAAATGTCTGCGGATCAAGCCTTAAAGCAAGTGCAGGGATCATCGTTGCAATACTGGAATCTGATCCAAAACTCAAATGTTCAATAAGCATGGAGGTGCTGAAATGGATGAGATACAAGAGAAATATAAAGTACTTCTCGTAGATGATGAGCCGATTATTCTTCGTAGTCTTAAGGTGGCTATTCCATGGGATGATCTGCAGATGGAGATTGTGGGAGAGGCTCGAAATGGAGAATTGGCCCTCCGCCTAATAGATGAAATTACGCCGCATATTATAATTAGCGATATCCGCATGCCTGTGATTGACGGCATCACTTTGATGAAGGAAGTATTACCAAGGAATTCTAAGCTGGTATTTATTTTTATAAGTGGATATGGGGAGTTCGAATATGCGAGAGAAGCTTTGCGTCAAGGAGCCTTTGATTATTTACTGAAACCCATCGATCATGACGAACTGGTTGAAATGCTGCACCGAGCGAAAATGAGGCTGGATGAGCAAAAAGAGAACGATCAGATGATTCATTCCGTGCAGATGCTATCTGTGCTCGCTCGTGAACGGATGTTTGCTGAAATCACGTTGGGAAATGCAAGGCCGCTGGAGCACCTGAAATGGCTGGAGAACAGTGAACTTGAGAGCGGATATTTTATGGCGGTTGTTCAATTGGATGATTATTCTGTGCTTACCGGGCAGTGGAGTGTGGAAGAAAAACGACTGTGGCTGTTTGCAATCCGTAATATTGTTGAAGAGTGGTCGCTGGAGCATGGCGTGCTTACGGTCTTCCCTTTTCATAACGGAGAGTGGGTTTTGCTCTTTCCTGGATCTTTAAGTGCGAGTAGAAGAGAACTTGGTGAACAATTGATTTCTGGGATCAAAAGGTACTCCAAGCTAAGCTGCTCTGTAGGAATCAGTCGCTGTACACAAGGTATTGATCAATTAAGTACGGTATATCCTTTGGCTGCGAAGGCTTTGTATCAACGTTTCTATTCTGGTCTTGCTGGGGTGTTTATAGATGAGGAAACAACATTTCCAGGCAATAAAGAAGTAAAGTATCCTAAAGAACTGGAGACCTCACTGATAGAGAGCATTCGTACTTTAAATAGAAACCGAATGTCATCTTTGTTCGATGATATGGCACTATATATTGAAGCGCAAGTCATTCCTAAAGAGATTGCAGAACGTCTTCTTGTGGAGTTGGTTGTTGTGCTATACAGGCATTTTGAACATTTGAATCTAAACTCGGATTGGTCTTTACATGGATTACTAAGCAAGCTGCACCATTTCGGTACCTTGAGTGAAATGATATCTGCTCTGAAGGAAGAATTTGTGGAGCGATTGGATCAAGGAAGTAAACCCGTGAATCGAGAGGACACACGCAGCACCATCGAGAAGACGAAACGTTACATCGAGAGTAATTACCATATGGACTTAAGTATTGAAGAAGTATCGGAACTTGCCGATCTTAGTGTCAGTCATTTTTGTACTTTATTCAAACAACTCACAGGCTATACCTTCTTGGAGTATGTGACTCATTGTCGAATGGAGAAGGCGAAGTATATTTTGCAGAGCAGTAATGTAAAGGTGTATCAAATCGCTCCGCTTGTTGGTTATCAGGACCCAAGATATTTTACTCAGGTCTTTAAGAAAGCTAGTGGTCAGACACCTACGGAATATCGAGAAGAGCATACGAGGCAAGTTAATTAACGAAAAAGCACATGGATATATAGTAAAAGGGGGAAATTCAGGGCATAAGTATGACATTTATCATACTCTTCACTTGATGTTTATGACTTATAGGATGACGCTTCATCTTCTATACTGAGATTAGATGAAAAGATCCTTAGCCAGACACATCAAGGAGGAAACGATAAAAGATGACTACAAAACAGACATCACAGCTCTCCAGTCTTAAAAAGAGTGTAGCCCCTTACGAAAAAAACGACCGCAATGCGAGCATAAGACAGCTCATTAATACTTTAGGGCCACTTGTGCTGTTATGGGGCGGAGCTTATTTCTCTTTATCCGTTTCCTACTGGCTTACCCTTTTGTTGGCCATTCCTGCAGCAGGATTTGTAATTCGAACTTTTATTATTTTCCATGACTGTACACATGGTTCGTTCTTTAAGAATCGTAGAGCGAATGACATTATCGGAACGATCACAGGTGTATTAACGCTTGTTCCCTATCGGCAGTGGAAGCATAGTCATTCCATTCATCACGCCAGCTCCAGCAACCTCGATAAAAGAGGGATCGGTGATATATGGATTATGACTGTCGACGAATATGAAGCAGCTTCATTCTGGAAACGTCTGTATTACCGGATTTACCGTAATCCGATCGTGATGTTCGGAATTGGACCTATTGCTGTGTTTATGATTCAGTATCGCTTTAATGCTAAAGGCGCTAGACGTAAAGAACGGATGAATACCTATTTAACAAACGTATCTATTGCAGCGCTCTATGCTTTGCTTATATGGGCGATCGGCTGGCAAGCCTTTATCATGGTGCAATTGCCAATAGCTTTTGTATCCGGCTTTCTCGGAATATGGTTGTTCTATGTGCAGCATCAGTTCGAGGATTCTTACTTCGAGAATGAATCGGAGTGGAGCTATGTTATGGCTGCAGTAGAGGGAAGCTCATATTACAAGCTACCTAAGCTATTGCAATGGATTACAGGGAACATCGGGTTCCACCATGTCCATCATTTAAGTCCAAAGGTACCCAACTATAATTTAGAAAAAGCACATAATGCTACGCCACCATTGCAAAAAGCGACGACTATAACACTTAGTTCTAGCCTGAAGGCTCTACACTTCCGTCTTTGGGATGAAGAGAATAAGAGCTTCATCAGCTTTAAACAGATGAAGTCGAGACTAAACAAACCTAAGGTAGCAGCAGAAGTCTTGCAAGTTCATAAGACTAGACTCCAAGGCGAATAATAACTATCGGTTCGAACAAAATAGGAGTACAGAGAAAGGTTAGAGCCGGAGATATTATTCGTGGCTCTAATCTTTTTCTATTTTGGATAGTGGATCAACAGATTTTCACTGAATTTGTGCTAGAATAAGGAGAGTAATGTATGGTAAAAAGGAGAGCGGTCATGCAAAAGTGGCATCATATTTTTCATAAAAGCACAGGTCTATCCCCTTATGTATGGGTCGTTTTTTACATTCTACCGTTTTATTTTATATTTCGCTCCTCCTCTACCTATCAAGTCGTTTCGGGAATCTTGATGATTGCTGTATTTTTTGTATGTTATGTACTTTCTTTTGTTTCTAAAGGCTGGCTGGTGTATTTCTGGACGAGTGTTCAAATTATAGTGTCTATAACGATGACTCTTTTGTTCGGATATATGTATTTTGCGCTTTTCCTAGCCTTTTTTATTGGGAACATACAGAATCGAGTAGGTTTCTTCACGCTGTATTCTATCCATCTGTTAACTACTATCATTACAATCAATTATGAGCTGCTTTCGCGTAATTCAGTGTTTATTAGTCAACTTCCGTTCGTGCTTGTAAGTATGATTGCAGTGATTCTACTTCCAATAAGTACCTATAACCGAAATAATCAAGGTAAGTTACAAGATCAATTGGAAGATGCGAATAAGCGGATCTCCGAACTCGTTAAGATTGAAGAACGCCAACGGATTTCGCGGGATCTTCATGATACTTTAGGTCAGAAGCTCTCTTTAATTGGTCTTAAGAGTGACTTGGCGGGGAAGCTAATTGATTCAAATCCTACGCAAGCTAAAGCTGAGATTGATGATGTACGACAGACAGCGAGAAGTGCGCTGAAAGAGGTTCGGGAAATGGTTACGCGAATGCGAGGCATTCGGCTTGAAGATGAACTTATCCATATTCAGCAGTTTCTTGCAGCTGCTGAGATTGATTTTATTTTGGAGGGGAATCCGAAGCTAACAAACACCTCATTGATTACGGAGAATGTCCTCAGCATGTGTATAAAGGAAGCTGTCACTAATGTTGTGAAGCACAGTGGGGCAAAGTCTTGCTCTATTCTAATTGAACCCTCACGGACGGATCTAGTCATTAAAGTGAAAGATGATGGGACCGGTATACCTGGGAATGATCTTTATTTTAAAGGTCATGGGCTGCAAGGCATGAGAGAGCGTCTTGAATTCGTAAATGGCTGTATGGACATCGTGAGAGATAGCGGGACTACAATTGTAATTAAAGTACCCAATGCATTCAAACATCAGGAACAGGAGGTCATCCTATAATGATTAAAATTGTAATCGCTGAGGATCAACGAATGCTCCTTGGGGCGCTGGCTTCTTTACTCGATTTAGAAGAGGATATGAAGGTCGTAGGCCGAGCAAGCAATGGGGAAGAAGCTGTAGCTATGGTTCAGCAGCTTAAACCGGATATCTGTATTATGGATATTGAGATGCCGGCGATGAGCGGTCTTGACGCTGCAGAAGCCCTGAAGAATAGCGGCTGCAAAACGATGATATTAACGACCTTTGCTCGGGCGGGATATTTCGAACGTGCGCTCAAGGCGGGGGTTCACGCTTATTTACTGAAGGACAGCCCTAGTGAAGAGCTGGCCCTTTCTATCCGGAATGTAATGACAGGCAGACGTATGTATGCACCAGAGCTGATGGATGAAGCTTACAGCGGTGAAGTGAATCCATTGACTCAGCGGGAGAAGGAAGTGCTCGGACTGATCGCTGATGGTAAAAATACGAAAGAAATTGCCAGTGAGCTGTACATTACCACCGGTACAGTACGGAATTACATTTCGGTTATTCTTGATAAGCTAGACGTAGGGAATCGGATTGAAGCGATCACTCGATTTAAGGAAAAAGGCTGGTTTAAATGAATATCTTAAATTTTTTAATGTTATTTTGATGTTAACACTCGCCAAATGTTCTCCAGCCGTATATCATTAATTATCGGCCTATTATTCACTAATAGGACAGTTAATCAAAAGGAAGTGTATTTTCTGATGTCAAGAAAGCTAAGAGCCGGGATAGTTGGCGGCACAGGAATGGTAGGTCAGCGTTTTATTGCCCTTCTAGAGAATCATCCTTGGTTTGAAGTAACTACGATTGCTGCCAGTGCTAGATCTGCTGGGAAAACGTATGAAGAATCGGCCAAGGGCAGATGGAAGCTATCCACACCAATGCCTGAGAACGTGAAGAATATTATGGTCCAAGATGCTTCTAAGGTAGAAGAAGTAGCTGCGGACGTGGATTTGATCTTTTGCGCAGTAGACATGAAGAAAGAGGAGATTAAAGCGCTCGAGGAGGCTTATGCTCGTACGGGTACTCCAGTAATCTCTAATAACTCAGCGCATCGCTGGACGCCTGACGTGCCTATGGTTATTCCTGAAATTAACCCGGAGCATCTTGAGGTTATAGCGCAGCAAAGAAAACGTCTGGGAACAGAGACCGGGTTCATTGCTGTTAAACCTAACTGCTCCATTCAAAGTTATGTGCCTGCACTTCATGCACTTAAAGAATTCAACCCGTCCAAAGTTGTAGTTACAACCTACCAAGCGATTTCCGGTGCAGGTAAGACTTTTGCTGACTGGCCTGAAATGCTGGACAACGTGATTCCTTACATTGGTGGGGAGGAAGAGAAGAGCGAGCAGGAGCCTTTACGGATCTGGGGAAGTGTTCAAGAGGACGGCATCGTAAAAAGTGAAGCGCCAACCATTACTTCGCAGTGTATTCGTGTGCCTGTAGCCGATGGTCATATGGCTGCTGTATTTGTTTCTTTTGAGAAGAAACCATCTAAAGAAGAGATTCTGAACCTCTGGAATAGCTTCAAAGGACGCCCTCAAGAGCTTGAGCTGCCTAGCGCACCTAAACAGTTCATTACCTATTTCGAAGAGGAGAACCGTCCTCAGACCAAACTGGATCGTGATATCGAGAATGGAATGGGCGTATCAACAGGCAGACTTCGGGAAGATGCCATCTATGATTACAAGTTCGTAGGTCTCTCCCATAACACCTTGCGCGGAGCTGCTGGCGGGGCTGTATTGATTGCTGAGCTTCTGAAAGCAGAAGGTTATATTCAGCCTAAATAAGATATACAGGCTCTAAAACGGTTCTGAAATAGATACCTCATCAAAGCTTAGTCTTTGGTGGGGTGTTTTTTATTGAACGCATTTGGTGAAATAAGTTAGGAAGGAGCTGATATATTTGTATAAATATTTATTAGCTTTTATATTATTACCGTTAATACTATTCAATAGCGGATGCACATCATCAACTCAAGAAGTACAAGAGTATGGAGTGTCTTCCATTAATGAGGGAATTCCTATTCCGAAAAATGCTAAAGAAATCGAAGTGACGACAACTTCCAATAACCCCAATATAAAAATAGGAGTAAAGTATGAATTGAAAAATATAGGGGGAGAACTAGGTCTGTATCCACCTGAAAGCTATCTCAATAAATTAAGGGATTCAGGGTGGGTGGAGTTGAAGGATAAGCGTTTGGGGCATGTGCAATTTTTCGAAAAAGAGGATACCGTAATTGCCATTGAAATACACGAAGATACCTTTAGTATTTATGAAATGAATAAAGATGCTTAAACAGAAACAAGAAGAGTGTGGTAAGATAGGTTAAGTGTATAAACTATACGAATTCTGAATGACTGACGGAGTGATATGATGGGTGCAAAAAGTAAAGGTGGCGGCACGGGCAGAGGTACGGGGAGTAAAGGCTGGACACGCTGGAACAAAACAGCAAAACCAGTTAAACCTGCAAAAGGTGCCCCAACCACGGGTCCAGGCGCTAAAGATGCAAATGGAAGCAAGGGCAATAACGTGAAAAAAAGTGGAAGCACGAAATAGCTCCCTTAAACTAGGTTATTCCTGAAAGTTAACATCTGATTTTGATCGTTAAAATCAGGTGTTTTTTTATGGATATAAGCAAGTGTCAGTATCAGATGGAAAGTAGGATCATTAGTGAGAATTGATAAATATATAAGCGAAACAGGCTTCTGTTCCAGAAGGGAAACGAAACGATTAATTGCTGCAGGCCGGATCAGTGTGAATGGCGTTGTCTGTGAGGCAAATATTCTTATAGAGCCAGAAGACATCGTATGGATTGATGGAGAGCCCATAACAACCAGCAAAGGGGAGCCGGTATATCTCGCTCTGAACAAGCCGATCGGTATCACCTGTACAGCTGCCCCAAATGTAGCAGGGAATATTATAGATTTTGTAGGATATCCTTCAAGGATTTTTGCGATCGGGAGATTAGATAAAAACTCGGAAGGCCTCATTCTGTTAACCAACGATGGAGATATCGTAAACAAAATGATGCGTTCCGAGAATGGACACGAAAAAGAGTATGTAGTTCATGTTGACAAGCCGATAACGCCAGAGTTCGTAAATGCAATGTCTAGTGGTGTAGACATTCTTGGCGTTACAACTAAACCTTGCGAGGTCTTTCGGACCGCGGAATGTCAGTTTAGAATTATCCTAACTCAAGGCCTTAATCTGCAAATACGCAGAATGTGCAAGGAGTTAGGATATAGAGTACTTAAACTAGAGCGAATAAGAATCATGAATATAACGATTGATGGTTTGGAGCGAGGACAGTGGCGTCCTTTGAGCGGTGAAGAGCTAAGTGAGCTTATGTCCCGCTTAAATTAACTTCGTGAATAAATCCTCTGGCTGCTAAGGCGATGTCTTCAGCGCCTGCAATCGCTGAGATCACGGAGATACCGTCCGCACCTGCAGCTAATACCGGAGCTGCATTGTGCACCGTGATGCCTCCTATACCGACCAAAGGAATCGTAATGCCGCTGTTTCTTATTTCCTCAATAACTAATGTGCCTCGAACGGCTTGGGCATCGTCTTTGGAAGAGGTAGGATAAACAGGTCCAATGCCTAGATAATCGGCTCCATCTGCTATGGCCTGCTGCGCTTCGCTGAGCGAATGAGCGGACACACCAATGATCTTATCTTCTCCAAGCAGTTGCCTAATCGCTAGGGCAGGGGTGTCCTCTTGTCCTACATGAATGCCGTCCGCATCAAGGGCGATGGCTAGATCAATATCGTCATTAACGATAAAAGGCACTCCGTTAGCACGACATATTTTTTGGAGCCGTCTTCCTAAATTAAATCTAACCTCTGCAGTTAATGCCCCGGTACCTTTTTCACGAAATTGAAACATCGTTATGCCTCCAGCGACGGCTTCTTTTAGTACTTTGGCTGGGGCTATCTGACAATTCACGCTACCCATAATGAAATAGACTTTTAATAAATCCCGTAGTTGATCACTGTCTATTCGCTTCAAGGTTCATCCCTCGCAATCTATTCTGATAAGCAAAATGATTTGTCGGACCATGTCCAGCCCCTATGCCCAGCTCGTCTTCAATCGCAGCTTGTATAAAAGCCTTTGCTATGTTTATAGCTTCAGGAACAGATTTACCCTTAGCAAGCTCGGCAGTAACTGCTGCTGAAAAAGTACAGCCTGTACCATGTGTGTGCCTGGTCTGAATTCGTTCACTCTCCATAAAGATGAACTCGTGACCATCATATAGGAGATCTACAACAGCTTTAGTCGCGGTATCATGCCCACCTTTTAGCACTACATAACTAGAGCCCATGGCATGGATGATTGTGGCCGCTTCTTTACGATCGTCGATTGTACTGATGCTCATGTTCGTAATCATTTCAGCCTCTGGAATATTAGGCGTCGTCACTAAGGCTAGCGGGAGAAGATGTTTGATTAAGGACTGGACAGCTTCTTGTTGTAGGAGTGTAGAACCGCCTTTAGCAACCATGACTGGATCAACTACAAGATTACGCCAGCCGTATTGCTGGACCTTCTCTGCTGCGACTCGAATGATGTCACTATTAAAAAGCATCCCTGTCTTCACAGCATCGGGCTTCAGATCAAGCCCAATGGAATCAAGCTGCTGAGTAATAGCTTGCAGTGATAACGGAAATACGCCTTGAACACCTAATGTGTTCTGGGCTGTCACAGCTGTTAGTGCGGACATGCCGTATACAGCAAGTTCTTGAAAGGTTTTTAGATCTGCCTGAATCCCTGCTCCGCCGCCGCTATCCGAGCCGGCTATGGTTAAAGCTTTGGATATCATGATTACGTTCACTCCTTTGTATGTCGTTATCTGAGTTGCTTGATTATTGATTTCTCTTTATACGTTTCAGGTGTGACCAAACTCAATTGATTAAGGAACTCCATTTGAAAGCTCCCCGGACCTTTGCCAGTAGTTAGTTCAGCGGAAATTTCAGCAGCTACTCCATAGAATGAGATGGCTTCCACTGCGGCCGCAAGAGATGCCCCTTCACTTACCGCTAGAAATGCCCCGACTACTGCACTAAGCAGACATCCGGTTCCCGTTACTTTCGTTAGAATAGGGTGACCGTTGCTAGTAATGTAGGTGTTAACTCCATTGGTGATAACATCGTCTTTTCCGGTGATGATAACTACACAACCTAACTTCCGCGCGGCAGTCTCAGCTAAGACGACTACATCGCCATCCCCTTCGCCTGCATCCACCCCTTTAATAGACCAGCTTTCACCAATTACATTGGCAACTTCAGCCACATTCCCACGCAGAGCGGTAATTTGCATCTCATTCACTAGCTTTTGAGTGACAGCTGTTCTATATGAAGTTGCTCCCGCACCTACTGGATCAAGAACTAAGGGAACCCCGTGCTTATTCGCAGATTGTCCTGCGAGCACCATGGATTGAATGGCATAGTCATTCAGTGTGCCGATATTTAGTACTACTGCAGCTGAAAATGCGGCGATATCCACCACTTCTTCGTGAGCATCCGCCATAAAGGGTGAGGCACCGAGCGCCAAAAGCCCGTTTGCTGAGAAGTTGGCTACGACGATATTGGTGATATTGTGGACCAGTGGATTGGATTCCCGTACTTTGGATAGATAACTCATGATATTTCCTCCTCAAGTTTAATGAGCAAATAGCTAATGGTTAAAGATTGATAAAAGCATCCTCAGCCTTGATGTCGGTAGACAGTAAATCATTGTCGGATAGCCACTGTCGTACCTTTTCCCAAGACGTTGGCTCTTGATAACCAAAATTTTGGTCACCTGCATTCATTAGAGGCAGAAGAATCTCCATGCTCTTTTCTTCTATTTCCTTATCTAGTGGAGAGGTCGCATCTTCGTGTGCAAGCAGTAACTTTAACGCTTTTTCCGGGTTATCCTGTACAAATTGTTGTCCTTTTGTAATGGCGCTTAGAAACTTTTTGAAGTAGGACTCAGAATTTTGTACCCCTTGCTCGCTGGCGACAAGGACTAGCTCGTAATAATCGGGTACTCCGAAGTCTGTGGGATTAAACGAGTGAACGGGATGCCCTTCTTTTTCGAGAATTAATTGTTCGTGGTTAATGAACCCGCCAATAATGGCATCTACCTGCCCGGTCGCAATGGCTGGAATAAGGTCGAAGCCTACATCGATTAGTTTACTGGCGTTAGGGTCACCCCCGTCGTTCTGGATCATTGTACGAATCATGGCTTCATAAAGTGGGATGGAAGAATACCCAATTTGTTTACCTGTAAGGTCTTTAGGACTTTGGATATCTCCGGACTGAGGCACCATTAAATGATTAAGCGGATGCCTTACAATCGCTGCAATCGAACGTACTGGAATCTTCTCACTACGTGCCATAAGCACCTGAGGCTGATAACTAAGCGCTAAATCAACTTGATTCGCTGCTACAAGCTTTAGTGCATCATTGGTGTCTGCCGGCATTTGGATCTCTACATCCAGACCTTCCTCTTGGAAATAACCATTTTGCTCAGCCGCATATAAAAATGAGTGAACGGCATTGGGATACCAATCGAGCATGATTGTCAGCTTGTGCGTTTGTTTGTTTTCGCTATTTGAAGAATTACTTACTTTGGATGTATTTCCGCAGCTGCTTAAGATTAGGACAAAACTGATGAGATATAAGGGTATAAGCCATTTTTTTTGAATGATTAATGTATTCATCGATTAGATCCTCTTTTCTTTAAAAAAAATGCTTCTAGCAGAGCTATCATCAGAAACAGCGTCACACCGAGCGCGGACAACAGAAATACTGCGGCGAACATTTCGTCACTTTGCATATTCCCAGCCATTCTTCGGCTAAAGTAACCGAGTCCTTTGCTGCCGCCGAGCCATTCGCCGATGGTTGCTCCAATTACACAGTACACAATGGATAGCTTTAGTCCTGAGAAAAAAGAGGGCAGCGCCAGCGGGATTTGTGTTTTTGTAAGCAGTTGCCAGCGGTTTGCACCAAAGGTTAATAATAAATCCTTATATGCCTGACCACTTGTACGAAGCCCATCATATGTACTCACAACGACTGGAAAAAAAGCAGTCAGAAAAACTACAGCGACTTTGCTCCACAGCGTATATCCGAACCACATAATAAAAATGGGGGATAGCGCAATTAATGGGATCGTTTGACTGATAATAAGGAAAGGATAGATGGCCTTTTCAAGCGGTCGAAATAAGAACATTCCAGTACCCAGCAATGCACCACAGAAAACCGAAAGTACAAAACCTACTAATATTTCCTGCAGCGTCGCCAATAAATGCTGTCCGAGTAATTGCTTATGCTCGATCAATGCGATACCTATTGCAGAAGGAGCAGGGAGGATAAAAGCTGGAATCCAGTGAAGACGAACAGCAGATTCCCAGATCGCAACAACGAACAACACTAGTAAAATGAAGGGGCCATAATTGTCTAGTTGTTTTTTAAAAGGCATGGGCTGCATACAGTCTCCGCTCCAACTCTTCCCGCAATGCTGTAAAACGGGGTTCATAGTTCATTTTGTAATGTCTTGGCCTCGGCAAATCAACAACGATCTCCTGTAATTCGCTATGTGCGCCTCCAGACATTAAATAAATCCGATCGCTTAGTAATAGTGCTTCTTCGAGATCATGGGTGATGAGCATCACTGTTTGGTTCAGTTCATCCCAAAGCTCTAACAACCAACGGTGTATCTCACGTTTGGTCATAGCGTCGAGCGCTCCAAACGGTTCATCTAGCAGCATAAGACTGCCACCGCCGCCAGCTACTAGCGTGCGCAGAAATGCGACCCGCTGTTTCATACCACCGGATAGCTCATGAGGGTATGCCTTCTCAACATCAACTAAACCGAAGCGTGACAGCAGGTCTCGAATGTGTGAAATTGTCTGTTGTTTAGTGGACCTTGGCTTAATTTCCCAGGGTAAAAGGCAGTTGTCGAGCACCGTTCTCCATGGTAATAGCAAATCCTGCTGCGGCATGTATGCGATCTGACCTAAGCGAGTAGATGCCGCTGGCCGACCTGAATGAATCATTATTTTTCCATGAGTGGGTTCTAGCAAGCCTGCTATGGTTTTGAAAAGCGTGCTTTTTCCGCATCCGCTAGCCCCGATAACAGCGACAAACTCGCCTTGCTTAATATCCATGGTTAAGTTTGCAAATACAGGGAGCTGTTTAGACTCAGGAAAAGAGTAGGCTAAGTCTTGAATGGATAGGATTGTCGTGATGATCGAACCTCCTAAAAGTTTTGTATAGCATAGCTTCTTGAGGAAGTTCGTACAAAACTCGCAACGAAAGCATATGCCTAAGTTTTGTATAGCATAGCTTCTTGAGGAACTTCGTACAAAACTCGCAACGAAAGCATATACCTAAGTTTTGTATTTAAAAGTAAACAAATAAAGACCCATTCATTTCCGGAGGGAAACAAATGGGTCAAAAAGTTCATTCTGCATAGGAAGACTAAAAAATGCATGGGATGAAAATTCTGCTCCACTTCCCTCCGCTGGTATGATCCAGATCAGGTTCCAAGGGTCCGAAGCTTAAAGCTCCGTCTCAGTCGGCCGACTCCCCTAGTGAAATAACAGGTCCATATTTAATTTGTTTATAAATATACCATAACTTTCTGAGATGTAAAGAGAGGATATTATGAAGAATTATTATAAGAATGGGCAATATAAGGGTAAAGAGAGGGGATTCTATAATGAAAAAACTCAGTTTAACTATTCTAATGGTGTTAACCGTGGTGTTTGTAGCGGGGTGCGGCAATAATTCGAATACCGATACTTCCAAGAACTCTTCAGCTGGAACGAATGGCGGAACTGCTGCAACTGCGAAAAATAGCTTGGAAGCTGTTAAAGCGAGCGGCAAATTACGGATAGGAACCGAAGGAACCTATGCACCCTTTACGTATCACGATGCATCGGGAAAACTGACTGGTTTTGACGTAGAAATTGCAGAGGAAGTAGCAAAGCGTCTCGGTGTTGACCCTGAATTTTCTGAGACACAGTGGGACGGTCTCTTTGCCGGATTGGACGCTAAGCGGTTTGATGTTATTTTTAACGAAGTATCCATTAATGAAGAGCGTAAAGCGAAATATGATTTCTCTGAGCCATACATCGTATCTAAAGCGGTATTGATTGTGAGTGAAAACAATGAGGATATTAAAGCATTTGCGGATCTTAAGGGTAAAAAATCAGGACAATCTCTGACCAGTAATCTATCCGAAATCGCCCGTGAGAACGGTGCTGAAATCGTTGCTGTAGACGGCTTCAATCAAGCGGTGGATTTACTGACCTCAGGCCGCATTGATGCAACGGTAAATGATGGATTGTCTTATCTGGACCTGAAAAAGCAGAAGTCTGAAGTGAAAATTAAAGTGGTGGATGAGATTCCTAATGGTTCGGAAAGTGCCGCTGTATTCCTAAAAGGAAACGACGACTTGGTAAAGGCAGTTAGTGATGCAATTATTGAAATGAAGAGCGATGGAACTTATTTAAAGATTTCTGAGAAATACTTTGGTGCTGACGTTTCAAAATAATTCAAGGTTTCAGATGCTAAACTAGCCTGGAGCTAAAAAGGATGTCTGAAAATGGATGACCGCAAAATACAAATTTTTTTAGATTCACTGCTACCCCTGTTAAAAGCGGGGGTGGCTTTTACCATTCCTTTAGCATTGATATCCTTTGTACTGGGACTGATAATAGCGATTTTAACTGCACTGGCTCGTCTATCCCCATGGGTACTTCCGATGCTAATCGCTCGTTTTTATGTATGGGTCATTCGCGGAACCCCATTGTTAGTACAATTATTTATTATTTTCTATGGTTTGCCCGCAGTTGGCATTGTACTAGACCCATTTATAGCCGCGACCATTGGGTTTACACTTAGTGTTGGGGCTTATTCATCTGAAATTGTACGTGCTGCTATCCTGTCGATACATAAAGGTCAGTGGGAAGCGGCCTTCTCCGTTGGGATGACTCGTGCGCAAGCGCTTCGACGCATTATTCTTCCACAAGCTGCCCGTGTCTCTATACCGCCGTTATCGAATTCCTTCATTAGCTTGGTCAAAGACACTTCTCTGGCAGCGACCATTACTTATACGGAGATGTTTAGAACAGCACAGCAGGTTGCTTCCACCACCTATGAGCCACTGTTGATCTACTGCGAAGCAGGGTTGTTCTACTTACTATTTTGCTCAGTGTTGTCAGCACTGCAAAATTACTTGGAGAAACGACTGAGTCGTTTCTCTGCGAGCTAAAGGAGGGACTATGATGATTGAAATACTTAATTTGCATAAATCCTTCGGTGAGCTGCAGGTATTAAAGGGTCTTGATCTCAGGATGGAACTTGGTAAGGTTCTGGTCATTATAGGCCCATCAGGCTCTGGCAAAACAACGCTTTTACGCTGTTTTAATCTGCTTGAAGTCCCTGATCAAGGAAGCTTATCACTCAGCGATATTAAAATTAATTTCTCGGAAAACAAGAAAATCCCGCAGAAGTCCATTTTGGCGTTACGTCAAAAAACAGGAATGGTCTTTCAATCCTATAATCTTTTTCCGCATATGACTGCACTTGGCAATGTGATGGAGGGACAAGTGACTGTTCAGAAACGATCCAAGGATGAAGCACGCGGACGTGCCCTTCAGTTGTTAAGTAAAGTAGGTTTGGCAGACAAAGCGGATGCTTATCCGCACCAACTGTCAGGTGGTCAGCAGCAACGGGTTGCCATCGCTCGTGCTATGGCAGTAGATCCAGAGGTGCTATTGTTCGATGAACCCACCTCGGCGCTCGATCCTGAGTTGGTGGGGGAAGTGCTTAAAGTTATTAAACAGTTGGCAGCAGAAGGAATGACAATGGTGATTGTGACTCATGAAATGAAATTTGCTGCCGATGTGGCTGACCGGATCATTCTGATGGATGGAGGCTATATTCTGGAGCAAGGGGCTCCGCAAGAAGTCCTTGAGCACCCGAAACATCCTCGTGCGCTGCAATTTCTGAATAGAATTAGTGGTGAAGAAGGATAGAAGAAGATCAACACGCAAAAAAAGCAGTTCAGGTTTATACCTGCGCTGCTTTTTCGAATTGATTAGGATTTAATACCGGTCTTAAGAAATTCCAAAGCGTTATAGAGCATAATGGCAGCTTCGGCACGCGTAATTTCGCTCTTCGGATTAAACTTCCCGTTAGCGTCTAAGCTATTGATCTTGTATTTAAGCGATCGTTGAACACTGCCTTGATAGGTAGGGCTGAGCGCAGAATCGTCAGCGATATCTACTGGCACAATATTTATCATTGGCAGATTACCAATGCCTTCGACTCCTTGTACTAAGTAATTCGTGAACTCTTCTTTGCTCATTGTTTTGGTAGGATCAATATCTTTGGGAAGCTTGACATGGTTGTAGTAAGCATTGATAAACGCTTCAGCATACCATGCATTATCTTTGACTTTAGTGAACAAGCCGCTGGCAATAGGTGCTTTGTTGAAATCAATGGCCGCAAGGCTAAGCTGGAGACCCCCTGAGATGAATTGAATTCCTTGAGCTGTTGTTACTTTGGAGCTAGGCACGAATTGGGATTCGCTAACCCCTTTAATTAAGCCTTGATTCTTTAAAGAAATGATCTTTTCTTTACCGTTTATGTTATCAATATCCTTAAAGGTATTTCCGGCTGCAAATATTTGGCCACCCAAAGAGAAGGAGAGAATGGTAACAGTTGTAATCGCGGCTAACGTTCTTTTTTTCATATGCATGGTCATTTCACCTCGTTGTATGGATAGGCCTCGTGGCCGCTATCAAATAATTAAACGCAGAAAAATATGGAAAGGTTGCGGTCAAACCTATATAATTTCACGAAAAAGTAGAATTTGGCAGAAAAATAGGCAGGAATGAATGAAAGAACTTTGGATAAGAGAGCTAGAATGTTATAATGATGTCAGGCTCTATTCATTCGTGATTATTTTTGATATGATTATATCGTAACGATTACTATTTACGTTTAATATTTTGATGCATAAATGGGTGCGTCTCAGTGGATACGGATGTTAAATCATTCCGGGAAGGTAGGAGATCAAATGGATCAAATTTCAAATATCAGTCAGCTGTTTGCGGCGCAAAAGTATAAATTAACGCCCCAGCGTGAAGCTATAGTGAAAATATTGCTCGACAATGAGAAAGATCATCTTAGTGTAGAAGAAGTATATATGCTTGTTAAGAACAGCTATCCGCATTTAGGGCTGGCAACGGTATACCGTACACTTGAGCTCTTATGCGAGCTTCACATTGTTGAAAAGATGAATTTCGGAGATGGAGTTGCTCGATACGATCTGCGCGGGAACGATCATTCCCACATGCATCATCATTTGATATGCAGCGTGTGCGGCAGGTTGGAGGAAATTAAGGATGACTGGCTGGTGGAGCTGGAGAAAAGAGTGGAACGTGAATATGGCTTTAACGTCACGGATCACCGTCTTGATTTCAAAGGTACTTATGGCACATGTAAACGAGCAGGCTGCAAAAAAGAAAAAGCAAACAAAGCGGTCTCTTAAGCCGCTGTCTAACTAAAAGAAGAAGCTGTCTCAGAAGTAGTAAATACTGCTTATGGGCAGCTTCTTTTTCGGAAAGTGATATGAATGGAAATGGGGAAAACCTCCCTATAAATCGGCGAAATATCTATATGTCACAACAAATCAGTTGAATTATAGGGAGATATTCCTTAATTTGCACGCAAACAGCGCTTCTTAAAAACCGGAGAAGCGCTACAGTGCGTTTTAAACAGTTAAAGGAGATCCTACTTATGGGAAAGCCTATGTCATTTTTATTAGCTTCGAGTGGGCACGAAGGATTTAATCCATGTTCCAAAGCTTCCAGGGTTACGGCTTTGCACGAGGATCACACCTTCACCGCGGAATCGGCAGACGAGCGCTTCACCACTGGTTAAACTGTTTAACCAGCCAGAGGCTGCTTTTTCTACCTTGTAGTCCATATAATCTGGCCAAGCGACAAGATGCCCATTGTCAATAATCATCTCTTCACCAGGTGCTAAGTTAATGGCGTGGATGGCTCCGAAGGAGGACAGGAATACAGTTCCTCTACCACTGATTTCTACAATGAAGAAGCCCTCACCAGAGAAGAGACCGCGCGTTAAATTTTGCATTTTGGTATTGACTTGAATGCCTTCCGTTCCGGCTAAGAAACCATCCTTTTGAACTAACAACTTATATGAACCATCTAATTCGATAGCTTGGATATCACCCAAGGATCCAGGAGACAGTAGTACCTCACTTTGACCACGGATAGCTCTGAGCTCCTGAAAGAAGAACTTTTCTCCGCTCAGCATTCTTCCCAGACCTCGCATAACTCCGCCATCAGCGGTTCCTTTTAATTCGACGTTGGGAGACATTGCAACCATAGCGCCCATTTCAGCTTTAACGCTTTCGCCTGGATCCAGATATACCTTCAGCATTGCAAATGCACCTTCGTACAAAACATCATATCTCATCACTAAAACCTCCGAATCTATTTAAATAAGTTAGAACACTAGCAGTGATCTCATTGTAACGGATTTCCTGCTGCGCTCATAGTCTGAATTATGTTAAAATATAGTTGTCTTATAGTTCACCAATGAATAGGAGAGTGGTGCCACATGGCACGAACCAAAACACAAAAAGCCTTGTTAAAGGCAGAGCGCTCAGGCACCTGGTGCGCAGCTCAAAGTCGAAGATCCAATAGGGATTATGGCGCCATTTCACAGCATGTACGATTAACGCCGAGTAAGCAACAGCAACTGAATAAGAATAAACACAAGGAGCGGATCTTCCAAGATGATGCTCCTTTTCATTTGGCAATTTGATAAGGTGATATAACTAAGAATATACTGATAGAAGACATAGATGGATAGGAGATATGTAACTAATGAAACAAAACAAATATGACGATACGAATTTCTTCTCAGCGTATAAACAAATGCCACGTTCCATTGGGGGACTTGAAGCCGCAGGAGAATGGCATGTACTAAAGTCACTCCTCCCAGATTTACATAATAAAAGTGTTCTTGATTTAGGCTGCGGATTTGGCTGGCACTGTTTGTATGCACGTGAGCAGCAGGCAAGTTCAGTCATTGGCATAGATATCTCTGAAAAAATGCTTCAAGAAGCGCGTGAAAAAACAAACGACCCAGCAATCTCTTATATCCAGATGCCGATTGAGGATATTGATTTTGCAAGCGAACAATTTGATGTGGTCATTAGTTCACTGGCCTTTCATTATATCGAGTCCTTTGAAGCTATTTGCCGTAAGGTACATACTTACCTAAAGCCAGGCGGCAGTTTTATTTTTTCAGTGGAACATCCCATCTTTACTTCTCGAAATGAACAAGACTGGTATGTGGATGACCAAGAAAAACGTCTACATTGGCCTGTCGATTATTATCAGTCTGAGGGATTGCGTGAGACCACTTTCTTAACAGAAAATGTGATTAAGTATCACCGCACCATCTCAACCTATTTCAATGACTTGATTGAAGCCGGGTTTGCTATCAAAGCAGTTAGAGAGCCTAAGCCTTCAGATGAAATGAAAAACGATCCGTGGATGAAGGACGAGGATCGAAGACCAATGTTCCTAATTATTTCAGCTGAAAAACAATAATCTCACCAACTAGAGTTTTGTATGAGTATTGAAGCAAGGGCTATCCCTGAAGTAGTTTATCTACTAAAAGGGACAGCCCTGTTTTCATTTATGCGGTGTATCTTTAATCATACTTGTGCTCTGCTGTGTACACGGTACTGTCTAGGCGACATGCCGAATCGACTTCGGAATACGCGGTGAAAATAAGTGTAATTTGCAAAACCACAGGTTTCGGCTACTTGCTCCAGCGGCATTGGACTGAAGGTTATTCGTTCTCTCGCCATCTCTAACCGGACATCATTTACATATTTAATAATGCTGGTACCGAAGGCTTCCTTAAACAAATGAACGGCACGGGAGACAGATATATCTACATGCGCTGCAACATCCTCCAAGAGAAAAGGCAAGGTTGCATGTTCCTCTACATATTGCTTCATGCGGTAAGCTAAGTAACCTTTTGGTGAAATGGCTGGCTGATCTGTAATGAGGCGGTCGATTTCCATACATAGGATTTGTAAATAACAGGCGGATATCGCTGGTGAGAAATCCGAAAGACGTCTATGCTCAAGAATCAGCTGGCGAAACAAGCCAAGAAAATTCTCACTTAAAGGCACACTTAAGAGTGAGGGTCTCTGAGCACGTTCCCACCATTCAGCAATCCATGTTCCTTCACAAAAAATATGATAATCTCCGCTTTCAATCCGCGGCTTACCTACAGGATACTCTTCCTTATCAATGATTAAATAATAAGGATCATTAGGAGCGAAGAGCATGATATCGCCGCTCTCCACAGGAGTCATCACACCGTCGATCATTGCTCGGCTTCGACCCTCTGTTTGCAGACGAATTAAATAGTTCTGATTTCCATGACTATGGGACATATGAAAAGGTTTGCGGTGAAAAGAAAATCCGGCGGATAATACGTGGCAGGTAGTTGATTGAGTCATGGTTCCTCCTTGATGTTCAGAAATGATAATCAGATTGTTCATGTTTTAATCATATTATTCATTTTATTATATACGCTTTCATATTACTATGTACCTAAGCAATAAAGAAAGAAATCGACCATCTACGCTATACGGAGTCGATATTAGCTATGCAAACAAGAATGGCAGTTAAAGGAAACTAATGGGAATCAGATTAGTCAATTCTGCAACAGCATTATTGTTCAAGTGATTGCTGCTATTGATCTCTTTGGGGACGAGCAGCGGAAAGAAGTTTAAACGAATTAGTAAGCTAACCCTAAACCCATTGGAGTGATAAGAACATGCTGAAGATAGGTCTGCAATTGTACACACTTAGAGAAGAACTGGAACAGGATTTCGAAGGAACACTGCGCAAGGTGGCAGCCCTTGGATATAAAGGTGTAGAGTTTTTTCACTTTTTCGGTCGTACTGCAGCAGAAGTTAAACAATTGCTAAATGAGCTTGGATTGGTCGCGCTCGGCGCACATCGTCCTTATGACGCATTGTTGAATGATACAGAAGCAGAGATTTCTTACAATCTTGAGATTGGAAATCCTCATTTGATTGTTCCTTATCTGTCAGAAGAACAACGTAACTATGAAGAAGTTGCCGCGAACCTGAAGATTATTGGAGAAAAATGCAAAGCGGGCGGAGCGGTTCTTCTGTATCACAATCATGATTTCGAATTAACGGATAAATATGGGGATAGTGACCGAACTGCTTTTGATGGATTGTTTGAAGAGGTGCCGGCTGACCTGCTGCAAGTGGAAATGGATACTTGCTGGGTACATCATGCGGGCTATGATGCGGTTGAATATATCAACAAGTACGCAGGTCGACTGCCGATCATCCATCTGAAGGATCTGAAGAAACACGAAGACGGTTCACCAGAAACGGTTGTACTAGGTGAAGGTGAAGTGAACCTTACTGCAATTTTAGATGCAGCTGTTCAGGCAAATGTGGAGTGGGCAGTAGTAGAACAGGATTTCTGCAGTCGTTCACCATTAGAAAGTGTAGAAGATAGTTTGAAATGGGTAAAAGCATACGCAAATCAAGGAGGAAAAGTTCATGTCTAATAAGTTGAGAATTGCTATTGTAGGTTGCGGTGGGATCGCAAATGGAAAACATATGCCAAGTTTGTCACGTCAGAAGGATGCTGAAATGGTAGCTTTCTGCGATATCGTTGAAGAACGTGCTCAGGAAGCAGCTAAGACCTATGGTGCTGAGGGTGCTGCTGTTTACACAGATTACACTGAGCTATTGAAAGCTGGCGGTTTTGATATTGTTCATGTTTGCACACCGAATGACAGTCACTCCGTGATTACTATTGCTGCATTGGAAGCAGGTAACCATGTAATGTGCGAGAAACCAATGGCTAAAACCACTGCCCAAGCACAAGAAATGTTGGACGCTGCGAAGCGTACGGGGATGAAGTTGTCTGTCGCTTACCAGAACCGTTATCGTTCGGATAGTGAATACCTTAAAGCACTCTGCGAAAACGGCGAACTAGGTGATATCTATTATGCAAAAGCAATTGCCCTTCGTCGTCGTGCGGTTCCTACTTGGGGCGTGTTCCTGGATGAAGAAAAGCAAGGCGGCGGCCCACTGATCGATATCGGTACGCATGCACTTGATCTTACTTTATGGATGATGGATAATTATAAACCACGCAGTGTTATGGGTTCGTCTTTCCATAAGCTGAGTAACCGAAAGAACGCTGGAAATGCCTTTGGTCCATGGGATCCTGAGCAATTTAAGGTAGAAGATTCAGCTTTTGGATTTATTACCATGGAAAATGGTGCTACAATTGTACTTGAATCCAGCTGGGCACTAAATGTATCTGAGTATCGAGAAGCTCAAACGCTTCTTGCAGGTACAGAAGGTGGTGCAGATATGAAGGATGGTCTGCGCCTAAACGGTGACCGTGGTGGACGTCTGTATGAGACCAAAGTAGACTTGTCTGCTGGTGGAGTAGCGTTCTTTGATGGAGGACAGGAAAATGAATCTGATCGTGAAGCTCGCTTGTGGCTTGAGGCGGTTAGAGAAGACAAGGAACCTGTAGTTAAACCTGAGCAGGCCCTCGTTGTTACTCAAATCTTGGAAGCTATTTATGAATCTTCACGTACAGGTCGCGCTGTGTATTTTGACGGCACATCAGATAATTAATAGAGAATCAGGAGTGGAAGTCATGAGCTCAAACATACATTCCGTAGTCATCGTTGGCTTTGGAGGAATGGGGAAATATCACGCAGAATTAATTAAGGAGAATAATTCCTTAGAAGTGGCAGGAACATACGACGTACTTGAAGCACGTCGTACGGACTCCATCAAAGCTGGCTACAAGGTATATGAAAGTTATGAAGAAGTATTAGCAGATCCTTCAGTTGAGATCGTTCTTATTGCTACACCAAATGATGTGCACAAAGAAATTGCAGTACGTGCGCTCCAAGCCGGAAAACATGTTATTTGTGAGAAGCCGGTGGCTATGTCGAAGGAAGAGCTTCAAGAAATGCTGGCCGCTGCGGATGCAGCAGGACGTGTGTTCATGGTTCACCAGAATAGACGTTGGGATGAAGATTTCTTAACGATCAAGAAAATGTATGATCAAGAGACAATCGGCTCGTTGTTCCAGATTGAATCCCGTGTACATGGAGCGAATGGTATTCCTGGGGACTGGCGTCATGTCAAGGCACAAGGTGGAGGTATGCTGCTGGATTGGGGCGTTCATTTATTGGACCAGCTTTTATTTATGATCGACAGCAAAGTTACCAGTGTGAGCAGCAGCCTGAGCTTTATTCTAGGCAATGATGTAGATGATGGTTTTGAAGCCATCCTACAATTTGAAAATGGGATAAAAGCTATCGTTGAGGTTGGTACAACCAACTTCATCACATTGCCTAGATGGTATGTGAAGGGTATTGAAGGCACGGGCATTATCGAGGATTGGTCTTTAACAGGTCGTTTAGTCACTAGAAACACTGAAGGTGAAAAGATCGAACCTAAGCCTATTCGTGCAGGTGTTGGATTAACTAAAACGATGGCACCTCCTTCTGAAGGGGCTACCATTACAGAAGCTTTACCTCAACCAGCCGATATAGGTTCTAGCTTCTATGACAATTTCGCAGCCGTAATTGAGGGTACAGCCGAACCAATCGTTAAGAATGCCGAAGTAATGCGTGTTCAGAATTTGATTGAGGCTATTTTTGAATCTGCTGAGAAGAATCAAGTGCTGAAAGACTTCGATATGTATGGTGAAGGTAAGTAAACTATTTGCAAAAGAGGTGACTTACATTGAAACTTGGAGTATTTATGGTCTTGTTTGGCGGTCGTAAGCTAGAGGATGCTCTTGATTATGTAGTGTCCAAAGGACTAAAGGCGGTAGAGATTGGTACAGGAGGTAATCCCGGTAACAGTCACTGCAATCCTAAGATGCTTCTCGAGAATGAGACAGCATTGAAAGAATTTAAACATGCTGTGGAATCCCGTGGATTGACGATCAGTGCACTGAGCTGTCACGGAAATCCGCTACACCCACAAAAAGAGCTTGCTCAGAAGGATCATGAGGACTTTGTGAACTCGGTCAAATTGGCGCAGAAACTAGGCATTCCAGTCGTTAATACGTTCTCTGGATGCCCAGGTGATCATGAGGGTGCCAAGTACCCGAACTGGCCGGTAGCACCATGGCCAAATGATTATCAAGAAATTCTGGATTGGCAATGGGAGAATAAAGTGATTCCTTACTGGACCGAATGGGGAGCTTTTGCCGCAGAGCACGATGTGAAAGTCGGTCTTGAGCTCCATGGCGGATTCTCCGTACACACACCTGGTACACTTCTGCGCTTGAGAGAAGCTGCGGGTGAGGTTATCGGAGCTAACCTTGATCCGAGTCATATGTGGTGGCAAGGAATTGATCCGGTACAGGCGATTCATATTTTGGGCCGCCAAGGTGCGATCCATCATTTCCATGCTAAAGATACTGTTATTGATCCGGTTAATGTTAATATGCATGGCTTAACAGATATGCAATCCTATACCAAAATGCTTGACCGTGCATGGCAATTCCGTTCGGTCGGCTTTGGACATGATCTTAAGACTTGGGCTGACATTATAAGTGCTCTTCGTTTAGTCGGTTATGATTATGTAGTTAGTATTGAGCATGAAGATGGACTGATGTCTGTAGAAGAAGGCTTCTCCAAAGCTGTAAGTAATCTTCAACAAGTATTGATTGAGGAGCCACTAACAGAAATGTGGTGGGTTTAAAATCAATTGTATAGACATAAGAAATGACGTGCGCAAGCACGTCATTTTTCCTGTATTAATGATCTGAATTTTAAACCTAAAAATTGGAGGACGAGCATGCAGCCGATAAAAATACAGAGAGAACATAAACTTCAGATTACATCCAGTATTCAGGATTATTTTGATACGGAGCTATCTAGCGAAATTGGTCAATTAGCAAGTGAGAATCTTCTGGATTTTATGCTCAAAGAACTCTCACCTTATATTTACAACCAAGCACTGGCAGACGCCCGTAAAGTGATTGAACAAAAGATGATTTCTGTAGAAGAAGAATTGTATGCACTTGAGCAACCATTAACACTTGGCAAAAGATAGTCCGAACAAGATGTTGTTTACCGCAGATTGGTAATCGTTACGTCTGGATCAGTCTCTGCTTCGTAATCTACACCTTCAGTCTCGAAACCAAATAACTGGAAGAACTCCTGTTTGTAGCTTTCTAGATCTGTTAATTCATAGATGTTGTCTGTACTGAGTTCATCCCAGATTTGACTCACTTGATGCTGTACAGCCGGAGACAGCTCCCAGTCGTCTATTCGGATACGGCCTTCTTCGTCCACAGGAGTTCCTTCGACTGCGTAGAGACGTTCTGTGAATAAGCGATAGGTTTGTTCAATACAACCTTCATGAAGCCCTTTTTCTTTCATGACTTTGTATAGCGCAGAAGTGTAGAGAGGGACGACAGGAATTGCCGAGCTAGACTGTGTGACAAGACCTTTCGTAACCGCTACATAGGCCCGACCGCCAATACTAGATAGTTCTTCGTTAAGCGTATGTGCTGTGGATTCGAGATGATCTTTTGCACGTCCAATCGTTCCTTTACGATAAACGGATTGGGTGATTTCTGGTCCGATATAAGAGAAAGCGATTGTGGTGGCATGATCGGCCAAAGCGCCGGCTTGCTGGAGTGCTTCAATCCAAAGCTGCCAATCGTCACCACCCATGACACGAATGGTATCATCGATTTCCTTCTCGGCTGCAGGCTCGATAGAAATTTGGCTGACCTCACCCGTATGAAAGTTTACGGTTTTATTCGTGTAGGTATCTCCTATAGGTTTAATTACGGAGTTATAAACTTCACCAGTTACAGGATCTGTTCGGCGAGCTGAAGCAACGCTGTAGATGACGAGATCAACTTGTCCCAACTCACTGCGGATCAGTTGTATAGTTCTTTCCTTCGTCTCCTTGGAGAAGGCATCACCAGTTACACTGAAGGATTGAAGCCCGGCTTTCTCTGCAAGCTCTTCAAAAGCTGCTGAATTGTACCATCCAGCAGACGCTGTACGGGCTCCGTTGCTGCTGCTCTGACGGTAGACGCCTATTGTGCTAGCTCCAGCCCCAAAGGCGGCTGTAATCCGTGAGGCGAGGCCGTATCCTGTAGAGGCACCAATGACAAGCACCTTGCGCGGTCCTTTAATCTCGGGTTGTGTCTGAATATATTCGATTTGCCGCTCTACTTGACGAGCGCATCCTTGCGGATGTGCGGTAGTACAGATAAAGCCGCGTGTTCTAGGTTTGATAATCATGATAATGGTTTCCTCTCTTTCATGAAAAGCAGGCTAATGATACTCGGTAGTTCTAATTTTAACAATTTTCATTCAAATGGAGAAGGCTTGTTTATTGTGTGTAACTTATTTCTTAATGGTGGTGAGACCTTGGAAAGTTTTACTAAAACGAAAATATCAACAGAGCAACAGAATGATCTGGTCGGTGCCGCTTTTGGAAGTCATGTGAGCATTGATCGAAGTACCGAGCTGACGGGAGGTTATTTTAACGCAGCCTATGATCTTCTTTTATCAGACGGAAGAGCTATGATTCTTAAGATAGCGCCATCCGATGAAACAGACACCCTAAGTTATGAGCACGATATTATGGCTGTCGAGGTTGCGGCAATGCGATTGATGAAGTCAAAAGGAACAGTACCTGTGCCTGAGGTATACGCTTATGATAACAGTAAAAAATTGATTTCGAGTGAGTTTTTTTTCATGGAGAAAATAATTGGTCAGCCCTATAATGAGATTAAGGAAGAACTAAGTCCGCAGCAGAGAATAAGTATTGAGACAGAGTTAGGTCATTATTGTCAGTTAATTAATGAGATTCATGGTGAACGTTTCGGATTATATAGTGCGTCCACACCAGTAAAGGGAACTTCATGGCGGGAAACATTTCAGCTTTTGATAACGAACTTGCTTGAAGATGTACGTCGTTTAAAGGCAGAGATGCCCGTTCCGATTGAAACCATTGAGGCAGGGATCATTAGCCGCTTACATGTTATGGATGTAGTCACTGAGCCTCGTCTTGTACACTGGGACTTATGGGATGGCAATGTATTCGTGCGAGAGGGCCGCATTGTTGCATTGATTGATTGGGAACGGGCACTTTGGGGCGATCCGCTTATGGAGTATTATTTTCGCTATATAGAGAATTCAGAGCATTTTTGCAGAGGTTACGGAAATAGCTTCGACAACCCGAATGAATGTGCCCGCAAAAAACTCTACGATTTATATATCGACTTAATTTACTTTATCGAGTGTTATTCGCGTAACTACGATAGCCAAGGTCACTTTAAGTGGGCGCATGATAATTTGCTGGAGGGCTGGAAGAGATTCATGGCTTAACACAATTTTGACACATTTACAGCGTAGAAGAGAAGGAGGAAGAGCGGGAGGAGAGGGACGCTAGTGTTTGAATGGCTGAGTGTACATATTAATGAAGTGAGTTTGCTGTGGCTGCTGCCGATACTATTTATGTTTCACGATTTTGAAGAAATTTTAGTTATCGAAGCTTGGAGTGGCAAATATGGAACGAGAGTCGAAGCAGCTATACCACCGTTTATGCGCAAAATGTATACCTCGATGATGCACATGACTACACGTAACTTTGCTTTGGATGTATTATTCGTGTATATTTTGATAGTGGCAGTAACCTGCTTTGCAGTTTTCTTTTCATACTATTTATTGTATTTGGCTGTTCTTGCAGTGTTCTTCTTCCATGTATTTACTCATCTAGGACAGACTATTTATTTGAAAATGTATACACCTGGAGTTGTTACAGCAGTACTAGTAGTTCTTCCTTATTCTCTTTATGCGTATTATCGACTGTTGGATGACGGCGTGGTATCTATTGCAGATATCGGGCTGTCCTTGGTAGTTGTACTTCTTTTACTTCCACCTTTGATGTGGTTGCTTGTGAAGAATAGAACACGAAATAAACAGAACTAGTACTAAAGTCTGCTGCTAGACGTATTTTTTTCAGAAAAATCTTGACTAGAACCCTTAAAACTAGATAAAATAATACTTATTGCTTACAACATGCTGAGAATCATTATCATAATTGACGAGGAAATGAGAGGGTGACAAGATGGAGCGCCTTTTAGAGGTAAAAGACTTAGCGATATCATTCAAAACACACGGTGGAGAGGTACAAGCGATCCGTGGTGTTAGCTTCCATGTAGATAAAGGTGAAACTCTAGCGATTGTTGGGGAGTCAGGTTCCGGTAAAAGTGTAACCTCACAAGCGGTTATGAAGCTAGTTCCTACACCACCAGGAGAATATAAACGCGGACAGATTCTGTTTGATGGACAAGATTTAATTGGCAAGACTGAGAAGCAAATGCAGAAAATTCGTGGTAAAGAGATCGGTATGATTTTTCAGGATCCAATGACCTCATTGAATCCAATGATGAAGGTCGGCAGACAAATTACTGAAGTGCTTCTCAAACACGAGAACATCTCCAAGGCTGATGCGAATAAACGTGGGGTTGAGCTTCTCAATCTTGTAGGTATTCCATCACCGGAACGCCGCTTTAATCAATATCCACATGAATTCAGTGGTGGTATGCGTCAACGTGTTGTTATTGCAATGGCACTTGCTGCGAACCCTAAGCTTCTGATTGCGGATGAGCCGACTACAGCGCTTGACGTAACGATTCAAGCACAAATCCTTGATTTGATGAAGGAATTGCAGAAGAAGATTGATACGGCTATTATTTTTATCACCCATGATCTCGGGGTTGTAGCAAGAATGGCAGATCGTGTAGCAGTAATGTATGCTGGACAAATAGTCGAAATGGGAACAGCGGAAGAGATCTTCTACGATCCAAGACACCCATACACTTGGGGCTTGCTGGCTTCCATGCCAAGTTTGGAGAGCAAAGGATCTTTGCTTACAGCGATTCCGGGTACACCACCCGATCTGATCAAACCGCCTAAGGGTGATGCTTTCGCACTACGTAGCACTTACGCTATGCAGATTGACATGGAGAAAGAGCCGCCTATGTATAAAGTTTCAGATACACATATGGTGAAGTCATGGCTGCTGCATCCGATGGCTCCTAAGGTTGAGCCGCCGGAAGTTGTTAAGAAGAGACAACGTGTGCTTAAGAACACTTATCCAGAGCCTGTTTTAGTGGAAAATAACGCTTAATAAGCGGTTAACTTATTAGAATTTAAATTAATAACGTCAGGCCATTTCGATGGCTTGGCGTTTTTTTATGTCCAAAAGTTCACTATTATTTAAATAAATATGAATTAATACGTGTTTACTTAAATAAAAGGATAGACTATTGCACGTTTTCGTTTCAAAATGAAAAGGCATACATAGGGGGTATAACGATGAGAAAAGCCATTATGACTACAATGATTAGCGTTTCATTATTAGCAGTAACAGCGTGTAATGACAATTCAGCTAGTTCCAGCAATACAAATCACGTAACTGACTCTGCGCAGCCTGTCTTCAAAAATGTATCTGTACATGATCCGTCGATCATTATGGCAGATAATAAATACTATGTGTTTGGTTCTCATTTAGCATCTGCTAAATCAAATGATCTGATGTCTTGGTCTCAGCTGTCCTCAGGAGTGGTAGCAGGAAATGTACTCATTCCTAATGTTAAAGAGGAGTTTGCTGAAGCATTAGAATGGGCACAGACGGATACCTTATGGGCACCGGATGTTATCCAATTGGCGGACGGTAAATATTATATGTATTACAATGCTTGTAAAGGGGATTCCCCGTTGTCTGCACTCGGCATAGCCGTGTCGGATAATATTGAAGGACCCTATAAGAATAAGGGCGTCATTCTGAAGTCAGGTATGATGGGCATGGGTGATGATGGAGAAATGTATGATGCCACTCAAAAGCCAAATGTAGTAGACCCGGATGTGTTCTTTGATAAAGAAGGGAAGCTGTGGATGGTCTACGGTTCTTATTCCGGTGGTATTTTCATTATGGAACTAGATGCTAATACAGGCTTCCCGCTGCCGGATCAAGGCTATGGCAAAAAGCTTCTGGGTGCGAATCATGCTCGGATAGAAGCCCCATATATGCTGTATAGTCCGGAAACGGATTACTACTATCTGTTCCTATCATATGGAGGGTTGGCAGCAGATGGTGGCTATAACATCCGTGTAGCTCGCTCAAAGGCGCCTGATGGACCATTCGAAGATTCTCAGGGTCAGGATATGATTCATGCACAAGGATCGCCTACGGTATTGTTCGATGATCCTGCATATGCGCCTTACGGAATGAAGCTTATGGGGAATTTCGAATTCCTGAATACGGATGATGAGCTGCCAGTGAGTGGAGAAGGATATGTATCACCAGGTCATAACTCTGCATTTTATGATGAAGAGAATGGCAAGTATTATCTGATCTTCCATACACGGTTCCCAAATCGTGGTGAAAAGCATGAGGTGAGAGTTCATCAGATGTTTATGAATAGTGAGGGGTGGCCAGTTGTAGCCCCACACCGTTATGGAGGAGAGAACATTGAGAAATACACGAAAGAGCAAATTTCAGGTGAATACAAATATGTGAACCATAACAAAGAGATAACGGCTGATATCGTGCAGTCAGAACTGATTGAATTGACTAAGAGCGGAAAGATTAAAGGAGCGGTTAAAGGAAAGTGGAAGCTTATCGATGATCATACGGCTGAACTTACTATTGACGGTGCTACTTATTATGGGGTGTTCCTGAGAGAGTGGAATGAAGCTACTGCCAGTAACGTTATGACGTTTACTGCAGTTTCCAAAGAGGGGATCTCTATTTGGGGGAGCCATGTATCTGCAATGGAATAATAGAATTTTATAAAAAATAGGAAGTGGAAACGGGGTTCCAATTAGTCCTGACGACTAAGCTGGAACCCCGTTTTGTGGATGAATGGTCAGTCTTCAAACTTCCGAATCACAATGACAGCATTATGCCCGCCGAAACCAAAGGAGTTAGACATGCCTATAGTAAGATCGGTTTTTCTAGCCATGTTCGGGACATAATCAAGATCACAAATGGAATCTTTGACCTCCTGATTAATGGTAGGGGGGATGATTCCTTCTTGAATGCTCTTAATTAGGGCGATGGCTTCTAGACCACCGGCCGCCCCTAAGGCATGTCCAGTCATGGACTTATTAGCGGTTACGGGGATCTGGTAGGCTTGATCGCCGAATAACTTCTTTATCGCAAGGGTCTCGGAGCGGTCACCTACTACTGTACTAGTGGCATGGGCGCTGATTACATCCACCTCCTCCGGCTGGAGATTGGCTTCATTCAGTGCCAATTTCATTGCTTGATAAGCACCGATTCCTTCTGGATGCGTGGCGACCATATGGTAAGCATCAGAGCTGGCACCATAGCCGATAACTTCTCCGTGGATCTTGGCATTTCTACGCTTAGCGTGAGAAAGTGATTCTAGAATAACTATTCCACCGCCTTCACCGATAACAAATCCATCACGCTCCCCGTCAAAGGGGCGACTCGCCTTAACAGGCTCCTCATTTCGAGTGGATAAGGAGGTGGCATTGCCGAAACTGGCTAAGGATATTTCAGTAATGGCTGCTTCTGAACCACCAGCAATTACAATGTCGGCACCTCCGTAACGGATTAACCGGAAGGCCTCACCGATCGCCGTATTCCCAATAGAACACGCAGTTACTGGAGACATTGTAGGTCCCATGGCGCCTAATTTAATGCTGATCATCGCTGCAGCCATATTAGAGATCATCATGGGAATTAATGTGGGACTTACCCGATCCGGTCCACGATCTTTAAGCACGCTCCCTTGCTCCATCAAGGTCTGAATTCCACCAACGCCTGATCCTACGTAAACTCCGAGGCGCTCCTTGTCAATCTTATCAAGCTGTAGACCGGAATGTGTCCATGCATCTTCAGCGGCGGCGAGGGCGAACTGACTAAATCTATCCATTCTGCGAGCTTCTTTACGACCGAATCTGGCTTCTGCATCGAAGTCATGCACGATTCCCGCGATTTTGGTCTTAAAGTTAGAAGTATCAAATGAAGTGATTGGGGATATACCCGACTCACCAGAAACTAGACGATCCCAGAATTGCTCTATTGTATTTCCAAGGGGCGAGATTAAGCCCATCCCTGTAATAACTACGCGCTCCATAGTGAACCTCCTCAACTAGTGTATATAGGTATTTTTCCACTAATTTTATCCTATTACAAGTTATCGTTTATCCTAGTATAATTTGTACTATACTAATGATTGCAACAGAGAGGAGAGAAAGCGTATGGGTAATCAGACGAGATTACAGGCATTATCAGATTTCTTAAAAGCACGTCGTGCAGCGATCTCACCCGGCTCTGTTGGATTGCCAGAAGGTACACGCAGGAGAACGCCTGGGCTTCGAAGGGAAGAAGTTGCACAACTAGCGGGGGTAAGCAGTACCTGGTATACGTGGCTAGAGCAGGGTAGGGATATTAAAGTATCTTCGTCCGTTCTAGATTGTATTGCAACAGCTCTAAAGCTGACTCCTGATGAGCGGAAGTATCTTTTTGCACTGGCATTAGAGACTGGAACAGGAAACGTTCTATTTCAGCAAGAAGAATCCTCTGTAATCAGTCCTTCTCTACAGAAGATTTTACAGGAGCTTAAGACCTGTCCCACGATTATTTCAGACCGACGTTGCGGGATTGTAGGTTGGAATGAGGCGGCAGCACATGTGTTTCTTGATTTCTCCAAGCTGCCCATTGAGGAGAGAAACATGATTCGGTTGTTATTTGTTCGCAAGGAGTTCAGACGTTTAGCTGTAAATTGGGAACAATTCGTAAGCGGTTATCTATCCATCTTCAGAGCTTATTACGGACAATATGTTGAGGATCGCTGGTACGATGAATTTATAGAGGAATTAAAGGGACTACACCCAGCGTTTAATGAAATGTGGGAACAAAGCCGTGTAAGCTCAGCTCCGGATGTCCTACTGGAGTTCAGACATGCCAAAGCTGGGAAAATGTTATTTCATTTAACCTCGCTACAGGTTCAAGGCAGCACAGATTTACGCTGTAGTATTTATACACCTGCCGCTGATTCGAATACTGAAATCAAGCTGAAGCAGCTTATGGAGCAGCATAAAGAATGACCAAGTTCCAGCCTGCAAGGTTTTCTTAAAGGCTAATACGCTTACTCATAGAAAACGAGAGTGTCCGCCAGCCATTTACGTGGCTAAGGACACTCCCGTTTAAACATTGGAAGATTAATTAGTGGTTATATTCTTTTTATTGCCGGTTTTCTTTCCATAGATTCGGAACAATATTAATCCAAACAGCATGCCGATAAATGACATCACGGATATGGTTAAGTAAAGGGCCTTACCGCCGAAGGCTTCATATAAGGCTCCTCCAGCATAAGAAGCGAGAATGCCTGATACCCCGAAGAACAATAGCGCCAGTACTGTTTGACCCGTAGCCCGCCACTCCTCAGGCACAATACTATACAGATACTGAATAGCTGCGGAGTAGAATACTGGAAAGGTAAGGATTTGTAGTATCTGTAGATAAGCTAGCAAATGCGGATCAGTAATCCAAGCGGAAATAAAGAATCGAAGAAAATAAAAGGCTCCGGAAATCGAAATAATGATCAGCTCTTTTCCTTTGCGAAGCCACCAAAAGCTTAAAGCAAAGACAATAATCTCACTCATTGCGGCGATAAAGAACGATTGACCTATTAATTCAGGACTGCCACCAAGCTCACGGATATAAACACCGAGGAAGGTATCGTTCATTCGCGCAGGAACGGAGCTGATAAAGATAAGCACTAGAAACAACAGCGTTTCTTTGTTGCTTAGAAAATGCTTTAAGCTGTCAAGAGTAACCGGTTTACCCGTGACTGGAGCATCAGGCATAAACCAGCTGACGATGAAGCTTGTAAGGCTAATACCAACGAACAGCATGGCCATCCCATGAGAGCCGAAGTAACTCAGCACATAACCTGTGAGCAAGGCCATTACACCGTACCCTAAGGCGCCGTATGTGCGTATCGACCCATAGCTAATTCCAGCTGCTTCGGAGACCCGGAAATTCAAGCTTTCAGCTAGCGGATCGATAGGCATCAAGAAGAAATATAGCAGCATAGCAAAAAGAATAAGTCCCACATAGCTATTGGAATCGAATAAAAAGTATCCCGTCACCGCAGAGCATAACAACAGAACTAAAAGTACCTTACGGATCGTTCTTGTTTTGTCGCTGATCATCCCCCATAAGGGTTGAGCAATAATGGTAACAAAACCTCCAGTACCAATAATGAATCCAATTTGCGCCGGATTTAAACCTTGTTCTCCTAGATAGACTGGCAGAAAAGGAATGAACATCGCCAGCAATGCAAAATACAAAAAGTTAAATCCTCGTAATAGTGTTGGTGCCTTCATAAGTTTCTTTACCTCACGTATTAAATATTATTTAGATAGAGTTAATTTTGTTATTGTAACATGGATGGTGAATGATTAGGATATAAAACTATGATAAACTGAGAATAATTAAAGCAAAATGCAAGGAGAAAAGTCGATGATCAAGCTGGTATCATGGAATGTTAATGGCCTTCGGGCATGTGTCAAAAAAGGGTTTAATGACTATTTCAAAGAAGTAGATGCTGATATCTTCTGTGTTCAAGAGACAAAGCTTCAGGAAGGGCAAATTACACTGGAGCATGGTGAAGAATACGATCAATACTGGAATTACGCAGTGAAGAAGGGCTATTCCGGTACGGCTATATTTACTAAAATCAAGCCGATCTCTGCAAGATATGGAATGGAAGAAGATGAGGAAGCAGAAGGTCGGATCATAACATTAGAGTTCGAACATTTTTATCTGGTCAACGTCTATACGCCTAATGCCAAACGAGATCTGTCTCGATTGGATTACAGAATGGAATGGGAGGACCGTTTCCGAATATATCTCTTAGAACTGGACAAGCGTAAACCGGTAGTTGTCTGTGGAGACCTAAACGTAGCCCATGAGGATATCGATATCAAGAATGCAAAAGCTAACCGTGGGAACTCTGGTTTTACAGATGAAGAGAGAGGCAAAATGAGTACGCTGCTAGAATCGGGCTTCATTGATACGTTCAGATATCTCCACCCGGAGCTAGAGGGAGTGTATTCATGGTGGTCTTATATGCCGAAGGTGAGAGAGCGGAATGTGGGTTGGCGGATTGATTATTTCTTAGCTTCTTCTAGACTTGCGCCTAATGTACTTGATGCTCAAATCGATTGTCAGATCATGGGCAGTGATCATTGCCCTGTCATTTTGAAGCTTGCAGATTTTTGAGACCAAAATAAAATGATTGAAGGCCGCTAAGTTCCTGTGTAAGGAAAAGCGGCCTTTATTTTATGGGTATGAATACTAAATTCTGCCAATCATATCATCGAATTCAAGCGGACCCATGTTCACATTAATCTTCGATTTAAGCAATAACATGTTCTCTAATATTTTAATCTCAAGAGTGATATAGAAGGGCATTTCAACAAACAGCAAGGACAACTGAAGTTGATCTTCTGCTAACCAAGTAAAGCTGGACATAATCCGGTTCATGGAAGGCTCAAGGATTAGCGCAAAGCTTTCGAGCCATTGTCCTCGGCCTAATCGAATAACATTGCTCTCACCAAGCTTACTTATTAAAGTAACCTCAGCGTCTTCATTGTTGAAGGAGATCGAGAAGGTAGCTAGTGAAAATTGGTTGTTTTCGAGTGTATAGGTCATACCATTTATTTGATCTTCCAGAATGGAGGAATGTTGCAATTGTGGAGGATTTATCGATAAATTCTTTAATTGGTCTACCAAGGCTGCAGATGAAGACTGATCTTCAGGAAGAGGTGCATCCTTCATATTAGGCAGTAGATGCTCCCACACTGCATTTAATATTCCTTCTGTGCTAGATGATGCGCTTGTAATAGCTATTACAGCGTCTTGGCCTGGTAGAACAATACAGAGTTGTCCGAATGCGCCATCTGCCCGGTAGGCTCCATGCTGGCATCTCCAGAATTGATAACCATATCCGCGCGCCCAGTCATGATCGCCTTCGCCGTTCGAGATGTGTTTGGAAGTGGCCTCATCTATCCACTCTTCAGGTAGAAGACGCTGATTATTCCAGATGCCTTTCTGTAAGAAGAGCTGGCCGAATTTAGCGATATCCTCTGTGGTTATGTTTAAACCGTATCCGCCAATGTTAATTCCACGGGGACAGGATTCCCAAGTGGCACTACGGATACCAAGAGGCGTGAAGAGACGTGGTTCTAAGTATTCAAGCAGCGTTTGTCCGGTGACCTTTTGAAGAATCGCAGATAGCATGTAAGTAGCGCCGGTATTATAGAGAAAATGCGTTCCAGGTTCTTTTTCTACAGGGACCGTGAAGAAGGCTTTCACCCAATTCCCGTCCGCACTTTGTTTAAGGGGATCCATCGTGTCCACGACTTGTCCTGTACCCATCATCAATAGATGCTTAATGCTCATTTTGGATAAATAGCTTGTAATCTCATCAGGTGCATCCTCAGGAAAGAACGAAATAACCGAATCATCAAGAGTGATGAGTTTCTCTGTCACAGCAAAACCGATAGCAGTTGAAGTGAAGCTTTTGCTCAGGGAAAAAAGCATATGCGGAAGGTCGGGCTTATAAGGAGACCACCAGCCTTCCGAGATTACATATCCATGACGAAGGAGCATAAAGCTATGCAGACCTAAGCTTTGCGTCTCGACTGAATCAATAAAGCTGGATATTGCGGCTGAGGAAATGCCCTGCTCTTCTGGAAGACTTCTAGACAACTGCAAGCTACTTGTAGTTTCCATTCATTCATCTCCTAAATTTTGATAATTGTTATCTTCCTATTCTATAATAAATTCCATTGTATAAATACTATATAAAAGGGAGGATTTTCAATCCTCTAAAGAGCTGCTGTTGGAGGCATCGGTATGCAATCTTTTCTCAGGCCATGAAATAACATGCGAGGTTCGGCTTAATTTCTCATAGATTAGCTGGTCATCTTTTTTGAATACCTTAATGATTAAATGAATAAAGAAAGCTAAATCGACCAGTAGAACAAAGAGATAAGCTACCGTTCTCAATGGTGAAGATAGAAGCCCCGTCACATCAGAATCGATAACAATAGCGTGAAGTCCAAGGATTACCCAATATAACAGACCATATCGGATCATAAGCGCCCAGAAAGAAGCCCGATTACCTCTGTTCGTTACCCGAATCCGTACAATCCATTTGCCTAAGGTCCGCCCACCGGTGAAAGCTGGAATCAGGATGAAGTACATCCCTGTTACAATCCAGAAAGCACTTTTAATATCGAATCCATAAAGTACACCAAACCCAATGATCCACACCATACTATCGATGAAAAAAGCAATCCCTCTGCGGGTATAGGAGACTCTTTTGGCAGAACGATCGATATTCGTATCCAATTGTTCTATGCGTGGTAGTAACCCGTTTATCCAGATAGCAATTCGGAATCCAAAGATCCCTCCCAGCGTGTTGGTAATAAGATCATCGACATCAAATAGACGGTAGGGATGATCAAAAAAGCCGTAGATGCCTGTAACCTGAGTGACCTCAAAAGATAACGAAAGCATGAAAGACAAGAGAATACACATTCCCCAGCGCGTTCGAAAATAGTAGCCCAGAAACAATCCGAACGGAACAGTTAAGGCGATGTTAAAAATAACCTGTAAAAAAGCGGGCTCACGCAGTAAAGACCAATACGTTGAAATCTGATCAGGTATGATCTTAGAGCCGTCTATAATATCTTGTATGAACTGAAGAGGGATGAGCTGCATGATACTCCCTGAAGGCGCCATATTATGTCTTGAGGAAGGCATCGGAAGCAAAACGAGAAAATAAGCGTTCATCAGATAGAGCAAGAGTAAGTATAGGATTAAAGCTCTAAGCTTATGAATGTAGCCGTGTCTGCGGTATTGAACGATTAGAAAAGGGAGTGTGAAGATCAATGCCGCTATAGGAAACATCATAAAGGCATACGAAATTGGGAAAAAGTAAGAATGAAACATAAGTCACCTGCCGAATCATTGTTTTTGTGGATGAAAGGAGTCTGCTGCAAACTAGCGTTCCCGGCTCATTATAAAATTTTATGATAGGGAACTCAACTTATTTATTTAGCGCTTCCGGCATACATATGTTTATAGAGGAGCGTGAAGTGATGGAGAAAAAGGTGCAGCAGTATTATCGTCTGAAGCAAAAACAAAAGGAAATCGAAAAAGAACTGGGGGAGCTTCGCCAGGAAATTCTAAGCTATTGTAGTGAGCAGGGGGCAACCGAGACTGAAATTGGAAGCTACAAGGTGAAGCTAGTGATGCAGAACCGCAAAGAATATGATGATCTGAAGCTTTATGAAACCTTATCAGACCCTGAAGTGTGGCGTATGCTCTCTAAATCAGACCCAGCGAAGGTAGCAAGTTTGACCAAGCTTAACGTAATCTCTGAAGACAAGATTATGCATACCTATTCTTTAAAGACCGTAACTTTGCTGCAGGTGGATAAAAAATAAGGATTTTACGTGAGCGGTTCCCTTCATGGGGGCCGCTTTCTTATAACGAATCGCAACTCTTAGCATTTTGCGTTAAAATAAGAAGTGAAGCTGACCGTCTGCTGTTAAGGAGCTCCGGTGCTTTGGTGCGACAGTAAAGCAACCATAGAGATGGAGGAAGAGAATTCATGAAAGATTTTGATGTCATGTTAGAGAAATATGCGAACCTGGTTGTAAAGGTTGGGGTAAATGTACAGCCTGGACAAGTCTTAATGGTGCATGCGCCTATTGAAACTGCTGAGCTTACTCGCTTGATTGTAGGTAAAGCCTATGAAGCAGGTGCTAAATATGTAATTGTAGATTGGGACGATGAAGCGACTACACGGATTCGTTATGAAAAAGCTCCGGAAGATTCCTTTGATTATTATCCACAGTGGCAAGCAGAAATGATGGAGAAGTTTGCGGAAGAGAACGGCGCCATCTTACATATTAAAGTACCTGATCCGGAATTGTTCAATGGTATTGATTCTTCTAAAGTATCAAGAGCAGTTAAAGCAGCAGCTGTTGCTCGCAAAAACTACTCTAAATATACCCGCAATAGCAAAATCAGCTGGTCTCTCGTTAAGGCTCCAACGCGTGCTTGGGCAAACAAGGTGTTTGCCGATCTCCCTGAGGAAGATCGAGTAGAAGCGATGTGGGAAGCTGTATTCCAGATGAATCGTGTAGGTAGCGAGGATCCTGTTGCCGCGTGGAGAGAACATATCGGTCAATTAAAAGAGAGTCAGGATAGAATGAACGCTAAGCGTTATAAAAGCCTGCATTACCGTGCACCGGGAACGGATTTGCATGTGGAGCTTCCGGAAGGTCATCTATGGCGCGGAGGCGGTGGGGAGAATGATAAAGGTGTGTATTTCGTGGCAAATATGCCAACCGAAGAAATCTATTCGATGCCCCATCGTACAGGTGTGAATGGTACAGTTAGAAGTACACTCCCTTTGAATCTGAATGGACGTTTGGTAGAAGGTATTTCATTCACCTTTAAAGATGGAAAAGTAGTTGCATATGAAGCAGAATCCGGACGTGAGCATCTGACTTCGCTGCTGGCAACGGATGAAGGTGCATCCTATTTAGGAGAAGTGGCTTTAGTGCAGCATGATTCTCCAATCTCTCGTTTGAACCGAATTTTCTACAATACAGGGATTGATGAGAATGCCTCCTGCCATTTCGCGATGGGAAGTGCCTATCCTGTCAATATTGAAGGCGGCACAAAGCTTACGAATGAAGAGCTTGTGGCAAGAGGTGCTAATGTCAGTTTAACGCATGTCGATTTCATGATCGGTTCGGCAGAACTGGATATTGATGGAGAACTGGCGGATGGCACGATTGAACCGGTATTCCGTAAAGGGAATTGGGTGCTGTAAGTGAAAATAAGGCCGTAATGATCCCTTTGGGGGAGGGTTACGGCCTTTTCTTTTGAGAATATTTATAAATTTATTACAGCGTTTATTTCGCGCAAAGCGTCTTCCAGATCTTCGCCTCTTTTATTCATGCGGTTTGCTAGCTGCTTACAATCATCAAGTTGTTGCTCTGTTAGCGGTCCTGCAAAATGCAGCGCTTCTATATAGTAATAAATGAAGTAATAATTCTCAATTTCAATGTTCTCCAAATCTATTAAGGGATTTAAACGTTGGATGCATTCCTGAGCCAGTGCATTTCCAAGATGCTCCATTTGTATGAACACTTCTAGGTCAGACTTCCCGTAAATATATGGAATCGTGTCACTGTAGCTGCTAAGAACCGCGTCGGACCAATAATCTAAATATTCAGTGACTGAGAAATGTTGATTCTGCAACATCAGCTCTCGAAATTGTAAATCTTTTGCATAATCAAATGGGAAAATCTTTGCGAATAAAGCAGGTTCAATGGTTTTTGGCATCACAATACTGTAATCTACGTCATTGTTCCCTGTGGAGGCAAAGGCAATAAAGTCTTCAGTTGTATTTAATGACTGAAGCTCACCCTCAGTGATCAAACGCTGCATTGCTTTTAGCGTCAGCAGATAATACCCCGTTTTAATAATCCCTGCTTCAAAGGCAATGATAGGTTGATCCTCCGTGTTAAAGAGAAAATCTTCTTCTGGATAAGTTGTCAGATCTGCTAGTTGGGTAAAATAATTCACGATCATATCGTCTTCGAGCCATAAGTGGTACCGAAAATCCCCCTGATTATATTTCAACCAGTTTATTGAACGTTCATCTCGATCCTTTGGATTTCTCTCTAAAGCCCGCTGGAAGCCTTCAAGGGTATTTAGGTAAATGTTGATGTTATAGAACTCATCAGCTTGAAGATTAAAAACATAGACATCTTTATTGTCAGGTCCACTCGCGAAAGAAGAAATGACTGCTTTACAGTTCTTAACGAGAGTATTTACAAAACTTTCAGCTGTAACAATTTCGATATGATTAGGTTTAGTGGGACTAAATTTTGCTCTGTTTCCATCATATAAAAGATAGTAACCATCTTGGTGGAACGGAGTTCTCTCTTCAAGCACACGTCCAAGCTGTGAATAAAATGTATTCATGTCCATTCTTCTTTCTACTATGATTTAAATGAATGATTCGACAATTTCTTCTTTTTTCCTCTAAGAGCCGCTGTCCAATGTGACGCTGGATGATGAAGAGTCAATAATTGTTTCTAAAAAAACGCCAGAGCTCTCTCCAATAGAGAGTCCAGCGTTTTTTTATTGCCCATACGGATCAGATTATTTTGAGAAATAATTAAGGCCCATGGCCTCGCGTACTTCGGACATCGTTTCTTGAGCAATGTTACGGGCACGTTTAGTTCCGGATAATAAGATATCCTCAACAACCTTGGGTCTGGCTGCATAATAGGAGCGCCGCTCACGCATCGGTTCAATTAACTGGTCTAGAGCTGTCGTGATAAGCTGCTTACAGGCAGAACAACTTATACAGCCATTTTCGCAGCTCTCGCGAATTTCTGTGGCGCCGTGGGAACGAAAAGCGCGATGATAAGCATAAATGGGACAAATATCTGGATGCCCAGGATCATTTTTATGAACACGGGCTGGATCAGTTGTGGCTTTGCGGATTTTGAAGGTGATCTCTTCCTTCGTGGAGTCCAGCTCGATGGCATTACCTAGGCTTTTGCTCATTTTTGCATTGCCGTCTGTTCCCACTAGTCTTGGGGTATCGCTGATAAGCGCTCTGGGCTCCACAAGGATAGGGCTGTACAGCTCGTTAAATCTACGTACGATTTTGCGGCTCAACTCCAGATGGGGAAGCTGGTCTTCTCCTACAGGAATAATCGTCGCTTTACAAAAGGTTATATCGGCAGTCTGGCTTACTGGATACCCAAGAAAACCATAGTATAGTTCATCTAAGCTGGAATTTTTCGATTCGGCTTTAATGGTAGGATTGTGCCGCAACGAATTTACAGTGACGAACATGGAGAACAGAACAGTCAGTTCGGCAATCTCTGGAATCATCGATTGAATGAATATTGTGGCTTTATCCGGATGTATACCCGCCGATAAATAGTCCAGTGTGATTTCATTCAAGTTTTGACCCAGTAGTTGAGGCTGATCAAAGTGAGTCGTTAGGGCTTGAATATCTGCTAGAAACACAAAAGTATCATATTGCTCCTGTAGAGCCACTCGGTTCTGCAAGCTGCCCACGTAATGGCCGAGATGGAGCTTTCCGGTCACTCGATCTCCAGTTAATACACGTTCTTTTATCATTTAAATTCCTCCTGTTTTGTCGCTTTTGATTAACATTGAATCGCCACCACCAGCCATCATCCATGGCCATCACCTCCTTAAATGACAAAAAAACCTCATCCAATAAGGACGAAGTTGTCGTGGTACCACCTTAATTAATCGCGCCACCAAGTTTCGTTAGTATTACGATCTTCTCTTACCTGTACGGAGAGTGTTAAGAACAATCTAGATACAGGTCCCTTGATAACGGCGGGAACCCCGGCTTCTCCTACAGCATCTAAGTAAGATGGTTCGGAAGAGCAACTCTAAAGGCCATTCGATCAGACGCTGGACACCGGTTCGCAGCAACCACCGGCTCTCTGAAGTCCATGTACATTTGTCTACTTACCCTTTTTCAGCGTTGTTCATGATATTTGGGTAATTGTAATTCTGATAAGTGAGTTTGTCAATAGGTGGAAATTAGAGGATGATATTCGAAGTATCTAGGTTTTATAATCTAGTAAAAGTATAACTTAAATGTATATAATCATCAGGAATTAAGTCCAATCTATCATTGCGGATTCACAATATACTATTCTATAACCTTGAAATGGAGTGATTAAGAATGGCGACAATTATAAGTTATGGGTCACAGGCAAAAATCCCGTTAGACCCGTTTACTACAGCTATAACGGTTGCAGGGATTCCTGGAGCTGGAGCGGGTCTAGCCACAGCGCAAGTAAATATTAGTCCGGCTAATCCGGCCTCTTTCTCCAGCAGAGTCGAGTTAAATGGTAGTTTTAGTCTTACTGCACTTGCTAACAGCCAATTTCTTGTTTTAATCCGACGTGCTGGAGTCGATATTTATAGATCCTTTTTTCGTTTTACTACAACTACTGATATTCAATTAAATGTTCAGTGGGTTGATGGTCCTTATATTGGGATCCACAACTATGAATTGGTAATTCAAAATGATAGCAACTTGCCTATCAATCTATTTGGACCCATATCATTCACAGCAACTGCTATAGGTGGAGACGGCGTAATTTAAGCTACGGGACAGTTAAATCGATCTGATTTAGCTGCCCTTTTTTTCATGGGCGTATAATTAAAACCTCAACTTTTGCAGCATAAATATCAAACAAACCCCAACCATTAAGGAAGGGGTTCTTAGAAGATTGAAGTTATGGTTTCTCTCTTTATTTATTTAAAATGTTATCCTCTAAAACAGCATACTTATCACCGTACTGCTTAATGATATGTTGTTCTCCCCAGTTACAGAGCGAAGTTAAAATGTCGCTTAGACTATTACCATATTCACTTAGCTCATATTCCACTTTTGGTGGAACCTGATTGTATACGATCCGGTTGATGATTCCATCGGCTTCCAACTCTCGAAGCTGTTGTGTTAACATTTTTTGAGTAATCCCCGGCATCAATTGTTTTAATTCTGATGTGCGTTTTTTACCATGAGTTAAATGACAGAGAATCACACACTTCCATTTTCCTCCAATAACTTCGAGTGTGGCCTCAACGGAAATATTGTATTTTTTCTTAATCGTTGTCATAATATCCTCCAATGCATAGGTACTTTTTAGTGCCTATGGTACTTTTAAGTGCGTACTATTGATTATGTCCTATTTTATCTATCATAACATTTATCGTTCATTTTTTATAGAATGTTATAATCTTAAAGTGCTCAGCCTCAAAAAAAGTTAATACAAATAAAACCGTTTCGATACGCTCCCCGTCTTAATCTATGAGAGGTTTAGGAGAGGGGGCTAAGGAAGGATATGTCAATGACTAATGCAGAAATGAAGAAAGTAACGGTTCTTGATACTCGGAGCGAGACGGATTTCTACGATTCCATATTGGTACATAGAGAACAACTGTACAGTATAGCTTATAGCTATTTACGTAACCGGAATGATGCGCTTGAAGCGATGCAGGAAATGACTTGCCGCGCTTGGATTAAAAGAAAAACATTAAAGGATCCCAAAGCATTCAAATCATGGATCATTCGGATCCTGATTTATGTCTGCATAGATGAACAAAGACGCAGAAAACGTTCCATGCCGCTTGTAGATGAGAGAATGGGGGAGCAAATTACGCATATTGGCTATCATCGAATGGAAATGCTGTGGGCACTCGAACAGGTTAAGCCCAAGTATCGCCATGTGCTGTTACTTAAATACTACAATGATATGACCTTGAGCGAGATAGCGAACATTCTGGATAAACCTGAGGGAACGGTCAAGACGTGGCAGCATAAAGGATTAAAGCAGTTAAGAACGATCATTAAGAATCGGGGTGATTGGAACAATGAGTAGCCAGGAGGAGCTTGCCATGTTAATCGATGCCGAAAGGATCCCGCAGGAGCACAAAATGGAGAGTGCCGCCGCACAAATCTATGCCATACAAGCAGGACTCGAGCTAGGTAAGAAACGCGGTAAAAATTTAATGTTCGCAAAAAGCGCGATGGCTGTTCTGACTGCTGCAATGATGGTCGCAGGATTACTATTCTTCAATCCATCCCAACTGCTGCCTCAACAAGCCTCTACTAGTATTGATTCAAGTGATTGGGGTGTACTGGAACCTTTTAAGAAATTGGCTGATGCTGATGTTGATGCCCTTACGTTAGAATCTGCTATTCGAAATGATTATGTGCAAATCGTCAATAAAAGCGCTGAGAAAGACGGGTATAAAATCACTCTGAATGCAGTGATCGCTGACGAAAATAAAATTATGCTGCTGTATACAGGGACTTCAAGTGGTGGTCAGGAAATTTACAACGTAAATAGTGTGTGGCTGACAGATGCTGCAGGACAAAGCGTTGTGGATAAAAATGGGAATAGAAGTGGGATGGGTTTACATGCTGAGGATAGTATTTATAAATGGCTCGGAAAAACTATCTATTCACTAGATAAGAATAAAGCATTTCCAAAAGAGGTTGTGGCCAATTTTCAGATCGCTTCAGTGGATCCCGGCATGCTAGCAAAACCGAATACGGGAACGAATCTAGCTGATATGCGTTATTCTGATCGTTTAAAGGTGAGCTTCTCTATCGATTCAAAATTCTGGGAGCAGAAGACGGAGACAATAGTTCTTAATCAGCCGTTTATGATTGACGGGAATAAAGTGAATCTTGCACAGGTAGAGCTGTCTCCGTTAAGTATAGTAGTCAAATATACGCTAAGTGAGGATTTAAAAACTAATTGGGAGATCAGAAATGAGTTATTTGGAAAGACTCCTAGTGAGTTGACATCGCGAGTTGGGAAGCGTGAATTGAAAAATAACTCGATTGGCGGAAGTGGCAGTGAGGATGGATTTATAAGCAACTTTAGCAGCAACGTATTGGATCATCCGAAATCCATTCGATTGAAGCTCAATGCGGGACCTGATCGCGAGAAGGATGCGTATATTGATATACTGAAAAAATGAGCAATAGATATGAGCTAAATGTACAAAAATATGTATATGAATTCGCTATACAGACAAAAGGCCGCTAACGGCGGCCTTTTTTTGACCGGCAATATGATTTTGAAGTCCTCTTTTTAAATAGTGCTATAATAGCTCTTTGAGTGTTTTGAGATGAATTCTGATCTAGATAAACTAGGGGTGGTAGATTTGAGCGTAATCCGTATGGAGAACGTAACTAAGAAATACGAGAATACATTGATTTTTCGAGATATTTATTTTCGAGTTAGCAAGGGCGAACGGATTGGATTAATCGGACGAAATGGTGCGGGGAAGTCAACTGTGTTTAAACTGATGATGGGAAAAGAGGAGCCTACAGCGGGAAAAGTGGAGTTAGATCCTAACGTAAAGATCAGCTACTTCTCTCAATTCTCTGAGCTTTCCGGGTCCTTGTCTGTTCAGCAAGAGTTAGAGTTGTGCTTCGAGCAGGTAGCGCTCATCGAACAAGAGCTTAACCAAATCGGGGAACAGCTTGGGCAAGTGACAGATGATGATCAGATGAATACTCTTTTAGAGCGACAAGCGGCGCTTTTTGAACAAATGGACCATTTGGATGGCTGGAATGTATCCGTCGAAATCAACACTGTTCTGACTAAATTGGGCTTCAATGAAAGATCACGGCATCAACCTGTTGATGAGCTGTCTGGAGGCTGGAGAAACCGCGCAGCACTGGCTAAAGTCTTAATAGAAATGCCTGATGTCGTATTGCTTGATGAGCCTACTAACTTTTTAGATATCGAAGGGATCGTATGGCTGGAGCAGTGGCTGCACCGTTTTAATGGCGCGATGATTCTAATCTCTCATGACCGGCAATTTATTGACAGAGTAGTTACGCGGACGATAGAAATCGAGAATTATCATTTTCAGGAATATGAAGGCAACTACACCGATTATGTCCGGAAAAAGAAGATGCGTAAAAAGGTGCTTGTCCGACAGTTTGAGTGGGAGGAAGAGCTTCTGCTTATGGAGTCGGAGGCTATTGAAGCCCGCGGGAACAAAAAGTCCTCCAAGGATCGCCTGTCACGTAAGCTGACAGATATGAAAAAGCGTGTGGAGCCTCATCCAGTGAACGTTTTGATCACCGATATCTACAGCAATTTACGTTTTCCGGACAAGCTTGTTGAAGTCAAAGGAATTGGACAGAGCTATGACGGTCGGACGATATTCCAGAACATAAGCTTTGATATTCAAAAGGAAGATCGGATAGCTATTGTGGGGCCTAACGGCAGCGGGAAGTCGACACTCATAAAGGTATTGACTGGGCAAGAGGAGCCTGAGACGGGTGGTGTGACTTGGGAACGTGGGGTCAGCTACGCGTATTTTAATCGAATGTGGGATGAACTTGATCCTAAGGATACTGTCAGTCATGCCGTAAATGTATATGGGCTGGGGCTCGATGCTCCCCGAAAAAAAGTGAATAAATTCTTATCGATGCTGCAATTCTCGGAAATGGATTTAAACAAAACGATCGGCAGTCTGTCGGGAGGGCAGCAGGCCAGAGTAGCGTTAGCGAAATGCCTTCTCTCTGGCGCGGCTGTCATTATTTTGGATGAGCCAACCAATCATTTAGATTTAACAAGTATTCAGGTGATGGAACAAGCACTCATCCATTTTCCTGGAGCTGTTGTTACTGTTAGTCATGACCGCTTTTTCATCGATAAAATAGCAACAAAAATGCTTACTTTCGATCCTCAAATAGGAATCATTGAGCAAGATGTCTAGGATTTTGCTGGGAGTCGGATGATCACAGTCGTTCCTTCTCCTACTTGACTGGTGATTTCAATCCCATACGATTCACCAAAATGAAATTGAATACGATCATGAACATTTTTTATACCAATATGATCTTCATCCAAGGTATCTGATGGTTGAGAGAGACGGAAACGTAACTGTTTAAGTTTCTCTTCATCGATGCCAATTCCGTTATCCTTAATGATAATCAGCATGTCATCCCCCGAAATCATAGAAGACACCTCAAGAAACCCTGGCTCACTTCGACATTCCAGTCCGTGGACAATAGCATTCTCTACGATAGGTTGAAGGGAAAAGTGCATGACTTTAATTTTTTCGGTATTAGGTTCTAGCTGTTCAACATATTGAATTTTATCCCCGAAACGTAATTGTTGAATCTTTACATACAACCGGACATGCTCAAGTTCTTCTCGCAGGGTTACGGTTATCTTTCCGGTCTGGATATGAATCCGAAATAATCTTCCTACAATTCCCACCATTTCGCCAATCTCACGCTGCCCATTGATGATGGCTTTCATCTGAATAGATTCAAGTACATTCGCTAGGAAATGTGGATTGATTTGGCTTTTGAGAGCGCCGTACTGGGCTACTTTTTGTTGTGCTTTGGCCATAGAAGACCGCTCGATATAATTTTGCAGATCTTTCACCATTTTACGGATTCCATTATAGAGAACCCCAAACTCATCTTGACGCTCACTATACAAATCCACATCGAAGTTCCCCATCCCCACCAGCTTGACCTTTCGGCTTAAAAGAATAATGGGCTTAGTGACACGCTCCGATAGGATATACATGAATAAGATCGCAGTGACAAGCGACAAGAGCGCTAATGTTAAAATGATTTTCCCGAGAAAAGCAGCCTGCTTAGTCATCTCTTTCTCATCAATGTACTGAATGACCTTCCAGTTGGAATAGGGAGACGTTACAAAGTTAATGTACGAATCCTTTTCATCAAAAGTACCATAAAAGCTCCCCGTATCATTGTTCATGAAAGTATTAAGCGCCTGAGTTCCTATAGGGATAGGTTGTAAAGGTGAGGTTTCCATGTTATCAGAGCTATATACACTGCCACCCTTATCGTCTAAAATAATGAATTTTCGTTTACTATTCTCAGAAAGCTTTAAGATTTCACGTAATGAGTCCAATCGGATGTCGATTAACATAACACCTATGGGCTGCTTGCTGCCTTTTTTATTTATGACGCGGGCGATAGAAATGACGGATTGTTTGGAATTGGTGCGATAGAAGGGGGTATGGCTCCCAAATAGGATCACTCCACCTTTTTTCTGTTGGGTCTGCAAATACCAATCCTCATGGGTATAATCCTTCACATCATAATCCGCACGATTGAAATTAGCAGAGTAGAACACACGTGATCCCGCAAAAATCTGCACACTATCAACATTTTTAATCGTCATCTCAATTCCGCTGATGAAATGTTCAATTGTGTTCCCATACTGAATATTCTGGTCATTCCCTATGTCGTCTTTATGGATCGTCCAATGTTCAAGTGCGGCTTGGAGCTGGCTATCTACTTGAGCGTTGAGTGTGCCCTTATCAATGCTTTGAAGATATTGGTCAATATTGAATGAGAGGTTATTAAGGATCAGATTAGAGCTGCTCTGGTATTCATTTTTGACGGCTTGGTTTGAAAAGATATAGATGATTGCCGATATGATTAGAAGTGGAATGGTAATGGTCAGGATCATCAGCACGAAAATCTGACGATTGACATGTCTCATTCGGTACCGTTTTTTTGGTTGCTCTATCTGCATCATTTTGGGTCACCAGCCTGACTGTTTTCTGTAGTCCGATGGAGTCATGTTTGTGATGCTTCGGAATGTTTTAACGAAATGCTTATAGCTTTTGTAACCACACATCGTACAGACATCGGTCACTAGAAACTCTGGTTTTTTTAAGCATTCCTGCGCATATTCCATCCGAATTTCGGTTACAAATCGCATGTAGTTCTTATCAAGTTTTCGCTTAAATAATCGACTTAAATAAGACGGATTATAGAAGAATCGATCTGCTACCATCTGTAGAGTCACATCTTGATCAATATTCTCTTTTATGAAGGATTTAATATGCTCGAATATGATCACATCCTGTTGGTTGTTGTGGGTCAGCCCTTCGGAATAAACAGTTCCTAAATGAACCATCCATCTGCCAAGCCAGTCAAAAAGGTTCTCAATTGAATCAAATTCATCTACAAAGGTTAGATTCAGGAGCTTTTCGCTGTACACGCCTTCGATATGGATGTGGTTCTTATTAGCGAAGCGGAGAATGGTACTTATAATTTCCTGAAGAAATGCAAGCCAAAAATCTGGAGAAGAAACATCAGCTTTATTCAAAATATCTTGAGACAGCCGGTGCATCAGCTGGAGCGTCTCTATTTCGTTAGCACTTTCGATGCAGGAGATCATCCGTTTCTTATCATTTTCATCGAGTTGAATTAGGGATGGTTTAATAGAATTGGAGCCTTCTATCCATTGTGGCACGTAGATAAACCTACAATCTCTCTTGTAAAAGCGTTGATATAACATTCTATCGTTCTCATGCAGCAATGCATTTATTTGTGCAGGGTTCTCCGTAGTCTTACCTATAACTAAATAGAGGCCTAGGTGATGTTCTAGCGTAAGCAGCTTCAGATATTGATCGATTCGTGTCTGCACTTTAGTCTGAAGAGGGAAATTATCAATAGAAGCTGGAGATCCCAATACAATAAGTCCATAGAGCTTAGTTTTAGATGAATATGTAAAAACAGTGTGCGGTGTAGAGGCATGGAGATACTCCTCTACAGCATGATGAATGAACTTCTCCGCATATTCTCTCATCCAGAGCGTAGATTGAGCGCGCTTTCCTCTCATAGGAATTCCCGACAAAACAAAGGGCAGATAAAGATAGTAGTTACTGTTGAAATTACATAGTTCACGGACAATAGAATCATCTATTACAGGTTGTTCTTCCTCCAGTAACAGCTTTACAAGCTGTGCCCCCTCCAAATTAGAACGTTTCAATCGATCTTGCCGCTTAAGATGAAGCTTGTTCATACATTCTTGTATCACAAGGAGACTTTCCTCGTATTCCAAAGGCTTGAGCAAAAACGCATGTACATTCCCTAGTTTTATAGCCTTCTGAGCGTATTCGAAATCGTTGAATCCAGTCAAAATGATAAATAATGTATCGGGAAGCAGATTGCGAATCTGCTCAATCATTTGTAGACCATCCATTTGGGGCATCCGGATATCAGTGATCACCAAATCGGGCTTCTCACGCAGTGCAGTGGCCATTCCTTCTGTTCCATTCTCTGCTTCAATAATGTTGTGAACCCCAAGCTCTTCCCAAGCAAAGTAATGTTTTAAGCCCGTTCTTATTAATGGTTCATCCTCTACAATCAATAGTTTGTACATGAAATCCCTCCGGAAGACTAGAATTATAGTGGATCGCTCGTAAGGAAATGCCATTAGATGTAAGATTAAAAGGGTTACATTAAGGCGGAAAAGTGAAAAAATATAAATTTAATTGTTAATAGGTGGAATATGTAATGTATTATAACATTGAAGAGGGGTGGATTGAAGGGATATGTCAGAAAAGAGCCCTAAAAGTAAAAGGAGTGGGATTCTCCTAAATTTACAATTGATTTATGATTAGCGCAAGGAATGAGAGCAGTACTTATTCCACAAAAAAATAATTGGGGGTAGCACATGAAAGCAATGAAAAAAGGGCTAATGAGTATTGTTGGTGTCGCACTTTTAGGTACACAGTTAGTTGCATGTGGAAATACGAACACGGCGAATTCAGCAGTTACACCAAGTAATAACGCTGACAAGACTGAGCCCGCAGCAACTGAGGCTGCTGCTAAGCCAGTAGAGATTACATGGTGGAATTTTCCGAGCTTTCAAGCTTTAGATGGTGAAGTTGGCAAATATGAAAAGGAAATCATTGCTGCTTTCAATGAGAAAAATCCTGAAATTAAAGTCAACCTTGAGATGATCACCTTTGAAGGCGGCCCTGAAAAACTGAATGTCGCAATAGCTTCTAATACTGCGCCTGATGTGATCTATGATGCACCTGGACGGATTATCGATTGGGGTAAAAAGGATTTGCTTGCACCGCTTAACGACATGGTGACTGATGAAGTGAAGAATGATATTTCAGAAGCTTTTTGGAAGCAGTCAAGTGTAGGCGACAACATCTTTATGTACCCGATCAATACAGCACCATTTATGATGGCGGTTAATAAGACTATTTTTGAAAAGATAGGCGCTCTAGATTTACTTCCTCTGGATAAGGAAGATAGAACTTGGACGTTTGAAGAATATAAAAAGGCATTGGAAGCTGTGAAAGAAAAGGCTCCGGATGTTATTCCAACAGGGTTCTTCGCGAAGAGCCAAGCCGGAGACCAAGGCACTCGCGCTTATCTTGCTAACTTAGGCGTATCCAGATTCCTAAATGAAGACAATTCCGCAGTTGCTATCAACACAGATAATGCTGCAAAAGCGCTGGATTGGATTGTCCAAGCTACGAAAGATAAACTCAGTGTCTCCGGTGCAGCATCGCTAGCTGCTGCTGATGTGAACGATTTGTTCCTGCAAGGAAAATTGGCCTTTACACTTAACTATTCCGCTGTGCTAAAAGCACAGAACGTATCCAAGAAGATGGTTCAATTCGAAGATATTCTTCTTCCATTCCCTACTTTAGATGGTTCGGAACCGAAGCTTGAACCTTATCTGGGCGGGATGGCCGTATTTAATAATGGTGATGAAGCTAAGATTGCAGCTTCCAAGAAGCTGATTGATTTCATTGCTAATGATCCAGTATGGGGTAAGAAAAACTTGATTCAAACAGGCGGTCTTTCGGTTCGTAATTCGATTACTGGACTATATGACGATCCGGAGTACAAATACGCCGAATATGCTCGTAAATTTACGACAGATGCACCAACAATTGCAGATGGATATGCAGATATTCGTACCTTCTGGTTCCCTGAATTACAACGTGCTTTAACTGGAGGCGCTACCGGCAAGGAAGCTTTGGATAGTTTTGCTACAAAGGCTAACGAAGCGATTACTAAAGCCAAAGCGGCTATGAAATAAAAAGTGAATGGTATTCAAAAGAATAGAGTGCGGGAAGCACTCTATTCTTTTGAAAAAAATTCAAGCTACACACCTATAAATATCATAATTTTTCTCGCTTAAACGCTCACCGTCCTTATAAGGATGCCAAAGTCGTTTATGCTTGATCATCAGAGAAATGGGGAGAAGGTTGTGGGGACAACGGTACGCAAAATTAAAGGTTATGTGATACGTGACTGGATGATGAGTTATCTTTTCTTATTACCAGCGTTTGGATTCTTTCTTCTGTTTGTAGCCTACCCGATGGTAAAAGGAGTCTATATTAGTTTCTTTGATTACTCTTTGAGAGATTTTAGTTTTATTGGTCTCGATAATTATATTTCATTATTTAAAGACAATAATTTTATAAAGTCCATGGGAAATACTTTATTGCTTGTTGTGATCACCGTACCGATCGTGATTATCTTTTCACTGTTTGTTTCAATGAATATCTATAAGAAAAAAGAGTTTGCTAGATCATTTTTCCGCGGTGTGTTCTACTTGCCAGCCGTATCATCGGTTGTAAGTATCACGGTCGTGTGGGGCTGGATTTACCATCCCAACTACGGAATTCTGAATTATTTGACGGGTTTGTTTGGAATGGAGCCTGTTTCATGGCTAGGGGATACAAGAACAGCATTACTTGCAATTATTGTGGTTTTAATAACGACTTCTGTAGGTCAACCGATCATTTTATATGTGGCCTCCATTGGTAACATTCCTACCTCTTATATTGAAGCTGCAGAGATAGATCGAGCCACCCCTTGGCAAATTTTCCGGAAAATATTATGGCCGATGCTGATGCCAACGAACTTATATATTATCGTGATAACCACGATTAATACGTTTCAATGTTTCGCACTGATTCAACTCCTTACCTCAGGCGGACCAGTATATAGCACATCTACCGTTATGTATGGTGTTTATGAACAAGCCTTTATGTTAGGTCATTTCGGATATGCCTCAGCAATGGGCGTCATACTCGCAATAGTAATTGGGATTATTTCTATCATTCAATTCAAATACTTTGGCAGCGATGTTGAGTATTAAGGAGGGGACATCATGAATTCTACGAATCCATTACAACTGAAAGCACCTATAACCCAGTCTAAGAAAGTAAGCGCATGGAAAAAAGAATTAACGATTCCAAAAATAATAGCTACCATTCTATTGATCTTGGCTACATTATTTTTTATCTTTCCTTTTTATTGGGTAGTTTCGGGAGCCTTTAAGCTTCAAACTGTGGCAACGACCATCCCACCGGAGTGGTTTCCGCTAAAGCCGACGCTACAGAACTGGACAGAATTATTTAAGAATCCGGTAGAACGCTGGATGTTTAATAGCTTTATTATTGCTTTTGCAGAAATGGCAGCAATCTGTATTGTCTCCTCCTGTGCCGGTTATGTTCTTGCAAAGAAATCATTTCCCGGACGAGGAATTATCTTCACAATGTTTGTTGCCGCCATGGCATTGCCTAAGCAAGTTATTCTTGTACCGTTGTTTACGATGTTAGCTGACTTTGGTTGGGTCAATACGTATAAAGGGCTTATTTTACCGGCGATTGGCTGGCCCTTTGGAGTCTTTCTGATGAAACAGTTCGCGCAGACGATTCCGGGAGAGTTGATTGAAGCGGCGAAAATTGACGGTAGCTCAGAGATTCGATTGTTTGGAACGATCGTTTTACCGTTATTGAAACCAGCAGTGGGTGCACTGGCTATATTCACCTTCATAACTTCATGGAACGATTATTTCAGCCAGCTAATTATGACGCGATCCACTTCGATGATGACCTTGCCACTTGGGGTAGCGACACTACGCGGCGAATTCACAACGAACTATGGACTGCTTATGGCAGGTGCTGCGTTAGCTTCGATTCCTATGATTGCAATCTTCCTAATGTTTCAAAAGGCATTCACACAAGGGATCACTATGGGTGCTGTTAAGGGTTGAAAATTCATATAACAACGAAAATTAATATATTTGGCTTTAGCGATGGAGGCTATTATCTATGAAATCATATGATCTTGAAGCTTTTAAAGGCATTATTATCGCTTTGTACTCCAGTTATGATGCTGAGGGGAATATAGATAAAGAAGCGGCACAGAAATTAGCTCGTCATTATGCTTCTACTGGTGTGAAAGGTCTTTATGTTGGAGGAAGCTCAGGAGAAGGCATGCTGCAATCTGTAGAGGAACGCAAACAAATGCTCGAAGCCGTTATAGCGGAAGTAGGAGAGGAGCTAACGATCATTGCTCACGTTGGTGCTCCATCTACACGGGATAGTGTTGAGCTTGCGGTACATGCTGAATTCGTAGGCGCACACGCGGTATCGGCTGTTCCAGCAATTTATTACCGTTTGTCTCCGGACAGTGTTGAAAGCCATTGGCAGGCGATCATTGATAGTACATCGCTTCCATTTATTATCTACCATATCCCGCAAACGACTGGTTTTCAATTATCAAAAAGCTTGTTAATTAAGATGGCTGCGCAGGATAAAGTGATTGGCGTGAAGATTTCAGCAGAAAGTACATTTGAGCTTCAGCAGTTTAAGGCAGCAGGTGGAAATGATTTTCTTGTATTGAATGGACCGGATGAGCAGTACTTGGCTGGCCGCAGTATCGGGGCGGATGGTGGGATTGGTGGAACCTATGGGGTTATGCCCGAGCTATTTTTAAAAGTAGAACAATGTTATGGGCAAGGTGATATGGCTGAGGCGCAGAAATGGCAGTTCATTATCAACGATCTCATTGTAGAATTATTATCCTTTCCATCATTATATGGTGCATGTAAAGCAATCCTGAGTCTGCGGGGATTTGAAACGGGTACACCAAGAATGCCACTTCTACCTATCAAAGACTCCGATCAGGATCGGGTGGAAGCTCTCAACAATAGAATATTAGATTATATTCTTGAAGCGAAGGGATAGGGTTAATGATGACTCGAATGAGCGATATCTTTCCGATGAAAGGTCTGATCGTATCATGTCAGGCACTTGAGCATGAGCCGCTTCATGGTGGGGATACAATGGCAAAAATGGCAAGAGCAGCGGTTCAATCAGGGGCAATTGGTATCCGGACGAATGGAGTTCCAGATATTGTAGCGATCAAAGAAGAGGTAAATGTACCGGTTATTGGACTAATTAAACGGGATATTCCCGGATCAGCCATATTTATTACGCCAACCCTTGAAGAAGTGAAAGCAATTATCTCCGCAAAAGCGGATATTGTTGCTTTAGATGTTACGAATCGGGAAGGACGCTTTGAGTCGGTTAAGCCTTTAATCGCATATGCCCACCAAATGGGTGTGCTTGTAATGGCAGATATATCGACTTTGGAGGAAGGATTGGCATCGGAAGAACTAGGTGTAGATTTCATTGGCACAACACTTTCCGGCTATACACCTTACAGTACACAGCAAGAAGGACCAGATCTTGTTTTGCTTCAGCAATTATGCGAGTTCGTGAATATTCCCGTAGTTGCAGAAGGGCGGATATGGACACCGGAGGATGCGGCGAGAGCTAAGAAGGCTGGTGCAGCTTATGTTGTGGTAGGAAGTGCGATTACAAGGCCACAGTTAATCACTTCACGATATGTCAAAGCCGTTAGTGATTGCTGAGACTTAAGGAGGCGAGTCCGTGTCAGAAGGTTATGATCCTCATATGGAATATGTTGTTGGAGTAGATATCGGGGGAACGAAAATTAATGCTGGGCTCGTTACATCATATGGGTACGTAGTACATACTGTAAGTCTGAGCACAATGGCTGGGTTCACGAAGACCGTGGACCGAGCTATTCAGGCTATTCAAAAGTTAATGAATGAAGTTACAGCGATCCATTCAGGGGTAAAGATTAAGGGGATTGGCGTAGGAACGGCAGGACAAGTCGCTTGGGAGGAAGGGAGTATTCGCTCGGCCTCAGAGCTTATTCCTGGGTATGCTGGGACAGCTTTGAAAGCGGTGCTTCAGACTCAGTTCCAGGTTCCAGTGATCGTTGATAACGACGTGAATGTACTAGCATTAAGCGAGAAATATTTAGGCGCTTGTATAGGTGTAGAAGACTTTATTTGTCTTGCACTTGGAACGGGTGTTGGTGGGGCAATTGTTGTAGAGGGTCACCTTGTCCATGGTTCTTGGGGTGGGGGCGGAGAGTTAGGCCATATGTCTGTAGATTTCAAAGGACCGGCATGCGTTTGTGGCGGGAGAGGTTGTTTAGAAAATTATGCTTCGGGTACAAGCATTGCTCGTCGGATGCGGGAACAACTAACTTTAAACAATCTGCCACTGGATAACTTAGACTCGCGGGACGTGATCGCGAGATGGAGAGAAGGAGACCCTCTAGCTACAGAAGTAATGGAAGAAACAATCGCAGCACTTGGATCTGCTATCGCTTCTTTTATTCATATTTTTAACCCTAAGGTTATTGTTATTGGTGGTGGAGTGGCTGAAGCAGGGGAGATATTATTCGAAGGAATAAGAAGAGAAGTAGCAACGAGAACGATGCCCTCGATGTTGGAAGGCATTCGAATTGAAGCGGCTTATCGTGGCAATTTCTGTGGAATGATCGGTGCGGCATTACAGATCTGGGAGTACGGGGGACCTCCCCTTCCTTCTGGTAATGAAGGCTTTATCTAAATCTCTTGATTAAATAGAATAATTTACCGATAATGTTAAAGGGGATGAGAATGAAGGTCAAATCTTTCTGGAGTCCCTAATCCGTTTATAAGGAGTGATGATGTTTGAGTACGAACAACACCACAATGAAGTCCGAGAGAGGTCAGTATTCGTAAGGGAAGAACACCTCTCAATGACTACGGGAGGCACTATCGGAAATGATGACGTTAATGAACATGGTACGGGGAACAGAGAACGATCTACCTGCCAATGAAATGATCAAGTATTGGAATCATGAGCTTGGATCTATGAAGTTTGTAAGGGCTAGCAGCAATTTTATTTATACGTTTCAATCGAATAATAAGCAATATTATTTAAGGTTTACTCACGAAGAAGATAATACTGCTGAGAATATCCAGGCAGAACTAGATTTTATGATGTACTTATTGGACCAGGGCTATGATACTGTATCACCAGTACGCTCCAAGCAAGGGAATTGGATAGAGACTCTTTTAACTGAAAATGGTAGATATCACGGGGTTGTTTTTGAACAAGCCGCAGGGGATTATGTTCCGCTTGAAGAGATGTCGGAGCTGCAGTTCCAACATTGGGGTCAAACACTCGCGCGATTGCATCATCTATCCGAAACTTATGCTCCGAGCACGCCCTCGCGTAAAAGTTGGGTTGATTCACTTCAGTTTATTTTATCTGTTTTAAAAAGACACCCTGAGGAGTTTAAAGCGCTTAAGGAATATGAGCGAATTGAAGCGTGGCTAAGTAAGCTCTCTTTTGGCGTAGGACATACGGGACTCATCCATTTTGACTTTGAGACAGACAATATTTTTTATATGAAAGAAAAATCACGTTTTAATGCGATTGACTTCGATGACTCTATGTATCACTGGTTTGCGATGGATATCTCTTCAGCCTTAAGAGATCTATCCAAGCAGAATGATGAGGAGAGCAAGAGGAACATCGATTTTTTTGTTAGTGGTTATAGATCCGTAAAACATTTAGATGATGAATATGTCAAGCTATTACCAGAATTTCAAAGGTTCTCTGACTTATATGGATTCGCCAGGTTGCTTCGGAGTTTAGAGGCGTTTGACGTTTCTACTAGCCCTGAATGGGCACTACAGCTTAAATCTAAATTGGAAGGCGTCTGTGATCGTATTCGGGATGGCTTTCATCCTCATGTCGAGCTGAAGACAATCCATGAGAATAACTGGTATGCCTGTACTCAATTAGAGGTTTCCAATGAGCAAAAGACGGTTTTTCCTGTACCTGTTGTTTATTGGTTGGCAGAATCGGCTTATTGCGGAATGACTCCATTAGCTTTATATGCAGATGAAGAATTGATAGGTTTCTCTGTGTATAGTGTTGATCCTGAGGACGGAAGTTATTGGGTAATGGCTTTTATGATTGATCAGAAGTATCAGAATAGAGGATTCGGTAGAACGGGAATGGATGCCTTGATTCGATATATAAAAGCCGAACATCACTGCGACAAAATCGTTATTGGTCATCGAATTGAGAACGAGCGTGCTTCGAATTTGTATGAATCTCTGGGGTTCGTTGAAGTGAGCAGGGATGAGGTTGAAGTTATACGTGAGTTGGTAGTGTAAAGAGAAAAGAGGCCGTTCCAAAAGTAGTTTTTGTACTAATTGGGAGCGGCTCTCTTCTTGTTATCTTGTAAATCAAGCCCCAATTGATGATCTAAGAGAAGCTCCAATTGAATAATTAGGGAATTTCTCCCTGAAATTATGAGATTATTGGTCAGTAGATTGATAATTAGGGAAAACCTCCCCTAAATTCCTCTGATTTGTTGAAAATCGAAGGAATTAGCCTAATTTATAGGGAAAAATTCCCTAATTTCATTCATTATCAGCGGATATCGACTTTTTATAGGGAGTTTTTCCCTAATTAGTTTTTAACCATTAGATATTACCCCACTCCTGCTCCAAAGAGGAATAGATAATCTCGTTGCACCATTGTTGATTACAGAATCTAGTCTCCCTAAGAACCCCGTCCTTAATCATTCCCGCTCTAATCATTACTTTCTCTGATTGAAGATTCTCTGCATTGGCATAAGCAACAATTCTATGTGCGTTTAGGTATTTAAAGGCGTAATCTATCAAAGACTTCACTGCTTCAGTTGCATATCCCATCTTCCAATATTCCGGTAGTAGGACCCAGCCGATTTCCCATTCTCTGATATCTTCCCAGTTTAACTTTATACTGACATTACCGATGGGCTTCATATCCAGCTTTGTACATATTGCGAGATCATAATTTCCCCGTGGATCGCTGGTTACTTGAGACAATATCGAATGGAAGTCATCCTTAATTTGTTTTGCATCAGGTGCGGTGTTTTCATATTTGTAGGATAAAGGATTCTGTTCTAGTTCTTCGTAAAAGGAAGAATCATTACTTGTATAATCTCTTAAGATTAATCTGTCGGATATTATTTCCACGAATATAACACTCCTAGTCTAAGTCTTTGATTTGTGGCTTATATACAATGATTATTAATGGTTATCTTTGATGATCACTCCCAATTTAAGATTATAAATGGTAGACGCTGTAATGCTTGCTCTGTAACTTCTTGTAGATTCATCTGATTCCCTTTATTTTTCATAATATTTACACATTATAAAAATATAAGCTTAACAACCTTCCATTTTTATCTACTAAAATAGTGAAATTGTGATAAAGTAATATTGGTTTATTTACTAGAGGGGGATTTTGGAAAATGAAAGCTATTAAATGGAGTATTGCAGCAGTACTAGCAGTATCTATGTATGGTCCAATTCATACAGCGAAGGCAGCAGATGCGAATAGCACAAATGTAGTGAACGAACAGTCGAGTTCTAGCACGGACGATTTGATTTTTCAAATGGATTATACGGATATGACCGTTGGAGATAAGGTTCCAGTGCAGATTTTTGCAAAAGGGCCAGATGGCTCATCCGAACGTGTTCCTTTGTCTCAAGCAGATATGGTGATCGAGAAGCCTTACTTATTGCAAAAGCTGCCAGATGGCTCAATGAAAGCATTAGCCGTTGGTGAAACAAATGTAACCGTACGTTCAGGAACTAATTCCAAAACGTTAAAGGTATCTATCAGTGCTGATAAGGACATCGAAACAGGTGTATTAATCAGTGGCACGATGTATTTGCCTGTACAATCCACATTTAAGAGCTTGGGTGCAACTATTCAGACTAACACAGCCACTAAGACCTTTAGCATTCGTTTGGGAGATTTGCCTATCCAACTTCAGCTAGGCAGTGATATTGCTATGGTGAATGGGAATAAAGTGAAAATGAGTGGTAAAGTGCAAACCGTGGATGGAGGAGCTGTATTCCCTGCAACCCTCTTAAAAACTTCATTGGGAGCAGTGTTGGACTTTGGTGCTCATTATGAGTCTTTGAACATCAATTTCGGTAAAGCGGAGTTATTTGCGTATACGAAAAATACGTTAAAAATAGCTAAAAGAGAATCTCAAGGGGATCTCGCTAAGCTAATCGGAAAGACTTATTGGTTCAACCAGTTTGACTCCGACTATAAATTCCAAAAAGCAACGATTGTTGATATTCTAGTGAACGACGATAATGAGTTTGCGATTTCTTTTCAATTGGCATCAGGTAAAGTTGTAGAGACTTATGATATGGAATATGATCAGGTCACTCGCGTTCTAGCAAACAAAGAGTATTTCTTTACGTCTGATCCTACCAAAATCTATAAATGGTCTAATGCGATTTGGGCCAAAATCAAGGCGGGTACAATTTCGACAGGGATGACGAAGCAGCAAGTAGAATTAAGCTGGGGCACTCCAATTGATAAATCAAGTCTATCCGGCAGTGGAATTACAGTTGAGACTTGGCAATATAGAAATTATAATTACGTAACCTTTACAAATGGTGTTGTCTCTATGATTTACACAAATTAAGTTATCTTTAATTATCCGATTCTAAACAAAAGGACGTCTTCTTACTAGAAGACGTCTTTTTTATATTCTACAGGAACTTTTGAATGTCATTAATCATACAACCTGTCCTTGCAGCATATCTTTTGAAAGAAGCACTTTCAGAATGAAGTGTTGACTATTGTTGACCGAAATGAGGGGTTCATTCATGGCAAAGTCCAAACGCGGACATGCACTATGGAGTTTACCATCCAGAGGAAGAGGCACTTGTCCGGTCTGTCAGAGCACACGGATTAAGCTGCTTTATCCGAAAAGAAAAACGGATGGAACAGTTGTTAAGGTTTGTAAGCGTTGTGACAAGGCGCCACAGACGAAAGTGGATGCAGTGTTGGTGTAAAAGAGTAACGCAAGGATGCCTAGTTGCAGCTATATGCATATTGCATGTAGGTACAACTAGGCATCCTTATTTTAAAAATATATAAAAGTACCGGCCTTATAAGGACACCGAAGGCGTTTAGGCTTGTGATAAGATTATTTCAGCGTACGATGAATGACCTGATCACGTCTAGGACCTACAGAAACTGTAGAAATACGTATTCCAATAGACGTTTCAATAAAGTCTACGTAACTTTTTGCTTGCTCCGGCAGCCCATCGAAGTTAGTGATATGTGAAATATCGCAGTTCCAACCTGATAAATGCGTTACTATCGGTTTTGCTGTGTAAAGCTTATTTGTGGCTAGAAACTTGTCGGTGATTTCTCCATTTTCAAGCTCATAAGCAACGCAAACCGGAATCTCATCTAAATAACCAAGAACATCCAGATTGGTCAACACAACCTCTGTTGCACCTTGCATCAAGCATCCATAGCGCGTAGCTACGGCATCAAACCAGCCCATACGTCTAGGACGACCGGTCGTTGCTCCAAATTCCCCAGCATCGCCACCTCGTGTGCGAAGTTCATCCGCTACTGGACCTTCCAGTTCAGATACAAAAGGTCCGGCGCCTACACAGCTGGAATAGGCCTTCGTTACAGCAATGACATTCGTGATGGCAGCCGCAGGAAGACCTGCTCCGACAGGTGCGTAACCGGCAAGTGTCGATGAAGAGGTGAAATAAGGATATATACCGTGATCAGGATCACGCAGAGCGCCTAATTGCCCTTCAAGTAGAATTGTTTCTCCTTTCGTATAAGCTTCTTGCAGTATTTCTGTTGTATTGGCAACGTAGGGTGCCAATTGCGCAGCTTCCTTTTGCAACTGAGCCAGTAATTCCGAGACTTGGATAGGGGCTTTCTTATATAAATGCTCCAGTAATACATTTTTTGAAGCAAGTAATTGATTAAGACGTTTCTCCAGTTGAGCTGGATTAAATAGATCCGCAACCTGTATGCCGAGCTTCGCATATTTATCCGCGTAGAATGGCGCTATTCCTCGCTTGGTTGAACCAAACCCTTGTGATCCCAGACGTTCCTCTTCCAGCTCATCAAATAAACGATGAACCGAGAGCACGATTTGAGCACGTTCAGATACGTATAACTTCGGCTTTGGAACTCCTCTTTCTGCTAATGCTTGTAATTCCTTTATTAATACTTCAGTATCAAGAGCTGTTCCTGGTCCAATAATGTTTATTACTGAAGGGTTAAATACACCAGAGGGCAGCATATGGAGTGAGAATTTTCCGTACTGGTTAATGATAGTATGACCAGCATTACTTCCACCTTGAAAACGAACTACATAGGAGGATTGAGCGGCTAGGACATCCGTCATTTTTCCTTTGCCTTCATCTCCCCAGTTAGCTCCTACAATTGCGATTACGGTCACGCGATTACCTCCCAAGCTTGTGATTGCCTACAGGTCTAAGTATAATGCTAGATAGAACATTAGAAAAATTGATATATGTTATATCTATTATAAGGTGAGGTAATGACTTGGGGATGGACATCAACTTGGAATGGTATCGTTCTTTTTATTGGGTAGCACAAACAGGCAGCTTAACTGCGGCAGCAGAACGGCTGAATATCACACAACCAGCGGTGAGTCACACGATTAAGCAATTGGAAGAAAAGATGGGTGGTTCCTTATTTTTTCGCACCTCAAGAGGGGTGGATCTAACGACAGAAGGCAAAGTACTGCTTCGGTTTATTGAACAAGCCTTTCAGAATGTGGAGATGGGTGAGCGAGCGATTGCTGAAATGAACAATTTAAATAGCGGTGAGATTCATATTGGAGCAAGTGATACACTCTGCAAATATTACTTATTGTCTTATCTGGAGCAATATCACGAACAATACCCCAATGTCCGTATTCATATTACGAATCGAACAACACCGGAGACCCTTGCGCTTCTAAAAGAAGGGAAAATTGATTTCGGCATCGTTAGCTTACCGGCATCTGACAAACAGATCGAATTTCGTAAAAGTAAACGGCTTCAAGATTGTCTTGTAGGTGGCAAAGGCTTTCGTCATTTGGCAGACAAGACGATGCCGCTTTCAGATATCAAGCAGTACCCATTGTTGTTCCTAGAGCCAGGTGGCAGCACAAGAAAGTATATAGATGGGTTTCTAGCCTCCAATCATGTGACAATAACACCAGAGTTTGAATTAGGCAGTGTGGATCTTCTTGTTCAATTCGCTTTGCGTGGCTTTGGTCTTGCTTTTGTTATTCGTGATTATGTTACGGAAGAATTAAAGAGTGGAGAACTCGTAGAAATCCCTTTAGACCCACCGTTTCCAGAGCGTAATATTGGAATTGCGACCCTTCGAGGCGTTCCACTCTCTGCTGCGTCAAAGTCTTTTCTAACCTTATTGGACTAAATTAAATCTGGTGCAGAATCTTTCACATGAGGAGGAGGATAGGTTATGAGCGGTATGCTTGGTCGGTTACGTAAAGGGTATGGGAAAAAACTGCGGGCACTTCACACCTGGAACGGCTGGATCGTCGTAATTTTAGCTTTGACGGGGCTTGTGCTAGTAGGCGGTTTCTGGCGGGGGTTCCTTGGTGAAGGCAGGGTATGGATTAAAGGCTTGCACATCGTGGTAGGTATCGTCTCGATCCTTCCTGTTATATATTATCTTCTGCTGGCAAGTAAACATTGGAAGCAGTTAAAGGAGAAACCTTGGCAGCGATTCAATGTACTTGTCGTACTCTTTCTGTTGCTTGGCTGGTTCGTGTCCGGCGTGTTATTATGGCAGTTCCGTAGAGTTGGACCGCAAGTCTCTAATCTTGCTTTGGTCATTCATGATGTACTGACCTGGGTTGGACTGCCTTATATTATCTATCACTCGCTTACTCGTGTGAAATGGCTAAAGGAGCCGAATCGTCGGACCATCAAGAGTGAAAGTATCGGGAGTACCGATTCTACCTCTCAGGATACCCCGCAACCAGTCTATACGCGTAGGGCGTTCATTCGCGGGACGATCGGTGTAGGACTTGCTCTTACAATCGGCCCCTCATTTGTAAAATGGTTAGGCAGCTCGATTGGAAAAATCGGCGGCAGCGAAACGATCGATAACTTAATCGAGAATGATCGTAATCAGCTGTTACCAGTACCGCAGCCTCTGGCGGCATCCTCACCACCTCTTGGGGGTGGGTCACAGGGTCAATTCCGTGTTTATACCGTAACTCCAATTCCGGAGTTCACGAACGATAATTGGTCCTTTAAGGTAGATGGTCTTGTGGAGCAGAGCTTTACGTGGAACTGGGAGCAATTCGTTCAATTACAGCGGACGGTTCAAGTAAGTGATTTTCACTGCGTAACAGGTTGGTCCGTCTACAAGAATACCTGGGAAGGCATTAAACTAAAGGAGCTTCTACAACAGGCTGGGGTGAAGTCAACTGCAAAGACGGTGAAATTCTACTCCGGGGATGGGGTATATACAGATACGCTTACGCTGGATCAGGCGGATATGGACGATGTTATGGTTGCGGTTATGCATGATGGAAAACCGATTCCAAGCGATCTCGGTGGACCGGTTCGGCTAATTGTCCCCAAAATGTTCGCTTACAAATCAGTGAAATGGCTGAACCGGATTGAACTGATCGAAGGAGAGCATACAGGCTATTGGGAGCAACGTGGATATTCGAATGACGCTTGGGTATAAATTGAGTTTAATAACCTTAATGGGCTTTAGGCCTGTTAAGGTTTTTTTGTGATTATGGACGTAATCACAGAAATATTTCCATATATATAGAAGTGAATCAACGAGGGTCCAGAGATAACCCGTGGATAATTAGTATTTTTGTAATAAAAAGGAGTTTGATCCGTTATTTTCTGATAAAATGAAGAAAGCAATGGAAAAAGTTACCGGATCAGTTAGGGAGGTGTGTTTGTTGAACGTTGCGAGATCCGCAAAGCTATTAGGGCTTATCGTTGGCGTGGTGTTCTTGAATATTTTTGTATTGTCTCCAGGACTTTTAGGGGTAGAAATCGGCGGAGTAAGTGTCTTTGAGACAGCCTCCGGTGTGACATTAGTAGTAATCAGTCTACTTGTTGTTCTTTATGGAAGTTATAGTTTGCTTTTTAAACCTTCGCTGGTTCCACCTGTCAAAGAGATACAGACGCATGAGGACTACATATCAGCGCTCACACAATACAGAAATGTAAAGGTGCTGAAGAAGGATATTACTCTTGCTTTGGATCAACTAACCCGATTAGAGAAGAAGAAAAATACGTTAGTGGATGTTCTTAGTCAACGATTTGAGCAATCGGAGTTAAGCTTCAAGAAGTTTAATGCGGTTAGTTTTGAAGTAGAGAAGCTCTTCTATTTGAATATCCGAGGGATCCTTAATAAGTTGAGTGTATTTGACGCTTCGGAATTCTCTCTTTTTGCCAGTCAACAGAGACCTGCGCAGTTCTCAGATAAACTGGTGCAGAAAAAAACGGCTCTGTACAATGAGTATTTGGCTTATGTGACCGGGTATCTCGGAGCAAACGAGGAAATTTTGCTGAAATTAGATCAACTGCTACTCGAAATATCGCTACTAGACAGCACGAATTATAAAGATGTTGAAGATATGCCTTGTATGAAGGAGATCGATGAATTGATCAAGCAGACGAAATTCTATAAGCAATGAAAGGAAGATGCGAATGGCTAGGAAAGGGAGAACTTTTGTAGTACTCGGGGTTATAACAGTGGTCGTTTTTGCACTTGTATACTTTGGAATTACCTTAACAACTAATTTAGGTAAAACCACTAGTGAGGTCTCATCGGAAGATGCAGGTAAACAGCTGGATAAACTTTATAAAAAAATTAATGTGAATACCGCGGAGCAGGTCAAAGGACAAATCGATCTTGATCCTGTAGCTATTGGCGACTCCTTGCCGGATATTTCTAAATTTCCTATATCAGTGACCAATACAACGGATAGCTTCGTTGAAATTTTTTCATCGACAGAGAAATCAGGAACGGGTAATGATGGATGGCTTAATGAAGTGGCGACAGATTTTAATAATGCCAATGTAGAGCTGAATGGGATACCTGTTTCAGTTAAGATTCGCAATATAGCTTCAGGCACAGCGACGGATTACATAAGGTCTGGAAAGTATATACCTGATGCGTTTACACCATCCAATGAGTTATGGGGCGAGATGGTAAAAGCGAACGGGATAAATACACAGCTTATAACCAATCGTCTGATTGGCAATGTAGCCGGCATTGTTACGAATAAAACGAAATATGATGAGTTAGTCGAGAAGTACGGTTCTTTAAACGTCAAGACGATTACAGATGCGATAGCGAATAATGAATTGTCTATGGGTTACACAGATCCATTTGCCAGTTCAACAGGGTTGAACTTTCTTGTGACTGCACTTGGGACGTTTGACAGCTCTGATTTGCTTGGAGAGCAAGCGGTTCAGGGCTTTGAGAAATTCCAAGCGAATGTTCCTTTTATCGCATCAACTACTTTACAAATGCGTGATGCGGCTAAAACTGGGAAGCTGGATGCTTTTGTGTTAGAGTACCAAATTTATGCAAATGCTCCCGAACTAAAGGGCAGCTATGTATTTACTCCTTTTGGTGTAAGACATGATAGTCCGCTTTACGCATTAGGTGATCTACCACAAGAGAAGCTGGACATTATTAAGAAATTTGCAGAGTTTGTAGAACAGGATAAATATCAGCGTTTGGGTGAGGAAAAAGGTTTTAACGGACTGAATGACTATCATTCAGAGGTTAATCCAGTGGATGGCAGTCTTTTATCCTCGGCACAAAAGCTGTGGAAGGAGAAGAAAAACGGCAATAAACCCATTGCGGCAGTATTTGTAGCTGATGTCTCAGGTAGTATGAACGGGGAGCCTTTAAATCGCCTAAAACAATCATTATTAACGGGACAGAAGTACTTGGGCAAGGATAATAGTATTGGTTTTGTTTCCTACTCCGACAACGTTACGATAAATCTTCCAATTGGCAAATACGACACGAATCAGCAGTCGATGTTTGTTGGGGCGATAGATAGTCTTCAGGCGAATGGGGGTACAGCGACTTTTGACGGAATTGTAGTGGCACTCAAAATGCTTCAAGACGAAATGAAGATAAATCCGGAAATCAAACCTTTGATCTTTGTATTAAGTGATGGGGAGACCAATGAAGGTCATTCACTGAATGATATCAGGGGTTTAATTGAAACCTATAAAATTCCGATTTACACTATTGGCTACAACGCGAATATTAAAGCGCTGGAGAGCATTTCAAGTATTAATGAAGCGGCTAACATCAATGCGGATACAGACGATGTAGTCTATAAAATCGGTAATCTGCTCAATGTCCAAATGTAAGCTAAACTTGTTAGGAGGGGTTCTATGTCTTTTACGATGGAAGTGGTAAGTCCGGAGAAATTGAAATCAGCGATTGAAGAACAGGTTAAACCTGAGCCACAGGAAGTAACGCAATTGAAGGAAATGGCAATAACCAATGTCTCGACGATCTTGGAGCTGGATTTAGAATCCTTGGAGAAGCGAAAAGAAGTGCTGCAATCCATAGACAGCTTCGGGATGAGCACCATGAGATCGTCTTCAGACAAGAACTCTCTTTTGCAAGTATCTGTAGGGAATTTATCGAAAACAGGGGATGAAGGCGGGCAAGTGGCTAAAGGATTAACGGAGCTGAACCTCCAGTTAAAAGATTTAGACCCAAGCGCAGTGGACTTTGCTAAAAGCGGTCTGTTAGGGAAGTTTTTTAACCCATTGCGGAGTTATTTTGCGAAGTATCAAAAAGCAGATGCTGTAATCTCAGATATTATCATTTCTTTAGATAAAGGCAAAACCGTATTGAAAAACGATAACACTACGTTAGAGTTCGAGCAGCAATCGCTTAGGGAGCTTACTAAGAAGCTACAAAAAGAGATTCAACTAGGAATGCTGATGGATCAGGAGATCGAATCTCAACTGGAAGCAGCTAAGCTACGTAATGAGTCCGAAGAAAGAGTAAAGTTCATAACGGAGGAGGTACTATTTCCTCTACGGCAGCGTGTGATGGATTTACAACAGATGCTGGTTGTGAATCAGCAGGGAATTATGGCGATTGAAGTGGTCATACGAAATAATAAAGAGCTGATCAGGGGGGTGGACAGAGCTAGAAATGTTACGGTTTCAGCCCTGAAAATCTCTGTTACGGTGGCAAGTGCACTCTACAATCAACAAATCGTATTGAAAAAGATTGAACTCCTAAATCAAACGACCAATACACTAATAAGCGGTACCTCAAAAATGTTAAAAGATCAGGGGGCGGCGATCCATAAGCAATCCCTTGAATCAAGTATTTCTGTAGATACTTTAAAACAAGCCTTCACAGATGTGCTGTCTGCTTTAGATTCGATAAGTACGTATAAGCAGGAAGCTCTTCCTAAAATGCGTGAAACCATTAACCAGTTCAGAGAGCTGGCAGACAGCGGTGAACAGCAGATCGTGCGGCTGGAGAAGGGGAATAAGCTTGGTTTGTAGCTGTTGCAGTCTAAATCCATCCTAGCCTTTAGTCTGGTAAGACTCCGGTCCTAAGACTGTTTTTAGCCTTCTCTTTCTCACGTATAATGAGATTAATTGATAACGTGAGAGGAAGGACATAAGAAATGAACGATAAGTTGTACACAATGCCGATGGGAGCGTTAGATTCCATGCAGATTCCAGCAGAAGCGAAATCACAATCTAAACCCGGCAAACGTAGATCAAGTCCCAAGACCTATCGGAGTATTTTGTATTTTATAATCTCATTACCGATTACGATAGTATATTTCGTATTTATGGTGACAGGGTTAGCGTTATCCATCGGATTAACCCCCATTTTCATCGGTATTCCTTTATTTTTTGCAGTAGCCAAAGGATTGGATTACATCGTACGATTTGAGCAAGAGTTAGTAAGATCATTGCTGGATATTCCTAGACCGAATGAAGAGCTTAGAACGGATATGAAGCAAGAAGGAGCAGGCTTCTTGCAACGAATGAAGTTAGGTTTTGATGGTGCAAAATTCGCGCGTAACATCATGCTAATTATGGGACGGTTTGTATCCAGTATTATCTTCTTTTCATTAACGATAACGGTGGTAGCAGCTGCGCTTGGTCTAATTACACTACCTGTGCTTCATCAGATTTTCCTGCAAACGATGGATTTGAACATTTTGGAGAACAGTGTGTTTGCCTTATTTAATATCGACTGGACATTATCTCAGCAGTACATTTCTTATGTTGTAGCGGGACTCGTTGTTGCCGTGATCGCAACATGGGTGATTAAGTCGTTGATGGATGTACAGCGCAGAATGTTGTTTGTATCTTACGAGGAAGAACGTCAGTATTAAACGGAAAGAAGCGTAGCTCTTCAAGAGCTACGCTTTTTATATTTACTATCCCTATCTTAATGAATTAGTTCATCGCTCAACAAGTTATTAAGCTTCTAAACAGTAGGCTTGTAGCTGCTTGCGCTTGTCTGCAGTCATGCCAAATTCCTGTACGAGAAAAACCTCTACACTTTTATATCGCGCGTCGATGGCAGAGAAAATGGCTTCCATGAATTCTCTGCGTAATATAAGCGCAGCCATAACAGTATCTACTTCTTTCGGTGATAGATGTTGTGAGGCTTGCTTTTTTATTTGTTCATTCATAGGACCGAGTGTCTGATTGGAGAGCAAATAGTCTTCAATAATCGTCTCTCTCGGAACTCCGAGTGCTAGGAAGATGAATGCTGATCCAACGCCAGTACGATCTCTTCCACCGGCACAATGATGCAGGATACTAAATTCATCTGGAAGCATAATGGTTGCCATAAGTCGCTTAAAGGAAGGGTTATTAAAGGCCATATCCAAATACATATTAACCAAGAAGTCTGTCGTAAAATGTTCAAGGAATCCAGAACGAACCACATCTCTCATGTCTCCAGGAACCTCTTGCTTTAGCGCAGGTACACAAATGTTATTAACTCCTGGAATGACTGGATCTGGCTTTAAACGAACCTCTTCTATCCCTCGATAATCAAATATGGTCTTAATTCCAAGTGATTTAAAGAGCTTTATATCTTGATCGGTCATTCCTGTTAATTCGGCTGATCGAAAAAATAAGCCGTATTTGACTTTTCGGCCATCCGAGGTGGTGTATCCGCCCATATCTCGGAAATTGAGGACGCCTTTAAAGGGGAGTACACGATGCTTAGAATCTGTTTTTTCTAGTTTCTGGTTCATTTTCGTACCACCTTTGGTTGGTTATTGAATAGGCTATTCTAAAATGTAGAAAGGGTGTCGCTTAATAATAAAAGTGTGCCATTAATACTATATATAGTATCATGTTAAGTGCCAACAATCCGAAAGGATAGTGTGACATTTTACAAACTAATGTTATTACGCTGCATACGGAAAATTTCTAGTAGGAGTGTGTAAAATGAATTTAAAAGAAAAGTTGATATTAATAAAAGAAAATGACTACCAAGCACCTCCCGATACATTCCAGTTGATACAAGAAATGATACATAACATCGGTTCTGTGGATGCAGAGCTACGTGATGAGCTAATTTATACAACCTTATCATACTGGATTCCTGGAAATTCTCTTACTGAAAACGAACTAGAACAACTACTGCCCGTTATTTTGGATAACAACCATTTGCTTTTTAAGCTTGGCGAAATAAATACAGACTCGGTCTTCACTCGTTCTTTCTCTATGCTAGTCATACCCCTCCTTTTCATGAGGCATAAAGAATCGCCATTTCTCTCAAGAGAGCAAATTCATCAGATAAAAGATAAGGTATTTTACAATGTACAAAAAGAACGAGATTACCGTGGGTATGACGAAGAAAAAGGCTGGGCTCATGCCATAGCTCATGGAGCAGATGCTTTAGATGATTTGGCTCAATGTTCCGAACTGGATGAAAATGACCTCTTAACGATCCTCGATTTGGTTTACGATAAAGTGACCATAACAGATCGAATATACTCTGATGGGGAAGATGAGAGAATGGTAAGATCCATAATTAGTGTGCTAAATAGAAAAATACTTAGTCAAACTTATGTAGAGCAATGGATTCAAAGTTTTGGTGAAGTGGAGAAAAATTCAGAATTTCTTCCTGCCTTTAGGCAAAAAAATAATATAAAGAACTTTTTGAAAAGCTTATACTTTCGAGTTAAGTTTTATAAAGTAGATGCGAATCTCTGCCCAACGATCGAGCAAACTTTATATAAAGTTGAGAAAGTATACTACTCCTAAGTGAACAATCCACTTGTGAAAAAATGTTCATAATCCCATATAAATCCTGTATAATGAGAAGTGTGAAAACGTTTGAACAATAATCAGGAGGGGTTCTATGCATTCAAGTGGATTATTTAAATGGAGCTTTTGGGGACTTGCTGTATTATTTTTGTTAGCGCTTTCGGGATGTTCCGGTAACGAAAATGTAAATGAAAAAGTTGCTACTTCACCAAACCCCACTCCAACGATAAGCAATACTTCTAATGCATCGGATAGCCCAACCAGTGTGGAGGTGGCAAAAGGTACCGTGCACATCGAAAATATAGGTGAGCGGAGAATATTTGTTTATTTGCCTGCAGGATATGAAACTAACAGCGAGCGTTATCCCGTTGTGTATATGCACGATGGGCAGAATGTTTTTAATACAAATACCAGCTCTTTAGGCAAAGAATGGAGAGTTGAGGAGATCATTGATCAGCTCGTTGCTGATGGAACTATGGAGAAGGTTATCGTGATAGGAGTCGCTTCAAGTGATGGATCAGAACGGGGAATGGAGTATGTTCCATTTCCGGATGAGTCTATTCCTTCGGATGGAACGAGTGCAGAGAAATTTACCCAATATTTTATCAATACAGTTATTCCTTATGTCGACGATGCTTATCGGACCATTCCCGATCGGGATCACCGTATGATTATGGGATCGTCATTCGGTGCTATTCAGGCATTGTGGATGGGTTATCAACATCCGGAGACCTTCTCAGCGATAGGGGCTTTATCCCCTGCCACTTGGGTAAGCAATGGGCGTATATTGGATGAGCTGGCGAAAGAGACAGGGAAGCCTGCATTGAAGATTTGGCTCGACATGGGTGTAACCGAAGGAATGCCAATTGATCCGCTTGTGAATGTATTAAAGTCGAAGGGATTTGTATTAGGCAAGGACCTATTCTTTCAGATGGACCCTCTGGGTACACATGAAGAGAAGTCATGGAATAGACGTGTACATAGTCCATTGATTATGTTCGCCGGGAAAGAGGCTGTACAAAAGAGCAAGCTTGAAGTAAGCGACTATCTGACATTACTCTCACCGGAAGCACTCGATGTGCGCCTTAATTTAATAGCCACTATGGATAATGGGATGGATTATACAATCCTTGACGGAGTTGGATATGAAGTGTTGAATCCTGAAGCGGGGCAGATAGATATGGCAGGTAAGGTGAGCTTCCTGAAACCGGAATCCTTGAAAGTTAATGTTTCATTTCAAGGTGTTATTGAAGAACATTTGGTTAACTATGAGCATTATGTAAAGGTATTTAAAGTTTATGTGAAATCTCTTGATGTTGACGAGAACGGGAATGAGTTCTCCATTAACCTAAAGGCTTCAGCTCGAAAAATTAATTCAACTCCTGAATATATCACAGCGCTAGTGAGGGCCGCTGAAAAAATCGGTATATATAAAATTAAGGAGATTCAGGAGGATGTAATTCTTATAATCTTTAATACGAAGTAGTCATAGAAATTCATATTTGAATTTCCTATCATCCTAACTAAGGGAAGCGGATTCCCCGGCTGATAATCAAGGGATTTCTCTCTAATTCTTTAAACTAAAAGGAGCTGACTCAATAAGTAGCATTTCCTACTTATTGAGTCAGCTATTTTTATCGCAAAATATACCCACCATCCGGAAATAGGGTGCTTCCCGTAGTATAGTTATTTGTCATCAAATAAATGGTTGTATGTGCTGCTTCGTCGGCATGGCCAACCCTGCCAAGGATATTCATATTCGTATATTCATCGTAAGCTTTATCTCTAGTTTCCTGCTCTGCACCTTCCCAATTAAAGTTGGTATGAATGGTCCCTGGGGAAATGACATTTACCCGAATCGGAGCTAATTCTACTGCCAATGCTTTACCCAGACTCTCAATCGCGCCGTTACAAGCTGCATAAGATGCACCGTCTGCAAGTGGTCGTTGACTGAATGCGCCAGACATCAGAACAATGGAGCCTTTAGGATTAATATATGGGATCGCGTATTTCACAGCATTATATTGAGGCCAGAACTTTGCATTAAAGCAGCTATGAGCAATCTCTAAGCTTGAAGTAATGGGTCCTCTAACATAGGAGGCGCCCGGAGTAAACAAATGATCGAAGTTGCCGATTTTTTCGAAAAAAGACTTTAAGTCTTCTTCATTTTGATTATCAAGCGAATGAATTTCGGTAGATTCGAGCCCTAGAAATTGTTGAGCTTTAGCTAGTTTATCTTGAGAACGACCGGCGATAATGACCTTTGCACCTTGGTCAACAGCTTGTTTGGCGGTAGCTAGACCGATCCCCGAACTTCCACCGATGATGACTACGCGTTGATTTTTTAATGAAATAGTAGACATGTGTATCTTCTCCGTTCATAGTGAAATGGACTTATTATTTCTGTTTTTTATTATTAGATATAAAAGAGAATCTGCACAGTACGCACTTTTTTCGTACTAGGTACGATTGTTCGTACTAGCTGATTAGAAAACACAGCATATGGCTATCGAAAGAGGGGATCACATGGATTTGCTGGAACCGAGATTGACCGGAGTGCTAACAACGCTTGAAAAGATCGGTGGAAAGTGGAAGCCGCTTATTTTGTTTATTTTATTGATAGATGGCACGAAACGATTTGGTGAACTAAGGAGAATCATCCCAGCAGTCTCACAGGGAACATTAACTAAGCAACTCAGGGAGCTTGAAGAGGATCAACTTATCGATCGAGTTAGTTTTCATGAGCTTCCACTGAGAGTGGAGTACAGTATTTCAGAACATGGCAAATCGCTGATTACTGTTTTGGATAGCATGTGCGGCTGGGGAAGGATGCATCAGGAGTATCTAAATAATACAAATAAGTAGGAGGGCGGACCTTATAATAAATACTATTTTGCAGGAACCAACGGGTCAGACCTACAAGACATTGATACAGATTGCTATGGAAGTGTGTGATGAATTTATTTTGGTTAAACGTGATCAGATGGAGTTAGAGCCAGAAGGATATGAACTACTGGAACTGCTTCAACCTTTTCTCAAAAAGATCATTAAAGATGATTATTGGCCGGGGACTCGGCTTATGGGACATTATGCAGATATTTATTTTTTTCATTGTTCTCCTGAGGCGGTTGATTTTCTACTATCCTATTCCACCAGCTTATACTCATGGGTGCAGACCAGGCTGCCCGATGACCTTTGTTTTCTAAAACAGGGACAGCCTTGGTTAATCAATACAGCCCATGAGGGAGAAAGTCATGTTGTAACTGATGTAGAAGAGGAGCTTAACCGACTAGAAGAAAGCGGACTATTGTTCCGTGATTTATCTGTGTTTTACAATTTAAAAAAATCAAAGAGGCGATGTTTGCAAAGACATGGTCTTTTTGTTGTACTGAAAAATCTTTTATAGACAAAAAAATCTACAGGTTGTAAACTATTTCCAAACGGGAGGTCTAGAAGTTGTAGACCAGCAGGAGGAGTATGGATGAAGGATCTCAGGCTGACCGAAATGGAAGGAAAATTTGCGGAATTAATTTGGAAGCATGAACCGATCCCGTCAGGGAATTTGGTGAAGTTATGTGAATCCGAGCTGAACTGGAAGAAATCAACGACATACACAATGTTAAAACGACTTGAAGCAAAAGAGATTTTTATTAATGACAATGGTATTGTAGGTTCTCTTATCAAAAAGGATGACTTTTATGCGGAGCAGAGTAAGGAGTTCGTACAGGAAACCTTTGGCGGTTCGTTACCCAAATTTTTGGCTGCTTTTACAAAAAGTCGGAAATTAAGCGACACCGAAATAGAGGATGTTCTAAGACTAATCCACGAGCATAAGGAGGAATAACGGTGGATCAGCTGTTTGGACATATTTTAAACATGAGCATTACGGGAAGTTATGTGATTGTGTTTATCATCGTGGCACGGCTGTTCTTAAGAAAAGTTCCCAAGATTTTCTCCTATGCCTTATGGTCTGTAGTTTTGTTCCGACTTCTATGTCCGTTCTCTATTGAGAGTATATTTAGTTTTATCCCATCTGAAGTACAGAACACACCTCTGAATAAGCAATTTACACAAATGCCCCAAATCCAAAAAGTAATAAATACATCTGACCAAGCCGTAAATCATATATCAACCGCACCTGTATCCACTGAACCTGCTACCTCAGCTGTTATAACCCCTGCAAACTCAACTGACGCATGGATTAACATAGGCCAGTTTATTTGGTTGATCGGAATTGCACTGCTGTTCATCTATAGCATGGTTGCAACTGTTCGGCTCTCACGAAACTTAAGAACGGCAACACTTCTTTCTGAAAATATATACGAGTATAGCGGCATTACCACACCATTTGTATTCGGCTTACTTAAGCCCAGAATTTATCTTCCGAGCGGACTCTCCGCTAATGAAAAAGCTTATATCATCAAACATGAGCAAGTGCATATTCAAAGGTATGATCATATTATAAAACCTGTCACGTTCGCGGTTCTGTGTATACATTGGTTTAATCCATTGGTATGGCTTTCTTTTTATCTGATGAGTGATGATATGGAGAAGTCTTGTGATGAAAGTGTCATAAGACAGATGGGCAGTGGTATCAAAAAGGAATATTCGACCTCACTTTTGAACTTATCTACCGGAAAACGATTTATAGGCGGTTCACCGCTTACCTTTGGCGATAGCAACACAAAAGGGCGTATTAAGAATATTTTAAATTACAAAAAGCCTGCTTTTTGGGTTGTTCTAGTCGCAATCATTGTCGTGGCAGCATTGTGTGTGGGATTATTAAGCAATCCGAAAAATGATTCATTAACCGTAAAGGACTATGCCGAGCAGTTTATGGAGAAGAACATTACGAGTTATGAGAACAATTCAAATATTAAAGTGATTGACAGTAAAATTACTAAGCTTGAAAAAATAGCATCGTTCGACGATCTGCTTGCCACATCTTTGGAAATTTGGAGTTTAGAATATCGCTTGAAGCCGGATGATCCAAGTAAGCTGACGATGACAGAAAATATGGTCGATGGTTTTATTACCGAAGAAGGAAGCATGGGCAAGCCAATTCTTTTATTCTCCATTCTGAATTCGACACCACATTACTTGGGCGTAATCAAGAGCGGAGAGAATGATATGTCAACACCAGCCGGTCAGGAAATGGCAGTGCGTGTATTTCTTGAAGCAAACAATCAGCTTCCACATGAAACCTATATAGGGAATCACATGCTAGTGAAATTCCCTTTAACGACAGGTGAAACAAGCCAATTGTTGTTATCCCAGCCTGTTGTTCAAGGAGATTCAGGGATTTGGTGCGTGGAACGCTGGAAGGATACGAATGGGAATGAATATTACCATACCCCCCAAACCGATGATAAGATCGCTGAATATTATACCCGTCTGCAGGCGTTGGCTGATCAAGGGGAGGAGCCAGCTCTTCTTGATCCTTTACAGGTCGCTATGAATTATATAAGCAATGATATTGGAATGGGTCAGCATATAAAGCTGGATCAGCTAGTAGTGGATAATGAGGCTACAGCTGATGATTTTGCGATCACCCCCGAGAGTACGTTAAATGGATATGTTTTAAATCTTAGTTTGGAGAATAATTCCTTCGATTTTGATAACATTGAATGGCTGACGATGAAGGATTCTGCTCGTTTTAAAGGGCTGAATATTAATCCAGACGACGATATGCCTAATGGATTTTATATTCTCAACAAATATACGTTTACCGATCCATTAAAGGTTACAGATGAGACGAAATACTCCATAGTGGATGCTAATGTAGGTGCTCACAAAGAGGTTAGCAAGCAGGAGTTTATTGAATATTTCAAGCGATATACTGATTTTGTACCACCGTGTGTGATAACTACAAGAGACGGATATGTAACCAGTATCACTGAGAGATATGTACCGTGAAATAGCTATGTATGAATAAAGTTGAACTTATATTTATAGCGTAGAAGAACCCGCATTTGTTGCGGGTTCTTTTGCATGTTCTTCAGCATGTGTATCGGCGCTGGCTGATTTACGTTACCTACGGCACATTGTATTCGGTTTTTCACATACATTTGGCTGATTTACGTTACCTACGGCACATTGTATTCGGTTTTTCACATACATTTGGCTTATTACGTTACCTTCGGCACAATGTATTCTGTTTTTCGCATACATTTGGCTTATCTACGTTACCTTCGGTACATTGTATTCTGTTTTTCGCATACATTTGGCTTATTTACGTTATCTTCGGCACATTGTATTCGGTTTTTCACATACATTTGGCTCGCTTACGTTCCCTTCGGCACATTGTATTCGGTTTTTCACATACATTTGGCTCGCTTACGTTACCTTCGGCACATTGTATTCGGTTTTTCACATACATTTGGCTGATTTACGTTACCTTCGGCACAATGTATTCGGTTTTTCACATACATTTGTCCGTAAGCTCGACTAAAACATGTATACTAAGGATTTAAGGTTCGCTCGGTCCGTCATCCCAAAGAGGCGTGTGCTTAATTAAAACAGGGCCTCCCATGGCCAACAGATGTATTTCTCCGCAATCTAGAAATTATAAAAATTCTATTATTGCAAGCATACATGCCTTCGGTGTTCTTAATAGAACGGTAGAGTCTAGGCCATTGGCAGACCCAACTATTTACGAAACTTATTCCGAGTGCATCTAGCTCGACAAGCTCTACCAGAGCGTACGCCTCGTGAAGACCAACCTGCATTAGATGCAGTACATGTGACACGGATGCACCGCCAGCTCCATTTTCTTATTTAATAATTACGTCACCTCCGGAAAGTTCTCCCTTTATACTGATCTAACAATTTACAAAATTTCATAGATTTAAAGAAACCTATTGATAATTATTCTCACATGAAGTGGCAGGCGCTTCTACGACGTCTCCAGTGGTATCCAAGGTGGCATGGAAAGCTAATGATCCTATGGATGGTTATCTTCCGCAAATCTATGATATTATCGCTGAATATAAAGCACCGATCTTATTGCATATTGATCCGCCAAACGGTGTTGCTGTCGCCAAACTTGAGCAAGCGTTGGAGGAACATCCGAAGACTATCATTATTTTTAGACATATCAATGCCTATAATACTCCTGAAGAGATTGACCGGTTGTTGTCCAAGCATCCCAATCTTTACGCTGATTTTTTTGCTGGGTTTTCCGTTTACAACGTTGAGGGTGGAAATAATCCCGAGCAATTTATTCCAGTTATGAAGAAGTTTCCGGATCGATTCATGCTCAGCACAGATTCCGGTTATGGGATTGGCAGTGAGAAAATTGCAATTGATGCGATGTACCAAATGCTTGATTTGCTCGATGATCCTAGGCTTGCCCGAAAAATAGCTCATGACAATTTGGATGCGATCATCAAGGCTCAACCGGCTACGGATACTCAGCTTGAGTTAATCCGGAAGCTAGAACAAGAAACGGGAACGATCTATCATGTAGAGAATTTGTCAAAGGCTGAAGCTGGACAAATTTTAGCAGAAACCAATTAGATGTGAGTATACACAGGGATAAAATAGCAATAGGACGAAGCAGCAATAAGCACTCTGCATCGTCCTATTTTTTACCTATATATTAGATAACCAACTTATTTAAGCTGCTGATGCTCCGTTCATGTCTTCTTTAGTTGCTCTTTTGTAAATTCTCAAGATGTACATCAAGATTATCAAAGGTTTGTGAAATACCCGGTAGCATACCCATATCGATCACTTGTTGTAGCGCTTCTGGAGAGGCGTATTTCCCGGTGTTAACCAACTTCGTTTGACCATCCAGTTCGATAAAATCTAGTTGGACTAGTGTTTCAGGCAGATCTTCTGAAATATTACCTTCTGCATCTGAGAACCAGTCTGTGTAAATAATTTGCTCCGGGATCGTAATTTCCCGATAAAGCGCCTTGCCCCAAGACTCCATGCCGTAGAAATCACCTTGATTCTTATCCTCACATTTCATGCAATAATGCCAAGTGCCTCCTGGACGAAAATCGACATGACATACAGGAAGCGTCCAACCTTTTGGCCCCCACCAATGCTTCAAATGCTCAGCCTCAGAAAAAGCCTTAAAAACTAGCTCACGCGGAGCTTTAAAAATACGCTCTAATATTAAAGTGCTGCCTTCAACTTTGGATACTAGTTGGTTAGTTGGGTTAGAATTTGTCATTGGATAGATCCTCCTCATTTATATTTCCTTATCTAATTCCTTGCTTTGTAGCTTCTGCAAGTAATCATCCAGTCGATCATAGCGTTCCTCCCACATATGGCGGTAGGATTCTAACCAAGTGTCTAATTCCATAAAAGGGTCTGGGCGGAGCTTGCAAATGCGCCGATTAGCAACAGCTTGAACTTCAATAAGTCCCGCTTCGCTGAGAACTCGCAAATGCTTGGATGCTTGAGGCTGCCGTAGCTGAAGACTATCCGCGATTTCTCCAACGGTTAAGGGATTGTCGCGTAATAGATCAACGATCTGCATACGATTAGGCTCAGCTAAAGCACTCATTACGTTAGTATTCATAAACAAGTATCACTTCGATTCATTGAATTCATCCGCCAATTTAATATACCATATGGAGAATATTCTCGTAAAGGAATATTTAAAAAATCTATATTTCTATAAGGAATTACGAAGTTTATGTTGTTAGAAATTTGAAATAATACAGTGAATGAGAACTTCAATAGAAGGGCATAGTACAAGCATTACGAAGAAATAAGTTCCATGACAACCATCAAACTTTACAATAAACATAGGAATAGATATAATTAAGTATAACTTATCAGGTTTTGAATTACGTAAGGGGCCTAACGCCAGTAGGCTCCTTTTGTTTTTCTTAGCCTTGTAACAGGAGGGTGAAGGTCATACACAATGAAAAAATCATGGTTTGTGTTCATTATGGTCCGCATGGGGAACGTTTAATCCGGCGTGGTGTCCAATTGTCTGAAATAATAGGGGCGCCATTGTTTGTATTAAATGTCGATAGTTCGGACATTGATGAATATAATCAGAGCAAAGAAATGTATATGACGGTCTGGAAACGTCTTGCCGATGAAGCTGGCGCAGAATTTATCATTCGGAAACGTGAAGGCCGGAAAACAACAGATATTATTGTAGAAGTTGCTGAAATGAATGAGGTTACACAGATCGTCATCGGACAATCTGCTCAAACTCGATGGCAGGAGCTTACCAAACGCAATTTCGTCAATGAACTCATTGGTAAAATGAAAATGATGGATCTGCACGTCGTGGCCGTTCAGCGGATGCGCGCCGGTCTGGAAGAAACCCATGAGGAAGGCGTTATCGCCTACCTGGTCAAAAATGGGGATGAGTATCAGCTCAGTGATGAACCCAAGGGAGAGTATTCGCTTAAAGGGAAGTTCTTTCACGAACTACACACCGAATTTGAGAACGGTTTATTCAGAATTGAGCAAGAAGATGGAAAGGCTAGATATTTGCATATTTGTGATGGCACATTAACCGATACTTTATAATCGGGAGTGCTCTTATCACATGAGGGCCTTTACTTTAGGCCCTTCCAATCATATGATCTTTGGCTTTTGGTAAAAAAGTAAGTACTAAAGTTCACAACTTGATAAGCTCAAGTGGAAAAGGAGGACTGCCTTTGCTGCATGTAATCATACTTGTTCCGTTTCTAATGGCCTTAGTAATCGCACTTTTGACCAAGAGGGCATCCAACCTTCATAGAGGATGGTTTGTTTTCCCCGGTTCGCTCGCATTGTTTATTTATTTTTTAACCAGGATTCCCGTTATTAAGGGTGGGGAATTGGGTTATGAAACGATTTCTTGGATTCCTTCACTAGGAATTGATTTGGTTTTCCATCTGGATGGATTAAGTTTACTGTTTGCTTTGTTAATCACTGGAATGGGTAGCCTTGTAATTATCTATTCAATTTTTTATCTGGACCGACGAAAAGAAGCGTTGACACCTTTTTATATTTATCTCATGTTGTTTATGGGTGCGATGCTTGGCGTTGTACTTTCGGATAACTTGATGGTGTTATACGGTTTTTGGGAATTAACAAGTGTTTCGTCATTTCTGTTAATTGCTTTTTGGCATCGGAGGCAAAAATCGCGGTATGGTGCTCTGAAATCAATGTTGATTACCGTATTCGGTGGTTTAGCGATGTTTGCCGGTTTTTTGATGCTGTATGTAATGACAGGCACCTTTAGTATTCGGGAAATTTGGAGTGAGGTTGGCGATATCAGTGGGCATGCGTTGTTTATTCCAGCGATGCTACTAATTCTGTTAGGCGCATTCACTAAATCAGCTCAGTTCCCGTTCCATATCTGGCTGCCGGATGCCATGGAGGCACCGACACCCGTTAGCGCGTATCTTCACTCGGCAACGATGGTAAAAGCCGGATTGTATCTTGTCGCCCGTTTCAGCCCTATTTTTGCGGGGCAATATGAGTGGTTCTGGATTGTGTCAGGCGTCGGTTTGATCACCTTGATTTATGGTTCTATCCAGGCGATGAAGCAGACGGACCTGAAGGCTCTATTAGCCTATTCAACAATTAGTCAACTTGGACTGATTATGGGATTGCTGGGAATGGGATCGGCAGCGGCATTTTATATAGGAGAAGAAGCTGTCTTTTATACTGCTGCAACAACAGCGGCTATCTTTCATCTTATTAACCATGCCATCTTTAAAGGCTCGTTGTTTATGATGGTCGGTATAGTTGACCATGAGACAGGTACCCGGGACCTGCGAAAGCTAGGCGGACTGATTTCCATTATGCCGGTTACCTTTACGATAGCGATGATCGGCAGTTTCTCCATGGCTGGTTTGCCGCCATTTTCGGGTTTTTTAAGTAAAGAGATGTTTTTTACAGCTGTCCTGAATATCCGTAACTTGGATATATTCTCTATTCCCTCGTTGTTTACGCTCTTCCCGGTTTTGGCCTGGATTGCCAGCGTCTTTACTTTTGCATACAGTATGATTTTGGTATTTCACACCTTTTTCGGAAAATATCAGCCTGAGAAGCTGGACAAAAAACCGCATGAAGCCCCATTTGGACTTCTGCTTGCCCCGTGCCTGCTTGCAGTGCTGTCTATATTTATCGGTTTTTTCCCGAATATATTATCTAAAACTCTTATTATCCCTGCAATGAATGCTATTCACCCCATCTTGCAGACCGGAGAGCCCTTTGTAGTGAATATCCATTTCTGGCACGGCTTTACACCAGAAGTATGGATGACACTTGGCGTTGTGATTCTTGGTATTACTGTATACCGAATCTATGGCCGCTTAAGTCTGGTCGATAAAGAATGGGGCAGTGGCTACACTTTAAATCATGTCTATGACGGAGTAATCCGGCTGGTTGAGAAATTCTCTAGATGGGTGACTGGTTCTTACATGACTGGTTCCATGAGACATTATTTAATGTATATTTTTTCCTTCTTGATCGTAACGATTTGTGGAGTCGTATGGTATTCAGATGGAATCACACTAGGTACGACTGAGTATACTCCGTTTTCTTTGTTTGAAGTTATTGCTGTAATGGTTCTGCTTCTAGGTGCTTTGGCTATTCCATTTGTACGCTCCAGAATAACAGCCATTTTGTTAACAGGAATGGTTGGTTATATGGTTACTTTGCTCTTTGTTCTGTTCCGAGCTCCTGATCTGGCGCTTACGCAGATGATAGTTGAAGTGGTATCTGTTACCTTGTTCCTGCTATGTTTCCGGCATTTGCCTAGGTTGGAAAAAGAGAAGCTCAAACCTCGTGCGCACTTGCTTAAACTAATTATTTCCATCGGGATGGGCGTAACAATGACCTTGGTTGCACTTGCTGCTTTAGGTAGTAGTCCATTTGAATCCATTTCGAAATATTATGTGGAGAATAGCTATACTCTGGGTGGCGGTAAAAATATTGTTAATGTTCTGCTCGTTGATTTCCGCGGCTTTGATACCATGTTTGAAATAACGGTACTAGGCCTCGCCTCACTTGCTATTTATTCCATGATCAAGCTGCAGTTGGATGCAGATTCAGCTGCTGAACAACTGAAGAGAGCTGTTAAATATAATAAGCCACGTTATTCTCGAAGTGATGATGTGTTGCTGCAATCAGTAGCTAAAGTAGCATTCGTTATCATTCTAATATTTTCGCTATATCTGTTTTTTGCCGGTCATAATAATCCGGGAGGCGGATTTATTGGAGCTTTGATGGCTTCTGCTGGTTTGGTACTACTCGCAATTACTTTTGGAATGGATATGGTTGAGAAGGTGCTGCCTATTAATTACCGTAAGTTAATCGCGATCGGGATTTCCATTGCTTTTCTTACCGGTGTAGGCTCATTTATATTCGACGTACCCTTTCTGAGCCAAACCTTTGGATATTTCCAATTGCCGCTTATGGGCAAAACAGAACTAACCACTGCAATGTTCTTTGATCTCGGTGTTTTTCTAGCTGTAATTGGTGTCACAATGAATATCATATTTACGATCGGGAGGGATAGCTAATGGAGCTTATTGTTGCCTTGGCGATCGGCGTATTGTTTTCTGTAGGTGTTTATCTAGTCCTTTCCAAAAGCTTGCTGCGCATCCTACTGGGTACTAACTTAATTACCCATGGTGTTCATTTATTGCTGCTGACGATGTCGGGTCTCAAGACAGGTGCTCCACCATTGCTAGGTGAAAAAGCGGAGGCATATGTAGATCCGTTACCGCAGGCGCTTATTTTGACCTCCATTGTAATTAGTTTTGGAGTAACAGCATTCTTCATTGTTTTGGCATATCGGACTTACCGTTCGACGGGTACGGATGATGTGGAAGGCACCAAGGAGGAGAGACAATGAACAACTTGCTAGTGCTGCCTCTGCTGATTCCGGCCTTTACGGCAGTTATACTGATTTTTCTAAAAGAACGAGTGGATCTGCAACGTATTATCAGTGCGGTTAGTGTATTTATAAATATCTTGGTTGCTGGAATCATTGTGTACCAGGTAAGTACAAAAGGCATCCAGACCCTATATATGGGTGGATGGCTTCCGCCTTATGGCATTGTGTTTGTTGCTGATATGTTTGCAGCACTACTTGTGCTAATTGGTGCCATTGTTGGTGCGGCTTGTCTGTTTTTTTCCTTCGCGAGCATTGGGGAAGAAAGAGAACGGTTTTATTACTATCCGTTTTTCCATTTTCTATTAACTGGGGTGTTCGGTTCGTTTCTCACCGGAGATCTGTTTAACTTATTCGTTTGCTTTGAGGTGCTGTTAGTTGCCTCGTACGCACTAATTGTACTTGGTGGCTCCAAAGGTCAACTGAGAGAGACGTTAAAATATGTGTTAGTAAACGTAATTTCCTCTTCCTTGTTCGTAGCGACGCTTGCTTATTTATATGCCGCGACAGGAACACTGAATATGGCGCATCTATCTATGCGTGTAGCTGAGGCGGGACAAGGCGGAGTAATGAATGTCATTGCGGTCCTGCTGCTGATCGTATTTTCGATAAAGGCAGGGTTGCTGCTCTTTTTCTGGCTTCCGGACTCTTATAGCGCGCCACCTGTGGCTGTTAGGGCACTGTTTGGGGCATTGTTAACGAAAGTGGGATTGTATGCAATTACACGTACCTTTACATTGATTTTTGTTCAAGATCCGGGTCTCACCCATACACTGATTGCCTGGATGGCGGGTGCGACGATGATACTTGGTGCAATCGGTGCATTGGCTTACAATGATCTGAGCCGAATATTTAATTATAATATCATCATCAGTGTTGGATTTATCGCTTTTGGGATTTCTGTCGCGACTCAGGATTCGTTAAATGGTGTAGTGTTTTATTTAATGCATGACATGGTTGCTAAAGCATTATTATTCTTCCTGGGTGGGTTGATTATCTCAGCATCGGGCACCGACCGTTTAAAAGAAATGGGTGGTTTAATCCGACGTTATCCGTGGACCGGCTGGATGTTTTTTGTACTGACTTTGGCGTTGGTTGGTGTTCCACCACTCAGTGGTTTCGCTGGAAAAGTGATGATGGTACGTAGTGGATTTGGACAGAATCACGTAGTTCTGGCGCTTATTGCACTTGCATCCAGCTTTATCGTTTTATATTCCTTGATCAAGGTATTCCAGCAGGTATTTTGGGGTGGCGAGAAAAGGGAAGAACAAGTCAAACCGCTTCATTATAAAGCTATGATGGCACCGGCAGCTGTTCTGTTCGCGATTGTAATTCTGATGGGTGTAGGTGCTGAGACGGTAAACGGATATGTCAGTCAAGCCGGAGCTGTACTGGCTGATCCAGCATTATACATTAACGCTGTCATGAAGGAGTAGATACTATGGCTTTTCAACTATTATTGAATTTCATGATAGCATTCCTGTGGATGTTTCTGCACAATGACTGGACTGGACCGCGTTTCGTCATTGGTTTCCTGCTCGGTATACTCATTCTACTCGGAATGCGGCGCTTCTGGCCCAGGTTATATCTTGGTAAAGTGTGGGCGATTATTAAGCTAATCCTGTTGCTGCTGCGGGAGCTGGTCGTTTCTAGTTATGTAGTGATAAAAGCCGTTCTAAGACCGGAGCTTAATATACGTCCAGCTATCCTCAAATATACTACAGAGCTGAAATCGGATTGGGAAGTGGCAACGTTAATCACGATGCTCTGCCTGACTCCCGGATCGGTAGTGCTTGAAGTTTCGGATGATAATCGGACTTTGTATATTCATGCTATGGATGTTGATGACCCTGCAAAGTTTAGAGCCAATATCCGTGATACCTTTGAGCGTGCGATACAGGAGGTGACCCGCTAATGATCCATTTTATTCTTATGCTATCCATTACGATCATGGCTCTAGCTATCGGCGTATGTGCTTGGCGTTTGGTGAAAGGACCTTCTTTACCTGACCGGGTGGCTGCACTGGATACGATCGGAATTAATCTGCTAGCCATGGTAGCCGTTTTATCTGTTTTTCTCAAAACGCAGGCCTTTATAGAAATTATTTTGTTGATTGGAATTCTTTCCTTTATCGGAACGACAGCCTTTGCTAGATATATCGAAAGGGGAGTGGTGCTAGAACATGGAAATGATCAAGACTGCAGGTGAGCTGCTGTTTGCCTTGTTAATTCTAATGGGGGCATTGCTTAGCGCCGTAAGTGCTATTGGTTTGATTCGGCTCCCTGATGTTTATCTAAGATCACATGCTGCCGCCAAAAGTGCGACTCTCGGTGTTTTATGTGTCTTGGTTGGGGCGTTTCTATATTTTGCATTATTTCAGGATCATATTAGTGCAAAGCTATTACTAGGGATTGTCTTCGTATTTATAACTGCACCTTTATCCGCCCACCTAACAGGCAGAGCGGCGTATCGTTCCGGTGTTCCTCATTGGGATCGAAGAATTCAGGATGATTTAAAAGAGGTGCTGGAGAAAGAGGAAGTTATACCAGCAACTCCTGAACAGGAAATAGCTCAAGAACAAAGGTAGAAGACCTAGGAATGAATCTTGATTTTCAATAACAACAGCAATAACTGTAACAAACCCGCGTTTGCACGCGGGTTTGTTTTTTTATTCATGGAGTATTATTCTTTTGTTAACATCTCAACGTACTGATATTTTACCCTCTCCAGCAAGCCTGCGCAGCACCCTCGGAAGACACTCAATATCTGCTTCAGGAATGTCTAATTGAATACCGTAATGGAAACCGTCTTGCTGTTCTCTATTCCATTTCAAGATTCCCTCTAAGTAAATAGATTCATCTGTAAGATCCATTTCCATACCAATCCGAACCAGATTATTTTCTGGATTAATGTTGAGGGGTAACGATAGGTGGCAGCCTGTTCGACTGATGTTAAATAGTACAGCTCTTACAGGCTTAGAAGGAACCTGAATTCCGTTAATACTAAGAATATGAAGATCAAGGGTTACAGGTTCTTTAAGGGTATATCGAAAAGGTTCATTTCTGCGATTAGTGTTCATATGCTCCTCCATACTTTTCCATCTCATTTAAATTATCGACAGAAAAGCAGGATTTGTGAAGAGCTATTAAACATAATTACGTTTCGAAGCTACAGAATTGCCTACCTGATTTTTTGATTTTATCGTAATAATGTAAGTATTTCTTTTACAGAATTATCTACAAATGATCTTTCAGGACGAGATTTCATGATTACAGTAAGTCCAATTAAGGATATGACTAGGGTCTGCGCTAAACTCTTTGCATTAATAGTGGGATCAAGCTCACCTGAGCGCAAACCTCGATCAATCGTTTCTTGAAATATTACCGAGAGATACATCTGGTGTTCTCTTGTTAGGACCTCGAACTTCTCATCATGGGGTGAAAGTTCAACCATCGAATTAATGCAAAAGCATCCCCAGTTCGGAGTTTTCCCATATTCTTTTTCTACCATATTTTCAAAGAAGGCACGGAAAGCTTCTTTAACAGAAGAACTGTTTTGAAGTTTGTTCCGAATATAGGCTGCATGAGAACTTGTATATTTCCGCAACGCAGCTTCAAATAGTCCTTTTTTGTCTCCGAAGGTTGAGTAGATGCTAGGCCGCTGGATACCCATTCTTGATGTCAGGTCGCTCAAAGAGGTAGCTTCAAACCCTTTTTCCCAAAATACTTGCATAGCTGCATCCAATGCTTTTTCCTCATCAAATTCGCGTGGTCGAGCCATAGTAACTTCCTCTTTTCATATCGAACGGTATGATATGATTTTATGGTGTGAAAACCATTATGTCAATACGAAATGGAAGTATAAACAGTTAAGTTTTAATAAATTCTCTTGCCCTATAAAGTATCTATTGACAGTTATCTTTTTTTAGAGGTATATTTGGCAAACATATTACGTACCGTTTAGTATGTAATGTGAAAATTTGATAAACGTTAATCAGGAGGCGTTATTTTGGGGGAATCTGTTGAGGAATCGAAAGCTATTATAGCGGATCAAACAGTCAAAAAAGCTGAAAAAGTACAAGGAGGGTTTAGAGCGTCGGAACAAGTGCCTGTATCAATAATATCTCGTAATGTGGCACTTTTATTTTCCATCGCCTGCGGAATAGTTGTTGCTAACATATATTATGCGCAACCTTTACTGGACGCTATTTCGAACGAGTTTGGTATTTCTCATTCATTCGTTGGACTTGTTATTACAATCACTCAAATTTTTTATGCACTTGGACTGTTATTACTAGTGCCTCTGGGTGATCTATTAAATCGGCGTTGGCTGATCGCTGGACAGATGCTCCTATCCGTATTGGCTTTAATTGTCGTTGGTACTGCCACCAGCAGTATTGTGTTATTCATAGGTATAGCAGCGGTTGGGTTTCTTGCCGTAGTGACACAGACGCTCGTTGCATTCGCGGCAACTTTGGCTGCTCCAGCTGAACGTGGGCGTGTCGTTGGTGTTGTGACAAGTGGAATCGTAATTGGTATTCTACTGGCGCGAACTTTCGCTGGCATATTAATGGATTTAGCAGGTTGGCGTTCTGTCTACCTTGTTTCCGCTGTATTAACACTAATCATGGCATGTGTATTGTTTCGGGTGCTGCCACATTATGAGCACAAAAGAGAATCATTATCTTACCTACAGTTGATTCGTTCAATGTTCACGTTGTTTGCTCAGGAACGAACTTTTAGAATCCGTGCTGCACTAGGCATGATGATTTTTACCGCTTTCAGTATATTATGGACGTCTCTAGTATTACCTCTCAGCGCCCCACCGTTTTCCCTTTCACATACAGCGATTGGAGCATTTGGTCTCGCAGGTGTTGCAGGCGCTTTAGCAGCAGCGCGAGCAGGTCGTCTCGCCGATCAGGGTTTAGGGCAGAAGACTACCGGTGTAGCCTTGATTCTTTTGCTCATATCATGGTTGCCCATAAGTTATGTTCAACATTCGCTTCTTGCATTAATCGTTGGTATTATCCTTCTTGATCTTGCAGTACAAGCCGTACATGTCACCAATCAGAGCATGATTCTTACTTTGCGGCCTGAGGCACGCAGTAGGCTTACTGCCGGCTATATGATTTTCTATTCCATTGGCAGCGCCACTGGGTCGATTGCATCAACCAGTATCTATGTTTACTTTGGCTGGAACGGAGTGAGTTTGTTAGGTGCAATTGTGAGTGCTTTGGCTCTTCTATTTTGGTCATTAACAAAGGAGTAACCCGTAGGGATGAATAGTAACGCCGATCTCGCGAGGGTAGTTGGGAAGACTTGGTGTATTAATAGGTACAATTTCTAAGCTTAACGCTCCAGCCAAGGCTATAGTGGTTCATATCGCCTGGCTGTGGAGCATTCGAAAAGGGCAATTCAACATGAAGAGTAAACACAAGCTCAATTAGATCTATTGATGAATGAATTCGTGAATAATTTGACGGAAGTATTCGTGATTATCATAGCTGTTGTACATACGCCAGGCCATTGTTTCTGAATTTCCGAAAAATAACCGTTCAAACTGGGTTTGACGACCGCCGAAAGCACCCGCTCCTAGTTCCCATGCGAGCCGGAATAAGGCATTTCGATACCATGCATCCGAGACATTACCCTTCAAATACTGATGGAGATACGAACCGGCATTCGAAGTGAAGTCGGATTCTGAGGTGATCATGATGAGACCGCTTGAACTGAGATTTTGAACCATCTCAATCATCTTTGGATAAAGCTCTGAAAAGTGAATGGTTGAAGCCAGTAGTGGGCCTTTATCAGGTACGAGATATCCAAAACGATCATGGGATGCCCCTAATTCAGAAGCAAGTCTTAATGCTTTGAATGTTTCTAGAAATGTTATTATTCTGGAAATCGGCAGGAGAGTGTAGGGCTCGAGGACAGCATTTTGTTCTTCTGCCAAAGATTCTAGCAGACCGAGAAAGAACTCAGTTTTAGCAATATAGCGGGTGATGATTTGGTGGGCCATATGCGTATGAAAGTGACTCTCGCTAAACAATCGGGCGCAGTAAACCTCATCGCCGTAATAAAATATTCGATCATGAGGGATAAGCACGCGGTCAAATATAACAAGCGTATCCATTTCTTCATATCTTGAACTTACCGGATGGTCGTAGGTAGATGTGGCTGCGTAACTTTCACGGCAAACAAAAGTCATCCCAGGTAAATCATTAGGCACTGCAAAGGCAAACGCAAAGGGATTATCATCATCCACAAGAGATGGTGAAGGGGTGGGGAATACAAGCATTTCATCGCATGTAGCCCCTTGTGTTGCCATCATAAAAGCACCGGTTACAACCATCCCTTCATCATTGATTTCTACAACTTTAGCTGCAATAGAATCCTCAGTAGCATCAATTTGACCGGATATTTTACTCGCTTGAGGCTGGATGAAGGCATGGGATAATGTAATGTCATGATCTCGGCAGTAGGCATAGTATTTCCTGAGGTTCTCAGCGTATTTCGGATTAAGATCCTCAAGGATATCGGCAGCAGTGAACAGAGACATGATCGCCGTGTTCATATAATCTGGGGAACGTCCTAAAAAACCGTGATGTCTGCTCGACCAGAGTTCAATCATTTTTCTTCGACGTTCTAAATCTTCAACACTTTTGGGCGGGAGAAAAGATAGACCAACAAGCTCTCCAGTATCAGGCGAAGGGTAGGTCATCTGTGCTAAATAACGTTCGTCACACTGCATGTTGTACATTTCGGCTTGTGTTTGTATGAGGCCTTGAAATGCAGGATGTTTGGATAAGGGCCCTTCTATACGCGTTCCTTTGTACCAGATATTGATATTTTGCCGATCGATTCGTTCGATGTATTGATTACCATTTTTAATAGGCACACGTTCCACCTCTTTGGAGAGCTGTATTAATATTTTTAATGTACGTAATCATAATTCTTCTTGTACATTGTCCATACACCGAGTCAGTGAAGGGGCCAACCTTAATTTAAACTATAAAAAGAGGATATTCACAATTATTTCCCCTAATATTATGCTCTGCACTATGGATCAAGCGAATCACAGCTGTTCGAACGGGAAGTGTCCCTCTCGTGACTTTTTAAGGTTGACATAAACGAGACTTACTTGTATATTTTTGACATTGGATTACAAGTGTAGTCATACGGTAGAAAGAAAGGCGGATAGGATGATGTCTACGGAAATTCCAAAAATCTCGGATGCCGAGTGGGAAGTAATGAAGGTGCTGTGGACTGGAGCCCCGCGCACAGCAGGAGAGATTGTTGAAGCTTTGGAGGGCAGCCGGGACTGGAACCCAAAAACGGTGCGGACGTTGATAAAGCGTCTGACGGAGAAAGGGGCTATCGGTTACAACCAGACAGGAAGGGTGTATTCGTATTATCCTCTGGTGCGGGAAGAGGAATGTGTCCAATCGGCAACACAATCTTTTCTGAAGCGGATTTACGGTGGAACGCTGCGTCCGATGCTAGTCAACTTTTTACAGGATGAGAAGCTGTCCCGAGAAGATATTGAAGAATTGAAGAGAATTTTGGATGAGCGAAAGGACTGAGTCGCTTGCTGGAAGCTGCATACAATCTGTTCGTTAAGATATTGTCACTATCCGCTATGGCGAGCGTCCTGGTGTTGCTGATCCTGGTAACCCGTTTCTTGTTCAAGAATCGATTGAAACCGACCTGGACGTATCTTCTGTGGATACCGCTGATCGTGAGGTTAGCCGTCCCTTGGACACCGGAAAGTGCATTCAGCATTTTTAATTTGTTGCCGCTGGAGACAGAATCAGCTCAGACTTTCTATATTCCTTCTGTGCAGACGAATGTAGGTGATTTACCTGTGTCCGGGATGAATACTCAAGAGGTGGACTCAACCACGGTCGCTGAAAAAACAGGAACAGGAACTTCAAAGCAAGCTGAGAAATCGGAGAGTATGACACCTGTGACTACGGAAATCTACGCTCCTTCTGAGACATCAAATGCAGGCTGGACGTCGATACATTTACTGGTTCTGATATGGCTTAGCGGAGCCGTGGTAATGATAAGTCTGTCGGTTCGTGAACAGCTGCGATTCACGGCACGGGTTCGAGGGGAACCGGAGATCCGTTCCGCAGATATCCTGCGGTTATTCGAAATGTGCAAACGAGAGATGAAGGTAAGGCGCTCAGTGAAGCTGGTTGAGACAAAGCAGATTGCTGTGCCCACACTACTTGGTGTTATGCGCCCCAAGCTGCTGCTGCCGACAGCCATGTTGAACACGCTGGAGGCAAATGAGCTGCGTCATATATTTCTGCATGAGCTGGCGCATGTGAAACGTCGTGATATTTCGCTGAATCTGCTGACAGGACTGCTGCTGGCCCTACATTGGTTCAATCCGTTGCTTTGGTATGCCGTTAGCCAAATGAAACGAGATCAAGAGGTCGCCTGTGATGCGCTGGCTTTAAAGCATCTTGCATCGGAGCACCACAAAGACTACGCACGGACTCTTCTTAAACTATTGGAAACATTGACCGATCCCATCCGAGTGGCTGGTGCAGCCGGCATTTCAAGCAGCAAAAAGGAAATGAAAAGAAGGATAACCATGATCACCAGGCATAAAAAGATCACAGCACAAAACACGGTGTTAGGGTTAGCAGTAATTATGGTTTTAAGTGGCTGTACCTTGACTGGTGCAAAGCTGAGTTCTACATCAGCCCCGGAGAAGAGTGTTGTTATCCCGTCAGCTTCTCAGGCTAAAGATACAACTGTAATCGATCCCAAAGGAACGCTATTAGCGGAGAAGAACGGAATTACTGTAACTGCAAAGCCCACGGCTGAGCATGCACTTTTGCATGAAGTCACGGTAGATGTACGCGGTGAATTTAACCGAACGTTTTTGTGGAATGCTGGTGAAGATGAAACACGGCCTCCTTCCATTGAAGAAGCCGATCTTAACGGGGATGGTATTAAAGAAATCTTTATTCGTATTACTACCGGCACTGGAACTGGGCTCTCAATGAGTGAGATTCATGTGCTCCAGCCTGTCACTCTGGAAGAGCTTGTGGTAGAGGACCCGGTCGAGACGCTAAATCGGAGGCTGAAATCTTCCATTACACACCGGAATAACCATACCTACGTATCCGCTGAACTAGACGGAAAGCATTTGACTAAAGTGTATGATTACACTGAGGGGGCTTGGGGTGAGAAGATTGGATTTGGTGCCGTAGTTTCGTATGAGCTGGAAGGGGACCGTATTGTAGCTCGTTTGGCAGGTGCAGCATCGATCTCTGAGTTTCCGCTTGAAGTTATTGTCGTTTACGGCAAGGAACTGACCATTGAAAGTGTACAGATGTACTATGGCTCGTTTATTTCTCCTCCGCTCAGTGAACAGGATATTAAGTCCTTGTTGGAAAAAAAGCTTCCAGCTAGCGGCTGGACCTTTGGTAAAAAAGGCGATCAATACACGATTAATTTTATGGATCCACCGAATGGCGTAGGGGAAGGCCTTAGCTATAAAATTAATCCGCTTACCGGTACGGTTCATGATACAACTTCTGGCAGTCCAGTGAGAAGCCTTGTGAATCGAGAAGCGATAGATCTGTGGGACATATCTAACGGTACGGAATACAAAAAGGAGCTGTATAAGTTACTTCATCCAATCTTTGATACAGAAGGCTTCGAGCCAATAGATGACGATTGGATTTCCGGCTTTATTGGAGATGGTTATTTGTTCAGTAATGTTAGGCAAGGCGGCAGGGAGTTCACGATAAAAGTGGATGTCTTCACCGGTCAATGGGAAGAAATTGCTGACCCGTATAAATAGTTATGTCGATGTCGAAGAACCTTGTAACAATAAAGAAAGCCCGTGCACAGCGCGGGCTTTCTTTATTGTTACTGACTTAAAGCGAATGCTTTCCACTCACACCAAATCCAGTCTCTGCTACTGTCGTATTTATTTTCAGCAATCCGCTTTTCCTCCTATTTACAATTCAGCTACTCGGTGATACTATATAGTGGTACTAAGCAATACAGAGTAGCATTGGAGGATTTAAATGGATAACCTAACAGAAATGCTGAAAGGAGTTTTGGAAGGCTGCGTACTTGAAATCATCAGCCGGAAAGAAACCTATGGATACGAAATCGTAAAAACGCTAAATGCGCTCGGTTTCGAAGATGTTGTTGAAGGAACGGTATACACCATCTTGATACGGCTAGAAAAAAATAAACTCGTTGATACCGAGAAAAAACCGTCCGAAATAGGACCGCCAAGGAAATTTTATAGTCTGAATGAAGCTGGATTGCGTGAACTGTCCATGTTCTGGGAGAAATGGGGATATGTAACGACAAGACTTACACAACTTAAGGAGGATAGCCGTGTATAAGACCATATTAACTAAGTATAAAGATTTGCGTGATCAAAAAAGAGCGTATAAAGAGTGCGTAAAACGTTCAAAAGCGCTTCCTAACGACTACCGTGAAGTTTACAATATCGCATCGCAATACATGCTGAACTTTTCAACTTCCGATTCCAGCGTTATCAATCTGTTCCCCGAAATACTTGACATGTTTGAGTTGGGAGCTGCCGAAGGCAGAGATGTTCTAGAGATCGTAGGAAATGATGTTATGGCGTTTTGCGATGGTTTGCTCGAAGGCGTTGCTGCTCAGACTTGGACAGGGAAAATGCGAGCTAAAATGAATGAGTCCATTCATAAAAAACTAGGCAGATAGGAGGGAAATAGGATGACATCGAATAATTTGGCAATTGAAGTAATAGGCCTGAAGAAATCCTATAAGAAGGTGGAAGTGCTCCGAGGGGTGGACTTCACTGTGCAGAAAGGTTCAACCTTTGCACTTCTCGGGTCCAACGGTGCGGGTAAAACCACTATGATCAAAATTCTTTCCACTCTGCTCCAGCCAGACAACGGAATTGCGAAGATTAATGGAGACGACGTAACCAAGCAACCAGAGCAAGTACGTAAGGAAATTAGCCTGACAGGACAAAGCGTCACCGCAGATTATATCCTGACCGGCCGCGAGAACTTGCGAATGATGGCTAAACTCCGCCATTTGCCCAACCCTGATAAACAAGCCGAGGAGTTGTTGCGTCGCTTTGACTTGCTTGATGCTGCGGATCGCCGAATCTCCACTTATTCCGGAGGGATGTGTCGGCGCTTGGATTTGGCCATGAGCTTATTGGGTAACCCTTCGGTCATTTTTCTCGATGAACCAACCACCGGACTTGACCCGCAAGCCCGTCTTGCTATGTGGGATATGATCAAGGATCTAGCGAGATCGGGTGTTACTGTTTTTTTAACGACGCAGTATTTAGAGGAAGCCGACCATCTGGCCGATCAAATCGCGATCTTACACGAAGGTCATATCGTGGCAAGCGGCAGTCCGGCGGAACTTAAAAATAGATTGCCTAAGGGTCATATCGAGCTTCGATTCGACAATGAAACAACGCTTAATCAAGCACAAGATCTGTTAAAGGAATTTAACGCGACCTCAGATTCGAACAATCTCACGCTCTCCGTCATTACAGACGGAAGTACGAGACAGATGATGCGACTGCTAACGAAAGCGGCGGAAGCTGACATAGAAATTGCCGAGTTTGCCCAGAAGCTGCCCTCGCTTGAGGATGTTTTTCTCGCGATCGTCACTAGCAAAAAGGAGGACTCCCGATGAAATTTATTCATTTTTTAAGCGATACTGCCGTCATGAGTGGGCGTGTCATTCGCCATTCCACACGTAGCATCGACACGATTATTACCGTCATCGCCATGCCGATCATGATCATGCTGCTCTTTGTTTACATCTTTGGCGGAGCGATGAACACTGGTGATGTAAGCTATATCAATTATATTGTGCCCGGAATATTGCTCTTTTGCATTGCCAGTGGCGTGGCTTATTCTTCACTTCGTATCAATAACGATCTCACGAAAGGTATATTCGAGCGTTTCCACTCCATGCCGATCGCAAAAGCTTCTATTTTAGGCGGACATGTGGTTGCTTCATTAGTTTTTAACGTCATTTCCTTGCTTGCCATTTTCCTTGTTGCCTTCGGAATGGGATTTCGGCCGAAAGCGGATGTGCTCGGTTGGGCATTAGCCATTGGTATTTTGTTGCTTAGCGTACTTGCGTTTACGTGGATTGCCGTCACCTTCGGCTTGCTTGCTAAATCATTCGAAGGAGCAGGCGTATTTTCTTACATTTTGATGTTGCTTTTATTCGTTAGCTCTGCCTTTGCGCCGACCGACAGCATGCCTTCGGCTATCCGTTTATTCGCGGAATATCAGCCCATGACACCGCTTATCGAGAGCATTCGTTCTCTTTTACTTGGAGGAACGGCAGATAAAACTACGCTTGTGGCGGTATTATGGAGTTTAGCAATACTTGCGTTTTTCTGGGCTACGGCTATGCGAGTGTATAAACGGAGAATGAAATAGACATAAAAAGAGCCGGTGGCTTCTCGAAAGAGGGGGATACCGGCTTTTTGTGTGCACAGGCTATTATTAAAGTGCTGGCTGAATGGTGGGGTGAATATTTCTGTGCTATTCTAGAAATGTGATTTATATTAAATTTTTGTACATAGAATTAGAAGTACCGGATTTGGTAATTATTTTTAATAGGCGAATGGGGAATGAATGATATTTTTTTAAATGGGGGAGTAAGTTATAGTGATACCAACCGAAGCACAAAACAAAAAACATTGGAAACGGGATATAATTATCTTTTTAAGTAGTCAAACATTTTCGTTATTCGGTTCTGCTTTAGTTCAATATGCTATTATGTGGTATGTTACGCTTACAACAAAGTCAGGTATGATGATGACATTATTTATTATTTGTGGATTCATTCCTACCTTTTTATTATCACCGTTTGCAGGTGTATGGGCGGACCGTTTCAACCGGAAATATCTTATTATGATAGCAGATGCCATGATTGCCTTTGTTACACTGATTTTAGCCATTACATTTTTGCTTGGTTATGATGAGATATGGTTGTTGTTCGCCATTGCTGCAGTTCGTGCGCTCGGAGCTGGGGTTCAATCACCTGCGGTTGGGGCAATATTGCCACAAATTGTACCGGAGGATAAGCTGACGAAGGTAAATGGGATTAACGGAAGTCTTCAAGCACTAATGATGTTTGTTGCACCTATCGTTAGCGCGTCATTGCTTTCATTGGCAACCATTGAGGTCATTTTCTTTATCGATGTTATCACAGCGGCGATAGCGATCTTTACATTATTTTTCTTTTTGAAAATACCGTTGCATAAAAAAGCGACGGATAAACAAACGACAAGCTATTTGGACGATTTTAAACAGGGTTTAAGCTATATTAAAAACCATAGCTTTCTTAAAACCTTTTTCATTTTTTTCGCCTTTTTCTTTGTATTGATGGCACCGGCTGCATTTTTAACACCGCTACAAGTGACACGCAGCTTCGGAGATGATTATTGGCGATTAACAGCCATTGAAATTGCTTTTTCTATCGGTATGATGGCTGGCGGAGCAATTATTGCGTCATGGGGAGGATTTCGAAACAAAGTATATACGATGACTTTTGCTAGCTTAATTATGGGTGTATGCACGTTAGCTTTAGGTATTGTACCTGTTTTTTGGATCTACTTGGTTATGATGGCTATTTTCGGCGTAGCTATGCCCGTCTTTAATACACCGACAACCGTAATGCTACAAGAGAAGGTAGATCCGGATTACATGGGACGCATATTCGGAGTCTTTGGTATGATATCGACTTCCATGATGCCCATCGGAATGCTGATATTTGGTCCTCTTGCGGATGTAATTGAGATTGAGTGGCTTCTTGTTGGAACAGGATTGTTTATTGTGATACTGTCCGTTTTCTTCATTCGTAACAAGCGTTTGGTAGAAGCAGGGATGCCGTTAATAAAGGAAACATCACAATAGCAGGATTTTGCTTAGAATTGTGAACTTGGGACCCATGTGTAGAGAAAAAAGAAGCTCTCCTGAAGTTCAAATGAACTTTGTGGAAGCTTCTCTTAATTTGAAAAAGGAGGTTGGTTATGACTTATTCACAGATCTGGAACAACTCAGGAAATGAAGCTGAAATCCTCTTTTTGGAACAGCAGATTGAGGCTGTCAAAAAAGAAATAAAACGAGCAAAAGCCGCAGAACAACAGGAGATATTGGATCAAGCGAATCGCAAGCTGGCTGAATTGGAAGCAAAGCTGGATGAGCTAGAGGAGTAGGGGCTAACCGCCTCTTCGTTGCATCAATATTTTGACAGTTTGAATATCGGCCTCGCAACCGTGCGAAGCCAATAAGCAAATACGGTCGTTCCGGTCCATGAGGTTCGCTTATTCTGCAGGTATTGATCGTTGATAATATAAGTCCGGGTGGAAGCAGGGCTTTTCAGGCCGAACTTTTCCCACTCTGCCGGATCATTCGAACCTCCGAGCTTTTCAAGCATATTTTCCGACGCGATATCTATTTTATAAGGAATTTGCTCGTAGGCTTCAGTGATTTGCGCATGAAATTCGTCGATTGGATTGCGGCTGGCAAGGCTCTCCAAGTGAATGCCTTCGCGAAGATAAGAAACGTATGCAAGATGGTCAGCCCAGAATTCGTCGATATAAAAAAGCCGTACCCTCTGCTCCGCTGGGCTCAACGGCTGCTCGCCTTTCAAAATTCGGAGCCGCTCCGCGTATAGAATTCGCCTCTGATCCTCCACCATATCCGAATAACAGTTCAGTTCCTTGTGGATATCGAAGTTTTGGCCCATAACAATACGCTGAGTACTTGTGATCTTGCTGCTGAGCCCCGTCTCTTCAAGAGCCTCATCCTGCCTGGGAGCGCGAACTGCTTTATGGATGCCGAAGCGAAGCAGTAACTCGTCCTCCAAGCTTACATAAAAAACGGAAGCTCCCGGGTCGCCTTGGCGACCGGAACGCCCGCGCAACTGGTCGTCGATCCGCACGCTTTCGTTCACATGGGTGGCAATTACGTACAACCCGCCCAGCTTGGCGATTACCTCTGCTTGCGCAGGGTCGCCGCCGCCGAGCCGGATGTCGACCCCGCGTCCCGCCATATTTGTAGACACAGTCACTGCACCGATTTCTCCCGCTTTGGCGATGATGTCGGCTTCTTCTGCGTCGTTTTTCGCATTTAGAACATGGCAAGATACGCCTGCAACCGCTAGCGCCTCTGCCAGCATGGCAGACTCCTCGACGCTTGACGTACCAATGAGAATTGGACGTCCCGTCCTATGGACGGATGAGATTTCTTGTACAAGTGCCTTAAGCTTGGCATCTTTATGGGTATAAATCCGGTGCAGATGGTCGATTCGAATGTTTGGCCGGTTCGGTGGAATTTGCAGCACCTGGAGCGCATAAATATCTTCGAAGTCCATTGCGGAAGCATGAGCGGTAGCCGTCATTCCGCAAATCTGCGGATACAGGCTAATGAAGTGTTGAATGGTGATCGTCCCGAGAATTTTCCCGCCGGCTATGGAGTACAGCCCTTCTTTTGCAGTAAGCGCGGCTTGCAGCCCGTCCGGCAAATACCGGTTCTCCGCCACTCGGCCGGTATACTCTTCGATCAGCTCGATTTTTCCGTCCCGGACGATGTAATCTATGTCTTTTTTTAATAACGATTCCGCATGCAGCGCGCAATTTAAAGAAGTCAGCAAGTGACTGTTATGGCTATCGTATAAATTGCCGCATCCCAGCATCAATTCCGCAAGCGCAGCGCCTGTTTCATTTAAGTAAACGTTCCGCTGGAACTCGTCGAAGTCGTAATGTTCATCTCTATTAAGCTGCCGAGCCACTTCTGCGAAACGAAAGCCGTCGCTCCTGGAAGAGGGCATATCTCCGCTGATGACCAGCGGCACCCGTGCTTCGTCGAGAAGCAGCGAATCCGCTTCGTCCACGATGACGTAGTGGAAAGGACGATGCACGGTATCGGCTTCGTTTAGTGCAATTGTATCGCGCAAGTAATCGAATCCCGCTTCTTTTGCCGTAACATAGGTTATATCCTTGGCGTATGCTTCCTGTTTCTCGGACAGGCTCATACCCGCTTGAACAGAGTTTACCGTTAATCCTAGGAAACGATAGATCGGGCCCATCCATTCCGCATCGCGCTTGGCTAAATAATCGTTAAAAGTCAGCACATGAATGCCTTTGCCAGTCAGTGCATTTAGATATGCAGGCATAACAGCAGAAAGTGTTTTTCCTTCACCGGTATGCTGCTCGATCAAGAATCTCTCGTGCAGAGCGATGGCAGCCATGATCTGGACATCGTAAGGATTTAATCCAAGCTTTCTCTTCGCTGCCTCGCATACTAACGCATAAGCAGCGATAAGCAGCTCATCCAAAGGTGTACCTGATTTTGCTTCTTTTTGTAGCCGGAGGGATTCCGCTTGAAGCTGCCCATCGTCCCATGCTTCTAAATTCCGTTTTCTGATGAGCTCCACTTTGTCCTGATAAACTTTCAGCTTAATCTGGGTATCGCGGTCTTTGAATTTTTGCATCAATCTGACGGCTATATTCATAGAAATCTGATCTCCCCTCGATAGCAATACGCTTAGTTTTGAACAATACTGCGCTGATCAGTCGGTTAACAAGTTCCTGGATTCAATCTACCAAAATGTTCTATTAAATGCAATTTTGGCAAATGACAGAGACTATCGAAACGTAAATCGGTTGCTATCGGGTGGATACCTCTAGGTACTCTGTGATCTATTTTTTGCGAGTTCTTGATTGTAGATTGTTGACTTACGATAATCTCAACCTCTGGAATATGCTCTAGTCCGTAGGCATAACGCCAGCCTCAGGTTTACCAAGCGTAAACCGGTAACTCCACTATGCTCTGCTCCGGTTCATATAACCATGCCGGCAGCCAGCGTTTGGAAACGGTAGCTCCTTTTCAATCCCATCCGTTGCATTGAGATATGAATAGCATCATTATAGAGGTAAAGTACAAGAGGTACATGCAGGCTCCTGAATCCGAGTTAGGGGATTTGACACACGCATAAGCTGCTTTTACAATTGCCTATGAGTTGATAGACAGATGAGAGGAGGCATACGATATGGAAGCTATAGTAAGTCAAGCCTGGCCGGAATGGAGCGGAACGCTGCGGAAGCGGAGCGGGGGTTGGAACAACACCACTTATTTTGTGGAAAATAGTGAGAAACGCGCGGTCCTTCGCATATATGATACGCATAAGGACAGAAATAAAATTGAGTTCGAGCATGCAGTGCTGCAGCAGCTTGGACAACGAGTTTTACGTTTCAAAGTACCTGTTCCTATTCTGACGACTACCGGTGAAACTATGGTTCAGATAGGGGAGAATGGGAAATTCGCCTGCTTGTTCCAATATCTTGATGGTGATTCGCCTATGGAGGAAGAGGGTTCCTATTTAGAATCCTTTGGAGAGGCAACGGGTATTTTATCTGAGGTTCTGTCAGCTATTGATCCCGGTCTTACTCCGGTATACCGCCCCTATTATGAATTACAGACGTCCTATCCGTTATGTAGTGTAGAGGTAATGAGGGAATTGTGCATGAACCCGCCGGAACCTTTTACGGATCTGAGGGATGAGCTGATGATGCTTTTCAACGCTTATGAAGATATTATAGGTTCGCTGAATGAACTGGAGGGACTTCCTCATCAACTGGTACACGGTGACTTAAATGCCTCTAATCTGCTAGTTAATTCAGAGGATCCGGTTCAGGTGTCTTCGCTGCTTGATTTTGAGTTTTGTACATATGATTTGCGGGTTATGGAGCCAGCGGTTATTCTATCCGGGCTGCTTGGACATGCGGAGGCAGAGAAGAAGATTCGTGATTTCTGCCGGGGATTCAGTCGTTATATACGCCTCACCCCAGCTGAAATCAACGCCATTTCAGAGCTGATGATGCTGAGAAAAATCGATGTTTTTCTTCATTTTGTATCCCGTTATCTGGAGGGGACTGATGAATACCAGATCCTGCATGAGCAGACAAAACGGCTCTCTGCAGATTTAATCCAGCTGTCGGCAGGAACAGCAGAAATTCTGGTAATATTGCAAGGAGAGCAGGGAAGTGCAAGGAGGTTATAGCTCATTTCCGTTATAAGGATGAACCGCCGCTCCCTTGCTGTTCAGGATTTCTTTATATACCTCAATCGCCAGCGCCCGTGACTGCTTAAGATCAACGATGGCATATGGTCTAGGCAGATGGATAGCTTTATCGGACAAAACTGCCAGCTCTGGCAGCCAGGTGCGTATATAATCTCCGCTCGGGTCATGAGTCTGGGACTGGGTTACCGGATTCATGATCCTGAAGTAAGGGGAGGCATCGAATCCGAGCGAGGAGCTCCACAGCCAGCCGCCACGGTTCAGCGCATTATCATAATCGCTCAGCTTCAGCCTGAAGTAACGCTCTCCGTAAATAAATGGACAGCCCAGATTTTTGGTAAGAAACATTGCGGTAATCATTCGAAGCCGGTTCGGCATCCATCCGGTTGTGTTCAGTTGGGTCATGGCGGCATCGATTACAGGAATGCCAGTTCTGCCCGAAGACCAAGCCTCAAAGTATTTCGTACCTAACATGCTCAAATCATAAACCTTCTCATAGCTGAAGAAATCAGCATCGAGCCGGGCTTGATACAGATAGAAATCCCGCCAGGCCAGCTGCCGCAGCCATTCTTCCCCGCCTGTTTTTTCTTCCGCCAGCCGGTAATGCACAGTACGTGCTGAAATGGAGCCCGTATTGAGGTACCGGCTGATCCGGCTGGTGCCCTCCAGTGCATACCTATCACGGTTTATGCGATAATCCTGTAAGTGCAAGTCTATAAATTGCTCAAGCGTATCGTGTACATCCATTTTCTTTCTTGAAGGCACTAGCTTTTCAAACTGAAGTTTAATCTCCTCAGGAATCTTGAAATCTTCGGCAATCTTGTCGTCCACTGTAGCCGTTGACAGATCAGCCAAGGTCGAAGAATAAGGCGGATGAAAGCGCTCTGCCAAGTAGCTGCGCCAGCGGCGGTAGAACGGTGTGAATACCTTGAAGGGCTCTCGACGTCCGCACCAATCCATGAAATCTTCCAGATCGCAGAGCATGCTGTCGTGAAAAATGGTGAAACGGATGCGAAGTGAAGCCGACATATCACGCAGGCTCATGTCTCTTTTTAATGCATAAGGGGTGTAATCGGCATGGACCATCAATTCCTGAATTGGGTAGGTTTCGCTCAGCCTCTTGACAATAATATCAGGCTCGCCATAAAGAATATGTAGCTGCTTGTCCTCAGTGGCGTATTCCTGCTGAAGTCTTGAGACCTGCGTAAGGAAGTTTATTCCGCTATGCTCAAGATAACGTTGCTTGCGCAGCAGAAAAGGCTCCAGAATCAACACATGAAGGCTACGGGAGCCAGAAGAACGTATGGCCTCAAAGGCCGGGAGATCGTTAGTCCGAAGATCCTTGCGGTGAATGAAGAGAATCATTTGAAATATTTCCTTTCTGTTAGCTGAGGGAATTAACCGCCTGTCCATAATACGATAGATTTGATGCTTTGGCGATGAGCTGGTCCTGCTGGGGTTAAATTCAGTGGTAAAGTACATCCATTGTTCGGTGAAGCGGCACCTACCCTATGAGGAAGCAAATGATTCCAACGCGTCAAACAAGCTAACCCAGATGTACTCTTGATTAGCTTGTCTGTTCGGTTGTTCATCGTTTAGCATAAGAGTAGAAGGATTACTCCTTCCGCTTTCCGTACTTTTCCTTCCAATAATCAAGCCATTCCGAATAACTCATTCCCTTTATCTCGTATAGTGTTTTTCCTTCTAATGAATACTCTCCACCCACCATGACAAGATTCTTAATTTTGCTTTTTGGAGCTGAGGTTCCGCCTATGACTTTACGATCTACAAGCATAACTATCGCAGAAATAGTATAATCAACCGGGCTAAATTGCTGCTCCAATGGATGATCCTTCACGGTGAATCTATAAGTGACGATCTCTTTCCCGATATAGGCATCTGGTTCCTCCTTCTGAACTGCCCAGAGTCGCATATAATCCAAGTCTTCAAGCATTTTCTGCTCCAATGTATATTTTACGGCCTCTCCTTCGTGGACAACGATCGTGTAACCGAGTGTTTGAATATAAACGGCGGCGATTTGCTCGTCGGTCTTTCCCTCAGAAGAATTCTCATTATTACTGCAACCTATCATCGTCAACAGCACAAGGCTTAGAAGTAGGAATGCTAATATTTTTCGCTTCATAAATTTCGGTCCAATCTCATCGCAATCCTTCTAGAACCCATAAATTCATGTGAAAGTGAGTTTAATGATAGCGGTTTCAAATTAATCTTTTTCACTTTATTTCAAATTCCTCCTTTAGTGAACTATCAGCTGAATAGATATAGATAATAATATCATATAAAGAATTTTATGGTATTTTTCCGATTAAAGTTCTTATCGTGATAATTAAAGAGTTCAAACGCTCTGATCCGTCAAAAGTTTATCTTGGAAATCTTAGGGTGAGACCACGGGGTTTGGAGCAATAATAAGAAGGTACTCAGAATTATGCAGGATTAGGCATTCGTTCAAGGATCCGCCGAAAACATCGTTGTAATTATGCTACCTCCGAAGGAGAACGTGTGGAGAAAAATATATTGAAAAGGGATTTCAAAGCAGATGCTCCCAACCAAAAATGGGTGACAGACTTTCTAGGAACGACAATGAACTGGTTCTCAGAACCTTTCAGCAAGGTTGGAATCAGCATGTCTCGCCGAAGCAATTGTTATGACAATGCCTCAATGGGGAGCTTCTTCTCGCATCTCAAAACGGAAGGACTCTGTCCATGTGATATCCGAAATATGAATGAGGCAAAAAATCCCCCGATTCTTTGTGCCCACTCTGTTGACAACGGTACACTTGCTCTTTTAGTGTAGAATGTGGAAGTTTATTCCACCTAAACTTATTCTAGGATCTATCAGCTAGAAACATAATGGAGAATTGTATGGTTCACCGTATACCTTCATGTCCTTATCATATTCGGCTCAATTTCAAATTTAGAGAGGAGCAACGCCATCATGGATCAAAATATTAAACAAGCGATAGTCAGGGGAGAAACCTCGCTTGGCATCGAATTTGGATCCACACGAATTAAGGCAGTACTGATTGATTACAATTTTGAAACAATCGGTTCCAGTAGCTATGAGTGGGAAAATCAATTGATCGACGGTTATTGGACCTACGATCTCAATGAAGTGATTAACGGGTTGCAAGAAACCTATCGCCAATTAAAGCAAGAGGTTGAGAATAATTATGGCATTACATTGCGAAAAATCGGATCAATCGGATGTTCTGCCATGATGCAGGGCTATATTGCACTTGATCAAGCAGGGGGGCTATTGGTTCCGTTCCGTACATGGCGCAATACCACAACGGGCACTGCTGCATCGGAGCTAACCGAGAAATTCCAGTTTAAAATTCCCCAACGTTGGAGCATCGCACATTTATATCAAGCGATTTTGAACGATGAAGAGCATGTCGCCAGCATAGATTATATTACGACTTTGTCGGGTTACATTCATTGGGCGTTGACTGGCAGCAAGGCTCTTGGTTTGGGGGATGCCTCCGGTATGTTCCCAATCGATGCATCTACGCAACAATATAATGAAGAGATGGTGAAGAAGTTTGACGTTTTAATTTCCGATAAGGGCTACCAGTGGAATCTAAAAGATATTTTACCTAAAGTTTATACTGCAGGTAAACAAGCTGGATATCTCAATGAAGCTGGTGCCTCACTATTAGATCCATCAGGCAGCCTACTAGCAGGTATTCCGCTATGTCCTCCAGAAGGTGATGCCGGGACAGGCATGGTTGCTACGAATAGTGTCAAAAAGTGCGCCGGTAACATTTCCGTAGGTACGTCGATTTTTGCCATGTTTGTACTGGATAAAGATTTGTCCACGGTGTACCCTGAGATTGACATCGTGGCTACACCAGATGGCAGTCCTGTCGGCATGGTTCTTGCTAACAACTGCTCCAGCGATATTAATGCATGGCTCGGCTTGTTCCGTGAATTTTCTGAAGCAATGGGGATGAGGCTCCATACGGACCAATTATTCAGCGTATTGTTTAATAAAGCGATGGAAGCAGACGCCGATGGCGGCGGATTACTGAGCTACGGCTACTATTCAGGCGAGAACATTACCGGGTTTGCCAAAGGTCGTCCGCTGTTTGTTCGTTCTCCAGAAAGCCGCTTCAATCTGGCTAACTTTATGAGAGTACATCTGTTTACTGCATTTGCTGCACTAAGGCTGGGGATGGATATTTTGACACAGAAGGAGCAAGTAACGATTGACCAAATTTTGGCGCATGGCGGATTGTTCAAAACGCCGCTAGTCGGTCAAAAAATATGTGCCGCAGCACTGAATGTTCCTGTTTCGGTCATGCCTACGGCCGGTGAGGGTGGCGCATGGGGGATGGCTGTTTTGGCATCCTATATGGTTAATAAGGAGCAACAAGAGGGTTTGGCAGATTACCTTGCCAATAAAGTGTTTGATGATGCAAAAGCACAAGAGGTTTATCCTGACAGCGCAGATGTGAATGGTTTTGCCTTATTTATGGAGCGTTACACGGAAGGGCTGGCAATCGAGCAGGCAGCGGTAGATCACTTTGTAGAAAATTAAGTAAATGAGATAAATGGGAAGACGCTTTCGGGCTGCTCCCCTTTGCTGTTCTTACGCGTTCCTTGCGAGTAGCGAAGCCAGCAAATACGGTTCCGAGCTAGGTTTGCCGCACTGTGATACCCAGTTCGGAGTCTGTTGTGCCCCGGAGTACCAAAGTTGGGTTCGTAGCGTAAGGTTTGGTGAGCCGGAGTCGTGGAGAGCGAAGTATACGGGAAATGTATTTCATACTAGATCAACCCGGTTTTAGTTTTAGAATGTAATGAATTATATTTACTTAAATAGAAATAAACGCTAGTATATCTACGACTTTAGAAAAAGGTAAATCATTTGGTTTTCATTAAATGTGCGTTATTTTGAATATTTATATAACTCGAAAGGGGTGTTTTATGAAAAAACAGATTCTCGCAATTATGCTGATTATAGCCTTTGTTGTATGCTTACCACTCGTGGCACATGCCGAGACAACTGGTGATGCTTATAGGGAAATAGACGAGTATTTGCAGAGGTCGGCGGAACGTTCAAATATGCCGGGAATGTCTGTGATCATTGTGAATAAGAATAGTGTGCTTTTTTCCAATAATTATGGTAACAGCCACAGTAGTAATACACCGTTTATAATTGGATCTATGAGCAAATCTTTTACGGCAGTTTCAATTATGCAGTTAGTCGAACAGGGAAAAGTCAAACTTGATGATAAAATATCAACGTATCTTCCTTCCGTCACAGACGGTGACAAAATTACCGTTAAGCAACTGCTTAATCATACAAGCGGTTTGGGAGAATATCAAAATATTGCAACTATGGGAATAACGAATTCTTACGGCACCCATCAATATGCCAATGTAAACTACTCTCTTCTCGGGAAAATAATAGAATCTGTAAGTGGAGTAAGTTATGAGGATTATGTAACCGAAACTATCTTTAGACGACTTAAGATGGAGCACAGTGCAGCTTCGTTTAAAAAAAGTAAAGAGAATGGATTGATTGACGGTTACCGCAATTACTTTGGTATTCCTGTAGCCGGTGAGCCGGATTACCCTGATGAAAACTCATGGGGGCTGGTCTCCGCGGGATTTATCAGCTCCAGTGCTTCTGATATGGGGAAATACTTGCAGATGTATTTGAACGGCGGTAAGAACGTGATTACGGCGAAAAGCGTAGACACCATTTTTTATGACAATGTGAGTATGGCAGACGGATTCTATTCGTATGGAATGGGTTGGATATTAACCCATCAAACCTACGAGCCTATTTTGTGGCATGGTGGATTGGTTGAGAACTACATTTCTCAGATGTATATATTACCGAACAGAGAAATTGGTATTGTGCTGTTGATGAATATGAATGACTACTTTGTAACCCAAAAAATGGTGGAAACAATAAGCGGCAGTTTGGTCAATATGATGACGGGAAGTTATCCTATTGAGATAAGCAAAGTGACATACCGGAACTCTCATCTGTTGCTTGATGGAATTTACATGGCAATTGTTATCGTTGCAATTTTACCTCTTTTGTTTTTGAAACGCTACAACAAAAAATTATCTCCCCATAAAAAAATCAGAACACTTTTGGGGATAACAATATTACACATTGTCTTTCCGACAGTTATACTTTTGTTTCCAAAACTCATAGAAATACCACTTTGGGTGTTTCGAAGCTTTGCTCCGGACTTGTACCTTGTCTTGGTGACAAGTGCTACACTTTTATATATTGGCGGAGTTATAAAAGGAATGTTATTTTCACACCAATTTCTTAAATATAGGCACAATAATATCTAAGTTAAACAAGCGATCAACGAGATAAAGGCTTAATCGCCTGCTCCATGATCGCTTGCCTATATTTTTATATACAGCATTTTCCTCTATTCGGGTCTAAATTGAAAATTAGAGTTTATCAAAATGATATTTCTTCACGAACTCTGTTCTCAATTCTCTTGCAATTCTTATTCTTCCCCAGTCGCCACCGGATTCTCCTCATAACTAATCCAATCACTCCAGCTCCCCGCATACAGCTTCACATTCCTGAACCCAGCTTTTCCAAGCGCGAGCACATTCGGGCAGGCACTTACACCTGAACCATGGTACCCCCCCTTAGGAGATGAACTGCTAGAATGATCCTATTTGGCAGCTTCTGCTTCTTCATAGATGAGGCACCGAAGAGTCTGATCTGGGTAGCGTAACTCTGCAGTATAACTGCTGCCGTCTTCGAGCAACATTTTGACCGCTACCATGCCGCGCTTATTATTTACGTCAGTGTCTGTCAGGGAAGCCATGGCGATTTTCCGGGTTTCACCTTGTCTGTCTGTAACTATTTTTGTAGCCTCGTTAATCCAGGTTGCATCCTTTTGGACAGCGATGGCAGCTTCAGCATTGATTGGGGTTCTTGTGAGTGAAAAATTAGCTGCGGTCGTATCTACTACCGTCCGGGTGGAGGGATCAATTATTACGGTATATTGCCAAAATTCCTTGCCTTGTCCTCTTAAGGTGTTGGTTTTATAAGGGGTGAATATTACCATCCAGGTCTTTTTCTTAGATAGCATGGATTCTCCTGGGCTTGCTTTTACTTCAAGCTTGGAGACGTCAGCTCCGAATATTTTTCGCACACTTGAAGCTGCCATGGCAACGGCGTTGGTCTGGCTCAAATTCCCTGTGTCTGGAGGGGTTACAATATTCCTCTTGGACAAGGCATAGACCTCCCGGTAGAACCAGTCAATATATTGTAACAGTTCCTCGTCAGTCAATGTCCGATTCGGATACTTGAGCGTGTTTTTCTCCAAGTCAAAATAAAACTCCGCTTGTCCCGATTTTAACGGGAACAGCTGCTTGGGACGAAGGCCGTCATACACATACTGGTCTTCCAATATCAGCCTCCGGTTTATTTCATCCTCGGTCATCTCCCTTCCGATGGTGATAATTTCGTTATTGGGCTTGTCCGCAAAATCATAAATTTGCTGCATTTCTTCTTGGGTCATCAGCTGCTCTAGATCTCTGTTCACAGTAGATATCGGAGCTTCTGCTTCCACTTTTAGTACGGGTGCCTTGCTGCTAGTCAAGGTTGGATTGCCCGGGGCTTGTACTGCAGAAATGCTCTTGGCGACGGTGGTATTCACAAATCCTGGGACAATCATTGCGCTTACCGCCAGCACGCTTCCTGAGACCAAGAGTACAGCGAGTGTAGCGGAAATCTTGTTGTTCTTCATTTAACTTAACCTCCATTGGGATCGGATGATGATGAATCTTCCTAACCTTAATCCAAGGATGTTATGGAGTAGGAGGGCAGTTGTTATAGAGTTGTAAAAAGAGTCTGATGCTAGTTCCCTCGCCGAGGACAGAGTTTAAGGACAGTCTGGCCTTATGCGCTTCAGCAATTTGCCGACATAGGGATAATCCTAGGCCTGCGCCGCCATATTCACGTGAACGAGCCTGATCTCCCCGGTAGAACGGTTCAAACACACGTTTAGCCATCTCTGTTGTGATTCCGGTTCCCGTATCACGGATTTCTAGCACGGCTTCTCCATCCAGTTCATAGGCCAGCATGTGGATTTCGCTGCCTTGCTTAGAGGCGTGAATCGCATTCTCAACCAGATTTACCAATAATGAAGCTAGTAAATCGGGATCTCCCCAGACATTTGGAATCGTATGGTGGACATGAAATCTTATGCCAGTATCCTTCAATTTTGGGCGCTCTATCTGTTGGATAGCTTTAAATAGTACTGAAATATTCACCTGCTGAAGTGCCAAAGGCTGATGCCGGAGGACAGTTAAATCCAGTAACTTGAAGGCCAGATTTTTGAGACGGAGGGTTTCACTAAGAATATAGCCACCCGCAGTTTGCTGTTCTTCTTGTCCAATATTGGCCGTGGTCAGAAACTCGGCGAACCCCTGCATGCTGGTCAAAGGCGTGCGCAACTCGTGGGCTAAATTATCCACCATCCTTTGTTTCTCTTCAGCCATGTCCGAGAGTTCGGTAACCCTCTGCTCCACGGCCTCCGCCATCCGGTTGAAGTTCAGGGCCAGTTCGCCAAATTCATCTTTGCTGCGCAGCTGCACCCGTTTCGTATAGTCGCCTTCGGCGATTGTTTTGCTAGTCTCTGACAGGAGCTTTAGCGGTTTGCTTAGATGCCGGATTAGAAGATAAAGAAGCAGCAGCAGAACGGGGCCCGCGATCCAATTAATCATTATAAAAAAGCGGTTCAGTTCCTGTTGCTTGTTGAAGAGCTCACTGATATCACGCTGATAGACAAGCAGCAAATGCTGGTAAGGAGCAGGAAGCTGAGTGGAGAGCTGAATAGAGCGTTCGTCTACGGATTCAGACTGACCGCCGTTTCCCACATTAGATTTCCCGAACTGTCCTTTTTGGGGAGGGTAAATGATGAGGTCATTCTCCCATAGTTGCAAATAGATTCCCTGCTTACGGTAGTAATCTCCATAGGACTCAGAGACGCTGGCCAGTAGAATAGGGGTCAATGCCGTTCCCCGCGCTTGGATAGAATTAAGGTTCTCATAAATATTGTTGGCGATTAACATTTGTTCACTGGATGCTCTCTGCATTTCACTGTTCATGTTTAGCTGCCAGCTTTTTTTCATCACCATAATGACACTTACATCCAGAGCGGCAATAAAGAGAGCAAGTACCGACAGCAGAATCTTATGCCAGAATCTCATGATCAGCTCTGAACTTCCAGGCGGTAGCCTAGCTTGAAAATGGTTTTGATCCGTTCTTCCCAGCCCAGCTTTTTACGTAGCTGCCGGATGTGAACATCCACGGTGCGGGTGTCGCCTTCAAAATCATAGCCCCATGCCAATTCCAGCAGCTTTTCTCTCGACAATGCAATATTCCGGTTCCGAATTAATACCTCAAGAAGCTCGAATTCCCTAACGGTCAAATCAACCGGTGCCTGATCTACTAAAACTTGCCGTTCCAGGTAACGCACCTCAACATTATCGCAAATGAAGCTGGAAGTGCCTTTTTCACCCCTGCGCAGGACTACATTGATTCTTGCCAACAATTCAAGGATTTCAAAAGGTTTAATGATATAATCATCGGCGCCCAGCTCGAAGCCTTTAATGCGGTCAGCCAAAGAATTCTTGGCGGTGATCAAAATCACTGGAACCTGCATATGTGCAATCCGTTGCATCACCTCAAAACCATCCAGTTCCGGAAGCATAACATCCAGCAGAATCAAATCTGTTTTTTCACGTTCCAGAATTTCGAAAACCTCCGGTCCACGGTAAGCCTTATTATATGTATGACCAACCAGCTTGAGGTTCATTGTAATTAAATCATTGATCGCTCGTTCATCTTCTACTACCAATATATTTGCCATTTCGTATTTCTCCTCCTAGTACCTTGCTCACTAAGTGCCACTTCCGTTATACACTATATACAACTAGAGGAAGGATTGTCCAGATGGCTGGTAGTTTCATCAGGCGATAATATCTACTAGAATAGATAAGTATGTGCTGAACTGTTACCTTAACAGTACAAACTGCTGTTGATTTCGAACCCATCTGAGAAACTCCAGTGTATGGTATACGGGCCAACTCCACACCGCCAGCACATTCGGGCAGTCGTGACGCACAGGAGATAGCTCTGTACTCAATGGTTTACTTGGCACAGACAAGGTTAGCGTCATAGAGCGATATCCTCAGGTTGCTGGATTATACGAACGTCTGGATTTTAGAGCGTTTGCTTCGGAGGCCGGCAGAGAACGGATTGTACGTAAAAAGCTGCCCGTTATTTCCCGGGCAGCCACTCATATTCTTACGCGTACGTTTTCTGAGATCAAGCCGTTTGCGCCTCATGTTTATGAGCTGTTCCAGTGTCTTCTTTTTCCGTGGATCCGTTGTCTTGACGCTTAACTGCTTCTTCGTCTCGTACCCCATTCAATTCATGTTCGTTCTGATGAAATTCCTTGAGTATGTTCTGGTAAATATGAGCCTCTTGAAGGTTCAGTCCGTCGCGATTTTCTTTCAAAACCCAGTTCTCGACCGTTTTCTTTAAGATTTCGCTCTTTCGTTCCAGCAGTTCCGTATAACTCAATTTACTTCATCCTTTCCGATTCATGGTTTCAAACGCCGGATGGACTTTGTTTACTTGGCATTTCGTGCGTTTAACATCACATCCGACGTAACGTTTACCATTATACAGAAAACCCTGGTCTAACCCAACGCGGACCAACCGTCCTCAGATAGGGTGAGCACTACTCAGAATGGAACGGGAGTCCTCAGCGGTCCGTTTCGCAGAAGTGCGGCCGGATACTCCAGTATGCTGACAGTTGCTTCTCTTACATATAATCGTTTAATCAGATATCACGCACGTGCTTTTAACTCTAATCTTCCTCGAGAGCAACCGTAATCCCCATTCGAAACCCGAAACCCAATCACTTAACTTACTGCATACCGATGTATATTGGTATATCCGGCCTTCTCCTGTCTCCTCCAGCGATAATACCCTCGGGCGGCCAGCTGATGAAGATGAAAAGTAAACCCAAAGGTGGATAAGATGAAATATGCGATATGAAAATGTATGAATAGTGAAATTATTAATTGTTTTGAATGATCCTGCCGATTTCTTATTGTGCATTCTAAGGATAATGTGGCACACTATGTATAAATAAAACCAAACGAGGCAAAGAATGCCCCGTCTCCTTTCCTTTTGGAATAGAGGCGGGGTTTTGTATGATTAGAAACATATTTCGTTGCAGAGCGAGGGATAAGTAATGGGTTTCGAGAGGGAGCATAATGAATGGTTATGTAATCATCTTAAACAAAGGAAGGGAGAGCGGCTCGATGCACTTAAACGCGGTCATGGTTATGGAAACCGCTTGTTTGTCGAGCGGGTGTGGTGGCCTTTAGCCGGACATTTTCACGGATTACACCCAGAATATGAAGTTAAGGATTGGCGCGGCAGATCCTATTTTGTGGATATTTTGTGGGAGATCGGAGCCTCGCGTATTGCATTTGAGATCATGGACTATGGCTCACATGGAACGGATCGTAGCAAATACCGGATGGACTTGAACCGAGGGCTTTTTCTACAGTCTCAAGACTGTACGGTGCTCTATATCTCGCTGGATGAGATAAAAGAAAATCCATCCTTCATTCTCTCCGCGCTGCGGAACATTCTCTTTCCTTATTTGTTAGCTGATAAGTCTGCGAAGACAACCGCTGAGAGAGCCTATTCCAGAATTGAGCGCGATCTGATGCGGGCAGCTATCCGGCACCATCGTGTCCTACGCCCGGCTGATGCCGCAAGAGAGCTGGAATTGCACACGGTGACGATCATTAAATACTGCCGTCAGCTGGTGGATAAAGGTAAATTTCGCCCGGTGGCAAGAGGTTCATCTCAGCGGATCATTTACTATGAATATATTGGTACGCTACAAAGTCCGGATTTGGTTTGAAGATGAAGGACATCGTGAGAATGTGAATGGAAATCCGAATACAATGTGCCGACGGTAACGTAAATGAGCCAAATGTATGCAAAAACCGAATACAATGTGCCGCCAGAAACGTCAATGAGCCAAATGTATGCGAAAAACCGAATACAATGTGCCGCCGGTAACGTAAACGAGGCAAATGTATGCGAAAAACCGAACACAATGTGCCGCCGGCAAGCTGAACGAGGCAAATGTATGCGAAAAACCGAACACAATGTGCCGACGGTAGGTAAACGAACCAAATGTATGCGAAAAACCGAATACAATGTGCCGACGATAACGTAAATGAGCCAAATGTATGCGAAAAACCGAGTACAATGTGCTGCCGGCAAGCTGAACGAGGCAAATGTATGCGAAAAACCGAATACAATGTGCCGCCGGCAAGCTGAACGAGGCAAATGTATGCGAAAAACCGAACACAATGTGCCGCCGGCAAGCTGAACGAGGCAAATGTATGCGAAAAACCGAACACAATGTGCCGCCGGAGGTAAACGAGCCAAATGTATGCGAAAAACCGAATACAATGTGCTGCCGGCCAGCTGAACGAGGCAAATGTATGCGAAAAACCGAATACAATGTGCCGCCGGTAACGTAAACGAGCCAAATGTATGCGAAAAACCGAGTGCAATGTATTTCCAGTATGGTAAATCGGGCCTCTGCTTTCCAGGGAATCACAAGAATCTGCGCCGCAGATTCTTTATTCTATTCTTCCCCAGTAGCCACCGGGTTCTCTCCGTACGAAATCCAATCACTCCAACTACCCGCGTACAACTTCACATTCCTAAACCCAGCTTTTCCGAGCGCGAGCACATTCGGGCAAGCACTTACACCTGAACCACAGTACACAATAACTTCTTGCTCAGGATCAATACCCTCATAATGCTTTTTCAGCACCTCAGTTGATTTCCAGCATCCTTGCTCATCAAGAACATCTTTCCAGAACTTATTGATCGCCCCAGGAATATGACCTGCCTTTGGATCAATAGGTTCTTCAAGCCCTTGATAACGACGAGCTTCACGGGAGTCGATCAACATTGCACCACCGTCAATGTTGTTAACAACATTCAGCACATCTTCCATGCTAACAAGCATGTTCTTCTGAACATCTGCTTCATACTGGCTAGGAATCCGAACCGCTTGATGATCACTGACGGGGAAGGATGCTTTTTTCCAAGCAGAGTAGCCTTCATCCATTACAAACACACGTTCATGCCCCAAATATTTAAGCATCCACCACAGACGGGAAGCGTAGGCACCACCTTGATCATCATAAGCTACAACAATACTTTCTCTGTTAATGCCAACCTTGCTAAGAACGGCGGTTAGCTTCGAGATTTCTGGTAGGGGGTGGCGTCCACCGTGTGCTCCTACTGGAGCGGAGAGTTGTTCTTCTAGATGCAAATAGATTGCGCCGGGAATATGATCTTCTGTATAGGCTTTACGCCCAGCTTCCGGATCCGTAAGTAAAAAACGGCAATCGACTATAACCAGTTCAGGTTCGTATAACCGAGCAAGCAGCCATCGGGTAGAAACAATTGGTTCCATAAAGTTACCTTCTTTCTATTAATATGTATGGAGTCATTATAGCGGAAAATAATTGAGGACGCACCTTAAGCTTATAGCTTAAACTGCGTCCTCAAGTGATTAAATCAAACGATATCCTGAAGGCAAGCTACCAGTGCGTTGTATGGCGCGAACCTGCGCCGGAGTCAGCCACTGATTGCTTGAAATGAGCGATTCGACATCTCCTCTGCGGAGAAAGTCATCCAGTTCGCGAATGATGCGGTTACCACGCAGAATTACGAAATTGTCACGGAAGCGAGAACGATCGAACAGCACAAGCGTAGCGTTCGGATTCGTGGAGAAAAAGCGTAAGCTTTCTATTCCAGTAAGGACTGTATCAATATCTGCAATGCCCAGGTTGCCGCGATAGGTTCTGCGGAGCCCACGAAAGTTCTCCTCACTATATACTCTTAATCTGGGATAGACTATAGACGCTGCTTTTATGGTTACTATATTTTATCTCTCCTTGTTGGATTGACTTAGCAGGTGAATCCACTAACTATTTGACCTCACAAGATAACTTGGAAAAAAGGAGTAACCTGGGCTCTAGCTCCAGATTGCTCCTTTCTTGTTGAATGGAAATGTTAGATCAAGCGATATCCCGAAGGCAAGTTACCACTGCTGCGGATATTGCGGATTTGTTCGAGTGTTAATCTTTGATTGCTTGAAATAATAGATTCCACATCATTGCCGGAAATGAAGTCGTCCAAATCACGAATACTGCGGTTTCCACGGAGCACACGGAAGTTTCCTCTAAACCGAGTTCTAGTGAACAATACCAACGTTGCATTGCTGCTAGTAGAGAAGAATCGAAGACTCTCGATACCATCTAAAATGTTGTCCGTATTACGAATGCCAAGGTTCCCGGTAAAAATAGTGCTGCTTCCTCTAAAGTTTTCTTCATCGTACACGGTCAAGCGCGGGAAAGTCTGAGATACATGAACTTCTTTTTTCATTTGTCATTCCTCCTTTGCTATCTAATCTATGTTCATTTCAATTTTTGGTTTGGCAGATAGTCTAATAGAAAGCCCTTCTTTTTGGAAATTCATAATTTTGTGCTTTACATCAACATTGCATTAGTGTACTATTCAACTATAACACCGACACAATAAAATGAAATCATCAATAATAAAAAGATGGCAGGGAGGATTATTATGAATCCAGGGAGTAACGAACAGATGCAAGATTCAATCGTGCTGCAAATGAACGGGGTAAGCAAGATCATAAAAGGGAAATCCATTGTGGATAAATTGACATTTGATATCCGTAAGGGAGAAATAGTCGGTCTACTGGGTCCAAATGGTGCGGGTAAAACAACGACAATTCGGATGATGACGGGATTAATACGGATGAGTGAAGGTGATGTGATCGTTCAAGGTCACAGTGTAAAGAGTGATTTTAACAAAGCCATTGGCCACATTGGAGCGATTATTGAAAATCCAGAGTTCTATCCGTATATGACAGGGCTTGATAATCTAAAACAATACCAGAGAATGACAGATAATATTGAAACTGGTAGAATCGAAGAGGTTGTGGAATTGGTAGGGCTACAGGAAGCAATGAATAAGAAAGTGAAGGCCTATTCGCTGGGTATGCGTCAACGTCTTGGGATTGCTCAGGCGTTACTAAACCGACCAAAGTTATTGATTCTAGATGAACCTACGAACGGTCTTGACCCAGCAGGCATACGAGAAATGCGTGATTATATGCGTAGGATTGCTGAGGTTGAAGGGATTTCGATTCTAATATCCAGCCACTTACTGACTGAAATTGAACAAATTTGTCACCGAGCCATCGTGATTCAGAACGGCAAGCTGGTGACCGTTACAGCGATTGGTGGGGAGCAGGAAGCTACAGCAGAAGTGAAGCTAACGATTCGCGTAGCCTCTGTTGAATCAGCAATAATTCTCTTGGGTAGGTTAGAATACGCAGATCTATTAACTATGGATAGTGCTCGTTCTGAGGTGACGATAAGTCTGCATGATAGTAGAGTGCCGGAGCTAGTGTCTGCTTTTAGTGATAAAGGAGTAGGCATTTTCCGGATTACAGAGAATAAACAAAGCTTAGAGGAAGATTTCTTGAAATGGACTGGAGGGAACCGAATTGCGTAGTTTTAATCATTTGGTAGTTAATGAATGGCTCAAGCTCTCGAAGAAACGTACGTTTTTCGTACCCTATTTAATATTAATCTTATTGTCCCTACTATTAGGTTACATTGTACATTCCGTGTCACCCGAGATGTTCGGATCAGCGTATGAGTTCTCATCCGCAATGCTGCTTTCTCAAGGGATTGGGCAAGTTATTACCATTCTTACAATCATCGGAACAGCGGGTGTTGTCTCAAAAGAATATAGTCAGGGCACTATCAAATTTCTTCTAATCCGTGCGAGAAGCCGTACAGCAATACTTGCATCCAAATATGTTGTTGTGCTGATTTACGCGTTCTCAGTGGCAGTTATCGGTATGCTGGCGGTTTTTGCAGCAGGTGCTTTATGGTTTGGCTTTAGTGGTGGTGAGGCTGGTATTCGTGAGATGCTAACCAGTTTAATGTATAACTCTGTAAGTACAGTTGTATATTCAACCCTTGCTTTTATGATTGGAATATTGACGACTTCAACGGGCGTAACCATCGGGGTTACAATGTTTATGCTGATGATAGATAAATTGATCATTTTCCGTGAGTTCTATAAATATGTATTATTCCCGAACCTGAATTTAGCTGCTTATGAAGGTGGAGGAGCACCTATGCCTGGAATGACGCTGACCTTTTCCATTGTAATGCTAGTCTTATACTCAGTTGTCTTTCTACTTATAGGCTTTTCCGTCTTTAGACGAAGGGATGTTGCTTAAATATGACAATCGAATTCGATAACAACCTGCCAATTTATATCCAGATCATGAATTACATCAAAGGTGAAATCGTCACAGGCAAGCTGAAGCCAGGAGATAAAATTCTCTCGGTCCGTGAACTCGCCAGTGAGTTACAAATTAATCCGAATACGGTACAAAGAACCTTTCAGGAACTGGAGCGTGAAGAAATCGTGGAGACCCGGCGTGGAATGGGAAGATACGTCACTAGTAATGAAGGAACTATTTTGACCATCAAAAAAGAAATGGCAAAAGATGTGCTGGATCGTTTCATTCGTGGTATGCAGGATCTTGGTTTTCAAGGTGAAGATATTTTAGCGGCAGTAGCGGAGAGTATCCGAGACAGGGATGAAGAATAGGGGGATAAGCAAGTTGGAAAATATACTTGAGGTTCATGACGTTACTAAAAAATATAGATCAAAGCATGCTCTTCGCGGTGTATCTTTTAATCTGAGTGCGGGTAAGATCACGGGACTGCTAGGCAGTAACGGCAGCGGCAAAAGCACACTAATGAAAATCATCGCAGGACTTACACAGCCTACCTCTGGTCGTGTATCCATTATAGGGGGTTCAATAGGCGTAGACAGTAAAGCAGTAGTGTCATTTATGCCGGATAAACCGCTAACAGAATCATGGATGAGTGTTACAGATGCTCTGAAGTTCCAAAGTGATTTCTATCCGGATTTTGATCAGACGAAGGCTTCACGAATGTTGGAGTTTATGAAGCTAAGAAGTCAAGATAAGGTAAAGGATCTATCCAAAGGCATGAATGAACGTTTACAGCTTACACTTGCCTTATCACGCCGAGCTAGCCTTTATTTACTGGATGAGCCAATCGGTGGAGTAGATCCAGTAGCTAGAACTAAAATTCTTAACGCGTTAGTAGAGTTTTATGAGGAGGACAGCACCATACTCTTATCAACTCATTTAGTATCCGATATTGAGCGGATCTTTGATGATGTGATTTTTATTAAAGAAGGAGAAATTGTGATGCATACGGGGGTAGAGGATATCCGGCTTCGCCATGGCAAAAGCATAGACGAAATGTTCAGAGAGGTGTACGCAGAATGCTAAAGCTAGTGAAGTATGATTTTAGACGGGATAGGGATAAGTTTCTTGCTGTTTTTGTTATCACCATTCTTGTGCAGCTTGTGATAGGATTTACTGTTCGTTCAGATCAAGAGATGTTCATGATGAACATCACTTCCTATGCCGTAGCAGGTGTAGTGCTTCTCTTTTTTAGTCTGCGCACCTTCGGTCAGAACCTGAGATTATTCAATCGTAGGCTTGTGCCAGTACCAGTCCTGTACACCGTTCTCTCACCGATAATGCTGTTTTTAGGTTCGTTACTCTGTTTATTTCTAGTCGCTTATACTCATTTAGCAGTAGATATTATGATGTTTTCAACTTCATTTTTGCCGGAAAAATTTTGGCTGATTTCCGCCTATACAGTGCTAATAGTCTTTTGGGCTTCCGCCTACTCTATGTTACTCGTGATGTTCTCCATGACCGTTGCAATGAGTGTGAGAGTGAAAGGAAGAGTATGGATTGGGATAGCTGTTTTTTTTGTAATACAGTATATAATTTCTTTATTAGAAACATCGATGTTCGATCATAAAAATATTACTTTGGAAAGAGCTTTTCGATTTGAAGTGACGGATGAGGCTACTAAATTAAATAATATTGATACCTCTCAGTATGTTCTTGGTTTACTTCCTACCCTGTTCGAAGCTGTGATTATTGTGATTCTAGTATTTGCTATTGTTAAACTCGTTAAGAAAAGAGTGGAGTTATAGAAGTCTAAATTGTATAGATTTTTAGAACGAAGGCAGAGCGATTTAGCTTTGCCTTCGTTTTTATGCAAAAAAAGACGCCTTTCCATGAGAAGGGCATCGGTTATGTAGAATTCTACAGGCCCTCTACATCATTTAGAGAAGCTGTCCATATTTCAAGTTCTTTTAGCAACCGTTCTTCTTCGTCTTCTCTCAATCTAAGCTTAACTCCGTATTGGTACTGGCCGAGTCCAAACATCCAGCCCCAACGGACGCTGCCCACGAGTTGAAGCTTTTCTTCATTTAATTGAAGATGAATCACTAGCTTTGTATCGCCTGCTGTAAATCTAAGATTTAGAGGGGTACGCACTTTGCAGCCAGATCGGCTAAGATCAAGCAACACGGCTTCTGTTAACTTTCCGGCACCCGGACCAATACTACTTGTTGGAACTTCAATCCAGCATTCAAGCGGCTGGTTCATCACATAACGGAATGGTTCTTTCCTGCTGGACACATCCATAATTTCCCTCCATATCGTTTATTTGCAATTATATCGAAAGAGATTGTTGAGAACAATCTACTAAAGTGCTATTTTTAATAAGAATAAATTTATTTAATCCTAATGAAGGTGATGAGACTCAACATGTACCAATACCTTAATGAAACGTTCCAACAACACAATTTTGACCAAGGAAGTCTGCAGGACGGGGAACTAAATAACTGTACATTTGAGCAGTGTTCCTTCAAAGGAAGCTCTATGGAAGAAATGACGTCCATCGGATGCCGATTTATAGATTGCGATTTTACTGGAGCCATGCTCAATGCATCTCACCATAAAGGTTCAGCTTTTACTAACTGTAAGTTCACTGGTGCGAATCTGTTCGTATCGAAATTTGAAGATTGTAAAATGGTAGGATCTGATTTCTCAAATGCTTATATGGACGGGATCACACTTATCGGCGGGGACTGGTCTTACACGAACCTTAGACATACTAATCTTAGCAGACAGGATCTGCGCGGAATTCGATTTACTGAAGCTGATCTAATGGGCTGTAATTTACAAAAAAGTGATCTTCGAGGGGCCGATTTGAGCCGTGTACAGTTATCTCAATGCAAGCTAAAAGGGGCTGACCTACGGGACGCTATTGTTGAGGGGATTGATTTAAAAAGTTTGGATCTACAAGGAGTTCGTATGGATATAGATCAGGCCGTACTGTTAGCACGCTCTTTTGGAGCTAAGGTAGGTAACTAGGAATAGGGGCATCAGCTGCTAATGTTGTAGCGGTTGATGCCCCTTTAGTTTGTTATCAAGAAAAACATATGCACATTGTATGAAACTTCTTATGTATATTTACTTTCTTAACAGTTAACGCAGTCGTTTTCTGGGCTTAGCCCACCATTTAATCCAAAGAAAACCTTCGTCATCACGGAAAAACTTAATGCCTACCCAGCGCAAGGGTGTCCATAGTTCTCTAAAATAATATGAAGGCATAGTCTATTAGACCCTCCTATATAGTCAATTAATACTATATGTTACGCTATTTTTAATGAAACTTCAAGATAATTTTACTTATAATTACATATTATGAATCTACCAGAAATAAATTTCTCCTGTGAGCAGGACTAATAGCCCTATGTGAGTTGCATGCTTCATTTATTTCTTTTCAGCTACTTATGTCATATTCGAATTATCAAATACGCACGCGCTATTTGAGCGCGCGTTTTGACGTTTATTTTTAATGGAATCTAGCAATGACGCTCTATTAGTAGGGATATGCACAAGCATTTCATTATGCTCAGCATTTAATAAAAGGAGAGGAAGTGATGAAATGACGGAGACAGAGTTTATTGCGAAGATCGCAAATTTTGCTGAAAAGGACATGCAGATTAGTAAGGTTCCAGCATCGCTAACGATAGCTCAAGCGGCGCTAGAATCGGGCTGGGGCAGCAGCGGGTTGACTGTTAAGGCCAACAATTTGTTTGGAATCAAAGGCAGCGGACCAGCTGGTAGTATTACTGTGCAAACTACTGAATATGTTAATGGTAAAGCTGTTAAAGTAGAAGCTCCTTTTCGGGCCTATAACAACTGGGGAGAATCTGTCGTGGATCATTCCGCGTTGATTGTGAATGGTGTTTCGTGGAATCGTAACCTTTACAGCAAAGTGCTTGGTGCAAGTGGCAAGGTTGCCGCACAAGAGATTGCTGCCGCTGGCTATGCTACCGACCCAAACTATGCAGCAAAGCTAATCCAAATCATGAATACCTACAATCTGTATAAATATGATGAAGAAGCCAAGGAAGGTGATGACGAAATGTCGGCAGAGGATAAACAAAAGCTGGTTAGTCTGGAAACAGAAATAAAAGAATTGCGTGCGCTTATAGTGAGCCTTACGGATAGCAAGGATACGCTAAAAACAGGTGTGCAGGAGCAAGGTCAATCGATTACTAAGCTTTCGGATCGAGTGACTCTAATTGAAGGTCGAGCAGTGATGAATGTACCCCCATGGGCTGAAGCGGCAGTAAAGGCAGCGAGTGCTGCAGGGCTGCTAGATACACCGTCAGGTGGGAGTTATGACTTCTATCGCATAATAACAGTGTTGAACCGTGCAGGCTTACTTGTTCCTGGTAGTGGAAAATGAAATAAGGAGGGTTAAACACCATGTATAATGATGCTCTCAACAGTGTGCTTGCCTTTGCTTCCGTGCTGGCTGTTTTCGTAATGGCACTTGTACAACTTGTGAAGAATAGCGTGAAACTTCCGCGCAATATTGTACCGGTTGTTGGATTAGCTATTGGCTTGCTGGTTGGAGCAGTTGCTTATCCGTTCACTGATATGAACCTTATTCTTCGGCTATGGGCTGGGGGGCTAGCAGGGCTTTCGGCGACGGGGTTATTTGAGCTTGCTTTTAACAAAAGGGATGGTACGAAAACAGATGATAAATGATTTAGTCGTATTCATTTTTTTGAGAATCAAACCTTTCTCACTGGTAAAATGACTGCGCATTCTATCAAGATGACTAATATATTATAGTATGAAAAAAAAGGAGGTGTAAATATGGGAACTTATCTTGACGCTAGAACATCACAAAATGCCAGTCTCGCCAATTCGATAGCTATTCCGATTACGGTTATAAACACGCCACAGTTGTTTGGACAAATTGGTTTGTTAACCGCAGGAGTGACTACGAACCCACGTGTGCTGCTTAAAGGGACAATTTCTGTTACTCTTCCACTGGCATTGGTAGGAATCACAATTACGATTGTAAGGGGAACCTTGCCAACCGATCCGCTTATATATTCTGCTACTTCAACTTTTGGTCTAAGTATATTGGCTCCGCAAGTCATAACTTTTTCAGCAGACGACTTCTTACCTGCAATCACGCCTCAACTCACTTATACGGCATTTGTTTCCTCTAATCTTCTCGGCACAGTTCGTGTGGGTCCAGAAAGCTTTGACGGTATTTTAGTTTCCGATTAGAATCTTTACACTAACCTCGCGCAGTTGGCGGGGTTATATTTTTTACCGTTCGCCCAATCTTCCGAGGGGGTTAACACATATCCTGTGGTGTATTCTACAATACGGAGGAGGTCTTCACATGGGAGCTGAATTTGGTCATGTCGGTGGTGCTTTTACTAGTACTGGCGCAATCTTAGTATTATTTATCTTGTTAGTAATTATTACGAGCGCATGCATATTCTAGAGATATAAAAAGTCTGCTTCTGGCATTCATGCTGGAAGCAGACTTTTTAATGGTATTATGCCGTTTTATCTAGATGAATTAACAAATAAAAGTGGATTGAAGTACATAGGGGAACAAAACTAGGATTTTGAAGATTCAAATATACATGTTATCTTAGTTTGATAACATAAATGAATACTGTTAAATATTATTTAGGAGAGAGAGTTTTGAAGAATAAAATGCTGATCGGGATTTCTTCCATTGTTGTAGTGTTAATTATTATCGTAACGGTTGGAAGCTTTTATTTCTATCATGTCGCCATTGCACGTGCCTCAAAGGACTTTTTAGATGAGAGTCCAGATCTGCAATCAAGTCCGGAAGTGGAACAATCTAAAGATACCTCACAAGCAGATAAAGAGTGGTGGAACAACCAGCACTTCGACAGGTGGGAGATGGATTCCGATGACGGGATTCATCTTAAGGGGTACTACTTAGCAGCTCCTGTGCAATCTGATAAGATGGTAATCATTGCGCATGGTTATGCTGGAAATGCGACTCAGATGAGTGGATATGCCAGAATGTATTATGAAAGACTAGGATATAATATTTTACTGCCAGATGCTAGAGGACATGGGGACAGCGGTGGTAATTACATCGGGTTCGGCTGGCCGGAGCGCAAGGATTATTTAAAGTGGATTCAACGAGTCTTGGAAGCGAATGGTGAGAAGACACAAGTGGTGCTTCATGGTGTTTCCATGGGGGGAGCTACGGTCATGATGACAAGTGGGGAAGAGCTGCCACCTAATGTTAAGGCAATTGTAGCGGATTGTGGTTATACATCTGTGAAGGACGAGCTTACGTTCCAACTGAAGAGAATGTACCATTTACCGGCGTTCCCGATTGTGGACACGACCAGTATGCTGACAAAAATTCGCGCAGGCTATACCTTTAATGAAGCCTCAGCATTAGAACAGGTAAAGAAATCTGTAACCCCGACACTGTTTATTCATGGTGATAGTGATACCTTCGTTCCTACGGAGATGGTACATACCCTGTATGAGAATAGTCCGGTGGAGAAGGAGCTATATATCGTTCCTAAAGCGGGTCATGGTGAAGCTTTCCGTATGGACCCGGTCAAATATGAGAGCGTAGTTACAGAGTTCGTTGGGAAATTTATAGAGTAAGTGTCTGTCAAAGGACTGCCGAAAGGCGGTCCTTTTGTGTTAAATCTTCATTAGCAAACTTGTTTGTGTATGTTTGATTTTTATTCACATTTAAATGCAATATATAAATTGCATTATGTAATAAATATATTATAATTCGGAGTATAAGGAGGGATAATAATGAAAACCAGCAAAGTTAATGATGAACGAATTGTATCTCAAAGAAGGAAAATTCAAAGTGATGCTTATCAAATATTAGTTTATTGTTTGCTTATTTCAATTCTGATTCAACAATTCATAATGAATGCTCCGTTTGCGCAATTTGCAGTCGAGTTTTTCTGTTTAATTGGTATTGGAATATATATAACTATACGGCACTTATCTGTTGGGGTTGATATTTGGGATTCCCGAAGTCACACCAATAAAAAGCTGCTTATAAACAGCATTATTTCAGGAGGGATTTGTGTTTCATTGCTTATAGTGTTGGCGGGAGAAAGAAATGTATGGAGTATTATTTTAACCTTTGTTACTTTTACAATGGTTTATTTTCTTGTACACCTAGTGTTACGAAATATAAATAAGAAAAGACAAAGGCAAATTGATGATGAATTAAGCACGGATGAAGATTTAGAATGCTGATTTTTTTTAGATTTATCCACAACTGAAGCGTAACTATATAAGGAATGGTTTATGATTTCAACCTCATAATATCTATTATAGATAAGGAAGAGGTGAACAAATTGAAATTCAAAATAAAAATCAATAATGATTCTGTCGACATTTTTACTTGCTATCAGTGCGGGCCAAATTTGTTCAGCTGTACCAGGAGATCATGTTGAAGATTCAGAAAAAGACATACGAACATACACATTATCCATCCTGTTTGAAGAAATCAATGGCAGAAATCTTACTGTTGAAGGGAATCTTATTAAAGACAATCAAACGAAAAAAATTAGAGTTGATTTGGAGAAGGATAAGTCAAGGTATAAGGTTACTCGAGTATCGGAAATTTAGTGAAATATATAATTGAATGCTTGGTTGTACAGCGAAATTTCCATAGTTAGGGTTTATGAAAAAGCTTCGTCAACCTTAAATGGTAACGGGGCTTTTTTGAGTTGTTACTTAGTGGAAGGAGGCGTTGTGCCAATAAGCATCTGCAATAGCGGGGATGTCATCCGATACAAAATTTTCCCAAACGAGCCACTGTGAGTACTTCTTTCTTGTTGTACGAAACTAGTGATTATGTATTGTTTTATATACAATAATAACTTATAAATGTATTTAAACATAAATTCGGGGCCCTATCTCTAGGGCCCCTTTCATGGGAGAGGAGAAACCGGACGAAGAGCTTATGGGGAAACGTAAGCCTGCTCCGCGGTTGTCTACGACATTTGTGGTGTCGATAATTACATGATGTCCCTGGAAGACCAGTCTTATACATAATGACGACTTATTTATCGGAATCGTCTCTGATTGTTCCATTTTTCATAACTAGACAAACTTTTTATTTCAGTGCGCAAATGTGTTACGATAGGCGTGGACTTATGCCCTTTTGGGTATAACAAACAGAGACATAGAGCGGGTGATTGACGGTGAGAGTGGTATCGGGAAGTGCAAAAGGAAGACCACTAAAAAGTGTGCCAGGAAGTGGAACAAGACCTACAACCGACAAGGTGAAGGAAGCTGTATTCAGTATGATCGGTCCATATTTCGAAGGTGGAGCGGTGCTGGATTTATTCGCAGGTACAGGTGGTCTGGGTATCGAAGCTTTAAGCAGAGGAATGGAAAGTGCCGTATTTGTAGATATGGAGCCTAAAAGTATTGACACCATTCGTGCCAATTTGAAAGCGACTAATCTTGAGGCAAAGGCGCAAGTGTACCGAAATGAAGCAGGAAGAGCGCTCAGTGCGTTGGAGAAGCGGGGACGTGTTTTTGATTTAGTCTTTTTAGACCCTCCTTACCGATTGAAGCACGGAGATGAGCTAATGCTGTCTATGGTAGAAAAAGGAATGTTGCAAGAGGACGCAATCATAGTACTGGAGCATGAATCAAATTATGCCTATCCTGAGGATATCCCAGGATTTTATAGGCTGCGCCAAGCCGTATACGGAGAAACGACAATTTCTATTTATCAGTATGAAGCTAATCCTTCAGTGGACGGCGAGACTGGTGAGGAGGTAGAGAATGAGTCTGCAAATTAGAAAAGAGCGTGTTGCCATTTATCCAGGCACCTTTGATCCCGTGACTATGGGACATATGGATATTATCCGGCGCGCATCCAAACAGTTCGACCGTTTAATTGTAACGGTGCTTAATAATTTGAGTAAGAACCCGTTATTTACTGTAGAAGAGCGGACAGCGCTTTTAAGACAGGCGACAGCTGACATTCCTAATGTGGAAATCGACAGCTTTAGGGATCTGCTAGTCAATTATGTTCGTCAAAAAGATGCTCAAGTCATTGTTCGTGGTATTCGTACCGTAACTGACTTTGAATATGAACTGCAAAATGCATCCATCAACCATAGTCTGGATCCGGATGCGGAAACGATTTTTATGATGACTAATCCGAAATATTCCTACTTAAGTTCCAGTGTTGTAAAAGAAATTGCCCATTTCGGAGGTAATGTATCTGACTTTGTGACCCCTGAAGTGGAACAAGCTATGAAGCTTAAATTTAATCGGGTCGATGGCGAAAAGCACTAACAAGATATATCGCTGCGGATAATGCTAGCAGGATGATGAGTAAAAGTGATTGCAGACTAAGCAGTTGTGGAAAAGAGCTCCATATGGCTGTTACATTAATGGTTCTGTTTGGTGTGGATTGTGAATCTGCAAGAGCAGGCAAAACAGCAGTTCCTACAGCCAATAGTGGTTTCCATAGTAGTAGAGTTAATAAAAAAGCATAAGCTCCATGCATCAAGCGAACCGCAGCATAGGGGAGGAATCGGACACCTGCCTCTTTAAGCAGTGTCAGTACTTGCAGCTGTGCGCAGAGTCCGCTCCAGCCAAGTGCAGCGGAAAGTAAGGCCAAGCCTAATACTCCTGTTGATCCGGCGCCAATGCTCGTGAGCCCTTTGCTTATGGCGTCGGCTCCTAAATGAACCTCCAGCAAGCCTGCTGGTAGAGCAGCTGGTAATGCAGGAAGTACAGTAGTAATGATATTGATGACTACGGCGAACATAATCATATAACCGCCCACAACCATCAAATTTTGCACCGCAGTAGCTACCGACTCCCCAAGAAGTTTGCCGAAGCTTCGGCCATCTCTTGATCTGGCTTCAGTGGCTGCAAGCTGGATACGACTATATAAAGAAGGTTTAGTATTCGTACTTTCTTTTACAGAAGGTTGCGGATTGTCTATCCGGCCGTTTAACAGTGCATCTGTATAACTGGCTAGAAGTCCTGAAATCCAGTGGATCGCAAGTAGAAAGTAGCCTGCGGTAGGACTATGTAGGAAAGCTACACCAATCACAATGAGCAGGGTTACTGGACTGGCGAAATGTGTAAGGGAAGCAAGACGAGCGGCTTCCTTGTCCGAAATGCTGCCCTGCTTATGAAGCTGCATTACACCTCCGGCCCCGCCGGGGAATCCAGTTGTGATTCCAAGCGCCAAAGTCCAGCCACTCGCGCCGGGAAGTCGGAAGACCTTTTTCATCAATGGTTCCAGGAGCACTCCGAAGCCATGCACGAAGCCTGAAGCAGTCAGCATCTCAGACAACATAAGGAAGGGTAGAAGTGCAGGAAATACGAGTGTCCACCAGAGCTTTAATCCTTGAAGAGAAGCCTCGAAAGAGCTTTCTGGTGAGATGATGATTGCAATGGCTAACAGGATTGCAATCGCCCCGGATAGAAAAGGTGTGGAGCGACTAGCTAGCCGGCGTATTTTAATATTGTTCATTTCTAGAATCACCTCTTCATAACTTAAGGCATAGCAGATGTGTTATCACTTTATGCAGAGTAGACAACCATCATGCCAAACCAATAGTCGAAGCGGTAATGAAGTTCAAACATTCATATCCTAAATGTGCCGTGGGAAAGAAGGGAAGAGCAGTGAAGCAGTTGAAGCATCGGCCGGGATTCCGCGCCACAGCTTACCTCTTTACGTTTGTAGTTATCGTGTATGTATTTGTATTTATGAACACCCCGTACATTGTCTATCAGCCGGGTAGTGCATCTGAGGTTGCCCCTATGATTAAAGTGGAGAATGCGGATCCGGCTGAAGCAGGAACCTTTATGATGACTACGGTATCTGCTAGTTACGCTAATGTGGCGTTACTGGTCGCCTCTGTTTTTAACTCCAATTCAGAGGTTGTTAGAAAAGAGACCCGCCTGGGGGATAAGTCTGAAGACGAATATGCTGCGGAGCAGGTTTTTTATATGAACAGCTCCCAATCTTACTCCGTTCAGGCGGCTTATCATGCTGCAGGAATTCCGTATGAGGATGTAGTAGATTATTTGTATGTTTTTTCGGTTCCGGTTGAAAGTAATAAAGGTCAATTCCAACCAGGTGACAGAATCATAAGTGTAGAAGGACAGAAAGTACCGGATCCGGAAGCACTTTCTGTTTTACTTTCAGCCAAGAAAATTGGTGATCAGGTCGCTGTTGTTTTACAGAGGAATGGTAAAGAAGTAAAGGAGCAAGTGACACTGGTCGAGATCAAAGATAAAGAAGGTACTGCAGTTCGACCTGGTTTTGGAGTCACAATAGCCGCAGTTCAGAAAGTGAAACCTAAAGAACAAGGAAAAGCGGTCAGCTTTGTAGATACGAATGTTGGCGGACCTTCAGCAGGACTGATGTTCACTATGGAGATTTACAACCGTCTTACACCTGGTGATCTAACCAAAGGTCATAGGGTTGCAGGAACGGGAACGATTAACGCTGAGGGTGTGGTAGGTGCTATCGGTGGAGTGAAACATAAGATCGTGGCTGCGGATCGAGAAGGGGCGGAGATTTTTTTCGTACCTGTTAAGAATTACGACGAAGCCAAAGCAAAAGCTGATAAAATCGGCACATCTATGAAGCTGGTACCCGTATCGACACTGGATGAAGCGCTGAAATATATGGAGGAACTACCGGTCAAACCATGACCGGAGGTTCCAAGTAATCGCGATACATATCGATTCTGTGAGGTTCTCGAAAAGCTCCAGCGAAAGCGGACGCAGCTTGAAGGTCTCGCTCAAGTTGTGGATGGGAGTGTAGTGAGGGCCGCATCACGATGGGTAAAGTTGCTTTTTGCTTCATCTCTTTAAGCAGTGCTCGTCCACTTTCTCTAAATCCGAGGATTCGAATATATCCAGGCCCCTCTGCTAATACAGAAGGGGTCATTTCTTCCTTGGTGTGATTTAGTAAAATGTGCAGCAGCAGACGTTGCAGTCGTGTATGTGTGTAACGCTTACTCTTAAGGGATTGAAGCAAACCCAAAATAGTGAATTGCTCCAGCTCGGGCATAAGACGAAGGATTCTATTCTCCAAGCCTTCATTCATGTCTTGGATTGTTCTTAGCTCTGTAGCAGTACGTGTAGAGAGCAGATGGCGGAGGGGGTCTCGGAAATGCTCTAATTCCAAAGGACCTCTACCGGCTGCATGCTCTCTTTCCAATATGGACACGCTATATTCCGGCATGTAAGCTGCTGGCGATCCACCTTCTTGTAATAGCTTGCGAATAGCAGTGGCGCTTGCGATCGATGAGTCGACTTGCAAAGGGTCATGGAATCCGGCTGCCGTTCGCGGAACGGTTAGCGGCTCGATCTTGCTATTCAGCCGCTGCAAAGCAATGAGATAATGCAAGCCAAGGCTGTTATTCGGCTGGCGCAGCAGCTCGCCAGCATCGAAGGGACTCTCCTCTTCATGGAGAGTCCCTTCAAAGGCCACCGCCGCCGCTGCGCTGTACGCGGCGGGGAAGCTCGCTCCGAGCGCCATGCGGCGGCGGATCTCGCTCTGAAGTTCGCTGCTTTCCTCTGCCAGATACTTGGCCAGAGGAAGCAGCGAACCCAAAGTGCCGGCTTCGGAGCCGAAGCACAAGCTGTCCACGACCCCGGTCGCTTCCAGCAGTGCAACTGCTCCGAAGGCGAACCATTCTGCCGGCTGTACAGCATAAGCCACCGGCAGCTCAATGACGAGGTCGGCGCCCATTCGTAGCGCCATCTCTGTCCGGGCTTGCTTGCTCACCGCCGCCGGCTCGCCGCGCTGAGTAAAGGGACCGCTCATGACGACAATGACGCGCTCAGCGCCAGATAGTCTTTTGGCTTCGGTGAAGTGATGGACATGTCCGTTATGTAATGGATTGTATTCTGCTATTATTCCAACTGTTGTCACTGCTGCTTCCCTCCGTATGTAACCATTATTTAAAATATAAGAAGGTATAAGATATGCACCTATCCTTTATGTCTTATATTTCACGCTTTAACGCTTATCGTCCTTATGAAGATGCTGTAGTCTTTTATGCTTGTAGAGATTAGTAGGATTAATATTTAGAAACTCAGTTCGCATAAGCTGTCATTTTGATTTACACTAATAGTTATATCATAATTCTCTCCAATTCCTGAAACAATATAAAGGGAAAATGGTTGACAAAGGTATATAATACTAGGTATAATAAATTTTGTTTGTTTGGGAGTGATAAGTTATGCAGATTCACTTTCGCAAATTAGCGAATGCCGACGAACCGTTACATATTCACGATGTTGTGGATGTCAGCGAGGTAGTCAAAGGGCGCAAGGATATTCTAGCTGTTGCTCCGCTCTCAGTGGACCTTAAAGCGCTGCCCGCGGGAACCGATTGTGTGAACGTGGTGGGGAAACTGAGTGGAGATGTGGACATGTTATGTTCACGTTGTCTCACGGAGGTCAAAAGTGATTTGAACATTCCTTTTGCTGAGACTTTCAAGTGGCTTAAGCAGCCAGTTCTTCCAGATGATGACGAAGATGAGGATCTCATTTACGTCAAGGATGAGGTTGTGGATCTTATCCCATATGTGGAAGAAAATTTCGTACTGCACTTACCGGATTCGGTATTGTGCAAGGCAGACTGTCTTGGTCTTTGTCAGAAATGCGGACAGAACTTGAACGAAGGCACCTGCAGTTGCGACAACACAGTGATCGATCCTCGACTCGCTGCGTTGAAAGACTTTTTCAAATGAAACATTACAACAAAACACATCCTGCTCTGAGGAGCAGGCTGACAGAAATATCACGAGGAGGTGGAACACATGGCAGTACCACAACGTAGAACGTCTAAGACACGCCGTGACAAACGTCGCACCCACTTTAAGTTGGTTGTGCCGGGCATGGTGAAATGCGAACAATGCGGAGAGTTGAAATTGGCTCACCACGTATGTAAAGTTTGCGGAACTTACAAAGCAAGAGAAATCATCAAACAATAGTTTTAGAATAAATAGTACTTCACTCTTGGTGAAGTACTATTTTTTTTGAAATATAAGACTATATAAGTTTCACTCCTCTATAAATTCCTTGTATTTTTCGCACAAACGCTTACCGTCTATTAGGGACGCTGAAGCGTTTATACTTGTCCATACATAAGCCGCCCAGAAGTCAATGCTTTATTTTTGGTGCGGCATGCTTTATACTACATATTAGTACCTGGTTCTAAATAATGAATATGGTTATTTGACCTAATATAACAGCGGCCATCAAGCGGCCGAATGCTTTCTTTAAAATATAAGAAAGTATAAGTTATACACCTATACTTTTTTGTCTTATATTTCTCGCTTAAACGTTTATCGTCCTTTTAAGGATACCGAAGACGTTTATGCTTGGCACGTGCCAGGAGGTGAGCCGCAATCGAGCGGATGTCCAAGAAAGAACGTCAGCAACAGCTGCTACATATAATCGCAGGCAATCCTTTTGTAACGGATCGGGAGCTGACTCGTCAGCTGAAAGTTAGCATTCAGACGATTCGGTTAGACCGGATGGAGCTGGGAATACCGGAACTGCGTGAACGAATGAAACAAATGGCAGAGCACTCCTATGATCAGGTGCGCTCTTTGCCTGCGGATGAAGTCATCGGAGATATTGTGGATCTACAGCTGGACAAGAGTGGGATTTCGATATTTGAGATTCGCGAAGATCATGTTTTCTCTAGAAATGGGATCGCTCGAGGCCACTATGTGTTTGCTCAAGCGAACTCACTTGCGGTTGCCGTAATCAACGATGAAATCGCTCTGACCGCTTCAGCCGATATCCGTTTTGTACGCACAGTTCAGCTAGGTGAGAAGTGTATTGCCAAAGCACAGGTGCGGTCACTCGCTGGTAGGGGTGGCAAAGCGGAGGTGGATGTATTCACTTATGTCGGAGAAGAATTAGTGTTTCAGGGCCATTTTATAGTGTATCGGTCCGCAAATGATGAACACAGTGAAGGGGGTAACCATAGTGCTGATCGCCATTGATGCCATGGGCGGGGACAACGCTCCTGAATGTAATGTCGAGGGGGCGTTGTCCGCGGCCGCGGAATGGAAAGATACGCAGATTGTGCTCGTTGGTGACGAAGCCAGATTAGAGCCACTGCTGAGGGACAAACCGTCCAATCTGACAATACGTCATGCAGGAGATGTCATTGGTTCTGATGAAGAGCCAGTTAAGGCAGTTCGTCGTAAAAAAGATTCATCCATGGTTGTAGCTGGAAGAATGGTACGCGAAGGTGAAGCGGATGCTATGATTTCGTCAGGCAACACGGGTGCATTAATGACTACAGGACTCCTCGTAGTTGGCCGGATGCAGGGGATTGAACGTCCTGCTCTGGCGCCTATGATTCCGACGCTGGACGATGTTGGCGTATTGGCGCTTGATCTTGGTGCCAACATGGATGCTAAGCCTGAACATCTGGTGCAATATGCACTGATGGGAACCATTTATCGAAACAAAGTGCATGGTATTGCTAAGCCGAGAGTCGGACTTCTGAATGTAGGAACAGAGCCTGGAAAGGGCAATGAACTGACAAAAGTAGCCTATCCACTGCTTGAGAACTTGCCAGGCATTCATTTTATCGGTAATGTTGAGGCACGTGACGTGCTTACAGGGAACTGTGATGTGCTTGTCTGCGATGGATTTGCCGGTAACATTTTACTGAAGTCACTAGAGGGTACGGCGGGTGCATTGTTCTCTTTGCTGAAGGAGCAATTTAGCCGTTCTCTGAAAACTAAGCTTGGCGCGGCTATGCTGATGCCAGAGCTTAGAGCTCTAAAAGGTAAAATGGACTACAAAGAGCACGGTGGTGCACCGCTGCTCGGTCTTAGCGGATTGGTAGTGAAAGGGCACGGATCTTCAGATGGAAATGCGGTTAAAAATGCGGTAAGACAAGCGCGGATTGCTCTGCAAGCCGAGCTTGTGCCAAGTATATCTAAGGAAATTAGCGGGAAGTGAGTGACGAGATGAGACAGTTGCGACCGGTTGGGATTATAGGAACTGGGAAATATGTACCTGAGAAAATATTGACAAATAGTGATCTGGAAAAAATAGTGGAGACTAACGATGAATGGATCGTCAGTCGGACAGGCATCCGTGAAAGACATATTGCTGCGCCTCATGAGGCAACTTCTGATCTAGCGTATGAAGCAGCCCTAAAGGCACTTGATTCCGCGGGAATGAAAGCCGAAGATTTGGATCTTATCATTATTGCAACAGTAACACCTGACAGTGCCTTTCCTTCTACAGCCTGCATTTTGCAGGATAAACTGGGTGCTAAAGGTGCTGCGGCGTTTGACTTGTCGGCTGCCTGCTCTGGTTTTGTATACAGCTTAGCGACAGCGGTTGGATTTATTCAGAATGGAATGTACAATAATGCACTTATTATAGGTGCGGATACTTTGTCCCGCATCACAGATTATACGGATCGTAATACTTGTGTCTTGTTCGGTGATGGAGCAGGTGCAGTTATCATTGGTGAGGTTCCAGAAGGTCGTGGTTTCCAATCCTTTGATCTAGGTGCTGAAGGCTCTGGAGGGAACTTGCTTAAGTTAGAAGCCGGCGGTTCACGTTTGCCTGCCTCTCAGCAAACCGTTGAAGATAAGAAACATTTCATTTATATGAATGGCCGAGAAGTTTTTAAGTTTGCAGTTCGTGTGATGGGCTCGGCTACAGAACGTGTGCTTACTAAAGCTGGTCTGGGTAAAGAAGATATTGATTTGTTCGTACCGCATCAAGCGAATATTCGTATCATTCAATCCGCTATGCAGCGTCTTGATTTGCCACCAGAGAAATGTGTGATCAATGTTGATAAGTATGCCAATACTTCGGCTGCCTCTATTCCGTTAGCTCTTGTTGAAGCTGCGGAAGAAGGACGTATGAAAGAAGGCGACACCGTCCTGATGGTTGGTTTCGGCGGTGGCTTAACTTGGGGCGCATCGGTATTGATTTGGTAATAAGCTAAGACCGTTATACGGGAAGGAGTTCATACTTATGGGTAAAATTGCATTTGTCTTTCCCGGTCAGGGAGCACAAGCGGTTGGAATGGGTAAGGATGTTTATGATGCTCTTCCAAACAGCCGAGCAGTGTTCGAGAAAGGGGATGAAGTTCTCGGATTTCCACTGAGCAAGCTGATTTTTGAAGGACCGGACAGTGAGCTGAAACAGACTGTGAACACGCAGCCAGCGCTTCTTACAGCTAGCCTTGCTTATCTTGAAGCTCTACGTGAACAAGATTTGAAGCCTGATTATGTTGCCGGTCATAGCCTTGGTGAATACAGCGCGTTAGTAGCAGCGGGTGTATTGTCATATGAAGATGCTGTAACACTTGTACGCTTAAGAGGCCGTTTCATGGAAGAAGCTGTTCCAGGGGGCCAAGGTGCAATGGCGGCAGTGCTTGGTGCGGAACGTGAAGCACTGGCTGTATTATGCCAAAATGTATCTGATGAAAGTGGTGTTGTAGAACTGGCTAACGTCAACTGTCCGGGTCAGATCGTTGTTTCCGGATCTCAGGAAGGCGTTAATGGTGTTGTGCAGCGTGTTAAAGAAGCAGGTGGTAAGCGTGCGATTCCGCTAGAAGTTAGTGGACCTTTTCACTCTTCTATGATGAGAGCTGCTGCGGATCGTTTGGCAGAAGAGTTGAAGAAAGTAACTTTCAATACTCCAAATGTGCCTGTCATCGTTAATGTCACTGCATCACCGGTAACAGATCCCGAAGAAATTCGCGAACTGCTTGTTCGTCAGGTGTATTCTCCTGTGCTTTGGCAGGACAGTATTGAATGGTTGATTGCAGATGGTGTAGATACTTTTGTTGAGATTGGTTCTGGCAGTGTTCTGGCTGGTCTAATCCGCAAAATAGACAAAACAGTCAAAGTAATCAACATTAATACACTTGAAAGTGTCCAAACTGTTTTGTAAGAAATGGTTTAACATTTAGCCAACAGCATCATGATTGAAAGGGGATTAAACTATGTTCTCAGCATTGCGGGGCCAGACAGCCCTTGTAACTGGCGGCTCACGTGGTATTGGTCGCAGCATCGCGCTTGCTCTTGCAGAACACGGCGTAAAGGTTGCCGTGAACTATGCAGGGAGTGAAGCTGCGGCACACGAGACTGTGTCTCGTATTGCCGAGCTTGGCTCGGAGGGGATTGCGCTCCGTGGAGATGTCGGCAATAGTGAACAGGCCGAGAGCCTTGTGAAAGAGGTTCTTAATACCTGGGGACGTATTGACATTGTTGTCAATAATGCCGGCATTACTAGGGATAACCTGATTATGCGCATGAAAGAGGAAGAGTTCGATCAAGTGATTGAGACGAATCTGAAAGGTGTGTTTAACTGTCTTAAGGCAGCTACACGTCCGATGATGAAACAGCGCTACGGTCGAATCATTAATATTTCCTCGGTTGTGGGTGTAACAGGTAACCCTGGTCAGGCTAATTACTCTGCAGCAAAGGCCGGTGTCATCGGTCTAACCAAAGCTGCCGCTCGCGAGCTCTCTTCACGGGGCATCACTGTTAACTGTATCGCTCCTGGGTTTATTGATACAGATATGACGCGTGAGCTCTCTGATGAGGTTCGCAGTGAGCTAGAGAAGGGCATTCCACTAGCTCGCCTTGGGCGTCCGGAAGAGATAGCTATGGCAGTTGTTTTCCTGGCTTCTGAAGGCGCCGCTTATATGACCGGCCAGACACTACACGTGGATGGCGGGATGTATATGTAACTCTCCGTCAAAAATATAAGAAAGTATAAGTTTCACACTATACTTTATCCTTATATATCTCGCATAAACACTTACAGTCCTTATTAGGACGCCGATGGTGTTTATGCTTGGGAGAATTTACACTGTTTAAAGATGAAATGTGAGGGATCAGGAAAGCGTTTTTTGCGGTCTATGGTATTTTGACCTCATATCTCGTATAATACCAAAAGAGGAGGTGAACCGGATGTCCGATGTATTAGAGCGTGTAAAACGCATTGTCATCGACCGCTTAGGTGCCGATGAAGCTGAGGTAACATTAGAAGCGTCTTTCAAAGATGATTTAGGTGCTGATTCTCTTGATGTAGTAGAATTGGTTATGGAATTGGAAGATGAATTCGACATGGAAATCTCTGATGAAGATGCAGAGACCATTACGACCGTGGGTGAAGTTGTGAAGTACATACAATCTCATACCTAGAGTCATATGATTGAGAGTCCCGTTCCTACTTGGGCGGGACTTCTCCTCATTTATACAGCATTAAAATGTATTAAGGGTTGCCATGTGCAGCTTTATAGGGATTATAACAGAGCCGCAGAAGCGTTAATGCATGCGGTGACCGCTGTTCATATAGTAATAATTCGCAGTATATAAGTTCTGAATATAATGTATACAGCCTATAGATGGGGTGATTGTGTTTGAGTCATAGAGTGGTTGTAACCGGGATGGGCGTAATTACGTCACTGGGGAAAGACTTGGAGACGTTCTGGGATAATCTGATGAGCGGTAAATCAGGTGTATCGATGGTTGAAGCCTTTGATGTCAGTGAATATACTACGCAAATTGCTTCGTCAGTTAAAGACTTTGATCCTGAGGCGCTTTTTGGCCGCAAGGAAGCCCGCAAAATGGACCGTTTTGTACAATTTGCAGTGGCTGCCGGTGAAGATGCGTTGAGAGATAGCGGACTTAAGATCGGTGAAGATATCGATGCTGAACGGATCGGTGTATCTGTAGGTTCGGGTATCGGAGGTCTTGGTACTTGGGAAGACAATCATAATCTGTTGCTTGAAAAAGGGCCGAAACGGGTAAGCCCGTTCTTTATCCCGATGATGATCGCTAACATGGGTTCTGGACAGCTGTCCATTAACCTTGGTGCAAAGGGACCAAATACGACTACAGTGACAGCCTGTGCTACAGGAAGTCATTCCATTGGGGAATCATTCCGTCTGATTCAACGTGGAGACGCAGATGCTATGATCTGCGGTGGTTCGGAAGCGACCATTCGTCCAACAGGAATGGCAGGTTTCTGTGCAATGAGAGCGATGTCCACTCGTAATGACGAGCCTGAGAAGGCTAGTCGGCCATTTGATGTTGATCGCGATGGCTTTGTTATGGGCGAGGGCGCTGGAATCTTGATTCTGGAATCCCTTGAACATGCTGAGAAGCGTGGGGCGAAGATTTATGCTGAGGTTATCGGCTATGGTCTGAGCGCTGATGCTCACCATATGACTGAACCAGATCCAGACGGTGCAGCTCGCTGCATGAAGATGGCAATCCGAGATGCTGGTATCTCTCCTGAAGATATTGATTACATCAATGCACATGGTACTTCAACACCTGTAGGAGATAGATCAGAAACGGCTGCTGTTAAGAAAGCATTGGGTGAACATGCCTATAAAGTAGCTATAAGTTCAACGAAATCCATGACGGGTCATCTTTTAGGTGCAGCCGGTGGTGTGGAAGCTATTATCTGTGGTCTTTCTTTGCAAAAAGGAATGATTGCACCAACCATTAATTTGGACAATCCAGACCCAGAATGTGATCTGGATTATGTGCCGAATGTGCCACGTAAAGCAGATTTGGATATCGTAATGTCGAATTCCTTTGGATTTGGTGGACATAACGCAACAGTTATTCTAAAAAAATATAATCAGTAAGGGGACAGCGCGGTGAAAGGAGAACTGAAGCAGTTACAACAGCAACTTCAAATCCAATTTCACGATTCTGTGCTTCTGAAGCAGGCCTTTACCCATGCATCCTATGTGAATGAACACCGTTTCAATCAGCATCAGGACAATGAGCGTCTCGAATTTCTAGGGGATGCTGTACTGGAGCTGACGGTTTCTGAATATTTGTACAATCTGTTGCCAGATCGACCTGAAGGAGAATTGACTAAGCTGCGTGCCGCTATTGTATGCGAGCCTTCGCTGGTTAAGTTCGCTGAGAGTTTAGGTTTTGGCCGATATGTACTATTGGGAAAAGGGGAAGAACTTACGGGCGGACGTACTCGCCCGGCCCTGCTGGCTGATGTGTTCGAATCCTTCGTGGGAGCGCTTTATCTTGACCAAGGACTGGAAACCGTAAGGTCTTTTCTTGATAATCACGTATTTCCACTTGTGGAGACGGATGGGAAACTGCAAATGCAGATGACCGATTACAAGACGGAACTGCAAGAGCTAATTCAGCAGCACAATATGGGTACGTTGGAATATCGGATCATTGAAGAACGGGGACCTGCGCATGAGCGTGAATTCGTCTCTGAAGTGTTAATGACTAACCGTTCACTTGGTAAAGGGAGCGGCCGCTCCAAGAAGGAAGCAGAACAGCAGGCTGCAGCAGCTGCACTGTTGCATCTGAAAGAAGATGGTGCTTGAATTTTGCATCATGTGGACAAGCGGAGGAGAGCAGCAAAGGTCTGAATACCGGCGTTTAGGCGGAGCTCAGACCGTTGCTGCTCTTTTTCGAAAGAATAGTCCAAGCTTCATTTTAAATATAAGATGGAATAATTTTCACACTATACTTATGTCTTGTATTTCTCGTTTTATTCGGAGCTCCCACAAAGTACACGCGTACGCATCGAAGCAAAGCACCACTTTGCGGGGATGTTTTGGGAGCTATTTTAGGCTAATAAACGCTATGGTATAATGGGTCAGAGGTGATAGGCAAGTATGTTTTTGAAACGGATAGAATTAGCTGGTTTTAAATCATTTGCCGACAAAACAGAAATGGAATTTGTGCGCGGTATAACGGCCGTAGTGGGTCCGAACGGAAGCGGCAAGAGCAACATTTCTGACGGCATACGCTGGGTACTCGGCGAACAGAGTGCTAAATCACTGCGTGGCGGCAAGATGGAAGATATTATTTTTGCCGGTAGTGACGCGCGTAAAGCTGTGAATTATGGTGAAGTATCACTAACGCTCGATAATGAGGATCACACGCTGCCATTGGATTTCAGCGAAGTTACAGTGACTCGGCGTGTTCACCGTAGCGGTGAGAGTGAATATTTAATTAATAAGCAATCCTGTAGACTGAAGGATATCACAGAGCTGTTCATGGATACCGGTATCGGGCGTGAGGCTTATTCGATTATCGGACAGGGTCGGATTGAGGAGATTCTGAGTACTCGTTCCGAAGATCGGCGAGGCATCTTTGAAGAGGCATCGGGTATTGTAAAATATAAATCGCGCAAAAAAGATGCAAGCCGTAAGCTCGACGACACGGAGCAAAACTTGCTTCGTATTCACGATTTGATTAGTGAACTGGAGGATCAGATTGGTCCCCTTAAGGATCAATCGGAGAAGGCCATTCGCTTTAAAGAGCTTCGGGAACAATTGAAGCATCAGGAAATCTCAGTCTATGTGCACCAAATTGAAGGAATCCATACAGCTTGGCAGGAAGGTAACGCTAAGCTAGAAACGTTAAAGGATGAGCAACTGGAGCTATCTACAGTTGTCTCCGCTCATGATGCTAAGCTGGAAAGCGGACGTGCTGAACTACGTGCGTTAGAAGAACAGATCGAGAAGCAGCAAGAGCAATTACTCCGTTATAGTGAAGCTTATGAGAAAAGCGAAGGTTATGGGGAGGTACTGAAGGAGCGCAAACGTAATCTAGAGAGTAACCGTGAACAGTTAATGCTCACATTAGGATCTGTAGGTGAGCGATCTGCGGATCGTCAGCGTGAGCTTGGGGATTTAGAAGCTAAGCTCGAAGCATCCCGGCTTAAGCTTGTTGAGCTTCGGAAACAGATCGAAGATGAAGAGGCAAGACTCGAAGGTGTCGCTGACGGGATTAGTCAGAGCCAGGAGGAGAAGCTGAAAAGTGCTCTCCTAGAGTTAATGAACCTTATGGCGAATGCACGTAACGAAATTCGTTACGCGGATCAACAAAAGGAGAACCTGGAGCGTCGTATGAGCCGCAGTGAAGAAGAAAGCGGCAAATGGACAGCACGGCATGAAGAATTGTCTGCTAGCCAAAAAGGGCTAAAAGACAAGATAGCCCAGCTTGGCAAAGAATTAAGCAATCTTCGTGGTGCTTATATTACGGAAAGTGAACAACTTAGTAAACGTCAGAAACTGATTGAAGAGACGCAGTCAGGCCTGCGTAAGTGGGAACAGAAGCGGGAAGCGCAAGTCTCCCGTCATGAGACCATGAAAGAAATGCAAGATGATTTTGACGGCTTTATGCTTGGAGTTAAAGAAGTACTTAAAGGGGCTCGTAAAGGACAGCTCAATGGGGTGCATGGTGCAGTTGCTGAACTCATTTCCGTCCCAGAGAAGCTGGAAATGGCTGTCGAGACTGCATTGGGTGCATCGCTTCAACATGTGGTCATGGATAATGAGAGCGTATCGCGTCAAGCGATATCTTTTCTGAAGCAACGTCAACTGGGACGAGCTACTTTCCTTCCTCTCGATGTTATTCGACCACGTCAAATTTCCGGCAGTGACCGTGGAATGGTGGAAGACGCTGAAGGTTTTGTTGGAATTGGTTCCGAACTTGTTGGATACGATGATAAGTATGCTAGTATTGTTGGCAGTTTGCTAGGTAATGTAGTTATTGCTGAGAGCCTGGAGCAGGCAAACCGCATCGCCGCTAGATGCCAATATCGTTATCGCGTGGTTACGCTGGAAGGCGATGTAGTAAATGCCGGGGGCTCCATGACCGGTGGTAGCCAGCATAAGAAGAACAATAGCTTGCTTAGTCGTAAACGCCAGTTGGATCAGCTGAGCAGTGAGATCGAAGAGAGCGAACGTCAGATTGTTAAACTGAAACAAGGCATTGCCAGACTTCGTGAAGAGCAAGAGAACGCTAGTGTGAAGCTAGAGGACCTGCGCCGTGATGGTGATGAGAAAAGACTAGAAGAGCAACGTGTTTCCGGCGATTTGAAGCAGCTTGAACAGGAGCTTCGACATGTGCTGGAACAAGTGGAGAGCACAGGCGCGGAACGTAGTGGCTTTGAAAGTGAGGTCCGCACGCTTGAAGAGACTCGGAAGCAAGCCTCTGCTGAGCTTGAACGTCTTGAGAAGGAAGAAAAGGAAGCACATGAGGGTATCCGTAATGCCGAATCGGCACGTAAAGCGAATGAATCAGCTAAGGAAGAGTTGCAAGGTAAGCTGACCAGTATGAAGGTTTCAGAAGGGAAGCTCGATCAGGAGATCTTCTCCTTGGAGGAGCAATTACGCCGTCTCAGACAAGATGTGGGTTCACAGGATAAAGAGCTGCGCCAGAATCGAAATCTGTTACATACGATCGAGCAGGATTTGGCCAGTAATGCTTTAGAAACCGTGAAACAGAAAGAAGATTTGAATAGTTATCGTCTGAAGAAGGAAGAGACAGCCGGTACTTTGGATTTAGCCCGGGCGGAACGTTCAGCGTTGACCCGTAAGCTGGAACTAGAGGAGGGTAAGACGAAGGATCAACGTCAGGCACTTAAAGTCGTGGAGGACAAGCTGCGTTCTACAGAAGTTTCTGTGGGTCGCCTCGATGTTGAACTTGATAATATTCTTCGTAAGCTGAGTGATGACTACGAATTAAGCTATGAACTAGCGAAACAGCGTTATCCTGTGCCCGAAGATGTGCCTGCCGCACAAGCGGATGTACAGCGTCTGAAACGCAGTATTTCTGCACTGGGCGAAGTCAACTTAGGTGCGATCGAAGAATATCAGCGTGTTCATGAGCGTTATACCTTCCTCAGTGGACAAAAAGATGACCTAGTCGAAGCTAAGACTACTCTGTATCAAGTCATCCGTGAGATGGAAGATGAAATGTCCAAACGGTTCAAACAGACCTTTGATGCGATCCGTAAACAATTCGGTACGGTGTTCTCGAAGCTGTTCGGGGGTGGACGAGCTGATCTCATGCTGCTGGATCCGGAGCATATGCTTGAAACAGGTATAGATATCGTAGCCCAGCCACCGGGTAAGAAACTTCAAAATCTTCAGCTCCTGTCCGGCGGGGAACGCGCCTTAACTGCGATGGCTCTCTTGTTTGCCATCCTGCAAGTGAAGCCGGTTCCGTTCTGCGTACTGGATGAGGTAGAGGCTGCGCTAGATGAAGCGAATGTCGTACGTTTTGCTCAGTATTTACGTGAGTTCTCGGAACAAACGCAATTTATCGTCGTTACACACCGCAAAGGTACCATGGAAGAGGCGGATGTGCTCTACGGAGTGACGATGGAAGAAGGCGGAGTATCCAAGCTCGTCTCTGTACGTTTAGAGGATGAGGAAGCAGAGATCGCTTAACGGCTTGCTGAATGATGAGCTTTTTAAGTATCAGCTTTCGAAGCGAGTTTTGTACGAAGTTAAATCAATGAAGTGTCGCTCACAAAACTTTTAGGAGGAAACAAATGAGCTTTTTCAGGAAGTTAAAAGAAAGCATTTCCGGCAAAACGGAAAGTGTAACCAAACAATTCCGCGACGGATTAGAGAAAACCCGTAAAGGTTTTGTGGAGAAGGTAGCAGATCTTATTATCCGCCGTAAAAAAATCGACGAAGAGTTCTACGAAGAACTGGAAGAAATCTTGATCGGTGCAGACGTAGGCGTTAATACAGTAATGACACTTGTCGAGGATCTGCGCGCCGAAGTGAAGCATAAGCGAATTGAAGATGCCGCTGAGCTGCAACCCATTTTGTCCCGTAAGCTCATGGAATTGCTGCGTGGCGATGACGATAACAGCCTGAAGGAAAATCCGGATGGCATTACAGTTATCTTGTTCGTTGGGGTAAATGGAGTAGGCAAGACGACCACGATCGGTAAGCTTGCGCATCGTTACAAACAAGAGGGTAAAAAGGTTCTTTTGGCCGCTGGGGATACGTTCCGTGCCGGAGCGATTGAACAGCTTGAAGTTTGGGGTCAACGTGCTGGCGTAGACGTAATTAAGCAACAAGCAGGCTCTGACCCAGCCGCTGTTATGTTCGATGCTGTTCAAGCGGCTAAGCAGCGGAATGTGGATATCTTGATTTGTGATACCGCAGGAAGACTTCAGAATAAGAGCAATCTAATGGAAGAGCTCAACAAGATTTTCCGCGTTATTCAAAGAGAAATTCCGAGTGCACCGCATGAAGTATTGATGGTGCTAGATGCGACCACAGGTCAAAATGCTCTTACGCAAGCCAAGCTATTCGGTGAGAAGAGTGGCGTTACTGGATTAGTATTGACAAAGCTTGACGGAACGGCTAAAGGCGGAATCGTTGTAGCGATCCGTCAGGAAATGAACTTACCGGTGAAGCTCGTAGGGCTCGGAGAAAAAATGGAAGATTTGCAGCCGTTTGATTCTCAGCAGTTCGTGCATGCTCTTTTTGCCGGATTAATTACCGAGGAAGAAGAGATTGAAGAATCAGAAAATCAAGAGTAATTAACTCTGATAACATAATCATTAAGAAGTCATATTTACAAGGAATGTCCTCGAAGCTATATTTAGTTCATGAGGGCATTCCTTTTTTATAAAAATGCTTATCGGTCATTATGTTGTAACCCTACGGAACTCTTAGTGCGTACAAATGCATGGCGTAGGGTATCCCTTTAAATAGCAGCTTTTCCTCACTAATAAGTCTCCAGAAGCGATATTCTATAAATGAGGTACTGATAAATAAATTCCACTGCCCAAAAATTGCACCTACAATAAGTCCTGCATTTACGAAATGATCTCCCTCTTCATTCTTTTGCAGTTGCAGAATTAAAGATAGAATGTCTTCGTCATAGTATGTTTCGGGAACATTTGTTAGCTGACCATTAGACCATACTCGAAGCATATCCTCAGTGTTGCTGATTTCTTGCCACTCCAGTTCATACTGTTTTCTCTGCGCGGAGGTAAGGGGCTCTGTATTTTCGGTGTTTTTGATAATAGCTTGCACAGCTTCGTTTGGGAGCTGACCCAGGGACTGGGGAGATAAGCCAATGCTAAATGGTTCAACAATCCCGGGAAGTTCCTCATAAGCCTCGATTGGATTTATAACATAAATAGGTTGCTTCCTCTCACTAAGAACAAAAAGTGCAAACCGTAAACCTGTCTGATCATGGGAGTTGTCTCCGCACCAAATCGTGATTTTTTTGTCCTCGGGAATTTCTTTTAAGGTCTGAACCATGGCTCCCAGTTTATGCTGGGGATTGAGATGATAACCTTGATCTGGAAATCGTTCCTGAAACCATAACTCACGGGCATGACACCCTTGATCATTATGTAATTTGCACAGCGGCCCAGCAGAGAACGTCTCATTAAATGAAAGTACTCTTATTAAATGACGACTACCTACACGACTAAGTGCTACCTTCATTGAACCAGCTTCTGAAAGACCAAATAACAGATAAATGTGATTCCGCCTAGCCTCTTCCTGTTCGATTGACATAGTATATTTGTGCTTCATTTTGCTCACACTCCTATCGTTCCAAATTATACCATACACAATGAAATCACATTCCATCCTAATATATAAAAAAACCAACATATGAAAAATTCATAATAGTAATGCTTGTCACTACTCCTGCATACAATTCAATGAAGAAATACATTTCAGCTCGGGCAACCTATATATGAGAGAAAGGAAGCGATTCCAAAACGAGGAAATATTCAGAGATCACATTTCTCTGTTATATATATTGACATCGGCAATATAATTTACGTATTATGGGAATACAAAACAATATTTTCATGGATATTTTCAGAAATAAAAGTATAGGTTGTTAGTAAAGATAACATTTATCGAAAGGAGTCGGGCTCATGTCCAAATTAGATCCTCTGCCAGGTCTGTCTCCGTATCCGCTGCAACATTTTTTCGATGAAATGTATGCAGATAAGAGAAATGTCCGGCCGCATTACAGACATGTGAATCGCATGTTTTCCGGAATGAGCTCCGAAGAGCTGCAGGGGAAGCAGAATTTGATGCAGCGCAGGATGATGGAGGAAGGAATTACTTTTACGCTATACAATCCGGCTCAGGATCATCCCATGGAGCGTACGATCCCCTTCGATATGATTCCACGCATTATTCCTAAGAATGAATGGGAGAGGCTAGAGGCTGGAATTATTCAGCGTATCACGGCTTTGAATTTGTTCATTCATGATATCTACCATGAGCAGTACATCGTAAAGGATGGAATAGTCCCAAGGCGTATGATCATCTCCAACTGTTATTTCCGGCCAGAAATGGCGGGTCTAAGGGTGCCTGGTGGAGCCTACATCACTACCTCGGGAATCGATCTGATCCGCCATCATGATGGGCAATATTATGTGCTTGAAGATAATCTACGAACGCCTTCAGGTTTTTCATATCTTTTTAAAGGCAGAACCCTGATGAATCAGTTGTTTCCTGAATTGTCCTTTGCCAGCTCCATCCGAGATGTTGATCATAGCTTGAACCGCTTCTTATCCGTTCTACGTAGTTTATCACCCTCACGAAAGTCAGATCCGGTTATAGCCCTACTTACACCTGGGGAATACAATTCTGCTTATTATGAGCATGCTTTTCTAGCACAACAGATGGGCATACATTTGGTTGAAGGACGAGATTTGGTTGCAAAAGATCACAAAATATATCTAAAAGAAATGAACGGACTTCGCCGCGTAGATGTACTATATCGCCGATTGGATGATGATTTTATTGACCCGTTAGCTTTCCAGCCGGATTCACTTCTCGGTGTGGCGGGTTTGATGAATGCGTATCGGGCTGGAAATGTAGCGATTGCTAATGCACCCGGGACCGGTGTTGCAGATGATAAAGCAATGTATGTCTATGTACCGGATATGATTCGTTATTATCTGAATGAAGAGCCGATTCTTGGGAATGTTCCGACCTATTTGCTAGGAAGAGCTGATGAACGTTTATATGTCCTTGAGAACCTATCAGAAATGGTAGTTAAGGAAACCTCTTTATCCGGGGGATATGGGATGTTGATCGGAAGCGAAGCTACCAAAGAAGAATTGGCTGAATTCCGAATGAAGATTATTGCAGACCCAGAACGTTATATTGCACAGCCGATTATGTCTCTATCCAGAGCACCGGTATTGTCAGGGGGGACTATGGCGCCTAGACATATCGACCTTCGGGCTTTTGTGTTAATGGGCGCTGATCGCAAGCCGCATGTTATCCCTGGAGGATTGACACGGGTGGCTATGAAGGAAGGGTCATTGGTCGTAAACTCCTCGCAAGGTGGCGGCGTAAAGGATACTTGGGTCATGGCATGATACTACTTTATAAGCTTGGTTGTTGAATAATAAAATGCAGCATCAATTTGTAGAATAAGGGAGTGGCTGGATATGCTGAATCGAAATGCTGAAGCTTTGTTCTGGATCGGACGGTATATTGAAAGGGCAGAGAATCATGCGCGGCTAATCAATGTTCATTATCATATCCAGCAGGAAGAGGATTTTCATGAAGAAGGTCATAAATGGTCAAGGTTGATCGATGCGTTAGGCGTTCGGGGTGAATATATGCAGCAGTTCGAAACCTTTTCTGAGCAGGATGTGCTATCTTTCATCACACTTGATTTAGGCAATTCTAATTCATTATTCTCTTGTGTACATCATGCTAGAAATAATTTGCGCACTCTTCGTCAGCAGCTTCCAAGTGAATTATGGGATGTTGTCAACAGCTTCAACCTGTGGCTTGGTGAGCGTTCTGTCGCAGATATCATGAGCGGGCCACATCAGTTCTATCAGCAGGTTAAAGAGCGTACAGCCATGTTTCTCGGAGCAGAGCAGTCGGTAATGCTTAGAGGGAATGAGTGGCATTTCATTGAGAGCGGACGGTTTCTAGAGCGGGCAGAGAATACAACTCGTATCTTGCAGGCGGTCATTGCCGCATGCCGATTTAAGGAGCTTAACGCGGTTTATACTCAGTTGCAGGCGGTGCTTAAATCCGTTAGCGGGTACCAAGCGTTTCGCCGTTATTATGCAGATGCTATGTCTCCGGAGAGCATTTTAGATTTCTTGATTGCGAATCCCAAATTTCCGCGTTCCATTCGTTTTTCTTTTCATCAGCTGGAAGAGCATTTAGCTAAGCTTGAACTAGATTCCTCTGAAAAAGGCTCAGGGCATGAAAAAGTCATTCGTCAAGCAGGTAAGCTCAAAGCTGAGCTGGATTATATGGAAAAAGAAGAAATGTCCGGTGAGCTGGTGGAAGATGTACTTAAGTCGCTGGTGATATCTTGTCAAAAACTTGGCAAAACAATGGAGGGCGCCTTTTTTCGGCGAGAAGGAGTGTCTGTATGAAGATTCAAATCAATCATACCACCACATACAGCTATCCAGAGCCGGTTACGGACAGTGTCAATGAAATCAGACTCACTCCGCGCACGAATTACCGCCAATCCTGTTATCACCATGAAGTGGATATTTACCCGCCAGCTAATCTATTAACGTATGAGGATTTCTTCGGAAATCGGGTGCATGCCTATTCGGTCAATAAGCCGCATACGGAAATGGTTATCCATACTAAAGCTACAGTAGTCACGCTGGATAAAGCCCAAGGTGCCGATCTTCCGCGAACCAGTCTTGAAGAACAAGTTAAACTGTTAAATGATGAGAATTTCCAGAATCGTTATATTGAGTTTATTTTGCCGACTCGTTATACAGAGGTAACCCCTGAATTAGTGGAGTTTGCTTCACAGTATCCTTTTAATGAAACGGACGATATGTATGAATGGATTCTTAAATTATCTGCGACGATTTATGAACAATTCACCTATGACCCTGAGGCTACAAGCGTAAATACAACGGTAAAAAAGGCACTGAAGCTCAAACGCGGTGTGTGTCAGGATTATGCTCATCTAATGATCGCTGTCTGCCGTAGTGTCGGTCTGCCATCCAGATATGTAAGTGGGTATCATTTTGTCGGTGATCTGCAAGGGAGTAATGCTAATTTTGAGCAAGCCTCACACGCTTGGGTGGAGACTCACATTCCGGGTACTGGTTGGCTTGGTTTTGATCCGACCAATAATGTGGAGGTCAATTGGCGTTATATTAAGTTAGGTCACGGACGGGACTACAAAGATATCGTACCTGTAAAAGGTGTGTATCGTGGTGGAGCCGGCACTTTGAGCGTGAAAGTGGATGTGCGGAAGCTGGACAATTAAATGGATCAATTTAGATGAAACTCTCTGTTCAAGCTTTTGAACGGGGAGTTTTTTTGTGAAGATGATTCCAGTGTACATGGTTTTGGGTAATCTTGATCCATAGTGCATCACTAAGAGATCTTAAAGGAGAGATTACATATGAGTCCAAACATAGCTAAGAAACAAAGATTTATTGGGAAAACTGCAATTATAACTGGAGCGGGCTCAGGAATTGGTCGGGCTACCGCAATTAAGCTGGCTAGGGAAGGGGCTAATGTAGCGCTTTTTGATTTGAATCTGGAACGCACCACATCTTTGGCGGATAAGCTGAACAAGTTTCGCAAAGATTGTGCATTGGCTATAGAGGTAGATACTTCGGATGAAAAAGGGATGGAGGAAGCCGTTCGCAGGACGGTCGAACAATTCGGTGGGTTAGATGTAGTGTTCGCTAACGCGGGAATCAATGGTGCGGTGGGACCTATAGAGGAACTGAGCTTGAGTGATTGGGAACGCACGATGTCGGTGAACTTGACGGGGACGTTTTTGACACTGAAATATACGATCCCTCATCTGAAGGATAAAGGAAAAGGCAGCATTATCATCACTAGCTCTATCAACGGGAATACTAGATTTGCCAGCTTTGGGTGGTCTACGTACAGCACTACCAAAGCTGGACAGGTGGCTTTTGCTAAAATGGCTGCACTTGAGCTAGCTAAGTTTAAAATTCGAGTGAATGTGATCTGCCCTGGGGCAATTGCTACCAATATAGATGAAACGACTGAAATGAACGAGGAGGTAGAAGCGATCGTCATTCCAATTGAATTTCCCGATGGGGCGCAGCCGCTGGCGGATGGGCCGGGTAAGCCGGATAATGTCGCCGATCTAGTTTCATTTTTGGCATCCGATGAGTCTATTCATATTACAGGTGCGCAAATTGTGATTGACGGGGCAGAGTCCTTATTATCCTAGTTTAGAGATCGCTTCGCGGTATTGCTCGTACCGAACATTCCATTCGGCTTTTCGCGAATCCAGCGTGGTCCCATCCAATAGGTGCTGGATCACATCTAGACATACATGCCAGCCGGCTAAGTCACGGGGAGTGTGCGGTGTGAGCGTTCGGATCGTTTCATTTAAGACGAGTAAACAGCCTTCTGAATTTGGGTATAGCTCAAAGCGAACAGAATCTTCAGCCCACGTAAATTCAAGGATAGATTCATGTTGCAAGGCGGTAATCGTCATTTCCTCAAAGGTTCCGTCTTGCATATCAAACTTGATTAATCCACCTTCACGCAGGTCCTCTACTCGTAATTCAGTGAACCATAAAGCAAGCTTCTCATTCTCTGTCAAAAAGGACCAGATTTCTGATGCGGAATGTTTTAGTTTACGTTCGAAACGAGCGACATAATGATCATTCGCTTTTTTGAAGTTAGCTATCATGTTATATTTCTCCTTTGGACTACTACTGTAGTCCTTTTTATATTGAGTTTAGATTCATCAGAAAGAGTATAGCAATTGTTTATCTTAATTAAAACTATTGCTGGGTTTGGCTAGGCGTTAGTAATATGTTGAGGATTGGGGCGGGGTCGATAGTTTAGCAGAATGGCCTGAATTGTGGAATAAACGGAAAATACAGAATAAACAGAATATGCGGAATAAGGGCTTCAGAGTGCTGAGCGATTTATTACTATAAGGATGCACCTGACGTTTCGGACAGTATTGCAGTTATTTGGAGTTTTTAGTGCATTTATTGAAGATATAGTCTGCATAGCTCTTATTGCCTTGATATTGATCGAAAGTAGGGTACATTAGAGTGAATAGTTGCATCTGAGTCCGAAAGTATAGCAAATAAACAGTTCACAGCATCGCAAAGTTGTCAGGATGTAATTCGGCAGCTTGATGTAAATCTACAGTTTTTTGTGCTAGAATAAACGCAATTCAGCAAAACAAACTTTTGCTTAGGCAGGATAGATCATAGAGAGTGGCATTGGTGAAGGAGGCTGTGTATATGGGTATGATGTCCTGGCTGGTTGAGCAGCGGATTCAGGAGTCTATGCGTAATGGAGAATTTCGAGATTTATCAGGGCATGGTAAGCCGCTGGAGCTTGAAGATTTATCTGGTGTTCCAGAAGAATTGCGGATGTCCTTCAAAATCATGAAGAATTCCGGGCTGGTGCCCGAGGAAATATCTTTGCGTGCGGAATGTGTTACCCTCGAAGGGCTGCTTGCTGCCTGCCACAATAGCGGAGGTCCTGAGAGCAGTGAGGGCAAGTCGCTTCGGGCAAAATTGTCTATGAAAAAACTACGGCTGCAAGAGCTGCTGCGTGAACGAGGCTTAGATAGTAACCCGGCCTATATGCAATATAGTGTTCAAATCCACGAACAGATGAGTAGGGAAGAAGAATAGTGCTAATATGCTCCTGTCAATTGGAGATCAGGATAAATAGTGTAGTATAAAAAGGCATCTCATCGTAGATTTAGACGGTAGAGTTGCCTTTTTGCGTGCTGTGCTTAACAAGCGTATTTCATCGTACTTGCTTATAATAAATCCATTCTGGATCGCCATCATCTAAATTTTCAATGATTCCACTTCTTATAAATCCTAGAGAACGGCAGACCTGTTGCATGATCGTATTGGATTCATTGGTGGAGGTAAACAGCTTAGGAGTTGGACAATGTTCTTCAGTGTAACGAATAAGTGCGCCGGCAATACCGAGTCGTCTGAAATTGGGATTCACAATTACGAGCTGTATGAAACAGCATTCGAAAAAAGTGGTATCGTAACAGGCAAAACCGACAGGCTCACTGTTCATCGTTGCCACAACACATTGCTCGTTCAAAATATATTGTTCGATCTTAGGTTTACGAACTTCGCTGCCAATGACCATACTATCGATCTTGCAGAGCATAGATAAATCTGAAATCGTGGCTTTAGTTACGAGCATTTTAGACAGTCTCCTTTTTAAAAATATAAGAAAGTATAAGACCAAAAGCGTTTAGACTTGAAATAATAAAATGTATGTACAGTTTGTCTTGATCTTTCAAGTTTTTTCGCACATGATGAAAAGGGTTTAGACCACATCAAAGGAAATCATAACATATAATTACAACCGATGGAGAGATACAATGAAACAGCTTCCAATTACACAGGTGCTTCCAGACTTGAAAAACATACTTAGATCAACACGGGCGGCTGTTCTCATCGCTGAACCCGGTGCAGGCAAAACAACAGGAACGCCTCCGGCTTTTCTGGACGAGCCGTGGATGGCTGGTAAAAGCATCCTTATGCTAGAGCCCAGAAGACTTGCTGCAAGATCTGCCGCAAGCTACATGGCGTCTTGTCTTGGAGAAAGTGTTGGACAGACGGTTGGTTATCGCATGCGGAATGACACTAAGGTAGGTAAGAATACACGAATTGTTGTAGTGACGGAAGGTGTCTTAACAAGGATGCTTCAGAGTGATCCATCGCTAGGGGATGTGGGTCTGATTATTTTTGATGAGTTCCATGAGCGTAGTCTTCATGCGGATCTGGGACTTGCCCTCGCACTGGAAGCGCAGGCAGTGCTGCGTGATGATCTTCGGATTCTGATTATGTCAGCTACTTTGAACAGTGAACGTGTCTCGGCTATGTTAGGCGATTCGCCAGTTGTGGATTGTCCGGGACGAACCTATCCGGTGGAAACCATCTATACCCCAACAACAGGGAATCTTCCGATTGAAAAATCGGCTGCGGCCGCAGTGAGACGTGCGCTTGATGAACAGCCGGGAGATGTTCTCGTATTCCTACCGGGTGAACGAGAGATTCGCAGAACTCAAAATGAGTTGGAACATGGAAAACTGCCTGACGAAATAGTTCTTCGTCCTTTGTATGGACAATTACCACAGACTATGCAGGATGCTGCTGTGGCTCCATCCATAAACGGCGAACGTAAAGTTGTGCTGGCGACCTCCATTGCGGAGACAAGCTTGACGATTGAGGGTGTGCGAACGGTAATTGATACAGGACTGCGTCGTACGCAGATCTTCTCACCGCGTACAGGAATGCCGAGTCTTACGACGGTTCCAGTATCGAAAGCCTCTGCCGATCAACGGAGAGGGCGTGCTGGACGGACAGCACCTGGCGTATGCTACAGGCTGTGGAGTCAGGAGGAACATAATCGACTTCCGGATGACAATGTGCCGGAGATTATGGAGACGGATCTTGCGCAGCTTGCTTTGGAGCTGGCGCTGTGGGGCGTGCGCGACCCTGCCGCGTTAGCTTGGCTTGACGTGCCGCCCGCTGCGCCTTATGCGCAGGGCATCGCGCTGCTGCGCCAGCTCGGCGCGCTGGACGCCGGCGGCGCCATCACGCCGCACGGCCGCAGCATGGCCGCGCTTGGCGCGCACCCGCGAGCCGCGCATATGCTGCTGCGCGCGGCAGAGCTTGATGCAGCACCGCTCGCCTGCCGGCTGGCGGCGCTGCTGCAAGAGCGGGACCTGTTCAAGGGTCCCGCGGCACTAGATTGCGACCTCACGCTCCGCGTAGAGGCGCTGCTTCGGTTTGAGCGCTCCGCCGACACGGGCGGAGCGGACCCGGCGGCTCTGCGCGCGGTGGTGCGCGAGAGCCGCAATTTCCTGGCGCAGCTGCAAGCAGCGCCGGGCGAGACTGTGAACGACATCAGCCTCTGCGGGCTGCTTCTGTCGTTCGCCTATCCCGACCGTATCGGGCAGAAACGCGGCGATGGCGCGTTTCTGCTCTCCGCCGGTCGCGGCGTGGCTCTGCGGGAAGGGCAGCCGCTGGCCCGTTCCGCTTATATTGTGGCTGCTTCTGTTGACGATCGGGCCACACAAGGTGCAATCCTGCTGGCAGCAGAGCTAGAAGAGGGACAACTGCTAAAGTATCATACGGATCGCATCACTGAAGAGGCGGACGTGTATTGGGATAAAGAAAGTGGAAGTGTGAAGAAGCGCCGTCGAACGATGCTCGGCGCTCTCGTCTTAAAAGAAACGTCACATGAAAGACCCTCTGTGGAAGAAACAGCAAAAGTACTGCTTAGTGTTATCGCAGAAGAGGGAATTGAAATCTTACCATGGGAAAAGGGAGCTTTGCAGCTTCGTGAGCGGCTGATATTTATACACGCCTTGCGGCCGGATTGGCCGGATGTCTCAGATGCGGCATTAATTGAATCACTGGAGGGGTGGTTATTACCATACATTCAAGGAATGCGTAACTTGCGCGATCTCCAGCGGATTCCTTTATCGCGTGCACTTGAGGGGCTGATAGACTGGAATCAGAGGCAGATTCTTGAGCAGGAAGCACCGACGCATATAACGGTTCCTAGTGGCTCGCGTGTGCCTGTAGACTATGCTAATCCAGCAGCCCCTGTACTAGCGGTACGATTGCAAGAGATGTTTGGACAGTTAGACACTCCTAGAATTGGAGGGGGGAAGGTGCCTGTATTGCTACATCTATTGTCACCGGCAAGAAGGCCGATGCAGGTGACTTCTGATCTTGCCAGCTTTTGGCGTGGCACTTATTTTGAGGTTAAAAAAGATCTGAAAGGACGCTACCCTAAGCACTATTGGCCTGAGGATCCCTTTCAAGCTATTCCGACCAATCGAACACGCCCCAAGAAGTAAAAGGGTTCCTCGTACACTTGAAATGGTTCATTTGATGTTTTGTCTTCGGCATACAGGGTAATTAACTAGCGAAGACAATTACTAAGGAGGGCTTCAAGTGACTAAAAAAATCGTAGGTATCTTTGACACCGAACAAGAAGCAACCAGAGCAATTGAAGGACTTCAAAATCAAGGATTCAGTAATGATGAAATATCTGTGATCACACGAGATCGCGATGAGTTAAGACATATTTCGGATGATACAGGCACAATGGCGCCAGAAGGTGTTGCAACAGGTGCAGCTACTGGTGGCGTATTGGGTGGAGTTACTGGGCTGCTAGCAGGGATCGGAGCACTCGCTATTCCGGGGATTGGTCCAATTCTGGCAGCGGGCCCTATTGTGGCGACGCTAACAGGTGTAGCCGTTGGTGCAGGTGCAGGCGGATTAGTTGGCGGATTGATCGGTCTAGGGATTCCTGAAGATGAGGCGAAAGAGTATGAAGGCTACGTTGAAAGTGGCAAGATCCTTGTGCTTGTAGAGGATAATGGACGAGGATATCAAGCGCATGATGTGTTCCGGGGCAACCGCTCGTTGAATGCTCAGCGTTACGAGGGTATCTATAACGAAGACACTAGACTAGGCAATTCGATGGCTAACAGAGCAGATCGGAAGGCTGAAGTCTACAACCGCGATAAAATTTAAATGTAAATTGATCGAGTTCTACTATAGACAAACAATTCATTCAAAGACTGCACCTCTTAGCGTTATGCTCTGAGGTGCAGTCTTTATTATGTATGTGGTATGATATGGATAATCATCCAAATTATTATTAGGAATTTGAGAGGTAACTAAAAATGAATAAACTGGACACCATAGCAGTTATTTCTGATATACATAGCAATGTTTATGCTTTAGAGGCTGTATTGCAGGACATCGATTCACGCGGTATAAAAAGTATTGTGAATTTAGGGGATTCTCTGTTTGGTCCCATTGAACCTATTCGAACAGCAGAACTGCTGATAAATCGATCTAATGTTACGAACATTATGGGAAATTGTGATCGATATTTACTTCAGAAGGATATGGATTCAATAACCTTTCAATATGTAAAACCGATGCTGACTAACGAAATACATGACTGGATTCGATCCTTTAACCCAACGTGGGTGTTCGAAGATTTATTGTTTTGTCACGGGACGCCTTTCTCCGATGATAGCTATATGCTTGAGGATATTTTACCTACGGGGGTTCAAGGGAAATCTGCTGAGGACTTAATGGCTGAGCTTGATTCAGTAGATCAAACAATGATTTTTTGCGGGCATACACATCTTCAAAAATCAGTGCGGCTACCGAATGGCAAGGTTATCGTGAATGTTGGTAGTGTTGGTTTGCCAGCTTATTTCGAAGAATTACCTTATCCTCATTGCATGGAATCGATGACTCCTCATGCCAGATATTTGATAATAAGTCGAAGAGATCATTCTTGGATGTTCGAACCAGTTTTACTTCCTTACAATTATGAACTAGCTGCGCAGAGAGCAGATCAGAACTGTCGTGAGGATTATAGCTATGCCATCAGGCATGGAAGAGTTAAAGGAGGACTTAGATGAAGATATTTGTAGCCGGTGCAGCGGGTGCGATTGGACGACTATTGCTGCCCAAGTTAGTAGAAGCGGGGCATGAGGTTGTTGGACTGACCCATAAGGAAGAAAATAGAGCAATTATAGAGAAGTGTGGAGCACAAGCGGTAATCGCAGATGTCTTCAATCGTGAGGCCATATTTGCTTCCATTCGCACAGTACAGCCAGAAGTGGTTATCCATCAGCTAACTTCACTAAGTCAGCGGAATTTCTCAGATAATTCTAGGATAAGAATAGAAGGAACGCGAAATATTGTGGATGCTTCCCTTGCAATTGGCGTGGAACAAATCATAGCACAAAGTATCTCATGGGCATATGAAGCTGGAGAAGAACCTGCTACGGAGGAAATTCCATTAGATCTGATGGCTTCAGAGCCTCGAAAAAGAACGATTGAAGGGATATGCTCACTAGAAAAGACAGTTGCTGAGATTCCAAACCATGTCATTCTACGCTATGGAATGTTGTACGGCCAAGGGACTTGGTATGACACGAATGGGTATATGACAGAGGAAATTCGTCAAGGAAGAGTAACAGCAACTGATGCAGTTGTGTCATTTCTTCATGTGGAGGATGCAGCTAACGCGGCGGTACTTGCTCTGAATTGGCCTTCAGGCCCAGTGAACATCGTAGACAACGAGCCTGCTAAAGGATGGGAGTGGTTATCAACCTATTCAGAAGCCATAGGTGCTCCTACTCCTATTGTTCAAGAAGGCAGAGCAGGATGGGAACGCGGAGCCTCTAATACGAAAGCTCGAATGGATTATGGGTGGAGCCCGCTGTATCCGTCATGGAGGTCAGGGTTTGCACGGAGCTTGAAGGTTCAGATTGAATGAGTTCAGCTACTGAAAGGAAGTGCAGCATGGGTTTGCTTCTTGTGATTTTATCCTTTATTGGTTTAATTATGATGATTAGCAATCAATATGCGATGATCAAGAAAATGGATAAAATGATTGAGTCGCTAAATGAAATTAATAAAAAACTTGGTTAGATAAAGATGAAAAGGAGTGATGAGGTGGGAATCATTAAGAATTTCTCACTAGTAGTAGTGAGTTTAATTACGGATCTATGGTTTGGAATCGTTCGAAAGCCTGAATTTTATGATAATCACTCGGTTACTGTAACAAAGAGAGGGTATGTAATATTTGTTGCCTTGGCAGCTGTAATAGCTGTGGGAACTGCCATATGGCTATACTCTAGAATATATTAATGAGAAGGCTGCCAATAGGCGGCTTTTTTTACATCATGGACGCCAGCATATTAGAATGTTATGTTATTACTTACCAATGCTTAAAAATTAAAATGTTGAAGCCGCCTCATATTTTGGGAAAATTAAGACACACATAAAGGAAGGATCCCATGAATTCTCCCTCTCAACACCAAATAGCGTTAACTTATTCTCAGCATTCGATCATCACCTCACGTGTGACTATCCCAAAGCAAGCACCTTTTTATGTTCAGCGCACTAGATTAATGTCCAGGTTCTTGGATGAGAATCGTACTAAGGTGACGCTTATTGCTGCTTCTGCAGGCTTTGGCAAAACCACACTCGCGGCTGAATGGGCGCGTATTCATGCTGATGAAGTGGCTTGGCTATCGCTGGATATTTCAGATAATCATCTCGTCCGTTTTTGGTTAAGTGTACGTGCTGCTATCCAAAGAATCGCTTCGTCCTTCTTAAGTCGATTAGATATGTTCCTCCAGTCTGTTCGTGATGGTTCAGTAGAGACTGCGATCTCACTTCTACTACATGAGCTTTATTCCCTTCCCGGTGCAATTACCCTTATTGTAGATGATTATCATACGATTACTAATCAATCGGTTCACGAGAGCATGGGCTTTTTTATCGGTCATCTCCCAGATCATGTGAAGCTTGTGATATTAAGTAGAACACGCCCACCGCTCTCATTATCCCGCTTAAGAGTGCAACAGGAATTACTGGAACTGAGCGATGACGACCTGAGGTTTACGTTTGAAGAAATAGATGAACTTCAGTCTCAATCCTTAAGGGATCAGCTTTCACCTGAAGAGCTATTATTACTTGAACAAAAGACAGAAGGCTGGGTAGCGGGTTTGATTCTAGCTTTCCTCTCCTTCTCAGAGAAACAAGATCGCACGGCGTATATGAATACTTTTTCAGGGAACTCACGCAATATTTTCGATTATTTATTGGATGAAGTCCTCTCTAGGCAGTCTACCGAAGTACAAAATTTCTTGCTAGTAACGTCTATATTGAATTCCTTTAGTCCTTCTCTAGCAGCGGCTGTGATGGATCAATCGGGTGCGGAGAAGCAATTACAGGAAGTTGAAGAAGCACGTCTTTTCATCGTACCGCTTGACGACACTAGATCGTGGTTCCGTTATCATCATCTATTCGCGGAAATGTTAAAAACTAGATTATCCAAAAAAATGAGTTCAGCAGAGATTGAAAACTTACATAGAAGAGCAGCAATTTGGTACGACCAGGAAGGATTAGCATTAGAAGCCATACAACATGCGTTTGAAGCAAAGGAATATGTGCTTTCAGCATCCTGTATGGACAGACATTTCAATTCGATTATTAAAAATGGCGATGAATCTATATTGCTAGATTTATTGGATATGTTGCCTATCAAGAATATGATCGTGCATCCTGATCTTTTCTATTTTCAAGCAGGGTCGATGGCAGTCTCCGGACGAACAGATGATGCCAAACGCTTTTTACACAAGGTAGAGCGTTTCATGGAAGAGGAATTCTTTATTCCTGATAAAGAACAAGCTGTAGTTCAAATGCGATTGGATCTTTATCGTGCTTCCATTGCCTTTTATCAGGGGGACGTCGATACGTTTGTTGAACTGTTGGATCAGAACAGAGAAGGCATAGAGCGATTTTCTTCTATAGTAAAAGTAGTAAATATGGGGGAAGCTCTTTTATTTCGTGGCCCGATAGGATTCGGTGGAAGATTGAAGAAAATGGCGTATTTATCAGCTAAAGTCTCAACGTCTGAGGAAAGAAGAGCATTGATTCATTTTGCGTTACAAGGGCATGGATTTATATTTTTGTCGGATCTATTTTATGAATGGAACCGTCTTGATGATGCAAGCCTCCAAGTGGAAAAAGCGCTTGTTATGTGTAATTCCTCGGAACAAGTGAGCGTGTGGGTGCCTGGGGTTATTTTACAATCGAAAATATTAAATGCTTTGGGTCACATTGAAGAAGCAGCAGTGGTTTTACGAATGGCTATAAAAGATCTGAAGCAACATCATTCCCCTCGCTGGGAAAGATTGCTAGAGGCTGCACATATTCGAATTCTACTCTCACAAGGACTTGTAAATAGTGGAGATGAATGGCTTGCGAAAAGTCATATTAGCACAACAGATAAGCCTAATGTCACTAGGGAATATGAACAAATCACACTCGCACGTATACTGATGGCGCGTCAAGCGTTCAACGAAGCGATCCCTTGGCTTAATAAGCTGTTAAGTGAGGCTAGGCGAACGGATCGAATGGGCAGTCAGATCGAGATTTTGTTGCTGCTTGCTGTGTCTTATGAAATTCTAAGTAAGAATAGTCAGGCATTTGAGGCGTTAGAACAGGCCCTTAAGCTTGCTGAGCCGGAGGGTTATAGCCGTATTTTTCTTGACGAAGGTGTGCCACTTACCCGATTGCTGCAACGCTATTTATCGGAGCGGAGCACAACTTCTGATGTTGATTATGTTCATCAATTGCTTCAGTCATATCAGCTCGAGCCGTTATATAATGATACTTCTAAGGCTATGAGAACGTCGGATTCTTCTATAGCGTTTCATTTTACAAAAAGAGAGTTAGAGCTCATGTTTTTCATAGTCGAAGGTCTTTCTAATGATGAAATTGCAAGCCGGTTATTCCTTTCTCCAGGCACGGTCAAGAGATACATTCACAATATTTATCAGAAATTAGACGTTAAAAATCGTGTGCAAGCCGTTTCTAAGATCAGAGAACATCAATTGCTATAGTGTAATAAATAATTACTATAAGTGTTTATTACCAATCATTTACTTTCTGTAGTGATACTATGGAAGATAGAAGGTGAAGAAGCAGCGAGGAGGAATCGTACATGCAATTAAAGGGATGGTCTGAGGACGAAATATCCTATGAGTTAAGTAATGATTATTCTATACGTAAGGCTGAAACTGATGAATGGGGAATTTACTGTTCCATTTATTATAATATCCAATATATTGGTTTTTTTAGAGAGGAAGGGTTTAATTCTACTCATAGAAATGCTTTCTGGATCTTTAAAGGTGAGTCGAAAATAGGTGGTGTAAGGATGGATCCTAATCGGATTTATCATTTATTTGTTATTCCACCGTTTAACGATACATTTATGGTGCTGAAACTATTAAAAAGGCTTTTGATATATTGGTCAGATCGAACTAAGCCGATAAAAACCTTCGAGGTTCTACCGGATCAAGTGCATTTATTTGCGCGGGCAGGGTTTTGGCCTGATGAGTTCAGATGTCGCTGGATGCAGCGTCCTACAGATCATTTCGAGGTGGAATGGAACGAAGAATTTAGGATTGAAAGTCCACAGATCGAAGATGATGAGATGGGGGCTAAACGATTTGTTCTTGAAGAACAAATTGCCGAATGCAACTGCGCTAGCTTTGCCGGAAGTTTAGAAGCAACCAGGAGAAAGAAATTCTCCTATGAAGATTTTGTACCTAGTGAAGAACCTAATTATACAAATGAAGCATTACTTACGGCGTCAACGCTTGTGTATGATCAGAGATCGGGACAGTTAATTGCAAATTGTCTCTTGGGCTTACAAGGAGATTACGCTGCAGTTTACAGCATTGGGGTAATACCCGATTTTAGAGGTAAAGGGTTAGCGACACTCATGTTGAAAAGAGGACTTCATCTCCTTAAAGATAAGTATCCACTCCTAAGATTATATGTCATGGAAGGGAATGACGCAGAGTCTGTTTATACCAATCTAGGATTTGTTCCAGGTGTGCAAGAGATACAGAGTATGTATATTCCTGTGAATGATTAAAATATCCCAGTATTAGTGGATTTTTGCTTCGATGCGTACTTATGTACTTTGTGAGTACCCAAAATATATACTTTCTGCTACGATAAAAAAAGGGCTGCCGAATGGCAGCCTTCTTTATCCTATCTAGGCATGTGAGGTTATTGGAAACATGAAATGTTTAGGTAGTTCTTTTAAAAGTGGACGCATAAATAACGTATCCTCACTCTGGGGAACTAATTCTGTCTCCAAGTGATCTATTGCATAATCTGGTGTGAAATAAAAATAGATAACCTCAGTTTCAGGAGATATAATGCTATGCAATATGGCGTTGATATCTATACTTGTAGTACTTAAGATATCAAAAATATGAAGCTGCTGATCCTCATGTCTAAAAATCACTACAACGTCAGCCTCTTCAATATAATAAAAGGAATCATGGAAAGGGAGGATAAAATAAAACAGCAGCTGATGTTCATTCTCTATCACACTGAGTATAGAGGACACCGGTATTCTTTCTTCTGCGAATTGTTTTAACAAGGTAAAATCATCGGAATTATTCATAGATAAGCGACGCACAGAGGAAGTTTTAGACATTTGATTTCTAAGATAAGAAGCCTTTATCGAAAAGCTACTTTCTTGCATACGTTCAAATCCGAATTTAGGATAAAAGTCCAAGGCGCTGTCATTTGCAAATAAGTAAATGAAGTCATATTCATGCTCGTATTTAGCAATAATATGATCTATTAATTTTCTGGATAGTCCTTGCATGCGATAGTCAGGGTGTGTCATTACGGTGCCAATTTGAATGGCATGATATTCTGTTTGATTTATAACAATTGTCATTATATTTATGGACGCATTTGCTATCACCTGATCCCGATCAATAAAGGAATAACAAATATATTTGTCATTCCAGCCCTCTTGTTCAATCCAAGGTGTAAAATCGATTCCAAAGATCATTTGAGCTAGAGTATTGAAGCTTTCTATATATTTTTGGTTATGTTTATAATCACTGATCAATGGGTAATCGCTCATAAGTTAACCTCTTTTGCAATGTTTTTTTCATAGTTATGTTTATTGGTTATATTTTACTACACTGTTATAAAGTAATGTTTATTTAAAATAAACATTACCGATATTATTTGGAGGCTAGAGTATGAGAGAAATAGATTACAGTAATTATTATTGGAAAGACGAGAAAATTAGATTGCGATCTATTCAAGAAGGGGATTGGGAAGGTTATTACACGAATCGTTTCGACACTCCAGCGCGGCGATTCTTACAGTGTGCTGTTGAATTACCACCCACAATTGCCGAAGCCAAAAATTTTGCAGAGACTTATACTGAATTCTCATCTAATAGATTAATGTTTACGATCGAAGATTTGCATGGTGAGAATGTAGGAGGAGTAAATCTTAATAGCATTGACGAGAAAAATGGTACGTTCAGTATTGGCGTGCAAGTGGATAAAGATCATCGAGGTAAAGGATATGGAACGAGAGCTATAACGATCCTCTTAAAGTATGCTTTTTTCGAACGACGACTAAATAAATTCAATGAATGTGCGCTTGAAGGCAATGAAGGTTCTATAGCGATGCTAAAGAAAGTCGGCTGCGTTCAAGAGGGCGTACGGAGGAAGGTCATTTACACGAATGGAAGATATTATGATTTGATATTATTTGGATTGACGAAGGATGAGTTTATGGAGAAAAACGTTATGGAATAGAGGGTTTAGACTCTAGTATTGTCTATAGGTAAAGTTAACAGATAGACAATAAACTTGGCCAGATGATGTCTGTCTCGATCAAATGCTTAAGCTTTCGGTCTCAGACGGCGTTATTTCTGCATTATTAGCTATTTGCACGTTATTTCGGACTCCAGTACAGACAGCTATTCTTATAGAATAGCTGTATTTTTTTTTTTTTTATGCCAATAGCGTCTGTAGGGTCCGCCGACAATCCGAATGTGGGGAAATGGAGCGCATAGTAAAATTATGTACTTTCATCATATGAAAAATTCACAATAGAAAATCCAAAATATAAGCTCTATCTAGTAACTTCTATAGCAACCATCATTCATCGCTACTAAAATTCTATACCAATCGGAAAAAGTGAACCTACTACCACATTACAGGTTGTGAAAGTTGGAAAATAGTGCTTATACTAGAGTTATAGCAGGTAAGATTAGCCAATATCAATACAACATGAGGAGGGTTAATATGGCGTTTATGATTGCTCAACGGGCTTTTATCAAGGTGTATCTTATCACAATGGTAGAACAACACCGCGGTTATGGATATCAAATGCTTGAGGATTTACGTCGAGATTTCAAGGCACATGGATATTCCCCCCCACAAAGCGAAATCTATCGTGCCCTGCATGAGCTGGTACAGCAAGGGATTTTATATCGTACTAAACAGCTAAAAGGGAATGATCCGAAGGTGGATTTTCAAGAAATCGTCTTATATCATTTTACTTCTGATGGAGAAGAGAAAGCTAAGCTATATAAGAAGCAGGTGAAGACAGATCTTGATCGCTGTCTAGGTATTTTGAACAAGGCGGTTGCGGATAACTTCTAGAACTGGAACTATAGTTATATTTTCAGGATGCTCTTACCCTGTTATAATGGTTACTGCCGGATCATTGCAGTATATACTTGGAGGTAACAAATGATGGATGAACATATGAAACGTCGATTGGACAAACAACGCAAGCTCTTCAGCCAACTTGGCATCACTCTTGATGCTCTAACCATACATGAAAAAGAATTCAGTATGAAGCTTCGTGGTTACGATGCGGAAGAAGTAGATACTTTTCTAGATAGCGTAATCAAAGATTATGAGCGTTTTTATGCGACAATCGCTGATCTGATGGATAAATGGCAAGAGCAACAACTGGAGATGCGCGAATTAAAGTCAGAAACCAAAGCTACTGAAGTCATTCAAGTTCCTGTACTTCGAGGCATCGATCCAAAGGAATTAGAAGAAGTCATTTTAAGATTGGAAACCAATGTCCGTCAGCTTAAAGATAAGCTTCCCCAAATCGAAAGCTATTTATAAGTCATGAATTTTGATCACAGGTGCTCCGCTTGACATTTACAAATTTATCATTGACGAGTTAGCAGTTCATGATTTATGATATGTTCATAAATGATCATTTATATTTCAGTGGCGTGTTACCGTTAAGGGCATGAGCCAAGAATTGTCTTCATCTTCATAAGACATTTCTTGGCTTTTTTTGTTCCTAATTGACGATAATATGGGAAAGGAGTGATGAGCTTGTCGCGGGAGATCGAGCAATTTCAAGTACAGCGTGTGATTGGGAACAACGTTGTAATGGTTCAGGGAAGCAAGAACGGCAAGGAATATGTCATCATTGGCAAAGGCATTGGTTTTGCTGTGAAAGGTTCAGGGGTGATTGAAGGAAACGATCCTCGTATTGAGAAATTGTTTCGTCTAGAAGACCGCGAAGCCTGGAGTCAGTATCAAATATTGCTGGAAGACATAGATCCCAAAGTGATGAGAATAACTGATGAAATAATTGCTGATATCCAAAGTCAATTTCCTGACAAATTAAACGACAAGATTTATCTGGCACTCCCGAGCCATATTCAGTTCACCATTTACCGTCTGCGCAACGGGATGGATATTATTAATCCTTTTTTACAAGAAACTAAGATGTCTTTTCCGAAGGAATTTGATATCGCTTACAAGGCGTCAGAGAAAATCAATGCTGAATTTCAGGTGCAAATTCCCGAAGACGAGGTTGGATTCCTTACTTATCATGTGTACTCCGCGGTTAGTAATGTATCGGTGGGTCAGTTAGTAAAAGCTTCCAATATTGTGAGTGAACTTTTAGACATGATTCAGCAAGAACGTAATATAACTTTTGAGCATGGCAGTATGAACCATATTCGGTTAATGATCCATTTACGGTTTTCGCTGGAACGTATTTTGAAAGGATCACTAATAGATAATCCTTTTGTGAAACATATTAAGAAGGAATATAAAGAGGAATACAAGTTATCTCAAAAGCTCGGGAAAGTGATGCAAAGATCACTTGGAGTAGAAATTCCAGAAGAAGAGCTATGTTTCCTGGCGATGCACTTACATCGATTATTTCAAACCTTAGTGAAACAAAATTAACATCTTTAGAGGAGTGGAGCATATGTTTTCCAAATGGAAATCAAAAAAAGAAGAGAAACCTACTGGACATACAATTGAAATCATGGCACCAATCAGCGGAGAAGCCGTTTCATTATCAGAAGTTCCTGATGAAACCTTTGCTGGTGGTCATATGGGGAGCGGTATTGCAATCAGACCTTCCGAAGGGATCTTAAAAGCTCCTTTTGATGGCACGGTTGCTCATATCGTGAAATCAAGTCATGCAGTTATTTTGGAACATTCCTCCGGTGTGCAATTGTTGTTACATATCGGAATCGATACTGTCAGCCTTAAGGGCAACGGATTTGTCAGTCATATTTCCTCTGGAGATCAAGTGAAGGCAGGTCAAACCCTAATCGAATTTGATCTGGACGTAATTCGCGCAGCAGGTTGTGACACAATTTCGCCTGTAATCGTGACTAGTACGGAAGAAACACCACCTCAAGTGAACGGACATTATGGTCAGGTTACAGCTGGACAGGATCTGGTTCTTACAGTGGCTTCAAAGTAATAAGCGAATAAAGCATTTCTACTATTGAATCGAAAGGATGATTTTGTTATGTTGGCTTTTCTACAAAAACTAGGTAAGTCGCTTATGCTTCCAGTTGCTACTATGCCCGCGGCAGCTATTCTTCAAGGGTTTGGTTTACTTAACTATGAAAAAGATTTGCATCTAGGAGCCACGGTAGGGGGATTCTTGAATCAATATTTTGCTCCATTCCTAAATGCCGGTGCCAATGCAATCTTCGGAAATCTTGCTTTGATCTTTGCGGTAGGGGTCGCAATTGGATTCGCTAAGGATGCCGTTGCTGCCTTGTCAGCAGTAATTGCATACATGGTGTTAACTAAGATTCTGGCTGTCGTACCTCTTCAGTTCTCCTTCATCAATGATGATGTAGTGTTGAATATGGGTGTGCTTGGAGGTATATTTGCCGGTGCATGGGCAGCATTCCTATATAAGAAATATCACAATATCAAGATGCCAGATTGGCTTGGGTTCTTTGCAGGTAAACGATTTGTTCCAATCATTACGGCAGCATCCACGATGGTCCTTGCAGTATTAATTGGGATGATCTGGAGCCCTATACAAGATGTAATTAGTGATTTCGGAAACTGGGTTGTGTCCTTGGGAGCAGTTGGAGCTTTCATCTTCGGTACAGCTAACCGCTTATTGATTCCGATCGGACTTCACCACGTACTGAATACGATTGCTTGGTTCCAAATTGGTGACTTTACAAATGCAGCAGGCGAATTGGTACACGGTGACTTATACCGCTTCTTCGCTGGAGATAAAACGGCTGGGATGTTTATGACTGGATTCTTCCCAATCATGATGTTTGCGCTTCCAGGTGCAGCTCTTGCATTTATTCATACCGCTAAACCAGAAAAACGTAAAATGGTTGCTTCCATCTTTATCGGTTCTGCCATTGCTTCTTTCTTAACAGGGATTACAGAACCACTTGAGTTCTCCTTTATGTTCTTGGCACCACTATTGTACTTGGTGCATGCTTTGTTAACAGGTTTCTCCATGGCTTTAATGTACATTCTAGATGTTAAGCTTGGTTTCGGTTTCTCTGCAGGTTTGATCGATTACCTAGTGAACATGAAGCTATCCACCAATGCATGGGTTCTTATCCCTGTAGGTCTTGCCTTCTTCGTTCTGTACTATGTGTTGTTCCGTTTTATCATCACGAAGTTCAAGCTTAAGACGCCTGGTCGAGAAGATGATGATGATGCGCTTGCACCAACTGGCGGTAACGCAACAGGTTCAGCTGTTTCTTCCAAGGCTGCTCAAATTCTTGAGCACATTGGTGGACCTTCAAATATCGAGAATATCGATGCTTGTATTACACGCCTTCGTCTGATCGTTAAAGACGAGAAAGCGGTTAAAGATTCTGCGCTGAAGCAACTCGGTGCTTCTGGGGTCATGAGACTTGGTCAAGGTGCTGTACAAATTGTATTTGGTCCGAAATCGGAGCAATACAAAGAGGAAATCGAGAAGTTACTATAACTTAACGTACTCCGTTTAAAATTATTAGCAAGGGCTAGTCCGCATACTAGCCCTTGTTTTTTTGTGTTTAGAGGGATAAAGTGTTGCAATATACACAATACCTAGTATAATACTTGGTATAAACATACAAAGGAGTCGGTACATATGTCAGTCGACGATTATCTGGACCTTTTAAATTATGCCAAAGCAATTAACGATGGACAGTGGCAGGCTGACATCATAGAGAGTTTAAAGAATCTAAACACTGTATCGGAAGAACCCCAGGTTCAAGAAGAAAGTGTGATAGAATTATGGTCGCAGTTTGATTCCGTTAACATATTGATCATGAAGTTGTTTGAGAAGCTGCGCAAGAATGAAGATTCAGATGAAGTGTTACATTGGAATGAGCAGCTGCTGGAGCTTAAGCTGGAGCGGAGTATTTTGTCTAAGAAAATCCTTAACCGGTATATTCGAATTCGATAATTGAGATCACAATAAATAGGTAAGACTAATAATGAAGACAGTTACCTTGTTAATTTGGGGCTGTCTTTTTGCTTGTCTTGAGATAGGTTATGATAATTATGAAGAATTCTGATACAAAAATGCACTGACAGTCGTCTTACTTATAGCTGCAGCTGATAAGGAGGATTTACACGATGGAAATTCCGGAATCTGAAATTTTTAAAGCAATATTTTACGAACATTATCCTGTTGTCCGACGTAAGCTTGCCGCTTTGGTACGCGATGAATCGGCAGCGGATGATTTGGCTCAAGAAGTTTTTCTAAGATTGTACCGTAATCCACCAGATGATCCAGCAGCGCTGGGTGCCTGGCTTCATAGAGTCCTTACCCGTATTGGATATGATTATCTGGACAAAAAAGCGAGGGAACGGCGACTGCAGAATAAACAAGAGCAGCTGTATGATGCAAGTGAATCTCCGCCTTCAGGTGAAGAAATCATTCTAAGTAAGCTAGATCAGGAGGATGTACATGTCTGGCTGAATGAATTGCCTGAAAGAGACAGACAGGCGCTTCTCCTACGCTACTCAGGGTACAGCTACGTTGAAATCGCGGGAGAGCTTGGAGTAAGGCCTCCAGTAGTAGGAACCTTGCTCCACCGAGCGACAGAGAAATTAAGACAGAATGCAACGAAGGCGATACCCCAGACAAAGTAGACATTACTCAAAGTGCAGCTACGAAGTAATCTTTTTAATTCAGGAGGTACACTAATGAATAACTATTCAGGAAAGCAAGATAAAGATAAGCAAAGTACAGAGGAAGCCTGGGCCAAGCTGCAGAGCAAGTTAGAGAAAGAGCCTTATAATCCTCAATGGGCAAAATGGAGTCAAAATACGGCGACTAATACTGAGGATCCTATTTACTTTAGTCAGCCAGCAAATGTAGAGAGTGTTAACTCAGAGCCAGCACCAACTGGAGAACAGGACTTACTTGTAGCTACCCATGATAAGCAAGTAAAACACCCGCGTCGACTGCGTATGAACCGTCGTCGGAAGTTGGGAGCAGTTTTAGCAAGTGTCGCTGTTTTTGCTGTAATACTCGCGACTCCGATAGGCAATACAGCAATGGCATCCATTCTGAATCAGTTCCGTATGGAACAGGTTACGGTTGTACATGAGAATGATCTTCGAAATATTTTCACACAAGTAGCTGAAGACGGTGAGCTTAATCGATCAATTAATCAATTCGGTGAGTTTACCAACACTAACGGTGCTTATATTGGTGAGCTGCCTGCGGATCAACTGAAAGCTACCGTAGGCTATCCAGCGAAAATCGCTGCTTTAGGGGAAGGGCGTAAAACAGTTACTGTGGGTGCTTCACAAGATATCACGCTTAATCTGAAAGTTGATGAAGTGAACAAAGCCTTGAAAAAAATCGGGGCAGAACATCTGCTGCCTGAATCGATTGACGGTAAACCAATTACACTTCATATTCCGGAAATTGTGAATTACAATCTCTCATCTGATGAAACGCATTGGGCAAGTCTGTCGCAGATGAATGCGCCTGTACTTAACGTTGATCCTTCTATTAAAGTGGAAGAAGCTTTGGAAGCTGTAGTGAATTTCCCGCTGTTGCCGGATTACTTGAAGACTAGCTTAATGCAAAGCAGGGTCTTATCCGGGGAAATCCCAATGCCGTTAATCGCTGGAGAAAATACGGAGCAAATAACTGTGGGTGATACTTTAGTTATTGTTGATAATTATGAATACAGCCAGGGTCCTGTATATCAAGCTACATGGATTCAGGATGGGCAGCTATTCAATTTGTCAGGTGAGCTCTATTCGAGTAAAGAGAAGCTTATGACCAAGGTTCAGGAGTTGATTGAATCATGAGTACTGCAGCAATTGAAGCTAAGTCCCTAACCAAGGAATTTGATAACGGGCGCGGTTGTCGAGATGTAAGTATTAGTGTAGGGAAAGGGGAAGCCTTTGGCTTCCTCGGCCCTAATGGTGCAGGTAAAAGCACCTTTGTGAAAATGCTAGTAGGACTTATTCATCCATCAAGCGGTAGTGGGAGCCTATTCGGGCATAAGATTGGTTCCTTGGGAGCAAAATCACTTATCGGCTATTTGCCAGAATTGTATCGTTATCAGGAATGGCTGACGGGTGAGGAGGTTGTGAGGCTGCATGCAAGATTATGCGGAATGCAACGGTCTGTAGCAGATAAGAGGATTCCACAACTACTGGATGAGGTTGGAATTGGTAAGCGTGGACGAGATCGAGTGAAGCATTATTCTAAGGGAATGCAGCAAAGATTGGGGTTGGCTTGTGCACTTATAAATGAACCGGCTATCGTTTTTTTGGATGAGCCCTCATCGGCACTAGATCCAATTGGACGTCAGGAAGTCCGGCGTATATTACAGAACCTAAAAGAAAAAGGAGTTACGATATTTCTAAACTCTCATTTGTTAGAGGATGTTGAAGTACTTTGTGACCGAATGGCGTTACTGAATAATGGGGTTATTCTCCGGCATGGCAAAGTGTCCGAGGTGCTGAACAAGCGTATGAGCTGGCATTTTAAAGTAGGCGGCTATGCGCCTATTTTATTGTCATGGCTAAATGAGAACACAGGCTTGCAGATTCGGGTGTCTTCCCATACCGAAGAAAAGTTGATAAACGGGTTAGAAAATCTGCAATCTCTGCAATCGATAGACAGTAGTACGGTTTGGTTGGAGGCAGAGCTGGAAAGTGAAGAGCAGGTGGGGTGGTTAAATACATTAATTGTAGAACAAGGGATGACCTTATATGAAGTTTCACGCAAGAAAGAACGTCTGGAAGAGTGGTTTATGGATGCTGTATCCGGACTAAGCCACAGAGGTGAACAGGAATGAGAATTATAATGGGGATGACCTGGAAGGAATTGCTGCGTAAAAGAGTAATGGTGCTGACATTACTAATGACCGTGGTCTTTCTTATTGGGTTTTGGTTTATTGCGGGTACAATCGGACAAAGTACTATGTCTCAAGGATCGAGTATTCCTACTGGAGAAGAACTCCTTATGCGTTTTACTAATGGTTTATTTATTTTATCGTTTGGATTTTTTTTCGGGGCCTTTGTAATTGCTTTTTTAGCAATATTTAGTTCATTCTCCGCCATTTCAGGTGAGGCAGAGCAGGGTGTGATGCAAGCCTTGCTTCCAAGACCCATTCCACGCTGGAAATGGTATGCCGGTCGCTGGCTTGGTTATGTAACATTGGGGATAGGGTATGCGCTTATTTTATTTATTTCTATATTGCTAATTACTCAAGTCCATGCCGCAATTCCGAGAGATGGATTAGCGCTATTCAAATCTTTCCTGCTCTTTGCCTCTATCGTACCGTTGCTGATAACTATTTCTATGCTGGGTTCAGGATTCTTTTCGGCACTTGGGAATGGGGTATTTATGACTATGCTTTATGGTGCTGGATGGCTAGGAGGAATGATTGACAAGGTAAGCAATTCTTTACTATCTGAGCCTGCAGCGCTTAGCACTTTAAATAATATGACAGGTATAATGTCGTTACTAATGCCTGTAGATGGATTACAGCGTAGAATGACTGCTGAATTATTTAGCATTAACGAAATGAGCGGGATGTTTAATGGTTCCAGTAGTTCATTTGGGTTAGTAAATTTCGCCTCAGTCCCATCCAATACATTTATCGTATATGCGATCTTCTATACGCTACTGGCATTCTTAATCGGATTGTATCGTTTTCAACGGAAGGATTTATAGCAGTTCAATAATACATTGAAGAACTTAAAATGCCCTTTTTGTTGCCGAATTTACGGAACAAAAAGGGCTCTTCAAGTTAGTGGAGGCCGATTAATTTGTAACACCAAGCTCAATCCAGTCTGTGGACCAATTTCCAATTTCACCTAGTATAGGAGCCAACGCGGTACCTTTTGGAGTAAGGGAGTACTCAATGCGTACGGGCATTTCTGGATATACGGTTCGCTCAATAATACCTTCGATTTCCATTTCTTTTAATCGGTCAGATAACACTTTACCACTTAGATTAGACAGACAGCTTTCAATTTCGCCAAAACGACGTGGACCTGGCATAAGCACGAAAACGATCAGCGCGACCCAACGTTTACTTAGCAAGTCTACCGCTTTTTCAAAGCGAGGACACATGTTGAAATCATTCATAATATCACCTCAACATTCATTATATCATAAACTTACATAAAGTAATTATAAATATTTAAAGATATATTATAACTTGACGAAGTTATATTACAATGATAAACTTACTTACAAATAGTTACTTATATTTTAACTAATATTCGATCCTTATGTATAGCTACAGCTATACTAGATGAACATTGAGGAAGGTGTTACACATGACAAAACCAGATATTATTTCTATCCTACAAAATAAAATTACTCGTATTCCTTTAGCAAACAGTACAAATATATTGGTTGGACCGATTACTTTACCTGTGAATTTAGACGGAGAGACTGTTACCTTTAAATGGTACAACTGGCTGAACACTACAGATGCAGAGCTTCTTAAAGGGGACAGCAGTGAAGCAACCGCCGCTTTGATTTCCAAGTTACCATCCATGAGCCTTGCAGATGGACAACAATCCAGTGTGTTAGTATATGGTGATTTCGAGGGTTCCGATGAAGCATTAATTCGGATGCACAGCATTTGCCATACCGGAGATATTTTTGGAAGTAAACGTTGTGATTGTGGCTTCCAGTTGCATCAGTCCATGAAAATGATCGTAGAGCATGGCTCAGGTGCGTTATTTTATCTGGCTAACCATGAAGGCAGAGGCATTGGACTGTTCAGTAAATCTTTAGCGTATCTTTTACAAGAAGAAGGATACGATACAGTTGAGGCTAATTTGGAGTTGGGTTTTGTTGATGATTCTAGAAATTATGAAGAAGCGATTAGTGTTCTTCAACATCTACGTCATAAACCAGTCACACTAATTACGAACAATCCGAAGAAACTGGAAGCTCTTAAGGCAGCTGGAATGAACGCTGTGAAAAGAGTAGCGCTATGGGGAGATGTATCTTCGTTTAATGAGAAATACTTGCGTACCAAAGTGGCTCGTTCAGGACATTTAGAGGCAGTAAAAGATACAAATCCAATCGCAGGAAGACTGGCTAAGTAAAAATCGAGGTAGTGCTTTTGCACTTCTTCTATTATAATGGGTTACTGGAACCCAACTTTAAGCTTAGTGAGGTACAATATGACTGCTATTCAAGTACAAGACTTACGTAAAACATTCAAAGTGCAAAAAAACCGCGAAGGTCTCAAAGGGGCCTTCGCTGATTTGTTTAAAAGGGAATATACGGAAGTAACTGCGGTGAAGGATATATCCTTTTCCATTCCCGAAGGTGAGATTTGTGGTTATATCGGTGAGAACGGTGCTGGAAAATCAACTACGATCAAGATGCTCACGGGTATTCTCGTACCCACTTCAGGAAATCTTTCGGTGGGTGGTTATGTTCCTTATTTGGAGCGCGAGAAATTCGTGAAGAATATCGGTGTGGTGTTCGGGCAACGCAGCCAGCTATGGTGGGACATTGGGGTCATTGAATCCTTCCAGCTGCTGCGCAAGGTATACCGGGTATCTGAACAAGACTTCAAGAAACGGCTTGATGAATTGGTCGAACGCTTGCAGCTGCAAGAACTACTGAATCGTCCCGTTCGTAAGCTTAGTCTCGGTCAGCGGATGCGTTGTGAATTAGTAGCAGCATTGCTTCATAATCCGTCGATTGTATTTCTGGATGAACCGACCATTGGCTTAGATATTGTGGTGAAATCAGAGATCCGTGAATTTCTTAAAGATATGAACCGTGAGCATGGGACAACCATCCTGCTGACTACACATGATTTGCAAGACATTGAAGCCCTTTGTTCGCGGGTGATTATGCTTGATGATGGCCGTATCATTTATGACGGAGGACTGGAAGACCTGAAGCAACGTTGGGGAACCGGACGTGAAGTTCAATTTCAATTCGGGAATGCAACGAAACGGCAACTGCTTGAGCTTTGGACTGAAGGGATGCCGGTTACTTGGTCTGCAGAGAACGATCTTGGAGCATCGGTTTGGATACCGCTGGATATAAATGTTTCCGATGTTTTGGGACGGGTAGTAGGGAAAGCTGACATTACTGATATCAAAATTATTGAGACGAATACGGACGATATTGTTCGCAGTATTTATCAATCCGGGTCTGCGGATAAACCAGAGAAACAAGCTGCCGCTCTGAAGGATGAAAGAGAGGCTTTACATGTCTGATAAGCTTAATGCTGCAACAGCTATGTCTTCGTCCTCAGGAGGTTCGACTTCAGGTGGTCCTCCAGAGAATAGTCGGAGATTACTATTTGGGGCGTACTTGGATTTTATACGCATCCGTTTCCTTACCATGCTTGCTTATCGGATTAACTACTACTCAGGTATTCTTATCTATTCACTGAATATCGGGGTTAACTATTTCACATGGATGGCCATCTATGGGAATGGGGACTCACTTGGTGGCTTTACCGCAACGCAAATGACGTCTTATGTTGCTGTTTCTTGGATGGCTCGTGCGTTTTATTTTAATAATCTAGATCGTGAGATTTCTACGGATATACGAGACGGAAGCATCGCTATTCAGTTTATAAGGCCTTATAACTATGTCTTAGTCAAAATGATGCAAGGACTCGGAGAGGGCATGTTCCGCTTCCTCTTATTTATGATTCCCGGTATGGCTATAGCGATGTTGTTGTTCCCGGTTCAATTACCGACAGCACCATCTGCTTGGGCGGGTTTTCTTGTAATGCTCTTTTTCAGCTTTTTGATTAATTCACAGATCAATATTATTACGGGGCTCTCGGCCTTCTTTGTTGAGAATAATGAGGGCATGATGCGAATGAAGCGGGTAATTGTTGATCTGTTCTCCGGTCTGATCGTGCCGATCAGTCTGTTTCCGGACTGGCTATCTTCTATACTTAAGGTGCTGCCGTTTCAGGCGATTACTTACTTGCCGGGCTCAGTGTTTACGGGACGAGTGCAAGGGGTTGGGATTTGGAATGTACTGGGGATCCAGATCGCTTGGTTCCTGGCCTTACTGATTCCAATTGTCTGGTTATATCATGCGGCGCGGCAGCGTCTCTTCGTGCAGGGAGGTTGAGGAAACGTGTATTACCTTGGATTATTAATTGAATACATCAAGAACTATATGAAGTCCCGGCTCACCTATCGTGCAGACTTTTGGGTAGAGGTCATATCAGATTTACTTTTTCAGGCCACCAACTTTATCTTTATTCTGGTGATTTTCATGCATACGGATAGCCTAGGCGGTTGGAATCAGAACGAAGTAGTGTTCGTGTATGGATTCTTTATGGTGCCTTTTGGGGTGTTTAGTTGTTTTGTGAATCTATGGGGATTTAGTGAGCGGTACATCGTTAAAGGTGAGATGGACCGTATTCTGACACGCCCAGCGCATAATTTGTTCCAGATCTTTTTGGAAAATGTTGATCCACCAGCACTAATGGGCTCTTTCATAGGTATTATTATTATGGCCATTAGTGGCAGTAATCTGGGTCTTCCCTTTGAATGGTGGACGATACCGGCTCTGATCATTCTTACGTTAAGTGCCGTCGCCATCTATACTGGGATTTATACAACATTGACTTCATTGTCTTTCTATTCGGATGCTCCTACGGGCATTCTTCCGTTAATGTACAACATTCAAACCTATGGCCGTTATCCGGTAACGATCTACAATCGGGCTATTCAGGTACTACTCACGTGGATCATACCGTTTGCATTCGTCGGAGTCTATCCGGCAGCGCTCTTCCTACAGCGAGAAGAGATGACAAACCTTGCTCTTATGACGCCAGTTGTAGGTGCGATATTCCTTGGAATTGGTCTGTTAGCTTGGAGTTATGGCGTTAGAAGATATAAGGGAGCAGGATCTTAAGTTAAGCTAGTGTCTTGTTATGTTGGAAAGGCTACCTTTGGGTAGTCTTTTTTTTCACTCCTAATTCATCAATATGCTAAAATCATTAATAACTAGTATGGGGAGGAATCATAGATGAATGTGTTAGATATTTTACCAGCACCCGAAAACTTAAAAAAACTCATGAAAATACTTGCTTCTCTAAATATTGTCCTATGTTCAGAGGAATGGCTTCGCTATCATAGTTTTGATTCTAAATTTGATAAGAATGTTTCTCTAGCATCGATCGATAATGGCTCAGGTGATAATTTGTTTATTATTTTTGTACCTCAAGGAACGATAATTAAAGGTTTTGATCATGAATCCGAAGTAAGTCCATATGCGCACGACGAACATGAAGTTTGGCCAGGAATCTATGAAGAAGTCCCCACCTCACTGTTGTCTATTCTTGAAGATGAGGCGATAGCTAAGGATGATGTTACTTTTTGTTTTTGGCGTGAAAATAATGACTTGACGTGGAAAAAGGGGAAGGTAGAGATTCCAGCGGGGACAGAAGATGGTTCGGACTTTTTGCTAGGGACTATTTTCCGCACAGCTGAGGATTTTGTGGAATTTGCCGAAGGTTATTTTGAACTCACACTCCCCTTAGAGGTTGTTGCACAAGTTTATGAGGGTGCAGCTATTACAAAAGAGATGATCAAAGCGTTAAATCCTGAAGGTGACGTAGAGAAAATCCTTCGGGAGTTAACGGAGTTAGACTCATAGGTGCCTATTGATTTTGAACATAAGGTGGTGCGAAATGAAACTTTACATGGAAAAGCTGAATGTTGATACTGCTAGGAATATATTAAGCTGGCGATATGAACAACCTTATGATTTTTACAACAATGAACAAACGCCTGAAGCCATAAGTGAAATGCTTGCTGAATCATATTTTTCCATATTTGATGATAATAAAGAGTTAGTAGGGTTCTTCTGTACAGGAAGCTCAGCGCAGGTTCCAAATAAGTCATATACATATTCTCAGGGGTTTATAGATATTGGATTAGGGATGAGACCAGAGTTTACAGGACAGGGAAATGGGACTCTATTTTTCACAGCTGTTCTAAGTAAAATGGATTCAATGTTCGGGAAAAGCTCAAAACGTCTGACAGTGGCAAAGTTTAATGAAAGAGCGATACGTTTGTATGAGAAATTGGGATTTAGCCGGGAAACTGAATTTTTAAAAGGAAGTACTGTATTTATTGTTATGGTTAAGGTTAAAGCTTGATATCGGACCATTCTATTCTATTTGGGATAATAATTGTCGATTACTGGAAGGTGAAGAATGTTCAATAAATGAAGGGCTGCCGATAGGCAGTCCTTCATTTATTGAACGGAAGTATTTTTTAATGAGGAGCGAAAATAGGAAATAAAAACAGAATACTTTCTCTTTTTCAAAATTTTATTTACATATATCATTTTACTAAAGATACAAGTGAGAGGGATAAAACTTTACTTTACATAATTCAAGCGATCTTAATAACTCTCAAAACAATTTTGTGAGTGTGGGTTAGGTTCAAAAGTAGGAACACTTGGAGTGGAAATGTTAAAATGATACTTTTCAAAGAGGGGAGTTTGTTATATGTTTGGAATTATGGCTATTTCCGGCCTGTCTTTTCTTCTAGTGGCGATGTTTACGCCGCTGTTGATCTGGACGCTACACAGGCTGGGGTTAACGCAGCCGATTCGCTCCGAGCTACCAGCAGATCATCAGGCCAAACGTGGTACACCGCTTATGGCAGGGCTGGTCCTGCTTATCGGGATAGCGATCTCGTTACAGTTTCATCCCGGACCTCTAATGTTACTCTTATGCGTCACGTTTTTGTTGTTCAGCTCAGTCGGATTTCTGGATGATTTCAAAAAGGCTTTTTGGCAAAATCCTTCCGGCATCACCGGCCGCACTAAGCTAGTGTTGCAATTTATTTTTACTGGATCCATTTTGTATGTGTTGTTCCATTCGTTCGGCTTGACGGGCGATATTGGGTTATTTCAAGGGCAATATTTGCAATTGCCTTTGTATCTTTATGTCGGAATCATTTTGCTGTTTGTGGTGGGCTCCGCAAATGCCATCAATTTTACGGACGGTCTTGATGGGCTACTGATCAATGTGGCCATTCCGACGTATTTTTTCTTTTTTATGATTTCGGACAAACCTGAAGTGCAGACATTTTCCCTTGTCATGATCGGCTGTCTGCTTGGGCTTTTCCTTTATAATATTTATCCGGCAAGAGCTTTTATGGGCGATACAGGATCACTGGCGATCGGTGGCTCCCTCTCCATTTTAGCTGTCATTGAGAAGGTCGAGCTCTTGATTCCGATTTTGTTTTTCGTCTATTTTGCAGAGCAGTTGTCGGTCATATTACAAGTTTGGTACTATAAACGAACTAAGCTGCGGCTGTTCCGAATGGCTCCGATTCATTACCATTTCAGCTTAAAATACGGATGGAGCGAAAACAAAATCGTGATGATTTTCGGTTTTATTTCGTGGGTATCCGTACTGCTTTGCTGGTTAATTTGGAAATTTCTCATGCACTAAATAACTTTTATATTTACAAATCTATAAAAGTAGATATAATGAAACGCATGGAACCTTTAATGATATTTAAAGCTTTATCTAACGAGACACGTAGTCAAATTATGATGTGGTTAAAAACTCCAGAGGAATTCTTTGATGAAAAGCCTTATTTACAACAAGGCCTGAGTTTTCGAATTGGTATATGCGTGGGAGATATTCAAGCTAAAGCGGGACTTGCACAGTCTGTTATCTCGAGTTACTTGTTGACTATGCAAAAAGCTGGTTTGTTGGAATCTGAGCGGATTGGGAAGTGGACGTATTATCGTCGGAATGAGAAGACAATTCAGGAGTTTTCCGAGTATATTAAACAGAAACTATAAATGAGAGGAGGGAAGATTTTTTTTGATAATTCATATCTACAAATCTATATATGTGAATATAAATGGAGGATTGTTTTAAAAATGAAAAAGATTAACCCGTTGCTTATCATTATTCTGGCTTTAGGTGTATTTGGTATTATCACTACGGAAATGGGGATTATAGGTGTTCTACCACAGATAACTCATAAATTTAATATAACGACTTCACAGACTGGATGGCTTGTAAGTATATTTGCTTTAGTCGTTGCCATTTCTGGTCCATTTCTAACATTACTGGCTTCTGGTATTAATCGTAAAGTTATTCTATTAACGGCTGTACTTATTTTTGCGATTTCAAACATTGTGTATGCTTATACGACCATGTTTGAAGTAATGCTTATTTTCCGTATTATTGCAGCTATATTTCATCCCGTCTTTTTTTCAGTTGCTCTTGTGACCGCTGCTCAATTTGTCCCACCAGAAAAGAGTACTAAGGCTGTTACAAAGGTTTTCGCCGGAATCACAGTCGGGTTTGCTTTCGGTGTGCCTTTGACTTCTTATCTCGCAGACAAAATATCGTTAGAAGTTGCTTTCCTGTTTGGTGCTGTTGTAAGTATAATTGCCTTTTTAGGGATACTCGCTTGGCTTCCTTCCATGCCTGTTAAAGAAAAAATGTCTTATGGCAAGCAGCTTGGTATATTACGCAAACCCTTATTATGGTTAAATATAGTGACAGTTATTTTTATCTTTGCAGCGATGTTTTCTGTATATAGTTACTTTGCTGAGTATCTTGGTCAAGTAACACATATGAATGGGTCATGGATTAGTATCATGTTAATGGCCTTTGGTATAGTCATGATTTTTGGGAATTTTTTATTTGGGGGCCTTTTACATAAAAGCATTCCAAAGACCGTCATCATGTTTCCTCTGCTTTATGCGGTAACTTACTTCTTCGTTTATTTTCTAGGATCTTATTTCATTCCAATGGTTATTATCATAATTATTTGGGGGGTAGTGCATTCCGGCGGACTCATTATCAGTCAATCATGGTTAACGACCGAGACGAAAGAAGCTCCCGAATTCGGTAATAGCTTGTTTATTTCATTCTCCAATCTTGGAATTACAATAGGTACTTCTATCGGTGGTTGGTTTATTTCTCGCTTAGGTATACATGAACTCATTTGGATTGGCATTATTTTTTCCCTGCTTGCTTTCTTATCGATCATAATCAAAATAAAAATTTCCAACTTAAACGTAGCAGAAGCTAAGCTGGGTGGTTAATGGAGATTATAATTTGAAAAAAACAGCGACAGCCATGTATCTTATTTTTCTGGTGCATAGTTGTCGTTGTTTTCTATATTAAGTAATACAAACTTGTGTTTTTCACGGTTTTGCTTTATTTTAATTAGACCCCATGAAGCTATTACATATGTATAAGAAAGAGGTTTATCCATGAGTAAAACGTATCTATTAAAAATCTGCTTAGCCATCACCCTCATACTCGGAACAGCTACCGCTTGCACTTTCACCGTGCAGTCTACTCCAGATCAAGCTCCATCTATAACAACAAGTCCTAGCCCTAAATCTGATGCTACCGCAAAGAATACAGTAGAGGACAATAGACGTTTACTAGATGCTAAGGTAACACGGGTAGTTGATGGTGACACCATGAAGCTGACGATCGACGGTAAAAAAGAAACTATTCGATTGTTACTAGTTGATACTCCTGAATCCGTTAATCCGAATATTCCTGAGCCACAACCATTTTCGATAGAAGCCTCTGATTATGCCAAAAAGATGCTTACCAATAAAGATGTGCAAATTGAACTGGATGTATCAGAACGAGATAAATATGGTCGTCTACTCTGTTATCTCTATATCGATGGCAAAATGTTTAATGAGCTTCTGCTAGAGCAGGGTTATGCACGTGTGGCATATGTATTTGCACCTAATACGAAATACGTAGATCAATTTAGAGCTATTCAGGATAAAGCAAGAGAGCAGGGAATCGGCGTCTGGAGTATTGAAAATTACGCGCAAAACAATGGTTTTCATGTTCCAAATACGAAATAAACATCTAGTAATCAAGATTCATAGAGCTACCATGAGGTAGCTTTTTTTATATTAGGTAGAACATGCACGGAATGGATGGATTTGACAAGGTGATTCTTTAAATGTGATACTCTAGTAGTTGGTATTAGTATCAGGTTACAAATCGAGGAGGATTGCCCTTATGAAATACTTCATTATTACAGGAGCTTCAAGAGGAATTGGAGAGTCAATAGCAGAGCAACTAGTCTCTCCTGATCACTATCTGTTTTGTATCTCACGTGAAAGAAATGAGAGTTTAGTAAGCAAAAGTAGTAATATAACCTATTATGAATTTGATTTGAATCACATTCATCTGATTGAATCTCTGATGGGAAGTATTTTCAATTCTATTAACGTGTCAAAAGCGGAGGGAATCTACCTTATTAATAACGCTTCAATGATTGCTCCTGTCTCATTTATTGATGCAGCTAGGGTTGATGAAATAACGGGAAATATAAATGTGAATTTATTAGCTCCTATTATACTAACCTCAATGTTTATAAAGCATACGAATGGTCATCTAATCGACAAAAGAATCTTAAATATATCATCCTCTTCTGCTAAGAATCATCATCCTGGCATGAGTTTGTATTCAGCAGCAAAAGCTGGGCTAGATGTTTTTTCACAGTGTGTGGGACTAGAACAAAATCACTCCAAAACACCAGTTGGAATTGTATCGATCTGGCCAGGAATGATTGATACCAATCTGCAAAGAGAGGCTAGAAGCCAGGATAAATCAACATTTCCATCGGCAGAGATATTTGAGGTAGTTAAGGAAACTGGGATGCTCACAACAGCACAGGAAACAGCACAACAAATCATTGAGTTTTTGTTTAAACCTAATTTTGAACACGGTGCAGTTGTGGATATTTATGATTATTCAAAACTTCAACAGCATTTAAGTATATCAATAGACTAAAATAACTTCTTTCCGGAGTGTATTGTGCGAGATATAGATTACAGCAATTATTATTGGTAGGATGATGATCGGATCTGGACTTACTGAAGATGAATTTCTGGAAAAGAACAAAAAAATATAAGCCATTAAGGAGAGAGGGTGATGTTTGATGAGTAATTATATTATGGAGCTAAGAAAACAGGTAGGTACCAGGCCGCTTATTATGGCAGGAGCCTGTGTTTTGTTGTGTAGCGAACAGCAATTACTCTTACAACGTAGAACAGACAACGGTTGCTGGGGATTGCCAGGTGGCTCGATGGAGCTTGGGGAGACTTTGGAAGAGGTTGCTAAAAGGGAACTTTTTGAGGAGACAGGTTTACAAGCCAGAGGACTTGAATTGTTTGACATGTTCTCTGGACAAGAACTTTATTACAAATATCCAAACGGTGATGAAGTATATAATGTAGTAGCCGCTTATCTAAGTACGGAATTTGACGGTGCGCTTAAAGAAGATGGAATTGAAGTACAAGAAGTCCGTTTTTTTAATTATGGAGAATTGCCTAGCGAGTTGTCACCTCCTGATGTTCCAGTCATTAAGAGATTTATGGATCATTTTATGAAGTAAGACCACATCTCACTTAAAGTGTCACCTTTCCCAGCGGTCAATAATACGATGAATTATGAACCATGACATTAGCCCGGAAAGGTGTGCGATTATGAACGGAACAATCCTGAATTTCTTTGCTGGCGGCAATACGGCTCACGGCTTTTACAATCTCTATGAGTCGTCATTGCAAAGTTTAACACGTCTGTTTGTATTAAAAGGAGGTCCCGGAACGGGGCAGACCAAGCTGATTGCAGAAATCGGAGAGCAGTTTAATCAACAAGGCTATGAGATTTGGTTCATCCACACTGCATCAGATAACGATTCATTCGACGGTGTGATTATTCCTAAATTAAATATAGGAATTGTGGATGGAGCTGCTCCGCGTGTAATTAACCCTGATCTTCCTGAAGAGACTATCGTGTTCGTGGATTTGGAGCAAGCGGTTGATCTGTTTCAGTTAAGCCAGCACAAGTTGGAAATCGATAAATTAGTTGCAGCAATCAGCCAAGAGCATGATTTTGCTTACGCTGGTTTTGCTGAAGCCCTTCGCATTCATGACGAATGGGAAGCGATATATATCGCGACAATGAATTTTCAAGCAGCTGATGAGCTGACACAAGAGTATATTAAGCTTTTGTATGATGATCAGAAATCTGAACATTCCAGCCGGATAGATCATCGTTTTTTAGGGGCGGCGACGCCTAAGGGGGCAGTGGATTTTGTTCCTAATCTAACCGCAGGATTAAAAAGATATTTGGTTAAAGGACGTGCGGGCTCCGGAAAATCTACACTGTTGAAAAAAATAGCGGCTGAAGGCATCAAGCGTGGCTACGATGTTGAAATTTACCACTGTGGCTTCGATCCAAATAGCCTTGATATGATTATTGTGCGTGAGCTTGGATTTGCTATTTTTGATAGCACGGCTCCACATGAGTATTATCCAGATCGTGTCACTGATGAGATTGTCGATATGTATTCGCGTTGTATACAACCTGGTACAGATGAAGAATTCTCCGAAGCTATAGCCGGCATTAAAGAACGGTACTCCAGCACCATGAAACAGTCCACACAGCATCTGACAGACGCAAAGGTATTCCTTGATGCGTTAAAGCAAATTTATGCTTCTACCGTGAACATTAATCGATTAGATCAGATTAGATCGCAGATCGTACAGGAAATTAACGAGATTGTTGAAAGTCCACTGGAGGTATAAAGCTTCATTAAAGATCGTTCTCTTAGAGGGCGGTCTTTTTTATGAGAATAGAAATTGGTATGGTACATACGCACCCATGCGGTCATTTTCACTGGATCGGTATCCAAGTATGCTCTCTCTAGGACAACGATAAGGGAGAGAGAAACTTATGAATGATCAGAAAGAACTGTTTAGAACAGGGCTTAAAGATTCCGTCGCAATCGTTGCAGGATTTATCCCTGCATGCTTTACGTTTGGATTGGTCGGTAAGGGGTTAGGTCTCGGTAGTCTGGAGGTATTCTTATTGTCAGCGCTAGTATTTGCGGGGGCTAGTCAATTTATAGGTGTAAAAATGCTTGCCGCAGGAGCAGCCGCTCCAGTCATTTTACTGCTTACGCTGATCATTAACCTAAGATATTTGTTTATCAGCTTATCCTTTGGAGGGCAGTTGAATCGTAATATTAGCTATCTTGCGCGAACCTGGATTGGCTTTAGTTTAACAGAAGAGGTATACGCAGTTAGTATGCTCACTCGAGAGAAAGCAAACCCTAAATCAGTGAATGAAAAAACTAACCAACCCCTAGAGCTTCCTTATTTGCTGGGCTTACAAATCCCTCCCTATGTCGCTAACCTGATAGCTACGGCTTCAGGGATAACCCTTGCTTCCTATATTCCAGCTTTTTATTTACCGGCGCTAAACACTTCATTATACGCCTTGCTGATTGCACTTGTTGTACCTCAATTGAAAGGCAGCTTACCGAATATGGCTATATGTATATCAGCTGCAGGATCATCATGGCTGCTACACCCCTTGCTGGGAAACTCTTCGATCCTTGTAGCTATGATAATCGGCATGGTAGTGGGCACCTTGTTTAGAGTGCGAGTTCAAGCGGAGAAAGGGGTATCCCTATGACTATCTTAATCATTGTGGGTATGGCTGTTATAACATTTTTATTTCGTTTTGTGCCTTTGCTACTTACAAATCATTCGAATGGACCCTCCAAAGTTCAAGCGTTGCTGGAGTATTTGCCTATAGCAGTTCTTAGTGCCCTAACGGTACCTGGAATCATTCAGGTAGACCCAGATGTTAATCTTGTGGGTATCGCATCAGGGACTGTCGCTGTTATACTGGTATTAATTAGAAAAATTCCGCTGCTCCTCGTGATTCTAGGCTCTGTTTCCGCAGCACTACTCGTAAAAATGCTTACCCTTTATTTTTGAACAAAAGTCGGGACAGAAGGGGAGGACCTCTTATGAAGCATGATTTGCTGATCACAATCGATAAAGAACGACAGATTCCGTTTAGCCGTCAAATTTACGAGCAAGTTCGAAATGCTATCCATTCAGGAGCTTTAAGCGGGGGTGACCCCCTGCCTCCGTCTAGAACTTTAGCTAATCAGCTTGGCGTATCCAGAAGCGTGATCCTTCAATCCTATGAGCTGCTACAGGCAGAAGGGTATCTGGAGATGAGAAAAGGAGCGGGAACGTTTATTGCGGAGTTGACGTTGGAAGAGAAAGTGACAAAGGTTTATGAGAACCCTTACAATTTTGTAACGAAGGGACCTGATTTCCTTGCGCTTAACCCTCCGTCTACTAGAGAAGTGGATCATTTGAATCCGGTGTTTTGCGATTTTCGACATGGTGTTCCTGCTTGGGACGCGTTTCCTATGGATCAATGGCAAAAGGCCCTTATGAATGCTTGCCGCCGCGCTTCACCGGATACGTTAGGTTATGGTCCTGCGGAGGGTTCACTGGGATTGCGTCGAGAGATTGCACGTTTATTACGTTCCACACGGTCTATGCCCGTTGTTCCGGAACAAATTGTGATTACGTCTGGGGCTACGCAAGCGCTCGATATTTTATCGAGGATATTCTTGTTTAAAGGTGACCATGTCATTGTTGAAGATCCATCACATAGCGTTGTACGTGAAATTTTTTCTTTTGCTGGGGTAGAGGTCTTACCTGTTAAGGTAGATCAAGATGGCATCTGTGTAGAACAATTCCAAACAAACAGTGATAACGATCAAGATGGTAATCTTAAAAAAACGCCAAAGCTAGTCTATGTTACTCCTTCTCACCAGTTCCCTTCAGGGACAACGCTGTCTTTGAAGCGAAGAGTTCAGTTGTTGGATTGGGCGAAAGCGAATCATGCTTTTATTATTGAAGACGATTATGACAGTGAATATAGGTACGAGGGTCCGAAATTATCCGCGCTTGCTGGTCTAGATACTGAGGGGCGAGTTATTTATGTAGGCAGTTTTAGTAAAGTATTATTTCCTTCTCTGCGGATAGGTTATGTTGTGTTGCCTCCGACTTTGCTTCAGCCTTTTTTAGCTGTTAAATGGATTACAGATCGAATGTCTTCTGCTCTGGACCAGGAAGCGTTAGCAGAATTTATTCAGAATGGTCACTATGCAAGGCATGTTACGCAGATGGGAAAGCTGTATGCCTCACGCAGAGCCTGTCTCGTAAACAGTTTGAATACTGAATTTGGAAGTCGTGTGCGATATTATGGCGAGGAAGCCGGACTGCATTTATTGATAGAGTTGGAGTCGAATGCCGAGGAGAATCGCATTGCTGAAGTGGCGCTACGGTACGGTGTTCGCGTATATCCTGCATCTTCTTATTTTCTGGAGAGCAAACCTAAGGGCCCAGTGTTTCTACTAGGCTATTCCAATCTCACCGAGAATCAGATTAAGATGGGTGTGAACAGACTGATGTTAGCCGAAATAGAAGCGACAGTTAGTAGAAGTCATTTGTAATAGAAATGTTGGAACTTTATCATATAACTTGTATGTTTACTCTATAGTTTCAGCCTTCAGGCATTCATAATGAAAGGGTAAGTTATTTCTAATTCTGGAGGTTCTTATGAAACGATATATTATTGGGATTGATCTCGGTGGAACGAATATCAAAGCAGGAATATACGACACCGATTTTATAGCTGTAAAAGAAATATCTACACCTACTGAGGCAGCTAAAGGGCCATCACATGTACTGGGACGGATTAGAGAAGCTGTACGTCTGATTACTGTTGAAGCAAATATTTCATTTGATTTAGTAGTAAGTATGGGAATCGGAGTGCCCGGATTATTAGATCCGGTTGCTGGAGTTTCTTTTTTCTCGCCGAATTTTCCGGATTGGGAGCATGTACATGTTGTTGACGAGATGAGTGCGTTCTATGACTTTCCTGTTTTTATTGATAATGATGTGAGGGTTAATCTTTATGGAGAATGGCTGCAAGGCGCAGGTAGAGGTTACAACAATCTGGTTCTGATTACCTTGGGAACAGGATTAGGATCGGGTATCGTGAACGACGGAAAAGTAATCTACGGTACGGCCTACAGCGCTGGTGAAATCGGACATATGAATATGTACAGAAACGGACGTCCCTGCAAATGCGGGAGCTCGGGTTGCCTAGGTAGATATGTCTCCGCTATTGGCATGGTGAATACGTTTAAAGAGAAGCTAAAGGAAGGCCGAACCAGTATGATTCAGACGTGGACGAATGCTCAGGAAGAGCTAATTACCGCGTTAATGATATCTGAAGCTTACGAACTCGGAGACGCCCTCTCCATTGAGGTTATGCAGGAGACCGGCACTATCCTTGGATTTGGATTAGCAAATGTGGTGAATATTCTCAATCCTGATCTAATTATTGTAGGTGGAGGGATGGCTGCTGCGGGCGATAAATTGCTCCAACCTGTAAGAGAAACAGTAAGTCAGCATGCATTGAAGCTATCCAGCAGTAAGTGTAAAATTGTTCAAGCAGAGCTTGGGAATCGGGCGGGTACTATTGGTGCCGCCTCTTATGCCTATAGTAAGCTTCAGTTATTTTGACATAAATTGGAACCAGACTGAGCCGCCCGGAATACAACAGTAATACAATCCGTGGAGGTGCTGTTATGTTTGCAGTCATGCAATTAATAGGTGGAGTGATCCTGTCTTTAGGTTGGATTCCTCAGATTGTTCAGATCTTGAAATCCAAATCCGTAGCCGATTTAAACTTAAAGTCGTATTTGCTAATGCTGCTCGGGATTAGTCTAATGGAAGCTTACGCGATCAGTTTGGCGGTTACGGGAGTAGGTTTAGCTTTTCTAATTACAAATACGATGTCCCTATGTGTTGTGCTGCTGGTTATTATTCTAGTGATTAAATATCGAACAAGAACATGAATGAAGTTAAGAAGGAAGGAAACGGAATGAAATACAGTTATCGAAAAGCAGTATCTACAGACTATGCCACAATATGTGCTTTTCCTAAAGATTCAACGGAAGTGTTCTTTATGTCGCCCAAGCTGGAATATCCACTTACCTCTGAACAATTAGAGCAGGCTGCACAAGGCCGGGATAAGCAAACAGTGATTCTAAATGAACACGACCAAGTCATCGGATACGCCAATTTATATTACCAACAAGAACAAGAGTTGTACTGGCTAGGGAATGTTATTATTTCACCCGATTATAGAGGTAAAGGAGCCGCGGAGTATTTGATCCATACCATGCTGGCTGCTGCTAAAGAGGACTTACAGCTTCATGAGTTACATCTAGTTTGTCATAATGTAAATACCAAAGGGATGTTATTATATTCCAGGTTAGGATTTAAGCCATATGAGATTGTCAAAAGAACCGGTCCACAGGAAACAACCATCGCCGGAATCTTTATGAAAATAGAACTAACTTAAATTAGTAAATGCGGAGGTACAGTTGAGCGAAAAAAAATATACATATGAAATTGACGCGGTAACTTTTCAATTGCAGGAGCCTTATGATTTTGCATGGTTAACAAAGCTAGGTATGGTGTTTAAAGTGTTTGACCAGCAGGACTCTGGAAATCTTTCTTTTGGTGTGGAGAAGGAAGGGCAGAAGTTTTTTGTGAAATTTGCTGGGGCAAAGCCTTTGACCTTCGACGGGAATCCCTTGGATGCTGTTAGCCGTTTAATTGAAGCTATCCCGTTGTATAACGAACTTGAATCTAACTCGCTGATCCATTTGGTGTCACATTTTGAAGTTGGGACGGGGTATGCAGCGGTATTTGAATGGTTTACAGGTGAATGTTTACATTCACATTGGCTTTTTGCGGGTGAAGCTAAGCTGAGCCATCCGGAGTCGCCTTTTTACCGCTATAAGCATTTATCTGTTGAACAACGTTTAGCGTCCTTAGACGTGATCTTTTCGTTTCATGAGCTTGTTGAGTTGCAGGGTTATGTAGCAGTGGATTTTTATGATGGAAGTATTCTGTATGATTTTGCAAACGATGAAACAAGGATTTGTGATATTGATTTTTATAGACTTAAGCCTACTGTAAATGATCTGGGCGAGAACTTCTGGGGCTCATCAAGATTCAAGTCACCGGAAGAGTTTATTTTAGGTGCACCGATTGATGAAGTTACAAATGTATTCAATATGGGAGCCACTGCATTTGTTCTTTTAGGAGGAGCATCCGATCGATCGTTTGCAAAATGGGAAGCGAGCCAAGCCCAATACGATGTTGCTTTGCGGGCAGTCAGCTTGGAGCGGGAAGAGCGGTTTCAGAGCGTAGCAGCATTTAAATTAGCATGGGATGAGACTGGGAGTATCTGAAGCAGTGGGAAAGTGAGGGATCGAATTGCTGGTAAGCTTATTTAATCTTGAAAAGGAAAAAGAAGTTGATTTAGAATACGTTGTTATTATGGTTAAGCATGGTGAAGAATGGATCTTAGCAAGACATCAGGATCGTTCGACGTGGGAGTTTGCCGGAGGTCATATAGAAGTAGGCGAGACACCGGAGCAGGCAGCGGCTAGAGAGTTATTTGAGGAAACGGGAGCGGAGCAATTCTCTATCGTCCCGATAACCATTTATAAGGTAACCATGGATGATGCACCTGGGAGTTATGGAAAGCTATTTTTTGCAAATGTGAAACAATTCGCTGAGCTCCCGCCATATGAGATGGCAGAAATCAAAGGATTTACTGATATCCCAACGAATCTAACTTATCCATTGATTTATCCCACTCTAATTTCAAAAGTTCAGGATTTCATCAACAGTTCGTCTTCAGCTGCAAGATAAGAATGATAGCCCTGCCGTTGTCACATGATATGATTAATGAATAGAACAAGCAGGAGGGGTTTCATTGAAAAGAGACATTCAGCATGTTCCCTACGGCTATGAGCCACCCGTTGAACAACGTAAAGGGACGTTAGTGTTTTACGATTCTTTTGAGCATATCACCGATCAGGAACTTGAAATCGCAGCAAAGACTGCAGCAGATCGGCGCTTCACTAAGCTAGTGCTGTATCCGCTTCATGAAGAAACGGTGAGACGAATGACAAAAGAGCCGGTGAGCGCTTATTATAAGCGTGAAGACCGGCTGCATGAGTGGAAAAGGGAACAAGGACGTAGCTTCATCACGGTAGAGAGCTTGGAAGGGAAGCGAAAGAAGTATACTCCGCTCGATTCGGCGCTTCGGCATCTTGTTGAAATCTATCCTTCGCCGATTTTTTTGTATTTAACGCCTGAGGTGGCAAATCAGTTTGCGTCATATTCCTCATTTGAAGAGTGGATTGTAAAGATTCGGTTATTGCTGACATCAGCAGCACCATCACTTCATCCACGATTGTTAAAGTTTCGTCATCGTTGGGATGTTGTTGGAGAAGAACGGGATTAGGGGTTTGGCAATTTAATTTGTGCTTTGTTTACGTCTGTAATTGTACATTCTCCACTGATAATGGATAAAACATCCGATGCAAAAACCAAAAATCGCAACCGTAGCCGCCACTGCAACGAGCGTTGTGAAAATATAAGCAGCAATCGTCCAGCCAGCGAAGAAGCTGATCAGACCACCTGCTAGGCAGAAGACAGCAATGGTTTGGTTAAACTGTTGTTGTGACCAGTCTTCGAGTACATAGTGCGAACGTTCTTTGGTCAGAAACTTAGCAGCGAGCTTAATAATGGGATTGTAACCGAACAAGAGGCCAAGCAATCCGGCGAACAAGGGCAGCGCTAGGATCCAGTGCTGTCCTGTTAGCCATGTTAATATTACTGAAATGACGATAAACGCCTGATTAGTCTTTACTAATGGCCGTGGAATTCCTTTAGGCACGTCCTGCATAAATTCACACCTTTCTCATTGGAATAATTATAGTATACGCTGAGGATGAGGGATTGGGAAGTAGATAATTTCGGGCGGATAAGGTGGGCGAGAGGCTTGAATATTTTCTCGGTGAAGGTGAACTATCAGACTCCAATGCAGCTAGGTGCTCAAAAATAGATAGAAAGTACTCCATTTTAGTGAAATAGTGTCACACAGGTCCGATAATGTGTCTAAAAGCCAGTTTTATCAAAAATAGCTGCATCTGAGTCCGATGGGGTGAACAAGATGTACTGAGCAGATGTTGGTAAGCCTGCTACCTTACTTCCACCAAATTACTTTGAATTTAAGTAATTTATATGTTGACATATCTCTTAAAAATATGGTTTTATTATGTAGACCAATTGTTATAATGCAAAGGAAGTGTCAGCTTGTCGAACAAGCCGAATACGCGAGAGGCGATTCTGGACACCGCTTCGAAATTATTTTTTTCTCAGGGATATCATGCAACAGGACTAAATCAGATTATTAAAGACAGCGATTCACCGAAGGGATCCCTTTATTACTACTTCCCTCACGGTAAAGAAGAGCTGGCTTTAACATGCATTAACCGGAATAGTCTAACAGTCGCTCAGAAGCTGAACTGTCATATGGAGAGCAGCAATAGTGCAGCTGAAGCAATGGAGGACTTTATTCTCGGAATGGCTATGGAAGCAGTAGAATCTTCATTTGAGGGGATCGTTCCGTTCAGTTTTTGGTTAGCGGCGGAGACCTCTTGTATTAGTGAGGAGCTGCGGACTGCATGTAAATCTGTGTTTATGGACTTGCAGGATGTGATCAAGAAACGCCTTCTGGAAGAAGGTGTGGAGGGCAACACTGCAGCCGATAAGGCTTCAGTAGTAGTCTCATTATTTGAAGGAGCGCTTCTTCAGACGCTGACTTTACGGGATGAACAGCCGCTTCTCGCGGCGGCGAAGATTATCCCAGCAATACTTGGTTAGAGAGAGACAATAGATAAGAACATCAGGGGGATTAAGAGTGGAAGCAACTATGCAAGGAAAGCAACAAAAGGAAGTAAAGAAGTTTAAAACCATTCCGATTCTAGTATCATTACTACTTGCAGGATTTATCGGAATGTTCAGTGAAACCGCACTAAATGTAGCTTTAAGTGATCTTATGAATGTCCTTCAAATCACTCCAGCAACAGCACAATGGTTAACGACAGCTTATCTGCTTACACTGGGTATTCTAGTACCGATTTCGGGTATGCTGCTTCAGTGGTTCTCGACTAGACAGTTGTTTGTTGCTGCATTATGTTTTTCAATACTAGGAACGTTTCTAGCTGCAGTATCACCTAGCTTTGAGTTCCTATTAACAGCGCGTGTGGTACAAGCAATGGGTACAGCGCTTCTATTACCGCTTATGTTCAATACGATCCTTATCATCATTGCTCCTGAAAAACGTGGTGCCGCGATGGGGATGATTGGTTTGGTTATCATGGTAGCGCCAGCGATCGGTCCTACTATTGCCGGACTTCTAATTGAAAGTCTTAGCTGGCACTGGATCTTCTGGCTGTCTCTGCCCTTCCTGGTGATCGCGTTGATATTCGGGATCCTCTTCATGCAGAACGTAACGAAGGTTACGAAGCCGAAGATCGACATCCTCTCCATAGCATTATCATCGATCGGGTTTGGTGGAATCGTGTTTGGTTTCAGCAGTGCCGGTGAAGAAGCCGGTTGGGGAAGTCCAAAAGTAATCATAGCTATCGTAGTAGGTGTAGTATCACTCTTATTGTTCGGCTTGCGCCAAATGAAGATGAAGCAGCCTATGATTAATCTGCGTGCTTTTAAATATCCAATGTTCTCCATTGGTGTGGCTATGGTATTTATTTGTATGATGGTTATTCTATCATCCATGTTGATTCTTCCAATGTATCTTCAACAGGGTCAGGGATATACAGCGTTCAAGGCAGGCTTGCTGCTACTTCCAGGGGGAATTATTAACGGACTGATGTCCCCAATCATGGGTCGTCTGTTCGACAAATACGGTCCCAAATGGCTTGTTATTCCAGGCCTGATTATTGCTGCTACAGCTTTATGGTTCTTCTCCAGTATTACTGTAGCTTCTACAGTCGTATTCGTAATCGTACTTCACAGTACGCTTATGATTGGTGTGTCGATGGTATTTATGCCTGCACAAACCAACGGAATTAACCAGCTGCCGCTAGAATTATATCCTGATGGTACAGCGATCATGAATACATTGCAGCAGGTTGCTGGTGCGATCGGTACTGCATTAGCTGTCAGCATTATGTCTGCAGGTTCTAAGAGTTATATGAAGACTGTGGCTGATCCAGCCGATCCGGCTAATATGTTGCCAGCGTTCACGCAAGGTGTGCAAAATGCATTTATTTTCGGAATGAGTATGGCAATTGTAGGTCTAATTCTTGCGTTCTTCGTAAAAAGAGTAGTTGTTGATCATAAAATGAATACACCAATGCATTAATCCTTAAGCTTGTAAAATCCCCTTACGGTAGATAGTGGAGAAGGTTCATGTACGTATGAACATACCACTGTTAATCGGAGGGGATTTTTTTACTCATAACAAGAAAGAGGGACCTCTCCCCGGTAGAATACCGAGAAGCGTCCGCCACCTAACTTCTTTTTAAGAAAAATGCTGGGCTATATTAGTCAGATACTCTTCTTCATCTGTATTTTCTTTCATTTGAATGAGCATTTTTGCATCTTCTCCAACAATGTACCGGAATTGACTTGTCCCATCTGTGGCGGCTTGATATATTGTTTCCGCAACAATTTCTGGAGGTGAAGCATAGGAAGGTTGTTTTTCCATCTCACCTAATTTACCCAAGAATGCAGTAGTAAAGGGTTTATAATCCGTTAATGCATCATTAAAAAAGAACTCCATAGATCTTCCACCAAAGTCCGTTTGAATAGCACCTGGTTCAATTAGCTTAACTTTAATGTTCTGTGATGCTAATTCATAAGATACGGATTCAGAAAAACCTTCTACGGCGAATTTAGTTGAATGATACAGAGACATCGTAGGAAAGGTTACTTTCCCTCCCATAGAAGAGATATTGATCAGTAAACCCTCTTGATTCGATCTAAAATGTGGCAATATGGCTTTAGTCATACTGATAAGACCAAACACGTTCACTTCAAACTGTCTTCTGATCTGCTCATCTGTAGCTACTTCTATAAGACCCATTGTTCCATAACCAGCATTATTGAGAAGAACGTCAATTTTACCGAACCGCTTAATCGCTTCCGCTAACGCAGGTTGAATTGTGTCTGATTTCTCAACATCAAGCTGTAAAACCAATACATTATCAAGTGTAATAAGTTCACTTTCTTGTTCAGGTGAGCGCATCGTGGCTACGACGTTCCATCCTCTTTCAGCAAAATGTTTTGCTGTAGTTTTCCCAATGCCAGACGAAGCACCTGTTATAAAAATTGTTTTCATTAACAATTCCTCCTAAAAGTTTTTTGAGCGTTACCTCTTCACTTGGTACGTACAAACTTACTTTGTAAGCACTAACTGCTCCATGTTTGACAATCCTTCGGCAATGATTTTGAGCTTTGCTTTATATTCTTCTATGCCAATTTGGATACAGATGATCTGTGCTGGATGCATTGTATCTTTATAAAGTAAATACTGCTCAAGTAATTGATCTAGTTTCTGTTGTGATTCCTCCTGTACTTGCTTCAACCAAAGAATCACCTTGTCATACCCAACAAATTCACCAAAGTATAGCCTCATCATAAAATCAGATTTCTTAATACTGTCAGCCTCTAGTGGGGCTAGTAAATAGGCGTTAAAACTATCTCTTCCTTTATCCGTGATGTTTAAAAGATTCTTATTAGGCTTACCTTCCTGCTGCACATTTTCCTTAGTTATCAAACCCTCCTTTTCCATGCGGGCAAGTGTGGGATAAATCGTTCCATAACTAGAACTATAGAAATTAGAGAATACATCCTCCAATAACTGTTTTATTTCGTAACCAGTCTTCGATCCTTTCATAAGCATGCCTAAAATAACATCCTGACTGTTCAAAACAGAACCTCCTTGTTGTTTAGAAATATTTGTATATCACGCTTATAATATATCGAACCAATATATATTGTGTCAATATATATTGAATAAATATATTTTGATTACAAGTAGGAGGAGTGATTATTATATAGAGGTATTTAGAAAAACGACGATCACCCATCGGCAGAACACCGTGGAACGATCGTCGTTTAATTTTTTCTATTGTTGTTTTTTACGTAATATTATACATGTCAGAGTAACCAATAAGCGTAGATTTTACATACATAGATTTACGATGTATAGTTATTCTAGGTATTGAAGGATAATTAATATAACAGGATATTCAAATTTTAATCATTGGACTTTAGTAATCAGGAGGTGCAGACCATTGAAAGTAAGTAAAGAAATGCTGAAGGGCAGTACAGGCACGTTGATTCTGACTCTTTTACTGGAGAAGCCGTTATATGGTTATGAACTGATCAAAGCGTTGGAGCAGAGATCACAGGGCATTTTTTCGTTAAAAGAAGGAACCTTATATCCGATCCTGCATGCGATGGAAAGTGAACGCTGGGTTGAAGCCTATTGGATGGAGGTAGACGGAAGGAAACGGAAGTACTATAGAATTCTGGATGAAGGTAAAGAGAAGCTCAAGGAGAAAAGGGCAGAATGGGTTATGTTCAAAGGTGCAGTTGATTCTGTTCTGGGAGAGGGGAATGTATGATGATAGAAAGGCAGCAGCAATTTTTGGACGAAGTATGTGCAGAGATTAAAGCGAAAAAAACTCATCCAGAAATACGCCAAGAATTAGCCAGTCATTTAGAAGATTTGATCTGTGAAAAAGAAGCGACCGGCATGCTCCGAGATGAAGCAATAGCTTGGGCAATCGCACAAATGGGGAATCCGCAAACATTAGGGAAGGAACTTCATCAAATACATAAACCACGAGTTCCTTGGGGATTGTTTGGAGTTATTGCTTTGTTGTCCGTGATTAGTTTGATCGGAATGGGCTCTGTGGATGCTGGCTATAGTGATATTGTTAAAGGTTCTTTTTTAGATAATGCGCTTAGACGGCAGTCCATAAATATACTCATAGGAACTGTATTGATGTTTGGATTGTACTTCATTGATTTCAGAAGACTAAAAGGACTTTCTTGGGTGTTATATGCTACTTCTATAATAGGGATATTAGTGAGTATTGGATGGGGAACGCAAGTGAACGGTGTGAATTATGGTCCTAGGATCTTTTTGATTTTACCTGACATGACATCCTATCGTCCTTTTATGCTGATTGTTGCGCTAACAGGTATTCTAGTAAATCGTAGGGAAGCAGCTATCAAGAAAACTTGGCGAAGCGGGCTGTTCGAAGTAGGCATTTTGTTACTCCCCGCGTTGTTGCTTATCTCTTTAAACGCTCTTCCAGAGTTAGTATTGTATCTTGTCTCCTCACTAGTACTGTATTTATGGATTATTCGAAATTGGTTAAAGAGCGTCGTGTTGTTAGGGTTCTTTTCAATAGCTGGACTATTTTTTATATTAAATAGTGAGTATTTGCTGGCTAGATTCATAAATGCAATAAATCCATCTTTAGATCCGGAAGGTTATGGATATATTTATCAAGTCATGCGTGAAGTAATTCGTTCAGCTGGGTGGTGGGGTCACGGATTCGGATCAGTAGAACAAAAACTGCCGTATGTATACTCCGATATGTTGCCAGTCTATCTTATTCATTGCTTTGGTTGGGCGGGTGGATTGCTTCTGGTAGCTGTTATAACCTGGCTTTTCATTAAGCTTCTTTTAACGATACGAGCTATTCGTGAACCTTACGGACAGGCACTTGTTGTTGGCTTAGCATTTTTTCTTGCTATAAGATTTGCCTATGGTCTTGCTGTTTTGAGCGGGGGTATGATGCTGACCTCAATTCCATTTCCGTTTCTCAGCTATGGGAGTCATGTATGGTTTGAATATGCTGCGATTGGACTTTTGATGGGCATTTATCGTAGGAAGGATATTGAAGGCGTTCATAATAATACTGCGCTGGATTAGATTCAGGATCTTCCCGTATGTCTAAATATTAAGTACAATTACATATATGGCATAAGGAGGTCATTAATTGAACTGGAAAAAAGCAAGCTTGTTAAGTATTGCTATAACCCTTGGTTCAGTGACAGGATTTAGTACTTTGGTTATAGAGCCAGTACTTGCCGCAACGGTAACGGAAACGCTAAATGTCTATAATCAATTCCAGCAGTATGTACAGAAGCCGACATCTCTTGCTGCCGCACGTAATTATTTAATTAACCACATCAAAGAAGTGGATGACTGGACAGCGACACGGATGACTCTCCAGCTCGAGAATGCACAGAAGGCTCATTTATCTGTATACTCAGAAAAGGTTTTTCCGGACAAGATGCAGAAAGAGATAAATAATGCTTTTTCCAAAAACAAAAATCTCACCTATACCTCACTCCTTAATACGATCAAAGATGCCAACGTACGCAACGTGTTAATTGAAGGCCGGGATAAGGGATATAAGATGGAGACCAGTGAGGGCATGTACTATCCGGTGATGCATTATGAGGGATTTAAGATTTTTAAGCCGTATGTTACAAAGGACATTGCAGCATATATTGATATTATGGCCACCGAATCTAATCAACCGAGTGTCTCTGATGCAGCGATTGTGATTAGTTGGACCGAGTTAACGAACAGGGCGCTTGCGCTAGAGGATTTTGTGACGAAATATCCTGCTTCTAACCGTTCAACCGCTCTTCAAAAAGAACTTCTCCTTGCAACGTCTCGCTTATTATATGGAACAAGTAATACACCTGCATATGACTATGATGAGCGAGTAATTAAACCAGAAGTAAAAAAGGCATATGAGGGTGCACTAAAAGATAGCAAAGTCGATACTAGAATTCTTTCGATTTTAGAAAAGCTGCTGCAATTACTTAATTCTACGAATAATAAATTCACACCTGTAATCGAAAAATTTCTAGTTGAAACCGTAAACTCATAATTATTAGAATATGTGAAGACAACATCTGAGAAGTGGCTGGCTCAATTGAGAATGGGATTAAGAGGAACAATAATCGCAGTTTTCACACTTGTGCTGTTATTGTGGACAAACACTATGTTTATGGGCAGTACTTATGCTGCTTATGTCGGCTCTTCAACAGACTCCGTGCTGCAGCAGATACAAATGGAGAAGAAGAATCATTTACCGCAAGGTTTTGTCTATCTGGATGAAGTGATTCCTACCGCACAATTTGAGATTCGTTATTACGGGGACAACAATTTTGTTGGTAAGCGGATCGATGGCTATAAGGCGCCCTTAGCGATATTTTCGCGGACAGCGGCAACAGCTTTGAAGGCTGTAAGTGATGATTTAGCAAACAAAGGGTACATCCTTAAAATTTATGATGCGTATCGTCCTCAGACGGCAGTGAATCATTTTGTAAGCTGGTCTCAGAATGCCGTAGATACTAAAATGAAACAGCAATATTATCCGCGACTGGATAAACGTAATCTATTCAAACTCGGATTTATAGCTAAAAAATCGGGCCATTCCAGAGGCAGCACCATCGATTTAACGATCGTAAATAAAGAAACGGGAGCTGAGGTAGATATGGGCAGCCCGTTTGATTTTTTTGGAGATATCTCCTATTACGATACGTCCTTAATTAACAAGACTCAGAAAGCAAATCGGGCAATTCTCAAAGAGGCGATGGTAAAACAAGGATTTAAACCTTACAGTAAGGAATGGTGGCATTTTACGTTGATCAAGGAACCTTATCCTAAACAATATTTTGACTTCAAAGTGGAATAACCTAGAACTTGAAAGTCCATGTAAGAAGCAATTCACTTTTTTTGTTAAGCTTGATTACCATTAGGATTAGCAGATGCTGGAAACGCACATAATACTAATAGTCAAAAAAAGGGAGGTTTCGAACGGATGAACAAAATCGCGGTTGTTGTGGTGTTAAGTGTACTATTATTGGTAAATGGATTTGGAGGAACTACCTATTCTACGGCTTGGGCAGATGCTAGTGAAGTGAAAGTGGTTTTAAATGGTCAGGTTCTGAAATCAGATCTGTATTCAGCCTATACAAACGGTTCTACGGTCCTGCTTCCTCTTAGAGAGACATCAAACGTCTTAAAATATCAAACCACTTATCAAAAAAGCACAGACACCATTACATTAAGTGGAGTCAAACAAAAGATTGAATATAAAGTTGGAGACGACCACATTACCATTAATGATACAGCAAAAAGAGATTTTAAGGATGCAGTTGTACTTAAGAAGGAACACTTATATGTTCCGCTCTCTTTTTTCACTAGTGCTGGAATGGTAACCTCTTATAATGTTGAAGCTAATCTAGTGGAAGTTTATGCGCCCGAGGTTACAGCTAGTGTGATAGCGGGACTGCTGAGCACTGGACAATTTCAAGAATTAGAGAATCGATTCTTTAGTGATGAAATGAAGCGTTCGCTTTCCGTTACGGGTTTACAGAAATATTGGGCTGATTTCACTGCACGAGCTGGTACTTACCATGGCATAAAGTCTACTGAAAGTAGTCAAAAAGAAGATCAAATGTCCATACAATGTGTACTTGGCTTTGCTGTAACGGAAGCATCCCTTGAGTTTGTTCTCAATAAGTCGGGTAAGATTGTTGAATTAAAGGGAAACCTTCCTTCCATATAATTTGGAGGAAATTATTGATACAGTTTTAGTACAACAGGCTATGCGTTCGTTCCTTAAGAAGAAATTTCTAAGGGACTATGCATAGTCTTTTTTTTGTTTCAATAAACTTTCTGAGATGAAAGTAAATGCAATGTATTTTTATTGTAAAAAAGGGTTTTATTTGTTGACTTTCACATTCATCGAAGGTAAATTAAAATTTGAAATAATCGTTAAAGCATTTAACTAAATTAGAGAAAAGAGTGGAGTACTGGATGACAAAATCAATTACTCAGAGTAGCCCGACAGAAGAACGGCCATTCTCACTAAGAGCTATCCTCCCCCCGCTTCTTGCTATTATCGTCGGAATGATTATGGTTATTCTGGATGGCACCGTCGTGAATGTGGCTATACCCAAACTGGTCGATTATTTTTCTTCAGATCTAAAAACGATTCAGTGGGCGATTACAGGCTACACGTTAGCTTTAGCTGCTGTAATACCGCTCGCAGGCTGGATGACTGATCGCTTCGGTTCTAAACAGGTGTTTCTGGTGACGCTCACGTTGTTCATTCTTGGCTCCATGTTATGTTCTATAGCTCAAACTTCTTCGCAGCTTGTTATTTTTCGAGTGATCCAAGGTCTTGGTGGGGGTATGGTAGCTCCTATTGGGATGGCCATGGTGTTTAAGTTAGCTCCAGCAGAACGAAGAGGGTCGATTATGGGGATGCTTGGGATTCCCATGCTGCTTGCACCTGCACTTGGCCCAATATTGTCCGGATGGCTTGTTGAATATGTTAGCTGGCATTGGATCTTCCTGATTAACGTGCCGATTGGGATTGTTGGTATTATTCTTGGTGTGAAGTATCTACCCAAGACGGAGAAGATCGGTAAAGGCAATCTCGATATACTAGGTATTATACTGGCTCCAATTGCGTTCTCTATGCTGGCATATGGAGTAAATGAAGGTGGAGCGAATAGCTGGTCATCGACTCCTGCAATCCTCGGGTTAGCTGTTGGGGGTGTTGCACTGATTCTATTTATAATCGTTGAACTGCGGCATAAGCAGCCTCTGCTTGATCTTCGTGTGTTTCGTTCCTCAGATTTCACCCGCGGTATTATTTTAACTTGGGTCATGCAAGCCGCATTGTTTGGTTCCATGTTGTTTGTACCGCTATACTTACAGCAGATCCGGGCTTATACACCATTAGAGACAGGGTTAATTCTGCTTCCACAAGCTTTAGCATGTGTAATCGGCATGCCGCTTGGTGGTAAATTGTTTGATAAGATAGGGGCACGCCCGCTGGCATTTGTGGGTCTGAGCATCATAACAGTTACCTTATTCCTTCTATCGGGGATTACGATAACTACAAGCTTAAACACCATTATGATGTATCTTGCTTTATTAGGATTTGGGATGGGTATAGCGATGATGCCACTCAATACACATGTTCTGAATGCAGCGTCACGTGATTTGGTAAGCCGGGTCACATCGCTTACAGCGGCTGCACAGCAGGTAGTGGTGGCCTTTGCGGTTGCAGGTTTAACAGGTTATTTGACAAGTCAAATTACTGTACACATGGGGGCACTGAAAGCAGGAAGCAATCCTTTGACAGCGGCAGTACTGGGCTTCGATGATGTATTCTTCCTTTCTGGCTGTATAGCTGTAGTCGGTGTACTCATGAGTATTATCCTGCGCAAACCGAAGCTTTCCGCTAATGATTCTTCCTCCGAAGAGGGTCAGAAGGCGGATACTGCCATGATGATGGGACATTAATTCATACGATAATCTAAGTTAATATAAAAAGGCGTCGTTCAGCTTGCATAGCTAACGACGCCTTTTGTATTAGAAAATCATTTTATAGATGTTCTGGTTTCTTCTGAGTCCACTGAGGACTGACATTAACTTTACCGAGTAGCTCTGATGCTACAATCCCCAGTAGAACAAGGGCTGCGCCAGCATACCCTTGCATCGATAGCTTCTCAGCGGCGAACCAATAACCAAACAGCGCAGCGAATACCGGCTCAAGGGAGAAAATCAGTCCGGTGCGGGTTGGTGTCGTATATTTTTGAGCTATCGGTTGTAAGATGAATCCGCAGGCACTACAGAGAATCCCAAGTGCGAGGATCGCTATCCATGCCGGTAAAGTTGAAGGCAGCGAAGGTGTCTCGAACAGTGCAGATAACACTAAAGCAAACCCTCCGGCAAATCCTAACTGCAAGATCCCAATATTCAGTGAATCACATTCTTTGACTGCCTTTCCAGTAAATAAGATCTGGACCGCATAAAACACCGCTGAGAGAATACAAAGGAAGTCACCGGGTTGGATTTTTAAGGTAGCGTTTAATGTAAGGAGTCCGATTCCAGCTATAGCGAGTATGGAGCCAAAAACTTGCGGAGGTGCGACTCTTTTTTTGAAAAGTGCTCGATCTAGTATCGGTACAAAAATGACCGTAAGGGCTACTAAAAATCCTGCGTTGGAGGTAGTCGTAGTCTTCAGTCCGAACGTTATACATGTGAACACGCCGAGGAGTAAGAATCCGAGTAAAGCACCATATTTCAGTGTTTTGATGTCAGCTTTTCTTAAGCGTTTATGAAAGATCACTGCGGCTAATATAAAAGCAAGCCCGAAGCGGAGTGCAATCAGATTGAATTCACCTAACGTACCTAACCCCATTTTCATAAATATGTAGGAAGAACCCCAAAATAATGTTACAACTAACAGCATCAGCTCAGCTTTGAGCGGTTTCATCTCGTCATCCATCCTTCTTCATTTTCAACTCAATTTAGTATAATACGGCTCTATACATAAGGTAACTGAATGTTTATCATAGGATACATGAGTAAAACTTATGTAATTTAAAAAGGTGAGGGATAGAGGTTGAGCATTAATAAATATGAGATTTTTCTAAAGGTTGTAGAGCTAGGGAGCTTAACAAAAGCAGCAGATGTGCTGGGCTTTACGCAATCTGGAATTAGCCACACGATTAGTAGCTTGGAGATGGAGTTTGGTTTCACGTTATTAATTAGAAATAGATCCGGCGTTAAATTGACGGTAAATGGGGAGCAGGTGCTACAGCCTATCCGTGAAATTCTTAAGTGGAATGAAAAGTTGAAGCAGGAGGTGGCAGATATACATGGGCTAGAGGTAGGGACCATTACCATCGGTACATTCACCAGTGTATCTGTGCATTGGCTGCCAGGAATGATTAAGCAATTTCGCAGTGAGTACCCCTATATAGAAATCAGGTTGATGGAAGGTGGTTACTTAGAGGTTGAGCAATGGATCGAGGCTGGAGTCGTTGACTGTGGTTTTATTTCTCTGCCTACACGCGATAAGTTCGATGTCATTCCCTTAAAAAAGGATAGGATGCTAGGCATCGTGTCCAAAGAAAATCCGCTTAGTGCTGAGCCGTTTCTATCCTTATCCCAAATTGCTAAAGAGGATTTCATCATACCAAAGGCAGGTTCGGATTATGATGTTAGACGTGTACTGGATAAGGCAGGCATCAAACCGAATATTAAGTTCTCAGCAGGTGATGATTATGCCATTATGGCCATGGTGGAGAAGGGGCTTGGAATTAGTATTTTGCCAGAGCTTGTATTAACTCGTCAGAATTATAATGTAACGATGCTTGAATTGGAGGAACGTAGTTTCAGATCACTGGGGATTGCTGTACATTCCATGAAATACGCTTCTCCTGCCACTAAAAAATTCCTAAAGCATGTACAAGCGTGGTTGATGGGCAATGATAAAATCCCCTGATTTATTTCAGGGGATTTATTATTTTTAATATCCAAAATTAGGGTTGACGAAGGGCATGGTTCATGAGAGAATGTACGCGCGTACATTTATTGAATGCGCTTTCGTAGGAGGGATTTCTATCGCCAGCCGTAAAGAGGTTGCCGAGCTTGCCGGAGTCTCAGAAGCCACAGTCTCTCGTGTGCTAAACAATGTAGGTCCGCTCAAGGAAGAAACGAAGGAACGGGTGTTGGCCGCTGCTCTAAAGCTGGGATATACTCCTAGCTCACTCGCTCAGAGCTTTGCTCGAAGAAGGAGTGGGAATCTCGGTGTAGTCATGCCTTATTTGCCAAAAGCTCGCTTGTTCTCCACTCATTATTTTTCGGAAATATTAAGCGGCATTGGGAGTAAGGCGCGAGAAGAGGGCTATGATCTGTTAATGCTGTTTCGAAACGCTGAAGAGCCAATGGACTATAGCGCATTGTTTAAGATGCGGAAGATTGATGCTTGCATTGTACTCGGTGCCAAAGAAGAACCAGGTGAGCTAGCCTCACTTCGCCGATTGAAGGTGGAAGGTCACCCGTTTTGCCTGATTAATCAGCATTTTGAAGGAGAGGCCTTTCATGAGGTGGATGCTGATCATGTTGAAGGAAGCCGTAAAGCGGTCAAGCACTTCCTTGATCAGGGGTTGACGAGGATTGCCTTTCTAAACGGCCCGGCATCTTATTCGAACAGCCGAGATCGTTTAACTGGTTATGGGCGTGCGTTGGAGGAGTCGAACCTTCCTTTGGATGTTTCACTTTTATTCGAAGGGAATTTCAGCCGTAAAAGCGGTGTTAAGGCTGCCAAAGAGATGTTGCCTCTGCTGAATGAGATTGATGCCATTGTAGCCGCAAATGATCGAATGGCTATTGGTTTGCAACAAGGTTTGCAGGAGCTAGGTATCCCAAAGGATCGTATTCCAGCTATGGTGGGCTATGATGATTCGGATGCCGCTGAGCTTACAACCCCCGCCTTAAGCAGTGTGCATGTTCCCTTTTATGAGCTGGGTGAAATCGCTGTAACTAAGGTACTAGAATTGCTGGGGTGTAGCCTCTCAGAAACGGCAGCGTCCTCCCAAACCATCCAGATTAAACTACCGACAGAATTAGTAATACGAGCTTCATCAATAATTATGAATCCTAAGGAGGAATAAGATGAAACAGCTTCGCATTGGAATGATCGGTTATAAATTTATGGGTAAGGCTCACAGTAATGCTTACCGCAGTCTGCCAATGTTTTTCCCGAAAGCGCTTAAGCCAGAGATGTCTGTGATTTGTGGACGGAATGCTGAAGCGCTTGAAGAGGCTGCCACTCAGTTAGGATGGTCGGATTGTGTAACGGATTGGAAAGATTTAATCACTCGTGAGGATATTGATCTTATTGATATAAATGCCCCTAGCAACGCACATAAGGAGATAGCTTTGGCTGCAGCCAAAGCAGGTAAGCATATTTTTTGTGAGAAACCACTCGCGCTGACCTTGGCGGATTCCCGTGAAATGCTGCAAGCCGCTGAAGATGCAGGGGTTACACATATGGTTGGTTTTAATTATCGCTTTTCACCAGCGGTTAGACTTGCTAAGAAGCTAGTTGAGAGTGGACGGCTTGGAGAAATCTATCATTTTCGAGCATGGTTTCTACAAGATTGGATTATTGATCCGGAGTTCCCGTTAGTGTGGAGATTGCAGAAGGAGATTGCGGGTTCAGGCTCACATGGTGATTTGGGTGCGCATCTCATTGATTTGGCACATTTCTTAGTAGGTGATGTGAAGGAAGTAATCGGCATGAGTGAGACCTTCATTAAAGAACGTCCGCTCGCCGCTGAAATGACCGGATTAAGCGCTAAAGGGGACAAGGATGCACCAAAGGGAAAGGTTACTGTTGATGATGCGACATTGTTTTTAGCCCGTTTTGCAAACGGTGCCTTGGGTAGTTTTGAAGCTACGCGGTTCGCAGCAGGCCATCGCTCTACCAATTCATTTGAGATAAACGGCAGTCTAGGTAGTGTGAAATTCGATTTTGAGCGGATGAATGAACTTGAAGTCTATTTAACCTCAGACGCAGAGGATGTACAGGGCTTTCGGCGTGTGCTGGCTACAGATCCTGCGCATGAATATGCGGAGGCTTGGTGGCCGCCGGGTCATACGATTGGCTTTGAACATACGTTTATTCACGAGATGTTGGAGTTATCCAATGCGATAGAAGAAGGACGTCAGCCTGAACCTAATTTCCATGACGGAGTGAAATGTCAAGCTGTGTTAGAAGCTGTAGAACGCTCTATTGAACAGCGCCGGTGGGTCGATATATCTGAGATGTAATCAACAAAAATGCGTGATCAAAAGCGGACTTTTTAACAACCTCTAATAGAAGGAGTGCTGAGAATGAGAAAAGCATTGATTGTATGGGGCGGCTGGGATGGCCATGAGCCTGAACTGGTAGCTGATATATTCGCTAAGTTGTTACAAGAGGAACAGTTTGAAGTGGAGGTATCGAATACACTTGAGGCTTTTGGTGATGCAGAGAAGCTTCTTGGATTAGATTTGATCGTTCCGGTATGGACAATGGGGACAATCGATCAGAAGCTAGTGGATAATGTCTCGGCAGCTGTACAGAACGGTACGGGTCTTGCAGGATGTCATGGCGGGATGTGTGATTCTTTCCGAAATAATGTGGATTGGCAGTTTATGACGGGGGGACAATGGGTGGCTCATCCCGGCAATGATGGTGTGAACTACACCGTAGAGATTTGCCAAAGCTCAAGTCCTTTGGTAGAGGGATTAGAAGACTTCACCGTTTGTTCAGAGCAATATTATCTGCATGTTGATCCGGCTGTAGAAGTACTTGCAACGACTCGGTTTCCAGTTGTTGAAGGCCCGCATTCCTTCAACAAAGCCGTGGATATGCCAGTAGCTTGGACCAAACGATGGGGTCATGGCAGAGTGTATTATAATTCACTTGGACATCATGCGGATATTGTAGCTATGCCACAGGTAAAGGAAATGATGCGCAGAGGACTGCTATGGGCTGCCGAGGGAAAAACTCACGCACAATCCCATCTTTCAGCGGTTAGTAGTAGCTATAGCGGAATGGCAGACAGTCAATAATCTCTGGGAGCGATCAAGAAATGGATAAAGTCAAAGTAGGAATTATCGGATGCGGTAAAATTAGCAGTATCTATATGGAGAACTGCCAGAAGTTCGAGATTCTGGATCTAGTTGCCTGTGCGGACTTGGACTTGGCTAGAGCACAGGAGCAAGCGGATAAATACAATATTCCGAACGTTTATACCACAGAGCAATTACTGAATGATCCGGAGATAGAGATCGTTATCAACCTGACGATTCCAGCGGTTCATGCGGAAGTATGCCTGAAAGCTATTGAAGCGGGTAAACATGTATACGTTGAGAAACCACTAGCTGTGACGAGAGAAGAAGGACGCCAAGTTCTGTCTGCGGCACGCGAAAAGGGCGTATTAGTGGGCAGCGCCCCGGAGACATTCTTTGGATCGGGCATTCAAACCGTTTTGAACCTGATTGAGGAGGGTGTTATTGGCGAACCCGTTGCAGCTACCTCATTTATGATGGGGCGTGGTCATGAACATTGGCATCCAGATCCAGAATTCTACTATGCTGCTGGTGGAGGTCCAATGTTCGATATGGGACCATACTATTTGACAGCATTGGTGCAGTTATTGGGTCCAATTCGTACGGTTAGCGGGATGACTGGTAAAGCGCTAGAAGAACGCACGATTACAAGTGAGAAGAAATTGGGTAATAAAATTCCTGTTCAAATTCCAACTCACGTTGCCGGAACATTAAGATTTGAGAATGGAGCCATTGCAACGCTGATTACAAGCTTTGATATTTTTGGCGGCAGTAACCTGCCGCATATAGAAATCTACGGAACACTTGGAACAATTCAAGTGCCGGATCCTAATAACTTTGGCGGTCCGGTGAAATTCCGGCTCATGGGTGAGAATGAATGGACAGAGCAAACGCTGTTATCTGGATATGATCAAAATACGCGCGGAATTGGTCCAGCGGATATGGCTTATGCCATTCGGACGGGAAGAAAACACCGCGCCAGTGGAGAATTGGCTTATCATGTACTAGAAGCGATGTGGGCATTCCATGATTCTTCAGATGCTAATTCATTCTACGAAATGGAGAGTACCTGCACCCGTCCTGAAGCTCTTCCGATTGGACTCGCTCCTTATACATTAGATTAGAGAATTCATTTTTGAATCTGCAACCTATCACTTCCAATCTCCGTTTGAGAAGATAAAGAGTGAGGGAGTGACAAGGATGCGTAAGAGGATTGGCAGCTGGATAGTGATAGCTGTTGTTATTCTATTCATAAGTGGTTGTTCAGAAGATCAACAATCGAATAAAGAGCCGGCTCCAGCTGCTGCAATTACTGCAAATCCAGATATCTTGGCTACTGCGAGTGCTGAAATAGAAGATCCTGAAGCTGAAAAAGTGCTTTACTCCAGTGATCCAGAGGCGGTTAAAGCTTTCCTGTCGGCTCAGAAGATTCCTAACGGAGATATCTATCTACAGGATAATAAGGTTCATATCAATATCGTGGGTTTGAGCAAGCAGATCGAGCAGCGGTTTGCTCAGACTTTCGCGGCAGGTACTTATGAGCTCCATGATGTTAAATATTCGATGCAAGAGCTATTAGCTGCACAAGAGCTTTTGCTTAAACAAGAACTCTACCAGAAGCTTAATCTATACGGTTCCGGTGTGGACACGATGGGTAATAAAGTAACGATTACAATTCCATCTGATTATGCTGAACCTGCCATACTTGAGATAGAAAAGTGGATCGCTCCGGATATGTTGACCTACGACATTTCAGAGCTAGGCGAACCACATGTAATAGGTCAAATCGTACAGATCGATACCAAACAGGCGAAGCGGATTCTCATCCTTGAACCTGGTATGGAAGATCCCTCTTACTGGTTCTCATTCAATCAGAAGTCAACAATGTTTAATGAAGCTGGAGAATCGATTAGCTTTAAGGATTTGAAAGTAGGGCAGCAGGTTGAGCTATGGAGTACCGGTACGGTGGATGAATCTTTTCCCGCGCTTGCAAGTGTGCGGAGGCTAGAGCTTACTGCAATGGAATAATCCTATAACCAGCACCGTTTGCGAGAGGCGAACGGTGCTATTTTTGCGAACAGAGACAGAACCTCCTATTTCCGAACCGTTGAAGGGGTAATACCTTTATACTGCTTGAATAGCTTGGTAAAGTAATTGGGATTGTCGCAGCCCACTCTCCCGGCAATCTCAGTCACAGTGAAATCTGTCTCGAGCAGCAATCGTTCTGCTTCATTTACTCGGCAAAGATTAACATAATCGATGAAGGTTCGGCCTGTTAGCTTCTTAAAGGTTTTGCAGAAATGATAAGGATTTAGATTTACAGATCTTGCGGCGCTTTCTACGGTCATTTTGTCATCGAAATGGTTCTCCATGTACTCTAGTAGTGGCTTAAAACGTTCGCGATTAAAGGAATGCCGCTCATTCGTTCTACCAGAAACCTGTTCAGGTAGAAAGGTGCGAGAGAGCAGCACAAAGAGTAAATGCAGTTGATTCTTGATGACCAGTTGAAAAGCAGGACCTTTCTGCAGTACTTCATCAACGATGGTATCCAGAAGAGAAAAATATGTGGAGCAGGTGGGTACAAGCTCTGCAGGTTTGACTGGCAGCTGATAACGATTCTCTAAATAAGGGACTACAAACTGCTCATGCTGAGGATCCTGCTTCCAATCCTTAAATAAAGAACTATGGAATACGACGGAGATAAAACGAACATGATCATCCCTCAGACTGTATCCAACATGCAATCCTCCAGAGGGAACAAACAATACCTCTCCGGCATGCAGTTCATAGGGCTTGCTGTCTATGTGAAAAATGGCGCTGCCTTCCTGCATAATGATGATTTCGAAATGCTCATGCCAGTGCAAAAAAAGGATATTCTGACCGATCTTTGCGTTCTTGCATTCATTAAAAAATAATCGGAAGGGATACGTTTTTTCTTCTAATTGAGGATATTCTTTAAGATCATTAGGGTAACTCATATTTCACACAACTCCCACAAGATACGACTATATAAACACAAGATAATAAGAGTTTTAAGCTCAGAACCAGTATATACTCGGGTTATAGCACTTACTATAAACCAATATTGGAGTGGTCACAAGATGAAGGATACAATGCGAATTGGAACATTAGTAGGCGGCGGCGACGCTGTAAGAGTGATTCCGCAAATTGTAGGGCATGGATTTGAATCTTTTAGCTTAACCTTCTGGCAAACTACAGGGGAAACAGATCTCGTAGAAACTGGAAAGCGTGTGCAAGAGCTTGCAGCAGAACATGACTTCGTGATCTCATCTGTAGGGATCTTCGGCAATCCTTTGACGAATACAGGTGATAATTCCGATGCAATCGCGAGCTGGGAGCGACTGATTGATCATGCTCATTTGTTCGGAACAGATATGGTATCAGGTTTTACAGGAAGGCTGCCAGGGGTATCCATTGATGAATCTATTCCGAAGTTCACCGAGGTGTTTGGAGAGTTGTCCAAAAGAGCAGCGGATCGCGGTTTGCGAATCGCGTTTGAGAACTGTTCCATGGGTGGAGACTGGGGATCAGGTGACTGGAATATTGCTCACAATCCATTAGCTTGGGAGAAGATGTTCAATGCTGTGGCTGCTGATAATATAGGGCTCGAATGGGAGCCATGTCATCAGATGGTCCAATTGATTGATCCGATTCCGCAGCTACGTAAATGGACAGATAAGATCTTTCATGTACATGGTAAGGATGCCACCATTGCTTGGGATATCGTAAAAGAATATGGTATTCATGGCCCCAATCCTTATGTATGGCACCGTACTCCGGGCTTTGGAGATACGAACTGGACCGATGTTATTTCTATTTTGCGTCAGGCAGGTTATAAAGGTACGATTGATATTGAAGGCTGGCATGATCCTGTTTATCGGGATGAGCTGGAAATGATGGGACAAGTACATGCTTTAAATTATTTGAAACAATGCCGGGGCGGTAGCTTTGTACCTAATCCGCTGTAACCGTAGAGGGGGAGAATGATGACAGCTCAGTACCGTGTAGCGGTTGCAGGTTGCGGAGGAATGGCTAACGCCTGGATTGAATACGCTTTATCACGTTCAGACATTCAGATCGTCGCTCTCGTAGATATACGTTTGGAGTCAGCGCAAGCGATGGCAGCAAAGCACGGAATTCCTTGTCTAACGTTTACTGACATTAAACAGGCGATTCAAGAGACCGAAGCTAACCTTGTCTTTGACGTTACAGTTCCGGGAAGCCATTACAGTATTTCTAGCACTGCATTAGAACATGGTTGTAATGTGTTTAGTGAGAAGCCACTAGCCGAAACGATGGAAGAATGCACTAAGATTGTTGAAATCTCAGAAAGAACCGGAAATGCCCATGCTGTGATGCAAAATCGCCGTTATGACCCTCGTATTCGTACTTTACGTGGCTTAATCGAGTCTGATACCATTGGGAGAGTAGGGTATATCGGTGCTAGCTTTTTCCTCGGCGCTCATTTCGGGGGGTTCCGTGATGTCATGGAAAGTCCTCTACTGCTGGATATGGCGATTCATACCTTTGATCAGGCTCGATTTATAAGTGGAGCCAATCCGATATCTGTTTACTGCCAGGAGTTTAATCCACCCGGATCATGGTATAAGGGGAATGCGTCGGCAGTCTGTATCTTTGAGATGTCGGATGGGTCTGTATTTACTTATCAGGGGTCTTGGTGTGCAGAAGGTGCCTCTACCTCTTGGGAAGCAGCTTGGCGTCTGAATGGGGAAAAAGGAACTGCGATTTGGGATGGTCATGAAATGCCATATGCAGAAGTAGTCGTAGCAGGAGATCAGAGTGATAAATTTATTCGTGATGTTGAGCGTGTAAATGGAGAGATTGTTGATATGGACAAAACCTTTCATCAAGGATGTTTGGAGGAAATGTTCCTGTCCCTAGCAGAAGAGCGTCCAGCAGAGACGAATTGTAGAGATAATCGGTATAGTATGGCAATGGTATTTGGAGCGCTGGAAAGTGCTAAAACAAGTCAGAAAATTGATCTTATCCAGTTCATGAGTGCTTCAGAGCTGTAAATAGTACTTGTGAAATAGAAGCAATGCCAGCAAGGAGAAAGATGAATGGAAATCAGGGCTTATCGAGAATCGGATATTAGTCAGCTTATTTCATTGTTCTATGAGACGGTTCATTCTGTAAACAAACAAGACTATTCACAAGAACAGCTTGATGCTTGGGCACCTAAAGAGGAAAAGTCCCTCAAACTTAATACATGGAGCACTTCTTTACGTCAAAATATTACTTATGTAGCCGAACTGAAAGGATACATAGTTGGCTTTTCGGATATGACGTTGGAAGGACATTTGGATCGTCTTTATGTCCACAAAGATTTCCAAGGCCAAGGCGTAGCCTCTGCTCTCGTGAACAAGCTTGAATTGAAAGCGAGAGAGCTTGGTCTTCATGAGATGGATACCGAAGCAAGTATTACAGCTAAGCCCTTTTTTGAACGACAGGGATACCAGCTTTTGATGAAACAAAGTGTAGAACGAAAAGGAGTACTGTTAATTAATTATCGGATGAGTAAAAAGCTGATTTAATCAAAAAAGCAGATTGCTATGGTGAGCAGTCTGCTTTTTAACTAATGAAAGAAGATCAATCAACAAGCTTTATTTGGATGAAGAATAACGACTTATAAAATTAGCAATTCCATTTGGAACGAATTTGTTAACTTCATGATTAAACAGGTCTGTATAGTTTGCAGTGATTACTTTACTTGGTACTAACGTTAAATTTGAAAAATATTGCTTATTCGCCTTATCATAGGCGGATTTATTCAATTCTTTTTGATTTACATAATAGCTTGGCAAATCATCCGTTTTTTCTTGATCTGGAATGTCGGTCAAGAATATCTCCTTGTCATTAAATTTGGTTCCTTGGAAACTAATCTCGAAAACCTGCAAATTAGAATTGTACGAACCACTGCCATCTACAAAAGAGATATAACGTAATGTTCCATCTTTTTTGTTCTTATAGAGATGTAGGCCACGATTTTCATCGCGCGGTAGAAATCCACCCATACCTACATTAAATATACCCTCTGAATTATCCTTCAGCTTTCCTTGGTAATTGAATGGAATGATTTTTCCATTTTGGACGGTTAGAGCAATGTTGATGGGCTGAATGAAACGAAAAGAATACCCATGTATAAGTTCGGGAGTACCATCAAAGTTCAAATCTACTAAAGTGAAATAATTGAAGTTATCGTCATAAGACCTGTCTCTAGTAGCATCCATTAATGTTTTCTTGATATACTCAGAGTAAAGTGTCTTCCATGATTTTGCAGTTGCTGCTTTTGCTGACGCAGTAATTGGAACACTCCCCAATAATAAAAGTAATGTTACTATGATCCATGCAGTTCGCTTCATGACTCATTAGCTCCTTATCATATTACTATGTACTGGAAATTAATATTACTATTGTTAGATAATATGTTCCAGTAATAATATGGTATATGAAGGGTGTTTAGTCATAAATCAGTTTCATTAAAGCCTCCGAGTCAAAACGATCTCCTTGCACTAACCATTGACCATCCACATCAAACATAGTCAGTATTCCCTCCAAAGGGACACGTTTACTTTCTTTGTCATCCTTATCCAACAAAACAAGATCACAAGTATATTTTAACTCAACAATATCTTTCTTTTGATCGGAGAGGGTGAACTTTAGGTTATCTGGTTCTAAAGAAAGCTTCTGTTTATTAGCGATTTGGTAAGGGATAGTTGTGATTCGGCTCCCTATAGCCTTTTCGGTATAGTATTCAGTAAAATACGGTTTCATTTCTTCATTCCGCGCTAGAATGGATTCAGTAGAAAACAACTCATCAGAAACCTTGACAGTATATTCAACATTTTTGTACTTCTCAGCGGCCTTAGTGGCATCATCCACTTCTGAGCTACATCCCATAATTAACGATAGTGATAATAAAATTATACTCAAAATCAATGATGATTTACGCATTCGAGCACCTCCATGTATTTGATTCTGTCTTATTATACTTATATTACCATACATTGGTCTCGCGAATTTAAGAAGGAAATGATTCAATTCCCTAAATATGGTATGGTGTAAATAGTACTATCAAAAACCTAAAGGGATGGGATACACTTGAGTTTTTTTCCTATTACATACTCACTCTTGTCAACAGACGCGTTATTATTACATATTCAAGATCATTATGATATTCATGAACCCGTACAGCTGCAGTATTTTCTTAGAGGTATGAACGATACATATATTTTAGAAACAGCACTGGAAAAATACATTTTTCGTGTGTATCGTGCGGATAGACGGAATAAATCGGACATAAATTTTGAATTAGAATTATTGAACGATTTGCATGGAAAAGGTGTGAACGTCTCCATTCCTATTTCTCGGGTAGATGGGATGATGATTAACAAGTTTTTGGTGCCTGAGGGTGTGAAGTATGGCGTTATGTTTAGTTTTGCTGTAGGAAATGAAAAGCCTATTCATGCGGTAGAAGACAGCTACTTATTTGGCCAGTCAGTTGCACAAATCCACACAGCTACGGACAACTTTAAGAGTGCACATGTAAGAGGTAAACTTGATTTTGAGCATTTAATTGAGAAACCGCTTCATATGATCAAACTGCATATGAAGCATCGACAAGAGGATTATCAGTTCCTGTATGACCTTGCCAAACAATTAAAAGCGCAGATTGAAGTTCATCTGGAAGCGGGGCTCGACTGGGGCATCTGCCATGGCGATTTGCATGGGAATACGAATGTGACTTTCACGGACGAGGGGAAATTAACTCATTATGATTTCGATATTTGTGGTTACGGATGGAGAGCCTATGATATCGCAGAGTTTAGATTAGCAAGAGAGATTCATAGTGGCCATAATAAAGATGAAGTAGAGCGGTTATGGGCAGCATTTTTAAATGGATACAGAAGCTTAAGAAATCTCAGTGACAATGATATTAGTGCTGTTCCTATGTTCGTTGCGCTTAGACAGCTTTGGTTATTTGCTTTATGTTTCAGTGAGGGTGAACTTATTGGTGCCGCTGACTTTGACAATGGATTTATCGATAGTAAAATGGATTATTTCAGAAATTTAGAGGTGATCAAATGAAAAATGAGCTGGGCAGTGAAGAGATTTTTAAAGAAGTTATAGACTCTGAAGAAGAACTAAGGTCAATGTATGGGTATCCCAGTGAATTGGTAAATAACAAGAGTATAACCCTTATCGATCACCATTGCCGAGATTATATTTCCAAATCACCGTTACTCTTTATAGCAACAAGTGATTCATCAGGTAATTGTGATGTATCTCCGCGTGGGGATGCTCCAGGTTTTGTATATGTGTTAGACGACAAGCATTTAGTAATTCCTGAACGGCCTGGTAATCGTCGTTTTGATTCTATGCGCAACATCCTCTTAAATTCAAAAGTGGGCTTGATATTTATTATTCCTGGATTGGAAGAAACCTTAAGGATCAATGGACAGGCAAGAATTATCAAAGATCAAGAAATAATGGTTCATATGGAGGCTCAAGGTAAACTACCGAAATTGGGCATTGCCGTTGAAGTAGAAGAGTGTTATATGCATTGTGCTAAAGCCTTTAAGAGATCACATCTATGGGATGATACGTACTGGCCCTTGAAAGAAGAGCTGCCTAAACCCTCGGTAATCATAGCCGATCACGCGAAAAAGCTTGGGCTATCTCAAGACGATGTCTCTAAGTCTTTAAAAGACAGCTACGAGAATCGCTTATATTAGATATGAGAGGAATAAAAGAGATGAGTAGAGCTCTAAAGCTCACTGTTGGGAATAAAGTAGGACTTATTGCTTGTTCTGATGGCATAAAGGTAGAGAACCTAACTAAAGTAGAAGAATTAATTAGAATTATGAACTCGTTTGGACTTGAAGTAGTGATCTCCAACACCTTGTTTAGAAGGAATGGTTATTTCAGTGGGAGTCCTAAGGAAAGAGCAGCGGAGCTGAATCTATTATTTAAAAATAATGAAATTCGTGCGATTTTTGATATTTCAGGTGGGGATTCCGCGAACCAGATCTTGGAGTATTTAGACTACGACAATATTCGAATGCATCCTAAGCCTTTTTTCGGAATAAGTGATTTGTCCGTTATTTTGAATGCTTTATACACGCAAAGTAATGCTAAATCCTATCATTATCAGTTGATGACTCTTGTTTCTTCTGATGGGGCGGAGCAGCAAGCTGCTTTTTATCGAACATTTTTCGAAGGGCATAATGATCTTTATGATTTCAAATATCATTGGATTCGTGGGAACCAGATGAGCGGGATTGTTATTGGAGGGAATATTCGATGTTTTCTGAAGCTGGCAGGAACCAATTATATTCCAAACCCTTCGAACCAGATTTTATTCTTAGAAAGTTTAAGTGGCAGAGCGAACAAAATCGTCTCCTTATTTGCCCAGCTGCAGCAAGTTAGAATCTTTGATAAATGCGCTGGAGTAATTCTTGGGTCGTTTACTGAACTTGAGCGCTATAATGAATTTTTAATCGTTGAAGAGTATCTGAAGGAGATCAGCCGGATTCCTATCGTGAAGACGAACGAGATCGGGCATGGTAGTGATAGTAAGTGTCTTATTATTGGAGAGAATATTACCTTATAAGGAAATAATTTTGATAATCCATTAGATGTAAAAACAGGGAGAGTTGTCGTGGAAACAAACATAATCGAAAATAAAAAAGATTACAAACCTTTAGGAGTATCAGGACTTGGGGGATGGTTGATCCTCGTACAAATAGGTCTTTATGGGACGATTATCATTCAGATCATGCAGTTTTTCCAGAACTCTTCCATGATGTTTGACACCGAAGTCTGGACTGCACTAACTTCAAGCGAATCAGAGTTTTATCATCCTTTATGGGGAACTACCGTTGTTTTTGAAATCGTATTTACCCTAGCGCTATTACTTTTTAGTGTATATATTCTAGTTCATTTCTATAGACGAAAATCGATATTACCTCGATTATTAATTTTTTTTTATGTGGTGGTACCCGTAGTTGGAATCATTGATTATGTCCTTCTTTTACAAATTCCACTTGTCAGAGAACTTGAAACGGGACGGTCACTCCGGAATGTTATTAGACCTGTGATGACGAGTGCAATTTGGATTGCGTACTTCATGAAATCTGAACGTGTACATAATACTTTTATAAAGTGATTTAGCAAAGGTCTATAAAGGAGAGTTATGATGTCTACACTCAACTATCCCACTAAAGAAGTATTGAAAAATGCTATACATACTGCGTATTTGTCTCTTGATAAAGAATTTGATGGCATTGAGAATACTCAAAAAGACATTCGTATGGAAGAGGTTGATCGGACACCAGCAGAAATCATTGCGTATCAATTGGGTTGGTTGAACCTTGTGATGAAATGGGATAGGGATGAAAAAGCAGGAAGAGCCGTCATTACGCCTTCACCGGACTATAAATGGAATCAACTTGGCGGATTATATCAATCGTTTTATCATTCATATGCTACCTGCACATTAGACGAATTAAGATCTTTATTTAAAGAAACGGAACATCAGTGGCAGAAATGGATTGATTCTTTAAATGATGAAGAGCTTTTTACGCAAGGAGTCCGGAAATGGACAGGAAAGAATCCAAGATGGCCTATGGTCAAATGGATTCATATCAATTCCGTTGCATCGTTCCAGACTTTTCGTTCGAAAATTCGTAAATGGAAAAAGCACAATGGTATTAGCTCAACTAAATAACAGCAGACCAAGCCCCTGTCTAAGAGAAGAAATCTCTGAAGCAGAGGCTTTTTTATGTGAATAGAGATTAGTTTTATGTAGAGGAGATGGGATTAGTGGAAGAGAATGTATATTAGTATGCAAGAAAAGATATCCCGTACTTCTAGATGAAACAGGAGTATTTTTAATAACCCCAAAGGAGCTACTTTTATGATGAAAAAAAGGAAAAAGAAATTCATCATCGCTGCAATTCTTTCTATCTTTCCAATGTTACTAGTAGGTAGCTACATGTTAAATCCTCAACCTGTTCATGCGATGATGGTCGACTTTTCTAGTATGGAGGAGCGTGTTGAACATGTTTATGTGGAACCTGACATCCCTGTGAATATGGAGGATATGATTTTAAACGATCTCACACAATCTAAAGAGAGAATTTCAGAGGTTTTTGACGGGTTACAAGCTAATCCAACCATTTTATTCGTTCAATCTTCTAAAGCCTTAGAGAAATATGCTCAAAATAATCGAACAGCACAAACTTATTATACGTATTGGGGACATTACATCGTTGTCGGTCCTGATGGATTTAATGAGGATGTGATAGCTCATGAACTGTTGCATAGTGAGCTAAGAACGAGATTAATGAATAAGGATAAGGTGCCTGTATGGTTTGATGAAGGGTTAGCAACCGTAGTTGATCATAGATATATAAGAGATGAAAGTCTAAATTTAGATCATATTAATGATTTAAGTAGTAGAGATGCTTTTTATGAACCCTCACAAGTAAAAGCAAATTATGAAATCGCCCATTCAGAAGTTGTCAGATGGTTTGGGATCGTAGGAAAGTCAGGCTTAATGGAACTTATTGAGGGATTAAATCAAGGCGGAACGTTTAATGAACTGTATAAAGCAATCGAATCCCGTAGATAAGGTGGGGAAAAGATGAAGAAGTTCATTATTATATTTCTAGCCATTGTTGCTTTGCTACCAATACGCTCTATGAGCGCGGACTGGACCTATTCTTTTGTTGTTTACTCAGGCAATATTTATGAAATATCATCAGAAGAACTCGTCCCTTCGAATGAAATCGATAAGAAGATAGGTCAAGTAACCCGATATTCAGACCATGAAGGAACATACAGCGGCAGCTTTTCAAATACTTACCCTAAAGGAACGCCATATTATTCGATTAAGAATACTGATCCAAAAGAAATCATTGCCATTCAGACCAACGAAGCTGAATTTGTCAAAGCCATAAATAAAGGTCAATATGCCAACGGTCAATTGGAAGGTAAAACGATTTGGTTTTTTATAATTGGGTCTTTAGTTATTGTGTTATTAATAATATGGATAATAAAACGAAAATATCGTTAGGAAAAATGAAACCTGTTACTTTGATTACGAAAGTGTATGATTCGGGGTTAACCAAGTTGTAATTAATAATTATATCCTTAGTATTTTTGCTGGAGATATGTGTTTTTGTTGTTCTTCTTGTCATTTGGAAGGTGGATTGGAGGATTGGATAACCCATGACAACCAAAAGAATACAAAACATCGAGAAGATTTTTAATAAAACAACAAGTTCTAAACATATTCATGAAGGAGTCATTTTCGTAGAGAACACCAATGGCGACTTCTCTTACAGCAAAGAATATGGAGGCAAGGATGTTGACTCCCCGTTACTAATGGCCAGCATCACCAAGCTATTTACTACAACCTGTATTTTAGGTTTACTAGAGAAAAATGAACTTTCTTTGGATGATAGGCTTACAAAGTATTTTGATAATGAGCTGTTAAGGAATATCCATGTGTTTGGTGGCAAGGATTATTCATTTGATCTGACCCTATCCGATTTGTTGTTTCAGACCAGTGGGCTACCGGATGTGTTTGAAGAAGGAGGAAATAGTGCTAAGAGTCGTGCCATAGAGGAGGACTATTACACAACCTTCAGTGAGCAGGTGGCGCTGGTAAAGAACCTGAAACCACATTTTGCACCTCGAACTAAGCGAAAAGCATACTATGCCGATATAAACTTTGACATGCTTGGTGAAATCGTTGAGAAAGTAACAAATACAACATTAGCTGATTCTTATAAGAAATACATATTTGAACCACTAGCATTCGAGAGTACATATCTACCTGAACATGAAAATGATATTATACCGAATATCTATTATATGGATAAATCTATTTATCGACCCAAAGTGATTAGAAGCAGCCGTGCGAGTGGAGGATGTATCACCACTGCTCGTGAATTAATGATATTTACGAAGGCTTTCTTTGGAGGCAAGCTGTTTAATAAGGAGTTGTTTGAACAACTATCGGCAGCTAATAAACTTCAAGTATCCATGGGACCTATCTACTATGGCAGTGGTTACATGAGAATTCCTTTGAATGGGTTGATTACGCTTTTTATGGGCAAGGGAGAGTTAATGGGGCACTCTGGATCAACAGGATCGTTTGCTTTTTATTATCCGATTAAAGATTTATTTATGGTGGGAGATTTGAACCAGATGGGTAATGCTGCACTACCTATAAGGCTATCGATGAAGCTTGCTATGACAACGAAATGATGATGAAAAGGCGGATACAATGGAAAGTATATCAAGTTTAATCAAAAAGTTATCATGGGGCACACCCGAAGAGGAAAAAGAAGATGCAATTAAGAAGCTACAATATATAGAGGAAGAGAATCTTCATTTGTTACTGCAGCCTATTTCAAAAGACTATTGGGATGGAGCGGCTGAAACAGTCGTGCGTTTGGGATATCCACGTGTGAAGAGTGTACTGACAGGTTTACTTGAATGGTTACAAGATACAAATTGGCCAGGTGCGGGGCAAATATCAGTTTTTTTACGTGAAGTAGGGGATCCGTTGATTCCATATGTTAAAAAAGTACTAAATCACCACAGCGATGATCAAGAATGGGTGTACAATATATTTGAAGAATTAATAAATCATTGGAATACGAAACAAGTGCTACAGATTCAAGAAGAATTAATTAAAATTTCACAGGAAAAAGCTAGTGATCTTACGGCATTAAGAATCCTATTAACTCATAATGTGTACTCAAAACAAGGAGTCTGTGAAATCATCCAGCGTAAAAAAGATGCCCTTGTATTTGAACTCAAGGAACTTCATGATACGCATCCTGAAATTGATTGTGAAGCACTTAATAAAGGATTCAGTGAAACAATCTTCAAACAACCAAATTTATCTAAAGAGTATCATGAAGACAATATGAACCGGTTTATTATATGTAATGCTATTTCAAACCTCGAAAATAATTTAAGTGAAATAGAGATTTTTACAGCAAAGTGTCTCACTTAATCAGTCTATATGTATTTAAAAAAAGGAGACTTACCAGTGAACAATGTCAAAGTCCTTCATTATGATGCTTTTTCGCCCTATCCGAACAAAGGAAATCCTGCGGGAGTAGTGTTAGATGCGGCTCATTTAAGTGAAAGTGACATGCAATCTATTGCTCACAAGGTCGGCTTTAACGAAACAGTTTTTGTAGTTTCATCAGATGTAGCTGATTTAAGGCTTAAGTATTTTACGCCAGGCCATGAGATCGATCTTTGTGGACATGCTACAATGGCATCTTTATTTGCTTTGAAAACAAAGGGGATTCTTGGAGAGGTTAGCTCGGTAAATATTGAAACAAATGTAGGAGTGCTACCCATTCGATTTAGCTTCGATAATAACAACCAATTAATGATAAAAATGAAGCAAGATCATCCGAAGTTTATTGAATTTAACGGTGATAGAGCCGAGCTTGTGCACGCCATAGGTTTAACCCTTGATGAGGTAGAAGAGGATCTGCCTATTGTGTATGGTTGTACAGGTGCTTGGACGCTATTAGTCCCTGTTAAGAATAAAGAAAGTTTTAATAAAATGAAACCGATAAACCGGTTGTTTCCAGATATTTTAACGCAGCTTCCAAAAGCATCGGTACACCCATTCGCAATTCTAAATGACAATCCGCACGTACTCATGCACGCTAGACATTTCTCATCGCCTTATTCGGGAACCGTTGAAGATCCAGTAACAGGTACAGCGTCAGGTGTGATGGGGGCCTATTATTTGAATTATATTGATACGCATCTGGATTCGATTCTATTTAATGTAGAACAAGGGCATGAGATTGGTAGAGCTGGAAAAGTGAGTGTTGACGTATATCGAAATGAATCCGGTGAAATGGATGTATTTATTTCTGGAACCGCAGTGTTTGTTAAGGAGTTTGACATATGGAGCTGATAAAACATACTCATCTTGGAGTATATGGTGTCTTAGTTATTAACCATAGAGTATTACTAATTAAGAAAGCAAGAGGCCCTCATACGGGGAAGTGGGACTTTCCGGGTGGATCTATTGAGTTTGGAGAGGAACCGTATGAGACTCTTAAGAGGGAGTTTTGGGAAGAGACAGGAATTACAAGTTTAAAAGGGGAACTTCAAGATTCTATTTCCTATACTTTAATTTATCCATACAGTGATACTCAGCTAGAAGAATTACACCATATAGGGATCATATATGAAGTGGAATTACTAGATTTGAATTATGAACTAAAGACTGATGGGGATGAACAAGACTCTCTAGGCGCCCAGTGGATAGACATTGAACAATTAAACACCCTAGAATTAACACCTTTCGTTAAAAAAATACTGTTGGGTTCTTATTAATAATAGGGTTTCAGAACTTGTCACTAAGTTCTGAAACCCTATTATTTGTTCTTAAGACCACCTGCTTACATATTTACAAGTGTCCCCTTATTCAATATTGATATAGCTGCTGCAATAAGGATCATACCCATAAAAGCGGGTGCGGCGTGACCAAGTGACACATAGATTTGTCCTCCAATGATAGGCCCAATCATTCTAGCTAAAGCCTGGATAGATTGGCTACCTCCCTGAATCCTTCCTTGTTCACTAGAATCGACAGACTTGGAGAGCATCCCATTGAAGGAAGGCCCAAAAATCGAATCACCAAAACCGAATATAAACATTCCAGCAATAAAAAGAGGATAGAATGAGAACAAAGCGGATGCTGCAATAAGACTGTAGCCTATAATCTCCGAAAACATTCCAAGAGTTGCTATCTGTTTATCACTAAGTTTCTTCAAAAGCTTTGGCATTATGAAACCTTGTGAAATGATGTCTTGAAGGCCCATTATTGAAAACATAAGTCCGATTAGTGCAGGCTTCCAACTGAAAGTATCCATAGTGAATTGTGAAAAAACTGCCTGCAAAGATCCGTTAGGTATCCAAAGGAAGAACGCTGAGACAAGTAGCCTATTTAAGTTTTTCATAGAAAGTAAGTTCGCAAGCTGTGAAAATGGATTCAGTCTTACAAAGGTAATCTCTTTCAGTCTATTCTTCTTATCAAGGCTCTCAGGCATAAAAAAGAATCCATAAACAACGTTCAATAAAGTTATTATTGCTCCAAAATACAAGGGTACAGAATAACCAAACTTAGCCAGTAATCCGCCTATAGTTGGGCCGATGACGGTGCCTACACCTACAACCGCACTCACCCATCCGAAGTATTTGGTTCTCTGTTCTGAAGGAATAATGTCTGCAAAATATGCGAAGATCGTGCTTATACTCCCGCCTGTTATACCTTCGATTATGCGTCCAGCAAAAAGTACCCATAGAGCACCTCCAATACCAAAAACGAAATACCCGATTGCGGAACCCAAGAGGCAAACTAAGAGCAATGGACGACGACCATATTTGTCGCTCAAAGCTCCAAGTATGGGGGCTGCAAAAAACACGCAGACTGCATAAACAGAGGTCAGCAGCGTAACAATTATAGCTTGTTCTCCCGGATTGCTTGTATAAGGCTGCACTAAGAATGGGACGACAGGCATTATGATACTGAAGCCGATTCCGCAAAGAAACACAGAAATAAGACCGAATATTAAAGCGTGTTTATCTATGGATTGTTCTGTGTTCTGTTTATTGTGTGATCTAAATAAGGACATATAAAATTGCTCCTCAAATGTTATAATTTTGATTCCTAGGAAACATGTTTATCTTAATGAAATTATGTTTCCTTGTCAACAAAATAATAACAATAAAAATGCAGCTCGTTCTCAATAGAGCCCGGCTGCCTGTAATTTCATATTCATTATTTATATTTATTCCGACTTAATATCTATCCCCATTTTCTTTATTTCTTTATCCAAATGCCTATTATACTTCTCGACGAAACTAAGCATACTTTCAAATTGTTCCTCGGTTATTTGCTCAAATACAGCTTTATCCCGCTCTTGAAACTCTTTGTGCAGATCCTCATGGATTTTATAAATTACTTTTCCTTGCTCAGTAAGCCTAAAATAGATTTCTTTCTTGTTATCCGACTTCTGGTAGCTTTCGATAAGGCCTTTTTCTATGAGCTTCTTAGTTAATTTACTGATGGCGCCGCGAGTCATATAAAAGGACTCCGCAAGTTTTGTCACGTTGGAATCTACATTTTTTTCAATGTATTCAATACAATGTACTTCGGAAGATGTATACCCCTTAAGACTTTCTTCCATCTTATCTTTATTAAGCCAAACGATTTTATTATATAGGTCCCTGACACCCATTAGGATCTGTTCTTCCTTGTTCATGACCTATCCTCCTACCCGTAAGTGCATTAGCAATATTATATTAAATTTTTGTTTCTGTTTCAACAATATTAAAGATGAGTAAACATTCTACTGATTGCAGGATTCAACGAATAATTCGATTGCTAAACGATGAAAAGCGCTGGTGATTTCCAATAAAAGTAATATTGGACGAGCCATTACAAGACAGTGTCAAAGTATCAATAATAGTTGTTTTGTCATATACCTTTGAAAGCGCTTAGATATTAAGATTGGTTCATAAGGTCGCAGATCAACGGAAGGAGAGTAGAGGAGAACCAAGGCTGCAAAAAGAGAGAAGGCCATGCAAGCTGATTTAATTATAAGAATCTAGGTTTAGGAGGACTTACATATGGCGAACGCAAGCGTCGCACCAGACAAGACATCAAGACCGAATCTGGGCAAGCATCGGACCAGCGGGATAAGACGCTTTTTTAAGCAAATAGATCTACAGCTTATGGTATTGCCAGCACTCGTTCTAGTTTTTATTTTTGCTTATATCCCCATGTACGGTATTCTAATCGCTTTTCAAGATTACAAGTTAGGTAATAGTTTTATTAGCAGTGATTGGGTTGGATTAAAGCATTTTATGTACTTCTTTAGTGCTCCTGAATTTGAAGTAGTTATGAAAAATACAATCATAATCAGCTTACTGAAGTTCTGTTTTGGATTTCCTGCACCGATTATTTTGGCGTTAATGCTGAACGAAGTTCGTAAAATGTTCTTTAAACGGGTTATTCAGACCGTTACATACTTGCCTCACTTTTTATCTTGGGTGGTTATCGGCTCAATGGTTACCTCGATGCTATCCGTAGATAATGGCAGTATAAATATGCTGCTTGAGAAATTGAGATTTATTGATGAACCGATTAACTTCCTATCTATGACCGAGTATTTCTGGGGCATTTTAGTTACAACCAATGTATGGAAGGAAATTGGTTTTGCCTCGATCGTTTACTTAGCTGCCATTGCTGGTATTGATCCGCACTTATACGAAGCTGCTTCGATGGATGGTGCGAGTCGCTTTAAACAGATATATTTGATTACGTTGCCTTCCATAATGCCAGTTGTGATCATCTTTATGATTCTGGCTATCGGTAATCTGGTGAATGCAGGATTTGAAGATATTTTGATCCTTGCTTCCAATCCGGCTCTACGAGAAGTATCAGATTCAGTTGATGTATATGTTGTACGTGTCGGTATAGATAACTTCAGGTACTCCTATGCGACTGCTATCGGATTGTTCAAGGCCGTTATCAGTGTGACATTACTTACCTTTGCAAATTTCATTGCCAGAAGAGCAGGAAACAGCTTGTGGTAATGAATTACTCAATATAGGGGGACTGAACTATGAAACGTACTAACATAGGAGACCGATTATTCATTGGATTCATATATGTATTCTTGACCTTACTGGCATTTTCCGCGTTTTATCCATTTTGGAATTCACTTGTGATTTCTTTTAACGAGGGAATGGATACTTCCAAAGGCGGAATTACTTTCTGGGTCCGCGAGTTCACGCTAGAGAATTATAAGATCGTATTTGAAGATTCTCGTTTAATGGGTGGATTCGTCATTGCTACATTAAGAACGGTAATTGGTACTGTAACAGCGATATTGGCGACTTCGATATTTGCTTATGGGATGTCAAAGCGTGAACTTATGGGTCGAAAATATTACATGATTATGTGTATCATTACTATGTATTTCGGTGGGGGACTCATTCCGTCATACATGCTAATCAGAAGTTTAGGCCTCTTCAACTCATTTTGGGTGTTTATTATTCCTGCACTTGTCAGCGTATGGAATATGATCATATTTCGGACCTTCTTTCAGGGTCTACCGCAAGGCTTAGAGGAGTCAGCAAAAATTGATGGCTGCGGATACTGGGGAACTTTTCTCCGAATCGTACTTCCCTTGTCAGGACCTGTCATCGCAACATTATCGTTGTTCACAGCAGTTAATCACTGGAATGAGTGGTTCGTAGCGAGTATTTACATTACGAAGGAAGAGCTAATGCCGATTCAGACCATCTTGAGACAGATATTGTTCTCTAATATTGCTTCAGAACAGCTGTCTAATGTAGATGCAAGTTCCATTGCTCATATTAACTCAGCCAAGAAAATAACGTCGAAGTCATTAACGATGGCTACGATCATGGTTGCAACCATTCCGATTGTATGTGTGTATCCATTCCTACAAAGATTCTTCGTTAAAGGGGTCTTAGTCGGATCATTGAAAGAGTAGAATGAGATGGGGTTTAGAGCGTATTGCTTTGAACATAGATTACAAATTGAAAGGGGAAAATACATTGAAGACTAAGAGAAAGATGCTTCTCGGAACGTTGTCTACCTTGCTACTATCGACTGTGGTGGCGGGTTGTGGTGGCAACAATTCAAGCGCTCCAGCTGCAACTGCTGAACCAGTGAAAGAAGGAGGAACAGCGGTTAACACAGCAACTGAAGCTCCAGCGGCTGATTTGTATGAGTTAGGGAAAGAACCGCTTGAAGTATCCTTCTACGGAAACTACGGCTGGTATCAAATGCCGAAATGGGGCAAGGATGCCGCTTCTAAATGGATTTTAGATAATTTGAAAATCAATGTCACTGGTATTAGCTCCGGTGGTAATAATGCTCAAAAACTGCAAACAATGATCGTGGGTAACGAGCTGCCGGATATTGTGTGGACTGAGAAAGGTGCTGACGTAGAACGTCTTCGTCAAGCAGATATGCTAGTTCCTTTGGATGAATACATTGATAAATATCCAAACTTTAAAAAATACTTAACAGCTGGACATTTGGAATTGCTTCGTTCTCCTGATGGAAAAATCTATCAGCTGCCGAATTATTATACAACACAGCCAAACGGAAATGCCGGTTATGCGATCAATAAGAAAATTTACAAAGAACTCGGTTCTCCTAAGCTAGAGACTACGGATGATTTGTATGCTTACTTAAATGCTGTTAAAGCGAAGTTCCCAGATGTTATTCCGTTTGAGACTGGCTTAGCGAAAGATGGTAACGGTATTGACCAGTTGTTCTCCTCGTTTAAAGAGAATAACCTTTCCTATACTAGAATATACGCTGTACCTGATGGCGACAAAATGGCTTCCATTTACAAAGATGAAGGGTTCCGTGAGTCCGTTGTCTTTGGTGCTAAATTAATGCGTGAGAAGCTTATGACACAGGATGCGAATACCCAAACAGAAGACCAAATTAGAGAGAAAGCGATGAATGGCAAGTTCGCAGTGATTGCGACATTCGATCCGATGAAGTTGCTCGCTACTGCTGATGAAGAAATGAAGAAGAAAAATCCGGAAGATGGTTACATGTTTATTAAACCAATCTACAAACCGGGCTTGGATCAAAGTAAGATTACTCCGGGAACTTACAATCAGCTAGGCTGGAACGTTGCTACAATTACTAAAAACGCTAAAAATCCAGAAGCTGTATTCGCTATGCTTGACTGGATGACAGGTCCAGAAGGTTCTATGGTTCTGAACTGGGGTCCTCCAGGACCAGACGCTTACTGGGATGGCTTTGAAGCAGATGGACTTACTCCTAAATTTAATAAAGATAAATATCTAAATGAGCCAGAAGCATTATCTGAAATTAGCGGTAAGGCTGGTGACTTGGTTTGGGTAGGAAACACAGTTTTCTTAGATAATACGAAGAAAATGATGTTGCAAACCCTTCCAGCTGATAAAATCGACTTTAGTAACCGTTGGCAGATGGAAGTAACGTGGGCTTCACAAGGTGACTTTACGGAGTTCCTAAATTGGGATCCGGCTCCCGACAGTGAAGAAGGTATTATCAGACAAAGTGTCAGAGATATCTGGTTAACTGCTAGAGCAAAATCAATGTATGCGAAGACTGATGCAGAAGCATTAGCCATTCTTGATAAAGCGCACGATGATTCCATGAAGGTTGGTTATGAGAAATTCCTTGATTATGTTACAAAAGTATGGACTGAAAACAAGAAAGCTTTAGGAAAATAATCATTAGGAATGCGAAGGTTTGCTACTAGGCAAGCCTTCGTTTTTACGTTCGATTCTGATGACTCCGTGTTTATGAGCTGATAGACAAATTAATGAATGGTATACTGGAAAAGAGTAATGGTAGAATTTACAGGATTTTCAGGGTTAGATTTAAGGCATTTCAAAGGGGGACTTGTTGATGTACAACGTATTATTAGTAGATGATGAGATGCTTGATTTAGAAGGTATGAGACAATTCATTCCTTGGGATGAGCTTGGTATGGAAGTTGTGGAGGCAGCAAATAACGCGTTTACCGCATGCGATATTTTAGATCAGCATGTGATTGATATTATCGTTAGTGATGTGAATATGCCGAATATGTCGGGTCTAGAGCTGGCCCGGATTGCCATAGAGAAGAAAAAGGATATACGCGTGATATTTGTAAGCGGTTACCAAGATTTTAGCTATGTGAAGCAAGCATTGTCACTAAAGGCGTATAGCTACGTCCTTAAGCCAATGGATGACAACGAACTCATTGCTGCACTTCAGAAAGTAAGGCAAGATTTAGACGATGAACGAAAACGTCGTGACGTCGAAGAAGCCTATCAGCATATGATTCCAATGGCCAAAAATGATTTGTTGATACGCTTGTTTGAAGGAGAATGGGAAGGGGATGAGAAGAGCCATGCTGGAATGTTGTCACTTGTAAAGTCATACGGTCTGGATCAGCTGAATTGGCCTGTTCGTGTAGCTGTCTTGGAGCTGGACTATTTCAACTGGCTTCAAGGACAGGATAATCTATCTAAACATCAAATGGCCAAGGACTTCCTTTATGAAGTAAATAGAATAGGTCAGAAGCATGGTATGCCACATTGCTACAAGGTATCGTCTTACCGGATTGCATTATTGATTAACGAACAGGAAATGGGAAATTTCACTGAGGATATTTTCGCCTCGATTCGTGCGAAGTTTCCAGTCACAATGACTGTGGGTGTTGGGAAACCAACATTTTCTATGGAACAGGTCCACATCTCCTATCGACAAGCTATGGAGGCTGTGGACGGAAAAATGTTCATTGGTAAAGGCAAACTTATTATGTATGAAACGGTTAGCAGCGAACCTGGGATGATTGACGCTCGTATGTTAGATACCCGCATGGATACGCTGTTTAAAGCAATGAAAGAGTATGAGTTAGTTCTTATTTATGATGAGATTGACAAACTGTTCCGTTCTGTAAGTAGTTTGAGATCCAAATTCACTATTCATAATCTGGCCATGTTTATCATATGGAAGCTGGATCAGCAATTAAAGGATGTTAACGAGGATTTATTTGAAATATTAGGGATGGAGATACATAGCTTAGATGTTCTACACCAATTCGATACGATCAGTGATATTCGCTCCTGGCTCGTACTTAAAACATTTGAAATCTCAGAGTATCTCCGTAGCAAATCTGATTCTGTGAACCATAAACTTATTAGAGAGATTATCCAAATGATGCAGGACAGAATGAGCGATAACTTTACGCTTAAAGATATTGCGCAGCAGTTCTCTTTCTCGCCTAACTATTTGGGCTATCTATTCAAAGAGGAAACTGGGAAAACGTTTAGTGAAGTACTCACACAGCTTCGAATGGATCAAGCCGGCAAGCTTTTAAAAGATCCAACATGTAAAATCTATGAAATCGCTAGCAAAGTAGGCTATCGTTATCTCCCATATTTCAGTAGACAGTTCAAAGAGGCTTATGGTATGACACCTATGGAGTATCGTAAGCGCGACAAGTGATGGGGGATGGTGTTCAGTGAAAAAGCGAAGTAGACATAAGTATGTGCCGATTGGCTATAAGTTAATGCTGACGTATATGTTTTTTATTATTATTCCTATTTCCCTAATCGGGTTCGTCTCGCACTCCATGTATAATGATTCATTGCGCGAGCATATCAATACGAATATTAAAGGAACGTTATTACAGATTCGTGACAACATTGATTATAAAATGGACGAGGTCACTCGAATATCGACACAATTATACAGTGATTTTGATTTCTATCGAAATCTTCGGAGTTATGAGGAAGGCTGGGAAAATTACGACCGGATGTCTAAGAAGGTATTGCCGAAGCTTGACGTAGCTATTCAATCTACAGGTGTGAAGATTGGGATGTCGCTATTCTTAAAAAATGAATCGATCCCTGAGATCTATTCGAATTCACTTGAGGGCTATCTTGATAATAGCAGCTTTTATCATCTCTACCACATGAAACGGATTGAAGGGAAATCCTGGTATTATGATTTTCCAGCTGAAAAATACGCTGAAACTATGAAATGGTGGCAGATCGAGAGCGATGTAGAGAATAATCGCATCTCGTTGCTCCGTAGACTAATTGATACATACGAACCTCTTAAGCCTAAAGAGATTGGATTCCTACGGATTAATGTAAGGATTCCAGATCTATTTGACAGTGTCAATTATACGAAGATTGGAAAAGGAAGTAATTTAATTATAAAGAACGAGTTTGGAAGAACAATGTATCAATCGGGTGAATTACCGGAGAACTATACCAATGAAGCCGAGCTGAATAAGGATTACCTGACGATTAAAGAAACCATTATGGTTGCTAACCAAGCCTGGCAATTAATCGCTCTTGTTCCGATTGCAATCCTAGAAAAGGATGCAATGAAGGTACGTTTGTTTATTATTTTAATGTGTCTCATATGTTGTGTGGTCTTTAGCTTCGTGGGCATATTTATCTCCCGTTATTTTTCAATTCGGATTAATAAGTTTGTATATGTGCTTAATGCCTATCGGGAAGGAGATCTTCACAAACGTATTAAATATCGAGGGAAGGATGAATTCTCTCAGATAGCAACCGCGTTAAATGATATGGGTGAAAATATTGATATGTTGATTAAAGAGGTATATCTGACGCAGCTCCAGAAGAAGGAAGCGGAGCTTGAGATTCTGCAATCGCAAATCAATCCCCATTTCTTGTATAATACTTTATCATCTATTGTTCAGTTAGCTAAATTTGGTCAAAATGAGAAGCTACAGAAGATGGTACTGGAATTAGCGAAGTTTTACCGCCTAACGCTTAATGAAGGTCGTACGATGATTCCGGTTCCAACGGAAATTGAGCAGGCGAATGCCTATTTAGAAATTCAGAAAATAAAATATGGTGACCGCTTAGAGGTCATGTTTGATTTTGATACAGAGATTTGGCCTTATGAGACCATTAAACTGATTCTACAACCCTTTATAGAGAACGTGCTCAAGCATGCTTGGTGTGGCGATCACATTCATATACGAATTGTTGGTCGGAAGGAAGGCGATCATATCCTGTTCCGCATCATTGACGATGGGATAGGCATCAGACAGGAACGTATCGATCAGATTTTTGATTCGAAGGGGCACACGAACACAGGTTACGGGGTCCGTAATGTGGATCAACGCATTAAACTGCAATATGGACCAGAGTATGGCGTGACAATTTTTAGTCGTGTTGGAATTGGCACTTCAGTTCAGATTCGGATTCCTGCCAAAAAAAGAAAGTAAGCGGTATTGCAGTTATGATATAGAGAAGGGGTCATTAAGCTAGTTATTGCTAGCTTAATGACCCCTTTGATTGTTCAAGTGAAAGTTAGAAACCTTTGTATTGAGGTTCTTCTGACTCTAATTCGGTTACCCGATTTTCAACCTGTGTAACGATTTGTTGCGTTTGCTCAGCTGCATTTGTGAATAAAGTTTTTGCACTTTCGTTTTGTGTTTCAAGTGCAAATTGCTCCAAGCTCGCTTGAGCGCCTTTTAAAGAAGATAAACATGTTTTAACTTGTGAGGCTACTGTCATTAGGTTTCTCTCCTCTGTTTTAAGTTTCTAGCATGACGTTTCCTATTGTCTTCAACCGTTACTTTAGTTATGCAGGAAAAAAATAGAAGCTTTACACGTTAACCGATTTCCATAAATAAGTAGTCTAATTTAGGATTGAATGGACCTTTTTTGACAAATAATGAGTGTTACTAAACAAGTGTTGATTTAAAAAAGGAGGGAAATTGTGATGCCGGAGTGGTTGGAGGTTGTAGTACGAACACTCTTTGCTGTGGTTGTGCTTTTCTTTTTAACTAAATTACTGGGGAAGAGACAAGTATCGCAGCTTTCGTTCTTCGAGTATATTACGGGGATAACCGTCGGCAGCTTAGCCGCCTATATTTCTTTGGATACGGATAAGTATTGGCATTTAGGACTCATTGCACTGATTGTATGGGTCGCTTGCTCTTTAGGAATTGAATGGCTTCAGATGAAGAGTAAAAAAGCAAGAGACTTCATTGACTTTAAGTCCACCGTTCTTATAAAGGACGGGAAAATACTCGAAGATCATATGAAAAAGGAACGTTTAACAACGGATGAATTATTGGAAGAGCTACGAAAAAAGGATGTATTCAATATATCTGAAGTGGAATTTGCGATTATGGAGTCTGATGGAGCGATTAATGTTCTGCTTAAGAAGGAGTATCTCCCTCTATCGGCGAAAGACCTGGGTGTGAAGGTTGCCCCACAAAAAGAGTCACAAGCCGTCATTATGGATGGAAAGGTATTAGATAAACCGTTAGATACCTTAAATCTGACACGCAGCTGGCTTGATGGAGCGCTAGAGAAAATGGGGCTAACCGTCGAGAATGTATTTCTCGCTCAAGTTGATTCTTATGGAGAGCTGACAGTTGATTTGTATGCCGACAACTTTAAAGTTCCACAGCCACAAGATAAACCACAATTATATGCTTTGCTAAAGAAATGTGAAGCAGATCTGGAAATGTTTAGTTTGTCGACAGACAATGAAAAAGCTAAAAAAATGTACGAACAATGCTCAGAGCAATTGCAAGCATCTTTGAAAGTGCTAAAGCCTTTAATCCAAAGTTGATGTGCTAACAAACCTCATACCTAAAAGCAAGAAAGAACCGGTTTTTCGCATCGGTTCTTTTTTTCGTATCCAGCTAAATGGAGTAAGAAGTATAAACCTCGTAAACCATTGGCAAACTAAGCCAGATTCGCTAAGTCACAACCCAGGGGGTATACAGCCTATGTCAGGAATTTTAGAAACCATTAAAGATCAACTGGAGGGATGCAGTGATGCAGTGTATCAGTCCATTTCTGTTCATGGGCATACCTGTCTTTTGATTTTTTTACCCTCCATTATCGATTCCAAGACACTTCATGATAGTATTGCTTTGCCGCTGAAAACAGAAGCAGAAGCGAAGCTGGAATGGCCGGATTTTTTAGAACGGTTAGATCAAGGTGTTGTTTTTCCTATCCCATATCTCAAGGCATTTGATTTACAGAAGATCGTAGATCTGATCGTTGCTGGAAAAGTAGTGCTTTGTATAGAGGATCTCCCTTATGTTTATTATTTTGAAATTACTCAATATCAAAAAAGATCAGTGACCGAATCACAAAATGAACTTGTTGTTATTGGTCCTCAAGAGGCATTCATTGAAGATATAGAAACGAATCTCTCTATGCTTCGACATAAAATTAAACATCCGGATCTAAAAACCGTTCATTATTCGATTGGGAAATATACAAAAACTGATGTGTATGTGGTCTATATTGAAGGACTTTGCAAAAAAGAAATTCTAGCTGAGATTAAACAAAAACTAGGCGAAATAGATATTGACGGGATACTAGGTATTAGTTATATATCAGAATACTTAAGAAATGGTAACCTCACACCATTCCCGGTATTTCAATATACAGAACGGCCTGATTCGGTGGCAGCATCTTTAATGGAAGGCCGGATTGGAATCATACAAGATGGCACACCTACGGCAATGCTTGCTCCGACATCATTTTTTACTATGCTGCAATCCTCTGAAGATTATTATCAAAGCTTTTATGCAGCAAGCTGGATTCGTTTAGTTCGATTTCTATTCTCAATCATTTCCATGATTCTTCCATCCCTTTATGTAGCAATTACAACCTTTCACCCGCAGATCATTCCACCAAACCTGTTAATTACGATTGCTTCAGCTAGAGAGAACATTCCTTTCTCAGCTCTTACTGAAGCGTTAATTATGGAGCTTACCTTTGAAGCGCTTAGAGAAGCTGGGACTAGAATTCCAAAGCCTGTAGGGCAGACGGTATCCATTATTGGAGGTATCGTTATTGGTCAGGCAGCGGTCCAAGCAGGAATTGTATCTGCTCCAATGGTTATTGTTGTTTCTATTACCGGAATCGCCACCTATATCATTCCTCATTATGAGCTGGGTCTGACTTTCCGGCTTCTTCGATTCCCGTTACTTGTTATGGGTGGAACAATGGGACTGCTCGGGGTATATATTACAGCTTTTTTGATTTATGGACATTTAGCTAATTTAAGGCCGTTAGGTGCTCCATATTTGCAACCCGTTGCCCCTCTTGTGTTACGAGACTGGAAGGATACATTAGCGCGCTTCCCCTCGAACTTTATGACGAAGCGCAGTAACCTCTTTACAGATAGAAATAAAAGGAGACAGAAAGAGAAATGAGAATCCTGAAGCTAGGAGTTATTGTAATCTTGCTCCTAAATATAACAGGTTGTTGGTCGTCGAAGGTAGAACTGGATGAACTAACTTTTGTATACGGAATGTTTATCGATGAGGGCAAAGAGCCAGGTACTGTTGAAGTTACGATTAACTCACCCTTGCCCAATCGTCTTAACGCAGCGGGACAGCCTTCAAGTGGCGGTGGAGGAGACGGTAATACTTATTCTACCGTTTCTAAGACAGCAGGGTCGATTGCAGATGCCATGCTGTTAATTCAAAAAGACTTAACACGTCAACTAAGTCTTTCTCAATTGAAAGTTATTGTCTTAGGGAAAACCTATGCTGAACAAGGAATCAGCGAATTATTCCTATGGATTGAAAGAGAGCCAAGTCTGCCTTTAGGTGCGTATGTTATGGCTAGCCCCACAAGTGCAAAAGAGATGAATACTTTAACACCTATTTACGAGCAATTGCCTTCGGATGTACTAAGGAACTTTGGATCAGAGAGGTATTTGTTTTCAACTACGATTAAAGATTGCCTGTTTGCAGAGGCATCAGGTGTAGGATTTGCAATAAACAATCTTTCATTTGGTAAAAAAGAAGAAACGTCGAAAGAGGGAAAGCCGGAGTACTGGGCCGGAATTCAAGGGGCAATGCTGTTTCATAGAGATAAAATGAAAGGAACACTTAAGCTTAAAGAGGGAAGGGCATTAGCTTGGGCGGCAGGCAGTCTTAAGCTGGCAGTTTACACCGTCGAATGGGATGAGGGGAAAAGTGCCGCAAGTGTTGTATTTGTAAGCACAAAAGCATCAAAGAAGCTAAAACATACAGATAATGGACCTGTGTTCACTGTGAATTTAAAAGGGAAAGCTAGTGTGATTTATTTAAGGGACCCAAAAAATAGGGATGCAGAGGAACTCGGTCAAATTATCATTGCGAAGCTTAAAGAAAAAGTCTCTGATAATCTTGCCGAAGCCATTCGTAATACTCAAAAATCAGGTGCTGATGTTTTGCAACTCGGCTTGTTATTGGAATGGAACGATCCAAAGCAATGGAAGCAGATTAGTAAGAGGTGGGAGAATTATTATGCCCATGAGGCTGATATTAAGGTGAAGACAGATTTTAGTATTGTAGATTTTGGAACGGCAAAATAGCAAAATAAAGAAATTTAGAGGGAGAAGTTATGCAAACATCAAAATGGCAGCTGTTCCGTTTTTTTATTATCTTCTTCAGCTCCCAAACCACTATATTTTTGATTCCGACTCTAATTGCTACTTCATCCTATCAAGGCTGGATTGCATTATTAGTGGGGTCTTTATTAGGGTTGATATTATTGTGGTTTACTTTCCACGTCGGTATGCTGCGACCTAATCAAGCATGGGTAAGCTTTGGAAAAGATATCTTAGGTAAATGGCCGCACAAGTTCATGCTTCTTTTGCTCTTAAGCTGGTGTGTTTACTATGCATCCTATGATATTGAGAACTTTGTACTGTTCTTTGGTTCAAATTATTTGAGAGGAACTCCGCCTCTGTTTATTCAGTGTGTCATTGGGTTAGTGATTATGTATACGGCCAGTTTAGGCTTTAAAACGATAGCTTATATGGCAGATGGACTTTTTCTTATTTTTTTCATAACAATGATCATTTTATTTAATTTATTTCTCCCGAATGCGGACTTCAATATGCTGCCAGCCTTTATTCATTATCACGATCCCGGGATTGCCTTGAAGGACTCTATTGTAGTCATGTCATGGTTTGGAGAATGGATCGTCCTCTTGTTTGTTGTGCCCGATCTGAAGCTTGAAGCGAAGATGCTGAAAAGATTAGTACTTACGGGGATATGTGTCTTAGTAACTGTCTTAATTGGTTGGGCGTTGACGATGATGAGTTTTGGTCCACATTTGGGTAAGGAACTGCAATATCCTTTCCTTGAATTGGTGCGTAGCGCCAAACAAGATAATCTGCTAGGTAATTCAGATCCGCTCTTAATTGGAATATGGTCGTCTTCTATGTTCATTCACAGCTCATTTCTTATCTACGTAGCCTCCAGATGTGTATCCAGCTTGCTGAATACCAAAGCTAAAAAGATATATATTCCCTTATTAACAACAGCTTCAATTACGATAGCTTTTTTGTATTCACGACACATAGGCAGTTATTATAAACACTATAATAGCTATGCTATTGTTATCATTTGGCTAATCGTTGAAAGCATCCCGGTCTATTACGCCATCACTGCTTTCTTTCGATTTCGGAAAAAAACTGCGAAGTGAATGAAATTTGGAAGGGATATCTAGGTTCTGTCTTTTAATGGACAGGGCCTTTTCTTCTGAATTATATATTGGATACACTTTCTGTTATGATGAAAGGACTAATTACATTAATTTCCCAGATTGGACGGTGTATTTACATGAATCTTCAAGAAGTCACTGAACTCATCAAATCTATTAGAACCAATCTAGCTAAAGTCATTGTAGGAAAAGAGGATGGAGTAGACCTGTTACTGACTGCATTGCTTGCGAATGGCCATGTTCTGCTCGAGGATGTTCCGGGTACAGGTAAAACTTTATTAGCAAAAGTCCTTGCTAAATCTCTGGATTGTTCATTTAAGCGTATTCAGTTTACGCCAGACTTGCTGCCTTCTGATTTAAGCGGGATTAATTTCTACAATCAAAAGACAGGTGAATTTCAGTTTAGACCTGGTCCGGTTTTTGCGAATATTTTGTTGGCTGATGAAATAAATCGTGCAACCCCGAGAACACAATCCAGTCTGCTGGAATGTATGGAGGAACGGCAAATTACGATCGATGGTGTGACTCATAGTCTAGAAGCCCCGTTTCTGGTAATTGCTACTCAGAATCCGATCGACAACCAAGGGACCTTTCCGTTACCTGAAGCTCAATTAGATAGATTTTTGATGCGGATTACTACGGGCTATCCGTCCTTTGACGAAGGAATTCATATTTTACAGCGCTTCCGTGAGAATAACCCGCTGGAAGAGACTTTTTCAGTGGCTACCGCTCAAGATATTCAAGCAGCACAGCGTTTAACCGCTTCCATTAGAATAAGCGATGATTTACTGGCTTATATTGTTCGAATTACAGAAGCTACACGGAAATCTACGGCAGTTAAACTAGGTGCGAGTCCCCGTGCTAGTGGGGCTTTGCTTAAATCGGCTCAAGGATATGCCCTTATTCAAGGGAGATCTTACGTAACGCCGGATGATATTAAGGCCGTAGCCGTTCCGGTACTTGCCCATCGTCTACTTCTTCATCGTGGATTGGGTTCAAAAGAAGGACAGGCAGCGGATATTGTGCTACAAGTGCTTCGTGAGGTAGAGGTGCCGACTGAACTCGTTACGTCCATTAGAGGCGGAAAGGTGGAGTGAGCTATGGCTTTGCCTTGGTTCATTTTCATTACTGTAGTTCTATTGTTCCTTCTTGCCGTTATCTATGAACGAAATGGTCTGAAAGCGCTTAGCTATACTCGTTATTTTTCAACAAAAGTTGCTTATGAAGGGGATCGCCTTGAGATGATCGAGGAGATCGTTAATGCAAAGCTTTTGCCATTACCATGGCTTCGGCTGGAATCTAGTATTTCCAGAGGTTTGGAATTTAGTAGTCAGGATAATCTCGGCATTAGCACGGGGGAAATCTATCAGAATCATATCAGCTTGTTCTATCTGAAATCATACCGTCATATTAAACGGCGTCATCAAGTAACTTGCGAGCGACGGGGGATATACCGTTTAGAGACGGTCACAATGACCACCGGAGATCCCTTTGGTTTAATTCGGAAAAACAAAACGTATCCACTTGAATTAGAGTTATTGGTCTATCCTAATCTGCTGAGCTTAGATGATCTACCACTGCCGATACATAGCTGGCTGGGTGAACTTCCGGTGAAAAGGTGGATCGTAGAAGATCCTTTCCTGACTGCAGGTATTCGCGAGTATAGCTCAGGAGATTCTATGGGACTTATAAACTGGAAGGCTACAGCACGCACAGGTACTATGCAGGTGCATAAGAAAGACTACACCGCAGATTCCAGACTCGTCATTTGCTTGAATATAGAGGACAGTCATTCCATGTGGAGAGCAGTAACGGATGTTGAACGTATAGAGCAAGGGATAAGGTATGCAGCCACTATCGCCGAATACGCCATGCGCCATGGAATTGAGACGGGGTTTATCTGTAACGGTAGACTGGACAACAGGGGCGAAAGAGATCCTGTAGAAGCAGAACCAATGGCTCAATTGGAAGACTTACTTGAGCTGTTAGCTAAGCTGGAGCTTGACAGAACTCTTCCTATGAGCCGATTGCTGGACCTGCAAGCCGAGAGTGGAATAAGTGATACTGACTTTCTGATCATTAGCTGTCATAGAGGAACAGAATTACAAGCGTCCGCTGACCTTCTATACCAGTTAGGCAACGGTGTGGAGTGGCTGGATATTCCGGAACAGGGGGGAGAGAGTGCATGAAGCTTACGTCATCTGGTTACGTATGGAGTACGATCAAACTCTGGATATTCTCTATTCTAGAATTATTATTAGTTCTACCTGTATGGATTCTGTTTCAGGTTTATGTACTGCCCAAGCAAATTGACCCTTTGTGGTTATCTGTCATGCCGCTAGTATCATTAGTGGGCATTCTGCTGCGGCGACAGTGTAGTGTCAGATGGAAACAGTTGCTGGCTGCATTAATCCTTGGGGCAACGACTGGTATTTTGTCATCAGGAAGTCTGTCTATCGAAAGTCTGCCTTTAGGTATCGCAGGTTTTATATGCGCATATCTAGGGATGACTGCTGACTCTCGTGATCAGACCAGTAGGAAGTATTGGCTGGGGATTATGATTTATTTTGTTGCGACCATTGTCTTTCATAGAATTCCTGATTTGGAGGCAAGCGTTACCCTTCTGACCTGGTGTGGCAGTTTATGTTTATTGCTCACTCTACTTATATCTAATAGCAGCTATTTACAATATAGTACGCTCTCAAATGAGGGCAAAGCTTTGCCAAAAGGATTACAAAGAAATAACCGTATTTATGTTATTGGTATAGGAATTGTTGCGGCCGTGTTAGCGGCAGGGGCCGGAAAAGCCATAGGGACACTGCTATGGAATATGGTGCGTTCGTTCTTCGGATGGATTAATACGCTATTCTCTGGGTCAAGTGAGCCGCTGCCACCGCCAGTAGAACAGCCGCAAGCGAGTCCAGAGCTGCCTTTTGTAGGAGAACAAAAACCAGGCCTGCTAGCTGCTATCTTAGATGTCGCCTTATATGTAGCTGGAACTGTGTTAGTAGGAGTGGCAATCTACTTTGCAGTTCGGTGGTTATATAGAAATGCCGGAGGGAAATTGAAGAGATTCATGGATGCCTTGCTATCCATGCTGCGCAGGGAGCATACGCCTAAAGACAATACCTCTTATCTTGATGAGGAGAAAAGTGTGTTTACATGGGAACAAACGCTTCAAGGACTGAAGGATTTCTGGAGTACCCGTCTTACGCCAAGACATCGAAAAGATCGCTGGGAGCAGATGCAGAGTGAACGGGAACGTGTTCGCTGGTTGTATAGGCGTTGGCTTCATATGAAGGACGATCAAGGTTATGTAGTTAAAAAATATCTTACACCGAAGGAAACGGAAAACGATATTTTAAAATGGACAGCTCTTAACCAGCCTAAACGTAAAGGCGATGAAAGTTCTGTTAACAAGTCGAATTCATTGATTAAAATATATGAAAAAGTTAGATACGGTGAGGAAAATCCTCCTGCTAATGATGTGGCTGCATTGAAGGATGAATTGAAATTATAGAATAGAGTATTCTTCAAAAATCATGCAAATAGAACAAATAGGTTACAATCAGTCCAAAAGTGTTACAACATGGATACAATTGGTTTTGCGCTTGCAACTATAATAATTCTAGCAAAATACTCGTGGAGGGAAGTAAATGAGAAAGCATAGCAGTACATATGTTGTTTTACTATTAAGTACCTTTGTCATCAGTCAATTGACTGGACATACCGCTTCAGCGGCATCCGCTAATGCTGTTAATACAAATCCAGCTGTGGCTGCGGCGGCCGTTACAGCAACTAGTAATCTAGGTTCCATTTCTTTAGGAGCAAATATTAAAGCCACACTTGAAGATGTCAATATTTGGTCACAAACAGGTGGGAATATTTTAACCTATACGCTGAATTATTCGAATGGCAGCAGTAAAAATGCAAACCTAATGTACTATTTTTCGAGAGTTACGACGCCAGGGGGAGCTGTCATTCCAGGTAACCCTCTGAGTGCTGACGCGCTTAAGAAGAAGATTGGTGCAAAAGAAAGCTTGCGCGTTACATATTACGTCAACATAGGCAAGACTAATTCGTTAAAAGGGATCAAGATTCCTATGTATGTGTGGGATTCCAAAACCAAAGGTTATTTAAAGCACGCAGGAAGCTTTACAGTGCCAGCTAATTATTCTCCAACCGCTGTAAATGGAAAAAATGTTAGCACTACAATGAATGATATTCCTGTCATCGCCAAAAGTGAGTCCTTAGAGCTCTATAAATATAATGGAAAGGTCTATGCCAAGGTGGGAATAAGCCTGACCAATAAAGGTAGCAAGGTACTCAGTGATCCAGGTTATGCGGCTTATTTGCTCTCTGCAGGTGGTAGTTCTTATGAATTAGCACTTGATCGTTCTCAGATTAGTTATAAGATCCAACCGCAGGAGAAGAAGACAATCTATTATCTTGCCGAGATACCTCCATATATGAAAACGGATAATATGAAGCTGCAATTTACACAAAAGGATGAGGCGCTGAAGCTTGAAATCGCTAAATCCTCGTACAAGCTACCGGCAGCTACAACACCTAATTTGGTGGTAGGCAAAGGTGTGACTAAGAAAATCACCATTAATAATAATCCGATAGAAACTCAGTTAAACAACGCAAACGTATACGCTGAGAATAATAAGGGAATCTGGACCTTCCAGCTACGAGTGAAAAATGTAGGGAAGACAGCCGTGACATTGCCTACTTATGAGCTTGCTGTCAAATCTTCAACAGGGACAACCTTTCCGATCAATGCGAAAGGATTGAGCGGATTAACCATAAAGCCTTTGGAAGAAAAAATCATTCCTCTTACCGCACAGGTTCCGCTTGAGGTAGAACAGAATTCACTGCAATTGCAAATGATAGAGGCTGTTTCAGCCCCAGCTAGTACAGATACTGGAAGTGCGGGGGAGGGAACAGGATCTGAAGGGAATAATGTAAGTACGGGCAATACTGCCAAGCTGACAGTACCCGTTGCCTACTATGCAATTTCCTATACATTACGACCTGAGATTCAAAAAGGCGTGGAGTATAGCGCATCGAATGAATATGGCTCTTTCACTTATAACTTGCTGTCATTACAGCGTTTTCCTTGGAAAGCTGATGATATCGTTGTTGCTAGAATAAATATCAAGAATCCCCAGTCGGTGGCATTGACGGTTCCAGAATTAAAAGGATCTGTCCAAGTAGACAATGATGATGTGTCTGATTCTACAGAACTCTTCATGGACAAGGAAACCTCGACAATTGCACCAGGAAAAAATGCTGAGATCTATGTATTTGCTAAAATCCCATACACGCAAGAGTTCGATAAATTAAAAGTGAACCTCTTTTCCACGGTCAAAGAAGAAAAGAGCTCGTTCTTGTCACTAAGCACGAACAGCACGATGAATGCTGTATCCACTATCGAACGTGGGGGAAGTTATACAATCACCGGTAAAGGCAAGAATGCCCAGGTACAAGAGAACAAAACGATCATTTATGAAGGTCTCAACTCTAATATCGTATATACAGAGCTACTGCTGAGCAGCGAAGAAAAAAGACAAAGCAAAATGGCTCGTCTTCAGGCGTACTTTAAAACGGCTGATGGTCAGCTATTTGAAGCCACAGCGAATCAACCGGATTCTTCAGCCACTCCGGGTGGTAAGCAATTAATTACGTACTGGGCAAAATTACCGAAGTCAGTTATACCTTCTGATGTGAGTATGTATCTGGGTCCGGGAATAACCGGGAATAAGCTGACTGAACCTGGTCAAGAAGCCACAGGATTTATAAATATTGCTTCCTTGACTCTGAATCCAGTTTCCACACCACCGGAGAATAACTTGACGAAGGTTGCGCTATATCCATACACGATGTCTGTCCTAAGTTCGGAAGGGCGAACACTGAAAGGAAGTAACACTTTAGACATCGTTATGAATTACAACCTGCTTCGTGACAGTACCTACGATATGGGAACCTTCACCCATAAACTGGTACTCAAAATGACAGATCCGTATGGCTTATCACAGGAACGAAGCTTGAACATCGGTACCGAACTTCTTGAAGGAAATAACAACTCGTATACTGCGACCTTTACGAATAATATGTACAAGAATTTGGAGGGTGGTTCGTACCGGATCACGCTGTATGATGAGTTTCAGGGAGAACGGATCGAGCTGGCTAATCAGGCATATAGCATAAAGATTGATAGACTAGTAACAGAAAAGTAAGCATTCATATCTATTAATGTACGCGAAGGAGCAGCTCCAATGTTGCGAGTGGAAAATGTAACGCATTCTTTTAAGAATGGTAATGAAACGACGGCAGTCCTTCATCAAATAGACTTTTCTGTGAAAAAGGGGGAAATGGTTGCTCTGTTGGGGAGCTCGGGTTCCGGTAAGTCAACCATGCTAAACCTGATGGCAGGTCTGATGAAGCCTACGGAAGGTCACATATACATTGCTGACCAAGATATCGTGAAAATGAGCGAGAATAAGCTATCCGAATTTCGAAGAAAGCATATCGGGTTTATCTTTCAAGCTTATGAACTGATTACTAGCTTGACTGTCCGTGAAAATGTGGAATTGCCGTTAGTCTTTCAATCCGTCTCTCCATCAATACGTAAGCAAAAAGCTCTAGCTTTGCTGGAAGGGGTCGGCATTCCGGATAAAGCCGACCTGTTCCCTTCTCAGTTGTCTGGTGGACAGCAGCAGCGGGTCAGTATTGCGCGTTCCTTGATTACGGAACCTTCTGTTATTTTCGCAGATGAACCGACTGGAAACCTGGACTCGAAGACAGAAGAGGAAATTATTAATATCCTGCTTAACCTGAATAAGAAGATGAAGACGACCTTCATAGTCGTAACACACGAGCTCAAAGTTGCGGAACAAATGCAACGGATTTTCACGCTTCAGGATGGATATATGATTACTGAGAAACAAACTTCTTCGGAGACAGAACTCGAAGGGGGTAAATTAATTGAGGATTAGTGATATTTCACGTTTGGCTTGGGAGCAGGTCAAACGACGGAAAGTTGTCACAGGTCTTTGTATGGCTGGTATATCGATTGGCTGTGCTGCTATTATTGTTGCTTTAAGTATAGGAGATTCCGCACAAAGCTATACGGAGCGGGAAATTAATCGGAATTTCAAAATGGATGAAATTACAGTGACTCCGAACAGCGGTATCCCTTCACAAGGGGGCGGCGAAGGGAGTGGAGCTTCTGCTTCTGATGCTAAGCTCGATCCCGGCAGGTTAACAGCTCAGAAGCTTGAAATTGTTCAAAGCCTGAAGCATGTTACAGCAGCTGCACCTTTTCAAGAGCTTGGCTACATACAAATGACTACTATCGATAATAAAATTACGGATGTACAGCTTATCGGAACGGATCTTCGGTTGCTAACGAAATACGACAAAACTTTTAAGCAAGGCGGTCCTTCTGATTTGATCGGAATGGCAGTGCTTAACTATGGAGCAACTGTAGGATTGATAGATGTCGAGACGCGGCAGCGTCTTTTTGAACAGCTAAATTCAGATCCGTACAATAATAAAATAATGGAACAGTACAATAGTTTAAGCATGCTTCCATCGGATATGTACAAGCAACAGGTTCAATTACAATCGTATGACCCTGCTTCGCAGACTGGACAGTCCCTAGTCAGTTCACCCATTCAAATTGTTGGGATATTGGATAGTGGGGGGAACCCTGATATGGCGATGTACGACAAGAAGATTTACGTGTCGCTAGAGACGGGTGAGCGTCTGGTTGAACAACTGAAACTAATGAACGGAACCGCTGGGCAGAAGGGTGTCTACAACTCAGCCATTGTAAAAGTTGACAGTACCGACAACATCGTGCAAGTGGAGAAGCTTATACAGAAGCTCACACTAAACACTAGCACGAATCTATATCAAAAAGAGGCGATGGCTTCCACCTTCAGTATGCTCAAGAAAGCAGCGCTTGGTATCGGTGTATTTATTCTTATTATTGCCTCGATCTCGATTATCGTTGCAATGACCATGTCCACCCATCAGCGTCGACGCCAGATTGGTATTATGAAAGTGCTAGGTGCTAATATGGGGCAGATCCGAAATATGTTCATTACAGAGGCGGCACTGCTTGGGATGCTCGGCGGCATGCTCGGCATTGTCTTTTCATACTTAATTGTATTCGGCATTAATAAGCTCATTGGTACTGCTGGAGGAATGGGGATGGGTGAACCCTTGGTTATCACTATACCTCTAATGACACTTCCAGTAGGAATTGCATTTGCAGTGATGACAGGAGTACTATCAGGGATTTATCCGGCGATCAGCGCGTCCAGAACGAATGCGCTCACGGCGATAAAACGGGATTAGCTATTTTCAAGTTGAAAGGAAGCAGAAGTGATGAAGAGGAGAATCAAGTGGATTGTATTGGTATTGATCATTATTGCAGCAGGTTATTTTGTATACAACAAGATGTATAAACCTGAGGCACAGCTAGAGCCTGTTGAACCGCCGCAAGCGATAACCTTTGAAGTGACAAAGGAAACAATGACGAATTCCGTTCAGGTTAAAGGGAACTCACACTATGAGCAGGAAACGCTTGTATATGCACCTTATGCTTCAAAGGTAACAAAGTGGAAGGTTGAGAACGGTGGGCAAGTAAAAAAGGGGGATTTACTGTTTACCCTTGATCAGGAACCTTTAAAGAATGAGATTGCTACACAGGAGGCGACCATCCGAAAAGCACAGCTGGAAGCGGAATTAAATGAATTTGTTAGTCAGCAGGACCAGGAGAATGCAGCTCTTGGTGCAACAGAAGCTGAACGTATAAAAGCTCTTGCAGCCCAAGAAACAGCACGGCTAGGGGATGAGCTTAACCAAGTAAATGCTGAAATACAGGCTCGTGAATTAAAAGAAAAGAAGGCAAAGCTCTCAACAGCCCTCTACCATGCTCCGGCATCTGGTGTTTTTCTATTCGATAGCGCCAGCGAAATTCCACAGACGGTGACAGACAATCAATACATCGGCAAAATTGTAGATATGAACAAGCTTGAATTCATAGCTCTTGTTGGGGAACAGGATGTATTCCGTATTAAGACGGGAATGAAAGTGGATGTTAAAATGACAGCTTTAAAAGATTTGAAGCTATCTGGAGAAGTTACTAAGGTATCTAAATTTGCTAAGACTGCATCGGGTCAAAACACTTCTGCTACATCAGTTCCACAATTTGAAGTGGTAATCTCATTACAGCCTGACGAGCACTTGATTGGTGGACTAAGCTTAAGTGGAGAAATTGAGACAGTCCGCAAAGAAAATGCCATCGTAGTATCCAGCATCGCTGTAATGCACGAAGGAGATCTTTCGTACGTGATGCTGGATAAAGGCAATGGGGAGTATGAACGAAGAGATATCGAAGTGGGCATGGAGACGGCGGACAAAACTGAGGCCATCTCCGGGTTGAACGTAGGCGATGTTGTAGTCCTTCAGTAAGGATTGAATTCGACCTAAGCCTATTTCTCAATCGTGAGCTTCCAAGATTTAATATCTTTGTTTAGCTCGGTAAGATCAGGAACCGGAACTGGCTCATCGGATAGATTATATTTAGCTTTCAATGCTAAAATCCGATAGACGCTCTCATCAATCCGTGTTTCCTGTATCTTACCTTTTTTTACATTGTCCAGAAGGGTTTCCAGTACTCGTTTCTCATTATCATAGCCGTGAGCGATAAGTAGAATGTCACTGCCTGCATTAATGGTATCTACCGCCGCTGCGGCAAGGTCATAATTCTTCATGATAGCACCCATAGTAAGATCATCTGTGATTACTAACCCTTGATAGTTCATTTCTCCACGTAGTAGCTCACCAATGATTTTACTTGATAAAGATGCAGGCTTATCAGGATCAAGATTCGGAAATAATATATGAGCGACCATTACGGCGTCCGTTCCCTCTTTAATCGCTGCTTGAAATGGGAGCCATTCTAATTTAGCCAGCTCTTCGGCAGTCTTATTCACAATCGGCAGATCAAGGTGAGAGTCGACAGAAGTGTCGCCATGGCCCGGAAAATGTTTAACAACCGGCACAACACCTTCACTCGCAATACCCTTCATTTCGGCGATCCCTAGTGTACTGACTAGTTCGGCGGAGTTGCCGAAGGAGCGATCTCCAATCACAGGATTATCTGGATTGCTATTGATATCAAGGACGGGAGCGAAGTTCATATTAAATCCGGCTGAATTCACTTCTCTTGCGAGAAGCTTGCCCATCATTTCGGCAGCGTTAGCATCATTAGAAGAACCAACCTTTGCATTAGAGGGGATGGAAGCATACTCTTTCGGCATTCTGTTGACTTTTCCACCCTCCTGATCGACACTCATGAATAATGGAGTAGGGTTACCGCTGTTACTCTCTTTCATCGAATTTACAAGGCTAACCATACTTTTTAAGTCTTGAATATTGTTCTTATAAAGAATGATTCCACCGACTTTGTCTTCGGAAATCATCTTTTTTGCTTGATCATCTAGAACGGTTCCATCAATACCAACAAGTAGCATTTGTCCGATTTTCTCTTCAAGGCTCATATTGGAAACCTGAAGAGCAATCGGATCACTTTCTGAGGAGGGAACAGGTGTGGTACTGATAACAGGTGATGGTGTGGATTCAGCAGTCGTCGAATTTGTAGCGATAGGTTGGGAACTGTTACTGCTATTGGAACAACTTGTTATTAGAAGCATAGATAACATAGCTGAAGCCATTAGAAGGTTACCGGAGATTTTAGGTCTTAAGAGGTTACGAGTGAAACTGGTCATTAGAAAAGTCGTCCCTTCGTAGCTTATTTAGATGTCAGAAGGATGAATCCTTGCTGACTTAGATACACGGTGATAAGATGAACTTAAATCTTTACATATTAAATTTGAATTATGAGGTGACGGTCAGATGAAAGATGGATTAGTAAACGCACTTAATGAACAGATGAATTTCGAGTTTTATTCCGCTCATGTTTATCTAGCAATGGCTGCTTATTGTTCCGGTGAAAGTCTGGATGGTTTCGCAAACTTTTTCTTGATTCAAGCAGAAGAAGAACGGTTCCATGCTATGAAAATCTATAAGTTCCTAAATGATCGCGATAATCGGGCGACACTTGAAGCACTCCCAGAGCCGAAGAACGAGTACTCCTCGATGCTTGATGCTTTTGAACATGCTTTTGCACATGAACAACAAAACACGAAACGGTTCTATCATTTGGCTGACTTGGCACTAGATGAGCGTGAACATGCAACGATCTATTTCTTGAAATGGTTTATTGATGAGCAAGTAGAAGAGGAAGCACTCTTTAGCAACATCATTAGCAAACTGAAACGAATAGATAAAGATAGCAACGCCTTCTATATGCTGGATGCTGAATTTGCAGCACGTACTTTTACAGCTCCTGCTGAATAAGTGGAGATGTGAAGCCAGAAGCCTGAGAAATCAGGCTTTTTTTTTATTTTATGGATGAAGGCAGTTTAATGGCAAACAGTTTATTATCTGTTCGGATCATCAGCATGCTTCCGGTTTTAAGCGAAGGAGCAAAGTTTCGAGAGCCGGTATTCACAGTGAAAATGGGCTTCAAAGTCAACATGTCATAAGCGTGAAATAGGCCATCGGATTGTCCGCTATAAACCACATTTCCGAAAAGATCCGTCTGAACTACAGGATTCTCACCCATATTAAGATCGACGAGTTGTCCTGTTCCTAGTTTAAGTGCGGATATCGTACCTTTATCATAATTTTGAAATAACATTCTTTGCTGATAGACTTGGTTCAACGGTATGTCCTTTTCTCTGATCATCGAGGCCCAGGTTTGAACCGGTTTGCCGTCTGCTGAATAATTCCAAAAATCATATTTCACAAACTTACTGCCCTGAAAGATATAGAAGTCGTTTCCATCCAAGAATGCAGTCCCATTTACGCCACCATAACTAAATACCCCATCTTTATTCTCGGTATCTGTCCATTTATATAAACGTTCTCCCTTTAATTCACCAGTCTTTACGTTGAACACGGATACTTTGACATTACGATTTACAGCATCATCATCCATCATTAACGTATTGGTAATAGAGTAGAGAAGCCCATCCTTTACTGCCAGTGGCCACCATTGACGGGTATGGTCCCATAGTTTTTTGCCTGTGAGACTGTCATAAGCGGCAAGTCCGGCAGTTGTTAAGGCACCCTGAGAGAGATAACTTCGAATAATAACCCCGTCGGTTTCCATAAGATTCGATAAGCCTGTAAAGATATTACTCTCCACCGCAGCCTTCCATTTGATCTTTCCGTTGACGGTATCAACGGCTGCAAGTTGACTCTCCTGTGTAACATAAATAGTGGTGCCTAAACGTTGTATACTAGTTGCTTTAGGTAATGCTACAGCTGCTGACCATGCTTTTTTGCCTGCCTCATTAACGGCATATAAGGAGCCGCTTTGGGTCAGTCCATAGATAAATCCATTACTGTATGTGAACAACGGGGCTAATGCATTTCCGAATTCCCACATTTTTTTACCTGTTGCAGCATTTAATGCGGCTAATTTTTCATTCCGCTGCAAAGCAAAGACCTTCCCATTCTCCGCTAGTGCTGTAACATTCTGCTCAGTGACTCTACCTTCTTTTAGGATGGCTAACGGTGCTGACCATACCGGTGCAAGAATAGGCGCTTTGATCTCATTGTAAAAGGGATTGCTTGTACTAATTACTGCTTGTTCCGCAGAAATGACGGATAATGTTCCATTGTTAGCTAATGGGGATGCAATACTAGCAACAGCTAAAACTTTAATCATGGTCTTGTGCAAAGACTGAATCATCGTTCCACGCCCCTCAAAATTAGTGTTTACTATAATTAGACATTTCAAATGGCAAAAAGTTACTATTCCAATAGAACAAGCATAAACGACTTCGGCAACTTATACTTTCTTATATTTTGGAAGTAAAGTTGAACAAAGGCAAACTATGTTACACTCCGCAAAACAGTTATGACTTAGCAACTCTATTTGACGGAGGGAACTATTACGCCTCTTAGCAACACTGTTTCTCTAGACCCACCCGAATCTTGGAGTGTAGTATAGAACAATACTATTCTTTGGGGGTTCTTTTTTTTGGAAAATTACAACGACATCAAACAAGGTGAAAAAGGAGCTTGGCTAAGCATAGTTGCTTATATCTTCTTATCCGCCATCAAATTGTTCATTGGTACGGTCGCGGGATCTCAAGCGCTGCTTGCGGACGGTCTGAACAACAGCACGGATATTATCGCTTCTATCGCCGTACTAATCGGCCTCAAGATCTCCAGAAGACCGCCGGATTCCAATCACAGCTACGGGCATTTCAGAGCGGAGACCGTGGCATCCTTAATTGCTTCATTCATTATGATTGTGGTAGGACTTCAAGTGTTGTACCAGGGTGTGAACAAATTTATCCAACCTGAACTGGAAAGTCCAGATCTTATGGCAGCATGGACGGCAGTCTTTTGTGCTGTAATCATGATGGGCGTGTATATGTATAACATTAGACTGGCCCGCTCCATTAATAGTAACGCTATGCGAGCCGTTGCACTAGATAATCGATCGGATGCTTTAGTTAGTATTGGCGCATTTGTCGGAATTGTGGCTTCTGGATTTGGGATACCATGGCTTGATCCGCTTACAGCGATTATTGTCGGCCTGATCATCTGCAAGACGGCATGGGATATCTTTAGTAAAGCTACACATGACTTAACGGACGGTTTTGATGCGGAAGAGCTTGAACTGATGAAAGAAACCGTTGCTGAAGTGGACGGCGTACAATCTATTAAAGATATCAAAGCCCGCATCCATGGGAATAACGTGCTAGTGGATACAACTATATTAGTAGACTCTGAGCTTAGTGTGGTGCAGAGCCATGATATTACGGAAGAAATTGAAGAACAATTGAAGGACCGACACCAAGTTTCGAATGTGCTTGTCCACATAGAACCGGTAATGAAGTAGAAGTAGATTCAGAAGTGTGACTTTCCTTGGATGAATATGGGATTTCCCCTGTGATGTTGTTAATAGATCTTTTGTGCAGAAAGGTGGAAAATTAGTTGTATTTATCGATATGTAAATTTCAGGAAATGGAATGGTGATTTCGTGATTGAGTGGAAGGATTCATATGATATCGGTGTAGAGAAAATAGACTGTCAGCACAGACAGTTGCTAGCGAAATTGAACGAATTTTTTGATGCTTGCAGTAAGCAGCAGGGGAAAGAAAAGATCGAAGAAACGCTGAAATTCTTGAAGGAATATACCATTGAGCATTTTAGCAATGAAGAACAATTGATGGAAGAGATCGATTTTCCTGAATTGGCGGAACATCGTCAGACGCATGCTGATTTTGTAAAAGCCGTTCTTGAATTGGAAGAAACCATTAGAACTAAGGGAGTTTCCGTTCTCTCGACAATTAAGCTTAACCGTACGTTGACCGATTGGCTTCTGAATCACATTAATAAATGCGATAAGCTAATTGGTGAGTGTATGGCCACACGGGATAGAGCGGTATAACTTAATCCCCCCAAAGAAAATGCCGACGGGCATTTTCTTTTTTTTTGACAGGGAATGTGGTGAGGAATTATGGTATGTTATTTGCTCCGTTTTCCGAAGACAGCACCGGAATTTATACTGGGTTAACGGTTTGTGTTATGATTTGAGATAAGACGTATAGAGTTAGTATAGTAAAGGGAGTGGAACGATGAAAACATTACGAATGTTAGCTTCAGGGTTTGCTATGCTGCTTATTCTGGGCCTTGTTAATTTTTACATTGGGCATCATGGATGGTTGCTGGTTCATGAATGGTTTTCAGGTGCTTCCTCAGCTTTGTTCTGGACAGTATTCCTGCTTGTGGCCTTTGCGTATGTCGTTGGAATGATACCATGGCCTACAATTGTGAAGCCGTTAGCTAGATTCTTTAAAGTGATTGGATCGTATTATCTAGCCTGTATGGAATTTGCTATTATCATGTTGCCGTTAGCTGATCTGTTGTATGTACTGCTGGGCTGGATGGGTGTTGATCGAACGCACTACATCTCAGAAGCGGGAGTTACGCTACTGATATTACTCATAGTTTTTCTTGTCTGGGGTTCGATTAATGCTTGGAGTACAGTAATCCGTACGCATCCCATTCCCATCGATAAATCCATAGGAACCAGTACACCATTAACCATCGCGGTTGCATCTGATCTGCATTTAGGAAACATCGTCGGTAATCGGCATCTCAAAAAAATGGTTGCACAAATGAACGCTATGAAGCCTGATGTGATTTTGCTGGCTGGGGATGTGCTTGATGACAGTATAGAGCCTTTTATTCGCAACGGTATGAGTGAACAGCTCAAGCAATTAAAAGCGCGTCATGGTGTCTACGCAGTGCTGGGCAATCACGAATATTACGGTGGTTCGATTAAAGAATATACCGATTTGATGAGTAGCATAGGCATTAAAGTCTTACAGGATGAGGTTGAAGAAGTAGCTGGAACGTATATTGTGGGTCGTAAAGATAAGACTGCCGAAACAATGGAAGCCGGTGGCAGAATGAGCGTAAGCTCTTTATTGAATGGTCTCGATCTTACACGTCCTGTAATCATGATGGATCATCAGCCTACCGGTTTTGATGTCGCTGCCCAGGAAGGGGTAGATATTTTGCTCTCCGGTCATACGCATCGTGGACAGATTGCGCCTAATCACTGGATCACCAAACGGTTATTCGAACTGGACTGGGGTTATCTTCGTAAAGATAACTTGCATGTGGTTGTTTCCTCTGGTTATGGGACATGGGGACCTCCAATTCGACTAGCCAGCCGTTCGGAGATCATTAAACTTGAAGTAGTGTTAGAAGGGACTAAACAATACAGTGAAGAAGCCGTGTCTACAAAGACGGTATTAATCTAACTGAGATCTTAAATGATATGAAGCTGTCTTAACCCGTGGAATTATTCTGCGAGATGAGGCAGCTTCTTTTTTTTGACAATTGAATGAGCGTGTTGTATTGTTTGTTTGTGATAGTTAAGCACTTAACTAAATTGGAGTTGGAAAATCTATGAATGAACATTTGCAACCGTTCGTTTTGAAGCAGCCGCTGCATACTCAGGCATTTTTCACTTTAGTTCATACTACTGCAAGCTTGGTTTCTGTCTCTGATAAATATTGGCAGTCTAAAGGATTAAATGGCGCAAGAATTCGTATCTTGGTGGAAATATCTAAACAGGGTGGAACAATTCTTCCTTCTACATTGGCACACAATATTGGTGTCACAAAAGCTAATATTAGTCTTTTACTGACCCCCCTAGAGAAAGATGGTTGGATCACCCGTTCGAATCATACTCAGGATGGTCGAAAAAGCGTTATTTCGATCACGGATGAAGGCCAGCGATTACTCCTAGAACATCTTCCTGGAAATCGTGAAGCGATCGCTGAACGTATGCAGGGACTGGATGAACAAGAGCTTCGACAACTCATCGTTTTATTAGAAAAGCTTAACAATAGCTAGCTATAATGTTGTAGTCTCGAATTCAAGGAACGGGAAGGGTGGAGTGTAATGTCAATTATGGTTACTGGGGCTACGGGGCAATTAGGGAGTTTGATTATGGAGAATCTTCTACAGCTTGTTCCGTCCAGTCAGATTATCGCATGTGTTCGTGATCTAGAGAAAGCAAAGGATCTTTTGGAAAAAGGGGTTGAGATTCGCTTTGGCGATTATGATCAGCCTGATTCCCTGGTGGAAGCTTTTTCAGGAGTTGTAAATTTGTTGTTCATCTCTAGTTCACATCCCGATGATAACGTCAGATTGATTCAACATTCTGAGGTCGTTAATGCTGCAATAAAGGCCGGGGTAAAGCATTTGCTGTATACAAGCTTTGCATTTCCACCTAAAGGACAAATTCCGGTGAATCATGTTCACCTACTTACAGAGCAGATGATTCTTAAATCAGAGATTGACTATACATTACTCCGCAACGCTTTGTATTTGGATTTTATAAATGTACTAGGTCTGAAAGAGGCGATCCAAAACGGTGAGCTAATCACCTATCCAGGGAACTGGTTATTTAATTCGGTGACACGAAGGGATCTCGCTTTAGCTACGGCAGTCGTGCTTACAACTACAGGGCACTGTAATCAGATTTATGAATTAGCCGCACCGCGTTCTTGGGATTTCAGTGAACTTGCGGAGGTATTATCTGAGCTATCGGGAACAAGAATTGTTCATCGGCAGGATTCAAACATTCAGCACTGGATTTATTCTTTTGTCGCGAAGATAGATACGGCTTCTACTTCAAATGATTTGGAGAGACTAATGGGTCGGCCAGTTACCTCTCTGAAGGAAAGCATAATCACTTTCCTTCAGATTTAAATAATGATCCTGACTAATTCTACTATATAGTGGTTCGATCTAAAGTAAGTAAATAATTATATTTACTGGCATGTTTTAATTCATCTAATATAATCCCATATACAGTATCTCGATATATTCCGACCGGCAGACCAAACCATATTTTGCGATACTTTTCGACTGCAGCCAGTTCACCTTGGAGTGCTTTTTCTAATCCTTCTTCATAGGAACTGATCCGTTGATATTGCTCACTGCTAATCCCAGTGATATCTTGCCCTGTAATTTCTTTGAACATCCCCCGGAACATGAAGTTGTGACCCCGTTCGTCATCTCGTATTGAGGTGATAATGGAAGCTTGCTCGGAGGTTGGGGCTAGTTTGATAATTTCATCATAGAAAAGCTCATCATTTCGTTCACCTTGCACAGCTTCTTTGATTAAATTTAATGCTTGTGGAAGAGAGGTTGCCCAAATAGGTTTGAAATCAGATCTATTCTGAGATAAAGGTGTCCAATACATATTTCTTTTTAACCTCCTGATTAGTTCGTTATTCTTAGAGTAGTATATGTGCGAAAGCCCAAAATGGTTTCTTTTGGGCCTTTAGTTGTTCTAACCCTTTAAAGTTGATACTATGGGTTCATCCGTAATTCAGGGAGTGTAAACGATGAAGAAAATTTTAGTAGCAGATGATGATAGCAATATTCGTACTTTATTAAAGCATGTATTGTCCAGGGAAGGTTATCAAGTCATGGAGGCCAGCGATGGCCGGGACGCGATACATAAACTGCAAGAAAGTATTGCGGATCTAGCCGTAGTGGATGTGATGATGCCACATGTGGATGGATTAGAGCTATGCCAGCATATAAGAGAAACATATGATATTCCAATCATTTTGCTGACAGCTAGGCAGCAGCTTAGTGATAAAGAGCAAGGCTATCTGCGGGGAACAGATGATTACGTAACGAAGCCGTTCGAACCTGAAGAATTGTTGTTTCGGATTAAAGCTTTATTTCGGCGGTATTCCATCGCTTCAGATGATCGGATTCGCTTGAATTCACTTGTGATCGATCGTAAAAATTATGAAATCACGGATGGCGACGAAGTTCTCCTGTTGCCGGTAAAGGAATTTGAACTGCTAGCGCAACTGGCACAATATCCAGGCAGACTATATTCACGCAGTGAGTTGATTGAATTAGTATGGGGAATGGATTATGAAGGTGATGAACGTACGGTGGATGTGCACATCAAGCGATTACGTCAGCGGTTTCTGGATTATCAGAATGACTTTGTGATTCGGACGGTAAGGGGAATCGGATATAAATTGGAGATGGTGAATTCGTGAAGTCCTTGTATGTGAGGATGTGTATTCTTTTTTGTTCGGCCATTGTTGTGAGCAGCCTTCTTGGTTTCTTGGTATCTAATATCTATTATCAAGCTCAGATTAAATCTCAGAACGATGCCAAGCTTACGGGGATGGCTATTGAAATCCAGCAGTTTGCGGAGACTCACCCGGATTCTATGGAGGATTATATGCAAAGTGTAGCCAAGCTGGGCTATAAAATCTATCTAACCGATGCAGAAGGTCAATCCCGATTCTACGGCAAGCCTTTTCGGAAAGAGGATCTAGATAAGCAACAGTTAGAACAAGTACTGAATGGACAAGTGTATCATGGTGTAGCAGAGTTTCCTGATAGTGCATTTATTACAGGTTTTTTTGATAACCAATTAAGCAATACGATAGGTGTGCCAATCGAAGTCAATAATGAGACCTTCGCGTTATTCATGCGTCCGGATGCAGAGGTTCAATTCGGTGAGCTGCGCGTATTTTTTGCTGTTATTATCGGGTTTACCATATTGTTCAGTCTGGGATTCGTAATGATCAGCGTATTACATGTGGTCAGACCTATTACACGTTTAACAACGGCAACTAAGCGGATTTCAAAAGGTAGATATGATATTAAACTAAATACTTGGCGCCGGGATGAGATTGGTCAGTTAGCCTCACACTTTATGATAATGAGCCGTGAGCTGGAACGGACCAATCGTGCGCGTCAAGAGTTTGTTGCGAATGTGTCGCATGAAATCGAATCGCCATTAACTTCTATTCAAGGGTTTGCCCAAACCCTTAAAGATCCTACATTACCAGAGGATGAACGGATAGAGTACCTCAATATTATTGATCAAGAAAGCCATCGTCTATCGATGCTTAGTAAACAGCTGCTAACGTTATCTTCCCTCGATTATGATCCGGATTCCTTGCAGAAGAAACCTATAGATTTGCGTGCTCAGCTTCGGCAGGTTGTACAAATCATGGAGTGGAGATTAACAGAGAAGCAATTGGCGGTTCGTTTAAGTCTTGCGGACATTCGCGTACATGGTGATTCCAATCTGTTGTATCAGGTGTGGATGAACCTCATTACTAATGCTATCAAATATACACCTGCTGAGGGATCTATTATGATTTCCGCAAAACTTGACGAAGGGAATTGTGTTGTAACCTTTTCGGATACTGGGGAAGGTATTCCTGCTGAGGAATTACCACTCATCTTTGACCGTTTTTATAAAGTTGACCGGGCACGTACACGAGAAACACATAGTAGCGGACTTGGACTTGCGATTACGCAAAAGATTGTAGAGACACATAACGGAACCATAGAAGTATCCAGTACAGTTGGCAAAGGCACGACCTTTACTGTTACTCTTCCTCTTTTGTAACTCGTTATTCATACTCCGTTCATTTTCATCTTCTAAACTGTGACTATACAGATTAGAAGGAGTGGTAATATGTTTCTAGCCTTAAGAGAAATGCGACATTCTAAAGCCAGATACCTGTTGATAATGGTAATCATGTTATTGGTTTCCTTTCTTGTACTTTTCGTAACGGGACTGGCCAGAGGATTAGCGTATGCTAATATCTCAGCAATAGAGAATATGCCGGCAAACTATTACGTGGTGCAGAAGGATGCGGATCAGACGTTTAGACGTTCTCAGTTAACAGATACGGAGCTGGGTAGTGTTCGAGCAGTAGTAGGAGATAATAATGCTTCATCACTCGCTCTACAGATGAGTACAGTGACTACAAACGATACGGATACTAAAGCAGACGTAACTTTTTTCGCAGTTGATATGAACGGTTTACTGGCTCCAAAAGTGATTGAAGGTGACAAGATTACGAATGATACGCAGGGAAGTGTCATCGTTGATCGTGACTTGGAACAGTCGGGCATTAAGATTGGTAGTATGATCCAAGATCAGGCGACTGGGAAGGAATTTAAAGTTACAGGATATGTTGAGAATAGCTCATACAGCCATACCCCAGTAGTCTATATTAACAATAAAGATTGGCAGGAAATGAGACAAGGCGTTAATCAAGGTAGTGGGGCTACATCAGGAGCGCCTTTTAATGTAATTGCGCTTAATGCAAACGCAGGGCAAGTGGATAAGATCTCTGCTAGTACGAAAAATGTGGAAGTGATTACGCAAAAAGAAGCGATCTCTAATATTCCGGGTTATTCATCAGAACAAGGTTCACTGCTTATGATGATTGCCTTCCTGTTCGTAATCGCTGGGTTTGTTCTGGCTGTATTTTTCTATGTCATTACCATTCAGAAAACAAGCCAGTTTGGTATTCTGAAAGCCATGGGTACAAAAATGTCTTACTTGGCATGGAGCGTTGTAGGGCAGGTCATGATATTGGCTATTGCAAGTCTAAGCATTAGCTTGCTGCTTACCTTTGGAATGAATCAGGTACTACCAGACACTATGCCATTCCAGCTGGAACCTTCTACGATTCTATTAACCAGCGGTTTGTTCGTTGGGATGTCTCTTTTAGGATCACTCATTTCTGTCGCTAAAGTGGCAAAAGTTGATGCATTAGAAGCAATTGGGAGGGCTGGAGCATGAGTACTACTAAATTATTGATGAAACAAGTGACCAAGACGTATGGAGACGGCGATACAACGGTATCTGTTCTGAACAATTTGAATCTTATAGTCAATGAAGGGGAATTCGTTGCCGTTCTTGGGCCTTCGGGAACAGGGAAGAGTACATTCCTTTCAGCAGCGGGAGCACTTCTTACGCCTACCAGTGGTGAGATTTTCATAGATGGAGAATCGCTTACTGACAAAAGTAAAAGCGAGCTGACTGAGCTTCGTTTAGAGAAGATAGGCTTTATGTTCCAAAGCGCACAGCTACTGCCTTATTTGAAAGTTGAGGAGCAACTTCTCTTTGTAGCTAAACAAGCGAAGATGAGTGCTAAAGAAGCTAAAGAACGGGCAGCAGATTTGATGAAGCGTCTGGATATCTGGAAACGTCGGAACCATTATCCTGAGCAGTTATCTGGCGGGGAGAAGCAGCGTGTAGCCATTGCAAGAGCATGGATGAATAAACCTGCGATCTTGTTTGCAGATGAACCGACAGCAAGTTTAGATTTCAAACGGGGCAGAGAAGTCGTGCGAATGATTGCTGACGAAGTTAAGAGTGAAGGCAAGGCTGCTGTAATGGTCACTCATGATGAACGGATGCTTGAATGGTGCGACCGCGTGCTGCATCTGGAAGATGGACATTTGGTTGAACATGAGTTAAGCAAAATTTAGTAGAAAAAAGATTCATGCCTTGTATGGCATGAATCTTTTTTTGCGTGTGAGTAATAGACTGTCCTTATTTGTCAGCTATGGTGACTTGGCCTGAGCCATATGTGTCAAACCAGCCTTTAATTGTGTTGAAATCGCTACTGAATGACAGTGCCAGTTCTAATAGAATTCGGGCATGTGCTGCGTTCAGGTTGTCTCCGGCAATAATGCCGTCACTTGATGTATAGTTAGAACCGGAACCCGTACGAGTGGTAGCTACGAAGATCACTCCGTTTTCCTTAATAGCCTTTGTACGAGCTTCTCCCATCGCTTTGGATACGCCACCGGCCCCTGTGCCTGAAGTAACGATACCTTTTGCTCCGTCTTGGACGAAACCTGTAATTGCTCCTGCACCCGCATCTTGGTAGGCATAAGCAATTTCAACCTTCGGCATATCGCTGCTCTTAATCTTAGTTAAATCGAATGGTGTTGCCCATTTATCAGCGGTCAATAGCGCTCTGGAGTTCGCACGATATATTCTAATATTATTTTCATCGATATATCCGAGGATACCTAGTTGCGGACTTTCAAAAGTGTCAGTACGATAGGCATTCGTCTTGGTAACCTCTCTAGCTGTATGAATCTCGTCATTTAACATGAGAACAGTACCGTAATATTTCGTTTTTCCACTAGCAGCTAGTTTAATAGCATTGAATAGATTAGCCTGAGCGTCACTTCCGATAACAGTCCATGGACGCATAGAACCAGTTACCACGACAGGTTTGGAGCTGCGAACAGTAAGATCAAGGAAATAAGCAATCTCCTCCATCGTATCTGTACCTGTAGTAACAACGATACCGTCTTGGGTCTCTAGTGCTTTATCTACTTTTAAGGAGAGATCATATAGTTGTTGCATGGTATACGAGCCAGAGCCTGCATTCCCAAATTGATAGCTAGTTACATCAGCGAACTTTTTAAGGTTAGGCAGCGCCTTGACCATATCCTCCATTAACAAAGTCCCGGCTTTATAATTCTGAAAGCTGGTCTCATCCACAGATTTACCGGCAATCGTACCACCGGTTGCTATGACTTGGACCTTTGGAAGCTTAACTGTTCCTTCAATCGTTTGGGTAACCTCTGCAGCGTAAGTGGTAGAAACGGGAAGCATTGTTGAAGCGGAGAAGAGTAGTGTGAAAGTGAGTCCTGCGGCAACAGTAGTTTTGGCGAGCTTTGATTGTAATCCATTCATAGATGTAGCCTCCCATTTGATTATGTACTTTCACCTACATGTTATTTTATATAACATGTAGGTGGTTCGTGATTGAATTATATCTATGAATATATCATTATGACAAGTTTAATTACATGTTGATAAAACGCTTAAATCTATTATATATAACGAATTTCTATCTATTTCTTATATATTCTATGAATTTTATTAATCGAATTTTGAAGTAAAATATATAAATTATGTTACATTTAATAACATTAAACTTGCGAGGTTAATGTACTAATGAATAACAAAATGCCGGACTATCTTTGTAAGATTGTCCGGCATTGCTAATCTATAAATTTGCTGCCGAAACTTTCTCGGCAGCCTGACTACATGTCTTTTCTAGAGACGAGTAGTTTTTGTATAAACACATTGGTAGCCATGGAGGAGGAACTTTCTTTATGGCGGATGATAGAGAATTGTCTTTCAAGATGGTGATGTTTGATGGGAAGTTCATAGATTTCACCACATGCTAATTCTTTACGCACAATCCATCTGGAGAGCATAGCGATTCCCAAACCGGAGGAGACCGCTTCTTTAACTCCTTGACTACTGTTGAAAACATATGATCTTTTGATAAATATCTCTTCTTCTTGAATGAAATGATCACTAAAAGCACGCGTTCCAGAGCCAGGCTCTCTCAGCACCCAAACCTGATTTTGCAGCATGCTTTGCTCGACAGTCCCCCGTTTTGACAAAGGGTGATCGGCAGGGGAGACGATAATCATCTCGTCCTTCATGTAAGGTGTGACGATCAGATCATTCTCATGGGCTTCTCCTTCGATAAAGCCTATGTCCAATTCATTAGATCTTACACCACTAATAATTTCTTCGGTATTACCGATTGTCACTTGAAGCTTAACTTGCGGGTACTGATTTGCAAATTCCGCAAGTCTTGAGGGTAATAGATATTCTCCAATTGTAAAGCTCGCTCCAATATGTATACTGCCAGTTACCTCATCCTGTAGCATTTGTATTTCCTGATGAGCTTCTTCAAAGTGGGCCAATATTTGCTTGGCGTGTTTATAAAGAATTGCACCTGCTTCGGTTAATCTCACTTGTTTCGGAGACCGATGCAGAAGCTTTGCGCCTAGTTCATTCTCAAGATTCCGGATATGTAGACTGACACCGGGTTGAGATAGATTTAGTAATTCTCCTGCTTTAGAGAAATGGCTTTGCTCAGCTACAGTAACGAAAACCCGTAATGTATCAACAATCATAAAAATCCCTTTCTGAAATCCCAAATGTATTAAAGTTTCTTATCAAATACGAACTGAGCCTTCTTTTGTGAGAATCCAATTCGTGTGTAGAAACGTACAGCATCTTCTCTAGTTTGGTTTGTGCGAACTCTTAATTTGTTCACTCCAATTTGTGCTGCCCAGTGTTCACAGGCTTCAACAAGTTGTTTACCGGTTCCTACTCCGCGATGTTCCTGATCGACCACTAAACCACCAATCTCAACAAAGGGTGGAGATTCAATTAACATTCGCACACTGGCATGAATCCATCCTATTAATTGCCTATCCGACTCTGCTACATAAATAACAAGATCTTTACGATTTCTGATATCTTGAAGTCTATCTGCTAGCTGTTCGATATTTAAAGGATATCCGAGCTCACTGGATAGTCTTGCAATCTCTTGCGTGTCGTCTATTGTTGCTGTTCTAATAAGTATGTTCATTCACCGCCTTAAAATGAAGTAAGTCATGCAGTTTCTTTATTATATTTCATCTTGTACAGAGGAACACCTCTAATAAGCTACTTTGTACTATTCCGATAAGCGGATGGGGTAAGACCCATTGTCTTTTTAAAATACTTAGAGAAATGAGCTAGTTCCATGCCGACTTGCTCCGCAATATCCGAAATGCTGAAATCTGTGTAAGAAAGCTGTCTTTTGGCATGCTCCATTCGTTTCAATTGAACATAGTGCATAGGAGTCACCCCCATGAATCTTTTGAAATAAGGAATGAAATAGTTCGGGTGGAGGTGGACAAGCTCTGCTAAGTCATCAATCTCTAAAGGCTTATTCAGATATTTATCGATGTAATGCAGCACATGAGCCAGCTTGCCTTGGTCACCGGTGTGTATGAATTGAGTCATAAAGTCTGTATCACTACTATCGCTGGATTCTAGACAAGTGGCTATGAGATTGAGCAAACACGCTTGCGTGCGCAGGATAGATAGAACGTCGTCCTTTTGAAATTGTTCGATCATCTCTATGAAGATTGCCCTTATAGAATCTGGATTAGGTGAATCGCAGATGTATAATTTTTTCTCAGCATGGAATAAGGGCCACTCCCCAATATCAGCATCAAAGTGGCAGTAATAACGGATATATGGATCATCAATAGAAGTTTCGGTAGTTTGTGTGCTCCCCGCAGGCATTATCATAAGCTGACCCGGTTTCGGATAATAGGTAATCCCGTTAATAATAACTTTTCCCACGCCCCCGTCTATAAAATACAGCCGATTAAAAGCGGGTGTTTCCAGCGTGCGGTTCCATCCGGGATATCTGTTACTCAGTTGGGCATGGGTCACAGTAACTTTGAGATTCTGCAGGAGACGTCCTGATAAATTACCTGGGTTGTTCATCATCTAACTCCTTTAACGCTCGTATATCCTCATTATAACGGTTCTATTTAACTAAAACATCTTACTTAAATACAAATAAACCTTAATTTCAATCATGTTCATGTCCATAAAATAAGTATATCCTCTAAGCATAACCACTAATAAGGAAGTGACCAGAGATGAGTACAGTTCGTTATGGAATTATTGGCATTGGAAATATGGGAACGGCACATGCGCAAAGTCTGCTGAGTGAAATTAAGGGGGCCGAACTTACTGCCGTATGTGATATAAGAGAAGAACGTTTGAAATGGGCTGAAGAGCAATTACCTGAGAACATAAGGAAGTATTCAACTCCGAAAGAATTATTCGAATCACGTATCATGGACGCAGTATTAATCTGTACTCCGCATTATGATCACCCTACACTTGCGATAGCGGCTTTTGAACATGGTTATCATGTATTGGTGGAGAAGCCTGCAGGTGTTTATACGAAAGCTGTTCAACAGATGAATGATGCTGCAGCGAAGTCTGGCCGCAAATTTGGAATGATGTACAATCAGCGTACTAATCCTTTGTATCAGAAGCTGAGAGATCTTATTCAGTCTGGTGAATTAGGTGAGATCCGCCGGACGAATTGGATCATTACCGACTGGTATCGATCGCAGAATTATTACAACTCCGGTGGCTGGCGGGCTACATGGGCGGGTGAAGGTGGCGGAGTATTACTTAATCAGGATCCGCATCAGTTAGATTTATGGCAGTGGACAACAGGTATGATGCCGAAGCGGATAAGAGCATTTTGCCACTTTGGAAAATATCGCAACATTGAGGTTGAAGATGATGTAACCGCTTATGTGGAATATGAGAATGGAGCTACGGGTTTGTTTATTACTACAACTGGAGAGGCACCGGGGACCAATCGTTTTGAAATCAATGGCGATAATGGAAAAATAGTAGTGGAAGACGGGAAGCTGACCTTTTGGCGTTTACGTACACCTGAGCCTCAGTTCAACGCAGAATTTACAGGAGGATTCGGTAGTCCAGAGTGTTGGAAATGTGAGATTCCAGTAGAAAATGGCGGAGGGGAGCAACATAAAGGGATTCTACGGAACTTTACGAATGCCATTTTACATGATGAGGTATTACTTGCTCCCGGGGAGGAAGGGATTAAGGGACTAACCCTTTCAAATGTCATGTATTTATCGGCTTGGACGGACAATTGGGTGGAGCTTCCGATAGATTCGGATTTATTCTATGAGAAACTAATGGAAAAAGTAAAAAATTCGACTTTCCAAAAGGAAATCTCAGAATCTAAAGCATTGAATGTTAAAGGAACTCATTAAATCGAAGGAGAGAGGTTAAATCCTATGAAACGTTCAACGATTGCGGCACAAATGTACACATTACGTGATTTTACTCAAACGGCGGAGGATTTAAGCACAACTTTTCAAAAGGTATCAGCAATGGGCTATGAGAGTATTCAGATTTCATCCATCGGACCGATTGATCCGAAGCTAGTTAAAAAGTATGCGGATGAAGCAGGGCTGGCCATATGTGCGACTCATGTGTCATGGGAGAGGTTAGTGAATGATCTGGTCGCTCTTGCCGCAGAGCATAAGTTGTGGAATTGCAAATACATTGGACTTGGAAGTTTACCGGAAGAATTTCGTACTGGAATTGAAAGCTACCGGAAATTTGCAAAATTGATATCTGAAATTGCAATAACACTCAAAGAACAACACGGTCTGCAATTTGTTTATCATAATCATGATTTTGAATTTGAACGTTTTGACGGTATTACTGGAATGGAAGTATTGCTCAATGAGACGGACCCTGCAGTTGGTTTCATTCTTGATCTATATTGGGTTCAGGCAGGCGGGGCAAGTCCAGTGGAATGGATACGTAAAGTTGAAGGCAGAATGCAGGTCGTGCATTTAAAGGATATGGCGATTATAGACAGACAGCAAGTCTTTGCTGAGATCGGTGAAGGAAATATGAACTACGGTGAGATTATTACAGCTTGCCGTGGAACAGGTGTTGAATGGTATGTAGTGGAGCAAGATGTTTGCCGTCGTGATCCTTTTGAGAGTCTGGAGATTAGTCTGCGCTATCTGCTTAATCTTTTATAATATCACTTAGAAGCTATTAGGAGGATTCTGATGAATAGAAAAGATGGAATGAACTATGCCCCCACGTATGAAGTTAAACCAATTGTAAAGCCAGGTGAATTCATCTTCGCTGCGATTGCACTAGATCACGGTCATATTTACGGAATGTGTAACGGGCTCGTTGAGGCAGGGGCAGAGTTGAAATGGGTATATGATCCGGATGATGAGAAAGTTAGAGCTTTCATAGCCAAATATCCTGGAGCTAGGGCTGCTGAGACTATGGATGAAATATTGGGGGATCCAGAGGTTCGCTTAATTGCGGCGGCAGCGGTTCCTTCAGAGAGAGGACCTTTAGGAAATAAGGTTATGGCTCATGGGAAGGATTATTTTACGGATAAGACCCCTTTTACAACACTTGAACAACTAGATGATGCTAGAGCTATGGTCGCAGCAACCAATAAAAAGTACATGGTTTACTATAGTGAACGTCTTCATGTTGAAAGCGCAATCTATGCGGGACAGTTGATCCGTCAGGGGGCGATTGGTCGTGTTCTTCAAGTCATTGGATTAGGACCGCATCGTTTAAATGCTTCTAGTCGCCCGGAATGGTTCTTCAAGCGGGATAAATATGGCGGAATCCTAAGTGATATCGGCAGCCATCAAATCGAACAATTTTTGTATTATGCAGATTGTCAGGATGCTTCGATTGTACACAGTAAGGTAGCTAATTATAATCATCCATCTTACCCTGAATTGGAGGACTTTGGTGATGCGACGCTTGTCGGAGACAATGGTGCAACCCAGTATTTTCGAGTAGATTGGTTTACACCTGATGGGCTCGGAACCTGGGGAGATGGACGTACAATGATCATGGGGACTGAAGGCTACATTGAATTGCGAAAATATACAGATGTCGGGCGTTCTAATACAACAGATCATGTGTACTGGGTGAACGGAGAAGGGGAGCATTATGAACATGTGGCTGGAAAAGTTGGTTTTCCGTTCTTTGGTGAGCTTATCCTCGATTGTTTGAACCGGACGGAGCAGTCGATGACACAGGCGCATGTTTTTAAGGCTGCTGAACTATGTCTGATGGCTCAAGCTCAAGCGATGAATCTAACCCCTGATCAACTAAAATAGCGAATGGAACGATTATAGGAGGGTGGAATAGATGACTACACTTGGAGCAGCGATTATTGGCTGCGGGGCGATTTATCCTCTCCATGCTAAAGCGATATCAGCTATAACAGATGTAAATCTCCTTACTGTTGTAGATATTGATGCTGATAAAGCTAAACTAGCGGGAATAGAATACGCCTGCCATGTCACTGATGATTATAGGGAAATACTCAATGATAATCGTATTGACGTTGTACATCTCTGTACACCTCATTATCTTCATGCAGAAATGGCTGTAGAGCTATTGCATGCAGGGAAGCATGTGTTAACTGAAAAACCAATCGCCGTTGACCTTCCTTCAGCCAAGCTTATGTTGGATGCAGCGGAAAAGAGTTCAGGCCAGCTTGGTGTGGTGTTCCAGAACCGTTATAATGATGCATCGATCTATATTAAGAAGACGATTGATTCTGGCGCTTTAGGAAAACTGCTTTGTATGAAGGGGATCGTAACCTGGCACCGAAATGAAAGTTATTACAGAGATAGTAACTGGAGAGGAAGATGGTCCACGGAAGGCGGAGGGGTTCTAATTAATCAGACCATTCATACCCTGGACTTACTCCAGTGGTTTGGGGGGGAGATAACCTCTGTGAAAGGCAGTATTACCACGGATGTGCTGGATGATGTCATTGAAGTAGAAGATACCGCACATGCTTGCATCGACTTCTCCACTAATGTTCGTGGGTTATTTTATGGTACGAATGCCTATCTTGAGAACTCTCCGGTCGAGTTGGAGCTAGTCTTTGAAAAGGGAACGCTTACCCTTCGTAGAGACTACTTGTATCTTTGGAAAGATGGGAAGGAAAGCTTGGTTTGTCAACCTATTTTCAGTCCTACCGAAGGTAAGTCGTATTGGGGGACTGGGCATAAAAGACTGATTGAGGACTTCTATGACCATATTTTTAGTGGACGAAAGTTTTGGCTTGATGGTTCTGAAGGGATAAAGGCACTGGAGCTTGTGAAGGCTATTTACAGCTCATCACAGAGGAATAAATAATCATTAATATAGTAAAGCTGTTCCAAAAGTAGATTTATCTACAAATGAGACAGCTTTTTCGCGTTTAGGGACTTCCCACATTTGGTTAAACACTAAGAAGACTACGACTTGCAGAGGGAGATGGATTTGATTAATTCTCCTTAGTGGAATAATCTAAAGTAAGTATAGGTTATTAACAGCAAGATATCTGGAGGGTGCATACAATATGGAGAAAATACTACAGAACATTAGAACGAACACCAAACTAATTTCCATTGTGCAGACCATTGTTTTTGTCTTTGTCATATTATACGTACTGATGTTTCTTTCTGGTGGATTATTCACCACCTTTTTTATTATGCTCATTGCTTGTTTTGTTAGTGTGATCGCTGCTTTACTCATGCTAATTCGAAAAAGCTTCTTATGGGCAATTGTTGATCTTGCTGCTGCGGGCAGTATGTTCATTTATTTTATTTATAATGCTTAACTGTTATTAATCCTTGCAAGAAGCGGGTTTATGGATGTAGCTTAAGTTCCTTAACCTGGAGGACTTATTTCTCTCTTTTTTGCAAGCTTTTAAATAATTTATTTTTTTCATATAATAGTAGATATTAAATTTATAAATAATTGTAATACACTCGGATAAGGGTATAATTGAGACAGAAAAGGTGTGACGCCTAAGAAGGAGCGCCCACATCCTTTCTGCAAAATTCAGGGGATAAGGATGGTAATAATGGGCAAAAGTGCAACTGAAACAGACGTCATTTTAATTGGTGCTGGAATCATGAGTGCGACTTTAGGAACACTTTTAAAAGAATTAATGCCGGATTGGAAGATTAAAGTGTTTGAAAAGCTCGAGAATGCAGGTGAGGAAAGCTCGAATGAATGGAATAATGCAGGAACTGGACATGCGGCGCTCTGCGAGCTTAACTACACTGTCGAAAAATCCGATGGAACCGTAGATATAAGTAAAGCTATCCAAATTAATGAACAGTTTCGGCTTTCATTGCAATTTTGGTCTTATTTAGTAAATCGTAAGCTGATACATAATCCGCAGGACTTTATCATGCCATTGCCCCATATGAGTTTGGTATTAGGTGAGAAAAATGTTGCTTTTTTGAAGAGAAGATTTGAAGCGCTGTCAAAAAATCCTTTGTTTCAGGGGATGGAATTCTCTGATGATTACAGTAAATTAATGGAATGGATACCACTTATTATTAAAGACCGTCCATCGAATGAACCTATAGCAGCAACAAAAATTGACACTGGCACGGATGTTAACTTTGGTGCTTTAACGCGCATTTTATTTGACCATTTAAAGAGTAAGAATGTTGACCTTCATTATAAACATAGTGTGGAAGGAATCAAACGTGCTAGCGATGGCTTGTGGGAGTTGAAAGTGAAAAACGACAGGGGAACCATCGAACACCATACTGCAAAATTTGTCTTTGTCGGTGGTGGGGGAGGAAGCCTGCATATCCTGCAAAAGTCCGGAATTCCTGAAGGGAGACATATTGGAGGATTCCCGATTAGCGGAATATTTATGGTGTGTAATAAACCAGAAGTTATCGAGCAGCATCATGCAAAAGTTTACGGGAAAGCTAAGGTTGGAGCGCCTCCGATGTCTGTCCCGCATCTGGACACCAGATTTATAGACAACAAAAAATCATTGCTTTTTGGACCGTTTGCCGGCTTTTCACCAAAATTTCTAAAAACCGGTTCAATGTTTGATTTGATAACTTCCGTAAAACCGGATAATCTTCTAACCATGCTGTCGGCAGGTGCAAAGAACATGTCCTTGACCAAATACCTGATCGAGCAAGTGTTGTTATCGAAAGAAAAGCGTATGGAAGAATTACGAGAGTTTATTCCGAATGCTAAAATCGAAGATTGGGATTTAGTCGTGGCAGGCCAACGCGTGCAGGTTATCAAAGATACAGATGACGGCAAAGGTATCCTTCAGTTTGGTACAGAGGTAATTAGCGCAGAAGACGGTTCGATTGCAGCATTACTAGGAGCTTCTCCAGGTGCTTCTACGGCTGTTCACGTGATGCTTGAAGTACTTAATAAATGTTTCCCTCAACATATAAAAGAGTGGGAACCGAAAATTAAAGAAATGATTCCTTCTTATGGCTTATCACTACTGGAAAATCCAGAGCTTTTGCAAGAAGTGCACACATTAACGGCAACTACATTGGGTCTAGGTGGAAAAGAGCGAGTGCATAGCTAAGCAATGATCAATCGCTCGAAAGTATGATAATTGACAGATATTTTCTTCAAGAAAGCCTATGGATTTCATTCATAGGTTTTTTGTTTAGGGAATTCGAAAAGAAAGAAGGGGGAGTGCACATGAAACGAGGCATCATTTTTAAGATTCCTAATGAATACGGGAAAATACTTGGAGATCTATTAAAGCCATTTAATATTGAATCATTCAATTGGTATATAGGTGGCGAGGAGTCTTATTTTATCCAAAACGATACATTAGGGGAGCTCATGTTCCATGAAGACATATATGGAATGGACGGCAGAGACCTGAAGGAACTGATGGAGAATAACGAATACTATATCATCTTTGCGAACTTCAAGGCTTTTCTACGAGAGAAGGATGTAATTGATGTTCAGACCTATGAGGAGTTCTTAAATAGTGATTGCCAGCTTGTACTTTTAGTCGTCGATTGTGAATATGCTACAGTTTATTGTAAAGACCAAGGGAAGCTTGAAGCACTGTGCCATAACGCAATTTCAAATGGATATGATGATGTTCAGTACATTACGAATGAGAATGACTTCAGAACAAGATTATCAGTATGGTAGAAAGAAACCGTAAGGTTGATTTGACGAACAAATCATACGTTTGTTACAATGGCCCCATCAATTAGGAAAAGGATGAGGACGATGGTTCGTCGTTTGAAACGGTTTAAGAATGTCGCTACTGTATCAAGCTTCTAAGTATAAATGCTATAAATTACTTAGAAGCGAGGGAAAAGAATGAAACAACAGTTGTTTAACCACTGGTCAGAAACGAAGTATTTAAAGGATATTGTCACCAACCCAATGATTGAGGTAGGGGATTACTCGTACTACTCTGGGTATTACGATAATCATCATTTTGAAGACGGGTGCGTCAGATATCTTTGGGGAGACGAAACGTCAAGAAAGTTATTTAACCCGATCGAAGATTTTGGGTGGCATTTAGATAAATTGATTATAGGAAATTATGTTTGTATTGCAAGTGGTGTAATTATTTTAATGGGAGGAAATCACAATCATCATCCTGAATGGATTACCGTGTATCCTTTTGTGGACCAGATTGAAACCTCTTACGAACCCAAAGGGGATACGATCATAGAAAGTGATGCTTGGATCGGGATGAATGCAATGATTATGCCAGGTGTGAAAATAGGAGAAGGTGCTATTGTTGCAGCAGGCTCGGTTGTTGTAAAGGACGTTCCACCATATACAATAGTAGGTGGCAATCCTGCTAAAGAGATTAGAAAAAGATTTACAGATCGTGAAATCGAAAAATTAAAGGAAATGCGTTGGTTTGATTGGAAACGTGAGAAAATTGAACAAGCTACGTCTATCTTTTCAAGTTCATCGATTGATCAATTATATGAGTTTTATCTAAGGGAAATAAATTCATAACACAATCAGAACAGGCTGCCGCAATTATTCGGCAGCCTGTTCTTTTACCAGTTAAGGCAGTTTAACAATAATTGTTATTTACCAGATTAATCCTAATTAGTATGATAATATGAATGGGCTCATCTAATCTCTTGGGAGGAAAGTGTGCTAGATATATGAAATATATTGAATTTGGTCTAGGCAATACATGGTTTATTAGAACCGAAACGGAGTTAGAGGATGGAAATGAATTTGAAGAAAAAGGAATTGTGAAACCGGTAAGGTTCCATTCTCTATATATCAGGATTTGGATTGGTAAAACTGTAGTAGTCCTAGACTTAAAACAAGGTTTTAAAATAAGTAAGAAAAGTTATAACGCGTTTAAGATTATTTTTGGTATAACAAGTCTCTAGAATAGAGGAGCATACATATAACGACAAGATGGAGGAAACTATGGATAAAATATTAAATGAAATAGCCAATTTGATAAGCATTGAGGAAAAAAGAGTTATTATTGGGATTTCGGGTCATGGTGCATCTGGAAAGACAACATTTGCTCATAATCTCTTAAAGCGTCTGGGTCATGAGAAAGTGAATTATATGAATACTGATCCCTATATTATCGGCTCACACCTTAGAAAGTACACTGTAATCGATTATGAATATAACAATGAACGTCATCGTAATAAAATGACAGCTTGTCATCCTTCTGCTCATAATATATCTGCTCTAGAGAGAGACATCCGAATGATGCGAGATGGTTTAGATTTTTATACAATAGACACCAATTATTTAAAGAGTACAAGGATAACTTCACAAAACAGAGTGAATATTGTAGAGGGCATGAGCATTGCTTTTGCAGACTCGAATTTGTTTGATCTGAAGGTTTACTTATATACGGATGGAGACACTGAATTGATGAGAAGGAGTACACGTGATGTCTTTGAAAGAGGAACAGACATCAAATATTTAAGGAAATCACATGAAGATCGTAGAATTCAATATGAGTTATTTATGCATCCTTTTCATCGAAACTTTGATATCATTATAAAAAATTCCAATGAAGGTTATATTCTTGAAAATGAATGTAGGAGGGAAAAGCCACCGACAAACTAGATGGGTATACATAACTATCTATTCAGGATTTAACTACATAAGAAATAACTATCGTTTTTAAAATTAGAAGCATGAGCTCGATAAAAAGATTTCCGAATAATGCAACCAAATAGATAAAGACGAATTTTCACTCCATTTCGAGTAAGAATTCGCCTTTTTTTACTGTAAAAAAACCATTATCCTTGCATGTATATGCCAAGTCTAAGCTCAAATCAGAACTATTGACACAAAAGTGTATTACAGGTATAGTACATAAATAAGATGTATGAACCACTTAGTACACACACTTAGTATATGGAGTTGGTTGTATGACAGAAGAACAAAAATCAGGTGTCAGCTTTAATATTCGAGAACCGGTATATATTCAAGTTGTCCGTTACTTTAAAGAACAGATTGCTACAGGGCAAATCGGAGCAGGAGACAAGATTCCTTCACGGCGTGAACTGGCATCAGTAATGAAGATTAATGCGAACACGGCACAGAAGGCATATAAGGAAATGGAGGAACAGGGTTTGATCGTAACAGAAGGAAATTCCCCAAGTCGAATTACACAGGATCAGCAAGTACTAAGCTCGATTCGTGCTGAATTAATCGAAAGTGCAGTAGATATATTCATCGGTTCCATTCGAAATATTCAAATTCCAGTTGAAGAACTGGTAGACATCATAAAGACAAAATATACATCAGAGCGATCTCCAGAGGGTGGTGACACAAGATGATCCAAGTGAATCAGATGGTGAAGAATTATGGATTCAAGAAGGTACTAAATGGCGTTAGCTTTACAGCAGCCAAGGGAGAGATCACCTGCCTGATCGGAATCAATGGTGCCGGAAAGTCAACGGTGCTGAAGTCCATCATGGGACTGACACCATACAAAGGTGAAGTCTTAATCGATAATGCATCACTAACACCTGCGATGTATGAGAAAATGACTTTTATTCCTGATTCGTTAACGATGCCCTCCAATATGCGAATTGCTGATTGCTTCAGCTTTATGGCTGACTTTTATCGGAATTGGAACGCTGAACGTGCAGAGGAATTGCTTAAGTTCTTCCAACTGAGCTCTTCGGATCGCGTATCCTCATTATCAAAGGGGATGGCTGCGAAGTTAAATTTGTTGCTCGGGCTTGCCTTGGATTGTGATTACATCCTAATGGACGAACCGTTCTCGGGGATTGATATGTTCAGTCGCGAGCAAATTACTGATGTATTCACGAGTGAATTGATAGAGGATCGTGGTGTGATTATTACAACTCATGAAATTAACGATATTGAGCATTTAATTGATAAAGCGGTCTTGCTACAGCACGGGAAGGTAGAACGTGAATTCTATTGTGAAGAAGTTCGCGAGCAGGAAGGTAAGTCCATTACGGACGTAATGAGAGAGGTGTACATAAAATGAGAGCTTTTGTGAAGCTATTGAATTTTGAAATGAACCGATTTGCCAAAATATATATTGGACTCATGTTGCTGACAGTCGCCTTGCAACTTGTAGCAGTCACCCTCGGTGCTAATCATTGGCTAGATTCTGCGAATGAAGCAATGAGAGTGAATCAATGGACCCTTGAGCAATATCACAATGTGACTGGAAATATTCAGCTAAACAGTATGATGTATGCTCGCTATAATGGACTTCTATATTTCGGACCCATATTTTTGAGCATCACAGTGTTGCTAATATATAGCTGCTTCATCTGGTACCGCGACTGGAGAGGTAAAAATACGATAGTATATCGCCTGCTGACGTTGCCATACAATCGGGCGAGTTTATATTTTGCCAAGCTGGTTACGATCTTGCTATTCGCATTTGGATTTGTCGCCTTGCAGATTATCCTTGTTCCACTGGAGCGTTTGATAGCACAGTCGATTCTTCCTGCTGAATTATATCGGAACATCTCGGTATTTGATTTTTTGAAGTATCCTACTGTGCTTAAAGTTCTGGTTCCGCCTTACTTTTCTGAGTTTGTACTATACTATGGACTGGGCATTATTGGCTTGATCGTCTTGTTCACTGTGATTCTAATCGAGCGGAGCTACAGACTGAACGGGATTGGCTTTATCGTACTATATTTAGCGGTTCTGGCTGGACTAGCCTCAATACCATTTCTTATGGGTTATAGCAGTTACGACAGCTACTTCTATTCAGGTGAAATCATAGGCGCTTGTCTCGGATTAATAGTGATCATTGTTGGAGGTTCGCTTTGGTACAGCTTGTATCTATTGCGTAAGAAAATATCGGTATAATTGAAGGGGTATGGAGGTTAAGGAATGAGAAAATATATGGTTACCGCCGTTCTTTTAGTGTTTACGGTTGTTACAATCGGGACGTATTATGTACAAGCTGCACAAGAGACACCACCTAATTATAAGCTGACGACGGTTAAAGGGGATGCTTCCCTCGTTGAAGGTATAGCGGTATACGGAAACTACGTGATTAAGGATAGTACTTTTGGCATCAAACGAGCTTATATCACGACAAATGGTACAGATTATCCAGATGAAAAGTCGGCGATTAGCCAAAGCTTAAATCGAAGACCAATGAAAACGCAATTGGATCAGTGGATTGAAGAGCATCGTCAGTTCATGCGCGGTAAGACAAACACATCTGGTTTCTATGAGAATGAGGAAATGCTTGCTTATGTTAAGGCGACAGTAGATACGAAGCGATCAAATGATTCATCAGCGAAGAAATATGCAAAGCTTAGTATTTCTGTACTCAACAAGCAGAAGAACAATACGCTTGAAATCACATCTGACATCAATGTAGATCATGATATTTCAGATATGTATGTACAAAATGTACAGCTTATTGATCAGCAGCTTGTTGCTATGGTGTTTATGAATCACAGTGCCAAAGGTTATGTTTCTGAACCGCAGATCCTCCGTGTCAATCTAGCCACAAAAGAGATTAAGAATGAGCCGCTCGCGTTACCAGGCGGTAAATCTGTAGCAGCAGACGGGGATACTCAATATGCATGGCTAGCCAATCAAAATCTGGAGCACACTGAGCAATGGATTTTAAGGATTAGTAGAGATAATCATAGAAAGGCATATCAAGTGGATGTTAAGACAGGACAAATCTCTCCACTCACATTCCAAGGGCATGAAATGTTATTGAATAATATTATGTACGCCTATGGACAGAAAATTTATTTCCTGCAAAAAGCTGTATCGAGTAAGGAAAATATAGGATTCACTGTTATTTCTTACGATCTCGTGAGTAATGAATATGAGACTACTCTGAAGAATACAAATATAGATTTAAGTGAAAACATTACCTATGCTTTTAAACAAGACCATCTCTATATTATGGGTTATAAGAATTTCAAAGGTAATCGTCTATATGTATTCAATTTGATAAGCGGTAACCTTGAGTACGAAGGAAAAGTAATATCAACAGAGGCCGCAAATCAGGCTGAAGATGAAGCTGAAATGGATTTGAATTTTATCGATCTCGGTCAGTTCTAGCATTATTTTTAGAATAAAAAAAGACATAAAGAGACATAAAGAGATATGAAAAGGTGACAAAGGCCGGGCTAATGACTTTTAATAGTCAATTAGTTCGGCCTTTTAGTCGTGAAATTTATAACAGTCATTAAACACTGTTTTTCACTATTTTTCGATTAAAATATATTGTAAAACGATAAACTTTATGTTAGATTCAATTTTGAAAATAACTTTGTGAGGTGTGCTTTATGAAACTTGGATCAACGCTTTTTTTAAGGATAGCTGTTGTTCTTATTGGACTTCCAGTTCTTGCGTTGTGTATAATTTTCGTGCCTGCGATTTCGAATTATGCAGCAGAATTATACCCTGATCAAACCTATATTAAATATCTCTTGTACATTGATTTATATGCATCGGCGATACCTTTTTACTTTGCATTGTATCAAGCGATCAAACTGTTAGGGTATATTGACAACAACAACGCTTTCTCAGAATTATCTGTAAAGGTATTAAAAAATATCAGGAACTGTGCAATTGCAATCAGTGGTATTTATGTTGTGGGATTGCCACTTTTCTATCTCGTCGCGGAGAGAGAGGATGCCCCGGGGTTTATTGTCATTGGGGTGGTTGTGATTTTTGCTTCCATGGTGATTGCAGTGTTTGCTGCGGTGCTCCAAAAGCTTTTGAAGGAAGCTATTGATATAAAATCAGAAAATGACTTAACAGTCTGAGGAGAAAACAATGGCGATTATTATTAATATTGACGTGATGCTGGCTAAAAGAAAAATGAGCGTGACCGAGCTTTCGGAGCGGGTTGGAATAACAATGGCTAACCTGTCTATATTGAAAAATGGAAAGGCGAAAGCGGTTCGATTATCAACATTAGAGGCGATCTGCAAAGCTTTAGATTGTCAGCCTGGCGATATTTTAGAATATAAAAGTGACGAGGAGACTTAAGAAATAAATGAATAGTAGAGGCGGGGCTCTATTCTCAATCTTTATGAGAAGGGGGCCTTTTTGATGTGCAATAATTAGAGGTGAAAAATAATAGGGGATATTAATGATAAATAATAATTGTAATACAATCAAAATATATTGAATAACGATAAATAATGTGATAAATTGAATCCAGATTATTAACTTTGTGAGGTGCAGCTTATGAAACGAGAAACACTCTTTTTAAAGATGGTTGTAATTCTTATTGGACTTCCGGTTCTTGCTTTGTGTATTTTTTGGTTGCCTACGATACCTAACAAGGCAGCTGGAGATTATCCGGTGTATTTGGTCTATCCCGTTCTTATAGGGGTGTATGTAACGGTGATAGCCTATTTTGTAGCTTTATATCAGGCATTAAGACTTCTAAGCTACATAGACAAGAACAAAGCGTTCTCAGAACTATCCATTAAGGCTTTAAAAAATATAATTTACTGTGCAATCATCATCAGTATTTTATATGCGGCGGGTATGCCACTTATTTTCGAAATGGCACAGGAAGCCGATGCACCAGGTCTAATCGTACTTGGACTTGTCATGACTTGTGCTCCAATTGTGATTGCCGTCTTTGCTGCTGTTCTTCAAAAGCTCTTGAAAAATGCCATAGAAATAAAATCAGAAAATGACCTAACCGTCTGAGGTGAAAATAATGGCGATTATAGTGAATATAGATGTGATGTTAGCTAAAAGGAAAATGAGCGTTACAGAGCTTACTGAAAGGGTTGGCATTACAATGGCCAATCTTTCTATATTGAAAAATGGAAAAGCAAAAGCGATCCGATTATCGACGTTTGATGCGATTTGTAAAGCTTTAGAATGTCAGCCTGGAGATATTTTAGAATACCAAAAAGAGTAGCATGACCTGGAAAGGAGAGAGCATCATTGAAATCAACAACGCAGCTTCTGCATTTTGGCTATCATCAGGCGATGAGTTGCATATTTCCTATTGCGATCTTTGGAACTTTAGCGCTCTCTAACGTAATAGATCTGCCTTACATTTACCGATATGATGCCATTCTTATTATATTGCTTACCGTTCAATATCTTATGTACCGTACTGGATTAGAGACGCTAGATGAAATAAAAGTCATTTGTGTATTTCACATTATTGGTTTGCTGCTGGAAATTTATAAGATAAGAATGGGGTCATGGTCATACCCTGAGCCCGGGCTAACTAAGGTGTTTGGAGTACCGCTCTATAGCGGGTTTATGTATGCAAGCGTCGCAAGCTATATGTGTCAAATTTGGCGTAGACTAAAGATGGATATGACGGGCTGGCCGGGACTTGCTGCTGCTGGATCGCTTGGAGTAGCTATCTATCTGAACTTTTTCACGCATCACTTCATTCCTGATTTTCGCTGGTGGCTAAAGGGGCTTGTACTCATTGTTTTTTGGAAAACTTGGATCATTTATCGGGTACGAAACACTACTTATCGGATGCCCTTGACACTGGCATTTTTCTTAGTAGGTTTTTTCATCTGGTTAGCTGAGAACATCGCTACATTCTTTAATGCTTGGAAATATCCTGATCAGAATCAGGTATGGCATGTGGTTAGTGTCAGTAAGATCAGTTCATGGTTCCTTCTGGTTATTATTAGTGTCATTATAGTTGCTCAACTCAAGCATGTTAAAGCTAACCGTAAAGCGAAAGAGTAGCGTATCAGCTTCAAAGGAAATCGTAGAACATGGCATGAGAATAAATTAGTGATGAGGAGGCGATGAGATGAATTATACAGATTTAAAAGAATTGCAGGATGTGTTTTTCTTTGGTCTAATAGAGCCAGAGGTTAATCAACTAAGGCTATCTTTTTGTAAAAGCAAAGCTAGTGATATCACTGAGCCACTTATGGTTAACGAAAAAAGCTCTCCAATAATACAAGTTGATTTTCACTCCTATATTGCATATTCGGTTAGAAATGAATTCTTTACTTCTAGGGATGATTATGAGGAATTTGACGGAAAAACATTTAGGATTTATAAGAAATCAAGGTATCTTGATTTTATTTCTTATGGAATATTCGCATCAAAGGATTTTGTAAGACCGTATAAGCACTATGGTATCTGTTGTATTGACCATGTCGTTGATATTATTTCAACATCGGAGCCTATTGTAAGGGAAACTAAATAGAGTCGTATGAACTTGAGAGATGGAGGGGAACAGATGAAAGAAATAATAAGCATTACAAGACTTACCACAATCGAAGAAGCTGAAATCCTAGATTTAAAATTTGCTGAACACTTTGGATGGTATCAACGCGGAGATTACTATCGTCAATGTCTAGAAGAGAATCAAACGAATAAAAGGGTAACCTTAATTGCGCATTACAATGATTCCGTAGCAGGATGTTGCCATTTACTCTATGAATCAAAATATCCTTTTTTTCGTGAGGATCACATCCCGGAAATTAACGATCTGAATATCTTTCCCGAGTATAGAAGAAAGCAGATTGCGAGCAAATTGTTTGATGAATTAGAACGTATTGCGGCTAAAGACTCTAGATTTATTGGGTTAGGCGTAGGCCTCTATAAGGATTACGGTAATGCGCAAAGAATGTATACTGCTCGCGGTTACATTTTAGACGGTAGAGGAATGATGTATAATAATGTTCCTGTCATACCAGGGCAACCCATCATGGTCGATGATGATCTATTACTTTATTTAACTAAAGATTTACAGAGTAAATTGTAAGTTATATTAATGCAGCCTGGATAACTGATGGCACACATTGTATATGCTTGTCTTTTTTAATGATTAGAGTTATTATGGATTTTCAAAGTCGTTAATGGAGGTGCTGAATGAAATATTCCCAAGCGACAGACTATGCGCTTCATGCAATGCTTTATCTGGTGACGGCAGCGTCCGATAAGCCCGTAGGCGTTCAATTACTTGCTGAGAAGCTGGGTGTTTCGCAAACCTATCTGTCCAAAATGATGACCAAGCTAGTGAAGGCTGGATTGATTCAATCCGCTCCCGGCGCAAACGGTGGCTATCGTCTCAGAAGGAAGTCCGAAGAGATCTCTTTTCTGGATATTATCCATGCGATCGAAGGGACTGCATCTTTATTCGAATGTAGCCTGGATCACGGTAGCGAGTGCCTGATTCAACAGGTTGTGATTGACGCTGAAAGACAGATGGAGCAGTACTTGGAGAACAAGAAAATTGCAGATTTGGCGAAAACAATGAAGACGGAGTAATGATCCGTTCTTTTTTTGGAAACGATTAAAGATAATATAAGTCCGTAATAACTTTAATATAAAGGAGAATGAAATATGACGGAATTCTGGGAATCAAGCTTTATCGAAAAACAAACGATGTGGGGATTTGAACCTGCAGACTCCGCAATCGCCACTAAAGACTTTTTCCTTGAAAAGAACATTAAGGACATATTGGTACCGGGTATTGGCTATGGTAGAAATGCAAAAAAATTTGTTGAGAGTGGAATAAATGTTACAGGTATTGAGATTTCACAAACCGCGATTGATTTGGCGAGAGAAAATGGGCTTGATATTAGCATTTATCATGGTTCAGTGACTGACATGCCTTTTGATAACAAACGTTATGAGGGGATATTTTGCCATGGTCTTATTCATTTGTTGAATAAAAGTGAAAGAGAAAAGTTCATTAAGGATTGCTACAACCAGTTAAAGCCAGGTGGTTATATGATTTTTACAACGGTTTCAAAAAAAGCTCCCATGTTTGGAAAAGGTACTCTATTGGATAGAAATTATTACGAGACAGATTATGGTTTGAAAATATTTTTTTATGATGCTGAATCCATTACACAAGAGTTTGAAACCTATGGACTAGTTGACTTCTCTGAAATTGACGAGCCGCACAAGGACATGATCAATAAACCTTCAATTAATTTTATAATGGTAAAATGTAAGAAAGAACTATAGTATAAATTTGGTATATCGGAGATAATAGTTTTCAAAAGAAGGCAGGTGTTATATTGATGAGCAATATTATTGATTATTACTCTAGCTTTGATGAGTGGGGCAGGCTGGATAGAGAACCCTTAGAGTTCATTATTAATCTCCATTATATCAAGAAATATATGCCGTCAGCTGGAAAGGTGCTGGATAATGGCGCAGGACCCGGTAAATACGCGATGGAACTGGCTAAGCTCGGATATAAAGTAACCCTATCAGACATAACACCTAAATTGGTTGAAATAGCAATGGAAAAGGCAGCTGAACTAGAATTAACGCAGCAATTCGAAGGATTTCATAACTTGAATGCGATAGATTTAGAAGGTATACCTGATGAGAATTATGCTGTTTCTCTGATGCTTGGTCCTTTGTATCATTTGCAGAAGGAAGAGGAACGAATTTCAGCTGTAAAAGAGTTGCATCGCGTGACCGTGCAAGATGGCTTAGTATTTGTAGCTTTTCAAAGTCGAATGAGAATGACCATTAATTCCTTACAATCCCCGCAGCAGTGGAAACCGAACGACAATATGAGCACCATTAATGAATTTTTTGAGAATGGAATCTTTAATCATAGTGACAAGGGCCGGTTTACAGGTGCTTATTATTTTAATATTGATGAGATTCAGCCATTCATGGAAAGGAATGGATTTGAATCTATCGATTTAATTGGATCATCAAGCATTGCAGCCATGTTAACTGCTGAACAGCAGCAGTATTGGACCCGACAAGAGGGGAATGAGCGTTTGATAAATTTCCTCATCTCCAAAGCAAACGATCCCTCAATCTTAGGCATATCATCACATTTGTTATACATCGGTAAAAGAAAATAAAAAAGAGCGTCAGTTTCTTAACTGACGCTCTTTTATTGCGCAACAAAAATGATGGATTGCCTTACCGATGCAGTGTGTAGCGGTTTGCTTTACTCAACCCGCGGATCGTTTCGATTTCCTCTGAAGTTAGAGGGGGAGACTTAATAGCCGTTACATTGTTCTTCAATTGCTCCATACTACTCGCTCCAGGGATAATAACTGCCACAGATGGATGATCTAACGGATAATGCAGTGCCGTTTGTGCTAGGGTTCGAGAGCCTCTCTTTTGTTGCGAAAGCTGATCATGCAGTTGTAGAAGCTCATCACTACTGTAATCTAAGTACTTTTTCTCTGCTTTGCTGCGGCCATTCTCCGAAAGTATGCCACCCGCCAAAGGACCTCGGGCAATTAGACTGATTCCATGCCCGGCCAGCAGAGGGAGAATTTCTTCCTCAGGCCGTCGATCTAAGATGCTGTATTGGCTCATTACACTGACTATGTTTGATCTTTTTACATATTCTCTAATGACATTAGGACGAATAGAAGAGATTCCATAATATCGGATTAGACCCTCTTGTTTAAGTTCTTCAAAGGCTTCAATGGTATCATCCATCGGATCATCAATCGTTCCGCCATGCAGCTGATACAGATCGATATAATCCGTTTGGAGGCGTCTTAGACTGTCTTTGACTGCGGATTTGATATAGAATTTCGATGCATCCCAGCTCCAGCCTTCTTGACCTGGAATTCTGCGGTTGCCCACTTTTGTACTTAATATTACCTCTTCGCGGCGGTGACGAATCGCCTTACCAATGATCTCTTCATTACGACCCTCATCATACAGATCGGCTGTATCTAAAAAGTTAATGCCTTGATCGAGCGCTTCATGGATGATGGAAATGGCCTTTGCCTCGTCCGTACCTAAGGACATGCACCCGAGTCCTACTTCACTTACATACAAATCGGACTGACCCAAGCGATTTTTATTCATAGGTTGTTCCTTTCTAATTCCGTTGATGATTATATTATAACGTCTTAAAGCATTGAATTCGAATATTAATGGTTATTTCCTTTGACTTTATAACCTATAAGGATTATCGTCATAGCATATGTTATTTACTAGATGATGATGGATAGGGAGAGACTTGAACATATGGAACAAGCAATGTTTGCAGGAGGTTGTTTTTGGTGCATGGTTACACCGTTTGAGGAGTTACCAGGTATCCAAGGGATTGTATCGGGATATGCTGGAGGATTAACCGAGAACCCAACTTACGAAGAAGTCAAAACAGGAACAACAGGACATTACGAGGTGGTACAAATTACGTTTGATCCGGCGCTTTTTTCATACGAGAAGCTGCTTGAATTATATTGGCCTCAGATTGATCCCACGGATGATGGCGGACAATTTCAGGATAGAGGAACACAATACCGGACAGCCATCTTTTACTATAACGAAGAACAACGTTTAGCAGCCCTTGCCTCGAAGGAGCAGGTGGCTGTCAGTGGCAGATTCTCAGGACCCGTCGTGACGGAAATCCTTCCTGCGCCAACCTTTTATCGAGCGGAAGAGTATCATCAGGACTATCATCACAAGAATCCCAAGCATTATAAAGAGGATCGTGAGCAATCCGGACGGGATACCTTTATCGCTAAACACTGGTAATCACTTAAATGGAGTTTCTAAAGTAAAAAGAGCATCTTAAGTCGTTTGTGACTTACGGATGCTCTTTTTTGCATCAATATACAAATTTTATATATTTTAAATTCTACATACTTTCTACACATTTATAGACTAAACTACTCTAAATCAAGCGAGAAAATCAAAATGGAGGGTTTAGAATGAAAAAAATCGTACCCATAGTTGCTGTTACAATGCTACTAAGTGCAGTGTTAGTTGGTTGTCAATCTAGCGATAAAGCCAATTCGGGTTCAGATAAGCAAGCTGTTACTTCGACCCTTAAACAACCCTGGATAGCAACAAAAAACACTACACGTATTAACACTTCTGACCCTATTGAGGCAGCCGTTATAGTCTCTCAAACGTTATGGACGGCACAGACCAAGAATAACAGGCCTTCAAGTGTAGTATTAACGGATGTGAGCAATTGGCAGATTGCCGCGGTCAGCGCGGATTTGATTCATCATCCGAACAATGGTCCCATTCTTTTTACAACGAAAGAGGGTGTCCCCGAGGCAACGTTAGCAGAGCTTAAACGATTGAATCCTTTAGGCGCAGAAGGTAATAATGGTGTACAAGTAGTACTCGTCGGACCCATGGCTTCCAATGTCGAACAACAATTAAAGACACAGGATCTGAAAGTAGACCGAATTGAAGGGGACGAGCCGGCAGCTGTAGCACAAGCCATTGATACTTATTATGCAAAAGCTTCCGGTGACCTTCCAAAGGCAGTCATTGTAGGTTCTATGGATAGTCCTGAGTACACACTGCCTGCAGTGAACTGGATCGCCCATATGCCAGAGCCGCTTCTCTATGTAACAAAAGATGAAATTCCAGCCCCTACGGTTGATGCTCTGAAAGATCGTGGAGGTACGGCTACGATTTATATCTTAGGACCTGAAAAAGTTGTATCTACAGCAGTAGAAAAGCAATTACAGGAATTCGGCACAGTAACCCGTATAGCTGGAAAAGACATTTATGAGAACGCCATTGCTTTTGCAACTTTTAAGGACGCCAGCAACGGTTTCGGTTGGGGCATAACAACACCTGGACATAACTTGTCTTTGTTGACTACCGATTCAACGATGTTGGCGATCGCCGCTGCACCTTTTTCACATTTAGGGAAACACGCACCGCTTATTTTTACGGGAAAAGACGGGCTGCCAGATGCAGTGATGGAATATATGATGACCCTTCAACCCAAATTTCAAGATTCACCAGCAGAAGGACCCTATAACCATGCATGGTTAACTGGGGACAGCAATGTAATAAAAGAAAATGCCCAAAGCGAAATCGATGATATGCTGGAAATTTCACCGGCTGCAGGAGGCAATCCGCATTCCGGTCACTAAGAGTACGACAGGCTGGCATCAATAGCGACGATGTCGGCTTGTTCTGTGTTATTTTGTATAATAAGAAGAACTAGGCCACGAAGAGGGTGAACGACTTGAAAAAGCTTCATGTATTGATCGTTGATGATGAATGGAACATGCGGAATTTAATACGGATTTATTTAACGAAAGAAGGAATAACGACTAAAGAAGCGTCAACGGGGCATGAGTCCCTCGCTTTGTTGAAACAACAAAACTTTGATCTAATCCTTCTGGATGTGATGATGCCAGATATGGACGGATGGCAGGTTTGTAAAGCCGTCAGAGAGGTAAGTTCTGTCCCTATTCTAATGCTTACAGCCCGCTCGGAAACCAAGGACAAGGTACACGGCCTCGGCATAGGCGCGGATGACTATCTCACCAAACCGTTTGAGCCAGAGGAATTAGTGGCAAGAATTTATTCTTTAGTAAGGCGTTCAATGCTAACATCGATCCAACAACCTTTAAAAAAGGTTCTGACCTATCCAGGGCTAGCGATTTACCCGGATGCTCGTGAGGTATATATTCTGGATACAGCTGTTGAATTCACACTCAAGGAATTTGATCTGCTAACAGCCTTAGCGCAAAATACTCATCGTGTCTTTACGAGAGAAGAACTAGTGGAGCGTTTATGGGGCAATGATTATGAGGGGGAGAATCGTGTCATCGACACACATATTAAGAATATTCGTGAGAAACTACATAAGGCCGGACTGTCCTATAATCCTGTTCAAACGGTATGGGGCTTAGGCTATAAATTTGAGATCCCAGGTAATCACATATGAAGAACAATATTATCGGACTGAAGCTCGGGTCGGTCATTATGTCTGTTTTTTTAGTTGTTTTGCTTATTCTTGGGATTACAATAGACCGAATGTTTACCAGCTTTTATTACAACGAGATGCAAAAAGAAACCGAGGAGCTGACCTCACACTTTATCGGGATGGCTGAATCGCCGGATAGTTCAAACGAGCAGATGATGAGTACTTTTGCAGAGTTTTCAGACGTGAGTATATTTAATATTTCAAAAGACGGTAGTGTCATTCTACATTCGGGTGTTCATGACCGCGCAGATCGTTCATTTATCCATGCTTCGGATCTTAATCTTATTTTTGCCGGAAAAAGTGTGAGTTTTGAGTATAAAGATCCTACAGGGCATAGATATTTCATCACTGGAAAACCCATTTCAGAGGATCACACCATTCAGTCCGCTCTTTACGTTATGTCCTCTACAGAGAACATGAAGCAATCATTGGCTTCAATCCGTAACCTACTGCTGCTCGCAGGAATCGGGGCTTTTATATTGGCATTAGGGATCACAGGAATAATTAGCTTGCTATTATCAAGGCCGCTGATCAAGATGCAGAAAGCGACTCGAAAAATCGCTGCCGGTGAATTGGAAACGAGACTTTCCATACGGAGCACCGATGAAATTGGATTTTTGGCTGGAGCGATTAACGACCTTGCTGTAGATCTGCAAAGATACCGGGATACGCGTCAGGAATTTCTAGCCAACATTTCTCATGAGCTGCGAACACCCATCACTTATTTGAAAGGGTATACTAAGGTCATAAAGGGTGGACTTTATGAGACTGAAGGGGAAAGAGATCTATATTTGGATATTATTCACGAGGAAGCGAATCGGCTTGAACATCTGGTAGAAGATTTATTTGAACTGGCAAAGATGGAGGAAGGTAAAGTCACATTTACGCTGGAGTGGCTAGATCTTAAGCATATGGCAGAACAAGCGGTACGCAGAGTCGAGCTGAAAGCCAAAGAGAAGGGAATTCAGCTGAAGATTACGTATCATGGAGATTCATATAGGGTTCGTGGAGATGAAAAGCGTATGGAACAGATTATAATGAATCTCCTGGAGAATGCGATCCGTTATACGGATGAAGGTGGGATTAAGGTCCATGTGAACGAGAAGGCTGACGAAGATGCTGTTGTATTTATTGTAGAAGATACCGGAATCGGGATTCCTGAGGAAGAACTCCCCTTTGTCTTTGAGCGATTCTACAGAGTTGAGAAATCACGCTCAAGGCAATATGGGGGTACAGGACTTGGACTATCCATTGTTAAAAAGCTTGTAGAATTACACGGCGGTAAGATTCGAATTACAAGTCAGCCTGGAGTTGGAACCCGTTGCGAGGTACAGTTGTCTAGATTAGCAGAAACCGAAAAGTAAGAACCAAAAGAGACTTTGCGTATTTACGCGAAGTCTCTTTTTACATGCAATCAACTAAGTGATTCTGTTGGCTCAAGCTCTTTAAGCGCCCATTCGCAAAACTGTATAGAGCTCTCCATATCCAGCACACGCTTCTGAATGAGTAAATAACGTCCGAAAGTCGTTGCTCTTAATTCGCGAGTCTCACCTCGTTCATCACGTAAAACTTCGTTGGCTTTCAGCAAGACCTTGTAGCGCTCTAGTTCGCTTTTACAAAACTCTTCACGTTTTTGCAGAAGGTCCTTTGCCTCCTCAGGTTTGGAGAGCCATAAGCTATACAGCTTGAAATGCAGCTCGTCCCGAAGAACTGGAGGCTCCGCTGGGGTTTCCACCCATTTCTGCAATTGCTCAAGTCCTGCTTCCGTAATGGAGTATTCCTTTTTATCCGGCTTATCCGATTGCTGAATGAGCTGATATGAAATGAAACCTTGCTGCTCCATGCTCATTAGAAGCGGATAGATTTGACTATGTCCGGCTCGCCATAACGGTTTGATATTTTGTGTTAGTTCATATCCAGACAACGAGTTAGCACTAAGTAAAGTCAGAAGACCATAAGACAGTGTATTCATTACTCTGAAGCCCTCCAGTTATTATAATTCCGTTAATATTGTGATTTTTGGGCATATGTCATGATTGACATATCGTCTATACGATTATAACATTATTTAAGTTAAATTATATATGTAAAAGTAGACATATAAAAAAGATAAGGAGGGGTAGCATGGATGTTAAACAAGAAAGTAAAATTCATTTTTGGCCTATAATGATTGCCATATTCTTTGGAAATTTCGTCTCTGTCTTAAGTACAACGACCATCAACATAGCTGTTCCTCTTTTAATGAATCATTTTCATTCGAACCTGAACACTATGCAATGGATGGTTACAGGTTTTATGCTAGCAACAGGAGTGACTGCACCACTTGCCGGATATCTGGGTGGCAGATTCAGCTATAAGCGACTGTATCTGTTCGCTTTGATGGGATTCACCATGTTCTCCTTACTCTGTGCAATAGCTTGGAATCCAACCTCTCTAATTGTATTTCGAATGCTTCAAGGCTCTTGCAGCGGATTGATTATGGCTTGTACCATGACGATTATTTTCCAAGTGATTCCGTCTGAACGCAGACCTTTCGCTGTGAGCCTGTGGTCACTGTCCGCGATGGTTGCCCCAGCCATTGGTCCGACATTTAGCGGATGGTTACTTCAGTATGCAAGCTGGCACTGGTTATTCTTAATTAACATTCCCATTGGGATCATTGCTATTATTCTGACTGTAGCGTTAATTCCATACTATCGAATGAATGTTCCGAAGTCCTTTGATATTCCTGGATTTCTTACCGTCGTACTGGGGAGTTTATCTTTGCTAACTGCATTTAGCCAAGGCAACAGCTGGGGGTGGAGTTCATGGAAGACCTTATCCTTAATCCTTGTGGGCATCATTCTTCTAGTTTACTTTGTCTTGCACGAGCTGAAGGCGGAAGTACCACTGCTGAATCTACGTGTCTTCCGAAATCGCCGCTTTACTGCCATGCTTAGTATCTATAGCCTGGTGACGATAGCGATGTATGCTGGAACTTACTTAACACCATTGTTCTTGCAAACAGTAGAAGGAGCAACAACGCTTAAAACGGGGCTTATCTTATTGCCATCTTCGATTCTTCTGGCTTTACTTAGTCCAATCGTGGGTAAGATGTATCCAAAGTTTGGGCCTGTGAAGTTAATTTCTGCTGGTATTTTATTTATTTTCATCGGTTTATTCATGATGAGTCGGCTGCATACGAACGTTTCTTACAGCTTCATTATGTGGGCGATGGTCGTTCGAAATCTAGGTATTGGATTAGCCAACGTCCCTAGCAGCACAGCCTCTATGGAGGAAATTCCAGTCGAATGGTCAGGTCACGCCACATCGATCAACAACTGGGTTCGGAATGTCTTAAGCTCACTCGGTATTGCAGTTTTCACCTCTATTTTGTCAACAAGATCCTTGCTACACTCTAAGGAGTTAATTAGCTCAGGTGCAGGTAATACTGATTCGATAAGATTACTATCGTTCACGATGGGTGTGAATGATGTATTCGTAGTTGGCTCAATCATCGTGTTGTTTGGATTACCGCTTATGTTATTATTGCGCAAGAAACGAAGTGTGATCTCCGTTCAAAGCACAGGATAACCTTCGTATCCTATTAGATTAGAAAAGCAGACCAAGGGTTTAGCCTTGATCTGCTTTTTTTATATGTTAAGTTAGTGCATCATGTCGCCCATTCCACCCATGCTGCCCACGATTTCCGGATTGATCATCCCAAAGATCATCGCGATATGCGCTACAACCAGGAACCCGCTGATGAGTATGAAATGAAGCTTCATTTTCTCTTCTTCAGTTCTTTTACGAGCGATCAGACCAAGATCTAACAAAGCTAACGGTAATAAGAAGAGCACTCCACTCAAATAGAAACCTACGGCTACCACATCCACCCACGTATGCCACTCGCCATTTACTGACAAAGGGATGAATGCGGTAGGGAACAAGTAGAGAAATACCCCTGTGAAGTACAATCCGGCTAGAATGCTGCAGATTTTGTTGAAGGTTCGTAACGAGCCTTTTAGATTCTTGGTGAATAAGATAATAAACTCTGTAACGGTGATCGTCTCAGCAAAAATCACGGGGATCGCCATGAATAAAATCAAGTTCCATGGCTGATTGTCCGCTAGCAAAGACATATAATGCGTCATGTTCATAAAATACTCCTCCGTTATATAAAAATAACTTTCGTACTGATCGTATTCGAGAAGTATGTGGAAAGTATGTAGAAACGAATGTATTATAAATACATCCATTAATTACATTCGAGGGGAGCAAGACGAGCGTGGGAAGAGGACTACGTAGTATTTTATTTGATTTGGATGGGACATTAACGGACCCAAAAGTAGGCATTACAAAAAGCGTAGAATACGCATTGAACAAATTTGATATTCAGATCGAGCATTTGGATATGCTTCTTCCTTACATAGGTCCGCCTCTTTACGATTCATTTATTGAACTGCATCAGTTCTCAGAGGAACAAGCGCGTCAAGCGGTTATTTTCTACCGTGAGCGTTACAGCACCGTTGGGCTATTTGAGAATATGGTGATTGATGGTATACCGCAATTGCTGGAAGGTCTTAAGATTAATGGATTTTCATTGTATGTAGCCACCTCCAAGCCTACTGTTTTTGCAGAACAAATTCTTGAACGTTACAAACTAGATCATTATTTTGAGCATATCGGTGGTAGTAATCTAGACGGAACCCGATCTAAAAAGAAAGAAGTGATACAGTACGTCCTCGATCAGAATGCTATTCATCCAGAAGAAGCTGTGATGATTGGAGACCGCGAGCATGATATCATCGGAGCTAAAGGTTGTGGAGTGGAATCGATCGGTGTGACGTTTGGTTACGGACCTAAAGAAGAACTGGAGCATGCCGGGGCAGATCATATCGCTTATCAAGTAGAAGAAATTGCGGATATCATCCAACATATATCATTAAGAGAGCGGTGTGCGAAATGAGCCAACCTCGTCATTCAATCCTGGAGGGCACAACAATCAAGCTGGTTCCTATGGATGAAAGCCATGTAGAAGGGCTAGCGAGAGTATTAAGAAATCCGAATATCTGGGAATTTACTTGGCGAAAAATAACGTCGGACGAGCAGGTGCAGGATTTAATTACAACCGCATTCGCGAATCAAACCAATGGATCGCAATTTCCCTTCGTTATTATTGAACAAGCTTCTGGACAAATCGTCGGTACTACTCGAATCATGCATCCGGATATGGTTCATCGTAATGCTGAAATCGGATGTACGTGGATCTCGCCGGAATATTGGAGAACTAGTGTGAATACTGAGGCTAAATCATTACTGCTTCACTATTGCTTTGAAGAGCTTAAGCTGGTTCGTGTAGAGTTTACAGTGGTGGCGAGTAACTTGAGGTCACAAAGAGCAGTGGAACGATTAGGGGCTGTAAGAGAAGGAGTTCTGCGCCAGCATAGAATCAGATCTGACGGTTCGATTCATGATAATGTGGTCTTTAGTATTTTGGATAAAGAATGGCCATCGGTAAAAGAGAATCTACACTATTTATTAAATGAGAAGTACTCATAATTCTATAAAAGAAGCAAAGAGTCCCTCTCTTATCGAGAAGGACTCTTCTTCTATAGATCAGCCACAGGGCTGCTTATGGTTATTGTTTAGGACTTACAAGGATTTTCACTTGATTTTTTTCTTTCAGTAACGCTTCGAACCCGTGTTCAATCACTTCGTTCAACTTGATTCTCTTAGTAACCAGTTTGTCCGCAGGGAAGTAACCTTGTTCCATCAGGCTAATTACTGCTGGGAATACATCACGGTATCCGATGATACCAGTTAAATTACGTTCTTTAAGTACGATGTTGTTTGGAGTAATCGTAGCATCTTTTTCAAAAATACTGACGATCATGATTTGACCACTCAATTTAGTGGAATTAATTGCCTGTGTTAGAACGGGAGGGACACCTGTGACTTCAAAAGCAACATCCACGCCACCATCGGTACGTTTTTGAATTTCTTCAACCACATCATATTGCTTAGGATCGATTACAATACCGCCTAGTTCTTCAGCTTTACTCTTACGTTCTTCGGAAAGTTCTACGACATAAATTTCAGCAGCGCCGGAAGCTTTCAACGCTTCAATCACAAGCAAACCGATTGGACCCGCGCCGAAGACTACAGCTTTGTCCCCAACCTTTAATTGACTGGAACGAACAGCATGCAGAGCAACTGCAGAGGGCTCTACTAAAGCGCCTTGCTCATAGGACAAGCTATCAGGAATTTTGTGTACCATATGTTGGTCTGCTGCGACGTATTCTGAGAATCCACCGCCACCACCAGCCAAACCTAGGAAACCCATTTTTTCGCAAAGATTGTATTTACCTTGTCGACAAGCTACACATTCACCACATGCAAAGACAGGCTCGACAACGACTCGATCACCAACATTAAACTTGCTAACGCCTTGACCTACTTCAACGATTTGTCCAGAGAATTCATGTCCCATTACGACTGGAGCTTTTTCACCAGTAAGGGGGTGATCTGTACCTTGGGGAATGAAAATAGGGCCGGCTACATATTCGTGAAGATCGCTGCCACAAATCCCGCACCACTCTATTTTGATTTTCACTTTTCCTTCAAGGGCTGCTGGTTCTTCAATCGTTTCTAACCGTAGATCTTTGACGTTATGCCATCTTAATGCTTGCATATCATTCATCTCCTAGATTAATTAATTGATAATAAATAGTGTTTTTCTCCTGTGAAAGAGGAAACGTTTCCGAGAACAAATATGTCACATAATTTTCATATTGTCAAATTTAAATAATAAAAAATTAATATCGAAAATTAGTGAAAAATTTCACCTAAACGTAGTGTTTATAGGCATAAATGGATTACTTGTAGTTGCTACAAGTGCTTTTATTAGCACATTTATGTTATAATAAACACATTGGAAAAGCGGCTTGGATGAGCCGGATTGATATAATAATAGCTATGATAACGGAAACGATTCCGAAAATGAGGGGACTATCAACTTGGCTAATAAAAACAAAGTAACCATAGAGGATGTAGCGAAACGAGCGGGAGTAGGTATTGCTACCGTTTCAAGGGCGATCAATAATTCAGAGGGAATCAGTTCCAAGACTAAAGCATTAGTGCTGCAAGTGATTGAGGAAATGGGTTTTACACCTAATACTTCTGCACAAAGTCTGAAAATTCGCCAAACGAAGCAAATTGCTCTGGCTGTGCCTGATATTCGAAATGCTATTATTCCAGATATTGCTTGGTCCGTGGAGCAAGCCGCTAAACAGGACGGTTATCGCGTGATTCAGATTAATACTTCCGGAAATCCGCGGACAGAGCTTGAAACAATCCGTGAAATCAAGAAATTACATGTCGATGGCCTTATTATCATGCCCCTTGCTTATCCCAAAACTATGGTAGAGCTAATCAATAAATCGAGCGTTCCAGTCTCTATTATTAACTACGGGAAGCGGATCACAGAAAACGTAAAAGCTGATATCGTCAGCCTGTCACGTTTTGAAGGGCAGCTTATAATGGAGCATCTAATCAGTATTGGTCGAACTAGAATCGCATACGCAGGTGCGCAGAAAGATCTCATTGAGGATCGTTATCTCGCTTATCAACAAGCTTTAAATCAAGTGGATATTTCTTTGGTTTATTTTGGAGAAGATTTCTCCCTGCAAACTGGGGTACAAGCCGCAGATTATTTCTATAGCCTGACCCATATGCCAGATGCTATTTATGCAGTCAATGACATGGTCGCTATAGGAATCGTAAACCGATTTAAAGAATTAGGTGTTCATGTTCCTGAAGATGTGGCAGTGGTAGGAGTAGACAATAACTCATGGACAACTATTACAACTCCACAGATTAGTTCAGTTTCGATCATGGGAAATGAAGTAGCTCGATTAGCTACTCAGCTTCTTTTGCAACGGATCCAAGATAATGTTACGGGTGACTACCAAAGGGTGCAGCTTGATCCGCGTTTAATCGTGCGAGAGTCCAGCGTTTCTGTTAGACGGAATACAACAAGTTGATAATATACTCTAAATCCTGTTAGACTTAATGCTAAGTAAGCTGATGGGTTAATAAGAAATGAGGAGAATATTATGGCTAATATATATAAAAGCGTAACTGATTTGATTGGCAACACACCGTTATTGGAAATTTCGAAATATAGTAAATCTCAGAACGTTGAAGCAAAAATCCTTGCCAAGCTAGAGTCTTTTAATCCTGGAGGTAGCGTCAAGGATCGTATAGGTTATGCGATGATCAAAGATGCTGAGGATAAAGGCTTAATTCATAAAGATTCTGTAATTATAGAGCCAACAAGTGGCAATACCGGCATTGGCCTTGCAATGGCTGCAACCAGCCTTGGGTACCCGTTGATTATCGTTCTTCCGGATACATTCAGTATTGAACGCCGTAAGGTGATGGCTGCGCTTGGTGCTAAGCTTGTATTAACACCTGGAGCTGAAGGGATGAGCGGTGCTTTGAGAAAGGCGGAGGAATTGGCAGCGGAAATTCCACATGCATTCATTCCACAACAATTCAGCAACCCAGCTAACCCGGAAATTCACAGAACGACTACAGCGGAAGAAATCTGGCGAGATACTGATGGAAATGTAGATATTTTTATCGCAGGTGTTGGTTCTGGAGGCACCATATCAGGGGTTGGGGAAGCTTTGAAGGCTAAGAACCCTTTGGTACAAATCGTTGCTATTGAACCGTTTGATTCACCAGTATTATCTGGTGGCCGGCCTAGTGCGCATGGAATTCAAGGAATTGGGGCTAACTTCATTCCGGAGATTTACAATAAAGAGGTTGTTGATGAGATTTTTCAGGTGAAGAATAAAGACGCATTTAACGTAGCGCGTGAAATTGCCAAGACCGAGGGGTTACTGGTAGGGATCTCGTCTGGCGCCGCGGTATATACAGCTACACAAATTGCTAAACGTCCAGAAAATAAAGGGAAGACGATTGTGGTGATTTTGCCGGATACTGGTGAACGATATTTAACGACTACTCTGTTTGATTTTAACGAATAGATTGAACCAACTTATGACTTGAATGTAAGCCATCGGATGGGTGCAGATCCGGAGTATTTTAATTTCTAGCACTGAGGTTAATACCAACAAGGAGGCTCAGCAGAATGCTGAGTCTTTTTGTGCATTTTGTAATTAAAGAGTGATAAACTCAGCCCCTTATTTTACCAACGGCTATGGTACAATATAGCATAAATCGTAGTAGTTCTAAAAAAGGAGTATGAAACGTGTGAATGTGTTCAAAAAAGTTAGAAATAATTATGTGATTTGGCATGCAAATCGTATTCAGTTACTGGATCTTCCTTCAAGTCCTGTCGTTAGAAAGCAAGTGGTTTTCTCAGGTAGAGTTCAAAATGTAGGATTCCGCTTGGAAATATATACGATTGCTGAAAGAATGAGATTAACGGGTAGGGTACGAAATTTAAACGACGGAAGTGTAGAGCTAGAAGTGCAAGGAGAAGAGCAACAAATCTCTTTTTTAGTTCATTGCATGCAATCATTGAAACGGGCATCTGTAAAGAAAGTAACTATGAGTGATCTGCCTCTTAATGAGAGTGAGAAAGATTTTACGATAGTGAAAAAAGTACATATGGATTAGTGGAATTAAGAAGTTATCTTCTTTAACTGTAAAATTTACAGATTAGAAATAAATGGAACTATTGCTTAAGCCATCCGTAACCGATAAATAAAAGAGATTATGATAGCGCAGGAGGTACATATGAACTACAGAATGTTTAGAAAAATGCTTCTTACCACACTTGCCACACTGATGTTAAGCGTTTTGCTTCTTCCGGTTTTAACTTCAGCTAAGACTGCTGTACCAAAGCATACGGGGTCATTTTATGTAAATGATTTTGCGAATGTGATCGACGAGAAAGCTGAGAATTACATGGTGAACTATGGGATTCGATTACATCAGGATACGGGTGCTCAAGTCGTAGTAGTGACAGTTGATTCTACAAATGGAGTTTCGATGGAAGAGTATGCCACTTCGTTATTCAATAGCTGGGGTGTAGGTTCCGCGGACAAGAATAACGGGCTTCTATTGCTGTTATCTATAAAAGATGATGATTACTGGGCGGTACAAGGAAAGGGTATTGAGGATACGTTGCCTAACAGTAAGATTAAAGAAATTCTTTCTCAATACCTTGAACCTGATTTTGCAGCAAAAACATATAGTAATGGCGCACGCAAGACGTATGGCGCTTTTATTCAGGCCATGGGTGGGACTTGGGTGGAAACTGTCGGCACGAAAAACTATGTATCCGATAATGCCGGTGTACTCAAAAAAGTGACAAAGGATTATCTGAACGAATCTAGCAATAGATATAAAACCACAACTGGCAGTGGCATTTATGTGGTTACTGTAAAGAATGCAGGAGATAAGACACTTCAGGATTATACCTACATGAAGTTTGCCTCCGTTGCAGCAGGCCCTAAGGATGTTATGCTCGTACTAGATATTGATGGAGACAACTATCATGTTCTTCAAGGGAAGGACATCGATAAGATTCTAACTAACGATGCGATTAGTAATATTTTGGATACCGTACTTGAGCCTCAATTTGTAAAAAAAGATTACGGGACAGGTGCTACGGCAACTGTCAATGCTTTGTACAGTTTTTTGCTAGCAAGAGCGGATCAGGTCGTTGGAACAACAGGGACAGCAGGAAATAATGGGGGCACAACTGGTTCAAATTCGCCCTCAACAACCACTTCAGCAAAGGAGGCTAGTGTTAGTGTAGGCAAAGGTCTCCTAATTTACTTATTGATATTTGCTCCGCTCATATTGTTCGGATATGGTCTTTCACGACGCAATAAATATATTGAAATGTACGGTTTGCCATTTAATCCGTATAGCCCAAGAAATATTCGGCGGTATGGGAATTGGTACGGTCAAGCGGATTACGGTTATGGTAGACGTTGGCACAGACGTTATAATAATCACTATAATAATCACCATCATCATCATCATAGAAACACACCATCAAATAACTCACAGTCAAGCTTCTGGGGAAACAGCGGTGGAGGCGGCTCTACTAGAGGTGGAGGAGCAGGACGATATTCCTCAAGCAACGAGAATCGTGGGGGCGGAGGTTCGAGTAGTGGCGGAGGTGCAGGTAGACATTCTTCTAGCTCTTCCAGCTCTTCCAGCAGCAGCTACTCTAACAATGATAGTGGCTCTTCCGGTGGAGGAGGTTATTCCGGCGGTGGTGGATCATCAGGTGGTGGAGGTAGCGCCAGCAGTGGTGGCGGAGCGGGTAGACACTAAAAAGGTTGAAGATGAGCAGGTTTCCGGGTTATCCGAAACCTGCTTTTTTGTTTTAGGAGGTTACTTATTTGTTTTGGGTTGTTACTTAATAGTAACTTTTCATAAAATTTATCGTCTATGATAAAGTTAGACATTTATTTTCAAATTCCGAAATAGTCAGGGAGGAAAAAGAAGTGAGCACTTCATCATTACCTCAACGTTCCACCGTACGTAAAAAGAAACCCACAAAAAAACGTAAAAAACGGAGCTTTTTTCGAACACTATCCAAAGTGTTTTTATTCTGTTTAATTTTGTTGATTGCTGGAGGCGGCTGGTTTTACTTTGCACCTTCGGCTAAAAATCTGCGCTATTCAATCGCTGATACACTGATCACAACACAGCACCGCTACATGGCTAAATATATTATTGGCGAGGACGGATTAAAGGACAGAGTGACTGAATATAGTACCCAATTTGAAGAGATGGGGGTCGAAAAGGACACACATACCATCACTCCTGAACCAGAAGTAAAAGAGAAACCACTGGTCGAGATAGAAAATGTATCAGGTACTGGATATTCCGGATATGTCATGATCGTTAATGATCCTACTAAAGTTCGTTTGGGAATTCCGGATAAAGTAGGGTCAGGTGAGAAAGTAACTAGCATGGTGAAGCGCACAGGTGCTATCGCTGGAGTTAACGGTGGTGGATTCGCTGACCCCAACTGGAAAGGTAACGGATTTAAACCTATCGGTATTGTGATCTCACAAGGTAAGTTATATTACAACGGTCTCGGTGGCAAGAAATCCACACAAATCGTAGGTCTTGATAAACAAGGGAAGATGGTTGCTGGAAATTATACTTTGGACGAGATTAGTAAAATGGGTGTTCAGGAGGCAGTAACTTTTAGCCCTCGTTTAATCGTCAATGGAAAAGGATTGATTAAGAACGCTGCTGAAGGTTGGGGAATTGCACCAAGAACAGCGATGGGCCAGCGAGCTGACGGAGCGATTATATTTGTTATTATTGATGGAAGACAACCTACTTATAGTATTGGGGCAAATCTATACGATGTGCAGCAAATCCTTCTTAAGCATGGAGCCGTGATTGCTGCCAATTTGGATGGAGGTTCTTCTACTGTGCTGGTAAAAGACAACGAGATTATGAACAAGCCATCCTCTCAATATGGGGAACGATATTTACCTACGGCTTTTCTAGTATTTGAGCACCCGGAGCAGGTTGATATGCCGAATATTTGGAAAGGACTTGACCCCTCCAAAATTGATGCTGCTAAGAAGCGTACACGCTAAAGCATGCTTAATACGTAAATAAGATAAGGATTATCTTGGATTGCCATATGAAAATATGCTACGATATCACCTAGCATGAAACAGAATACAGAACTAACAGGTCTGGAACAGGGGGAATAGGAGTGACGTTGCAACAACTCCGCTACGCTATCGAAATTGCAAATAGTGGCTCCATGAATGAGGCGGCAAAGAAGCTTTTTGTCTCTCAACCGAGCCTGTCCAATGCCATTAAAGAGTTAGAAAGTGAACTGGGGATTACGATTTTTGAGCGGACCAACCGTGGAATCAGTATTTCCGTAGAGGGGATGGAATTTCTAGGTTATGCCCGCCAAATTATTGAACAGACGGAGCTTATGGAGAATCGTTATACTGGGAAAAAGCGTAGTCCGATCTATTTTTCCATCTCTACGCAGCACTACGCCTTTGTGGTTGACGCCTTTGTAAATCTCATGAAGCAGAATGACGTCTCGGAATACAATTTTAGCTTGAGAGAGACGCAAACCTACGAGATTATCGAGGATGTACGTACCTTGCGCAGTGATTTAGGAATTCTTTATATTAACGAGAGTAACTATAAGCATATGAATAAACTGTTTAGTGACGGCAATCTGAAATTCACACCGCTTTTTAATACGGATCCGCATCTTTATGTTCGAACCGGACATCCGCTGGCTCGTAAGGAAGTTATTACTCAGGATGATATTGTACCGTTCCCTTATATCACTTTTGAACAGGGTGAGAACAATTCACTGCATTTCTCAGAGGAAATGTTAAGCTTTTCACAAATTGAGAAGAATATTAAGGTGAATGACCGAGCGACACTGACCAATTTATTAATGGGTACGGATTGCTATACGGTAGGCACAGGAATTCTGGCGTCTGATCTAAATGGTGATGGCCTGAAGACGATTCCTTTTGAGAGCAATGAAGTATTTACGGTTGGCTGGATAGCGCATAAAGATCGCAGACCTAGTGTAATGGCATCTAAGTATATCGAGATTTTGAATGACCTGGTTTCAGGAAGTTATTTTGACCTAAATCATTTTTTACTATAGCAGTAGGAGGATCGGTATGATTAGACCCGTAATTGGCACCCAGAGAAATGCTCCACCCTTTCGCTACGATATCGTTGGCAGCTTCTTACGCACGGATGAGATAAAAGCAGCCCGCCTCCAATATGACGATGGTGAAATCACGGGCAGTCAGCTTCATGAAATTGAGAATATTGAAATCGCCAAACTTCTGGAACAAGAAAAAGAAGTGGGTTTATTGGCGGTCACAGATGGGGAATTCCGCCGTTCCTGGTGGCATCTTGATTTTTTTGTAGGGATTAAAGGGACAGAGAAGATTAACTTGAATCAAGGAAGAGCGGAGGCGGTTCAGCGCGCGGAATCATTTAGAATTGTGGACCGAATTGCCTTTGAAGATCATCCGATGATCGAGCAATTTATCGCTTTGAAGCAAATGGCTGGAGACCGAATTCCGAAAATGACTATTCCTTCACCCGCTTTATTTCACTTTGTGGAGGAGTTTAACGGGAATGAGGTTTATCCGGATCAGGAAACGTTATTTCAAGATATTATTGCTGTTTATCGAACTGCAATCCAAGCGTTCTATGATGCGGGCTGCCGTTACCTCCAGTTAGACGATACAACTTGGGGAACGCTGTGTAGTGGCAGACATCGGGCGCATTTACGCAGCAGAGGTACAGATCCAGATCAATTGGCTAAGGATTATGTTAGGCTGATTAACGAGAGCATTGCCAATCGTCCACAGGACATGACAATTGCGCTTCACGTATGCCGAGGCAATTTTCGTTCTACATGGTTCGCTGCTGGTGGTTATGAGCCTGTGGCGGAAGAGCTTTTTTCGAATACTAAAGTGGATGCCTTTTTCTTGGAATATGATAATGAGCGGGCGGGTAATTTTGAGCCCTTACGTTTTATTAAAGATCAATTTGTAGTGTTGGGACTAGTAACTACGAAACATGGGGGTCTTGAGAGCAAAGAACAGCTCAAAGCGCGTATTGAAGAAGCGGCACAATATGTTGATATTGAGAAGCTTTGCCTAAGTACTCAATGTGGATTTGCTTCAACCGAGGAAGGGAATATTCTAACCGAAGAAGAGCAGTGGGATAAAATACGTCTCGTAATCGAAACCGCCCAAGAAATTTGGGTTTAAGTAAAAATACGTAAATCTGATGGCCTGCTATAGCGTAAGCTTATGGTAGGCCATAGTTTTTAGGAGTTACCAGCCCTTGATGATGAAGTGCTATAGTGAATGCAACAGAACAAGCACAGAGAATCGAGGAGGTCGGCCCCATGAGTACCATTCAAACAGGAACGCAAAGAACGGAAGTACCCTTCAGAGTTGATATAGTAGGTAGCTTCTTACGCCCGGAAACAATTAAGAGAGCTCGCGTTCAATTTCAAAACAATGAAATCACGGCAGACGAATTGCGCAAGGTTGAAGATACGGAGATTGCCAGAGTCGTGAAAAAGCAAAAAGATGTAGGTTTAAAAGGAGTAACGGACGGTGAATTCCGCCGTTCTTGGTGGCATTTAGACTTCATGTGGGGTCTGGAAGGCGTAGCTAAGAAAGTCAGCAAAGAAGGCTATTTATTCAATGGCATGGAGACAAGAGCGGAAACGGCAATCCTATCTGGCAAGATTCGCGGTACGAATCATCCAATGATCGCAGATTACAGACAACTGGCTCGCGTTGCCGGTAACGATGTAGTTGCGCGTCAAACGATTCCATCTCCTGCACAATTTCTTGCTGAGCTGCAACGGAATCACCAGACCACTGCAGCTGTTTACGATAACCAAGATGAACTAGTTGCTGATATTGCCGCAGCATATCGTGAAGTGATTCGCGACTTCTATGAGGCGGGTTGTCGAAATCTTCAGTTGGACGATTGCACATGGGGGATGCTCTGTGACAAAGGATATTGGGAAGCGCGACAAAAAGAGGGTGTAAATGTTAACGAAATTGCTAAGTTGTATGCATTCGTAAATAATGAAGCGATTAAGGATCATCCTGCTGATATGGTCATTACCATGCATGTATGCCGTGGAAACTATGCTTCTACATGGGCAGCTTCCGGTGGATACGAGCCAATCGCAGAAGTGTTATTCGGAACTGTGGATGTTGATGGGTTCTATCTGGAGTTTGATACGGATCGGGCAGGTGATTTCGCACCATTAAGATTTATCAAGGATCAACAGGTTGTTCTAGGATTGTTCAGCTCGAAGACCGGTGAGCTTGAGAATAAAGAAGAAATCGTGGAGCGTATTAAAGAAGCGTCACAGTATGTTAACATCAATCAGCTATGTCTAAGCCCACAATGCGGTTTTGCTTCTACAGAAGAAGGAAACCATTTGACAGATCAGCAACAGTGGGACAAACTGCAATTTATTAAAGAGATTGCGGATGAAATTTGGCATTGATTTGATAAATACTAGCAGGCTCCTGATCGATTCAGGGGCCTTTTTTATGAGTGTATTGTGACAGCTTAGAGGATTAACCTAGCAGCGCACTTTACTAGAGCTATTAATCAAGGGTATAATAAGTAACAATTGTTTTTAATTCATGTTGAAAGAGAGCGGGAACAATATGGGTCGTAAGTGGAATAATATTAAGGAAAAGAAAGCCTCCAAAGACGCCAACACAAGTCGCGTTTATGCTAAGTTTGGTGTTGAGATTTATGTAGCAGCCAAGAAAGGTGAACCCGATCCAGAAGCAAACCGGGCACTGAAGGTTGTATTAGAACGTGCAAAAACTTACAATGTACCAAAAGCGATTATCGACCGCGCAATGGATAAAGCCAAAGGCAGCGGTGATGAGAATTATGAAGACCTTCGTTACGAAGGGTTTGGACCTAACGGTTCGATGATTATCGTCGATGCGCTTACGAATAACGTTAATCGTACAGCACCTTTGATTCGTTCTACATTTAGTAAGAATGGCGGAAATATGGGTGTCAGCGGATCAGTAGCCTATATGTTTGACTCAACGGCTGTTATCGGTGTGGAAGGTAAAACCGCTGATGAAGTGATTGAGATGATGTTCGAAGCAGAGCTTGATGTACGTGATGTACTGGAAGAGGACGAAGCAGTTATCGTATATGCTGAGCCTGATCAGTTCCATGCCGTACAAGAAGTATTCAGAAATGCTGGAATTACCGAATTTACTGTAGCAGAATTAAACATGCTTCCACAGAACTATGTAACACTTCCTGAAGATGCACAAGCTCAATTTGAAAAACTGATTGATGCTTTAGAAGATTTGGAAGATGTGCAACAGGTGTATCATAACGTGGAGTTTGAAGACTAAGAATAATATCTAACAAGGCGATGGAGTTCGCCTCAACCGTCTCATGAGACTAATGACTCCTACCAGTGTGAGCTTCACTGGTAGGAGTCTGTTTTGTTGTTGGGACTGCTTTATACTGATTTTGGAGGCTGTCGTAATGAATCAATGGTCTGCACGATGGGTTGAATTCGCTAAGAAAAGAAGTCATTTTGCACTATGGAGTACATTTATCAAATGGATTGTACTCGGAAGTGTGGTTGGACTTTTATCGGGAACTGCCTCGGCATTCTTTCTGAAAAGCTTAGATTATGTAACAGATGTACGTCTAGAGCATCCGTGGCTGCTTTATTTGCTGCCTCTTGGAGGAGTCCTTGTTAGTTTCTTATATATGCGTTATGGAAAAAACAGCGTTAAAGGAAATAATCTTATTATAGAACAAATTCAGGATGGTACAGAGACCATTCCTTTACGCATGGCACCCTTAGTATTGTTCGGAACACTGGTAACTCATTTGTTTGGCGGATCTGCCGGACGTGAGGGAACCGCAGTACAAATGGGAGGAAGCCTCGCGGAATGGTTTGGAAAATTAATCAAAATCAGTCCGCTGGATCGCAAAATATTGTTAATGTGCGGGATTAGCGGAGGTTTTGGCTCTATTTTCGGAACACCACTAGCTGGAACCTTATTTGGTCTAGAAGTGGTAACGATTGGACTTATTAGCCAACAAGCGTTACTTCCATGTTTTGTGGCCAGCTTTGTTGGTGATCTGGTCACCACTCAATTGTGGGGCGTTGATCATACTCACTATGTAGTGAATGAGTTTCCTGCCTTAAGTGTAATGATTATTCTAAAAGTGGTATTGGCTTCTGTTATTTTTGGTCTTGTGAGTATGCTTTTCAGTGAACTGACTCATTTTCTAAAAAGAACCTTCACCGCCATGATTAACAATCCGATGATAAAAGCTGCAGTAGGTGGTTTAATTATCATAGCGTTGGTATTCGTTGTAGGGTCACGCGACTATCTGGGACTTGGTATCCCTTTAATCAAGGATTCTTTTGAGGGTGAGGTCTCACCGTTCGCTTTTTTGTGGAAGCTGATTTTTACCGCTTTTACCTTGGGAACAGGATTTCAGGGTGGTGAAGTTACTCCGTTGTTTGCGATTGGGGCCACATTAGGCAATGCTTTGGCTGGAATATTACATGTGTATGGTCCCTTTTTAGCTGCGCTCGGATTCATTGCTGTTTTCTGCGGAGCTACGAGCACACCTATCGCATGCTTTTTAATGGGAATTGAGCTGTTCGGTTCGGAAGGTGCAATTTATATGTTCATCGCTTGTGTGGTGAGTTATTTGTTCTCCGGACATTCGAGTATTTATACTTCTCAGCTTATCGGTGTATCAAAGAGTCAGCTCATTTCAATCCCTCAAGGGACTAGGATAAATGGTGTTAAAAAAAGAAAATGATTTTTCGGAAATATTTTTCATCTGTCAGAGGATGGTTAGTTCATGAGATGAGCTAACCTCCTCTTTTTTTGTTTCAAAAAACAAACCCTCCAATAAACCACCAGCCTTTACTTCATTTGATATAGTGTAAACCTAATATCTGAAATGAGGTGGGGATTATGATTTTGTCCGTAAACAATCTCTCTGTACGATACGGAGATAAAGTTGCTGTCCAGGATTTAAACTTTCATTTAGGTGAAGGAGAAGTAATTGGTTTGCTAGGAGCTAATGGTGCGGGGAAATCCTCGAGTATTGCTGCAATTCTAGGGATCGAGAAAAGCGAATTTCAAAGGCTCGAAGTACTTGGGAAATCGCCATTCACAGAACGAAAGGAAGTGTTCCAAAACGTTGGCGTACAATTCCAAGATACGAATTTTCAAGATCGCTTAACCGTAGTAGAGGCATGTATCCAATGGCGTGCTTTATACAAAAAACCACAAGCTATCGATCCTTTACTTATAACCTTTGGACTGCATGAAAAGAAAAAGCAGCTAGTAAGATCGCTATCTGGCGGTGAAAAGCAGCGATTAGCAGTTTTGTTAGCCCTCTTGCCTAATCCTCAGCTCGTCTTTTTAGATGAATTAACAACGGGGCTTGATACAAAGGCGCGTAAGATGTTATGGAAACAGCTTTTAACTATGAAAGAAAACGGACTATCGATTGTACTCACCTCTCATTACATGGACGAAGTAGAAGCTCTCTGCGATCAACTAATCATTTTAAGAGACGGTAAAACGGTCGCCTTTGGTTCCATTCAAGAAATTATTACACTTAGTGGACAACCAACATTAGAGGATGCCTATTTATATTTTGCAGGTGAGGAGGAATGGGTATGAAATTATTTTGGACGCTACTAAAGATAGAGGGCAAGCTTGTTTGGAAAGGTATGGATATACTTATATTTGGGATCCTACTCCCGATCATTTTGGCGACTCTTTTTGGATATGTCATGAGTAAAGATCTGTCTGCCAGCGGAGCATCCATGTTTGAATTCTCTTACCCTGCAGTTATTTGTATTGGGGTACTCGCCACTGGCGTAATGGGTGTACCGCTTACCGTTGCTGACTATCGTCATCGAGGAATTCTAAAAAGATTCCAAGTAACACCTGTATCCCCAGTACATATATTGTTTGCTCAAGTTGTTATTCAATTATCCTCAGCACTAGTTTCATTTATTGGCGTAACTACTGTATATACTTTATTATTTGATTATGAAATGAGAGGCTCATGGGGAGTCTTTCTGCTAACTTATGCATTTGTTGTGTGTGCGATGTACAGTGTTGGGATTGCTATCGGCAGTGTCGTGCCTGATCAAAAGTCTGCAAATTTATGGAGTTCAGTGGTCTACTTCACAATGCTTCTATTCTCTGGCGCTACGATTCCATATGAAATTATGCCGCGTTTTCTCCAATGGATAATGGATATTATTCCGCTTTCACATGGTATTCATTTACTTAAACAAGTTTCGATTGGAGAGTCAATTCAGCACTTATTCTTTAGTATTATCATTCTTGTCTTATGTATATTGATTGGTTTAGGCAGCGCCATCAAATTCTTTAAATGGAAGTGAGGGAGGCGTAGGGATGTATAGCACCAAAGAAATAGCGAGTCTTGTTAACGTACATCCGAATACTGTTCGCATTTATGAAGAGTGGAAGTATATCTCTCCAGTGCCGCGTGCAGACAATGGATATCGAGTATTTTCGGAGCTTCATTTATTTCAGCTTCAAGTAGCTAGAACCGCTTTTCATTGTGAGATTATTCAAGGTCATAGTCGAGCAAAAGCACGAGCTATTGCAGAAGCCAGTGGGAAGAGTGATTACAAGCTGGCGTTTAAACTAGCACAGGTCTATTTGGCTCATCTTGAACAAGAATACCGACTAGCTTTAGAAGCCATTCAATTAGTTGAACAATGGCTCAGTGGCAATGAGTCATTGTCTAATCAGACTTATAATCGGAATGAAGTCACACAATTATTGGAATTAACACCTGAAATCCTAAGGAACTGGGAAAGAAATGGCTTAATAACCGTTCCCAGACTACCAAATGGTTATCGCATTTATACAGAACGAGAATTAAATAGAATGAAGATTATTCGTACATTGCGAGCAGCACACTATTCTATGAATGCTATTCTAAGATTAATAAATACAGCAGAACAATCAAAGGAACTAAGCATCAAAGAAATATTAGACACACCTGGAGAGTTCGAAGATATTGTCACAGTAACAGATCGTTTAATTTATTCTCTAGAAGAAGCGATACAAAAGGCAAAAGAAGTTATTCAACTATTAGAGACTAAAAATAATTATGATTTCCCGCTCTAGGTTGACAAGTTTAGGCATGCGTTTTAAACTGTTACCAAACTAAGGGATGGTTTAACATGATTCATGTAGAAACTGTAAAGTTATATACCAGAGGCTGCTCCGAACAAACGGATACAAACGATGAAACGTTGTCCGGAGCTTAATCAAAAGCGTATTGCTTTTATATCATCGAATGATAGCTAGTCCGATTTAGCGTGAAATGTCACGCTTATTTGGTTATGCTGTCTTTCGATGTTAATGATTAAGAGGCTGTAGACAATTTTCGTCTACAGCCTTTTGTGTTTATAATGCTCAGTTTCTAGACTGTCATTTATATGTTTGTGCCGTCTATTCGTGTACAGATAAGCAGAAGGCTTGTGCCCAAAGGGTGCAGTGTCTTCTGCTTTTTTTGCGTTCTTAATTAATTTCAGAAAAGAGGAATAGGAAATGAGTTTACTTGAGGTTTCTAATTTGGCACATGCTTTTGGCGATAAGGTCCTATACAAAAATGTCTCTATGGATTTGTACAAGGGAGAGCATGTAGGAGTGGTTGGACAGAACGGAACGGGTAAGAGTACGTTGATTAGCATCTTGACGGGGGAAGTGATCCCGGATGATGGAATGATAAAGTGGCAGCCCAATATTACAATCGGTCATCTCGATCAATATGCTGTCATGGATGGAAACTGTACGGTTCATAATTATTTAAGACAGGCTTTCTCAGAATTATACGAACTAGAACGAAAAATAAATGAGCTCTATGAAGAGTGCTCAGTAACTGGCAACGAAACGTTATTACAAAAGGCAGCAGACTACCAGGAACGATTAGAAGCGCTAGACTATTATTCGATGGAGAGCAACATCAGTAAGATGGTTACGGGTCTAGGGATCAACGCGATTGGAATCGACCGTCCCATCGAGCAGTTAAGCGGGGGGCAACGGACAAAAGTTATACTGGCCAAGCTTTTACTTGAACAACCTGATGTGCTATTACTCGACGAACCAACCAATTATCTAGATACCGAACATGTTAACTGGCTCGCTGAGTATTTGATTGCCTTTAATCAAGCGTTCATTGTTGTATCTCATAACTATGCCTTTCTCGATAAAATATCCACTAGCATTTGCGATATAGAGGGGGAAACGATTAAAAAATACCATGGTAAATACTCGGATTTTGTGAAGCAGAAGGAACATTTGCGAGAGAGTTATATCCGGCAATATCATGCACAGCAGAAAAAAATAGAAACTACAGAGCAATTCATTCGAAAAAACGGTGCGGGTGTTAATTCCAAAATTGCTCGTGGTCGCCAAAAACAGCTGGATAAGCTGGAACGAATCGCAGCTCCAACATTTGTATCCAAAGCGTCTATTCGTTTTAAAGAGCTCCCATGCACGTCACAAGTAGCGCTTAAAGTGGATCAATTAGTGGTTGGTTACGATAAACCTTTGTTGCCTAAATTGAAGTTCTCCATCCGTGGCGGACAAAAGCTGGTGATTACGGGGTTCAATGGAATCGGGAAATCAACATTGCTTAAAACATTGGTTGGAGAAATCAAAGAGATAACCGGTAGGTTTCAGTTCGCAGAACAAGTTAAAGTCGGTTACTTCGAGCAGGATTTAACTTGGGAAGATGATACGATGACTCCTATTCAGGTGATTTCAGCTTATGATCCAAAACTGACTGTAAAGGAAATACGTCGTCATCTGGCGCAGTGTGTGGTTAAAGATAACCTTGTAACACAGTCTATCCGTACGCTCAGCGGCGGAGAACAGTCTAAGGTTAAGTTGTGCCGATTACTGCTCTCACCATACAACTTCCTAATTATGGATGAGCCGACCAATCACTTAGATGCTGAAACGAAAGACGCATTGAAGAAAGCTCTAATTCATTTTAGCGGTACTGTTATTCTTGTTTCTCATGAAGAAGAGTTTTATCAAGGGTGGGTCGATCGTGTGCTTAACATAGGAGATGAAACCAGAAGTAAAGGAATTAAGTACTAATGCAAACCATGAATGACAATTGGAAAAGAAAAATAACCCTATTTCTAACGGCTCAAACCATCTCTTTATTTGGTTCCTCGCTGGTTCAATATGCGATTATTTGGTATATCACTCTAACTACCTCTTCAGGGGTGATGATGACGATATCAACCGTCTGCGGCTTTCTCCCGCAGATGGCGATATCGCTGTTTGCTGGGGTATGGATCGACCGTTATAGTCGTAAAAAAATGATCATGCTAGCGGATGGTATGATTGCGATCGCTACCCTTATCCTCGCTGTGATGTTTTTGATGGGTTATAAATATATTTGGTTGCTATATGTAATTTTGCTGATCCGAGCAGCAGGTACGGGCATACAGGTTCCTGCTGTGAACGCACTTATCCCTCAAATTGTTCCAAAAGATCACCTTATGAAGGTGAATGGAGTAAATAGTAGTATTTCATCCTTGATGATGTTTCTAGCTCCAGCAGCAGGGGGTGTGATTCTATCGATTAGTACCATAGAAACTGCCTTTTTTATTGATGTGATTACTGCAATTATTGGGATCGGTATGATGTGTATAATCGTTGTTCCAGTTCATGCTAAGTTGGAGGAGGTTCAGAAATCGAATGTACAAGACATTAAGGAAGGGTTTAAGTACCTAAAGGATCATGTCTTTATTAAGCAATTACTAATCTATTTATTTGTCGTAATGATACTGATCAGTCCAGCAGCCTTCTTAACCCCTCTAATGGTGAGTCGATCCTTTGGTCCAGAAGTATGGAGATTGACCGCAAGTGAGATGACTTTTAGCGTAGGGGCGTTAGTTGGAGGGATTCTGATAGCGTCATGGGGCGGCTTTAAGTCTCGTATGCATACCAACATTATAGCATGTGCTCTCTACGGTTTGCTGATGGTTGGACTTGGCATCGCTCCTATGTTTGCAATGTATTTATTGTTTAATTTGTTGATAGGCGTAACGATGCCTTGCTTTAACGCTCCTTTGACAGTGATGTTGCAGCAGAATGTGGAGCCGAAGTTGCAAGGTAGGGTGTTTAGTCTAGTTCAAGTGACGAACTCATGTGCTTTGCCACTCGGGATGGTGCTGTTTGGTCCGCTAGCTGATAGAGTCCAAGTGGAGACTATTCTTTTACTCGCTGGTATTGCAGTGATTATTTGCGCCTTCTATGCTGTGATTAAACTTCTTGCCTTAGCAAAGGACTACGATTAACATGAAGTTATTCCAAATAAATACAATCACAGCCATGTAGATCTTATTTCGGTAAATTGTGGAGGGGGTTTAGATATGTATATCAATTCATCTTCTTTAACACAGTTCCATAAAGGATTAGAGCTAAATGATTCATCACTCGAGCTATTCCTTAATCAGCATTTAGATCGTTATGATAAGTTGGAGCCGCATATCCATGCTTTTGTATCGGAAGAGAAAAGAACAGATAGAATCATGAGTGAAGTAGCGCTGCTAAGACAAACCTATCATGAGCTCCCAAAACCATCATTATACGGAGTTCCAGTAGGAGTTAAGGATCTAATTCATATTGACGGCTTACCCACTCGTGCCGGTTCAAATCTTCCTCCACAGGAATTAACACGTTCAGAAGGTAGTTTTATTAAAAAGCTGCGGCAAAAAGGAGTATGGTTCACAGGCAAAACGGTGACCGAAGAGTTCGCATATGCCGGGCATCTCCCAACTCGTAATCCTCATCATTTGGATCATACACCAGGCGGCTCTAGTGCAGGGTCTGCAGCGGCAGTTGCCACGGGTATGTGTCCATTTGCGATAGGCACACAAAGTTTGCGTTCTGTTATGGCACCTGCTTCTTTCTGTGGTGTTGTTGGATTTAAGCCAAGCTATGGACGTATCCCTTTGGATGGTGTTCAGTTGATGTCCCCTTCATTTGATACGATGGGATTTTTCACACAGGATATGGTTAGCATGGAGCGGGTCTCTTCAGAACTCATCTCGGAATGGAGGCCTTTCGAAGCTAACCGTAAACCCGTGCTTGGTATTCCAGAAGGGGTATTCATGACTTTATTGGAAGAGGACGCTAAACATACTTTTTGGAGCCAGATTAAGAAGTTGGAAGAGGCAGGCTTCGTCATAAAAAATGTTAAGATGCCATGGGAAGATAGTTTCATCTATGGGGATGGAATGTTGAGGTTAGTACAAGGGGAAATGGCTCAAGTTCATGCCGTACGATTTGAAAAATACAAAGATTGCTATGGGACTGCGATGCGTGATGGTATTGAATCAGGGCTAACCATCAGAGATGAGGAACTGGAGCGATATCGTAGAGGACAAATCAAATTGAGATATGATCTACTGGATGTTCAAAAGACAGAGGGGATTGATATTTGGGTCTCGCCCGCTCAAGCAGGAACTGCTCCATTGTGGGGAACAAGGACAGGATGGGCTGGAATGACGGCCGTATGGTCATACGCAGGAGCGCCAACTGTGAGCATTCCTTCAGCCACTATTCATAACATGCCTTTAGGATTTCAATGTATTGGGGCTTACGGGCAGGATGAAAAGCTTATATATTGGAGTAGACTTGTATCATTAGCACTGGGGTGAGCCTATTTGGGCTACAGATGGGGCAAGTTCGAGGTTAGATAACAGAGTGGGTCTTCAATACAATTGAAGATCTACTTTTTTTTGTATAAAGTGAGAGTTTTTCTGATAGGAATCGTCTATAGAGTATCGTGCTTCAAGGAGGCTTAAGGGTGAAGGGACATGTACCGAAAGTTGAAAAAGAGGATGAGAGGCAATGGATTCAAAATGTTCTGCATGGACATAAAGAAGACTATTCGTTTCTTGTGAATCGATATAAAAATAAAATTTATGGCCTTTTGAGAGGGATGGGGGCCGATCACCAAGATGCTCAAGACATCACTCAGGAGACGTTTATTAAAGCTTATCGTAAGCTGGCCTCACATGATTTAGATAAAAACTTTGCGGCTTGGCTGTATACCATCGCGACTAATTTATTGAAGGATCTTTGGAAAAAAACTCGTCCTACAGCAAGCCTATCAGACGATCTTGTTGAACTTTCCCTTTCAAATAATCCAGAGGAAGAATTCATTCGATCAGAGCATCGCACAGAGCTGCTTCACCTAATGCAGAAGCTGCCGCCTAATTATCGGATGGCTTTGCTGCTTCGTTACACCAATGATTTAAGCTATGAAGAAATGTGTACGCTCTTAGAGGTCCCTATAAGTAAAATTCAAAATGACCTTTATCGTGCGAAACAGCGATTGAAGCAAATCATGACACTCCAGGAGGTGAAGAGCGATGAAGTGCTTAAGTCCATTTGAGATCGAGCAATACATCCTAAGTACATCTACCTCCCGCCCATTGGAAGTTGTTGATCATGTTGCTGCTTGTACCCATTGCAACTTAATCTATCATATGCTATTGGAAGAACAAGAGGAGTGGTCGCAAGCGTTGTTTGAGGAGAAACTGCCAGAGTCTTTTACGGATCAAGTTATGGCTTCAATAGAATCAGTAGAACTAGAGAAAGTAAGGGTACCTAACATAAAGCGAAAGAATCCGAAGATTCTTAAGTTACTTAGATTAGCCATGGCAGCAGCTTTGCTACTGGTTGTTCTGAGTGCCGTGATTTTATATTCTGTACCCACATTGGCAGAGACTTTACGTTCTCTTTTTGTGAAAGATAATGTGGACATTGGCCTTTTGCGAGCGCAAGAATTTGGGTTGGTAGATCATCCTAATATAAAAGTGAAGGATAAAGGCTATACGATCAAAATTGACGAAGCCGTAGCAGATCCTACTCGTGTGATTGTCGCTCTACAGTTGTTCGGACCGGATGGTAAACATGACAGACATCGCTTGGGTTTTGGTGAAGGTAATAAGATTGAAGTTAAAGATGATCATGGAAAAGTCGTTGGAGAATTATACGATATGGGATTTACCAACGATTTTTACTATATGATCGCTAATTTTTCGGAGCCATTGCAAGCCGATCAAATTACAGTCGAAGGTCATATAACTGAGTTGGGAAGCAAGGGAAGAAATATTCCTATTTTACAAGGAGATTGGAATTTCAGTTTTTCGATGGATATGACAAAAGCGAATCAACAAACAACCTCAGCTCCCCTAACGGGTAGCTATACTTCTCCGGACGGTTTAACAGTGACTTTGAAAAGACTAACTCATATGGTTCAAGGTGTTCGTTTTGAATTTGACACTCAATTAAGTGAAGAGGCATTGAGTCGTTCTCCAGGTGAATTATGGAAGCAGCAGGGGATGAAGTTCCATTTTGAGGATAGCATGGGAGAAGAGATTCACAGTGTTAATGCGAGGAAATTACCGAGTAAGGATAGTGTAATGTCACGATCTTCGGCACCCGGTGATAAACCTGGATTAATGCATTGGAGCTATACATTTAAATATTTACCCCAGGATACGCCATATACTTTTGTGTTCGATGGGTATTTCATTCTAGAAAAGGATGGTTCGATGGTACAGTTTGAGCCATCCAAGTTGAAGGAGCATCCAATCCCCTTTGCATTTGATGGGGATGAGCTCATGTTAAATGATTTCACTGTGGAGTCGCCTCCCAATACCAATGGATCAACGAAGGAAGGTTCATTACATTTTAGCGGAAGATTGAGAAATGAATTTATGAACAGTGAGTGGATATTTAAAGACCTTGAGGGTAAAGAGTATCACCTGTCAGGGCGAGGAGGATATTCTACTGATGGGTCCGGATGGAAAGATGGTTATATCGTAATCGTTGAATCACAGTCAAATAACAAAAAGAATTTTTTTGAGTTCCGTGCTCATGGCCTTACTAAAATCCCTGATCAGCTTCAATTAATACGTACAGTAGTTAACCGTTTGTACACCAATGTAGATTGGACCGTTCCTATCATGGAAGTTAGCAAAAAATAGTAAAATCAATCTTTATGCTTCCAAATTGTACAAGCAAGATCTAGAGAATTCGCATCTCATATACTATCACAATCGAAAAGAGGTGGTAGTTTATGACTGCTGCAGAGAAGAGAAAAATTCAAAGAGCTTTAAATGCTTTGCGTAAGCAGAGAGTGATTCTGAAAGAAAGTCTTAGAAGAATTGAAGCATTACTTTGCAGGTTGCCTATTGGCAGTCGTGAAAGATTTGAATTGTTAGCAGTAAGAGACTCAATTGTCGAAGCGCTTCGACTCAATGCTATTGCTATAAGAAACTTAAAAGATGTTTCTTGTGCATGTTAAGTCCGCAAGATGCTATAGAAGCGGGTGTCGTTCATATAAGGACGACACCCGTTTTTCTTGGTGTAGTTTGTCTTTGAAATCCGTTATGATACTATAAGCTTAATGTGCCATAAACGTATAAAAGAGAGGGATACATACATGACCAGCAAACTATATTACAATTCTACATATCTGACTGACTGGCAAACCCGTATTACGGAAACGATAGAACGAGAAGATGGGCTGTATGTTACTTTGGAGGAAACTGCTTTTTATCCGCATGGCGGTGGGCAACCCTGTGATCTAGGGACTATACAGGATATCCCTGTACTTGATGTAATCAGTGAGGAAGATCTTATCCTACATAAGCTGGAACGTCTGCCTGATGATTTAGCTGTCAATTGTCAGATCGATTGGACGAGAAGATTCGACCATATGCAGCAGCATAGTGGGCAACATTTGCTCTCAGCAGTATGTCTTGATCTTTTACAGTTTATGACTCTAAGCTTTCATTTAGGTGAAGATTATTGCACCATCGACATAGAAGCGTCAGAACTGTCGCCTAACCAGCTTCATTCCATTGAGTGGGAGGTTAATCGGCAGATTTACCGGAACCATTCCATTCTTAGCTATTTTGTAACAGGGGAAGAAGCTTCCCTGCTTAAACTGGTCAAACAGCCAAAAGTGACGGAGAACATCCGGATTGTAGAGATCAAAGATGTTGAATATAACGCTTGCGGAGGTACGCATGTATCTTCAACAGGTGAAATTGGTATGATTAAGCTTCTGAAAGCGGAGAAACAAAAAGGTAATACGCGGATTTATTTTAAATGTGGTTACCGTGCTTTAGAGGAATTTAATAACAGTCTGCAAATCCTTGGAGCACTATCTTCCAAGTTCAATACGGGAAAAGATGAAATTATCGATCGAATTGAAAAGTGGGAGAATGAACAAAAGCAACTGCAAGCGGAAATTACACTACTAAAAGATAAGAATGATGATTATATCGTACAGGAGCTTTTAGCACAACAAGAAGGAAAACTGATCGCAAAAGTATTCGAGGATAAATCACTGAAAGATTTACAAAGTTTAGCTAACAAGCTTACCGCGAAATGTGATGTTCCAGTTTTATTGGCTAGTTCTGCTGAGAATAAGGTTGTGTTTGCGCAGAATGGCAGCGCAGAGATTTCCTGTGGAGCTTTTTTCAAAACGCATCTTAGTACCTACAATGGAAAAGGTGGAGGCAGCGATAAATTAGCGCAAGCTGGATTCCCGACTTGGGACGATGCTTTGGCGTTTTACGAGTTTGCTAGAAGTTAAGATTACAATTAAAAGACAGATGACCTGACTGCGGTAGTCTCCGTGGATCAGGTCTTTTTTGCATGATGAAAGGGGACAATAAGAAACTTTTTCCATAAATTGTCGTCTAATTACATATGATTATAAAGTCGAGGGAGAAGAATAGAAATGAATAAATGGAAGGTAACGCTAGGAATCATAGCTGTTTTGATTTTAAGTACAGGGTATGGATCTGTATCTGCGCAAGCAGAACGCCAAATTCAATTCAACTTTAAAGAAATTGGAATCAGCAGTAAACAGGTCATCACAGAGAATACAACTTTTGTGCCTCTGAAATCACTCGCGGATGCTATGGGGTACACATTATCTTGGGATCAACAATCCAAAACGGCCAAACTTGTTCGTCCTGAAAGAGAGGTTATTTTCACAACTGGTACTGTAAAGACAAAAGTAAATGAAGCAGTGGTGAATTTAACGAAATCCCCACGTATTATTAAAGGTTCAGTGTATGTGCCATTAGTCTCAGTGGTCAGTGCACTTGGAGGTAAAACGGGGCTTAATAAAACGGATGGGGTTATCCAGATCGTAGATGAAGCTAGATTGGTTTCTGCTTCTGTAGATGGTAGATCCTATTGGATATCTCAGAAAAACGGAGATTTGTATTACCGTGCTACCTCAGCTGGAAAACCAGTAATTATTGGTCAACTACCGTTCAAGGAATCAGCCTACAACTATGCTTTTGAGGTCAAGAAAATTGTCAATGGCACGGATCTTCTCCAGTTAACAGACAATCATTATGCCATGTTCACCGATTTCAATAGCAGCTATCAAGTATTGGTCAATGCAGGCACTATTCTCAAACAAATGAATTATCAATATATGAATGCTGCTTATCCACATGCGCCGCAAGTGCCTTCTACTCAGTTGTATATGACAGATGGGAAGAACGTACAGTATATTACTAAGGATGGCGATCTAGGGAAGTTATTTGAGATGGAGAAGCTAACCGGGGCAACAGGAGATTTCATCGTGGAGTATGCATCGGAGGATGTGGCGCTCATACGTTTACTAGATACGACACACTTATATTTGGTTTATAGCAGCTCTGAGGAAATCATCAATCTCAGCGAACAACTGATAACCAGTGAGGATCGTAAGGAATGGGATAGAGTGAATGATGGCAGAGATCCATATGTTTTGACCAGAATGTTAGTATTGAAGGGTCGCAAAGGGAATGTGCTGACATTTACCTATACTCCAATCCTTGAGGAAAAAGCAAAAACAGTGACATTTACACTTCAATCCAAATAATTGCAGTTACTTTTATGTAACAAGAAAAAAGAGCGATGTTAAGAATCGCTCTTTTTGTGTTTAGGATTATTTCATCATCATCGTACTTCCACCCTTAATCTGAACAGGTTGATCATTTACAGATACCCAGACATCAATAGCAGAGTTGTTACGGATGACCGTTTTGTCAGCACTCATTTTCAGTGAATACAGCGCAGTGACATAATCATAAATCTCTATATTGGTTGCGTACCAAATATCCGGATGTCCGCCAGCTTGTTGGCAAAAGGACTCGATAAGCTCCCAATTGTCCTGCTCAGCAAATTCATAACTATGACCCCAAACATAACAGAGTCTTAGTTTTTGGGATGGACCCTCCGTTGTAAATCGCTCCCATACGTGATGGAGATCTTCATTATGTTGGCATGTTGGATGCCACTCCATGAAATTCAGAGGCATATCAAACTGTTTGGTAGAGTGGACAGTACGACTGTATTCAATCCCAACAGACTGAAGTGGCGCTATGATTTCTGGAGAGTATGTACCGTAAGGATAGGACATCCCACGTACCGGATAATCCACTAGTTTCTCAAGTCGCTTACGGTCTTCAAACAGTTCTTCGATCACCATAGGTAAAGGAAGACGTTCTAGATGTGGATGAGTAACAGAATGGGCAGACACCTCGTGGTTTCTAAGCGAATGTTTAACATCAGCAGAAGATAAAAATCCGGGTGCGTTTATCATAGCGCTATTTAGATGGAAAGTACCTTTAATCCCATATTGATCAAAAATCTCTGCCAAGCGAATATCGTGTTTTTGTCCATCATCATAGCTCATAGTAAGCGCCTTGGGCAATCCGCCCGGGAATAAATTAAATTGAAGCTTCATGAATTCACACTCCTATTCATATGTTCATTTTGAAATTACCTCTTCCAATTATAGACCTTATAATCGGATTCCCCGTCTTTACAATGAAAGTGTTTACAGAAAGAAATACACTGATAAGAGGAGGGACTGCCTGTCTGACTTTCTCTATGTTGTAAAACTATTATATGTGATAGACAGAAGAAACTCACTCTCATATTTTAGCACTAACTTACTAATTGCCCCAATCTTTTTAATCAGTAAAATATTTATTTGGCTATATGTGAGTGGAGGACGATTGATAAAAGGTTGCGATAATAACAATTGAGGATTTGAACCGTGGTGTTACCCTCATGTCCAAAAAGTTAAAACTGACGTTGCATAAATGTGTTAGTTCAGTTGTATGATATAATTGTTGAAAAAAAGGCATAGGGAGAACTATATGACTACAATCATTGATAAAATCGCTTGGATTCATATCGAGAACGGACAAGTTTTATGTGCGCGTTCCAAAGGGAAAGATACCTATTATTTGCCTGGAGGAAAAAGAGAAGCCGGGGAAACAGACGAGGAGACGCTTTTGCGCGAAATTGAGGAAGAAATCTCTGTTCAGATTAAGGCTGATACCGTCTCTTATTTTGGAACCTTTGAAGCAGAGGCTCATGGCAAAGCAGAAGGTGTTACAGTAAAAATGACCTGTTATATTGCGGATTATGAAGGGACATTAACGCCAGCGTCCGAAATCGAGGAATTGACTTGGTTAAGCTATAAAGATCGAAATCGTGTGTCTGTAGTTACCCAAATTATTTTTGATCAATTGCATGAGAAGAATTTGCTCTTATAAATCAACTATAAAAAAAGTTTTTGAAGTCCGTTTTAAGCCCGTACGAAGGCTTGAGACGGTCTTTTTATTTCTACAAGCAACAGCAGCTGCTGGGCAATAACAACGTTTCTTCTCATTTAGGACAGATGTCCTTTTTTAAACCCTTGAATTGCTTTTTAATATGTAAGAGATCGAAGTTGAGGAGAGAGAGAAATGAGAGGGATTATATTTGCATTTTTAGCGGGGGCTTGTATTACGTTACAGGGAGTGTCAAATGCTCGAATTAGTCAAGATATCGGGACTTGGCAGGCGGCGACAATTACACAGTTAACGGGGTTTATCATGTCCTTCCTAATTCTTTTGTTCGTTAGAGATGGGAAATGGGGAGGAATAAAGCAAGTAAATCCCTTATATTTGATCGGCGGCGCTTTTGCAGCTGTAATTATTTTCAGTGAAGTAACTGCCATTCAGCAAATCGGTGTTACATTTACAATATCCTCGTTGTTGATTGCTCAGCTATGTCTGACCTTCTTGATTGATATTAAAGGCTGGTTTGGATTGGAAAAACGAAAGATGAGATTACCGCAGTTCATCGGCATCGGGTTGATGATAGCTGGTGTTGTGATACTAAAATTCTAACAACCTTGAGTATAGTCGATAAATGGAGGAATTAAGTTATGGTTATTGGGTTGATATTAGCGCTTATTGCGGGATCACTCGTGAGTCTGCAAAATATATTTAATACGAAAGTTAACGAAAAGGTTGGTTCTTGGGCAACGACAACTTTAGTGTTAGGGATGGGATTCCTAGCTTCATTTATTATGAGTCTTATCGTTGAGGGAAACCGGATATTTACTTTGAGAAATATGGAGCCTTGGTATTGGATCAGTGGTTTGATCGGAGTCGGGGTGGTATTATGCCTTGTGCAAGGTACTAAACGACTGGGCCCAACGTATGCGATTTCGATCGTATTGATCTCTCAGCTTGGGTTCGCACTACTCTGGGATTCACTAGGCTGGTTAGGGCTTGAGAAGGTTCCTTTTACTTGGAAACAGTTGCTTGGAGTACTGGTTATTATTGGGGGTATCCTCGTATTTAAGCTAGGTGGCGAACGGGAGACGCAGAAGGCAGCTTGATTTATTCTCAGACTCATGTCTGTCAATATAAAAGTGATGGCAGTCACACGAGGCTGGAACTAATTCAAATTATACTTTGGGAAAGTACTCGCTCAAATATAAAAAAGGAGTGGATCATCCTATGTTCATACAATTGAACTCCCAAACTATTGAAAAGTTAGAAAAAAACCTTGGTGAACGACCAGGATATTTTAAATTATTTTTCGACACAGAGGGCTGTGGTTGTAATGGTGTGATCGTAATTCAGATCATTAGTGAACCCCATCCTACAGATATTGAAGTTCAGAAAGAGCCTTTTACTTTTTTTGTTGACCGACAGCAGGAATCTTTATTTGATGAACAGATGCGGCTTGAAGCAGATGAGAATTACCCGTCGTTCAGATTAAGAAGTGATTCGAGTCTGTTAGGAAGTAATATTCGAGTAAAAGATATTCGATAGGCGGGTCGGAGCAGTTGAATGTAGAGTGAGTAGAGTGGCTGATGAAGCGATTCTGCACACTTTTTTTATTGCTTACTATGTCACGGCGTGATATAGTCACGTTGAGACATATTTAATTGTGACGTATAAACGCTGTTACGTAATAAGGGAGCTGGGCATGTTGAACCCTGAGAAAGTGTTGAAAAAATATGTACCCATGACTGAAACAGCTTTCTATATTCTTTTATCCTTAGATGAACCACGTCATGGATATGGGATAGTGAAGCATGTAGAGAAAATCACGAAAGCACGCCTTTTGTTAGGCTCAGGTACTGTTTATGGCACGTTAACGAAGATGCAAAAAGATGGGATGATTACTGTTTTTGCTGATGAAGAGAGAAAAACGGTTTATGAAAGAACAGACTTAGGGACGCTAATTCTTGCTACTGAGATCAAAAGGCTTAAAGAGTTGCATGAGAATGCTATAAAATATGGGGGTGATGTAGATGATCATCAAAATATTTAAACCCTTTTGGAGTTATGATGTTCAGAAAACCGAAGATTGGTTGGCTTCTATGGCGCAAAAAGGTTATGAACTTATCCGAATCAACCGTTTAACTAGATATTTTTACTTTCAACAGGTTGAATCGAACGTAGCTAACTATCGGATCGTATTCGATAAAGTTCGAAATCCATCCCTTTCTAAAGGATTATTAAATTTTGGATGGACGAAGGTGTTACAGAACGGCAAATGGGTTGTGACGATGAATAGGCTGCCTTTAGAACAGATAAGAACATTTCCTGATCGAGAAGGGATCGTAAAGCATAACAAGAAGATCATGTATATTTTTATGGGGATATTGATTTATTTAATGGTTGCATTCCTCAATGTAATTTTAATAAGTGCAATAGCAATGAGTGTATCCAAATTTAATCATTTTAATGTTTTCAGTGGACCGTATGGTTTTATTCCCGCTACTGCATTGGGGCTTAGCGTGATCTTGTGTATTTTCACAGTGTATTCGTTGATCACATTAAACAAGACTAACAAAAGAATAACAGAAGAATTCTTACAGCCCAGCAAGTCAAATGGTCAAGTGACACCCCTTCGGCAAATCATACTAAGTAAAAATGAAGAAAAGCGTTTGAAAAATTCAGGTCAACTTGTTATGAAGTGGAAGCCTGGATGGATGTATGCGCCAGATCGGCTTGAGGCGTGGCTAGAGGGAATGGAAGAAAAGGGATATAATCTGTACAAAGTTGGCAAAACAGGTGCTGCCTTTTATTTTATAAAAGGGAAACCTCGTAAGGTGTGTTATTGTGCGGACTTACAAAATACTGCAGACACCAATTACTTCAACTTTCACATGGAATCTGGCTGGGCATGTCTGTATAAATCAAGTTCATGGACTCAAAGATGGGTTGTATGGGGCCAAGAATATGTACCGGGTGAAGCAAAACCGCAAATATACAGCGATAAGTTAAATCAACTGAAACTAGCTAGACGTATAGCCTTAACTTATTCTGCTATGTTCTTGCCCCTTATAATTGTATATACGTATACCATAGTAATTAACATTAAATTATCGACTTACTCAAATCTGGATCGATTGCAGCTCATAAATTTGATTTTGTTCGCCATATTAATTCTCATGTTTGGCTCGTATGTAAGTCGAACTTGGCTATATTACAACCGTCTTCGTAAACATCATCTATAATATCGAGGAGGTGTATGATGCAACAGAACATTTATGACAACCCTGAGTTTTTTCAAATGTATAAGAACTTAAGGGAATCAAGAATTACATACAATGACTTTATTGAACAACCTGCAATAAGAGGGTTACTTCCAGACCTACAGGATTTAAACGTTCTCGACCTTGGCTGCGGTTTTGGTGAAATGGCAAACTATATGATTGATAACAAAGCGTCACACGTAACAGGAGTAGATATATCAGAGAAAATGTTAGCTATGGCAGGGAAGCGACCTGAGATCCTTTATATACAGGGCTCTATGGAGGAAATCAATTTTAATAGTAATGAATTTGATTTGGTAGTAAGTTCGTTAGCTTTTCATTATATTGAGGATTACAAAACACTCATTAGTAGGATTTCAGAATGGATTAAACCCAATGGGCATCTGGTATTTTCAACAGAGCATCCGGTTGTTTTATCAAATAAGAGCCAAAGTGGGTGGGTTAAAGATCCTGATCATAATATCCTACATTGGCCTATTGATAATTATGGAGAAGAAGGTCTCAGAAGCCAGTTTTGGGGAATTGACGGCGTCATAAAATATCACAGGAAACTTTCAACATTACTTAATACGTTGATCCAAAATGGACTAACTGTTGAAGAAATGGTTGAACCCGAATCCATAGCTGAGGGACTGGAAAAGATGCCCAAATTATTAAATGAGAGAAGGAGACCTTCATTTCTAATAATTAAGGCTAGGAAAACGCTTATCCATGGAAAGTAATCTTCAGTTATTAATGAACTTTACCATCCGGTTGAGGACGATTCCTTTATACTTATGTATACAGCATCTGATGTAAGGAAAATAAGGGGAGTGTTTGTATGCATGAAATACCTCATGAGGATTATTATAAAGTGAAGCCGCTACTTCAAGGAGAGCATATCCATCCCGAAATTCTCTCTGTGATTGAAGGCAATAATCCAGGTTGGATCTTTGTGGATCAACTTACAGCACCAAAGAGTGCGTTAGTATGGAGTCAGGGAATTGAAGGGTTTTATCTTATCGGCGATCACACCAATCAAGCCTTTATCCATGCACTGGACGGTTATGTAACGAGTTATATAGTACCTAGAATGAAGGAACTTGGGATGGAACATTTCGAAGTTTCTGGTCAACATGAGGAATGGAATCTGGAATTGATGTTTCCTACTAGGAAGCTATATCCGTTTGAACAGATGGTGTTCAAGTTACTTCACAAGCCGCCTACGACACAGACTAATGGGATTAGAACTATAAATCTTAAAATGCTGGATTGGGAAAACTTAGATCTAAAGAATATAGAATTTGTACATGAAAATATTGATTTATTCTGGTCATCGAAAGAAGACTTTGCCGAAAAAGGCTACGGATATGCTGCTGTTGAGGGATCTGAGGTTATGGGTGTGTGTTATTCTAGTTTTGTTACACAGGATACACACGCAATCGGAATTGAAACCCTTCCTAAATATCAGAAACAAGGAGTGGGGACACATTTAGCAGCGCTAGTAGTTGAAGATGTGCTTGCCAATGGCTTTATTCCTTACTGGGATTGTTCACTGGATAATGAAGCTTCGAAAAAATCGGCACTACGATTAGGGTTTCAGCAGATATATCAATATAAGTGTGGTGCTTTTGCGATATGACCATTTATGTGACGTCAACTCCTCGGAGTAGACGTCTTTATTATATTTACTGTGAAGTTGTAAATACTTTAATATGATATGTAATTTGGTATAACTCGATAATTATGAGAAAATGATCATCGGAACGAGTTGAACTTTTGAATATATTATTAGGTTAGGATGATCTTCCATGAAAATTATGCTTGTCGAGGACGATAGAACGATAGCATCAGGACTTGAATATTCATTACAGCAGGATCATTTTGAAACCCTTCTATGTTATGACGCCACCTCAGCCAAAGCGGTGTTATCTGAGCAGTTATCAGAGCTCACCTTATGCATCTTTGACCTCTCACTTCCGGATGGAAGCGGTTATGAATTATGCAAACTCGTGAAAGCGCAAAGTGATATACCTGTAATTTTTTTAACGGCGATTGATGATGAGGTCAATGTGGTGATGGGACTCGATATGGGGGCAGATGATTACATAACCAAGCCTTTTCGGATTCGGGAGCTGCTTTCGCGGATTAAATCGGTGTTAAGGAGATATAACAAGCAAGCACAGACCCAATCCATGATTGAATTAGACAATATACGTATTAACACACTGGAAGGTAAGGTTTATAAGAACAGCGATGAAGTGCTACTGACCGCATTAGAATATCGATTGCTACTGATCTTTGCTAATCATGTGGGGCAAGTTCTCTCGCGAAATCAATTGCTAGAGCGGATCTGGGATGTAGCTGGAGAATTCGTGAACGATAATACATTGTCAGTTTACATAAAAAGACTTAGGGAAAAGTTAGAAGATAACCCCCAAGAACCTACACTGATCAAAACAGTTCGTGGGTTGGGTTATAAGGTTGGTGATTAGGTGCTTCGTAATAAAGAAATCAGATGGTTATTGTTGACGATGTGCTTGATTAGTCTTGTGGCCGCAGCCGTAGCAACATTTATATCACTGGAGGCGTTGGGAATCACAGCTGTGACTTCGGCTTTGCTGATAGGCTGCAGTTTAGTATTTACTCGCTGGAGATACGGTGAAATTGAAAAGCTCTCTGGATATCTGCGTCAAATCAGTAGTGGGAATTATACGCTTGATGTTCGTGATAATCAGGAAGGTGAGCTTAGTATCCTGAAGAATGACATTTATAAAGTGACGTTAATGTTATCCGAGCAGAGCGCTCAATTACAAGAAGATAAACTGAAGCTCACCAATGCGATTTCGGATATCTCTCATCAGCTCAAAACCCCGCTTACCTCCATGACTGTGATGGCCGATTTATTAAGTGACCCGGAGCTGCATGTGGAGAAAAGAATGGAATTTACACGGAAGATTACTGTTCAACTCGAACGAATTGGATGGTTAGTTTCCTCATTATTAAAGTTCTCCAAGATCGATGCTGGAACTATTCATTTTAAAAAAGATCAAGTTCAAGTGAAGAAGCTAGTTCAAAAATCTTTGGAGCCCATGTTAATTCCAATGGATATTAAAGAACAACGGATCCTGATTGATGGAGAAGATAGCATCAAATATGCGGGCGATCTCAATTGGACAACTGAGGCGATCATTAATATTCTGAAAAACTGTGTAGAGCACACACCTGCTGGGGGAGAAATTTCGATTTCTTTTGCAGAAAATGCACTGTATACGGAAATTATCATAACAGATAACGGCAAAGGAATCCCAAAGGCAGAGCTCCCCTATATCTTCAAACGATTCTATAAAGGTAAGAATGCAAGCGAAGATAGTGTAGGGATAGGACTTGCCCTAGCACAAAGCATTATCACAGGCCAAAACGGAACGATTGATGTGAAGAGTGAAGTGGGAAAGGGCTCGCAATTTCAGATCAAATTTTATAAGCAAGTCATTTAGCACTTATGGCTTAGTGACTAGAATGTCACTTTAGAGTCACTGGATAGTCATTGTAGACAGATATACTGATCTCATCAACAAATGGAGGTCTAACAATGGACATTTTAAAGATTGAACATCTGTCTAAAACATATGGAAAAGGCGAAACAGCGGTAAAGGCACTGGATGATGTATCTTTTTCGATTAAAAAAGGGGAATTCGTAGCGATTATCGGGCCATCTGGCTCCGGGAAATCGACCATTCTACACTTATTAGGCGGAGTGGATAGACCGACAAGCGGCAAAGTATTCGTAGATAACACGGATATTTATGAATTGAATGAAACACAGCTGGCGATCTTTAGACGCAGACAAATTGGGCTGATTTATCAGTTCTATAATCTTATACCGGTCTTAACGGTCGAAGAGAACATCACACTTCCTTTACTCCTTGATCAGCACAAGGTAGATAAGAAACAATTTGCGGATACTGTAAAGGCGTTAAATTTGGAGAATCGCTTAAACCATCTCCCGAATCAGCTCTCAGGCGGGCAACAACAGCGGGTCTCTATTGGTAGAGCGTTAATTAGTAATCCCGCAATCATGCTGGCAGATGAGCCAACCGGTAATCTGGATAGTAAGAACAGCGGTGAAATTATAGATTTATTAAAAATGTTTAATAAAACCTATAATCAAACACTGATTGTCATTACTCATGATGAACGGATTGCATTACAAGCGGATAGAGTAATTACCATTGAAGATGGAAGGATCGCCAAAGATGAGGTGATTCGTCTGTGAATATCGTAAATAGATTAACGCTTAGACATTTGAAGCAAAATAAACGAAGAACATTGGTTACTATCATTGGAGTCATCATTTCTGTGGCTATGGTGACGGCTGTGGCAACGCTTGGTTTTTCATTTATGGAATTAATGAGGAAGCAGAGTATCTCAACAAATGGAGAATGGCATGTTCAATATAGAAATGTTACTAAAGCTCAGCTTAAAGCGATAGAAGCGGATGATGCAACGAAAACACTTGTCATCTCAAATGATCGTGGCTATGCCCCTTTAGAGGGGGGACAGAATGAGAACAAGCCCTATTGGTATATTAAGGAATATAATTTAGCTGGTTTTAAACAATTTCCGATTGAACTTCTGGATGGAAGACTCCCGAAGACTAACTATGAAGTCATCATTTCTGAGGAAATCGCAAAAAACGCTAAAGTAACATACAAGATTGGTGAAACTTTAACTCTCGATGTCGGAGAGCGAGTCACTAGAGATGATAAAAATAGTGGGCAGCCCTTATCTCAGAACGAACGATTACGGACTGAAGAGGATACCCTGAATGAAGAGATCATTCATAAAAAACCAATGAACTACACGATTGTGGGAGTGATAAAGCGCCCTACTTGGGAACCAACATGGTCCCCGGGTTATACTGCTCTAAGTTATGTGGATGAAAGCTTGATTGGAGCAGCTGAAAAAACCACAGCGACGGTTGTATTAAATAAGGTGGATAGCTCCATATATAAGCATGCAGAGGAATTGGCACAAGAAAACAATATCGAGTCGATCTCTTATAATAATAGTCTGCTCCGCTATTATGGTGTGACGAATAACGATGGCTTACGTAACACACTTCTTTCATTGTCAGTCATCGTTATGACTGTGATTATCATTGGCTCTGTTTCTTTAATCTATAATGCTTTCGCAATTTCTGTCTCGGAACGTGCACGCCATTTAGGAATGCTCTCCAGCGTAGGTGCTACAAAGAGGCAGAAGCAGAATTCAGTGTTTTTTGAAGGGATGATCATCGGTTTAATTAGTATACCTATTGGGATCCTTTGCGGAATTACAGGAATCGGGATCACTTTTATGTTTATCAATTCGATGATTCAAGATGTTTTAGGGATAACAGAAAAATTAACGTTGGTTGTTACTCCTCTATCTCTTCTAACCGCTTGTGTAGTTTCAATTATGACGATTTTTATATCCACCTATCTTCCAGCCCGAAAAGCTTCAAAGATCTCGGCAATTGATGCGATCAGACAATCAACCGATGTTAAGCTCTCTGGTAAAGCGGTGAAGACTTCCAAGTTCGTTCGCAGGTTGTTTGGAATTGAAGCAGAGATTGGTTTGAAGAATTTAAAGCGAAATAAACGCAGGTACCAAGCAACCGTGTTCTCACTTGTCATTAGTATTGTTTTGTTTTTATCCGTATCTTCGTTCACTACTAATATGAGAAAGTCGGTAGAACTCTCACAGGATGGTTTGAACTACGATATCCAAGTTTATATGGGGACTGAGGACGCTCAAAAAGTAGCTCGGTTGACGAAATCGATATCTGCCTTACCTAATATAACGGAATATAATGTGATCAGGGAACTAAGCTTGAGTTCATGGATTGATGAAAAAGATATGGCAAAAGAATTGCAAGAGATCGTGGAGAAGGATAGCAGTATTTTAAAGAATGGGAAATATCCTTACTACATTCAGATCCATGCCCTAAATGAACAGAGTTTGAGAACCTATGCAGAATCGGTCGGTGTAAGTTATGAACAATTAACGGATCTCAATCAGATGTCAGCTATTGTGAATGATACCGTCACCTTTGAGGATGAGAGCGCCAAAAAGATTATTGAGACCAAAGCTCTTCATTCGGAAATCGGTCAGAAGCTTGATTTAATTTATACGGATTGGAACACAGAGAAAGAGACGAAATTACCACCAGTAGAAATTGTCGCTTTAACTGATAAACGCCCTATGGGTGTTCATTCAGCACTAGTTGGTGGATTAAACATCATTGTCTCTGAACAAGTCTTTGATCAATTAACAAATGATACGATGAGTAACGATATACAAAGCCGACTAAACCTGAACAGCTCTGATCCATTAGCGACACAACAGGCCATTGAGGAAATGAAAGAGCGGAATGTCTATGTCCAAAATGTGTTTCAAAATAGACAAAATAGTGAGCAGATGATTATGTTAATGTCTATTTTCACCTATGGTTTTATTGCTTTGATTACATTAATATCGATTGCGAATATTTTCAATACGATATCAACTAGCATATCACTTCGTAAAAGAGAGTTTGCGATGTTGAAGTCTGTAGGGATGACGCCAAACGGTTTTAATAAAATGATTAATTATGAAAGTATCTTCTATGGGATAAAATCACTACTTTTCGGGCTTCCGATTAGCATAATCGTGATGTACTTGATCTATAGATCCATGATGAGTAGTTTCTCCTATGGATTCGCACTTCCGTGGATGAGTATCTTGTATGTCATAGTCGCTGTCTTTATCATCGTTAGCTCAGCTATGCTGTACTCCAGTTCAAAAGTGAAGAAGGAAAATATTATTGATGCTTTAAAACAGGAGAATATATAAAGATTAGCCGCGATAATCGCGGCTTTTTTTGTTTCATATATGACACGAACGGTATGTTATTACATATAAATCCCTATGATATAATGTATTCAATTGAATTTAACAGATTATAACTTTAGAGGCAGGTGTCAACGCTTGAGAATGGTCGTCGTGATTGGCGGGGGAATTACTGGATTGTCTACCGCTTACTATCTACAGAAATCTATAGAGCATAAGAAGCTAGATGTAAAAATCATTTTGGTTGAAGCCAGCGATAGACTGGGCGGAAAAATCAGAACACTGCGACAGGAAGATTTCATTATGGAATCAGGTGCAGATTCTATTGTTACTCGCAAAACGAATGTTGCCCCATTAATTGAAGAACTTGGCATGCAAGATGAGGTCGTATATAACGCGACAGGAATATCATATATCTATACAGAAGGTAAGCTGAAGCAAATTCCTAAAGATGCAGTCTTTGGCATCCCTCTCAGTATTGAATCGCTTGCTACAACAGATCTGATCTCTGCTGAAGGTAAAGTTGAAGCACTTAAAGATTTCTATACTCCGAATGATCGTTTTACGAAAAACGATTCTGTAGGTGATTTTCTGGAAGCTTTCTTTGGAAAAGAACTTGTCGAGAAGCAAATATCACCCGTCTTATCAGGTGTATATTCCGGGAAATTGAATGAACTTACCATCGCCTCGACCCTTCCTTATTTAATTGATTATAAAAATGAATTTGGAAGTATTATTCAGGGGTTGTCTGCGAATAAGGCTAAATTCCAGGGGAACGGCGATAAAAAGTTTATGTCTTTTAAGGGTGGCGTATCTGCCCTGGTTGATGCCATGGAAGAACAGCTGTCCGGCGTAGAGATCATCAAAGGGATTCGGGCCGAGCGCATTGCAAAGGATGGAGAACGGTACCGGGTAACTCTGGCAGATGGACGTATCTTAGACAGCGATTTTGTCGTACTAGGAACGATGCATTCTACTGCACAAGCATTACTTCAAGACGAAGCGCTGAATGAAGATTTCAATCAGTTGTTAAACAGCTCTATGATTAGTGTGTATCTAGGATTTGATATACCTGATAGTCAGCTGCCAGCGAACGGTACAGGGTTTATTACCGCCAACAGTGATGATGTTCTATGTAATGCTTGTACGTGGACAAGTCGCAAGTGGGAGCACACATCTGGACAACAACGTCTGCTCGTCAGACTGTTTTATAAGAGCTCAGGACCGCATTATGAGCCCTTGATTAAGCTCTCAGAAGAGGAATTATTACAGGTGGCGTTGAAAGATATACAGACCAGTCTTGGGATTACTGGACAGCCAGTAACCTACGACGTGACCAAATGGCATGATGTTATGCCAAATTACCACATGCGCCATCATGAGATTGTAGTATCCTTAGAGAAGAAGATTGCAGATCATTATCCTAACGTTATCCTTGCCGGATGCTCTTATTATGGTGTGGGTATTCCAGATTGTATTGCTAATGGAGAGAAGACAGCCAAGCGCATTTTGGAGGAACTGACTTCAAATTGATGAAAAGGAGGGTGTACAATCGTGAAAAGATTAGCGATAAGCTCTATGCAAAGTCTAGACTATAAACAACGGCGGTTGTTTGTATAGAGCGAATAAAATTTGATTTACCGCCAGTGCATTGTGCATTGTTGTTTTTAGAATAGACTTTGCTACCTTCAAACTCATAAAAAGTTTAAGGAGCAGAGCGATTATGAAATATGTAAATGCTGATACGATTTTTCCAAAAGAATTACTAGAGGAAATTCAGAAATATATTAACGGTGGTTTAGTGTATATCCCAAAGCCTGAAGAAGCACATGTAAAATGGGGCGAGAAGTCAGGGAGCAGAAAATACTTAAGATCTAGAAACATTGAAATCTGTCTAAGGTTTGCTGTTGGTGCAACGGTTGACCAGCTTTCGGATGAATATTGCCTATCAAGAGACAGTATTAAGAAGATTGTTTACACAAAAAAATAGCTATAATCCTAAAAATCCACGTTAGAGGAAGCTCTGACGTGGATTTTTGGGACTTAATTATCATTCAATCTTAAATACCTTACTTCTTCCGATATTTATCGATCCCATCTACAAACTGTCCTTCATATTTAAAGACTTCATCCATCTTTTTATTTGCTGCTTTAAAAGCAGTGCTGGAAATTTTCGTTTTGTATAAGGCCTCTTTCATCATTGTCATTACTTCTAGTTACTTTAGTGTAATTAGGGATGATCACATTATTAAACGCTGTATAGCGTTGTTTTCTATTGTTTCCTGTATCTATTCTGTTCTTTACATATGCCTCAGAGGAAATTTTGAATATGTAAGACTGGTCATTTCAGCTAGTAACCGAACTTTTATTTTAATCGTTCAACCACTGATCTTGTATTCCATAAAATTCCTGATTCCTCCTGAGTTTTACTAAAAATTGTTTCTTCACAAATACCAACTATATTTTAAAGTTCATTACCTACGAGGTGGAAGATTCATAGCAGACAAAACATACTTAGATTTATGGATACGAAAAACAAGAAAAGCAATTCGGAATGCCTTTAGATACTCCTTCTGATATCGCAGCTTGGTATGGAACATCTGCAATCATTGGTCCAATTTCCATGTGGCTTGGCAATGATATGCCCTATACCCCTAAATATTTAGCAGAGCGAATTATACAGTTAAATCCATTTGTCCCTGCAAATAATAAATACAAAATAGTGAAACATTTCACTTTTAAAATTTTAATTAACACAAGCTTATTAACTGTCGTTTTATTAACGCTTTCAGTTTTATTGTAGATTGCTAAGCTCCACAATAACTACTACCATTTAGTAATAGATAGTAATAAGGAGTGTGTTAAGAATGATGAAGGTCGGTATTTATCACGGTAAAAATAGTGTGGGGATAGAAGAGAGGCCAATACCTGGAGTAGGGCCTAAAGATGGTTTGGTTCGTTTTTTACCGGTGGAATTTGTGGGACAGATATTAATATCGTAAAAGCAGGCTCTGAAATGGGTATCCGTTTCGGTTGGAAATTTGGTCACGAAATGTTCGGTGAGATTGTCAAGTTAGGTTCTGAAGTGGAAAAGAATTTAAACGTGGGCATGCGTGTAGGTGTGAATCCAATTACTGCAAAACGTGCAGGTCGTCGTTATTCGTTGGAGGTAGGAGCCTTTAGTGTACAACCCAAACAAGGTGAAAAAATCGTAATTCTCGGAGCGGGTCCTATTGGTTTATCTGCTGCTGCAGGATTAATAGGGGAAGTAAATGTTTACGGCGTTAACATGCCAAACGTAGATGCTTTTGTAGACGCAGCGGGTGCTCCGATATTATTTTAACAAGTGATGCAGATTGTAAAGCCACAAGCAAGAATTGCAATCATTGCGGTTTATAAAAATGAAGTACCTATTAGCCTTGCTCAAGTGATGAGTAAAGAAGTTAACATAGTTGGAACTAGTGAATACACACATGAAGATATTGTAAAGGTTATTGAACATATTAACGACAAGAAACCGAATATCTCTACAATGGTGACACAGTCCTTTAAATTAGAGGATATTCAAGCAGCCTTCGATAAAGCCATTGAAGCTGAAGAAACGATTAAAGTCATCGTAGATTTAACTTGATTGTAGACTGAAAAAAGCTCATATGAGCTTTTTTTAGTTTAGATGAATAATGACTTTATATAAAATTCAGTTCAAATCAAATATGGCATATAACTAGAGTAACGTCGTGATTATACTAAGTACAGAAGTAACAATAATGAAGCAAACGTGGGGGTATGATGGAAATTAAACTTGTTCCAGTAACGTTTGAAGATAAAGCGGTACTGTCTAATCTATATCAACTTTACTATTATGATTTCAGTTTATTTACGGATCAAGATGTGAATCAGCATGGAGAATTCGAGGTGGATATTGATTATTTTTGGGAAGGGGATCATCGATGGAATCCTTATCTGATCGAGGTTTCAGGAAACTTAGCTGGATTTGTGGTTGTTCTTTTTGAAAACTTAGATACAGACCCAGATCCAACTCATGTGGTCTATGATTTTATGATTTTGCAGAAATACAGAAGAAATGGAATAGGTACTGCTGCCGCAATAAAAACACTTGATCTATTTAAAGAAGCTAAATGGAAACTGGCTCAAATGGAAAATAATAAACCTGCCATAGCTTTCTGGCGAAAAGTGCTTAAGGATTATACAAAAGATAACTACACAGAACGTTATTTAAGTGATTGCCATAAATACATCCAAGCATTCGATGGGAGGGAGTGAATGAAATGAAGATCACCGTAACATTAACTGACAGCACAACGAAGTTTATGATTAATAATCTCTACCCGCTATACTTACACGATCTATCAGAGATATGGGGGAACCTTCCTAATCAATACGGGGTATACGAGGATAATGAAACACAGACGCTGAATGAACAGAATAAAGTCTTCGACATCTGGTGGGAGAAGCCGGGGATTTTATATCCTTATTTAATAAAAAAGGATGGAATTCCTGCTGGCTTTGCATTAGTAGCCACACCACCTCATACACCACCAGGTTGTGAATTTTATTTAAACGAATTCTTTATCCTGCGGCCCTTCCGAGGCACGGGAATTGCTGAATATGCGGCTAAGGAGGTTCTTAATCTTCATATTGGAAAATGGGAGCTACAGACGAACCCCACGACTACAAATAGGAGAGCCCAGCACTTTTGGAGAAAGACACTGAAGAAATATACTAGTGATAGCTTTCAAGAAGAATGTAGGAAGTCTTATGATGATGAATTAAAGATGATTTTTAATTTTAATAATGGATTAGGCTCCCGTCCCGAGTCATCTCAACTTTAATAATAAGCTTTTATAATAACAGCCTGTCTGACCATTATGGTTAGGCAGGCTGTTTGTGATCTCATCAAAGTTTAAGGAGCAGAACAATTATGAAATATGTAAATGCAGATACAGTCTTCCCAAAAGAGTTACTACAAGAAATACAGAAATATATAAATGGTGGTTTAGTCTACGTGCAACCGTTGACCAGCTCTCAAGTGAATACTGTCTTTCTATGGATAGTATTAAGAAGATCGTTTATACTAAAAATAGCCGTCCAGCCACTAAGGTTGGACGGCTATTACATTTATTTGAAGCGTTTAACTCGCAAATATATGCTTACCAATTTTTAAGTTCTGAGGACGTGACCAGATCCAAGCACTTGTAGCTGTATCTGGATTGAAATAATAGATCGAATTGTTTGTTGGGTCCCAACCACGGACAGCATCAAGTGCAGCTAAATAGGCAGTCCGGTTTGGAGTAAGCCAGTATTGACCGTCAGATACGGCTGTAAATGCACCTTTTTGAAATACTACGTCTTTAATATTGTTTGGGAATTGACTAGATTGTATGCGATTCATAACTACAGCGCCAACTGCAACTTGGCCTTTATAAGGCTCACCGCGAGATTCACTGTAGATAACTTTAGCCAATATGTCCATTTCCTCAATATTAAGCGTATATTTTTTTAGTGTATTCCATGTTTTCATGCCAGTAACACCATCGGCGCTTAATCCGTAGGCTTTTTGAAATTTAGCAACGGCTGCTTTCGTTTGTGATCCATATACACCATCTAAAGGCTGAGTATAGAAATCCAGAGTCTTCAATCGATACTGAAGATCCCATACATCTCCTGAAGAACTTCCTACGGTTAATACCGGAGCAGCGCTAGCAGAACCGATCATAGTAGCCATACTTACCAGACCCAAAAGAAGCAACAAAGTGAATATTTTAGTCTTCATTATAGTAGCCTCCTTTCAGAAAACATTATAAATAACCTTCAATAACGGAGACAACACTCATTTATTGGTAATCCAATTAACGTCTTACAATTTTCAAAATAATATTTTCGGTTTGTGATCTTCTGAAATGGGTAAATTAATAGTCAAAGGCATATAAAACTTCGGAGGTCCTTATATGAAAAAGCAATTAATTCTACTCATGTTCGCCGCTGCTCTCGGTCTAAGTGCATGCAGTAATGATAATAGCTATGGCAATAAGATGTCCTCAAACAATACACAGATGGAACATTCCTCGCACTCTAGCTCAGGTGAGGTACCTAATGATGTGAAGGTGGCGGAGAATCCAGCTTATAAAGTTGGAAGTCAAGCGATCATCCAAACGGACCATATGGACGGGATGAAGGGGGCTACAGCAACCATAGTTGGAGCTTTTGATACCACGGCGTATACCGTTTCTTATAGACCCACAACAGGTGGATTTCCAATTACAAATCACAAGTGGATTATTCATGAAGAAATCAAAAAAGCTGCTGATAAACCTTATGAAGCAGGCTCGGAAGTCGTGATGGAAGCCGACCATATGAAAGATATGAAAGGGGCAACCGCTCAAATTAACGCGGCGGAACAAACGACGGTATACATGATTGATTTCACACCTACAACGGGTGGAGATAAAGTAACCAACCATAAGTGGGTAACGGAAGATGAGCTTTCGCCTGTAAACTAATAGGTTAGCGTAAAAAAAAATTACAATACCAAAAACAGCAACTTACCCATGCTTAAATGAGTAAGTTGCTGTTTTTGTTGTCTTATAGTTAGCTCCTACTGAGCATTTTCGAATGAAAAAGAGTAGGTTGTTCATTAATTTATATACATTAGCTTTTTTAGATAGAATTACGGGGGACAGAAGCTGAAAAAATTAATAATAAATTAGAAAATCACCAAACTTATTAGAGGTCTCTCTGCGTCTAGCTAATGAGTGTCATCGGAAGGCACTTATAAATAGAGATGGAGGATGACGAGATATGAACAAGACAACAAAAAATCTATTTAAAATGAGTGCAGTAGGGTGTGCGGCAATTATGGGGGTGAGCATAGCTTCCTTACCGGTTCATGCTATGACACCCACAGCAGTAGTAACTAATGTTTCTTCAACGGCACAATCAACTACCCCTGCACTTACTGGTGTTAAGATCCAGGAAAAGGTACTTAGCACATCAAGTAAATATTTGATCGCTGATATTAAAGTACCGCAACTAACAGGCATGCTGGACAAGCAATACCAAGATGAGCTGAATGATATTATCCTGTCTCAGGCTGAAAAGGATTTAACACAATGGGAGAAAGACGCCGCGGAAATGGGCCACAAAGCACAAGCAGGTAAACAAGACTTCCATCCATGTACTCTTAATATTACTTATGAACTGAAGTCTGATGGAACAGGTAATCCAGCAGGTGTTATCTCCTTGAAGGTGATTACTGAAGGTTCTGAAGGCGGAACTAGCATGCCGCGGATAGATACTTATAATGTGAACAACGCAGCGGAGGCACAACGAGTTACTCTTTCGGATTTGCTGGGTGCTAACTACAAAGAGAAGCTCGATGCAGATATTCTTGCAGAGATTAAAAAGGATCCAGATAAATATTTCTTGGAAGAGTACAAAGGAACTTTTGTTGAGCAGTCGTTTTTTATCGAGAAAGATGACTTAGTGATCGTATTCCCTAAATACAGTATTGCACCAGGATATGTAGGATCACCAGAGTTTCGTTTCAGCTTAAATCATAATTCCACGGACGTTGCAAAGCTTGATTTGAAAAAAATAGCAAGTTTCACCAACAAAGACGGTGTACTGATGCTGTCATTGCGTGATTTAGCCAATCAATTGAACTATGAACTGAAGTGGAATCAAGCTACCAAAACATCAGAGTTAATGAAGGGAGCACAATGGGCGAGTGTTTCTATTAACAAAGATTCTTATTTCATAGCAAAAATGGCTCCCAAAGCATTAGGCACTGCACCCGTACTTCAAGATAATAAAACATATGTCCCTGTCCAATTTGTAACAGATATTTTACACATTGAAGTACAGAGTAATTAATGAAAAGACATCTGGCAGGTTACTCTGCCAGATACTTTTTTAATTTTATAACATTTTCACTTGCTTACAGAACTTTTCATACGGTTACAGCGTCTTACTAATGAACGATAAATCGACGGTAAGGACTGAAACATAATGAAAGACAACACGAAGCTTTTCAGAAAAAATATGAGGAGCCAGTCGTCTTCACAATCTGTAGGCGGCAGGCGTTATGTGCCAGGAATTGATGGTCTAAGGGCTTTATCAGTACTTGCTGTAATCGCATATCATTTGAATCTGAATTGGGCTGAGGGTGGACTTCTCGGCGTTGGAATATTTTTTGTAATCTCAGGATATCTCATTACTGACCAAATCATTACCCAGTGGGAACGGCACCGAAGACTGAACCTTTTAGACTTTTGGGTTCGTAGGGCGCGGAGGCTGTTGCCTGCGATGATCGTCATGCTTTTTGTGGTCGCTATTTGGCTCTTAATTATAGAACCCTCAAGATTGTTCGGGCTCAAGGGTGACTTTATGTCTTCCTTATTTTACGTTAACAACTGGTGGTTAATATTTCATAATGTTTCCTATTTTGCAAGCTTTGGCCCCCCTTCTCCGATCGGGCATTTGTGGTCACTTTCCATTGAAGGACAGTTCTATATTCTATGGCCGATCGTTCTTATCATTGTGATGAAAATTGCTCGTCAGCGGGGTAGGCTTATTGCATGGGTTTTAGCTTGCGCTGGGGTCTCAGCTTTAGCGATGGCATTGATCTACGTACCGGGCACAGACCCGAGTAGAGTATATTATGGAACGGATACCCGAGTATTTGCACTTCTCATTGGGGCAGCACTTGCAATTGCTTGGCCAAGTCAGAAACTAAATGACAAGGTCTCGGAGCCGGCTCAGCGTATGCTTGATCTTGTTGGGGGAGTAGGGCTCATACTATTGTTGGTACTTTTTAATCAGGTTAATGAGTTTGATGATTTGCTCTACCGTGGCGGGTTTTTAATAATTTCTTTGATTGCTGCAGTAGTTATTGCTGTACTCGCTCATCCTGCCAGCCGTTTGGGGGCGATTGTAGGCTGCAAACCTTTGCGTTGGATCGGGGTGCGATCATATAGCTTGTACATATGGCATTTTCCAGTCATTATTCTTAGCAGTCCGAATGTGAATACTGAAGAGAGCAGCATGCTTCGTATCATCATTCAGGTAGCGGTAAGCTTTCTATTAGCATCATTGTCATATAAGTATGTAGAGGAGCCCATTCGGCGAGGTTCATTTAAAGAGACTTGGAAGAACATCAGCGTAAAACGACGTGGTGGCATTCGTCCAGGCTTCTTAATGGCTATTATAGCGGTGATTTTTATACCTATTGCATGCAAAGGTTATTTGTTAAACGCTGGATCTGATACGCCTGCAATTGAATCGGCTGATCTGCAGTATGAACAACAACAGCTACAACAGCAAGGGCAACAACTGCAGCAGCAAGAGCAACAAGATACGGGAATAAAGGATGATCCGATGGACCACAAACCGATAGATAAGAGTGCAACTGATAAATCATCAATACCAGCCATGGCAACAGCTACATCTAAACCTGATGTGAAAAAGCCAGAAACTAAGGTGGAGGCTACAAATTCAGGAGTGGATAAGGCTGATTCAGAAGTAACAAAACCTGTTCCTGAAGAAAAGGAACCTATGGCAGAGAAGAGTCAATCTGGAAAGGATGTTACGGCCATCGGAGATTCTGTCATTTTGGACGTAGCACCCTACCTCACAGAGAAATTACCCGGTATTGTCATCGAAGGAAAGATCGGCCGGCAGATGGTGAAAGCTCAAGAGGTAGTGGATCAGCTTAAAGCTCAAGGCCGGTTAGGTAAAAAGGTTATTATTGAGCTGGGGACTAACGGATCTTTTAGTTCAAAGCAATTACGTAGTCTACTGGATTCACTAAGTGATGTTGAGCAGATTCTTTTGGTCAACACTCGCGTCCCAAGAAAGTGGGAGAATAATGTGAATCACAATATTTCAATAGTTTCCAGTGAATATAGTAATACAACCGTAGTAGACTGGTATTCTGCTAGTGAAGGGAAAGACAACTACTTCTATGAAGACGGAGTGCATTTGAAACCTGAAGGCTCTAAGTTTTATGCCTCACTTCTTGAAAAAGCTTTGGAAGCTGAATAAAAAAAATAAAATCTCCAAACTTTTTGAACTCGCGATACGTCTTACACCTATTACAACACTTGATAACAAGCAGAGAAGGATAATCTACAATGTTGAATAGGAAATCCGAAAAAATACTCACAAATTGTATCATCGAAAACAAAGAAAATGTCTACAGACTCGCCAACAGCTATGTTAAAAACAAAGAGGATGCTCTCGATATTGTTCAGGATTCCATTTATAAAGCGATGGACAATCTTGAATTGTTGAAGAATCCTGATGCCGTGAAAAGCTGGTTTTATCGTATTGTCGTGAATACTTCATTAGACTTTCTGCGAAGAAACAAAAGAATCCAGACGATGGAGCCAGAGATGATTGAAACCTATTGTCCTGGTGCAGAGGATGTTTACTCGGATATAGATTTGAAAAGAACCCTTGAAGATCTGCCGATAAAATACCGAAGCGTGATCGTATTGAGATACTTTGAAGACATGAAGATTAGTGAAGTGGCTGAAGTTCTTAATGAGAACACTAATACGATAAAAACGAGACTGTATCAGGCACTTCAGTTATTACGAGTGAAACTGAAGGATGAAGCCTCAAAGGAGAATATGTAAGATGGAAGACCACTTAAAAGATTTAAATAAAGAATATAGCGAGATTCCAATTCCAGAACAATTAGATTTAATTGTGAATCGCTCTTTGAAGCTTTCGCTTAAAAAAAGAAGAAGAAAACAATTGAAATATAAATGGTTCGCTAGTGTGGGTGTAGCCGCTGTTGTCTTTCTGATTGTGATTAACACTAGTGTAACCGTGGCGAGTGCATTATCCTCTATCCCAGGAGTCGATCGGTTAGTTAAAGTGCTAACCATAAAAGAATATATTGTAGCGGAGGATAACTATGATGCCAATATCAAAGTTCCGGCCGTTACGAACATGGAGAACAAGGATTTGGAGCTTGGATTAAACAACAAGTACTTGATCGAGAACAAGGCGCTCTATGAAAAGTTTCAATTTGAGATTGAACAGTTGAAGAAGCAAGGCGGAGGTCACTTAGGTCTGGACACGGGTTATGAAGTCAAAACGGACAATGATCGTATTTTCTCCATTGGAAGATATGTTGTGGAAACTTCAGGTTCTTCTTCTGAGGAAGTTACTTTTGATACGATAGACAAAGTGAACCAAATCCTTATTACATTGCCAATGTTATTTAAGGATGAGCAGTACATTGAGCGGATTAGCCAAAATATTAAAGAGCAGATGATTGATCAAATGAAAGCTGACCCCGATATTGTATATTGGATTCCTGAAAGTGGCGATGATATGCCAACGGATATGTTCACTTCCATTACGAAAGATCAGAGCTTCTACATCAATAATGATGGCAAGCTTGTGATTGTGTTTAATAAATACGAAGTAGGGCCAGGTTCTATGGGTTCCGTTGAATTCGTAATTCCTTCGGAAGTCATAGCAGGGGATCTGGTAAGTCAGAAGTATATCCAGTAATAACATAAAGACCGGCAAGAGAATTCTCTCTTTGTCGGTCTTATTTTTGTGAGTCATGTGATTTCTAGTCGTAGATAAAATGCTCCACCACAGCCACAGTCTTCGTTATGTCAGGATTAGAATTGTCGATCACCTTCACATTAGAACTTGTAAGCGGCCACTTCACACTACGATTTCCAAATGATTTGCGAAATTCATCCCAATGCTGGAACTTCCATTCATCTAATGGTGATTGTCGATCGTGAATTCGTGTCCGATACAATTCCTCATTGGCTAGTTCGACCAAGACAACTTTAACCTCAACATCTTGCAGCGAACGTCCGATTCGAGATAATTCACTGCTGATCCAGTCAGGGTTGGCAGCCTCTTGAGTAAAGGGTCCAACCACAAATGCATCCACATCAAGACCAATATTATCAAGCGCCGCGTCCATCGTAATCCGGTAACCCAAATCTCGGCATAATCGTTTGTACTCGGCAGAGTCTCTGTCCGATGGGTCTAATCCGTGTAAGGTCATGATCGCGTCAGCCGCTGGCCGTAAAAGAATATCCATATCAAAAAAGGGGACTTTACGCCCTGAAGCGATCGCCTTAGCTAATGTAGTTTTGCCTGCCCCGGCTGGCCCCAGAAAAAATACAAGTTTGTTCATTACTGACTCTCCTTAGAACATCAATTCAACGTTATAGTCTAGCTCTGAATACTATCATATAGAAGATGGTGAGCAATCGCCAGCGCAAAATCATCATCTGACAGATCGGATCTGAGAACCTGAGATATTTCGCGTTTCGAACCATAATATGATATTTTTTTGCTTCTCCATTGAGTTTTTGTGTAATCCTGCTTATAATATAGCGAGAAAAATAAGAAAAAGGTGTCCATAAATGAGCATATTAAATGTAGAAGGATTAAGTCATGGCTTTGGAGATCGTGCGATCTTCAAGGATGTTTCATTCCGTCTTCTAAAAGGCGAGCATATCGGATTATTCGGCGCTAACGGCGAAGGTAAATCCACTTTTATGAATATTGTTACAGGCAAGCTACAGCCAGATGAAGGTAAAGTTGAATGGTCCAAACGGGTGCGTGTTGGCTACCTCGATCAGCATGCAGTGTTGACCAAAGGAATGACCATTCAAGATGTACTCAGAGGCGCTTTTCAATACCTCTTTGATCTTGAGCAAGAGATGAATGATATGTACGGCAGAATGGGTGACGTGTCGCCCGAAGAGCTGGAAAAGCTGCTTGAAGAAGTGGGTACGATTCAAGATACACTTACAAACCAAGATTTCTACATGATCGATGCGAAGATTCAAGAAACCGCGCGCGGTCTAGGAATCACAGATATCGGATTGGATCGTGACGTAGCTGATCTTAGTGGTGGTCAGCGTACCAAAATCTTACTTGCGAAGCTGTTGCTTGAAAAACCAGATATTTTGCTCCTAGATGAGCCTACGAACTATCTGGATGAGCAGCATATTGAATGGCTGAGACGTTATCTGCAAGAATATGATAATGCATTTATTCTGATCTCACATGATATGCCTTTCTTGAACAGTGTTATCAATCTGATCTACCATATGGAAAATCAAAAGCTAACCCGTTATGTGGGTGATTATGAGCAATTCCAACAGGTCTACGAAATGAGAAAGCAACAGCTTGAATCTGCTTATAACCGTCAGAAACAAGAAATTGCAGAGCTGAAAGACTTCGTTGCGCGTAACAAAGCCAGCGTTGCTACTCGTAACATGGCGATGTCCAGACAGAAGAAGCTCGACAAGATGGAAATTATCGAGATTGCAAAAGAGAAGCCAAAACCACAGTTTAACTTTAAAGAGGGTAAAACTGCGGGCAAGATGATTTTCGAAGCTAAAGAATTGGTTATCGGATATGATACACCGTTGTCCAGACCTCTGAATTTGTTGATGGAGCGTGGACAAAAAATCGCGTTGGTCGGTGCGAACGGGATCGGTAAAACCACCTTGCTTCGCAGCATCTTAGGCGAAATCCAAGCATTGTCCGGTTCGGTAGAACGTGGATACCATCAAGAGATTGGATACTTTGAGCAAGAAATGAAAGAAGGCAATTACAAGACTTGTATCGAGGAGATCTGGGATACATTCCCATCCCTTTCACAGTTCGAAGTACGTGCTGCCCTTGCCAAATGCGGACTTACTACGAAACATATCGAAAGTAAGATTGCAGTTCTAAGTGGTGGAGAAAAAGCTAAAGTGCGTCTATGTAAGCTCATCAACAGTGAGACTAACATTCTCGTACTGGATGAGCCGACAAACCACTTGGATATCGATGCTAAAGATGAGCTGAAACGCGCGCTGAAAGCATACAAAGGCAGCATTCTTATGATTTCTCACGAACCAGATTTTTATCAGGACATCGTGACCGATATCTGGAATTGCGAAGATTGGACAACAAAAGTATTCTAATACAAGCAAAGCTTTATTGAACAAGCCTATGAGGTGTTAACGAATCAGTTACGCTTTATAGGCTTTTTTTACGGATCGTGAGGAGGATCTATGTGTTAGAGAACAAAATGGATCAGCTTAACATTTGTGTTCAACGATTTTTTGGAGAACAAAGAGTAGAAATAATCAGTTTCTCTTGCGAAGATTTAAATTATCAAACGCCTAACTTTACTACATCAGGTATCTTTTCTATTCACGGTCTGGCAATAGTTAATCAAGAGCAGGTTCCATGGTCAATCATATTAAAAATCATCAAGTCGGATAGTGTAGAAAAAGAGGATCCAGCCCATCACAATTACTGGCGCCGCGAAGCGCTAGTCTTTGAATCTAAGATTCTGGATGATCTTCCCGGCTTTATCCAAGCCCCAAAGTGTTATCTTGTTGAAGAGCAAGCAGAAGGGACCATATGGTTATGGTTGGAGCGAATAGACGGGGAATATGCACATACGAAGCAGCAGGTTGATTTTATCGCTGAGCGGTTAGGTCAATTCAATGGAGCTTATCTTACCGGAAAGAAAATACCTGATGAGGATTGGATATGCAGGGGTTGGCTTAAATCATGGACTACAACTAGTAGAATGTATGCGCCTAATCTGGATACTTACATAAATCATTTGCATAGAGATAAAGCGCTAAACATTTGGACATGGTTCCATAGCTTTACTAATCAGATAGAAAGTAACTTGAATGCTCTCAATAGCTTGCCACGAGTACTTGCCCATCAGGACCTCAGTCAGATGAATATGCTGCTGAATCAGGGTGAAATGGAAGAGAAACGTTTAGTTCTGATTGACTGGCAATTTATGAGCATATCCGGCATTGGTGAAGACCTTGGCAAAATGTTTGGCGTAAACATGAGCTTAGGAGTCATTCCTGTTCACCGTTACGAGGATTACAAAGAGTCCTTGTTCCATGCCTACATCAATGGATTAAAGGATACAGGCTGGTATGGGGATGAGCATCTTGCTCGATATGGCTACTGTTTAAGCACTGCTTTACGTAGTATCTGGGAAGTACCTCAATACATTTCTCTGAATGCTCAGCTACAATCGGACCCGTTAAACGCTAGTCTTCAGGAGCGGGTTATTCATTTGGAGCAAATTATTATTATTCATCAAAAAATGGCGCTAGAAGCTGACGCATTAAAATTATGTATAACATAGTTAAATTTAATTCTCACCAGATATAAAAAAAGAGCCCATTCTACATGAGCTCCTTTTTGCTACACCTCAATAATGATGGGGAGAATCATCGGACGTCGTTTCGTTTTTTCGTACAAGAATCTACTCAGGGTCTCCTTAATAGTCTGTTTGATGATATTCCATTGCCCTAGATCAGGCTCACTCATCTTTTGAAGGGTAGAAGTTACAAGCTGGTTAATTTCCTCCATTAAAGTCTCTGAGTTACGGACATAGATGAATCCTCTGGAGATAGTATCCGGTTCGTTTAATAGACGTCCATCTGTTTGACTTAGAGTAATTACTGTAATCAAAATGCCGTCTGCCGATAGCTGGCGACGATCACGAAGCACGACATTCCCGATATCCCCAATGCCAAGGCCATCCACTAGGATCTGTCCAGCAGTCACTTTGCCCGATTGACGGACAACACCTGACGAAGACTCAACGATGTCCCCATTCTTTAGAATAAAGATATTATCGGGGTTAACACCAACTGCCTCCGCCAACAAGCTGTGATGATGAAGCATACGGTATTCACCATGAATCGGTATGAAATATTCAGGTTTCATTAAGGTTAACATTAATTTAAGCTCTTCTTGGCTTGCATGCCCAGACACGTGAAGCTCGCTGCGTGATCCATAGATGACTTTAGCACCAAGTACATATAAATTATCGACAATTCTAGATACATTGCGTTCATTCCCAGGAATGGGATTAGCTGCAATCAGAACAGTATCTCCAGCCTGGATTTCCATCTGCCTATGACTTGAATTAGCCAGTCGCGATAACGCAGCCATGGGCTCACCTTGACTGCCTGTACATAATACAGTTACTTGCTCCGGGGGGAGTTTGGCAGCTTCTGTAGGCTCAATCAGCATGTTATCGGGAATGCTCAAGTATCCGAGTTCTTGGGCAACCCGGACCACATTCACCATACTTCTGCCAAGTAAGGTTAATCTACGGTCTGTTAGATGAGCAGCCTCAATGATCTGTTGTAGACGGTGTACATTTGAAGCAAAGGTAGAGACAAAAATTCTGCGATCTGCTTTCATGAATGCTTCTTCTATATGAGCGCCTACGAGCTTTTCGGAAGGAGTGAAGCCCGGGCGTTCTGCATTGGTACTCTCAGACAGTAGAAATCTTACACCGTTCTTCCCGATATCGGCCATTTTATGTATATCGGGATACTGCTTATTCACAGGGGTCATGTCAAATTTGAAATCCCCTGTATGTACAACGGTCCCTTCTGGGGTATCGAACACAACACCAAGGCAATCCGGAATACTATGATTGGTATTAAAGAACGTTATCGTAAACGCACCTAGCTTTAAAGTGGAGTCAGAATCAATGACGTGAAGCTTGGTTTGAAGTAATAATCCATGTTCCCTCAGTTTATTTTCAATTAGGCCTAAGGTTAACCGGGATGCATAGATCGGAAGATTTAATTGTTTGAGCAGATACGGAATTCCTCCAATATGATCCTCATGTCCATGTGTAACTACTAATGCTCGAATCTTATCAAGATTGCTTAATAAATACGTAACATCAGGAATAATGAGGTCAATTCCCAGCAGACTCTCGTCCGGGAATTTAGAGCCGCAATCAATGACAATAATATCATCAGCATATTGCAGCAAATACATATTCTTACCAATTTCATTCACACCACCTAATGCTGCAATCCAGAGCTGCTTTGCTGCCGCTTTCATTGAAGTCCCTCCCTTAATAAATTCACCTATATTATGTATGAAACACCTTATAATTATCCTTTTATTTAAGTGGTACAATAGAATAACAATAAATTGATACTCGAAGGTTAGGGGAACTATTAATCATGAACATCAGACGAATACAAATGAAGGATAATTATGCAATTGAACAAATTATTAGGGACTGCTTGATGGAGTTCGGAGGGAATAGAGAAGGTTTAGCGTGGGATGATGACAGCTTGCATCATTTATATCAGTACTATACTAATCATGAGAATCGAGCATACTGGATTGTTGAAGAGGAAGGAACTGTGTTAGGAGGTTGCGGAATTGCACCTTTCGGGAAGGAAGAGGACATATGTGAATTACAAAAAATGTATTTAACTTCAACTACTAGAGGTACTGGGGTAGCCACCGAACTATTGAATATTGCGCAGGATTTTGCCAAACTTCATTACAACAAATGTTATCTGGAGACGTTGCAGAATATGCAGGGAGCTAACCGTTTTTATACAAAAAGCGGATTTGAACGTTTAAACGCGCCACTTGCAGGTTCGGAGCATTTTGCTTGTGATGCTTGGTATATAAAAGACTTAACTCGATAGAGAAAAAAATGTGAGCCTGGATTGCCGGGCTTTTTATATGTAACTAGATATTTTTATTTGACAACAAAACCGTCTAGACGGTATAGTAAATAGCAGGGGTGATTAACGTGAACATTAATTCTAAGCGGAAAGCTATTTTACTGGCTGCTTCCGCGGTTGTTAAAAATAATGGCGTGGAGAAGCTGACGCTTGAAGCTGTTGCTAAAGAGGCTGGTGTCAGTAAAGGCGGGCTACTGCACCATTTTCCAAATAAAGAGGCTTTGATCATGGGCATGGTGGAAGAGTTAACGAACGAATTTTTTACTAATGTTCAAGAAAGGGCAATGAGCGCAACCGTAGAGAAAGGAAAGTGGAGTCGGGCTTTTGCTGAAGCTATTGATGAAGATCTTAAAGAAGGCAAAGAGATCGGTACCGCACTTTCGGCTGCTCTTTTTACCAATCCGGATATTCTTAGTAAATTTCATAATCAATATGCAATGTGGCAAAAAAACATAGAGAACGACGGCATTGATCCTGTCCGTGCTACTATCGTTAGGTTGGCAGCAGACGGGTTATGGTATTCTGAGATGTTCGGATTAGGTGTGTTAGAAGATGAATTACGGACTAAAGTCATTCAAGAATTAATAAATATGACGAAGTAAGGAGGCGCGAAATTTGAATTCATATGTATTATTGGCAACAGCGATTATCTTTGAGGTATTTGGCAGTTCAATGCTAAAAGTATCTAACGGGTTTAAAAAGCTATTACCTTCCATTGGAGTGATCCTTGGGATGGGCTTTGCCTTTTATAGTCTTTCGTTAGCGCTTAAAACGATTCCATTAGGGACGGCTTATGCGATTTGGTCAGGGGTGGGTACAGCATTGACAGCCTTAATTGGCGTGCTCATTTATAAAGAGAGCTTTAACCGTAAGAAGTTACTAGGTTTGCTGCTCATTATTGGTGGGGTAATTATTATGAAGCTCTCTGGTGGGGCTCATTGAATTTGGAGGCTGTAGCATGAAACGAAATGTAGGATATATAGCTCTAGGTATAGCGATTGCTAGCGAAGTCGTAGGCACTACTATGCTGAAAATGTCGGAAGGATTCACGCAATTACTCCCATCAATAGGGGTTATTATTGGTTTTATAATCGCTTTTTATAGTTTATCTATAAGCCTTAGAGAAATACCGTTAAGCTTAGCTTATGCGATCTGGTCGGGTGTAGGTACAGTTCTAACAGCGCTTGTGGGTATGGTTGTATGGGGAGATCCATTTGGTATTCTTTCGTTTGCCGGAATAGTATTAATAGTAGGCGGGGTAGTATTATTAAACGCACCTTCTGCTGATCAAGAGAGAGCTCGTTAAATCGGCTCTTTTTTTTGTTTGAATAGATGTCATAGATTCCGTAAATCGCATAGTTTCGTAATAATGGTATCACTTACCTTTTCCGTAGGATTACATCTTATAGTTTGAGCTGCTATTTATCTATAATGAGTGTGTCTGAAAGTGAAGGGAGGGTGTGGTTCTTTTAAATGTGCTCTAAGGTGACTATGTTTGAAAACGCTATCATTAGAGTACTTTGATAGGTTCATTTATTTAGAGAATCTAACATAATTGAGGAGGATTAAAAATTAAAATGCGTAACAAGTATGTTGTATGGTCGTTGGTAGTATCCATGTTGATCTCAAGCTTATTCTTGGCTGCGGGTCCGTTTAATTTTGTTTCAGCCTCCGGAGGACCAAACCTGACACTCGGTAAAAATGTAACGGCAAGCGGTCAATCTCAAACTTATAGTCCGAACAATGTTAAAGACAGTAATCAAAATACGTATTGGGAAAGTACGAATAATGCATTCCCGCAATGGATTCAAGTCGATTTAGGTACAAATACGAATGTTGATCAAGTCGTTCTTAAGTTACCTTCTGGTTGGGAGACAAGAACGCAAACCCTGGCCGTTCAAGGCAGCACGAACGGTTCTACGTTCACAGACATTGTAGCGTCTACGAATTATCTTTTTAACCCTTCGGTAGCAGGAAACAGCGTTACTATCGATTTTGCTTCAACCAGTACGCGTTATGTTCGTCTGAATGTAACGAGCAATACAGGCTGGCCAGCAGCTCAGCTTTCTGAATTCGAGATTTACGGTGCAAGCGGTCCTATTCCTACACCAACAGCAACTCCAACGTCTTCCGGTACTTACGAAGCTGAATCGGCTTCACTATCTGGAGGAGCTAAAGTAAATACGGACCATGCCGGTTATTCCGGTACGGGGTTCGTGGATGGATACTTGACGCAAGGTGCAACAACTACTTTCACGGTTAACGTACCAGCAGCAGGCAGCCGTGAGGTGACGTTGAAATACGCTAATGCAAGTGGCAGTACAAAGACAATAAGTATCTACGTCAATGGTACCAGAATTGGCCAGACTTCATTACCTAACTTGGCAAACTGGGATTCATGGAGCACTAAAGTTGAAGTACTAAATCTGAATGCAGGTAACAACACAATTGCATATAAATATGATGCTGGTGATTCTGGTAACGTTAACCTGGATCTAATCACTGTAGCGTCGACAACAACTACACCTTCTGAAACACCAACGCCAACACCAACACCAACACCAACACCAACACCGACGCCAACAGCTACACCAACACCAACACCAACACCAACACCAACACCAACTGTCACACCAACACCTGCTCCGGGGAGCAATATTGCTGTTGGCAAGTCGATTACCGCATCTTCCAGCACACAAACGTTCGTAGCCACAAATGCGAACGATAACGACACAAGCACATACTGGGAAGGCGGTAGCAATCCGAGTACGTTGACGCTAGACTTAGGTGCGAACCATAACATTACTTCAATCGTATTGAAGCTGAATCCAGCCACTGCCTGGAGTACTCGTACTCAAACGATTCAGGTGCTTGGTCACAATCAAGACACGACTAGCTTCAGTAATTTGGTAGCGGCTCAATCGTATACATTTAATCCAGCTTCGGGCAACACAGTAACCATACCGGTCTCGGCAACGGTTAAACGTCTTCAGTTGAATATTACTTCGAACTCCGGTGCGCCGGCTGGGCAAATTGCAGAGTTTCAAGTATTTGGTACTCCCGGAGCGAATCCTGATCTAATGATAACGGGGATGTCCTGGTCTCCTACTACTCCGGTCGAGACAAGTGCAATTACATTAAATGCAGTTGTTAAGAACAATGGAAATGCTAGCTCCCCAGCAACAACTGTTAACTTCTACTTAAACAATGAACTAGTTGGATCTGCACCAGTAGGTTTACTAACTGCCGGGGCATCCGCAACAGCCTCAATGACATTAAATGCTGGAGCCAAAACCGCTGCGGCCTATACTCTAAGCGCTAAGGTAGATGAAAGCAATGTGATTTTCGAGCAAAATGAAGGGAATAACAGCTATACGAACGGGGCACCGCTTGTTATCGCTCCGGTCTCCAGCTCTGACTTAGTGGGCGCGGCTTCATGGAGACCAAGTAATCCAGTTGCCAATAGTTCTGTAGCTTTTACCGTGAATCTCAAGAATCAAGGGACCATTGCTTCTGCAAGCGGTTCTCATGGTATTACAGTAGCATTAAAGAACTCAGCGGGCTCCACGATTCAGACATTTACTGGATCCTATAACGGAACCATAGCTGCAGGAGCTTCCATTAACGTCACAATTCCAGGGACATGGACAGCAGTCAACGGCAATTACACTGTCACCACTAGTGTTGAAGTGGATGCGAACGAAGTAACAGCCAAGCAATCAAATAATGTTAGCACGGCTAATCTAGTTGTGTATGCTTTACGTGGTGCAAGCATGCCTTATAGTCGGTACGATACTGAAGATGCTACTCTCGGTGGTGGTGCAACATTGAAATCTGCGCCTACGTTTGATCAAGCACTTATTGCTTCAGAAGCATCCGGTCAGCGTTATGTAGCTCTTCCTTCAAACGGCTCGAACGTGGGATGGACGGTAAGACAGGGGCAAGGCGGCGCTGGTGTGACGATGAGATTTACTATGCCTGACTCTTCGGATGGTATGGGACTGAATGGCTCACTTGACGTGTATGTGAATGGAGTAAAAGTCAAAACCGTATCGTTAACCTCCTATTACAGCTGGCAGTATTTCTCGGGTGATATGCCTGGTGATACTCCTAGTGCTGGGCGTCCGCTCTTCCGATTTGATGAAGTACACTGGAAATTAGACACCCCTCTCCAGCCTGGAGACACCATCCGGATTCAGAAGAACAATGGAGATAGCCTGGAATATGGAGTTGATTTTCTCGAAATCGAACCCGTTCCTACTGCAGTCGCTCGTCCGGCGAACTCCGTGTCAGTGACAGATTATGGTGCTGTAGCAAATGACGGTCAGGATGACCTTGCAGCCTTTAAAGCAACGGTGAATGCAGCTGTTGCAGGCGGTAAGAGCATGTATATTCCTGCCGGAACATTTAATCTAAGCAGCATGTGGGAAATTGGTTCTGCCAGCAATATGATTAACAACTTTACGGTGACGGGTGCTGGAATCTGGCATACGAACCTCCAGTTTACTAATCCTAATGCGGCGGGAGGCGGTATTTCACTCCGTATTAGCGGCAAGCTAGATTTTAGTAATGTTTACATGAATTCGAATTTGCGATCCCGTTATGGACAAAATGCAATTTACAAAGGATTTATGGATAACTTTGGTACTAATTCTATTATCCATGATGTCTGGGTAGAACATTTTGAATGTGGTATGTGGGTAGGTGACTATGCGCATACGCCTGCTATTTATGCCAGTGGGCTTGTTGTTGAGAACAGCCGGATTCGGAACAATCTTGCTGACGGCATCAACTACTCCCAAGGAACTAGCAATTCAATTGTCCGAAACACAAATGTACGTAATAACGGTGACGATGGTCTTGCTGTATGGACTAGTAATACCAATGGTGCTCCGGCGGGTGTAAATAACACATTCTCGTACAACACTATTGAGAATAACTGGCGTGCAGCAGCCATAGCATTCTTTGGAGGCGTTGGTCATAAAGCTGATCACAACTACATCATCGACACTGTAGGCGGTTCCGGTATAAGAATGAATACTGTGTTCCCGGGATACCATTTCCAAAATAATACCGGAATTGTTTTTTCGGATACAACGATTATTACAAGTGGCACCAGTAAAGACCTATATGGTGGAGAACGTGGAGCCATCGATTTAGAGGCATCGAATGATGCCATCAAGAACGTCACCTTTACCAACATTGATATCATCAGTACACAACGCGATGCAATCCAGTTTGGTTATGGTGGCGGATTTGAAAATATCATATTTAACAACATTAACATTAATGGCACAGGACTTGATGGTATTACTACTTCACGGTTCTCAGGGCCACATCAGGGTTCGGCAATCTATACCTACACAGGCAATGGTTCAGCAACGTTTAACAACTTGACGACAACGAATATCGCAAACCCCAACCTGAATTATATTCAGAGCGGATTTAATCTGACGATCCATTAAGTGAAAGCGTGTGGGAGGAGTTCTTCGGAACTCTTCTTTTTATTTGGTGAGTGGTAAAAAAATTAAAGATGCGGAGGAGGATATTGGCTGGGAGAACAAGAAATAAATGGGGTAATCAACTTTTTAAGTTTATTTTATGATTTTTTCATAACCATGTGAAGGAATTGAGATAGAGATGAAAACTGATAAAATAGATAAACGGAAAGCTCGGAGGCTGAAACGAAGGGCTGCCACTAAGGAACGGATTTTCAATTTAGGGTATGGGCTCTACACGACCGAAAGTGATCTCACGGAATTAGTTGAGGCTACGTTATGTGCGCTAGAAGAGTATCGAAATCAGCCTCGTGTTCTGCGGTGTACCATTAGCCGAGATCAAGGACAAACTTGGACGGAAGAGTATATAGACGTGGCTATTACTGATCCCAAATTGTCGACCTTGAAAATAGGAGACCTAGTTAAGTATGAGGAAGAGGAAACGATTTGTGCCATCGTAGCCAATGAAGGCGAAAACAAAGTAAATGCTTCTTATTTCGTTCCGGAGGGGCACTTATATTGGAAGGCTTGACCTTTGTTAATATAAATTTTGGTTTTGTGTAGGCGTTAATATTCAAGCATGCTACAGAATTTTAATAGTTAATTACTTAAAGGAGCGATGAAGAATGAATCAGGAAGTAATTGATTTTATTGAAACGTTAAAAGAACCATGGCAGGTGGAATTATCCAATACTCTTCGTGAAGTTGTACACCAGGCGATCCCAGATGTGCAGGAACGAATTCAGTACAAGAAGCCACATTTTTTGAAAAATGGGAAATACGCCGCAGCCATCTCAACATCAAAAGATGCGGTAAGTTTTGTTATTTTTAATTCGAGCGAGCTTGAGTTACCGGAAGGGATGTTCGAGGGTCCTCCGGAGAGAAAAACACTTAAACTACGTAAAGGGAATACAGTTGATGTGGCTCAATTAGTGAATTGGGTCAGTCAAGCCTCAGCCTCACTTTAATTGCTAGATTCAGAATACAGGGCGGTATCTTAAAGTCATTTGACTTCATGAGATATCGTCTTTTTTATGGGCGAATTTGGCTATGTCGATACATAATCATTCAATAAATTGTGAAAAATAAATCAAGTTCTAGCAATGAAGGGAATGAAACCCATGAAACCCATGAAGAAATTAAAGATAACTTGTTTGTTACTGATTACGATCTTTGCACTAAGTGCATGCTCAAGACCAGTAGCAGATAAATCCCAGCTACCACCTCCTACGGTTGTGCCAAGTGGAGCTGAGGAAAGATTTAGACTTGAGGAACTTGCCACTTTGATTGGAAAAGAGGATGCTCAAGTTGTCCAAGCTCTCGGCAAAGGCGCACCTAATCGTAATGAAGGTACGAATTCTACTCTTTTATCCCGCGAATATAACGAGAAGATTGTGAATCACAAAGGAAATCTTCAGGTCTCCTATGATCACACTGGAAAAGTGATTGGAGAGACGATTCATTTTGAAGAAGCTACCAAGGAAAAATTAACGCAAGAGATAACGCAACAGCTCGGAGAGCTAACGACTAACAGTGAAGGTAGCACAGCAGATATGGAAAAGGAAAGCGAAGGTACAAACTTTCGTAGGGTATGGCAGACGGATAACGCCAAAATTTCTTTAGTTGAATCCAATGGAAAGCTGACTATTTCCATAGATACGAAGTAACAGTCGAATAATTTTAGAAAAAAAAGGACGATACCCAATTGTAATTAGAAAATGGATATCGTCCTTTTTTGATGATTAATTAAGGATTAAGTAGACGGATTATTGTTTGTCGTGGAGCTCAGACGATGAATCTGCTCTTCCAGGATCGTACTTGCTTTTCCTAAAAATTGTGTAATAAGTTCAAGCTCTTCATCCGAGTAGGTGGAAGCTAGTTTAAGCATCTCAGCATGCAGTGGAAGGTAAGCATTTCCGACCTCATTATTTTCATACAAAGGGACAATAATGACCTTTCGACGGTCACAGGGGTCATTTTGTCTGCGAACAAAACCGTTATTCTCAAGGCGATCAACTAATGCCGTAACACTACCTGTAGCCAGTCCGGTCAGTTTGGACAGTTTACCAGCGGTGATGGGACCTCTTATTGGCGCTTATATAGCGGATTATATCCATTGGTCTTGGGTCTTTTACATCAACTTACCTATAGGCGTTGTTGCATTCTTTTTAATTGCTTTCTTCTATAAAGAGTCTGTTGAGCATTCCAAGGAAAAGATCGGTTACCTAGGTGCGTTTACACTTGTAGCTTCCATCCTGTGTCTCATGTTTGCGTTTGAGCTTGGTGGAAAAAATATGCTTGGGACTCTGCTATGATTGTGGGATTGTTCTTAGCTTTTGCAGTGTTTATTGTGGGATTTATTTTTATCGAACGTCGTGCAGAAGAACCCATCATTACCTTCGGCATGTTCAAGAATCGTCTTTATTCTACGAGTAATATTATGGCTATATTTAGCGGAGCAGCATTTATTACAGCCTCGGTGTACATTCCAATCTACATTCCAATCTACATTCAAGGGGTGCTTGGCGGCTCAGCAACGAATTCGGGTCTTGTTCTACTTCCTATGATGCTCGGCTCCGTTATCACTGCAGCAGGGGGCGGATTCCTGCTCTCGAAGTTCAATTATCGCACCATCATGATTTCCACGTTAGTACTTCTTGTTGTAGGTATCGCTTTGCTAACCACATTAACACCAGAATCTTCACGGTTCATGGTCACCATATTTATGTTTCTAGTAGGTCTTGGAATAGGTTCTTCATTCTCTGTTCTAAGTAACGCAGCCATTCATGGATTTACAGCAAGGCAGCGTGGTTCCGCAAGTTCGACACTTAGTTTTACAAGGGAGCTGGGAATGACACTCGGCATAACAGTATTCGGTATTATCCAAAGTCATGTGTTTGCGAATAAATTAGCTTCCATGTTCAGTAGCGGTGGTGCGGCACCTATAGGGGTGAATTTAAGCGATCCAAGTACTATTTGACCCGGATACTCGTGAAAAAATCCCTACTGAAGTTCTTGATAAGATCACAGAGGGATTATCCTCATCGCTTGTTCATACTTTTGCTTGGGCAATTATTCCGTCTGTTATAGCTCTATTGGCAGCATTTGTGATGAGTAAGGAGAAGTTTGATCCGGCTTCTGAATTGGGAGAGTATACGGCTTCGCATTAAGGATACAATGTTTAAACAGACTGAGTTCTCTATATAACGGGATTCAGTCTGTTTTTATTATTGCTAAGTAAGGGATCGCGTTCAGCTTATATCTCTATAATGTTGTAGCGTGAATGTAAATACCAAATAAGCTCTCTGCGGCTGCTGACACCTGACTTACTAAAAATGGACTTTAAATGATCCTGAACGGTGTAAGCAGAAATATGTAGAGATGAAGCCAATTCTTTAGTGGATAATCCTCGAATTACACCGTGTAATATCTGCTGTTCACGTTCTGTTAAACCATACGCTTCAGCAATGATGGGAAGCATGTCCGCTGGACGTGCGGGTTCGAAAGAAATAGCTACCTGAATCTGGCTGTCAGAAGAGCGAAGACGACTTGCTCGGACGACTAAATAAGGCCCCTCATTCATACGAATGCATACCTTAGCAATTCCGGCAGATTCGGAGGGGCTGTTGAACGCTTGCGTGCTTACTGCACGGATTGGCCGTGGTAAGACATATGCATCAATCATTTCCAATGATCTAAGCTTGTCTAACCAGCGATCTGCTGCGGGATTGGAGGACAGAAGAGCCAAATGATCAGATAGAACTGCAATACCGGAACCATAAAGATCATCATCCCAAGTCTCCTCTCTCTCTGGAAGCTCAAGACTGAACGCACGCATTCTGGCTGCAATCAGAGGGATGAGCGAGGTGATCCAATCACATTCCTCTTGTAAGAATTCCGATTGATCCGCATTTCTATACAGCGTCAAATAGCCCCAACAAGATTCTCCTAGAATAAGCACCGCCCGTAGTTCATCCCCAAAACCTGCTGGAGTCAAAACCTTTCGATATCGGGCACTCCGCTCTGGTTGCTGCTCGGTTGCTTCGTATATTGTAGCAACGAGGCGTTTGTTATGGACCATTTGCTCATAGCTGTTAACATCATCCTCCCCGTATTCGATCTGGAACAAGTAGGGATGAATTCGCTCTACATTATCTTCAGTAACTGCACCGGTAGAAAGCAATGTCTGTGGATCCACATGAGTACAGCAGGCAGCATCAAAGGGAACAGCTTCACGTAAGAGAGAGAGCAAGGAAGTACGGTAATTGTGAGATGAATCAGTAACCATACCTAGCTTATTGATTTGTGTCTTTATTTGAATGAATTGTTTATTGGTATTCATTGAGTACCCTCTAGTCCTTAATGGATTATAACGAACCCCCACATTTGTGGGATAGTGAACGGAAGCGAAATCCGTATAATTGAGAATGATTCTTAATCAACTCTATTATATAGGATGCGGTGATAAATATGCAGGATAAAGAAGATATTGTTGTTGTTGGTGGTTATGGTCATGTAGGGCGTACTATATGTGAAATATTAGAGAAGAAGTATCCTGGTAAAGTATTTGCAGCAGGGAGAAGTCTTGAAAAAGCAGAGCGGTTCAGTCAATCTACACACGGCAAAGTCAAGCCGTTACAGTTGGATATCAGTAAGCCTGTACCTTCACATTTACTTGAACAAGTGAAGCTAGTCATCATGTGTTTGGATCAAACCCGTACGGATTTTGTAAAAGCCTGCTTTCACAGTGGTACGCATTATGTGGATGTATCAGCGAGCGGTCCGTTTTTATCTCAAATGGAGGCATATAGTGAAGAGGCAGCACGACACGGGTCTAAAGCCGTTCTAAGTGTAGGGCTTGCACCCGGTATAACGAATCTAATGGCTCGTGAAGCAGAAAGACAGCTAGAACAGACGGAAGAAATCGAAATAGCGATAATGCTCGGACTTGGTGATTCTCATGGGAAAGCAGCGATCGAATGGACAGTGAATAGTTTAGGAGAACAGTTTGAAATCAAGCAAAAGAATCGACAGGTAGAGGTGGAGAGCTTCACCAATAGAAAGCTGTATCACTTTGGTGACGATTTAGGGAGTCGCTATGCTTATCGTTTCCCCTTCTCAGATCAACAGACGCTTACCCGAACGCTCAATGCATCGACTATTTCCACACGGTTTTGTCTGGATTCAGTCATTGTAACCAAAATATTGGCCATAGCCAAAAAAACAGGAATCGTTCGATTGTTGAAAACAGGCTGGGTGAACAGAGGGATTGTTCGTGCTATGGAGCGGCTGCATTTAGGGAGTGACCAGTTCGCTATCAAGGTTGAGGCTCGAGGAAGAAATCGAGAGGGGAAGCCCACGCGTGCTGATTTAATATTGCAAGGAAAGAATCAATCCGTCGTCACAGCAAAAGTGACAGCAGCAGTATCAAAGCTACTCTATGATTCACCATTTCCAGGCGGCGTATATCATATTGAGGAGATCACAGATCTAGCATATATTCAAAAAAAATTAGGGTCGACCCTAAGCATGGAGATCCAAGTAAAGGAGCATAAAGCAGATAAATCAAAATAGAATAATTTGTGTATAGTGATTATAAGAAGCTTGATTCGTCAGGCTTCTTTTTCGTAACCCAAAAGCGTTTTGACCGTATTAACTGATGAACATTTCATTCAGGAAGAAATTCTGTTCTTTCCTAATGGGTCATGTTAACAAAAAGAGAAGTTGAGGTCATCACCTATGAATGAAAAATTTACAGATAGCGACGATACAGGATATCCGATCGCTGAGCAGAAAGCGGCTCAGTATTTTGCAGCTCTTCGGGAACAGTTCAAAGAAAAAACTTACGTGTCTACCTTAACTGAAGATTTTCGGTTGTGGAAGAAGAATCACATTCATCGCCGTTCATGGTTGTCCTTTTTATCGAGAGGGAAAAGGAAACCGGATTCTCAGGATTCTCATAGATATCTAGGATGGCTGAATCAAACCGGTAAATTGGATGATTATTTGGATCGAAGTGTTTCCTATCTTTATATGAGAGATCTGGGGCAAGCGTTGGATTCACCTAAGACACAGATTAGAATTAAACGTATGGTTGCGGACATTAGAAATCAGATGATTCATCCAGGCTCGACAAAGGCGGAAGATCAGTCGGATTTTATGAGTTTCACTGGGATTTATCGTTGGGCTCAGAAGGAAGGCGTTGAAACCGCCACGATTTGGGTGATAGACAAACTTAAACAGGTGTCAGACCATCTTCCGAAGGAAATGAATCCCGAGCAAGCGCAGCGTAAATTGATCAAGATCATTATTGGGGTGATTCTCCATGTGATGGAAGAGATGGATGATGAAGTAACGCCAGTGGATCGTAGCAAAAGAATTGATGAAGCGATTAGGCTTGGTTATTCATATGGACTTACTTATCCATTCATTGACGATCTCCTTGATTCTAGCGTCTTAACCGAACAAGAGAAAGAACAGTACTCTCAGATGATACGTACTGCGATCCTTGATAGAGTTGTGCCGGAGATCGGAGAATGGTCCGGGGAGAACATGCCGTTCATTCGATTTGTACATTCGGAGCTTAAGGAGGCTTTTGAGTATATTAAGAGGTATCAGCGGGAAGATATGCAGGATGCATTTTTTGAGCAGTCCTTTGTGTTTTTTCATTCCCAGGAGTTAGATCGAATGAAGGATCTAGCTAACATGGAATACAGTAATGAAGAGCTTTTTATACCCATCATTTTAAAATCCTCATCTTCCCGTTTAATAGTCCGATCCGTAATTAGTGCTCCCACGGATGACGGATTTGATCAACGTACCTTCTTCTATGGACTATACAATCAGTTAGCTGATGATTTTGCGGATATGTTTGACGATTTGGATGCAGGCGCTGTAACGCCTTATACCTATTATTTGCAATACCGTGGTCAACGTACCGATCTGATCAACCCTTTTGAATTATACTGGACGGTCATTTCCCATTTAATACACACCGTGTATCGCTCCGATCCTAAAACCCGTGAGGTGATATTAGATCGAGCCATCAATGGACTCAAGCGTTGTAAAGCACGTGTGGGGATTGAAAAATATAATGAGATCATGGAGATCTTTGCTTCCGGACAACCGGAATTTAATCATGTTGTGCAGCAGATGGTGCAGAAAGCAGATGATGTGGATTTTTTCGATAAGCTGCTTCGGGATCAGTTGCTTTTGAATCTGAAAAACAGCAAAAGGGAAAAAGCGGAATTTCGAGATACGATTCAAAAGGTCCGCGATCAAATCAACAAACAATTGCTGATAGCCAAGCCAGCCGAGACGCCAGTCATGAAAGAGATGCTGATAGATGCAGCTAATTATAGCCTTGAAGGGGACGGGAAGCGGATAAGGCCTATATTAACTTGGGTTATGGGTGTTAACGAATATGGTCTAGATGAAACGGACATTGTACCACTTCTGAGATCTTTGGAGTATATGCATACTGCTTCTCTAATCTTCGATGATCTTCCCTCGCAGGATAATGCCTCAACCCGGAGAGGTCGTGCGACTCTGCACGAAGTGTATAATAGCGCCACGGCGGAACTAACCGGACTGTTTCTGATTCAGAAGTCAATCGAGGAACAAGCGTCACTTCATTCCTTTGATGCAAAAGCTGTGCTTGCCTTAATGCAATATTCAGCCCAAAAGGCAGAAGATACCTGTATGGGTCAGGCGATGGATTTGAACTCTAAGGGTAAAGCGTTGACGTTAGAGCAATTAAATATGATTTGTTTTTACAAGACGGGGATTGCTTTTGAAGCTTCGCTAGTAATGCCAGCTATTCTCGCTAAGGTTAACGAGTCAGAAATTCTGGCTTTGAAAAAATTTGCCTACCATGCAGGAATTGCCTTTCAGATTAAAGATGATTTGCTCGATTTGGAAGGGGATCATCATTTACTAGGTAAACCCATTGGTCAGGATGTGGAGAATAACAATTCAACGTTTGTAGCTATCCTTGGTGCAGACGATGCGCGAAAAGAGATGTGGGAGCACTACTGTCTGGCCATGGAGGCGTTAAGAGAAATACCCCGTAATATTGCTTTTCTAAAGCATTTATTGAATTACATGATTAATCGAAATCGATAATTGTTTATGAAGTGTTGGCAGGATTGCCAGCACTTTTTTTATATGGATCTAATAGTCATCCTTTCAATTATTAATTGAAATTTATTGTTTGTAATTGATTTTAAACGTATGATTGAAGATAGATACGGAGGTGTTTCTTATGAAGCTAGGAATTTTCTCGAAGGTATATTTTGAATATGAAATGGAGATCGCTTTACACAAAATCAAATCGCAAGGTATGAGTGCCGTTCAATTCAATTTTGCTAATGTGGGGTTGGCGAGCTTACCTATAGAAATAAGTCAGAATATCATCGATCAAATTAAAGATGCAACGATAAACAGCGGGGTTAACATTGCTGTGATCTCAGGGACATTTAATACGCTGGAGCGAAATAAGGAAAAGATAGTTGAGAATCAGCTTTGTTTTGAGAATGTAGTTAAGGCTGCTGCTGCATTAGCTGTCCCTTATGTTTCTATTTCTACGGGCAGTTTGAATCAAGAAGATTTTTGGAGTCCTCATCCAGACAATCATACAGATAGGGCATGGTCACTATTGCAGCATAGTCTGGTATGGATGCTGGAAATTGCAGAAGCAAATCAAGTGACTTTAGTATTTGAACCTGAACAAGCGAATGTGGTAAGTACGGCAGAGGATGCTTTAAGACTACTGAGAGAGATGGATTCCCCTCACCTTAAGGTTCTGTACGATGCAGCAAATCTTGTGACGCCGCAGGATCATAAAGACCTTATTGGAAAAATCACAAAAACACTAACCGCGTTGAAAGATTACATTGCCATTGCACATTGCAAGGATGCTTTTGTAACCGAAGAGAAGATTATTTTTCAACCTGTGGGTAAAGGGAATTTGCCTTTAAAGCAATACCTAAATGAATTATGTAAAAATTATGACGGTCCTATTATTATGCATGGATTAGATGAAGCTGATGTAACGTATGCTATAAATTACCTGAACTAGATTAGGAGGACAAGAATATGGTCAAGGAAAGTAAATTGTTAAACATCGGGGTGCTGGGCTGCGGTCAAATCTCTCAGGCGGCACACTTTGATTCGATTAGAAGATCACGAAATGCTAACCTTTATGCAATCTGTGATGTGGATGAATACTTGCTCCAAAGAATGAATGCGATCTATGAACCTGATAAGGTGTATACGGAGTATGATCAAATGCTGTCAGACCCGAATGTTGATGCTGTAGTTATCGGCATTGCGGATCAATTTCACGTGGAAGCTGCAAAACAAGCCGTGCGTGCGGGTAAACATGTATTGGTAGAAAAGCCTATAGGTGTAACTATCGAAGAAGTGGAAGAACTACAAGAGCTTGTGGATCGTACCGATCTCAAAGTGCAAGTGGGAAATATGAAGAGATATGACCCTGGTATAATAGCAGCCAAAGAGTTCGTGGATCAGGAAATGGGAGAGATAATAGGTCTAAAAGCTTGGTATTGTGATTCGACTTATCGATATACCGTCACCGAGAATGTTCAACCAGTAATTATATCCGGCAAAAATATAAAGAGACCTGCTGGAGATCCAAAAGCGAATAAGGAACGCTATTATATGTTAGGTCATGGAAGTCATTTGCTCGATACTGCAAGATTTCTGGGAGGAAATATTGTAAGTGTTAAGGCATGGAATATGCAAAAGTTCGGTGCCTATTGCTGGTTTATTACTGCGGAGTTCGAAAACGGCTTTGTAGCCCAATTGGATCTGACCATTGCGGTTCGGATGGATTGGCATGAAGGATTCCAGATATACGGTGAATTCGGAACGGTAGTAGGGAAGACTTACAACCCTTGGACATTAAAATCAAGCGATGTAGAAATTTTCAAAGCTAGTGACAACAGCTACCACAGACCGCTTGGAGCCGATGGACATGTTTATAGATTACAGATTGAGGGTTTCGCAGATTCTGTACTGCACAACAATACAGGTGTAGGTGCAACGATTGAAGATGGGATGGCTACCATGAGAGCGATGCTCGCTGTAGAAGAATCGGTTAAGACTGGAAATACAATTTACCTAAGAGACGTTTCGGGTCATTTATAAAGGAAGGGGAAATATGCCTTACTTTACCTATGATCATATTCGTTTTTATTATGAAGATGATGAAGGGGATGGAGAGCCTTTTATATTCCTTCATGGTCTGGGCGGAGACGTGAATCAAACCTTCGGTGTAATGAAGCAATCCAGTCACATAAGAAGGATCTCACTAGATTTTCGAGGTCATGGAAAGACGGTGTCGTTTGGCCATGCAGAGGATTTTTCTTTTAAACAATTCGCCGAGGATGTGATAGCTTTAACGAAACACCTTCATCTTAAATCATTTAATATTGGAGGGATTTCAACAGGTGCTGGGGTGTCGCTTCATTTGGCATTGAGGTATACGTCTAGCGTTAATAAGCTTATTGTGTCTCGTCCAGCTTGGGAGGATAAACCGCAAGAGAAATGGGTTCGTGAAGCTTTTGCTAAAATTCATGATGAACTGCAGGGCACAGATCCTCTGACCGCCCAAAAAAGATACGAAAATTCAGAGGTCTATACATCCATAAATTCAGTATCGTCATATGCGGGAGAGTCTCTCTTAGGGCAGTTTAAATATCCTTATGTAAAAGAAACCTCGATGAAGTTTGTGAAGCTGCCCCAGGATTGTCCTAATGATGATCGTGAGGCTTGGAAAAACTTAAAGATGCCCACATTGATCCTTGCTAGTCAGCATGACCCCATTCATCCATACGCCTATGGACGATTGCTTTCTGATTATATCCCAAACAATCATTTCATTGAGATAACTTCCAAAACGATTAATAGTAAACAACATAATCATGATTCCTATAAGGCTATCGAGAACTTTTTAAACGAAAGATGAGCACAAGCTTCAGGCGGTGTTCATCTTTTTTTGTACATTAAAAGAAATGATCTATACTGTAACCACGTTAACACCAAGTTTGTTATACGTATTAATAATCTTATTATCTACAGTATTTTCAGTGATTAAATAGTCTAACGCAGATACCTTGGCTACAAAAAAAGTAGATATTTTCTCCAGCTTCTCTTTGGTAGCTATGGCAATAACCATGGAAGATTGCTCAAAAAGCTGATTCTTAATTATGGATTCTTCATAAGAGGGAACAGTTATGCCGACCTTTGAATCCAGTGTGGATACACCAAGGATAGTTAGATCCAAATGGATTTGTTGTATTGCTCTAAGCGTTGAAGCTCCGAATAACACTTGGTTCTTTTTATCAAGGTCGCCACCCAACAAGGTTATACTAGCTTTAGACAATCGGCATAGTGATAACGCGATAGCGGGAGAATTAGTAATAATTCTTCCATCAAAATGCTCAGGGATGTTCTCAGCCACTTTTAAATTTGTCGTGCCGCCGTCAATAAAGATAACTTTTGCATTCTCAATAAGTGTGCAAGCGCGTTTAGCTAGGTCAGCTTTGGTCTGACTATTAAATTCTACGCGAGAATTGAAATCTTTCATGTCACTGATAAGACTATGGGCTCCGCCATGGATACGTTTAAGAAGTCCCAACTTCGATAGGCTTTGTAAGTCTTTTCGAATGGTATCTTCGGTTACATTTAATTCCTGTGTTAATTCTTGAACAACAACACGGCCTTCGGTCTCAACTTTTTTTAGGATGTACGCCTGTCTGTCAGCTTTTAGCACCGATCCACCTCTTTTCACAAAATGCTCTAAAGGATGTACTTAACGTTACTATTTTACAACATATGAAATGAATTTGAAAAAAATCAATCGATTTTACGTTCAACTCCGTCTTACTTATAGGTATATGAGATGGATGCATTTTCCTGATCGAAGACAGAGGGGGTGGTAGAAGGTGGAAAATACAATGGATGAGGTAAGAATGGTAGATTTTGCTCAGATGGATGAAGAAGCTTTTTTTAGTCGTTTGTATGTGGAGCATCGAAAAATGTACGCTATTGCCTACAGTTATCTGAGAACAGAAGCAGACACGCTGGAAGTGATCCAAGAAGCGTCATGCAGGGCATGGATGAAACGTAAAAAACTAAAGGACGAACAGTCCTTCACACCCTGGCTGATTCGAATAACGATTAATTGCTGCATGGATGAGTTAAGGCGCAAAAAACGTGTGGTACCTACGGAAAAAATGGTGGAGGAAGCAGCGCGGGAAATGAAGAGCAACGATCGAATTGATCTGGAGCGCGCGATGAATCGGATAAAGCCTAGGTATCGGCATGTCGTAACGCTTAAATACTACCATGATATGACCACTATCGAAATTGCAAAAGTTCTAAAAAGACCAGAAGGTACTATTAAGACTTGGCTGCGTGAAGGGCTTAAACAGCTTCGAAGTTATCTATAGCGATATTGGAGGTGAATGGAATGACAGATCAAGAAGAACGTATTCTACGCAAGAACATCGATGAGGTTCAACAGAACGTTGAAACCATGCAAGAAATGAAAATCTACAACGCTATGAAAAGAGGAATTGTAGAGGGGAAGAACCGGGAAAAGCGACGTATCTATACTACCGGTATAGGCGTAGTAGCAGCTGCAGCGGTTGCGTTAATGGTTACATACAATACGATAGGGATAACGAATAAAGGAATAGCACAATCTTCTGTACAATCAGTCAGCATTAAAAATACGGATAATTTCAAAGTATATCGCTCGTTCTCAAGGTTAGAGCCTGCATTAGCCAGTGCCCTTGAGCAGAATCTTGTTGTGCCGGTCGGTCAAAGTGCGGAAAACAAGGGATACCGGATAGATGTGACAGGTGCCGTTACGGATGGACGGAAGGTTTATGTTTTATACAGTGTTCAGAACAATACGGACGAAGTAGTTATACACGCGGATTTTGAGCTTCAATTTGAAGGAATAAAGGAGTCGCCACTTCACAAAGGCGCATCATTAAGTATGCTAGCTAGCGAGAGCCGAATTCAACCCGGGCAGTCTATGGATTTTATATACTCCACCAATCTTTCGCCAACGATTCAATATCCAAAGAAAGTAAACTATAATATTATTCTTACTGAAACTTCAGATAAAGCGCTCCTATCCAGCAGCAATAAGTACCGAACAAGCCTAGATGTTGCTTTCGAGCTTGATCCTGACATGCTCAAAGCACAGGAACGTATGCTGGATACAGACGGAATACTGACCATAGATGGACAAAAGATTAAAGTGAATCAAGTTCAATATACTCCGCTAAGCACTTATGTAGATCTGGAGTATGATCAAAACAATGATAAACAAATTTTTCAATTAATTAATCCAGTACTGATTAGTAAATATGAAGGCGTCGAGGAGAAGTATTATTATCCCACACTTATCACTGCTGATAACTCTGAAGTCTACTCGGATAATTCCAAGGCAACGTTGGTGTTCAGAAACAGTGAAAAGATAGTAAAGAGCAAGCCAGACAGCGTCTCGTTGAAAGCATTCGGAATTTCGGCCGTTGAAAAAGATCAGATGAAAATTGTCGTCGATCTTAACAAGTATCAGCTTATAGAAGCGCCGGGAAGTGGACTTGAGTTAGTCACCCCAACTACAGAGGATAACGTAGAGGAAGGAGAAATTTTCCTAAGGCGCAATATTAAGGATGCTCAATACTTAGAACGCTCTACTAGACTTGCTGAGACATTTACTGATGCAAAAGGGAAGGTGCATAATAGAGACAGCAATACACCTTCCAAAAGCAGCTTCAGCAGCTATACGACTTCTAAGGATGGGTCAGCCGTAAACGAGTTTGGATATAATTTTGGCACGGAAGCTAAGAACTATCCTCAGCCTTTAACGATAACGTTAGAGAAATATACAAATCCAATTATGGATACGCAGGCTGTGGAGCTATACTCAAAGAATTAGAAAGCAATGAATGATTAAACAAAAGATTGAATTTTATATTAACTCATTAGCCGTTGATAATTCTATCAACGGTTTTTCTATGACTCCACATCTTCATTCTTTGAAATTTAAGAAATACTTAATATATACCGTACTTCTTTTTAAAAAGTTTTACTTATGCTTAGTACATGAAGGAGGTTACTGAAAGAATGATAAACCCAATTATGAAGAAATGGCTCCGAAAGGATGTCTCAGCGGCAATAATGTTCCTGGCACCAAGCGGTATCGGATTCGCGATGTTTTACCTTATACCGTTTGTTATGGGAGTATTTTATTCTTTTATGGACAGTACGATAGAGGGCCACTTTGTAGGGTTTGATAATTACCGAGAGCTGCTAGATAGCGATTCTTTCCGTAAAGCAGCATCTAATACATTTTATTTTAGTGTGATAAGTGTTCCACTAATGCTTGTACTCTCGTTAGGATTCGCAATGTTATTGAATAAAAATACATATTTTCGGAATTGGTTGAGGACTGGATACGTATTGCCGCTTGTCGTACCTGTCGCTTCCATCATTCTGATCTGGCAGATGCTCTTCGATTGGAATGGCTCGCTTAACGCCTGGCTGAACAACTTCGGTATCGATCGTGTGGATTGGATGAAGACGGATGCAGCTAGAAATGTAATCATTGTTGTTTATTTATGGAAGAACATCGGTTATAACGTGATCTTATTCTTGGCGGGATTGCAGCAAATTCCGAAGGATTATTATGAAACGGCTCAAATTGAAGGTGCTGGACGATTACGGCAGTTTCGCAGTATTACACTTGTCTATCTAACCTCTTCGATGTTTTTTGTGGTCATCATGTCGATCATTAATTCATTCAAAGTGTTTCGAGAAACGTACTTGATCGCAGGCGAGTATCCGCATGACAGTATCTACATGCTGCAGCATTATATGAACAATATGTTCATGTCGCTCGATGTTCAGAAGCTGACTGCCGCGGCGACCTTAATGTTTGGTTGTATTTTATTGATTGTGTTGGGATTGTTTGCATTTGAACGGAGGCATAGACAATTCATGGAATAGGGGTGAAAAGGTTGTGCCAGTTGTCAAAGTGTTACGAAAAGGGGCATTAACACTCTTCATGGCTGTTATTGCAGTCTTGTTATTATTCCCGATTGTGATCACATTCACAAATTCTCTTATGACAGAGAAAGAAATTGAGATCAATTATGGACCTATTGGGCAAATGAATGAGGTGATTGAAGGGAGAGAAGATCCTTTTGTAAATTTAAAATTGCTGCCGGATCAAGTGTCCTTGGACCAGTATACTAAGGTTCTTCTAGACAACCCTAAATATCTGACTATGTTCTGGAACTCAGTATTCATGGTTGTGCCCATCATTGCAGGACAAACATTGGTAGCAGCACTCGCTGCCTATGCTTTCTCGAAGCTGAAATTCCGGGGACGAGATCCTTTGTTCCTTATTTATGTCCTAACGATGCTTATGCCTTTTCAAGTGACGCTAGTACCGAACTATATTATGGCGGATAAGCTAGGAATATTAAATAGTTCATATGCGATTATATTGCCTGGAATTTTCGCAGCTTTTGGTGTGTTTATGCTCAGACAGTTCATGCTAGATATACCATATGCGTATATCGAAGCAAGCAAAATGGATGGTGCTGGACATTTTTTGATTTTCTACAAGATTATTATTCCGATGATTAAACCTGGTCTGGCAGCACTCGTCATATTATTGTTCGTTGATTATTGGAATATGGTGGAGCAGCCGCTTATTTTTCTAGATGATCCGTTTAAGCAGCCATTGTCAGTCTTTTTATCGAGGATCAATGAAGGCGAGAGAGGAATTGCTTTTGCTGCATCCATACTTTACATGGCTCCGATGGTGATGCTGTTTCTGTATGCGGAATCGTATTTTATTGAAGGCGTTCAATTGTCTGGTATCAAAGGTTGATTGGAGGAGAATGACGGGATATGGAGTTAGGTATAGAGTCGGCTGATCGTAGACGTAAACGAAATATTCAAGTCGTCTTCATGGCTTTTATGGGATTATTGTTGTTTTTTACATTGTTCAGTAACACGATACAATCTTTGACCTTGCCGAAAGTTAGAACCGAAAAACCAACAAAGGGAAATCTTTTATTTAGGATTGAAGGTAGTGGGATCTTGCAGCCACTTGCTGAAGTTAGACTTTCGAATACTTCCGGACTAAAGGTCGAACAAATTCTAGTGAAAGAAGGACAACGTGTAAAAAAGGGACAAAAGCTTATTATCTATGAGAGCAAAACTGCTGAGCAAGAATTGAAAGATGAAATAACAAATTTAGAAAAGCAGAAAATTGATCAACAGAATAGGCAAGATCAGTACATCCAATCCGCGCTGGAGGAGGATGAGTTCAAAATCAGAAATGCGAGACGTGATATCGAAAAAGGTAAATTAGATATCTTAGCCCAGGAAAATAAGATTAGCGGACTTAAAAATCGTCTAACAACCGAAAAACAACTACTCTCTCCGTTCGAAGGATTGATTTCAAAATTAAGTGCCGTTGAAGGATTAATTTCAATGGGAGAACCGGATGTAATTGTATCCAACAGTAGTCGGGGTTACAGATTGGATATTATTATGGATTCCGTGCATTTGTCCAATTTAGGGATTTCTGCTGGAGAAAAGATAGAGGTTGAGGTTGATATGAATCATGGACAAGAAGCCCGGACCCTAAGCGGCTTAATTGAAGAAGTTGTGAATTCAGAGTCACGTACTGATAGCCCCTCTAGTAATGAGTCCGGGAAAACTCAAACCATTCCTCAAAAGAATTTGAGAATAAAAGTTGTTGATCCAGAACTTAAAGGAGGTGAACAGGCTCGGATCAAAATCGAAAAACATTCACTCCAAGAGGGACTACTCCTATCCAATGAAGCTATTCATGAGGATCGCGAAGGTTTGTTTGTCTATAAAGTTGACGAGCAGCGGGGGGCATTAGGCAATGTCTTTGTCGCTCAAAAAGTTCGTATTCACTCCAGTGAAAAAAACGAGAAAGAAACGATGATTCAATCAGATATTCTCTATGAGGAGGATTCAATTATTCTGGAAAGTAGTGAACCTCTTGAAGACGGGAACCGAGTTCGACTGCAATAAGAAATCATATAAACGAGAAAATAGGAGGAAATCAAATGATCAAAAGGTCTATTTTTGTACTATTAATGGGTGCGTTGATAATGACAACGGCATGTAATTCCGGAGGTAATGAGAAAGTGGAAGGTAAGGGGGAGACGACAACTGAAGAGGGGAAGACAATCTTGACTCTATCTCTAGCAGAATCGAGTGCATTCTATACGGCGCTAGAGAAAAAGTTTGAAGCGAAATACCCGGATATCGACCTACAAATTAAGGCATATAAAGAAGTGGGAAATGAGTGGGGGGAGAATGGTTATGTAGAATATAAAAAAACAACGAATACAGCCCTACTCTCTGGAAAAGGTGCAGATATTTTTGATGTAAGCGCCTTCTCAATCAATGATTATGTAAGTAAAAAGTTGCTTGTGAACATGAATGATATATTTGAACACGATAAAACGGTAAATAAAAGTGATTTAGAAATGAATGTTTTGGACGCAATGAAGGTGAACGACGGTTTATACTTCATTCCTACCGGGTTCGCTTTTAGAGCGTTCATAGGTGATGGAAATATGATTAAGAACTCAAATGTGAAGATTGACGATAAGAAGTGGAATTGGAAAGAGTTTGGAGAGCTATCGAAGGAAATTATACAACAGGCTGGGAAGGACGGTAAAAACAAACTGTATGCCTTAACGGATTACCCAGCGGAAATGACACTCCAAGAAATGGCTATTGATAATTATAATTTGTTTGTTGATAGTGAAGCGAAACAAGCGAAGTTCGACTCGCCTGATTTTGTGGAGCTGTTGGAACAAGTCAAGAAAATGTATAAAGAACAAGTTTTGACTGCCGAGCCAGCGGAAATAGGTAATCAGCTATTTAACTCCATCGTTATAGGGTCACCAACAGACTTTATCGATGGTCCATATTCTTACTTTGAAAATCCGGTGTACCTTCAAAAGCCACATGCAGGTCAGACTGGTGGTATGAGAATCATTCCTTCATCTTCGCTCGCCATACAAGCCAATACTCCGGTGAAGGAAGAAGCTTATAAGTTTATGACCTTCTTGTTATCTGAAGAAGCACAGTCATTGCAAGACAGAGAAGGATTCTCTTTGCTCCAATCCGTGAACGATAAGAATTTAAACGATATACAGGAAAAGATGAAAAGTGGAGCATATAAGCTTCCAACCGGAAAAGCAGCTAAGGTTTCTGATGAAGAATTTACTAAGTTTAAAGAAATCATTCATACAGTAGATCAATATGCAGAACTGAATACTAAAGTGCTTTCTATTATTGGAGAGGAGTCCTTATCATTCTTCAGTGGACAAAAATCTGCGGAAGCTGTTGCAAAGTTGATCCAGAATCGAGTAACCATCGTTCTAAACGAATAGATGCATTAAACAGGATTTTGTATAAGGAGGGGGACTCATGCACAAATCACTAAAGACATATGCTGTAGTTCTGCTCAGCGCAATGCTATTAAGCCAACCTTTTGCAAACAGCATATATGCAGCATCGACAAGTGCTTCAGCTACAGCGGTATTCATGCTGGACAAACTTGGTGCGATCGCTTTAAAAAACAATGTCAACGTGAAGCTAATAGATATGGATATTATTGAGCAACCGAGCGGCAATATACTTATATACACACTTAGTTATAGCAATGGTAGCAGCAATAGTGTAGCTCACGTTGATTATTTCTCAAGGGTTACTACAACTGGGGGGGCTGTCATTCAAGGCAAACCTGTCACGAGAGATGTCACCAAAAAAAACATCCCTCCAAAGAGTAGCCAAATTGTAACTTACTATGTGAATGTTGGACAGTCTACTAAATTGAACGGAACTAAAGTGACCCTATTGAAGTGGGATTTCAGTAGCCAGAATTATCAGAAAAAGCTAGGTGAATTCGCCATTCCGGCAAGTTATTCCGTTGTCGTTCCACAAGGCCAGAGCAAGAAGCTCACGCTGGATAATCTGCTAGTAAACATCAAAGCGGAAAGTCTACAACGGCTTAATAGAAATGGAAAAGTATATATGAGAGTAGGCGTTAGTTTCACGAATTTGGGTAAAAAAGTGCTAAGCGGCTCCACTTATATTGCTTACCTGAAATCAACCGGTGGCTCGGTGTTCGAACTTAAACTGGAGGATGCCACAAGCAGTATCAATGTACAGTCCCAAGAGAAGAAGATGGTTTACTATTTAACAGAAGTTCCTTCCTATATGAAGACTGAACATATGATATTGCAATTTGCACAAGAAGATGAAGCTTTGAAAATAACGCTTCCTGTTAAATCGTTTAAGCTTCCTGCATTAACAACTGTCGACTTTGCTGTGGCTAATTATGCTGTTAAGAAGATTTCTGTTAAGAATAATACGGTTGAAACGCAATTGAAGAGTGCTTCCGTATATTCGGAGAATGACTCCGCGAAATGGAATCTTCAATTCCGTCTTAAGAATCTTGGGAATAAACCTATCACTCTACCTGCATACGAGCTTACGGTTAAAGCTGCTGAAGGATTTAGTATTCCAGTAGATTCAAAAGCACTTGCGAATGTAACCTTGAAACCGCTTGAAGAGAAGATCGTCAGTCTCAGGGCGGATGTGCCATTAATACTTAATCAAGGTACCTTAAAGCTAGAGTGGACGGAACCTGCTGTTGATGACAAGGTTATTTTCCCAACTGCGCTGTATAACATACCTTATGCTCTAGAAAGCAATAATCTGATAGGACAAGGGTATTCGGTCGAGAATAGGTACGGGAAATTCATGGTGAAACTTGGATCTTATCAGCGTTTGCCTTGGGATGATGGTGATCAAATCGTAACTACTATCAGCATCCGTAACACCGGCTTAACCTCAGTACAGCTACCTTCTTTAAAAGCTATAGTTAAAGCAGGAATGAGTGATCTTAGCAGTACAGCCCAGATCGTGACCACAAATACGCAATCGATGCTTGCACCAGATGAAGCGACAGAGATCTATGTGATAGCGAGAGTTCCATATACTTATAGTTTTAATCAGCTAAAGATAGTGTTGCAAGACACCTCCGGAGATGAAGTCACGAAGTTTCTCTCTATGAATACAAATTCGCTAAATAATGTGATCAATACGATTGCTGCAGGTGAATCTTACCAAATGAACTCGTTAGGCAGAAAAGCAAAAGTTCGCGAGCGTTGGACAACCACTTATAATGAAAACAGTTCTAGCTTGATCTATACGGAACTGGAAATGATTAACGAAGAACCACGCCAGTCGAAACAGGCACAGCTTGTGGCTTATTACAAAACATCTGACAACCAATTTTTTAAGGCGATGGTTAGCCAATCGATAACTCCAACTAGCCCAAATGGTAAAAACCTGGTTACAATCTGGAGTAAACTTCCGCAAGGGGTGAATACGTCTGAGCTTGTGCTTTATATTGGGGAAGGGGTTGCTGACGGTAAGCTTACAGATTTAGGGGGAACATCCACTGGATTTATCAATAGTGTTAAATTAGCACTTGCCCCTATGACAGTAAACTCACAGAATAATCTAACAAGTGTCGATCTATTCCCATACAACCTTTCGGTTGCAAATGCAGTGGGTACGATTACTGAAGAGAAAGGTACATTAGATATAGTTATGAATTATAGCTTATTTGAAAAAGACGCCTTTGAAGCAGGTTCCTATGAGCATAAGCTAGTCTTAGAAATTATTGACCCTTACGGACAATCCATGGAGAAGACTTTGCAACTGGGGTCTGATTTGCCAATGGGTAAGAATAAATCACACTCAACCTCATTTAATAGTAACTTCCACAAAATATTAAGGGGAGGAAGCATTCGTATAAATCTATATGATGAATTTCAGGGTCATAGGATGTTGCTCGGGGGTCAGTCTTACCCGTTAAAATACTTTTCATCAGAATCAGAACCGAGAACACCTAAAAACACTGACAATTAAACTTGTAGTGAGCTGGGTTAAGAACCAAGTCAAATGTGTTGGCATAATTGCCAGCACCTTTTTTTATTTCTCGCATATACTTATGAACTTTTTATGGAAATTCCTTCAATGTATGTTCTTTACATTGACTGTTCTCAGTCTTTTCGTTAAGATTACCTCTGCGCTTCAATGCCTAAAAGCAAAAAAGCTTAAAAGTGCGGAAGCATATAGAGTCTTTGAAAAGTATACCTAATACAATGTTAAGGAGCATTATCGTCATGGAACGTCAGCTTAGTTTTACAAAGAGTTTCATCATTATCATTTTTATTCTAGCACTTCTGTTTGTATCCATCTTTCTATTGAAAGCGGAGCCGCATATACCGCTTCTCGTAACAACAATAGGCACGGCCGCCTTACTAGGGATGTTTGGTTTCTCTTGGAAAAAGATCGAATCTGCCATTATTCAAGGGATACAAACGGCCATCATGCCGATACTAATCCTCATGCTGATCGGAATTCTGATCGCGGTATGGATGATGAGCGGTACGGTGCCGTCGCTATTATATTATGGTATGGATTATATTAATCCGAATTATTTTGCGGTGAGCGCACTATATGTCACGATCATCGTCTCGATGTTCACTGGGAGCTCATTCACAACAGTAAGCACGATCGGCGTTGCTTTAATGGGAATTGCCTTAACTACGGGGATTTCCCCAACGCTGGCTGCTGGAGCGATTATCAGTGGGGCTTGCTTTGGTGATAAAATGTCGCCACTGTCCGATACGACGAATTTTGCACCTGCAGTGGCTGGTATCCCCATATTTACACATATTCGCAATATGGTTTACACTACATTCCCAGCGCTTGTGATCACCACTGTCTTTTTCTTGTTTGCACCAAAGGGAAATTCGATCGACTTATCCTCGATTAAAGATATTAAGCTTGCCTTACAAGCTGGATTTCATATTCACTGGTTAACGCTGCTATCTCCGCTAGCTGTCATTGCTTGCTCGATCAAGCGGATTCCGATCCTGCCTACGCTAATTGTCGGAATTATCAGTGGTCTTCTTGTGACGGCTTTGATTCAACAGCAGACAGAAATCGATGTCTGGTTTAGTGTAATGCAGAGCGGATATAACAGTAATATCGCGAATGAAATGGTTGCTTCTATCGTGAATCGCGGCGGGATGCAATCGATGATGTGGTCGGTATCTTTAATCTTAATTGCATTATCTTTAGGTGGTTTGATTCAGCATTGTGGCGTCATCGAGGCCTTTTTTCGTAAACTCATTCAACCACTCAAGCGTAAGAGTAGTATCGTTCTGATGAGCGGTGCTTCATCCATTGCTGTAAATGGTATGACTGGCGAACAATATTTGTCGATCCTTTTGCCAGGGCAAATGTTCAAAGATGAATATAATCGACGAGGCATTCCAGCGAAGACATTATCCCGTACATTAGAAGATTGCGGTACGCTAGTTAATCCATTGATTCCATGGGGCGTTAGCGGGGCCTTCTTCGCGGTGACTCTGGGTGTACCCGTTATAGAATATGCACCTTATGCGACCTTCTTATGGCTAAGTCCATTTATCACATTTGCATATGCGTTAATTCCTAGATTGCAAAGAAACTCACTGGGTAAAGATAAAGAAATCTCAAGATAATGGACACCTTATGCATTGATTCAACGTATATAAAGAATACTATGCGTTGAATCAATGTGAACAAGCTAGATGTGAACAAGCTAGTATTCTAAGCTGAAAAAGTGGACCATTTATCGGAGGTAATAACAGTGAGTCGCAGTAAGTTACAGGATCGAATCAGATTAGCCAATGTCGAAACTAAGCACGCAGAGCAATTTAATAATCTACTACGTTATGTATTTCAAGTGACCAACCGTGATCTGCAGATCTTTGGCTGGGAGAATCGTGAAATCACTCAGGCCAAGTTGCCAGTTCTTAAGTACGCAGATGTTGTAGGTTGGTTTGATGGAGACAAGCTCATCTCTCAATTAGCTGTATACCCATTTCAGGTTAATATTTTTGGGCATATTTATGAGATGGGTGGACTAACGGGTGTTGGAACCTATCCCGAATACGCCAATTTGGGTTTAATGAATAAACTGATGCTTCACGCTTTAACTAAAATGCGGGATCGTAAACAATCGATATCTTATCTTTATCCGTATTCAATCCCTTATTATAGAAGAAAAGGCTGGGAAATCATCACCGACAAAATATCATTTGAAGTACCGGATACCCAGCTACCCAAACAAAGAAATGTTCCAGGAAACGTAGAACGAGTAAACATTGAACATCCGGACATCAAAGTGATCTATGATCAGTTTGCAGTGCAGCATCATGGCGCGATGATTCGTAATGAGTTAGCGTGGGAAGAATATTTGCGGTGGGATTTAGATGATATGACAGTGGGGATTTATTATAATCACGATGATTTACCCATGGGATATTTGTTATATTGGATTGCCGAGGAGATCTTCTATATTAAAGAAATGGTATACATTAACGAAGAAGCTCGAACGGGGTTATGGAATTTTATAAGTGCGCATTTTTCAATGATTAAGCTGGTCAAAGGGGATATTTATAAAGGGGAACCGTTGTCATTTATATTAGATGATGGGGACATCAAGGAAACGATAGCTCCATATTTTATGGCTCGGATTGTGGATGTTCAATTATTTATTGATCAGTATCCGTTTAAACGTCAGGATAAGGATTGTACGCTTATTTTTAACTTGAGCGATCCAATGCTGGAATGGAACCGAGGTACCTTTACGTTAACCGTAGATAAAGAAGGGAAGGGGACCTTACAACAAGGGGGCGTAAATCCTTCACTTACGATTGATATTCCTACCTTAACTACGATGTTAATGGGTTATAAGCGGCCAACCTACTTGGCTAGAATCGGCCGTATTCAGACTGATGAAGCCACGATTCTTTTACTTGAAGGATTGATTAGACCAGAGCATCCTTATTTCTCTGATTATTTTTAAAAAGTACGAACCTGCAAAGCATACTCAATTGAGTGTGCTTTTTTGGTCTTTTTATAGTAGAATAATCTCTCAGCAACACAATATGATATGAGGTGTAAGAATGGCAATTAATTTTACTAAACCAATGATCAATAAATTTCAACAAGAAATTACGGAGCTTGAAAACAAAATCAAGAACACGCAGAACAAAAAAGAAAAATCCAAATTCAAAATTAATCAATTAGAACAGGATATGAAATTTAGCAAGTCGCACACGGATTTAAGTAGTAAAATGACCCGTATCAAAAAGCTGAATGATGAGGTAAAGACCTTAAATCGTTTGCAATCTGATCTCTCAAAAGAGTTAACCGCGAAGAAAAACGCTCTAAATAAGATCCAAGCGAATGAAACCGCATCTGCTACAAAAAATCCTACCAAAGAATAATTGATTATATTGATAGAGGCCGCATTTTTTTGCGGTTTTTTATTTTTTTATAGGCTCATCAGTTTCCCCTCTTAACAAGGATATCTCATGCTTATAAGGTGCATTGACATATTTTTTTTCACCAATGGAGGGGGTCTCTAGGAGTTTGGGAATGGTCGATAGTTGAGGATGGTGGACTACATATCGCAGTGCCTGAAGGCCAATATATCCATGTCCGATATTTTCGTGCCGGTCTTTTCGTGAGCCCATGATATTCTTTGAATCATTTATGTGAATGACCTTTAGGCGCTCTATTCCAATTACGCGATCGAATTGATCCAATATGCCATCAAAATCTTCTCTTACATTATAACCAGCATCATGAATATGGCATGTATCCAAACAAATCGACAACCGCTCATTGTATGTCACTCCATCAATAATAGCCGCAAGTTCCTCAAAAGAGACACCACACTCACTGCCTTTTCCCGCCATGGTTTCTAATGAAATCTGAACATTCCGTTTATCTGACAGTACTTCGTTCAAGCCTTCCACGATCCGAGAGATTCCGGCCTGTGGGCCAGCACCAACATGGGAACCGGGATGGAGGACAATCTGTGTAGAGCCTAAAGCTTCGGTTCTTATAATTTCTGATTGAAGAAACGTAATACTGTGCTCAAAGACCTGTGCAGATAACGTATTTCCTAAATTAACAATAAACGGAGCATGCACAACAATATTAGAAATGCCGTTAACTTTCATGTGAGCTTGTCCAGCTTCAATATTCAAAGCATCAATGGGTTTGCGACGTGTATTATGAGGGGCACCGGTATAAATTAGGAAAGTGGTCGCTCCATAAGATGCTGCCTCTTCACTAGCTCGAAGGAGCATCTTTGGTCCTGTCATGGATACATGTGACCCTAGGAGTAAAGACATCTTATTTAACACATCCATTCTTCATTAAAAGAGCTCCATTGTTCGTCACTATAGGTCTATTAATATTTGTAAAAGGATCGAATTATATGTATACCTGCGTAGGTAAAGGTTGTCTCATCTGATACTCATCTGGGGAGACAACCTTTACCATCAACAATGATCGCTATTCAGCAGCACTAATCGTCTCGCCTTGGATCGGCTTCAATCCTTTCTCCCATCTAACAGGGATAGAACGAGAGTTGAACAAATCTACGCCGTCTGAGATCTGGAAATGTAAATGGGGCTCGCTAGTGTTACCCGAGTTACCTGTCAGCCCAATGATATCGCCTTTTTTAACTTTATCGCCCGGCTTAACTGTGATTGAACCTTTTTTGAGATGAGCCAGATGACTGTATTCGCCTCCGTGATCAATGACCACGTTATTGCCGGTTGCTTGGTTTGGATTCATGACACCGACAGGTTCATTATCCTTAATATCATTCACGACTGATACGATAGTGCCATCCGCAGGGGCGAGAATATTTGTCCCAAAGGCATAATAGCTTTTGTTTTTCAGCGGATCTCCTTTATAAGAGTAGTTATTCTTGGCTTGGATGAAATCATAAGCGTAACGCTGAATTTCTATTTCATAGTGATAATTCACAAGTACATTCGCTCCGCCCCAAAATACAAACCAGTCCCCTTGGAACGGCAATGCATATTCATGCTTACTAAGCTTCATGTCGGTTTCAGGGGAAGCTGTCAGTTCTTGAATCTGGATTAATGAAATGGTTCCATCCGGATCAAACATTCCGATAAGCCCTTTATTACCCGTATCACTGACCCATGTACGTCGATCAAATCCATTAAGCTGCATAGCGGAAGCCTTGTTCAGTGTTTGTATATCCTTAGTGAATTCCTTAGCGGTCTCAGCTAATTCAGCTTCACTCACCTCATCCTTCAAAGGCTGACTGAAGTGGGAATACATTTCTTTATAGTTCCCTTTAAGTAGAAATTTTGGCAGATTATCAGGCAGGAACACTGATTCTTTTGATTCTCTATCATTCATTTCCGCTTTTCCTCCTCCACAAGCTGTTAATAGCAAGGTAAGAAATCCAATTGCCAAAGCTGTTTTTGCTGACATTCCCGGTTTATTGAAAATCTTCTTAGAGCTGTTTTTCAAGAATATCACCTCCCAATAGTTAAATTGTAGCAAATGAGTCTTAGCTCTTCTGAAACGCAGTATTAATACGCTCTTAACTTTTTGAGGAGTAGACGAATACGAATTAAGCTTCCGTTAAGGAACGTGCGATTGATCGCGTAAAAAATCATGCTATGATGATAAATACATCGGTTATTCGGAAAGGGAATTTCACAATGAATGAAGCTTCGATTTTGCTTGTGGATGATGAACAATCGCTTTTGGAGATTATGGAAACAGTGCTGCGTAAGGAAGGTTATATAAATATTGATACTGTGGTAACGGGTGAAGAAGCTATTAGGGCCTGTGAAGCCAAAAAATACGATTTGATTGTATTGGATGTAATGCTGCCGGGACGCAGTGGTATTGAGATCTGTCCTTTTATTCGGCAGACGACGGACGCACCTATCTTATTTCTTACTGCTCGAACCTCTGATTTTGATAAGCTGACTGGATTTGCTATAGGGGGAGATGATTATATCACCAAGCCCTTTAATCCACTCGAAGTGGTTGCTCGTATAAGAGCGCAGCTGCGGAGGTACTTGAGTTCGCCGACCTATAACAGTGCTGAAAAGAAAGCGGGGCCCGTTCTTAGTAAATCTTCGAACGTTTACGATTACGGGAGATTTAAACTAGATGAAGCAGCAGGGGAGCTGCTGGTTGAGGGAGAGTCGGTCTCTTGTCCAGCCCTTGTATTTCAGTTGCTCTTGTTCTTATGCAAACATCCCAATCAAATCTTCAGCAAAAGCGAATTATATGAAAGAGTTTGGGGTGAAGAATCGTTAAGTGACGATAACACGGTCATGGTACACATTCACCGTATTAGAGAACGGATTGAAGCTGACCCATCTGATCCGAAATTTATCGTTAACGTTAGAGGTCTTGGTTACAAGCTAGTTAAAGTAGAACGCCAAGGGTTGTTTATGTCATGAATATCAAGCGACGGCTAACGTTAAAGTTTGTACTGCAGCTTGCAATTACAGGTGTAGTAGTTCTCTCTATATCTGCTGTAACGCTGACTTGGATCCTACTGCGGTTTCTTGATATCAGCCTCACGCGTGATTTTGCCAATGTTGGTCTTGAGCAATTGGTGGAATCATCTAAGATTGATGAGGATGGGATACATTTTGCCCCAAGTTTACTGGAACAAGTGAAGAAAAATAAAGGCTGGCTACAAAGTCTTAATGAAGATGGGCAAGTTGAAAGTGCCTATAATACACCTAAAGATGTACCTAATCATTATGGTCCTGGAGAAGTAGTTGCCTATTGGATGGGTGCTCAGCCGTTTCCTTATCAACTGGCCCTTTGGATTCAAGAAAAGAATGGTAAGCAGTTCACACTGGTATATGGTGCACCTAATGTATTAGATCCTCTACTAAAGAAAGTGAAGGAAGCTTCATTCACAGATGTAAATGGGGAGTCGTTACTTCCAGAGGATCTTGAAAAAGAGATTAAATCGGCACAGGCTTTTGTTCAACTTATAGATTCGTCAGGCAAGGAAATGCTTTCGTATAACAGACCAAATATGATCCCCACCGAGTATTCCGTCCCAGAGCTAGCACTTCGCACAATGTACAGTGATCGATATGGCTACCATGTGCTATCTTCTTTTGATAAGGAGTCAGGTCGTACCTGGATCATTGGAGAACCTAATATCAAAGGAACAGATCCAGGAAAAACTGTTTGGGTACCTGAAGAGGTTAAAGTAGTAATCATCGGCTCTTCTGTCATGCTTATCGCTTTATTGATCGCGTTCGTGTTGCTCTCCTTATGGCAAGCACATCGTTTTGGTGCACCTATGCTACATATGCTCGTATGGCTGGATTCCATCGGAAATGCAATTTATACAGAACCTATGGATCGAAAAGGACATCGCCGCAGTCGAACACCCGCCGGGAAATGGAGACGAAGATTCCGTGTTTTTGCTGATGTAATGGTTTCGATTGAGAAATTATCGGCAACCTTGAAGAGAGATCAAATGATGCGGGAGGAGACGGAGAGCTTACGTGAGGAATGGATTGCCGGTGTTACTCATGATTTGAAAACCCCATTATCCTCTATCACAGGATATGCCCATTTACTGGCGGAGCCCTCATATGATTGGTCAAATGAGGAAGTCCGTAAGTTTACGGCAACGATGCTAGATAAATCGGCTCATATGGACATGCTGATCAGTGATCTTGCGATGACCTATCGTCTAAAGTCAGGAATTAAACCGCCTGAATTGATGGAAGTTGAATTAAACACTTGGCTGAAACAGGCTCTCGATCAGGCTGCTGCCAATCCTGCTTATGGGAAGCAGCGAATTGTATTTCACCCTGCACATACCGAAGTTAGAGCTCAATTGTATACGCCTTGGTTAGATAGGGTTGTCAACAATTTAACTGCGAATGCGCTGCTCCATAACCCACCAGACACCAAGCTAACTGTCTCGCTAATTCTTAAAGGTAAGGACAGCGGATATATCATTCAATTTGCCGACGACGGTGATGGAATGGATGAAGAAACAATGATTCGGCTATTTGAGCGATATTATCGTGGTACGGATACAGCAACTACCTCCAATGGTTCTGGTCTCGGCATGGCGATCTCTAAAGGATTGATCGAATGCATGGGTGGTCAGATTGTTGTTGAGAGTCAAGCAGGTAAAGGGACAATTATTAAGTTAATATGGAGCTGAGATATTCATTCAAGCCCTCGCTGTATTCCAACCGGAAACAGCGAGGGTTATTTGTATTTATTAGGTTTAAGAAGGCTAGAAATATAAAGGAGTTGACATTCTTTTTAAATGTAACTACAATAGTTACAGGTTAACAATTATTATTAAATGGATTATTACAATCCTAATTTGAGGAGGCAATCAACATGAAAATAGCTATTACAGGTGCAACAGGTCATTTCGGATCATTAGTTATAGAATCACTATTTAAAAGTGTGTCCGCAGGGGATCTTGTAGTTAGTGTTCGGAATCCAGATAAAGCAAGTGCTCTGAAAGCGCGTGGAGTGGAAGTCCGCCAAGGGGACTTTGATAAACCGGAGACACTGGATGTAGCCTTTGCCGGTGTGGATCGACTGCTAATTGTATCTTCAGATGGAGATAACGAGACTCGGATTCGCCAACATAAAGCAGCTATTGATGCTGCCGCCAAAGCAGGTGTTGGATTCATTGCTTATACAAGCGTAGGACATGCAGAGAAGAGTGAGCTGTTCCTTGCTGAAGTACACCGTGTAACAGAAGAGGCCATTCGAGCAACCGGAATTCCTTACAGCTTCCTTCGCAACAATTGGTATATGGAGAATGAGGTTGGATCTATTCAAGGAGCAGTAGCAGGTGCCCCATGGGTAACTTCTGCCGGTAGCGGTAAAGTTGGCTGGGCTGCACGTGGAGATTATGCAGAAGCTGCTGCTAATGTTCTAACAGGGGATGGACATGAGAATACCATTTATGAATTGTCTGGCAAACCTTTAACACAAGAAGAACTGACTGAAATTGTAAGTGGTGTAATTGGTAAAGAAATCAAAGTGCTGCAGGTTGACGACGAAGCTTATGTGAAAATTATGGCTGAAGTCGGTGTACCAGAAGCTGCTCTGCCATTCGTTGTGGCGATTCAACGTGGTATTCGCGAAGGATGGCTGGATATTGAAAGTGGTGATCTGGAGAAAATACTGAATCGTCCTGCCACTCCGCTAGCCGAAGTCGTTCGTGATCTAGTAAATAGTTTGCAAGCTTAAACCATGTAACAAGATGTAAGGCTTCTTCTCGGTGAATAACCAGAGGAAGCCTTTTTTTTATTGCTCTATTAACATCAATGTAAAGATTTCGTGAATATTCACTATTTTGACGAGGTAATTGTCCGAACATATGATAATGTAATAATGATATAATAGAAAACATATGTGAACTGTTGGTGTAATGAGAATAATTGAATCGGAGAGTACGATATCAAAGCCTTGGGATCAGTTAACAAAGAGAAGGGGATGAATATCATGAGGAGAAAAACTTGGATAGCTTCTGGAGCTGTTGTTGTAGTTGCTTTAGGGGCATATTTGGTTGTGGGAGGGAACGATAAAGAGACACCTGCGGCAAGTGATACCTCTAATGTTAAGCAATTAGTACAGGAATATAGTTCAAGCGGCATGAAAAACCTATCTGCTTCTATCACTTCAGAGCAGCTCATTGTGACCGACAGCAATAATAAATCGACAAAATATGACTTACCCAAAGATGAGTTTTTTGTTTCCATCGCGCCGTACGTTAAGGCTACACACCCCTGTGCAACCCACAGCTTGACTGGATGCCAAGGGGAATTAACGGAACAAGAGTTTAGTGTTTATATCGAAGATACTGATGGCAATGTGATTGTGGATCAAACCATGAAGTCCCAATCTAACGGCTTCATTGATCTTTGGTTACCTCGGGATAAGAAATATAGCATAACGATAGAACAGGATGGTGTAAAAGCGAAAGCTGAGCTATCCACGTTTAAGAGTGATAACACATGTGTTACGACTATGCAGTTAGTGGAGAGTATCTAAATACTCTAACAAATTCGTTTTTTTCTTTAAATACCCCGTATCGGACCACTTAGCTCTTATTACACTGTAACAGCACAGAATCGGTGTTTTTTAAGGAGATAACTGCTACTGAGTCCGATTGGACGGTGAAAAGCTATAAATCATCGAAATAAGGACAACTCAGTCCGAACCGTCGGTGTGTTTTGAAGACCTTTTCAAGGACTAAAAGAAATCCTAGAAGAAGGTATCGTCGAAAAACTTAAGTGTGATTCACTTCGAATAACTTTAGATGGTACTCCATTTTTGAGAGGAGATAGCGGAATGGATAAAGATCTGATCATCGGGGATGTTTTGCAGGAGTTAGCTGGTACTCGCCGTATGCTGGAAAAGCTGACGCAGGAGCATATGACATGGAAACCGCACGAAAAGTCAATGAGTCTTGGTGGACTGTCAACACACCTCGTTAATCTGCTAAACTGGCAATCAGCTATTCTTCTTCACTCAGAGTTTGATTTGGCATCTGTGCCATATCGACGAGAAGCGCTGGAGAGCCCTGCCGCGGTTCTGCAGGAGTTCGACATGAGTGCTCGCAAGATTGAACAATTAATTTCCGGAAGCAATGTGGAGACGCTTGGTGCAGAGTGGACGCTGCGTAATGGAGCAGAGATCATTCGCCGTCAGTCACGGGCAGCCGCGCTTCGTACCATTGGATTAAATCACATGATTCACCATCGGGCACAGCTTGGTGTATACTTCCGACTTCTAAATATACCAGTGCCGGGTCTTTATGGCCCTTCGGCTGATGAATTAGAATTAGCATAAGGAATAAGCTTATAACCTTATATATTGGAGAATAAATGAAATCGTATTTTGACGGATTAAGGGAAGAAAGTTGAAAAAAACGAATCGGCATGATAACATGAATACAAATTAATGATCGGAGTTGAAAAGTATAGTGTAGTAACTACTCTTGCGACCTATGATGAATAAAACAACAAAACGGTTTATTTCGTTTGTTTTATTTTTTGTATGCAAGAAAGTTACTACTTCTTTTCACTCGAACAATATATCCTTATCTAACTCCATTTGGGGCTAGGTTTGCTGTATTTATTTGAGTCACAAGAAAGTAACTTTCTTGTGGCTTTTATTTTTTATTACAGGAGGATATTTATATGTCATTAATAAATGTTACCAATCTAACCTTTGCCTATGAAGGCAGTTATGATAACATCTTTGAGAATGTAAACTTTCAAATCGATACGGATTGGAAATTAGGGTTTACTGGAAGAAATGGTAGAGGGAAGACTACATTTCTGAGTTTATTGCTTGGAAAATATGAGTACAGCGGAAATATTTCTGCGCATGTCAGCTTTGAATATTTCCCTTTTCAGGTAGATAACAAGGCGCTTAATACCATTGATGTGATCAGCGAGATTTTTCCCGATTATATTCATTGGAAATTAATGCGTGAGCTCTCACTGTTAAAGGTATCTGAGGATGTGTTATATCGGCCCTTTGATTCATTGTCTAACGGAGAGCAAACGAAAGTGCTGTTAGCCACATTATTCATTAAGGAAAATAGTTTCCTGTTAATCGATGAACCTACCAATCATCTGGACATGACGGTAAGAAAGCTAGTCAGTGATTATCTCAATACGAAAAGTGGATATATTCTGGTCTCTCACGACAGATCCTTTCTAGATAATTGTGTAGACCATATTTTGTCCATCAATAAGACCAATATAGAAATTCAAAAAGGCAATTTTTCCAGCTGGTGGGAGAATAAAACTAGACAAGATAACTTTGAGCTAGCAGAGGACGAGAAACTCAGAAGAGATATTAAACGCTTATCCGCCTCTTCTAAACGGACTGGTAACTGGTCACATGAAGTGGAAAAAACCAAAAACGGGACGAGAAATTCCGGCTCTAAGGTGGATAAAGGATACATTGGTCACAAAGCTGCAAAAATGATGAAACGCTCTAAAGCTATCGAGCAAAGACAACATTCTGCCATCAACGAAAAGTCAAAGCTTCTTAAAAACATTGAAAATTCTGAGAATCTTGAAATTAAGCAGCTTGATTATCATAAACAACATCTCGCTGAATTAGACAGTATATCAGTCTTTTATGGTGAGAAGATGGTTTGCCCGGACATAAGCTTTACTATTGAGCAGGGGGAACGAATTGCACTGTCGGGTAAAAACGGTTCAGGAAAATCGAGTATCATTAAACTGATCTGTGGTGAGGATATGGAGTATACAGGCGCCTTAAAAAAAGATGCCCAACTTATCATTTCCTACGTATCACAAGATACTTCTGATTTACAGGGTAATTTATCTGACTATGCCAGAGATAATGGAATTGACGAGAGTCTGTTTAAATCAATTTTAAGAAAACTAGATTTCTCTAGAGTACAATTCGAAAAAGATATATCTATGTACAGCGGCGGCCAAAAGAAGAAAGTTCTAATTGCTAAGAGTCTAAGCGAGAAAGCCCATTTGTATGTGTGGGATGAACCGCTTAATTTTATTGATGTTATTTCCCGGATGCAAATTGAAGAGCTGTTGCTTGAATACACGCCGACTCTTGTTTTTGTGGAGCATGATCGGGAATTTTGCAATAATGTTGCAACGAAGATCGTTGAGCTTTAATACAAGTGAAGAAATGAGTAAGAAGTCGGCAGAGCTAATCTGTCGGCTTTTTTTGTTCTCTCTGTGTATTTTAAAGAGCAATTTAATATCCACTCATAAAAGTTATGGATTACCTCCGTGCAATCCTAATCGGTGTCGAGTACTATGAAACTAAAGAATAATGTTGCATAGATACGGATGTAATTTTATGTGGATCAGGAGGTAGAACAGATGCTTAGTGTTCTTATAGTGGATGATGAATATGAGATTCGTGAAGGTTTGCGGAATCGCTTTCATTGGGAGGATTACAATATTACAGAGGTTCTTGTTGCGGATGACGGTGATGTAGCCCTGCACATGGCTCTTGAGAGCCAGCCCGCTCTGATTGTTACAGATATCAAGATGAACCGCATGTCTGGTCTTGAATTTCTTAGCGCCTTATCTACCGAAGAGGACTATAAGCCTGAAAAGATTATTGTAAGTGGTTATGATGATTTTGAACTGGTCAAGCAGGCTATGAAAATAGGAGTATGCGATTATATTTTGAAACCGATCAATCTGGATGAACTTGGTAAAATGGTAGATAAATCAATAGAGAATATCAATAAAAAGAAAATGGATTATCGCAACCGGCAGATGCTTAAGAATCAGGCGGTTTTCGCGATCACCAAAATGCGTGAGGAATTGCTGAACGAAATGATCGAGCAGATCTATGATCCCAATCTTGAAATGCGCAGATACCACCGTCTTCAAACGCTTGATCTGGAATGGATGTTGAAGGAACCTATGATGCTGATTGTTGTTGAGGCGGATAATCTAAAGGCAATAGAGAATAAAAACCCGCATGAGAAAGAACTGATTCTTTTTGGGATCGGTAATGTGTTACACCAGACGCTTGAAGAGGAATATGCGCACCCGTCAGCACTCTATAAGGATCGTTTTAACCGCTGGATTATTGTGTTAGGAAGTCTCTCGCAAGAGCAGACGGATATCGCGCAGAGCATGGCACAATTGTTCATTCAAAGAATCAATGATTTCGTCAAAATCACTGCAAGTGCAGGAATGCTGACTAAACCTGGTAATACGAGGAACTTGCATCATATGTACATTGAGGCTGTGAGTGTAATGGAGCAAAAGGCGGTTTATGGAGGCAATAGATTGTTCACTGAGCAGGGTTTGTTCTATGATGGCGAGATTGATAACCTGTCGCTTCAAAGTCCGGAAGAAATGCTTGATTTAGTCCGATATGGTTCGGACGAAGAGATATCTCGAGCGATGGATAACTTTATCGAGATGATACAGTCTTGGCAGCTCACACAATTGAGGGATATTCAGCAGAAAATTTTTGAATGGCTCTTCGAAGTGTTTCGGCGAGGAGCGGAGGGGACCGTTCTTAAGAATTGGAAAAATAATCCGATTGCTGTATGGGAGCTATTGGAGCAATATGATACCTTGCAAGCACTTCGTGTACAGACAGAAATCTTCCTGCATGAGATTGCTGCCGATTTCCGCAAGCTATCGCATACCCCCAGTCAAATTGTCAGCGAGGCTGAAAAGATTCTGCATCGTGATTATGCCGAAAGTCTGACGCTGCAAATCGTAGCTTCAGCAGTTCATGTGACTCCGGTATGGCTTAGTAAACTTTTTAAGAAAGAACTTCATATGACCTTTCTCGAATATTTAACAGAGATCCGTATTAAAAAAGCAAAAGAAATGTTGTATGATGTGCAGTTTAAAATTTATCAAATATCCTATCAGGTCGGCTACAAAGACCCGGTTCATTTCTCAAAGCTATTTAAAAAACAGGTAGGCTGCACCCCTAAGGATTTCAGAAGACAGCTAGGCATTGCTGAAGAATAAAGAATCCAGGCTACTCGGTTCAGTAGAATCGGGCTGCCTGGATATTTGCAAGTGAGAGGGTTTAAGAAGTTGTGATTCCTATTGTCACAATTTCCGCCTTACTTACCGGAAGCGGCAGTGACAGTACATCAGATGTCTTCTCCTCCATGATGTTACTGAGGTACAATTCGGCATTCTCACTGCTATGAATCTTTAGTTCGGATGGTGTGTTGGCGAGATTATACCAACGTGCCATCACATCACTACGATCTTCATTGATTTTTAAATTGGAAAATGCCATACCTTTGCCTTCCCATTCCAGAAAATTGTGGATAGGAGGAAGTACACCTTCATGAATACCGGTCTGAACAGTGGTGACCGGAACAGCAAAACGATAGGCTTCACAGTAGGCAGTAAAGCGGTTGTCATCACCGCCATGTGGGATAAGACTCCACTCTACTTCATTCTCGCCAAGACATTGAGCATCAGGGGTATGGAAGACACCCCAGTCGCCAAGCTCTCCTATGGAACGAAGAAGGGTTAGGGCAATGGTACCTTCATCATCCTGCAACACTTCATACTCATTCAGACCTTTACCGGCTGCGGTCAAGCCGCGACCACCGGTATGTACATCTACGAACGATTGCATATGCTGACAGTTGCTAGGGTTCTCCCATTCAGGTGCAGGTACGGTTTTGCGCTCCGCGACTTCAAAGACGGAATCGGCATAATGAACCGCTGTCTTAACGCCAGACGGTAGCAGAACACGGAGGCGGTGGTCCTTAGCGGTATTATCGATACGAGTATGCACTTGTAAGGAATGACCTTCACGCTCCAGACGGATACGAGTCACAATATTCAAAGGGACAAGCTGCTGCGACCGGACCGACTTCCGCTGCCGGAACTCTACCATAGTTTCTACTTCCTGCTGTAACTGTTCATCGGCTGAGACCGGAACTTCTAGTGTGTGTCTAATTTCAAAAGCAGCACGGTAAGGCGCATTTTCCGTCAGGCGAATTTCAGCAGGTATGCCACGTGTAGTTATGGCTACATCACCTACGGGTTGTTTGAAAATGTATTCATTCCCTATGTCACCTACATCTTCATACACACCAAGACCGCTGTATAGCTGGTCGCTGGTTTTGTCGAACATAGAGAAGCTTCCATCTTGCGCCACACTGACTCGAAGGTATTCATTCTCCATAGTGAAGTCATCGGTGACTAATGTGTCAGATAAAGTCTCCGTTAACTGTGAGTCTTTTGTGGGAATCCAAGCAAAAGCTGCCAGACCTAGGGCAGGAAGCCATTTCGCCTCAAAGGTTAGACGTAAAGCACGCGCCATATAAGGCTGTCTGAATTTATCGTTTGGCAGCTCGTAACCGAAGCGAACCCCAAGATCTTCAGCCGTGCAGTCAATACGGTCTCCTTGGTAGTTGAGCAGGTAGCCTTCGCTGTGTGTTCTGTCAGAGACTTGTTTAAACACAGCACCCGGATCTTCACTTTGATTGAAGAAGCGGTGAGACCATTCTATTTCCAAGGACACTATGTTGCTGCTGCTATAGCCGCTAGTATTGTAAACCACGAACGGTGTGGCATGTTCTCCAAATGATGCGAAGACAGAGGTATCGACCTTATCACTGATGAATTTGGCACTGCCAGCAATGAGGGCTGCTCCAACCTCCATGCTTTTTGCAAAGCGAGTCTTCATCTCATGGTAAACTTCATCTACGCTGCAGCCGCAAATGCTGTCATGCGGATGGTTCTGCATTAGTGTCTTCCAAGCATATTGCAGCAGAGCGTGCGGATAAGGTTTGCCTAATCCTTGTGCTAGAGCGGCTAATGGCTCAGCTATTTTTTCAAGCAAGGTCTGGTTCTGTTGGTTAAGCTGCTTGATATATACCCTTGCTGAAGCCGTATTTACCAGTGAGTACCAGCCATCTGTATGTTGCCCGCGCAGCTCTCCCGTAGTAAGGGTCAGGTCATCGGGAAGCTCATCTTTAACGGCCTTTACATAATCATCATAGTTAGAATGAATGAAATCACAGTCTGGATATAATTCACTCGCAACTCGTAAGGCTTCTGACAAATCAGTTTGGATGGGCTGGTGATCACAACCATTCATGAGAAGTAAGTGCCGGGTGGAAGCGTATTGTCTGGCGCGTGCAAGGCGATGGTCCCAATAACTTTTGGCTGTGTCAGGATCTACAGGGATCTCCATGCCGTTGTTGTACCAATTCGCAAATAGAATACCTAGCACTTTGGAGTCATCAGGAGATTGCCAGATCAGCTCAGAGTATGGAGATTCCAGGCCTGAGGTATCTTCCACACGATTGTTGAACCCAGTGGCTTTTACCCCTCTGCCGAAGACTGCAGTATCGATTCCAGCTTGCTGTAGTAGCTGCGCAGCTTGGCCCATATTACCAAAAGAATCCGGGAAGTAGCCGATCTTAGAGATGGGTCCGAATGTCTTTGCATCACGATGTCCAATTTGCAAGTTACGAACATTTGCTTCACCGCTCGTTAAGAATTCGTCTTGAAGAATGTACCATGGCCCAAGAGAGAGCTTACCTTCATCGCACAGTCTCTGGATCAGCTCACGCTTCTCAGGATAAACCTGCAAATAATCTTCTACAACTATGGTTTGTCCATCTAGATAAAAGCTCTTAAAATCCGGGTCGCATTCAAACGTGTCGATCAAAGAATCTATAGTTTCAATAAGCTTGACATGATGGGCTTCATAGGGCATATACCATTCCCGATCCCAGTGAGTGTGAGAGACGACATGTACAACAGTTTTGCTAGCTCCAGTCAATACGGTTCCTCTTTTCCATTAGATGATGAATGCTACAGCCTAATTATAGTAAATGCATTTTTTGCCACAATGAGTGGATCACAAATTTTTGCGGTGATTATTGTCGATATGCTGTGAAGGGGAGTAATGTTATGAATCGTTTCACTCTGCGTCTGGGTGCATCGTTAAGAAACCGTATAATATTGGTGTTTTTTATGATCATTATTGTGCCGTTTTTAATTTTTGCTTACTTTGCACATATCAAATCAATTGAGGGCATCACGAATACGAATACGAAGATTTCACTGAGCTACCTCCAGCAAGCAACTAAAAATTTTGAGATTTATCTAAATACACTTAATGATCAGGTCAATACTCTAATCGGTAACAAACGTGTGCAAGATCTACTAATTGATCCACCCGCCAATTCTGTTGAAGAAGAGGAGTTCACGGTAAATCTACTTACTGTACTCTATCAGGCCACTCCACAAATCGACGCTTTCCGAGTACGGGTTTATCCTATGAATCCTTCGCTTTATCCTTCTTATATGAATACATTGGGAGAAGCAGTAGATATTACCTCAGAGGATTGGTTTAAGCGTTCTCAAGAAACTGTAGGTCCAATGTGGGAGTTGTTTATGCCAAAGCAGGGCAAATACGGTCGCCCTCTGCTAGGGTATATCAAGCGCTTTTCAGGTCTCTATGACCGAAAGCCCCGAGGTATGGTCGTTACAGAAGTCTCAGAGGATCATTTGAAGCGCTACTTCTCACCCACTGAGCAATTGAAAAATCAGAAACTGTTACTCATGAATCGTGATGGAACCGTTTATTATGATTCTTCTTCTAATGAATGGGCAGGCAGCCGATTCCCTTCGAATTCGTTCGTTTCCCATCTTCAAAAAAATCCGGAGGGCTCACAAACGATCAAGATTGACGGGCATAAGTATCTTACTACATATGTCAGCTTGGACAGTGAGCCTTGGGCGATTGTTAGTCTGACGTTATTGAAGGAACTGACCGGAACGAGTGATGACATGACTCGCTTGTTGATCATTTTCCTGTTCATTTATCTTGTTTGCTGTTTCGCCGTCGTGTTTTACATTACGGTGTATTTCACCCAACCTATCGCCCGTTTAGTAAGACTTATGCGGAGAATGGAGGAGGGGGATTTCCAAACCGAAGCGTTGACTTCGCCAAGAAATGATGAAGTGGGTTGGTTGTATCGGGGCGTCGGTAGCCTTGTCAAACGAATTGACGTGCTGATTCAGGAAGCTTGGCGATCCGAGCGAAAAAAGAAGGCATTGGAATTTCAAGTGCTCAGCCACCAGATCAACCCACATTTTCTCTATAATACACTTGAATCTATTCGTTGGAAGGCAGAAAACCACGGGCGTAGTGACATCAGCGAAATGGTATCTGCATTGGGAAATTTACTTCGGCTGAGTCTGAATCAAGGGAAAGAGATCACTACGCTACGGCGTGAGATAGAGCAAGTAAAAGCCTATGTGCTTATTGAACAGGCTCGAATGGGCAAAACTATCCGAATTCTATATTCCATAGATGAAGAGTTGCTAGATTACCCCTTCCTTCGACTCTTGCTACAGCCTTTAGTAGAGAATGCGATCCAACATAGTGTTCGGAGTGATTTTGAGAAGGGGAAGATCATTATTTCTGCTAGCTGTGAAGATGAGGACATGATCATCGAGATTGCGGATAATGGTAAAGGCATTCCACAAAGTATCATTGACGAACTGGATCATGAGCACCCAGAGGAGGAAATGTATACAGCAACCCGGCGGGGAGTGGGGTTAAGAAATGTGAATGACCGTCTGAGGCTGTATTTTGGGAATGAGTATAAGCTCCAAATTCAGATCGGTGCAGGAGGAGGTACACGCATTTTATTGCGTCATCCTATGAAAGTGGACGAAGAATTATCCAAGACAGATGAGATTCGATAGTAGTCTTATCTAATCCAACAGTACAAATCTTATAAAGTAGCGATTCTTCCGTCTCGGAGAATCGCTACTTTTATTTTCAAACAGTTATTAGCTTATCTTGAGGATCAGGATCAGGATAAAAATGAAACAACAAAGTGCAAGATTGACTCATAGTAAGTGCATATCCACTCTTTTACAATTAACTTATCCAAACAGCGAAAGGGAAATCGATATGAAACTAAATGGAGTGTTCAAGGAACTTTACAAAAATCGCACCTTACTGCTCATGTTCTTACCCGTTGGGGTACTGTTCCTGCTCTTTAACTATCTGCCGCTGGCGGGTCTTGTAATCGCCTTCAAGAATTTTGATTTCTCCAAAGGGATTTTTGGAAGTGATTGGATGGACCCGCTGTTCAGCAACTTTGATTATGTATTTTCATCACCTGTGGCTTTTCGAGCCATTCGAAACACGATTCTTTTGAATGCTCTTTTCATAGCAGTAGGGCTAGTTTTTGAAGTTGGGTTTGCGCTACTGCTGAATGAAATGCGCAATAAGTATTTCAAAAGAATTACGCAATCCTTAACCTTTTTACCGTTCTTTATCTCCTGGATTGTCGTAGGCGTATTCGCTTATAATCTGATGAACTATGAGAATGGAGCGATTAATCGCTTCCTGGAGTACCTACATCTACAACCGGTTGACTTCTACAGTCGGGATGAACTATGGCCGGCGATCTTAACCATTGCTGCCCGTTGGAAGATCACCGGCTATGGCACAATTATATATCTGGCCGCGTTAACCTCTATTGACAGTTCCTATTATGAAGCTGCTTCTATAGACGGAGCGTCGAGATGGCAGCAAATCAGATACATTAGTATACCGATGCTACGTCCAACGATTATTATCCTAACCTTGTTAGCGGTTGGAAGAATTATGAATGCAGATTTCGGAATGTTCTATGCCATGGTAGGTGATGCTTCACTACTCTTCCCGACCACTGATGTTATTGACACTTTCGTCTATCGGAGCTTGCGAAAATCGGGTGATATTGGGATGGCTTCCGCTGCGGGGTTCCTACAGTCCTTTGTTGCTTTCTTCTTAGTGCTTAGCAGCAACTATGCAGCACGGAAGATCGATAAAGACTCAGCGATATTCTAAAGGTCAGTTTTCTAAAGCATACTCTCATTTAACTACTATAAGGAGGTCATCCCACACGATGTCAGCAAGAAAATTTTCGCTCAGCCAATTTTTTATCGCTCTGGTCATCGGCCTTTTCAGCCTAGCATGTCTGTTTCCATTCTTAATGGTGATCTCAGGCTCCCTGAGCACAGAAAAAGATATTATGCAGTACGGCTACTCTTTATGGCCGAAGACGATAACTTTTGACTCATATCGCATCTTGCTTCTTGGCTCTAATCGTATTTTTGAGGCCTATGGGGTTAGTACATTCGTTACCATTGTCGGAACGATTTTATCGTTATTCTTGACGAGCATGGGTGCTTATGTTATGGCAAGACGCTCTTTTAAATATCGGAATATTCTTTCTATCTTTGTCATTATCACTATGCTCTTTAGCGGGGGATTGGTTCCATGGTATATCGTGATCGTCAGATACCTGCACTTGAAAGATACGATCTGGGCGCTAATTCTTCCTTCGCTGGGCAATGCCTTCAATATGTTCCTTATTCGGAACTTTATGCTTTCTATTCCAGAGGATTTGCATGAATCAGCAAAAATGGACGGTGCGGGTGAATTCCGGATCTATTCCAGGTTGATCATGCCACTTGCTCTACCGGTTCTAGCGACCGTTGGTCTTTTCGTAGCTCTTGGGTATTGGAATGACTGGTTCCTCGGATTAATGTTCGTAGATAAGCAAGAGCTTCAACCGCTGCAACTGCTATTACGTACATTGATCTCTAATGTCGATTTCTTGAAGAATTCCGGAAATGCGGCTGCTATGCAGCGGATTTCTGCGCAGATTCCTTCCGAGTCTATCAAAATGGCGCTAACAGTTATAACAATTGGACCTATTATCTTCTTGTATCCATTCCTGCAGCGTTATTTTGTTAAAGGTCTGATGGTTGGGGCAGTTAAAGGTTAACTATGTCGACTTATGTCGTATAGTATAAATTAAAGGTATAAGGGGAGATTAGGATGCGCAAACGCATGGGTAGATTTCAGATCGTCCTGATAGCAATGTTATTGCTTGGACTGATTATGTCTGCATGTAGCTCGGGTGGCGGAAATACTTCGTCCAATGAAGGGAATCAAAGTAAAGACAACACGGGTTCTAACACTGAAACCGCAAAAGGTGAAGATGAGGTTACGCTCAAATTCTATTTTGGCGGGGATAAAAAAGCAGCAACAGACGAGGTTTGGTCCAAGATCAGCGATTACGTGAAATCTAAAGGCCTAAACGTTAAGTTCTCAGTGAATTTCATTCCTTTTGGCGACTTTAAGGAAAAGATGCTCGTTATGGCCGCATCCGGGGATAACTGGGATATGAACTTTGATGGAGATTGGCTCTCCTATAAGCAAATGGCTGCTAAAGGTTCTTACATGGCTTTGAATGATTTGCTGCCTAAGTATGCACCTAATCTCGAGAAGAAATATCTAGAACAAGGAACTTTAGGAGCAGCAACTGTTAACGGACAAATCGTAGGGCTTCCATGGACAATGAAAATGAATGAACGTAAATTTGCAGGATGGCGTTCCGATCTGGCCGAGAAAGCAGGCATTAACATCGCACCAGATTCCATTAAAACGATTGAAGATGTCGACAATCTGCTTCGTGAGCTGAAAAAGGCTTATCCGAACGAGAAGCTGTCCCGCACTACACCGTTATCCTTATATTTTATCCGCGATGAATGGGTGGATCTCAACTTCCATGGTCTGGGTTTCTATTTAAATGATCCAAGTATTAAGATTCAAGCGGTTGAACAACAGCCGTTCTTCCTCGAAGCTTCTCTTCTGGCGAAGAAATGGTATGACGATAAACTGATCAACAGAGATGCCATGATTGATAAAGAAGGTGCGGAAGATCAGTGGAGAAACGGTAAACTGCTCTTTACCGTAACATCGCACGAATGGGCGTATGCAGATCCAGGGTTCTCCGATGCTTCTTACAAACAAGGAATGTCACTCATGTACCCTGACAAGAAATATGTTAACCGTACAGCACTTGCTAACGTAGTAGCGATCAATGTAAACTCCAAGCACCCAGACCGGGTTCTGCGTTTCCTCGATATGGTAGAGACTGACCATACGCTGTATGATCTGTTGCAATACGGTATTGAGGGCAAAACCTATGTCCTTAATGGTGAAGCTGCAGATTACCCAGAAGGTATGCAGTCATCTACAAGTAATTACATGGAGTGGGGTGGACAATGGGCGTTCTGGAAACCACAATTCATGCGTCCAACTACAACCTATGCTAAAGATTTCTGGGTGAAGGAAGCCGATTTCGCAAATCAATCTTACAATGTGAATTCACCGATTGATGGTCTGTTTATTGCCGAAGATGCTATGAAGAATGAATTAGCTAAACGCGATCAAGCCACCGATGAGATCAGCAGACCGATTGAATACGGGATGGTGAAGGATGTTAACAAAGCAGTTAGCGATTATGTAGAGACTCAAAAGAAAAACGGACTAGACAAAATTATTTCCGAAACTCAGAAGCAAATAGACGCTTATCTTGCTGCCAAAAAATAAGGTTCACGGCAAAGGGGAAGCCGCCGTAATAGGCTGGCTTCCCCTTTTTTAAGGAAATAATAAATAAAATCCTTGGAGGTGCGTTACTTGCGTACACATCAATCCTGCTCACAGCTTAAAGTACAGCTATCGCGGATACTGGCAATTCTACTCTTTGTATCTTGTATTCAATTTCCGCTAAGCACAGCGAAGGCAGCTTCAGATGCCGTGCATATCAGCTTTGGAGAAATACCTACAGAGGATGGTCTTATTGCTAGAGCTGGAGACTCACCAGTTGGATTGAAGACTGGAACAGTTTCTGGGGCTACTTATTGGGAGACTGCTAAGGATCAAGGAACTAGTTACATCTATCTAGATGTAGATGATGATTTCTTGTATAGCAGTGATGATTACGATGTGGATGTTACTGTTGATTATTATGATGAGGGCAGTGGGAAATTCCTGCTGCAGTACGATGCACAGTCTTCAGCGTTTAAGGATGGAGAAGTGTTTCAGTATGGCGACGCTAAGACTTGGAAAAGTAAAACATTCACCTTAAAAGATGTCCGCTTCGCGAACGGTACCAACAATGCGGATATGCGGCTTAGCGTCGAGGGTGGAGGGATTGATGCTGTTAATAAGGATTTAAAGGTTGCTTCAATCACGATTACCAAGAAGTTGAAAGCGGATACACAAAATGCCGTAAGTATCAAGCTGGGGAATCAAGTTGTATCAGACGGAATTACGGCATCACCAGGGGATGGACCTGCAACGGGATTACAATCGGGTATTCTGGACGGTAAAGATTATTGGCGGACCAATCAGTCCGTGAGCGTAAGTGATCCGGGGCAGAATATTCTTTATTTCTATTTTAATGTAGATAATGACTATTTATTTCAGAACAAAACGCAAGATGTATTCGTTACGGTAGAATATTATGATCGCGGTAACGGAAGCATGGTGCTGCAGTATGATACGGAATCAGCACCATTCAAAGATGCTCCATTGTACACTTACAAGAATACGAACAGTTGGAAGACGTATACCTTCAAATTAAGCGATGCTAATTTTGCGAATGGTACGAATGGTGCGGACTTTCGAATTGGCGTAAGTGGAGCAGGGGCTCCGGCCAATAATCCTGAGCTCTATCTCTCTTCGGTGACCATTAACAAAACACTGAGAACTGCTGTAGATGCACAGACTAAAGTATATCCCACTAATTACACAACACAGGATGTTGTGATTGCGGACAGTAATGTGAAGGATTTTGGTGCTAAAGGTGATGGTATAAAAAATGATACGCAGGCTTTTCAAGATGCATTAAATGCAGCGGGCAATCGTGGAGGGGGCGTTGTTTTTGCTCCAGAGGGACATTACAGAATTAACGGGAATCTAATTGTTCCTACTGGAGTTACGCTTCGCGGAGATTGGATAAGCCCTGATGATGTTAACAAGGAAGTGAAAGGGACCATTCTTGACGCTTACGGCGGTAAGGGAGATGAAGAAGCGCCTAGCTTCATTCAGCTATCTCCTTCCAGTGGAGTAACCAATCTATCGGTTTGGTACCCAGAACAATCAGCTATAACGCCGATTGTATATCCATGGACGTTTGAGCAGCTTTCTGGCGATAGTGCAACGATTCAGAATGTGACGTTAGTGAATGCTTATAAGGGGATCAAAATCGGACCGATCTGGAATGAGCTTCATTTCATTAAAAATGTATATGGCACGGTTTTAAATACAGGGATTTTCCTCGATTTCACGACGGATATCGGACGTATAGAGCATCTTCGTCTAGCTCCTGATTACTGGTCAGGCTCAGGGCTAGCTGGAGCTCCTCAGAAGAATGTGCTGACAGAGTATCTTGTTACTCATGCCGAGGGGATTGTTATGGGGCGCTCGGACTGGGAATACATGTCAGATGTTTTCTTATCCGGCTTCAAGAGAGGTCTTCGAATGACGACTCGAACAGGCAGCTTAGAAACTGCAAATGCGCAGCTCTATAAAATCAATATTGAGAACAGTGAGACAGCTCTCAAAATTGAAGGTGTTAATGATTATGGCTTGCTGATCTCTGATAGCAGCTTCAAGGCGGATGCGGGAGAGAATCCGGTAGCTATCCACACTACATCCGGCTTTAGATCCATCGTCCAATTTAATAAAGTAACCGTAGGTGGAAATCCCCATCAAGCGGTTCTTAATGAAGGGACAGGTGTACTTTCTTTCGAGAACAGCAATTTTGAGAATTGGGATGACCAATCTGGCGGATATGCGATCACAGCAAAGGCCGGTTCACTTATCCTTGGTCAATCCACTTTTGCCAAACCGACAAACCATGTTTTATTACAAGGAACTGCGTCGGAAGTGAATTCAATCAATTCCGGGTATCAAGGCGAGTTACAGGTACAAGATGAAAGCGATGCTGCTGAGCTGAATATTCATAAGGATGAGAAATACAATCTGGAGACGTTGCCCGAGGTGGCTTCTCTTGATTTGACTCAACAACCAAAACCTACAACTGAGAAATTATTCAATGTTACAGATCAGCCTTATGGAGCAAATAAAAGCGGGCAAAGCGACGTTTCGTCTATTCTACAGCAGGCGTTAAATGATGCGAAGCTAGCTGGAGGAGGCACTGTATATTTACCAGCTGGGATCTACCGTGTGAATTCGGCAATTACGGTACCAAGTGGTGTTGAGCTGCGGGGATCTTGGGATGTGCCTCACCATACAATTGGTGGTGGAACAGTACTATTCACCAATTATGGTGAGAATGCTCCGGAAGGTACACCACTGATTACACTTGAGGCTTCTTCCGGGGTCAGAGGCTTGTCAGTATACTATGATCAGCAGAATTGGAATACTGTGAAGCCTTATTCTTGGACGATTCAAGGAAAAGGTCATGGCGTATACGCTATCAATACTACTTTAATCAATTCTTATCAAGGCATCGACTTTGGCAGCTATGACACCAGTGGACATTATATTGATTATGTTGCAGGTTCACCTTTAAAAGAAGGGATATACATCGGTGGCGGTGCAGAGGGTGGCATGGTTCGCAATGTTCAATTCAATCCTCATTATTATGGAAGAAATAATTACCCGAATCATCCGGCAAATGATGCTGACTTCGAGAAGGTGTGGAACTACCAGAAGGATAATCTGGATGCTTTTCGCGTAGGACATGTGAAGCAGGAGACCATCTTTAATACATTTGTGTATGGGTCCATGTACGGTATACATTTCGAGGAGCAGAATGGTTCTGGTCCTGAAGCCATTGTAATCGGTCACGGAACAGACGGAAGTAAGAAAGGGGCGGTGATTGAGAGTGCAGGACCTGCAGGGCTGTCTCTAATTAATACCGAGCTCGTATCCATGAGCACCTCCGATAAAGTTTATGTAGTCGTAGGAGAAGACTTCGATTCCAAGGTAACGCTATTCAACACATCTATGTGGGGAGATACAACTCGATCGATCGATGTTCACGCTGGAAAGGTTCGAATTCAGCAAGCTAACTTTACAACTGTTGGAGAGCGGGGAATTAATGCTCTAGGCGGGGATACTGCGCTGTATAACTCCTACTTACAGCAGCCACGTACCACTCATGTCTATGCTGGACCTGATATTGATAAACTGGTGATTTCGAACAACATCTTTAAGGGCGGCATGCAGTTTGTGAACGAAGCTGTAAATAAAGTGTCTGGCACCAATTTGGTCCCGGTAGCACTGGGTCTTAAGAGAACCCCATTTCATGCCGACGAACCGGAAAAAGCAAACAGCGTACTTACCGTGACTAACTTGACAAGTGTGCAGGCGCTGAGTGGACGTATTGAATTGTTACAGCCCGCCATTTATGCGGGCAAGTTCAAGCCTGTTCGTTTCAAAGAAATTGCGCTAGGGCAGTCGTTGGATATTGCTCTACCCTTCTTATCGAGTGATACACTGAAATACCGTGTTACGTTAGATGATGGCTATACTTACACTACCTCCGTCCGATTAGCACAGTCCTTTGCTGAGTTGCATGGAGTGGAATTGGCGGTTGCTCCGACCATTACTTTGTCGAGTATCGACCAATATTCCAGTGTCGGTGGGCAATGGAAAGGCACAGACGATCTTAGTGCTGGGGCTAAAGTAAATTGGGATGCACAGAATTTGTACACAACCATTGATGTTCAGGATGATGTGCATACACAGAGCTGGAATGGCGGCGATATTTGGCAAGGTGATAGTGTACAGCTTGGTATAGATCTGTCCAAGAAGGACGGTTCAGCCAGCAAAAATGTGAGTGAGCTAGGGTTTGCCTTAAACAACCAAGGCAATGTCAGCAAATGGAGATGGAGAGCACCAGAGGGAGTGCAGACTGGAGCTCTGAATAATGTTCAAGCGGATATCACTCGCGACGAAACTAATCATCGAACGACCTATAAATTGACGCTTCCGTTTAGCGAACTGCATAAATCAGGTTATACATTCTCATCATCTGATGTAATAGGTTTTACGGTATTAATCAATGAGAATGATGGAGCAGGACGTTCAGGCTTTATGGAATACAATCAAGGGATTGGCTCCAGTAAGGATGCTACACTGTATGGTGAACTGATCCTGCTGAATCAAGATTATTTAGAGCTACTTTCACAATCTGCCACGGCACAAGTCGCTCAAGCCGAGCTTCATAAAGATGTTACACGGCAAGATGCTGCAGCTAATTTTGTAAGTCTGTTACCTGAAGGGGCGGTGAAGACGGCTTTGACTGCGAGATTGGCAGCTATCGTTGCACCGGTTAATCCAGATCCCGAGAAGCCAACGCCAAGTCCAGGAAGAAATACGCCAGCACCAGTTCCAGCAGCTACCCCTAAGACTAGCAGCAGCGTTACTATCTCTTCTAGAGCTGATGGGGTAGTGGAGGTAAAGACATTACCGGTACTTGATTCTCTATCGCATACGGCTAAGTCTCTGATAACAGTAGAAGAGCTTACCAGTGCATTCGCTCAAGCAAGAACGGACAAGAATGGAGTAAAACAGGTGTCCGTTCAGGTAACAGCAGTTAATGGTGCTACAGGGTACGGTATTGAACTGCCTTCATCATTCGTAGCGAGTGGTTTGGCAAATCAAACACTCGAGCTTGTACTGCCAACAGGTTCACTTTACTTGCCTGGCAACCTGCTGGCGTCTATTAGCAAAGAGCTTGATTCTACAGTCACTTTCTATCTGCGAGATGCAGACCGCTCGAAATGGAGTAAAGAAATACAAGATAAGCTAGGTAATCTTCCAGCGGTTGAGTTGTCAATCTTATCAGGAGGGAAAACACTTTCTTGGAGTGATAAGAATTCCTTACTAACATTAGTGATTCCCTATAAACTACCTGCAAGCGATGTTACTAAAGCTACTGATGTTGGTATCTTACAAATCCTCCGAGATATGAAGACTAAGGCTATATCCAGTGCAAAATATAACGACGGTGTCGTTGTTTTCAAGGTGCAGGATACAGGCCAATATGCAGTTTCATTGAGCGCCCGAATCTTCGCAGATTTAGGGAGCGTACCTTGGGCACAGGATGCTATAGAACAACTGGCTGCTAAAGGGATCATTCAAGGCGTTTCAAGCACAGCCTTTAATCCGGGCGCACCTATTAAACGGGCTGACTTTGTGAAGCTACTTGTGGACACATTGGGTCTAAGCGCTTCACAAGTAGCGCCTTTCAGTGATGTGGAGCAAAGCGCTTACTATGCCGAAGCAATTGAAACAGCCAAAGCACTAGGGATTGCCACTGGAGTCGGGACAGACAGATTTCTGCCAGATGCAATTATTAGTCGGGAAGATGCGGCAGTCTTCATTGCCCGCGCCTTGAAGATCAAAGAGCTACCTCTAGTGCGTGCAGGAGAAATCAAGCTAAGCGACTTCAAAGATGAGAGCCGTATTTCCGGCTATGCTCGTACTAGCATGAGTGGTCTGGTAGAAGCGGGGTTCCTGCAAGGCAGTGGCGCCATTCTGAATCCAGACGGCAAGCTAACACGTGCGGAGACTGCAGTTCTTCTGTATCGGATTTATAAGTTGAAGTGACTTTCATAAGGACTTTTGATCAATAAAAGGCGTCCCAAGCTGTCGTTTAACGGCAGTCTAGGATGTCTTTTTTTGCTCTATACCTTACTACAACCAGTAAGAGGATAGAAATGGGATGGAAAGTTTAATAACGTCCCGTTTGGAAGTGTTGAGGATTGCATTAAAATAAAAGCGACACATAAGGGGATGGTGAAATCATGACAAAAATAACAGGCGTAAAATGCATCCGCACCAGACACGATGGAAGCTGGACCATTGTAAAAGTAATGACGGATCAGGACGGTTTGTATGGAATTGGTTCTGCCTCTGATCTGTACAATCCTGAGGCTGTAGTTCAAGTAGTTGAACAATTGCTTGCTCCACTGTTGAAGGGACGCGATCCGGCCAATATTGAAGACCTCTGGCACCTCATGCATATGAGTGGATATTGGAGAAATGGTTCGATTCTAAATACAGCAATTGGTGGTATTGATATGGCCTTGTGGGATATCAAAGGTAAAGAAGCGGGCTTGCCAGTCTATCAGCTACTGGGCGGTGCCTGCCGTTCGGCGGTCCCTTGTTATGGCCATGCTGGTGGTACTGATATCACAGAACTCAAGGAAGATGTCTATAAATTCATAGAAGAAGGTTACACCGTGATCCGCGTCCAGATGGGAGGATACGGAGGGGGCGGTTTTGTTAGCGGCAAGGAAGCGAAGCTACCTGTACACCCTTGGTGTAGTGGTCCTGTATTTGATGAGCATGCTTATCTGAATACCATTCCTGACATGTTCGAGAAGCTTCGTGTGGAATTTGGATCCGGCATTCAGTTCACTCATGATGTTCATGAGCACCTCTCGCCTATACATGCGATTCAACTCTCCAAACGTCTAGAGCCTTACGGGCTTTTTTACTTAGAGGATGCAATAGCACCGGAACAGATTGGTTGGTACCGTCAGCTTCGGCAGCAAAGTGCAACACCGCAGGCTGTGGGTGAGTTATTTGTGAACCCGCAGGAATGGACAGGGCTTATGCAGGAGAAACTGATTGATTTTATTCGGGTTCGGGTCTCTAAGGCCGGTGGCATTAGTGCATGTCGTAAAATAGCTGCACTGGGTGAAATCTACGGTGTCCGCACAGCTTGGCAAGAAGGTGGAGAAAATGATCCAGTTAACCAGGCAGCTGCAGTACATCTGGATATGGCGGTCTGGAACTTCGGTATTCAGGAAATCAATCATTTCGTGGAGAAGGAGTTAGAAGCTTTTCCAGGACATATCATCAGACAAGGTGGATATCTGTACCCCTCCGATAAACCTGGACTTGGTATTGATATCGATGAAGTGCAGGCTAAATCTCTTCTCAGTGAACAATGGAATTCTAGTCTATATCATCGGCCTTATCCTCTGGACCGCAAAGCGGACGGAACATTAGTGCGCCCTTAGATTACTGCAAGAAAATAACCGCAGATAAAGGAGGTATTTGAAATGAAGACCATTGCTGTTACTGGTGGAGGGGGCAAACTCGGCTCTCAAGTAATTGGGATGCTCCAAGAGCAGAATTATGATGTCGTGTCATTAGATAATCATCTGTCAGATCGAATCCGTTGTAAACAGATCAAGGTTGATCTAAATGATTTTGGACAAGTGGTGGGATCGCTTGAAGGCGTAGATGCTATCGTACATTTGGCAGCGATACCCGCTCCGATTCATTATCCGCACTCTTATATTTACGCAAATAATACGGTGGCAGGGTATCATGTGCTGGAGGCAGCTTCCCTATTAGGGATTCGAAAAGTAGTAATGGGCTCAAGTGAGTCCTCTTATGGATTTGCTTGGGCTCCACAACCATTCTCACCGCACTATTTTCCGGTAGACGAAGATCATCCACAGCTACCGCAAGAATGTTATGGTCTCTCCAAGGTTGTCAATGAACTGACTGCCGAAATGTTTAACCGGAGAAACGGAATGCAGGTGACCTCTCTTCGATTCTCGATGATTACTGGTCCGGGAGATTATCGACATTTAGCGATAGCTAAGCCGGAGACATTCAAACATATTTTATGGAGTTATATTGATATTCGGGATGCAGTGACTGCTTGTATTGCTGCTCTTCATGCTGAACTTAATGGAGCCATCCACCTGAACATAACTGGAGATGATACATTAAGTGACCGAAATACGGAAGAGCTGCTGAGAAGTTTTTACCCTGAAGTAGGAGACTTGCGTAAGCCATTCCTAAATACAGAGGCCATTGTTAGTAATGCATTAGCAAAAAAACTCCTGTCTTGGAAACCTAAGTTCTCTTGGTCAAATGCAGAATTAGAATAGCATCTATCAAAAACATACTTCAGGAGGTCTTATCATGACTAACAACAATCAAAATTTACAAATCGAAACCTCAAAGAGAACATCCTTGAATCCTGTAATCACATCCATCTACACTGCAGACCCATCAGCTCATGTCTGGAATGATGGAAAGATTTATATTTACGCGTCTCATGATATGGACCCAGCCAGAGGGTGTGATCTTATGGACAGGTATCACGTATTCTCCTCTGATGACATGGTCAATTGGTTGGATGAAGGTGAAATCCTTAGTTCGGACGATGTGACTTGGGGTAGACCTGAAGGCGGTTTTATGTGGGCTCCAGACTGTGCGTACAAGAACGGAACCTACTACTTTTATTATCCTCATCCGAGTGACTCGAATTGGAATGATTCGTGGAAAATTGGGGTAGCGACGAGTAAGAAGCCAGCAAGTGGCTTTACGGATCAGGGATATATTCCGGGCCTTGGCGGGTTCGCTTTAATCGATCCTTGTGTGTTAGTGGACGAAGATGACCGCGCTTATATGTATTACGGTGGAGGTAGTACATGTCTTGGCGGGGAACTGGATGAGGATATGCTGTCTCTGAAGAATGGGATGACTGAAATGGAAGGTTTACAAGATTTTCATGAAGCAGCCTGGGTATTCAAAAGAAATGATCTGTATTATCTGACCTATGCGGATAACTTAGAAGACAACAACCGAATGAGATATGCAACTAGCGAGAATCCGCTTGGACCGTGGACGTACAGAGGAATCTTTCTGGAGCCGACTGGCTGTTCAACAACGCACGGTTCTGTGGTGGAGTTTAAGGGCAAATGGTATTTGTTCTATCATAATCAAGCTATTTCCGGGGAAGGCAATTTGCGTAGCGTATGTATTGATTATCTTGAATTTAATGAAGACGGTACGATCAAAACTGTAGTTCAGACCAAAGAGGGGGTCTTATCGATTGGACCTGCTCCGGAAGTAAGTCCTAATCTTAAGTCATATCAAGCTGCGGGTGGTATCGTTTTTGGAGGAGCAAAAATACAGACGCTGGAATCGGGTCAGCAGGTGGTGAGCGGATTGCATACTGAGGACGCCTACATCATCTTCAATCATGTGGATGGAGGAGAGGGTGGTAGAGCTTCCATTGAACTTCATTATGGTACGAGTGAACGACTGGCAAAAGTGAATTTATGCGTCAATGATAAGGATTACTCACTCCTTAATGCTCTCTCTACAGGTGAATCTCAAGAATTCAGTGGACGGACGAATATTACAGTCTATTTATTGCCGGGTGCTATCAATACGCTAAAAATCTCGGGCGGTCATGGAGAGATCAGTTTAGAAAAAATAACTGTGAGTCCAGTTTTGGACTAAAATAGATAACTGCAAGCTGTGTAATAAACCTTTCTGAATAGTAAACAATTAAGGTTGGCTATACTATGATATCCGCGCTATGCGCGGTTTTTTTTGTTTTGTTACAATGAAGACTTCCTCCAGACCAATATAATTATATTAATAAAGTTAATTATTATATATATTCCAGTTTTCCAATGTACTATAATGATAAAGATGAATTGTTAGGATGTTATTAGAGAAATGAAGATTTCAAGAAACAACCTATAGAATTGAACAACAGGAGGAAATAAGTTGAGCACACAGAATGTGGGAATTCCATTAGAAGGTTTTGCAGAATTTAGCCGGACAGTAGCCGCTGAAGGTGCGGTGCTGATCAAGAACGATAATCAGGTGCTTCCGCTTGGCGAAAGCGATAATGTTGCGATTTTCGGCAGATCCCAAGTGAATTATTATCGCAGTGGTACAGGTTCCGGCGGTAGTGTCCATGTTACTTATACGACTAATTTATTGGATGGTCTTCGTAGTAAGAAGAATCTTACAGTTAATGAAGAACTGGCAGCTGTCTATGAGAAATGGATTGAACAGAATCCGTTTGATAATGGTGGAGGCGCATGGGCTGCAGAGCCTTGGCATCAGAAGGAAATGATTCTGAGCGATGAATTGGTTTCCGAGGCTAGAAGCAAATCGAACAAGGCCATCCTTGTAATCGGTCGCACGGCTGGAGAAGATCAGGATAATGCTGATGCACCGGGAAGTTACCAATTAACGAATGATGAAAAGGCAATGCTGAAGCAGGTAACTACATATTTTGAACAAACCATCGTTGTCCTGAATGTCTCAAACATTATTGATATGAACTGGATGAACGATGAAAGCTATAAATATCCGATTTCAACTGTCATCTATTCCTGGCAGGGTGGTATGGAAGGCGGCAATGCAATTGCAGATGTACTGTCTGGTGAGGTAACTCCAAGCGGCAAACTGACAGATACAATCGCTTATTCCATCAATGATTACCCATCTACACAGAATTATGGGAATGAATTTACGAACTTGTATCAAGAAGATATCTATGTAGGATATCGTTATTTTGAGACATTTTGCCCGGAAAAGGTTCAATTTGAATTTGGTTACGGGTTATCTTATACAACTTTTAGTATCGAGCCGGAAGAAGCTACATTGATTACCAAAGAAGGCGAGACTTACATTGAAATCGGCGTAACCGTTACCAATACAGGAACTGCCTTTGCTGGTAAAGAGGTTGTTCAGGTTTATTATGAAGCTCCGCAAGGTAAGCTTGGTAAACCGGCGAAAGCTCTGGTGTCATTCGGTAAGACAAAAGTTCTTGAACCGGGTGAAGCACAGCGCCTTACCGTGAGTTTCTCTGTACATTCGATGGCTTCTTATGATGACGCAGGCGTGACAGGACATGCCTCTGCTTATGTGCTTGAAGAAGGCACGTACCGCTTGTATGTGGGAACTAGTGTTAAACAAGTGGTGGCAATCGGTGTTGAGGGTAACGACGGCTATGTCGTTGAAGCTCTTCAAGTTGTGGAGCAATTGCAAGAAGCTCTCGCGCCTACAGAAAGCTTTACGAGAATGATGCCAGGCGCTCAGAAGGCGGACGGCTCGTACGAGATTGTTTATGTTGAAGTTCCTAAACGTAAGATTTCGATGGCTGAGCGAATTGAAACTAATCTTCCAGAGACGATTTCACAAACAGGTAATTTAGGATACAAATTAAGAGACGTATATGAACAAAAAATTAGTATGGAAGCCTTTATTGCCCAGCTCAGTGATGAGGACTTGGCAGCCATTGTACGGGGCGAAGGCATGAGCAGTCCTTTAGTTACACCGGGCACAGCTTCTGCATTTGGAGGCGTGAGTGACAGTTTATTTAATCTAGGAATTCCGGTTGCATGTACAGCAGATGGTCCTTCAGGGATCCGTATGGATAGCGGAGCTAAGGCAACTCAGGTTGCTATCGGAACGCTTCTTGCAGCTACTTGGAATGCGGAATTGGTAGAAGAGCTTTATGTCATGGAAGGTCAAGAATTGTTAAGAAACAACGTGGATTCCTTGCTTGGACCTGGTCTTAATATCCGCCGCAGTCCACTTAATGGGCGTAACTTTGAGTATTTTTCAGAAGATCCATTGATCTCTGGCGTGTTTGCCGCTGCATGTACTCGCGGTATTTTGAAAGGCGGATCAACCGCTACGATGAAACACTTTGCTTGTAATAATCAGGAGAAGCATCGTAGCAAAGTTAACGCAGTGGTATCTGAACGTGCGCTTCGTGAAATTTACTTGAAAGGCTTTGAAATCGCGGTGAAGCAAGGCGGTTCGAATTCTATTATGACCTCTTATAATCCAGTTAACGGACATTGGGCGGCTTCTAATTATGATTTGAACACCACGATTCTTCGCGGGGAATGGGGCTTTAAAGGGATTGTAATGACTGACTGGTGGGCGATCATGAATGATGTCGTTAATGGCGGACCAGCAGACCGGAAATTTACAAACTGGATGGTTCGTGCACAAAATGACCTCTACATGGTTGTTGCTAACTATGGTGCGGAAATTAACGGATGGAATGACAATACCATTGAATCCTTGGAAAATGGTACGTTAACACGTGGAGAGCTCCAACGCTCTGCCATAAACATCTGTGAGTTTATTATGAATGCACCTGTATTCTCGAGAAAACAGGAAATTGTAGAAACAGTAGAGTCCTTCAAAGCTAATCCTTCTCTTACTGTAGAACAAGCTCAATCCTTATCACAGAATCCACAGGTTAAACCTGTCGTAGAAGGATCGACTAGCTTTAAAGTGGAACAGGCTGGTCAATACCGTATCCTGGTGCATATCATGTCAACAGAACCTGAATTGGCTCAAAGTGCTTGTAATGTGACTGTGAATGATCAGTTGATGACAACCATTCAAACGAATGGAACCGAAGGTCAATGGATTAAACAAAAGCTCGTGAAAGTTGAACTCGAAGCCGGTCTATATGATATGAAATTGGAATTCATCAAACCAGGTTTACAGATCGACTGGATCGAATTTAATAAAATCGATTAAATGTATGTGTAAATGTTGAATGGATCGTTTATCCTTTCTAAAAACCGCGAAATTTTTCGCGGTTTTTTTGTTGTACTTATTGTGCAGGGAAACCATAGTAACCAACGCATCCCCATTAAAGTCATCGGATTCTAACATTTAAGAAAATTGCTCGGTACATCGACAATGATATGCTTGGCGTTTTACTTTTAAAATACTTTACAATACTTGTCTGCATGTGCTTGAGTTTGTTCGAATAAGTTAGAAGGTAGGACAGGACAAACCATAGGTGGAGATGCATATAAATGGGGATGCGTAAACAAAGCTTTGTTCGTGGCACGTTCATTTTAACCGTGTCGTCATTTTTTACAAAAGGGCTTGGATTTTTGAATGGAGTCTTGCTGGCACGTTTTTTGGGAGCAGAGGGAGTAGGACTGCTTATGATTGCTCATCCGCTGCTTCCCTTATTTATTACACTCACAGAGCTGGGGCTTCCAGTTGCGATTTCAAAGCTTGTGTCGGAAGCCGAGGTTAAGCAGGATGAAGCGCGTGTAAAGCGAATTCTCAAAGTATCCTTAAGTATTACGGGGACGTTGAGTATTATATTAACTTTAGTAGCTCTATTTGGCTCCAAGTGGATCGCTTCGGTTTTTTTGGCCGATCAGCGGGCGTATTATGCTATGGTCGCTATTACGCCAATCATTCCAATTATTGCGATGTCAGCTGTATTGAAAGGTTATTTTCGTGGAAAACAGAACATGAATCCGCTTGCCTTTTCCGATATCATTGAGAATTTGGCGCAAATCATTGTCATTATCGGTGTTGTTAACGTTTTGTTGCCCTATGGTATTGCCTATGCAGCTGCGGGTGCTATGGCGGCATCCGTTATTGGCGAAGGATTTGGTTTACTTTACTTGTTTGCTCTTTTCAAATGGGCAAATCGAGGGAAGATCAAAACTTCTCCACCTCCTACGTCAAGTATTTCACTTAAAGGAGACAGTACGTTGAGAGATTTGCTGCGCATCGGTTTGCCGATGACAGGCAGCGGTTTTATTCATTCCCTCTATCATGCATTTCTCCCACTGCTGATTACAAAAAGCCTAGTACTGTTTGGTGTGAGTGTTGAGATGGCGACCAAGCAATTTGGTCTTCTGGCGGGTTATGCGCTCCCCATGTTGTTTCTTCCCAGCTTCTTCACACAATCCTTGTCAACTGCACTAATTCCGGCGATCAGCGAAGCAAGTGTGAGTAATAATAGCAAGCTTTTGCATAATCGGATGGATATAGCTATGCGCTCAGCACTTATTGTAGGACTCCCATGTACAATCATTTTATACTTATGGGCTGTACCATTAACTACTATGATCTATCATTCTCCAGAAGCAGGCGAGCTGTTAAGGCTGATTGCACCCATATTTTTTCTTTATTATTTTGGAGCACCATTGCAAGCAATTCTGCTTGGTTTAGGGAAGGCTTCAACCGTCATGTGGAACCATATTCTAACCAATATATTTGAAGTGATTACGATCTTTATTCTCGGTTCTAATATTGGCATCGAAGGGGTTGCTATGGGGTTCGGACTGGGATTGTTGCTGTTGACCCTACTGAATTTTTTATCTGTAGCGGGATCGATCGGATTTTATTTTGACTTTCGCATTGTATTCAAGGTGGGCGCGGGAGGAATTGTCATGACGATTTGCGGGATGACGGCTCACGGAATTCTGGAACGATTGGACCTGGGGCAGATCATTGAGCTGTCCGGAGCGTTGCTCGTTTCGTTGATCACCTACGCAGCAACATTGCAGGTAACCCATGCTTGGGAAAGGGCTCCGAAACCGCCAAAGATTACACCTGTTTCTTGAATGGAACCTTTTCAATTTTTGTAAATCGAGCAATGCTGCTGGTTAAGACTTAGAGTAATTGGTACACCAGTGATTATAACCCAAAACATAGCCAGTGATTTGACACCTCCATAAATGGAAGTTATACTCTGAACATAACGTTAACGTCATGTTTTGGAGAGGTGATGAATATTAACACTCGGATGAGGATCGGAGAGCTAACCAAACGAGCAGGAGTCACCCCGCGCACGATTCGATACTATGAGAGCATAGGGCTCATGCCGCCGGGTGAACGTGAAGGCACTGGACAACACTATTACAGTGAAGAGACACTTGAACGTTTGCGGAAAATTGATCAGTTAAAAAAGCTAGGACTCAGCTTGGAAGAAATACGTGGTGTAGTAGATCTTTATTTTATTGACCCTAGCGGTGTACAAACCAAACAGAAGGTGCTCACCATTTTACGCCAGCATCTTACTGAGACAGACCAGAAAATGAATGAATTACAGCAATTCCGAAATGAATTACAGACACAAATTGAGTACTTTGAACGCTGGTTTTCTGAAAGAGAAGGGAACTAGCTCTTTTTTTACCGAAAACATAACGTTAACGTCATGTTTGTGGAATTTTAAAAAATTAGGAGGGAATAACAATGGAAGATCAAAAAAACGGGTTAGAAATATCCAGACTTGGGCTCGGCTGTGGTCGAATGTCAAATGCTACAGGAGCTGCTGATCGAAAAGATAGCATCGCTACGATCCATGCCGCGCTTGATGCAGGAATCTCATTTATTAATACCGCCGATTTCTATAGCTCTGGTCACAATGAAATGCTGATTGGTGAAGCACTCAAAGGCTACAGAAGAGAGCAGGCTTATATATCTGTAAAATTTGGAGGGTTGTTAGCACCCAATGGTTCAATGTATGGATTAGATGTCAGACCGCTAACAGTAAAGAATTATCTTACTTATACATTAAAAAGATTAAATCTCGACTATATAGATCTATATCAGCCTGCAAGAATTGACTTAGGTATCCCCGTCGAAGAAACCATAGGGGCGATTTCCGATATGGTTAAAGCTGGGTATGTTAGACATATAGGGCTAACCCAAGTTGGAGCAGAAACTATAAGAAAAGCGCAGGCGGTTCACCCCATTGCTTTAGTAGAATCCGAATATTCTCTGTTTAATCGAAAAATTGAAAAAGATATTCTGCCGACAACAAGGGAGTTGGGAATCGGTGTTGTAGCATTTGGGGCTTTAGCTCATGGACTGCTAGGGGGCAACTGGTCAAAAGATAAAGTGGATGTGAACAACGCTAGAATTCCGTTATATTTTAAAGAAAACATAGATCACAATCTATCGCTTGTTGAAGCCTTACGAGAAATAGCTGTAGAAAAACAAATTACTGTATCACAGCTTGCTTTGGCTTGGATGTTATCTAAAGGAGAAGATATCATGCCTTTGGTTGGGGCTAGACGGGTAACTCAGCTTCAAGAGTCCATGAAATCGCTGGAGGTTAAGCTGAGTGATCATGATATTAAAAGTATTGAAGAAGCAATACCAGAACATGCGATTGCTGGTGGAAGTTTCCCGGAGCTCCATTTTAAAAATGGAGTCATAGCTCATTAATAAACCTTAAAGGCTATACCATATTTCTTTCTATAATGACTCAATGTGAGTAACGGCCAGATATACTGATAGCTATGATAATTAGAATAAAAATTGCCGGGGAGACCTGCACCTGTCGGATACGAACTCTTCCAATCGACTTGGTTAATAGAAGTGATAAGCCGTAGCATTCCTTTTTCCATCTCAGAGGTTGGTTCCGGATGAACAGCGATAAGGGCATCAAGCGCCCATGCGGTTTGAGAAGGTGTACTCTCACCCAATGGTACGTATCGCAACAACCGATCACTTTGACATGATTCGCCCCAGCCTCCATCGGAGTTCTGGATACTTAGGAGCCACTTCACTCCTTTTTGCATAGTTTCATGTTCAAGAGGCAGGCCAACTGCTTGCAGTCCTGTTAATGCAGCCCAGGTTCCATAAATGTAACAAACTCCCCATCTTCCATACCATGAACCATCTTTCTCCTGATGTTGGATTAGCCATTTCATCCCTCGCTCGATGAAATCGTTCCGCGTATCAAGTCCGGCAAAGTTCCCGAGATACTCCAAGGTGCGCCCGGTTAAATCTGCCTCCGAGGGATCGATGGCAGCAGATTTGGCACCATCGATAGCAAGCCAAGTGAGCATTTCTTTATTGGTGTTTTTTTCGAATGCCGGCCAGCCGCCGTCTTTATTCTGCATCGATAAGACCCAATTCAGTCCGCGATTCCATGACTCTAGATAGGAGCGCTGACTTGTCGATAAACTTCGAATGGCCCGTAAAGCAGCAGTCGTATCATCCACATCTGGATTAATCGTATTAGATTCTGAGAATCCCCATCCCCCGGGAGCCGTATCCGGATTATGAATACTCCAATCAGCTGTTTTATTCTGCTGTCTGGTCAGCAGATACGAAGTAGCTCGTTTAATCGCAAGATGATGATCGGGAACTTGTGCCTCCTGCAAAGCATAGGTGATTAGAGCCGTATCCCATATCGTAGACGGTGAGTTTTGAATGGTTGTTTTACTTTCAGAACGGCATTGCATCGCAGTAAGCCCATCAATGGCTTTCGTAATTATAGGATGCTGCTGATCATAATCTAGAGCCAGCAGTGCAAAAATCATAAGAATTGTACTGGTTCCGTAGCTGTACAGGGTTCCGTCGGATTCAATTCGCTGGAGCATAAACTGTTCTGCTTTGGTTCGGGCAACTTCATGAATGTAACGAGGACTTCCAAGAATTCTGTCTAAGCCAGATTGCATAACCCTTTGCAGTTCTTGATATCCACGGGAAGTAGATTCATTTATTTGAATACGTGTGTCTATGAGATCAGATAGATCCGGACCATTAGCTGTTGGGATCGAGAAACGTTGATCGGCCATGATGAGCATAGGCGTGAGATGCACTCTTGAGTAACCAGAGAACTCAAAATAGTTAATAGGAAAGTAAGACGGGAATAATAGCACCTCTAATGGGATCGAAGAAATCGCTAAAGGCCATTTGCTCTGACCAGTCACGGCAAGAATGACTTTAGTCAATATACTGGTGACTTTTCCAATTCCACCTTTGGATAGGATATAACGCTTAGCCCGCTGTATCGGCTCATCTGTCTCCTTACTATACCCAGAGTAAAGAAGGGCGTAGTAGGCTTCAACCGAGGTAGATAAGTTTCCGGCTTCTTCATCTCTATACAATTGCCAGAATCCAGCGGGCTGCTGCTCAGCAAGAATGCGATCATGTAGCGCTCGTATGAGGGCTTCATTCTGTACGTTCAATATCCGAAAGAGGATGATGACATACGCATCGATAATGATCCCATTCTCAAAACAAAAATGCCACGATCCGTCTTGTTTCTGTTGATCAATCAGGAATGCTGCTAAACGTTCGATCTCATTATCTACTGTGCTTAGTATAGAATTCATTCCTTAGGTACCTCCGAAGTCCTTCATTTTTAGTATTATATGATGGAATGGAGAGTGAAATGAAAAAGGACTGAAAAGTTGCTTTATGCAACCTTACAGTCCTTGATGCTAAAAATATATAATTATTTAGTTCTCGATAATAATTCGATTCAGCTTAAGATTCACTGGGGCAGCAATCGTGTCACCCACAGGGCATTTACTTTCTAAAAATTGTACAAAAGCTTCGACCTTCTCAGCAGGTGATGGGGTCTTTATGTAGAAAGTATAACGAATATCGGAATAACCGGGACGGACTTCTGAACGGTTGAAAAATCCATCGAGGTCCAGATCACCCTCAACATCTACTCTAAAATCTTCAAGCTCTACTTCAAATTTAGAGGCATACACTCGAGCAACAATAGATTGGCAAGCGCCCAAAGAAGCAAGCAAAGCTTCTACAGGATTCATTCCTGTATCCGTACCCCCAAGGCTTTGTGGTTCGTCGATGATCAGCTCGAATTGTCTTGCTTTAGTAATGACCTTAACTCCATCTTGTAAATGGGCAGTAGCTTTGAAAGTTTGAACGTTTGGCATGTGTTTACACTCCTTCTTCTGAACAACTAAGTATGATGTGAATATAATTTGATTAATTCATAGTAATTTTCTAGGAATTGTATAGATTATAGTTCTATTCCTGATCCTCTGTCAATACTTGATTAGTATAATTTGGATCTCTGAAGTCCAATAGGTTGAGATCTTTAAATAACATGGAGGTGGATAAAGTGTCAAATGAACTTGAGCACTATTTGGACTATCCTATGGCAAAAATTCCGGCAGGAGAAATAGAATTAAGAGACGATAGAAAGAAAAGCAAATGGAAAGTTGAATTAAATCCGTTTCTTCTTGCTCGATTCCCTGTCACAGTGGATCTCTACAATGCTATAACTAATAAAGAATCTAAATCAACAGAGGAAAATCTCAAGCCCATGGTGGGTATTTCTTGGCATGATGCTATTTCCTTTTGTAATCTGCTATCCCAGAAGTCTGGATTGAAAGAAGTCTATTCTATAAGTGAAGATAGTGAACACATTATTTTTGATGGGGATGCAGATGGTTTTCGACTCCCTTCTGAGGCGGAGTGGCAATATGCATGTAAAGCAGGGACTACCGGCTATCAATACGGTGAGCTAGATAAGATTGCTTGGTATAATGAAAATTCAGATGGCGAACTACATACAGTAGGGACGAAGGAACCGAATGCATGGGGGCTTTATGATATGTTAGGGAATGTTTGGGAGTGGTGCTGGGATTTATATGATGAACAAGTGTATGGCTCCTATCGTATTTTTCGAGGAGGCAGTTGGGCTGAAGAGGCCAGAGGTTGTGGAGCTACCTGTCGTCGTCGCAGCCACCCTACATTTAGTGTGGATGATCTTGGATTTCGTCTTGCTCGATCTTTATAGAACAATTCGTTTCCACATGAATTCTAGTACTTTATGCTGAACAGGTTGATATCAAAGATTTTATTTTAGTAACTGTAACCAACACAGAAAATGATTGTCTCTAAATTAGACTTTCTTAAGGAGGTGCTTCTAGAATTAGAAGGTTTGTAGCTATCTCCGCAGTAATTATTACTCTGCTCGTTATTGGAATGTACGCAGCACTTCAGTATAAATATAATACGCTTGAGAATAACTTGAGAGAATATTTGATAACAGTAGAAGGGTATTCTGAATCTGATTTACTAAGTGTAAAAGCTAAACTGAGCTCTATGCCAAAGTTCCCAGTTTATGTTAGATTTGCTAACGATCCAGATACAGATTATATTTTCACAGACAGAGATGCATCAGATTGGAAACAACTAGATCCTAAGGAGCCACAAAGATTAAAGAAGGTTAATCATTAGTTGATATATAGCAAATTTACCTTGATCAGAAAAATAACTGGCATTTCGTTAAGTTAACCGCACATTGTGCGGTTTTTTCTTTGTGGATCTATCCAATGGAATTGATAACTTGACAGATCTTATTCTTGCGTATACATTTGTATACATAACCGTAACGTATACATATGTATACAAACAAAAGGAGGAGTAAATATGCGTGATGGACATTTCGGAAAACGCGGTCATAGAGAACATGGGGAACACAAAGACCACGGAGAGCATAGAGATCGCGAGCATATGAGCAGACATGGGATGGATTCCATGGACGGTCCCCCAAAAAGTGCTCAAACTTTTCGTCGCGGCAGAGCTTTAGCATTTTTGGAAAAGCTTAATGTGAATCGAGCCACTTTACAGCGGCAGCTGCAAACACCGGAGCTGGATTCGATTAAACAAGTCATTAGCGGTGAATTGAAGGCAACGGAAGCGATCATTGAAGAGTTTATCCATATTTTCCAGATTCATGAAGTAACGCCGGAAGATAAGACTGTTGACGAAATTAAAAAAGAGGAGAATGATCAAAAAAATGAAAACCATTGATCTTATTAAAACCCGTAGAAGTATTAAGCAATTTAAGGCGGATTCGATTCATGAGGATGATTTATTGAATTGGCTGGAAGCAGCTAGTTATGCTCCAAACCATCGGATGAACGAACCTTGGGAACTCCTATTTGTCGGGCCTGATACTAGAGCTAAATTAAAGCATAAGACGAATTTTGGAGGCGCTCCTGTCGTTCTTGCTATCTTATCTAAACCGGGTGCAACCGCGTTTGAACGTGACGAGAATGTTATGGCTGCCGCATGTTTCGCACAGAACTTCTTATTAGCTGCACATGAAGTGGGGGTTGGAGCATATTGGGCTTCTTTAGGTGCTTTGCCTCATAATCGTGAAATTCTAGGTGTCCCGCAAGATTACGATGTGATTGGAGTATTTGGTATTGGATATCCGGAGGAAGTTCCAAATGCTAAGCCAAGAACACCGATGAAATCAAAAATCACATATTTATCTTAAAAGGTGATGGAATGTGGAAACTTAAGAGTTACTTAAGGCCATATTGGGTGTGGTCTGTGTTAGCACCACTTATGATGATGCTCGAAGTGTTTATGGATTTGCTTCAGCCTACACTAATGGCGAGTATTGTGGATCATGGGATTATGACGAAAGATTTATCACATATTTATTCGACGGGATTGACCATGCTTGGAGTGGCATTTGTCGGTCTAATTGGTGGGGTGGGCTGCACTATTTTTTCGAGCATCGCCTCACAAAATTTCGGGAATGATGTACGGATTAACCTTTTTGAACATATTCAGAAATTCTCAAACAAGAATCTGGACCAATTGAAGACGGGCTCGTTGATTACTCGATTAACAAACGATGTGGTGCAACTACAAACCTTTGTTCAGATGATTTTGCGGAATATTCGATCACCATTGCTATTAATCGGCAGCTTAGTGATGGCCATCCGGATTAGTCCTTCGTTGACTCTCATCCTTGTCGTTGCCGTACCCTTGTTGGTTGTAATATTGTATGGGTTAATTCGGCTTTCTTTTCCTCTGTTTGAGAAAATGCAGGTCAAATTAGACGGCGTCAACACAGTATTGCAGGAAAACTTATCGGGTATTCGTGTAGTTAAAGCCTTCGTCCGTGCTAAGCATGAACAGAAAAGGTTTAATACAGCCAACAAGGATTACACAGAAACAGCGATAAAAGCGGTACGCCTAATGTCGTTGAATATGCCGCTTATGATGCTTGTGCTCAATGCCAGTATTGTAGCTGTTCTTTGGTTTGGTGGGCTGCAGAGCTGGAACGGATCGCTGCCAGTCGGTCAGTTGATCGCCTTCATTAACTATATCACCCAATTGTTGATGTCTATGCTGATGTTGAGTAATATGCTCACCTTCTTCTCACGTGCAAAGGTCTCAGCAGATCGGGAGAATGAAGTGTTTTCCACCATTAGTGAGATTACAGAAGCTTCCGAAGCTAAAAAAGATACCATAACTAACGGTCGAATTGTATTTGATAATGTTTCATTTGCTTATGATACTACGGATGAGAATCTTGTATTAGACGGCATTAATTTTTCTGCCGAGCCAGGTGAAACTGTAGCCATACTTGGAGCCACTGGTGCTGGCAAATCGACCTTGGTCAGTCTTATTCCAAGACTTTACGAAGTATCCTCGGGCTCTATTACAATTGATGGTTCTGACACGCGGCAGATTTCTTTAGAACATTTACGCCGCAAGATCGGTTATGTTATGCAGCAGGCTATTCTGTTCAGTGGAACAATCCGGGATAATATCCGATATGGAAGACCAGAGGCTACAGATGAAGAAGTGGAACAAGCAGCAATAGCTGCTGAAGCTCACCATTTTATATTAGAACTTCCAGAGGGTTATGATACAGTGCTTGGCCAACGAGGCATCAACTTGTCTGGAGGGCAGAAGCAGCGGCTTTCGATTGCAAGAGCGCTATTAATTCAGCCTAAAATTCTCATCATGGATGACAGTACTAGCGCGCTCGATGCGGCGACAGAGTCGCGGATTCGGCAAATGTTAAAAAAACGACTGAGCAGTAGCACGAATATTTTGATTGCTCAGCGTGTCACATCTGTGATTGATGCGGATCGCATTTTGATTCTAGAAAACGGTCGAATCGCTGTACAAGGTACACATGATGGACTTCTGAGTAATAGTGAAATTTACCGAGACATCTGGAAATCACAGATGAAGGGTGAGGAGGTTCCTTATGTCAAAGCATGATAACGGCATGAACACTCCTCCGATCCATAGATCAGGCGGGTTCGGTCCAGGAATAGGACCAGGATCCGGCCCCGGACGCGGCGCTGCTGTGCCAATTGTGCGTGCCAAAAATCAAGCCAGCACGCTTAAACGTATCTGGACTTACTTAAATCGTCAGCGGTTTGGGTTAATTATTGTATATGTATTTACGATATTAAATGCGCTACTTTCATTGATCGGACCCTATCTCATTGGTAAGGCAATTGATACTGCAGTTATTCCACATGATTATCAGGGCCTTATTCGGTTTTGTGTACTCCTTATTGGTATCTATGGTCTAAGTAGTGTAGTTGCATGGGTGCAAGCATACGTCATGACATCAGTTTCGCAAAATACCGTATTTGAGCTGCGTCGTGATCTGTTCAGTAAGTATCAGCAGTTACCCATTAAATTTTTTGATACACGGGCTAACGGAGAATTGATGAGCCGAGCAACTAACGATATAGAGAGCGTATCCAGCACACTTAATCAGAGTGTAACTCAATTGTTAAACAGTTTGATAACGCTAAGCGGTTCACTCGTTATTATGTTAATGTTGAACGTTCCGTTAACCGTAGTTTCATTAATCACGATCCCGCTCGTTTTATTGGCTAGTCGTAAAATCATAGGGTTAAGCCGAACTTATTTTAGAAATCAGCAGCGGCATTTAGGTGAACTGGGCGGGTTTATCGAAGAAACCATCAGCGGACAAAAGGTGGTTAAACAATATAGCAGGGAAGAGGCAGAAGTTAAACGATTCCGTAAAATCAGCGGAGAGCTGAATAAGGTTAGTATCAAGGCACAAATCGTATCGGGTTTAGTTGGGCCTGTGATGAACATGATAAACAACCTTGGATTTGCGATCATTGCCGGGGTTGGTGGCTGGATGGCATTCCATAACATGGCTACAGTAGGCATAATCGTTAGCTTCCTGACCTATTCCAAACAGTTCGGCCGACCCATTTCTGATCTTGCTAATCAGTACAATTTAATTCAATCTGCAATCGCCGGTGCGGAGCGTGTATTTGAGGTTTTGGAGATGCCATCCGAATATGGAGATGAGCAGAGTGAAGATCTGCCGCGGTTAAAAGGGGAGGTTGTGTTCCGGGACGTTTCTTTTGCTTATAAGCCGGATTCCCCGATTCTGTCTGGAGTTACGTTTGAAGCAAAACCTGGAGAGAAAATTGCGCTTGTTGGCCCGACAGGAGCAGGTAAAACAACCATTGTTAACCTGCTGATCCGTTTCTATGATTTGAGTGGCGGCTCCATACGGATTGATGATCGCGACATCCGTGAGCTAGATAAAAATGCACTTCGTAGTCAACTTGGGATGGTGTTGCAAGATGCGCATGTATTCTCTGGAACGATTAGGGAAAACATTCGGTTTGGCCGGCTCGATGCAACCGATCAAGAAATTGAACAAGCGGCGCGGCTAGCCAATGCGGATGCATTTATCAAAAGATTGCCGCATGGCTATGAGACTCTCCTCAATGCGGAAGGCAGTAATCTGAGCCATGGACAGCGTCAACTGTTAACGATCGCTCGCGCAATTCTAGCTGATCCAGCTATTCTAATCCTAGACGAAGCAACCAGTAGTGTGGATACACGAACGGAAATGCATATTCAACAGGCGATGAAGAATTTGATGAAGGGACGAACAAGCTTTGTGATCGCCCACAGGCTTAGTACGATCCAGGATGCTGATCGTATTCTCGTGATCCAGGATGGAGGAATTGCTGAGCAAGGAAATCATGAGGAGCTTCTTGCGATGCAAGGTGCCTATTACGAGTTATACAATACCCAGTTCAAGCGAGTGATTTAAAGGAATATATAAAGAGCAACGATTCATTCATTTATGGAGAATCGCTGCTCTTTTTTATATCTGTACCGTACTGTCAAAGCTATAAATTCCGCTCTAACAATGTTCCAAGCTGTTCAGCCAAGACTTGATGTGTCACTGGCTTCTCATTCTTGAACCACCATTCCACTACACCTGCATAAGCCGATGCAACAAAATTAATAATAATCTCCTCATTTAATCCCTGATTTATCCCTTCCGTTACATTTACTTCATGTCGAAACTCATTTTGAAGAAAAGCTAAGAACCGATTCCGGAAATAAGGAGCGCCCTTGCTCGCCAGCATCATAGAGAAAAAAGAATAATGCTGATCGAAGTATTCCGTCCATTTCAACGTGGCTTCGATAAAATCTAATTCCGCTGCAGATTCGCAAAGTACTCTAAGAACTTCTATATGTTCCTCGATAAGCTTATCTAACAAATCATATTTATCCAGATAATGAAGATAAATGGTTCCTCGGCTTACATTAGCCTTGTCAGAGAGTTCCTGTATGGTAATCTCGTCAAAATTCTTCTCGGACATCAGTTCTATAACAGCTCTCTTAAGTGCTTCTTGTGATTTGAGAATCCTTCTATCCACTTTAGGCAAGTGAGTTTTCACCTTACTTTCTATAATTAATGAACATTTCTATAGAACCTGTTCAGTATTGAACAGAACGTGCACATCGTACAATTGAATGTCATCTATAACTGTTTATAATAATAGACTATAGTCCATTAATGAATCAACATACATTATCGAAAGGGTGTTTTCATATCATGTCCGAAATCCGAGATAAAGTCGTAATTATTACAGGCGCTTCTAGCGGGATTGGGGAAGCGACTGCTAAAGAACTGGCATCCAAAGGTGTTAAGCTTGTGCTTGCTGCCCGTCGTGAAGAACGTCTACAGAAGCTTCAGGAAGAAATTGAGCAGAGTGGTGGAACTGCCATCTATAAAGTTACAGACGTAACTTCTCACGTGCAGATGGAAGAGCTAGCTGCTTATGCACTTAAGGAATTTGGCCAAATTGACGTGTTAGTTAATAATGCTGGAATCATGCCACAAGCTTTTCTTTTTAAGAAAAAAGTGGATGAATGGGATCAGATGATTGATGTGAATATCAAAGGCGTTCTATATGCAATTGCAGCTGTACTTCCATCTATGAGAGAACGTAAATCCGGTCATATTATTAATCTTTCGTCGGTAGCCGGACATAACATTTACCCAGGTGGTACAGTATATTGTGGAACCAAACATGCTGTTCGTGCTATTTCTGAAGGATTGCGTCAAGAAGAAGCTATGAGTGGAACAAATATCCGAGTTACTAATGTTTCTCCAGGGGCTGTCAGTAGTGAACTAATTGAAACGACCTCAGATCCAGAGTCAAAGGCGGGCTTGAATGATTTTTATAAAGTGGCTATTGATGTCGACAGTATCGCTCGTGCAATCACCTTTGCAATAGAGCAGCCGTCCGATGTAGCGATCAATGAAATGATTATACGTCCAACCATTCAAGTAGGATAGAAAGGGATCTTTATGGATAGACCTTATATTTTTGGAGGAATAAAAAGATTGGATTTTGCTGTAGTGGTAGAAAAGCTGAAAAACTTATTTTTAATTGATGAGTTATTGCTAGAGGGTGGGGGTGTTCTTAAATGGCTCCTTTCTGAATGAAGACTTAATTGGTGAATTGAGCCTGGTCTTCCTATTTATTTTCATTAAATACTTGTTGAGCAGTGCTAAGGATCGTATCCTCATCCAAACTGTTAAATTTTAAAGTGATTGAACCTTTTGAAGCATTGAATACTAAAAACGTATAATCACTATTTTTTATTTTTTGTACCTGATTTCCGCTAACATCAATAATATCAGCATCGTTTAAATCCACTTGAGTATTGGTATAGGTTATTTCAATGAGTGTTTCTCCTTGAAAAGGTCCGTAGATGATTTCTCTTTCATTGGACGCTTTTTGTTCCTTTGTTAACATCTCTAGCTTCCCTTTGTTTTTTGTATATGTGACTAAAACTTCTTGATTATCTCCAATGAAGTTGCCTTCTTTGTCTTTTGGAGGAAATTTATGCTGTATATAACTAACTTCATATCCGTCTAGTGTAGGGATACTAAATGATGATGCTAAAGCACTAACTTGCGCCTGTGCTTTAGCTAATTCATCGTTGGAACCATCCTTTTGACATCCTGATATTAATAATGTAATTGCAGCAATAAAAAATATATATCCAAATTTGTTCATGAAATCACCTCTAATGATTTGAATTAAATACTAATGGCCAATATTAATTGTTCGTAGATATGCTTCAGTACATTCTTCTCAATCCTCTGAATACCCTAAATATGGAATAAATGTATATACGCTGTGAAAGTCAATTTGTTGCACTAAACTCCCTCTTAGTTCAATGAGAAAATGCTGAACAATGAAGCTTGGTGTTCGTGTTCGTCATAGAGATGTTAGAATTCGCCCATGTCTAAGAACGCCAGAGTAAATCGTCTTCTGACGGTCTCGGATAACTAATACATATATTTGGTCGTTAATTTGATTAAACATAGCTAGTAAATAAGAAATTACATAGTCTTAAGCCTTCAACCCTGCTAAATGTAAAGTCTGTTTCAGACGATCTATATCCACATAAATATCTTCAAATCCCGGAAAACGAATAGCAGGATCTGGCCAGCCTTGACCATACATCATGTAATAATCGAGAGTGTTATGGTTGCTGATCATCCAATACGTTGGAACGACATGCCGATCATGAAAAATTTCAATTACTTGAGTTCCGCTTTGACAAAAAGCCAAATTTGCCAGTCCAGCCCCATGTGCACCCAAGATTACTTTTGCCGAAGCGAATAACTGGATTTGCTGTGCAACCGTCCAATCCTCTAAATAAATGGTTTGAATACTGTATTCCTCAAGACAACGAGTAACTTCCATTTCATTGACCAAGCGCCTAGTGCTGGCTTTGTTTCGCGAAATATAAATACGCTCAGGAGTGGCGAGCGTTATATCCCTATGTGGCAGGAAAAATTTACGTAGTGTATCCGTAGCCCATGTGGGGTAATGGGAATTCATCATCAAAGAAGGGACAAGCAGCTGATCAGCTTCATAATAGGCTTCTGGATTTGTCCGGATTACTAACGACTCTGATATGCCTAACATTGCCCAAGTTTGACCTACAAATGGCCCGTAAGGGTTTGGATTCATGATGATAGAGGTATACGGAATTCCACTTGTTTTGAGCATCGCCAGCCGAGGGAGCACATCATACATCCAGTGGAAATAGTTATGGCTTCCACAAAACGTCAACACGGCCGAGGTCCCTTTTATATGTTGAAGCTTCGGATTATTCCACTGGTGGAACACAGGGTGTTCCTCTGCTTCTAGCATTCTATTTTGCACAGCATCATATTCCTGTGACAGATCAAAGATTAGCTTTCCTTCCGAAGATAGAACAGCACCAGATTCACCCCACACCCTCCCACTAGAGATGGTAGCTACGTAGCCGCCAAAAGGCTGTAAGGAATAAGGCGTTAGAACAGGATGGATGTTTGTTTCAATACTTTTAGGAGCAGTGAAGTCGGTCGCCTGACCGAAATCAAACGGAACAACATGTCCAGCTTCATGGACCATTTCTCTTTGTTCCCATTCTGTTGTAAGTTCCAAGATATTTCGGTAATATCCATGGGGCGTTTCCCCGTTCATAGAAAAACTCATCGGCTCACCTCTTTTGACCAAGTAGAACTCCAAAAACATCATTAAGCTATACTATGGAACAAAAAAACTAAAGGACACCATTCTTTCTGAAAAGGGCGACTGAACGGGGCTTAAGGCAGTTAGTTTCATAAAGGGCTTGACTTGGAGTGAACTCCAAGTGAAATAATAGCAGATATCAGCAAATGAACTTTATTATCTAGCCAAAGAGAGGAATCATTAAATGGAATATGTGAAACTTGGTAATACCGGCCTAGATGTATCGAGGTTGTGTCTAGGCTGTATGAGCTTCGGGGTAGCCGAACGTTGGATTCATAAATGGGTGCTTGATGAGGAGCAGAGTCGGCTGATCATAAAAAAAGCCCTTGAGCTCGGAATTAATTTTTTTGATACGGCTAATGTGTATTCAGACGGAACTAGTGAAGAGATTCTCGGACGAGCTATTAGGGATTATGCTAATCGAGATGAAATTGTCCTAGCGACTAAGGTCTACAATCGTATGCACGAAGGACCGAATGGTGCGGGTCTCTCCAGAAAAGCAATCATGAGTGAGATTGACAAGAGTCTTAAAAGATTAGGAACAGATTATGTGGATTTGTACCAGATTCATCGCTGGGATTATCACACACCTATCGAGGAAACGATGGAGGCTCTTCATGATATTGTTAAGGCGGGTAAAGCGAGATACATTGGTGCTTCAGCTATGTATGCTTGGCAATTTCAGAAAGCTTTATATGTAGCGGAAAAGAATGGTTGGACTCGGTTTGTATCGATGCAGAATCACCTCAACCTTATCTACCGTGAAGAAGAGCGCGAGATGTTGCCACTTTGTAAGGAAGAAAAAATCGGTGTTATTCCTTACAGTCCGCTGGCTTCCGGAAGATTAACTCGCGACTGGGCAGTAACGACACATCGTTCAGAGACCGATCAAATACAAAAATCCAAATATGATGGAACTGCAGATGCAGATCGATTAGTCGTGGAGCGAGTAGCTGCGATCGCCGAAAAACATGGTGTTCCGCGGATTCATATCGCCCTTGCATGGTTACTTCAGAAAGCACCGGTTACCGCTCCTATTATTGGTGCTACGAAATTATCACATCTTGAAGATGCTGTAGGAGCGCTATCGCTTACGTTAACACCGCAAGAAATTATGTTCTTAGAAGAACCTTATACACCTCACCCAATCATTGGTTTTAATTAATACCGAGTATCGGAGGATAACGAAAGTATGACTATTTCAGAAGTAAGTGAAAAATTCAATCTGTCACCGGATACGCTCCGCTATTATGAACGTATCGGTATTATTCCACATGTGAATCGCAATAAAAGCGGAAATAGAGACTATTCGGAAGAAGATTGCAGGTGGATAGAACATATCAAATGTATGCGAGGCATTGGACTTCCCGTTGAGACCTTGATTAAATATGTTGAATTGTATAGACAGGGGGATGAGGCTAATCATGCTAGAGTTGAACTCCTAATTGAGCAGCGGAAGCAACTCTTAGCTAAAATGGAAGAGATGAATAGAGTATTGGAACGGATGGATGAAAAAATTGAACGAATGAGTAAACAATAAGTCCTCTTTTGAGGGCTTATTGTTGTATTAAGTCTGTTCCTTTATGACTTCTTTCGATAGGCCTTAGGAGACATGCCGTAGGTTTTGGTAAATTGTCGTGTGAAATAATTGCTATCGCTAAACCCGCTTTCGTGTGAGATTTGAGTAATACTGAAGTCAGAATGCTTCAACAAGCTGCAAGCCCGTTCCAGACGCAAACGATGAAGATAGGAGATGGGTGTCGTCTGATAGTAAGAACGAAAGATCCGATTTAAGTGTCTTACCGATATTCCTGAGTGAGTGGCGATTTGCTCCAATGACAAGGGTTCAAGATAGTGGTCTTCCATAAAGGAGAGCGCGTTCGCCAAATGAATTAGATGATTATCCTGGCTCTCTTTATCCTGTTTTTCATAATGCCTTGATAAATAGACTACCAGTTCCATGAACCGAGAGATAAGCAAAGTCTGATATCCCTGAAGCTTGTTGCTATATTCTTCAATCATACCGGCAATGAGGGAGGTGACGTATTCAAGCATAGGAATAGGCAAGCTTAATTTACTAGTGTAGGCGTGTTTATGACGATACAGCGGTTCCAATACAAACAACGCCTGAAAGCCGTTCGAAGTCCGCAGATCCGATCCAGCTGTTGACAGCATTTCGGGCTTGTACATAATATTGCAGATTTTAAAATCCTGAGGATCTTTAAAAGCATGCGGGGTTGAACCGTTAATAACAAAGACATTCCCTTTCTTAATGAATGATTCTTCGGTATTTACAATATGAGTAGCAGTGCCACTCAAGACGATTACAAGCTCTGAGAAATCCACATGTCTGTGAAGGTCAGTATCGTTGTCGTGAAAGCCGTATTGAATAAAGAATGGGAATTTCTGATCGGATGTAAACCAATTTAAATAAAATTCACTCAACTTCTTACCCTCCAAAAGCATGTCTAGATGAATGTCTATATCATGCTATTTTACGACCGAATAATCAAGGTTTATCGTTTAGCAAGTGGAGTATAATCCATGACATAGCCGCAATTGTTCAACAAAAGGAGAATGCTTCATGAAATATAATAATCCGATATTACCAGGTTTTTATCCAGATCCAAGCATTTGCAGAGTAGGCGAGGATTATTATTTGGTAAACAGTTCATTTGCTTACGTTCCGGGAATACCCATTTGGCATAGTAAAGATTTAGTCCATTGGAAGCAGCTCGGATATTGTTTGACGCGTGATTCCCAGCTCCAATTTGATAAATCGGTCGTGTCTGGAGGGGTGTGGGCACCAACCATTCGTCATCATAACGGTCGATTCTACATGGTGACGACGAATCAGGATAGCGGTGGACACTTTTATGTTTGGACAGAAGATCCAGCAGGTGAATGGTCGGATCCGATCTATGTGGATCAGGAAGGAATTGATCCATCCTTATTTTTTGACGAAGGAAAAGTGTACTTTACAAGCACTGGAAACAAGGATGGTATGGGAATTTACCAATGTGAGATTGATATCGAAACAGGCCATAAGCTGAGTGATTCCAGCTTGATATGGACAGGCAGTGGCGGTAAATTCCCTGAAGGACCCCATCTATATAAGGTAAACGGCTACTATTATTTAATGTGTGCAGAAGGCGGGACGGAATATGGCCATATGGAGACTATAGCAAGAAGTAGATCACCCTATGGACCGTATGAATCCTCTCCCCGAAATCCTATTTTGAGTCATCGAAGCTCGGATTATCCTATTCAAGCTACAGGTCATGGCGATCTTGTTGAAGCACAGGATGGTAGCTGGTGGGCAGTATTTCTAGGAACTCGGCCGGTAGGTTATCCTTACCGTCATCATCTTGGCAGAGAAACATTCATGGCTCCAGTCCAATGGAGTGAGGATGGATGGCCGATGATTGGTGATAACGGTGTTGTTGGATTAGTAATGGAAGCTGACACACCTGCACCAGTACTATGGGAAGACGAGCCTGAGACCAATGATTTCAATCAGTCCACTCTAGGAATGAGCTGGAATTTTATTCGTAATGCTAAAAAAGTCGATTGGTCTTTACAGAAACGAGCAGGGTGGCTTGCATTACGAGGATCGGATGTGAGATTGAGCGATAAGGGAACGCCAGCGTTTATTGGCCGTAGACAGCGCCACGTGAATTGTGAAATCACCACAAAAATGGAATTCAACCCTTCAGATGGTGATGAAGCGGGTCTCGTTGTGTTTATGGATCAGCAGTATCACTACGCATTCGGGCTGACCCATGTAGAAGGTGAAAATGTGATCACACTGCGAAGACAGGTGGGTAGCATAAGTGATGTGAAATATTCTTCACCAATTGAGGGCACAGTCGTAGAATTGAAGGTTCAGGCACTCCCAGAGAAATATTTGTTTTCTTATCGAGGCGCAGATCAGATATGGCATCCACTAGGTGAAGCAGAGACACATTTGATCTCTACAGAAGTGGCAGGCGGTTTTACCGGTGTGTTCTTTGGGATGTATAACTACTCTGCCCATGGAACTACCGCATATTATGATTACTTCCGCTATCAAAAGTGATAGAGAAGCGATACGGTAACGAGTACAAATGAAACGCAATAAGCAGCGATTCTCCATTATGGATGAATGGCTGCTTATTTTGATTTATGGCTCTCTTAAGCTCATTTTAGACTTTAGATAATGTTTATCCAATGAGCGTCTTTTCTTTCAACTGCTTAATGTCTGCTCTAGGAGGGGCACCAAACATACGAGAATATTCACGGCTAAACTGGGAGGCACTTTCATAACCTACTCGGAATGCAACTTCCGCTGCATCCGCTGACTCGGATAATAAAAGACGCCGGGCTTCTTGTAATCGCAGCTGTTTTTGAAACTGGATCGGGATCATAGCAGTAACTTCTTTAAAATGTCTATGGAAGGAAGAGATGCTCATACTGGCCGTTTCGGCAAGTTCTTCAATTCGTAATGGCTTATCACAGTTGTTGATTATCTGTTCGATTGCCTCATTCACGCGGTAGGTGCTGCTGCCTTCCAATGCAATTTGTGCCAAGGTAACACCATAAGGACCTTGCAGCAGCCGATAAAGGATCTCATCGGTATAAATCGGAGCTAAAAACGGAATATCATTAGGTTCATCTAGTAAACGAACCAATCGAAGAATCGCATCGAGTATGGATAGATCAATTTTCCCAACAAACATTGCTCGCTTTGCGTTTTCCTTAGAAGCGATCTTAAATTCAGAATCATTAAGCACTTTTAAGATCTGACTCTGTGAAAATCAAGCCTGAAGCTCAGATACGGACGTCGGGAGAAGCCTTTATAATCTTACCGACAACAGGTAAGTTCATGGATGTTATTAGGTAATTGGTAGGCCCATACTCAAAACGCTCTTGTGCCAATAATAACTCTTTTGTTCCTTGGGCAATGAAGCATAAAGAAGGTGTGTACACTCTAAAGATATAACGGAGCAAGCTGCTATTCAAGAAAAAAAATTGGAATTGAGATAAAGTGAGTAATTACTCACTTTTTATTGACTCTCGATTTCTTATGTTGTATATTCGAGTGAGTAATCACTCACTTCACTGATGAACTCTTAAAAAGGAGTAAAAAAATGACACATGATCTATTCGATTCACTAATTGCTGCTCAAAAGACAAAAACAGATAAACAAAAAAAGATAATTGAAATAGCCATTAAATTATTTGCTGAAAAGGGCTTTGCGAATACTTCAACGGCGGAGATAGCTAAGATGGCAAACGTATCGGAAGGGACGATCTTTAAACACTACGGAACAAAAGATAAGCTGTTGCTCTCGATTATACTGCCATTTGTGAAAGATTCTTTACCCTCAATAGCTAATGAGGTTTTTAGTGAAGTCTTAACAGAGGATACGAAGACGTTCGAGCAATTTCTTAAGGGATTTTTAAAGAATAGAATAGAATTTTTTGATAGAAATAAAGAGATCTTTCGAGTGTTTGTGAAGGAAGTTATATATAAAGATGAGCTTAAGAAAGAAATAGGCCCACATTTTATTAAAAATATCTCGCTGCTAATTTCTCGAGTAGTAGAAGAATTCAAGCAACGCGGAGAACTAAAAGATAAACCTACAGATCAAGTTTTGATTTATTTAATGACTGTTTGTGGAAGCTTCTTTGTGTCTCGATTTGTATTGTTTGAGAACTATTCCATAAGGGATGAAGAAGTAGAAAACTTTGTGCATTTCGTAATGGATGGAATAAGAAATCCTTTATCTGAAGCCTCATCCTAATAGCTTACTTAGTCAGAAAGGAGCATTTATATGGCAGTGTTACAGATTGAGCATTTAACAAAAGATTATGGGCATCAGCGTGGTGTGTTCGATGTTTCATTCCAAGTTGAAAAAGGTGAAGTTTACGGATTTTTAGGACCGAACGGAGCGGGTAAAACGACAACGATTCGGCATATCATGGGATTTTCTCGTCCTCAGAAGGGATACACCTTAGTAAATGGATTGAATAGCTGGGAGAGTGCCAGTGATATTCAAAAGAATCTAGGGTACTTGCCTGGGGAAATTGCTTTGCCTGAATCGCTGACAGGTACACAGTTTATTAAGATGATGGCTGATTTACGCGGCATCCATGATATGGCGCATACTAATTATTTGATCTCAAAATTCGAACTTGATCCAGTGGGTAGTTTAAAACGTATGTCTTTAGGGATGAAGCGGAAGCTCGCGATTGTAACAGCATTTATGCATAATCCTGACGTACTTGTTCTTGATGAGCCAACAAGCGGTCTTGATCCCATCATGCAAAATGTATTTATTGATTTTATCAAAGAGGAAAAAGAGAAAGGGAAAACGATTTTATTATCGAGCCATATTTTTAATGAGATTGATGCTACCTGTGACAAAATATCAATTATCAAAGAGGGACGGTTAATTTCAACCTTTATTGCTGATGAGCTTCGTCACAATGAGAGCAAAACCTTTGAATTTGAATTCAACTCCAAAGAAGAGTTTGAGCGTTTTAGTAATGAGGTTCAGTCTCTAAAATACATTGAAGTCGCTTCTCTAAAAGCGCATAACAATCAAGCGGAAATACGAGTGAATGATAACGATATCAACATGTTCATAAGCTACTTATCAGAGTATGATTTGAAGTTTTTCTCAGAGATCAAGTTTACGCTTGAAGATTACTTTATGAAGTTTTATGACCGAAACTCTAATTCAGAGGGAGGTGCCATCGATAATGCCATTAATAGAAATTGAAAAATTGACAAAAGATTATGGCCAAGGACGAGGCATTTTTAACATCAATCTCTCGATTGAAAAAGGTGAAGTATTTGGCTTTGTCGGCACAAATGGAGCAGGTAAAACCACAGTGATTCGACATTTGATGGGCTTCTTAAAGCCTCAAATCGGAAGTGTAAGAATTAACGGAATGGACTGCTGGGAAGACTCGGCTGAGATAAAGAAAATGATAGGCTATACACCTGGAGAAATCGCATTTCCCGATGCTCCAACTGGAACAGAATTCCTGAAACAGCAGGCTGAGCTGTTAGGACTCAAAGATATGACCTACGCAAATACAATCATCGAGAAGCTTCAACTAGATCCAACTGCTAACTTGAAAAGAATGTCCAAGGGAATGAAACAAAAGACAGCAATTGTTGCTACCTTAATGGCTGATCCTGATATTTTGATTCTGGACGAACCAACAACAGGACTTGACCCGCTAATGAGAGCTGAATTTGTAGATATCTTAAACGATGAAAAGAAGAAAGGCAAAACGATATTTATGTCGAGTCATATGTTTGAAGAGGTTGAACATACGTGTGACAAGGTTGCTCTTATTAAAGATGGTCAGATTATTGCTGTGAAATCGACACTTGAGGTTAAACATAATGAAGAGAAGACGTACAAAATAGAGTTTACTTCGCATGAAGACTACCAACGATTTTTAACAGAGCCGTTTAATTGTACCGATCAACGTGAAAGTCAAAATCAAGTCATTGTTAATATACATGATCGTCATATCAATACGCTTTTCAAAGTGCTCAAGGGCTATGAAATCAAGTTTATCACTGAGAACAAGTACACACTCGAAAAATACTTCAGAAGTCTTTACTAAAGGAGGAGAAACTAATGATTAGTAAAACGATCTTTAAGCAAACATTGAAAGCAAATTTTAAGCTGTGGCTTATTTTCACGATAATCATGAGCGTGTTTAGTGGCGTACTGATTGCCGTTTTCGATCCAAAAACGATATCTAGCATGTCGGATATGGTGAAGGACACCCCCCTTGCGAACATGTTAGGATCAACTTCATTCCTTGGCATGCTCTCTCAGACCTTCTATTCGATGCAAGGCGTTATTCTGCCATTGATATTTGTGATTATGACCGCCAACAGTCTTATTGCATCACAGGTGGATAGAGGCTCCATGGCTTACTTGCTATCAACACCAATAAAAAGAAGCACCGTAGTCAGAACACAGTCTATTTATCTGGTAACATCGCTTATTGCAATGTTTACGATTTTATCTATCGTGGGTGTAATTTCTGTTCAGGCTTTTCAGAGCGATATTGATTTCAATATTTCGGATTTGATTATGCTAAATGTAGGTTTATTCCTCTTAATGTTTGCAACCAGCAGTATTTCTTTCTTATTTTCTTGTATCTTCAATTTGTCCAAGAACTCACTCGCTTTTGGTGCAGGAATCCCACTTGCTTTCTTTCTCTTTGAACTGATGGGGAAGGTGGATAGCAGTCTGGAGGGGTTTAAGTATATCTCACTGAATACATTATTTGATACGGATGCCATCATAAATAACGGCGATTACTCGATTCAATTTACATTGCTTGGTGTTATTGGGATTGTACTTTATGCGATAGGCATACGAGTGTTTAAGGAAAAGGATTTGCCTTTATAACATGTGTCAATGATTGAGGTGGGGGCACTCACATCAAAAGGAAATATCTTCTTGTCTACTTTTTAAGATATTCTTGGTAAGGTTAGGGGATATCAATGAATAAGAGGTGATGAGTTGTCATGAGTAAGAAATACTGCTTGTTCTGTGATGAGATCGTCTCCACTGCAACAGATGGCGATTATGATAGGTATTTAGGTTGTAATTGTTCTCCCGACGGGTTCTATAACCTATTGAGGGATAGCTATGAGCCGATTAATTCACTCCCGCATCAAAAGAAACGTGAAATGTTTCATATCATATCGGCTTATATTCGGGAACTGACAGATCGTGAGGAGAAGGTTAGTCTATCGGCTGACGATTTGGAATCCATTGTAATATCCTCAAGAATTCCTGTGACGATTGAAGATAAAGGATTCCGTTTACTGCAATACTTATACAGACATTCTGAGGCTCCAGGAGATACTATCGTTATTCAGCCACTCTCCAGTAGCTATAACCTGACGTATTCGCCTAATCTGCAAGAACTGGTATATATCATAGATAAGCTGATTAACGAGCAGTTTATCATTAGAGAAGGCATGACCTTTAAGCTGACGGACGAGGGATGGAATGAAGCTGCCGCAATCGCAGGCGGCAAAAAGTTAAAACCATGTATCGTTCTACTGTCGGATGCCGAGGAGTTACACACGGAGTGGATGGAAAAGCTGCTTCCAAAAATCGAGCAATTTGGTTATACGCCGCGTTTGTTAAGACATAAAACACAAAACCGTGAACCGTATTCCTTGGAGCTTATTGAAGAAAGTAAACTGATTATCGCAGATTTAACTGGTCAATCCCCTGAAGTGTATTTTACGGCAGGATATGCGCTCGGTTTGAACATCCCGGTGATCTGGACCGTGAATAGCAGCGATGCCGATAATCTTTTTGTACAGGTGAAAAATATTCGTCCAATCGTTTGGGATACAGCTGAAGAGCTGGCAGTTTTACTTCAACAGAAGTTAAGTTTGTAGAGTCCATGTCAAATTTTAATACGAACATCTTACGCAGAAAGAAGCCGCGATACTCGCGGCTTTTTTCTTATCACTACTAAGGTTAATGTCCAACGGAGGATTATTACGAAATCTTTTACTCTTATTGAGGATTGTACCGAGACTCACGAATAGGAATGCTATAATACAATTAAATTCTATAAATTAACAATAGTTTATTGTAGAACGATATATATTTTTCAAATAGACAGAGCCTGTTCTTTGGTTAGAATCAAAAATGGGGGGTTGACCATAATTGCTGGTGGGGACTATTATTTGGATTAAACAAATTTAAGTTAGTCTGAATGCTTTATTTGAACAGTAGGTTGCTCAAGTCGGATGAGCCGAACACTAACAGATAAAAAGAAAACGGTTACAAACAGGCTAATCATTCTCAAGACTTTTAAAATTTGTTCAATTAGTGAATGAATACAATGATAGGTTGAACAGCTGCAAGGGGGCAGATATGAAACCAATATTTAAAATTATGATTGTGGATGACGAGATGCTGGTTAGACAAGGTATAAAACATCTTTTGGATTGGGAACAAGAAGGGTATCGAATCGCAGGTGAGGCTTCTAACGGTCTTGAGGCATTAAGTATGATGGATGAGGTTAATCCGCATATTATTATTACAGATATCGTAATGCCAATTATGGGCGGAGAGAAGCTAGTCAAGATTGTTAAAGAGAAGTATCCTCACGTTGTAGTAATCGTCTTAAGCAGTTTCAGTGAATACGATTATGTTCGTTCCACATTTCAGAATGGTGTAGCCGATTACATCCTGAAGCCGAAGCTGGAAGCCGACTACTTATTGTCCATCCTAAATAAAACTACAGCAAAAATGTCAGGGATGAAGATGGCGGAATCAGGGACCGATCCAGAGGAAAAGAAGGTTTTACTTGCGATTGAGAAGCTCATGACGGGATATGAATCTGTACTGGAACCAACACTGCTACATTCGTGGTTTCCTCATAAACAATTCGCGTTCTTCGGAGCGGATATGAAGCATATTAAAGATTCTGGTGACAAGTTAACGTTCGCAAATGAAATAGAAAGTGGAATCCGCAAGTTCGTTTTAGACAGTGCAGTGTTTATTCGGCTAAGATTTGTTAACGAATCGGTTATTTACCTATTCAATGTTAATCCGGAACAATGGGACGAGCTTGCAATTGAACTCCGTTATTTGATCTCAGAAATCGCACAGCGTGTGCAAGAAACGCATTTTATTATTAGTCAGAGTTTCACGGACTTTGTGAGTCTTGGTGAGATTTATCGAGACAATTATTTAAAGCTTAATCGATACAGTTTCTATTTACCGGAACGAAATCTGATTGAAAATGATCATTTGCCAAGCCTTCCAGGAGCGTATCAGGAAATTGACATGGGAGAATTAATGGATCAGTTGAGACGTAAGCAATTCCAGAAGGCATTTACAGAGTTTCTGGAATATGTTCATCAACGTTCAATGGATTATCGTATGGATATATTCGAATTCAAATCGCTATTGGGGAACTTTATATTTAACGTAGCGACCACACTTGGAAAAATGAAATTTGAGATTGGAGGTCTGGAGGAGACCAAATACGACTACTTCCGAAAAATAGATGAAGCGTTGTATGCTAGTGATGCGATTGCTGTTACTGAAGCATTCATTCATGAAGTGGAGCGCACGATTGGGGAGACGAATCCAGCAGTTAATCCAAATATGACGAAGCTTCTCGAATATATCCAGAATCATTTTGCAGATCCGATTACACTGACAGGGGTAGCTAGACAGTTTCATTTCAATGCTTCTTACTTATCGAGTTATTTTACTGCACATAATGGCGAAGGATTTAGTGAGTACCTGAATAAAGTACGGGTGGAAAAAGCTATGGAGCTGCTTGAGACAACGGAGAAGTCAATTTCTGATATTAGCGCAAGCGTGGGTTACTCAGATCAAAGTTATTTTACCAAAGTATTTAAAAAACAGACTGGCATTTCTCCGAGCCGGTACCGGAGACGGGATGTAGAGCAGTCATGATCGGAGCAATCATCCACAAGCTTAGAAAGCAGGGTTTATTTCTCAAGCTTTTTCTTGTAACTCTCATAAGCATAATTACCGTATCCCTTCTGACATTGTCTATTACCATCCGTATGTCAGAGAGTTTATTCTTAAAGACCTTCAGCATAACGAACGGTAAACTACTGAATCAAATGAAGACAAATCTGGAGTCTTACAACAACGTTGTAGCTACAGGCGCTACTATGACAGCACAAAATGGAGCTGTCCGAAGCTATTTGTCTGGCGGTGAAACGGATTCAGTGACGCTTGCTATCAAAACCTACCAGATGACAGAAGGCATGCGTGCTGTCCGCTCCAACCTCAGTGCTTTTGATGTGGGTATTATGATTGTAGGAGCAAATGGCAGGAGTTATTCAACCGATCCTTGGTATTGGTCTGCTACTGCTGAAGAACTGAAGAAACACCCGATTACGAAAGCGACAGTAGCAAAACCTGAGCAAATCCTGTACCAACTTTATCAAAAAGAAGATAGTAAAACCAAAGCGAAAGAGATCATGTTAGTAGCTTCTAAAGCTCTATTTGATCATTCTACCGGCAGTATCTATGGCACTATGTATATTGCAATTTCTGATAGCGATTTTAAGTCCTTCTACGCCAATTTTACAAGTGAAGGTAATGATGTTGTGTTGCTGAATGGAAAAGGTCAGATCGTATCCAGCAGCAGGACAGAGTTAATCGGGCTGCTCGATCAACAGCTGCTCCAAGAAGTAGTTGATGAACAGAGTGCGGGAGAAAATGGAGAATCTGTCTATATCATGGGGAATGAACGAATAGTGTTCTCTGAATACTTGCCTGAATTTGATGTTTATTTGGTAAATCTGATCGATAAGAAAGCCGTGACCGGTCAGATGGTAAATGCCAAAGCGGTGTCGTTAACGATCATGGCGATCGTAGCCATTTCGCTTATTATTGTATTTTTAATTACAAGGAAAATGACGAAGTCCCTGCGTGTACTCGTTGAACAGATGTCGAGTATTCCCAAGGGAGGGTTCGATAATCATGTAGATGTTGCCACAAGCAGTTATGAAGTTAAGGAGCTGGGTAATGCTTTTAATTATATGCTTGATTCACTACATGATTATGTTGATCGGTTAATGGAGACACAGAAGCAGCAGCGTAATGCAGAGCTGGCCGCACTTCAAATGCAGATCAATCCACATTTTTTATATAATACGTTGGCTTCTATTAAATTTCTGGTACAACAGGGCAACAAGGAAAAAGCTGCTGGAACGATAAATTCGCTAATCTCACTCCTACAAAATACTGTTAGCGATGTTCAATCCACTATACCTGTTAGTCAAGAATTAGAATCGCTGAAGCATTATGTGTTTATCAATCATGTGAGGTACGGCGAGAAGATCCGCGTGAATTATTTTGTAGAGCCTGAAAGCTTGGATTTTCATGTGCCAAAGCTTATCCTTCAGCCTTTTATCGAAAACGCGTTCTTTCATGCATTCAACCTTAAAGATGAGGGAAGAATTCTAATCATGATTGCTGTACAGGAGCATCAGCTTGTATGCGAAGTTGTAGATAACGGAGATGGAATGGATCTTGACCCGAATTTGATGGAAGCGGAGCAGCTACCGGCGTCGAAACACAAACGCCAACTGTTCTCTGGGATCGGTATACGAAATGTAGATGATAGAATCAAATTGTTATATGGAGAGGGATACGGTATTAACATTACAAGCAAACGAAATGAAGGTACGAAAATCATTATTACGCTTCCATTGTTAAAAAACTAAAAATTTTACATGAATCTAAAAATAGTGCCAGAATTGAAATGAGAATCAAAATAGGATCCAATAATAACACCAAAGCTAACAAAGATACTGCCAAAGAAAGCGAATACAAAGTGATAAGATGGAAGCGTAGCAGGGAAAACGCTTCCATCTTTATTATTTTTCAGATTATCAAGGGGGTTAAGAAGTGAAAAAATTATTATCCGTAATGCTGGCTAGTGTGGTACTACTGTCTGCATGTTCCTCAGGTGGAACGAAAAACGATACGAGCAACTCCGGTAGTGAAGGTAATAGCAAGCCAAAAGAGATCACAGTTTGGGCTTGGGACCCAGCGTTTAACATTGCCGCTATGAATGTTGCCAAAGAGGCTTATGCGAAAGTCAATCCAGACGTAACGATAAACGTCGTAGAGAACGCACAGGCTGATATCGTTCAGAAGCTGAACACTGGGCTAAACTCTGGTTCGACGAAGGGGCTGCCTAACATTGTTCTGATCGAAGATTACCGTGCGCAGAGCTTCTTGCAAGCGTATCCGGATTCCTTTTTTGAATTAACGGATGTTGTAAAGGCTGCTGACTTTGCGGATTACAAGATTGGCCCGACCAGTGTTGACGGTAAGCAATACGGTGTTCCATTTGACTCTGGTGTAACTGGAATGTACGTACGGACAGACTATCTTGAGCAAGCAGGCTATAGCCTGGATTCATTACAGGATATCGACTGGAAGCAATATATCGAGATCGGTAAAGCTGTAAAAGAAAAAACCGGCAAAAGCATGATTACGCTTGATCCAAATGATCTTGGGCTTATCCGAGTCATGATCCAATCAGCGGGTGCATGGTACACAGGTGAAGATGGTCAAACTCCGACTATAGCAGATAATGCTGCTTTGAAAGAAGCACTTGAATTGTACAAAGAAATGATGGATTCCGGCATCGTAAAAGTAAACTCCGACTGGAGCCAATTTGTAGGCGCATTCAATAGTGGTGAAGTGGCTACCGTTCCGACAGGTAACTGGATTACACCTTCAATTAAAGCTGAAGCTTCCCAATCCGGTAAGTGGGCAGTCGCTCCACTTCCTAAGTTGGCAGCTACTACAGGCTCCGTTCACGCATCCAACCTTGGGGGCAGCTCCTGGTATGTAATGAATGTAGATGGTAAAGAGGCAGCTGCAGAGTTCCTCTCTAAGACTTTTGCCTCTGATGCTGAATTGTATCAAACGTTGAATACAAAAGTTGGTGTCATCGGTACTTTAAAAGCTGCGGCAAGCGGAGAAGCTTATTCAGCTGCAGATGAATTCTTCAAAGGTCAAAAAGTCGTATCAGATTTCGCAGCATGGACCGAGCAAATTCCAAACGTCAACTATGGCATGAACACTTACGCAATAGAGGACATTATGGTTGTAGCCGTACAATCTTATCTTGGTGGAAAAGATATCGATACAGTTCTGAAAGACGCTCAGAAGCAAGCAGATACCCAAATTCGCTAATCACACTTAGGCTGTACAATCTAAGCCCTTGCTTCTTCTTCTCCTGTAAATTGGATTTCTACAGAAGGATGGGCAGCAGGGGCTTTCATCTCTAATAAATCAGACAGAAGGGTGTGGAGTGGAGTGGAAACTGTAAAGCCAGGGCTAAGCTCTCAAAGACATAAGAGCTCTAAGGGTCAACGGCGAATCCATCTGACAGGCTGGTTATTCGTTCTTGTGCCGGTCATAATGATCAGTATTTTCTATTTTTATCCAATGATTCAAGCTTTAATTTTATCTTTCAAAACAGGCAGAGGAAACAACCTTCATTTTACCGGTTTTGATAACTATATTCGACTGTTTAGCGACACCACTTTTCTTACAGCCGTCAAAAACACTTTCATTTACTTGATTATTCAAGTCCCAGTCATGCTGGTGCTGGCGCTCTTTATCGCCGTACTCCTCAATGACGAAAGACTGAAATTTAAAGGTTTTTTCAGAACGGCCATATTTCTGCCCACGGTAACCTCACTTGTAGCGTACTCCGTTGTTTTCAAATACATGTTTGGAGCCGAAGGCATCATCAATAAATTTCTAGTGAATCTGCATCTAATCAGCGAGCCGATTCAATGGATTACTGACCCCTTCTGGGCCAAAGTTACGATCATCATTGCCATTACTTGGCGCTTTACTGGCTATAATATGATTTTCTATTTGTCATCATTGCAAAATGTCGATAAATCAATTTATGAGGCTGCTCATATCGATGGTGCAAATGCATTTACACAATTTTTCAAAATTACAGTCCCACTATTGAAGCCGATCATCTTGTTTACGACGATAACATCGACCATTGGAACACTTCAGTTGTTTGATGAGGTGGTTAACATCACGAAGGGTGGACCGGGCAATGCAACCATGTCGATTTCCCAATATATTTATAACCTGTCCTTTGAATACACACCTAACTTTGGATATGCTGCAACCGTCTCCTATTCGATTGTTGTAATGGTGCTCATTCTGACGCTTATTCAGAACAAAGTAGGAGGGGATAAGAGATAATGAAAACCAAACGCATGTTTACTTACTTGTTTCTAATCATCGCTGCGCTGATCTCTATCTTTCCATTTATCTGGATGGTAATAAGCGCCACGAACCAGTCGGTTGATGTAACAAAAGGGACAATGTTGCCAGGTGCACATCTAGTTGAAAATATAAACAATCTTTTTAGTTCAGTGGATATGTGGCAGGCTCTTTGGAACTCCGCAAAAATCTCTGTAGTGACTACTGTGCTTTCACTGCTAGTAGCATCGGCGGCTGGATATGGTTTTGAAATGTACCGCAGCCGGAGTAAAGATATCGTATTCAATATTTTACTTGCTTCAATGATGATTCCATTTGCGGCGATCATGGTACCTCTATTTCAAATGTTCGCAAAAGTATCAAGTGTAGTGCCATTTCTTGGTATCGATACAGCAGGTGCAGTCATTCTTCCGACATTTACAACAGCATTCCTAATTTTTTTCTTTCGTCAAAATACAAAAATGTTTCCTAAGGATATGATGGAGGCTGGGCGCATCGATGGTCTTTCGGAATTTGGTTTGTTCTTCCGGATTTATATGCCAACGATGAAATCAACTTACGCCGCCGCTGCGATTATCACATTTCTAAACAGCTGGAACAATTATCTATGGCCTTTGATCGTATTACAATCACCAAAAAATATGACTGTGCCCCTTCTTATCTCGAATCTTGGATCGGGTTATGCCCCTGACTATGGTCTGATTATGTCTGCGATTGTTATTACGACACTGCCGACTGCTCTTGTATTCTTCATGATGCAAAAGCAATTTGTGGCTGGGATGACGGGTTCAGTTAAATAACTTAGCGATTATTTTAAAAGCAGAAGGAGGACAATTAAATGAAGCAGCAGGTTGAACGGAGCGTCGCTCCAAGTCTGGAATGGTTATCAGACCCTTCCATTTATGCCGTTGGCAGAATACATGCACACTCCGATCATCGATATTACGAAACGAAGCTTGAAGCCGAAGCGCTTGGCGAAATGCCCTTTCGCTATAGTCTGAACGGAAGTTGGAAATTTAGTTACGCTCATAATCCCATGGAACGACAGGTGGATTTTTATAAGGAGAGCGTATCCTGCAGAGGCTGGAAGGATATTGAAGTTCCCGGTCATATCCAACTTCAGGGGTATGGGCAGCCTCAGTATGTGAATACGATGTATCCATGGGACGGTCATGAGCATCTTAGACCTCCGAAGATCTCTGAGGACCACAATCCCGTAGGTAGTTATGTGAAGTATTTTGTAGTTCCTACCGGTTGGAAGCAACGTCCGGTGTATATATCTTTTCAAGGAGTGGAAACGGCTTTCTATGTATGGCTAAATGGGGAGTTTGTTGGCTATAGCGAAGATAGCTTTACACCGAGTGAATTTGATCTGACACCGTACTTGACGGAAGGTGAGAATAAGCTGGCGGTTGAGGTCTATCAGCGCAGCACTGGGAGTTGGCTTGAGGATCAGGACTTCTGGCGCTTTTCGGGAATCTTTCGTGAGGTGTATCTATACACCGTGCCTGATATTCATGTACGGGATCTACACGTTCAGACCGATCTGGATGATAAGTTTGAACAGGGAACACTAACCGCTGTCATGCAGTTGATAGGTAAGTCTGCTTCAAAAGTACTCCTTGAGCTTAAGGATAGAGCAGGTAATCTTGTGGCTAGCGATGTGAGTGAAGTTTCAGGAGATACCCTTTCGCTTACGCTTGCAGCAACAAAGGTTCAGCTGTGGAGCGCAGAAGATCCTAATTTGTATATCCTCTATGTATCTGTTTACAACGCATCCGGGGATCTTGTGGAAGTCGTGCCACAAAAAATTGGCTTTCGAAAATTTGAGATGATAGATAAAATTATGCATTTAAACGGCAAACGTATTGTATTTAAAGGCGTCAACCGACACGAGTTTAATCCACGCTTCGGACGCAGCATTACAAAAGAAGATATGTTATGGGACATAAAAACATTAAAGCAGGCGAACATCAACGCTGTGCGGACATCTCACTATCCGAACATGACATTCTGGTATGAGCTGTGTGATGAATACGGTGTCTATGTCATTGACGAGATGAATTTAGAGTCGCATGGATCATGGCAGAAAATGGGGGCTGTTGAACCGTCTTGGAACATCCCCGGCAATAAGCCTGAATGGCAGGATATTGTGATGGATCGCGCGATTTCCATGGTGGAGAGAGACAAGAACCATCCATCTATTCTAATTTGGTCCTGTGGCAACGAATCTTTTGCAGGAGAAGTAATCCTGAACGTAGCGAATTATTTTCGAGAGAAGGACCCTACTCGTTTGGTTCATTATGAAGGGGTATTCCATAACCGGGACTATGATGATTCGAGCGATATGGAGAGCCGCATGTATGCGAAAGCAGCAGATATCGAAAAGTATTTAAAAGAAGATCCGTTAAAGCCATATATTAGCTGTGAATACATGCATGCGATGGGAAATTCTGTAGGGGGATTGCACAAATACACAGAGCTAGAGCAGAAGTATCCAATGTATCAAGGCGGATTCATCTGGGACTATATGGATCAAGTAATTGTGAAAAATGATCGATACGGTAAGCCCTTCATGGCCTATGGAGGAGACTTCGATGATCGTTCAACGGACTACAACTTCTCCGGTAACGGAATTGTGTATGCGGACCGGAGATGGTCCCCGAAAATGCAGGAAGTGAAATTTCTGTATCAGAACATCAAACTGCATCCGGACAGTCATGGTGTTACCATTAGTAATGAGAACTTATTTGTGGGCTTGGATGCTTATGAGTTGAAATACGCTCTGAACTATGAGGGTAGGGTAATCTATCGTGGAACTGCACTTGCCCAGGTTAATCCAGGTGAGGAAAGATATGAAGAAGTTGATCTACCGGATATTAAGAACCAGCCTGGTGAGTATAGCTTGGATGTTTCTCTTGTTCTGAAGGAAGATTCATTATGGGCAAATAGCGGTTATGAAATCGCTTTTGGCCAGCATGTTTTTCAAGTGGGGAATACGTCAGCAGAAGAGTCCCCATCATATGCTAAGCTCACACCTGTCGTGAATGATTTTCGCGTGGTTGAAGGGGATGTCAATATTGGGGTGCATGGCCGTGACTTCTCTGTAATGTTCTCAAAGCAGGCGGGTACATTAATCTCCGTCAAATATTCAGGCCGGGAAATGATCTCTTCACCACCGGCACCGCTTTTCTGGAGAGCAATGACAGACAATGACAAGGGAGCGGGAATGCATTTCGACTCTTCCCCTTGGTATGCAGCAAGCTTGACCCGTAGAACGTTAAGCTTCGAGCTTTTGGAGGAGAAGGACCGTGCGACAGTAACTTATGTGTATAAGATTAGTGTATCAGAGGGAGTGCGGGTAAGTGTAACTTACACAGTGTTCTCCGATGGAAGCATAAAGGTGAAATCAAGCTACCATGGAGCAGCGGGTTTACCAAAACTTCCGATCTTCGCTTTAAGCTTTAAGGTGCCGGCGGATTATCACCAGCTGAATTGGTATGCGAATGGGCCGGAAGAAAATTATATCGACCGCTCGTTTGGGGCGAGACTGTGTCGTTTTCAGAATCATGCGGTGGACAATGTGTCCTCCTATTTGGTACCGCAGGAGTCGGGCAACCGCACAGGTGTGCGCGAAGTATCCATAACTAACGATCATGGCCAAGGGATTATAATATCGGCACCAGTCGCAGCCCCTGTTGAAGCCAATATATCGCCTTATTCGGCAATGGAGCTGGAGAATGCAACGCATCATTATGAGCTGCCGAACATTCATTATACCGTTGTTACGATTGCCGGACGTCAAATGGGCGTAGGCGGCGATGACAGCTGGGGAGCTCCAGTTCTTGATGAATATCAAATTGATCCTTCGGATGATATGGATTTTGAATTTATAATACGCAGAGCATAATTTGAAATGAAATAGGTAATCCAAATGCTCGTTTCAACGATAAGGTTGAGGCGAGCGTTTTTGCATTCAGTCGGATAAAGGAAATGAGAGTATGAATTCAGTTCCTTCTCCTGATTTACTTTGTACAGTGACATCACCGTTCATTGAACGGATTAATTGGTATGAAAGCGTAAGGCCCAATCCCGTTCCTTTGCTTTTAGTTGAAAAATAAATGCTTCCTAGTCGATCTATTTGCTCGCTGCTCATTCCAATCCCGTTATCAATGATTGTTATTCTTGCATATTTGGATTGCCGCTCGATACGGATGTTTACATTACCTGTTGCCTGAACAGAGCAAGCTTCAATCGCATTTTTAATAAAATTAATGAATAGTTGTTTGATTTCAGTAGGATTTGCAGTTACATATAGTTTATCTTCCAAATGTTGCACTTCCAAAGATACGTTATTCATGTTGGCGTAAGGCGTTATGATATCTACGATCGAGTAGATCTGCTGAACAAGTTCAATTTGCTCTACCACGGAATGATTTGGCTTAGCTATCGATAGATATTCCGAAAGAATAACTTCTGTACGTTTAATCTCTTCGAGGCAAATATCAATATATTTTTGGCTTTTTTCTTTAGTAATAGAATCATCTTTCAGTAATTTCAAGAATCCCATAACGGCTGTAAGCGGATTACGGACTTCATGGGCTAGAGAGGCTGCGACATGCGCAATCGTTTCCGATTTTTCACTCTGAAGATACCTCAGATACAATTCCTTGTCAGAAACTGCTTTATTAAAAAGGGAAATCAATATCCAAATTCCGAGGAAATTTTGTACTGGCATAACGAGGATGTTAAACTTTAAATGCTGTATCGTATATTGGTATTCTGTTGCAAACATAGTGCCGATTGGAATGATGGAAAAGCTTATCCCTGCAATGAATGTAATAAGTTTTCGGTATTCGGAACGACGACGGTAAAGACTGGATAACATGGCAGATAAGGTGAAAGTGATAGAGAGAATAATAATCGCTGAAAATAGTCCCTGTCCACCAATAATCAGGCGGTATGCTAAAAATTCTATGAGAAGAAAAACTCCAGTAGTTATGCCTCCATACACCATTCCGAAAAACATAATCACGTATCGAATGTCGAATATGATGCCATCTTGTACAGTAGCTGGAAAGGTCATCGACATAAAAAGACAGATCATACAGGTGATCGTGATAAATTGTTTTGAGTAGTTTTCGGCTTTATCACGATAGTAAATGGTATACAGGACAAAAGGGGTTAGGGCAAACAATAATTGCAGCAAAATATCTTTTACATCCAGCATATTAGCCCTCCACCCAAGTCTAAAAAGAATTTAATATACTGTTATTCGTTATAACTATGAATTCCTCCTTCTAAGGAGCTGGTTCATTAAGGATAATACGTTAAGATAGATTTTCTGCCAGTCGAAGCTAGTAACCAACCCATTATAGTTGTATATTTATTGGTGGTTATTGGATGCTGAATTCAACATGGGAGACATTATCATAAAAAATATTGCAACTAATCTACCTGGTATATCAGCGCAGTTAAGTATGTTGTTAGCAAGTGTTTGGTTATGGGAGAGATATGGAGGCTTAGTTGGTGGTTATATCATTTTCTATTATTGGCTTCGATGATTGTAATGATTGTCGGATTGGTGAAGCAGTATGCCGTAAGAGGGACGCATGAAAAGGCTTTGCGCGTACTATTTACAAATGATCCATTTGAAAGAATCACGAATAGTACCGCACCAAGTGTAAAAGCACTTATCATTGCGATAGAGAAGAAGGATACATATACCGTAGGACATACTTTTAGAGTAACGATGTATGCACTGAAACTATCAGAAGAACTTCATCATGTGTAGAGCCCTTGGCTTTATGAAACCGAAAAGCATGGACGCATAGTCAGGCTATAGATTTTTTGATAGGGCAAAAAGGTATACACTTTGATCCTAAATGTGTGGATGCAATACAGGTGCAATTATTTCTACTTTTTAATCGCATCCTAATACATAACATATTAAGTACAAGGCTGATGAACCATCTTTAATCATCAGTAGTTGTTCATCAGCCTGAACTTGATCCGTCATCTAAGTTTACTCAATCTTAGATATACCTCCACTATTAAGATTCACCCTGATACTGATCTTGTCGATACTCTTTGAGTCGAGCGGTATAATTCCCTTATCATTTAATTTTTTCCATTCCTTCGGAAGTTCGCGATAGAAAATCCCCGAGAGTCCATATACATCGGCATTAATTTCTAATCCTTTTAAGTAAGTTTCCCTAATCTGGTTATCAATTTCTTTTATAGCTTTAAGTTCAAGCGCACTCCTAGTAATGCTGGTGTTTAACTCTGGAAGCGTGCCCTGCATAGACACTTTTATATCAAAGACAGGTTTGCCATTCTTCATCTTAGGTTGAATAGAGAATTTGATTTTGCTCATTACGATCACAGCAAGTACTTTTTTATCATCTTTGATAACTAGTGGCGTTCTTTGCGTCTTTTTTTCAAACCATCGAATGCCCAAAATATCCTTACTCTTTAGACAGCCACGATATTGCTCATTTTGTAAAAAACACATCCCCGTCATACTTATGTTAGGTGAAGGCACTTTGTTACTAGTCCAGTCTGGCACAATTTCAAGAAATGGTAAGTGAACCGTATCAGCTTCTTCTCTCCATTTCCAAATGAACCTGTACAGATATAATGGTGCGATTATCGAGCTTTGTTCAAAGGTTCGCATAGGACTGTTAAGTTGTGAGTAAATTACCGATAAATCGCTGATCGATGCGGTATTTAATACTTTTTCTATAGGTTCTTTGGTTGCCATCGTCCATACGGTATAACGAAACTCATAATATCGATCCCACACTTCCAATACTTGATTGATAACACTTTCCTTCTTTAACGCCGCTTCACTAAATACGATTGTTTTTACATTGCTCCAGACGATTCTTTGCGGACTAGAAGCATACAAATTAAATATCGCGTTATCAAACGAATCACCCTCTGCTTTTCCAGTGAAGGTCTTCTGTTCTTGCGTCTGCCCCGCCTCTTTTTTCGCAATGCCACTAAAGTTAACCATTTGAATGTAAATAACGACTTTGTTATCTACATAATCGACGCCAACTGTGTTCACATAGATCATATGCTCAATTTCCTTTGATCCCCAACAACCCGTTAGAAGTGTGGAGAGCAGGGTGATGACAAGAATGCATCGGATTAATTTCATTATCGATCTCGTCCTTTATTTTCTGCAGTGTTCGTGAACTTTCTCTTACCCCAAGGCATTCGAAAAATAACCTTATAAAATTCCTTCCAGTGTGGCGGGGATAGAGGGGAGAGATAGTAGGTGCCGAAAGAACGTAGATTGACCATAAAGAGAATCAGTGCCAGAAGACATATCATCGTACCAAACAACCCGAGAAAACCACTAATTAAGAGTACGACAATTCTTAACAAGCTAACGATGCCAACTAGTGTCTGATTCACTAAAGTAAAGGTAGCCAGCACAGAAATTGCTATAACGACAATCGTACCTGCACCTGCAATACCCGCACTAATGGCAGCCTGACCTATGATCAAACCTCCTACAACCGACAAGGTCTGACCGTAAGCGGTAGGTAATCTCATCCCAGCTTCGCGAAAAATCTCGAATAAAATGAGCATCACAATTGCTTCAAGGGGAACCGGAAGAGGGACGCCCTGTCTTGAATTCACTAACGTTGCAAGCAGCGTAAAGGGGATTTGATCTTGATGAAACGTACTGAGTGCGATCCAGAATCCCGGTAAAAATAGAGAAAGCATCACTCCGAGTACTCGTAACAATCTTGTGAAAGCAACAAAAATGTTTACCATATGAGCATCTTCCGACGTATTTAACAAAAAGCTAAAGCTCACTGGCGCCATAATTACTGTGGGGGAACCATTGGTTATCAGGACAAATTTTCCATGAAGCAATGAATTTGCTGCATAATCAGGTCTGCCCGTATATGAGAATAATGGAAATAACGAAAATCCAGTCAAACATTCTTCAAGCTGAGTGCTGCCCACAAGTCCCTTGATTTGAATACTGTTCAGTCTTGTCTTAATCTCATGTAGAACATGAGGTTCAATCGTCTCTTTGAGATATAGAAGATGAACTTCAGTGGATGTTTGAGTTCCAATCGTGAATTTTTCTACCGCCAACAACTCAGTCTTAAGTCTTTTTCGAATAAGGGCAATATTGGTAAATGATTCTTCCGTAAAGCCATCCTTAGGACCTCTAGTGGACACTTCTGTATTTGGTTCTTCCGGTTGCCGTTTAGGAGGATCAGCCAATTTCACAACATAGGATCGATTCGATGGCGTAAATAGAAGGAACAGATCACCGCTCAGTACAGTGTTTATCATTGAATTTTCAATCTTATTGGATGGAAGGGGTGACATGTGAAACGGAACCTTTTGCTCAAGATCGAGCTCATGCGATGTAAGGATAGATTCCGGGATCTTTTTTAATTCGGGTATGAGGGATTGTTCCACTTTGATTTCGTCGCATAATCCCTGGCAATAAACGAGTTGAACAGCATAACCCGAGTCCGATAAAGAGATCGTCAATTTTTTAATGTCTGAGCTTGAATCAAATATCCGTGTGATCATATCCTCGAATGTATTGGATTCCTGTTGCTTAATCTCTTTCACGATGTTACTTTCCCCTTTCGCTGAGCCAAGCTGATCAAGCCTGCAATAATTACAGAAAAAGCAAGCACCCCCCATAAAGAGAAGGGAAGTACATAGTTAGACAATATGTTCAGAAAAAACTGGTCACTGAAAGGAATGGCTGTGAATACTAGAATCGTTGCGAAAATGCTGCTAAGTATCAACATTTTTACTTTTCTGCTTTGAATTTGGAATATATCAAGGATAAGAAACATGGACAGGGAAATCCTCAGAAAAGCTCCACTGAACCACTGATAAACGCTAAAAAAGTCCAGATGCTCAATGTATCGTCCAATCGTTAGTAATCTCCATTCTTCATAAGCTGGAAATCTGAGTTTATCCGCTTCATCCGGACCAAATTCAACGATTGCACCAATAACCGGACCCATGGTCAGTCCTAAGAGAAGAAGAAGCATGACCATATACGATAGATATGATATTCGTGATTTGATGTGGTGCTGCAGAAAGAAAAGCATGATAACTTCAACAAAGCCTGCTCCTACATACATAGTTCCATTCCAAACTGGCCGCATGCCATGTTCAAGTATTGGTTTTAATAAGGAATAATCTTTATGCGGCATGTTAGAGAACATTATAAAAAAGCCCAATATAATCACAAAAGGCAGCAATACAGCAGCGGTATTCGCGAGGGAATGAATACCTAAATATGCATTGATTACAGAAATCAATAGCAATATGCAAGCGAGTATCAGTATGGGTGTCTCTGGAGAGAAAGTGAGATGCACCCAGTAGATAGTATCTCTGGTAGTAAGCATACATATGATAAACAAATATATACAAGCGACTACTGCAAGCGTACGACCCACAATGGGATGATAGGCTTTGGAAAGCCAAGCGAAAAGATGCTGCTTTTTGATTTTGGAGCTAGAAATGTGGAGGATAAAAATCCAAACTAACGCACATACAGCCGCAAGCAGAACTGAAATCCATGCGTCACGTTTTGCCGCGTCCAATAAGATGGGAATGATAATGCATGATTTAGAAGGCCTGTACTCAGCATAATAATCATGATGGATTGAATAAACGAAATATTTGTTTTTATTGTTCTCATCCTCCTAAATAAACCTAGCTCATTCATCTACCTTATAATGCCATTCTTGGAGATGATCTATACTTCCACAGGTAACCTTCGGGATCTTTCAGGTATAGTGTACGATTTGGAGTAGGGGGTATTAGTTGTATACCCGACTTTTTGTGTTATCGTAAAAAACATTCTGAGCCGTGCGGAGGTCCGCACGACTCAGAATGTTTTTTATTTAGAACTCCATAAAGCAACACGATCCTGTACGTATTTGGTGTAGCCTTTTTCCATTTTTTCTACTCCGGCTTTCTCTAAGGCTGCCATGTAGTCGTCCCAGATTTTATCGAAATCTGCCGGTTTCGCTAAAATAGCTTCCGGAATGCGTTTCCATGTAATATCTTTCATTTTGTTACCAAGAATGGAGACCTCATCCTCGCCTGGTAGCGCGATATTCCATGCTGCACCATAGGCTTTTTCAGTAAATTCTTCTTCTTTCGGGAATAAATCCTTCCATGTGGTTGCCTTGTAAGCAGCTAATGTCTCTTTTTCAGCATCGCTATAGCCAAGTACAAGCTGTTCGGGGAAGTTTTTAGTGTAATAATTTCCGCTTGCATCTTTAGCGCCATCTCCATAATGAACCATCATATTCCAGTAGAAGCCAATTCCGGATTCCTTAGTGAAGGCTGTATTTTCATTGTTAATACGCTCTTGCACCTCTGCTGGAACAACCCGTTTGCCATTCTCCAGTACATAATGCTTACCTTCAATTCCCCAGTTATTTAAGATCTGTCCTTCGTCAGAAGCGAGAAAGTCAAGGAATTTAATAGTACGAATTGGGTCCGGGTTTGTGCTGGAGATTGAAATCCCATAACCGCCCATAAATCCAGTAGGCCAGAAGCTCGTTTCTTTAAACTCTTTTGTCAGCGTTACAGGATAGTGGCCGTAGGTCTGATCGAATTTACCTGCCGTTTTCAGTGCTTGCTGAGCATCATTATAATCCCAATCTTGGTCTATCAGTCCGAGAACTCGCCCGGTGGCTACTTTAGCTTTGTATTGGTCATACTTTTGCACGAAGCTCTCTTTGTCGAGCAATCCGATGTCATTCATATGATTCAGCCAGCGGAAATACTCTTTCTCCTCCGGACGACGGAAGTGGTAGATCGCCTCATGGGTCTCTTGATCAATATAATATTCTCCGTCATCTGAACCACCTGTCGTAGCAACAGCAGGGTTAGTCACGGAAATGTACATATGCCAATCATCCGCATTAAGGGATACTCCAATGTTCTTATTACCATTCTCATCAGTTGGGTGTTTCTCCAGATAGGCTTTTATTACATTCTCATAATCGGTGACTGTTCTGATTTCAGGATATCCAGCTTCCTTCAAGACACGATGCTGGAGCTCAAAACCTCCGCCGGCTACGAATTTCTTCTCATCAACCGCCGCCCAGGTCGGAATAGCATAGATTGATTGGTCTTCATTCGTGTATTTTGCCCGAGCAAGGTTGTCGCCTAGCACGCGTTTAATATTAGGGGCATACTTGTCGATTAACTCGGTTAAATCGATGACTGCTCCAGCATCTACAAGTTTCCCAATATCAGCTTTGGCAGAGATAATATCCGGATAATCACCACCAGCAGCGATCAAGGCGATTTTTTGTTGTGGATCACCTACCGCAAATTCTGCATCGAGTGTGACGCCTGTTTTCTCTGTAATCACTTTACTGATATCGTCTTTCATGTTGTTCCAGTTCGGATTTGGATCTTCTGCGAAGAAGGAGAGTGTGAGCGGACTTAAATCTTCGGCTTGTGCAGTTGCTTCTGCGGTAGCCTCTGCAGTGGCGCTAACTTCATTTGTTGATTTAGTTCCTTCGTTGTTATCCGCTGTTATGTTGTTTGATCCGCTACAACCCGCCAGCACACTAATCAGTAAAGTCAAGACCATCAATATCACATGCGATTTTGCTTTCTTTCTTGTCATGAATAGAAACCCTCCCTTTTTCCTGGTTAAAAATGTAATGTGTATACAGGCGGAGCCTGTTGATACCTTAAGCGTACTAGCTTTTTACTGAGCCCAAAGTCATACCTTTGACAAAGTAGCGCTGCAAAAATGGATAGACAATTAGAATAGGTACTGTGACTACGATTGTGATTGCCATTTTGACTGATTCCGGAGAAATTTGTGCCATAACCTCGGTCATATTTCTGCCTCGGAAATTGTCCGCATTAGTTGTCGTACTCTGTATGACTTTCATTAACTCGAACTGCAGGGTAGTCAATGCATCCTTGGAACCATTGTAAAGATACGTATCAATCCATGAATTCCATTGGCCAACGGCGATGAAGAGAGCGATGGTTGCCAGCGCAGGTTTGGTCAGTGGAAGAATAACCCGCCAATAAATCGTGAAGTCATTAGCCCCGTCCAGCTTAGCAGATTCCTGCAGCGCATAGGGTAAGCCGTCGATAAAAGAACGGATGATAAATACATTAAATGCACTGACGAGACCTGGGAGGACATACACGCCAAAGGTTCCTATCATATGAAGATCTTTGATTAGGATGTAGCCAGGGATGAGACCACCTGAGACATACATCGTAAGCGCTAGAAATGTAGAGACGAACTTTCGGGCTTGGAAGTCCACCCGACTCAGCGTGAAAGCCAACATTGAGGCACTAATTAACCCAAGAATCGTGCCAATCACCGTTCGCAAGATCGAGATTTTGAGTCCGGTCATCAGCCCAGAATAGGCAAAGATCGTCTCATAGTTCTTAAAAGTGAACACACGTGGATAGATTGTAATTCCGCCTTTAATACTGTCTGTAGAGTCGTTAAAAGAAATCGCCAATACGTTTAGAAAAGGATATAGCGTAACTATGGTCACCACGGTAATCGCTACATAGACAACTAAATCAAAGATGCGGTCCGACCAAGATACGGCGGCCAGTTTTTTACTTAGCATAAGGGCCTCCTATATGATGCTTTCCTTAGTTATTTTTTTGAATATCCCGTTGGCGGCAAACAGCAGAATCACACTCACCACAGAATTGAAAATATTAATGGCTGTACCGAAGGAGAACCGACCCATACCGAGACCGTAGTTCAGTGCGTACAGATCCAGCGTCTGAGAGTAATCGCGCACTAGATTGTTGCCGAGCAGGAATTGCTTCTCGAATCCGATACTAATTAAATGCCCGATGGAAATGATGAGCAGAATAATGATCGTTGTCTGAATCCCTGGAAGTGTAATGTTACGAACTTGCTGCAAGCGACTGGCACCATCTACCCTCGCTGCTTCATAAAGCTCTGGACCTATGCCTGAGATGGCTGCCAGATAAATGATTGTGTTCCAGCCTGTTTCCTTCCAAACATCCGAAGCTGTGACAATTCCCCAGAAAAAATGACCTTTAGCCATGAATTGTATGGGTTCACTAATTAAATGAAGACTTAGTAGCAGATCGTTTACCGCACCGTTATCGGTAGAGAGCATCTTGGTAATAATCCCTGCAGCAACCACCCAAGATACGAAGTGGGGGAGATAGGAGACTGTCTGCACAAATCGTTTCAGCAATTGCAGCCGTAGCTCGTTCAGAAGAATAGCAAATATAATCGGAATGATAAATCCTGCCAACAGGCCCATAATGCTCATAGCGAGCGTATTGCGAAGTGCATTAAAGAATTGATCATCCTGGAATAGCTCCCTGAAGTACTGCAAACCGACCCATTTCTGCTCGAAAAAGGATTTACCGGGCTTGTATTTCTGAAAAGCCATTGTCCATCCCCATAAAGGCAAATAATTAAATACAAATGCCCAGAGTACAAATGGGATGGCCATCATATAGAGGTATTTCTGCTGTAAAAAAGTTGGCCAAAAGCGAGAAGCTGGCTTTTTAGACTCCGGTTGTATTTTTGAGGTAATCGCTTTCATTTATGTCCCTCCTTAGATATGCCACTATCATAATCTACAGAAAGTATAGGAAACACCCGAAAATTTTATATAAAAAACAGGGGGAAATCCGTCATTTTCGTAAGCGCTTTCTGAAAAGGAAAATTGATATCATTTTTTTCTGCGATAGTCGGAGGGTGAGACACCTTCAAACTTCTTGAACTTTTCACGAAAATAATCCACATCGCTGAAGCCTACTTCGTTTGCTACTTGTTGGATTTTATAGCCTTTAGTTAGCAGTTCCTTGGCTTTCTCCATACGGACTTTATCTAAATAGCTGTTAAAAGAATAGCCCGTGCTATTTTTAAAGAGTTTACCCAGATAAGCGCTACTGTAACTAAATACATCTGATAGCGTGTCGAGCTTAAGATTCTTATTATAATGTCGATGTATGAGATCCAACATCCGCTTTAGGAAGACCTCCATATCGTCCCGAGTAATCCCTTTTGCATAATACTCCAGTAGAGTGGAGGTATAGCTCTGCAACTGGGGCAGAGAGGTTTGTTTATAGATTTGTTCAATCTGTTCATCCATGTTGCTGTGCAGAGGGCTTAGTTCCTTATATTGGAGAGAGAGTTTGTTAAGCAGAGAAGTGACAATACGCACATAACGCGATTTCACGGCCATCTCGGAATAATCGGCACTGATCATTAGTTCTCCTGCTTCTTGAATCAGGGTGAAGAGTAACGCGTTACTTCCGGTATCCATAGAAAAAAACATTCGTTCCACTACGGATTCCAGCTTGTTCTCTATTTCTTCTGGACTCACTGTCAGCCCGTTTTTTATTTTCATAGAATCCGGTCCAATCATCCCCAGCTCGTCGTAGAAGAAATGCTCCTTCATCCTTGCCAGCGCCGTTTGGTGGGAGACGGGGATATCCTCCAGAGTGTTCACCATATCACCTGCGGTAATGATACATTCCAGTTCATGCTCGTTTACCACTTCCCGTATATGTTGGACCATTAATTTATGTACAAGCTCTTTCTGAAATGAGGGTTGCAGTAGCACTCCTAAATAAGAATCAAGCAATAATACTATGCCCCAGTCATGTTCTTCAAAGCTTTTCGCAAGTCTTGCTTTTACGACTGTTGAAGGTCCGTGGTACGCATTGTCTTGAAGCAGGAGCCTAATTAGAACCACTTGATAGGAATCCCAAAGAAGCCCTGTTTCAACAACGGTTTGCTCCATAACTGGCGGGGTCTGTACGCTTCGATCCATTAACAAGGATTGAACAAGCATTTCCCGGTTCCATGCCTTGACTGCAGCATGGTTCTTGCGATTATAATTACGCGCATTCAACTCAATGGACAGCTTCTCCAAGTATAGCTGCAATTCATCTTCGTCTACCGGTTTGAGCAAATAGGTATCAACGCCAAAGGATAACGCACGCTTGGCGTAGTTAAAATCCGCATAACCGCTGAGGATCATAATATGCATTTCTGGATCGAGCGCTTTCAGTTCTTCAACAAGCTCCAAACCTTCTCTACCGGGCATGCGGATATCGATGATCATTAGGTCTGGGGAGTAAAGTTCATATTTATGCTTAGCTTCAATGGCATTCGCTGCGGAATCAATGACTTGAAATCCAAGACTCTCCCAGTCCAGCAGAGCTACTAGTCCATCACGGATTGCCTGCTCATCATCCACAATCAACACACTATACATATGAATCACTCCTTAATGGAATCGCAAAGCTGATTTGTGTCCCGAATCCGATTTGACTTGTTAAGGTCAGCCCAAATTGCGGACCATAGGTCAGCTGCAGCCGCAAATGAATATTGCGCATCCCAATATTATTAGTTTCATAGTCATCATTGTTATCTAACATCTTCCTAATTTCTTGTATTCGTGCTTTTGAAATACCCGTTCCGTTGTCAGATACCTGGACCTTAAGATAACTGTCTTCTAAGCGGATTTCCACCCGGACCATGCCGCCTTCAATTCGATTCTCCAATCCGTGGATGACACAATTCTCTACCAGAGGTTGAATAATCAAAGGTGGAATTTGTAAAGGGTTCGCTTTGGGGTCCACATGGAGCTCATAAGTGAGTCTGTCATCATAGCGGAATTTTTGAATGACTAGGTAACAGTTTACGGTTTCTAACTCGCTTTGCAGACTGATCATTCCATTGCCGACTTCGAGGTTTTTACGCATCATTTTTCCCAGTAGTCGAACAACATGAGAAATATCCGCTTGTCCCCTGACAAGGGCTTTCATACGGATTGATTCTAGGGCGTTGAACAGGAAGTGTGGATTGATCTGGCTGGCCATCATCTTAAATTTGATCTCATTTTGCTTTAGCTGAGTCGCATTTTTCTGCCGATTGGATTCTTGAACCTCGCTCATTAGAGCGTTAATATTCCGAACCATATGATTGAATTGTCTGGCCAGCTGACCGATTTCATCCTTCCCGTCTATAACTAGCGTAGCCCCTAAATTACCCGAAGCGACCTTCGAAATATGTTTGCTAAGATGCAGTATCCTTCCGGTGAGCAGCCGTGAGACATAGTAAATTAAGAGAATAGCCATCATTAATGCCGAAAGAATGACAATAGAAGCTAGAAAGATAATTCGGTTGGGCTCATCAACGATACTTGCTACTGAAAAAATGGAAATGATACGCAGACTGTTCAAGCTCCCTCCAGGTTGCCAGTGATCGATCACCATTTTAAAGGGCTTACCATCAATCGTTACATCGTGCGGACCTTGCCCGGTAGCGGATAGGGTGGTTAGGTCAATATTCGTCAGTGATTTATCTTGTGTATCTACACGATTTGAAGCGACAATATTATCGTTCTCATCCATAATAAGCGTTTCAAAGGATTCCTGATTGAGGATAGCATTTAGTTTATTCGAATTCACATTCACGACCAGTACACCGGTGGTTCTCGCCTTAAAAAAATTGACCTTTCGGATTAAACTTAGATAATATTGTCCGTTGCGGTCGTCTTGAATATAATTCCAGCTTACTAATCCCCTTTGGGCTAATGCAGTTTGGTACCAATGCTCTTGCGTAATCTTCTCATTCGTCTGAAGAAACTCCCAATTGTCAAGAACCGTCGGGTTGTCGATATACAAGCGAATGCTGGAAACTTCGTTGTACAAACGGACAAAATCACGGAAATCCGGATAGTTCCAGTAAGCTTCCACAACATCATAGACAGACTCATAATGATGATTGGCCGCCTCTTCCAATCGGCTGTCATTCGATAAGCGATAGGCAATATCAAGAGGGATATTGAGCATTTCACCGGTCCGTTTCTTCACCCGGTCCACGTTGGCGGTAATCTGTTCGAGTGCATTAGCCATTGCCATATTCCGTAGTTCATTGGTGAGGAACAACCCAACAATCAGGATTGGAATCAGAACAACACAGCCAAATGACAGAAATAACTTCGTTCTGAGTCTGAGATTATTCATAAGAGTGATGATGCGGGAATACACGAATATGGGCCACCTCCATAAATATGTTAGCGTTTACATTAGAGTATATCGTTAAATGAACACTCATTATATGTGATCATTTAGGGATTTATTGTCTTCTATTATGGAGTTTTGGTAGGGGAGATTAGCAACTGGATCGGTTATTTTTGACTATACAATTCAATGGTCTCGATTTTCTTTACCGATGAATTAATCCTAAAAAAAAACATGTACAATAGTTCATAAGATTAAAAACCATTAAACCAAAGGGGCTGCCTATGGACAGACCAGAACGTTTGAAAAATCGAAAGTATAAACGAAAAGGGAATCAGAGTGGGTGAACTGACACAGAGGACTAATTTATCCCGTCCGGCTGTCTCTCATCACTTAAAGATATAAAAGAAGCCAATTTAATTGGTTATGATCAAGAAGGAACAAAAAATTATTATTATTTGGATGTTCTAAAAAGTGATATTTTCAGACTCAAAAAAGTTGTTTGACCATATTGATGAGTTCATCAAGGATTCGCAAGAATCTAATGAAAATACAATAAATGATGAAGGGTGATAAATAATGAAAAATGTAATTCTAATGGGTGGAAGTGGATATATCGGAACACATCTGATGGAAGAATGGTTAAGAATAGACTCTAAGGTTCAGATCATTAGCCTATCTCGGAACGGAAAGCCTGATAAGCTCTTACCTAGCCTGGTGAATCATAAACGTGTTAAGTGGATGGCTGTTGATATTTTTAATATGAATTCTTATCTTTCAAAGCTTCCTCAAGAAGCATATGCCATCGTTGATTTGGTGGGTACTGCTACAGCAAACAGCAAGGAAGAATTCGAAAAGCTAAATGTTGAACCTGTAAAAATCATGGTGAAGCTTATGAACCAATTGAACATCCCTAAAGGATGCTATATTTCAGGGTGAATTGGAATGCCGTTTTAGAATAAACCGTCCCATGAATCCAAGCAAAAGGGTGAGAATTACGCCCAATCGAGTGGCAAGAAAATCGGTATAGTAAAACCGAGTTTAGTATACGGGGATCGTCCTGATGCAGTCGTTATGGTTCTGTTTATAAAAGCGATGGGTATGTTCAACAAGGATCTTAAACTTATCAAAGTAAATCAACTGGCCGACCAGATAATACAAATATGCAATTGAAATATACACAAAGATACTTATAAACTACTAGGTGAAGTCCCTACTTATGGAGTGGCTTGTTAGGGGCATAATTAATCTGATATATGGCAAGTAAAAAGGGGACGCTAAGTTCTCTTTTTTTGTATGTTATTTCTTTATATTTCCATTTATAACCCCAAAAGAACAATACTTTTTGGGGTAAAATCTTTAATTTGAACAGATTAAATTGTAAGTAAGCTATGATAAACTTCTATTTGAAATCGCTTACAATTATATAAATGGAAGGATGTGGTGATCACAGGGGTTTTACCAAACAACAAAGAAAACCAAAGACGATTACTTGGAATGCTAGAGGTCAGTCAAGTAGTATGTAATCAAAAAATCATAGGAGGTAGATTATGTTTAAGATGAATAAGAAAATCTTGACTGTATTCTTCGCAGCTACTATGAGCTTTAGCTTGTTTGCAGCAACTACAAATGCAGCGACAGATTATTGGCAAAATTGGACTGATGGTGGAGGAACAGTAAATGCTACGAATGGATCAGGTGGGAATTACAGTGTTACATGGTCAAACACCGGGAACTTTGTTGTCGGTAAAGGCTGGAATACCGGATCACCAACAAGGACAATAAACTACAATGCCGGAGTCTGGGCGCCGTCCGGTAATGGATATTTGACACTCTATGGGTGGACGAGAAACTCACTCATAGAATATTACGTCGTTGATAGCTGGGGTACTTATAGACCAACTGGAACATTTAAAGGTACCGTGACCAGTGATGGTGGCACATATGACATCTATACAACTACCCGAACCAACGCACCTTCTATTGACGGAACAGCAACTTTCACTCAGTTCTGGAGTGTAAGACAGTCGAAGAGAGCGACTGGGAGCAATGTTGCTATCACTTTTAGCAACCACGTTAACGCATGGAAAAAATATGGAATGAATTTGGGAAGTAGTTGGGCTTACCAAGTGTTAGCTACTGAGGGATATCAAAGTAGTGGGAGCTCTAACGTAACGGTGTGGTAACAGGTAAACTGTACCCGCTTAATCGATGATAATACTAAGGACTGCCGGTCTCACAACCGGCGGCCTTATTTATTCCAAAAGAATACTTACATACTACTAAGATCATCGTCACGTCTTATTATTTTCCTATCCGTTCAAAGGAGATAAATCAATGAGAAAACTATTGAGTTTCCTATTTTTAGCAACAATAGTTGTTATCAGCGCTTGCTCACAAGAAAATCCTGAAACGAGTAATGACAATGTATTTGTAAAGGGAGGGACTTTTATAAACACAAAGTCCAAGTACAATGGTGCAACCCTATCGAATTTTTATATCGGTAAATATGAGGTAACTCAAAAAGAATGGATTGAGGTAATGGAAAGTAATCCCTCAGAATTCAAGGGCGACAATTTGCCGGTTGAAATGGTTAGCTGGTATGACGTTGTTGAGTACTGTAATAAGCGGAGCATAAAAGAGGGTTTAATACCCTACTACAATATAGATAAGAATAAAATAGATACAAATAATAAGAGTGAAAACGATAATATAAAATGGACCGTAACGATCAATGAAGGTGCTAATGGTTATCGATTACCGACAGAAGCAGAGTGGGAATATGCTGCAGCTGGAGGTCAGTTAAGCAAGAGTTACACCTACAGTGGAAGCAATAATGCAGATGAGGTAGCATGGTATTGGAAAAACGCTGGAGATAAATACTTATCGGGAGAATGGAACTGGCCTATTATTGTAAACAACAATAATAAAACAAAATCAGTTGGTGTCAAACAGCCCAACGAGTTAGGACTTTATGATATGTCAGGGAATGTAAGGGAATGGTGTTGGAACTGGTATGGGGATAGGGAAAGCGATGTCGGTTCTTTCCGAGTTGTGAAAGGCGGCGGTTGGATCGGTAACATCACCAACAACGAGATATCTTTTCAAGGCAAGTTCGACGCAAATGGCATGGGACCTGATCAAGGTTTTCGTGTGACTCGTGGTGAGTAAACGGCGGAAAGGTATATTCTTTTAAGTTAAGACTCTATTTCTTAGGCAATGATGAAATGATCTAGTCAATAAGCTGTTTCCGGTACTCTTCCGCAAGCAGCTTATTTATTTTTTGTTTATTTTCAACTACAAAAGATCTAAACTTTTCACGGTATAACCTTTAGTTTATACATATGAAAAAATTAGGACAATGTTAGAATCTAATTGTTTCCGCTTACATTATAAAAATTGGAATAAAAAGGAGGTTATTGGGACGGGTTGCACAGCATCGAAGTAAGATTAAATGCAGCATAATTAAAAGGAGGAATGCAAATGAAACCAAAGAGAATGCGTTTATTTTTAGTAATGATTATCTGTTTTATGCTTGCATTGCCAGCAGTAAGCGTAAATGCTGCAACAACAATCACATCTAATCAAACCGGCACCCAAGACGGCTACTACTATGAACTATGGAAGGATTCCGGTACCACGAGCATGACTCTCGATAGTGGAGGTACATTCAGTGCTCAATGGAGCAACATCGGAAATGCTTTGTTTCGTAAAGGTAAGAAATTCGATGAGACCCAGACACACCAGCAAATTGGAAACATAACTGTTGACTACAGTGCCAACTACCAACCAAACGGTAATTCATATTTATGTGTCTACGGATGGACCGTTGATCCACTAATCGAATATTACATTGTTGATAGCTGGGGTAGCTGGCGTCCACCTGGTGGAACGTCTAAAGGAACCATTACCGTTGATGGCGGAACATATGACATCTATGAGACTACCAGAGTCAACCAACCTTCAATAAAAGGCACAGCAACCTTTAAACAATATTGGAGTGTCCGGACGACCAAACGTACAAGCGGAACCATATCTGTTAGCGAACACTTCAAAGCGTGGGAGAGCAGAGGAATGTCAATGGGGAAGATGTATGAAACATCGCTTACGGTAGAGGGTTACCAAAGTAGTGGATCAGCTACCGTGACTAGCAATACAATTACGATCGGAGGTGCAAATCCGACTGCAACGCCTAGTCCGACATCATCGCCAAACCCAACCCCTACACCAAATCCGGGAACAAGCACAAAATTGGAAGCTGAGAATATGACCAAAGCCGGTCAGTATACCTCCAATATTAACTCACCTTTCTATGGAGTTGCTTTATACGCCAATAATGATTTAGTGAAATACACACAGAATTTTACGAGCGGTACCCATAATTTTTCACTCCGCGGGGCTTCAAATAACTCCAATATGGCGAGGGTCGATTTGAAAATCGGTGGAGTAACCAAGGGCACCTTTTACTTTGGGGGAAGCAGTCCCGCCGTCTATACGCTAAGCAATGTCAGTCATGGCACCGGAAATCAAGAGATCGAGCTTGTCGTAACAGCTGATAACGGGACATGGGATGCTTATCTCGATTATCTGGAAATTAATTAATATGACGTATTAGTAATGGAAGATTTGAAAAGGTAAAGTTGCGAGGAGGGCTAACAGGATGTTTAGAGGCAACATAATAAAATGGACGTCCATCGCGTCGCTAGTCGTATTCTTATTCACGGGCTCATTGACGATGACTAGTGATAAGGCGCTCGCGGCCGATTGCTCGAACGGTTATGTAGCGTTAACCTATGACGATGGTCCCAACCCTAACAACACTGTAACACTACTTAATGCACTACAACAAAACGGCTTACGTGCAACATTCTTCAATCTTGGACAAAATGCCCAGAATAATCCGTCCCTAGTGAACCAGCAGAAGACAGCAGGCATGTGGATTGGGAACCATTCCTGGTCTCATCCGCATTTGACCCAATTGTCAGCCTCACAAATTTCGTCAGAAGTTACTAACACGCAAACGACACTACAGTCTATAACAGGCACGGCTCCGAAGTTGTTCCGTCCGCCATATGGCGAGACTAATGCAACTTTAAAGTCCATCGAGGCGCAAAACGGTCTCACTGAAGTATTATGGAACGTTGACTCCCAGGACTGGAATGGTGCCACTACGGCCCAAATTGTAAATGCTGTTGGCACAATGCAAAATGGTGACGTAATCCTCATGCATGATCAGTACCAAACTACGGTACAGGCGATTCCACAGATTGCACAGAATCTCAAGAACCGTGGTCTTTGTTCAGGCATGATCTCGACGAGCACAGGCAGGGCAGTCGCACCTGATAGCGGGGGTACGACGCCAACTCCGACACCAACGCCAACTTCTACACCAAATCCGGGAACAAGGACAAAATTGGAAGCTGAGAATATGACCAAAGGCGGTCAGTATACCTCCAATATAAGCTCACCATTCTCCGGAGTTGGTTTATATGCCAATAATGATTTAGTGAAATACACACAGAATTTTACGAGCGGTACCCATAATTTTTCACTCCGCGGGGCTTCGAATAACTCTAATATGGCGAGGGTCGATTTGAAAATCGGGGGAGTGACCAAGGGGACCTTTTACTTCGGGGGAAGCAGTCCCGCCGTTTATACACTAAACAATGTCAGTCATGGAACCGGAAATCAAGAGATCCAGCTCATTGTAACTACTGATAACGGGACATGGGATGCTTATCTTGATTATCTGGAAATCAATTAAATATTTCAAACACAGAAATTGGTGACGGACTGCTTAATGTAGTGACAAAATGAAAAAAGCAACCTACCAGCCATGAATGGTGGGTTGCTTGTCTTGTATATACGAAAAAATTTATTTATCTATTTAAATTATAACTATCTCTCAACAACAGTTTCACCTTCAATTAACACAGGCTGATAATAAGTGTTGTTGGGCAGGTCTTTTTTACCTTGCAGTTTCTTAATGACCCAATCCGCTGCATCTCGTCCCATAGTTTCTTGCGGGTGTGTCAAAGTGGTTAGTTTGATGTTCGCGTTCTTAGCGATATAAGAATTGTCTTGTCCAATAATCGATAATTCCTCGGGAATAGTGATATCCAGTTGTCTGCAGGCATGGACTACTTCCAATCCGACTTCGTCGTTATAACAAACAATAGCAGTAAGCGTCTCTCTATTTTTATTTAGAAAAACCTTTAAATCAGTAGAAAGCGTCTGTTTTGTCTCCGTGTTAAATGAAAAAATCTGTTCTGGATAAAACCGTAATTTAGCTTCTTCGAGCGCTTTAATATAGCCTTTCATCCGATATTTCCCCTGCAAATCATCCATTTTTGCAATAAGCCCTATCTGGGTGTGTCCTTTGGTTATTAATTCTCTTGTTGCCAGATAGCTGGACTGCACATCATCAAGACAAAGATATGGCAGTTCTATTTCTTCATAAAAAGCATTGATCATAATAATAGGAATATCCTGCTCTTTAAACGACAAGTAGTAAGCAATATTTGGGTTATATAGATTACTTTTAGTCGGTTCAATAATTAAACCATCTACGCCGTAGGACAGCATCATTTCCAGCGCTTTTTTTTCTTGCGCAACATCGTTATTCGTACTAGCCAATAGAAGAGAATAATTATCCTCATTCATTCGGCTTTCGATCCCGCGGATAATGGAGGGAAATATATAGTCTGATATGTAAGTCGTGATTACACCGATCGTCTTCTTATGAGAACTCCCGCTGTTCTTTGATCGATATTGATTGCTGACATATGTGCCAGAGCCTTTTTCGCTTCGCAGGAAGCCTTCGTTGGATAGTTCTAAAATAGCTTTTCGAACAGTTTGTCTGCTAACTTCGTACATCGATTGTAATGCAGATTCAGTTGGGATTTGTTCTCCTACGTTGTAATCTCCTGATAGGATTTTACTTTTAATATCATCTATGATCACTTGATACTTAGGTTTCATGTAATTCCTCTTTCCATACTTGTTCGCTAAGTTTTTCGTTAATTCGGTAAATTTGTATGTACAAATTATAGCATGACTGCGAAATAAATAGAAAGGGGCTCTTTTTATATGGATATTTGTAAAAATATAGAATTTATAAAGCGTAATACGCTACATAATATAGAGTTAAATCATTATTATCTCCATATTTGTATGTATATATAACTATTCAATTGACAAATGTACGTACAAAAAATTATACTATAGCTGTCAATTAAGAAAGCTAATTCTTATCATGACCTTTTAAAAAAGCGCTATCAGAGAGGTGACAAACGTGATATCGAATCGATTAAGCATCGAACAAGCGATTAATAAGGGAGAAACTTCGCTTGGTATTGAATTTGGGTCCACGCGTATCAAAGTTGTACTTATTGATCTTAGCTTTCAAACGATCGCTTCTGGAAGTTACGAATGGGAAAATCAGTTGAAGGACGGCTTTTGGACGTACAACTTGGAAGATATTATGAAAGGCCTGCAAGACGCCTACCGCGAAATGAAGGAAGAAGTTGCACGGAATTACGGAATTACCCTTCAAACAGTTGGTTCAATCGGTTTTTCTGCAATGATGCATGGATACATGGCTTTTGACGAACAAAATAAACTGCTGGTTCCATTCCGGACTTGGCGTAATGCTACAACGGGTACAGCAGCTAAAGCATTGACTGAACTGTTTGGGTTTAATATTCCAGAACGCTGGAGCATTGCTCATCTTTATCAGGCGATTTTGAATGAAGAAGAACATGTGCCACAAATTCGTTATGTTACTACGCTAGCAGGATACATTCATTGGCTATTAACTGGAAATAAAGCACTTGGTGTTGGGGATGCATCGGGTATGTTCCCAATTGATGAATCCACAGGAAATTATAACGCATCCATGATGCAGCAGTTCGATGAACTTGTTGCGAGCAAAGGTTATTCGTGGAAGACAAGTGAACTACTTCCTAAGGTGTATGTTGCAGGGGAGCAAGCAGGTGTTTTAACTGAAACGGGAGCTAAAATTCTGGATCCATCGTTGCATTTACAAGCAGGTATTCCGCTTAGCCCTCCAGAAGGAGATGCCGGAACCGGGATGGTTGCTACGAATAGCGTGAGAAAACGCACCGGGAATGTCTCAGTAGGAACTTCTGTTTTTGCCATGATCGTGTTAGAAAAAGAACTTTCCAAGGTGTATCCAGAAATCGATATGGTTACTACTCCGAACGGAAGTCCAGTTGGCATGGTTCATGCGAATAACTGTTCAAGTGACCTCAACGCCTGGCTCGGATTATTCCGCGAGTTCTATGAAGCAATGGGACACAAAGTTGATTCCAATAAATTGTACAGCGTGCTTCTAAATAAAGCATTGGAAGCGGACCCAGATGGCGGTGGATTACTCAGCTACGGTTATCTCTCAGGTGAGAATATTACCGGGCTTGATGAAGGCCGTCCACTATTTGTCCGCTCGCCGGAAAGCAAATTCAATCTGGCTAATTTTATGCGAACACATTTGTTTACTGCATTTGGAGCTTTAAGAATCGGAATGGACATTTTGATGAAGGAAGAGAATGTTGCCATTGATAGTATTTTAGGTCACGGTGGTTTATTTAAGACTCCGGTAGTGGGCCAAAAAATGATGGCTGCATCAATAAATGTACCAGTTTCCGTAATGACGACCGCTGGGGAAGGCGGTGCATGGGGCATGGCTATTCTCGCCTCTTACATGATGAACAAGAATGGGGAAGAGAGCTTAGAAGACTTCCTCGATCAAAAAGTGTTCAAAGATGTAAAGGGTGAAGAAATTCATCCAGACGCTGCAGACATTAAAGGGTTTGATACCTTTATTGAACGATATAAAAAAGGTCTGGCAATTGAACAGTCCGCCGTCGACAATTTAGTGTAAGAATGGAGGGAGCAAGATGTTAGAGCAGCTTAAAGAAGAGGTTTTTCAAGCCAATCTAGAATTACCGAAACAAGGTCTTATTAAATATACATGGGGAAATGTGAGTGCGATTGATCGTGAAACTGGTTTATTCGTAATCAAACCAAGTGGTGTAGGCTACGACACAATGAAAGCCAGTGACATGGTCGTTGTTGATCTCGATGGTAATGTGGTTGAAGGTGATATGAGACCTTCATCCGATACACCTACTCACGCAGTGCTTTACAAGCATTACTCCGAAATCGGCGGGATTGTGCATACACATTCCACTTGGGCAACTATCTGGGCTCAAGCAGGACTGGATGTTCCTGTTATGGGAACGACGCATGCAGATACCTTCTATGGTTCCATTCCTTGTGCTAGGTTCTTGACGCAAGAGGAAATCGATCGGGGGTATGAAGCCGAAACAGGTAATGTAATCATCGAGACCTTTGAACAACGCGGAATAGATATTATGGCGGTTCCTGGTGTTTTACTTAAAGGACACGGACCCTTTACTTGGGGAAAAGATGCAAAATCGGCGGTAATGAACAGCGTTGTCTTGGATGAAGTATCCAAAATGAATTTATTTGCAAGAGAGCTGAACCATTTTGCCGAGGAATTGCCACAACGTATTTTAGATAAACATTACTTGCGCAAACATGGAAAAGACGCTTATTACGGACAAAAATAACTAAACAAATCTATTGAAAAACGAAAAGAGGATGTATATGTCAACAGCAGTAGCAAAAGAATTTTGGTTCGTCGTAGGTTCACAACATCTTTATGGTGAAGAAGCATTGGCTGAAGTTAAAGCACACGCACAAACAATGACAGATGCTTTGAATAAAAGCGGAATTTTGCCATACCCACTAGTATTGCAGGATTTGGCTGTCAGCGCAGATAAAATCACAAACATCATGAAAGAAGTTAACTACCGTGACGAGGTTGCCGGTGTTATCACTTGGATGCATACATTCTCGCCTGCAAAAATGTGGATTCGCGGAACAAAAATGCTGCAAAAGCCATTGCTTCATCTGGCTACGCAATATAATGAAAGTATTCCTTGGGCAACCATTGATATGGATTTCATGAACCTTAACCAGGCGGCCCATGGTGACCGTGAATATGGTTTCATTAATGCACGATTGAACAAACAAAATAAAGTGGTTGTAGGTTATTGGGAACGTCCTGAAGTTCAAAAGCAAATTGCAGCATGGATGGACGTAGCTGTTGCTTACAACGAAAGCTTTAACATCAAGGTTGCCCGTTTTGGAGACAACATGCGTAACGTTGGTGTTACTGAAGGAGATAAAGTTGAAGCCCAAATTCAATTTGGCTGGACTGTGGACTACTTCGGTATTGGTGATCTTGTACAAATCATCAATGAAGTTAAAGAAGAAGAAATCGACGCCTTGTTCGCTGAATATGCAGAGCTGTATGAATTTGATTATGGTACTAACAGCAAAGAAGCTTGGGAAGCTAGTGTAAGAGTTCAAGCAAGCTATGAAATCGCTATTAAACGTTTCCTTGATCAGAGTGGCTACAATGCCTTCACATCGAACTTCGAAGATTTGCATGGCATGAAACAACTTCCAGGACTAGCTGTTCAACGTCTGATGGCGCAAGGTTATGGTTTTGCTGGGGAAGGCGATTGGAAGACAGCAGCACTTGACCGCTTGCTAAAAGTGATGAGCCATAACCAATCCACTGGCTTTATGGAAGATTACACTTATGAATTGACGGTTGGACAAGAATCTATTCTTCAATCCCATATGCTAGAAGTAGATCCTACTTTGGCAAGCAACAAACCAAAAATCATCGTGTCTCCACTAGGTATTGGTGGTAAAGACGATCCAGCCCGTTTAGTGTTTGACGGTAAAGCAGGAGACGGTGTAGTAGTTTCCATGGCTGACTTTGGCACTCATTACAAACTTTTGATCAATGAGGTTACTGCCTTTGAACCAACGGTTCCAGCTCCAAACCTTCCAGTAGCTCGTGTGCTTTGGAATGTTAAACCAAACTTCCAAGACGGGGTTAAAGCTTGGATCGAAAATGGCGGCGGTCACCACACCGTTGTTTCATTGACACTTACAACAGACCAAATTATTGCTTACGCAAAACTTGTGAATTTGGAATATGTAGTTATTAAATAATTTCAGAGCACCTGAATGTTAAAAAGCAAAAAAAGAACCTTATGAATAAGGTTCTTTTTTGCGTGAAAATCATCTTATCATTCCTTCAATAAATTCGGTAATTTCCACTTAAAGCCAGTAAACTAAAGAAGTACAGACAGTTGTCATAATAACGACGAAGTCCAGTACGCAATGGTGTATCCCAAAACAAACGTATAAAATGCTCTGCCTCCGGTCCATTAGAAGCAAGGGAAGCCATAGCATTGGTCGCTAAAAGACCTGTCGGATGCAGTGCCAGTTCGTCGAATGGCTGTCCCTCAATGGTATAACGCCGGTAATCGGAAACTTCGATATTCCTGAAAAAATCCTGAATCCGATTGCATTGTTCTACCTGCCAAATGTCTTTTTGGAACCAAGCCCAATCCAGACCGATATTGGCTGTAACCCGGTAAGCATCGCTGAAAAAATGGCTAAAATCACCATGAGGCTGGGGTTCTGCCGGAGTGCCGTTAAAATTAGCATATTCGGGAGCAAGGCCAGTTATAGGATGGCATGCAGTGTGAAGATATGCGCGGCTGGCTTCCGCCGCTTCACGCCAAAATATACGGTCATCTTCATCAGCCCACAGTGAGAACAAATCATAGAAATGGGGGAGATGGTAAGACGGATCACTGAAGGTAGATTCCGGTACGAACTTGATCAATTTCGTTTCCGCGTCCCACATGGAGTCGCCAGCTCCTGTTTCTGTTTTATGTACACAAGCATGCAATATCGTTCGGGCTTGCTCAGAATAATTATAAGGTTCCGGACCGTTCCCCCAACGTTTTGAGGCAAAAAACAGAGCCATGGCGAAAAACTCTTCTCCATCCGGTGCAGGTCCCTGAGAAATCCTTGTACCGTCAGGCTTGCAGTGCCAAGCAAAGTAATCGGCATAACGACCTTCTTTGTGCTGCATAAACGTCTTGGAGAAGTTCCATAAACGATCAAACTCATCTTTTTTATTCATTTGAACGGCCATCATCATCCCGTAGGACATACCTTCGGACCGAACATCTAGATTACCTGTATCTAGAATATAGCTTTTATCCTCGTCTTGCGGATAGTAGATTCGTACGTTCGGATCTCCGTAAAATAAATCATTCCAAGTTTCTTCGAGTTTAGTATTGATTTCATCTTCAGAAAAGCCAATCTCCTTAAAAAAATTGCGATATTCGCCCGTATAATAAGCACCTTGTTGTGTCATTGGCATCTTATTTCCCCTCCTGTGAACTACAGTATGCAGCCCTTTTCAATATAAAACTAAGGATGGATGGTTTGAATGGTGCCGTCATCATTGTATTTTAGCTCTGTATATTTTACAGAACGCTTGTTGTCAGCACCTCCAGACAAAGAACTATCATGATAAAATAAATACCATTTCTCTTTAAACTGAACAATAGAATGGTGTGTAGTCCAGCCTAGTACTGGTGAAAGTATTTTTCCTTGATATACATAAGGCCCAAGCGGATCTTTACTGATAGCGTATACAATATTATGGGTAGTACCCGTGGAATAAGAAAGATAATAATAACCGTTATATTTATGTACCCATGGACCTTCAAAATATCTTTTCTCTTCATCTCCTGCAAGAATCGGATTTCCATTTGCATCGATGATAGATATTTCTCTAGGCTCACCATCAAAGCTTAGCATGTCCTCGCTCAGCTCAGCTACGATAGGTCCAAGAGCTGGTGCTGTTTCAACCGGTCCCTCGGCATCCGCAACAAATGAGCCGGTTTGCCATTTTTCAAGTTGTCCTCCCCAAAGACCACCAAAGTATATATACGATTTTCCGTCATCATCAACGAAAACGGCGGGATCAATGCTATAACTGCCGGGAATATAGTTCGGTTCAGGTGTAAATGGTCCGGAAGGTGACGCTGAGGTGGCAACCCCGATTCGGAAAATATCGTCATGGTCTCTGGCTGGGAAAAACAAATAGTAGGTATTGTTTTTGTATGCTGCATCCGGAGCCCACATTTGCTGCTTAGCCCATGGAACATCCTTTACGTGAAGCACTTCACCATGGTCAATACAAGGGGAACCATCTCCATCAATAGATAGAACATGGTAATCCTCCATATTGTATTGGTCTCCGTTGTCATTAGAGATCATATCGTGATCCAGGTCATGAGAAGGATAAATATAAATCTTGCCTTCAAATACATGAGCGGAAGGATCCGCAGTATAAATATGAGTTACGAGAGGTTCATTAGGTTGCACTGGCTTTGTCAAGTCATTTCCTCCTATAAAGTTAATCGCTTACAAATTTAATGGTATAAGAACTTTAGGACTCTGTATATATAGCAACTATAGTTTATACCCCACAAAGTTTAGATGTTTCTTTATTGACATTGTCGAATCGCCTCATGTTCAAAATACTAATTTCCCTGACTGATTCAGTGAAATAATTAAGAATAATAAAACGAATTAGGATATAAAAAAGAACCTTTATTAAAAGGTTCTTTTTTTATATGAGAATCAACTGATGAATTCTGATAAAGTCTATGGTTGTCTTTTTCCGTGGAATTGCCGATGAAGTTCCCATACTTGCTCTGCCAGATCCGGTACAGGGCCATCTACGACCGCATCATGGATAACCTCTTGAATACTCAAATTACGGACGGGTGATGCTGCAACGCCCATATCGCTTAACCACTGTGATAATTGTTGCGAAGAGCTCGCATATACAATTCGTCCTAATTGAACCCAACCATGAGCCGCTGCGCACATAGGGCAATGCTCTCCCGAAGTATACACAGTAGCCTGATTGCGTTCTTCCAGTGACATATTTTGAGCCGCCCAGCGGGCCAATGCGAATTCCGGGTGCTGAGTATGATCACCACCGCCTACATGGTTGCTGTCTTCAGCCAAGACTTCTCCACTTGCTGAAACCAGGATGGAGCCGAAAGGCTCGTCCCCAGCTTCGAGAGCAGATTGGGCAATTTCAATACAGCGCTTGAGATGTTTGATATCCGTTTCGTTGATCATGATGATAGAGCCTCCTGACTTTAATTTATTGAGAAACTTGCTTAACAACTAGACTTGATCCTGTTTGTTCGCTTCATTCTTCTATGTTAGCATGTAAAGTATCAGATGAAAAATAAATTCCAGCATGATAAACATAGGGAGGACATCTAGAAATGAAGCACCCATTTATTTTAAATGCAGTATGGAACGGCGGTCGTAACAGTGACGGAACAATTGAAGCGGGCCAGCTCAAGACTCAAATCTCCATTCCGAAGGAAATGGGAGGACCCGGAGTTGGAACGAATCCGGATGAAATGCTTCTGGGCGCCGCGGCAACCTGCTATCTCATTACACTTGCAGCTATGATGGAGCGATCAGGGCTTACGACTTCCAGCCTGACGTTAACGTCAGAGGCGACAGTGGATGTAACCAATAATATTTTTACATATGAAGCGATCAAGCATTCACCTATCATCACACTTACTAAAGATGCGTCAGAGGACGATATTGAAAAAGCAATTCGTATTGCCCACAAAGCAGAAGACTCCTGTATGATCTCCAGAGCTGTAGCAGGAAACGTACAAATTACTACAGAGCCAACAGTACTGACTTCAAGCTTGTAAGGATAAGTTCTACAGGACATTTATCCGTTAGGTAATCAGAGAGGAGACGTTAACTTTGAACGTTGAGTTGTATAAGGACTTAATCAAGGATGAACGAGGGAATTATTACGTAGCGGTACAAAATGAGGGCAAAGAACTGACTTTGGTAAATGCAATGCTTGAACGATCTTACCAAGACCTGTGGGAATTTAATGAAGAGTTCAAAAAGAAATATGCAGAGTACGAGCACCAGTTCATCGGCAAAATGATTATGGACAAGCTGCGGCATGATATTGTATTCGCGTCCAAAGAAGACAGCGATGGACAAATGTATGATCTCGCTGCGGTTACCGGTAATTACAAGGTTACTTTTATCGATATGATTGAATTTTATAGGAACCCTAGAGAAGGATGTAGCCATGACAGCGACATCGATTAAACTTAGCGTATTGGATCTCGTGCCTGTATTTGATAATGTGGATGCAAGTTTTGCGTTGGGACAAGCAGTGAAACTGGCTCAAACAGCTGAAAGACTGGGATATACCCGGTATTGGGTTGCCGAACATCATGATATGCCGGGCTTAGCGTGTACAGCGACAGAAGTGCTTTTATCGCATATTGGAGCGAAAACACAGCATATCCGCATCGGCTCGGGAGCGTTATTGCTGCCACACTATAAGCCGCTAAAGGTGGTAGAGTCTTTTCATTTGCTGGCCAGTTTGTATCCGGGGCGCATCGACCTTGGGTTGGGCCGGGCTCCAGGCGGTGCTGCTGAAGTTAGCTTAGCGCTTAGCGGGAATTTTCTCGAAAATGTCTGGAAAATGCCGGAGCTGCTTAAGGGAGTCACCGAGTTATTACAGGGGAATTATTCCTATGAAGGACGTCAGATAACCGCCCGCCCGATCCCGCCTGAATCACCAGAGTTGTGGCTTCTAGGTACGAACAAGAAGAGTGCGGCATATGCTGCTGAGTTTGGAGCAGGCTATGTGTTTGGACAATTCATGAGCGATGTACCTGGGGAGGAGATTTTGCAGGCTTATCGAGAAGCTTTTGCTCCTACTTCAAATTCATCTGTTCCGCGGGCAATTGTTGCTGTTGGCGTGATTTGCGCCGAGACAGAGGAGGAGGCAGAACGACTTGCCTCATCGGGTATGACATTGTTCCAACAAGAAGGTTCAGCCGAAGAGAGGTCCAAGCTCTTGGATCGTAAGCTGCTGATAGGCACTCCTCAAAGTATTAAAGAAAAGCTGGAACACTTATCTCGTTTGTATGGAATTGATGAATTCATTATCGTTACTATGATTCCAGACTATGAGAAACGGCTGCATTCGTTTGAGCTGCTTGCCCGTGCTTGCTTGAACGCTAACTAATGAATAAGTAAGAGATCTTTTTCTTGCTATGCTAACGGGAAACTAGTGATATATCATGAGAGGGCTGCCGAGGGGTAGCCCTTTAATCATTCGATTATGTTAAAAGGAGGTACATATAGATGCAGTCTCATACCTCTGACTCCATTAAAATCCCTCCCGGATTTTGGACAGGATTAATTCAATTAGGGATAACCGCCCAAGATATAGCCAGTAAAGCAAGTCTTCCGCTGAGCCTTATCACAGAGTCAGAAGTCACCACAGCCCAATATTTCGCTATCTGGCAGGCATATTCTGATCTCATTGGAGATACTGCTGAAGGAATTATCAAGCTAGCAACTGTTTTTGAAACCACACAATATCCGCCGACTGTCTTAGCCACTTATCATGCTAAAGATTATCGTGACGCTCTAAACCGAATGGTGCGCTATAAACGAATGTGCCCTCCAGAAAGCTTGCATATCATCGAGGAGGGAGAGTTGTGTACAATCGAATTAAATTGGCAGCATCCCGAGTATTCCGGTCCACCTCTGCTGCTTGGCCTTACTCTGGCGTTTTTAGTGGAGCTTGGGCGGCGGGGAACTGGTATACCTATAACAGCACAGTTTGTAGAATTTTCACAACCCATAGGGAATTTACAGGTTCTTGAAGCTTATTTCGGCTGTCGAATTCAGATCGGTGCTGAGACTAACCGCTTAACACTACGACGAAGTGATTTGGAGCTGCCCTTTATCTCGTATAACGAAGAGTTGCTAGAGATTCTGACTCCCGTTTTAGATCGGACACTTGCTGAACAACAGAGCAGTCACTCAATAACTGAAAGGGTCAAATGGATAATGAAACGTTGCCTTAGCGGAGGTCAACCCGAGATTCAAACCGTTGCTAAAGAGCTAAGGATGAGTGCTCGTACCTTACAGCGGAGGCTTACTGGAGAAAATACGAGCTTCAAGCAATTACTGACAGAAGCTAGACATGAGCAGGCGCGAGCGTATTTAGCAGATCCTTCCCTCGATGTTAAAGAGGTGGCTTTCTTGATCGGATATGAAGATCAGAACTCGTTCTACCGTGCCTTCCGACTTTGGGAAGGAGATACTCCTTCAAATTGGCGTGTTAAACAAGAAGTTTGGCGCAAGACACTAGTTACTGAATAATCCCGGTAAGATAGTATAAATACTAGCCGGTGCATAGAACTGTTCTTGAGAAACTACTAATAAGCGCCGTATTAAAAGGAGAAATGAAATATGGATATGGGATTAAACAATAAGACAGCCTTAATTACAGGATCTACGAAAGGTATTGGTAAAGCCATCGCCTTTGAACTTGCCAACGAAGGAGTTAATGTACTCATAAATGGACGGAACTATGAAAAGGTAGAACAAACTGTAAATGAAATTAAATCGAAATTCCCGGCAACTTCTCCGCAGAATGCTACTGCCGATATTGTCGATCTGGAGCAAAGAGAAGCTTTATTTGCTAAATACCCCAATATCGATATTTTAGTTAATAATATGGGGATTTATGAAATTATGAGCTATGAGGACGTTGACGATGTAATATTTGAAAAATACATCCGTACGAATGTTCTTGCTGCAAATGGGTTAACAAAATTTTATTTACCAAAAATGTTAAACAACAATTATGGTCGAGTGATCTTCATCGCCAGTGAAGAAGCAATAATGCCCTCAGCGAAAATGCCACAGTATGCAATGACAAAATCAATGCTATTATCTTTGTCAAAAAGCTTATCTAAATTAACAATAGGAACAGAAGTTACAGTCAATACTATCATGCCAGGACCAACACTTTCTGAAAATGTGCAGCAAATCATTAATGGGATGTACTCAGATGAAGAGTTAACTTTTTCAGAGAAAGAGAAAAAATTCATGACTACAAACTTACCGCAATCTGAAATACAGCGATTTATTAAACCTTATGAAATTGGCAGACTAGCAACATTTGTATGTAGTCCCTATGCCTCTGCATTTAAAGGTTCTCCGATCCGTATGGATGGGGGCATGGTACCAACTATTTTCTAATGTAGATATCGTACGAAAAAAGCCACTCCTTAAGGAATGGCTTTTTCATTTGAAAAGTTATTCGCTAACCTCCTGTATAACAAAGGATACCAAAGTGCCTTCTCCTTGTTTGCTGTGAATCGAAAGGCCCTGACCATACAATTGCATTAGCCTTCGATGGGTATTAGCCAATCCGATGCCACTTTTAGCTTTCATGGTCGGTTCCAGCAACAACGCGAGCGTTCTATGATCCATACCTTGCCCATTATCCTCCACTTCGATTTTCACAGCATTGTTCAGACGTGTGATCCGAATATAAACGGTACCACCCTGTTGACGCTTGAGCAGACCATGCTTAACAGCATTTTCTACCAAGGGTTGGATGGACAGGGGAGGTAACAGGATATCAATATCCGGATCTACCTGCCAAACAACGGATATTCGTTCTGCAAATCGCGTTTGTTCAATATACAAATAAGATTCTACCAGCTCTAGTTCATGAGAGAGGTTCACAAGTTCTCCGATATTTAAAAAGTCAAAGCTGATTCGCAAAAAGGAAGTAAAAGCAGTAATGAGCTCTTGCATCTTTTTAGTATCCATATCACTGAGTGCCGCAATAGAGTTCAACGTATTGAACAAAAAATGGGGTTGAATCTGTGCCTGTAGATAAGCTGCTTCAATACGTACCCTTTCATTAAAGGATATTTTCATCGCTGTTAAGGCCCGAATGCGATATTTGAGTTCTACTGCATCCACCGGCTTGGTAACATAATCATTGGCACCGGAGTAGAATCCAGTGTAAATATCTTCAGGTTGACTGCGGGCAGTCAGTAATAGTATGGGGAGTTCATATAAGGAATAACGAGCGCGAACCTTTTGCGTTAATTCATATCCTGACATATGTGGCATCATTACATCACTTATAAGCAAATCCCAACTCTTTTTATCTAACCAATCCAGTGCCTCGTGGGCTGAGTTCACTGTCGTAATGAGATAAGGCTCATTTTCGAGAATACCCTTTAGTACATTCAGATTAACAGGATCATCATCTACCACCAAAAGATTTACCTTTGCGTCTGTAAGGAGCGGCGGGATTTTTTCAGCGTGATGGTTGGCTTGCTCGGAAATCCCCCAGTCAGCCATCTGTTTATAAATCTCATCAGCTGTATACGTCGTTATAGGTGCAGCCTCCCTTACTATCTGGTCACTACATGAACCAGCAAGGGGAAGAGCAAAACTGAAAGTTGAACCTTTGCCGGGCTCAGATTGTATGCGCAAGCTACCACCATGTAGTTCGACCAACTGCCTACTTATGCTTAAACCCAGCCCAATCCCACGTCCGTCATTTATTCCGTGAGGACCTTGCTCATATGGGAGGAATACACGCTCCATAGTTTCTTTGGTCATGCCTACTCCGGTATCTGTCACATAAATAAAGACTTGACCGTCTTTTTCCTCAGCTGACACTGAAACAAGTCCTACTTCGGTGTATTTGAGCGCGTTGTGGACTAGATTTAGTAGTACTTGTACCACTCTTTTCTCATCCGCAAGAACAGGTGGCGTAGATTCTGGAATGCTCATGGATAACTGTACGGGTTTGCCTTCAATCATATATTGCAGCATGCTAATGACTCCGGGGACCACCGATTGAACTGAAATAGGCTCCTGTTTCAAAATAACTCGATGCTCCTGAAGACGGACAACATCCAGTAAATCGCCAAGCATATGTGACATACGGCGGCTGATAGTAATCAGCAGCTCCATATCCTGCCGGCTACTCTCGTAGAGTCTATCCTTTTCCTTCGTTACTATATTTTGCGCGATATTCATAATCCCATGAAGCGGTGTTCTTAGCTCGTGAGAAGTATTGGCGAGAAACTGATCTTTGAGTTTGTCTGCTTTTTTCAGCTGCTCATTTAGCTCCATGTTCTCTTTGGCATTCTGGAAATACTTTTTAAACCAATAAGCTGAGAAACCCACGATGGCAGCAATAATATCCAAAGGATAGTAGACTATCGAATAGTTTCCTTTACTATCCCACAAATTCCATAACAAATTAGAAACGATCGCCGCACCTGATAACAGCAGAAAAACAACATCCTTATCATCCTGTTTTTTGAACAATAAGCGAATTAAGCTATAAATCAACCAGATGAAGGGAATATACTGAAACACCTGAATGATTCCCCAATGAATCGATGTACTGACCAGATAAGCAGGAACGATAAATATAAATAACGTATAAAGAAAAAGACACCCAGTGTAAGCACGTAACCACTTGTTGCCTTCGGCGCCAGAGGTGAATTTTCTGAAAACAAGCAGAATAAAAAGGTTTTGCCATAAGAAAGCAATTAAACGGATTTTTAATGACCAAGTGTAATTAATCGGCAGCAATGAAAGAACTAAGTTGTCGTTTCGGGCTAAAAGGATTACGGCTACAGATAATGTCATTAACCCTACTAGAAAGAGAGCACGTTCTTTAGGGTTAAATAAGTACAGAATATAGGCATATAGCCCATGCAGCAGCAGGATGATTGCAGTAAGCATTTGAAATCCGACGGTATAAAAATTTGTCCGGTCAACCACTTCCTCAGAGCCAAAGTAAATAGGCCCGCTTATACCACCTTTATAGGGGTGATCAAAGTTTGCTACATGAATAAAAACATCTATTACTGCCGTGTCTTTTGAAAAATAAGATGCTGTAAATGTGGTGGTTTTTGGTACATATGTATCGGCATTAAGAGCAATTTCCCCATTATGAAGAATAGGTGCGCCGTTAATTTCCACACTAGAGGCGGAATAAATTTGTTTGATCCACAATGCGACAGGCTGCTGAAGTGGATCTACTAAAATGCGCAGACGGTAAGTGCCATATCCATATGAAGAATTGTACTCGCTTCCTAGGGCTTGGCTCCAATTCCCAGGAACTTGAAGATATTGGGGCGGTTTTGGGATCGTAGCAGACTTGGACGAAACGAATTGCGAAGGATAGAAGCCCCATTCACCATCTAGTCTGATTAAGTTAGCTTTCTTCAGATCCTGCCCCCGTAAATCTAGTACCCCATTGCTAATTACAGGAACATTGTCAGAAACCTTAAAAAGGCTAATCCAAATGCAGCGTATGCCAAAGAGAATGCTGATAAAAAGTAGAATGATAGCCAGCTTATGTAGAATAGTATTATTTTTCATGTGAATATTATAGCAAATAATTCTAATCTAAAATCTAAAAAGGAGATTATTTATATAAGATGAGCAAATGTCAACAATGATCTTAACGGCCAGTATAGTTATAATTGTTCTTTATAAACAATAACTTGTAAATATTGTTATTATTAGAGAGGGAGTTTTCAACGCTAAGAGGTCAAAAATCTGCAATAGGTAATGCACTGAAATGAAAAGGAATGAACCGAATGCCTAAGGAAGAAGTGTTAAAAGGCGGTAATGTAAATCATATTGTCCGTATAGCGAACACTGTTCGCCGCCCTATGGGTTACTGGAGTCCGAATGTTCATGAACTACTCAAACATTTGGAAAAACAGGGCTATGAGGGAGCACCGAAATTTCTCGGGATCGATGATTCCGGTCGTGAAATATTGACATTTATTTCCGGAGAAGTTCCAGGGGATAATTATCCAATACTTGAACCGTATATGTGGTCGGACGAAACGCTTGTGGGTCTGGAACATCTTATGCGTCGTTTCCATGATGCGACTACAGGGTTTAGGCCCAATACGGAGGACAGATGGCAGCTTAGCTATGCCGACGATGCTGAACACGAAGTGATCTGTCATAATGACGCAGCGTTGTATAATATTGTTTTTCAAAAAGAGGCTCCTGTGGCGCTGATTGACTTTGACATGGCAGGCCCAGGTCCGCGTATATGGGACATTGCGTACACCCTGTACACATCTGTTCCACTTGCGAGTTTCGCACCTGACCATACTTCTGGAACCACAGTAGCATACCAATATGAAATACATGCCGTAGAGCGACGTCGGCGAATTCATTTGTTTTTTGAAGCTTATGGAATTCCCGTCCCAAGTAATCTGCGAAAATGGATTATACAACGTTTGATAGTACTGTGTGATACGTTGAGAAATGGTGCCGCCAATGGGAATCCTGCCTTTCAGAAAATGGTTGACGAGGGTCACTTGGTCCACTATGAGAGAGATTCAGTTTGTAACAGATCATTTCGAAGATTGGATATAAAAATCGGATATTCCGCTCATGGACAGGATCATTGAATAAAATTAAAAAGTATACCATTAGAATTGAGGTCTGAGAATGAGTGTAAAACGAATTGTCACAAATATTAAAACGCAGAATGTTTCGGCAGCAAAAAGCTTTTACCAGGATGTACTCGAGCTTGATTTATTGATGGATCATGGTTGGATTGAAACATACGGCTTACCCGGAAAGCAAAACATTCAAATAAGCTTTGCCTCACAAGGCGGCTCCAATACGCCTACTCCTGATCTATCGATTGAAGTTGATGATGTCGATGTGGTGTTTGATCGAATGAAAATTGCTGGATATACGATAGAATATGGACCTGTTGATGAGCCTTGGGGAGTTCGGCGATTCTATGTCCGAGATCCATTTGGCAAACTTATCAATATCCTTGCTCATGGACATTAGATAAGCGGTCACGGCGTACAGAAATCTAGATTGTTAATATAACGGAATCAACTCCGTCTCTTAAGGGACGGAATTTTTTGCGTACTTATAAATGATTTTAAGGAAGCGTGATTATGTCCCTCAAAAATCTAGCTTCCTCAATAGTATTTCACATATTTGATAACCTCAGCGATCCCTAAAAACTGCTTCATTAATTGGCTATTTAATTTTTGAAGCGCAAGCTCGAAGGACATTTCTACTTTTTTATAGTTTTGTGTCTCTATTTCATTCAGGAGTTGTTTCATGTTCTCGATATAATACACGGTCTTCCTTAAACTGCTGATCAGTATAATCTTTCTTAATTCCGTTAGATTATAGAGCCTATAGCCGTTCTCCTTGTTTCTGTTAGAAGTAATAAGGCCTTCATGTTCCCAATGTCGAATGGCTGAAGGCTTAACGCCTGCCATTTGTGCAACCTCACCAATAGTCATTGCATTTGTTACCTCTAAATCTTTGTATTTTGACAAATCTGCGTTTCGGAATATGCGTAACACTTCCTCTAACCTAAGCTTTTCTAATTGTGTATTATGCTGTTCTTGATTGATTGTCCAAAGTGCATGTTCAATTTGCCCGGTTTTAATCTTTCTCATCACATCGTACACCACTGGAATCTCATATCCTTGCAAAAGGGCACGAATCGTTATAAAAGCTTGAACATGGATGGATGTGTAACATCTGTGATTGCTAGCAGTCCTCGGGACTTCGGGAACTAAGTCTTGATCTTCGTATCTTCTTAACGTAGTAGTACTTACATTTAAATTCTTAGCTATCATTGTAGGTGTGTAAATATCATCCATAGTCGCTATCGCCCCATACATTAAAGTAAAACCTTCAAGTGCTACAACAACATTAAATCTAATTTATCAAGATATATCAAGGCTTAGAATGAGATAAACCGAAAGATTGCATGAATGTTATATGATATTTTTATATAACAGTAAGGAGAGGATCGTTTGAAAAAGAATATACGATTATCAAATCAATCAACAATAGAAGTAGGATTAACGGGTGTCTCAGATCGCCCAACCATTATGTTACCTATCGCTAAAAAATCTGTGTACAATCAGGAGGCAGAAAATCTAAAGCTATGGGGCGTAGATCCTGAATTAGGTGAACATTTTGTTGAAGGTCTCGCGGATACGTTTCAAGTGCTTTATTTTGATTATGAGGGTTACCTCTTTCAACATCCAGTCGACAACTTAACCGCAGAGCATATTTTGAAGGATTTACTCCTCATTGCTGATGAAATGAACGTTAAGAACTTCAGCTACTATGGTTATTCTTGGCTTGCTCTAATTGGACTACAATTGGCTGTCAGAACAAATCGTCTGGAAAGCTTGGTCATGGGAGGTTTTCCGCCTTATAATGGTCCCTATCAAGAGATGATGATTGTAACTCACAAAACACATACCCAAGCTTTGAATAATCAAAATGAGGCAGCTGAAAAAAGCTCTTTTGAGTCAGAGAATCCAGATGAGATAGACTGGGACAACATCAAGGTATCTATGGATACCCGTGTAACAGCTCAATTTGTTGCCTTATACGAAAGCCTCACTGCTTTTGATGATCGTAGTATTCACCATTTGCTTAGTCTTCCTAAATTAGCTTTTGCAGGAGAAAATGATACTATCGTATATGGTGAGAATTTTGGAAATGTTACCGTTGATATTGCTGGGATATTAAAGAAGAATACGAGGAAGCTGTGTGATTTAGGTTGGGATGTTGAAATCCTAACGGGAACCCAAATGGATCATACAAAAGCGATGCAACCAGCTGTGGTATTACCATTGATTAAGCCTTGGTTTATAAAAACAATTAATACGGACTAGACTGTAAATTGAGCATTTTTACCCCAGCTGTAAATGAGGATCAATCAATTCGGGCGGAATAGCAAACGGAAAAGGGTACATTATTGATGATAGCCAAAGGTAGAGTAATGGAACTACCCAATTACTTGTTTTTTCGACCATCCAGCAAAAATTTATCCTTTGAGAAGCTGAGCCTTTACCAAGTGTCGAAAATAATATCTTAGTAGTCCATCCACCAGTTGGAGCAGGTACACCGGAAGAAGATGCTAAAGATATCTATTACAAATTAGAATTACACAATAAACGGTTAGTGGTTGAATAGCATGATTTGAACAAAAAGAAGGTCAGTCTACGAAATTGCGGAGCGGTTATGCTTCTATCATGAAGCTGTGGATGCTTTGTATGTTGATTGCGTTCAATGGTCACTTCACACAGAAGACCGATTGCCTTATCGGGGCAGTACTTCCCTATAGAAAGGTGCTGCAATTCATCTATTGTTCTTATTTAATATATTGGCCGGTGTTGCCCTTTAAAGGGTACCCCGGCTTTTTTTATAGGCACTTTGGTCGATGAAGATGACTTAAGAATCAAAAGGATAAGATCACACGTCATATTATTGGCATTGAATGTCGAAGCTTATGAAGATATAAAATGATTTCCCGCACTATTACATAGGAATAAAACTTTTTTGCAACCAAAACCCTTCTTTTCTTACTTTATAAGTGAGGCCTTAATCAAACTGAACGGAAGTGATGGAGTGGAAGATAGTGAAATCATACAGCTGTACTTTGCGCGTAATGAAACAGCAATAGAAAAAACATCCAAAAAATATAGAAATTATTGTACCAAGATTGCTCATAACATTCTGTCTAATTTAGAAGATTCGGAAGAATGCGTGAACGATACCTTTCTGGGAGCGTGGGAAGCGATACCACCGAAGACGCCTGCTAAGCTCTCATCTTTTTTGGGGAGGATCACGCGAAATATCGCATTAAATAAATACGATTATTACATGGCCAAAAAGCGGAATAAAACATTCGATACGATTCTTGATGAATTAAATGATTGTTTATTCTCGCCAGACAATGTTGAAAGTCAATACGAGGAAGAACAAATGGCTGAATCGATAAGCAATTTCCTTCTGAAAATTAACGAAGATCATCGGAATATTTTCCTGAGACGTTACTGGTACTCCGATTCTTTGGCTGATATCGCAACGCGATTTTCAATAAGTGAAAGTAATACGAAATCTATCCTTTTTAGAACACGAAAAAAACTCCAATTATACCTAATGAAAGAGGGCTATATCCTATGAATAATAAAGATCTATTTAAGACTATTGGTTATGTAGACGGTAATCTGGTGGAAAAGGCAAACACTGCGAGGCGCACTAAAAAGAGAACATTTGCGAAGTGGGGAACATTGGTCGCTTGTGCTGCGTTGGTGTTAGGAGTGGCTGTTTACACATCTCCTTTGAAGCCATCGTTTACTAATTCACCACAAATCTCGCAGCAAACGCCAGTTTCAGCTCCCAACGGAGTTCGAAAGATTATAAATTACAATGGATTTCGTTATGCATTCGTGGGTGATGGTGCTCAGTTTAAGTTCACAGGAATGAAGCCTGAAAAGTCACTTGGAAGCATAGATTTTGATATCAACCAAGAGATCGGGAAGGACGATGGAAGTAAAGATGTAGAAAAGGATTATGCGGCTACGTTCGCAGTCGGAGGTAAGCTATATGAAATCCCGACGTACCCATCCCAATTTCGTATTGCTGTTAAGTATGAGGGACATTATTATTTGGCAGAAATCGTGGCGAAGACAAACGATTCTATAATGACATCTAAGGAATATCTAGATATGTCTAATCTAAAAGAGCATGCCAAAGAAATTCATGTTCTTAATCATGTGGGGAATGACGTGTTAAAGAAAATGACGGATCATGTTTCTGTGGAATCTTTCATTGATGGGCTCTATAGCGCAAAAACAGCTGATTTAAGCAATAAAGAATACGAAGCTATTGCCCAGGCGCAGTCCCAAGGAAAATCGTATCAGCTAAAGTTCAATCTTAACGATGGAACCTATATGGGCATGTATATCATTCCTGAATTAAAAGTCGTATCTATGGGAGATGCTTACTATCAATTGCCTGATCTATTCTTTGATCAATACGGAGAACTTTTTTCCGGGCTTACACAAGATATGTTGCCTCTTTACTAACCTTAAGAAGACTTAATAAAAAAGTAACGATTTCTAACAAGTTAAAACAAAGGCATCGGATCCACAGATTCGATGCCTTTGTTTTAGAGTAGAGTACAATTACCCAGATTGTGCGTTAGCCCTCACCCACTAATAGTCATTTGCGTATTACTAATACGAACAAAATGGTTACTAAATTTTCAATAATAGATGTAGGTCATTTAAGTATGCAATTGAAAATGTTCAGTTGAGGAAGGAGATTACGCTATATGGCTGCAACCATTACTGGAACAGTGTTTAATGATTTAAATCATAATGGGCAGTTTAATCCTGGTGAACCCGGGATTCCGAATGTTAATGTTGTTCTATATAGTAATTCGAGTGGAACCTGTGTTTCTACGCTAACGAATGTCAATGGAGATTATAGTTTTCCGATTACCGTTGCGGGAAGTTATTTCGTTTATGAGACGGTTACAGATTCGGGTGCTACTTGTCCGCCAACTACTTTTTCGCAGCCATGTGGATTTACAATGTCAAATGGGCCAAGAAAACTGACCGTAACCGTTACAAAGTCTCAAATCAGCAATAATGCAACTGTAGCCAATCAGAACTTTAGCCATGATACTACAAATAATCCCTTAAGCTGTAATACAACAATGATTCAATTTGCAGGAAGACCTTCCGTTTGGTATTACCTCAATGTTGTAACAGGTGCAACGGTTATTCAAGGAACGGTTAGTCCACCTGTAGATATAAATGCAATCGGTTATAATCCACTGGATAACTATATTTATGGATATGATCAGCTTAATAATAATCTCGTTCGAGTAGATAACAGTGGAAACGTCACTCCATTATTTCCACTGCCACCCGGATTTCCCTCCGACAGCTATACCACCGGAACCTTTGATTTGAATGGTTTCTTTTATATTTTTGTTAATAAAGAATCTCGATTTTATGTAATTGATCTCCGGCCAAACGCGTCTACTTATTTGAAGCTGGTAAACCCAGCCAATGAATTTTCCGAGCAAACCAGCAACTTTGGAGTTCCCTTGAGCTCGGCTCTAAATGTCAGCGGCTGGGTTTATAATAGCTCAGATAGTCGTCTATATGGCATCACACCAACAGGTGTGATGAAAAGAATAAATCCTGCTACGGGTGCGATTACAAATTTAACGACAACCCCACGTAACGCTGGACCGTTCGGAGCAGCGGCGATCGATTTTAACCATAATATTTATGCGATTTCTAATAGTACGGGTAATATCTATCGCTACACCATCGTTGGCAACACGGCTACGGCAACCCTATTCTCTAACACGGAAACTACTTCATTTAATGATGCTACCTTATGTCCTCAAGCTGTTATTAATTTGGACTTTAGTGACACTTCAGATACTGTAGCAGGAAATGGACTTGTTCTCGGGACACAAATAACATCAGAGCTCGACGCGGATCAGAATTCTACTGTAACGGGTGACGATATTTCGAAGGGGATTCAGATCGATGGACTTTCAGTTCCTCTCACAACACTTTCAGTAAGTGCCACAAGTTACACACTTCTTGCAACAGTGACCAATACAATCGGAAGTACAGCTAACTTATACGGATGGCTAGACTTTAACACAAACGGCATCTTTCAAGGGAATGAAGCGGCTCCGGTTCAGGTGGTATCTTCCCGGCCCGGAACACAAATTGTACCGTTAACCTTTACATTACCCCCTGGAGTAATTCTGGCGCCTACGCAAACTTCTGTCAGACTCAAATTTACGACGGATACGCTAGTGAACCAAAATATATCTCCGACAGCAGTGGATACAAGAAGCTTGGGAGCGGCATCTGACGGAGAGGTAGAAGATCATATTCTTGAGGTTAATAACATAGCAGATTTATTGGTAGACAAATCGAATACTCCTATTCCTGTTTTTCCGGGTCAAGAGCTGGAGTACTACATTAAAGTTATAAATAACGGACCGGATGCCGCTTTAAATGTTTTGTTAACCGATCTGATTCCACCGGAAGTCCTTAATCCAGAATACAGTCTAAACGGGGGAGCAACTTTCCTAGCATGGACTGGAAGCATAGGCTTGGGAACATTGCCAGCAAATGAATCCATTCCAGTTCTGATACGTGGGACGGTTAGCGATACTGCAGTGGGGACAATTATCAACACGGCAATCATTAGCAGTACTACTGAAGCCCCGGATCCAATAAATAACACATCCACTTCCTTTGCAACGGTGAATCAATCAGCAGATGTATCCGTAATCGAATTAGCAGATCCAACACTTGCCGTCCCAGGAGATTTATTGACATATTCGATCGTTGTGTCAAATGCAGGACCATCATTAGCAGAAAATGTAATGTTAATCGATGCCGTACCTAGTCAAATGACGAATCCAGAATTCTCTGTAGATGGAGGCGTTACCTTTGATCCGTGGGACGGTTCTTATAACATAGGAACATTAATCAACGGGAATACAGTTATAATAATACTTCAAGGAATAGTATCTCATTCATCTGTTGGAACGATTATTAATACAGCAGCGATTAATTCCACAACACCCGATCCTGAACTGTCTAATAACACTTCGACATCCGTTACTCCGATTATCAATTCGGCTGATCTTACCGTTGAGAAAACAGCAATCCCTTCTCCAGTCACCGCAGATCAAGTACTTACTCCCACTATTTTTACGACCATTGCAGAACCTTCAAATGAGGAAAATGTTACCTTAACGGAGGGGAGGACAGTAAATCCTTCTGCAGTTTCGCCGAATATCAAAGAAGCTGACCCGGATCTGTTCAATACTGTGAGCGTTACTAATGACGACCCATCGGATACCGAGGGGGATATGTTAATAGATGCTGTTCCTAGTAAAATCATTAACCCAGAACGCTCTGAAGAGTCTGCTACAGGAAACATTACGAATACGGTGATCGTAAGTTTAACTGCACCAGATCCAGATTCAACGAACAACACGTCAAGGACCGGTGTCCCAGTGAATGCATCATCGGATCTTTCTATCGTTAAAAGATCGAGCTCGAGTACCGTTATTCCAGGACAATTACTCACCTATAACTTGCTGGTAACGAATGAAGGCCCTTCTGATGCTGATAATGTGGTAGTTACAAATAGTGTACCAAATCAGCTTATCAACGTAGAGTTTTCAATCGATGGAGGAAGGGCCTTTAATCCATGGTCGGGTTCCTATACGATCGGCACATTGGGAAACAGCTTTGGACTTACAATAATCATTCGAGGGACAGTTATCAATGAAGCAGTGGATACAATTACAAATACCGCAACCGTTAGCTCAACAACACCAGACCCGGATCCAACGAACAACACGTCAACCATCGTTATCCCGGTGAATGCATCTTCCGATCTCCCCTTCGTTAAAATATCGAATGCGAATTCATCAGATTTAAATTTATCGAATAACACATCAACAATCAGTACACCAATCAGTACACCAATCAACACTTCGGCTGATCTTTCAGTTGTAAAAACAGCGAGTCCAAATCCCGTAGCTCCCGGCCAACCCCTCACGTATACCGTTGTCGTGTCTAACACTGGACCGTCCAACGCTGAGAATGTAACTTTAATTGATGCGGTGTCTAATGTGCTTTCAAACGTAGTATTTTCTACAAATGGAGGAACGACCTTTGCTCCTTGGGGTGGTTCCTTGAGTATAGGCGCATTGTCAAATGGCGCTTCCAATACGATATTAATTAGAGGCATCGTGAACACTTTCTCTAGTGGACCAGTATCCAATACGGCAATCGTAAGTACCACAACAACGGATTTAAATCCTGCTAATAATACATCAACGGTTACGGTCAATATTATCGGAACAGCGAATGTATCCATTGTCAAATTTGGAAGTGCGGACCGAGCTTGCCCGGGTCAGTTGATCAGCTATACATTAGTAGTATCTAATGCAGGACCTTCGAATGCAGAAAATGTAACTTTAACAGATATTGTTTCAAGTATGCTTAGAAATGTCGAGTTCTCTACGAATGGTGGATTGAACTATTCACCTTGGAGCGGTTCTTACGCATTAGGAACACTGGCTAACGGATCATCAGTCACGGTTATAATTAGAGGGAAAATAAGCTCTTTCGCAGAGGATATGATCTCTAATACGGCAACAGTGAGTGCATCAACACCAGATCCGGTACCAACCAATAATTCCTCGACATTCGTTATTCATATTCAGAAAGGCGAAGAATGCCAAAAGTGCGGTAAAGATCATAAATGTGATTCATGTAAAAACATCCGTAAACCTCACAAAATAAAGAGATGTAAAAAATGCACGAAAACTCATAAATGCGATAAATGCAGAAGAGCAGCGCAGAAACGAAAAAATCGTTCTCGAAAGGCTTTAAAATTGAAACGTAAATAATTAGAAGCGGGTACCCCATGATGGAAGTATCCGCTTAAGAAACTGTTAATGGAAGGAATAGGAATCTTGACACGACACCATTTGGTGTCCTATAATCAAATAGACACCAAATGGTGTCCAATTACGTACTGATGAAGTATAATCAGTTACACTACAGGTAATATTACGGAAAAGGTGGGGGTGGTTTTGAACGATAATAGTCAAGTGAGAGATGTATATGACGCAGTTGCAGATCCAACAAGGCGAAAATTACTTCAAATCCTGGCTGATGTTGATGAAATACCCCTACATGAAATCACGATTCATTTTGAAATGGGTCGTACTGCAGTTTCTAAGCACTTGTCTATTCTTAAAGATGCTAATCTTGTAGTTGCTCGAAAGGTTGGTAGAGAAACGAGGTATCGTTTGAATGCCAATCCATTGAAAGAAATTCGGGATTGGGTATCTTTTTACGAAGGCTTCTGGAAAGATAGAATCGATAAACTAAAAATTTTATTGGAGGAAGAATAATGAAACCGGATGTATCCTTAGATTATCAATTTACAAGCTCCATCGAGAAGGTATGGAACGCTCTGACGGATTCAGATACACTTGCGAAATGGATTTGGAGCAATGACTTTAAGCCAGTCGTAGGGCATAAATTTCAATTTCGTGCAGAGCCAAATGAATGGTGGGATGGTATTGTTGATTGCGAGGTTCTCGTAGTAGACGAGCCACATACATTATCCTATACTTGGCATAGTGCTGGAGAAGGTACAACAGTTACTTGGACTTTGAGCAAAGAGGAAGATGGTAAGGTTCATCTGCACCTTGCTCAATCTGGATTTAGTGAGGAGACCAAAGCTCGCCAAGGCGCTATCGAGGGTGCTAAATATGCTTGGGTGAATATGGGCAGTCAGCTTGAAAAAGTATTAGCAGAACTGTAATTTCAAGAATAGGGCGCTTTTCTGAAACACGGAAAGTGCCCTTTTTAATGGAATAAATCATGGCAATACTACATGAAGAGAATGGAGATGAGATGATACCACTATGAAAATAAACCGATTAATTGCGAACAATATTAATAAGTTAGATGCAGTACTACCAGTAGATCAATCCCTAGGGATTGCTGGGTTGTCCGGTTCTGGTAAAACAACTTTTTGTCAAACCATCGGTGAAGAATCCAAGAAGCGTCTCGTTTCTTTATTGCCAAAGGCAGAATATCAGTATTTATTCCCTAACATTATGGAAACTAATTTCAGTGCGATCCAGATGGAAGAAATGCCGCTTGTACTTTTTCTAGGGAGATCATCCATTTCTTCTAATCCTCGATCAACTATTGGCACACATACGGGTGTGTTTACAGAGATTCGTGTTGCGATTGCTGAACAATATAACCTATCACCAGAGGTTTTTTCATTTAATAATGAACTAGGCTGGTGTCCAGATTGTAAAGGTCGCGGAACTACTAAAAATGTCGAATGTAAAAAGTGTAAAGGGAAGCGCTATAATCAAGAAACTGAACAATACAAAATGAAGTTATTGAATCAAGACATGAGTATTTCTGATATCAACGATTTAAGTGTCGAAACTATTTTATCACTAGCAGAAGTGCTGAACATTAGTGAAGGTAAACAAAACATTCTAAAAAACATTATCCATATGAATATTGGTTATTTAACCTTAAATCGGATTATGGGTACTTTGTCAGGTGGAGAGTTAACACGACTTTACTTAGCAGAATTCATGGCAACCAGTGAAAACACCGTAATTATCATAGATGAAATCTCTGTGGGTCTGGATCACCAAACCCTTTTGAAAATATTAGAGCAGATTAAACAATTAGGTTTTAAGAATCAAATTTGGCTTATTGATCATTCGGACACGGTATTAGACATAACGGACGATCAATTGTTCTTCGGACCAGGTAGTGGGAAATATGGCGGAAAAATCGTTGAAGAATCACCACGTCCTGCGCCGATCAATGGGGAGATAAATCAGGCTGCACCCACTGAATACTATCATTTTTATGATCTTTTCTGTCGTAATATTCAAATGGCTGAAATTCAGATCCCCCGTAATAGACTTGTAACATTCACTGGTGAATCTGGATGTGGTAAGTCAACACTGGTCAATGAGTGTATATCCAAAGATTTTGTTACGCGATATCCCAAAGATAAGCTGGTCATTGTGGGGCAAGATCGAAACCAATCGATTACCAGTCGGTCGACCGTTGCAACTTTTCTGGATATTAAAAGAAAACTCACTAAATACAGTGAAGAGATTGATGATATTTTTCAGCGCTCGATTGAAGATATTATTGATGAATTGCCAAATGAAGACATTGCTCATAAACGCTTAAGTTTATTGATCAAGCTTGGCCTTGGTTATTTGACGTTGGAAAGAAAAACACAGTCTTTATCAACAGGAGAATTTCAATGTGTCCATTTAGTTTCTGAGCTATTCGCGGGTTCAAGAAATCCGAATACGCTATTCATCTTTGACGAGCCTTCCAAAGGGTTATCACAAAATATTCTAAATCAATTCATTGATAGCATTAGAGTTATTCTTCAGGATGAAACTGTATCCATTATGATGATTGAACATAACTCGTATATGCTGGAGAACTCTGATTTTATCGTTGATTTTGGCAAAAGACAGCTTGAACCCGTGGAGCATCTCGATGTTGTCAGCCATGAAGAATATTATCGTCAACACAACAATGAAACGCCTGTCGCTCCATTGCAGATTTCTTCAACACTGCGTCAAGAAAATGGTGTTAACTACTTAAAAGATGATCAAATTGCCTATTTTAAAAATGCTGAAAATATCTATAAAGGCGGCATCTTAAAAAGCTTATCCTCTATGGCGCGTTTGATTTATGGTGAATACGAATCGGATACCATTGCACCTGTCATTGCCATTGATCTGGAACGCCACTTATATAGTCAATATACTTTTCTGTATGAGATTGGTGGCTTGATTAACCATATTGTAACGGCGCATCCCACCAATAAAGATACGAGTAGCTTCGATTTCTATTATCAAGACAATCATTGTCCATGCTGTAAGGGACGTCGAGTCGTTGAAAAGTTTGATTTTGAAGTTGTTCTTCAGGACAAAAATGTACCGTTTTGGGAGGGCTTATTGCATCCAGATGCAATGGATATCCTAAAATTCTATCAATTCCCCAAAATAAAATTCATCTTTGAAGAGATTAAGAATGAACTCGGACATGATCTCAGCAAAAGTTATAATGAGATGACGGATGCAGAAAAACATACTTTTTGGTACGGATATTGGGAAAAGTCATTTTATGATAAGGCAAGCAAAGCAACGAGGACTTGGGAAGGCTTTAATTACATCATTGGGAACTACATGGTGATATCGAAGTCGATTATTAAAGAGCATATCAAACAATCTAAAATAATGATTACCTGTCCAATCTGTCAAGGAACCGTGCTTAATCATCATAAGAAGCTAAAGTTTGGTGACACGGATATTCGTGAGATCATTGGACAACCTCTCGATCAAGTGATTAGAACTGTTGGAGAATTACCGGCACTACAAAAAATGAAAGCCATTGTCGGCGGCGATATGCTTCTGACAGAGGAAGTCTCTCTTTTACCAAGGGAAACACAAGTTGCTTTGAAAATGCTTGAACTAGAGCTGGCAAGCTTTGCATACTATGAAATGGTGTTGCAAAATGCCTTGCCTTTCTGGGGAGTAATTAGCAATAGTATAGAATCCATCAGCATAAATAATCGAATCACCATTTGTGATTTTGACAATATCACCGAAACCAGAGAAAACATCATTGATAAGTATTTCACGAATGGAAAATACAAAAAGCTGACCTATGTTTATGAAGCGTTTGGTTACAAAAAATTGGTCACTTTAATTAATAAGATAAAAGCTAGTCAACCATGTCCATTCTGTAAAGGAAAGAAAGTTATATCAGAAGATGGACTCCACGATGGCGTTTATAAGTTAACGATTCCATGTGTTAGTTGTTATGCAAGTGGAATTAATGATGAAGGCCGGAAGGAAACCGTTGAAGGTATTGATGTTCAGACCTGGCTAACAGGCAATGTAAGTGATGTTGTGTCTGAAGGCTCAAATATTGAAGCAGTGGCAGATATTCCAATTTTCAATCGTATTCGTGAGTTGAACAAACAAGAAATGATGGCCGTTTATCAATATCTTGAAGATAATAATTAATAAAAGCCCAACTTCTCTATTGGTTTACGGAGAAGTTGGGCTTTGGGTTTAGAAACTTAGGATAGGTTATTATCCAATAAAATTTCCAATTGTTTTTCCATAACGTCAGGTGGATAAGGCATTTGGTTTGTAAACCACCATTCCACGATCCCTACATACGCTGGTGCAATAAACTGAAGAATAACGTCTTCGTATAACCCCTATTTTTTTCCCTCTGACATCTCCCATTCACTCTTGATATTTATGTTCGATATATTCAAACCAGATCAACTTATGATGTGCTGAGCTTATTTCCGATTCTGAACTGCAGGATTCTCTATGTTCATTGATATGTTCCTCAATTAACTTATCTAATAAATCATATTTATCCTCGTAATGCAGATAGATTGTTCTTCGACTAACATCCGCTCTGTCAGAAATATCTTTTAGCGTTATAGCATCGAATTTTTTTCAGACATCAGTTCAGTCATTGCTTTTTTTATGGCTGCCTGAGATTTAAGAATTCTTCTATCAACCTTTGTCACGTAGAGTCACCAAACTTTCTTGCAGATAATAAACAGATCAAAGCAATGTGTGAATTATTACACGGATCACGGATATTTTCTAATTGAAGAAACTTAACTCATCAATAATAATATACATGAGAGTAATAATTCACCAGCGTATACTTTCGAGCATAAAAAAATTATATATAGGTAAGGGGTTAATATGGCAAAACAAAATCATTTGTATTTACTTATTCTAGTTATAGGAGTCTTCGGCATCCTAACAACTGAAATGGGGGTTTAGGAATGTAACCTCAAATAGCAGATAACTATCATGTTTCATTGTCCAAAGCAAGGCTGTTAGTTAGTCTCTTTGCACTTGCTGTTTCGATTGCTGGTCCTACGATGCCGTTATTATTCTCAAGTTTAAACCGGAAAAAAGTCATGTTGCTTGTACTTGGTATTTTTATTCTTGGGAATATCATTTCCATTTTCACATCAAACTTTAATGTGCTGTTAATTGCTCGTGTGATTCCAGCCTTTTTTCATCCAGTTTATTGTTCGTTGGCTTTGACAGTAGCTGCTACTTCAGTCAGTAAGGAAGAAGCTCCAAAAGCTGTTTCTAAAGGTCATGTTCGGTGTGACAGGAGGTATGGTTCTTGGTGTACCATCGTTATAGGAGGAGTGTTATTTTTGGCAATGAGTTTATTAACGAATTTTCTGAGAATCTACTTTTTTAATCCTGCTAAACAGTAGTTAAGACAGCCATTAGAACAAAAAAAATGCATCGAGTCCATAGACCCGATGCATTTTTTTATAATTGTTCATAAACTTCCCATCAACAGGTTTATTTCCTGAGGCGTGATTGCATTCCAAAATCTACTCATAAAGAACGAATCATCGAAAACTTTAATATTTTTGACTTCAAATTAAACCAAGAAGATTTGGAAAGAATAGCTCAAGGGATGTTCCAAAAGCCTTGAAAAGGCTGCTGGGGCACCCTTTTTTGACCTGAACTAACCCCGTACGATATGAAGTTGTTTTTATAAAGTGATGTCTTATTATTGAAATAAGCTTTGAATGACTAAATCGTCACCTTCTGTGTCACTGGAAAGTCACTTTGGAGAGCTATACTGATTCCATCGACTTATGGAAGGAATTGTGAAGTGATTATGGGAGTTAAATTGCGCAAAATTCTTGTTATAGGAACTATTTTGTATACGCTTTTGATCTTATATTTTTTGTTTCTTGCTTTCAATAGAGTAGAGCATGCAACAAGCCAGTATGGATACACGTTTATGTTGATTCCAGAAAGTGTTCCGCTTCGTTTTCCCAATCTCACTGACCTATCCTTTTCTTGGATTTATAACTTTGGGAACATCGCTGCCTTTATTCCTTTTGGCGTATTATTGCCCTTGTTGTATCATACTCATTTTAAAAAGTTTATTTGTTTGTTTATCTTAACGATTTTTGTATTGGAGACACTTCAAGCTTTAACTTTTTTAGGTTCCTTTGATGTAGATGATGTCATTTCCAATACGTTAGGAGCAATGATCGGATTTTGCGCCTATAAGATAGGATTTATTTCAAAAATCACTTGGAAATCACTTATTAAATCGGCTTTAACTGTTGTTGTTCTATTGATTGGAATCATGGGAATCTCTGAGATCATTGATGTAACTCTAGAGAAAAGTGAAAGACCTATACAGGGATTACAAACACTGAAACAACTTACTGGAAGTATGCCCATCACGCATGATCTTCCCAGCTTCGCTATTGCAGGTGAAAAAATCATACCAAAATTGAACTTGTATAGCAGTGAGGGTAAAGAAATTAAAGAATACAAATACACTTTTGATGATAAAAAAGAGGTGTTGCTATATTACAACTTTGGTTTCCCTGATCATGTTGATTCTAATAGTGAACTCATTATTGCAGTTGATGGTAACGTAATGCTTCAATCGACTGAACAATATAGTCCACAAGCTGAGCTTATAAATACATCGTTAGTTACCGTAAGTGAAATAACCATTACCCTCAAAGGGAATGTGAAGCTATGGGATGTAGGATTCAGTGAAATGAAACACTGGTGGGAATGAGGAGTTAACCCTTCGTTAATTTTATTAACGGAGGGTTTGTTTTGCTGATCAACTCATATACATATTCCTGTATACAGCCGGGGTAAGGTTTTCGAACCGTTTGAATGTTTTAATAAAATAACCAGTATCACAAAATCCTAAATCATCGCTCACTTGATTAATAGGTGCGTCAGTGGTTTCCAGCAACTGCTTGGCCCATTCAATTTTGAGCCTGGCAACGAAGAGGGAGAAGTTCTCACCTGTTTCTTTTGTAAATATGCGACTGAAATAACTAGGGCTGATATGACAAAGCTTGGCCATTTCTTTTAGGTTGAAATTTTCATTTTTGTGCGCATAGATGTAATCGAACGCAGGCTGAAGCACTGAATTTGTAGAGAGGAACCTTTGAGCCCCATTTTTCAATTTGGTCTCGATGAGCGCCCCTGACAGTTCTTGCTGGATAGATTGGATTTTGCGATACGCACGGTCTGTCTCGTCAAAGGTTTCTGCTGAAGCAGTTGTGTCAATATTTGAGGTCAGCACTCTTTTGTACAAATCAACTGTGGTACGTTTCTGAATGGCTTCTTCTACGATATAGGTGCTCAACTGAAGCAGCAGATCAACGCACTTCGTTACTTCATCATAGGATAAGACAGGGAGTGCATCGTAATCCTCTTTGAGCGAATTAAACTTCTTGTTCGCCTCAACATTAGGTGGCCTAGATACAATCTGCTCCAGTTGTGACACGTCAGGTTCACGAAGCTTAAGCTGTCCGGCCATAATTGCACCCAAATATTGATCGTCAATAATAATTGGAATGGCAATATCGATAATGTTGAAATGGCATAAGTAAATATAAGGCTTGTTCTGGCGAACAGCTTCAATGCCGGCACGAGCATCACATTTTTGACAGTACTGAGAGAGGTTAGAATCCTGACGCACGCCTTGACAGAATGGCTGACAGAAGCTGTGCTTAGTCACAGGAACACCTTTATAATCAACGGTAAGGATGGCCATTTTAGTGACAAGTGATAAGGAGTCCTGCAATTTCTCCCATTTCTTCAAATCAATAATTTCTTCTAAATTAAAGCGAGATTTGGGCATCATGATATTCTCCTAGGAAAGTTATAGAAACATAATGAACATTATAGCGAATTTATGCACAAAAGGACAAGATAATACAATTTCTAAAAGAGTGGACAAAAAAACATGATAAGAAAACGCTTTATTTAGACCTTATTGTTTCATGCATATCGAAATTGAGCAATCTATAATAATAACTATATACAACCTAGGAGGAATGAAAATGAGAAGAGCGTTTATCAGTCCGACGAAATATGTGCAAGGTGAGAATGAACTTTTGAATTTAGGTTATTTTGTAAAAACCTTCGGTGATTCTGCGCTGCTCATTGCACATCCAGATGATGTTACACGTGTGAAAGATAAATTGGAATCCACTAAACAGAAATTTAATATAACGCTTGTTGAAAGCGGCTTCCATGGGGAATGCTCAAGACAAGAGGTTGCAAGATTGCAGGCTCTAGCCAAGGAACATCAATGTGCATGTACGATTGGTTTGGGTGGAGGTAAGGCGATCGATACAGCAAAATGCGTAGCAGAGGGAGAAGCGCTGATTATCGTTCCGACAATAGCAGCCACGGATGCACCAACAAGCCACTCTGCAGTACTCTATACCCCAGAAGGCGAATTCGATGATTATGCTTATTTCAAGCAAAGTCCAAGTGTAGTCATGATCGATACAACAGTCATTGCCAAAGCGCCAACAAGATTTCTTGTTGCTGGGATGGGAGATGCACTGTCCACTTATTTCGAAGCAAGAGCTACCGCGAATTCTTACTCCAATGTGAATGCGGGATTACCTTGCGGGGTTCGTGAAGGTGTTTGTGGGGAAGCTAAAGGAACAATAACAGCGCTAGGTCTTGCCAGACTGTGCTATGACACTTTGCTTGAAAATGGATTCAAGGCAAAGCAGGCCTGCGATTTGAATATTGTAACACCAGCCTTAGAGAATATCATTGAAACGAATATTTTATTATCGGGACTGGGCTTTGAAAGTGGAGGCTTGGCAGCGATTCATGCGATTCATAATGGTTTAACAGCATTAGAGGGTACGCATCATTATTATCATGGTGAGAAGGTAGCCTTCAGTACAATTGCTCAATTGGTGCTTGAAAATGCGGACCGTACGGAATTAAGAGAAGTATTGGACTTCTGTCTGTCGATTGGTCTTCCAGTGTGCTTAGAAGATATCGGAGTAGAGCATGTAACTTACGAAGAACTTCTTGAGGTTGCTAAAAAAGCTTGTATTGCTGAGGAATCCATTCATTCTATGCCATTCCCAATTACGGAGGAGGCGGTAGCATCGGCGATTATGGCTGCTGACCAACTAGGCCGTCAATATAAACTAAGTAAGGAGCTTTAAGATGAAGAAAATTATGAACAAGCCGGAAACGCTAGTCCGGGAGATGTGCAACGGACTTGTCTTAGCGCATCCTGAGCTGGATTTCAATGATAAATTTAAAGTGATTTCTAAAAAAGAGATCAATGCCGATAAAGTTACGCTTATTAGCGGTGGTGGAAGCGGGCATGAACCAGCCCATGCCGGGTTTGTAGGTAATGGTATGTTGGATGCAGCCGTGTGCGGTGATGTGTTTGCTTCTCCGTCTCAGATTCAGATCTATCAAGCGATCCGCCGTTCTGCGAGCCAAAAGGGTACATTGCTGATTATTAAAAACTACAGCGGTGACATCATGAACTTTAAAAATGCGGCTCATCTCGCAAGTGAAGATGGTATACAAGTGGAATATGTCAAAGTAGACGATGACATTGCTGTTGAAGACAGCCTGTATACTGTAGGGAAACGAGGGGTTGCCGGAACCGTTCTCGTTCATAAAATAGCTGGGGCTGCAGCAGAAGCAGGGCTGTCCTTGACGGAAGTGAAAGAAGCGGCGCAACATGCGATTGACCATGTTCGCACCATCGGCTTCGCCTTTACATCTTGCACCGTTCCTGCCAAAGGAACTCCGACGTTTCATATCGAAGAGGATGAGATGGAATACGGTGTAGGAATTCACGGTGAACCTGGAATTCGCAGAGAAAAAGCCGTGTCAGCGGATGAACTGGCGCAGCGAATGGTTACGTCCTTGCTGAGCAACTTGCAGATGAAAGATGAGTCACAGCAAGAAGTTGCTGTTCTAATCAATGGATTTGGTGGAACACCACTGCAAGAGCTTTATTTGTTGAATAATTCTGTGATCCGTGAATTGACGGCCAAGAATAAGAAAGTGTTTAAAGTATTTGTCGGTAACTATATGACTAGCATCGATATGGCCGGCGCATCAGTGTCGATTATGAAGCTGGATGAGACGCTGAAGAAATGGTTGTCTGCTCCGTGTGATACACCGGCATTGTCGGTTAAAGGTTCATTTGAGCCCGTGAACTATACCGAGATCATCAAGGAAGAGAAAGCAGACAGCACGGTATCTTTCAAGAATAATACGAATGCTGAAGCAGCGGTAATTAAGAACAACCAGTTCTCCTTGCAAAATATTGTTTATTTGATTGATCAAATGAGTGAGGTCATTATTGAGAATGAGGTGCCTTTCTGTGAACTAGATGCCCACGCCGGAGATGGTGATTTTGGGATGAGCGTAGCCAAGGGCTTTAAGCAGTTAAAAGTAGAATGGGAAGATATTTTAGCTCATCATCTCAGCAATATCGGTGATTTCCTTGATGCTTGTTCTTTGATCATTATGGAGCATTGTGGTGGAGCATCTGGACCGATCTGGGGATCGGGCTTCCGTGCAGCGAGCAAGACTGCGCAGCAAAAGCAGGAGTTGTCCATCCAAGATTTTGCCAATATGATGCAAGCTGTAGTTAAAGGGATTCAGGATACGGGTGAAAGATCCTTCGGGAGAGGTGCTGTCGTTGGAGACAAGACATTAATTGATGCGCTGGTACCTTTTGCGGATGCCTGGACACAAAGCGCAGAACATGGTGATGATATTAAAATGGCAGCAATCAAAGCTGCGGAAGCCGCAGTTCTCGGTGCCCAGAAGACTTCGGACGTCGTTGCCCGTATGGGAAGAGCAGGTACGGTGGGGGAACGCAGCATTGGGTATCCGGATGCGGGAGCCTACGCGCTTGGTGTTATATTCACAGAGCTGGCAAAAGCAATGAGATAAGTACGAGAACGCACCAAGCAATTGAATAGGATTAAAAACAGCAACAGTCATTGACTGCTGCTGTTTTTATTTATATGCTTATTTTCTTAACTTACCTGGTAATGGGATATGCCTAATCGACTCAACTGGATGGTAGAGTAACATCCATGGACCTGAGAAACGCATAACTTCTTTAATTCTTTGCCGATACTCCTGTTTGTAACAATGGATAGGGCACTTTGCACATGCTGTTTTGTCTTCCCCGAATTGGCAGAGAGATAATCTTTTTGTTGCATATTCATTTAAGTCCTGACATTCCTCGCATAACCCTTTTTGATGATGTTTTTTCTTACAATATATACGAATCATTTTTTCAACAATTTCTTTTTCTTTTCGAATTTTCGGACCATCATTCAACTGCCTTTTTGTTTGTGCTGCCATGTTAATAAGAATCCTTTCAATGTTATAAAAATGTATTCTACGATAACTATATCATTAGATTTTAATGGGAGCGGGTACTTATTTAACATTTCTATGGCATTTGCTATGAAAATAAGTAAAGAAACTTGTGGATGAATGAGGTAAAATCTTTTAGTGAAGTGAGGGCGGAAAGTATGAGTAATATAAATACTGATCGATACATTGCACAATTAACAGGTAGTGATGAACTATGGGAACCTTTGTGGGGACTTAAAACCAGATTAACGGAAACAGAATCCTATTTATTAAATTCATTCCCGGTACGCAGACTGCAGTTTATTCATCATAGCGGATGCAGCTACATCAATACACAACATGTCGCCACCCGGTTACAGCACACTCTTGGAGTGTTTTCTTTAGTTGCCTACTATTGTCCGGATTGGTATGAACTAAGGATTGCTGCACTATTACACGATATTGGACATAGCCCCTTCAGCCATGTTTTAGAACAGATAGAAGGTATTGATCACCATAAAAGAACAAATGAGTTGCTATATTCCCCGGAGATATGTGATATCCTTACAAAAGATAATTTTGAACCCAGTGTGATATTAGATTTAATTGAGGGTAATACAATAAGTCCCCTACGAAATAAAGATAATAAGATCCATTTGGATCATCTGGATTCATGGGTGAGGAGTGCACAAATCACGGGGCTTCTACAATCACCTGCTCAGCTATTACCTAAATTAGAATTAGAGGGCAACTATATTTCGACGGATGTTGATACTGCTGAGTTATTAGTACAATTTATTATTTCTGAAGCAAAGTTTCATTGTTCGGAAGTTAATATCGGGCCGAATGTTATTCTAAAACATTTAGTTTCTAAACTAATCGATCATAACGTTGTAGCTGTCGAGGCTATCAGTGAGATGACGGATTCCAGGCTAGAGACTTTATTATTAAGCTGTGAACAGACAAAAGAAGAGGCTAATCGCTTGTTTTACCATTCACAAGAAATAAAGGTCAGTCGTAAAGCAGAAAACGATGGTTCCAATCAATACAGTTTTGTTCTGAATAAACTATATTTATCCGAACCCGTCATCAAAGATGGAGTGGTCTTAGTTAATTCATTAACTTCATATCCGATGCTAGAGCGATTAAGTTCGTTTTTGGGTACATACCTTATTAGTTGGAATGACTAAATGATTGTGAGTTGATGTTCTTTATGGCCACTTTAAAATATCTATAGTATGTTTCAACATACGATTTAGGCGATTTCTCCGTTCCGTTATTAAATCTGTGTTCTTTAACGTATCATGGATGGGAATGACCTCAGAAATTTGTTTACCGCCTTTTATTATCCTTCTATCGACGCAAGTTGGGATGTAATTTATGTCCGTTATACTCGTGTTACCATTATTGTCCTTTTTAATGGTGAGCGTAAGAATGATTCCGCTTTGTGTAAATGGATTATTCTTAAGCTTAGTTGAAACAAAATTACCTAGGGAATAACTAACGAATTTCTTTTTCCCCTGAACGGATATCGGTTGCAGCACGTGTGGGTGAGATCCCAAAACGATGTTTGCACCATTCTTAAGAAAGAGGCTTGCCAGTTGCTTTTGCCTCTTATTAGGTGTGTACTGATATTCTTTTCCAAAATGCATATAAAGTAAGACCAGATCGACTTTCTTTTTTAAATCTCGAATTTCTCTAAGTATTTTATTGGTTTCTATCCGATTGACTAACCATGGCTGTTGAATAGGTACAGGGATTCTATTGGTTCCTGCAGTGTAAGAGAGGATTCCAATTGTAATCCCACTAACGTTTTTGATTAGCGTACGCTTTGATTCTTGTACGGATCTTGATGTACCGGTATGATCGATTCCACTACGGTCTAATACTCGTAATGTCCGAATCAGACCCGAGGCACCATAATCCATACAGTGATTGTTCGCTGTTACTAATACATCAAATCCAGCTTCTTTTAGCGCCGGTGCTAATTCATCCGGGCACTTGAATGTTGGACCGCCAGATCGTAGACTTTTTCGACATTCTCGTCCGTTTCCTGGAAAGGTGGTTTCGAGATTACCGATGGTTAGATCCGCCTGTCTTAGATAAGGAGTTACTTTTGCGAACAGGGGCGTGAACGAATAGGTTCCGTCCGATTGTTTAGCATCAGAAATAATGTAACGCTTGACCATAAGGTCTCCTACAGCAGCTATTTGTATTTCGGTCATCTGTATCCACCTTTTTTCGTTTTCATATAGAATATGGAAGAAAGGTGTTATGGGTTATTTTTTTGGCAAAATGGACATCAAGTAATATACACTAATTTTTTTGAAAAGAAGAGGGAAGCTTTATGCAAAGGATTCAAGATTCTAAAATGTACTTTATATTTATTCACATCTTTCTGTTGATTTTATTGTGTACCTCCATGTATGCCTATTCTCCGTGGATTCGTACGAAAGTGAAGGAAATTCTTGAGCCAGCGGACAAAGTATATACCATTGCTCACCGTGGCGCTTCAGGATATGCGCCTGAGAATACTATACCTGCATTTGAACTTGCCATGAATATGGGGACCGATTATATCGAGTTAGACATACAGTTAACTAAGGATCGTGTTCCTGTAGTTATTCACGATGAAACGATTAATCGCACGACGAATGGAACGGGTTATGTTAAGAATTTCACCTTGGAGGAGCTTACGAAATTAGACGCCGGCTCATGGTTTAACGAACAGTATCCCATGTTTGCTAGGGATCAATATGCTGGATTACGTATTCCGACTTTAGAAGAGGTATTTGAAACGTTTGGAAAAGATGTGGACTATATGATTGAAATTAAAGAACCCGCTTTGAATCCGAACATCGAAACCATCTTAAACGAACAAATTGAAAAATATAATCTGTCAGATCATGTTTCCGTACATTCATTTAGTGAGACGAGTTTACGTAGATTGCATTCCATTAACCCAGAGATTCCTCTTTATCAAATTGTTTGGTATAATATTCCGGTTTATAAAATACCAGAATCTTATATCAACCGAGTAAAAACGTATGCAGTTGGCATAAGTCCTAACTTTCAAAGAATAAATTCATCCTATGTTGCACAGGTGAAAAATTCTGGGCTAAAGGTATTTCCATATACAGTGAATTATCAAGTCAATATGGACAAAGCCGTGATTTGGGGCGTAGACGGGGTACATACCAATTTTCCTGACCGTTTTAACGAAGTGATTAAGAATAATAAGAAGTAAGGAAACCCTAATTCATCTATCGGGAATTCATATTCCAAATACATCGATTTCGGAAACAGGAAACCATATTTTTGAATCCACATCTTTAAAAAACACTTGAATAGTATAGGTGCCTTTTGTATTAAAGGAATAAGTAAACTCGTTGGTTTTGAACCAGAAGTTTTCTTCACTTTTCTTAATTTGTTGATTATCTATGGTTTCTGTTTTATCCGTAGGATCGGTGATCGTAAGTTTTATATCTGATATTTCTGTCTTCAAATGATCCACTTGTAATAAAGTTGAAAATGCAAAGCGGGCAGGACTTTTTACCTTACCAAAGATCTCTCCATTGTTATCAAGCAATACCATATTCACATTTGGCTTGTAGATTCGAACCTTTTTACTTGTTTCGTCCAAAGTAATTAAAGCAAACAAATTTTTAGAAAGCTGTTCAGCAGGTAAGAGGATATCTCCCTCGGATAATATTGCTGCCTGTTTTTGAATCGCGTTATTGAAATAGAATGAAACTTCGGATTGGTTTGATGCGGCATAAATTATTGTTCCCGGTAAAACCATTATGCAAAGTACTAATACAGTGAGTTTTATTGTTTTTCTCAATGATTTCCCCTCCTATAGAGCTTTATGTTAATTATACCCATAAGATGGAAGATAGTTTCTCTTGTGGTATGGATCTATAAGAAGGGATCATTTGCAATCTTCAGTGAGCAGAGAAAATGTGAGAATAGGGGCAAACACGCTAATTAGAACCCTCTCACCTTGCTAGGGGTTACTTTTCTATGCTTTTTGAAGGTTCGGCTGAAATAGTAGATGTCGCTGAAGCCAGAAGTGGTAGCGATTTCAGAAATTGTTAACTGGGTATGCCTTAACAAATAATCTGCACGGTCTAAACGGATAGCGTTTATATATTCTGATATCGTATGCCCAGTTAATTCCTTGAAGAGACGACTGAAATGGAAGCGGCTTAACCCTGTTAGTGCCGCAAGTTCGTTAACTTGAATCGGCTCCTGGTAATGGGTATCGATATAACGTAATACAGGTGCGAAGCGTTCGACGGTTTTACTGCGTCTTTCTTGCTCAGCCTGTGAGAGTACGGTGACGATATGTCTGCGCAATAGCAGCGTTAGCAGACGGTATAGCTCCGACTTGACAGCCAGCTCATACCCAAATTCGCGAAGTTCCAGTTCTCGAATAATCGCCAGTGCACAGTCTGTAATGTGCTGATCCCCCCGAATATGGTTACGTAACAGCAGCTGGTTCTGCTGAATGGGGGCGATGAACTTGGTCTCGGCAGCGTCGCTTACCGCACTATGCAGCAAAGAAGTATCTGCAATAATTGCATAATACAATAAATCAGAAGAAGCGCTAACTCCATAATGCAGCTCATTGCTGTTCACGGCAACTAAGTCACCAGCCCTGACCCTGATTGGTGTCCGTCCGCATTCAAATACTGCCTCACCGCTTTCAATAAATAGAAATTCCAGATGCTCATGCCAATGATGTGAGAACAGTACAACTCCCTCTTGGTTGAAGCGCTGAGTATGTACTTTAATCGGAAACTCGGGATCTGGCATATCCATGGATTCTTGTAGATGTTTATCATAGTCGAGCATATATGGACTGCACCTCCTATAGCACAATTGTACAAATGAAACCGCAAGGCTCTGCATGGTGTTTAGGGTTGAAATCATTATAATACGAATCATACCCAATGCAAAATAAAGGAGCGAGTGTGGATGAATATACTCAAAATCGGTGTAATAGGTACGGGCTCTATCTCCGGTATGCACTTAAGTGCTTATCGGAATAATCCGCAGACGACCATATATGCGGTTTGTGACCTGAATGAAGAGCGTGCACGTGCAGTTGCTACTGAATATAACGTCGAAAAAGTATACACAGATTACCATGAATTGCTGGCTAATTCCGAAATAGATGCAGTCAGTATCTGCACATGGAACAACTCTCATGCTGAGATCAGCATTGCGGCCCTTGAGGCAGGCAAGCATGTGCTTGTAGAGAAACCGCTTTGTCGCACGGTCGAAGAAGCACTTCAGGTTCAGAAGGCAGTGGAAGAGAGCGGAAAGATCTTGCAAGTAGGCTTTGTAAGACGCTATGACTCTAATGCCCAGCTACTTCAGACATTGGTGGAACAAGGAGAATTCGGCGAAATCTACTATGCGAAGGCTACGACGTTCCGGAGACTTGGCAATCCCGGCGGCTGGTTCAGTGATATTGAACGCTCCGGCGGCGGACCTCTGATCGATATCGGCGTCCATGTGATCGATCTATGCTGGTATTTGATGGGCCGTCCGAACCCAGTATCAGTAAGTGCCAATACCTACCGGAAGCTCGGCAATCGTTCTAATATCAAGAATCTTTCTTTTTATAAAGCCGCTGATTACGACGCAGCGAACAATACGGTGGAAGATTTGGCAAATGCACTGATTCGTTTTGAGAATGGAGCTTCGCTGATGGTCGATGTCAGCTTTACACTGCATGCCAAAGAGGACGAGCGTTCGGTGCGCCTGTACGGTGAGAAGGGCGGATTTGAAATTGATCCTGAGATAGTCCTCGTCAAAGAACTGTCGGATACGATTATCAATACCTATCCGCAGACCGATCATAAGGGGTTTGAGTTCAACAGTGCATTCCAGAATGAGATTAACCACTTTGCGAACAACATCAGCAACGGCTCTACACCGATTAGTCCTGTACAGGACGGCGTTACAATCATGAAGATTCTCGGCGCGATCTATGAATCCGCTGCCAAAGGCGAAGAGGTGAAACTATGAAGCTAGGAATTAGTACCTACAGTTTGCATTCAGCTTTTTCAACGGGTGAGCTCACGCTTAAAGGAGTCATTGAGACGATCGCCGATCTGGGCGCGGAGCATGCGGAGATTGTACCCTTGGGCATCAATTTGGTTGAGAATCCTGAGCTAATTGATCAGATTGTACGAACGGCAGCAGGTCGTGGACTAGAGTTGTCTAATTATGCTATCGGGGCGAACTTTGCCGGGCTGGAGACAGCGGAAAGACAGCGGGAAGTCGAACGGGTAAAGCGGGAAGTAGATGTCTGTGCGGCATTAGGTATTAAGAAGATGCGGCATGATGTAGCTTCGTCAGAAGATCTCTCAATTACGCACTTTTTGGAAGAGCTTCCACGTTTGGCTGAAGCCTGCCGAGAAATTGCCGATTATGCCGCAGGTTTGGGTATTACGACCAGCGTGGAGAATCATGGATACTTTATTCAGCACAGCGATCGTGTACAGGCGTTGGTTCACGCAGTAGGAAGAGATAACTTCCGTACAACACTCGACATTGGTAACTTCCTGTGCACAGATGAGAATCCGCTTATTGCTGTGACTAACAATATTAAGCTTGCTTCGATGGTACATTTCAAAGATTTCTATATTCGTCCGCAGGATCGCCAGCCTGGCGAAGGTTGGTTCCAGTCCTCCGGTGGGAACTGGTTGAGGGGTGCCATCGTTGGCCAAGGAGACATCGATATGCCTAGTGTCATTCGAACCGTTAAGGAAAGCGGTTACGACGGATATATCTCTGTAGAATTCGAGGGAATGGAAGAGTGCCGCAAGGGAACAAGACTTGGGTTGGAATACATCAAGCGGGTTTGGAACCAAATCTAATTCATTTTAAGGAGGATTATTGCCATGGTTAAACCAATTATCACTAACAAAATCGGTGTTATCGTAGACAGTTTTCAGGTTGGAGTAAAAGAGGGATTGCGCAAGGCAAAAGAAGCAGGGGCTGATGGAGTTCAGATTTATGCGGTGCAAGGTGAATTTGATCCCGCTAACCTATCTCCGTCAGCCCGCCGTGAATGGAAGGAATACATCGCTTCACTGGGTCTCGAAATTTCTGCCCTCGTTGGAGATTTAGGCGGACATGGATTTCAGGACCCTGCACAGAACCGTTCCAAAATCGAAAAGTCCAAACGCATTATGGAGCTGGCCAAGGAGCTAGGTACAGATATAGTTACTACACATATCGGTATTGTTCCCTCGGACCACACCAGTAAAATTTATGAAACCATGCACATCGCCTGTGAGGAACTAAGCAGATACGCGCATGAGATGAATTCTTACTTTGCGATTGAGACTGGGCCAGAACCCGCTGCGCGTCTGAAGACGTTCCTCGACGGTTTGGGTTCCAAAGGGGTTTCTGTTAATTTTGACCCGGCCAACATGGTGATGGTGACTGGTGATGATCCCGTGCAAGGTGTTCATACACTAAAAGATTACATTGTACACACCCATGCTAAAGATGGTCTCAAACTTGCCGATATCGATCCGCGCGATGTTTACGGTCAATATGGTTATGAAGCACCCGCATTAGACCATGAGAAGATGGCTGAAATGGCCGAGACCGGCTCGGCGTTCCGTGAAGTTCCACTTGGAGCAGGTTCTGTTGACTGGAACAACTATCTGCAAGCGCTGAATGATATCGGTTATACAGGATTCCTGACCATAGAACGGGAAGTTGGCACTAATCCAGAGGAAGATATCCGCCAGGCTGTGAATTTTTTAAAGGGCTTTCGGGTCTGAATGTGGTAGTAATAAAGATTAAATCGTTCATCCAATCGTTAGGATAAAAGAGAGCTGCCTTACAGGAGAACAGGCCTGTACGGTGGCTTTTTAAGTATCTGATCCAATTGCTACAGGCTAGGTTTGATCTAGATAATACTTTTAATAGGTGATAAATCTCATTTTTTGCAACTTTATCCTCTATTTGGCGTTAAAGAAGAGAGAATACGAAGGGGGAGCCTATATGAAAAGGATAAATCTACTAGCCCTTTTAGCAGTCATTTCAGTAATCATTGTTGGATGTATAAATACAGGGAATAAGGATAAAGCGAATCAAACGCTGATCGATATAAGCTCTGTTCATTCCATAACAATCCAGAGCGATAGCGGTGAATCGATGACCCTAACGGACATCAATTTAATAGAACAATTCAATGAAGCTATACATACTGCTGAGTATGACAGCGCCAAGCTTGATATTGCAGCACCTGATTATGAAGCTATTGTTGAAATGAAAAATAAAGAAAACGAAAAGTTCTCATTCTGGATTAAGGGCGATAATCATGGTCTTTTCACCAAATCAGGACAAAATGGACATTACAAATTGCCGGAAACAGAAAAAGCAGTATTGCTTCACTTATTTCAAACAAATGATCAACAAGATGAAACCGATAATCTAAAGATCGATGAGGACATAAAGCGAATTACAATAGCGAACTCTTTAGCACATGGTGCTGTGAATGCTAACATAAAGGAAGAATACATAGATCATGAAACCATAGAAATTTTCGTCCGAGCCATCCGTAACGCTGTACAAATACCAGGGATTTTAAATACCGCAACTCCTAACTACGATATTGTTCTAATTTCAGATAATCATAAATATGCCTTTCATTTATGGATTAACGAATCAAGTGAGCAAGGCATGTTAATGAATGTGAACGAAACGAGCACAGGTTACAGCCTTACTAAGGAATCAACTGCCGAGTTAAAAAAGATTACGTTCATGGCTTCAACATTTAAGGGGCTGGAGTTTAATGCAGTACGGAGCTCAAATGGAGATCTGGTGGCTAAACCAATAGGCATATCCGAAAATAACTATATATTAAACGGTGGGGCAGTGGTTGAATTACAAGGAATCTTATATCAGACCATTCATTTTTTCTATGGCGACCACAATGCAATCAATGCTTTGCTAGCCCATGATCCTGCTACGGATGAAGTTAAGGTGAAATGGAGTGATGAGCTGAACGATTCCAATAATCGTTGGAACAATGCCTTTATGAACAACTATAATATGCTAATCCCGTTGGACGAGGATCATCTATTATTTCTGGAATCGGATCTGACGAAAGAAGCTGGGCAATATCATTTGTCCTCATATAATGTTGTTACAGGAACCATCGAACGACTTCGGGAAGACTTTTGGCCGCTTTCTGATGATTATGATTACATATATAAATTTCAATGGAAAGCTGAAGAGCAAAAATTGTTTATGCAGAGTTACCTCGGTAATGTATGGATCTTTGATCTGAAGAATGGAAAGGACGATGTCCATCTTCTGAAATATCGCGTAATCCCTCATTCGACGACTGGGGCGCCATCCCTATTTCTTTCACCAACCTTTAAGAGATTTGTACATGATGATGAGAGCGGGCTGTTAACCTTTTACGATAATAAAGGAGCTTCGCTACATACTGTACCGTTACCACAAGAGCAATATGTACCTTCTGAGAAAATAAAGTGGAACCCGGCGGGCACGATTGCTTGGATGGATACAGCAGAGATCAACCAAAACCGAATCCATGACATCGATATCGATTATTTGAAAATAGCTCCACAAAAAATTATTTTTTATAATCAGGATGGGCTTCCTATCAGCTTTATTAAGACTGATAGCGACCAAGAAGATGCAGCGGTTGAAGTTGTAGGATGGATGGACGCTAATGTAGCTGTGATAAAATCCTATTCAGTAGAACTTTTGTACAAGGATACTATAGGGCTGAAGGTTAAGAATGTTTCCTATTATCTCTATGATGTAAAAAAGAAGCAGAGGGGTGCAAGCTATTCGTCAATTCCCTCAAGTGCAACCGTTACTACAGATCAACGAATAGATGATGCCGATAATGAAGGGAATATCACTGTAAGTTCTAAGGAAATCACCTACAAAAAAGGAAAATAAAAAAGCCTCGGGAAGCTTCCCGAAGCTTTTTTATTATTTCAAGACATATTAATCTTCGTCATTGATAAGCTGCAAGTGAAAAGTGTTTCGAAGGAAACGCAGGCACGCAATGAGCTAGTATGAACTCAGAGTCTATATTTATCCTGCTGTAGTACGAACTAAAGGTAGTAGATCTAGTTGGAAACCCTGTACCAGGGTTTCGCCGTTCATAAGATCGGTCTCATACGCCCGTTTGAAGCCTAAGCGATAGTAGAGCTTGATTGCTGAAGCCATCATTTCTGAGGTATGCAGATTTAAAGTGGCGGCACCCAACTCGCGGGATCTCCTTGCAGCTTCGTGAATCAGATGGGTCGCAACGCCGAGGCCGCGAGCAGATGGGGACACAGCAAGCAGGCGCAGGATAGGGGAGTGAATACCTAGCTCTGGCTTACCGTAAGCCGTTTCCGAGGAAGAGAACAATAGTGCGCTACCAACGATTTGCTCATTGAGCTCAGCGATGATTCGCACAATTGGGGCATCTCCATGGACGGAATCAAGAAGCGATTTCCGGTATTCCAGCCATAACGGTTCGGGCATGATCTTTGAATATTGGTGGTAAGCGTCCAGTATCACTTCAGCGATGGCATCACGATCATGATTCTCAGCTTCACGGATAATAATCTCTTGTGACATATTCTCGCGATCCCCTTTCAATTAAATGTATAGTTCATACGAATGGAGTCATTATATACGATAATTCCGAGTTATATAAGGGGTATTTTATAATCTTGATAAATGAATAGAAAAGCTTTATATGAAATAAACATAACAGTCGATTACAAAGGGATTCGTTAACGCTTCTTCAGTTCAAACGTTGAACTTATGTATTAATTATACGTCGGATTTTTTAAAATCCGATTATTTTACACGGAATTTAAGTTGACAAAAAATGGGGGCGTGAATAAGATATAAACAAAATCTATAGGAAAGCAACGCTATATTTCATTGTTTTTTCATCGGAATAGTAAAGTTAACAGAAATTTAGGGGGAATAGGGATGAACATTGAAAATATTGAGGCTTTTGTCTACATCAATCATTATGGAAGCTTCAACAAAGCGGCCGAAGTCCTATATATTTCTCAGCCGACAGTTACGGCACGGATTCAATCGCTCGAAAGGGAATTGGATTGCAGAGTGTTTGATCGGTTGGGTAAGCAGATTAGCCTAACGGATAAAGGGAAGCAATTTCTTCCCTATGCCCAGCAGATTCTCCAGATCTATCAGAACGGTAAACATCAGGTTCAGGCCAAGGGGCATATTCCGAATGAGCTGAGGATTGGCAGTACTGTCTCGGTTTCCAATTATCTGATGCCCCATCTAATGCTTCATTTGAAGCGTAAGTATCCGCATATCACGATCAAGCTGATGACAGCTTCTACGGAAGTGTTGATTGATAAACTGAAATCCAAAGAGCTAGATCTGGCTTTTATTCGGAAGGTCGTAAATCCAGCCATTCAAGCCTTTCCTTTCTGCGAAGACCCCATTTCGTTGTATGTAGAGAAGGGGCATCGCTTAGCAAAGGCACAACGTACATCGCTGGAAGATATTCGCCAGGAGACGTTAGTCTTTTTTGAATGTGGGTCTTTAGATTGGATGCGGCTGCATCGTGTATTTGAGAGCATGGAACAGCCGCCGAAGATTGAATATCAGGTGGATAACCTGGAGACGGCCAAGAAGCTGGTGTTGAAAAAAGCAGGCATATGTTTTCTTCCGGCACTCAGTGTACAAGAAGAGGTATCGGCAGGGACGTTAGTACGGGTGGATATTGCGGAGACGGAAGGTATCTCCTTACGAACCAGCCTGATTTCACTTAATGGTGAGAACGCTGAATTCATAGAAACTCTACTTGAACTCGGGATTGGTAAAACGGGAGATCGACTAATTGTATAGATGTATTAAAAAACTCTATTAGCGCATCGGCACATGCAGTGATAAAGTTAATTGCATATAATCACGACTATTTCGATAGGAATTATAAATTTAATTCGAAAGGATGGAGAGCTTGCGATGAGTGAGACATACAGGCTGGCAGAACTGAAAGATGCGGAGAATTTGCTAGAGGTTACATACCGTGCTTATGAGCTGATTCGTGAGCTCGGGCTGCATTGGCCGGCGGCTACAGCTGGCTTGGCACTTATTGAAGACAATATTGCTACGAATGAGTGTTATGTGCTTGAAGTTGATGGAACGATCGTTGCAACGATAACACTTTCAAAAGAAGAAGAGATTAAGAAGATTAGCCCACTTCCTTTTATTAAATGGTTTGCTGCTCATCCGGATTACAGTAACAGAGGTTATGGTGGAAAGCTTCTGGATTGGGTGGAAGAGCACATTATTGCTGGACAATTGGGTTCGGCTGCGGTCACGCTGGCAACGGCGAAGAAGCACCCATGGTTAGTTCAAATGTATGAACGCCGGGGGTATGAACGGTTTCTGGAGCTGGACCAGCAGAATGGTGACGGCATTATGTATCTGATGAAAAAAACACTTATAGATAAACCACAATTCATTCAAAGGGGATAGAACAATGAAAAAGTCCATTTCACTAGTAATTGCATCGTTATTGACTCTGGCGATTGCCGGTTGCGGAAATAGCAGCACGAACAGCAGTAAGAACGGAAATGTGTCTGATGCCACAACACCAGCTAATGCTTCGGAAAAGGTAACTAAAATCATCGTAGGTACGGGTACTGCTTTTCCGAAAGTCTGCTTCATAGATGAGAACGGCAAGCTTACAGGCTTCGATGTAGAACTGCTCAAAGAAATCGATAAGCAGCTTCCAGAATATGAATTTGAGTTTCAAACCATGGATTTCAGTAATTTGCTGCTGAGTCTGGAAACTAAAAAAATCGACCTTGTCGCCCATGTCATGGAGAAAAATCCAGAGCGGGAATTGAAATATTCTTTTAACAAAGAAGCCTATGCCCACTGGAGAAACCGCATCGTAGTGGCGAAGGATAATGATTCGATCCAATCACTCGATGATCTTAAAGGAAAAAAGGTGTTAGTCGGTGCGACAAGCGCACAAGCGCAAATTCTGGAGAACTACAATAAAGAACATGACAACGCAATTAATATCGTGTATCAGAACGGTGCAGCGAATGATACCGTCGCACAGATTAGTACTGGGCGTGTGGATGCTACGCTAGCTGCAGATTTTGTCCTGCCGATCATTGATCCGCAGAGTCAGCTAAAAGCTTCGGGCGACGAGCTGTCCTCCGCAGACATCCTCTATGTTTTCCGTAAGGATGATGCCGATTCACAAAAGCTGTCAGATGCGATTGACAGTGCAATTAAAGAGCTGAAGACAAACGGAACACTGGGTAAGCTGAGCACGGAATGGCTGGGTGCGGATGTTACTGCGGATTCGGTTAAATGATTGAGCCGGTGAGCACGGGAAGGGAGGGAATATATGGGCGCACAGTTTGATATCAGTTTTGTATTTTCGTTTTTGCCTAAGTTACTAGGGACTTTAAGCACCACGCTTCTGATTGTCGCCTGTTCTCTACTGACAGGAATTATTGTCGGCTTTCTCGTAGCTCTGCCAAGACTTTATAAAGTGCCTGTGTTAAAAACCCTCTCCGAAATCTATATTTCTTTTTTTCGGGGAACTCCGATTCTTATCCAGCTCTTCTTGTTTTATTATGGTTTGCCTGAAATCATGAAGCTGGTCCATGTGGATATGACCCGAACTCCAGTACTTGTCTTTGTGATTCTGACCTATGGTCTGCATACGGGAGCATACATGTCCGAAATGATTAGGGCTTCTGTGATGGCAGTGGATAAGGGGCAAGTGGAGGCTGCATATGCTGCGGGAATGACGGGGTTTCAAGCTTTTATACGAATCGTGCTGCCCCAAGCGCTAGGTATAGCAGTTCCGGTATTCTCCAATCTAGTAATTGCACTACTGAAAGATACGTCATTAGCTTTTACCCTCGGGGTGATGGAAATGTCAGGTAAAGCTCAGACGCTTGGCAGCCTAACACAGCATTTTATTGAAACGTATATCGCGCTTGCGCTTATCTATCTGGTCATCAGCTTTACGATTGAGAAGCTGCTGCTTGTAGCAGAACACCATCTGCTGAGGCATGAGAAACGGAATACACCGGAGAAAAATTTGTATAAAATCAACAAAAGCTGGTCCTACCGTCGCATTATTGCAGAATTAGGAACGGGCAAAGGAGGTACCGGATTATGAAACTAGACCCATCGTTTATATGGACCGCTCTGGTGCAAATTCTGAGTGCAATTCCTACGACCTTATATATTACCTGTGTCTCTGTGTTAATTGGTTTTGTGATTGGTGTGGCTGTAGCCTTAATCCGGCTATACAGAGTTCCACTGCTCTACCCGTTGGCAGTTGGTTATGTAACTTTCATCCGAGGGACTCCAATGCTGACGCATCTGCTGCTTATATATTTTGGGCTTCCTGTACTGATTGATGGTCTGGCGGCGCATTTCGGCTGGAGCTTTAGGTCGGTTTCGATTCCGATGATCGGTTTTGCTTATATTTCGTTCTCGATTACTGCTGGAGCTTATATGTCAGAGGTCGTCCGTTCCGGTCTGCTCGCTATGGATCGTGGTCAGCTAGAAGCGGCCCACTCTATCGGTATGACTACTCCCCAAGCACTGAAGCGGATTGTTTTTCCTCAAGCGCTTGCGGCAAGTCTGCCTAATCTTTCGAATTCAGTAATCGGTATGCTTCACGGATCTACCCTAGCTTTTACCGTTTCGGTGGTGGATATCAATGCTAAGGCACAGATAGTGGCTTCGACGAACTGGAAGTTTTTTGAGGCTTATTTAGCGGCAGCGCTGATCTTCTGGGTACTAACGTTTCTGATCGAACGCGTGACGTCGGTCATTGAGAGAAGGATCAATCTGTACAATCGAGGTGGAGTAGCATGATCAAACTTGCACAAATTTCGAAGTCATTCGGTCGGAATCAGGTGTTAAACAATATAGATTTAACGGTGACGAAGGGTGAGGTTGTCGTCATTCTCGGTCCCAGTGGCTCAGGCAAAACGACTCTCTTACGCTGTGTGAATTATCTGGAGAAGCCAAGCAGCGGAGAGATCGCTATTGGAGATTTCAAAGTAGACTGCAAACATGCTCGTAAAAAGGAGATTCATCAGCTTAGGCAAAAAACGGCAATGGTATTTCAGCAGTACAATTTGTTCCGTCATAAAACCGCGCTGGAGAACGTGATGGAAGGGCTGCTAATTGTCAAAAAGCTTCCGAAGGACGAAGCGAGAAAGCGGAGTATTTCACTGCTTGAAAAGGTTGGTCTTGCCAGTAAGCTTGACGCTTACCCAAGTCAGCTATCCGGGGGTCAGCAGCAGCGTGTAGGGATTGCTCGAGCCTTGGCGCTTGAGCCAGAGGTTATATTGTTCGACGAACCAACATCGGCGCTGGACCCTGAGTTAGTGGGTGAGGTGCTGGCTGTTATCCGAAAAATTGCCAAGGAAGGTATAACAATGATTGTAGTCACCCATGAAATGGGGTTTGCACGCGATGTGGCAAATCATGTGGTTTTTATGGACGGAGGCGTCATTGTTGAAGAAGGAACGCCGACAGAGTTGTTTAATCATCCGCGCGAAGAAAGAACGAAGCAGTTCCTAAAGCGGATCACACCTGAATTTAACTATTCCATATAGGAGGAAAAACAATGGCTATTACAATCAGCGTACTCGATCAAAGTCCGATCTATCCGGGAGAAACGCCGGAGGAAGCATTCCAGCATACCATTAAGCTGGCACAACTGTCCGAGGAGCTTGGATTCCAACGATTCTGGGTTTCCGAGCACCATGACTCCGAGCAGGTAGCTGGTTCGTCCCCTGAAGTACTCATCTCACATCTGCTGGCCAAAACAGAGCGCATTCGCATTGGATCAGGTGGCATTATGCTCCAGCATTACAGCCCGTATAAAGTGGCGGAGAACTTTAATGTACTAGCTACGCTGGCTCCTGGCCGAGTGGATCTTGGTGTGGGACGTGCTCCCGGCGGTCTCCCGCGCAGCACTCAGGCACTTCAGCAAGGAAGGGCTGAATCCCCTAGCCTAACGGACAAAATCATCGAGCTGGAGAAGTATGTACATAACCGGCTTGAAGAAAACCATCCGCTGGCAGGGTTGAAGGCAGGTCCCCTTCCTGGTACTCCGCCTGAGCTATATGTACTTGGCGCAAGTGTAGGCAGTGCAGAGATTGCTGCTGAACTTGGATTACCTTATGTATTCTCCTTATTTATTAATAGCGATAAGACAGTAGCGCTAGATGCTATTCGTGCTTACCGCAGCGGTTTTGTTTCTTCACAGGGCAGACAACCGCAAGCAATTATCGCTTTAGCACTAGTGGTGGCTGATACTGAAGAGGAAGCGAAAGAACTGGCAGGCGCGCATAAGTTGATTCGGATTCAGCTGGCAAGCGGAAAGAAGCTAACTGTTGGGACTCAGGAACAGGCGGAAGAATTTGCCCGGCAGAGTAATGAAGCCTACACAATTGAAGAGCTGGAACCAGAGATTACTAAAGGAACAAAGGCATCTGTGCGTGAACAGTTGTTGGGACTTTCGAAAGCATTCGGTGTCGAGGAGTTTATCATAACGACGAATGTACAGCCGTTTGACAAACGACTCCGTTCCTTTGAACTGCTGAGCGAAGCTATCGCTGAAGTGGCGGCAGAAGCATAAGCGGCCGGATCAGGGGCACACAAAAGATCGTGTAAAGGAGGGAGACTGTATATGACAAGCAAAGCAATAGAGCTGAGTGCGGAAGCGCTTGGAGAAGAATTAATCGGGATACGCCGTCATCTGCATCGGCACCCGGAACTGTCCAACGAAGAATATGAGACAACAAAATATATTATTACCCTGCTGGGGCGGGCAGGAGTCAGGGTCGTAGATTACGGTCTGTCTACCGGAGTGATCGCAGAAATTGGGGGCAAGCAGCCCGGTCCGGTCATCGCGCTGCGTGCAGATATCGATGCCTTGCCAATCCAGGAGGAAACTGGAGCAGCTTATGCTTCGTTGTATCCCGGCAAAATGCATGCCTGCGGACATGATTTCCATACCGCAGCTTTGATCGGTGCTGCCTATCAATTGAAGCAGCAAGAACATCAATTGCAAGGGACGGTACGCCTGTTGTTTCAACCGGCCGAGGAGAAGGCGCAAGGGGCACAGCGGATCATTGCTAGCGGGGCGCTAAAAGAAGTCCGGGCAGTAATCGGGCTGCATAACAAGCCGGAACTGCCAGTCGGAACGATCGGTATTACGGCGGGCCCTTTAATGGCAGCGGCTGACGGGTTTGTGATTGAAGTGCAGGGTGGCAGTTCTCATGCTGCCGTTCCAGAAGCTGGGATAGACCCGATTGTAGCTGCTTCGCATATCGTGACTGCATTTCAATCCATTGTAAGTCGCAATGTCAGTCCCCTACAAAGTGCGGTGGTCAGTGTGACGCAGATTCACAGCGGAAATTCATGGAATATCATCCCCGAAAAAGCCGTGCTTGAGGGTACAATCCGTACATTTGATGAAACAGTGCGCAGCAAAGTACTTGACCGCTTTCGGGAAGTGGCGACTGGTGTGGCAGCTGCTCTTGGAGCAAAAGCCACTGTCCGTTGGATAGAAGGGCCGCCTCCGATTATCAACGACACTACCTTAGCGGCTTTAGGAGTAGAGTCCGCTGAAGCTCTTGGCTATCGAGCGGTCAAACCAGAGCTTTCACTGGCTGGAGAGGATTTTGCTTTCTATCAGCGCGTGGTACCGGGATTGTTCGTCTTTATTGGTACTGAAGGAAGCCAAGAATGGCATCATCCAGCCTTCAATCTGGATGAACAGGCACTCCCTTTGGCAGCACGATTCCTTGCGGATACGGCTGTACGTTCCCTTGAGAACTACAATTCCAGTGGAGGTGCAGAATTATAGCTGAACATAAAAGCTACGATGTAATTATCGTAGGCGCAGGCTCGATGGGCATGAGCGCTGGTTACAATCTTGCGAGGCGCGGAGTGAAGACACTACTAGTTGATGCCTTTGATCCACCTCATACACAGGGTAGCCATCATGGGGAATCCCGGCTGATCCGACATGCTTACAGCGGTGAACCCGCATACATTGATTTAGCTTTGCGGGCAGATACACTATGGAAAGAAGCGGAACAGTTGAGCGGAACAGAACTGCTTGTCCGCTCAGGCGTGTTGAATCTCGCGGATAGCACAGTATATTCCTTCAACGGTCGTCTCGAAGAAGCGAAGAAACGGAAGGTGCAGGTCCAGCATCTGGATGCCGAAGAGATCCGGCGGCGCTGGCCGGTACTGAACATACCGGAATCATTCGCAGCAATGTATGAACCAGATGCCGGGTATTTGTACAGCGAACGCTGTATTTCCGCCTACCGCCAGCTTGCCCTTGGACATGGTGCGGAACTGTTGACGAACACTCCAGTAGTGAATATTACCGCTCGCGAAGGTAGCATTACGGTTCATACGACAAATTGCGATTATCACGGAGCGGCAGCTATCCTTAGTACCGGAGCTTGGTTTGGTGCGTTGGCACCTTTTGTACATTTGCCGATTAAAGCAATCCGCAAAGTTGTGGGCTGGTTTGAGAGCTCCCCTGCTTTTGCTGCGGGTAATTTTCCTGGCTTTACGTTAGGAGCAGAGGAAGGTGGCTATTACGGATTTCCCAGTATTGATGGAGCTGGTCTGAAGATCGGCCGGCACGATACAGGGCTGGAATGGAAGCCGGGTACACAGCTTGCCCCGTTTGGCATTGAAGCCAGCGATGAGGGTGACCTCCGCAAGGTACTAGAGTCATATATGCCGGGTGCAGCTGGCCGATTGCTAAAAGGTTCTGTATGCAAATATGAACATACGCCTGATGAAGATTTCGTTGTAGACCGCCATCCGCTCCACTCCAATGTGCTGATAGCTGGAGGGTTTTCGGGGCATGGTTTTAAATTTTCTAGTGTTGTAGGTGAAATACTGGCCGATTTGGCGATCAGTGGAGTCACCGGTCATAATATCAAGCCTTTTTCGTTATCTCGTTTTGCACCACCGGATCATTCTCAAACAGATCGTATATTGGAGGGGATTTAATGAGCAGCGTTCAAATCAGTGATTTTTTAAGAACGTACCATCAATTAGTAAAGTCGACCGCCGGGTTAACGGAGGAGCAACTGAAATGGAAGGCGGCACCCGCCAGTTGGAGTGTGACTGAGGTGCTGACTCATCTGGCTGATCACAGCATCGTAGTTTCGTTCCGCATTCGTGATATTCTCGCTGCTACGACTGCACAGCTTCCCGTCTTCAATCAGGATGCTTGGGTTAGCGGTCAGTACGCCAACAGCGGAAATGCTTCCGACAATCTGGAGCTGTTCCGCAGTCTGCTTTACTATAACAGCCTTTTGTTTGAACGCCTTAGCGAAGAAGATTGGGAGAAAAGCGGAATTAATTTCAAGGGGGAGACCGTGAAAATTTCCGATATCGTGCACGGCTTCACTGCACATGTGGAGAGACATCTTGGCCAGATCGAGCGAATCAAACAGGGCGCAGCTAATGCATCGTTTGTGCAATGAGCTTAGTGAAGTCCTTACATTCAGTTCTATAGTCTGTATTTAAAACAAAACTTTTAGGAGGAATGAACATGACCAAACCAAGACAACTGAAGCTGGGTGCACTGCTGCATGGGGTAGGAGGCAGCACGTCGATGTGGCGCCATCCAGATGCCAAACCGGATGCCAGTGTAAACTTTGAATTATACAAAGAGTGGGTACAGAAGGCAGAAGAAGGCAAGTTGGATCTGATCTTCATCGCAGACGGTCTGTACATTAATGAAAAGTCCATTCCTCATTTCCTTAACCGGTTTGAGCCGTTGACCATTCTTAGCGCACTCGCAGCCGTCAGCACTAACATCGGTTTAGTCGGTACCTTGTCTACCTCGTACAGTGAACCATTTACCGTAGCACGTCAATTCGGCTCACTGGATGTAATCAGCGGCGGCCGGGCCGGCTGGAATGTGGTGACTTCACCGCTGGAAGGCTCTGCCTCGAATTACAGCAAAAAAGAGCATCCTGACCATGGAAAACGCTACCGTATTGCCACCGAATATTTGCAGGTGACACGCGGACTATGGGATTCTTGGGAAGATGATGCGTTTGTACGAGACAAGGAATCAGGTGTATTCTTTGATCCGCAAAAAATGCATACCCTGGACCATCAAGGAGAGTTTTTCTCTGTGAAGGGACCGCTGAATATTGCTCGTTCGAAACAGGGGCAGCCTGTCGTATTTCAGGCAGGATCCTCGGAAGTCGGTAAGAATTACGCCTCCAAGGAAGCAGATGCTATCTTCACTGGACACGAAACGCTAGAAGATGCCCAAGCATTCTATAACGATGTCAAGACACGGGTAGCTTCGTTTGATCGGAATCCGGATGAGGTGCTGATCTTCCCTGGAATCGTTCCAATCATCGGTGACACACCGGAGGAGGCAGAGCGCAAATACCAGGAGGTTGCTGGCCTTGTAACGATTGAGAATGCACTGAACTACTTAGGCAGATTCTTCGAGCATCATGATTTCTCGCAATATCCGCTGGATGAGCCATTCCCTGAGCTTGGCGAGTTGGGGCGCAATAGCTTCCAAAGCGGCACGGATAAAATCAAAAAGGATGCGAAGGAGAGAGGCTTGACGCTTCGACAGGTCGCCTTGCAATCGGCTACCCCACGCAGCAGCTTCATTGGCACACCGGAGCAAGTAGCTGATCAGATTCAAGCTTGGTTTGAGAGTGGTGGGGCAGATGGATTTATGATCGCGGCTGCCGTCCCTAACGGACTGGAGGAATTCATCGATCGGGTAGTTCCGATTCTGCAGGAGCGGGGTTTGTTCCGCACTGAATATGAAAGTGACACGCTACGTGGAAATCTCGGCATTCCGTTGCCGGAGAACCGCTATTCCAAAGCTTCTCAGCCAGCAGGGCAAATTTGACGGTTGATCCAGTATTCGCAATCCACCAAAACTCGAATATTGCGGAGATGATGCATTACGCCGGCCAGCTGCAGGATGAAATGATTGAATACCGTCGTGATTTGCATGCCCATCCGGAGCTACTGTATGATGTCGTCCGCACTTCTAATAAAGTAGCAGAATTGTTGGAGGAGTGGGGGATCACAGTACGGAGAAATGTCGGCAAACATTTCGGAATGGGAGTGGTCGGCCTCCTGCAAGGCTTAGCAGACAATGGTAATAGTGGGCCCACTCTTCTTCTAAGGGCAGATATGGATGCCCTGCCGATACAAGAGTGCAATGAGTTGCCTTACAAGTCAGTCAATGACGGCATTATGCACGCCTGTGGCCATGATGCCCATACCGCTATGCTGTTGGGGGCTGCCCGAACCCTGGCAGCCTTCCGCGAACGATTGATTGGCACGATCATTTTCGTCTTTCAACCAGCTGAGGAAGGCGCTGTCAAGAGTCCGCTTGATGGAAGATTACTCTCGGGCGGCCGCGATCTCATTGAGGATAACTTGCTGGAAGGTGTCGACTATGCCTACGCGCTACACGTCATGCCAGAGCTTCCAGTCGGAACGCTTGGCATTCACCCTCATGATGCCATGGCAGCATCCAGTCACTTTAAGGTGGAATTTCAGGGGACATCCGGTCATCATAGTGCTCCGCACAGAGCTGTAGATGCGATCCAGATGGCGGCACGATATATAGGAGAGATTAACGGAATGATGGCTAATCGAATCGATCCGCAGGAGGCGGCGGTGTTGGCCTTCGGAACGTTGCAGGCTGGTACTGCTGTTAATGTGATCGCTGAACATAGTGTACTTACAGGAACGTTCAGAGCATTTACCAAGACGACGGTAGCTGCAATTACAAATGGTTTACAACGCCATGCTTCAGCCATAGCTGAGTCTTACGGAGGAAAATACAAGCTGGAGCTGCGTGAGGGAATTGCAGTAGTGAACAATGCGGAAGCGGTGCAGCAGGTGCTTCATGCAGCCCGTGCAGTTCTAGGAGAGGATCAGGTAATACTTCTGGAGCAGCCAAGTCTGGCTGGTGAGGATTTTGGTTGGTATCTTGAAAAAGTTACTGGTGCCTTCGCCTTTATTGGTTGCGGCAATAAGGAGAAGGGAATTCTCCATGCTATCCATCAGCCACAGTTTAATATCGATGAAGCGATGCTAGGTCATGGTACGAGTATACTGGTTAGACTCGCAATACAGCATAATGGCTCGGTCAGCAGTGAAAAAACGTAAAAGGTACCCAACTAGGGTACCTTTTACATTTGTTTAAGCTTGTCAACTCACCAGAAATACGTTTCGAATGTGTAACCGTTTTTCCCAAAGAAAGTTATCTCCCCGCTTGTTACTTCCTCAGGAATGTCAAAAAACATGCCTTGTTTACCCGTGATATCATAGGTGTGAGTTACTTTCTTTTCATGAACTTTGTAACTTACCTCAAAATGACTGAATTGCTTCTAAAGACCTTGACCGAACATACCGACACTAACGAGTTGTCCGCTCCTCTTCACTTGGACGTCGTCTTCATCATCCCCCATGCCTAAATCCATATTCCAGTCTAAACTCCCGTTTTTTAAACGATCGACGTATTTCAACGTAAGCGATTCTACGCCATCTTCCTCTTCGATATGTAGAGTACAGCCTCATCAGGAGATTCGAGTTCAGCACGAAAGTCATGATCCGTGGTAATGATCACTGTTCTAGTTGCTACATCCCAATCAACGGAGATCCCGATTCGTTCGGCAAAAGCGCGCAATGGAACAGGATCATTAGTTTGACATTATGCAAACACTTAACTATACTTAATATAGTGACTTACTTAATTATATTTAATGGACAAATCATAAATGAATTCTAACTTCTTAAAGAAAAGAGGATAATCATGGAACAATATCGGATCAATGCAGACAACGGCTTAGAGTTTGGACTTTATACATTAGGTGATCATCTAGCGAACCCTGAAACTGGGAGCCGAATATCTGCCAAACAACGCATACGTGAAATTATTGACTTGGCTCAATTAGCGGAGCAAGCAGGAATTGATTTTTTTAGTGTAGGAGAGAGTCATCAAGAGTATTTTGCTACTCAGGCGCATACCGTTGTGCTGTCAGCAATTGCACAGGCTACTAAGAAAATGAAACTAGGTAGCTCATCTACGATTATAAGCACCTCTGATCCGGTTAGGGTGTACGAAGATTTCGCTACAATTGATTTGATTTCAAATGGTCGAGCTGAAATAATAGCTGGCCGTGCCTCTAGAGTGGGGTTATATGAATTATTGGGCTATGATCTTAATAATTATGAGGAATTATTTGAAGAAAAATTCGACTTGTTATTAAAGATAAATGAAAACGAAGTTATGAATTGGAAGGGAGAATTTCGTAACCCTCTCAAAAATGCAAGAATCCTCCCCCGTCCTGAGGGAAACTTACCGATATGGAGAGCTGTAGGGGGAACTTCTGCCAGTGCGATCAAAGCAGGCATTGCAGGTGTACCTATGTTTTTGGCCCATTTAGGGGGTCCCGCAGTCTTGTTTAAAAGATCCATCGATGCTTATCGTGAAGCTGCGAGCCAGAACGGATTCGATCCGTCGAAGCTGCCTGTAGCGACTGCTGGATTCTTTTACGCGGATGAAACTACACAAAAGGCACAAAGAGCCTATTATCCATATATAAACGAAGGAATGAAACTAACCAATGGACGTGGTTTTCCTAAACAGGCGTTTGCTCAAGGAGCCGATCCCCGTGATGTTATGAATATTGGCAGCCCACAGGAAATCATTGAAAAAATTCTATATCAACATGAACTTTTCGGCCATCAACGATATATCGCACAAATGGATTTTGGTGGCGTGCCTTTTGAAAACTTAATGAAAAACATAGATTTAATCGGTTCTGAAATTCTACCAGCTATTAAAAAATATACGGCAAAAAAATAAACTCCAGGAGGTCAGAAATATGAAAATTGTAGCATTATCAGGGTCAAAGATAGGCTCGAAAACCAGAATCGCTATGAATTACACAGTAAATTCGTTTCATGAAAAATACCAAGATGCAGAAGTTACGCTTCTAGATCTGGCGGAGTATGATGTTCAGTTCAGTGATGGTCGCAATTATCTGGAATACGAAGGGGACACCAAGTACGTAATTCAAACAATCATGGAAGCAGATGTTATCGTAATCGGAACGCCTATATTTCAAGCTTCCATCCCAGCAACACTAAAGAATATATTCGATTTAGCACCCGAAAAAGCATTTCAACACAAGGTTGTAAGTATGCTCATCACGGCAGGTTCTGCACGTCACTATCTGGTAGCAGAGCAGCAATTGAAACCGATATTGGCCTATATGAAAGCGCAAATTGTTCAAACGTATGTATTTATAGAAGAGAAGGATTTTTATCGAAAAGAAATAGTAAATGATGATGCGTTATTCCGTATAGATCGCTTAGTGGAAGATACCTATGTACTCTCTGAGACTTATGCCAAAATTCGAGAGGCTGAAGAAGCTAAATATGGTTTCTAAGGAAGATACTTTTTTTCAAGTTCACCCTTCATCCATTAGGATGAGGGGTTATTTGTACAATTTCTTTCCAACAAGGCTCCCAGTTGCGCTGCTAATTCTAGATAAGTTACAGGTCTTTCATTCTTAAACCACCATTCAACGACACCCACATAAGAAGAAGCTAGAAATTGTACGACTAGCTCTTTATTTAAGCCTTCGTTTTTACCTTTTGTGATATCCACTTCGTCTTTAAACTCTTCGATTAGAAATTCTAGAAAGCGACTCCGGAAGAAAGGTGCTCCTTTACTAGCCAACATCATGGAGAAAAATGCATAGTTACTCTCAAAATATTCCATCCAAAATTACAGATCCCGTTACAAAATCCAAATCAGATGCTGCTTCACATTTCTCACGAAGTTCATTGATATGGTTCTCGATAAGTTTATTAAGTAGATCATATTTATCCATGTAGTGAAGGTAAATGGTACCACGACTCACGTTTGCTTTATCTGAGAGTTCCTGTAGGGTTATATCGTCAAATTTTTTTATGGACATTAGGTCAATTACAGCTGTCTTCAAGGCTTCCTGTGTTTTTAAGGATTCTTCGATCAACTTTAGGCAATTTGCTCACCGAACTTTCTTTATTCATCAAAAATAGAGTAAGAATTCTTTATATAACATACTATAACAAACTCATCAAAGGGGATATCTGTTTGAATTTATTCACTTAAATCTAAGAAGTGATATCAATATGTTTATCTAGTAATCGTTTATTTTGATGAGAAAAGTGTTTAATAGGAGGGTTAGATAATGGGATTAACAGATGCAGCAAAGACGTATAATGAAAGAATGTTTCCAGGCTACAAAATTATATCTCAATGCATCCCTTTCATAGGTTATCCGCGTAGTCTTAATGCTCTGCGGTGTGTGAATGAAGCAGCAGCTAAATCGGAATAAGAAGTTTAGGAGGGAATGATTATGAACAATCGTACATGGCTAATTACAGGTGTCAGTAGTGGTTTTGGTTATGAGATGAGACGCTTATTTGCAAATGGTGTTTACAGATCCAGTGCCGCTTAATACCGCGATTGGTAATGTAACTTTTGCTCCAGGCGCCCGAAATAACTGGCATGCGCATCTGGTTGGCCAAGTTCTGTTAGTCACCGGAGGAAATGGGTGGTATCAGGAAGAAGGGAAGCCTGCCCAATTGCTCAAAACAGGTGATGTGGTCAACATTCCACCTAATGTAAGACATTGGCACGGTGCGACAAAGGATAGCTGGTTCGTGCATTTGGCCATGACGCCAGGGGAAACGGAATGGTTTGAGGCACTTTAGAAATTGAATCTTATAAAAACTTAGAAATGGAGGCATGCTCTGTGGAATATATTAAATTTGGAAATACGGGAATGGACATCTCACGGATTTGCCTTGGTTGTATGAGCTTTGGAGAGGTGTTGCCTGGAGGGCATCAATGGGTGCTTGATGAGGAGAACAGCCGTCCTATCATAAAAAGAGCGCTAGAGCTCGGCATCAACTTTTTTTGATACAGCTAATATTTATGCAAGTGGTTCTAGTGAAGAAATTATCGGACGTGCGCTTAAGGACTATGCGAATCGGGAGGAAATTGTTCTTGCCACGAAGGTCTGGGGTCAGATGCGTCCAGGTCCAAATGGTGGTGGGCTTTCCCGAAAAGCTATTATGAGCGAAATAGATAACAGTTTGAAGAGACTTGGAACCGATTATGTGGATCTCTATATCATACACCGCTGGGATTACAACACACCCATTGAAGAAACCATGGAAGCCTTGCATGATGTGGTGAAGTCTGGAAAAGCCAGATATATCGGTGCCTCTGCCATGTATGCTTGGCAATTTCAAAAAGCATTACATGTGGCCGAGAAGAATGGCTAGACTCGTTTTGTATCCATGCAAAATCACCTTAATCTCATCTACCGCGAAGAGGAAAGAGAAATGATGCCGCTCTGTCAGGATCAAAAAATTGCGGTAACTCCTTACAGTCCTCTAGCATCAGGAAGATTGATTCGAGATTGGTCGGAAGTAACGCGTAGATCCGAAACCGATCTCATTCAAAAATCCAAGTATGATTCAACCGCTGATGTAGATCGATCAATTGTTGAGCGAGTAGCTTCATTGGCAGAGAAACGCGGTGTTCCGCGTACACATATCGCACTTGCATAGATGCTGCAAAAAGCTTCTGTAGCTGCGCCTATTATCGGTGCAACGAAAATCGCTCAGCTCGTAGATTCAGTAGATGCGCTATCGGTGAAATTATCTCCTGAAGAGAGAGATATTGTTCCTAGAAGAACTGTATGTTCCGCATCCCATCGTAGGAGCCCAGTAGTTACTGATACCTATAAGCCGTACTATATGTACTTAACCATCAACGGATAACACCTTTAGGTAAACGAATTTAATTAAGCCTGTGATCAGAACCAAAGGATCATAGGCTTTTTTTACGCAATAAATGATTTAACGTAATTCACTTGGAGTCCGCTGTTTAATTTGTTTAAATACTCTGTTGAAGGTACGGATATTAGTGAAACCACATTCCAGCGCGATCTCCAGAATGGATTTGTCTGTGGTCAGCAGCAGTTGTTCTGCCTGATTAACCCGGATGTTGCTGAGGTACGCAATATAGCTCATACCTGAAATGCTCTTAAAGAAGCGTGAGAAATAAAAGAGGCTCATATTGGCTTGGCGTGCAGCGTCAGCAAGTGTGATGGAATGCATATAGTTGACGTCGAGATATTCAAGAACCTCCTGCATAATCTTCATGTTAGTAATACGCCTTTTGTCTTTCTGTGGATTTATTTTATCCAAAGGGACATGCCGTAAAATGAGTCCACTCCATTCGTGCAACAAGCCAATGATTAACTGTTCATGATATTCAAGCTTCTGATTATATTCGCGCATAAGCTCCTTCATAATGGCAGAAAGTCGGTTGTTGATAGCTACTTCATCTTCTCTAATGACTAAGCACTTATCAATAAAAGGAGAGGTCAGTCTCACATTCAGAGGCCACCCTCCAGGAAAACCGATTAAAGAAGGATTAAAAATAATCATCATTATCTTAGAACTGCCGTCCTTGCTGTCATAGTAATGAATGTCTCCGCTGCTACATATAGCCATGTCACCAGCTTCCAAGATCCGCGTTTCCGAATTGATTCCCATCCGAATGGAGCCCTCGAATACATAGACTAATTCAAGATCATTATGCCAGTGGGCTAGGAAATCTATATCATCAGACACTATTACTGTGAAAGGAAAATTCGAATGATAGGTTCTATTTTCGTGAAAAGCTTTCATAGGATCTCCTGTTCATGCGATTTGAATTGAATGTTCTCCTTTAAAACTTAGCAAAAAATGACCATTCACACAAGTGAAATGGCGAGCAGATATCTCCAATCTGGATTACAATTTCATCAGATGGAAGTAAGCTAGTTTTCATATAAAAAGGAGATTGCAGCATGACGAATAAGGCATTGATTGTAAAAGGTGGATGGGATGGGCATGAACCTAATGAAGTAGCCGCGATATTCGCTGGCATACTTGAAGCTGAGGGTTTTGAGGTCGAAGTGTCTGATACACTAGATAGCTTCAACAATACAGAGAAGCTTGCCGAATTAAGTCTTATTGTACCGGTGTGGACCATGGGAGAAATCAGCAATGATCAGGTATCTTCCGTTCTTAAGGCTGTAGCTTCTGGCGTAGGAATTGCCGGTTGTCATGGAGGGATGTGCGACTCCTTCCGTAACAATACAGATTGGCAATTTTTGACCGGATCTCAGTGGGTGGCGCATCCATTTAACGATGGGGTAGAGTACGAAGTCAATATAGTACACTCTGGCTCAAGCGCCATTGTGGAGGGCATCCAAGACTTTAAGGTGAAATCGGAGCAATATTATTTACATGTGGATCCAGCGGTAAATGTTATAGCAACAACTACGTTTGTAATGAGTGAGGGTGAGCATTCAGCGAATGGTGTCATCACAATGCCCGTTGTATACACAAAAAAATGGGGAACAGGCAAGGTTTTCTATAATTCACTTGGACATCATGCCGATGTTTTCGATATTCCGGAAGCCAAGGAACTGATGCGAAAAGGTTTTTTATGGGCGGCTAACTAAAACTGAGATAAGGTGGGAATGATCTTGCGCAAAGTGAAGGTAGGTATAGTTGGCTGCGGAAACATCAGCAGCATTTATTTTGAAAATTTGAACGGTACCTTTGTTAATACTGAGGTGTATGCTTGTTCCGACTTGGATAAAGAAAGAGCAGAGCAGGCAGCGCAGAAATATGGAGTTCCTCATGTGTGGACGACAGAGCAATTACTTGCTTCGGAAGAGGTTGAAATTGTTGTTAATCTGACAACGCCTAATTTTCATTTTGATGTGTGTAAACAAGCCTTGTTAGCCGGTAAGCATGTGTATGTGGAAAAGCCATTATCCCTTTCCCTAGAAAATGGCGCAGAGCTAGTTCACCTGGCGAAGGAAAAGAATCTGTTCCTCGGCTGCGCGCCAGACACTTTCCTCGGAGGCGGACTGCAAACCTGCAGTAAGCTGATTGCGGACGGCTATATCGGACAACCGGTGGCAGCAACAGCCTTTATGCTCTGTCATGGACATGAAAGCTGGCATCCAGATCCGGAATTTTATTATAAAGCCGGTGGCGGACCGATGTTTGACATGGGACCCTACTATCTAACTGCCCTAGTGTCTTTGCTGGGCCCAGCAAAAACAGTATGCGGCATCACTAAAACTTCCTTTGCCCAAAGAACCATTACTAGCGAAAAGAAGTTTGGTAAAGTCATTGATGTAGAGGTGCCTACACATGTTGCCGGAACAATTGAGTTTGACAGTGGTGCTGTGGCAACGATGATCACCAGCTTCGATACTTGGCATAGCACATTGCCGAGAATCGAGATCTACGGATCGCAAGGAACTTTGATCGTACCGGACCCTAATAACTTTGGAGGGCCGATCCTTCTACGTCCGGCACACAGCCCGGAATTCCATGAGATTCCGCTTATCTATAACTATGCAGATAATAGTAGAGGCATTGGCGTAGCTGACATGGCCCGTTGCATCGACACAGGGGAAACGCCGCGTGCAAACGGAGAACTCGCCAATCACGTACTTGAGATTATGCATGCGTTCCATACAAGTTCTGATTCTAAACGGTATGCGGAGCTGGTCACCAGCTGCGAGCAACCCAAACCATTGCCGCTTGGCTTAGTTAAAGGATATTTAGGATAGCCTATACCTGAAATAAAATACTAAATGTAACGCTGCAGTTAATCAGCATTCAAAAGAGTAGAAGACGGATCGATCTGTCTTCTACTCTTTTTGGTCTGATGAAGCTCTGATTTCCGGTACATTAGCGGTGTAATCCCATATTTATCTTTAAACGATTTCTGGAAATGACTTTGACTGGAGAAACATAGGTATGTGCTTATTTCACTAATCCTTTTGTCGGAGAATGCCAGCTGATCTTTGTCTTCTTCTAGCTTGCACTGTTTAATAAAAACACTTAAATCAAAGCCCAGTTTCTTTTTAACTTTTCGTGATAGATAGGGTCGACTATAGCCCACATGTTTGGCCACGTCGGTGAATGGAGAAGCAAGCCGTAATCATTACTCCCCGGGTTCAGTGTGTGAATGGTTATTCGATACAGTTGGAGGCATACGTATATCTGGAGAAAATTCCTTTATTATTCAACTTGTACCCGGAGGTACTTTAATTTATGCCATTGCGAAATATGTCAGCATATATGGAACTGTAACTAGCAAATGGTGAATCACATATTGTAACCTGCGGAACATTTATTTATGAGATATAAAAACGCGTTTGGAATTGATATTTAATAATGTTAATAATAAATCACCTAAAGAATCGGTACTCTTACCAGGAAATCTTAAAAGGCATTTTGATAATACGAGCAAGTCTGCTTATGTGTGGCTGCATAAGACCGTATGTTGAACCTTGGTTCTGACATGCGGTCTTATTTTTTACTTCGTGTTATATTACATAACATCTACTATCATCTGTTTGAAGAAATTACATTACAGCAGCTATCGGATGTGTCCAGACTCAATCCAAACTATTTATCACAGCTCTTCAAGAAAGAGTTAGGGTTGACTCTGATGAATTTCATTCAAAGAGAACGTATAGAATAAGTAAAAAAACTGTTAGATCTTTCAAATGATATAATCTCATCGATTGGTTCGCGACTTACTTTTTTATGATTAAGCGCATTTCATCAAAGTATTCAAGAAGCATGTGGGTGTAACACCAAAGCAGTATAGGAATCGAAGTGTAAGAGTAAATACATGAAATTAGATAACTACTGATAAATCTGGACAGTACGCGCCAGGTGTTGCTTGGGAACTGGGGAATCAATTCCTGAACTATGTCTGGAACTCAGAGGCAACAGACAAGTGGAAGCAATTCAAAAAAATTCAATGAAGGTGCCAAATCATCACCGGCCCTTGGCTTCACATTTGACAGCGAACCAGTCAAATCAGAGGTGGGGGCACTTGCAAACGTTTTAAGAGAATATCAAAAGATGCTTGAGACGGGGTCGGTCGATCTGGACAAAGAGTTGCCTAAGTATATCGCTGCCCAAAAATCAGCCAGCCTCGACAAAGTCATCGCTGAGAAGCAAAAACAGCTTAACGAATTCCTTGCAAGCCAGAAATAATCTCACAAGTATACAAATAAAAGTCCCAGTGGATGCTTTTTTTGACATGCTCTTTCTCTTAAAGTATGCTTTAGACATCTAATTCAAGCATAGGAGTGGATATAGTCTATTGACTGTATTCACTTTTTTCTTTGTCATTACTATGAGGAGGTTAATTCATGGACATAATCATTAGACAAGAAAAAATTGAAGATAATAACGAAGTGTACCATGTAGTCCAAAAAGCATTTGAGAAGGCAGATTACTCAGACCATGATGAACACAACTTAATAAATAGACTTAGAACATCAGCGAAGTTTATTCCGGAGTTGTCACTTGTAGCTGAATACGATAATGAAATCGTAGGACATATTCTTTTTACAGAAATAAAAGTGGGGGACCAGACTCTGATTGCGCTAGCACCTGTTGCTGTATTACCAGAAATGCAAAGCAAGGGTATAGGGAAGCTGCTCATTACTGAAGGGCACAGAATCGCAAAACAGCTTGGCTATAAGGGCGCTGTTGTTTTAGGTCATGATAAGTATTATCCGAAGTTTGGTTATACAAAGGCTAGTCAATATGGAATAGAGGCACCCTTTGAAGTTTCTGACGATAATTTCATGGCCGTTGAGCTTGTAGATGGCGGTCTTTCAGATGTCCATGGTGTTGTAGAATATGCTAAAGAATTTTTTGAAAAATAGATTAAAGTGCTCCAATGGAGAAGGAAAACCAGTCATTTTTAACGACTTTGGGTTTCCTTTTTTTTATATTTAGGCAAGTGACGTTCCTTAAAACTTAAATCGAATATCGAAAACGACTTGACGAACGATAATATCCTGTTTAAACTGAAGCAGTGATTTAGTAAATTAGTAAATTATAAAATCAGTAAATTAGTAATTGGAGTGAGGCAATGAAAATAACCACAACGTTAAAGTATAAACCGGTTGTCATGTCAGGAAGTTTCGAAAAGGTGTGAAAATCTGTAAAGGATAAGGGGTATTAAAATGTTTTCCAATCGTTATGTTCGGACAGTTATTCTCTCCCGTATGTTGTTGCAGCTCGGAATATGGATACGGAATTATGCCGTCCTTCTTTATGTTTCTGAATTGACAAATAATAATCCGGTAGATGTATCTTTGATATCGGTTGCTGAATTTGCACCGATCTTTATATTTGGTCTGATTGGAGGGACCTTTGCTGACCGATGGCGACCGAAGAGAACCATGGTATGGAGCGATTTGTTATCTGGCTTGTCCGTGGGGGTGGTGCTGATTTCGGTTATGAATGGCGGATGGGTTGCACTTCTCATCGGATCTTTCGTGTCAGCAAGTTTATCTCAATTTTCTCAGCCTTCGGCCATGAAGCTGTATAAGAGACATGTACCAGCTGAACAACTGCAGGGGGTTATGGCGATGTCCCAAACACTTGTCGCTGTCTTTACAGTTTTGGGACCCGTTATCGGTACGTTTATTTTTATAAAGTTTGGAATTAAAGTATCTCTAATTCTGACAGCCGTAATGTTTCTAGGATCCTCGCTTATATTGTCGTCCCTTCCACGGGATGAAGAGGAACCGAAGTCTGGAAAAGCCAGCGGGTTCATTAACGAGTTAACGGCTGGCCTACGTTATATTGGGTCGAGTAAACCCTTAAGAACACTTAGTTTAACTTTCTCGGCTGTGGGATTGGCATCTGGACTAACTCAGCCGCTTCAAATCTTCCTAGTCATCGAAAATTTGGGTAAGGATAAACAATTTCTGCAGTGGCTCGTGATGGCTAATGGAGCATCCATGTTAGTTGGCGGAGCTGCCATAATCGCGATAGCCAAAAAAGTAAGACCACAGCTACTACTGTTGATAGGCTTGCTCGTCAATGCCGTCTGTACGGTTGGAATGGGTGCGTCTAAGGAAATATGGCTGACGATTATTTTTTTAGTCATCAGTGGTTTGTTTTATCCTTGTATTCAAGGAGGGATTCAAACACTTCTTGTACGGAATACCGAAGGTGCTTTTATTGGACGGGTTTCGGGAGCGATAATGCCTATTTTTATGGGAATGATGGTCGTTGGCATGTTCATTTCCGGTTACCTAAAGGATACGTTCTCCCTAATGGGTGTATTTATGACGAGTGGTGTTTTTGTGGTTATCGGTGCGCTTTTTCTGCTTCCCATTGTTGTTAAGAAAAGAAGTAAGAGTGAGCATAATCATTCCATGAATATTCAATAACTACGATAAGGAGAGAAAGAAATGGATATGAATAAACGCAAAGAGCTGATCGAGGAGTACAAACAAATTAAGATTTATATGGGTGTTGCTCAAATCAAAAACCAGGTTAACGGCAAAATCTTTATTGACAGCTATCCTAACTTGAAAAACAAATGGCTTACCCTGCAAATGCAGCTGGATTCAGGGAGATTTGCAAATGCCCAGCTCCAGAAGGATTGGAAAGAATTTGGTGCCGATGCGTTCATGTATGAGGTACTGGAACAGAAGGAAATAGATAAGGTAACAGATATGCGCTGGGAACGGAAGAAAATCTTAAAACCATGGTTAGAGAAGTTACAGCCATACGGAGATAGAGGTTATAATAAACCACGAATTGACTAACAAGTAAATCCAAGCTAAGATAAAACCGTCGTTTAGTAAATTAGTAAAATAGTAACTGGAGGAAGAAAATAATATGAAAATACCTACAACATTAAAACATAAACCTGTTGTTGTATCGGAAAATTATGAGCAGGTTGACGGCCGATTGGCAGGAAATACGGACGCAAAAGGTCTTTCTCTTGGATTGGCCCAGTGGAACGATAGAGGAAAAGTCGATATATCAGCTAAGGTATGGAGATATACTGGAGAAAAATGGTCCAGACAATCGGAGGAGCTTCCTCTCCATCGTGTTCTTGATTTGTCCATTCTGATTTGTCGGTCTTTGGAACATTTTCGGGAAGCGTATCGATATGAGAATTTATATGACACTGAGCAGCCTATAATTGATCGAATTGGCTTGCAAGGGGATGCCATGACCGTAGGAATCTGTACGGACAATGAGCGAATTAATGAAGATATTAAACTGTTCAGTCAAGCGCTGAGCGATGATGATGAAATGATCGGTGAGCGTCTGAGCACGTTATCCAAAATATTAAAGGATATGGGATATTAATTAGGAAGTGGCAGTCAATCGGGGCAAAGCAGCCTTCGTGACTGTCACTTTTTTATTGTAATCAGTTTATATGCTGATGGAACACCTATCGGATGAGAAATCGTTTAATTGAGAGCACTTTACTAAAAGATAAAATGAGAGAATTAGGCAATGATTTAATACTATTGTGGTATCTGTTTAGTAAAGAATTGTTGCATACTTGAATAGTACTCAAACTAATTTGACTAAACTTCATGAGAAAGGAAGAGCACAGAAGCGCAAGCGTAAATTAGGAAATAGCGGCTTGGAAGTATCGGTAGTAGGGCTTGGCTGTATGGGAATTGGCTCAAAAACCATATATTCTCCCGATTCCAGGTACTACAAAATTAAACAGATTAGAAGAAAACCTATTTGGAGCCGACCTTAAATTAACAACGGAAAATGTAAATCATCTGAATGAAGCGATTTAGAAGTTGGATATTTAATATAACTTGATAAAAGAGGGGTTAACCATATTAATGAGTTAACTCCTCTTTTATTTATTAGACGTCTCTATGGGATGTTTAAGGATAATTTAATTATAATTGTTTTTACTATCCAGATTGTCAGTAGAAGCTGATAAGCTGTACATTAACTGATCGGGTTTGGACGCATAAAGTAAAATTACAGGCTAAAGGAGAGATTTTTTGACAAATAATGAGGTTGTTGAAATTGCTGATGTGTATTTACTACCATTGATATCGGAGTTGTACGAGTTGAATGGTTATGAAATTCAGCCCATTCCGGCACATGATGGAGGGCGTAATGTCGTTTATACTTGTGAAAAAGAAGGTACTGACGCCAAAATACTCAGAATCGCCTTCCTAAATGACAGAAGCCGGGAAGATTTTTTAGGTGAAGTTGAGTATGTTAGGTATTTATTTGAGCATGGCGGAAGTGTCTCGAATGTAGTCAACTCCCTAAAGGGGAATCTGCTGGAAGAGATCATTCATAATAATCATACTTTTTTTATCTGCCTGTTTAGTAAGGCTAAGGGGAAATTGCTTGTAGAAAATAATTATCGGTACCGGGAAGAAGCTCCAATTACAGAATACTATTATAACTGTGGTAAGGTTCTAGGGAAAATGCATGAATTGTCGAAAAGATATACTCCTGTTCATCGTCGGCATAGTTTTTTTGACAGATTTAATGCCGAATATATTGATAAATTGATACCTGACTCCTTATCTCTCCTTAAAGAGAGATTGGTAAAACTTCTTAAAACTTTAGAAGAATTGGACAGGAATCTTGAGTCATTCGGTTTGATCCATTTTGATTACAATGATGGGAACTATTCGATAGATTTTGATACTGGACAAATCACTGTGTATGATTTCGATAATTCATGTTTCTGTTGGTATATGTTTGATCTGGCAGGTCTCTGGACACAGGGCGTGGGATGGACACAATTCGAACCAGATGCTGTTAAACGAAAGAAGTTCATGGATGATTATTTTGAAGTAGTCCTAAAAGGATACAGATCTGAGACCGCGGTAGATCAGTCAATGATGGATAAGCTCCCCTTATTCATCCAAGTGACGCTCATGGAGAATATTGTAGATGCATTCGAGGTAATGAGGAACAATGGTGTAGTACCCACATGTGATGAGGAATTATCCTATCGCATAAAATGCATGGAAGACGACATTCCGTTTATGGGTTTTTTCGATGACATTTACTCGTGTGAAGAACCATTTGAATATGAGGAAAGAGATATTAGTCTCTAATTTATAGGAGTTGAAGCTACGGTGACCTACGCGAAGCCAAAATTGGCCATGAGTGAAATTGAAAAAGTATTAGAGAATCATCTTAGACCAGGTGCAGTTGAGATTACACCTCTTTCCGGTGGTAATATAAGCAACGTGTTTTCTTTTATCCTCGAAGGGAAAGGATATGTAGTTAAATTCAGCGATCTGGCAGGAGCGTATGAAACAGAAAACTATGTATCGAATCTGCTGTCAAGTCAGAACATCCCTTTTCCGAAATGTTTGGCATTAGGAAAAACTAGTCAGATAACCTATTTAATCATGGAACGAATGGAAGGACGCAACCTATCCGATTACACGGCAGAGGAGCAAACCCTTCACTTGCCTGAAATTATCAGCATTTTGACAAGAATGGGAGCAGCGGATATTGGGGCAACTTACGGGTATGGGTGGATCGGTGCTAATGGCAACGGGGTCTATTCATCTTGGAAAGACTTTGTTGTTGCAGTAAATGCTGAGGATCAAGCGGGAACGTTCTGGGAGAATTGGTATGATCTCTTCCATACGTCTTGCTTGGAGAAGGATGTATACGAAGAAATATACAGTCGGTTGATGGACTACGTACCCTATAATGAATCTAATAGAAGCTTTATACACGGAGATTTTCAGCAGTGGAATATTTTGTCCGATGGAACACGAATTACCGGGATCATCGATGGGAATTGCATGTACGGTGATTGTCTCATAGACCTTGCGATTCTCGATCGGCATATGCCTTGGAGTGATGTTATTAAGGTGTATCAAGACTATCAAGAAAAGAACGGAATAGAAACTCCTAATTTTAAAGAGCGGCTAATGGGAGCCTATTATTTCAAGGGACTTGATGGACTTCGATTCTACGCAAAAATGGGATGGAATGACGCTTATCAGAGCACAAGACAGTTTCTTTTAAACTTGTAGGTTGTAGAGCTGGGAGACTAATTGATTAAATTTGGAAATCGTAATTCTAATGATACTAAAAGATTAAGAGCACCCGTTTGTTTAAATGGGGGCTCTTTTTATTTATGGAGGCCAAGAATATGCTTTTACTCGAGATTCACGTTTACAATCTGTAATAAGTGCACCTGGACTTGTCATTAATCCACTATCTACAGCTTTGTCCAACTTGTTAAAATGTAAGCGCAACCATATTATCTATTGATTGGAGGAGTATGGCATGAAAAAGATTGGTGCAGGTTTTATATTCTTATTGGTGATGTGCGCAGCAATATCTACAACAGCTTTCGCTAAACAGCCTTATTCATCCTACTGGTTTCCAGAGCAATTGCTTCAGTGGAGTCCTGCATCCGATCCGGATGCCGCATTCAACCGGAGCACAGTCCCACTGCAAGATCGTTTTGTGACAGATGGTGTTAATCCCCATGCGACCAAAGCGCCGAAAGTTATGGCCTTATCAGCTCTGAACTCGGGAACAAGTGGTGTGCCATCACAAGGCTCGGACAAATTTGAGGCTAACACGTTCTCCTATTGGCAGTATGTTGACAAGCTGGTTTACTGGGGCGGATCAGCTGGCGAAGGGATCATTGTACCTCCAAGCGCGGATACTATCGACGCCGCTCATAGGAATGGCGTACCGATCATCGGAACGGTATTCTTCCCACCTACCGTGTATGGAGGAAAATTTGAATGGGTGGAGCAAATGCTTCAACAGAACAGTGACGGCTCGTTTCCTGCTGCAGATAAGCTGATCCAGGTTGCGAACTATTATGGATTTGACGGCTGGTTCATTAATCAGGAGACCGAAGGTGGTATGCCGGCTGATGCACAGAAAATGAAGGCTTTCCTAAGTTATCTAGAATCACACAAGTCGGAGTCTATGCAAATCGTATGGTACGACTCTATGACTAAGGAGGGTAGTATCAGTTGGCAGAACGCACTAAATGACAAGAATGCGATGTTCCTACAGGAAGATAATAAGAAAATAACAGACAGTATATTCCTAAACTTTTGGTGGAAGGATCTTAAAAGCTCCGCAGAGAAGGCCAAAAGCTTGGGAAGAACTCCATATGATCTGTATGCAGGGATCGATGTTGAAGCCAAGGGCTACGATACAAATGTGAACTGGAAACTACTGTACCCAGATGGCAAGCCTGCCGTCACTTCCCTTGGCATTTATCGCCCAGACTGGGCTTTTAACAGTGCAGAGAGTATGGAGGATTTCTTCGTACGTGAGAACAAATTCTGGGTGGGGCCAAACGGGAACCCCGGGAACACCGTGAGCGATCAGGCATGGAAAGGGATCGCGAATGATGTGGTAGAATCCTCCCCAGTAAATAAGCTGCCTTTCATCACCAACTTCAATACAGGAAGCGGACAGAAATATTATGTCCGAGGGCAGCAGGTACGAGATAAAGGATGGAATAACCGAAGCTTGCAAGATATCCTGCCTACATGGCGCTGGATCGCAAACAGCAAAGGAACAGCACTTACTCCGAGGCTTGATTGGTCCGATGCATATTACGGCGGTAGCTCTCTGAAGGTATCAGGTGAACTGAGCCATAACAATGCCACACATTTGAAGCTCTACAAGACAGACCTGAAAATTGAAGCAAGTACAAAGCTATCGATTACGTATAAAACGCCGAACAAGCCAAGTCTAAAGGTTGGTCTCGCTTTCGCAGACCATCCCGACCAATTTGTCTTCCTTAACGTGAAGGATAAAGCTTCGTCAGGCTGGACTACCGAAACTTTGAATTTGACCCCATATAAAGGAAAACGTATCGTTGCGTTGTCACTGTACTTTGATACCAAGGATACGATCAGTAATTATAGCATTCAAATTGGCCAGCTCTCCATCCAGAATACTAATGATTCAATTAAAGCACTGCCGGCAGTTCGCGAGCTTAAGGTCACTCAATCCGATTTCCGTAATGGAATTTACGGAGATGCTAGATTACAGTGGAAACCGCTTGATCAACAGGTGAAGCAATATGAAATCTATCGTGTACTGCCAGATGGCAGAGAAGTGCTGATGGGTGCAACAACGAATCATGTGTTCTATGTTCCTGAGATGAGCAGAATAGACAAAGAAACGGTCACAGAATTGAAGGTCGTTGCGATCAACGCAAGATACGAGCAAGGTCAGTCCTCCAGCGTCAAGGTCAGTTGGCCGGATTATCCGAAGCCAATCGCTGGGTTCAAGGCTGATCGGACCCTGGTGGCACCAGGTGAGAGCGTAAACTTCATTGACTTATCGACGGAAGTAACAGAAGGATGGTCATGGAATTTCGAAAGCGGAAGCCCAGCTGTGAGTACATCGAAGAACCCTGCTGTAACGTTCAATCAGGAAGGCGTGTATAGCGTGACACTTACTGCAACTAACAGCGCGGGGCAAGATACCATTACGAAACAGGCGCTCATCACAGTAAGCAAAGAAGCTGGAGCGGTGAAGAATTTAGCACTTGGAAAAATTGCAACGGCTGATCATGCATGCGGAGATAAGGAAGGAGCAACGAACGCCGTTGACGGCAAAGTTACGGATAACAGCAAATGGTGCGCACTTGGAAATCTGCCTCATTGGCTTCAGGTCGATCTCGGAGCCGAGCATCAAATTAGCACTTTTATCATCAAGCATGCTCAGAGTGGAGGAGAATGGTCCGGGTTTAATACGAGCGATTATACCATTCAGGTGAGTATTGACGGAACGAATTGGACGGATGTCGTTAACGTTCAGGGAAACTCGGAAGCTGAGTCAACAGACGCAATCGCGTTGGTGAAAGCACGCTACGTAAAATTAATAATTCTTAAACCCACGCAGGGAGCCGATACGGCGGCGCGAATCTATGAGTTTGAAGTCCATGGGTTATAGCTCCAGTGTAAAAGATGGAGTATAGTCCGAGTGTTGGTTATTGATTACTGGAATCAAAAAAAGAACCTGAGTCGTTTATCAGGTTCTTTAATATTGCATATGAACAGACACGATGATATAATCATATCACGTCTTTACATTGTTTATCGGACAAAGTTAATGCATATTATATTAATAATGTACCATGCCGCTAAACTCTTGTCAAATGTTTCTTTCTAAATTTAATAGATAGGAGAGATTGAATGAGTTCTTTAGTTCTTGGGTTTCAGGAAATAGATCATACGCAGCTTTCGCTTGTTGGTGGAAAAGGGTTAAATTTAGGGAGATTATCAACTATCGAAGGAATAAATGTACCAGAAGGATTTTGTGTTACAACAGCGGGCTACCAAAAAGCTATCGAAAAGAACGAAAAGTATCATACTTTATTAGATCAACTATCCATGCTAAACGTAGACGATCGAGAGCAAATTGGAGAAATCAGTAGGAAAATTCGAGAACTCCTTATGGAAGTAGAAATTCCTTCAGATGTTGTGACAGCAGTTACTCACTATCTCTCCCAACCTGGTGAAGAACAGGCTTACGCAGTACGTTCTAGTGCAACTGCTGAGGATTTACCACATACCTCTTTCGCCGGCCAACAGGACACCTATTTAAATATCATTGGACGAGAAGCAATCATGCAGCATATAAGCAAATGTTGGGCGTCTCTATTTACGGATCGCGCAGTAATCTACCGAATACAAAATGGTTTTGATCACAGACAAGTTTATTTATCCGTTATTGTTCAAAAGATGGTTTTTCCACAGGTATCAGGAATTATATTCACCGCTGATCCAATGACCTCTAATCGAAAGTTGCTATCCATTAATGCCAGTTTTGGGCTCGGTGAAGCTCTGGTTTCTGGCTTGGTATCTGCCGATTGTTATAAAGTACACGAAGAGAAACTCGTCGATACGATGATAGCAACCAAAAAAATAGCTATCTACGGCATAAAAGAAGGTGGAACAGAAACCCGGAAAATCGATCTCGAACAGCAAAAATCTCAAACACTTACAGAACAACAAGTTTTACAACTGGCACGAATAGGTAGAGCGATTGAAGCTTATTTTGGTTGCCCGCAAGATATCGAATGGTGTTTGGATCATGATACTTTTTATATTGTTCAAAGTCGACCAATCACTACTTTATACCCGATCCCTGAAGTAAATGATCAGGAAAATCACGTTTACGTATCTGTTGGTCATCAACAAATGATGACGGATCCCATGAAACCACTAGGATTGTCTTTTTACCTGTTAATAACTCCTGCACCTATGCGTAAAGCCGGCGGAAGGTTGTTTGTTGATGTTGCACATATGCTGGCTTCACCTGCCAAAAGAGAAACTTTCATAAATACCCTTGGAAAATCCGATCCGCTCATAAAAGATGCATTTATAACCCTAATAGAACGAGAATATATAACATCGATACCAGATGATAGAAAAGAACGGAGTCCCGATAATAGCAGTAAAGATAGGTCGTCAGAAGTTTTTCAAGCCCTAATCGAAAATGATCCGGCAATTGTTTCTGATTTGATTAAGAACAGTCAAACATCGATAGAAGAATTAAAACATAACATCCGAACAAAATCAGGAGCTGATTTATTTGATTTTATTCTCGAAGATCTCCAGGAATTAAAGAAGTTCTTATCTAACCCACAAAGTACAAAGGTTTTTATGACTGCTATGAACGCTTCGTCATGGATCAATGACAAAATGTACGAGTGGTTAGGTGAAAAAAACGCAGCAGATACGCTTTCTCAATCTGTACCCAACAACATTACTTCGGAAATGGGTCTAGCGCTATTGGATGTTGCAGATGTGATTCGTCCTTACCCGAAAATAATTGATTATTTACAACATGTAAAAGATGATAAATTTTTGGATGAACTGGTTAAGTTTGAGGGTGGACGGGAGACTCAAGACGCTATTTATGCATATCTCAACAAATATGGGATGCGATGTGCCGGTGAAATCGATATTTCGAGAACTCGTTGGAGCGAAAAACCAATTACACTTCTCCCCATGATTCTCAATAATATCAAAAACTTTGAGCCAAATACTGGAAAATGGAAATTTGAGCAAGGACGACAGGAAGCTTTGGAAAAAGAACAAGAGTTGTTAAATCGATTGAAGCAATTAGCGGATGGTGAACAAAAAGCTGAAGAGACCAAACGAGTGATCAGTTTAATCCGGAATTTCATCGGTTATCGTGAATATCCAAAATACGGTATGATTAATCGCTATTTCGTTTACAAACAGGCATTACTGAAAGAAGCCGAACAACTAGTAGAAGCGGGAATTATTCATGAAAAAGAAGATATATTTTATCTCTATTTTGAAGAACTTCACGAAGTCGCACGCACAAATAAACTGGATTATCAGATCATCAGTAAACGAAAAGACGATTACAATTTTTTTGAAAAACTAACTCCGCCACGTGTAATCACTTCTGATGGTGAAATCATTACGGGTAAGTACAACCGAGAAAATCTGCCAGCCCAAGCGATTGTAGGTCTACCTGTTTCTGCCGGAGTTATAGAGGGACGAGCACGTGTCATCTTAAACATGGAAGAGGCAGATCTGGAAGATGGAGATATATTAGTCACCGCTTTTACTGACCCTGGTTGGACATCATTGTTTGTATCCATTAAAGGCTTGGTCACCGAAGTTGGCGGACTGATGACCCATGGAGCGGTTATCGCTCGTGAATATGGCTTACCGGCTGTTGTGGGAGTAGAAGACGCTACCAAGCTGATAAAAGACGGGCAGCGAATTCGTGTGAATGGCACTGAAGGGTACATTGAATTATTGTAGAAATATTTATATAAAAATTTTTATCGATGTTCTCTTTCGCATATCTAAATTTCGGTTTAATGTAGGAAAAGGAAGTAAATGATATGGGGATATGGACAACCTCATAAATTCTTCAACTAAGGAGAGTATAAATTATGATTAATAAAATGGGTCAAGTAATGTTATATGTAAATAATCAAGAAGAATCCAAAGATTTCTGGACAGAGAAGCTAGGGTTTGAGGTGATTTTGGACGAAACAAATGGCCCTATGAGATTTATCGAGCTTGCTCCGAAAGGTGCAGCTACTAGCATTGTTCTTCATAATAAAGAGTTGGTTGCCCAAATGAATCCTGAAATGAATCTCGGAACACCTTCTATAATGTTCTTTTCAGATCATTTTGATCAATTGAATCGAGAGTTAAAGAACAAAAATGTTACGGTAGGAGATATTGTAGAAATTCCCGGTGGAAGAGTATTCAATTTCGCTGACAGTGAAAATAACTACTTTGCTGTAATGGAAAAGGACAATAGATAATAGGGTAACATGCAATATAGCTATAGTTAAATAAGTTACGTCAGCAGCTAATCCAAATGATTAGCTGCTTTTTTTATTCCCATATTGGGCGTTAAAAACTTCAAAATCTTACTTGTTAAGTAAAGAATATCATGGTATTCTGCAGAAAGAGGAGATGATCAGATGTTTGAGAAGGGATCGTTCCAACCCGTTCAATCCACTAAGTTAGTGGACGATGTTGTTAACCAAATCCAACATAAGATTTCAACAGGAACTATCTTACCAGGAGACAAATTACCTCCAGAACCTGAATTGATGCAATTATTTAATGTAGGGCGATCAACGATAAGAGAAGCAGTCCGTGTGTTAGTTCATGCTGGACTATTGGAGAAAAAGCAGGGTTTTGGAACTTACTTAAAATCCAGTCCTCTTATTCAAGAACCACTCACCCATCGTTTACTTCGTGCAGAATTGATTGAAGTCTTCGAAGCTCGAAAAATGATTGAATTAGAAATCGCAAGATTAGCAGCTCTACGACATGATGACACTGATTTATCCAACATGCGGAAACATTTGGATACAAGAAATATGGCTCTACAGAAGAATAATCGTGAACTGTATGCCAAATCAGATATAGAATTCCACATGGCAGTAGCAATGGCAAGCAAAAACGCTGTGATCATTGATTTATATAGAACCTTTACACATATTTTGTCAGATGCAATGAGTAAATTAAACCGTAATTATAGTTCACATGATCCTCAATCCGATTACCATGAACAAGTTTATGAATCTATTAAAAATGGGGATCCAGATCAAGCGGTACAATGCACTCTGAGTATTTTAAATGGAACTCTTTCTGAGCTTTAAGCTCAATACAGACATTTATAAGGAGGGGAATTTGGGGCATGATTATATCTCTCAAAAATGTATCGTGGCAGCGCGATACAACCATGATTTTACGCGATATGAATTGGGAAGTGAAACAAGGGCAACATTGGTGTATCGTCGGATTAAACGGTTCAGGTAAGACGACGATGCTTAACGTAGTGAACGGCTATATATGGCCGACGACTGGGCAAGTCGAAGTGCTAGACCATCGCTTCGGTGATGTTGATCTTAGGGAGCTGCGCAAACGAATCGGTTGGGTCAGCACCTCCCTGCAGCAGAAGCTATACGGACATCAGACCGCCCTGACCATCGTCCTCAGTGGAAAATTTGCAACTATCGGTTTATATGACAAGACCAATGAAGAGGACCAAAAGCAAGCCGAAGAATTGATGGAGTTTCTAGACTGCTCTTCCTTAGCCGCTCGTACATACGATACCTTGTCGCAAGGTCAGCGACAGAAAGTCCTCATTGCACGCGCACTTATGGCCAATCCAGATCTGTTGATCCTAGATGAGCCATGCACAGGGCTTGATATTTTTGCCCGAGAACAGCTGTTGCAAATGATCGAGAAGATTACGAAGCAACCCGGCGGACCAACTTTGCTGTATGTAACGCATCATATCGAAGAGATAACCCCCTGCTTCACACATACGTTATTAGTTAAGAACGGCGAAATCTACAAAGGGGATGAGACGGAAAACTGCCTGCAGTCGGTTGTGTTGAGCGATTTCTTTGATACCCCCGTTGAAGTTCAGGAGCATCACAATCGCAAGTGGCTTACACTTGCCGGTGATAAGTAGGATACGGTGCTTGAACATCGTTACAATAACAAAAGCTGCCATGCGATTGCTTGGCAGCTTTTGTTATTGTATATGGAAATAATCGAAATGGATCTAAATTAAACAAGAGGAGTCACAGCAACGTTAGGGGTTCATTTCATTGATATTACAAATACTGGTTCTTTATTTGGAGGAGAGATAGTACAGCTTTATATTAGCGACAAGATCGGAATTTCGTGGTGCATATTATTTGCTGACCTTACAATAAATCAGATTAGTAGGAGGTACTATGGAAGAGAACAGATTGTGGAAGGGAAATTGGATTTGGTCTAAAGGCTATCCGTGGACGTCAAATCCGGGAACACATGAATTGGTGTATTTTCGCCGAGAATTTAACGTTTCTGATTCAGATGGAGCAAAACTCGTTGTTGATATCACGGCGGATAGCCGGTACCGATTATTTCTTAACGGTGAATCCGTCTCTGTAGGACCCTGCAAAGGTGACCAGTTCAGCCATTATTACGAAACAGTTGATCTGGGCGAGCGTCTTATTACTGGAAAGAACGTGCTAGCAGTTAAAGTACTTCACTATGCTGCAGCCGGTCCCTTTGTACTTGGTGAAAGCGGTCCCATTTCGACTTACCGCGCTGTCGGAGGTGCAATGCTGCTTGAGGGTGAACTTATTGAGCGAAAAGGGTCTTCACAAGCTCTTCATACCGATGAGAGTTGGCATTGTAAAATGATGACTGGATTTATGCTTGTCCCTAGCCCGATTATCTTTCACCTTGGCGGCTTTGAAGATATCGATGGAAAGGGATTGGACCACGGTTGGGAAATGCCCGATTTCATTGGTGAGGGATGGAGAGATGCAACAATAGTTTCTAGAACAGACGATGAATATGGTCAATTAACACCTTGGCAATTGTCACCACGCCCGATTCCTTTATTAAACGAGACGTTGATGTTCTTCCGTGGCGTCACAAATGCTGATAATGTCTCAGCTATACCCAATTACACTTCATTTCTTAATGAGAAGCATTCAGAATCTCTGCGTGTAGAACCTGGCTGTTCTATCTGGCTGGAGATTGATGCTGGAGAATTAGCTACAGGCTATCTTACATTGGAAATGCGGGGCGGCCGTGACAGCCAGATCAGGGTTCAATATTCAGAGTCTTATGAGGAAGCCTCATCTAATCTACATCATAGAGTGAAGGGAAAAAGGGACGATGCTAAGAACGGTATCTTAATCGGAGAGAGTGATTACTACACGGTGGCTGGAGTAGGCAATGAATACGTTGCGGAGCGTTATGAACCTTTTGAATTCCGTACTTTCCGATATATCAGACTTGAAGCAACTGCGAAGAATGAACCGCTCGAAATTGTTCGGCTTTCTTACAGAGATGTAGGCTACCCACTGGATATTAAAGCGTCCTTTGCTTGTTCAGATCCGGATTTCGAACAACTCTGGAAATTGTCTTTAAATACGCTCAAAAGATGTATGCACGAAACGTATGAGGACTGTCCATATTATGAGCAAATGCAATATTCGATGGACACCCGACTTCAGATGTTATTCACCTATGCGCTTAGTGCCGATGACCGATTAGCCCGCCGTTCGTTGTTTGACTTTCACAGTTCTGCACTGCCTTCGGGCATACTACAGAGCCGCTATCCAGCTGAATATAGGCAAGTGATTCCGTCCTTTTCCTTTTATTGGATTCATATGCTTAACGAACATTATCAATACTTTGGTGAGCGAAACTTAATTCGGCGTTATTTGCCTACAATGACTGGAGTTCTTGATTGGTTTAGACGTTTACTGACACCTGAAGGACTTGTTGCTCCGACGCCACGTGCGTACTGGCCTTTCTTCGATTGGTGCAAAGAATGGCAGATAGGAACCCCTCCGGCACATAATCAAGGTCCACTTACATTGCTCAGTCAAATGTTCGCAGCTGCCCTTAATACTGCTTCTGAACTATATCTGGCATTGAGTTGGGCGGATGCGGCGCGCGAAGCCAAAGAAGAATCAAACGCCATAAATGATGCCTTGCTACGTCACTGTTGGCGAACAGACCGTGGGTTATTCGCAGATGGACCAGAGGTTGATGATTTTAGCCAACATACACAAGTCTGGGGGATTGTATGCGGTGCAGTTTCAGGAGAGGAAGCTGTCCAACTGCTGGAACGTACAATCGAATACCCAGCCGAACAAATGACGCAATTGTCTATGCCTGCTTCATATGAACTATTCCGGATATTATCTCATCATAAATTGTATGACAAAGCTTCTGTAGTGATTGACCGCTGGAGAGCTTTTCTGGATCTGCATCTTACGACCTTACCAGAGGTGCCAGACGATAATAATCCACGCAGTGATTGCCACGCTTGGAGTGCATTGCCGATCTCAGAATTTCTAGGTGAGATTCTTGGTGTAAGGCCAGGGGCTCCTGGGTATTCAACCATCATTATTGAGCCCAAGTTGTTAATGTTGGATTGGGCGAATGGCAAGGTGGCCACAAAACACGGCATAGTTGAAGTCGAGTGGACTCTGAAGAAAGATAATATATTCCGCATTACGGGATTTGGACCGGAGAATATACCTGTTGTACTGATATTGCCGAATGGGGAACGCTTGGAGTTTCAGAACGGCGGAGGGTTTGAAGCTTCGATCAAGTTTCCGGTAGTGGTATAGGTATCTAGAATAACTATGAATGATATCGAAAAGCGATCTCCGAGAAAGGGGAACGCTTTTCGCTCATTAGGGCAACATAATCCATCTCTATGCCATTAATCATTACTTGGATGTTTAGTAGCTATTGCTCAACTCGTAGCGAATTACTATATTGCCGGGGAGTCATTCCGATCTTTTTTTTAAATATTTGGTGAAAAAACTTCAGGTCAGCATATCCGACTGCTGCGGCAATTTCGCTTACACTTCTATGACCTCCAGAAAGCATGCGGCAGGCAGCATCCATACGAATACTTTGCATGTAATCTGTAAAACTCATTCCCGTTTGATGCTGAAAAAGTCGGCTGAATTGCCGTTCACTAAGGTTCGCTTTGCTAGCAAGATCGCTAAGTTTAAGCCCACTGGCATAATTATAATTTATAAATGCAATGGCTTCATCAACTGCCATCCATTGTGGCTTCACCCCTATTGGTGTATTAAGCTGTAACCGATGTCTAAACAAGCCCGTTAGTATTTGCACGACAAGAGCATCGAGGACAGCTAAATATCCAGGTGGTTTTGCCGAGAATTCACGAAACAGTTCACGGAACATTATATGGTATGCACCATTGATATCTTTCATAGAGAACCATAGCAATTGCATGTCTGTGAAAAATTCACAAATATCTTTAGCGTGAGGAAAAGTAACCTGAAGCTCAGATAAATACTCTACCGGAAACAAACAGTTGTAAACAATAAGCGGACGGTCTTTTATAGGTGTCTTAGGGCGAAATACATGACTGCGTCCGATAGGTATAAAAAATAACGTACCGTGCTCGACTGGAACGGCCTCATCCTCAATGTAGTGAACCCCTGCGCCTTCACTGATATAAGTAATCTCGATAAACTCATGAGAATGCGCATTCAATTCGAACGTTTCGTAAGCCCTGTTCACATAAATTGGCACACCAGGCTCAAAAAAGCTATCTCCGGACATGACAAAGGTACTGCGTCTGATACTCATATCGTGGCCCCTTTCAAATTACCTAAGGCTAGTCTCATCGTATGAAATTTATGAATGAATGTCCAGATCCACCTATAAAAATGTCAGAAATACCCCCAATTCTATGTTAAGCGACCTCGTACAATAGAATTAGCACTGCTGGATACATGAGCGACAATTCTATTCTTAACTGTTCTGGTAGGTTACCGAATGAATATAGGAGGTAGTTACAAATGTCCAATTTTGAGGTCACAAATCTTAAGGTGAATTATAGAAAAAATCCATTGGGGATTGATGATTTACATCCGCGGCTTAGTTGGTGGATCAGCACAGAAGTAAGGGGCTTTATCCAATCTGCCTACCAAGTTCAAGTCGCGAATGATCCTAAATTCGTTTCAGAACTCATCTGGGATTCTGAAAAGGTAGAATCAGATAGCAATGTTCATATTGAGTATGCGGGTCCCGACTTACAGTCACGCACTCGGTATTACTATAGGGTTCGAGCTTGGAACGATCAAGGGAAGGTTTCGGAATGGAGTGAACCTGCATACTGGGAAACAGCCTTGTTGTCGGTCAAAGAGTGGCAGGCAAAATGGATAGCAGCACCCCTGAGTAACCAAGATAACGGAGCGGAGCCTTGTGATTATATTCGTACGGAATTTTCAATCCCTGACAATGTCGTATCAGCGCGTGTGTATGCAACCTCGCTTGGATTGTACCGACTTTATATTAATGGTACTCCAGCAGATAACACACTATTTAATCCTGGTTGGACCAGTTATAACAACAGACTTCAATATCAGACCTATGACGTGACGTCATTGATTGCTGCTGGTGGCAATGCGCTTGGTTGTATTCTGGGAAACGGGTGGTATAAAGGTTATTTAGCATGGGAAGGAAAGAAAGACATCTTCGGTAATGGTCGTGCTGTGCTAATCCAGCTACACGTCACATTATCCGATGGTTCTGAACATATCATTGTATCGGATGAGAAATGGCGTACTTCGACAGGTCCACTTTTGATGTCGGAATTATATCATGGCGAAACATATGATGCGAGGCTCGAGAAAGAAGGATGGTCTTCTTCCGGTTTTGATGATTTAAAGTGGCAAAAGACTATTCTCAAGGACCGTCCAGAAGCTACATTGGTTGCTCAGGAAAACGAACCGGCTAGGGTTATAGAAACCATCAAGCCTATCGCTATCATTACTACACCTAAAGGCGAACACGTGCTGGATATGGGACAAAATATGGTTGGATGGGTAAGGTTTATGGTTCATGCTGAAACAGGAACCATAGTTACTTTAGAACATGCTGAGGTCTTGGACCGCGAAGGGAACTTCTACATCGGTAATTTACGATCGGCAAAGCAGACTGTTACTTACGTATGCCGAGGCGGAGAGGAAGAAACATTTGAGCCGTATTTATCATTCCAAGGATTCCGTTATGTAAAAGTGACTGGTGTACCACAAGATCAATTATTGGAACAATTCATCGGCTGCGTCATCCATACGGACTTAGAGCAAACGGGCAAGTTCAACTGCTCAGATGAACTCTTAAATCAACTTCAGCACAACATCTTATGGGGACAAAAGGGGAATTTTCTAGATATCCCGACAGATTGCCCTCAACGAGACGAAAGATTGGGATGGACGGGGGATGCTCAAGTTTTTATTCGCACAGCTGCCTTCAACATGAATGTCGTTCCGTTCTTTGAAAAGTGGCTAAAGGATTTGGCCGCGGATCAAGAAGAGGACGGAAGAGTTCCACATGTTATTCCAGATGTACCAGCGGCAGGATACGGCTCTGCTGCTTGGGGAGACGCCGCGGTGATTTGTCCTTGGACGCTTTATCAATGTTATGGGGACATTCGTGTGCTGAAAACGCAATATCCAAGTATGAAAGCTTGGGTCGAGTATATTCGGGTGCAAGGTGAAGACGAATATCTATGGAATACAGGTTTTCACTTCGGAGATTGGTTAGGTCTAGATGCCAAAGAAAACAGCTACGTCGGAGCAACTCCAAAAGAGTTGATCGCTACCGCGTTCTATGCTTATTCAACGGAATTGCTAGCTAAGACAGCGACTGTCATTGGAAAACCCGAAGATGCCTTAAAATATGAAGCATTGCATGAGAAGATTGTTCTGGCATTCCGTCAAGAGTTCGTAACGCCAAATGGGCGGGTGGCATCACCGACACAAACTGCGTATACACTCGCCCTTATGTTTAACTTATTGGAGGAAAAGGATCTTCATCGTACAGCCAAGATGCTAGCAGACCACATCGAAGAAAATGGAGTGCACTTGACGACCGGTTTTGTGGGTACTCCGTATCTGTGTCTAGTCCTCTCTAAATTTGGTTACACGGATTTAGCCTACCAATTGGTACTGCAAAAAGAGTATCCTTCCTGGTTATATTCCGTAATTCAAGGGGCCACAACGATTTGGGAACATTGGGATGGAATAAAACAGGACGGTTCGTTCTGGAGCGATGATATGAACTCCTATAACCATTATGCTTACGGCGCTATAGGTGATTGGCTCTATCGCACTGCCGCTGGTATCGAACTATTGGAACCAGGCTACAAAAAAATACGGATCCAACCGCTAATCGGGAAACATTTGACGTGGGTTGATGCCTCGCTTGAATCTGTCCATGGAACGATCAAGGTAACTTGGCAAAAACAGAATGAAGCTTCAGTAGAAATGCAAGTATTGATACCATCTAATACAACAGCTGAGGTTATGATTCCAACGATGAAGCAGGAGAATATTTTGGAGTCTGGGATCCCAATAGAGCAAGTTATAGGTCTGTCTAGTGTGGAACAAATGCCAGAAAGCCAAAAACTAATCATTGGATCTGGAAATTATCAATTTACGTATCCAATGAGCTAAAAATGATATAACCTTCTACTTTGCAGACAAGCCAAATAGGCTTGTTTTTTTTATTCAGTTGATGTCGAGTATAATAAACTTACTTATAGTAAATCAGATAAATAAGATTGGAGTGAACGATAGATTGAAGGTCATTATATTTGGCGCTACGGGAATGGTAGGTCTAAGTGCACTGCGGGAGTGTATATTAGATGACAGAGTGCGAGAAATAGTTACAATAGGTCGTAAACATCCAGAGCAACAACATATAAAACTAAAATCAATCGAGCTCAACGATGTCACAGATTTGAATCGAATTGAACATGAATTAGAAGGATTTGATACTTGTTTATTCTGTCTAGGTGTATCATCTCAGGGTATGAAGGAAGATGAATATCGACGAATAACGTATGACATTACGCTATCCGTTGCGGGAACTTTGGTTAGACTAAATCCCCAGATGACCTTTTTATATGTGTCGGGAAGTGGGACAGATAGTTCTGAAAGAGGTAGGTCCATGTGGGCGAGAGTGAAAGGAAAGACGGAAAATGATCTGTTACAGCTTCCGTTTAAGGCGGCATATATGTTCCGACCAGGAATCATTCTTCCTTCTAACGGCGTCCGATCCAAGACAAAAATGTATCAACTTTTATACGATGTGCTAAGACCTTTTTATCCCATACTTAGAAAACTGAAGGGTGTCGTTACTTCGGAACAATTTGGGCAAGCAATGATACAAGTAGTAAGTGCTGGTTATCCTAGTCCAATCCTTGAAAGTAATGAGTTCAAAAAGATATCTATGGATAATAAGGAACTACAGCATTAAGCCAAAAAAACACATGACATACGTAGTCGCCTTGTCGGCGGCTTTTTTGATTTAACCAAACAAATCATCGAAAATCTTATCTTACAAAAAGAGTTCCCATTAACAGTATTCAATAATAAATTTTGAGATTAGGTTAAAAAAGCGTATTTGTTGACAAATAGTCTAATTAGACTAATAATATAGACAGTCTAATTAGACTATTGAAGAGAGGATGAGAATTATGGTCAAATCATTTTTAATGATTGGTCAGTCAAATATGGCTGGACGAGGATTTATACATGAAGTACCCCCTATCTATAACGAAAGAATACAAATGTTGCGTAATGGTAGATGGCAAATGATGGCTGAACCTATTAATTATGACCGTCCTGTTTCAGGAATAAGTCTTGCTGGATCATTTGCGGATGCATGGTGTCGTGAAAATGAAGAAGACATTATTGGCTTAATTCCTTGCGCTGAGGGCGGGAGCACGATTGATGAATGGGCAGTAGATGGGGCACTTTTTAAACATGCATTACAAGAAACTAAATTTGCAATGAAGAATAGTGAATTATCGGGGATTTTATGGCATCAAGGAGAAAGTGATAGTAGTAACGGCAACTATAAAGTCTATTATCAGAAATTACTTCAGATTGTTACGGCGCTAAGAAAAGAGTTAGAGGCTCCAAATATTCCATTTATCATTGGTGGTCTAGGGGATTTTTTAGGCAAAGAAGGATTTGGTAAACATTGCACGGAATATGCGTTAATGAATCAAGAATTACAAAAATTCGCTTTTGAACAAGATAATTGTTACTTTGTTACAGCTTCAGGTTTAACTTCTAATCCGGATGGGATTCATATCGATGCAATATCTCAAAGAAAATTTGGGTTACGATATTTTGAAGCCTTTATTAATAAGCAACATGTACTTGAGCCGTTAATGAATGAACATGAATTGTTAAGTCTCCATAATGCAAGAATACACACTAAAGCGGAAAAAATGTATATATTGAGTATGGATTTTGCATTAGGAAAAATATCATTTGATGAATTTCAAGCCCAGTTCATACAAATCAACAATGATTAAACCTAATAGTATTTTGACGGAGGCGTTTATTTGATAATATTACTAATTTTAGGATTATTAAAACAAAATCCAGGGGCTCACGGTTATGAATTGTTATCCTTAATGGAGGAAAAACACTATAAATATATAGTGAATTTCACCAAGGGGTCCTTTTATTATAATCTTGGGCAATTAGTAGAGAAAAAGTATATTGTAAAAGTTGAAAGAGACAACACCAGAGAGACGCATAATTATAACATCACTGAATTAGGGGAAAAAGAGTTTGAAAAGTTGATGTTCAAATATGGGTCTAAGACAGACTATATAAATCTATCTTTTTATGTAGCCATGCTATTTTCAGATAAATATAAAAAAGAAGAACTATCTAAATTAATTGAATTACAAATTGAACAAACTAAAAATAAGATTTCTTTACTACAGCTATCTATTGAGAACGATGAAAATATCAGTTCTAATTTTAAAAAAATGTTAGAAAATTCACTATCTCATCATTTAGTAAATGTTCAATGGTTTGAAGGATTGCTTGAAGATATAAAAAAAGAAAACTGATCAAATCATGATCTTATAAGAACCCGCGCCCGCGCGGGTTTTGTATTTTGTTTACAAGTTTTTAGCCAAGGTGCCTCAGTATTAGCGTAACTACATACTAACGGTACCTGCAAAAACATTTTGACATATCTAACAGGTACCGTTATAATAAAAACCAACAGGTACCGTCACAAAGATTAACAGGTACCATAAAAACTTTAAGGAGGATCCAATATGGACATGAATACTGAATTATACGAAAAACTCGCGAAACTGCAATGGCTGCTGCAACGTCAACACTTAAAAACACACGCTGCTGTTGGCCCTATGGCCGACACATCCCGCGGGCAAGGCAGGATACTAGCGTTTCTTCGTATGAAAGACGGTATCAGCACAAAAGATTTATCCTATATGCTGGACATCCGTGTATCATCTCTCAATGAATTACTTGCAAAATTGGAGAAAGCCGAATATATCACCCGTAAGCCATCAGAAACAGACAAGCGCATCATGTTGATTTACTTAACCCAAAAAGGACAAGAGGAAGAAAGACAAGAGTTAGACAGCGTTAATATATTTTCTCGCCTATCACCAGAAGAACAGGTTGCTTTCGGGGATTACTTAACCCGCGTCATCACGGCGTTAGAAGAAGAACTTGGAACGGACGGAGAACGCGATGTAATGGCTATGTGGATGGAGGCCGCAAAGGAGCGTATGGGAACAGAGGAATTTGAAAAACTAATGGCCATGCGCGGACAAATGCATAGAATGTGGGGAAATTCTAGAGACGAACGCTTTAACGGAAGATTCCCTGGATTTGGCAGGGAAGGGCATGGTGACATGCGCGGATTCGGTTGGCCATCCAAAGGTGGAACGAATTCGTCACCAGACAAGTCACAGGACCCGAACGATAAGTAAACAGAGTCTTTTAAACAAACAGTAGCTATTGCGCTGCCTTTTCTTAAGAGAAAGAGGAACGTCAAAGGCAGCGCAATGACATGCTTTTCTAGATAATTAAGATCAGTCCAATCCGGCAAACCAAACCTGAGAACTCGTCGTTATGGTACGGGTTTGTTTGTTGCCGTGTCACGGTTTATATTGGATTAATAGTTAGAATTCTAAGTAATTTGAAAAATAAAATAAAGACAGATAGTGGTGACCGATATGGACGCAGAAAACCTTCATTACTTTGAAAAAGCACCTGTCGCAAAAGCCGTAGCTCACTTCGCAGTACCGATGATGCTAGGCATGTCGATGAGTGTCATATACTCCATCTTGAATGCCTATTTCCTTGGTACACTGGGCAATACTGCGATGTTAACCGCACTCGCACTAACTTTACCGTTATTCGCGGCCATTATGGCGCTAGGTAACTTGATTGGCATCGGCAGTAGTGCATTCATCTCCCGTTTGCTCGGAGAGAAAAAAAATGATGATGTAAAGCACGTATCTTCATTCGCCTTTTACAGCAGTTTAGTACTCGGACTTATTTTGATGGCTGGCGGTATCCCGTTGATCGATCCAATCGTTCATGGCTTGGGAGCGACGCCTGACTCCTTCGGTTTCACGAAAGACTATGTCACGATAATGCTTATTGGTTCACCGTTTGTCGTATTATTCTTCACGCTGGAGAATATCGTGCGCTCGGAAGGTTCAGCAATCACATCGATGATCGGTATGCTTCTCAGTGTTGTTGTGAATATTATTCTCGATGCTCTAGTCATCTTCGTCTTCCATTGGGACGTGATCGGCGTTGCGTCTGCTACAGTCATTTCTAACTTGGTTGCAAGTGCATTCTACGCCTTCCATATGGGATATAAGAGCCAATTCTTGACCATCTCCGTAAAATGGTTCAAAGCTAACAAAGAAATTCTCAGCAATGTATTCAAAATCGGAGTTCCCGTCTTCGTTATGAGTATCTTTATGGGTGCAATGTCGCTCATCTTTAATCGTTTTCTGGTCGAATATGGGGAGCAGGCTATAGCAGCATTCGGGATTTCATCACGTTTATTGCAATTTCCTGAGGTTATTCTGATGGGTTTATGCGAGGGAGTCGTGCCGCTAATTGCCTTCTCTTTTACAGCAAATAAATTACGCATGAAGTATACCATTACATTCACAATCAAAGCGACTGTGGTGTTAGCCGCCGTATTCGGCGTCATTGTCTATCTGATTTCCGATCACTTAATTAGCTTATTCACGAATGACCCTCAATTAATTGAAATGGGTAGCTACATTCTTCATGTGACGTTTTTATCCCTGTTCGTTTCAGGAACGACCGCGTTGTTTACGGGGATTTTCCAAGCAACAGCGCAAGGAACCGCCGCATTTATTATGTCAGTTATTCAAGGTATTACTCTGATTCCAGTGTTGTATATCGCCAATCGAATGAACGGTTTCCATGGAGTGGTCTGGTCGCTCGTCATTTCGGATGCCGTAGCATTTCTTATTGGTGCCATCATGCTGTATACTTTGCGGAACAAATTGCAGCCGGATCTAGATACTTTAGTACAGTAGAATTCTGAGCCTTAAGTTGATATTTTACGTTCATAAAAAAAACCTTGATTTAGCAAGGTTTTTTTGGTGTAGTAGGCTTACAATCTCCGCAAAAACACGCACGATGATGTAGCCAGTTAAGAGTCAGCACTTAGCCGCGTTGGAAGCTACAGTTAAATCTTAATGCTGACTTCTCCACTTGAAAGATATTCCTCGTCACCATTCTCATATCTGACTTTCAGATGGCAATCGTTATCGATATCCATTGCTATTGCTTTACGTTGTTGATTATTCTTAATCACTGTTACGGGTTTGCCAAGTGAAATTAACCGTTTTCTATATTCGGAAAGAAACAATCTGTCCGTTAAATGCTCATAGAATCCCATAAAATTGTTTAGTACTTCTGCTACCAGTCGGTTACGGAGATCACCATTAGGTTTATTTTCAGAAGTTACAGTTGTTGCAATCTCGGTAAGATCATTAGGAAAGCCCTCAGAAGGTAGCGCTACATTGATACCAATACCGAGAACGGCATAATCAAGCCAACCGTTTTCCAGTGACACGGATGCCTCGGTAAGGATCCCGCACACCTTTTTACCTTCCATGAAAACGTCATTCACCCATTTAATCTGTGCTTCTTTACCTGATATACTCTCGATGGAAAGGGCAACAGCAACAGCGGCACAAGTAGTCAGCAGAGCGGAATCCGTTGCTGATAGCTTGGGACGCAGCAGGATACTCATATAGATCCCTGTTCCCGGTGGAGAAAAGAATTTACGGCCCATTCTCCCTCGACCTGCTGTCTGTTCTTCCGATAGGATCACCTTACCCTCAGCTTCTCCACTTGAGGCAAGGTTTTTTAAGGCTTCGTTCGTTGAAGACAATGTCTTAAAGACTTCAACACGTAACTTTTGCCCCTGGGTATCCAGGTACTTTGAAATTGCACTATCAGACAAGATATCCGTTTGAGGGGACATGGAATAGCCTTTATTGGTTACAGCTTGTATGGAATAACCGTCTGTCTGTAACGATTTTATGGCTTTCCAGACCGCGCTGCGCGTCACGGATAACTGAACGGCTATTTCCTCACCGGAAAAAAATTCACCTTTATTACTATCAAGCAAGGCAAGAATATGTTCTTTCACTGTCATCAACTTAAACCTCCAGAAGTATAACTCTCCGACCAAAATCCATTGAATATTTTATCATTCAACGATTGCGACTGAATACTCTAATTCTATATAACAATAGGAAAAACTCAAGCGCGTTATTTCACTCTATTGTAAACCTATAATTATATTTTGGTTTACAATCGTAGCTATCTCCATTATAATTCAGCTTACTGGACGTATTTGCTAACCAGAATACACTTATTTTTTTCCAATGGAGGTTATTTTTTTGAAGACAAAAGAACTTATTTATGCTGCGTTATTCGCAGCACTTATCGCGGTGTTGGGAATGATTCCGCCCATCCCCCTCGGATTCATCCCTGTTCCGATCACTGCGCAGACGCTTGGCGTCATGTTGGCTGGATGTTTTCTGGGGAAAAGGATGGGAGCCCTCAGCCTAATCATTTTCATCATTCTAGTAGCCATTGGGCTGCCTGTATTGACCGGTGGTCGTGGCGGAATCGCGGTGCTCGTTGGGCCTTCTGCAGGATACATACTTAGCTTTCCGATCGCGGCCGGCCTTATAGGCTGGTATTCTGAAAAAATCTGGCCGAAGGTCCGAACTTGGAAGCTGATAGTGATCAACGTGATTTTTGGTGTATTGCTAGTGAGCCTGATTGGTGCCCCCATCATGGCATTGATAACAAATACGTCGATATGGGCCGGACTTACCGGAGCGCTAGCCTTTCTTCCGGGAGACACCCTCAAAGCCGTTATTGCAGCCGTTATAACGATGCAGCTTAAAGCAATCAGTCCTATAGAAGAAAAAGCACAGATGTGAATAAATGTGAAACTCGGGTAAATGTAACCCGAGTTTTTTTTATTGAAAAATAATATGGTTATGGAGTGAATTTGTTTATACTATAAAAATTAAAATGAAATTGAACTAGGGTGGAGAAAAAATGGATAAGGGATTTAAGTTAGCCAACCAACTATTAACGCTGCTTGATACGGAACAAAGATGGTTTACCTTAGCCGAAGTTGAAAAAAATTTAGGCATTTCAGATAAGACCATACGTAAGATGGTGGAGGAAATCAGTAAGCAGCTACCACCAACAGTGACCATTGAAGTTTCTAGAGGAAAGGGAATCGTTCTTCGACGTGATGGGCGAAGTACGATTAGTGAAGTGATTTCTTCTATGTTCAGACAAACCATTTTTTATCGGCTGATGGATTTATTGTTTACGAATGTGGGTCGACTTTCCGTGGAGGAGCTCGCTGAAGCTCTGTTTATGAGTACGTCTTCTTTAAAAAAGTTAATTGTGGAATTAAATAATAATGATCTAAAAGCGTATAAGCTACGCATTAGTTACTCTACACCTGTGATCAAAGGGAATGAAATGAATATCCGATATTTTTATTGGAAGTTATATTGTGATGCATACGAGTTTACAGGATGGCCCTTTGCGAATATCGATTTTGCTTATATAAATCAGTTGATCACAAATATAGAGAATGAGAATAACATTGTATATTTTATCAATTCCAAAAGGAAATTGTCCTTTTTGTTGGCCATTGTAATAGAAAGTGCTGCTAAAGGAAATTGTGTAACCATCGACGAAAATGCATACCCCTGGGAAAAGGGAATGTTTTATATACCAGTGAAAGCCATAGCAGAGCGTCTTGAAAAAAAGCTGTCCATCGAATTCCCAAAAAGTGAAATTTTCTTTATGCAATCCATGGTTAGTCTCAGCCAATATCATTATTATGAAGGGTCAGAGATCACTCCGATTAAAGAAGTCGAATTACATAAGGATAATGAAGAATATCAAATGGGGAATCTGCTTCTAATGTTATTGGCAAAGGTATACCCGAACTTAGATATGCAAGAGCGATTTATATTGGAGATTTACGGGTTCTTTGACAAGCTATTAATCGAAAATGCAATTCCGGAATGGATGATGATTTCAAAAAGTCATTTAACAACTTATGTAGAGCAGGAGTGCCAGCAGATATATCAAGAATTGCAAACCTGTATGCAAACGTGGAATAAAATTTACCCTTCCATTCTGTTTAATCATTTTCATTTAACAAAGCTAACCTTAATAGTTCGTTCGAGTTTACGTTACAAAAGTAAAAGGGCTTTCTTAGTGATCGGGGAAGAATTCTCGATTCGTCATTACATAGCAGATTTGATAAAGAAAGAGATAGGGGATCAGTTAATCCTAAATACTTCCATAATGAAAGGGCTAACCGACGAGATCATGCAGCAAAATAATATTGATCTTGTCATTAGTAATATCCCGGTGGCACTAAAGACAGTGCCGGTTGTTATTATTTCTACGATCCCATCAAAAAGAGATTTGGACAATATTCGTAAAGAACTACTTTTATAATTTGACCAATTATTTTCCGTTAGCTCCGTAAGTTTTTGGTCTAGTTTGTAATGTTAAAAAACCTTATGCTCAATCTAGTTTCGAAACTGATTTTACTTGACGGCAAGTGGAAAGCGATTTCGGTAAACCTCAGTTTACAATTAAAAGTTGGAGGAAGAACTATGAGTAGGCATTTAGGTGCAAATAAGGGAGAAATAGCAGAGCGCGTTTTGCTCCCAGGAGATCCTTTACGTGCAAAATTTGTAGCAGAACACTTTTTAGAGGAGGCTAATTGTTATAACGAAGTAAGAGGAATGTATGGATACACTGGATTATATAAGGGTGTACCAGTGTCGGTTCAGGGGACAGGGATGGGAAATCCATCGATGAGTATCTATGCTACAGAATTGATCGTCGATTATGAAGTTAAGAAATTGATTCGCATTGGTACATGCGGCGCGATGCAGGAAAACATCAATATCCGCGATATTATATTAGCCCAAGCGGTGTCTTCAGACAGTAATATGACGGAGAAGATCTTCCATGGCTGTAATTTCGCACCTACGGCAGATTTCTCATTGTTAATAAAAGCATATCAACAAGCACAAGCTAAAAATGCAAATGTCTTTGTTGGTAACATCTATAATTCTGACGAATTCTATCGTGAGAGCTTAGATCGACTTCACAAGTTTATGGATTTCGGGGTTTTAGCGGTAGAAATGGAAAGCACAGCCCTATACACTTTAGCGGCAAAATATGGTGTAAAAGCGTTATCGATTTTAACAGTCGGCAGTCAATTGTTAAGACAGGAACACCTGACTCATAAAGATAGTGAACAATCCTTTTATGAAATGGTCGAAATAGCTCTTAATACAGTCATTGATGGCTGATTAATTAATAAGAGCAGTGTTGTTAGAGAAGAGAGTGAGAAAGAAATGAAGGGAATACTGTCAGGATTGCAGTGGATGATTTTTATGATCGCTGGTGCAATTGCTGCACCCATTGCTATCGCAGATTTATATAACTTAACACCCATAGAGACTTCTGGACTTATCCAGAGCACAATAATTACTTTAGGGATAGCTGGATTTTTACAAGGCCTGATGGGGCATAAATTCCCTATTCACGAAGGTCCGGCAGGGTTATGGTGGAGCATTTTTACGATTTACGCAAGTTTAGTAGGGGGACTTTATTCTTCTAACAATGGTGCTTTACAAGCTTTAAGTGGGGCAATGATCATTAGCGGTGTTTTATTTATCCTAATTTCGGCATTTAAGCTAATGGATAAAATCGCTCGTCTATTTACTCCCACCATCACTTTTATTTATTTACTTTTATTGATCTTTCAATTAAGTGGATCTTTTATGAAAGGGATGATGGGGATTACCATAGCCCACACCACGTTAGATGTTAAAGTATTCATCCTGAGTGTGATTGTGGTTTGCATTACCTTTTGGTTAGGAAAAAGTCGCTTTGTAGTACTCAGCCAGTTTTCAATAATTTTCAGTATATTGATAGGCTGCCTATTATTTATTATCTGCGGTATTATACCGGTGTTTTCTCATGCGGATACTTTGTTTAAGCTACCGAAAATATTCCCATTTGGCAAACCTCAATTCGATACCGGGACAATCACTACTGCATTTTTATTAACGCTGTTATTAATAACCAATGCAATTGCGTCCATCCGTTTGATGGAGACCGTTATGAAACAAAAGCAAGTGGATCATCGTCGTTATTTGCGCGCCGGGTTTACTTCTGGAATTACACATCTTATTAGTGGCGGTTTAGGAGCGGTCGGCTCTGTCCCTATCTCGGGAGCGGCGGGATATGTTGAACAAACAGGGATGAAGGAGCGCAGATCATTTTTAATTGGATGCTGCTTAGTGATCTCTATATCCTTATTTCCGCCAATGATGAATGTTATATCAGCAATTCCAGCTCCTATAGGCTATTCCGTTACCTTCGTCATTTTTGTGAAGATGGTCGGACTAGCGCTAAAGGAACTGAAGAAGGTCATTCATGAAGAACGAACATTTATCGTTAGTGGAGTTTCCCTTTTAGTGGGTGTGGGTCTAATGTTTATCCCTTCATCAGCTACAGCCCATTTATCTCCGATCGTGATAGCCATTTTAAATAATGGATTAATCTGCGGAAGTCTATTGGCGATTATTTTGGAACAAGGGTTAATGTGGAAAGATACATTTCGAAATGAGGATTCCAAGAAAATCAACCGATAATTTGGAGGGTTAAAAATGCACTATCTAATTTCTGTTGCCGGTTTAGTTATTGTTCTATTACTGGCATGGCTTGGAAGTAACAATAAGAAAAAGATTAAATATCGTCCAATCATTGTAATGATCGCTATTCAGATAGGCTTGGGATTAATTATCCTAAAAACGAGCATAGGCGAATTCTTAATTAAAGGCTTTGCTGATAGTTTTGCAAAATTACTTGGCTACGCCAATGAAGGTATTGACTTTGTATTTGGCGGGATTGCAAATGAAGGGGCGCATACATTTTTCCTTTATGTTTTGATGCCAATTGTTTTTATGTCAGCATTAATAGGGATTTTACAACACTATAAAATATTGCCATTCATTATAAAGTATATTGGTTTGGTACTGAGTAAAATAAATGGCATGGGCAAATTGGAATCCTATAATGCAGTTGCAGCTGCAATTGTAGGACAAAATGAAGTGTTTATTTCGGTGAAAAACCAACTGGGATTATTGCCAAAACATCGCTTGTATACATTATGTGCGTCCGCAATGTCGACGGTATCCATGTCAATCGTTGGTTCATATATGACGATGCTAGAACCTCGATATGTAGTGGCGGCGTTAATATTAAACCTTTTCGGTGGATTTATCATTTCATCCATCATTAATCCATATGAAGTTACACCTGAAGAAGATATTGTTGAAGTTCAGGTAGCGGAAAAACAAACGTTTTTTGAAATGCTGGGTGAGTATATTATGGATGGCTTCAAGGTAGCCATAGTAGTTGGAGTAATGTTGATTGGTTTTGTGGGAATCATTGCTCTAATTAACGGGGTCTTCAGCGGAGTATTCGGTATTTCGTTTCAAGGAATTTTAGGGTATGTCTTTGCACCAATCGCCTTTCTTATCGGTGTGCCATGGCATGAAGCAGTTGATGCAGGCAGTATTATGGCGACAAAGCTTGTTGCGAATGAATTCGTTGCTATGCTTGACTTTGTTAAGATCCAAGACGGTTTAAGCGGACGTACTACAGCCATTGTCTCTGTTTTTCTAATCTCATTTGCTAACTTCGGGTCCATTGGTACCATTGTGGGTGCTGTGAAGGGATTGAATGAAAAACAAGGGAATATCGTAGCTCGATTTGGATTAAAGCTGTTATTCGGCGCCACACTTGTAAGCGTTTTATCTGCTTTGATTATCGGTATCATATTCTAGTTGAATCAAGGAGTATTAACATGAAACAAACACCCCGGTTTAAGCGTGTTTTCGTCATCGTTATGGATTCTGTAGGTATTGGTGAAGCTCCAGATGCTGAAAAGTTTGGGGATGCAGGATCACATACATTACGGCATATTGCGGAAAAAATGAATGGACTACATGTTCCTGTGTTATCCAAGTTAGGGTTAAGCCATATTGACCAAATACCCGGAGTGCCCAAAGTAGATCAGCCTTTAGCTTATTGGTCAAAAATGCAAGAGGCTTCAAATGGAAAGGATACGATGACAGGCCATTGGGAAATAATGGGTTTGCGAATTGAGGTTCCTTTCAAAGTGTTTCCTGAAGGATTTCCATATGAATTAATTAATGAATTAGAAGAAAGAACGGGACGAAAGGTAATTGGGAATAAACCCGCTAGCGGTACTGCTATTCTCGATGAGCTTGGACAAGAGCATATGGACACCGGTGCACTCATTGTCTATACATCAGCAGACTCAGTGATTCAGATTGCCGCTCATGAAGAGGTTATTCCTTTGGAAGAACTGTATCAAATCTGTGAGATTGCCAGAGAGATTACTTTACGCGAGGACTACATGTTAGGCAGAGTGATCGCAAGACCGTTCCTCGGACAGCCCGGAAATTTCAAAAGAACATCGAACCGCCATGATTATGCCTTGAAGCCTTATGATAGAACCGTGATGAATGAGCTCAAGGATGCTGGGTTAGATGTACTAGCGATTGGCAAAATCTCAGATATATATGATGGAGAAGGTGTCACCAAGTCTTTGCGCACAGTGTCTAACATGGATGGCATGGATAAACTTATGGAGACCATTCATAGTGATTTCACAGGACTTAGCTTCTTGAATCTTGTTGATTTTGATGCTCTTTATGGTCATCGTAGAGATCCGATCGGGTACGGGAAAGCACTAGAAGAATTTGACGAACGATTGACGGAAGTTCTCGCGGAGCTGAGTGAAGATGATCTTCTTATGATTACGGCAGATCATGGCAATGATCCCGTTCATACTGGTACAGATCATACCCGTGAATATGTGCCTTTACTCATCTACAGTAAGCGTTTCAATCAACAATGTGAGCTTCCTGTATGTAAGACATTTTCGGATATTGGAGCAACCATTGCAGAAAATTTTGGTGTAGCCCTGCCACAATTTGGACAGAGCTTCCTCCAGGAACTTAAATAAAACTAAATTTATTATGAAGCAGGATACCTAACTTATATTTCGTAAAAAGGTATCCTGTTCGTCTTTTTAACTAGACATCTACGTATACAAAAAGTCGCTTAGAAAGCGGCTTTTTGTGTTGTGATTTTGAACAAGTATTTAGACGGGAAATAAATGAAAAAGAATAATTGATTATCAAATGGGTTAATAAAAGATAAACCATCTGGCAATACCCTTTTCCAATGAATCGTAGTTAAGAGTACTGGTATAAATGTTATTGTCACTTCTTTTGCTCACGGCTTAGATAATTATTAGTATTGACAACCTGTATATACAGGTTTAAACTGTGGATGTGTTTGAACTTGTATATACAGGTTTAATGTTTGACATAAAGTAATTCATTTGGAGGTGCTCAACTTGAGTCAGTCCCAGAATTCAGAATGGTGGCGCCGGTCCACGGTGTATCAGGTGTACCCAAAGAGCTTTAAGGACACTACAGGCAACGGAACAGGAGATATTAAAGGACTTATTGAAAAGTTAGATTATTTACAGACCCTTGGAATTGATATTGTCTGGTTACAGCCGGTCTATGTTTCGCCGCAACATGATAACGGTTACGATGTTGCGGATTATGAAAATATTAACCCGGATTTTGGAACGATGGAGGATTTCGACGAGTTAGTACAGGAATTGCACAGACGCGGCATGAAGCTAATGATCGATATCGTAGTTAACCATACTTCAACAGAACATGAGTGGTTCAAACAATCCATTTCAAGCAGAAACAATCCCTACCGTGATTACTATATCTGGAAGGACCCAGCTCCAGACGGAGGCTTACCCAACAACTGGCAGTCGAAGTTCGGAGGCCCTGCCTGGCAGTTCGATGAAGCTTCGGGACAATATTATCTAACTCTCTTCGATAAAACCCAAGCGGATCTGAATTGGGAGAACGAGAAGGTCCGTAGAGCAGTGAATGATATGATGCTATTCTGGGCTAAAAAGGGTGTCGACGGCTTCCGCATGGACGTAATTAACTTAATTTCCAAGGATCAGCGCTTCCCTAATGATGACGGAAGTGTTCCGCCGGGGGATGGACGAAAGTTCTATACTGACGGTCCACGTGCTCATGAATACATCAAAGCGATGTATGAAGAGGTATTTGGTCCGTATGAGATGGTGACTGTAGGAGAGATGTCCTCAACTACACTGGAGCATTGCATCAGGTACTCGAACCCTGAAGAACGGGAATTTTCCATGACGTTCAATTTTCATCATTTAAAAGTCGATTATCCGAATGGACAGAAGTGGGAGCTAATGCCCTATGATTTTGAGGCGATGAAACGGTTGTTCACGCAGTGGCAGAATGAAATGCAGAAAGGCCGGGGCTGGAACGCATTATTTTTTAACAATCACGATCAACCGCGTGCCCTCTCCCGATTCACTGATGATAAGGTCTACCGGGTGGAGAGCGCCAAGCTGCTCGCGACAACGCTGCATGGACTTCAAGGGACACCTTATGTCTATCAGGGGGAAGAAATCGGTATGCCAAATCCGGTATGGAATAGTATCGATGAGTTCCGTGATATCGAGTCACTGAATATGTTCCGCATATTGTGCGAACAAGGGAAAAGCCCTGAGGTTGCCTTGAGTATTCTTCAGGAACGTTCACGGGATAATTCCCGAACGCCGATGCAGTGGGATGACAGCCGAAATGCCGGATTCACCACCGGTACTCCATGGCTGAAAGTTGATGAACGGTATCCGGACATCAATGTGCAGAAGGAGCTAGCCAATCCCAATTCCATCTTCCATCATTACCGCAAGCTAATTGCGTTACGCAAAGAGTATGGGATATTTATAGACGGTGTTTTCAAGAGACTCGATGAAGCACATCCTGAAGTATTTGCTTACGCTAGAACAGGAGATGGGGAAGCGCTTGTCGTGGTCTCAAACTTCAGCAGTAAACAGATTACCTTCCGCTTTGAAGACAGTCACTGGTCCGAATTGTCATCGAGGGGGAAGGACGAGCTCCTGATTGGGAACACAACAGATACACCTGCTTTAACACAAGAGCTTCAGCTTAGTCCTTATGCTTCCTACATGTGGTTAATCCGCTAACGAGGTGTACTTGAGAAGGAGTCCATATCAATTATGTAAGGAGTGAAAATATGGCAATAGACCGCAAAAATGTTGAGGATATTGTACGGGCAATTGGGGGCAAGGAGAATATAGAGGTTGCGACACATTGTGTAACCCGGCTGAGATTCTCGCTGTATGATGAGAGCAAGGTGGATTCGGAAGCCTTGGACCGTAACGAACTAGTAAAAGGACAATTTTCTAGTCAAGGGCAGTTTCAAATCGTTATCGGACCGGGAACTGTAGATAAAGTATACGATGAAATGATTCAGATCACAGGCGGTTCTCGTTCTTCCAAAGATGAAGTGAAATCCGCGGCTGCCCGAAAACAGAATCCGCTGCAGCGTGCGATCAAGACGCTGGCTGATATATTTATTCCTATTCTACCGGCTATCGTAACCGCAGGTTTGCTGCTAGGGATCAATAATATTTTGACTGGACCTGGTATCTTCTTTGATAATCAGTCGCTGGTGGATGTCTATCCCGCATGGAAAGACATTGCTGCGATTATTAATACGATTGCCAGCACAGCATTTACCTTTTTACCAGCACTAATCGGTTGGGCAGCTGTTACACGGTTCGGCGGCAGTCCTCTGCTCGGGATCGTTTTGGGCCTCATTCTAGTGCACCCGGATCTATTAAGTGCCTATAACTATGCAAGTGCTTCCACTGAGGGAACTGTTCCAACCTGGAATTTGTTCGGCTGGCATTTGGAGAAGATCGGTTATCAGGGACAAGTATTGCCAGTGCTGGTTTCGGCCTATATTCTGGCAAGGCTGGAGAAGTTCCTCAACCGCCGGGTGCATGATTCCATTAAACTGCTGGTTGTTGCGCCAGTGACTTTACTGATTACAGGTTTTCTGGCCTTCACCATTATCGGACCGGTTACGTTTGGCATTGCCAATGCCATCACCTCTGGCCTGATCTTTGTATTTGATCATTTTGCTCTTCTTGGTGGCTTGATTTACGGCGGATTCTATGCGCTTCTGGTCATCACTGGTATGCATCATACCTTCTTAGCGGTTGATGTGCAGCTCATCGGCAGCGAGGGCGGGACTTTCCTCTGGCCGATGTTAGCGTTATCCAATATTGCACAAGGTGCAGCTGCACTGGCAATGATGTTCGTAGTCAGAGAACAGAAGGCAAAAGGCTTAGCGGCTACGTCTTCCGTCTCTGCGTTCCTAGGCGTGACAGAGCCGGCGATCTTTGGGGTAAATATCCGCTATCGTTATCCTTTCATCTTCGGGATGATCGGCTCAGGGATTGCCGGTATGCTTCTTACCGTTAATCAGGTTCGCGCTTCATCCATCGGCGTAGGGGGGATTCCCGGCTTCCTTTCGATATTCCCGAACCAGTGGGGCGTGTTCTTCATTGGCATGCTTATTGTTCTCATTGTGCCATTTGTCGCCACTGTACTCTACGGCCGTTCTGTGGTGGGGCGTTCCGAAAAGAACTCAGCTACAAAGGCTACTAGTACTGTGAGCGAGACAGACAATTTGCACAGCCGCCCTATAGTTCAAGAGTCACAGGACTCCGTGAATATTCTGGAGCTTATTTCGCCGCTCACTGGATCTGCAGTACCATTGGAACAAGTTCCCGATCCCGCCTTTGCCGAGAAGCAGATGGGCGAAGGCATTGCAATCGAACCTTCTGAGGGAAAAGTATATGCTCCCTTTGATGCTACTGTAGCTCATGTGATCAAGAGCAAACATGCGCTTATTCTGGAACATGCCAGTGGTGTACAGGTACTCATCCACGTGGGAATTAATACGGTGTCGCTTAAAGGCAGCGGTTTTACCACCTATATGAATATTGGAGACAAGGTGCAGGCAGGTGAGCTTCTGCTGGAATTTGATATGGAAGCTATCCGTGCAGCAGGTTACCCTTTGATTACTCCAATCATCATTCCTGCAGGTCAGGAAATGATCGAGAAGATTGAAGAGAAGACAGGACCAGCTACGGCTAAACAAACAAGTATCTTGACTATTCATCTCAAGGGTTGATAAAGGTTATATTGGCAAAGACTTTATACTATAGAAAGACAGCCCCCAGGGGCTGTCTTTCTATAAATTTATATGTTCCATGGTACAAATTCCTCTTATATTACTATGTAAAATGGTTTCGTCTTTAGAGGACGACAAAGTCATTTCTTCTTGTGTGCCGTATTCCAATTGAATCGATGCTTCCAAAGGCATGACGTGATACAATAAAGGGCGGTGATCAAAATTGAGAGAAAATAAATATTTGCAAATTTATAATGAGTACAGCAACCAAATTCATTCTGGGCAACTGCTGCCGGGAACCAAGCTGCCTTCCGAAAGTGAACTTGCTGAAGCTTACAGCACTTCACGAGAAACCGTGCGCAAAGCACTGAACCTCTTGTTCCGTGAAGGATACATTCACAAAATCAAGGGCAGAGGCTCCTTTGTGCTTGACATGACGAGAATGGATTTCCCCATTACCGGTTTGATTTCATTTAAAGAGATGTCCGATACACTGGGTACTGCCTCACGGACACTGGTAGACCGGACGATAAGTGAGCCGGCAGGCGCCGCGCTCGCCAGACATCTACAGATTCCACCTGAAACCCTGGTTTGGAAAGTAATTCGTGCCAGAGAGATTGAAGGAGATCGGATCATATTGGATAAGGATTATTTCCGAGCGGATATTGTTCCATTCTTAAGCGAGGAAATCGCAGAAGGCTCACTCTATGAATATCTGGAGCAGAAGTTGGGACTTAAGATCAGTTATGCGAAGAAGCTTATATCCGTTGAACCATCTACAGAGGAGGATCATAGACTGCTCGATTTGAAGGGCTTCTCACATATTGTAGTAGTCCGAAACTATGTTTATCTGGAGAATACAGTGCTTTTCCAATATACCGAGTCTAGACACCGGCTGGACAAATTTCAGTTCGTTGATTTTGCCCGAAGGGTGAGACGGTAAGCTTAAAGAGGGGTATTCCAGTTTGGGATACGCCTTTTTTTTGCGCGGAGTTTTTAAATTGGTCTTAATTGAATGAATTGATTATTTATTTAAAGCTGTCTTCACAGAAACAGAAAATAATCTTGCTCAATACTGTCTTTCCCAATTTCTACAGTTATCCATGTGGTAAAATTAGGATAATTGAATCTTGGGAGGAGAGTACATTGAGACTCGAACTTGTTATAATCATTTTTCTACTGTTCTTAAATATTCCGGTATATAAGGTATTGTTTCGCGTGTTCTTTGCGGATAATGATGATTATAACGAAACAGTTAGACATTCTTTTACACCTAACATCATTTCATTATTCCGAGGAGAGTATTGGAAGGATAGATTGAATACGGCAAGACTTCAGTTTTTTATAATGATTTGCGTCGGGATCGTAGTTTTAGAATATCTTGTTTTGACTAAAATAATTGATATTTTTCGTTAAATAGATCTTAGTTTTGAAACTTCTGCTTTGGGTGAGTAGGAGTTTTTTAGTTATAAAATAGGAATTTGAATTTTTTGCATAAGCACCGCTCAATTATGGAAAACTTCTGTAGTGCGAATAAACAGCATAATTCCATTTTGGGAGGATAGCATTATGACAAATCTGGATCCGCAAGAGCTTCTAAAAAGTAAACATAAGCTAGATGAGCAAAAAAGGCAGTTCACAAATTTTGCTCGAAGTGCTTCCGGCCATGGTGAAGTAGAAGCAGGCCAGGAATTCAGTAATGACCGAGTGCCTGACGATCAAAACCGCATGAAGTCTGTTGAGAACAGACAAGATTGACCTTAGGAAAACTTTAAAAATAAGCCGATCCTTTCTGGATCGGCTTAGCAGATGATTATTACTTTGTAATGTGTTGTTTCAATAAGTATTGAATGCCCGAAGAAATGAATTGTAGTCACGGACATAAATATGGACACTTTGAGTTTGTGTGGAGAAGGTTTATGTTTGGGAGTAAATCAAAGCCACATAGAAATAGATTTCGGAAGAAATAAAGATTAAGGATCATAATCATGCAGATTTCTTTGGAATTGAATAGAAAATAATTTTCTTTTCATGTTTGTCAATTCGATAATGTAAACCCAGACTCTTGGCGATAAGAGAGATCGGTAAATATATTCGGTCATTTATTATTGTTGGAGCCACAGCGAGTTTCACTTTTAAGCCATCATCTCCATATCCTTGTTCTGTGTATGGATTCATACCTTTAAGGTAAGCCGTTGTATTGCCTATTTCAAATTCTAATTTGGTATAACCATCTGTCACTATAATCAATTTGGTATTTTCCTGAGGTTTAATTTTAAAGTGATAAGCATTAAAGAAAGGTGCAGCGGGCAGCAGTGTAGTATTTGACTCATTAACAGCAGTTATATCTCCCGAAATCCTCTGTTTTTTAATGAAGATTTGGTAGTCTACCTCATCTGCAGGAGCTGCTGCCGCAGTTAGGATTGCAAGTGACAAAACAAAGATTGTTTTCATTATGAATCTCATTTTCATAGTTGTTCTCCCTGTTACAAATTAGTTATCCTTTTTACCCACATTTTAACACTATTCTGGCTAGTAATCATTTACAAGTATTTTGTGAAGAGGAGCTCAAATAAATATCTCGACTGTTATTGATAATGGTTATCATTTATGATGATCATTAGAAAGATAACGGAGGGGCAATTATTATGCACAAAAGCAATCAAATATCTCTTTGGGATCAAGCGACGGTCAAGTTATTGGACGTACGCCATATTGAAATGGTACAAGGCGAAACACTTCAAAAGTATAAGATTCCAGCCAACATATTTTTACTATCGATACATGGAAGTGCTCAAGTTCAGTTAGATCAGTCTGAATTTTCTTTTACAGGATTTCAATTTTTGCATAGCGGAAAAGGGGCGACCCTCAATATTGTTCCAACAAGCAAGAAATTTGTTTACTATATCATTTATTACCGTGCATGGATTCATGAAGAGGATCTCTTCCAAACTCAATATTGTTTTACTCCTGATTCACCCATTTTACTTTATAACAAAATTCAAATGATGTATCAAAAATGGAACGAGCAAGAAGAGAGACTCAACATAAAATCACTTTTTTATCAACTCATTCATCAGCAATTAAAAGAGTTACATAGAAAAGAGACTGAGGTGAAACAAACAAGTGTAGCAGTCCAAGTAATCACTTATATCCAAGAATACTACGCGGCGCCCATCACATTAGATTCTCTTGCGGAAGTATTTAATTTCAGTGCTTATCATTTGTCATCATTGTTTAAAGAGTACACAGGTATGAGTCCGATTGATTACTTAATTTGGTTTAGGCTTGATCTTGCAGCAAAGCTTTTATTGACAACAAATGCTTCTGTGGGGGAAATTTCAGCAAGCGTTGGTTATAAAGACGTATATTATTTCAGCAGAATTTTCAAGAAAAGAAAAGGTGTTTCACCTGCACATTTTAGAACAAGAGAGATACAGCGACATAAAGTTGCTGAAAATCCATCAAACTTCCCCACATCCTCTATTTTTGAACACATCGTTCAACCGTATATTAATAATGATAATCATTATCATAATACGGATAAAGGGGAATTACATATGTTTAAAATGACAAAATCTCAGACGACGGCAGCTTTGCTGCTTTGCGGTTCTCTATTATTAAGTGCTTGCTCCAGCGGGACGGGCACAGCTGCGAAGGAGCAAAGTGCAGGGAATGGAACCGTAAATCAAACAAAATCAGAAGAAATTTTGAAAACTCGAATAGTATCTACACCTAAGGGAGATGTGGAAGTACCCGCAGAGCCGAAAAGAGTGGCATCTGATCAATATATGGGACATTTATTGAGATTAGGTATAGTTCCAATCGGTGTAAGAACGTTTATGCTGGATGAAGGTTGGATGGAAAAGGCAGACATTCCCAAAGAAACGATCGAGAAAATTGAAGATTTAGGTAATTTCCCTTTAAACCTGGAAAAATTAACGATGCTAGATCCGGACTTAATTATCGGCTCAATCGATGAGAACATAGAACAATATGAGAAAATTGGACCGACTGTTTTTCTGCCATATTGGGAGGGATTAACAACAGCAGGGCCACTTGATAAGTTTAGGAGTGTAAGCAAGATTTTTGGTAAAGAAAAAGAAGCAGAAGAATGGATTACGGAATACGAACAGAGAGTAGCTGAAGCAAAGTCAAAACTATCCGGGGTGATCAAGGAAGGGGAAACCGTCTCGGTTGTTTCATTTTCAGAAAAAGCAGTGTACGTCTTAGCGGCAAAGGGCGGAAACTATGGATCTTCGACTATCTACAATATGCTACAGCTGCCTCCAACAGAAAATGCAAAAAATATGGCGGAAGGGTTTGAATCGATTTCACTTGAAGTTCTTCCAGAATACTTAGGTGATTATGTTTTTGTATATAATGGCGATGCTGATGCAACCAATAAGGCAATGGAAAGTAACATTTGGAAAGGCATACCTGCAGTGAAAAATGGCTAAGTTTATTTGTATGGTGATAACTATCATGATGAATTCGTAATGGAGGACCCATTTTCATTAGAGCTTCAACTTGATACAATTGTGAATTTATTACTGGGCAATACTTAATAGTTTAATAGATGCGGCATATGATTGAGCGAAACGACTTTTGTCTGTTTCGCTTTTTTACTGTTTATCAGAGTAATTTACAGGATAGAGAAGAAGCTGAAGGTAACTGCATGAAAATGGCAAAAAGTATTGGTATTCTGATAGGAAGTGGAGGCACTCTGAGCCTGTGGTAATCCGGTTCGACATAAGGCTTTGTCCTAAGAGTGAGTTCCATATGGAAGGCGTGGTCGACATCATCCTATTAAAAATTCCAAGTGCAGCTATCAAAAGAAGATTCTAATCAATGGATATTAATGACATTGACATCCAAAGGTTTTTCTAAAATAATAGAATGTAATTAAATACTGGTACCTTTAATTCAGTCCAGAGAGGCTGACAAGGACAGCGGATTTTTATAATCAGCTAAGAATCAGGGCATATTCCGTCAAGGGATGCTCTGTGTCTTCGCGCGGGTTATGATGAACAAAAGAGGCTACTTGTCAGTTTGATTTGACGAGTAGCCTCTTTTGTTTCTGCTTTTTTGGTATCAGGAGACTTTATATGGGGGTATTCTGATGAGTAAACAAGATCAAGAGTTTTCGTGGCAAGCGGTGCCGAAAACGCAAAGAAATCATTTTGGGAAGACGTTTTCCGTCATGTTGGCATTCACTTTCTTTTCCGCAAGCATGTTGGCAGGGGGAACGTTAGGGGTCAGCTTGACATTCATGGAGTTCATTGGAATCGTGCTTGCCGGTAATCTGGCACTCGGCATCTATACGGGAGCACTGGCACATATCGCTGCCAAAACAGGTCTTTCCACGCATTTGCTTGCAAAATATGCGTTCGGTGAAAAAGGATCGTACCTTCCTTCTTTCCTGCTTGGCTTCACACAGGTAGGATGGTTCGGTGTCGGTGTAGCCATGTTCGCGGTACCGGTCGCCAGAGCGATGGACTGGAATGTGTACCTTTTGATCTTCGTGTTTGGTCTCGCAATGACGGCATCAGCTATCTTCGGCATGAAGTCGCTTGTCATTCTGGGTTATATAGCAGTTCCGGCCATTGCTATTCTCGGTGGTTACTCCGTGTTCGAAGGAGTTAACACGCTGGGTGGTCTGCAAGGGTTGTTCGATTACTCACCAACAGAGTCGCTTACCGCAGCAGCAGCATTGACCATTTGTATCGGGTCATTCATTAGCGGCGGAACGCTGACGCCCGATTTTGCCCGGTTTGCAAGGACGTCCCGGCAGGCGGTTACAGCCACTGTCATTTCGTTCTTTCTTGGGAACTCACTTATGTTCCTATTCGGTGCAGTCGGCGCAATGGCTTACAATCTAGCTGATATCTCGGAAGTTATGTTCTTGCAAGGACTGCTCATTCCTGCAATCATCGTTCTGGGGCTGAACATCTGGACGACCAACGATAATGCACTTTACGCTTCCGGGCTGGGCTTTGCCAATATCACTAAAATATCGAAAAAGTTCTTCGTTATTGTGAACGGCATCGTAGGTACAGTATTTGCCATGTGGATGTACAACAATTTCGTCGGTTTCTTGAATGTGCTGGGTGCAGCGATACCGTCCATCGGAGCTATCATCATCGCAGACTATTTTATTGTGAAGCGCAGAAACTATAAACCATTTGCCGACATGACTTTCAAGAATGTAAACTGGATAGCGATGGTGGCATGGGCTATCGGTGTGGCCTTTGCCCAGCTGGCTCCAGGAATAACACCACTCAATGCACTTATCGGAACAGCGGTTGTATACACCGTGTTAATGCTGATCGTTTCTGCGAGAAAATCCAAAGAAAAGGGGAATTTAAATGATTATACAAAACGCAAAATTGCGGGGTAAAGAAGGTTTATGGAATATTGTAGTGAAAGATGGGAAGTTTGAGCTTATCACGCAGTCACTGGAATCAACTGCGAATGAGGAAGTAATTGACGTTAACGGCTCACTTGTGCTGCCGCCGTTCATTGAACCTCATATTCACTTGGATACAACGTTAACAGCTGGTGAGCCGGAATGGAATTTGAGCGGAACACTATTTGAAGGCATTCAGCGTTGGTCAGAACGTAAAGCCTTCCTGACGCACGAAGACGTCAAAACACGCTCTAAAACTGCACTGAAATGGCAGATCGCGCAGGGTATCCAGCATGTACGAACACATGTAGACGTCACCGATCCAAGCTTGACCGCCGTTAAAGCAATGCTTGAAGTGAAAGAAGAAATGGCGCCATTCATTGACATCCAGCTTGTCGCTTTTCCACAGGAAGGTATTCACTCCTACCCGAATGGCGTAGAATTACTAGAAGAGTCGCTGAAAATGGGCGTTGATGTGGTGGGTGGTATCCCACACTTCGAATTTACAAGAGAATATGGCGTCGATTCGATGAAGGTTGTGTTTGACCTCGCTGAAAAGTACGACCGCCTGATTGACATCCATTGCGACGAAATCGATGACGAGCAATCCCGTTTCTTAGAAGTTGTAGCCAAAGAAGCCTACGAACGCGGGCTTGGCTCCCGCACGACAGCAAGCCACACAACGGCGATGGGTTCATACAATGATGCCTACACGTACAAATTGTTCAGATTACTGAAGATGGCTGACCTAAATTTCGTCTCCAATCCTCTGGTTAACATCCATCTGCAGGGACGCTTTGACACTTATCCGAAAAGAAGAGGATTAACTCGCGTCAAAGAACTGCTGGAAGCTGGACTTAATGTATGCTTCGGTCACGATGACATCTTTGATCCATGGTATCCGCTGGGCACAGGCAACATGCTTCAGGTGCTCCACATGGGCATTCATGCTTCTCAGTTGCTCGGATACGATCAAATCGTAAATTCAATCGATCTTATTACGAAAAATAGCGCAAGAACGTTGAATATCGAGGATATGTATGGCATTGAAGAAGGTAAACCTGCCAACTTCATCGTTCTTGAAGCAGAGAACGAGTATGAGACTATTCGTAAACAGGCCGGAGTTCTTTATTCGTTCAGAGCTGGGTGTAAAATCGCGGAAACAAAGCCGCGGGACACTTCGATCATTCTTGAGAACGGTTCGGAGAAGATTAATTTCAATAAATAATGGAATGAAGCATGCGCTGCATCAAGCAAAGCCTGCTTTTTAGCCAAAAGTCCCCTCATGTTAGACAGGGCTATAAGAGATCACGTGATCGTGAACTCTTCCTGCATACATGAGGGGATTTTTTTGATTCTTGTATTTCGGCACAATAGCTTTGCTATAGGTACATTGCAAAGAGAAAAAAGTGTGGAATTTTATAAATATAGGTAGTTATATTCGTTTTTCAGTGAAACTACGGATGATACACTTAAGTAAGCGCTTTCTATTAATGGAATGGAAGAAAGGTGTAAAAAATACTTGAATTAATTTTATTACTAAGTACAAAAACAGGAGGTTACGAAGTAAATGATGACTAAAAAGCTAAGGCCACTCATGATTGCTCTTCTGTTGTTTTTTCAATCGCTTCCTATGGAGATTAGCGCCGCGGCCACGGTATCTGAGTAAAAAATGATATAGCGAATACTAGCCTTTCTGCGAAAGTCGGTGATTTAGGTCAGATAGAAGAACTTTATATCAATAATAACCCTACCAATAAAAACGGAGAGCCTATCAATTTTGTTCTGCCTAACGACACAATCCCTCAAAAAATATCCAGCACCAATGGATGGGCGAAATGATTTTTTCTTATCGCCACTGGTGACAGTGAACAATTCCCTAACAACAGAGAGGGCTTTCTAGAGGTAGATACCCATAAAACGCTTGCAGCCGGCGGATCAACAAAATACTCTGATATCAATCCTAATAATCCCTATATAGCGAAAACAGCCTCTGCGGACGGTAAGAAAGTGGAAGACAACTTTATCGGACAGAACCTGGACTCCACTGCCCAGCGCGTAATGAAAGGTTTTGACGTGAAGTCCGTATTTGATATGGATACCCAAGACGGTTCGATGCTGTGGGAAATCACCGTGAAAAACAAAAGCGGAAAATATATTGAATTCGGTGATATCGGTTTGTCCATGCCTTGGAATAACAAATACCAGACTTTATCTGATACCTATGACGACCGTGTAACCGTGCATAATTTTGCCGGCGCCGACAGCGGGTATGCCTATGCTATACAGCATGTAATTTCCTTCGCCGCTGGTGCGGCAGTCGGTACAAAAGAAGGCACATATACGGTCGAGCTCATTGCCAATGACGGACAGAAAACGGGTTCCGGCCAAGTAACCTTTCAACTGGCAGCAACTCCTGAGAAACTGCCGCCGGAAATTGGCCAAGTGACTGTAACTCAGGATGTTACGAATAACAGTAATCTGGTATTATCCGGCGAGGCAATACCTGATCCAGTTCACAGTGCGGTATTTGAACCTACTTTGTCGTATGCATGGACCGTTAAGCAAAAGCCTGATGGTGCTGGAGAGATTACTTTTGTAGGAGGAGACAAAGCAACGGCATATGCACGCGTCAGTAAGGCAGGCACCTATGTGTTTACCTTCACAGCGGCAGACGAAGATAAGAAGGATAGTAAGGATGTAACGATTGAGCTTAAAGAAGACACCAACGACACTTACCGGGCAATTAGCTTAGTGACAAAGAAAGAAATATCCCCGATACTTCCCGCCCAGGTGAATATTCTATCAGATTACGGATTCATGGAGAGGGAGACTAAGTGGGATGTAATTGATCCTGACAGCTATGCGAATACAGGTGAATTCGAAGCTAGAGGGACAGTCAAAGACAGCGATCTAGAAGTACGAACCACTGTATATGTCGTAAATGCAGGGCTGCAAAACGCAGCGCTGACAGCCACCCCGTCTGCTAGCTTCTCCGGCGGTGACGGGTATCCAGAAGCAATGAATAACGGCACCTGAGCCCTAAAGGCGAGACAACGAGAGCAGAAGCTGCACAGGTTCTGTATAATATTTATTTACATCAATGAAGATAAAAGGGATTTAACAATGAAATGGCTGTCCAATAAGTTCTAAAATGAAAAAGGTACGGAAAACGTGATGTTTTTCCGTACCTTTTTTCTGTTGCAGTTCTTTCCGAATAATAAGAACGATATTCCGGTTTGAACGCTTAGGACGTCCCGGACCAAAACTCCAGTATCACTAAGACTTTTTTCATAGCTTATTTCCAAGATTCGACCTTGTTTTCACCCACTGTATAGGCCCAAAGTATAAATTTACAACACTTTACATAAATATATGTTTTTCTTAATCCTTATGAGATAGCATATTAGACGAAAGCGGTGGACAATTATGGAAAAATCCGCCGATCTATTTCTTAAGGAGGAAGGATATGAAGGAGAAGCATTCAGGTTGGAAAAAGAAGCTGCTAAATAGCATGCTGGTTGCATCTGTTGCCGTACCTTTGCAATTGTTCGCATTCGGAGCCGACTCGGCGATATACGCTGAGGGGCCAAGTGACCCCGCGCCATTTATTGAAGCCAAAGTGGTCAACGAGCATTCAGGCCAGAAAATTCTGTTCGACAATACTCACGCGCAGACGGCCGGAGCGGCCGACTGGGTTATCAACGGTGCCTTCTCCGACTTTGGCAATGCACTTGCGCAAGAAGGCTATTATGTCAAGGAACTTCGTAAGACCACTCCCATTACGCTAGGCGATCTTTCCAGCTATGATGTCTTCGTCGTAGCCGAATCTAACATTCCATATAAATCCAGCGAACAGACAGCCATGGCGGAATACGTGGAAAACGGCGGAAGCATCTTCTTCATCGGCGATCATTACAATGCGGACCGCAATAAGAACCGTTGGGACGGCAGCGAGGCATTCAACGGCTACCGCCGTGGAGCTTGGGATAACCCGGCTAAAGGCATGAGCAACGATGAGGCTGGCTCTGCAGCCATGCAAGGCGTGGTCAGCTCCGATTGGCTGGCGGATGAGTTCGGCGTCCGGTTCCGCTTCAATGCGCTCGGTGACATTAACGCAAACAACATCGTGGCTCCCGAGCAAGCCTTCGGTATTACAGCAGGAGTATCAAGTGTAGCCATGCATGCCGGCTCTACGCTGGCAATCCTCGACCCAACCCGGGCGAAGGGCATCGTCTATCTGCCTAAAACCAACAATGCTTGGGGCAACGCAGTGGACCAAGGCGTCTACAATGGCGGCGGCGTAGCGGAAGGTCCTTACGTAGCCGTGGCGAAAAAAGGAGCCGGCAAAGCCGCCTTTATCGGCGACTCCTCCCCGGTCGAGGATGCCACGCCAAAATATTTGCGCGAGGATACCGGTGCCAAGAAAACGACTTACGACGGCTTCAAGGAAACTGACGATGCTGAGCTCTTGGTGAACACCGTTAACTGGCTCGCCGAACAGGAGAGCTATACAGATTTCACCCAGGTAAGTGGCTTAACGCTGGATCAGCCTACACAATTGCATCCGTTCGAAGAGCCGGCACTCTCCACCGAACCGCAGTCAGAGCCATGGGCCGCGCCGAACGCCGGTTATAAATGGTATGACCGCAGTACCTTCAAGGCAGGTTCTTACGGCGGAGCAGCGGCTACAGCAAGTGCGGTGTACAATTTCACACACCAGACTGTACTGCCGAACGCACAGGATTTCCAGATTCGTGTCAGCGCAGATAATCTGCCTGCCAATACCAGCGTATCAGGCTTCCAATTAGGCATCTACCAGGTGAGCAGCGGAGCCCAGATCGCCAAGATCCAGAACAGCGACGGCACTTGGCCGAGCAGCTATGGTTACAGCGCCAACTTTAGTCTGACATCAGACCTGAATGGCCATGCCTACAAAGATCTGACCGTGCAGATCAAACCGGGTACCACGGCTGCATCTAACCTGCGCTTGCGCCAGAACGGAACGAACCTGAAGACCGATTCGGTAACGCTCGGTAACGTCCCAGCAGAACCGCTTCCGGACGAAGAAGATCCGATTCCGGCGACCGTTTCCATCGGCGAAGCCCGAACCAAAATAGTCGGGTCGTTGGTGACAGTTGAGGGAATCGTAACGACTGAGCCGGGTATTTTCGGCGGGCAAACCTTTTATCTGCAGGATGAGAGCGGCGGTCTTTATGTCTACCAGAGCCAAAGTGGCTACCATGCCGGTGATACGGTCAAGGTAACTGCGTCCACGGCGCTGTACAATTCGGAGCTAGAGTTGACCGATGTTGTACAGATCGAGAAGACCGGCACAGTCGAGCTGCCTGAGCCCGTTGCCGCACCAGCGGTGAACGATACCAATCAAGGTCAGCTGCTCAAGCTTAATGACGTGAAAGTGTCGAATATCATCACCGCAACGCCAAGCGGTTCCTTTGAATTTGACGCCGTCGCCAATGACGGGACAAGCAATCATATCCGAGTAGATGTCCGGACGGGTATCACGAAGGACAGCTTCCCTTATGCGGAAGGACAGAAGCTTAATATTACGGGCGTAGCCGCGATCTTCAAAGGCGTATACCAGCTCAAGCCTAGAAGTCTCGGAGACTTCAGCGTGGTGGAAGCAGAGGCGGCTCCGGTAACGACAGCGACGTTGTCGGTGAATCCGAACGCTGCTGGCTGGTTGAACCAGCCCGCCGAAGTGACCCTGAAGGCCGACTCCGATACAGCAAAAGTTTATTACTCGTTGAATGGCGCCGCACAAGCCATATACAGCACTCCGTTGGCCGTAAGCAAAGACGGACAGAATACGCTGACTTACCATGCGGTTTCGGACAAGGGGAAGGCGGAAGAAACCAAGTCACTGAACCTTAATATCGACACGGGTTCACCGACAGCGGAGCTGACGGAGTCTGGTCATGCGGTCGGCGATGTGGATGAGGAAGCCCAGCTTAAGTTTGTATTGACTGCCGAAGATAACCTGTCTGGCGTAACCTCCAAACAGCTTCTACTGGATGGACAGCCCATAACCGACGGACAGACGCTGAACGCTGCGGAGCTGGGTGCTGGGCCTCATACTGTAAGCTATGTCGTGATCGATGCCGCAGGCAACACTACCGAAAAGAGCTACAAGTTCCAAATTACTGGCGGAGCTGCACTCGCAACTGACAAGCCTGGTCAGCCGGTGTTGTCCTCGAACAGCGGCTACGGTAATGGACTCAGTGAAGGCAACTTTACCGTCACCATGAACCTCTGGTGGGGCAATAACGCTACCAGCTACAAGCTTTATGAGAATGGCACGCTGATCGATTCCAAGTCGCTGAAGGATATATCACCGTCCGCCCAGACGACAAGCACAGTGCTTCACAGCAAGCCGAACGGCAACTATGTTTACACAGCGGAGCTGACCAATAAATATGGCACAACTAAGAGCCAGCCGCTCACGGTGACGATACGCGACGCCGCTCCGGGCAAGCCGGTTCTGGCCCATGACAACTGGGACGGAGACGATTCTTATAAAGTAACGATGAATCTGTGGTGGGGTACTAACGCCACCGAGTACCGCCTTTACGAGAACGGGCAGCTAATTGACACGCAAGCGCTAAACGCCAACACGCCAGCAGCGCAGAGCACTACAACTGATGTCACTGGCCGCGCTTCCGGCATGTATGAATACCGGGCGGAGCTGGTCAATGCAGCGGGAGAGACCTTAAGCGATACCATCAAGGTAACCGTCAGCCGTTAATGAGATGAGCGCTTAAGTCTTGTACGAAGTATTTCAAGGGCTGCATATGTAACAACATATGTAGAATCATACGATTAAAACAACCTAGGGTGCATGCCTTAGGTTGTTTTAGTTTTGATTTCAATGCATTTAGAGATTGCTTTCTTTTTGGCTTGTTCATATTCCGTTCATATTCTCGTCACGAAGAGTACATCTTGGTTGATTACACTTTGAACATGTAGTCAAGGCGGCACTTCAGATACAGGGACAAGGAAGGGAAGAGATGAACGTGGCAAATATGGTGGAAATAAAAACAACGGGGACTAAGAGCCACAAGAAACGAAACCTATGGTTAAAAATAATCGGAGGTATTGTAGGAGCGCTCGTGCTGTTCATGGGCATCGTTTTTATCGTTAATGTTATCAGCAACGGGGTCGAGAAAAAGAAAATCGAATCGTATGGCCAGTATGTCAATGTGGACGGGAAAAAGATGAATGTGCTCATTCAAGGCAGCGGAGATCAAACCGTTGTGCTCCTTCCGGGACAAGGAACCCCGACGCCTGCGCTTGATTTCAAATTATTGATCGATGAAATTTCCCCCAATTATAAAGTCGTGGTGGTCGAGCCTTTCGGTTATGGTTTGAGCGATGAAACCAAGAAAGAAAGAACGACAGAAAATATTGTAAGTGAGGTTCACGAAGCTCTGCAGCAATTGGGTATTAACAGATACATTCTAATGGGACATTCTATAACTGGACTTTACGGAGCATCCTATGTGAACACCTATCGGGATGAAGTTGTTGCTTTTGTCGGCATCGATAGCAGCGTTCCCAATCAACCTGGTATGGATGTCAAATTGCCTATAAAATCGATGCAGTTTCTCAAAAAATCAGGTCTTATGAGATTGGTCCAAAAAGTGAGCGGAGATCCGTATGAATCGCTTGCATTCGATGAGCATACCAAAGAACAGATGCGTTTGATTTCGAATCAAGTTGCGGTCAATCCAACGTTAATGAATGAATTGAGCCACCTCGGTTCCAATTTTAAAAATGGAGAAAAACTCACAATTCCAAATGACTTGCCGTTGCTTCTCTTTGTTCAATCGAATAATGAGCACAATAAACAGTGGATTCCGCTTCATGAGGAGCAAGTCAAACAATCCGCACAGGGAAAAATGATCCCGATGGAAGGTTCACATTACCTGCATCATACAAAATACAAAGAAATCGCCGAAGCATTCAAAGAATACATGAAGCAGATCCAATAGAATGGTTGATAACTAAACTGCGGAGCCGAACTTGGTTCCGTGGTTTCTTTATTTTGACATTAAAAAATACGATATTTAAACCTTATTCCTGGGACATTGGAGTTTGGTATACATAGAGACAAATCTTGGTCATCTCATCAATGGATTTTGTAAAGTCGGATTGTATCCATTTGAGGAGAACATTATAGAGGGCTCCCGCTTTAAAGTATATACGATATATATTCTCTTCGCTTTTGTCCTGAGCAGTAGAGAGCATCATTTCATTCAAGCAATCCAGAATCACATGATCAAACTTCGCGCTTTGAAGAGCCTTGTAGATGCTACGCTGTTGAAAAATAATTTCAAAAAGCACTTTAATAAATTTTTGAGGTTCTTTGGCTTTGCCTGTTAATTCATTGGTGTAAGGCAAGAGTTTTTGATTAATTTCAAAAATAAGCGAATCGACCAAATCCACCAGGATCTCTTGCTTGGAGGAATAGTTATTGTAATAGGCCGTTCGAGAGACTCCTGCGCGCTTCACAATATCGGTGATGGTGATTTTGTTAAACGGCTGTTCCTGGATCAAATAGACTAATGCCGTGCAGATGGCCTCTCTTGTCAAACGGTTGGTTTCTTTATTGGACTGATGCTGAGAGGTATTTGGACTGTATAATTCATGATTTGAGATGACATTTCCCCTCCGTTTGTACATTCTGGTGTTCGTTTCATTGTTTTTCATGAGTCTTTTCAATATGCTAAAACCATAAGGCATTACAAATGTAATGTCAAAATTGTAGTTAGATGAAATAGGAGGGCGTCATGTTAGAAAACTTATATAGACGATTGTCAGCGGTGCTGCTTTTGACCTTAGCACTCTGTGCTACGGTATTTATTGGCAAAGAGACGGTAATCTCGATAGTTACCATTATCTTTTTATTAGCAGAATTAGGCATCTCTTTTTTGCATTTAAAAAAGCGTGAGAAGTTACATGTGGTATTCATTAGTGTGGTGGCGGCGGAAGGGTTGTTTTTACTAACAGAGGAATTTTGGCTGCTTGCGCTTTCTATCCTGCTGCTGATCGTAGCGGGCATATGGAGAGGACTGTTTTGGCAAAAGGAGAGTAGAAGAGTCACTGCGTTTCTAGTGGTTCGAAGAGTGTTATTTAGCCTCGCAGCTCTTATCGTCACTGTACTTTGGGGTATTGGAATCTATGCAAAACCTATTACAAAGCCTGTGGCATTAGCAACGAATGCGGCAGTGACGATCGATGAACATACATTGGATTCTGCAGCAGTAATGCTGAAGGATATTGAGGTAATGAATTCTTTTGGAAGCCGTACAACCGGCTCTAAGGGTCACAATCAATTCATTACATGGCTGGAGCAGCAGGTAACGGATATGCGGTTGAATGTTTATCGTGATCGTTATACCTTTGACCGATGGGAAGAAAAGAGCAGTTCTTTAATGATTGATCAGCAGGAAATTCATGTCTCTTCAGCTTTCCCCTATTCCGGAGAGACTGACGAAAAGGGCGTAACAGGGGAACTGGTGTATACGAAGCGCGGTGAATATGACCAGGCCAGCGGGAAAATTGCTGTCATTGAAATTGAGAATTTTAGAAATTTCCCAAGTGGGATCGTAATGAACATGCGGGATTCATCTCCAATGGAAAGCCAAATTGCCCCAAATGAAGGCGATCTAGTTCTCACTACAGCTTTAAAAGAAGCTAAATTGGAGCAAGCGAAGGAAATGGGCGTAAAAGCAGTTGTTCTAGTCTGGAAAGGGGTCTCCGATGATAAGGTTGCAAAGCAATATGTGCCTTTTACCACCGATTATGCTGGAATCCCTGCGATCTGGGTTAATGAAACGGATGGGCAGAAGGTGATCAGCGCAGCTCAGGAGCATAAAGAAGGTACAGTTATTTTAGAAGCAGAAATACAAAAAAATGCTCCAACAGAATCCTTTTATGTGAAAATTGACGGTAAAAATAAAGACGAAGCGATAATCGTAAATACGCATACGGATGGGATAAATGTAGTGGAGGAGAATGGTGCTGTGGGCATGCTGTCCATGATTCGTTACTTACAGCAGGAGCAGCCGGAACGTACGATGATTTTCGCTTTTGTGACAGGGCATTTTAGATTACCGGATTTCAAAGGGTCTTCTCAAGCAACTTCCACCTGGATGGAGGGACATCGAGAGCTCTGGGATGGCAAGAAAGACCATTTAACAGCTGTAGCTGGAATTACGGTTGAACATTTAGGTAGCATGGAGTGGAAGGACGATATTACGGGTCACTATGGCCCTACTGGACAAATAAGTACTGAATATACTTATGCGGGCAATGAAATGATGGCAGCCATTTGGCTGAAGGCTATTGAAAAGACAGATAGCACACGTACTGTATTATTGCGTGGACATAACAAGTTTGAGTTTGGAGAGAGTCAGCCTTTATTTGAATCAGGTATACCTGTAATTGGCTTCATTCCAATGCCCGATTATCTACTAGTGAATAGTGAAAACAGAGAGATGGATAAGTTTGATGCAAAGCTAATGCATACGCAAATTGTATCGTTACTAAAAGCGGTCAAGCTAGTGGACGCAACGGAGACGACTAAGCTAGGGAAATCAGACGGGTATTCTTTTTTCTATGGCCGAACTAAATGAAGGAAGTTGACTGCATCATAAGTCATAAAACTAAAAGTAAAGGAGAGAAAACTACATGTTGATCAAAAATGTTGAGGACCTTGTATTAGAAGAGTTTACAACTTGCTTTAACGAAGCCTTCTCCGATTATGTCATTCCATTTCAAGTTTCTTCGGAGCAATTAGCTGATAAGTTTGCAGGTGCGGAAGTGAATTATCAGTTGTCGTTCGGTGCTTATGATCAAGATAAGCAGGTTGCATTTGTTATGCATGGCATCGGTGAACATAACGGTAAAAGAACTGCATTTAATACCGGTACAGGAGTCATTCCTTTATATAGAGGGAAAAGGCTAGTCGAACAAATTTATCGTCATGCTATTCCCTTTTTTAAAAAACATCATATTCAAAAATGCTTGCTTGAAGTGATCCAAACCAATGATAAAGCTATAAAAGCGTATACCGCCATAGGATTTCAAATTCATAGAGAATTGGTTTGTTTCAAGGGGCGCATTGATGTAACCCTTCCGGACGATCTTAGTTTTACTTCCATTGCTACGGTTCGACTGGAAGATTTGGATTGGACATCGGTACATTCTTACTGGAATTTCGAACCATCTTGGGAACAATCTGTTCATGCAATTTTACGAAACCCGCATTTATACGATGTGGTCACGATAAGGGAAGAGAATAAGATTTGTGGATACGCGGTAATAAAATCGGCCAACGGAGCAGTTCTACAGTTCGGTGTTTTGCGAGAAAAAAGAAACCGAGGATTTGGACGTTCCTTATTTCATTGGATCGGAAAGAGATATCCAACCATTACCGTCAATAATGTAGACAAAAGAGATAGAAATTCTATACGTTTCCTTCAAGGAGTTGGTCTTGACGTATACATCGAGCAATATGAAATGGAAAAAGATTTGTCATGACGAAGATGACATAGCGATGCCATTGGTAAGCATTACGATATTTAATTCAAAAACACTGATGATTTGAGTCAGTGTTTTTTATATTGAAAAAGGGAGTATATATTACGGATTAGGATGAGAAAATATCGTTTTTCTCTAACATCAAATTAGGAGAAGACTTGTGACATCACATATATACTAATGAATCAATAGCTCCTTCGGGTGATTTTTGTGTTATTCACTGAGTTGTTAGAAAGATTTGTCCCTTTCTTGAACGTTTAAGGATTAAGAGTTTTCTGTGATTGAATTACTTGCATTTTAAGATAAGATGATTTTAATCATTAGGTCACATTATTAATTTGACTGCTCAGTATCAGGTAAATCAGGATCGCCAACTCTTGATTTGTGAAATTTTTCTCTTTTTACATATCAAAGAACGAGGAACGTCATACTAAAACGAATAGGCAACGATGTCACTGAGCCCGGTTAAACCTGATATTGAATGCAGCCCAAGAGTAAGCCGGCCTAATCATAAGCATCAACTTATCACGAAAAATGAACAGAGTTTGAAGGGAGAAGTAAAGAATGGCAATTGATACGGTGCTATGGAGCAGGCTGGTGACAGGCTTGACTCTCGGGTTCCACGTTATTTTTGCGACGATTGGCGTCGGTATACCGCTAATGATCGCTATAGCAGAGTTCATCGGGATCCGAAAGAAAGATCCCCATTATACACTTATGGCGAAGAGGTGGTCTCGCGGATTTGTCATTTCTGTAGCGGTTGGTGTCGTGACCGGTACAGCGATTTCACTACAACTGGCACTGGTGTGGCCGAATTTTATGAAACTGGCTGGGAATGTTATCGCTCTTCCGTTATTCATGGAAGTGTTTGCGTTCTTTTTTGAAGCCATCTTCTTGGGCATTTATTTATATACGTGGGATCGGTTCAAAAATCCGTATATTCATTGGCTGCTGACGATTCCTATTGTCGCTGGGGCAGGCATGTCTGCCGTCTTTATTACGACGGTGAACGGATTCATGAACCAGCCTGGAGGCTTTGTCATGGAAGCAGGCCAATTCACAGCGATTGACCCAGTGCAAGCGATGCTGAATACGGCGACGTTCTCCAAGGTGTTCCATGTATTAAGCTCGGCCTATTTGACAGGAGCTGCCTTGTTAGCCGGGATTGCAGCCTTTGCGATGCTGAGAAAAGGGGTATCCGCATACCACAAAAAATCCTTGAATCTCATGATGGCGGTTGTTTTACTGTTCGGCTTGCTGAACACGTTAGCTGGAGATGTGTCCGCCAAGTTTTTGGCCGAGCATCAGCCGGAGAAGCTTGCAGCGGCAGAGTGGCATTTTGAGACGGGTAGCGGTGTGGATTTGGTTTTAATGGGATGGCTGAATGCAGAGCATGAAGTTCTAGGGGCTCTTCATTTGCCGAAGGTGCTCAGCTTCCTGGCTTTTGGAGACTTTAATGCAGAGGTAACGGGGCTGGAGGAATTCCCCAAGGATGAATGGCCACCGCTTCTGGTTCATTACCTGTTTGATTTAATGGCCGGAATCGGATTTGCTCTGCTCGCGATAGCAGTCCTATATTTCCTGTTTGTGTTCTGGAAAAAGCGCAATGCGCTTAACAAGTGGATGCTTGGCATCATCGCACTGATCGCACCGCTCGCTTTTCTAGCTGTAGAGCTAGGTTGGTTTTATGCAGAGGTTGGGCGACAGCCGTGGATTATCCGTGGATATATGCGTGTAGAGGAGGCTGCCACGACTTCACCGAATGTAAGAATTATATTCTTCGCCTTATTGCTCTTGTACATCGTACTCGGCAGTATGTGTGTAATCGTGCTAAGACGCTTGTTCAACAATAATCCGGCAGAAGGTGAGATGGAGAAATGGATGAAGGAACATCCTAATCCATCTACGGAAAAGGGGGGCACTGAATGATGAGTTACGAAATAATTGGCATCTCGGTGCTCTGGCTGTTCTTGTACGGCTATTTAATTATAGCTTCCATTGATTTCGGTGCAGGATTCTTCGCCTTTTATGCTCGTTTGACTAAGCAGGATCATCTCATTAATCGTCTGATTTCCCGTTATTTATCACCCGTTTGGGAGATCACAAATGTATTTTTTATCTTTTTCTACATTGGCATCGTCGGATTTTTTCCGGATACAGCCTATTATTATGGCTCCGCGCTGCTAGTTCCGGGAAGTATTGCAGTGATTCTTCTTGCGATTCGCGGTTCGTTCTATGCTTTTGAAAATTATGGTTCCAAGAAAAACATAGTCTATCTTTTTTTGTACGGAGCTACAGGCCTGCTTATTCCGGCTTCGTTGTCAGTGGCGCTAACTTTGTCTGAAGGCGGCTTTATTGTGAAGCAGGCTGAGTCAGTTTCTCTGGATTACTGGGCGCTGTTTACCAATCCGTTATCGTGGAGCATCGTTGGACTGGCAATCGTGTCCGTTTTGTTCATAAGCGGCTCATTTCTGACTTTTTACGCATCTCGTGCAGAGGATCATTCCGCGTTGAAGCTGATGCGGAACTACGCCCTGTTTTGGAGCACACCGACGATAATTCTCGCACTGACAGCATTTATCTATTTGGGCCAACACAATGAACGGCATTTTCAAAATATGATGGATTTATGGTGGCTCTTGGCACTTTCCGTTGCTTTCTTCATGATCGCGATGTGGCTGTTATATAACGGACGCCGTTACGGATTAGCTTTCATATGCATCATGTTGCAATTTTTCTGTGCTTTTTTCGCGTATGGGATTGGGCAATACCCTTATATTCTTGATCCGTATATCACGATTCAGAGCAGTGCAACTTCACCAGCAATGGGCTTGGCGTTAGTTGTTGTATTTATCGGCGGTCTATGCCTGTTGATCCCATCCCTTATTCTGGTCTTCAAACTCTTCCTGTTTGATGCGGATTATGTAAAAGGGAAAAAATAAAGCTGATTAATCCATTACGGCATGTTTGAGGGTTCTCTACAAGCCTATATATAAAGGAGGTGTGATCTGTGAAGAGGAAATCCAGTCTGATTTCTCAGCAAATGTCTTCACAAAGGAAAAATATGACCCTCCTCGCGGTCATTTCGCTTGCTCTTGGTACAGCTATTGTGAGTCAGGCAGGGCTGCTTGCTGAAGCAGTCCAAAGGATTTTTGTGGAGAGAGCTTCATTTTCATCGGTTATCCTGTTGCTTGGCATACTTCTGGCTGTTATGGCTGTACGCACACTGTTGTCGTATGCAAACGGTAAAGTTGGTTTGCACATGGCTGCCACTGCCAAGACGAATATGCGAGCGGCTGTGCTGCAAAACTTGACCCACGCTTCCATGCCGTCAACCCTTCGTGGACAGACAGGAGGGAAGGTCAGTATTGCTCTGGATGCTGTGGATGAGGCTGATAGTTATTTCAGTCAGTACATGCCGCGGATGATGGAAGCTGCTATCATCCCGATTCTAATTTTGGTCGTTACTTTTATCCAACATGCTAACACAGGTTTCATTCTATTGTTTACAGCTCCATTCATCCCGCTGTTCATGATTTTGGTAGGGCTGAAAACGAAGAACAAATCTGAAGAAAAATATGCACAACTTGCTGAGTTTTCGGGGACGTTTCTGGATTCTCTTCAAGGGCTGGTGACGTTAAAAATATTTGGACGGGCACACCGTCAGCAACAGAAAATTGAACACAGTAGCCTGAGTTACCGTGATGCCACAATGGGCATTTTGAAGATTGCGTTTACGAACACCTTCATGCTGGAATCGATCGTGATGCTAAGCATCGGCATTGTAGCTCTCGAACTGGCTATCCAGTTGCTCGTTTTCAAATCTATGACGTTCCACACCGCTTTTTTCGTTTTGCTGCTCGTTCCCGAGTTTTACAACCTGTTAAAGAATACGGGAACGGCCTTTCACAGTGGCCGAACAAGTATGGGGGCAGTTCGTAAGGTGGAACAGATGCTTGAAGAAACGGCAGGGGAGAGCATGGACGCGAAAGGCAATGAAGGAACATTAACCTTCGAGGGAATCGACGAGAACGTCAACAAGGGTAGAGTCGACAAGATAAGCAAATTGGAGCTTGCCCATACCAATGATCTTTTAGTTCCTCCATCCATGGAAATTGACCATCTCAGGTTTCAGTATGCGCCAGATTCATTCGAGCTTAAGACGGGTCGGATCCTGTTTAATCCGGGAGAACACATTGCGATTGTAGGTAAAAGCTGTTCCGGCAAAACGACTTTGCTCCATCTCATCGCCGGTTTGCTGAAACCTGCAACGGGAACGGTTCTGGTGAATGGAAGCCCACTCTCACAATACGATGAGTCTTCTTGGTTCGAACATGTTAGCTACATTACACAGCATCCGTATATTTTTGCAGGTACATTTTCTGAAAATATTGCGATTGGTGCTCGTGAGAGCATTTCCAAGGCAGAGATTGAGATGGCGGGGGAGGAAGCAGGACTCGCTGCGCTTACAGCCCAATTGGAGCATGGGTTCGATACCTTTGTTGGCGAAGGAGGCAGGGGTTTGTCTGGTGGAGAGAAGCAACGGCTTGCCTTGGCACGTGCTTTTTTGAAGCGGCCTGCCATCATTCTGTTTGATGAACCTACAGTTGGACTGGATTTGCACACCGAACGGGTACTGCAACGCTCCATTGCCAAACTGGCAAAAACGGCTACGATGATTACGGTGGCTCACCGATTATATACAATTCAACAAGCCGACAAGATTTTATTTATGGATAATGGGGTGTTAGTGGACTCTGGACGGCATGACGAGCTTATGGAGCGCCTGCCTCAGTATGCCGAGATGGTTGATGTTCAGCGGAAAGGGGGAGTATCCTCATGAATGAGCTGGCTGTTCTGACAAAAGCGATGATTCAGGAGCGCAAGGATATCATTCTTTCCATTTTGTGTGGATTTATTGCCGGCATAGCCGGTGTGGCACTCTTTTCCGCGAGCGGGTATGTAATTTCACAAACGGTATTTGCGCCACCACTTTATACTTTGATTGTACTAACCTCAATGGTCAAACTGCTGGGTCTGCTTCGGGCGGCGAGCCGTTATGGAGAACGCTTGTATTCTCACCGGGCGACATTTTCCATGCTTAGCCGTTTACGTACTTCCTTTTTTGCCAAGCTTATTCCTTTAACGCCTGGTATTTTGAACAAGAATCGAAGCGGGGATCTGCTTGCGCGGATCGTTGGGGATGTGGAAAGTTTGCAAAACTATTTTTTGCGAGTTGCTTATCCTCCGATCATGGTCGTCATGGTATTTTTGGCTACGGTGCTGTTTACTTCTACCTTTTCGATCTGGATTGCCGTTTTGTTTGTACTAGGTATGCTGATAACGGCATTCGTTGTACCAGGAATTGTGTTACTCGGGCAGCGGAGAGTACATGGACGCGTTCGTGAGCAGAGGGCGCAGCTGTCCACGGAAGTTACCGAAGTGTTGTACGGTTTCCGAGATTTGAAAGTATACGGGCAATTGGCACAGCGGGAGGAGCAGCTTCAGCATGCTTCCGCTGTATTGGCAACTGAACAGCAACGAGCAGCCGGGCAATTACTGCGCGGGCAATCGATGCACACTTTTGTTACGTTTCTCGTTTCCTGGGGAGTGCTGACGCTCGGTGCCTATTTGATTATGGAAGGAGCGCTTGCAGGCGTATTTCTTGCCATGTTGGTCATGGCATCACAAACCGTATTTGAAGAAGCGACGGCTATGGCCACATTACCCGCCTATAAAGAGGATAGCGAACATGCAGCCAAACGACTGACCGAAACGGTACAAACCATAGATGAGCAGTCTTCGCAGCCAAGCGGCATTTTGTCAGTTAATGATGCTGTTAGGATAGAACTATCTGGGGTTACGTTTCAATATGAAGGGGAATGGAGACCGGCACTTAGGGATATGTCTCTGCACATTTTACCTGGCTCCAAAACTGCGATTGTCGGGCCGAGTGGGTCAGGAAAATCAACAATTATCGAATTGCTGCTCAAACTGCGAACACCAACGACTGGAGACATACGTTTAAACGATATTTCGATAAAAGAACTGGATGAGGCGAGCATTTGGAAAACGGCTAATGTGGTGTTTCAGCAAAGTCATTTCTTCCGGGGAACGATCCGGGACAACCTGCTGCTGAATGGAGAAGAACATGCTGACGAACAATTGTTGGACGTGCTGGCTAAAATGCAGCTGCCCGATACATCTTTGACTGATAGGGTGTATGAAAAAGGGGAGAATCTGTCAGACGGCGAGAAGCAGCGACTGGCTCTGGCGCGAGCGATGCTCCGCAAAGGACGGTTATGGTTTCTGGATGAACCAACTTCATCACTTGATTATGTGACTGAGCAACATGTTTTTAAGCATCTCTACGCACAGGCGGCTGATGATACGCTTCTCTTGATTTGTCATCGGCTTACCGGCTTGGAGGAGATGGACCAGATTGTGGTCATGGACCAAGGCAGGGTTGTCGAAACGGGTTCCTATTCGGAGTTGATGAGACAAAAAGGTTATTTTTATGAGATGAAAAAAATTGAACAGCAAATGATCGGAGAAGTTGATGACTGATGATTTAGTAACCTCAACTTCCCCAAACTCCACCTCTTGTAACTATGTTACTTAAAGAAATCAGAGGTAACCCGAAGGGGAAATATCTCCAGCTTACTTCAGATGAATTCAAACAAAATAACATTTTCTATAGCCCTCGTAAAGGTTTAATAACTCTGCCTATAATTACCACCTTGCCGGGTGAGGGTGACTTTCTTATGCTCGATCTATCCAATTTGAATTTTGGAGAACTTTGTACCGATTGCCGAAAAAGGTTGTTTATCCGCAAAGGTAAAACCGCAATTCAATTTATCCGAGCGTCACTTACTTCGCGAGGCTAGAAAATCGAATGTCTGAGGGCTATAAAATCCTAAAGTTTTTTTAAAAATCATATTTTCTTCTAGAGTCACCAAAACTAACCTACTAAAGAATGACCCACAAGATTATCTTGAGGGTCATTTGTCTGTTCGCATCGTTTGCGACAGGGCCGTTCTTTTGTTTTTCGTAGGCTAGCTTCAAATTGCTATTCTTGCCAAACACTCATAGGGTCCCATGGCTTGATCTGATTGCCTTATTTTCCAGCCAAAAAAGCTTTCATGTCTTCCAGCTTAGCAGGCACCTCGTTCCAAACTGGAAGGGGTGGTAATCTTCGTTTGCTTTTCAATAGGATATCCACTGTAACATACAAGCGTTCTGGCTGAATCCAATGAAGGAAGCGGGAAATATCAATTTGCTTGGTCAGGGACAAGGAATCAATTTCATCATTGTAATGCTTGTTGAACTCGCTGATCAGGTTCAGGAGGTAATCTCTCTGCTCCTTCACGAAGTCCAAGCCGCAGATGGCGCCATGTCCTGGAACAACGATTTCGGGTTTAATTTCATCAATAATGCGATCAAGCACTTTTACCCAATTGAGGGTTCCCTCTTCGCTATATGCCGTACATAGGACCATTTCTGGTTACGCCGGATGAAATCGATAATCCGCTGGTACTGGATGTGGATGTATACATCGGGGAGAGACTGCACTGGAAGGGAAGCACATCCGAGTATGCTGCTCACCCTGCAAAACTGATGGAGGAGGTTCTCAAAGTTCTCACGGCGCTCCCGGGCACGATTATAGGAATGGGGACGGTACCGAATTGCTGCGCAATCGAGACCGAACAATGGCTGTTTCCCTCTGACCGAATCCAGATTACATTTTATAAATTAGACACGCTCACGCAATTGGTGCATGATCATGTCAAGATTACGGAACCAAGCCGCTGTGAAAAAAGAAGCGATTTGCCTTAAAAAACGTTTATCAAAATGATGAACGCCGACCCTGCTGCATATGCAAAACTTGTAGTAGAATAGGATTAACATATGCAAAAGGAGAAATACAATGCAAACTTTAAGTAAGGCATATTGGAAGCTATCATTGAAAGACATTCGGATATCCCGCAATTTGAGAAGCTGTTATAAGAGGACGCGACCGATAATCCGGAAGTTGATCTGCTGAATGTTAGCCAGCAGTACCGTTTGTTTTTCCATAAAAATGCGGACATCATTTTGATTGGCATCCGCGACAAAGGAATGCTTCCCGAATTAGACAGAGCGCTAGCCGATCCGCCGGCGAAGCTTCACTCCTTGCTGGTTGAATATTTTCAACGCTTTCAGAATAAAAAAGTTATAGCCAGACAGGATGAGCGTCTTGTCGCGATGTCTTTTCTCTCGATGTGCTACGGATTTCAGATGAGCGAGCTGATTCACCAGCAATATCAATCCCTACTCGTCACCGAGGAAGAGTTCTACAAGCACAGTGTCTCATTATTTGTTAAAGGAATTTTGTCTTAGTCCTAAGCATTTATTGATTTATTTAAAAATATAGCTAAGCTTATTAAGTTGGAGTATATCTATGAGTGTAAATTTTTCCGCTGATACGGCAGGGTATTATATGTATATGCCGTCTTCCTCTGATGAACTAATTCTCCTTACACCTATGCAAGGGACAGGTATTACTAAGAACGGACACCAATATGAGTGTCCGTTTTATTTTATGAATTAAAAGAAAAGTCTGGATTAATATCATAGACATGAATGTAGTTTTTAGTAATGGAAAATAAAATACGTGGATGCTTTATATAAAAAGTATGACTCATTAAGTTAAGCCCAATATTTATAGGGCTTTTTTTGTTATGCAAGACAAGGAGAAAAATAAGAAATGAGGAGATTGAAAAAGCCCAGTGTGTTGGAATTTTCAAAAGCCTCACTTACTTAATATCTTATAAGAAATTCTTGAAATTACAGAAATTTATCCAATAGGGGGATGCTATTATACAAATACAAATAAAGACGAGGTGATGATATGCAAGCGAAATTGGCAGCGGACGCCATTCCCCTCTCCAAAAAGCGGAACTCATGGATAAGAACGATAAAAAAGTATAAAGTGATGTACGCTCTCTTGTTCCCGGCATTAGTTTACTTTGCCGTATTCAAATACATTCCTATGGCGGGAATCATTATTGCCTTTAAAAACTATAACCTAGCTTTGGGACTATGGGATAGCCCATGGGTGGGATTTAGAAATTTCACAGATTTTATGAACAGCGTTTATTTCTGGGACATCATGAGAAATACGATTATCATATCCCTGTATAAGCTGTTGTTCGGTTTCTCAGCTCCTATCATACTTGCTTTGCTGCTCAATGAAGTTTATACCCAATGGTTTAAGAAAATCGTACAAACGATTACTTATTTACCCCACTTTCTATCATGGGTCATTGTTTATGGAATGATGGTGGCATTATTAGCCCCAGGAGATGGTCTTTTTAACATGATTTTGAAGGAAGCTGGAGTTGAACCCATCTCATTCCTAACGGAACCTGCCTGGGGCAGACTGCTGATCATCTTATCTGAAATATGGAAGGATATTGGATGGGGAGCGATATTGTACCTTGCAGCATTAGCAGGGATCGATCCAAGTTTATATGAAGCGGCTAGAATTGATGGCGCTTCCAAGTGGAGACAGCTATGGCATGTAACACTTCCCGGCATTCGAGGCGTGATGATTCTGATGCTGATCCTAAAATTAAGCCATATTCTGGATGCTGGTTTTGACCAAATATTCATGTTTGCCAACAGCTTTAATCAGGAGAAGATCGACATTATCGACACATGGGTATACCGTGAAGGGCTCGAGCGACTTAAGATTGGCTTGGCTACTGCTGTGGGATTGTTTAAAGCGGTCATCGGATTTGTTTTAGTGTTGGCAGCCAATAAGCTCGCCAAAAAATTCGATGGGCAAATTTGGTGAGGTGGTTATCAATATGATTAATTTGACAATCGGAGAAAAGGTCTGGCAAGCAGTCGTTTATTTTATTCTTATTTTGCTAGCTCTACTTTGCTTACTGCCCTTTCTATATGTGGTTGCTGTTTCAGTGACGCCAGAATCGGAAGTGTTAAGAAGAGGAATTGTTATTATACCAGAATCCTTTACCTTTCTAGCCTATAAAGAAGTATTCATTTCCCATGGTATCGGGCAGGCGTATAAAATTACATTGTTTCGAACGATAGTAGGTACTGCTCTCAATGTGTTCTTTACGGTAATAGCGGCATATCCGTTATCCAAAAAATATTTGCCGGGTCGAAGCCCATTTTTACTATTCATTGTCTTTACCATGATGTTTGGGGGAGGATTAATTCCGACTTATTTACTAGTCCGCTCACTAGGATTGCTAAACAGTCCGTGGGTATTGATTATTCCACATCTCATTAGTGCATTTAATCTGGTGATCATTAAAGGCTTTTTCGAGCAATTGCCTGCTGAAATCGAGGAATCAGCGAGGGTAGACGGTGCAAGTGAGCTTCAGTCTTTATGGCGGATCATTTTACCCTTGTCCTTGCCCGTCCTTTCCACAATTTCCTTATTTTACGCAGTAGGACATTGGAACAGTTACTTCGATGCTATTGTTTATATCAATGATTCCAACTTAATGCCGCTTCAAGTGATCTTGCGCAACATTCTGCTTAACGTCGCAACACAAAGTGCTGATTCGCTTGCCAATACCGGAGCTGTTAGTACGTTCGCTATACAAATGGCAGCAGTTGTCGTGACTACAGTTCCGATTTTGATCGTTTACCCATTTATGCAAAAGCATTTTACCAAAGGTGTACTCTTGGGATCAGTTAAAGGTTAAAAGAAATTCCAACCTGAGTTGTTACGGGGAAACCGTGATAATATAGAAGCAAAGGAGAGGTCATTATGCAACGTAAAGCGATTACATTTGCTATTCTGACAGCAATGGTCGGTGTGGGAACGGTATTGTCAGGATGTGGGGACAAAAAAGAGGTTACATCGTCAGCTACGGGTACTTCACAAGGCCAGTCTAGCCCCTTTGAAACCAAATTGAAAATTTCGATGTTTAACCAAGGAACTTTCAATGCTGCTGCTCCGATTCCTCCCCGTGAAGAAGATATCCAACGCCAAATGTTGGAGAAAGCAGTAAATATCGACTTAGAAATGATGATTCCTCAATCAGGGCAAGCAACGACTAAATTAAATACGCTCATTGCTGGAGGAGATATTCCAGATTTGATTTTCTTGAAGAGCCGGGCTGATCTCGCGCAATATTATGATCAAGGCGTTCTTGCGGATTTGACACCGTATCTGGATCAATTTCCTGAATTACAGAAACGTTTTAGCAACGACTCCTGGGAGGCGATGTCCTATCAAGGAAAAACCATTGGGGTTCCAGGTTATGATAATGTAAATGGTATCAGTCGAAGCTTCTTCATTCGCAATGATTGGCTGAAAAAGCTGAATATGGAAGTGCCAACGACACCTGACGAGTTATTCGAAGTTATGAAAGCCTTTACAGAGAAAGACCCGGACGGTAATGGCAAAAATGATACGTACGGATTCATAGGCGGCATGAATAAAGAAGGCAATCTGCAAACCTACGGCTTCGATAGTTTGATGTGGATGTTTGGCGTCAATCCTCCATCAGCCATTGATGTGAAAGACAATGAACCGGTGTTCCTGTATACCGACCCAAAAATGAAAGAGGCGCTCGCTTATATTAATAAAATGATGGAAGCCAAAGTTGTAGATCCAGACTGGGTGACGATGAATACTCCCGATTTATTGGACCAAAAGTTATTTAAGGGTAAAGTTGGCTTCATGATAAGAGATGCCCGCAGGCTGGAACCGGATTATCAGCAGAAAATGAAAGAAATCAGTGGAGAGGTGCCTGAATGGATCGTCATTCCTCCAATGACAGGTCCTTATGGTGATCAAATTGTAGAGAGAAAATCGTTCCAAGGCAATTCATGGGCCATATCCAAGAAAGCGGATAAAGACAAAATCATTCGGATCTTGTCCATGCTGAATTATCTCTTTACGGACAAAGAAGCATATCCGAATTTCGCATACGGAATTAAAGGGATTCATTGGGATTTGGTAGACGGCAAGATCAAGAATAAAACCTCCGAATTATCAAAGGAAATGAAAGAAAAGTACCTATGGGTTGACCATTATAGAATGCCGCGTCGTGGTGATGATGCTGAGTACTTCAGCTTCCAGAATCCTAAGACGGCAGAAGCATTTGAGAACAATCAGAAATACGTGGCGGCTACGTTGCCCGGGAATTTATTGACTGAAGACCCGAGCGATTCATTGGCAGCTGACCGCCAACGTTACATTAATGAAAGCTTGGTCAAATTTATGACTGGAAAAGAACCTCTTTCTAACTGGGAGAATTTCCTCAATACGTTGGATACCAAGTTTGACATGCAGAAATATAAGGACACAGTAATCAAGCAATTTAAAGAAGCGGGCTTAATCAAGTAAATCAAGTAGAAACGGCTTCGCCGTCCTTTTAAAGGACGGTACCGTTTCGGCGAGAAAGATAAGGAACATTTATGCGCGAAGCATATAAATTCTTATTTTTTAAACAAAGAGAGAGGCTATAAATAGCCCCTCTCTTTATTGAAATATAAGAAAGTATAAGTTTTACTTTATACTTTATCCTTCTATTTTCGAAGAAACGCTTATCGTCCTTAAAAAGGACGCCTAAGGCGTTTCTTCTTATCATATGCTATTATTTGTTTAATACAGATTTAAAAGGAAGATGATAGATGCGAAGAAGAATCAGCTTGCCTTTAAAATTATTTTTTATCGTGTTTGCATTTGTATTAAGCTGTATAATCTTGATAAGCCAATTGTCTTATCACTATGTCCAAAAAGAAATAAGAACCACTGACATTTATTACACCAACCAAATACTTGACAAGGTAGATCAGTATTTCACAGTTAATTTTTCATCCTTCCAGACGATCCTGTTCTCGGTCGAAACATCGGTGAAAGCCAACATCGACAATACAGACGTGATTAAAAAGCAATTAAGAGAGCTGTATGAACTCAACAGTAATTATGTCAGCAATATATATTTGATCAAAAGCGATTTATCCATTCTAGGTGGGAGTACACCTACCCGAATATTTGATGAACCTTTAGCTGAAAGAGGACCTTTGTTTGATGCGGCTGACGAGAACAGAAGGACTACATTTGTCAGTGATCCTTACAAATCTAAATATTCCGGCTGGACAGTTACGATGGTTCGATATCTGAACGATGCTCCGTTTCCTATGGCCATTGCGGTAGATTTGGATCTAAACGCCATTGAAGAAACCTTGTTCAAGATTAATAAAAAAGAACAAATGGATTTGGCTCTAATCACCGCATCGGGAAAAATCATTGCCGGATTTTCGGAAAATAAAGGACCAATGAATATTCAAGATCATACTTTTTCAATCGGGGAAACGTCAGCGGAACAAATTCTTAATACTACAGAAACAAGCCTCCAACTGCATACCACAGATGGTATTCCGGTCTCCCTTCTGAAAAAACCGACTGAAAAATTCAACTGGACCATCATCTCGATCAACGATGAATCACGCTTGAAAGCTGCTTTGTCCAGATTGGAAACCTATTATATCGGGCTTCTAGCTGCAGGTCTTCTCTTAAGTCTATTCATTTCCTTTTTTATTGCCAAATATATAAGGACCCCTCTCTATGCGCTCAAAACAAAAATGAAGCGTGTGGAGAAAGGCCTCCTCACAACTACAATATCGATTAACCGAAACGATGAGTTTGGAGATCTCTCCCGAGCATTCGATCGTATGCTGCAGCAAATTGTGGAACTGATACGGGGAGCGGAGCTACATAATGAACATGAGCGGAAGCTGGAAATCCAAGTGCTTCAGTCTCAAATAAACCCTCATTTTCTGTATAACACGCTTGGTTCTATCAGCAATGTCATACGACTCGGAAAAATAGAGAAAGTAGATGTGGTGATCGAGTCTCTCATTTCAATATTGGAATATGGGATAGCTGATGCTTCTGAGAAGGTTTCACTACGTCAGGAATTGCAAAATGTATCGGACTATATCGCGATCCAGAACATTCGATATAACAGGAACTTCCACTTGATTGAAAATATCGAAGCAGGGTTAATAGATTTTCCGGTTTTTCGAATGCTGCTGCAGCCCCTTGTGGAGAATAGTATCTTCCATGGTTATAACGGAGGGGGGATCGAAGGTCCTATTACTATTCATGCTTACAGGGAAGGAGGCATCGTCATCATAGAAGTAGTTGATCAAGGTGAAGGAATTCCAACTGATATAATAAAACATATTTTGATTTCAGATCCGAGTGATGTAGAAGTGAAACGGAAAAGAATCGGGTTAAATAATATTCATGAACGAATCAGACTTCACTACGGAGAACAGTTCGGGCTCCAAATCTTAAGCATACCTAAGGAAATAACCCGTGTTCGCGCCTTATTCCCAGCAGGCTCGTTTAAAGGAGATGCATGATGGTGAGAGACTACACCTGCTTCATTGTTGACGATGAAGATCTAATCATTCAGAGATTGGAATTGTTTTTTAACGAGCTCTCCCATAGGGATAAGCGATTTCTTTTAGTGGGAAAAGCGAATAATGGGCTGAAGGGGATAGAGGATATCGTAAAGCTTAAGCCGGATATCGTGATATCTGATATCGTCATGCCGCGTATGGATGGGATTTCCATGATTGAGCAGCTAAAGCCAAAGCTTCCCCATACCCAATTCATTCTTTTGACCGCTTATTCATCCTTTGAATACGCCCAGAGAGCTATTCAAGCCAACGTGTTGGAGTACATTGTTAAGGTTCCGCTCAGGGACGCGGATTTGAATCGAGCTTTAGATAAGGCAGCCGGGATTTTAAATGAGGTTAAGAAGAAAGAAGCGGAATTTCAATCATTAAACGTATCCGTGCTTGAAAATAAATATAGAGTCCGCAAGCAATTTTTTAACGAGCTTATCAGAGGCGAAATTCCTTCTCATCGGGCATCGGATTTTGCCAATCGTATGCAGTTCCATTTCTTTCAAGCCAACTATCGCTGCTTCATTGTCGAAATGAATATGTATGAAAGTTTCCGAAACGATTATTCAGCATCTGATCAAAACATCTTGAGATATGCGATTACAAATATAATCGAAGAAACGGTGATGAATGGTGGCAGTGGTGTAGCTGCGGATCTATCCGATAATCGTTTTATTGGCTTTCTTTCCTGGGAAAATAATCGCAGTGATCTGGAAACGGAATATGATTGCCAGACATTGGGGGGGCAGATCGTCTCCCATATACATCAATATTTGAATCAAAGAGTATCCGTCGCTTTTGGAGGTCCGCACCGAGGCTGGGAATCCATCAAACAAGCATACACGGAAGCACAAAATGTGAGTGATGATTTCTATTATCATACCGAGAAAGTAGTAAAAACACCCATGCATCGGTTCCAATACCGCAATGACAAAAAGGAGGACTTTCAGCTGAAACTGGCTGATTTTCTCACATGGGTACAAAGGAAAGTCTCTAAGGAAGAGCTGGAGAAAGAACTCTCTGATTTAAACCAATTTGTGACGAATTATAAAATTCATAAGTCCATCATGGCACCTATGCTTCAAGACTTGTACAGAGACATTACTGCGAAATTTAAATCGGGGAACTCGTTGACCACGGATGTATCAGAGTTTCCCATAAAATTCATGACATTTCGGGAGCAGCTTGCCTATATTGGCGACTTTACCTTCGAATATGTACACGCTGGCCAACTTTTACATCGTATAGAAATCATGAGTGCTATGCGGTTTATAGAGAAAAACCTGAAACAGAGATTAACGCTCGAGGTGATTGCCGAGGAAGTGAATTTAGCTCCATCGTATTTCAGCAGCTTATTCAAAAAAACAATGAACGAGGGCGTTATCAGCTACATCAATCGTAAAAAAATCCTCTTAGCTCTCGAGCTGTTAAATGTTCAGGATTATTCTTTATTAGAATTGTGTGAGGAAGTAGGAATTGTGAATGAAGGTTATTTTTGCAAATTATTTAAAGAATATACGGGTGATACGCCTAAGCAATATCGGATAAAAATGACACGGTATGAATCCAAATAAGGTTGCAAAAAATGTATAAATTTCTCGTGAAATCATGTAAAAAAAAGGGCATCAAAAGGCTTACCATGATAGAAGGATCTAATCATGGAGGTTATCAAAATGGAGCTTATTAAAGCAGATGTAACCGTCGTAGGCGGAGGTATTGCTGGGATATGCGCTGCCATTGCTGCCGCACGTCAAGGGCTGCAGGTTTCACTTATTAATGATCGCCCGGTTCTTGGAGGAAATGCGAGCAGCGAGGTCAGGGTTCATATCAACGGGTCAGCATATCTCGGAAACAGTCCATCCTATTATGCACGTGAGGGCGGATTGGTGGAAGAACTCAAGTTGAAGATTTTTCACTATAATCCGTTATACAACAAGAAGCTTATGCTTTCGCTTTCGGATACGGTCTTGTTGGATATGGTTTATGCTGAGCCTAACATTTCTCTATTTCTGAATACATGCGTGCATGAAACGGGCATGGAGAACGGTAGGATTAAATGGGTGGAGGGTCTTCAATTGGCTTCCGAAAGAAAATTTCGTTTTGAAAGCCGAGCCTACATCGATTGCTCCGGAGATGGAGTTATCGGATATCAAGCGGGTGCTCTCTTCCGGTGGGGGAGAGAAGCGAAGCATGAATACAAGGAAGAATTGGCTCCTGAAATGGCAGACCATTACACGATGGGTGATACGATCCTGTTTCAAGCCCGTGACGTAGAATATTCCGTTCCATACAAAAGGCCTGGCTTTGCATATGATATTACGAAGTTGGCTTTCTTCGATAGCATCAGAAAAGGCTTAAACCATCGGTCTTTACCAAGAAAAATCAACGGGCTTGGCGGATTGTGGTGGCTTGAATATGGCGGACATATGGATATTATCAAGAATAATGAAGACATCGCATTAGAACTGCGGAAATTGGTATATGGGATTTGGGATTATATCAAAAATAGCGGCGAATTTGATGATGTAGACAATCTCATCTTGGATTATGTATGCCCGATTCCTGGAAAGCGGGAATCAAGGCGGTTCATAGGTGACCACATGTTGTCTCAGAACGATCTTACAGCAAAGCCGCATTTCGAAGATGCTGTTTCCGTCGGTGGATGGTATATGGATTTACATGCTAATAAGGGCGTCTACGATGAGGGGCCGGCTACAGCATGGAATTTCGTGCCAGGATTGTACAATATCCCTTTCCGCAGTTTATATTCACGAAATATTCCTAATCTTATGTTCGCTGGTCGCAATATAAGTGCTACCCATGTGGCTTTCGGATCTACTAGGGTAATGGCAACCTGCGGTTGTATGGGGCAGGCAGTTGGAACGGCTGCTTCGTTATGCTTGAAATATGAGATAGACCCTGCGGCCATAGTCGAAGCTCATATGGAGGAGCTGCAGGCGCTGCTGCTCCGAGATGGCCAAACGATTGTAGGGCTTCAAGAGGAATTGAATCCTTACTTCGCTGACGGATTAACTATTCGTGCCTCTTCTCAGCGCAGCTATGATAATCTTCACCCAACCGAAGAGATCCCCTTAGAAAAAGGGTTATGTTTGGTCTTGCCGATTCAGACATCCGTGGCTGAAAGTGTACGGATCAAAATTAAAAATAGGTCCAATCATTCGGAAACTCTACTTGTGAAGCTGTTTGGCGGGGAACGGAAGGAAAACTACATTCCAACCAGCGAGTTGAGAGACTACCGCTTGGTTATTACAGCCGGTCATGACGACTGGATTACGCTAGACTTGAACTGCAAGAAACCGGCTGACGACAAAATCTACATCGTATTGGAGGGCACGGCGAGCCTTGCCATATACGGTAATGAAGAGAAATTGACAGGAGCTGTCAGCTTCCATTATAAGCCGGAAGAGCCGTCCAGGCTGAAGAAATTTAATAAGAGCATTTGCTTTAAGGACCTGATGCCAGCTCAGAATATGTATTTTCCTGAGAATGTCGTCAATGGCTACTCCAGACCTTATGGTCAACCGAACGGCTGGATTTCTGAACGTACGGAAGGACAGGAATGGTTGAATTTCAATTTTGCAAGCCCCAAAAATCTGGACGAAATCCATCTTGTTTTTAATTCGCAGCTGGATTTAGAGCATTTCAACGACCCGATCGAATCCCTTATCCAAGATTATGATATGACCTTGACCTTGGAAGACGGAACCGAGAGGACAATCATAACTCGTGGGAATTATCTCACGTTGAATAAACATAAGGTGGATGCGAAACGTGTAACCCGAATCCGGATTAATTTCTGCGCAACGTATGGTTCGCCTTATTTTGAAGTGTTTGCTGTAAAATTGTTTGCTCCAAAAATTGATAAATGAGGTCAGGTGAAGTAACGATGAAGGAATTATTCCCACGTAATGGGCTCCCCAATATAATTCAGAAATTGGAAAATGGGGATACCGTAACAATCGTCTATTTCGGCGGCAGTAATACCCGTTCTGAAGGCTACAGGGTCATGACGGCGGATTGGCTTCGTGAGAAATATCCTAAGGCGGATATCCGCTCTGTGAATGCAGGCATTAATGGGACAGGATCGGATTTGGGCTGTGCCCGTTTGGAGACAGATGTACTGCGTCATCGGCCTGATCTAGTATTTGTTGAATTTGTCGGTAACGATGGCGGAGATCCCGAATCCAAGTCGCGGATCGAAGGGATTGTCCGGCAGATCCGCAAGCGGAGCCGGTTTACCGATATCCTGTTCGTTTATACGCTGAAGGAGCGGGATGTGGCCTTATTTCAGTCTGGGGAATACCAGAAGGGGGCTCTAATGCAAGAGGAAGTGGCCGACTATTATGGTATTCCTTCGATTCATCTGGGCGTAGCGGTCAGTCACTTGGTGTCGGAGGGAAAACTCGTTTTTACCTCAAGGGAAGACGTGTCCATTTCTGGAGCTGTTGTTTTTACGCATGATTCGATCCATCCGACTATTCCCGAAGGACACCAGATTTACACGGATACGATTACCCGGTCATTTGAGGCAATTAGCGAACTCAGAGGTCATCAGGGAAGGTTAGTACATCACTTACCTCAGAACCCGTTGGTTCCGGCTAATCCTTGGGAATATGCGACCATGCTGTCACTGGATAGTCTCACTAGTTTTTCCACAGGATGGTCTTACATGACGCCCGAGGATTTTGCTTTAGTGCGCGAGTACAATTGGTTGTTCCCGGGCCTATGGCGAGCAGTCGATCCTGGAGAGGCTATTACGGTGCAGTTCGAAGGCACCCATATCGGGTTATTCGATATCGGGGGGCCTGATTCTGGCAGATTGAAGGTGTCGGTGGATGGTGGGGAACCCTTTATTGTCGATCGATTCACACTACACAACGATCATAATCGAAATCAGTATGTATTCTTGCCGGAGCTCCCGAATGGAAAACATACGGTTCGCTTTGAAATCGATACCGAGAAGACAGACAAAGCGGCCGTGTTTGAAGCATGCGGCAATGAAAGAAGTAGAGAGCACGTTAGGCAGCATCCCGATTGGTATGATCAAACGGTGATTCAGCTTGGGAAGTTGTTATTAGTGCAGCCGCCATTATAATTAATCATTAGGCTGTGTACAATTGGTAGACCTACATCATAACTGACTGCAGTTGAGCGGGCAGTTATGATGTAGGTCTCTTTTTTAAAGGACGACAAAGTCGTTTCTTCTTGCTTAAAATCTTATAAGAAATTCTTAAAATTAAAGAAATTTCACAGTTCTGTAACATGCTATGATAAAACCGACAGAGCGGGCTTAGCCAGAAGAATAAGGCTAATTGCTTCTTTACGATCTTTGAACAAAGGAGGGCAATATTATTTTGAAAGCGTTATCAACACAAGGGAGGCTGTGAGTTGTATGATAAAAAGGAAGCTGTTTTTCTTAATCGTTTTCATCGTGACGATATTAGTTCCTTTCAGCCTAGTCGGAATAAGGACCGCATACGCGGAGCCCTTACCGTATAAGACGATTATCATCGATGACGGGAGCATCACGATCAATGATGTTGTGACACCTGATGTGGATAACGAGAATAACGGATATTCAGCTCCAAATTGGACCACAAGTACAGGGGTGAAGGGATATGATAACTCCAGTTCTAAATATACGAGTACAGCAGGCAGAACGATATCCTGGAATCCACGACTGGAAGCGGGAACGGCGAAAATTTCGTTATACAAACTTAACTGGGAAGATAAAGCAGATAGCAATGTGAAAATTGAAATTGTCCACAATGGAACGACGGATGTTCTCTATATGGATTTGCGGCCTTCATTTGGTGCTCCTGCGGGATGGGTTGATTTGGGAGAGTACTATTTTTCCGGAGTTGGTAAAGAATTCGTTAGATTAACTCGGTCTACCAGCACAACCAGCACGATAATTACGCGAGCTGATGCGGTCAAGTTCGAAGGGAATATTCAGCAAAAAGAGCCGTATAAGACGATCATCATTGATGATGGAAGCATCACGATTGATGATGTCGTCACCACTGATGTAGATAACGCAAATAACGGGTTCTCCGCTCCTTATTGGACTACAAGTACGGGAGTGAAGGGATATAATAATTCCAGTTCCAAATTTACCGATGCAGTAGGAAGAAGCATCACATGGAATCCGCGATTGGAAGCAGGGACGGCGAAAATTTCATTCAACAAGCTTGATTGGGCGGATAAAGCAGACAGTAATGTTAAAATTGAAATTGTTCACAATGGGATTACGGATGTCATGTTTATGGATCTGAGGCCCTCGTCGGGCCCATCGGCCGGATGGGTTGATTTGGGGTCCTATTATTTCAGTGGTGATGATAGCGAATTTGTCAGACTGACTCGAACGCAACCTACGACCGGAAAGATCATTACGCGGGCCGATGCGGTCAAGTTTGAAGGGAATATCCGGCAGCAAGCTCCACCGTTGCCTCCGCTGCGCAGCCGTACATTGGCGAATCTCAGTTACACGGAAAAAGGCAGCATCGAGAATGCCAGCTATAAAGCAACCTTCTTTGAAGCAGCTTGGGATGGTGGCAAATCCATCGTTCGTGATATGTTCTACAGGGACACGGATACGGGGAACTGGGTGCCTGTCAATAATGTGGAGGAAAGACTTGAAGAGCAATGGGTCTTATTGGATGGGAATGCGGGGAGTCTGACCAATTACTACGATACGATGAACAAACGCTGGATTACATTCGACGAGATTGATTTCCCTGACAGCCACACGGCGATATTAACAGATTCTTCACATGAAAGCGATTACGATTTAAGAGTGAACTGGTCCATGTCAGGGGAGAAACCTGATGTTTCCTTCGCCTTTACACCTCGCAGGGATGGCAATTATGTCATCGGTTATCAGTCCTTCACAACAGAGCAAATCTCAGGCGTCAATGAAGTGTTAAATGGTTTCAGGTCACATGCCAAAATGGTAGGTTCGGTGGAATCAACAAGCTTAAGGGAGCTAAGCGCTCCGATGAGTCTGGTTGAGAAGAATGACGGTTTGGGGAATCCATTGACGTATGGGGTATTTGTACCTTTGGATGAGCTTCCGGTTGAATTTGAACCGACGGGAGGCATTACCAAACAAAGGCTTGGCATGAGCCTTGTCAACAACGAAGGCAGCGTGCAGCCAATCTTGTATGCTCCTCAATTAGGGACTTATTCGCAAATGACCGCAGAAAACACTTATCAATTTCATATGGGACTAATCGTTCAAAAAAGTAATTTGTATGAGTCCTACGCGGATGTTCTTCGGAATGAGTACGGTTATTCCGCATACCGGGAAAATGTATCAGATCAGTCGCTTACTGATGCGATGTTCAATATGATCGATTTACTAAAGATAGAGCCGCAAGGGGATGACTCTGTTAATTATGTCCCGTCACCCAGCGGATGGTGGAGCCGTGCCAAGGGCTTTATTGACATCGAAAACGAGGATAGTGTTCGAACAAGTTCGAATGCGGTTCTTCTGGGGGCTTACTATTTGACTGGGGATGACCAGCTTTACGATACGAGAGCATTGCCGTCCGTCCAGTATGGCTTATCGCGAAATGGTATAGGCTGGTCGCCGACGCAGAAGCCAGTATACGGTGTACCGTCGTTATGGAAAATGGCAACCTTGCCGTTTGATTATTCAAGCGTAGCCGCTGTCAATCAGATGATGGGAACTTCGGCAGGAATTGGGGCGCTGGCACAGGAAGAGTACCTCGTGCGTGATCCTGACCAGAAAGACCGGGGTCCTGTCATTCAGCCCCTGATGATGTATCGTATGACGGGAGATGCCCAGTATTTACAGGATGCCAAGGATGCAGCCGACAGCTATATCATCCAGCATATTGATACGCCTGCATCCGTAAATGTGAGTAAAAATGAGTTCATTTATTATTATAGTAAGCTGTGGATGGAGATTTTGGAGCTTTACGAGGAAACTCAGGATCCCAAATACTTGAATGCCGCTTATAAGGAAGCCAAACGGTATGCAACGATGTTCGTTGCTCGTCCGGTTCCTGAAGGTACCGTTACGATTCCGCAGCCTGAGACGTATAATTACGCGGAGTCGTTCCATTGGCCGGAAAGTGGTAAATATCAATATCCTCGGATCAAGCTCCCAGAAGATGTAGCCGGAGGCGTACAAGCGGATAGTTGGCTTGTCTCTCCCAATGGATTGACGTTTGAAGCGGGAAGTACAACTGGCTATTATCGGATGAATGCTCAGGAAGCTCCATTCATGCTGAGATTGTCGCTCTATACAGGTGATAAACTGCTGCAGGATATTGCTCATAATTCGGTCATAGGACGATATTCCAGTTATCCAGGTTATTACTATAAGGGCTTCGTCGTTAGCCAACTTGAAACGGAGTTTCCTCTGGAAGGCCCAAGCGGGGCTACATCTATCTATTATCACCATATCCCAGGACAACTTGGGCAAACGATGGATTATCTGATCAGCGAGCAATCGTTGAAATCGAATGGAAGTATTACATTTCCTTCTGTATTTGAAACTAATTTTTTATGGTTCAAATATCACCTCTATGGAAATAAACCAGGTCATTTTTACGGTAATTCCAACGTTTGGCTCTGGATGCCTAAGGGGATAATTCAGACCAACCATCCTCAATTGAACTGGATAACTGGAGAGAGCGGGAATAAATTCTACATCGGGTTAAGCAACGAATCGTCAGCTGAAGTCCAGACTCCGATCGAATTGAATGCGCAAATCATTGGGTTCAACCCGGCACAAGATTATACCGTAACCATCATCCGTGACAATGGCACACCAGAGCAAGCGGTTATGAGTGGCGGAATCATTCAAGCCACGGTTTCAAGCAAGGGAATAACCGCTATCATTGTAGAAGGACTCAACATTGATGTGCCGCTCCACCAGGTCAGAACTGCTGATCCATCGGATGCAAGCTATTTCTTCGATATCCACAGTCCAATAGATGCGGTTAAGGGCATGCTGATCGTCAAGCCCGATGAAACGGTCTACGATGCTTATATACAGGCAAAAACGACAAAACCAGCGACGATCCATTATTCCTTGGATGGCGGGATTACGTACATGACCATTCCAGATACGATTTATCCGATGGAATGGTCGATACGGGTAAACGATTTATCCCAGCCCTTCACTTATTATGTGGAATCCAACGGGAAACAGACCCGCAAGCGGACACTCTATCTGCCTGATCGAGTAACCGAAACTCCAGTTCAACCGGATTGGCAGGAGGGATCATCGATCATTGTGGATAATACGGAGGCAGAGACAGAAGGCGTCTGGATACGGGATACAACGGCTAACGACTATTATTATGATAACTATGTGTATGCCAAATCGACTGCTGGCACAGCAACAAGCAAAATTAAATGGCGGCCTGAGCTGCCGGAAAGTGTTACTTACAGTGTGTACTATAAGCTTCCGCAAATAACCGCTGCCAGTGAAAATTGGGCAACGAATGCCTCATTTACTGTTTATTATAGCGGAGGCTCCGAGACGGTTACCGTAGATGAGACAGCGGCCAACGGGACTTGGGTGTACCTGGGTGCTTATCCTTTTGCAGCAGGCGATAGTGGATATATCGAATTAACCAATAATGCCAACAAGTCACGGGTAGTTGCGGATGCGATAATGTGGGTGGATCCAAACAGTATGCCGCAATTGGAGTCTGCGGTGATCCTGTCGGATCGGAGTGAACTGCAAATGACTCAAACCGCACAACTAAGCGTAACCGGCTATTTGGATAACGGTCTGATTGGTGATCTATCACAGGTAAATGTGCAGTATTTCGTTGATCGAACCGATCTGGCTGAAGTGGACAGTAGCGGTTTGTTGACCCTTCTAAGTCTCGACGGGGAAAAGGATCACATTGTGGTATGGGCCACTGTAACGATTGACGGGGTGACCTTAACAACACCACCTTTGACAATTGCGATCAAGGACTTAACGGTTATTGTCGACAGCACGAATACAACTGGGTTATACACGACAGAAGGGTCTTGGAGCCAAAGTAATTTAGCCGGATACAAAATTGGGGTGAAGTCCCGTTACTCTACCGTTCAAGGATCATCAGCGACGTGGAAAGGCCAGTTCCCAGAGGGGAAATATACGGTCTCCATCTATAAGCTCGTCCATACGACGGCAAACGATAATTATGTCAAAGTGGAAGTGAAGCATCAGTCGGTTACCGAAGTCACGTATATTGATGCAACCGTCGGCTCGTCGGGTTGGGTTAATCTAGGAACGTTCGACTTTACTGGAGACGGCAGTGAGTATGTTCGTTTAACAAGGGTAACTCCGACAACGGTAGATCCGCCAACTCTACCTGCCGATATGATTTATACGAGGGCAGATGCAGTCAAGTTCGAACGGCATTCCAGTAGCCCGGAATTGCTTGCAAATGGGGTGCCAGGTAAACCGACATTATCGAATAATAGCGGTGTTGCGACAGGCTTACATGATGGCAATTATGAGATTACGATGAATATGTGGTGGGGAAACAATGGCACACTGTATAAGTTGTACGAGAATGGCCAATTGATCCAAACGAAGTCACTGGGCGATGTTTCGCCAGCTGCCCAGACTTCCATTATTCCTATTCAAGGTAAGCCGAATGGAACCTATGTATATTCATGTGAGTTATCGAATTTGTATGGAAAGACTTCATGTGATCCACACACCGTCACCGTGACTGATGCGAAGCCCGGCAAACCTGTGTTGTCTAGTGACAACTGGGATCAAGATGGGAACTATAAAATTACTGCTAATATGTGGTGGGGCACGAACGCAGCGCAGTATCGATTATATGAAAATGGCGAGCTTATTGAAACGCAATCTTTATCTTTACAAACACCAAGTGCTCAATTCGCCACTACTCAAATTTCAGGGAAATCTCCTGGTATTTATCAATATCGCGGTGAGTTTATAAATCAAAGTGGAACAACGGAAAGTGATACTATACAGATTATTGTAAAATAAACCTATGAGCTGAGTGGATGAGTACGATCCATTCGGCTTTTTTATTTCTTGGAATTTAGTATTGAACTATAGTATTGAACTATGCAAAACACTTGTAAAACGATGATGTAAGAAGAAATATATTGATCCCCTAGCACACAAAATTGCGAACTAGAACTGTTTTTTTATTAGTCAAATTTGTTCTAATTCAGTCTAAATAAGCGCTTACATTAGGAGTTAGCTAAACTTACAATTATGTCTAACCATTTAAATTTGGAATCTTCTCCTACAACGGGGACGAATGTCACTGCCATAGGCTTTGGTTGAATTTTAGAAAAGGGGGGCGTCATGGGGATTAAAAGACGAAAACCGACAGTGGTTATCTTGTTTAGCGCTCTGATTGTTTTTACATTCCTCGTGTTGGGCTTAACAAACAAAAAGGCGGAACTTCCTGAAAATTGGATATTTACAGTAGATGGATACGCCGTAACTGAGGAAGAATTTCAATTTTATGTAACAGAGCAAAGAGCTATAACGACAGACTATTTCTTCAAAACTTATGGAGCCCAAGTAGATGAGAGTTTCTGGACACGTCAATACGGCGAAAATCATGAAACCCCATCTGAATACGCCAAGAAATCTGCGATGACTGTATTGCTAAAGACCAAGCAGGAGCAATTTATTGCAGACGAGCGGGGGATCGCCCCTTACAAAAGCTTTGATGAGCTAAAAACCGACATGGAAGATGAAAATGTAAAGCGAGCTAAGATGGATGATTCAGGAGAGACTTACTATGGGTTGCCTCAGTTTGATTTATATCAATATATGCAATATTTAAGTGGCGCCCGTTGGCCGGATTTGGTAGAAACCCAGGTTAAAAAAACGAAAATGAGCGAAGCCGAGTTGCAAGTTGAGTATACATCAAGAAGTGCGGAATATGTTCGTGTTGCTGATAAATTAACGGCCGCGTTAGCGATAGCGGGACAGGCTAAGGAAGAGAAAGTGCTAAATCGATTGGATATATCCAAGGAAGATACCGAATCTCTTAAGTTCTGGGAGTCATTAGCTGCTGCTTCTATAGGTGAGACAGTGATCGGTAATTATATGGACGAGGATGTCATTGCCTCATTAATCACAAAACCGGAAATCACCAAGCTAAAACTGGAAGAAGTGAAAGATTCCATTATATACGGATTGGCGGAATCTGACTTACGAGCGTTAATTGCAAATACGGATAAGTTGAAGATCGTGTATAACGGTAAACAATTCAGTGAATTAGAAGTGAACTAGAATAGTTATGTTTTTAAGTTTATAAGAATCTATGTCTATTGAGACTTTCATAGATACAGATTTTTTATAAAAGTATAAATTTATTATTTTCAAAAGGAGGAAATTTTGGGATGATACGATCGAAATGGATGCAAAAAGCTTTGTCGATAGTTACGGCAACGACGTTGGCATTCCCTGGTCTGTTCGGCTTGGCACCTGCATCTGAAGTGTCAGCTGCGGGAGGGGCCGAATCTTTTGACTCTGTTGTACTAGAATTGACACAAGCGGCAGGTCAGTCAGGCAGGGTGAATCTTACCTATAAAGGTTCGCCTTTAAGCAGTCTGGTTAAAGGAGCGGTTATTGACGAGGTGAGTTATGATTCCAGCAATGCGAATCTTTTAACCGTTAATAATCAGGGGAACATTACATTAGCTAGCGGTTATACATTTGCGTCGTCAGGTGCTCCGGGCATCCCGGTGACAATCACGGCCACGGCGAGTTATTACCATGATTCAGATGTGTTATTCATGGAGGACTTCGAGAACAACAATGGTCCGATGACATCAACTGGCAAATTAGGTACGTCATACACGCTGTCCGATGCTCAGTCCCGCTCTGGATTGAAAGCGATTACACCATCGAGTGATACGAATAATGAAAATGTATCCCAAGACGTGGCATTGCCAGCAGGCAGCAATTATAAGATGACGGCATGGTATTTTGACCCGTACCCTGATGAGGAGAAGACAGCGACGGATAGAACTCAATTTGCTATTGTAGATGGCAAAAATGCTACCTTTGCTGGGACCATCTATCAAAGTTCAGAGGCTGATGTTATTCACAATCCGACGAGATATACATGGGCTTATGCACCATCATCAGCGGGTACAGCAGGCAAGCGTTGGAAAGATAGCGGGGCTTTACGCTCCACAGGCTGGCATAAATTCGAGTGGCTCATTACACCGAATGGTGCGACGTTACAAATAGACGGAACATTAATATCCGATTCAGCACAAAGTGATATTTACAAAGCTATGAAAAGCGGTACAACCATACAGCCTAAAATAGCTGGAGGATGGAACAACCAGTCAGGCAACAAAGCTTATATTAATAATAAACATCTAATCGACGATTTTTATGTTGTTAAAGATGTGGCTACAACAACAGGAACCAGAATATTAACATTGAATTTGGTACCTCCTGGTGGATTGCCAAATTTAGAAATACTCACTCAGCCAACAGCGGCAAAAGTGAAACAAGGTGAGACAGCAACATTAAGCGTTGCGGCATCAGCCGCTGCTTCATCTTATCAATGGTATGCATCTGGCGACGAGTCTGGCTTAAACGGCACAAAAATCAGCGGAGCTGATAAGGCGCTATTAACGCTTCCCAATGTGGACGCAGCTTCACAACAAGGTAATTTCTATTATTGCGAAGTGTCTTCGGCAGACGGAATTGTGGTGAAATCCAATGCTGTACCGTTGTTGATAACCACCAATACACAGGTGAATGCGCCAATTAACCCGACGCTTGATTCAGACACGGGCATTTATAGTGGCGCCTCCAATTACGGTGATACCCTTGTAACACTGTTCAAAGACGGTGGACCTGTTGGTTATTATTTATCGAAAAATGGGGGACCCGACCAGCCTAACAATCATGAAAGGCATCATGTCCTGCCCTATGCAAGGGCACTGGGTGTGGGCAACTACACGGTTACAGCCATCGTCATTAATAATGCGGGGGACATCAGTGAAGAAGTTGCAGCATCCGGAATATTAAAGATCGAGAAATTGCCTGTACCGGTAAATGTCAGATGGAACGGCACATACGCTGCATGGGACCGCGTCGCTAACGCATCTGCCTATTCGGTTCAACTCTACAGTAATGGAGTGGCTAAAGGAAGTCCGATTGCAGCAACAAGCAATGATGCGGCTTTGTCCCCGACTTTAAATGATACATTTAAAGTAAAAGCAAACGGCAACGCAACGTCACGATTCTTGGACTCTGATGAATCCGGGGAGAGTGCACAATATACAGCCAACATTGCACTAATTCGCAAGAGCGATACTTTACGGGCAGGAGATAGAACACGGTTAATCGTTGACACTGCTGATGTGTTCGTTGCTGATAACATCAGCTTCAGCCCGTCAGATCAAGACAAGGATAAGATTGAAGTTGATGATGCCGGATTCGTGACGGTTAAGAGAGGTTATGTTCCGACAGGGAACGAAGAGGTCACTGTTCAAGTGAGCGTTGATTACTTCAATAAGGCTGACACTATGTTTTACGATGGATTTGAAGGGGAGAAGAAATTTTCAAATGGTGCGAACGGATATGTTCACAGCGATGTGATGTCCCGTACCGGAGGAAAGGCCGCAACATCAAGCGGCGCCGGTCAGGTGGCTACTGTTCCAGGTACCTATAATTACGCCCCTGCAACCGGTAAAACAACAATCGTTAATGCTTGGTACTATGATGATGGCAGAGCGGCTTCCAATGACCACGCTGTCTTTGGCTTAACCCCATCGTCCAATGAACATATCGCAATAAATTATGGAAATGGAGATGGAGACTGGGCAGCAAATCTGACCAATTACGCAGTCAGACCCGGTTCATCCGGGAGATTCTATCCTGTAGATGTCAAGCGAAGTGAAGGCTGGCATAAATTTCAATGGTTCGTTACTCCAACAGGAACAACCTACAAAATCGATGGACAAGACATTCATAGGCAATCAACAGATGGCGGAAACTTTGATACCCTAGTGAAGAACAATATTTCCAAGATCGATGCATTGCAGCTTGCTACGAACTGGGGCAACAAGCCTGGAACCGTTAAGGATATACAGAATAGGCACTTTATCGATGACGTATATGTTATCGATAGTGGAATAACAGCCCAATCCGGAACAGCTTCTATTACGCTAAAGCTCTTGCCTAAAGAGTATAGTCACTTGGAAGACAGCACATACGTTATTGGTCTGGATGACTATAAAATCACCGTAAATCCAGATTTAACGGATCTAGCTGGAGTGGAGATCGGCACTGTTACTCTACAACGGGATGTAGATTATACAGTTAGTGGTAATGTATTGAAGATTAACAAAGATTCATTTACAAGAAATAATATCATGCCGGGGAAATATACCGTTAGACTTAATCTGAATCCTGCCGAGATCACATTTGAGTTAAACATTGCACCCCTTGAAGTCCGTGATTATTATTTCTCTAATAACGGTGACGATCATGCAGATGGACGTACACCAGATACGGCATGGAAATCAATCTCCAAAATTAATGAATATGTATTTATGCCAGGTTCAACCATTTATCTGGATGCGAATAGCGTATGGAATGAACAAATCAGACTGCGCGGTAATGGTGAGGAAGGAAATCCGATTACGCTTACAAAATATAATACGGCCGACCCTAACCAACGCCCGGTAATTAATGGTGGAGGAACTGGGTCGAGCCCATCAGGCATTTCCTTAAACGGAACCATTGAGTTATATGATGTTAACTATTGGGTAGTCAGTGGAATTGAAGTAACGAACATCGGCAATTCAGCAGGTGATGGCCGTTCTGGTATCGCTGTAATGTCACGGATTTCCAAGCTGGGACAAGGTCAGTTTAATATTCAAGATTATGCTGATGCTCGTATGCAAGGAATCGTCATTCGTGATAACTATGTTCATGATGTTAATGGGCTGCACCAAGCAAATGGAGCAAATAAGGTGTCCGGCGGCATCATTATTAATGGTTATGTAGATATATTGGTTGAAGGTAACAAAACCCTTCGCTGTGATAACGAAGGTATTCGCAATAATGCCTACGGGCCAAGCAATCCAGGGACTAATAACACAGGTATTACATGGAGTAACTCAAGCTACCCTTGGGCATCCAACGCTGTGTTTAGAAACAACTGGGTCTCTAGTTCGGTTGGTGATGGCATTGTCATGTCCGGCGGGAACAACTCCCTTGTGGAACGGAATGTGGTCACAGACAACGGTTACAGCTATTTAAGCGATAAGAGCGGCAACCTGGTTACGAACTGGGGACCAAATAATACAACACCAACATATCTAGGCTCGCAAAACTATGCGGCTGCGTGGATTATGGCAAGTAAAGGCACCATCTTCCGCTATAATGAAGCTGTGGATAACCCTTATCATGCAAGTAATGACGGTATGGCTTGGGACATTGACAACTATTGTCAAGACAATGTGTATGAATACAATTACAGCCGAAATAACTATGGTGGTTGGTACTTACAGATGAATGCTGCCAAGGGTAATATCGTTCGCTATAACATCAGTGTGAACGACGGTCGCAGCCCGGATTTTAACAAGAGCTTTAACAGTCTTATATTACTTGCGGGAGGTTCTTCAACGAGCGAGGAATTAAGCGGCTTATACTATAACAATGTCATCGTCACGCCATTGAAGAATAGCAGTTCGTTAGTGTTTGATCCGACGGCCTCCAACTTGCATATTTATTTCCAAAATAATATTTTTGCCTACACTGGGGCAAACAACCAGGTTGGGCTGAAAGGCGGGGGGACATCAGCTCCATTTGCGGCCGGACGGTTTACGAACAACATAGTATATCCAGCTAATCTTTTTGGGAGCATGAACGCAGGTGGAGGCGGGTACCTAGGTGTAGGCGTAACAGCAACAGACAACCGCTATGTAACGGAAGAGGAACTAAATTCTATATTAAATGATTATAAATCTGCGCCGGAACATTGGATTACCAACAGCGGAACAGTTGATGCCAAGCTTGATTACAGTGCGATGAACGGGTTCCGTCTTGCTGACGGTAATAACCTGGCCTATGGTGCAGGTGCTGAAATTGTAAGCCCATATGTGGATCGGGCGAATGCACTGCCTCATATGACGGAGAGAACAGATTTCTTCGGCAATCCACTTAGCGGCAGAACGCCTTCCATCGGCGCGCACAACCCATATGCGGTAACTTTTGATTCCAACGGTGGCAGCGAAGTTGTGATGAAGTTCGCTGATATGGGCGGGACAATTACTGAGCCAACAGCGCCGGCAAAAGAAAAAGCTGTTTTCGGCGGTTGGTATCAAGATGCAGGATTAAACGATGCCTGGAATTTCGTTGCTGATCCTGTTACAAGCGATATTGAATTATATGCGAAATGGGTTGATGACGCAGGTACGGCGCCAACCATTACGACGAATTCACTTGTGGATGGCAAGGTAGGACAACCGTATTCGGCCGTTCTTACCACTGACGGCGATAAGCCGATCAAATGGGCCGTTGTAGACGGTCAATTGCCATCAGGATTGAGCTTGGATGAAGATGCAGGTGTTATTTCTGGTACACCGGATCAATGGGGTCAATTTACGTTCAAAGTTCAAGCTAACAATGACGCTGGCAGTGACTCGAAATCGTTCAATATAGTGATCACTGAAGATGTCTCAGTTGAAACAGCTCCGGAGATTATCACTAAGACTTTGCCGAATGGCAAAGTTGGACAACCATATACGGTAACATTAGCGGTATACGGCAGCGATCCGATGACTTGGAAGGTCCAGGAAGGAGATTTACCAGTAGATTTGAACCTAGATGAAGTAACAGGCGTAATCTCGGGTACACCTCAAGAGGCAGGATCTTACGAATTCACTGTTACAGCAACGAATGATTTTAGTATAGATAAGCGAATATTCAGCATCGAGATTAAAGAGGATATGCCAGTTGCTACAGCTCCGGAGATTATCACTAAGAATCTGCCAAGCGGAAAAATTGGAGAAACTTATACGGTAACATTAGCGGTATACGGTGACGAACCGATTACCTGGACAGTGAGTGATAATTATTTACCTGCTGGGTTGAATTTAGAAGGAGCTACGGGGGTTATTTCAGGGGTGCCTACTGAACCGGGAACATACAAATTCACTGTTACGGCTTCCAATCATGCTGGCATGGATTCAATAGAGTTAACTATCGTAATTATTGCAAATAATAACGGCGGCGATAATGGCAATAACAATGGCGGAAATTCAGGTGGCCAAAGTAGTACGCCGGTATCGGATCGTATTGATGCTACAATTAAAGAGCAGCTAAAGAAGGGTAATCCTATTGAATTGACGATGTCAACCGGAATAGACGAGCTTGAGATTCAAAGCGATACAATCGGTGCGATTATTAAAGCCGACAAACCGCTAATCGTTACGAATGACACCGTATCTGTTGAATTGTCCCCTGAATTATTGAAGCAATTGAATACAGGAAAGCGGATGAAGGTTGTCATTAATCCTGTAGATAAAGGAGACGCGGTTGTAGGGCGGGGATATGAGTTGAAGATCTTCGCGGATGACCGGGAAGTAAAGGATTATACAGGACTTATACCAGTAACCTTTGATTTGACAAAAGAGAAGTTGTCACCTAACGATTTTAGCATGTTATGCGGTGTCTTGCTGAGATTGAACGGTAACACGGAACGTTTAGGTGGCAATTATGACCATGAGACAGGTAAATTTACCTTCACGGCAAAAGGGCTAGGCTATATCTTTGTTACAACCAAGCCTGAACCTGTGAAATTAGAACTTACTCTAGGAAAGAAAGGGTATAAATTAAACGGAATCGAAATGAGCATGGATGTTGCGTCGATGGTAGTTAAAGGCAGAACTTTAGTGCCACTGCGCTTCGTTGCTGATAGCTTAGGAGCAAAGGTAGGCTGGGACAACATTACGAAAACCGTAATGATTACCATGGAAGGTCAGACTTTGTCGATTGCGATCGGTAAACTTGTACCAGGAATGGATGTACCAGCCGAACTAGTAAACGGTCGTACTATGCTTCCATTACGCTTCATTGTTGAGTATTTTGGTGCAGATATATTCTTCGATAATACTACGAAATCCATTAGTATCAGGAAGTAGTATTCGCTAACATTAGGAGCTACACACGAAACCCTCTAACATGCATTGCAATGTTAGAGGGTTTCGTGTATGTACCGGGATGAGTAAAGCATGTACTAGGATGTACTAAAGTGTGAAGTGAAATGAGCCATATCATCATAAAAACTCCAGCCGTTAAGCTATTACCGGAGAACGATAGTACAATAACACAGTATGTTGAGCAGGCTACCGCAGCTTGCTCATTTTATTAAGCTAACGGGCAGTTTTGTTTCAGAAAGATATGAGTTGTCTACTATGATTCCATTACTGCCTCACCAACAACGATTATATAAGGATATTACAATCGTTTAGAAATGGACAGAAACTGTTATTGTATGATATTAAACATTTTAGAAGGGGGATTTTTCTACTATGCACATCAGATCAAACCATGCAAGAAATCTCAACATTTGGTCCCATAAAGGGATGTTCATTAGCAGAAAAAACGTAGAGAATGCACTTTACGACTACTGCAAATCTGCTATATCTATCAGTTGCATTAGCCAAGAAACGCCCGAGTATTTATGCATAAACGCTTTTTTTTGTATCACAGATCGATCATTAATCATAGTTGAAATCCAACTTCCGCCGGTTAAAAAGATGGGCCGTATACCTTACTGGCGACGACTTCAATTATGCCAAGAGCAAATGGCTTATGTTTGATCCTAACAATCCATCATCAATAAATATGTACCTGTCCGTGGAAATAGGAAAAAATTACTTGCCCTTTGAAAGATTATCTGTTATTTTTGATAGTAACAATATGTTATTAACATAATGATACTAAGTATAATTTATGTTTTTCGCTCTTTGAATGAGTGAAAAAAACGGAGGGATGCAAGATGAAAAAGGTGGCAGGTGGCTGGAATCTGTTCGAAATTTCGTGGTTGGTGCTGTTTACCTCAATTGCTGTCGGGTTTACGGTGATTACAAAGGACTCTTTATTCGGATTCACGGTTTTTATTACCGGAGTGTTATGTGTGGTACTTGCGGCAAAGGGTAACTTAATGAGCTATGTTTTCGGTATGTACAATACTGTCGGTTACGCATATTTGGCCTATATTAACGGTTTGTTTGGAGAGGTAATGCTGAATCTGCTATTCTTCGTTCCTATGAATGTCATTGGATTCTACATGTGGAAAAATAACCGTCAAGAAGACGGTAAGCTGACCATGCGACAGATGGATCTAAGAGGACTGCTCCTCGTTGGGATAGTCTGTGTGATTGGCTGTTTATTACTCGGATTTGGGCTTTCGTTCATTCCGGGACAGAACTCGCCTTACATTGACGCCACTACGACGGTACTGTCTGTTATTGCGACCTTCTTAATGGTTCGAAGGTTCAAGGAACAATGGCTGGTCTATATCGTGTTAAATCTCTTTACAGTGTTGTTGTGGACGATTCGTATGCTGGAGGGTAGCGGAGAAGGCTTACTGATGATTGTGATGTGGAGCTCGTATCTGGTCAATGCAGTTTACGGGTACTATATTTGGAATAAAGGGGCGAAGGAGGTGGCGGTATGAAAACGCTTGGACTAACACTTGGAAAGTTCGCCCCGCTGCATAAAGGTCATCAGTTTATGATCGAAACGGCGCTACAAGAGGTCGATGAATTAATCGTGGTCATTTACGAAACGACGGTCACACCGATCCCGCTTCATGTCCGGGCAAACTGGATTCGCAGGCTTTATCCAAAAGTCCGGGTAATTGAAGCTTGGGACGGCCCGGACGGGTATTCGGATGTTAGGGAGCATGAGATCCGGGAAGAACAGTATATACTCGGTCGACTGAACGGAGAGCAAGTAACGCATTTTTACTCGAGCGAGTTTTATGGCGGGCATATGAGTCTCGCTTTGGGTGCGGTAGACCGGCGGGTCGATGAAGCACGCGAGCGGGTTCCGATCTCAGCGACGATGATCCGTTCCGATCCATATAAGTTCAGGGAGTTCATAAGTGATATCGTGTACCGCGATTTGATTACGAAAGTGGTATTCGTTGGAGCGATGTCGACGGGTAAGTCGACGATCACCGAAACGCTGGCACGGAGATATTGCACGACGTTTGCGAGTGAATACGGACGCGATTATTGGACCGAGCATCAGGTGGACCGCCGAATCGGCTTGGAAGCGTTCGATGAAATCGCGGTGGGACATATCGAGCGAGAAGAACAGGCAATTCTTGCGGCGAACCGGTTTCTGTTCGTCGATACTAATGCAATTACTACGTATATGTTCGCCCTCGATTACCATGGCCGGGCCCCCGAGCTGTTAACCCGGATCGCTCTGGAGAACGCGCAACGTTATGATCTGTTCTTCCTATGCGATGACGATATTCCTTACGACGATACATGGGATCGCAGCGGCGATCAGAAGCGGCATATTTTTCATAAACAGATTATGGCAGATTTGAAGGAGCGGCGGATTCCCTATATTACGCTGCGTGGGAGTCTGGAGGAACGTATACGCAAGGTAGACGAGGTGCTGGCGAAGTTTGAGCCTTATGGAAACTTTTTTGGAGCGTTGAACGGTTAAATCAATAATAATGGAGGCGAACCGACTTGGATTTATTGGATAAGGATGGGCTTACGGAACGCGAATTTTTGGAACAGTACAGGGCAGGGGATTACGATCGGCCTTCGGTGGCGGTAGATATGGTAATCTTCACCGTGACAGATACAGAGGCGGATAGTTATCGCAAACTGCCAGAAAAGGAGTTGCGGATCTTGCTCATTCGCCGTGGAGCTCACCCCTTTCTGGGGAAATGGGCGCTACCTGGCGGCTTTGTCCGGCAGAATGAGACGACTGAGCAGGCAGCAGTAAGGGAACTTGGCGAGGAAACCGGCGTGGAAGACGTTTATTTGGAGCAGCTGTATACGTTTAGTGATATGGGGCGTGACCCACGAACGTGGGTGATAAGCTGCAGCTATATGGCTCTGATCAACAGTGATAAGTTGGAGCTTAAGGCGGGAGATGATGCCGCAGACGCCGCCTGGTTCAAGGTATCCTATAAGCCGCTGCGGGAGCAAAAAGAGCTGATTGAGGACGGATACATCAAGACTCTGGAATGCGAGCTCAAACTAAGCAGTGAAGATATAGAACTTTCGGCGGTCGTAGCGAGGACCATGACAGCGAAGACTTCGTCGACTAGCACGGATTATGAGATCGTATCGAATGACGGATTAGCTTTCGACCACGCTAAAATCATAGCATGCGCTATTGAGCGGTTGCGGGGAAAAGTGAATTATACCGATATTGCACTGCACTTAATGCCGAAGTTTTTTACCTTAACGGAACTGCAGCAGGTCTATGAGGTAGTTATGGATAAAGAGCTGTTGAAGGCGGCCTTCAGGCGTAAAGTGGTTGATCTTGTGGCGGAAACCGATCATTACACCGAAAATGCGGGGCATAGGCCTTCCCGCTTGTATCGGAGAAATTTGGAGGATTAACGATGATTTACAATATTGATGAGTTAAGAAAAGCATATAACGAGGGAAAAAAGTTCAAATTCGTGTTTTTTTGGGGACATACAGCGCCTAAGAACGGGAGCATCGACAAAAGCTGCTTCAGCCAATGGTGGATGTGCCCGTTTACGGTAGAGGGATTGCAGTACTCCTGTGCTGAGCAGTTTATGATGGCCGAGAAGGCAAGGTTGTTCAGTGATGACGAAATACTGGATTTCATCCTTAAAGCTAAACATCCAAAGGAGATGAAGGCTTTTGGACGTGCAGTCCGAAACTTTGACAATGACATTTGGGATAAGGAATGTTACGGAATTGTCAAAAGAGCCAGCTTGGCCAAATTTTCACAAAATCCGAAGCTTGCCGATTATCTCAACTCGACGAAGAACCGTATCCTAGTCGAGGCTAGCCCGCAGGACGGTATATGGGGGATCGGCATGGACCAGTCCAATCCAGATGCAGAGAATCCCGTGAAATGGCGGGGCAGAAATCTGCTTGGGTTCGCGCTGACGGAAGTGCGAGACGAGTTGCTTCGACGTTAGATTTTTACAAGGACGAGTAGAAATGGCTTTTGATTACATTTCCAAAATAATCCATACTTCCAGGTTATTATTGAGTGATGTACATTTCGGATCTTAAACCGTCCCGTCAACTACAGAAAATGTCTATCATTATTGAAAATAAGCAGCTTATGCTTGTGGAAGTCATGATTACTAGCGGAGCGGACCGAATCCGTAAACTTGTTATAATTGTTAAATGAAGCCCCGGAAAATAATAAAAATGGAAACTCATCATCTTGCTGGAATAAACAAATCAATCTTTTCAATTATAAGAAACACTGGTCCAAGGATGCAGTGTTTTTTTACTATGGAATTTTCTTACTTTCATCTATACTGTTCTCGAAAGAGCTCGCGGATTTCTGTAATGTTCTACGGAGTGTAAAACGACCGGCTCAATCAAGATCAGGTTGTTAATAGAATGCAAGGTGAAGCCGCTATTGGAGCAAGTTATTGGTAATTTACCTGATTGGTTAATCTGTCTGATAGTGAACTCAATTTAGAAAGAGGGATGTTACTTGAAAAGAAACATATTATACATTGAAGATAATGAGAAAATAGGCAGCTATCTAAAAGAAGAGTTGGAACAGCGAGGATTTTCGGTTCAGTGGCTGCTTTCTGGTGATGGAGCCGAAAAAGAAGTGAATCAGTATGGAATCGTTATTTTGGATATCATGTTACCCGGTTTGGACGGATTTACTGTAGGGAAACGATTAAAAAAAACAGCTCCTGCTGTACCTATTTTGTTGTTAACAGCTCGAACATCGATAGATGATAAGGTAGAAGGTTTACAATTTGCCGATGACTATTTAACGAAACCATTCCATACGGATGAATTAGTTGCAAGATTAGAAGTTCTAATCCGTCGAAGTGGCGGAACACATTCCGAACGCATTTCATTAGGAAATTATATTGAAGTAGATTCAGAAGCCCAAATGGTATTTGACAAACGCGCAGGAGAAGAAATTATATTAACAGGGAAGCAACATCATATTTTAATGTACTTCTTACGCCACCCTAATCAAGTTTTACCAAAAGAACAAATCTATGAAGCCATCTGGGAAGAAACATATATAACGGGTGATAAAACCTTAATGGTGCATATCCATCGATTACGTCAAAAGCTGGAACGTTATCCAGATTCCCCAGAGATTATTGAAACATTAAAGGGAATAGGTTATCGGGTGAAACTATGAGACAGACCCAATCGTTATTTCGTCGTTTTCTGAAAGTGCATTTTCTATTTATCTTTCTCCCACCAATTGTGCTGATTTTCTTCTCTGCGTTCATTGGGTTTGCTAACCATGGAGAACAACTGAATACGTTAAATCTATTTTATTTTACACTGCTTTTGTTTTGCTTTATTATGGTTGCTTTCGTTGTAATTTCTTGGCTGTTCTTCTTGAGACTTCGTAGACGTCTTACCTGCTTACAGGAAGCCATGTCATTTTCAGCTAATCATAATTCATTTCCTGAGCCCATATCTGTTCAAAGTGATCGGATGGATGAACTTGACCAGTTAGGAGGTTCTTTTAATTGGATGATTCAGCAGCTTGAAGACAGTCGCAAGCGAGAAAATGAAGAGGAATTATTACGACATCGGCTCATTGCGAATTTGTCTCACGATTTACGAACGCCTCTTACCATTTTGAGAGGACATATCACCAGATTAAATAAAGAATCCATAAGTGTGGAAGGACAAAGCTCATTAACAGAGATCAACCATACGATTACAAGAGTCGGTGAATTAATGGATGATTTACTTTCCTATACATTGCTTACATCTGGAAAATATCCCTTTGAGCCTGCTTCAATTGATATCGGACGTTTAGTAAGAGCATCTGTTGCTGCGTGGTATCCTGCATTTGAAGAAAAAGAATTTCAGTTCGATGTTGATTTACCGACAGAAGAGACTTTTTATTGGGAAGCAGATCCAAAATGGATGACAAGAGTTCTGGATAATTTATTTCAGAATATTCTTCGCCATGCAGCAGAGGGGAAATATGCAAATATTGTGGTGGATGTAGAAAAAGAACTGATCATGGTGGCAGACAGAGGTCCGGGTATGGATAACTCTTCGTATGAGGGTGGGGCTGGGATTGGTTTATCGACTTCAAATTATATGTTAAGCAAAATGAAGCTGAAAGCTGAATATAATTCCAATGAAAAGGGTATGAGTGTAGCTATTGGTAGAGCTTAACCTAAAGTTAACCCAGAAGTAAACAGGATGTAACCTTGCTTCTTTATAATTAGAACCATAACAGAAAGGAAGTGTTATGGTTGATAACAATTCATAACTTAGTCAAGCATCGCGGAACTGGGAAAATTTTATCAGGTATCAGCTTTAATGCTAGACCAGGCAGAGTAACAGGTTTTCTAGGACCAAATGGAGCAGGTAAAAGCACAACACTTCGTGTCCTGCTTGGGTTAGATCATGCCACTTCAGGAAGTGCACTAATTAATGGAAAGCCATTCGTAGAATTACATAATCCTCTTGCAACAGTAGGTGCCGCACTTGATGGTTTCGGAGCTCATCGTATGCGAACAGGACGGGCACACTTGCGTTGGATTGCTCGCGCCGCAGGATTGTCTAACTCACGTGTCGAGGAAGTTTTGGAAATAGTAGGTCTAACTAATGCAGGTGGGAAAAGAGTTGGGAAGTATTCTCTTGGTATGGGGAGAAGACTTGGAATAGCAGCTGCGCTACTTGGTGATCCAAAAATATTGATTTTAGACGAACCCGTAAATGGGCTCGACCCAGAAGGAATTCGGTGGATTCGGACATTTTTACGTGAACGTGCTGAGTCTGGAAATACGGTGTTATTATCCAGTCATCTAATGGGAGAGCTTGCAGAGACCGTTGATGATGTGGTGATTATTAAGCATGGAGTCATCGTTGCAGATGGAACATTAGTAGAAGTAATCGGCAACCATTCCACATTGGAGGAAGCTTATTTTGCTCTGACCTCTGAACATGCAGGTGATGTTGTATGAGGATATTCCACTCGGAATTGTCTAAATTGTTCTCCTTGCCGGGTATTTGGCTTGCCTCACTTATTGGAGCATTTGCCCCAGCGGTCGTTGCTGCCTTGGACAGTATAGCACAAAAAGAGGATATTATTGCTGGAGTCAGCACACGTCTACCGGAAGTTGGTTATATTGGATTAGGCTTTGGTGTACAAGGCGTCATCATCCTTGGTGTGCTTGCTGTCAGCAGTGAGTATTTGACAGAGAGCAGCGAATCTGGTGGAGGGCAACAGATTACAACAAGTTTAACTGTTGTTTCATCCCGTCTTCATTTTTTGCTGGCTAAAGCAGGCGCTGTGACCGTAATCAGCATACTGATTTGTATTGTTGCAATTATAACCATTGTGCCAGTTACGCATCTTATTCTTGGTGAATATACTCCTGCATTTGAATGGTCTAGACTTATCGGTGCAGTTTGTTACTGGACATTCACTGCTCTTTTAGCATTTGGGCTTACAATTCTAACGAAGAATGGCATTATCCCGCTTAGTGTGCTCATGATAAATTCATCTGTTGTATCTTTTAGTGTACTGCTTGCTAAGGTTACTAAGTTGGCATTTTACTTACCAGATCGTGCTGGTATAGATATGTTTATGTCTATGAGCGACAGATATCACACACCCTTCACAGGCGGTTTAGTCATGTTTGCCTGGGTAGTCGCTATTTTCATTGCAGCAGCTATTGTATTCCATAGGAGGGACGTTGCATCATGAGTGTCTCATCTAGTAGAAAGATAACACAAATTCTTGGTGCTGAACTGGAGAAATTAGTTACATTACCATTGATATGGCTCACTCTTATGATTACATTTATTCTTAATTTGGCTTTAGCTGCAGCTTTTACTTCTGGTGGTCTACAAGGTACAGCAGGAACGCAAAGTATACTGAATATAGGACTTGCTTCTATGGGATATCTTCAAGCAGGGTTCATTATTCTTGGTATCTTAGCTACTTGTTCGGAGTATACTGGTGGACAAATTCGAACTACTTTAACTACTATACCTTGGCGTGGGTTTCATTTATCCATGAAGCATTTGGCATTGGCGATTATAACCATTCCTGTGGCGTTTATTATTGCTGCATCAGGTGTACTCTATACTTTTATTATGATGAGAGACACAGCAGTAGTGATTGAAATAGACAGAATGATAACAACATTAGTAGGTGCAACAGGCTATCTAACATTAACCACACTTCTCAGTGCAGCTATAGGTGCTTTAATAAGACGAACCACTCCTGCTTTAGTGGTACTACTTGGTTATTATTTCATTGTCAGTCCATTAACGAGAGTTTTTCTACCTACTATTAATAATTATTTAAACTATTTTCCGGATACGGCAGGATCTTATATGTATATGCCGTCTTCCTCTGATGAAATTAGTGTCCTTACACCAATGCAAGGGACAGGTATTTCAATGTTATGGACACTGAGCTTTATTACAGTAGCTATTGTATTTTATCGTAAACGAGATGCCTAATTTTCGGTTTTATCATTTTGAAAAAAATAAGGAAATGAATTACCCCTCTGGATAAAGATTGGCTTAAAGCGATTTATGAAGAGCGAAAGCGAAAAATTAAGTCAGGGAGGACCAAAATGAAACTAAGCCGCGATAAGATAGAATCAGCTTTACTTGAAGAAAATAAATATACTTATGCAATCTTTGCTGACTGGAAGGTTGAATATATTACTGATTTCATAACAGCTGAGCGGACTGGAACCAGTACCGATAATTTTATTGCCTGGGTTAACGAGTGTTTAAATAATTAATATACGTAGCTCTAACAGAAATCCTTTAACCAAACGGGTTAAGGGATTTCTGTTCATTAGTTCTAGGAACAGGAAAAATATTGTTCATTTCCAATCAGTCTTTAATCGATACCCCGATTTAGATGCAGAAGACGACGAGAACTATCCTGTTGGTTTTTTATAACCGAAGAATCGTTGAGCTAACGGGCAGGCTAGCGTAAACAAAATGATCAAAAGTATTAACCATACGTAGTTAATTACATTTGGGGATTAGCGCAATGATTTTCGGCAGCTTCGTTTGGTTTACGAGGGTAGTTTAAAGAAATGTAAATATTTACTTACGAACTAGTGTTCGGTATAATGAACTTAATTCCATTACAAAAAGGAGATGTTGGATATGTATAAACACATTAAAGATTTTGCCGCAACTTGGCAGAATGAAACGGAAGCAACAATGCGGACATTGGAGGTGCTGACCGACGAGTCTCTTGGCCAACAGATAACAAGCGATCATAGAACGCTTGGACGCGTTGCATGGCACCTTGTACAGACGTTGCACGAAATGCCATCTCGGACGGGACTGTCTTTCGAAGGACCGGGTGAAGATATGCCGGTGCCAGCTTCGGCAGCAGACATCGCGTCAGTCTATAAGAGGACCTCACAAGCGCTCCTTGATGCTATACAGTCGAGTTGGAAAGATGAGAATCTGCTTATCATGAGCGATATGTATGGTGATCAATGGCCAAACGGCTTAATGCTGGATATTCTCTTAAAGCATGAGATTCATCATCGTGGTCAGATGACAGTCCTGATGCGTCAGGCAGGCCTTCGTGTGCCGGATCTTTACGGCCCGACAAAAGAGCAGTGGGCCGAGTACGGAGCACTACCTCCAGTAATTTAGAGTAAGAATATCCCATTTCGCCGTATGGCTATAGTGAGATTTACAAGTGTTTTATCATAGAATTGAAAGTGGTGGCTTGAATCATAGACAAGAGGATACCATCGGTCTGAAACTGTTGATTCTATTGAACTAACGGGGAACGCTAGTGGAATAGCGGTTGCTTCGGTAACTGACGATAGAACTGCTGGCTCCTTATTTTGACTTCAGTTGTGAAATGTGGGGATTATCGAATAAATTCCGTCAGGATATATTTGAAGCGACCGCCGCCAGTAATATGTATGGAATGATATTCACATATGTATGGGGATTTGATTTGCAGAGCGATTGGGATTAAATTTGTAAAATATTTGAGGATCAAGGTGCGGATGTCTATTTTGTTGAGCTTGAAGCCGATCTTGAGAAGAGAATAGTGCGTAACAAGACTCCCCATAGACTTGAACATAAACCGACAAAGAGAGATATCACACGCTCTGAACAGGATCTGAAATTGACAATGGAGCAACATCGATTGAACTCGTTAGAGGGAGAAATTAAATAAGAAAACTATTTGAGAATAAACAATACGAAAATCAACGCTCGTGAAGTTGCTGAAATCATAAAAAATAGATTCGCTTTATAACAATTCTTGTTAAATTAACGGGAACGATAGTTCAATCAATACACAAAGGCAGCCGGTCAAATGATCGGCTGCCTTTTCATTAAGCTAATGAGCAGTTTACAGTAACGAGACTGATACATTTTGGATTCAGAAAGCGTCTTTATACTGAAGCAGCAAAAGGAGGGGGGGAGGCTAGCCAGGCAGGAAAGATTGGAACAAATGAAAATTAAAGCTTTCTCAAAGGAGACTTGAGATGAGATTGTTTGAATTATTGCTATATTTATCAAACATCATTTTGTTTGTATTATCAGTCGTATTAAAAAAAGGTCAGCGTATAATTCCAGTATTCGTTGCAAGCGAGATCGCCGCAGTTTTACTGGTCATTCATTGGACGGTGGAAGGATACAGAGTTCAGCTGTTTTTCCCATATTGCATAACGGTCATTTTTTTAGCCATTTCAGGTTACAGTTATTTTAAAAAAAGCAGTTACAAAAAAATCCCTCGATTCCTATTGGGTTCAGCTTATACCGCAATAGCAATCATGCTGGTCGGAACAGCGGTCCTCATGTATGCTTTTCCTGTATTTAAACTCCCTGAACTGACAGGAAAATTCAAGGTAGGAACGCAAACGTTTCATTTTGTGGATACCAATAGAGAAGAGGTTTTTGATAAAGCAAGAGAGGGTAAAAGAGAATTAATGGTTCAGGTATGGTATCCGAGTCAAGCTGGAAGTGGTAAGCGAACTTCTTTTATTCCCGATACGCGGATTTTAAGTTATATGGCCGCGAACTATGGTCTTCCCGGGTTTACTTTTCAACACCTGAAGTACGTATCCAATCATGCATATTCGGAGGCGGCAATCTCTACGGCACAGACTTCATACCCACTGATCCTTGCGAATCCCGGCAACGGCTCTTCCAGGCTCCTCCACACGTCGCAAGCCGAATATCTCGCGAGTCACGGATATATCGTGGCAATGATCGACCACACCTACAACACATTTGCAACCGAGTTTCCGGACGGTCGAATTACGACCAGCACAACCAACGACTTATTCTCAGCTGACCATGATTATCGGACGGAAAGCAGAAATCGCGACAAGTTAGGGAAAGTTTTAACCGACGATGTAGTGTTTGTGCTGGACCAATTCGAGCTTATCCAATCAGGGCAGATTCCAAGTCATCTAAAAGGCTGGATTGATCTCGACCATGTCGGGGTGTTCGGTCATTCTATCGGTGGAGCAACGGCTTATGACGCATCTTACGATCCGCGAATCGCGGTTGGCATAGACCTGGATGGAGGGCTTTATCGTCTACGTGAAAGAGAGAGTCTGCGAAAACCGTTTTTGTTTCTCAACTCAGAAAGCTATTTCGAAAAATTAAAAATGGTGATGGATAACCGGGTCTACACGGATGCAGAAATTAACCGTATGGGCTCAACCAGAGAGTGGGAGAATCAAGTAACGGAAGATAAAAAGTTGGAGCTTGAACGGATGCGCGATACGGTCGAAGAAGGGGGACAAGTCCTCTATGTCGAAAATACGGAGCATTTGAATTTTACCGATGTACAGTTCATTACTCCGATATTCAAAATGCTGGGCGTTACAGGAAAGATTGCTCCTGAAAGAGCAAACTCCGTTATCAACGCTTATATGCTGGATTTCTTCGATATGTATCTGAAAAATCAAGATGGAATCTTAATGATAGGACCGGATAGCCGCTTTCCGGAGGTGAAGTTTCTAACTTCACTATTTTAAATTACTGAACAGCCTACCGAAATTGATAACCCCCTTCATGTAGACAGGTTTTATATAAACCGTTACTGATGGGGAGTTTTTATTTTTATCCAAGAGGATTAAGCTCGTTTTATGTGCAAAAGAGGGTTCTTCTAAGTTTGTTGCCTAGCAGATCGATTCCTTCAATAAAGTCCTCTTTCTTCAAGTTCATAACATCCATTGGCGGGTAGTTTGATCGGAGGTTTTGTCTCCGGACTCCTTGATGGGGACGTTATTAACCTGATTTATGGTATTCTGGCGGTCATCGCCGTGATTCTCATGCTAATACAGGGCAAGGGAACGGAAGAAAACGGGGAGGCGCTTCAATTCAATACCTTGATTGCGATTATATCCTCCTTTATAGTCGGAATCGTTTCAGGTATTGTAGGCGCTGGAGGCGCTTTTATTCTGATTCCGGTCATGCTCACTCTGCTCCACATTCCAGCACGGACGACCATTGCTTCCTCACTGGCGATAGTCTTTATTTCAGCCATTGGCGGAGTGGTTGGTAAAATTTCGGGAGGAACTATACCTTTATGGCCGACACTATTTACAGTCATTGGCAGCTTGATCGGTGCGCCATTGGGATCAAAAATCAGCGCTAAAATAAATGTAAAGGTACTGAGATATGCTTTAATCATGGATCTTTTAGGTGTATATTTAATTGTTTTGCTCTATACTATACCTATCCAGGTATAGTATATATGAGGAGATGACAGTTATGGATTACAATTATCCAAATGAGATCAAAACCCGTTTGCGCAGAATCGAAGGACAGATTCGCGGCGTACTGCGGTTAATGGAAGAAGGCAAGTCTTGTAAAGAGGTCGTTTCACAGTTGTCCGCGGTTCGTAACGCCTCCGACAGAGCGCTTGCTCAAATTGTGGCGGAGAATTTGCAGCAGTGTATTTTAGAAGAACAAGCCAACGGTAATCCCGATCCAGGAAAAATGGTCAAAGAAGCCGTGGAATTACTTGTAAAAAGCAGATAAACACGGGAAGACTAAAGATAATCAAACACCAGAAGGATGAATACAGCATGACTTTTAAAGAAATAAACTCTAGTGACTAGCCAAGCGTCTTAATCAAGGGGAGTCGTTCTCGATGCTCGATGTTCGTGAACTCGAAGAATGAGAGGAAGGCCATGTTGCAGGTGCTAAGCATATTCCGCTCGGTGAACTGACTTTGAGACTGAACGAACTTGACCCTGCACGTGAGACAATCGTGATCTGCCGCAGCGGTAATCGCAGCGGAATGGCTTGTGAGCTTTTAAACGCTAAGGGATATAAAGTTATTAATATGACCGGCGGTCTCCTTGCATGGGCTGACAAATTGGTTCGTGAATAAATAATAACAATCACCAGCAATGAGCAAATACAGAACCCCGTGCCCAGCGCGAGGCTCTGTTTTTAAGCATTTCATTTCTTAGAACAGCGAGCCATTTATCCATGAAGCAGCTCGTCAGCTTGCCGAGCTGCTTCCTCTGGCTGAAATCGATACCCTGCCCGGTCAGGATCATTCGGCGGTTGTAATGGCTCCGGATGTCCTGGCGAAGAAAATTATCGATCGCGAGCTGTAATAACCACAAGAAGATAAATGGAAGGGGATCCGCTCAGACGGAAACTCCGGTAATACTTAATTTGTTTGGATTTCAATCATTTTTTTGCCTTTCTCATGACCTACTATGTTAGATTATTCTAAGTGAGTATAGTTCATGTTCTGATTCTCCTTGTGTAGGTATGAGGTGATAACCTTCAATCTACACGAATCAGTCATGGGCTATTATTTTTGATCAAAATCAGCTTTCTCACTTCATATTACAATCCTTCACATACAATAAATGATATATATTACATACATTATCATGCTTTATATTATATACATTAATAGTTATTTTTATTAATATATGAGAGGAGGTTGAATGTAAACGTCAAACAAGTGGCGATGTGTGAATCATTGAACCTCTTAAATATGAAAATAGACAGGAGTAACATTGATGATTGGTCAAATTAACCCAGAAACTAAAAATGAAACCGCTATCAATAAATCTTATTCGCAAATGTACAGATGGATTCTATCGTATTTAAGCTCATACCGGATTACGTTTACCCTGACTGTATTGTTGGGAATCATTATTGCAATCATTGAGCTATTATTACCAAAATCCCTACAGATCTTCATTGATAAGGTGTTGCCTGTACGAAATCCGCATTTTATTATCTACGCTATCTTCAGCTTGGTGATATTGGTCTTCGTCAGCATTCTTCTATCATATAAAAAAAATACCATGGAAAGAAGCATGCAAGAGTATATTGCAAGAGATATTCAGTACAGTGTCTATCAAAAAATAAAGGGCATGGGATTTTCTTATTTTGAGGAACATCCGGTTGGAGAAAGTATAGGTTTATTACAGACGGAGGTAGATTCCCTTCAAAAATACTACAGGGAGCTGCTCCCAAAATACATACGTACTGGACTGTTCAGCGCCGTTTCGATCCTCTTAATGAGCACGATGAGTGTTCGCCTTACACTTATTCTTATCCCAACGATCCTTATTTACCATTTGTTCGGTTCCAAATTGGATCAGAAAGTATCCGATTACGGGAAACAGTGGGGAGACCAGAGGGTTCATTTGTATCAGACCGTCTATGAGACCTTGTCTTCTCAGTTGGAACTCAAGATTAATTCAGCTGAACTGTGGGGCAACCGTCGGAGTGAATCTGCGGTTCTCCTGCATAACCAAACATTGCTACGCTCATTTTCTTACCAAAACCTCCGGACGTCACTCCGACGTTTAGCACAATATGCCGGCGCTATCGGAACTATGCTCTATGCCGTTTACCTTCATAACTCCAACATCCTGACCGTAGGTGAAATTTCTGCTTTTTTGCTTTACTTTTTTATAGCTATGCAGAATATGACCGCCTTTATCGTTTTAACATCCGAGCAACGAACGATGCTGAAGCAAATCGAACGTTTATATTCTCTTCATCAGCTGGAACCTGAAATTACAGAGGACAAGAGTCCCTCTGTGATAGAACAGGTTGCAGGGAATGTAACATTTAAGAATGTTAGTTTTGCGTATAAAGGTAAAGCTGACGTGTTACAAGAGATTTCAATGAATATTAAAGCCGGGCAACGAGTTGCTATTGTTGGCCCTAGCGGAGAAGGAAAATCTACCTTATTGAAATTGATTCCTCGGTTTTATGACATTAAAGAAGGCTCAATTACCATTGATCAGGTCGACATCAAAAGGTGGCCACTTTGGAAGCTGCGAGAAGAGGTGGGTATTATTTTTCAAGAAACTTACCTGTTCGGCTCGACGATCAAAGAGAATATATTGGTCGGAAAACCTCAAGCTAGTGACGAGGAGGTGGTAACTGCTGCAAAAGCGGCTGCTGCCCACAATTTTATCATGAGCTTGCCGCAAGGCTATGACACCCTGGTAAAGGAAAGAGGAGTCATACTCTCAGGAGGGCAAAAACAAAGAATATCCCTTGCCCGTTTATTTTTAAAAAGCCCTTCGATTTTGCTGATGGATGAAGCCACTGCCGCTTTGGATAATATTAATGAAGTAGAAGTAACGGATGCCATAGGGCGTTTGATGAAGAACCGAACCATGATTACAGTTGCCCATCGAATCTCAACGATTAAAGATTATGATGTTATTGTTTATCTAAGGGGCGGAAAGATCGTTGAATCAGGAACCTATCAAGAATTGATAGATGCGTGTGGTGAATTCTTCCAACTTGTTAAGGGGCAGGGGGACATGGCATGAAATACTTCAAATGGACATGGACATATCTAAAGCGGCAGAAGCTATTGTTGGTCCTAATACTGGTTCTAACCGTTATCCAGATCATCACTCAATTTGGAGGGAACTTTTACCAAAAACAGTTAATTGACGATGTAATTGTTAAGGGAGATATGAATCTCCTCCGTTCAACAATCTTGATAATCGGTGTGTGCTATCTTCTGCATGCCTCATTGACATTTCTAAGTCCCTACGTATCCCTTCAAAATTATTCTAGACTTCGTCTGGACATGTCTGGATGGCTCCTGCGTTATATCAATCAGGTGTCAATCCTGAGAATCCAACGAGAACGTATTAATGATATGGTGAGTTTGTTTTTATGGCAACTCCATCTGGTTCCATTCGCTTTATCAGATCGCCTCTGGAATTTTATTCAAAATTTGACGTTAAGTCTTGCATTGATTATTTTCATTGCATGGGTCAGCCCCAAAATGCTATTCATCTGTATTCTTACTGCGATTATTTATGTATGGCTGGGATACTTCTATGGAATTAAAACAAAAGAAGCCCGGAAGAAGGTTTGGGATGCCCGTTATAAATTAGGGGTCTGTTTGGAAGAGGGGGTATCTGCTACCAGAGAAATTACAGCCTATAATCTGGATGAATGGGACTCGTCACGATACAATAGCCTATTTAAAGAATACTACGATCATAGCATGCAAGAAGTCCGGACTAATAATAAAAAGCTCATATGGAGTAAGGGACTGGAATGGGTCACGTTACTCTTCATATTTTTCTATGGCGCTTATATGGTCTATAATGGCCAAATGTCGATAGGTGTCTTTGTAGTCACTTATATTTTTGGAACGCAATATTTATCAACGGTCCTTGCTTTATTCGATTCGGGAACCGATATAATAGGTCATTTAACGCATGTGGAACGAATTATGAAATTTACCGAACAACCCATTGAGAAATCGGGGGAGCGGCGTCTTAAAAGCGGTGTACAAACAATATATCTTGATAAGATTACATTCCGCTATCCGGAACAGGAATCAGATGCTTTGCACGAGATTGAGTGCGAATTGCCTATAGGGAAGACCATCGGAATCGTCGGCGGAAGCGGATCCGGAAAATCAACCCTGGCTGGTATCCTCTTCGGGCTGCATGACCCTGGGGAAGGCAACGTTCTTGTAAACGGTATTCCTCTGAAAGAATGGGATTATGATGATTGGAAAATGAATACGGCCATCGTACTTCAAGAGCCCTATCTGTTCCATGACACCCTCCGCCAAAACCTGGTAATGGGGCAAGAAATAAGTGATGAAGCCATTATGCGGGTGCTAAAAATAGTTCAACTGGAATCTTTTATCCACTCTCTATTGAATGGGCTCGATACAATTATTGGTGAGAGAGGGATTACACTCTCAGGTGGACAGCGCCAAAGAGTGGCTCTGGCTAGGGCATTGCTGAGACCTTCAGAAGTCTTGATTCTGGACGAAGCGACATCCGCTTTGGATTTGGAAACGGAAAGAAAATTTCAAGCTGCATTGAGACAAGAAAGGCTCGGAAAAACCACAGTCATTGTTGCACATCGTTTATCCACGATTCGAGATGCCGATCTTATATTGGTTATGGATAATGGGCATGTGGTCGAACAAGGTGGACATAGTGAGTTAATGGCTTTGGGGGGATATTATCGGAAGCTTGTGGACACTCAAGAGAATATCTATCAAGATTAATGCCAAGTCGACAGATAAAAATATGTTAAGCGCATTAAACTATCGCGTCATAGATCGAGTCAATCAGCGCTAATTTAGTTAACAAAGGTTGGAAATCAACCGAAAGAAAAAGATCGAAGGGTTATTGACAGGAAGATATTGTTAACTATAAGCTTGAATAAATATTATCAAAACGCAAATATTGGGAGTATTAAGGGATATACCTGTTGCTCAGAGAACTGTCGGGAGGTGTGAGACAGTGTACAGGTTCCTCAACTCACCCATGAGTGATAAGACTGAATATTATTAAGTCTTATCGGCTAACCTCCGTTATCAGGTCCAAAGATGATTCGTTGTATTCAAGCACGAATCAAGAAGAGTGGTACCGCGCTTGGTAAAACCTAACGCCTCTTTGTAGGCAATAGGTTTTTTTCTTTGGATTTTAAATTGAGAATAAGGGAGCGTATACTAAAATGATGTCTTCAAATGATTGTTTTATATGCCGCAAACATAATGGTGAACTTAAAGTGAATGGTGGGTGCATTTATGAAGATGAATTTGTGTATGTGGGACACATTGGATCTAATGAACCTTTAATTTATTTGGGTTACCTTATAGTAGATTTAAAGCGGCATGCAGCTGGCTATGGTGATATGAACGATGATGAAGCACGTGCTATTGGCTTTATTTTAAATAAGTTAGGTAGAGGATTAAGAGACTCAGAAAACGCTGAACATGTATATAGCTTTGTACAAGGGGATGCTTTTCCTCATTTTCATATTCACCTTATCCCAAGGTACCCTGGCACACCCAAAGAATTATGGCATCCAACAAATATCAGAAACTATAAAGAAGTACATGGTACAGTTAATCAAGTAGAAGAAGTCTGTTCCCGATTGAGAGGTGTTCTTCAACGTGAAATCGAATAGTTTAACAGATTTAAACTGGATTGGTTCTGAACAAGCATATCTCAATTTGCCATCAGTAGAGAAATTTCAACACATAACTATCGGTAGGTATGGTGGAAACATTGAGAGTGGAGCACATAAAAATGAGGATGGTTTATTAGTTTGGCAAAGCATTTCATGGGAGTTTGTAACATTAATTGATGCACATAACTCTTGTGATAGTGCAGAATTGATTATTGCCACGCTAAAGGAAGTAGAAAATTCGATTAAAGAGATTCTCGATTCAAAAATCGATGTTTTGTTTGATCAGATTGAAATATTACTACTCCAAATATTTAAATCGGATAGGTTTATTGATAAATGTCGTTCCTTAAAATGGTGAAGCATCTTGCTTAATCTGTATTCGAAAAGAGAACGTTCTTTGGTGGTTTTCCGTTGGTGATTGTCAGTTGTTTCTAATTCATGATGATTTAGAAAAATGGGGTCAAGTGAGTTTAAACCAAAGAAATTTTTTACGAATGGATAGGTAAAGTAAATACGTTCGAAAAGGTAGTGCCAAGTTATTCTCTTGGACGTAGGGAACTTAGAACAGGAATCAATTATATATTGTTGATTACAGACGTGTATCTTGATGCAAAAGAAACTACAATTTCAATTCCTGAGCTTTACCGCTCGGAGAGCTTGGTTGTATCCTTTCTGAATAGCTTACATTGTCAGCAAACCGTGGATAGTACTACATTAGTACATTGGGCTATAAAGAATGAGCTAGATGCAGCATTTCCTTCAAATTGTTAATGCCATGGATCTGGAATATAAGCAAGCCCTAGGTTATACCCCAGACACATAAAAAGTGGCTTTCAAATCAAGAGGTATCATACTGCTTAATAAAACATAAAACAATTGTCTCCCAGGAATGATTGTTTACGGTAGACCGAGAATACGGTAGACATGATCTTAACGTTTTGCTATCGAACATTTACTTACCAAAAGGCCCTTAAAACTGTACTCAGTGGTTGTAGAAGGGTCTGTACTAGTGAGAACCCAACAGATCATCGGCAGTCTTAATACTGAAGATTATGATAAGTAGCTTTTTTTGCGTTGATGAGCACTCCAGTTTTATTCTTTGTAGAATCATGAGCTATCGGGAAATTTGCGCAACCAATAATTAATGTTTTCGAATTGGTATTTATAGACGCAGCAGGGATAAGTGTTCAAAGATTTGATCCCTATATTCTAGAAAGTTCACTTGCAGATAAAACAGACAACCCGAAAGTGTTGATTTTTGACGTTACTAAGGGGCAATGGTATATTTTCAATGATACTGCGCTTAATTCTATTACTAAATTAATGAATTCTGCTGAACAAAATAATTTAATTAAAAGTACTGAAATTAAATTGTACTTAATAGGGATATATACACTTATTTCTTTCAAAAATCTTCAATTAATATATAAAAGCCACTGTGACTCTCAAAAGAGGGATCGACAGTGGCTTTTATATTGGTAAGTTAACGGAACGTTTTAAACCGATAGACTATCAACAACAGTTGCATTTCGCTAACATTTACATGTATACGATTCGCTAGGCTATAGGAGATAGAGATAACTTGAAACGATAAGTGCAACTCAATTGATCCCTTAGCCGTTAATGGACAGAAACATGGTTTTATTACCGATTTAATATTCATCAATTAAACTTATAATTAATTACCTATTTCCTAAGGGACAAGTATATAGTCACAATGACGATTAAATGGATGTCTAATGAAAGGTTATACTTAACGTTGGGGCAACTTTTACTCCTTGATTTCTTTGTCCTTGCCGCCGATATTAAATCCTAACTTTCCATTATATTTGCCTACCTGTCCGGCAACACCTAATCCTGCTCCTTGACCGCCGCCGAATTGTGCCTTGGCCTGGGCGCCGAGACCATTTTCGCTACCAAGCTGTAAATGGGTTTGCAGTCCCGCGCCTTGACTGAACCCCAAGTGTCCTTCGGCATCAGCACTCATACCGTACTCTCCTCCGACCTGCGCCCCCGTATGAAAACCTGCCTCTTGACCGCCACCTATCTGGGTTTTTGCCTGAGCCGCAATCCCGTACTTGCCGAAGGACTGGGCTTCGGCAATGAGCCCTAGACCCTCGCTGCTGTCCAGATGAGTATTGCCTTGCGCATGGATTCCATATGAAGGAGTGCCCATATGGCCGCCCGCATACATACTCATGCTACCTAAGGCTAAATTTCCGCCAGCATTTAAACCAATGCCGTGTTTACCACCTACTTTTCCTCCGGTATTTAGCTCAATTCCATGTCCGCTGCATACATTTTCGTTCTTATAACCATTTAAAAGTTCTTTTTTGGTGTTTTCGCTGTCTGAGGGTAGATCTGCCAGAATGCTTTCTGAACGGAAGAGATGGTAGTAATGAGAGTAGGGGAAAGGATTGTAACGGGTAAAGTAGGGGGATACGGATGGATTAGCCTGGCTGTTTGGATATTTGTTCCCAAAGGTCATCTGGGATACCTCCATTATTCAATTTATTACAACAGCCTATTCATGGATGAGTTGAAGTGATACCCTTCCTAAGTAAACCGTACGAATTCAAGGTTCGCAGCCGATGTACAATAACAACCGATTACAGTGATGCCTAACATAATGGCGAAAATACTGTATCCAACTGGTTTCGCAGAAATGAAAGCTATTGAACAGCTCATTCATATGAGCAAAGTGGATTGGACCGTCGTACGAATCATTAATCCAAATGTAAATAAAGAAGGGAATGGTTATGCGACTTCATTCGGTGATACATCGGGCAAATTTAACGTTTCACGTAAAAACGTAGCAGCTTGCATGTTTGAAGCATTACGAAAAGATAAATGGATTAGCAAAATGCCAATTGTTTATAACAAATAGGAGGAAATGAATTTGACAATTTTAGCGTGGATTATACAAGGGTTTTAGCCATAATGTTAGGGGCAGGTATAGGAAAGGTTTTTGGTTCAAAAATGCATATTGAAGCTTTAAAACAATGGCGTCTGCCACAATGGTTCCGTGTTTTCACAGGAATTATTGAATTAGGTGCTGCAATTCTTTTAATTATTGGTTTTTGGAACAAAACAGCTGCTATCATTAGTGCAGCGATTTTAGTAGCAGTAGGAATTAGTGGTGTCATTACACACGTTCGTGTTAAGGATTCAATGAAAGCAATAGCAACGATTTTAGTAATAGGTGTACTAAGCACTTATTTTACTACTAATCTTAGTTTAAGTAGAGTAACATATGAACTTCGAATTTGGTGTATAGGATTAAACCGAATGATCGTCCACAGTTACAGGAAAACAACCGAAACGATAAATTCAAGTTTGAATCCACGTATAAAAAAATGAATATGTGGATTTTTCTTTCTGCCGCATGTCACAAAGAAGGAGGGGTTTAAGTTAAAGGGCAATGATAAATTTGCGCAGGATCGAAGGACAGATTCGCGGCGTGCTGCGGTTAATGGAAGAAGGCAAGTCTTGTAAAGAGGTCGTTTCACAGTTGTCAGCGGTTCTCAATGCCTCCAACAGAGCGCCTGCTCAAATTGTGGCGGAGAATTTGCAGCAGTGCATTTTAGAAGAACAAGCCAAAGGTAATCCCGATCCAGGAAAAATGGTCAAAGAAGCCGTGGAATTACTTGTAAAAAGCAGATGAGTACGGGAAGACTAAAGATAATCAAACACCAGGAGGATGAATACAGCATGACTTTTAAAGAAATAAACTCTAGTGAACAAGCCAAGCGTCTTAATCAAGGGGAGTCGTTCTCGATGCTCGATGTTCGTGAACTCGAAGAATGGGAGGAAGGCCACGTTGCAGGTGCTAAGCATATTCCGCTCGGTGAACTGACTTTGAGACTGAACGAACTTGACCCTGCTCGTGAAACAATCGTGATCTGCCGCAGCGGTAATCGCAGTGGAATGGCTTGTGAACTTCTAAACGCTAAGGGATTTAAAGTTATTAATATGACCGGCGGTCTCCTTGCATGGACTGACAAATTGGTTCGTGAATAAATATTAACAATTACCAGCAATGAGCAGAAACAAATCGACGTTTGGTTAACTTCCAGACCTCCCATTTTTCAAATTATGCTTTAGGGGATAACGAAATCAAATTCAATGATGTTGCACCGGGCAACTGGTATTCCGGTGCCGTTGACTACTTGGCGGCGAGAGAGGTGGTACAGGGTGTAAGCAGCTATGTGTTTGCACCTGAGGCCCAGGTGAAGCGGGAATACTCACGGACTTGGGTAAGGAACTGAGCCCAAGGGCTGCCGCACCCAGGAAGAGGCAGCACAGATTGTATATAATTGCATTAAATAACAAGCTGAATATCCGTCCGCCAGGAATCTGCTGGAGGACGGATATTTGTGAGAGCTGATCAGAATAGACCCGGACGTAAAACCGATCCTTTTATGAGTATGACAATGCCGGAAACCGGACGAAGATGGCTGCCCCTTTTCCATGTATGGAATAAATCAGTTAAAGAGGGTACCCCGAAATGGGAAGATAACCCAAAAAAATAAGACAATTATTCCTGCTAAGTTATATAATATAAGAGGAAAGCAATATGCTGCTTTTGCTACCTGCGACCTATTCATGAAATGTCTTAGCAAAATTGGTAGATGCTTTACTATTAATAATTAAGCGGGGATAAGGCTATATGAAACGAAAGAGTTGGATTTATTCGCTAATGCTAGCAATTATAGTATCGGTTGTATATGGGGCTGGCAGTATTTATGCGGCTGCACGGAACATCACCGACATTGTCAAAGTGACCAAACCTGTTGAGATAAGAGTTGGGGAGTGGAAGTCATACGAAATAGCCATTACTGACTGGACCGATGCAGACGTTACGGAACATGACTTCACTCCAATCTCTTCAGATGAGAATGTTGTCAAGGTCGTACGAAAAACGCAATGGGTTTCTGAACTTCATGCAATAAATAAAGGGAATGCTACCTTAACTGTCAATATTGGAGAAAAGTTTGAACCTTATGTATTTACTGTTCAAGTGGTGGATGATTATACAGTCATTCCTGAACCAACTAAGCCGGTAGTTATAAAGGAACCTACACACGAAGAAATTATGTTACAGGATCTGGAAGATTACATTGAGCAGTTGCAGCCATTAGGAAGCTATGAAAAGAAAGCCATAACTACGTTAAATCAAAATAGACTCCTGAACGATTCAACCAGAAAAACACTCTTTCTTACTTTAAACAATACTGTATTGCCCAATTATACTAAATTTGTATCCGGGTTGAAAAATCTCAAAGCTAATAATGTAGAGTTGAAAGAAATACATACCTACTTTCTGGCAGGAGCAAAACTCCAACTGGAAGGGCTCACTATAATGCGGGACAGCTTGAAGACGACCAAAATAAATTGGTCCAAATTTAATGCAGGTGAAAAAAAGAAGGCAGAAGGAATTAAGCAATTGAACAAATCCGAAATGCTTCTTGACAAGTATGCAAGTAAATATGTCAAATAAATATAATAATGAACAGAACCCTTAAAGTGCTTTAAGGGTTCTGTTATTTTTTTGAGGGGCCTGTGTCAAATATATAGACCGTTAAGGCATGTCAGCAGGGAGCTGGGGCACGAATGCTTCAAGAATGTAGATTATGTCTTAAAGATAAAGTTCTTATAAATTCTCACATCAGCACAAAAGATAACTTCAAAATGGCTTTTAAATACCAAGAGGTTAAAGGTAAGAGCGCTAAAAGTATAAACTTTAAGATGTATTATGAGAATACAATCAACACAAGAATCACTGAATATCTATGCCCCAATCATAGCTTAAGAAAAAAGAAAGCTATTTCAAAAATGAAATCCTATGTACCAGCACGGATATCCATTGATTATCCAAAAAATTATGAACTGATTATTACGTAAGTTCTTATATAAAGAAGCATAATTATTGAAAACTACTCCAGTTGAGGTGTTTTTTATGGAAGATGATGAATGTTCGAACTGAAAACGGTACTAACTCAATAAAGGTTTACCAAGGTCTAGTTCCTGCTGCATATGCCACAGGTTTTTTAATGATTTGACATGCAACTAAATTATTGCATATAATGAAAGTATGGACAAAGTATTTAAAGCACTTGCCGATGGAACTCGCAGAGATTTACTCGACCTCTTGTTCGTAAATAATGGACAATCCTTAGGAGAACTTTGTAAACAAATAACTATGACTCGTCAAGCTGTTACGAAGCACCTTCAGCTGCTGGAAGAGGCAAACCTTATAACTGTCGTTTGGCAAGGCCGTGAGAAGCTGCATTATTTAAATCCGATACCTATCGGGGAAATTTATCAACGCTGGATCGGCAAGTTTGAGCATCACCGGATTGAAGCATTAAACACACTAAAGCAAGCCTTAGAGGAGGGTTCTAATCATGAATAAAACTTCATTCGTTTATACGACTTACATCGCAACTACTCCTGAGAAGCTTTGGCAAGCCCTAACTAACAGTGAATTCACCAAGCAGTATTTTTTCGGTCGTGAAATCATCTCAGATTGGCAAGTTGGCTCCAGCTTTAAATTGATGGATAAAGATAAGGTTGATCATCATGGTGAAGTTCTTGTATGTGAGCCCTATCGTTTACTCACAGTTACCTGGAGCGTCAGAGACGTTGAAGGGGAGCGATTCTCCAAAGTTACATATGAATTAACACCTATGAACTCTACTGTAAAATTGACTCTCAGTCACGATGATATATTAGAGAAGGATGGATTTAATAATGGCTGGCCTTCCATTCTCAGCAATTTAAAGAGCCTGCTCGAAACAGGCAAAACCCTACCAGCCTTTTAGTTTAACATTGGTTTAGACTAAACCTCTGGAAGTCCCGGCTTGACGAGTGTAATCGTGGTAATAACCACGGCTGACAACGTCTGCAATGACGAGGGCGTCTTTAGGGGCGCTCATCGAAGTGCAGTTATCACTCTGTTACTGATACAATTAGAACTAAGATGAGGTGAATCAATTGGAGCTGAATCAAGCGAATTGCTCAGTTAACCATGCTGGTGCATTTTCGAATTTTGGAAACGTCACGGAAGGAATGCTAAAAGGGAAAATTTTTCTAAAAGATTCCTTAAAACTTACGAGCATGGAAGTTTCACTTAATAATCTTCCCCCAAAGGCAGAAATCCCCTTCTATCACAAACACCAAGAAAATGAGGAACTCTACATCTTTCTTAAAGGACAAGGTCAATTTCAAGTCGACGGAAATGAATTAGATGTGTTCGAAGGAACTTCAGTTCGAATTGCTCCTGACGGAGTGAGGGCATTGCGGAATACGTCCGCTTCGGAAGACCTGTATTTTATCGTTATTCAAGCCAAAGAGAACAGCCTTACCCAATGGGTGGAGACAGACGGGGTAATACTTGAGCATCCTGTCGAATGGAGGAAGAGCGTTGTTTAACTAACCGATTATGAAAACCGGATTCTTTTTAGAATAAAGGGTCCGGGTTTTTCATGTAATGAATTGCTTAGCGTACGATTTTTCCGTTACGTGAGGTGACCCCTAAATAGAAAGTTCCATGCTTGAGTTCAGCTCTGTTAGTAATATCACTAACTGTGATAGCATCCGCACCTTTTATTAGTTCCAGAAGAGAATCAAAACTAATATGCGAATTTTTATTACTGTCACATATCACTGGAAGGAAGGGATTTAAGTTTAATGGACAATGATAAATCAAGGGATCTGTATTAAATGTTTGTTTGTGACACAATGACATTAGAAAGCATGTAAATAAAGGAGCTATGCAATCTTCAAGACATATGTACAAAATACGGGTTTTGTGAGTAAGTAGTATGTAAAATAATTTAACCTGTGTACAGTGATTAACTTCCCCACCTTTATTGACACGAAACGTACCTCTTAAAATTGAATGACACAAAGTTTTCTATATTATAAGAAATCTAATGAATTAGTTGCTTTCTCTAAAAGAAGGCTCAGTTTATTTTTGAACCTTCTTTTTTTAGAGAGGTAATCCTTGTGTTATTAATCTACGTTAGACAATGCTTTTTTAATTAACTCATAATTGATAGCGCCTTGATAGATCTCTTGAATAATGCCTTGAGAATCTATTATAAAAGATGTAGGATAAGCAACTACTTGGTACTTGCTACTCACAACGCCCTCACTGTCCAACGCAACGGGAAAACTCAATCCAAATTGTTCAATAAAACCTGTTACATTAGCTGTTTTTTGTTCCGTATTGGTTAAATTCACAGCCAAAACCACTGTATCATCCTTGTAATCAGTATAATACTTTTCCATATGGGGCATTTCAGTTCTACATGGTGGGCACCACGTAGCCCAGAAGTTTAGTATTACTTTTTTACCCTTGAAATCAGAAAGCTTTACTGGCTGTTCTTCCAAATTCAGCAGCTCAAAATCCGGGGCTTCGTTACCCTTTTTTATCCCTACCACCTCGATAGATTGCTCCTGTTGGATGTTATACGATTGACCTGATTGATTCTTCTTGTAATCGAATATCCCCCATGTAAATAATAATATAATCACTATGAGTGCAAACATATTTTTCTTCATAATACACCCCTTTTTAATAAGTAAATACTGTAAACTGGGCGAAATAGGCGCTTAATTTCTGCAATTGCCCCGTGAATAACAACAAGCCCATAACAACGAGGATCCAGCCGTTAATAACGGATAGCAAGGGTAACCAACGATTAATTTTTTTTAAGATTCCCAACGAATAAGTCAACATGATGGATAACAACAGGAAAGGAATCCCTAATCCGATGGAATAAACAAATAATAAAAACATTCCGCTATACATCGTCTCTGTCGATCCAGCAAGCAACAATATGGAGGATAATGCTAGTCCTACACAGGGAGTCCATCCTGAACCAAAGGCTAGTCCCAATACAAAAGAGCTTAAATTCCCTTTCTTTGATGTTCCAGTATTGCCCCATTTCTTATTTACCATGAGAAAACGAAGTGATAGAATTCCGGCCATTTGCAATCCAAAAACAATGATAAGCAGACCGCTTATTTTCTCAACCACTTCTCTATTTCCCGCAAAAAATTGACCAATGAAGCTAGCAGATGCTCCCATAACGACAAATACTACACTGAATCCTAGAATAAAGCTGATGGATCTTGTTAAGAGTAGTTTTTTCTCTACGTTGATTTTGTTGTCTTGTACGAAGGATCCAGTCAAATGAGATACATAGGACGGAATCAGTGGAAATATGCACGGAGAAAGAAAAGAAAGCACCCCTGCTATAAGAGCAACAGCTATTGTTGGACTATTCATTCAAGAGCCTCCTTTTTCCTTATTCATTACGTTGTCTGCTATATAGGAAATGATGAACAAGATAAAGAATAGAATTTGTTCCTTTGTAAACCCCAAAACAAATAGTTCTCTCTCATTCTTGGTAAATAATATACCTATCATCCCCAAGCTAATCCATTCGATAAATTGATTGACAACTACCGAATTCCCTACTGCCTCTTTCTTCTTGAAAAGAAAAACAGCAAACCCAATATTCATTGAAAAATACAAGCTGTGAAATAGTGAATTAGTATTATCTGTGAAAATAAGGAATAAATGATATACACTACTGCTAACTATCCATCCAGTACCCAACACATCCAGATTCATCATGATAGAAGTACCGTCCAAACGTGTACGGATCCCTATAAATATAATCGAAATCACAACAGCCAAACCAATTCCTTTATTACCTCCATTAAAATAGAGAAGTGACAACGGTTGTTGGAACGTTGACATCGGATCAAATAGAACAATACTAAATTTCCATACAAAAAAACCAATAATGAGTGCAGTAAAATAGGTACCACTTATATCTTCCTTCACATCTGCCTTGCTCAAACGATATTTCAAGGCCATGTAACCAGCGAAAGTCGATAACATTAACAAGAGGATTTCAACATTTATCAAGAATGGACCTAATGACAGAAATTTTATAACTTTATCCTCCTTTTATCTCAAGAAGTTCCTGATCAAAATGTAAACATCGTTATGAAATGTATATAAAAAGATGACGCTGTACAATACAGGCGTCACCTCCTTCAAGTTTCCTATATTTCAAAAAAATCTCATTAAGAACTAGATAGTAGACTCACTTTTAGAATAAGTCAATCCATATTTTAATAGCAGTAGCTAAAATCAAAATTGCTAAGATAGCTTGTAAAGCTTTCGTATTCATTTTTTTACCGACTTTAGCTCCCAGTGGTGCCGCCAGAAGACTAGCAATAACCATAATAATTGCTGGCCAGTAATCGACTTGTCCTGTCATTAACTTACCAATACTTCCTCCTATTGAGGAGATAAAAGTAATGGCTAAACTCGTTGCAATCGTCATCCGCGTTGGAATTTTAAGCACAACCAGCATAATGGGCACAAGTAAGAATCCACCTGCAGCTCCAACAACACCAGACCCTACACCAACAATCAACGCTAGAACTACGGCTAAAGTTTTATTAAATGTTACTTTATCCAATGGAATATCATCTATTTGTTTTTTAGGTATGAACATCATAATTGCCGCGACTGTAGCGAGGATCCCATATACAACATTTACAGACTGCTCTGATAAATACGACGAACCAAAGCTACCAATAAAGCTTCCAAGTAATATAGATCCACCCATATAGATGATCAGTGACTTATTGAGGTAGCCACCTTTACGATAAGCCCAAACGCCAGCAATTGATGCAAACAATACTTGTATCGCACTAATACCTGAAACCTGATGTGCTGTAAAGGCTGCTATTCCAAATAGTGGTGGGATATATAAGAGCATTGGGTACTTAATAATCGATCCTCCAACGCCAAGCATTCCTGATACGAATGAGCCGATAAAACCAATTAAAAATATAACAACAATAAATGTGATATCCACACTTTCCCCTTCTTTCTATAACGATGGCGGGCTTCGATGATCGAAAACCCGCCTAAAAGAACTACATTACGCTTTTTTTATATAAAATTTGAATACACCAGCGTCTTCTGATTGTTCTAAAATAGTATGTCCACCTGCATTTGCCCAAGCTGGAAAATCTGAAAGTGCACCTTTGTCCGTCACATGAATCTCTACTACTTCACCTGAAGCAACGGAATCCATTGCCTTTTTTGTTTTAACGATTGGCATAGGACATGCTAGTCCTTTTGCATCTATTATTTTGTCGACTTTCATTTAAATAACCCCATTTCGTTTTTTTTGGAAGCTGCTTAGATCATATTAATGAATTAACGAACTGCACAACGGTTTGGACCAATTTCCATTTCGGTTTGTTCATCATAATCCGGAGTGATTTTCCCCATATTCACTTGACGAATTTGTTGATAAGCATTCGGTTGTGGTGGCAAATTATCAGTTACTATACTGCGGAATTCACTCTCATCTTCAATATTCAAACCATGATTATCAGACAGCAAATCACCTAATCGTTTGGCAACCGTCCCGTCTTCATTCAATTCATCAATGATCATAAAATGTGCTGGTAGAACAATTAAGTCCTCTGCTAGTTCTCTATAACGGCGATATAATGTTTCACGAAGATCTCCTACCCAATCCTCCGCAAGACCAGCAAGGTCAGGACGACCAATGGAATCGATGAATAGAATATCACCCGTCAATAGATACTTATCGTCTACTACAAAAGAAGTTGATCCGATCGTATGACCTGGCGAGTAAAGTGCACCTACATCAATGTTAGAAGCACCGATTTGAACCGTTAATCCATCCTCAAGAGGTGTGTAATCGAACACGACTTCTTCTGCATCTTTCGAAGGCAAGTAGTATGTTGCACCCGTAGCCTCTGCAATAGAACGCCCGCCTGAAATATGATCAGCATGTAGATGCGTATCGAATACGTGTTTTATTTTTACATTTTTTTCTTCTGCAAAGCTTGTGAATACATCTGTAAATCTGACGGCATCAATAAGTGCTGCTTCACCCTCAGAAATTACCATATAGGAAAGACAACCTTTTCCAAGACGTACGAATTGATATAATTCACCACTACCAGAAAGATCAGCTACTTTTATTGGCTCTAAATAACTGCTCCAAGATTTCATACCGCCTTCTAAATAACTAACAGATAGAGCAGCACTCGCTTCATTCAACATATCAGCCACCATAATCGAGGAGCCTTCTTTAGCACAAACAACTAAAATATCTTTGTCGGTTGGAATTTGAGGTAAAATACCCTCTACACCATCTAATAATTCGAAATAAGGAATATTAAGATATTCGAATTGATGTCCCTCAATTTTCCAGTCTTCAAATGCATCTGCATTACGTACGTCCAAAATGAATAATGATTGATTTTCAATTACTTTACGAGCAACATCTGCTGCTGTCCATTTCATTACTGTCATCTTTAAATACCCCCATAGGTATAATTTTTGTTATTTTTTTAGTGAGAGAATAGATCCCTCACTAAGTTATTGCTTTTATTCTAAAAAGTTAATGATGGAGCTGCATCTTTGGCAAATTCAAGGAATGTAACGGCTCCACCCACTTCAATACCCTCTACAAAGTCATCCTTTGTTAGACTCATAACATCCATAGTCATCTGGCAAGCAATGAATTTTACACCCAGCTCTTGTGCCATTTCAACTAATTGGGGAATCGCTGGAACATTCGCTTTAGCAAATCCTTCGGCCATAAATTCTTTACCAGCTGGCATGGAAAGCCCGTGCATTCCTTGCTTATGAATCAAATTTAGCCCTTCAAATGTGAAGAAAATTGCTACTTCTTTTTCTGAAGCTGCTGCTGCTGTTGCGATATTAAATACTTTATAGGCGTCGAATAGACCACCGTTACTTGCGATAATTGCTACTTTGTTTGACATATTTAACCCTCCATAACTTATATTGATGTTGTTAAGTCGCCAGTCCAACCTGTCATACCTGGCAAGACGTTATACACTTTTTCAAATCCATGGTTTGCAAGTTTTTGTGCTGCGAGATCACTGCGTTTGCCCGTACGACAAATCACATAAATTTCTTGATTTTTATCAAGCTCATTCATACGAGATTCAAGTTCACCCATTGGTATTGAATTTGCGCCTTCAATATGACCAAATGCATATTCCGCCTCTTCACGTACATCTAGAATATATCCACCATTTGCTGCACGCGATACTAACTCTTCATTATCTATGATCTGCTCATGTGTCTTTTCTACCATTGCGTCATTTGAACATTTACGAATGTAATGATATAACACATCTCCATCTTCTGTTGTACCAATATATTGATGACCAACCGTTTCTGACCAAGCTGCAAGATCAGCTTTAGAACCTTTATCTGTCGCTTGTACCTCTAAAATTTGACCATCTTCTAAATCGTTCATTGCCTTTTTCGTTTTCACGATTGGCATTGGACATGCTAGACCTTTTGCATCTAACATAACATCCGCTTTAACTGCCATTCTAAAACCCTCCTAATACTCTTTGGTATATTTTTGAATGATATTTTAAAGCTATTCAACTTTACCTTTAAAGGCCAACATACCACCGACCATATTTGTAGCGTCATAGCCGTGATGAGCTAGAAATTCTGTAGCTTGCCCACTACGCCCACCCGAACGACATATGATGATATATGGTGTATTTTTGTTTAACTCTTGTAAGCGAAACTCAAGTAAACCTAATGGAATATTGATAATTCCAGGAATGTGATCTTCTTGTACTTCAGCCACCTCACGAACATCGAGTAGATTTAGCTTTTCCCCGTTTTTTAGGCTTTGTTGAACTTCTTGAACGCTAATCTCTTTCATACCCCTCATCCTCTCCACGCATTCATGCCACCACGGACATTCGTAACGTTACCATATCCTAATTTTTTTAATTGTTTACATGCTTGATTACTTCGCATTCCACTTTGGCAAATGACGACTATATCCTTACCTCTAGGTAGCTTTGACAAGTCAGAACCAAGTGGAAAATTTTTAAACTGAACAATATGACGACGACTGTATTCACCTGGAGTTCGAACATCGATAAATACTTTATCTTTGTCAGTTAATATCGTCTTCAGCTGCTGGGCTGTAATCGCCTTTACGCCTTTTGATGGTAACTTGCGCCAAATAATAAATAACATGAGGATACCAACAACAATTGCTGCCTCCATTATTCTCCTCCCTAGCCGATAAATAGATTGACATTTCCATTTTCTGCATCAGCCAGATATGCTGCTACACCCGCATACTGAACACCATCCAATAGTTCTTCTTTTTGTAAACCTAATAAATCCATCGTCATCGTACAGGTTATTAGCTTAATCTCTTGCTCCTGAGCCATATCAATGAGTTGTGTTAATGTCAATGCATTATGCTTTTTCATGACATGCTTGATCATTTTCGGACCCATACCAAGCATTTGCATTTTGGAAAGGCTTAGTTGTTCAGCGCCACGTGGCATCATCATACCGAACATTTTTTCTAAAAATCCTTTTTTCACTTCAACTGGTGATTGTTTACGCACTGCATTAATTCCCCAAAATGTGTGGAAGATAGTTACTTCATGATCATAAGCCGCAGCACCATTTGCAATAATATAAGCAGCCATCGCCTTATCATAGTCTCCACTAAATAATACAATCGTCGTTCTTTTCTTTTCCATTTCGCGCTCCTTTACCCATACTGGTATAGGTATAAATTTACTAAAAATATAAAGCCGAAAATTATCGGCTTCTTACGAGTAGATTAACTGCTTCTTGGATAGAATCATTCATTATAGATTGGTCGCCTTCCGCATTTTGCACACATTCTACAAGATTTTCACTTACAATGACACCAATCGTATGATCTAATCCAGATCTTACCGCGGAAAGTTGTGTAATGACTTCTTTGCAATTTTCACCTTCATCCATCATCCGTAAGATGCCTCTTATTTGACCTTCCATACGTTTGACACGATTTATCACTTTGCTGTCGTATGTCATACACACACTCCCTTCTTTATTAATATTCGCTAACGTTCTTACAAAACTTATTCTATACCCCATGGGGTATGAAGTCAACAGCTATTTATCTAAAATTTGAACTATGTAAAAATTGGTTTACACCCGGTAGGATTTCATTGATTGGATCGCGGAGTACGTTAACTCTAGCTCTTTCAAATCTTCTAGTGCCCCCATCGTACTCATCGTTGCAATATCGTCGATGCCTTTACAATGCAGCACTGCTTAATTGCTTCAGATCTTCTTTCATAAAAAGAGTGTACCAGACGGAAAAAATGTAAATTAACCATATTCTACGTGAATAGTCACCTTTATTACTCTTATGCTGATTAAACATCTCTTCGACGATATTCATATTAAAGATTTCTTCAATACCGCTATAGCGTATTTGCTCAAACATTATGTCCGAAATTGGGGTCTTAAGCCAATCACGAATCGGTACGGGAAATCCTAATTTTGGGCGATTCACAATAGCATCCGGAACGATTCCTTCCATAGCTTTACGCAAAGCAAGTTTTGTTGTTTTGTTGCCAATTCGATTGGATACAGGAATTTTACTAGCTGTTTCAAAAACCTCTTTATCTAAAAACGGTACTCTTAATTCTAACGAATGCGCCATGGACAGCTTATCTGCTTTTGACAAAATATCGCCAGGTAACCAAAAATTCATATCAATAAACTGCATTCTTGTCGTTGGGTCTAGGTGCACCGTCTTATCATAAAAAGGCTTAACGATATCCGTGGGATGTAAAAAGCTATTTTGAGCGTGTATCGATTCGTGGAGCAAGTTCATCTTTCCGCTTTTGTTAAAGATATTAGCATTACCGAAAAAGCGTTCCTCTAAAGGTGTCAGCCCCCGAAGTAAATAGTTCTTTCCATAAAAATGATACGGATATATAGACAATGATTTACGTAACGAATCCTTTATGAAGTTGGGCATCCATGTGATGGGTCTTAAAGCATCTGGTTCTTTATAGATTCTGTATCCTCCGAATAATTCATCAGCACCTTCCCCTGATAGGACAACCGTTACATGTTCTTTTGCAAGCTGATTAAGATGATAGAGCGCAATGGCGGAAGGATCCGCGACAGGCTCATCTAGATGCCATACAGTCTTCGCTATACTCTCAAAAAAGTCTTTTGCCGATAGGATATGGAAATAATGATCTGTCCCCAGCTTGGCTGCGGTTTGATTGGCAATGATCGTTTCATTGTTCACCCCTTCAAATCCAATCGAAAAGGTTTTGGTTGACTCTTCTGCTTTCATCATTGCAGCTATAGCTGTGGAGTCAATTCCACTAGATAAAAAACACCCTCTATTCACATCACTTTGTAAATGAAGGCTTACTGACTCTTTCAATTTCCACTTAATTTCTTCCGCATAGTCTGCTAAAGATCGTTTTACCGGATGAAAATGGGGCTCCCAATATTTCTCGATCTTCATTTCACCCTCCGAGTTAACAAATACACGCTCTGCAGGTCCTAATTTATGAATATGTTCAAACATCGTATCCGGTTGCGGCACATACTGAAAAGTTAAGTAGCTAAATAAACTTTGATACTGTAGCTTTCTTGGCACCCCTTGCACTGCAAGGATGCTTTTGATTTCCGAAGCAAATAAAAGGTTATTCTCATCTTTGTAATAATAAAAAGGCTTGATGCCAAAATGATCTCTAGCAGCAAAAAGAGTCTGTTCCTTAAGATCCCAAATCGCAAAGCTAAACATTCCGCGTAAATGATGGACACAGTCCTTGCCATATTCCTCAAATAAATGCACGATAACCTCTGTATCTGATTGCGTTTGAAAGTGGTGTCCCTTTTGCTTAAGCTGATCTCGTAGTGTCTTATAGTTATAGATTTCACCATTAAAAACAATCCAAAGGGTACGATCTTCATTCGTCATCGGTTGATTGCCATCACGTAAATCTATAACGGATAATCTACGAAAACCGAGCCCAATCCGAGAATCGAGCCATACACCCTCATGATTAGGACCTCGGTGGTTCATTGCCCCTGTCATTTGTTTTAAGGTTTCTTCATGTGGGGGTTGTCCATTATATTTTAATATTCCTGCTATTCCGCACATACGATTGTAGTCCTTTCTATACTAAAGATTAAGGTTTAGAATGCCCACAATTGCATTGATCAATCATCATTTTTTATTGCATGTCATTCATATAAAAAAACGTCGACGATTCATTAAATGAATCATTCGACGTTTTCTCGTTCATTCTTATTTTATTTCACTCATGAAACTTCTGAAATTCTCCGCAATTTCTTTTGATCGAGTATGGTGCAAATAATGATCGCCTTCAAGCAGCATCATCTTCCCATGTAGAGAATCTTTGATCTGTTCTTCATGTAAAGCTTCCCAGCCTTCAACATCCGAATTATCTTTTACTAAGAAGAACATTACAGGTAGATCTTTGGGGAACTTTAAAGTTTCAGCGGCATTGAAGTTGCTCGGGAAATGATCTGCTTCGCTAATGATGTTTGGGTTCATCATGTTTTTAAGCGTAATCATTCTATTTTGCTCTTTGGTTTCATCATCAACACCTGGTGGTGTAATGATTTGATCAGGAGCGAGTTTTACCAGCAATCTGAAGATGCCTGATTGTTTAAGTGATTTTAAGGCTGCAGTTGGTAGCTCCTCGCCTGCTCCCTGTGCCGGTACACTGCTGTCAATCCCCACGAATGCACTAACTTCGTTTTTGTATTTGTTCACATAGTCTAGACTGTAAATGCCGGATATAGAGTGCCCCATCAGAATATAACGGTCTATATTTAATTGTTGCAAGCATTCATGTACTTCACTCACAATATTTTCAATACTTCGTTCTTTTTCAGTGATATCACTTAATCCATAACCAAAAGGCTCAATGACAACCACTCTGTAAAATGGAGATAACTCGTCAACTAATGGCTTAAAATCAATACCTGGCGCTGCAGTTCCGTATCCTGGTAATAATACGACCGTCTCTTCACCATTTCCATGAATCGTGACGTTCATGTTCTTCCCGTCTACAGGTACAAGCTGGCCATAGGGCTCGATTTTACCTTTCTCCAATTTGTTGCAGATCACATTAACTGTAAAAACAATGGCTAGAAATAGCACTATAGCTATGGCTATTACTCCAATTGCTTTAAGTAAAAAGAAAAATGCCTTTTTCATCTGTTAAATCCCGCTCCCCCACTTATTTATTTCTTCTCATCTGTCCATTTCATTGTAGCAATGCAGTCTTAGATCCTGTGAAACACAAGATTAATTGGACCTTAACTTTCAGCATCAGCTAACGAAATTCAATTAAGCTTCCGTTAAGATATCAGTTATAATTATGTTCCCTATTCCGTTCATGGATAACAAAAAAACACCTTTAGAGATTCGCTGATTAGCCCAAGGGACCATTCAACGATATTCTAAAGGTGTACATTCACTTCATTAGATAAGGATTAGTTCAAGCTTTCTTTACGTGATAAACGAATCTTTTCAGGCGTAACATCATTTCCCTCAGGATCTACAATCGTCACTCCTGAAAGACTGTTACGAACTTGTCCACGTATTTCACGTAGGTAATCTTCACGCAAAGCGATCTGCTCGACCCATTCACTTTTTGTCAGGCCTTCTTCACGTTCTTTCCTGGCTAGTTCATTAATACGAGTCAAACTGTTAATCATCTATATTCCTCTTTTCTAAGTTTTGATTAGCTTGCTAATGGATGTGATGCGCAGTTCCAGGTTAAGATAAATTATTCGCCATTTGTTTCATAAGCCTTCTTAATAATAAACGTTCTTCGGGTAGAATTCCTGTTAATAATTTATCCAGTTGTTTATTCCATATACCTTCTACAGGCTCACACAGATTACGTCCGGCTGAAGTTAGATACACTCGGCTTACTCTGCCATCTTCAGAATCTCTTTTTCGAACAACAAACCCATGATTTTCAAGTGATTTCACCATATTCGTGATCGTTGGTGGCTCACAATTCAGACTTTCACTTAACTGTATCTGTGTCATTCCATCTGATTTCCATAACCGGCATAATAACTGTTCTTGACCTACATGAAGATTATATTCTCTAAGCAGCGCAGCATAATCTCTACGCATTTCCGCTGAAATTATATCCAGTAGTTCTCTTATCTCATCTTCAATCACAGCTTGTTCCCCCGAGCCATTTCACAAATTAATTAGCAAGCTAATTATATCATGTTTTTAAGAGGATTTCAAAGGTTGACGATCTTTTGCTATCCCCACCAACGAATCCTCTTTAGTTTGGCACTTTATGGTATAGAAATGGTCTTCAATTACTGTTTTGCGGAAGCCGTACTTCAAAGATTGTCCGTACCACACTGCTATGCGCAGAGACGGTCCCATTATGCTGCTCTACTATATTTTTAGTAATAAACAAGCCTAGTCCTGTACTTCCTGTTGGATGTGTTCGTGCACGATCACCTGTGTAAAACATATCGAAAATACGTGGCAGCTCTTCCGGTTCAATACAATTTCCATAGTTAATCACTTCAACAACAACCTCGTTAATGTCCAAGTAACCGTGAATATCAATAAATTGACCATCGCTTCCGTATCGGGCCGCATTTGTAAGGAGATTCTCAAATACACGTGCTAATAACTCCCCGTCACCGTAAATCTTCAGAGGCTGTGTCATATCCAATCTGGAGGTGAGCCCGTTTTTCTCAAAGACTGGATATAATTCTTCGTTTAATTGTAAGAGAAGCTCACTGAGATCAATCGATGATTTCTCAAGCTTAAGCTTGCCGTAGTTCATTCTTGTAATTTCAAACAGTTCATCGATCAATTTTTCTAAACGCTGAGATTTGGTATAAGCAATCGTCGTGTAATGTTTGGTCTGTTCAGGAGTTAATTGATCGTCCTTCAAAATAAAATCCAAATAGCCGATAACCGAGGTTAGGGGTGTACGCAAATCATGCGCCAGGTTCAACACGAGTTGATCTTTACTGCTCTCGGCAATGTCTCCCCGCTCAATGGCTTCTTGCATATTCTCAATGGCTAGATTGAGATCTTGTCCAATCATCCCAAATTCATCTTTGGAGGGAATATCGACTCGTTCTGTGAAATCACCTGACGCAAGCTGATGAATTCCCTTCGAGATCTCCTTAAAGTATCTTGCATACGGCTTAGTGAATAAGAAGAAGAATAAGATGGCTAATGGGACAAAGATAATTAAAAATGTATTCACATCTCCAATATCTCTTATTACATAGCGAACTTTGGTTAGTGGATTCTCAAACTTCACCTCAGAGTGATAATACCGCTGGAGCGCTTTATAGATTAAAAAGGTTATTCCGCCGGATACTAGCATACTGGCAGCCAGCAGCATTATCATTTTTGTACGAAAACTATAAATCATTTTAGGCATTGGATGTATACCCTTCCCCTACAGTATTTATCTTTGTAGTGATAATGGTATATGAATTCAATCTAAATCTCAAATCATTAGAATCAGAAATCCTTTTTTTCAAAAATCCGCAATGAAATAAGATAAGAACAACTAAGTAAGAACAAGTAAGCCAGTCCTAGTATGATATAAAGAATAAAGCTAGACTTCACACCAAAACTCTGCCAGTTCTCTAGGTCAGGAAACCATTGAATCAAACTTCCGATCACGTTCGGACCAACCATTATAATCATCATAAATACGAGATTAACAACTTGCGTGCCTTTAGCCCCTAACCAGTAATGAATCGGTAAATAAAGCATGGCGAGGAGTGGAAAAATAGATATCGCAATACCAACCTCTTGCCAAAAATAAGGAGTTACTTGTTTACCTGTCATAATAATCAGAAGATACGTAAAAGCAGTTGCTGACAGCCCAACAAGCGCATATGGAAGGATTGAGAAGTATTTGGCACGGACAAGCTCCTGTCTCCGTACAGGGAGATTAACGAGAAACCGTTGCGTCGATTGCTGAGTATCCATAGAACAAGAGCTGATCAATAACAGCATAGGTGGTATAACCGTAAATAAACTGAAGCTATGATAGTTCGAATAAGCTATAAAGATAAAGAAAGGGATTAGCAGCATCAGAAATTTACGCAGAAGAATGAAGTCTTTTTGAACAAGATAAAATGAATGATACACTTTAAGTCCTCCTTAGCTTATAACTCTTCCTTGCTAAACAATCGTAGTGAAATCTTATATGAGAAGTACAAGATGAATAGATAAACAATCCCTATCAAACCCATCGAAACCAGATGATCTTGCAGCTTTAAATGGGTTATTGTTGAGAAAACTGATGAATTTGAGAGTGAAGATCCAGCGTTTAAGGTGGTTATCGTTATAACTACATTAAAAAGGATATTGAAGTAATAGTTTTTGTAACCAAGCCAATAATGAATCGGTAAATAAATAGACGCAGTCAAAGGAATCATAAGTAAAGTTAAAGATACCCCTATCCAATAAACCGGGCTAATGGAATATCCAAATGAAGGGGAAATTAGAAACAAAGCTAAAGAGCAAATCAAACCAATGAAACAATAAGGAACAATTGATAAGTATTTAGCCAAGACAATATCTTGCCGTCTAACTGGCAACCCTATCACAAACTTTGTGTTGTTATTCTGTGCATCCATAGAACAGGAGTATACGAGCAACAGCAAAGATTGAAATGTAGCAAACATGCTGGAGTTATCCAGTTGAACATATGCGATGAACAAGATACTTAAGAGAAAGATAGGGATGAAATTCCGCAGGAGGATAAAGTCTTTTCTAATCAGCAAAAAGAGATTAAACATACGAAGCGTTTCCCTTTACCGTAAAATACATGATTTCTTCCAGGGTAGGTGTTTCGCATATGGCATGATCTCTAAAGAAGCGTTCCCCTTCTGAGCGATTGTTCAGAAGACCCTCGAAACCAACCTCCGTCTCTCTAAGCCCAATGAACCATTTTCGTACATCTCGATCAAGTAATTCCTTGTTACCTTTTATCAGCATGTATTTGTTAGGTAGAGATTCTTTCATCTCAGTAAAAACTAGTCGCCCCTCATTCACAAAAACAATATAGTCCGCGATCCGGTCCAAATCCGTCGTATTATGCGTGGAAAATAGAATCGACTTCTTCTCATCCTGAATATGCTCACTAAGCAGATCCAGCAGTTCTCTTCGGAATATAGGATCAAGACCTGCAGTAGGTTCATCCATAATAAGTAGATCTGCACCATGTGATAAGGCAATGGCGAGCGAATACTTCATTTTCATCCCTTTAGAGAGTTCTTTAATCTTTTTCCGCGGGGAAAGCTTAAACATTTCTATGTATTTCCTATAAGTCTCTTTATCCCACTGACTATAAAAGGGAGCAATCATCTTACTCATCTGATCGATGGTTAATTGATCGTAAAAGTAGTTCTCATCAGAAACATACCCAATTCGATCTTTGTACTTTGCATTTTTTATGGATGTTTCTTTGCCAAAAATCTCGATGCTTCCTTGGTCGGGTTGTACCATACCCATCATCATTTTAATTAAAGTTGTTTTTCCGGCTCCATTCGGTCCTATTAGCCCCGTTATATATCCTTCCTTAATACCGAACGTAAGTTCGCATAGGCTGAAATGACCATATTTTTTAGAGATTTGATTCAATTGAATGACTTCTTTCATTCTGTCTCCTCCTCATAAAGCAATTTCAACATCTCACTAAACTCAGCAAAATCAATCCCTAACATTTTACTCTCGTCGATAATTTCCTTCATTTTGTTCTCCATGATCCGTAGCCGTTGTTCCCGAATAAACTCCTGATCTGCACCAGAAACAAAGGAGCCTTTTCCCACAATAGAATTGATAAGGCCTTCTCTCTCCAGTTCTTCGTAAGCTCGTTTCGTTGTGATTACGCTAATCTGCAGCTCTTTGGCTAACAGCCGAATAGAAGGTAAAGGCGTACCTGAGACTAACTCTCCTTGCAGGATCATCTGGCGGATCTGACTTACAATCTGTGCATAGATGGGTTCACCGGAAGTGTTGGATATTAATATGTTCATGAACTCTTGCCCTCACTCCTAGTTTATGTGTAATCAATGTATATATGTAATATATACACTATACTCATTGTTGTCAATGATCTTTCAAGTCAACAAAAACAAGCCGATTCCCATGATCTCAGGATCAGCTTGCTTGTCATTCAACGTGTCTAATCATCATCACATCAACCCAGCACTTCTTAAAAATCGGCTAACAATATCTATCTGATAGCGAATACGAAGGTCACGATCAAGACTCCAGCAGGTTTCCACAGTAAATGCCTTCGCTCCTAAAATACGAGAGACGGCTGCACGCGATGATCCGGGACGCTCTCGTAAACGGATATTAAAATGATAGGATGTATTAGTGATCGTACGGTTAATGTCTTTTATGATACGTCTTGCTGTAGCCGTACCTTGGCTCCCCGGCTTAATGATGATAGTCTGACCGAGCCGCTTAAGATTTCTTTGAGACAAACCATTAGCTTCATGGAGATCAAGGTACCAGGTAGGCCGATAACGCCGTACTAATTGAAGCAAGGCTACGGATAACGGATGTTTGGCAGATGCATATGGAGTACGTGGAAACGTTCGGTTCAAATCCGGTACGCCTCGAATTCGTTTGCGATAAGCTTTTTGATTCATGAGAGGAACAATTATAAGAGTCCCCCTGTAAATATATAGTTCTCCTTGTCTTAAGCGATTCACGAGGTTTTGAGCGGCACGAATGCTTGCCGTTTCATTCCCGTGTATGCCGGACACCACCATAAACACAGGACCAGGGAGCCCGCCTCTGATCACATAATAAGGGGTGGCATGGGATGTGGACGATGCTAAAGTATAACTCTCAATGATCATCACGCTTCACCTCCGCATTTAGGTGTCCATATATGTGTATTCCGATGTCCCCCAGTTGTCCTAGACAGATAAGCAAAAAAAGCCTGATTTCTCAGGCTTTAGACTTTAAAATTTTAGAAATATGCATTTTATTTATACGCGGGCAACCAGTCTCCATGAGCCGTGATCAGCTCATCACACATATTCGTAATGTCATCCATCGACAGTTCCGCGGCAGTGTGCGGATCGAGCATAGCTGCGTGATAAATATGCTCTCTCTTATGAGTAATCGCTGCTTCGATCGTTAACAATTGTGTATTAATGTTCGTACGATTCAGTGCGGCGCACTGTGGAGGCAGATCTCCGACGAAGGTTGGAGTGACTCCACTGCGGTCTACAAGGCACGGAACTTCTACACATGCTTCTTTCGGAAGATTGGTGATAAGACCTGTATTCATAACATTACCACCAATTTTGAAAGGTATATTCGTTTCGATGGCTTCCATAATGTAGGACGCATATTCATGCGAACGTTCATGTACAAGCTCTTTGTTATTTACTAATTCTTCACGCATTTGCTGCCACCGTTCAATTTGTTCTACACAGCGGCGTGGGTACTCGTCCAGTGGAATTTGAAACCGTTCAATAAGCTCAGGGTAATTGCGTTTAATAAAATAAGGATGATATTCTGCGTTATGTTCCGAAGACTCTGTAATGTAATAACCAAATTTGAGCATCATTTCATATCGTACCATATCCCCGTGGTGCTCTTTCTGCTTCTCGGCAGCGCGTCGTTTGATTTCCGGATATAAATCCTCTCCGTCCTTCGTAACCTCGAGTAGCCAAGCCATATGGTTAATCCCGGCAATCTTAGCCTGTACACCAGTCTGATCCAGTCCTAGATGCTCAAATAAGCCTGGAATACAATGCTGTACACTATGACATAAACCCACAGTCTTTACACCACCATAAGTGTTCATCACATTAGTCAGTACTGCCATTGGGTTCGTGTAGTTCATAAAGAGTGCATCTGGGCAAACCTCTCTTACATCTGCAGCAAAATCAAGCATCACAGGAATAGTACGCAAATTGCGGAAGATGCCGCCAATACCAACCGTGTCTGCAATCGTCTGACGCAAGCCATATTTTTTCGGAATTTCAAAGTCTGTAATGGTACAAGGGTCGTAACCCCCGACCTGAATTGCATTAATCACATATTTCGCTCCACGCAATGCTTCTTTACGATCTGTATAAGATTTCACAATACAAGTGCTGCCACTACTTTCTTTTATATTACTCAGCATATTCTCGGAATCTTTTAGGCGCTGAAGATCAATATCAAATAAGGCAAGCTCAAAGCCTTGAAGGGCTGGAGTTCTCATGCAATCTCCTAAAACGTTCTTCGCAAATACAGTACTACCCGCTCCGATAAATGTAATTTTCGACATATAAAATAATCCTCCTTAAATAGTGAGTTGTACGGTCACGACTTCGCTAATGACTGCGACAACCTTGATGGATTTTCCTTATAAACACTAGAATATCAGAGGGTATCCAACTCTCTCTTCACTATTCACTATAAATGAGAGCGATCTCAATGAGTATGGAGAAATACAATTCATATATGGATATTTGTTGCATTTAAGTGGTCCATCCTATAATCTAAATGTAATTCAAATCACGTATAGGAGGTCAGAAGCAAATGGCTTCAGAGCATTATCATTTCACAGCAGGGTTTAATCTTGCTCCTGATGAAATCGACCTAACTGTATTGTTTAGCGGAGAAGGTAACCCGGTCCCGGGACATAAGATGGGGCCTTCTGTTCACGATTACTTCCTTATACATACCGTATTGGATGGAAAGGGGGTGTTTCAGAGTGGAAGTAAATCTCATGTATGTGGTACGGGAGATACCTTTGTTATTTTCCCAGGGGCATTATTCAGTTATCAGGCAGACATGGAACAGCCTTGGACTTACGTATGGGTCGCCTTGCAAGGGGATGCCGTTCAACAGCTATTAAAGGAAGCGGGGATTACACCGGATAAGCCGTTAATACACTTAGATAACCTAATAGAGATACATAACTTGTATGAACATATTCGATTTTCCTTTCAACAGTCTGCCTATCCAAGGTTGGAAAGTTTGGAGGCTTCTGGGTGGCTGCGCCTTTTGGTGCATAAATTCGGTCTTGCGAACATATGTTCGCTCACCCCTAAATCCGCACAATTACCGGATGTTATCGACCGTCAGATCAATCAAGCGATCCGCTGGATCTCTCTCCAATTTCATCAACAGATCAGTATCGACCACATGGCGTCCTCTCTTGGTTATCATAGGGCACACCTCTCTAAGGCCTTTAAGCAAAAGATAGGAATGTCACCCAAGCAGTATTTGTTAAAGGTTCGCATGGATAAAGCAAAGGAACTGCTTGGAGGAACGCTCACCATCGACCAGGTATCCTCCTCGGTCGGTTTTAATGATGCGTTATATTTCTCCAAGCAGTTCCGTAAGTGGAGCGGTATGTCCCCCAGTGAATATCGAAGCCATCTTCGATCTGGCACATGATTGCTTATGGGTTATTTCATGGCTTTTGATAAAATCGAGGTGACAAACGCTGTCTTTCCTTCACAGTAAGCATCCATATCGTAGCGATGTTGTTCTGCCAAACGCTGTTTGAGCTCTGCGTACGCTTGACGCGCAGGCACATTCGAACGAAGATAGTCTCTGAATGCGATATGCTCCAAGTACCCTTTTCCATTCTTAGGGCATACATACAGATGATATTTCATAAATTCATCCGCTTGACGTCTTTTGAAGGCTTCTCTGCCCTCTATTCCCAAGTTCCCTTGATGTTCATATCCATGCAGTTGTAATCGTTCAATGATTTGTGGGAATACTTCGTAACTATCCATTACAAGATCAAGATCTATGATAGGTTTAGCAGCGAGTCCTTCAATGGAGGTGCTGCCCACATGTTCAATTGTAATAATGAGATCTCCGACATAAGATAACAACTGATCTCTAATTTGATTGAACTCTACCTTCCACTCTGGATCATACGGGACAACTTCTACGATTTTCGTCTTCTGAGCGATGCTCATACACCTCCTGCGTTTAATGCCTTCTTCTCAATTACTCTATATACTACCCATATGCATATAGCGGCTACAATTAGCATTCCACCCATCAAGCAAACGCCACTCCAGCCCCAATGCTGCCATGCAAAGCTTCCAAGTGTTGATCCAATAGCTCCACCTGTAAAAGTGCTAACCATAAACACAGTATTTATTCGGCTGCGCGCAGCCGGCTCAAGTGCATAGATCCGTGTTTGGTTACTAACCTGTGACCCTTGTACTCCAAGATCCAGAATAATAACACCGGCAATCAGGCTCCAGATTGTAAATCCAGCTAAACCGAAGAATCCGTAAGCAATCAATGTAAGCAACAGCAGAATACCTACAATCTTCTTAGGAGCAATCCTGTCGGCTAACCTCCCGATAAATGGAGCACCCGCAGCACCTGCTACACCGATCAACCCAAACAAGCCTGTGATAGAGCTACTATAGTGGTAAGGTTCTCCTTCTAGAAAGAAAGCCAGTGAAGTCCAGAACACGCTGAAGCCACCAAACATACAAGCACCAATCAGTGATGCTTCACGAAGCGTCGAATATCTGCGAATCAAATTCCCCATTGATTTCAGTAGATCCGTATAGGATGAATTATTTTCTGGTTTCACCTTTGGAATTAGTTGGTATAAGATAAGGGATAACAATAGCATTATAACTGCAGCAATCCAGTACATCGCTCTCCAGCCGAACATATCGCCTATAATTCCGGATATTGTTCTTGCCAGCAAAATGCCAAAAAATAACCCGCTCATTACGGTTCCAATAACTTTACCTCGTTCTTCTGGCAAAGCGAGCTCTGCTGAGAGCGGAATGATGACCTGCGGCACCACCGTAGTTATGCCAATAGCAAAACTGGCGATATACATCCAGACTAGGTTTTGGGCTGTGGCGAAACCAACCAGTGACAGGGATACAGCAATTAAAAGTCCCGAAATTAATGTTCTTCGTTCACGAATGTCGCCTAACGGAACAAAGAGTAACATCCCAAGCGCATAACCGATCTGAGTCAGCATCGATACATATCCTACTGCGTTAGATGAAGCTTGAAAAGTTCGTCCGATATCGGCTAGAAGGGGCTGATTGTAATACATATTTGCGACGCTTAAACCAGATGCAATGGCTAATATAAGAATGAATTGCTTGGTTAGGCCTCCTCCTAAACGAACTGCAGCGGGTGTGATAGATTGTGTCATGAAATTCTGTGCCTCCGATTACGTATGCTGCATCAAACAGCAAGCTTTATTTTCCTAATACATTATAGCAGTCACTGTCAAGCTAACGTCTTTCAGCGATTTAATAATCATCCCCAGATACATTATCTACATAAGTACAATATAAAGTGAAGTACATAGAGCGAGGAGTAAATAACATGAATCAGAATGACCGAATTTTGCTCAAATTGCGCAAGGAACCATTGAAGAATGTCAGTTTGTTAAAAATGATAACCTCTTTTCAAGAAGTCATGAAGACGCATCTGGTAGAGCAAGGAGATCAATGGGGCGTTTTATTGCTTCTTCCTGCCTCAGCCTACGCATATGATCATAGAGTATATCCTCAAGCGGATTACATCGTATTTATGGATTACAGCAGCCCAGATGTATTTCCGGCTCTATTTCATCTGCTGCCTTCGCAAGCAAAGTTTGTTTTTAAACTGCAAGATCTGAGGTACAGGGAGGCATTATCTTCACATTTTTCAATGGAGAAAGTCCGAGGGTTCTACTCATATAGTACAACGGAGGGACAAATCTTTCCGAAAGACGAAGAAGTTGTTATCAGTCATGCGGTTGATGACAGATTATTCCCGCTGTGGGCTGCTAATCATTACACTAAAGACGAAATAGACAACTATTTTCAAACTGGTGCTTTTTCCGTGTCAATCTTCCTTGGGAACAATCCAATCAGTACTTGCTTAGCGTTCCGTAATGAAGAGACCATTTGGGAAATCGGTGCAGTACATACTTTAGAATCCGCTCAAAGAAATGGGTACGCGAAAAAGGTGGTCCGAACAGCCCTACAAGAAACATTAGAACGTGGGTTTATTCCACGTTATCATGTGCTTGAAACCAATCATGCGTCCATCCGATTAGCTGAATCCATTGGACTCGTTCCTTGTGTACAGCTTGAACACTGGATTAACTACATCCAATAACTTGCTTGATTGGAGGTGATTTGAATGAGCTACCAACCGAACGAGCAACAAAACTATTTCCCACCGCCGCCCCCACCAACGCCAATGAATGGCAAGTCAATTGCCGGATTCGTGCTAGGTGTCCTCTCCATAATGGTTCCTTATATCGGATTTTTGTTAGGGATTGTAGCAATTATACTTTCTGCCCTCTCCCTAAAGGAAATCCGGATACGGTATGAGCAAGGAAGAGGTTTAGCTATCGCGGGTTTGGTATGTGGTATTGTCGGCACTCTACTTTACGCCATATTAATTTTACTTTTTCTTTTGTTTGTATACGCAGCAGCCAGTTACCCCTCTTACTAATCCACACATAAAAGGATCTCTGTAGCCCACCGATTGGCCGTTGAGATCCTTTTGCTTAACCTATGGATAATTTAGTATGCGCCTTTGTGAAGCTGCTGACGATACTCCGTCGGAGTTAAGAGGAACCGCTTGCGAAACATCTGTGTAAAATGTCGCATGTCCTGATATCCAATACGTTCAGCGATTTCTGCCACCTTAAGCTTCGAGTTCACTAACAGCAGCTTCGCTTGCTCTAATCGTAAGGATGTAACGTACTCCTTATACCCCTGACCCGTTTTCTGTTTGAATAATTGACTGAAGTAGACCGGATTCAAAAATACAACAGACGAAATCTTTTCCAAACTGAGGTCTTCGTAGTAGTGTTCCTTTACATATTGCAATGCGATGTCGATGGCTTTTTCACCGCTTCCTTTTGCAGGCGCTAAATCCAATACTTGCGAATTCGCTGCCTCTCTTAAGCTCGTTACGATCTGTGGGACAGAATTTATATCATAGCTTAGTCCGGAATGAATCATTTGGAAGGGTATCTTTAAATATTGCTTCAAATATGTCCGCCCATCATCGAGAAAAGCTTCTAATCGCGCCTCTTCCCTTAAGGTGATTAAGCCCAGCAAACTTTGTCGGTCGTAGCTGACCACAAACCCGCTCCCGTCCCGTTCTATCAGCTCAGTTAACACATTCTCAACAATAAAATGTTCTATTCGAATGTTTTTATCACCCGCATCCATTTGCAGCAAAATCAAATAGAAATATTGATGATCTTCTATCAATTGACTGATATCTAAATTACCTAGATTAAAGCCAGATGCGAGTCTCTGAAACACACCTTCTCTTAAAAATTTCAGACTTGACCTTAATCGGTCTTCATCTTTAATGAGCTTGCGATCCTGCTCAATTTCTTGCGTTAAGTTACTGATAATCTCAAGTAGCTTGCTTTTGCCGATCGGTTTAAGTAAATAATCTCTCGCCCCAAGACGAACAGCCTCCTGCGCGTAGGCAAACTCACTGTGAGCAGAGATGACTACCCATTTGACATAAGGATACCTCCGCTTAGAAATCCTCATGAACTCCAAACCATTCATACCGGGCATAAGGATATCTGTTAAGACGATATGAATGGAGTGTTCCTCCATAATCTTGACAGCTTCTTCTGTTGATGCTGCAACATGTACACAATAATCTGGATAAATACTTCTTATAGTACGCTTGATCCCTTCGCGGATCACCCGTTCATCATCAGCTATGAGAATGTTCACGACTACGCTCTCCTTCCTGCGGAATCGGCAGCACGATAGCAACCTCGGTTCCCTCTCCAGGTAAACTTCGAATCACAAGCCCATAGGATTCTCCGAACATATGCTGGAGCCGCTGATGTAGATTCTGAAGACCTATCCCCATTTTTCCATTTTCTTTCGTTGATGGCCGATCCAAGGATTCCACTAATGCGTTCAGCTTCTCTGCATCCATACCTTTGCCATTATCCTGAACGACGATGTTCAGTACTCCATCATCTTCAAGTGTTCTCACCTTCAGAATGCCTTGACGGTCGAGTGATTCCAAACCATGTTTTACAGCATTTTCAATGACTGGTTGTACAGTCATCTTGGGAAGGCGGACTTCTAGCCATCGTTCATCTATATTTATATCAATCCGTAGACGACCTTCCAGCCGGATAGAAATAATATTTAGATAGTGCCCGATTTGTTCCAACTCTTCTCGTAGCGTGACTTCTACGTCAACTTCCCAATGACTGCTGTACCGAAACATAGAAGATAACGAGAGCACAAGCTCGCCTAGCTGCTCATTCCCTTCCTCATCCAGCATCCAATAAATCATATCCAGAGTATTGTATAGAAAATGAGGGTTCACTTGAGATTGCAAGGCATGAAGCTCAGCATTCTTCTCACTGACGGAAGAAAGTTTTACCCGCTCGATTAGTTCTTCGATCCGGCGAACCATCCGATTAAACGAAGCAACAAGAATATTAATCTCCTGATAAGATGAAACATTCACCATTCCCCGGAAATTACCGATCTCTACTTGCTTCATCTCTCGAATCACCTTTTTAAGCGGCAAAGAAATCGTTCGTGAAACAATAGAAGCTATCAAAGTAGAGACGAGAATAAGGATTGAAAATACAATGAACAGATACCGTTTCATCTCTACCAATTCTACATTTAGGTCGCGATTAGGAGTGATACTAAGCACCCACCATCCAGAGAAGGAAAGTTTAGAAGCGACAAGCAGACGATTGGCTGTCTGTTCGACCACAACATTCTGGGAGTTCTGCAAAGACGGTAGCTGAGTTAAATCAGGTTCCTGATCTTCGGCAGAGGATACGAATCGCCCATCCTGCGACATTAAGTACACCTGGCTATGCTCACCCAGCTTCACATTATCAAGCGCATCTAGAACAGGCTTCGGATTCGTCTCGTACAGAACAATGCCAATTGGTTTATGTTCATTGAGATCGTAAATCTGACGGCCGAAGGCAAACACAGGACTATCCTCCACTTGATCGATAAGAGAATGTTCATAGACGCCGAGCCAGACCATTTTACCGGAGGAAGCCTGCAGCTGATGGTACCAATCTTCCTTCATATAATCGGGATCAACCACATTCATATAGTTCCCGTAATTATAGATCTTACCTTTATCTGTAATGACATGGATACCAACAAGATCATCCCGAGAATAAAATATAGCGCCGAGAATATTTGTAATCGTCTGTTCATTGATATAGGCTACAGCGGGCTCATTGCTTGTTTCATTTATCAGACGTATTAATTCAAAGTTATTGCTGAGTGATTTAGAGAGACTGTCATACCCCTTGTACAGCAAGCTGAATAGATCCGCCGTCTGAGCGACATTTTTCTGCGACAAATCGCTTATTTTTTCATGAAACTGTACGGTTGTCCGGTTGTAATAGAGTAGACTCACAATTAATAGAATACTAGACATACAAAAAAGAAACAGCAAAAACAATCGATGGTGAATGGAATGAAAGCTATTTCTCAAAAAAGGCTTCCCTCCTCCAACTCATCTGTCCTGCTGCTCCTTCATTATAATTCCATTTATATGTTTTGCAATACAATATTAGCCTTTTACTGCCCCTGCTACCATTCCTTTTGTGATCTGGTTAGATAAGAAGAAATAGATTAAAATGACGGGCAACGCACCCATCACTAGAAATGCACCGATATTCCCATAGTTTACAGAATACTGACTAACGAACGTGTAGACGCCAAAGGGCAAGGTTTTCAATTTCTCGGAGGAAATGAAGGTTGCCGCTAAGATATACTCATTCCAAATGTTAATAAACGTTAGTATACATACTGTCATGACCGGCGGTATAGAGACCGGAAGAATAATCGTGCGGAAGATCCGATATACGCTCGCCCCATCGATAAACGCCGATTCTTCGATTTCATGCGGAATACTCTTCATAAACCCACTTAGGATAAACACCGCTATAGGCGTTGAAAAAGCTACATAAGGCAATATGAGCGACAAATGCGTATTTAGAATATGCATATTTTTGAAAATGATCATCAATGGCAGCAAAGTGGCCTGCATGGGAATCATCATTCCCATTAAGAATATCGTCATGACCAAGTTGCCGTAACGCCAACGAAAGCGGGAGATCGCATAAGCTACCATCGAGCTAAGCAGAATGACGAAGATCATTGTTACACCGGTAACTATAACACTGTTGGATAAATACTTTAGATAACTACCGGCTTTATAAGCTTCGCTATAGTTATGCCACTGAAATATTTTAGGAAACGAGAAAAAACTTCCTCCCAAAATCTCTTCATTGGTCTTTAAGGAATAGAGCATTAGCCATAGAAGAGGATATAGCTGGGTAACGACAGGAATCGCAAAGAGAAGATACACGAGTCCTTTTTTAAAATATAAGAACGTATTAGTTTCACGGAATACATTATTCTTATATTTCTCGCTTAAACGCTTACCGTCCTTGTAAGGACGCTTTGGGCGTTTATGCTTGACATTCCGCATGATCGTGCACTCCTTTGCTAACTGAATTTTTTCTCAAGCTTGTTAAAGATTGTATTAATGCCAGCAGTAAACACAAGACACAGAATAACCAAAAACGAAGCGATCGCACTGCCATATCCATATTTAAAAGATAGGAATGAACTGTTGTACATATGTGTGGAAATCACATCTGTAGCATGAGCTGGTCCACCGGCTGTCATAACCATAACAAGATCAAAAGCCTGCAATGACCCTATAAATGCGAGTACGATAGATATTTTAAAGATTGGAATAATCAGCGGAAAAGTGATATATCGGTCGGCTTTGAATCCGTCTGCCCCATCAATCTTTGCCGCTTCATACAGCTCATCCGGAATATTTTGAACCCCAGTATATTGAATCAGCAAATGGTAGCCGAAATATTGCCAAAGAGATACTGCATAGAGCGCGAACATCGCAATTTTAGGTTCTGTAATCCAATTGTGAGTCCAGCTATCTAGTCCAAGTGAGATCAGAACGCCGTTCAACATCCCTCCCATGGAGACCGGATCATAGATCGTTTTCCAGAGCTGCCCAATGATAACCACTGACAAAATAACCGGCGTAAAGTAAATAGAAACTAAAGTGTTTCCTTTTCTCACATACCGATTTAGAAGAATAGCCATCAGCAAACAAAATGGAATTTCCACCATAGAGGCAACCGCATAGAGCAAGGTCCTCCTTACGGATGGCCAAAACACTGGATCATGAAAAAACATTTCTTTGAAATTAGCAAGTCCAGCAAATGTTTTCGTAGTCGTAATTCCGTCCCATTGCAGCAATCCTGTATAAAAGGATACTAGGATAGGAGCAAACACCAAGCACACATACAAAAGCAGGCAAGGTAACACGAAGACGGCGATTGTGCGCGTTGGAACCTTTAGTACCTTCATTATTTCCGCCCCCTAGAATGTAAACACGATGCGAAGAAGCGTTTAAGCACCCTCGCATCGCGTTTTCAAAACCTTCTTATTTATTAGCTTCAAATGCGGTTTGATGTTCTTTAGCTACTTGAGCGGAATCCACTTTTTGAACAAAAAGATTTTGGATACTGCTGAGGTGGACTTGTGCAGTAGCTGGGTTCATGGTGTTGTCAAAGGCCAAGTCGCCACCTTTAACCTGATTGAACAATCCTGAAATGTTGATCGCCAGATCCGAATATCCTGCACCTTTCAGGTCTCCATCCACTTTTTGACCAATCCCTACAGCATTTTTAAGTTCAAATTGTTTTTTAGGAAGATTCAGAGTGAAGAAATTCAAGAAATCTTTCGTTTCTTGTAAATGCTCACTGTTCGCAGAAATCGCAAAGGCGCTACCTGGTGCGAGCATGAATTCATTTGGATCCCCTTTACCATTGACGCTTGGGAATTGGAAAGCTCCTGCTTTTCCAGCCACTGAGGAAGCATCGATTGCGCCTGTTTCCCATGAACCGATAACCCACATAGCAGCTTTACCGGATTTGAAGATATTACCGCCTGCATTAGCATCAATGGAAGTTGCTCCATCAGGGAATGCACCTGCTTGCACGAGGTCTTGGAAACGATCTACAGCTTCTACGAAAGCAGGATCTTCAAATGTTTTTTTGCCATCAAGCACATCTTGAAGGAAACCAGGTCCTCCATTAGTGCGAAGCAGGATATTCATGAACAAGAATGAACCCGTCCAGGAATCTTTTTCACCGATCGCGATTGGCGTAATGCCCTTTGCTTTCAAGGTTTTTACATCTTGGAGTAATTCATCAAATGTTTTAGGAGTGTCTTTGATTCCCGCTTGCTCGAAAAGTTCTTTATTATAGTAGACTACCTCGATGTTATTACCATCTGGCAGTGCATACACATTGCCGTCAAAGCTGTAGTAATCAAGCAGACCGGATTGATAGGTGTCTTTCAGTCCATTTTGATCCAGCATGTCATTTAGGGGAGCGAACAGCTTAGCATCAACGAAAGGTTTCATTTGCGCAGCCGGGTTAACAATCGTAATATCAGGAATTTCTTTAGAAGCGGCTTGTGTTTTCAATTTGACCTTTTGCTGGTCCGTATTTAAAGTGTCCAGTTCGATGTGAATATTAGGATTCTCTTTTTCATATTGGTCAACTAATTCATGAAGCATCTTATAAGAAGGCGTGGCTGGATCCGGGTAAATATTTTGAAACGTAATCGTGACCTTCTTACCGCTATCGGTTTTTGTAGTTTCGGCATCTGGAGCTTTCGTAGCTGTATTCCCTTTCGACTCTGTAGCGCCTTTACTCTCGTTGTTGTTTGAATTTCCACACGCTGCCATACTTAAAACCAAAGCTGCTGATAATGCAATTGTTGAAGTTGCCTTCATTTTTTTGCTGACCATTGTTTGACGCCCCCTGTTTTCGTTATAGGCTAATTATTGTACTGTTAAGCGCTTTCAACAAGGTGTCAAATTTAAGATAAATGGTTTGTTTTTTCTAGAAAAATACAATATATGTCCGAACATAACGAAACACCCGTTAATTCGGGTGCCTCGATTAAACCTATTTTCGATATTCTGTCTGAAAATTCGTTCAATCAGATGTTGAACCAAAATCGGTAATCTTAAGTTTTAAATCAAAGGTCACTGGAATCCGAGTAAATTCCTCGTCCCAGTGATCCTTAATCTGTTTCCAGACATGCGGCTTTTCAATGCTGTACCAATCACCGAATCCTGCTACATCCACTTTGTAAGTAGATTGCATTTTGCGGATAAGTGCATGGATATGTTGGGTTAATTTCTCTTCGAATATCTTTTCAAGCTCTTTGAGGTAAACAACATTCGAAGAATGCTCATCCACATCCCAATTCTCAATTAGTCGTCCAGTGGACTCAATCGCAACATGAAATGATATTTTCTTATCATCGGTCTCATTCAGCGTAATCTTGCTCTTAACGGATTTAATCTCATAAGTAATCGAGTCATTCGACTGATCATATGCTTTGATGCTCCCGCCGTTTATATCCCCTTTGATCCAGGCAATACTCTCCACATCATGCTGGTCAAGATTGCCGATCCAACGACCTGTATCTCCCTTGATAATACCGGCTCCGGAAAATTCGATCTCCCCTTGTGCCTCCACAACGTTCTGCAACACAAAGCTTTGCTTGGAGTACATCAGCGCATCTAGATTCGATAACGTTATCCCCTTCATAACTTTACTAGTTCTAAAGTTGTTACGAACCATCTCGGCCAGTCGAAAGGAAGGAATCTCCTCCTCGGTTGTCATAAGCGTATCGGACGCACGCCCTTGGCTAAGAAATATGAGACAGCTGGGACGGATATCGTTATCTCGCAGAACAAAGTCCATTAACCGTCTGATCTTCTCCTGCTGTACTAGCTCCTCTGATATGACTATAACCTTGAGATGATGACCTATAATCGGGCGATTCTTACGAATAGAGAACTGACGAAATACTTCAAGCAGAGAATCCCCTGTTTCTGAAATATTGTTATAATGGGTTTTGGATGTTTCCCCATCTTTACCGGAGTTTCCGATTGTTCTTTCAGGCACAATTTGTACGGTTGCCGTAACTTTATTATGCTTTTGGTAGCCTCCTCCATGTTCCTCGAATTCCTGTTCGAGCGCCTCAGGTTCCCCCTTGTCAAGCGCCAATCCTGTATAAACACTCAGATCTTCAATCTCTTTACTGCTCCAACAACCAGGCTGTGTAAGCAGAATCACGAATATTAATAGTAAGTGTATAACCCTCTGTCTAAACATTCTGCTTGAGTCCTTTCTTCCTGATCAGTAATACAATCGACAATAATAGTGGCAACAATATAAAAATAAGCACACCCATATAGCCTATCGAATCACCAAGACTGAAGACATCATTGATACGTTGTGGGATCATCGTGCAGATGAAGATTACGGGCATTAAGGCGAACATTACCGGATGGATCTTTAAATTGAACACCTGTGAGATTCCAAGTGACGCATTAAAGAAAAAACTGCAAAAATTGCAGAACATCTGCATCAGCCATATGACTAGCAACGGAAATTCAAATCGTTCAAAAAAGAAACCTGAAATTTCAAAACTCCGTACCAAATCTATCGTAGGCCAGGTACTGGTGATTACGGAATTGATGGACAGACCTCCAATAACCATCACAACAGTAACCAAATACAGCACCAGCGGGATGCAGAGTCCGACCATCATCCCTTTAACCGCTTCCTGCGGATGCTCCATAAAGGCAGTTATAGTCATCACAACCTCACATCCCGTAAAAATCAGGATACTCGACTTCATCCCCCGGACGGCCGGCAGAAGGCCTTCACTCATAAAAGGACGCAGATGATGGATATCAAATATTCTGGTGCTTAAAATAAAACAAATGATCAGGATAAAGATACTGATCGGAAACACAATTTGAAACACACGGGCTATAGAATTAATCCCACCATACACTAAATAAGTGCCAACCCAGATGAATGGCATCACTATCGCCCAGATTGGAGTGCCTTCCAAAAGAAAGAACAGCGTCACTTCCGCCAGTACACGGATTTCGAAGCCTGCAATGACTATAAAGTACAGAATTAACAGTGAACTCAGCACACTGCCAGGAAGCTTTCCAACAATTTTTTTGGAATACTGAAAAACAGTTTTTCCTGGGAATTGCTGACTAAGCTTCACCATAACCATAATTACCATAAACACGACGACACCACCCAGCGCCACAGAAATCCAGGCATCGGGTGTCTGCACGGCCTTAACAACACTTCTCGGCAAGGTCAGAATTCCGGCACCCAGCATCGAATTCGTCAATACTATGGCAGCCTGCGAGGTTGTGATCTTGTCATCCGTACGTTTGAACACTGTGGTCTCCCCTCTGCTCCTGATAAGAATACATTTTCTAGGATCTGCGCTTTTTCTTTTGGGTCTTCAGCATCTCTGGTCTTCGCTTCATGATGGATAACGGCGCACGGACGAATAAATCCTTCCAGTCACTTCCCCGGAAAGGCGAGATAGGGGTGATGTAAGGAACCCCGAAGCTTGAAAGTCGAGTCAGATGACTGCAAATCAGCAGAAAAAACAGGATGGTTCCGAACATGCCCAGGACCGCCGCAAATAACATGCCTGCGAATCGTAAGATTCGGAGGGTAATGCCGGCACTGTACATCGGTATGGAAAACGAAGAGATCGCTGTCACGGCTACGACGATTACTAGAAAGGGACTTACGATACCGGCCTGTACCGCGGCATCTCCAATGATCAGACCTCCGACAATTCCCATTGCCGGACCTATGGGCTTCGGCAGACGAATTCCAGCTTCACGTAAGATTTCAATAGAAATCTCCAGAATCAACACTTCAATTAAAGCAGGAAAGGGTACACCTTGGCGTGTTTCGATAATGGAAATCGCCAGTTGTGTAGGAATTAGCCCCGGATGAAAGGAGATAAAAGAAATATACAGCGCCGGGGCTAACAGAGCCAGAAATGATGCGCAAAACCGTAGCACCCGTAATAGTGTTCCTGGAAACCAGCGCTCATAGTAATCCTCGGGAGACTGCAAAAGCATACTGAACGTCACCGGAACAATAAGTGCAAACGGTGTGCCATCAAGCAAAATGGCAACTCTTCCCTCTAATAAGGAGGCAATCACACGATCGGGTCTTTCCGTGTTCTGTGTTTGCTGAAACGGACTTAAATAATCATCCTCGATTAGCTGCTCTACATAACCAGATTCCAGAATGAAATCCATATCAATTTTGTTGATGCGGTCCTTCACTTCCTGTAGCAGATCAGGATTTACAATGTTTTTCATATAAGCGATAATCAGATCCTTCTTGATTTCGCTACCTACTTTAACCCTTTTCATTTCCAGATTCTTATTGAGCCCTTGTCGCCGCAGCATAGAGGTATTCTCACTGAGTACTTCAGTAAAACCAATCCGTGGTCCTCGCAGTAAAGCCTCCGAAGTCGGCTCATTAATCGAGCGCACAGCCCCATGTGGAAAGCCCACCAGAAGCATCTCTCGCATACCTTCAACAATCAGTGCGGTATATCCAAACAGGACAGACTCCTGTAGATGGTCCAAATCTCTGGCATCACTAAGCTGAGCCAGCGGGAGCATATTCTGTTTCATGAAGGTGTATATTCCTTCTGAAGCCTGCATTTCACCGCCAAACATCAGATTTTGCAACACCTGTTGATTGATTAGTTCTTCATCCTGCATGCCCTCCACATAGACCAATGCGGCACGTGCCTGAATACCTTTGACTGTAAATTCACGGAAATGCACATCACTGTTTCCCTCCAATGCCGTTCTTATCACCGCTAGGTCGGCATCGTAATTTTGGGTAAACATTGTAGTCTTAGGCTGCTGTTGATTTGCTTCCCCGTTGCCTGTCTTCTTTGGCTCTGCATCCTGAGCGTTAGCTCCTGACTCCTTGGAGCGTCCGCTTCCAACATAGAAATACAAATACTTGTAAAGGTAATACACCCCTATTGGAAAGAGCAGCGTGATCGCCGCCTGCATAAAAATTGTCCAATCCGGAATATAAGAGACTATTTTAGACCACATCGCAATCATCCTCTAATAGGAATCTTTTTGGTACTATTCTCCGTCCGCTAAATTTTTATACAACTTTTGGAATAGCAGGAAAGTCTATATCGATGCGAAGGGTAAATATCCTGAGGGTCTGAACATAAAGAGACGCCCACATAAGTGGGCGTCTCAATTAAAATGCTTTACTATATTTACTGTGGTTGCCGCCATTGTTTTAGCACTTCAAGCAGCCCAGGAACATCTAGTCCATCCAAGGAAAAAGCTTTGCGAAGCAATTCATGTGGGATGAACTCATCATACTTTCCAAGGTAGGGTGCCTCATCTGGAGATAACAATGATAAAGGATCTGAGGCAGCCATACTTTCAGCAATGATTTCCGCTTCCAGCGTTTCTGCATCTGTTTTACCTGCAACCACCATATAATAAGGTTCCATCGGCACGATAGATCGAAGTCCCTGTGAGCTCTTCAAATTGTTCTTGAGAAGGCGCTCCAGTGTGCGGAACTGCCGACTACCCGCCCATGGCAGAATAAACATCGAATCTCCACCTGCGGGCATAACGGAGCGTTCAAGCAATCCACTCTCCTTCGCTAAACGGCGGGCTCGTTCAAGACGCGCAGCCGCACTCGGAGCTAAATACGGATATAAAACAGTAGCCCCTAAGACTTCGCGGATTTTGGTCATGATACGTGTATGCACATCTCCACCCGCTCCAAGCCACAGCGTATCCACTTTACCGCGTGAAGTTTTAACATAAACAGCTTTATGGCGATTATCGACCTCTTCTACCTTCCAAAGCTTCCCTGCCAGAGTAAAACAATACCCTGGCGGTGGTACCGTTGTAATAGATCCAATCTCCTCTGTTCCGTTATAGACAACATGCTCCTCATCGTCTTTGAACACTGCGTAGAAGCGGAAATTATTCACTATCTTTTCTCCCGCCATCCCAATAATCAAGCTGCCTTCATCCATCTTCTCGATTTGCCCCATGCCCAGCATATAAGTCATGAAGATGTCGTAATCCGCGGGATCAATACTATTGAAGGAAGGCAAACTCAGAACAGCCTCCTTTAAATTCTCCGGCTCCGCCTCCCCCATACTCTTCAATATGCTCATCGTCTGATGGTATAACAGCCCAACTGGCAGCTGGCGCACCACCAGTGGTTCAACCCACTTCTCGCGCACATATAGCTCTATAACCGCTATCGCTCGAAGGAGCGTCCAAGGCATCCTTGCCGGAAGCTGCGCTTCCTCATCCTCTTCCTCGGGCGTGACAAAGATCATCTCGGATGCGGCGTCACCGCGCCTGCCCGAGCGACCGAGTCGCTGCACAAAGCTTGCGCAGCTATAGGGAGCGCCGACCTGGAGCACCCGCTCCAGCTCTCCTAGATCAATGCCCAGCTCCAGCGTCAATGTCGCTGCCGCAACTGCAGGTCCGGAGCCTTGCCGCAGCGCGGCTTCCGTCTCTTCGCGGAGCATCGCGGAGATGCTGCCATGGTGAACGTGAAAAACATCCCGTTCCCCACGCTTCGCGGCCGTTCTCCGCAGCTCAAGAGTCGCCGTCTCCGCATCCGAGCGGCTATTCGTGAAGATCAACGCTTTCTTAAGATGCGTATGATCGTAAATGAAATCGTAGTAAGACTGCTTCGCGCGTTCTAAATACTCTGCCTGCACTTCATCCCGTGCATCCGGGAAAGAGAAATGCTCCACACTTAAACGGAGCTTACGCCCGCCCTGTGGAGCGGACACCTCTACGCTCTCCCGCGTCCCTGCCGCCAGCCACTCCGTCACCGAAGCATAGTCGCTAAGCGTAGCCGATAGACCGACTCTGCGCGGATGACATCCCGCCATTCGTGAGATTCTCGCCAGCTGACTCAGAACCTGAATCCCCCGATCAGCACCCATAAAGGCATGCACCTCATCAATGACTATGTAACGCAAGTCATGGAACAGCGCCGGAATAGCATTCGGGCGGTTCATCAATAGTCCTTCAAGCGATTCAGGGGTAATCTGTAGCACGCCGGAAGGATTCTGCACCAGCTTCGTCTTATCGGCTTGCGGAACATCCCCATGCCAGTGCCACACCGGAATATTGCCTTCACGGAGCAAATCGTTCAGCCGTGTAAATTGATCGTTAATCAATGCTTTCAAGGGAGCAATATATAGAATACCGACCGAACCGGAAGGACGTTCATATAACTCAGTAAGCGCTGGAAAAAAAGCCGCCTCAGTCTTACCTGAAGCAGTACCCGAAGCAATCAGTAAGTGATGCGGCGTATCAAACAGCACTCGGCAGGCATCCACCTGCGCCTCACGCAACGTCTCCCAGCGATTCTTATAAATAAACTCTTTAATGAAGGGAGCCAGCCTATAAAACGGATTATCACTCATAATTCAAACTCCGCGAGGAATCCATCTAACTCATTTTGCTCAGTATCAGCAGGTTTAGAGGTTCGTTCGCCCACTAGCTTCTCGAATGAAATCTCCGGATGCTGGTGCAAAGTGTGAAGTAGGTCCATGAAATCACGCACCACTTCACGCGGAGTCAGGAGCTCGTCTGCCCCTAATCTTCCCACAGCTTCTTCCATAAAATGAACCAATTGTTCCTGTGTTAACTGTGCTTCATAACCATAATGTAGCGCATGAATATCTCTAAGCTTTTGCAAAAGGATTAGGATTTCTTCATGTGAGAGCATGTCCAGTGCAATAATAGGTCCAGTGAAATTATTCAGACCTGCTGCACCGTATCTTCCTGCAACTAATCTAGAACGCAGCGCTTCATAACTAAATAATCCACGCCGTCCATCCTCCACAAACTGCGGAGTCCCTCCTATAAAAATCCCCAGGCTTTCTGCCTTGCCCTGCATCGTATCGTTGAACATCGTAAGCAGCTTCTCATAATTACTCTGACGTGAGATGCTGTTCGTGATTTTGTAGAGATTGACACCTTCGTCTATAAACAGCAACAGTCCCTTATAACCAATAGCAGAAGTGAATTCTGCCCACAGCTTCATATAATCATACCAATTATCATCATCAATAATCACGCCAACACCAAGTGCTTTTCGTGCTTCTGTTCGAGTGGCGAATTCACCTCGCAGCCAGCGCAGGGAATCCTGCTTCAAATCGTCGTCAGCGAGCTTATGTGCATTCCAATATGAAGCCAGCACTTTGGCAAAATCAAATCCATGCACTAAACCGCGCATTTCGGAGGCTACAGCATAGATCCGTTTCTCAACTTCATCACCAAGCTGGGGGTGATCAGGGCCGTATTCATTCTCCTGCATCACAGACTGCTGAAGCGTAATGATCCATTTTTGCAAAATAATCTCCAGAGCGCCTCCATCTGGACGCGTCCGGGTAGACAAATGACTCATCAGTTCTCGATATGTAGCAAGACCTTGTCCTTTTGTTCCCACTAATCTTCGTTCAGGGGAAAGATCCGCATCGGCTACTACAAAATCCCGATCCATCGCATAATTACGGATCATCTGCAAAAGAAAGCTTTTGCCGCTACCGAATTTGCCTGTAATCAGCTTAAAGGCCGCTCCACCCTCTGAGATATTGTCCATATCTCTCAAGATTGCTTCAATCTCTGGCCGACGACCAACGGCTATATGTTCTAGTCCGATACGCGGAACCACACCGGCTGTCAGTGAATTAACTAGCGCTGTCGTCATACGTTTAGGAATTTTCAAAACGTCCATCTAAAGTTCACCCCATTAAATATTAAGCAGATAAATTTTATATTCCTCTGCAATTTCTTCACCATCTATGATCAAATCACCTAGAATGTCCATTGCGATGTCATTGATCTCATCAATCAAGAGCTCTGACATTGTGCCGTTTACAGCCGCTAGCTTCTGTATGGTTTGTGTTCCATCCTCGTTCATAAGCGCAAGGAGCGCTTCATGCTGGAGTGGACTTAAAGCCTTAGCGAACTGCTCCCACTCCGTATCTACGTTTGCAGATTGAATTTCTTCTATCGTTAATTCAGGCTCAAGAGACTGGAGCGGTACAATGATTTCATCCTCAATATCTTCAAATTCTTCTTTTCGTACTACTTCTTCAAGCTCGGATTCCTCATTAGTAATCTCAAATCCGCTATCCTCAAGTTCCTCCAGCTCATTCATTTCCTCAACCGTAAGCATGGTTCTTACAATCTCGGAATCACTTTGCAGTTTTTCAAGCTTCTCACGGTCAATGACCACTGCTGGGCCCTTATCCTCCTGTTTCTCTTTCTCAAACTCCCGCTTCAGGAAACGAGTGATTAGGTCATCCATATCCGCATCCACGTTAACCCCTTTGAGTCGACCTCGATATCCCATCAGTTCCCGTAATTTATTCTCAGTCAATCGGAATAGCCTTGTAATCAAACTTCGAAGCGGTGGAGATTTACTGATACGCACAACCGGTATAAGTACAGAATAGCCATATAGCGAAATATCATATACGGCGCTACGGAATAAATAACGCTCCCGCATCACTGAAGGTCCAGGCGGGAACATTTCAACCAAATTCGATCCATGTTTCCGCGTAACATAAGCGTTGATTAATGCCACTACCTGCGGAATATATCGTTCGAGGGCTTCTTTACCTTCCCCCATATAAAACTTCGATTTACTAATATCGTAGTCCGACATTGCTGTTAATACCGTAAAGGTTAGCTGCTCAGGAGCTACAGTAAGACATCTCTCTAATTCTAGCTCTGCCAGATCACCGGCAAGACCGCGTGAACGAGCAACGATTAAAGATAGAGGCACATCCAAATGATGAACAAACGAGAAGTCCGCAATCCAACCGCCCAAATATTGATCTAGACGTTTATAATTTTCTCGATAAGCTTCCCAGATTTGACTGAGCTGCTTATAGCCATCATAAGGATCTTTCCAACCTACACCATTAATAAGCTCATACACATGAAGAAATATATATGAAAGATCCGTTTTTGGATATCTACCCTGTCTAACTTCGTTACGCCAATAAAAATACCATCTACTTTGTGTGCCTGTCATATGACCATACGTGGGCCAGTAACTCTTAAATGGAACAAATAGTGCCGAATCCTCGGTTCTATGTTCCAATTCCTTCGCTCGTGTTACAAACTGACCTTCGGTTGTTGTCACAGGCTCCGGGGTGTCAGTCTCTAGATCCCAGAGCTGTAACTGCAGAGAAGGCTCAGAAGATATTTTGGGCTTCTCTTTATTTGCAGAAGATCTCTTAGGCAGCGCTGATTCTGATGAATTTCGCGGGGGTATCGGAACATTTTGTTCCGTACTTTCCCAGACTAGTTCCGTGAAATGAGGCTGATTCCTATCCTTACTCATGTTCGATCGCTCCGTTCTTAATAAAAGAAGGACTAACGTAAAGGGTTTCCACTAATATATTACTTCCGATATGTTAAAAAAAACGGCCCTGTTCACAACTGTGAAGGAACCGTTTTGTTCTTATTAAATATTAGCATTGTTGATAGATTAACATCAAGTATGTAATGAAGAATTATCCTCTACAGAAGCTCCGTTCCCTTTGTCTCTTTTCCTAGGAAGAGCACTGCTAATGCACCGATAATAATCGTTACAAAAAACAACATAAAGATCGAGCCAATTGCTATAGATTTACCTACCAGCACCCCTACTAGCAAAGGGGCGATGATACCACCAATCCGGCCAAAGGAAGTCGCTAAACCAGCCCCTGTTGAACGAATAGCTGTTGGGTACAACTCTGGTGTATAAGCGTACATACCGCCCCATGCTCCGAGATTAAAGAACGATAAGCAAATCCCCGCAGCCATTAGCATACCTTCTGTAGTCGCATTACCAAACCATGCAGCACTCACAGCAGTGAACAGCATATAAATGACTAAGACAAACTTACGGCCGAACTTCTCGATGAAATAAGCGGCAGTAAAGTAACCAGGCAGCTGAGCGAGTGTCATGATAAGCACGTATTCAAAGCTTTTAACCAAGCTAAAGCCTTTAAGAACCATAACTGTAGGTAACCACAGAAACATGCCATAATACGAAAACACCACGGTAAACCATAAAATCCACAGCATAATAGTAGAACGACGATACTCCGGTGACCATACTGTTGCGATACGTTTTTTCAAGGACACAGGCGCCTTCTTAATCTCTGCAAACTTCGGTGAATCGTCTATTGCTCGTCTTAAATATAGCGCATACAGAGCGGGAACAGCGCCAATACCGAATGCTACACGCCAGCCATAATCAGGAATGACGAAAAATGCAATTAATGCAGAAGCGATCCATCCAACCGCCCAAAAGCTCTCCAGCAGCACAACCGCACGGCCTCTCTCACGGGCAGGCATACTTTCAGACACTAATGTTGAGGCGACGGGCAACTCCCCGCCAAGTCCAAACCCAGCGATAAACCTGAGTACACAGAGTATTCCGAAGCCTGTAGCAAAAGCCGACAATCCACTTGCGGCCGAGAAAATCAGGAGTGTCCAGAGAAGTATAGGTTTACGTCCAAATCGATCTGCTAATATTCCTGCCGCCGCGGCACCTACAGCCATGCCCACGGAGTTAATACTTGTCAATATACCGATCTGCTCCGGTCCTAGACTCCAATCCTTGGCTAAAGCCGCGACAACAAAAGAAATCATCCCGACGTCCATCGCGTCGAACATCCAGCTTAAGCCTGCGCTGAAGAGTAGTTTCCTTTGCTTCGGATTCCGCAGCAGTGTCATTTGATTCACTTCTAACCCCCCTTATATCCAACATCTCTCTAATAAAACTTACTTTTGATTGTTTCACTTATACATTTTAAAATTGTAGCGTTCAAAAATCAAGAAATAAAGCAGCATTAAAGTATTGTCTGGCAAGCGATTGAAAATAACAGGTCTGAACAGCTATCGTAGCTATCAGCAATATATTGCGGACAGATTCTCTCTGAGATCTAGTAAGATGCGTCAGACGATTGATTACACGATCTGTGGAATTTCTAAGCAGGGAATCCTCTTTCCATGAAAACTCTTTATGCAACAGTTGATCTACCTTGCATTGCGTTTGTATAGTCGGATTACTCTTGATCTCCTCAAAAAGTCCAGCATATGCATAATACAGTTTTGCCGGTTCTATGAGATCATCATCGTCTCGATCTGGCTTTAAGAACATTAATCGGAATAGCTGACGGATACTTTCGAAATTAAGGGCAGATTTGAGATCATCGATCATAAATAGAAGCGCCGCCTGATTCACTGAATACTTCTTTCCTTCTCTTGGAGAACCGAGATACTCCTTAAAGTCACGCTTTACCCAGTTCTGCATAGTTGTCACAGTCAACGTGGAATACTCTATAAGATGGCCTAATGTAGCAATTTCACCAAGTGAAAAGCCTTTAACATTATCGCCCTTAATGATCTTTTGTAAAATGGGTGGAACATCTGTAGATAAAAAAGCGGGTAACGAAGTCCCCTTTTCTATTTCATCAAGATGAAATTTAGTCCATGCCTCTTGGAGGATATTCAGCGGTTTCCGGTCTGATAATCCGGTCAATGAGAGCAGAAGACTGGACATCTCCACACGAGTCAATGCAAATGATTCCATATCTGTTTCCCTCCACCATTTGATATTTCTCTGAAAAGTTCGTAGAATAGTTCATAAGAACTCATAATATGAGTATAACCTATTTTAGGAACGAAAGGGATGGTAAAGATTATATGGGTATAGGACTTAGTTTGACGTTGGTGGCTATTTTGATTATTTTAACCGCTTTTTTTGTAGCAACGGAATTTGCATTGGTGAGACTTAGAGGTAGCCAGATCAGTCAAATGGTGATCGATGGAAAGAAGAATGCGTTAGCTGTACAACGGGTTTCCGCTAATCTTGACGGGTACTTATCCGCGTGTCAGCTCGGGATTACGATCACTGCTCTGGGTATTGGTGCATTAGCAGAACCGGCATTTGAGCAACTGCTCCTTCCGGTATTCGACTGGGCTAACATTAGTTCAAGTGTGAGTCACCCTCTTGCTTTTGCATTTGCATTCATTATTGCAACATTCCTACACGTCGTTGTCGGTGAACTTGCTCCGAAGACGGTAGCTATAAACATTCCGGAAAGAATTGGTCAAATTACATCACCGCTGATTATTTGGTTCTACAGAATTTTGTACCCACTCATTTGGTTTATGAACGGTTCCGCAAATTTGCTTGTTCGCCTTTTCGGGATGAAGCCTGCCAGTGAGCATGGAGACGCACATAGTGAAGACGAGATTCGTTTGATCTTGTCCGAGAGCTATGAAAGTGGAAAAATCAATAAAGCTGAATATGGCTATGTAAACCGTATCTTTACTTTTGATGAGATGTTGGCGAAAGAAATCATGGTTCCACGAACCGATATGGTATGTCTTTTCACCAATCATTCATTGAAAGAAAATTTCGAGATTATCCGCAAGGAACAATATACTCGTTTCCCGGTTGCAGAGGGCAGCAAGGATAATATCATCGGAATGATCAATACAAAACAGCTTTATTTGCAATATGATAACAATCCTGATTTTGATTTCAAAAGCTTGATCCAGCCTGTCCTGACCGTATCTGAGGTAACACCTGTTAAGAATCTTTTAACACGTATGCAAATGGAGCGGGTGCATATCGCCCTGCTGCTTGATGAATATGGCGGAACGTCTGGACTCATTACAATTGAAGATATTTTAGAAGAAATCGTTGGTGAAATTCGAGATGAATTTGACGGTGATGAACGCAGAGAAGTTGAGAAAATTAGCGATACAAATTATCTGTTCGACGGTAAGGTGTCTCTAATTGAGGTCAAGGAACTCACCGGTCTTGATTTCGAAGATGAGGAAGTGACTACTATTGGAGGCTGGCTATACAGCCATATCCCAGATCCAGCCGTTGGTAAAAGTATTGTTCATGACCACGTAACCTTAATCATTCGTGAGATGAACAGATATCGTGTACGCAAGGTTGAAGTCATCATTGAGACTACAGAGAACACTGAATCTTCAGAGTTAGAGCATTCATAAGCTCTTAAACATAAAAAAAGGGTAGAGTCATCAGATTAAATCTGATCCTCTATCCTTTTTTCTTGTACCAGAATCTTACTCATGTAATATTCATCTACCCACTGGCCATCAATCATAAGCGATTTTCTTTTCGTCCCTTCGATCTCAAACCCATTTTTGAAATAAAGAGAGATAGCCAGCTCATTATGTGCCATGACTGTTAGCTCAAGTCTAACAATCTCAGTATCCCTAGCCCATCTATCCAACTCTCGGAATAGAGCCGCGCCGATTCCCTGACCTTGATATTGTTTCAGAATGCCAATGACTATGTACGCACTATGGCGATTGCGTCTAACACTTCCACCTCTAATCGACATAAAACCGATCAAAGAGTTATCTACCTCTGCACCAATAAGGATTGAAGTATCTGCTGAAGCGAGGCTTTCGATCATCTCTTTGACCTGATGAAGACTTGATTGTCGTTCGTCAGGTTCTAATAACATAAATTTCGTTTCCTGATCCAACTGATGCTGCAGACGAAGTAATTCCTCTGCATCCTCTGGAATCAGCACTTTAAGGGTAACCATCATCTCATCACTTCCAATCATAAATAGCTATAAGTACTTTTTGAACAGCTTACTGGAGCTGCTATTGTATCCAAGATGTTCGTAAAATTGATGTGCATCCTCCCTTCTGACCGCACTCGATAACATGATCTTAAGGGCTCCCCTAGAGGTGGCTACATGCTCAGCGTATCTCATTAATTTTGCACCGTGTCCTTTCCCTCTCACCTCTTGTGCTATGATAACTCTTTCAATGACAGCAAAGGGTCGATCGTCACATAAAGCATCCATACACAAATGAAGATGAAGCGTCCCAACAATAATTCCTTCTTCTTCGCACACATAAAGAAAGCTATCCGTATTCTCAGCGATCCGCTTCAGTCGTTCTGGTGACACTTGAATAGCTGTTTGCTCAGGTAACAACATTCGATAAAGACTTTCAATATACACAGCGTCTTCAGGAACAGCCTCTCTTATCATCTGTCTATTCCTTTCTTACTCAATTTAACAACGACAGACCATGATCACATTCCCATCAGGATCTTTAAAATTAAACCAATGGTCATGCTCGATATCTGTAAGAATCTCACCACCATTTGCTTTCACATAATCATAAGCAGCATCTATATCTTCAGTATTTAAATGAAAAGAGGGAATATTAAGAACGGATTCAGAAGTGTAAATTTTGCTGTCTAATACGATTTCCGGTCCCTGCATGGGGATCACGTATAAATGCCCGAATAATACTTCACCATCCAAAGGTAACCCAAGTAATTGACAATACCATTCTTTAGATTTCTCAATATCCTTTACCGGAATAAAAACCGCACCAATCTGATTCAGAATCGGACTTATCACCATTAAGAAAGCCTCCTCTTTAAGTTTGCAGAATAGGGTGTTATTCTAGAATAATTCGATAAAATATGTCAATTACCTCCCTCCCCTTAGGGAAGGTCTGGTAAGTTATGTTATAATTTTGTGAGCACTACTCTAATTTCACGTATGACAGGAGAATTGAATTGGCTAACCTGAACTTCGGTGGATTGAAACTAACTCCACCTAAAGTCTTATCACTAGGATTTGTAATACTTATCACCGCCGGAACTATATTGCTCAGTCTCCCGGCCTCTTCAGTAGAAGGGAAAATTTCTTTTATTGATGCATTATTCATGGCAACATCGGCAACCTGTGTTACTGGTTTGGCAGTCATTGATACAGGGACACAGCTGACTACCTTTGGACAAGTTGTTCTACTCGTATTATTTCAGTTCGGTGGGCTGGGTTTTGTAACAATGGCTACATTGATTACTTTGGTCCTTAATAAACGAATATCCTTAAAAGAGCGAATTCTTATGCAAGAATCCATGAACCAAAATTCGATGCAAGGTATTGTACTGCTAATCCGCAGAGTGCTGATTTATTCCCTTGTTATTCAGCTTTCGGGTGCCTTTTTGTTTACCTTAAGGTTTATTATGGACATGCCTTTTGGGAAAGCTGTCTATTATGGAATTTTTCATAGTATATCTATCTTTAATAATGCAGGCTTCGACCTGTTTGGTGACATTCACGGACCCTTTAGCGGACTTACTCGGTATGTTAATGATCCTATTGTTAACTTTACCTCGATGGCCCTCATATTCCTTGGAGGGATCGGATTTATCGTCCTATCCGATGTGTTGGACTTTCCTAAACGCAAAAAGCTAACACTTCATTCAAAGGTTGTTCTTTCAACCTCTGCCATATTGATTGTCATTGGTGCTGCTCTATTTTTCTTGTTGGAGTTTAATTCTACGCTTAAGCCGTTGAGTGCAGGTGGGAAGATGATGGCCACCTTATTACAAGCGATAACGCCACGTTCAGGCGGTGTCACCACGATTGAAATACCACTTTTGCGGGAATCAACACAATTTCTTATGATTATGCTAATGTTCATAGGAGCTGCGCCTGGGTCTACTGGTGGGGGAATTAAGATTACTACATTCGCTATTCTGGTGGCTGCGGTATCTGCAAGGTTACGGGGTAAAGAGGATATTGTAATGTTTCGTTACCGGATTGCTAAAGAAAATGTCTATAGAGCTGTGACAATGACATTAATGTCTCTGATGCTAGTTGTCATCGCTACGATGTTGTTATCCGTAACAGAGGAGGCTGATTTCCTTGCCGTACTCTTTGAATCCGTATCGGCATTCGGGACTTCCGGTCTCTCCATGGGACTTACACCAGAACTGACTACTGCGGGTAAACTGCTCATCATTATTCTAATGTTTCTGGGTCGGACAGGTCCGCTTACTCTAGCTTATGCACTCAAGCCTAAGGGAAGTAAGGAACTTTACCGCTATCCTGAAGGAAAGATTACTATCGGTTAAGGTGTGATGTAACCAGCGGCAATCAATATTGCCGCTGGTAATCACATCAACAATTCAATGTTTTACTCTTCGACAATCTCTTGTTTATCTAGTGCTGCATCAAGCAACTGATTGTATATATCATCATCATTCTCAAGCAGCGCGTCAGTTTCTAAGAACTGCTCTTCGCTTCCAGGTTCATCTGCAAAGCTTAGGCTGTAATCCCATTCCGTTCCTCTTGTACTGAAAAAAGTAATCTCATATGGAGCCTTATGGTTTTCGAGAGTGAATATCGTCCTCCCTACATAGCTTTTATCCTCTTTACGGCTCATTTCAGCACTTACGATCTCTAAATTCATCCGCTAATCGTCCTTCCTTTCATCAAATCATTTCCTCTCTCAGTATAGCATTGAAATGAATGTAATTCCTCCATTTACACTGTAAATTCCATGTAATTGACTTTTTTCATCCGGCGGTTAATAATTTAGTACAATACTTATTTAGTACCAAACTATTAGCAAATGGAGGAAATATCGATGACTGATTTCGAAGCAAAGCTTAGTAAATATGCAGATCTAGCTGTGCAAATTGGGGTTAACGTTCAACCAGGACAAATTCTAGTGGTGAATGCGCCGATTCTTGCAGCAGATTTTGTTCGTATGATCACCGCTAAGGCATATGCGATTGGAGCAAGCTTGGTGAAGGTAAACTGGAGTGATGCGAGCATTACACGCCAGCAGTTTGAACATGCTGCTCCAGAAGTGTTCACTGAACCTCCTACTTGGTACGCAGGTGAAATGACCGAACTCGCCGAGAAGGGTGCGGCTATTCTTAACGTGATCGCGGAAGATCCTGATGCACTTAAGGGCATCGATCCCGTGCGCATTTCCAATTATCAAAAAGTTCGGGGAGCCGCACTCACCAAATATCGTGAAATGCAAATGTCCGACAAAGTTAGCTGGAGTATTGTTGCAGTACCATGTCAGGCATGGGCAGATAAAGTATTTCCGGATGTTCCAGCTGAAGAGCGTGTAAGTAAACTTTGGGAGGCTATTTTCCACACCGTACGCCTTGATCGTGAAGATCCGGTAGCTGCATGGCAAGAACATCTCGACACCTTAGATCAAAAAGCAAATGTACTCAACTCAAAAAAATATAAAAAGCTGCATTACATAGCACCTGGTACGGACCTAAGCATCGAGCTTCCAGAAGGCCATATTTGGGCACAAGGAGACAGCATTAATGCTAAAGGTCATTCTTTTGTAGCCAATATGCCTACCGAAGAAGTATTTACTGCTCCCCTAAAGACTGGTGTAAATGGCACCGTACGAAGCACAAAACCTCTTAGCCATGGTGGCAATATCATCGATGGATTCTCTATTACTTTTGAGAACGGACGAATTGTAAGTGTTAGTGCAGAGCAAGGCCAAGAAGCACTAGAACACCTCATTAGTATGGATGAAGGAGCAAAATACCTCGGTGAAGTTGCATTAGTTCCTCATAAGTCTCCTATCTCTGAGTCCAATATTCTTTATTACAATACCTTGTTTGATGAGAATGCATCCAATCACCTAGCAATAGGTATGGCTTATGCTTTCTGCTTAGAAGGCGGTAAAGATATGACTCCTGATGAACTGATTGCACATGGATTGAATAATAGTGTCACCCATGTGGATTTCATGATCGGTTCAGCGGAGATGAACATTTATGGTATCTCTGCTGATGGAACCGAAGAACCTGTATTCCTAAATGGAAACTGGGCGTTCTAATTATTGCAACTATGAAATAAAAGACTAGAGATATTGGGAGGAGTTGAGACTATGTTGGATTTCAAGCAAAAACTTGAAAATTATGCGTTGCTGGCAGTGAAGATTGGTGTAAATATCCAACCTGGGCAGACCCTTGTTGTAAATGCCGACATCGTTTCTGCAGAACTAGTACGTCTTGTGGTACGAAAAGCCTATGAAGCGGGTGCGAAACTCGTCAAGGTTAATTATAGTGACGAGGTTGTTACGCGGACACGTTATGACCTTGCTCCCTCCGATTCCTTCTTGGAACCGCCGCAATGGCAAGCGGATGAATTGGAAGATCTGGCTAAAAAGGGGGCTGCATTTCTTTCAATAACTTCAACGAACCCAGATCTATTGAGCGGTGTTGAAGCAGGAAGAATTGCGGATAATCAGCGGATCTCCGGACAGACATTAGCTCCTTATCGTGAACTGTTAATGGGGAATCACGCGAGCTGGAGTATTGTAGCCTTCCCATCACCATCGTGGGCGGCAAAGGTATTCCCTGAGGCAGCACCTGATCAGCAGATTGATTTGCTATGGGAAGCTATCTTTAAAGCCACACGTGCGGATCAAGTTGATCCTATTCAAGCCTGGAGTCAACATTTAGAGGGTCTAAAAGCACGTTGTGTTACATTGAATGATAATAAATTCCGTAAGCTGCATTATACAGCGCCAGGAACCGATTTGACGATTGAGCTTCCTGCGGGGCATATTTGGTGTCAGGCGGGAGCTGTTAATGGTAAAGGTGTTCCTTTCCTCGCCAATATCCCAACTGAAGAAGTATTTACTGCCCCACTGAAGTCTGGTGTGAACGGTAAGGTAAGCAGCACAAAACCGCTTAGCTACGGGGGGAATCTTATTGACAACTTCACCCTCACCTTTGAGAACGGTAAAGTAACGGATTTCACAGCTGAACAAGGTTCAGAAACCCTGGCTTCCCTGATCGCGTTAGATGAGGGTTCAGCTTATTTGGGAGAAGTCGCGTTGGTGCCTTTCCACTCCCCGATCTCAGAGAGCGGTATTCTATATTACACTACGTTGTTTGATGAGAATGCATCCTGCCATTTGGCGTTAGGTGCAGCATATGCCTTTACCCTTCACGAGGGGACGACAATGACCAAAGAACAATTGCAGGAAAAAGGAATGAACCAAAGCCATACACATGTTGATTTTATGATGGGATCACCTGAAATGAGCATAGATGGTATTAAGGATGATGGAACAACCGTACCTATCTTCCGTGACGGCGATTGGGCTTAGTTTGTTCGCTTAAATTAATGTATAAATAAAATGCTAAACAACCTGCTTGGTTCCTCTTCCGAGGACAAAAGCAGGTTGTTTTTTTATTGCATACTAGATATCCAGAAAATAAATAGTCCAAATTTGAATAAAAGTTCGATAATTGTTCACACTATTGTTGATTTCCGTTCACAAATATGTCACAATACAGTTAAGGATTGAATTTCCAAGGAGGGGATTATCATGTTAAGAGATCCAATATCCAATGAAATTGACAGCGTTGAAGAAGAACAGCTAGAAATTCAAGCACCGGTGGATTCAAGAATTGTTGCATCTAATGCAATCAAATATACCGCCTATGTTATGCTGTTTTTCGGATTCTTGTATTTCCTGATTGCTTACTTGGCACCAATGTTGGAACAATAATGTGATGGATATGACTTTATTAGAAAACGCTTACGGTTAATCACTCTCATGGGAGTAGTGATTAACCGTTTTTATTGACTACAACATCGTTTCTTCTTATTTCCGTGAGAATGCTTTGTTCGTCCATGCCATTGCTGAAGGCGACCATATGTCACTCATTCCGGATTGTAACCAAGCAACAGCCTCTCCTCTGTCACCCTCAAATGTGGAAAGTCCGTTATCTTCCATCCAATGACTTACGGTCTCAAACGAGGTGCTACTCCAGCCATTTTTCTCTCCTTCTGCATTTTTGCGTTCTTTTACACCTGATATAACGATGTCTAGTGAAGCCTGGAGCTCCGAAACCGCATTATCGAATGCCGTCTTCATTTCTTTAGCTTTCATATTAGCTTCCGCACGAAGGATACGCGTATCAATCCCTTGATGTTCACGGATAATTTGTAGTAAGGCAACTGCTTCTCTGCTTGCCAATCCGTCATTATATCGTTCTTCTATAGATTTATTACTGCCTAAAGCTGCCACAAATGCTGGAAACCAATCTCTAGAGACTAAGATAGCTTTTTTCTTAACAAACTTTCCATATCCGGCTAGACCTTCACCAGGAAACCTTACACGCCATGACCACGGATCTAGCTCTGATCCTGTATGCCAATTCTCCGCTTTCGTTAATCCGTTTAAAGATGGGTGCTCAGGAATCAGGGTTGCAAGCGGCAATATCCCAATCTTGGCGACAATTGCTGCAGCTTCTTCAAAAGTGGTGACACTGCCTTCTTCAAATCCCTTATACATCACTTCATCATCTCCTATGTACTCCATTAATTTGACTTCATATTTCCTATCCCAGCAATAAAAGTGCTGATGAGCCGAGATAGGCTTACATTCGTATCAAGAGGCATTCCAAAACCGCCTTTTTGCTCCAAAGAGGCAAATCCATGCAGAATGCTTCGTAACCCGCGTACGGCATGAATTACTCCTTCCTCGCCTAATTGATAATCCTTCATCACATGAATGATCAGCTGCAAAATATGATCACTTGCCGTTTCCAGCTCCGTATTTGCCTGTTCAGGGGCTCGCAGCGTTGTCTCGTATAATCCTGGTCGGGCTCGTGCAAAGTCCACATATGCTCGCCCCATCGCCTGTACAGCGTCGTCTCCACTAAAGCCTTTAGCGGCGTTGTTTATTACATTGGAAAGCTCGTCTAGTCCATAAATCGCAAGTTGTGTGCGCAATTCCTGTAGCCCGTTAATATGATTGTATAAAGACGGAGAACGAACACCTAGTTTGTTAGCCAATGCGGCTAAGGTTACGGCCTCTATTCCTTCATGATCGGCGATTTCTGCTGCTGCAATAACTAGCGTACGACGATCTAATCCTGCTCTAGGTGACATTTTAATTACTCCTATCTTGAATCATTTGTGCTTTGTGAATAGCCTTCTCCATGGTTTGTACTGGGTTCCTAAGTAAGTCTCCATGTCCAGTAGCCAGTATAGTCGGGGGAGCCTCTAGAAGCTTAATCGCACTTTTTAATGCTTGTTCTTTACTCCAGGTTGCCATAGCCGGTAACGGAAACCAAGGAATAACGGTGCCTGAAACTGCGGTTCCTCGGAAGGTTTGAAATGCATCTCCAACGATAACAGCGCCGCTTCGAGAATCAATGAAAGACATAGATCCAGGAGTATGACCAGGAGTTAGAATTGCTGTTAATGAACCTATGGTATCTCCGTCATGGAGCAATACATCTGGTCTCGTTGTTACCTTCTTGGGCACGCCTCCCTTTATAGGAGTCTGAGGTTCTCCCTCACGAAGTGAACGATCTCCGCGTAGCAATGCCGCATCCCTTTCAGAAATGTACACCTGAGCGTCTGGGAGCTGCTTCTTCAGCTCATCCAGTGCACCTACATGATCGTCATGCGCATGCGTTAATATAATACGAGTGATCTTCTTATCTAATTTCGTTGCGGTATCTATAATTCCTTTTACACTGAACGGCATGGCTGCATCTATCAAAGTCAATTCATTCTCTTCCTCAATCAGGTAACAATTCACAGGAAACACTCTTGGCATCCAAGTCAGCTGTAGCAAAAAAGCTTCACGTGTTACTCTCATCATAACCCCTCCACAAAACTAATGGTATTAGCTTGAATATAAACTAATCATATTAGTTTAGCAAGAGCGAATGATACATTCTTCTAACCATGTAGATTTTTCTCTGTACAAACACTTTTACAAAAAACTAATCAAGAAACCCACGAACACCATCATAAACCCATGTGTACAAGACTTCTGAATTCAGTAATAATCAGCTCATCCTAAATCCTTGACCCTTTCAATCTTATTCCTCCCAAAAAATATCGTTTAATGATCGATCTAATGCCTTGCATATGGCTATGCACAATTTAAGTGTCGGGTTATAGTTCCCGGCTTCAATCAGGCCAATCGTCTGTCTAGTAACCCCTACTACTTCTGCTAACTGTTCTTGGGAAAGATCTTTTTGTACACGAGCCAGTTTCATCTTGATGTTCTTGTTCTCCCCCACGCCAATTCCTCCTTATGTAGATTCATCCATTTTACCCAATTGTAATCTATACCAATCATTGTGTACATTATATATTGCTTCTAACATGCTGACCGATATATCTACACGATTCAATATCACAGTTTCTTCGACGAGTTCTAAGCAACAAAAAAAGCACCCCTTCGGATGCTTTAGACATATATTCCGTTGAAAATTTCTATTCAAATACCGTATAGTCTCCTGCTTACTCCACTACATCGTTCTCTGGATAGCTATCAATGATCTGCAGTAGTTCCGAAGCATCCGTCCGTGGACGGCTGTCTGGCACGGTTTCCGGATATCCGGCATGAATCATGGCAATTATTTTCTCACCTGGCTTCACGCCAATTTTGCTGCGGAAATCAGGATTATTGATATAAGGATCGGTCTTCCAAATCGTGCCCACGCCCTGTTCCCAAGCCGCTAGCTGAAAGTTCTGTACAAGTGCGGAAGCTGCTGCAAAATCCTCATCCCACTCTCTCTGCCGAGGATCTTCAGGCATCACCACAATTAACGTTAAGGGAATATTTGAGATATATTCTTTTCGCTTAGCAGCCACTTCAGGATCAGAAAAAGCACGTTTCACGAAAGCAAATGCCGCTTCAGCCAAGAACTTTGTACCATCACCTTGAAAAGCAATAAATCTCCACGGCTCACGCACCCCATGATTGGGCGCCCATACCGCTATATTTAACAATTCCTCTAATAGACCTTGTGGCAGTGGATCTTTTTTAAAAAGCTTAATAGAGCGTCTTTCTTTTATTACTTCAGCTACGCTATTCTTTTGAGTCGGTTGAGTTTGTGTCATGAGATCCACTCCCTATAGTAATAATGATAATCATTATCATTAATGATACAGTATCTATCTGCCTTTTGCAAATAATAGAAACAAAAAAACACCGTTCCCTAAGGAACGATGTTGAAAGGCTTCAGCCGAAACGACCCATGATATATTCTTGTGTCATTTGATTCTCAGGATTAGTAAAGACTTTATCCGTCTTATCGTATTCTACAAGAGATCCCAGATAAAAGTAAGCCGTATAATCAGAAATTCGTGCAGCTTGCTGCATGTTGTGCGTCACAATTACAATGCGAAGCTCTTCTTTTAACTCCTTGATGAGCTCCTCAACTTTACCAGTAGAAACCGGATCTAGTGCGGAGGCTGGTTCGTCCAAGAGTAGAATTTGTGGGTTAACTGACAACGCTCTTGCAATACAAAGACGCTGCTGTTGTCCACCGGACAAAGCTAATGCTGAATCTTTTAAACGGTCCTTCACTTCATCCCATAATGCTGCTTTACGAAGGCTGCTCTCTACGATCTCATCAAGTGCTTTTTTTCCTTTAACACCATGGTACTTAGGTCCAAAGGCGATGTTATCATAAATGGATTTATAGAACGGATTCGGCTTTTGCCAAACCATCCCGATCTTCTGACGCAGTTTGATCACGTCTGTTCCAGGAGCATTAATATCAACGCCATCGATCCAGATGCTTCCTTTGGTTGTTGATCCGGAGATTTCGTCATTCATACGGTTCAGTGAACGAAGAAAGGTTGATTTACCGCAGCCGGATGGGCCGATCAGTGCAGTAACCGTATTTTCAGCAAAAGGAAGACTAATCCCCTTTACTGCCTCATATGTTCCATAAAAAATACTCAGGTCCTCGGTTTGAAAAGATTCACGCACTGCTGTTGCCGACGTTCCCATCGATTACTCCTCCTACATCTCTACTTTAGTTTTTAGGAATTAGTTCATTCTTTTTGAAGCTGTAAGCTTACGATAAATAAATCTACCGAAATAACGTGCTGCCAAGTTAAAGATTAACACCATAATTACAAGTACTGCTGAAGCTCCCGCTGCAATTTGCGCGGCATCAGGAGCAAGACCTTCACTATTTACCTTCCAGATATGAACAGCCAGTGTTTCAGCTGGACGGAAAGGATTCAGTGGTGAGTTTGGACTAAGCGGATTCCAGTTGGTGAAATCTAGTCTTGGACTACTCATTCCTGCAGTGAACATCAACGCGGCTGCTTCCCCAAAGACACGGCCAGCGGACAAGATAGTACCGGTAATAATGGTTGGTAATGCTACTGGAAACAACACGGAGGTTACGATTTTCCACTTGGACAATCCTAGTGCAAAACCAGCCTCTTTTTGTTGCTTCGGAACACTTCGGAAAGCTTGCTCAGTAATCCGAACCATCAGCGGTAGATTAAAGACCGTCAATGCCAGTGCTCCAGAGATTAAGGAAAAGCCAAGATTAAAATAGTTAACGATCAGCAATAGACCAAACAAGCCGACTACGATTGAAGGGAACGATGATAATACCTCAACAATTAAGCGAATAAAGCCGGTGATTTTCCCTGGACGAGCATATTCAGCCATGTAAATACCGGCACCCAGTCCAAGAGGTACTGTAATTATTAGCGTGAGTACCAAAAGGAATAAGGAGTTGAATAGCTGAGGGCCAATTCCTCCACCTGCTCGAATTTTTTGCGGTGCAGAGAATAGAAAATCCCAACTAATGTGACTAAGACCTCGAAAGAGGATATATCCTAATAGACCAACCAGAATAGCTACGATGAGCAATGCGAAAAACACAATAAGGCTAGTGGCAATTTTATTTACGGTTCTCGGCTTCAAATCTTATTTCTCCTTTCAAGCAGTCTCACAAAGAAGACAAATACAAAGGTCATCAGCATAAGAACCAGTGCCATACTCCACAGAGCATTATTGTGCGCAGAGCCCATGGTTGTGTTCCCCATTCCAAGCGTGATTACACTCGTCAGGGTAGAAGCTGATTCAAAGAGTGATTTTGGTACGAATGGCGCATTCCCAATAACCATCTGTACAGCAAGGGCTTCACCAAACGCACGTGCCATCCCCAGTACAATACCAGTCATAATAGCAGGAAACGTTGTCGGAATAATCACTCGAGAGATCGTCTGCCACCGGGTGGCACCAAGCGCATAGGAGGATTCCTTTAAATTTTGCGGCAATGAAGCCAGCGCGTCTGCAGCCACGCTTGTAATCGTCGGAAGAATCATGACCGAGAGCACAAGCGCGCCTGCAGCTACCCCGATGCCTTGACCAGGCAGGTTGTTGCGTAGAAACGGTACAATAACACTTAATCCGATGAAACCATACACAACTGAAGGGATACCTGCCAACAGCTCGATTACGGGCTGAAGCAATTTTTTGCCCCATCCTGGGACAATCTCAGTCATGAACAGCGCAGCGCAAAGGCTAAGTGGACTAGCAATCAATGCTGCAAGAAGAGTAACTAAGAAGGATCCAGTGATAAACGGAAAAGCACCAAAGGATGGCGTATCTGCTTCAGGTGACCACTTTGTTCCGAATAGAAAATCAGTAACGCTAACATCGCCACTTGTGAAAGTTGAAATACCTTTAGACGCCACAAAATATACCATCGATACAATGATTGTTATCAATAGCAGTACACAGAAGGACATATATGTACGTCCCACAAAATCTTCAATATGATGTTTCTCGATGCGTGAGTTCTTTAGTTTCACCCTCAATTGCTCCCTCTTTCTAAAGTGAAAAGAGAGGCAGATGTATCCGCCTCTAATCACTTGAGATTCTAATCCTTACAAATTACTTAGAAGTAAATTACTTAGTTGTAACATTTCCTGCAACGTCACGAGTAACTTGCATTTTTACTGCTGGAATGTATCCAAGCTCAACGACTTCACCTGTTTGTACTTCGTCTGTCAAGAAAAAGTCAAGGAATGCCTTTACTGTTTCATTTGGTTCGCCGTTTGTGTACATGTGCTCGTAAGCCCATACTGGATATTTACCAGAAATAACATTGTCTACAGATGCTTCTACACCATCAAGGCTAAGTGTTTTGATTGAATCATCAAGGTATGAAAGAGCCAGATAACCGATAGCCCCTGGAGTTTCTCCGATCATTTTCTTAACAGTACCGGAGGAATCTTCTTGAATCGATCCTGGGATATCTTCAGTTTTAGTTCCAAGTGCAAAGCTTTCAAAGGTTGCGCGAGTACCGGAGCTGCCTGGACGGTTGATGATTTGGATTTTTTGATCCGCTCCGCCAACTTCTTTAAAGTTTGTAACTTTTCCTGTGAAAATATCGATAAGCTGTTGCTTAGTCAAGCTGTCCACACCAGCATCCGGATGAGTTACTGCTGCGATCGCTACTACTGCTACTTGATGATCTACAAGAGCTGCTGCTTTTTCTGCATCTGCATCTTTTAGTTTTTCTTCTGCGAATACGTCAGAGTTACCGATATCTACTTGTTTCTCAGCTACTTGAGTAAGACCAGTACCACTACCGCCGCCTTGAACCTGAATGTCCACACCAGCATTTTTATCCATGAAATTCTCGGCTACCAGCTCAACCAATGGTTGTAGTGCTGTTGAACCTGAAGCTAGAATCGAACCACTTATTTTAGCGCCGCTACCTTCATTTGTAGCTGCAGCGTTTCCTCCCGTGTTGTTTGCCCCACCATTACCGCAGGCCGAAAGTGCCAGTACGCTTGTTAAAGCCAAAGTCATAACCCAAGATTTTTTGAATTGCATTGTTTTGTCTCCTCCTAAATGTTTTGTTAGCACGGCTTCCTCATACAGTTCATACGGAACTGGCTTCGAAAGCTTTAACATGGTGTTGTGGAGCTTTGGCCCCCATATGCTTGTTTACTGTAAAATTGCATTGTACGCATATGTTATTGTTGTTGTCGGGAGCTTCTTGGCCCCTCTGACTCTTCTTATTCTAGAGCTCGTTCGTTAGAGAAACTTCTTAACTTTGTAAAGCCAACGATAAAAATACCAATATAAACTATATATATGTATAGATTTAATCTATAATGGACATATAATTTGTTATTCAACTAAGCTTTGTGCGGAGGAAAGTCATGAATATTATGAAATTAAAGATCGTTATCCTACTTGAAAAATATAAGAAAGTAACCGATGTAGCTGCTGAGTTAGGCCTTAAACAACCCACTGTATCTTTTCATATGAAGAATCTAGAGAATGAATTTGGAACACCTTTATTCCTATATCGAAGTGGAAGAGTACTACTCACAGATGCAGGTCGGGCCCTTTATCAATATGCACTTAAGATTGTCTCACTTACGTCTGAAGCTGAACGCACTGTTAAACAGTTTGCTTCCCCTTCACAAGGTACATTAAAGCTGGAAGCAAGTTATATTCCTGCAACTTATATTTTACCTAAAGCGATAATCCAATTCATGAAACAATATCCGGGGATTAATAATTCCATGACGATCCAAAGTGATTCTTTGTTAAAGGAACGACTCCGAAGCCGAGAAATTCAAATGGCTATTTTACACACTTCTGATTGGTATGATGAGTCCTTTAACTTTCAGCTCATTGTCCGCGACGAGCCTGTGCTCATTTTCGCACCTGGTCATCCATTCGAAACTATAGAAAAATTAACACCGGAACAGATCGCACTTGAACCTTGGATTCAGCATGAGGTTGGCTCTTGTTTACGGGGATTTGCAGATCAATGGGCAGAATTAAATCATTTTCGTTTATGGAACCGATCCGAGTTGAACTTACCTGAGACCCTAAAGAAGCTAGTCAGTGAGGGGGGTGGCGTAGGAATTTGTTCTAAAGCTAGTATTGAAGCAGAACTTGAATTAGGTCGTCTTTCTTATGCTCCTCTACCGGGAGTTTTACCTGAGAGCGGTGGTTTTGTTCTGGCGTGGCGAAAAGATCATATATTAACGCCGTTACAGCAGTCTTTTGCCGACATATTAAATAACTTATAGGACCTTATACTTTAACAAAAGAGAGAATCCAAAGCCTTAACGGTTTTGGACTCTCCTTTTTTTATTCTATAAAAGGAAACATTAACTTTTCATTCTCGGTTGTATACATATTTTCCTTTGTAATGAATTCGGAGCCTGTATCCATAACAGAATCTACTTTATGACCTGAAACGGCTTCAAGTGCAGTTTTCACGGCCAGGTACCCCATGGTAAAAGGTTTTTGAATCACCGTGCCCAGCATAATTTCCTTCTCCAGCAAATGAACCTCACTACTTGAATTGTCGAACCCCACCAGCTTCACTTTTGATTTTAAGCCCAAATCCATAATTGCCAGACCCGCTCCTAATGTAGATGGCTCGTTTAAGCCAATGATTCCCTTCAGTTGCGGCTGATTCTTCAGAAGTTCAACAGTTAATTGGTATGCCTTCTGTGAAGAACCGTTGCTAAAAAGGGTATCGTGCACATGATCTACTCCATTCTGAGATAAAGCATCACGAACCCCCTTCTCCCTCTCAATAGCGGTAGCGGAGCCTGGTACAAAATTCATAATGGCGACTTGATCGTCGCTATGAATATTTCCAATCAACTCCTGCGCTGCTTTACGTCCTGCTTCGTAATTATCTGTGGCGATAAAGCTTTCTGATACACCGCCGTTAAGTCCTGAATCCACCGTAATAAGAGTGATGCCAGCAGCCTTAATCCGCTCTGCAACCGGAACGAGACGATAATAGTCGGTAGCAGCTAAAATAATGGCATCGGGCTTCTCCTCAATCGCCTGTTCCAGCAGTTGAATCTGCTTATCCACATCTAGCTCGGTATCTGTTCCAATCGTATGGACATCTGCACCGAATTCCTTGGCTGCAGTCGCCACACCTTGTTTCATTACCTCCCAGAATTCAATACTGGTGTCGATAGTCTTAGGAACGTAGATAATGGTTCTGACTTTTGGATCAAGCTCATTCGTAAACATACGATAACCTACCCACCCGAGCGCTATTATGAAGAATAACAATAGAGCGGACAGGCCTATTTTCGACCATAGTGAGCTCATGGATTCTCCTCCTCATAGAGCGCAGGAATTCTTAAAGTGACCGTCGTCCCTTCTTCCATTTCACTTTCAAAAGACAAACCGTAATGATCTCCGAAATAAAGCTGAATGCGATGGTTCACATTCGCGACACCTACTCCACTACCCATCCTGTAATCTGCTTTTTGAAGCAGTAACTTGCCCATCTGCTCTGGATTCATGCCTACACCATTGTCAATTATCTGAATGGTAATATCGTTGTGCTCTCTTTTCCCCCTAATCAGGATGTGGCCTTGCTCAGGATTATGTTTTATCCCATGATAAATCGCATTTTCAACTAAGGGTTGAAGGACTAATTTCAATATACTGCATTTAAGAATATCTTCCTGCAGCTCTATTGAATAAGTGAATTTATGGCGATAGCGCATGTTCTGAATCGTTAAATAGTGCCGAATATGTTCTAGTTCTCGTGCGATCGGGATCAATTCCTCACCCTCACCAATTGTAGAACGCAGCAGCTTCGACAATGATGAGGTCATTTCTACCACCTCCTCCATCTTTCCGGTCTCTGCCATCCAGATGATTGATTCTAGGGTATTATACAAAAAGTGGGGCTTAATCTGTGCTTGTAGTGCCTTCAACTCACTCACACGCTTCATCTCTTGCTCCATCACAATCTGACTCATCAACTCTTTAATCTTCATAATCATCAGGTTAAATGTTCGGGCGAGCTTGCCAATTTCGTTCGGGCTCTCAATTTCCACACGAATGTCGAACTCTCCGCGTTCAGCTTTTTTCATGTTTATTTCTAGATTCTTAAGTGGCTTAGTTAGTGCGTACGAAAGAAGTACAGATATAGCCATGGCAAAGATGAGACTTACAGCTCCCCATAAAGCGGCGGTCCCTTGCATCTGCTGTTTGTTAGCAACCAGATCATCCGGATAGGTCACCCCTACAATCTTCCAGCCAAAGCTGGTTGTATCCACCGTGTACAGCTTCTGTTCGTTCCCAGTGTTCACTGTAACCGACCCGCTTTTAATCCCAAGAACGGTTTCCAATTGCTCAAACTTAAGCTGCGAGTAGATCAGCTGCTGTTGAGGATGATAGACTAGGCTCCCTGACGGATCTACGATGAATACATAACCGCGTTTTCCCAGTTCGATTTGTTTGCACAAATTGTTAATAACGCTGTAATTAAGATCTACAAGCAGCACACCCTGTCGATCTGCTTCCATTTCTGAAAAGGTATCTGATAGCTTTCTACTGATCGACACTACCCATCGGTATTCATCCTGAAATAAGTGCTGCACATGTGAAGAGGAGACAGCCACTCCCGTCTGGTTCAAAGCTTGCTGATACCACTCTTGAGCAATCAACTCAGGAAGCGGTTTCAAAACCGCGTCCAGTCGATCTGAAACCGTTATCCCCTCCGAGCTTGCATACACTATAGAAGAAATGTCGGTGCGGGATTGGACGACAGATCGAAGATATTGGCTGGCTAACTGCTTATCTTTGACTTTCCCTTCTTGTCCCGAACTCGAACCTTTTACATATCTCTCAAGATCACTACTAGTTAATACCAAAGCAGCAATACTCTCCATGTTGCTAATATAATTCTCGATATTCAGTTTTACTTGTTCTATTAATTGTGAAGTATAGGCTACGGAATTCCCCATGACGGCAGCTGAGGAGAGTCGGTATGAGGTATAGCTCAGAACTATAGTTGTGCAGAGAATAAGAAGGGAAAAAGAAATAGCGATATTATTATGAATACTTCGACTTCGGAAGAAGCGATGAGGGTTCATAGAAGGAGATTCTCCTTCTGTCGCTGTCTATATTCCTTCGGTGTGATCCCAACATTACGTTTGAAAATCACACTAAAGTACTGAGGATCAGCATAGCCAACTCTAGCAGCGATGTCATAAGTCTTCAACTGTGTGACGGTAAGGAGCTCTTTAGCTTTTTCCAAACGGAGACGAGTCAAATACTCAATAAAAGTCTCTCCAGTATGCTGTTTAAAAGTCGCACTGAAATAACTGATGCTCATAAAAATATGGCTGCACAGCTCATTAAGTGAAAAGCTGTCATTACAATAATTCTCCCGAATATAAGCTTCTGCTGCTTTCATCTGAGAGGTTCTGACGGTTGTTCTTTGTTCCGATAGCTTGAGTATCAGCTCATGGCAAGTTCTCTCCAAATAATTCCTAGCTTCATCTAAAGTCTTAAGGGCTGCAACCTCAGCAAACATATTATGCGAAACAAGCTCTGTATTTGGGAATCCTATATCGACTACATAGTTCATTAGAGAAACGAGCATTTGGTAGATGCTACTGCGGCAATCTTCTATAGAAGAGCTGTTGCTCTTTAGCTCCTGAAACCACTTTGAGAGGACCTCCGAGATCGCTGATGCTTTACCGGTCTTCAACGCGGATATGAATTCTTTTTCCCATGAAGAGAAATGTGCTTGATCAAATCCTTTGCCAAACTCAAGATCCTGTATGGAGATAACCTTATCTATGCCTAAAAGATATCGATATTCTATGGATGAAATCGCTTCCTGAAAGGAGTGTGGAATTTGCTGCAAGCCAGCATATTTTCTACCGATGCCGATGGTTGCCGTCAGTTTCAAATACTTGTTCAAGCTGGTTTGTACTTGATCCGCAAGAAGTTGTGTTGTGACTTCGATCTCCTCGGAATCCCCTGATAAAATCGCGGCGAGTTTACCATCTCTCGTCTGAAACACCACACCGCCCTGCTCCTTTTCAAGTTGTTCCTGCACAATGTTAAAAGCGGCAAAGCGTAGCAGCTCCGCCTCTGAAGCAATATCCAGGCTCCGATTCTCAATTTCTATATCTATTACGATTGCAAGGTTAACCGCACCCCGCAGCTGTATATGGAAATAATTCATTTTATTTTCGATCTCTTCATTTCTCATTCGAGTAGTAACAAGCTTCTCCAGAAATCGTTCGCGTAACAAAGGAAAGCTCTGATTTAATTGCATGCGAAGCTTAGCAATATTGGCCTTTTGTAAATGCTCTTCATCTAAATCCTGCTTCATTTTGCATAGATACTCGGCAAACTCGCGAGCATTAATCGGTTTTAACAAATATTCAGTCACCTTCAAAGATATAGCCTGCTTGGCGTATTCGAAGTCTTCATAACCAGTCACGATAATGACCTTCATGTCCCGGTATCTTTCCATTACAGCTTTGGCCAATCCTAGTCCATCCATAAAGGGCATGCAAATATCTGTAATAATCACATCCGGTCGATACCGCTCTACTGCATCAAGAGCATCTCTGCCGTTATCGAAATCTCCAACAAGTTCAAAACCATGGTTACTCCATGCTATCTTCTGTTTAATCCCCTCACGAACCTCATCTTCATCATCAACTAGAATAATCTTATACATCCAACACCTCCTCAGCTATGAATTCATCGAATACTTATAATGTAAAAGTTTACCTTTTGGGATAAGCATAATAGAGGTTGCCTTCTTGAGGCAACCTCTATTATTAATCTCTTCTATTCGTACAGCAGAGGTTTGATCTCATCGGAATCTATATTGTTCTTATCGTACCAGTGAAACCCGGTGTCAATATTCTTTTCTACGGTTTCCCCTTTAATCGCCTGCACAGCTGCCTTCACCGCTTGATAACCGATACCAATGGGATCCTGTGTAACAGCGCCGGCCACAACACCACTTCGAATAGCATCCATTAACTGTTTACCGGAGTCAAATCCGATGACCACAATCTTTCCACCCATTTGCAATTCATTTACCGCATTAGCCACACCTACTGCAGATCCTTCGTTTGAGCCATAGATCCCTTTTAGGTCTGGATTTGCCTGCATCATCGCCTTTGCAAGATCCGTGGACTTCAACTGATCTCCACCGCCATATTGCGGTTCTAAGACTTCAATATCGGGATATTTCGCTTTCATTTGTTCTAAAAAGCCATCACGACGCTGTTGACCTGTGCTGCTCGTTTGATCATGTACGACTAGACCTACTTTACCCTTCTTGCCGATCAACTCAGCCATTTTATCAGCTGCCAAAGCTGCTGCCGCTTTATTGTCAGTCGCTGCTGTTGCTACAGGAATCTCGCTATCTACACCGGAGTCAAAGCCAATGATTGGAATATTGTTTTCCTTTGCCTTTTCCAGATATGGAATCGCTGCTTTGCTGTCTAGAGCTGCTAATGCGATGGCTGCCGGTTTCTTGTCTAGCGCCGTCTGTAGCATCTCAATTTGTTTATCTACCTGACTCTCGTTTTCTGGTCCTTCAAACGTAATCTCAACATTAAACTCCTTCGCAGCCTTCTCGGCTCCTTGCTTCACCGCTTGCCAGAATTGATGCTGGAAGCCTTTTGAAATGACTGGGATGTATGGTTTGTCTGAACCGGAAGCACTTTTTTTGCTATCACTGTTGTTACAAGCACCTAGTAAGGTAGTAGCCAGTAACAAACTGGCAAGCAAGATAATCCCTCTTCGACGTTGTTTCATTTAATCTTCCCCCTCGTCATTTGTTTGTATATCACTCCGTATGGAGATAATACCTCGTTCACTGCTTCCGTCGGCGAAGAATATCAGCATATACTGCTATGATGATGACAACACCGACAATGACTGTCCGCCATTCCTGAGCAACGGACATAATTTGTAAGCCATTCGTCAGTACACTCATAATCAGCGCACCAATAATCGTACCTAAAATTGAACCTACGCCCCCACTCAAAGATGTGCCTCCAATAACGACAGCTGCTATAGCTTCAAGTTCATAACCAGTGCCAAGTGACGGCTGGGCTGAATTTAGTCGTGATGCCATCAAGATACCAGCAATTCCGCTGAAAATTCCTGTGATAGTATAGATAACAATCTTCCATTTGACCGTATTCACACCTGATAGGCGAGTTGCTTCTTCATTGCTGCCAAGAGCGAAGTTATAGCGTCCAATAATCGTCTTCGACAAAATGATACTTGCGATAACCCCCAGCAATAGGAAGATAATGATGGTATTCGGAATGCCTGGGATCATCTTCCCCATTGCAATCTTGGCAAAAATCGGATCATCATTGAAATAAATCGGCTTGGCACCCGTTATAACAAGTGATAATCCTTTAGTGACCATCATGATTGCTAGAGTGGCGATGAATGGTGGAATATTCATCTTCGCCACCATTAAGCCACTTATAAAGCCGCATAGTGCACCAGCTAGAATCCCGCCTACAATTCCGAGCGGAACGGGTAGACCCCAGAATGTAATGATGACACCAACCATCACAGAGGAGAAGGTCATCACAGTACCCAAAGCAAGGTCGATTCCACCCGTAATAATTACAAAGGTTGCTCCTAGTGCTAATACACCAATTACAGCTGTAGAGACGAGGATCCCGACTAAATTAGAAAATTGAAAAAAGTTACTTGATGCTATTGAAAATACGATGACCAGTATGATCAAACTTGCGAATGCTAACAATTTTTGTTTAAACCCTGATTGCGCCCCGGCTTGCTTAGAGCCAATAGACTGACTAATCCCTTTATCTGCGATCTTCATGACCTTGACACCTCCGATAAACTCTTGAACGATTATGAACGCATCGTCGCATATTTCATTATCGCTTCTTGCGATGCTTCTTCTGCGAGTAGTTCACCAGTTATACGTCCTTCACACATAACAATAATGCGATGGCTCATTCTTAGAATTTCTGGTAGATCTGAAGAGACTATAATGATCGCCTTTCCCTCACTCGCTAGCTGATCAAGCAGCTTATAGATCTCACTTTTCGCTCCTACATCAATACCACGTGTTGGTTCGTCGAAGATCAACACATCGCAATCTCTCGTTAACCATTTCCCGATAACTACTTTTTGCTGATTGCCACCGGATAAGAATTTGACTTTTTGACTTACACTTGGAGTCTTAGTTGCTAGTGCTTCCGCATGCTGCTCCGCGGACTTTCGCATCTCCCGTTCTCTCATCCATCCGAATACATTACGGAATTTATAGAAGGAAGCAATTGCATTATTCATGCTAATGTCCATATCTACAAGCAATCCGTATCGTTTGCGATCTTCAGATAAATAACCGATGCCATGCTGCACCGCTTGATGAGGCTGTCTTATACGAACCGTATTTCCATGTAGCTTAATCTCACCCTTATCGATAGGATCAGCCCCAAATACGGCACGAACAACCTCAGTACGTCCAGCGCCCATTAACCCAGCGAAGCCCAGAATCTCACCTTTATTCAGATGAAAGCTAATATCTTTTAACAACTGTCCACTGGATAGATTTCTAACCTCTAATACGACTTGCTGTGTCTGCAACGAAACCGTTGGCTTCGACGTTTGATACAGTTCACGGCCAACCATCATGCTGATAATTTGATCAATCGATACCGAATCCGTCCGAATGGTATCCACATAACAACCATCCCGCATGACTGTAATGCGGTCTGTGATCCGTTTCAACTCATCCATGCGGTGAGAAATGTATATAATCCCTACACCTTCTAATCGTAATTTCTCGATCATCCGAAACAATTCGTTAATTTCCGTATCTGTCAGGGCTGCAGTTGGTTCATCCATGATCAGTACCTCCGCATTGAAGGACAAGGCTTTGGCGATTTCCACCATTTGCTGATTAGCGACCGTCAGGTCTGAGACCAAGCTCTTCGGATCCAGCTTTAGATTCATTTGATTAAACAATTCCTGCACTTTACGATTTAACTCCAGATCATCAACGAACCATTTCAGTGCCTTCCGCGGCTCACGGCCAATAAATATATTTTGGGCCACTGTAAGATGCGGCATTAGATTCAGTTCCTGATGAATAATACTGATCCCGAGTTCCTGTGCAGCGCGTGTATTGACAATCTCCACCTCAGATCCCTTGTACCACATCTGACCCGCATCCTTGGAATACACCCCTGTTGCAATCTTCATCAGGGTAGACTTCCCTGCTCCATTTTCACCAACTAAGGCATGAACTTCCCCATGCTTCAGCTCAAATTGACATTGATTCAATGCATGAACACCTGGGAAAAATTTATCAATCCCCGTCATTCGTAGTAATACTTCGTCCATTTCATAACCACCTCAAATCCTTTATGAATGCTTTTCCGTAAAGAAACCGCTTTCAAATATTGAATGTAAAATTATTGTATTACCTATACGTTTCCAATGTAATGGAATATTCTCCGTAAAAAAGTTTAAAAATTTATGTTTTAAACATGAAAAAACGACTGCGCCGTCCTCTCAGGGACGATGCAGCCGTTTCTACGAGAAAAATAAGGTTATTGTAACGTGTAAACACATACTCTTACAGGTTCTGACCATTACCAGCCACCAAGGTGAATGTCTTTGGTATTCCTTTATCATAAACATCAGAGGATAGATTGGGTTCTTCGATCAATTGGCGGATCACAAGCCCGGAACTGGCAGCAGCTGTTACAATTTCTCCAAGCGTCCAGCGACGCCAATATACCACGCTATGCTCCTGTTCGCCTGCTGGTTTGCTTGTTGAAGGCAAATACTTAGAGTATGAGACTCTTTTTTCTTCCAATGTCGTATCGAAGTAGTCACCGCTGACTTTGTGTTTGCGAACCTTCGCTGTAGAACCCTTCGAGGATATAAGCTTAGTCGTCACAGGATGGAAATCGCGCAGAACAAAAATCCCACCAGGAGAAAGTAAATGGCGGACGGTTTCCATAAACAGAGCAAGGTCGGTAAAGTAATGAACAATCCCTAACTCCGCAAATACGATATCATATGAACCATCCAGTACGTGATCTGGAAGCTTCAGAACATCCGATACGATATAGTTAAGCTGAACACCCGCTTCTTGTGCGAGATCAGCAGCATAACGCGCATTAGCCTCCGAGAAGTCGGCAACAGTTACGTCCGCCCCGAGTAATGACAGAGCGACTGCCTTCATTCCGTTTGATCCCATGAGATTCATCATCTTTTTACCCTGTACATCTCCAAAATAAGAAGAGAGCGGGTACAGCTTTGCACTTGGTTCCTTGATTAACTTGGCCGCTGCCTCTGACGGTGTACCAAATCGAGCAACCCAAGCTGTGTACGTGTCTTCGTTCCATAGTTCCTCACTTGTTGGCGAAGTGCCTTTTCCAGGATGCAGTTCTAAATTTTGATCTTGTTCTTCCATACCTTGCGACCCCTTTATGATTAAAATATCTGTTATGAAGCATTCTGAATGGCATCTGCCACCTGAATTGTTTTCTTTCTTCCAGCGTACAAATATACGCCCAGTCCAAACATAACCAAAAGTCCACCTGCCCATTGAAGCGCAGTTAATTGTTCACCCAAGAGCAGATACGCAAGGATACTTGCCCCCACTGGTTCTCCTAAGATGTTCATAGATACCGTAGTTGCGGATACATACTGAAGCAGCCAATTAAATAAAATATGCCCGAACACCGTTGGAACCACTGCTAGCAAAACGAAGATTCCCCACTCATTCGCAGGATAATTAAAAAATGAAATCCCCATGAACAGATTGTATATGGCAAACACACCAGCCGCTGATAAGAAGACTATCAAGCTATACAGGTATGAGGGCATGCGCACTACAAGCTTTTGACCGATAAGCATATGCACAGCGACCGCTACTGTTCCACCAACCGATAACAAATCACCTTTAAGATTATCTGCAGAGATACCAATATCTCCCCAACCGATAAAAACTACTCCGCCAATAGCAATACTCAACCCTAGAATAGCAGACACAGCTGTTTTTTCCTTATACAAAAAATAAACGCCCAGCATAATAAACACGGGCTCCAGCGCCATGATCATTGTTGAACTAGCTACCGAAGTATACTTCAAAGAGCCCATCCAAAGCAAAAAATGTAGCGCTAGCATAGTGCCTGAGAGCACTAGCATGATCCAGTCTTTTTTACGAAGCGCGAACGCTGCTCCGCTGTATGGTCTTGCAAAAGGCAACATCAGCAGCGAGGTGAACAACAGCCGATACATTCCTTGTATAGATGCTGGTGCTGCAGACCACTTGATAAAAATGGCAGAAAAAGAGATGGCCACAATCCCAATCAACATAAAAATTGGAATAGGAAGTGGCGGTGTTTTAAGCTTCACATGGTACGCGTCCTTTCACTATCTTAAGTCACTTATGTTAATTTAACGCAGACCGTGAAAAAATGCATCTATTTTCATCAGATTTCACTAAAAAAAGCATAAGCAATGTCATTTCTGACGAGAGCTCATGCTTCTTAAAGGCTAAGGTTTCAGAACCACCTTGATGCAATCCTCTTTTTTCTCACTAAAAATGTCATAGCCATGCTCCGCTTTGCTGATAGGCAAGCGATGCGTAATGATATCTGTAGGATCAAATTTATTCTCTTTAATCATCTTATAAAGCAAAGGCATATAGTGAATCACTGGAGCCTGTCCCATTTTTAAAGTAATGTTGCGTTCAAATAGATGACCCAGAGGGAACATATTGTAATTAAGCCCATAAACTCCTACAAGCTGAATAGTTCCGAATTTACGTACGATATCCGAGGCCATTCTAAATGCACTGAGTGAGCCTCCCTGTAGCTTCAGAGTGGTTTCCACTTTCTCCAAAGCAGATATTTTGGCATCCAAACCAACACAGTCAATAACTACATCTGCGCCCCCATGTGTTATCTCCTTCAAATGAGCTTCAATATCCTTAATCTCTTCAAAGTTATAAATTTCGACATTATTGGTCAGCTTCGCATGCTGCAGACGGTAGCCAATATGATCAACCGCAATGACTCTTGAGGCGCCTTTGATCCAGGCAAATTTCTGAGTAAGCAGTCCAACAGGCCCGCAGCCGAGAACAATGACTGTATCCCCTGGCTTCACTCCGCCGCTTTCGACTCCCCACCAAGCAGTAGGCACAATATCAGATAAGAAAAGAATTTTCTCATCTTCCATTTCTGCATCCTCAGGAACGACAAAAGGGCCGAAATTACCATAAGGAACCCTCAGTAATTCGGCTTGCCCTCCTGCAAAGCCCCCATAAGTATCGGAATAACCCAGATATCCTCCTGTGTCCTTGGCGTCATTAGCATTGTCGCATTGACTCTCCATCTCATGCTGGCAGAAGTAGCATTGACCACAGGCTACATTAAAGGGAATAATGATCCGGTCGCCTTTCTTGACTTTAGTTACGTCTGGACCGGTCTCCTCAACAATCCCCATGGGCTCATGACCAATAACATAGTCATCATGCATACCTGGAATTTCACCGTTAAAAATGTGCAGATCTGAGCCACAAATCGCTGTAGAAGTAATTCGAACAATAATGTCATCCTTTTTCTCAATCTTCGGATCAGCAACCTCTTTAACTTTCACTTTCTTCTTCCCTTGGTAGGTTAATGCTTTCATGCTGTTAATCCGCTCCTTTGGAAATGGTATAGAGATATAAGGATCACGCCTTCTATGTTATATCCCTAAGCCTAGCCTCTTATCCGTGAAGAAGCGGAGAATACATCATAAGCGCATAATTATCCGTTACAGCTTCATCTCCAACCAGCTCTCCGGTCCGTGTAAATACTTTTCGACTAATCTTGTTACTGCGGATATACCCTCCCCATGGTTCTAAGCTTATCCGATGATCACTTTCGTACACCTCATATTTATAAAGGCACTGCTCATTGCATCTCCATTCCCCATGCAAATGACTGTCATCCAGCCAGAGCTTTAATTGATACGTTTGATTCGTGTTATTCTTCACTTGAAGATCCAAATAATTATAAGAACAGGTAGCCCCGCTTCCAAATGGCTGTGTGCGCTGTTCATCTGGAAATACATCATAGCTGTGCCGATGCCGTTCCGTAACCGTAAGAGGAGTATGCAGTGTCATCCAGTAGATCAGATTAGACAGCTGGCATAGCCCCCCGCCAACTCCAGAATGAAAACCGCCATAATGTAGAACCATACCTTCCAGATAACCTTTTCGCTTACTGGGCTTGCCGATGCTTCTCCAATAGGAAAACGTCTCCCCCGGCCGCACCATGAGTCCATCCAGTTTCGCGATCGCCAGCCGTAAATTTGTTATTTTATTATATTGAAGCACCATATCTACATTCCGAAGACTACGTAATAACGGTGTAGCGTGAGTCATTGCCTCATAAGATAAAATATCACTAGTGCGCTGCTTCGCCATCTTGCCGCGATCAGTACACCATTTCAAGTATCTTTTCCAAATAAAATATCGCTTTCCGGCAAATAGTCTAAGTCGAGAACGCTGAATAGGTTTCATGGCAACCTGTGGGGTATTCATCTAGAACTGAACCTCGCTTTCAGCTCGTAACTGGGCGAATCTACCTCCAATTACCGCATTATGATGCTTAACGATCTCTCTACTACTCAGAACCCCATTATCAAAGGTGCTATGAGCATCTGAAACCAGCACACTTTTATATCCCATGCTATATGCACGTCTTATCGTTGTATCTAGACAGAATTCACTTTGCATCCCACAAATCACCAGATTCGTGATCCCGAGCTTCTGTAGCTCATCTTGCAACACGGTTTGGTGAAAAGCATCCCAAGTAGGCTTCTCCACAATAACTTCGCCTTCCTGCGGTGTGATACGGTGACTGATCTGCCATGTGGGCGTACCTTTTGTGTATTCCTCATCTTCCGTATGTTGAATATAAACAATTGGAGTACCTGCCACCCTAGCCTTATGCTGAAGGGAAATAATTCTCTCCATCACACCCTCTTCATCGTACAGCTTTTGATCAGGATAGGAGAACATAGCTTCTTGAACATCAATGATTAACAGTGCCGTTAAATTTCGCATTAGGTACCTCCTATAACTTTTATGAAAATCATACCAGATTATGGGACATTCTATCTACCTTTTTAAAGACTCAACTCAACAAAAAAAGGGCATCTGCTATGCAGACACCCCTTACATTTCAATCCTTTTTACTTGCCACGCTTATTATGCCAGATTAAAGCATGCAGCTGTGGCAGTACACGCACTCTATTCATTTCAGGGTCTAAGATTACTTTATTAAACAACCATTCCAGCCTTCCCAAAAGTCGAGCAGAAATGTCTCCTTCTTCAGTGACATCATCATTCCCAGGCTGCAGAAAAAGCTGCACATTGGGATATCGCTGGTGAATGTCTTTTGCATAATCAAAGTCCTTATCGTCAAACACAACGACTTTTAGACTGTGTGTGGAACGGCCCAGATTCTCCATCTTATTCATGATGTTATCTAGCATTTCCCAATTCGTTGTCATCCCTGAGCTTGGCGGCTTCGGACTAATGGTCAGCACATCCACGTCATTGAACCATTCCTGCCATTTACTGCCCTGAGTTTCTATTGCAGCTTGTATCCCTCGCTCATGTAGCAGGTTAATAAAAGTGCCCATCCCATCACCAATTAAAGCAGGATTGCCGCCTGAAATCGTAACACAGTCGAAATTATCTCCAGCTATAGCTATAAGTTCATTCATAATCTCATCCGAGGCCATCATTCGAACCTTATCCTTAGCCGTACCATCCCAAGTAAAAGCGGAGTCACACCAGCCACAGCGATAATCGCAGCCATAGGTTCGGACAAACATAGTCTTCACACCAATTACCGCACCTTCACCTTGAATGGTCGGACCGAAGATTTCAATTACAGGAATCTTACTCACAGTCACAGCCTCCATACAAGCGGTAAGATGGTCCATCCTCAGGGATATCTTCAGCGAGCACTTCCGCCCAAGAGGTTGGTGTCTCCCATAGCTTTACAGCGTACAAGGGCAGCCCCGCTTGCTTAAGCTTGTAAGCTATATATGAAGACATATTCTCAACGGTGGTCCGGAAAGACAGCAAAGCTACTTTGGAACCCGTATTCGTTAACGTCTCTAACACAGGTTCATTTCCCATAGCGAGAAAAGCATGATCTAGACGCTCCACAAGGCTTTGTTGCACTGTTGTTTTGATATCGCTGAAATCAATTACAAACCCTTCGTCCGAATGGCCTTCCGCGGTCATAGGTTTGCCCTTAAGCACTACTTCGAGCTTATACGTATGACCGTGCAGGTTACTGCACTTCCCTTTGTGACCCACTAACTGATGCGCCGCGTCGAACGTAAATATTTTGCAGACTGAGACCTCGTTAAGCATTAAGAACGGACCTCCGTTCTTTCCGCCTCATATTGTTCAAGTCCCCGCTGACGTAATAGACATGCTGGACAAGTTCCACAACCTCTGCCAATTATGCCGTTATAACAGGTCAGTGTGTGTTCGCGAACATAATCAAAATAACCCAGTTCATCGGCCATCTTCCACGTTTCTTTTTTATCCAGCCACATCAGCGGAGTGTGTATTGCAAACTCATAGTCCATAGATAAATTCAGCGTAACATTCAATGATTTCACAAAGACATCACGGCAGTCCGGATATCCGCTAAAGTCCGTTTGGCAGACTCCAGTAACAATATGGGAATAACCTAATTGTTTAGCTAATATTGCGGCAAAAGATAAAAATAACAGATTTCGACCGTCCACAAACGTACTAGGAAGCTCATCGCCTTCGCCAGCCACAATATCAATATCCTGCCGTGTTAAAGCATTTGGTGCCAGCTGATTCAGCAGTCCCAAATCAAGAATATGCTGTTTTACATTAAACTTAGCTGCTATTTCTGTAGCAACTTCGATTTCAGCCGCATGACGCTGATTATAGTTGAAGGTAACTACCTGCACTTCCTCAAAATGCTTCAATGCCCAAATCAGGCAAGTGGTGCTATCTTGGCCGCCGCTGAATACAACTAGTGCTTTTTTATTCATCTTAATCTCTCCTTATCAACTTATTGGGATTAGCGGTTGTCCACTTTTTCCGGATAGAGGTCGTGATTGATCAAGCGGTGCTCCGCCATCGCCTCATACTTCGTACCCGGTCTTCCATAGTTGCAATAAGGATCAATAGAAATGCCTCCACGCGGAGTGAATTTGCCCCATACCTCAATGTACCGTGGGTCCATCAGTGAGATCAGATCATTCATAATAATGTTGACACAGTCCTCATGAAAGTCACCATGGTTACGGAAGCTGAATAAATACAGCTTTAATGATTTGGATTCCACCATCTTCTGTTCAGGAATATACGAAATATATAGTGTGGCAAAATCCGGCTGGCCTGTAACAGGACATAAGCTAGTAAACTCAGGGCAGTTGAATTTAACAAAATAATCACGCCCAGGATGCTTATTATCAAATACTTCCAGAATGTCTGGATCATAACCAAACTTGTACTGCGTTCCCTGATTACCAAGCAAAGTGACTTCTTGCATTTCCTCTTTTAATCTTCCTTCTGACACGACAAAAAACCCCTCTCTTTTCCTTCGGCCTTGGCCGGTAATGGAAAGAAGAACGAGATTTCGAAAACTTGGCTCCACTAAGAAGAAACGGAAGCAACGTCCGGGTATGGACAGCATCCGCTTATACGGTTTAATATACTCTTAGTTTTTTATAGAGGGAGTTCGCGAACCTCTCCTGCACAATCCGTGCAGACTTCTTCTTTAAGCATATTGCGTCTTGAACTATACCATGGGTGGCCTGCTCCTGACAAGTTCTACTCTTTCTCGATCTTCCAAATCCAAACTGAAAGCACCGCAATCCATATGAGCAGCAGCAGACTTTCTACAGGTAATATCCCTTCTCCATTAAGAATACTGTTCAAATTCTGGGTGATTTCAATACTCGGCAAAGCTGCAAAGATTGGATAAGTCCATTCTGGAAGAGCCAAGTAAACAGAAGCCACCAAGAAAAAAACAACCATAAAAGCAGAGCTGATGGCCGAGCCATTTTTGGAGGAACTCACCTTTAATCCGATGATAATTCCAACTTGTACAAAGATCATTCCACCCAATAACATATATATCAACGCAGACAATACATCTATGTTCAACCCTTGATTAAGTATATAAACTATCAGCTGTGAAAATAACGAAAAGACAAGAACAGAACCCGCCTTAGCAGTAATGATCTGACCTCTGCTTAACGGTGAGATCAACAGTGCATCATAAGTTTTACTCTCTCGTTCCTCAATTAATCCTGGGCCGGTAATCATGATTCCAACCATTACTTGTGCAAACAATATCCAAGTAGAAAGAAGCATGAAATCTAGACCGCTCTTGTCCACTACAGTGATGATTATTTTAGCCATAAATATAGGCAACACAATTAGAATTACAGTCGCTGGATTACGTAGTATATCCTTACATTCATGCTTAAACAGCTTCCATAACGGATAACTCAACTTAACTCACTTCCCGTCAAGGCAGCAAATACATCTGCCAGAGAAGCCTCTTTACTGTGCATACTTATCATTTGATGATTAGACATTAGCTGATAAATATGATCTTTTGTAGACGCTTCTGCTATCGGCCAGGATTTCATAATCACTTCTCCATCCTGCTGATATTTCACTTCAATTTCTGGTTTACCATACATGGTCTTAAGTCTATGGGGTTCATCAAGTGCCACCAATGCACCAGCGTGCATGATCCCTACTCTATCGCTTAATTCTTCTGCCTCGTGCATATCATGCGTTGTTAAGACAATAGTTGTGCCTTTATCTTGAATACTCTGGATGTGATTACGAATGAGTGAGGCTGAATTTGGATCTAATCCACTCGTAGGCTCATCTAAAAACAACACTTGAGGCTTATGTAATAATGCTCTGGCGATTAGGACACGCTGCTTCCAGCCTTTGGACAAGCTACTTACCTTAGCTTTTTCCTTATCTAACAGTTGAAGAATTTCCATGACTTCATTCACCCGACTGGCTGCTACCCTATACAGGTCAGCGAACAGCTCTAGATTATCTCGGATAGAACAACGCATATACAGATTGGGAAGCTCGAAAACAACGCCAATTTGGGCATGAATTTCTTTTTTATGACGTAAAATATTCATGCCATTAATTAAAATTTCTCCGCTTGTAGACTGAAGAAGACCCGTCATCATTCGCATCGTGGTCGTCTTACCAGCACCATTGGGACCTAGAAACCCAAAGACTTCTCCCTTCTCCACTGCAAAAGTTATTCGATCAACCGCACACCTGTCCTGATAATACTTGGAGACCTCAGTTAGCTGAATCAAATGACACTACCCCCTTTTTCGAATAGTTAATATCTATCCTTATTCTGGTTGTAGAGGATTATCTCTGCTGTTGCTATTCTGTAACATTCGCTATAGCTTAGCACCATCCTTTGTTCATTTTCACTCAGATGTGGCAAAAATATGGATTCAAATCCTACAAAAAGGGTAACTTAAACCTAATAATCTTTGAAGTAAAGGTGGGATCATCTTATGGAACAAAGCATACAGAAATTGATGGACTGGATTAACAGTCATGTAAATGAAACCATTGTTATTGAAAAGAAAGAGCTTCGTGATCTGGATAAAATTCATTTTAATCTGGAGGCCGTTGAGTTCCGGAGTGCGGAGGATGTTATCGATGATTATCTAGGGAGTGCATTAATATTAAAAGGATTTGGCAGTACTTTAAACGCTGATGGTGAGCTAGTATCTCTACCACATTCCACCTATGACTTAGCTATTGACGGGCTTCGTATTGAGGATATAGGTGATCTCAAGGCGGAAATAACTACAGATAGAGCTAAATACACCCTATCAGTGGATTGAACCATAAGTGATAACAGCAAAAGAGCCCACAGTAATCTGCGGGCTCTTACTAATTAGAGGTTATTCTTCTCCAATGATCTCCACTTCAGTTTCCAGCTCCACTCCGAATTTATCCTTCACAGTCGATCTTACATGGTGAATTAACCCGATGTAATCACTGGCAGTTGCATTATCTGCATTTACAATAAATCCTGCGTGTTTCTTGGATACCTCAGCACCACCGATTCTTGTTCCCTGTAAGCCACTCTCTTGAATTAACTGACCCGCAAAACGACCTGGAGGACGTTTAAAGACACTCCCACAGGATGGATACTCAAGCGGCTGCTTCGATTCACGCAGGTAAGTAAGTTCATCCATTTTCGACTTGATGGCTAACGCATCACCAGAAGTCATAGCAAAATTGGCCTCAAGCACGATGTATTCACCGCTTGCGAACACGCTTTTTCTATAACCCCATTGCAGCTCATCCCCTCGCAGAGTCACTAATTGTCCGCTCTTAGTTATAGCCAGCGCGCTATGCAGTACATCTTTAATTTCTCCGCCGTAAGCACCTGCGTTCATGTATAACGCTCCACCAACCGTTCCTGGAATACCGCAGGCGAACTCAAGACCCGTAAGCTCCATTTCCAGCGCATATCTGGAAACATCAATAATCTTGGCGCCGCACTCCGCATACAAGAGATTATCACGAATTCCCATTCCGGTCAGTCCTGCCGTTTGCAGAACGATCCCACGCACGCCTCCATCACGGATAATCACGTTAGAGCCGTTCCCAAGTACCGTAAGGGTTATCCCATTTTGTTCAGCATATGTAACGATCTTTTGAATTTCATCATAAGTAGCTGGTGCCGCCAAAATATCAGCTTTGCCGCCCATTTTGGTATACACGTAATCTTTTAAGTTTTCATGACTCTTCACTATTCCTGCAGTCATTAATTGCTCTAGGTCATCTTGAATTTTGTCAATATTCATGTTTCATGCTCCTTTAACCATGTGAAAATGATGGTTCTTTGATCTATTTCAAGTAGTGGTATCATGGAATTGTAGGCAACCACAACTGTAACAACGAACAGGCTCCCTTGTCAATGACGGGAGCCTGTTCGTTGTATGATTTTCAATAATGTTTACACCGCTTTATAGGCTGCAAGCTCGTAAGGAAGGCACAGCGGCACACCGGTGCGTGGATCTGGCACAATATCCGCCTCAATTCCAAACACTTCCCGCAGTACATCTGGTGTCATAACTTCAGTAGGTGAGCCTTCACTAACCACAGTACCGGACTTAATAGCTACCATATGCTGCGCATAACGAGTAGCATGATTCAGATCATGCACTACCATAATAATGGTACGGCCTTCTTCCTCATTCAGCTTTTGCAGAAGCTGTAGAACTTCAAGCTGGTGCGCCATATCTAGAAATGTTGTTGGTTCGTCTAGGAATAGAATGTCTGTTTCTTGTGCCAATGCCATTGCGATCCAAGCACGCTGACGTTGTCCTCCGGACAAGCGGTCAATCGGACGGTCATGGAAAGGCTCCATCCCTGTAACAGTGATCGCGTTAGAGATAATGCTGCGATCCTCCGCTGTCATTGTGCCGAATCCTTTTTGATGCGGGAAGCGACCATAGCTGACAAGTTCAGAGACCGTTAGTCCGTCTGGAGCCGTTGGGTTTTGCGGTAAGATCGCAAGCTGACGAGCTACCTCTTTCGTAGAAAAGTTATGGATCGATTTGCCGTCCAGCATCACGCTGCCGCTCTTAGGCTTCATGATCCGGGCCATAGTTTTAAGAATTGTAGATTTACCAGAGCCGTTAGCGCCCACTAGTGCGGTGATTTTTCCAGTAGGGATGGATAAGTTCAAACCTTTAACAATTGTAGCCTCTGCATACCCAATACTTAATTCTTCTGTATTCAAACGTTCTGACATGTTAACCACTCCTTAAAAGTTTATGAAGCTATGCTCCTAGAATGAACTACAGAATTTATCTTGCTTCGTAAGAAAGAGCTTAGTTTTACGCTTTTGATTTGGCGAGTAAATACAAAAAGTAAGGTGCACCAATGATCGCAACCACGATGCCTGTTGGAACTTCTGCAGGCTGCAGCACCCATCTTCCGATGGTATCCGCAGTAATCATAAGGAGTGCCCCTGTCAAAGCACTAGCCGGTAATAATACCTGATGACGGGGTCCCACAAGCTTGCGGGCTAGATGTGGTGCAATTAGACCAACAAAGCCTATCCCTCCGCTTACAGCGACACAGGAGCCGGCAAGTGCTACTGCTGTTACCAGAAGGAGAATACGTTCCTTCTCCACGCGCATTCCAAGTCCTAATGAAGTATGATCTCCTAGATTCAATACATTAAGAATCTGCGCCTTATAGAAGGCGAACGGTAACAGAATCGCTATCCAAGGCAGCAGCGCAAGGACAAATCTCCAATCGCCACCCCATATTTTCCCGGCGATCCAAGTCGCTACAAATTGATAATTATTAGGATCAAGCCGAAGGGCCAACACAAGCTGGCAAGCATTGATTCCGGCAGCGACCGCAATCCCGATAAGGATCAACCTTGTTGGAGACAGACCATCTGCTTTCCGATATGCAAGAATATAGATTAAAGCGGCGGTTAAGCTAGCTCCTCCAAGCGCTAAAAGCGGCAAGACGAATACCGGAGCTGCTGTTGTAGCCGGAAAAAACGAGATAAAAATGATTACCGCAAAACCTGCACCCGCACTAATGCCCAGCGTAGCCGGTTCAGCAAGTGCATTCCGAGCGAGACTTTGTAAGATACAGCCTGACACTGCAAAGCCTGCTCCAACTAACAATGAAATAACGATGCGAGGTAATCTGAAATCAAATAAGATTAGCTTTTGCTGATGAGTTCCATCTCCCAGCAGTGTATGTAATACCTCCCGGGGGGATAGACGCATAAATCCTGTATTCATACTGACAATAAATACAACAACGATCAAAATGGCAAGCAGCGATAACACTGTAATGGCGCGTGTGCGGCGTTCTTTTTCATTAGGAGAAAGGGTTAATCTGTGCATTACAGCTCCCCCTTACGCTTACTCGCTAAGTAAATAAAGAAAGGTACACCGATGATGGCTATTAAAGCGCCTAGCGGCGTTTCATAAGGTGCATTTATCATTCTAGCGGCGATATCCGCAAAGATAATCAATAAGCTCCCTAGAATCGCCGAGCAAGGAATAATCCAGCGATAATCTACACCAATGAAATAACGTGTAACATGTGGAATAATTAGTCCTATAAAAGCAATCGGGCCAACCATTGAGACTGCACTTCCGGCAAGAACGACTACAACAATCATACATGCCAACTGCACTAATCTTGTCCGCTGCCCCAGACTAACGGCAACTTCTCTTCCTAAGCTGAGCAAAGTGACGGACCGCGATAATATCATCGCTGCGATTAATGCCACGAACACCCAAGGAAAAACAATCTTGATCTGAGTCCAGCTTGCCCCACCCATTCCGCCAGCCAGCCAGAAGGCAATATCCTGGGATAAGTTAAAAAGAATAGCTATACCCTGACTCACAGCAACCAGTAATGCACTTACCGCAGAGCCTGCGAGCGTTAAACGTAACGGTGTAAGGCCATTAAAAGATAGCGACCCGATTCCGAATACGATAAATGAGGCTACAGCGGCACCTATAAAACAAAACAACATAAGTGAAGTGAAAGAGAGCGAAGGTGCAAAAGCAAAAACTATGGCCAGCGCTACACCTGCTCCCGCATTCAAGCCTAACAGACCTGAATCCGCCAGCGGGTTTCTTGTCATCCCTTGCATGATTGCCCCTGCTACTGCGAAGCAAGCACCGACCATAGCACCTGCTATCGCGCGTGGAAATCGCAGTTCTCTTATCACCTGATGCTGCTGTAAATCTGGATTGAAATGAAATATTGCTTCCCATACCGTAGCTAGCTTGATATTTGCCGCACCCACCGAGACTGAAAGTGCCAGTCCAAAGGCAATAGCAGCAAGTCCAATCACTAGAATACCCATTGCAGCTGCCGGTCGGGTATGTAGAGCTTTTTTTGTATCATTTTTATTGCGATGAGCGAAATCTGAGGGTGAAACCATGAGTCGTCTCCTTAATCGATAGTTACATTAGTCTATATGATAACAACAATCATTCTCATTATCGCAAAAAAAATTAGGTTGTACAATTGTAGGAGTAGTTTTTCCGTAATATGGGAATGGTTTATAAAAAAATGGTGCAGATCTTAGTATCCTAAGATACTTGATCTGCACGCCCTTCCCCACCAAAAGATCAGTCTCATTCATGGTGAATTACGACTTTTTATTTCACAAGACTTTTTAACACATCATCAATAATTTTACCGCCAGCGTTCGCACCACTGTATAACCAGCTGCTTGTTGAGCTCATTTCATGCACATTACCAGCTTTTACAGCCGGGATACCTTTCCAAATTGCACTGTCCAGGATCTCCGAACCCTCAGTCTTATCACTGTTTACAAGAATAATATGATCTGCCGTCAGCTCAGAAAGCTTCTCTAGTGAGATTGGATTCCAAATAGCTCTTGTGCCAACAGGAATTTCTGTTACTAAGTTAGGCAGCGTTACACCAAGGTCTGTGTATAACACAGCACCACTACTGCGTGTTTCATCTACAATATAGAAGTTCTTTTGTACCAACCATAAAATCGCCACGGACTCTTGACCAATAGCTCCTTTAAGCTCTTCTTTCGCAGCAGCCGCTTTGTCTTCATACTCTTTAATGGCTTTCTCTGCTTCAGGGGTCTTGTTCAGAATTTCACCAATCTTGAGCAGCGATTTACGCCAATCTTGATTTAGTTCATCCCCAATCACATAAGTCGGTGCAATCTTATTCAGTTGGTCGTAGATACCGTTCTGTACAGAAGACTCCGATGGGATGAGAATAAGATCCGGAGCAAAGCTGGTTACTGCCTCGAGCGGAAGATCGTAGCTAATGGTAGGCACATCTTTCAATTCAGCGGCCAGATAATCCTGAACACCATTCGGTACGGACCATTGTGCTACTGGAGTCACACCCAGAGTTACCAGAGCATCCTCCAAATAAGAACCCAGTACACGCGTTGGATTAGCCGGAATCGTTACTTCATGCCCCATTGCATCCGTTAACGTCTTAGGCGCTGCAGGAGCTTCTGTGGCTTCAGCAGTAGGTGCTGCTGTAGGCTCTGATCCTGTGTTTGATGCGTTACCGGAATTATTATTACCGCAAGCGGATAAAAATAGCACCATCACCATTAATCCGACCATCGTTAATTTCATGCTTCCAAATCTTTTTCTGTTAAACCAAAACATCTAATACCCTCCTAGTGTGTACAAGCTATGTTTTCTCAAAGATGTTGACTGTCTCTATCTCACTTTTAAATGATATTGATTCTCATTCTCTATGTCAACATATAAATTTTAAATTTTGTGGATTTGTAACAATTTCCTTCTTTAAAATACAAAAAAGGCTATATTCCGAACGTTCCGGATATAGCCTCTCCTTAAGGGTTCACTATTTATTCAAATGATAAGGGACAGTCGCTACCACAACATCTTTTGAATTCATTAGGTAAGAACGGATTAAAAAGCTGGTCTGATTATGAAGTACAGCTTGCCACCAATGCTTAGTGATAAATTGTGGGATCAGGATCGTGATATGATCCGTTGCTGCGGTCTTCCACTCCACTGTATCAATAAATTTCAGTAACGGACGAATAATACTGCGATATCTGGAACGGAGTACAATCAGGCGTACACCTGGGTTCCATTCCTCCCACCGTTGCTCCATCTTTTGGATGTCCTCTTCATCAAATCCAACATATACTGCTACAACATTATCCGTTAAAGACTTGGCATAGCTAATGGAATGCAGTACAGCACGTGTTACACCGGCAACAGGGACAACAACCGTGCTGCCTTTAATCAAAGGTTTATCTGTACTTGGACATATACGAAGCTCATCAGCAATATTCAAATAGTGCTTGTGGATACGGTAGAACACGAACATTACAGCAGGTAAGAAAATGAAAGCCATCCATACGCTTGAGAACTTAGTAATGATAAAAATAAGCGTAATCGTCAATGTAGTCAGCATACCAATGGTATTTACAACAAATCTTTTTTTCCATCCCGCTGGTTTGGTTTTAAACCAATGAACCATCATTCCTAGCTGAGACAATGTGAAAGGAATGAAGACACCAACCGCATAAAGAGGAATCAGGCTTTCTGTATTTCCGTGGAATGCAGCTACAAGCAGAGCTGACAGAACACCTAGAAAAATAATACCATTGGAGAAGCCTAGACGGTCACCACGAACCATAAAAGCATGCGGCATATATTTATCTTTTGCAAACATAAATGCAAGCAGCGGGAACGCTGAGTATGCCGTATTAGCCGCCAAGAACAAAATTACTGCTGTGATACCTTGAATGAAAAAATATAAAGTTCCGCGACCAAAGGTCGATTCAGCGATCTGAGAAACAACTGTGGCCTTTTCGTCAGGCACTATGCCGTACCAATACGCCAGGAGTGTGATGCCTGTGAACATAAATCCAAGTATAACTCCCATGACCATTAAGGTCTTGGCTGCATTCTTTTCTGCAGGTGCTTTAAAGTTTGGAATAGCATTAGATACAGCCTCTACACCCGTAAGAGCTGAACAGCCAGAACTGAAGGCTTTTAATAGTAGAAACAAACTAACATTAGAAACAGCAGCGCCAATTTCAGGGACATTCGCATGCACGCCACCTGCTGCATATTTAATAATACCGGAGATAATCAACACTACAATCGACACCACGAATAAATACACTGGGATTGCGATGAATGAAGCTGATTCTGTAACTCCGCGAAGATTAATTAAAGTAAGAAGAATAATAACGGATACTGCAATAAGAACGGTGTGATTATGAAGACTTGGAAAAGCCGATGTGATCGCATCCGTCCCTGCCGACGCACTAACAGCAACGGTCAGAATGTAATCCACTAACAAAGACCCTCCTGCTAAAAGCCCTGTCGGAACACCAAGATTACTCTTGGCAACGATGTAAGCTCCGCCTCCCTGAGGATAAGCGTAGATCGTCTGCCGATAGGATAAAATCAAGATGGCCAGCAGGCCCAATACGGCTAATGCAATTGGCAGGGAATACCAGATGGCAGTAAACCCTGCAGCCACTAGTACAATCAGAATTTGTTCCGTTCCGTAGGCTACAGACGAGAGCGCATCAGAAGACAGGACAGCCAGTGCTTTAACCTTGGATAACTTTTCATGATCGAGTTCGTTCGACTTCATCGGACGCCCGATCAATAGTCGTTTTACCTTGCTTACCATGGTGGATACAGTTCCTTTCTTTGGGAGCTGAAACGGAAATTCCGCGCGCTGTTTTCATTGGTGGATTTCATAAATGCAGACACTAAAAATAGCATACGGAAATGATCCGCATGCTATGCATGGTCATTATCCCACCTTTGCTTACGAGGTTAGCTGGCGGATTCGGGCTGTGGTATAGCCCTACGGTTTAAGTCCAATCGACCCATTCCGATTCACCCCATTGGCACGAATGCCAAGTTTGGTTCCCCCGTTTTTCCTAAGAAAATTCAGCGCATATTCAACTTCTCACAAGGTCTAATATTAGTCTACAAAGTGGTTACAGTAAAGCGTTGAAAAAAATGAAAAAAGAATGAAAAAACATCCAGTAAGCGCAAATACAGCGTCTTATTGGATGCTCTCTTTCATTCTCTTCAATTATCCCTCTGGATCGTGTTTTTAATCACTTTTCACATTTTTTCGGATCACTTAAAGTTAAAAAATCAAAATCCTAAACTTTCCTCTGTATCTAACTCCATCACTTCTTCTTCCTTACGTCCGTACCAAAGTAAAATACTAATTAAAGCAAAAGCGATTAACGCAAGGAATGGTATCGTAATGAATCCAAAAAAGTTCAAGTAATCCTTATTACAAGGAACACCAATTGTACAAGGAAGAACTTTACTTAACGCAGGAATTTTCTGTTCCGCATAATGATAGATCGAGATACTGCCACCAATCAAGCTTAGTGGAAGTACATAAGGGATAATCCGTTTATCCCCTCGAAACGTTGCAATTCCCAAGAGGAATAACTGAGGATACATGAAAATTCGCTGGAACCAGCAAAGCTTACAAGGTTCATATTTCAATACTTCGCTCAAATACAAGCTACCGGCAACAGCAACTAAAGAGACGAACCAGGCCAGATACAGGCAGTTACGCTTGCAAAAAGATAGGAACTTTGTCACTTTGCCTCCACAGCTTTTGCGGCGTCATTAATTTCAGTTGAAATCGCTTCAATGTTAAATGGATCCGCAGTCTTTACTCCATTGATGTAAAGGGATGGCGTTGTAGTTACCCCTGCTTCAGTAGCTAGCTGCATGCCCTTATTTAGGTCATCTGCATACGTACGATCCTTGATATCTTTACGTAGCAGTTCGTAATCGATAGCTAACTTCTCTTTCTCCGCAAGGCTTACTAAGAAATCTTCAGTTGCCCATTCTTCGCTCTCATCACCTTGCTGTGCATATACAGCATCGTAGAATTTCCAGAATTCATCTTTATTCTGATGATATACAGATAATGCAGCAAGTGAGGCAGTCTCAGAATCTGGACCAACGAAAGCCATATTTACAAAGTAGAGCGCTGCTTTTCCCTCGTTGACAAAATCTTGAACAATCTTCGGTTTAACTGAAGTTGCAAATTGGGAACACGCTGGACATTTTAAATCACCAAATTCAACAATTTTAACAGGTGCATCCTCTTTACCGACTCTAGGTAGCTCACTGTAATTGAATTCCACTGGTTCTCCCGTAGTGGCATTTTTTGCGGCATCTTTCGAAGCTAACATAAACAATCCAACAAAAATGATGACTACTAAAGCAATGGAACCAATAATTAAAATTCTCGTCTTCTGCTTTTGTTGCTCCTGTTCTACCCGCCGTTTCTCTTGTTTGCTTAGCTGGGGAACGCTTGTACTTTTATTAGGTTTACTCAAGGAGAATTCCTTTCTGTCCTCTGTGGACTAATGTAGTTTTTATCATATACATTTAAAATTATATAATTTTTAATCTCTTTTTGGCAAACAATACTGTAAATACACTGTAAAAAAAGACACAAGGCTACAGCCCTGTGTCTTAATAAATATAAATAAGTTCGTTATGCACCAGCTTCTTCAGTCAATAGCTGTAACTTCAGTAGCTTAATTCGAGAAATCCGCTTATTATCCGTTTCTTCCACAATAAACAGATGATCATCAAATTCAACAGACTGCCCTTTTTGAGGTGGATTAACCTCCAGTTTAGAATACAGCCAACCGCCTATCGTATCATAATCCTCTGTATCCATGTGGAGACCCAAAAGATCATTGATCTCTTCAATAAGCATCAAGCCGTCGATGGAGTGTTCATCCTCCCCCAGCTTCTCAACACCAGGACGCTCTTCATCGAACTCATCCTGAATTTCTCCTACAATTTCCTCCATGATATCTTCCAGTGTTACCATTCCCGATGTTCCACCATACTCATCAATCAGAATGGCGATTTGTGTCTTCGCACGCTGCATGACTTTCAGCAGAGCACTAATCTGAATAGATTCTGGTACGGTTAGTATAGGACGAATTAACTTATTATAGCTTTGTTCACGATCCCTAATTAAGTCCTTGATATGAATGAAGCCAAGAATGTGATCCTTATCTCCATCACAGACTGGATAACGCGTCCTCATTCCATCAAAAGCAATTTCAAGATTCTCTTCCGTTGGAAGATGATTATTCAGGCAGATCATTTCTGTCCGAGGAATCATGATCTCACGGGCCATCGTATCCACGAATTCAAAAATATTGTCAACTAGAGCCATTTCGGTATTATCGATAAAGCCGCTTTTATTACTTTCTTGCATGATAATACGGATCTCTTCTTCCGTATGCGCCGTCCCCAGCTCTGAAGCAGGGGCTAAACGGAAGATCCGTAATAAACCGCGTGCTAGCCCATTTACGATCCATATCACTGGATACATGATCTTGTAAAACACATTCATCGGTCCAGATGTTAGCAAGAGGACAGATTCAGCCTTGTTAACAGCAATAGTCTTAGGTGCAAGTTCACCTAGTACGATATGCAAGATAGTGATAAACATTAGAGCAATAATCAAAGATACAACATTAACTGCGGTTACTCCAAAACCTATACTTCCTAATAATGGCCCAACAAGGTTAGCTATAGCTGGTTGACCCAGCCACCCTAGCGCAAGCGAAGCCAAAGTAATACCAAGTTGACAGGCGGATAGATAACCTTCCAAGTTGCGTACGATGCTTCTCGCTTTTAAAGCTTTTTTACTACCTTCTTCAATAAGGGTATCAATTCTACCACTTCGTACTTTTACCATTGCATATTCGACTGAAACAAAAAATCCGTTTAACAATACCAACAGAATAATAAGACCTACGTGTAATATACCGGGTAAAGGGTCGCTCAATTTATAATCCTATCCACCATTCTCCGTACGGGTGGATAGGCCCACCTCCTTCGTTTTTTCAGAGTATTGGCAAGAAGCTTGCCAGTTGTTCCTTTCAGTATCAATTTCCCAATGGTTTCATCTCCAGTCTGGAATCACGTTTTTGAATATATACTTTATTATATTAATATATTGGGGCAAACCGCAAGCATGCGTGTCCTTTCGAAAAAAAATGGGTCTTTATTCCCCTTATTATTCCAAAATATCTGTCTGTATAAAGAAAAACCCCTCACCGTTAAGTGTTGGGGTTCATCCACAAATATTAGGACTTGATTAGCGACAGTTTCTTGTTGTAGGAGGATTACCGATGACACCAGGGTATTGATAAGTAAGGGGTTCATCAAATGTAGCATAATCAAAATAAATCATAAGTAATACAGTACGTTGACCAGTTACTGGGTCACTAATAATAATGTGGTCACGGCCCGCAGCTTCCAGCACACCCTTGTAAACTTTGGCATTCCACTCTTTGTTATTTTCGTAAGTAAAATAAAATGTACCTACTTTGCCTAAATTCAGTCTGAAGATATTTTCGATATACGATTGTTCAAACTGTTGAGGTGGGTTTTGAACTACAACCCCTCCTGGTGTCATCGGACTTCCGCTGCTAACTTGTGGCGGCATGCTACCCATGCCTTGCATCCCTTGCATGCCTTGCATTCCTGTAGACATTGGCATTTGCATACCTGAAGAAGAAACACTACCAATAGTATAAGTGACGGGACGGTATGGTTGAACGATCATTTAATGAAACCTCCTAAATGTTTATCGGAGCAGTTGCTCCCTTTGGACACCAAAAAATTTAAAACTAGCTTACTGAGAGAATTACTCATAAGTTGAGTAATTCTCTTTGCACAGTTCCCCTGCTAATTACCAATAAATACAGCTGGGCAATCTTCTCCAGTCGGAGTAAAGAAGCAATGAGCTTTAAAGCGGCCTGTGTTTTGTTGGTTATACCAGGTTGGAGGGCAATCCCCTACAGGACGGAAGAACCATAAAGCATTGGTCGCTGGCCAGGTTCTTTCACCTGCAATTGCACGTTTAGCAAGACGGATGTCTGCTTCTCTCGCTCGTTGATAGAAGTAGCTTTTTTGCGGGGCTTCGAATCCTCCTGGACTTTGATAGACCATGTCATTCACAGTACGAATGTTCAAAAAATCGAGGCAATTGCCAAGAATCCGATTGACACCAACATTGCCGACCATAAGCATGCCGAGATCTCCATCTTCCTCAGCTTCTGCTCTCATCAACCGCGCTAGCACCTTCACATCTTCCGAGTTCGTTTTGATGACGGCCACGCTGTCTCCTCCTTGGGGTCGCTTTTTGCTTGCAACCTCGTTCTTAACTGCATGCTGTATTGTATGTGCATTCGCCTAACTGGTGACAGCTCACGCCTAATTTTACAGTCGATTACTTTCTGCATCATTCTTAATAGTCGCAAATAAAAATCCATCTCCCTGTTCCACTAAAAGGAAAAGGGGGATGGATTAAGAGTTAAAGTATGCTAATGGCTACTCCGCAGTGGAATATTGTGGCTGTCGCTCAAATCCGTGATATCTTGTTCCTTGATAGGTAAGCATGCCTTTATCGCCTTCTGCACTCATTCCATATTCATGACCATCTACTTTAAATTCTATTCGATTGCCACCATTCAATTCGTACGTTAAGTAGTACGTTGTACTTGTACGACTTGAACCATTATCTTCTTGAGTCTGCTGCTGCCTTATTTCACTTCGTTTACTAACGATACGGGCAGGAATGGTTAGCATGGGTGAGCTATTGTTCCGGCTCCATTGAAGCAAACCCCTGCCTACTGATACTGCAAGAATACCAACCATTACAATGAGAAATATTGGCATCACTGTTCCAGAGAAATCAAACATCCATGAAAGATCCGGGCCCATTCCCATGACATTTTCCCCCTTCATACCCATGTAATTCCGACTTTTCCTTAGCTTCAGGCACTTCTGTACATGTATATGCCTCTTCTAGTTAAGAAAGCATTAAATTAATGAGACTTCATGCAAAAAGACCACTTCGTTTTCTTAGAAATCAAGAAATGAAGTGGTCTTTTAATCATAGTTTTGAGTGATCAGATTAAGCATGAACGAGGTCTAGCAATTGCTTCGTTTCGTCAGTCTGATCGTCTAACATTCCGTTATCTGCCCAGCATGCTCTGCATTGTTCTTCTGTTTCACACAGGTGAGCGTCATCACAGTTGTAGCAAAGTTGCAGCAGGTTTCTTGTCATATAATCTGTTTCAAAAGTTTTCATTGTAATCTCTCCTATTCGAAAGTTGAGTTTGTGAAAATTTGAACTTGTTCTATGTGTTAAATATATCACACGATCATTTAAATGTCATGTGATTTTTTTCACATCTTTAAAGAAAATTTTAATTAAGTTTTTTCCTTATATTCAATTAATCAAAAATTCGTAGTTTTGGGAATTAATCCCTTATACACAAAAAAAGAAGCTGTCTCAAAAGTAGCGTCCGCCACTTATGAAACAGCCCCTCTTCACTTTACATCACACGCCAACTAATCCCACCATTAGTGGTTTGTAAGAGTAGTGAGCGTTTTTGTTCTTTTTTCTCAATCAAAAGCCAACCGACCTCTGGAGAAATAAACTGCATTTTAATCGTCTCAGGATATTCCTCAAGCTTTGACTGCAGAACATTGCTCTCCTTGAGGGGGAGCCAAGTGTTCCCTTGGTTAACGGTGTGGTAAAGGGTGTCACCGAGGATGGCCCAACCGACTTGCGAATTCAGAAATGTAGGAGCACTCTGATGATTTCCTTCGGTTGAACTCTTTAATTGAAAAAGTGTAAATTTCCAATTATCTCCACCATTAGCTGTAAAGTAACCGTGGTAAGTAATCGTCTTATCTTTTTGGCAGCCCACAGACATCCAGCCATTAGTTTTACTAGCATCGAAGAACTCTGGTTTGCCAGTAATCACTCTGTCACAGCTTTCGAGTTGTTCATTTACCAAAAAAGGTGATCCCGGATTCCAACTCTGACCACCGTCCTTAGTCATAAAGATCTTTGGAAGAGCACCTGTCTGCAGGGTCACAAATCCCTCTACACGGTTCTTAAATATCATTCCAGTACTTATACCTGTGAACGGAATCGAATGATTCGGAAGGTTCGGATTATATTGTTCATTCTGCATCACTTCTTCCCACGTGGCACCACCGTCTGATGTTGAGTAAAGGGCCTTGCTCTCCCTGTTAGGAGTAGCTTTCGAAGAGGTCATCAGCCATCCTTGGGTTGGAGAATTAAAATAAACGGAAGATACATCATTATCATCGCCTAGTGATGAGATCTTCCAACTCTGACCACCATCCGTGGTTCGCAGCACAATGTTCTCTGTCGTACCAAATGCACTTCTTATAATCCAACCATGATTAGGGTCCGTAAAAAAGATGCCTTTTCCATAGACGGGCGTGGAAAGGAACTGTACATTTGGGGCTGGAGAAATATTAGCCCATGTCGATCCATTATCACGGGTTATGTACAAACGAAGCTCATTTTTTGTAACACCCCAGACCATGCCCACTGTCTCGCTTAGCAAATGAAAGCCCGTAATTCTTGTTTGAACCTGATATTTCGGGGCACTCTCATTATTTGTATTGTTATCAGGTGGTGTAATCAGAGTAATCGTTTGTCCTTCTTCCGGTGCTTCTGTTGGCTGTGGCTGTGGAGAAGGCTCCGGTGGTGGTGAAGAACATGCCGAGACTATCCACGCTAAAAAAAATAGCATCAGAAACATTCTTAGTGTTTTCAATCCAGCAGTCCTAGATGTCAATGCCCTCTCTCCTCTCTTCGATTCTTATTTATGATTCAACTTACTATTACGGTAGCCATATAAAAAATAGATCAGAAGTCCAAGAGCCGTCCAAATAAGAAATCCAATCCATGTCTCACTTCCTAGATTATACATCAAAAATCCGCACGTTGCCGCACTTAGCAAGGGAATGAAAGGTACCCAGGGTACTCTGAACCCTCTTTTCATATTAGGGTGAATATACCGTAAGGCAATTACACCCAAAGAAACGACAAAAAAGGCAAACAGTGTTCCAATGCTTGTTAAGTTAGCCAACCGATCCAAAGGTATGAATCCAGTTAATACTGCTATAATGATACCAACCATCCATGTACTACGAATAGGCGTTTGAGTTTTAGCATTGATCTTAGATAATCCTTTTGGCAAAAGTCCATCCCGTGAGATTGCAAATATCAGTCGAGTTTGACCGAACAGCATCACAAGCAGCACTGTGGTCATTCCTGCAATAGCGCCTACCGAGATTAGACCGGCTATCAGATCCTGATTTACGACGCGAAGCGCATAAGAAACAGGATCACTTACATTGAGGTCCGTGTAAGGAATAATACCCGTTAATACGAGTGAAACTAGAATATACAATACTGAACAAATAGCAAGAGATGAAATAATTCCTATTGGCAAATCCCGCTGTGGTCGCTTTACTTCTTCTGCTGCAGTCGATAATGCATCAAAGCCTATGTAGGCGAAGAAGACCGTTGCCGCACCATTCACGACACCTTGAAAGCCAAACGGTAGGAATGGAGTCCAGTTTTCTGGCTTAACATAGAAGAATCCCGTTACGATAAACAAAAGCACCACAGCGATTTTGATAACTACCATAATGGCATTAAAACGAGCAGTCTCTTTAGTTCCCCGTGTCAGTAAGTAGGAAATTAGTAAAATGATAATTACTGCTGGTAAATTAATAACGGTACCCGCTTCCGCATTATAAGCCCCAGATAGTGCTGTAGGAATATGTATCCCGAATCCCTCTAAAAGACCCTGTAAATAACCGGACCACCCACTGCTTACTGCCGCTGCTGCAACGCCGTATTCTAACACAAGATCCCAGCCTAAAATCCAAGCGAGTAATTCTCCAAATGCTACATAACTATAAGCATAGGCACTTCCGGAGACCGGGATGGTCGATGCAAACTCTGAATAACAAAGGGCTGATAGCACGCACGCAAAAGCGGCTAACAGGAATGAAATCACAAGCCCAGGACCAGCGTGTTCTGCTGCCGCTACGCCTGTCATTACAAAAATACCAGTACCGATAATCGCTCCTACACCTAGCATGGTTAGATCTAGTGCACCAAGTGTTTTGTTTAACTTGGTTGCACCCGAGTTTGAAGGTACGATTAACGTTTTTTTGCGAAATAAATCCATTCTTACATTCTCTCCTGTCTAGTCTTGTTGTCAAATTGTTTAGAGAATTTCTATTTAGTATGCCCAAAATGGGGTAATGAATTAAATAAGACCTGCTTGAAAACAATAACGTTAGCGATTATGATGGACAAGATTAAATACCAAAAATTTAAAATACTGAGGAGATGAAATCATGCCCCCGAAACCCAATCGAGTCGTAGTCATTGGTACTGGAGCAGTTGGTACAACAACAGCCTATACATTATTGCTACGGAGACGTATGCCTGAGCTCGTACTTATTGACGTTAATCAAAAGAAAGCACTTGGAGAAGCGTTGGATATGAATCACGGCATGCCTTTTGTTGGCGGTGTGAAGCTATGGGCTGGTACATATGAAGATTGCCGTGAAGCGGATATCATCATTGTTACGGCCGGTGCATCACAAAAACCGGGTGAAACCCGGATAGATCTGCTCCGCAAAAACATTTCAATTTTCCGAGATATCGTTCAAAAAATAACAAAATACAATCAACATGCGATACTACTTATTGCTACTAACCCGGTAGATATTTTATCATATGCCACTTTAAAAATAAGCGGATTTGATCGCAGAAGAGTCATTGGTTCCGGAACAGTGTTGGATAGTGCACGGTTTCGCTACCTGATCGGCCGCCATAAAGAAATTGATCCTCGCAGTATTCACGGACAGATTATCGGGGAACATGGAGACTCAGAACTTCCAGTTTGGAGTCTAGCGAATGTAGCCGGAATCGATCTTGGTTTTGATGAAGCAGAACAAAATGAAATTTTCGAGGATACTAAGAATGCCGCTTATGAAATCATTGATGCCAAAGGCTCTACCTCTTACGCAATAGCACTAGCACTTGATCGAATTGTAGTCTCCATTCTGCATAATGAAGGTTCTGTGTTGAACGTATCTACTTTATTGAATAATTATAATGGCGTTTCGGATGTCTATCTTGGTGCCCCTTGTATCGTAGATCGATCCGGTGTACGAGAAGTACTAGATCTTCCACTAAATGAGACAGAAAAGGCTTTATTCCAGAAATCTGCCGAGAAGCTTAAGGCAGAGATTGCTAAGCTAGAACTGTAAGCAAGAATTGGGGCTGTCCCGAATGTCATGACTCATGACTGGGATAGTCCCTTTTTCATGAAGAAAATGCACTTTTAATTCTATCAAATCTGGACTTGCAATTTCGACATGGCTTCTTCCTTCTCCCGGCTCGTGATATGCGTGTAAACCGTTGTAGTCTGAATAGAAGAGTGTCCGAGCAGTTCCTGAACCGTTCGCAGATCCGCCCCTTTTCGTAACAGCATGGTAGCGAAGGAATGTCGAAGCTTGTGGCTGGAATATGGTCGACGTTGTGCAGCAGGCACATCCTTTTGGAAACGATCGAAGGTGTCCGCAGCGATTTGCTGTATACCACGAATGGACAGCCTGCGTCCCTTTTGTGAAATGAACATAGCCTCTTCTTTACTGCGCCAAGGTTCTAGCCGTTCTTCTATTGCCAGATCGAGAAAGGGGACCACATCCTCTGGAATCGGTACATTACGCCATTTACGTCCCTTACCAAACACTCGAAGTGAATGCCTTTCTACATTATAATCACTCAAATTCAGCGTGTGGACTTCCCCCACCCGAAGCCCCATATAGGACATGAGTAAAAAAACTGCTAAATTACGGCCTTTGTACTTCCCGTCTATAGAAGATAAAAATCGCCCCAGATCACCTTCATCTAAATAGACTGGCTCACGATTGATCTCTGTCTTAGATTTCTTGATCCCAGCTGCTGGATTGGTCAGAAGTAATTCCAGTTCAATTAATGCCTTAAAAAAACAGTTAATAGAGGCATGCTTCCGGTTACGAGTAGCATCACTTACTCCACGTTCACGCACAGAAGTAAGAAAGGAAATAACATGTAACTTCTTTACCGATTCAAGCTTTTTTCCATTTAGACTTTCTAAAAACTGTCTTACATCTACTAAATAGGATTTCTGCGTATAGGGAGTGTAACCGGCATCCTTCATCCAGATTAAAAAAGCCTCAAGCCCCTCTTCGTAGTCTTCACTCCACTCATTCATGGCTTCGAGCCTCCCTTGATTTCGACAATCTATTGTACCATAGAATAGCTACGAGATTTATACTTAAGTATTCCATTTTTCAGCGTGCTTTTGTACAGTCTTTAAAAACTCTGTTAATACAGGTGATTTCCATTTCTTATGATGATAGGCTATTTGAGTAGCCACACGCTGCGATTCATCATTCCAATTTAAACCAGCTAACTTTCCCTCCGCTAATTCATTGTTCACTGTAATCATTGGAATAAAAGCGATACCTAGCCCCGCCATAACACATTGCTTGATCGCCTCAATACTCCAAAACTCTAACGTAGGGTCAGGAAATACCCCATGACTATTTAAATGATGTTCAAACAAATTACGGTAGCTACAACCGGTTTCCGTATGCAATATTGTTACTCCCTTAAGATGAACCGGCTCTACCTCTGAAAGACTCATTAAGGGATGATCCGGCGGAGCGATCAGGGTCATTTGTTCATGCACCAGTGTTTCTATATTCAGATCTTTATCTTCTGTCTCTGGTTGCAGTAGGAAGGCCAAATCCAATTCACCGGATCGAACCAAATCCGTTAGCTCCCAGCAGGCCCCAGGTTTCAGAAGAATTTGGACCTTTGGATATTTCACTCGAAACTCCTTGATAATGCCTGGTAAGCGAAAAGCAGCCAGAGATTCAGGTGCACCAATTCGTAAAGACCCTGTTAGCTCACTCTCGGAGCGAAGAGCATCTTGCGCTAGAGAGTGCATTCTAGAGATCTCTTGAGCGAATGGGAGTAGACGGCGGCCTGCATCGGTTAAGATGATCTTTTTACTGATCCGATCGAATAAAGGCTGACCTATTTCAGTCTCTAACGCTTGGATCTGTGCGGTAATACTGGATTGTGCATAATCAAGCTTCTGTGCAGCGCGTGTGAAGCTACCCGTCTCCACTACGACTATAAAGGTAAAAAGATGACGTGATTCCATACGTGCCCCCTGAATAATAGTTACCCATCGGAATTTCGAATGGATACTATTCAAAAAATCTGTTTTTCCAATGGATCTATTATCTGCTACTCTATAACAAAAGACAATGAAAGCAGGATTAAAAATCATGAAAGATTCAAGTTCAACCACTTTACGAAGAAACATCGGCATGCCTCAAGCCATAGCTCTTTATATCGGCGCTGTATTGGGCTCGGGAGTCTTAATCGTTCCCGGACTGGCTGCAGAAATGGCAGGTCCCGCTTCATTGCTGGCATGGGGATTTATGACGCTGTTGATTTTGCCAATGGCCTTATCGATGGGCCTGCTCTCTGCCAAATTTCCTAACGCAGGAGGCGTGTCCCACTTCGTTACCCTTGCTTTCGGACCTAAAGCCGGATCTTTAGTGGGCTGGTTTTTCCTAATGTCCGTTCCGATTGGTGCGCCTGTCGCTGCGCTGACCGGAGCTGGTTATATGACAGCCGCAATGGGCTGGGATGAACCTGCGAGAATTACTATCGCTGCGGTGATGTTGGCCATTGGGCTAATTACAAACTGGATTGGCATGCAAGTGGCGGGAAAGGTACAAATTGCTGTAGTGATTGCGATTGTAGCTGTTCTCGTCTTCTCCTTTGCTACTGCGCTTCCTCGGATGGAGGTTGAACACTTCACTCCCTTTGCCCCACACGGATGGATGAGCATTGGACAGGCTGCAGCAATCCTATTTTGGTGTTTTATTGGTTGGGAAGCTGTCTCACATCTCTCTGAGGAGTTCAAAGATCCACAACGTGCTGCAGTTAAAGGTGTGACCATCGCTGCTATTATTGTTGGTGTTTTATATTTCTTATCCGCTTTAGCGACGGTTGGCACACAAAGCTACCTTAAAGGTGGGTCGAGCACTTCACTTGTCTGGATCATCAGCCAGCCTCTTGGACACTGGGGAGGATTTATCGCAGGTCTTACAGGTCTCTTCATCTGTACCGCCACCATTATCGCTTATGCCGGTGCGGCCTCGCGGGTGGCTTATGCGTTATCGCGTCAGGGCTATGCACCGCAATGGATGGGGAGACTATCCAAATCCTATCATACCCCTATCGGTGGGATAGCTTTCCTGCTCCTCTGTTTTGTAACGGTCATGTCACTATACAGCAGCGGATTGATATCCATCACTACTTTGATCCAGTTTCCGAATGCGACATTTATCCTGACTTATATCGGAGGCTGTGCTGCGGGGATACGCCTACTTAAGGGAAGTAGATTAGGCGTAACGATCAGCTGGATCTCTTTTCTAGCTACCGCTGCCGTGTTTCCTTTTACGGGCTGGGCGATAGGCTATCCGTTACTTATTACTTTGATGTTTATTTTGATCTTCCGTATTAAACATAAACAAACGGTTGCCGGAATAAGGGATTTAAAAAGTGAAATTCATGAGGATCAGCGAAAAGTATTGTAAGGCTCATGATCATCTGTTTGAATCTTTTTTTGACAGTGTGATTCAACGCAATCCATCAACACTCATTGAGATGCAAAATACATGAATGAATCATATCGTTTCAGCATTCGTTTAGATGGTTATGGAATGAAGAGGGTAAACTATACTATTACCAGACAAAGGAGACGATACATCATGTCAAATCAACCAAAGATTATTCTTGAGCCAGCAGCGCAGAAATTTGCCGATGATAATTCCAAACCTCCGTTCCTTCCTGATCTTGGACCAGAAAAAGGCCGAGAAACGGTAGATTCTGTACAATCCAGTGAGATATATAAACCTGAAGTTGAAATTGAAGATCTTATGGTGCCAGGAGGACCTAATGGTAATGTTTCCATAAGAATTGTTCGGCCCCCTAGCTCCTCTTCGGCGTCGTTGCCAGTGATCCTTTACATTCATGGTGCTGGCTGGGTGTTTGGTAATGCACATACCCATGACCGCCTGATCCGTGAACTAGCTGTCGGAGCGGAGGCTGCTATTGTTTTTCCAAATTATAGCCTCTCTCCAGAAGCTAAATATCCTACAGCAATTGAAGAAATCTATGCTGTTCTGAAATGGATCACTGAACAGGGAAGTGATCATGCCCTTGATGCTAACAAGCTATCCATAGGTGGTGATAGTGTCGGTGGAAATATGGCAGCCGCCATTACGCTTATGGCTAAAGAACGCAGTGGCCCGAAGATAGGGAAACAACTTCTGTTCTATCCGGTAACGGATGCCTCCTTTGATACCGAATCCTATCATGCGTTCGCCGAAGGATATTTCCTACAGCGTGACGGAATGAAATGGTTCTGGGATCAATATACAACTGACTCAGCGGAGCGGAATCAGATCACAGCCTCCCCGCTTCGTGCCAGTGTAGAACAGTTACGCGATCTGCCTGAAGCTTTAGTCATAACGGGTGAAGCAGATGTTCTACGTGATGAAGGTGAAGCTTATGCTGCCAAATTACGTGAAGCTGGCGTCACTGTCACAGCAGTTCGCTTTCAAGGGATCATACATGATTTTGTGATGTTAAATCCTTTAGCAGAAACCAATGCCAAAAAAGCCGCCATCAAGCTGGCGACTACCTGGCTTCGTGAAGGCTTCTAAAACTAATAAGTCCATCGACATTTTCTACATGAGGGAGTGTCTCAAAGGCCATGAAATGGCTTCTGGGACACTTTTTTTGATGAATACTTACGTTGACGGTCGATACCTTCTACATTGAATGCCAGACAGTTCTTCTATTGACTCTTAACCATCCTTAGGGGACACTTTCGTGACTAAAGTTCCCTCCATCGTGTAAAATATTTACTTATGGGACACCGATTTTTTCATTAGTTAACATAATTATGTTTATGTTAACTAATGCTATAAGAAACAACAATTACGCCCAACAGTTACGAGGAGCAGGCAATTGGCTGGCTGCAAGATCATTTCGAGACCTCTTTGCTTCTAGAGCTTATAGATGCTGTTACGCCTCATCTTTTGAAGCTAATTCTCGCTTAAACTCACTCGTTCGACTCTCCAAATGAACAGAACCGCCATTTCCAATCTGAAAGGTCGTACCGGACCCAATCGATAAAATTCTAATATATTGCATATTAATCGTTGAAGCCTCGGAATCATTCAAAATCTCAACTTCATCTTCATTCACTTGCTTCGACCATGCCGTGAGTGGGATCTCTAAGGGTGAAGCCTCTCTATTATTGCTGTTAATCTCTTTTATGTTATATAGGTAATTTTCTTTACTTCCCACGAATTTGGACTGAATCCGCTCTACAGATCCACATAAAAAAATCGAACTGTCAGACAGATTATTGATATACACATCTAGTATACGTGAAGCGTGCATTTATTCACTGCCTTTTTGGACTTGATCTGGAGCACTGGGAGCATACTCGATCACGCTGTCAAACGCCGAAGAACAGTTAATCGTCTGGGTATCCCCTACTAAAAATACCGAAGAACCTGATATCGAAACCACTTTTACTGCGTTTACATTTATTTCTCTGTTAATCACGGTTACTTTCATGCGGTTCCCGCCTTCCAGTTATGTTTATTTCCAAATGCCGCTCTATCGCCGTAACAATATCTCGTTTGATTTGTTCTACAATAGAAGCACTTTCCTCTTCTGTGTATCCGCGCCCTTCCTCTGAGGTAGGCAGCTGGCTCACATAGTCGTTAATTCGGCCATCCATCTGATTCAGCAGATCCTGAGTTACCATTTGGATATAGTTCTCATCAATACTTAAGTTCTGCTCTTTTTCTAAACGTGAAAATTGTGAGGGTACCTCCTCTTGCACATATTTCAAAATCTCTGGACGAATTTTATCCGATAATGCGGTTGTCCCTCCCTCCTGCTCTCCGATAGGTTTACCGTTGATCATTGCTTCATCCAGATTATTTCCCTCATTAGGTGTTATGCCTATATTTAAAGTGCCTTCCAGCTTCTCGATTTTCAATTGTTCAAAATGATAATTTATAGGACCTATACTTGCAGTTTTATTATTCTTCATGCTGTCAATGTCACCTTGTAAATCTTGGATCTGTTTCTCTAGCAGTTGAATCTTTTCAGCCTGCACTCTTAATGCATTTAAGACTTGCTGAACATAATACGGGTGCATACAACCCCCTCCTATGGTTTATTGTATGCGAAGGATAAGAGCCTAATTCTAGCGTGTATATAGTTCAGTTGGCGGAGGCAAGCGTACAAGAGGCGAATCACTTACCCCTGGTGATGGTGCAGGAGGAGATTCTGGAACGTCACTAGATTGATAACTATTAGACAAGGCATTAATTCGGCCGGAAGTGCCGATCTGCAGAACCGATGAATTAGAGATCGTACCAATTTTTAGATGATTGACCGATATGCACTGATATACCGTAATTTTCATGTAAACCCACCCTTAAGGAGGCGATACTTGATCCACCACATCTGAATCCATCGTGTTCGTACTGCTGGCTGCATTATTCGTAATGTTTGTACCTATGGAGTCACCTATCGAGAAGGAGTTGGCACCGGCATAGATTTTGGAGTTACTGCTCAAGATGACGGATGCCGTATTTCCTACTAAAACTGTGGAACTAGGGCCCACGCTGTTAATTTTAATGTTGCCGATGATTGAAACCACCAAACCACTCCTCCTTTCAGAATGATAACCTATTCTATGTAGATATTCGCCCAGATGTCACTGAATAATTCATACGACCATACAATAGATAAAAAATGAAGGAGGTTCAGCGTTCATGAGTCCAAATAAATCGAACCCTTTAGATTGGATGAACGAAGATCCCTTTTTTAAGAAAAAACTATCCTTAAAGTCGCTTGAAGAGCAATGGAAGCTGGATCCCAGCCAGATCGATGGTTATGTTGAAAAAATAATTAAAGAAGCTACCGCAGCGACCTCTTCGTCATTTACGAACGAAACCTCAAGTCTGCAATTTGAGCATCTAGACACACATAATTACTTGATCACGAAAATTCGTATTCCAAGTGGAATTCACCCGGAAAGTATTTGGGCACAAATTAACAGAACACAAATCAAATTAAGCGGTCTCGGAAAAGATCGTAGCGAGATCATCCCACTTCCCATTCCAGTCAATCCGGATCAGAGCAGAGGCACTTATAAACAAGGCTCATTACAATTCAGAATGCTGAAAATGTCAGCAGGTAAATTTAGGGATATCGATATCCGTTATTTATAAAAAAATCCTTATAACCCCTCCTTTTTGCTCGTCCAAGTGGTGATCTTTTCTCAAAAAAAAGCTTTAAAACTAAAACAGCGTATAATTTAAGTTATGCGCTGTTTTTTCAGGGCGTTTTCCGCCCTTTTTATTCTCAATTTTATCTACAATCACAAAGGAATTTATAAGCTTTATTCTCCGAACTTTAAGGTTCCCTCGCTCATAAGATAGGGTATCAATCGCAAAGGTGGGCTATTTATGTCCAAAAATAAACGCGGTAAAGCGCTCTGGCGCATGCCATCCCGAGGTAGAGGAACATGCCCGATCTGCGGCAGTACTCGCATTAAGCTTTTATACATCGGAAAAGGACTCTCTGGCGAAAAGGTTAACGTGTGTAAGAAATGCGAGGGTAAACAAGTAACTAACAGTAACTGAACAAAATTGTTCAGAGGATCTCCTGTCATCATTATTACAAGGCGAACGGATTACTAAAAAAGTGCAATCCTGTCATCGAACCTCGATGAAACTGAATCACACTTTGCTTAGTAATCCTCTACTTCAAAAACCTATGGGAGTTCTATACGATACCGTCTTTCCTCACTTACTAAATTGAATCCGACAGATTCATAAAGATGCAATGCAGAATCATTATCTGTCAATACCATTAAACAAGCTTCTTCAAGTCCATGTGTTCTGAAATAGTTTAACGCTTGTACAAGCATGTACTTAGCAATTCCAAATCTTCTCCACGGCTCTAGTACAAAAACATTCTCAACATACCCACCTTTCTCTTCCTGCCATACCATCAAGCTGCCTACAACCCTCTCCCCTTCTCGAACAACCATAGAGTTCCAAAGCGGATTTTGCTTAAACTGAGATAGTCGTTCTTTCCCAAGTGGGGTTTCTGGCCAAATCTCAGCTTCTAATTCTAAATAATGATCTTCTTCTTGCGGCGTCTCCATCATCCAAGTTGCAAATTCAAATTCCTTTTTCAGTTCAGGTACAGTGTAGGATGTATTAAGATTATGATTCATTTTAAATAAGCTATTGTATTGACAGAAGCCCTTTTCTTTTTCAAAAAATAACGTATTTGCGATCTCCGATGCGTTATTCCCCACACATAACGTCGTTTTATACTCTGCTGGTAAAGTTCCCTTTAATTCAAATGCTCTCAAAAGGAGCGTTTGATACAAACTATCCAATAGATCATAATCTTCTTCTCGTTCAGGTATTGTTTTCAAATTCATATAGATCGAATGTCTGCTTTCATCTGAGCGCCCAGGCGGCACAATATTTATGATCTCTACTTGACCTTTGGCCACCATTTTCCCATTTTCAAAGGCGCAGTACACATTCTCCCAGTTTTCCTCATCACCAACCCACCAAAAAACAGCATTTCCCCGCGAAGTAACCGAGTTATATAACTCACCCAGTAATGGCATGTCCCCTTGTTCAAAATGACGAATCGTTAATCCTTCTGATGAAAGAAGCGTAGATTTTGTCAAAACAAAACCTCTTTTCAAATGAATTTATATTTATACATCAAGGTTAGCATACCTCATCCAATTTCACCTGTTAATTAATAGTTATAATTAATTCTTATATACCGTAACATTTATCGAGTGAACCCTGTCTTACTTAGATAGGGGGACTAAATGATGAAGAGACGTTTTTTTATAGGCATTTCTATATTTTCAATGGGTATTGTAATAGCTTTAGGGATCGGTACCATATCAAATCTCCTAACTCCATTTAAGAGTTTCTTGCTCACTGTAGATAATCAGTCGGATGATGAAATTAGCTCTATTGAAATAGGTTTAATCCATACGGACTCCAAGGAATTATTTATAGATCACATCAAGAAAGGTGAAACGAAAAAGTTCAAACCTACACTGAGCTTAAGTGGTGAAGGTTCTATATACCTTAAATATACTGACGCAAAAGGACAATCCACCCAAGAAATGGTATGTGGCTATACAGAGTATCTATCTGGTTATTCAACTGTCACGATTACTAATAAGGGCACAACTATAGTTCAGCAATGTAATTAAATCCTTTCTTCTAAGGGGCCCTCCCAAAAACCATGAAATGGATGCTTAGGAGATCACTTGTTTTTGGAGTCGGATAGACGGTTGCGCTACATAAGGACGCTCCGCGAACGGTCCGTTGTTCCAATCGCTGTTGTGTCCAGATTTTTTAAATTTCCCTTTGCGGTTAAAATCGGGACACAAAGGCGACCGCTATCGCTTTTCCATACCAAGCCCAGGAAATCCTGCGAAGCGAGGAAGGCTATGCTTTGTCCGTACGCCGAATGATAGAACCAGAGAGTGCGTTTGGACAACTAAAGAACAACCGGAGCTTCCGGCGGTTTCTGCTTCGCCGCATGTATTCGAAGAAAATAAATTAGTAGACTGAATAATGTCCCTTTAAATGGCCACTGGCGAACACATTCTTGTCGTCGGCATACCGATCGCGGCCCGTCCCGTTGCTGGCGCGCTGCTCAGCCGTTTGCTAATCGCCATGCCACTCTACAACTTTATTTTTCGAGTCGATACATACCCTCTAAGCCTGTCAACATATAACGAACGATGGATATAAATCTCTTCATTGCAAAAGAACGAGAAAAAATCTAATGTAATCTCACGTGAAAATAAGCCCACTACGCCTATACGGTTGTGGGCTTCGCTACTTAATCTTACTTGTAAATTGAAGTATCAAGCGGAATAATGAACCCGCCGTCAACAGCTTGTGTCACATTTATCGCGATGTTCTTTACTCCAGAAATATCTACCTCAATCGTCTGGAGATCACTATTAGGTGAAATCTTCTCTACTTTTTTAAGGAGCATATTCTTGTCATTATCCCTAATTTCAAGAGACTCCACTTCCTTGCCGATTGCAGCGAATTGCAGAACAAGCTTCTGATATTTGCCGTTAGGGCTGAGCGCGGTATATTTAATATTGGAATTAGGTGCGCTGTACAGTACTTCATTATAATTCTTGCTGCCGTATTTGGTCAGTGCAGGGTCCTTGGTATACAGACTCGTGTTAAAATCCTCCTGCTTCACGGGAACGCCTGCCTGCTGTTCGCCAATAATCACCTCTTTGGCTGTCCCGTCATAATTCACCGGAACATCCAGAAGCTCAGAAACAGATCGTACCGGAAGATACGTAGTTCCTTTATAAGTAATGGGAAGTACCGCTTTGCCATTGCCATCTTTGAGAGGGGTAATCTCCCCGTTCACTCTGATTTTTAAATCTCCGTTTAACAACGCTTTAATTTCTTGGAGCTGCGAGCTCGCGAAAGCACCTGTGCCCATACCCACTAAAAGTATCATGGTACCGCATAAAGTCGTAACAACCTTCTTCTTCATTTCTGTTTTCCTCCTCTTGGGATTTCTTCAAATCCAGGTACTCCGCAAACAACGGTTATTTGAGGGATAATCTCTCTGAAAGATGACGCTTCATGTGGGATAGTCTCTGCGTTTTTGGAGTTGAATATTTTACCATATTATATCACAAATCTGTCTCTTTCAATTTTTGAATAAACTGACTCACTCGTTTTTTTGTGATGTAGCCGGTTACTCATTTAGACCTTAACCAGTCGGACGAGCGTATCCTTGCTATGGTTCTGTTTGAGCATATAATCTCGCCGCCCTCCTGGCTGTCCACCCCGGTGCATCCAAAAGAATCAGGAGCTCGAGCTGCAGGCTCGCTGTTCAGCCGTTTGCTAATCGCCATGCCAGTCTACAGTTTATTTTTCGAGTCTAATACTTTATTTTTTTCTGACAGCAAGGAAAAAGTGACGCTTGAGGTCGGTTGACTTTCACTTACTGTGACCAAAAACAAAGAGCAGCAATTCTCCAGTGATGGGAGAATTGCTGCTCTTTTGACCTTTTTGCGGATTAAAAATGGAGAGTGAGTGTCTCTAATCGTAGAAAACCTACTTTTGGGATTTGACCGCGCAACACTTCAACGTTATGCATTCCCCGGAAGATTTAATTGCCAGGTCACACCAAATCGATCTGCTACCCAACCAAATTTCGGACTAAACGGATAGCTTCCAAGTGGCATTAGGACCTGTCCACCTTGTGCTAATGATTCGTAGACCCGATCAATTTCAGCTTCACTCTCACAATTTACATAGAAGGATATCGCTGGCGTAAAGGTGAACCCATGCTGAACATAGCTATCTATACACATAAATACTTGTCCATGTAAAGAGAAAGAAGCCTGCATAACACTACCTTCAGGTCCTGCTTCGTTCGCTCCATAGCGCTTAACGCTAATAACTTCAGAATCATCAAATAAGGTAGTATAGAAATTCATAGCTTCTTCTGCTTTCCCTTCGAACATAAGAAAAGTCATTATCTTTTGATTCGTTTCCTTCATATTTGCCCAGCTCCCTGTTGTGATTTAATTTAAATCATCTCATATCATTAACGCTTTCATATACTTTCAAACGGGCATACACGGTTTCGAGAACCGGATACGCATCTTGACCCGGCAAAGCCATCGCTAGAAGAGCACCATGCAGATGATCTGCTTCTACTGGTAATTGCTTATGCATATCCCGATGCATGGATGAAGTAAATTCGGGCAACACAGAAAGCATCTTTTGCATCGTGGAAGCTGTGTTTTCCGGTCCCACAGGCATTCCAGCATTTTGAGCCAGGCTCACAATCTCTCGCAGAAGTCGCTCATAGATAGCACGTGCCTTTGGAGATCCTAAAATAGGTCCAACTGAGCTATCCATTAAGGTTGTAATCCCACTTAAACTAGCTACAAATATATATTTTTGCCACACTTCACGCTGAATGTCAGAACTTAATGTCACTGTGAAACCAGCATTATCCAAATGGCTCAAAAGCAGCTGTGTTCGTTCTGACTCACCACCTGCCCATTCACCAAAGACAATACTATGGAACGAACTGCTTTGAACGATAGTACCTGCTGAATCTAGAGTTGTTTCTATATAACAAAGACCACCCAGTACATGTTCCGAACCAAAACGATTCTGCAAAATGCTAAATTGATCATAACCATTGAGGAGCGGGAGGATAACTGTATGTTCATCCATGTAGGGTTCGATGTCATTCATCACCTGAGGCAAATGGTATGCCTTGACCGCTATAATAATGCAGTCGAAAGGTTCTGTTTCTTCCCCATTAGAAATCGTTCGTACAGAAGTCTGAAAATCACCATGAACACTTTTTACGATCAACCCGTCTGCTTTTAACTGAATCTGTTTGGCAGTACGAACAAGAAAAGTAACATCTTCTCCTTTTTGAGCTAAACGCCCCCCGAAATATCCACCTATAGCTCCTGCACCCACGATAAGAAATCGCATGATAATCTCCCCTTTTTTTCCTTAATTTGAACAAACAAAAAGACCTTTTAGCTATTTGCTAAACAGGTCCGAAAGGCAAAAAAAGAGTCAAGTATCGACCGTTCTTTTGTCTCGGTCCTTACGGATCAGAGCAAAATCCAACGAGTTCACCTCCATGGCTACAAGTATATTCCTATTCATATCTCAAAACCTATTAGAGCACCATTCGATGATTTAATCGATACAGCCTCCCTGGAAAGTATAGCAAAAGAAAACATCCCTGTACAAGCATAAACGCCATCGACGTCCCTACTCTTCTTAAAGACTAGTAGTTTTGATCCACAATTTTGAGATATCCAGAAATCCGAATGAGCTGGTGTGAAGACCAAACAAGCTTTGATTTAGCTGCGCTTTTTTATTCATATGACAACCATATAGCACCCAATAGTTGTCCCTAAGCACACCTTCTGCTTGATTCAACAATTTTATTCTGTTCTCCTTAGGGGATTGCGTGAAATCAGTGAGTACCTCTGAGAATAACAAGATCTGGTCGTCTCTCAGCAGAGAAAATAGATAATTAAGTTTATTATTAAAGTAGTTAACCATCCCCCACTGCCAATCATCTTCTAGAACCTCTTCAGCAAGGAGGATTTCGGCGGTGTTCTTTATGTCTGCTGAGTTAAATTCATTGAATAAATATAGTTCAATTTGCAGCCCTACTGAAGCCGCTCGTGCTTGAAGCCACAGTGCTTCTTCTCGCTCTTCTTTTTTATCCTTTGTAGCTAAAGTTAAGATTTCTCCCTGATAGCCGCTTGCTACTAGAAGTTCTCTCGCTTGTTCCAAGGCAGGCTCAACAATGCTTCTCTTACTGCTCTCCCAAGGTAAAAAGCTGTCAGCAGGAGTACTACGGTTCCCTCCTAACTCCTTAATTAAAGTCTCTCGGCTGTAAAGAATTCTCATGGCCTGCCGAAAAAGTTGATGTTGATGAGCTCCTTCCTTATGGAAATTGAACAAGAGATACCGGCATCCCAAAGCAGGGTAGTCAATACTGTGGTTGCAGATGATATTAGGTAATAAACCCTCCTGAACGAAGTCTGGTAGTTCATACAATCGTTCACTTGAAGATTGTTCTGGCAAATACCAGATTTCTACACGATCTAGTAGCGGACGTATACCGTAATAATAATCAAATGCCGCGAGGACTAGCACATCTTCATTTAGATCTAATAAACGATAGGGCCCAGTTCCGCTCACCTCATTAGCGAGATCTACATCATAAGGAAGAATCGACATATGAATACAGCTGAACATGTGTAGAAAAAAGAGATTGGGACGAGACAGCTCAAACCGGATCCTGTGATCTCCTTCAAGCTCTACTCGTTCTATATCTTTGTATAGGCTCAATGCTGGACTGTTCAAATCTATAAGGCGTTGAAATGTCTCTTTTACGTCTTTGGAGGTCATTATCCTGCCGTGATGGAATCGCACACCTTTACGGAGATAAAAAATATAACTTGTACAATCTTCATTGGCTTCCCACATATGAGCCAGGCCAGGGAGAAAAGTATCACTTCCTGCATCATAGGAAACTAATGTGCTATAAATTTGTCCGAGTAAATAGGATTCAAACGCGGTGTATACATAAGCTGGATCTAGCTCTTCCATATGCCGGTTACGTGTAATTCGCAGGACGTCCAACCCTGATGTTGACTCTGTTTCACTACGGAAGCCCATCTGCTTATTTAACACCATTAATAACCGTTCCTTTAATGGATCACTAACTTGGCCACGACTTAATAGCTCTATAGCTTGCTTAATCTTCCCCTTACTAATGAGTTCCTGAAAGCTGTCCTCCAGCACCTCTTCAATCGTTCGAAGAAAAGTTAACTGCGAGATATTTCCACGCCCTCTTCCTGGCTGCCAATGTATAAACCCCTGCTCTTCAAGCTTTCGAAGAATAAACTTTACGTTACGAGGAGTGCAGCACAGAATCGTAGCCAGTCTATCTATGGTGACAGGAATAGCTTTTCCTATATCTATTGGGGATGGGATGGCTATTGCTAAACATAAAAAATGATTACTTATATGGTCCACGATCGTTCACTCCTTTAAAGGTGAAACACTTTAAGTAATTCTTACACTTTTACTTCCCCCTTTTATCATTATAATTATACATATATCAGCAATGAATATGCAGTACTAATATTATAGCTATCAGATTAGGAGACCTTTTCAATTATGAATCAGCATCTAAGGCATGTTCATCCACTAGCATGGACTATCATTATCGGTACGATGTTCGGACGTTTAGTAACTTCTATGAGCATTCCGTTCTTATCCATCTATTTAACCCAGGTCCTTGGAGCTACCCCCACTCAAACGGGAATTACCGTAGCCGTCAGCTCACTGGCGGGCGTAATGGCTAGCTTCTATGGAGGATACATTTCGGATATTGTAGGCCGCAAAATCGTCATGCTAATCTCCGTATTTGGCTGGGCAGCAGTATTCTTCGGATTTTCTGTTGCGCAACATCTGTGGGTATTCTTCTTGGTCAACACCTTGAACGGATTATGCAGATCCGTGTTTGAGCCCACTTCACGGGCGCTTCTATCCGATATTACTCCAGCTGAAAGTAAGCTGCTTGTATTCAATCTTAGATATGCTGCGATCAACCTTGGTGTTGTCTTTGGTCCGATTATTGGAGTGCAGCTCGGTTCTGCCGAGTCTACGTTTCCCTTTATGATCGCTGGGATTGTATATGTTGCATACGGCCTTGTATTATTCGTCCAATTCAAGTTGCATCATTCAACCATGCAGAGTCATACTCAAGCTGAACCACCACGTTTACTTGAAGCCTTGGCAATAACCGGTAGAGACCGTGTCTTCTTGCCAGTTCTACTCGGTACTATCTTTTGTGTGCTTGGATATGGACATTTCGGCTCAACTATGGCGCAATATTTAGCAATGAACACCCATTTCACAAATGGTGGGCAATTATTTTCATATATGTTGTCACTCAATGCCATTACAGTGCTCGTGGTACAGTATCCTATCGTACGTACTGCTAGTAAGTTCTCACCGATTGTTCCTTTGATTCTTGGAAATATATGCGTTGCACTTAGTCTTCTCTTAGTTGGTTTGGCAGAAGGTGTAGGCCTTCTTATGTTCAGTGTTGTTCTGTTTACAATAGGAGAAGTACTACTCTTCACGATGATGGACATGTTAATTGATCGGATCGCGAAGCCAGAAATGAAAGGTACGTACTTTGGAACGATTGGATTTAACAATTTAGGGAGTGTAATCGCGCCTATCTTCGGTGGTGTACTTTTAGATCATTATGGAGCCCAGAACGGCCTGACGATCTTCTTACCACTTGCTCTAACCACGGCTATAGGACTTCCTTTTCTAATCGTAGCGCACAAGAGGCTTACTGCTAGAGAGAAGTTATCTCTTGGTGTTGACACTAGCGCATAAATGGCTAATCCAATAAACTTAAGGGATATTTTGGAATCATCTATTATTAGTTAACATATTAATTATTATGTAAACCTTTAAAATCCGTTGAACTTTTTCACAATAAGAGCGGGACCGTTTCACTGCAGAACATGCAATCGAGACGGTCTCTTTTATATAAAATGACTTTGCTAATTATAAACCCCCTGTATCAAATTCACCTGTTCCTTCACATATTGTCTCAGTTTCAAAGGTTCCACAATCTCGGCTTGTCCAAGTATCCCCCAAACATTCGTACATGCACTTTCATAGCTATACATATTTACAGTAAGGGTTATTTGATCGCCTTCCTCTACCCTATTCATGATCTCCAGCCCGTGTATTGAAGCCACTCGGCTCTTATTCGTTCTAATCAATACTGGGTAGATCTCTTTCTCTTTACAAGCTTGTTTAAATTCCCTCTCCTGCTGCTTCCAGTGCCCTTCTAAAGAGAAGTCCTGAGGGATAGCATACTCTTCCTCTATAAGCTGTGTAGTGGCGATTCTCTCACATTTAAACGTGCGGATTTGTTCGGCTTCTTCACAGTAGGCAATAAGATACCACTCTTCTTTTTTCACAACTAGACCATAGGGCTGTAATTTCCTGTTTGATATGACTCCGTTAATCTTGTGGTACTCAATCCATAGTTTATGAGATCTCCATACGGCAGCTCTAATCGATTCCAGACAAGGGATTTCTAAACGTTCTGACCACCACGGCGTATCATCGAAATAAAACCGCTTTTGTGCCTTCTGGATATCTGTCTTATAGGAAGCGGGTAATGTTTTTTCTAGTTTCAGCAAGGTTGTCTTAAGCTTTAATCCGGAATGAGTATGACCGCCAGTATGGATCCCCATTCCAGTTAGATATAGATTGATTACATCTTCCTCATGAAGCTGACTTAAGTTAACTGTATACCCCTTCATTAAGGAGATGCCACCATTCGGTCCCGGTGTGGATAACAGTGGGATTCCAGCTTCAGCTAGTACATCAATGTCTCTATAGATAGAGCGTACGGAAGTTTCCAAGGCTTGAGCTAGGTCATTGGCCTTCATCTTCCCTCTTGATTCCACTAATAATAAAATTGCGATTAAACGGTGCAAGCGCATGGGATCCTCCAATTTTTTCTTTTTTATAGTATACATCATAATTCCTGCCAAGCTGTTGTCAACAATAGAAGGTTATGATTAGTTCAATACAATAAAGGAGCTGATACATATGAATATTGGCGTATTGGGGACTGGATTTGGAGCTTATCATGCGCAGTTATGGACAAAAATGGATCGAGTAGACAAAGTAATTATCTATGGTAGAAACGAAGCGAAGCTGCAAGAGCTAAAACAATCTTTAGGCGTTGAAATCACTACTAATATTGACGACATAATGCTTGATACCACCATCGATGTGATTGATATCTGTTTGCCCTCTGCTTTACATAGGCAATATGCTGTCGATGCACTTAAGTATGGAAAACATGTATTCTGTGAGACACCGGTTTGCTACAATTTAGAAGATGCCTATGGGATGAAGGAAGCCGAACAATTATATGATTCGCGAATCCTCGTCAACCAGTTTATTAAATTCGATCCTGCGTACAAATATCTATATGAAGTAACCACTAAGGAGAAATACGGAAAGCTCTTATCCCTCACCTTAAAAAGAGAAACGCCTCCCTTGTGGGGAGACCTCGGTCTACATGCCATCGCAACCAATCTTATGATTCACGAATTGGATTTTGTGACCTGGATGATGGGGTCTACGGAGCCGCACTCTGTTTGGGGAACTGATGGTGGTAAAAGTGATCAAGCCTTAGTCCGTGCAACTTTTCAACAACCTAATGTATCCGTTGAGATCGTTGTTTCTTCACAGATGCCTACCTCGTATCCTTTTTCCGTGGGTTATGAGGCTTATTTTGAACGAGGCAAGCTTGTCTATCAAGAAAGTGACCACATGAATGGATCAATCGAGAGCACATTAATTGAATTTACCGCTTCAGGTAAACAGGAGCTTTTGTCAGAACCAGCTAATCCCTATGAAAAAAGTTTGGAGCATGCACTCCACTGTCTAGAGAATGGTACTTTATCAGAAATTGAGTTTGACGCTGCCTTGCAAGCAATAGAATTAGCCATTAGGATTGGAAAAAAGCTTGTATAAATGGATCAAGGGGTGTTATATCCTTTTTCATGGGTTTTATTTGTAGGGTGAGTTGATGTATATGATTTATGATAGTGTCTGGGGTGAGTATTGGAATTTGAATTATCTATTGTGAATTTTTCATATGATGAATTGACAGAATTATTGTGAGAATATAGTCTTTTTTAAAAACGGTTATATGCTTCAAATTTAGGTAGCTAATGATTATTGGAAGCAGAAATACGAAACAGTTAACATATTAATTATTATGTTAACTGTTTTTAAGAAGTTTACTCTCCACACACTTTCACCTTTTTTTTATCGCAAGTGCAAATCGCTCTATCGTCTCTTTGGATAACCCATTTACACTCATACTCTTCCCTTTTACCATTCGCAGAACCAATCGATCTATTAAAGTGAACTTCTCTTCATAAATCTCATCTCCGAACACTTCTTTTGTAATTGATTGGTCATACAGCTTCTCTGGAAATGAAGATTTCAATTCCTGTGCGGCCTGCTCCCCCTTCGCTCCTGCACAAATAAACAATCCAACGCGCTTCTTACTTAGTTCATTTTGATATTTTGAAGTAAACTCCATCATTTGTTTTTGTATTTTCCCATAATAAATAGATCCACCTAAGATAACCGTATCATATCGCTCTAATGCCGGCTCTTTAGCAAGCATCAAATTGACTACTTCAGTCTCTTCACCCAACTGATTTTTCAATAAATAAGCCGCTTTCTCTGTACATCCATATTTGGAAGTATAAATAATAATTGTCTTCATTCTAATCACTCCCCTTCACGATCTGATCTTCCTACTGTGTTAAAGGTGCACTTATTTACCTGTTTGCTATAGAAACCATTGAATCCAAATAACAAGAAATGAGTGCTTCGACCTGTTCTTCAGGCAAATCCTTTTCTACAATCAAACGCATAATTAATCCGAAAGCAGCACTCCATATCACTTGAGCAGTGAGCTCTATAGAAGATTCCTTATGGAGTTCTTTCGATCCGAACCTAGATAAACATAGGCAGAGCATACCAATCGCTTTACGCTCCTGAGCAGCTCCCTTGAATAGAACAGCTGTGTAACTAAGAACAGCCGGTGTATCGTTCAGCATTACATTACGGTACTCTACACTTGTGGAAAGGGTCATCCTGATCCATTGCTCAAGCGATTGTCTCAAAAGCTTATCTGGTGGCAGTTCATGCTCCGCCTTGCGCTGTACAGACTGAAGCTCGGTGACCATATCTGTATATTTTTGTTGCAAATATCTCACCACAATTTCATCTTTACCCTGGAAGTAATGATAAATAATTCCCGGTGAATACTCGATTTTCTCTGCAATTTTGCGAATAGAAAGCTTCTCAATACCTTCTTCTGCAATCAACAAAGCCGCGGCCTGTAAAATCCTTTTCTTCATTTTCTCACGTTCACGCATTTGCCGTTGTTCCTTAGTCATCTTAACGTCTCCTTATTATTTGAACATCGTTTAATTATTGAACACTGTTAAATATATATAAGTTCTTTTATTATTTTCTATATAGTAAGTCACACACAAAACCCGCCCAGTTAATGTAATATCCAGACATAAAAAATCCGCCAGTCCATATAGACTGACGGAGGAACCCTTATTCATGAAGTTAAAGGATTACAGACAAAGAGTTTTAGTGATGATAACCAACAGGATAAACAGAACCAGAATTGCTCCTGTGGAAGTAAATCCACCGTATCCGCCTGCGAATTCGCCCATTTTAACTCCTCCTTTGTAATTGAGTACATCATAAGATATGCTAAATCCCCATCTGTGCTTGGGTGAAATGAACAAAAATAACCCAAACATTCCTGCTGAGATCGTTGGGTTATTAATTTAGTTAACATAATCATAATTATGTTAACTTGATGTGTTTTTAACTTAACTATCATAAGATAACCATTCATTTAGATTGACTTCAATACCATTGTTTTCTTTTCAATTGTTAACTCTATTATTATTTAATGTGTTGAAGTATTGGCTCGGATTGCCTTGAGGCGGATTATAACGTTCTTGAAATTCTCCATTTGTGTACTCCCCAATCACTCTTTGCCAGAAATTACGAGCAGGCGTATTCGCACGTACCTGTGACACCTTCCAATCACCTGGGTACATGTCAAACAACTTATGTGCAGCCCAGGTTCCCACTCCGCTCCGGCGATATTTCTGCATTACAAAAAACTCTGTCATATAAAATTGCCCTTCGGGATTGCGCAGCAACCGTTCTACCAAAGCAAAACCAGCAATATGCTCGTCCACTTTGAACAGATATGCAAATTTATTGTCTCCACTACTCCAAAATGATTCTAATCCCGGATAGGACGGATATATTCCATCTTGGTCAACATCAAGCTCCAGATAACGGGTGAAATCATATAAATAAAACTGCATAAGTTTGCTTATCGTCTGTTTCCGCTCTCTGGGAACCAGCTCCATTCCAAGTTCCATTAGGTGCACCTCTGCCATTTATGTTTACTTCACATCATATAACTTAGTTCCTTTAGGAGCAAGTTCCCCCCTTTTAATTAACTCTGATCAAAGCCCATAGGGCTAAAACATGATAAGATAGAAGGAAGAAATTATAAGAAAACTATGGAAAAAGGTGAATCACATGAGCGTTCAAAAGAACGATGACCGTAAAAAACTGGATCTTAAGCTACCTCTCATGCCTTGGTTCGTTCAGCAGTTCATTGACTATAAACGTCCTGATCTATCCCCCTCCACCCTCCTGGAGTATATTCGGGACTATGAGTCCTTTTTCGGATGGCTACGTGCTGAAGGTCTCTCTCAAGCCAGCTCCAATACAGAGATCACACTACTTGAATTAGAAACCCTGCATATGGATAGTATTGTTGGATATCGTCTGCATCTCACAACCCGTGCAGAGGGAACAAATACACGTGTAACCGTATCTCGTAAACTGTCTGCATTACGCTCATTATTTCATTATTTAAGTCAAATCGCTGAGGACGAGAACTTCTATCCTTTGCTTAAACGAAATATTATGGCCAAGGTAGAAGTTAAACGAACGCATAAGCCTAAGGATACCGCTGCTAAATTAAAGGGCAAGATTCTAGAAGATGAAGAACTGCTGGAATTCGTGGGTTATATTTTTGAAGGATATGGACGAGATGTTGAAGGAAACAAGCAGGCTTATTATTCTTTTCAATTAAATCGTGAACGCGATGCCTGTATTGCCAGCTTAATTCTTAATTCTGGCCTCCGGGTATCTGAAGTAGTTAATCTGAACGTGGATGATCTGGATATTAACAACAAGCTACTCTATGTCACTCGAAAAGGGAATAATGATGAAACCTTCAAAACCCCTGTTTATTTTCGTGAACAAGCAAAGGATGATTTAGCTCTTTATCTAAACCTGCGTCAATCCCGTTATAAAACACCAAAGAGGGAAAAAGCATTGTTTATCGCTTTGCCCAACGGACGTCAAGAAGGTAAACGTATGACCAAAAGGGCCATTCAAGAAATGATTATTAAATACGCAAAACGTTTTGGTAAACCCTATTTAACGGTACATAAGCTTCGTCACTCTTTTGCTACAGACTATTATCTGCAAAATGATATTTATAAAACAAAAGAACAGCTCGGGCATGCTTCCACAGAAACAACCGAAATCTATGCTCACCTCACAGACAAAACGATGTCTGAAGCGATTGAACGTCGTTTGGATAGTTAATTTTTCGCAAAAAGCCGGCCATACCTCCTCCGATTTTATGGAAAAGGTGTGGCCGGTTCTCTTTTTACACGGTTTAGAAAGACTGATCGGATTAGCATTATGTTGAATCATTGGCTTTTCTATTGTGAATTTTTCATATGTTGAAATGTTGTAAATAATATCGTTGGCATATTAGTTCATTAGCTATTTCCGTTCTATTGTTAATGTAAAGAGTACATTTCATGTTTATCCTATCCGCGAATTTCTCCAGGAAGCTTGATAATAGTTACTTTAGCTCCCGCATATATTCCATTTTCCTCAGGTGGAACAACTATCAGACAATCGCTATCCTTGATCGTGACCGTCACAGAAGATTCGTCGATAGCTGCTGGAAAGGCATAAAGACTACCATCCCGGATCTCTAGTCGTGCTCTAACAAATCGGGTAAAGTTATTCACTCTATTATAATCTGCACCAAGTGTAGCTCTCCATTCAGGCAAGAAGGGTTGTGAGGCACTTTGCATTAATCTGATAACCGGACGTGCGAACAATTGAAACCCAACGAAACAAGCACCTGGATTACCTGATAGGGCTAACAGCAGCTTTCCCCCTCTAACAGCAGCAGTGGTAACGCTCCCCGGACGCATCGTCACTTTATTAAACAACATATCTCCACTCTGTTCACGTACCAAATCGCCCATAATATCATAATCACCTACCGATACACCACCCGTTGTGATTACGAAATCATAAGTTTCCAGCGCCATCTGCACTTTACTTCGGGCCAGCTCCAGATCATCCACAATGGATCCCAGCATCACTGGCTCCCCGCCCGCCTCTTTAACTAAAGCCTCGAGCATCGGTGAGTTGCTGTTTCGAATTTTCCCGGGCTGTAACGGTTCATGTACCTCTAGCAGCTCTGTTCCTGTCGCAAAGATTGCCACCTTAGGCCGACGATAGACTTTCACTGTATGTATACCAAACGCTGCCAGAACAGCGATATCCCCCGCAGAGATTAATCGTCCCGCTGGCAGCACTAGCTCGCCAGGACTTAACTCCAGCCCCATCGGTGTGATATTAGACTTCGCTTCCTGCTTCTTACGAATACCAACGAAAGTCTTTCCATCCTCCACACGTGTCTCCGTTACTTCCAGCATTACTACAGTATCTGCCCCTGACGGAACTTGTGCTCCTGTCATTATTCTTGCTGTTGTTCCCGAAGTAATATCTACAGATTGCACAGCGCCACATGGAATATTGTCCACCATTTCTAACCATACGACTTGTCCATTTACACAGAGATTCGTATCCGCTGCGATAATCGCATATCCATCCATGCTTGAACGGTTAAACGCTGGGAAAGGATGCGGAGCAATTACTTCCTCAGCTAAATAGCGACCACAACACTCATTTAACGGGACCTTCTGTGGCTCTAACGGATTAGCAAATTTAATTATTTTAGCTTGTGCCTCTTTTACTTGAAGTGCTCTGCGCTGAAATTTTTGATCCTCCATACAAATGCCTCCGCTCTAAATCGTCCATTTTTCAGTATAATAGGTACTATTTTAACATGAGACATCCTGAAGATAAATGAATTGCGGAAACGGCAAAATCCTTTACCTATTTCAACTACAAAATTGCACAAAAAAAGATGCGATCAAAAGATCACATCTCCTACGACTCATTTCTAGGATGCTCTAATTACCTTTACATCACCAGGAATTACTTTTTCTCCTTCATAAAGCATGAACCGTCCATGTTGCCATTCCACACGCAGAAGCCGAGAGTCGTCTGACTGATATTGCCATACATGCTGTTCTCCACCATTCATAAAAGGGGTTTGGCCAGCAACAGCAACATATCCTTCATACTCTTCCTCCAGAAAAAATGTATAATCATCCAGTTCAAGAGTTGTTGGAACTTCAGCAGGATTATCTAAGCGCCCATTGATAGGTTTATACAAACCATATTGTAGCTGTTCCCGCTCCTCAATATGCAAATAGGCAATTTGACTACCATCTCTTAACGTCAGTACTACTGCGTTTCGTCCACGATTATGAGTTCTGCCGGTTACCTCGTAGGTAACGAGTGATACTTCACAGATGTCTCCGGGAGACAAATTAAGCATACTTTTCTGTACTTCCTGAGGCACTGGTTTGGAGAAAAGATTACCTATACGTTTCCATATACTCAATTTGATCATTCCCCCTACATAAATGCAGAAATAATTAAAGCTCCCGTAATTTGCAGTGAGCCTGATAATAAGCCGTATCCGATTTTGCCAAGCTGTGTCCCATGATCCAGGTCCAGATTCCCCCATTTAGCTAAGAGAAGACGGACTGTTCTTTCCAATATAAGCAAAAGAAAAAAAGATACAATCGAGACCAGCAAAGCATCTGGCAAACTGTTAGATGCAGCTATCGATGACGATAAAATGAATGCCTGTGCTAATAGCTTCATCACAAAACGTGTAGTAACTGCCATATTTCCAGCCTTTAACTCTTCTAGATCATTGTATCGAGTGAAAAGTGAATCCACAAACATTAGCACAAACAGTAACACCGCACCGCTCACCGTCCACACGACCATGGACACCAGGATATGGAAATCCATTCAAATAGCCCCCGCTTATTCATTTTGCATGCCTGTCATAAGCATAGATAAAGCGAAGTGGAAACGATATTCCTGTCTCCCCTTCGCCTGTGAACATCAGCCGTGAAACGGCTAAGATCAAATGTTATTGCTTCTCATATTGTTTCATCAGAGCAGCCAATTCATCTTCTACTGCTTGATCTTTGTTCAGCTTCTCGAACTCATCATCAAGTGATTTGTTGCCCGAGCTCATTTCGTTGCTGGCTTCTGCTTGAGCTTCAGCTTGCAGCATTTTTTCTTCCATACGCTTCAGACCAGCAGATGCGGAATCAGAGCTGAAGCCGCTCATCGCTTTATTAATTTCAGTTTGAGCTTTGGCAGCATTATAACGAGCGACCAAGCTTTCGCGTTTGTTCTTCATTTGAGTAAGTTGCTTGCGCATTTCGTCAAGCTTCCCACGAAGATTATCCGCAGAGGCTTTGTTTTGATCGAAGCTAGCTTTGTATTCTACCAATTTAGCTTCAGCAGCCTTTTTCTCTTCCAGAGCACGGCGAGCGAGATCAACATTACCAGCTTGAGCTGCAGCATGTGCCTGTTGTGTACGTTTGTTAACAAGCGCTTCCTGTTCTTCATACAGCTGCTTAAATTTCTTTTCAATAGCGATTTGAGCCGCTACCGCTTTTTCTGCATCTTCTAAATCTTCGGTCATATCACGAATGTACTGATCCGTCATTTTAATTGGATCTTCTGCTTTGTCAATAATCGCATTCACATTAGACATCGTTAAATCGCGCAATCTTTTAAATATAGACATGGTTTCATTCCTCCAAAAGATAATTTAAAAACTCACTTGATATCTTTTACGCAGAATTGCCAATCCCGTTTCAAATTTGTTGCGCTAAATATTGATTAACTTTATTATTTACAATTTCTACGACTTCCATAATGCCTTCTTTCGTGATCTCGTCGTAATGAATGCCCATAACAACTGTGACCGTCTTGTTCAGCGCCTCCGCTACCTTGACCGCAATTGATTCGCTTATCGTGTGCTCTTTATGGTGAGGAACCGCAGAGGTTTGCACCTCAACCTGCTCTCCATTTAGATAAGCCGTACTTGACGCTCCGATATGATGAACGCCACCACAAATTACGAGCAAGAGATCACGTCCGACAGCCGTCGCCGTCAGCTCAATATCATCAGGATTAATCTTGTTAGAAGCCAATAGTATCTCCTCACTACTCTACTTTATATAATGCCACGTATTTCATTCAAGGATTGAATATTTTCTTGCACCATGAATTGCTCAAGCTCTTCAACAAGCTGACTGCCCGCTCTTAAATTCATGAAATTGTAGGTTCCCACCTGAATTACCGAAGCACCTGCCATAATAAATTCAATAATATCAGTAGCTGTGGTGATGCCCCCCATTCCGATCACCGGAATAGATATGTTCTGAGCAACCTGATGCACCATGCGCAAAGCCACTGGCTTAATCGCTGGACCGGACAGTCCCGCATACAAGTTATTAAACACACTGCTTCTCCGTCTTACATCAATCTTCATACCGGAAATAGTGTTAATCAGAGAGACGGCATCTGCTCCCTCTTCCTCACACATGTGCGCCATTTCAACGATATTCTCAGCACCTGGAGACAGCTTTACCGCAAGTGGCAGCTTAGTAGCACGTCTAACAGCTTGTACTACTTTTTGAGCTTCAGAAGTCTTGATCCCAAATGCGATTCCACCCTCTTTTACATTTGGACAGGAAATATTCAACTCAATCATATCAACAGCTGTTTTACCTAAGCTTGATCGCAGATCAGCATCACGTTGGATCATTTCTGCTCCAAGTACGTAATCTTCAAGCGTCCCGCCCCCAAGATTCACCAAACGAGCGGTATCGAGTGTTTCCCAATAAGAGCATTCTTTTTCCAAGAACGCAGATACACCAGGATTCTCCAATCCTACACTATTCAGCATACCAGAGGCTGTCTCATATACTCGAGTGCCAGGATTACCTGCTTTTGGATGGAGGGTGAGCCCTTTCCCTGAGATTCCACCTAGTAAAGATACATCATACAGCTTTCCGTACTCACGACCAAAGCCGAATGTGCCTGAAGCCATTACAATCGGATTCTTAAAATGCACGCCTGCAATTGTTGTGCTCATCTTAGTCATGGAAAATCACCTCCTCTGAAAGGAACACAGGTCCGTCTGCACAGGCTTTTCGTTGTCCATCACGACATGAAACACTGCAGACAAGACAAGCACCAATACCGCAAGCCATTCGGTTCTCTAGAGAGAGGTAAACTTTTGTTTTGCTGCCTGCCTCTTCAGCTGCTATGCCTTTAAGCTGTGCAGCTTTAAGCATTGGGTGCGGACCGCAGACAAAAATATGATCATATTGACTAAAGTCTACACGATCCAAAATAAATCCGCCTACATCTACTGTAAGCTCGGCAGCCAGTGGACGAAAGGCTTCTGTCCGATAAGCCTCCCGACTAAATCCTAGAAAGACATCACAACCGGGGAGCTGCTTTGCACAATAATATAGCGGCGCTATTCCGATCCCACCACCGATAAGTGCAACCTTCCCTTCTACCTGCGGGAATCCCGTACCAAAAGGTCCTTCAAGCTCCACAGAATCACCAGGAGTCAAACGAGAAAATATCTCTGTACCTTCCCCTACTACGTGATATAAAAATTCAATACTATCTTCGTTCACTTCATGTATACTTAACGGTCTGGAAAGGATGGGATAAGCTCCCCATGCCCGTAACATGTAGAATTGACCCATTTTACCGCCACTATTCGTTTCAACCTTAAGGTGGTACACTCCGTCTGTTAGCCTATCGTTACTTAAAACCATCCCCACGTTATCAAGCTCCTTCAAATTTTATCTTTATTAAGATTGCCTTAGAAGGAACATAAAATCTGTGACAAACTTCACATTCAAAGCGAGCTATCCTTTTTTCCAGATCCCACGTTCATAAGGTTTGGGTACGTTATGAACGCCTCCAAGCGATTCTTCCGCATGTAAAGCCCAATATGGATCACTCAACATCCCACGGCCAACTGCTACCAGCTCCGCCCGTTCTTCCGCGACAATGGACTGTGCCTCAGAATAAGATTCAAGCCGCCCTACTGCAATTACTGGCACCTGTAATTCACTGCGGATAAACTCTGCCAGATCCACTTGATAAGCAGGTCCGGCATTGGGCCCGCCATTTGAACCTATTGGACCTTCCCCACCTGAAGAAACATGGAACATATCCACACCAGCATTCTTATACCGGCGGCAAATATCCAGGGCATAATTAGCATCATATCCGCCCTCTACATATTCCTTAGCAGATATTCTCATAATCAATGGCATGTCCACAGGAACTACTTCTCGGACAGCTTTAACTACCTGTTCTCCGAACAGCGCAGGATCTTGGCCATATTCATCTTTTCTAATATTGGTCAATGGTGAATGAAATTGGTGAATTAAATAACCGTGTGCACCATGAATTTCAACCGTATCAAATCCTGCCTCCACAGCTCTGCGCGCACCTTCACGAAAAGCCTCGATCAACTCTGAAATCCCATCCTTAGAAAGAGCCTGTGGCGTTTTAGATTTAGAATCAAAAGGAATTGCTGATGGAGCTACTGGCGGCTCTGCATCCACGGCTTTCCGTCCAGCATGTCCTAATTGAACAGCGATTTTTGATCCATACGCATGCACACCATCTGTGATTCTACGATAAGCTTCAATTTGTGAATCACTCCAAATCCCTGTATCTCGATTAGTGATTCTACCGTCTGGATGTACGCCAGTCATTTCCACGATAATAAATCCTGTACCGCCAATAGCACGGCTTACATAATGAACATAATGCCAATCATTAGGGATGCCATCCTCTTTATCCACCGAATACTGGCACATAGGTGGCATAACAATACGATTCTTCAGCGATAACCCCTTCAATTCATACGGTGCAAACAAATCAGACATTCATGTCTCCATCCTTCCGTAATCTATAATTGACTCGGGAATTCCCCGTTCTATTAGTATACACGCATTAGTTCCTTCAAGAAATCTTAACCAATACTGTATTGTTATCAGCATAAATCTACCCATCTATGGAGATAACAATTAAGAATATGACGGTGATCAGGTAGTAAAGGAGGCAGATGGGGATGTATTTTCAACGGAGAGGTCAGAAACTGCTTGTAATATTAGGAACAATCATAACTCTGCTATTCCCAACCTATTCTTCAGAGGTTGCGTCAGCGCCTGCGCAGAGTCAGAAAACTCCGCAAAAACAAACACAAAGCGCACCCGTTTCAGACGAAGATAAGGCAATTTCAGCTGGTAGCGCTGCTACAAATAGTTCGACGCTTAACAACAACAAGAACACTAAAGGTCTAACGTTAAGTCAGCTATTACACAAATATCCAGAAACTTTTAAGACAAGTGGACCTCGGAATAAAGTCATCGCACTTACTTTTGATGATGTTCCTGATCCAAGATTTACCCCCCAATTGCTAAACATCCTAAAAAAATATCATGTCAAGGCAACCTTCTTTGTGGTGGGAAGTAGAGCAAAAAAACATCCAGCATTGGTAAAAAGGATGATTAGAGAAGGTCATGCGATTGGTAATCACTCGTATAACCACCCTCAGTTTGTGAAATTAGAGATGAATGATTTTCGAACACAAATCATTAAGACCGAAAATATTATACAAACCTTGGCGGGATATAAACCTCGTCTAATTCGCCCACCCTATGGGGACATCAGTGAACAACAGTTAAAGTGGGCAAAAAATCATGGCTACACGCTGGTGAATTGGAATGTTGACTCTTTGGACTGGAAGGGACTTTCCAAAAACCAAGTTAGAAATAACATTCTAGCTCATATTGGAAGAGGAGCGATTATTCTTCAACACGGTGGAGGCGGTCCTGGTAGTCAACTACAAGGAACGATTCAAGCCTTGCCTGAAGTAATCACTATTATGCGCAAACGGGGTTATACATTCGTTACTGTTCCTCAATTACTACAGGTGTCCAAAAGTAAATAAAGTATCCCCACAAACATAGACTTAATGATATTTTCTAAAAAAAACGGAGGTAGCCGCTAAGGACTCCCTCCGTTTCCTATTTATCTTTTTAGAACTTTTCATATCTCATATTTATCTATATAAGTCTTTCTATTTTTATCTCTCTATTTAACAATGTATAATTGTACATATTGATAACCAAAAGATGATACAAAGCTTTGGCTACCAGGGATAAAGATATCTATACGATTACCCTTTATAGCACCGCCCACATCTGTTGCCGTAGCTAAGAAAGCATCTTTAGGCAATCCATCATGTGAATGACCTGTTACCAACACTTTGGTACCGAGTGGAATCACATTTGGATCAACTGCAATAGTACCAAGCTTGAGAGGATTTCCGAAATAATCTACAGCACCCCATCCGCCGTTCTCACTGCTTGCTGAAGAATAAGCTGATGCTTTAACTTGAATCGTTTTGTCATAATTAAAGGTCTTACCCCATGCTTCAACTGTTTTGGTCCCTGAGTTTACATTCAGATTTGGTGTAATCACTGGTGAATTGTCAGTTGTAGTTGTGGTTACGGACTCAGCCTGCATTTTACTAGGTATCGTAATCTCAAGACCTTCGTAAATATTAAGTGCTGCAACGTTTGGGTTTGCTTTCATTAATTCATTCATACCTACATTGTATTGCTTGGATAAAGTATAAAAAGTATTGCCTTCTTTAGCGATATGAACGCTGTCTGCATGTGCTGGTACAGCATGCAACAATGCACTGATTCCCATTACTGCAGCAAGGGCTTTAATTGTTCTGAATTTGTTCTTCATAATTGCCTCCTCATTAGATGGGCGTGAACGGTATGACTTCCGTATACGCTCGTGTACATTTTGAGTACCTATGTACATCCTGTGTGATTTCTTGGTGTGTTGTGGTCTTTTGTAAAACTGACAGGACTTAATATATCACAATTTTGTAACCTGTGCCTATGTAATTGTTACCATTACGAAATATCAAGTTTCAATTTTGTCATCTTTTCAGATTTCAGTTAACATATTTTTTGTTATGTAAACTTCGTATAAAGATTCATGCACCTTTTTTTTAAAAATATCATATAAATTTCCCGAAGATTTTACATAGCGTTAACATTTCATGCTTTATCCAATAGTAGAATGATAGAATATGATAAATAGATTAGATATAGATAACGAATCATATTTGGAGGTCTCATGAATACAGAAGAGAATAAAAACAACCAAAGCAGTCCAGCCACTGCTTACCTCAATAGAGATTTGAGCTGGATCGAGTTTAACCGACGCGTGCTTAAAGAAGCGCAAGACCCAGATAACCCGCTTATGGAACGCGCTAGATTTCTGGCTATTGTCTCAAGTAATCTGGACGAATTTATAAGTGTTCGAGTAGCAGGAATTCAAGATCAAATCCGGGCGGGGTATACGAAAAAAGATTTCACTGGCTACACCCCTTCCGGGTTGTACAAACGTCTCATAAAGAGAGTTACCAAAATTGTTGCCGATCAATACCGGATTTTCCGTGATATTTCACGGAGCTTGCATAAAGAAGGAATCGTTTTTGTGGATTATGAGGATCTAACTCATGCACAGGAACAGTCCATAGAACAATATTACCGGGATATTATCTATCCTGTACTTACACCAATGGCTGTTGACCAAAGTCGACCGTTTCCACTCGTTCATAGCCAATTCATCTATTTAGCAGTAGTTCTTACTCGTAAGAATGGCCTTGAAGAGGAGCCTTTTTTTGCAATTCTGCAAATTCCATCAAATCTGCCGAGATGTATCCCTCTTCCGCACCGATCAAACAGTAAGAAACGGCAGTTCGTATTTATAGAGGATGTCATTCGTCATCACATTCAAACATTATTTAGTGGTTACGAGCCTGTGGCTGTTAGTGAATTTCGTTTGACCCGCAACTCTGATCTCACGATCGACGAAGAAGGGGCCGAGGATCTTCTAGAGGAGATTGAAAAAGAACTTCGCAAGCGTCGTCGCGGTGTCCCAGCAAGACTTGAAGTACAAAAAGGCATCCATCCTTATGCTTTGGAACAGCTGCAAGCTGAGTTTGAACTGGAGGACTTCGTATTCGAAATTGAAGGTCCGCTAGATCTAAGTTTCCTTCGTAATTTCGCCGGAAGTATTAAAGGCTTTAGTTACTTAAACTATCCAAGCATTGAGCCCGTCTACCCTGCTGAATTTGAAGAAAATGAGGATTTCTTTGAGGTATTGCGTGAGAGGGATGTCCTGGTCTACCACCCTTACGAATCCTTTGACGCGATGACAGACTTTATCATTCAAGCCTCAGAGGATGAACAGGTGATGGCCATTAAGATGACTTTGTACCGGGTTAGTGGAAACTCTCCGCTGATCACTGCACTCGCTAATGCTGCTGAATCCGGGAAACAGGTAACTGTGGTTGTAGAGTTAAAGGCCAGGTTTGATGAGGAACGTAACATCGCTTGGGCTCGCCAACTCGAAAAATCCGGATGTCATGTCGTTTATGGTTTAGTTGGACTCAAAACACATGCCAAAGTTACTTTGATCGTCCGTCAGGAAGGTCAAGAATTACGTCGTTACGTGCATGTAGGCACAGGAAACTACAATGACAGTACCGCCAAAGTATATACGGATCTCAGTCTATTTACCGCTCAAAGCGATATTGGACTCGATGCTTCTGAGCTATTTAATCAAATGACTGGTTATTCCGCCAATTTTGACTGGAACTCCTTTATTGTTGCTCCGACGAATATGAGTCTTTCCTTACAAAAGCTGATGCACCGTGAAGCGGAGCATGCTGCAGCTGGCAGACCTGCACGTATCATTGCCAAAATGAACTCTCTCTCCAATCAACAAGTCATTGACGATTTATATGGTGCTGCACAGGCCGGTGTATCTATCGATTTAATCGTTCGGGGAGTTTGTTGTCTTCGTCCGGGGATTGAGGGCTTGAGCGAGAACATTACGGTTCGCAGTATTGTCGACCGCTTTCTGGAGCATTCAAGAATTTACTATTTTGAAAATGGCGGAAAGCCTGAGGTATATTTATCCAGTGCAGACTGGATGACAAGAAACCTAACCCGCCGGATCGAGCTGATGTGCCCAGTCAAAGACAGCAATATTCGTAAACAGATAGTTAAGATTCTTGAACTATCCCTTAAAGATAATGTGAAGGCCAGCTTCTTACAGCCTAACGGATATTACGAGCAACCAGACGACAAAAAGGCCCCTTTCCGGAGCCAGTTCGCAGCTATGGATGTTACACGTTGGAAGGGAACCCGAGTTTTACCTTTACCGCCCAAGCATTCTTAAATGCCTTTAAGGCGTTCTCAATGTCCTCTAGACCGATCAGAAGTGCTGAGGCGCCCTCAAGGTCCAGATGAAGTGAATTGCCGTGTAGATTAGCTTTCAAGTCACTTACAATCCCGATCTCGGTGCTGTCCAGTGCAATACTTAGCTGAACAAGCGATCCGAGCTTATGAATCCACTCTTCGTCGGAAGGCAGTAAAATGTCCTTATACATTTGGGACAATTTCTGCTTCCGGCTTTTTGTGCTATACGAGGCAATCATCGCGCATAGGATAAGCTGACGGTGTGTTAGCCCACGAATCGGTGAATTCATTAGCCAATACAGGGTATGACGTTTGGATTGATAATAGTTAATGTTAGATCCCGTTCGATGCAGCATGATGGATACATAAATCAACATCTCATGTTCAGCTTTATTCTCCTCATCCTTGAATGCATCAAACAGACTTAGCGCAAGCTTGTTGATATGATCCAAATACCGCTTAGAGGTACGAATATCAAACCGAATGATCGTATTTAAACTGTATTCAAGCGCACTATCTCGCACTGGTTGCTCCGGCTTCAGTAGATCATGAAGCATGCCTTCTCTAAGCCCTTCACCGCTGATTACAGCCTGGCTAGCACCAATATACTGATATACCGTATGGAAAATAATTAACCCGGATACAATGATATCTGCTCGGCTCTTAGACAGCCCATCTAAATCTTTACGTTTATCGTAAGGCATTGAAGGTAATGTGTTCATAAAATGCTCAATCGTCTCACTAGCCATGGTGTAACCATGCGAGTTAGGTAATGAGTATGCTCTCATTTTTTGATCCAGTTTGCCTAAAGAACGCACCGTCCCTCCCAGTCCAAATAACGGAAGACCCGCTGTTGCGTTAAGCCAATCATGTTCTACCAATCTCCCCAGAACAAAAGTCTCCAGCTTGTGAATCTGATCTCCGTTCCAGTTACCACCTTGTCCGAACATCAGGTTTGTATTCACCGCTCCAAATGGAAAGGAAATGCTATGTTGATAACGGCGTCCGCGAAAAAGTGTGATTTCAGTACTGCCGCCACCAATATCTATGACATAACCATCCTCAACATTAAAAGCGTTTATGACTCCTAAGAAGCCAAAGTAAGCTTCCTGATGACCACTTATAACCTCTATTGGAATCGCAGAAGCTTCTGACAAGAAAGTAATAATTTCATTAGAGTTAGCTGCGTTTCTGATTGCCGCTGTAGCACCCGCACGTATAGTCTCCACTTCAAAAGCATTGCAGATCTCCTTAAACTGACGCAAGACAGGAATAATGGTCTCCATATCCTTCTGCTCCAGTCGACCTTCCTTCGTAATCTTCTCACTAAGACGTGCAGAGTACTTACACTCCTTGATGATCTTATAGCCTCCCTCCGGCGTTGTATCATAGATTACAAGACGTATGGAGTTAGAACCAATATCGATAATGCCTATCCGGCGCAGATCATCTCTCATTATGTATGTACTCCTTTTCAAGTTGATTGACCATCTATTATACATGGTTTACATAAATAAATGAACTCAGTCCATTATATCCTCAATTAACGCAACTGTTAAAAAAATAAAGCGGCGCCCGGATAACTTGTCCGAGTGCCGCTGCAATTTAACTTATTATAACACTTTACTTAAAAAATCCTGCGTACGTGCATGTTGAGGATTCCCGAAGACTTGAGCAGGTGTACCCTGCTCTACAATGACGCCGCCATCCATAAATAGAATACGGTCGCCCACTTCGCGGGCAAAGCCCATCTCATGCGTAACAATGACCATTGTCATCCCATCTTCTGCAAGCTTCTTCATAACCTCCAGCACCTCACCGACCATCTCTGGGTCAAGTGCTGAGGTTGGCTCGTCAAAGAGCATCACATGGGGCTGCATCGCCAGCGCACGGGCAATCGCGATCCGCTGCTTCTGTCCTCCGGATAGCTGAGCTGGATAAGCATCCTTCTTATCTTCCAGCCCTACGGTTTTCAGTAACTCCATTGCAAATTTATCTGCTTCAGCCTGCTGCTGCTTTCTCACCTTAATAGGTGCGAGAGTAATATTTTGCAGAACTGTTTTATGAGGAAAGAGGTTAAACTGCTGAAATACCATCCCCATCTTCTCACGTGTGACATTAATATCATGTTTTTTAGAGGTAATCGATTCACCTTCAAACGTGATTTCGCCACCTGTTGGCTGCTCCAGTAAATTCAAGCAACGCAGGAAGGTACTTTTACCCGATCCACTCGGTCCGATCACGACGACGACCTCACCCTTATGAATCTCCAAGTCAATCCCTTTGAGAATTTCCAGCTTCCCATAATTTTTTTGCAAGTTCTTAACGGCGATCATCGGTATTCAGCCTCCTTTCCAATCTGCCAAGGATCTTGGATAGCGTAAATGTCAGTACAAAGTACATAAATGCGATTATTACCAGTGGTGTCATACCATCGTATGAAATCGTTGTAACCGTACGGGCTTGAAACATCAAATCCGTAACGCCGATAAAAGAAATAATCGATGATTCCTTGATAATGGTGATGAATTCATTTCCGATTGCCGGAAGAACACTTTTCAGTGCCTGAGGGAGAATAATATGACGCATAGTCATCCCTTGCTTCATTCCAAGCGAACGGGCTGCCTCCATTTGTCCGCGATCTACCCCCTGTATCCCAGCACGGAAAATCTCTGCAAGGTAAGCAGAACTGTTAATGGATAAAGTGATTGCCCCCGACTGAATCGGTGTAAACTCAATACCGAACGTAGCCAATCCATAGTGGATTAGGAAAAGTTGTACAAGCATAGGCGTGCCACGAAGGAATTCTACCCAGGCTGTTGCCAAGAAGCGAAGCACACCCCATTTGGACATACGCAGCAATGAAACGATAATTCCTAGAATAAAACCAAAGAAGACACCCAGAACGGCAAGTAACAAAGTATACTGCAAACCGGTCAGGAAAAAATCACGATAATCATAAGCCATTTTAAATAAAGTAATATCCATAACCTATCCTCCCATCTCCAAAAAAATAGAAAATAGCTATTGCCGCTATTTTCTGTATACACATACAATTTACTTTAGCAGACTTAAAAAATATCCGTTGTTTCTTTACTTCGTGCTATCTGCAAGCTCACTAGCTGCCGTCACATACTCATCAATTTTACCTTCTGAGTTTAAACGTGTCAGTGTGCTGTTTACTTGATCCAAAAGCTCTTTATTGCCTTTCTTAATACCAATTGCATAACCATCGTCTTCAACTTCCGGCTTAGCATCAGTAATTACAAGACCAGGAACATTCTTAACGAATGATTTGGCGACAGGTCCTTCAATGATAGCAGTATCTACACGATTGGATTGCAATTGTAGAACGATTTCGGAGATTTTACCAAGAGAAGTGATCTTCGCTCCCTCGATCCCTTTAGCGATTTCTTCTTGAATTGATCCAGTCTGCACACCAATTTTCGTACCTTTTACAGCGTCCATAGTGGCGTATTTATCTTTATCTGCTTCGCGCACAACAATGGCTTGTTCAGCTTTGTAATAAATGTCTGAAAGGTCAACTGCCTTTTTACGTTCTTCAGTTGGGCTCAGTCCAGAAATTACAATATCTACTCTTCCGCTGGACAATTCGTTTAGCAGTGAATCGAATGGCAAGTCCTTAATTACAAGTTCAGCGCCCATATCAGCAGCAATTTCCTTAGCAATATCGATGTCGAAGCCCACGATAGTATCTTTACCGTCTACTACTTTATGGAATTCGTATGGAGGAAAATCAGCACTTGTTCCCATTGTAAGCTTCTTAGTAGCCCCACCGGAATTAGCATTACCAGTTGCAGCGGTATCATTATCATTTTTATTTTGACCGCAGCCTGACAACAGACCTACCGCTAATATCATACCTAAACCAAGTTTACCCCATTTGTTCATTTCTATATCTCCCCTATTCTTATGAAAAAAATCCAAGTTGTCTCTTTGACCGACTTATTATAAATCAGAACGCATGAATATGCAAAGGCATAATTGTGACAATAACTTCCTTTTAATGGGTTTCAAAGCAAATGATTCATTGTTCAGAAAATAATTATTCAACATTTATTCAAATTTTATATAATTTTATACATTTTTACTATTCCCTAACTTAACCAAATCATGCGGCTAGATCTCCATTATTCCCATAAAAAAGAGTACTCCTGAAGTATGAGTCAAACTTCAAGAGTACTCCTTATTAAACGGTTAGAGAATAGGATAAACCTTTAATCCGTAATTTCATTATAAATATCAATGTACTGCTGAGCGGATACATTCCAGCTGTAATCGCCAGCGAACGCGTTTTTCGTAATCTTTTTCCAGTGTTCAGGCTGCTTAAATAAAGAGATCGCCCGGCGAAGCGTAAACATCATATCGTGGGCATTGTAGTTGCTGAATGTGAAGCCATTACCTTCCCCGGATTTTTCATTGTAAGCTTGGACAGTGTCATTTAAACCACCCGTTTCCCGAACTACTGGTATGCTTCCGTAACGCAATGCGAGAAGTTGACTGATCCCACAAGGTTCAAACTTGGAAGGCATGAGAAAGATATCGCTAGCGGCATATATTTTGCGTGAGAGTGCATCATTAAACAGGATTTGTGAAGATAACTTTGTCGGATAACGCCAAGCTGCCTCCTTGAACCACCGCTCATAGGACTCATCCCCCGTTCCCAGCAGAACAAATTGAATGTCATCATTATAGAGTAGCTCATCCAATACTCGAGTAAGCAGATCTAAGCCTTTGGAATCCACAAGACGAGTAACCATGGCAACCATAGGAATATTAGCATCCACAGGTAATCCTAATTCCTCTTGCAGGGCTAGCTTGTTCTCCGTTTTCTTAGCCAGATTAGAACGATAACGTGTAACAAGACTTGTATCTGTTGCAGGGTTATAACTTTTCGTATCAATCCCATTCACAATACCGCTTAACACATCCGCTCTCGCATTTAACAATCCATCGAGCCCATAACCATAATATGGGGTCCGGATTTCTTCTGAGTAGGTTGGACTAACGGTGGTGACACGATCGCTGTATACAATGCCACCTTTTAAGAAATTCACATTCCCGTAATACTCCACGCCTCCAAAATAACTGCTGTCGAGACCTAATAGCTCCCCAAGCACCTCATAAGGAAACACTCCCTGATACAACAGGTTATGTATAGTAAATACACTTCGCATTTCGCTGTAAAATGGATTGTGTCGATAATGTCCCTGAAGCAGCATTGGGATCACAGCCGCATGCCAATCATGGCAATGCAAGACATCAGGCTGAAAATCAATAGCCGGCAGGCACTCCAGCACCGCACGATTATAAAACGCGAAGCGTTCACCATCATCCATATATCCGTAAATTCCGTCCCGCCCAAAATAGTACTCATTGTCGATAAAGTATACCGGAATACCGTCATAAACCATATGTTCGATCCCACAGTATTGATTACGCCAGCCGATTGGCACATAAACTTCCGTTAAATGTTCCATTTTCGAAGTAAACTTTTCAGGAATCCCACGATATTTAGGCAAAATCACTCGTACATCCACCCCGGCACCCTTCAGCGCTTTAGGTAATGCCCCAATGACATCGGCCAGGCCACCCGTTTTGATAAATGGATGAGCTTCAGCTGCGGCAAATAAAACTTTCATGATTATTTCCCCCTTTAAAGTGTACGGATTCTCTATACTTGCTTTGAACTATTGCTCATTTGCCTCTTTACTCTTACCCACTCGTGCTGTTTTCTTAAACACTAGGAAGCTAAGAGGCGGTAATGTTAGCTCTATGCTGTTCACCTGATTATGCCATTCCAACTTTTTGCTCTTCTGAGGTGCATTGTGTATACCGGAGCCTCCGAATGCTACATCTTCCGAGCTAAAGATTTCTTCATAAGTCCCTTGACGTGGGACACCTATACGATACTGTTGACGCTGGGCAGGTTGAAAATTGATAATAAACAGTAAGGTATCTCCAGGCTTCTTACCTTTACGCATATATGAAATTACGCTTTGCTCATTGTCATCTGCATCAATCCATTGATAACCCTCTTGAGAATGGTCAAGCTCCCACAGAGCTTTCTCCGAGCGATACAATTTATTAAGAGCAGCAGTATAGGCTAGCATGCCGCGATGGCTCTCATAGTCCAGCAGCAGCCAATCCAACTGTTCCTGATCCTTCCATTCGATAAATTGACCAAATTCTCCCCCCATAAACAGGAGTTTCTTTCCGGGATGGGATATTTGATAACCAAGCAGCTGCCTAAGTCCTGCGAACTTTTGTTCATAAGAACCCGGCATTTTATCGAGCAACGACTTCTTACCATGTACAACCTCATCATGCGATAGCGGTAATGCATAATTTTCGGCATAAGCATAACATATTGGGAACGTTAATAAATTATGATGATATGGACGCCCCCAGAAATCATGTTCTATGTAGCCCAATGTATCATTCATCCATCCCATATTCCATTTGTAATTGAAACCTAGCCCACCTTCATGAGCGGGTGCAGTAACTCCCGGCCAAGCACTGGATTCTTCTGCCATCATCAATGCTTTAGGAAAATACTGAAATATCGCTTTATTCAGGTTCTGAATAAACTTAATGGCCTCTAAATTCTCAAGACCACCATTCACATTCCGCCGATATTGATGAGCCTGCTTTTCAAAATCGAGACGAAGCATGCTGGTAACCGCATCTACACGCATCCCGTCAATATGATAATACTCAAACCAAAAGAGTGCGTTTGAGATGAGAAACGAAGAAATCTCTGGCTTGCTGAAATCAAAGGAAAGAGTTCCCCAGCCTGGTTTTTCCGCCAACATCGGATCTGCATATTCATAAAGGGGTGAACCATCAAACATTCTTAAACCGTGAGCATCCTTTGCAAAATGAGCCGGAACCCAATCCAGAATCACACCTATTCCAGCTTGATGCAGATGATCGATTAAATACATCAACTCGTGGGGTTCACCATATCGACTCGTCGCCGCGAAATACCCCGTTCCTTGATAGCCCCAAGATAAATCGTATGGATGCTCCGCTAGCGGCATAAACTCAACATGGGTATAGCCCATTTCCACCAAATAAGGAATTAATAATTCACTCATTTCTTTATAGCTGTAAAATTCTCCGTCTTCTTTTTGACGCCAAGTTCCAAAATGCATCTCATAAATGTTCATCGGTTGATGATATGGAGCTTTACTTTTTCTCCGCCATACCGCATCTCCCCATCGGTAACCACTGAGATCCGTAACAACGGATGCAGTCGCCGGGCGAACCTCAGCTTTGAAGGCAAATGGATCAGCTTTAAGGAAGCTTGAGCCATCACTGGCAACAATCCTGTATTTGTAAAAAGTTCCCGGCTTTATTCCCGGAAAAAAACGACTCCAAAATCCTGAATCGGGTATCTTATATAACGAGTCCATGTCCTGTGTTCCATCCCAGCCGTTATGATCACCAGCTAGTCCTACATATGTCGCATGAGGAGCCCACACGGTAAAGCGCACGCCCGTAACGCCTTCTTCAGCGGCAGTGTGCGCACCCAGCATAGAATAGCTGCGATAATTGGTGCCCTCATGGAACAAATAAATATCAGCAGCTGACGGAAGGGTATCGATTGTTGCTATTTCAGCCAATTCTACACCACCTTTTTTGAATGCTTGTACCTATTACATTAACCGAATATTACCATTTTGAAAATGATTTGATGTGAAAACAAAAGATTTTCTGATAAAGAAATATTAATTGTAATTTTTCTTTTTACACAGCAATATACTTCACCTATGTCGTTTCAAGTGCTTGTCGTAAGTTTATATTACAAGCATTGACAAAATAATGGGAGGGATAACAAATGAATAACAAAAAAGATTGTATCGCCATGCTCTTGGCAGGAGGGGAAGGCCGCAGATTGGCTCCCTTAACTTCCAGTATGGCTAAGCCTGCAGTCCCTTTCGGTGGACAGTACAAAATTATTGATTTCCCACTAAGTAATTGTGTAAATTCCAAAATTGATACAGTAGGTGTCCTGACACAGTATGAAGCTGAATCCTTGCATGAGCACATCGGAGAAGGTGAACCTTGGGGCTTACATAGTCAAAAGGACAAAGGCGTCACCCTGCTTCCTTCCGGTGTTGAAGGCAGAGATAGCTATACAGGAACTGCTGATGCGATTTATAAGAACATTGAATATATCGATAGCTGCAATCCAGAACATGTACTCATTCTATCCGGTGACCATATTTACCATATGGATTATCGGAAAATGCTAGAATATCATGTAGGGAAAGCTGCAAAAGCAACCATCTCCGTAATGGAGGTACCGTGGGATGAAGCCAGTCGTTTTGGCGTAATGAACGTAAATGATGAACTAAAAATTTCTGAGTTTGCAGAAAAACCTAAAGTACCTAAAAGTAATTTGGCTTCCATGGGTATTTACCTGTTTGAGTGGGCTTATCTGAAGGAGCATTTGTTGCGGGATGCAGCTAATCCGAATTCCAGTCATGACTTTGGTAAAGATGTTATACCAACGATGCTTGATCAGAATGATGATTTATTCGCTTACCGCTTCAAAGGATACTGGAGAGATGTTGGAACTGTGGGTAGTCTCTGGGAAGCTCACATGGACCTTCTGCAAAAAAATAATGGCATGAAGCTCGACAAAGCACATTGGCCGATGTACAGCCGGAACCGCCGGACTAAGCTTGCTGTCCATAAACCACGTGTTCAGATCCCATCAACGGACTCACTCGTGAATGAATTCTGCACACAAGAAGGCAGCTTACAACGTTCTGTAATCTTCAACGGTGTAGAAATCGGAAAAATGAGCCAGATTAAACAAAGTGTTATTATGCCTGGCGTCCGCATTGGGCGTGGAGTACAGATTGAAAATGCCATTATTGGCGAAGGTGCAATTATTAAGGATGGGACTGTCATCAAGGGAAGTATAAATAATATTGTAGTCGTTGGGCCTTATGAAACCGTAGCTCCAAAGCCAGCGGTTCGAAACCAACCCTCCCGTCTATTTCAGGATGTTTATGAGAAGACAGGACGTCTACGGGAAGTTCTCCCTTCATAAAAACCATTATATAGATAAATACTGTATCAAGCAAAAACGCCTTCGGCGTCCCAAATGGACGGTAAGCGTTTATGCGAGAAATATAAGGATAATGTATAGTATGAAAGTTATACATTCTTATATTTATAAAAAGGGGCTGTTGTCCTGGTCGATCATGACCAGAGCAACAGCCTCTTCGGTTGTTAGAGGTTTATCTTATGAATTTTGAAGTGCTGTCCATTCTCTATCTAACATGCTCATTTCCACACAATCTACATATTTATCCCCAAACAGCGCTGCCTCACGTTGAACACCCTCACGCTTAAAGCCCACGGCTTCGTAAGTTTTCAAGGCAACGGTGTTGAAAGCAAACGCACCCAGGGAAAGTCTATGCATCCCCAAGCTCTCAAATCCGATCCGAAGCATTTCATTCATCATCCTTGATCCAAAGCCTCTACCCTGACAATCTGGATCTACAACTACCCTACCTATTCGTGCAAATCGATTAGACCGGTCTATGGTTGAAAAGCTGATATGACCCACTACCTTTAGAGTAGCTTCATGCACCGCACAAAAGATCAAGCGGTCAGAATTCGCTGGATGATTAGCTCCACTCAAATACTTAGTAAGCTGGTCATCGTCAAGAGGGAAGGTTAGTGATGGTCCGGCCCACTGCTTCAGATAATCAGGTGATACACTCCATCGTTTCAAGTGTTCAAAGTCCGATTCAGACATAAATCTAAGAATCAGACGATCGGGATCAGGTGTCTCCTCAAAATGCTCATAAAGGTTCACTAAACGACCATTTCCCATATCGTTAGTGCCCATGTAATGAAAACCCATGGTTTGATAATAACGATTGAGTTTAATGTTGTGTGCGACGGTATCAAATCTGAGTCCTCTGCACCCTAATTCTTTAGCTAGCACCACAGCATACTTAAGCATATGCTTCCCAAGTCCCTGACTGCGGTGTGTACCCGCTACAGCCAGCCTATGCAAATAAGCATAGGCGTCGTCATTTTTATCTCCCCAGTATTGAGGGTCAGTAAATTGTAACGTGAACATTCCAACTACAACATCATCGTCAAGCGCAAGATAAACATGCCTGTCGTTAAAATAGCCTGCAATATCAGACTCATTGAATTGTCCTGGAGTCCATTGTTTAATCCCGTTTAGCTCCATCCAATTTGCTGCTTCCTGCAGTAAACTTAAGATATCACCTGTCCGGTCGGGTTCTCCGCGAACAATCCTAATTGAGTTCCCCAAGACATCCATTTCCATACCTCCTAGACATCTGAATCAGGTAATATAGCTTGATTTGGCACTACTTGATCTGAAACGACCTCAGGTGGTTTCTCAGTAAGTGGTAAGATTACGGTAACTTCCGTCCCTTTTCCAAGCTCACTTACCATATCCAGTGTCCCATTATGAAGTTCTACAATCTGCTGTGAGATCGCTAACCCCAAGCCAGTTCCCCCATTGAGTGCATCCACTTGAAAGAATCGGTCTTTAACTCTGGAAATATGCGCTTCACTAATCCCAATTCCACTATCACGAACCATGATAGCAGTCTCAGTTGAGGACAGTCTCTTCGCAGACAATTCTATACTGGAGTCCTCATGGGAAAACTTCACAGCATTATCTACCAGATTCAAGAACACTTGCTTTAGACGATTAGCATCGCCTTTAACATAGATCCCATCTTCACATTCCAGAAGCAAGTGGATACGCTTCTTCTCCGCCTTAGCCCAAATATTCAGTATCGTCTCCTGAAGTAAAACTTTCACGTCAACAATCCCAATGGATAGCTTCATTTGGTTCTGCTGCAGCTTTGAAAAGTCGAGAATCTCCTCCACTAGACCAATCAGTCGTTCACTTTCTTTAGAAATAATACTTACACCAAGCTTCGTCTCCTCCGGATCATAGCCGCCAGAGATCAATGTCTCACTCCAGCCCTTGATACTCGTAAGTGGTGTTCGTAGCTCATGTGAAATAGAAGAAATAAAATCATCCTTAATCTGATTGCTTCGCACAATTTCTTGAGCCATATAATTCAGCGTTGAAGCTAAATCACCAATCTCAAACTTGTAATTCCCCTTAATTCGCACATTAAATCTGCCCTTAGCCATCTGGGCTGAAACTGCTGTAATGTTATTGAGCGGTTTTACGATAGAATTGGCAAGTCCGAAGCTGAATACGATAACAACAGCCAAGACAGCTGCACCTATTCCAATCGACAGTAATGTAAGATTAAGCAAGTCGTTGTTAATGCCTTCTAGTGAAGTAAGATACCTTAGAACATACGTATCACGACCGTGAATCTGTAACATTTTAGATACAGCCATAACGCTCTCGTTAGTACCACTCTGGCGCCCTACCCAGCGGCCAATACTGCCTCCTACTGCTTCTGGGACGTCACTGGTTGTAATCGTACGGTCAGGCTGAAAACCAGTTGAACTGGTAATCATATCCCCATTCAGGGTCAATACTTCCAGTTCGGTATTGTTCAGCGAAAATCTATCCAGCAGTTCTTGCAGCTGGTTCGAATTGTTATCGCCACCTAACTGATATTTATGGTAGAACGTCTCTGCCATGGTAATGTGGTTTTTTATCTTGCTATAAACACTGTCATAATAATACGTTCTGATGGCAAGCAAGAAGATAACTTCTACAAGGAGAAGCGCCAAAAAAACTACAAGAATGTAGTGTAGAACGATTTGCCTGCGCATCCCCTTCTTAATCATTGTACTTGGCCTTTCCATCTATATCCGTGTCCCCATACCGTTTGCAAAAATTCTGGCTCCGACGGATTATTTTCTATCTTTTGGCGCAGACGACGAATATTCACATCCACAATTTTGGGATCACCCATATACTCCTTACCCCACACATGATCCAGCAGAAGATCGCGGCTGAGTGGTGTATTTTCTTTTTCAAGAAAGAATTGAATTAATGAAAACTCCGTTGGCGTCAGTTCAATCGCTTCATTGTCACGCTTGAAATGTTTGGAAATTAGATCCAGGGTGAAAGGACCTGAAACAAAAGAGACCTTCGCTGACTGTTCACGATGAACGTTCACTCGACGCAGCAAGGATTGAATTCTAGCTATCAGTTCTGTCGGGCTGAATGGCTTACTGACATGGTCATCAGCACCTACGGATAAAGCATACACTTTATCTTGCTCTTGAACCTTGGCGGTCAGAAAAATAATACCCAAACGTTCATTGGTTTCTCTAACTCGTCTACATACTTCAAATCCATCAATACCTGGAACCATTACATCCAATAGGGCGATATCAATATCAGGAATCGTGGTTAACTTGTGAAGGGCTTCATGCCCATCCGCAGCCTCTATCACTTCGAAACCATTACGCTTCAAGTTGATAACAATAAAACTACGAATAGACTCCTCATCTTCCAGTATCAGTACTTTACTCATCTATTCCCTTCCTTTCTATAGGGGAAGCAATTTTATTACTTCCTTCCGTTGTTGTACTTTGTTCTAACTTACCGCGGTAGGCGATAACCTTAGCTGCATCACGTGCAAGAAGATCCCAACCGTCATTCTTTACACGGTCCCATTCAGAAGGAGAAAAGAAAGCAACCTCCGCAACCGTCTCACCGGTATCAGACATGATGAACTTAAGGTTCTCATCCAAAACCGATTTCGTATCAACCGTCACCTTCTCATGCCATTCTGGAGAAAAATTAATATTGAATCGATCCGATGGATCATGATATAGCTGGGTTGTGAAGGTCAGACCGTCTTTTCCATCCCATTTATAATAGGAGGTAAAGTATGGAATTTCAGCTGGATCGAAATACTCCCACCCTTTGGGTACCTCAAGTAATCCAATTTCAATAATGCCATCATGATCAATATCTTCGCTTGCAATCCGACGATCTTTATAAGTCCGCGCATCACCTGGTAAAACCACACGCAGCTTATTATTCTCCATAAGAACAATCGAGGAATAAGCAGATTGAGAATCCACTGCAGCATCCAATACGATTCCTTCTTTATCCTCCGAGATTTTTCCTGCAACAATATTGTAATAATTGTTAAAATAAGGGTCTATATCATCAAGTTTATCGAGAACCTTAAAGCCATCATCATTGTACTGATAGATTGAAATGGTCGAAAATTCATTCCTTTTAAAATAAACAACGGTGATGTCTTCAATTCCGTCTCCGTTTAGATCATCAATCATATATTTTGTATACGGATGTGAAAGCAACTCTACCAATGAACCGCTGGAATAGCTATAGACCACTAGCCCCTTTTCTTCACCTCGTGAATATCCGGTAACAATTTCAAGCTTCCCATCACCCGTCATGTCCTTTATATCAACCGACTCCAGCACAGTTCCGTCACCATCGAATACAAGCTTCTTGACCCAGGTGTCGCCTTGTTTCTCCAAGATCATCCCGTGAATCTCTACAGCTTCTCCAGGTGTCTTATAGAACACTAGTGTCTCCATTATTCCATCCTTATTGAGATCCTCAGTAAAGATGGTACTATCCTCGTCATTGGTCGGTCGAATCAACGTGGACCCCGCTGGCTTAAGTGAATTAATAGCAGCCATAAGTGTTGCTTTGTCAGCAGACAATTGTGGGGATTTCATCTTAGAAACAGGATCACTGATGAAAGTACAACCCGACAGAACGGATAACGTCAGCGTTGCGGCTACAAAGCACCTAAGACTTCTCATATTCAACTTCATCACTCTTTTCCTTATCCGTGTCCAAAATTTAAAGATTTTCACGTTCTTGGAACGTTAATCTACGCCCCTTTATATCATGCTTAATTCTGCCATCTTCTAGTACCCAAAGACGTGTAGCAAAACGTTCGGCTAATTCTATCGGAAGTACAGTTATAACCGTAAGGCCGGTTTCTTTACACAGCTTCCGCAATGTTTCCAACACATTCTCTGCGGATTTAGGATCTAATCCCGTTACCGGCTCATCCGCTAAAATCACTTTCGCACCATGAGTCAATGCTCTCGCAATTGCTACACGCTGCCTTTCACCACCACTAAGTTGGCTCGCCTTCATCTTCGCCTTATCCAGAAGGCCGAGGGCATCCAATTCATCCATTGCACCCATATAATCATCTGAACGTACCATCCCAGTAACCATTCGCCATAAAGGCGTTTGCGCGGACTGGCCGATCAGTACATTTTTCAATGCAGTACGGTTCGGATTGAGCTCTGCATTCTGCTCCAGGTAAGCCCACTCGCGGCGGATCTTTCTTTTACCTGTAAAGGCACTCGCCATAATATCTGTACCGTCTACTCTAAAATTCCCTCTATCCCATTTCTCACGCAGCGCTAAACAACGCAGTAAAGTGGTCTTACCGCTCCCGCTAGCTCCAAGTATTGCTACGAACTCACCCGGTTCTAATTGAAAGCCTATATCCTGTAGAACTGGGTTTTTATCTTCCCCAACTGCCTTGGCTAAGTGTTCAACTGTGATCATAGTTCAGCCTCTCCCTGTCTTTATCTATAATCTATAGTGTACTCTGAAAGCCAGATGAATTTCCATGCGAGCACTCGTTCTTATCTTACCTCAAATTTTTTGCCGTGGCGAGAAAAATAACCCAAGCAATCCGAACATGATATATAAAGCGCCCATCATGCCGAAAATCCCCCCGCCCCAGCCGACTTGCATGAGCAAACCACCGATACCTGGACCTATAATACTGCCTATACTGAAATGAAAGGAAGCAACCACATTTGCAGCAGGCAGTAAATGTCGTGGTAAAATATCCGCAGCTAAGCTTAGCCCTAATGAAAAAAAAGAACCTACAAGACCACCTGCAATCATCAGCAGTACCATAGTCACTTTAAAATGGTCTCCTGCTAGCGGCAGCAATGCGAAGGCAATTCCGCCTCCAATCCCGGTTAGAATCAATACCTTCATTCGACCATAACGGTCGCTCCAGAGCCCTAGTGGGAATTGTAACAACAGTCCCCCTATACCTGCAAAAGGCAATAAGGCTGCAATTTGATCCGTGCTGTAACCGATCCGGAGGCCATACACTGGAAAATTACTGTTTAAACTCGCCTCCATGAAACCGTATAAGAGTGCTGGAATTAAAGCGAACCAGGCTAAACTGTAACAACGTCCAAAACGGCGTACCTGACTCTCTCCACTCTCAACTTTATCTGGGCGGGAATCCGGAAGCATTGTAACGGCAAGTATTAGGACTAATAAAAATAGAAATGCTAGAACTAAAAAAGGTGTTGCCTGACCAAATCGCAGCAGGCTAATTCCCAGCGGTCCCAAGCTAAAGCCCAGGCCATAGGACATCCCGTACAGGGATAGATTTCGTCCGCGATGCTCGGCAGGCGTCATTAGCAGTACCCATAACTGTGCGGCATAATTGATAGCTGCATCACCAACACCTACAAGCAAACGCAATACAAACCATATTTTGATGCCAGGAAAAAAGGGGAACAGAAGTAAGCTTACTAAGACTAGGCTGATCCCGCCAGCAATCAATTTTTTGAATCCAATCGCTCCGAGAACTCTTTCAGCGATCAAGGTCATTCCGAATGATCCTATGTATAGAGCCGCTGCATTTAGTCCATTAAGCGAAGAGGAAACTCCTTTCTGCTCCAATAGAATGGATAATACGGGAAGCAGCATTCCTTGGCTGAGTCCAGCCGCTATGGTAGCGGTAATAAGAATCATGAAATTCATTTTGCTGTTACTGCGAATAGATACTCTTGGCCGGTCTGACACAGATGATATCCCCCTAAAATTAATAACGCTAATTTGATCTAACGCCAATTGGCAAACACCGAACATTATAGTGGACAACCCTCTTCAAAACAAGAGATAATATGAAGATGTTACGGATTTCCTGGGGGTGCATGAGACATGGAGTACGAATTAAAGATCGACGTATCGCCGGTGTATGAACTGCTAGACAGTTTTATGTTATATGTAACTAGAAAATGGATCTCCAATTTAGATATTGGTCCCCACTGGATAAGTGATGTGGAAGATCGCATTTCTTCTCATAAGGTAACAGCTTTAATGCAAGCCGCTGAGTGGCCATTTACGGATTATGATGTGCTGTATGCCTGGGTTTACATTCGAGGACCTGCAACCTCAGTGCTGCATTTCTTCGATGATCTGGATTCCGCTTCCATAGAAGAATGTTATCAGCAGATTGCTCCCCTCATTCAAGAGTTTACGATTGAAGATGCATTGCGGATCCGGAACAGCTATAGTCCACTCTTGCGTCTCTGGTACGAACAATACTTCCGCCATGTGGAGCACAAAATTTTACCGCTATTAATTGAAGATGCTTCTGAGAAAAAAATGCTTGAAAGCAAAATGGACCCCATTTCTTTAATTGAATACGCATCAGGCGGTGTAGTTTTCGAGGAGATTAAGGATCTAAAGACGATTGTATTATTGCCAACTGTTCATAATCGTCCGATTAACACCTACTGCTTCTACAAAACTATGGTGATTGTACAGTATCCTGTAGATGTGCCTTTAGAAGACGAAAATGAACCCCCTATGGTGCTGTTGCGCATGACTAAGGCGCTTTCCGACCCCACCAGACTTCGGTTACTCCGCTATGTCGCACATGAACCAAAGTCATTGTGGGAAATGCAATCCGATCTCAATCAATCCAGAGAAATGCTCATGCACCACCTTATGATTCTACGAGTAGCCGGCTTACTCCGCATCCATTTAAGAGGTGAACAAGACGAACGCTTCAGTATTCGTCCAGATGGCGCCTCAGAGCTTCAAATGTTCCTAGAGTCTTATATTTACCTATAGACCACTATACAGATACAGATCCAAGGAGTGAGAGATATGAAATACATGACACAACAGGTGATTTTCGATCTAGATGATACACTGGTTCACTGCAACAAATACTTCGATTTGATTTTAGGGCAATATTTTGAGCTGATGACAGATTGGTTTAATGAATTTGGCCCGAGCACGAGTGAATTACGCAACAAACAAATAGAAATTGATGTGCACACGGTCAACACAAGTGGTCTTGCCAGCGATAATTTCCCTAAATCCCTAATCGCTACCTACCGTTATTTTTGTGCTAAATATAATCGCCCGACAGACCGTTTTCAAGAACAGCAATTACACAAGCTCGGACTAAGTGTCTACGACCAAGAAATCGAAGCTTATCCCGGCATGGTTGAAACGCTCGATACGTTGAAGCAGGACGGTCACCATTTATTCCTGTACACAGGTGGAGACGATACGATCCAACAACGTAAGATAGAGCAAATGAAGCTGGATGCTTACTTTGATGATCGGATCTACATTCGTCAACATAAAAATGTTGAGGCACTTGAAAATATTTTGACTACACAAGGGTTTGACCGCAAACGTACCTGGATGATTGGTAACTCGTTACGGACAGATGTACTCCCTGCAGTGACCGCAGGCATTAACAGTATCTATCTAAAGCAACAGAATGAATGGAGTTACAACCTTATAGAACTGGAGCAAGAGATGCAGCAAGCTGTGAAGACCATTTCCTCCATCCATGAGGTGCCTCCTGTTATTCGTACAGCTACCCTGCAGAAACTCTAGGTGCTACGTAAACTTAGACATTGTTACAAATGACATATCCATTCTATCTCTAGGATGATTATACTATTTTTGTATAATTCCCATATGAGGTAGGAGATGAGATATGAACAAGAACGTGAAGTCCAACCATTCTCGAACTAACAAACCAATGCTTCCCATGCTCTTAGGCGTAGTAGTAGTTATCCTTGTCGCTGTTATTGTCTTTATTCTGAATGACAAGACGGACAGTACTGATGGACTACCTAACTACACCGATGTGAAGGGGAGCATTGTTGTTGACGGGCTGAAATATGAAAAGCAACCTCATCTTGGTAGTCCTGATGCCAAAATCAAAGTTATCGAATTCGCAGATTTCAAATGTCCCGCCTGCAAAAATTGGACAGAGAAATATCTGGATACTTTTGTTAAGGACTATGTGGAGACCGGAAAAGTTGAACTCTTCTTCATGAACTTTGCCTTCTTGGATCGAGATTCCTATCTAGCGGCAAGTGCAGGTGAAGCCATCTATAAGCAAAGCAACGAGAAGTTCTGGGAATACCTCCATAAGCTATATGCCAATCAAGGTGATGAGAGCAAAATATGGGCCACACAGAAGTTCATTCTAAATTTCGTCAAAGATAACATTGAAGGCATTGATTATGCACAATTCGAGACAGATCTCAAGAATCATACCTACATGTTCGACGTCAAAGAAGACTTCAAAATTGCGGGATCCTACGGGGTTAATGGTACACCTAAATTTATGGTAAATGGTGCCCTACTTCCAGACTCCTCCTATGAAGGGCTAACTGCAGCGATTGAAGCGCAATTAGCTAAAGCTACTGAATAATTAGCGAATAAAAATGGTGTCTCTGCCACGTATCCAACATGGCTGAAGACACCTTTTTGCCGTACATACATTCTTTCCGATCGGCTATGACTCTACTGCTAGTTGGCCCGTATCCATATTCTGAAGCACTAATTTGCCTTCAAGTGGCGTACCGTCTTCGCTGGTTAGCTTTAGCTTGCCCGTCCGACCTTTCTCAATCAAGGCTTTCACTTGCGCATCCGTGAGTGTACGACCATGGTTCTCTTTCCAGATCACGAATTTGCAGCCTTCCTTGTAATGAGAGCAGCCGTAGCCTTTTTTACCCATAAAAATCATACCACCACAGCCGGGACGTGGACAGTTTCCGATAATTTTAGGCCCTGAATTTGCAGCTTCCGCTTCGCTACTTGCCTTACGTTTTCGCGGTGCCGCAGGTTTTTCAGTGGTTTTACGGGTTGTGCTTGCACCGCCTCGACCTTTAGCACCTGTATTGACAGAAGGCGTTTCCCCTTCAAAAGAGGTTTTGGACGCCCGAGATTGTACTCGTACTTTATCGACGATCATACAAGCGAATCTTTTTACATTCTCCATAAACTGTCCGTCCGACGCCGTTCCTCTGGAGATTTCGTTCAAGCGGCGCTCCCATTGTCCGGTCATTTCAGGCGAAGTTAACAGCTCAATACCCGCTCCACGTATCAGCTCAATAGCTGTGCGTCCTTTTTGCGTGATGGCAATTTTTTTACCTTGCATTTCAATATATCCTACATTCTTAAGCCGTTCTATAGTTGCTGCGCGGGTAGCCGGAGTTCCTAGCCCTGAATCCTTCATGGCATCACGAAGCTCTTCATCCTCAATCTGCTTGCCCGCACTTTCCATCGCTCTAAGCAGCGTACCTTCTGTATAGTGCTTTGGTGGCTGTGTATCTTTCTCTTTAACGACAGCATCACTACAGATCACTTCATCTGCTGGAGCGATAGCGAACGGTTCATTCACTTCAATTTCTTCGTCTTCCTCATCATCCTTGTTTTTACCTTTGGACGACTTGGCTTTATCCTTTTTCTGGTCGGCATAAATGACCTTCCAACCTAGGCTTAACAATTCCTTGACTGTGGTTTTGAACTTTTCGTCTTCTACCTCGGTCATCACGGTATGCACTTTATACTCCGCTGCCGGATAAAACTGAGACAAAAAGCGCCGTACAATCAAATCATACAGCTTTCCCTCATCTGCACTAAGTCCTGATGCTTTACGATATGTAGGCAAAATCGCGTGGTGATCTTCCACCTTCGAGGGGTTACAGATGAATTTATTCCCTTTATGAACCAGATTGCGATTCGCACCCTTCACCCATTCATCATAAGCCGTCCCTTGCAGCGCTGATAAGGTCTTATGCATCTCAGGAATATTCTGTTCGGTAACATAGTTGGAGTTCGTCCGCGGATAAGAGATCACCTTATGCTTTTCATATAATGCTTGAGCAATATCGAGCGTCTTTTTTGCGGAAAATGCGTACTTTCCGTTCGCCTCCCGCTGCAGCAGCGTTAAATCATACAGCTTATTCGGATACTCTTTCGTTTCCTTGACCTCGTAGGAATCAATCCGGCCCGGTTTTCCTTTGACCTTGGCAGCTAGCGCTTCCGCCTTCTCTCCATCAGTCAGCCGATCTCCCTGCCACATCCCTTTATAGGTCATTTCATTCTGAGTAAAATGTCCCTCCACCTCAAAAAACTTAAGGGAGGAGAACGCCTCAATTGTCTTCTGACGATCGTAAATCAGCGCAAGCACGGGCGTTTGAACTCTACCCACGGACAGCAGCACATTATGCTTTGTAGTAAAAGCACGTGATCCGTTCATACCAATGAGCCAATCCGCTTCACTGCGTGCTTTTGCCGCTTTCGTTAGATTCTCATATTCCGATCCATCCTTCAGCTCCTGAAATCCTTTGCGAATAGTCTCTGGCGTCAAATCCGAGATCCATAGTCGCTTCACAGGATGCTCCAGCTTTAAATGGCGTTGAATAAGTGAAAAGATATGCTGCCCTTCTCGCCCCGCATCGCATGAATTCACTAAAAGGTCACTTCGTTTCGCAAGGTCTCCGATTACCTTCAGCTGATCGATCGTCCGCGCATTAGGCACCAGTTTGAACTGGTCTGGAATAATGGGCAGATCATTAATGTTCCACTTTTTGTATTTAACATCATAAGCATCCGGCTCGGCCAAACCGATTAGATGCCCTATTGCCCACGTAATAATGTACTGCTCCCCTTCAAGATAGGAACGGTAATTTTTGGCCTTCGGTTCTATTGCGGCGGCGATATTCCGCCCCATATCCGGTTTCTCCGCAATAATGAGTGTCTTCAAAAACAATCGCTCCTTACCTTTTCGTTCTTAAGTCCAAAATGCGTCCAGTATTCTATTATAACATTAACCTCGGATTTTTTTAATGGATAGGTTAGAAGGCTATTAAAATTCAGACTTCACTTAGTCTTTTCTATGAATTAGAATAGTTTGGTAAACTCTATTATAAATCGGAGGAATCAAACCGTGCCCGAGAATCACAAATTCACAGAACCTTTTACGGACAGAAACGGCCACTATCTTAAAGCAGAATGTGAGAACTGCTTCGGTTTGTGCTGTGCCGCCTTGCCTTTTTCAGCTTCAGTTGATTTTGCTATGGATAAAGCAGCCGGCCAGCCGTGTCATAACCTACAATCAGACTTTCGCTGTGGTGTACATACAGATTTAAGAACACTAGGATTTCGTGGTTGTACGGTATATGACTGTTTTGGCGCTGGGCAAAAGCTCTCTCAGGTTACCTATACTGGTGAGGACTGGCGAACGAATCCAAAAACTGCGAAGCAAATGTTCGAGGTATTTCCGGCCATGTGGCATTTACACGAATTGTTATGGTATCTAAACGAATCTTTAAACTTAGAAGTCACCCATACTATCCATGTTGAGCTGCAAGCAGCACTCGATGAGACGGAACAACTCACTTTACTTAACCCTGAATCCCTACTAAAAGTAAATGTTGACGCTCATCGAGCAAAAATAAATCTGTTGCTGCTGCAAGTCAGTGAACTTGTACGTACTGAAGCTCGCCGTAAACTAAAAAAATCTTCGAGAACTTTCAGCCGGGGTGCCGATCTTATTGGTGCTAACCTCAAAGGTGCTGATCTCAGAGGCGCCAACTTACGTGGAGCCTATTTAATTGCTGCAGATCTTAGAGATGCTGATCTTAGAGGTGCCGATCTCATAGGAGCAGATTTCCGTGATACTGACCTTAGAGGCGCTAATCTAACTGAAAGTATTTTTCTAACTCAAGCTCAGATTAATGCGGCGAAAGGCGATGACTATACAAAATTACCGCCAGCACTCTCCCGCCCTGAACAATGGTATTAGGTTTGAGTTATAGAAATTAATTCAGCTGTGAAAAGATCGCTTGGATACGAGTAACTGCTTCGACTAACTCTAGGACCTCTTTTCCTGCTGTGTTTCTTTCTAGATACTCCACCCTTCCCTGTGTTGCTTCCTTACCAACCACTAGCGTTACAGGTATACCAATCAAGCTTGAATCCTTAAATTTAACGCCAGCACGTTCATCCCTATCATCCAGCAGCGTCTCAATACCGAGCTTAGTAAGCTGAACATACAGAGCCTCTGCAACTGCCAGTTGCTCCGAGTCCTTAACAGACATTATCAAAATATGAACCTGATAAGGTGCCAATGCAACTGGCCACATGATTCCTTGATCATCATGATTCTGTTCTACAATCGCTGACAATAGACGTGAGATCCCTATTCCATAACAACCCATGATCATAGGCTGACTTTTGCCAGAACGATCTAAAAAGGAAGCTCCAAGCTTCTCACTATATCTGGTACCTAATTTAAAGACATGCCCAACTTCTATTCCTTGTTGAAAATGCAGCACGCCATCCTCGCATTGTGGACAAGCTTCACCTTCTGTTACATTGCGGAAATCCCCCACATGTTCAAGCCCAAAATCTCTACCCGGTACAACATTACGAAAGTGATAATCTTTTTCTCCTGCTCCCGCAATCCCTTGGGTCATTCCAGACACTGTAGCATCAACTAGTACAGGTAGTGTCAAACCCACCGGCCCCACAAACCCACTCTCTACACCCGTTAAGGATTTCACAGCATCATAGTCAGCAAGCTTAATCTCCGTCGCACCTAAATATTTACTCACTTTTATCACATTTACTTCATGATCTCCTCGAACCACTACAGCAAAGAATTGTCCGTTTCCTTCATAAATCAGTGTCTTCATCACTTGTTCTGGCTGGATATCCATTTCCTGCTCTAATTGATCAATAGTACGAAGATCAGGGGTGTGGAATTTCTCTAACTCAGATAATTCGAAGCTCAATTCTTTCTTATTAGACTGTATGGCTTCTGCCTGTTCCAGATTCGCTGCGTAATCACAAGAGGAACAAACAGCAATCGTATCCTCCCCGATATCAGCCAGTGCCATAAATTCATGGCTTCCTCCTTCCCCACCAATCGCACCAGAATCTGCATGTACAGCTCTGAACTTCAGTCCACAACGCTTAAATATTCGATGATAAGCTTCGTACATTTGGAGGTACGATTGATCAAGTCCTTCTAAGCTTATGTCAAAAGAGTACGCATCCTTCATCAAGAACTCTCTGCCTCTTAGCAATCCAGAACGTGGACGCCGTTCATCTCGGAACTTAGTCTGAATCTGATAAACGGTAACAGGAAGCTTACGATAAGAGCTGATCTCATTTCGCACAAGTGAGGTTACTACTTCTTCATGCGTTGGACCGAGTATGAATTCCCGCTCATGACGATCCTTAAAAGTCATCAACTCCTTACCATATACATCATAACGTTCTGATTCTTTCCATAGTTCTGCAGGCTGCATGGATGGCATTAGAATTTCCTGAGTTCCAGAATGATCCATCTCCTCTCTCACAATCGCTTCTATCTTCCGCAGAACCCGCCGTCCAAGAGGTAAATAGGTATACACTCCCGCAGCTAATTGGCGGATATACCCCGCACGCAGCAATAACTGATGACTGATTGTCTCCGCCTCGGAAGGCACCTCACGAAGAGTTGTTAATAATAAATTGCTTTGACGCATATTGTCTCCCCCTTAAATCATTTCTCTAAATGCAAAAAAGACACATTCGTCAGGGACGAATGTGTCGTGATACCACCCTTATTCAACTGCCAGATCAACATGCGATCCATTCTGATTTGGCAATCCTCAAATCGGATAACGGTCGATTCCGGTAGCGGGTTAGTAGATATTATCGCTACAGCTACCAAGGCAGGATACCATTCACACGTGTTTGAGGAACCTTTCACCCGGTGGGTTCCCTCTCTGTTCTAACGCTTTCTGAATCGTAGATCCTTGGTCAATGCTTTTCTCATGTGAATAATGTATTTAATTTATATGATACTGATATTTACGTCAAGCTTCTCTTTATTAAAAAGCCGTTACTCCAGCAGATAAACTGCTGGAGTAACGGCTTTTTAAACAATTATTATCCTAATCCCTAAACAAGAACGGTTGACCCCATCAAGTATTTATCCACTTCACGTGCAGCTTCGCGACCTTCGTTGATAGCCCAAACCACCAAGCTTTGACCGCGGCGCATATCACCAGCAGCAAATACTTTGTCTACATTCGTATTGAATTTACCATAACGTGCTTTCACATTTGAACGACGATCTGTTTCAAGATCAAGCTCTTGAACAATATCTTGTTCTGGGCCATCAAAACCAATGGCAATGAGAGCAAGTTGAGCAGGATATACAGCTTCGGTGCCTGGAACCGGCTGATAGATCTTACGACCTGTCTCATCCACAATCCGGCGGATTTGGACGGTGTGAAGTTCTTTCAAATTCCCCTCTTCATCACCAACAAATTTAGTGGTCATGATAGAGAACTCACGCGGATCATCCCCAAAAATGGCTTTGGCTTCTTCTTGTGCATAATCCAGCGTGTATACATTCGGGAATTGTGGCCAAGGATTAGCTATCGGATCACGTTGTAATGGTGCTTTTTCATGCGTGCCAAATTGAGTGATACTGCTGCAGCCGTGACGAAGCGCAGTGGCAACACAGTCAGAACCTGTATCCCCACCGCCCAAGACGATCACGTCTTTACCTTCAGCGGACACATAGTTGCCATCCTCAAGATTGGAATTCAAATAGCTCTTAATCGTACCATTTAAATAGTCCATAGCATACATTACACCCTTAAGCTCACTACCTTCAACGTTAAAGCGGCGTGCCTTTGTAGCTCCACCACACAGAACGACTGCATCATACTCATCAACAAGCTGCTGAGCAGGAATATCCTTGCCAACCTCAGTATTCACTACAAAATTAATACCTTCAGCGGCTAATAAATCTACACGACGCTGCACAACTCTCTTATCGAGTTTCATAGTCGGAATGCCATATGTGAGCAGACCGCCGATGCGGTCACTGCGTTCAAATACAGTTACAGTATGTCCAGCCTTATTAAGTTGTGCAGCTGCTGCGAGTCCAGCAGGCCCAGAGCCTACGATTGCAATCTTCTTGCCTGTACGTTTCTCTGGAGGATTAGGTACAACCCAGCCTTCTTCAAAACCTTTATCAATAATAGCTAGCTCAATGGTCTTAATGGTTACCGGCTGTCCAATTAGACCCACTGTGCAAGAGCCTTCGCAAGGAGCAGGACAAATACTCCCAGTAAACTCAGGGAAATTATTCGTCTTATGCAGGCGTTCCAATGCTTCTTTCCAGAGTCCGCGGTACACCAAATTATTCCACTCTGGAATTAAATTGTGAACTGGACAACCTGAGGTTCCTCCAGCCATATCAATTCCTGTATGGCAATAAGGCGTTCCGCAATCCATGCAGCGCGCTCCTTGTGTCTGAAGCTCGTCCTCGGATAAATGATGGTGGAACTCCTCCCAGTCTTTTACCCGCTGCTCAGGATCCCGATCCCCTGGGAGCTGCCGTTTATACTCCATAAAACCTGTAGGTGTAGACATGTTTACGTTTCCCCCATCCGTTCTCTTCGTGTTGAAGTATAGTACATTGTAGCATATTGCGGCTTCGTATGGTCGTGAGCAGCGCAATGAAGTACCTGCACATTCTATACCTGTAGATTATCATTTCTAATTTTAATTATAGTAGCACTCATTACTTTTGCACAGTAATGGATTAATCTACTGTTTTTTTGTACTATTTCACATGTTATGTCAGAGAAAACGTTTTATTGCTATTCCGTACGTTCATAAACAAGAAAACGGTATTCATACGGATTCTTCTCATCACGTATTCCCTTCTTATTGGAAATCTCTTTCCACACACTCCAGTCAATATCAGGAAACCGGGTATTCCCTTCAAAATCCTGTTCAATTTGGGTTAACAACAACTTGTCAGCATAAGGTAACATCAGTTTGTAAATTTCCGCACCACCGATCACCATCAGCTCATCGTCTTTTCTACCCTCTCTGAGAGCCTCCTCAAGCGTGTTTACAACCTCTGCGCCTTCAGGAGCATAATCTGTATCTCTTGTCATGATTAAGCTTGTTCTGCCCTTCAGAGGCTTCCCTCCAAGCGAATCCCACGTTTTGCGGCCCATAAGCATTCTCTTTCCTAGTGTCTCCGCTTTGAAATAAGCGAAATCCAGCGGTAAATGCCATGGCATATCATTATCTTTTCCAATGACATGATTGGTGCCCATTGCCCAAATTAAGGTAATACTCACGAAACACGCTCCTTCCTGCCTATAAAGATCAAATAATCTTGATTTATGACAATTACGTTATACTGCGATCGGCGCTTTAATCGAAGGATGCGGATTGTACCTTTCAATAACTAGGTCTTCCAGCTCGATATCAAAAAGTGATTTCTTATTTGAATTAATAACCAATGTAGGTAATGGTCTTAAGTCTCTTGATAATTGCTCTTTAACTTGTTCAACATGATTTGAATAAATATGTGCATCACTAATGCTATATACAAACTCGCCTACTTCTAGACCACACTCATGTGCTATTAAATGAGTAAGTAATGAGTAAGACGGGATATTGAAGTTAGCTCCAAGAAAAGAGTCCGCACTGCGTTGCAGCAAGTGACAGCTTAATTTACCATTTGCAACGTAGAACTGGAACATAACGTGGCAAGGTGGTAACGCTGCTTTACTCCCTTTTGCCCCAGCATTTATAACATCCTCCGGGTTCCATGCGCTAACAATTAATCGACGGGAATCAGGGTTTGTTTTGATCTGATGAATAACATCTTGTAATTGGTCAATGGATTCACCTGTAGAAGATGTCCAATTTCGCCATTGCTTACCGTAAACATTCCCTAGGTCACCATGTTTCGCTGCGAACGCATCATCTTCTAAGACACGATCACAAAATGCTTTCATCTCTGCTTGATAAACTTGATTGAAATCTTCATCAATTAAACAACGATTCCCGAAGTCTGTCATATCTGGACCAGTATATTCATCTGATTCAACCCATCTTTTGAAAGCCCATTCATCCCAAATATGATTATTGTTTTTCAGGAGATAACGGATGTTTGTGTCGCCTTTAATAAACCATAATAATTCACTTGCGATTAAGCGGAACGGTGTACGTTTTGTTGTAAATAGTGGGAAGCCTTTTGATAAATCAAATCGCATTTGATAACCAAACACACTAATTGTACCTGTTCCGGTACGATCTTCTTTTGTCACACCGTTATCTAAAATATATTGTAAAAAATCCAAATAGGTTTGTTCTAACTCATTCGTCAATTTACTGCACCTCCGTAATATTTCACCTCATATATTATATCTGAAAAATCCGATTTTTGTAGGAGGTAAGATATTTTTTAAATTTATTTAATAATATGAGGAGTTCACTACTCCGATATCCTTAACTCTACTCTAACCCCATACGCACGAAGTGAGGCTTGTCCACCTATAGGGAAAGTAATCATAGGAGATGTATGCCCAAAGTCCACGTCCGCAATGACAGGAATATCTGATAACTCTTCTTTCGATGTTATGATTTTGGTCAACAAGTTCTTATTCATGCGTGATCCTTGTTGGAATCTGCCAATAACCATTCCTTTGACATACTGAAAATCTGGTTGATGAATCAGCGATTGTAAATCCCTATCAAAGGTTACAGGAGATGATTCATAATCATCCTCGAGAAATAGAATCGAATTTTTCAAACTAGGCATATACTCCGTTCCCTGCAAAAGATTTAACGTACAAAGGTTCCCGCCGATAATCGTCCCTTGCGCTTCTCCATCATTGATAATGAATGGACCTTCATTTCTGATAAACACACGGTTCTCCTGATCCAAATACCACTCATCATCACTCCAATGCTTCGAAGGCCCCACCAATATTTCTTTATTATCCATCATCAGCTTGCGGAAATATTGGGTGGTATATTCATTGTCGTGGAGCATTGCGAAGCTAGAAAAATGTGGTCCGGAATATGTAACTAATCCTGTTTTAGCATAGATTGCATTACTTAAAGCAGTAATATCCGAATACCCGCATAATCGTTTAGGATGCTCTGCAATGATGGAATAGTCGATATAACGTAGCAGTTGATTGCTATTAAAGCCACCAATAGTCGTTAGAATCCCTTTAACATTTGGATCTAAAAAGGCTTCGTGTAAATCCTCTATTCTAGATTCAATCGAAGAGGAAACAAACTCATCCTTCTCAAAGGAATTTACGGAAAATGATATCCGAAATCCTAATTGCTGTAGCTGCTCTTTGGCAATTTTCCTTTGTTCAGCAGCAATTAATGACAGACTTCTGGCAGGTGAGATGATCCGCAACTCATCACCAGGCTTTAACTTATTGGGTTTCATCATTTGTCCTCCCTATATAAGTTTTTTAAATACGGATGATTGATTTTTATAGTGTATTCGCTCAATTTGCTTCATCTCCTCCCATTATATCTATTTTCAAAAAAAAGTGAAAAACTCAAAAAGGCGAAACGCAAATGCGTTCCGCCTTTTTTGTGCCTGCTAGAGCAATTGGGTAGAGAAATTATTTCATTACGTGAATAGGATGACCTTCAACGAGTTCAGCAGCTTCCATGACGATTTCGCCAAGGGTTGGATGCGCATGAATAGTCAAAGCGATATCTTCAAGTGTTGCGCCCATTTCAATTGCCAAACCAAGTTCAGCGATCAAGTTAGAAGCTTCGATACCAACGATTTGTGCACCAAGCACAAGGTTGTTTTCGGAGTTAGCAACAATTTTGATGAAACCTTCTGGGCTGTTCAAAGATACGGCGCGGCCATTCCCTGCGAATGGGAACTTGCCAGCTTTCACTTTGTAGCCTTTGTCTTTTGCTTCTTTCTCTGTCAGACCTACGCTAGAGCACTCAGGATCTGTAAACACAACTGCTGGGATGACTTTGTAGTCAACAACAGATGTAAGTCCTGCAATCGCTTCTGCGGCAATCTTACCTTCGTAAGAAGCTTTGTGTGCCAATGCCAGACCTGGAACAACGTCGCCGATAGCGAAGATGTTAGGAATGCTTGTGCGACCTTGGTGATCAACTTTGATCAATCCGCGATCATCAAGCTCTAGACCGATCAGATCCAGACCAAGTTCACCGTCTGTGTTAGGACGACGGCCTACAGTAACAAGCAAGTAATCCGCAGTTACTTCTTTGGATTCGCCACCAACAGAATATTTCACGGTAACTTCCTTGTCGTTCTGTACAGCACTTTCAGCTTTAGCATTAGTTACGATTTCGATGCCAGTTTTGGCCATGTTCTTCGCAACAAGACGAGTCATATCTTTATCGAAGCCTGGAAGTACAGTATCCAATCCTTCAATGATTGTTACTTTAGTACCGAATTTGGAGTACATTTGACCAAGCTCAGCGCCGATGTAACCACCACCGATTACGATCATGCTCTTCGGAATTTCTGGAAGTTCCAGAGCTTCAGTCGAAGACAAAATGCGTCCACCGAATGGGAAAGGTTTCAATTCAATCGGACGGGAACCTGTAGCAATGATACAGTGCTTGAAGCGGTAACGTGGGGATTCATGATCATTGAACACACGTGCTTCTGTGTCGCTGATAAACATGCATTCGCCGTTAAATACTTCAATTTTGTTGCCCTTCATCAAGCTAGTCACGCCGCTAGTCATTTTCTTAACTACGCCGTTTTTGAACTCTTGAGTTTTGGCAAAATCCACTTTAACGTTCTCAGCTGTAACACCGAAAACTTCACCATGCTTAGCAGATTCGAACTGATGTGCAGCAGCAATCAGTGCTTTAGAAGGAATACAACCACGGTTCAAACATACACCGCCGAGTTCCGATTTATCCACGATGAGGACCTTTTGGCCGAGCTGGGCGGCACGAATTGCCGCCACATACCCACCAGGACCTGCACCAATGACCAATGTGTCAATATCTAGAGAAGCGTCTCCTACTACCATAATTATACCTCCATAACCAGCAGCTCAGGATTATTGAGCAGCGATTTAATGTAGTTCATAAAGTTTTGAGCAGTCGCACCATCGATAATACGGTGGTCAAAGCTGAGTGACAACGCCATTACAGGAGCAACTACGATTTCACCATTCTTCACAACTGCTTTTTCACTGATACGGCCAGTTCCGAGGATAGCCACTTCAGGGAAGTTAATGATTGGAGTAAAGAACATACCGCCAGCAGAACCAATGTTACTGATAGAGATCGTGCTGCCTTTCATTTCGTTAGCAGACAATTTACCGTCACGACCACGAACTGCAAGGTCAGTGATGCTGCTAGCGATCATCCAAATGCTCTTACGGTCAGCGTCTTTGATAACTGGAACAATCAAACCGTTAGGTGTATCAGTAGCGATACCGATATTGTAGTATTTCTTGTAGACAATTTCGCCTGCTTCTTCATCAATCATAGCGTTGAGTGCTGGGAATTGACGGGAAGCTGCAACCAATGCTTTAACGATGAATGGAAGGTAAGTAACCTTAACGCCTTTTTTCTCAGCGATTGGTTTCATACGTGTACGGAATGCTACCAGTTCAGTAACATCTACTTCGTCCATAATGGTAACGTGCGGTGCAGTGTAAGCCGATTTAACCATTGCATTGGAGATCGCCTTACGAATGCCCTTGAATGGTACACGTTCTTCTTCAAGACTAACATTACCGCTCGCCGCTGCTGCTGGTGCTTTAGCTTCGGTCTTAGCAGCCTTAGGAGCTTCAGAAGCTGCCGCTGCTGGTGTTGCAGATGCTGCTGGTACTGAACCGCCTTTCAGGAATGCTTCAACGTCTTCACGAGTGATTTTGCCACCTTTTCCAGTTCCGTTCACTTTAGAAATATCCACTTTTTGCTCACGAGCAAATTTGCGAACGCTTGGTGTAGCCAATACATCACGGTCAGGAGCTGGTGCCGCACTAACAGATCCGCTTGCAGGGGAAGAAGTTGTATCTGCACTGCCTTTTGCTACATCTGCTTCTGCAGCTGCATGACCGGCTTGTTCAGGAACGTCACCTTCTGCAGCAATGATAGCTACAACATCGCCGACACGGCATACTTGACCGTCTTTAGTCAGAACTTCCAATACAGTACCGTTGACTGGACAAGGAACTTCAACTACCGCCTTGTCATTTTGAACTTCCATGATGATATCATCATCGGTTACTTTGTCACCGGCTTTGATATGCATTTTGATGATTTCACCTTCATGCAGACCTTCACCCAGTTCTGGGAACCGATATTCAAAGTTCGCTGATTTAGCATTCGCAGGAGCTGGTGCAGCAGGTGCAGGTGCAGCTGGAGCTTCTTCAGCAGCATGACCTTCTTGCTCAGGTACATCGCCCTCAGCTTCGATAATTGCTACAACTTCGCCAACACGGCATACTTGACCGTCTTTAGTCAGAACTTCCAACACAGTACCGTTCACTGGACAAGGTACCTCAACTACCGCCTTGTCATTTTGAACTTCCATTACGATATCATCATCCGTTACCTTGTCACCGGCTTTGATATGCATTTTGATGATTTCACCTTCATGCAAACCTTCACCTAGTTCAGGGAATCGGTATTCAAACTTTGCCACTTTGAAAACCTCCTTGTGAAATTGGGACTGACCTTATGATTAGAATTTAGAAGAAGAAACGACGTTGTCATCCATATAGGATGACAACCGTTTCTCATAGAATTTTTTTTAGAAATCCAAAACTTTCTTCACGCCTGCAATGATACGTGCAGGGTTTGGAAGCCATGTATCTTCAATTTGTGCGAATGGATACACTGTGTCAGGTCCTGCGATACGAAGCACAGGCGCTTCCAAGTGCAGCAATGCTTTTTCATTAATTTGTGCAATAACCTCAGCAGCAACACCGGAGCTCTTTTGAGCTTCTTGTACTACGATAGCACGATTAGTCTTCTTCACAGACGCTACAATAGTGTCGATGTCGATTGGACTTACAGTACGAAGGTCAATAATTTCAACGTTAATGCCTTCTTTTTCAAGTTGCTCGGCTGCTTTGGTAGCTGTATGTACCATCAGCCCGTAAGTAATGATCGAAACGTCAGTACCTTCACGAACTACATTAGCTTTGCCAAGTTCAACAGTGTATTCACCTTCTGGTACTTCAGCACGGAACGCATGGTAAAGGTTCAAATGCTCCATGAAGAATACAGGGTCATTGTCGCGGATAGACGCGATAAGAAGTCCCTTAGCATCATATGGGTTTGAAGGAATTACTACTTTAATACCCGGGCTTTGTGCAATCAAACCTTCAAGTGAGTCTGTGTGAAGCTCAGCAGCCTTAACTCCGCCACCAAAAGGAGTACGGAATACGATTGGAGCATTATATTTACCGCCAGAACGCCAGCGCAAACGTGCCGCTTGAACAACGATCTGATCAAGTGCTTCAAAGATAAAACCTACGAATTGAATTTCTGCAATTGGGCGGAAGCCTTGTACACCAAGACCAAATGCCAGACCACCGATAGCGGACTCAGCTAGTGGAGTATCAAAAATACGATCTTCGCCAAATTCCTTTTGCAGTCCTTCCGTTACACGGAAAACGCCACCTACATTACCAACATCCTCTCCGAAGATAAGAACGTTAGGGTCACGATTCAGTTCAACGCGCATCGCGTCGCGGATCGCTTCTTTCATATTCATTTGTGCCATTGCCTGATATCCCCCTTATTCAAAATCGGCTTTTTGCTCTTCCAGATGTTTAGGTGTTACTTCGAACATGCTGTCGATCAAGCCAGGTATTGTCATTTTTTCGGTTTGTTCAGCTTTTTTAATCTGCTCGTTAACAGTAGCTTTCGCTTCGTCTTTCACGCGCAGCGTATCTTCTTCAGTCCAAAGACCTTTCTTCTCCAAATACTTGGCAAGACGGTTGATTGGATCCTTTTCACTCCATTGTCCTTCTTCTTCTTTCGAACGGTATTTACTTGCATCGTCAGAAAGGGAGTGTGGACGGAAACGGTAAGTTACAGCTTCGATCAATGTAGCACCTTCACCATTACGTGCACGCTCAGCAGCGTCACGAACAGCACTGATTACCGCAAAGATGTCCATGCCGTCAACTTTGATTCCCGGAATACCAGCTGCAACCGCTTTGTGAGCGATCGATTTGGAAGCTGTTTGTTTTGCGAACGGAGTTGTAATCGCGTAACCGTTGTTTTGAACAAAGAAGATAACAGGCAGTTTAAAGCGACCAGCAAAGTTCAAGCCTTCATAGAAGTCGCCTTCAGAAGAACCGCCATCACCAGTGTAAGTAATTGCAACACTCTTTTGTTTCTTCAATTTAAAGCCCATTGCAATTCCTGTAGCGTGCAGGATTTGCGCGCCGATGATAATTTGTGGCATCAATACATTAACGCCATCAGGAATAGCTCCACCATGTTGGTGTCCACGGGAATATAGGAATGCTTGGTACAATGGAAGTCCGTGCCATACTAGCTGCGGAATATCACGGTAGCCTGGGCATAAGAAGTCTTCTTTTTCCAAAGCGAATTCGCTACCAATCATAGTAGCTTCTTGACCGGATACCGGTGCGTAGAAACCAAGACGGCCTTGACGGCCAAGATTTACTGCACGATCATCCCAAGTACGGGTAAATACCATACGATACATAATTTCTTTCAGTTGATCGTCGGTTAAATCAGGCATTTTATCCTTGTTGATAATTTCTCCATCCGGGGAAAGTACCGTTAGAGCCTCGACGTCCTCTGTATACACTTCATAAGGAACTTTACTCATTATCTTCACCTCAATAAAAAAATTTGAATATCAGCTGCCTCTGTTATAATATTATTATACACCTGTTTGGTTACTTTCGTCAAAGAAATACTTATAAAATTTATATTTCTTTAAATTTTGTATGTATAACAGGTGATATATTTTTATATAACAGTTTAAAGCTTTTGGATCAAGTAAATGATTAATCACACAGTTACTCAGCTATTTATTTTAGAGCAAACCGTTGTGTATTGCAAAATTCGACAAGAAAGGTGACGTGGCAACTATGAGCGATTCTGTTTTTCTGAAACGCACAATTGTAAAAGAAACGCTTTGGAGTGAACATCTGCAGGAGGAACGCAAATTACGTATCTATCTCCCTCCCGGCTACAACGAAGTCTTGAGCTATCCCGTTGTGTATTGCCAAGACGGAGAAGAATTCTTTAACTTTGGCCGCATCGCTACACTTGCTGGACGTCTTATTATAGAAGAAGACGTGGAGCCCTTCATCATTGTTGGTGTCGAAGTAGACGTCGCTGTTCGGACTCAAGAATATGCGCCGTTTGGCAGCAGATTCAAGCAGTACTTATCTTGCTTTTCCGAAGAGATTATTCCCTTCATTGAACAAAAATATCCTGTACGCCGTACTCCGGACGAACGAATCCTAGCAGGTGACTCTCTTGGGGGCAGTGTATCGCTCCATCTTGCACTTGCTTATCCTGCGATCTTTACACGTATCATCAGCCTTTCCGGGGCTTTCTATCCTGAGTCCCGAGATATGCTGGCCAAAGAAGAGGATCTTTCCTGGCTCAACATTAATATGGTCGTTGGTCTTCAGGAAACTGACTACAAAACGGATACCGGCATTTATGATTTTGTTCAGATGAATCGAGAAACCAAAACATTGCTTGAATCACGCGGAGCAACCGTATCCTACCGAGAGAAGGACGGACGTCATCTCTGGGGATTCTGGCAGAAAGAGCTACCAGAGTCTCTACTCTATTTCTTAAACGCCTAATGACCAGTTGATAGTAGTAAATAGTGAACATCTAAAGAACAGTATGTAGATTACTTGTTGCGCTTACAGTTTAATCCAGCAACTTTCCTCAATTTACCATATGAATCATAACGAGAAAGCTGTAATCCAAATTGGGTTACAGCTTTTCTCTTATCATTCTTTCCAGCAATATGTCACAGCCCGCGTTGATCAAGTCATATACCTGTTCAAAATTACCTGTAAAATACGGATCTGGTACTTCACGCAGTTCCTCCTCAGGCAATAAATCCATGAAGAACATTAGATCAGCGTCATTTCCTCCTGGAACCTTTCGAACATTCTCTCCATTAGACTTGTCCATACAGACGATATAATCAAATTTTTGAAAATCTTCACTGCTAACTAGACGCGCCATCATATTCTCATAGCTAATACCATTATGATCAAGGATACGTCTCGTTCCTTCATGCGGTTCTTTCCCAATATGCCAGTCACCAGTTCCTGCAGAGTCTACAAGAATCTTGTCTGATAATTCTCGTTCATGAATCTTGTGCCTTAGAACAGCCTCCGCCATCGGTGATCGACAAATATTACCTAGACATACAAACAGTACTCTTACGATTTTCGTTCACCTCCTGGTTGTTAAACCTAAAATATATGTGAAATTATACTCAAAAGATCACACACTCTCATTTTAGCGTTGTCGAGGTCAATTGTGCAACCTTTCGATCTGCATTATACTGGACAGGATACTCAACTAGAGGTTTAAGAGGAGGAATGGATGTTATGTCATCCAAACGCGTCGTTATTTTTGCCGGTGGTGAATTATCTCCGGATTATTTCGATCTATTAGATGAAGATGATTTTATTATCGGTGCGGATCAAGGGGCATTGTTTCTCATTTCACACGGATATACACCAGATGTAGCAGTAGGTGATTTTGATTCCGTTTCACCTGAGGCACTTCAAGATATTGAGAACATAAGTAAAAAGACCATCACCTGTGATGCCGTGAACAAGGATTTAACAGATAGCGAGATGGCGCTCGATATTGCAATAGATCAGCAACCTGATTCTATTCTACTATTAGGTGTTACAGGGACTAGAATTGATCACTCTCTGGCTAGCATTCAAATGATGACAAGAGCCCTTCAACGTCAAATCAATTGCTACGTCATGGACACTCATAACTATATAACCCTTACAGGATCCCAGGCTGTTATCAACGATTTAGGCTACACCTACGTTTCTTTGCTACCCTTAACCCCAGAAGTATCGGGGATTACCCTTGAAGGTTTTCAATATCTATTGACTGACGCTACGCTGAAGCTTGGACAATCTCTTGGCGTAAGTAATAAACTGATTTCATCCTCAGGAACGGTTTCCATCCGAAGTGGATTGTTGCTGATTATTCAGAGTAAAGATTAATTACATATGGCACATGTTAACGTAAAAATGCTCCCTTTTTGCATTTTAGAAACATCATTGTAACTTTTATAGCAAATTGAAAGAAGCCGCGAAAATCCTTATATACCATGGGTTTTTCGGCTTTTTTTATATCCTGACAGATTAAATTATTAATTTTTTGTAACTTTTAATGAATTTTTAATATAACGCTTCCAACCCATACCCAGCCTCACTTTATTGCACCTCTACCATTTTTTATGTCATAGATAACCTGCTATACTACGAATCAGGCAAGCAAGACAGACAAACACAACAACAAAGACTAACACCTTGGAGGTAATACAACATGAATAAACAACAATGGATTAAAAAAGCGATTGTTATAGGAATGGTTACTACAATGGGCTTAGGTACAGTGATGGCAACAGGCATAGGCGCTACGAAAGTTGAAGCAGCTTCCGTGTCTAAAGGTCAAAGCGTAGTGAATTTAGGAAAGAAATATATGGGCGTGCCGTACAAGTTCGGTGCATCTACTTCTACTACTAAAGTTTTTGATTGCTCTTCTTTTACAAAGTACATCTTTAAACAATATAACGTAACATTACCACGTACGTCCGTAGCTCAATCAAAAGTAGGGAAAGCAGTATCTAAAGCTGATCTTCGTGTAGGTGATCTTGTATTTTTCTCCAGTGGTAGCAGAGCAAACGGTAAAAATGTAACTCACGTTGCTGTATACGCAGGCAATGGCAAAATTCTGCACACTTACGGTAAACCAGGTGTTACGATTTCCGATCTTAACTCCGGTAACTGGAAAAAAACATATTTAAAGGCTCGCCGCGTACTGTAAACCATCACTCTTTGGTAGAGTTTTAACTATAATAGAGAACTAGTCTCAGGATGTGGCGCCGCCTTCGGGCGCCCTCATTACATATCCTGTTCCGCGAACAGTATGAATTAACTTGTTCCGGTGACCCTTATCAACTTTCAAACGGATATGTCTAATGTAAACATCAACAACATTCGTATCTGCGTGAAACTGGTATCCCCATACTTCCTTAAGTATCTCGACACGGGAACATATCATTCCTTGGTTTGCAGCGAGATAATATAATAGATCAAATTCCTTGGGCGTCATCTTTAACTCGATCCCTTCGCGACTTACAAATCTGCGACTGGGATCGAGCATTAAACCATCGACTCTCAGCAGTTGATTTAAATTTCGACGCCGTCCAGTAAGGGTTAATAAATTTAGAATTCTGTACTTGAATTCACCGGTATGTAAAGGCTTGGTCATATATTCATTACCCCCGGCTGAGAATGCCGAAACCGCCCCAGTTCCAGATTCAGATTGTTCACCGGAAATCACCATTACCGGGAGTATCATCCCCTCTGCTCTTACAGCGGAAATAATATCCCAGCCTTCCCAAGTCCCCACCTCGTATAACTCAGCAAGCAGCAGTACCGGTTCTACTTTTGATATGGTTAAGCGGAGATCCTCGGGATCTTCGCTTTTTGTTGCTTCAAGTCCAATATCTTGTAGCACACTTTGAATAACGACTCGATCTTCTTCGCTACTAGTGCTATCAGCCATATACCATATTATTTGCTCAATCACAAAGCACCCCCATATCTATATGACTTGCACTAGCATCACTGCGGTACTTATAGAATTCCCGGAAAACAAAAAGACCATTCCTTAGAAATGGTCTGAACACCTATTTAGCGCTTCTTTATCCAAAATATCGATGATAAAAGCTTCTAGCAGCAGCAATATCTTTAGTCCCATGAATTAAGGCTCTGCCATCCGCAAAAATAACCATTCGATAAGGCCCTTCTATAAAAGAAACCAGATAAGCATTGCTGTCCACGCTTCCGCTTCCTAAACGAGACAAACGATTCGCAGTTTCCTGCAAGTTAAGCTTCTGTGGTCTCGAAGGACGGATTTGTACGGTATCTCTCCCGCAAAGGACATCGCTTCGCTCGGTATTTGCTGCCGTAAGATAGGGATAAATCGGATGACTCCCACAAGAAGGGCAGTTTTCCTTTTTGGCAGCCTTCACTCCAATCTCATGATGTTCATTCCGCCACACATCGAACGTTAATAATTTGTTTCTTAATTGTGTTTTACGCTTTCCCAGTAGCTTTAGCGCCTCTGTAGTAGCATTTGCCGTAACTAATTGTACAGCTTGCGGAAGGATTCCTACAGTATCACAGGTGTCCCCCCCTATAGGTACTGTCCCTAAGAGACAATGGAGACATGGGGTTTCTCCTGGCAAAATCGTATATGTTATTCCATAACTGCCTACACATGCACTATAGATCCATGGAATACCGTGTTTTTGCGCCATATCATTAATAATGAGCCGAGTATCAAAATTATCCGTACCGTCCATGATTAGATCAACCCCGGAAATGAGCCCTTCCAGCTCCTCTGCACGGACATCAATAACGTGGGATTCAATAACAACCTCAGAATTAATCTGTTGAAGTTTTCTCAGCGCAGCGGCAGCCTTAGGCATCCGTTCTAGTGCATCTGCCTCGGTATAGAGCTGTTGCCTTTGAAGGTTACTCCACTCTACATAATCACGGTCAGCTAAAATAATCCTCCCGACCCCGCAGCGTACCAGCGTCTCTGCAATTCCGGTACCAAGCGCACCCGCTCCTACTACTAATACACTAGACTGCGCGAGCCCTTGTTGTCCTTCTTCACCAAATGGCGCAAACCGCACCTGACGAGAATAACGGTCTTCACGCCCCTCTGTATGGATCAATCGATTCCCCTCCCCGTATCCAAAAACCGGAGAACAGCAGATAGTCTGCTATTCTCCGGAAAGATGATGATTCTATACTTGTACAGCTGACCACTGCTCTACATCCCAAATTTTCGTAACCCAATCTTCATAAAACTCAGGTTCATGGGAAACCAGCAGGACTGTACCCTTATATTCTTGCAGTGCCCGCTTCAGCTCAGCTTTGGCAATCACATCAAGGTGATTCGTAGGTTCATCGAACAGTACCCAGTTGCTCTCACGCATCAGCAGCTTACAAAGACGTACCTTAGCTTGTTCGCCACCACTCAGCATACTAAGCGGTCGTGTAATATGCTCATTTTTTAGACCGCAACGAGCTAGATGTCCACGCACTTCATTCTGAGTTAGACTAGAAAATTCATTCCAGACATCCTCAATAGGTGTAAGATTAGCTGCTTTCACTTCTTGTTGGAAGTACGCTGAATTCAGATAATCTCCAAGATAAGTTTTACCGCTGTATGTTGGAATTACTCCGAGAATGGTCTTCAATAACGTCGATTTACCCACACCATTGCAACCAACGATAGCGATTTTCTCTCCACGTTCAATGGTCATGTTCAGCATAGGTAGCAACGGACGGTCGTAGCCAATCTCGAAATCAATGCCTTCAAAGACTGTTTTGCCGCTGGCACGACTCTCTTTAAACTTAAACGTCGGCTTTGCAGCTTCTTCTGGGCGATCAATTCGATCCATACGATCTAATTGCTTCTCACGGCTCTTCGCCCGACCGGATGTGGAGGCGCGAGCTTTGTTACGCTGAATGAAATCTTCTTGCTTCTTAATGAAATCCTGTTGTTTTTCATAAGCATCTATATGTTGAATCTTGTTCATCTCAGCCATATCCAGGAATTTCTCATAATTTGCAGTATAACGAGTAAGTTTGCCGAACTCCAAATGATAGACCACATTTACGACTTTATTCATGAATTCCGTATCATGGGAGATCAATATAAATGCATATGGATATTGCTTCAAATAGTTAGTTAACCAGTCGATGTGCTCAACATCCAAATAGTTGGTAGGCTCATCCAGCAATAGTACGTTAGGTTTCTCAAGCAGTAGCTTCGCCAACAGGACTTTTGTGCGCTGGCCCCCACTTAATGAAGCGACATCACGGTCAAGTCCAATGACGGATAAGCCTAGACCATTCGCCATTTCTTCCACTTTCACATCAATTAAATAAAAATCCCCGATGTCCAGCTGTTCCTGGATGTCCCCCATTCGCTCGAGTAATACCTCTAACTCTTCAGGAGAAGCGTCCCCCATCTGCTCAGTGATCTTCAGCATTTCCTGTTCCAGCTCTAAAAGCGGCAAGAAAGCGTCCTTCAATACATCACGGATGGTTTTACCTGGTGTTAAGATGGTATGCTGATCCAAATAGCCGTAACGGACACGAGGTGTCCACTCTACTCTTCCGCTATCTTTCAACAGTTTCCCTGTCAAAATATTCATAAGCGTCGATTTCCCTACGCCATTTGCTCCTACAATTCCTACATGCTCTCCAGGTAACAACCGGAAAGAAACATTCTTAAACAACGTCCGATCCCCAAAATTGTGGGAAACGTCTTCTACACTAAGTAAACTCATAAATTCTCAGCAAGCTCCTATCTATACTTAAATAATGCGTAAACAAGCAAAAAATGCCTTCGGCGTCCTCATTGGACGATAAGCGTTTATACGAGAAATCTAAGAATAAAGTATAGTGTAAAACTTATACTTTCTTATTTTTTATTAAAACACGTATAAATATATATTTTAACACACTTTAGCGCAACACTGAATTAAAAGTTCGTTGAGTGAGCCGTTAAAACATACAGAACCTCTTTATTTAGCATTTTTTTTGAAAAAAACACGACTTTTCGCCTTATTAGGTGCATCCAATAATTCCTCAATCATTTCATTAATGACTTCCGATAACTTTCCCTTGGGCTTGAATGGATCTTGTTGAAAAGGAAGTCCATAAACTTTAGCTGTCCCAATAGCGGTTTGTAGCAGCTGTGCAGAGGAGTGTTCAGCGAGCGGTAATCCCACTCTCCAGTTCGATTCTGCTTGTATTCCCTTTCGCCTAATCCACAGAAGTAACTCTTCGATTCTCCAATCTGCACCTGAGGCAATTAGAAGCGGCAGATCGCTATGTTTAAACTCTTCAAGAGCCCCTCCATATTCGCCAGTGCCCAGGTCCAACACCACAAATTCATAGTTCCCTCTCAGTAGATCAGCCATTTCCCCGTCAATAGAACGATTCCAATAATGTACTCCTTTCCATGAAAAAACAGATTGTTCGTCCGTATATGGGACAGTTGCAATCTGTGCATATAACAAACTACGAATGCGATCAAAAATCGATGAATTCGGAGAAAAATCAACCCATGCAGTAGACCCCTTCTGTGCAAGTAAGCTACTCACAGCAAATGAAGTATGTGTTGTCCCAAGACCTGAAGCTACTCCGAGTAAAGCGATAACGATCGATTTCCCCTTTTCTAGCGGAAATGGGACTGCTGCTGTTAGATCATTTTCACGGTTCATTTCGGATTCCACACGATCTAACGCCTTAAGAACTGCTACTGCATTCTGATATCGCTCCTCTGGGCGATGTCTTAATAAGCGTCTTATGATTGGAATAATGCCTGCTGGCATGTAATTATATAGCCGATCCTCCATCCCGTACTCCCAATGGCTACATTGCCCTCCAGTTGCCATATAGAGAATTAATGCTCCGAGCCCGTATAAATCGGATACCGGCTGACTTTGCCCGCTTCCATATTGCTCAGGTGCCGCGAAGCCAACTGTACCAAGCTTAACCGTATCTTCGGAGATACCGTGCTTGTAGCTTCGAGCGACCCCAAAGTCAATTAACATCAATTCTTTATGCAGCGTCAACATGATATTAGAAGGCTTGAGATCACGATAAATAATCGGTGGATGATGATCATGTAGGTACTGAAGAACCTCTAATAGCTGTCTAGCCACTTTAACGATGAAGTTACTTGGCAAAGGTCCGGGATTGTCCTTCATTAACTGATTTAAGCTCACGCCTTCAATATAGTCCATGATTAAATAGGAATACCCTTCTCGATCTGGAAGATAGAAATCGACAATCCGAGGCAGACGTGGGTGGTCTAGAGTAATTAACATATCAGCTTCTGCTTGGATATCAGAATAAAGCTCATCTAAGCACAAGCTTTCTTTTACAGCCCATCGTTTACCCTTTAGGCGCAAATCATCCGCAAGATAAACAATACTCATCCCACCTGATCCAATCAGGCCCGTAATTCTGTACCTGTCATTAATAACCTGTCCAATCTTAAGCTTTGTCTCAAAATACAATTTAACTCCCCCTTTTCGTAAAAAAAAGAGAAAGCTTCCGCCATTAACGTCTTACCGCAAAATACGGTCACGTTAATAACGGGATGCTTTCCCTTAGAAATTTAGAATTTTGTTTGATTTAGTACTTAATCATATAAAGCGTAATTTCATCACGATTATGGAATAGCTGCTTGGCACGCTGAATCTGCATGCGCTCTCCTTCAAACATCGCAATAATTTCCTTGATCATCGCTAGCGGCTTCTTATGCATCAGTTTTACGGTCACAATAGCTGTCCCACCCGGCGACAGGCTGTGTAGCAACCCGGTTACAAGCTTCGCCATCAGCTTAGGACTCCAGCTCATATCGCAAACGAGCAGATCAAATTCATTATCGCGGAATTTCACTTCTCCAGCGTTTTTACGAAGAATCTTCAAACCCGGATAATTACGTAGGGATTCATGCATTAATGCAGGGTCAACCGCCGTAACCTTCATTCCACGTTCCAGCAAGAAAGAAGTCCACCCTCCTGGTGAAGCGCCAATATCTAACGCATTACGGAAGCTGTAAAAAGGGATATCAAACTCCTTCTCAGCTTCCATAAGCTTGAACTTAGCGCGTGAGATTTGTCCATCTTCCTTACGAAAGCGGATGGCGCCGCCATTCCAGCTAGATAAATTCGCTTCTGGTCTGGATACACCTGCATATAAGGCATTCCCGTCAGCGTAGACAGAAATGACCCAGGCTGGATCCTGCACTGTAAATTCTGCGCCTAAGCTCTGCAACTGCTCTTGCAGCCATTCACGAAGTTCTCCCGGACTGTCCTGCCAGAAGGAAGGATCCCCTTTACGAACGTTCAGGGATACTTTCTCCCCTTCCAACTCGCTGCGTCGACTTAAATAGACTGCCAAACGCTGTAGTGCCTCCATGGTTCCTTCATCCTGAAACTCAACAGGCTGTATATGACGCAGGAAAATAGGCAGGTTCTGTGTGAGTAGGTGCGTTACTTCCTCTGGTTCACATTGCAATGTAGCCAAAAAGATTTCTCCCGGCAACAGCAAAGTACTCTTCACAGCACCGAATAAACGGCGAAGCTCTTCTTGCGCATAAGGCGCAAAGCCGTGATTAGCTGTACAAATATATCGGGAATACACTACTTCTTCCGGAGCGATGTTCTGCTCTTCGGTATCTTGTCTAAAATCGTTCAAATCGTTTTGCCTCCAGGTCTAATTTTAATCCAGGGACGACCGCTATCCCATTCAACATCAACAGGAATATCATAAGTGGCCAAGATCATTTCTTTCGTTAATACTTCTTCTTTCAGTCCAGATCCAGCTAGCTTACCCTCACGAATTAATGCAACATGCGTGAAAAGCGGGACAATTTCTTCCACATGATGAGTTACGTACACTACAGAAACATTACGCTGTCTCAGTTTATCTATTTCAGCCAGCATTTTTTCCCTTTCATATAGATCAAGGCCGGCACAAGGCTCGTCCATAATTAATAGCTTAGGGTCAGCCATAAGACATCTTGCCAGCATGGCTTTTTTACGTTCTCCCTGTGACAAGGTCCCAAAGGGATGAAATGCCATATTGCCTAGATTCATATCTTCAAGCATGCTGATTGCTTTCTCTTTTATTTCGGTAGGGATCGTCTCGTAAAAACGTAAATAAGCGTAAGCCCCTGTAGCTACGACCTCCCACACCGGATCATTTAAAGACATCTTTTCCATCAAGGAAGGACCGATATAACCAATTTCTTTACGAACATCACGAACATCACATTGCCCATATTTATAACCCAGCACTTCTACAGTCCCTTTGCTAGGAAACAGGTAACCTGTCATAATCTCTAGAATTGTTGTTTTACCAGAACCGTTCCGGCCCAAAATGACCCAGTTCTCACCTTCCTTAACTTCTAGCGACACATCATCCAAGATTAAGCTTTCTTCCCTACGAAGAGATAAATGTTGTAATGAAATGATTATGATATAACACCCCTTATGTATTCCAGCACCCGCTCAACTGAAACCATTGAATAATAAATATTCGGATCATCTGTCCGGTCTGCAGAAACCACTAGTAGCGCAGGTACGCTGGTTATACGATAATGTCTTACAAGATTGGGGAGCATATTCACATTGCCTGCAACCATCTGGAGTTCAGGGGGTAAAAGATGGGCCGCCACTTCTAACATTCGTTCAGCTGCCTTACAAGTACCGCACAATGGAGTGTGTAAAAATACTACAAGCGGTTCTCCTGCGCTCTTGAGCGCGTCCAGTAATTCTACTTCCTGCATTTCCTTCATTTCAAGTCCGTCTCCTTGGAGATATCACGAAGCTTATCAGAACTTAGGGGGCCATTTACCAAAAGCATCCCCTCAGGTTTAGCCGTGTATAAGATCTCAAACATTTCTCTTCGCCCCCATAGACTGGAAGTATGCAAATAAATTTCTCGGGGATATAGTCCTTCCAGTACGATCCGTCTAGCAACTTCTCCACCCGAATAATCATCCGGCCCCATATCGTAATCCAGTGATAAAATATCCACCTCACACTCACGCAGCATCAGAAGACATTCTTCCGTCGTACGAGCCAGAGCGAACCCTTTCGGTACCTTTCGAAGATCATCCATATAGATATGAATCACAATTACGCCTCCGCTTCAAACCAACCACGCACAGTAGCAATTTCTTTTCGATGACTGCCATCCGCACCCTTCTCAGTTTCCATGACAACAGCTGAGCTTCGTAAAAGCTCGGAGGACAATAAGCTTTTCAGCCCCTGCTCTCCAATATGTCCTTGTCCGATTCCAGCATGCCTGTCACGTCTTGAGTCGAAAGGAAACTTAGAATCATTTAAATGAACCGCAACAAGATGTGGCCAAAATCCGAGTTCCTCTCCTCGTACAAGGAAGTCTTCCGTTCGCTCAGGGTTCCAGATACCGGCTGCGTAAGCGTGACAGGTGTCCAAACAGAATCCTATGTTCTCCGGAAATTGGCTGAGCTCTCGAACTTTCACGAGTTCTTCAAGTGTAATTCCTTCCGTTCCATGGTTGCCTGCTTGATTCTCAATTAGGAGCTTCGCACGGCCATCCCAGGACTGCAGCACCTCATTCATACATTGTATAATATTTTGATAGCCTTGTAACGGCTCCATTCCACCAAAATGTCCAAAATGTACAACGATGCCTAATGAACCACAAGCTTCTGCAATCTCCAGATCATTTAAGAGAGAAGCTACATAAACCTTTCGCGGAGTAACATCCTCTACACCAGCCGCCATATTAATCCCATAGGGTGTGTGCGCAATCGAATCAATCCCTTTTTCCTGACAATAGTGTGCACAATCCCTCGTATCTCGGACATCCACCTGTTTAAGTTTCAAACTACGCGGATTTTTAGGGAAATATTGAAAACATGTTGCACCGCTCTCCCAAGCGAATCGGGCAGCTCTCCCATATCCACCGCGAATGCTAACATGAGCCCCTATTTTGGGACTATTCGTCATGCTGACAGTCTGGGCAATAAAATACTTTGCGTCCAGTCTGCTCTGTTTTAATAATGGTTCCCCCATCACGAAGGCAAGGTTCGCCTTCACGATCATACACTTTACATTGATTATTATATGATCCTGTAACTGTATCCCCAGTCATAAAAGGCATTTCCATGTACCCACCAATTTCAGTAGCCTCAGTCAGTACTTTTTGGATGCTCTCATAAAGGCGGGCTATAGAATCCGATGTTAAATTCTGAACTTGAGCAGTAGGTAAAAGTCTAGCTTCAAAAGCAATCTCATCCGCATAGCAATTTCCGACTCCAGCCATCACATGCTGATTCACCAGCAGGCTTTTGAGCGCACCACGCCGTCCCTTTAATAATCCTGTGAATCGTTCCAGTGTCATTCGACGATCCAACAGCTCAGGTCCAAGCTTACCCATTGTGGCTTCACTTTCCTTAACGGACAGCAAATGTAGATACCCTAAGCGAAGTCCTATGAAGTAAAGGATATGATCACCAAATGCAATTTCAACCTGTGTGTTTCGATCCGGACGTTCTTCCTCAGTACCATAAAAAAGCATTCCACCTAGCATCAAATGTAAAAGTAGTCTTCGTCCATCATGAAGGTGAAACAAAATATACTTGGCACGCCGCTCAACAAAAACAACACGTGCGCCGATCAATGCTTTTCTAAAAGTATCTGTTTCCATGTTAATTGACTTTTCTCTGTTCACGATCACATCAGATATTGGCACATTTATAATATGCTGACTTAGCAGCTTTCTATAATTCTCCATTTCCGGCAGTTCCGGCATAGCTCATCGTCCCCTCTAAGTTGGTGAAGTAATAAGATCCTAGCTATTATACACCGAGAAACGTTTTAAGTTCAGTTAAATCGGCACAAATTTCATCCGGTGAGATCCCGGTAAGATTTTTATAGTGGTCAAGATTGTCGGCATTTGTTAATCCCGTAAATACAAGAACTGTCCGACAGCCCGCATTTACTCCAGCAGCTATATCAGTTCGCATATTATCACCGACAACCACTGCATGTTCAGGCTCGATACCAAGAAGATCTGTCGCGAATTTGATTAGATGAGATTCCGGCTTGCCAATTACTACCGGACTCACACCACTAGCAGCCTCAATGGCTGCACCAATGGTACCCGCCCCCGGCATGACGCCATCATCTGATGGCAGCATTAAATCCGGGTTGGTGAGTACAAACTTTGCCCCTCCCAGAATCCAACGCGAAGCTTGTGAGAGCGACGTATAGTTGAAGGAACGATCAATACCTTGCAGTACATAGTCAGGTGAGTCTGTCACGATGCGAAGCCCCGCTTCTTTACAGGCCTCACACAAACCCTCTTCTCCAAGTATCGCCACTGCAGCCCCAGGTGATTCCTCAGCTATGTAACGCGCGGCCGCCATTGATGAGGTACATACCTCCTCAGCTTTCGCATCGATTCCCATTCCACATAAGTGAGCAGCCACATTAGCCGCTGTGCGCGATGAATTGTTGGTAACAAATAGAAAAGGAATGCCTGCTTCTCGTAATCCTTTAATCAGTAAATCAGCACCGGGAATCATCTTATGCCCATGGTATAACGTACCGTCAAGATCAATCAATAACCCTTTAATCTGTTCCATTATAAATCCCTCTATTTCCATAAGAAATTTAATTAATGTGATAAATAAATAATGATATTAATAAATGCTAAGCCTAAGCCCAGCTTGAATTTGGAATAGTTCATTATCCTTTGGGTTTAGTCCTATTGCCCGCTGGTATTCGGCAAGATTTCCAGCCATTCGTACGTCTTTCACGCTGTGATCACTTTAAATCTAACACACTTCGTCGAAAGAAATCGAACGAGAGTCTCAGCCAGCATTTTTTAGCATAGGACTGTCATTTCCTGCGCTTTCCCGGAAAATAATCATTTCCCCAATTGCCCGTTTTGTCTTCGATAAATTGGATATGTGCTGAATTCTTCAGCTAACAATGTCTCTGGAAAAACGAGCTCAGCTTCTTCCAGCAAAGGAATCAACTCCTCAGACGAGCTGTACCGAGAGCTGAAATGAGTGAGCAATAGTTGACCTGCATTGGCTTCCTTTGCTAGCTCTGCAGCTTGACGTGCTGTACTGTGATGGTACTGATACGCCATTTCTGCCAGATCATGCCCAAAGGTTGCTTCATGAACGATTAGGTCTGCATCAAGTGAGAGTTCTAAAGCTCCAGAACAAGGTCTTGTGTCACCTAAGATCGTAACAACCCGCCCTCTTTTAGGCTCTCTGACAACATCAGCCGCGCAGATACGAATACCTTCGTCCGTTATAACATCTTCACCTTTTTTTAATTTTCCATATATCGGTCCAGGTTTCAAACCATAACTCTTAAGTAATTCCGTATTGAGGCTCCCGGGACTATCCTTTTCCGTTACCCGGTAACCATAGCTGTCAATACGATGCTCTAATAATGTCGCCTCCACTTTAAAGCCATCATCCTCGAATACCGTTCCTCCGGTATGCTCGACAATCTCAATTTTGTATGGAATACGAGATTGACTCACAGCTAAGGATATATCTAAGTATGCTTTCAATCCAGGTGGTCCGTAAACCGTTAACGGAGAGATCCCTCCCTGATAACCACGACTCGATAACAGACCTGGAAGGCCAAATAGATGATCTCCGTGCAAGTGAGTAATAAATAGCTTTTCCAGCTTTCCTAGGCGAATCGGTGAACGAAGAACCTGATGCTGAGTTCCTTCCCCGCAATCAAACATCCAAATACTACGACGTTCTTCCAATAGTCTTAATGCAATCGACGTTACATTGCGCTGCAGAGTCGGCACCCCTGCATTCGTACCCAAAAAATATAATTCCATCCTTTTTCCTCCCCTCTTCTTATTAGCTGAACCATCTCTTGTCTATTCTAAACGTCCTTCTTCCAGCAAAAAACCCCCCAGTTACGGGAGGTTCCGCTGATAGGGATACAATCCCCTTACAGACCGGGTAAATCAATGACAGAATTACAGCTTTTCTACATTAAAATACTGCGCTTCTGGATGGGCGAATACCATTGCCGACACAGAAGCCTCGGGTTCCATCATAAAGCCTTCTGTAAGGTGGACACCGATATCCTCCGGGGATAATAGCTTAAAGAGGGGTCCCTGATCTTCCAGATCCGGACATGCAGGATAACCAAAGGATACACGAATCCCTTGATACCTTGCTCCATGTCTTTGTTTCATGGTCATATCTGCAGGGTCTGGGAAGCCCCATGTATCACGCATCATGTGATGAACACGCTCCGCTAACCCTTCCGCTACTTCAAGTGCAACAGACTGCAAGGCATGTGAGCGTAGATAATCACCATTCTCCTTAAGCGCTGTAGAGAGCTCACGAACACCGTGTCCCGCAGTCACCACGAGGAATCCAACATAGTCCATAATCCCACTGTCGACCGACTTCAAAAAGTCCGCTAGACAGAGATAAGGCTCAACACCTTGTCTTGGGAAAGTAAAAGTATGCAGAATCTCGGCCGTGTTCTGTGGATTATACACGATGATATTGTTACCACTTGATTGTGCCGGGAAGAATTGATACATCGCATGTGGAGTAATCGTACCTTCCAGTATCGCTTGATGTAGAATATCATCTACAGTACCTTTCAACTCAACAGTACGCTCGTCACCAGCAGCTAACTGCGCCTCTACAGAACCACGTAGACCCAAATGATGACCGAGCAACATTTGCATATTCACATAAGGGATAATATGCCCCAATGGATAATTACGAATTACATGGCGCTCTAAGTCTGGCGGAACAAATACAGGTGCATCTGGTGAAATTTTGGAGCGAACTGCTCTAGTTAACTTAGGAAGCTCTTGTTTAGGAGCAACTGCTACTGCAGATTCTGCCTCTACTCGAATTTCCTCGGCAATTTTCTCCCGTTCAACAGGATTCATAAGCCGATTAGCAATATCTAGTCCATCCATAGCATCCTTAGCATACAGTACTAAACCATCATACTCCGGACGTATACGTGTTTTGGTGAACTTTCGTGTCAGGGCAGCACCGCCTACCATAATGGGTACATCAATCCCAGCCGTACGTAAGTCTTGTGCCGTTAGCACCATCTGCTGTGCCGATTTTACAAGTAACCCAGACAATCCAATCGCGTCAGCTTTTTCACGACGAAACGCTTCGATAATGGACTCAGGTGGTACTTTTATACCCAAATTAATGATCTGATAACCATTATTCGATAAGATGATCTCCACTAAGTTCTTGCCTATATCATGTACGTCGCCCTTTACAGTAGCAAGCATGATCTTACCTTTTACCGATGTCTCATCCTTCTTCATAAACTGTTCCAAATGACCAACGGAAGCCTTCATCACTTCAGCACTTTGCAGCACCTCAGCAACAATCAGTTCATTGTTATTAAACAACCGTCCAACCTCTGACATCCCAGCCATTAGCGGTCCATTGATGATTTCCAAAGGTCCTGATTTAGTAAGCGCCTCATTAAGGTCTGGAATGAGACCTTCTTTAGTACCCTCAACCACATAAGAAGCCAGACGCTCTTCTAGCGAAAGATTAGAAATTTTCTCTTTTTTCTCAACCTTCTTTCCTCGGAAGGCGGCTACAAAAGCAGCAAGTGTGTCGTCATTCGTATTATAAATCAATTCTTCAGCAAGACGACGGTCTTCAGCAGGGATAGAAGCATAACGCTCAACCTTCTCGGTGTTTACGATCGCATAATCCAAACCGGCCTTAGTGCACTCATAAAGGAATACTGAGTTCAACACTTCACGTCCTGCTTCCGGTAATCCAAAAGAAACATTGCTGATCCCCAAGATCGTGTGAACACCTGGAAGAGCTTCTTTGATCAACCGAATTCCATCAATGGTTTCTTTGGCAGAGCCAATATATTGCTCGTCTCCAGTTCCTACAGGGAATACCAACGTGTCGAAAATAAGATCTTCTCCAGCTAATCCGTATTTATTCACAAGTAAGTCGTAGGAGCGTTTAGCCACTTCCAGTTTGTCTGTAGCCTTGATTGCTTGTCCTGTCTCATCAATCGTTCCTACAACGATAGCTGCACCATACTTATGAATCAAAGGAGTAACCAGCTCGAATTTTTCTTCACCATCTTCAAGGTTAATGGAGTTAATTATAGCCTTACCTTGACAGTACTGTAGTGCCAGATCAATAACCTTAGGATCGGTAGTATCGATCATTAGAGGAACTTTAACCTTCTTTACAACTAATTCTAAAAAAAGTTTAATATCTTCAATCTCATCACGGTCCGGATCTTGCACGCAGACGTCAATGACTTGTGCACCGCTCTTCACCTGTGCACGGGCAATTTCTGAAGCTTCCTCATATTTACCTTCGACGATTAGACGTTTAAATTTACGCGAACCTAATACATTCGTACGTTCACCCACCATGTATGGTCGGTTGTCGTTCTCGATATAGATAGGCTCAATACCTGAAAGTGCCGGTGGATGATTCCCTGTAAGCGGTCGTGGAGGAAATTGTGAGAGTGCCTCCGACATAGCACGGATATGTTCCGGTGTCGTTCCGCAGCAACCCCCTGCAATGTTAAGCCATCCTTTTTCTGCAAACGCAGCAATTTTACGCGCAAGAGAATCAGGAGATTCATGATAATGTCCATTCTCGTCTGGTAACCCAGCGTTCGGATAACAACTCACAGCCGCTGAAGAGATTGCAGAAAGCGAACGAATATGATCCCGCATGAACTCAGGGCCCGTCGCACAGTTCAGACCAATAGAGATAGGCTTGAGATGTTCTAAAGAAATATAGAAGGCTTCGATGTTCTGACCGGCAAGCGTGGTACCCATCGGCTCTATTGTCCCCGAAATCATTACTGGCAATTTGATACCTGTCTTCTCAAAGGCATTACGAATGCCTATACTTCCAGCCTTCACGTTCAAAGTATCCTGAGAGGTCTCTAGCAGTAACGCATCCACTTGACCATCAATCAATGCCACTGCCTGTTCCTCGTAGCTATCAACGAGCTCTTGGAAAGTGACGCCGCCTGTAACAGAGAGCGTCTTTGTTGTAGGACCCATTGCGCCTACGACATATCGAGGACGATCAGGTGTATCATATTTATCAACGGCATTGCGAGCTAGCTTCGCTGCAACCAGATTAATTTCGCGTGCCCGTTGCGGAATATCATATTCGGCAAGTACAACAGACGTTGCACCAAAGGTATTCGTTTCTATGAGGTCAGCACCTGCTTCGAGATACTGCTCATGAATCGTCTGAATTACTTCTGGACGGGTTAATACTAGCATTTCATTACAACCGTCCAATTCTTCCCCACCAAAATCCTCACCAGTCAAAGGCACCTGTTGGATCATTGTGCCCATTGCACCGTCTAGAATTAATATTCTTTGTTGTAAGCTTTCCTCAAGTGTATATTTAGCCAACGTATAGTCCCCCCAGTAAAACATTAGAGTAAGTTTAGCAGAATAAAGGAATTTCGGAAAGCCTTCCTTTCCACTCTGCATTATCTGTGATTATAGGATATCATTACTATTCTTTTAATTATGGTTTCACAGAGAGTTCCTTATTAGGCATAGAATGCTGAGTTCTAGCAGTTACGTGTGATGTAACAATATATTGTCCTTCTTTCTCAAGTGTTCCTTCTGCTTGATAGACTCCATCACCAACTAGCTTCCCTTTAAGTTCAATTTTCTGTTCATCATCATTTTTACTCACAATTTCGAATAGAACCTCTTTCGCATCATCCACCGCCAAGTTGTCTTGCGTCACCACAGCCTCAAAGGTCACCTTCTGATTTACAGCAACCTCTTCAGGACTCCAATGTAACTCAACTTTGATAGGCTCCATAGACATGTCCATGTCCATGTTCATGTTCATATTATGTATTCCAGAATGTTTGGTTTGGTCTGATGAACAACCTCCCAGAACTAAAAGTGTTGCACCTAATAATAAAGGAACGATTGTTCTTGAAATCTTCATATAGAGTCCTCCCAGCCGATTTGAGTACTAAGAATCTACCAATTCATGTTATACATTCTCCATCTATTATACACATTATTATTGGTTTTTCAGTATTTCATATCAATTCAGCCTAACTCTTGTGACTAAAATCATATACTAGATAATTCCATTAATTTTAAAAGCAATATGTAGATATAAAGAAAGACAGTAAGCCTCCTAGTAACCCAGGAACTTACTGCCTTCTTAAGGCTCAATGATTCAAAGCCTCTTACTCTACTTTATAAAGATTGGACTAATGAAAGAAGCTCTCCAAGATGTTTGATTTCATAATCCGGCTGAATTTCCGGATCCGGCTGTTTGCCTTTTCTATTAATCCAAACCGTAGTCAAACCTGTTGCCAACCCACCACGAATATCCGTTGTAAGCTTATCACCGACCATAACCCCTTGCTCAGGTGCAATATCTAGAAGCTCTAGAGCATGCAGAAAAATATCCTTATCCGGCTTTCCTTTGCCGAAGCTTCCGGAAATTACGATATGATCAAAGAAAGGAACGATTTCAGGTACACCATCTAGTTTCTCTTGTTGCAATGCAGGGCATCCGTTAGTCAAAAGCAATAACTTCACTTTTCCCTTCAGTTCTTCGAGCACCTGAATTGTTTCTTCATAGATGTAAGGCCGATTTCTACGCTCTGCTGCAAATTTGGCTGCTAATGTCTCAGCAAGAACTTCGTCCTCTACACCAAGTGCTGCAAGACCACGACGCCACGCCTCTTTACGGTATCCCGGTGCAAGCTGCTCCAATTGACGGAATTCCGGTTGTTCACCTGCAGTAAAGTTCCCCCAAAGTGCTTCAAACGGATTAATCCCAATCATTTTTGTAAATGGGTTCGTTTCGTATGATTCATATAGTGCTATGGCTTCTTTACGCACCGCAAGTTCCAGTTCTTGTGGATCAATCGTATCCCCAGCGGCTTCACATGCAGAACGAAATGCTTCATTGACGCTCCGATCATCCCAGAGCAGTGTATCATCAAGGTCAAATAGTACGGCAGAAATTGGCATTACAGGTCTCCCTCTCCCATGGCTGGTTAATTTCTATTCGTGAACTACTTCAATTTGGTGAGCTTTTGCGAATGCTTCCAGTCTAGTCCCCATCGCAGTTGTATCATAACGATTCATAAGTCTGGTAAAAATCCATTTCGTGCGTTTGCCTTTATGCTTAATAACAACAGCTCCACGCGAAAGGATAATTTTTTCAATATCAGTAGCTGGTAAATAGCGTTCGCGATTGAATTTTATAGTGGATAGTCTGGCATTCTCCACCTTCAAATACGGACGTCGGAAAAACAGAAGTGCCGCTAGTAAGTAGTACAAAACGACTCCTAGCCAATTCATCAGCATACCATTGCCTTTGGCCTGATCCACCGAACCAATCATCCAAAACATAGTACCAAGCACTAATAACACTACTGGAAATGCAATGTTACGGCCTTTAAAGGTTTCACTGTTCTTGCCAGGAGATTTGGATTTTGATGCGTAAATCGTTTCCTTCCCCTGTTTCTTTCTTTGCTTGTTAATTTGCTGTGTGTTACGTTGAACCATTCTTTCCCAAGAACGGGCCATATGCGTTCCCCCTAGTCATCCAGTAGTATCTATGAAAAGGAACAGGGTGTTAATGCTTAAGCCCCTTGTTACCTTGTTCATGCTCATCATTATCGACCAATTCAATCGTATTCAATTGTGCTCGGAAGTTATTGCGAATATTCCCCAAATAGATTTCACGAAGCTTGGCGCGTTCCGCCGTTTCCTCTTGATTAAGGCCTACGCTCTTCTGTTTGCGTGCCAATTCGTTAATACGCGCGACCAACTCATCAATGTTCAAAACTTTCCCTCCCCATATAAATTAATTCTAACTCTGCCATGAGAAAAAGAGCTTGTCAAGGTTTACTCCCTGCAAGCTCTATATGTCCTTCTATTATGTTCTTAGAATATTAATAAATAGGTAAACTGAGGATATCTCCAGCATTAATCTGACTGCCTTTAATGCCATTGGATTTTTTAATTCCTTCTATATATACAGCCGTCTTCATATCCGATGGTTTATTCTCAAGAGCAATACTCCAAAGTGTATCTCCGCGTTCAACCACTACGCGCTTCTCATCCTTCATTAAAGTAGTAGATCCTGCAAATACATTACCTACTACTGTGAGTCCTGATAGTACGAGCACAATGATCAATGTAAGTTTAATAACAAAATCTCTCCGGAACAAACGCATCAATCCTTCAAGCAAAAGGTCTGTAATCTCTTTAATCTGAGCTGAATAACGGGTAACAGGATTATGTCCTAAAGATTCAACCACTGGGGCTTTATCGTAGATGCTACGGTATGTACTGTATTTTAACATGAATATCATCCTCCAAACACTTGTTCTTACTTTCGAAATTATAATAACACGAACATGTGTTTTGTTCAATACTATTTTAGAACAATTGTTCTCTTTTTTTTCGAAAAGAGCAAATCACCCTATCATCTATAAAAAGAATCCAGCTGATCATTGTTTTAAAGTTCGCTTTATCAATACGAGACTACCATTTATTAACTCTTTCGAATTAATATTTATAATAGTTAGAACTTATGTTTGTGCGAACGGTAGTTCTATGTTATAATTTTCCCAAACATTACTATATGGGGTTGATTCCAATGTCAAAGATTTCAAGTCGCCAGCTGGCGATCCTGGAATTTATACGTAGCGAAGTCCGCAGCAAGGGTTATCCTCCTTCCGTTCGGGAGATTGGAGAAGCTGTTGGTCTTGCTTCCAGCTCCACAGTTCACGGTCATTTGGATCGGCTAGAGAAGAAGGGACTTATCCGTCGAGATCCAACGAAGCCACGTGCAATAGAATTGCTTGGCCAAGAGGATTCCGAGAATGTCCATCATTTCGCACAAACCGTCGCACGCATTCCTGTCGTAGGTAAGGTTACCGCCGGGGTTCCTATCACTGCTACTGAGAATATTGAAGACTACTTCCCGCTTCCAACTCACTATGTTGGAGATAACAAAGTATTTATGTTATCGGTTCAAGGTGACAGTATGGTCGAAGCTGGGATAATGAATGGTGACTATGTTATTGTCCGTCAACAACAGACAGCTGATAACGGAGATATCGTTGTAGCTATGACCGAAGAAGATGAAGCTACCGTTAAGACCTTTTATAAAGAACGTGATCATATACGTCTTCAGCCGGAGAATCCGGCGTACGAGCCTCTTCGCCTTAATCGCGTGACCATTCTCGGCAGAGTTATCGGATTATTTCGAGATATCCACTAAGTATGCACTCCTACCAAGCCAAAACGGATACCGTCCATTAAAGGATGGTATCCGTTTCTACGAGAAGCATAATGATACTGTTTACTGTAATATCAAAAGCTGTTCCACAAATGTGGAACAGTTTTTTTGTTTTCTAACTCAAATTATCCACACTAGAACACGCGTTCGCATACGCTATAATGGCCATTTTCTATTAATAACCGTTTAGGCTTTCTGCTCATATCCTATTAGAAAGGAGTGTTGCGCAATGCCAAATTACCGAATTATTGTAGATCTGACCCAGCGTATGCTGTATCTTCTTGATAACAACATTGTGATCAGAGGTTTCCCCGTCGGAATCGGTAAAATGTTAACCCAATCACCCTTGGGTGACTTCACTATTATTAACAAAGAACCCGATCCAGGTGGTCCATTTGGGGTCTTTTGGATGGGTCTATCTAAGCCTCACTATGGAATACATGGAAATAATGATCCCTCCTCGATAGGTCACGAAGTTTCCCACGGTTGTATTCGGATGTACAATGAGGATGTGCTAGCACTAGCTGCGATTGTTCCGATTGGAACTCAAGTAACGATCAGGAATTAATATATCCATAAATAAATACACCTCACTCATGGTTCAATGAATGGGGTGTGTTTGTATTTAAGTATTTTTGATGGCGTAATAGGAATTATGTGGTTATATGTCGAATAATGTTAACAGGATTTCAAATAGAAAGGAAGTGTCTGGTTTTGAACAACTCCAAAATTAGAACCCTCGTCGATTTTAAAGTCGATGCACTTGTTAAACTCTCAGGATTATTGTTAAATAACGATCAAGCTAGTGGAAAAAAAGTAAATCTACTCACCTCATTTGGCAGTATTCAAGGGACGATCTCCCCTTCCGTCTCCAATAAAGAGGATGTTTTTGACTTAAAATCTCTAATGGATGATGTCATTGTAGATGAATACATATCTTATTTAGGTGCGGAACATCCCGATAAAAATTTCAGCTATAACTTTGTAGTCCTCAATGATGTTTCTGTAAGACCCTATGCTAACTATGAATCATCGATCGAATACAAGCAGCTAATTGTGTATACCGATCAAATTACGGCTTTCAATTTCTTATAATTTTGACATATTCACATTAATAACTCTCATCTAAGCACTCAGTAACTGCCCTAGCATGCATTAAAGGCGGATCTCAGGGTGCTTTTTTTTGCTAATGCTGTAATTGTTCCTATATTTCAACGAATTTCACTTTTAGCAGATACTAGTCGAGAAGATTTAGGCATATCTTTCATTAAGTAATAAATCTTGCTCTGCTGAGATAACTCGGAGGTGTGATTCCATGCTGATTTTCTTGATGTACATATTTGGTATTATAGGAGTTGTCTTAATTCTTAGTGCCGGTTTTCTAGAATTGAAAAAGCTATCTACTTCTTCAGACCTTTCAAAGCTGTTAAACGCAATCTCATCCTTTAACATCATATTCACCAAAACGTTCATTCCACCCAATCAATCTCACTTGATCGCCCTTAACGAATCCTATAAGAAAATAGCCATAGGCAGTAGCGATCCGAAAACACGTAAAAAAGCTATAGCAAAACTGTATTCCTTCGATAATGTAATGGGATCAGAGATTGTTGTTAACGCGCTAACCCATTCAAAAGTATCCAAAAGACAACAAAGCAGCAAAGCAACCGCTTCAAGTGCGAATATTAATGTGCTTAATAGCGCTGACGAAGAGGTTAGTGTTATTGAGGAACTTACGCTTAAAATATATATGAACAGCAGTGAAATGCCTGTGTATAGTATCTCCTTCTTGCCAGGCTTATTGCCCATTAAACAATCCGACAATCAGTATAAAGAAGCTTACTCCCAAGTACAGCAGTTGCATGCATTTTTCAGGACGATCGTATCCGAATAATTATCTGATTTTTTCCGCAATAAGATGTATGAAAATCGCTATGTCTTTAAATGGTGATTCACTGCCTAATTTAAGCTCCAGCTCCACCATGTGTTTATTCCAATCTTCATTCATTTTCACTTCATTGTCTGCTATGTAACCATAGATATTATGTATTCCGTAAGTCCATCTAACCTCGTATCCGCAATTCTCAAGCCATTCCGCCAATTGATCATTTGTATAGATCGTAATTTCTGTTTGAATAATGCCACTATATTCTCGCATATTTTCAATGCTATCCAGAGCTCCCTGAGGATCTTTATTCATGATGGCTTTCTTCATCACCTTGGCCACAGGATTATGAGCGATCAGAGAGAGCATTCCATTTGCAGATTGTTTTTTACTAATGTCCATTAACATTTCTTTGGGATGTTCAAGATATTCAAGCACGTTGTGGCAAAATATCCAGTCATAACGCTCCCCCAACACGTCTGAATCCTGTAACGTAGTTACGTTATAAGAAATACTGAGACCTTCTTTCATCGCAGACTCTTGAGCCTTCGCTATCATCTCCGTCGTCGGATCTATTCCGGTTACTGTGTACCCCTTTCTGGCAAATTCATGACTAGTTATCCCAAACCCACAGCCGATATCTAAAATCGATGGCTTCTTTTCTAAAAGGATGTGATTTTCAATTTGATGCCAGGCGGTCAGGTAGAACAATCTCCCCCAAGGCATTTGGATATAATTCGAATAGGAACGCATCGATTTTGCAAAAGCTTCAGTTGTTGGTAACATTACTCCACTACCTCTTTCCTCTCAATTAATAACTTTATTTCCAACAGATGAAATCTACAAGCTCACAAGCTACAAAAAAACGGTCCTCTTTGAGGCCGTTTTACTGTTTTTAAAAACCATCAACGTATTTCTATTTCTACATCAACAGAGCTTCTATCTTTTTATTAGAATTGCAAGCTAAACCCATTAAACCGATGAATACCCGTACCATGTGCGACAAGTCCCTGTTCACGCAAAGCACGAACCGCCTGCTTTACTTCATGCAAAATAGATGGATCTAGACCTAACGTATTATGAGAGCCGAATACTTGGGTCACCTTTGGAATGTGCGCAATCTTTTCTAAAGAAGCCACTAAATCTTCCGGACTAGTCGAAGGATAAAATGCATAAACAGGTGTAACATCATACAATAAATCCCCTGTAAACAGATACCCTTTGGCATGATCAAAGACGCTTATATGGCCTGGTGAATGACCCGGTGTGTGGTAAATTTCTAATTTACGCCCTCCTATGTCAAGCACATCTCCTTCATGCAATAGAGCTGTCGGTTTACCTTGAAATGGCGTGTATGTACTAGGATCAAAGGATTCAGGTGGAGTTAGTGTAAGGTCTCTGCTCATATCTTTTCTGATCTGGGCAAGGGACAAGCCTTGTATTCCATTCGTAAGCCAATCCTCATCCTCTTTATGAACATAGATCGTATCGAATTGTCCATGACTGCCGATATGATCTGCATGCACATGTGTGGTGATAACAGCAATAGGTAAATCCGTTAACTGATCTGTGATTCTTTTTATATTATCGATGCCTAATCCTGTATCAATCAATACAGCTTGTTCTTTTCCTATCAGCAAAAATGAATGCACTTTTTCCCATTGACCATATTCACTTATCGCATACGTTGTCGGGTCAATTTCCGTAACTGTGAACCATCGATCTTCCATCAAGTGCGATCCTCCAACCCGTTCCATTTCTCCCGGACCTGTTCTTCACCTTTATAATAGTCCGCCTGCTCATCCGCTTGATAGATCTCTTGATATGGGAGAATGTTGATTTTACCTGAGTCAGGATATTCGCAAACATCTATGCCCTGATTTGTTCGAAGATCAAGATACCTGCAGGGTGCTTCCGTATGATTATAAAGTTGATGCGCACCTTCCGGTCCCATTTCAAAAAAAATCACATCGCCTTCACTAACCTCAGTAAAACCCTCAGGAGTTCTTAACATTGCTTTTCCTGCTAAGATCACAAATATCTCTTCAGCATTTCTATGAAAATGATAAGGAAAGGAATATTTATCTGGATCTAGCGATCTAATGTCGAAAACAAGATGTTTAGAATTAGCAACCTCAGCTAGCCTCTCACTTGTATGCCAAGCAAACTCAGGGATCTGAGATAACTTTTGTTTATAAGAAACTGTATTTTCATTAAAAATCTTCACCATTATTAAGCCCCCTTATCCTCAAAAACTGTGCATACCATATCATTTGATTAGAAATTTAAGCAACAATGATTAATCAGGATTCTAAGAAGTCAGGATTGTCATGTCTTTTACAACCAAATAAATAACATTTTGATTCAACATATGCCGTAAAATTCATACTAGGACGATAATTTAAATGTAGGATATCATCATAGCCTCTAAGATAATCCCGTTTATCAGCCTCCAGTTCCAACTTATATCTTTCGCGATCTTCTGGAGTAAAATCTTCATCTTCATCCGTTATGCAACTAATTAATTCTTCATTAATCTTAACCAAGGCATTGTTCAGAATGTCCTTAGCCTTATCCAAAAATCCACATTGAACGTTGGCATACAAATAGCGAAGCACCCAGTCCGGACTGACCCATAATTTAGTTCCCTCATAAGCATTGACCACGTTAGTATACTGATCCAGTTCATAATAAATGTCTGCTAACCCTTCCTTATCTATCTCTGAATTCTTATCATCCATAGACCTCACAAGCTCTTCAATGGCCTCTTTTGGGTAAGAACCTGTCTTAATTTTACATATAGCATAATAATACAATGCCCAGTAGCTGTAGCATTCATTTTTAACCTGATGAGCCTTCCAATAGTACTCTGAAGCTTCTTCCAGTTGTCCCAATTGAAATAAAGATGCTGCGAGATTATATTGATTTAGAAAGGTTGGTTTAACACTAAAAGATCGTTCTAGCGCTGACTTCGCTTCATTCCATCTCTCTTTTGCAAAATAAAATTGACCAAGCATTGCACTGGGAACTTCTGACTTTGGATTCAGCAGCATTACTCTTTCTAATAATAGAATCGCATCTTCTTCACGATTGATCCATCCGCCACTCTCGATCTCCGGCTCTCCTTCATGAAAATAAAAGTAAGCCAAATTAGATAATGACTGTTCAGAAGGGTTTATTTCAGCATTCCTCTTGAAGAGTTTAAAAGCTTCTAAATAATCATTAACTTCCATACTAGCTATCGCCAGTTGATTGGCTATTAATGGATTCGTTGAATCTTGTTTATACGCAAATTTTAAATCATTATGTTCATTTGTATAATCAGTCATTCTTATTCCTTTCTAAAGTTCCAACATAAATTCCATAAATCAAAATAATGCAGAGTTCTATTTAAATGAAAATTAGTTCCGTATCAACCCTACCTATGAGAATGTCGTATTTACTACTTAGTCTATCATTATTATATGTAATTTTGGGAGAATAATCAGTTTTTTGGAAATTATCCAGTAGTTAACCTACCGAAACAGGTTTACCAAACATAAAAAACCTCAACACCAAAGGTGTCAAGGGTTTGACGGATATAGTAAAGAGTTATGTATTGCCTTGGAATGTTCCAGAGAATAATTCCAACACCTACAATTATGTTAGTCTTTGAGAGTAACTGTAGATAAGCTATTTATTTACGAACGACGGTAAAGCCCTTATCCTCAAGCAGTTCAATGATTCCATACTCACCCAGATAATGGAGAGCACCAACGACAATGAAATACTCTTCTTCCTTATTGCTATTTAGGTAACCTTCAATCTTTTCAGCCATACCTATATTACGATCAGTCAGCATCACTTTTCCGTATTCCGGATCGCTATATAGGCTGTTAGTTATTTTGAGCAGCGTTTGTTCATCGCCTTTCTTCCACACCTCTATCAATTCGTCTGTTGGATCATTGATGACGCCAGAATTATAATCGTCTAGCGTAGTATTGAGCCTCTTCTCCTGCCGCTCCTTAGAGAAGCCAGCTAAGGCCCCCATCTGGGATTCCTGAGTTTCTAGCCCTATTACCGGGATCTTGCGTTCAAGGGCTTTCTGAAGAAAATACAGATCAATTCCTTCTTCTAGGTTGTAGTCAACCTTCAACGCCATAACTGAAATATTTCCTTCCACCTGCCAAGGCTTAAACGCATCATACGCGTTGGCCTTCAAACCGTTCTTCATCAAAAACTCTTTTACTTTCGCATACGTTTCTTTGGATACATGATCTTTTAGTGTAGTGCCATCCTTATACATCATCATATCCACAATCCTCTTCTGCTGCTCTTCATCAGGGGCTTTGGTAAAATCAATTTCAAGACCCAAATAATCCGCTTCTGCAAAAACTTTCTCATATTTCGAATGCAGAGGGTAGAAGTTATCATCCGTAAGATGTATTGATCCTACGAGGTAAACCGTCGTTCCGTTATTCTTCACTTCCCACATAAAACCACGAGCGCCATCAATTGTTACGTCTTTCATAGTAGGCGAATTTGATGCATTCTCGATCTCTTGATTATTTGCCTTCGAGACCGCTTGCTGTGGAGACTTCATAGAGCAGGCCCCTGACACGAGGAAACATACGGAAAGAATAAGCCATAAGACCGATCTTCTCCATTTTTTCATATCGAATATCTCCTTCCAATGATACACATCAAATCGATCAGATGTGATAACCGCAAATCTCCAAAATGCCGCCTTACTCTGGTGAAGATCTAAGCTCCATTCCGTTGTGAGTATATTTCTACTTACTTCGGACAGCCCATCGGTACTAACCCCGTTGCGAGAACATTGTGCAATCCGCTGTCGTTTATCTTTTTTGTTCTTTATCTGCTCTATATTTTTGATACTCTTCTATGTATGTTCTTTATGATGATTCTTTAAAAATTAATTCATCGCACTCACTTAACACAGCTATTTCCTAACTTTACTTTTATAGCCATCCCCTTACTATTACTGGATACGATTAATTATACATTATGGTTCCATTATTTTTATTCTTAACACTTTTTCAAATTGATGATGGTAGAATCGTCCAATATCCTTGCCTTGGGCTATGCAGCAAAAGTGAGAATGAGAATCCGGGTTAATTCAGGTATGCTGCGGAGTCCGGTGTATTCTGTTATTGTATAAGAAAAACAGACCCGTCAAGCAATAGCTTGGCGGGTCATTTTATGTATGCTCTAATTCAAAGTATTTCCTGACAAGTTAGAGTATGGTCACTTTATGGACGCACATAATCCTCCACAAAACCTCCTAACCTTGCCACATAAAAAAACCCTCAACGCCACATTAGCGTCAAGGGTTTAACAGTCCTAGTAAAGAGTCATGTATTGCGCTCTTTCCCACTCGTGCACTTGCGTACGGTAGATATCCCATTCGATTTCTTTCAGCTCGTAGAAGTGAGCCAGAGCATGTTCACCGAGAGCTTCGGTAATAACATGACTGCGGATCATTTCGCTAAGTGCTTCTTTCAAATCGGATGGCAAGCTTGGAATACCTTCTTCAATACGCTCTTCTTCAGACATCACATAGATGTTACGGTCAATTGGAGCTGGAAGATCAAGCTTACGTTTAATTCCGTCAAGACCTGCTTTCAACATAACAGCAAGTGCGAGGTATGGGTTAGCTGCTGGGTCCGGGTTACGAACTTCAACACGTGTGCTAAGCCCTCTAGAAGCCGGGATACGAATCATCGGGCTACGGTTACTTGCAGACCAAGCTACGTAGCAAGGAGCTTCATAACCAGGAACAAGACGTTTGTATGAGTTCACTGTTGGGTTAGTAATCGCTGCAAAAGCACGAGCGTGCTTTAAAATACCTGCCATGTAGTAACGAGCAGTTTTGCTCAGACCCAGCTTGTCGCTTTCATCGTAGAACATGTTTTCTTTGCCTTTGAACAAGGATTGGTGAGCGTGCATACCAGATCCGTTGATACCGAACAATGGTTTAGGCATAAAGGTTGCATGCAAGCCGTGTTGACGGGCTACCGTCTTCACAACCAGCTTGAAGGTTTGAATTTGGTCAGCAGCAGTAATCGCATCAGCATATTTAAAGTCAATCTCATGCTGACCGGATGCTACTTCATGGTGAGAAGCTTCGATTTCAAAACCCATTTCTTCAAGGGTCAATACGATTTCACGACGACAGTTTTCTCCTAAATCTGTTGGCGCTAAGTCGAAATAACCACCTTGGTCATTCAATTCCGTAGTTGGATTGCCTCTTTCGTCAGTCTTGAACAGGAAAAATTCAGGTTCAGGTCCAACATTCATAGCTGTGAAACCCATTTCTTCTGCTTCCTTCAGACAACGCTTGAGGATACCACGTGGGTCTCCAGCAAAAGGTGTTCCATCCGGCATGTAAACATCACAAATCAGACGTGCTACACGACTATCTGTCACCCAAGGGAAGATAACCCATGTATCAAGGTCAGGGAAGAGATACATATCGGATTCTTCAATCCGTACGTAACCTTCGATGGATGAACCATCAAACATCATTTTGTTATCAAGTGCTTTTTCCAATTGGCTAACTGGAATTTCAACATTCTTGATAGTACCTAATAGATCTGTAAATTGCAGACGAATAAAACGAACATTCTCTTCCTTGGCAATGCGTAAAATATCCTCTTTAGAAAAGCTCATGTGATCCTCTCCCTTTCAAACTTCTATATATTATTATTTATTAAAAAACCGGGATAACTCACCTTGAATCAAAGACACTTGTCCCGGTCTTTTACCGGAAACTAGTTCTTGCTTCAGCATTCGGTGTAACTGGGAATCGGATAGCTCTCTACGTCTAACCTCTGTGTCAGGAGTAATAACAGTTGCTTCCTCGGATTCCTTAGAGACAGGATTCATCACTTGCTTAATGCCAGCAATATTAACACCCTTCTCTATCAGAGCTTTAATTTCTAATAGGCGCTCAACATCATTAAAAGAGAACAACCGCTGATTCCCCGACGTACGTGCGGGTACGATCAGACTGTGCTGCTCATAATAACGAATTTGTCTTGCAGACAGATCGGTCAGCTTCATTACAATTCCAATAGGAAATAGTGCCATATTTCTGCGGATTTCATCACCCATGACTCATCCAACCTTCCAATGATCTTTTTCTGATCTCATTGTACATTTCCTAATACAGCGTGTCAATGGTGTGTGAGATATTCTTACAGCAATTTTCTTTCACGCATACTTTGGAGCGCCATCAAAACGCCATATTTCACATGTGAATAAGTTAATCCACCTTGCATGTACCCAATAAAAGGAGCACGTATTGGTGCATCTGCAGATAACTCCAAGCTTCCACCTTGAATAAACGTACCTGCCGCCATAATAACAGGATGTTCATAACCTGGCATATCCCAAGGCTCTGGTACCACATGGCTGTCTACAGCCGCAGCGCGCTGAATGCCCTGAACAAAGGCAATTAAGTGTTCTGGACCATCAAAGGAAACCGCCTGAATTAAATCTGTCCGAGGCTCATTCCACGCCGGCTTCGTCTCAAACCCGCAGCGCTGAAATACTGATGCAGCAAAAATGCTCCCTTTTAGTGCTTGCCCTACAATGTGCGGAGCCATAAATAATCCTTGGTAAAGGCCACGAGTTGTACCTAACATAGCCCCTACCTCACCACCGATACCAGGAGCGGTTAGTCGATAAGCTGCCAATTCCACAAGATCCTGTCGACCACAGATATAACCGCCGGTCTCAGCAATACCGCCGCCTGGGTTCTTAATTAACGAACCTGCTACCAGATCTACACCAACCTGTGGTGGCTCAAGCTCTTCGGTAAACTCACCATAGCAATTGTCTACGAATACAATAACTTCCGGTTTCATCAACTTTACCTTCGAAGTCATCTCACCAATTTCAGCTACTGTGAAAGAAGCACGCCAATCATACCCTCGTGATCTCTGGATTCCAATCACTTTAGTATTTTCGTTAATAGAGAGCGCTACCTCATCCCAATCGATCTTTCCTTCTGCCGTCAGAGCAACCTCTCGATAAGTGATCCCAAAATCTGCAAGAGAGCCTGTCCCATCGCCGGCATGTCCAATTACCTTATGTAGGGTATCATACGGACGTCCTGTGATATACAGCAGCTCATCTCCTGGGCGTAGCACACCAAATAGAGCTGTTGATATCGTATGTGTTCCTGAAGCGAAATGCGGGCGTACCAGCGCAGATTCCGCACCAAAAACGTCAGCATAGACAAGATCCAACACTTCACGGCCACGGTCATTATACGCATACCCCGTTGAACCGGCAAAGTGAAAATCACTGACTTGATGACGCTGGAACGCTTCTATAACCTTCCACTGATTCTTATCTACCATACGATCAAGGGCTTTGACAGCGCCTTCTATTTCAACTTCTGCGGCCTCTGCCGCGCTCAAAATATCCTCTGCAAAAACTACCATTCGTTCTTATTCGCTCCTTACATTTACTTGCCATCATAATGACAGAAAGCGGCAGTTAACTGACGCTTTCTAGATTAGCTATTATTTTATACCTATATACGCAGCATTTCCACTTTAGGAACAACTGACAAGATTACTGCTGGTCCACAAAATCAGCAAGCATGTAACCCCATTTGTCATAATCCTCTTTGTTGAGACGAACGTTATAGAGCACATCGTTCTCGTCATAAGTCGTTTCCAGAACTTCACCCACCCTATAGAGCAAGGAAGAAATGTCACCTCGGTCTCCGGGAATACGGAAGTTGAGTGTGTCGCCAGCCAGTTCATCGGCGATCATTTCGGTAATCCGAGTTAAATCTTCAGGATTAAATGCACTGATCTTCAAGTACCCTGTACCTGTTGGCAACATTTCAAGTTGTTCAGGCTGACACAGATCGATTTTATTAAAAAGTACGATTTGAGGAGTACTAGCTGCACCTAAGTCCTGCAAAATGGTTTGAACAACCTCCATCTGCTCCTCACGCATTGGTGAAGAGGCATCCACCACATGCAGCACCAAATTGGCCTCATTGACTTCCTCCAGCGTTGCACGGAAAGAAGCGACTAGATCATGCGGAAGATTCTGAATGAAGCCTACAGTATCCGTAAGCACAACCTCTTTACCGCCTGCAAGTTCAAGCACACGTGAAGTAGGGTCCAGTGTGGCAAACAACTGGTTTTCAATATAGACATCCGCATCGGTAAGTTGCTTAAGCAGCGTTGATTTCCCTGCATTCGTATACCCAACAAGTGCGACTTGCACCGCTCCCGCCTTGCGGCGACGCTCCCGATGTAGCTCCCGAGTCTTAACGACCTCATCAAGCTGACGCTTCAGCTCCGTAATCCGATCACGAATATGCCGGCGATCGGTTTCCAGCTTACTTTCACCCGGACCTCTGGTCCCAATCCCGCCACCTAGTCTAGATAAGTTCTTGCCTTGGCCAGAAAGCCGGGGTAACAGATAGGACAATTGTGCCAGCTCAACCTGAATAATCCCTTCTCGCGTCTTCGCACGCCCCGCAAAAATATCCAGAATAAGCTGCGTCCGGTCAATAATCTTTAGATCCAGAGCCTCCTCAAGGTTCCGTACTTGGGCTCCGGACAATTCTTGATCAAAGATAGCTGTATTTGCTCCGAGAGCATCAGCAGCCATCCGTAGCTCTTCTACTTTACCTTTACCAATAAACCATCTTGAATCAGGCGTTTCCTTATTTTGACGCAGCACATCCAGAACTTCAACACCTGCCGTTTCAGCTAGTTGCACTAATTCCTGCAGAGAAAGCTCTGGATCAATTCCTGTTCTTTTAATTTTATCTGTGACGAGACTTACCAATATCGCTCGATCTTGTACATCTGTTTCCGTATCATGCGTAGTTATTGCCATGTATGTCATGCTCCTTATGACGGTGATAGTTTCCTGTAAATCATAATTTAAAATCTTCAGTTCGAAGCGTCATTAATTCCTGCTTGCCTGGGCTGATACTTTCATACTGGTTAAGCAGTCTTACAGCCTGACCCCGAACAGCTTTTTCAATGGCGTTGCGAACATACCGCGCATTACTGAAAGCATGAAGACTCTCCGTCTTCTCTACTAACAAATGCTGCTTTAACTTGAGTATCGCCTGTGGCATCAAAATATAGTCGCGATCCTTTGCCATTAGTTCAGCAATCTGCAACAGTTGGTCGATCGTATAATCAGGAAATTCTACCTGTATTGGAAACCGTGAAGGCAATCCAGGATTACTCATCAAAAAATACTCCATCTCCCCAGAGTACCCCGCTAAGATAAGTATAAATTGACTGCGATGATCCTCCATGGCCTTGACCAACGTATCAATCGCTTCTTTTCCAAAATCCTTTTCCCCGCCACGAGCAAGGCTATAAGCCTCATCAATAAACAAAATGCCGCCCAAAGCCTTTTTCACCAGATCACGAGTCTTCTGTGCTGTATGACCAATGTATTCGCCGACAAGGTCAGCTCTCTCCACCTCAATAAGATGTCCTTTGGTCAGTACACCCATACGTTGGAACAGCTTGGCTACGATTCTAGCTACTGTTGTTTTACCCGTTCCGGGATTCCCTTTAAAAACCATGTGATATGCTTGCCCACCGCTTGCAAGTCCTGCCTCAGCACGCATTTGTGCAATCTGTAACAAAGCGTAGATTTCAAAGACTAGCTCTTTGATATTGTCCAGACCCACTAAACCTTCCAATTCTTGTGTTAACTCTTGGAATAAGCTAGTGTGGCCGTGATTTTTTGGAGGCAGTGGCCGACTCTCTCCAGTAGGGTGAGTTATAGCCGGAGGCTCTTGACTCCGCAATACAATGTTGATTTGTCGAGACGGTCTTTCTTCCTCCCGTCCACTGGCCGCTGCTACGCGTCCGCTCATCGGTATCACCTCATTATCCAGGGCTGACTTCTCTTATCAAGTCTATTCCATCAAATGAAGTGTTATTAGAAGATTCGGGATTTTTTGGACAAATCACAGGAATAGCTGCTGAAGCTTCCATTTCGTATAGGCTAGAATCTCACGTGTTTTATGTCTTGTCATCGAAAGTACGGTGGATTCTGTAAGTCCCAGCTCAGGATTCACATATCCAAGCTCGTCAGCAATTTCATGAGCCCGCCACCCATGATAGGTATGCGTAATGATTATCGCTGAAGACAAGCTCTCACGCGCCATAATCTCTTTACTATACAAAAGATTCTCGTAAGTGCTGGTAGCTTCATTCTCTACAAAAATGGCGCTATCCGGCACGCCTTTAGCAACCAAATAATTACGCATTCCTTGAGCTTCGGTATATTGTAAATCAGGTTTATCTAAACCACCAGAAACAATAAGATGCGGGAACATCCCTTCTTCATAAAGCTTCAGTCCGTAATCCAGTCTTTCCTTGAGTCCAGGGCTTGGCTCATCCCCCCACATCGACATGCCAAGAATGATCCCAACTTCCGCCTTTTGCATAGGATCTGTCGTGGCAGCTTTATTAATATTGTTTAACGCATAAGCACACCACAACAATCCAGCAATCACAATAATCGATAAAGCGATAAGCAACGTTCGTTTCGACCAGAATCTGCGTTTTTTGGAAACAATCCGAATCGGGGAAGACCCTCTTCCGTAGACGTACCATTCCATTTCTTTATTTCCTCCTGAATTCTCCATGATGAAATAATTCGGCACGATGCTTCAAAGATAGTGAGAAATAAGGGAAAGCATGAGCATCGATGCCGCGTAAAATAGTATTGGCTGTCTCCCAGGCGAGTTTATAATCACTCTCGGAAATATCTTCCCTCTCCAGCGCTTCCTCTAATTCATCCTCATCAAGCAAGAAAACCTCGCCGTTCCAAAGCACAACCACATCCAGATACAAATCATCAAACCATGGAACGCCTTGGTCTGTGACGCCCTGCACCTTGCAGGTGTCTATGTACCATTGAATGATATTTTGCCGTTCGTCGAACATAGCCGTCACAATATAGTGACTGTCTTTGGGGAAATATTGCAGCCAGGAATAACCTTTATCCGCAATACGATATGTATGCCGTCCATAGCTCTTCCACAGTGGTTCTTTCAGCCCGTAGATGGTATAAAGCGTAATATATCCGCTGAATTCCCGGCTCTCCACATAGCGGCAGGCAAAATGGCGACGCGTAATCCGGCGCCAGTTGGCCCGGTCTCCGAATTTACGTTTCATAGAAATTACCCTCTCCAGTATGGTGTCTTCAGCTTAACACATTTAGCGGATACACTCAAAACATCCCGTAAAATACAACCAATTATTATCACAATACAATTCGCAAATTAAGGAGTTGTAATTGGTAATATAGCTGAAATGGTTGAACAACAGTCATTTCGAGAACCATCCTCTTCAAGGAACATATTAATCCTGCTCAAATAAAAGAAGCTGTCTCATTAGTAGCATTCACTACTTTTGAGATAGCCTCGGGTAAAGAATAGCTTAACTTCATAAATTATAAGCGTGTTTATTGAACAGAAGAATCACCATTCAAATGACCAACTTCTTGATCAGGGCTCGTCGTTGCATTACCGCTGTCATTCCCTGAGGTTCCGCCTCCAGAAGGTACATCCGGTGGTGCGGTAGGTATCGGTGTTGCTGACGGTGGAGGCGTAGTGATTTCAGGTAAGGTACCTGTTCCACCATTATTCCCGCCTCCATTGTTGTTACCACCATTATTTCCACCATTACCATTATCCCAGCCATTGTCCCCACCATCTTCAGGTGTTGGCGTCGGAAGATTAGGATCAATAGTCGGCTCAGGTGTTGGCATCTCATCCTGTACAGAGACAGTAACCACATTTGATGGTTCACTTTCCAATTGGGTCGCAGAATCATAAGAAGTAACATAGTACTCGTAAACCAGCCCAGGCATTGCACTAAAATCTCCTGCACTAGTCGTGACCGTATTTAACAATAAGCCAAAATCTGCCTCAGAGGTCTCTCTACGATATATACGATATTCCACACCTGCAACAGGAACTGCCTTCCAGCCCAGGTTTACTGTCATCGTAGATGGATCATAGGCTGCTGTAAGACCACTAACATTCTGAGCGGGTTCTGGTGTTTCAGTAGGCTCAGGAGCAATTTCATTATCTAGCTGTGGGAAAGACTTCTTAGGAACATCCCTTAACGCTTCCTCCATCACCTTGCCCCAGAATGCTGCGGCAAGCCCACTGCTATTCTTAAGCAGATGCTTCTTACTTGGCTTGTCATAACCCATCCACACAGCTGCTGTCCATTCTGGTGTAAATCCTACGAACCATACGTCACGGTTCGAGCTGATTCCAGAATATCCACTTTGAGTTGTACCGGTCTTACCAGCAACAGGACGGTCAATCCTTGCTTTTCTACCTGTACCACTCTCAACAACCTTTTGCATCATCTCGGTCATTTGATAAGCCGTCTCCTTACTCATTACACGTTCAGGAGTTGTATTGGCTTTGAAGACAGTCTCTCCGCTGCTATCAGTGATCGATTTAATCGAATAAGATTCTCGTAGTTCACCGCCATTTGCAAAAGCACTGTAGGCTTGCGCCATTTCCAGTGTATTCGTTCCTTTGCTCATACCTCCGAGAGCCAGTGAGAGGTTCTTGTCCTCATCTTCCAGTCCAATCCCTAATTTCTTGGCGAATTTAAATCCGGTATTCACTCCAATTTCATTAAGCAACCAGACCGAAGGAATATTCTCTGATTTCTGTATAGCATCACTCATGCTGATACTCTTAGAATACCCGTGAAGGTTAGTTGGGCAATAATTTGCGAAACACTGCTTCTCGTTGCTAAGCGTAGAATTCATGTTGTATTTTCCAGTTTCCAGTGCTGGAGCATAAGAAACGATTGGTTTAAAAGCTGAACCTGGAGAACGTCGGCTGCCCGTTACACGGCTGTAACCTTTTTTCTCATAATTCCGTCCACCTAGAAGTGCGACGATGCCACCATTCTCCTGATTGACGATGGTCATAGAACCTTGTACCAGCTCGTCGTCTACACTCTTCTCGAAGTTATCACTGTCTGCAAAAGCATCCTCTACGGTTTCTTGAGCGTGCTTATCCATCGTGGTGTAGATCTTGTAACCACCAATATTCAGATCATCTTCAGACAAGCCAAACTTCTCTTCCGCTTCTTCCACTGCGAAATCAATAAAAGCTTGGTAACGCTGTTTCTTTTCAGGCGGCTTATAATTATAATCCACGGCTTGCGCTTCGTCTCTTTCTTGCTCCGTAATATATCCTTGCTCATACATGAGCTGAAGCACTACTGCTCGTCTTTCCTTTGAAAGCTCTGGGTTGCGCAATGGGTTGTAACGAGATGGTCCCTTAGGCATCGCAGCCAATGTCGCAATTTCCCAAACCTTAAGCTCATTCAGATCGCTCTTGCCAAAATATCTTTCCGATGCCGCTTTAATTCCGTAGATCGTACCCCCAAAGTTTATTCGGTTCAGGTACATGGTAATGATCTCTTCTTTAGATTTCTGGTTCTCCAACGCTACAGCAATGGATACCTCAGTCGCTTTACGGAAAAATGTCTTATCCCGAGTCAAAAAGATGTTTTTGGCCAGCTGCTGAGTAATGGTACTACCGCCTTCTACCATGCTGCGTGCAGCAATATCTTTTACCGCTGCCCGGCCGATAGACCATAAATCCACACCGGAATGCTCAAAGAAGCGTTTATCTTCTGTAGCCACAAAGGCATTGATCAATAACGGAGGGATCTTCTCATACTCTACAGGATCACTTTTCTCAAGCGATAATTCACCGATTAAATTAGCATTGCGGTCATATACTTTTGTAGTTTCATTAACGGTTAGCTTATCTTGGTTCTCAAGAAGAAGTTTTTGACCATTCAGCATAATGAACAGATAACCGCCCAGTGCACAGAAAATGGCCAACGCTGTAGCAAAGAACAAGCTCCACAGCACGCGCTTCTTCGTTAAAAATTTCTTTTTCTTTTTACTTTTCGGTTTTGATTTTGAATTAGAATTGGAACTGGACGATCCTCTATTTCTATTGTTATTCGTCCTTGATGAATCATCTCTAGACATGATGCCTCCTGACTCCCTTCCTTGATAAATCATGTATGGACTGCTCTGAATGAAAAGAACAACCTTCTCAGGTTGCTCTCGCACTCTCTATTCAAACGATTTATAAACAAGAAAGGTTTCACTTCAAATTTGATAAATGTTATTCTTCGTTACTGTTGTCCTGCATGAGTGACACACTGCGTTGTGGTGTAAATGTGGATATCGCATGCTTATACACCATTTGCTGGCGCCCATCACTATCAATAACGATTGTAAAATTGTCGAAAGCTTTAATAATTCCCCGGATTTGAAAACCGTTGGTCAAATATACTGTAGCAGGGATATTTTCTTTGCGTAGTTGGTTCAAGAATGTATCTTGGATGTTAATGGACTTGTTCATATGACGTACCCCCAATGGTTCAATTATATTGTTCAGAAGTATATTCAAGACCTGAGAGAAACTTTCCTGCTATTATAGCACGTATTTTTGAGAAATTCTCAGAAAAGTTTTGCTCACCTTCGACATCGATCCACTCGATTTCCTTCATGTGGCGAAACCATGACAACTGTCTTTTGGCGAATCGGCGAGTATCGCGTTTAAGCAGTACCACAGCTTCCTCTAGCGTCAGTTCTCCTGCGAGGTAAGCGGCAATTTCCTTGTAGCCCAACCCCTGCATGGACACAAGGCTTCTGCTGTAACCGTTATCCAGCAGTCCTTTTACCTCAGCAACAAGACCATCCGCAAGCATGCTATCAATTCGGTCCTCAATACGTTTATATAGTATTTTCCGGTCCATTGTCAAACCGATAAGGCATAAGTCATAGGGTGACTCCTTCTTTTGAGCGGCATGTGAAGCGGACAGAGTGGTGTTTGTCTGGTGATGAATTTCCAGTGCCCGGATAATTCTTCGACGGTCATTTGGATGCAATTTCGCCGCACTGACCGGATCAACCGCTTCAAGTTTGGCATGCAGTGCAAGCGCTCCATGCACTTCTGCGAATTGATCTTGCTGTTTTCGAAACGCTTCATCAGCTACAGCTTCAGAGAATTGAAATCCGTAACACAAGGATTCAATATATAGACCCGTCCCCCCTACAATAAATGGAAGTTTCCCACGGCTGCTTATCTCCTCGATCAGTCTGCTGCCTTGCTCCTGAAATTCAGCTGCAGAATATGGGTCCTGTGGATCATGAATATCGATTAGGTGGTGGGGAATTCCCATCATTTCAGCTGGAGTGATCTTAGCTGTACCAATATCCATACCACGATAAACCTGCATCGAATCGCCAGAAATGATCTCTGCATTATAGGCGGCCGCAAGCTCCAGACTTAATCTGGTTTTACCTACGGCTGTTGGTCCTAATAAGACTAGAACCTTATGTCTCTCTTTAGTTGTCAATGTGTATCACCCCGTACGATGTTTTAGAGTTGCTCCGAAGCAGCTCTGTAAAACCAAGACGTTCGAATTCGCCGCTTAAAGCTTTCTCTTTCAAAAGAACCGTTTTACGAGCGACTCTCACTGCCTCAGCTACACTCTCCAGAGATAAAGCAGCTTGATTAGCAAACTGCCGCAGCGGAGAAATTGAAGCAGAACCCGTAAGCGGCACCCGGAACATCGGATCGAAGTAAACTATATCAATACTTCGATCCGGTTGAGCTCGTAAGTAGTCCAAATGTTCACTATGCACGACATTAATTCTACGTAACGCCTCATTCACCAATACTTGCCCAGAGGTATAGTGACGCATTCCTTCATAGAGCAGTGCGTACAGCGGCAATGAGCTCTCCAGAGCGGTAACTATAGAGGACTCACCACCATGTACAGCAAACAGCAAGGAATCAGCGCCTAGACCCGCTGTGCAGTCTAATACACTATCTCCGGGAAGCATCCGAGCGGCGACAAGCATCGGTTCAATATCACCCTTCAGAATCCGTTTCGCGCGAACGAACCCCATGCTCGGGTGAAACTCCATCGGCTCCATCCCTAATCGGTGTAAACGAACAGCTTCTTGAGAAAGAATTAGAATATCCTCATCTCTGTACTTTTCCACCAGCTTGGGTATGGAGAATTTCTCCCGTGGAGCGTAATTACAGCCCGTTCTCTCTGCGAGATTCTGAGCTCGCTCTACAATTTCCATTATCGGGCTATAACCCGTAGTTATAATCATGTTGCCTCCAGTCATACTTACAACAAATTTCTATATAAGTTCATCTTAAAAACATTCTAAAAGGAGACTTACAATCACATCACCCGTTTAAACAATTTCTCTAAATCATAGGATGAAAAAGAAATTACAATCGGCCGCCCATGCGGGCAGGTATACGGCTGCTTACAAGCTGCCAGACGAGACAACAATGCCTCGACTTCCTGTTCTGTTAGTTTCTGGTTAGCCTTGATAGAAGCTTTACATGAACAGAGTATTGATGATTTCTCACGCAGCTTCGCAAGGTCAATCAAGCGTTCACTCAAGACCCACTCCGCCATTTCTTCAACGATCGCTTTTTCCTCGCCTTCAGGAAACCAATAAGGCAAGGATCGAATTAAAAATGTCTGTCCCCCAAAATGCTCAAGGTACACTCCGGCCTGCTGAAACCAATGCAGACGTTCACTAAGTTGACGGCTTTCCGAAGGGGTAAACTCTAGTGTAATCGGCAAAAGTAAATCCTGAGAAGCATCTTCAGGTCGTCCGAACTTCTCATAAAAAAATTCGTAATTTATTCGTTCGTGAGCCGCATGTTGATCAATGAGATACAGCCCACCGTCATTCTGAGCGATAATATAAGTTCCATGATGCTGCCCGATATAATTTAATTCCGGGAAGGCAGGGAGTCCTGGTTCTTCCTGCTGCTGCGGAGGAGCCCACAGCTTTTCAACAGAAGGCAGTTGCTTCTGTGATGAAGCAGTTTGTTGCGGGTGATAACTATTCGTATAGTTATTGCTCACATTATTTTGACGTCCTTGTGAAGAGGAAGGCTGATAACCCGACCCATAAGATGGAGCCGCTTCACGAGTCATTGGATGATCTGTCAGCCCCTCCTTCCTGAACTCACGGGCGTTAAGCTCAACGTTTGATGTTTGTTGTCTACTGAAGGAACTACCAGCTCCCTGAGGAACTGAATCCTTGCCTCCGTCAACCGATGGCGGTGGCGGAACTGTTCCTTTGGAAAAAGAAAACTGTTCCTGTATAAAGGAACTACTGCCCTTTGGTCCGATGGTTTCTTTACCAGGACGGGGTATTAAACTTTGTCCCACCAATACTTTACGGATTTCTTGTTCAACAAATGAGTAAAGCTCGTTCTCTTTACTAAATCGAACCTCCAGCTTAGCCGGATGAACATTGACATCCACAAGTGAAGGATGCATGTCCAGTTCAAGCACCAGCAGCGGATAACGGTTTATCGGAAGCAAAGTATGATAAGCACGCATAATCGCCGCGTTCAGACCATTGCTGCGAATATAACGTCCTCCAACAATGGTAGTCACTGCATTCCGATTTGATCGTGTCCATTCCGGACGGCTTATATAACCGGAAATACGATAATCCAAGTCCTCTGCCGTAATCGGCAGCATAGCCTTGGCTGCGGAGGTCCCGTATACCGCTGCGATCACTTGCAACAGATCACCGTTACCAAGCGTGTGCAGCAGCTGATTGCCATTATGATGCAAGGTAAAAGAAATCCCCGGATGCGCTAGTGCCATTCGATACATGGCATCCGATATATGACCAAGCTCCGTCTGGATACTCTTCATATATTTCAGCCTTGCCGGCGTATTAAAAAATAATTCACGCACCGCTAGATCGCTCCCACGACCCGAAGGTGAATCCTCATTCCGAATTAAATTACCACCCTCAATATCGATCAAGCGTCCTTTGCCGTCATCGGCAGTAGCCGTGAGAAGAGAGACTTTGGATACCGCTGCAATACTGGGAAGTGCCTCCCCACGGAACCCTAAGCTAGTAATCTGAAATAAATCTCGCCCATTAGCGATTTTACTTGTAGCATGGCGATAAAAAGCAGTCTCGCAATCCTCAGGCTCGATCCCTGAGCCGTTATCTTTTACTCGAATGCTCTGTAAGCCGCCTTCCTCAACCGAAACCTCAATTCTTGTACTCCCTGCGTCAATAGCATTCTCAACCAACTCCTTCACAACAGAAGCTGGCCGCTCTACAACTTCACCCGCAGCAATCTGGTTGGCAATATGCTCGTCCAATATATGAATTTTGGCCAATTTCATTCACCTCTTATTTAGGCAATCAATTATTAAAGATCCTTCGCTTTCATCTTCAGATCATTCAGCATGCTCATAGCCTGCAGCGGAGTCATATTCATAAGATCTGCGTTACGTACTGAAGTGATAAATTCTTTTATTGCAGGGTTCTCTTGTACTTCAGATCCTACTGCCGCCTGACTTGCACTACCTTTGCGATTCTTACGCGGTTCTTCCTCACCAAAGATAGACAGTTGAACAACTTCATTTCCTACTAAAAAATCCGCAGGAATTCCTGACGTTTCAGCGATAAGGCTACCGGAATGTTGGATAGATGATGTTGATGCGATCTCTTTTACAGCGGCATGACTCTCTAGTCCACCGCCATAATGTATTGAGGAGCCTCCCGGATGCGCTGCCTGCTCGATGCTCTGAAGCAGACCGTAAGCACGATCAATAATGCCTTCAGGAAGCCCGGCAAGGCGTGCACAATAAATTCCATAACTGCTGTCAGCCGCTCCCGGAACGAGCTTACGCAGGAAGTTTACTTTATCGCCACTCTCTTGAACGGCCATAGAATAATTCTTTAGACCTTTAAGACTTTCTTCTAAGTGAGCCAGCTCATGAAAATGCGTCGAAACTAAAGCTTTGCAAGAAATGGTATCGTGCACATACTCAATCACCGCCTGTGCGATCGCCATCCCCTCACTAGTCGAAGTTCCTCTACCAAGTTCATCTATTATGATCAAACTCCGGGCGGTTGCTTTCTCTGTCATGACCTGAATGTCGGCCATTTCTACCATAAATGTACTCTGACCACCGATCAAATCATCGGCTGCCCCAATACGTGTGAAGATTCGATCAATAAGAGGTACTTCTGCACTAGATGCTGGAACGAAACAGCCAATCTGAGCCATAATGCAAATAAGTGCAACCTGACGCATATAGGTACTTTTCCCAGCCATATTAGGGCCAGTGATCAAAAGAATATTCCCATCTTCCTTACTGAGCGTACTTCCGTTTGCTATAAACGCCGAGTCTTTTAACACAGCCTCAACGACAGGATGGCGACCGCCTTCAAGTCGAAGATCGTACCCATCGGATAGGGCTGGTTTCACGAAGCGATGCTCTGCACTCACAGCTGCCAGACATTGATACACATCAATTTCCGCTACCTTTTCTGCAAGATTCTGCAGTCGCGGTATTTGGCTGCTGATTCGATCACGCAGTTCAGTAAACAGACTGTACTCCAAATCTGTCATTTTATCTTGCGCTTCAAGAATCAGTGCCTCTTTTTCCTTAAGCTCTGGTGTAACAAAACGCTCTACATTTGCAAGCGTCTGTTTACGTTCATAACGCCCTTCCGGCAACGCGGCCAGATTGGATTTGGTAATCTCTATGAAATAACCGAAGATTTTGTTATAGCCGATCTTCAGTGATTTAATGCCAGTGACTTGTCGTTCCTTCGCTTCCAGTTCAGCAATCCAACGTTTACCATTACTGCTAGCTTCCCGCAGCTCGTCCAACCGGGCATGATAACCAGAGCGGATAATACCTCCGTCTCGTACGGACACCGGCGCATCCTCTACAACTGCTTGGTCGATATCCTCCCGGATCTCGGCGCATTCATCCATACTCGCACCAATCTCGCGTAAGGTTGCAGACCCCGAAGTCATACATAATTCCTTCAAAGCAGGGATTTGTGCCAGCGATAGCTTCAAAGCGTTCATGTCACGACCATTCGCACTACCAAAGGCAATCCGACCTACCAGCCGCTCTAAATCATAAATTTCTTTCAACGCTAAACGCAGGTCCTCCCGAACAATAAACTGATTGTACAAATAATCAACCGCTTCTAGGCGACGTTCGATCGGAGCTCGCTGCAATAGCGGCTTATCAATTCTACGACGTAACAAGCGCGCACCCATGGATGTTTCGGTACGGTCTAGAAGCCACAGGAGAGATCCTTTTTTAGATCGTTCTCGGACCGTCTCTGTAAGTTCCAGATTTCGGCGTGTGAAGGGATCAAGAATCATATAATTGCCTGGTTCATATGGTGAAATTTGACTAAGCTGTCCCATTGAACGTCGTTGCGTCTCGTTTAGATAGGAGATCAGCAGCGCTAGACATTGTCCGCGTTCTTTCTCCAAACGTACCCAGGCAGCTTCACCAAATTGACGGCGTGCCAGTTCCTCCTCGCGTTTCTCCCAAGGTGTGTACACCACAGGCTTCGCTAACAGAGGCGTTTCGCTGCGTAGAAGTTCCAATAAAGCTGGGTCTCCGATGATCTCGGCCGGTTCATATATGCCAATCTCATCGCGCAGCCACTCTGCACCAGATAAAACTGAAGTAACATACAATTCACCTGTTGTTAAATCACAAGCAGCTAACGCCATCATCCCATCACTTTCGGTTACACAAACGAGATAATTGTTACTTTTGTCGGCAATGATTTTTCCATCCATAACCGTTCCCGGTGTCACGACACGTACGATATCCCGCTTCACCATTCCCTTTGTGACGGAAGCATCCTCTAACTGCTCACAAATGGCGACTTTATATCCTTTTTCAATCAGGCGCTGAATATAACCCTCGGCGGCGTGATAAGGTACTCCACACATCGGGATCTTCTCTGCGCCCCCGCCTTCGCGACCTGTCAACGTAATTTCAAGCTCCTTGGAAGCCAAAATGGCATCTTCAAAGAACATTTCATAAAAATCGCCCAGTCTAAAAAATAGGAAGGCATCCTTTGCCCCTTCCTTTACTTTCAAATATTGCTCAATCATCGGCGTATATTGTGCCATGGTCAACCTCCATGCCTATTTATTGCTGTCCTCCATTATAACAGAAAGTCGGCGTACAAAGTCACCCTGGGACCGCATGGAAGTTCATCCTATTCAATCCTCAGGTAAAAAATCAAGAAATCTCACACAATTACTAAGGCATAATGGGTATTACCGTTTGTTTATTTTTCAAGCATCCATCGTTCCTTAGAAAGAGGTATATTCTTCTGCATTTTAATATTGTAAAATCTTAACACAGAGTGTCAACTCATAAGAAAATCAAAGGAGAATATCAGATGATACGAAGACTCACGGAGGATGATCGGGAACTACTAATGGCATTGCTGCGGAAAGAGCCGGCTCTTAATTTATTTATCATCGGAGATGTAGAGAATTTCGGGTTTGAACAGGATTTCATGACATTATGGGGGGAGATAGATCCAACGAATGGTCGGATGAAAGCCGTTCTTTTACGTTTTTATAGAAGCTATATTCCCTATGCAGATGGGCCGTTTGATGTCGAGGGATTTGCTGCAATCATGCGAAAAGATAACGATATTCATATGATTTCCGGTGTAACCGAAGTGGTAAAAGCCTTTGACGGAGTGGTTGACTTTAAACAAGAAAAGCAACTGTACTTTGCTGAGCTAAAGGAAATGAATCCAAAAATTAAAGCGTCCAATTCATCTACTGAAAACATTAAAAAAGCAACCGTTCAGGATGTAGAAGCGATTTGCTCGCTTACGGATACTATAGAAGAGTTTGAAAGCAGTCGGGACGGATCGAGAACTAGCCTACGTAAAACATTGGCCAGTGGTACTGGCCGCACGTATTATATGAAACGTGAAGATCAGGTAATTGCAACAGCCTCAACATCAGCAGAAAATTCCATGTCGGCTATGATCGTAGGGGTTGCCACGCATCAAGCATTCAGAGAGCAAGGATTAGCTACAAGCGTAGTTGCACAGCTATGTACAGACTTGCTGCATGAAGGGAAATCTTTATGCCTCTTTTATGACAACCCTCATGCCGGTATTATTTACAAACGTCTTGGATTTCAGGATATCGGTTCTTGGAGCATCATGTACATGTAGACAAGCATAAACGCCTTGGGCGCCCTTATTAAGGCGCCCAAGGCGTTTATGCGAGAAATAATAGATATAAGGGATATGTGAAAAACTGATACTTACTGATATTTTGATATATAGGCTCAACCTTTAACTTTGCTGCACCAAAGCTCACGGATATCGCGAGATTCATCCCACGTTCGTTCAGCGGCGATATATTGAAATAAAGGCTCTATGTGTTGGGCGGCCATCTCGTAGCCGCCTAGAGCGCGCAGCTGCGCCAGCAGAGGGGGTACTGCGTCGCGCAGCGGGGATTTATCGCCGCCGTAGTAGGCGATATGCAGGTCTTCCCGGTCGAGCGGGCGCAGCGTCAGGTCTTCATAATGGCTCACGATAAGATGAGCCAGATAGACCGCGCCTTTAGCGATGACCGGGGATACCAGGAAGCTCGGCAAGGTCCGATACTCAAAGCCGCCATGCGGCTGAGTCCGGAAATCGCCGAGCACGCCGTAACGAGGACGACGCGCTCCCGCGCGGACGTCCTCAAGCAAAAGCATGGGCAGCGCGAGATAGTTATCGAGCGCGCGCAGCAGCGGCGCCGTCAGCGTCACGCCGCTGAAGTGCAAATGGCCGCCGAGGGCCCAGCCCATCAGCGGCATGCCTCCCGCCCGCCAGCGCAGCGTGCGGTCGGCGATAAGCCGGTCCGCCGTGGCCGCGGCGGACATCAGCTGCGCCAGCAGCGCGCGCGGTTCCCCGCGCGGCTGGGGGCGCAGCTCGGCGACTGGGAACACGCCGCGTGTTCCCGGAGGTCCGGCGTCGCAGCCAGCGACGCCGTCCGTGGGCAGGTACCGCGACGCAGGCACGACGCGGCCGGTGGATTCCCGGAGGATGATGAACTCCGGGTCCATGCCCATGAGCAGGCCGCTGCGGCCTGGCTGCTCCAGAGCAAGCTTCCGTTCCAGCGCTACTGCTGCGGAACGATATGGCTCAGGCAATGATTTGCCGGAACTCTGTAGAAGTGGAGTAACTCTCTCCACAACATACCTCCGGTTCCCCATTGCCCTCAATAGTACTTCACCACTATCCAGCCCCAAGCTGTATAAAGTTCGAACAGCAATACGCTGAAGCAATTTCATCACCCCGCGCCTCTCTCTTGAGGCACTGCTCATTGATTCACTGTTATCCAAGCGATCCTCATTTAATCCCCCGGAAAACACATCTAAGGCTGCTCGCATCCCTAAACCCGCTCCAAGTGGAGTGATCTGAAGAACGCTCAGATTATATACGAGTATGTTATAGCACTGTTTATGAGCCTTTTCGAAAGACGGAGCACCATATGTATCGGCTAAACGAGTTCTTTCATCAGAGGTCTGGTTTCTCTGCGTCTGTATCGATGCTTTTGTGCCTTTTTTTTGCGACAGGATCTGTTTTGCAGACGACAACGTCGCTTCAATACCACTCCTACGTAACCTTGACTCTCTCTGCACTGCTGACAATCCCGAATACACTTTATAGCCTTCATTCATTTCTCTCGCCCCTCCATCCCTTCCACCCGAGATTGAAAGCTCAGCACTAACTCCTTCACATCTTACTTCACTGAATTCGAACCGATTATCACTAAATGCATCCGATTTCCTAAAAATAAATAAAAAAAAGGAGGGCATTCGCCCTCTACGCCGCCGCCCCTCCTACATATAATGGACCATAACCCATCGATACTCAGTTAGCGGCGGCGCATCCTTCCTTACAGTTCATCATCCAGATTGTCAGGGTCCAGATCATCGTAATCGAAGCTATCACCGTCAAAATCATAATCCTTGTCTTCCGGATCATCACTTTGCTCAGTAACATACACACGGACTTTGGTCTCAGCCACCAACTCCACTTCGAATTCGCGCTCTACGCGAAGTGTCACACTGCCTCCGCCTGGCGATACGCCCGCTTCTACACAGTTGGGTTCCTGCGTTGCCTCCGCAGAGACCTCAACGGTAGAAGTGCGGTGTCTCGTGTCCAGGTACGAGAGCGGAATGAGTTCCACATAGGAGACCGTTTCTTTAGCTACCTCGGTCTGCTTGTTCTTGTCGTACGAGTACCAGATGTTTACATCGTAAGTACCAATTACTTCGATTCCGTTCCCGGCGGCAACCGCTTCGTACTGGTGGTTGATAATCCAAGCACCCAGAATACTAGTCGGATGATGTGGCGGAGTCACGGTATGGGTTGCTGTAGAGAACTTACGACCTTTGCCGCAAATTGCCTTCGTAATGATCTCCCTTGTTTGACGTTTATGGCTTAATGACATCTTTAAACCTCCTCCATACAATCATTCACTATCAAGTGTATGCAGGTTCTAGGCATTTGTTGATTGTTAGTCTATAAATTTATTTGAGTAAGCCCTCCAAAAGGTCTTATCAGAAGACTCATAGTTCATTTTATTTCAAAATTTGTACAGATATGAGTAGATTATAAAAATGGTCCAGCCTATTCATATCCATCCTGAACGTTAAAAAAAACCTTATAAAGCGCACTATTGCGGGATTACGCGTACAATACCAAGTGATCTATGTTTGCTTAAGTCAATAAAGTCCTCATCAATATTCACGAGCGGGCGCAGTGGATCCGTAGCAAGAATCATTATGATTTTTCCTGTCCGTCCATCTGTCAATTCCACTTCATTCCCTATCATTGACTGCATTAACTTATTAATAAAGACTCTACAAATATAAGGGTCAAGCTTACCAAACACATTTTCCTCCATTTGCAACAATACTTCATATAGAGGGGATGCTTTACGATAAAAACGGTCGGATGTCATTGCATGGAACACGTCTGCGACAGCAACAATTTTACTGAAATCAGTGATCCGATTTCCAAGAACGCCGAACGGGTAACCGCTGCCGTCCATTCTTTCATGATGCTGCAGGGCGACGAGCGCTTGCATATGATTGGTTCCAATAGTGTCACGGATCATCTCGTAACCATAAGTCGTATGCTTTTTCATAAGCTGATACTCCTCATTGGTCAACGGGCCCGGTCTAGTTAGTAATTCATCCGGAATCCTCATTTTTCCGATATCGTGCAGAGTCGCAGCGATCGTCAGCATACTCAAATCCTCTGGCTTTAATTTTAGCCATTTCCCTAGCAAAGTAGATAAAATGCCGACCGCTACATTATGTCTATATGTATAATCATCCTTGGACTGCAATGCAGCCAATACGCCATAAAAATCATTCTTTTCGCTTACCTGCTGTATAAACGGAATGACTTCATTTCTAACTTCAAGCATAGGAATTCTTTTGTTTTTGTTATGTCGAATCTGTTCAAAAATATTCTCTATTGCAGCTGTGCAATCATCAATGGCTAGTTGGAAAAACTCCGCGCTGTCCAGCTGCACCACGTCATGTGACTCTAACGTGATCTTATGTTGACTGATTAATCGTATATGCTCAGCACTTAATAATGTCAATGCGGGTAAAACAAATACACCTTTGTCATTAAAAAGGTTAGCTATAAGTTGTTTTCCGATAAATGTTTCCATAACTTTGTCCATACGCTTCACCTGCCAATGCGGAAAATTCGACTACCGAACTTCCTGCTATTATTTGAACTCACCATAAAATCGTTAATCCTATCTTGTGATCAACTTTTAGTTCATACATATCTTATCGTGATTTTGACAGAGATAGTTAATACTTCACTTTATTAAAGCCTCAGTTTAAGCTTTTTTTCGTATGCTAAGACGTTTCTCCGGCTTGTAACTGACCGGTATTTTATGCCGCTTAGCGATCTTTAAATAAAGTGCCAATTCCCTGCATAACTGAAGAATAGCTGACCGTACTTCAAATTCCTCACGTGTCTCCGGCAGATCCATTTCTTCGAATTCTCGTGTTAGCTCGTCCAGCAGATGTTCAGTTCGTCCAGTATATTCCTCTGCAAGCACATCCCCGCTAAGCTGGTCGAACAATTCGGCAACCATCTCCCCATGCGGTAAGTGGCGATACACTTGAGACAGCAGCTGCATCATACTTTGAATCGATTCCAGTTGCTCCTTCCGCATATAGAAATAGACATTCCATGCTTCATCAGGATGAATAACATGATTCTCCATCTCACGGGTAGCTGCCGTTAGTCCCCGCTGCACTGCATTATCTGCATCAATTAATTCTTTACCGTCCCAAATATACAAAGGGTCTCGAAGCGTACGGGCCATCTGAGTAAAAATAACTGAGAAATAACGATCCACTTCCTTACGGATCCCATAAATAACTCCACCCGTCTGAGGCATGTAAACCAAGTTTACCAATCCTGCTGAACCTAGTCCTATAGCCAAAAGCTCAATTTGCTGCAGCAGGACATGGAGCGACAGTTCAGCTTGTCCAAACACGCGAAACACGATAACCGAGCTGGTGACGATCCCCTCTTTGTAGCCAGACTTCACGATCATCGGAAAGCCTACGAGTACATACAGCCCAAGTACCCAGTAATGGAACCCTAGAAGCCAGAATAGGATGCAGCCAAAAAAGAGTCCCACGAGCGAGGCTAAAAAACGAGCCGTTATCGTTCGGAAACTCCTTTTCAAAGTAACCTCTACACCTAAAATTGCCAACAAGCCTGCACTCTGTGCATTAGGTATACCCACTGCAGAAGCAACTAGTACGGATAATAAAGTAGCTGCTGCTGTTTTAATCACACGAAATCCCATAACCCTATCTCTCCTTACAAACACTATACAAACACTATCCAATATATAGGTAAAGATATAGACATGTTACAAGATTTTGTGTACGGACACAATATTACATCAGGATCATCGTCTTGTTAGCAATCGTTTCTCTAGATATACCACTATTTGATACATTGCCGTTGCCACTGCCGCGATAATCAAAAGACTGGACATCACGAGAGTGAAGTTAAATACCTGGAAGCCATAAATAATCAGATAGCCCAGACCAGATTTTGCGACTAGAAATTCCCCTACAATAACCCCTACCCATGACATCCCCACATTCACCTTGAGGGTGGACACCACCGTTGGGAATGAAGCAGGCAGAATCACTTTAAAGAACACCTGAACTCTGGAAGCTCCAAAGGAACGAACCACCTTAACCAGATTCGGATCTACACTGCAAAAGCTGTTGTAAACAACAAGCGTCGTAATAATCACCGTTATAGATAAAGTGGTAACAACGATAGCAGTGAATCCGGCCCCGAACATGACGATAAAAATCGGCCCCAGCGCCACCTTCGGCATACTGTTAAATACGACCATATACGGATCAAGTACTGCTGATAAAAAAGGAGACCACCAAATAATCACAGCCAGCAGTGTCCCTAACAGCGTTCCCAGTACAAAGCCTACCGCAGTCTCACCTACCGTCATCCCCAGATGCGGCCACAAGCTCCCGCTAACCATATCTCCCCAGATTTGGCGAAAGACTTTTGTAGGATAGCTAAACAGTAGCTCATCAATCCAGCCCATTCTTGCTCCTGCTTCCCAGAGAACAAAAAACAATAGTAACAGGCTGCCCCTTACAACATTCACACGATTGCGCCACCGGTGCTTCGTTTTTTTATAATCTCCATGCATTTGCTGTAGCCACTGTTCACGGGAAGCTAATAACCCCGATTGCTCCGTATGCTTCATTAGCTTTCCCTCCCTGCAATCTCCATCTCTTTCCAAATCTCATGAAAAAGCTCCGAAAAGCCTGGCTGATCACGTGCAAACAGCGGAGGTGCTGTTCGGATTTGCTCTGGCACTGAGAATACTTTGCGGATCTTCCCCGGATTTCGTTGTAGAAGAATAACACTGCTGCTTACTGCAATTGCCTCAGATAGATCATGCGTGACTAATATTGCAGTCGTTCCTCTGCTGCGTAAGGTCTCAGAGACCAAATCTTCCAGTTGTAATTTAATCTGATAATCCAGCGCCGAGAACGGCTCGTCTAGTAGAAGTAGTCCAGGATTCGTAGCCAAGGTACGTACAAGAGCCACTCTTTGCCGCATCCCACCTGATAACTGAGAAGGATAAGCATGCTCTTTTCCCTCTAAGCCCATCTCCCTAAGCAGCTCCAAGGTCCGCTTTCTGCTCTCCTCGTTCAAGCTTCCAGTCAGCTCCAGACCCAAAATCGCATTGTCCAGAATACTCCGCCAAGGAAAAAGATAATCCTGCTGCAGCATATACCCAACCTCTGGTGAAGGCCCCGTAATGGGTTGACCGTTTACGAATACTTCGCCCTGAGATGGCTGCAGCAGTCCTGCAATAATCGAAAGGAGAGTCGTCTTGCCGCAACCACTTGGACCTACTAGGCTAACGAACTCTCCCTGCTCGACATTAAGGTTCAGGTCCTCAACGGCCAGTGAAGCTTCACGGTCGCCAAGATAGGCATGCGTTACTCCCTTTAATTGCACTACTGGAAGCATTGTCAGCCCCTCCTTCATGTTTACACATCTTATTTAGGATCTTTGGTTCTCTCTTATTTTGAAGTGCTACTCTTTATGTTCTTCTCAGCTTTCTCAGCAAAACTGTTATTCACTATTTTGTCAGCGGGAACGCGTTCTTTAAGCTCCCCAGCAAGATCGATGACATCAAGCAAATTGTTCCATTCTTCATTATCTATAATTGGATTAACCGCATAGGTATCCTGTTCCTTATAACGTTTGACTGCAGAAACCACGATGTCTTTATCTGTTTTATCAAAATAAGTCATAATCGCATCTGCAATTTCTTCAGGGCTATGTTCTTTCACCCAAAGCTGAGCACGCTGGATCGCATTCGTGAACTTCTGTACCGTGTCTCCATTTTTACTAATATAGCTATTCTTAGACATAAACACGGTGTACGGTAAATAGCCGCTCTCGACCCCAAATGAAGCCACTACTTCCCCTCGTCCCTCACGTTCAAAGATTGAAGCCTGAGGTTCAAACAACTGCACATAATCGCCAGTACCTGAAGCAAAAGCACCTGCAATATTGGCAAAGTCAATATTTTGGATCAAGGTGATGTCTTTGGCAGGATCTATTCCTTTTTTAGATAAAGTAAACGCGCCTGCCATTTGTGGCATTCCGCCTTTTCTTTGACCAAGGAAGGTAGACCCCTTCACTTTATCCCAGTTAAACTCTCCGTCAGCTTTACGGGCAAACAGGAACGTTCCATCCCTCTGAGTCAGCTGTGCAAAATTAATGACCGGATCATCTGAGCCCTGCTGATACACATAAATAGAGGTTTCAGATCCTACCAATGCCACATCGATGGCGCCAGAGAGGAGTGCAGTCATAGTTTTATCTCCACCGGGGATCGTCTGTAGCTCTACGTCAAGTCCTTCATCTTTAAAGAAATTTTGTGACAAAGCAACATATTCGGGTGCATAAAAGACAGAACGTGTGACTTCACCAATCTTCACCTTCACCATTTCTGACTTTCCGCCGCAACCGGCAAGCACTGAAAAGCATAAAGTAATGATCATGAGCGACAATGACAGCTTTTTCCTAATCTTCATTCTTCATTCTCCTTTCTTACCGGGTCCTTCGCCCTTGCTTAAAGCATATGCAGATGCCTACAAAAAGGTTAAAACCTCCAATAACATAGGGAAATCCAAGAATAACCATGATATTAGCAATTTTCATTGGAATAATGGATAAATATCGATTAATTTGCTGTTTTTGTATCTGTGCAAACGTTTTACCAAAAGGGATGCATTCGAGTACTATAGGAAATAAAGCGCTTTCTATTTCTTGTATAGGAAAATTGCGGCAAAAGGGGTTAGTTCATATGTATAAAGGTGCTACATCTATAACCAAAAAAAACATAATATTTAGTCTGGTAGGCATTAGCCTGACCGCATTACTGCTGACCAGTTGTTCTGGAGATGCAGGTAACAAAGCATCCATTGCTTCTCCTTCCCCTAAAACAGACTCAGTTCAACCCCCCGCTACCCCTCAAGCTACAAAAGTCATAGCTACGGTGGACGAACAGCCCTCTACGGTTTATTATGAATTATTTGTTCGTTCCTTCTATGATTCAGACGGGGATGGCATCGGAGATCTCAAAGGAATCACCCAAAAGTTAGATTACTTAAATGACGGGAATCCTGAGACCAACAACGATTTGGGAATCGGTGGGATTTGGCTTATGCCCATCAACCCATCGCCAAGCTATCATGGCTATGATGTAACCGATTATCGTTCGATAAATCCTGATTATGGGACACTTGAGGATTTTCAAGAGCTTATTACAGAAGCGCATAAACGAGGAATTAAAATCATTATGGATCTGGTTGTGAATCACACCTCCAAAGAACACCCATGGTTCGTAGATTCGGCTAAAAAAACAGATAGCAAATATCGAGATTGGTACGTCTGGGCTGAAGATCAAGGCCGTGCAGCAAACGGAGCCAGCGCTGCGGGCGGCGGCAATGCGTGGCATTCTTTACTTGGCAGTCATTATCTGGGCGGCTTTTGGGAAGGCATGCCAGATCTAAATTTCGATAATGCTGAGGTTCGTACGGAAATGAAGGACATCGGAAAGTTTTGGCTCGAGCAAGGTGTGGACGGGTTCCGACTGGATGCTGCGAAACATATCTATGAAGATCTGTTGAGTGACAAAACTGAGGCTACTACGGCTAAAAATGTATCCTGGTGGCAGGAGTTCCGCAAAGCCATGAATGGAGTTAATCCTGAGGCATATATAGTGGGTGAGGTATGGGAGAATTCTGCTGTCACCGTCGGGGCTTATTTAGATCAAGCCTTTGACTCAAGCTTTAACTTTGGTTTAGCAGAAACACTAGTCAATTCTGTAAAAGCTGAAAAAGACAGCGGAACTGCCTTTACGCTAGAGCGAACGTATAAATTGTACTCCAAAATATCCGACAATCATTTTACCGATGCTACTTTCTTAACGAATCATGATCAAAACAGAGTCATGAGTCAATTAGACAACAACCCAAATCATGCAAAAATGGCAGCAGCCCTACTGTTAACTTTGCCCGGAAACCCTTTTATCTATTATGGTGAAGAAATTGGAATGCTAGGTGTGAAGCCAGATGAAGGCCTTAGAGAGCCTATGAGATGGGTGGCAGCCGATCAAGGAGAGGGGCAGACTACGTGGGAGCCGGGAAGTAATAATGCGGGTGCGATCAACGTTGATGTTGAGAGCCAGTTAAATGACAGCAGCTCACTGCTTGGAAGATATCGCGAACTCATTGCATTAAGAAATGAGGTCCCAGCGCTCCGGGATGGAGATATCCGTGACTATGCATCTGGCAATACCGGGGTTATGGCTTACGAACGACTAACAACACAGAATCAGGTGCTCGTCGTTCATAACCTTACTGGAAAAGAACAAACCATTGTTCTACATCCCAATGTCGAGGGTTTCTCTTATTCCAAGATCCTAAAGACCATTACTATCAAGTCGACCCTTAATTCAGATCAACTCACCCTCCCTCCTTATTCAACAGCTATTGTGGAGTAAGAAATGAGGAGGCATGCAACACCCATTTTGTTACTGAACCGCATAATTGAGCTTTTGTAATCGGGAGGGCTATAAGCCAGTCTTTGGATGGATCGCTGCTCATTCGTAGCAACCAGCCACTGGAATGATCACCCATGAAGCGAGCTTTTTGAAACATCCATCCACTATCACTGGATGTGCAGAGTCGTAATTCTCCTTCTGCCATGAAGCACTTCATCACCCGTGCTAGTTGGATGGAATGTACATCATCCCCTGTCTCAGCGGCTAAACAATCTGAAAGCATTTGCAACGTGGATGAGCAAGAGCTTCTTCTCAGCTCTTCAAATCTTTTTTTTGACATTAGTAATGCCGGAATCCCATGATTGTAGAGCTCCTTCGTGTTCACACATTCGAACAGCTGAAGACAAAAGCTCTCCGTTTCAATTTCGTCCTTTAATTCATAGGGCAGGGATTCTGGTTTACTATTGCAGATTACTAATATTCGATCTTTATGTACTTGGAGACAAAGGTCCTTCATCTTCTCCTTTTCTTTATATTTCAACCTACAGATCCGGTCTGCGGTAGAAGCTTTATGTAACTGATCCCTTATTACTTCCCCCTCTATCCCATCTGGGAATAAAAAATGCGTTAAATCCGTTACTCCATTGTCATTCACATCATTGTTTCCTTCCTGTATTACATATATATGTATATTAATATAACAATCTTTATGTTATCATAAGCTAATTTTAAGGTAAAATTAAGAAACAAAGGGTATTATCATTAACATGAAATACTTTTAGCGAGGTGTCTTCAAAATGAGAATGCTCATCACTTTTCAGAACAAACTTGTACCTGTGTATTTCACAACAGAAAATAAACAGCCCACTCAGAAAGTACTTAGATTACTTAACAGTACGTTGGAGCTCAAAATTCAAAAGGGCAAAAATGCCATCCAGAAATGCCTGAATTCTCTGATTAGTATCGAAATTAAAGGCTCTGAGGCTATATTGCACAGTTATAGTGAGAATGATTCATTGGCGCTATCCCTCTATTAATAGAGGGGTAGTTTTTTTGTAAAGTTTTTTCACCTTTTAGCAGACGAAACAGCAAGTCTCTGAATGAGACTTGCTGTTTTTAATTTTGCAGATTTAGTGAATTACAAGTATAAGTCAATTTCAGCTAATCTTATAGTTCTTATCTTCTTCTGCTTTTTCAGCCTTCTGTATTCGAAGCTTAAAGAGGCTCACTAAATTTTGGCGTGTTTGCTCTTCGTGACAGCTATCCAATTTCTTAATGATAAACCGATCAATGGACATGTCCATCGCTCCTTTTAATTCATTCAGATACTCATGGATATAGGGAAATTTTTCCTGTTTCCTTGTATGTTTATTAACCTGGAATTCTTTTTTTTAAACTCTAGCACTTTTATTAAACTCCTCAATTCCCAAAAAACTATTACAAAATAATAATTTACAAACAAAAGAATACATGCTATATTATTTATAGTTAATATTAAATACACACATCCAAGGGAGCAATCATAATGTCTAAAGTTCTATTTATTAAAGCAAACAACCGTCCAGCAGAACAATCCGTAAGTGTTAAGCTCTACAATGAATTCTTGGAGAACTACAAACTTAACAATCCAGAAGATGAAATCACTGAACTTGATCTGTTCGCAGAACAACTTCCTTACTACGACAATACCCTGATCACTGGTATGTACAAAGCTGCTCAAGGTTACGAACTAACCGCTGAAGAAGCTGCAGGTGCTGCTGTAGTAAATAAATATTTGGAACAGTTTATTGCTGCTGATAAAGTAGTATTCGGTTTCCCACTGTGGAACATGACCGTACCAGCTGTATTGCATACTTATGTCGATTACCTTTGCCAAGCTGGCAAAACATTCTCTTACACTGCTGAAGGTCCAGTTGGTCTTTTGACAGGTAAAAAAGCAATCGTTCTGAACGCTAGAGGTGGCATTTATTCCGAAGGCCCTGCAGCAAGTGCTGAAATGGCTGTAAACTTCATCGTTGGTAACCTTAACCTTTGGGGTATCAAAGATATTACACAAGTAATCATCGAAGGTCACAACCAACTTCCTGCACAATCCGCTGAAATCATTGAGAACGGATTACAATTGGCTAAGGAAACTGCTGCATCGTTCTAATACAAGCCTATAAGAGCCAATTCAATATAAAAGGTGACCCTGAGCACAGGGTCACCTTTTTTGAATTTTTTTCCTATTAGTAAATTACTACTGTCAATGTTACTGTCTTTAGCAATTCTTCTAATACTCATCCAATTCTTTACGCCACCCGTATCCTCTGGTTCTTGAAGAACTAACTTTTGAGGAAGCAGCACTTTTTCTCTTGAGCTTCACCTCTTTGGTGCTTTGGTACAACAGCTCCCGCTGTGTCTTTCGGTAGTTTAGCAGTCTCTTCTCTTCCAGCTCACCAGTTCGAACCGCTTCAAGCACTGCACAGCCCTCTTCACGTTCATGGCTGCAATTACTAAACCGACAGGCTGCAGCATAACTGCTAATATCACTGAACGCCAGATCTAATCCACCTTCATCTTCCCAGAGCTGTAGCTCACGCATCCCTGGTGTGTCCACAATAATTCCTCCGTCCGGCATTACAAACAATTCACGGTGAGTAGTGGTATGGCGTCCGCGGCTATCTCCTTCTCTAACATCCTGTGTAAGCTGAAGGTTCTTTCCGCATAGCCAGTTGACCATCGTTGATTTACCACAGCCTGATGAGCCCGTTAGAGCCACTGTCTGTCCACTGCCAATGTAAGGCAGCAGTTTCTCACGGCCATTATCCTGCAGTGCACTAACTGCATGAACTGATACACCTGGGGCGGCGCTTTCCATTTCCGCGATTTTACGATCTGCATCTGAACAAAGATCCGCTTTGGTCAGCAGAATGACTGGATTTGCCCCACTATTCCACGCCATAATCAGGTATCTCTCCATCCGCCGAACATTAAAGTCATCATTCAAAGCACTGACCAGAAATAAGGTATCTACATTCGAAGCAACAATTTGTTCCTCTTGTGTGTTACCTGCTACCTTACGTGAAATGACACTATGTCGAGGCAATAACCCATGTATAATCCCATGCTCACCCCCATCCTGCATTGAAAGTGCTACCCAATCACCGATCGCAGGAAAGTCACCTGAAGCCACAAATGTATGTCTCAGCTTTCCTGATAGTTCACCCCATGTCTCTCCCATATCAGTCATTACTCTATACTTACTTCCGAAATCACCTACAATTCGTCCGGGAACTAACTGTTTATTATTCTCCGACTCGTTCCATCTTTCATCCCATTTTGAACTCCAATTTTCATTCCAACCATATTGTTGTATGTTAGTCATTTGAATCCTCCTAAAGATCTGTTAAAGGTTTATTTTTTTGTCCTACCAGCATTTTCCGAGAACACAAAAAGCCGCCGGAATTTAAGAATCCGGCGGCGGTCCACACTTCATGTACTCTTCTAGGACGAAAAGGACAGGAAGTGCATACACAATCAGAAAAGTGTCTTATCGTAAAGGCTAGGATAAGTTCATTTTCCCGTGCGATATATAGACAAATAGACATTTAACTACAAAATCCTATCGGTTCTATACACGCAAAAAAGCCGCCGGACCCAATACGGTTCCCGCGACTCTAATAAGCGTAATAGAGCTTATCTGCTAAACTGCACGAATAACTTATTCGGCAGCCGCTGTTCCCGGAAGACACGTATCCACAACAGTTGAGTTCACTACATTTAAAACTGTCATAAAACATCGTCTCCTTCCGAAATAAGATGTTGTTATCATAATCGGTGCTGCAGTATAATGTCAACTACAAATTTCTATATGATTACAAAATAGACCTAAGCTCATTCAACTCACGAATCATCTTCCAAGGTTGAATGTCTAATTGATCATCCCAGGCATGTTTCCTTTGCAGCCAAATCCCTTGAAGTCCTGCTTTGCCAGCCCCCCAGATGTCATTCACTGGATGATCTCCAATAAACAATGTCTGATCAGCAGTAACCCCCAGTCTGTCTAATGCAAGTTGATAAATCTTAGGATCGGGCTTAGCAATTCCTACTTCTCCGGATATGACAATAGCTTTAAAGTACTCTCGTAGACCAAGTGTATCCATTTTGGTATTCTGAATTTCTACTTTGCCGTTGGTAACGAGACCTAGAATATAACCACGTTCTTTGCAGTACTTCAGAATATCTACAGCATCTTTCATCGTCGCGCCATGATTGATATAGCTCGCATCGTAATACGCACGAATATGCTCAGCTGTAACTGGCGTTTCCCATGGCAATATCTCGCTTAGCTCAATGAAAAATCCGTCTTTATCACGGTATCCATCAGCATCTCTATAGATCATATCCTCTATTACATCCTGCGCTTCCGCAGGTTCCAAATGTCCTAGAAAATCTTGCACAAACTGAGTACAAAAACTGCGAAATGTATTGTCACGATCCATTAAAGTATTATCTAAATCAAATAATATGGCTTGTACTTCTTTCATCAAGCGATTCCCCTTATATGCTGTTGATTTTAAGAATTGAACTTTCAGTAATCTATTGTACTATGCCTTTTAAGACAATGAAAAGACCATTCTGTAAAAAGGATTAGCTGTCTCCCCTTCTACCGAACAGTCTTTATAAGATTTATATTAGATTTATTCATTACTCAAAATGCTCCGCTCGATGTGTCAGCATCATTTCCTCTTCTGTGATATACAGTGGGAAAGGAGGGGTTTCTTTGAGATAACTTTCTGTGGCCAGCAATCGATAATGAACCTCTGGCAACCAAGAATCTTCAACAAGAGGCAGCTGACCTGTATCACTGATGTAATTATCGACAGCAGACTGAACCATATCAAGATAATAGGGAACCAGCTTATCTTCTTCCTCGAAAACTTCATATGTCTCACGTGACATATAGAAATTCTGGTCTGGAACTCCACCTAAATATCGTTTTAGTCGACTCAAATCTATTCTTTTGTCGTCAAGGATTAAGGCTGTTCTATTAATGAGCGCAGGCATATCTTCTTCAAATTGTCTGATTGCCTGTTTGACTTGATTCAAGGTAACGGTAATGTGATCGGATTGGGGTTGTTTTTTTATGCGTTTGAAAAACATAAGACAAGTCTCCTTTCGAAAAACTATCTTTGTTAACGCTTACAATTCTATTATATTCGAATTCCTCCTTCTTAATCAGCATATTTCCAATCGACACAAATTGTTAACAATTTTATGATCATTATTTGACATCTTCCCAACGAGTCCATATTTCTCGGGGATTAAGCTCATATTTATCATTCTCTCGATACATAAACTGATGCATAATAAATTCACGCCGAATGGTAGCAAAATCCTCATGAAACTGCTTAATAAACTCGTTAATTTCCTTTTCAGTATAAACTACCCTAGGTTCTAGCTTCTCAACCATGTACTGAAGGGCGATCAATTTCTTTTTATACTGTGCCGGGATTTGCCGTAGCCGTCCATCCTTCGAGAAAAAATTACGAAGCACAGACTCTTTTAGACTATTCTCAGGTGATTTCTCTTCCATATTTCTCGCTCCTTTCGAAAAAATAAACTGAAGTGAAGCCTCAGCGCCACTACTAATGAACTCCGGATTCAACTTAAAATAAACGGTATTCTTGTCGCGCCGCTCCTTAATTAAAGCCGCTTCCCGCAATTTCGCAGCATGATGTGTTACTGTCGGTTGCGATAAATTCAATTTTTCAGCCAGCGCTTGTCCATGCATTTCTCCTTGTGACAGAAGCAGCAATAAACGCAAACGTGTTGGGTCAGCCAAAGCTTTATGATAGTTCACTATTTTTTCCAACTGCATCGGAATCACACTCCTCACTTTCGTAAGCTATATTCTCATTAGATATATATCTAATTATATAACAATCAACATTACGGTTGCAATGGTTATTATGTTTAATCCTATGCTTATGGCAAAATGAATGAATTTAGGGTAGGATTTAAAGAAAAGATAGTAACAATCAGGAGGTAACCCGCTGTATGAAAGATGTAATTATTATCGGTGCAGGTCCTTGCGGCCTCTCGGCAGCTATTGAATGCCAACGCCAAGGACTGTCCAGTCTCATTATTGAAAAAAGCTTTATTGTTCACTCCATTTATTTGTATCCAACAAATATGCAATTCTTCAGTACAGCTGAGCTATTGGAGATCGGAGACGTTCCTTTCACCTCGACTAATGATAAACCGTACCGTCATGAAGCACTTGTCTATTACCGCCGGGCTGCGAAACAGTATGGTCTAGATATAGCCGCTTACGAAGAAGCGACGTCCATTGAGCCTTTGGAGGATGGAACCTTTGCTGTACACACGTCCAATTTGCGGGGTGAGCATCAAACACGGATTACCGCGAATGTAGTAATAGCTACAGGTTATTTTGATCAACCGAATATGATCGGTATTCCAGGTGAAGAGCTTCCTAAGGTGACCCACTATTTCGGCGAAGCCCATCCATATACAGGGATGAAGGTTACAGTAATAGGTGGAAGTAATTCCGCCGTAGATGCAGCGCTGGAGCTTATGCGTGTTGGAGCTACAGTAGATATGGTCTATCGTGGTGAGAGCATTTCCTCGAATATTAAACCTTGGGTTCGGCCAATCTTTGAAGGGATGGTACAAAAGGGAAGGATCACCCTTCATTTGGAATCACGTGTGACTGAAATTACGGCTAATTCGGTCATCGTTACCAGTCACAATGGAGATAAGAAATCCATAGATAATGATTTCGTCCTTGCTTTGACAGGCTTCCGCCCTAGCCGGGTGCTTCTCACTTCAGCGGGAGTAGTTATGGATGACGATATGGATAAGCCAGCTTTTAACCCCTCCAGTATGGAAAGTAATATTCCAGGTCTTTATGTTGCGGGAGTAATCGCATCAGGTCGGAATGCGAATGAAGTATTTATTGAGACAGGACGTGGGCATGGTAAACTTATCGCTGATCATATTCTTTCGAAGCGAAGTTCTCACAATAAGGAGTTGAACATTTAAGATGGACATGACCTCTTTGCTTTTGCTTGGACTTGCTGCACTCGGTATTATAAGCAGTAATTCCCCTGTAACAATAGCAATGGTCGTCCTATTACTGCTAAGAGTTCTTGGGCTGCAGCAGACCTTCCCTTGGCTTGAAAAATATGGTTTAACCCTCGGGATTATCATTCTTACGATCGGGGTCATGACACCTTTGGCCAGCGGAAAAATATCGCTACAAATGGTCGGTCAATCCTTCCTTCACTGGAAGTCTCTTCTTGCAATTGCGATCGGTATTCTCGTCGCTTATCTTGGAGGGCGAGGAGCTATCCTTATGACCAACCAGCCCACAGTTGTTGCGGGTCTCCTGATCGGAACAGTGATAGGCGTTGCATTGTTCAAGGGTGTCCCTGTAGGACCGCTTATCGCAGCCGGTATATTATCGCTCTTGATTGGCAAAATGTAAAAGGTGATCAACGATTGAACACAAAAGTAGAGCAGCGATTCTCCACTACGAGAGAATCGCTGCTCTACTTTCTTTTTATTCAGCCTGAGAAATGGACTGTGGAATTTCCTGAGATGATCGTTTTTCTACAAACAATAAATCACTAATACCATACTCTGTTTGTATTTTTTCCAGCTGGGCCAACGCCTCTGCTTCAGAATTGAAATAGCCAGCTTCCACTAGGAATAATCCCTTCTGATCCTTTAATACGCGCACGTCTTTTAACCCGAATAACATCTCTTCAGCCATGCCTTGACTCTCGCCAGAAGGCGCTGAGACCGTTCTAAGTGAATAGATAGAAGCTCCTTCCCCCACGTCACCCTTCTTATCCATCAATGTAATCGCCACCTGTGCCGGGTCCTTATATTCCTTTACCTCATAAGCAACTGGCTCTTTGAAGGTCACATTGAAACGTATCATCGAGTCGTCCAATGTAATTAAAGGATAAGCATCTAGAACATACTTGCTTCGCTTTAATGTCTCGAGATCTTTAATCGCTGAGAAATTCCTCGCACCACTCACAGTTACGGTCATTGTTGAAGGATTATCTGTGAATTTAACATTATAAGAGCTTGCAAGATCTTGTGTATTGTCCGAATTCGCGAAGTTTAAAATCATTTGATCACTGTTCTTCTGATGTTTCAACGAAATGAAATTAACATCTACTCCATCCTGAATCGTGCCGCCTCCTGCACTTCCATCCGTAAATTTCAAAACTCTTACCAGCTTACCGAGCACTGGCACATCATTCATACTATCAGCGAAGGCTGGCACCGTATTTACGCCCACTGTAAAAGAAATAATAACTGCTGCTGCAACTGACCCTGTCCATTTTAATCCATTCATTTTTATTCCTCTTTTCTGTTGTTTATGAAGTTTTCCTCTTTCAATACCTTTACGAGAGGCTTGTGATAGTTCTTCAGGGATTTCAATATCGTTGTATGCTTTCTGTAAACGTTCCATTTGATTATCCAAAGTACTCACTCCCCTTCATATTAATTTTTAATTTTCCTAATCCCCGATAGATGACGGTTTTCACTGAACTCTCTGGCATGTCTAATACCCCGGCAATTTCTTTTATGGGCAAGTCTTCAAAATATCTCATCACAATAATCATTCTTGATCTTTTATCAAGGACTCTTAATGCCTCCTGAAGATCAATGACATCCTCTATGGGTTCTGAAGCGTAGCTGCCTTCGGGATTTTTCTCCATATACACGATTTTTTTAGATTTCCGGATAAAGTCTAAGGCACAATTGACGGCTATTTTTGTCAGCCAAGTTTTGAAATATTGAGGTTGCTGTAGTTTATGAACAGAGATATACGCTTTATAGACGGTCTCCTGCACAATCTCTAGCGCATCATCCTTATTCCTCACATAGGAGTATGCCATACGGTAAAGACGCTCTTGCATCCCCTCTATCAATGCAGTAAAGCTGTCTTCATCACCCGCTATCGCCTTTTCCTCCAGCTCTGTTGTATTCAAGTTCTCACTACCTTTCATGTTGCTTATATTTTTTAGACGCATGTGATATTCAAAAAGACTCAATAGAGTTTAAAAAAAGTGGCCCTCTCTCCCGAGAAGACCACCTAAGTAATTTATTATAATGATATATCTTATCATGTATCCAAATGCTGTACGTTAAACAATCTCGCATAACTCCCATCTATCCCCATTAGTTCTTCATGTGTACCACGCTCTGTGATTTCACCGTTCTCAAGTACTACGATCTGATCAGCATGTGTAATGGTAGACAGTCTATGCGCAACAATTAGTGTGGTCCGTTCCGACGAGAGGGATTGCAGCGCTTGTTGAATTAAATGCTCTGATTCCAGATCCAGCGCTGATGTAGCTTCGTCTAAGATGAGAACCTTCGGGTCTTTTAGAAACACCCTTGCTATGGCCACCCGTTGCTTTTGCCCACCGGACAGCTTCACTCCACGTTCTCCCACTTCTGTGTCATAGCCTAGCGGCAGCTGCTCAATAAAATCATGCGCATTGGCAGCTTTTGCCGCCATGAGGACTTCTTCCTCTGTTGCATTAGGATTACCAAACAAAATATTATCTCGTACAGATCCGCTAAATAAAAAATTATCTTGAAGCACCATCCCAACAGCTCTTCGCAAACTCTCTTGCGTTAAATCTTGTATATCCTGGCCATCCATCTTAAGGCTACCCTTGCTGATGTCATAGAATCTCGGGATCAAGCTGATGAGAGAGGACTTCCCACCACCACTCATTCCGACAAAAGCGACGGTCTGCCCAGGTTTGATACTTAAATTGATATCCTTCAGTACCCAATCATTCTCTTCGTTGTATTTGAACCATACATTATGAAAATCAATTTCACCTCGTGCATTCGTCAGCGGTCTCGCTCCCGGTTTATCCACGATATCATAAGGCTCTTCCAGCAGCTCAAGCACCCGTTCAAGAGAAGCTGAAGCTTGTGTTAGCACTGTCGAAGAATTAATCAATCGCCGTAGCGGCGCATACATCCGGTCAAGATAGCCAAAGAAAGCAACAAAGGTTCCCACAGTCAAATTGCCGTGAATCACTTGATAACCGCCGTACCCGATGACTAGCAGTGGCGCAATATCCGTTAGTGTGTTGATAATCGCGAAGGTGATAGCATTCCAACGGGTTTGAGCCATCGCTTTTTTGAGAAAGTTACCGTTGATATCCTCGAACTGCTTCTGATCCACTTTTTCCATGGTGAAGCTGCGAATGATCGATATGCCTTGAATCCGTTCATGAAGATAGCCTTGAATACCCGCCAGAGCTTGTGATCGGTCTTTGGTTAACTTCTTAAGTCGTTTATATAGTTTACTTACCGCAAAGGCGTAGAACGGAAGGACAGCGATAGATACCAGCGCCAGTACCGGATTCAAATAAAACATAAAACCAAGCGCAAACACTAGCGTAAATAAATCCAGCCATACATTCATCATTCCGACTTCTACTAAATTTTTGGTCTGTTCCACATCATTTATAAATCTTGAAATCGCTTCGCCCACTTTTGTATTCTGATAATACCGGAGTGATAATCGCTGTAAGTGACTGTATAGCTTATTCCGCATGTCGAACAATACCTTGCTTGTAATCAGCTGAGCAAAATACTGACGGTAATACTCCACCGGTCCTCTCACGATTACAAATAGAACAAATGCGCCTCCGAGGATGAGCATCAATTGGGATACCCGCTCTTCGACGCTCATGGCAGAGTTCATCAGTAGGTCATCGACTACATATTTCAGAATCATTGGCAGTGTTAATGGAATGCTGAACTTGATCATACCTATAAATAGCGTAAACACAATCAATTTCATGTAAGGACGTACGAAAGTAAAATATGATTTCCATTGCTTCACAGGAATATTCTGTCCTTTCTCTTTACTGAGTTGCTTAAGTACAGTTGACTTTTGCGCTCTACAGTGTTTTTATATTTTTAAGTCCATAAGTACGATAGCAGTACCCGAACTTCAGGAGGATAAAGATGTCTAGACAATTTGTGACGGAAGCCGTCATGATGGCGATTTACGGCCAGCTTCTCATATCGAGCAGCCCTGTAGAATATATAGTGCCTTATACGACCGTAATGGAATTATACGAACTGCGGGACAGTGATGATCCGTTAATGAACCGTCCAGATGATGACAAGCATGTCAAACTCAAAATTGGTGAGCTGATAGCCTATTTCGAAGAGCCGCTTAATGCTAAAAAAATCAACCGTTGTCTGGCCGTTCCTTGGGCAAAAAGTTCTGGAATTCTTCTCGGTGGACAATCAAAAATTACCATCATTAACAGCATGGATACCGCAGTCTATGGAGAAACGTTCGATCCTATCGAAACAGAGCTGCTATTGTCCTCTCAACGTGAGAAGGTGCCTATTCTTACTGACCAATTCGAGCTGATTCAACGCATTATTGAAGGTGGAGTCCCGGTTCAAGTATACGACATTGACGACTTTGATTTTGCTATGGAGGAAGAAACGTTCCGCAATTCGCACTGATTATATCAACGTAGAGAAAGCCCCTGCCTTTTGGCAAGGGCTTTTCATCATTAGTTAATAAACAAAATTAAGTCATTTAAATCTGTACACTATCAGGCACCGACTTGGCTTCATACTTATATTCAATGTCATCCTCTGCCTCAGAATACACAATAGTTAAACCATAACCTTCCATATACCATAAGTCCTGCTCCTCCATGTAGAACACAATACCCTCTTGTTCAACTTGAATAGCCGGACGTCCAGGCGCCTCTGTTGCGATACCCAGTGAGAAGCCAGGGTGAAGTCCGCCTCCCGAGCTATAACGGGGAAATAAACGAATATAGTCTCCATTGTTAAGATCCAGTTCTCTTTTAAACCAAGCTGCCGCTGCTTGACTAATTTCCATGTTCATCTCTCTCAGCTCCTTTGTATAGTCTAATCATACTGAAAATGAATCGATATTCAAATACCTTTGTACAATTAATGTTTCCCCAAGCTCCTCAAAAATTAGTTTGACAACTTTGCGAAGCGAGTGATAAACTCTGAACATAACTAACGGTCTACTAGTTATTACCAGCAGTTATTATTAAATCAATGAAAGGGGTGAGCGCGGTGTTTACGAAGTTACAGCCATATCATATTACTATTGTTGGAATTTCCAATCAACCGAATACCGAAGCAGCCCAAGTGGTGAAACCATCCTGAAGTTCCCTGCGAGTGTAATTGATCGTATAACTTTAGTTCTTGAAGGTCTCTCACATGCCTGGTGCTGTATAGCACCGTGCGCATGATAGCTGTAAATTACAGGCATATCGTCCGTTTTCGGATGATATGCCTTTTTTTGTCGGTTGTCATCTTTAAAGGACGGCACCGTCGTTTTTTTCTTGGCTGTAGAGATAACCACTTGTGCTTTTTTTCAACGTCACAGCTATTACTTCAACTCGAAAGGAAGGGATTTACTTGTTCTCCGTTCTCCGCAATCTTGGCTGGTTCTTTCGCCGAGAAAAAAAGCGTTACCTGATTGGCCTGATCTTACTAATTGGTGTTGGTGTTCTTGAATTACTCCCCCCACGCCTACTAGGCAATGCCATTGACGACATAGTACGCGGTTCGATAACTACAGCATCATTAGCCAAATATATCGGCATGATCCTCCTTTTGCTGCTAGTCATTTATTGGATTACCTACATATGGATGCACAAATTATTCGGAGGCTCCAACCTCGTAGAGCGTCTGCTGCGCTCGAGATTTATGAATCATTTGATGACCATGACCCCATCGTTTTTCGAACGCAATAGAACCGGCGACCTGATGGCCCGGGCAACCAACGATATCAGAGCTGTCTCAGCTACCGTTGGATTTGGGATGCTCACACTGGTGGATTCTACGATCTACCTCACAGTCGTATTGTTCGCAATGGGTTTTCTTGTCAGCTGGAAGCTGACTCTTGCAGCAGTATTACCATTACCATTAATTGCAATAGCTATGATTTTTTATGGTAAGGCTATCCATGATCGCTACAGTTTAGCGCAAGATGCATTCGGGGATATGAATGATCAGGTTCTCGAATCTGTCTCAGGTGTGCGAGTTATCCGTGCTTATGTACAAGAAAGACTCGATGAGAAACGTTTCTCAGATATTACAGAAGATGTATACAACAAGAACATGGCCGTCGCCCGTGTCGATGCCTTCTTCGAACCGACGATTCGGTTCTGCGTAGGGCTCAGCTACATTATCGGTCTTACCTATGGGATTTATCTTGTGTTCCGAAATCAGATCACGCTAGGTGATCTTGTCTCCTTCAATATGTACCTCGGGATGATTGTGTGGCCGATGTTCGCCATTGGAGAGCTAATTAACATCATGCAACGTGGTGGTGCCTCTCTCGAACGTATTGATGAGACCCTAAACTCCAAAGCGGATGTTCAGAGTGCTGCACAACCGGTTCATGTTGCCAATCCTACCCGAATTGAACTAAACGATGTAACATTCCGTTATCCCTCATCGACGATTGACAATCTAACTAATGTCAGTCTGACCTTGAACCAAGGGCAAACACTAGGTGTAGTCGGTCGTACGGGAAGCGGTAAATCAACGCTCCTCAAACAGCTGCTTCGTGAATATCCGACAGGTAATGGTGAAATCCTCATCTCTGGAGTTCCGATTCAACAGATTTCATTGGATCAGCTACACAGCTGGATGGGTTATGTTCCTCAAGAGCAGATCCTTTTCTCCAAATCAGTACGTCAGAATATTCAATTTGGTCTAGACAACGCGGATGACGATACGATCATGAAAGCTATCACAGCTGCCGCCTTCCAAAATGACTTAGGAACATTATCCGATGGTTTAGATACGTTGGTGGGTGAACGTGGAGTATCCTTATCCGGCGGACAAAAGCAACGTGTATCCTTATCCAGAGCCTTTATCGCAAATCCAGATGTTCTGATTCTTGACGATGCCTTATCCGCTGTTGACGCTCGTACCGAAGCTCAAATTATCGAGAACATCCGACAAGAGCGTGCAGGAAAGACTACATTAATCTCTACGCACCGCCTCTCAGCTGTTCAACATGCCGACATAATCGTCGTACTGGATAACGGACACATCGTGGAACGTGGTACGCACCAAGAGCTGCTGGATATGAATGGTTGGTATCGTGAGCAGTATGACCGGCAGCAAGTAGAGAATAATTTATCGAATGATTAAAAGACATACTAGCTATGATTATGCAAAACATTTAGGAGGTGTCACCGTTGACAAAGAGTACAGGCAAACGCCTGCTTGAATACGCATTGACTGCGAAAAAAACCTTTATCGCAGCTCTTCTGCTCCTTTCCATCGGGGTAGCGGCGGAACTGGCAGGCCCATTTATCGCCAAAAGCATGATTGACAATCATATGTTGGCCATCGAAAAGCCTTATTTTAGTACTACGTCTCCAGATGAGGCGGTTCAGTATAACAACACTTATTACAAACGCGGAGACCGTTTTGAACCCGGAGAAGCTAAGGGTCAAGAAATTCGCATTCTGCAAGAGGGAAGAACCTTTTACTTTATTAATGAAGCTGTAACACAGCCTGATGGTGAGCGAAAGTTCAGTAATGGTGAAATGCATATCACCCGCGGTGAAGATGAAGCCGTCTATCCTGCGGTTAAACTTTCAGCAGATGAGCTGTTCGATTTTTACAAACCTGAGCTCCCTGGTATTTATCAGCTGGTCGGTTTGTACGCTATCTTCCTGCTCATCTCGATCTTTGCCGAATTCGGCAAGACTTATTGGCTCCAATCTTCGGCGAATCAGGTAATCCGAAAGCTGCGAACCGATGTGTATGCGCATATTCAGCGACTTCCGGTTTACTTTTTTGACAACCTGCCAGCAGGTAAGGTAGTGTCACGTGTTACTAATGATACCGAGGCGATTAAGGATCTCTTTATTGCGGTTCTCTCCAATTTCAGTACCGGTATTATTAATATTACTGGCGTATACATCGCCTTGTTCTTGCTTGACGTTCGACTAGGTCTGATCAGCTTGTTCATCATCCCGATTCTTATTCTTTGGATCGTGCTTTATCGCAAAATCGCAACAAAATACAATACGATCATCCGCTCACGCCTGAGTGAGATCAACGCTATTATTAATGAATCGATTCAAGGTATGTCCATCGTTCGCATATTCCGCCGTCAAAAGCAGCTTGGTGAAGAATTTGAGAATCTGAACGATGACTACTTGAAATATCAGAATAAAATGTTGAATCTGAATGCCTTTACCTCCCACAACCTGGTGAACTCTCTACGCAGTCTCTCTTTTGTGATGGTGCTTTGGTATTTCGGACATGGCAGTATTACGGGTTCTACATTTGTATCTTTAGGTGTGCTGTACGCCTTTGTCGATGTGCTTGGACGTTTGTTCCAACCGATTACAGGTATGGTGAATCAGCTCGCAAACCTCGACACTTCTATGGTATCTGCGGGTCGTGTCTTTACACTTATGGATGAGCCCGGGGAGAATGTTACCGACGGTTCCATGCCGCGCTATAAAGGAAAAGTGGAGTTTAAGAATGTATCTTTTGCCTACAAAAAAGACTTCGTCCTTCGCGATATTTCCTTTGAAGCACGCCCGGGAGAAACTGTTGCTCTAGTAGGTCACACCGGATCTGGTAAAAGCTCGATTATCAACTTGTTATTCCGGTTCTATGATCCGCAAAAAGGGGAAATCACGATTGATGGCCAGAAGGTTACGGATATTCCGAAACAGTGGCTGCGCAATCACATGGGGATTGTTCTTCAAGACCCTTACCTCTTCACTGGTACCATTGCTTCCAATGTCAGCCTAGGGGATGAACGAATCTCGCGTGAACGGGTAGAACGGGCTTTACGGGAAGTCGGAGCTGATAAATTGTTAGCTCACCTACCTCAAGGTTTTGATGAACCCGTTATTGAAAAAGGGAGTACTTTATCCGCAGGTCAGCGGCAATTAATTTCTTTTGCCAGAGCGCTCTCCTTCGACCCAGCTATCCTAATTCTTGATGAAGCCACCTCCAATATCGATACGGAGACAGAGAGCGTCATTCAAGATGCACTAGAAGTTCTTAAAAAAGGCCGCACCACATTCATCATCGCACACCGTCTATCGACCATTCGCAGTGCAGATCAGATTCTTGTTCTGCATCATGGAGAGATCGTAGAACGGGGTAGCCACGATGAGCTAATGGCACTCGGCGGTAGATACTTCCGGATGTACCAGCTACAAGTAGGTGCTGGTTCTAACAGTATAGACAATAATAATGGTGCACCCTCAAGACCTTTATTAGGTAGCTTGCAACCATCGTTAGAGAAAATGTAAAATATGCCCTGATTCACATCCAGTGATTCAGGGTTTTTATATACTTGATATTAGAACATTTGTTCTGTAAAATGAAAATAATACATAAAGGTCAAGGGGGCATTTGATGCGTACATACACAGTATCTAAGAAGCAAGCTCAACTTTTTCTCCTGGCTCACCAAAAGTTAACTAAAGGTGCACTTCCTGCCGGTAAACTTAGCATTTATAATTATGTCCGTCACGTAGGTTGTATTCAATATGATCCACTTAACATCGCAGGCCATAACCATGAGCTTGTCCTCCAAGCACGAGTTCCCGGGTTCACACCCGAACAAGCCCAGGAGCTTCTGTATCAAGACAGACTACTATTAGATGGCTGGGACAAGAACATGTCCATTTATTGTACAGAGGACTGGCCTTATTTTAAACGCAGAAGAGATGCATCAGCCTCGTACCATCAGGCAAATGAACCTGTGATGGTTACAGTAGCGCAGGTTCGTGAAGAGTTATTGAAGCGCGGGCCTCTTTCCTCTCTGGATCTAGATGGTAAGGACAAGGTAGATTGGGCTTGGGCTCCAGCTAGGTTAACTCGGGCCGCGTTGGAAAGTATGTACTTTTGGGGTGAAGTAGTCGTTCATCATCGTGTTCATACCCGCCGTTATTACGATTTCTCAGAACGTCTGCTTCCTCATCATCTTTTAAACACTGAAGATCCTAACCCCACTGATGAACAATTTCATGATTGGTATGTGCTGCGTAGAATAGGCAGCATTGGACTGTTATGGAATAAATCCGGAGACGGCTGGCTAGGGATTTCCGGTCTGAAGAGCAAAGAACGTACTGCCGCGATTCAAAGGCTGTTAATAGCGGATAGTCTCAGGGAAGTTCTAGTGGAAGGTATTAAGCTTCCACTCTACATCCGTAGCGTAGACGCGCCAACTTTAGAAGCTGTATTACAACAGGAATCTGAAGAAGATGAGCGTCATTCAAATTATTCGTTTGCAGCGGTATTAGCACCACTGGATAACTTGTTATGGGATCGAGAATTAATCCGCCAATTATTCGGATTTCATTACCGCTGGGAAGTCTATAAACCCGCCTTGGAACGGGAGTATGGTTATTATGTACTGCCTTTATTGTATAATGATCGTTTAATTGGGAGATTTGAACCGGTGATGGATAAGAAGAGCCAAACATTAAACATTGTGAATTGGTGGTGGGAACCGGGTGAGCACCTAACGCCAGAGATGCTTCCGGCATTAGGCGAAGCTTTATCTGCACTCTCACGCTGCGTTAGAGCTTCTAGGGTTCAATTTAGACCGGAGGTTGTAGAGGGCTGCGGATTAGAAGGGTTATTAGAACAACTTCTCCTCTTCTAACCCCAGCTTCGTGAACATTTCTGTGCAATAGCCTTGTAATTTGATTTCAAGCCTTCTAGCTTTATTTTTGAATCGTTTTAACTCCTCGATCATTTTTGCCCTTCCAGCGGGGGTGAACGTTTCTTGTATCCGTTCCTTGAAATAATCGTGAACAATATGGTTACGCTGTTTCCACACTTCTTCTAGCTGAGCGGTTTCTTGCTCTGAGAAAGGAAAGTGATGCTGGATTTCTTTGATGAGTTGACCGAGTGAATTGCTGAGTTTTCGCTGATACAGATCCGTCAGGTCTGCTTCTGTGGGCGCTTTGCCTTGAGATAATTTGGTGAGCAATAACAAATTGGTCAACTGTTGTTCTAGGGCTTGACCATAATAAACTGCCAGTCCAAAATATGCAAATAACTCCTTTGATTGTTCACTCTCTGGAACTTGTGTATGCTTCATCTTTCCCCTCCACTTCTGTACGGTCTGCCAGAGCTATAATAAACTGATATCATCCAGGTGATTTGGAGAAGTTTATGTTCTCTTCACATCTACTGTTAATTCTCCAGTTCCCTACATATTTCCTCTTCAAGAAACGAAATTAAATCTAACCTTGTGCTAAAAAGAAAAACAGACCATGCTGTACATCCACAGCAATGGTCTGGTCATTTGCTTATATATAGTTAGTTTGAGTATACAATCTTACGCGTATACTTCAACCGCATCACTAATCAAACGGCACGCCTCAGCACATCTACGGCAGGCATCAATACATTCCTGACAATGTGTATGTATATGCTTGCTGCTTTCATCTGCACAGGCTTCACAAATTTCGGCACACAGACGAAGAATTCCGGCTACAAACGGACTTTGGCGAGTCATCGCTTGTACGGCGTAAGAACAAATATCCGCACATTCACGATCTAACCGCATGCTTTCACGCAGAGAAGCAAGATCATATTCCTTCAGGCTTGAGACATAGCTATAATTACAGGCATTCATACTTTCCAAACAAGCGTCAATGCACTCCTGATATTGAATTCGGGTCATAGCCTTAAACCTCCTGTATTTTTATAGGGTATGCGATACTATTAACCTACAAGATTAGGAATGAACCATTACAACTTCTGACAAGGAGATCTGATTATAGGCTTCTCTTAACTGTACTAGGACGAACGAAGTTACGTCCTTCCATCTCCAGAAGCCTAGTACGCAGCTCACTAGATGAGAAATGTTCACCGATAAATACCGCTACGTCAGGCACTTCGCCTTGTGGTGTAATTTTCATAAAATCAGCTTCACGATAGGCATATTGGAAAAGAAACCGGCTGGAGGTGTCATTAAAGGTCACAATACCTTTAGCTCGATAAACATCACGCGGCAGTTCCTTAACAAACTGTTCGAATTCCTCACTGTTTACTGGACGTTTAAAATAATGTGTGTACGCCATAACATGATCGTGAGTAGCATGTGTGCCACTAGGAGTTTGTTCATCTTCATGATGTGATGAGCTTTCACTCGCGTCCTCAGCCTCTTCCAATTGTGCATCTGTAAGAACTCCACCTGCATCACGCAGCAGTTCCTCCGAATCCACCTCACAACGCACAGTTGGCAGAATAGGTGCATAAACATTCCATTTCCGCAGTACAGCGTTAACCTCCTCCGCCTCTTCAGCGGTTACACGGTCAATTTTATTTAATAACAAGACAGAAGCGCAGCGAATCTGCTCCTGCATCAAACGATACGTTTGCCCCTGCTGCGCACGATACAGTTCAAGAAGATGCGCGGCGTCAACGACGGTGATCAAGCTTTTCAGCTCAACTTTCTGATATAACGAAATCTCGGTTACGCCATCCACAATTTCCAGCGGATTCGCAGCGCCTGTTGCCTCAATCACTACGACATCTGGAGACTCCTTCTTGATCAGAGTAGCCAGCTCTGTACTGAGATCACTTCGGATAGAACAGCATATGCATCCACCAAGCAGTTCTGCCATAGGGACCGTTTGCTCAACTAGCAATCCATCCAAATTCACTTCACCCAGTTCATTCATCACTACTGCAGGACGTAAACCTTGATTTTTCCAATGATTTAGTAGACGCTGCAGCAGTGTTGTTTTGCCGCTTCCCAGAAATCCTGACAATATATACACAGGTACGACCTGTTCCATGTTTCATCGCTCCCCAGCAAATTACAGTTATGTGTAGCGAGTGTACTACATGCGCGCGAAGCACGCAAGCGGTACCGGAAATTCCATGTGCTTTTTGTAAATCTAAGTCAGCTTGTCTTTACTTCAACCATACCCTATCATGAAAACATCTCTAATTTAGGAGTTGAGCCATTTGTCATCTGTTGAAGAACATCGGAAAGAAGCGCCTCAAACCGTATCCTGCTATATCATTACTGTCTCGGACACCAGGACTACCGAAACAGATACCGGAGGAGTTTTGATTAAATCTTTGCTCGTAGAAGCCGGGTATGAAGTGATAGGCAGCACCATTACAAAAGACAATTATCAGGATATTCGTGAGCTATTGTATAAATGTGTCGACCATGCCGGAATAGAAGCCGTACTCCTGACTGGTGGAACAGGGATTTCTCCACGGGATACGACCTATGAAGCTGTTGCCTCTTTACTAGATAAAACATTACCTGGCTTCGGTGAGATTTTCCGGATGCTGAGCTTTACAGAGGACATCGGTTCAGCTGCCATTCTTAGTCGAGCCATTGCCGGCACCATGGGAAAGACCGCAATCTTCTCGATGCCTGGCTCAACTGGAGCCGTAAAGCTGGCTATGGAACGGTTAATTATCCCGGAACTTCGCCATGTCATGCGTGAAATTTACAAGCGTTAAGCTAATACCCATTTTTAAATGCAATAGACAAACAACCAAGCAGGCTATTGTTCTGTGCGTATAATACGGTAAGTCCACACACAAAAGGAGCTGAAGGAAATGTCTGATTGTCCAAAATGCCCGGCCCAAACCGTTACTGACCCACCTAAGGTCATTTATCAAGATCACTTCCACCCACAAGTAGTAAATGTGATTCATCCTGTTGAAATCGTTAGACGTCACCATTGTGTACCCGTACCACGCCATTGCTACACCTATTCCGTTAAAGATGTATTTGTTGACAACTCCATGATGCCTAGAGGTGGAAGATAACTCTACTTTACAACACTATTAAAAGTCCCCAATAAGTGAGAGACAGCCCCGTGCTATATGCAATGGGTCTTCTCTCGCTTTTTTTGCAGAAAATATTTGACAATATCGACCATTGCCCCTATAATTTTGAACACTTTACGCGAAAGTGGTTTTTGATTAACCAAACGGTTAATCGGAAAGGAACGAGATGAGCTCACTCCCAACATTAAATCGAAAAATTAAAACGATTGTCAGCCCTTTTCACGAATTATTATGCAGTCTGCATGTCTTGTATCAACCGGAGCACCATCCGAAACGATTGCAGTGGGCGCTATCTCTCAAGAAAACAATGCCTATCGCACTCCAAGAGAACATCCTATCCTTAGGAGAGTTATCTGACGGCTGGATAGCATTCTTAGATCTTCCAGATCAAACAGGTGCACCCATTTCATGCAACCAAGGGATCACTATGCTGTGTAAACTTCCAGATGCGGAATTTGTGTATCTAATCATGAACCAAAAAGTCACATTAAGTACTATTGTGGAGGCCCTTTGTGGCTCGGCTAGCAGTAATTCCGGAGCTTTAATCAATGAACCTATGCAGATTTTGATCGAGAATCTAGGCAGTGTACGAAAGCTACTGATCGAAACATTAATTACTTATGAACAAGATTTTTTTCGTCAGGAATGGGACTATATCCAGCCTTGGATGAATACCTCTGCCGCTCATTTTCAAGATTCAGCCAGTCGTACTCCGGAAAAAGCATTACGTACACTGCACCCTCGCCTCTCAGCTGAGAATGGGACATTAACCGCACAAAAAGCACATACTTATTATTTTCCATATGAAACTTTGCAGCAGGTGTTTGTGTTTCCTTCTTCATTTATATTCCCACACCTGCTTATTGGCTGGAATGAGAATACTTTATTCTTACCTCTAGCCGTCGATATTCCAGGTCAAGTGTATAATGACGGTCCGCCAAGCGACCTGCTGCGTCAACTCAAAGCCTTAAGTGATGATACACGAATGCGTATTTTGAAGATTCTGTGGAAAGGTCCTCATTGTACGAAACAGCTTGCGCCAGTATTGGGGATCACTGAAGCTGCAGTATCCAAACAATTAAAGCAGCTTACTGAAGCTGGATTCACCAAGTCTGAGCGTAAGGGAAACTATTTATTCTATTCAGTCCATAAAGAATCCTTTGATAGTCTAATCGTTCTGCAAAGGCAATATCTGGAACAATGATATATTTGAAAGGAGTAGATTCGTTTTGTGGCATACCGCTATCGCAACCCTAAAAAGGAACCAAAAGGCCAATCTTAGAGCCTTTCCCTGGACCTTTACATTCGGACACATCATTGAAGGGGCCTATCTCGTACTAATCTCATATTTTTCATATGTCTATTTAATTAAAGGAGATGTCGATTCAAACTTCGCAATCTATGCTGGCAGTAATGACTATTTAACTTTCGTAATCATTGGTGGTTTACTCAGTATCTTTTCCGTCAGCATGATGATGAATGTATCAAGAGCGCTTATTACCGAATGGCGGGAAGGAACACTAGAGGCACTCCTACTCTCCCCTTCTAGTCGGAGCGGTTATTTTCTAGGGAATGCAGTTCAGCAGTTATATCGGAGTGGGTTCGAGTTGCTGGTGGTCCTCTCATTCGGTCTTCTAGCCGGATTACATTTACCTTCTGTACATGTGTTTTCTATCCTCTTGGGAAGTTTACTATATTTACTATCTTGTTTTGCCATGGCTCTAGTACTAGGAAGCATAATGCTCTATACACGGGACACATTCATTGTGCAAAATACGTTATTTACGATTACCGCTCTGTTATGCGGATTTCAATTTCCAAGGCAGTATTTACCTGAGGTATTACAGACTGTAGGTGAGATATTCCCGCTGACCCATGCGCTTCAACTCCTCCGGGGGACGTTGCTTACTGGAGAATTGATCCGATTTCATGATATTTATCCGATTTTATTGTTAAGCATTCTGTACATAACCATTGGACTATGGACGAATCATCGCGTTGAACGGGGCTTATTCGAACGATTCTAGTATGAGAAGGAGTGAAATCAAAGTGATTACTATGAATGAGGTCACTAAAATTTATGAAACGAAGCATAGACAAGGCTGGTTCCGTTCTGAGAAGAGATCCGTCCCCGCAGTAAAATCTCTGTCTCTGAATATTGTCCCTGGAGAAATTGTGGGCCTTCTTGGCCTAAATGGTGCTGGAAAAACCACTACGATCCGCATGCTCTCCACTCTACTTGAACCGACTTCAGGTAATATAGAAGTAGATGGAATGGCCATGACGAAGAATAGACAAGCGATTCAACAAAAAGTAAATATGATTGCTGGCGGGGAACGAATGTTATATTGGCGGCTCACCGGTAGAGAAAATTTACAGTACTTCGGAAAACTATATGGGATGAGCACCTCTCACATCGTACGAGAATCGAATCGTTTATTAGAAGAAGTTGGACTAACTGAAGCGGCTGACCAGCCCGTTGAGCAATATTCTAAAGGGATGAAACAACGTCTGCAAATCGCCAGAGGACTTATTAACGATCCACAATATTTATTCCTTGATGAGCCTACACTCGGTCTAGATGCACCAATCGCTAGGCAGCTTCGCAGTACTGTGAGGAAACTTGCATCTGACAGTGGTAAAGGCATCCTACTCACCAGCCATTATTTGCAGGAGGTCGAAGAGCTGTGTGACCGTGTCTATGTACTAAATCGTGGAGAATTGCTGCTCTGTGACAAGCCGGAACATATTGTCCGTCAAGTCGCTGGTTCACAAACTGCACATTTGGATGTAACGGGTTGGAGTGAATCACTACGTCCCAAGCTTTTGAAGCATCTAAGAACGCTTGTACACCCTGCAGAGCTTATCAAAGCTGAAGGTGAAGGAATAATAGCTCTACGTACAGATGAGCCACATCGAATCTCAGTAATGACCCCCTCCGCAGATCGCATGATTACTGAACTATTACCTTGGACTACTGAGCACGGCTTAAGCATTACTGGATTCGCTACTGAGAAGCCTACATTGGAAGATGCTATCATCCTTCTTTCGGAAGGAAGGGTCTCATGAACTTAAGCGGCTTATGGCTAACCCTTAGCGCCGAGGTCACGAAGCAGCATCGAAACCGAGTTAAGGGACATGCAGTATTTTTTTCACTCCTTCTCTGGCCGGCGCTTACCTTTCTGACCTCCTACTTTACGATGCAGCCCTTTAGAAACGGAGCAGGCTCCACGCTCTCCAGGGTAATTCCAGATGGGCGGATTCCGTTATTTCTTCTTAGTGGTTATCTCGTCTTCCAATTATATTGGACGGTTGTTCAGGCAGCCTGGTTATTCGAACAGGAACGCAAAGGCGGCACATTGGAGATGATTTTCTTAACGCCTGCTTCTAAAATGGCATTTCTGTACGGGCGTTCCTTATACTCTCTTTTTCACGGTATATGGATGTTTGCAGCCTTCTCCTGCCTAACCTTCCTTTTTATAACGGATGTATCTTCTATTCATTGGGGGGTCTTACTTCCTATATTAGCATTGATTATGATTTCTGCGGTCATTTGGGGAGCTTTGCTCTGTGCGATATCGCTATTTTCACGAGATTCGGGTCTGTTATATTACATCTTTCAAGCGCCTATGGAGTTGTTCGGCGGGGTTCGGATTCCTCCAGCGGTATTTCCAATATGGGCGACCAGTCTATCACTTCTCTTTCCGGTTACCTATAGCCTAGTTCTCGTGCGGGGAGCTTTGTACGATAACATAGGGTTCACCTGGTGGTTGGCTCTAGGAGTACTAATTGTGGGTAGTGTAGGGCTTGTTATTTGTACCCGCTATCTTTTGCTTAGGGCAGAACAACATGCTAGGGTTAAAGGGAACTGGAATTTGTTCTAACCTATCAAGTGACAGGAGAGTATGGATTATTCCAATCTCACAGCCTTTTTTGTTGTTTTCCATGCTAATAACTAAGTGCTCTGGAGTTCGATAACCACTTTGTACGCGCAAATATCCATTCATTAGACGTAATTTAGTGAAAAACCTCCATTATGATCAAGGGATTTGTGGGTTATTTGTTTTTAACCGATCAAACTCAAAAATCTTACGTAAATAGTAAGGGCTAGTCGTATTCTCTCTTTCAAAAACACCCATGTAGCCAACCTCATTAAAAACAACATATTCAAGCGTAACCAATGGATCGGGACGATTAATTTGCCAATAATAATGTAATTCTAAAGGAGCTTTATACCATAACCAATCTAAATCTTTAAGAGCTACATTTCTATGCTGGAGAACCCATATACTGAAGGCTACATGAGGGTCGTCTACAGGAATTTCTGAGTTTGGATTTTTATCTTTTAAATGATTTGCTGACGTCGAGAGTACATCATTAATATCTGATTCGACGGAAAATTGTGAGACGGATTTAATCTTATTAAATTGCTCAGTATATTTATTAGCCTTCGTTAGCTCCTGGATTTCATTCAAACTAATCTTAGGGCCATAAAAAATAACACAGACACTAATCAAACCAAATAGTAGTGCTTTTGAGTAAAGAAATGTTTTCTTTTTATTCATAACAATCAATCCAATGATAAAACCAACAGGAATCAGCAACCCAAATAAATTGACGTAGAACTCACAAAGTAAAAACGCCCCTATTATGATCATCCAGTCTTTTAGCTTCAATGTCTTTCGCTGATCAACATAAGACAATAGTAATGAAACAAAAAAGCATATCCATAGAATCCAGCTCAATAGAATCATCCCTCCCTACTACCATTATATACAAATAACCCGGCAGACGAATCTGCCGGGTTATTTATCATTATCTCTTACAAATCAGGATGCTCATGTTTTGCTTTCAGACGATTCCAGCGACGCTCCACTTCTGCCTCAAAGCTGCGTAAAGCCGGTTCATTCTCAGGCTTCAGTAAATGACGGGTTTTACCCATTGTCTTCAACCAAGCAGAGAGCTCAACACGTTTGCCTTTATCCTCTGGATTGTACGTAATATTCGTAGAACCGTGCTCCACTTCATAAAGAGGGAAGAAGCAAGATTCAACAGCCAACGAAACGATGTTGGTGCCTTCTTTATCTTCAGACATCCAGTTCAGCGGGCATGCGATCAATATTTTACCGTACACAAGTCCTTCGTTCTGAGCGTACCATTGTGCTTTTGCTGCTTTCTTCACAAGATCCTGCGGGTAAGCTTCAGAACCTGTAAAGACATATGGAATGTTAGTAGCTGCCATGATTTGTGCAGTATCCTTATGCTGCGTAACTTTACCTTGCTGATTCTTACCTATGCTGGATGTAGAGGTACGATGACCCAGTGGTGTGGAATAGGACTGCTGAGCACCTGTGTTCATGTAGCCTTCGTTATCGTACTCTACGATAATCATTTTGTGACCGCGTAGTGCAGCCCCAATCGCCGGCCCCATTCCGATGTCCATACCGCCATCACCAGTTACCATTACAAAGGTAAAGTCGTCTTGAAGCCCCAGTCCGTCCAATTCACCACGGCGTTTGCGTTCCCAGAACATTTCTACGACACCGGATAAGGTAGCTGCACCGTTTTGGAACAGGTTATGAATAAAGGTAGATTTATGAGAAGAATATGGATAGCCCGTAGTCGTTACCATCGCACAACCCGTGTGATAAAGCGCTACGATATCCCCTTCAATGCCTTTGAAGAACGTCTCCAGACCTGAGAAAATCCCACAGCCCGGACATGCGCCATGACCTGGTGCCAGCCGCTTAGGTTTCTTCGTCAAGCTCCGCAGTGGGGGTATCCGCACACTTAATTTTCCTGTTGCTTCATCTTGTTTTACCGTAATTAATCCTGTCTTCAGTGAATCAAAATTCATCGGCTTCAATAGACGCTGTGGCGCTTTGTCCGGAGTACCTGGATTGTGACCATAGTAGTCAAACGGAACTTCAACACGGTCTGCAGCAACGGCATTTAATGCCAATTGGAAGAACGCATGACCATCTTCTGCATAGAAGTCCTTACCGCCCAACCCGTAAATACGGCTAATAACCTTTGTAGTAGTGTTACCGTAGGTGAACAAAGCTGCCTTGATTTCATTTACCATATTGCCGCCGTGACCGCCAACCGAATCCGCGCGATCGCCTACAGTGATTGCCTTAACATGCTTCAGTGCTTCAGCCATTTGCTTCTGCGGGAAAGGTCGAATCATATTCGGTGAAATTGCACCTGCTTTGATCCCTTGCAAGCGAAGCTGATCTACCACATCTTTAATGATCTCTGACGCTGAGTTCATCAAGAATACGGCTACTTCTGCATCTTCCATCCGATACTCTTCGATCATTGGATAGTGGCGTCCGGTCAATTCAGCGAATTCTTTAGCAATTTCTTCGAAGACTTCACCCGCATTATACATCGCTACCGACTGCTGATAACGGTTGTTGATATAATCAGGTTCGTTCATGTAAGGACCTACGGTAACCGGATTATTGCGGTCCAGTGTGTCCGTAAAGCCTACCGGAGGTTGTGGTCCGACAAATTTGTGAACATCCTCACGGTGAGTAAATGCTTGTACGCGGCGTTTCTGGTGAGAAGTAAAATATCCGTCTGATGCTACCATTACTGGAAGTCTCACTTTGGCGTGCTCAGCTAGCTTTAATGCCATCAGGTTCATATCATAAACGGATTGTGGATCACGGCACATTAGAATCGGCCAGCCCGTATTTAGCGCAAAATACAAATCAGAATGGTCACCGTGAATATTAAGCGGGCCGGAAATCGAGCGGCAGATCAAATTCATAACCATAGGCATCCGTGTACCAGCTTGTACCGGCAATTGCTCTAGCATGAACATATAGCCTTGAGCGCTGGTTGCATTAAATACACGTCCACCAGCCGTCGAAGCTCCATAACAGATTCCTGCAGAGCTATGTTCACCATCTGATGGAATGAGCATAATATCATGCTGACCGTTCGCTTTCATCGTATCTAGAAATTGAGCCACTTCTGTCGATGGGGAGATCGGAAAATAACCCATGACATGATAATTTATTTGATGGGCAGCATAAGCAGCCATTTCATTGCCGGATTCATATAGGAATTTCTGCTCTACCTTCTTTGAGCCTACTTCTTTTTCATAATCTATAGCCACGTGTGTTCCACCTTTCCATCGTTAATTAGGCCTCGGTAACGAGATCAAAAATATGCCGGACCGTATGACTCTCTGCATAGCCATCTTCCTCGCGTTCGCCAGACAAAGCCGTTGTAGGACAAGCTTCTACGCATTTTAAACAGCCTTTACAGTATTGATAATCAATGCCTTGCAGGAACATTTGCGGACGTCCCTTCTTATCAGGCTGCTCCTCCCAAACAAAACATAAATCAGGGCATACCGTATCGCACTGTGCACAATGAATACAATCCTCTAATTTAAAATGAGGTAATAAACCGGATCTTGAAATGCTGAGATTCTTTAAAAAGCTGCTGCCAGGATTCGTAATGGTACCGCCAATAGGCTGTGTCTCATAACCTAAGGCCGAAATATCGGACCGGACGAACTCAGGCATAACCGCACCTTCAGGCAAAGGGAAATGCATGAAAGTAACTTCATTAAATCCACGTTCGAAAGTAGTTAGTGCGGATTGAACAGCCTGCGGATATTTTTTGCCAAGAGATTTCTCGATAACACCCTTCATAATTTCAGGATCCAAGAAATCACACATCCGGAACAATGCGCCTAACATTGCCATGTTTACACGGTTCTTCTCATCTAATGCGATCGTTGTGGCATCAACAACAGCTATGGTTCCTGCCATCATATTTAAAGAAGCCTTCAAATCCTCCGGGGACTTGGCTGAGTTCACTAGCACTGTGCTATGATCATAAATTCCGCTAGTTACGTTGACGGTCTTTGCCAACGCTTCGTGGAATATACCTACGACATGAGGTCGTTCTACCGGTGAAGTGTCACGAATATGCGTATTCAAATCACAAAAACGGATATGCGCTTTTACCGCTGATCCCTTTTTCTCAGAACCATAGGATGAAAAGCTCACTCCATTCATTCCAGCACCGACAACGCCTGCTTCTGCAAGCATTTTACCAGCTAAGTTCGCGCCTAGCCCTCCAATTGATTCCAGACGAATCTCAAAAAAACCGAGTTCGTTCACTTTTGGTAACTGTACCACCGACATAGCCCCTTTCAGAATGTCATCAGTATAATATCCTTTTGACTTTTTCAACGATTGTATCTTGATTTTGCAAGTTGCGAAGTGACAAATCTTGCATTTTCCATGTGTTACCTAAGCATATTTAGCTACTTATATTTAGCAATAAAATTAAAAATTAAGATGTTAAATTCATCACATTCCACATTTGAAACTATCAATAACGACTTCCCGTTTATGGTAAAGAAAGTTTTCCTGAGTATCGAAAGAGCCGTTCAGAATTACTGGAAATATTCTAAAGAAAAGATTCTCTCCCTTATAACGGTGGATGGGATATAGTTTCCGGGTTAAGGTAAGTACATTATTAAATAAGAAAAAGCCTCAGGATTACCCTGAGGCTTTACTATGTAAAAGCTCCTATAACATCAACCATTTCGACCCATTCCCAACCATCATCACTTGTTCTCAATTTAATCTGCTGTAATTTTTGATCTACTCGCATTACAATACCACGTATTTCCTTATCTTTAACTTGGTCAAATAGTGTGAGTGTTATCGGACTATGATCCTCCATTGATTGAGCTAGTACCTGAGATATCTCAGCTAACGCTTGAGGATCTAGATTAAGTTCGCTACGAATCTCATTCCGCGAATCAGAAAGAATACACTGTTTATGCTCTGGTATAATCATTCGGCTCCCCTCCCTTAGTCCATTATCTTCGAGTTTTCCAGCCATGAAACTCCCCTATTTCATCGTCCAGTAATCAGTGCTACTGCCGTCCATGCCTCACTGTATCTACTATGTCACTGTCTGGACCCTTTTGAATCACGGGGTCAGCCTTTCCCTACCTTCAACTATAATCGCTGTCTCAGGATTCTTCCTGCCGTGTTACTGAGTATATTCAGCCTCCAGAATAAGAACATCTGTTTTCATTATAACCAAACATACGTTCTTAAATCAATGTAAAAAAATCCGTCAGCAGTTTGGGCTGACGGATTAAACACCTCAGACTTCCGCTAACATCTTATAGCAGGATTGTCTTAGAAATAATTACAAGGAGGATAAACAATACTAAGATTGCACCAGTAGATGTAAAGGCACCTCCGATACCGCCTCCATATCCAACACCAGCAACATTTTCGCTCATTATAATTCCTCCTCTGCATTTGAGTACATCTTAGGATATGCAATCCCCCCTATAGCGCTTGGGTAAATGGGTAACAAGATGTCTATCCACCAGAGGATCTAAACAGCCCTTTCATGCACCTCCTCCTTTTAAGATTGACAGGACGCCTCTATCTCAGTTAACTCGGACGATCCTGGACTAGCGCTCTTAATGCTCACAAGATTTTTATCACCTTCTTAATGAGTCTGCGGTTGATTTTTTAACAGCTCCTCCTCTGGTTCAACATGTATCAACACCTGAGCATGTTTGAAAGCTATTTTAATGGCATGTTCAATTTCATCGCATATTTTATGAGCCGTACTGATATCCATCGAGGAAGGGATGACAAGGTGGAAATCCACATATTCTTCCGGACCAGATCGACGGGTACGAAAATCATGAATTTCGATAAATCTTTCTTTAAATACTTCAATGATACGTAAGATCTCGATCTCCTCTTCATCAGTTAGTCGTGCGTCCAGCAAAGGCGGAAAGGATTCCTTGAGGAGCTTGTAGGCTTCTCTCATAATATAACAAGCTAAAATAATTCCGATAATTGGGTCCAGTATCGTCCATCCAGTAATGGTGACCAATAATAAACTAGCCGCTACGCCCAAAGATGTGAAAACATCAGTCAGAAGATGCAGGGCATTAGATTTCATTGCAACAGAATGGAGTTCATCTGCCTTCTTCTTAACCTTTCGGGAAACGACATAATTGAGTCCTGCCCCGACCACCATCACAATGATTCCCAAATAGGGAAGCTCGATGTCGGTTGGATTCACTATTTTATGGATACACTCATAAATAATCCATATTCCTGCTACAAAAATAAGTAAGGTTTCAATCGTCCCTGAAATATTCTCCACCTTGCCGTGCCCATAAGGGTGTGTTTTATCCGCAGAACGGCTCGATATTCGGACCGAAAAGAATGCTATTAACGAGGCTACTAAATCTAAGGTAGAGTGGATCGCTTCCGAAATAACTGCCACAGAACCTGTAACAATGCCTACAATGAGTTTTAGAAGAACGACAAATGTATTGCTAAGTACAGATAGGAAAGCAACTTTCGAACCATTCAAGAGCTTCACAACCTTTTTTCTGATATAAATAATAACTTAGCAGACGGATATCGTGTGGGTCTACAGCAACCTTATTGCAAATCTGCAAGATAGTATATCCTGCTTTAAAGTCTTTCCATAGTGCAAGAAAAAAACACTACCATCTACGAAATCTAAATTACGGAGTTCAATGTATAAACAAGAAGAAACCCGTCAGGCAAAAGCCCAGCGGGTTATTTTATGTATGCTTTATTTCAAACTAATTCCTGACGAATCTGGTATGGTCACAGTTTTCATAAGTATAATTTACGGTCTCAAATAATTCATGGCAGTAATCAAAATATGGGTGATTCCAAAAATAGCACATGGAACGAGGAGAACATAGTTTTTCATCCAAAGTCCGACGAAAAAGAAATACAAAGGCGGCATGCATGCAATTCCTAATATCAGTAACCATGGAGCAACCACCCCATTATAATAGAAAACCCAAGAAATATAATAGGCTGCCAAAAACATTATTGCCAGTCCGATGTAAAGGTTACTGTTACTTCCTTCGCCTTTGTTTATCAGAACAATCATAAGAATAACCGTCAACACTCCAAACATTCCTTCTATAATATTCAATATTTTATAGACGGAACTGTTTTCAGTAAGCACATTATTTGCTGGAGGCACTAACATCCAGATTATATTAGGAAGCAGCTGTAATGCGTACAATAAAAGGCCTTTCAACGAAAATTGAAATCCATAATTCATCATAATACCCTCCCAAATTATTAATTGGTTAAGTATACTTCAAGGTGAACAAGCACACCTCCGACACTAGTCTGGTTACTTATTTCTCTTTTTTCGATATTTCTGAATCAAAAATAGCATAACAAATCCTAGTAGCAACAAGCCAAGTATTGTGATCCATAGAATTGCTGGATTCCCCACAGAAAAGTATGTATTTCTATACTGATAGTTTTCATTATTCATATGAATAGATTAATTCATTTGGAACATTATGTATATGTATTCTATAGCACACAAGTTTCTCTATTAGCAGAAATCGGAGTTGACATAGGAATGATTCATAAACGTTTTGGACATAGCAATGCATTAGTAAAAAGGCTTATTTACACGTGACCATGAAAGGAAGAAAAGAAGCTTCAGAAAAAATCGATTTATTCATGAATGGATTATATATGGGGTAAAGAGTGTAAAACTTAAAATTTCTTCTTATTTTATAACGAATATTTATCATATTCTACATGTTAAATATCACACTCGAGTGAAAAGTCACCCTTATGCAAAAAAATATGTGTTATTTTTACTTTTCAACTAGTCCGTTTCAGGATAAACTGATGCTTGGTGTAATTTTTCGAAGACAGCTTAGGAGGCATTAATTGTGAAGTCAAACGAAGCATCATTACAGAAGAAATTGCTTCCTCGGCATATCAGCTTTATGGCGATGGGCGGAGTAATCGGTACGGGGATTTTTAAAGGAAGTTCTGAGACCATAAGTATTGCTGGACCTGCGGTTATTCTAACTTATGTATTAGCAGGCTTGCTACTTTTAGTGGTCATGGGGGCCATAGCGGAAATGGCTACGGTTTACCCGAATAGGAACATGAAGGACTTCATTCGCGAGGCTTTTGGAGAACGGCTCTCCTTTATCGTGGGCTGGTTATATTGCTTCATGTGGTTGACCGTCTGTGTGATTGAAGTGCTGGCAGCAGGCAGCTTCTTGCAATACTGGTTACCGGATGTTCCATTATGGCTGCTTAGTCTTGCAAGTGGAGCTTTGATTATCGGCATCAACATGATGAGTGTAGGTGGTTATGGAGAGACGGAGTTTTGGTTAGCCGGGATCAAAATCGCTATGATCATCATCTTCATAATCTTAGGAAGCTCATTAATTTTCGGACTGTTACCAATGTCTGAGGCTACTCCTTACTTACAGAACTTTACGGATTATGGTGGTTTTCTCCCGAGAGGCTGGGCCCCCATCTTCTCTGCCCTTCTTGTCGTTATGTTCTCATACGGCGGGTCTGAGTTAATCGGACTTACCCTGACGGAGACACAGGATGCAGAAAAGGTCTTACCTAAGGTTGTTAAAAGCTTCATTCTACGCGTTATTCTGTTCTATACATTACCGATTTTAGTCATCTGTGGCTTAATACCCTGGAATCAACTGAATGAGCATACAAGCCCGTTTGTTCAAGTGTTAGCCGCTACAGGACTTAAGGGTGCCGATCACGTCATGAACTTCATTCTGATTACAGCAGTGCTCTCTGCTGCCAATTCTGGTATCTATGGCGCCACCCGGATGCTACACTCTATGGCATCACAGGGCGAAGCACCAAGCAGCTTAGCAAAAACCTCTGCAAAAGGTGTACCGATCAACAGTCTGAAGCTTTGTGCTGTTGTTCTTGTTATTGGATCCATGCTAGCGTACTTCGCGCAAGATGGCCTGTTCCGTTTATTAATGGCTGTTCCAGGCTTTGTGGTTATTCTCGTATGGATCAGCATTTGTATGTCACAACTTAAACTGAGAAAGTCCTATCCGAAAGAACCCACCTTTAAGGTATGGGGATTCCCTTATATAACCGTTCTAACACTTGCTTGTTTAGCGGTAATCGCGGTTTCCTTCCTCTTCGATGCTCAGAACCGTATCAGTATAGGTACGTGTCTGGCTGTCGTGTTGATGCTTACGATTTGGTCGTTCGTAAAATTCAAGAAAAAGAACTAAATTTTATAATCGGACTGATTTATCACAAAAAGGTGTATCCCTTCTCTTCACTAATGTGAAGATCAAGGGATACACCTTTTTATTGATGCCACTCTAGGGCGGTTATCCTTAATCATGGAAGATTAATTACTATTGCTGGGCGCACACCGTCACGAGCTACACTTACATTTGCATAGCTGCGAATACTGCAGCCAGGTCCGATAAAAAACGCACGTGAAGGTTTGTTTCCTTGTGTACGCAGCCACCACCAAGAGCAGCCAAACTCCTCGCCGTCTTTGATTATATAGTTCTCTTTATCCGTTTTATCATATACGTATAAGCTGCATCCATCAGTTTTTTTCATTTTGGCAAAGTCCGTTCCAACGGCACGTCGCAGCTCTTTACCGTGTATCTCAGAGTATGCCTTTATCTCATCCACACTAAGCAAAAAAACGTTATCCTCTGTATCTGTGGTAGCCTCTCCATTGTCTGTACAACAGGTCGTCTTTATTAATTCCTTCTCAGCAGCATTGAATGCAGTGTGATAGAATTCATCATTCAACCACTCTCGTAAATCACAGTCGTGCCACGTAATATCCACGCTATCACGCCATTTTACATTTGCGCTCTTGCCTTGATATCTCTTGCAGTCCAAAATATATTCACTCAAAACAATCAGTTCGCTACCTGAGTTATGGAGAACACGCCATTCAATCGGCAGTGCTTTACCGTCCTTTGATTGCGAATACATACCGAACGAAATAATTTCACCAGGCCTAATGTTCCTGTTCGGCGCAAAAGCGAGCTCACCCTTTTCCATTAAGTTCTCCTCCTTTATCACTTCCGAAAAAAACAAAAAAACGCGGGTACATCACTCTCCCGCGTTAACACTGTTGACAGAATTAATCCAACAAAATCTACTCTATATCCGGTCTTATATGCTCAGCGATTAACTGCTGCTTGCTAGTCCAGACCTTTTCACTCAAATTGACCCGGTACACCTCAGGATTCAGCTTACGTTGATACTCCGGCCAGAATAGGTCCTTTTGCTCTCTATGGTAACGGCGAACTTCATTCAAATCCGGTAAAGTATATACTTGGAATCCGTTCACGTATATCGGTTCTAGCATAGGTAGTGCCTCATAACGCTCAACATACTTATGCATGTATGGATGTAACGGATTAAACAGCTTCAATCGTGTACCATTACGCGGAGCTTCCTCATCAGGAAAGCAGATATAATCCGCAAGAGCTTTGCCATTTTTACCGATAATTCGGAATACGTCCTTCTTGCCAGGTGTGGATACTTTCTCAGGGTTAGAGGAAATCTTGATCGTCGGGATCATCTCTCCAGTTGCGGACTCAATTTCCACCAGCTTATAGACCCCACCCAAAGAGGGTTGGTCCGAGGCTGTGATCAATTGTGTACCCACTCCCCAAGTATCAATAGCTGCGCCTTGCAGCTTCAGATCCATGATCGTGTTCTCATCCAAATCATTGGAAGCCACAATCTTCACATAATCCAGGCCAGCATCATCCAGCATCTTCCGCGCTTGACGGGATAGGTAAGCCAAGTCACCGCTATCCAAACGGATACCGACCATTTTCTTACCTTGTGCCTCAAGCTTCTTGGCTGTATTGATTGCATTAGGCACTCCACTACGGAGTGTATCAAAGGTGTCTACCAACAGTGTCACTTCGTCCGGCATCACCTTAGCATAGGCATCAAAAGCCTCCTGTTCGCTGCCAAAGCTCTGAACCCAGGAATGTGCATGTGTTCCCTTGGTCGGAATACTAAACATTTTGCCGGCCAGCATGTTAGAAGTAGCATCAAAGCCGCCAATATAGGCTGCTCTAGCCCCCCACACCGCTGCATCGGCTTCTTGCGCACGACGGGTACCAAACTCCAGCAAGATGTCATTCGGAGCCACCTGCTTAATTCGTGAAGCCTTAGTAGCGATCAACGTCTGGTAGTTCATGAAGTTCAGAATGGCTGTCTCCACCAGCTGAGCCTCCATAATTGTCCCTTCCACACGGATTAATGGCTCATCCGGAAAAATCAAAGCGCCTTCTTTCATCGAATGAACGGTTCCCTGAAAATGAAACTGCAACAGTTCCTCCAAAAAAGCGGGAGCATAGTTCTCTTCTTGCTCCGACAAATAACGGATATCATCTTCGGTAAACCGCAAACCGCCGATATAACCAACAATACGCTCTAACCCTGCGAATACAGCATAGCCGTTACCAAAAGGTAGCTTACGGAAATAAGCCTCAAATACAGCCTTCCGTTTATGAGTTCCATTCACCCAGTGAGCGTACATCATATTGATCTGATATTTATCCGTATGTAGCGCAAGTTCTCTTCTCAAGTCCTCATCTCCTAATATCTACGCTGCTATATGTGTATGTTCTGTTCTAGTATTATGCCTTAACAACGTCTGCTCCTAAACTTCCCCGGAAATGTTCTAATGCCCAAGTATGTCCACCGGGATTAAAGCTGGCTACCGCATCCTCGTGCACTATAATAGCAAACCCTTTGTTATAGGCATCCACCGCTGTGTGCAGTACACAAATATCTGTGCAGACACCAATTAAATGAAGTTCAGTAATGCCTCGTTCCCGCAGCTTGATCTCCAGATCTGTTCCACTAAAGGCGCTATAGCGCGTTTTGTCCATCCAATAAATGGATTCGCGATTCTGCTCATATACAGACTTCAAGCTTCCGAACAACTCTCGTCCGTCACTCCCGCGTACATTATGAGGAGGGAATAGCTTGCTCTCCGGATGGTAAGTGTCATTCTCTTCATGCAAATCCACGGCCATAACAACATAATCGCCACTGTGTACAAACGCTGAGGTTAACTGGCTGATCCTAGGCTCGATATCTACGGCTGGCTGACCAACAGGCAGATTTCCATTAACAAAATCATTAGTAAAGTCGATCACTATTAGTGCTCTCATGAGATTAATCCCCTCTCCTGATTTAAGCCACTACGTATAGATGGATAACAAAGGCTCATGATCTGTGAACATATAGAGCTGAGCTGGACGCTGGGAATATTGATTTGAACTAAGCGCATTTCCCTCTTCGTCTCTTACTTCTTTTAATATACCCTGACGACTACGTGTTGAAGTGATTTTACGGATAAAATTCGGTTCCTTAAATTCCGGCACTACCGTTTGAATCACCTGATAGAGCTCACTAAGGGTGAAATGCCTAGGCAAAAACTGTCTTGCAATCGTAGTTTGCAGCATTTGTTGTTGAATACGTAAGTATGCATCCTTGATGATATCGTGGTGGTCAAAAGCGAGCTCCAGCTCTTCAAGCGCTTCCTGCAACGTAAATAATCCTACCTCGCCTGCATCATCTGAAGCTTGTCTTTGCTCAAGCATCCATTCCTCTACCAGGGCGAAAAAGGCATGACTGATAATCCAACCGCGAGGGTCGCGACCTGGTGTACTGTAAACGCCCAGATATTCCAAATGACCGCCATCTACACCAGTCTCTTCTTTGAGTTCACGGGTAGCAGCAGCATAAATGGACTCATCCTCCTGACAGAAACCGCCAGGGAGAGCCCACATTCCAGCACACGGCCATTTCTTCCGTCGAATTAACATGACTTTAAGCTCACGTAAGGGAAGTGTCTTTGTGACCGTCTTACGTTCGCGTTTGGTCAGTGTAAACATTACGATGTCGGCCGGAACTCCGTCCGGTGTACGATATTTTTTGGCGTTATAGGTTTGTTCCCCATTTTCGCTCATATTTGCCCCATCCTTTTCCGAAGCTATAATTTTACTGATTCGTACCTTTAAATGTACCAAACCTTAACTTCTAAAATCAACAGCTGGACATAGAAAGATAAGGATTATGTATAGTGTGAAACTTAAGGGGGCGGATCTGCATCCGCCCCCTAAACTGAGTGTGGGTTATCCGCATGTGGTCGGAGGCGCTTCGGTGCCCGCTTCCACATTAATTTTTTCCGATACAGTATCTCTAATCACGGAAATTACAAGCTGGAGTAGATAATTGATGTCACTCTGGCTCTGCTGAAATTCGTTCACGACTGGAATGCCGTCAATTTCATCCTGCAACACTTCAATTTCACGCTCGATCTTAGCTACCATATCTTTATTATTAAAGCTTTCGAAGGCAACAATCTCCTTCTGCTTTTTCTTAATCGTGGCGATCAGGCTTTGTACCCGCTCGTGGTTCAAGATTTTTTGTTCAGCCTGTTGAAAATGCTTTACCTCTTCACTAGTTGAAATTAATGTAGCAAGTTCTTTAGCTTTGCCCATAATATCCTCGCGTACAATTAAGTCACGGGTATTATAAGTCTTCATTCCATATTTATTCAAACGTTGTTCCTCTGTACTCACAAGCCATCTCCCCATTCGTATGTGATGATTAATGAACAGCTGCAGCTTCTGCCACAATATCCCCTTTAATGTACCATGTTTTGGTATCTGTAATTCTCACTTTTACAAATGTGCCAATAAGCTCCTTCGGACCTTCAAAATGGACCAGCTTGTTCGCACGGGAACGGCCGGAAAGGACTTCAGAGTTATTCTTACTTTCCCCTTCAACCAGCACCTCAACGACTTCACCTAACATACGGTCATTAATGATCCGACTGTTCTCTTTAATGAGATCATTGAGTCTTTGTAGACGTTCGCTCTTCACCGACATAGGTACATTATCCTCCATAGCAGCTGCAGGAGTACCCTCACGAGGTGAATAAATGAACGTATATGCCATATCATACCCAACCTCGCGCACTAGCGAAAGAGTATCTTCAAATTGCTCATCCGTCTCTCCAGGGAAACCAACGATAATATCGGTACTCAACACTGCATTAGGCACACTTATCTTAATCTTGCGAACTAACTCCAGATAAGCTTCACGAGTATATTTGCGACTCATTTTCTTAAGTACAGCAGTGCTTCCCGATTGAACCGGTAGATGGATATGTTCCACCAGATTGCCGCCTTTGCCTAGTACTTCAATTAATTTATCGTCAAAATCACGCGGATGCGATGTCATAAAGCGAATGCGCGGAATATCAATCAAACGCATGTCATCCATCAGGTCACCGAAGGTGTAATCGATATCTGTAAAATCCTTACCGTATGCGTTTACGTTCTGCCCCAGTAAAGTGACTTCCTTAAAGCCTTGACGCGCAAGCTCTCTTACTTCAGCAATGACGTCTTCCGGACGGCGACTGCGTTCTTTTCCCCGTGTAAAGGGTACGATACAGTACGTACAAAACTTATCACAGCCATACATAATATTTACCCAAGCCCGCATACCCTCGCGTTTCTTCGGTAAATTCTCAATAATATCGCCTTCCTTAGACCATACCTCAACCACAAGCTCTTTGCTGAATACAGCTTCTTTAATGAGGTGTGGCAGACGGTGAATATTATGCGTACCGAAGATCATATCCACGAATCCATGCTTAGACATAATTCGATTAACTACGCCTTCCTCCTGAGACATGCAGCCACACACGCCCAGCAAAAGACCTGGCTTCTCAATCTTCAAGTTCTTAAGATGACCAAGCTCACCAAATACCTTATCCTCGGCGTTCTCGCGAATCGCGCAAGTATTTAAGAGAATGATATCCGCATCATTCCGGTCATCGACACTTTTGTAGCCCATCTGTTCCAAAAGGCCCTTCATCGTTTCCGTGTCATGCTCATTCATTTGGCAGCCATAAGTCGTTATATGATAATATTTGTCTACTCCGAAATTGTGCATTTCTTCTGGAATCTCGAAATCATAATGAACTTCTATTTCTTCCTTGCCGCGCCGTTTTCCTTCTTTGTAATCAGGCTGACTATTAATTTGTACATTTCTTCCTTTAATACGGTAAGTAATTTTACCTTCTTCTTCACTAATTACCTTCGCGTCACTAAAATCAAAATATTTCGAATAATCCTTCGAACCCTTGCCGGATTTTAAGTCCGGTGAGTTGTGGTTCCCCTTAGTCATGCTGTTTTCACGTCCTCTATTTAAAATGTAGCTCATTGATGTTTTAACCCAATATAAAATTATAGCACATCCTGTAACATTACTTCCATCTTAGATGTCAATCCCTATATGCACTGATCTAGGTTTATCAAGCAAAAATGCCTTTGACTTCCCTAAAGGGACGGCACCGTTTTCAAGAAATATAAGGATAATGTAAGCGTGAAGCTTAACTTTCCTATATTTTTTAAAAAATCAGGTCTATTTTACCACAGGGAGAGTGCAGAGCATACTCTAAAAGAAAATTTCAAATAGGTCAAGTAATAGCTATCCTTATGACTCCCATAAAAAAATACCCTGCCGGCGAGCGACAGGGCCAAATTCTATTGTATAAAGGGGGGTATGATATCTATATACGCCACAAAAGCTGTAATGAAACACAGTTCTTGTCTGAAGAACACTTTTTATGAACTTGTAAAATGATATCTCCAGTTAAATTCCTTTCGTTCCAAGTTTCTTGGCTAATTCAGAAAGATCTTGTCCTTTTAGCGCACCTTCTACTAACTGTGGCAGCAGTGCAGGTGTACACGCAAAACAAGGCGTTCCATCGCGAGTCAAGGATCTAGCCACATGCTCATCGTAGAAAGGCTTGCCTTCATCAGATAAAGCGAGTAAACACATCGTTCTGACACCTGATTCCTTCAGATGACGCATACGACGGATTAAACCCGCTTGGTTCCCACCTTCGTACAGATCCGAAATGATAATAAATAAGGTCTTCTTCGGCTGCTCAATAAATTGTTCACAATAAGCAACAGATTTTTGTATATCTGTACCACCGCCTAGCTGAATCCCAAACAACATGTCAACAGGATCATTCGCACATTGCTCAGTCAGATCAACGACCTCTGTATCAAATACAACTACTCGAGTACTTAATGAAGGGATGCTTGCAAAGATCGAGCCCACAACTGAGGCCCAAATAATAGATTCTGCCATAGAACCACTCTGATCGATATCCACAATGACTGTCCATTCCTTGCTGCGTCTAGCCCGATCATAATAGTAGAATTTCTCAGGGATAATCTGCCGCCGTTTTGCATCATAATGCTTCAGATTACGTTTTATAGTCCGTGTCCAATCTATGCCACTAAGTGAAGGCAATGGAGAATGCTGTCTGCGATTCAGTGCACCCGTCACCGCCCGACGAAGGTCCTCCTCCATTCGCTTAACAAGATCATCTACAACTGTCTTCACTAACAGGCGAGCAGTGTCTTTTGTCTTCTCAGGAATCTTTCCTTTAAGGGAGAGGAGTGTACCTACTAACTGTATATCCGGTTTCACTGTTGCAAGAACTTCCGGTTCAAACAATAGCTGCTTCCAGCCCTTCCGTTCCATTGCATCATGTTGAATAACCGAGACGATATCCTCAGGGAAAAAATTGCGAACATCTCCTAACCATTTCGCCAACCGAGGTGCAGATTTACCTGATCCTGCTCCTCTTTGTCCGGAGGCAGCAGTGTTAGCAGTGCCGCTATTTCCAATCTCACTCGTCTCATCATATATAGCGGCCAGCGCCTGATCCATGATGAGTTCATCTTCGGACAGGTGAATACTTGTGTTTCCGCTAGAAACGGTCAACTGTTCTTCTGCGGATTGGCCAAGAATAAGCCGCCAGCGAGCGACAACACTTGAATCTACTGAAGTACTCATCGTCATATATCTCCAAAGTCAAAATCATTCAAATCCTCAATCATTTTTGCTTCGGCCTCCTTCAGCTCGCCCGTCAGAATCTCAGCAGCTTGCTCAGTGTTCACGCCCCACAATTCACCTAGCAACTCAGCGATCATAGTCTTTTCTCTTGGCTCAAAGGTACTGAAGGCTCGCCGCAAAAACACTAAAGCACGCACAAATTCATCATCATCCAAAGAAATAATATACTCGTTCAATTGTTCCCACAGACTTAATCGGGATAAAAGTACATATCGATTACGCATAGACATGCCTTCGAACCAGCCTGCTCCAAGATCTGCAGGAATACCCGGTGACAGTCGTCTCGATACTTCTTCTGAACATTGCTGTGCAGTCATCTCATTTCGTTCTAACAAAATGGAACATGCTACTCCAGATAAGCGCGGATTGCAGTCATCCCTTTCCGATAAATGCTTCAGCTCTTGTATCCACAACAGCCCATCAACTTCCTCACTATGCTCCATAGCTGTCTGATTCAGTATGTTCATAGCTTTTAGCATCTCACCCGATGCTTCATCATTACATTGACTCGCATCCAGCAAGAACAGACACGCTCGTCTGTACAATTGTTCTAGCAGCGGAATAAGCGGCTTGGTATCTATCCTGCGAACGTCGCCATACTGAATCAGAAGGGATAACTCATGAATGGACGCAGCGATTTGCACTACATCTCTGGTATCAACAGCTAAGCGCTGAAGTGTTTGCCGTCCTGCTTCCATCTGGTTCAGCATCCCGCACTCATAAGCCGTTCGAATAAGTGCCGACGCTTCCGCAATTGTACTGCTGTGATCTAATTTTTGCTGCAATACATAGGCTGAAGCAATCTCAATCGTTTCTCCAAGCAGCGTAGATTCAACGACTTGAATCTCGACTTCAGGAGACCACCTCATGACCCAATGCTCTGCCCAAGTTGCGCCAGTCTGACCACTTGCTCTTATGTTCACTAGATCGATTCCAAGTGTTCTGAGCCTATGAAAAAGAAAAGAACGGTTTAAATCCAGATAAGCCGCTTCCTCAGAAGACACTCTTCGATTCTCCCGGAGATCTAATTCAAGATCATTTGCTACAGGGGTCTTATACTTCTCAAGCTTCAAGCGTTTTAATTGCCGATTCAGATCATCCTGAATTGGCGTCTGACTAATCCCCTCTGCCAGCTCACCAATAGCAGTACCGATATCTGTACGAGCAAGTGCTTCAGCGATTACGCTAAGCTCTCCACGCCCCAGCAAGGTCAGTGCCGCATCTCGCAAATCTCTTAACGTCGGCGTACTTCCACCGTGAAGGGCAGCTAATGACTCTGCTAAGCGCACAGCTTCAATAATTTCTGCTGTAGAGCGATGTGTCCCGCTATTGCGCAAGTATCTAGCTACAGTAGACAAATAGTGATGCGGTAAGTCATCAAGTGAACCGTTCATCATATGTTCCCACATCATTTGATAATAATGAGGTGCCAGGTTCCCTGCTCCATAGCCTGACAAGGAAGATAGTTTATAATACGTATAGGGCATAAGAGTTAGCTTGGTATTTAGTGAAGGAAGATCATCTATCTCCTCATCTGTCATACCGGTGGCCAGATCAGAAAGTGCCGCTGTATGGTAAGCTCCACATACAACAACGATCTTATGCGGTAGATGACCAGCGGTGATTGTATCCTGAATCTGACGACGCATATAAGCTTCACGAATCGTGTTGTGTGCATATTCTATTACGTTGTTATGTCTTTCATTCTCTTCCGACATCTGGCGCATTTGGGATGAGAAAGAAATGATCGCTTCCTGATATGCACCCTTGTTGGTGTTGTGTTCGAAATTGCGCTCCCAATACATATCATAATCTAGCTCGCCAGCCAGCTCTGCTATTCTTTCATAGAGAGAAACCTCCTCCGGAGCCTTCTCTTCTGAATCGTTAACTTCGGATCCCACGCTCTGTTTAGCAGAATCTCTGTTGCGGGTTCGTATATCCTGCAACGCGATAACTACTGAAGAGGGCAAATCTATAAAAGCTGTATGAGCTCCCTGCTGCTCCGCCCATTTCATCGCTTGATATTCGGGGGAATATACCGCAAGCGGCCATAAGGCTGTACGAACAGGAACTTCTTCCGTAAACGCTAAAATAGCTATTGGAGGTTTGGTTGTCGTGTTGAGGATATGGCGAATCTCAGTAGTAGCATCTGCTGGCCCTTCAATTAAAACAGCTGTGGGCTCTATCTCATCAAGATAGCTTAATAGATGCTGCGCACCACCAGGAGACAAATGCCGCACCCCAAAAAAATGTACGCCAGCTCCAGTAGTTTCGCTCTCCACTAGTTCATCTCCTTACAAGCCGTATATAACCCCCGCCAATCTGCGCCGCGTTTCTTCATTATATTGTCGAGATACTCTCTCCAGACAAGCTGATCCTTATCATCATCCTTCACAATGGCACCTTGCAGTCCGGCGGCCAGATCCTCGTCTGTCAGTTCTCCATTTCCGAAGCTTGCGGCCAGCGCCATACTATTCGTTAAGAGTGAGATCGCTTCAGCTGTGGAAATTACACCTGCTGGAGACTTCACCTTCTCCTTCTTATCCAAGGTCATCCCGCTGCGCAGCTCACGGAAGATCGTCACGACCTTATGTAAAGCCTCATCTGCAGGAAGTGCAGCTTGTAAATCGTAGGAGGAAGCAATTTCACGGACCCGTTTCTTCACAATCTCTACTTCAGTATACAAATCCGCAGGCGCCGGAAGAACAATAATATTAAACCGTCTCTTCAAGGCAGTTGACATATCATTGACACCACGGTCTCTTGTGTTAGCTGTTGCAATAATCGAGAAGCCTTTACGAGCACTCATCTCCTTGCCTAGCTCAGGCACTGAAATTGTCTTCTCTGATAAGATAGAGATCAACGCATCCTGTACCTCCGATGCACACCGAGAAATTTCCTCGAAACGTGCGATGCCCCCTTCCTCCATTGCTCGCATGATGGGACTTTTTACTAAAGCTTCCGGAGATGGGCCTTGTGCAAGCAGCATCGCGTAGTTCCAAGAATAACGGACCTGCTCTTCACTCGTACCCGCAGTACCTTGCACGACCAGTCCTGATTGTCCATAGATAGCTGCTGATAAATTCTCAGATAACCATGACTTGGCTGTACCCGGCTCACCAATTAATAACAATGCACGATCGGTTACCAGTGTTGCTATCGCCATCTCTATTAATCGCTTGTTACCAATGTACTTAGGTGTAATCTCGGTACTCCCTGCTTTACCGCCAACTATAAACTTCAGGACAGATTGAGGCGACATCTGCCATCCTGCCGGTATCTTACCAGTGTCCGCTTTACGAAGCGCTTCCAACTCCTGCGCATACAATCTTTCTGCTGGAAGCCTCATAATATCTTGTAATAGTTCTTGACTCATCGTTAGCTACACCTCTTCTATTGGGTTTGATGGTCCTTGCATGAGGCGAATGACATACTGAAGTTGGTCTTCTGCAACCTCACTGAATCGAGGTAGAACAGTTATTATTCGACTCGCAAAACTTGCTGGAAGCTGACATAGCTGCTCAAACGTATACGGTTCAATTAATCGACATTCTGTATTTCTGTCATCTTCCAAAGCTACTAGGAGAGCCTCTTGCAGGCGTTGTTTACTTATCCCCGAACGCTCTAGACCCATCAAGAGAATATTGGCAAACCGATGGCGAAACTCAGGATTATCAGTCAATTTTCGAAGCAAATACTGCATTGCTTTAGGATGTCCCGGCCGTGCAAAGGCACTTACCAGCTCGTAATGATCCAGCTCTATAAAAACATCAAGCCAGCGTGAATCCCATTGAATAGCTAGTACCTCAGACGACTGCATTTCGATCTTATACATATATTGAATCTGGTCTGCGGGTGAATTCCAAACTGCATCATAGGTTCCATGATATCGCTGAACCGCAATTTCAGATATTGTGTGCAGCAATTGCTGCGCCATAGAAGAAGCATGGTTAGTTGAAGATGGCGCATAATGCCTTAAAACATCAACATATTGTTCATACACTCGTTCCGGCGGAAACAAGAGATAAGCGTCTTTGAAAACATCATTTACGTATCGTCTGTTGTTTTTAAAGTAGATAAGATTCCGCTCAAGTGTTCGTAGTAATGCACCTTTAGCTTCCGCAGAGTCAATCTGTCCTAAATAGGAGGTCGCCTCTTCGATCAATGCATTCCAGCTCAACTGGTTCATATATAATGGATACTGCTCAAGTACATTTAAATATAATTTTTCTAGTTCAGGACTATGTTTATAAGATAGTACCCTAATATAATGGACTACCCTGTTCCATAATCCATCTATTTTTTTCTTATCGTCCTTCATTTCCGGGACAGTTTGAAGCATATCTGAGACCTCTTCAACAAGTCGGTTCGTGAGCTCTTGGGCTTGACACTGCCTCAGTGCAGGGACGACCAGTTCACTATCTTTTCCGGTAAATGCCTCATATAGCCGATTCAGCACACTCGCCGAGTCACTCTTAGCCAGCGCATTAAAGGCAGCTTCACGAATCTTTTTCTTCTTATCTTTACTCCAAGCTAGCAAATCTTCTTCATATCGTTCCTTGCCCGCAAGCAGAGAAATAGCCATGGCCCGAACATCCTCTGATCCTGAATCTGCAGCTTGATAGACCAGATCCTGAACGCTATCACCACCTAATGTAGCAATTACATACAGCTTTCTCGTCTCTACTATTCCTCCGGTTAGATCAAATTGATCCCTGAGGATGGGAATAATCTGAGGTCCATAGGCTGGCAGTATCTGCTTCATCACAAGCTCTGCAATTTCAACATATGGATCTTGGAAAGCTGCTATCGCGGGATGAATCATGCGGAGATCTTGAAATAGTCCAGCCTCATAAGCTTCCTTTATAATCTCATATCGTCCTCCGCCACGAGTACTTAGTGCCAACTGTACGGCTGACAACTTGCGATATGAGAACTGGGTAGGTAAGCTTAATGGATGAACTTGTACTTCCAACAATTCGCCGTCAGGAGAAGTTACTCCCTGAGTATGCAGCACCGAGCTGAGTAGCACACTTAGGTCTTGCAGCTGCTGAGCCGATGAAGATCCTTCGGAAGGATCCGATGCAATGACCAAAGCGATTCCCTCACCTAATCTTTTGAATATGGGAGCACGTTCGCCTAACTGTTGAAACTGTGGCAATAGCCGCTTTAAGCGGAAATCCTCAGCAGCGAGCTCACTTCCAGCGATATATAGCCGCTTTACTTCTTGATGAAGCTCTTGTAGTAATGCTGTACTCATGGACATTCCCCCCATTATGTATAGCGCTAACCCTATTTTTTAATATAAGAGTCGAATCATTTCCTTCCCTTTGATAAGTGTTAAAGGCTGCACTTTCAATCGTCCTGTATCCAGTTGGTGTTCAAACATAAGTAACATCGTCATATCCGATAATTGATCAAATGCAAAGTATTGAAGCAGCGGCAGTGTGTCCTGATCGAGTGCTGCTACTTGATCTAACACTAGATGCTGACCCGCTACGTCCGTAATAACGAACTGATCTTGCTGAGACTTACTTATTTTATTCACATGTAGCAGCAACACTGGGTTCTTGTCTGCTAGCGGATTCTTTAACTGATTCTTAATTTGTTTGAAGCTTTCAGAATAAGAACGAGATGCCGTAGCGGCAATCCATTCCAAATCCTGATTGCTTAACGGGCGCGTTGACATATTCTCAAATCGGACCCGTCGATTACGGTCACCGGGGTAATAATATAAGGAAGGAATGACTGCAACTTCGGTAAAACTATCCTCTTCATGAATATACTTAGCTGCTTTATAAGGGCGATATTGGAGGGTACGATGTATATCACCCGTTGACTTTTCTATCCAAAAGCCTAAGTCTACATATTCCTGTCTGGCTGCATCATCATAGCTGACAAATGAAAGCTGGATCAACTCCGCATCCTGACTCATTAGACCGAATTCCTTAAGCTCTGTTAACTGCCAAGCATGTCCAAGCCATTCTTCTATCGTAGAGTCATAATTCAAAGCCATATCCGTGTCCTCAAGCTTCATCGTTAGATGTGCGCGACCTTTCTTGATAAACGCATGAATTCTTGTTAGTTGCTCAATAGCTAATGTATAGGTCTTCTCACGGTTGTCAGGAGAGGATAGTAATAAGGCTAATCGTCTTAACTCAATCTGTGCTCCGGTTAAGTAAAAGTTGCCCATCATCTTCACATGCTCCTGAATTTCTTTTACACGTTTAGTGTCTAGAGTTCCGAGACCTGCGCGTATAAGCGATAGAGTCAGTTTCTCAAGTACAGCTAAGCCCTCCAGTTGAGCTCCAATCTTCTTCTTGAGTGCAGACTTATTCACTTTCCTAGGCTTAGTAGTAGCTCCTTCTGCAACAAGTTCAGACTTACGTTCCTCACGCTTACTCATCTTCTCCCGTTTAGCGGCAAGCTCCTCAGGAATCATTGCAGATACGAAGGTCTCCTTGCCTACAAAGGCATAAAGCAATCCGAGAACATGCTTACAAGGGATCTGCCTACTTGGACAAGTACAGCGCATTACCGGTTTGTCAGAAACAACAAAATCAGCAGATGGAAAATAGTTGCTGCTACCGCTGCCTCCGCATTCACCAAACAGAACCACTCCGTCTTCCGACTGATTCAATTGGACGAATCGTTTCTTCTTAACTAGCCCTTGCCCGTTCTTAATCGCAGCACTGTTAGGTGCTAGAGTATCAATGAAGACTTCTGTGATATCTATCAACCTATATCCTCCTAACCTATAATGCTTTTTAATATCTATGATCATATTAAGCCTTAATGAAAATTATTCTATAAAAAGGGCTGTACATAACAAGCATTATTCCGAACCTTTAAAAGGATTATATTTTATTATTAGGCCGCCTCTTTTGCAATGTTTGTGTGACTGTAGTGATTTTATCAAAAGGGCGGCCTTTCTCCACTAACCATACAAGGAAAACAATGTTAAATTTCTAACTTTATAATAAAGTTTTTGTCGATTCCGCCGTAAATGGTATAATCTCATCTATAGCACCGCTTTGAACTTTGGCAGGCCAAGCTGGATCGCTTATCAGCGCCCTACCAACAGCAACCAAATCAAACTCCTCACGTCCCATTCTTTCCAGCAGTTCTTCTATATTATCTTCAGACTGCTGAGCTTTGTCTTCTGCGAAAAAATCACTATGAAGACCGATAGAACCCACCGTAATACACGGTTTTCCTGTGATCTTCTTAGTCCAGCCAGCAAGATTAAGCTCAGATCCTTCAAATTCAGGTTGGCTGAAGCGTCGAGTGGAGCAATGAAAGATATCTACACCTGCGTTACTTAGCGGTGTTAAGAAGCTTTCAAGCTCATCTGCATTCTTTGCCAGCTTCTCATCATATGCGCCCAATTTCCATTGAGAAAAGCGTAGCACGATCGGAAAATCTGGTCCTACCGCTTTACGGCACGCTTCAATAATCTCTACAGCAAATGTAGTTCTGCCTACCAAATCGCCACCGTAACGATCCGACCGTTTGTTAGTTCTTCCCCAGAAGAACTGGTCAATCAGATAACCATGGGCGCCGTGAATCTCGATCCCGTCAAAACCCACTTTTTTGGCGTTCGTAGCCGCTTGTGCGAATGCTGAGACTAAGCTTTCTACTTCAGCTGTAGTCAGTGGCTCTGTTACAGGTTCTCCTGCTAAATCCAGACCTGAAGGACCTACAGGAAGGGCTTCAACATTTGGTCCTTCCCCTTTCGTATGTGTCATTCCCACATGCCATAATTGGGGAATGATCTTACCTCCAGCTGCATGAACCTCTTCTACAACCTGCTTCCAGCCCTCTAACGCTGCTTCTTCATGTAGATTGGGGATATTGGCGTGGCTGACTGCCGAAGGATGATTAATGGCTGTACCCTCGGTAACGATCAATCCTACTCCACCCTCTGCCCGTCTGCGGTAATATGCCGCAACATTACTTCCCGGTACACCATCCGGTGAGTACACGCGTGTCATTGGTGCCATGACGATTCGGTTCGCTAATGAAAGATTCCCCACTTGCAAAGATGTGAATAAAAGTTCAGTATTCATAAATTACCTCCATTTGATTAATTGATTACTTAAAGTAAGTTTAATTATGTACCCAAAAGATGGAAAATACAAATTTTAAAGTTCCTTATTATCGTATAATCTCATAACTTTGTTCTGATATAACAGCAACTTCGCTTCAAATCCACCTCGATTATTTTCAAAATCCTGTGTCCATTGATACATCTTTTTTAACATCCTAATATCCGATTTATAATGACACTTCTCAATGCCCATTTTCTGCTTAAGAAACCGAACGAAAATTCTAATTTTACGCTTCCACAACGGTGTATCAAGAAAAATTATTGTATCTGCCATTTCATATAGACATTGATAGGATTCCCGATCCGTGCCTTCAAAAATCCAAGCTCCATCCTGATCAATCTCCATAATCACCGCAACCTGTTCTTCTGGTGAGCGTTTTCTCCTTCCTTCCGGTGTCTGATGATGAACAATGGCATCCAATTCATACCAAGGAATATTTATTTGGTTAGATAATCGCTTTGCCAATGTGGTTTTACCGCTAGCTACAATACCAATGATAAGAACTTTGCTCATATGATCTCCTTATTAAGCCTTGTGACAATTTTGTACGATTAACGCTACTAAATTCTGTTCATAAATTCAATGCGTAATTTTAAGAAAAAACCATAAAAAAACCGGACCTCGCAAAATCTGCGAATGCCCGGTTCTCATATTTATGAAATGCTTAAACTTCAAGAATACCAGGTTTAGGTGTTACTCCGAACGCCTTAGCTAGATCCCACAGCTGTTGATCCGTGATCTTTTGTTTAATTTCTCTCCCGCCAATCAGGTTGTAGATCGTAGCGGCCTTTTCAACAGTCTCCACAAGCCCGAAGGTAGCATCCATAGTGGAGCCAGTGCCGAAAATCCCGTGCTGCGGCCAGATCACTAAGCGGTGATCCTTCATTTTCTTAGCGGTTTCGCGGCCGATTTCACTGCTTCCAGGAACGATCCACGGAATAACACTGACGCCATCAGGGAAAACAACAAGGCACTCTGTACACATTTCCCACAGCGTTTTTGTAAACTTTAATTCGTCCAGATCATGGGTGAAAGTCATTGCGATAACATTCGTAGCATGTGTGTGCAATACGATACGATGTGTAGGGTCCACCTTTAGTCGTTCAATATGACTCATGAAATGAGATGCCAATTCACTAGTAGGTACAGCTCCGTTCCGTAATCCCCATAACACTTCTACGCTTTCCCCATTAGCGCTAACACGAAGCACACCTAGATTCGCTTCCGGGTCTTTGATCACATTTCTGAAATATTTGCCTGACCCCGTCACGATGAAGTATTTGCCCGCTAATTCCTTTACCGGAAAAGTAAGCTTAATGGTGCGAAGCGGCTCCAGCACGTTAATATATTTTGCAACCTCATTCTCATCCAGCAGATAGCTGACATTACCACCATTTAGCTCATCCCAGCCTAGCTCCCACATATGACGTGTAATCTCTGACATTTCCTGAATAAACGGAGCCTCACTGCTTGCAATATACCCTTTGGATTCTAATACGGATGTACTCATGTCAATCTCTCCTTTGTATATGTTGCTCTCATACCCACTCTAACGCTCTATCTTGTAAACAGAACTTCCTGTTCATAACTCTTCACTTCAGCCAGCCATTGCTCCCGAACGGGTGTATCTTGGGAAGCACAGTAGTAATCCCACACGGCTCCAAACGGATACGATTTGAATTCTTCCACCAAAGCTAGTCGTGAAGTGTAATCGCCAGACCATTCGATTCGCTTCAGTTCTTCCACAGGCTCGAGCATTGCGCGAAGTAACGCCTTAATAGTATTGCGTGTTCCAATCACCCAAGCAGCAATATGATTAATGCTCCCATCAAAGAAATCCAATCCTATATTCGTTCGGGAGAGTAAATCTCCTCGTACCAACTCACGGGCGATTTCCATCAATTCGTCATCCATCGTTACAACGTGGTCACTATCCCAACGAACAGGTCTACTTACATGTAGCAGCAACTGCTCACTAAACATAAGAATCGACGATAGCTTATTCGAGATCATCTCTGTAGGATGGAAATGCCCGGCATCCAGACAAATGGTTTTGCCGCGAGTTAATCCATAGCCCATATAGAATTCATGTGATCCAACTACATAACTCTCAGATCCAATTCCGAACAATTTACTTTCTAAAGCATCGATATTATAAAGAGGATCTATTTCCTCACTAAAAATCTGATCCAGCGATTCCTTTAAACGCACTCTCGGAGCTAAACGATCGACTGGTGTATCTTTATATCCGTCTGGCACCCAAAAGTTAGTCACACAAGGTTGACCCAGTTCCTTACCAAAATGCTCAGCAATCGTGCGAGAAGCCTTACAATGCTTAATCCAGAAGTTACGAATCTCCTCATCCCAGTGACTAAGCGTAAAACCGTCTGCTGCTTTCGGATGCGAGAAACAAGTAGGATTAAAATCAAGCCCCAGCCCCTGCTCCTTCGCCCAGTCTACCCAAGATTGAAAGTGGCGTGGTTCTAATTCGTCCAGGTCCACTTCTTCATCTGTATCCGCATAGATAGCGTGTAAATTCACTTTGTGCTTGCCAGGAATAAGAGTTAAGGCCCTTTCTAAATCTTGACGAAGTTGATCTGGCGTGCCAGCACGGCCGGGATAACTACCCGTTACCGCTATTCCCCCGCCTAGTTCTTTATCTTTAAAAAGAAACCCTTGTACATCATCGCCCTGCCAGCAATGTATGGAAATCTTAATTTGCGCGAGCTGCTCCAGCACTTTCTCCACATCAATACCGTGGGCTGCGTATAGTTTTTTGGCTTCGTTATAACTAGTGATAATACTCTGGTCCATGCTGTAGTTCCTCCTAAAATCATATAACGTATGTTTAATTAGATTTGATATTGTATTGTGGACAACTGAAGCTCTTTCCACCGACTTAGAATGTCTTCAAGATGAGCGGTCGGGCGCGGTGTATACGACTTTATCTCAAAGGATTGACCGATAATTTCTCTTGCTTCATGAATATCCGAAATGCTTCCCGTGCTAATCATCTGCACCACTATATTTCCAAGCGCTGTGGATTCCGTTGGGCCAGCCTTCACTTCTCTGCCTATAACATCAGCAGTCAGTTGGCATAACAGACTGTTGTTAGCACCTCCCCCAACAATCTGCAGAACCTCGATACGGCTTTCTATCAGCTCTTCTAATCCTTCCAAGGAAGTAAAGTACGATAATGCTAAGCTATCAAAAATGCAGCGGGCCAACTGGCCCGGTGTTTCTGGAACGGGCTGCCCACTCTCTGAGCAAGCACTACGGATTTCTTCTATCATATTTACCGGATTGAGAAATCTTGGATCATTACAAGAGATCAGGCTTCGGAAGCCTTCCTCTCCTTGTGCAAGTTCTGCTAGCTCCGCAAAGCTGTAACATCCGTCCATCAGCCTGCGAACCTCTTGGATGAGCCAAAGGCCCATAATATTTTTGAGGAAACGGTAGGAGCCGTAGGCGCCCCATTCATTGGTGTAGTTAGCCTGCATGGCCTTCATAGAATTAAGAGGCAGAGTTCGTTCTACTCCCAGTAAAGACCATGTTCCGCTGCTAATATACGCGGAGTCCTTTTGGAGAGGCGCACCCAGCACTGCAGACGCTGTATCATGTGTGGCTACACAGATCAGTTGGCAATCCGGAAGTTCATAAGTCTGTATTAGAGCTTCGTCGAGAGGACCAAGAACCACTCCCGGTTCAGTCAATGTAGCAAACTGTTCTCTCTTAATATTTAGAAATTTCAACAGATCATCGTCGAAATCTCGACTGTCCAGATTCAACAGCTGTGTTGTAGATGCATTAGTAACCTCATTGATTTTGCGACCGGTTAGTCTGTAATACAGATAATCAGGCACGAGTAGAATTTGATCTGCCTCAGCTAATTCTTCTTTACTATGAACATATAGCTGGTACAACGTATTGATAGATAATTTCTGGATTCCAGTCTTTTCATATATGGCTTGTGCTGAAATGTACTTTTCTACCTCATCCATAGCCAGATCTGTTCTACGATCACGATAAGCGAAAACTTCCTGAACACGGTTTCCCTCTGCATCCACAAGTACATAATCTACAGCCCAAGTATCTATACCCAGCGTACACGCTGTGATGCCTTGAGCCTTGGCTTTCTGAAGCCCTATAATGATCTGCTCGAATAAATAATCGATGTCCCAGAAACAGGAATCCTCCTGTTCTGTAAAACGATTGCTAAACCGATGAATTTCCTCTAAGGTGAGAACACCCTCTTGAAGTATTCCGCGTACTAGCCGCCCACTAGAGGCACCAATATCGACGGCGATATGATTATTCATGAAAGAATCTCCTATAGTAAGGGATGATTTATAGTATTTTTTTGAACAGAGAAATGACTTCTTCTTTCGTAGGAATAAAAGGGTTACCTGGTGCACAAGCATCCTTCATGGAGTTCTCTGCTAAAAGATCAAGATCGACCTCTTCCACTCCAAGCTCGGATAGTTTAGTTGGAATTCCAACTTCTGTAGACAACGCTTTGATCGACTCGATGACAAAGTCAGCGCACTGCTTATCGGTTTGATCCTCAACGTTTAATCCAATCGCTTTTGCAATAGCTCTGAATTTCTCGGGTACGTATTTGGCATTCTCTTCTTCCACATAGGGAAGCAACATTGCGTTACATACGCCATGTGGCAGATCATATACACCGCCAAGCTGATGCGCCATCGCATGTACATATCCAAGTCCTGCATTATTGAAAGCAAGCCCGCCTAGGAAAATCGCATACACCATCTGCTCACGAGCCTCAATGTCATAGCCATTCTTTACGGTACGAGCCAAGTTAGCGAAAATAATCTCTACAGCTGCAAGCGCGGTAGCGTCAGTTACCGGATATGCTCCTGGCGTTACTAATGCCTCAATTGCATGCGTCAAAGCGTCCATTCCTGTTGCTGCCGTAAGTGCAGCGGGTTTATCTACCATAAGCTCTGGATCATTAACTGAGATGGTAGCAATGCTGTTCTTATCTACCATTACCATCTTCAATTTACGTTCTTCGTCTGTAATTACATAGTTAATCGTTACTTCTGCTGAAGTGCCAGCGGTAGTATTAACTGCAACGATCGGCAACGACTTATGCTTCGACTTGTGTACGCCCTCATATTCTTTGATGTGACCGCCATTCGTGGCAATAATCCCAATCGCCTTGGCCGTATCCTGTGGCGAACCACCACCGATGGAGATCAGATAGTCACAATTCTGTGCTTGGAGATAATCCACCCCGTCATGAACATTATTACAGGTCGGATTAGGTTTCACTTCATCATAGATGGCATATTCAATCCCCGCTTCATCCAATACTGCCAGCAATTTACCGGCAATGCCGCTCTTCATTAGGAATTTGTCTGTGACTACAAGTGCCTTCTTCAAATTCAGTTCTTGAATGTAAGGACCAATTTCCTGCAAACATCCCTTGCCCATAATATTGATCGATGGAACGTAAAACACATGTGTGCTCATTTCAATGACCAGCCTCCTAATGTGAATTCATCAACACCAAAGTAATTCACTGCTCTGCAAGCTAGAGGATATTTTCTCGTCTATAACACCTCTGGCTGGCCCCTGAATCGTAACCCGGCCGGCTCTGGAATCTCCCTAACTCGACTACTCTTAAAGGATTTATTTTCCTCTTTCATCGTATGTTCAGAAATCTTCGTTGTCAACAAATTAAATATTATTTATGTTGTTTTTGTTTGTTTTATATCTGTTTTGTGAATATTTTTGGCAAATACAGATATATATACGTTGTTTTTATTGCAAAACACAGATATTTAACGTTATGATTGTAAAATATAGCTTTGGAAAGGTGATTCCTATGCTTGCAGCCGAAAGACGCAAAAAAATAATCGATCTTGTCCATCAGGATAAACGAGTACTAGTCTCCGATCTAAGCAAAATGTTTGAGGTCACAGAAGAGACGATTCGCAGAGATTTAGAGAAGCTTGAGAAGGATGGCATCCTTAGTCGTACCTATGGCGGTGCCATGCTGAATCGTCATACGAATGAGGACTTACCTTTTGTGACACGAAATGCGCTGAATACAGATATTAAACGTGGGATTGCCCTGAAAGCGCTCGACTTAATCAATGATGGAGATACACTTATGGTAGATCCAAGCTCAACAGCTTTTGAATTTCTAAAATTACTCGGCAACAAAAACAATCTAACCATCATCACAAACTCCATTAATATTTTGCATGAGTTCTCGAATTCAGGGATGGATATCATCTCTACTGGCGGTTCACTTCGTTACCGTTCGTTGTCACTGGTAGGACCGGTAGCCCATGACACCATTCAAAGATACAATGTGGATACTGCGGTGATCAGTTGCAAAGGAATAGATATGGAGCGAGGGATCACAGATTCCAACGAACCTGAGTGCGAGCTCAAGAAGTACATGCTGCGGCAAGCCAATAAGGTCGTTCTCCTGGCGGATCACACCAAATTCGATAAGACGGCTTTTACAAAGCTGATTGAGCTTGGCCATATCGATTTTTTGATCACGGACCGTAAGCCTTCTGAAGCTTGGCTGAAACGTCTGAACGAGGAGAATATTGAGGTTCTCTATTAACTGAGGTAAGAACATACTAAGCCTAATTTAAAAAAGCCGTTCCCTAGCGATTTATAGGTAACGGCATTTGTCGTATTCTCATTCTTATCTTTCTGTGTAAACCTGGGGAACTGAAATTACATCCCTTGAAGAAGTAGTATGATCAGCCTGCTTTACTTGTGTAGAAGCCTTTTTCCTACAAATATATACAAGAGCCGGCGGGAAATTCAGCATCACCCATTTAGCACTCACAATTTCAAAATGCTGCATTAATTCCTTCTTCATTTGAGGAAAATATTCAAACGTGATAAACCACCCGCCCTCTTTTAAAGAGGATGTAATTTGTTTAATGTAAAGCGTCCGATCTGAGGCTGAAAAATTTCGAAAAGACAAACTGCTTACAATGCAGTCTAACTTCTCCAACCTGCTATTATGAAGCGCAAGCCTTAATCGCAAACAATCGTGATGGAAAATTCGGTCAGGGAAATCAAGTCGTAGTTGTTGACGAAAATCCGTATCCTTTTCAAACAAAAGCACGTTCATCTGGGTCTTTTCCCCGTTTGGAATAAACCTAGTGATCGCTCCAGTACCCGCACCCAGCTCAGCTATATGATGCATTTGTTGCCATGGAATGGCGTTGAGCATCGTTTTTGCCAGCCAGCGCGAACTGGGAGTAACGCTTCCTAATTGTCGGGGCGCATGCAGAAATTTATACAGAAAATGAAGTCTCTCATGAATTCCGCTTCGCATGTTCATTCCCCCTTGTATCATAAATTCCCCATCTAATTCTAAAATATGTTATTAAGATCAAAGTCGTACTCGATCTATTCTCTCCATTTATTAATTTTCGCAAAACAAAAGCCCAAATCTCACCGCAAAATGAATTGCGAGAAAATTCGGGCTAATGATTAACATTAGTTACTTCGTTTCAACGGCATGTCCGCCAAATTCATTCCGAAGAGCAGCCACTACTTTGCCAGTAAAGGTATCCGTCTCAAGAGAACGGTAGCGCATTAATAACGCCATCGCGATTACGGGCGTTGCAGCTTGCAAATCAAATGCAGTTTCGAGCGTCCATCTGCCTTCACCGGAGGAGTGCATAATCCCTTTGATCTCATCCAATTTAGCATCTTTCGAGAACGCACGTTCAACCAGTTCCATCAGCCAAGACCGGATGACGGAGCCATGATTCCATACCCGAGCAACTTCCTCAAAGTTGTAATCAAACTCACTCTTCTCCAATACCTCAAAGCCTTCACCGATGGCAGCCATCATGCCGTATTCGATACCGTTATGCACCATTTTTAGGAAATGGCCGCTACCAGCCTTGCCGGCATATAAAAAGCCGCTTTCCACAGCCGTATCACGGAATATAGGCTCCACAACCTCCCAAGCTTCTGGATCTCCGCCAACCATGTAACAAGCACCGTTACGCGCTCCTTCCATCCCTCCGGATGTACCTGCATCCATAAAGCTGATTCCGTATTCCTTCAATTGCTCATATCGGCGAATAGACTCTTTATAATGCGAATTCCCCGCTTCAATGACAATATCCCCTTTAGATAACAAAGGTGTAAGCTCAGCAATGACTGAATCCACAACCTGATGTGGAACCATGATCCAAATAATCCTAGGTGTTTCCAATTGTTGTACTAACTCAGGAAGCGTTACTGCCCCTTTAGCGCCTTTAGCTTTCATTTCCTCCACAGCAGGTGCATTCAAATCAAATGCGACAACCTCATGTCCATGATCCAGCAAATTCTGGCCCAAATTGAAGCCCATTTTTCCTAATCCAACTAATCCTACTTTCATATAATTCCCCTCCGATATATAGATTCTTGTGATGTAAATTAGCTATTTTTCTCAAAAAAAACAGGCAGGGGCTTACGCCCCTGGCCGTATAGATTCCTGCGTTGCTGCAACTTCAGCCTGAGCTGTGAGTTCTTCTGACTGCTCAGCTGCCTCATCGAACCACCAGCGATCTTCACCTAATAGTTCCATAGCCGCATCTGGACCATAAGAACCTGAAGCATATGTGTGAAGTGGCATAAGCCCCTCTTCCATTGCCTCTTGGATAGGTGTAACCCATTGCCAAGACAGTTCAACTTCTCTCCAGTGCGCAAAGAAGGTAGCATCTCCACGAAGCGCATCGAAGATTAGATTCTCGTAGGCTTCCGGAACATCAGAGGTACCCGCTTCATAAGTAGCGCGGACAGGCTCTAGCTTTCCTTTTTGCAGCTGATCTTTCGTGTTAAGTTGCAGCGTAATGGCTTCATTCGGTCCAATCTCGATAATCAGCAAATTCGGTACGTCATTTCCTTTATTCAAGTTATTACTATCATTAAACGGTTCTTTAAACTCAATAACAATTCGTGTGGATTTCTCCTTCATTCTCTTCCCAGTACGAACGTAGAAGGGTACATCATTCCATAGCGGATCATCTATAAATAGACGCGCTGCGATAAACGTTTCATTTTGCGAGGATTGATTAATTCCCGGCTCATTCAAATAACCTGCCACAGCATTCCCTTTAATTTCACCCTCTGTATATTGTCCACGGACAACATGTTTATTAACCTCATCTTTGGTAATTGGAATGAGATGCTCCATGACGTAAATTTTCTTCCCGCGGATTTCTTCAGGTGTACTGCCCTTAGGAAGCTGCATCGCCATCATCATCATCAACTGCAGCATATGATTCTGGAACATATCACGAAGTGCGCCAGCTTTATCATAATAGCCTGCCCGTTCTTCAACACCGACAGTCTCACTCGCCGTAATTTGAACATTCGCAATATATCTATTTTTCCACAGCGCTCTTAGCACTGGATTAGAATACTTCAGGACTTCCAAGTTCTGAACCATCGGTTTACCCAGGAAGTGGTCAATCCGGAAGATTTCTTCTTCAGTAAATACAGCATTCAAGCTATCATTCAGCTCTCTAGCTGATTTCAAATCTGTACCAAAAGGCTTCTCAATGATCAGACGTTTCCAGCCTTTCGTAGAACCCAGGCCACTTGAGTGAATATTAGCTGCGATTTCCTTGAAAAACTCAGGACCCACTGACAAATAGAACATCCGGTTCTCCGGAATATTGAAGAACTGCTCACGACGTTGAACATGCTCCAGCAGCTTCAAGTAATCTTCTGTATTCCCTACATCTAGAACGCTATATTCAAAAGCCTCCAAAAACACCTGCAATTGCGGTGAATCAACCGCTGGTTGTCTAGAAAACGTCTGTAAGGATTGCAGTACTTGCTTACGGAAGGCTTCGTTTGAAACTTCTCTTCTTCCTAATCCAATCACGGAAAGAGGACCTGAAATTTGACCATCTAAAAAGAGGTTATATAGTGCAGGATAGATTTTACGTTTTGCCAAATCTCCTGTAGCGCCGAATAGCACAAATGTTGATGATTCCACTTTCATTCCTCCTGTTGTTATATATTATTTATATACTTACTTTTAATTACTAACATACTCAGTAGAATCAATCATACGACTGATATTTTAATACGTCAACCTCATTTTGACATTTACGAAAAGTTATTATTTTCACAAAGCTAAGAAATGGTAATTATGATTAATGTCACAAAGAAAATCTTATTGGATTATTCGTATTAAATTACTCGGGTATTCTCATTCATTAAAGGAAAATCTTAAGCCCAACGCGGCTTTAGCGAATCTGAACTCACGCTTTCCAATTTCAAAAACGATCACCACAGCCACTTTGTAACAAGAATAAAATTTCCAGTCACCACATTTACTCAATCTCCCTCGGATTTCCAAACTAACTTAAAGTATTTAATCATTTTGGGATGAATGACATCGTGAAAGGGAATTGCTATTGGTTCTCGATTTTGGGAAATGAGCATAAAAAGAGAACGTTTCGAGGAACATTATCAGAGAATGCTTCGAAGGGATTAGTGGATTAACGCAGATCGAAGTTTACCACGTTGGCGTCATCACACATTCGAGTATCTGCCACTTTGTAAGCACTTTGAATGACCTTGGCGTAACATTATATTCCCGCATAGCCAAGCCGAGATTGGATCGGACTCAGATGACCTTATTTCTATGATTGAGTCCAGCTCAAGTTAGAAGGTAACCACACTGGCTCACTCGCCTCTTGTTTAGGGCCAGTATATTAGGTGTTATAATTAAAGAGCATATGAATATCCATTCAGTTCACGAAAGGAAGGAGATTTTTTCATGAATATGAAGCAATGGGATCGAATTCGGACGGGACAGGGTTTTATAGCGGCCTTAGACCAAAGTGGTGGAAGCACACCAAAAGCGCTGCAGCAATACGGTGTTACAGAAGACAGTTACTCTAATGAAGATCAAATGTACGAATTGGTTCACGAGATGAGAACGCGCATTATCAAGAGCCCTGCATTTGATTCAAAGTATATACTGGGTGCCATCTTATTTGAGAACACTATGGATCGTCTCATTGACGGGAAATATACTGCTGATTATCTCTGGGAGGAAAAAGGCATTGTACCCTTTCTAAAAATCGATAAAGGACTCGCCGATCCAGAAGACGGGGTACAGCTCATGAAGCCAATTCCCGGCTTAAGTGACCTTTTGCAGCGAGCCAACGAACGACATATTTTCGGGACGAAAATGCGCTCGGTGATCAAAGTGGCCAATCCTTCCGGCATCAAAAAAGTGGTTGAACAACAATTTGAAGTCGGCAAGCAAATTTTAGAAGCGGGACTGGTTCCGATTATCGAACCGGAGGTCGATATCCACACCGCTGATAAAACAGCTTCGGAAAAGCTGTTAAAAGCAGAACTTTCAGCTCAATTGTCTAAGCTGGGCAAAGATGTGAAGGTCATGCTAAAGCTCTCCATCCCCACAGAAAATAACTTCTACCGCGAATTAATGGAGGATCCTCACGTTTTGAGAATTGTCGCATTGTCCGGCGGATACACACAGGCTGAGGCCAACGATAAGCTCGCCCACAATCAAGGATTAATCGCCAGCTTCTCACGTGCTTTATCGCAAGGACTAAGTGCCGGGCAGTCAAACGATGAGTTTAACGCGCTCCTATCTAAATCTGTAGAAGCAATTTATGCAGCCTCTATTCAATAAGCAGCTCTTCCCCTCGTGAAGACATAAGACATAAAAAGGGCTGTTTCCCTGACAGGTAATTACCTACCGGGACACAGCCCTTTTTTAAAATTTGGATTAACTTTTTTAAGGGTATTGCTCGCAAACAGTTAGTTACCGCTTCTGCTTAAGTCACAGGAAAATAAAAATAACCGCATAATAACTGATTACATCATTTTATCTCACGCAAAAAAAGGGCTTCACCTGGCCTACACGCGAGGTAAAACCCTACATTCACTAACTTTTAGGTCAACTTATGTCGAAACCACTAGTATTAAAGCGATGAAAGCTGGAAGGCCTTGCATAAACAAAATAGATTTTTTCACCGTCAGTGCACCATAAATCGCCGCTACTATAACAGTACAGAGGAAAAATATTATAACTTGGTGGCCGAAATTCAAATTCGGATGCACCAATCCCCAAGTTAAACCAGCAGCTAAAAATCCATTATACAACCCTTGATTCGCTGCTAGAGTCTTAGAAGCATCCGCAACTTCCTGCGTCATTCCAAAAACTCGAAGACCTTTGGGCTTTGACCAAGCGAACATTTCCAGATAGACAATATAAAAATGTATTAACGCAACGAGACCGACCATGATATTACCTGCTATGATCATTTGATTAACTCCCTTTAATTTAATTTGTTCGCAATTTAATTGTATCACATGTTAATTATAAAATGTACATTCCTTCATCATTTTCATATTATAGCCACTCAAATCCCCTTCCAGTAATCAACAATAGAATGCGGAAATCAAGCTACTGATTTAAGGAGTTTTTTAAGTCCTATTCGTCTGGTCAACTAATAGATTCTTATCTATAATTAAATGTTCGAGACGAAGAACGTCCCGATTCATTCCTTTTTGAATGGATCGGGACGTTCTTTTGTTGATTAAGGGGGAATGATTAAAGATGAACTTCGAAACGGTGCATGCTTCATTTATTCAATACCATTTACAAAAAAGATCAGGGGAACGCAAAGGTCGCTTGGAACGTGGACATCGGGAAGCGGAGAAGCTATTTTGCCGCAACGTTTGGTGGTCTCATCGATTGAATTTTGACGATCTACATCCAGAATTCGAAGTGCTCGATTGGCGGGGTCAAACAGAGAAACCTTCTTATCTGCCATTGGATTTCAAGTTATTTCATTTGCATACGACGACGTCGCTAGTCGTCCCGGATTTGCATGACACTGTTGCGAATGCTGCTTAGCCGATATCTGTCAGAATCTTCTCCAGTTAGTCTAGAGAGTGTGGCGGAACGGGAAATCATCCGTCTTGCCTATACGCTTGCTCGCCCATTACGCCCAATTGATGTAGAGATTCATTTAAATATCAATCATCGATCAGCCGTTCGAATGCTGCATTCCCTCTGCACCAAAAAAGGGGGGGGGCTCTCACCTGTAACCGGACCAGAAGGCAAATATGTTGTAAAAGTATAAACTCCAGCCCAACACGATGAACCGCTTGTAGAAATCCTGAAATTTTACATCTTTTAAGTCCTTTATTCATCCACAGAGGAGTTTTCCTGCCTAAATACAGTTTTTCACTAATTTTAAGATAACCAAAGTTAATATAGAGTCATATTCCTGTATATTTGCAGCAATATCCTTAACCAACACCTAATTAACTGATAAAAACTGCACTTTTGCAGTTTTTAATCGAGTTCAGCTTTAAGATTTTGAATTCTGGATTCTGGGCTTCTGTTTATGTAATCTAACATGGCGACCTGTCTCCCGATAGAATCCTAGGATCAAGTTTCCGTTCGAGCTTATGCATGACCTGTTAACGTGGCCATTAGATATTAAAGTAATCCTGAACGTAGATAAAACTCCTACTCAATTCTTTTTTTGTATCGCTTTCATAACCCTTATAGTTATAATGGAAACAAGAAAATGTTTGTATTTTGTCATCTTGGAGGGTCTATGAAGCAGCTATTCGAACCCGTTGTTTATGAAGATCAAAAGACTTTAATTTGGGATTACAAAATATATACAGACGACTATTACAAAGGTTATTATCACTGGCATCAATGCTGTGAAATCATGTTCGTGCATGGCGGTCAGGGAAATGTTGTCGTCAATCAGCAGATGTACGATATCCGCAGGGGGATGTTATTCTTTTTCCAGCCCTATCAGCTGCACCGGATCTATTCTGAGGTCTCTCCCGCTTGTCCTTTTGAAAGATCCATCTTCTATATTGATCCACATGTTGCGGAGAACCTGCTAGTGGGCTTTTCGAAAAGAAAAGCTTTATTCACAACACTTTGGAGAGGGGAAAATACGCATTGCGCCATTGATCTTGAAGATTGTGTTGAGATTGTGGAGTGGACTCTGGAGCAATATGATCACAATAAAAAAAGCAATCCAAGCGAAAATACCGAAGACATTTCGATGTTAATCCTTCAATTATTGAGCAGTATCAAGACTGGAGATCATCAGATATTCCAATCAGGAGAACAGCGGACCTTGCGCTATTCTGAAAAAATCATGAGCTTTATCGAAGAGCATTATCATGAGGAGATTAATCTGGATCAGCTGGCTGAGGAATTTCATTTGTCCAAATCCTATATCTCTAGAATCTTTCATCAAGAGACCGGCGGACGGCTCGTGGATTATTTAACAGCACGGAGAATCAAACAAGCCTGCCGCTTGTTAGGAACGACAGACTTGCCTGTGGAGCAAATCGGAATCATCGTCGGTTTCCCGAATGCCTCCTATTTCAATCAATTGTTCAAAAAAGTCCTCGGAACAACGCCATTAAAATATAGAAAGAATAATTAACGCCAACATTTTCACCATCCTCCAACCTACATCATGACAATATTCAAACATTTCATTGTACAAAAACAAAACTTTTCAGCCGCCAGGAAAGCTATACTCATAATATCTTAACCACCACACTGGAGGCAGTAATTATGACATCATCCTATTGGCAAGAGCTTATGTGCAGACTCGACACAAAAGTAGAACAGATGGTAGAGCAGATCGGTGACAAATGCCCACATTTTGCAGGGAAAGATGGAAAATTTGATGATATTGGTTCAGACTGGTGGACCACAGGCTTCTGGCCTGGGCTCCTCTGGATCATGCATGATATGACTGGAAAAGACTTATACAAGGAAGCCGCTTGGCATTGGGACGGAACCTTGGAGGAATGGTTTATCAAACCAACGGTTGAGATGCATCACGATGTAGGATTTCAATTCCTTCCGACGGCTGTAATCAAACATACGATTACGGGTGACGAAGATGCCCTTCGCAGGGGGATTGAAGCAGCGAATTTCCTAGCTGCCCGCTATAATCCTGTAGGCAAATTCATCCGCGCATGGAATGAAGATAAATACGGCTGGGTAATTATCGACTGTATGTTGAATATCTCTCTACTGTTCTGGGCCAGCAAAGTAACTGGTGATCCACGTTATAAGCATATTGCTATTAGCCATGCGGAGACGACGATGCAATATGGCATCCGCGAGGATGGATCAACTAAGCATATTCTATCTTTCGATGCGGAGACCGGGGCATATATTGAGAATTTTGGCGGTCAAGGTTATTCAGCTGAATCCTCATGGAGTCGTGGAACGGCATGGGGGCTGTACGGCTTCATCAATACCTATCGCCACAGTGGAGATGAACGGTTCTTGAACACCGCTAAGCGGATTTCCCATTATTTCATCTCCGCTTTACCTGAGGATCAGGTTCCTTATTGGGATTTCCGTCTAGCGGATGACGAACGGATGTTCAAAGATAGCTCTGCGGCATCTATCGCCGCTTCAGGTTTGCTAGAGCTTGCAACGATCGTACCTGTAGGCGAAAAAAGCCTCTATGCAAATGCAGCGGAGCGAATTCTGCGCTCACTGACCGAAAATTACGCAACCTGGGAGCAACCGGAGCATGAAGCGATTTTATTGCACGCAACTGGCAGCGGCACTTCCTTTATCGATGTATCGCTGATCTATGGAGACTACTATTATATTGAAGCTGTCGCTAAATTAAATGGTTGGAAACATCGGATATTCTAACGGATAAACGGTTAATTTAAATTAACAAAAAAGAAGCCTCTCTTTTTTAAATGGAAGATCAATGCACCAGTTAAAAAGAGAGGCTTCTTTATACGCCTTTAAGTTACTTCTCCATGAGTACAGCGGCCCCTTCCAGCAACATCAAGCCACTGAGTTGAATGCTCAGTTGAACCGGAAGCTCCGGTTTCAATTCCCACGACGGACTACAAAGACCCAACTGTTTATCCAGACCTTTTTCCCATAACTGCTGAGCATTGGCCATGATTACCTCACGAATCCTGCCAGCCTCAGGAACCTCTCTACAAAATTGAACCAAATAACGAATCAGAATCCCTTTGAATAATCCAGTATCATCGATGCCTTCATCAGGCAACATCATATTCATCGGATCGCATAGACGATCAATACATGTATTAGCAGTTCGATTCGCATCTTCTAAGTAATGGGCATCCCCCGTATTTTTATACAGCTCTAAGCCCGCACCTAGAAACACTCCCTGACAATACGTAAATTCCCAATCGAAATCGATCTGGCCATCCCCGAGTCTGTTCATCCCATCCCACACAAAACCAGTCGCAGGATCCACTAAATATGTTTTGTTCCATTCATAGATACGGAGTGCCCACTCCAGATCCTCCTGCTTTTGAAAAAGTTCATATAACCTAGCTGATAGAATGACGGCTGGTGCATTGGCAGGTGTGTTTTTATAATCGAGCTGATCCTTCTTCCAGGCCAAACCGCCCCCAAAATGTTCATTCCAAGCCGATTTTATATCCTCCCATAGATCTAGCACAGCGTCTAGGTAGGTTTCATATCCAGTAGCCTGATAAGCTCGTAGCAGCGCCAATGCCGTCCATTCCATATCATCATAGTAATTATGCCTGAAAGTCCCACCGTTATAAGCTTGGAGATGTTCACTCAATTCCTTGATTCTCAGAGAATATGCAGGATCTCCACTACGCTCGTAGCCATCCACTAGAATATCAATGACATGAGCCTGCCACCAATAATAAAAATTCTCACCTGTAACGTTAAACTCTCTGGGATACCATTGATTCATGATCCCTGTCTCCGCGTCATAATAATTATGTTTTAGACAATTTTGGAGCCACTCGGACCTTCCCTTCCAGTTAAGTGCATCCAGGGCTTCTTTTGCTTGTGTCATAAAGAGTTCACCTCAAATCTGATCCTTGGTTAATTCAGCCATCTTCTCCAATAACTTCATTGCACTAAGTTGAGAGCTGAGCTGAATTACACCAGTAGATGACAAAGTCCAATCTGTGCCAAACAAAGCTGCATCCTCTGACTTTCCTTGCTCCCAGAGAGATTCAGCATTCCTACGCAGAAAATCGACAGCTTCAACAGCTGCGGCATCAGCTTTGACCCATTCTCCCGTATACCGAATCAGGATTCCTTTAAACAATCCAGCATCTCCATTTCCTTCGTTTGGAAGTACACCGCCCTTAGCCTCAATAAGCTCATGAGCAGCAGCGGAAAAAGTTAATCGAGCATCCTCTAAATAGGATGGGTCCTTAGTGATACGATAGAGTTCTACAGCTGCACCAATATAGACACCTTGGTTATAGGAGTATCTCCAATCCTTATCGATCTGGCCATTGCCCGTGCGATTCATGCCATCCCATACAAAACCCGTTGTCGGGTCTACCAGATACTCTTTTTGCCATTTATAAATTTTTAGCGCCCATTCTAGATTCTCAGCTTCACCGAAGGCATGATACAAACGAGCCGCCAGAATAGCTGCCGGTGCATTGGCAGGTGTATTTTTATAATCCAACTGTGACTTCTGCCAAGCGATCCCACCACCCATATGCTCATTCCAGCCTGTCTGAATGTCTTCCCATAAAAGAAGGGCTGTATCTTTATAAGCTTCCTCTCCCGTTGCTTGATAGGCACGTAGCCACGCGAGAGCCATCCATTCCATGTCATCATACAACTCGTTGGGCCACACTCCCCCATTTCGCTGAAGAAGACCTTCATGAAGTGCGGAAAGCCGCTTGACATACCTTTCCTCTCTAGTTCGCTGAAATCCATCTACCAATACATCCACAGCATGAGCCATCCACCAATAATGAAAAATGGTATTACATTCTCCATTTGGACAAGGTGTTTCTATATTGTACATTTTGATCGCATCATTCCAGAATAATGAATCCAGCGCAGCTTGTGCTTGATTCGCCCGTTCCTCCCAAATCCCGATCTCCAATTGGTTCATATAAATTCTCTCCCTGATTCGATTTTTATTGAATCAACCTTTAATGCCACTGAATGCAATCCCCTGTACAAAATAACGCTGAAGTGCCAAAAAGAGCACCAATATCGGCAAGATCGCAACAAGCGCACCAGCCATCATTGGACCGTAATCCGTTTGGAAATTATAGGAGAAAGCTTGAAGTCCCATCTGGATCGTCGCTTTATCCGGGTCATTCAGTACAATCATGGGCCATAGAAAGCTGTTCCAGCCCGCTTGAAAAGTGAAAATGCTTAAAGTCGCCAGCGCTGGTTTGGTCAACGGCAAATAAATACGCCAAAATATCTTAAACTCTCCACAGCCTTCGATCCGGGCCATTTCCATCATGTCACTAGGTAGGGTAAGGAAGAATTGCCGCATGAAGAACACAGCAAAAGTTCCCGAAGCTCCCGGAAGAATAATTCCCCAGAAGGAGTTCATCAACCCGTTCCCCCCACTGCCAAAAATATCGTTACCTCCGAAAAATGGAATATGACGCATGACATAAACTGTAGGGATCATAGTCACAATGCCCGGTATCATCATCGCCGCTAGCAGCACGCGGAATATCGGCTTATTAAGCTTAAAATTTAACTTTGCGAATGCATAGCCACTGATCGAACCAAAAAACAGATTCGCCAGCACACCCGCTACCGCAAGCACAAGTGAATTCCGGAAAAAGAGGGCAAATGGAACCGTTGTAAACGCCTTACGATAATGCTCTAAGGTCAAATGTGAAGGAAACCACCGAATGGGCATGGCGAATATCTCTTCGTCAGGCTTCAAAGATGTAAGAACACTCCAATAAAAAGGTAGAAACATTACAATTGCAATAACAATGCACACTATATAATAAATAGATTTACTTAAGCTTCTTTTTAATAACGAACTTCCACTAGTATCCATACCTCTATCCCCTTTCTGCATGACAAGCCCGGCTTATACAATGGACTCCTCGGCTTTTGTGATCCGCATGTTTATAAGTGAGAATATGAGAATTGCTACAGCAAGCACAAAAGCTTGTGCAGACGCATACCCCATTTGCAATTGATTAAAGCCCTGTTGATAGATTAGATAAACCGGAGTCTTCGTCATATTCGCTGGACCACCCTGTGTCAGCACAAAAGCTTGGTCGAACAACTGTAACGCACCAATGATTGCCATCGTGCTGACTAGAAAGGTCGTAGGACGTAGTTGCGGCCAAGTAATATACCGGAAACAATCCAGTTTATTGGCACCATCCAGCCGTGCGGATTCATACAAATAGTCAGGCACACCTTGCAGACCTGCCAAATAAATAATCATATTTGAACCTACCGACTGCCACAGTGTAAGCATAATTATGGACAGCATAGCCGTTCGGGTCTCGGATAACCAAGCAGGACCTGTAATCCCTACATAGGACAACAATCCGTTAACCAAACCAAATTCAGGATGCAAAAGCCAGATCCAAACGGTTGCAGCAGCAACGGCCGATGTAAGGGTTGGCAGATAATTCAGAGTGCGGAACAGCTTCACCCCACGCCAGGTTCGACTAAGTAGAATCGCGAGTAGCAGCGAAATCAGGATATTTAGCGGAACGAAAATGATCGAATAAAAAAATACATTTCGGAATGTTTTCCACAGCAAACTGTCTTCTATCAAACGGCGATAGTTATCAAAGCCGATCCAATCATTTCTACTAAGTACATCGTAATTGGTAAAGCTTAAATACAGCGCCATTACCACGGGGATGACCGTGAATACTGTAAATAGCAACACCGTTGGTGTAATAAACAGATAAGCTGTCCGCGCCTGATGTTTCTCTAGCTTTCTGATGGAAGCCATTTCAGCTACCCCCTCCTAAGCAAAAGGGAGGCAAGACCTCCCCCTTACTTCAAATGTCTTACTTATTACTTCACTACCTCATTATCCTTAAGCATTTTGTCGCCTTCTTCTTGTGATTTCTTCAAGGTTTCGTCAATACTCAGCTTGTTCTGCTGGTTTAGCTGCAAATTGGGTGCCAACGCATCGGTTTCCATCACGGAATAACCAGGGTGGTTTGGACGAACCTTAGCGAACTCCAGTGTCTCTAGAAACGGCTGCCACTTGGGATCATCTTTGAAGAATGGATCTTCCATAGACGGTTTATAGCCAGGCAGATTCAGACTGGTCTTGGCCCAGAGCAATGCGTTATCCTTGTTCGCTGTCCACCATTTAATGAACTCCCAAGCCTCTTCCTTATGTTTGGAGCCCTCTGGAATCACCAGACCAAATCCGCCCATAACACTGCCTTTATCCCCGTTTGGTCCAGCTGGAGGGGGAACGATTCCATAATCTAGATCTTTACCATATTTGTTATAAGTGCTGAGCATCCACGGACCGGAATACAACATAGCAACCTTGCCAGTGACAAAAGCATCTTGCCCTTCCCCAAGCCCAAGCTCAAACCCTACTTTATATACCTTATCTTTGTTCATCAGGCGATCCCAGAATTCTAGTACCTGTTTGCCTTTATCATTATTAAAATCGGTCTTTCCATCCTCCGTAAGCATGGTGCCGCCAGCCTGTTGAAGATACATATTAAAAAGCCCCAAATCCCCCATTGAAAAACCTGCAATTTCTAATTTATTGCCGTTCCATTTGGTGAGCTTCGTAGCAGCCGTCTCTAGCTCATCCCATGTTGTTGGAGGCTGAAGCCCTGCATCAGCGAGCAGCTTCTTATTATAGAAAAGAGCTCGAGCATCTACGGTAAGCGGCAGCCCATATAATTTGTCATCGTATGAAAGCTCACTAAGGGATTCGCTGTAGAAGTCATCTTTGGAAATACCGTCACGCGTTAAGTATTCGTCAACCGGATGCAGGACGTTTTTTGGAGCATACAATGAAGTTCTCCAGCGATCCCAAAACAGCACATCAGGAGTGCCGCCATTGGTTGCGGAAGTCAGGAATTTCGTGATCATATCCTGCTGCAGCACATACTTTACATGAATCTTATCCTGAGATTTATTAAAGGCCTCGACCATGGTCTCAAATTGTTTCTGTCCCTCACCGCCCCAATCCCCCCAGAAGGTAAGCTCCGTCTTTTTTCCTTCACCGCTCCCTGGTTTACTTGCAGTTCCGGACTCTTTACCGGCAGACCCATTATTGCCACCGCAGCCCGTAGCAAGTGAAGCTGTCATAACCAACGCAAGTGTGGTAATCAGCCATTTTTTCATGTTCTCTATCCCCTTTAGAGTCGATTGAAAAACTTGTAGATATTAACCTCGCTTAACTTGCATCCCGCAGCGCATAAGCACCAACTCGCAGAACATCATATTTGCCCAAGAGAACCATGGACGTGTAAATTCGTAAGAATTATCCACATGAAACCCTTCATGCATAAATCCTGTGCCCGCATCTGTCTTCTCCAGCAGATTAAGTAAGGATTCCTGTTCTTCATTGCTGGTAGATGTCATTCCCTGAATCGCTAAAGCTATAGGCCAGATATAACGACTAGGCGTATGTGGACTACCAATACCAGAAGCCTCCTTTCCTGCGAAGAAATAAGGATTATTGCTACTTAGAATTAGCTTTCGGGTATTTTTGTAGATAGGATCATCGGGACTCACATAACCCAAATAAGGGATTGAGAGCAGACTCGGTACATTTGCATCATCCATCAATTTCACCTGTCCACGCCCATCTACTTCATATGCATAGACTGAACCAAACTCAGGGTGGTCTACGATTCCATACTGGCGTATTCCCTCATTAATCTGTTCAGAAAGTCTAATAGCTTTCAATTCCAGTTCCGGATCCCTCAGGATCTCTCGGGCAATTTCACATACATACTCTAAAACAACCACAGCGAACATATTGGCAGGAACCAAATACCCGTATTCACAGGCATCATCGCTAGGACGAAATCCAGACCAAGTCATTCCGGTATAAGCTGTCAACGTTCCTTTGCCTTCACGCGCTAATGTATCCGTAGGCGGACAGTTCATCCGTTGAAAAAGATAATTGGAATCGCTCTCATGTTTCTGTTCAGTAGTCCATAATGCAATAATTCTTTCTACACCCTTAACAAATGAATCATTAAACTGACTAGTTCGGCCCGAATTCTTCCAGAGCAGATAACCCAGTTGGATCGGATAGCATAATGAATCAATCTCATATTTTCTTTCCCATACTCCTAGGCTCATCTCTGTAAGATCCTCCTGATGGCCATTCCCATTTGCTTCTTCATTGAACGCGTTCGCATAAGGGTCAAGCTGGATGCAGGCGAATTGTCTATGCACAAGTCCCTCAATCATGTCGGCAATTTCTTCATCCTCGGAGGCAAGGATCAGGAAAGGTCTAACCTGAGCGGCCGAGTCCCGCAGCCACATCGCTGGAATATCTCCGGTAATGACAAAAGTAGTACCATTCACCATTCGTTTTAAGGTTGTATTCCAGGTGTTAGCCATACATTTCTCGAACATCTCTGCTAATTTTGGACGATCGTTCAGCTGCGCTTTTACATTAGATGCCAGTTTCTTGATCGACTCAGGAATTTCTCTGGTTGCTTTCAGTTATACTACCCCCTTTTTCTTTTTTCTTTGAAGCGCTTTCACAAATTAGTATATTGTCATACAATTAGTATGTCAATATGTTTATTCATCGATAATGATATATCAATACTTCTATAATGATAAACATCTATCTAAAACAAACAAAAAAACCTATCCCAAAAGATAGGTTTTTATAACAACTAATTTATGGAGAATCGCATAAAATTAATTAGAATTGGATGGTTTAGCGGGACCCGTGGATTCACCAGAAATCAACTTAGCTTCCAGCATTATCTTGTTCGATACAGTCTGACTGTTCATAATTCGCAATACATTTTCAACTGCGAGTCGCCCCATTTCTTCTTCATTCTGCCGCAAATGAGTGAACGCATAACCCGAGCCGAGTGGAGTTGGCGGACTATCAAAGCAAATGATCGAAATATCCTCAGGAATCCGCAGCCCAAGTCGTTCAACCGCAGTTCTAGCCAGCAGGGCAATATTATATTCCACGGCAAAAAGTGCCGTTATTGTTGGATTCTCTTGTAAATGAGAAACTAGCCGTGAGATATCGTGTTCAATATTCTCATCATTAAAAGAATTAGGTAATGTCGAGGTTAAATCACTAACCCACAACCCCTTATCTACAGCTATCCCCCGCTCTGCATGCGCTTGTATAAATCCCTCCACCCGCTCCTCAAGAGCCGTCGTATCCGCTGGAGGTGGAGAGAGGAAAGAAATATGAGTATGCCCGAGATCAAATAAGTACTCCGTCCCTTTAAGTGCAGCCTTTATGTTATCCGTGCCGATCGAAGCAGCCGCTACTCCTTTCAGATGGCGATCTACCAGAACTAAAGGGAAACGCCCGATCACCAATTTTAGAATCTCAGCATTAAAAAATTCGCCTTGAGCCGGAAATACAATCAGACCATCTACACCCAAGCTAAGCAACTTCTGAATAGACTGTTCTTCGTTCTCCGGTACGCCAAATGTTCTTCGTAGAACGAGGAAGCAATCATTATCACGGGAAGCCTGTTCCATCCCATAAATCAAACCTGTTCCATAGCTGTTGCCAAAGTCGGTAATAATCAGACCAATCGTCTTTTCCTCATGGTTAAAGGAATTAATAACAGTCCCGTCGGAGGCCGTCTCAGGAGACATAGCTGAATCAATGTAGTCAACTGCCGGATCAGCCACAAACGAACCTCTTCCCGGTTTTCTCACAATCAAATGCTCGGCGGCAAGCATTTCCAGAGCTTTTTTACTCGTAATGCGACTTACATTATAGGTTTCGGCCAGTTCTTTTTCTGAAGGAACCCTCTCCCCTTGTCCATAGGATTTATTAACAATAAGCTGCTTCACTTCATCAAATATTTTTTCATACATCGGTTTGGATGACATTGTCTCATTCATAACTTTCGTTATCTCCTGACTCTAATTTTTTCATCTTTATACATAATAATATATCATGATATATTATGTTTGTCGACAATTGTACTGAAGCAGTTAAAAAAAGAGGGAGGAAGGGTGCAGAGTGTAAAGTGAACAAATTCTAATATATTGTGGCCAATCTTTATTTCTGTTGAACTGGCTAGGGATAATGGAACCTTTGCCTCATAGGCCATATCTTTCCGATTCCAAAGTGCCAGCTTCAAGCCTGCCTGCAAATCAAAAAAAGCAACCGCTCCATGTTCAAATTCTTTGCCAATGATCCCTTCGGTCGGGAATTCTAATCCATCCCTGTAAAAATCAAAGCTCTCTCCAAATCATCCACGCCTAGTGTTATTACAGTAATTCGGGGTTTCATCTATATCGAGCTTCCTATTTTCGCTTCGTTAAATTGTACGTGTGCGCTCATTAATTGTGTTGAGTACTTCTTCCCAATGCATCTTCATCTGCTCTCGCATAACTGGTTGGACCATTTTCTCTTGATGAAAACTACTATATTCATAGATAATATTAAGCCACATTCTGCTTAACAAGTTTTTACACTTTTGTTCAATTGTTCTTTTTTCGACTATAAAAAGCTTACACAGGTCTATCGTAAATGGCTGTTCAGATTATATAATAGAAACTATCTGGTATAGAAAGGAAGTTGATTTTTTATGAAATTTGATGATTACCGCTATGAGCGGCCGGATGTTAAGCAATTCAAGCAAGACTTTAACGCCCTGCTGAAAGATCTCAATGACACATCACCTTTAGAGGTACAAAAGGCTTCCATCACTGCCATTAACAAGCTTCGCAATACGTTTGATACTATGCAGACATTGGTTAGCGTTCGCCATTCTATCAATACGACGGATGAATTTTACAAAGCCGAACAAGAATTCATGGACGAAGTTGGACCTGTCGTTCAGGAATACATAACCGATTATTACAAAGCACTCGTACATTCGAAATATAGAGCCGAGTTTGAACAGGAATGGGGTGCGCAGTTACTCCAGCTTGCAGAAGTTTCGCTGCGGACATTTAGTCCGGAAATCATCGAAGATTTACAATTGGAGAACAAGCTTTCCACGGAATACTCCCAGCTTATCGCATCCGCCAAGATTCTATTTGAAGGTGAAGAGCGCACACTGCCTCAACTCGCACCTTTCGAATTGTCTACAGACCGCGATATGCGTAAAAGCGCTTCTGAAGCTCGGTTTGGTTTTATGTCCGAACATGAGACTGAGTTTGACCACATCTATGACGAGCTCGTCAAGGTCCGTGACCGCATAGCTAAAAAGCTTGGATACAGCAACTTTGTTCAGCTAGGTTATGACCGTATGATGCGTACCGACTATAATGCAGAAATGGTTGCCAATTTCCGCAAACAAGTTCTGGAATATATCGTACCTGTCTCCCAACAGTTAAAGAAACGCCAGACAGATCGCCTGGGTCTCGATGAATTGAAATACTACGACGAGAACTTTAGCTTTAAGACTGGGAACGCTACCCCTAAAGGAGACCCAGACTGGATTGTAGCTAACGGAAAGAAGATGTATAAAGAGCTATCTCCTGAAACGGATGAATTCTTCACCTTTATGTTGGACAATAATCTGGTTGATCTAGTAAGCAAAAAAGGAAAGCAAGGCGGCGGTTATTGTACTTACTTCAGCCAATACAAAGCCCCTTTTATTTTCTCTAATTTCAACGGTACCTCAGGAGACATTGATGTCTTAACCCATGAAGTAGGGCATGCCTTCCAGGTATATGAAAGCCGCAATATTGATGTGCCAGAATATGCTTTTCCAACCTATGAAGCATGTGAGATTCATTCCATGAGTATGGAATTTTTCGCTTGGCCTTGGATGAATTTGTTCTTTGAGGAAGATGCGGATAAATACCGCTTCAACCATTTATCTGATAGCCTTCAGTTTATTCCTTACGGTGTGTCTGTCGATGAATTCCAACATTTTGTTTATAGTAACCCTGAAGCCACCCCTGCTGAACGCAAGCAGGCTTGGAGAGAAATCGAGAAGAAATACTTACCACATCGTAATTATGAAGGTAACACATATCTGGAACAAGGCGGTTTTTGGCATAAACAAGGGCATATCTTCGCCTCGCCTTTCTACTACATTGACTACACACTAGCACAGCTTTGTGCATTCCAGTTCTGGAAACGTTCGAACGAAGATTTCAAAGCTGCTTGGAGCGATTATTTGGAACTATGCCAGGCTGGAGGAAGCAAATCTTTTATCAAACTGGTTGAGCTTGCCGGTCTAACTTCACCGTTTGAAGATGGCTGCATTAGCTCCGTTATTGTAGATATTGAAGGTTGGCTGAACAGCATTAATGATAAAGAGCTTTAATCCATTCTCTGAATAGCTCATCACATAAAAAGCAATCCATGCCTTATGGCTTGGATTGCTTTTTTTAGAATTGAATGATCTAACTTCACCCAGTTTACCGATAGCGAATCAACAAATCTATTGGATAACGACCCGCATTGCGGCCATACAAGGCTAAGCCTCCACCCTCTGCTTGAAGTTCCAACCGGAACGTACGATTGCGATCTAGTTTAGCTGCTAACTGCCCCGGTACACTTACCTTACATAGATAGCCGTAAGAGCCAGCCTCATCCAACTTATTCGCTAATGGCTGATAATGCCAAGACAATACACCTCGGCTGTCGGCCGGATCATCCGGTAAATAGAAGGAGCCAATCCGTTGACCTTCTACCAGAACATTCACACGTGAAGGATGACGTTCTTCGTCGGTCATATAGTACGTATTCGGATTATACTCCACCCTAGCGTCTGCACCATGCATGAGATCAAGTCCCATTTCATTTTGCTTTGCCCCTTCAAGATTCCGGGCCAACACTCGCTTTGCGCTAGCTTCAAACATAATTTCGATCTCGCCAATCATTTTTTTCTCCAAAGCATCTGGAAGAGCTACATCAAATGCATATTGGCCTTGACCGGCCCCATTGATTTTTGCGCATTGAATAGCTTCCCATTGTAGTTCAAAGCTGTGTTCTTTATACGCACCAACGGGGATACTAATACAGTCTGCTTCCCCCTCATACCTTACTTCCTGATCACCGCTTCTTACATCAAACGTAATGAAGTTGCGAGTGAGCGTCTCTCCCTTATTAGTGATCAAGGAAAGCACCAGCACTGCAACTGCGTCCTGATCAGGCATAGTAACATGCAGAGCGGGTAGAGCAGCTACTCCATATCCATCCCAATTCACTGATATATGATCACTTTGTGCAACAACTCGTGTTCCCAAATCGTCGTACCAAAGTTCCCACTTCACCTGTAAATGCTGTCCATGATATTTATCTGAGAAACTGGAACGAAGAAGCGGAACATTAACTTCATCCTTTGCGTTTACTGTCTGGCATGGCGGTGCATCGATCACGATGAAGTCCGGAGAATGCAGATCAGAAATCGTCATCCCTGGAACAAAGGCGTCATAACCAAAATCTTTATCGCTGCCGTCTAACCGATAATAACCATTGAACTCATTCGTAACATCGCGAAATTCGGTAAATACGAAACCACATAACTTATCATGCCGCCGGAATTCATTCATCATATAGCGATAATGCCATGCTAAATCACTATCCCCTGCCCCGCCTTCGATCCCCCATACGTTTCCACATTCACTGTTCATCAGGGGAACATCAGATTGTACATTACCTCCGATACAGTTAAAGTCTGAACCTGGGAAAGTTTTGTCTACAACCTCATTCAAATGAGCTCTAAGCTGATCATAACCATTAATGTAGAAATGCCACGTATTAATATCAGATTCCACATGATCATAATTACAAGGTGAGTTGTCTTCAATGATTCTAGTTGGGTCAAGTCGTTTAGCCCAGCGATATTTTTCCCGAACCCATTCCTGTGTCTCCTTAAGATAACTAGACTTTTGCCCTACATCACTCGTTAGACTAGTGTCCTGAGCGTTCGTCTTCAACCCCCACGTCTCGTTAAACATCACCCATGAGAAAATAGATGGATGATTATAGTCTCTTTCGATAACCTCTAGGGCTTCAAGTTCATACGCAGCACGGGCTTTTTCATCCGGATCCCCCCAAAAGCAAGGCATGTCTTCCATCACCAGAATACCCAGTTTATCCGCCCAATATAGTTTGCGGGGTTCCTCTGGTTTGATATGAATACGTACAAAGTTCAGTCCCAAACGTTTCATTAGATAGATTTCATCCCGCATGTCTTCATCAGACGGATAAGTGAAATAGCCCGTTTTGTGATAAGACTGGTCAAGGGTACCGTTTAAATAAATTGGCTTGCCATTAAGAGTAATCCATCGATAACCACGCTCATCGAAGCGAACAGTTTGGATTTCTCGAATTCCGAAATAAGTGCTGACCATGTCTGTGCCAAAAGATCCGCTAAGTTGTAGTTCTCCTTCGTACAAATAAGGTGATTCTGGACTCCATAATTTCGGATCTGATATTTGAATAGAGAGCTTAAATTCATTCTCCCCTGCAATAAGATCTAATTTCTCAGTATGCAGTATGGAATCCTCTGCGAATTGCAGCGTGAAATCTGCTGAACCAGATTCATGAGCAATGATTCTTGTAGTCACGTTCACTTGCCCATCCATAGTGGTCACAAACTTAGTATCACTCATATAAGTCTGGGGCCGAGATTCTAGCCATACTGGCTGCCAAATTCCGCGAATTTCTCCATAACCTTGTTTGCCACGTGCTTGGTAATCATGATCGAAGTCCTCTACTCTAACGACAATTGTATTGTCCAAATCTTCAACCCAGTACGGAGTAACTTCAAACTCAAATGAACCATATCCACCTTGGTGTGAACCAACATGTACTCCGTTTATCCAAACGTCACATGAATAATCCACTGCCCCGAATCGCAAAAATAGTCGTGTCTGTGAGTCGATAGGCTGCCATTTCAAAATCCGCCGATACCAACCTATCCCTTTACGATCGCTGCCAATACCGGATAATGGACTTACCCAAGAAAAAGGGACGGTAATCTTCGAACTGTAAGCGATTTCGGAATTCGAAAACCATTGATTGCTTATTCCTTCATTGCTCGGATCAAAGCTAAATGACCATTCCCCATTCAAATTCATCCATTCCTTGCGCTGCCAATTTGGATGCGGATGTTCGGGACGAGGAATCGGAAGACTCTCAACATTCAGTACGGAAGTTGTCATGATATGAGCACAGCCTTTCAAAATAAGAAGTTGAGCTCATTTTAGCACCAGTATATAAATTACGCAATGTGTATTATAATTTTACAATATACAATCTTCGGTGTACAATATCCTCAAACTATCCTAACGAAAAGGAATACAATCCATGAATGATATTTCGCAAGAAACGATCCGGTACCCTGCATCACGTATCTTAGACGTTGCTAAAGCACTTTCTGGAGATGTCAGAGTCCGCATTCTTGAAGCCCTTGGTGACAAGCCCATGAGTGTCAGTCAATTGGCCGAGACACTTGGCGTAGCTCAACCTACAATCTCAATCAATGTGCAGACCCTTGAGCAAGTTAACTTAATCTCATCTACACAAGGAGCAAATCGTGAGAAAATATGCGCGGTGACCTGCCGATCCATCCATCTCGATCTTCCGTCGAAGCTAGGCGATGGTCTGCATCAAACGGAAGAAATACATATGCCCATCGGAATGTTCTCCCACTGTTCTGTACAACCATCCTGTGGTATGGCTGGAAAAGACGGCGGAGTCATCGGTTCTCAGGATGATCCGCGGGTATTCTACATGCCTGAACGAGTTGAAGCATCTCTCTTATGGTTCGCTGATTCTGGCTATGTCGAATACTATTTTGCCAATCCACTCCCCCCTGGTGTCGAGCTAGATGAGATTCGGATTTCGGCTGAGGTTTGTTCTGAAGCACCTGCATTCCGTGAAGATTGGGCAAGTGACATCACATTAACTATAAATGACCTACATGTCGGTACTTGGACTTGTCCATCAGATTTCGGTAACCGGAAAGGAAAGTTAACACCCGAACGTTGGAAGAGTGGTACAGAATATGGAATGCTGACAGAGTGGAGTATCTCAGAACAGGGTAGCAAAATAAATGGTGCTGCTTCTTCCCCTACTACAATTAGCTCACTGAAGCTGGCATTTAATGAGCCTATTCGAGTACGCTTTGAGATTCGCGAGGATGCCCTCAATAGACGAGGACTTAATCTATTCGGAAGTGGTTTCGGAGACTACTCACAGGATATTATCCTGTCGTTTGTGCGTCGATCAGTATCGAGTACACGATAACTTGTAAGAATTGCACACCTGAAACCAGAGAGGATAGAAAGCTTCAGGTGTGCAAGAGGACTGGGAAGACATTGTTTTCTTTACATACTATTTACGCTTATCTTTTGCTTTTTGAATATTCTCTGCCACTCTATATTTCACGATCTTACTAATTAATTCATAGGGCATCGGCTGATTAAGAGGGAATTGAATGGACCCTTTTGCTCCTTTATAGACAGATAATTCTTCTTTAAAAGCATCAATCCCATTAGGCGTTGGATAAAATCCAATATGGTTTTTGAAAGCTGCAAAATGGACGAGATTTCCGTGCAGTTCAAAAGTGGGCATCTGATAACTAATCTTTTCTTTTGCATCAGGTGCCGCTTCTTTTATCACTTTTCTTATTGTACTAAGGATTTCTTGAATCTCCGGTGGAAACTTGGAAATATAGTCATCGATCGATTCATACGTGATTTTACCTTCCATGTTAAGTCCCCTCTCTGTTTCAAGTTCACATTTAACTATGATGAAGTGCTGCTAATGCCTCGTCTTCTGTACTCTTGAACAATATTTTATTCCCCTGATTGCACTCATAAATAAAATCATTCAGACTTTTACTATTATAGCCAGTAAATTCTCCTACAATCGCAACCCGCATCTGATAGTTTGTATACTTTTGAAGAATCTCTCCGGCAAGCCCCGTCTTTAACTCAAAAAAATCATCCGTGATTTGCTCTTTTCTTAGAATCATTTTATCGCATTCTTGATATCTAACGTTTGCCATTAGATCCAAAGCATCATTTACATTATTAATTACAATACCCTCGCTGGAAATCAAAGCTACTGTTGAATTGTCTTTACGGTTTAATGTGATTTGCATTCTAAATTGCTCCTTTTTCAATAAGAAATTCTTTTACGTTATGGTTTCCTTGTTGGATGGCCATAGCTAATACTGATTCACCACCTTCAATTTTAGCATGGATGTCAGCTCTGTGTTCGATTAATAAGCGTATCAGCTCCACATTATCCGAATGAAAAGCTGCAGAATGCAAGGCAGTATGCCCGTCGCTATCTAAAATATGTGTCTGAGCACCCTTGTTCAATAACAGTCGGATAACACCCATATCCCGCTCCCCAGCGATGGCAGCATGAAGTGCAGTATTAGAAGGAATAAAACTAATCTTAGAATGGGATACTGCATCAACTTCAGCACCATAGTCTATCAATACCTGCACCGCTGCTTCTTTACCGAAATGTGCCGCATATCCCAAAGGTGTAAGACCCTCGTTATTTTCCGTATTTGCTAAAGCCGGATGGAATTCTAGAATTTCTTTTAGCCGTGCAGCATCACCTTGTTGTGCCGACTGAAAGACTTCATTAATGCTTTGCCGTAATTCCATTTAGATATCGCCTCTTTTCGATTGATCTTATAAACGATCTACTTTACTTTTTCTGGATAGTTAAACCATTCTCCTGCTAACAAGAAGAAGCAACGTTGTCGTCTTTCAAAGAAAGATAACCATTTCTCGTAAAATATAAAACACTAAAACAATACAAATTTATTGTAAAACAATAAATTAAATGCTAAAATCATGAAGTCATTAAATAAGTGAGGTGTTTTAAATGAATGTTAAACGAGGTTCAACCACTTTCTTAAAAGTAATTATTTTTTTGGTTGGAATTGCAGTGCTTGCTTTGTGTATCTGGTTGCCTGAGATAGCGGTAAGAGATGCAAGAGTACATCCAGATACGGCTTACTTCCTGATTCCCTTTTTAGTATGTGCTTACGGATTCTGTATTGCGTTTTCGGTTGCGCTATATCAAGCATATAAACTATTAAACAACATCGAAAAGAACAATGCTTTCTCAGAATTATCCCTTACATCTTTGAAGATCATAAAGAAATGTGCTTTCACAATTATGTTCCTCATTTTGTTAGGAATAGTAAGCTTAAGGGTGCTTGCTAAAGTTACAGCTAGTGATGATGCAGCGGGTCCTACATCATTATGTCTAATGGGTCTTTTAGCAACAAGTATTATCGCAGCCATTGTGGACGCACTTCAAAAGCCATTAGAAAATGCACCAGATATAAAGCCAAAAAATGTATGATTAACAGTCAAATATCAACATTAGAATTTAATATAACCAAAAGAAAAAAGTATTCATTCGAAGGTTATCGAATGAATACTCTTTCTTTTCAACGTATCATATGAGTCAAGGCTTTAAATTAAATCTGACTTTTGAAGTAGCCGCTTAACGATCGCCGCAACCTCAGCTCTGGTCATATCATTTTTGGGAGCAAGCACATTGCTGCTTCGTCCCATGATTACGCCTGCCTGTAAGCAGTCAGTAATTGCACCAATCGCCCAGTCAGATGCTTTACCGGCATCGGTATATGGGTTCAAGAATCCTTCAGAGGATTGATTTGGAAGTTTAGCCTTTAGGGCTGTGATTTTCATCGCTTTGGCGATAATTTGCATTGCTTGTTCACGGGTAATTTGGTCATCAGGGCGGAACATGCCGTCTTCAAAACCATTGATTAATTGATAAGCATATGCAGTATTAATCGCACTGTTATACCAATCCGTAGTTTTAACATCCGAAAATGGTGTTGCCGCTTGATCCAATTCAAGTCCAAGACCGCGAACGACAATCGCTGCAAACTCTGCACGGGTAATGGCTTGATCAGGAGAAAATTGACTATTACCTGTTCCTTCGACGACTAAACGGGAGCCCATATCATTCACTGCGTCTTTTGCCCAGTGGTTAGTAACATCGCTAAATTCAAGCGGATGCCAGATTATAGAGTAAGTACCGCCACTAAGACTGTTGATGGTAGCAAAATACTCGCCGCCAATTACAACTACTTTAGTGGGTACATGATGAACTGTTCCATCAGCATCAACATATACTCCAGTTGTAATCTTATTGGGGTCCATCCCCTCAGGGATAGCAATGGTACGCTTCACATACGTATTGAATTGTGAAAGTTCAATGCTCTTATCTCCGTAAATCCCTCTAACCGTAAAAGCTACTGGCGCAGAGATTAATGAAAATGATCCTTTTTGTGCAGCAGCCTCTAAAGCACTTACAGCATCGGCTGTTGGTTTACTAACTTCAATCTGTATCTTAATATCCTGTAAAGCCACAGACTGTCCCACCTGCTTGGATAGAGCGTCCAAGTTAATCTGCCCTGCAGGCAAGGTAATAGTCGCATTACCAGTTTTGATTTCAAGTACGGCTTGATTACCCTGCATATTTTTAACCATTTGTCCGTTTAGCTCTCCTACCAGAACATCTGATTTGCTAGTAGCAGAGATAGAAACCACCGCACCTTTACCTTCCGCGGCGAGCTTGTCTTCCAGCTTCTTCTGGTCTAAAGCAATGGTGGTTAGCGTTTGATCATTCCGTTTACCATTCGTCGCGGTTCCCATGGTTTCCGCTTTACCATTGATTAGAATGGAAGCATCATTTGCTACAGGTGTCGGTGTAGCTGATGGAGTCGGTTGGGAAGGAACACTGGATGGAGCGCTCGGGATGACTGTATTGGATTCAGCAGATAATTCGCTAATACCAGCCTTATTGATGGCCTGTACCGTGAAGGTGTAGCTTGTACCATTCGTCAGACCACTGATTGTAAGCGGACTTCCATTACCTGTAACTGTCAACCCGCCCGGAGTAGCCGTTACAAGATAACCTGTAATTTCGCTTCCCCCATCAGACTCTGGCGCTGTAAAGGTGATGGTCGCTTGACCATTCTCTGCAGTTGCAGTTACAGCTGTTGGAATACCCGGTGCTGTAATTGGCTTAACAGGAGCCTTCACAGTAACGGTGGTTGAAGCCTTATAACTTCCATCTTTCGTAGTAACCGTAATGATGGCTGTTCCCTCACCGACTGGAGTTACTTCTCCATTCACAACCTTGGCTACAGTCTCATCGCTGGAGCTCCAGATCAGGCCTGGATCTGTTGCATTTGCAGGCTCTATTGTCGCATTTAGTTTTACCTCAGTTTCACCAGCTGTTAAATCGAGCGTCTCCTGATCTAGTCTCACCCCAGTTACATTCACAACTGGTGGAATTGGTTCACTTACATGTACTGTCGTTGAAGCGGTATAACTTCCATCTTTGGTCGTAACCGTAATGGTGGCTGTTCCAACACCAACCGGGGTTACTACTCCATAAACAACCTTGGCTACAGTCTCATCGCTAGAGCTCCAAATGACACCCTTATTCGTTGCATCGGCAGGTGCCACTGTCGCTTGTAGCGTTTCGTCGCCTTCGCCCACTGTTAAATTAAGCGTGGTCTGGTCTAACGTTACTCCCGTTACGAGAACAATTGGTGGCTTAGGTGCTGCCACATTTACAGTCGTTGAAGCCGTAAAGCTTCCATCCTTAGACGTTACAGTAATAATTGCTGTACCCTCACCAACTGGAGTCACAACTCCATTCACGACTGTTGCGATAGTGTCATCGCTGGAGCTCCAGATCACGTCTGTGTCCGTTGCATTTGCAGGTTCTATTGTTGCCTTTAGTAAGGCGTCCGCTTCACCAGCGGTTAAATCGAGGGTCTCCTGATCAAGCTTAACTCCGGTTACTTTCACAACTGGTGCACTAACTGTAACGGTGGATGACGCCGTATAACTTCCATCCGTTGTTGTTGCTGTGATCGTTGCCGTTCCAACGCCAACTGGTGTTACCACTCCATTAACAACTGTCGCGACAGTTACATCACTGGAGCTCCAAGTTACTGTTTTGTTCGTGGCATTGGCAGGTTCTATTACAGCATTTAGTGTATCTCCAGCTTCTCCCTCAGTTAAACTAAGTGATGTTTTATTCAAAGTCACTCCAGTTACTAGGACATCTCCCACATCGTTTACCTGGACATTGAAGGTGTATGTACTACTTATAGTGCCATCATTTACAGTAACAGTAATCACACTGTTTCCGAAGGCATTCTTCGCTGGTGTTATTTCTAACGTCCGCACTTCACCACTTCCACTTACTTTCAGTCCATTATTCGGAATTAGGGATATATTAGAAGAAGTAGCTGATACATTTAGGCCATCCCCATCCACATCAATGACCTTAAAAGAGCGTGATACAGATTTATTTTTTTCCGTTGTAGTACTTCCCATGAAGCCTGTGTCCTGCTTCCAGCTTGCTCCCGTAATGGTACCGTTCTTACCTGAACCAGCCGGTGTATTGACAGCAATATTACCATCATTGCTATTCGAAAATTTATAGTTCAAAGCCAGATTAGGCTCAAATCCATTCAAATCGACGTTCATTTCGCGAACAATTTCGCTCTGAGTTTTAGCTATACTCCAAAACCTAACGTCTCTCATCCCACCGCTGTAATCTCCGTCCTGTCTCCAGGTGCTTTTACCAAGCCAGTTGTTCGGACGTGCCACATTTCCAACTGTACTTAAATCCATAGCTCCTTCTGCCTTAAGAACACCATCCCAATAAATACGTCCCTTCTTCTGACTGTGATCGTAAACAATCGAGACATGTACCCACTTGGAGATCGGGAAATCGTCTGTGACATTAATATCTCCTTTATTGGTGTAAGCGATGAAATGCATTTTTTTGCCGTTAAAGCCCACAAAAATATTATGGTTCTGCTCTGCGATCGAAGATTCGAAGAATCTCATCCAGGTATTAAAACCATTGACTTTTAAATTCCCTTCAATTGTAAAAGAATTCTTGTATAACAGTTGATCTGGGAATGTCACATAATCCCCATTCCCGTCAAAGCTAAGATAATCCCCACCATTCAATTCCGTTAGATACGGAGCATCGTTCACTGGGTTTACAGTCACAGTAGCTTTGCCCGAAACTGTGGTGAACGCACCCGATGCTGTGGTATTTGCATTTTTTTGATAGTTTTGAAAACCAACTGCTGTCGTATCCCATAGCTTATATTCAATTGAAGCTGTTCCGTTCCAGTCTTTAGCGGGTACAAAACGAATTTTCTCCGATTTCAGCAACAGGAAAGCATTAGTGTTCGATACCGGCTCGATGTTGTACCAAATGTTTCCTTGCGTATTGTAATATTGCCAGGCGCCGTTGGTATTATCTAACGCTACCACAGCAATCCCCGTTGTCGCCGGTTCAGTAACCTTTCCTGACAATAGATTAGAGACAACAGCACCTGCGTTAGAATAATCATCTTCATTGATCGACGGTATCACAGCTGGGCTATTCTCTAACCAATCGAAGCTCGATTTCGCACTAACGATTTGAGTCTGGATTGGACCTACACCTTGCACCACAAGTCCAGTGGCTAACGAAATACTAATGCCTATTTTCATAAATGATGGCTTCAAACTCTTTTTCCCCCTCTAGCATAAATCATGTCATCATTTCGACAATAATCGAGAGTATTATACAAAATTATGATAAACGAAAAATAAACAAAAAAAGAGAACCTACGAAATCTAATCGATTCGCCGGTTCTCTTTTTTCTTTATACTAGTTCATCATCTTCATAATCAACGCTTTGAGCTTAGGATCAGGTGAAGTTCCAAGCTCCTGTTGAAGGGTCTCTTCCAATTGCCCATATCGCCGATAAGCTTCATTCATTCGCCCTAGTTCAATATACAAATGGATGATTTCCTGATGGATATCTTCTCTCAAGGGATCCAATTTCAATATTCGCTCAAAGTAATGCAGCGATTGTTGACGCTCGTTCTGATCCATGTGCAATCTAGCCGCTAGTTCCAGCAGTCCAATAAAATCTTGTTCAAGTCGGCCTGTCTTCCCACTAGCCCAATCGTATGCTTTTCCTTTAAGAAAGGCCCCCGAATACAGTGTTTCTACTTGATTGAACCATTCTGAATGTTTTTTCGAGCCTTGTCTAATTTGCTTCAGTAAACGCTCAAACTCATATAAATCACAATAAATGCTTCGTTCCTCTATACTAATTTCGTTTCTACTGGTCTTAATAAAGCTAGTACCGATTGCTTTTCGAATATAATACAGGGTAGAGTTCAGATTCTTAAGTGCTTTTTCAGGCTCTAACCCACTCCATAAGGTGTCGATAATTTCTTCTCGGCTAACCGTTCCTTTACTAATCAAAAAGGCAAACAATTCCTCTGTTTTTGGGCTTCTTAGCTTGATAGGCACTCTGTCTTGTGTACGGCGGTATATCTTAAGTCCATTAAATAAAAGAACTTCTATGACAGGTTGAACCGTCACACCTTTATTCATTTTTTTGATCTTATCCAGAGTTTTTGATAATCGCTGCGCAGTAACAGGCTTCAGCAGATAATCCACAGCGCTCAGTTCAAAGGCTTGCAGTGCGTATTCATCATACCCTGTAACAAAAACTACATCTATCGATTCATCTAGTGCATGCAAAAGGGCGGAGAGCTTCATCCCATTCGTGTCAGGCATAGAAATGTCCAAAAATGCTACATCTATCGAATTCCCCTTCACAAATTCATAAGCTTCCGTCGGATCCAGAAAAGTATCGTATACTTCAATCTCTCCACTCTGAGACAATATCCTTTTTAAACGCTTCAGTGATAATTCTTCATCATCTACGATAATGGCTCGCAGCATGCTTCAACCTCCTAGCCGGTTCAATTGCTGTTTGGGGATGTCAAAAGAAACCCTTGTACCTTTTCCTTCATCACTTTGAATACGAATGCTCTTTCCATAAAGAAGTTTGATGCGCTGACTAATATTCCACAGCCCCACACCTCTTTTATCTACATCAGATTTCATGATCTCTTCCAGCTTGTGTTCGCTCATTCCGCATCCATTATCTTCTACAACAAAGCTGATCATTGAAGGGTCTGACTCTTTGACAGATATAGTTACCTTTCCTCCCCGTAAATTGGACATCAGGCCATGTCTTATGGCATTTTCCACCAGAGGTTGAAGAATAAGCGGAGGAATCCGGCTATTCGTATTTGCGGTTATATCATACTGGACTTGCAATCTAGCACCAAAGCGCACTTTTTCAATATTAATATAAGCATTAACCAGCTCCAGCTCACTCTCCAGGGTCGTTAATGAATCCAATTGTTTGAAATCAAAGCTGCTTCTCAAATACTGCGACAGCTCCAGCGTTAATTCCTCTGCTTGCTGAGGCTCTTCCACACATAATGCAGCAATTGAATTCAGGGCATTGTACAAGAAATGAGGTTTAATCTGAGAACGTAAAAAGGCTATTTCAGCATCTTTAGCCTGCTTCACGGAAGCTCTTAATCGGGTCAGACTTTTCACTCTCGCCATTAGCTCCTCCGCTTCGAACGGCTTCCCCACATAATCATTTGCCCCATTATCCATGGACATTTTCATATCTGTAACTCTATTCTTCGCCGTCAGCATTAACACCGGGAGCTCAAAGGGGGTAAATCTTTCTCTGATCTTTTGCAGAACCTCATAACCAGAAATGTCCGGCATTGTAATGTCCAGCACAACGAGGAAGAAGTCTGAATTCTTCGATAACTCATCGAGTGCCAGTTGCCCTCGGTTCACAACAACAATGGAATACCCCTCCAGCTTGAACAGGTTGATCATGGATTGAAGGTTGGCATAATCATCGTCCACGACCAAAATTGGCTCATTGATTTTACCTTTGATATAAACAGGATACTCCTGACGCGGGAAGAGAACCTCTTTAAACGGAAGTGTCTTTTCCACAATCGGACCCGTAATTTGATTAGATATTCGATCCCACCGTGGAAGGGTGAAAATAAAAACCGAACCTTTGCCCGTAACAGATTCCACTCTAATGTTCCCGCCATGCAGCTCCACTAACTTCTTCGTAATGCTTAGACCGAGACCTGTGCCACCGTGACTATGAATTTCAGCTTCATCCACCTGCTCATAAGCCATAAAAATACGTTTCTGCATATCCGGTGCAATTCCGATTCCCGTGTCTGCTACACGAACTTCAACCCATTCATGAAGGATAGTTTTAGCACTAATATGTATTTCACCTTGCTCCGTAAATTTAATCGCATTATCTACCAAGTTGTGCAAAATTTGTATCAGACGATTGCCATCTGCATGTACTGGAGGGAAATCTGAAGCGACATTATTTATGAGAAAAATCGACTTTTCTCCGAGCAGGAACGAATGAATACCGATGACAGAATCAATAACAGCTTTCAGATCTAGGGTGCTTTTGTATAACGTGATATCCCCATGCTTCATTTTGGAATAATCGAGCAGTTCGTTCACCATATAAGTTAGTCTTCTTCCACTGCCCAATACGATTGCTAGGTTCTGCGCTTGCCTTTCGGTAACTGGACCCTCAACCCCATTAAGAAGTGTAGCGGTAATGTTCACTATGGCATTTAGCGGAGTTTTCAGCTCATGAGAGGTATTGGAAAGAAACTCATCTTTAATCTTGTCCAGCCCAATCAGCTGGTTTTTCATTTCGTCTATCGTATGATATGCCTCGAAAAAACGAAGAACAATCAGAACGATCATAATGATATTAAAGGCTACGATGTAAAACTGTCCGAGCCATAGATTTTCTTTCATCGAAAGTGCAAACAGGATTACATCTATGGAGTACAGATTGATAGCAAGAATCGCTAAGAAAAGCAGCAACGATTTGATCCGGTTTACTTCTGCGCTTCTAATATATAGGATCGCTACTCTATACAACATCCAAATTAACATCAATTCATATACAATAATCACATACGAAGAGAAGAGCGTGTATGTACGAATAGGCAGGATCGCTACCAAAATTATAAAGCTGCCTAGTATAATCGTTACAAGTTGCGTAAGTTTTAAAGAGATTATGCTTTTGTGCATTTGGTAGAAAAATATAGCCAGAACAATAAAACACGATATGGAGCTAATATCCTTCACTTTGTATAACACAATGAACGAAAGATTTGGGAAAAACAGTAACAGTGAACGTTCTCCAATCAAGCCATGATAGGTCGCAAGCAGTAAACAAATAATAGCAAACACAAGTAAGGAGTAATCCTTCTTACGGTATAAAGCAGCCGCCACAAAGCAGATGACAAAAATAAGCGATAATGTTCCCAAAATTGCAACGGTGCTAAATTCACGAGCCATACTCTTCTGCTGGGTCTCCATCATCGCGGCTTCCTCGCCAAAGGTCAGAGATACCGGAATGCCTGCATTTACATATTCATAGTTAGAAACTTGAATAATGATCTCTACGTCACCTTTTTCAGCTGAAAAAAGCCCGATTTGCGGAATATTCCCCGACTGGTAATCGGCTGTACTGATAGAAGGCTTACCATCTTCAATGAGTAGATGTCCATTCACATATATCGCACTTGAAAAGCGTATATTCGTCTTTTTCAATGCAAATACACCGTCTACAGGTAAGTTTTTCAGCACCATGCGATAGGTAGCAGAACCAAATGCAGGTAATGGCTGACCATCAATCACTTTACCGTTCCATCGTGAGGGGACCTCCATCCATGCTGTAGGTGCTGATTTGTCAATGCTTGGATCTATAAAATGCTCAGGTGTGAGTAGCTGGTTCCAATAAAATTCCCACTCCCCGTCTAGCTTGATGATCTTTTGTTGCTTATAATCCCATGTCGAAAGATCCATGCCACCATTCTGAACTTGCGGATGATTCTCATGCTGATCGTTATTTATAACAATGGATAGTGGAATTGTAGCTAACGAAAGGAAAGCTATTAAATAGATAAATAATGTCCTTTTGAGCATCGTAGGCCCCTTTTCTATGGAGTAGTAAAGCTGCAGTATACGCTTGGGGCATTGTGCAACACTTGAATTACATGAGATAGATGACGATAGATAATTCTATAAAATTTTCCGTTTTCCTTCATGATTCGACAAATTCATAAAACGACAGCTTAATCCAAGCTTGACCTTAGGTCAGACCTAAGGTTTATAGTTATTGCATTCAACAAAAACCCAACAGATAGGAGCGACACCCTTGAATCAACACATAACGATTGGTGAACTTTCAAAACTTATGAATGTATCAGTGCACCAAATCCGATATTTTGAAGAAAAAGAGATTTTATTTCCAGCCTATACCGATAGCAATCAATACCGGATGTATGGGATTAATGAGATTTATCAGTTGGCCCAGATCTTATTGCTTCGCAAATTAGACATACCAGTCAGCACAATTAACAAAAGTATGAATAGCTTCTCCACAACTGATTACCATCAGCTCTTGAAGCAATCTCAAAGTAAAATAAACTCTGAAATAAACCAGCTAATGTTGTTGCAGCAGTTTTTACAAAAGATACTTAACGAATACGAGCAATCCGACATTCTAGAAGACAAATATAATATTAAGCAATTGGATACTCGTCATTTAAAAAAGTGGATAGAACTAGATCAAGATAAGTCACTCACCGCTCGAAGTTTGTATGAAAAAAAGCCGCAACTGTCACATTTATTCGAAACAGATCTGCATTATTTATACGAAAATGAACAAGTAACCTTATGTTATGAAAGCAATCAATCACCGGACATCATTCTAGAAAAAGGTAGCTACCTCTATAAAGCTTTTTTCGTGACGGAGGATCAAGATATTGAACGTGAGATTGCTCAACTGGAACACTATTTAACACAGCATCATTATACAATTCAGGGACAACTGATCATTTTGGAAAAATCCTATCTATCCATGTTCAACAATGACAAGCTTCATTATGAAATTCAAATAAAAATCAAATATGATTCTGACGGTGTAGCATGATAAATCTGAACAAGATTGTAATAGCTGAATATCAAGAACAAGATCGTAGAGCGGTGAGCAGTCTTTTAGTGGACGCGTTCCATGGGAAGTTCCACTCCCTCATCCCACTGGACGACGATGAGATTACCGACCTACTCTTCGGACTCTGGGCGATTGAGCAACAATCCACATCATCACAACAAATCGTCGCCCAAGAAAATGGAGAAGTTGTCGGTACGCTCAGCTTAAAGTGGAAGGACTGCCGGGCCCCAAAGAGAAGTAACATTAAAACGCCACAACGTATTTCCCATTCACAAGTATTCAAGCAGTTTGGATATCTAAATGTATGGAAGTTAATGGTCGGATTACATTTTTTGAATTATCAGCCTCGGGCAAAAGAATGTTACATCGAGCATTTGGCCGTTCGATCTAGCCACCGCAATAAAGGAATCGGCAAGCAGCTGCTTAGTTGGGCTATAGAGTTTGTAAACAGTCATTCAGACATGGACAAATTAACGCTACATGTTGCTGAAAATAATAAACGAGCTATTCAAATGTACCAACAGATGAACTTTGGTATCGTTCAAGCTAACTATAGCGGGATTAAACACCTACTTTTTAAAGAGGCAAATTGGCTTTACATGACAAGGAGTTCACCACTACACCCTAGGAGTTCAGTAAATGAAATTAAATATTAAATTAACCGCATGGATAATCATTGGTTTATTGTTAGCTTTAGGCTTATTCGTGTTAAAACAGCATTCATATGAAATGATTGAACAAAAGATAGAATTCGAAACCCCTCAGGGTAAACTAACAGGAACTTTAATTCTCCCCCAGAACTATTCTGGAAACGTAGGGCTGGTAGTTTTTGTACATGGTGATGGTCCCATAAATGACACATACGATGATGGGTATAAACCCTTGTGGGAGAAATTCGCATCTGCAGGATATGCTTCGTTGTCTCTTAACAAACCTGGTATTGGTGGTTCCTCCGGTAACTGGTTGGAGCAAAGTATGGAAGATCGTGCTCAGGAAACAATAGCAGCAATTAACTGGGCGAAAGCCTTGCCGATGATTGATACGCAATCTATTGGTTTGTGGGGGGCAAGTCAAGCCGGATGGGTGATTCCTAAGATCGTAAGAGAAGTACCTGATCTCGCGTTCAGCATTCTTGTATCGCCTGCCGTGAACTGGATTTCTCAAGGTAAATACAATACAAGATTAGAAATGGAAAACGAAGGTTTCTCGGAATATGAGATCCAAGCGAAAGAACACTATAACGCTCAAGTCTTACAACTACTTAACGAACGTGCCTCTTATGAAGAATACTTGCGAATTGCACAATCCGAGAACTTGATTTCTAAGGAACGCTGGGGATTTATCGCCAAAAACTATCAATCTGATGCCACCAAAGAACTTAGTTACTTCAATGCTCCTGTCCATCTAGTACTCGGCGGTCAAGATATCAATGTAGATATTGAGGAAACCGAACGTATTTACCGTGAAAAAATACCTGTTAGCTTGCTCTCTGTCTCTTATTTTCCCAACGCTGACCACTCTATGCTGTCAAAAAAGAATGCCGCATCCCCCTTAAGGACTTATTTAACAGCTGTCTTCTTTCCACGACAATTGGTGGATGATCAATATTTAAATGATCTTAGCCGATTTATTAAGACTCACTCTCAGTAACACTTTAACATCCCTCGCGTTCTGAGCCGCAAATGTTGCCGTTATTATAGGGCACGGACGGCAGTGAACCTAGTGCATCATCGTTAAAATATATTGCTTCTATTTCTGTGACACAGAATATGACACTCAAGGCCAAAGCATTCAAGGAGTTAATGACGGATTCTGCAACTACAAGCGCCACTTACGTAATTAATGTGGTAACACAAGTCGCCCAACCTGTTATAATACTCTTCGAGTGTATGCTTTAACGAATGGATGGAATTTCAACTACATGAACTTCAGATAATTTAAAATGGAGAACAACTTTTGGGTTAAAGCCCATTAGCCGTTCTCCTTTTTTATTGCTCAACACCGAATTCAAGTATCCGTAAACCGAGTGTCATTAACTCACATCCTCCCTTACATCCCTTATATACAGTGGTATATGGAGTATTGATTATAGCTGTACTTTTCAACGATAAAGTATAATCTCGGATGATCAAACATTAAGCTTTGGTCAAAAATCGGTCTATAAGGAGAGGTTTTAATCATTGAGAACACATCAACGTTTGTTAGCCATGCTAGTAACCTTCCTACTCTTGGTTTCATCTTTTCCACCATCCATGTTTGCAGAGGAGGTCACTGATCCTGACGATGGGATGATTAACATTCAAAGTAAATGGAATGGAAGCGTATTTGGTGACGTTGGAGGTCAGGACAAAATTACGTCGGCAAACTTTGGAATCAAAGAGAACGCAGGCGGATCAGTTACGCTTAGAAGCTCTAACGACAGAGGCAAAGTATCGGGCAGCACAGAAGGTATCGCTTATTATTTTCAAGAGATTGATCCGGGCGTTAATTTTGAATTAACAGCAACCGCTCATGTGGACAGCTGGACAGCGAATAACCAGGTATCCTTCGGCATCATGCTCCGCAGCAATGTGTGGAATAACCAATTCGGAGCATACTCTGGAGATTACGTAGCAGTGGGTTCATTGGACCAAGAAATGAAAGCGTTTCATAAATTACAAAATACCAGCTTACAGAAGCTTGGGTACGAATTCGATAACGTTAATCGGCCTACCCAAGGTGAAGAATATGAACTAAGCATCAAAAAGACAGGGAATTTGTATATAGTAAAGATTGGGAATGAAACCAAAATGATTGAAAGCTTTGAAGGCTCTATTCAATATGCCGGTCTTTATACTGCTAGAAATACGACGGTGACGTTCCGTAACGTACACTTAACTCAAGAAGGTCACGTTGAGCTTGGGCCTTGGGCGTTTAGCGCCTTTGGGGGAAATACAAATCCCACAAAAAATCCCGAACCAGTGATTGAAGACCACTCTACTGTTACAATGACCACCTACGGAGGCAAAATCTCAAGCAGTGATGAAGGACTATCTTTTTACTACAAAGAGCTTCCTAATGATGCCAACTTTGAATTGAAAGCCAAAGCTAATGTTACTTCATTTAATAGCAATAGCAGCGTCAGTACACCTAACCAGAAATCCTTCGGACTTATGTTGAGAGATTCGGTAGGAATAAATGGTGATTCTAACACGACAACTTCTAACTATACCGCTGTGGGTGCTTTGGATCAGGTGATGAAAGGTTTTTATAAAAAAACAACACAAGTAAAGCTCACCCCATTTAGCGGCAGCAATCCCCCCACTGCAGGTGAAGCCTATGATCTGAGCATTAAAAAATCGGGCAATACCTATCTGCTAAGCATCGGTGACCAAACCGAAATAGTAGCATTAGACCATACGTTCAATGATACGATCTTCGCAGGGCTTTATGTAGCTAGGGACGCAACAGTAACCTTTAGCGAGATCGACATCAAAGTCGAGTCCAAAATCGTAACGAACTTAATGGCTGATACAAGTGCGATGTCCAAAACCTCCTATCTGGTTGGCGAATCACTGGATTTAACTGGACTGGTCGTTAAGGCCATCTTTTCTGATAACAGTGAAGCCGTTTTGTCTCCCACTGATTATATTGTTTCCGGATTTGATAGCAGTAAGATTGGGGAGAATACGGTAACGATTAACTATAACGGCGCTTCAGTAACAATCACGCTTCAAATCGTTCCATTATCCATGACCTCATTAATGGTTAAGTATGATCCAGCGAAAACGGTCTACTATCCAGGGGATGCGTTCGATCCTGAAGGTCTTGTTGTTGTTGCTAATTATAATGATGGATTCTTAACGAAAGAACTGACTAGTGAACTCTATACACTCTCTATTAATGAGCAACCCGTATCGGATCTGTTGCCGTATCTGTTGTCACAGTCAGGCTCATATAAGGTTACGATTAGATCGACCGAGACTCCATTAATAACAACTGCCTTTAACATTGAAGTTATTGATGCAACTCTATCTAAGTTGGAAATCAGAAATGAGCCAATGCAAACGGTCTATTACATCGGTGATTCCATCAAATTAGAAGGGATTATCCTTTATGCTCATTATTCTGATGGAACTGAGATTCGGCTAATGAACAATGAATACACCGTCTCTCCTCTGAACACCTTGACTCCTGGAGATAAAAAAATCACAGTCACCCATAAGGGATTAACAGCCTCTTTCCAAGTGAAGGTCAAAATGAAGAAGCTAGCAAGAATCGAAGTATCTAGTTATCCAAAAACGACCTATTACTTAAACGATACTTTTGATAGCAAGGGTTTGATCGTGTCTAAAGTGTATGACAATTCGGATAGAGAAGTTCTAAGTACCTTCACTCTCGACACCTCTCAGTTCGATAATCAAAAGCCTGGCGTTTATGAAATCGGTATCATCCCTACAGATGCGTCTATTAAGCCGATTACGTATTCTGTTACTGTTAAGGAAAAGACTGAACCTGTATGGCGTAGCATTCAATTCGGTCAATCTACATCGACCACTAATAACCAGACGATTCTAAAAGATGATGGATTGGTAGAGCTTATCGCACTGGAAGGCGGCGGAAAGGTCACCGAAGACCATGACGGTATTACCTTCTATTACACCGTACTAGATGCGTCAGAAGATAATTTCGTTCTGTCAGCGGATATTCAAGTGTTGGCTTATGCAAAAAATCCATATGACGGTCAAGAATCGTTCGGCATTATGGCACGAGACGCCATCGGCACATCAGGAAATTCTAGTGTATTTGCCTCTAACATTGCTGCTATAGGTGGTTACAGCGGCGGTACAAGAAATGATAATGGAACTCAGCTGTTTGTTCGAACCGGTGTGGAAAAGCCAGACGGAACTGGAAGTAAAGGCATTCAAACGATCATGCTCAAAAAAGAACGCCCTGCACCTAACAACACAGCCCCTGCAGCCCCATATCGTCTAACACTTGCTAAAACGAATAGCAGCTTTACTGGACAACTTAATAATGATCAGGAAGCTATACACTTTACGCCTGATATTCTTAACATACAAGATTCAAAGATGTATGTAGGTTTTTATGCGGCTCGTCTAGCTACAATCCATATCAGCAATATTCAATTAACAGTAACTTCAGCAGCCACGGATTCACCTAAAGTTGAACCTCCTACACCTCCGGTCACACCTAACATAGATATCCTTTCGCTGAGCAAGACTTCAGATCCGAATTACCAAATGATTGTACGTTCAAACGTCAACGGATCTGTGACACTGAAGCAAGGTTCTACGGTAATTGCGCAAGACAATAAGGCCGTAGCAGGCAAGCGTCTTTCTATTCCAGCTACACTAGTGAATCAAGGAGATACGAACTTCAGCATTACTTTTTTACCAGATGACACGCAGTATTTGACCTCTTATAACAAGATAATTCGTAACTTTACAGTCATAATGAAAAGCTATGATCCCATGGGTGAAGATATTTATGTATCCCCAACCGGTACAAGTGCTGGTGATGGATCGATTGATCTCCCGCTTGATATCGATACCGCTATTGATTTCGTCAAGCCAGGTCAACACATTATCCTACTTGATGGTCGTTATGTGCGGAATTCATCACTCCATATTAAGAAGTACAATGATGGAGACGAGAATGCGAAGAAGTACTTGGAAGCTGCACCTGGAGCAAGACCCATTATCGATTTTGATAAAAAAACTGAAGGTGTTCTCTTGAGCGGGAACTATTGGCATGTGAAGGGACTTGATTTCACCCGCTCGGCCGGTAATACTAAGGGCTTTACAGTTGGAGGAAATTATAACATCGTTGAAAATAGCCGCTTTTATGCTAATGGAGACACTGGTCTACAAATCAGCCGTACAGATGGAACGGCTCAAGAAATAGCTGAATGGCCATCTTACAACTTAATTCTGAACAGTACTTCCTTTGATAACCGCGATCCATCTGACAATAATGCTGATGGCTTCGCTGCGAAATTGACTGCTGGCGTCGGAAATATTTTTAGAGGCTGTCTGGCACATAACAACATCGACGATGGATGGGATTTGTACACTAAGGCAGGCTCCGGTGCAATCGGTGCTGTATCGATTGAGAATAGTGCTGCATTCAATAACGGATTCTTAACAGATGGAACGATAGGCGCCGGTGACAAGAATGGATTTAAGCTGGGTGGTGAGGGCATTCACGTCACACATACCATCCGTGATTCTATCGCCTTCGGCAATGGAGCATATGGTTTTACAAGCAATAGTAATCCAGGTGTTATTGCCATAAACAACATCGGATTCAATAATGTACGTGGAAATATGAGCTTTACGACTTATGACCATATTACCGCGGACTTTAAGATCGATGGCTTCTTATCCTACCGGACGAATAACATTGCGAAAGACCAATATCCTTCCTCATTGGCGGCTGACAACAATTTCATGTATGATGGCGCAACCTCAGCCAATAAGTCTGGTCAACAGCTAACGGATGCAAATTTCGTAAGCTTAATTCCGGCAACATCCTATATGAGGGATTCAGAGGGCAATGTTATATGGGGTGACTTCTTGAAGTTCATTCCTTTTGGAGAGAAGGAGCCAAGTCCGACTCCTACACCGAGTCCTACTACTACATCGAGTCCTACTACTACACCGAGTCCAACATCTTCACCAAGTCCGACATCTTCACCGAGCTCAGGCAGTTCTGGATTATCTACTCAGGATTCAGCCACAAGTGTACTTCTGTTGGACGGAAGTGTAAGGCTTGACCTGTCTCCTACTATTGATGCAGGGAAAGCTAGTACTATATTAAATGAATCCACATTACAAAAAATGATTGAATTAGCTAAACCTAATTCATCCGGTCATAAAACAATTCGAATACAGCTTCTAAGTGATCCAGCATCTGACGTTAAGGAATATCAAGTAATCCTCCCTGCTTCCGCTTTTCGTGCAGGAACTTCCACCTTGCAGCTTGAGCTCACTTCATCGTTAGCTACCATTATGTTACCGAATCGTATATTTCCAGAGAATATGCTGGATAACGTGAAGACGGTTACCCTGTTACTGAGAACCGTCGATGCTGCAGGGCAATTAAAAGGGAAGTTAGGAAATCGCTCACTTATCGAGTATGAGCTTCGCTTGGATGGAACAAAAGCTCAGATGAACAATTTACAGACAGCTATACAGATTGGGCTTCCTCATCCAGCAGTTGTCCCAGCATCGAACAATGCTTTTATTGTCGTGTGGAACGTTGATACGAACGGATTTATTCTACCTGTAATAGGTGAGTATTATGATGCAGTCAAGAAACAAGCTATGTTCTCGACCACGAATTCTTCCGGCCAGTTTGCGGCGGTCTACAATCACAAGACATTCAGTGATTTGTCTGATTCACATTGGGCGAAGTTCGTAGTAGAAGTACTAACATCTAAAGGCGTCATTACCGGAGTATCTGAACAAGAATTTAAACCTGATCAGGCAATTACACGCGCGGATTTCGTACTTTTATTAGTTAGAACTTTGGAACTAACCGCGGTAGACGGGATCGTCTTTTCAGATGTGTCTCCAAGTGATTATTTTTATGAGGGACTTATGACTGCTCAGAAACTAGGCATCGTTAATGGTCAAACCGATGGACGTTATCATCCTCATGAATCGATATCCAGACAAGAGATGTTTGTTATGGTGGTTAGAGCGCTTAAGGCTGCAGGAAAGTTGAGTCCTGTTCCCGCTTCTTCATCACCACTAGTTGTCTTTACTGACCATAACCAAATTGCTGAATATGCGGCAGAGGATATAGCGGAACTGGTAGCAGCTGGTTTCATTAAAGGAAATGGTCAACAGCAACTTACACCAACCGCTCCATCTTCACGTGCCGAAGCAGCTATGCTGATTTACAGAATTCTTATGCAAAAATAAACAAAAAAACAGAACCCCAAAACCATACTGTATGTGGTTTCGGGGTTCTTCTTCAGTTGTATACTCTGCTCGTTGTAGAACACACAACGTCTTTTCGAATGACACTTCACTTTATTCTAGCCATCTTGGTTTAGATACACTAGATTGTCTATTGACTTTACCCTTAGGGGAAGGTGCATAGTGGAAATGAACAAACCAACGAAATCAAAGCTTATATATCATTTAATATCGAAGAAAGGGAGATGAGATCGTTGCTGTCCATAGGTGAATTCTCGAAGATATGCGAAGTGTCAACTAAAACACTACGGTATTATGATGAAATTGGGCTAATTCATCCTGATGAGATTAACCCTGAGAACGGTTATAGGTATTACTCCATCAAACAACTAACAAAAATGCTCTTTATTAACCGTTTGAAATCTTATCAGTTCTCTTTGGAAGAGATCAAAGACATTCTGGAATGGGAGCAGGATCAATTTGAAGAAAAGGTATGTGCAGCCCTAAATCTCAAAAAAAGAGAAATACATGAGAAACTACGAGCTTACGAATACACCTTAAAGCAAATGAACAGTGATGTTTTAAATTTAGAGAAAGGGATATCTCTGATGTCCTACCTTAACAAGATAGAAGTACAGCTTGTTGAAACCAAATCTATGAATATCCTTTATTTACGTCAGATGTTGAGCAGTGATGATTACGCGCTTGGATATGGAAAGTATTTTAGCAAACTGTATGAAATCATTGCCACTGAAAAGCTGACCTTGCTTGGTACGCCAATAACAATTTATCACAGTGAGGAATATAATCCTGCCGGGAATGATACAGAGTTTGCCCTACCTATTGAGGAGATCGTAAAGGAAACTAGAGAATTACCTGATGGGCTGTGTGCGAAGTCGGTTTATAGAGGCCCCTATTCAGAATTGACATCCGTTTATGCGAAGCTTACAGAATGGATTGAAAACGAAGGTTACGAATTGATTAACTCTCCCTATGAAATATACCTTACGGACCCCACACAAACTGCTGATCCTGAGAATCTTGTTACTGAGGTGTATTTTCCTGTTAAGAAAAGATCGCAGCCACACTGATATTCATAAAAAATTTGAATATAAGGAGTTACCTAAATGCACAGAAACTACTGGCCTACGAAAGACTGGCAAACTTCAGATTCGGCTGCCTTAGGCATGGATACAGAACAACTTTCAAAACTAGAAGCTAAGATTAAATCCGACTATAGTAATATAAACGGAATCGTAGTGGCGAGAAATGGATATATTGCCTATGAACAATACTATAATGGTTATGGTCCGGAAGATCTGCATCATGTGGCTTCTGTAACGAAAAGTATCGTATCCGCCCTCATTGGTATTGCCATTGATGCAGGATATATCAAGCATGTTGATCAGAAGGTGCTGGATTTTTTCCCCGAATATGTTCCAAGCGATGCTGCTGGCCAACTGCAAAAACAAGAGATCACCTTACGTCATTTGCTCACCATGACAGCTCCCTATGCTTTCGAGGACTGGCATGAACCACTGGAACAAATGTGTAAATCATCCGACTGGGTCAAATACACACTGGATATCCTTGGCCGCCAAGGGAATGTTGGTGATTTTAAATATTCCACCGCAGGAGCTCACTTACTGTCAGCTATCATCACTCGTTGCACAGGAAAAAGTGCCCGTGAGTTCGCTAACGAGCAATTATTCAGTCGTATCGGAATGAAAGAAATTCCGGATTATGAGATGAAATCATTTGGGTTCGACGATTTGTTTGGGGTAAATGTGAAGGGCTGGGTGGAAGACCCACATCGTATCACCACTGGTGGATGGGGACTTACGTTGTCTCCACGCGATATGGTGCGTTTTGGTTTATTATATTTGAACCGTGGCAAATGGGAGAATAAGCAGATTATTCCGGAGACATGGATTGAGGAATCTATAGCGATGAACCCTAATCATTACGGTTATTTGTGGTGGCTACGCGAAGAAGACGGGGTTTACTCCTACTCAGCTTTAGGTGATGGTGGTAATGTCATTTGCTGCATTCCAGAAAAAAAACTTGTCGTAGCCATCGCTTCAGAGTTCACACTTCAACCTCGTGACCGGTGGCCTCTGATTAAGAATTATATTATTCCGTCCGTATTAGTGTGAAAAAGTAGAAACATGCTGGTTGCCACTACGTTAACATCTAGAAGAGCAACCAGCTGACACTCTAAATTATTTTGCTTCAAGGAAAATGATCTCGCCTTCGTTACTGCTTACATCAAAAAATCCTACTTTGTGTTTTATAGCCAACTCCCGCATCGCCGTATAAGCTTCCTCAGCAACGGAATAAGCGAAGGCTGCATAGATAACAGAGGAACCAAGCGAGTAATCAGTTAGCCGGTTATCCGTTCCGTCTTCCTCCATTGCCTCAAAAATCTCATCCTCAACATTCATATTAGGAAATTGCTCGGACAACTCACTATAAAAGCGTTGCAGCGCGTCTGATAAAACTGAAGGATCATTATAGGCATGGTCTTCTGACCATTTCACTTGCTGCTCGTACCAATCCATAAACCCCGCTCTTTCTTGCGGTGCCTTAGACGTCTCAAACGCCATCAAATCATAACTCATTAGCAATCCTCCTCCTAACCACTTCCTACAAACCAACAAAATTCTCGATTTCACTTCAAGTGGTAATTTTATGAAATGACTATTGTCTTGATTATATATTAAAAATCATCAGATCAATACTACAGAATGATGGTCTCTAACCACCCTTTAAATATCACGTGAGCTCCGGTGTATCTACAAAAGTAACCACGGACTCCAATACACCATGTAGTTCAAACAAGATTAGTTCGTTTTCACCTTGGCGCAGGAGTGGAGCTGGTAAATACATCGTTTTTGTCGGACCTTTCTCCCAGTAGCGACCTAAATTAAAGCCATTTATAAAAGCTTGGCCTTTGGTCCATCCGTCCAGTCGCAAAAAAGTATCCTCCGGCTTATTGACTTGAAAGTTCCCCCGGTAGAAAGTGGGCTGCTGACGTTGTTCGCAATCTATCGGAGTGAATGATAATCCTTTAAGGTCGTTTAACGGTAATGAACGAATAGTCCAATCATGCAGGAATTGATAGCCGAGTCTAACGCCGCATGTGATACCTTTCGGATCACGAAGCAGCGGGCCATAATTTACGCGTCCCAAATTCTCCACAAGAATATCGATTTGCAGTCCCTCCGTTGGAACCTCTAATGGAATGCCTCTCGGATCCCAGCGTTCAACTGTACCTACAAAAGCACCGTTCGCAAATACAAGCGCACGATCGCGTACTTCTTGCAGAACGAGCTCCATACCACTGCGCGGCCCACTGATCTGCGTAGAATATAAGATAAATCCATAATCCTGACCGAATTTCTCCATTGGCTCAGGACATGCTCTACGTTCAGGGTGAGACAATACGTCTAACTGAGTGAACAAAGGTACAGAATCTGTCATCAGCACTTTACCGTATGCTCGTGATTGAATTACGGGCGGTAATTCCAGTGGGGGCAACGCTACGTATTTCTCAATTATTTTTCGAGCTGCGTAGAATTTTGCAGTTGGCTTACCTGATTCGTCCAGTAACGTATCATAATCGTAGCTGGTTACGAGTGGTTCATATTTTTCAAAAAGATTTGCCCCGTTCATAAATCCAAAATTAGTCCCCCCATGGAACATATAAAAGTTTACAGAGGCACCTAAAGAAAGCATCACGTCTAAAGCCTCCGCTACTTCAGACTCGGGGCGTGTATTATGCGGTTTCATCCAGTGGTCAAACCATCCATTCCAGAATTCCATACACATCAATGGCCCCGTAGGCTGATATTCACGTAGTTTAGCAAAGGCTTCCTTAGCCCGTGAACCGAAATTTACGGTGGCGAACACTCCGTCGATCATACCGCCTTGGAGCATATGATCTTCAGCTCCATCCGAAGTGAACAGCAGAACATCCATACCGCGGGCGATCATGCCTTCTTTTAGATAGTTCAGGTAAGTCTTGTCACTTCCAAAGCTTCCATATTCGTTTTCTACCTGAAGGGCGAGCACAGGTCCACCGTTTGTGCTTAACAAAGGTCGCAGACGCGGAAGCAACTCATTGAAATAGGCATCCACCTTAGCTAAATAGACCTTATCATTACAACGCAGTTGTATGTTATCGTCCGCAAGTAACCAAGCTGGCAATCCACCGAATTCCCATTCCGCACAAATATAAGGACTTGGCCGCAAAATGACGTGCAACCCGAGCTCTCCGGCTAGCTTAACGAAAGCCTCGATGTCAGCAAAGCCTACGAAATTGAAGCTCCCCTCCTCTGGTTCATGTAAATTCCAAGGAATATAAGTTTCAACAGTATTCAATCCGCAAGCTTTCAGCTTCAGCAAACGATCCTGCCAATATTCCGGAATGATCCGGAAATAATGAAGCGCACCAGAAAGCAGCCGGACGGGTTGATCGTCTAATATAAAATGATCCCCTGATATGGATAACTTTCGCATAAAAATTCTCCTCCAATATTGAGATAGACTATTCAATTATAGGTAATAAAAACATCACCCCATATGGACGATTCTAATGAATTATTATGGAGAATTCATTGGTTGCTAGAGGCTTTTGTAATGCTATACACTATATTCATAGGAGGTTTTTACGGATGTCAAAGAAAACTCATATTTGGTTAATTACCACAGATCAAATGCGTGCGGATGCACTTGGAATCGAAAATGCTTCCGTATTAACACCTGAGCTTGATAAGCTTGCTTCGGAAGGCACGCTCTTCACTGGAGCTTACTGTGCTAGTCCTGTTTGTACACCCTCACGTTCCTCCATTTTTACAGGAAGGTACCCTCATGTTCACGGTGCTTGGAACATCGGTACCGCACTAAAAGAAGATGAACTTACTTTATGCGATCATCTCAAGCAAGCGAATTATAAAACCATCGGTGTAGGAAAGATGCATTTCCGTCCACAAATGAAAGGGGACTTTTCACAGGAGTATGAAGAGCCTGCTTATCGTGATCGCGGAAGAGCCTCCGATGGAACATACTATGGTTTTGATGAGCATCATATTACTGAAGACAATTGCATCGGTGAATACATAGAGTGGCTTAAGGCGCGCAATCCTGAAGTAGCTGAGCGTTTCAGCAAGGACCGTTACAAAGCCTCTGATGCTCAAAATGACGTGTGGGAGAGTGAAATCCCTCCGGAGCTGCATCAGACATACTGGATTGCTGAACGGAGCATCGAAGCTATCCTCTCCCACAAAACCGAGCAGCCGCTATTCTTATGGTCCAGTTTCGTCGATCCACATCATCCCTTTGATCCTCCAAAGGCATACGCAGATATGTACGCGGACACAGACATCTCATTACGAACCAGAGAAGCTGATAATGTGCATCTTCGTCCTCAACATCTACTGCGTCAGGGTCAGGGTGGCTATTGGCCTGGCGGCGGTGAGGAGCATTCTCTTGATGAAGCGCTTATAAAACGGCTCACTCGAAATTATTATGCGATGATTACCTTCATTGATGAACAGATTGGACGAATTATAAAGGCTTGGCGTCAAAAAGAAATGTACGATGATGTAGTCGTCCTATTCACCAGCGACCATGGAGAGCTGCTCGGCGACCACGGATTAATTTACAAGGGACCGTGGTTTTATGAAGGTCTAACGCGGATCCCGATGATCGTACGCGGTCCTGGGATTGTTTCCGGTCAACGGGTCCCTGCTTTGATGGAGCATGTGGATATTGTACCCACACTGCTTGAAGCCGCAGGTCTTAATTGTCCCTACGGAGTTCAAGGCTTATCACAGATGGAGGTGCTGGCTGGAAGGGAGCCTCATGTCCGTAATTCTGCACTAACCGCTTATATTGCTCATGATCGAGGCATTAACGCTAAGTGTTTGCGTACAACACGTTATAAGCTGGTTATCTTTGCAGGAGAGACCTACGGTGAGTTATATGATTTGAAAGAGGATCCTCAAGAGAACTTCAATCGTTATGAAGATCCCGATTATAGTGACATTCGCCTTTGGATGGTAGAATTGCTTGTTCATCGGATGATTCAGGATCAGGACCCTTTGCCAGAACGCCGAAGTAGCTGGTAAATCAAAACACATGCTAACACCCTTAATATTTCCGTAACAGGCGAAGGGCAACCTGAATGTTCAGGTTGCCCTTCGTTTAGATCATTTCCCTATTTCGGAAGCCTTTAGAATATGAGAAATCGGACGTCCAGCAATCAATTCACTGTTGTTTACAAACCCTTCCTCTCGTCCCTCCAGCTCGTGAATAAGACGCTCTCTCCATTCACGTATACGCTCGAAATTATCGGTGTATCCGATTGCATTAACCTTCTCTGAGGGGTCGGTCACTAGATTGAAGAACTGCTCTTCGCCTGTCTGAGAATACCAAATGTATTTCTCTCTTCCGTCCGTTAAGAAGTGGTGGGACTTTTCGCCATAGGCATGCTCCCCATGAATATAAGACCGCCACACTGTCTGATCTCCCCTACACAGTGGCAACACACTTTGCCCTTCAACTGTAACTGGGATTTGGATGCCAGCAACCTCAAGAAATGTTGGCATAATATCTCGAAGCTCTACAACGGAATCGAGCCGGGAACCTGCAAGAAGTCCCAGCGTTTCTCCCGGGTCATACAATAAGAAAGGAATCTTAGCACTCCCTTCATATGGAAGAGACTTACGGAAGTAATGGTGATCCCCCATCATCTCACCATGATCAGAAGTGAATAGAATCAAAGTTTCATTTAATACTCCATATTCCTGCAGCCCATTGATCAACCTCCCAATCTGGTCGTCAAGATGCGTAATAAGCGCATAATATGCGGCACGGGCACGATCCAATCTGCGCTTTGGCAAATGAGTAAACGAAGATGTTGGATCCTTAGCTCTGTTTAAAGCTGCATTCTCGTCCACCCAATCTCCAACTGGAGGATCGGGAAATTCCAAGTCCTTGTACATATCTAGATAACATTGCGGCGGATCCAAGGGGGAATGTGGACGAACAAAGGAGGACCATAGGAAAAATGGTTTTCCAGGGTCTCTTCTTCGTAAGAAGTCTAGCGACTCGGTTACGCACCAATTCGTTGGATGCATCGCTTCCGGCAAGTGCCAGGGGCGAGCAACTGTTGAGGCATTGCAATCAAGTCCTAAGTCCGTGATATCCGAATTGGCATTGGTTTGTCTTCGCAGCCATTGTAAATAATCATCCACTTGATCATAGTGTTCATCATATATGGCTTGGCTCTTGTCCCGATTGTAGTGAAGATATCCATCATGAAGCACTACATTATGGAATCCACATAGATTACGTGCAGGATATACATGCATCTTGCCAACACACTGCGTATGATAACCCGCTTGAGCAAGCTCTCCGGCAATCGTATGGGCGTAATTCCATTCAACCTTATCCTGATACCCCACCCGCCCATGTGATCTTTGGCCCATTCCTGTCATGATAGCAGCCCTCGCGGGAATACAACTCGGGGTAGCTGAGTAAGCGTGTTCAAATAATATCCCTCTTGATGCAAGAGAATCCAGGTTGGGTGTCTCAACGACGGGATGTCCCATGATGCTCAGGCAATCAAAACGCATCTGATCCACTGTGATAAGCAAAAGGTTAGGCCGCTTTGTGCCATTATGATGGTCCAGATTAGTGTCAATCATAACCTCACTCCTTTCTTATACTCCTGCGATGACGGACGGTGTTGCGATCGTATGCCACAAATTCGCACTTATCGCCCTTGGACCGTCATCGTCAACGAGACCGTCGAACGTCAGCAGCTCCTCTTCTAATTCAGCTATCTGTTCCACTTTCCCTTCAACATAACTATTAATTCGATGAATAGCCGTCCTAATCCTCTGAAGCATTCCTCCCATACGAAGATCAAAAACATCAAAACCAAACACCTTATTTTCCAGCTCCCATTGTACCCGATAGTCATCCATAAATCGCCCGGTCAAATCTGATAGCTCTGGCAAAATTACATTGGCAAAGTGAGCTAATTCCTGTAAATTTCCCCGATGATAAGCATCGTGTATAGAAATCCCGATTTCACTCTTTATTTCTAGCAAGCGACACAAACTGGCTTGTACAGAGAATAAGGATTGCCAAGGCGAATTGCGCGTGATCGCCTGTTCGAGCATTTCCGCACTTTGCTGATAATGCTTCGAATACACGTTAGGAACAACATGTCGATCAAACAAGCCACACAGCACATCTTGATAAAGCAAGTATTTAGCGGGATTAATGGAGCATCCCCCCGGTGCCGAATTTCCTGGAACCAAATTGGCCGCATCAAGCGCCATAAAGTCATCATAATTGCCTTGCACGCAGCTACTGAATCTTTCTTTGACATGGTTCTCCACGAAATGTCTTGTATAACACAGCTCGGCCCAAAGTTGAAGGGTAGGAAGAACCGAGAAAACCGAAGCCTCAGCGCCGTTATCTCCCCATGCAGTTATCAGCACTTCTTGAATTCCATGCTTAACACAGCTGTCATGTGCCAACAGACTGACTTGGCGGCTGAATTCATTGTTCGGAGCGAACCCCATCCATTTCCACGCTCCACCTGCAAATCCGATATGATCATTCAGCTGCTTATGTTTGCGTAACATTCCGTCGTATTTCTCCTGCGTCTCCGAATAGTAATCCCAATAGATTAAGGTAGCATCTTCTGGGATCAGCTTAACAATATCAGGGCTAATTGGACTTTCAGCATCATAATATTCCCCGGCACTGGCCAGACGGAAAAACATGTCACTCCACATCATCGTACAGAAACCATATTTTCTGGCGATTTCCATAACAGTGTTAAAGTGTTTTAACATAAGGGAGGATCGATCCTGGTACCCATGCATATCAAGGTATTTACCAAGTCCCATCATATGAGCTTCATCCATCCCAATATTTATGCGGCGACTGCTTACATGAGCAGACATAAAAGCGAACATTCGATCAATTAACTCATAAGTTCTCGGATCATCAATAAGGAGAATATCCTGGAAATCCACAAGCGGTGCATGCGCCTGCCATTTCAAAGCTTGGCCGAGATGGGCCAGCGTCTGAATACAGGGAACCAGCTCTATACCAAATAACGCGGCATACTGGTCCATCTCCCGAATCTGATCCCCTGTATATCGGCCTCTCAAATAACCGAAATAAGGGTATCCCTCTAGTTCGTACGTGTCTTCCGTATACAATTGAACCGTTGAATATCCCATAAGTGCTAAACGCCGGATTAATTCCTTATATCCTTCATGATTAAGAACAGCATTTCGCGAACAGTCTACCATGAAGCCTAGCTGTTCATAAACCGGCGATTCATTAATCTCAACTCTTTCTCCTCGGCGTATGTTCTCGAGGAATCGGCTGAGCGCCCGGATCAATTGATGCTCCTTTTCATATTCAATGATAACCTGAACCTCATCGAATGATATTCGAATCCCCTTACCTTGGTGCTTACAATTCACCGGAATCCCTGACGGTTCCATTCGGATTCCCAATATTCCAGCTACTTCTGAAACGGATGAAAGCTGCTTCTCATTTAACCCTGTCAAGTGAACGCTAAGGTTCATAGACTATCCCCTCCCAATCTTATAAGTATGCGATCAGTAGTGCCGCACATTCTTGGTTCTGTACTAAGTCATTAAACGGAAGATCCGAGCTACTTCAGCCCGGATCTTCTCTATCAACTAATTATTCAATACCTTGTTCCTTAGCCTTCGCATTTACTTCCTCTATCATTTTATCAAGACCTTTAGCCTTATAATCGTTCACGATACTATTCCAGTAACTCTCCACCGGTTCTTTGGATAGCATGATCTTAAGCAGATCATCATGGTCAAGCACAGTGAACTTATCCTTCGTTGGTGTGGACATATAAGTTAACCGAATGTCGTAATCCGGAACCTTCGTATTCTTCTGAATCCAATCAATATAATCGACAGCTTCTTTGCGGATTCCTTCGTTAGCAATTGTCGGGTTATCCATGGTGTAGCTGTCCGAAGTTTCATATGCCACCAAATTCTTTAGAAATCTGCTAGCTGGATACTTCTCATTTAAAGAACCCTTTTCAATGACAACTTTCTGCCCATTTTCAATCTTGTAATCCACGCCCTCGATACCATAAGTCAATAAGTCCTTGCCTTCCGGTGACAACACATAATCATAGAGTGCCATGATGCGATCCATCTTTTTATCGTCAACCGTATTGCTGAAATAACTTTCCGACCAGTATGTTTTAAAAATGGCATGTGAACGTTCACCATCAGGGCCAATAAGCGGCTTGAGTGCTTTCACGCTCTCCATGATATCCTTATCCGGATAAGCTGTTTTCCAGCGTTTTTCATACATATCGCTATTTAAATTTATAAAACCGCCACCGCTCAGGAGAGCCGCTGCTTTGCCTGCTACGAAATTGTCATAAGACTCTGCAGGCTTGACAAGCGCGATATCTGGATCGATCAATCCTTTTTCGTACATATTCTTCATGTTTTGAAGCGCTGGCAGCGCATTTTTCGAAAATACAGCCGGGATAAACTTTCCGTCCTCTTTGATCCATTTAAAGTCACTGCCGCTTCCATCACTCGTGGCGACCGGGTTACCGTATAACCAGAAGAATCCGCCCAGCATCTTGGTAGTTGTCGTCGTAAGACCCGTAATATGTTTCCCTTCCGGATCCGACTTCACGATTGCCTCAAGCATGGCTTCAAACTCTTCCCATGTCTCTGGTTCTTTTGTAATTCCAGCTTTTTGAGCAAGATCCCATCGATAGAACACCATACGATCCAGTGCGCTCCAATCGACACTTGGGAACATCCGGCGAGGAACCGTATAATACTTTCCGTCTACACCCAACCCTTTAATATCCGGCGATTCGAAGTATTTTGCAAGGTTAGGATACTTAGAAAGGTCAGGAAGTGCTTTGACAACACCTTGTTCTACCCATTTGCGTTGATATTGCGTGCCGACGGCGTCGATTGCGAAGATATCAGGCAATTGGCCGGAAGCAGCCCACATTTGAATCTTCTGGGTATAGTCATCCCAAGTCATATTGACAGGCTTCAATGTAATATTGAATTTTTCCAATACTTGTTTGGCGATCGGGTCTTTTTCGATGTTAGCAATTTCAGCATCTGCATCCCAAAAACCAAGCGAAATCGTCATCGGATCCTTGTAAGGATTGTCAGTGGAATTAGAAGAATCCGTAGTCGCTTCACCGTTTGATCCCGCCTGCCCCTTGTCGTTATTGCCTCCACCGCAAGCCGTGAGCACCGAAGCTAATAAAGTTATACATAATGCCAGTGTCATCATTTTCTTTCTAAGCATGCTATAAACCTCCCTTTATACTATTTTAGGATAGAATCAATCTATTTAAAATCTTTCTTATCCTTTTATTGATCCAACCATAATGCCTTTATTAAAATGCTTCTGAAGGAACGGATAAACAACAATAATCGGAATACTCGAAACCACAATAGCTGCCATCTGAAGTGCAGGGGTGTAGACCTTCCCGGTCTGCTCTTGCTCAGCCATCGTCTGTGCCATTTGACTTAGCAAGGAATTCGAAGTGATAAGTGTCTCTCGTAAATAAATCTGGAGAGGAGCTTTTGAGGCGTCACTGATAAAGATCAACGCGTACCACCATTCATTCCATCTTTCCACGGCATAGAACAAAGCAAAGGTCGCCATAAATGGAGCAGAGATTGGAATAATGATTTTGTAAAGGATGTACAGATCATTTGCCCCATCCAGCTTAGCTGATTCTTCCAGACTTTCTGGAATCGTGTTGAAATAATTTTTCATAATGATTAGATAAAACGTATTGAGACCGGCGGGTATGATCATGACGAGTATATTGTTTACGAATCCTAAATCCTTTACGACTAGGTAAAAGGGGATTAAACCGCCATTGAAAAACATAGTGAACAAGATCAAGCTAAGCATTATGTTTCTTCCGGGCATTCCCCGCTTGGATAATGCGTATGCTCCTGCAACAGAGATCGTCATGCTGAACAACACGCCAACCACCGTTACGATGACTGAATTTAAAATTGAAGACCAAAACTTCATATCCTGTAGCAACAGCTTGTAGGCCGACAAGTCAAACGAAAGTGGAAAAATATAAAAGTCGCTTTTACTAATCGCTTCGAACCTTGCAACAGAGATAATAAGAACATTATAGAAGGGAAAAAATGTTACTAGTGCTAGAAGCCCCAGAACCACGAATGCGACGATATCGAAGACACTCCACTTTTTTCTCTTTTTAACCGTTGTGTCGGTCACTTGCTTCTCCCCTTTTCATGCAAATTAATACAGTCCTTCCTCGCCCATCTTCTTAGCGAACGTGTTGGCCGCCCATAAGAGAATCAGGCTGATAATGGATTTGACGACACCCACGGCGGTCATATAGCCAAAGTCGCTTCCTATCGTGAAAGAAGTCCGATAAATGTATGTATCGATCGTGTCGGCAACCGAATATACCGGTGAACTATACAGGTTAAAAATTTGCTCGAAGCTCGAACCTTGGGTTAGTAGTTGTCCAACTTGAAGGATTAGCAGGACTGCGACTGTACTCTTCAAGCCCGGCCATGCGATGTTAAGCAACCGGCGAAACCGGTTCGCTCCGTCCACTTCTGCCGCTTCAAACAACTCTGGATTGATCCCAGCAAGCGCCGCCAGGTAAATGATTGAATCCCAACCGATCTCTCTCCATACATGTGTGAGATACAGAACTGGCCTGAATGCACTTTCATCCACGAGCGGAGAATTCGGATCCCCGCCAAACAACATGATGATCTGGTTATAAATCCCGTCTTTGCTTAAAATATTGATGATAATCCCCGACAACACAACCCACGATATAAAATGCGGGAACGTTAGGATCGTCTGAAAAAATCGCTTCATTTGGGTCCTGGAAAACTCATATAAAACAATCGCCAGGATAATGGGCATTGGAAAATGAATGATCAACTTCATCAAGCTAATAATGACTGTATTCCAAAATGCCCTGCGAAAATCGGGGTCGGTCAACAGCGTTTGAAAATTCTCCAAGCCGATCCAGGGACTTCCCAGAATCCCTTTACTGTAATTAAATGACTTGAATGCTAACGTTACACCGTACATGGGAGCATAGCTGAAGAGGGCGTACCAGATTAACACCGGTAGAACCATGAGGTAAAAGTACTTGTACTGTAAAATCGTTTTTCCTAAGCTCTGCTTAGGCGTACGAGCTTTTAATCTTCGCTTAGGCGTACGAGCGGTTACAGAATCAGCCAATCTTCTCCCCACCTTTCTGTATGAGATTGTTTATGCGTGTAAGCGATTTATATGGTAAATTATATCGGGAGTGTAAATTCTCTTGTATAGAGAATACAACTCCGATCATGTGGATTTTTCACACTTTAGCGAGTGGCCTTCCGGTGACGCTTAATATCCGACATAGTGAGCGTAAGATAATCCATACCCCCCTTGGTCCACAATCGCTAGGATGAATTTAGGAGCACCATAGAGAAAGGGGGATTCACTTATGCGTTCAGTGATTATTGCAGATGATGAGAAGTGGATTGTAGAAGGAATTAAAGCAGGAGTGAATTGGAAGAAATACGGCTTTGAAGTGATCGACGATGCCGAAAACGGACAAGAAGCCCTTCAATTAATTCAATCGCTTCGCCCCACCCTTGTTCTAACAGATATTAAGATGCCTGTAATGAATGGACTGGAGCTCATACAACGTGGGAAGGCTGTCGCGCCTGATACCATTTTCATCGTACTCAGCGGACATGCAGAGTTCGCTTATGCTCAGAAAGCGATGAATTATGGCACTTTCGGATACTGCCTGAAACCTTTTGAAATCGAAGAAATTGAAGGCATGCTTAACCGAATAGCCCAGCAACACGAATCGAAGGCAGTTAAAGAAAATCCTGTCCACGTCTTCGAATTGTATGAAGCGGTTTGTTCCGGAGATCTTGAACGGATTAGCTTATGGTTGGATGAGAAGAGAATACCTTTGTCAATCGATACGCCTCATATCCCTATTGTTATCCAAGGATTAAGTTCACCATTAGAAGTCGGGCAGTTCTCTTCCCTGGTCTTCCCGATGAGCCGCCGTCGGTATGGCTATTTGTTAGAAGAGGGCCAATACGAAGTTTTCCTACGGGGTCTTGAACAAACTGAGGTTGTACAACAGTGCGGAGTCGGGATCGGTCCTCCTATTTCGGATATACACCAATTGGATGCGGCTTTAGAATCCGCTTCTCACGCTGCATTCAGTATGTTCGCGACGGGAATGCCTGGATGTTATCATGTGAATCAGCAACAAGAATGGCTGATCGACGAGAAGCTTAAAGAGATTTCCCGGATTCTTCATAGTAAAGACCGGCTCGGATTTATAGCAGCTATGGAATCGATAAAGAAGTTATTCAAAGAGGGAACGTTCACCATTAAAGAAGCCTATTTGCTCTACACCTCGATCCTGTACTTATTTCCTCGGGAAGGGACTCGGGTTAACGGTCGTTTTTTTGAGGGGTATGAACAGCTCTATTATCGCTACGGCACGGCTGAAGCTATGATCGATGATCTGATTCTTATGACGCTTGATATTTTTATGAACAGAAACGAAACTGATATTTCACGAATTTCCAATAGCAAAGTCAAAGAAATTATGTTATATATCCGCAACCATTTTAATCAAGAAATTTCCATCCAGCATTTAGCCAATCAGTTTTTTTTAAGTCCAAATTACTTATGCCAATTATTCAAAAAAGAGGTCGGCGAGACCATCATCGAACATATTAGTCGTTTACGGATTGAATACGCTTGTAAAATGCTTGTTGAAACCGATCTTTCCATATACCAAATCGGTGAGAAATGCGGTTTCCAGGATTATTTCTACTTCACACGGATTTTTAAGCGGCATATCAAAATGACACCAACGCAATATAGGGAAGAAAACAATGAAGACATTTAAGCGACTCTCCATCCGTACTCAGGTTCTGTTATTTGGACTGTTTATCGTTGCCATTATCCCAATCATCGTCTCAAAGGTTTATCAATTATCAAGCGAGACTATCATCAATCAGAATACGCAATATAATACAGAACTAGTTTCCCTCCTTAAGCAACGGATTTCTGACAACTATGCCAACGTTTCATCTATGATGATGAATGTAGGGTACGACTCCACCGTCCAAAAGTTTCTCGTTGAGAATGATAAGCTTCGGGAGTACGACCTCTCACAAAAGGTAGAGGGGCTATTGAGTATCGCCCGAAATATGAATACGGATATCCTGGATATTATTGTTATCGGACCCTCAAACACTCGTATTTCATTAGCAGGAAGAACGAAATATGCTGTCGATCTTATGAAGACTGCCGGGGAGGATGGAATCGTTCATTATCGCGGATACAGTCCTCCTGACAAGGTTATCGACAAGAGAAAGTTACTATTCGGGATGAACATCTTCGCTTCAGGTGACACGTCCTTATATGGAGAAAAAATCGGCTATATCGCAGTTATTGTAGATATGAAAGCCATTCAAACCGAAATTTCAGAGTACCCTCGTTTGGTTGGAACCAGTTTTTTTATGATGGATGATAAAGGGATGATCTACTCTAATAGTGATGAGCCGGAAGATATGCTCCAGCAGTTTCAAACTCGGGCAACGGGAAGTGACGGAGAGTCCACCGTAGAAACAGTCAACGGAAAAAAATATGCTATTCAATCCTTTCGCCTGCCTGAGATCTCTGGAAAAATCATTACCGCCGTTCCTGTCCATAATTTAATGAAGGAACTGGAGAAATTAAAGAAGGTCAGCTATGCTTTTCTGGCATTAATCTTGTTGGTCGTTTCTATTCCCTACTCTGTGCTCATGATGAATCTCTTAAGACCATTATCTAGGCTTATGCGTTATATGAATCAATTAAAGGGCGGGAGTCTGGGAATATTAAACAATAAGGTTGATTTAAAGGGCTACGCTGAGATTGAAATCATTTCTCGACAGTTCAACGATATGACAACACGGATTCATGATTTGACGGACCAATTAATCGATGCGTCCACTCAGCTTTACCAGACCGATCTGGAAAAGCAACGAGCCGAATACTCGTATTTGCAAAGTCAAATTAATCCCCATTTCTTAAGCAATACTTTAGATACAATCAAAGGCGTTGCAATCGTAAAAGGAAATCGGGATATCTTCGAGATGACTACCGCCTTAAGCACAATGCTCAAGTACAGCATCAAAGGTAAAGCGGAGGTAACCCTTGGAGAGGAACTGAAGATCGCAGAATCTTGTGTAAGGATTTATCAAGGCCGTTTCCCGGACAAATTCACATACAAGCTGTTCTGTCCACAGGAATGGTTACATATTCCCGTACCAAAAATGATCCTTCAACCCATTGTCGAAAATGCACTTGGTCATGGGCTTGAGGCTCAAGGTCAGGGCATCTTGCTGATCACAGTTGAGAAAAGTGCAGCGGGACTGCTTGAAATCGCTGTAGAAGATAATGGTGTAGGCATCGATCCTGCGAGATTGGAACAACTAACCGAGTTGCTGGCTGGTAAAAATATAGAATCAGGTGACCATATCGGGCTCCTAAACGTCAATAACCGTCTAAATCTAAAGTACGGTGATCCTTGTGGAGTTCTGCTGTTCAGTAAGGCAGGCAGTGGGACGAAGACCGTTTTGAGGCTTCCCGGATCTTTGATAGATCAACAAGAAGCCAGGACATAAATATGGAGGTTGCCCCTAGATGGGCAACCTCCATTTCATATGTTTTTAGTTCGCCGCTTTCACTAGGTTATCGCTAAGCATCCTGTGAAGATAAGTTCACATACTCTTTCGCATGATAGGGTCCGCCTTCTTTAAGTACCGTCCATAATGGATCAATATCACAATCCATGGAACCCATCATGTTGTCATGCCATTCATTCAATAGATAGACGGCATTCATACAGATGTCTTTACGCACTTCGGCGAGATTATGTTGTTCGTAAGGATCATGCTTCAAATCAAACAACATTTCTTTCGGGAATCCATGGTGTCCGTCATGATAGGTTCGTATATATAACCAATCCGCAAATCGGACGCTGCGTTGACACACATGCGCACATTGTGAGATTACGAGATAGTCACGCCCTCCCAATTGTCCCTCCAGAATGGCGCCAGCATAACTTTCTCCATCCCATGAAGGAGCCTTTTTCAAATTCAAAAGGCTTGCTAATGTGGGTCCAAGATCAAGGTGATAATGTAGCCCATCCTCCACGATTCCCTTCTTGCCCCCTGGCCAGCGAACTATCATCGGAATGCGGCAGGTCGCCTGGTCTGCCGTGCCGTGCTCAGAGTAAATCCCTAGCTCACCCAGGCTCTCACCGTGATCCGCAGAAATTATGATAGCCGTATCTTCCATCACGCCAAGTGCGCTCAGCTTAGAGAAGACTTTCCCGAGATGCTCATCCAGATACTTGACTCCAGCATCATAGTTGTCGAAGATAACACGGAGGTCCTCATGATTCACTATTTCCTGATTATGCCTGAAATGCTGATGATAATGCGATTTAGCGAGCGCATTCATATCTTCTATACTGTGCTGCCCTTTCTTATTTCGGTGAAGCTCAAACACGTCTTCAGTGATCCAATCGGGTAATGGCTCCTTCTCAAACGGATTACCGTAGCTCTCAGGCGTACGATAAGGCGTATGAGGATCCCAGAAATTCAGGTGCAGAAACCAATTCTCGGACTCCCCGTTATCCTCAAGCCATTTAAGTGCCACCGGAAGCACCTGCTCAGCCGTCTCATGCCCCCTTCCACCAACATTGAACACTTCTTGAAAACCGGCATTAAAGGTCCAGGCCGAGTGCCGTTCGGCGAAGGTGCTGATCGATGTAGTTTTCATGGCCGCTTGCCTTAATATAGCGGGAAGACTCTCCATTCCTAGTCGATCATTGAATTCACGTTTGGGCCCTTCTCTACGCATATCAGCAGCGGTTCCCCCATGTCCTACAATTCCATTATGAATGCCAAATCTCCCCGACATTAAAGCGGAACGAGACGGCAGACACGGAGCATCTGAACAATAATAGTTGGTAAAGGTAACCCCTTCTTTAGCGATTAAATCGATATTCGGGGAGGTATTCCGAGGATAGCCATAACATCCCAGATGGTCCGGGCGAAGCGAATCCAAATCCAAATATAAGATTCTCATGAGGTATTTTCCCTACCTTTCCTGTTGCTCGAATGATTACGTTCGATTCGGGCAGCTTAGAATGATCTGCTCATGCTTATAAGAGTAAATGAATATGGAACACTCCGCTATGGAGTGACGATGTTTGTTTTTGTAAATTCGATACTTTTTCGGTGCTCAGCCGGACCCTTGCCGTATTCGCCACGAAATACCTTGCTGAAGTGCGAGGCATCATAATAACCACATCTTTGGGAGATATGCTCGATGGTATAGTCTGTATATTCCAACATTTGTTTAGCTTGCTGCAGCCGCAATTTTCGAAGCATTTGCATAGGTGTCAGTTTATATATTTTCTGAAATGCCCGGCTAAAATAAACAGGATTCATATGATAGAGCTTGGAAAGCTCCTCTCTACTAATCTCCTGATCAAGTCTCTCTTCCATATATTGCAACGCCTCGTTAAAGCGGTCCGTGACATAGGGGTCTCGAGATGAGCGGCGCCCGCCAAGCTTGGTGCTCTCCATAACTTCATAAAGGAGAAAAAATGCCAATGAACCGACCTGAACATTTCTGAAATCCTCTTCCTCCTGCAACCACAGGCTTCGCAGCTCGTCAAACCTTCGCTCATATTCGCTTCGATCCCGGACCCGAATCACCTTGCCTAGAGGGAATAACTTAAAGAAATCATTTCCGTCTTTAACTTTAGCGTTAATATTAAACAGATAATGTACACCATCTGTTTTGGAGATCACATTAAAAGGTTCATTAGGACGGTGGATCATCACGTCTCCGGCAGAAGCAACATAATCACCCTCGGAGGATGTCGTCAATACCTCACCTTTTTGGATATAAGAGACGGTATAACAAGACTGGACGTAATCGAATAAGGCCCGCTTCTGATATTGAATTTTTATGACGTCCAGCACGGTGATCTCAAACTGACTATGAATGATAGAGGACAAAGAAGTTCCTCCTTCTAATGTAGTAGTCTTTATGTATTCTCAACCTGTAAAATCAGCCGCACATCGAAAGCCAATATTCCCTGCTGAGCTGTCTGGTGTATTTTTGCTTCTGGCTGCCACCCGATAACGGTTACAATAAGATTTATGACACAAATACGATCCACCTCGCATCGACCTTGATAGACCGCTTACCGGGCCTCTCGGATTCACAGATTCGGAAGACAAATGATAGTCCGCCGTAAACCAATCCTCGCACCATTCCCACGCATTTCCTGACATATTATAAAGGCCATATCCGTTAGGTTGATAGGACTTCACCGGTGCCGTACCTGCATAACCGTCGCTGGCATGATTTTTATCCGGGAACTTTCCTTGCCAAATATTGCAGCGATGCTCTCCACCCGGTTTTAACTCGTCACCCCAAGGATAACGTTTCTGAACCAGACCTCCTCGTGCGGCATACTCCCACTCCGCTTCCGTAGGAAGACGTTTGCCGGCCCAGCGACAATACGCATCCGCATCATTCCATGATATATGAATTGCAGGATGATCAAGGCGTTCGTCTACATGCGAATCCGGGCCTTCCGGATGCCTCCAATCCGCTCCGTCTACCACCCACCACCAGGGGGTTTGAGTGGCCACTTGGTTTACCTTTTCCCCAGTCTCTTTGGAAACAAAAGAATGAAACACGTAAGACCATCCAAAACGTTCCGCATCTGTAACGTAATTTGTTTCCTTGATAAATAAAGCAAACTGTTTATTCGTAACTGCCGTTGCATCGATTAAAAAGGTAGATAAAGTAACATTCCTTGCTGGCCCTTCTCCATCTGCCGGAAAACCTGCTTTGTCATCCGTCCCCATAAGAAAAGTACCTCCTGGAATAAGGATCATGTCCGATAAATCTTTATCCTCTTCTAGTCCTTGGACCGTTGTGTACTCCTTACAAATATCGACGGACCCTTGTTTCTCAATTTGATTTCTACTAGCTGAACAGCAAGCCCGTATATTCTCTGACATGTACTTACCTCCAATCTGGGATTGTCGCGGCTCTATCTAAAAAAAGGCTACACCAACAATACCAGAGGCAACAATAATGGTGAGCGGATGCAGCTTATATTTCATTAAACCATAAAGTGCAGCGAATACAATGATCAACGTACCAATGGTCTGCCAACTAATAAAAGCATGTTCCAGGCTATTTAAGCCAAACCGAATCGCAGCATAAGCAATCAAACCTGTAATCACTGGACGTAAACCATAGAATAACGTTTTAATCCATTGACTGTCTCTCACCCGATAAAAGAAGATGGAAATAACAATGATGATGATTAATGAAGGTAGAACCATGCCTAATGTGGACACAATCGCTCCTTCAATTCCAGCTACACGATATCCAATCAAGGTGGCACTGTTAGTTGCAACAGGGCCTGGTGACATCCCTGCGATGGAAACTACCTCTTGAAATTCCCTTTCGGATAACCAGCCGCCAGCCATAGCTTCATGCTGAATCATCGGAATGATGGCGTACCCTCCACCAAAGGAGAGCAGTCCAATTTTAATAAAAATAAAAAATAAATTCCAAATCACATCGCATCCCCCTAGATGTAATACTCCGGATAATTCGACTCTTCATCAGAATCATTCAAGGACTCCTTCTCCGTCCGAACCTGCAGCCCTAAGAGCTGTTTGATTGGTAAATAGACAAACCCGATAATTAATCCAATTGCGATCACGTAAACGGGATTGATTCCGGAAACTAATAAAACGACCGGTATAACTATCGCTGTAACAGCTGTAGTCTTGTCAAATATAGCGTTCTTGGCCATTCGATATGCAGCTACTAGGATCAAGGCAATAACAGCACCATGAATCCCCTTCATAGCGGCAATAACTTTTGGTTGATCGGCCAGTTGTGAGTATACAGCACTAAGCAAACAAACAATGATAAAGGTTGGAATCGTAATCCCTGCGATTGCAGCAATTGCACCTTTCACACCAGCAAGACGATAACCAATGAATGCCGCTGCATTTACACCTACACCACCTGGTGCAGCGCCAGCTAGAGATAGAATTTCATCCATCTCCTCTTCACCCAACCATTTCCGTTTAGCGGAAATTTCCCGTTCGATCATGGGGATCATTGCATAACCGCCCCCAAAAGTTACAGGACCGATTCGAACAAATACCCAAAACAACTGGAACAGTAAACTTACCCTGAGGTCTGTATTCGTCATCACATTTGTTTTCATAGTTGTTCTCATGAACTCCACCCTTATATATTCTGTAGTAATTTCATTATAACACTTTTTCCCAAAATGGAATTAAGTTTTTTGAAGGGTAAAATACAATCTATGGTTTATGAGTTATACTATATTAATGTTCATAAATACAAACTTTATTAAAAACGATCTTACTAGTTCATCCTATATATAGCTTGGAGGTATATCGTGGAAAAGCGCTCGACACACATTCCATCCCCAAAGAAACTCCTATATGACCGAATCGCCGAACAAGGTACTGTTTCCAAGTTGGACCTTCTGCAAACATTTTCACTGACCAAAAGCACAATGACTCGAATATTAGATGAAATGACGGAGGAAGGCTTGCTGATAGAATGCGGATTTGGGGAATCTAGCGGAGGAAGAAGACCTATTTTATACCAGATCAATCCTTCCTACGGTTACATCATCGGTTTAGAGATTTCCAGATTGTATTCTTCCCTTGGTTTATTTGATATGCAAATGAACCCAAAATCAATTGTTCATTGGAGAATGGATCAGGCATTCACACCTGAAAGATTTTTGGATCATGTAAGTAATCAAATACGCGCTTTCCTCAGGGATCATCAGTTAGTGGACAGTCAAATCATAGGGATAGGAATAGGGGCTGTGGGGCCACTTGACCGCGAAAATGGCTTGATCCTAAAACCGCTACACTTCCCTTCTCCAGGCTGGAACAATCTTCCGATTTGCAAGCTGGTAAAGGAACGGACAGGCTTCAAAGCTTTCTTGGACAACGGTGCTAATTCCGCACTGCTTGGGGAACGATGGTCAATTCGTCATACTAATATTCAACATATGCTTTATGTACATGCTGGAGCAGGACTCCGCTATGCGATGATGTCGCATGGAAGTATTGTTCATGGCACGATGGATATGGAAGATGCAATTGGTCAAATGATTATTCAGACTGACGGCCCCCGATTAAATAATGATGGTAACTACGGAGCTCTGGAAGCATTTGTATCCGTCCAGGCGCTGGAACAGAGTGCACGCTCGGAGGAGAACATGGACAATGACCTGATCCTCCAAAGATATAAAGTTTCGCCAGAGAAGCTGACTTATGATGTTCTTGTACAAGCCTTTAGAGATGGTAATCCACACGCACGTGAATTATTTACGCAAGCCGCCATTCACTTCGGTATTGGCCTCGCCAATGTCATCAATTTATTTCATCCTGAGACCATCATTCTAGGTGGTGCGCTCATCCACTCTCACGATTTGTTCTTCCAAACGGCAGTGGAGGTAGCCCAGAGAAACACTTATCGTTATCCTGAATACCAACCTCAATTTTCTCCAGGTACATTAAAAGAAGAAGCTGTGGTGACCGGTGCGGCTATAATGGTGAGAAATCACATGCTTCTCTAGCAACTCAAAAAGACCATCCCACAACCATTTACATGATTGTTGGGATGGCCTTTTTGAATCTGACCTATAATGGCTGACAGCAATTTTTGAATTTTTTCCCGCTTCCGCAGAGACATAGTTCATTTCGTCCCGGAAGTGATCTCGCACTTTTCCTGAACTCCATCACCTGCTCCGATCTAAGTCGGTTCGCAAGCATCATCATGCGTTCATAAGTATGTGAATAGAACATTTTGTAGCTGTGGCAAAAATAATCAACCTCATTACGATCCTTAACATCAAGCCAATTTCGGTTGCGCGGGCATCCCCCATTGCAAAAGCTAAGGTACTCACACTTATGACATGATTCTTTCATATCGGGCTTCATTAACAAAAAGTCATCATATACTGGGCTGGCAAGCAGTACTTCTAGATCGGTTTGGCTGATATTTCCTAACCTGTGCTCTTCATCGATAAAGAAATCGCAAGGGTAGGCATCCCCGTTCGTTTCAAGTACCATCATCTTCGGACAACATGAGTTGTGAACGCATAACTCCGGCTCACGATTCATGAGTACAAGAAGCATATTCTCGAAAATGCGAATGGGAAGCTCTGGATACCCCTCGTTGTACCACAAGTCAAATGTACGGCATAAAAACACTCCGTATTGTTCAGGTGTAATTCGGAAGCGTCCATGCATATCACTATTTTGTGAAACAAAATCCATGCAAGGGATAAACTGAATATAAGGAAATTTATGTTCTTGGTAAAATGACATCAACTCATCTGGTCTCGTCACGTTATCCTCATGAATCACCGTCAAAATGCTATACTCCACACCCTCATTCTGTAAATGACGAATTCCACGCATAACTAAATCATAACTTCCTTTTCCCGATCCCGTTATACGATGAGAATCATGAATAGGCTCAGGACCGTCCAGACTTATCCCGACCAAAAAGTTATACCGTTTAAAAAATTTCGCCCATTTCTCATTAATAAGCGTTCCGTTGGTCTGCAGCGCATTACTTATCATCGTATGAGGTGGAGCGTACTTCGCCTGCAGTGAAATCACTTGTTCAAAATACGGAAGTCCGGCTAATAGCGGCTCCCCTCCCTGCCAAGAGAAAGTCGCTATCCCTGAAGATCTACTCATGTACTGAGCGATAAACCGCTCTAAAAGATTCGTATCCATCACTCGGATCGGTTGATGAGGATGTCCTCCTGCTGTGCTGTAATAGCAATAATCACAGGCTAAATTACAATCCTCTGAGACGGTTTTCCACATGACATGAAGCGTCTCAGGCTTCGAGGTCTGTATGTATGTTGTCATACGATTTTGCCACTCCTATGTATTTTTTGTTAAAGCGCTTACTTATTGCTTCAATTAAATCATAGGTACGTATGTCAACGATGAGCAAAACATCATAGTTTGTCGAATATCCGGAGATAAAAAAACTGCACTCCCTATTGTCTGTTGAGACAAAGTAATGGAGGTGCAGTTTCTTTGAGGATGAGTCTAACGGTAGTTAGACACTACGTCTTATTAATTACGAACGTATTCCTTATTTGCTGTTTCCAACATTGATTTCCAATCCGCAAACTTCGTCTCCCTCACCACATGACGATCAAAAAGTTCATCAGGTATGTCATCAACATCTTCTTCTGACTTTACTTGAAAGTTCCCTTTGATTAGAAACTCATCGAAACTCTTGCAATTGGAATACTTACTCATAAACGCTTCATTAAACAACTTCTCAAAAGAGATGTGATTGGGATCTTCTTGATTCATTTTCTGACCTTGTAGCTCATTCATCAATTCTTCCATGGTCATTGGTTTTTGTCTTCTCAAATTACCACTCCTAATTTTCTAATATGGTTTCAGACTATCATGTTAATCCATAAATCACACGAATCCTAAGCTTAACATAATTTTCACTATTTTACCTTTCGATTTTCACTTTAATACGTCGAAAAAAAGTTCCTAATCACAGAATGAGAATATCAACCCTTACAAAAAGCCTCCCTTATACATATAAGGAAGGCTTTTTCGCACTATTTCCTCTAGGACAATTTCACCAAGCTGTAGTTTTTCTTCCCTTTACGGATAATGATAAACCGGCCACCGATAGCTTCGCTAGCTGTAACTTCAAGTCCAACATCGCTAACTTTCTCACCATTCATGGAGATTGCTCCTTTGGTGATATCCTCACGCGCTTGACGCTTGGATGGCTCAATACCGAGATCAACTAGCCATTCCACGATATTCTTGGATTCCAAAGTCGTTTCGTAAGTCGGCATTTCCTTGAAGCCTTGCTCGATCTCATCAGCAGTCAGGGACTTGATATCTCCACTGAACAAAGCAGCAGTAATGCGTTTAGCTTGCTCTAGTAATTCTTCACCATGCACGAATCTTGTCATTTCTTCGGCAAGTGTTTTTTGCGCTTCACGTTTATGCGGTTCGGTCTGTACTTTTTCAGCAAGCGCATCAATTTGCTCTTTAGACAGGAATGTAAAGTACTTCAAGTATTTCACAACATCACGGTCATCAGTGTTCGCCCAGAACTGGTAGAACTCAAATGCCGTCGTTTTGTTCGGATCCAGCCAAATGGCTCCCCCAGCTGATTTTCCGAATTTCGTACCATCGGCTTTCAACATCAGTGGGATAGTAAGTCCAAATGCTACAGCCTCAGAGCCTTCTTTTCTACGGATTAAATCCAGACCGCTTGTAATGTTCCCCCACTGATCCGAGCCACCAATTTGCAGCTGCACATCTTCATGTTTGTATAGATGCAGGTAATCTAGAGATTGCAGGATTTGGTAGGAGAATTCCGTAAAGGAAATTCCGCTGTCCAATCTGCTCGCTACAACATCTTTGGCAAGCATCGAATTGATGCTGAAGTTCTTCCCGTAGTCACGTAAAAATTCGATAACATTGATTTTATGCGTCCAATCGTAGTTGTTGACCATGCGGATTTGATTGTCGCCATCGGTCACGAACAGTTTTTTCATCTGAGCAGTAAGTGCATCAACATTCGCTTGCACTTGCTCCAATGTTTGCAAAGAGCGCTCGGACTGGCGTCCACTTGGATCACCGATCGTACCAGTAGCACCACCAATTAGAATTACTGGGCGGTGTCCCGCAAGTTGGAATCTCTTGAGTACCATGAACGGAATCAAGTGGCCGATATGCATACTGTCACCCGTTGGATCTACACCGCAGTACACTGAAACGGATTTCTGGTTGGTCAATTCTTTAAGCCCTTCGGCATCGGTTTGTTGATTGATGGCATCGCGCCATTCTAGTTCGTCGATAATATTCATTGCCTAACACCCCTTAAATTAGTAGATAACCTATTGATGAAGTGAAACAAATAAATCCTTATATTTATAAAACAAAAAATCGCCCCTTGTCTATTGTAGACATAGGGACGATTGAATAACCGTGTTACCACCCAGATTGCATCAATGAAACACTAAGCTAAAGCATAGCATTGATGCCACTCGTGACGAGATATCGTTCGCCATTCCGCTCGGGGTTAGCCGAGATACTCCAAAGTGTAATTCGTACTCTTAGTGTGTACCGGGTTTCATCGACCCCCGGCTTTCTGTAACAGGGACTAAGCTACTACTGAGCTTCTTCAACGTATATCGTTTATAAGATTACAGCCAGTATAGAGAAATAATTCTTCAATGTCAACTATCTTAAGCTGAGAATCCTAAGACACACTCCTGCTGTGATGCACTACTAGGCATTTCCATCTTTTTTCTGTTACAATTACGAAAAAAGAGGTGAACGAATCCGCATGCTTGATCCTATCGATAATCATATTTTGCAGCGGCTGGCCCAAAACAGCAGAATATCCTATACTGATCTGGCTAAAGAAGTTAATTTATCCAGTGTAGCGGTAAAAGACCGTATTGATCGGCTCGTCAATCAAGGAATCATTGAGCAATTCTCTATTGTCATTAGCGCGGAGAAGCTTGGTAAGAAAATTTCCGCTTATCTGGAACTTGAAGTAGAGCCTGCTCATTTAAATCATATTGTCGAAGTCCTGAAAGAAAACGAACGCGTAGCTGTACTTTATGAAATGACAGGTCCTTGCATTCTTCACATTCATATTCTGGTTGAGAATCTTGAAGAGATGGAACGGTTTATGCATGAATCAATCTACTGTCTGGATGGTCTAGTACGTGTAGAAAACCAGATTTTATTAAAGCGCCACAAAAATCAGGATGGTCTAAATATATAAAAAAAGAACCGGCTAAAAAAGACGGTTCTTTTTCTTAAATGGTTACTGAAGGATATAATCGAATAATTGCTAATAAATTCACTCTACTCTGTTTTAGATAGCTTAGCTTTATAAAAATTAGCAAAATATTCGCTGACCTCAATCTTCTCTTTTACAACTTCTATTGGAGCAACGAGTTTAACGATTTCACCATTGTACACTCCTGTCGTCGCCCCGACTCTCATCTCAAGAACATTGTTATTGTAGCTTATAGTAACTGTCTGAGTAGCCGGTTTCCAACTCACCTTCGCACCAAAACCTTCAAAGCTGCTACGTAATCCCACAGCCTTACGCTCCGAATCACCGAATTGACCTTTATCGATCAAAGCATGCACTCCCCAGTTTCCGTCCACTACTTGTGTGATTCCGAAATCCGTTGACACAGACATCAGGGAGTACGCTTCATCCTCGCTCAAATTCATTCCGTCCATTAAAAAATCTTTTGTTTTATGAGCAGCATCCTTCATCGCTTTGTCGATGGATGAGTTTTTGAAGATATCTTTTTGCGCACTAGCTCCAAGCGCCTCCAAATAATTCGCATAACTGAACCCATGTACGACCCATTCATTCTCATTTTCAAGTAATGGGAAACTTAATCCATTCAGTTTTTTGTTAAGCGTTGCTTTTTTATGAAGAACGACTTGAATATCACCCGTCACGGATGTCTCGATAGCAGTTCCGTTAATTTCGGCATCCCCTTGCCCGGCATGCGGATCACCAATCGACAGTAGCGCCCCTGGTACAGATACAGGATAATACATCGTTGCACCTTCAGTAATACGCCAATCATCTACGTTGCCACCATTGTAAGAAGGGGGTACTGAATCTACGATGTCCGCTTCTTTAGGTGCAACACCCATTGTACCGAAGTGTAGACGTACCGGAATTTTCACACCTTTCAATACATCAAAGTTCTTATCAATCGTATTATGGTCTACAATTACGCCTGGGTAGTCGATTGTCGGGTGCACTTGACCATCCGGATCAGTCTGAACAGTCCATTTATAATTATAAACAGCTGTTGCATAATCTGTTCCACCTTCTGTATCCATCTCATAGATGGTGACCACTTCACGTTTTTTCGGCTCTTCCACCATATCTCCGTACAGATAACCCCAGTTCGCCGCGGCATTCACGCCATAGGTTTTGCCAGCGTATTTGTCATTGCCATTAGGTCGTAGCTTCATGTCCAGAATTTTCACTTCCAGAACATCCCCTGGTTCAGCACCTTCTACAGCAATAGGTCCCGTCATAATATGTACGCCTGGCCCCCGAAGCGCTTCGTTCTTCTCCCCCTTTATCCAGTGAAAAATATCTTCGACTCCCACATCCCCCTTAATCATTCGATCGTAATCATCACCGGAATGATGGGTAATGGCTTCAACCGTTACAATGTCACCAGATTGTACCGTTAAAGCTGGATCACCCTTACCGATATTCCCCCACCGAACAGTCTCAGAATTCGCCTTCAGCACATGCGTTTTCGGTGTATTCTGACCTTTGTTTGTGTCAGCATACATAACATTAAATGATGTTCCCGCTAGTAAAACCGCTGATAAAATAACACTTGTTTTGCGAAAAGTTTGTTTTTTCATAATTTCATCCTCCTCAACTTATTTTAATGTTAGTTTATATAACATTTTGTGTTTTTGAGTATAACAGATGAATTAAGGATTAACAATATAAATATTTTCTTTATTTTTACTTTAAATAATAAATCACAATGATTATGTACCTTTAATAATCCAAGCCAACACCTTTGCGACAGCTTGTTTGATATTCTTGCCGTTCCCTTTTTTCGCAATAAAAAACGCCTTTACTTAGGAACAAAGTGTCGGCGTTTTATATCAATTAAAAGTGAACCTTTTTTCATTATTGATTAGTAATACTTCTTGTAGCCCGGGTTACGATCCGTTTCGTTGCCTTGGTATCTGAGGTCATCAACCAATTCTCACTAAGCTGCAGCACCCAATCCGGATTGCTTTTACTCGCATCGTTCAACCAATTACTTACAGAATCCTGAACGTATTTCACTGAATCTGACTTCAGTGGTTCTAATAGCGGAAGTGCAATTACCGGGTTTTCTTTAAGCGCAGTAATATGCTTCGCCCACACACCATGCGGCCGCGTCAATTCGATCGCATATCTCCTTATATTCGGATCTTGATCATGAACCCAGCGCTCTAATAACTTAATAGATTCGTTCAACTCTGTAATTACTGATTCTCTTAAAGCCATCCATGAAATCTCGCGTACCCCAAAATGATCATCCGCTGCAAAAGAACGGATAGCCGTTAGCTTTTGCGATAAACTTAAAGATTGATTTAGACCGATCATATAGGCAGCCCAACAGCGGACACTATCGGAAAGATGCTGCGCTAAAGCTGTGAATAAACGGGATTGTTCCCGCTCAGATTTACTCTCTAGTACCTGTTGTAACTCACGCGCAATGGCTGGTATCAGCTTCATGATTCTCTTTTCGGATAAATCGCTCAGCCTTTGCAAAATAGGGTTGGATTCGTGTCCAAAACCTAGCTCGTCCATTACATTTTCCAGCAGCACAAGATGATCCACAGCAAGCCATTCCGTTAAATTTACAGTCTGTAATTGTCCTTTATGTAACAGTTCAACAACCTCAGTTGGAATATCGCTAACTTTTCGAGCTCCCTTCCTATGCTCCATAGAAATCGTCCCTTCATCTATGATTTGAAAGCTTAAATCACCTTCATGTCATATTTAGGATACCGTTCTTTCTAAAAATAAAGCTGTAATCTCGTTTACATCTCGAATGCTATGTTATATTTCTTTCCAAAATCTTGTCTCGATGAACATAGATAGTTCTGAACCCTGTCTGAATCACCTCAGCTTTCACCAATTCTTGCAGCGCTACCGTAACCGCTTCTCTGCTCGAACCAATCAAATTAGCGATTTCTTGATGTGACAGCGGAACATCGATTCTGTATAAATTATCCTCATTCTTAACTCCTAACTGATCAGAAAGCTTTAAGAGAACGCACAATATTTTATCATGGAGATTTCCGATGGCTAGATTTTGCGATAACTGACTCATACTTTTTATTCGATCACTCAACACTTGCATTAAAGACATCAAGAATCTAGGTCGAGTAGCTACGAATTCTTCAAATCTTACAGGATCAATTGTACAGATATGACACTCTTCCATTGCTTCAATGTAATGATCTCTGGTTCCAAACGAAATCACATCCATTTCACCAAAAACATTACCCTCACTCAGAATATCCGACGTAAACTGCTTCCCATCTGAATTCAAGCGGTATAAGCGAACCTTTCCTTTTTTCACAAAAAATAATCCCTCAGAAAAGGTTGTCGGTGTTTGGATATATGTATTTTTCGGGACCACTGTTATGCGAGTTAACTCTTCCATTTCTATTAGATCTTCGAGCGCTAACGATTGAAGCAAATTAAATTGAGATAAATAATCAATAGTCTCCATTGCCCCTCCTGTGTCTTAAAACGTTACTCATTTAGTATACCTTACAAAAAAAGCCGCGTCCTAAGGACGCAGCTTACTCATTAACGATTACTTGCTTCCCAGCGCGCGATTTCTTCACGAACACGAGGGGCTACTTCCGTTCCCAACAGTCTAATGGCTTGCATAACATCCTCATGAGGCATCGTACCGTGGGGCACATGTAAAAAGAATCGCGTAATCCCCACCTCCTTGCGAAGATGAATGATTTTGTTAGCAACAGTTTCTGGATCACCTACGTACAGAGCACCGTCAAAGCTGCAAGCTGCATCATAATCAGAACGATGGTATGGAGGTGTCCCTTTTTCCTTCGCCCGCACATTGGTCCGAGCATGCGTTGAAGGGAAAAACTTCTCCAACGCTAATTCATTAGTCTCTGCAATAAACCCGTGAGAGTGTGAGGCAATAGGCAAGCTTGAGATATCGTACCCGGCTTCAGCCGCTGCTGTCTTGTAAAGCCGCACATGTGAAGCGTAATCAAGCGGTTGAACATTCCCAATAATCGCTAAAACAAAAGGTAATCCTAAGGCTCCTGTGCGGATTGCAGACTCTGGACTTCCGGCACTCCCAATCCAAATCGGCAACGGATCTTGAACCGGTCGCGGGAAAATCCCCAGATTGTTTATGGCTGCGCGATGTTTGCCGCTCCAGGTTACTTTTTCTGACTTTTGAATAGCTAGTAGCAATTCCAGCTTCTCATTGAACAGCTCTTCATAATCCTTCAGACCGTAACCGAATAAAGGAAAGGACTCTGTAAACGAACCACGGCCGATCATAATCTCCGCACGTCCGTTTGATATCCCGTCCAGCGTTGCAAAGTCTTGAAATACACGAACAGGATCTGCTGAAGACAATATCATTACCGCACTGGTCAATCGGATTTTCGAAGTCATCGATGCAGCCGCAGCTAACACAACTGCGGGTGATGAAGCCGCATAATCAGAACGATGATGCTCTCCCACTCCATATACATCTAGCCCCACCTCTTCGGCAAGTACAATTTCCTCCACTACTTCACGTAGTCGCTCTGCATGACTTATTGTCTCACCCGTATGGGCATCGGGGGTTGTCTCAACAAATGTGCTAACTCCAAGTTCCACTTTTCATTTCCTCCTATGTCTGCGCGCCCGCATTTTTCTCTGGATGTAATTGGTTAAATATTCATGATTACTGTGAATCAAGAAACCCATTATAATAGGATTCCCCAATAATTCCAACTATTTTAGATCCCCTCGATTATAGATCGGACAGTGGAGCGCTTATTTTTAATGATTTTGTCCATCATCCGAAGTAGCAGGGCAATACTCGATCTGGATACAACACATAATTAAACTGGGACTAAGCTACTAATTTGATGCATCGGCGATTTACCAAGAAAAAATAAAAGACCACTAAGCACCTGAAAACGGCATGTAGTGGTCAATTTTTAAGCTAATTTATGTTTCCAATACTCGAGCTTATGGGCTTATCCAGCGGTTTCGGAGGTTTTCTTTGATTGATTCCTATCCCGATTCTACCGAATACAAAGGCTCCGCCAGGAATGCGATTCGCTAGGTTCATGATGATCGCTGAGCCAACCACGCACCCGATAAACTGCAACAGAACACTGAATAGACCCAGATTTTGCAACCCGAATGAAGAAGGAAGCTTAACAAACAAAGCCAACAGCAACGGGTGAAGCAAGTATATACCAAAGGAGTATCTACTGCTCCACTCTAGCACGCGCGGCACTTTTTTCAATGAAGAAGCTACTGTGAAGAGTAGTAGAATCATACTCATAGCGAAAAGTAACATATCAATTCTCTTCGAACTATGCGCCGTAATCCAGCCTTGTCCGTTCACAAACAGCACAAGTGCCCCAGTTATAACCGGAAGCATGAAGACTGCTACTCGAAACTGTTTTAATTTTTCCCGGAACCAACTCTCATTTCGCCCCAAGTAATAAGCCAGAGTAAAGTAGAATATCCACCCCGGAGAGAAAACCCAATACAATTTATCCCAAATATATTGAGCAGCTACCGTATCTGCGGGTTTGGTAAAATTGAAGAAACCTAAGTACACTACGTTTATAACGAATGAGGCAATCAGTATGGAGCGTGGAGTAAACTTTTTGGCATGCTTTTGAAATAAGAGGAACAAGGCGTAAAACTGAAAAATAATGAGGATAAAGTAGCCATGAAAATCACCAAGTAACAAATGACGCCAAAGGAAATACCAAAAAGCTTGAAGAAGCGGAATCCCCTCACTGCTTGCCATATCCACTCCTTTTAACCCGGCGTACAAAGCTCCGAAAAAAAAGTAGGGAAGTAAAATATACTTGATTCGTTTCTCCCAAAATCTCACGGGTATTCCCTCAGGGTAAGCAAAAGACAATACGAATTGAGAGATAAATACGAATACCGGTGTGCCAAACGTAAGCAACAGACCCACCGACTCCACCCAAGGTGTATTTCCATCATCATAGACACGATATAAGGCATGTAGTAGCGCAATACTCAAGCAGGCTATACTACGCAGAACAAACATTTCAGAATTCAATTTCCGTTCCATGGGGATGACCCCTTTCAATATTTACGTTTAATGGTCCACAGCACTGCCTACAGTCAATCGGGCTGCAATCGTCTTTTTGAGTCCCTGGTGAAGGTTATGGTTAGGAGACCAGGACATCAACTCGTTTGCTTTCCTATTGTTCAAGTAGCTATGAAGAATATCTCCCGGCCGTGCCTGTTCATTAATCGTTTGGGATTCGCGACCTGTAATGCCGCCTATCATCTCCACAATCGTATTAATAGAGGTAGCCACTCCACAGCCTATATTTATGATCTGATTATCCACTCTGTCATTTGAACGAGCCGCATCTACAAACGCCTGTGCCACATCCTCAACAAAGACAAAATCTCTGGTTTGTTCCCCATCCCCATAGATCACAAGCTCCTTGCCTTGCTTCATGCGATCCAGAAAAATCGATACGACACCCGCTTCCCCATGTGAGCTTTGCCGGGGGCCATAAACATTCGCAAGACGGAGAATGGTATACTTCAGCCCATGCATGCTGGCAAACATTCGAATGTAGGACTCAGGGACACTTTTGGATACGCCATAGCAGGACTCAGGATTTAAGGGATGGCTCTCATCAATGCTCAAATATTCAGGATTACCATATACAGCAGCCGACGAGGCGTACACGATCTTTTCAACCTGATGGGCCTCACACATCCGCAGGACATTTAGTGTGCCAACAATATTCACATTCGCATCAAACAAAGGATTGCGCTGTGATTCTCTTACGTCGATCTGTGCAGCCAGATGAATGACCGCATCCGGTTTCTCTCGGCTAAAAACTTCACCCAATGTCTCATCTCGAATATCGTACGGATACAGAAGTGCAGAAGGGTTTCTATAGAACGAGCCGGAAGCACCCGATAAATTATCCACTATTACAGTTTCAACCCCCTCACTTATGAGCCGATCAACAACATGTGACCCAATAAAACCAAGCCCCCCGGTTACTAAAACCTTCAAATAAAAAACTCCTTTCGCCCTGTAAGGTGCTCTTTGTACCGTGCATCAGTAGAAAAGTTCACATAAAATACTTAAGAAGAAACGATGTTGTCATTCAATATGGACGACAACCGTTACTCGTAGAAATATAAGGATGTATATAACGATGACTTTCTTATATTTCAAATCAAAAAATAAAGGAGTGAAGTATATGGCAACTGCACCTATTCCAGATAATTCTGTAACAACGTCCGTGATTGCGGACGGCGCGGTCACTTCTATTAAATTAGACCCTGAAACTAACGGTTACGTGAATGTTCGATCCTATGGCGCTAAAGGGAATGGTACTAAAGATGACACCATCGCGATTCAAAATGCAATCAATGCCGGAAATGCCAAACGCAAGGTTGTTATTTTCCCGCCTGGTGTATATAAAGTATCTTCAGGCCGCATGCGTAATCCTTCCAGCCTTGAATGGTGGTGTCTTCGTATACCAACCGGAACTAATCTAAGCTTTGAACCAGGATCTAAGCTGTCACTGGCTTCGAACCCTCCTTCAGATACTAGAGTACTTGTCATCCTAAACGCCTCTGATATCACGATAACAGGCGATCTCGAAATTGATGGAAGTGCTTCGACTGTGAAAACAAACGTCAACGATCAGCTTCACGGCTTGTTCATTTCTTCTTCGCAAAATATATCCATCGAATCGGTATACTCCCATGATTGCTACGGTGACAATATTTTTATTGGAGGTACAGAAGCGATTCCATCCGTTAACGTTCAGATCGGGTATGCGCGCTGTGAAACGGCTGGACGCAAGAACTTCGTCATCCATTTTGTAGACCAACTTCATGTCAACAGTGCTGTCCTGAACAACAGTCGCGGCGGAGCACCTAGCTTCACTGGAGCCAACTCACTAGACTTGGAGCCCGATGAGTTCAAAGGTACTCGCAGCTTTTATCAACGATTTGATTCCTTGACTACTACTGGTTTCGGTAATGATCTCTCAGCAGGACTTACAGATGAAATCGCTAGACTCTGGACCCTCGACATCGGTTCACTTGATATGCGTGTTAGTGGATCGGCGAGTCCTGCTATACTCTCTTATGGACTAACGTTAAAAATCAGTAACTTATTTATTCGTTCTACCGATCATAAAGCTAGTTATGGTCTACAGACGATCTATTCACAATTTATTGATATCGCTAGTGCAAGCTTCGATGGCATCGGTGGTCCGGCTATCTTTGCTGCGTTTAATGCTGCTGGAGGTAAACCAAGATTGCATATCGGATCGTTAGGAGTGTACGGCTCAGGCTCCAGCTTAGCTAGCGGAGTCCGAATCGACGGAGGAGATCTTTATGTGGGGACTATGGATGCACAGGATCTAGTAGGGAGTTCTCTATACTTGTTCGCTACACAGTCAGACACCATGGTTACTGTTGACAATATGATCGTTCGTAACAGCGGGACCAATCAGGTAGTACTAGTCTCTTCTTATGGTTCGGCTAAGCCTTTCTTGCATTTGAACAATGTAGCGGTATTTGATACCCGTTCTGTGAAGGTAAAACGCATTCTAGAATTTGAAACATTGGTTGCCATGCAAGGCACTTCCCTTGGCACCGTGTATAATCCGTATGCTATTACTGAATGGTTCTCTACCTATGGCAACTTCAAACGGGCAGTCCGACTCGTTGGTGGAACACTGCTTCCTGCAGTATTTATCGTGGAAGGTTCGCCAGAGGGAACGATAACCGCTCCGATTGGCAGTCTGGCTATGCGAACAGATGGTGTAGCTAAAGCTACTTTTTACGTGAAGGAAAGCGGAACCGGTGCTAACGGTTGGGTTGCCAAGTAAACATTCAGCGGTTCTGAATGCATGACTCTATTGCATCCATTATACGAACCAGATCATCATCCGATAAGGAGCTTCCAGAGGGTAGACATACACCTTTTGTGAACAATTGATCAGATACACTATGTCCCTCCATGTATGGATAATAGAAGGCATTCTCGAACAGCGGCTGCAAATGCAGTGGTTTCCATACAGGTCTAGCTTCTATATTGTTAAATTCCAGGCACTTTAAAAGTTGATTAGAGGAGAAGCCCGCGATCTCTTCATCAATCGTTAGCGCACTTAACCAGCGTGTACTGCGACAATTAGGTGCTTCCGGCATAAAATGAAGACCTGGAACGGATCCCAATCGTTCTGAATATACTCGAGAAATATGTCTACGCCGTTCAACTCTTTCCTCTAGTAGCTCCAACTGACCGCGGCCTATTGCTGCCAACAGATTGCTGAGACGGTAGTTGTAACCCATTTCGGAATGCTGATAATGTGGTGCAGTGTCACGCGCTTGCGTAGACCAGAAACGAGCCTGTTCCAATGCTTCGGTATCATCCGATACAAGCATACCTCCACCTGAGGTTGTAATGATTTTATTACCGTTAAAAGAATAAATTCCAAAGCGCCCCCAAGTACCACTAGCCTTTCCATGATAAAAAGCACCTAGAGATTCAGCCGCATCTTCTATCAATGTAATACCATAACGATTCGCGATTTCTACAATCGGCTCCATGTCTGCGCTCTGCCCGTACAAATTGACAACAACGGCTGCTTTCGGCAGTAGCCCTCTGTCATTTAAATCCTGGCAGGCCCGCTGAAAGGCTAGTGGACACATATTCCATGTCTCCGGCTCTGAGTCTACGAATACAGGTGTAGCTCCTAAATATAGAATAGGATTGGCACTGGCTACGAACGTGAGCGTCGAACAAATCACGTAATCTCCTTGAGAAACACCGGCAAGACGCAGTGCAAGATGAATTGCCGCTGTTCCAGAGCTTAATGCAAGTGCACCCTTTGAACCTGTATAGTCGGCCATCTCCCGTTCGAAAGCATCGACTTGTGGTCCTATGGGAGCGATCCAGCCAGAGTGAATGGCATCCTCCAAATAAGCCTGTTCACGTCCACTCACATGCGGTGGAGATAACAAGATTCGTGGTAGAATGCTTGGTTGACGAATACTCATGCCTTGCTCCTTTCTCCATTTGGATGCTTTAATCCAGATGGATTACATATCTTATTGAATTACTTCAGAGCATGGTCCATGATATTTTGATTCAGAAAAGAGGGATGCCGGTAGAGTGGAAAGTAATTCCCCGCCCCCCCGGAGTCATAGAGCGACATTATTCGTTCATACACCTCGGGGAAAAATATTCGCTTACCTAGGTAATAGTCCAGTGGTTCTAGTTGAGTCGCAAATTTTAGTTTGAACTGAAATAGTTCGTCGTTACCTGTATATCCTCCACCGAGATGGAATTTTTCGTATCCATTCTCCATCCCCCACAACGCTGCTGAGTGGATGAGAAGTTTGGTGGGTGACCACTGCAGATAAGCTCGATCCCAACCACATAAGTGATAATGCATCCAAGGCCGATCAAGGAGCACAATACTTGCGGCTACCGCCTTTTCCCCATCCATCGCCTCGAACAGCGCTACCCGTCCCTCTGGCAAAAGGCTTGTATCTTCTATAAATTTTTGAGGAAAATAATAAAAGGGATCCGCTTGTAAATCATCTAACGTGCCGTAATATAATTCGGTGAAAGGCTCAATCCGATCCTTAAGCTCCGACTTTCGAATGGTAAATGGCGCTGACTTTAGTTTACGAATATTTCTTTTATGATTGCCGCCATAGTTCTGAATTAGTGCTGACTCTGAGCCAACGGTCAAATCTATATATGCTGTATTCCGATTCAACTCCGCAGTAAGCCCGTTTTGGGCTTCGGTGGCATTGCCTATGAAAGGATGAAATCTTACGAACTCGGTCATAATTCTTTTCTCTCTGCAATAATCTGTGAACGTTTCACTGAATTGTCGATAGAGCTCCGATCGTTCCGCTCCTCTAGGCACATTAGATATCGGTCCCCCGTATCCATAAGGTGTACTGATGTCGTACCATTCCCCTTCAAGTCCCAGTTGGATGAGTGCTGGAAGATGACTTATGGAACGTAGTAAATAAGGATAAATGATGAGCTTCTCACCCTGCTTAAAAACAAACAACTCTGCCTGTTGAAGATCATCCTCGAACATTCGAAAAAACTCTGCTGAGAAATAGATATCCTTCTTATCCATCTGAATCAAATAAGCATCCCATTCTTCAGAAAGCGAGCTGTTAAGTATAATGAAATTACTCATACGTCACCTCCTAAAAGTTAAGTTAGCGTATCCTTCCTTGAGGTACTTAGACAAAGCTTACTTCGGAAGCATTCGCTGCTAATCTAATATCTTGATCATACGTATGCTTTCAGTGCTTAAGCTTAGCGCAGGATCTCTCTCACGTAGAAATGCATCGGATGAGAGCAATAACAACTTTCTCTCACGGTCTAGGTCGAGTAACACATCGGTTAGTGATTCCCCGCCGTCCCACTCTCCACTTTGCAGTTGGATGCGAAAATACCGCTCGCCGAGCCGACCCACAACTGAAGTCTTCTGTTTCGTTCTAATCCTAAAAGAAGAGAATCCGTATTTTAGATGATGCGCCTCTGCCATCGGGTAATCATCAATGATGTACGCCACTTCCTCATCATCTATATGTGATCCAGCAGCAATAAAATCTGCACTACCCACGAATGAACGATCCAAATCCCTCACATACCAATAAGTACGTCCTTCTTCAACAAAACCTAGACGAAGATACCAAGCATGAGCCTGTTCATTCCATGAGAACACATCCAGCACCAACTTCTTAATGTCATCCCTTTTTGCTAATTTCTCTCCGTATGCCATGAGCATGCCGCCAATACCATCCTTACGATAAGCCGCATCCACATTTAAATTATTCAGAACCAACATTTGTTCCATTCTTCGCCATTCAGCGAATCCAATGAGCGCTTCTCCAATATAAGCTCCAATCAATAATGTGGCTGAATGTCCTCCACACTTACAAGCTGCTTGTAGATATGCCGGATAACCAGCACAAGCAAATATCGTTTGATTGTAAACATGCTCCGGTAAGTTGCTCTTTAAGAGCCGGCATGCATGATGTATATCGTCTTCATGCAGCGGTCTAAACTGCACATTCATGCCTGGCCCTCCTTTTTATTCAGCCTATACTCATCCAGAGGAAGGCTATGCCGACCTGGATTGGCTACAACATCATCTTGGCGAATCACCTTCAAGACGGTCTTACATAATATCAGCGCATCCAGTCTGAAGCTTAAATTCTCGACATAAGTGACATCATACGAAAGTCGGTCTTTCCATGACGAAGTATTGCGTCCTGACACCTGTGCTAATCCCGTAATTCCCGGTCTTACTGAGAAACGCAGCCTCTCCTGTTCGGAATAGTAAGGGCTGTACCGCATGAGCAAAGGTCTTGGACCAATCAGGCTCATTTCTCCCTTAACAACATTCACCAATTGCGGTAATTCATCCAGACTTAGCTTTCGGATGATTCCGCCAAACTTGATGTATCGTCGCTCATCAGGTAACGGCTGACCCTGCGTGTCATACAGTTCAGCCATGGTCCGGAATTTGTAGATGAAGAAGGGTTTCTCTCCCCGTCCAGGTCGCTGCTGCTTGAATAAGATTGGGCTTCCAAGCTTTATTCGAATCAACACCGCCACCACAGCCATGACTGGACTAAATATACATAACATAACGATCGCTCCCACAAGATCGAAGCCTCGTTTCATATGGCGATACATGTTAGTACTCCTCCCGCCTTTCTCTTAATCCGTAAAAAGACGTTCCTTAAGTGAATTCACCTGTTTTAAATCAGCACTCCAGTAGTACACCTTGGTTCCAACTAGCGGATCAGGACCAAAACTGTTGTTACCTGGTATCTGCTCGTATTGAAAGTCATCGGAAGTTATCCCCTTGAATAACCAAGCTAAGCTGAGCAAATCACTGTCGCTAAAGCTTGTATCGATAATGTCTTTCTTTTCATGGAGTAGTAATCCCGCCAGATCCGGAAGATGCTCAGGACTGAGTAGCTTATTGGCCACAGCTCTAACGATATTGAATTGCTCTTCTTGACGACTAAAGTCACCGTTCGGAGTAGAATACCGCTCCCTTGCAAGATAGAGTGCATGTACGCCATCTAGATGCTGTTCACCTTTTTTGATAGTAATCTCTGGCGTTATGGTCACGTCCTGATCGATCACCATATCAATCCCACCGATCGAATCGATGAAATCACGAACACCTGAGAAGTTCGTCTTGATGTAATGATGAATGGGGATATTCATAAAGTCGCTCACTGCTTGAATAAGCGTCAGTGTTCCTTGCTCATTCCCACCTTTGGATTCCCCAACAATATGAGCATGGTTAATTTTGGTATATCCGACATTTTGGACATAAACCCTTGTATCACGCGGCACAGAGACGATGTTCACCTTCCGCTGTTCCGGCATCACATGTACAACCATGATGGTGTCTGCACGCGAAATCTCCCCGCCCCACGTATCAGTTCCAATGAGTACAACATTGAAGGATGAAGTTTTTTTATCGGATGCAGATGTTGTCGCTGTTGGTTCAGATGATGGAGGTACCGTAATCTCCGTATTTACTGGGCTTTTCGAAGTCTCTTCCGACTGCGTTTTCCCCACAGGAACCACAGAAATTTTAGAGCTAGGTATCGTCAATGGATTAAGGACCGCCTTTTGAAAACGCTGTTCAGGATTTAACACCCCTCTAATCCAAATCCCACCAACGACAATCACAATTAGAAAACCAATCAGGGCGAATCTTCCGATTCGCCTCATGACTATTTGCTTTCTTGTGAATTTCCTGTCGCTCTTGCCACGCAAATGCAATCTCTTTTTCCAACTTCTCATAAACGACTTCATCGCTTAGATCCCCGCATGAACTTCGGATTTGATCCGTTCAAGCTCATGAGTAACAACCTGTGGTTCTTCTTGAAAGCCCGAATAGCTCGGAATAAGCTGCTTTAATAATTTCTTAATTTGATAACTGCTCGGCACAAATTCGTACCGTTTGCACAAATTCTCCAGAACTCCAAGAACCAAATTCAATTCAGATCTGGATACACTTTGAGGACGACTGATCATGATGCGATAGTTATTGGTAACCATCAACCCTTCCTCTTCCGTCAGGAGTTCCTCATATAATTTCTCTCCAGGACGAATACCTGTGATCACAATGGGGATATCTTTATCGGGTTCTAAGCCGGACAGACGTATTAAATCTCTTGCTAGATCGTATATCCGAACTGGCTTACCCATATCAAGCACGAACACCTCGCCGCCTTGTGCCAGTACACTCGCTTGAATAACCAATTGCACCGCTTCAGGAATCGTCATGAAATACCGCACCATATCCATGTGGGTGACTGTAACCGGGCCACCACTCTCAATCTGTCTTTTGAATAACGGAATAACACTTCCCCGGCTACCGAGTACATTTCCGAAACGGACAGCGGCAAAAACCGTCTTGCTGGATGAATTCTGATCATTAATAATCATTTCTGCAGCCCGCTTCGTAGCTCCCATGACACTGGTTGGATTAACCGCTTTGTCTGAAGAGATGAGAATGAACCGCTTTGCACCATATTTGGCGCTCGCCTCCGCAACATTCCTTGTTCCGATAACGTTGTTCTTAACCGCCTCGACCGGGTTCATCTCCATAAGTGGAACATGTTTATGCGCTGCGGCGTGATACACGATCGTAGGTCGGAAATTTTGAAATACACTATCGATCCGCGACACATCTTGAATATCCGCTATGATGGGTTGAATCTTCTGATCGGGATATAGCTGACGCAGCTCTTGTTCAATAAGGTAAATGCTGTTCTCACCATGCCCAAGAAGCAGCATTTCCTTCGGACGATATGCAGCTAGCTGCCGGCACAGTTCCGAACCGATGGAGCCTCCAGCACCCGTGATGAGGATACACTCACTCCCTAAATTCTCGCGAATCTCCTCCGTGTTAATCTCAACAGGAGTTCTTCCCAGCAAATCATTTACGGACACTTCACGGATTCGATTAACTGCCATTTTCCCGTCCAAAATTTCTGTCATACTAGGCATTAGCTTAACCTGTGCTTTGGTTGACTTGCAGATTTCGATAATCTCCATTAAGTCGTTTTGTGGTGCAGTCGGAAGGGCAATAATAATGAATGCAATATCCAGCTGATCCACGGCTTCTGGAATGAAATTTCGGTTACCCACAATCGGGAGCCCCATTACTTCCAGCTTTTGTTTGGATATATCATCATCAATGAAGGCGACCGGATTCATAAATTTGAATCTTGAATGCTTGATATCTTTCGTAACGAGGATTCCTGCCTTACCAGCCCCTACGATTAGAAGATTACCTTCGAAGGCCTCCTTCGTACCCGTTGTCTCAAACCCATCATTAAGAAGACGTTTAACCATTCGTAACCCAACAATGCCGAGGAACACATAACCCGCTGCAAAATAAATAGAAATCGGTAGTCGATAGGAAGGAACTACTGCATGTGCGGATACGTTGACAACAATCACGCCAACAAGTGTTAATACACTCACTTTCAGCAGCTGCAACAACTCTCTCATTCCCGTGTATCGCCAGATATTGTTATACACTTTGAATCCAAATGAGAAGGCCGCATACACCGCAATGTGAATCAATATAGCCCACGGAAGCATCCACACGTACATCTCAGGGATTTGAAAATCAAACCGAAGTAAAAACACAAGCCACACTGAAGCCGCAATAATCCCCGCATCCAACATGACCAAACGGACGATCCGCATTCTCATCACTTCTTTCTCCCTAATTAACTAAAAGTTCATTTACTCGACTTTTATGTGTGAGTGAATGATCAATCTCCCGACAGGCTAGGCTGCATTTCAGACGGAACTCTCTTTCTTTCCTTCTTATTCAATGCTTCTATATAGATCGAGTCCATTTCACGGAGTACTGCAGGCAATCCGTAGCGAATGATACTCTCCTTGTTTGTTTCTCCCATCGCTGTGGTTAATGCTGAATCATCTCGTAGTTGAATAAATGCCTTAGCGGTAGCGGCAATATCATCAACGGGAACTAACATGCCTGTTGACTCATGTTCGATCAAATCACGAATCCCCCGAATATGTGTACCGATAACAGGTTTTCCTACTGCCATCGCCTCCATAATCGCCCGAGGTAATCCCTCCCGATAGGACACAAGTGCAGCAACATCACAAGCTCTAAGCAGTTCAGGAATATCTCTACGATATCCAAGCATATGTACGCGATCGCTGACACCTAGCCGATTAGCAAGTTCCAATAGTGTCTGCTCAAGCGGCCCCGTACCCGCAAAAGCCAGATGAATATTAGCAGCTCGAGCCCCTAACTGACCCAGCGCTTCAATCAACTGCTTCTGATTCTTGTTGGCGTTAAGCTCAGCAACGCATAGGATGATGAAGGGCGGTTCATCATGCTCAATTTTTGGAAGATCAAATAGTTGGCGCCGCCTATCTGCCTTCTCTGTCTCAACTTCAGGATGATCACGTTCGCTGCTGTAAACCTGGAGATCGAGTCCTACACCACTCACATAGATCACTTTTTTCCGTACAGAAAATTTCTGGGCACGTGTATAATCTTCACTATTTATGGTGATCAGCACATCTGTCCAGCGTGCCATTAACCGCTCCAGCGGATAATAAAGCATCCAATTCACTAAAGGGGCTCCCTTGAAAAAATGAAAGCCGTGAGCTGTATACAATGTGCAAGGTATACCTGCTCTATAGGCTGCAAGCCGTCCGAGAATCGAAGCAACTGGCGTATGTACATGGACGAACTGAAACCCCTCCTTCTTGAAGCTTTCCGTTAACATCCTTAGAGCCGCCAAGTTCTGCATCTGCAAAGGACTGCGCTGGATGGGCACATCATGGCAGACGATTCCCTTCTCTTCTAACCGTAATCTCGCTTCACCAGGTTGTGCGTAAGCATGCACTTCACATCCCTTTTGCTGCAACAACTCCATGTAAGGTAGATGGAAACTCTCAAAATGCCCGAAAATGGAGGCTACAAAAGCGACTCTTACCGGCCCACAGTCTTCAGCAGCTTTACTCCCGAACCTCTTGTTATTGCGCTTGTTCTGCTTGTTGCCGTAGCTTTCGACCAGTTGACTTTTCGATGCCTTTGGTTCGATACCGCATCACTCCTTTCCACCCCGTTTTCGTTAATCGGATGCAAGCCGCGTTCATAGCCATCATGAACCACCAGTACCGCTGGAATAAGGCTTCAATGCCCATCGAAAGTCCAATCATCGCTGCGTGAGATAGCAGTAATGCCATAATGATCGGTCTGTTCACCTTATCTGCCGCGCGATAAGAACGGAGCCCGACGATGAAGAACCAGATCATGAATCCGCCATACACGATCAAGCCTAGTAAGCCAAATTCCGTCATAAACCAAATCGGAGTATTATGGATAATAATCCGCAATTCATAGTTATAGCTACCAAGTCCAATCCCTAATAATGGACTTTGGGCGATCCAATCTACTGCCTTCCCAATGATGTCAAGTCGTGATTGAATCTGCGAGGGTCTACTAGCCATATTCCCAAGTACATCCAGATAAGCAGTACCTTTATACAACAACAGTGCTCCAAACGCGACACTAAACCCCATGCCGATCTTTAGAAGTCGAGAAGGATTCGTCAGGAGAAGCGTAAGTAGAACAAGGAACAGACCAATCCATGACGATCGCGAAAAGGTCATCATGATTCCCCCGGCTAAGGTAATCGTCGCTAGCGTGCTCACCCATCCCCTAAGTAACTTCACTCCGTTCCCACTCGTCATGATATGAATGGCAAAAGCCGTTACTAGTAACCCGCCGTATGCATTCGGATCAATTAACATCCCGGAGAGACGACCATCTTGCACCATATATGGAACCTTAACTCCACTAAAGAAGTCGAACAAAGCTAGACTATTGAAGATCAGCACGCTGATCAGAAAAGCACGTAGCATTTTATATAACCGATCCCAGCTATCTATAGCTTGAACAAGCATGATATACGTCAGCAGCAGGAGTATAAACCCAAAATCTTTTTGCAATAGAGCGTATTGCGTAATGAATCCATTGCGCCAAATGGATACAAACGAAGCTAGGACGAAAATAAACAACATTCCCCAATGCCATGAACTAAACTGCCTACGGTCCAATTTGAGGTGTATACCAGCCGTAAACAAACCAAGCATCACGAAAAGATCAGAGGGTGCGATTCGAAAGGCGCCACCGAAGTCAATTTGGGCCGGAAGGCAGATGATGTAACCCATAACCGCAAACAGAAATAAATTACGCATGGTGTAGGGTTTCCCTACAACGGATACAGATGTCATACAAGCCCCTACTTTCGTATGAGAAATTGCCTCACTTATGCGGCCAATTCCCGTTGTACCTGTTTCCTTGCCTGACGAATTACCAAGTAAAGCACGATCACACTGCCAATCATCTGAACGAATAAAGCCAAACTAGCCCCCATCGCAGCACCTATCACCCCGAAAATGGGTACGAAGATCAGACAAGTAAGCCCATTAGTGATTACTGAACAAAGAAACAACGGAATCTGCGCTTTGTACTTGCCCGTAGCCGTTATGGCATACCACAGGTAAGACGATACAAACACCAACAAGGTAGAAACGAGCAACCAATGAAATAAACCTATCTCTGCAGCCACATCTGGACTGAATAAAAGGGTTAGCACCTGAGACCCAAATATCCACCCGATCAAACAAGCAACCGCACTAATTCCAACCCCCATTGCAATCATTCGACTGAGCAAAGTAACAAACTCCTTATGACGCCCAGCAGCATGCCAACGGGCAAGACGTGGCGTTATCGCTTCACCGAGCGCAGTAACAATAACGTTGCAGGCAACAATCATGTATGAGAGCGTAGCGTATATACCTAAATCATGTTCCCCTTTAAAGTAAGAGATTGCGTATAATGGAATATTGGTATTTAGCGACATTAACGCGAGCACAATGCCTAGGGGTGAACTGATGATCAGCAAGCCCCACAATTGTCTTTTGTTAAAAAGTGGCCTGAGCGATGTGAAGACTCTCGCTTTACGAGCATCGTATGCAATCGTTATTGCTAACCATCCGATGATCATGACTAACAATGCTAGAATGAGATTCTGAGTAGGGATAAATACGAGGGCGAAGGCAAGTATGGAGAATAATCCTTTAGCGGTTCTCGAGAAAGATATTTGATCTAACTTCTCTTGCTTCTGAACGATGCCCAACAAAATATCGCTGACCGACTCAACAATTCTATACAATCCGATGAAAAATATGACTATAGCTGTATTCCAATCAAAACCACCGACGATGCAACAACCTGCTGTAATCGTGAATGCAACAGCGGTTGTCACGAGTCGAAGGCCAAAAAAATCTCCGAAAATATATTTCCCAGAGGCATCAACTATCAAGACCGAGCGCAGGTGCAGATGCGACAACATGAAGATGGGAGCCGTCACAGCAAGACCTAACGAATATTGCCCAACAATTTCGGATGATCCAAACTTATTAAGCAGAATTACAATCACAAACTGAGCACCTGCATAAGTGATATTCCCGAATAAATATCGAAGAGAAGCAAAGGTCATATCCGTTAGACCATTCCAGAAGATGAAGCCCAATCGGCAAAATCTTCACCGCGAATCTTGTAACGCTTGCTACTTTTTCGATAATTCAGAACTGCTCCCAATACATGTGCACCTTGCTGCTCAAGCATCTGTTTGGCAGAGTTCGTATGCTTCAAGAGCACTTTCCCAGATTTAACTACTAACAGTACACCCTCTGTCATCTTTGCCAAGATAAGCGCATCCGAGAAGGGCATTAACACCGAAGAAGAATCGATAACAATCGTATCAAATCGCTCACTAAGCTCTGCAAATAACCTCTTCATTCCTGTTGATCCTAGTAAGTCCGCCGGATTCGGTGAGATTGGACCAGAGGTCAGTACTGAAAGCCCCTCTGAATCCTCAATAGAAAAAATACAATCCTCCAATCGGGTTTGATCCACTAGGATGCTACTTAACCCGACCCAATTGGGTAAATCGAATGCCTTATGCACAGTTGGCGTGCGCAAGTCTCCATCGATCAGCAGCACGGTTCTGCCCGTTTCCGCCATAGCTATGGCCAAGTTCATCGCTACTGTCGACTTCCCTTCATCTGGAAGAGAGCTTGTGACTAATAAAGATCGGATTTCTCCACCTACTCGGGTATAGCGAATATTGGAGCGAATCGTTCGGAATTGATCTCCATTAGATGATTTCGGTTGTTCCAGGCAATACAATTTTGGCGTTTTCTTCTTCATGTCTGGTGGCTCCTTCTACTGAATTGGATTTCGATTTCGCCCGCCGTTTCCGTGGCTTCAATTTCCCCACCGTTCCTAGCAGAGGAAGCTGCAAATCCAACTGAATGTTTTTGGCGCTCCTCACAGGTTTTTCTGCCAATTCCCGTAGAATGGAAAACGCGACCCCAGCAATCAATGCAAGTCCGAAAGCAACAACCATATTAAAGACAGGTTTGGGTGAGATCGCCTCAAAAGGAACTTTGGCTCGGTCGAGAAACACTACATTTTCTACCCCCATAATGGCTTGAATGTTCTCGTTGAAGGCCTCCCCAAAACCGTTTGCGATATCCGTAGCCCGCTGAGCATTAGAATCCGTAACAATTACCGTCGTCACTAATGACTCACTACTAGTTCTTGTCTTAACTTTTTCTAATAGTTTTTCAGGGGTCATATTTAATTGCAGCCTTCTAACGACCTCCTCAGCAATTCTGCTGCTTCGGATAATTTCCCCGTAAGTGGTTACTAGTTTTTGCCCAGCCATAATGTCATTGATTGCCTTCTGCTGCCTGTCCCCTTGAATAAGAATAGAAGCTGTCGCCTCATATTTCGGCTTCAAAACATAGTAGCTAACGAAGCTAGCGAGACCGACCGAAACAATACATAACACAATGATGAACAGCAGCTTACGTTTTACTAGCTTCAAAATGCTGCCCAGTTCAAATTCCATCGCTCATTTCTCCTAACCGTTAATGTATTTTCGTCTTCTTCAACAAGAGTATTATTGTATATTCATATTCTCGTCCGCCCAATATATGTCCAATATAAGCTGAAAATTTATTGGTCTACTGTTTTAATAGATCCACGAAAGCGCTCTATTAAACTTCAACACAAATAGGCAGCCTACCAGTTAGTTTTCATACTGGTAAACTGCCTATTTTATTCCTTGCGTTACTCTCCTATTTATTTAAATCATGATTGTTGAGAACCTCTTAGGAGACATTTTTACGTTTCGTAATATGATAGATATTGCTGAACATGCCAGAGAGAATGCCGGCAATCGGGAATACGGCCCAATTGACATCCCAGCGCTGATAGACAAATCCTGTGAACAAGAAGATCACTGTCGCCAAAGGCCACAATATCGCCCCCACAGCTCCTATAAATCGGTCCTCTTCCTTCTTTTGTGCAGTAATTATCGGCTCCTCCAGCAGCTTTGTATATGCACCTTGGATATTACCGTAATAGATGAACAGAAACACCGCCACTGCCGCGATCGGTAAAAAGGCAACAACTCCATATGGAGTATAGTCATCGTTAACAAATGAAGTTGCGAAGATAAAAGCTGGTGATAACACGCACAGGCAAACGCCTGTTATCAGTGAAAGGCGATAGGTCGGGGCATAAAGGGCTTGGCTGCGTTGAAGTGCCGCTTTGAGCGCATAAGGTAATTGAAAGCCCTGTTCCAGATGTTTGAAGCGCTCAAGCTTCATTCCGCTATAGATGAACATTCCCACCGCAACAGCAACCAGCATGAACATTCCTACAAGCCCTAACATCGAGCCTTTATCAGCCACAATAGCATTTTTATGTTCAAACAGTGTATCAAGACCAATCAAAAACGCCACTCCACATGCACAGAGAAAAACGCCGATACCAGTCCACATCCCTGCCCTACGTCTGGCAGCCACATAAGCATAAGCCTCATCTTCTGTTAGCACAGGAACATTCACAACCTGCTCCGATTCGACAGGCTGGATACCGAGCTCAGCGGTCAACTCTTCAATATTACCGAATTCCGAAATAACGACACCGATCGCTTCATTTTCCGACTTGCCATCATGTTTCAACTCCTGGTATTTCTCCTCCATACCATACAGCAGCTCCCGCTTCAAACGCTCCAGTTCCGGAGTTTTTGGAAGGTTAGCGAACATATTATCCAGATATACTACAATCGTCTCCATGCTCTATCACCACTCTCTGATAAATTGGTTAACAACTTCCTGAGTAACCTTCCACTCCTCACATTTCTCCTTATAATAGGCGAGACCTAGCGAAGTAATCCGATAATACGTACGCCGCTTACCGAGACTCTCATCCTGAAAAAAGGATTCAATGTAACCGTTCTTCTCTAACCTGGTAAAAGCGGAATACAAGGTTGTCTCCTTCATAATGTACTTCTCCTGCGTCAACTGCCTGATGTTTTTAGAAATTTCATACCCATAGGATTCTCCATCCAGCAACATGAAGAGGATCAGCGTATCATTGTAACCGCGTATAACATCACTGCTGATCAATAATGGTAGACCTCCTCGATTACTTCATCTGTCGTAGTAGTTGCAGTATAACATAATTACTACGACAGATGAAGTAGTTTAGGGAAAAATAGGAAAAAAAACCTAACCGGTTCTATGCTACAAATGAGCATGCTTTTTATGACCCTAATTGACATCCTATACAGCCTTATACCAGCAAAAAGCCGCTATCATAGAGTAATCCATAGATAGCGGCTTTTTATAAATTATGAACAGGGTAGCTAAGATTTATTATGCATTCAAATCAGACATTGCAGGAATTTGAATTTCTTTGACACAGGAAGCGCTAGAGAGGTTAACGACACATTTCACAATGGAGACAATGTCCTGAACAGGAATTCTTGTGCCGCTATATTCTGCAATGGCCTTTTCCACGCCATCTTCATAAGGAATTTCTGCTGCCAACTCACCCGGATTCACACAAGTAACAGCAATACCATCCTTGCGAACATGCTCTCGCAATGCATGAGTAATGCCACGCAGACCGAACTTAGAAGCTACAAAGGATACCTGGGCGTTATTGGTATGATCCAGACCTGCTGTGGAGCCAATTAGAATAATTTTCCCTGCCTCCGATTGACGAAGATTAGGCAGTACAGCCTGTATGCAGGTAATTGTTGAAGTTATATTCACATTTATAATGTTGGCTATGTCACTTGCCTCATCTTTGTCAAACGTATAGTGAGACTCAAAACCTTCTTTTTCCCAAATGCCTACGTTATAAACTAGAACATCCAGTTTCTCCGTTTGAATGCTCTTTGATAAGACTTGTGCGGCATCTGGCTGCGATAAATCTACTGCAATCCAGATTCTTTTTATACCATCATTAAGATTGAGACTGCCTGGCCTGCTTCTGGAAACGATCCAAACTTGATCGCCAGACTCAGGTAACCCTTTCACAAATGCATCTCCCAAACCTTTACTTGCCCCCAAAATCAGATAGTTTCTCATACTGTCTCCCTTTCCCATGTTTATCATTTTATTTTCATATCATATTACCATCGATGAACATGAAGATGTAGGGTTTTATGTGAACCTGTCTCATTTGGGTTAAGCGACAAACCCTGCGTTTACTTCATCGAAGCGAAATGCTGAGCTATTAATGTCGCGTACGGAGCATACGTCCTACAAAATAAAGCATTTGTTTACGTGTGAAAAGCCGTGACATTTGAGCTGAAATATAGTTTGTAAATCCTGGAACAGCAAATATTTTTCTAGCTTGAAGCGACCGAAGAGCGACTTGAACCACATTTTCTGGAGTATCTCGTTTCCCTACTGAAGCTTCATCGGCTCCCACAACATTAAAAAATTCTGTTTCCGTAGACCCTGGACATAACGCAAGAAATTGTACTCCCCGTTTCCGATTTTCCTCCCATAGTGCTTGTGTAAATGATAATACAAAAGCTTTTGTCGCTCCATATACAGCCATATTAGGGAGAGGTTGAAATGCTGCTGTTGATGCAACGTTTATAATCACTCCGCTTTTTCTTCTTAACATCTCTGGCAAAAATAAATGGGTCAGATCTACTACCGCCAAAACATTTAGCATCACCTCTTCATGTTGTCTTGGACCAGACAGTTGTTCAAAAAGCCCATAAGTAGCAAAACCTGCATTATTAATAAGAATATCAACGTTCAAACCACGTTCCATACATTGTTGATAGAGCCTGCTAGGAGAACCTTCTAGCGATAAATCAGCAACTAAAACCTCCGCTTGAATATGAAATTCTCTTCGTAATTTTTCCGCTAAAGCGATCAATTTATCTTCGGAACGGGCGACTAATATCAAATGACTTCCTTTGGCTGCAAGTTCTCGAGCAAACGCTTCACCTATTCCTGAAGAAGCACCCGTAATTAATGTCCATTTATTTTGAATAAGTATAATGGCTATCATCTCTCCTTTTAATGACCACTTAGAAACAGTGTTTCAATATGAATCATTGTATCCATGTGAGGTTGCGTTGTCAAATAAAGTTCTACATTTAATTATTGGCTATTTCTCTTCTACATCAGTAAAATAAGGTTTAGAATTAACGGCTATTTAAAAAAAAGCTAAAGTAAAGTTCTAAGGAAGTGAAACTACATGCAAAAATCCAAAATATCTTCTATAGATACTCAATCCGTTACAACCTACCCAAAAGCAAAACTACAGCATGCAGAAATATTAAGACTGAATATTATCGAAGCCGCTGCGGCCATTATGCATGAATCCGGACCTGAAGGTGTAACCATCCGCAAGGTTGCTGAAAAAATGGAATGTCCCACAAAAATCATTTATAACTTATTTGGAAACAAGGAAGGTTTAGCGAAGGAGCTTTTTCTGCAAGGGTGTAAATTGTTGGCTGCTGCCTTTCAAGCGGTCCCAAAACAAGACAATCTAAATTTATATCTTCGCGATCTTGGACAAGCTTATTGGGATTTCTCACGGAATCATACCAGCTATTATATGGTTATGTTCGGAGGAGCCTTTAGCGAATTCAAACCGGAGGAGGATAGTTTACATGCTATCTTTACGGCACTACAACAAGTGATAGCCCTTATTACAGAAGCCATCGAACAAGGGTTTATTAACGAGAAAGACCCCCTCCTTGTTGTGAACCTGGTGTGGGCGTCATTGCATGGCGTCATTCATCTGCATTTGGGGGGACATATTCAAAATGAAGAAACTGCTAAAACATTGTATGATAGATCAGTATCCAATTTAATTCATACGTTCTTTAGAAGCGATAATTAATAAAAGAGGATTTTTGCGGAGAATACAAAAAAACGGCATTTCTGCCGTTTTTTTTCGTTTCGAATTATGTCCGACGCATATAAGCACGTACCGTAATAGGTGCAAATATTGCGACGATGACAGCTGCTCCGATCAAAGAGATAGTGAAATCCCAACCTACGGTTCCAAAGTTAGTAAGTTGTCGTACGGCTGAAACGAGATGTGAGATTGGATTGACTTTAACAAACCATTGTAACCAGTTAGGCAGCGTATCGACAGGCACGAAGGCATTAGATAGAAACGTAAGTGGGAACAACACAATCATTGATATCCCCTGCACACTAGAAGCAGTCCGTGCAATCACACCGAAGAAAGCGAAAATCCAGCTAATCGACCAAGCACAAACAATAACAAGAAGCGCAGCGAATGCGACATGTTCCAGACCGCCATCAGGACGGTAACCCATAATGTAGCCCATGGTAAATGTAAGCACAGTAGCAATCGTGTATCTAATCGTGTCTGCCAACAAAGCTCCCGCTAACGGGGCTATTCGAGCTATTGGCAGTGATTTGAATCGGTCGAACACGCCTTTATCCATATCCTCACGTAATTGGACACCAGTAACGATGGAGGTAGTGATTACAGTCTGCACAAGAATGCCGGGGATAATAACAGGCAGATAACTTACCACGTCACCAGATATAGCCCCTCCAAAGATATAGGTAAACATCAGAGTGAAAATAATTGGCTGAAGTGTAACGTCGAACAATTGCTCAGGGGTACGTCGAATTTTCAGTATCCCACGATAAGCCATCGTTAACGAGTTGCGTACAGCTTGCCGAAAACTCGTATGATTTTTCAATGGGCGGTTAACACCCGAATTTATTGTAGTGGTTCTCATACTCTTACTGCCTCCTTAACAATTGACTCTTGGGACGCTGTTGACGCTTCATCCGTAGCACCATGACCTGTAATCGTTAGGAATACTTCATCAAGCGTCGGTTTCTGCACACTCATCTCAGCCAAGTGAATACCTTCCTCACGAAGTGCAATAAGTAAGTCTGTAACTAAATCAGCATCCGCCATCGGTGCCGTTATTTTCCCAGTTTCGTACGATACCACGGACTGAATTTGGAGCACATGTTCCACACGCTGACGGGCTAGTTCAATATCTTTTAGATGTTGAACCTTTAGGTGTAGTGATGTGGTACCCACTGACGCTTTCAAATCATCCGCTGTCCCCTCTGCAACGACTTGCCCACGATCGATAACTGCAATCCGATCAGCCAGTTGATCTGCTTCTTCAAGGTACTGTGTAGTCAGAAGAACCGTTGATCCCGTATTCACCAATCGACGGATGGTATCCCACATCTGTGAACGAGTGCGAGGATCAAGCCCTGTAGTTGGTTCATCTAGGAAAATTAAAGGTGGTTGTGCAATAAGGCTAGCTGCCAAATCCAGACGGCGACGCATACCCCCAGAGAAATTTCGAAGAGGCCGTTTAGCCGCCTCAGTCAGACCAAACTCTTCCAGTAATTCTGTTGCTTTTTTCCGCGACTCTGCGCGCCCAAGCCCTAATAGCCGAGAGAAGATAATAAGATTCTCTGTAGCACTTAATGACTCATCGACTGAGGCATATTGTCCTGTCACACCAATTAATTGCCTAACAATCTGCGACTCCTTCACCACATCATGCCCGAAGATTCGACCAGTACCTGCATCGGGACGAAGTAAGGTTGCCAGCATCCGAATGACGGTTGTCTTTCCTGCCCCATTCGGACCAAGTACGCCATAGATCGTACCTGCTTTCACTTTCAAATTCACGCCATCCACCGCGCGATTGTCTCCAAATGTTTTGACCAGTCCCCGCGCCTCGACGGCCCACTCGTTATGGTCTGGTGTTAGAATCTTATTCTGTACTTGCACCATAGTAATTCCCCCAACGTTTCAGATTATATGGTGATAGTAAACCCCATTTATAAACTGAATTTAAACGATGTTTTAAACGGAGTTAAACTTATCCATTTATTTTCTATGAAAACAAACAAAAAACCACGTTCAATGAACATGGCTAATCCAACACGTTATAGTTGCTGACTGACCAAATAATAATATAGACCTTGAGTCTGCAAAAGCTCTTCATGAGTTCCGTTTTCTACAACCACGCCTTGGTCGAGCACAATGATACGATCCGCATGCTTAACTGTACTTAAACGATGCGCGATGATCAGCGTCGTTCTATTTTTAATAATAAGCTCCATATTGTTCTGAATCTTTCTTTCCGATTCCGTGTCTAGTGCACTTGTCGCTTCATCAAATACCAATATCGGGGGATTGCCAAGTAGCGCTCGTGCAATCGCGATTCTTTGAGCTTGCCCACCGGATAATCTAATTCCACCTTCGCCGATCATCGTATCATAACGAAGTGGAAGTTCATTAATGAAATCATGTGCGCCGGCTAACATCGCAGAGGCTTCCACTTCACCAAAGGCGACATCCTGCTGTCCGAAGGCTATGTTTTCAAGAATCGTCCCCCGAAAAATCGCTGTATCTTGCTGTACAACCCCTATCTTTTGGCGCAAGGAAAGTGCATCTATCGTTCGCAGGTCATGTCCGTCCACACGTATCGTTCCACTTGAAGGAGAATACAAATTCATTAATAAATTCGCAATTGTTGATTTCCCCGACCCACTTCGTCCTACGATTGCAATAGTTTGTCCCGCCATCATCTCTAAGTTAATGTTCTGAATAATATTCTTCCCATCCACCTCATAACGGAAGGTAACATTCTCAAAAGAAACATGACCTTTCACATTCACTAGTGTTCTAAGCTGCGTTTGTTCGGACTGCTCAAGGCGTGATTGAAATACATCGTCTAATCTTTCCATAGAAATCCGTGCTTCCATCAGATCATCGAGCATGTGAATAATAAAGGAGATCGACTGAGTTACCGTTGATAACAAAACCGTAAAAGCAACCAGTTCCCCAGCAGACATATCGCCTTGTAATACATAGCGGGAGCCAAAATACAAAACTGTAATCGTCCCTAGCGTACGTATCCACTCTCCACCTGTTTCAGCAGTGACCCAAAGCAATGTTCCTTTCAATCGCAGCTTCGTCGCATTTTTAAATTTAGTTTTTAATTGATTAAACACGGCTCTTTCTGCAGTAAGTGTCTTAATTGATGCAATGAAATTGACAGCCTCCACCATCGTTGATTCTGATTCCGCCTCCGCTTGGAACTGTTTTCTACTGTTTTGGCGCATCCGCGGAGATACGAAATAAATTAGACCGATATATAGCGGAATAATAACTGCGGCCATGAAAAATAGCTTTGGATTGTAATACAGCATTAACGAGCTATAAACTCCAATGGTAACGAGATCAAGGATTAAATTAGTAGCCCCTGAGGTGAGGATTTGCCGTATTTTTTCATTCTCGTTCACCCTTGTAAGGATATCACCCACAGTACGTTCATTAAAAAAAGATAGGGGTAACCCAAGCAGATGCTTATAAAAAGCTTCTACCATATTCGTATCGATTTTGAGCGCGGTTTTAGAGGATATCCATTGCCTAACGAACATAAAAAGACCGTTAACTAAAGAAATCACTAGCATAGTGGACATTAATAGGATTAGCAGCTGCTCGTTACGGTGAACCAATACATTATCAATCACTGACTGAGTAATAATGGGCAAAGACAACGAAATTAGCTGAATTACAACAGACAGCAGCAAAATATTTGCTAGTACATGTTTATGCGGCTTCAGATAAGCGGCATATCTTTGTAAGGTGGAGCCGCGGGGAACAGAGTCTTTTAAAGCCATGGTTGGGGTAAGTGTCAAAAGCATACCTTTCCAATGTTGAGCAAATTGTTCATGCGTCAGCTTCTCTACACCAATTGCAGGATCTGCCACATATATATGCTCTTTCGTTACCTGATACACGACAATATAGTGATTCCCTTTCCAATGCGCAATGGCTGGAAGCTGGATATCAGATAGATTCGCCAGATGAATTCTTATTCCCTCAGCTTCAAATCCTAGAGATTGAGCGCTATCCATCATTTCCTGAAGTGACGTTCCCGATCTGGAGAGCTGCATATTGGACTTAATATAATTAATCGAAACAGATACACTATAATATTTACAGACCATACTTAAGCAGGTGGGGCCACAATCCATTTCACTTTGCTGCAAAATAAAAGGGAACCTTCGCCAAGGTTTTGCAGGCTTAGATTTGATTCGTCTCACAAAAGCTGATTTTTCTATCGGAATTGATACGCTTGGTTCCGGCACTGGCTCAGTGAAGTCTTCAACTTTCTGGTCGAGGGGATTACGGCCACTGTAATTTGAAGAAATTCGAAGGATCGCTTCCTTAATTTTCGGATATTCGCTTATGAGATGGTCAAAATCTTCTTTCGAAAGCCGAAAAAGCGTAGATTTTTCTGTTGTTCTAACCGTTGCTTTACGAGGTTCTCCTTTTAGCAGCGCTAATTCTCCGAAAAAATCACCCGTTTCCAGCTTATTTAGCAACACGCCCTGACCTTCTTTTACCACTTCTGCGTGCCCAGATCTTAATATGTAAAATGCGTCTCCTGTTTCACCCTCTGTTACAACTGAAGCACCGGCTGAGTATTCACAAACTGTAATTTTATCGAGCAGTGAACGAAGCACCTGATATTCAATGTTAGAAAAGATAGTAGAGCCCTTCAAAAAAATACGCATCGCATCAGATGCCATATATTGATTCATATATATGCTTAGATCAGGGCGCGTCTCCAGCATTAGAATAAAATCTTCCTTGGATAACTTCAACACCTGAAGCTCTGTGGACGCTCTAATCGTAATATCCGTTGTTTCATTGTTCAACAAAGCACTTTCTCCGAAATGCTCACCCGTATGGAGCAAACCCAGGTTCATCTCATTTCCATCAGGCAGTTCTTTAATTCGTCTAGCCTGTCCTGAAACGATGATATAGAAAGCATTCATCTGTTCCCCGGTATGAACAATCGTCTGTCCCATTTCAAAGTTAACTACTGTAAGTTGCTGCGACAAGAGAAGCTTTTCCTGTTCATTCATTACACCAAAAAGAGATACCTGATTTAACAGCCTCTCCACCATGCACACATCCCAACTTGGGTTTGCTTATATTTGATCCCACAAAGGGATCTCAATCTTGGCCAAGCTCAATTGCTCAGCGACCCATTCCTCAAATAGTAAGGATAGAATTTGTTCTCTCATTCTCTCATCCAGAACGCTGTGTTTCATCTCCTCTACTTTAATTAAATGATATCCTCGATTCGTCTTCACAGGTCCTACAATTTCACCAGGCTGGGCTCCAAACACGGAAGCCGCTACCACAGGAGATAAAGCTGCACGAGTTACTTCGCCGGTGTACCCTCCCGCAAGTCTAGTGGCTTCGTCCAAAGAATACTGACGGGCATAGGTGTAGAAATCCCCACCTTCCTCGATGCGATACATTAACTCCCGGATCGCTCCATACTCCGCCATAATAATCTGTGAGATTATGGCTGTGTCGAAGGAAAGTCGCTGCTCGTAATAATACTTTTCTACTTGAGCACTGCATACTATATGCATCAATTTGGATTCAATTAGCGTCTCACGAACATACTCTCCTAAATCATCAAGCGTCATTCGGTTGCGCTGAAGCCATTCCGTAGCTGCCGCTACTTGTAAAAGACCTTTCTTCCTCCTGAAATCATCGATTCCTTCTTGCAGCTCCTTTACGCTAACCTGAACGCCTTGGGTGTGTGCATATCGTTCAATTAGTATTTGTCTCGCCTTGTTATGCAAGGCTGAAAAAGCCTGACGGTTTCTAGCATAGCGTAAGACTTCATTTAGGCTAGTAGATTTCCCGTCTACCGTAAGTGCAACGATCGTTTGTAAAGACATATTTATAACCTCATTTGAAATTAATGAACAATCACCCCCTTCTATATGATTAGGGGGTGATTGTAAATATAAGCTGAGATTCTCGAGTTACAACTACCCCATTTTGTAGCCTTTCCCGTTTACCGCAGAACTTGGGATATGTAATAATTTCCCCGTTCCTGCTCCACCTGAGACTTCCTTCATCTCTGTGTCACTAAGAGATTTGTCTTCTTCCTGCAATTCTTCCAGACGCAGCTTTGCTTCTGGTTGAGTGCCATCTTGATTAACGTTTTCTGACATTAAACTCACCCCCAATAATTACCTTATAGATTAAAGGGAATAACGAGGTTTAACAAGCAACTATAGTTGTGTTGTTAAGTGTACGATGATTTCTTCTAAAGACATATCATAATAAAAAACCACCCCATATACAGCATCATGAAGTGGTTGTAATCAATGCTTAAATGCAAGAGATACAACTAACCATTAAAGATTGTTCTTCCATTTTTGATAGCACTAGATGTCGTAGTTTTCAATTGATCTCTATTCCCACCTAATCCACCAGAGACTTCCTTCATCTCTGCGTCACTAAGAGATTTGACTTCTTCCTGCAATTCTTCCAATTGCAGCTTTTCTTCTGGTTGAGTGCCATCTTGATTAACGTTTTCTGACATTAAACTCACCTCCAATAATTACCTTTTAGAATAAAGAGAATTATGAGGTTTAACAAGCAACTATAGTTGTGTTGTCTATTAAAATCCTTCACAAATCGGCGCTTCTTCTAATCTTCCGTGTTCAATAATCAAAAAAACCGGGAAGCGCGATCACACGCCTCTCGGTTTATCATTCATTGTTATGGTCTGCTTCAACATATTCTTTAAGCGCAAACAGTTTATTCGCCCAGTATTGTTCAAAAAAGGTAAGCCAATCTTGAAGCTCCAGTAAAGGCTCTGGCTGAAGCTTGTACCGAGTCTCCCGGCCGACTTTCTGACTGCTAACAAGCTGCGCATCGGACAATACTTGTAAGTGCTTGTTAACAGCAGTTCGGCTGATCGGGTAGCAGTCCGAGATAGATGCTATGGACATTTCCTTATTAGCAAGCAGCTTTAGCAGACTACGGCGGGTAGGATCTGCTATCGCTTGAAATACATCATGCCCAGATTCAGCGACTGGCATCTTAAGCCTCGATATAAGCAGGAAGTTTTTCTTGGACGATTTTCTCCCAGCCGCCGTTCATAAAGCCACGAACGATTGGATGCGGTTGACCAAATTCAGTTACCTTTTCAGGGTCCCATCCAGAGTGAATCACGGTGAACTCCGTCTTCCCATCAATTTCTTTCAATTCAAAGGCAAGATGCCAATCCTTCCCCCAATTAAAACCGACACGGTTCGGCTCATCAATCTCTGTAACTTTACAAGGGGAATCCCCGAATTGTCCAGCATGTAGAATGAACTCATGGCCTACCACCGGCTCGAATGTACTTGGCATCCACCAGGCAGCTATTCCTTCAGCAGTGGAAACAGCTTTCCATACTTTTTCAATGGGCGCATTGAGTGTAATTGTTTGACGAATATCTTGTAGTGGTCCTTGAGTTTGCATAAATTTCCTCCAAAATTCATTTTAATGTAACACCTTCTGGTTTCATTTTTATTATAACACCATTTGGTGTTATGTCAATTTTCAGAAACCTTAAGGGAATAGCGGAGGAAAGCCTTAACTAGATCCAAGTATCATTGGCTGCTGTTAATTCGGACTCAGTACCGCCAGTGTTTCCTACGCTTTTAGGCTCCACCAACATGATATGACATTCCTTTTCGGCGGATGGCTTCATCTCGACTCCTTTTGGGAGAATAAACATCTCACCCTTGGAGATTTTAACCTGACCATCACGGAAATCAATGATCATCTCCCCTTCGAGCGTGAAAAATACCTTATCGGTATCTTGATGAACATGCCATTCAAAATCCCCAATGATCTTAATAAGTTTAAATTGATTGTCAATCATTTCACCAATGACTTTGGGAGACCAAAGGTCGTTAAATTTAGATAACTTATCTTTCAGATTAATAGCTTGATAACGGATAATAATCACTACTAATCTTCCTCAGCTTATTAGCGCTTAAGCAAGGCGGATAATATATTTTGTAAAGCGTAATCAATAGCTAATGATCCACCAGTAATAGCGGAGTTATCCATTAAATAGACATTGCCTTTCTTTACGGCATTCATAGCATTCCACACATTACTTTGTTTTAAGTTATTCATTAATTCCTCCTTTTTTTGTAATGTCACCTATAAGGAAAATATGGTCTGCTTGAACAGCTGATATTCCTTCAAATGAAGTAAATTCATTATTTTTACTTGTATATGTATCATCCGGTGTAAGCCCCAGTCCCTTTTCTTTATCAAACGCAAGTTTATAGACCGGATTCCCTTCACCTAGAACATTAAAAGTTTTTCCATCCCAAGACAATATAAGCGCTACTGTCTCTCTTTCCATCGACTTTAATGTTTCACTCCCAGCTGTAATATCTTTCATCATTTTATCAATTACTTTTTCCGCTTCGTCTTCTTTGCCAATAATCTTGGCTACTGTACGGAGTCCATATTGCCAATCTTCATAAATGTCCTTGTATTTTAATGTAATGACTGGTGTTTTTTTCTAGTGAATCATACACGCTGCTGGGATACCCTTGTTTATACCAAGCCTTTATGTTCTTTTTCGTTCCCTTGTTGAATATTTCCGTAGCCACGTACGCCATTCAAATCTGTGCGTATAGACAAGGATCACAAAGCTCCCAAACCACACCCACAAAATAGGAGCAGACCACTTACTGATATACAGATAAACGGAAAGCAGCAGCATTCCGCTTACCACTTGTAAACCATCCGTTACAGGAGTTTTGACTCTGCGATTGTACCAACTACCGTTCACTTTCAGCACTGCTAAAATAACAGCTAACGCTAAGGAAGCTTTGAATCCTGTCAACGCACTCCATACCCCAAAGGTCACGGCGATCGCCTTCCCACCTTTTCCTTTAAGAAAGGGAGAAAAGGCATGACCCGCAATGGGAGCTAAAGCTAACGGAACAATGAGATAACTTTCACTATAATGACTTTCCATTACCCATAAAAGAGGCAAATATCCTTTTAGAAAATCCAAAATAATACCTAAAATGCCGAATTTATAACCGGACGACTTCCATAGATTCAAAGCCCCCGGATTACCGTCGCCTATGAATTTTAGATTCTTTTTACGCGCCAGCCCAAGCCAATAGGAAAACATAAGAGATCCCGACACAAATAAACCCGCGATCCACAATATGATCATTAGTCCCTATGGCCTCCCACCTGGATATGCCTTCCTTTCCAGCTTACATGCCTTAGAAAAACGACCTGATAAATCGAATATAGCATGATCAAGATAAAGAAAAGAGTAGCCACCACGTGAAATACAGGAATAACGATGCCGAATACCCCTACATACTTAATAAAATAAAAGAGCTGAAACATATAAAGAAGATAACCTATCAATAAAGGCATAAACCATGAAGTGTTCGCAAAGACAAATACGGTTTCTGAAACAATAAGTCCAACCACCCAAAGTGCAATTGGAACAATCGTCAGTGGACTTAATGTTGAGGTGCTTAAGACGGCCCCTTTACTGAAGCCTTCAATTTCACTTTTGATCCCCTTCGGATACATGCGAAACGATACTAAGCCATAACCGATAAAATTTCGAATCGGAACACCGGCCGAGATAAACTTCTCTCCTAAAGACAAATCATCCAGCACTTCAGATCTAATACTTAGATGGCCATTAACTTTTTCATAATCCTGCCTTAAAGCTAGAATACATGAGCCGTACAGTCCTTTTTTGGCGTTGTTCCGTTCAAAAACCGAAGTGAAGGTGAAGATCCCCAGCATATTCATGATTAAGGCGAGCTTCTCAAACAGCTTTTCTGTATGATGAAAAGGAACTACCGAAATGACACCTTTCGATAGCTCCCTTGCTGTTAATAATGACGCCAAAGCGTTAGGCTTTAATCGGATATCCGCATCCAAAAAAGCAAAGATATCGCCCGAGGCTTGTAAATATCCATTCCAGACTGCCCAGCTCTTCCCCGTCCATCCCTCAGGGAGAGTACTGTTCGTAATAACCTTAACCCCATAGCTCTCAGCAATTTCTTTGGTCCGATCCTCCGAGAAGTCATCAACCACAATAATTTCATAAGGTGTAATGGTTTGAGACTGAAGTGAATCGAGCAGAAAGCGCAAATTATATTCTTCATTCCTTGCGGGAATGATGATGGACAATTTCTCCCGTCCTTGCATAGGCTCATGAGAAGTGATCAAAGTATTCTTTCTAAACAAAATAAAACCGGAGAGACATCCAACGCCTATTACAATGAACAACCACATCTACAGTTCCCCCCTTCTACATCTATATATATGAAGGGTTAGTCCGTAATATATTCATTTCAAATTTAACCTACATTTACTTTAGCTGAATTTTGATTAAGCTTCTCTGTACATAAGAGCATGACTATTGCGAAAAAAACAATCATCGCAGGGAAAATACCCAGCGTAAAATTCGAGGCGAGTAAGCCGATAAAGGGCGGCATCAGCGTGGTACCTGTATAAGCCGTTGCCATCTGAAAGCCCATAATCGACTGGGCATGCTTCTTCCCGAAACGTACTGGGGTTTCATGTAGCATACATGGAAAAATAGGAGCTAACCCCAGACCTATAATCATAAATCCTACTAGTGAAACTATCGTTGGAAGCGGCAGTACTAACAATATTGTACCGATTAAAGCAATAAGTTGACCATATCGAATTAGCTGTTTATTACTCATTCTAAAAGTAATGAAGCCCGTCACCATTCTACCAAAAGTAATCCCTAGGTAAAAAAACGACACCCATGTAGCAGCAGTCGATGCAGGGACATCTTTGATATTCACAAGAAAACTGCTCCCCCATAACCCCATACTCGTTTCAATGGCAGAATAAAATAAGAAGGTTAACATCGCTAGTTTTACCCCTCTTAGTTTCCAAGGCTTTGTGTTCTCAGCTGCATGTTCTAGCTCAGACTGATTGAAGTCATGATCACTTTCAACATTTGGATTGCTATTGTTCCCAGCCACTTTTTTCCATAAAGGCAGCGTGACGAATAGAATAACCACTAAACTCAATTGAATATAAGCAACCGTAAGATAACCTTGTCGCCATAGACCTTCTCCAGAGATAAAAGATCCCATAATAATAGGCCCCAGTGTAGCGCCTACACCCCAGAAGCAATGTAACCAACTCATATGATGCGCTTTATAGTGCGTAGCAACATAACTGTTTAATCCGGCATCTACAGATCCTGCACCTAAACCTAGTGGAATCGCAGCAACAATTAACCAGACTAATGAAGGTGACCATGCAAAACCAAGCAACGCTACAGCAGTCATGATACAGCTTACAAGGGTCACTTTCCCCGTACCAAAACGTTTGAGGATTACACCACTCATCAAACTGGATACAATCGTGCCTACTGCAATAACCATCGAGAGGATTCCAGCAGTACCTAATGAAGCATTTAAATCCATTCTCATCACCGGCCATGCGGATCCAAGCAATGAATCTGGCAGTCCTAAACTAATAAATGCTAAATAAATAATAATTAGAAAAAAAGTTGCCATCGTTATCTCCTTAAGGGTTCTAATCTATTTGTTGTGAAACTAATAAACCTAATCCAAGACTCTGTAATCCATTCAGATAATCACGCTTCAAGTCACTTACCGCTAATTCCGGAAGATGTTCCTTAGGAACGTATGTAGCAGTTCGCTCAGCGATTTGATTAACCATAGCTGGAGCTAATTCATCCTCACAAAAAATAATATAATGCGGATTCAAAATAGAGGTCATAGTAGCCACTAACCGACTAATCGCATCTACTTTATGATCCGCCTGCATGCTTGATCCACCTTGATCTCCAGTTAATGCTTCTATGAAATTCCGATTGTCATACTGGGGCATATATTGAACTTCTCCTGAAAAAAACGTCTTTCCCCGAACAATTTCACCATTAACCGCTATCCCAGCTCCCGGACCATTTTTCCCTAAATACAGATACATCAGAGAAATATTCTCCTTCAAATTTCTTTGCGCCATATAACCGATTACAGCGGCATTCATATCATTTTCCACAATGGTCGGGATCGAGAGTTGATCTTCTATATAGCTTTTTAAATCTAGATTCTGATATTTCTTATAACCCGGGATCAGAAAAATCTTCCCATGATTCACTGCACCTGGAACACCAATCGCCACGGAATGAATCTTAAGGTTGGCCTTTTTTTCACCTTCAATAAGCGAGACGAGTGTACTAACGTCTTCCTCAAGAATACTAGGTAAATTCCCTTCTTTGATTACCTCACCAATGCAATTATAGATGGTATAGTTCGTTTCATGTTTTTCCAAAAAAATAGCCATTCCTAATCGATAATTCGGATTATAGGCGTATCTTATTGCCCTTCTTCCGCCACTAGACTCATCAAGGCCAATGACCGTTACTTCCCCTGCCTCTTCCATCTGCAATAGAAATTTACTAATCGTTGGGAAACTGTATTGTAATTTTTGGTTTAGCTCTGCTTTCGTTGCTCTTCCAAGTTCTAATAGTGCAGTTCGAATATCTCGAATAATCTCAGATTTCAATTGCTGTGAAGGAAGTCGTTTATCACTTGCCATGGCTCACCCACCTATAGTCATACTGACTTATTAAATGCATTTAATAAGTCAGTATGACTATAGCAGGAATACAACTTAACGACAACATAATTTTGGATGCGGCCCCTCTGAAGCTCCAACATGAATAAGGGGGCACGAAGCCCCCCTAATTATCAACAAATTTAAAGCCTTTTCAAGATTCGTTCCCATCTTCCAGGATGGCTTTCATCCAAGTACACAGGCTGAAATCCTAATTTCAAATAAATGCGGATGGCGGGCAGTCTGAAATCATCGGTTTCTAAACATGCCACCTTTCCCCCTGAATCTCTTATTTTGTGTAAGACAGCTAGACTCACAGCATAACCGAGTCCTTTACCGGAATATTCTGGAAGCACCCCAACCATATGCAAGTACCAGTTCTTATGGTCCTCACTACCCGACTCCCAGGCCGTAGCTGTCGCAACAGGCTGATTCCCACGGCAAATGAACAGCAAGCGCTCAGAATAAAGCGGTACATGATCACTGATTTTATGTTCAAATTTAACTTCCCTCGTAAAAGAATGGCGGATAAGCTCCTCCCAGTTCCGTTCATCATCCGGCTCGAAATGACGAATTAGATACCCGTTAGGACAGTGAAAAACAGGTAAGTCGGACAACATTTCTTTTTTCATTACAAGCTTGGAGAGGGCCTGATCCACCGTCAAATCCTCACCTTCGATTTAAAATCAGGAAAGGCTATTGCTTTCCCGTCATTCTCTACTGATTCCATAGACAATGTAAACACAGAGCTCCAAGTAACGGCATCATATACGTCCACTGAAGGCGTCCGATCCTCCTGAATAGCAGAAATGAATTCCTCAAGCACCATAAAATCACCTCCGCCGTGTTTCGTCCCAGCAGCATATTCGCCCCATTTTTTCCATGTTGGATGATCATAGAGTGGCTGATAGCTGCTTAACGGCTCCCACATTTCCTCTCCATCCGCTAGATTTTTGGGCGAGAGATTCTTGAACCAGATCAAATCCTCTTCGTACTGATGACGACCCGTAATATACGCTCCCTCAGTTCCTTGCAGCAAATAATGTGTTTTATTATGGGGTCTAACGGAGGACCAGTCTACGCGCAGTTCAATTAGCACGCCCTTTTCCGTTTCAATGACCGCAACCGCACTATCTCCTTGCCGCCAGAATCCTTCCCGTGCTGCCGGGTGATCTTTTCCATAATACTCTCCAAAATAATATTGTAAGGATCTAGATTTGGAAACAAAAGTCGAGACGCTTTTTAGGCGATCTCCATTAGGCTTATTGAGGTTAATCCAATGCGCTACTGGCCCTATAGAATGCGTCGGATAATTGATCCCGTTATACTGTTGATGTAATTGCCCCCGCCAAGTCAGAGAACCATCCGGATGATGAGTCAAATGACGTAAATCATGGATATAGCCGCCTTCCAGATAAGTAATTTCACCGAACATGCCTTGATCCGCCATATGTTTAATCGTTAGATTAGAGCGCGAGAAACAGTAATTTTCAGACATCATATATTTAAGTCCGGTTTGTTCAACAGTTTCTATAAGCTCCCAAGCTTCCTCTAAGGATTGGATCGAAATCACTTCGCTTAGGACATGTTTTCCTGCTTTTAAAGCATCAATAGATTGTCTGGCATGCAAATGCATGGGGCTTAAGATAAATACCGCATCAATCGCTGAATCTTTTAGCATTTCATGATAATCCCGATACGTTCGAATTTCCGGAAATTTCTCTTTCCATTGGTTAAGCACCCACTCATTCAAGTCACAAGTGGCGGTCAGATGTATCCGATCCGATAGAGAGTACAGTGCATTCATAAAACTGGCCCCGCGATTCCCACCTACGATCGCTAATCTTACTGGCTGACGATTCATTGCTGGTCCACCTGCCTTCTGTCCATTTGAACCCGATTGATGATTAGTTCCTGATCTCTTGTCTCTCCTTCAGCCTGCGGATATTTTTCATAATCAAAAATGCTGAAGGTAAATAATGAAGACCACTTACTCAATTGCTCGCTGGCCAGATTAACCATCTCTAACCTGATTTCATCTTCAAGCACAGTAAGGATTCGAGCAGCAGGAATATCCAGAATAGAGGCCGTTTGAATGAAATGCCAGTTTTCTTTACTTACGATGGAATGTACATGATTGTGGCCATTGAAATAGAAGCCCACACCTTGCCACTGCTTCAATATCGGCCAAATATCCAAGCTGGGATCCAGTGACATCATTGGCTCGGTGGATCTAGCTGTCGTATTATACAGAGGATGGTGGCCGAAAACGAATAAAGGCTTTTCCGATTTCCGCTTCATTTGTGCTTCGAGCCAGGCTAATTGTTCATCATCAAGGGTTCCGCTCCAATCATCTCGATTTTCCCGTGCGGTATCCAGCAATATAATGATCGCATTTGTTTCTTCGATAACACTGTATCGCTGCTGCCGAGTGACCGAGAGGATTTCTTGTTTAGGATAAGTGTACGTATCATGATTGCCAAGAACATGCAGAAAACGTCTAGGATGTTTGCTGTCTTTAATCTTACTCAGGATATAATTAAATTCGCTAAATTCTCCCGCATGAACCATATCCCCCACAGAAATATGATAATCAGCTGGAATGGACAAGAATAGATTCATAAATTGCTCGTAAAAAGCATCTCGTGCCTCTTTAATCAAAACCTTGTTGTTTAACAATTCGTCCGGATAGTGTAAGTCCCCGATAATCGCCAGCCTCATAAATGCCTCCTCCTAACCTTTAATGCCAGAGCTCATAAAACTTCCTATCACTTGCCGCTGGAACAATAAGAATCCAATCATTAAGGGTGCCGAAACAATTAGCGTAGCCGCGCAGACATCCGACCACTGTGCACCAGCTTCCGTGGCTTTTGCGAACATCGCCAAACCTACGGTTAATAAGCGATTCTCCTCTGAATTGGTTACAATAAGGGGCCACAAGAAATCATTCCAATGAAAGCTGACCGACACGATAGCAAAAGACACATAAATGGGGCGTGACAAAGGGACATAGATTCTTGAAAGAATATGCAGTCGTGAAGCGCCTTCCACCCGGGCGGCTTCATCGAGCTCATAAGGTAACTGCTTGAAGGACTGCCTTAACAGAAACACTCCAAAGGAGGAGGCAAAGTAAGGAAGCATAATCCCTAGCTTAGTATCCAGCAAACCCATTTCGTTCAACACCTGATAGTTGGAAAAGATAAGAACATCCGGTGGCACCATAATTTGCACTAAAAATAACATGAATAGCAGATCTTTTCCGAAGAAACATACCCGCGCGAACGCATAAGCAGCCATCGTCATCGTAACCAGCTGCACAGCAAGAACAACACCGCACACCAGCAATGTATTCATTAAAAACCGTCCAAAAGGTGCTCCATTCCAGACATGAATCAGATTCTCAAACGTGAAGCTCCAAGACCATCCCGAGTCAATAGCGATATCTTTGGGTAGAAAAGCCGTTCTTACCACCCATAGGAAAGGAATGATCCAGACCGCGGCAAAAGCAAATCCAACCGCATGCCACAGGATCTGCTGGATTCGGCGCTTCGTTCTTTCGGAGTTTAGAATGCGCTCCTCTTCTAAAGCTTTACTGCTATTCTGCCTTAATACTAAGGGCAGCTTTAGTGGATTATCCTCCATGGATTCCACCTCCTATTCATAATGGATTTTCCGATCCCAACCAAAAAACTGCAGGGAGGAAATAAGGAGCAGCAGTACGATCATGATCACCGTCATTGATGCGGCCATCCCTTGATCGTAGAAATTAAAGGTCGACTCATAGATATAATAAAGCAGCAGGTTACTCGCATTATTCGGACCGCCCTTTGTCATAATCCAGAGATGGTCTACCAGCTTAAAGGAATTCGTTATCGCTACAACGGCCACGAACAGTGTAGTCGGCATCGTGAGCGGAATTGTGATTCTACGAATGGCAGTGAACGTACCGACTCCGCTTACTGCAGCGGCTTCATATAAATCCTTGGGAATTTGCTGCATTCCTGCTAAGTAGAAAATCATAAAATATCCGGCTTCTTTCCAGATCATCATGATGACTAATGCGCCCATCACTGTATCAGGTGTTCCCAGCAAATTCACAGGCTGATCCACGATCCATGAAGCCAGTCTGGCAAAGAGCCCAAAATGAGGGGTATACAGAAACAACCAGATGTTCGCCACAGCGATCATCGGGATCATATTCGGATAGAAAAAGGAAAGACGTGCCAGTCCCCGCCCTTTTATCGCCTTATCAGCAAACAGTGCCATCAAGAAAGCCAAAGCCAATGAAGTGGGTACTGTGCCAATGGCGAACCATATATTGTTGCTGAACACCTTCATAAATACATTGTCATGCAATAGATTAATGTAGTTGTCAAAACCGACGAACAAAGGCTCAGGAGTCGCTAAATTTTTCTCATAAAAGCTAAGCCAAAGCGATTTAAACATAGGGTAATAAGTAAACAAGCAAAGGAAGAGCAGCGAAGGCAACACAAGTCCCCAGCCGAATCCGTTTCGTCTAAGCCTCTCACTCCATCCGGCATTCATACCATTCAATCCTTCCATGATTAAGGTTTCTACGATTATTGAATAAAGGAAGGACGCCAGGACAAGCTATCAAGCTGTCCTGGCGTATCCCATACCTCAAAGACTACTTATTGAAGGGAGCAAGTGCCTGTTCTGCTTCTGCTTGCGCTTTTTTGAGCGCACCTGCTGCAACAATCTCTCCTGCCAATGCCGCTTGAATCTGATTCGTAATTGCCGTCGATACTTTACCATGATTATGAGTGGACAATTCTCGGAACGCGTATTCCAATTGATCTCTCGCCACCAAAGCTTGCGGGAAATCCGCCGTATATTTCTTCATTTCATCTGTATCGTAAGCGGATTTTCTTACACCAACATAACCGGATGAGCTGCTAAAGAGGGCAGCCTGTTCTGAAGCCGTCATGTATTTGGCGAATTCCCAAGCTGCGGCTTGTTTCTCTGGAGATGTTCCCTTAAAAATATACAAGTTACCACCGCCTGTAGGTGATCCAAATTGCTTTTGTGCGGGCGGGAACGCTACCCCGAATTCGAACTTCGCGTTATTTTTTACGTTGGTTAAGTTGCCGCTTGTATGCATCATCATGGCTGTTTTGCCTTGAATGAAATCTGTCGGAACCGTGGCCCAATCAATAACACCTTCCGGCATCGCCTTATATTTATGGGACAAATCTAACCAGAATTGCAATGCCTCCACATTCTCCGGCGTATCGAACATCGCTTTTTTGCCCTCGGAGGACATTATGTTTTGCTTCGGATCGGAAGCATTTTGCCGAGCAAGCATTTGGAACATCCAATACGAATCATCATTGCCCGGAATTTCCAGTCCTACATGACCGTCTTTGTTCAGCTTCTTAGCATAGGTTACAAGCTCACCCCATGTAGTGGGTGGTTTCTCTGGATCAAGTCCTGCGGCTTTGAACATTTCTTTGTTGTAATACATAACAATCGTGCTCCGCTGAAAAGGCAAGCTGTACGTTTTACCTTCAGACTGTGTATCCTCTACAAAGGCGGGATAAAAATCAGCCATCTGAATATCCGTGTCCTTTGCAATAAAATCATCCAACGGAATGATTGCATTCATATCGAGCATACTGTACAGCTCTGTTGACATCATGACCGCCACATCCGGTGGCTGTTTGGCCTGCACACCCGCTTGAATTTTTACGGTATTGTCACCGTAATTACCTGTGTACACGGGATTAACCTTAATTTCCGGGTGCTGCTCCATGAATGCACTAGCCATCCCATCGATTACTTTAGTAAGAGGGCCACCCACATTAACTGGATAATAAAATGTAATCTCCACAGGCTTAGCGGCTGGAGTCTCTGTGGATTCCGGAGTTGCAGCGATTGCTGTGGGTTGAGCGCTATTTTCTTTGGCTTCAGCCGTACTGTTATTAGATTGTCCACAGCCCGCTAATGCCAGCACTGAGATGGATAGTAGTGTTAGAATAGTTTTGGTTTGCTTAAGCATTTCTGTTAACCCCTTTTTTCGCTTGGATTTAAATTAAAATGCATAATGGCGAAAGTTCACACTAATGCGATTCGAGCCTACATCAAGAATATGGAGCTGTGCACCATCAGCGGTAGGCAATACAGCAATTCCTTGGGCTTCAGTACCACTAGGCAGATTGCGATCAAAGGCAACAGATACGTTTCCAGTCTCAGGATCAATCTGATAAACCGTTTGGGTTGCATTATCCGTAGAGGCATACAGAACACCGTTGTACACTTCGGCACCTTGAATTCGATCAATACTTTGGGAAAGTGGAACGGTTGTGATCACATGCATATCGTCAAGACTTAGTACATTCAAGACGCTTGCATTACTCCACTGAGCTGTGTAGACCTGACCACGAGCGGCATCAACAGCTACCCAAGGCACACCGCCAATATGCAGATTTAGCGGCAAAGCATAGGATGTACCCGTATATTTCAAAGTGTTCACATCATAGAGAGCGATGTAAGGATGCTGATAGTTTTTGCCGTCTTCAATAGGAGCGTATATTTTACCGTTATAGTAGGAAATATCACCGATATGGTCTCCACCTTGGGAAGCAATCTCCTGTGGAATAGCCAATTCATTTCGTGCTTTTACGGATTTCCCATCAAGTCCAGTCCGTAAGAGCCCATACGAGGAATTAAAGATCCATGAATACCCATCTGTAGCCACCCCTTGTCCCCGTTCCAGGGCATCAAGTAACCAGAAGGTTTGCTTGGATACTTCATGCCATCCAGCAGTGATCGCTGAAGCTGAAGTTGACTCTGCACTGAATTCTACCTCGGTGCTTACTAGGGTATCCGGCCCGACAGGTGTGGCAGATGCTACTAAAGATAAAGAACTGGTCGTAAGTACCCCCGCGCAAATCAGACTGAATAATCTCTTTAATCTCATGTTTTCTCTCCTCCTAATAAGGTTGTAGTTCGGCATTTGTGCGCCTTACTTCAACCTTATTATAGGAGCTGGCTCCAGTCCTCTAATTGAACAAAACACTTCTTTCCTTGAACAAAACTCTCATTTGCAAGAATAAAATCAATAAATCATATGATTAGGTTTGGAGGAGCTTTGATTCGCATACAGCTTTGGGGTTAGGCCGGTTTCCCGCTTGAACAATCTAGTAAAATGACCTTGATCGGCAAAACCAACCTGAGATGCAATTTCCTTCAAACCAATTTTTCCGGAACGAATAAGAAATTTAGAACGTTCGATTCTCAGGCGAATTAAATAATTATGGGGTGTATATCCTGTCTGTTGTTTAAAAATCCGAATAAAATGCGACTGGCTCATATTAGCCATGCCAGCGAGATCAGTCAGTTGAATCTCATCTTCTAAACGCTCACGCATAAATTGAATGACCTGAAATATTTCTTGATTGGCTGGCGTTTTACTGTTTGAATGCTGGGGAATCACTGAAGAATAGTGTTGTAACAAGTGAATAATTAACATGTTGGATAAAGAGTCGCTATATATTTTTCCTTTGGCACCGCCATTCTGTAATTCCTCCAGCATCCAAAGCCCTAATTGCAATAGCTTAGAATCCTTGACATGAAATTTGCGGTCCAACTGAATATGGCCTTCCTTCAGATAACCAGATTCACGGGCAATCTCTTCGAGGACTGATGGCGTAATTTCAATTTTCAAAAAATAGAGCGAGGTTCTGCCCCATGGGCACAGAAGGCTCTCATTACAAGGGGTAATATGAATGGTGTAATAATTTTCGTAGTAGGCTGTGCAGTGAATTCCTATTAAATATTTAGACTCCGAGGATGGGGTGAAGGCTTGCTGCGGGCTATACCATTGCGAAACTTGAAGCTTATCCCAACCAAAAGCATCGCTTGCAAGAACAGGCTGGGAAGCTCTAAAGGACAATTCTTCCATTTCTTTCATATTCATCCCCCTTTTTTCCCCTTCAATATAGCAAGCCTGTATACGCTCCGCGTCAATGAACTGTAAAAGCTATATTAACTTCCAAGTAGAGTCAGAAGGTGTACGTCAAAACAGCAAAAAAAGAGGGGGGTCCCCTCTTTAGTAATTTGCATATTCTGTTACTGCAACGTTATGTATGAATATCTATTCCAATTTAAACTGATTTACTAAAACACGCATCTCATTCGAACCCTCTTGCAGCTTGCGAGCAGATGCGGCAATTTCCTCCATAGATGCAAGCTGCTCTTCGACGGCAGCAGATACAGTCTGTGCAGCTGAAGCTGAGTGCAATGAAACCTGTTCGACCTCCATCACCGAAGCAGATATTTGTTCAGAACCAGTGTACATCAGTTGTGCAGCGGTCGAGGATTGTTCCACCTGATCAACGATGGTCCGGGTGGCCTGCAAAATGCGTTCAAATGCTTTACCCGAATCATCAATCGCTTGAACCCCTGCTGCGACTTCATTTTGCCCCTTACTCATCGAATGATGGGCATGGCCAATACTCGCAATAATTTCTTCTACCATGACTGAAACCCGCTCGGCTGCTTCACTTGTTTGTCCCGCCAGCTTACGGACTTCACTAGCTACCACTGCAAATCCTCTGCCTTGTTCCCCTGATCGGGCAGCTTCAATTGCCGCATTAAGCGCTAATAAGTTCGTTTGCTCAGATATTCCTTTAATGGTGCTAACGATAGTACCGATTTGTTGAGACTGCTCATTTAGACTAGTAACAGTGCTCCCTAAATCATCAACAGTGTTACTTACAGCGTTCATTTGTGCGGAAGAGTTAATGATTAGGTTGTTTCCTCTATCCGCCTCTTCCAGTGTTTGCATGGACAGCTGATAGGCATGGGTAGAAGCTTCAGCTACTCGATGAATCTCTTTTACCATCTCCTCCATCGACTGAGAAGTCTCTTGTGTTGAAATAGCTTGTTTCTCACTATTATTCGCCACTTCAGTCATTGAGGATGAAGTCTGAACAAGTGCTGCATGGGTTTCACCTAACGTCAAAGACAACTGTTTGGAGGAAGAAGCTAATAACTCCGAACTTACGGTTAGATTCCCGACTAATTGCCGAATATTTCCTGATAACTGATTGAAGCTGGTTCCCAGTTGTCCGATCTCATCCCGATTGCGCACAGTCAATGCTTTACCACTTAGATCCCCTTGAGCGATTCGTTCAGCTTCACGGGCTATGCGGACAATTGGCTTAGAAATATGTTGCGCAAAGATAAGAATGACCGCTATCCCAAGAACTAGACATAGGATTAATGTGATGATAATTCCCTTGAGTATGTTCTGTTGTCCGGTGTTATAGTCTTGCATATAAGAACCTGCCGCAACCACCCAACCCCAAGAGGGTGAGAGCTTGGCATATGATATTTTCAGCGCTTCGCCAACCTCATGCTTGGACGAATCGTCCGGCTTAGGTAAGGGCCATTTGTAGTATGTAGCCCCGCCGCCGTTCTGTGCAGCTTTAATCAAATCTTGTATGTAAAAGAAGCCGTTAGAGGTTTGTTTGTCCCAAATATTATCTCCCTCTAGTCTGGGATGAGCAAGTAATTCTCCTTTCTGATCTAAGATGAAAAAGTAACCATTAGGTCCCAAATCGATGGCTGGATTAATCGGGCGTGTCCCATCTTCATTTTTGGATCCAAGTAGTAAAGTTCTTGCCTGCTCCTGTGCTTCCAGTTCTGACAACATCCCTGCTTGAACCGAGCTTTCCAAATTCTCAATCATAGCAACTGCTAGATTTACACTGGAACTCAGTTTACTCTCAATAAGCTGATTCGTTTCTTTCATAGAGATCTGATAGGCAACCACTCCTAATATTCCGATAGGAAGAATTAGTAAGGTCAGTGACATCAACAGCAGTTTCTTCCGAATCGTCAGTCGCAACCCTTTTTCCGCAGATTTTAGCATCTGTTCCTCCATATCCCAATAATATAAATTACAAATTAATACTATAGTACTAGTTTTGGGAATATAAATCAAAAAAAGATATTCGTGTTTTTACATAAAAAAGCAAACGGCCCCTGCATCGAAGGTCCGTTTGCTTTTCATTTCTATATAAAACTGTCTTCCTTATTTCTCATCCAGCCACAAAATCGCCGTTACTCCACGTGGATAATATTTACTGCCCGTAATTTCACCGGAAATAATCTGATCACTCCAGCTGAAGATCGATAACTCTGGATGGGTAAGCCAAGCCACGTGAGCGCGATCCGCTGCCGCTCCGCGTTCATCCCATTTCAGCCCCAAAATGTTGCGGGCGATGAACTGCGAGAGATAGATTTTGCTAAGCCAGCTGTTGTTGCTAGTGGAGGAGATTTTCCAACCACCATCCTCAAATAAGCAAACGCCCGGCTTCAACACCGCCTGTAAGTGATTATCAAGCGCACCGATATATGCGGCGAACCGTCCATTGCGATCAAGCGCTTCCTTACAACCCGTATAGTAAGGGAATACAAGGCCTTCTATAGCCGGAATGATTTTGGAGTCATTCCCCTCTCCTATGACAGCCGGAATATATCCGTCTGCTGTAACACTTTCCACCATCGTTGCAGCGCATTTCTCTGCTTGAATCCCTGCTGTTGTGGACAACTCCGCACGCCCATACGCTGCAAATATTTTCTCCATGGCCAAGTAAGCCGCCCAGCATTTTCCTGCTAAATAAATATTATTGCGAGCCTGACCTAAGGAGACATCCAGACTGTCATACGTAGTAATCTCTGCGCCACCCATCGTACGAGAACTATCAAGCCCCATAACGCCATTTCTTTGTTCAGGATCTGGATGATCCCGATTTAACATACTATCCAGACACTTCTCCAGGATAGTCAGATTTCGTTCCATCCAGCTCCGGTCGCCAGTATGCTCCAGATAAGTTGCCGCACTCAGCACCCAGTTTACCAATTGTTCATGTGTCATATGTGAGAAGCAACCATCAATGCCATATAACTCATAAGCGGAATAGCCCGGACGTGAAATTACGTTGGCCACACCCATATCATGCGTGAAGCTGATTCCGCCCGGATACACTGTATCATCCCCAGGGAAACGCACCGTATCTTCATAGCTGAATCTTTCCACGAACATATCCAGCTCATTACGTACAGTCCAAGGATTCAGACGCAGCTCGTAGAATAACTGATCGACGGTAAGATCAAAGGTATTCATCATCCGGTATTCGCCTTCGTTGACGATCCAAAATGGCTTATTCTTATAATCCAGCAGTTGCGTGGAACCATAATAACTACGAATTGCATGCGCTAGCATAAAGGTTTGATCTTCGGATAGATTTGCATGATTAAACATCTCGTTAGCTTTCTCCGCTTCTTGTTTAAGAACGTCGAATTTAGCTAATGCATATTCGGCCACTGCCTCAACATTGTTGAAATAGCGATTATAGTAATAGGTAGCATCCATACCAGAGGTAACATAACCCGAACGGTGAAAACAAATTGCAAACCGGTACGTTTCTTTTACTCCGGCTGGAACATCCATGATCAAAGCACCCACGCGCCCCAGTCCAAAGGTCCAATTCTCCTGTAGCTCCTCACTTAGAATATCCTCCATCGTGAAATGAAGTGCGGACTTTGTAGTTCCTTTCTCGGCAGCAATCGCAATAAATCTTCCTTGTCCAACGCCTGTAATTTCAGATGATACATCATCCAGTCTTCTCATTCCGCTATAAACATCTGTTCCCTGAAAACCAAAGAACGCGCGACGTGAGGTAGCTGATGAGGTGTTATCCACTTCGAGCTCAACCAGTACTGCCGGCAGCAACACTTCCTTCATTTCTTCCACAGACGCAGTTTCAGGATCCGGTACTGATCGAACTGGCGAGAGAATTCGGAAGGTCAGATCCCCCGCACTCCAGCTGTCAGTGGCTACTCGGAAATCTCGAGAAATCTCATTTTCTTGAAAAGGGAACAGAATATTCTCCTTATCTGGATTAGGGTCTGGATTCTCGATGTCATAGCGTTTGCTCTCGTCATCTCCGCCTATCTCATGAAATGGTAGTGTGTCATACCCTTTCCCATCCGTGCGTTCTAATCCTATGAATATATTCTGTCTAGGAGGTTTGGCCATCTCCAAATCGAAACCACCACTAGCTCCTTTAAATCCTAAAGTAAAACTCGCAAATGCACCGATCGGTGAATGATGAGCATTAAAAAATTTATTATGTGACATAAATAAATGCACTCCCTCCAACATGATCCCGGATACCTCCGGGCTATATTTCCATGTTATCGATATTTCTAGAAGTGCAACAGGGTTAAAGCCTTCTATTATTTGGGCAAATCAAACATCGCTAACAACCTATGATATAATTAAGCCAAATTATATTGTAAAAGAGGATTGAAATGATTTCGAATGATCCCGCCTTCCATAATTCAATTGACGGACAGATGTCACCAGACATTCAAGCAGCCTTCCATATCTTTGCCGCGCATTGGAGAAAAGTAAATTCGGATTGGCAATATCCTGTACACACTCATCCGATGTTTGAGATTAATATTGTCCTTCAAGGTGAGCAGCAGATGACGGTCGGCAATAAGTGTTTTGTCCAACAAAGCGGCGATATTTTATTCATTCGTCCCGGTGTTGAGCATAGTAGTATGGGCTCAAATGCTGACTGTGACATGACTTATTACTGCTTGCATTTTGATATCGATGATCTGATTTTGCGGCGTGCCTTACTAACAGCAGATGCTGTTAGTCTCAGCGGGAACACCCCCGAACTGCTGGCCATCCGTTCCGCTCTAGATGTAATTATTAACTCTTCCATCTTATCCGAGTCTAAAGACACACATAGAAATCGCTTGATCACACTCCATGCTTCACTGCAGCTTCTGACCGCGCTCAGCGGTTGGGTGCTTTCGGAAATGCCTCTCCCAGCAGATACAGAAGCTACAGAAAATACAGTTGCCCTAGCTAACGCTATTGAAGGACTATTGCAAGAATCCGTCTCCACCGCTGACAGCACAGGCGAAAGAGGTGGCGGTATTGAGAATATTGCGGCAAAGCTTGGATACAGTACAACGCATTGCAATCGTGCTTTTCACCAAATCTATGGGATGTCACCAAGGCAATATTTATCCCGCTTAATCATTCGACACGCCAAACTGCTGCTGATGGATAATAGTCTGTCTGTCGAATCTATCGCCCACCGACTGGGGTACCGGGATGTTTCCCATTTCAGTAAGCAATTCAAACGTTGGACAGGTCTTCCACCCATGGGATACCGCCGTTTAACAGAAAATCCGAGCACGCATTAAGATCTTTACAGAAACAAAAAAGGATGTATCCCGCAACCCACCAGTTGGTTACAGGATATATCCTTTTTAAACGAATTTCATTTCTACCTTCACACGCCCTTAACCTTTCGTCGCACCTGATGCAATCCCCTTAACAAAATACTTCTGCAAGGCGATAAACACAATCAACACAGGTACAACCGACATCGCTGTTCCCGCAAAAATCATATCCCAACGTGAAGAGAATTCTCCGATATAACGGTAAATTTCAACAACCATAGTCTTAGCCTGTCCAGAGGGTAATACCAGCATCGGCATCAAGAAATCATTCCAGATTCCTAGCCCATTTAGAACAACCATACTTGCCGTAACAGGCCCTAATAAAGGAAAAACTATTCGCCAGAATATCCCGTAACGCGAGCAGCCATCAATCTCTGCCGCCTCTTCAATTTCTCTAGGGATTCCTTTGACAAAACTGGTATACAGCAGACATCCGAAACCTACCGCACCGGCTACATAAATAAGAATAGGTCCCGCAAGGCTACCGTACAACCCTAGCATTCTAAGTTCCTTGAACAAAGGAATCATGTACGCTTGAAAAGGAATCATCATTCCGGCCAAAAAGTATACGAACATGAAGCGGGTCCATCTAACATTTCTACGCTCAATCGCATACCCTGCCATCGGAATAATCAAGACCTGCGCAGCGATGGATACTGCTGTTAGAATCAGACTGTTCAGAATTGCCCTTGGAAACTCAGTTTCAGTTAACAGGTACTTAAAACTCTCCAAATAAAGGGTTTTCGGAAAAGCAATGGCATCCTTCATGATCTCTGCATTGCTCTTGAATGCTGACATCAAATTAAAGAAAATAGGAAAGAAAAATAGAATAGCCACTAATAATGTAACTATAAAAAGTGCGATTTGCCCAACTCTTCTGCGTGTCTGCATCGTCATTTTAGAGCTGCACCTCCCGCTTCTGGAGCACCTTCACTTGGAAGACTGTAATGATCAGTATGATTAAGAACAGAACCATCGCCAGCGCAGTACCAAAGCCTTGTCTTAATTCACCAAACCCAACTTTATAAATGATATACGTTAAAGTCTCCGTCTCAAAGCCCGGGCCGCCATCGGTCATAACCGCAATTTGATCAAAAATCTTCAGAGCACTGATCATAGAAAGCACCATACACACTGTCATCGCCCCTGCAAGCAGCGGGAAGGTGATATGCCGGAACTGCTGCCACCCCCCTGCTCCATCAATGCTGGCTGCTTCATTCAATTCCTGCGGAATCCCCTGCAATCCAGCGAGATAAATGATCATATAATAGCCCGCACCTTTCCAAACAGTAGACAATATAATCGACAGCATCGCATATTTAGGATTGCCCAGCCAGTCCACAATCCAGCTTCCAAGTCCGACAGACTCTAGGATCTGATTGAATACACCAAAGTTGTAATTCAAGATCATCGCCCACACAAAACCCATTACAATCCCACTAAGCAGTGTAGGGAAATAAAATACACTTCTGAATAAATTCCGGAACCAGCGTACCTTATCAACCATCATAGCCATTGCAATAGCAGCAATATTCTCTAGTACAACAAGTGAAATGGTCAGGATCATCGTATTTTTCAACGCATTATGCACCCTAGGACTATTCCATATTTCCACAAAGTTAGCAAAGCCGATATATCTCACGTCATCGCTGATGCCATCCCATGAAGTAAAGCTTAAATAAACACTCCCTACCGTAGGGACGATAACGAACAAGGTATATAGAATAAATGATGGCAGTATAAACAGCAGAGCATAAGACTGCCATTTCTTCTTTTTCTTTTTCTGCTGCACAGTGGCTATCAGTGACTTGTCAGTATTAACTGCGGATGTAGCCATAGCTGCTCTCCCTCCCCTGAGACAGGCTTGTTAAAAAGAGAACCTCTGCAGCAGCAGAGGTCGCTCTAACAGGCGCTGCTCTTACATCTGATTAGCCTTCACTTGGTTGTCATATTCTTTATCAGCATCTTGCATATATTTAGTTACGTCTCCATCTTTCACAACAAGATCCTGCAGCAATTTGTAATACCAGTTACGGAACTGTGGAGGAATCAAGTTATCACCCCACCAGTTGTTGATCGCTAAGGATTTTACTACATTCGTGTCAGCAATAAGATCCAATGCCACTTGCATTTGTTCGCTAGTATCATATGCTACTTTTTCTTTAGTAGAAGGAATTGCATTTATCGTCGCTAAATAATTCGAATATTGTTCTGGGGCGAAGAAGAAACGGATAAAATCTTTGATGGCTTCTGTTTTGTCTGCGTCTTTAACGGCTTCAGTGGATAAGGACCAGCCTGCTGGAGATGGAAGACCAATCACATTGGTTTTCCCTTCACGGTCAGGAAGACCATAGAATCCAAATTCAAAATTCGGGTCTGCTTCTGCAATTTGTGTAAACATCCACGTACCGGAGTACAATTGTGCTGCTTTCCCGGAAACAAGAATTGAAGCAGTTTGATTGTCGCCCGTACTCAGCCAGCCCTTATCTACATAATTCTTGAATAGCTCTTTGAAATCAGTAATGCCTTGAACAACATTAGCATCTGTGAAGCTGACTGTTTTTGCTGTACGCTTGGAGTTCCAATCCGGATCTTTCGAGTAGACATCATCGATCAGGAATTTATTCACCCAGAAGCCCATATGGAAAATATCTTTTCCGCCTACTACAATCGGAGTAATACCCGAAGTTTTTAACTTCTCTTGGATGGCTATGAATTCGTCATAGGTTTTAGGAAGCTCGGTAATCCCTGCATCCGCATATGCTTTTTTGCTGTAAATAATTCCTTGTGGTGCGTTGACCTGCAGTGGTGCATTCCACACTTTGCCATCCACTTGAGGTGGGGCTTCGAACAAATCTAGTAGATCGGAAGGCAGCTCTACAATTTTACCTGCATCAGCAAAGACTTCTGTATCACGCATTTCCACCAAATCCGGGAATTCTCCCACTGCATCCTTGGTTTTGAGCCAGTCAAGATAAGCTGCCGAGGAGGTTTCACTCAAATCTTTGATGGTAACGTTAGGATTTGCTTCTGTAAACTTTTTGACCGTATCTGCGATAGCTTTTTTGGTAGCCGGATCACCGGATGCGTAACCTATCGTAAAGGCAACCTCCTTCTTCGTCTCCTGCGGTGCATTTGCAGGTGCTTCGGATGCCGGTGTATTGCCTGCATTATTGCTGGCACTGTTATTATTGCCGCCGCAAGCAGTCAAAGCTGTCGTTGTGGCAAGCAGCAATACGGATAATTTCATCATTGTTTTTGTATACATCAGTTAGTAGCCTCCCCTTTTGTGTTTCACTGTGGAAACTGAAGCAAGATGTGCGCATCATCTCTCGAAAGCGTTTCCGTTGGTATTAGAATAGCATTCATTATTGATGGGTTGAATGAACTTTTTTAAGCGCGATATGCGGTGAATTTAAGATGTGTTCAAGTAATATTCCAAAAAAAGAACGAAAGACCTCAGTCTTCCGCTCATCACTTATCCCTTTTATATTCCTTCACCATCTGCGTCTATAACTTCTCGACAATTGGAAACGACAACAGAATCGATGTCCCAATATGCTCCCGACTGCTGATGGACAGTCCGTACTCTTTACCATACACTGTACGAATCCGCTCATGAACATTTTTTAAGCCGACATTTTTGCTTGGCGAACTAGCTTCTTCTAGATTTTCAGATAGCTGCTGAACCTTTTCCTTGCTCATTCCGATTCCATCATCATAGATCGTAACTAGCAACTTATCCTCTCGCTTCTCGATGGTTAACCCGACTGTACCTCTTCCTTGACTACGTAGTCCATGCTGAATAGCATTTTCAACAATCGGCTGAAGAGACAATTTCAGAATGTACCCATTCAAATTCACTTCCGGCGAGACGTCCGCGACAAGCTCAAACTTATTCTCATACCGTACAGAAATGATATAGAAATAATCCTGCAGATGATCCAATTCCTCTCGGATGCTTACTTTATCCTCCCCATAATCAATCACATATTTCAACTGGTTGGAGAGCGATAGAATCATATCAGCAACCTCGTCATTATCTTTATCCACTGCATTCATTCGAATAACTTCCAGGGTGTTGTATAAATAATGCGGACGAATCTGACTCTTCAAAGCATTCAGCTCCGTTTGCTTCTGCTTGATCTGGGCCACATAAGCTTCATCGATATAGGCCTGTAAACGCTCGACCATTCGGTTAAAGCCATGGCTAAGTCTACCCATTTCATCATTGCTGCTCACTACCATCTGAGTATCTAGATTACCGGATTCTACGATAGCCATTTGCTTAATTAAGTTTCGAATCGGGGCAGCCAATCGTCTAGAAAACCAGACTCCCATAAGGATCATTACCATCGCACAAATAAACATCGCAATAAACACGGTCGTACGGGCTGAAAAAAGCTGATCGAATAAATTCGCGCGATGAATTCTTGCAGTCACCTTACCGTTAAGAAAAGGAATATCTTCGCTAAGAACAATCATTTCCTCTTCTTTCCGAGCATGTAGACCCTCACCGTTCGCTGCTGCGCTCTCATTCGCGAAATATATTTTCCCCTCACCATCTTGAAGAAACAGATCATCTTGTTCGCCGAGATTCAGCTCCCTAAAAAACTGGTTGAATAGTGATGCATCTACGTCCATGAACAGGGTCCCTACGACTTTTGGCTCCTTAGCAACACGCCCAGAAATATCAATCAATGTACGGCCAATCGTGAACACGTTACGTTTTGATCCTATGAAATATTCCTCGGAGTGAGTCGGAAAAATAGCCACATGTGATGGGTTCGGAGCCATTACCGTCAACCATTCTTTATAGGGCAGCAGATCGAAGTTAATCCCTTTGTTCTCTTTTTCCTGATAATAAAGCTTATCGTCTGACTCCCTGTGAAAATAAACACTAGTAATGAAAGAGTCGCTGTACAGAACCGTTTTTAGAAAAGATTCTATAGGGATCGTATTGATTTGTTCTAGCTCATTTACGTTATAGGTTTGGTTCTGTGAATAGCTCTCGATAAAGCCTTCATAACGCCCTGTATACATCAGTTTGGATATCTCATTGTACTGATTAAACGCCGAATTCAAGTTATAACTCATATATAACACCATTTGCTGCAAGTTCCTTGTAGTATAACGCTCGACATACCCAGAGAAAGTCTGAACAGAGATATAGCTAAGCGCAAATAACGGAATCAGGCCGACTAGTAAAAATGAAGCGGAGAACTTAACAAATAGGCTTTTGGATCTTCGGCCCCAGATAAACATGAATGAAGGCATCTCCTTTGCTATCCATCTGACGATAGGCTTTTGAAGGATTGCTTATACTCTTGTGGCAGTTTCCCATATTTTTTCTTAAACATGTCGCTAAAATGCCGTGCATTGTTATATCCTACGCTGTCAGCAATCTCATAAACCATCATATCGCTTTGCAGCAACAGACGGAGGGCGTGATTCATTCGGACCTCAGTTACATAATTCTTAAAGTTCTGTCCGGTATGCTTTTTGAAGAAGCTACTGAAATAATAGGAGTTCATAAACATCATCCCCGCTATAGACTCCAGCGTAATATTTTCCGGATAATGCTCATCAATATAAGTCTTCACCTGAGACAGTAGCTTCAGTTCCTTGTTACCCATACGGCTGCTGATTTGCTCAGACATTTTGGTTAGAAGCATTTGGAAATCCTCCACCACCTCTTGGAAGGTAGAATGACTCGCCATTCGTTCCAGAATAGGACAAGTATCCGGTACGAAAGGATCTGCCTCCACACCAAATTGCATAAGCTCCTGTTCAAGTTGGAGGATCGTATTATAAACAGTAGACACTGCTTGATTTCTATTCCCGTCAGCCATGACTCGAATCTTCTGAAGCAGGCGCGCGCTCTCATGTGCTATTTGCTCTCTGTTCTGAGACTTCAAGGCAATGATTAGAGCAGATTGTATTTCTTGCAAAGGCGTTACGATTAACGATTCCTTTTCACACTCATTCTTTTTATAAGGAATGACTTGATTTAGACCTACGAAATATTTACAGTGTAGCGCTTTCAAAGCGTTGCGATATGAAATATCAGCTTCATCCATTCCGTCTACGATGTTGCCCACGCCGATGGAGACCTTCAATTTGAGAAAGCTATTAATCTTCCCGTGCAGATCCACAGCAAGTCTTTCCGGTTCCTCCGCATGTTCATGCTGGAGTAGAATACAAAAACGTTCACCTTTACGAAACATATAACTGTTTTCTCTTTGCTCTACGGTTTCTTTAATAATGTTGGAGAGCGCAAAATCAATCAGCTTACGTTCGCGTTCCTCCCATCTGGATGGCTGCCCTGAGGATTCATCCGTCTCTACAATACAAATACTAACGTAGCGGCTGAGCGCAATAATCCCCATATCTTGCAGGGTATCCGCTGTTCCCTTGTTCCCGTCCGTCAGCTTGTCGAGCAATTCTTCGATGGTTAATCTGTGGTTCCTCAATTCATAATGGTTCAGCTTTTCTTTGTTACGTTCACCTTCCGTCTCTTGACGAATAAGAGAAACAGCTTTAGTTACCACCTGCTCCAGCTGGTTCTTGTTCACTGGTTTCACCAAGTAATCCAGTGCACCATATTGCAATGCCTGCTGAGCGTATGTAAACTCCTGATAAGCGCTTATAAAAATAACCTTTACCGACCTGCCAGCTTCATGAATCTCGCGGATAATATCGATTCCTGTATAGCCAGGCATACTTATATCACTAATAATCAAGTCAGGATTATGTTCTTCGATCTGTTGCTTCAGTTCAAGACCGTCGTTGGCTTCTCCAACTATAGTAGTTCCAAGATTCTCCCATGAAATCAGTTTTTTTAAGCCGCGTAATATCACCGGTTCATCATCGGCGAGCAGTACCCGAATTGTCTTCATTCTGCAGTCCTCCTACCCTAGAAAAATCATCTCACAGCAGTACAATAAACTTATTCTAATGATAACAGACAAACAATCTTTAGTGCATCACCATGAGAATGAACTTTCTTAAGGAGAAAGTGCAGTTATTTAAGAATCTGATTTAAAGAAATATTATACGGTGACGGTCGTAACTTATTCTTTTTAGTGTCTGTAGAAAATAAAGTGTTAGACTGCCCGAATATAAAAACCAGCGGCAGTTTTGGACTTAAAAATAAAGCCCTAGACTGCCGCTGGTTTATTGAGCTCTCGTATCCCGTTAGCTTAATAAATCCAACACTTTGTTTGCATATGTAATCCATTCTTTTTTATCAGTATTTATTTCTATGGTCGGCAGGATAGATAAACTAGATTGTTTACGTAATTCCGTTTGGGTTTGGATAAAATCATCAGCTGAATTTCTGATTTCTTCTACTGTTTTGTTCGTCCATTCGTGGGGTGTTCGACTTTGGATTCTTTGCTCTACGTTGCCAGAAGATACGGTTAGTAAAACACACTTTGCACCGAGGTTAAACAATTCATTTTCAAGCGATTCGATTTCATGTGAAAGCTCGGTGGGAAATGCTACTCTATGATTCAAATGAAATCTTTCCAATATAAAAAAAATACCTCTTGATGCCTGTGATGCATCTGGACCCAGATAAGCTGCCCATTCGTTTAATTGTCGTAACATGTTTACCCGTTCCTTCAGCAACTGAAGGTGTTCATCACGATTTAAACGTTGAAAATCTCCTTGAACATTGTTTAACACTTGAGAATAATGTTCACTTAGAACAATGATACTGCGCTCAGATGATTCATTTTGTGCATGAACTTGCTTCAGCGCTTTTAAAACAGACGTTTTTCCAGCATGTGAAAAACCCTCTAGAATTACTCCTCTTATATGGCTCACTTAACACCCCGATCTTACAATTATTTGAAATAAATTATATCAAAGATCACTGAACAAAAGCTCGGAAAGTAGCCGGAACTTTCGAAAGAAACTACCACGCTAAACTGCCCGTTAGTTGAACAAAAAAAAGCAGCTGCCGAAGCAACCGCTATTCTACTAACGTGTCCCGTTAGTTAAACAAGAATCGTTATAAAGCGAATCTATTTTTTATGATTTCAGCAACTTCACGAGCGTTGATTTTCGTATTGTTTATTCTCAAATAGTTTTCTTTTTTAATTTCTCCCTCTAACGAGTTCAATCGATGTTGCTCCATTGTCTGTTTTAGATCCTGTTCAGAGAATGTGATATCTCTCTTTGTCGGTTTATGTTCAAGTCTATGGGGAGTCTTGTTACGCTCTATTCTCTCCTCAAGATCGGCTTCAAGTTCAACAAAATAGACATCCGCACCTTGAGCCTCAAATATTCCACAAATTTTATCGACATAATCCCAATCGCTCTGCAAATCGAATCCCCATACATATGTGAATATCATTCCATACAATTTACTGGCGGCGGTTGCTTCAAATATATCCTGACGGAATTTATCCGATAATCCCCACATTTCACTACTGAAGCCAAAATAAGGAGCCAGCAATTCTATCGTCATATGGTTATGGAACAATTTCAAATCAGAAATCATTTCCAGTTCATGCCCCACTGTCATTTTACCTACTGCCTGCGGACCAAATATCAAAACAAATTTCATGATTTCACCACTTTTGGAAGTTATTTTAATCATAGTACCACAATTGATCAAGTTATATTGCACTAACCTGCCCTTTAGCTTAAAGATAAAGCAGCCGATCGATCTGGACGGCTGCCTCTCTGTATTTATTGAACTATCGTTTCCCATTAGCTCAATAGTCTTATGTTTTAATTAGAGTCTCTGCTTATAGTTGTGAGGCTTGCCGAACACCTAACGCAGTGACGTCCCGACGGGCTTAGGGGGCTGGATGTGGTCACTCGCTTCTCAGAGTGACCCGGAGCGTCAATATGGTGTTATCCGAAGGAAGTTCTGGAAGCAGCCATTGCATTTATGGCGTTCTCAAAATAACTATATACTTCATCTGCAATTCCCAGAAACTCTTCAACAAGTACATTACTATCCAAGTAACAAGCATACAGATAATCAACTAAAGCGGAGTCAATCTCACAATAGTTTAAAATGGCATTCTTCATCTTAATAATGTCATCTTGCCATACACCTGTATCTTCTAAAACCAAAGAGTATAATGCACGAATTAATCTCTTAGAGTAACCTTTAATATATCTAGTTTTCATTGTGTTATCACTAGCATTAGAAAGTAAACTATGTATATGATCTACTTCCTCCTTGGTCTCTGTATTTAAGTCTAAAATGAACTTTGGAGAAATAATTATCGGTGGTACTTGTTCACCAACGTCATGACCATATATGCAAACACAAATTATCTTTACCCAAAACCCCCACTCATTTGGTTTACTTAATACATCGTCAATCGAGCAAATTATCGTATCTATCTTAGTTACTACTGGATATTCTTCCAAAAGCCTATCTTTAATATTTGACAATCTTTCGTAATCAATATCTTTGGGATTTACACATACAATAGTAAAGTCTGCATCTGACTTAAAAGGTTTAGCAGTTCCTTTTGGAATCGAGCCACACATATAAATGCTATGAATCTTACCTTTAAATTCGGTAAGTATATTATCTATGTACTTATCAACAAAATCCTTATATTCACTTTGTATTACAATTCTATTTATAACTTTTTCTAATATCATATAGACTCCTCCTAAACGAAGAACTTCTTTCGGCTGACGTCTTTTTGCCAACTTCGTAAATTCGTCATGACTTGACTTAAGTTATTCGCGAAATCATTCAACTATCCTGCCCGTTAGTAGAACGAGTTCCTGACTAATGAGTTACTTTCATTTCGTTTCGGATCCTTGGATCCAAATAATATATTGTTGTATTCGAGAATCGTCTCTATTCGCTTATGGAACTGGGATTTCTTTTTCCATAATAAAATCATCCATGACAAATCCATTCCCGATATCCGCAATTTGTTCCCGCACGGTTCGGAAGCCTTTTTTCTCATATACCGCAATACTGGCTTCATTATAACGATTGACCGTCAGCCAAATATGGCTTAGGTTTCGGTCTTTGCACAACTTCTCCAAGAATGCCAACGCTTGGCTGGCATAGCTGCGTCCTCTGTACTCCTTGCCAATATAAAACTTGCTCAGGAAGAGCTTCCCTTCTTCTTGTCTAGCTGAAATATATCCGACTGCGGAGCTATCGTTATGGATCAAGTAATATTCGTAGCCCTGTTGAAGGATCTGATCCTTAATCGCTGATACCGATTGGAACTTGCCAATCATGTATTCAATCTGCTCGATTGTAATAATGGAAACATAATATTCGCGCCATATTTCTGCCGCCAATCGAGCAACTTCAGCGGTTTCTTCCGCTGTATTCACGTGTGGAAACATAAGCCTCATGACATGTGCCTGCCTTTCTTGCATCTCTCGCTTCATCCTGTTTCAATAGAATATCATAAATTATTATAGAAGCTTAGTCGCATGTTAAACTGCCTGTTATGCTGGAATCTGGTGTTATCTGATGAATACGTCTTCTAGGAAACGCTAACCGTTCTTTTACTTAATTTCTTAAATACCGAGTATTCCTTATTGGACTTAATATAACTTAATATCTCTTCGGCACATTCTATTGGATTCATCTCTTCAGTATTTACTTCCAGGTCATATTCATCAATGCAATATACATTGCTGAACTGTGAAGCCGCAAGTCCAATTACTCTATCTCCTCTTGTTTGCTCTCTTCTTATGAGTTCTTCTTTCGAGCATAATACACCTACAAATAATGTAGGCTGATCGAAAAATATATCAAGACACTCATTAAACCACTTGTCATTTTCGATTACGGTATCTACTATTACATTCAAACCCATTTCTGAGTACAATTTAATTGTCGAAAAGTACATAGAGATTAAGGGATCAAACATTATCTGTGCGATAACTTGCTCATCGACTTCTCTCGCAGGTTCAATATCTGAGAATTTATTTTTAAAGAAATCCTTAACAAAATCATCTATTGATAAATGATGAAAAAGAATCTCTTTCTGATTCATCAGTTCAGTAGAAATACTAGTCTTTCCTGAACTTGAAGTTCCGTTCATCAACACAATAATTCCTTGCTTCAAACGAATCACCCTCACCTATAAGATTTACATATCTTTCAGATAACGTTACATTCACAAAGTTCATAAAATTATCCAACTTTTATAACATTCGAGAAACGATTGAACTATCCTTCCCGTTAGCTGCAACGATTCACTGTAATTAAAGGTCATACATCAAGTTATCCTGACCCAATAATCTTAAGAAAAGAACAAGAGGTTTTGTATGGAAAAGAAGATACCCAATTTCCTAATTGGATTTTCTGTAAATCAATTGCTACAAGCAAAGAGGGATGGGCTCCAACTTTTTGTTTATCTGAAATATAAATTCAATTATATAAATCAGGTTAAATACCTGATTTTTTGTTAATATTTTGTTTCGCACCTCCATTACATGCTTCTACTTCGTCTAATCTGTTAGGAGAGGAGGGATATTTGAAACAACATGAAAATAAGGAAGTATATTTGGCAGTAGACTGTAAGTCCTCAACAATATTCCTCAAATTCTATTACCTCGCTTTAGTATTACAAATTATACAATATTTTCAGGCAGGCTATTACGCTATCTTGCCGTCTAGTTGAATAAAGGCGGACTTTATGGGGGAATCTGCTTAGGATCACCAAAAATCCCCTCGACTTGAGGGGATTTCTTATTGCAATGCATTACGTCTCTCCTAACATTTCCTACAAACGCTAATGATAGATGAAGATGACGGAGAGAACGGCGTTTTATCCCAGTCAGCATATTGATGTTCGACGCGAAAGCCGTGACGGGTTAATAAAGATTGCAGTGTAGCCTGATCTGTAAACCGACAAGCAATTCGGGAAGTCGTTCGTATATCCCCCCAATCACGCATCGTGACCCAATGCATGATATGCTGGCTAGCATCGTAACATTGTGTACCTGATACCTTGACGTTTTTCCCATCCTTATCAATAAAGGATCCCCATTCTGTCTCCTCTTGATCGGATAAATCCGTTCCCTCTGGATTACGGGTCTCGAATACAAAGATTCCATGGAGTTGTAAATGTTTGTGAACGGTAGTAAGCAAATCGTTTTGATCTTGATCACTTAAGAATGCCTGAAATGCATTTCCAGTCAAATGGATCATCGAATATCGCTTGTCCAATTCGAGGGTACGGGCATCGCCTTCCATAAAAGTAACAGTCAACCCTTCCGCCTTCAGCCGCGCATATGCGAGCATCGCCGAAGAGATATCTACACCAGTCATCTTTACGCCGGCTTTCGACAGGGGTATCGTTGTTAAGCCTGTTCCACAAGCAAGTTCTAACACTTCGCCAGGACTCGATCTTGCAAGCTCAAGATAGAACTGATATTTGTCCATTTCACCGTCAAATTCAAGATCATAATTTACCGGATCCAAATATTCTTCAAGATTGCTATGTTCAATCAACGCCACTGCCCCCATTTCATTTCAATGTTACATTGGAGAAAAAATAATTTTCAAAAACAAAACATGTGCTTATATAAACGCAGAAAGGATAATCTAAATAAAAATCCTATCGAAAATCCTCGTACTTAACAGTATTATTTTACTATTTTTTCGATTTACCATTTGGTAATTCATAGTTATAATCAATTTTTATCGAACCTTACATAACTACTCTTTAAGTTGATAATCACTACTTTATCCTGCCACGCGGAGCTCGACAACTGGCGCGTCGATTCGGACTGGTGCTATACTGTCGGGAAGATCTCGCTGACGGCCGAGAAGCTGATTGACTTCTCTATCTCGCAGACGCAGCCCGGAAATGGCATCCCCAACAAGGAAGGCATGGTGTTCACACCAAGCATACGATCACCATCACGGTTGAAAGTCCACAAATCCTGACTGAGCAATAGAAAAATTAGAGGCCGACCAACAAAATGACCGTCTTTTTTTCATATTCGGCATAGCATCTTTCTTTATTCGATACAGGTGATCGAGTAAATGATATCTCATTCCCATCTTCAAACCAAAACTGATTCGCGGACAGCGTGTTGGGTCAATAACCGGGCCAGATGCCGCAATACAGTTCTCCTCCAGGATAGCCACGGGTGTCGTTAATCGAACAATTTTGTCCTTTATTTCGACTGCGGTCCCATTCCGATAACCTGCCCATAGATGAACAAAGGCAGCCGATCCATTGGCCGGCTGCCTTTGTGTCGTTATTAAGCTATCGTTCCCGTTAGTTTAATCACCTTAAGTGACAAGTTCATCTTACCGTCTGGTAAACGAGACCAATGGCTCCAGAATCAAAGGTCTTGTTTTCGATTAGCTTAAGATTGATCTTCTCCTTAAGACCTTGGAATAGCGGCAATCCCTTACCGAGCAAGACGGGAGAAACCGTAATTTTATACTCATCAATTAAATTAAGCTGCATAAGGTAGTGTGCGAACCTAGGACTGCCGAGGATGACCATATCCTTGCCTGGCTGCTGTTTGAGGTTATTAATCTCTTCCTCGACATCTTCTTTTACGAGTCTGGAATTATTCCATTCGACATTCTCCAGCGTCGTGGAAAAAACGATTTTAGCTGTCTTTTCGATCCACTCGGCATGATTCCGTTCATGCTGCGAAGCTGATGGGTCCGAAGGCACAGATGGCCAGTAACTGTGCATCATTTGATAAGTCCCTCGTCCCCAAATGACAGTGTCGGCAGTACTCAGAATTTCTTTCGCATGTTTCTCCAAATCAGCATCGTAGGAAACCCAGCCAATGTCCATTTCACCATTCGGCCCTTCTACAAAACCGTCAAGCGATGTGTGCAGAAAAAGAACGAGTTTTCTCATTTTCAGTTCTCCTTTTTTCATGAGAGATATCTACATTTTACATTAACTACATTTTAACAGAATTCAACTTGGGTTGTCTCTTATGGATTGCTAATCCCAAAACCTGCCCGTTATTTGATCAAATAAAAAACGGCTGCCGAAACAACCGATATTCCACTAACGTTCTCCGTTAGCGTAACTAACTACTATACGCCCAATGCTTAATTTATTAGTCTAAATGCTTATAAATTCCTTACTCCATTCTTCGGAAGTTAGTTGAACAACAAAGGGAAGCAGATTTTCTATTATCAAACTCTTTCTAAAAAAGTTGCAATTTTCAGTTTGTGTTTTTTTCAGTTTATAATTCCTTACTGGTTCGAATTATGAATATATTTTACGCCAGCGCCCAGTTTACAACTTTATTATTACGGTTTGATCCTTTATTTTTCAGTACTTTTGTCTCATCGAACACCTACAAACCTTTTGCATTTCTACACCCCAAGCGTTATTATCTTTATATCGACAAATTTGCAGGTCTATACAAGGAGGTTCACGCATCGATGTGCCCCCGTACTAAAGAACAAAATGAGCTTATTCGTATGCAGCGAAGAGAACATATCCTGGACGTCGCCGCTCGCGCCTACTTTCGCACAGGTGGCAGCTTTGATATTCGCGAAGTCGCCCGCGAGGCCGAGCTTGGTTACGGCACAGTATACCATTATTACCCTAACCGGCATTTATTAATAGAAGATGTATTGGGCAGCGGCTTCGAGCAGTGCGAGCAAGTTCTTGCCGATTGGGCGAATACCAGAGGCGGCCTCCCGGATAAGGGGCAACTGTTAACGTATTGCAAGGCACTGCTCCAGCTGTGGCTGTCAGACGCCCGCGCATATCTCGTCTACAAAATGGCGGCGGAACATTATGCAGGCCTGCCTGAGAAGGATCGATACTCCGCCAAGAGACGATTCATGGAACGCCTGTATGTTCCACTACAATCGATCGCTCAGTGCGAAGACGACAGCGTCGACCATATGTTTGCCGTGCTGGTCGGCTGCTGTGGGCTGCACTACTATGCGGGTAATTCCGACCTCGACGTCGACCGAATCGCCCAACTCGCTATGCAAGCAATTACGAAGGAGACCTGATACAAACATGATCATCTTAAAAAGCAAGCATGAAATCGAGGCCATCCGAAAGGCATGCCAAGTGGTGGCCGAATGCCATCGCACGATCGCCCCGCTCATTAAACCGGGCATCACGACTAACGAGATTGAGCGCATATTCGAGGACATTATTTTGAAGCAAGGCGCCAAGCCATACACTAAGGGATACAATGGCTATCAATATGCGACCTGTGCCTCCGTTAATGATGTAATTGCGCATGGCTTCCCTAGCAATAAGCCACTTGAGGAAGGCGATATCGTGACAATCGACACGGTCGCGGAGCTTGACGGTTGGCTCGGCGATTCGGCATGGAGCTATGCTGTCGGGAAGATCTCGCCGACGGCCGAGAAGCTGATACGCGTCACGAAGGAATGCCTTGACCTCGGTATCAAGCAAGCGCAGCCCGGCAATCGACTCGGCGATGTGACGAACGCGATTCAGCGGCATGCGGAAGCGCATGGCTTCGGCGTCGTGCGCGACCTTCTCGCCCATGGCATCGGCCGGGACCTGCATGAGGAGCCGACTTATATGCATGTCGGCAAGCCCGGAAAAGGGATCCGCATCAAGGAAGGCATGGTGTTCACGATCGAGCCCATGATCACCGAAGGCACCTATAACATGACAATCGATCCAGACGGCTGGACCGCACGGACGATGGACCGCAAGCTCGCCGCCCAATACGAGCATACGATTGCCATCACAGCTGAAGGTCCACAAATCCTGACCGCGCAATAGAACAAATAGAAGCCGACCATCGAAATGGCCGACTTCTTTTTTCGCATCACGTTCCATCTATACGCCGAAACAGTTCCGCGGACAGCATGTTCGGACAATAACCGGACCAGAGACGCGATACAGTTCTCTTCCACGATAGCCACAGGTATCGTTAATCGAGCGAGTTTGTCCTTTAGTTGCTAGGCTTCAAATGATTAGAGTGCTTCGCTAAGTACTCCTTAAGCAAGGTTAAAGTTATCTTGGTTATGTCCAGGTCACCGAGTGCCTTCATCAGCATTTTGTGCTGGAGAGCGTATACTTTTAATGTTTTCGGACTAGATCCTTGGATCCGTTTATCAGTCTCATACAGTCGCCACAACTCACTTAAGATCATAACAAAACCTCCTATTAGAGCTATTAAATCTGGTTTGCTGCTTATAGAAGGTTTTAAACTATCTAATTTTAACTAGTTTCCGTTACTTGAACGAATGATAGTCCGTGTCTTTAATGGTTCTAAAACTTCCGTTTATGATACGGAAGACCCTCGCCTTCTTCGCAATACTGTTTAAGACTGTACAAAAAAATAGCCCAGTTATAATTACATGCGCGATAAAATGGGGTCACTTCCTCCCAATTCATTTGACGGAAAACGATCGAAGTCTTCTTGTTTTTTTCCTCTATATCAAAAGAAATTGTCGTACCTATCCATTCTGGATCTGAATCAACACAATGCCACAAAATCTTTTTATCGGTAACAAGCTCATCAACTCGCATCTTTGTTAAGCCTTTGCCGCCGAATCGGAACTCATTTATACAACCGATCTGGTTATTGACTATTAGTTCAGTTGTCCATATTTCTGAAAGTCCTTTTGCAGTGGTCAATGCTTCGTATACCGTTGAAGCTGGAACATTTACGGTCTGTAAGTGCTCGATATTTGCCATATTACACATTCTCCTTCTTTATAAGGATTTAATTTATGTAATTATTTGTATACGAATATTATACCATGGACGATTGGAGTGATCTCTTTTCAATTGCTCACTTTTGAAATAACCTATTAAGGAAGATTGTTTAATTATGCCGCCCGTTTACTTCAATAGAAAAGAATTACAACTCGTTATTTTTCCCAAAGCTCGACCAGGCGACCTTCAGGATCTTCAATCCAAATAAACTTTCCATATTCACTAATCTCTTTTTTCTTTGCAAGAGGTACACCAATATGGTCAAGATGCTTAATAGTCTCGTCTATATTCTGCACTTGGAAATTTAACATCACTTGTTGTTCTGTTGGAAAATAATTATCATCCACTGTAAAGAAAGAAAAGATAGTCTCATTTCCCAGTTGGGGTGTTATCACAGTCCCGTTCCAATTTTCTATGTCAATTTTTAACGCCTCACTATACCATTTTTTCACAGCCTCAAGATTCTTAGTTCTCCAAAATATTCCTCCGAAACCTTGTATCATCGTATCTACTCCTGTCTATCCTCAAATTTTTAACTATCCGGTTACATTAGATATTCGAGATTTAAATTTAAGTTCCTTTTTCAACTATCCTGCCCAAAATTTGAACAAATAAAAAACGACTGCCGATGAAGCCGCTATTCCACTATCGTTCTCCGTTAGCACATTGATTCTGCGAGATCAACTGGAATCTGTCTGGAAGATTTTAGGTGGATGTATTCATAGAAAAATGGTACATTATTTTGAGATCAATAGCACAGCGTGTTCGTATTCGATATGTGTTATTGGTATAACTTGCAAGTCGGGATATATGATTAGACTCATATTTTTATATTGGGGGATGATACCGGCATGAACAAGAATTCTATTTATAGACCAAATATTATAGGTGCTGGCGAGGTTGGTAGCGCTATCTCGGTCGAAATGGACAAGAATGTTATTCATGAAACAAACAGCTTATTTTGGGATACAAAAGGAAATGATATTTTAGGAGCAACTGCACTTCCTTTATATGGAGCATTCGTCTCAGAAGAAAAATGCCAGCTTTTTGGCGATGTTTCAGGAAAAAAGGTGTTGGAGGTAGGCTGCGGAAGCGGTCAATCATTGCAATATCTCGGAGAACGTAAAGCATCTGAACTATGGGGTATGGATATTTCAGAAAACCAAATCGAAAAAACAAGAGAATATTTATCAAATCACGGACTTTCCGCAAAATTAATCTGTTCTCCCATGGAAGAAAAATGTGGCCTACCTGAGGATTATTTTGACTTTATTTATTCGGTTTATGCTATAGGCTGGACAACCGACCTTGAGGGTACTTTTAGCAGGATTGCTTCTTACCTAAAAAAAGATGGCGTATTTATTTTCAGTTGGTCTCACCCTATACATAAATGTGTGGTTGCAGAAAATGATATGCTTGTTTTTAAAAAATGTTATTTCGATGAATCCTGGTATTCGGTAACTCTTGACGAAAGTACGCTAACATTATCTGACCGTAAACTATCAACCTATGTAAATGCCCTTTCAAAAGCGGGATTTGTTATTGAGCAAATGATTGAGGAATCTGATGATGAAATCATTCAATCGCGGGACGATAACGACGATTTTGCAAAAAAAGCAAAGATGCTTCCTGTAACTTTTGTAATCAAAGCTAGAAAACTATAATTAGTAGTTGAAGATAAATGCCCGTTAATTGAACAAAGGCAGCTGATCATGTTGAATGATTGGCTGCCTTATCATGTTTATTGAACTATCCTCTCCTGTTAGCTTAATTATGATTTCCGAAAGTCCATACATTCATCAAGTACGGCTCTATTCCTTCATTCCTCTATTATTTGCACATTCTTAGCTGTCCTACGCTGAGAATCAACTATATTCGGAAACTCGAATAGGTCGAATTCAACTTTTTGACCTTCTTTAAGAAACCGAAAGCCGTTCGGTGACCTAATAGGATCTGGTAGTATTTCGCTAAAGTGTACAAAAACATGGTTACCTTCCTGCCCGTCTAACATTATCCGTCCGTAACCTTCATCTTCTTTGTACCATTTGACAATACCACATCTTCTTTCCGCCATCTAAGAACCTCCTCTATAACTTTATTAAGTATGATTGAGCTTTTGGGCCCCAGCGGTAAAAACATTAAAAACTTCTGAAGTGACCACTTTTTTCATTAACATTCTCCATTAGCATAGTGCTTCGCGGTACAATCCAAAGTGTGCTACATCGTGTTGAATGAGTTACCTCATTTGATTTTTTTCGGAAACCCATATACGAAAAGTATCATGCCGAGGAGCGCAAGGATTGGCACAAAGATATTATCGAAGAAGCTTGTAATATGAGTTTTAGGTAGGGCATTGAACATGTTTGCTTCATGCAACGCTGCAATTTCATGGCTGCGAGCTATCAAAGAGCCCACTCGTTCGATCGCATAGATTACTCCAGCGGAAATTAGAAAGGCTGCACCTAGTTTTCTATAAAAATCATTGCCCATGAAAGATTTGTCTCCTCTTCTATTTTTTGTTGAGTACATCTCCCATCATTCTATTTTACCACATTGTTCCAATTTTTCAGGTATCAAAATATCATTATTTAACCTAATTCTGATGATGTAACGCTATAGCGCCACAAATTGTAAGTATTTTGCCGGCTAATTGAACAATAAAAACGGTTGCCAAAGCAACCGCTATTCTACTAACGTGTCTCGTTAGCGCAACGACTTACTCTGTTGAATTTCGTGTTCCTCAACATAAAGCGGCATCAGAGAAGGCGGATCGTACCTTATCGCGGCCTTTAAACGACAAAATGGTGCCGATAGCCATAGCCCCATAGCCGCAATGAAATAATGAGCCTAATCCGACAGTGCCCGCATGATGTTGGATTTCGCCTCTGCCGCAATGGCTTCATTCCCGTCATCGACCGCTTGCATTAAGATCAGTATGGGGATGTATACCGCGATCAGCCGCGCCAGCAGCTTCGTTTCCTCGTCCGCTCCTCCGTACATTTCGAAAAACACGCCACGAGCGTAAGGTGGTAAAAAGCTATAAGCAACGCTCAAATCGCAAGCCGGATGGCCTACGCTCAGATCGCCCCAATCAATGATGCCGGAAACGATCCCGTTCTCATTCACAAGCATATTTTTGAAATGAAGATCGCCATGTAGCAGTGCATTCACCGCCTCGACACGGTCCTTTTGCAGCCCGCTAATATACGCTTCGATCACACCGGACTCCTCCGGCGACAAGTGTTCAACCACCTTCGATAGAAAGCCCTTCAATTTCACTTTGCGCGATGCTATGTCCGTCAAGTTTCGATGATCTTGCTGAACTCCGCACTTCAGCGCCGCCTGCACCGGAAACTCATGCAATCTCCGCAAAAATTTCGCCAGCGTCTCTGCCGATAAAGCCCGGTGTTCTTCCGTCAAACCGATTGGGAAATCTCCTGGCACGTAGGCATAGCCAAGAAATGGTGCCGGGTATTCGTCACTTGCTTCGCCATAAAACAACGGTTTTGGATAGGGGATGGTCATATATGCCTCCAGCTTCGGCAGCAGCTTCCCTTCCATACGAATCGAGCCAACTGCAATCGTTCTTCTTGGAAACCGGAATACGTAATCGTCACCGATGAGAAAAACCGTATTGTCCCAGCCCCAGCCCAATCGCTTCACTTGCTTCGATGACAGCTGAGGGAATTGTCTGCCGATCAGCGTCCGCGCCTGCTCTTCGTTAACCTCCCACTCCGCATCCCATACATTCGTTCCTCCCATAAATTGTCTGCCTCCTCGTTCCTTACGTTATTTAGATGTTTACATTCCCTGGAAGTTACGCATAACTGCCCGTTAGTTGAACAAAGGGCTACCTCTCGGCAGCCCTCTCATTATTGAACTATAGTGTCCCGTTAGGTTAACCGCTTTTTGCTTACTATTGAGAACAACCCTAGATATTATTTAAACAAGATTGAGGTATCACGAGAATCAAAAAAGTACAAACGGATGTTGATGCTAACTAAATATTAGGACTCCAAATATAATAGTCAGTACCACAATAACTGTCAATGAGGCTACTTTTGCATAACGAATTGCCCCCTCAGATACTTCAGGTTCTTCTTTATACATCCATCGTTTCCCCCATAATAAACTATCCTCAGGACAAAAATAAGTCCATATTAATACTCCATACATAGGAATCATAAAAAAAAAAAACAAAAAAATTCCAGCTATCTTTTCCACTACATCACGCTCCCTCTGCCATACCCCAATAATGGATTGGACAATTCTTATGGCCTCCAATAAGTAGGATTTCGTCTTATTTAAATATACCATATATTGGAACCGTCCTGCCCGTTCAATGAAAAAAGCAGGATACCGTAGCTCTTGCTCATCAATTTGTATTATTGAACTATCGTGTCTCGTTAGTTCAATGATTCGTGCTTCTACTTATGATAGGGCTCACCGCAATGTATCTAAACACAAAGTAAAGTTTGACCATAAGATTTACATTAGCATATAAGGGTAAAACCACTCCGATTCATGGAGTGGTTTCTTTGATACTTTTTCCTTACTAGTAACTCTTCATCCTAAGAAAATTCCTAGACTGACAATTGGGACAAGAAATACACCGTTCAATTTCAATTGGATTCAAAGCATTAGGCACGTCAGTAATTTCAAGATGTTCGTGTTCGCACTCTGGACACTTAACGCATTCATTGGAGTCTGCCCCTAAAATCTTTCCTACCTCGACCCACTTCAATACCTTATCTTTATTCACTATGAACACCTCGAAATTGCCCTCTTCAAATAATTGTTACAACTGCAATATCCTTTCCTGCCCAGAGATTAAAGCTATAGCCTATTACGAGCAATTGCCAAGGTGCTTCGTCAACTATAAAAGCAACATCAGCATATGTATCCCACGTATCATCAATATGTCTTGTTATCCTAACTAACACAGTCCATGTATCACCATAAAATGTCTTATCCTTGATTTCACCATAGTTTACAACAATGTCACGCATCCATTCGTTTACTGGAAACTTGCTCGGGTCTTTATTCCATTTAATGAGTGCTTTAATAAACCTACTCTCCACAATTCTCCCCCTATTGTACAGATTATGCGATCACATATTTTATTTATACGACTTTATCGCCCATTCTTCTTTTTTATACACAAGCCAATATTCTGAATTAGCCTTCGCCTTGTGTCTTTCCATGTTGTTATAAACATCATCAAAGTCCATAATTCTTCCAATTATATTGAAAGGAATTTCTATGCTGTTTCGAGATTTAATAATCCTATAAAAATTAATTAATATTCCATCTTTAGCGAATAACGTTAATTGTTCTCCCATGTCTTGACTTAATGGTGACACATTCTTTCGATAAGACTTCAATCTATCTGAAACCAAACGTCCTAATACATCAATGTATTGATTTTTGTCTTTATAGAAAATTTTATTGAACCAACCGTCATCATGTGCCAAATATGCAAACTTATTATTGAGTTTTTCAAAAAAAGGGCTATTAAGTGGTTGTTTATAATGACCTAAATACAATAACTCCGCTTTCTCATGAGGTGTGAGATCATCAAGGGTAATAATTTCATCAAAATCCACCCAACAAAAATCGCCATAAGAATAGACATTTTCTCTGTATAGGTCATTTAGATTTTCTCTTCTTACAAATTCTAACCTTAGTCCATAATGAAAGTCCTCACCTGTGTATCCAGATGCAAGGAGCAAGATGTTGTTTGGTTCAATGGTAAGACAATTTATAAAGTCAATAAATTCAATTCCCATTGATGTTACTGACTGTTCATTTTCGTTATAGATCATGTAAATAACATCTTTTGTTTTCATATGTAAACCTCCCTAAATTTATTAATTGCTCCTCATTTATTGGTCGTGTTTATCATCCTTGTTAGGATTCCTAACAAATTGTTATCTACAACGTTCTTCTTTTCACTATACCATATCTTGGAATAACTATTCTGTCGTATCGCTTCTAACTTTACTCATGGTCGCTGGCTGGAAGTGCTAACCCCTTTTCTGAGAAGGACAATTAACGAAGTGATGTAAACCACCCCCACCCTCAGAACCTCATCAGACGCACTACAATCCACCCTATCGGCTTGAAGGCTTATACCTAGCCTTTGGTTTAAGGTCAAAGAACAAAAGTATGTACGCTCCCATTCCTCACCCCCACATTGTCAATAACTATACTTTTTGACAAAGAAGTAATAGTAGGAGAAGGCTGTGTGGGATTCTGAACGGGCATTCAAAGGGGTGTGTTATATCGCGCCTTAGCCCCGTGTGATTCAAACATGCCTTAGAAGGCTGTTTAGGAGTTCTGAGGCTGTTATGTATTTAGAGGTGGGGGTGGTTTACATCAAAATGATTTTGTTTGAACGGTGGAAGGAGTATAGCACTTCCAGTCAGCGACCCATGAGTAAAATTTAGCGATACGATAAAGACGGTTGTTACAATTTATGGTATTGTTGCTTTGGTGAAAGAATGATTTTTTAGGAGTAGGTGGGTGATTATGCTAAGTTCCCTAACATCTCTAACTTATATTTATATGCTTGGGCTTGGTTGTGGCATTTGGAGCAAATAAGAAGTCATTGAGTGGTGTGACAAAGTAATTGAGGTAACGGACAATCCGCCATATGAGATTATTGAAGTTTCTTTAATGTCTAATGCAAGAATTGATGATATTGAAGGGAAGTTATTTTACTTTTGCAAGATAGCAAATGATAACCATTCAGCTAAGATATTGCTTGGCGTATTATTTGAAAAAATAAAACAAGAACAAATAGAGATTGAACAAGCGATTAGATGCAGTACCAGATTATTGGTTCAAACTGGACTGTATTTTGAAAAAGAATATTACAACCTATATGGCATTGACGACAGTTTTGATTTGGCTAAAGACAGGATTTTGGGTGATCTAACAGGCGTTGCAGATTCATATGTAAACGAAATCAGCGTATACAGTATTTTTTTTGACGAGTTCCAACGAATGTATTTGGCAGAAATGAAAAATGAATGGGACAGCTAAATATTACAAATATAAAGAGGTGATATTTTGGAAGCTGATTACAAAAAAAATGATGATTTGCAACTATATGATTCAGTAGTTGAAAAATTAGCAATTGACCATAAGTCAAAGACAGTTCAATTTAATATATTAAAGGTTGTTGGGCGTATTGACAGAAATGAAGGACGTAATTTTACCTACAAGGTAAAGGAAGGTTTGTTAAAATTTCATGGAGTGGTTTACGCTAACATTCCTTATGTGATGGAATGGAATGAATGGAGTGAGTTTTATCGTTCTGCAGTAGTTCCATCTTCAAAATTGTTGGAATCATTTAAGCAAAGGGTAAATGATAACGAACTGAAACACATTTATATAGGTATTGATAATGGTAATGAGTACAATGAGTTAGACATTATTTGCAAAGATTATTCAATAGAATTGAAGCCTAAAGAATACATTCTGCATGACGATTTTGATTGGTTATAACGAAGGAAGATAAGTTCTATCCAAAGAAACCACTCCATTGTCAGGAGTGGTTTTGCTTTATATGATAATGTATATTTTATGGTCAAATTGCACTTTGTGCTTAGATACATTACGGTGAACCGTTTCATAAATTCAAAGTATATTGGTTACGTTAAACTGCCCGTTAGTTGAACAAAGGGCTACCTCTCAGCAGCCCTCTCATTTTATTGAACTATAGTTTCCCGTTAGGTTAATGCACCTTTAGAAGAAGTATTGCTTCATGCTTATAATTCTCGAGATCATTTTCTTCATTCAACCAGGCAACTTCCTCCGGTCTTAGCTGATAAAAACGAGCAACAGCTTCTTTACCATCAGGTTCACAAGTAACTACAATATTAAATTCTTCCCCTGCAAAGTTACGACGGAGTGTCTTTTCCCATACGTCAATTAATTCTAATGCTATAGAGAGGTTCTCCAAGTGCAAGTGGTTTATCGATGTCTCGCACTCTGTACGGTCTGAGTAAGTTGTTTTATCGAAACTACTCGGTAAATCTCTTGCAAAACAACTAATTAAAATACAGCCATCCCATTCAACAAAATGGGCGTATTCATCGTTATTACTAGCCCCTGAAGGTTTGGTTTTAAGCAATAGTGTAGACATCGCTTCATTAGTTATCATGGTAATCTCCAAGGTAATTGAATGAATAAGTGTATTGAACAAACGTTCCTCGTTAGTTCAATCGTTGGATATGCCAAGGTTCTGTCCCCCATACGGTTTTTTTGGCAACATACATTACCTTTTCATTCTTATAAATAAAAATATCTTCTGGAAAATCCTTATATAAATCAAACAGGTGCACAGGTAAAATAGCAGCATCAAATGCCCAAAGTCCCTCTTTATTGCCTGACACTATTGCCTCCCAAGGAACTCCATCCATAACTTCATTTGTGAAAAATACTCCAGTTTGTTTAAACTCCTCAGAGAACTTTGTCATAATCCTCCAAATTAAGGATTGATGCTGGCTTCGTAATAGTCCTGTTCTGTAATCGAGTTCTATCTCTTCCGTCCAAAGCAAGATACTAATTTCCAGATATGATTCTTTTAATTCCTCAATAACTTCAGGTGTTAAACCTACTACATATGGCCGTAAATGGAGCTGGAATCCGTTATTATCATACAATTGAGGCTCAGCACCGCCACCAACGTACATGAAACCATTTTCCGAGACTTTCCATTCCAGCTCATCATTGAAGTATTTAGAATCAAGTTCTAACGAGTTTATTACTTCTGAAAAGAGCCTGATAACATCTTGGAAATTGAGATGATCACACTTTATATAAGTTTGGATATGAGAATATTCGGGCATGAGAACACACCTTTTGGGCTCAATTTTTAATCCTATTATACTCTATTTCGTTTGGCTTGCCTTCGCGCTAATCTGCCCGTTAATTGAACAAATAAAAAACGGCTGCCGAAGCAATCGCTATTCCACTATAGTGTCTCGTAAGTTTAATTCCTACCTCTTCGGGCGAACTGAGGAGTCGTCTGGCTTCGAAGCGTGAATGAAGTTCGTAACTTTTCAAATAGCATTCAAATATAGTCTTTCATTTCATATTAATACCACAATTTTTTAAATGATTTATTATGTCTTCATATGAATGATCGTCCCAAATAATAAGATAATATTTTTCCCTGTTTAATTTCTGTAATGCACCGAGTCGATGATTACCGTCATGTAATCCAAAAACTCCCATTCCATTTTCTGCAATCAACGGAGGCATGTCCCATCCAGATTCTAATCTACTGCAAATTTGATCAATGTTATAGTTCCACCATTTAATTTCCTCTACATATTCCAAATGTTCTTCTGGTCCAACTACTCTTTCCAGATATTTTATGTCAATTTCAATAGGTCCTAGCCAATATCGTTTTTTCTTTTTTAAGTCTTCTGACATGACTATATTGTCGCCTTCTCCATTTAAAAAAAATTGAACCCACGTTTCAATATCATTGGCCAGAGCATATTCATTAGCAGCGCTTAATGTAAAAGCATTCATCTGTCTTCCCCCTACCTTCAGTTCAAACTTCTAATGTGCAAATGATTATGCAATATAATCCTAATAAAGGAAGGTTGGTTTTAATTTAAACCGTTCTTTACTGCTCAATATTCATGCGGAGGCATCAGTCTACCACCACGCAATCCTGCCCGTTAATTGAACAAATAAAAAACGGCTGCCGAAGCAACCGCTATTCCACTAACGTGTCCCTTTAGTTGAATGATGGACAGTTGAATTATATTATTCCGAATTGGGTCAGAGCATAGTGTATACCATCTTCGCTTGCTTTTTTGGTGACGAAATCTGCTTTTTGCTTAAGCTTTTCATCACCGTTTCCCATAGCAATCCCCAAACCAACAAACTCTAACATATCCAAGTCGTTTCCACCATCTCCAAATGCAATTGAATTGCAAACGTCAATTTTGTAATAATCCAGCACTCTTTTAATTGCTTGCGATTTAGATACACTTTGAGTTTCAAGGACGTTCATTACATAACCATGGAAACGTACAAACTGAAGTTGCGGAAAGTGATCTATAAATTTTTCAGCTTCACTCTCATCAGCATACAAACATATACAGTAAATCTCCTCTGGAAGTGTGTTTAATTTGCTTGGATAATCAACAAGACCAAGGGTCTCTGTTAGAGCATTTCTAACACGTTTCTCTTCTACTCCGATACCGTTCATTGAAATCGAATCTGTAAAATAGGAAATACCGTGTCCATGTAACTCGGCAAAACTCGACAGTTCATGCAAAGTCTTTTGAGATATTACTGACTTATAAATAACTTCGGTTTGGTTTTTCACAAGAGCCCCATTAGATGAGATTAATGTATCAATACCTAGTGCAACTAGTTCTTCACATAAACTATGCGGTCTCCCTGTTGCAACTACGACCTTAATGCCTTCTTCATGAAGTCTCTTAATCGCCACTTTTGTACTTTTAGGGATTACTCTATCCACTTCACTGTATAACGTACCATCAACATCAAAAAACACTATTTCGTACATTCTGCACGAATCCCCTTTTTTAATTAAACACTTTATTTTACTATGCACACTATACATTACACCCTAGTGTAATTCCACGTTAATCTGCCTCCAGGAGTAGCCACTACAAGCCATTCATCGCCAGTATATCCCAGACCATCACCAACTTGCCAACACTCATATTTCAGATGATGTCCATTTACAAAAAGAGTTTTCCCCGACTCAAACTCAATATGTAAATGCGGGGCAAGCTTGCCAAGCTTAATGTTGGCTACTTTCTCTATGCGTAGTTCGAATATCATTTTATACTTATCCTCTTCCGAAAACTCACTCATTTCATCTTCGGAATTCGGAAAATCATTGTTGTTTTTAGGATATATCCTCCATTTCGACTCAATATTAAGCCAAAGTTGGTCGGGAGAATGGATTCCATAGTGTTAAAAGCATATTAAAAGCGCTGCAGGACCTAATCCGAATTTAATGCCATCTAGTTGACTCCCTATAAAAATATGAGTTAAAACTTTTTCTGCGTACTCTCTACATTCAACCTTCAACTGAATCACCTCGCATTTTATACTACACATAAATTAGGGTTTGCCAAACCAACTAAACTGCCTGATAGTTTAGCCAGTAATACCGACAGCTTGTTCGTCATGATGCTATCGTGTCCCGTTATCATAATCGTTCCTCTCTCAATGCTAAGCATTGATTTATTTAGTATCTAATTGATAGGTGAAAGCAGTCCTTATTTTTTTAGTATCTGTAAATTCGAATTGTAGTTCCGACTTGTTCTTGCCATTACCAGTAAAAATAATACCATCGTATTTGAACCCTGGCATATCGCTAGGATTAATGCCGAACTCTTTGTAGAGAAGTATCGCTTGTTTAGCTTCTATATCAATTAGCGTTAGTAGTCCTTCTTGAGAAGAGCGAGCGATTAAGTAACTCTCGCCTATTGCTTCAATAGAGTAACTAAAATCGGGTTCGCCTACTAACTTTGAGAGGTTCCAAGATTCCTTGACCGAAGCATCTGGTGCAATTAATCGAATAACGTGGCCATCGTTCATAACTGCGTTACCGTTGTAAATCTTCAGATCCTCAGGAGAAAACTGCCAGTAATGTCCTGTAGATTGCCTTAGAATAGCCCCCTTTTTCACAAATAGGTTAATTACAGTTAGGTTCATCGAAGGTTCTCCACTAGAATTTCGTATAGTCACTAAGTCCGTATCTTCTGTAATCTTCACGAAAGAAATTTGTGTATTACCAATATAACCTGGTTCAAGCTTAGCTGTGGATACCCCCAAAGAGCGGACAACTCCTGCTATGTCACGTTTATATAAAGTGCCATTCACACCATTTAAAAAATAAGCGCCATTACTTATTTTTCCTTCACCAACGAATTCAGGATAATTAATAATCGCTTTACGGCTTACTGCATTCCAATTCAATGTGCCTCCAATAGCATCATTCACGAAACGTAAAGGTATGTAGAGATATTTATCAATCAGCTGAGGACCTTCAGAATAGGTGACTACTTTGCCATTAACTGTTGCACTCCGACCCCCAACTTTCATACTTCCCTTCGTGAACATGTTCGCTATGGAAATCATTTTCGTACGTTCATCATATATAACGGTTGCACTACTGATATATAAGCCATCTAGCGGTAGCATGATAGATCCATTTAACAATGTCGGAACCCCAGAAGAAGATGTGATTTGCGTATTGTTTAGGTAGATCTGAATAACGGATGTTTTGGAGGACTGTACACTATCAGACGCGGCTGACACAATAGATGGAGTGATATAAACTAAACCAAGAATGATAAAGCTAAGCCCAATAATTCGAATGATCTTTTTTAATGTATTCAAAATGATCCCTCTTTTTGAGTATATTTTTTAACGTTTAGGCTATTACCTTCCATGTCCAATCGAGAATATACACCTAATTATTGTTAATTATATCAATATATAGAACAACACAGCTGTAACTTTCCTGTCCGTTAGCTTAACAACAGAAGGAGCAGCTGCCGCATAGGCAAACTGCTCACAGGGTATTTGGACTAACGTGTCCGTTTATTCAACCTTTGTAGGCTATTCCGTCAATCATCATAAGACAATCAGAGTCAATGAACTCTGTTGTAGATGTCATCCTAGCAGGGAACTTATCCTTTTCAAAATACTCGTAAAATACCTGTTCCATTTCAGGTAAGTCCTTAATGTATTTTAGGTATACATTCACCTTAACAAGATTATCCAGTGATACATCAAGTTGATTAAGAGTCTCTTTTAAGTGTGAGAAAGTATTGTGGATTTGTTCTGTAAAACTCTGTCCAAAACCCCGATGTAATCCGAGAAACACACAATCACCAACCGCAACAGCAGAGGAATAACTAAATGGTGTTGAAATTCGTTTTATCATATAATCGAACCTCCTATGTAATAAAATCCCAATTATATTCTAGAACTCATGTTCGCAAATGTAAATATATTTTTTCACTCTCTAATCTATCCTGCCCGTTAGTTGAAAAAAGGCAGCCAATCAATGGATTGGCTGCCTTTGTGTCGTTATTGAGCTATCGTTCTCCGTTAGCTTAATAAAAAACTGACTTAAATCCTCGAAATGCTATGGGAGAATCCAATGAATAGAAAGGCGAATATGGTGTTATACGATGTTGTACACTCCTTGAAATACGGGCAAAGCTTCTTAATATGATAACTCTTGTTAGAATAAAAATAGTAAGTGTTTGTTTTCTTTCATCTTCTTTATAAATTTAACGATTCCTCGAATAATAATTATTGATAAAATGATAATAATGATTGGAGCAATTTCTATAACAAAAACAGGAACTAATGCTGATAATGAGACGAAAATCTCGTAAATAAAAAAATAATCAACTATTCCAACAACTAAAAAAGACATTACAATCAATTGAAATTTCTGATAATAATAACTAAGCTTATAATAGGCTCTTCTTAAGTAATCAAAAGCTTTCATAACTTCACCTCAATGCATTTTTTTACAATATGATACGATTATGTTTAAAAATGGTTTCGAGTGTTTGTGTAATTTTGTATACCAATTAATCTGCGAACTCCGCAATTAATTCCATGCTCGTAATTATTCGCAAAGCGTTTGAACTATTCTGCCCGTTAGTTGAGAAACAGCAGCCCATCAACTCGGCTGCCGTTTATTCACGTTTATGCTCTATCAAGTTATAAAATTCAAAATATCATCGGGTTCAACCAGTGAAATATTGTTTTCCATATTATATCGGGCACGCTTTAAGAACTCCCTAGACCAACCATCGAGTGCTTCAATATTCTCGTTTCGATAGAGAGCTGAATAAAGGATTGCTTGTCTCAAATTTATAAATAGTGGTAAGTCTCTTAACAATCTTATATCAATCGTATTTTCCTTTTCGTAACCTTCCAAGAACGAAGTTAGATACCTTTTCACAAAAGTTGGAACATCTTCATCAGGACTAGGCACTGCAATACCATAGAATAAATTAATAGAAATATCTTGCGTGAACCATCCGTATTGACATTCATCAAAGTCAAATACAGTGATGCCTCCATTTGGTTGAACTGTATAGTTACCAAAACAAAAATCACCATGAATAAGTCCGAAATTTTCACTATCACGTGATAATTTATGGATACTCTGCATCAAGGATTCAAAATGAGCGATTACAAGGCTCTGGGAAGAAGGAATATAAGTTATGAATTCTTGAAGATAACTATTTTCGTGCCAGTCGTATCGTGTTATCTCGGCTGTACTAGGAACATATTTTTTAGCTAGTGCGTGCATTCTCCCTGCAATTTCTCCCAATTTATTAAACTCTTCATTTTGAGATATTTCATCACTCCATGAGGCACCAAGCCCTTTTTGGAATGCTACAACAAAAAAACCATCCATCTTTTCAATTAGCTCACCGTTACTTGATTTCACTGGAGTGGATACTGTAACACCGTTTTTCGCAAGATATTGTATCCATTCTAATTCACCATGTATAAGCTCCAGCGTCCTGTGAGATTCATGTATTATCCGAGAGGCTACTTGTCCGTGGGATTTTTGCGTCCAAAAACAACATTAAAGGAGCTAACAAAAAAATGCTTCGCAACTTTCTATTAAGTATGGCTCGGATATCTTCCACAAATATGGACAAAGATTGCTCAAGAGTTCCGTCTTCAAATGATTAGATAAACAATTCAATCGCTCCATTTTGAATTTCTATTTTCAGTAGCGTTCCCGCACACAATAACCCAGGAATGCTTATGGGTTGGTATCCGCTAAACTTTCGCCTTCTTTAGATTGTAATAGCATGACATGAGCATCTGCTACGGCATTACGAAACAACTTGTCTGCCAATTCGATGCGATTTACTATATCATCTACGGTTTTTACACCATATAGCTTTTCCAAGGTTAGTACCACTTCGACAGGAAAATCCCGAGACGCATGAACCAAGAAGCTGTCAGCTTGGAATGGTGTATAGATTATCCGAAGTACATCTACAAGTGGATTCACAACATACTTATGATAGTAAATCAACGACTCTAAAAAAAGCCCGCGTTTTGTATATTTGACAGCTCGGCTCCTTTGACTGTAAATACCCTGAGCACTAAACAATTGTGATTGAAGTTGTGAATGGTGAGTCGTGTGATCAACGTTTTGATACTTTACGATACCTGTCTTATCTATCAATATAACTGGTACGACAGTTTTGTCTTCGTTAATGAATAAAACAGGGACACTCTCACTTTGGATCGTCACGTCAACTAAGAGACTATCTGATGACTCCTGTAGGTGGTAAACCTTGTAGCGGTTATTTGTGGGTCGACCAGTTTCTTCATAGGCAATATCTACTTTTCCTAATCGATGCATACAGGCATCCAACCGGGTGAATGCAGCATCTATGCAGCCTTCTTTCGTATAGCACACCAAATCGATATCAGAATACTCGTCCAAAGTTTTAGTACCATCTGAACCCTCTAGCCAGATAGCTAAAATATAATCTTCAATTCCAAGGTCTGATACAATTGCGTTTAGAATGGTCTCACGGTTAATCGTCATAGCTAAACCTCCCATGTATTTTCATCTAATAATAGTTTTATCACCGGTTCACTCCTGTCATTACTGGAGGTAGGATTTTCGTTGTGATCAACAAACACTTTTCTAGATTGATTTCGCTCAATTATGGAATATGCAAACACAGGTTCATATGCTAGATTTTCCAACAGTGGCAGAACGTGTGCGTAGTTTTCTTTAGATAATTCTATCATTTCATCTCACCTTTCAAATTTCATCTTTATATAAGTTCCTTGTTAAATTAACCTGAACACAGTTGAACAAATAAAAACGGCTGCCGAAGCAACCGCTATTATACTAACCTTCCCCGTTACCGGAATGTGATACCTCGGGCATAGTAATTCAAACTTCATCTTCAAATATACTTTTTAAAATCAAATCTGCGCATTCTTCGGAAGTGTTCAAATGTGTGTTGACTGTACAATTATACTGGATATCTTTTGCCATGATTTTGTGTTGCCAATCAGATTGGTCTTCGGTTCTATTTTCTCGCGCAATATTTCTCTGACGGCAAATGTCTAAAGGGCAAAACACTTCAACAATGTATAATGGGTAACCAGAAAATATATTCTTCACTTTTTCATAATGCGGTTTCAACTCAGGTCTATCTACCATAATACCGTCAATAAGCACATTTTTACCATGGTCAGAAAATAATTTGGCTGTATGATACATCATGATAATTGCTTCACTTAAATACTTCCAATAATCTTCACGAAGATAACGTTCACCTATCATTTCTTCAAAAAGGTCATTGGCAACAACATAAAAAAATTCATGTGATTTTAACTGTAAAGCATCTACTATTGATGTTTTTCCAGAGCTCGTAACACCGTTCAAAAATACAATTCTACCCTTGTTCATCCTGTTAATGCCCCTTATTAATTCAATTAATCTCATTTTAATATTTAAACTGTAAGTCTGGAAATAAAAAACAACTATAATTGAACTATACTACCGTTAGTGAACTATCGAGTCCCGTTAGCACAGCGAAGTGTTGTTACTGCACTAAACTGAACAATTATTAATCATTGCGAAAAAATACTAAGCACCAAATTGTCTTAAATGATGGTCTAGATGTTTATAAATCCCTTTACCCCATTGCTCAGGAGTGAACTTTCCAAAAAAAGGATGGGGATGGGATGAACATTTCTCTGGACCGTTACTTTGGAAAGTTAAAATCTTTTGTTTCAGTTCTTCTTTTTCTGTCATAAAGTCTCTTTCATCTAAAATAAGTATGGTCGGAATAGTTGACATATTATGTGGTACCGGCTTGTCATTATAGAAAATAGAATTCACAAACCTTCCTATTAGCCTTCCTAGCCAATATCTGGGGGGAAAGGAATTTCCTAATGCGATCTCTTGAAATGCTGAGCAGTGAGCCAACATTTGAGCAACATTCATTGTTCCCCATTGTGGTTTTGAATTTGGACTCAAATTCTCGATACGATTCAGTATTTCCGCTGTATGCAATTCATTATATATATTTTTCATGAGCACGCTCCATTAAATTTAATCCTTCATAATCTAGAATCTTCTGGTTTGTCTATTATATTCATGACTGCATCCGCATAACTCGACAATATGCTGTCAAACTAATATTTACCATTTTCCATCATACACAATAAGAAAGGACCAAAGAATGGTCCTTTTGAAATATTCTATCCATCTGTCAATCGATTATATTTTAATAACTGCCATTTCCTTACCGAACCTATCGCCATTATCAATAAATCCCAAACTCGAGTATAAATTATGTGCTCCCAAATTTTCAGGATGATAACCAACAACAATTTTTTTTGAATTCGGTAATTTAACCATCTCTGAAATCATTAATTTAGTTGCAGCTTTACCTATACCCTTGCCTTGGAATTTCTTATCCACCATTATTCTATAAACCCAATAACCATCAAGTTCTTCTTGAACAGAATTGTACATAAAAAAACCAACCACTATCTCTTTAAAATAAATAGCGTATGGCTTTAAAGTAGGCTCAAACTTTGACTGAGCTATTGATATGGCATTGGGTTCCATGTATTCTTTTTGTTCTGTTGATACCTCTAATTTACAACAGTCGTACCAGTTTTCTGCATTTAATTCTACGATTTTTACATTTTCTTCAATCATAATTTTCCCCTTTCAAAATTTGGGGAAACACTAAACAACTTTGTTAATTAGTTGTTATCCCCTTGAAGTCATTAATAATATAAATTCTTTTATCTTTCATAATGAACGCCTCCTCTAACAACTATTTCCTAAAATTATATCAATGAATTTTAGACTTTTTAATTATACCATTTTCCCTATTAAATTCCTTCTTAAAATAATTTATGTATTCTTCAACTATCGTATCTCGTTAGTTCAATCAATTCCTACTTTCCTCTTCAAACTCCTTAATTAACTCTTGAGACCTTTTCATTGCTTCTTGCCTATCATTCGCTGGTGCTGTAATCATATGTCCGTTTGATGGGGACCACTGGTCATTATCATCCATAACTTTAATTGTAAATTCAGAAAATTTATCATCAGTATATACCCAACCGTAAGTGAAAATATTAGGCTCTATTCTACCTTTATCATCTATGATTCGAAAACCGGAGAAAATGGTTGTGAAATTATGCCCATCGTAATGCAATTTTAATTCTGTTCTATCTTTAGGAATTTGAGGAACCTTACTTCCTTCAAAATTAATAACGCCTGTAAAGGTTTTTTTTCCATTTATATGATTTTGCAATTTCCCATCAAGATGTACTTTTATGCGCTCGATTATGCCTTCCGTCCCTAGTTGATAATAAACACCATTTACTGTCTCTGAGTACCGCTTAGGTGTGAAGTACCAAATAGAAAAGATACTAACGAACATTGAAATCATCATAAGTAAAATAGCAATTTTCCGCTTCATTACACACCTCCTTTATCTCCCCAGTATCTTCCTTTAATAAACGTAATCCGACTAACTAAGTTGCACTATCCTGCTCTTTAGCTTAATGCCGTTCCCAATCTAGTTCTATATAAACGACTAAGAGCGTTGAGTGCTTTGCTTAAAAATTAAATTTTCTCGGTTGTATTCTAACCCTTTAAAACTCCTATTTTAGTGAAGGCAAGAATAGAAGGTTTGATTAGGGGTACTCAAATCTTCTCATTTTACCCCCTTGCCTAATAATTTATTTTAGAAAAGGAGTTTATTAATATGGCAGTTAACTTTAACATTCGATTGGTAACATTTATCCCTCATGACAAAGTAGATTCTCCAGTACAGTATGGTTTACCCGCCTACGTTGTATCATTTAAAGGAGATAATCGAGGTTTTGACAAGAATACTGCAAGCACCGAAAACTTTCGTACCGCACAGCAGATAAATGTACAATTTACGAATACTGGTGGAAGCTGGACCTCCTTTAAGAATATCGGAACAACTACTGCATATCACTTTAATAATACGACTTTAACCACAACGACTCACACTGCAAAAGCTTCTGATGCAGGTTTGAATGTCACGCGAACCGATGCAAGCTTGACAGGTAGTAGTAGCGATTACATGAAGTTTGTTTGCTCATGTAGTGTAGGCAATCCCTTCATTCCAAGTCCAGATGTCTTTAACGGTAACATTGATTATGAATTTACTCTCTACGTTTATAAAAATGGCACCATCTCAATTCAGGGAAGCCACGATGGTTTCCCAGCTTACGAAGTGTATGCTGAGGCCAATTCAGGCGGTTACCAAAATATCTATCTTTTCGATCCCCGTGATCACGGAAAAAATCAGCTCTCCTTGTTGCCGCCAATGGATGTTACTGGTGTATACAACTCTCGACAAATCTTATAATAAAAAAAGGCCCTACATCTTGTACAAAATCATTAAGTTAAGATACAGGCCCTAAAACTAAAGAAAAGCGTAGGTTATCAAAAAGATAGCCTGCGCTTTTCTTTGCACGTAACAATAAATAGAGCTTGACAAGAAGGTAGAAATGTATTCCGAAGCCCCTAAAAAATGAGGAGGCTACGCCAATGAATGAGTATGCGAATACTTTGAAAGAAACTCTAATATCACTAATGCGAGAAATGTCACCAACACCAGCACCTATGTCGAAAAGCACAATAAAGCTTTTACATGAACGAAGATGTTGCTCTTTGAGACGGTTAGGCAGTTTCTTATCTCCATGGAAGGTAACAGCATATATAATGAACTCTTGGATTCACAGGGTTACGATGTAAACACTGCAACGACTTCTGCTTTTATCCAGCAGAGAAATAAAATTCTCCCGTCTGCTGTAGAGTCCTTGTTCCACGAATTCACAGTGTCTTATATGAATATCAAGCATGACTGAGGTGATCGATTACTCGCTATTGAGGGTTCTGATCTAAATATTGCTACCGACTTTGTGGATACGGACACTTATTTTCAATGTCGCTTAAACTCAAAAAGAATAAACTTTTACATTTGATTGCAGTATATGACTTATGCAACAGAATCTATGTAGATACCCTTGTTCAGCAACGACGGTTATGCAACGAGGGAAGAACGCTGTCCATGATGATTGATTGTTCCACGCTCAAAGGGAAAATCATGGGTTCACATGAAGATTTTTTTAAGCGAATATTCTATTCGCTTGTTTACTGTACTCTTTTATGTATGCGCTCCCCGAAAAGAGCAAACGCCACTGGGCTTCTCCCCGAGCTGTTTTGAATTCATGTTTAATTTAAGTCTTGTCTTTGAGTTATCTTAATGATATTGACATCCTGTAGGGCCATTTTAAATTAATGAGTTTGCAGATTTTTTTTTGAAGAACAGAAGATTATAAATAAAACCTAGAATAAACGCTGATGGCATGAAGAAGCACAACAACAACTGTCCTTCAAGGGACCATACATGTCCGGCAGTGAATAGTAAAGGGAATATAAGACCTACAATAACGGAAATAAAGGCAGTAAGAAGCCATCTAAATATATTATTTAATGATGTTTCATTGATTACATAAGCGCCTAAAAATATCGCAGGCACCATAATGAGTAAATACAAGCTAAAAAAAGAAATAACAAGTCCTCTATATTCACTTTCATGGATGGTTTGATTGAAAAAAACTTGACTTCCTTTCTGATAAAGCCAAGCCCCCACGCCATAGGCAAGAATGATGCCAATTCCTGCAAGTATATACTTTATTATTTTGATCAAGTGCTTCACCTCAATTAAAGTTTATAGATATTACATAAGACGAAAAATTTGAGAAAAGTTTCTGTTTTCTTAATTTTAGTCTGCTTCAGGAACGAAGTAGCCGTCTTACCCTGAGGCGTATTCAAGCCATGTTTAAGAAAGCCAGCCGACACAAACTCTCCGTGGCGGTTTTCTTATGGTCAGAAATCAACAATAAGATTTAACATGGCCTTATACAAATAGATAGTAATAAGACCGGTCAACTGAGTCTGATCGGTCTTATAACGTATTTAACGCATTAACTTTACACAGTAGCACATCATTAATAACGAGCGAATATTTACAAATAGCCATCTGTGGTGTTTTCCCAACCCCAATATAAATATCATCATAGTAGATACTCCAAAAGAGCCCAGCACCAGAACCGCAAGGAACTAGCCGAGTCTTATCTGCGATAAGGGTATACCCGTGGCTCACAAAGAAGTCTGGAATTCCGCAAGTCCTCCTTATTTATATTTTTTAAGTACTTGGAGCGGGCTAACTCATACGCTTTCTTTTTGTTTTTGAATCTCAGTGTTCATATTTATTGACCCAACAAAGACCAGGGAATTAATCCTGGAGTCTGTCAGGTCACTTCCTCTTCTTTTATTTCGTTCGTTATAGGTGCTTATTCGTTTCCATCACTACGTAAAGGATGGTTCCGTATTTAAGAGCTCTTGTTTTTGTCTCGATTTCCCCCCGCTTCCGCCGCATAAAAAACAGATACCGTTCTGAATATGCATGTATCGAGTTCTCCCCGAACCTTTACATCGTTCACACGGCTCTTCATCAAGAGGAGCGGTACGCACCAGTTGAACACTACTATTCTTCTTATGATTAATTGAGTTAAACGTACTCGGAGAGGTTTTCTTCATAGGCAATGGCTTAGAACGCTGTAAGGCACTCTCTACCACGATCTATGGATCATAAGCTGGTTTCTCAGCGTACTGAAGTGCAGCTCTTCTTCTCTCAATTCTCACAACCACTTCTTGTCCGGCTGCTTCTTTACAGAGCAAACCCCATGCTAACCCTTCATAAGTTCTAAGAAACATCGCTTCCGGAAGATGCAGAGGACCCCTCCTCGAGCAAAGGCAAAATGGTCAGGCCAAAGTCCTCGACATGATTCTGGATCGAAACGATGACCATGTTCCAGAAGGTGCTCCAATCATCGTCCTGCTTGCTCAGTGACACCCATGCAACAAGCTTACCGCTTTGTTTGGCCCATTCGCTTAGCGCCGTCGTTTTCCCATAACCAGATGGAGCGAATAAGAGCGTAAGCTTCGCGTCCATACCCTCATCAAGCAGACGAAGCAGATCCGTACGAGCAACCAAGGTGTGCCGTACATAAGGGATGTGCATTTTAGTTGCGGTAATCATCGAAAGCCCTCCATAAGACAAAAAATGAGTAATTAGGAGTAACTTCGACATTCAAGTCGTAAATTCCTGTGCTTTCGGCTGTACAACACATGCCCCATAGCCGAATTTGCGTGGGATGACAATTGGGAAGAAGGTTGACTCGTTATTAATGACCGTTATAATTCGCCCTACTTGTGATACGGTTCACCGCTCTGTCTATAACGGCAAGTTTTAAGGCCATCCTTTGCGGTACGTCCTTAATTTTATGAACATAGTCTCTATACTATTTTTTCGTAACCGGTATCCAAATCTCGCTCCTGAAATTGGGGGAAGATACATCCTTGCCTTCATTCCATAATATTTCCGGTCCCCTTGCTACCTCATAACTTGCGGAAGGGAACCATTCCGAATAGATACGCCCCCAGACATTTTGTAAAGTATCGGGAAACGGTCCGACAGCTTCGAAAACGGCCCAGGTCAATGCGGGAACCTCTAATTTCGCAAAATTTTCAGGACACTCCTCGGATGTAGCTGCACCTATATAATGGTCAAGCTCTCCCTTCTCCTCCATTCGCCCTTCAGAAAAATTTGTCGATGCTGAAATCAACCCCTGTGGTTCAACATTAGAGAGCTTTTTCAATTGGTCGATGTCTAGGCTGGTTAAGCCTTTCCACATCGATGCAATTTCTGAACTCACGCCATTAAATTGGATAGGCACCTTTTTCGTAATACCTACAATACGGAACGATTCTTTCTCAACGATACGATAATTCATTTCGCTTCCTCCCTGAATAGTTAATTGGAAGGTCATTCGAGGATAGGCTTTTAAAGATGGGGCATGAGACCTAACCGAAGAGGGCGGAACCCCATGCAAGACTTGGAAGGCCCTAGAAAAGGCATCTGCCGAGCTATAACCGTATTTCACTGCCACGTCCACAATTCTTAAATCACCGGCTTGAAGCTCGAATGCCGCAAGGGTCAGGCGTCTCCGGCGGATGTACTCCGATAGCGTAATGCCTGCAAGGAAGGAGAACATTCTTGAAAAATGATAGTCCGAACAACAAGCCAGCCTCGCTGCTTCCTTCAGATCTATGTCTTCATCAAGATTCTCTTCAATATAGTGTAAGGCTCTATTCAGATTTGCAAGCCAATCCATTCAAATGACCTCCCTTCAGGTACAGAATAACAAGATTCGGAAGTACCCATCCGACATCTCATGCACAGTTTTGTTGGGTTACCCAAAAGAAACTTGCCGTTACTTATGATACGGCTCACCGTAACATCTATAGAGCGAAATACAGGTAATTCTCATCCTATACCGTTTACAATTCCTCTTTCTGTAAATTACCTAATAGCATCACTAGCATATGATCCTTCAATATCAGAATAACTGACTGTTATATCCTGTTGAAACAGTCACTCATAAGTATATTTTTTTCTTGATTGATAGGCATCTTGCTCTCAATCCACCAAGTTACTAAACTAAGCACGGCTCCGATGTACGCCTCTATTTTAATTTGCTGTACTATTCCACATATTCGTACTTTTCAATAAAAACCCGCACTTGATTTCGACCAGCTCTTTTGGCAGCATAAAGTGCTTCATCAGCTTTATGAAGAAGTTGATGTATTGTTTCCTCCACAGCTCCTGTCGTTACGGATACCCCAAAACTAGAGGTAATCGTTACCAATTTTTCATTTTCAACTAGAGGCTTCTGTTCAATGCAAAATCTAAGGTAATTAGCGAAGTTTTCCCCTTCCGCTAGTGTATAACCAGGTAAAGCGAGTACAAATTCTTCACCACCATATCTAGCAAATAGTATATGTTCTCCCATCTCAGCCTTACATATTTGAGCCACATGTACTAGTATTTGATCTCCGGTTTGATGCCCATAAGTGTCGTTCACTTTTTTGAAAAAATCAATATCAAATAGAATAATCACAAAGGATGATAATTCACCCTTTGCTTTCATTAAGCTTTGCTCACTTTTCTGGAAAAAGGCACGACGATTGTATATTTGTGTAAGATCATCATAATAGGCTTGATGCTCTAACTTTTGTTGTAATGTATGTAGCTCTGTTATATCCGTAAATATAATTAGTAAGCCAGAGTTATTATTAGATTGTTGAAGCATAGAAATACGTAGCTGATATATATAATTACCTTGATGAATCGTAACATTCAATTTATCTGAGATCGTATCTAATTGAACAGGGAATGATTGATCCGTTAGCATATACCAAACTTGATCAAATGGCTGCCCTAACGTTGATCGATCCAATTCACTAAACATATTTTTACAAGCTTGATTATATTCGATTAATTGATAGGTATCATTAAGCACAATGACACCATCGTTCATACTATTAAAGATCGTTTCCTTCGCAATTGGCATTATTGATAACATTCGAGAGGAGGTAATAGACCAAAGGTACAAAACAGAAGAAAACCAAATAACCATGGGTACAGGATCGATACCATCGGGTGTCACTCCTATGAATAATAAAAATGCAGTCACTATTGGAAGCAATTGACCGCAGATGAGGGCAAATAATTGAGATCGATATACACTAACGGTTTCCTTCCAGCGTGAAAGCAGCAATAAGAGCGCAGCTAACATACAACTGAAAATGTAAATATTATGTACGGCAAACCATGCCCCATACTCAATCTCACTATATGGAGCCCCAAGCACCGAATGGATATCATATATTCTATAGTAAAAATGATGGGATTCATTAGTTACATTGATGAGAAAAGTAATACAAGGCATTGTAAGTAGAGCGATTATTCTTTTTCTCGTTATTTTATAACCCAAATATTGCATGACAAACATTAATCCTAACGGAGGGAAAAAAGGCATCCCTGCATACTGTACAATATTCCAAAATCTAAGCTGTTCTAAGGAAGTCGATGTTAAGCTAAAGGCATAACCAAAGCAATAAATCATTGAAGTTAATGTATTCCACATGAACAAATTAGCGATATTTGTATAATAATGTCTCCTCCAATAAGTAAAGACAAGTATAGACAAATTCAGAACAGCCGAAGTACAAACTAATGTTATATATGCTGCTATCTTCGAATCCAATAGGTATACCCACTTTCATACAATACATATATATTTACGTTAACACGATTAATATAAGATGTTGATTTGTTCCTTGAACCACTACAGGATTCCGTTCACATCACTATTATGTCTGTACTACTCACATCGTATTGATTATTGCTTCATGAAATAGATTGTTTTTAACTTAGCATGACACTCATGACAGTAGCAACACATTTATCCAATCAGTAATGCTATGATTACTATTTCGTCTATACCGATCACCAAATAGTTAGTACAACATTACGTAATTCATCACTTCTATTGCATTGCAAACAAGTACCCATCGATTGGATGGGTACTTGTTTTTATTTCTAATTATAAAGGCTTCCCCGTGTACGACATAAGTTCAACTAATCCATTTAGAATTTTGTAAGGCGCTTGCAGATCTATTCGTATTGTACAGAACGTGCAAGTGCCGCAACAGAGCCGCGAAAATCAGGTCTGCCGTCATCCGTCCACAACAGCTCCGCTACAAATGTATGGCGATTCGGATCGTATAGCGGATCTCCTACAATATGCTTATACGTTCTTGCGTGGAACACAAACAGCGTCTTCTCGCCAGTCTCTGACACCGTGAAACTATTATGACCAGGACCATACATCAAGATGCTCTCATCAGTCGTGAGAACCGGTACTTTCGACTTGCGCCATGAGGCAGCATCGAGCAAATCCGAGTCCGCATCGGCTTCAAGCAAGCCCATGCAATAATTGAAATCAGTAGCGCTAGCAGAGTAAGTGAGGAATACCCGATTATCTTTGCGAACAAATGCCGCGCCTTCGTTCACTTTATACCCGATGATCTCCCAGTCATATTCGGGCATCGTAATCATCGTTTGCGCCCCAATCAACGTCCACGGATTGCTCATTTTAGATATGTAGAGATTAGAGTTGCCTTCGATTTCCGGATCCTTTTGTGCCCATACGTAATAGAGGCTACCATTGTGCTCAAAGGTAGTGGCATCGAGGGAGAAGCTTTCCCACGCGGTACGAACCTGTCCTCTTTCCGTCCAGCTGCCTTCGAGCGGATTTGCATTTTCATTCTCCAGTACATACATCCGATGGTCGAACAAGCCTTCTGTCGTTTCCGACGTATGCGCGGCAGCGAAATATACGTACCATTTTCCATCAATAAAATGCAGCTCTGGCGCCCAAATATTGGCGCTAAGAATGCCAGTCTCTCTCTTTCTCCAGATCACTATAGGAGCTGATGTAATAAGCCCTTCAAGGTCCTGTGCCCTACGGATTTCAATCCGATTATACTCTGGAACCGAGGCCACGAAATAATAATAACCATCTGAATGTCGGCATATAAAAGGATCAGCTCGTTGCTCGATCAATGGTTTAATGACGCGTAACTCCTCTTGTTGGACTCCCATCTTATCACCTATTTCATAAGTAATAGATACTAACCTTTAACAGCACCCGCAGTCATACCATCAATGAAATATTTCTGGAAAGCGATAAACAATATGAAGATTGGAATGATGGAGAAGAAGGAGCCCACGATCAGAAGGTCATAGTTATTCCCATAAGGAGTTAACAATGTTTTTAACCCGATTGGCAGTGTATATTTATTTTGATCTCCCAACACCATGAATGGCCACAATAGATTATTCCAGCTATTCATACCATTCAGAATGGCCATTGCCGCAAAGGAAGGCTTCATAATCGGCATAATCACTCTGAAATATATCGCATATTCGTTTGCTCCATCAACTCGCCCAGATTGAATAATTTCTTTGGGTATGCTTCTGAGATATTGCCTAAAGAAGAATATCGTCCCGGCATTAGCTATACCCGGCATAATGATTGCCGAATAGCTATTCACCATTTGCAAATCATTTATTAAGCTGTACAAAGGAACCAGCAATATTTCAAATGGCACCATCATAATGAGCAATACACATACAAAGAGGAAGTTCTTACCTTTGAAATCATACGCTGCAAAACCATATGCAACAAAAGCGCTTACAAACAGTGTTAAAGCAACCTGAATGATTGTTAACGTCATACTGTTCCAAAACCATACAAAATAATCATGTTGTCCAGTAAATAAATAGATAAAATTATCAAAACTCATTATTTCAAAATTCAAACTTAAGTTAAGACCATATCTTATTAAAGCTTCACCTGGTTTAAAGGAAGAGAGGGCCACTGCATAGAATGGAACCATAATTATAACGAATAGTATAATAAAGGTACTAATTATGACTATTCTAGCAATTAAGTTGTTCTTCATCTGACTAGTGTCCATTTTAATCCTCCTCCTTTTTGAACATTCCACTTAGTTTCAGCTGCGTTAAATTGATAATCATAGCAATGACTAATAGAACGATACCAACTGCAGCAGCGTAACCGAGCTTATTCTTCTCAATCCCTTGTCTATACAGATATCCGACTATAGTTAGGCCAATATTTTTCGGTGAATTGTTACCGTTAAACATCATTAAGCTCTCGGTAAACATTGCCAAGCCTGCATAAACACTAATTGTCGTAACATATATCGTGGTCGGCTTCAATAATGGCATTGTAATCGATCTGAACTTCTGCCAAGCAGATGCCCCGTCAATTGAAGCAGCCTCATAATAATCATTGTCAATGTTTTTCAAACCAGATAGATAGTACAGCATATTAACACCTGTCCATCGCCAACATGCAAGAATTAATAGTGCAGCCATACTCCATTCTGCATCTTTCAAGAATTTAGTAGGCTCTACACCAAATAGACCTAGAAAACTGTTCATTAATGAACCATCCATTTCGCCGAATGTTAGGCGAAAAATAGTACCCGCCACTGCGACAGATGTCAATGCAGGAAGAAAGAACGAAGATTTAAAAAACTCCCTCCCCAGCATTAAATTACTGTTTATCATAACTGCAAATAACATTGGGAAAGGGATTAACAGCACTAAGGTTCCTAGCATGTATACAACGCTATTTTTAATAGCCGTCAAAAACACTTTATCTGTGAATAACTTCGAATAATTCGCTTCACCAACCCATTTTGGATCCTGTCCCAACATCCTATCTTGAAAACTCATTACAAATGAATTTACAAGTGGATAAGACCAGAATATCAAGAATATGATTATGAATGGCAACACAAATACATAAGGTGCAACCTTTTGAGAGTATACAAATTTCTTTATCATAATCCCACTCTCCCTTGACTATGACTAAACCTGCCGAGCACCATTCTTGCCGACAGGCTTAATCATAACCATTTACTTATTATTTTTATTTCAATTCTTGTTCAATTGCTGCCTGTGCTTCATCGAGAGCTTCCTTCACGTCTTGGCCATCTTCAAAGATCGCATTCAGAGTAACCGTATTGAGCACATTGCCGATCGTCGGTGAAGCTTTTACGGATTTGATAGCTCTAATTTCGTCTTTGATTTCATTCAAAGTATCAAATGCATTTGTTTTAAAATACTGGACGTATTCGTTATCTGGGTTTTTCGTTACAGCCTCATCTTTCCATACTTCCATATTGATTGGGTCAAATCCAAGTGTATTCCAGATTTCAGTAGTAGCTTCTTTCGAAAGCTTAGCAAAAGCTACAAACTCTTTTGCCAACTGAACGTCTTTACCAGTCTTAGTAACAACTGTGCCAGTACCGCCTAAGCCAACGGAACGAGGATTACCTTCTTCGAATACAGGCAATGGAGCAATTGCATACTTACCTTTAAGGTCCTTCATTTCGTTTACAAAGCGGGACATGTACCACTCAGGCATCAATGCGCTTGCGTAGTTGCCTTTGTTGTATTCGCCTTTTGCTTCTTCTGTGTCGGGTTGTCCGCCTGGGATCGTATGAATAACATTATTCTTCTGCAGGTCGACTAACATTTCAAAAGCTTTAATCATCTCAGGTGAGTTAACTTTTGGATTGCCATTTTCATCTGTAAAATCAGAGTTTTGCTGAGCAAGTAACAGCGAGGCTTGCCAAGTAGCGGATGTATCAGCAGTACCTAAGTACTTACCAGTCTTTTCATAAACCTTGATACCTGCTTGTTTGTAATCTTCCCAAGTTTTGATTGTCTTGTAGTCAACACCTGCTTGTTCGAGAATTTCCGTGTTGTAGAAAGCAAGCGTAGCACCTACGTGATAATCAAAGCCATAAACCTGGTCAGCTTTGCTGTAAATATCGACACGTGAAGGAACGACAACGTCTTTGTATGGTGCAAATACATCATTCAAAGATTCCAGTGGAACGTTGTCCCCTTCCAAGAATTTAGGGAATTGACCAAGCTCGATATCCGCAATATCAGGAGCACCTTTTCCGCTTGTAACTGCCAATAAGAGCTTGTTGTGCATATCATCGTAAGGCATAACCGTTACATTCAACTTAATCTGTTTGTCTGGATTCTGTTGGTTCCATAACCCCAGCATTTTATCCAAATGCTTGCCATGCAAATCTACGAATGTCCAAAATGACATTTCTGTTGCATTCTCACCGGCATCAGCGCCTAACTGCTGTGTTTCCGTTGATGAACTGGAAGACTTACTACATGCCGACAAAACTAGTGACATCATAAGGATTGTAACGATGGAGATTAATGTAATGCGTTTTTTCATTTGTTCGTCATCCTCTCTTTTTTTGTTACTCATTTGAGATGCTGGGTGACTGGTCACTTCTGTTAATTTAAGCGGTTTCAATACGTCTCGTTACCAACCTTCTTAACATGATTCTAACCTTTCAATGAAAAGACCCCTTCGTGAAAAATTTCCTAATTCTGTATTGTAAGCGCTTTATAAATTGCATTATAATATATACGTAATATATTTTATATAACCAATTGATTATAAAAATCATTAAATTTTAAGGGAGATGTACTTATTTGAAAAAGTTGGTGCTCTACAAGCAAATTCAAGAAGATATTGTACAGAAAATTAAATCTGGGCAGCTCCGGCCAACGGACCGCGTCCCTTCTGAACAAGAATTAATGGACGAATTCAAAGTAAGTAAAATAACCGTCAAAAATGCCTTAACCCAGCTAGCTGATGAAGGATTAATTATACGCGTACAAGGCAAAGGCACATTCGTCTCTTCTAGCATTGATTCTCCATTATCTCCACACAGCGCGTCGTCCTTGCCGCTCATCGGCTTCATTATTCCGACGATGGTAACCCGTGTCATTCAGAAGCTCGTCGACTACACGGAACAATTCCTGTCTGAAGCTGGCCTCAGCATGGTACTAAGCATCACGCGAGAGTCCTCCTCTATCGAATCGAACGCCATTCGTACACTAACGGGGCTCGGTGTGAAGGGACTGATCGTTTTTCCAACAGAAGATGAGAAGTACAACGAATCACTACTGCGTCTGTCGCTCGATAAATTCCCATGTGTGTTCATCGACCGCTACCTGCGCAACATTGAGACATACACGATTACATCAGACAATTACGGCGGTGCGTATAAGGCTGTCTCTCATTTGCTATCCAAGGGTCATCATCAGATTGCGCTCATCTCACCTGAGAATGCCAATACAGCCATCGAGGATCGCACGCTCGGCTTCGAGAAGGCTTACACAGATCGAGGTATATCAATCGACAAGAGCTTGTGGTGTCACATCCCTCTCGACATTCTACGCGGTAAGCAAGCATTGGACTATGTAAGCGACTTCTTGCAGGGGCATAGTGGAATTTCGGCGGCTTTCTCCTTAACCGAAGAAACCGCACGCCTTACATCGGCTGCTATCAGCCGTCTGAACAATCACTCAAATATCGATTTGCTATCTTTCGATAATCCACATCTTTCATTCGTAGCTTATGTACAGCAGGATGAACAGGAAATGGCACGAACAGCCGTAAAGCTGTTACTTGAACAGATAGAGAATATTTATTCACCTAAGAACGCCGTCATTCCCGTGCAGCTCATCTTCCCCTAACTATTTCATTGGACTTTATCGACACTCTAGGAGCACCTTCAGTAGAAGTTGTCTTCTTTTGCGTTCCAGCGCATAGAGTATAACAATATATCATAAAGGTGCTAGCGGCCAAAATGGGAGATTCGCTCCACTTTGTTACGAAAACCGCTGATTCATACGGATGAAACCGATCTTCGGGTCGGGGAGTGAGTGTCAAGGAATCTCAGAGCATGACGATCATGAAGGAATATTCAAATGTCTCCAGGAACTCAATGAGGAAATGAATATGAAAATGTTTATATGAGCAAATAATTTTCTAGGCGCTGGATGGAGTAAGATTGAGTAGGGATGACATGCCGAGTGTACCGACTTGTACATCGACCGAGCCCCCACCATAGTAGATTGTAAGATATTCATACTGATTTGAGACCATATTTTATTCACGTTTTGTAGCCGACTATTTGTAGAATCTTTATAGTGATTATCGCCGCTGTAGCTTGCAGTAATAGTGTGATTACCAACCGTAAGATCTGACGCCTCATAGACCGCTAGTCCCCTAGCATACAGTCCCTAACTCTACTTTTCCGCCATAAAAAGTGATAGTCCCGCTAGGAACAAACGACTTACAGAGGGAACTTCTGCTATAAACGAGACCGTCTTTCCATAATCCGAAAAAAAGTCTTTTCGTTCTACTTGTGGTACGGTTCACCCCGATTTATCTTCACCGCGGTACATCTGTTCCAAGCTCTCAGTGAATGAACCATAACATAATTCTCATCAGTTGTATGGTTGTTATTACCTTCTTTCGAAGGCGTTGATTAGGCTTCTCATCAAATAAAAAAAGACCGTTTCGGTCTTTTGTGCAACTTCGAACACCCCAACTCATGTTACAATACAACCTGAACTCATACTTTACGAAGGCGGTTGATACTGTTGATTTACATCATCAAATTTGTATACAGCTTTGTGCTTCCTCCAGGACTTTTCATCCTACTTCTGCTCGGTCTTGTCATTTGGTTATGGAAAAAGAACCGTCGTCCTGCGCTTGTCTTGCTTGGCATTACACTGCTTATGTATTTCTCAATGACTTCCTTAGTCAGCGATGCGTTAATCGGAGGTTTAGAACGAAAATATCCTCAACCGGATACATTGCAAGGAGATGTCATCGTTGTGCTTGGTGGAGGTGCAAGCTCCGGGACACCGGATATTGATGGCGAGGGCAACTTATATGGATCAGCAGCGAATCGGCTAATTACAGCTGTACGACTACATAATGCGAGTGGTTTACCCATCCTATTCTCTGGTGGACAAGTCTTCTCCGACAGCGGCAATGAAGCGGATATCGCCAAAAGACAACTCCTCGGACTCGGTGTCCCCGAAGAGGATATCCTTACCGACAATCAATCTCTTAACACGGAGCAGAATGCTGAAAATACCGCCGCAATCCTACAAGAGAATGGACTTAAGCGTCCTGTACTAGTCACATCAGGGTTTCATATGCCCCGCTCAATGCAGCACTTCAAGAATGCAGGGCTAACAGCGCAAGCTTTTCCTACAGATTATATCGCCAGCGCTGAATTTTCGTTGCAACCCTCAAAGTTCACTCCTTCGCCAGGAGCCATCTCCACTACAGGCACAGCCTTGAAGGAGTATCTAGGTCTTCTTGTTGCTCATCTATTTCATTAGATCTGTGAATTTTGCATTGGTTACCCCTGCAAGAAGCTGCGGTGATACATCCATTTGTTGACCAATTTTTCCGGCGCTAACGGCTATCGTTTCCTGACTTTCTGCGCTGCTATCAATGAACGTTGGATATAGCTTTTTCATACCGACTGGTGAACATCCACCACGGATATAACCCGTCCACTTCTGCAAATCCTTGACTGGCAGCATCTCAATCTTTTTCTCTCCGGCGGCCTTGGCCGCCTTTTTGAGATCCAGCTCCTCAGCAACCGGTATAACAAATACATAAAGATTGGCTCCGCTATGAGCGACCAAAGTTTTAAAAACCGTCTCTGCCGCCTTTCCAATCTTCTCCGCAACTGCCGTACCATGAATTAGTCCATCCTCATTGTCATACTCAAACACTTCATATCCAATTTTCTTCGCATCTAGCATTCGCATCGCGTTGGTTTTGGTTACTGCCATATCTGATCTACCTCTCTTTAATCTATTCGATACTATATGGTCAAAGAGGCCCCAAAGCCAACATGGCTCACAGGACCTCTTATTGCTGCGTTCCCATTAATCTCTGGGATAATTAATTTGCATAATATCCATAAACGGAACTTTTTCGATACCTTCGTTTTTACTGACGTGTACTTTTCCAGTCCGCGAATCCATTTCTACAATCGTTCCGCGCACCTGTTCTTCTTTTCCCCATACAGTCAATAAGATCTCAGAACCTTCTTGCTTGGCTTCAACTAACTGATTGCCTAGCTCCTCAAGTACAAACTCATCTCTCGTGGGCCGTTTGGCCACTTTTGCTTTTGCCACTCTACTCCTCCAATAAGCAATTACGGGTATTAAGTATACAAGCATAAACGCCTTCGATGTCCTTATAAGGACACCATGCGTATATGCGAGAAATATAAGACATAAAGTATTGCGTGAATCTTATACGTTCTTATATTTTTAATACTAAGTATGAATGCTCCCGTTTATTATAACATGTTTCAGTTTAAGGCTCGAACCCCTTCTGACTCAAGAACAGCTCATCTTCAGAAAAAACATTCCGGAGTCCATCGTACACCCTACGATATGCCGCTGGATCATACCAATCTTCCAGTTGCAGCTCTTCATAAAGGGAATAAATACCTAATCTCCGTGTACGTTTCCCTCCACTGCCATCTCCCATAAAATAATCGTCGATACAGACTCTATCCACGAGTTCCCTAAGAATCTCAGGAAAAGACAGACTGCTTGGCAATACCGGAGCGATGGTAGCTTGAACAGGAATGCCCGCATTACGCAGTAATTTCAGTGTCTTTAATCTCGCAGAAATGGGCGGAGCACTTGGTGTGAATTTTTTGCGAATATCTTCACGATCTGTCTCTACAGTCATACTCACACGAACTTTATCTCCTAAGCGTATTAGCAAATCCATATCTCTGCTTACGAGCGGACTACGCGTCTGTACGAATAAAAAATCAGGCGGATTCTCAACCATAACCTCTAGTAAAGCTCTTGTTACTTGCTCCTTGTATTCTATCGGTTGGTAAGGATCTGTACTAGAAGACATAAAGATGGAGACCGGTCCTTTGGACTTTGCTTTTTGGAGTTCTTTGCGTAGGATAGCTGCAGCTTCTTGTTTGACATCTACCCACATCCCCCATTCCTCTTTACGGAACAGTGAAACGGGCATTTGACGCACATAACAATATGAACAGCCATAAGTACATCCGGTATATGGATTCAAAGAATGACTGTATCCATTCAGATAACCCGTCCCTTTATTAAGTAAGGTCTTTGGGGTTTTGTACTGGATCTCATTCTTCATAGTTCTTGAGCAAGCTTCCCGCTCTCCAAATGAAGCAGCCTCGTCTTCATCTCTAATCCCCCGCGGTATCCGGTTAATGTCCCATTCTTGCCAATGACTCGGTGACAGGGCACCGTAATTAATATCGGATTCGCACCAATCGCCGTCCCTACCGCTCGTACTGCAGCCGGTTTTTGGATATATGTGGCAATGTCCGAATAAGACCACGTTTGTCCATATGGAATTTCACATAACGCTTTCCACACCGCAAGTTGAAATGGAGTCCCACGATAGTCAAAAGGAATGTTGAATGCCTGCCGTTCCCCTTGCAAATATTCGATCAGTTCCTGTACAAATGGAACCATTTTCTCATCGTCCTGCACCAGTTCACTTCCAGGAAATCTTCGTCTGATCCAGTCACTCATTTCTTCGAATGGCTTCTGCTGCGACCCCACATAACTTAATCCTTTCTCCGATGCTGCGATATAGAAGCTCCATTCCTTATAAGCTAGCAATGTCCAGTATATGATTGCATTTGGTCTACTCTCCATTTTTCTGTACCTCCATGAATAATTCAGAATGATTCGTTAATTCTACTTTGTTAAGCTGTCGATACTGCGTTGGGGTGTGCCCCGTCTTTTTCTTAAATAAGGTAATAAAATACGACGAATTTGGCAGACCCACATGTGTTCCAATATCAGCTACAGCCCGATCCGTGGTAACCAAATATTCAGATGCCTGATCGATTCTCTTTTGCTGTATATAATCCACAGGAGTGATTCCCGTTACTTTCTTGAAGGTTCGATGCAGATGATAAGGGCTTCCATGACAGACTTCTGCCAGCATTTCAAGAGTAAGAGGTTCCTGATAATGCTTGTCGATATATTCAGTCATTACAGCCACCCATTCCTTATCCGGCAGCCGCTCACCCGTCGGTTTGCATCTTTTACAGGGACGAAATCCAGATTCTATCGCTTGTTCTGCATTTTGAAAGATACGTGTATTCTCTCGATTAGGTGCTTTGGACTTACAGGAAGGTCGGCAAAAGATTCCCGTAGTCTTCACAGCATAAAAGAATTTATCGTTATAAGCTGCATCATTTTGCAAAATCGCCTGCCATTGCTCCTCGGTCATCTTTTCCACATCTCCACTCCTATCCATACGCTTCACCTCTAAACCAAGTATACCCTGCTTCAGGGTCATCTGTACTCATTCTAGAATGTAAAAGCAAGATAGTGAAATACAAAAGTGGTGAGAATGCTCGTAATAACACTTTGTTTATCGAATCCGCACTTCCTTTGTCAACCGTGCAGGGAGCAGCAATTGAACAACGAATTACTCATAACAAGTCTACCTGAACTGGAGGAATCGAAATGGAAATTCTGAAAACAAAGGATGCCGCAGAGCTGTTGTCTGTTAGCCAAACAACGATCAAACGTTGGGCTGCTATGTTCCCTGACTTTTTTCCAAAGGACCGATTTGGCCACTATACATTCTCAGAGCAGCAAATTAGCTTGCTCAATCATATTAAAGATTGCATTAATCACGGAGAAGCACTAGAGGGTATTCAATTAACTGTCTCGAATGAGCATCAATTGTCGTCGTCACCGCAAGACCCAATTCATCCCACTGACGCTGAGCCTATGCAAGATATATTGTCCCGGATTCATTATATCGAACGTACACTCGATCAAAAAGCCGACGAAGTAGTCATGATACAGCTGCTTCAGCAGCGTGAAGAGCTTGAGGATCTACGGGTAATGATTAAGCAATTAGCGGCATCCCTTGAACCCATGCAAGTTACAAAAGGAAAAACCTTCACACCAAATGAAGCATCCTATCCCGTTACCACTTCAAGATTACCCTCTCCGCCAAGAAAGCGCGGGCTATTACGCTCATTCTTTTTCCTATAAGCCTGAAACGCAACGCAAAAGAACCTACTTCTAACTATCGTTGAAGTAGGTTCTAATTAAATAACGTAGAATACGGATGACAAAGGCAGTGACTAATGGTTAGGAAATCCCCTACTGTTTCTGCAATAAAGCTGAGCCTGCGATTCCCGGATGTGTCATTTCGTATGGGTCCAGAATCAGATTGAGCTCTTCCTCGGATAACACATTATACTTAAGGCACAATTCACGAACAGATTCTCCTGTCAAAATCGCCTCACGAGCAATACGAGAAACCACTTCGTAGCCCAAATGTGGGTTAACCGCAGTAATGATTCCGACACTCCGTTCCACATCCCGCTCCAGCTTCTCTTTATTGGCTTCAATACCAGCCAGACAGAAGTCTGTGAACACTTGGAAGGAGTTGTTCATGATGCTGATGGACTGAATGAGATTAAATACTAGAACTGGCTCCATAACATTCAGTTCCAGTTGACCCGCTTGGGAAGCCAGACAGATCGTATGATCATTCCCTATGACTTGAAAAGCTACCTGATTGATGACCTCTGCCATAACCGGATTGACTTTACCTGGCATAATGGAGGAACCAGGCTGGCGAGCAGGTAGTGAAATTTCATTAAACCCAGTTCGCGGGCCGGAGGCCATGAGCCGAAGATCATTAGCAATCTTAGACATGTTCATCATGCAGACTTTTAGGGCAGCAGATACTTCGGTGTATGCATCTGTATTTTGCGTAGCATCCACAAGATGATCTGCAGTAACTAGCGGCAATCCACTTATTTCAGCCAAATGCTCAACAACCACTTCGATATATCGAGGGTCAGCATTTAATCCAGTTCCTACAGCCGTTGCCCCCATATTCACTTCATATAAATGATGACGTGTATGTTCAATACGTTTGATATCTCTCTCAAGTACTCTGCGATAAGCCTCGAACTCTTGGCCCAGACGAATCGGCACTGCATCTTGTAGATGCGTGCGTCCCATTTTTATAACCGGATCGAATTCCTTGGCTTTAACTGCAAACACCTCATGCATTCTGCGCATAGTTACAAGTAGTTGTTCCAATAGAGAAAGCGTCGCAATATGAATAGCCGTCGGGAATGCATCATTTGTAGACTGCGCCATGTTCACATGAGAGTTGGGACTTAAATGACGATAGTCTCCTTTTTCATGACCAAGCAGCTCTAAGGCTCGGTTAGCAATGACTTCATTGGCATTCATATTTAATGAGGTACCTGCACCACCCTGTATAGGGTCTACAATAAATTGTTCGTGCCATTGACCTTCGATGATCTCATCTGCTGCTTTCACAACCACTTCTCCAAGCCCACGATAGAGCCTGCCGATTTCCATATTTGCAAGCGCAGCGGCTTTCTTTACGATCCCCATCGCTTTGATTAATTCATTGTGCACTCTATAACCCGTAATTGGAAAATTCTCTACTGCGCGTAATGTCTGAATCCCATAGTATGCGTTCTTATCTACTTGTTTGCTGCCTAGAAAATCATTCTCTACACGAAATTCAGTTCCTGTCACAGTAAATCCCTCGCATTCTTTGAGTTAGGTTTGATCGGATTTAAGAAAGCGCATTCATTCATATGTCTCACTTAGATATTAACCTTTATTGTGACAAATGTCTCTCATAAAATTAGAGATTAATGTAATTAATTTCAAATAAGATTACGAAAGCCTTGCCCTTAAAGGAAAGGTGGTTTTTATTAGGAGTAAATTTCCAAATGAAGCTACAGCATAGTATGTACATTAATTAAATTCTATTGCACTTCATGCCATCAAATCTCATCACATATTTACAAATTAAAAAAAGCCGACCTTAAGGTCGACTCCATCCAAACATTACTCACAACTATGTTGAGTTATTATTAAACCGTATAGTTCTCCAAGGAAATCTTCACATCATTCAATACAGCTCGCGGTCGCTCTAACTCACTCTCGATACTTAATTGCAATCTATCGCCATTACTGGTCGTATAATGAGCCGCCAATCCGTCTTCCATCTCGAACTGCGGTTCATTGTGGGCCATAGCTATAACGAAAGCATCTAGTCCGATGATTCCAAGCTCCGCAGACTCCTTAACACCTATCGCTTCAACGATTACCCCACCCGGCTTTCCTTGAACGGTTACCTCAATATATCCCGGCCGTTCCTGCAGTTGGTATGAATGTGATAAATAAATTGCGAAAAAGACATCCCCAACCTGACCAAACAAGGCGTTCGGGTCTTGCATCCACTCCCCATGAGGAAGAACACCGATGATCGTATTCTTTTCACCTTGAGGGATGGGAAATAAAGAAATAACAACATTCTTGTGATAGAGGACCTCCATATAACGACTCTGATGGCGAGGATCTCCCTCATTGTAGCCTTGACCTGGGTGGAAGAAATATAACTGGTTGGACCCTCCTTCTCCATTCACAGGCAGGGAGAACGCCCAACGGAGCTGCTCATTATCGAATTCCTCTACTCGCTCCCACATCCCGCCTGCGGCGAATTCCTCTGTAATATAGGCATAGGAATGAAGCAGCGGTTGAACGTTCGGATCTGCAGGAACTACTTTACGTGTAAGCTTGGTAGCTTCCACTGGTGTCTGGTGATTCATTGCAGCTGTTAAAGCCTCTTCGGGTGCTTTATAGAAAAGGAGTCCAGCATATTCCGTGCGTGGCATTGCCTCTGGAAGCTTGAAGTCCCCGAACTGAACATAGTCATGCAGCACATTAGCGTCACCTGGTACGTCATGAGGCCAACCTCTTGAATGTGCCCCTACCCAAGCTCCACGCAAATAAAATGCTGCTCTGACATTCCAAAGATGATCAAGCATTTCTTTAAGAGTAGTTATTAAATCCGTATCCTCTGTTGGGACAAGCTCCAAAGCGCAGGTAAACGCTTGCACCCAATGCCAGAACCACGGAAGACTGCCGTATTCAGGCATACCTTTGGAGCGAATATACGCTAGCGTACTCTTCAGACTTTGCCGACCATCTTCAAGCAATATTTCGTCTGCGAACATAGTACCAAAAATCAGCTTTGCTGCTGTATATTTCGCTTCATGATGTCCAAAGGTTACTACCGGCTTACGGAAGAAATCACTCCGATAAATGTGTCCAAATGCTGTATTCAGGACAATACGGAGTTGCGCATTTAGTGATCCGCCATATTTTTTGCAAAAGTAAGCCATCAGACTCCCCATAATTTCCACAGGTAACTCATGCGGAGATGCTTCACGTGGAATCGGATTCAAACCAAGTGGCCAGTGCCCGTAAAGCTCCGTGCCTGCTTGCCGATTCTGAAGCAATAAAGTCTCCAGCAGCACATCCTGTGCTTTCTGCTTCGCTAGTTCACGATCGAAAGGTAACACCAGAGAATCATCTACTGCTGCTGCAAAAAGATACGAGCCATAATAAAAGTTATTTCGCACATCATCGTGGAACCAGAGTCCACTCTCCAGGAGAGGTCGCCGCTCCGCTTCCAATGCGATTTTAAAAATAATTTCTTGCTGACGCTCCTTATAACTACTCTGAATACCATTTGACTCCAGCATTCAAGTTCGACCTCCCATATCTCAATTCTCAATAGTATGACAATAACCCTACGAATGAGAACAAAGCATTTTAGCTCTATTGTGCACACTTTTTGTTCATTTTGCAATTACAAAAACCTAATAATAAACTAAAATGAACATCAATAATAAAAATTACACTTGTAAAATGAACTTAAATGGAGTAAATTGTACCTATACGAACGAAAAATATGCTTGTTAAGGAGATTGAATATTCCATGGAAAGACGTTTCGCATCCCATCCTAATGAAGTTAAGCAGTTTGATACTGAGCGCCTCCGTAAGGAATTCCACATTCCTGTCATTTTTGCACCTGATGAGCTGAAGCTTGTGCTTACACATGAAGATCGTATGATCGTCGGTGGTGCTAATCCTGTTAAAGAAGAAGTAGTTCTTACTACAGACCTTAAAGAGCTTGGGGTTACTTACTTCCTCGAACGCCGTGAGCTGGGGATCATCAACGTTGGCGGTAAAGGGACGGTTGTTGTCGATGGTACAGAATATGAAGTAGATTTCAAAGAATGTCTGTATGTCGGTCAAGGTTCTAAAGATGTTATCTTCAAAAGTGCAGACGCTTCCAAGCCCGCCAAATTCTATTTGAATTCTGCACCTGCTCACCAGTCCTATCCAACTACCAAAACCACACTGGCCGAATCCGAATCCGGTGCGATGGGCGGTTTGGAGAACTCCAACGAGCGTACCATTCACCGATTCATTCATACAAATGGCGTACAAAGTGCTCAGCTAGTTATGGGTATGACTCAACTGAAGCCAGGTAGCATGTGGAATACGATGCCAGCACATACACATCCACGCCGGATGGAAGCTTATTTCTATTTCGATCTACCAGACGATTCCGTTGTGTTCCACTTGATGGGAGAGCCTAATGAAACTCGCCATATCGTAATGCAAAACGAACAAGCCGTTATTTCTCCAAGCTGGTCCATCCATAGTGGTGTCGGCACTCATAACTATACTTTTATCTGGAGTATGGCTGGTGATAATAAAAGATATGATGATATGGACCCCGTATCCATGAAAGAACTACAATAGAGATAAATCAATTACGGAAAGCTGAGGCAAGCGGATGAACCCGATACGAAGACACGAGATGATTATGGAAGTTATGCTGAACCAAAAAGATGTAACGGTGAATGAACTGAGCGATAAGCTGCAGGTTACCGGAAAAACAATTCGTGAGGATTTAAGCAAGCTGGAGGAACAAGGACTGATCGTTCGTGTTCATGGCGGAGCTGTGCTGGCACAAAGTGACCAGTTTGGTATTTTACCCTCCAAGGATCCCCTGGATAAGTATTCCGACGAGAAAACGGAAATCGCCTTGCGTGCGCTTGCTCATATTGAACAGGACGATATTATAGCTCTTGACGGTGGGAGCACAACGCTTGAAATTGCTCGACGCCTGGACAATATGCCTCTGACGGTAGTCACCAATGATGTATACATCATCAGCGAACTGGTTCCCAAAGATCATATTCGCCTGGTCGTTCCCGGGGGTTACCGTGTCCGCAATATGTTGGCCGGCCCTGAAGCCGTCTCCTATGTGCAACAGCTTAATATTCAAAAAGCATTTGTGTCCTCTACAGCTGTTCATATTGAACATGGACTTTCCATATATACAGGAGATTTAATTGAGTTTAAGCAAGCCCTTGTGTCTACAGCCCGTAAGGTGTTCGCGGTTGTCGATCATCATAAATTCGGTCAAACTGCGCTACGTACATTTGCTTCTCTGCAGGAGGTTGACGTTATCTTGACAGATAATGGACTCTCCCCCGAGACGACAAAACAGTTCCGCAATGCCGGCGTTATCATTGAATGTGAGTAATAACGGAATCATATCCATTTAAATCAAAGGAGCGTAATTATATGTCATCATCATTATTCAGCTTGGCAGGTAAAACAGCACTCGTAACCGGTGCAGCGCAAGGTCTTGGACAAGGGATTGCCCTTGCCTTCGCAGAAGCAGGTGCAGATATCGCATCCGTATCTCTTAATACAAGTGAAGAAACCGTAAACGCTGCAAAAGCTTTTGGCGTAAAAGCGGTTAGCATTGAATCTGACCTAAGTGATCATAGCAACCTGCAAAACACATTTGACCAAGCCCTTGAACTGACCGGTCATGTTGACATTCTCGTGAACTGTGCAGGAATGATCCGCCGTACTCCAGCAAAAGACCATAGTGAAAAAGACTGGTTCGATGTAATCAACTTGAACCTGAACACAGTGTTCCTTCTGTCTCAGATCGCTGGCCGTCACTTCCTGGAAAGAGGATCCGGTAAAATCATTAACATCGCCTCTATGCTCTCCTATCAAGGCGGTATCAATGTTCCTGGGTACACCGCAAGTAAGCACGGGGTTGCTGGTCTTACTAAAGCTTTTGCCAATGAATGGGCAGGCTCCGGTCTAAACATCAACGCGATTGCACCAGGCTACATGGCTACTGAAAATACAGCTCCAATCCGTGCCGACCAAAGTCGTTCGGATGCCATCTTAGATCGTATCCCTGCTGCACGTTGGGGAACACCTGATGATCTTAAAGGTCCTGCTGTATTCTTGGCTTCCGCGGCTTCTGACTACTTGAACGGCCACATTCTTAACGTTGACGGCGGATGGATGGCTAGATAAATAACCTGAAATATTTAACCCGCTGCCTGTGGCAGCGGGTTATTTTTACTTAAACAAGCATGTAATGGATTCCCCATCAAACTTACTTGTAATCTTAAAATTTCCAGAGTGATACTTACTTTTACTAGATTGATCGCTAAAATACAAGTAATCTGTGCCATAGAGTGTCATTCCAAAGCGCTGATCTTTATTTACATATATTCTTATCCAATAAGTCTCCGCAGGTCGTTCTGATGCATCACTTCTTTTTAATTTCACGTCAGAAAACTCATGTATGATCTTTTCAATTTCTTTTGGGCCATCCACTTTAATGTCTTGTTCATCAGAACTCTTAAGAACTCTAATGGAGGTGATTTAAGCAGCATCTATTCGATCCAGTACAAGATTTTGAAATGAATTATAACTATGATATTTACTTTTTTCCATAATGATTAGCCCTCTATCTGCACAAATTCTCCCGGATGTGCCCGAATATACTCGCCAATCAATCTGTGGCTATCTTCGGCTATGTTCTTAAATCGTTCAAATAAACCACTCATCTCTCTCAACAACTCAGGGTCACGATCAAGATCCGTGATGGTAACATCAACCCACTGTATTCCAAGATGATTGTTTCTTTCTTCGAGAAATGCCTTTGTCTCCTGAAGCAAAAGAATCATCGGATCATCGCCAAAAAATCGTATGCCTCCCATCACCCCTGTCCAATAGCCCGGCAGGTCTTGCATGTAAGAAATCCAAGCATAATATTCCCCTTCGGAATTACGGCTGTGATCATGCATTACTCTGAACATACAAAGAGCTTTCTGTCCATCTGTGAGCTTGGAGATCACTTCGGATTTGATCGATGGTGATTTTGCACGAATCTGCTGAAAGGTAGGCTCCATACAGGCCCATCCTAGTCTTTCATCACTTAAAGTGTCCAAATCCTTCTGCTTCATGGTTACTAAATTCATTTAACTCCTCCTTTGATTAACATCCAAAAATATACATTTCATTCTATCTGTTGTCAATAAGAACCACCCTAACATTTAGGGTAATTCGAACGGTTTTATGATAGGCTTTAAAAAGAAGAAATCATCACAAAGGAGCTTTTCTATGCATAATGAGATACTTACCATTTTTGATGAAGCAGGCAGCCGAACAGGTACGGCTCCACGTGAAGAGGTACATCGGTTAGGGCATTGGCATGAGACTTTCCACTGCTGGTTCATAAGCAAAGATCAGGAAATACCCTGTATCTATTTACAACTTCGGAGTGAACAGAAACATGATTATGCAGGACTACTGGACATCACGGCCGCCGGACATTTGCTAGCAAATGAAACTGTAGAAGATGGAATACGCGAGGTTCAAGAAGAACTGGGACTGGAGATTTCTTTTGAAGAACTGATCCCGCTAGGAACAATTCCTTACAGTATGAAAAAAGAAAACCTTATCGATAATGAACGAGCGCATGTCTTTATTTATATCAATTCCTATCGACTAGAAGATTTTCAGTTACAACAAGAAGAGGTCGCCGGCATTGTCAAAGCTAAGTTCTCTGATTTCCGCAGATTTTGGCAGGGAGAAATACATAGTCTACAAGTCAACGGTTTTCAAATCGATCCGCATGGACATAGAATTGCCATTGAGCAGGATGTAGACAAGACCCATTTTGTACCCCACGATACGGATTATTATTCTCGTATTATTGAGGGCATCGAAACAATATTTCTAAAATCACCAGAAGTAACGGAGGACAAATGATTATTGATCAACAAATATTTAGTGTGAGAGGAATCCAATACATCATTCGATCTGCAATCCCAACAGATGCTATGACATTGTCCAAATTAAGAGTACAAATTGATGGTGAGACCGAGAATTTAGACAGAGAACCAGGGGAAGCGTTCATTGACCAATTAGGCTTCAAGGAGCTTATTCAATCTGATTCGAAGGAACCCAGAAATTTGTTTCTTGTAGCGGTAGTTGAGGATCAAATCGTTGGGTTCTCCCGATGTGAAGGCTCTACTTTAAAAAGATTCGCTCATAAAATAGAGTTTGGAGTATGTGTGTTGCAGAATTATTGGGGATATGGAATCGGAAAGAATCTTCTAACAGAATCAATTGCCTGGGCCGACGCTAATGGTATCCAGAAAATCGCTTTAAATGTCCTGGAAACGAACGACAAAGCAATTAAACTTTATCAAAAGCTTGGCTTTGAGATCGAAGGCACATTAAAGAACGACAAGATCCTTTCGGATGGCAAATTCTATAACACGATTATGATGGGACGACTTATGAATTGATAGTAAAAAGGCAGAACCTGAATCCCTCAGGTCCTGCCTTCTTGTTATACTAGCGATTTACGCTTCAACATTACGAGATCATTTACCGCTAGATTCAACACAGCCGGAGCTGCAGAACCTGAGCTCAAATCTGTATAATCCGCTCCATCTATTTTGACCGCTTGAGGACTGCCACTGTAGTTTTGCACAAAGATATAATCGCTTTCTCCATCGGTACGAAGCTGCGCTGTCACACCAGTTGGAAGCTCACTATCAAGTGCACGCGTAATTCCTGCTTTAGCAGTGATCGCGGCATACAATTCAACGTAGAAAGAAGCGTCTTTCACACGAGTAGCGAGGTGATATGCATTTCCTTCACCGAAACGATTTACCGTAAGCGCTGGATGGCCAGCATAGAAATCACTGCGATAAGTGCCTAATGCTTCCGCACCTTCCAAATGGATCAGCTCAGCAATTTCATGCGCATCATACTCTCCACTAAGATTAAGTGCATTGCTCGCCTGCATGACAACACCATTCAAATCACGGCTATGCAGTCCTTCTGTCTCCTCCGCCCAGATACCGAGCGTTCTGCGCAGTGGTCCAGGGAATCCACCCAAATGGCATAAATCCGTTTCGTTAACGACACCAGACCAATAGGTTGCCAGGAAATTCCCACCCTGCTCCACAAACTTCTCGATGCGCTTTCCATTCTCTTCGCTGATCAGGTATAACATAGGTGCAATGACCAGCTTGTAGGAGGACAGATCATCTCCCGATCCGATCATATCAACCGGAATACCCAGCTCCCAAAGTGCCCGATAATGCTGGAGTACAGTCTCCTCATAACGTAATCCGGAATTACGAATACCTTGTGCATCTTTGATCGCCCAGCGGTTGTCCCAATCGAAAATAATCGCTGTTTTTACTGGAGTTGATGTACCTACTACTTCTGTCATTCCCGCCAGCGTCTTTCCTACCTCTGTAACGTCTTTAAACACACGAGTCTCGGAATGTCCGCTATGGTCAACAACCGCACCGTGGAACTTCTCACTAGAGCCCCGGCTTTTACGCCATTGGAAATATTGTACAGAATCCGAACCATGCGCTACCGCTTGAAGTGAAGACAGCTTGTGCATACCAGGACGCTTCAGCTTACTGACCGATTGCCAGTTCGTAAGAGATGGCGTGCTTTCCATGAGGAGGAATGGTTTCTTTTTAAAAGAACGCATTAAATCGTAGTGCATCGCCGTCCATGCCGCCAGTCTAGCATCGTCACCGTCTTCAGTATAATGCCATTCTGGATAAGCGTCCCATGAGACAACATCCAGAATTTTGGCTAGTTCGCGATAATCAATGCCATCGATCATATGCATATTCGTTGTAATTGGCAGCGCTGGATTGTAAGGACGTACAACATTAATCTCATGCTGACAGAAATCAATCGTCCGTTCGCTGACAAAACGCCGCCAGTCGAGGTTCAAGCCGTGTACTTGTGTTTCTCCATGTGGCGCTGGGGATTCAATCTGTGTCCATGAAGTGTAGTTATGACTCCAAAAAGTAGCCCACCAAGCATGATTCACCTCATCTAGACTGTTATTGTATTTGACCTTTAACCAATCTCTAAAAGCATTCTGACAAAGATCACAGTGGCATTCACCACCGAACTCATTCGAAATATGCCAACCGATAACAGCCGGATGCTGGCTATAACGTTCCGCAAGCTTCGCATTTAAAATCGCAGTTTTCTCCCGATATACAGGTGAGGTGAAGCAATGATTATGACGGAAGCCATGTAAATTGTGAACCCGATTACGTTCCACTCTTAGAACTTCAGGGTACTTCTCAGACATCCAAGCAGGCCGTGCTCCACTAGGTGTTGCTAGAAATGCGTAAATCCCATTCTCAGCAAAAGAATCCAATACACTATCTAGCCAATCAAAAGTGAATACACCTTCTTCAGGCTCTAGGGATACCCAAGAAAAAATTCCGACAGACATCACATTACAGTTTGCAAGCTTCATCAGACGAATATCTTCACGCAAAATTTCTGGATACTTCAGCCATTGTTCAGGATTATAATCAGCACCGTGCAGCATCACTGGAGCTTTGCTACTAATCGGGGAATGTTTTTTACTCATTGTGTAAGATCATCCTCTCAATTCTGCCCATTTTTGGAATGGGACTATTCTCTGATGAGACGTTAGATGCCGAAGCTATCTAAATCAAGAATCATCATTTATACTATTTATAATAAAAGAAAACTCACCTAGAACAGTAGGAATATACTCTCGAAGTGATAGTACAAAATGAATATGAGGTGAATCATCCTGCTTCCATTTTCTCTGATAGAGTTACCGCGTGACGCTGAGACGCTTCCCTTATATCCTTACTCTGTTGGACGTCATATCCAATTTCATCATGTGCGGCCTGCCGGCTTCCCTGTGCACCAGATTTTTCTGATTCGTACCGGAACTGGGCTCTTTCGTGATCTGGAGAGCGGTACTGAAATCATACTAGAACCTGGAATGGCTTTCGCCTTCCCACCGGATCGAGGACACGAATATTATCCTACCTCACATGAACCATGGCATGTGGGTTTCATCGGAATCGAAGGGAGTCAATCGCAAGGAATGCTGGAGGGGATTGGCCTTCTCCCTTCTCTCCCCTATCATCCTGATCGTTTTGAACAATGTTGGGAGGAAATCGGAAAGATCTGGCATACGGTGAACACTCAGACATCTAGTCGTCAAGACGAGCATGGGATGGAAGATCTATCTATAACCCTTTATCGTTTACTTCTGATGTTGCGTCGTTCCGAATCCACTCACACCTCAGGCAGTCGTTTAGAACTTGAGTCTGTGCGTAATGGAGCGTTGGCTAAAGCGGTTGGACTTATTAACGAACATTATACTGAGCCGCTCCTTATCTCCAATTTAGCAGCTGCTGTAGGGTATTCCGTCCAGCACTTCCAGCGCCTATTCGTACATGAATACGGCATAACTCCGCATAAGTATCTTCAAAATCTGCGACTAGAACGTGCGGTACAGTTAATGACGGAGAATGATGAGATTCTCGTTCAAGATATTGCGCTTCAGCTTGGCATGGAAACGAATTATTTTATACGGATTTTTCGAAATACTTATGGCTGTACGCCTGGGGTGATGAAGGAGAGACTGTTAGAGGGGAACAAATAAAATCACGTACCCTAAGCGACCTCACTGCTTCGATTGGCAGACCATTATTATCTTAGCATCAGTAGTACTCTGCAAATTCAAGAACTTTCCACATGCATTGTCTTTATCACAAAACCCACAGTCATCACTGTGGGTTTTATGTTCTTCATACAAATCCATTTTTGCATACATGAGATTGATATGCCGTTACTCTATCCTAACTTCATAAAATACGTCACACGAAGCTGAATTAATCCAACGAAGTAATAATTTATAATTATATCTATTCTTTAAATTGTGAAGGAAACATGTATTGGTTAGAGTAAAACGTGAGGACTTCAGAATCTCTAAATGAGGTGTTAATGTGCTAAATACTCTATTCCAATATCTAGTCAGACCTGTCATCTACACGCCAAGCACTACCGAATTTTGGAATCATCCACATATATCAAAAGGAATGCTAGAGGCGCATCTGGATAAGAATTGGGACGCGGCTAGTCGTAAAGAAGAATTCATTAATGAATCCGTGAACTGGATTTCAACAATGCTTCCCTCAAACCGCTATCCAGATCTACTTGATATAGGCTGTGGCCCTGGGTTATACGCAGAGAAATTTCATAATGCTGGATATTTGGTAACAGGAATAGATTTTTCACAGAGATCAATAGCCTATGCACAAGAGCAATCTATTCTTAATCGTTCCAATATTCAATATCTTTATCAAAACTACTTAGATATGAATTACTCTGAAAGCTTTGATATAGTTACTCTTATTTATTGCGATTATGGTGTATTATCTTCTAGAGACAGATCTCTATTATTAGACAAGATTTATAAAGCAATGAAACCGAATGGAAAACTTATTTTAGATGTATTTACACCCAGACAGCATGAAGGCAAGAATGAACAGAAAGAATGGGAAAATAATATTTCCGGCGGTTTTTGGGATGAGAATCCACATTTATGCCTGAACTCTTTTTATCGTTATGACGAAGATCTGACAGTTCTAAATCAAACCATTGTTGTTAGTGAACACTCGACTCAATGCTATAACATATGGGAGCATTGTTTCACAGAACATACCTTAATTAATGAAATAAGAAATGCAGGCTTTGGCCAGATCGAATTGTTTGCTGATGTAGCAGGAAAACCTTTCAATAATGAGGGGACTACCCTTTGTACGGTAATAACCAAATAAAAAGGACTGGATAAAAACATAGCTTCTTGGCTATGAGCATCCAGTCTCTTTTATTAGGGCTTCGAATAGTGAAGTACCAAAGAGATTCACTACTACCTCACCAATATTTTTATTGCAAATGCAATGAAAATAAGATAAATTAATACATATTATTTTATTGCATTTACAACAAAATACGCACTAAGGAGTTAACTATGAAGGAAATTCTTCGTGAAATTGGAATGATAGCAAGGGCATTAGATTCAATAAGCAATATAGAATTTATTGAACATAACCTTACAAAAGGACAATATTTATACCTTGTGCGAATATGTGAAAACCCTGGAATAATTCAAGAAAAGTTAGCTGAGATGATAAAAGTAGATCGAACAACAGCTTCACGTGCAATTAAGAAATTAGAAACTAATGGATTTATTGAAAAGAAAGATGACCGTCAAAATAAAAAAATAAAAAAACTATTTCCTACTGCAAAAGGGAATACTGTGTACCCTTATATAAAAAAAGAAAACGATCATTCCAATAAGGTCGCTTTAACTGGATTCTCTGAGAGTGAAGTAGAAACTATGTTTACCTTGCTGCAGAGAGTCAGAAAAAATGTAGAAAAAGACTGGGAGTTAGTAAAAAAAGGAAAGAAAAGAGATTATTGATTTAGTAAACGGAGGACAAATAAAAATGACCATTAATATAAAAAAGTGTACGTTTGAAGATCTGGACTTACTCCAAAAAATTAGTATAGAAACATTTAAAGATACATTTCAGAATCAAAACTCACCTGCAGCTATGAATGATTACTTAGATTCTGCCTATAATTTGAAACAATTAGAAAAAGAATTATTAAATAATTGTTCAGAATTCTATTTTATTTATTTGCATAAAGAAATTGCAGGGTATTTAAAGCTAAACCTTAATGATGCCCAATCAGAAAAAATGGGTAATGATTCGCTTGAAATCGAGAGGATTTATATCAGGGGGAAGTTTCATAAACAGGGACTAGGTAAATACCTATTAAATAAAGCTATAGGCATAGCAAGAGATCATAATAAAGAGAAAATTTGGTTAGGTGTATGGGAGAAAAATGAGAATGCAATTCACTTTTATGAAAAAATGAACTTCGTTCAAACAGGAGCTCACTCTTTCTATATGGGTAATGAGGAACAAATAGATTTTATAATGACTAAAACTCTTATTTAACCGGCAAACAAAAAAGACTAGATAAAAACATAGCTTCGTGGCTATGAGCATCCAGTCTTTCTTTTTAAAAAGTATAATCGTAAAATCTCTCTGCATTACTTAGGCTAGTCCATATATCAGAGCTTTCCCCACCTATATACCAATAGGCAACTCCAGCTAAATTGTTCTTAACGCTTAAATTGTATTTGGCTATTAGTGAACGGCCATCCTCAATCCAGATGGTGTGCTTTATGGACTGCTTTGTATAATTGGCAACATATTGTCCCAAAGACTCATTCCATACGGGCTTCATCCCATAGCTACTAATAATCTGATTTTGCTCCGAAAGCGACATGTACTTTGATGATGAAACCGTACCATTCTGATTCAACGTCCAGTCCCGATTATATAAAGGCAATGCCAATATAACTTTTTGGCTTGGTACTACTTTTAATACAGTATTCACAGCCTGTTGATCAAAAGGAATTGAGGCATTCGGCCCAGGAAGCTTACTCCCATCATAATGCTCGTCATAACCCATCATCACCATATAGTTCACTTGCTTACCTAGTGCAGCATAGTCAAAAGCATCTGTCCAATCTGTTCCAAGATCAGGAGAAACGTCTATCGACAGCTTAGCGTTAAGTGAATGCATTTTCTCCGCTAATAAAGTAATAAATGAGGTCAAATACGCACGATCATCAGGCCCAACATTTTCAAAATCAATATTTAGTCCATCTAATCCATATTTACTCACTATAGCAGCTAATTGATTTACTGCCGTAGTCCTTGTGCTTACACTCGACAACATTTGATGCGTTGCTTCTTGATCTGAACGATTGCCAACCATCGCCCATATTTTCTTATTATTCTTCTTTGCCCATGTAATCAGCGAAGCATCCGTTGAATCCGTTACTGCACCTGTTTTTCCTACATAATACCATCGTGGCGATAAGGTATTCACGTTGGATTTCAGAACCGTATTCTCATATTGTGCCGTCGTCTGCCCATATTGCCAGCCTATAACGATCTGATCCTCTGGCTTCTCCTCAAGCTCTGCTGCCCAGCTGTCATTTTGCAGAACCCGGTCAATGAGGACAGCTGTTTCCTGTCTAGTAATAGGATCAGAAGGACGGAAATTCCTGCTATTGTCCCCCATCATTAAACCTAGATCATTTACTTTAACAACAGCTGATCTTGCCCAACTAGCAATTTCATTTCGATCATTAAACGAAGTTAGAGCGGAAGTATGGTTTGTTTGCTTTAAAGCTTTGGCCATCCATACAGCCGCTTCCTGCCTAGTAACTGCTTTTACTGGCGCGAAAGTAGTTGCCGATGTGCCGTTAGCCAGCTCAAGCTGAACAGCTGCCTGTATCCAGCCGTAATACCAAGCTTTTTTAGCTACATCTGTATAAGGAGATACTGGACTAACTGCAGGATCTAGCTTTAGCAGACGATCAAGTACCGTTATGAATTCTGCTCTAGTAATCGATTTAGTAGGTGAAAAGCTTGTCTCCGATGTGCCAGTTAATATGTTTCGATGATATAAATCTATGATTTCTTTTTTAGCATAACTGTTACTTATATCTTTAAAAGGGGCTCCATCATCAGCCCATATATGTTGAATAAATACCCCAGCTACAAACAATACTACAAGTATAGTAATAACAAACCTACCAAATCTGTTGTTCACGAGATGATCCTCCTCGGATATAATCTTCGAATTATACCAAGGATAGAGCCAATAAACATTGCTAAAATATTGGTAGAGTGCGAAAAGATGTACTTTGTGAATCTCATCCATTTTCGAAATTATCTGTTACATTACAGCATAGAATCTCTTATTCCCCTTCAATATTAGGATCTTTTGGAGGGCTATTGTCCCCTTTTAATTCTTCAATAGCTGCGGCTACCTCTGGGTGCGCTGTAGCCCATTGCTCACCTAGCTCAATTAGCTGTTTGCCTAGTTTACTTTCTTCCCAATCATCCCCTATACGCTCGGAATAACGGGTAATGGCATGGATCAAGAGCTCCGAGCTCTTATCGGCCAATTTCATTATGCTTTTCAAATGGTTATCTGAAGATTTTTCGAGCTCGGCACTGATAAAGTCATCTAAAGCATCTTCAAACCTACCCATGGAGTTATTAAGACCACCTCTATTAGAGTACAACACCCATTTTTGGGAAGTTTTAAGAATGATTGATTGAGTATAGTCCTCTAGTGCTCTTTTATAATACCCATCCTTTTTTTTAGAATCCTCGCAATATATTCCTAAAGTATACTGGGCGATACCGCGCAGATTATAATCTTCATGCGTCAACTCCGTGCCACCGTAGTCAACAATGTAATTCGAAGTGTCCAGCATATTTTCTAACATAGGAATTCTTTCTTTTCCTTCCAACTCGAGGATGCATTTGTAATTTGCAGAGATTAGCTTTCTACGGTAAACAATATTTAACTGATTGCTCAGTTGAATTCCGTCTTGATAATACTCCACCGATTTAAAATAATCTTCATGCTCAAACCACGCATCACCCAAATGATACAAATAATCATCATCTATATCGACAGCACCTCGAGCTTGCTGCAAGCGTTCTTCGTAATCCTTCACTTTATTTTCCGTTGTGTTACCTTTCTCCGTCTCTTTTATGTAATCTACATATTCTTTGACGATCTGCCGTACCGTTCTATCAGTAATAGGCTCAGGAATCAGGTTCACCATCCCGTCTTCGGAAATGATAGCGATCACACAGGGTGCTTTATCTATTTTTAGCTTTTCCAGATACTTGTAAGCCGAATTGAACCTAGCCCCACGACTGGCATCACCCAAATGCTCTTGGGAAAGTCCATCCAGAATCACACCGATCGCATGGCAATTAGCGTCTGTATCACAATATAAGGCTCCATCGATGGCGGTCAAATGCTTAATGAACATAGGGTTAAGCTGGGTCTTAAGGATAGGTGTGGATTGCTTCTTCAGTCGCCTTACCTCATCCTTAGCCGTATCCGGTTCCGTAATGACAACCATGGTCCCGCTCTGCTGCTTAGTAGCCTCTTTGATCATTTTTCCCAGTTTGTCCAGGTTCTCCCCCAGAACAGTTATATCTTTGAACGTTGCTAAAGTAATGCGTTTGAATAGATCGAGATCGAACCTCTCCTGCCCAATTTCCGGATTCTTAAAAGAGACTCCTAGTAGTTTATCAGAGACAATACAAAGATTGGTGGTCATTTTGAAAATCTTCTTATCTTCATCCGACTCTACTCGCTTATCAGTGGGTTCCTCTTCTTTCATTCTGATCAGCATCAGATCGTATCGGGACAACCCTTTGAATTCCAGCTTAAATACGCTATCCGTCCCCAATAAGCTCCAATCGACTTCTCCGATTCCATAGATGATATGCTCATCGGCAATCAGGAACAAATCATTTTCATTGTTAGTCATCTCCAGTAATTTGCGGATCCGTCGACCGTCATCCAGAGATATCCCGTTTTCTCCTTCGAATTGAATAGCATACTTCACTAGTCCGGTCCGATCGTTCAGCAGCTTAGGGCTCATAAGCAGCATGCAGCCAAATGGGCTTTCTCCTTCGTACGTCTTGGTGGCAATACCTTCAATTTTCTCCATTAACATATTGATATAATATTGCTGGTTCATCTCTCTTTCTACTCCAGAAAAGGCTTGAGCTCCTTCTCCACCGTCGTCATTAATACACTGCTGAATCTTCCCCATGAACATGCGTGCCATACGCTGTAAAAAACCGGATACGTTCTCCTTATATTTGGATTCAAGCTCCTCGTTGATTCTATTATCCTTATCTTCTTTATAGTAATCAGAAAAATAGTAATCCAGTGTCATTCGTAAAAAGGATATTTGTGGCATTTCATAGAACATCTGGCTGACCTGAAGACTTGCGTAATCGATCGCTAGAATATAGATCAGTTCAAATTTTTCCCCCTTCAGCACCAGGTTTAACCTGTTCGGATATAAGATACTGGTTGTTGTATGCACCTGAGTAACCGTCAAATCCGCTTGATCTGTAGAACTTTCCCCTGTAGAAACCACTAGTGATTTCGCTGATGCAACTTCAGCAGATGTGCCATGGTCGCTCACCCTATTCCGAATATATCTATCCAGGTATTCTACATTGCCATCCCACTGCCAACCAGACAAACCAAGCTTAGAAAGCGCATCCTTAGGATCTTTCAGGTTCTCTAGTTTAACCTCTGTCTCTTCTCCTCGTTGCCTAGTTAGAACCCGCTTGATTCTTGATGTCGCCAAACAGCTATGATCTTCTTGCATTACGATAGCATACAGCTTGAGTTCCAGCCGTTCATCCAGCTTACGCACCATTTCCTCCAGTTGAGGATAAACGACTTTGTGGATATTCTCGATAAGTTTCAATGACATTTAGAAGGTCCATCTCCCGCTTGAATTATTTCCCATAATATTCTTAGCTTATCATATATTTCTTATGATCATAGTGACATTACTGCAAACTCTCACGTTCTTTAAGCGAAGCAATTTGTACGGTATGATGGCGACCATGCCAAGCGTATCTTTGGGTAGCAACATCAAGATTCATTTCACCGTGAGTGAGACTCATGAATTTCTTTTGAAAATCTGATAGATGTAGTGAACGAAGTAAGGCAACAAACCGACTGTGAATCGAATCTATGAGAACCAAAGAAGGTTCTATAGGTGTTCTATAATCACTTAATTCTGCCCACAAATCTTCACGGTAGGAACTTGCTATTGGATTATCCTCTGTTAGCGCTCTCTTAAATCGAATATATGCATTCATATCGTTATCTGCCATATGGTGAACTACCTGACATACAGTCCAACCTCCAGGACGATAAGGTCTATTTAGTTGCTCCTCCGATAGATCGTGCACTGTCCGGCGTAGAATTTGAGGCAAGTCCCGGATTTCCCCTATCCATCTGTTTCGATCTTCTGGTGTTGGATGCTCGATGCGTTGAAATTGCCCTATAGGATATCGAATCTGGTCCATTCCTTCACACTCCAAAGCGTATTTTTATCAAATTGAATTCGTTAGCTATCAGTTTATATCCTTCCATCGGTGTTGTAATATTGATGTTTTCAAAATATAAGTCCCCACTTATAACAAAAGACACCCCTAAAGGAGTGTCTGACAACAGTTATGATATTCGAAATTCATATTTATGAAGTTACGTTCTGATTGAATCAGAAGATAGTACTTTACTTATTCAAAGCGCCCGAAATAAAAGCTCACCTTTGGACTGAATATATTTATACATCGCACCACACACCACTAATATTAGTAACCCAATACCTAACAATACAAGATTACCATTCAGATCAGATAGCAGCAGACTCAAACCAAATGGGATCAGTAAGCTTATTAAGCCTATCAACATCGTCACTAAGACGGATGCGCTTTGTTTGATTACCGATACTTCATTTGTCCACTCCAGTTTAGGTAGCTTCAAGTTAACGATTACACCAGTCATTGCTGTAAGACAAGCATATAAGACGGGAATAACCAGTAATAGCAAGCTTTCGATCCACCCTGTGCCAAGAGATATCATGAGGAGCACACTACTGACAACTACAATCGGCACGGTAATCGTAAGATTCACTGCGATTTTACTTAGCAATATCGTTAATGTCGGCACAGGTGCGCTTTTTAAAATCCAAATATTATTACCTTCGAGCGAAATGGAACTGGATGTTGTGCAGCTTAACGTTACAAAAACAGAAACAAACAGCGGTGCCAATCGGCTTAAATAATTTGAAAGCTCTGGGACCTCAAGAATTTGTCCTAGTTGCTCTGCATTAACGAATAGCAAGGTGACAGCCATCACAAGTAACATCACCATACCAATACTAGTATTGAGCACATATAAAGTAGAACTGAAATAGCGGCGAAGCTCTTTTTTATACAGTGTATACAAGGGTGACGATACTTCAAGCGACTTCATTTGATACTTATTACTGGAAAAAGAGGTCGTCAGACCCGTGTGTATCGCTTTATATTTATTGCCAAGCAACATGGTAAACAGCACAAAAGAAATCAGTGAAATCGCAACAAACAATACTAGGGAATCCATCTGAAACGAGCAAACCGCATTTACATACATAAGCGTCAGAGGATACAAGTTGTATATTTGATCAGCGATTTGTGTGCTCATATCCGCAAGTAATTGTGGATTGTTCCCATTGATTTGACCGGAACCAACAATTATCCCGATAATCACAATAAAAGTTAGAATGAGAGTTATTATACGGCTTCCTTTAAATCTTGAGGAAAACCAGCTGATCAGCGCACCAATAATCGTTGCAGCAATGATCGGCACTAATGGAATAAATAACAATGTGATCAAGAAATACAAATAATATAATGCTCCTGGATTCACTTTTATAGCATAAACTATGCCTGCTGGTACCATCACCATCAATGAGAAAAACAGGTTTAACACATAGAGCTGAGCCACTCGACTTGCAACAATATGACTCGTTTTGATGGGTAAGGACATTACGAGATCATAGTCTTTGGAGCCAAATAATACACCACTTGCCTTATAGATCGTTGTAAAAAATCCGATTAAGCAAGTAACAGCCATCATAATCGCTAGCAACAGCTCAGGCCGGCCTATCTGTTCAAGGGTCTCTGCAATAATAAAGCTATATCCAAATGAAACGACTGCCATCATGACTATGCCTATTAAGATACCGAAGCTAAGCCAAAGCATTTTGCGTCTTTCTTTCACACCACGTGTGTGCAACGCTTTATTTAACCCAAAGGATGAGATCAGCTGAATCTTTGTCAATCTCCAGATATTAATCATGCTTAATCAACTCCAAAAACACATCTTCAAGGCTGCTGTCACCCTTCACCTCTTCTGTTTTCCCATGCGTAATCAATTCCCCAGCTTTGATAATGGCAATCTTGTTGCAAAGTTTCTCGGCTACATCCAGTACATGCGTCGAAAAAAAGATCGCACTGCCTTGACTGCAAATCTCCGTCATGATTCTTTTAAGCGTATGTGCCGCTTTTGGATCTAGTCCCACAAAGGGCTCATCCAGCACTAACAGCTTCGGTTTATGTATGAGTGCTGAGATGATCGCGAGTTTCTGTTTCATCCCATGAGAATACGAGGAGATTAAATCCCCCAAATGAGAGGTAATCTCAAATTCATCGCCATATTTCTTAATCAGTAATTCACGATCCGCTTTCGATACGCTAAAAAGATCACCAATAAAATTCAAGTACTGAATGCCTGTCAGATGATCGTATAGATCCGGATTATCCGGTATATACGCAGTAATTGCTTTGCAGGCTAAGGGATCTTTTTTAATGGAATATCCACCAATCTCGATGTCCCCCTCCTCAAAATCAAGAACACCCACCACTGCCCGAATCGTCGTTGTTTTTCCCGCACCGTTATGTCCGATAAAGCCGTAAATATCGCCCTTCTCTACCACTAAATTCAAATCATTTACTGCCTTCTTACCACCCTTATAGCTCTTCGTAAAATGCTTTATTGTCAACATCTTGGCACTTCCCTTCCGTTCCTATAAGTAATTTCCATCTTGTCGTGCGTACCGATTCATACGTTGTTAGGATAGTTTTACTATAGTACGTTTATCCTGTCCATTTAGTTCATTCCTTCATAGAAATTAGTCAATTTAAAAAAACTCGCCCCGATCTAAATCAGTTTCACTTCGAATGACTCTCTGATTCTTTCAAAATTCTGTGTCCATTTAAACATCATCTTTAGCATCCTCCACCGGGCTTATTCGAACAATGTTCGATGCCAAGCCTTTGTTTCAGGAGGCATTGCAATCTATTATTAAATTCGATGCAAGAGAAAAAGGACCTGTCCCCCGTGGGGAATCAGGTCCTTCCTCATCTATTTACCTCAGCCGGCTTACATAAACTGAAGCGTGCTAAGCGAAGCCTTACCGTTAAGTACAATGTACACGTCCTGACATCCGCTAACGCCGCTCAATTCAGCAGTGAAATCATGCCATATATGAGCACCGGTGCCTGCCAGCGTAAGCTGTGCTGCCAGCGGGCCTTCCGGGCTTTGCAGTCGGATTTCTGCTGTAGCAGCACCCGGACTTGCTGCACGCAGTTTGATGCTGTGCGCACCTGCTCCGAACTCGGCATCCTTGAAGGAGATCCAGCCGGACTGCTCCTTCACTTCTACGGCGCTGCCGCCTTCACGGCACTCGCCAATCAATACGCCTTCATATCCGTCATAGTTGATTGCCTTCACCAATTGCTTCAGGTCACGAGGTGGAATGACTTCACCTTGCACCTCAAGTGCTGCGCTTACTGGCAGATTGGATGATGAAGCCCCTGCCATTAAGGTGAACACGCCGTTTTCAATACAGAAGCGCTCACGGGTGACATCCCAGATTGCCAACTCGGAGAGTGGCAATCTGAAGCTTACGTCAACCGACTCGCCTGGCTGCACATGCACCCGGCGGAACGCAAGCAGTTGCTTCAGTGGACGTTTCACTCGTGACTCTTCCGCGTGTCCGTACAATTGTACCACTTCATCTCCTGCAAGATGACCCGTATTGGTGACACGAACCGTCAAGCTGATCTCATTATCCTTCGCTGCAGAAACCAGCTGCTGGTCGAGGGTCAGGCCATCATATCGGAATGTGCTATAGGATAGGCCATGTCCGAATGGATAGAGCGGTTCGCCGGTGAAATACTGATACGTTCTACCACTCTGGATCACGTCATAGTCCATAAATTCCGGCAATTGATCAACCGACTTGTACCAGGTCATATTCAGGCGTCCTGCTGGATTCACGTCACCGAACAATACATCAGCAACAGCATTTCCTAGCTCCTGACCGGCATGCGTAGTGTACATGATAGCCGGCACATGTGCATCTGTCCAGTTCAGGGCAAAAGGATAACTCCCCACAACTACTACGACCGTGTTCGGATTCACCGACATAACTTCCTTAATTAGTTGCTCCTGAGATTCCGGCAAAGTGATGTCTGGGCGGTCCATCGTTTCCTTGCCGTTGATTAACGGATGATTACCGACGAAGACAACCGCCAGATCCGCATCGCTGGCAATTTCCTTCGCAGCCTGGAATTTGTCCGTAACCGTCTCTACTTCAAATACATCGGCAGCAATCGCTTCTGCTTCCCCACCAGTGACCGATGCAGCCCCACTCACATTGATCTCATTGGCCGTCTCTTCAGCACTACCAGTACCGACAAGCAGCTCACCATTTTCGCTGCCCACTGTTACCGGTGTATCATTCCACGTCGAGAAAGTCACCTGATCCGCGCCTTCTTCGGATGGGCGAACTAGGAATACTTCTTTCGTGAACCATTCCCAGATTTGGTCCGCTGAAGCTTTCACAACGCGGTCATCTGTCGTCAGGTAACGACCATTGTCTTCGGCGATCAGGGTCTTGTTGTGCCAGCCCCAGTCCGTTGACTCAAACACCGCTGCATCCTCCGCAGCTTCGCCGATTGCAGCCAGCGCCGCTTGTTCGCCTTCAAGCAGCTGCACATAGCGGCCTGTGCGTTTGGACTTCAGTTTAATCCGGTTTGTGCCGCCGGCAAACGTAGTTTTACCGCCATGTGCATCAAGCTTCTCTTGAATCCCCTGAAGAGGTGTAATCGCATAAGGCAGTGAGCCGCTGTACCAGTCGCGATATACCGTTCCGCCCAGCGGTCCGATAACAGCAACCTTCTTCAGCTTGTCCGCTTGCAGCGGAAGCATGTTGTCTTCATTCTTCAGCAGGACAATCGCTTTACCCGCCGCTTCACGTGACAGCTTCGTATGCTCTGGATGCAGAATCGCTGACTCGTCAATCGCAGCATATGGATTTTCGGAATCGGGATCGAATTCGCCAAGACGGAAACGGACACGGAACGTATTGCAGAGTGCCACATCCAAGTCACTTTCAGTTAGCATGCCTTCTTCCAACGCTTCGCACAGTGACTGCTTCATCAGCTCATTATCGTCGGTAAGGCTGTCTATGCCGCCCTCACGTACAGAGCGGGCGACCGCTTCCTTATGTGTTTCCAAATAGCCATGATCACGCACCGTGCCGGATACATCAAACGCATCGCTGACAACAAAACCGTCCATCCCCCACTCCTGCTTAACGATGGCATTAACATCTGGGCTCAGGTTAGCCGGTACGCCGTTAATGGCGTTATACGCCGTCATCATCGACTGGGCGCCGCCTTCCTTAAACGGAATTTCAAATGCTTTCAAATAATACTCTCGCATATTGCGGGGATCGATACTGACCGATTGATCACCGCGGCCTACCTCATTGTTGTTGCCAATAAAATGCTTCAGTGTAGCAACCGCTTTCAAATACTTCGGATGATCACCTTGGATTCCTTTAACAAGAGCAGCTGAAAGTTTGCCCGTCAGTACTGGATCTTCGCCATAGGCTTCCTCAGTACGCCCCCAACGTGGATCACGCTCCATATCAACGGTTGGTGCCCATAACGTTAATCCGTTAATCTCTGGATTACGTTTATAAAATCCTCTGGCCTCGTCGCCAATAGCATCGCCAATTCGCTGCATCAGTTCAGTGTCCCAAGTACAACCAAGACCGATTGGCTGCGGATAACCTGTGGCTTCACCAAGCCAAGCCATACCATGTGCGGCTTCTGTGCCATGTTTATATGCTTTTACCCCAAGCCGTTCAACGGCTGCCTGATATTGCACCATTTGTTGAACCTTTTCCTCTAGTGTGAAGCGAGATACGAGATCATTGACCCGTTCATCAAGCGGAAGCTGTGTATTCTGGAATGGATAGTTAGTAGATGACATGTAAGAACCTCCTTGTAAACGTTTTCTCTGGCTTATTATAATGTAGATTGTCTTTGCCCGATACCCGTAAAATTAGAGGTATTTTCATATATAATTTGCACTTTCATTTGACTTAATTAAACATTTCAACCAGAAACAGCGTTCGTATGTCCTACCAAGCAGTCAAGCCACCAGCGAATACAGATTGTAATCGTCCGGTAAATGCTTGCAAATCCGCTTCGAAGAGCGCTCCGCTGCTTCCACTTCCATCTTCTTATCGTTCAACTCATTCAAGTTACGTATCTTAACGAATGCATATACGTCTTCAACCTACTGATCTACAACGGCCCCCCCTGAATTCGGACGCTACCACTGATCGTATCACCTGCATTCACAACATCTTAATGGAGCATGAGATCCACCTTGGCCGCTCCAATTCCAGCACTCGCGAGCATTCGTTTAAACGAGGGGAGCTATCTGAGATTTCATTTTCGGAACAGTAAATACCTTGCTACGGACAACAAAAAAGAAGCATCCTCACCCAAAATGGGATCGATTGCTTCTTTTTTACTCACTAAGTCTACGCTGTCGCGAACTGACTATTATACAATCTGGAGTAATATCCACCGCTAGCTAGGAGTTGATCATGCGTACCGCTTTCCACAATATCGCCATCCTTCATGAATAGAATGAGATCCGATTCACGAATCGTTGACAATCGATGGGCAATTACAAAGCTGGTTCGACCCGCGATCATAGTCAGGATAGCTTTCTGAATCCGCACCTCTGTTAGCGTGTCAATACTGCTCGTAGCTTCGTCTAAGATGAGCATAGGTGGATCTACGAGCATTACTCTTGCTATGGTAAGAAGCTGCTTTTGTCCTTGCGAAAGATTATCTCCTGAGCCGCTGATCTTCGTGTCATATCCTTCAGGCAGACGTTTAATGAAGCTATGTGCATTAGCAGCTTTAGCAGCAGCGATGACCTCTTCATCTGTAGCATCAGGCTTGCCGTAAGCAATATTTTCTCTAATCGTGCCGCCAAAAAGCCAAGTGTCCTGCAGCACCATCCCAAAATTACGTCGCAAGCTGTCTTGAGTAATGGTCTTAATGTCCACACCATCAATCTTAATGGATCCACTGTCTACGTCATAGAAACGCATAAGCAGATTAACCAGCGTCGTCTTCCCCGCTCCGGTCTGCCCAACAATCGCAACTCGAGTCCCCGGCTTCACTTCCAAGCTGAAATCATTAATCAGAGGACGTTCTGGATTATAAGCAAAGGATACCTTCTCGAAGATAATAGTTCCTTGGCTTGTATGCATGATTTTGGCATCCTTTGAATCAACCGGTTCTGGAGTCAAATCAAGAATGGCGAAGATCCGCTGTGCAGAGGCAGTTGCCGATTGCAGCTGCGTAATTACACCTGTAATTTCATTAAAAGGTTTAGCGAACAAGTTGGAGAAAATCAAGAAACTAGACAGATCCCCTACCGTGAAATGACCCCGAATGACCATAACACTACCGATCATTGCAATGACTGAGAACGTAACATTATTGACCAGCCGTGTTGTCGGGTTGGACAAGGAACCATAGAATTGTGACTTCACACCGGTCTGATATAATGTCTCGTTTTGTTTTTCAAACTGTGTCATTGCACGTTCTTCATAATGATAAGCAGTGACCACTTTTTGTCCGCCTATCATTTCCTCCACATACCCATTGAGACCACCCAGAATCTTCGCTTGCTCTTTGAACATCTTCTGAGACCGCATCGTAATAAATCTTGCTACAAAAAAGGTAACAGGTGCTGACAGAAGAACTACCAAGGTCATCACAGGACTTATGTACAGCATTAGCACAATTGCCCCAACAATGGTGATGATCCCTGTAAGCAGTGTGGAGAAACCTTGCAGCAGTCCATCAGAGACGGCATCCATATCGTTAACAAACCGGCTGATACTGTCTCCCTGCGGGTGGTTGTCATGAAACTTTAAAGGCAAAACATTTAATTTATCAAAAAGCTCTCTCCGTAAGTCGTATACCGTCCGGTATGCAATTCGGTTCGTTAAATAAGTAAGAAGCCATCCAAAAAAGCTGCCGACAATATATACCGCTGCCAGAATCAAAAGCAGTCTAAGTACAGCGTCAAAATCAACCTTTCCCGGTCCGATCATAAAATCAATGGCTTTACCAATAAGTAGTGGTCCGATTAAACTGGCGATCACACTGAGTAATGCGCATATAACCGCCCCTATAGCTATTTTTCTATAATGTCCTGTATATACAATTAGTCTTTTCCAAATGTTGTTTTTGTTCATTGGCCCGACTCCTCACTCGATAGCTGGGACAGGCAGATTTCTTTATACTCTTCACAACCACGCATCAGCTCCTCATGGGTTCCGACACCGGCAATCCGCCCTTCCTCAAATACCATAATTTTATCCGCTTGCCTTACAGTGCTTACCCTCTGCGAGACAACGAGTACGGTCACTTCCTGACTGCTATTTTTGAGTGCCTTACGAAGTGCCGCATCAGTAGCAAAATCCAGCGCGCTGGAAGAGTCATCCAGAATAAGAATCGACGGCTTACCTACCACTGCACGAGCTATGGTCAAGCGCTGCTTCTGTCCCCCGGATAAATTAAGTCCACCACGGGATACCTGCGTATTCAACCCTTCCGGCAATTTACGAATAAACTCTTCTGCTTGAGCAACAGAGGCAGCTTGCATGATTTCTTCCTCGGTGGCGTCTTCCTTCCCCCAACGAATATTCTCAGCGATTGTTCCTGTGAACAGCACTGCTTTTTGCGGGACAATCCCTATTTTCTCACGAAGCTGATGCAGCTTATAATCTCTGACATTCACTCCATCCACTTTAACTTCACCTTGCACCGCATCATAAAAACGTGGAATCAGGTTCACAAAAGTAGATTTACCAGAACCCGTACTGCCAATCAGCCCTACAGTCTCTCCGCGGTTAATGACTACCGATATATCCTCTAATGCCAATTCACCAGTTGTATTATAACCAAACGATACACGTTCGAATGAAATAGCAGGAGCGGTATGATTAGATTCAGCCATCATAACATTTCCTTCCTCAGACACGGATGCTTTGACACTCAGCACTTCATTCACGCGATTGGCAGAGGATGAGGCTTTTGTAAAAATAATAACCAGGTTAGAGACCACTATAAGTGCCAGCAAGATTTGAGTGACATAATTGATGAAGGCAATGATCTCTCCCTGAGACAACCGGCCCCCGTCAATATGAATTCCACCTACCCATAAAATAGCTATGATCGCCGCGTTTACTACAAGTGTCGTCATCGGTCCAAGTAAAGCGGAAATCCGCGAGACTCTGATCGCTGTAGTGGTTAAATCCTCAGACGAGGCATCAAAACGTTCTTTTTCCGTACGTCTCTTGGCAAAAGCACGAATGACCCGAATTCCTGACAAATTCTCACTAAGTACGAGTGCAAGTGCATCCAGCTTCTGTTGATACAATCGATACAAAGGAGCGCTTCGAGTGATAATGAAATATAAAATAATCCCAAAAATCGGCGTTGCCGCTATTAGGATCAGCGATAACCTAAAATCCAAGATCATCGACATTATGATAGCTCCGATGCAGATAAACGGCGCACGAATAACCAGGCGAATCAGCATGGCAACAGCAATCTGCAGCTGGTTTACATCATTAGTAATCCGGTTAATCAGCGTAGGCGTACCGAACGTATCCAGCTCAGCGTACGATAAGGATGTAATATGATTGAACATTTTATTACGAAGCGTCGTGCCGAATCCCTGAGATGCTCGTGCCGCATAGTATTGACATACCATAGAGCAGCCGAAGCCAAGTAGAGACATCAGCACCATCAAGCCACCCATGCGGTATACATAAGCACTGTCATGATTTCCTACCCCATTATTGATGATTAATGCGACAATGGTTGGCAGAATCAGCTCCAGAATCGCTTCCATCAGCTTAAAGATTGGACCGATGATGGCTTCTTTTTTGTACGATTTTAAATAAACTGCAATTTTGAACAACGTCATCCACACCCAACATAAGAAGTATTTAAGCATTTGAAATATGTATAATAACAGTTATGATTATGGCATATCTACTCACATATTAATAATATTTGATTCGTATCGCTCCCATACGATAAACATATCTCAATTTCGGAGGATTCTTTTATGGATATTAGACAACTTAAATATTTTATGGCTATCGCTGAGGAAGGGCAGATTACTTCCGCGGCCAGAAAGCTGCAAATGGCCCAGCCTCCGCTCAGTCAGCAGCTTAAGCTGCTTGAGGAAGAACTAGGCGTCAAGCTTGTAGATCGAGGTCCGCGCAGTGTGCAGCTTACCGAAGCAGGAGCCATTTTGCGTGACCGGGCTCAACAAATTCTGGAGCTGGCTGATTCCACTGCCCGAGAGCTCAATGATTTTGTCAAAGGCTTAAAAGGAACGCTCGCCATTGGTACGGTGTCTTCCTCAGGAGCGACCCTGCTCCAAGATCGACTTTGTGAGTTCCACAAAACTTATAAAGGCGTTAAATTTGAAATCCATGAAGGGAATACCTTCAGAATCATCGACCTTTTGAACAAGGGTATTGTCGAGATTGGCATTGTCCGGACACCCTTTAATGCTACAAATTTAGAATGTCTTTACACACAGGCTGAGCCTATGATTGCCGTAATGACTCCAGAGTATGACTGGAAAACAGATGAAAACTTCGCTGAGATCGGTGAGTTAAAAGATAAGCCGCTCATTATCTACCGCCGTTTTGAGCAGCTTATCCGGGAAACCTGTCTTGAGAACGGCTTTGATCCGCTAATTTTCTGCATGAATGATGATGCGCGAACAACACTGCTCTGGGCAAACGCTGGTCTTGGCATTGGAATCATCCCCAAATCCGCTTTCGAATTAACGAGTAATCGTAATTTAATCTATAAAGAAATCAGTAGTGAATCGCTTCGCACGCGTGTCGCCGCCGTCTGGATCAAGGATAAATACTTATCATCATTGGCTTCTAAGTTTATTGAGAGCTTCAAGAATGGTTAATTCACTTGTTGTTGAATGAGTCTTTCCTCTTCTTCTTTAATACGACTAATATCAATTCGTTCAAACAACAATTGTAAATCAGTTATTTGTTGATAAGGGGGAACTGCGCAGGGCTGCCAATTCGGTTGTTCAAGCGATAAGAACCCCCTGATCTTCTCACAAGAAAAAGGTAGAAACGGATGCAGCAAACTCGCCAAATTAGCGATAATCTGCACGCAAGTAAATATTGTAGAATCACAGGCTTCCCGATCCTCTTTTACCTGAATCCAAGGCTTTTGCCGATCAAAATATTGATTTGCCTTACGTACATAAGAGAAAATATACTCCAGCGCATCCTTTAAATCTCCCGCTTCAATTAGGCGCCCTGACTCCAGATACAAGAGATCAATGTTGTCCCTCCACCCCTGATCTAATCCTCCATTCGGCACTTTCCCTTCATAAAACTTATCCACAAAAGCCAATGAACGATTCACAAAGTTACCAAATGCTCCAAGCAGCTCACCATTATGACTATAAATAAACTCTCTCCAGGAAAAATCCGTATCCCGCTTCTCAGGCCCGTTGGCGATTAAAAAATAACGAATAGAGTCAGGATGATACCTTTCTAGAATATCAGGTACCCAGACCGCCCAATTACGGCTAGTGGAGAACTTCTGCCCTTCAAGGGTTAAATATTCGCTAGATATAATCCGGTCCGGTAAATGTAGCTCTTTTGCTCCTAATAAGACGGCTGGCCATATCAAGGTATGAAAAGGAATATTGTCTTTACCATGCACATAATAAGCGGTAATATCCTCATTTTCCTCTGACCAAAATTCCTCCCAGCCCCCCCCAGATTGAACGGCCCACTGCTTGCTGGCTGATAAATAACCACTTACCGCCTCAACCCAGACATAAATCTTCTTATCTTCAAATCCAGCTACGGGAACATTTACACCCCAAGATAAGTCTCTGGTTACTGCCCGATCCTGAAGCTTCTCCTTTAAATATCGTTTGGTCAGTTTTATTGCATTTTCTCTCCAGTGTACTGCTACGTCTACATAATCCGTTAATTCAGATTGAAATTTAGATAAGCTAAGATAAAAATGTTCTGTCGGCCGTTCTGTCGGTGTATTCCCACATAATTTACAGACTCTGTCCAATAAATCGGCAGGGTCTAGAATCGTAGAACAATAATCGCATTGATCTCCACGCGCCCGCTGTCCACATACCGGACAAGTCCCTTCCACGAATCTATCTGGTAAAAAGCGCTGATCCGCCTCACAGTAACATTGCGCAATGGTTTTTTTATATAAATGACCATTCTCTAGCAGCTTCGCAAACAACTCTTGCACGACCTTATGATGCTGCTGTTGATCCGTTCGAGTATATAGATCATAACTAAATCCCAGCTGTTCAAAACACTTCAGAAACTCTTCGTGGTATCGACTTGCAAAAGCTTCGGGTGTGATCCCTTCATTAGCAGCCTGAACCGCTACAGGTGTGCCATGACAATCGCTCCCCGACACATATAAAACGTTATCCCCCTTGCTGCGAAAATAGCGTGCCAGCACATCCCCAGGCAACACACTTGATAATCTTCCAAGATGTAAAGATCCATTCGCATACGGCCAAGCTCCGCCTATAAACACATTACTCATTAACCTTCTCCTCCTTTTTTTAGACAACAAAAAAACTCCCATCCACAAAGGACGAGAGTTCTACTCACGTGTTACCACCTAATTTTATAAATGCCTCATGACATTTACCTCTTCAGGTACGACGTTAATAAACGTTTATACCCTAGCACTGTAACGGATGCAGGTTCCGGCGCAGCCTACAACCCAAAAGGTTTCGATGCGCAGCTCTGAGACCATATTCCCAAGGTTTTTCTTTACTCCTTTTCAGCGACCGGAGCTCTCTGTAGAAAGAATTGCCGTGGTACTCTTTCTCTTCTTTGCTTTTACATATTCAAGTTACAGGAAATAATACTCAATTTGTTGTTTATTGTCAATGCGAAACATCAAGCTCACTGTAACTTTTCCAGTTAATCTCCGTCTTTTATATAAATAAGTTACAAGGAGGTCCCTCAGTGAAAAAAGTAAATTTACTTGTACTCTCTATTCTTTTACTAACAGGAGTATGGGGTTGTTCCGATAGTAAAGTTAATTCTGTTCCCAAAAGTGAACCCTATACTTCCAAAGAAGCCATCCGTAGAGGGGATATTGTTTCATTTGAAAAAGTGTACAACCTAGAAAAATTCGAGCAATTTATAACTAATCTCTCCAGCAAAAAAGCAGACAATATACGCGTTACAAGTTACACAGATGAAGGTGATCCCATATTTAAGGATTTGAAGTTTGATGGCAGCATAATTAATTACAGCTATGATACTTCTAATGATGCATTCGGTGGAAGCAACACAGGTGTCAGAACCGATACCTGCTCCGAAGTGACGAGTAAAAAAAGCACACAAGGTGAAATTATCTATTCGATCAGCGGTTGCACAAATAATGATTCTGAAATTGATTACTATCTTTTTCGCACAACAAAATGAAATACTGAAATAAAAAAGACCACCCAATCATAATACAATTGGATGGTCTCTGTACTTCATATTATTTCATGATTTTGCAAATATCATTGGTGAATTGAACAGGATCACTAACCTGTAGACCTTCGATCAACAGGGCTTGGTTGTACAGCAGGTTCGTGTATAAACCGAGCTTTTCTTTGTCGTTCTCTGCTGCCGCCTTCAAGGATTGGAACACTTCGTGATGAATGTTGATTTCGAGTACCTTGTCCGCTTGAACCTCTTGGCCATTCGGCATCGATTTCAAGATTTTTTCCATCTCGATGGTCAGTTCGCCTTCAGCAGAGAGACATACCGGATGAGTCTTCAAACGTTTGGAGGCTTTAACATTTTTCACTTTGCCGGACAGGATGTCCTTCATCGCTTCAAAAAGCTCCTTGTTTTCGTTCTCTTCCGCTTCCGTTGGCTTGTCCGCTTCGTCAGCTTCAATACCAAGATCTCCGCTGGATACAGACTTAAATTCTTTTTCCTTATAAGACATGATCATCTTGATTGCAAATTCATCAATATCATCAGTGAAGTAGAGAATTTCATATCCTTTATCCGAAACAAGCTCAGTTTGCGGGAGTTTCTCGATTCTGTCGATCGACTCTCCGGAAGCATAGTAGATGTACTTCTGATCTTCTGGCATTCTAGACACGTATTCGTCCAGCGTTACCAGCTTTTTCTCCTTGGAGGAGTAGAACATCAGCAGATCTTGAAGGGTATCTTTGTGCATACCATAATCGTTGTACACACCAAACTTAAGCTGTCTGCCAAAAGCATTATAGAACTGCTCATACTTCTCTCTTTCATCCTTCAGCAAGCTTTGCAGTTGGCTCTTCACTTTATTCTTAATGTTCTTAGCAATCAAAGTCAGCTGACGGTCATGCTGGAGCATCTCTCTGGAGATGTTCAAGGAAAGATCCTCTGAATCCACCATACCTTTTACAAAACTGAAGTAATCAGGCAAGAGATCCGCACATTTGTTCATGATTAACACACCGTTGGAATACAGCTCAAGACCTTTTTCATATTCCTTTGTGTAATAGTCAAACGGTGTATTTTCTGGGATGAACAAAATCGCATTGTACACTACAGCACCATCGGCACTGATATGAATATGTTTAAGCGGCTTGTCGAAGCCGTAACGCTTTTCTGCATAGAAGTTATCGTAATCTTCCGTAGTCAGCTCGCTTTTGTTCTTACGCCAGATTGGAACCATGCTGTTCACGGTTTGTTCTTGAATTACTTCTTCGAACTCGTTCTCCGTACCTTCTTTTGGCTTTGACTCCTTCACGTCCATCTTGATTGGGAAACGGATGAAGTCGGAGTATTTTTTAATGATGGATTTCAGGCGGTATTCTTCCAAATATTCATCATATTGGTCTTCTTCAGTATTGTCTTTAATTTTCAAAATTACATCAGTACCCACAGAATCCTTCTCGACAGACTCGATAGTATAGCCGTCAGCGCCCTTAGACTCCCATTTAAACGCTTCCTCGCTGCCTAGAGCCTTACTGATCACCGTTACATCATCTGCCACCATAAAAGCAGCATAGAAGCCAACACCGAACTGTCCGATGATATTATGACCATCTTTAGCTTCATTCTCTTTCTTAAAAGCAAGAGATCCGCTCTTCGCGATCGTTCCCAGGTTATTCTCCAGTTCCTCTTGCGTCATACCGATACCAGTATCGGAGATCGTCAGAGTTCTGTTCGCCTTATCGGCAGTCACTTTAATATAATAATCTTCTTTATTGAAGACCAGGCTTTCGTCAGATAATGCTTTGTAATAGATCTTATCAATCGCATCACTTGCATTGGAAATTAGCTCGCGCAGGAAAATTTCCCGTTGTGTATAAATGGAGTTAATCATCATTTCCAGCAATCTTTTCGATTCGGCTTTAAACTCTTTTTTGGCCATGAATAAATAGATCTCCTTTCAAAATAAACATCTTGTCCAACATTTCGTGATTAGCACTCTTGTTAGATGAGTGCTAATTCTTCTTTTTATATAACATAAACTGATTTTGAATGTCAATATTTACAGCGACTTTCTTTAAAGAATGCTATCTTTTACATACAAATTTAAGAATTTATTGATCATTAATGACCCACTTGCGCGCAGGCTGATTCTATGTTTTAAATAGACTAGATGCATAAGTTCCAAATAAAGGTTATCATTATCAGACCTAGGAGGAATTCGAATGAATAAACAAGCACAGTCCATTGTAAATCCCATAGCAAAAAGCCCCGTAAAAAACCTTATTGGCAGTGTATTTATTCCCGTATACGATATTGAAAAAGCCCGTAGCTGGTATTGCCATGTCCTAGGACTCCAGGAAGCAGATCATCCGATTATGAACGATCATTTATGCCCGTTAACTATGCAAGGAAGCACTGGGATCATTCTGGACACCATGCCCATGTGGGGAGGTTTAGAGCCTGAAGGGGCTCCTCCAATTCAAACACCTGCTCTTATGCTTATAACCGATGATTTGCAAGCCTCTTTCAACTATATGAAGGAGCTCGGTGTAGAGATAGTAACCGAAATTCAAGATCAACAATGGTTTGTGGTGAAAGACCCTGATGGGAATAAACTAATGATTTGCAAGTAACATTTGCGTTAGAAATTGCAATGGCTGAGACTTCCACTTCTTAGGATGCATCAAAAGCTGCAGATCAAAATGAATTTCTTGATGTGCGAAGGGCAGCTCAGCCAAGTTCCCCCGCTCAATTTCTTCCTCTGCAACAATTTTAGGTAATAATGCAATCCCTAAACCATTCATAACACATCGTTTTATCGCTTCTAGATTCGAAAGCTCAAAACCAATACGGAATATAATCCCGTGCTCTTTTAACAAGTTCTCGAACAGACTCCGGTAAATACAGCTCTCTTCAGAAACAATTAATTCACAGTTATTTAGATCCTGTAGCGTTACCGTTTCCATCTGGGCAAGAGGATGATTAACGGGGGCTATCAAGACGAGCGGTTCATCTCTAATGATCGTACGATCCAGCAAAGAATCCGTTGTGGTACGATCGAGCATCAGACCGATGTCTACTTCCCCATCTTTTATTTTGGCCACAAGGTTAGCTTCCTGCATCGTTTGTAGATGGATATCAAGTTTCGGGAATTTCGTCCTCAGCTGCTGTAGGTAGGGTGGCAAGTAGAATGCAGCTAAAGAATCAATCGTACCAATCGTTAGCGTACCTCCTATTTGCTGAGCGATGGTTTCTTTTGAACGGTCATACAGATCCAAAATCTCCACGAATAGCTTCAAAAGCTCTTCTCCAGGCGGGGTTAGACGCAGCACTCGACCATGCCTTTCTATTAAAGGCACTCCGTATTCCTTCTCTATCTTCTGTATTTGCATCGTAACACTCGACTGCGCGTAACCCAGCTCTTCAGCAGCCCGTGTAAAGCTCTGACGTTTAGCCACCTCGCGGAATGTTCGTAAATAGGTTAAATCCATAACCTCACCCTAACATCAATATTTTTGATGATACACATCATTTATTATAGCTAACGACGATGCAACATTCCATGGTAAAGTGTATGTAGAGGAATTAAAATATTATGGAGGCCGATAATTTATGCTTACAGAACAACAGATTTATGGAATTTATGTCCCCGTGGTCACCCCGTTCAATGCTGCTGATGAAGTCGATTTGGATTCGTATCAGCGTTATGTAAAGAACATTATTAACAACAGCATACAAGGTCTGGTCGTTAATGGAACCACCGGTGAATCGCCAACTGTAACCGTAAATGAAATGCAGCTTCTAGTAAACACTTCTCGTGAGCTTATACAATCCACATCTATCCCCTTAGTAGTCGGTACAGGAACCAATGACACAGCTTCTACGGTAGCACGCACAGAGATCGCAGCTAACCTTGGTGCTGATTGCGTGCTAGTAGTCGTCCCTTATTATAGTCGTCCTTCGCAAGAGGGCATCATTGCCCATTTCCGTAAAGCAGCAGAAGTAGGCATTCCAATCATGGCTTATGACATTCCAAGTCGTACGGGTACTGCTATGACCGTAGATACTGCACGTACAATCCTAGAAATGAATAATGTTGTCGGATTAAAAGACTGCTCAGGCAGCACCAAATTGGTTACTGAGCTAGTTCGTACGGGTACCAAACCGGTGCTCGGCGGCGACGATTCACTCTTTTACGAAATGCTTAGCTGCGGAGCAACTGGAGGTATGCTTGCTACTGCGAACGTTTATCCAGCAGAATGTATCCGCATATACGAAGCTTTCAAATCCGGACAATTAGACTTAGCTAAAGAAAACTTTGAACAACTGCTGCCGATCATCCGCCTCTTGTTCAAGGAATCGAATCCCGCACCAATCAAATGGATGCTTAGCCAGAATGGCCTAATCGATTCGGATACGCTTCGCCTCCCTATGACTTCCATCAGCACAGCGCTTCAACAAGAGCTTGGTTCTTATGTTCAGGACAACGCGATTGAAGCCACCGCATAAGAGAATATAACAGCCGTTATACAGTGAGGAACTGTTTAGCGGCTGTTTTTTTTGCCTCTCTCCATTTTAAAGGTGACGAATACATCTTTATCTGTGTCAAAAACTATACCCTCTCTTGTATTCACCTTATCATCAAATAACAAAAAAACCATCAGATTTCTTTGATGGTTTTGAAGTCTTACTATAAAATACGTCCAGCGTTCAAAATAACTTATCTGCTGCTCGTTTGTCTTCCTTTAGTGAACCACTCGGACTTTGGCTTTAGTGGAGGGTTAGACTTTGGCTTTGCTTTGGCTGGTTTAGATGCCGCTGGTTTTGAAGCTGATGGTTTAGCTGATGACGGTTTACCAGATGACGGTCTGGAATTCGCTGGTCTCGAACCTGACGTTTTCGAAGATCGTTCTGTCTTCATCTGCGTTTTACGAGACATCGGATACGGGTGATCCTTCACTTCTGGAATCGATTTCCCGATCAATTTCTCGATATCTTTAAGGAACGGAAGCTCTTCAGATTCGCAAAAAGAAATTGCAGTTCCACTCAGCCCCGCTCTACCCGTACGACCGATTCGGTGTACATAAGTTTCCGGAATATTCGGCAAGTTGAAGTTGATTACATGAGATAACTCATCAATATCAATTCCTCGCGCGGCGATATCCGTAGCGACTAGAACGCGGGTTGCACCACTTTTAAAATTCCGCAATGCATTCTGACGATCATTCTGTGATTTATTGCCGTGAATGGCTTGTGCAGAAATGTTCACCTTCGCTAGGTCACGTGTAACACGGTCAGCACCACGTTTGGTCCGAGTAAACACCAGAGCAGAGACAATCGATTTATCCTGTAACAAAAGATTCAATTGATTCTGTTTATTTCCGTTTTCTAATAAATAGATCGATTGTTCGATTCTATCCGCAGTAGAAGATACGGGAGTGATTTCAACTTTCACTGGGTTCACAAGCAAGGTTTTGATCAATTTTGAGATCTCAGTAGGCATCGTTGCAGAGAAGAATAATGTTTGTTTCTTCGTAGGCATTTTAGCGATTATTCGTTTCACGTCATGGATAAAGCCCATATCTAGCATACGGTCAGCTTCATCCAAGACAAGAATTTGGACATGCTGCAAATCCACACGTTTTTGATTGATCAGGTCGATAAGTCTACCTGGTGTAGCTATTAGAATATCAGCACCTTGATTCAGGGCACGCTCTTGCACTTTCTGTGATACACCGCCAACGATGGCAGCAGAGCGGATATCTGTATATTGGCTATACGCTTTTATGTTATCAGCAATTTGGATCGCTAGTTCTCTTGTCGGTGTTAAGATCAGCGAGCGAATGCGTCGCACATTGTTTGTTTTGTTGGAATTGGTTTGTTCGCTTAATAATTGAATAATAGGTACAGAAAATGCAGCTGTCTTTCCTGTTCCCGTTTGAGCACATCCAAGTAAATCTCTGCCTGCTAATACAGCTGGGATCGATTGTTCCTGTATAGGTGTAGGTGATGTATAGTTTTCTTTGGTTAAAGCCTTTAAAATCGCAGGCATAATATTCAGTTCGTTAAATGTCATTCTAGTCTCCTTAATTTCTAATACATATATTCTTAACATTAAATCCATTTTTCACGTCATAAACAATAATCATAACACAATTAGTCACATAATAATAGATATTCTTTATCATCACACCAATTTTCATTAAAAATCCATTTCAGGATACGATCCACTTTGCTATTCAAACAGTTTAGACATCTGCCAGTTTATCGGGCGTATCAGCCACATAACGGTTCTAGGCACACAACAAAAAAAGCGGAGGATTTCTCCCCCGCTTCCTATGATTGTTATGAAGACTAGTCTACGATTTCAGCAGTGTCGCCATTGTTGGCACCAGCAGCATTAGCTTCATCAGTATCAATATGCATATCAAGTTTGAAGCTGTCGGATACACGAGCAATTACGTTCTCCAATACAAGACCGCGGTCGCCACCGAGACGAACTTTAAGCAATTGCTTATCCGCAATGCCCCAAGCTTCAGCTTCGGAAGTGTGGAAGTGAATGTGACGAGCTGCGATAATAACGCCTTGTTCTAATTCAACTTCACCAGCAGGTCCTTTAAGCGTAATGCCAGGTGTTCCTTCAATATTTCCAGATTCGCGAACTGGAGCTTTCACGCCAAGTGCGAAGGAGTCAGTACGGGAAATTTCCAATTGGGAAGCCGGACGAGCAGGTCCCAAGATTCTTACTTTGTCAAATTTACCTTTGCTACCGATAACTGCTACTTGTTCATTTGCTGCAAATTGTCCTGGTTGGGAAAGTGGTTTGAACTCAGTTAATTGATATCCTGGGCCAAACAGAGCCTCCACGTGCTCTTGCGTAAGGTGAATATGTCTAGCCGACACACCTACGGGTACAGTCTTACTCATTGTAAAGTCACTCCTTGTATTTTCTCTAGTATCTGTACAAGCCATTAACCATTATACATCTTATTTCACCAAAATAAAAAGGGCTGTATCATAACGAAGGCCCTTTTTTCGACAATTTATGTTTTTTGGACAAGATTGTCATGGTTTAGACACCTGAGAGGGCAAGTTTACGCTTAAAAAAGATGTCGCATTCTCATACATCCAGCCTTTTACAGTATCCTCAGGATAATAACGAAGCAGTTGTTCAATAAGATCAGGGTATTTTCCCGGATGCTCCAACTTCTCAACCCAAGTATCAATGCCATCAAAATCTGAGCCAAACATCAGATGCTTCTCTCCGCCGAGACTGCATACCTGTTCAATATGCTTTAACAAATCATCCATACGAGCCTTTCCATGATCACATACAAACCACGGATAAAAGGTAAGCCCCATTCTCCCGTCCATCGCAATAAGAGCTTTTATCTGTTCATCATTCAAATTTCTAACGTGACCGCATATGGCTGCGGCATTCGAATGAGAAGCTATAAACGGACGAGAGCTTAAATCTGCCAGTTCCCAAAAACCTGCTTGCGACAAATGCGACACATCCAGCAGCATTCCACTGTGGTTGCACCATTCTACCAGCTTTCTCCCTTTCTCCGTAAATCCACCATTACGCTTCTCTAGCACACCATCTGCTGCCCAATTCGCATAATTCCAAGTGACACCTAGAAACCGCACTCCAAGTTCGAAACAGAGCTGAGCATAAAACAAGTTCCCTTCTAAGCCATCTACGCCCTCCAGAGAGAGCATTGCTTGCGGAGGTGCTCCAACTAATCGATTCCCCACTTCCTCCTTCCAGCGCAACCACTGAAGCCCATCTGTGCTCACTATCTTTTGCCTAAAGAGATCAATTTGTCCTAGAACATGTTCAAAGCTAGGTTTACCTCTCGTAGCTGAAAGATATATCGCAAAACATTGCAACTCCACTCCGCCAGATGCCAACCGTTCTGCAGTAACATCTAATCGAGGGTCATTCTCGAAATTAATATCCGGAGAGGCTTGCATTTTGCTTAGCACATCACAATGAAAATCTGCTACCTTAAACTTTTCAGCTCTCATTTAGCAACCCCACCTCCTCACAGTTCCAGCCGTACATTTTACTTCTAAGTGCCTATTTCAGATACTATGCAGAAAAACTCCTGACTATAAATCAAAAGCAAAAAACCTGTTTACAAAAGTAAACAGGTTCATTCATTCTATAGGTCTATTATCTGGGTTCAACAATCAGCTTAATCGCGGTTCGATCTTCTCCATCAATCACTATATCAGTGAAGGCAGGAATGCAGATCAAATCAACTCCGCTTGGTGCAACAAATCCCCGGGCAATGGCAACTGCTTTGACTGCTTGATTCAGTGCTCCAGCTCCAATAGCTTGTAATTCGGCCGATCCACGTTCACGAAGAACACCCGCTAATGCGCCGGCGACGGAATTTGGATTGGATTTAGCTGATACTTTTAATACATCCATAGTAAGTACCTCCCCTGGGAAAATAATGGTGTTCTTCCACTACTTTAGATGTTATTCGCGAGAGAAGAAATAATTCCTTCTTTTTACGGACCACGTCTTCCAAAAACGGTATTAAAGATACTCTTTTACGATATAAAAAATATCACACTTTACCCTAACTCAGCGAAATTACCCGGATTAAACGATACTCTATTCTACGTTTAGCTCATAACCCATTCATCTTCACGCAACCGTATCTTCTCCAGACGAGTTGCCGCACCAGTAGTTTCATCTAATTCTGCAAATAAACCGTGAAGCTGCCACTTACCTTCATCGACAACAAATCGTGCTGGAAGCTGAGTTGTGAACTTATAAAGTACTGCATCTCTTTCCATACCCAGAATACCTTCGCTTGAACCAACCATACCCGCATCGGTTAAATACGCAGTTCCTCCTGGCAAAATCACATCATCGTTAGTCTGAACATGCGTATGTGTCCCAACAACAATCGATGCACGGCCATCCATGAAATATCCCATGGCGATTTTCTCAGAGGTTACCTCTGCATGAAAATCGACGAGAATACATTTATGATCTCTACGAAGCTCTTCCACAATTTCATCCCCAACACGGAAAGGACAATCAATAGCAGGTAAAAACGTCCGTCCTTGTAAATTTACTATAGCCAGTTCTTTACCATTACCTTTAACAACGGTATAACCTCTTCCCGGTGTTCCTGGCGGAAAATTAGCTGGACGAATAATCCGAGCCTCATCATCGATGAACTCAAAAATATCTTTGTTGTCCCATGTGTGATTCCCCATAGTTATTCCGTGAACGCCCCAGTTAAAAAACTCATTTGCGATCGCCTTAGTGATCCCTCTACCGGCAGCAGAATTTTCGCCATTAACAATAATGATATGTGGCTGATATTTACTTTTTAGTGAAGGTAGCATCTCACGAAGAGCCTTTCTGCCAACATTTCCAACGATATCTCCAATAAATAGTACTTTAATGATTCTCTCCTCCTAATCTTAACCGCTATATCTAATGGATAAGAGCTCATATTCAAAAGAAAAAAGGCCCTGCTTAGGGGCCAATTCTCAACAAATATAAGAAAGTATAAGTTACATCTTATCCCTTAACCTTATATTCCACCTATTTAGCGTATTCAACAGCCCGTGTCTCACGAATAACGGTAACTTTGATATGTCCTGGATAATCCAGTTCACTTTCAATCATCTTCGTAATATCGCGAGCAAGACGGAATGCCTCTGCATCGTCAATCTTCTCTGGCTGTACCATCACGCGTACCTCACGGCCCGCCTGAATAGCAAATGATTTCTCAACGCCTTCGAACGACTCTGAGATTTCTTCCAGTTTTTCTAGACGCTTAATATACGTTTCCAGTGTTTCACGGCGAGCGCCAGGTCTTGCTGCTGACAATGCATCAGCGGCACCAACCAACATAGCAATAACCGAGGTAGCTTCGCAATCTCCATGATGAGACGCGATACTGTTGATAACAACCGGATGTTCCTTATATTTCTTCGCTAGTTCAACGCCGATCTCAACATGCGAGCCTTCTACTTCATGATCCAGCGCTTTGCCGATATCATGGAGCAATCCTGCACGTTTTGCAAGCACGATGTCTTCCCCAAGCTCACCGGCCATCAGTCCAGTCAAATAAGCAACCTCCATGGAGTGCTTCAATACATTTTGACCATAGCTTGTACGGAATTTCAGACGACCCAGAATCTTGATCAAGTCTGGATGCAATCCATGAACACCCACTTCGAAAGTAGCTTGTTCACCATATTCGCGAATTCTTTCATCCACTTCTTTGCGGGATTTTTCCACCATCTCTTCAATACGAGCAGGGTGGATACGTCCATCTGCCACAAGTTTCTCAAGTGCCGTACGGGCCACTTCGCGACGGATTGGATCAAATCCCGACAAAATAACTGCTTCCGGCGTATCATCAATAATGAGGTCGATACCTGTAAGAGTTTCGAGTGCACGAATGTTACGGCCTTCACGACCGATAATCCGACCTTTCATCTCTTCGTTCGGCAGGGTAACAACTGAAACTGTTGTCTCGGCTACGTGATCAGCTGCACAGCGTTGGATAGCGAGTGTGATGATTTCGCGGGATTTCTTATCCGCTTCCTCTTTCGCCTGCTGTTCAATTTCTTTGATCATTTGAGCCGTTTCATGGCGAACTTCTTGCTCAACATTGCTAAGAATAATACTTCTTGCATCTTCGATGCTTAAATTGGAAATGCGCTCCAATTCAGTGACTTGGTTTTTGTAAATAACATCAATTTGCTGTTGGGTTTCATCAATTCGTTTCTCTTTGTTAGCTACTTGTTCTTCTTTTCTTTCAAGCGATTCCATTTTTTTATCCAGAGATTCTTCCTTTTGCAGCAAACGTCTCTCTTGCCGTTGGATTTCATTCCGACGTTCACGAGTTTCTTTCTCAGCTTCAGTACGGATTCTATGGACTTCGTCCTTAGCTTCCAATACCGTTTCTTTCTTCAGCGCCTCTGCGTCCTTCTTCGCGTTCTCCACGATGACTACGGCTTCTCTTTCTGCGCTTTGAATTTTAGCTTCTGCAAGGGATTTACGAATAAAATAACCGAACCCAAAGAATAATGCAGCTACAACGAGAACGATAATGACCCAGATCCATGCTTGCATCTGTTCACCTCCTCGTTGGTTCCTCTCCAAGGTATACCCCTGGGAATTGTGCAGTTGTTAAACTATCCGTTCATCACCATACAAAAAACCGGTAAACAACCGATTGCCATACTGCACATGCTGCACATGCACACTGCCCGCCTTATCCGGCGATTACATTTCATATGAGTTGTACGCGAACCGTTTTAAAAAGTCCCCTTTTTGGGAAGGAAAAAGGATTCTTACTTTATGCCGATTCATGTTATATTTTATTATTTATAAAAAGACATTGTCAAGAGAGTCGATATGCGCATTAATGTCAAGAGAATCAGTGAGTCTAGTAAAATTCCTCATCTTCACCCTCATAATTGTCTTCTTCAAGTAAAGTATTGATCACTTGACGCACCATATCTCCTGAGAATCCACGCCGCATTAAGAAGGCACCAGTCTTTCTTCTCTTATCTGCAGCTTCACCTCGGATGAGATTCCATTTCTTACGCCCGGTCTGAAGTGCACTCTCAAGTTCTTGTTCTGGGCTGATATTCTCCAAGGCTTCCGAGATTAAAGATTTGTCGATTCCTTTCTCACGTAGCTCTTGGCGAATCCACATCTTTCCTTTGCGCTGGTTTGTAATGCGTTGCTCTGCCCATTGCTTTGCATACAAAGGGTCATCAAGAAGTCTTTCCTGCTGTAGCCGTTGCACCACTTCCGCAATAATAGTCTCCCCTATTTCCTTCTGCCGTAAACGGCGAGTCATTTCCATAGCGGTTCGTGGCTTTCGTTCTAGATAACGAAGTCCTTCTACATAAGCTCGTTGTCGCTCATCAGCAACAACAATTTCCTCCAGATCGGCTTTCATAAAAGAATTCCCAGTAATCATCCGATATTTAATCATGACGTCTTCGTGTACAGTCATGTTATAAGCTCCGAAATGTATGATATAGCGGTGATCCGATTTCTTCTGACGTTCTACCTTAGTGATTTCTAAAAGTTCTCCATCAGGAAAATCCGCCAGAACTTGTAAGTCCTGCTCATCCGATTCAAAATCCATATCCAGCTGTATTACCATAGTTGCTTGTCACCTCATAGCAATAAAATATCCCCACAAAGTGTAGCTTAAATTCGATGCGTACTCAGGTACTTTGCGGGGACCCCAAATAAATATTTCTGATGCGTTAAGAAAAGACACCCTGCAACAATGAATCACAGGGCGTCCTATTCCTTAATAAATTCTATTGTTCGATTTCGAGAAGTAGCTTTTCTTCTTCCTCTTGCTCTGCAATGATTTCCGCTTCATTTGGTGCAGCAACAATAGTGGAGAGATTACTTGCTTCACGAATCTTGTTCTCAATGATGAGCGCAATATCTTGATGTTCCTTCAAGAACTGTTTGGCATTCTCACGTCCTTGGCCGAGACGCTCGCCCTCATAGGAATACCACGCACCACTCTTATTCACGATGTCCATTTCAGTACCGATGTCTACAAGACTTCCTTCTCTGGAAATCCCTTCACCATACATGATATCAACATCAGCTTGTTTAAATGGAGGTGCTACCTTATTCTTCACAATCTTGATCTTGGTGCGGTTACCTACAACGTCGTTACCCATTTTGATACTTTCGACACGACGAACATCCAACCGTACGGAAGAGTAGAATTTCAGCGCTCGTCCACCCGGAGTTGTCTCAGGGTTACCGAACATAACACCAATTTTCTCACGAAGCTGGTTAATAAAGATAGCAATTGTATTTGATTTACTAATGGCACCAGAAAGCTTCCGAAGCGCTTGAGACATCAAACGAGCCTGTAGGCCGACGTGTGAATCACCCATATCGCCTTCAATTTCCGCTTTAGGAACCAAAGCAGCTACGGAGTCAACGACAATAATGTCTACTGCGCCACTTCGTACAAGTGCTTCAGCAATCTCAAGTGCCTGTTCACCCGTATCTGGCTGAGATAGTAACAATTCATCAATGTTTACGCCCAAGTTACGTGCATACTTCGGATCGAGCGCATGCTCAGCATCGATAAATGCAGCTTGTCCTCCTTGTTTTTGCACTTCTGCAATAGCATGAAGAGCAACAGTTGTTTTACCGGAGGATTCAGGTCCGTATACTTCAATAATACGTCCCTTTGGAAGTCCGCCTATACCTAACGCAATATCAAGTGCCAAAGATCCGCTAGGTACAACTTCCACTTGCATATGAGTGGATTCTCCCAGTTTCATGATCGAACCTTTACCAAATTGTTTTTCTATTTGACGAAGCGCCATATCAAGCGCTGCACGACGATCTGACAATCAGACCACTTCCTTCACTGTTTATAATAATATAATAACGTGTTTTTGAGGTCTTGCCAAGCTTTTTTTCGAACATACATTCGTTTTTTTTGTCTCAAGCGTTAATTATCCCTTTTATTGTAAGCCTCCCTCCGGATATAGAAGTTAACTGATTTCTCTACTTCACCGGACATCAACGACTTATGATCATAACCAAAAACATTGATCAAAATCTCTGCAGATATACAAAAAACCGCAGCAAAGAAATCTCAGTGCCACGGTTCTTCCGTATGTTCCAATTATAACTGGGCTAATCTCCCATTACAAGTCTGAACCCTCAAGTGGTGTCTCCACCTTGCGTTCCTCAAGTCTACGCCAAAGTCGATACAGTAGAGCTTTAACAGTACGCAGTCGTATATTCTCACGTGTCCCTTTAAGATTAAGCTCATATACCTCTGTCTTACGCCCGCGTTCAGCTAAACCAATAAATACAAGTCCAACTGGTTTACGTTCAGAATATCCTGGTCCTGCTACACCAGTTACAGATAAACCGAAATCACTGTCCGCAATCATTCTTACTTGATCGGCCAACACCTCGGCAACTTCACGACTTACCGCCCCAGGGGCATCAGGCCCCTCCAAATAAGCACTTGGCACATTCAGAAGTTTTTTCTTTAGATCGTTGGAGTAACAGACGATTCCTCCCGCAAACATCGAAGCGCTACCTGGTATGTTGGTTATACTCTCCATCAGCAAGCCTCCGGTACAGCTCTCCGCCGCACTTAAAGTCAGACCTGCATCCGCCATCCAATCTACAATTAGCTGTTCTAGCGGTACATCAATATTCGCATATAAATGCTCTGGTAAAATCTCTTTGATCTGCTTCTCCAGAATCTCCAGCTTCTTGAAAGCTTCATGCTCGGAAGGCGCCTTTGTCGAAATACGAACGGTTACCTCTCCCTCTTTAGCGTAAGGAGCTATGGTTGGGTCTGTCTGGCTGTGAATCAGATCTATGAGCTTATCCTCAAGCAGTGATTCTCCGATACCTGCAAATTTTAGCATTTTAGAATAAAGTGGCATTTCTGTCGTTAGAGCGTGCTGTTGGAGCCACGGTACAGCTTTATCTACGAACATTGGTTTCATCTCGCGAGGCGGACCAGGAAGCACAATATAATATTTCTTTTCATGCTCAAAAGCAATACCCACAGCAAGACCAATCTCATTTGGCAAAGGTGTGGTTCCCTCAATTATAAGTGCCTGTTTACGATTATTCTCTGTCATTACAATCTTACGATCATCAAAGAAACGTTGTACATGATCCATTGCCAAACGATCTATATGGAGTGTTCGACCCAATGAAGCAGCCAATGCATCTTTCGTAAGATCATCTTCTGTCGGACCAATACCACCTGTAAAAATGATAACATCAGCTCTGTTTTGAGCGATTTCAATAGCTTGCTGCAAGCGACTGCTGTTATCGCCAACTACGGTTTGAAAATATACATCAATCCCAATAGCAGCTAACTCTATAGATAGAAACTGGGCATTACTATTCACGATTTGACCGAGCAAAAGCTCCGTGCCTACTGCAATAATCTCCGCTTTCATCCCTGGCTTTCGCCTCCTTGTTATAATGTAGACACACTGCCTTTAGGGTTTAAAAAAGGTAATAGGTACTTTACCTATTACCTCTCCTATATGTAGCTACCTAAAATGCTTAAGCATTATGCAGCTGTAGCAGCTCTTTATTCTTCACAAAATAATCAATTCCAGAGTAAATAGTAATCAAAGCTGCAGCCCAAATGGCAATATCGTCTACAGGAATGCTGACGAATTGAAACGGGAAATTGTTTAACAACAGCAGTGAGATCGCTACAATTTGTACAACCGTCTTTATCTTGCCCCATTTGCTGGCGGCAACCACTTTCCCCTCTAACAATGCGATCTGGCGAAGTCCGGTTACTGCGAACTCACGACTTATGATAACAATTGCGATCCATGAATCACATCTGCCCAGTTCGACAAGTGAAATCAGAACAGCGGAAACTAACAGCTTGTCCGCTAACGGATCAAGGAGCTTACCGAGGTTGGTCACCATATTATATTTCCTAGCTATGTAGCCGTCTATTCCATCTGTGCTGGCTGCAAGCAAAAAGATTACAGCGGCTACCAAATGATTAACAGATAGCTGGAAAGAGCCCCAATGTATTGGTTCTGGGTAAAAGCTAAAATCCACCAGTAAGAAAAACATCATAATCGGGATCAGGCAAATACGTGCTAGCGTGATGCGGTTGGGCAAATTCACTGAAGTTCCTCCCCTAAATCGTTCATACAAATGACCTGAGTCAGGCTCATCTATTTCTACTTAAGCAAGTATATTATAGCTATAAATAGGTGTCAAAAAAAATACAAAGCACCCCGCATCATGGTGCTGATAAGCACTGCGGGGTACAAAACTCTATTTTAAGTTGTTGAACTGCAGGTCCAGCGGCAAATCAGCTTTACGCAAAATCTGGATAATTTGCTGTAAATCATCGCGACTCTTACCGGTTACGCGGATCTGATCTCCTTGAATCTGGCTCTTCACCTTCAATTTCGAATCACGAATCAGGATGTTAATTTTTTTTGCGTTCTCCTGATCTATCCCTTGCTTAAGACCTAAGCGCTGACGAACACTTCCCAGGGAAGCAGGCTCCACTTTGCCAAAATCCAAGTTCTTCAGCGTGATACCTCTCTTCACCATCTTCGATTGTAAAATATCGATAACAGCATTTAGCTTATATTCGTCCTCAGAGGCGATAATAAGTGCGTCTTTCTCAAGCTTCAGACTGCTTTTACTGTTCTTAAAGTCAAATCGGTTATCAATTTCTTTCTCTGTTTGGTGGATCGCATTAGTTAATTCCTGCATATCCATTTTAGATACGATATCAAATGAACTTTCTGAACTCATAACTCCACGTCCTTTGTACTTTTTAGTCTGCTACTATTATAAAAGAATGATCCCCTTAAGTCTAATTTTGGATAATATGTACCCCACCCGACACAGAAAACAGCCCCACAGAGTGGAGCTTTTCCTTCGAAATGAGTTCTGTTCAATGGTAGAAATACGTCTCCACAGGGAGTATCCCCTCGGAGACGCTCATTTCTTAGTTTTCTATCTGCTTCGGAGCGGGCTTCGAAACATATCCAGAATTCCAAGCACAATATGTGCAATACCGAAACCGAGAATTCCATAGCCCCAAGCACTTGGCGTCATATAGTATCCGATGAGACTGACAATAACCCCAAGTCCAGCTACAATCCAGCTAACGATCATAAGAATGTCACCTCACTTTGGCTAAGCACTGGAAACAATCTTATGTTCCCCGCGCAGCCAAAGTCTATACATCATATTTCTTATTGGCCTGTTTCATTAGTCTGGTCAGTAGTATCAGTGGTACCTTCATTCTGGGTCGTTTGACTTCCAGTACCATCATCCAGATTAATTAACAGACGAGATGAGGTCTTTTCATCTGTAATTACTTGTCCATTGACAGTAATCTCAGTAGCTGGTGAATAACCAGATTTAATATACATTCCTTCACTTCCGAGAACAAAGCTCATATGATCTCCTGCCGCTGTGTTACCAAATGAGAGCTTCTCACCTTTAGAGTTCTCACCTTTATACACCTCAAGCCAGCTTACTCCAGTAGCAGAAATCTCAACCTTCACTTCACTTCCAGCCGGAGCTGAAACCTTGAACTTGGTAGTTTTTCCTGATTTCCCATCCGGTGTAACTGTAATGGATTGCGGGGAAGGCGTAGGTGTTGGCGTAGGCTCTGCCGTTGGTTCAGTTGTTGCTTCTGTACCTGCTGAAGCCGTTGGCGCTACAACACCTCCTCCTGAAGCCGGTGGAGATGTCTGTGCTGTCGTAGGATCCTGCTGTTCATTCGTCAGATTCGTCTGATCAATTTGAGCGGGGTCCGGCTTGTTCAAACTGGAAGCATAAATGTAAATCACAACAATAATCAATATTGGAAATGTCCACATTAGCACTGTTGGCAGCCATTTTGCATTCCGTTCGGTTTCTGGTCTACGGCTGCGTTTTTGAATCACCGTTTCCATAGCTGTGTCTTCAGGAGGGGCAGGTACATTCCCATGCTCCTCTAGCAGCTCGTCTGGGCTCATACCTACTGCCTCTGCGTACGTTTTGATAAACGCCCTAACATAAAAACTTCCTGGAAGCACCTTATAGTCTCCAGACTCGATGGCTTCCAAATACTTTTTGCGAATTTTCGTTACTTCCTGGACATCGTCAAGACTCATCCCTTTTTGCAGACGCGCCTCTTTCAATTGCCGGCCCAGTTCCGACATACCATCACCTCCTGTAAGTTTCAATGAATCATCATTGGTGTTTTATAGATCATCACTGTAGCTCGTCGTGAACGACTCGTACAATATTTCTTCATTTGGATTATTGCGAAGCTCAATAATAATATCAAAATCATCAAAGGTGTACTCAGATTCCCGCACAAAAATATCTGGATGCTCGATCACTTTCGTACTTGGCATACTCATAACATTTTGTAATAAATTATAATGCTTCTCATTAGAGCGGATCGTACTAACAATACCATCAATAATAAATACATTATGTGGGTTCATCTCATCTTCTGCTAATTGACTTCGAACCGTCTGACGTAAAAGTGTCGAAGAGACAAATGTCCACCGCTTCATCGCGCAGACACTGCCGGCAATAATCGATTCAGTCTTTCCTACACGGGGCATACCTCGAAGTCCTATTACCTGATTTCCATCTTTTTTAAACAGCTCCCCGAGAAAATCGACCAAAAGACCGAGCTCATCGCGGGTAAAACGAAACGTCTTTCGATCATCTGAATCCCGTTCAATATATCGCCCATGGCGCACAGCCAGCTTGTCTACGAGTCTTGGAGACCGCAGAGCTGAAACTGTAATATTATCAACTTTCTTGAGCATTTCGCCCATCAGCATTATTTTGTCATCGTCATTGGTCTCCAGCAGCATTCCGCGTGTCTTTCCTTCAACGCCATTAATCGTCAGAATGTTGACTTCTAGCATCCCTAACATTGAAGCGATATCACCAAGCAGACCGGGTCTGTTCTTGTGAATCTTGTACTCCATATACCATTGTTTATATTCCACTTGTACACCTCATAGATTCCTTTTCCCTGCACTTTGATATCCATCAAAAAAATGCCGTTCAGACAAAGCGATCTGAAACACGGGTCATGTTAATGATATATAAAATAAAAATGAAAGGCAAGGTCAGTCCTGTAATAATTGCAGAAAAGCTCCCACAAGGGGAGCTTTTCCGCAAGCTTAGGCGTGATTTTTCGCCAATTTGACCATGAGTTTAGCAATCGTCTGCTTTTCTTCATCGTTACCGACGTCCCATAGCTCTTTGATTGCACGGTTTTGAGTGTTTGCTGGATCCACTTTTTCATCGAGGAATTCCCCGATTTCAAAAGCCAGCTTTGAGATTGTGTCTTCACTCATCCCAAGTTTCTCCGCCTGTACAACTCGTTTTCCCAGAAATTTTTTCCAGGTGTCAAAATTTTTGATTACGCTATCGCCTTGTGTCATCTTAAATCCTCCTTCATATTTACGGTCAAACACCTGCATACAGGCTGTAAGCCGTCTTACGTGAGATTTAAAAACAACACTTATAATATGTCTCAGACGCTAAGTTCTTATGCTGGTGCTTTTCTCCAACATAATCATCAAGTAATCCATCCACCGTTTGGACTAATAATCTGACCCGTGATATACCCGGACTCAGGCAAAGCCAAAAAATAAATCAGTGAGGATATTTCATTAGGAGTAGCCAAACGTCCTGCCGGAATCTCATCCTCCAACATACGGACTTCATCCTCCTGTAAATTGGATAACATGTTCGTATTAACCGCTCCTGGAGCTACCGCATTAACCGTTACACCAGATGGAGCCAGCTCTTTAGCTAAAGCCTTTGTAAAGGCATTCACTCCACCTTTGCTAGCCGAATAAGCTACTTCACAAGAAGCTCCAGTGATTCCCCATACGGAAGAAACATTGATGATACGACCATAACGCTGAGACACCATGTACGGCATAAAGATCTGACTGCACATAAAGGTTCCCTTCAAGTTAATGGACATAATATCATCCCATTCTTCTTCGGTCACATCAGCTAGCATTCCGTAATGCGATTTACCGGCATTATTGACGAGGATATCCGGCTGCATTCCATTACTCTCCAGCTTTTCAGCCATACGTACAATCTGACTACGGTCCTTCATATCCGCGTTTACTGTCATTACCTTTGCTCCAAGGGCCATACAACGCCGAGCGACATCATTCGCAGCCTCATGTGAGTGCTTGTAATGAATAACTATATTCATCCCGACAGAAGCAAACCGTTCCGCAATGGCGCCGCCGATCCCTCCGCTGCCCCCTGTAACGAGCACTGTCATTTCCCCTAGTGGTTTGCTGCTCTCTCCCAAAACGCTCACCTAAGGACTCACCACCAATGATACGGCAAGTTGATCCCAGTTTACATGGGCTTGCAGACGCTCATTAACTTCTGCCAAAGTAATTGATTCGTAAATAGGCAGAACTTCAAACAGGTCACCACCGCGGAACTGGTAGCGTGTAAATTCATGTGCAATATTCTCAGGGGAGTTCAGCATGCGCAAATATCCGCCTATTTTCTTTTTCCGTGCCCGCTCGAAATCCTTCTCCGCAAAGCCAGTTTTTAAGATTAGATCAATTTCTTCTTTTATTCGTTTTAAAAGCAAATCCGGATCCTTCGTATCCCCACCCATTGCAGAAAAAGCATACTGCGGAGAACTATTAAATTCATGTCCAAAGCTGTCCGAGATCAGTTCCTCATCATATAGTTTTTGATACAATGCTGTGCTGCTACCAACCAACAAATCAAGCATCAGCTTGGTTATCAAATCACGTTTTAGAGAAGCTTCACCCGTTAGACCGTCTACTTTTTCCTTGAAACCAAACATGATTTTGGGCATCGATACGGCAAGCTTGCTTTCTAGACGTTTTGTAGCCACTTGTACTGGTTCATCTTCAAAAATACGCTTGATTTCACCTTGCTTGCCGTAGGTTTTACCCTTTTGGTTACTGCGAATCAAGGAGAATACTTTCTCCGGATCCACGCCTCCAACCACAAACAACAGCATATTGCTTGGATGATAAAAAGCGTTATAACAAGTGTACAGCGTTTCTTTCGTAATCGTACTAATCGATTCTATCGTACCTGCAATGTCAATCCGTACCGGATGCTTTGAATACATCGCTTCAATAAGGCCAAAATACACACGCCAGTCCGGGTTATCAGCATACATATTGATTTCTTGACCAATAATTCCCTTTTCCTTTTCTACATTCTCATCTGTAAAATAAGGTCGTTGAACAAAATCAACGAGCGTACTAAGATTGGTCTCTATATTCTCAGTTGCTGAGAAAAGATAAACTGTCTGATCAAAGCTTGTAAAAGCATTGGCCGATGCTCCATTCGAAGCGAAGGTAGCAAAAATATCGCCTTCTGGCTCTTCGAACATCTTGTGCTCTAAAAAGTGTGCGATACCATCAGGAACAGTGGTCTCTTCTCCGCCTGCGACATGAAAGTGGTTGTCAACAGAACCGTACTTGGTAGCAAATGTTGCATAGGTTTTTTTGAATGTTGGTTTCGGCAGCACGTATACCTGAAGTCCGTTATCCATGACCTCATGATAAATGGTCTCTTCTAGTCTGTCGTAATGAATTTGTTCCATCGTTATTCCTCCTTTCCTGTCAAGAAATAAATCGTATCCAGTTGAAAGGTTTCAGCAGCGGCTTTTACGTCTTCTGCACCGATTTGTTCCACCTGCTGTAATAGCTGATCCGCTGTTCGATCTTTTCCTGACAACTGGCGGTTGAAGTCGTAAGAGATCATTTCAAAAGCTGAATCCGGGATCTCAGAAAGCTGATTGCGGATCATAGCTTTCGTCTGGCTAAGCTCCAGATCACTGATATTGCCAGCTTTCATTTCTTCCAATTGCTTCTCTATAATGTCCACGGCTTTGCCGTAATTTTGCGTTTCGATACCTGATTGAATCGTTCCAATGCCCTTATGTCCGTCGTAACGAGATGAAGCATAGTAAGCAAGACTCGCCTTCTCACGAACGTTAACGAAAAGTTTAGAGTGTGGATACCCTCCTAATATACCGTTGTACATAAGCGCGGAGGCATAGGAATCATCCTTATAAGTAATTGAGGTGCGTAGTCCCAGATTCAGCTTGCCCTGACTGACATCCAGCTTCTCTTCTACTGTCCGTACCTCATTAACCGATACAGGGACGAACTTAGAGCTATATAAGCCCACCTCGGACTGAATGCGACCAAAATGACGCTGTACAAGTTTTTCAACTTCGTCAACTGTTGTGTCTCCCACTACATAGAGATCAAGGATGGCTTCATCCAGCCATGAATTGTAGGATTCATACAAACTTTTCGGAGTGATTCGATCCAGATCTGCTCTTTGCCCCAGAGGGTGAAGACGGTATGGCTCGTTGCGGCACATTTCCTCAATACAACGTTCAGCAGCGTAACGTATCTTGTCATTTACGATGGACTCCAGCTTTTTGCGAACGGTTTCACGCTCCGTTGCAACATACGAAGGTCGGAAGCTTCCGTCTTCAACTAAGGGACGAGTCAGTACTTCTCCTAAGAAAGCGAAGGATTGTTCAAGCAAGTTCTCCTGGTTTTGTACAAAGGAGTCGTTAATGGTATCCATACGGAACTGAACGATTTGGTAATCGCCTCTTTTATAAATATCAAACCCAAATCCAGCGCCATACAGTTCCTCCAAACGCTCGCGGAATTGCGTGGTCTCCGGGTAAGTCGCGGTACCTCTGCGAAGCACGAATGGAGCTAGTGCAGTAGAGGTCACTGTATTCTCGTCCAGAGGAATACCCGCATAAAGTGAGATCGCGTAGGTCTTGAACGCCTTGGTTGGCATAACGTGAATACGCAAGCCTCCAACGGTGCCATGCTGAAATACATTATTAGTCAAGTCCAAAACTCCTTTACGGCGTGGATAGTTGCTCATTATCATGTTTATGAATTATTAACCATTCTAAACCATTCCAAAGTAAGGAAGCAACCGGAAGCCTCTTCCCGGTTGCTCTCTGAAGTTTCTATCCTTCTTATCTACATACAGAAAATATGCTGACCAATCGTCTTGACCTGAGGACGGGTCCAAATCCATTTAGAGGTCGCTGTTTTAGGATTGAAGTAATACAAACATCCTCCGGAAGGGTCCCAGCCATTAAGCGCTTGTTGCACTGCCTTACGTGCTTGTTCATTTGGCTCCAGATAGATTTGTCCATCGGCTACAGCTGTAAAAGCTCCCGGCTGAAAAATAACACCCGACGGCGAATTCGGAAAACTAGGTGATTTCACACGGTTTAAAATAACCGCTGCTACTGCAACCTGACCTTCGAAAGGCTCACCTCTTGCTTCTCCATACACGGCATTGGCCATGATCTTGAGATCATTCTCCGATAAGCCCATCGTATTACCTGAGGACAATCCTGGAGAATTCGTTTTATTGGGCGTATTTGTTTTATTACCAGTGTTATTCTGTGCTGTCTTATTTCCCGTTCCTGAAGAAGGTTCAGTCGGCTTCCAGTTCTTCGTAGCGTTATACAACTTCAGCTTAGTTTTGGCTCCTACAATGCCATCAGACTTCATTCCGAATTTCCATTGAAACCAGGTTACTGCATTCTTCGTTTTTGGCCCAAAATGGCTGTCTATTTTTCCGGCATAATAACCTAAATACTTTAAACGTCCCTGCAATTCATAGACATCCTGACCTGTTGACCCAAGTTTAATGGGTGTTGTACTGAAAGCCGGTAAGGCTTCTTCGTCAGGATTATTTAACTCGTGGACAAATGACGCAGCAGCACTTTGCTTGGTCTGAACAATGCCATTTCCCTTGAAAAACGTTCCTGCAAACGGCGCGGCTGCAAGTGCAAGAGTTAAAGCAGCAAATATCCACATCTTTTGTTTCTTCATAGGGTTCGCTCTACCTTTCTTTTGTTAGTTCTGCATGGATGGCTAAAGTTATTATGACGACTGTCAGTGCATCCTATGCATTTACTAAAAAAGAAGAAATAGCTTTTTATTGTAATTGAGAATTATTATCAACTATAAACAAAATAAGAAAAATATGGAGTTTATATGAATCATGAATTTGAAGGACCACATTTTACTGTGGAACCACGCATTAATAGAAATTATAGATATACGTCATACTTCTCAACATTTTAGTGATATGAATTCACAATAGTCCAAGTAACAGGTTCGCACTTTTAGGGAAAAACTCCCTGAAAATAGTGGATATTCTCTGATAATGAATGGAATCAGGGAATTCCTCCCTAAAAATAAGGCCAATTCCTTTATTTCTTACCAAACTGGATGAATTATAGGGAGCTTTTCCCTAATTGTAAGTCTGAAAACCAATAATCTCAGAATTTCAGGGAGAAATTCCCTAATTATTTTAATGAAGCTTCACTAAAGCCATTATTTGAAGTGTCATTTACATTTCTTCAGCATGAGTAAGGGGTCGACTCCAAGTAGTATGAACTACTTGGAGTCGACCCCCTTTTATTGTCTATTAAAGGCTTAAACTGACTTGTCCAGCTTAAGAACTGATCTTGTTATGCTGATACTGCTCTAGTGATACAAGCACCTCACGCGGCTTACTGCCTTCGTAAGGCCCTATTACCCCACGAGCCTCCATAGAGTCAATCAAACGGGCTGCACGGGTGTAACCAACCCTCATCCGGCGCTGTAACAGCGAGACCGAAGCCTGCTTCGCTTCAAGCACGATCGTTACAGCCTGCTCATATAATTCATCTTGCGGTTCCTGATCTTCAGTAATTGTGTCATCAACCTCTGGAACGATGGACTCATCATATTCTGCTTCTCCTTGACTGCTAACAAATTGAACGATCGTCTCAACCTCTTGATCGCTCATAAACGCACCCTGCACACGAATCGGTTTAGAAGCTCCCATCGGTAAGAAGAGCATGTCCCCTCGACCCAACAGTTTCTCCGCACCTGGCATATCCAGAATGGTACGCGAGTCTACATTGGACGATACACCAAAAGCGATACGAGATGGAATATTAGCTTTAATCAGACCTGTAATGACATCAACAGAAGGACGCTGAGTAGCGATAATTAGATGAATACCAGCTGCACGCGCCATCTGTGCGAGTCGACAGATAGCATCCTCTACATCGTTAGCGGCAACCATCATCAAATCCGCAAGCTCGTCCACAATAACAACAATATACGGAAGTATCGCAGCTGGATTCTCTGCCATCAGCTTATTATAACCTTCCATGTTGCGCGTTCCTGATTTGGAGAAGAGTTCATACCTTTTCTCCATTTCCACAACGATCTTCTTCAAAGCTAAACTCGCCCGCTTCGGATCAGTAACTACTGGAGCCAAGAGATGGGGAATCCCATTATAGACATTCAGCTCTACCATCTTCGGATCTACCATCAAGAATTTGACTTCATTGGGTTTAGCTTTGTATAAAATACTCGTTATAATCCCATTAATACAAACCGATTTACCCGAACCCGTTGCACCAGCCACCAATAGATGGGGCATCTTCGCTAAGTTCCCGATAATCGTCTGACCCGAAATATCACGTCCAAAAGCAATAGATAGTCTGGATTCAGCTTCTTGAAAAATCTGTGTTTCCATAACTTCACGCATAGTTACAACAGACACTTCGGAATTCGGTACCTCTATCCCAATGGCTGATTTACCTGGAATTGGCGCCTCCATACGAATATCTTTGGCTGCAAGAGCAAGTGCAATGTCATCCGTAAGATTAACAATGCGACTAACCTTGACACCAATATCCGGCTGAATCTCATACCGTGTAACTGCTGGACCTCTAACTACTTCAAGAACCTTTGCCCGAACACCAAAGCTCTCAAGTGTAGCTTCTAGCTTACGGGCAGTCTGCATATAATCATTCTGATCCCCCGCTTTACCACTGTTGTTAGGTTTGGCTAGAAGACGGAAAGATGGCAGCTTATAAGGCTTGGGTGGAGGCGGTGCCGGTGGAGCAGGAATGATCTCGCCTTCAGGAGTTGCAGTTAACAATCCATCCAAGTCTATGTTCACATTTTCCTCAGGCTCATTTGAAGGAGGTTGATTAACTTCATTAACCCCAGTAACAGGAACTTTGCCGGTAACGCCACGAGCCGCAGGAGAAAATTCACTCCATTCCTCCCGATCTTCTTCATTCAGACCTTCTGAGCGAATGTGCTCAAAAAAGTCTCGGATAATTGGAGTCACAGGTTCCATATCCATATCAGCATCATCAAAATCATGATGGATATCTTCAAGTGGCGTCACACGACTATTTGCTGAAAGGCCCGAAATGATGGGACCGTGTGAAGCACTTGTTACAATCGACCCCTGATCATCATCCTCAGGATCTACATCTACCTCTGGACGTGTTGATCCTGTGAACCAGCCCGATATTTTTTTCAATAGGACAGGTTGTTTGCGATTAGGCAAATAACGATCATCCTCTTCCTCTTCGTCATCCTCTTCATAGACGGGCTGCTTCACCGGCCGGGTCTTAGCGGGTGCCGCTGCTTTGGAAGGTCTCGCTGCTACTGGGACAGCCTTCGGACGGTTTGCCGCATGAAGACGACTCCCTTCCACAAACTTAACGGTACGCACTCGCAAAAGAGTAATAATCTCCACATAAGAGAGATTTGTAATTAACATAAAACTGATGGCAAGCATGACGATCATTAGCAGCTTAGCTCCCAGACTACCAAAGAGCCACAGGAGTGCAGCATACTCCAAACCCCCGATATATCCACCGCTAATATCCTTACCCAGCATGTAAACATTACTATTGTTAACACCGGGCGAAAGAGATCCCGAAAGATCATTATGTATTTGTGTCATCACGTTGCCAGGATGAAGCAGTGACAACGGGCCAAGCTTCTGCTCCATTGCAGATATCGTGCTCATTAGGCACATGGATAGCAGAAGCAGAAGCACGCCTGTATGCCGACTGTTCCAAGATGAAGGCCATCTTCGGTGGATCATAACCATAAGACCGTAAAAAATACCGACAAGCGGCAACACAAAATAAAATCTCCCTAATAAATAACCCGCCATACTTGAAAGTGATCGCCCTACCGCCGCTTCACCGGACAGAGCAATAACGGATATCGTTATTAGTAAAATTCCATAAATTTCATATTTTAAAACGCTGCCGAGCAGCGCTTTTTTCTTTTTCTTTTTTCGTTTAGCCACGCCAGCCACCCCCGGAACAACATTATACCATATAATGGCGTGGCGTACCTATGTTCTCTTTTGTCAGAAAATGAATCTTTATGTTAACGTAATTATCGCTCCAGGAGAGAACGATGGATCCAAATAACGCTCCAAAGGACAATCCAGCAATCTTACTATGCGAGCGCGTCCTTCCTCCATTGGCTCAACCTGCATTAGCATCCCTTGAACACTAACTTCTCGCGTTGTAGCGTAATTATTAAATGCCCCTTCCCACACCTGTTCCATCGACATTATCGTATAAAGTGTCATTGCGTAAGCCCTCCCGAAATTGCTGCAGTAGGCGCTGCAGAGAAATCTCCACCAATCATGCGGTTAAGATGTGCTAAGGCCGCTCCAATCCCGCCTACCTCATCCATGAGCCCATATTTAACGGCATCGAGTCCCCCAACGGCGGTTCCAATGTCACGATTGAGCTCACCCGTCTTAAACATCAAGTCACGGAACTGATCCTCAGAAATCCGAGAATGGGAAGTAACGAATTTTACTACGCGCTCCTGCATTTTCTCCATATATTCGAACGTTTGTGGTACACCGATTACCAAACCATTCATACGAATCGGATGAATCGTCATCGTTGCACTTTCCGCAATAATCGAATACGTAGAGGATACAGCGATCGGAACGCCAATACTATGTCCTCCTCCAATGACAACTGTTACTGTCGGTTTAGAGAGCGAAGAAATCATTTCGGCAATCGCTAGACCAGCTTCGACATCTCCACCTACAGTATTTAAAATAATAAGCAGACCCTTAATATTCTTATTTTGTTCAGCTGCCACCAGCTGCGGAATGATATGCTCATATTTTGTTGTTTTGTTCTGAGGAGGCATAACAATATGACCCTCAATTTGACCGATAATCGTTATGCAAAAGATATCCGGTTCACCACTAGGAACCGCTGTTTGTCCAAGCTCTTTTATTGCACCCATTGTAGTGGGCGGCATATTCTCATTTGTACTCGGATTTCCCTCTTGTGGTATAACTTCCTCATTCTTTGCTCCATTTGATCCATCCATGTAGTTCATCTTCGCAGCTCTCCCTTTTCTTATGCAGCTCTGGTCTGCTATAGCCTTACTAACTTTCATTAGTATGACATTTCAGGGCCCCGCATTATGCAACCCTCTCCTTATGATGTGAATATAAACAATACAAAAACCCCTTTTCCCGTAGAAACCGTCCAATATTTCCGGGGAAAAGGGGCAATGCCCTAGCTATATATTTATTTAAGGAGAATTCTCCTTACACTTCCATGATAATTGGCAAAATCATCGGTCTACGACGCGTTTGCTCATATAAGAAACGACCGAGCGAATCTTTTACGCTTGTTTTAAGCGAAGCCCACTCATTTACTTTCTCACTCATCAGGCGTTGCAATGTACTGGAAACAATTCGGTTCGCTTCGTCGAGCAGTCCTTCGGACTCACGAACATAAACGAAACCACGGGAAATGATGTCAGGTCCGGAGACAATCGCACCATTTTGTTTGCTAAGTGTAACTACGACAACCAAAATACCATCTTGAGACAGCAGTTTACGGTCACGCAATACAATATTACCTACATCACCTACACCCAGACCGTCAATCAATACGTTACCAGCCGTTACTTTACCAGCTTTACGAGCGGCACCGCCTTGAATTTCCACAATCTCACCGATTTCAGTAATGAAAATGTTCTGAGAATCTACGCCAACAAATTCTGCCAAAAGGGCATGTTTGCGCTGCATACGATATTCACCGTGAATTGGAATGAAATATTTCGGTTTCATCAGGTTGAGCATAAGTTTAAGCTCTTCCTGGCTACCGTGACCCGATACGTGAACGCCGGAATTGGAACCGCTATAAATAACGTTAGCGCCAAGACGGAACAATTCATCAATGGTACGGCCTACATATTTCTCGTTACCTGGTACAGGTGTTGCCGCAATGATAACAGTATCACCAGGCAAAATATCTACTTTACGATGACTGGAACGTGCCATACGGGTCAATGCAGACATTGGCTCGCCTTGGCTGCCTGTGCAAAGAACAACGACACGGTTCGCTGCCATTCTGTTCATTTCTTCAGGCTCAATCAGCATACCATCTGGTACGTTCAAATATCCAAGCTCAGAAGCGATGGATACAACGTTTACCATACTACGGCCAATTACTGTAATCTTACGGCCTGTGGATTCTGCTGCATTAACCACTTGTTGAATACGGTGCACGTTGGAAGCAAAAGTTGCTACAACGACACGTTGTTCAGCCTTGCGGAAAATGTCTTCCAGAACGATACCGACATTCTTCTCAGATGGGGTAAAGCCTGGTTTCTCAGCATTCGTACTATCCGACAAAAGAGCAAGTACACCCTTTTGACCAATTTCAGCCATCCGATGCAGATTTGCAAATTGACCGTTGACTGGAGTGTGGTCAAATTTGAAATCTCCCGTATGAACTACGTTTCCTTCCGGTGTTTCTATGCACACACCGACGGAATCCGGAATACTGTGATTTGTTCTGAAGAAAGTAACTTTGAGCGAGCTTCCAAGTTGAATTTCTGAATCTTCATTGATCAGAATTCGTTTGGTGTCACCAAGCAAGTTTGCTTCCTTCAATTTGTTCTCTACAAGGCCTAATGTAAGTCTTGTTCCATAAACAGGAACATTCAAGTTCTTCAGGACATATGGGAGACCACCGATGTGATCCTCGTGTCCGTGGGTAAGCACAATCCCTCTTACCTTGTCACGGTTCTCTGTCAAATAAGAGATATCAGGAATTACAATATCAATACCGAGCATATCTTCTTCCGGGAACTTGAGTCCCGAATCCACGACTACTATGTCAGCTCCATATTGAATGACATACATGTTTTTCCCGATTTCTCCGACTCCGCCCAATGCGAAAATCATCAATTTATCGTTGTTGTTTTTTTTGGACAAATGAATCTAACCCTCCTATGATGTTGGACGTCATACTTTTATTGGTAAATATTGAACTTCGATTATTTCAGCGGCGCTGAACACATTCTTCAAACAGCTGATAGCTTCCTTAATTAACAAGGATATTCCTGATATCTGTAAAATGCGCAATGCGAAAGCTCCCGATTCCGGGCAGTAAAGTTCATATTGAAGCGGACAAATGCCGTCAAAATTCACCGTCGCGCCCCTCGCGCGAAGACATGTCAATCATTTACACAGACTCATCTTGGGACCTATCCTGTCTCACAATGTATACCATTGACGGAAGATTACCGCATATTTAATTTTAACCGCACCCAGTCACTTAAGAACATTATACATGATTTTTTTGGCAAAAGACAAGTCACCCTGTCGCGTATCCAAATTCTTTCCTTAAATGTGACCCAATATTTCAGCAAAATATTATAAAAATAAAAACCGGCTCTCCAAAGGAGAAGCCGGTGTAAATACTAAAATATCACTGGTCAGCTCTTATTGAAATAATGCCTCAATAAAAGCCGCTTCAGCTTCTGTAGGTGAAATAAGCGGCAATCTGACGCCTCCAACAGGCAGCCCCTTCAGACCTAAAGCATATTTAACCGCAGAAGGATTCGGTAGAGGTTGAGGACATTCGAACAATCCTTTGAAAATTGGGAACAATTGCCGATGAATCTCTCCTGCTCGTAGAACGTTTCCTGAGCTATATGCGTAGATCATTTCTGACATCTGTGCACCAACGACGTGACTAGCTACACTGATAATTCCGTATCCTCCAACGGCTAGACTAGCTAATCCTGCTGAATCATCACCAGTATATACGCGAAAGTCATCGGAACACGAAGAAGCAATAAGTGTAATTTGATCGACAGATGCACATTCTTTTGTCGCAACAATATTCGGAATTTCAGCAAGTCGTAGGGTTGTGTCTACGCTCATACTTACACCCGTGCGACCTGGAACGTTATACAACATGACTGGCAATGAAGTCTCCGAAGCAATTGCGGAAAAATGCTGATAAAGCCCTTCCTGATTAGGCTTATTATAATACGGGACGACCAATAGCACGCCATCCACACCAATTTTCTCAGCTTCCTTCGTAAGGTGAATCGAATGTTTCGTATTATTGCTACCTGTCCCAGCGATGATTTTGCAGCGACCATTCGCCTTCTCAAGTACAAAAGAAAACAGCTGCAATTTCTCCTCATCACTTAACGTTGGAGATTCTCCGGTCGTGCCACAGACAACCAAAGCCTCTGTTTTCTGTTCCTCAATTAAATAATCGACAAGCTCTGAAGTTACATCCCAGTTGATTTCTCCATCCCCGTCAAAGGGGGTTACCATGGCTGTTATTAATCTTCCGAAATCCACTTTGAATTCCTCCTTGTCAGCGGTGCAATTCAAACATAGCATGCAGCGAACGCAGGGACTGCACCATGTCCTCTTTCTTCACCAGCACCCAAATCGTTGTATTCGAATCTGCGGATTGGAGAATCTGAATATTTTGTGAGCTAAGTGCCTCAACAATGCGAGCCATAATACCTGGCACACCGTTAATTCCGCCTCCGATAACGGAAACTTTTGCACAACCTGATAAGCTCTTAGGACGCAAACCCAATTGCTGGAGTACCGAGATGGCCTTTTCTGATTTGTCATCGAACACAGTATAAAGTGCTTCCGTAGGTGTTACATTAATAAAATCAACGCTTATTCCGTTGTCCGCCATACTTTTAAAAATTTGCAGTTGAACGCCCGTACCATTTCCGTCTGGACACTCCACAGAAATTTGGGTAACGTTGCTAACGTAAGCAATACCTGTTACGAAGCGATCTACAATGCCACCAGACTGGATGTCGTTGAATCCTTCTGGATTTGTAACCAGTGTACCTTCAGCCTCTGAAAAGGTTGAACGAACTCGCACTGGAATTTGTGCCTGCATAGCAATCTCAACCGCACGTGGATGGATTACTTTTGCTCCTTGATGAGCCATGTTACAAATTTCTGTATAACTAACATACGTTAGCGGTTTTGCATCTTCAACGATCCGCGGATCTGCTGTAAGAATTCCGTTCACATCTGTATAGATATCAACCATATCTGCATGAAGAGCAGCACCCAAAGCAGTAGCAGAGGTATCACTTCCTCCACGGCCCAAAGTCGTCAAGTCACCAGCTTCAGTCTGTCCTTGGAACCCCGTCACTATAACCACTTTGTCTTCACGCAGTTCGCGGAGAATTCGTTCAGGACGTACATCTAGGATTCTTGCATTGCCATAGTTACTATCTGTCATAAACCCAGCCTGAGCTCCCGTTAATACGGTAGAAGCAATCCCTTCATTCTCCAGCAGTCCACAAAGTGTAGTCGCAGAGATAATCTCACCACAGCACATCAAGAGATCCTTCTCACGCTCAGGTAATGCATCTCCATTCTGCACAGCCCAATCCAGTAGAGTGTCTGTTGCATAAGGTTCTCCGCGTCGGCCCATAGCCGAAACTACGATGACCAAACTATAGCCGCTTGCGAGCTCCCGTTTGACATTACGAATTACGTGCTCTCTAGCTTGTGGCGTTGAAAGTGATGTTCCTCCGAATTTTTGTACCAGAATACCCATGTATAATTCCTCCATTATTGTTAAAGCAAACACACTAATCATTCGTAAACAGAACTAATATCGTTTCTAAACGAGCAATTCCATTACAGTACGTAAGCTTATTTCTTAAGTAAAGTTCTAATATTTTGAAAAATGGTTGTACCGCCCTCGAAATGAGGACGGTAGCAGTAGTGCTTATATTGTTTTGGTAGCAATGATCTCAGCAATGGGTATGGCAGATCTTGGCTTTGAGCGTTAACGGCCGTGTCTCTTGATTAAGAGGTAACTCTGACCACGGCAGCATGTAACTTCTCATTGCTCATTTGATACATCTCCCCTTTTATTGACCGCAACTAATTCTACCGATTCCGCCCTATTCTAGACAGAGTGAAACTTTTCAACAATCATCGGCTGTAGTTGTTTACCTTGCAAAGCGGCATAGCAAGCTTCTGGGATAAGATCCATACGCGCTACTAACGAGTTAGGTTTGCCCTCAGGGTTATCCTGTCCGAATGGCACAAAATAAATATGTTTGGCCACAAGAAGCTTAGCAATATTTGCTGCATTAAGACCTAAGCCATCATTTGTAGATATCGCCAGAACAAGTGGACGTCCATTGCGCATCTGCGATTTTGCAGCCATGAGCACTGGACTATCGGTCATAGCATTTGCTAATTTACTCGTTGTATTTCCAGTGCATGGTGCTATTGTAAGCACATCCAGCAGCTTGGAAGGACCCAGCGGTTCCGCTTCAACAATTGTAGAAATGATATCATTACCTGTTATATCTTTCAACTGTTTTAGCCAATTTTGCGATGTTCCAAAGCGGGTGTCGGTCCCTAGTACGGATGCTGAAACTATGGGCACTACGTTTGCTCCCCCGTCTACGAAGCGTTGAATTTGCGGCATTACCTCAGCAAACGTGCAGTGAGATCCGGTAATCGCATACCCTACTGTTTTTCCGTGCCAATCCATTTTATTCGTCCCCCTTGATTAAAGCCTCGTCCGATATCGACTGAACCAGCGCATTTGCCATAATAATCCCAGCGCTTTTAGGAGCTACAATGCCAGGGAGTCCAGGTGCCAGCATCGCTTTAATTCCTCTTTTCTCAGCATAACGAAAGTCACATCCACCTGGAGCGGAAGCTAGGTCGACAATTAAGCAATGCGGTGAGATTCGTGAGAGTACTTGTGCGGTGATGATCATACTTGGAATTGTATTAAATATCAGATCAACATCTGGCACATGAAGCAATAGTTCACTGGTCATAAAAGGCTTCCAGCCCATTTCCTCTGCTCGTGCATAATGTTCCTGTTTTCTAACTCCGGCTTTAACACTAGCACCCAGTCCTTGCAGACTTCTTGCCATCGTAAAACCTGTTCTGCCTAAGCCCAGTACCATCGATTTGGAACTGTGAATAGTAAAATCCGTGTTCTGTATGGCCATAACCAGTGCTCCTTCCGCTGTTGGGATGGAGTTATAAATGGCTACATCATCACGATTAAGCAATTCAATTAACTTTAATGAATGCTTGGCGCACATGCTGCGCAAGTAGCTTTTGGCCATACCGCTATACACCAAACAATGGGGTGGCAGAGCAGTAAAATGTTCCTCCAAGAGCATCAAGCGATCAGAAGAAAATAGAGCACTGATATTCCCTTCGTCATCACAACCAACTGTAGGCAACACTAATACATCTGCATTACTAAGCAGCTCTACCGACATCTGTTCCAGGCTAACCCCCGGGCAAGGGGCTTCCCACTTATCGAACCCGGCAGCGCTTACCGTCGCATCCAATTCCACACATTTCCGAATCACTTCAAGCTGTCTCGCGTCCCCGCCCAGGAACACGATCCTGACGCCAGTAAGCATAGGGATGACGCTCCTTTCAACATACACTATCGACTATAGAGCATCTTATGCTGGGCATTCTTAATGGGTGAAAAGCGGAGAAGAATTACTATGCAGACTTAAATGTAAAACTTATAATTTGTCATATTTGAACAAAAAAAGCTTGCAAATCACGCCGATTAGGCATAGATTCGCAAGCTTTATAATGATTTGTATTATTTCCCAGTGTGACCGAAGCCTCCGGCGCCGCGTTCAGTTTCGGATAGAGTATCAACCTCAACCAAAGTTACCACTGGTACCGCTTGAAATACCATTTGGGCAATACGCTCATTACGAGCAATCGCAAACGGCTCCTGGCCTAGATTGATCAACAACACTTTGATCTCTCCACGATAATCAGCATCAATCGTTCCTGGTGTGTTCAAACAAGTAATCCCATGCTTCAAGGCTAGTCCACTTCTTGGACGAATCTGAGCTTCTAATCCGTCTGGCATAGCTAATGATATGCCAGTTGGAATTAATGCACGTTCTCCAGGTGCAAGAACAACTTCGTTTTCAACAGCGGCATAAAGGTCATACCCGGAAGCCTGTTCTGACATTTTACAAGGAAGATTAACATCCTCGTTTCCAGCTAGTTTATTGATTTGTACGTGATAAGACAAGATCATCTCTCCTAACATTTGCAATAGCTTTATCTGTTGAACCTACCATCGCTAAAGAAAGCGGCTCAGCAAACATATTATCAAGCACACTGTTGATATTGTCCATCGTAACTAACTGAATCTTAGCGATCATATCGTCTAATGTGTTGTGTTTTCCGAGCATAAGTTCATTTTTTCCGATACGATTCATCCGGCTACTAGTACTTTCAAGGCTAAGAATGAGGCTACCTTTAAGCTGCTCCTTGCCTTTTCTCAATTCATCTTCACTGAGGCCCTTAGTAGCGAGTTCGTACATCATTTCTTTAATAAGCTCCATTACATCCTTGGTTTGCTTTGGTGCTGTTCCAGCATAGACCGTGAACAATCCAGAATCCGCTTGAGAACTATGATATGAATATACAGAATAGGCTAGGCCTCGTTTTTCACGAATCTCTTGGAACATCCGTGAGCTCATCCCACCGCCAATGGCATTATTAATAAGCACCATAGCATATTGTAATGGATCACCAGAGCGGACCCCTGGTAAGGAAAGACAAATATGATTCTGTTCTGTTTTTTTGCGGTGGAACAACATTTCCCCATAATAATCCGGTGGAGTCAGCGGCGCAGATATGCCATGATTAGCAAAAGAACCAAAATGCTTCTCCAGCAGCTCAATCAGTCCATCGCTGATGTTGCCCGCTACACTTATTACCGTATTCTCAATCGTATACTGCTCTTTCATGTATGCACGAAGATCATCTGGCTTCATCTCCTCTAGCCGTTCCTTTAAGCCAAGGATAGAATACGCAAGCGGATGATCCTTGTAAGCAGCAGCACACATCAAATCATGTACAAGATCGTCTGGTGTGTCCTCGCACATTGAAATTTCTTCAAGGATGACATTCTTTTCTTTCTCCAGCTCTTCAGCATCCATACGTGAACGGAAGAACATATCTGCTAACACATCTACTGCGATGGGCAGATGCTCATCCAGTACTTTTGCATAATAGCAAGTGTATTCCTTAGAGGTAAATGCATTTACATTGCCGCCAATAGCATCGAACTGCTCGGCGATGTCCTTAGCACTATATCGGTCTGTACCTTTAAAAAGCATATGTTCTACAAAATGGGATATCCCGTTGTTTCCAGGGTTTTCATTCCGCGAACCTGTCTTTACCCAGATGCCGAATGAAACGGATCGGCCTGTCGGAATTTTTTCCATTACTACTCGCAATCCATTGGATAATACTATTTTTTCCACTTCAAGTCCTCCTGGCAATAGCCATGTTCTATCTAAATTAATACACGTGCCTATAATCCTACCAGAAATAGATCACTCACTCAACATCAGAGGGGATTAGACGCTCCGCTGAGAGTGTTTGGCTAACTGTACCTAGCTGTAACCCTTTTGCCTTTATCCCGCGTATCATGGCCTTCAGCGCCTTGGAGGATGAGGCAGTCGGATGCATTAGAACAAGTGTGCCGGGTTCAGCTTTACTTGTGATTTTGACAACAATGGATTCAGGAGCAGGATTGCGCCAATCCACTGTATCCACAGTCCAGAGTACAGTCTTTAAGCCCAAACTGCTAGCAATTTCTACTGTCTCTTGATCGAAATCACCTGATGGAGGCGCGAACCATTTATTAGTGACTCCAAGCGATTCCTTTAACAGCTTTTGTGTCTTCTCAATTTCTACGGTGGCCCGCGCTCGACTTAAGGTACTCATATTGGGGTGGGTATACGCGTGATTCTCCATCTCATGACCACGCTTTAGCATTTCTGCAGCTAGCTCCGGATTTTTACTCAACCAGCTTCCGTCCAGAAAAAACGTAACTTTCACGTTCTCTTCATCCAGAATATCCAGCATTGGCACAATGTACTGATTTCCCCAAGCCACATTAATCATCAGTGAAACCATCGGTTTCGCCGGATTTCCGCGATATATAGGTTCTGCTCCCAGTTCATTAAGCGATACTTTTGGTTCGATCTGTCGATACACAAACTTAATGGGTTCTTTTGGCGCCAAAAGAGCATTCCGATAGGTACTCTCTACATCAACCTCAAGTCCGTTATAGCCCGGAATGGCTTTCCAGACCCGGTCAACCACGGCATCCACTGGGGGCGCATTTAGCTTAGCAGCTGCGGTCTCAATCCTCAGACGAAGATCATTGTTCGCCGCCTTAGGAATATCCTTCCACACTGCAAGATCATCCTGCGGTTTCAATTGTGCAAGCATGTCCTTGACCGGCCCCTGTGTGCTGCCAATTCCTATCACGATTGCTACACAAGCAACCACTAATGCCACCTTTTCCGTCTTCATGACGACTTCCTCCCCGATAGAAACGAATTTCAGGTTCGTTCCACACGATTACAAGACACTTTGTCCCAATCTATGAGACAAGGGAGGAATTTATGTCATGAACAGATACAAGACTAATAGATAGGAATGTTTGCTACAGTTTTCCAGCTTCGTTCATATAAAAAAAGAGCCAGAACGTAAATCGCTTCTGTCTCTTTTAATAATGAAATTAGATCCCTTTAATAAAGGTTATTACTAAGATCAAACTTACGCTTTAGCTCCAGTTTCCGAAGTCAACACTGCTTTACGAGACAGGTTAACCCGGCCTTGTGGATCGATCTCAGTAACTTTAACGGTAATGGTGTCACCAATAGCAACAACATCTTCTACCTTAGCTACACGCTCAGTAGACAATTGGGAAATGTGTACCAATCCGTCTTTGCCCGGAATAAGTTCAACAAATGCACCAAATTTCTCAATACGTCTAACTGTACCCACATAGATTTCTCCGACTTGTACTTCACGCACAAGACCTTCGATAATCGAACGAGCCTTTTGGATCATTTCTTCATCTGATGAACCGATAAAGACACGGCCATCTTGTTCGATGTCGATTTTCACGCCGGTTTCTTCAATAATTTTATTGATAATCTTACCACCAGCACCGATAACATCACGGATTTTGTCCGGATTGATGTTGATAATAATGATTTTTGGAGCATATTTGGACAGATTAGGTCTTGGCGCAGAGATCGCTTCATTCATTTTGTCCAAGATGAACAGACGGCCTTCTTTAGCCTGCTGAAGTGCATCTTGAAGAATGTTGCGGTCGATACCGGCAATCTTAATGTCCATTTGAATAGCTGTAACACCTTCTGCTGTACCAGCTACCTTGAAGTCCATATCTCCGAGATGATCTTCCATACCTTGAATATCCGTCAGGATGGAGACATGATCTCCGTCTTTGATCAGACCCATTGCTACTCCGGCTACTGGTGCTTTGATTGGCACACCAGCGTCCATCATAGCCAGAATGCTGGCACAGATACTTGCCTGGGAGGTAGAACCGTTAGATTCAATCGCTTCTGATACTAGACGAATCGTGTACGGGAATTCAGTTTCACTAGGAATTACCTTGGATAATGCACGTTCTCCAAGTGCTCCGTGACCGATTTCACGACGTCCTGGTGCTCTAAGCGGACGAGCTTCCCCTACGCTGAACGGCGGGAAGTTGTAATGGTGCATGAAACGTTTCGTTTCAGTAGGATCGATTCCGTCGAGGATTTGTACATCACCTAGAGCTCCAAGGGTACAAACGCTAAGGATTTGTGTTTGTCCACGTGTGAACAGACCGGAACCGTGTGTACGCGGCATCAGGCTTGTATCACATTCAATCGGACGGATTTCATCAAGTTTACGTCCATCTGGACGAACCTTATCATGCGTGATTAGACGTCTTACTTCATCCTTCACGATATCATGTAGGACTTCTTTAACATCTTTCAGAAGCTCCGGTGCTTCTATGTACTTCTCTACGAAATACGCAACCGCTTCATCATTAACGACATCAATCGCTTCCTGACGAGCATGTTTTTCAGCAATTTTAACGGCTTCCACCAGACGAGCCTCAGCAAATGCACGGACCTCAGTATTCACGTCAGCATTCACTGCATGCAGCTTCACAGCCATTTTTTCTTTACCAGCCACTTTGACCAGTTCTTCAATGGTTGCAACGATCTTACGGATTTCATCATGACCGAACATAATCGCTTCGAGCATCACATCTTCCGTCACTTCGTTCGCTTCTGCTTCAACCATCATGATTGCTTCCTTCGTTCCAGCAACCACTACATAAATATCACTGATTGCTTGCTGAGCCATATCCGGATTGATCACAAACTCTCCATTAATCCGACCTACAGCAACGCCGCCGATGGGTCCATCAAAAGGCACATCGGAAATACTAAGTGCAGCTGAAGTACCGATCATAGCAGCAATATCTGGTGCGCAGTCCTGATCCACACTCATTACCATGTTCAATACCTGAACATCGTTACGGAAACCTTCAGGGAACAGTGGTCTGATTGGACGGTCAGTCAAACGGCTGGACAGAATCGCTTTCTCACTCGGTCTGCCTTCCCGTTTAATAAATCCGCCCGGAATTTTACCTACCGCATATAATCTTTCCTCATAGTTAACTGTAAGCGGGAAAAAATCCAGGTCCTTCGGCTCTTTCGAAGCCGTAACGGTACATAATACCGAAGTATCCCCATAACGCACCATAACGGCTGCGTTTGCTTGTTTAGCTAGTCGGCCCGTTTCCAGCACAAGGCGTCTTCCGCCTAGCTGCATTTCTACACGTTTTTCCATAAATACCTCCTTGAATAGTAGTAGACCCGCAGTCAAATATAGCAGGTTCACATATCGATCTAATGAATCGGAAAGGCTTGTCCCCAAGCTAAAAACGCCTTAGGCGTCCTTATAAGGACGGAAGCGTTTATGCGAGAATTATAAGAATAAAGTATAACGTATACTTTCTTATAATTTAAGGTATGTAGCCTGTTCTGTATGCATATAAGAAGAAACGGCTAAGTCTTACAGATGAAGTACAGTCGCCGTTTTTACGAATAATCTCATCAGTCTTGCTATAAAGTTTTCCCTAAATTTTCAAAAAGCAACCCAGCTGTCCCGCTGTCGCTCCGAGAAGGACATACGGTATACAACCAGGCTGCTTTAAGGGTTATCTTATGGAAAATTAACGACGCAATCCCAGTCTTTCGATCAGGGCGCTGTAACGTCTGATGTCTTTGTTTTTCAAATACGCCAGAAGTTTACGACGTTGTCCAACCATTTTCAACAATCCGCGACGGGAGTGATGATCTTTCTTGTGCGTACGCAAGTGGTCAGTCAAATTAACGATGTTCTCCGTTAGGATAGCAACTTGCACCTCAGGGGATCCAGTATCGGATTCGTGAGTTTTGTGCTCGTCGATCAATTGATGTTTACGTTCTTGAGTCAATGCCATCCTGTTCACCTCCTTCAATATAATCGCCACTAGCCTCGTCACCGTCGGTGAGAACGTGCAACCAAGCTAAGGTTATGATGCTGTAAGCCAGCAACGTTTATTAGTATAGCATCTCCATTAACAAAAGTAAACGGCTTGTCCGGGATGACTATAGATTATACCCCAAAATCTTCTTTGCGGTTTCTGCATCCTCACCAATTTGAGTGATCAACGCATCTATAGATTCGAATTTCCGTTCAGGCCGAATGTAAGATACTAATTCTACCTTGAGCTCTTGATCATACAAGTCTCCTTCGAAGTCAAACAGATGAACCTCAAAGCTTGGAGTCAAAACACCGTCATGAAAAGTAGGTTTAACGCCCACATTCATAACCCCGTAAAGAACTTTATCCTTATAAAAGACTCGGACGGCATAAACACCTTTAGTTGGTATTACAAAATGAGCACTGAGCTTCAAATTCGCCGTTGGAAAACCAATTGTGCGACCTCTCTTCTCACCATGACCCACTTCACCACGAAGATAATAACAACGTCCGAACCAGGAATTTGCCAGCTCTAAATCCCCGTTTTGGAGACTTTTGCGAATGCCTGAGCTGCTGACCTTTTCTCCTTCAAGCAGAAAAGGGGGAGCAACCTCTACATTCATAACACCTTCACCCAGCTTGCGAAGCATCTCAACATCGCCTTCACCTTGATAACCAAAACGAAAGTCAAAGCCGACAACTGCAGTTACAATATGTAGCGGCAAAAGCATAACAGAGACAAAATTTTGTGGACTTACACGGGAAAGCTGCTCATTAAATTCAATAACATATAAGATATCGACACCCATACTAGCTAGAATCTCCTGCTTTTCTACGGGTGGCGTCAAATACCCTTCATAATCACCCTTACCCATAACATCTTTAGGATGGGGATGAAATGTAAGGACTGCGGCCGGTACACCTTGTTTACGGGCTAAGGCCACAGCGGATGTAATGACGCTAGCATGTCCACGATGCAATCCGTCAAACTGCCCTAGAGCAGCCACTTGAGGCTGAGCCCACTCTGCAGCAGTCTCCGGAGACATCGGATAGGTTAACGTTACGGTTCTCACGCTGTTTCTCACCTACAATTCACTTGGTAAAATAGATTTAAGCTTGTGCAAACACCTTCACTGGAGCTATTGCACCTGTATCTTCCAATTCATAAATGCCAAGAAATCCACCTTGAAGATCGTATAGCCGAAATTGACTGTTCGTCTTCACCTCTGGAGCGATAAATCGCGAGGACAAACGCTGCCCCTGCAAAGCTGCCTTCTTTTTCTCATCCATTACAGTGTGCTTTGGCATATGAGAAATGGCTTCGTCTGCAGCGATTAAATGATCTTCCAATGTTCCGGCTTCCTTGTGAGTCGCAATATCCTCTAGCGTAAGACAATGACTAGCAGAAATCCCTGCCGACATCGTTCTCTCAAGCTTTACCATCACACCCGGTAGTCCAAGTGCTCGTCCGATATCAACACAGAGCGTACGAATGTACGTCCCCTTAGAGCAAAGCACCCGGAATGTGATATCGGGATGATTGCCTTCCCAAGTCATATCCGTCATTTCAATTTCATAAATCTCTACTTCACGGCTTTTACGTTCAACGGTTTTACCTTCTCTTGCTAACTCATAAAGACGTTTGCCGTCAACTTTAACCGCAGAATACATCGGTGGAACCTGAGAAATAACCCCTTTAAATGAAGCAAGCACTGATAGAACCTCTTCTTCAGTTACATGCACCTCATCTACAGTTTCTATAATAGTCCCAGTTAAGTCCTCAGTATCACTGGACATCCCCAGTCTCAGTGTTGCCACATATTCTTTGGGCAACTCCTGAATATACTCCACAACACGAGTAGCACGACCCAGACAAAGCGGCAGTACACCTGTCACCTGAGGATCAAGCGTTCCCGTATGTCCGATCCGTTTCATACCGAGAATACGACGCGCCTTGGCTACAACATCATGTGAAGTGAAGCCTGCCGGCTTGTAAACCGCCAGTACACCTTCTAATTCACTCATAAATGACGTCTAACCTCCTCAAGCACCTGAGCTATTGACTCTTCAAGTGTAGCTTCTATACGCGCACCTGCAGCACGGGTATGACCGCCACCTCCAAACGTTTGCGCTAGATCAGCCACGTCCACCTTACCAGCAGAACGCAAACTAACCTTAACCGCATGTTCATGAATGACCTTGAAAAGAATTCCTACTTCCACACCTCGAATATTACGAGGGTAGTTCACAATTCCTTCTAAATCTTCATTCGCAGCAGCACATTCGATCATATCCTCAGGTGTAACATACAGCCAGGCAATATTCCCTTCGGGTGATAATTGAAGAGTATTTAACGCTTTATTTAGAATTTTAATCTGTGGCAATGTCATTTCTTCAAGTAAGGTTTCAGCCAGTTCAGGACCGTTAACACCATATGAAAGCAGTTCGGATACGGCCGCCATTACTTTAGGTGATGTGTTGGTATATCGAAATCCACCAGTATCTGTCAAGAGACCAGTGTATATTGCTGTAGCAATATCGATGTCCCATGTAATCTCGAACGTCTTTAGCAGATCGAACAAAATTTCCGCAGTCGCAGCAGCATCCGGTTTGATTAAATTCACAAGTCCATAACCGTTATTAGTTGGGTGATGGTCAATATTCAGGATTAGAGCATCATTCGCAAAATAGCGATGGGTCAGCCCTACTCGCTGAAAATCAGCACAATCCACACAGATAACATTGCTGTATTGACGGGGCGGTTCACTAGAGGCCATATTGATGATTTCATCCGAATGCCATAAGTATTCCATCCGCTTCGGTATCGGTCCTTCATTCAGCATAGTGTATTTTTTGCCCAGACATGAGAGAAGCCAGCCCACCGCTAGGGTGGAGCTGACTGCATCTCCGTCCGGCTGAACATGCGACACTACAAGGTAATCGTCGTGTTCCAGCAGAAACTCACGGGTCTGCTGGAGACTTTGTTCATAGCTCTGCATTCGCCGTCTCCTTTATAAAGGTTGTTCAAAATAGCCTTAAGCTATTTTGAACTCCTTTTAGTACCGATTTCTAATCGTTCTTGTGAAGCTCTCCGAGAAGTTTCTCAATGTGACTGCCGTAAGCGACAGATTCATCGATCTTGAAGATCAGTTCCGGTGTGTGCCGTAGGCGAATCGCCTTGCCAAGCTCAGAGCGAAGAAAACCATTTGCTTTTTCAATCGCTTTTAGTGAGCCTGACTTCTGTTCTTCATCCCCGAACACGCTTAGGTATACTTTCGCTTGCGAAAGATCGTTAGTCACGTCTACGCCAGTTACAGTTACAAAACCGATTCGAGGGTCTTTCAGTCCACTTTGGATAAGTTGACTAAGCTCTTTCTTGATCTGCTCGCCCACTCGTCCTGCTCTAATTTTAGACATCTATATTCACCTCTTCGCTTAGCGCTCTACAGTTTCCATAAGAAACGCTTCGATAATGTCGCCCTCTTGGACGTCATTATAGCGTTCCAAAGTTATGCCGCATTCATAACCTTGCGCCACTTCTTTGGCATCATCTTTAAAGCGTTTCAAGGTATCAACTTTACCTGTAAATACAACGATTCCGCTACGGATCAAGCGCATTTCAGCATTACGGGTAATTTTACCATCAATAACCATACAACCTGCAATGGTACCCACTTTACTGATTTTGAAGACACTACGTACTTCAGCGTGTCCGATAACGTTCTCTTTATAGATAGGATCAAGCATACCCTTCATTGCACTTTCGATTTCCTCGATTACATTGTAGATGATGTTATGGAGACGAACATCTACTTTTTCTTGTTCAGCAGCTGCCTTGGTTTGAGCGTCCGGACGAACGTTAAAGCCAATAACAATGGCATTAGATGCTGCTGCAAGTGTAATATCGGATTCCGTAATGGCACCAGCACCGCTGTGAATGATCTTCACGCGGACGCCTTCCACTTCGATCTTAGCCAGGGAACCTTTAAGTGCCTCGACTGAACCTTGTACGTCAGCTTTAATGATAACGTTAAGGTCTTTGATCTCGCCATCTTTAATGTGCTGGAACAAATCATCCAATGTTACACGGGTGTTCGTATTCAGCTCAGATTGACGTTGGGATGTGGAACGTCTATCGGCAATCGCACGGGCTTTACGCTCGTCTTCGAAAGCCATAAACGGATCGCCAGCTTGTGGCACCTCAGTCAAACCAGTAATTTCTACTGGAGTGGAAGGTCCAGCTTCCTTGATCTTACGTCCTTTATCATTAACCATCGCACGTACACGTCCGAAGCAGTTACCTGCTACAAAAGCATCGCCGACTTTCAATGTACCGTTCTGTACCAGAACACGTGCAACTGGACCACGGTTTTTATCAAGCTCAGCTTCTATAACTGTACCGCGTGCCCGTTTGTCAGGGTTAGCTTTGTACTCATTAACTTCAGCAACGAGCAAGATCATTTCCAGCAGTTCTTCCAAGTTAATACGTTGTTTTGCAGAAAGGTTAACGAAGATGGTATCTCCGCCCCACTCTTCAGGAACGAGTTCATAGCTTGTAAGCTCTTGCTTCACCTTATCAGGATCTGCACCCGGCTTATCGATTTTGTTGACAGCAACAATGATCGGAAGTCCAGCAGCTTTAGCATGTGCAATAGCTTCAACAGTCTGAGGCATAACACCGTCATCCGCAGCAACTACGATAATTGTCATATCCGTAACCTGTGCACCACGAGCACGCATAGCAGTAAATGCTTCGTGACCTGGTGTATCAAGGAACGTGATTTTCTTCTGATTAATTTCAACTTGATAAGCACCGATATGCTGTGTGATTCCGCCAGCTTCGCCTAGGGACACACTTGTCGAACGAATGGCATCCAGCAAAGTAGTTTTACCGTGGTCAACGTGACCCATGATCGTAACTACTGGAGGACGGGACTGAAGTTCATCTTCAGTATCATTCTCTTCCACAGTTTCGAAGCTATCCTCATCAACAGGAATCTTCACTTCTACTTCTACGCCGAATTCAGCAGCGAGCAGCAGGATGGTGTCGATATCCAGCTCTTGGTTGATGGTTGCCATAACACCCATAGAGATCAGCTTCTTGATTACTTCAGAAGCGTCTTTGTGAAGCAATTTCGCTGTTTCACCAACAGTCATGCTGCCACGAACGATAATCTTCTTAGGTGTGTTATCAATCTTCTCACGGTGAACCATTGGCTGATTCTTACCACGGCCATTCTTACCACCACGACCACGGTAGTTACCGCCCTTACCATCATCAAAACGTCTATTGTTCGTATTTGGTCGACCACCCGTTGTGTTCTTCTTAGGGCCTCTGTCGTCACCGCGTGTGAAACCTCCGCCGGTGTTTGATTGACCTTGTGGGCGGCTGTCAGTGCGAGGCGCACTGCTTTGTCCTTGCGGACGGCTGCCAGTATTACTTCCTTGTGGACGGCTGCCTCCGGTATTGCTACCTTGCGGACGGCTGCCACCAGTATTACTTCCTTGCGGACGGCTACCACCGGTACTGCTACCTTGTGGACGGCTACCAGTATTACTTCCTTGCGGGCGACTGCCACCAGTATTGCTACCTTGTGGACGATTACCGCCTGTGCTGCTTCCTTGCGGACGGCTTCCGCTTGTACTGTTAGTACGTGGAGCTCCGCTTTGTTGCGGACGTGCATTCTGCGTTGAACCTGTTTGTGTTCTGCGGGAATCTTGTCCGCTTTGGGGCCTTGGGGACGTCGTCGATTGGTTGTTGTTTTGGTTACTGTTCATACCTACCTGCTTTTCCTGTTGATTTTTGTTGGCATTCTGAGCACTTTGGGGTTCGGCAGTTGCCGAACCGGTTGTCACCGGACGGCTGCTGGAGCTGGTATCCCGCTTGGCTGCAGCGTTCGACTTGATATCCTTGAAGAATTGTTCTACTTTGTTCACGGAACCGTTCTCCATGACACTCATATGATTATTCACAGGGACATTCAAACGCTTCAGAATTGTAATAATTTCTTTACTGCTCATGTTTAGTGACTTGGCGTATTCGTACACGCGCAATTTATCTTTGTTCTCTTCTTTAGTCAATAAATCCACCTCCGACAGTATCTCCGAGTTGCTTGGAGATCATTTCCGCGAATCCTTTATCCGTAATGGCCAGTACTACACGCTGGTCTTTACCAATACTTGCACCGAGGCTGTCTCGGTGAAATGCGATTACTAGTGGAATATCGTAGGTTCCGCATTTATCACGGAACTTTTTTTGGGTATTATCTGAAGCGTCACCTGCCAGAACGACCAGCTTCGCCTCTGAAGACCGTACAGCTTTGAGTACAGCCTCATCGCCGGTGACTATCTTGCCTGCTCTCATGGCAAGCCCTAAATAAGAAAGCGCCTTACTCATTATCCTCACTATCCTTTGCTGCTAGAAACTGCTCTTCCACGGAAGTAAACTGCCGGGCAAGCTGGTCATAGATTTCAGGACTCACTTGACATTTCAAAGCTCGATCAAGTGCTTTATTCTTCTGTGCCAGCTTAAAGCATTCAAGCTTGCCGCATATGTAAGCACCACGGCCTGACTTCTTACCTGTCAGATCAATCAGCACTTCGCCCTCGGGCGTCCTAACCACTCGAATCAGCTCTTTCTTCGGCATCATCTCTTGGGTAGCAACGCATTTGCGCAGCGGCACCTTTTTTTGTTTCATAACATACGCCTCCCGTCAAGCAGGTTAATTAATCAATGGAGACGGAATCCTGATGCATTTCATCAATAGAAGATCTCGGTCTACCGTATTCCTGCTCCGCTTGACTTTCACTCTTGATATCAATTTTCCAGCCGGTAAGTTTAGCGGCAAGACGTGCATTTTGCCCTTTAATACCGATAGCCAGTGATAATTGATAATCAGGAACGATCACCCGTGCCATTTTCTCTGCTTCAAAGACTTGAACTTCAAGGACCTTAGAAGGACTGAGTGCATTAGCTACATATTCCTGCACCAGATCAGAGTAACGTACGATGTCGATCTTCTCGCCACGAAGCTCAGTAACGATGGTCTGAACGCGTGTTCCTCTTGGGCCCACGCAAGAGCCAACTGGATCTACTTCTGGATTGCGGGAATACACAGCAATCTTCGAACGGAAGCCAGCTTCACGAGCTACGGAACGAATTTCAACTACACCATCAAAAATTTCCGGAACCTCGAGTTCGAACAGACGCTTCAGCAATCCGGGATGACTGCGGGACAGCATAATTTGCGGTCCTTTAGTGGTGTTCTCAACTTTAGTGATATAAGCCTTGATACGCTCGCTTTGCTTAAACTTCTCACCTGGCATCAATTCACTAAGCGGCAAGACCGCTTCGATTTTACCAAGATCAATGTAGATGTTCCGCATATCTTGACGTTGTACAAGTCCTGTTACGATATCATCTTCTTTGTCAATAAAGGCATTATAGATGAGTCCACGCTCTGCTTCGCGAATCCGTTGTGTTACAACCTGCTTTGCAGTCTGTGCAGCAATGCGCCCGAAATCACGTGGTGTCACTTCAAGCTCAGCAATATCTTCAAGCTGGAAATGCGGGTTAATTTCTCTGGCTGCCGGCAATGAGATTTCAGTCCTTGTATCCAGGACCTCCTCAACAATTAGCTTGCGGGCAAACACTTTGATTACGCCTGTGTTGCGGTTCATGTCAACACGTACGTTCTGTGCTGCATTGAAATTACGTTTATAACTAGAGATCAGCGCCGCTTCGATGGCTTCAAACAGCACATCTTTACTGATGCCTCTCTCCCTTTCCAGCTCATTCATTGCTTCAATAAACTCCATACTCATGAATTTCCGGCCCCCCTTTCAAGACGTTAAAAAATAATGGCCAATCTCGCGCTTGCGACTTTGGCGTACGGTACTACATGTTCTTTTTTGCCCGCGGAGATGAGCAGTTCCTCGTTCTCGAACGAGAGCAAACGACCTTCAAATTCTTTGAGTCCTTGAATCGGCTCATAAACAGTCACATACACGTCCTTGCCTACCGCTTTAGCTACATCCGCAGCTTTTTTGAGAGGACGCTCTGCTCCCGGTGAGGAAACCTCAAGGAAATATGCCTCAGGGATAGGATCATTCTCATCCAACTGCTGACTGAAATATTCGCTAATGCTGCCGCAGTCATCAATATCAATGCCGCCTTCTTTATCTACGAATATACGCAGAAACCAATTGGAGCCTTCCTTCACGTATTCAACGTCCACCAGTTCGAAACCATTGTCGTCGAGATAGGGCCCGAGCATCTGCTCTACCGTTTGTTTAATTTTAGATTTGGGTGTGCTCAAAAGAAAATTACCTCCACGAACTTGTCTTTTGCTATATACCAAAGATAAAGAGTGGGTTTCCCCACTCTTTACACAACGGACTTATCTCATTATTACCAAAGAAATTATACCATAGTGAGTCTGGACTGACAAGTGCTAGCCCTTGACTCCCCCTTTGGAGCTCTCTTCTCTAGCCATGAAATAAGTGTTGTTAAAGCCTTTAAAATAGGGAAAGTTGATTGCTTTCCGGTAAGCCGCGGAAGCAGCCCATATTGGTCAGCAACTCAATAACTGTCTTACTCGCCTTGGATTTCTGCTGGAAATCCTCAATAGAAAGGAACTCTCCAGCATCTTTCGCAGCGGCTATATTGATAGCGGCATTCTCACCAATTCCCGCTAATGCGGAAAACGGAGGAATCAAACTGGTTCCATCTACAATAAACTTATTCGCTTCCGAACGGTAAAGATCAATATTTTTGAACGTAAATCCACGTGCCGTCATTTCCAAAGCCATCTCAAGGACAGGCAACATAGCCTTTTCCTTAGGCAAAGCTTGAAATCCTTTTTGCTCAATTTCTACGATCTGACGGTTGATAGCTTCATATCCCTTACAGCACAGTTCAATATCAAAATCCGCTGCGCGTACAGAGAAATAGGTCGCATAATACTCAATAGGATGATACAGCTTGAAGTAGGCGGTACGTACTGCAGAAATAACGTATGCAGCCGCATGCGCCTTCGGGAACATGTATTGAATCTTCAGACAAGAATCAATATACCATTGCGGAACCTTGCACTTTTTCATTTCCTCGATCCATTCGTCAGACAATCCTTTACCTTTACGAACACTCTCGGTAATTTTAAAGGCCAAGCTCGCATCCATTCCCGCTTTATAAATTAAGAAGAGCATGATGTCATCACGACAACCGATAACTGTCTTAATGTTACAAGTGTTATTCTTTATAAGCTCTTGCGCATTCCCAAGCCAAACCCCAGTACCATGTGACAAACCAGATATTTGCAGTAAGTCAGCAAAGCTGGACGGTTTTGACTCAATAAGCATTTGTCGTACAAACTTGGTACCCATTTCGGGCACTCCGTATGTCGCAACCGGCGATCTAATTTCGTCAGGTCTTACGCCAAGTGCATCTGTAGAGTTAAACATGCTCATTACCTTCGGATCATTCATCGGAATTGAGGTTGGATCTACACCTGTCAAATCCTGCAGCATCCGCATCATCGTCGGATCATCATGACCCAGAATATCAAGCTTCAGCAAATTGGCATCAAAAGCGTGATAGTCAAAGTGTGTGGTCTTCCATTCGGCATTGACATCATCCGCCGGGAATTGCACTGGTGTAATATCTTCTACCTCCATATAGTCTGGAACAACGACTATACCGCCGGGATGCTGTCCCGTACTGCGTTTTACACCTGTACAGCCAGCCGCTAGACGTCCAACTTCAGCACCGCGCCAACGTTTCTGGTGCAATTCTTCGTATTTTTTTGCAAAACCGAAGGCAGTCTTCTCAGCTACCGTACCAATCGTTCCGGCACGGAATACATTTTTCTCACCAAACATTTCTTTGGTAAAGTTATGTGCATTCGGCTGATATTCCCCTGAGAAGTTCAAGTCGATATCGGGAACCTTATCCCCTTTAAATCCAAGGAAGGTCTCAAACGGAATATCCTGGCCTTCACCTTTGAGCTTCTCGCCGCAATCCGGACAGTCTTTGTCTGGTAAATCGAACCCGCTTCGCACACTACCGTCCAGGAACCATTCACTATGGCGACACTCGGGGTTTAGGCAAATATAATGCGCAGGCAAAGGATTAACTTCTGAAATCCCAAGAAATGTGGCTACTACAGAGGAGCCTACAGAACCCCGCGAGCCTACGAGATATCCATCTCGATTTGATTTTTTAACGAGACGTTCAGAAATCAAATAGTTGGCAGAGAACCCGAATTTAATAATCGGTGCAAGCTCTTTCTCCAAACGGGCAATAACTACTTCAGGCAGTTCTTCACCGTAAATGGATTTGGCAGTGTTATAACAGGTCTCGCGAATTTCTTCGTCCGCCCCTTCAAGAATTGGTGTAAATAGTTTATCTGGAAATAGCTCCAGCTCTTCAAAACGTTCTGCCAGCTCAACTGTATTCGTAACCACGACTTCCATCGCTTTTTCAGCACCGAGAAATTCGAATTCAGACAGCATTTCATCCGTTGTGCGGAAGTGTGCATCCGGTTTACGTTGGTCTTTAAGCGGACTAAAGCCTGTGATCCCATTAATCGTAATATCACGATACAGCTTGTCCCGGGGTTCAAGATAATGCACATTCCCCGTCGCTATAACAGGTTTATTTAACTGTTCACCTATTTCGCAAACCTTGCGGACTACATCGCGAAGCTCATCAGGACCTGCTACAAAGCCTTTGTCCACCAAATGCATGTACATGGTCAACGGCTGAATCTCCAGCACATCATAAAAATGAGCAACCTCCATGGCTTCCTCAGTCGTTTTGTTGAGTACTGCTTCAAAAAACTCACCACGTTCACAACCGGAAATTACGAGTAGTCCATCTCTATGCTCTTCCAGCTTGGATTTAGGAATACAAGGTACACGTTTGAAATATTCCGTATGAGACATGGAAATGAGCTTATAAAGATTTTTTTTGCCCACCTGATTAAGTGCATAGATATTACAGTGAAACGGTCTTGTATTCGAAAGATCATTACCCACATAATCGTTCAGTCTATCAAGGCGAGTCATGCCCTTCATCTTTTCAGCATCCGCAAGCAAGCCTGTTAAAATACCACCGAGTGCTATGGTATCGTCTATCGCGCGGTGATGGCTTTCCAGAAGAACTTTATATTTATCGGCTAATGTGTTCAGCCTGTGATTCTTCATAGTTGGAAATAGTAACCGTGCGAGCTCAAGTGTATCAAGAGAAGGGTTCGGAAGCACAGGTTCACCTATTTTACGTAATGAGGCCTGAATAAAACCCATATCAAATCTGGCGTTATGAGCGACTAGGATACTGTCACCCACAAACTCAACAAACTTACGCAGCACTGGCTCCAGATCAGGAGCATCCTTAACCATTTCATCCGTAATATTGGTCAATTGCTGAATATGATAAGGGATCTTCTCATGTGGGTTAACAAAAGTAGAATAACGATCTACTTCTTTGCCTTCGCACATTTTAATGGCCGCGAGCTCCGTAATATTATTGCGGGTAATCGATAACCCCGTGGTCTCTATATCAAACACTACATAAGTAGCTGTCTTCAAGTCCAAAGGCTGAGCATTCTCAACAATATTTACAGAGTCATTCACAACATTGGCTTCCACACCATAAATCATTTTTATCTTATGCTTATGAGCTGCATGGTTCGCATCTGGAAAAGCCTGAACCCCGCCATGATCAGAAATAGCAATGGCTGGATGCCCCCACTGGGCAGCTGTTTTGACATAGCTGGTAATCGGAGTGACCGCATCCATCGTACTCATAGTAGTGTGAAGATGGAACTCCACCCGTTTTTTAGGCGCCGTATCTTTCCTTGCAGGTGGTGCCTTAACTTCTGTTAAGTCCGAAGGGATCATCACTAGCTCAGGAACTTGCATGAACCGGTCATATTCTACCTTCCCGCGTGCTCTTACCCATTTGCCATTAGCAAGCTGACTCATCACCTTAAGATCTTCCTTGGTCTTAGCAAACATCTTCATTTGCAAAGAATCGGTGAAATCTGTCAAGCTGAAGGTGAACAAGGTACTGCCATTGCGAAGCTCCTTACGATCCAGACCAAAAATGGTGCCTTGAATTGTAATTTTCTTCTCTTCATCTTGAATTTCAAGAATCGGTACAGCCTGTTCCTTAATTTCATACCCCACCTGAAGCTTAATCACTTCATTAGGATCACTATCATCAGGAGGTGCTTCTGTTTCTACTGCAGTCATCATTTGCTCAACGATCTCTCGTTGTTCCTGCTGCAGCTTTTGCTGAAATTCTTCGTATGCTTCAATATTGTTATTTTCATTCTCCGCCATTAGCACTTTAACTTTTAGGGAGAGTCCGAAATACTTATCATAAAATTTAATAATTGCCCCATCGATGCCCTTTTTACGAGCAAGCTCCATGGAAGTGGAGTCACTCATTGTCAACATTAAAGTGTCATCTTTAAGCTCTTGGGTAGAGCGTGTCAGCCAGCCGTTAACCGAAGGGATCTCGCGGGTCACCCACTCCAGAAACAATCCCCAATATTCTTGGATTAGCTCTGCCCGACTGACTTTTTCATCATATACAAATAAAAAGCTAACTTTGGCAATATGCTGCAGCTTTTCGCGCATTCTGAGGCAAAATGTCCGGTATACCTGCGCTGGAACCAGACTTTCTTTCGAAATCACAATTTGCCAGTCTCGGTTACCGCGGCTGATCTCTACACGTTCTATATATCCATCTAAAAAGTAGGGATCCATGATTGCAGGTGGAATTTCACCTTGCTTCATCAAGAGCTCGAATCTTTTTCTTCTCTCCTGGTTTTGTTCCATGCTTTCCTCCCACCTTTGATAACTCCGTAAAACCAATCAATGATATTCAGTGAAAGTACAATATTTTAAGAAGAAACGACATTGTCGTCTTTTCAAGACGACAATGGTTTCTGGTAAAAATAAAAGGATAATTTATAGCGTAAGCCTATAAATTCATATATTTTAAAAAGCTTCTGGATTCAAAAAGCATTGGGTTCTTTCGGCCCGCTGACTCCTCTCTCCAGAAGCTAGATTAAAATACTACAAGACTGTTAATCGGTGCCAAAAGATTAATATGCCTTTGCAAAAACTACAGTATGCTCAGCTGGTTTACCACAGCAAATGCAGACTTGCTTTTTCTCCGCCGGATCGAAAGGGATGTTACGGCTGCCCGCACCTGTCTCTTCCTTCACTTTGGACTCGCATTCTTCGGAACCACACCAGCCAGCTAGTGCAAATCCGCGTTTTTCTTCCATCGAAGCTTTCATTTCATCCAAGGAATCCACAGAATAGAAATGGTCCTCGCGGAATTTCAGGGCACGTTCGAACATTTCATTATGAACCTGCTCGAGCATTGCTTGTACCTCTTCAACAAGGTTCTCCTGCTGAATAATCTTCTTCTCACCAGTGACACGTGAGACTATAACGCAAACGCCATTCTCCATGTCGCGTGGTCCAAGCTCCAAGCGAACAGGTACACCGCGCATTTCATATTCATTGAACTTCCAGCCTGGTGTTACATCTGAACGGTCGTCCACACGTACACGAACGCCGGCGTTCTTCAGCTCCTTGAACAGCTCGTCTGTCCGTCCAATCACGGCTTCGCGAGTTTTAGGTGGTCCAATAGGAATCATAATCACTTGAGTCGGTGCTACCTTAGGCGGCAGAACAAGACCACGGTCATCGCCATGCACCATAATAAGCGAACCAATCAAGCGTGTAGTGGATCCCCATGAAGTGGTATGCACATATTCCAGATTATTGTCGCGACTCAAATATTGGATTTCAAAAGCTGTTGCAAACTTGGTACCTAAGTAATGTGAGGTAGCAGCCTGAACAGCACGTCCATCTTTCATCATCGCTTCAATTGAATACGTATCTACTGCACCGGCAAAGCGTTCGGAAGGTGTCTTCTGTCCAGTGATTACCGGAATGGCAAGAAAAGTCTCGGCAAAATCACGGTAGTTATCCAGCATCTTCATAGTTTCTTCACGAGCTTCTGCTTCATTCTCATGCGCAGTATGCCCTTCTTGCCAAAGAAACTCAGTAGTTCGGATAAATGGTAAAGTACGCTTCTCCCAACGAACCACATTCGCCCATTGATTGATTAGAACTGGAAGGTCACGATAGGACTGAATCCATTTAGAATACATATGCCCGAACATGGTCTCAGAAGTAGGACGGACTGCCAAACGTTCCTCAAGCACGTCACCACCAGCCTCAGTTACCCATGGCAGCTCGGGATTAAAGCCTTCAATATGATCCTTTTCCTTTTGAAAGAAACTCTCTGGAATGAACACTGGAAAATAAGCATTACGATGCCCAGTTTCCTTGAGGCGACGGTTCATTTCCTCCTGAATATGCTCCCATATTTCATAGCCTTCTGGCTTAAATACGATACAGCCACGTACAGGAGAGTAATCCATCAAGTCTCCTTTTTTAATAACATCAATATACCAGCGTGAGAAATCCTCGCTTTGCGGCGTGATTTCCGTAACGAATTGCTTATCTTTTGCCATGTAATGGAATGCCTCCCGAAGAAAATTAGCCGCTGATCAAACGTAATATATCATTATACGTAACAGCAATCATTAATAAGAATAACAGTGCAAATCCAACAAAGTGAACCATGCCTTCACGACTCGGATCTACAGGTTTACCACGTAAAGCTTCCACGCCTAGGAACGCCAAACGGCTTCCATCAAGTGCCGGAATCGGTAGTAGGTTAAAAATCCCCAGATATAGACTTAGGATAGCAGCCCAATAGGTAAGATACTGAATGCCTTGTTGAGCAATTTGACCGGTTACTTCAAAGGTTCGTACCGGACCTCCAATATCATCCATATTGAATTTATTGATCAATTGTTTAAAGCCCAGAAAGATAGCTTCAGTCGTATCGACCATCGCTTTACCTGAACCTGTCAACGTCTCGCCAACCCCTGCTTTACGGGTAGGCAGCTCAGGTGTAATCCCTATTTTTCCGCCTTCTTGTCCCTCCATACTGCGAGGAACGAGAGTCACGTTAAGGGTCTCATCACCACGTTGGAGCGTCCATTTCATTTCTTTCCCTTTGGACTCCGAGGTTAAATCAATCATTTTTTGGTAATCGGCACCAATCTTCTCACCGTTAATGGAGACAATAATGTCACCCTTCTGCAATCCCGCCTCTTGAGCTGGCATTCCTGCAGAAACGTCGCCAATCTTAACATAAGTTGGATTCTCGACCGGAATGCCAACCATTTGCAAATGGATAGCAAACAGAACAAAAGCTAAAAGGAAGTTCATTACAGGACCCGCAACAATAGCCAATGCACGCTGACCCACGGTTTTGCTGCCGAATTGACGATCTTTAGGAGCAATCTGAGTCTGCTGCGTGCCTTTAATCATCATCGCTTGCGGATGAACGTCATAAGTAGTAACTTCGCCATCCACATCCAAGCGGATTTGCAGATCATTTTCGAGATCGGTATGCAGGGCCTCACCACGGATAACATTTTTACGTGTATCCAGTGCGTCCAGATAAATATTTTTTACTTTGTTATCCTGGCCGAGTCTTACCGCAATGGTCTGTCCTGAGCCAATTTCAATAATCTCCGGATCTTCACCAGCCATCCGGGCATAACCGCCAAAAGGCAGTAAACGCAGAGTGAACTGTGTCTCATTCCGTTTATAAGAAAACAGTTTCGGACCGAAACCGATAGCAAATTCCCTCACGAGAATACCGGCGCGTTTGGCAAAATAATAGTGACCCCATTCATGTACAGTCACCAGGACAAAAAACATGAGCACCGTTAATAAAACGACTTGAACCATTTCCAAACGTATCATCCCCCTTTAGGTGTAAGACCGAAGTATGTCCTCTTAATTTATCATTATTCTCCGATCAGGCACAAGAGAATCAACTGTCCCAACCTATTTTTAGGGCAAAGTAAGTATTTCCAGTCAAGCAATAACGCCATCGGCGTCCCTTAAGGAGACAGTACACGTTTACGCGAGAAATATAAGGATAATGTATAAAGTGAAACTTATACTTTCTTATATTTTTAACAAGAGAGTTTCCTACGTTCTACAGCGATGCTGCCAGCTCACGAACACGTTTATCACAGCATTCAATTTGTTCCAAATTCGGATGGTCTTCGTTAACATGACGATGCAGCACTTCACCAATGATTTCCTCAATGCGCAGAAATGGGATCTCATGGCTCAAGAAACGAGCAACAGCGATTTCATTTGCCGCATTAAAAGCAGTAGTTGCAGTCCCTCCAGCTTTTCCACAATCCATGGCTAACTTAAGTGCAGGGAACCGTTCAAAGTCCATTTCTCGGAAAGTCAAACGCCCAATTTCAGCTAACGATAAACGCTGAGCCGGTGACTCCCAGCGTTCAGGATACGTGAGTGCATATTGAATGGGGACACGCATATCGGGATTCCCAAGCTGAGCAATAATGCTGCTATCGCGGAACTCCACATAAGAATGAATGATACTCTCTGGATGCAAAAGTACATTTACTTGTTCATAAGGTAGACCGAATAGCCAATGCGCTTCAATTACCTCAAGCCCCTTATTCACCATTGTAGCAGAATCAATCGTGATTTTCGCGCCCATGCTCCAATTCGGATGACGAAGTGCATCTTCTACGGTTACATTTTTGAGTTGATCACGAGTGAAATCTCGGAAAGATCCACCAGAAGCTGTTAAAGTGATACACGCAATATCAGAAAGATTCTCACCATTTATGCACTGAAAAATAGCGGAATGCTCACTATCAATAGGTAGCAACTTAACGCCCTTACGATTAGCCAGTTCAGTGACGAGATGTCCTGCGGTAACCAAAGTCTCTTTATTGGCTAGTCCAATATGTTTTCCTGCTTCGATAGCAGCTAATGTGGATTGGAGGCCTACACTACCCATAACAGCCGTTACGACCATTTCGGCGTCTCCACCCGCCGCTACCTCAACTAGGCCTTCATTTCCGCTGAATAGCTGTATGCCAGCAGGCAGACTGGATCTAATCTCATCTGCCAATTCCTTTGTCGCAACAGAAACTCGACGTGGCTTAAAAAGGCGAACTTGTTCCAGCAATAATGCTGTATTCGTTCCAGCCGCCAAGCCATCTACTTGAAAAGAGTCCGGGTGCATAGCGATGACATCTAGAGTCTGAGTGCCGATAGAGCCGGTGGAACCAAGAACACTTATTTTTTTCATAGTTATACCCTCTCCTCCCGTTAATAGTAAGGCATTAGCGTTACGATATGTACGAATGGAAATACGATAATCCAGCTGTCACATCGATCAAGAATACCGCCGTGACCAGGTAGAAGTGTGCCAGAATCTTTGATACCATACGCACGTTTATAGGCTGATTGCACAAGATCACCAAGCTGACCCATCACTGCACAAGAAAGCCCTATAAGAAGCGCTCGTCCTATCGCTAAATGCTCAGGAGCAAATATTGAAAAAATGATAGCAATCAGCATCGAGATCAGCACTCCACCTACCGCACCTTCCACCGTTTTGTTAGGACTGATGGCAGGCCAAAGCTTGTTTTTCCCCATGCTTTTCCCAACAAAGTAAGCCCCCGCATCAGAACCCCAAATGCAGAAAAGTAGCAAAAAAGTCCAGAACAAACCATGTCCGTCATCCGATGCACGAGCCATGGCCATATAAGAAAAACCCATTCCAATGTATACTATACCAGTAAACAGCAAGGCTGTTACTCGAATATCTAATTTATTTTTAGTAAAAACTGTAACTAAAAGGAACAACAGCAGCAGAATCCAAATTCCTTGTTCCCACGAAAACGGCGCAGAGACTCCTAGTAAATTCCAAGGGATCATGAAACTTAGGATGGCTGCATAACCAAGAACGGTAGAACCGGAAAGCGCAGGTATCCCTATCATTTTCACAAATTCATACAACCCGATAAAAGCCATGGCAGTAAGTAACAACTGATATGGCCAATTTCCTAATACGCATAAGCCTAAAAATAGTGCTCCGGCAACAATTCCGGTAATCAATCGCTGCTTCAAAGGTTTCCATCTCCTATCAAGCTACTTCAGTCCACCATAACGGCGTGTACGGCGTTGATATTCAGCAACTGCCTGATGCAAATGCTCCTTATCAAACTCAGGCCAATACACATCAGTAAACCACAGCTCAGAATAAGCAAGCTGCCATAGCATGAAATTGCTAAGTCGTATTTCTCCGCTTGTACGTATAAGCAAATCCGGATCTGGTAACCCACCTGATAACATCCGGCTATCGATTAGATCAGTCGTAATATCGTCCGGTGATAAGGCCCCTGATTGGATGTCCTTACCAATGCTGCGCATGCAGTCCTCAATTTCTTTGCGTCCCCCATAATTAAGAGCAAAATTCAATATAAGTCCAGTATTGCCCTGTGTCCGGGAAATCGCTTCTTCCATAGCTTTACGGGTGTATGAAGGCAATGCATCAGTATCCCCCATCATACGTACTTGAACATTCTTCTCAATCAGCTCATCAAGCTCAATGGCTAGAAACTCCACTGGCAAGCGCATCAGATAATCGACTTCTTCCTTTGGTCGTTTCCAATTTTCTGTCGAGAACGCATACATCGTCAAAAACTCAACACCCAGTTCGTCTGCAGCGATTGTAGCACGTTTAACAGCCTTCATGCCATTCTGATGACCCACAACGCGCGGCAACCCGCGTCGCTTAGCCCAACGCCCATTGCCGTCCATAATAACAGCCACATGCCGGGGAATGTTATCCGGTGAAATCTCGACTGGCTGTTGCCTGTCTTTACGGCTCAGCCACGCTTGAACCCGTTTGATCATTTCCGTTTCCTCCAAGCTCTTATCAGAAAGAGACAAACCCCACCATTAACGGAGGGGCCTTAAGTCTCTAGAATATCTTTATACTTCCATAATCTCTTTTTCTTTGGATACAAGCACTTTATCGACTTCGGCTATGAACTTATCCGTTGTCTTTTGAATGTCTTCCTGATGGCCACGGGACTCATCTTCTGAGATACCGTTTTTCTCCATCTTCTTGATATCATCGTTAGCATCGCGGCGAATGTTGCGGATTGCTACTTTCGCTTCTTCACCAAATTTCTTCGTCAGTTTCACCAAATCCGTCCGACGTTCTTCAGTCAGCGGTGGGATAGAAAGACGAATAATTGTACCGTCATTGGCAGGTGTTAAACCGATATCCGATTTCATGATCGCCCGTTCAATGTCAGACATCGATGTTTTGTCCCAAGGTTGGATTAACAGTGTCCGGGTATCCGGAGTACTGATATTCGCCAACTGATTGATTGGGGTAGGGGAACCGTAATATTCAACTTGAATACGATCCAGCAGTGATGTTGTAGCGCGTCCTGCACGCAATGTTGCCAAATCACGTTTCAGCGATGAAATCGCTTTTTCCATACGTTCTTCGGCATTTTTTTTGACCGATTGTGGCATTAATCTACACTCCCTTTAACAATCGTCCCGATCTTCTCACCGAGAACGACACGTTTGATATTGCCTTGTTCAGTAATGGCAAATACAATGAGCGGTATATTATTATCCATGCAAAGAGATGATGCTGTTGAATCCATAACACCAAGGTTTTTGTTCAGAACATCCATGTAAGTGAGCTGTTCAAATTTCTCGGCTGTGCTGTCTTTAAACGGATCTGCTGAATATACACCATCAACCTTATTCTTCGCCATCAGAATCACTTCTGCTTCGATCTCTGCCGCTCTAAGTGCTGCAGTAGTATCTGTAGAGAAGAACGGGTTACCTGTGCCTGCTGCAAAAATAACGACGCGACCCTTCTCCAAGTGGCGAATCGCACGACGACGAATGTACGGTTCAGCAATTTGCTGCATCGAGATCGAAGTCTGCACTCTAGTAGGCACATCGATTTGCTCTAATGCATCCTGCAGAGCAAGTGAATTCATTACTGTTGCCAGCATGCCCATATAATCTGCAGTAGCGCGATCGATGCCGCTTGCGCTGCCGGCGATCCCACGCCAAATGTTACCTCCGCCACAAACAATCGCAACCTGAACGCCAAGCTCAACAACTTCCTTGATCTGTTCAGCGATGGAAATAATCATGTCGGCATCAATACCATATCCGTTTTGTCCTGCCAAAGACTCTCCACTTACCTTAAGGACTACTCTCTTAAATACCGGCTGTTCCAAATGTATACCCTCACTTTCTGCAAAAGACGGAACACTACGTGTACGTGTTCCGCTCTTCTGATGCTTGCCTTTATTCAATTCTTCACATTTATGATGAAGCTATTATTAATTATTAACTTGTGCCATAACTTCTTCAACAAAGTTATCCACTTTCTTTTCCAAACCTTCGCCTAGTTCAAAACGAGCAAAACGACGGATCGAGATGTTTTCTCCGATAGTGCTGATTTTTTCGTTCAGCAATTGGGAGATTGTTTTGTCAGGGTCTTTAACGAAGGTTTGCTCAAGCAAGCAATATTCTTCGTAATATTTTCCAATACGTCCTTCAACCATTTTTTCAATGATTTTCTCAGGCTTACCTTCGTTCAAAGCTTGAGCTTTCAGGATTTCTTTTTCTTTTTCTACATCTTCTTGTGGAACTTCTTCACGACGAACATAACGCGGATTTGCTGCAGCGATTTGCATAGCGATATCGCGAGCAAATTCCTTAAAGGAATCTGTTTTACCAACAAAGTCAGTTTCGCAGTTGATTTCTACAAGTACACCAATGCGGCCGCCAGCGTGGATGTAAGATTCTACAACGCCTTCAGTAGCAATACGTCCTGCTTTGTTTGCTGCTGCGGACAGACCTTTTTCACGAAGCAATTCTGCTGCTTTAGTGATATCGTTATTAGCTTCTTCAAGCGCTTTTTTACAATCAAGCATACCAGCGCCTGTTCTTTCACGAAGTTCTTTTACTGCTTTTGCATCAACTGCCATTGTTTATTCCCTCCAGGTAATTGTCGTTTTCTTACATTATTTAAGGCCTTTATCCTAAAAAAAGGGCAGTGAGAGGTTATCCACCTGCCAACCACCCTTTTCATTTAAGTTCTTGTATGTGTTAGTCGCTACTTAAGCAGTAGTTGTGTCTTCGCCTTGGTGAGCTTCAACAACAGCGTCTGCCATTTTACCAGTCAACAATTTCACGGCGCGGATAGCGTCGTCGTTACCTGGAATTACGTAGTCGATTTCGTCTGGATCACAGTTAGTATCAACGATAGCTACGATTGGAATACCCAATTTGCGAGCTTCTGCAACTGCGATACGCTCTTTACGCGGGTCAATGATGAACAACGCGCTTGGTAGACCTTTCATGTTCTTGATACCGCCCAAGAATTTCTCAAGACGATCTTTCTCTTTGCGAAGAAGGATAACTTCTTTCTTAGGTAGAACTTCGAAAGTACCGTCTTCTTCCCAAGATTCCAATTTCTTCAAACGATCAATACGTTTTTGGATAGTTTGGAAGTTAGTAAGAGTTCCACCCAACCAACGTTGGTTAATGAAGAACATACCTGAACGTTCTGCTTCTTCTTTTACGGAATCTTGTGCTTGTTTCTTTGTTCCTACGAATAGGATCGTGCCGTTGTCACCAGCGACGCTTTTCACAAAGTTGTAAGCTTCTTCTACCTTCTTGACTGTTTTTTGCAAGTCAATAATGTAAATTCCGTTTCTTTCAGTGAAGATATAACGATCCATCTTTGGGTTCCAACGACGAGTCTGGTGACCGAAGTGTACCCCAGCTTCTAGAAGCTGTTTCATGGAGATTACTGCCATCTTCACACACCTCCTAAGTTTGGTTTATTGTGTGTCTCCTCCGCCGTGCGTCATCTTTCAGCAAGACTTTCTTCAGAAGAAAGCACCCCTTGTCGAAATCAACCGGCGTGTGTTTTAACACCGTCAATTACTATACCATATTTTATTAGTGTATGCAACGATCATTGAAAACTAATTAATTTTTCTAATATAGAGTCTAGAGTCTCGCCTTTATTAAAGTTGTAAGAACCCGATTGTATTTTCTTGTTGATCCCGCGTTGATTGGCGGCTTTAAGAAAATCAGCCTTATCCTTAATGACCTCAGCCTTCTCCAAAATATCTGCTGTTTTTGTCAGTGTGCTTCCTGAAGGTATACGAACAAATACCCCTGTATTCGCAGTGACTTTAGGCTCAACAGGTGTAACAGCAGACGGTGCTGTAGTGACCCCTGGCTTCTCAACAGTACCTTCTTTAGGCGTTGATGGCTCTTGTGGAGGGATAACCTTATTGGGGTTATCAGATACTGTAGGAGTTACTACAGGAGCGGGAGAAGCCGCCACTGCAGGCTCAGAAGGTGTCACATTCTCCTGACTTCCATCAGTTAGTCCGACATTCTCCTGATCTTGATCAGCCTCTTCCAAAGAAGCCTCATCTGAAGGGGATTCAGTAGCTTCGTCGATAACCTTCAAGTTCAATTTCTCGGCTCCTTGTAATACTTGTTCCTTGGTCAGTGGAGCTGCCCCGCCGGATATCATTAATTGAAGCAGTAATGCTCCTGCTATAAGCCCTGTGCCAAGTCCAAACAAAAAAGAACGGTTCTTCATCATACCGATTCCTCCTGTTTGGCGAGTTGCAGAATCAGTTGCACTTCTCCCCGCTGAAGTCCAGCCGTCTTGGCAATGGAGTCTATCGATTTCCCCTGCTCATGCAGTTCAAACAATCGTGGATATCGCAATTTAATAGAACTAATAGGTTTTGCTTTCACCTCGGATTGTTTTGAACTCATTTCAGCCCCGACAGACGGAGCCCCGCTCGCCGTAACCTTAATATACGAGCCCTTCTCAACCGAAGCTTCCAACTCTCTTAACCGTTTTTCTTCGTCAGTTACCCGGCCTTCTAGTAGTACAGAGCTTTGCTGTAATTCTTTTAATTGAAGCTGCAAATCGCTAATCTGCCCTTGCATTGCACTATGATTAGTTTGAGATTGCTGTTTAATACTGCTGACTAACTGTACTAGCTCTTCATTCTCGCGCTCTATGTCAGCCATATATAGCTCAAGCGCAGCCTCCGTTTCTTTGAGGCTCTGCTGTTCGGCTTTTCCTTCCTTCATACGTGCTGGAAGTAGAAGGGCATAAAGAATAGCGGCGACACCTACTAGCACAATATACACCCATGGTTGCAAGTGCCTTATCTCCTTTTACAAATCAAATATAATTTATACTTACTAATTAAAGACTCAGATCAATGCGTTGTCCTTTGTAAGGATGTTCCGCATCACGAGTTCCTGGCTTCGAACGTTTCTCAGAGGATGGATTCCCTCCGGAATGATGATTGCCTTTATCTCCGCCATCACGCAAAGCGGATTCAGAGGATTCATCCACTTCAGAGCTTCGCATGGTCATTTCCTGGCTTTGCTTCACATTTTGTCCGGCCAGTTGATGCTGATCAATCGCGGGGCGCTGCTGAGATTCATTCTGAATCTTCCCCGCCTCCGTAGTCCGAGGTAGCGCAATTTGCAGTTCCACTGGTTTTAGGCTCATCATAACCCTCTTCTCATAAGAAGAAACGATGTTGTCGTCTTTTAGAGACGATAACCATTTCTCGTAAAAATATAAGGATAATGTATAACGTGAAACCTATACTTTCTTAAATCTCAAGAATGGCCGGCCGCTAATGCTGCCCGCCTAATTAATTGTATGGCGTTAAGGATATATCACCTTCACTATAGGCAAACACAACTCGTTCGGTAGGGTCCTTTACAAATCGGGTATATCTGCCGATCATAATCTTGGATCCACCATAGATTGTCTTGATCACTTCAACTCTAGCTCTACCTGTATCTTCCAGCATTCTTTCAATCTCCAGCACGCGTTCTTTAATTCTTTTTTCCTCACGTTGATGAGATTGTTTAGTAGCATTCAATTTAACACGAAGCGCCACTTTATCCGCAGGTAGTTGACCGTTGGTTGCCAGTTGATTTAAGAGATACAGCGCTTTAGAAGTTTTGTCCTCATTTTCAAGCAACTGTCGTAGCGATTGGCGTAATTCATTAATCTCATTTCTGAGTTCAGGCACTACACCTACCTCAATCGCAGTCGCCGTGGACATGGTATTGCCTATTGTGCGTGCCACAACTCTTTCCCCTGACTGAACAGTTCCGCCTACGATTAAACCCTTAGCACCGTTACAAAGCACATCCCTGCCCGCACGTATATTGGAATGCATAATACTCTGGGATACAATGACATCTTCACCAGCGGTAACATTGCCATCTTGAATGAATGAGACCTTTACATTCTTCCCAGCGGTTACATGTCCTTTGTTATAGCCGATAATTCCACCCGTGATTTCAATGGATCCACCAGAGATTAATTCTGCTCCCTCTACTCCACCAACTACACGAATATCACCAGCTGACTTTACAGAAAAGCCGGAAAGTACGTTTCCTCGAATAACAACAGTACCTACAAAATCTATGTTCCCAGTACTGTAATCCACATCACCATTCACTTCATATACAGGAAAAACATTGATTTTACCGCTATCGGTTAAAGTAACAAGACCGTCAATTGCGGCATACATCGATGTTCCATTGTTATCAACAAGTACATTCTTTCCGACTTTAAAATGAGCTTCTTTTCCAGCTCTGAAAGCAAGCTGATCCCCAGTTACAGTCTTTCCATGTTTACCAGGCTGAGCAGGGATAATTCTAGCGATCAATTTTCCTTTCAGTACGTTACGAAGCCGAACTAAATCCTTATAATCTACCTTACCATCCGCTTTTTCAAGCGGCTTGCGATCCTCTTCCAGATCAACAGTGAGCATTATACTTCCGTCGACTCCATTAACTGCAGGTTCACCCGTAGCAATAGCGACTTTGCTCCAAAAAAACTCCTCCGGATGACTACAAATACGTTCAACAACATCTCGCTGGATCCCGTAGCGAATATTGTGACTGTTCAGGAAGCTTTCCAATTCTGTAGGTGAGCAGGAAAATTTCTCATCTTTTTTGGAGAACTGCAAATACGCGATCCCTTTGTCATCCGAAAAAGTAATACTTAAGTACTGATCCAAAGCATTTTGACCGATCAATTTTGCTCCCCCTTGTCACCGCTAACGGTTAATCGTTCTGCATAAGTAGATCGCGATTTTTCTCAAGCGTTCCCCTCAGCCGTAAAATGGCTTTGGAATGAAGCTGCGAAATCCGTGAAGGAGATAATGACATGACCTCTGCGATTTCGCTCAATGATAAATCTTCATAATATAAAAGGGACACGACGGTCCGTTCTTTCACCGTTAATTTCTCAATACCTTTGGTGAGCGCTTCGCGTAAGTAGAACTCATTTACCTTGCTATCCGGATTCTTAGCTTTATCGTCCACCAGTATGGACATTCGGGTCTCTGATTCCTCTTCACGGATCGGGTCTTCTAGTGAACATAGTGACATAACAGCCACATCCTGCAACATATTTTGAAATTCTGTTACACTTATATCCAGGTATAGACTCATTTCCTCATCACTAACGGATCTTAGATACTTCTGTTCCAGTTGCTGATAAGCGTCCTCGATTTTTTTAGCTTTTTCTCGCACAGATCTAGGAACCCAATCACTTTGGCGTAAGGAATCTAAAATTGCACCGCGTACTCGCCAGGAAGCATATGTCTGAAACTGTAATCCTCGTTTGTAGTCGAATTTTTCAATCGCATCAATTAGTCCCATTACTCCATTGCTCGCTAGATCATCTTTAGAAACATTCTTGGGTAATCCTACAGCCAAACGGCTGGATACATAATCAACAATATGGAGGTAACTCTCTATCAGCTTCTTTTTGGCTTCAGGGTTATTGTGTTCTTTCCACTGTTCCCATAGCTCGTCAGTTTCCAATTGAGAAGCTTTACGCTCGTTCAATAGCTTTCACCCTTCCCAAAGTTTAGTCAGAGAGCTTGTCGCGGCGAAACCTGCCTTGTCACAAGCATAAACGCCTTCGATGTCCTCGTAAGGACGGCAGCGTTTAAGCGAGAAATATAAGGATAATGTATAGCGGAAGCTTATACACCCTTATATTTTAAGATAACCGATTCCGCCACAGCGCTCGCTTATTCTTCTTTCAGGTGACGAACGGCCTTGGCCAATTCTTCAGGATCTTTCATAGAGACTAGTTTTGGGGGTGTAAGAGGCTTGAACCCCTCACTGTTCCCGCTTCCTTGTCCTGGCTTCGGTTTGAGCAAGTTGATTAACTCTTCATCCTCATCAGGGGTACTGATGTCTAGTTTCGCACCAAGTTCTTCTCCGTCCACATCCTGTTCAACTGGAGGCGAAGATTGATACATAATAAAACCCAATACCCATCTTAGGAGGAATGCAAGCAGAAACCATATGATAAATCCTAATAGGCTTCGTAATAAACTAGTGCCGAGAACATTATTACTGTAGGTTACAAAAAATGTGAATACAAAACCTATCAAACCAAACAGCAAGTTTATTAAAATGTTTCCTATCATCTTCATATTTATATTTCCTTAGCGCCTTTTTGCACACTGCGGATGAACAATACACCAGTGTTGCAGGCAATTTCTATCGTACGGCCATAATTACCGCCCGTGTCTTCCGCAATTAACGGAATTTTCAAGAGCTCAAGAGCAAGTTTACAAGATTCAACATTACGAGGCCCGATCCTCATGGTGTCGCTCCCCCCGGCAAAGGCAAACATTTGAGATCCTCCTGCCATCTTGGCCACAATCCGACTTCGAACCGCACCAAGTTCCAACAAACGGGATAAGAGCTCCGGCACTGCAGTATCTGCAAACTTAGCGATGTTTAATTGCCCTTCCCTAGCAATCTCAGAAGTAGGGAGCATTACATGCGCCATACCAGCGAGTTTTTTTCCAGGGTCAAACAATGTCAATCCTACGCAGGAGCCAAGACCCGTTGTACGAATCAAACTATCCTGGCTTCCAATGTTAAGATCTGCCATCCCTACCTTAATGATGCTTTGTTCTTCAATCATTTTCGAACGGGACTCCTAGCGATTTGAAGATTTTCGGGAATGATTCCGGATCGGGAATAAGGAAAAATTGCCCTTCAATTTCGTTTTTCCCCTCAAAAAAGGTAGTATCGATCAACAATGCATCGTCGCCCATTTGCCCAAATTGCAGCAAACCGTAGCTTAGGATGGCTCCAGCCATATCCATGGCAAGTGCAGGAACTGTTGGATACATAGAAAGTGAGGTGAAGTCTGCAAGAGAAGATAGGTACGACCCGGCCAAAATATTACCAATTTCACTCAGCGCAGAAAGCTCCATTTCTCCAAGCTCTTGGTCACTCAAAATCTCAATGCCTGCGATGCGACTAAGTAAGTTCAAAGCCGCTTCCGGTGAAAGAATGAAAAACAGGTTGCCCGGAGCTTCTCCCTCTACACGTAAGAAAACTGCATATACAAATTCTTCAGCTCCACCAACTTTGTCCGTAATCTCTTCAAAGTTGAGAAGCTGTACCTTGGGAACTGCCATATCAATCGGCTTATTCAAAAGCTGTGATAATGCGGTGGCTGCATTTCCAGCTCCAATATTCCCGACTTCCTTAAGCACATCCATTTTGAAATCCTTATAGTGCTTAAATAATTCCACAGGTTAGCCCTCTAGGCTTTCTAATTGAACGATTTCGCCTTTGTTAAGCACTTCTGACAAATTAAGCATGATCAGCAAGCGCTCTTCGCCTATCTTGGCCACCCCATCTAAATACTTTGCTTTGATGCCGCCAACAACATCTGGAGGTGTATCGATAGAATCTCTGTTCAAATCTATTACATCATTTGCTGAATCTACAATGAAACCTACTTCCATTTCATTAACAGATACGATAATTACACGAGTCTGATCCGTGTGCTCCGCCTCTTCAATCCCAAAGCGGCCCCGAAGGTCAATCACGGGAATAACAACTCCACGTAAATTAATTACACCTTTGATAAAAGAATACGTTTTAGGTACGCGTGTAATTGGCATCATACGCTCAATAGTCTGTACCTTCTCAACTTCGATACCGTATTCCTCTGAGCCTAATTTGAACACTATCACTTTAATATCTTCAGCCATGGAATGAACCTCCCTGTTCTATCCTAGTTATTTAATAAAAGCGTTCGGATCGATAATAAGTGCTACTTGACCATCTCCAAGTATCGTTGCACCAGATATCCCTTGAATTTCAGGTAAATATTTACCCAAATTCTTGATAACTATTTCGTTCTGACCAATGAAATCCTGTACAGCTAAAGCCACAAGACGTTCTCCCTTACGAACAACTACGATCTCTGTCTCTTCTTCAGTACTCTCGTCATAATCAGGTACCGAAAATAGACGACTAAGTGAAACCAGTGGAATATGAGAATTCCGGAATTCTAACATTTTGTTGCCATGAATCGTACGAATCTGAGTGTTCTTCACGATTCCAGTTTCCACAATGGAGGATAATGGAATGGCATACTTCTCAGAGCCCAATCGAATAAGCATGGCCGCAATAATGGATAGCGTAAGTGGCAGCTGAACTGAGAAATTGGTTCCTTTTCCTGGAGAAGAATAGATCGTTACATTACCACCCAGAGAAGAAATCTTAGCTTTTACAACATCCAGCCCTACGCCACGACCAGAGACATCAGAAATAACTTCTGCTGTACTGAAACCTGGTGCAAATAACAATTGATAAGCTTCCTCATCCGTCATATTCGCTGCTTGCTCTTGCGTAATCACGCCTTTTTTCACAGCAGACTTCAGGACCTTCTCTGGATAAATACCTGTTCCATCTTCCTCGATTTCAATGAAAACATGATTTCCACTGTGGAAAGCTCGAAGATGAACGGTTCCAGTCTCCGGTTTACCTGCAGCAATGCGGTCAGAAATGGATTCAATCCCGTGATCCACCGCGTTACGCAATAAATGCACTAGCGGATCACCAATTTCATCGATTACCGTCCGGTCAAGCTCAGTTTCGGCACCCGTTACGATTAGATCTACTTTCTTGTCCAGCGACTTAGCTAGATCACGAACCATACGTGGGAACCGGTTAAATACGGTATCTACTGGAACCATTCGAAGCTTCATGACGATATTCTGTAGATCCCCACTTACTCTGCCCATATGCTCTACGGTTTCCGTAAGATCACTATTCTGGACCTCTGAAGCCAGCTGCTCCAAACGAACTCGGTCAATCAGAAGCTCACTAAATAGATTCATGAGCACGTCTAAACGTTCGATATCTACACGAATTGTACGGGAAGGTGCCCCTCCTGTTTTGGCTGCTACCGGCTTATTACTTTCATCTTTGGTAGGTGATGGCTTAGCCGATGCTACTGGAGCAGGAGCTGTTTCCACCTCGACGGCTGTTGCGGCCACCTCTGACACAGCGGATGCTGATTCTTGACCAAGCATTTTCAAGGATTCTTGATCTAGTGCTACTGCCGTTACTTTATCAATTTCAGACAAATTCATAATCATCGCCTGAATTTGATCCGCGGTTTTTTGGGTTATGTAGTAGAGTGAGAAGCTTTGGTCAAATTTCTCTTGTTCAATATCTTGAACGGATGGGAAGGATTTAACCACTTCACCCGAACGTTCAAGTAGATCGAACACCATGTATGCACGGACAGCCTTAAGTTGACAATCCTTACGGATTGTTACGTCCACATACAATGCATGATGCCCTTCCTGAATCGATTGCTCTAGAACAGAAAATTGGAACTCGTCCAAATGAATCGGAGTTTCACCTGCTTGTGCAGCTGGAGTTGCAGCAGCAGATGCTCCGCCGCCTTCAACAGGAATCTCTCCTCGAACAATAGCCTGCAGGGATGAAACAATGGCCGATACATCTGCTTTACCTTCGCCACCGCCAGTAATGTCCTCAACCATAGACTCTAAGGCATCCAAACTTTTGAATAACGTATCAAAAATAAAATCCTGCATGCGCAGCTTGTTATTACGTACAAGATCTAACACATTTTCCATTTGGTGTGTAAGTGAAGCCAAATCTTCAAAACCCATAGTTGCTGCCATACCTTTTAAGGTGTGCGCAGAGCGGAATATTACCTGTACGATACTAAGATCCTCAGGATTCGCCTCTAACCCCATCATGCTCTCGTTCAATGACTGCAGATGATCATTCGACTCATCAATAAACATGGATAAATATTGGTTCATGTCCATAGTAGAGCACCTCCCCTTCGAGTTCGCTTTTCCGTTATTTAACGGCTTGCACTAGCCTTGGAGCAATTTCTTGCAAAGGTAGTACATATTTGACGCACTGCAATTCCACCGCAGATCGCGGCATCCCGTATACGACACAGGTCTCTTCACTTTCAGCAAAAGTTGAGGTTACGCCTGAGTCATAGAGAGATTTCATCATCCTTGCCCCATCACTGCCCATCCCTGTCATCAGCAACACATGCCGATCTAGCGATGTGAGTGGAAGCAATGATTCGAATAAAACATCCACTGAAGGTCGGTGGCCATTTCGCGCCTCCTCCTTCGTGAGTACAACTGCATATTGCCCTTTAGCTGATGGGGTAACTTGTAAATGATAACCTCCAGGCGCAATGTAAGCAGTCCCTTTTCGTAATATCATCCCCTGCTCTGCCTCTAACACTTCTAGCGGACTGAATGTATTCAGTCGCTGGGCCAGTGATTTCGTGAAGTTAGGCGGCATATGCTGCACAATGACTATCGGAGCAGGAAAATCTGCGGGAATCTTCTCCAGAAGCACCTTTAATGCACGGGGGCCGCCTGTAGAACAACCGACAGCAACTAATTTTTGCAAATTTTTGCTACCAACCATTCGATCCGGAGGAAGTACCGGAGGATCAGAGGATACCTCCACTAAAGATTCTATCACCGGTTTGCGGGGAGTTGGTTTATTCTCTACTTTAGACTTTGGTTTGGTCTTTTCAGATACCGGTGTTTTAGCAGAGATTATTGGTTTAGTTGCTACTTTAGGGATAGTACTATCTACTGGCTGTTTTCCCCGAGGTTTCCTTACCCCTTCATTTTTGAGAGAAGATTTAAGCGTAGCCTTGGGTTTGTCTGGTATCGATCTTGCAGCAGTCGGCATTAATGGCTCTAAAGGTGCAATGTCAGGCATCTTAAATGCAGATGCTCGCGCTTCTCGCTGCTCCCGAGCCAACATAGCTTCTTTCATTTGTTCTCTTAGGGATTCCCCTACTCCCGTTATATCCTGAGAGTTTGATATCGAAGGTTTACGAATGAAATCAAAAGCGCCCCATTCCAGTGCAAGAATGGTTTCCTTCATACCCTCTTCATTGATACCTGACAGCATAATCACTGGCAGCGGATCTGACGCCATTATTATTTTCAGCGCTTCCAGGCCATTCATCTCCGGCATTTCCACATCCATCGTAACTAGATCCGGACGCAGCTTGTTAATTTTCTCGATAGCTTCACGCCCGTTTGTGGCTGTTGCCGTCACCTGAAAGTCAGCGTCATTTTCAATTAAATCGGAAATGATCTTGCGCATAAATGCAGAATCATCAACAACCAAAACTTTATATGGCTTCATATCATTTCCACCTCTGTTCCAGATTCAGAACAATTATTTACTTCGCTTTAACCATTTATGGATAAAGCCTTTAATACCTTGAACTTTTGTATCCTTTTTACCATCTATGGTCAAATAACTTAGGGCTAGCCGATGTATATCTCTTGCAGCAACGCTGTTTGGAAAAGCCAATGAGAATGGCGTTTGCCTTTTGACGGCCTGCACTACATGGGCATCTGAGCTTATATGACCAAGATAGGAAACATCTAATTGTAAAAAACGACTGGCAGCCATACGAATCTTATCACTTGTCACTGACGCTTCTCTTTCATCACCTGCTTGATTCACGATCAGTTTAAATGAAATTTCCGGATGCGTCCGATTCACAACCTTCATTAAAGCATAGGCGTCTGTAATAGCAGTCGGTTCTGGCGTAGTAACTACTAGGCAATCGTCCGCAGAGGTTATAAATTTCATCGTTTCCTTAGATAATCCAGCACCTGTATCAAATAAAATATAATCCATGCTGTCCGCTATATGAGCTATCTGGGCTGTGAAATAATTAAGATCCGATTCCGAAAGGGAGAACAACTCATCCATGCCCGATCCACCAGCTATAAAAGGAAGGCCGTTCGGTCCTAACTGAATAATCTGCTCAATATCCGCTTCTCTTTTTAACAGATGATATAGGTTATACTTCGCCGACACGCCCATTAACACGTCTATGTTAGCCATGCCAATATCTGCATCGAACAGCAATACTCTCTTTCCCATTGCTTTTAAGGTTAAAGCGAAATTAAGTGTAAAATTCGATTTACCTACGCCACCTTTACCGCTACAAACAGTAATGATACGGGCGGATGTTTCCCCTTTTTCAGCTAGCTTAGGCTCCTGACTGGATACAAGCTGTCTCAAGGATTGTGCCTGATCCATCATGATTCACCTGTTCCAAGAAGCATTTCACTAAGTTGTTCTTTGGAAGCCATCAATAAATCGTCAGGTACATTTTGACCATTGGTCATATAAGATAATGTGAGAGGGAAATCATTCAGGACGTTAAAGAGTGGTCCATAACTTCCCGTCTCATCTAGCTTGGTAAAAATAACTTTATCCAGCCTGTACCTGCCGAAATGCTCTGCAATCAATTTCATATCACGGCTTTTCGAGGTCAAGCTGAGCACAAGATAAGTCTCACTTCTTAATTCCTTCGCTAACAAGCTTTGCAGTTCTGCTACAAGCATATCATTGCGATAATTCCGTCCAGCTGTATCCATAATTACAAGATCACAACTCTCTAATCGAAAAAGTGCTCTTTGTAGATCACCTGGCGACTGAACCACCTCTAACGGAACATTTAGGATAGATGCGTATGTACGCAACTGCTCCACAGCTGAAATTCGATACGTATCAGAGGTGATAAAACCAACCTTGCGTCCGTATTTGAAAAGCTGTTCAGCCGCAAGCTTGGCTATAGTAGTTGTTTTCCCTACTCCGGTGGGCCCTGCAATATATACAATTTGGGTATCCTGTGCAATTCCATCAGCGATTCGACCTGCCAGAAATCCATCGAGTTGTTCTTTCAAGGACTCCTGAAATTTCTCTGGCCCCCAAGTACGTCCTTCATCTGCCCAACGTTCTGAGATATTACTAATCCATTCTTCAACAAGTACAGTATCCATCTCCTGCTCAATCAAAAGATCTCTAAGCTGCTGAAGACTGTCCGGCAACTCCCTAGCCCCCGAAGATTGTCTAGCAATTCGTTCCATCCACAGCTTCATATCTCTAATCTCACGAAGAACATCATTATCAATAGCCGAAGCAACGGCGGGTGTCTGTTCCAGTCCAAGTGACTCATAAAGTGCAGATACAGATGTCATATCATCTTGATTTGTTTCAGACGCTTTGTGATGATCCTTGCTAACATTCGGAGATTCTTGTAAGGGCTCTGGATGCTTTATCGTCGATTGCTCTACATCGATTGCTTCAGACAAGGCTGCGGCGATCTCAGCAAAGGACCTAGGTTCTTCGGGCTTTTCCAACGTAACAGTAGCTGTAGATGTTGTAGATGATGCTTTTTGGTAAGCCTGCGGGACAGCGCTGCGCGGAATGTTCATCGCAGGCTTGACAGGCTTTTCAGGAGTACTCCCCTGTTGAGCTTTTTCAACAGCCGCTACAACCTCTATTTTTTTCTTTTTAAACAATCCTAAAAATCCGCCAATCTTGATTTCTTTTGTACTCAAAATGACGGCCTCGCTTCCAAGCTCACTGCGAATGGAATGCATGGCGTCAGGCATCGTATCGACAACATAACGCTTCACTCTCATAAATTCACCACTCCGACGCTTTGTATTTCAATGTTAGGCTCTAGTTCGCTATAAGACAGTACAGGAATATCCTGCATTGTCCGTTCAATCACCTGTCGCAAATACATACGAATGGTTGGTGATGTGAGTACGATGGGCTGTTGTCCAGACTGTAGCAGTCGATTGATCTGTTCGCTTAACCGCTGATAGATCGTTTGAGTCGAAGCTGGATCCAGTGCCAAGTAACTGCCCTGTTCTGATTGCTGTACACTCTCAGAAATTTTCTTCTCCAGATTAGGTCCCACCGTGATAACTTTCAGAGTCTCTCCTACTTGCGAGAATTGCTGAGTAATCTGTCTGGACAAGGACTGACGAACATATTCGGTAAGAATATCAGGATCCTTGGTGTACGTCCCATAGTCTGCTAACGTCTCAAAGATAGTGACCAAATCCCTGATCGATATCTTCTCGCGCAGCAACTTGGCAAGTACCTTCTGCACATCCCCAATCGCCAATACGGAAGGAATTAGATCGTCGACAAGCACTGGATAATTATCTCTTAGGTTATCCACCAGCATCTTAGTTTCTTGTCGTCCTATCAACTCATGTCCGTGCCGCTTAATGAGCTCCGTCAAATGTGTTGCAACAACGGATGGTGGATCTACGACGGTATACCCGGACAATTCAGCCCGCTCTTTAACCGACTCATCAATCCATAGCGCAGGAAGTCCAAACGATGGTTCAATGGTTTCAATACCGTTTATAGATTCATCATCATAACCTGGACTCATAGCCAAGTAGTGATTAAGTAATAATTCACCGCCGCCGACAGTATTTCCTTTAATTTTTATGACATATTCATTCGGTTTTAGTTGAATATTGTCGCGAATGCGAATAACAGGCACTACAAGACCCATTTCAAGGGCACATTGCCGTCGAATCATGATGATACGATCTAGCAAATCGCCACCTTGACCTGTATCTGCCAAAGGTATAAGACCATAACCGAACTCGAATTCAATTGGATCTACAGAGAGTAAATTGATTACACTTTCCGGACTTCGTACCTCTTCTATCTGCTTCTCTTCAACAAGCTGCTCTTCGGCAATCTGTTTTCGATTTAAATTCTGTCCCATACTATAGGCTGCAAAAGCCAGCAAACCTGCTAGTGGGAGCGTAGTAATCATATGTATAGGTGTGAAGAGACCTAGAAAAGCAACAGTAACTGCAACAATGTATAACAGCTTTGGATAGGACAGCAATTGCCCAGTTAGTTCTTCTGCCAGATTTCCTTCCGATGAAGCTCTAGTAACGATAAGACCCGCTGCAGTCGAAATGAGCAAAGCAGGAATTTGGCTGACTAGACCGTCCCCGATCGTCAATACGGAATAAGTAGATAACGCAGTGGAAAAATCCATTCCGTGTACAACCATACCGATAATAAATCCACCAATAAGATTGATCAACAGGATAATGATACTCGCAATCGCGTCTCCTTTAACGAATTTACTCGCACCATCCATGGCTCCGAAAAAATCCGCTTCCCGCTCAACATTACGGCGCCGTTCACGTGCCTGCGTTTCGTTAATCATACCTGCATTAAGATCGGCATCAATACTCATCTGCTTGCCGGGCATCGCATCCAGGGTAAATCTCGCCCCTACCTCAGCTACACGTTCTGACCCTTTGGTAATAACAATAAACTGAACCACTACCAAAATTAGAAACACGATAAATCCAACGGCAATTTGTCCGCCGGCGATCCAGCTACCGAAAGTAGATACCACCGAACCGGCATCTGCGTAGGTCAGGATCAGTTTTGTTGTCGAAATGTTTAGTGACAGACGAAACAATGTCGTAACCAGCAATAATGAAGGGAAAATTGAAAACTCGAGTGCATTCTTCGTGTTCATAGCCACTAATATGATAATTAATGCTATAGAGATATTAATGACAAGCAAAACGTCCAAAAGCCAGGACGGGATAGGCAGAATCATCATAAGCACGATACCGATGATGCCTAGCAAAACTGTTAAATCTTTAGCTTTCAATGTCCTAACCCCCCCGCCTTATTTCCTCTTACCTTTTAGCTTATATACATATGCCAGCACTTCAGCCACAGCCTGAAACAGATCATTTGGAACGACATCTCCAATTTCTGCTCTTTGGAATAATGCCCGTGCCAGCGGTTTATTTTCCATAGTCACGACGCCATGTTCTTTAGCCAGCTCCCGAATACGAAGTGCTACATAATCCTGCCCTTTTGCAATAATCTGAGGCGCTTCCATCTTGGAACCGTCATATTTTAGTGCAACAGCAAAGTGCGTTGGATTTGTAATAATTACATCCGCGTTAGGAACCTCCTGCATCATGCGCTGCATGGCCATTCTACGTTGGCGTTCCCTGATCTTGCCTTTGATTAGAGGGTCACCCTCCATTTTTTTGTATTCATCCTTGATATCCTGCTTAGACATTTTCAGACTTTTTTCGTGTTCGTACTTCTGATACATAAAGTCAAGAAAAGCCATAACTAGCAAAGCAACCCCGATTTTCAAACCAAGACTCATCGTCAGCTTGGCCGCAAACTTAAAAATCCCCTCCGCACTGATATGCGACAGGGATGCAAAGTTCTTCTTTTCTCCCCATAATGTGCTATATACCAGATAAGAAATAATTAGAAGCTTGAATATTGATTTCAGGAATTCTACAAAAGAACGCATAGAGAAAATATTTTTGAAACCTTTTATAGGATTAATCTTACTGAATTTAGGAGTAATCCCCTCTCCCGTAGCCATAAAGCCTACCTGCGCCAAGTTGGAGACAAGCGCCATAACAAACGTAATTCCAAGTAATGGAGCTAGCAAAATCAAGATTTGCAAGCCATACTGATTAAATAGCAGCGTTATATTCTCAGGCGTAACGTCCAGCATCATTCGATTCTGAAATACGTCCGTGTATAGCTTCATAAAACGCTCTTTCATAAAACCGCCAAACATCATCAAGCTAACTACCGCAGCTAACAATACAACCGCACCAGACAGCTCAGCACTTTTGGCGACTTGGCCTTTTTTACGAGCATCCTGCCGTTTCTTCGGGGTTGCTTTTTCCGTCTTTTCACCGGCGAAGAGTTGAAGATCTAGTCTATAACGCTTCGTCTTAGGCATAATACTCTCCCCTTACGGTCACCTACGGCTTCTTCCCCATGAGACCCAGTAAATTCTCCATGGATTCGAACATAATTTCGAAGAGATTCTGAAACAGCACAGCCAGACCTGGCATCAGCACTAAAAGAAGTGCAAGACCTATAATGATTTTGAGCGGAACCCCTATAACGAATACATTATATTGCGGAGCCGTTCTCGCCAAAAAGGCAAGGCCAACATCAGTCAGAAACAGTGCGGTTACTAATGGTGCAGACATTTGAAAAGCTAATACAAACGACTGCGCAAATGTTCGGACCAGAAACTCTGATAAACTACCATCTACCATGCGTAGAAATAAATCATTATTCATAGGAATCCATTTATAGCTGTATACAATGGCATCTAGCAGATGGTGATGTCCATTCATACTCAGAAACATTAGCAGGGCTATCATATATTTGAAATTACCGAGAATAGGTGCTGACGTTCCAGTCATAGGATCAATGACGTTCGCAATACCGAAGCCAATCTGAATATCAATAAAAGAACCCGCTGTCTGAATCGCCATAAACATCAAATATCCAATGAAACCTAGTAAAAGACCTATTAATACCTCTCTCATAATCAGCAAAATATAACTAAAATCCTGCGGAATCGTAATTCCGGTTCCACTAGCACTAAAGACTACCAAAGCTACAAAAAAAGAAATGCCGATCTTAAAAGTTGTCGGTACCCCTTGAGAAGAAAACACTGGAACGACAACAAAAAAAGCGGTAATTCGACAAAAAATAAGCAAAAAGACGGGTAAACTTTGCAATAGGGTATCCATGTTCATTGCTTAACCAATATACATATAAAGATTTCCTAGAATTTGGCTAGTAAAGTCAATTAGCTTCGTGATGATCCACGGACCAAATAGCAATAAAGCCAGCAGTACTGCGACGATTTTGGGAACAAACGCTAGCGTCTGTTCCTGAATCTGTGTCGTAGCTTGAAAAATACTGATTATTAGCCCTACCACCAGACCAAGAATCAGCATGGGAGCGCTGACTTCCAGCACTAAATATACGGCTTGGCTTGCTAGACCGATTATAAACTCCGTACTCAATCCTCATGCCTCCTCTTAAGGTCAGGTGTTAAAACTAAGAAGTAGTGATTTAATGACTAAGTACCAGCCGTCTACCAGTACAAAGAGCATTATTTTAAAAGGTAATGAAATCATGACCGGGGGAAGCATCATCATCCCCATGGCCATCAGCGTACTCGCCACAACAATATCAATAATCAAAAATGGAATAAAAATTAAGAAGCCCATTGTAAAAGCTTTTTTCAATTCCCCAATTGCGAAAGCAGGCACCATCACCGTCAGTGGAATATCACTGTATGTAGCAGGTTTAGCCGATCCCGTATAACCGGTATACTTCATAAATAACAAAAGGTCTTTGGAATTGGTCTGTTTAAACATAAACTCTTTCATCGGATCAGCAGCTTTATCAAAAGCCTCAGTCTGTGTAATTGTCCCCTTCATATACGGCTGTAACGCCGTTTCATTCACTTGTGCCAAAGTTGGCGACATAACGAACAGGGTCAAAAATAGAGCAAGCCCTACCAGCACCTGATTCGGAGGCATGGACTGAGTACCAAGTGAGGTTCTGACAAAGCCGAGCACGATTACAATTCTAGTAAAACTGGTCATAAGAACTAGAAACGCCGGAGCAATACTCAGAACCGTAACGAGAAGAAGAATTGATATGGAACTGGTACCACCACTTGAACCATCATTACCGACCTGAATATTAACATTAGGTATAGGATCAGCATGTATCGGCCGCATCATAACTATACTAATGAACCCGAACAGCAGAATAGCAAGAATCAGCTTTTTTTTCATAAATTCCTCGACACATCCTTAGTAGCATCATCCCGGAACAACTCTTCCATTTTCTCTTTACGCTCTGGTGCAGAACGAAGCTTGGATTGCAGTGTCTCGTAAAAAGATGATGTTTCACTAAGTTCGATTTCCTCTGATGGAACCTCCCCACGCAGCTTAACCTTAACCTTGGCAATAAGCGGTGCGAGAAAATTATTCTGGTTAGAGGATTGATCCTCAAATGCTGCAATGATCAAAGCCACCTCATCTGGATCAGTGACTTTATCCAAGATGGATATGTTCTCACCAATCCCGATTAAGTAAAGGCTGCTTCCCAGTTCAATAACCTGCATCGACTTGTTAGGTCCCAACCCTACTGCACCAAGCGTCCGAATGGAGCGCCCGCTCATAAAGGTCTGATTACGACGTCCAAGAAAACGGATCAGCAGCACAATAAGTACAATGATTACCGCAAGGACAATAATAACGTTAAGCAAATTCAGCAGGGTGTTATTGCTACCGAGCGGTTCTGAATTGACGGGCATGTCTCTTTCCTACACACCCAACGTTTTGTTGATAGCTTCGATAACACGGTCTGCTTGGAAAGGCTTCACAATAAAGTCTTTTGCTCCCGCTTGAATAGCATCGATAACCATAGCCTGCTGGCCCATGGCTGAACACATGATAACCTTAGCAGCCGGATCTACTTTCTTGATTTCTTTCAGGGCGGCGATTCCGTCCATCTCAGGCATAGTAATATCCATCGTGATGAGGTCCGGACGCAGTTCTTTAAATTTCTCTATAGCTTGAGAACCGTCCTGAGCTTCGCCCACTACTTCAAATCCGTTTTTCGACAAAATGTCACGGATCATCATTCTCATAAATGCTGCATCGTCCACGATTAGAATTCGGTTAGCCATTTTTACAAAATCCTCCCTAAGTATGCTTATTGTAATTTCTGAATTCGGTCCCACTGGCTGACGATATCCGTAACGCGTACGCCGAAGTTTTCGTCGATAACTACGACTTCGCCTTTGGCAATAAGCTTGTTGTTAACCAAAATATCTACAGGCTCACCGGCGAGCTTGTCCAGCTCAATGATCGAGCCTTGAGACATTTCCAAAATATCTTTAATCTGCTTCTGGGTCCTTCCTAATTCTACGGTTACTCTAAGCGGTATGTCCATCAATAAATTTAAATTATTTTCATCAATATGACCAAAAGCTCCACCGTTAAGGTTAGCAAATTGTACAGGCTGTACATTTACATTGCGATTAGCTTCAGGACTAAGCGGTGGTGTCTGCCCATAAGGCATGCCTTGTGGCGGCATTCCGTATGGCGGCATCCCCGGCATGCCATACGCCGGCATGCCTGCTGGAGGATAATAATATCCGCCTTCCGGCATTCCAGGATAACCAGGCATCCCCTGCGGCGGATATGGCGGAGGCGTTTCTCCTGCGGGCTGTGAAGGTGCCTGCTGCACTGGAGGAGCCACAGGCGGCGTCTCATGCACTGGCTTAGCAGGAGTCTCTGTTGACGTAACTGCAGCCTCCTGTGCTGCAGGGCTTACATCACCCAGAAGCATCGTTACCATATCCTTAGCAAACTGGACAGGCAAGAGCTGCATAATGGTAGAGTCTATTAAATCTCCTATTTTAAGACGGAACGAAATGCGAATTAAGGTTTCGTCATTCGGCAAGCTGCCTACGCCTTCACCGCTGGACATATTCAGGATGTCTATACCGGGAGGTGAAATATTAACAAAGCGATTGAAAATAGTAGACATTGATGTGGCAGAAGAACCCATCATTTGGTTCATAGCTTCCTGCACAGCACTAATGTGAATTTCATTCAATTCTTCATCCTTAGGTTCACCTTCCCCGCCTAGCATTAAATCGGCGATGACCTGTGCATCTCTAATCTTAATAACAAGTGAATTAATACCTTGAAATCCGTCTACATATTCCACGTGTACTGCTACATGTGGTTTTGGAAAGGCTACTTCAAACTCCCCGCGTGTAATGATGGAAACTTGAGGGGTTGTAATATCAACCTTTTTCCCAAGTAAAGTGGAAAGTGCTGTCGCAGCACTACCGAATGTTATATTACCGATTTCACCCAAAGCATCCTGTTCAAACGGTGTTAAATAGTCATTTACCGTTTTCTCTGTAGGAGCCAATGAGCCTTCCGCAGATTGTCTCAGAAGGGCGTCGATTTCTTCTTGGGATAAATAATCTTTACTCGTCAAATTCTTCAACTCCTTCACTGACAATCTCGTCTATTTGCACGGCTACCCGGTCTTTCACCATTCCAGGACTTCCGATGAACTTAAGTTTCTCCCCTACCTTAATCGAGAGTCCGGAATCTACATTCCTGTTAAGAGAGATCACGTCACCGACGCTAAGCCCAAGAAACTCAGATATTGATAAGCGTGATTCTCCAAGTTCAGCGACAATCGGCAATTTCGCCTTATGAACTCTGGCCTTAATGGCTTCAAGTTCATCTGCATCCCGCGTCTTCTTCTCTGTTACAAACCATTGGTGAACAGATAGTCTAGACATGATTGGTTCCAGAACGACGTGCGGTATGCAAAGATTGATCATGCCTGTTGTATCTCCAATTTTGGTGCTTAACGAGATTAATGCAATGGTCTCGTTGGGGGATACAATTTGCATGAACTGCGGATTCGTTTCGAGCGCTTCCATGCGCGGATGGATATCCAGCACAGTCTTCCAAGCTTCCTGCAAGCTCTCAAAGCATCTGCTGAAGATACGCTCCATGATCGTTGTTTCAATCTCAGTTAAGGCATTAATTTTGGAAGGCGCTGTCCCAAAACCTCCCAGCAATCTGTCCAGCATAGCGAAAGCAATGTTTGGATGAACCTCCATTACCATTCGACCTTCTAAAGGTTCAGCTTCAAAAATGTTCAGTATTGTCATTTTTGGAATGGAACGTATGAATTCATCATAAGGGAGCTGCTCTACTTGAACGACATTAATCTGCACGAAGGTGCGTAATTGGGCTGAAAAGTACGTTGTAAGATAGCGGGCGAAATTGTCATGAATCCTTGTAAGACTACGGATATGATCTTTAGAAAAGCGAACAGCCCGTTTAAAGTCATAAGATCGGATCTTCTTCTGAGTTTCTTCCTTTTTAAGTTCATCGGCATCCATCTCACCTGAAGAAAGTGCAGCAAGTAGAGCATCTATTTCGTTTTGTGATAGTACATCAACCAATTCAATCACCCCCCCATCAAAGAATTATCAGGCCTGAAGCTACATAGAAGCCAAAAGGTATTTGGTGACTTCGATCTGAGTGATTTTGCCTTCGGTCAATGTCTTATTGATCAAATTAACAAGCTTGCTGCTAAGCTGATCTTTGCCATTTGCTCCGTTAAGTTCCTCAGGTTTGGTATCTGCAAGCGTTTTGATAATAATTGGCTTGATTTTGATCTCTTTTATTTTCTCGAATGCTTCCTTTGATTTCGCAGAATTCAATTGGAAAGCGAAATCTATTTGAACGATATAATCGGGATCAGCAAGATTTGTTTTGATGTCTTTGATCTCTGCCGTTAGTTCGACGATTTCATCTGCAGTTAAATGTTTGGTTTCCACACTTTGTACCGCAGCATTTACATCATTCGTATCTTTCGGAAAGATCTTGTCCATTAATAAAAATGCGGCTATCACAATAAGTGTAATCGCAAGCAAAATCGTAAGTAACCACGGCAGCATCTTCTTCATGTTAGCTCCTCCATTGACTGGACTTTAATGGTGGCAGCATATGTGCCTATGTCCCTGTTATAATCCCGGATCTTCGTAATAACTTCATCCGCTTTTTCAAGCACGATCAGTCTTTTTCCGGTTACGAGCGTAATATATGTATCCGGGCTTTCTTCTACCATTTCTACCAGTAGGGCATTGATCCACATCGGTGTTCCATTTAATCTCGTTACCGATATCATAACAGGCCTCCTAACAAAAATAGGGGGAGGAGTATCTCCCCCACGACTTCGCGTTAACCATTAAATAAATACTAAATTATTGATAAAATTAACGCTTCAGGTTTACTACTTCCTGCAGCACTTCATCAGAAGTCGTAATGATACGAGAGTTCGCCTGGAATCCACGTTGCGATACGATCATTTCTGTAAATTCATTCGTAAGATCCACATTGGACATTTCGAGTTGACCAGATATGATCGACCCAGTACCATCTTCTGTATTATTCGCTGTAGTCGGTACAAGTTCGCCTTCTGCATTCGCATTAAGCGTCATACGGTACAGATTACCACCGATTTTCTCTAGACCAGATGGATTAGTAACCTTGGCTACTCCAATCTGTACACCTGCTTCAGTCGTTCCATCTGCCATAGTCTGAACAATTGTTCCATCATTGGAAATGGAGAATGCTGTTACATCATCACCCAGTTGAATCAGTCCACCTCCGGAATCTAGCACATGTAATCCGTCAGAAGTAACAAGGTTACGCGCAGCATCTATGTGGAAATCTCCTGCACGAGTCAAGAATGGTGTTTCTTGGTCTTCTGATAGCTTCACTAGGAAAAAACCATCGCCGTCAATACGCAAATCTGTCGGATTATTAGTAGTTTGAGCGCTACCAGCCAAATGGAGTGTATCAATAGAAGCGATGCTTACACCCAGTCCGACTTGTTTAGCATTCACACCACCAGCGCCATCATCACTTGGAGCTGTTACTCCAGAAACCGTTTGACTCATAATGTCCTTAAACATAACGCGTCCGGATTTAAAGCCAATTGTATTGACATTGGCAATGTTATTACCGATTACATCGAGCTTAGTCTGAAAGCCTCTCATCCCTGAAACCCCTGAATACATAGATCTTAACATGTTTGTTGTCCTCCCAGATTATAGAGTCCTAATAACTTACTAAGTGGATTGGGACCGCGTCAGTCGGTCAGCGGCCACCTCGGCTTTCCGTTAGGACCAGCCGTTTATGAAATTACAATGGCACTGTCTATTTGTGTAAACACATTATCTTTTATCGAATTTCCATCCATAGCTGTTACAACCGTGCGATTTGGAACACTTACGATAAATGCCAAGTCCTTCATTAATATCAAGGATTCTTTACTGCCTTTGGCAGCAGCTTTATCTACAGCAGAAGAAATCTCATCCAGTTGTCTGCTTCCAAGCTCAATTCCTCTTTGTTCAAGTCGCTTAGCGGCATGATTGCTGAATTTTAGAAGCTTTTGTTGCAGAACACTCTCAAAGGTTGCTTCTCCAGTCAAAGTCTGCTTCGGTAATGAAGATCGCTGTAATGTGGCGGAATGAAGGGACGCAGGATACATTTGGCCAATAGTTAGCCTGTCACTCATACTGTCTCCCCGCTTCCTCCGTTATTCTCCGGAGTATTACTATCTGTACCAGAACCATTCTCTGTTGTTGAGGGATTCTGAATTTGTGTAATATCGGTTAAAGCAATTCTGTCTTTCCCCACAACCGCATATTGAATCCCCTTGCTGACAACGATTGATTCAACATTCCCTGTCTTAGGTAGATTTGTGGCGGTATCCGTCCATGTGATATCTTTACCAATCAAGCCGGATACTGAGCCAAGAGACTGATTCATGGATGTAAGCTGTGTCGAGATATTCATCAGCTGCTCAACAGATGTAAACTGTGCCATTTGGGCAATAAATTCTTTATCTTGCATCGGCTGCATCGGATCTTGATTCTGCAGCTGGGTGATCAATATCTTCAAAAACTGATCCTTACCCAACACAGAATTCCCTGTCGTTTTAGTAGATTCAGGAGTTGTATAATTCCACTGGTCTTTGGTAGAAACAGGAGGAGTTGTTGTTGTCATAACCGTTCACCTCTCTTTCAATTGTGATAAGTTTAAGCTTTGGCAGAGAAGGAGTTCCCTTGATTATCATCTTCTTGCCCTGCGTTTGAAACCCAATCTTTCCATTCACCATTTAGCTCTGCGGCAAGAATGGCATCATTAGCTTCCTCACGACTTTCTTTGGAGCGTCTTCCCTGCTGACCACTTCCAGAACCAGGTTGGCGTCCTTCTTGACCCCATTGTGAATTGAGAGGGGTATTATTTTGTGTGACTTCCAACTTTTCTACTTGGAGGCCCTGGGACTGCAATGCCGCTCTAAGCTGGTTCATTTGCTGTTCCAACATATCCTTAGCTCCAGAATGTTCAGTCATAAACTGAGCAACCAGATGGCCGTTTTGCATAGTAATCTTAACATCTACTTGTCCGAGATTTTCTGGAAAGAGTGATATCGTAGCCTCAGCTACTCCGCCTTTTTGCACAATCTCCAATTTACCTGTAATAAAACCAGTCATTTCCTGTGCAAATTGATGAACGGGTACAGGTGCTACTGGAACCTCAGCCTTCAGCGGAGCTGTAATTCCTCCCCGAAGAGCTAGTTGACCGGCAGTTACAACCTCATGATCCCCTTCAATGGTGGTAGTCCCTGATGTGAAGTCTTGTGCTGATTCGACCAGCTTCGTTTCTCCGGCTGTACTGCTCTTCATCACTGGAGTATTCGCAGGCTCTGCTTCAGGATCTTGAATAGTCCCTGAGGTCACAGTCGAAGTTAGGACTCCCTCATTCTTACTTACAGCAGCTTCTCCAGCACGGTTACTTAGATTTTGAATGGTCTTGTCCACCGTTTTACCGTTGCTTTCAGTTACAATAGGTTGTTGTACAGATACACCAGAACTATCATTCAAACTGGAGACCTTCCCCTTACCCTTATTACTGTTAGCCGAGGTCTGTTCTAGCAGTGCCGTGAAGTTATTTAATAAACTTACTCCCTTACTTGCAACTTCATCGTTACCACTTACTGCAGCTTCCTGAATCATAGTAACTAAACTCTGTAAATCATCTTGAACAGCAAATCTCAGCGTATCTGCATTCTGTGCTAACGGTGACAAGCTTCCTGCCGACTCCGTCTCTGATGCAGCATCGCCCTCTGTCGCTTGACTTCCTGATAGAAGAGCAGAGACCTGAAGTAGCCAAGCTTGCAAAGCTACCAAAATAGCAGGATCGCTATGGATGGTATCATCCAGATTTTCAACATCAGCAGTAAGCTTCTCGATGAGATCAGAATTCTGAGTGTCTTGTCCCCCTTGATCTTCTCCAGTCGTTTGAACTTCCTTTAGAAGACCTTGCAATAAAGAGGCTATGTTTCCCAGTAAAGGATCAGTGGGCACCGATGTGTTGTTCGCTGTAGTTCCTCCCATTGTTTGCACTAATGTCTGAGCGAAAGGTACAGCAGTTGATGTTCCAGTAGATGTTGATGAACTACCACTTGCAGCTGTTGTATTTGCACTCACAAGCGATTGAACAACTAAACTCATGTTATTTTCACCTCCTTTCAATATTTATTTAGCGCCCATCAAACGATTAACAATCTTCGCAGTTTGCGCACTATCATTTTTAGTCATTTCCCCCAAAATCGAAGAACGAGCACTATCACTTACGGTATTCATAATCGTTACTACTTTATCAGGGCTAATCTTGTACATTTCTCCTAGTAGAGAAGCTGCATTGGCAGGCGTCATTGAACTAAAGGTTTGGTTCAACTTTTCCTTATCCAGATTTGTACTGGTTTTAGTCGTTGGAGCAGTGCCTGCTTCTTTTTTCAATCTAGATTGAAGAGCGGCAATAGCCATATCACTCGAAGAGGTAGTTTCTTTCAACTTAATCGTGACATCGGCCGCTTTTTGAGGATCCATTTTTTCCAGAATCGCAGTCTTACTTGCTTTATTCATTACGCTGAATATTTGCACCATTTCTTCTGTAGTCAAATTCTCCATAATCGGCGCAGCTTTGGAAGCTTTCATACCCGCGTAGAGCTTTGCCAGATCAGCAACCTGCTTTTGATATGGGTCTTCTGTTTCCTCCGCGTTTACCTCAGCAGCTGCAGCAGCTTCTGTCTTCATTCCATCGATCTGCGACTCTAGCGCCTGAACCTTGGTATCCTGGGCTGTTTTTTCATCAGTGACCTTCTTCAGGTTCTCTTCCTGTTGGGCGAGCTGAGCCTTAAGCTCCTTAATCGTTGTCGCTGAGCTCACTTCCTGCTTTTTGCTTTCTTCCTTCGGTTTAGAAGGATCTCCAGGCGGATCAGGAACCCATTTTTCCAGGATAGGAATTTTATTCGCAACCTCAAGCACATTATTACGAATGTCCATATTAAAAAGCGTCAACAGTACTCCAAGCAGTACTAGCGTGAAGATAATCGGTATCATTAAAAATAAGAACCGCTCAAATTTCCCCGCTGACCCTTCATTTTCAAGTTCCATATCATTGTTAGCCACTAGCGGAAACCTCCCGGGTTAGAGGGATTTCATCGCGAAGCGGACGGTTGCCATCTCATCCAGTTCGTTTTGTTCCCGTAAAATCATACTTTGCTGAAACTGTGTCTCAGCCTTATCTTTTGCCTTTAACCATACTTTTTCGTCTAATACCTTTGTGCTTAACTGGTCTTGCTTCTTCAAGACTTCCTGATGTGCACTTCTAATGTCCGTATGCTTACGGGCAATGCATATATCCAGGTATTCTACATACTCTTGCATTTCACGAATCTTCGCCATAGGTGTCCTTTGTTCTGCGGCATTTTGTAAGGATAACATGATAGCGCTCCGCTGAAAGGTGAGTTCATCCAGGCTTCTTTCTTGTGCCTGCAATTCTCCAAGCGCGCTTGAGAGCATCCATTCTGCCTGTGTCTTCTCATTGCCCTTCAAGTCAACGACTTTTTGAAAAGTATAATGAAATCTCATAATACTGAATCAACTCCTCGAGAAGTGTGAAATTAAAGACTGTTGAACTTCAGCCAGCGTAACTTTTTCATTCACCCTTTGTTTGGTGAATTCCCATATACTGTCTATATACTCCATCGACTCATCGATTTGAGCATTCGAGCCTCTTTGATACGCTCCGATATTAATTAAATCCTCTGAATCCTTGTATACAGCCATTAGTCGCTTCACATTCTCTGCTGCAGCGATCTGTTCTTCTGGCGCAATATCCTTCATTACACGACTAATGCTGGAAAGCACATCTATTGCTGGAAAATGCCCTTTGTTCGCAATACTTCGATTAAGGACGATATGACCATCGAGTATCCCTCTAACAGCATCAGCGATCGGTTCATTCATGTCATCGCCATCAACCAGTACAGTGTAAAAGGCTGTTATAGACCCCGTAGGACCTGTTCCGGCACGTTCTAGTAGTTTGGGCAAGCTTGCAAACACCGATGGTGTGTAACCCCTCATAGCTGGCGGTTCCCCTACTGCAAGTCCAACTTCACGTTGAGCCATAGCATACCGAGTCACAGAATCCATCATCAGCATTACATTAAGCCCTCGATCCCGAAAATACTCAGCAATCGTTGTAGCAATAAGAGCTCCCTTAATTCGAATTAATGCGGGCTGATCTGATGTAGCAACGATAACGACTGACCGCTGCAAACCCTCAGGTCCCAGATCGCGTTCTATAAAATCCAGCACTTCCCTGCCACGTTCACCTATCAAAGCGATAACATTAACGTCTGCCGATGTATTACGTGCAATCATCCCCATGAGCGTGCTTTTGCCCACCCCTGAACCGGCGAAAATCCCCACCCGCTGACCTTTACCGATCGTTAGCAAGCCATCTATCGCTCTTACTCCGATGCTAATTGGTTCTTGGACTCGTGGTCTATTGAGTGGATTGGACGGAATGTTAAAGGTAGAACTATGTGGCATTCGAGCTGGGATTAGAGAACCATCAAGCGGTTGTCCAAGTCCATCCAGTACCTTGCCCAACAATTCTGAACCCACTTGCACACTAAGCGGCTTGCCTGTACCCACTACATCACAGCCAGGTCCAATAGCTTGCAGTTCTCCAAGTGGCATTAATAGCACCTTGTTGTCACGGAAACCAACGACTTCAGCTTGCAGCGGCTTATTTCCTTTAGAAGGATAGATGTAGCAGACATCTCCAATGCTAGCATCAGGTCCTTCCGATTCAACCATAAGACCGATAACCTGCGTCACTTTCCCATTGATCCTTACCGGATCGAGATTACGAAGTTGCTCCTTATAACGGTTACTATCAAGCATCTTCTTCCCCATTTCTCTGCTCATCGGTGTCCAGCGCGATTCTAACCAGCTCTTTCTTGATTTCTGCAAGCTGAGTATCAATTCGGGCATCTATGCTGCCAAAGGAGGAGCGGATTACACAACCTTGATCTTTCACAGTCGAGTCAGGCAAGATCTGTAATTCAGCCTGTGAGTCAACCGCTAATGACAGTTCTTCCCTTGCTGCGTTTACGAAAGCGAACTGCGCAGGTGATACGCACAGTGAGATCAACCCCTGCTCACGTTTACGAGCCAGATTCTTCCGAATCAAATCCATTGCAAACTGCGGTTCTACCGTTAACTGCTTGTCCACAATTTTCTCGGCAATATCACAGCTTAACTCTACTAAGAAAGGTTCAGCTTCCTGAATAATGACATCTCTTGCCTTATATGCCTCAGCCAAAACAGCACGTGCTTCATCCATCATCGCTGCAACCTTGAGCTTCATCTCTTGTTCAGCTTGAGAGACACCCTCCTGATACCCTAGCTGATAAGCCTCGGCTTTGACAGCCTCTACCAGATGTTCATCCTGCTCACGCCGCTTCTTCCACCACTCTTCAGCCTCCGCTTTTGAGGATTCAACAATCTGTTCCGCTTCTAGAGAGGCATTTCGAACCTGCTCTTCAGCAAATTCTTGGGCGTCTTTAAGCATTTGCTTACGTGCTACTTCTGCCTCTTCACGAGCAGGATCATGATAGTGAGTCTCGCTTACAGTCTCCTCTGGAACGGGCTCCTCAGTTAGGCCCGCATAGTGCCGGGCCTGCTCCAATCTTTTCAGTACATCAACTGGAACATACTGAGAATGCTTAATCAGCTTAGACAATGATGTCATCTCCTCCGCCACGAGCGATGATAATTTCTCCAGACTCTTCGAGTCTGCGAATCGTACCTACAATGCGCGTTTGTGCTTCTTCTACATCACGCAACCGCACCGGGCCCATGTACTCCATTTCTTCTCGGAATGTCTCTGCCATACGTTTGGACATATTCCGGAAAATGACATCTCGTACTTCTTCACTTGCAACCTTAAGGGCAAGCTGCAGGTCCGCATTATCAATATCACGAATAATACGCTGAATCGAACGATTGTCCACATTGACGATATCCTCGAATACGAACATCCGCTTCTTGATTTCCTCGGCGAGCTCTGGATCTTGAATTTCGAGAGAATCCAGAATTGTGCGCTCTGTCCCCCGGTCAACTCCATTCAAGATTTGTACGATTGATTCGATACCGCCAGCATTTGTATAATCCTGAGTTACAGTAGCAGAAAGCTTCTGCTCCAGCACTCGTTCAATTTGTGTAATGACCTCTGGAGAGGTGCTGTCCATTACAGCAATTCTTCTAGCTACCTCTGCCTGCTTCTCTTGAGGTAACGAGGAGAGAATGGCTGCTGCTTGTTCGAATTGCAGATAAGACAATACAAGTGCGATAGTCTGAACATTCTCATTCTGGATAAAGTTCAAAATCTGGTTTGGATCAGCTTTGCGTGCAAAATCGAAGGGTCTTACCTGTAAAGTTGCGGTCAGACGGTTAATGACCTCCATCGCTTTTGCTGAACCAAGTGCTTTCTCCAAAATCTCTTTGGCGTAGTTAATACCGCCTTGTGAAATATATTCCTGAGCGAGGCATATCTGATGGAACTCAGACATGATTGACTCTTTCTCACTGCTGTCCACTTTACGGACATTGGCGATTTCAAGAGTGAGTTGTTCAATCTCCTCGTCTCTTAAATGTTTGAATATTTGCGCCGATACCTCGGGCCCTAGTGTGATAAGCAGGATCGCGGCCTTTTGACGACCACTAAGCCCCTGCTGACTAGCCTTTGCCATTAGTTCACCTCTGTTCGTCTGCAAGCCATGTACGTAGCAAATTCACGAATTCGTCTGGCTTCTTCTTCGCCAAACTTTCCAATTGCTTACGAACTTGACTGTCATTCGTCACACTTTCCAAATTAATAGATGGAAATTCGGTAGGAACCTGCAATGGAATGTCTTCATCTTCCTCTTCCACAGTCTTCTTACGACTCCGATAGATTAGATATCCTCCACCTGCTCCAACCAGCAATGCAGCTGCTCCGATAGCCCATAACATCCATGTGGCAAGACCACCTGGTGCGGTATTAGCAGCATTACCACCAAATTGTTGAGAATACACCGAAACCTTTTTGGTTAAATCAGCGTCTGTATATGTAGTACCTGAATCTGCAAGAGAAGCACGAACAATATTTACCAAAATGTTTTGAATCGCTGCCGATGTAGCAGCATCCAAAGTATTTTGTCCTGTAGGTGGTTCAACCGCAACATTTATGGTTAAATCTTTTACAGTAAAGGGACTAGCGATAACATCCTTAGTAATTCGGTTAACTTCATAGTTCCTCGTCTCAGAAGATTCCTCTGAAGTAGAAGTATCCGTGCCGGCTTGTGAAGGGTAGCCCGTTACATCTTGTGAACCAGTGCCTGCCACTCCGCCAGTTGTATTTCCCTGACCCGAATACGAATTACTGATAATTTGTGAACTGATCTCAATCCCCTTCATGTTCTCTGTATCCACAGGGGTTACAAGATTTTCCTTCCGATTTTCCTTGTCAAAGTTCAGCTTCGAAAACACAAGAACATCAACTTTATCTGGACCCGTAAGAGTGCTAAGGAATTGTTTCACATCTTTCTTGACTTCTTCTTCGAATTTCTTCTGTAGAGCGAAGTTCTCTTCGACCTGGTTAGAAACTCCTGCTTGTCCACCTTTGGCCGTTGGCATTAACTCAACTTCATTATTAGCAATCGTAATGTTATCAATTGGTAGATTTGGAACCGCAGTCTTTACAAGGTTGAAGTACCCATCGATATTATCTTGACTGGGTCTGAATCCCGGATTAAATGAAAGCACAACGGATGCAGATGCTTGTTCTTGATCCGCCTGAGATGCAAAAACTGTCTCTTTAGGCAGATTAATCAGTACTTTAGCATCCTTAATTCCTTGCATACGTCTCATTAGCTGTTCTACTTCACCGTTTAATGCATTATTATACTTCACATTAAACTCACTATCTGTCGTTCCTATCATTGACGAATTTTCATTAAAGACCTTATAACCGATAGAGCCCCCCTGAACAATCCCCTGAGAACCGATATCCACCTTTATTCGAGCCGCTTCTGTGCTTGGCACTGAGATGCTCTTTCCATCTTGGCTTAATCGGTATGAAACACCTGCTGTATCCAAGTAGTTCATTACTCCCGCTGAATCTGTGCTGTCCAAATCTTGAAACGCCACTTCATATTCTGTCTTTGAAAGCTGCATGGTTAATACTACGATTATTATTAGAATGATAAACAATGTTGAAAAGAATAAAATCTTCTGTTTACCACTAAATCTGTTCCAATACAGGGTAACCTTCTCCCGATATTGGGCAAATCTTTCATTCACAGTGTCACCCCATCCGGAACTAAGCTAGGATTTAATTAAATTTGAGTTCTCATAATTTCTTGATAGGCTTCAATCACTTTGTTCCGGACTTGTGTAGTCAACTGCAAACTCAGTAAAGCCTGTTGGGAAGAAATCATTACTTCGTCTATATTCACTTCTCCCAATACAAATTTATTACTCATATCCTTTGCTTGTTGTTCCTGATCTGCTACTTGATTGAGTGCATTCTCAAGATAAGAACCAAAGCTCTCCATGGAATTAGCAGGAGTGGACGAAGCTTCGGTAGATGTTGGTTTCATGGCAAGCTGCTGTACAGCTTGAACTCCATTAGTGATATTCTGTATCAACTGTTTCCCTCCTAAAAGTTTTGTAAGCCTATGCTTCCTAAATTCACTTCGTACAAAACTCACTTTGGAAGCGACCCTTGTGAATTACGTTTAGCGACCAATTTCTAACGCTTTACTCACCATAGCTTTAGATGCATTCAGCATCGTTACATTAGCTTCATATGAACGTGATGCAGATAACATATCTACCATTTCTTTGGTAATATCCACATTTGGCATATAAACATAACCTTCGGCATCCGCATCAGGATGACTTGGATTGTATACCGGCTTTAACGGAGAATCATCTTCAATAATGGACTGAACCTTTACGCCTTCACTGCTACTACCGTTCATTTTCGAATTTAGTATATTTGAGAACTTATTACTTTCTGTAGCCTCCATAACAACAAGCTTACGCCGGTAAGGAACGGCTTTGCCATCAACCACCGATGCTCTGGTAGTTTCCGCATTGGCCACGTTGGAGGAGATTACGTCCATCCGTAATCGTTGAGCTGTTAATGCTGATGCACTTATTCCAAAACTACTCCCAAAGTTCATGCAATCTTATCCTCCTTGAATTACAGCTCGCATCATCGAAATCTGACTGTTAATCTGTTCGACATAAGAACTATACCTGAGTTGGTTCTCAGCGCTTAACGCCATTTCTCGTTCTACATCCACATTGTTCTCGTTATTATTCATAGAGGTAGTCTCATCCGTACTAACGACAGCAGCCGGTACAATAGTGTTGGTACCAAATTGAAAATGTCGGGAGTCCGTTACCTTCGCGTTAAGTGTAGGTTTTATTCCACTTTCCTGTTGCTGAAGGAAACTTTCGAATGAAACATCAGAACGTTTGAAATTTGGCGTATCTTCGTTAGCCACGTTATTTGCTAGAACATTTTGTCGTTTGTAGGCAGCATCAATGCCTCCCTGCAATCGTTGAAAACTGACACTATTCAGCAATCCCAAGATAATTCCTCCTTTCAAAGCTATCATAATGAAATGAATTCCACAACTTTCCTTAAAAAACCTGCTTGATTTCGACAAATAAAGTATAAAAGTCCTCTATTTATCAACTTTCACGTCGAACCTTGTCGCAAAGTATAACTTATTAGTATTTTCACATACATTGATTTTCATTTAATTTGTATATTATTACAATAAGAAATAAGCCCTATCTTTTTAAAAAAGACAGGGCTTTAAGCACTTTATTGCTATTTTATTCCTTTTTTCATTCAAAAATATCTTTTTAATTGCATATTTTTACATTTATTTCCCTTTAACTGACACTATATTGTAATTTTCTAATTCCTTATGCCCAAATTCCAATGAATAAATTTTGTCGCTTTAGAGAATATACTGACTTAAATCACGATCCTGTGCAATACTTGCCAATTTCTCACGCACATACTCAGGTGTAATTACCATTTTGTCCAAAGTCAACTCTGGTGCTTCAAATGATAAATCCTCTAATAACTTCTCCAAAATGGTATGAAGTCGCCGAGCACCTATATTCTCCATATTTTGGTTCACTGAAGCCGCTATTTTGGCGATTTCATAAATAGCATCCTTCTGGAACTCCACTTCAATGTCCTCAGTCTTTAACAAATTAACATATTGTTTTGTCAAAGCATTCTCTGGCTCTGTTAAAATGGATACAAAATCCTCCAGCGTCAGACTGCTCAGTTCTACGCGAATCGGAAAACGACCCTGAAGCTCAGGAATCAGATCAGAAGGTTTAGCAACATGAAATGCCCCGGCAGCCATGAATAGCACATAATCCGTCTTTACAGGACCGTATTTTGTCATGATTGTAGAACCCTCTACTATTGGAAGAATATCTCTTTGCACACCTTCACGTGATACATCGGGACCGGAACCCTTGCCTTGACTTGCAACCTTATCAATCTCATCGATAAAAATAATACCCGATTGTTCAGCGCGTGTCACAGATTCCTGAATGACATCGTCCATATCAATTAGTTTGGTCGCTTCATCCTGAATCAGTACTTTACGAGCCTCACGGATAGGAAGCTTGCGCTTCTTCGTCCGCTTCGGAAGTAAACTACCAAACATTTCTTGCATATTCATCCCCATCTGGTCGTTCCCTTGCCCCGCAAACATATCCAGCATAGATGGCGCTGTATCCTCAACGTCTATTTCAATGATATCGTCTTCCAATTGACCAGCTAGCAGCTTAAATCTAACCCCGCGACGGCGTTCACTTAAGCTTCCATCCGGTTCGGAATCTTCTTTAGAATCCTCTTGCGAAGAGTTCCCGCCAAAAATCATCTCAAAAGGATTCTTCTGAGATTTATTTTTTGAAGACGAAGGCACTAAAATAGAGACAATCCGCTCGTTAGCCAGTTCTTCTGCACGGTCCTTGACCTTTTCCGTACGTTCAAGCTTCACCATACGAATAGAGGTCTCTACCAGATCACGCACCATAGACTCCACATCTCGCCCTACATAACCCACCTCTGTGAATTTGGTTGCCTCCACCTTGATGAACGGAGCATTAACAAGCTTAGCAAGACGCCGGGCAATCTCGGTTTTCCCTACACCAGTAGGTCCGATCATCAAGATGTTCTTAGGAACAACTTCATCACGCAGTTCCTCAGCGAGTAGACTGCGCCGATAACGATTACGAAGCGCGACAGCTACCGATTTCTTAGCTTGTTTCTGACCTACAATATATTTATCCAATTCGGCTACAATCTGACGGGGTGTTAGCGATTGATTCACCATCGTGAATTCCTCCTTGTCTCTATGGCACTGAGCCTATAATTGCTCAACAATAATATTGGAGTTAGTGTACACACATATTTCAGATGCAATCTGAAGAGCCTCTCGAGCTATATCCGCAGCAGCAAGTGCTGGAGCATGACGTTTAAGCGCACGACCGGAAGCAAGTGCAAAATTACCACCTGAACCAATAGCAAGCACATCATCATCCGGCTCGATAATTTCACCGTTTCCGGAGATTAATAGCATGCCTTCCTTGTCCATAACAATCATCAATGCCTCAAGTTTTCGAAGAATACGATCTTGACGCCAGTCTTTCGCTAATTCTACGGCTGCGCGCTGCAGGTTTCCATGATGCTCCTCCAGCTTGCCTTCAAATTTTTCGAACAAGGTGATCGCATCCGCCACAGAACCTGCAAACCCTGCTATTACTTGTCCCCGGTATAAGCGACGAACCTTTCTAGCCGTCGTCTTCATAATTACACTCTCTCCGAATGTAACCTGACCATCACCTGCTATAGCTGCCTGTCCGTTATGTCTTACAGCACAAATTGTAGTCGCATGAAAGCTGGGTACCATGATTGTAGTTACCTCCTTAAGATGATGGACTTTCGTTATCGACAGCCTCCGGCTCTGTATAAGCGAGACCCGTACGATTAGCATACTCCGCAAGACTGTCAAGTGCACGATGCGCTAGCATCTCATTCTTTTCTTTTTTATTACGGATTTTCTTCTCTACCTTCGGCAAAAGGCCAAAGTTGGCATTCATAGGCTGAAAATGCTCCGGATCAGCAGAAGTGATATAAGCAGGCATACTGCCAAGCACCGTGTCCTGAGGGAAGATCAGTCCTTCTTGACCGAGTGCGGCTCTAGCAGCATTAATGCCGGCAATCAAGCCTGAGGCCGCTGATTCTACATAACCTTCTACACCTGTCATCTGTCCAGCAAAGTACAGCCTTTCCTTGCCCTTCATTTGATAAGTAGGATGCAAGAGTTTAGGGGAATTAATAAAGGTATTTCTATGCATTACGCCATACCGAACGTACTCAGCGTTCTCAAGACCCGGAATCAACGAGAATACACGCTTCTGTTCGCCCCATTTCAAATGCGTTTGAAAGCCAACAAGATTGTAAAGCGTTCCAGCAGCGTTATCCTGACGAAGCTGAACTACCGCATATGGAAGCTTACCTGTGTGCGGATTAATAAGCCCTACAGGTTTCATCGGTCCAAATAATGCCGTTTGCTTACCGCGCTTCATCATGATTTCAATAGGCATACAGCCCTCGAAGTATATCTCTTTCTCAAAATCCTTGAGCGCTGCCGTCTCCGCAGAAATCAACGCATCATAAAACACGTCAAACTCCTCTTCAGTCATTGGACAGTTCAGATATGCCGCTTCTCCTTTGTCATAACGGGAAGCCAGATATACTTTATTCATATCAATACTGTCTTTCTCAACAATCGGTGCAGCAGCATCATAAAAATAGAAATACTCTTCACCTAACAGTCCCTTAATTTCTGCAGATAAAGCGGGGGAGGTAAGTGGACCTGTTGCAATAACAACAATCCCTTCCTCCGGTATATGCGTAAGTTCTTCATTTATGACTTCCACGAGCGGATGATTATGCAATGTACTAGTAATTTCTCCCGAAAAACCGTCCCTATCTACGGCAAGTGCGCCGCCAGCAGGTACAGCGTGGCGATCAGCTGCACCTAATACAAGGGAATTCAAACGTCGCATTTCTTCCTTTAATACACCTACCGCATTGCCTAGACCATTTGCACGCAAAGAGTTACTACACACTAGCTCTGCGAATTGATTCGTGTGGTGTGCCGGTGTCTTCACCACTGGTCTCATTTCATACAATCTTACCGGTACGCCTTGAGAAGCTATTTGCCAGGCCGCTTCACTTCCTGCTAGACCTGCTCCAATTACTGTTACCTTTGCTGTATCTGTCACTGTCTTCTTTCCTCCTGTGGAGACTATTATTCTGCTAACTCTTCTTCGTTGTCTAAAACTGCCTCTGTATGATCACAAGACGTACATTGCAGCTTAGTGCCTTGCTTATTGCGTTTCTCAATCATCCAAGCCCCGCAAGATGGACATGGCTTAGTAGAAGGTCTATCCCAAGAGACGAAATCACAGCCGGGATATTGATCGCAGCCATAGAAGACACGTCCTTTTTTGCTACGACGCTCTACAACTTTACCTTCATGACACTTAGGACAAGTTACACCGATATCTTTGATGATCGGCTTCGTATTCCGGCAATCTGGAAAGCCGGAGCATGCTAGAAATTTCCCGAAACGCCCTAATTTATATACTAGTGGTTTACCACATTTCTCGCAGATCTCATCAGAGACTTCATCTTCAATCTCAATTTCTTTCATCTCTTCTTCGGCAAACACTAAGCGCTTCTCGAAAGACTCATAGAATTCAGAAAGAACCTTCACCCAATCTTCTGATCCTTCTTCCACATGGTCAAGATCCCCTTCCATATTCGCCGTGAACTCTACGTTCAATATTTCCGGAAAAAATTGTTCCATCTGCTCGATGACTAGTTCTCCAAGCTCTGTAGGCATGAATTTTTTCTCTTCAATAGCTACATAACCACGCTTCTGAATAGTCTCAAGTGTTGGTGCATACGTACTTGGGCGTCCTATTCCTAATTCCTCAAGAGTCTTTACAAGCCTTGCTTCTGTATAACGCGGCGGCGGCTGTGTAAAATGCTGCTTCGGCTCGATCTCTTGCTTATTTAAAGCATCTCCCGCTTGAAGAGGCGGTAAATACTTATCTTCATCTGTAGTCCCATCATCGTTGCCTTCCACATAAACCTTCATGAACCCTGGGAATGAAACCTTCGAACCTACGGCTCTGAATGTTGCCGTACCCGCTTCTATATCAACTGAGAGTGTATCAAGAAGAGCTGAAGCCATTTGACTGGATACAAACCGCTCCCAAACCAGCTTGTAAAGACGGAATTGATCGCGGCTCAAGAACTCTTTAACCATTTCAGGTTCACGAAGTGCTGAAGTTGGTCGAATCGCTTCATGCGCTTCTTGGGCTCCAGCTGCTTTCTTTGAATACTGGCGCGGCGCCTCTGGTAAGAACTTTTCACCATATTTAGCAGTAATCAGCTCTTTAGCTTCATCCTGTGCTGTGACAGATAAGCGTGTCGAGTCCGTACGCATATAAGTGATCAAACCTACGGTTCCCTCTTTGCCTAGTTCCACACCTTCGTATAGTTGCTGGGCAACAGACATTGTCTTAGCTGCTCGGAATCCAAGCTTACGTGCGGCTTCTTGTTGAAGGGAACTTGTTGTAAAAGGAGCCGAAGGATGCCGTTGTCTTTCCTTCTCTTTCACATTACTCACCTTAAAAGCTGCGTTCTTGATTGCCTCAAGGACCTCTTGAACATCGCTCTCTTGATTAAGTTCTTTCTTCACACCGTTCAGCTTATGAAACTTAGCTTCAAAGACGGAATCTCGAATCCCTAGCTTTGCCGTAATGCTCCAATATTCAGTGGGCACAAAAGCGGAGATTTCATTCTCACGATCCATTATGATCTTTACAGCTACTGATTGAACACGTCCAGCCGATAACCCTTTTTTGACTTTCTTCCATAATAGGGGGCTAATCTTGTAACCTACCAGCCGATCCAGTATACGTCTTGCTTGCTGTGCATTCACAAGATCCATGTTAATCTTGCGTGGCGTCTTAAAAGCATCCTTCACCGCTTGTTTGGTGATCTCATTAAATACAACTCGACATTCCTGTGTTTGATCCAAATTTAGTGCATGCGCCAAGTGCCAGGCGATCGCTTCCCCTTCGCGGTCAGGGTCAGCTGCGAGATAAACTTTTTTTACTTTTTTACTGGCGTCTTTCAATTCCTTCAATATAGAACCTTTACCACGAATAGTAATATATTTAGGATTAAAATTATTCTCCACTTCGACACCCGTTTGGCTCTTCGGTAGATCTCTGATGTGTCCCATAGATGCCTTCACAATATACTTACTACCTAGATATTTGCCAATTGTCTTCGCTTTTGCGGGCGATTCGACAATTACTAATGCATCTGCCATAGACTCTTCCTCCTCGTTAACACTCGTACCTCTATATTAAATTACCTTATAAATAGCTCCTGGTAATTGTACTACCGCTTTTTTTATGATTAAAGATAACAGAACTGAATGCAAATGTCCAAAATCCCATCCAGTCTTCACAAGCAGATCGTCCAAAATAAAGGGGCCTTGATGCAGTATATGGTATAGGTGTGACTCCTCATTTGTCAATTTCTTTTCAATTAATAAGTCATCAATCACCTGTTTAGGGGGACCGCTTTCATCCGCTTTTGAACGGTTTATCGGGAGATAAGAAGTATATTCTTCTAAAATATCTAATGCACTGGTTACCAGTTTTGCCCCCTGTTTAATTAGATCAAGAGCACCTCTACTTTTAGGAGATGTTATCGGTCCAGGGACAGCAAAAACATCACGTCCTGCTTCCAAGGCAGCATCAGCAGTAATGAGTGACCCACTTCTACTATCCGCCTCTACAACTACTGTCCCGTATGTGAGACCTGCAATAATACGATTGCGCTGCGGAAATAACCCAGGATGACTTTTGGTTCCAAGGGGATACTCTGTGAGCACTAGCCCATCACGGGAAATCAATCGCTCAAGCTCCTTATTCTCGGGAGGGTAGACCCGATCAAGTCCTGTAGCTACTACCGCTATAGTGCCTCCACCGCGTCTTAGTGCAGCTTCATGACACACACTATCAATCCCCCTAGCTAATCCGCTAACCACTGTTAGACCAGCTGTACAAAGCTCTTCCGCGAGGATCTCCCCTACCTTCCGTCCATAAGCTGTTGGCACACGAGTACCGACCATCGCCACACTGGGTGTCGATAACAGTTCCAAACGCCCACGATAATAAAGAATCCATGGCGGCTGGACTGTCTCCTTCAATAAATTTGGATAGCCTGCATCAAAAACCGTAACCATGTTCACAGCACTTTCTTTCATTAGTAAGCGGCGGTTTGCTATCCACTCCAATGTGTATATGGAAGCAAGATGAATTGACATTTTCTCGGTCAACCCAATCTTTTCCCAGTCTTCTGCGCTACAAGAAAATGCTTTTTCTGACAAAAGCCCAGCTCTGCGAATCTTGTCGATTGTTTTCCATCCAATACCTTCCACTTCATTAAAGCCGAATAGTAGTTCCCGTTCTTCCATATCATTTTTCGCTCCTTAACATGGAAGGCCTAGCCTTCCCTATTTTGTGTTACACATTCTGAAAACGCAAGCATTTCTTTAAATTCTATAAATTTCTATTTAAAATAAAAAAAGCAACCTTTCATCCCTGGATAGGAACAAAAGGTTGCTTACCTCTTAAATTAATTATACACGAAATAACCTCACTACGTAGAGTGATTTACATGTCATAACGTCAATCATTAGTGCGATGTAAAAGCATTGAGAATACCGCGTTCTTCTAGCACACTTACGAGCGTTGAGCCCATTTCAGCAGGTGTAGGGGCTACCTTAATTCCGCAAGCTTCCAGTACGGCAATTTTTTCACTAGCTGTACCTTTACCACCAGAAATGATAGCGCCAGCATGCCCCATACGTTTGCCTGGAGGAGCAGTTGCTCCTCCAATGAAACCTACAACCGGTTTGGTCATATGTTCACGAATCCACTCTGCCGCTTCTTCCTCTGCAGTACCACCGATCTCTCCGATCATGATAACTGCCTTCGTACCCGGATCCTCATTAAACAGCTTCAAAATATCAATAAACTCAGAGCCTTTAACCGGGTCCCCGCCAATACCTACAGCGGACGATTGCCCAATTCCACGTGTGGTTAGCTGATGAACAGCCTCATAGGTTAGCGTTCCGCTACGTGAGACTACTCCAACATAACCAGGCATATGAATATAACCAGGCATGATTCCAATCTTACACTCTCCAGGAGTGATAACACCCGGACAGTTTGGACCGATCAACACTGTAGAACGGCCTTCCATATAACGTGAGACTTTTACCATATCGAGTACGGGAATACCTTCGGTAATACAAATAACCAAATCCAGCTCTGCATCAACAGCCTCCATAATGGAGTCTGCTGCGAATGCTGGTGGTACATAAATTACACTAGCAGTTGCTCCAGTAGCTGCCTTAGCGGCTGCAACAGTATCAAATACCGGAAGACTAACTTCACTGCCATTTTCAAGGGTGATATTAACTGTCGTTCCACCTTTGCCCGGCGTTACTCCTCCAACCATTTGTGTCCCATAATCCAGCGCACCCTTAGTATGGAACAAGCCCGTTGCTCCCGTAATACCTTGCGTGATAACTTTCGTATTTTTATCTACAAGAATGCTCATGCCTTAAGTCACATCCCTACTTATATTGTCAAATACGATAACTGGCTCCTACTTCCAAGCCATTATTGCACAAGAGATACAATCTTACGGGCACCGTCCGCCATAGAATCAGCAGCTACAATGTTAAGTCCCGATCCAGCCAAAATTTGCTTGCCCAATCCAACATTTGTTCCTTCTAGACGCACAACAAGCGGTTTGGTCAATCCCAATTGACTGGCCGCTTCCACAACACCGTTAGCAATAACATCACAGCGCATAATACCGCCGAATATGTTAACGAAAATTCCATTTACCTTTTCATCCGATAGAATGATTTTAAAAGCTTCAGTAACTTTCTCGGTTGTTGCACCGCCCCCTACATCGAGGAAGTTGGCGGGTTCGCCTCCGTAATATTTAATAATATCCATCGTTGCCATCGCTAGGCCTGCACCGTTCACCATACAACCAATATTGCCATCAAGCGCAATATAGCTTAGGTCATACTTCGAGGCTTCGATTTCTTTCAAATCTTCTTCATCTAGATCCCGAAGTTCTTGAATATCCTTGTGGCGGAACAAAGCATTGGGGTCAAAATTCAACTTAGCATCTAGAGCCATCACATTACCATCCGCTGTAACTACCAATGGGTTAATTTCGGCAATAGAGCAATCTTTATCCACAAAAGCTAGATATAGCGCTTGCATAAACTTTACAGTCTTGCCTACCAATTCATTCGGAATAGAGATGCTGTAAGCTAGCTTACGAGCTTGGAAAGTCTGCAAACCTACTGCCGGATCAATGATTTCTTTAAAAATCTTCTCCGGATGTGTTGCTGCAACCTCTTCAATCTCTGTGCCTCCTTCTTCAGAAGCCATCATGACCACTCGACCCGTTCCTCGATCAACAACGATACCGATGTAATACTCTTTAACAATTTGACAGCCCTCTTCTATGAGAAGCCGCTTTACTACCTTACCCTCCGGACCAGTCTGGTGAGTAACCAAGGTCTTGCCTAGAATCTCGGTTGCGTAAGTACGCACCTCATCGATATTCTTAGCAACCTTTACGCCTCCAGCTTTACCGCGTCCACCTGCGTGAATCTGAGCTTTGACTACAACAACCGGTGTACTCAGTGACTCTGCGGCTTCTACCGCTTCCTCCACTGTATAAGCTACTTTTCCATTCGGTACGGCCACACCGTACTTCTTAAGCACTTCTTTTCCCTGATACTCGTGGATATTCATAGCGGTAGCCTCCTAAAGTAGCGTGGTGACCTAACAGGCAGCCTGTTGTCATCTCGCCTTCCGTTTTGATTGCCGCGGGGTTAGGGATAGGCTCATGCTAAACATGCAGCACTATTCCGGAACCAGCAGAAACTGTTCTACCACTCCTATAAGAATGGCCTTGTTTCTGTGAGAGACATTGAGTAAATCTATAAGACTAAGCTTATACTTACCTATATGCCATATAAAGGAACCCAGAATAGTGTAACATGTTTTTAAAACGCTTTCCTTAAATATATTCATGATTTGTACACATTTTTTCGCTTGGTTTCATGCCGGAATGCGAACGATCGCATTGACTGAGGAAGACACTTACTTTTTACTAACTTGAGTATTCGCCTCATGAACACGGTTCAGCAAGCTTTTGAACTGTTCAAGCAGCTCTAAAGTCTCAACACTGGACATCGTTGTTTCTTCCATCATTTTACCTGGAATGCAAGCCGCATTACTTTGAAGAGCCCAGCCCTGTTCCGTTAGTGATATCAGAACTTTTCGCTCATCTTGTGTCGAACGCTCACGCACGATTAAACCTGCAGCCTGCAGACGTTTCAAAAGAGGCGTCAGCGTACCCGAATCCAAAAATAGCGCCTCACCGATTTCCTTAACTGTACATTGCTGCCGTTCCCATAATACAAGCATTACTAGATATTGCGAGTATGTTAAACCGATCTTATCCAAATAAGGTTGATACAGCTTTGTCATCTCACGAGAGCAAGCATAAATGGTAAAACAAAGTTGATTCTCAATCAGCAGCTCAGGTGTGGTCGTCATCTTTTGCGTATCTTCTTCATTCATTTTCATATCTTATTCACCTGCCTTATTCCTTTATTTTATCATAATTCACTCATAACATCATGTTAATAGCGAAAAATCAATTTGACTTTTACATTAATTGTGTTAAATTAGATTGTACACAAACTAATATGGAATTGGAGAGATACAATATGATGACTATTCAGCAAAAAATGTATGAAACAACTGTTAAAGCCGTAGGAGGAAGAAACGGTTATATCGAATCAGAAAGCCCTAAGCTCAATCTTACAATCAGTACACCACGCGAAATGGGAGGTGCCGGCGGCGAAGGTACAAACCCTGAACAACTATTTGCAGCGGGATATTCCGCTTGTTTCGATAGCGCGCTAAACATGGTTGCTCGACTCGGAAAGGTGAAAATTGAAGGTAGTGAAGTAACGGCTACGGTCAGCTTCGGTAAAGTTGAAGATGGAGGTTTCGGCATCGCAGTTAAGCTTGATGTGCTGGTTAAAGGTGTTGACAGAGAAACTGCAACTTCTTTAGTAGAAGCAGCTCATGGCGCTTGCCCATACTCCCGCGCAACTCGTGGCAATATCGCTGTTGAATTGAATGTACTGTAAGCAGCTATAAAAACATCCTCGGGCGGAATCATTGGCCCAAAATACCAGAGCAGCCATTCGCCATTATCGGGAATCGCTGCTCTATTTACTTTATTCTTCTGTCATCACTTGCCGGTCTAAATTACGGTACTGAACAGCCTCCGCAAGATGAGCAGAAGTAATATCCTGTACGCCTTCCAGATCAGCTATTGTACGGGATAGCTTAATTATTCGATCATGCGCTCGCATACTTAGACCTAAATTCTCCAGAATATCATACAGCAATTCGGCACCTTCACGGCTTAGACTTGCATAGCGCCGAAGTGAAGCGCCAGAAAGTTCACTGTTCCAAGAAATAGGCAAGCGTTTAAACCGTTTAGCTTGTATCGCCTGTGCCGCCATCACCTCTGCATACATCTCAGCCGAAGATAAAGCATGCCCCTGTCGATCCCACTCCTTGGGGCGAGGAACATCCACTTGTAAATCAATACGATCCAATAAGGGGCCAGATATCTTTGCGCGATATTGAGCAATCCTAGCGGGACTGCAAGTACAATGTTGTTGGGAAAGCCCACTCCCAAAATAACCACAGCTACAAGGATTCATCGATGCAGCGAGCATGAATTTTGCAGGATAGGTAAAGGAAGCACGAGCACGACTTATAGTAACAACCCCATCTTCGAGCGGTTGACGCAATACTTCTAGTACATTCCGAGAAAATTCGGGCAATTCATCTAGAAAGAGAATACCTCGATGGGCGAGACTGACTTCACCCGGCTTCGGAATTCCCCCACCCCCAATAAGGCCTGCGGCCGATATCGTATGATGAGGAGAGCGAAAAGGACGACTACGCAGCAAGCCGTTGTGGGCATCTTTTAAAGTTCCTGCTGCGCTAAAAATTTTGGTTACCTCAAGTGCCTCACTCTCAGTCAATTTTGGAAGTATGCCCGGGAGTCGTTTAATCAGCATTGTCTTCCCTGTACCGGGTGGACCCATGAGCAAAATATTATGCATGCCCGCTGCCGCAATGGTTAGTGCTCTTTTTACATGCTGTTGGCCAAGCACATCACTGTAATCATCCATCATCTCATTTTTTGCACACGAGGAGACCTCAGAAGTACCGTAAATCGGGGTATATTTAAGATGTTCCAAAGAAAGGACAATTACCGGAGGTCGTTCATTTAGATCCATCCCCTTGCTTACAGATACAGGAAAAGGAAGAGTTGATATAGACGGTTTTTCTACCGAATCTCTCCCATTCAATTGATACTGCTCGTCGCTCCCTTTTATATCCATTGCTGAGTTGGACTGCTGTTCTTCTGGGCTCGCTAAAGCTCGCAAATGGTCGATTGCGTAGATGTTAATCCCACTGATCAAAGCTGCCTCGACTGCATTGCCTTCCGGGAGCAGAACAGCCTTAAATCCATTCTTGCGGGCAGCTTCCACCATCGGCAGTACTCCCGATACTGGCCTCAGACTGCCATCGAGCGCAAGCTCTCCAATGAAGAGTACCTCTTTAGCTGAGGGCATAACCACCTGACCACTAGTAATCAGTATTCCCAGAGCAATCGCAAGATCAAAGGCGGAGCCTTCTTTTCGTAGGTCGGCTGGAGCTAGATTTATCGTGATGCGCTGCTGAGGATAGCGATAACCGCAGTTCTTAACGGCGGCTCTTACTCGTTCTACCGCCTCACGAATCGCTGAATCCGGTAAGCCAATGATATTCGTCTGCGGTAATCCATTCGCAAGATCAATTTCAACACCAATCATTACCCCTTCAATTCCATACAAGCACGCACTATGCATTTTTCCATACATAAAAACACCTCATCTCCTGAAATACACCCCTGATTGGGTGTTAAATCTTCAAGAAAAAAGGTGCTTCCTTATTTTCCGACTATAAAATAGCTATTATATCTCATTATATAGAGAAAATCTTATCGTAATCAACAATTATTCAATAATTATCAGCAAAAAACTAGATTGCATAAACGCGCATTTTTAACCTTTTAGACCTAAATCATCCTTCTTCACTGACTACGACAGAGTCTCTGATCTGTTCAAAGGTCAACGGTTTATAGTTCCAATGCTCCACACAAATATTAAAATAATTATTCCCCTCATATTTTTGACCGTGAATATGACCGTGCACATTTACGTAAGGGATATGCTTATTCATATACATTGGCTCATGGGAGAGAAAAAAGAAGTCTTTATAAATCAACGGATATTCACTAACCTCGTCAAAGCCTGCTTCAAGCCACCACCTACGGCTGCGCCCGCGATCATGATTGCCGAGAATCAGAGTCTTATAACCATGTAACCTCTGCACAATAGCACGTGTCGCTTCCTTGTTAAGAAACGAAAAGTCACCCAAATGAAACACTTTATCATCCGGATCCACTACTGAATTCCAACTCTCAATCATGGCTTCATTCATTTGCTCAACATCTATAAAGGGTCTGGATTCAAAATCAATAATCAACTTATGTCCAAAATGATGGTCGGATGTAAAAAAAACGTTAGCCATGTTCACCCTTCTTTCTTTTTTGATCATAGTTTGTATGATTATCTCCAGTCACGCCGCTTATGTGATCTTTTTTTATTATCGCTCTGGATCAGTTCAGCTAGAGGAGGAGTCTCTTCATTCTCAATGAGCCAGCCACGCATCTCTTTAATCGCTTCCACCTGTCCATTTCCTTTATCACGCCATGTAAGAAGCTCTATGACTTTTATAACAAGCGCTAAGAGACTGCTATTGCTGTTTTGTGATTTATCAGCACGGATTTTTTGAAATAGCGCCTCATTTTTCCAATCGATTAATATTTCCTCAGCTATAGTGGGCCGCATAACCGTGAAGTTCTTATTGCAATTTGCACAACAGACAACGGATACTGGTTCTGCGGTAAATTTCACTTCAATCTTCTGCTGGCAATATTGGCAAGCAAAACTAACCTGCATTTCAAAAGGTTTATTCTTCACTTAAACAGCCCTCCTCATGATGACATTAAAAAGTTACTCTAATGTTTACCCATTTCTTTTGAGAAATGACCCACTGTGCGGAGGCTATTGTAAAGACTTTTTTCACAAGAATGCTAGTGCCCATAATGAATGGCGTGAGAATATGGGGTACAGCTTAAAAAGCCTCACGTATATGCCCCAAAGAAGCGATGCTTAAATCTTCATTCAGTAAAATGCTAATGACGTCAAAGGTTACTCTTCGATCATCATAACCTTTCATGTGCAAATAAACCTGTGCTGTATTTCGCACTTGATGTATTTTTCGAGTATTCACTGATTCCTCCGGAGTCCCCTGATATAGCTCTCCACTACGACTGCGAACTTCAACAATAATAATACAGCCTTCGTTCTCCGCAATAATATCAAGTTCTCCAGTTCGACAACGCCAATTTCGTTCTAAGATCTTGTATCCGCAAGTAGATAAGTACTGCACAGCCCCGTCTTCAGCAGCGGCTCCCTTCTGTTTGCGGTTGTAGCGTTCTCTTGTGTATCGCTCTTTCATTCCGGTCTCCGTTCACCGGCGGTACGGTCGCTCTGATACACAAAGCTGAGGATTTCAGCCACTAGCTGATAAAGTTCAGATGGAATCTGTTGATCTAGATCGAGCTTTGAAAGAACTTCTACGAGAGCTGCGTCCTCTTGGACAGCAACCCCACTCTCTTTAGCTTTTTGCAGAATCAGATCCGCTATCGCCCCTTGTCCTTTGGCAACAACGACAGGCGCCTCGCTTTGTCCTGGGCTATATTTGAGAGCGACCGCTTTTTTGAGCCCTTGTGAAATTGGAGGTACAGGCTCATTTTCGTTCATATACGGTAATCCACTCCTTTATAAGCATCAGGAACATAATCAACAAGCTTGCTATGGGGATTGGCAAGTTCTGTAGATAGCTTTAGTTCTGGTAAAGGTTCAGTTCTTAATCCCGACAACTGATAACCAATAGATTCCACTGCCGTTTTAATATCATCACGCCGCTGTTCCAGCAGCTCAAGCACCCAAGGATGATCATTATGCAGCTTAAGACTAACGATTCGATCAACAACCTGCACATCAACCAGCGTCTGGCCGATCTGCTTCATGTCCAAATCAAACCAGAGACGGCAATTAGCTGCATCCAATTCACCCTTGCGTCCCCGACGCGACTGAATATGAACGGAAGCTGTCTCCTGCCCATCTGGACCTTGCAACGGCAAAAATAAAGTCACTTGCGCGAAAGGAGCCGTTCGATCTGTATTGAGCAGCAGCTGTTGTCCAGTCAGCTGCTGCACTAATCCGCTCGCGGCTTCTTTGACCGCGGGCGGCACCTCGCTGCTGCTCATGATCTGCAGCAGCACGCCCTTCAGGGTGTCGGCGGCTTGATCGCTGCCGACACCTGCACTGCCAAGCGCGGCCGTACCTGCCGCCGCGCGGGCCGTCTCAGCGGCGGCTGCTGCGCCGCCGCGCACCGCCTGCTGCTCGTGCTCCGCACCGAGCAGCTTCAGCACCCGCCCCACCCACGACTCCGCGTCCGCGGGTGGGGCGGTGTCCGGCTGTATCGGCGAAGCCGTCACAGCCGGGGTCTCCCCGCGCGGCGCAGCAGCCGCGGGGGCAGGGCTTGCTCCCGCCGCGTCAGCGGGCGGGAGCATGGGGAGCTGCGGCAGGGAACCACGCAGCTCGGTGAGCACGCCCTGCAGCTTCGCTAGCAGGGCGGCACCGCTAGGCGCAGCTGCCTGGGGCGCAGCACCAGCAGCAGTGCCTTCGGCGCTCACACTCGCGCCACCAACCCCTGCCCCGCTCTTATCAATATTCATTGTCAAGCTCTTTTCTGCAAGAATAGCACTATCCAGTGCTCCATCCTTATTCAAATTTAAGGCATTACCTTGAATCTCACCTTTACTGGAGCTGATGAGATTGCTCGCCGCAACATCAGCTTGAGCGCTTAAAGCATTATTCAGAACGCTAGAAGCCGTAGCAGCTGTCGTTTTACCAGCCGCAGGTTCCGTAACCAGTGTACCCTTGGAAATCTGTGCACCTTCAGCCGCTTCATCAAGAGCTACTGGTTTACCAGTTGCAACACCCGTTTCATTATCAGTAACTATGTTAAGATCCGCTTTAACTGGTGCAACTTGTTCATCCGATGTCATAGTAGCCGTAAGGCCGGAGGCATCTACAGCGGCTCCTCCCGAAAGAGAAGTACTTCCGCTTGTGACAGTACCATCAGTAGCTTTACTCACAGCTTGTGCATTTCCTCTGGCTGCCAATTGGATGGCAGCCGCCTCTGTAGTGTCACTCTCCACAACACCCACGTTATTCCCACTTGTTGCACTTGTATTTACAGAAGGATCGAGCTTTCCAGTACTGGTGCCCATTCCAGCTTTAGGTTCCGCGGTTATTGTTTCTTCACTAACGATTTGCCCTGCCCATATCGTAATCTGGTCTTCTAGTGCTGACAAAAGCTGATGCAGCTGCGGACCAAATACAGCCTGCTGCAATCCTTTCACACTCTCAGCTGTAACAGGGAGTCCACGCTTTACAGAAATGACTGCCGCGTCAAGCCACTCTGATGTAGGCACACCAGCTGGCTTGGCATTCATTACCGCATTCAGCGCAGCCGCTGTCTCTTTGGTCAGCGGGACGCCCCCTGATTGCATCGATAATACGATTTCTCTACCTGCCTTGGAATCAGCTAGCCCTAGTGATTCCAAGGCTTCCCCCATGCTTTGAGGGGTGACTAACGCCGTTTCACCGAGGGAGACCGGCTTCAATACGGGTAATCCGCCTTCTCCGGGTGGTCCGACCTGTAAATTCATGGTTTCTCCAGGCAGCAGCGGTGTTTCTAATTCCGCACGAACAGGTGTACCTTGGATTTGTACAACCGCTTCTTTTCCTGAATCCGATACAGAGAGAACAACACCCCGAACAACTTGCCCTTCTTTTAACTCTAAAGACTTGGCCGCGCCCGGTTTTTGATCTCCAAGTAATCCACGGATCAATGTTCCGATATTCATACCGTTTCTCCTCCCTCCATTTTCTCTCTTCTTACTATATCGGTATTCATCCTACTTTTTTAAGCATGGCTTCTAGAATAACGTTTGCTGCTCCGCGAGAATCCGCCCAATAAAACTGCGCCGATGCATAGGTGTTGGACCTAGAGCCGTAATTTGTTCCCGGTGAAGCTTGGTCGCGTAACCTTTATGTATCGCAATCCCATACTCAGGGTATAATTCCTCCCACAGACCTTCACACAGCCTGTCTCGTGTCACTTTCGCAATAATCGAAGCTGCTGCAATAGACTGACTATTTGCATCCCCCTTAATAATTGCCCGTTGCGGCAAAGGGAGGTCTACCTTTTCAGCATCGATCAGCATATAGTCAGGAACGTGTTCCAGACTCTCTACCGCTTTTTTCATGGCTAAGCGTGAAGCTTGCTTGATATTAATTTCGTCAATGACAGTAGAATCCACATACCCCACACCTACCGCCAGCGCTTGCTCCATAATAATCTCGTATAAAGCGTCTCTCTTTTTAGCTGTAAGCTTTTTGGAATCATTTACACCATCAATAATAAGCCCCTCTGGCAAAATCACCGCTGCTGCTACGACATCCCCAAACAAGCAGCCTCTTCCCACTTCATCTACGCCTGCTATACGGCGATAAGACTGTTCCCAGCCCTCTTTTTCATAGGCTAACATATCTAACGAACTCACTATTTTGTCACCGCCAATTATGAATTATTCAATGATCTATATAAGTCAGCTTATCACAGTAAAGCTTACATGGTCATCTTAAAATAGACGTTCCAATTTGATCCATTCCCATAAAAAAAGAGCCTCCGAAATTTCGGATGGCTCTTCCATACCTAGTCATTAAACACTGAATTCAATGCACTTAAGGCGTTTCCAGCGTAAAACGTCCAAGCTTACCTGCCCGCAGCTCATGCAACAAGGCTCGGGAAGCTTTTTCCAGATCTACACGTCCACCGCTAATCAGACAACCGCGCTTACGACCCACGGCTTCCATAACAGCTACGATCTCATCTGGATTCTCCAGATCCTCAGGAAGCTTCTCAATGCCAAAGCGTTCTTGAAATCTAGATCCGTAGTCTTTCACCAAATATTTCACCGCGTAAAAGGCGATGTCCTCAACATTCAGAATTTCTTCTTTTATTGCACCCGTTACCGCTAGGCGATAACCTACATCCTGGTCCTCAAACTTCGGCCAAAGAATACCCGGGGTATCCAGAAGCTCCAAATTACCGGCTGTCTTAATCCACTGTTGACCCTTGGTTACCCCAGGGCGGTCACCAGTAGCAGCGATACTCTTACCAGCCATCCGATTAATGAGTGTTGATTTACCAACGTTAGGAATACCGACAATCAATGCACGCATAGCTCGCGGATTCATTCCCCTTGCGATCTGCCGGTCAATCTTTTCTTTTAGCAGCAGTTTGACCTGCTCTGGTATTTCCTTAATACCCGTTCCAGTAGATGCATCAACAGGATAAGCAACATGCCCTTGTCCCTTGAAGTACGCCAGCCACTTCCGTGTAATCTCCGGATCTGCCAGATCCGCCTTGTTCAAAATAATCAATCTTGGCTTGTCCCGCAAAATATCGTCAATCATCGGATTGCGGCTGGAAAGCGGCAGACGGGAATCGAGCAATTCTATTACAACATCAATCAGCTTCAGCTTATCCTCGATTTGCCGCCTAGCCTTCGTCATATGACCAGGAAACCATTGAATGGCCATTGCCGTCACCTCCTTTGACTTCTGTCAACTTAATGGTTAATCAGTGTAATATCCTTTAAAGGCCAGAAGATTAAATCTGCACGACCCACTATATCCCCCAGTGGTACATAACCGATCATTCGGCTATCCGTACTATCCGAGCGATTATCCCCCATAACAAATACATGTCCTTCAGGTACGGTACCATCCGTAAACTTTTCATTAGGGAAGTCTTTATTATTATACAGAGCGTTGTTACTATGCGCAGCATCAATAGCGCCTTGGATATATGTCTCGTTAACAACCTCTCCGTTAACTGTAACTACATCCCCTTCTACTTTCACGGTATCTCCAGCCACACCAATTACACGTTTAATAAAATCTCTACCCTCAGAAGGCACGTGGAATACTATAACCTCGCCCCGTTGCGGAGATCTAATATCGTACAAAATCTCATTTACGATAACTCGTTCACCCGTATGGAAATTAGGCTGCATGGAAGGTCCATCTACAATAAAAGGCTTGAACAAAAGCCAGCGGATCAGAAAAACCAATACTAAAGCAATCGCAATGGCTTTAATCCATTCCAAAACTTCATTTTTGGGTTTACGTGGGTTCTGCGCGCTTGATTCCAAAGTTTCACTTTGTTCCTGCTGCATAGTTCACCGTCCTCTCTAAAATACTACTCTTACTATACAACACAAAAAAACTCCTGCCAAAAACCCCTCCACAGATACTCCTTCAGGAGGCCTTTTCGGAGAAGCTGATCCCCAAGCGTATATGTCGTACGCATTGTATACCAAGTTAAAACGCCATTGCGTCCTTTAAGGACAGAAAGCGTTTATGCGAGAAATATAAGAATAATGTATAACGTGAAACTTATACTTTCTTATATTTTCAAAAAAAATAATAAAACGAAAGGGGCTTGAACTCAAGCCCCTTTCCTTTGTCACTATTCTAGCGACGAATTTCTTTAATTCTCGCTGCTTTACCACGTAGTTCACGAAGGTAATAAAGTTTAGCACGACGCACTTTACCACGACGAGCCACTTCGATTTTCTCGATTTTAGGCGAGTTGATTGGGAATGTTCTTTCCACACCAACACCGTAAGAAATTTTACGAACCGTAAAAGTCTCACTGATTCCACCGCCACGACGTTTGATTACAACGCCTTCGAACAACTGGATACGCTCACGAGTTCCCTCGATAACTTTTACATGCACCTTCAAAGTGTCACCCGGGCGAAAACTCGGGATATCTTTACGAAGTTGCTCTTGCGTAATAGCTTGTAGGATATTCATTAAGGACTTCCTCCTTCCGTACAGGTGTTCTTGCCTCTTCCGGAGAGATCTTTCTCTCCCTCATTATCCGCAGCGGACCACCGTATTCCACACAACAGAAATAATAATACCATAAAGGACGGGCTAATACAATATATTTTTCTTATTTTTGTCTATTTAAAGCGGCAACATATCTCTTTTTTTCGCCTTCGATTGGCAATCCTTACACAGGCCAACTACAGTTCCATTATCTTGAGCGTAGAAGATTAATTTTCCATTCTTCTTCTTACAAGAAGAACAAGGCTGCTCCCCTGGGCTCTGTTTAGCTTTTCGATGACTGTCCATTGAGATCACGTTACTCCGTGTGGTGTGCGAATGATTGCTTGTCGTATTTATTTTCTGCTTCTTGACTAAAAAATACACGACTGCCAAAACTACTAAGGCAAGCAAAATGGCTACATATTTCATTTGGCTCCCTCCACCCTTCAGGATTTATTAAATGAAAGTAAAAAGACCGCCCTGTTCTTCAAGTGAGGTAACGGTCTATATCTGTATACAAAGTAGCCTTAGCACACCTAAGCACTTCTATCCGAAAAAAGCGGTTTCCAGAAGCTGCTGAAGGTTCTATATGAGGGCTGGCTTCCACGCCCTTTTTATATGTACCTATACCGTATTTCAATAAGAGATCTTTCGTTTATTTTAGCACAATTAAAAATCGAAGTGTAGTGGACACTTTAGTGACCTAGTCTTTGGTCCAGTATAATAACCCGCCTCCAGCCGTTTTTACTGAAAAATTCCATAAGCTATACTTACAGAAGTACATAACGAAGTCACATTGGTAAGATCACATACACCCATATATGAGGAGGAGTTCGTTTCATGAGGAAAAGAAATAGCAATAGCGTATTAGCAGCAGTAGCCGTATTATCTATCGTACTTTTGGCAGGTTGTACAGAATTACCAGGCAGACAATCTGCGAAAAATGAGGTGGAAAAGAGTATTTCTGAGGATGCACACCAGAACTTTGGTGAAGTTGTCAAGCAAGAGCTAGGTAAAGCAGCTGCAACTGTACAGCAAGCCGTTGAGGAAACTGCTACTACGGTAGTTGACGAAGTTAAAGCAGATAGCATTAGCAAAGAACTCTCAGTATCACAAGCGATCGGTACAGCATCCGTACTCAGCATGGACAACGCAGTAGGAGAAATAGAAGTTGCAGCTGTTACAGGAGATCTGATCCATGTAAGTGCAACCATCTCCTCACACAATAGTTCCTTCCATACCTCTGACCGTCAAAAGATTATGGATGATGCTGAAGTTTCAGTTAAGGTGAGTGGCGATACATTAAAGGTGTCTACGCATTCTAAATCAAATCCTAAGAAGGATTTATGGACATGGGCGCAAGACAAATATGGTTATTCCGATTTTAGCATAAGCTATAATATAGAGCTCCCTGCCAGCATGAATAAATATATCATTACAAATAACGTAGGACAAATTCGTCTTCGTAACCTGGAGGGGAATTATCAAATCGTCAGCAACGTTGGAGCGATCAATATTGAAGGGGCTAAATTTACTGGAAAATCTACTGTAAAGTCCGATACGGGTAGCATACGTATGGATATAGCAGGGATGAAGGGTGACAGCAGCCTACAAGCTAAAACAGAGGTTGGCAGCCTTAGCGCTGTCCTAGCCGATGGAATGAAATGCAGCTTGGAAGCCAAAAGTGATCTCGGACAAATCAAAGGGGTAGAAGGCGGAAAGGCCGATATCAATGGAGGCGGTCCTTTGGTATCACTCAGCTCAGATATAGGTGCAATTACAGTACAGTAAATAGACAATAAACAGACCGCCGGGATAACCAGGCGGTCTGTTTTTGATTCCATGATTAGATTAATGCGATGGCCAGCAAAGTGAATAAACTCAAAGTTAAAATCTGATTTGCGGCAAAAGGATTTCCCCAAAAAGCAGAAGTATGCACAGAGCCATTGTCAGTTCTTAAGTAAACATTGTATCTGTCTACATCTGTTATAACGCCTTCGTGCTGTCTACCATCTCTAGTCAGAATCCGCACCCTTTTATCCTTACAACGCAAACAGTTATAATATGCTTCCACTAGTGTACTCCTCCTTGTCAGTAATGATATACTCTATGTGTAGGAGTACAGGTCGGTAACGGCGAAGTTACATAGGTCGGAGTTTGGGTCAATATTTACTTTTTCGTCCCCTGTATCTTTCGTATTCCTCTTTCACCTGTAGTTCGTCTTATTCCATCCATTCGAGGAGGCCAATCTCATGAATGTAGAAAGAAAACAGTTTATTAAGGAAGGCGTACTGCGTATTACCATTTTCGTTATTTTAGCATCGCTTACTTACACCGTTCGCAACTATGCATGGGCTGTTACTGTTCTCGTATGTGTTGCGCTGTACTCCCTCCTTACTGGAGTACACAAAATCTTACGCAAAGAATAACATGTGCCTCCACGAACTCTTATAGCAAGCTAAAACGCCTTAAGCGTCCTTTTAAGGACGGTAAGCGTTTGTGCGAGAATTATAAGAATAAAGTATATCGTGAATCGTGTACTTTCTTATAATTTCACAGAATAACCACTTTCTCTCTAGATCCTAGATCTCGAAGGAAAGTGGTTATTTACAGTTTAATCGGGGTAACAGAGTTCAAACCATGTTACCTTCTAAACAATAAAACCATTAGCGACAGCGAATACAAAATTCACTGTATCTAATGGTTTTATTCAGCCTAACAATCAATCCCTAACGTTCGATCTTATATGTTCACTCTTTATATGGCGAATGGGAATTGCGATTTGTATAAAAATCGATAATATCATTCACGGTGCGGAGCGGCTCCGCTTCCTTGTGGATCGTGTCCACGTTAGGCTTGAATTCTTCATGCGTCTTCGTAGTCACTTCAGTTCATTCCTTTCAATAGTTAAGCTTGCTGCATCATCAGCTGCATATATTAGTGCGGCACCTCTATTCATTACCCTAAAAGGAAGCTTTCAACGCACCAATAAGCATATTAATTTGAAAACTATTATTTTATTTGTTCTCAGGTTCACATAACAAAAACGCCTCCTTAACGTAAGATACGTTAAAAAGACGTCAGATATACCTGTTTCATTAAATTATCACTCCGGCTTGTCCACATTTCTTAGACGTTCCAGTGTCTTCTTGTCTTTCAACGTAAGTTCTGCAGTCTCAAGCAGGTCCGGTCTGCGTTCCAACGTGCGCAGCAGTGCCTGCTCTCTCCGCCATATGTCGATGTTTGCATGATGACCACTCAGTAAAATATCTGGTACCTTCCAGCCACGAAACTCGGCAGGACGTGTGTAGTGTGGATATTCTAGCAGTCCAGTGCTGAACGAGTCAGATATCGCAGAGGTTTCATTTCCCAGTGCTCCTGGTTGAAGCCGGACTACGGAATCTATAACCGTCAAAGCAGGCAACTCTCCGCCAGTTAGCACATAATCACCGATTGAAAGCTCATCTGTTACCAAATACTCACGAATCCGTTCATCATACCCCTCATAATGCCCACAAATGAAGATTAAATGCTGCTCTTGTGCCAGTTCCTCAGCAATTTTCTGATTGTAGGTTTTTCCTTGTGGACACATAAGGATGATACGTGGTTTTACAGAAACCTCTTCATCAGATCGACGTTTATCTTCCTCATTCGATGTACTACCGAGCACATGCTCGACTGCATTAAAAATCGGATCAGGCTTGAGCACCATGCCCCCGCCGCCTCCATACGGAGTATCATCCACACTATTGTGTTTATTCCCTGAAAACTCGCGGAAGTTCACAGCATTTAAGGATACGATTCCTTTTTCACGCGCTTTACCAAGAATACTTGTGCTGAATACGCCTTCGCACATTTCTGGAAACAGCGTAAGCACATCAATTCTCATCATGGCAATAGCCCTTCCATCAAATGAACAGTAATTCTTTTGGCTTCTATGTCTACATTCAGCACTACATCATTGATTACAGGAATAAGGATGTCTTGTCCTTTTGCAGGCTTAACAACCCACACATCATTCGCGCCTGGCTGTAAGATTTCCGTTATTGTACCAAGTGGTGTGTGTTCATCTTCATCCGTGTATACCTCACAACCGACGATTTGGTGGAAGTAGTATTCGTTCTCAGGCAGATCAACCAGATCATTACTTGGAACCTTCAGGAGGCTTCCTTTATACTTTTCCACTTCGTTGATGTTCGTATATCCCTTGAGCTTAACGATGAACATCCCCTTGTGCTCACGAGCGGATTCTACAGTTACTTCGAATTTCGCACCGCCATCTGCAGGGATCACCAGCAGCTTCTTTCCTGCAGCAAAACGAACTTCAGGGAAATCGGTATGTGATAATACTTTAATCTCCCCGCGAATACCATGCGTATTCACAAGTCTGCCTACGGTTAACTCTTCTGTCATACAACCCTCTCCTTTACAAGCTTCATCTAATCTATATTTCAAGCATAAACGCCTTCGGCGTCCTTATAAGGACGGCAAGCGTTAATGCGAGAAATATAAGACATAAAGTATGGTGTGAAACTTATACTTTCTTATATTTGAACAAAAAGGAGCCGGGATATACTATCCCTAGCCCCTCATTGTACGCATCATTTAAGATAAAATATCTACAGTTACGCGTTTATCGCTCTTGACTGCTGCAGATGTGACTACTGTACGGAGCGCCTTAGCGATCCTTCCTTGTTTGCCAATGACCTTTCCTACATCATCAGGATGCACGGACAGTTCATAGACAATTAGGTGATCCTTCTCCACCGCTCGTACCGTCACATCTTCTGGATGATCCACTAAAGCCTTAGCAATTACTCCAACTAATTCTTCCATAGAGGACCCTCGCAATCAGTCATTATTTCTGTTGCTTAAGCTCATGAAACTTCTTCATTACGCCTGCTTTGGAAAGCAAGTTGCGTACTGTATCAGATGCTTGCGCACCTGTTTGAAGCCATTTAAGAGCTTTTTCCTCATCGATCTTAACTACTGCCGGTTGTTCAATCGGATTATAATAACCGATTTCCTCGATAAAACGACCGTCACGAGGGGACCGGGAATCGGAAACCACTACACGATAGAAAGGCGCTTTATGCGCTCCCATTCTTTTCAGACGAATACGTACTGCCACGAAAAATCACCTCCTTATAATAGTTTCGAGATATTAGAACAGCAAGATCATTTAAAAGGGAACTTCATCCCTTTTCCGCCTAGTCCTTTAAGCTGCTTCATGGCATTCTTCTTGGAGGCCTTGCCGCCTCCGCCCATCATGCCGGAGAATTGCTTCATCATCTTACGCATCTCATCAAATTGCTTGATGAGGCGGTTGACCTCAGCGACCGAGGTTCCGCTACCGGCAGCAATACGCTTGCGGCGGTTATGGTTAATGATCTCAGGCTGGCGTTTCTCCGTCTTCGTCATAGAATGAACTATGGCTTCAACGCGACCCATTTGCTTATCATCAACTTTTAAATCTTTAATGCCCTTGGCTTTGTTCATGCCAGGCAGCATATCAAGTATTTGATCGATCGGACCCAGCTTTTTCACCTGATCCATTTGCTCAAGGAAATCATCAAACGTAAATTCTGCATTACGCATCTTACGTTCCATTTCCTTAGCTTTATCCGTATCGATATTCGCTTGGGCTTTCTCAATCAGCGACAGCATGTCACCCATACCTAAAATCCGTGAAGCCATACGTTCCGGATGGAACGGCTCCAGCGCGTCGATCTTCTCACCTAACGCAGCGAATTTGATCGGACAACCAGTAACAGCTTTGACGGATAGTGCAGCACCACCACGGCTATCGCCGTCGAGCTTTGTCAATACAACCCCTGTAAGCTCAAGCTGCTTATTGAAGCTCTCAGCCACGTTCACAGCGTCTTGACCGGTCATTGCATCTACTACTAACAGAACTTCATCTGGATTTACAACATTGTGAATCTGCTTCAGTTCTTCCATCAATTCTTCATCAATATGCAGGCGGCCTGCAGTATCGATAATGACGTAATCAAGTCCGTTATCCTTGGCATGTTGTACAGCTTGTCTGGCAATCTCTACCGGACTAGTCTGATCACCTAGCGAAAATACCGGAACTTTAATTTGTTCTCCCAGCACCTGAAGCTGTTTGATCGCAGCAGGACGGTAAATATCTCCCGCAACGAGTAATGGACGATGATTGCCCTTCTGTAACAGCTTGGCCAGCTTACCCGAAGTGGTTGTCTTACCTGCCCCTTGTAGACCCGCCATCATAATGACAGTCGGTGGCTTGTTCGACTTGGCCAGCTTCGCTTGGCTTCCGCCCATCAGCTCGGTTAGTTCCTTGTTAACGATGTCGATAATGACCATACCTGGTGTAAAGCTGTCCATAACTTCTTTACCAATAGACTTTTCTTTCACCTTGGCCACGAATTCTTTAACTACCTTGAAGTTTACATCGGCTTCCAGAAGGGCCAGCCGTACTTCGCGCATAGCTTCGTTTACGTCATCTTCGGATACTTTACCTTTACCGCGCAGCTTGCTGAACACATTCTGCAATCTTCCGGTTAAACCTTCAAACGCCATATGCAGATTTCTCCCTTCATGCTACTCTAACCTCTGCAAGCGATCCACGATCTCCGCGAACCGAAGTTTATATTGCTCAGGCAGCATCCCATTCTCCGGCAGTCTGCGCAGTTCATCTAAATATTTGGTACGACTCTCATGTTTCTCTAATAAACTAAGTTTTTCTTCATAATTCTCTAAGACTTGCTCCGCCCGTTTAATATGCTCATAAACGGCTTGGCGACTGATTTCAAATTCAGCGGCGATCTCTCCCAAGGAAAAATCATCGTGAAAATAATATTTAAGAAACGTTTGCTGCTTATCTGTAAGCAGTCGTTCATAGAAGGCAAAAAGCAAATTGATACGATTCGTTTTCTCGAGTCTATTCTCCTGACTCATTAAGGGCACTCCCTTCGTCAAGGAAAAACACTTTACACCTTCACAACGTCCCTTATGATACCTAAAAGAAAGAGAGATGTCAAGCATTTTTGCTTGTCATCTCTTTCTTTATTAAAAATCCTTTTTTCATGCAATTTATTCGCTTGAAATTATTGGATCGGCAGTACATAAATCAAGACGGCGAAGAAGTGTGTGACACTACCTGCAAGGACAAATACATGCCAAATCGCATGATGGTACGGAAACCCTCTCCATACATAAAACACCGTACCTAATGTATAGAGCACCCCACCAGCCATCAGCAGGATCATACCACCGTCTGCTACAACAGCCGAAAGAGGGTTCCAGGCGATTACAATCAGCCACCCCATCGCGATGTAGAATATGGTAGACATGAACAGAAACTTTTTCACAAAAAAGGCCTTGAAGAAAACGCCAAACACTGCGATCCCCCAAATAACTCCGAATAAACTCCAACCAAGCGTACCCCGAATGGCGACTAACAAAAAGGGTGTATACGTGCCTGCAATAAACAGATAAATAGCGGAATGATCGAAAAATTCGAACAAATCCTTCGCCTTACCCTCTTTGAGACTATGCACTAGTGTTGAATTTAGATACAGAAGCAGCATTGTCGTTCCATAAATGGAGAAGCTGACCACATGCCATGTCGTTCCTTTTAGACTTGCAAAAACAACAAGCAGGACAAGTGCAGCCACGCTTAATACTGTTCCGATCCCGTGCGTAATAGCATTCGCGACTTCTTCTCTCCGGCTGTAGGTGTGAGTATTTGCCATATCCATATCCTTCCGTCTAAGCTTTCTTTCTATTATACCACGCGTACCCTACTTGATTACAGTTTGTAAATCTCCGTATACTTCGCTTCTAAATAATCAGCCAAATAATCCGGGCTTAGCGGTTCACCTGTTACTTGTTCAATGATTTGGGATGGCGTTAAGCTATTTCCGAAACGATAGATCTTTTCCGTCAGCCATTCTTTAATAGGGAGTAGGTTTCCTGCTGCAATTAATTCATCAAACTCTGGTAATTCTTTGCGAAGTGTATTCAAAATTTGTGCAGCGTACATATTACCTAAGGAGTAGGAAGCGAAGTATCCGAAATCCCCACCAGACCAGTGGACATCTTGCAGCACACCAAGTGCGTTAGATGGTGGGGTAATACCCAAATACTCTTGATACTTAGCATTCCATACTTGAGGCAAGTCTTTTACAGAAAGTCCTTCATTAAAAATAAGCTTCTCGATCTCATAACGCACGATAATGTGCAGATTGTATGTAAGCTCATCTGCTTCGATCCGGATAAATGAGTTCTCCACGCTGTTGATCGCCCGGTAGAAATCTTCCAAATCCACATTTGCAAGCTGCTCTGGGAATTGTTGTTGAAGATCCCCGTAATAACGTTGCCAGAAGGCCCGGCTGCGTCCGATCATGTTCTCCCATAGTCTCGACTGAGATTCATGAATCCCCATCGATGCACCTTGTGCCAGTGGTGTTCCAACAAAATCCTTGCTGATATTTTGCTCATAAAGCGCATGTCCACCTTCATGCAGTGAGCTGAATATGGCGCTAGTCACATTATCAAGCAGGTAAGCGGTCGTAATACGAACGTCGCCTGGATTCAATCCTGTAGCAAAAGGATGCACACTCTCATCTAAACGACCTGCGTCAAAATCGTAGCCCATTTGCTCTAAAATAAAGTTGCCGAACTTTTCCTGCTGCTCTTTAGGGAATATCTGCTGTAAGAAGCTTGTGTCCGGCTTATTAGGCGAAGCTGCGATAGCTTCTACCAATGGAACCAAACGGCTACGTAGCCGGCTGAATACTTCATCCACTTTTTCTACCGTAAGATCGGGCTCATACATATCCAGAAGCGTATCGTACCGTGTTCCTTTTACACCCCAATAATCGATAAATTCTTGTTTCAGAGCAACTATCTTGCTTAGATAAGGCTCAAAAGTGGCAAAATCATCGTTTTCCTTAGCTTCTTCCCAGATCGTTTGGGAATGTGCGGACAGAACAGCATACTCCTCAAATCTTTTGGAAGGGATGCTCTTGCTGCGCTCATATTCTTTACGGCAATCGGTAACGATCTTCTTCTGATCATGTGATAGCTGGGTAATCACTTCAGGACGGGTAAAAAATGCTGTAAAATCTCCCATCTCCTCCGAAATTCCAAGTCTGAACAATTCTCCACTCAGCATCCCTATCGTACCCGAACGAACCTCTACTCCCTTACGCGGCGCACCGGTGCGCAAATCCCAGTGAAGTAATTCTATGGCCTCTGAATATCCACTTATTTTTGATAATAACTCACTAAATTTTTCCCACTGTTCCTTCACTTGCTGTTCCATTTTATTACACCTGCTTTCTCTGTTTTGCCGACTCCTCTTGATGATACTTTTTTGAATGAGTATAATCAACTTCAGAGATTACATCTCTAATTTAAAATATTCAATGGGTTACATAAGAAGCAGGACCTGCTTCGCACAAAATTCGAAGGAGCGTGAACAGGCTATGATGATTCAAGTTACACCTCTCGCAGAAAGGAAGTTAAAGGAAAGGCTTGAAGATCGGCCAGGATTTTTCAAGCTCTTTTATGATACGGAAGGCTGCGGGTGTGACGGAATTAATGTATTACTAATTGTTTCAGAAATGGAGGAGGGCGATTCTAGGATGGAAAGTGATTCCCTTCCCTTTATCGTAAGCCGCCAGCAAGAAATTTTTTATGAAGACAAGATGCGTCTAGATGCCGAGGAACGATTCTCTTCCTTTAAGCTAGACAGTGATTCACAGATTTACGGAAAAAATATCCTGGTCAGAGATATGCGTAATGTAAGTACAATTCAGTAATTTTAGGGAGGAAAAACAGCCATGAGCCATGTATCCGATATTATTAACTTTAATAAGAGTTTTGTAGAGAATAAAGAGTATGAAGCATATTTAACTAGTCGTTATCCAGATAAAAAAATGTTGATTATCACTTGTATGGATACCCGTCTGGTTGAACTATTACCAAAAGCTATGAACTTTAAGAACGGTGATGTCAAAATCATCAAAAATGCCGGAGCGGTTATTTCTCAACCTTTTGGTAGTGTTATGCGTAGTGTCATGGTTGCACTGTATGAGCTTGATGCTGAAGAAGTTATTGTCGTTGGACACTATGAATGTGGTATGGCTTCCCTCAACGCAGACCATATGATCAATTCCATTAAAGAACGTGGAGTATCCGAAGAGGTGCTGAACACGCTGGAGAATTCCGGAATCAAGCTAACCAAATGGCTCCGCGGTTTTGACAACATAGAACAAGGGGTCATTCAGACCGTAGACTTGATTAAACGTCATCCACTGCTTCCTTCTGATGTACCTGTTCATGGCATGATCATTGATCCCGCAACTGGAGCTCTTGAGCTAGTCGCTGACGGGTATAAATGATTTAAGTAACAACCTTATAACAGTTGATTGCGTGGGTCCTGGATCCACGCTTTTTTCGAGTAAAAAAGTATAAGTTATGACAAGCATAAATTTTCTTATATTTTAAATAAAAATTGAAACCTCATGGGACGTGCTGCGTATTACCGAATATGCACACAAATTCATACTCACAGGAGGGTTTTCGTACTAAATGAAACCAATGAAACGCGTAATGATGATTGTAATGGCCTTTACTCTATTTTTCGCCGTAGCTACCCCGAACTTTGTGGATGCGAAGCGAGGTGGTGGCGGATTTAAATCCGGCACTCGCAGCTATTCAACAACTCCAAAAAAATCAACAACCGATAACGTAAGAAAAAGCGATAGCACAAAAAGCTCCACAGCAGGATCTACTGCTGCAAATACGAAACGCGGATTTTTCAGCGGTGGCGGCTTAATGAAAGGTATGATGATCGGCGGTTTGGCTGGGTTAATGTTCGGCGGTATGTTCGCCGGTATGGGTGCCTTCGGTAACATTCTAGGACTCGCCATTAATATGCTTGCTATCTATGTACTCGTAATGCTTGTGATGTCCTTCTTCCGTCGTAGAAAAGAACGTCGCCGCTTAGAGGATCAAGGTGGTCGTTACTAATGTCAACAATGGTTCTAAGCATGGATGAGATCATCAACGCCCTATGTTTACACATGGCTGAACGTAAAGCGGTTCGCCCTGAAGATGTTCAGGTAGAACTGAGCTGGGAAGAAGACACTGGCTACTCTGCTGAGGTTTGGGTACAGGGACGTAGTCAATATCTAGTGGAGTCCAACATGATCGAGGCGATCCTGCGTTACATGCTTAGCGAATATGGCATTCGTGCCTATCGCGAAGATGTAAGGCTAGACCTGGATGAGGAAATCACCGCGATTGTAACTACACAGAACTAAGCCTTCTAGCGACAAATATAAGAAAAGGGACAGCCCAAGTGGTTGTCCTTTTTTTGTATGCACCTATTCATAGAAAAATTGCTTTACCGTTCCTACTCCGTTCGCCACATCAACTTCAGCGTACGCTCCGTTAATCAGCGTAATTTGCGGTGGAATATGACCACAATCAATATCATACACTATGGGCACTTGAAGCTCCTCTGAAAGCTCAGCGTAGATGTCTTCGGCCGTATAGTTCTCTACTGGCCGATTAGCCGGACTTCTGCCAAACATAATGCCAGAACAATTCTCGAACCAACCTGCCAGCTTCATCTGAACTAATGACCTGCGTACATCAACCGTATTCAGTTCGCAATTCTCTAAGTACCATAGGATTGGTTCATTGTTAATCATTTTTTCTTGAAAATGCCGCAGATTGCCAAAAGGTGTGCCTATCAGATGCCTAATTACATCTATGCAGCCCCCTAGTAGACGCCCTTTCATAGTTACAGGGACAGATGTTACAGTCTTCCAACTGGTATCTTCTGTCAAGTGGAATACATAAGGCGTTGGAGCATCATGCTGCCATTCCCCTTGATATTTATCGGATGAACGCTGGACAATAGAATCACCTACTTGCGTCGTAAGTACCGCTTCCCACATCGCTGTGGTATCATCCGAATACTCCCCTCTTAAATCAACAAGGTTTGTCCCATGAGCCGTTGCAATCCCTGTTCTTAACGTAACTGCAAGGAGCAGCACACTAATGTCCGAATACCCTAAGATCCACTTATTCTTCATGGTATCAAAATCAATAAATTCAAGAATCTCAATCAACAACTCCCCGCCCCAAGGCGGAATAATTATATCAATATGCTCACTGCCCATCATCTCGTTAAACTCCTGAGCACGAATTTTAGCGGGTGCGGACTTGGCCTTCTCTTGCGTCCATACGGTCTCCCCACAAATCACTTCAAATCCTTTAGACTCCAAACGGCTTGTAGCTAACTTAATCAACTCCGCATTTTGAGCGCCTACACCAGATGAAGGTGCTGTTACCCCTACTGTCGCATTCTTGTTCAAAATAGGATATCTAATCATATGACACCTCCAGTTTACAGCAATTATATCAAGAGTACACATCATTTACACAAAAAAAGAACATGGCTAGTCGCGTCAACGTGCAATCGCGATTTCAGCACATGCCCTTATTCAATATAAAGTACACTTTAGAGTAAAGAAATAGCTAGTAGCTCGAACAACACAAGCGGCAATATCACATTATTATTAGGAGGACCTGGATATGGGCCAGGACCCGGATGCGGATGATAAGGCTGATATGGATTATAATATCCGCGTGACATTTGCCCATTCACCGCAACGTTCAAATACAAATGTTTATTATCTACTCCGGCAATAGTACCTTCGTGCACTAAGCCATCTAAAGTCTGTACATTCACCCTATGGTTTAAGTAGGGCTTGCAAGATTGATGCAGGGAATCACGAACACCGTGCAGGTGCCGGATCACCGCAGGATCGGCCTGATAAATCACATTCTGCTCTTGCCCAGTGTTATATGTCGACATGGATGCTCTGACCTCCGTAAATGGATTTGCTCCATTCTATGCAGAAGCCTATATCACGGTGCCTATTTGAGAGACATCATTATACTGGGAGGGCTACTTTCTCAACTTTCACATTTACCGAGACAAGGGACAGACCCATCATATTTTCCACTGCATTTCGTACATTTTTCTGCAACATATAACAAACCTCTTGAATTACGCATCCGTAATTAACAATAACCCGCAGGTCGATGGCAACGTCTACTTCTTTTACTTCTACAGACAATCCTTTTTTCACATTTTTACCGCCCAAACGTTTGGCCCAATTGTCCGAAATATTACTTCCTGACATTCCAGCGATACCTGGCGTTTCCAGAACCACCTGTCCAACGATCGATGTGACTACATCATCTGAGATATGAATTAATCCTTGCTCCGTTCCTTCATTCATATAAACAACCTCCATCATATTTGATAATTTATGAGATATTAAAGGCTCTCCTCTACCTCTATTTCTACATCTGCCCTGTGGTTCTTAACAAACAAATTATACACTTTGGTCAAGAGGATTTTCACAATCATATACAGTGGAATAATCAGCAATATCGCAATAATCCCGCCTATATCTCCACCAACCAACACTAAGATGATCGTTGTCAGCGGATGAATATCAAGCTTTTTCCCAAAAATGTAGGGAGCGATCAGATTATCCTGAATTTGCTGAGCTACAAGAACGATGATGATGGACCATACTGCAATGGACGGCGATTGGATGAATCCTATAATAAAGATTGGGATACTGGAGAGAATTGCACCAATGAAAGGTACAAAATTCATCACTACGGCAATCACTGTCAGCAACAATGCATACTGTAGTCCAATAATAAGGAAACCAATATACATCAGAACACCAAGCGCCAGATTGACTAATACCCGCCCAACGATGAATCCACTTAACGCACTGTCAATTTCACTCATCATTGAAGTCCCTTCTCCACGATACTTCTTTGGAAAGAAACTTACAATCTTACGACCAAATTTCCCACCTTCCTTAAGCATGTAAAACAACATGATAGGAAAGGTAAATAAAATAATCGCGAAATTTGAAACAAAGGAGAATAGACCCGTTACGTAATTCGAAATCAGATTAAATCCTTTATTCAAATATTCAGTCAATTGGGAAGCAAGGTCCATATCTGCTGGGATAATAGAAGCCAAAAACCCACTGTCCTCGAGCCTCAATAGCTGCTGATTCACGGCTGCGATCAGATTTGGCATATTATCAACAAAATTAATGAGCTGTGTTCGAAGTGAAGGCCATACTCCAATACTAAAGCCAAACAAAAGCAATGCAATGACCACATATACGATGATGATCGCAACAGAGCGATTTAGTTTATATCTCTCCAAAGTATTGATTAGAGGTCGGAGTAAATAATAGAAAAATCCTGCCAACATTAAGGGCACGATAATAACATTGAACAAAGACAAGATTGGACTGAAAATAAAATTAACTTGTGAGCCTAAAAATACGATGCCTAACACCAAAAGGATCGCTATACAAACTCGAATGAATGTGTTCAGTTTAGCCATATTTCTCTCCCATCTTCTATTTTTGGGTGTCTTTCATCTCGCTATTTGGGAATACGTATGGTGAATACCGTTGGTTCCTTCTTTCCACGACTGAGATGAAGCGTGCCACCCATTTTCTCTGTATTTTTCATAGCAATGGATAAACCAAGTCCCGTTCCACCTGTAGTTGACCGCGCTTTATCTCCACGAACAAACGGATCAAAAAGCGTTGACCAAAGCTCTTCAGGAATGCCTACTCCGGTATCTGCAATTTCAATAGCAACCTCACTCTCTGCCGGTATAACCTCCACGCGCAAATGAGTGCCTGGCGGATTATAGGTCAAAGCATTGGAGATCAAATTATGAACTACACTCGAGAGCAGCTCCGCATCAAAGCTTGCGAATACTTCCTGTTCCGGAACATTCAGCTGCAGGATAAAGTTCTTTTGTTCTATCTCACCATAGGAGTCTGCAACGATTTCACGAATAAATTCACCCAGTTCTTGACGTTCCATCCGTAACAAAAAATCCGGGGAATCTATTTTGAGCAGCTCAACCATATTTTGAATCAGCTTAGTCACTTGCGAGGATTTATTATAGATATAGGTTAAATACCGTTTTTGGCGTTCTTCATCCTCACCACGGCCCTCAACCAATGCCTGTGCAAAACCCTGTATACTCGTAATAGGCGTCTTCAGATCATGGGAAAGATCGACCATCATACGTTTCTTACTTTCCTCTGCTTGGCGTTTCTCTTTGGTCGTCTTCTCAATTACGTCCGCCATATAATTAAAAGTCTCCCCAATTTGAGAAAATTCTTTCTCTGCATATAACGAGATACGAGTATCATAGTTCCCTTCAATCATCTGCTTCAAACCAAGCGTAATGATCCGCAGCGGCTTCCTGATTCTTCGTGCCACCCAATAGCTATACACAATAATAAGCATAAGAACCATGCCGACTCCAAAAAAGACATAGTATGAAATCGAGTGGTTGAAGTAAGCAACCAGTGGGTCACTATTAATTGAAATATCAATCACTTCTCTAGGAACCTTTAGAAGCAGCCATTCTGATTCATTCTGAGTATTACGTGTAGCCAATGAGTAGTAGTACTCCTGGTCTTCTCCGTTTTCCAGACTTTTCAAGAGCTGGTCATCGGTATATTGTGTTACATTATCTTTCTTCTCCCCAACAACCTCAATAACCATCTTGTTTTGATCCAAGACCTCTATCCATCCACTGCTACGCAGAAGGCGTTTGGTTTCTATCCCATGCTCCAGATTATCTCGATAGGCACTTGCTTCAACCTTTAAATCCGGATCAGCGATTTTATTTTTTTCGAACATATGGGTCACATCAAGATTAATGAACAAATAATAAACAATCACAAGAAAAAACAAAATGCAGATGAATAACAAAAAATCCAGCGTCAGCGATGATTGTAATGGTCGTTGATCTCTATTGCTCCATAGGCGCTTCAATTTTGTATCCCAGCCCTCTAATAGTCTTTAAATAAACCGGCTTTTTGGAATCTTGCTCGATCTTTTCACGGATATTACTGATATGCACCATGATACTATTATCTTCGTACACATAGAAATCTTCCCATACAGCCTCATATATTTTTTTTCGTGTAAAGACACGTCCCGGTTGCTTCATCATTAATTCCAGAATTTTGTACTCGGTAGAGGTAAGGACGACGGGTTCCCCTGAACGATAGAGCAGACACTGGCTTTGATCCAGCCTCAATTCTCCCAATACAATCTGTTCAGCAGACTTTTCTTCAATGATTTGTGCGTCAAAATGATGCACCCTCCGCAGCAAAGCTCCTGCACGAGCTACAATTTCCAATGGATTAAACGGTTTAGAAATATAATCATCAGCACCGAGTTCAAGTCCCAGGATTTTATCGTAATGTTCGCTTTTTGCAGATAAAAACAACACCGGAAAATGATGAACCTCACGAATCTTTTTCAATAATTGCAATCCGTCTAAACCAGGCATCATAATGTCAAGAATCGCTAAATCAATTTTATGGTTCTGAACTTGCATTAACGCTTCGGTACCACTGTTCGCTTCCACAATGTTGTACTCTTTCTCTAAATATAATCTCAACAATTCTACAATTTCTGCTTCATCATCTGCGATCAGAATTGTATACATAGTAATCACCCCATCTAACTATAAGCTTCGATTATTAAACCCACCTAAATGCAATCTAAAGAAAAGCTAAATTATCACGTCCATCAACCAAGTCATTTTAATTCATATATTTAAATAAAAATCGCACACAGGAACTCGTCCCATGTACGATCGTAAAATCCCAAAAATCAAAATATCAGGTCTTAAAAAGCTACCCCAATTCCACCTTCACCCGCATAGGTTCCCATTACAGGCCCCATACTTGAGAGTAAAACCTCTTTGAAGGGGTGCTTTTGTAAAATACGCTCTTTAATTTCAAGCGCAAGCTTCTCACAGTTACTGTGTACTATAGCGATAACAGCCTTCTCGTAATCATGCTGCTTCTCATCCAAATGTGCAAGCAGACGGTTTAATGCCTTTGGAAGACCCCGGGTCTTCTCTACTACCTCAACGGTGCCCTCTTCGCTGATTTTGAGCAGTAATTTAATATTTAGCACGGAAGCAACTGCCCCCGATATCCGACTTAGACGTCCGCCTTTCATCACGTTCTCAAGTGTATCTAGTGTGAAATAAGCGCGAACTTCGTCAATTTGCTGAAGCACCTTTCCCTTCAGTTCTTGCAGACTCGTACAAGTCAATGACCACTTGGCTGCGAGACCCACAATCAGTGACAAACCTCCTGAGAAGGTCTTAGAATCTATAACCTCTATCGCATTGGAATGCCCTTCTTCTTGATACATTTCCATAGCGATCATAGCAGTCTGATAAGTGCTACTAATATTAGAGGACATACATATGACCATAATGTCAGTGCCTTCCTCTACTTGCCTGAATGCCTCAAGGAATTGGTTTGGACTTGGACTTGCCGTAGTGGGCAGCTCCTTGGATACAGCCATTTTAGCATAAAAGGTTTTCGTATCCGTATCCTCAGGCATAAGCTCATGCCCAAAGTGAACCGGTAGATGGATGACGGAAACATTATACTTCTCCATGTAGTCAAGGGGTAGGTCAGAACCGCTGTCTGTTATGATCTTGATTGCCATAATATAAGTACTCTCCTTTCAATATCAGTACTATTATAGCTATCATAAAATGAAATCTCCAGTAACCTTTATAACTTGAAAAATCCTTCGATTTGTGCTTATGTCATTCTTCCTTAACTTGTCCTAATATGATATGGTTTATGAATAAGCGTATAGAAATGGAGTGTATGTATGAGTAAGGGAAGAGTATGGAATAGAGGCAAGCATGATGGAACAGGACTATCAAGGAAAAAAAGTGTAGATCAAGAAGTAACAGCATCTACTGAAACAGAGACCAATGAAGCATCGAATGAACTATCAAATTCTAGAATTGATACAGTTAAACCGATGAATCGTACAAACTGGGTAACTCGTCCAACGCGGGTCATCAATAAAGATTCCAAAGATAAACAATAACATTGAAAAAAAGGCTGCCCTCAAGGGCAGCCTTTGCTAATCTAAACCTCATGCACGTGTGGAGAGAACGAATCTCTCAAGTGCTGCTGTATCCGTAATCCTATGATTACATTCTTGGCTTTCTATGCATATATATTGGCCAATAGAAGAGTAATCATCCGGTGAGGATTTCGCAAGCTTGGTCTTGACCGTAAAAAAGGCAAGCTGTTGCTGCCGATTACAGAACAAGCAATACCCCTTCTTGTTCATAGGTGTCATTCTTCCCTCGATACCGATAAACTGCCCTTCGAACGGATATACGATAAATAATTTGTTGGTAGCAATATCTATCCAGCTCAGATATGTCATATATCGAAAGTCAATCACTGATAAATCCGGTACCTTCAGCTTCTTATTCTTAGGAAATAACTTCTGAACTTGTTTCGGCGTAATCTGTGGAAAAGGTTCTAAATAAACTTCTAATCCACTTAGATACTTCTGAAAATCGTCTGCCGTCTCAAAGGTAGATATTTGTTGCAGCATCTGCTGCTGAGTATCATTAAGTGTTGGAAAAGCTTCTATAACGTTCAACGATGAACGATATCTCACTGTCTCCAAGACTCTTCGATCTGCTACAGTTCGCAGTGTTTTCAGAAGAAAATCTGTTTGCTTCTTAATAAAATTATATTGATGGTTTCTAATAAATGGTGTGTTCATTGCTTTTCAGCCCCTTATTTATATTGAAATTCCATAAGGTGCAAAGCCCATTATTAGAAACGATATATTTAGTTTGGGCGATCATCCATCTATCGCACCTCACGCAAAGTATCGCCCTAATTTAGGCTTTGCGTGAGGAACTTCTAGCTAATGGGCAAACCAGCATTAGCACAGTACCACCTCCAAATACATTCACGAAAAAAGTATAACAGGAATGTTTGGAACCGACTAGACCCTATAGCCAACCTCTGCTTCATCTCTGGAGGGAGCTTCACCGATCAACTGCTTCAGTAGTTTCTTCATCATGACCGAGGCCTTCACTTTAGTATGAAGACAAGGTGAGAGCTCAATTTCGTAGTTGCCTTGCTTAATCGTTTCTTTCAATTCCTCAACAGTGGAGCAGTTGGTATTCAACCGATTCAATACGCTCCCATATTGCAGACATTGATGACTATCACTGCCGGCGATCACGGGTACACCCAGCGTCTTCGCAAAGGGTGTAATCAGGTTCTTATAAGTCTCTGCCCCCTGCATGTAAATATCTTTTGCATTGAAATCAAAAGCATCTAATCTCCGAAGCAGCTCTGGGTCCAGTTGATGTAATGGTGTAGAAGTGCGGAAGGGATGTGCTCCGATTTTCCAAAGGTTATGTTCGTCCGCCATATCAAGCAATCTCTTAAAAGCAATAAAATTGCCCTCTTGAGTATGCTCATCCAGTAAAGCTCGGACCGCTAGCACATTCTCCTTAAGTCCGATCAGCAAGATATGACCTGTCTCCGCAATATCCACTTCCATACCCGGAAACAGTTTTAGCCCATTTACATCATAATAATGCCCGTTATAGGGATACGTCTGATCCAGTTCTTCATACATTGCAAAGAAATTCGAAGTGTTAAAATGCTCAGTCAAAGCCACTGCCTGTAATCCATTCGCTTTTGCCTCAAACATCATTTCAGCAAAATATTCTGGGGAAAACGTTGATTTCTTAGATAATTTACCGTGAGTATGCAGATCAATATTCATGACTAATTCGTCTCCTTTGAGCTTGTAAGTTATGTTAATACACCAGTTTAGGGTAGAGATAACCGATCCAGAATAGCAAAATGATATAAGCCGTGGAACCGGATAAAAAATACCAGTCGGACCGCTTCATTTTCAAGTAAGATAGCTTGATCTTCTTCACTTTCTTATTGTTCAAACCGTAGCTAAATCCCCGAGTTTCAAGCGCCTCGATCGTGGTCCGAGAACGTTTAGCTGTGTTCAGCATAAGTGGGTAAAAGGCCAAAATTACAATTCGTAAATAATACGTTGCCGTTCTCCAATACAACAGTCCATGTTGCAGGGGTCTTTGCCCTCTCAGTCTGAAAGACAACAAAATCTGATGAAATTCCTCCAGTAACGTAGGCAAAATACGATAACCATAAGATAAGCTAAATGCAAACGTATCAGGTATTCCTAAAGATAGCAGGCCGTCACTAAGCCTTTCCGGATCGAGACTAGAGAACACCGTAATACTCGCTAGTGAAATCACTGAGAGCTTAAGTGTCAGCGTCAACATGGGCAGCAACGATTCAATCCCTCCGCCGAAAAAGAGCGACAGGATGAACATCCACCCAATTTGGCTGATTAATCCCAAACACAATATGAAAATAATATATGGACTGACGCGGGAGAGGACTGTCGTTAAAACCATAAGTACGAACATCCCCAACAGGACCGTACGGTTATGTACGAACCAGGGTACTATGGCAAAGAACAAATACCAGAGCAGCAGAGTTCGCGGGTCGAGTCTCCCTAGAAAAGTGCTGCTGCTGTTATAAGCCGTCCCTAAGAGTTCCAGTTTGATTTGTTCTACAGATATACGGTCAAGTGCCCGTTTAACGGCTTCCATGAATTGCTGCCACCTCCTTCTGTACTTCCACTAGACTTACGAAGTCCTCCAAGCTGCAAATGCGGGGCAGACCGAGCAACCGACTCAGTTCCATCAATTGTGTCTGAGCCAGACCCGCACGCCGTAATAGAAGTCCGTCCGCGAAAATTTCATCTTTCGTTCCGTCAGCAATAATTTGACCTTGATGCATAACGATAATCCTAGTCGCCCATTCTGATACAAGCTGCATATCATGAGTCGCTATCACAACCGTCTCAACATGGCTGCGAAGCGTATCTAGTACATGTACCATTTCCTGTTTCGTCGAAATATCCAGATTCGCCGTTGGTTCATCGAGCAGCATGACAGCAGGACGAACCGCTGCTCCAATAGCCAGTGATACACGGCGCTGCTGACCTCCACTCAGAAGACGAGCGTCACGTTCTGCTAATTCACTGAGCCGGAATGCTGTGAGCATTTCTTCTACTCTCTCTTCTGCGTCGACTAGCTTTCGCGCTTTCAAATAATAAGCAATTTCTTTACGTACAGAATCCTCAATAAACATTTCCTCTGGGTTCTGAAATACGTAAGCTACGGTACCGGAAAGACGCTCGGGTGGCAGACCGTTCACAACCACCCCCTTCACATTTACCGTTCCTGCTGTAGGTCTGACAATTCCAGCAATCAGCTTCATTAAAGAAGATTTGCCCGCTCCGTTGTTTCCAATAAGAGCAATAGATTCACCTTGCCGCAGCTCTAACTGAACACCATTCAAAACAGGATGCATCGTCTTATGAATCGTGCGATAAGAGAGGTGAACATTCTCCATCTGAACGACATGCTTCACCTCCCCAGCTATAGTAAGGGACTGCTCGTAATTAGGCTCAGATGATTCCGTTCTCACGATCGCATCCTGGCGAAGCACCATGTGGGCGCTCCCTTCCACAGCATTTAAGGGAAGTAAGTGGGTTCGCGGTGCATCAGATTGCAACAGCCAAGCTGCACGGGTGACATCCGGTGGATAGATGCCAAGCTCCAACAGTTCTTTTACAGATGAAAGAGCCTCCCTTACAGGCTTCTGCCATCGAACCTCCCCCTTATCCATCAGGACGACATTCTTACAATAGTCTGCAATAAATTCCGCATGGTGTTCGATTACTATGATGGTCTTCCCCTGCTCCTCGTTCAATCGGCGCAAAATATCATAAATATGGCGGGCATGCTGTGGATCCAACTGAGCTACTGGTTCATCAATAACCAGAATTTCCGGATCCATCGCTAGTGCTCCGGCAAGAGCGAGCAAGTGCTTTTGCCCTCCACTCAATTGCCAGATAAATTCATTTCTTAAATCGCCAAGTCCGGTTAGCGCCAGTGCCCGTTCTCCCCGTTCCTTATAATCGGCAAATCCATAATTGAGCGGTGTAAACGACACATCGTCAAGTACCGTCGGGCGCACCAACTGATTCTCAAAATCCTGATATACATATCCTATATGTTTAGAAAGCTCCGCAACACTTTTCCCATCCGCTGGTTGACCGCAGATCGTCACCTCACCCGCGAAATCACCTGTGTAATAATGAGGAATTAAGCCGTTAAAGCATTTACAGAGCGTGGATTTTCCCGAACCATTACTACCTATAATGGCAATGAAATCTCCTTCATCTAACTGCAGGGATACATCTCGCAGTACTGGTTGTTCGGCTCCCGGATAAGTAAAGGTGACCCCATTCAGTTCGAGTATTGATTTACACATCTACTTGACCTGCTTCCTGTCTTTTACGTGCTGACCACCGAATGAGGGATATAATCGCTGTTGCTGCAACAACCGCTGCTACCAGCATACTCAGCCAAATCAAGCTCTCTTCATAGGACTCTGCCCAAGCAAACTCAAAATCACCAAAATTCCATCCGGATTCCGACAGCAATTCCGATCCAAGCGCAACCATTACCAGAATTGTTCCAGAAATAACGAGCTTAGGAGATAACCAAGCTGCTGTTGCATATTTCATATTCCGTTCACGCGGCTTCATGCCAAGTAAGGGTTCGATCTTTCCATATAAGCGCGGAACCAGATACATGGTAGGAATCAAAGCGAACAAGATACCAGAGAAGAGTACATCATTCAAAAAGCCAACTCCCTCAATGACTACGATACTCTCTGCCAGACCTTTAACAGCTTCAAACTCTTCTACACCCACCCATACCTTCACTATATCCACAACAGAGCTGAAGAACTGATGAATCACTACACCAGTAATCGCCGCCACTCCAACCTGTCTGCGATTCTTCGGATCGGATACCATACGACCTGCAGTATACATCGCTAGTGAGAAGGTAATGAATTTCTCCAGTTCTCCTAACCCACCAAATTGACCTAACATCAGTTCCCCGAAAATCACTTCACCTACAGCTGCCCCAATGGCCGCATATAAAGGATGAAACAGCATACATAAGGTCAAAGGAATGAAAGCAAAATATTCAATCGATAATTCAATGGGGCCTAGTTTGATCCCAGGCACTAGCTCCGTGAACATATTGGACAAACCGTAAAGCGACATCGATAGTACAAAAATCATCATTTTTTGTGACTGTGTCAGCGTGTAGCGCGTTTTTATCGTACTCATGAATATTTGGCCTCCCTACAGGAATTTATCTTCATTATAAGAAGGTCATGTCAGCACAACTTTTACCAATTGTTAAATGAGAGTAATATTTTTTTCAATATTTTTAATGTTGTAAAAATATTTACAACATCTTCGCACGATATATTCTATTTATCGCTTCATATTAGGAGGAATGAGAAATTGTATAAAGATTGGAATCGCCGCGCTTTCTCACCAAATCAACGAATTATTGCTGACTTTATCCAGAAAAATGAGCAACGTGTGGTCTATATGACCGAACAGGAAATGGCCGATGAGCTTAAATTGAGCATCGCCTCCGTCTCTCGTTTCTGGAAAGCGGCTGGATACAACCATGCCAAGGATTTCAAGAACCGACTTCGTTTCCGTTTCGAGTCCACACCTTCCATCAAAATGCGTGATGCCATGCAAAGATCGGATGATAGTTCACTCCCTCAAGTACTGCTGGACAATTGCTCACATCATCTACAAGAAACACGCCGCTATTTGAGCGACGAGGCACTGCAACGTGCAACAGAAGCATTATCTACAGCTCGCATTGTATATGTATATAGCCCCGGTCCATGTGCTGGATTGGCGGAGCTGATGATCTATCGTATGGCGCGTTTTGGATTACAAATGAAAAAAATGGCTCCCAGCGGACACGAGTTGTTAGAGTCCTTGATGCATGCTGATAAACAAGATGTAGTGCTTGTCTTTGGATTCGTTCAACTGTTACCGGAAATCGAAGTGATTCTGGACCATTCACGGGAAGTAAAATATCAGGTCATCTTGATCACCGACAGACTTGTATATCCTCGATCCCAAGATGCAGATATTGTACTGTATGCCGGGAGAGGTGAGGTATGGGAATTTCACTCTATGGTCGGTCCCACTTATATCATCGAGAATCTGATTCTTGGCGTAGGTTTAGCAAATAGGGATAGTAGTCTGAGCAAGCTGGACAATTTGCAGCAGCTAAGAGCGCAGTATGGAGGAAAGCTTCCGCGGAGTTAGGATAATTACGATAACAAAAAGATAACAAAAAAACACATAAGTATCGAATGTTCTAGCGGTTTATTAAATTTTTTTATTCAAAATTACTAATAACAATTAAAAACAAGTTTTCCAAGAAAAAATGCTCAACAGTATAAAATAATTATACGCTCCTTAAATAACATAATGCTAATATAATAACGACAAGTCCTATGAAGTTAGCAATTCCTCGAAAGCACAGTTAAATATGTCACCCTCATTATTCAAACACTAGGAGGTGAACTCACGCTACCGGTATTAACCTAATGAGGGTTTACATAAATAAAATTCATGGGGTGGTTTTTAGTGATTTTACGCAAGTGGTTGATTGCTTTTGTCGCATTTTTACTGATGTTCTCGTGGACTGGACAACTCACGAACAAAGCACATGCTGCAAGCGGATTTTATGTAAGCGGTACCAAATTATTGGATGCTACAGGACAACCATTTGTGATGCGAGGAGTCAATCATGCGCACACATGGTACAAAGATCAACTATCCACCGCGATACCAGCCATTGCCAAAACAGGTGCCAACACGATACGTATTGTACTGGCGAATGGACACAAATGGACGCTTGATGATGTAAACACTGTCAACAATATTCTCGCCCTCTGTGAACAAAACAAACTAATTGCCGTTTTGGAAGTACATGACGCCACAGGAAGCGATAGTCTATCCGATTTGGACAACGCCGTTAATTACTGGATTGGTATTAAAAGCGCGTTGATCGGTAAGGAAGACCGTGTAATCATTAATATAGCTAACGAGTGGTACGGAACATGGGATGGCGTCGCCTGGGCTAATGGTTATAAGCAAGCCATACCCAAACTGCGTAATGCTGGTCTAACTCATACGCTGATTGTTGACTCCGCTGGATGGGGTCAATATCCAGATTCGGTCAAAAATTATGGGACAGAAGTACTGAATGCAGACCCGTTAAAAAATACAGTGTTCTCTATCCATATGTATGAATATGCTGGGGGCAATGCAAGTACCGTCAAATCCAATATTGACGGTGTGCTGAACAAGAATCTTGCGCTGATTATCGGCGAATTTGGTGGACAACATACAAACGGTGATGTGGATGAATCCACCATTATGAGTTATTCCCAAGAGAAGGGAGTCGGCTGGTTGGCTTGGTCCTGGAAGGGAAATAGCAGTGATTTGGCTTATCTCGATATGACAAATGATTGGGCTGGTAACTCCCTCACCTCGTTCGGTAATACCGTAGTGAATGGCAGTAACGGCATTAAAGCAACTTCTGTGTTATCCGGCATTTTCGGGGGTGTAACTCCAACCTCAAGCCCTACTTCTACACCTACATCTACGCCAACCTCAACTCCTACTCCTACTTCTACTCCTACTCCTACGCCAAGTCCGACCCCGAGTCCGACCCCGAGTCCGACCCCGAGTCCGGGGAATAACGGGACAATCTTATATGATTTCGAATCAGGAACTCAAGGTTGGTCGGGAAACAATATTTCGGGAGGCCCATGGGTCACCAATGAATGGAAAGCAACGGGAGCGCAAACTCTCAAAGCCGATGTCTCCTTACTATCCAATTCCACGCATAGTCTATATATAACCTCTAATCAAAATCTGTCTGGAAAAAGCAGTCTGAAAGCAACGGTTAAGCATGCGAACTGGGGCAATATCGGCAACGGGATTTATGCGAAACTATACGTAAAGACCGGGTCCGGGTGGACATGGTACGATTCCGGAGAGAATCTGATTCAGTCAAACGTCGGTACCACTTTGACACTATCCCTCAGCGGCATTTCGAATTTGTCCACAGTCAAAGAAATTGGGGTAGAATTCCGCGCCTCCTCAAACAGTAGTGGCCAATCAGCTATTTATGTAGATAGTGTTAGTCTGCAATAGACTAATCTGTAAAAAAACTTCAGGTTATATAGTAAGCTTAATAATTCGAGGAGCCGTTACCTAACGGCTTCTCTTTTGCTATCAAGGATTGATTGAAAACTTAATTCATCCTCACTTCGAATGACTACGAAAGCCATGAATAATTTACCTTCTTTTACAAACACTACGAAACAAAAGGAGGCTGATGTTTCATGTGTCAACGTTTTTCCCTGGCGGCCGAACTGCAGGAAATTAGGGATCATTTTGAAATTAACCGGGTGATGTACTACTATAAAGACCGCTATAACATTAGTCCCACACAGGATATGCCGGTAGTTTTACAACAGGATGGCGAGCGAATTCTAGATGAGTTCCGCTGGGGGTTCGTTCCTTATTGGGGAAAAGATGCGATCAATGCAGATCTCCGAAATGTGCATCAGAATCCAACCTATCGCAAGATGGTGGACAAGCATCGTTGTATTATTCCGTGCAATGGATTTTACTATTGGAAAAAAGAAGGCAAGAAGACTTATCCCGTTCGGGTAGTCATGAATAATCGCAGTATGTTCGGAGTAGCTGGTCTATACGAAATTTGGCGTGATACGCGCGGGGAACCTCTTCGCACCTGCTCTCTGGTCATGACAGAAGCTAACCCACTGATTAGTGAATTTGAGAGCCGGATGCCGGCAATTTTGTCCCCCCAGGATATCACTCGATGGCTAGATGAGGAGACCAATGATCTTGAAGCACTGAATCCGATTCTGCGGCCTTATTCAGCAGATGAAATGCAGGTGTACCCGGTCACACCAATGATTAACAACAACAGAAATGACTCGGCTGAATGTATTCGGGAAATGGATTTGAACGAGTCCTGGGTAAAGCCGTGAAATAACTACAGATTTGAATTAGAACTCCCTAATAAATAAGCAGCGGTGCTAGTGCTTGAAACCAAAGCCTTAGCACCGCTGCTTTATTGTTATCGGTGAACACTGAAAGCAAGTCGTCACTTGAGTTCGGATTCATATTGTTCAAGCTTTTCAAAAACACCATTCACCCATTCTTGGTCATCCCATAGCTTGGGATTGTTAAGCTTTCTAACCGCAGGGTGACCCGTTGTGATAGTATCTACACCATCTTTGTATCCAAAGTACAAATCAACTAATTCTAAAGACTTATTTGAAGATTGAACTAGTAATTCGCAAGTCAATCCAGACCCTTCATTTGAAAAAGGCAAGCTTAAATAGTAAAGATTCTTATCAAGTTTCTTAAACTCTACTTCCTTAAACTCATTATCGAAGCCGAAATTCACACTACTGGCACCATTCAATTCCTGCTTTTGTGTTAATTCCAACATTTTATCTGTGAATTTAAGAAGATTTGCCTTCGAGATGTAATTCTCAAATGATACAATTTCTTGTTTTGCAACAGCTCCGGTATAAAGATTAACGAAAGCTTTTCCAAAAGCCTCAATGGAAACAGCTTCACTGATCTGATCTTCTTTAATGAAAAATTGTTGATTAGCCAACTCACTTAATAGTTCTGTTGCTGATTTCTCTGACGGTTCAACAGATGCTTCTATCTTTGATATCGATTCAATGGAATTGTCATTTATTGTGGTAGGGTTTAAAACAAATAACATCAACACTACAATACCTAACGTGAATATTCTCATAAAATCCCCTTTTTAATAATTATATAAAAAATAGTTTTTCCTATAAAATCTATGACTCATCCTATGATTCCATAATATACTAATAATGCTTTCTATATATAGTCAAATTGGAAATTCATCTCTTTCGCAAACCTAAAAAAGCCCATTAGCGCAATATGCGGTAATGGGCGAGACGGCTCTTGATTTATCCGAGCATAGCAGCTTGTCGTTTATACTGATCCTCCAGCACTAAACAGACCATAGCCTCTACAACAGGGACAATTCTCGGGCAAATACATGGATCATGTCTACCTTCAGTGCGTATCTCTTGTTCTTCGCCTCTGATGTTAGTCGTTTGCTGTGGTACAGAGATGGAAGACGTCGGTTTTACGCTAATCCGAAATACGATTTCTTGTCCGGTGCTAATTCCCCCGATGATTCCTCCGGAATGATTGGTTAGGAAACCATCGCTATTCATCGCATCATTATGCTCACTCCCCAGCATCGTTGCCGCTTCGAAGCCAGCTCCAAATTCTATCCCTTTAACTGCGCCTATGGACAGCATGGCTTTCGCCAGTTCTGCATCCAATTTATCGAAAACAGGCTCTCCAAGACCCGGAATTACGCCACGAATGCGGCATTCCACGATGCCTCCACAGCTATCTCCAACCTCAGCTAACCGCTCAATCTTTTGAATCATCTTGGCAGCTGCAATCGGATCACAGGCGCGGACAGCATTTTGTTCAATAATCTCCTCATCAAAGGATTCACACTTTATACCACCGATTTCTTGTGAGTATGCTACTACCTGCACGCCTCTTCTCTCTAACAGCTTACGGGCTATTGCACCTCCAGCCACTCTTGCCGCAGTTTCTCTACCTGAAGCTCGTCCGCTACCGCGATGATCCCGGATGCCGTATTTCTCTAGATAAGTAAAATCGGCATGGCCCGGCCGAAAAGCATCCTGTATCTCACTATACGCTTCTGGTCTCATATCGTGGTTTTGTAGAACTACAAAGAGTGGTGTCCCTGTTGTTTTACCCTCAAATACTCCTGATTGTATGTGGACAACATCATATTCTTTACGAGGCGTAGTCACTGAAGATTGACCCGGTTTTCTCCGATCCATTTGCTTCTGAATATAAGCTTCGTTAATCTCAACGCCAGGTGTTACACCATCCACTATGACACCTACCGACACACCATGTGACTCACCAAAGGTTGTAATTTTGAACACTTCACCGAATGTATTTCCTGCCATTATATATGCACCCCTTATTTAATATTGGATCTGTACACCTAATGCTGACAATCTGTCAAAATAATCTGGACAGGTCTTGGAGACACAACCAGGGTCGATTATCTGAATATTCTCAATCTTCAAGCCGATTAAAGAAAGCGCCATAGCCATGCGATGATCGTCGTGAGAATCTAGCATAGCGGGAATAGGCTGACCCGGATATACCGTTAGGCCATCCTCAAACTCATCCACACGGATTCCGAGCTTACTAATTTCCTCACATATCGCGGCTATCCGATCACATTCATGATGTCTGATATGCGCAGCATCTTTTAAAGTGATTGGAGCATCGGCAAAAATAGCCATAGCAGCCACAGTTAGTGTTTGATCCGACCATTTCTTCATACTCACTGTGAATCCACCTTTAATCTGTGGGACACCTTGTACTTCAACATAGTTCTCCCCACGAAGAACGGTACAGCCCATTAACTCCAGAACATCTAAGAACTCGATATCAGGTTGACTTGTATTGCTAGCATTGATCCCTTCAATACGTACACACCCTGCCGTAAGCGCAGCTACCGCCCAAAAGTAACAGCATGTAGATACATCAGGCTCTAAAGTAATCGTGTGACCTTGATACTTTGCTGTTGGAACTGTTATCGAGTGACCGTCCTGAGAGGCTTCTGGTGTTACACCAAATGAAGTCATCATAGCAAGAGTCATCTCGACATAGTCTCTTTGCACAACTTCACCATCAATAAACACGGTTACCGGTTCTTTGGCATACGGTGCAGCTAGCAGTAATCCGCTAATAAATTGACTTGAAGTAGAGCCGGGTAGCGTTGCCTTTCCTCCTTGCAGACCTTGTGTCTCTAATGTAAAAGGTAAACAGCGTTCGGCTTGCTTATACTCAAACTGTGCGCCAAGGTTCGTTAATGCGTCGAGTAATGGCGCAAGAGGTCGCTCACACAGTCGTTTACTTCCATTCATTGTCCAAGTGCCATTCCCTGCCGCGAGTGCAGCGGGTAAGAATCTCGCAACTGTGCCTGCCGCTCCTACATATAGTTCCCCAGTCGGATTCGGCCAATTGCCTCCACATCCCTCGACAACTGCTGTCTCTTCATCTATCACAACGGAAATTCCAAGTTTCTTTAAGGATTCAATACACCAATAAGAGTCGTCACTTCTTAATATTCCCTTTATTTCTGAACGTCCTTCAGCTAAAGCAGCGATTATCAAGGCCCGATTCGTCAGACTTTTGCTCCCTGATATAATTATCGTCCCATTGATTGCCACTTCCGCTGGACTAACCTTCACTACTTGTTTATCGCTATTTGTTGACCAAGGAGAACGCGCTTCTAAGTCCGGTTGATTGGATTCCATTACATCCACCCCTTTGAATTATTCCTCTAGACTGATTATAATAAATGAAATGAAATAAATGAAATCGTATTTTCACTATAATGATATAGAGGTGATCTATACCATCATGTTCAACTTAGAATGGTATCGAATTTTCTGGCAAACGGCACGTCATCGAAATTTAACAAAAGCAGCAGCGGAACTGCATATTACACAGCCCTCTGTGAGTTATGCCATTAAACAGATGGAAGAGGCCTTGGGGCTGAAGCTGTTTCACAGGCTATCCAAAGGTGTAGAACTAACAGAAGAAGGGCGAGCACTTTTCGAATATGTAGAGCAATCCTTTACTATGCTGGATTCTGCACAGAAACATCTGAAGAGCTTGAAGCAATTAAATGAAGGAGAAATACGCATCGGAGCAAGCGATTATCTGATCAAGCATCTTTTGTTGCCGCAGTTGAACACCTTTCATAGCACATACCCAGGTATACGAATTCGGCTTTCACATGGGAAGACACCCGATATCACTAAGCGTTTAAAAGATGGTGAGATCGACTGTGCCTTTGTACATATGCCTCTTCAAGATCCACTGCTAAACATCCAGACACTCGCGGTGTTGGAGGATTGTTTTGTAGTTGGTGAAGCCTATAAAGAATTAGCGAATCGTTCATTAACCATGAAAGAAGTGTCAGAGCTGCCGTTAATCCTATTTTCACAGGGGAGCAGTACAAGAGTATTTGTAGAGCAATGGTTTGCAGCTAAGGGACTGTCGGTAATTCCAGATATTGAGTTGGGGAGTATAGAACTGCTAGCAGAGTTCGCTAGATTAGGGTACGGGGCTGCTTTTATTAGCCGTTCTTTCGTGCAAGAGGATATTCATAGTCGAAAACTTTATGAGCTGAAGCTAGACGATCCGCTTTTACCTCGCAGTATAGGTTTTGCAGTACGACGGGATAGAAAGCTATCTGTTGCGGCTGAGCATTTCGTTCGGATGATTGGTACGTAGTTATCAGAGAATGTTAAATTCTTTGACTAAAAAAAGAAAAAAACACCGGAATTCCCAGTGTTTATTTCATTCCTAAAGCTTCTTTCATTTGTGGGATAGATAAACCGTTGGCTTTCATCTCTTTGATCCAAAGAATGCGTGCGACGGTTTCCTCTCTTTTATATCTGCGTGTTAAATTCTCCTCCGCCTGTTCAAAGGGCAGCATGCCTTCCTCTGTGTAATGTTTGAGTGTACTGTAACGGGCATTTGTGATTCTTACCAATTCACCTATAGATACATACTCTGACGCCAAAATATTCTCCATGGTACGTTGTCTAGACATTGATTACCAACTCCTTTACAGCGGGCGTTTCGGAACAATACGCACACCTTGAATTGGCACTTTCATCATTACAAAATGCGGGATCGCATCATATAACAAATTATCAATTTTAAGAGTCGCAATCGATCCTCTCTCCATCACCTTAACTTCATGTCCATAGGACTCTAATCTTGTAATAACTGCGTCTAGTCTTTGATTAGAATTATCAAACCAAGACTCTGTTTCAATAAAGACAGCTCGTGAACGCTCTAGGGCAGGGAAGATTAGGTTGATACTGCTACCGATAAATGTCTTCGCAAACTTTGTCTTCAATTCTAAGAAACGTTTAAGACCTAACTCAATTCCATGGCGAATTTGTATAGAAAATAAAGCCTTTGCCCATAAATTACTTTGGTATAGTTCATGTAGTTTGATATTTACCTTTTCTAATTCATTCAGCGAGAAAAAAGCATGCATACATCCACTTTCACGAAGTAGCCATAACATACAAATGACCTCATCCGTTACAGGACCCTCTTCCAAAATTTCTGCCCGAATGTTCTCTGTAATGCTTGTGTATGCCTGCATATTACTGCGATAAGCTCTAACTTCAACTTCAGCAGAGTCAAAAAACATGTCGCTCCCTAACAGACTTGGGATATCTTCAAGCAAATTCATTGCTTTAAGATAATCTGAAATCGCGGTTTCAAACTTTTTCAATTGATTGTTAGACGGCATGGATGCCTTTTTTAACCACCAATTCAGGTCACCCTTCACCTCAGCACTATTATGAAATAAGGGTTGTAGAACAGTTTCTCTATAAAGAGTTGAATGAGATTGCTCAAGAGCTTCCTTATGCAAAATTAAGTTGTACTCAGATTGCGTAATACTTTCCTCTAAGTAAAGCTCCAAGATAACCGCAGCCGCCATACAGCGTAAAGACACTTTCTTGACAGTAGTCATATGAAGACTTCTCTGTGCATTTAGCGCAATCAATGAGAAACTCGGCGCTAATTTTAAATCCATCATAACCATCCACCCCTATCCATAAATTCGTATTTACTGGATGATGATATTTATTCCGAATGTCGAGCGTGTGATTCACTTACTACTTACTACTTACTACTTACTACTTACTACTTATCATTTACAATACACCAATTTAACATTAATTGTCAATGACTCTTATGAAGCGTAATCATATCCTTTCACGCAAAAAAGCCAGACCACCGAGCAATTACATACATTGCTTGACGATCTGGCTATTGAGTTTTGTACACAAATCAAAAGTTTTATGCTCCCCGTTCTTAAATTCTTCCCATTCAGCGCTTTCGAATCCTAAAAGTTTTTTTATGTATGTCCTTAAGTCAGTAATAATCAACATTGCGGTACAATGTTGATTTCCATTCATATTATAAAATATAACCCGCAGTGAAAGGAATTTAAACTCATGGAATATTTGAATATGCTTGCTAAATTAGGTGTTGGAAATGCTCATCCTGGAGGGTTTACTGCAACTTTAAAGCAATTTGAACAATATCCTCTACTACCTGCTTCCCGAATCCTTGAAGTTGGTTGTGGCACTGGCAGAACATCTTGTTATTTAGCAGCACAGGGTCATGATGTAACAGGTGTAGATATTCAACCGGATATGATCTCAAAAGCAAAAATACGGGCTGAAAAAGAAAATGCTTCAATTCAATTCTTAGTAGGTGACGCAAGTTCGCTTCCTTTTCCTAACGAGTCATTTGATGTGATTCTTGTTGAGTCTGTATCTATTTTCACTGATACGGATACAGCATTTTCGGAATATTATAGGGTTTTACGGACTGGAGGCAAGCTTTTTGACAGAGAAATGGTCCAATATAAACCTATACCCACAGAAATCAATCAAGAGATCACTACTTTTTATCATATTGAAAAGCTATGGAATATTAGTGATTGGTCAGCATTAGTAAATGCAACAGGATTCAATCATTCCCAGATCGATGGTCCCTTCTTGTTTCCTAAATCAAGTGAGGATCTTACAGAGCATCCAGACCATTATCAACAAATGGATGCTGATTCCTTTCTTGACCACACGATTTGGGAAGTGATCAGTAAATACAACAGTATAATGGACCGTTATCATGAATACATCGGATTTATTCTCGTTATTGGAACGAAATAAAGGATTGTCATGTCCATCAACATTTGCAAAGAAAGAACAATAGCCTTGGAACAGTGGCTATTGTTCTTTCTGATAGCCTGCTATTATACAAAGAAACAAGCAGATAATATAATTACCAATAAGATATAAAGAACCAAAATTTCTCCAGTAGAAGTGAATCTGCCTCCAACTCCACAGCTCATTGATTATCCCTCCCTTTTACTTCCTAAAACATAATATGCACCACTATTCTAAAAGTATGGACTATCACCTAATTAACATGAGCTGACGGATTTTAATATCCTACTCACGCCGGAAATAATTACGAAATTGGTCCCAACATTAAGTGCCAAAGTTTCTCAAATAGATGATGAGGAATTGTCGCAAATTCGAACCCGAATCGAAAGAATTGAAAAGATTCTTAGTGAGGTAGAATAAACGGCGGAATTGCAACAGTCACCCCAGTAAAGACCCATCCGATAAGATATGATGGACTTTTGTTATATCCTCCCTATACTGTCATTGGATTGAATTCATTAACTCGTAGAAATATTTAGGTTCATGAGTTTTATTAAGACGATACCAAGCGTCTAATGTTTTTGGAGAGAATACAGCTAGAGCTTTTAAAACATGAACAGAAAATTCTAATGAAGCAACTCCGGATGCAGTGATCAATTTCCCATCAGTGACAGCAGATTCCACTTTGTAATATTCTTCACCCGTGTAAGAATGGCAAATCATTTTAAGGTAGGCCAAATCATTGCTTGTGTGCCAACGTGAATCTAACAATCCTGCTTGAGCAAGTCCTAAAGTAGCACCGCAAATTGCTCCAACTACTATCCCTTCCTTTAAACACATCTCGGCAATTTTTAATATGGGCACGTGAATAGCTTCTGTCCATGTATTTCCACCAGGTAAAATCAGTGCATCTACGCTTTTAATGCTGCACTCATCCACTGTAATGTCAGGTATTATTTTCAATCCGCCCATTGTAGTTACTGGAGTCTTTTCTATCCCAACGGTGACTATTTTTGCTGGAGCCAGCCCCTGTCTGAAGTGTCTTCCAGAGTTCAGCTCGGCGGCTAAATAACCTATTTCCCAATCGGACATGGTATCAAACACATAAAGATATACTGTATTATTCATTTCTAAGTGCTCCTCATAAAGTTTATTAGGTAACAGCAGCCATTCATCTTTAATGAGTGGTTATCATTATAATAAAACAACTTCACTGACATCTGCTGTCAGTGAAGTTGTTAAACTTGATAATATTCCATTAACTCTGAAGTAACCGCCACAAGTTTATTCTTTAGATTCTGTGGCTCTATAACTTGAATGGATTTCCCATAGGGAAGAATTATATACGGAACATATGTATACAGTGATTCTTCCTCAAGTAAAAAAAATGCTTGCGTTGATGTCCGCTCCTGCAAATGATGCTCCATAAACCAATGTATGCATAAATCATCCAACGCCTCTGCCCTGCCACCAATAATTAAAGAAATTAATTCGGATTTACCTACTACATCTGGTAACAGATTTTCCATAAAAAAAGTACGCGCTGAAAAATCATTGGGACGCCTAAATGAGAATGGCGTTCGTGTGATGTTCAGAATTCGTTCTACCCGAAAGCTGCGGATCTCATTCCGCAGGTGGCAAAATGCAATTGTGTACCACTTATTGTTCCAATTAACCACGCCATAGGGGTCTATTACCCTATTTGGGGACTGCTCTTCATGACTGTTACGATAAGAAATTTCTACAGACCATTCATTTGCAACAGCGTGCTCTAATTCCTGCAATACCGGCTGAACAGCGGGGTATCCCCTGCGGTTTATTACTTCAAATCCGGCTAAATGATGGCTTAGTATACTTTCCTGCTCCTGATTTGAATACATTTTCAACTTGGATGTTGCATTCTCTAATGCCTCACTCAAAGGATATCCGGCTTCTTTTGCAAATTGGGCAGCTTGAAGCAGTGTCTTTTTTTCATCAATACTAAATAGCAGAGGAGATTTGATAAAATTGTGCAGCAAGCTATACCCGCCATTGTGCCCTGTGTCGGATATAATAGGGACGCCACTGACACATAGTGCATCAATATACCGATAAACTGTTCTTATATTTATCTCTAACTTTTCCGATATTTGCTTTGCAGTCAATTTCTCTCCCGAATTCAACATCCATAGAATTGTTAGCATATTATCATTTTTTGGCATAACATAACTCCTTGTTATTACTAATCAACTCCGTTAGTGTTACCGGAGTGAAGGACAAATAGCGTAGCCTATATAGGCTCACTCCCCCACATCTCCATAACGGTTCTAACGGCGATTTTTTCAAATTCTCTTTTCATTTCAATAAATGCCTCAGCTTATCTGGGTTCCTAACAAAGTATAAGTTGCGAATCGAATTTCTCTCGACATGCATTAGCGCAACAGTTACGATGCCATCTTCTGAACGGACAACGAGTCCTGTTTGGCCATTTATATCCCTCATTTCTACATGCATGCCTCCTTCGTAATGAGGAGCCTTACGAGTTAAGCCGAGAAGGAAACGGGCGACGAGATCGCGCGATTCAATAGGATAGACGGCGGCGGAGGCTTTACCCCCTCCATCTGAGACCAACACGACATCTTTGGCAAGCATGGATACAACCCTATCCACGTCACCCTGTTCGAGAGCCGCTAAGAGTCGACGGACCCACTCTTCGCTTGCAGCTTCGGGATTGACTGGTTCATCGGGGGTAATCCCCATTTTTCCTCTCGCACGGCTGATCAGCTTGCGGCAATTCGCTTCGCTTTTGCCAACGAGCTCAGCAATATTAGCATATTCAAAGCCGAGCGCCTCACGAAGCACGAACACTGCCCGTTCCGTAAGGGACAGCCTTTCAAGCAATACGAGCATAGCATAAGACAGCAGCTCGCCTTGAACAACCGATTCAAACGATTCATCATTCGGAGTAAGAAGGGGCTCAGGAAGCCATTGCCCGAAATACTGTTCCCGCCGCTTACTCGCCGAATTGAATAAATCCCGACAGCGATTAGTTACCATTTTGCACAAATATGCTTTAGGTTCAACCAGTCGATCCAGCTCTACATCATACAACTTCAGGAATACGTCCTGCACAGCGTCCTCCGCATCGGAGACCGATCCAGTCAGTTGGTAGGCAAGCGTAAAAAGCAGCCCTTTATAATGCTCATATAACTCTTGCATCTTAAAATTCCACCCTTTTCCACTAACCCTCTTCTGTTTACATTATTTTAACAGACTTGCTGAATCCCATGTGAATTTCCTTATTCGCCAACCCAGCTTTCCTGTAAAAATAATATCTAACCCCCATTGATGTGTCCATACTATTCCCTGCTCCGGACCTAAGGCAAAACAAAAAAAGTAAATAAATTCCTTATGCATGGGTGCCGGACGCCCTGCAATATCCGCCGATAAAATCTTTCCAAGCCTTGCTGCTTGGGCGGTCGCTTCCTTACACGTCTTCCCGTCCACCCGGCCGCTAGCAGAGTCTACGATTCGCGCGCAGTCGCCGATACTGTATACACCCTGGGCCCCTTGAACTCGATAACTTGCATCTACGATCACGTATCCTTCCGGAGTGATCGGTAACCCGATGCTTTGCAGCATTGGGTTGGGTAACAGCCCCAGCGTCCAGACACATAGGCCAGCGGACATCGTCTCACCGTTAGATAAGGTTAGCACTCCCTCTTTCTCCTGTAACACCCTACTTCCATGTAAGGTAGTTACTCCGATAGCGTCAAGTGAACGTTCCAGTTTAAGCCCTACTTTTGCCGGGCCTTCTGGGAAAAGTCTCTTATTCGCGTTAAATAAATTTATCCTTACAGCATTCGGGTCAAGTCCCAACGATACCGCATCATCACGAAAAAAATAAGCTAGTTCGGCAGATGTCTCGATGCCGCTTATGCCCGCTCCAACAACGGCAATGGTCATTAATCTCTGACGTTCTTTCGAGCTTTTTTCCTTTACAGCTTTCTTTATATTCGCGCGCCATGCCTCTCGGATCTTCCACGCAGCGTCTAAACTCGCTAATGCCATACCTCCTTGATCAGGGTCGGGTTGCCGCACGACGCTGCCCACCGCCAGAACGAGGAAGTCATATTTTATCGAATTCTTATTTCCTACAGCATCCTGACAGAGTAGCCTTCTTTCCTCTGATTCGATTTTCGTTACTGTAGCCTGAACGAATTCAACCCCCTCTGGAAATAACCTAGTCAGAGGGATAGTAATCTCTTCATCTCCGACCGCAGGCTTAAAAAGCAATACTTTGCGAAAGTGATAAGGGTTCTTATCTATTAAAATAAGTCGGAGTGTTCGTTTACTTGCTTGCCCCTTAAATGTTTTCTGAATCGCTTTAACTGCATTAATACCTGCATATCCTCCGCCAATAACGATGCATGTCAATTCTTTCATTGCAACCACTCCTTATTCGGTCTGCATATAAAACGAGATAAGGAGTCGTTTTGTGACAACAACGATATTTCGATGACTGCCGATTATCTGTACTTGAAAAAGTTATCATATCCTATTTAGCAAACTACCAATCAAGCTAAAGTACTTGTTGAATGATGTGGGCAAACATGTTTATACTACACAAACATAGCTATTCAGTATAAGTCTATGGATAGCAAAAAGACTTGCTCGAAGTATCGATGACTTCGAGCAAGTCTTTTGATCTTAAATTATAAAGAAACTAATGCCTTATACAAAAACATACTCCCCGTCACCGATCTGAATCGTCTTCCCTTTCAGCGCTAACGAATCCGTTTCAAAAATCACCTGTTTGAACTGGTTCTCGTCCCCATGTACGAAAGCAAAAGACTTATCTTCAATCGTAAGGATAAAAGTACTGTCGTCTGACTCTGTTACAGGCAATCCGAATAACGTTCCCCAATGGTTAGCAGTAGCTGCAGGGTCAGAGACATGGAATACAGCGCGCACGATTTCGACATGACCAGCAGGATGAGGCTGGATGACTGCCGACGATGTTAATCTTTCTAACCTCTCTGCATCTGTTCCGCTCCATTGAATGATGAACGGATAGACTAGGCCTTGAAAGTCACCACCGATAGTCATCATGCGCCACTCGATTAATCTTCCCTCGTTATCTAGACGCTTCCCATCGATAATTGGAGATAATGATAAACCCGCTGCTTTCAGGGAAGCCGCTACTTCTTCAATATCATCTGTCCGGATGACTACTCTGCTTAAGACTTCATGCTCAGGTAGAAGTTTTACCGCGTCTTGCACCACTAGATTATGTTCCGTCGCCTTTGCTAGCTCAAGATTCTCAATACCCAGAAATTCGAGATAGGTCAGCCCGAAATAACTTAATGAATTATATGTGCCCCAATCTTTATGAGAGCCTCCCTTAAAAGCAACCAATCCATGATCTCCAAAAATTTCAACCGGTTTGGCCAGATCATTGACGTAGTGTACTAAATGATCCCATTTCACCGTTGCCATGATTACTTCACTCCCAGCTCAGTAGTACGCTTCACAGCTGCCAGAACACTTCTTTGCAGACCTGCTGCGAAATCACTGTTATTTAATTCGAACAAGCCATGCATTCCGACACCGCCTGGTGAATTATTAATATCAAGCAGTTGTCTTGGATGCAGTCCTGTCTGCTGCAGCATAGCAACCGATCCCATAACGTTCTCCAGCGCTACCTTCCAGGCTTGTTCACGCGGCAGTCCGGCAAGTACACCTGCATCTACAAAAGATTCAATGAAATAATAAATATAGTTGGGGCCAGCCACACCAAATCCAGTGAAAATATCCATCAATGCCTCATCCAGATATTGCACCTTACCAAATCCGAGTAAGAAATGCTCCACTTGATCACGCGTAGCGTGAGCATTTAACGCAACACCGCTATATCCGTAGCCTGTATCCGTCAAAGTATTGGGAATAACTCGGATTATGGAACGATCAGCTCCAAAATACCCGGCTAATTGTTCATTCGTCACACCCGCCACAATCGATACGATTGCGGCAGTGGATGTAGCAAATTTCTGTACAATTTGTCCAAGTGTAGTCAAATCATCCTGCGGCCGCACCGCAACCACAATCAGATCTGCTGTAGCAAGGCTTTGCTCTTGCGAGCTTTTCGTATCTACTCCGTATTTGGTATTCAAAAACTGAAGACGGGTCTCATTAATGTCTGATACACTAATTTGATCTACAGACAGGGTATTATTGGATATAGATGCACGAATAATCGCTTCCGCCATCTGTCCTCCACCAATAAAATGAATCTTCTCTTGTGTCACAACATTCACATCCCTCATTAATTGTTGTCCCATGCTTCAGGCAGAATGAAGCCATCATATTTCTCTATTCCACGGATGTATTCTTCAAACTCTTTCGATTCATAAGCGGCTTTCAAGTCCTTGGCCCACTGCGTATTTTCATCCTTTTTATTAACCGATACGATAATTCTGTGTTCCATAGGTGTATTTTCTATTTTTAAGGCATCCGTAATCTTTCTGTCCGAATTAGCAATATAATTCCCGTTTACAACGCCGTAATCAACATCTTGCAGTGAAACAAGGATTTGAGCAGGATCCAATATTTTAATATCAATGTTATATTTATCCGGCTCCATACTGTTGATGTTAAAATCAGCTACGCCCGCGCCATCTTTAATCTTGATCCAACCCAATTCTTCAAGGATACGCAGTGCACGCTCTTGGTTAACCGGATCATTCGGAACAGCTACGGTTGTACCATCTTTAACATCGTCAAGTGTTGTATGATTTACGGAATAAAGACCTTGTGGTGCACCAGGCGCATAAGCGATTCCTACCATGTCTGCTTTGATTTCTTTGTTGATTGCCTCCATATATGCTGTGCTTTGGAAGATACTTGCGTCAATAGAGCCTTCCTTCATCGCTGGATTGACCTGCATATTTTGTGAAAAGGACTTAATTTCAACGGTATAGCCTTGTTTCTCTAGGATGGGTAGAATCGATTGGCGGAATTGCTCCTCATAAGTTCCCACACCAAATCCAATGGTAAGCTTCTTCTTATCTCCGGAATTATCGGATTGACTATTCCCGCAAGCCGTCAACACCGCTAGAACCCCAATCATCAACACTACTATCAACTTTTTCATAACTTCATCTCCTATTCAAATATAGATTGTTTTAGTTGTGCTAACGCCTCATCCGTCACATTAAGCGGGATAGCGCAATTTGGAGAAAGAATAAAAGGCTGGTCTTTCATTAATGTCAATGCTTCTTTAGCCTGCTGCTTAATTTGTGCGATATCGTTTACAGCGAACAACCCATGATCGACGCCACCTACTTTAGTAGCTTTGAGATCCGCCTCTATACCTGGGTTCCCCTCGGCTACAGTATCCCAGCTGATCCCATCAATTCGATAATCATTAAATTTCTCAGGCTGTGCATAGGCTCCACAAGTATGGAGAATGTTTTTGCCATAGCTTGCAGCTTCTAAGACTATAGAATCATAGGGTCTGGAGAACTCATCAAACATGGCTTCATTAAATAATCCTGGATGAGCGGTGCCTGTCACAGCGTAGAATAAACCGTCAGAACCCACATGCTGCAGCTCTTGTACATAATCGGCTAAGGTTAATGAAATTGCATGTAACGAATGGTGTGCTGCCGCACGATGCTCCTTAAATAACGACTCCAAAGTTACCGGATGCTCAATGCCAAACACTGTTTTTGTAACATAAGCAGAACGCCCTACAATAAATAGCAATACAGTCAATGGAGAGAATACCGTTTGGATTAGTGGGGTATCAGGTAGTCCTTGACGAATTTTTCTAACCCCGTCTAAGTGTTCTGCCAAGGAAGCAGTATGCACAGCCTTTTTGACTTCAATATCCCATAGATTAGCCGCTGATGGAATCGCAGTCGTTTGCTGCCTAGGAAATACAGTCTGATAGTCCGTAAAATCATATTGATTGCCCCAAGCTTCCGCCAAATAAGTCGCTCTAGGATTAATCTTGACCCAGTCCCAATCATATTGCTTCGTGAAAGAAATCGTAGTTTGTGCTAGGTCATCTGCTGTTTGTTCTTTGTCGATAAAATGACGCCACCCACTTACAATTGGACGATCTGCCTTTTCACCGAATAATATTGCTTTAAATCGATCTTGCTTACTCCATTCACTCATCTGCCAAACTCCCTCCCGGAATATGTAATGACTAATAACGGCGAATTTTTCTCGCTAGCGTGTTACCTAAGGATTGAATGCCTTGCACTAAAATAATGAGAATGATCACGGTAGCTACCACGACAACCGTATCAAAACGTTGGTATCCATATACAATCGCCAAGTCTCCGACACCGCCGCCTCCAACCGTACCAGCCATTGCAGTTGCACCGATCAACCCGATCGTTGCCGTTGTCAAAGACAGAATTAAGGATCCAACCGCCTCTGGCAATAAAAAGTACCATATTACTTGAAATGGCGTAGCCCCCATCGCTTCGGCGGCTTCAAGAATTCCCGGGTTCACTTCAAGCAAGGAGTTCTCTACCAAACGTCCAATGTAAGGAGCAATATAGATAATTAATGGTACGATCGCTGCGCTTGTCCCAATCGAAGTATGAACAATCAATCGTGTGAAAGGTACGATTGCCACGAGTAAAATAATAAATGGCAGAGAACGTATGATGTTAATAATCGGATTAAGTATGGCGTAAAGCGCTTTGTTCTCCAAAACACCACCAGGACGCGTGATTACAAGCAATATCCCAAAAGGAATCCCAATCAAAGAGCCAACAAATAAGGAGACGCCAACCATCTGAATCGTTTCAATAATCGCCTGCAAAAATTGATCACCTGTTAATGTGGTCGAAAACATTAGATTCTACCTCCTCTACACCGACTCCATGACGTTTTAAGAAAGATAACGCATTGTTAATTTCAGCTGTATCTCCACTGCATTGAATAATTACTGTGCCCAGTGTCGTTTCCTGAATCTCCGTCGTATTCGCAAATAAAATATTGACCATCACATCAAAGGAACGAATCATTTCGAACAGGATAGGCTCAGAAGCACTTTCACCAACAAAATTAAGCTTATGAAGCACACTGCCAGGCGCCGTTTTTATGTTTTTTTGCACGCTCGGTGTAATGCTGTTCTGAATAACTGTCTTTACAAAATTTTGAGTGGTCTTATGCTTGGGGCTACCGAATACATCTAGTACGCTACCTTGCTCTATAATCCGGCCTTCTTCCATGACCGCTACCTTATTACAAATCTCTTGAATGACAGACATTTCATGTGTAATGATCATCACAGTAATGTTGTACTCTGCATTGATTTTTTTTAATAGCTGTAAAATAGAATGGGTTGTCTGTGGATCTAAGGCAGAAGTCGCTTCATCACATAAAAGGATAGATGGATTCGAGGCAAGTGCTCTAGCAATCCCTACACGCTGCTTCTGCCCACCTGACAATTCACTGGGATAACTTCCCGCTTTGTCACTTAATCCAACAAACTCTAGCAACTCTTGTACACGCTGACGGATTTCATTCTTATTCTTTTTTAGAAGAACCAGAGGAATCGCTACATTATCAAATACTTTTTTAGATTCTAATAGATTGAAATGTTGAAAAATCATACCGATATTCTTCTTAGCTGCACGCAGCTCTTTATCGTTATAGGTTCCTAAATCACGCCCGGAAACAAATACTTGTCCTTCTGTCGGTCTTTCCAAATAATTGACTAAACGAATTAATGTACTTTTTCCTGCACCACTATAGCCAATAACCCCAAAAATATCACCTTTATCGACCTTTAAATCGATCCCTTTAAGGGCATCAATCGTGATCCCTTTCCGTGTGAACGTTTTGGAGACCTGCTTTAGTTCAATCATATACATTCCTCTCAATCATCTTTAGGATTTAGGTCAAGAAGATTAATTAAGCTTTGACTTGTAGCTTCACTAGTGCTTGTTCTGCCAATATAGCGAAGTACTTCGCAGCAGGTAAGATCGCAGCCTCATCCACATCGAAACGAGGGTGATGTAAAGCATACGCTGGACCTGAACCTATATTTACAAAAGCACCCGGGATCTGTTGTAAATAGAAGGAGAAATCTTCTCCACCCATCTGTGGAGGAATATCATGTACTTCGTATCCGACATGTGAGGCGATCTCTTTGGTAAAGTCAGCCCATTTCCCATGGTTTATCGTTGCTGGCGGACCAGGATACCAATGTAGCTGTGCTTCTGCCCCAGCAGCTGCAGCAATCCCTTCAATAATTCGAGTCATTTGGATTGGAATTTGGCCACGAATTTCTTCATTATAAGTTCGCACCGTACCTTCTAATTCCACTTTTTCCGGCAATACATTCCATGTGAAGCCCCCATTAATTCTGGTGACACTTAACACAACTGGTTCAGTGGTGCTATTTTGGCGGCTAACAATGGTTTGTAGCGACGTAATGATCTGAGCCGCAGTGACAATGGAATCCACACCTTTTTCCGGAGTAGCCGCATGAGCGCCGACACCTTTTACCGTGATTTCAAACCGATCAACACCTGCTGTTAAAGCTCCCGTTCTAGTTCCAAATGCTCCAGTTGGCAGGTCTGGTGAATTATGTAGACCAAATATTGCATCTACACCCTTGAGTCCTCCTGATGCTAAGACACTTTCCGCCCCATGCCCTGTTTCTTCTGCTGGTTGGAACAATACTCTAACCTTGCCAGGCAATTCACTTTCACGTGCCTTTAACAATAAGGCAGCTCCTAGAATAGTTGCAGTGTGAAAATCGTGCCCACAAGCATGCATTTTTCCGGGGATCTCAGAGGCAAAAGGCAAGCCTGTCTGTTCCTCTATCGGAAGTGCATCAATATCACAGCGAATGGCTACAACAGGTCCGTTACCTTGCCCGATCTCTGCAATAAGTCCGGTTTGTAATGGAAGGTCTAAAATATGAATATTGGCGTTAGTCAGCCATTCTCGTAATTTCTCTGTGGTCTTAAATTCTTCATAAGCTAATTCAGGCTCTCTGTGTAGCTTTCTTCGAACATCTATTAATTGATTTGCTAAAGCTTGATCAACCTCATTAAGTAAATTCATAGTAAAGTGCTCCCCTTTCTTTACGCTTCCAACTTTTCTTCAATACCTTTAATCCGGTCAAGTGCAGTAGCTAGACTGCTTAAAATATGATCTCGCATTGCTTTTTCAGCGCCATCTTCATCGTGGTCAGCGATCATTTGCAAGATCAGATCATGTTCTTCATCTGCCTGTGTATTCCAATCTCCATGCATGGAGACGAATCGACAATACCGAAGGGAATGATCTCTTAATTGATTCAGAACTTTTTCGAACGTTCTAAGCTCACTGATTTCCGATAAATAATCATGGAACTCAAATCCATAGGTAACGAAATTCTGATTGTCGCCAAGCTGAAAGGAATGTTTCATTTTGGTAATCATTGTCGTTAAATTAACAATATCTTTCTCTGTAGCATGCTTAGCTGCACTTCTTGCAATATAACCCTCCAGCATGCTGCGAATATGAAATATTTCTTCAACCTCTTTGAGCGTCACAGAAGCTACCCGCAGTCTTCCATTTGGCTGACGAATTAGAAAATCCTCGTTCTCCAATCTCTGTATGGCCTCTCTTAGTGGCGTACGACTAACTCCTAATAACGCCGCCAAATTTTCTTCATGTACAGGTTGATCCGGCTCTAGTTCACTATCAATAATTTTTTGTTTTAATGCATCGTAGGTATTATCCTTTGACAGCCTTCGTGTTCGTATCGCCATATCTATGTAGCTCCTCATCGATAATCTGTCGGGCAAGAGAGCCTCAACAATATATTTGTATAATTGTATACAATTATTAGTTTTGAATGGATTTGTTCAATCTTTTTTATACTATATTCCAATTAATCCACCTAGTCAAGTAGGATTTAGAGGAATAATGTATTTATCTTCAATATCAAAAAAAAGCTCTACAACCACAAGGGTCGTAGAGCTTTTTTTGATGATTTTTTAGACATTGAATTAAATTAAAATTTAATAAGCCCTGAGGTATGAAGCAATACCAAAAATACCAGAATCGGCGCAACATACCGGAGCATAAACAACCAAACGCGGAACCAACCTGCCTTAAGCCCAGCCGCTTCTGCTGCCCCTTTCCAGAAATAACCGGCAAAGATGGTAACCAGCAAACCGCCTAGTGGCAACATAATGTTAGAGGTTACAAAATCCACCCAATCGAATAGCGCTTTGCCGCCAAACGATAGCTCAGGGAACATTCCCAGAGACATCGCCGAAGGAACACTGAGTAGGAAACATACTAGCGACAAAATCCAAACTGAACGTTTCCGGCTCCAATTCCAGCGCTCCATCGCGAAAGATACAGGTACCTCAAGCAGGGAAACGGCAGAGGTTAAAGCCGCAATCGCCAGCAAAATAAAGAACAGACCGCCAAAGAATGCACCAAACGGCATAGCTGAGAAAGCTGCCGGCAAAGCAATGAAAATTAGCGAAGGTCCTTGATCGGGAGCAATGCCAAATGAGAAAGTCGTCGGAAAAATGATTAATCCTGCGATAAACGCATATAACAAATCTCCCGCCCCGACTGCGAGCGCAGCAGTTCCTAGCGATTGTTTTTTATCCACATAAGAGCCGTAGGTCAGGAGTATCCCCATCCCTAGCGACAATGAAAAGAAAGCATGTCCCAATGCGACTAGCGCAGATTCCGCCGTTAATACCGAGAAGTCCGGTTTTAGGAAAAAGGATACCCCTTCTTCTGCACCCGGTAAGGTTACTGCGCGAATCATCAATACAAAAAGAAGAACGACCAGACCAGGGATTAATACTTTATTAAATTTCTCAATCCCGCCTGATACTCCAAGAATAACTACACCCGCCGTTATAAGGATTGCAATCCCCTGCCAAACAATCGGCATAGGTCCAGAGATAAAGGAGCTGAATTCACCTGCATAATTACTAGAACTAAACAGTTGTCCATTAAACGCGATCATTGCGTAGTTCAGCGTCCATCCTGCAACAATGATATAAAAGGATAGAATTAAAAATGGTGCAAGGACTTGCAGAAATCCGACCGCCATCCAGCTCTTCCCGCCTCCGGCACGTACAAATGCAGTAGCCGCGCTTCCACGTCCGCTGCGACCGATGGCCAGCTCTGCCAGCAATACCGGTAAACCGATCAACACTAGACATACAATGAAGAGAAGGAAAAAAGCCGCTCCTCCATTTTCCCCAGTAATATAGGGGAACTTCCACATATTCCCCAGCCCTACTGAGCTTCCGATAGCTGCGAAAATAAAGCCGGCGGAAGAAAATCGCTCCTTCTTCTCCGAGAGAAGGTTTTTTTCACCTTTAAATTGATTCATTCTTATGCCCCGTTTTCTTTTTTTCTTTTTTTAGACCTCATTATAGCCTATGTTAGCATGATCGTCATATGAAAATTTTCTGAATATTTATATCATTTTCAATAATTATCCAAATTAGACATAAAACTCATCGCAAAAAAAGGAGCTACATGCCCTAGTCTTGGACTAGAACCGTAGCTCCTTCTTCAAATTCTTTAACTAAAAAAAATTATTCTTTTACAGCCCCTACCACAATCCCAGTTACAAAGAAACGTTGCAGGAAAGGATAAACCAATAGAATTGGCAAAGCACTTATGAAAATCTGCGAGGCCCGGATGGTTCGTTGTGATAAATTAGCAACGGCGGCCGGATCAAGCTTAGACATATCTGCCTGAACGATAATCGTCTGCATAAACGTCGCTAGCGGAAGCTTGTCTGCATCTCTGATATAAATAATACCGTCAAAATAAGCGTTCCAGTGTCCTACCATAAGGAATAGAGAGACGGTTGCAATAACAGGTAAGGAGACCGGTAAATATATTTTCACAAAGGTCTGAAAGTGTCCTGCCCCATCAATAAAAGCTGCTTCCTCAAGATCTTTAGGTACGGTGCGGAAGAAATTCAGAAGCAAAATGATGTTAAATACAGCCACTAATCCAGGAAGAATAAGCGCCATCAATGAATTCATAAGACCAAGCTTCAGAATTAGAATATAACCCGGTATCAGACCACCGCTGAACAGCATGGTGACAACAAAATACCAAAGATAGACGTTTCTTGCACGAAAGACTCTTGTTTCCTTAGACAGCGCATAAGCTGCAACCGTATTTACCACCAGCGCTAGTCCTGTTCCGAGTACTGTCCGTTCCACAGACACCCACAAGGAGTTAAGGAAATTGACATTATTAAACGTCTTTGCATAGGCTTCAAAGGTAAAGCCAATCGGCCAGAATGTGACTAATCCAGCATTAGCAGGTGCGGATGCACTAAGAGATACCATGAGTAAGTGGTACAAAGGTAGCAGGCAGAGCACGGAAAGGATTGTCAAACACACATTATTGATTATACTGAATATTCGATATGGAATTGTTTTATGGTACATCAGTTGTCATCCTTTCTAGAAAATTCTGTACCCTGCAAATCTATAAGCAAGTCGGTAAGAGACTACGATTAAGACTAAGCTAATTAACGATTTAAATAGATTAACTGCGGTTGCGAAACTGAACTGTCCGCTTAGAAGACCTTCTCTATACACGAAGGTATCAATGATATCTCCCTGCTGATAGATCAATGGACTGTACAAGTTAAAGATCTGGTCAAAATTTGCGTTGAGCACATTACCCAGTGCCAAGGTTGCGATTACGATAGCGATTGGGATTAACGCTGGGATTGTGATATACATCGTTTGTTTCCAACGCCCCGCCCCATCCACTTCAGCAGCTTCATAAAGTGATGGATTGATACCCGAAAGTGCCGCTAAAAAGATAATCGTATTGAAACCAAACTCTTTCCAAACATCACTGGCAATGATAGTGAACCTGAACCAGTTGCCGTCTCCTAGGAAGAAAATCGGCTTGATGCCGAATACAGATGTGAGGAATTGATTGACAATACCTGTCTGAGCAAGGATATCAATAAGAATCCCTGAAAGTGTAACCCAAGACAGAAAGTGCGGAAGATAAACGAGTGTTTGAATAGTTCTTTTAAGGCCCATTCTTCTTACCTCATTAAGCAATAAGGCGAAGATAAACGGAATAATCAAGTTCAAAACAATTTTGGAGCAAGCAAAAAATAACGTATTCCACGTAATGGACAGGAAATAATCATTCTCCCACATGTACCTGAAATGCTTAAGTCCGACCCACTCGGAATCAAAAAAACCTAGTGCAGGTTTATAGTCTTGAAATGCCATAAGAATTCCGGACATCGGAATATAAGAAAAAATAAAAACCATGATTGCCGCTGGCAACACCATAAAATGGAGAATCCATGGTTGATTAAAGCCTTTTTTTCTTTTTTTACTCGGCTGACTTTCTAGGCTCGCCTGTGGTATCGAGTTAACCTCCATATTAGCCTCCATATTAGCCTCCATAGCTCTCTCCTGTTCCCAAAAAAAATATTTTGTGTGTGATGGGGATCTCTGCTATAAATAGTATCAGGCGTTTCTCAGGTTTGACTATATAACATTGTTAGGCTTGATAGGGTTTTATTAGGACAACATCTGGAGGGGCATTTATGAATATATGGAAGCGCTTTACAATACTTAGAGGAAACTTACAATCTCGATTTAGTCTGTTTGCCAAAATAAACAGCTTGATCATAATCCTATTCATTCCCATTATTATCATGTATACCTTTTCAAATAACGTCACCTTCGAGGTTGTAGGCAAAGAGTTGCAGACGTCCAATACGAAACAACTTACTTTTTTGTCCAACCAGATCGATTCGCGAATTAATCAGATGATGGACTTCACTCTTATTCTGTCAAGAGATCCCAACGTCAGGGCATTCAATGGACTAAATGTATGGGAAGATCGATACGATCAGATGCAGACCAGATATATTCTCCAGGAAAAGATGGTGCTTCAAGCTGGGGTTACAGATATTTGGCCGACCAGATACGCTGTTCATTCACAGCAAAATAAAGATGTCATCGCCAATTACGACAGACCCATCGGGTACGATGAGGATTATCTAAAAGCAAATATGAGCGGAAGATGGACGTATGGTGATCATGGTGTAGAATCTCAAGGCGATCTAAAATCCTTTTACTGGTTCTTAACGGATTCCTTAGCTCAGCCGGGGACATTAACGGGAAGTAGCCTAGTCATTGAAGCAAGTTTCAGTTATACGAACATTCAGAACATGCTCGATTCTTACAAAGCAGGTGGGCAAGGCGATCCGTTCTTCTATCACAAAGGGGAGAAACCGATCCTCAACCGTAGCGCGGACAAGCAGTTATCCGACGAACTAGTTAATTACCTGGATAATCATTCTCCAGAGAATACCACTCAGGATGTAGTGAAACTAAATGGGAAGAACTATTTGGTCAGTTCTGTAAAATCAGCCTCTTTGGATTGGCATTTAGTTGATGTTGTGCCGCTTTATCAAATTCTCAAACCGATTTCTCTTAGTAGGGATTTATTCTATATCACAATGATTCTGCTATTTGTTGTGGGAGTATCCTCTTCCATTCTGCTATATAGAAACGTTCAATATCCAATTAAAAAGCTAGTCAGCGGTTTAAAGCGCGTACAAGAAGGAGATTACTCCGTACGGCTTCATAGCAATGAGCAAAATGAGTTTTCGTTTCTGTTCCGTCGTTTTAATGATATGTCCCATCAAATTCAAGACCTGATAGAAAATGTATTTAATGAAAAGATCCGGGCTCGAGAAGCTACCCTCAAGCAGCTTCAAGCGCAAATTAATCCACATTTCCTCTATAACTGTCTTGGTTATATTATCAATATGGCCCAGATGAAGGATGAAGACGCTGTCGTATCAATGGCATATAATTTAAGTGCTTACTACCGTTATACCACCCGTATGGAACGGGAGACGGCTTCTTTGGAGGAAGAAATCAAACTCTTGGTCAACTATTTAGATATCCAAAAACTGCGCAACGGCAGAATTGATTATCATATTGATATTCCTGAGGATATGCTTAGCCAATCTGTACCTCGCCTAATGCTCCAACCTATGGTGGAGAATTCTGTGATTCATGGAGTAGCGAAGTCCTATTCATCAGGCGAGATCAAGATTAGTGGTGAGAAGTCAAACGGTTTCTGTAGAATTTATATTGATGACGACGGCCCCGGCTTGAATCCGGATCAGCTAGAAGCATTAAACCGTAAAATGCAAGAGCCTTTACAGGAGGAAATGGGTTGTGGTCTTTGGAATACGAATCAGCGGATCATGCACCTGTTCGGCAATCATTCAAGTCTTACCTTCAAGCCATCCCCTCTCGGTGGATTCCGAACAGAAATTGTCTGGGAAATCCCAACTGAGGATGATAGTTATAAATTAAAGGAACATCAAGGAGACTAACAACATGCAGATGATCATAGTAGACGACGAAGCACACTGGGTAGATAATCTTTCCATGACTAAACCCTGGCATACGCTAGGAATTGAACAGGTGCATAAAGCTTATTCCGCACGTGAAGCACTGCAAATTATCGATACGCATCCCATTGATATAGTGATCTCAGATATCCAAATGCCAGAAATGACGGGAATTGAATTGATTGAACGAATAAGAAAACACAATAAAAAAATTAAGTGTATTATTTTATCCGGCCATTCAGAATTCGATTATGCCAAAAAAGCACTACAGAATAAGACCGTGGATTACTTGCTTAAACCGCCTACAGATGATGAATTGCTCGGAGCAGTTAAAAATGCGATCAATCAATTAAACGCAGAATGGGAGCTCATAAGTTCACTTAGTCGGACCCAGTTTACCCTTCGGGAGAATCTTCCGGTTTTACGGGGGCGATTACTACTGGATGCCTTACAAGGACATCGATTTCAAGCCGGTGAATGGGAACGGAAGCTTGTGAGTTACGATCTGCCCTTCCAATCCGGAGAAGCCGCTTTAATGCTTGTACGAATGGAAGAAGAATTCGGAGAATTTGATAACACCGATCAAACCTTGATCGAATATGCGATCATTAATATGGCTGAAGAAATTATGGGAGAATTTATGGAGGTCTGGGGGGTTAAGGAAGAACATGGTTACCTTGTGTTTCTGCTTCAGCTTAAAGATCAAGGAACCGACCTTGAAAAAGAATCCATATTAGAGAAGCTTTCTTTACAACTTCAGTATAAGGTTAAGCAATTTCTGAAAGGTTCCCTATCCATTGTAATCACGGAGTGGTTCAAATTCCCTGAGCAGCTGTCGACTCGTTTCCAGCAAGCTTCATCTTCTTTCCGTCAAATTGTCGGGGATGAGCGTGAATTCATTATGCGCGTTAGTGACTTGGAGCTTCCTTCAGTGCATGGCCCCTTAGATGCTCTTTATACCCCTCCCACTTTGATTCATCTACTGGAGAGTGGACATTGGGATGCGGCTGAAGAAAAATTGCTTGCCGTCTGTGCCGAGCTGGATGAGAAATGGTCTGAATCCTGGGAGCATTGCATGGAGGCTGGCTTTTTAATTACTGCCTCTTTCACGAATCTCGCACATCGTAATGGTCATACATTGGCAAACTTAATGGGGACCGATATCGAAGCGTTGCAGAGCGGGGATGCTTTTTCCAGCATTAGTAAACTAAGAAAATGGTCTCTAAGTGTTCTGGCCCAGCTAAAAGAAGGAACATCCAACGAAATTAAAGACATTCGTTCCGAGTATGTAAAAAAAATTCAAGATTATACGGATAAGAACTTGCATGATGATGTATCATTACGTGTTCTAGCTGACCATGTAAATCTCCATCCGACACATTTATCAAAAATCTATAAGATTGAAACGGGTGAGGGAATCAGCGATTATATCTCGCGCTTGCGGATGGATCGTGCCTGTCATAAGCTGAAGACCACCACTAAAAAAGTCTATGAAATCAGCATGGAGATTGGATATATGGACCCTGCTTATTTTATCAAAGTATTCAAACGGCAGTTTGGGGTAACACCGCAGGAATATAGAGACACAAAATAAAGAGCATGATAGAGTCCTATCGAAACTAAAAATCTCATATAGATGACATCCCCGACAAGTTGTTAAAGTTACACTTGTAAAGATCATACACAGTAGGGGGAATTGAAGAATGATCAAGTTCAAGAAAATGTGGTCGCTTCTCACGGTCACAGCACTTATCACTCTCACAGCATGTGGCAGTAGCGGCACATCTAATGAGAACACCAAAAATGGCAACGCTACCAATAATACCCAATCCGAAGCAGATGCTGCTTTCGCAAAAGGCAAATACGATCCACCAATCGAGTTCAGTGCCGTATTGATGCCTAAGAAGTATGTTCAAGGTGATACCAAAGAAAACAACGTTCACGATCGCTGGATGCTTGAAACATTGGGTATGAAGCATAAAGATACTTGGTATCCTGCAAATGACGATCAATACAGACAAAAGCTTCAACTTGCCATTGCTTCCGGCGAAAAGCTTCCTGATTTCGTTTTTGCACCAACTAACGCAGTATTGACCAATCAGCTTATTGATTCCGGTCAGTTCATCGCTATTGATGAGTTATTTGATAAGTATGCCAACAAAATTCTGAAAGATCACGTTGCAGCACATCCAGAACTTTGGTACCCATTCACTAAAGACGGTAAGAAGTATAATCTGCCGATCCTTGAATATACCGACAATGATGATACGCTCTTGTGGTTGCGTGAAGACTGGATGGAAAAGCTGAACCTTGAAGCGCCTAAGACCATCGCTGATCTTGAGAACATCATGGACAAATTCAAAAACGAAAACCCTGATGGCTTAGCACCTAAAGATGTGTACCCGCTTGCAATTTCTTTGAAAAACAATACAAATACCTGGATGGGCCAACTCGACTGGTTATTCGGGGCATACGGTACGATTGAGGAACAATGGAACAAAGACAAAGACGGCAATCTAGAATACGGTTCCATTAACCCAGGTGCTAAGCAAGCACTCGCGAAGCTTAGCGAATGGATGGATAAAGGCTATATTCACACGGACTCCGCTCTTTGGGATGAAGGTAAATCTGCTGAGAGCTTCACGAAAGGTGCAGCTGGTATTCTACCAGGCGCCAACTGGGTTCCAGACTGGCCCGCTCCCGACCTTATGAAGAATGTACCTGGTGCGAAGATTAAAGGTTATCCGGTTCCAGCAGGACCCGATGGTTTGATTGGAACCAAATGGCAGAATTCAGGTGTAAACGCTAGTATCATGATTAACAAGGATGCTAAGCATCCTGAAGCGATTTTCTTGTACTATAACTACTTGCTTGATAACTTAGCTAACCCGGCTGCTGGCAGTCAATATGAATATGGCTTTGCTAAAGGTTACGACTGGGATATGATTGATGGACAACCTACAAGTGATAAAGACAAGATTAAAGACTTCTCCAATGAATTCCCATTCTTAACAGGTCCGGCCCGTATTCCTGATCTGTTTATGAAGACTTTGGTTAAACTTGCTGATGGCGAGACACCTGTAACACCTTATGAAAAACAAATGGCAGAGTTCCGTAAACCAGAAAACTGGGCGGCAGGAAAAGTTGTTATGTCGCAGTTAGACGTCCGTAAACAAAACTACTTTACTGGTGCTGCTACACCAACAATGGTTTCCAAATGGAACCTGCTTCGTCAGTCCGAAATGGAAACTTTCAACAAAATTATTTATGGCAAACTGCCAGTAGACTCCTTTGACCAATTCGTTGCCAATTGGAAATCCAATGGCGGTGACCAAATCACTAAGGAAGTTAACGAATGGTTCAAGTCTGTATCCGCGCAATAAGCTTTAACAAGCATAGCAACAAGCAGGAGCGTTCATTCGCTCCTGCTTGTTTTTTTATATAATTCGCACGCCTCTGGTAAAATAGCCAGATTGCCGCTCCCTTTTGGGAAGAACACTCATGGTTGCTTTTGATAGATTGACCCATTTGTCGTCCATCTGTCACATAACTGTTCTCCCTTAATAATAAGGCATTCCCCATCAAGCCTAATAATTACTGGCAAGTCATGGATATAAAATTCCGAGCCTAATTTGGGCACTAACTTCTTTTTAGAACCATCTGGAGTAATAATATGCCCCTCAACCAATTGAAGCTGCTCATTTATTTCCTCACACCTGTAAGTACCATATGGCATTGTAAAGCCGCAAAAAGGTAAATAATTGATGCCCAGAAAATTTAGTTGCGAATCAACATAGTCTTCCCATCTACTCTCTGAAATTTCCAACGAAAGTTTACTTATTGGAGCTGAGTCGAAAAGCTTTCTTGCATATCTACCGTAATCTCTTAAGAACATCTTATAGCCTTCCGCCCCTGGAGGACGATTCCTATAGTATGGTTGATGATTGTCTCTTTCCCAAATTCGCTCCAAAAATGCAGTTCCTCGACGCTTTGCAAGATAATCAATCGTGTCATCCGTATTATTCCTGTACATGTAAATCAATGAGGGTTGAAGCGGGGATATAATCTTATAAATTGCTTCGATAAATGACTGAAGCTGGATGAATGGTGCGTCAGCTAAGATAAAGGTGTATATTTGGAATTGAAAAATACAACTGTCCAAGATTACAATTTGATTGGAGTGGAGTTGTTTCTTTACGAAATGCTCCCACTTTTCAATGGCCACTTGTTTATAACGTTCCAAGTCGAGATTCCATACATCATATCTTTTTAATTCCGTAAACGCATCACTACCTAAGTATTCTTGATAATTCCACTCTACTTCTAGCAGATCAATTCCAATGCCACGCTTTCGTTTAATGAGAAGCTGCTCCAACATCGGAACTGTATGGGGATAACTAGCGATAAATTCTAGATACTCTTTGTTCTCCATATATGCTTCATAAAAAAATAAAGTTGGATGAGGTCTCGCTACTTCGTGAATCCATCTAGCCTGCTCGCCATTTTGCTCTAATTGTTGAAATAATATTCCTGCATTAGTTGATTTGCCTGTTGAAGGAAGCCCCTCCATCAAAATCAACCGGGATTGATTGAGTGTTCGTGGCATAATGAGTACTCCTCGGTTTCTTAAGTATCCCCATAATATGTCAACAAAGGTGGGTTGAGATTGAAGCTTGTGCCTAACTATATCACGCTTAGCAGAATCATTTTGGCAATAATGCTGTTATTCTTCAAGCCGTTAAGTTCGGTCTTCCTTATTATTTATGTCCTTTGCGGAATCACCGATTTGATCGATGGACGTATTGCAAGAATGACGAACACAACAAGTAGTCTTGGTGCAAAGCTAGATTCTGCAGCCGACACAATACTGATAGCTGTCACTTTATTTACATTGTATCCGTTTCTCGGACTTACACATGTAATCATCTTCTGGATCTTTATGATTGGAGTCATCCGTGTAGCATCGATTGGGATTGCTCTTCGCAGATTCAAAACTTACGCAAGCATTCATACCTATGGTAATAAAATCACCGGGCTCCTCTTATTTATAACTCCTCTATGGCTTCTCCACATCGATCACTCCATTTGGAATGTCTTTGTATGTATCATTGCTACCATATCCGCCTTGGAGGAATTCATCATCCAATTCACTTCAAAACAATTAAAGTTAGACCGAAAAGGATTGTTTATTAAAAATTGATCCATTAGAAGCGACTTTCACTCTTCGATTCCGTCAAGCTCAAATAATCAAACTTCACTGAACAGCCTTCACCCTGCGGGGATTGCGCGACTACACCTGCTACGCATTCAGCACCTTTATTCATTCCAAAATATCGGATAAGTGTCCAATTCGCACCGTCCTCTGAATAAGAAAAGGTGACACACTGATTTTGCTTGGTCATACGCAAATAAGGATTGTCTACAGCAACTTGTACGGAGTTACAATCATCTGACATCCCTTCTCTTGTCACCACAGACACGATTATGGGACACTGTCCGTCGAATTCAAAGCAAATCTTGGCCCAGTTATAATGGTCCATCATAAACATTAGGCAGCCTGAATCATATTTATGCCGCATATCGACACTAATTCTGGTTGTCATTTCAAAGGAAGCTCCTACAGGTGTGGATAAGAATGGTGCTGAGCTTGCGATATGTTTACCTGCCGGGTCTTGAAAAAAATCTGATTCAGGAGGTGCAATTATTGTAAGCTCATCTAAGTCTGTAAACTCCCAGCGCTCAGGACGATTCATCCAGCTCAGTTGGTTTCTTGTTTCATTTACAAATAAGTTTAAAGTCATTCTTCTTCTCCTATCGTCAATGATTTTCTGACATTCCCCATGTCTCTTTCCTCTCGCCTACAATTTTTCCTTTCTTTGTAATCATGCCAGATCATTTTTATTTTTACAATCCGCTATGGGATAATAGTGAAATAATCACATAATTTTCTAAACAAAATACCAAAAAGGATAACTCCAAGGAGTTACCCCATGATCACAGTCAACCCTCATCAGGAATGATAAAAGAAACCGTAGTTCCCACACCAGGAATACTTTTTATTTGTAAGCCAATTCCATATAATTGAATCAATCTTCTATCCGTATTAAGCAGCCCAATGCCTTGGTTCTTATAGCTTTTTGGATTTAATAGCTTGCTGACTTGAGCTTCGTCCATTCCCATCCCTGTATCTACAACGTTAAAATGGACAGCATCCGCACGTGTCTCAATGTGAATACGCAGTGTTCCACCTTTAGCCCGACTCAAAACGCCATGTCGAACAGCATTCTCAACTAGTGGTTGAATCGTAAGCGGAGGAATTAACATTTCCAGATTCGCATCTACTTCCCATTCCACATGGAGCCTCTCCTCGAAACGCTGCTGCTGGATATATACGTAATTCTCAACCAGTTCAAGCTCCTGTGACAGCGTAACGAGCTTGCCTGCATTTAAGAAGTCAAAACTAATGCGCAGATAAGTTGCGAACGCATCTGATAACTCTCTCATTTTGGCAGTGTCAAAGTCGCTTAAAGACATAATCGAATTCAGTGTATTGAAAAGAAAGTGCGGATGTATCTGGGCTTGTAAATAAGCACCCTCCATCCTCAACCTATCATTAACCGCCCGCTTCATAGATGAAAGGGACAAGGCGCGATACTTCAACTCCATAGCATCTACCGGCTTGGTGACATAATCATTTGCTCCAGCCAAGAAGCCCGCATAAACATCCTCCCGCTCACTACGAGCGGTCAGTAGAATAATAGGTAATTCATACATCGTGAACCGCTCACGAATCAATCTTGTCAATTCATAACCTGACATACCCGGCATCATCACATCCGTGATGATCAAATCAAATCGATCATGGTTTAATTTATCCAGCGCTTCACGTGCAGAAGTCGCAGTAACCATCTGATAGGTTCCATCTGACAAAATATTTTGCAAAACTTTTAGATTAACCGAATCATCGTCAACCGCCAGAACACGTATAACATCAGAGTCTGGATCAAGCTTTGTGAGTGGCTCTTCTTCCTTCGTCGAATATGTGGCAGCTACCATAGCAGACGTCTCAGCAGTTATCCATGCGCTGAATGGTGACAATGTTTCCGTATCCTTCTCTAGTTGTGTATTCGAAACGGATGATTGAACACTCTCATCTACTACAGGTAATTTGAAGCTGAACTTACTACCCTGACTCGGCTGCGATTGCAACAATAATTCACTACCGTGTAGTTCGACCAGCTCCTTACAGATACTAAGTCCCAGACCGATACCACCCTCGCCATAAGCCCCTTGTTCATAACGCATAAAAACACGCTTTTTCAGTGACTCATCCATACCAATTCCTGTATCTGTGACATGGATCCATACGTGCCCTCCCACTTGCTCTGCGACTAGTTCAACCTTCCCCTGTTCAGTATACTTAAGCGCATTATGAACTAGATTTATCAGAATCTGAACTAATCGCTCCTCATCAGCATACACACACGGCAAATTCTCATCGATATCCATGCTAAGCTCCACCTTTGTTCCACCGGTAAGGAAGCGTAACATATCTAGCACACCCTCCGCCAAGGACCTTACTTGCACGGCTTTTATATTCATCACAATCCGTTTATCCTGCAATCTCACCACATCAAGCAAATCATTCAACATGAGCGACATCCGCCGACTGACCATAATTAGCAGTTCCATGTCACGTTGACTTTCTTCATCCAGCACATGTTTTTTCCTCGTTAACACGCTCTGGGCAATATTCATAATCCCATGCAGGGGAGTCCGTAGTTCATGTGACGTATTCGCCAGAAAACGGTCCTTTAATTTATTTGCCTCTGCTAATTGAGCATTTAATAACACATTCTGATGGGATTGATGAAAGTATCTTCTAAACCAATAAGCTGAAAAAGTGGCTAGTGCAGCAATTAAATCTATCGGATAAAACATAAATTGTGAGGTTCCTGCGTAATAAATAGAAGCCCATAATATATTGTTTAACACAGCAAGCACTGAGCATAATAAAAATAATGCACCCTCAGCACGAATAAATACCATCTTCATAAAATAATAAGCCGTCCAACATACTGGAACGTAATACAGGATCATATAGACCCCTTTTTCGATCGAATATAGCACGGTATCATCTGGACCAAAGATTATAAATAGGGTAAAACCGAGAAGTGAGAGGATATAACTATAAAAGGCCTTACCTTTTCGCAGATTCCCATAGAGCTCTCTACCCATCAGGAATAGGAACAAGCAGAACCCTATATACGAAAGCACCTTTAGCTTCAACGTCCAGATAAAATCAACCTGAAGAAACCGGAACAATAATCCGTTATGTTCAACTCCAATGGATACAGCCGCTGCAACCATCATGGAGAAGAAAATAATCAATTCTGTTTTTCGCACATCCATCAAATAAATGATCAATAAATACAATCCATGTAATAGAAGCAGTACCCCTACGATTAGCTGCAAGCCAATGGAATTCCAGTAAACGGTGTCCACTTCATGTTGAATGCCAAACTCCACGGATCGTACAATGCCTCCTTTTAACGGAGACTCAAAATTTGAAGCTCGAACAAACAGATCCACTTCGTGCTGATCTGTAGGTGCATAACTAATCAGGAATGACTTCTTCACAGAGACATGGTCTTCCTTATCATTAGATAACACACCAAACCGTGAGAGAACTGTTCCATTAATCTCCACTTCAGAAGCCGTATAGATGGATTGGAACCAAAAGCTAAGTGGCTCAGATAAGGGTCGATCCAGCAGAATTCGCAAATGATACGTTCCGTATCCATATGCTTTTTTTTGTTCTTCAGGCTTGAATATAGCATTCCAGTTACCCGGAACTTGTAGCCTCTGTCCCCCAGAAACACTATCAATGTTGGCGTTATTCACCCATTGTTCAGGATAAAACCCCCATTCTCCATCCAGCGGAAAGGAGCTAATTGATTCAATGTCCACCCCGCGTAAATCTAGCACACCTTGCTTCACAGTTGGTGGATTGGACAACGAAAAATGATTATGCCAACCCCAGCGCACCACAAGCAACAAACCTATAAATACTACTATGTATAACATATTACTTAACTTAATTTTATTCTCCGAAGTTCTCATGCACGCCTCATTCTTCGACAAAATTTAATAGTCCTATATCCCCATCTTCCACTATTGAACATTATAGTCTGATTATACTATATTATGAGGTCTGTTGACGTAAGGAATGCAAGGATCAAAGAACAAAAAAAAGAAACTCCAAATTGATCGAAGTTTCCTTTTTTTCTCCATACATTATAACGACTCGCTACTCTTTTTCATTAACATTTCAACCATTTCTTTATATCCCCGATTTTGAGCATGCTCTAAGGGACTAATTCCATCGGAATCTGCAAGATAGATGTCAGCACCGTGCTGAATTAAGAGTTGAACTATAGCCTGATGTTCTTTGCCCCCATCACCCAATATAATAGCTTCTAGTAATGCAGTCCAACCCAGATTATTGACATGATCAATATTGACGTCAGAAGTGGTAAGAAGCTCTTCTACAACGTCCACATGACCACGGTCTGCAGCAGGGATGAGTGCCGTTCCCCCAAACCTGTTCAGGATTGATGTATCAGCACCTGCAGCAACAGATACCTTCACAAAATCAAGCATGCCCTCAGCTCCAGCATAAAGAAGTGGATTATCCGAGCGGTTGTCACGCATATTGATATCGGCACCTTTTTCAAGCAAAAATTTGAATATATCCAGTTGATTCGTGTGTACAGCGATCATAGCGGACGTTCTACCATCTTTGTCCGTAGCATCAATATCTGCACCGTCTGCTAATAGTTTGGCTATAAGATCCTTATCTCCTTGACGAGCAGCAGTTAACAGTGCTTGGTTCAATTTATCCATTTCATTGTTCACCTCCTGAGTTGATTGCTGCCCTTGGTTGTTTAACACCTTGAAATCATCGGTCTGACATCCAGTAATCAAGAGGATAAGTGTTAACACGAGAAAGCGCATGGCAACCAACACCTTTCCTGTGAATTATCCTTAATTCGAAGTTAATGTTGCTTGGGATGTTGCCCATGCACCCAACGGTGTTACAGTATACACTGTGCCTGCAGCCAATTTGCCATTATTCGTAATATCGAATACACCTACCGCACCTTTACGACTGGAGAATTTATACGTTGCAGCCAATGTGTCTCCGTTTGGAGCAGTTAGTTGTACACTTCGACCCGAAAATAATTCATCCCCAGGATCTTGAGCCAAAGTTACATTAATGGATGTTTCGCTGACAGCTTCCGCACCGGAGATTTGCAGTGGCGCTATTTCTTTCGCTTCAAATGATGGATTTGCTATATTGGCCCAGTCGGACGTTACGGTATATTTCACACCCGGTTTCAAGACTTGTCCTTCAGGCAGCCGAAATTTCGGTTCAATCTTACCATCTGTTGATTGTGTGAATGGGACATACTTGGCAACGATAGATTCTCCACCTTCCGGAGTTATCGTTACTTGTCTGCCTTGCATGGAAGAAATGATTTGATACGTGATGCCGTTTGCTTTATTATTCTCATCCAAAACAAATGCGTTAGCACCACGACCACCACTGTATGCAGAGATGACATATCCATAATCAATAACGCCATTTGTTTTCAGTGCTTCAATCTCGAAGGTATCGTTGGTTACCTGAGTGGTTGTCGTCATATCCACCTTCGCTGAATTTCCTACAAATGATCCTGCATTCTTACCTTTGTACGTTAAATTATAATTTGTTCCAGCTTTTTGTACCGATGTAGGAACGATGTACGTTGCAATGGAGCCCGTTTTCAGACGAGGCATATTCGTCAAGGTTAGACCATCATTGAATACAAAATCTTCTTTCGCTTTAGCAAACACTTCATTCTCAGCAGTCAATGGCGCATCCAATGTCACGATTAATGTAATTTCATTGATCGATTTTATACTTGTAATTTGAGCTTTATCGGAAGGCACTACTTTACGAGCTGTATTCAGTAAGGCTGCGACTTCTCCGCGTGTTGCGGGTTCAGGAGTGGAATTCAATTGATTTGCCCAGTAGTTAACCGATAAGACATCACGCTTCAACGCCTTTGATACTACTTGTACAAGCTCTGCATCCGTTACCGCTTCTTTAGGGTTGAATTTACCTTCTTCCGTCTCCATTATCCCTAATCCAACAAGTGCTGATGCATATTGGTAATACCATACGTTTGAATTCACATCGGTGAATGAAGCATCATTCTCCTCGGAACCTTGTAATTTAAAGGTCAATACTACCATTTTCGCTAATTCTGCACGAGTGATTGGATTGTGTACACCCATCGATTGATCAGCATACCCCTGCAACACACCCAGTCCTACAAGTGCTTCAACGGCTTCTTGAATTTCTTTGTCGGATACCTTCGATGCTACTGCGGATATCCCTATGTTGCTTGATGCAGGTGCTGCTTGTACATTTAACACCGCAAAGGGTAAAGAGGTTGTGCCTAGTGCTGCTGCGACCATTAATGCTGCTGCTTTTTTAGAAACTATTTTCACTGTATTTCCCCCTCAAGTATCATTAAGTTAATAGTTGCTCATGTCTATAACTAAATGATAAAGGAAAGAAATAAACTCTCCAGAAACGATTTATTAATAAAGTATTAACTGGATATTAATAATATCGAAAATCGTCAAGGATAGCGCCATTACACCGTAAATCGGTATCCCGCACCCCACACCGTTTCAATATATTGTGGATTCGAGGGATCTGATTCCAGCTTTTCTCGAATTTTGCGAATATGAACCGTCACTGTTGCGATATCCCCGCTGGAATCCATCCCCCAAACCCGTTCGAATAGATCATCTTTGCTAAACACCCGATTCGGATAGCTCGCTAAAAAGACCAGTACATCGAACTCCCGCGCTGTAAACAAAACCTCTTGATTACGCACAAACACCCTGCGGGAATTTTTATCGATATGGACTCCTCGAATTTGAATCTCATGCTTCTCCATAGGTTCCAGCTTACTAAGCATGCGTTCATATCTTGTTAGGTGCGCCTTCGCTCTTGCTACTAATTCACTTGGACTAAAGGGCTTCGTTATATAATCATCCGCTCCGAGATTAAACGCCCGAAGCTTATCGATTTCTTCTTTTTTCGCAGATACGATAAAGATCGGTACTTCCTTCGCCTCCCTGATACGGCGGCATAATTCAAAACCATCGATGCCAGGTAACTGCAAATCTACGATAATAAGATTGTAATCCCCTTCCAGAGCCTGCCCAAGCCCTTCAGAACCTGTATGACATATATCAACGGCAAAACCGTTCAGCTCAAAATAATCTTTTTCCAATTGCGCTATCGTTGCCTCATCTTCAATAATCAGAATCCGTGTCATGTGACTGAAATCCTCCTTCGTCGGTCGTTCGCTTTAAAGTAAAGAACAGGCTTGATCCCACACCTGGTTCACTTTCCATCCAAATCGCTCCACCATGTCCTTCAATAATCTGACGAGCGATCGCAAGACCAAGTCCACTGCCGCCTGTCGATAAGTTTCGAGAAGGCTCCGCGCGATAAAACCGTTCAAAGATATGTGGAAGAGCTTCAGCATCAATGCCCATTCCATTATCCTTCACTTCAACCGTCACCCATTCACTATCAACTTGCAGAGAAAAGCGGATTAAAGGCTGAGGTTTGTCCATATACTTTAGCGCATTTCCAATTACGTTCAGTAATACCCGTTTTAATTTATCCAAATCTGCAAGAACCTCAATACGTTCGGAGGTGTGATTGTCTAGCTGAAATGAAACTCCTTTATTTTCGTTATTGTAGCGCATCTCTTCGATACAGTCCTCAAGGAATGCAATAATATCAACAGCTTCGAACGAAAATGGAACCTGATTCAAATCCAGTTTGGAATATAAGAACAATTCATCGACCAATTTATCCATTCCAATAGTTTTGTTATAAATAATGTCGACGTACATGTCCATCTTCTCAGGTGTATTGGCGACGCCATCTCTTATGCCCTCAATAAAGCCTTTAATATTTGTGATCGGAGTCCGCAAATCATGTGAAATATTTGAGATTAACTCTTTTCGATTCTCCTCATATTGCAGACGAAGGTTCACTGACTCTTGTAACCTCTGTCTCATCATTTCGAACGCTTTATTTAACTCCCCTATCTCATCTTTGGATTGCAGGTTAAGCTCAAATTGAAGGTCACCCTCTTGAATTCGTTCTGCGGAGTCCCTTAACTTGTTCAGTGGTTTAATAACACTTCGTGTAATCCAGCGATATAATAGCAGATTCGCAACTACAAGAACGCCAATTAATATCAATGAAAAGATTGGTAGCAGCCTCCGTGTGAGTTCCGCAAATGGACTATGCTCTTTGATGACGAAAACACTGCCTTTCGCCCCATCCGAATATTTAAAGTCAAATTTGGCATAGCCATAAAATCTTTCTTTAATATTAAATGTGTTACGAATCTGATAGTTATTCAGATCGTAAGGTGGTAAAGCATCCTTTAACTCAGGTTGATTGAAGGTGCGTGATTCAAAAACGGGGTCATTCACTCGCCTTACAAATAGTCCTGCTTTCTCAGTCTTTAGCTTAAAATCATACTCCAGTAACAAATCCTTGTTCTGCAATTCATCGGGGTCATGCTTGGCTAAATACTTTAATTCTAAAAAAATCGATTCTTCTTGCTCTGACAACGGATTTAATTGATAGTGCACTTTATAAAAATCACGAAGACTGTGAACATCTCCTGTAGAAGCAATTGTAAATAAAGCTGCCGTCATTACGATCATAAGTAAACTAACGACTAGCATTCCCGTATAAGATAACAGTAATTTTATCCGAATTGACACGACTTCTCCCCTCTCGCTAACAATGGAGCCGCTAAATAATCATCTCCGTATTTTAGTGAAATACTATCACATGGGGGGAGCGTTTGCTAACAGAAAAAAACTCCCACCAACACTCGGTAGAAGTTTTTATAGAACTTAATTTACGCGTGATCATCAAATTCTATATAGATTGATCTGATAATTTTCCTATTTCGGGTTGGTCGTGACTCCAGAGAATGTTTGGACTTCCGGCACTTTTCTCTTTTTTGAAAATTTTCAAGTTTAATTTATATTGGTACGTTTTCCAGCGAAGAGAATACTTTATCGAAGCCTGCTTTGGAACGAGAAAATAATTCAGATGAACTTTGCCCGGAAGCCGGCGCCAGAACTTCTTGGGCGATCACACCGGTATACCCGATCTTTTTCAGGCTTCCCAAGAATCCTGTGAGATCAATAGAACCTTCTCCTGGATACAATCGATCGAAATCTAACAATTCCTCTATCGGTAGAGGTTTAGCATCATTAATATGGACATATGCAATTTGATGCGGTTGTAATTTCAGCAGATCCTCACTCGTTAATCCATTCGTATGCCAATGATAGGCGTCAAGTAACAATCCGATATTTCTCACTTGAATCGTTTCCATCCAACTTAACGTATCCTGCATCGACCAGATCAATGGATTTGCCCATTGTGTACGTAAGTGATGAGGGCCTACGAACTCTAATGCTAATGAAATTCCATAAGCGCCTAATATTTCCGCGCAAAATCTTAAACGTCTTGTGGCTGCAATCATAAAAGGTGCGACCGGAAGATCTGTCGAAGGTAAAATATATGTACAGCATGTCGTGCATTTTAATGCAGCAGCGGCCTCAGCCATCTGGATAAGCGATTTCAACCCTTCCCTGAAGCTTTCCTCTGTCGTGCGCCAATCTACCACTAAACCAAATGATCCTAGCATGATGCCATGGCTTTCCAGCAATTGAACAGCCCCATCCTTACCATACTGCTGCACTAATTCCAATGGATTCGCGTCTATCGACTGAAAGCCGAATTGGCTCGCAAGTCTGATATATTCTTCATTAGAGCTGAGTTCACCTAAGCCTGCTGTTGTTAATCCTCTTATCATCGTCGTTCTCCTCCTTTATAACTAATTATCAAAATAGACAATAATTCTAGAAATATTATATTATGTCCAATAATTAATAGCGGTCTACTCGCTAAAGTATGATGAACATTAAGGTGATAAATATATAGGATATACCACATAAGCTGGTCGCGGAATATCCCGGTTGTTAATTTGATCAAACTTGCTGATTTAAATCAATTGCTCAATAAGAGTTTGCCTTGTTACCGCACCACAACTAACAGTACAATAATTCCGAGCCAAAACAGCCAGCTTACTGGGTGACCGAAATTTAATCCCCAGCCGACTCCGAGCCTTTTCTTGACGATTAGGTTTGGATCTTTGCTATTGAAATAAATCATACCTAATAACCATTTATCATCATCATGGACAGGTCTGACATTGGAGCTATCGGCAGATCGCTCCAAGCGGCTTTCTCTCTGACCGGCCCAGAACGTTAAAGCGAAGGCGTATAGGATGATAAGGGCTATTATGATTAGGATAATAGGGATAGCGAAATTCATGTTAAGCAGAGATATCATGTTTAGTTGCACGACGGAAAACAGGATAACTATTAAGAAGCTTGCTGTAATCATAAAATATGACCAAGTACGGCGGTAAGTTACGTCTTGTCTGATGGAACGATTAGGATCAGTGGGTTGAAACTGCTGCTTCACTCTGCGAATACTCCAATTCTCAAATATGAACAAAAGTGTTATCAACACTTGCATTATCGTAGACATAAATACAGTACTAAAAGATTTAGCTGCATAGCCGTCTACGATCCAACTGCTGTTGTAATGGATCGGAATCTGATCAGGAATCAGATCGTAGTTACGTAGCACAGTTACAATAGTAACACCAATAATTAAAACATGAATGAGGAACCAATTACTAGACAAGCCAATGTTTCTTTTCCGAAATCCAGTGTCCACTGCCATGATCGATGGTTCCAGAGCAATAGGCAGCATAGGTAGTAAACTTTTCATTTTGAAATGATAGCTAATGTTTATGACTAGGGAGATTACGACCATGGCCAGTGAATAAGTGACAATGATCCAACTTTGTTGCATGGAATGTTCGTCACCGTATATTAGACAGATGATACAAACAATGAATAGGATAGTATGCAAGGTAGTACTAATCCAAGCATATGACTTCCGCATCTGGCGCAGAGGCTCACTATGGAATTGTACAGGGCTGACGGTGACCCCAAAATTAATCGTCTCTCTTGATAAATAAGGCATGCTAACCATGAGTACAATGGCAGGTACAAATACAAAGATCATTACTATAACAGGCATTATCGTCATATCATTCGCCTCCTCTTATGCATAAGTATGTATTTGAAAACTATTTGAAAACTCTATAGCATATCCTATTAACTTAGGATAGTTAATCGACTTGAACATAAATTTAATTATAATCGATTTTAGTGATTATAGGGCTTAAATTAACAATTTATCCAGTTTTTTTGCTATGCAGAGCTACTCATCTGACAACTGAATTATGGCAAGTACATCTGTTTGAAATTCTGTGAGAAGGTAATGGATAGGTTTTCGGATGAAGGGTGGGATAACCAGCAGTAGCAAAATTGAGCGAAATGCTCGCCTCGGATCTGAATGGTGCGGATTGCTGCGTCAGAGTATAAATAAGTTCTTCCATGCATGTTTTATTGCATCAATTGGAAGATTATTAAGATTGCTAACTATACTTTAAAACAAAAAAAACCCACCAATATTTATATTAGCAGGAGTTTTATAAATTGATTCACGCGAACATCTCATCAATGACAGGTATGTGTGAATCAATAAACATTGCCAGCAATATACTACCTCTGGCTATTTGATTAAACTAACAAAATAATATGAAGAATAGTGCAAATATTAGGAACGTCTAACCAAATAGACTCCCTTAACAACTTTTCGGCATAATGTCACTTGACCAGTATTCATTAAAACCGTTATCTCAACAGGACTTTAATTTGTAATAATTACATTATTAATGAGTCATTATCCACTTTTCATCCTAACAACACCATAAATGTATTTAATTACAATAAGTCACTCTTTACGTAGACAATATCTATGATCAAAAAAAGCAAACCATTTACAATCAAACTATTCGCATTGCTAATATCCATAGCAGTTAAAGGTATTACATAAGTGATTAAATAACTAAGCACTCTCTCGTTAATTGGCTTCAATCCATTTAAATCTAAAATACCCAACTGCGATAAAAGATACAACAAAAAGAATAACTATCACAATCCAGAAAGATAGCTTTAGTTCATCATTCAAAACACGCTTGAAATATGTAAAAGGGTGCTAATTTAAAATCATAGCTGTTGATACCTAGTAGTGGGGCATATGACGAAATAAAGAGATGCTTAGAAGGCATTTTAATCTTTTTCTCCACGCCCTAAACGGTCAATATCCATGACCACTACTCCATCATAGAGCTGGTCTTCAACATGCCGAAATAACTTCTGCATTTCCTTACGGGACTCTATCTTTTCACCAGAGGCCACTTCTTCATAGAGTCTATAGGTCCAATTTCGATTCTCGACTAAGGTACCTGATTTGTATCACTTCTATGATTCCACACGTTCCTTTTATTGACGAATTTTTCTTTCAATATTAAACTATAAATAAGAAATTAAATTCCAAAAAATCGTTTTTTTCATTTATTAAATTTATCCCAACATTACGGCGCAGGAGGAAATGAAGATGACGACGACACCAAACATCATCGTAATGAACCATCCAACTAGAGAGCAGCTTGAAAATATTTACGATATTTTAGATGAATGCTTTTCCGTAGGCCGAGCCTTTTTCCAAGAAAGATTAGACCTAGACACCACATATGATCCAGATACAACATGGTTTGCGATGGTTGACGATAAGATTGCATCTAATGTACAAATTTTTCCGTTTCATATTAGAGTCGGTCAAGCGATCTTGAAAACGGGTGCAATGGGGAGTGTCGGTACAGATCTAAATTACCGCGGGCTGGGGCTTGCTCACAAAATTCTTCATGCGCAGACCAACTATATGAAAGAAACCGATTATGATATAAGTTTGCTTTTGGCTAGCAAGCATGCGTTTTATGAAAAGGCTGGCTGGAGACTTATTCCGGAGACTGCTTTCGCAATTGAAAAACCTGCAAGTTTGGAGCAGCAGCAAAACAGTGATGAAATCATTCCTTTTGAAACATGTTATCTCGATGATATCCGTTTCATTTATGAACAATTCAATAAGAATCGTACCTACACCGTGATCCGAAGTAGAACGTATTGGAATGATTTATTGACCTGGCCGGAATGGAAGAAAGTTGACTGCTTGCTCCTTCGCAGAAATGGAAAAATCGTCGCTTATGGCATCATTGAAAAGAAAGATACTGAACAAGTATTTATTAATGAATTATTGTATTTGAATGAAGCCGAAAACGGCGTTGAAGCTTTGTTTCATGCCTTATGTCAGCTGCGCCAAAATGCAAAGCAAATATTAGCGATGCTCCCAGAGGACCATAAGCTATATTCCTATTACCAACAGCATCAAGCAAATTCAATTCAAATCAATATGGCGATGTGGAAAATGATCAATCTCAGTTCAACTTTCCATAAGCTTCAGCCTGAATTAGAAGATCGCCTAAACCGTAGCAACATAATTGCAGACCAGGAGCTGCATATTGCACTTCGCAGCAATGAGGACTGTATCTACTTGGATTATAAGCAAAAGCGCCTTTCTGTTTCCGATGCTAGTAATCATACCAATCCCTATACTTCAATAGAAGTAGATGAACGCGACCTAATGACTTATATCATGTTCGGCTATAATGAAGCAGGCGCAGCAAAGGACAGTACTGAGCACGCTAACATTCTTCAGACTCTATTTCCGAAACAACAAGCCGTGTTTTATTTGACAGATAAATTTTAAGCCATTTTTGATTCCTACCATTTTAAAATAAGGGTGTGTCGCAAGTCCAACTGCTCGGACTTATGACACACCCTTATTTTTGCTTAGCGACAAAAACTAGTCGTTGTTCATTTTTGATCTTCCTAACAGGACAGCACCGTAGGCTGCATCCTTAATCGGCAAAATCAGCTTTGTTTGCGGGTAGCTCTGTGCGAGCTTTCGCTCCAAGGCTTCTTTCACAAAGCGAGACTTTTGCAGCACACTTCCTGCAATCGCAATCGGACTTTTATATAGCTTAAGCCGTTCAATAACAGGCACAACAAGCTCATATAGATTGGCTGCACATTTCTCCGCTAACGCTATTGCATGTGCATCGCCCTTCTCGCATGCGGTCGTCATAATCGGTGCGAGCTGCGCAATATCTTTTTTCGTCGTATTTTTATCATAAACAAAGCCAATAATCTCTTTCACAGTGCTTAATCCAAGCTGCTCATATACCATCGCTGGGATGACCGTATCAGTTATTCTTCCGTCCTCCACTTGAACTAATACGGATAATAGATCGCGCCCAATGCTATAACCGCTTCCCTCGTCATCAATCAGATGACCAAAGCCTCCTGTGCGATGCTGCTCTCCTTTTTCATTGACCCCAAAGCAAATCGATCCTGTACCGGCAATGAGAATGATGCCTTGCATCGCATTTTGTGCCCCGTATAATGCGGTTTCTTGATCGCCTGTAATCGTTAATGGCCCGATATAACCGTTATTTCTCACATGCTGCTCCAAAAGATTGATGACCAGCGGATTACTTATTCCTGCCGCACCTATACATATATGAGCAACTTCTTGTAAATTACCGCAGTAGAGCTTCGTTTGACTAAAAATTTCCTCAAAGGAAGCGGCAATAGCATCAGCATCACCACCGTTATAATTAATAGGCCCTACAGTAAAGGTTAATAAAGCGTCTTCCTGGTCATGGGTAATTGTGACAGCTGTTTTCGTGCCGCCCCCATCAATTCCAATGATAAATGCCATACCTATGTCCCCTTGTTGTACTTTTTTCAAAGATAAGAATTTATATGTTTCACGCGATATATTATCCTTATATTTCTCGCATGAACGCTTGCCGTCCCCTAAAAGGACGCCGAAGGCGTTTATGCTTGTCTACATCTGTATCGTAATATTGGCGGTGGGTACAACCTCACCATTTAGGATTGGAAGGAGTGATTTGAATGCATCAAGTGTATACTCAAATGCCGCAATTCCGCAGAACTCGCCTTCGATTAACGGTAAATCATACGGGCGACCTAATGTAATGGCCGTTACTTTGCAGCCTGCTGCCAGCAGCTTCTGAACAAGCGCAAGCTGACCTTTGTTTTCACGCGCATTGAACAAGCCGATTACAATATGCTTGTAGCCTTGTACCTTTGGCAGCGCAGCGTTGATTTGCTCATCGCTCGGGTCAATGTCGATAATCTCATAAGCTGTATTAAAATGCTCCCCCATATATTGCGGAAAGCTAAGAGCTTGATTCAAGCTGCTGGACGCAAGATCGGTGCGGTATGAATAGGAACCCATAAATAACACTTGCTCGTCACCGGTATGAACGGGCTGGAGCTCACCTTTAATGAGGCAGATTGTTTCCGTACGCATTAGCTCATTTGCTCGGCGATGTACATCGCAGCCAACTAGTTCATAATCTAGCTCCTCAATCGTCGCATATTGTGCTTTATAAGCTAAAATTTTTGTAACAGCTGCATCAATTAGCGCTTCATCCAAATCACCGGTGGCTACAGCTTCTTCGATCAAATGAACTGCTTCCTTCACTGTCTCAGGAGTATGACTAATGAATACCAAATCAATCCCTGCTTTAACAGCTCCTAACGCTCCTTTTGCTGTACCATAGTATCGTTTGATCGCGTCCATTTCTAAACAATCCGATACAACTAACCCTTTATATCCTAATTTTCCTTTTAATATCTCTGTAATAATGGTATGAGACATAGTTCCGGGCACACCGGATTTTTCAATTTTCGGAAATAAAATATGTGCACTCATAATCGCTTGAGCGCCTTGCTCAATTGCGGCCTTAAACGGCAGCAGCTCAAGCTGCTCTAATTCCTCAAGTGTTTTTTCAATGGTAGGCAAGCCAATATGTGAATCGACATTTGTATCACCATGACCTGGAAAATGCTTAAGCGAGGACATGACGCCTCCATCAAGCAATCCCTTCATCATTTGAATTCCATACTGGGATACTGTTGCAACAGAATCACCATAGGAACGAACATTTATGACTGGATTCAATGTATTATTGTTAACGTCCATAACTGGAGCTAGATTAAAATTAATACCTAATGCTTTCAATTCTCTGGCAGTCATTCTGCCTGCTGCATACGCATTTTCAGGTCGTCCTGAAGAAGCAATTGCCATGGCTCCAGCAACATTGGTCGCGTCTTTAGGCATACGAGTGACTCGACCACCTTCTTGGTCGATCGTAATAAAACCCGGGATACCAGTATGTGTCGTGTACCATTGCTGCAGCTCAGTAACAAGCTCGCCTAATTGATATTTATTTTCGATATTATGTGAGAATAAAATAATATTGCCGACTTTATAATGCTCAATAACTTCCTTCAGCTCAGGAGTGATCTCGGTTGAAGGGAAGCCTGTTACGAACATTTGTCCAATCTTTTCGCGCAAGCTCATATGTTCTATTGTTCTCATCAATTATTCACCTTCCTCTAGCGATATAAATGATACTGCTGTGTTATTTCTGCAAATTGCTTGCTTTCCGCTGCAAACTGTTCAAGCAGCTGCTTGGCTTGCATATTTTCCGTACGATACATGTTGTCTCCCCCCAGCAAATCGATAAATGGACGAGAGCCCTCCTTCACAGGAGGCAGGAATGAAAATTGCTCGTACAAATCTCTTATCGTAAATAATAAGGTTACCCCAACTTCTAAAGGCCTCAGCACTTGGAGATCTGTAATGTAAATTTGTACCCCGCCGCATAGCTCGCCACAATGTTTAGATGACGTTGGCTTGAAATGAACTGGACGAAAAAGCACACCCGGGATACCTTTTGCATTCATCTCATCTGCCAATTGCTGCGCTTGAATGAACGGAGCACCAATCATTTCAAACGGGAACGTTGTGCCTCTTCCTTCCGAGCAGTTCGTGCCTTCAAATAAACATGTTCCTGTATATAATAACGCTGTTTCATATCGTGGCATTCCAAGTGAAGGATGAACCCAAGTTAATCCTGTATCCGGGAAGGACATGCTCCGTTCCCAGCCTTCCAAACGAACGACATGCAGCGATGCATTCCAATTCATTTGATCATTTGCCATCGTTGCTACCTCACCTGCTGTTAAGCCGTATCGCACGGCCAGCTCGTAATTTCCAACAAATGATTTGAAGCCGGGCTTCAAGACATTCCCTTCTACCGTTACCCCGTTAAGCGGATTAACACGATCAAGAACAACAAATTCTACACCTGCATTTGCACAATCTTCAAGTGCATACAGCATCGTATAAATAAATGTGTAATAGCGTACACCAACATCTTGAATATCGTATACAATGATGTCTACTTCATTCAGCATTTCTTTGGTTAAACGCTTGGAGTCTTTACGGTACAAGCTATAGACTGGAACATTCGTAAAAGGATCCATGTATGTGTCTACTACTGCCCCTGCATCCAAATCTCCGCGAACGCCATGCTCAGGTGAAAACATCGCAGCAAGATTAAAATTTTCATGTAATATAGTAATCGTTGATGCAAAATCCTTCGTAAGACCTGTCGGCGCTGTAATCAATCCTACGCGCTTACCTTCGAACAAGTAACGATAATTCGTTATAGAATCAATCCCATTTAACACCATATGAAGCTGCCTCCTAGCTGCTTTTTTGCATAAATGGATAGAACAAGGGAATGTTTCCTGCTATACATAGAAACACTCCCTCTTAGCTAGTTGAATAGTTACCAAAGACTAGACTGCCTAACCTTCACCGTTTCAGCAGGCACCATAAATGCTTCTGCATATGTCTTTCTTGCTTCACAGCCGCGAACAACTGCTAGTGCTTTATAGTAATCCATGTATTTGAAAGATTTGCTATTAGTCACAAACCAATGCTTGCTTAAAGCATCTATCCATAGATCAAATGCCGCTTGATCGAAATCCACATATACGTAAGGGACATAATCAACCGCATCCTCCCAGTTTTCGGAGTAATATAATCTTGCTGCAAAGTGCGCGGGGAGCGCTCGTTCAAAGGATGATAGACTTGCGAAGAAACGGGCATCATTTACGATATGATGCGTTAGCGCATGGTCCTTATGCATACTGTTTTTCCAGTGTGTAATAATAATGTTAGGCTTCACGCGACGAATTACATCACAAACCTCCATACGAATTTCTTGATTGTCAGGCAACTCTCCGTCACAATAATCATCGAATACAATAGCTTCACCGCCTAGCATATCCGCAAAAACCTGTGCCTCTTTCACTTTTTGCTGACGATAATCCTTCATATCCTGTCCTGCCGGAACCCCTCGTTCACCCGCAGTTAACGCTAGTGTTACAATGCGATCTCCCTTTAAACTATGACTAGCGAGCACACCACCAGAAGCTAGCTCCACATCACCAACATGCGCTCCAATTGCTAATACTGTGAATTTTTCGCTCATCTTTAAAGTTCCCTCCGCAATATAGAAAATTGTTTTTCAATAGTAAAGCCCGCTTTTTGATAGATTCGAAGAGCCGGATTATTATTTCCAGTGAATAGAGAGATATATTGACAGCCCACATTTTGAAAAGCTTCAACCATTCTGAAAAATAATACACTGCCAAGGCCATGACCCTCATGCTCTGGGTGCACTCCGATACCGCAAAAAAATGCTCTTCCATCAGGCTGCGAAATAATTGGACCTGCAAAGCCCACAACCTCGTCGCCGTACACAGCTACTACAAGTGGTGCGCCACCCTTCACATAAGTAACAATATCCTTCTTCCACTGCGGATTTTGCAGGGCAGCAAGCGTTGCTTCAAGCCCTGTATGTAAATCAGGGACATAGGACGTAATGTAAAAGTCCTTGCTATTTGCATTGGTTTCCTTATCTAAAATATCTTCGGGAACTATAAAGCTTCCGAGTTTTAAATACATGCCGCATTGCGTCGCTCGATCTTCGTAGCCTCTAGCCATTAAAGCTTCATATAATGGCTGGTCCTTACTGATGCCCGGGGCATTATTATGCTCATGCTGAGGTGCACTTGGTATACTCCACTTCAGCTTAACAGGGTTGAAAAACAATACATCCGCTTGTCTTTTCCCAAGTTCTTGGAATCTTTTTTCTAAACGCAATAGAAAAGCATCGTAAAGCTCCAGAGAAGCCACATGGGTATCTATAATAACACTCGTAATATAACCGGCCACATCTCCAAGAGGGAGATCGTCACCGCAGCAGCCAGCTGCAAAACCAACAATCCCTTTTTCGTCACAGCCTACCCATATACAGTCAGCGTCAAAATAAGGATGGTCGATGAATGTATCTTGAAACTCTCGCTCTGTAAATGGCTTATAATCATATTTTGTAGCCTCACGATTCCAAAGCTCTACAACTGCAGAGTGATCTTCAATTGAAAAGGTTCTGATTTGCATCATTTAAGCCTCCTGTGAACGTCCAATATAGGGCCAGGAAATTTTGCCCATTACTACTGGCTGTGAAGCTCCAGTTACTAGCGGGATATTGTTGGGTAAGCGCTCCATCGTGTAATACGCTAGCAGAGCAAAAGCAATTGCTTCCTTAGCATCACTATTACCACCGATATCCTCCTGCGTCAGCACCTGCACGTTATGCGGTGCAAATAAGTGCTGTAAATCACGCAAAAGCGTCTTGTTATAGCTTCCACCGCCGCCAATTAACAATTGCTCGGCCTGATGCTGTGGTGCAATATACCGTTCATAGCTATCGACGATGCTCCAGGCAGTTAAAAACGTAGCTGTCGCAACAACATCTTCTGCTTTCCAGTGATTAACATTCATCAATTCAATGATTTGTGCCACGTATTGTTGGCCAAACCGTTCTCTGCCTGTCGATTTTGGTAACGGCATCGTATAATATTTATCCTGCTGCATCCATTTCAATAGCTCATCAATCACTTGACCGCCCGCACCAATTTCGCCATCAACATCTATTGTCATTGGTGCAAATAATTGCGATACAAGGCCATCGATAATCATATTTCCAGGACCCGTATCAAAAGCAAATACCTCATCCGGTGAGGCATTTACAGGCAAAACAGTCACATTGCCTATTCCGCCAATATTTTGCATCAGAAGTGTTTTCTCTGGATTGTTAAACAATAAGTATTCGGTAAATGGTACTAACGGAGCTCCTTGTCCACCCATTGCCATGTCAGCAACTCGAAAGTCTGATATGCAAGGAATTCCTGTTCGATTCGCTATAACTGCACCATCCCCTATCTGAACGGTACAATGCAGATTATAGCCGCCCATAACCTTCTCTTCCGGAGCATGGTATATCGTTTGACCATGCGATCCTACTGCGATTATTTGCGAAGGCGAAAGGCCACATTTCCCTATAACGGATAATGTGGCTTGGGCGTATAATTCGCCAAGCCACATATTCATTGCGCCAACCTTATCAATCGTAGCGCTAGCGGGATCAAAAAGCTCAAATATGGAGTTTCTAACTTGCACCTCAAAAGGTGTGTTTTCAAAAGCCAGTAATTCAATCTCTACTCCATGCTCTTTTTCGGCTGATGGAAAAAGCTTAACTACTGCTGCATCAATACCATCTACTGATGTACCGGACATCAAGCCAACTAAGTATGTTGCATCAACTTTTGATTGTTTGTCCATTAACCTTTCACCGCTCCAACTGTTACCCCTTCAAGGAAGTATTTTTGTAAACTGAAGAACAGAATAAACATTGGCACTGCTGAAATGGTTGCCCCCGCCATCATCGGTGCAAAGTAAGTTGTATTCGCAAAGCGAAAGTTTTTCAAGCCAACCTGAATGGTTTGCATATCCATTGTATTCGTTACTAGGAAAGGCCAGAAAAAGTCATTCCATGCCGCCATGAACGTTAGGATTGCTAGTACTGCCATAATTGTTTTAGATAAAGGCATAATGATATACCAGAAGATTTTAGGCTGGGAACAACCTTCGATTTTAGCAGATTCAATAATTTCAACTGGAATGGAGGACATGAACTGCTTAACCAAGAAGATGTTGTATACCGTTACTATGCTCGGCATAATCAATGCCGTGTACGTATTTTGTAATTCAAAAATATTTACGATCAAAATATATAGTGGAACCTGTGTGACTTGAACAGGAATCATCATAGATCCCAGCAAAATAGCGAACAAAATGTTTTTTCCTTTAAATTTCATTTTTGCAAAAGCATATCCAGCGAGTGTAGCAAAGAATACGTTAGATACCGTAATACACGCTGCCACTATAAAGGAGTTCAATAACCAGTCCCATGTATGTGGGCTGAAGTTAAAGAAGAATTTATAGGAATCAAATGAAATCTTCGATGGTAAGATAGAATAGCTCATTGCACCAGCTTCTACCGGATCACCGAACGAGGAGATGACCATAAAGTATATCGGGAATATGGTAGCTGCGGCAAATAGGATAAGGAACGTAATGTTTGCGCCATTACGTATGAACAGATACCCTTTGCTTCTTAAGCTGTTGTTGTACAAACCCATAGTATTCTGCTCCTTTTCCTAGTATTCTACATCTTTACCTAAAAACTTGAATTGAAGGAATGATATAAATCCGATAATCGCTGCTAGTACTAATGATTGTGCCGCTGCCTCACCAAACTCAAAATATGTGAACGCATTGTTAAAGATTAACAAACCTACCATTGTTGTTGCATGGTCTGGTCCACCGCCTGTCATAAGATAAGCGTTTTGGAATACTTGGAAGGAACCGATAACACCAGTAACAAGTAGGAATAGCGTTGTTGGCTTAAGGAAAGGGACAACGATAAACCAAAGCTTTTGCAGGAAGGACGCACCATCAATTTCAGCTGCTTCATAATAGCTGTTATCAATAGCGAGTAATGCGGCTATATAAATAATAATTGCTGTACCATGACTTGATAACCATGACATTAACACAAGTGAGAACATTGCAGTTGCACTGGAACCAAGCCAGTTTTGATTTTCAATACCTAAAAAACTCACGAGCTTATTGGCAATACCTGATTTTAACGGATCGAAGATCCACAGCCACACTACAGAAAGCGCTACACCAGATGCTACGGCTGGCAAGTAATATAGTGCTTTAAAGATCGTTTGTGTTTTTTTCTTGAAAGGAATAATCAAAATTGAAATTAAAAATGATAGAAGAATATTAAATGGAACAGTTAATAGCGTATATACTAACGTGTTTTTCAGCGCTTTCCAGAAAAGTTCATCTGAAAACGAGTTAACGAAGTTATCCATGCCGACAAAAGTGGATCCTAATGGACCATATTTTTGTAAGCTGATAATAAAAGCATTGATGACTGGATATGCGGTAAATAAAGAAAACGCAATAAGTGCTACTGCGATAAACGCGTATCCCCAACCTGAGTCACTTTCGAGTTTCAATTTTTTTCTTTTAGTCAACGTTTGATTCATTGGGTCGCACCTCTCTTCTAAAAACAGTACAAGCTCTAGCTAATTTAGAAGGAAAGCTGTACGTTCTAGCTACGCACAGCTTTCACATGTCAGCCTACGACAGACTAGTCAACTACAATACCATCTTTACCGAAAGATTTAATTGCAGCTGCTTTAACTGCATCATACATTTCTTGTGGAGCAATCTCATTTGCAAGTAAGGCTTGTAGTTTAGGAATAATAACTTCTGTTTCAATTTTTAATGCTTCAGCAGCCAGATCAGTAGGAATATCTGTACGAGCCGGAAGCGCTTTTGCCATCATAGCTTTACCTGCAGCAACGTTATCTTCGTTACGAGGGAATTTTTCAAGTACTTCTGCATTACGTGCAGATTCAGTAATTGGTGATAAGAACAGCTCATTACTGTAGTTAGCAGCAATTGAACCAGAAGACAAGAAATTCGTTGCTAGGGCAATATTTTTGATGTGCTCTTCAGATGGAGCTTTTTTACCACGAAGTGCGATATAACCATCAACGATTGAAGTAGGGACATAATCGGCACCGTTGAATGTTGGGACTGGGAGTGAAATATAATCAACTTCAATAGAATCTGCAACAGCTGAACCATCGTTCGCTTTAATCTTCTCATTGTTTAGACGAGCAGAGTTTTCAAATGCAGATAATCCTTTACCTGTGATCATCGTTTGACCCGTTAGGAACATGTTCCACCGTTTACCAGCATCGATAGAGCTTAGCTCTTTAGGCATAGAACCATCGTTGATCATTTCGCGAATAGATGTAAGTAGCCCCAAGAAGTTTTTGCTTGTATACGTATATTTAAGATCTTTATCGAAGTAATCTGGTAAACCTGCAGTTTTAGCAAGAATAGCCAGATAGTCTTTAGATGCTACACCAGATGTTGCGAACACGAAACCATAACGAGTAGTTTCACCTTTATCATTTTTCACTACACCTTTAGAAATTGCATTACGAAACTCTTCATAAGTCCAACCGTTTTGTTGAACGCTTTTCCAATCAATTCCGGCTTCTTCAAGGAATTGTTTGTTACCACCGATAGTGTGGATTTCCATATATGCTGGTAGACCGTATTGAGCGTCACCTAGTTGGAAATATTTCAATGGAACTTCGTCATAATCTGCCTTGGCTTCATCAGAAAGGGCACCGTTAAGGTCGATTAATACATTAAGTGCTGCATATTTCGAAATTCCTGAAGCACCGATAAAAGCAATATCTGGAGGAGAACCTGCATTTACTTGAGTATCAAGTTTTTGCGTCATATCTTCCCAGCTCGCTGGCTCGATTTTCAAAGTCAAGTTAGGATGTAGTGTATTAAATTCTTTTTCCATATCAGCAAAACGTGTTTGATAGTTCGCTGATATCGGAGGTAAAAGTGCTGTAATCGTATCCTTTTTAGGCTCAGAACCACCGTTACTAGTTCCTGTGTTACCGGAATCTGTAGAAGCTGGAGCGTTATTTCCGTTTCCTCCGCAAGCCGATAATAGTGATACCATCATGATTCCTGACAAAAACAGAGTTAATCCACGTGATCTTTTTTTCATCGAAAACAGCCTCCTCAATTATTAATAGCATCCATCCTGTTATTCCACTTTTCACACCTAAACCAATGATGCGATTGCCTGTTTCAAGCGTCCTCCGTTTGTGTTAAGTACTTGTTCTGCTTCTTTTGCATCTAACCCCGATTTAATCATCATAATTGCCAGCTTACAGTTCATAGATGCTTTTTCAAGTGTTTCTGCGGCGGTTGATGTATCTACACCAGTCGTGTTCATGATGATACGAATCGAGCGATCTACGAGCTTAAAATTACTAGCCTTCAGATCAACCATCAAGTTGTTGTACGTTTTTCCTAACTTGACCATTGTGCATGTTGTCAGCATATTAAGCACCAACTTCTGAGCAGTTCCTGCCTTTAATCGAGTCGAACCGCTAATGACCTCAGGTCCTACAACAGGTGTTATACAAACATCTACAATGGGTTCGAACTTTGAGCCTCTGTTGTTACAAACACCGATAGTGGCTGCTCCAAGTTCCTTTGCTTTCGCTAAAGCTGCAATAACGTAGTTTGCACTACCGCTTGCCGAAATCCCAATAAGTACATCTTTGTTTGTTACACCAATGCTTTCGATTAATGCGATCCCTTCATCCATATCGTCTTCACAGCCTTCAACCGCAGTACGCAAAGCAATATCACCACCAGCAATATAGCCCTGCACCAAGGAAGGATCTGTACCAAAGGTAGGAGGACATTCGGAAGCATCCAGAACACCTAATCTTCCTGATGAGCCAGCTCCTATGTAAAACATTCTTCCACCATTAGACAACCTATGATGTAGAATATCTACCGCCTTTGCAATCTGCGGAATCTCCTCAGCTATAGCTCTGGGGACCAGTGCATCTTGTTGATTCATTAACTGGATCATTTCTTCCGTAGTACATTCATCAATCATTAATGTGTCTGGATTCACAGCCTCTGTTGTCAATCCCGCAAGGTAGTCATTCATAGCCATCCTCCTTCTTCCTAGCCTTAATCTGTCATGAAATTAACAATACGCGTTAGATTAACTTACAATTATTATGTTCTTATACTAATACAACACCATCGCTTCGTCAATAGATTTTGAAATATAATTTCATAAAGAAATTATATTCTGATGTTTTATTTCATTCCTTACACACTATGTTATACCACATTTATAAAGCGCTTACAAGATACAATTTAAATTTTTACAAATTGCTTTGATCGCTATGGCTCTAAGGTTAAAGCGATTTAAAAAAAATGTATTATTTGCTGATTATCGCTCCAAACGAAACATAAAGTTACATCATCCGTGTTCAACCGGATGATGTTTCATCTTCAATTCCATTCATTTTCTTCCTCATAATTGTGTGCCAAGCTATTAATTATTGAATTAAACTACTTATTATATTCATTAGATCAACGTATTCATCATGTAGATAATCTGACATGGATTGATAAGTAGTACATTTTAGTACACGAATAAGTGAATGAAATACAAAAAAAAGAAAGCATTGATCCATGATCAATGCTTTCCTCCACATTCATTCTATCAGAACCTAATTTCTAAGTTTTTTCTTTAATATATTATGCGTTTTTGTTAAGTAGGTTTTTACTTCTTCATATTCTGCACTTGCCACACCAGCAAATAATATGTCGATGATCGTAAGCATCGCAATACGCGAGCCCATAGCCCCACTGCGGATTGTTATTTCAGGTGTGGATATGCTCAGTACAATATCCGCCCGCTCCGCAAGCTCACTTTTATTGTACTTCGTAATCGCAATACATTTCGCTCTATTCTTTTGGGCAATTTCCAGTGCATCAATAATATCACTAGTTGCTCCAGAGTTAGAAATGAAAATGGCAACATCATCTTTCTCAAGTAAAGTTGCTGCCGTGAGCTGACTATGACCATCTGTATAGGCATGACACATCTTATTAATTCGCGAGAACTTCTGTTCCCCATCCATACAAACGAGTCCCGAAGCACCTATTCCAAAGAAAACAATTCGCTTACTATAACATAGTAATTCTACAGCTCTTGTAATTTCTTTTCGATCAATAACACTAAGCGTATCCTCAATGGACTTGCAATTATTCAATGAAATATTTGATATAATTGTCGAGAGATCATCACCTGGCTGAATATCTGTATATTGAGCCTTTGAATCCTCATCACGAGAACCCAAAGATGCCGATATACTCACAATAAAATTGCGGTATCCGCTGTAACCCATCGTCTTACAGAAACGAAGGACAGATGCATCGCTTGTCTTACTCGATTGAGCCAATTCCTTAATCGACAAATGAGGGATCTCTTCCGTATTTTCTAAAATGTAATCTCCGACCAATCGTTCAACTGGTGTAAAACTCTCTCGCATATCACGAATTTTAATTAATACGTTGTCATTTAGACTCATAATCTACCTACTCTAGATTTAATTAACACCTTTAATATTATCATAAACAATATAAACAACCTATTTCAATAACAAAATACGTTTTGGCATATCAAAAGCTAGTATTAATTAATCTATTAAAATCATCCTACTCTTAGGTCATCTGGTGACTTTACGTTGATTATAGCGTAATAAAGTTGTAAGGTATAGTCGATAATTACATACTTTCTGATATGGTGAAACTAGCGACCACAAAGGTCCCCTAAGATTCTTTCTATTGTTCTCAGCATACGTAATACGCATGTATTTTTAAATTTTACTGCCTTCTAAATATAACTCGATTTGTCAACTACATTCTTTGATGTAGCACCATAAAGGCAGTAGACAATACTACGCCAACCATATAACGCGATGCCACTCCATTCTTGATCCAACATCCCCTTCAAGCTCGTTATACCGCATCATCGGGAATATGCTGTAATCAACGCCTAGGGCTGCAACCATAATGAAGCTGAAAATGGAACGATCCAACTCAAGATTTCACTGATTCCAAAAGAAGTAAGTACACTAGCACCAAGAAAGCAATAATGAACAGAGAACTGGACACAGAGCGCGTAATGACTATTAGCACAATTATGATTCCGACCAGCATAATCACAGCTGTACGTACAAAGTCATCCTGTGAAATATTCTGCAAATCAACATTGGTTGCTGTTGTTCCTGTTAAGTCTGCTTGCACTCCTGGCAAGTCGCTGCCATTTAACGTAAGCTCTACTTGCTTGTCCTTGTTTAGATTCATACTTATCATTTATTTCCAATAAACTCACATGGATACCAAAATAGGATCTCCCTATCGTCAGAAGTGATATTACTGGAATAACCGGAGAGCGGAATATAATCATTCACCGAATATTGCTTTGCTATGTTCGTCTAAGTAATACCCATCTTCATGCAAGCCTTTCTTTTGCTTTTTTGCGAAAGAATTAAAGTACTTTATAATGTAGATAATGTTGTGTGATGGAGGGAAACAAATGGCAAGTCATAAATGGGTATTAATCATAGACGATGAAGATGATTTAGCGCGTCTGATGAAGGCAGTTTTACATAAAGAAGGTATTCCGGACGTTGTAACTGCCGGTACAGTTGCAGAGGGATGGGACAAGTTTCAGGAGTATAATCCTGAACTGATCTTGCTAGATATTATGCTGCCAGATGGAGAAGGCTATGACTTATGCAGAAAAATTCGGGAAACATCAAATGCACCGATCTTATTTATGTCTGCAAAGGACGAGGAAATTAACAAGCTTTTAGGGCTGGCGATAGGTGGCGATGATTATATTACTAAACCATTCAGTCCAAAAGAAGTCGCTTATCGGGTAAAGGCACAACTAAGAAGAGCTGGCTTTACAGAGGAAAAAAAGGCTCCGAAGAGCTTGCAGGTTGGCCCCTTTGAGCTTAGTGCCAATGAGACAGAATTAAAAAAGGATGGCGAACTCCTTGTGCTTACCGCCAAAGAAGTCGGTTTAATGAGCTGTTTCATGCATCATCCGAATCAGATCATAAGTAAAGAGACCTTGTTTGAACAGGTATGGGGTGAAGATTTTTTTGGTTCCGATAATACAGTGATGGTACATATTCGGCGCTTACGCGAAAAAATTGAGGTAGACCCTTCAAAGCCTGCCTTTATATTAACGGTTAAAGGGTTAGGTTATAAATTACATACCAAGGGGTGAGACAAGTTGAAATGGAAATTAACACTCCGATTTTTAAGATCGGTTATGACTATTGTTGTAATCGTTGGTATCGTAAACGCTATTTTGTTCCTTTCCCTCTTCTTTATACAGCTAAAGAATAATAATTTCGGTACTGAAGAAGCGTCTGCAGAAACCTTTAGCCGGACCTTTTCACAATATGTAGAACTACAATCTGGCAAACCTGTTGTAAACGAAGAAGGCCTCAAAAAACTACAAGAAATGAGCGCCTGGGTACAATTTCTGAATGAACATGGGGAGCAAGTATCAGCATTTAATACCCCTGAAGAGTTGCAAACAGAGTATTCCCCGATTGAGATTGTACAAATGTATAAATATAAAGAATTAGATGCTAGCACGACGGTTTTTGTCAGCGAAGCCCAAAATTCCAGTTACTTTTTAGGGATTCAAAATCCTAAAATAGGCCGGTACGTAATGACCTATGACTACGCTAAAATTTTCAAAGATGTTAATGTTTTTCTTTCCATTTTTTTAATCGTGGATGTGCTTATTGTAATTATCATTGGATTTCTATTTGGGAAAAAGTTAACTGCACCCCTTCATACCTTAATAGATGGTATTCAACAGCTCAGGGAACGACGGTTTAAGAAAATGCCTGCTCCCAAAGGCGTTTATGAAGATGTTTTTCGTAATATGAATGAACTATCTGAAAAGCTTGATCGGCATGAAGAGGAACGTAAACACCTCGACCAAATGCGTGAGGAATGGATTAGCAATGTTTCGCATGACATGAAAACACCACTGGCTTCTATTCAAGGTTATGCAGAATTTATAAACGACAGTGCCACAGATTTAACAGCCCAAGAATTACAGGAATACACAGCAATTATCAAGAGTAAATCGATGTATATGAAAGATTTGTTAGATGACCTCAATTTAACGACGCGTTTGCGTAATCACCAGCTATCCCTGCAATTTGAAGAGGTGAATCTCGTTCAGTTTCTACGAGAAATAACAATTGAACTTTTAAATGACCCAACCTTTGGTGAAAGGCAGATCGAATTTGAGGCAGATGAGGTTAAAGCCGTACATAAAGTGGATAAAAAATTACTAAAACGTGCAATCCTTAACTTTATTTACAATGCGCTGGTGCACAACGATGAAAATGTCGTGGTGAAGATTCGAGTGGAGACCATTAATCCGCATACCCAAATTACAATTTCTGATAATGGCCAGGGTATTCCAGCTAAAGATCTGGAACAGGTTTTCGAACGCTACTATCGGGGTACAAACACAACAAGCAAGCATGGAACTGGGTTAGGAATGGCCATCGCAAGAGACATTATTTGGGCTCATGAGGGGAAACTCGATTTGACAAGCGTTGAAAATACCGGAACCACCATTACTATTCTTTTATAATATAATTACCTTACTTACTCATTAGACAGAGAAAAGGGCTGTGCTCCATTTACTTTTTTGGAGACAGCCCTTCTTCAATTTATTAGTTTTTTATTGCTTTTAGCGGAATATCCTCTAATTTCACTTCATCATATGAGGAGACTTGATCGCCTTTTTTTACATACATTTTCAAGTAGGCGCCTTTACGAAGGTTTTTCTGTGCATTAAATTCCAGTGGAATGGTATTACCTTTAGCATTTGTAGCCTCTAGTGTATAAGAATAAGAGGTCATGACTGAACCATCGCTCAGTTTATATTCATGGGGTTCCCCATCCTCTGTGATTTGTAAGTAGTAATTTTCGGCATTGAAGCGATTGAAATCAATCTTCGCTATAGCAAAGACCCCTACAACTCCAATAACAAACAAAATACCAATAGTAATTAGAAATTTTTTCATCTCAATCATCCTTCTGTTCTATTATTTAGTGTAATAATACGATTGTAAGAGGCTACGGTTAAGAAATAATACAACCCGTAAATTACGGTATAAGCAATCATCCAGAGCAACACAGGTTTTGCTAAATCTATCATCATTAGACTAGAAAATGCTTTTAAAGCCACTACACTATGCAACAACCCTACTATAAGCGGTACAACAAAGATAACGAATACCTGTGACGCAATGGATTTTCGCATTTCTTTTGCACTGACACCCATTTTATGCAGCATATTGTACTGTGATTTATCCTCTTCTGCCTCTGTTAAAACCTTAAAATAAATGATACTGCCTGTAGCAGCCAGAAATACTAGACCAAGGAAACTTCCGATAAACAGTAGAGAACCCACACCTTCCAAACTTGTTTGGTAATCTTGTGGACCACTTGAAAATATCGCTTCTTCAGGTAATTGGTTTGCAATTTTTTTAGATAAATCCACAGACGCATCATCTACCCCAAGAACACGATAGTGCAGCACTTCCCCATCATTATGCAACACTTTATACTGGTCCTCCGAGACTACCACGGTTATACCTGCTGTGCCTGCATTCAATACGCTTTGCGTTTTAAAGCTTTGGAATGTGAGAGGATGGCCGTTGCCTGTTGTTATCGTTTTCCCTGTATATATTGGTGAGAACCTTTTGTCATATCCGATATCTAAAATAACCGCGTAGCCGTCCTTTACATCTAATTTTTCTTTATGCTGTACACTTGCTAATTGGTTGTATGTTTTTTCATCGATAACTGTATATTCTCTTTTATCAGTGCTATCGAACGTTGATGGCGAGTTTAACTCTTTCGTATGAAATGTAATGGATAGTGCTTCAATATTTTTATCGTATTTTGTATCTGGTAACACAGCACTCACTTGTTTATCCATTTCTGCATCTGTTGATTGATACATAAAGGTATTCGGATTAATTGTTTTCGCCGAGTCATTCGTATTGTAATAAAGGCCATACACCGCTCCACCGGCAGTTACTGTCGTAGCACTTAACACAGCAATCACAGTTAATGTACGTGCATTTCCACGGATACGATAAAGCAATTGCGAAATGGTAATTACATGAAGGCCTTTCCACAGCCACTTTTCATTCTTCTTAATCATTGCTAACACAAAGCCAGTCACACTATGGAACAATAAAAATGTACCCATAATAACCGTTGTTAAAATAATTAATACAGTCATGAGAAATCCGATTTTTTCCCATATCTTAGAAGTGAAAAGGTCCTGCATCGCGAGCCAATAGCCCAAGACAATGAGCAACACTCCAAGAACAGCTACTATCATAGATGGTTTAGGTGCCACTTCTCCCTTTTTGGAAGCATGAAATAAATCAATCAGCTTAAATTGATAGATCAAGCGATAGCCCTGAAACGATGTCACTAAGAAAATAACTAGAAATACGATAGCCGTGTTCATCGCTGCCGACGCTGAAAATGTAAAGGGTGCTACAACGTCATAACCCATTAAATGAATCAAAATCGTCATAAATCCTTTTGAACATAGGAACCCAAGTACAATTCCTACTACTAAAGAGAATAATCCTAACAATAAATTTTCGAAAAAGAGCATAAAACCTATTTGTCGATTACGTACCCCTAGCAACGCATACAGTGCGACTTCTTTTTTACGTTTTTTCATAAAAAACGAATTGGAATAAGCTATAAATATGAATACGAAAAAGATAAGAATGACTGCCGCTCCACTCATTAGTGAACCAAGTTTTTGGGATGAAGCTGTCTGTTCTGCTATCGTATCGCTATATTTTAAGGTCACAAATGTAAAGTAAATGATGATACTAAACACCATCGATGCAATGTATAAGAAATATTGAGAGAAGTTTCGTGCTATATTTTTTCTTGCTAGACTAAATAACGTCATCAACCTCACCCCCAATGGCCGCATGAACATCTAAGATCTCTTGGAAGAAGGCTTTGCGTGTCTGATCACGACGATAGATTTCTGTTGAGAATGAACCATCCTTGATGAAAATAATCCGGCGGCAGAAGCTTGCGGCAAAGGCATCATGGGTCACCATCATAATGGTCGAATTATTATTTTCATTTAAAGAACTTAAGCTTTCCAATAAATCTGTTGCTGATTTGGAGTCAAGGGCACCAGTTGGTTCATCAGCCAATATCAGCGCAGGCTCTGTCACAAGCGCTCTAGCCGCAGCGGTTCTTTGCTTTTGACCACCAGAGATTTGGTACGGATATTTGGTCAGTAAATCTTCAATACCAAATACTTTGGAGATCTGAGTCACGAGGTGATTGATTTTCTTCGCTGGAATTTTAGCAATCGCCAGAGGAAGCAATATGTTCTCCTTTACAGTTAAGGAATCGAGTAAATTGTAATCTTGGAAGATGAAGCCGAGATTTTCACGTCGGAAGTCTGACAAAGCTGCTTCCTTCATATCATGAATACTCTTGTTCTTCATATAAATTTTCCCTTCAGTTGGAGAATCAATGGTTGCTAACAAATTTAGCAAGGTTGATTTTCCAGCGCCGGAAGGTCCCATAATCCCTACAAACTCACCTGCTTGAATATCAAAAGACACGTTTTCTAACGCTGTGTAAGCAGCACTTAACTTCCCGTACACTTTTTTTATGTTTTCTACTTTTAATAATGGTTCCATACATTTCACCTCATAATTTGCTGATACTTTTACTATAGGCTGCGAACCTTACAGCAAATTCATGCCAACCTTACAACAAGCTTAAATCTACCAAGAAGAAACGAGTTGTCTTCCTTTAAAGAAGACAATGTTTCTCGAAGAAATATAAGGATAATTTATAACATGGAACATATAAATTCTTATATTTAAAAAAGGGATGCCCTGTAGCCATTTAAGACTACGGAGTATCCCTTTGCTATTGAAAAGAACTCATTTTCTTCTGGTTGTATACAAATCAGAAGCTTCATCAAAGTAAAAGCGGCGTTTTTGTTCGCCAAACACGACTAAGATCACATGGATGAACAACACGATCGTTAAAATGATAGAGGTCAATCCAGCACCTAGTGTTAAGAATATAGATGCCTTATAAAATGGTGAGTCCATTGATAGCTTCACGTTATTCAAGGTTTTCGCAATGACCGTTATGAAGTACATCGCGTAAATCGCACCAAAGCGTTTAAATAATCGCTTGTTAGTTTCCCCTCGACTTATATTACTGTCATAGCGATAACGCATTATTTTCGTACCGATTGTCGATCCGTTCCAAATCCATGGAATAATAAAGAAGGTTACAAAAAGCGTAATTGTACTCGCAATAAATTCACTAACCATATTAACGTTGGTCATACTCAGCACAACTTTAACTACCATGTTGCTGATCAATAGATCAATAATAACTGCCAACAACACAGACATCCCTCTTACTTCATCAAGAGCTAATAATCTTTCTGCTTTCTCATTAATTTTCTTTTTTGATGGGAATAACGCTAATACAGCTGGAGCAATAAAGAAGCCCAGCACCCCGCCGGCAGTATTCAACAATAAATCATCCACATCAAAAATGCGATAAGGGCAATTATAAATCCCATAAATGCCGGTTACCTGTGTTACCTCATAAAATAATGTTAATAAGAACGTGATTGCTAGCGCTTTTTTCCAGTATTTCTTCTCTTGAAAAAAATATCGCAAATAAACACCAAAAGGTAATAATAGCAAGAAATTAAAAAATGCTTGATAGAATGAAGGTTGGCTAAATAACAGTCTATAAGTTGAAGGCTGTGATAACACGATACCACTATTCCCAAAGGTGCTCACAATAAATTGAAATGGCATAAGTGAATAATGCTGTGTACCCGGTTTTTGAAGAGAACAAGTGTTGCGTACCTCTGGCAACGGTAACAATACTAAAAATAACGCTGCTAGAAAGTAAAAGATAAACGAAAATGAAATTAAAGTAGTAGAAAATGGCAGGTAATTGTATTTTCTATACGTATAAATGAGCCATGGAATAAATAAAGCAAATGCTAAAACAACAAAAAAGATTCCAGCCACAAAGATTGGCTGAGTATATGCTGACATTTCTAGTTCACACCCCAAAATGATTTAGTATTTATATTAACCATATAACGGATTCTAATTCAACTGGAAATGGAACATTTTATCATATTTAAGGATTCTGTAATGTTGGCATCAAATTAATGTAAGGTTCGCAACTTATACTGACTCCTAGATAATTAAATTTTTTTCAAAGGAGAACCATTCATGAATCCCTCCATTTCACAAAAAGAAAGAATTATTTCACTCGATATCATTCGCGGGCTTGCTCTTTTTGGCATACTGCTTATAAATGTCGGGGCCTTTAAAGTTATTATTGAAGGAGATCCCTTACCAGACTATAGCGGCATTAATGGAATCATCAATAGTTTGATAATCATCTTCGTACAGAAAAAGTTCTTTTCTATTTTTTCATTCCTGTTTGGAGTAGGTCTATTCATCTTCGCCTCAAGAGCCGAAAGCCGGGGAGATAAACCAAGATGGCGTACGGCTAGACGATTACTAACCCTCTTACTGCTGGGAATCGTGCATGTGTTTATCTTTTGGGGAACCATTCTACCCGTATACGCCATTATCGGATTGTTTCTGATCCCTTTTTATCACACAACGGTTTCTACACTTAAAAAGTGGCTTATTAGTGTGACATCCATATACATCATTTCCTTGACGGTAAAAATATTTTCACCATCGCTAGGGACAATCTCATCTATCCTTGATATTTTTTCTAATGACGCTATGCTAATCTTTATTATGTTTTTAGCTGGTTTTTTAACTGCAAAGTCAGGTTGGCTAACACATATACAGGAATTATCAAAACCAATTAGATGGATTCAAATGGCATCATTTCTTGTGTTCGTTGGTTTCTCATTATGGATTTGGAACGCTACTCAAAGCGGGAGCAGCAATGTGGATTCAGTTACGGGCTTAGGATCACTTCCAACCACTTTGTTTTACTTAACAACATTATTTCTACTATTAGAAAACAAACAAATGGTGAAATTCCTGACGCCTATATCCCGGGTGGGTCAAATGGCATTTACAAATTATGTAGCTCAAAGCATTATTGGGACGGCAATCATTTCGATTATAGGTCTCGAAGTCGTTTCACCAAAAGATATTCTCTACATCGCAGTTCTGATTTATATGATTCAAATCATTTTTAGCACCATCTGGTTCAAGTTCTTTTCCATGGGACCTTTAGAAAAGGTCTGGCGCTTGATAACCTATGGAACAAGGCATGGAGCAAAAAGATAAAAACAAAGCTTCATAGGGTTGGAGAATTGTTTAAGTCTTATACCTCTGAGTATAAAAAGCAAAAAAAAGAGTCTGAGTGATACGGATATCTCCCTTATCACTTAGACTCTTTATCTAATCATATAGCTATAAGATAGCTTTCACTATCATTCCAAACTACCCAACTCCACCACATCTCCGTTAGTGGCCTTCACGGCATAATTACAATCCAGCTTCCCGCACAGCACATACTTTTTCTGCCCAGGATCATACACATAGACAGGGGATAATTCGAGCCATTCTTTGAGCTTGGTATAGGCTTCGTTATGACTTACAGCAATCTCACCTTCGCTCTGGAACTCATCAAACGTATCGAGCAGAGGCTTGTTATCCATATAATTTATAACCTTATAAAGGTTCGCATCGATGAACAGGAGGAGCTTACGCTGAAATATACGATTACTTGGTGTATTCATCCTCAATGTCGCTTGAATATGTCCTCTTTCCCGATGTAACGTCTTCAGTATCCATTGTCCGGATTCATCCGGATAGAGCTGGCTTAGACCAGCTTCGACTCCGGCTATGCACTTGAATAATTCTGCATCTGTGATAGGAAATGAGTCTGGATGCGGTTCACGAGCTATTGCCTGTTCGATTGTAACCACTTCTTGCAGACGTATCTCCGTCCTTACAAACGGTTCCGTATTCGCTTGCTCCCAATGAATTACTTGATCTATATTCAGTTGTGCTCTCGTGCCTGAAATAATCTCAAATGGGATGGTGGATGTTCCATCATTTGTAATGTAGATTTCTTCAATCCCATAGATCGGCAGGAATTGCTTCATCTCGTAAACCGGATATTCTATAAGTTGTAGCTGTTTTTTGGCTTGTGGCTCTACCGCTTGAAGCGTGAGTGAATAGTTCTCTTTTTGCACAAGGGATCTAGAAGGAAACTGGACATATACACTGTAAAAAATAAGCCTCCCCTCTGCATCAAAGCGGAGCTCCATCCGCCCACCGGGGGAGACCGGCACGCCGTCTATAGATTCGGCAAAATGATATTCACCTACCTGTTCCTTTATTAGGTGGAATCCTTTACCGTACACGATCCCCGCCTCGGCTTCCATCCACTGGATAACGCCGTTTAAATCAATATTTTGAAATGGTGCCCCATTCGCATATGATTTCCCACCCACAAAAATCACACTTTTATAGTTGCGGGATTGCAGGTCTATAGTGATGACAGCCGTTCCTTCCGGATTGTAATCCTCCTTCCACTCTGTAATATGTGAAGGAAACCATTCCATACTAAGCAAATAGTCGGTCTTTCCCAGTATCGAAACTTCGCGATAAAGTTCATGTGTATGTAAGTAGTAGTTGTCCAATCCGTACGTTTCCTGTGCAGCATTAACTAGTTCTTTAATTCGGATATCCATATCAGTGTCCCCCGCAAAATTGATGCCTCCATCATAACATTTCTGTTACATATTCCACGAGCTTATGCTATGGACTTTGCTGGTGTTCAGAAAATGATCAGTAGCATGGGGTTTAATAATGTTTAAGGGCTTCAGACCCTCTAAAGGAGGAATAGGATGACTCCAATTAGGCTGCATCCTCTAACTACTCCTTCATCAGAATACTAGAAGTGTTATAGTGACCATATTTTTTATTGGGGGTAAATCATCATGAATGACATCATCAAAGGAAACGGGGAATTAATACAATTCTTCCCGCTTCCACCGCATCTTTATAGTAAGGATATAGCTTGTCTTGTAGCTGTGGCTTATGTTGAAGAACAGGGAGCAAATTTAACGGGCCTCATAAATGCTCTATACGCCAAGGGATATACAAACCTGGATCATTTACTAAATTCCACATGGAAAGAACTATACCAGGTTCGGGGGTTGGGCTACAATAGACTGAAGCTTCTGCTTCGTTTACTAGAACGAATTTCTGCAGATCCCAAGACCATAGAAAACTACAACATCGTCCCTCGTGTTACAATCCACAGTAAAAAGGAAATGAAAGAATTAACTTTAAAAAAGATTATTAAGAAGTATAACGAAACATCAGTGGAGTTATTGACTAAAGCTGCCGAAAAAGAAGCTCGTTTAAAGAAAATTAAAGATAGACTCCGTGAAATGGGGATGATCCTTTAACAAAACCCCGCCAGTATAAACTGACGGGGATCTTTTTATCTAAAAATACACAATTCATATCTATAGAAAATAACCCTATATAAGCGACAGACACAAGAAAAGCCCAAGCTTTATCCTCAGCTTGAGCTTAGTCTTGCAATATTAAATGTAATGCCCTTATTACCTTACGACAAAGCCAACATCGCGTTCATATCTTCCTCGGCAGTGGTAATTAGCTTCAATCCAAAAAGCTCTACTAGCACATCTAGCACACCATCCGAGATGAACTCCGGCGGCTTCGGCCCGATGCGAATGTCTTGAATGCCTAGGCTGAATAAGCCCAGCAGAATGGCTACCGCTTTTTGCTCGAACCATGACAGCACTATGCTTACAGGCAGCTCGTTCACCGTACAATCAAATGCTTCAGCCAGAGCTAAGGCAATCTTCACCGCAGAACCGGAATTATTGCATTGTCCAAGGTCAATGTAACGCGGAATGCCCGTATCTCCAACGGTTCCATAATCCACATCATTAAAGCGGAATTTCCCGCAGGAAGTGGTTAAAATGACGGTATCGTTTGGTAAGGAAGTCGCCAACTCGCGGTAGTAATTCCCACCTTTACCTGGCGCGTCACAGCCTGCAATAACGAAGAACCGGCGGATATGCCCGTCTTTAACAGCCTGAATGATCTCTGGTGCCAACCCGATTACTGTTTCGTGATGGTATCCTGTCGTGAGTACCAAGTCTGATTCTACATCAGCCGCAGGTAATGACAACGCACGATTAATCAGAGGAGAGAAATCGTCATTCGTGATTTTTGCAACACCTTCCAGCCCCGCCACCTCATATGAGAAAAAGCGGTCTGCATACGTGCCTTTAATCGGCATCACGCAGTTTGTAGTTGCAAGAATCGCACCGGGAAACTGCTCGAAAAGTCTGCGTTGATCGTACCATGCTTTGCCGATATTGCCTTTCAGATGCTTATACTTCTTAAGCGCCGGATAACCATGGGCAGGTAACATTTCCGAGTGAGTATAGATGTTGATGCCCATTCCTTCCGTCTGCCGCAGCAATTCCTCCAGTGCATACAAATTATGCCCTGTCACCACAATACATTGACCTTCTATTTTGTTCTGGCTGACTGTAATGGGTTGTGGAATCCCAAAGCGATCCGTATGCGCACGATCTAATAGATCCATGACGCGAACCGCCGCATCCCCGACCTTCATCGCCATCTCCAAATGCTCCTGCGTATTAAAGTTAGAATTGGTCAAGGTCATATACAAAGCTTCGTGGGTAATACGGTCCACCTCGGGATCACTATATCCTAGCTGCCGAGCATGTGTCGCATAGGCTGCAATTCCTTTTAGAGCAAAAATCATCGTATCCTGCAAACTCGCGATGGTTTCATTTTTGCCGCATACTCCCACAACGGTGCAACCGCCAGTTGGTGTCTGTTCACATTGGTAACAAAACATATCGTTATCCTCCATATCGAGATAATCTTTCGTTACTCACAACGTAACAGAACACCAAACCTTGAGTTGTGATTACACACACATTTTTTTTATATCAAAGAGATTTTAATGTCCGTCTATTAATAACAATCATCAATATAATAACGCCTATACAAATAACAATATTAATCCCAAAAACCATTTTGAACGCCTGAATCGAATTCCTCTGCCCTATCTCCCCGCTCACCATCCCTAGCCCTAGCCCAAGCGCTGAGCCAAAGACCATACCCGCATTTCGTGTTAAGGCAATTAATCCTCCAATTGAACCTACGTGTTCCCTGGGCGTCTGCTTCATAATATAACTATTATTCGGTGAAGCAATAAGCCCCATCCCGAGTCCAATAAGACATAGAATCGCAGCGATTCCATACACCGGTATATTCTCCAAAAATATTAGCAACAGGATGAACCCGCTTCCCATGCAGCTCAGCCCCATTAACATCAGCCGACGAGAACCATAACGATCGGACCAGTAACCGGCAAGAGGACCTGAAAATGCTAATGCAATGGGATAAGCTGCCATAATGTAGCCTGTCTTAGATGAAGTGAATCCAGCCGCTGTTCCCATTAAATAAAATGGAATAAGGACGAGCACGGTATTAGAAAGGATAAAAGAGGCACAGCTAACGATCAAGCCACCCGCTACAGCAGGAATTTTCAACGCCCGAAGAGGTAGAAAAGGTGTCTTTTGCCTCCGTTCCCATAATAGATACGTAATCAACAGCAGGAAAAATCCCATCAAACTAGCCATCGTCCGCGTGGACACCCAACCCCATTTGCTCCCATTTGTAATAACGAGAAGTAGCAAGGTAAACCACGCCATGAACAAGCCCGCGCCCGCGATACTTACAGTTCCCGACTTGCGCTCATGCACACGGCTCGGAATGTACCGATAGGCCATAACTGTAGCCACAATTGCCACAGGAACATGGATCAAAAATAGCCATTGCCAACTGAGCCACTCCGCAATCAGACCTCCTGCAATAGGGCTGGTCATCCCGCCCAGTGCGACAGCAGTACTTAGAATTCCGAGTGCCCGTCCCCTCTGTTCTTTCGGCATATGAACGCTGATAAGCGCAATATTCGTTGCTTGAAACATCGCAGCTCCTATCCCCTGCACAACTCTAAGTACAAGTAATATTGGCAGATTAGGTGAAAAAGCGACCATGATCGAACCAACCGTAAAAATCACATATCCGAGATTGTGAATACGGCGAAAACCATAACGATCACCCAATTTCCCCATCACAGGGAGAAGCGCAGTAATCACAAGTAGATACCCCGTTGTGATCCATAATCCTTTTGCAAGCTCAGTTTGAAAATGACTTATAAAAAAAGGAAGCGATACATTCATAATTCCGGCAGTAAAATGAGAAATAAAAGCCCCCATACAAATAGCCGCCATCATACCCAACCGCTGCCTGCGCGTACCTGTTAGCTCTGTATTTTTTGCAATACTCATGCTGATCCCGCCCCCACTCATCATTGTCTAAGAATTACTAACAATTATAAGTAGATCCCTTACAAGGACAATCCCATAAAGATGGGATAGAGAGGGGGCCTGTTATCTTATTAGTTCTAAAAAGACAATGAAGCCGCTTATTCTCCGTAATTGGAGAACAAGCGGCTTCGTATTTCGGATCATGCATTGAATGAAAAAAAGTCCATTTTATAATCCAAGGATTTGCTTTTTCTTGGCTTCAAATTCTTCTGGAGTTATGATACCAGAATCCTTAAGTTCTGCTAGCTGTCTCAAATCATCGATCGACCCAACAGGAGCTGGAGGATTAGGACGATTGTGTTTTTCTGATTTATATACTGCTATGTAATCACGAATTTTTTCGGCGATTTTCATTTTTCCCGGTTGAATAAGAACAACGTTAGCACTCGCTCCTTTTAAATTATCCTTTTTCGATGTTTGAAGGTTGGCTGTAATTACTTGTAAATAAGGAACTTTTAAAAAGGGCTTAACTATGCTGATCGTAATGACAGAATCCAACGGAATCGTTTGAGTCTGTCCTCCCAATTTTTGAACATTACTAGGCTTAATTACTAGGTAATCCTCGTATAGTTCAAGAGATGATGTACCGCCGCTGATCTCGTGTATCATATTATCCACCTCATTCATAAGATACCCCTATCTTATCATATATTTACAGATTTCTTCTATATTTATCCTCTACTTCATAATAAAATCAAAAGAATGAAAATGCCGCAAAATAAATTCCATAGATTTCAGTCACTCAATCCCGCTGAATAAATTCCTAAATCAGGGAGAAGATAAAAGCTTGTGTTTTGTTTTGGAATGTCGTAGGAATTGTCATCGAGATTGGTCACTTTTATTGGATCCCACATGAAAAAGTATAAGAATCAACAGTTCTGATCCAATTTTTAGTCACAGTCATATATTATTTCTGCTTCAGCTTACCCTTTTCGCAATTCGAAAAGCAGCTATTTCGCCTTCTTCGGTATGCTGTAACGCGATGGCTCCAATGGGTTGGATAAGCCAGCCCTTCTATACGCTTCAAAAGAGAAAGCAAGCTTCTCAATGTGCAGATTTCAGCTTCTTCTTCTCTTGAAACCAGCCCATCACTAGAAGTATTAGTGGAATGATAAACAGCATCGGAATCTGGACATAGAACCGGACGACACGTAATCCTGTATAGATAAATTCTACATAGTTTCCTGCCATCGCAATGGAACAAATAAACATAACCATAGTCACGGGGATCATTAATTTGCGATAAGAGGGAATACCGAACAATGTTGCCGCACCGATTAGCGTCGCATATAAATAAATGCCGATCCGGAAAAAACCACCGACAATAGCCGTGACGAGAAACAATACATCCAATCGTTCTAGTAAAGCTCTTCCCTCAATCAACTCCGAGGTGGTCAGCAATGGGTATTGTGTTCTTGTAAATAGATCCGCACCGAGGACAGACACATTTAGCATCGTAACAAACGCGATAAAAGATCCGCTGATCAATAATCCTGTAATCACTGTTTTCTTCACTTGTTGCGGTTTATTCACATAGGGAAACAACATCAAGAACACTATAATCTCTCCAAAAGGAAATACAACGGTGCTTGGAATCGATTGCCTCAGTACGGTTAACCATCCCTCTTCAAGTACAGGTCTTAAATTTTGAAGATTTACATTCCCAGACGTAAGAATCGAAGTTAGACCGGTTACAGTAACAAGAAGTAACACAGAAAAAAAGAGCTCCGCTGTCCTCGACAACACCTCAATACCTTTTCCAATGACATACATAACCGAAAGTAACATCAAAGCAATAATAACGAGAAAGGGAGTCTGTGTAAAAACAAAGGATACAGCCATTGAGGCGAATTCACGGACTACAAAACTCCCATTAAACAAGAAATAGACGACATATAACAAGGCGACGATACGACCCACAACGGGCCCTAATATTTTTTTCGCATATTCCGTGAGCGGAAGATCCGGATAAAATAAAGACAAGCGATGATAGATTAGAAATAAACAAATTCCCCCGAGCATACCGAGAATTGCGGTGATCCATGCATCTTGCTTGGCTTCCGAACCAAATCCGGAGATAATCGCGCTCACGATTTCAAACATCAACACAAGGATAAGCAATTGACGGGGACTGATCTTTGCTTTTTCCAATGTCACTCCTTCTCTCTATGAACAATTCATTTATCAGTTATTATCGATACTTTCCATTATGGTTCTATTACGCAACCCAGTATTACGCAAATAAGCCTCCACTTTCACTTTTACTTCAATCGTGGGAAAGGTCACATCGTTCCAATCCCGCTTTAACGTTCTCCATTGCTTAGGGTGATCACGATGCACCACTTCTCCAAATCCAAAAATGTCCGACTTTTGCTGTTGCATTAATTTAATCGTGGCTACCGCTTCATCATGAACCGCTTGCATGTACAGGCGCTCAATTTGCAAGAACAATCTCGGGTTAGTTACATCAATGGGGACATCAACCTCACCAATATTTGCATCCGCGCCAATCTTCACTTCAATAATTGGTTTACCGGATTTATCAAAGCTTGAATGAAATGATGATTTGGTTCGTATATTCTCGATCCCGATTGTATGTGGCTGACCATTCCAATCCATGGTTAACAATGTCGAATTAACTCTGCCTAACACCCATAAGAATCCACGGCTTTCATTTCCGTCTAACCACTTCATTAATTTTCCATCTTTAAAAGTAGCAATCCCATTAGCCATTAATTTATCTTCTTTATTTGTAGAATCGAATTGAATGCCAGTAATCGTAGGTTCTTTACCAGATGAGACGATGGCTTGAATGACTTGGTATATTTTCTCATCAATATTTTCACCAAAGGCTTTCTCGGTTTCAGCTACCATTTTCTTAATTTTAATGGCAGGTGAATTATCGAGACTCGTTCGTTGTTTAATGATTTCTTCTCCTGTTGTTCCCCTCGCGATAACCATTGTAGCGGAAGGACGAAACTCACTATCCCGCTCAATGCCGTCAAAAAGCTTCTTTATCCCTTGTGTTGTAGCTAATTCTTCACCTACCAAGAGAACTACTGCATGACCATAATGCAATTGCCTAGAAAGTTTTCTAGAAAGAACGCGGGTGGCGTCAAATACATTATTTCCTTCTGCTGAATATGTGGTTGGAGGTAAAGGAGCAGGGCTACCTCCTCCTTGTGTACTTGAGACATTTATTGGATTCACGATCTGAACCGTAACCCTAATGTTCTTTGTTTCTCCTTTATCAATCGCCATCGCAACCACAAAACCGATATCCGTTAACTCTCTACTATCCCAACAACCCGTAAGTAGAACAATCATAACCATCGACAAAGAAAGTCGTGCCATTCTACGTCCCATCTTGATCACCCACTTGCTCTGTTGTAGGCTTCTTCATCAATTTGGGAACCAAATGTCTCATCCAAATCGGTAAAGGTGCATGAATCTGACTATTTTTTACATGCATCATTGGACTATAAGGAGCCATGTAAGGTACACCAAATGAACGTAAACTACACATATGTGCAATGATCATAATCAAGGTAAGAATCATTCCAAAAAAACCGAACGTTGCTGCACTGATCATGAGGAGAAAACGTAACAATCTCGCGGATACAGCAATCGAGAAAACAGGCGTCGCTAGACTAGATATAGCTGTAAGTGAAACAACAATAACCATTGCCGTTGACACTAAACCTGCTTGTACAGCCGCCTGCCCAATGACAAGTGCTCCAACGATGGATACGGCTGATCCAATTGCTTTTGGCATACGAACACCCGCTTCACGCAGAATTTCAAAAATAACCTCCATTAATAGCGCCTCAACAAACGCGGTAAATGGCGTTGCTTCTAGCTGTGAAACAAGCGAAATCACTAACTGCGTTGGTATCATTTCTTGATGAAAGGTTGTTGCTGCAATGTAAAAAGAAGGCCCAATCATCGAAATGATGAACATTACAATTCGTAACAGCCGCAATGCAACACTGATATCATACCGATGATAAGAATCCTCTGTAATTTGAAAGAATTGATTAAAAACGGCTGGGATGATTAGCATAAAGGGGGTTCCATCCACCATAATTACAATTTTTCCTTCTAAAAGATTAGCAGCGACGGTATCTGGGCGTTCTGTAGGTAGGATCGTTGGAAACGGAGTAAAACTCTGATCTTCTATCATTTTCTCAATATATCCTGATTCCAGGATGCTATCCAATTTGATCTTGCGGAGACGTCGCTTCGCCTCTTCAACAATGCTATCATCCGCGATCCCATTTATGTACATGATCCCTATCCTGGTATGTGTAACTTGTCCTAACGTCATCGATTCCAGCCATAAATTAGGATTTCTTATGCGACGCCGAACCATCGAAATATTTGTCGTTAAGCTTTCAACAAACCCTTCACGAGATCCTCGAATAGAAGTATCCGTACCGGGCTCATCTATGGCGCGGACTTCACCGCCCGATGTAGCAATCGCTAGAGCTTCATTCGATCCATCAATTAATAAAATGGTCTGCCCCCATAACAGAGCATCATAGAGTTCATCCCATTGAACAAGCGTCTTCAGACCACCGATTGGAACAATTTTATCAGTGATTACTTGGACCAGATCATTTAATGTCCTTTGTTCATTACTCAGCATGACGTTCAGCAAGACTTCCATGACAAATTGATTAATGGTTGTATTGTTAACAATGCCATCCACATAAATAATTGCGGCTTGAAGCTCCTCCTCCGAGCCTCCTATCGTAAATTCACGAATAAATATATCTCCACTATTCCCTGTCTTTTGGCGAATCTGCTCTAAATTGACTCTTAATTCTGTTGAATCAATCGGAATTGAAGGGACGGTCCATTGTGGATTGCTTCCAGCACTTTTGCTACTTACATTGCCATCCTCTGCCATGCCCTTCACCTTTCTCTCCATTATTTGCTGCTCATTGCGTGATTATTCTCCCCATTAACAGCAAATATTATTGGAAGATTAACAATGAAGGCAGGGAAGTGGTATGAAAATATTCGTCGCAACTGTTGTATTATTAATCTTAGTAATAGCACTAATCTTTCTGCTTGATATCATTTCCCTCTTTAGCATACAAGAATCATTTCGTAATTTAGTCGCATCGTTTCGCGTCATGAGTCTTTCTGAAATCATCATCTTTAATTTCATGATTGTGGGCACAATAACTTATTTATTGTGGCCACTGATACAACAGCGGCTGCCGCAGCAGTCTCCATCATCGAAGAAACACCCATCTAAATACGCTGACAATAACCCGACCAAATAGACTCTTGATATCGGTATCGTTCTTCCATTCACGCTTAAAGCGAATGCCTGCATTTCAATACATCAACGGATACCTGTTCAGTCCTAGCCTAATTCAAAAATAAAAAGCAAAAAATCCACTTGCAACATTATTGCTGTGGACTTTTTGTAGGCTTATTATGTATGTTGTATTTGCTCAGGTTTATTGATTGATATTAAAGGCCGAGGCCGGTATTCTTGTTAACATAAAGTTCACTAGGTAGAACTCGATGTTGACCGGTTTTCAGCAGCTTTGGTAAACGCCCCATCCGCTCCGCTAAAGTAGAAAGCTTTTGCTCATGAAAATTAGATAGTCCCGTATGAATCCGGTCTTGAAAAGGCTTAAGCCATCTAGATTCCAAACTATCTGGACCGAAATAAACCCCGAGCAGTGAGCCAGCCGTTGCCCCGAAGCTATCCGTATCGTTGCCTTGCATTACCTGCTTGCATATCCCATCACCAACATTGTCTGCAAACCGCAGGGTATTAATTAAGGTTCCTACTTCTTGATAAACCTGACAGTGGCAATATGTCTCATACTTTTGGTTAATACTCTGATATGCTTCCAGCCAGTCATCTGCATTCGCTACCATTTCAAGACAATCCTGAGTAATCTCATAGAACCGGCTTCTTTTAGGGATGAATTGCAGTGCAGTTTTGATTATTTCAATGGGATCACGCAGCACGTGAGCAGCAGCAATCGCAGCAGCAATGAACATCGTGGCGTAAATGCCGGTCCGGCGATGTGTAAAGCTTGCATCCCGCCAAGCTAGCTCAGCAGCCAGAGCAGGCTGACCAGGACAGGCATAGCCGTAGGCATCTGCACGAATCGCCGCCCCGCATAGCTCTGTACCCTGTACCATAAAATCAGGCCAAGCCTCTATTTCAGAATGATTGAATAATTCCTTATCATGTTCCAAATAGCTAATCCCTGATCGTAGTAAAATAGCCCTTTCCGGACCCCAAGTTGTACTTATCGGAAGGTGATTTAACCATAAATCCCTTAAATCTCTTTTCGTAAAACCTTCACCGAATTGTTCTAGCACCATCATTCCCATTAATGTGTAATTGATATCATCATCAGGTGCTACATAACGAATTCGCCCTCGAGTAGTCTCAAACCAAGACCAATGACGACGATCCAGCGCATGGAGAATTTCTTCAGAAATATAATCATTCAGTGGCCATTCCCCTACAGAAGTTAACGCTTGACGTAATTCCGACAAGCTGGGGTTTACCTCTATTGTTTTGCCCAGCATGGAACCGCAGACTGAAGCGAGGAAACCAGCCTCCACACGCTTGGAGCTATCCTTCAGATTCAAAATTCCGATCTGCCCGAGAGGTCGAGCCGGATCGCTTTCCCGCCATATCTCATCTAAATCGTTCGGCTCATAGTAAGGCCAATTATCCCTCATAGGAATGACAGCCAAGCTATGGGCGAATTCCAGATAGGCATCATAGCTTGCGGGAAGCTGTTCCAGCTTGGCTAAATAACCGGAGGTTTGGTGTCCCTGCTCAAATTTATTACGCAGAATCCCTTCCAATTGAAGTTTAAGAAATGTGAGTGATGGTAGCATACTGTATCTCCCTTATACGATTATTAATCTACATGAAATGCATACTCAAATTCTTAATACCAAATTTCAAGTTACCCCTTCCCTCCCTTGCAACTTACTTTCACACAAAAATGACCAATAACAAATAGAAAAGCAACCATATCTATCCACAAACCACAATACATCAATATCACAAGCTTTAGTAGTAAAAGATGACTCGATTCGGTAGATAAGCATGTAAGCTGACTTCATTGTATCTAATCATAATAAAAACCCATGTCAGATGACATGGGCTTGATATTAGTTGTTTATCAACCTTATTGCTTTATTGATTTTCTATAAACCAATAAATTCTTGAACCCATTCAGTGTTATATGAAGCAATCCCAATTTCAGTGAAGCTGCTATTCAAAATGTTCGCGCGATGACCAGGACTGTTCATCCATTGATTCATTACTTCCTCCGCGCTCTTCTGGCCTTTGGCAATGTTTTCTCCTGCTGAGCTATAGCTAATTCCGAATGCCTTCATCATATCAAAAGGAGAACCATAAGTCGGTGACTGATGATCAAAATAATTGTTGTCATACATATCCTTTGCTTTTGCCATAGCCATTTTTGAAAGCTCACTATTCAGACTTAGTGCTTTCAAGCCAGCATTTGTACGTTCCTTATTCACCAAATTCAACACTTGCTGAACGGAATCAGATGTATTGGCAGGCTGCTGCGGATTGACGGACGGTTGTGGATTGGCAGATTGTTGTGGATAAGCCGAATATTGTGGTTTCGCGGACGGTTGCGGATAAGTAGTCTGATCCGCTGTGCTACCTGTAGGTGGTGAAGTACGAATAAACCCATCCAGCCATTTTGATACATCTCCGCCAGGTACTTGTTTAGCCTTAATCGTTGAATTTCCTGCATTCTCTGTGGAAATAGAAGACGCTTGCGTTAAGGTTGACGTTGCAGCCATTTTGCCAGCATGATGTCCAACCTTCGTTTGTTGAGTAGTCATTTGGTTGTTGGCTGAGTGATTACCCGAACAAGCTGTAACGAGTAACAACGCAACTATTACGATAAATGGTTTAATAACGACCCCTCCTGATTTGGTAAAGTAATGACGAATCGAATAAAGTTTTTGTTAAGCACGATTGAATTATTCATCTCTAATTCAAAAAATAAAAACAAAAAAAAGCCATCCTTTAGATATCCTAAGGGATGGCTTGTTCGTAATACTTAGAGCGCCGCAATCCGCTGCTGAATGCGCGGAAATAAGGCGAAGGCATTCTCGTAAAATACTTTCTCATGGTGCTGCTCAGGGACGAGTCGGCGGACAAATTCCGCATACAGGTCAATAGGCGCGAGTGGCCAATCCGTGCCGAACAACATTTTCTCATAATGATCGGAGTACACCAGCGCCCGTCGAAAATGATCCATGAACAGTGGTTCATTCATGAACCGTTCAAAATGAGGCCGGTCACCGACCACAAGGCCGGACAAATCGGCATAGACGTTTGGATTTTTGGCCACCACTTCGGCGGCGTCCATCACCCAGGGATCGCCAAGATGGCAGATCATAAAATTCACATCACGCCGTTGGAACGCTAATTCATCCACGGTAAGAGGATGAGCATACTTAAGCAATCCATTCATCGAGTACGTATCACCGGTATGAATGACGACAGGCGTACCATACTTGGCCGCCAACTCATAAATCGGCGAATAAATTTTGTCGTAAACGTAATGATGATAGTACCCGGCATAGAGCTTAATGCCTGCTACCTCGGACGCTTGCAGCCGTGCCTCAATTCGGTCCAGCTCCTCTTGAGCATCCTTACCTCCGAGCATGTTCGGATTGATCCCCACGCATTCCATTAAGAAAGGCGGCACAGTGTCTTCCAAGTCAAGGCCCATCGGATTAGGGGAAGTGGAGTCAGGGAAAGCTCCCTTCGTCTGCTCCGTGACCCCCATTCCAATACCAAGAACAACATCGTTCTTATCAAACTCTGCTTTGAGCCCGGCAGCAGTGTAATCGACTTTGGAGAGATCCAGTGCTGTTTGATGAAAGCTGTCGATGTCCGACAGATGAATGTGAATATCAATGATCGGCATTTGAGATCTCCTTTTCGTCAGTAGGTCTGGCAAAGGTCAGCTTCAAAAGACTGCGGACATCCTCTGAGTTCAGAGCGAGTTCTCCCATGATCAGGAAGGTCGGCTGTGTCCACACAGTTTCTCCATTCAGAAGTGGAAGGTGATGATGCACCCCGTGATTAAATACTTTATTGTTCACATACGCCGAGGCACTCTGATTCGGATGATTGCTCACCAAATGCAGCATATCCTTACGCGAAGATGCACCAATTCGCAATAGTCCCTTGGCCTCCAGATAGGATTCAACCGTTCCTAATAAGAACTTACCCTCCTTGGAGAATTCCATCCATCCTTCGGCATAGACTGGCGAAGGTTGGATATAATTTTCCTCCGACAACGAATAATTCGGCAGAGTCATTCCGCTGTCATTGGTCACCGAATGCAACATACAGAGCACAGGGACACCTGGGAGCATAAGGTAATGCTGATTAACAACAATTCCTCGGTTCTTTTCCTGCTTCTCGATCGAAGTAGTGATACGTAATCCTTTCCATACATTACCCTGAGCATCCATTTGCTCGGTCCAAGCTGCGCTTCTTGGCTCCTCCAACCGACTAAATCCACCTATGCCTGAAATACCCACACCGAGTCCACCATGCCAAGGATTCCACCAGGAACGTGGTGCTGCTTCCGGATAGGAGCTATCCAGCCATTCTTCTCCATGGTGCTTCAGGGAATGCACAACACTGCCGAACTCAGGAGCAGCTGCAATAGAAAGAACTCCGTTGCTCACAGTGTAAATAGTACCCGCTGGTCCCTCTTCTGTGTCACAGACAACGGCTGCTGTTTCCGTTTGTGGGAACCAGAGGCCTGTTCGCTCTTGAATACGATCCTCTCCACGATAGACGACTCGAACCTTCTGTCCTGATTGGCTGTGTTCTGAAGAAGTCTCCGCTTCCTCAGATGAGAGCTCAAAGCCCGCGGAGTGCAGATTCTGCTCTCTTAGCAGCTCCATCTCAGCGACTTTCTGCTCCTCTCCTCTATCCGTTTGTACATACAGCTCGAGGCTCCCGTTAAGCGAAGTCATCTTTCGTTCGAGTAACTCCGCATGAAGCGCCCCCGCCGCAAACAGGTTTCCACCGCCGAGCGTTAATTCAAGATGATCATCCAACACCGGTGTGATCGGATCCAGCTGCTTCCGTGCAAAGGTGCGGAAATCCGACCACTTCAGGAAGGTGTTTAAAGCGAACACCAGCGTCTTTGTTCGTACGACATCTCCAGCAGAGATTTGACCAAGATTATGCTCCAGTCCAAGTGGATACTCCGGACGAAGCAGCTTCAACGAAGGGTCCCAGCAAACGCCGCATGTGACGTTTTCTTCCTTGCTGAACAACCAATTTTCCGTAATTTGAGCGCTGTCCCAATTACCCGGATCGCCTGAATAAGCATCGCCCATATCTACGTAACGACCCTGATAGGGCAGGATGAGGCGTTTGCCAAAAAACCCGAAATTCGTTAGCAGATACATATCCTCTTCCAACGTTTGGTTACTAGTATTGCGTACCTCGCTATAAAACTCAGCGATTCCGTTCGCAAAGAGCTTAGCCACTCTTTTTATCTCCAGACCCGGGAATTCATCTGATTCATAAAGGGTCTCTAGAACTTGGCCCTCTCCTTCGGAATAGATCTTTACTGTTTTAGCCTGTTTCTTCGAGAATTCTTCGGCGAATGGTTTACCTAGCTTCGGATGGGTCAACCAGAAATTATGGCTCGAGCCGGGATATTCAATCCACATCCCATTGTCGTTATGATTAAGATGTACGGAGTAGGCGCCGTTTACAGCCACCCACTGATCCCCGTTTTCCCCGCCAAAGCGGCCATGTGTTCCTTTCATTAGCACAGATAATTTGCTGATGAAGGACACTGCCTTCTCTCCAGCCGGAACGGCCGTCACCTCAATATCCCGTGAATAAAGGCCATATGAATTTAGGGTAAAGGGTACTTGGACGGAAGCCTTACTTTTAGCTGGAACCGAGAAGCTTACTGCCCGATCCGCCCACGTCAAAAACTCTTCCTCTGGCAAATCAAAAGAAAATTCCGCTTCCGCTGCAAAATTATTCTCAACATTTAAGAATAGCTCAGCGGGAAGACCCGGATGCAGCTCACGTGTTGGCAACTCCATCCTCATTTTCAGTGGGAATTTAGGAGCAACACCTATACGAAACTCAGCGCGCTTGCCACCGATGATCCATTTGCTCATAACCACAGGGTGAGTCTTCTTGTCGTTTTGCTCTTCACGAATCGGATCAAGCTCGAACTCACCTTCTACGATAACTGTTTCTCCTGGCGCGAGTGTTGGTGCAGCAGACAAGGCAAACTGAATATTTTTGTCATTTTGCCCTTTGATCTCAATGGCCAGATCAGACGCCGAACGATTCTTAATGTGATAACGAATCTTATATGTGGAACCGAATACAAGATCGTGATCGTCAATCTCCGTGGAGATTTCATAGTCAGGTGTATCCAGAGCCGTCAGGCCGCGACCGGTCTTCTCGAATTCTGCGCGTAAGGAGAGTTCTCCCTTTTGCCAAGTGTAATCGAAGAAATCAAAACCACGCTCCCGGCGACCATCTGGCTGAATGGGCAGTTCACGGGTACTATCTGCATACCAATCCAGCTGCTCAAAATAAGGAGCAAGTGCTTCCGTTTGCAGAACCGTTGGAATAAAGTTCATTAGATGTACGTAATCCTCATTTTTTTCCCAAAAGAATCCACATTTCTTATACATCGGTACAGCCTTCGTATTGCCTGCCCAAGTAAACAGATCAAGACGCGGCCAGCCCGCTTCAATTGTTTTGCGAACAGCGTTCAAAATCAGGTTACGACCTACCTTGTATCCGTGATAATCAGGTCTTACATTCAACAGCGGGACATACAAAGCCCCTTCGTCTTGACGGTAATGGGCAAAACTGCAGAAGCCTACCACTTCCTCGCCATCAACGGCGAGAAACACATTTAGATTGGATGAGATCTCCATCTCGCGGCGCACTGTATCCTCTGTTCTCTGATTGGTGCCTCCACCCCAGCTTTCATTGCTACGGTTCCACATTTCCGCTACCGCCCTAGCATAAGAAGGATCATATTCGATAATGCGGATTTGTTCCGCTGTAGTCTTTACAGTCATGCTCTCATCTCCTTATTCATCAATTATGAGTATGTATACAACTTTTTTCAAATAACTCCTACGAGTTCTTATTATACTATTAATTGGAAGGCAGTTACGAGGTAAAAAACTCTTTCTCCTTATTCTCTACATAAAGCCACTGCCTGCAGAAAGCTGCAGAATAAAAAGCTGTCGAGACTCCCTCGACAGCTTCGAATCTACTCTATGAACAGCATTTCTTTTTAACAACTCTCCACACGATCCGCTGATCTTTTTTTCAAATTCGCGATACCTACAATACTAATCAACAGCACGCAGAGAGCATACGGAAGTGCCATATTTGCGGTATATAAAGCTGTTCCTATAACTGGACCTATGAATGATCCCCCCCCTTGCAGGGCCGCAATAAAGGAAGCAACGCTTCTTTGCTCGTGATCTTGAACCGCCATTGAAGCACCCGCACTGTAGCCAAGCAATGTAAAGCCGATGCCAATTCCCAAAAATGTAAAGTCTACATAAGCAAATCTGATAAACAATAACAAGCCCAGCAGACCCAAAGCCACAAATAATAGCCCTACTAGCAGCACCTTTTTAGGATGCCATTTGAGATATTTACTGATCACAATTTGCGAGAGTACCACCATTATTCCCGAGATAGCCAGACCTGTTCCAATTAACTGAGTAGCTTGCTGGGTACTATATCCAAGGCTATCCTGCACAAAAAATCCGATAGTAACCTGCACGATATTCAGAGCAAACGATAGCAATAGTCCAATCCATAAATAGAGGCGTATCCTCTTGTCGTTGGGTGAAAGTGAAATCGTCTGCCGTTCGATCTCGATATTCTTTTCTTTAGGAATAAACACTAGAAATAAAATAGCCAAGGTGAATAATAATATCGCTGCGGCGTACATTGGTGAGGTGAGTCCCAGCGAAGCCATTCCTCCGCTCATTGCAGGTCCTACTACGAAGCCAAGTCCATTGGCTGCACCGAATAATGCCATTCCCTGTGTACGGGTCTCTTTTGTACTCCAGCCCATAACATAAGCTTGTGCTAATGCCGGAATACCTCCAAAGAAAAAGCCGGCGATTGCGCGAAGTATAAAGAAACTCCAAAATAGGCTAGTTTTGCTCTCAGCATGTACTGCATAATCAGCCAGCAGTGCAAAAATGACTAGTGTTGCCATATAGACGAACATAATCGAAGCGAGCAGCCATTTTCGGCTCATGAACGTTTGTTTTTCCCAGAAATATCCTCCGAGCAGCCAGCAAAGTCCCGCAACCGATACCAGACATCCTGATTGAAAATCACTAAGTCCCAGATTTCGAGCAAGCGGACCAATAATCGGATTAAATGCGGCTATTGATATCATCCCTGTAAGTACGATTAGAAACATAATACTCAGTCTGTAGTTCATGAAATCCCCTTCTCCTCCCAACAAAACCAAAACAATATACGATTCATAATCGCTGTGTTCATGGTACTATGTCTGGAAGCCGGGCCTCTACCCCTTAGCGGATAACTTTAACGGTTATCGGGATTAATAGAAGAGCACGCAAAAAACTGCTCCTAAGAGCAGTTTATAGAACAACATTTTATTGAAACGATTTTCGAATAGGAATGGGAAGACTCTCTGCAAACTTGAGGTTAATCTACCGTCCCAATATTCTCCAAATGTAATGAGCTTTCGGAGCTAACGCCCGCTTCCGTACTCAGAGTAGTAAGCGCTTGTTTAAGATCCTCTTTATTCACATACACGTATGGACTCTTCCAAAGCGATTCCACATGTAAGGAATTAATATGGTCTGGTTTTAGTTTCGGAAAGTTCAATAACCATTGCTGGAGATCCGCTTGAGGAATATCTGTCTTCACATTATCACCAATGATATCCAATACATTTCCCCACTGGGACACGCCTTGGAAATTCCCCAGCTTATCCAGAATTTGTTTAATTACTTGCTGCTGTCGATCATTGCGCTGAAAATCAGAGGATTCAGCCGTTCCTTGATTCGATTTCCGGTAACGCACAAAATCAAGTACTTGTTTGCCGTCCAGCTTCTGCAAGCCCTTCTTTAAGTCGATGTTCGTCCCATCTGCCGAATCGGTATATTTCATATCCATATCGACATCAATGGTTAGTCCGCCAAGCAAGTCCACCGTCTCCTGCAACACATCAAAATTCACCACAACCATGTGATCAATCGGCAGACCCAGTAAATTACTGAAAAACTCTTTTGTATTAGGAATAGCCTCTGTTTTGTCTTTTATGTAATGGTAAGCATAATAATAATTGGCTTTGCGGGAAGGTAACGATTTAGGTTTTAACAACAAATCCCGCGGTATAGATAAGAAACTCGTCGACTTGGTATCCGGATTGAAGCTGACAAGCATCAGCACATCGGTATTCATTACCCCGCCACCGCCGTCCCGACTATCTACCCCGGCAAGCAGAACAATCATTGGTTCAACCGATACCGATTCTTTTTTTTCCGCTGGAGCAGCTGTTGGCTGGACGGTGACTGGAGCAGCCATACGCTGAATCGCATCATCCGTCTTTTTGTACAAATACCCTGCATACCCCCCAATCCCTATTATAGTCGCTCCTATGACAAGACCAATGCTAATCAGAATTTTACGGGTTGTTGTCCACTTGCGTTTGTTAGACATAATTTCCTCCACTCAGTTCCAGTAGCTTTTTCAATCCAAGCTTTCATCTTTATGAACTTTGACACTTAGCACTATGCCAATCGCAATCATATTAGTGAGCAATGAGCTGCCTCCATAGCTAATAAAAGGCAATGATATCCCCGTCAGGGGCAGCAACCCCATATGCATTCCAAGGTTAACAGAAACTTGAAAGATGATCATGGCGATAAATCCGGTGACAACGTATGCCCCCGCACGATCCCTGCTTTCGAGCGCAATAAAGATCATGCGATACACGAGCAATAAATAAAGCATTAGCAACACGGATGAACCTATAAAACCGTATTTTGCACCGATAACTACATAGATCGAATCGGAATACGCGTAAGGAATATATCCTTTTCGCAAAAAAATACCTTCACTGCCCGATAATCCTCCGGAACCTATGGCTATCATCGCGTTTTTAACATGCCAAGATTTATCAGGATCACTCTGCGGGTCTAAAAAAGCTTGGATTCGTGACAGTTGATGGGGCTCGACAATCTTGGATAACAAGTCGAAGTTGGCATAATACAGCCATAGTATCGTGCCGATCGAAATAATCACAACACCGAGGATCAGGAGCATATAAAGCGCACGGATGTTACCAATCCAAAGCATGCTTAGCAATATACCAGCAAAAACGAGTGCTGTACCCAGGTCAGGTTGGTCCATGATCAAAATAAAAGGAATACAAAAAACGAAACAAACCGGCACTAAATCTTGAAAAAAACGAAGCTGCTGCCCCTCTCGTTTACCCAATAGATGAGCAATGAGCAGCACTGTACATATTTTAGCCAGCTCCGAGGGTTGAAGCTGAAAGCTTCCAATACTTAACCAGCGTACGGCACCGTTGAGGTTTTCTCCAACCAACTTAACCAGCACGAGTAGACCTACACCCACACCATATAAGAGATACGCTAACCTACCCAATAGAATCTGATAATCTACCAACGCAATGAATAACATGGGTATGCAAAATATAGCAAATAAATACAAAGAACTAATATAAAGACCGTCTAACCGTGTATCCGTAGTCGCTCCATAAATAGCAACAGTACCAATACCAACTAGGCATGTTACGAGAAAAAGTACGGATCTGTCCAGCTTTGCAATTTTGGTGGAGATAATCATGAACCAACCTCTATTTAATTTCTGTATTTTTCTTGTTGTGTACGGGAAACATGCATGAAAATGAGCAGCATAAATAATCCGCTGAGCACATATACACCTTCTTTGAAGATGAAGCTGAAGTGCTACGGATTATTTGGTTGAATGATTATCTCAGATCAAATTTGCCCTGATACGCCTTTTTCGATAACAGCTTTAATTGATCTTCACTCAGCGTATAAATATCCAGGCCGTTCCCTGCCTCACCCAATGACCAGCCCAGCGCGAGCTCGTTATGCCCATCATCATCGACATCATAGAATCCGGCATAATCCAGGCCATACCCAAACCCCTCAACCTCCGAAATCTTTTGCCACGCTTCATTTTCCTGTCTAAGCAGCATTGCTTTTATAGAAGAACCTTTGTTTTTGCTGTACTCATATACAACTACAGCTTCGTCGATACCGTCACCATCCATATCCCCAAAGGAGATCGCATTATCCTCTTGTCCATCCAACGGAGTTATCAATTGAGCTTTGTCGGGAAGCCATTTGATAAATTCCTGGCTCGTTTTGTCTCGCTGCAGGCTTGCTTCCGATGATGGAGGCTTAATCAGCTCTCCGGGTGTCGCTGGGACTCCGCATCCTCCGAGCAAAAATAACGTTGTTAACATAGCACCTATTTTTATGAATTTGCTCGGCATTTGGATCATCGACTCCTTGCTTATCCGCATATATAGTATTTTATCTGTGAAAGAGATGAAAGTGGTTATGAAATAGTTAAATTTGAGTTCTTATTTTCTCGGTAAGTCAAATTGGACAATCGTTCCCTTGCCTAAAGTACTGCTTATTCGCAGCTCACCTTGATGCAATGTAATGATTTGTTCGGAGATGGACAAGCCCAAACCGCTACCTGACGCTTGTTGATCCCCTTTGTAGAATTTTTGCCGCACATTCTCTAAATCCGTTTCTGCGATGCCTGAACCAGTATCCTCAACCGTAATTACAACTTTCCCTGGAACCGTATGGGCGCTGATAAGGATTCGACCTGAGGAACTAGTAAATTTAAGCGAATTATCGATGAGATTAATCATGACTTGCTTCACACGATTCTCGTCAGCTTGAATGACCGGCAGATTCTCTTCTATTTTCACTTCGAGTGAAATGCCTTGCCGGGTTGCTCTAGGCGTGAGTTGTCTGCCAATATGCTGCAACAGCTCCGTTAGATCCACAGATGTGAGATGAATAGCGATTCTTCCGTTATCCAATTTGGAGAAATCGAGCAGTTCATCCACCATATGAGTTAATCTGTCACTTTCAGATTCAATGATATCTAACCCATCATGAAACAGAGCTTGATTACTTCCTCCAGCCGCCTTTAAAGTTATTACCCAGCCTTTGATCGAGGTCAGAGGCGTACGCAGTTCATGGGATACGGATGTGATAAAGTCATTCTTAAGTTGCTCACTTTTCGAGATTCGACTGGCCATCATATTTAACGTATCCGCCAAGGAACCAAGCTCGTCTTGGTATCGCTTTTGTACTCTTATGCTGAAATCTCCTTCGGACATTTGGTCTGCTGCCAGTTTTAGATCTTTAATAGATCTCGTTATAGTCCACGACAGTAATAATCCAAGCAGGGTGACAATACCAATCACTAGCAAACCTACCCCGATCAGCAAAACTGCAATTTGATTAACTGTATGTATCGTTTCCGTTAAGGATGTAATAAATCTGACTTCCCCTACAATATTCCCTTTGGCTTGTAAAGGATAGGATACCGCAAAAATAGCTTCCTCAGTTACAGGGTCCTCCCCCTTCCAACTGCCAGGCTGCCCTTTCATCGCTTCTTGCACATCCATGTAATCTGTCATGGTAAAATCGCCTTGGATTCCATTTGAATCCTGCAACAGCCGACCTTCAGCATTAATAATCTGTACCTGTGCATCGGAATGGCTGGCAAAACCCTTTAACAATCTATCCGATTGTTCCTCTAAATCCTCGTCGCCAAAATATTGCTGATAAAAAGAAGCCGACAGCTCTGCTTGATTCATCAGGGTTTGCTCAATATTATGGAAATAATAATATCGTACAGAAATATTAAGAATAACTTCAAGAATGAGCACAGTAAGACAGATCACTACAAAATAGCTTCCCACTAATCTTTTCTGAATCCCCATTCTTCAACCATCCTTTCTAAAGCGGTATCCGAGCCCCCATACAGTCTCAATCCAATGCGGGTTTGAAGCATCCTCTTCAATCTTCTCTCTTAGCTTACGCACGTGAACATCCACCGTCTTTGGATCGCCAATATAATCCTCACCCCAAACCAAATTCATTAATTCATTCCTAGAGAGTGCTGTATCCGGATGCTCCAGAAAGGTCTTCATCAATAGAAACTCCTTCGGAGTTAATTCAATAATGTCATCCTGCTTAAACATCTTGTTCGAGTTCAGATCCAGGCGAATCGGTCCAGATTGAAGTATAGTTCTTTGCGGTTTTAGAGCTGTTTCTGTACGACGCAATATCGCTTTAATCCGTGCCACCAGTTCTAATGAATTAAAAGGCTTCACAATGTAATCGTCGGCACCAATTTCTAGGCCATTGATTTTATCCAAGTCCTGTCCACGTGCAGTTAAGAAAATGATGATGACCCCGGGGTCCTGCTCTCTGATCTTGCGACAAATCTCAAACCCATTCGAATCCGGCAGCATGATGTCCAGAACAATAACGTCTGGCCGGTTCGCATTAAAGCTCTGCAATGCTTGTTCACCAAAAGCAGCCTCACTAACCACAAACCCATTATTCGTTAGATTGATAGATATAAATCGTCTAATATTATCATCATCTTCCACAATAAGCACATGATTGCGTTCTTCAGTATCCATGATTATCCCCCTATTCCTCCGTACTCAACAAGCAAAAAAAGCAAAAAGACTCTCCCTGTAAAGAGAGAGTCTTGTCTCAAATCCTTATCATTAAATCACAGTTGGATATTACTCTAAATCGTTGTGCTTGTCAAAATCTAATCTAAATACACGGCCTTGCCTGTTTGTGCAGATTCATATATTGCTTCTAATATTTGCGAAACAACATAAGCTTGTTCAGGCGTTACAACCGGGTCTTTATCCTGTTCAATAGCTTCGATCCACTTTCTTAATTCGATGTCAGGCGCACTTTCTGCTTTACCTTCATAGTAGGCTACACCGCCTGCACCAAGCTCGACTTCATTGGTGTACAGCTTACTGAATTTCTCTCCATTAATTCTAAGTCCGTCCTTCATATCGGCGCCAGCTTCCGTCCCGCTTAAGCTGCACTTCGCTTCATGTACGTCCAGTGAATTAAGTGCCCAGCTCGCTTCCAGCATAATCGTAGCTCCGTTCTCCATCACGATCATTCCAAAGGCTGAATCTTCTACAGTGAATTTCTTCGGATCCCATGGTCCCCAAGCGTTTGCAGCTTCTTCTTTTTGAGACAGTTCATGATATTTGGTACCCAGCACGACTTTCGGTTTATAGTTATCCATCATCCACAGCGTTAGGTCCAGCGCATGGGTTCCGATATCGATCAGTGGCCCGCCCCCTTGCTTCTCTTCATCGAGGAAAACTCCCCATGTCGGTACGGCTCTCCGTCTGATGGCATGTGCTTTTGCAAAATAAATATGACCAAGCTCCCCGGACTCACATGCTTTTTTCAAATACAGGCTATCTTCTCTGTAGCGGTTGTCATATCCAATGGTTAGCTTCTTACCTGTACGTTTTGCTGCCTCAACCATTCGTTTGGCATCTGCCGCCGTCTTAGCCATTGGCTTTTCGCACATGACGTGTTTTCCTGCTTCTAAAGCCGCAATTGAGATCTCTGCATGAGCATCATTCGGCGTAAGTACATGAATAATATCGATAGATTGATCTTTCAACAATTCTGTATAATCCGTATAGACAACAGCTTCAGTACTTCCGTATTTCTCCGCCGCTTCTTCAGCACGTTCTTTTATAATGTCACAGAATGCAACGATCTCAACCTTACTTTGTCTGCTCAAACTTGGAAGATGCTTACCATTTGCAATTCCACCACATCCAATAATTCCTACGCGAAACACTTTACTCATATCTTTCACCCTCACTTCTAATTGGTTTGTTTTGCATTTCGATAAGTTGCCGGAGTTATGCCTAAACGCTTGCGGAATACGATATGCAAATATGTTGCATTCGTAAATCCTTCCGACTTAGCAATTTGTTCTATCGGATAATTGCTTTCTTCAAGCTTTCGACAGACCGCTTGTAATCGAATATCCTCAAGCGATCGACTAAAAGATTTGTCAGCATCCACTTGCTTAAATACTCGTTGCAGCTGCCTAGCGCTAATATTCAATTTTTCCGCAACATTCTCCAAGGTAACGGCTCCTGAATAATTAGCTTCCATATATTGAATGGCATAGTGATACCGATAAGTTAACATATCCCTAACAGGCGCTTCTGTTCGAATTCCACCTGAATCATACGTTCTTACTGCTTTTAATAAAATGCTGATAACAAGATGTTTAATGGAAGTATAATATCCCGTCAGTTTACCTTCACAAGCTTCATAGGCTTCGAGAAAACACTTCATAGCGCCGTGATAATCTTGTGCCGGAACTAGTGGCAGCTCCTTTAGCTTCTGAACACAGGTCTCTGCCTCCGCAACCTCCCAAGGATCTGCATCCTCTCTGAACTTCTCTTTGATGTCCACATGCAGACACAGTTCTTCCATGGATTCTTCTGGGTCCGCCTCTTGGCGATGCATCACACCCGGTCCGGTTAAATAGAGCATTCCCTCAGACAAGGGGTATTTTAGATCGCCTAGAATAACTTCCCCTTTTCCTCGTGGGATAAAATGAAATTCGAATTCAGAATGATTATGGAAATCTATGACTCTTCCCGGCGGAAAAGAGATCAAATGAAATCTAAGCACTGTAATCTCGTAATGTCCCCATTGAATAGAAATATCCAATCTCTCGAGCATATCATGCTTCTCAAACATCATCTCATAGGGAAAGTTACTCAATGTTAAATCCTCCTAACAGGTGGAGACCAATTAAGCGTCTAAATCGGCTAACCGAATCATACGAGCTTCTTTAGCAGAACGATTCGCCGCTTCCATTAATCTCGTAAGCTCCACAGCGGTTTGAACATTCTGTGTGGCCAAAGTATCCTTTTGGATATGATTAACCCATTGATGGAATGCGCTTTCACGATTAGCGTGCAACGCTACTTCTTTCCATCCTTCCTCTTTGTCAGCAGATTTGTTACTTTTAAGTAGAAGCTTATCCTCTGGTGTTCCGTAAAGAAGCGTACCTTCGGTTCCATGCACCTCGATCGTAAACGGCGAATGACTATTCACAAACCCAGCCTCGACCACACCAATAGCTCCGGAATTCGTATATAACGTCACCACTGCATTATCTTCTACTTCCTTGCCCGTAACATAACCAAAATTAGCACTTACACCGGTCACGTCTTGACCTAAGAAAAGCTTCGTCAAATACATCGGATGACAGCCAAGATCAATCAAAGCACCGCCACCGCATTGTTCCAAACTGAAGAAATGCTCAGGAAGCCAGTTTTCTGTAGCTCCATTATGGGATAAACGAACTCTAACGTAAGTGATCTCTCCGAGCAGCTCTTGACTCAGAACCTCTTGGATCGTTAATGTATATCCATCATTTAGACGTGGCAAAGAGACGGTCAACTTCACCTCATTCTCTTCAACTGCGCTAATGATTTCTTCGACTTCTTTATGAGTTGGGGCAATTACTTTTTCCGTAAATATATGTTTACCCGCTTTAGCCGCAGCAATGATTACATCTCTATGCACATTGGTAGGTGCATCCACAATGACGGCATCTATATCCTCCTGCGCAAGCAGGTCATCCAGTGATTCGAAAAAAGGAACATTCAAGCTTTCGGCAGCTTTTTTCCCTCGCTCAGCATCTTCATCCCAAACCGCAGCTAATACAGTATCCTCATGCTCTTGAGCTTGCTTCGTATAGTCCCAAGCATGAACATGCCAATAGCTAATCTTACCTATTCTAATCGTCATTTGCTTGTGCCTCCCGTATATATGTTATTCTGACATCTATTAATAAAATAGCATATTATAAAGCGCTTTATTAGTAGGTAAATGCGACATCTAATATATAATATTACGACACATTCATTCCATATGACATACAATTTCCATTTTATCACTGGAGTGCTCATCCATAAAAAAGAAACCTCTACTATAAAAGCTAAAGGCTTCAATTTTTAAAAGCTTAGTTCAAATGATCACTCACATTACACAACCAAACCATATGAGCGGAATCGGGTCCCCAATAGTCTTTTACCACCTTATAAGGCTTCCCAAATTTACGCTGCCACTTGATTTGTGCGCGTTGATATCCACTGTCCAAGCAAAATTGCTCAATTCCTTGTTCGTTTAGAAATGTCATCATTTCCTTAATTAATGCTGAGCCAATCCCTTGACCCTGAAAGCGTGGTACCACGTATAAACTACCCAGTTCCCCCAAATGATCCAACTGATGCTCTGCACAGATTTGAATTGCCTCACCGCAGAGACCATAGGAAATCGTTCCCACAACCGTCCCATTGATTTTAGCGATAAAGAAACACGTATCCGAGTTTGCCTGATCCAGGGAGCAAAGTGCCTTTTTCTTTTTATCGTCAATTTCACCTTGTATATCCTCTTGTAAGTGACCAATTCCCTCTTTGTTAAAAGCATCTGATATCGATTCTTCAAACACCTGGCATGCAGTTTCATAATCAGCCATGGTGAGAACAGCTATGGTACATTGATTTGTCTCGTTCATTCTATTGATCACCTCTGCAATAATATACTATAACCATTCTAGCTAGGAGGTTTATATTCATAAGACTACTTTTACTGGAGGTCATCATGAATATAATTTCCTTTTTAATCTACTGCATCGTCGTTACATTTACGCCTGGCCCAACCAATATTGTTATTCTTTCTTCTGTGCAGCGTTCAGGGGCCAAAAAAACTATGAACTATGTATATGGAGCTACGGTGGCTTTTGGACTACTGCTTATCCTTTCAACCTTGCTTAACCGTGTTCTTGTTGAGGTCATCCCAAATATTCTGATCTTTATGCAAATCATTGGGAGCTTATATATGCTTTATCTTGCTTATAAAATCTTTAAAATGGGTTCAATGGAAGAACAGTCTAACTCGAATGCCGATTTTTGGCCAGGCTTTCTTATGCAGCTAGTGAATCCGAAAGTGCTCTTATTTACACTAACCGTCATTCCCAGCTACGTTATGCCATTCTACACTTCATCCATTACCTTGACCCTATTTGTTATAATTGTAACTTTAATCGGATTTCTTGGCTTCATAACATGGATTATTTTTGGCGCGATCTTCAGAAGCTTTCTGCAACATCATCAAAAAGTTCTAAATACCCTGATGGCACTTTTTTTAGTATACTCGGCCATTTTGATATCGGGAATCCTATAAAGGCATGGAGGATAAAAACGTGGAAACATTCAACTATAAAAAATCAGCAGATATCCTAACCTTGTCAGCTAGCATGACTGATTTCACTTATAAAAAACATTGCCACGAGGAATATGCACTCGGTGTAACGCTTCGCGGCATTCAGCAATATAACCTCGACGGTAGCTTGCAATCCTCCCATAAAAATGGGATTATGCTGTTCAATCCAGAGCAGACACATGACGGCAGATCGTTTGACAAAGCAGGCATTGATTATGTCATGCTTTATATCAAGCCCACCATTATACAAGAGATACTAGGAAAAAAAGAACTGCGGTTTACCTCTCCTATCCTATACGACAACAAATTGGCACAGTGCATATTGGCGCTAAGTCATGCCATCCAGCATGGCAAAGAGGAGTCCTTGTGCAGTGAGCTATTGTTAACTCTGCTCGATTTAGTATCCCATACTGAAATAGATACCGACCGCAGAACAAATAGTAACCTCGTCAAAAAAGCGAAGGAAATGATGTACTGCAGTTTAGATCATGTGCTGAAGCTAGACGACCTCTGCAAAGAATTTAATCTATCCAAATATCAATTTATCCGAGCGTTTAAAATGCACACAGGAATATCGCCTTATCAATTCTTCTTAAATTGCAAAGTAGAGCATGCCAAACAGTCCATTGAGAAAACCAAGGATATCTATGCGGCGGTGGCAGAGTGCGGATTTGTGGATCTAACTCATTTGAACCGGCATTTTAAAAGCGTGTTTGGCATAACCGCACATGAATACAGGTTACAACTGCATTGAGCAGAAGTAACCTGTATTCATCATGATTTATATAATTTGACCATCCACCATTGTCCAGAGTACTTTAAATTCATCATTCAAGAGGACCAGGTCAGCATCAAAACCAGCTGTTATCGTCCCCTTCTGTTGAAGCTCCAGAATATTGGCCGGCGTAGTTGAAGCCATCTGTACAGCATCGATCAATGGAATTCCAGTTTCAACAGTATAACGTAAGGCTTCATTCATAGTCACGGTGCTTGAAGCTAATGTTCCATCCTTTAGTCTCGCTACCCCCTCGGATACCGTAACATGATGGCCTCCAAACATATAATTCCCATCACCTAATCCCATAGCTTGCAGTGCATCTGTAATCAAGACCATGCCTTCCGGTCCTTTCAAGGTATGCATTAATCGAATAATTGCAGGATGCAGATGGACATTGTCCACAATCGCTTGAAGGCTTACATGCTTCTCTTCAAAAGCAGCCACAATTACCCCTGGATCTCGATGATGGATAGGCCGCATGCCATTAAAACAATGCGTTACATGACTTGCCCCCGACGCAAAGGCTTGTTTAGCCTCTTCATAAGTGGCATCCGAATGAGCGATGGCTATTACTACGCCCTTTTCTTTCAAAAAGGAAATAAGCTCCATCCCGCCCGGCAACTCCGGAGCAATTGTAACCATCTTAATGAGTGAACCCGCTTCTTCAAAAATTAGGTTCATTTCCTCTAAGTTGGGATGACGCAGAAACTTTTCGTTCTGCATACCTTTTCGCTTCGGGTTCAGGTAAGGTCCCTCTAAATGAATGCCTGCGATCTTTGCACCCACTTCATGTCCTATCACACGCTTAACACTACGAATCATTTCTAAAAGATCTTCTAGCGTAGAACTGACAGAGGTAGCCAGAAATGAGGTGCAACCAGACGCAGCACAAGCCTTTGATACTTCTTGAATGCTCTCTTCCGTACCATCCATCATATCAAAACCATTAGCGCCATGAATATGAACATCTATCATTCCGGGTACTAACAAATGGCCACCGCCATCTATCCGTTCATAATCTCCCTCTGAAATCGAAGGGGCCTCTGCCTCTATCTTTATGATTTTCCCTTCAAAAATCCACACATTAGCTGCTGGAACAATACGATCCTGAAGCACCAATTGCACATTTTGTAAAATACAACTCATAAATATCCTTCTCCTTTATGTCATCAGTCTTGTGATTGAACCTCTTTCGTCTCTTCTGAACACTCAATAACTGTGATGTTCTTCTGATCTAGAACTTCTCTAATCTGACTTGGGAGTTCTCGATTGGTAATTAAAATATCAACGAAATCAAAGTCTAGCCGATAAAAGGATTTGGCATTAAATTTGCTGTGATCCGCCACTAAAATCACTTGATCCGCTCTTCGCGCCATTTCTCTTTTTACCCTCGCATCTTCTTCATAAGGATAGTAGAGTCCATCAGCACCGATCGCGGATGCTCCAATAAAGGCTTTATCTGCACGGATTTCACTAAGCTTATCGATAATGGAAGGACCATATAACAAGCGGTTCTTCACATTCAAGTAACCGCCAAGAACATAAATTTGCAGATCTTCCCGTTTGGACAAGATCCCTACGTTATCAATCGAGTGTGTAACAACCGTAATATCCTTCGCGGTGATTTGTTCTGCAACAAACTGTACAGTGGTGGATACATCTAAAATCACAGTCTCATGATCTTGAATAAGCTGCGCTGCAGTCTTCCCTATTCTCTGCTTACTCTCAGATTTATCGATCAATCGATCCTGATAAGATAACAATTCTTTTTGTAACTCAGGTAACGATACCCCTCCATGCGTTCGGATCACAACACCTTCTTGTACTAATCTAACAATATCCCTACGTGCGGTATCTCTGGATACATCAAATTGAGTACAGATCTCTTGAACACTCATCGATTGGTGTTGTTTCAAATATTCGAGTATCTTCAACAATCTCTCCTCTTGAAACATCTTGTATGCACCTCCTAAAGTCATCATAAGTCATTTAATAAGCATTTACAAGTATTAAATATAATAACTTAAGTATTTATAAGTGATATTCTATATCTTATCCTCATTGATATTCACAAAAAAAGACGTTATCCAGATGGCTATACATCCGTTAACGTCCTTCAATTCACTTCACATTGCGATTCCAACTCTTTTGGATCTTCCGAATAAAAACAATCTGCCCCACGTGATAAGCATTATGTGTCGTCACATTACCTAATACTTCCCACCACAGACTGTCTGGGAACCCTTGAACATCAGCTTCCAATTCGTCCTTCGTAATCAGTTCCTGCCAACGTAGAAGAACTTCTAAAAGTTGTTGTTGAAGCTCTTGGAACGTTACTCCTTCTGCAACAACAAAGGTATCATTGTTATCTACAGAAGGAACCGCATGGACGCTCTTTTCTTTATATCTTGTTTGCCAAGCCTCATTCCAGTAGAGCAGATGCTGCACAATCTCAACAATACTATTGCTTTCTTCTGTTACTTTCCAAGATGCTTCCTCTTCGCTTAAGTCTTTTACGGCTACCTCAAAGGGCACATACCAACTTGGATCATTCGCATTCGCTAGCAACTGGTTAGCCAGAACATCATATGCATGAAACATTCTTACTTCACCTCATTATTTAGATCATTATTTGCAAATCAAGTGCCGCAGAAGGTTCGATAGGGTCTTGCTGATTCCTCAGGAAGTGCCGAGTATTCATCTTGTTCAGGGGTATACGCGTAAGGATTGGAAAGAGCTTCAAGCAACCGCTCCATCACACTGTAATCTCCCTGTTGCACTGCAGCTTGGAGTGCTTCCTCTACCCTGTGGTTTCGCGGAATGATCGCAGGATTACTATTGCGCATTAGCTGCTGTGAAACCTCTTTCGATTGCTGCTGTCTGCTAAGTCTAGCCTGCCATAACTCATGCCACTTGGTAAATTCCGCTGCACTAAACAGAGCGGTTTCTTCCAGCTTCTCCAAGGTTAGGGCACGGTAGGTATTGGTATAGTCCGCCCGGTATTTCTGCATCAAATCTAGCAGGTCTTCAATTAGCGCAACATCCTCTACCTCTTCGTTGAAGATTCCGAGCTTCGCTCTCATTCCTGAGAGCCAATGATGATAAGACCGCTCTTTAAAATCTGCAATCTCCTCTTCAGCGAGCTGAATCGCCTGTTCTTGATCATCAGCCACCAATGGCAGGAGAGTCTCCGCGAATCTTGCGAGGTTCCAAGAGGCAATCCCCGGCTGATTGCCATAGGCATAGCGACCCTGCTGGTCTATGGAACTGAATACGGTCTCCGGATTATACATATCCATGAATGCGCATGGACCATAATCAATCGTTTCTCCGCTAAGCGCCATGTTGTCCGTATTCATCACTCCATGAATAAATCCTACAAGCTGCCATTTGGCAATCAGTTCAGCCTGACGTCCAATCACTTCCCGAAGCAGGAAAAGATATCGGTTCTCTTCCATAGGTACTTCGGGATAGTGTCTTTGCAGCGTGTAATCAGCCAGAATACGGAGATCATCTGCATTCCCCCATGCTGCAACATATTGAAAAGTACCCACCCGTAGATGACTGGCTGCAACACGGGTAAGAACAGCACCGGGCTGCTCTGTTTCTCGAATGATCGTTTCTCCTGTAGTGACCACCGACAAGCTGCGAGTGGTAGGAATACCAAGGCCATGCATGGCTTCGCTGATGATATATTCACGCAGCATCGGGCCAAGTCCGGCTCGGCCATCCCCACCACGAGAATATGGCGTTCTTCCCGCGCCTTTAAGCTGAATGTCTACGCGTTCACCTTGGGGAGTGATCTGTTCACCCAGCAGCACAGCTCGGCCGTCACCTAACATGGTAAAATGTCCGAATTGATGTCCAGCATAGGCTTGAGCAAGCGACTCTGTACCTTTAGGAACTTCATTGCCCGCAAAAATCTGTACACCATCCTTACTATGTAGTGCTGTGCTATTCAGCCCTAAAGTAGCAGCCAATGGTTCATTTAAAATAACTAACTCCGGCTTTCGCACAGGAGTAGGTTTGATCCTTGTAAACATGGATTCCGGCAGATGAGCATAACTGTTCTCAAAGTTCCATCCTATATCTATCTTCTCCGTCATAATATCTCCTTTTTATACCATCAGTCTATGCCTTTATGATCTCAGAATAAGTTATGTTAAAATTTAATGCAAATCTTCTTATAAACCTAGGACCTTGCCGCAGAATTACAAAGACCGCCCGGACTCCTGCCATTTTAAGCAGGGAACCGGGCGGTCTTAATTCATGATCTCTTATTTTGTATCTAAGTTACTATAAGGTTACTTCGCTCCACCTTTGGAGAGCATGATATTTAGAATGGTCTTGTCAGTATCCGCCAGACCTTCTTGAACCAGTCGCTCCATGTTGCGAATAGTGTCTTCCACCTCTTCGAAAATAACTCCATCCTTGGTCGTAGGGGCAATATTATTCATCGCCAATGTGGCTGCCTGAATCGCTGTATTGGTGGAGGTGGAAATCTTCAGTGCACAGGTTGAATTCGCACCGTCGCAGATCATGCCTGACAAAGAAGCTATTGTATTCTGTATCCCATGCTTAATTTGCTCAAGACTACCGCCCATGAGATAAATGATCCCGCTATTCGCTCCTACCCCGCCAGCGATCCCTGAACCGCATAAAGGCGACAACCGCCCGATATAATGCTTGATATGCACAGTGACCAGATTGCTTAGTGCAAGCGCCCGAGCCAGCGTCTCTTCATCCTTGCCGAGCAATTCCGCCAATGATATTACGGGAAGCGTACAGGCGATGCCTTGATTACCGCTGCCCGCTGTTGTCATCACAGGCATTGCACTGCCATCCATGCGAGCATCTGAAGCCGCGGCAGTGGCCGCTATAATTTTGTTCGCCACATCATTGCCGAATAAATTCATCGCAGATTGCTGGTTCATCTTCTTCCCTACTTGCAACCCATAATCGCCTCGAAGTCCCTCATCGGAAATCGCTTTGTTCATCCGAGCACCTTCCAAGAGGAAGCTAAGGTCTGAAAATGGAGCCGTACTTATAAACTCAAAAATCCGATCTACAGAGCCTTCATAAGCTTCAGTATCGGACAGACCGGGCTTTCCACAGTCAGCTTTAGACTTCTTAGGTGTCACTTTTTTTCCGTCTAGAGCTAGGTATTCAATATTAGTGTGTTCCTTAGCAAGGATGGCAATTGCCGTATGGTTCTCTGTCTTCACCTGTGCTTCAATATATAACTTCTCAGGAGTGTCCATTATCTCCACTTGCAGCAGCTTTCGATCTAGCAGATCATTAGCCAGCTTTAGCTCATCCGGAGTCAGACCTGACAGAATTTCCAGCTCCTTGTGCGAACGTCCGACCACCGCTCCAAGGGCTGCTGCGATAGGCAGACCTGTCTGGCCTGTCCCAGGGATGCCCACTCCCATTGCATTTTTGATAATATTACCGCTGAGATGCAGCTGAATCCCCGTTATTTCTCCTTCGAGAAGTTCTGCCGCCAAGGAGACGGCATACGCAACTGCGATCGGCTCTGTACAGCCTTCAGCCGGTACGACTTCCTTGTGTAAAATATCCAAATAGTTGCCCATGTATGCTTTTCCCCCTACTTTCTCCTCTTGGTGTCATTTCTATATAGTAACTCAGAGTGAAGCATCAGGGAATCCTTTTTCCTTTTTCTTCTCTAGAAGCTTCTGCTAGATCAACATCTTACATGCTTGCGTTTAAAACCAAGCTGAGCTTTGTCGACTGCTTTTTGAATATTTGCGTACGCGTGAATCAATTTACTTTTTGCCTTATCCTTGTTGACTTCAACTGGACCTACAGTCCTAGCAGTTTCGCTAGCCTTATCATGTAGTGGCGAATAAGATACGGCTACTGTGTATAAAAAGTTATTCATTGAATATTGGGTACGTTCTAGAGAATCATGAATCGTATTCTCCACCATCTCAAGCATACCAGCAAGCTTGCTTTCGGAAAACTCAACATCCGGCCGACTGCCAAGCAGCCAGCAGTAACAGCTCCAGCCCGCTGACATTCTCAGCTCTTCACCGCTCGCGATCCATTTATCGGCCACTTGTTGTGCAATATCCGCTTCTGCCAAGGTTACTGCCACTACAAAGTCGGACAGCATATAAAAATAAGCCGCATCCATCCATCGGTCATAATCCGCTTCCGTCATTGCATTGGGATCAGCAATGATGCCGGCAAAGTACATAGCATCGTAGTTCCCTGTCGCGTAAAGCTCCTCAGCCAATGGCTGATTTATTTTTGTTTTCTTGAAGATTGGCTTCATTGCTCCGGTAGCCACGCCAAATAGTGGTTCCTTTGCTCCATTGGACATATATATTTTCTTGGTTCGTTCCTTGCCGAGCGCTTCCAGCTCCTGCATGACCATCTCTAAATCCACTATTTAACACTTCCTTTTTCAAAGTTCTTTCCCAAGCTATCTTAGGTTTGTACTAGTTAAAGAAAGTGTACTGTATGGGTTTCCTTGTCGCAAGTTAAGTTTCCGAAGGAATCCTTATGTGTGCGCAGAAACACCAGAAGTAATTTAGGGGGCTGTTAGCTTCGATCGCTTCATTTGATTTATGGTAAGCTAGAAAACCGAAGGCACAAAGTGGAATCATAGCAAAGAGAAGAAATGAAATCATTAAGTGCCGCTGAACCTTCGACTTTCGAAGTAAAATCATTTGAAGTAACAATTTAACTGTATAAATTTAGATATTTCTAATTGGTACAAGGCCTCCTATGATATAGGAATCTCTCTCTCGTCCTCCTAATATAGTTTAGGAAGAAGGGCGGGATGCACATGGGTACCAAAAATGATCAAGAGCAAAGGGCTATCTTTCTAGCTGCCATCTGCGGACAGACCTATGCGCAGTTCTCAAATACAGAAGGTTTGTTCGTCGTTCCATTAGATTATCAGATCGTGGATACAATTGAAGCAAGATCCATCAGCGAGGTATGGGAACGCTTCGGATTTATTCTGGAGTCTCCACAAGAGATTGTTGTGGCCTTCCGGGGAACCAGTTCCACAACCGATTGGATGTCTAACGTTATGGCCTCACAGGAGAGATTCAAATACATTAAAGAAGATACCCTTACCCACCGTGGTTTCACGAATATTTACGCCTCAGCTCGCGATGGGATTATCTCTACACTTGCTAAGCTATCTCCCGATAAAACCTTATACATTACTGGTCACAGCCTCGGTGGAGCACTCGCCACTTTATGTGCTATAGATATTGCGGCCAACACCTCGCACATCTCACCTAATCTGTTCACCTATGGTTCACCACGTGTAGGTGATCCGAACTTCGTGAATGTTTTTAAACCATATGTCCGGAAGAGTTACCGTTATGCCAATCTTTTTGATGTTGTTACGTACGCTCCTCCACATGTATATAAGCTGCCTAAACGGGAAACGAAGTACTATTACAGTCATGTCCATACCTTCGTATCACTTTCTTTCCAGAATGGATCTGCAAGTAGCAATCATATGATCGGCAACTATTTTACTGAACTTTCAAAGCTCCAACCACGGTACTCCGAGCAGATATGTTTAACAAACCCAGGATTCTGTCCAGTTGTAAGTAACCCCGTCATAAGCGCATCCATTCCACCAGCTGAACCTCATGTACCAAAAAGGTCGTGAAATTAAAAAGCCTAATCCCTTATGTACGCTGACAGGGGATTAGGCTTTAATCGTTCAACCTATTAGAAAAAGAAATAAACTAACACCACACCTTCGACTAACAAAATCAGTGAAACGATATGTTGTTTCGTATGCTTTAAAAATTTCCAATCAATATATGACTGAAATCCTACGGCAATAATTATGAATACAATCCAAAACCACTTCATTCCTGTCCCCTGTACGCCATCAGCTATCATTATGACAATTGCCGAAATTAATCCAATAAGTCCGAGTATTAATTTACCTTTTATATTTAGCTCATTACCGTCGTCAGAAATTTTTTCTTTATCCGGGCCAACAATCCATACCCTTAGAAAAAAACCAGAAAAAGCAAGAATTAATACTAAAAATGGAATGGCCAATCCTGTTTGCCCTCCTTCTAAGAAGTTATTCGTATTTATTTCTTATCATTAGTTCTTTGATTTCTCTTAGCTCATTTAATATTTCCTTTGATATTTGCGTACTTCTAGAGTTATCAATGCCTAATTTAATCACGAATACTCCAAGTAAAAAATAGATGACTAGCATTACGATGATACTCAACTTATCTCCACACCCCTTTTTATTGTAATTTCTTTAAAGATATAGCTAACGATAGATCAATTATTCCTATGATACCATAATAAGGATGTAGAATTAGTACATAAGAACTTGCTGTTAACTTGACAAAAGATCGCTATTTTCGATAATATATATATATTATCTCGATAATCAAGATAATTGAATTACAAGAGTCTTTGGGACCTGGATAATTTAAGCTGAAAAGAGGAACCACAATGGCAGTACTTATTCTATATGCAACAAAATCAGGAGCAACAGAGCAATGCGCAAAGGTATTATCAGAAGAGATTCCTCAGAGTAAGATCTGTAATATTGAAATAGAGAAACCAAATCTTGAGGAATTTGATAGCATTATTTTAGGTGCCGGAGTAAGAGATGAGAAAATATACAAAGCGATTCGTGATTTTATCAAAAAAAATAAAGATGAGTTACTAAATAAGAAGATGGGCTACTATATTTGTAACGAGAAACCGAAAACAACTGAGGAATTAATAGAGAAGAATTTTCCGGATGATCTAAAAAAATATGCGATTTGTATCGAATCCTTTGGAGGTTACAAAGCCTATAAAGCTCCTAAGGAAGGTACGGATCAGCTTAAGGGGATTTTTGTAGATAAAATAAAAGAGTTTTCAAAGAATTTCAAATAGGAAGATAGAATTTCAACTAGCATAATTGCCCTCTGCGTCCCTATAAGGACGGGAAGCGTTTATATATAAAAAATCCTGTTCCCAAGATAAAATAATCTGGATAACAGGATTCTTTTTTTATAAAAAAAATTAAATTGATTATTACTACTTGATTGTCAATTCAAACTTCGCACCCACATCGCTTACAAATACAATTTTCCCGTTACTCGGAAGTTTAACTTGCGTAAGACCGCTGATCGTAGAGAAATTCACACACATACCATTCTGATCATAAACAGCAAAGGAACCTTTAGCTGGTAGCTCTACTGTCATCAACTTTCCTGATGCTGTCTCAGGTATTTCATACCATCTCGCATATCCATCTGCTTGGATGGTTACCCATGATTGCGGGCCGGCATAGATAGGTTTAATGGCATCCTGTGATATAAAATATTGGTTTCCAACCTTAAGGTACTCCACACCCTCTTTATTTTCAAAAACAAGATCCGCAAGATCGCGCCCACCTAAAGTTGGAATTTGCACAGTCATTTCAGCTTTATTCGGACCAGTTATTTTATTCGAGCCCATATAGCCCGGTGCATCAGGGAACATAGCAATTCCAGCTACTGGCATACTCATGTAAAATTGTGAGGTATACTTCTCGCTGACATCAAAATACATTTTTCCTTGACGCTGCTGCCATGCTGACAAAACCTCATTGGATAAAGAATTCGCCTCTAGCTTTTCTGCTGCATATTGAGTACTGGCAGTCTCACCAAGCCCTGGAATGACTCCGTACCCTTGACTCCAAAGATAGATACGACCATTGCTCTCCTTCACAAAGCTAACTTTACTCGTACCCACTACATCTAAGAATTCACCGTTCGTATGATACGAAAATTTCTGAGCTGGCATTGCAGGTGCCATGATCGAAGAGATACTCAATTCCCCAGCTTTACTAATCTCTATCTTCATTAGCTGCGTAGAATCAGCATAAACACCTGCATAACTTAACAAATCCTCTGGCATCTTCTCTTTGTTCGTGGCTTTAAATGTAGGCGTAGCTTTCAGTTCCTTGATAACTCCCTTTTCTTGTAGAGCACTGATCAAAATTTCGTTAGCAAGCATCTGATCGGTAGTGCTCGATCCTCCAGAAGATACCACAGCTGCTGCCATCCGCTGTCCTGGCAACACGACAAGTGAAGTATGATACAGACTTGTATCCCCGCCCTTAGTCAGAGCTTTGATCTCGTATTGATTGAATGGATACAAATTCACACTGTCCCAGCCCAATCCATATGCGAACGAATTATCGATTCCTTTTGGCCACATTCCACGTTTATATTCCTCTTGCTCCATCGCATTTACTGATTTCTCTGACAGAATCCCTTTCGATCCTCCAGTGAAAATAGTTGCAAAGCGCACCAAATCTTCAGCCGTGGAATAGATGCCCCCTGTTCCAATTACGTTAATGGTCTCTTTGGGTAAAGCGGCTGGGTAGGTAGCATTGTATACACTTGCCAACTGGCTGGAATCCACAGAATCTACTGGCGTTTTCGTATGCTGAAGCCCTAAAGGACCTGTAAAATTTTGATGAATGAATGTAGTGAAGTCCATGCCACTGACCTTCTCAACAATCAACTCCGCCAGCGTAAATCCATCATTACAATATACAGAGTACGCTCCTGGATCTGCCTTTAGGCGTTGTGTTGACAAAGTCGTTAGCAAATTATCTTTGGCGATAGAATCAGAATCATTAAATAAAAAAGAATTTGATAAGTTCGAACCCCCAAGACCTGATGAGTGATTCAACAGCATACGTACGGTGATTTGCTTATAACGTGAATCTTCCATCGTAAAATTATTCAAATAAGTTACAATGGGAGCCTCTAAATCAACTTTCCCTTGTTCTACGAGCTTCATAATAGAAGCTGCCGTATACACCTTACTCGTCGAGCCAATTCCATACATCGTTGTAACGCTTGGTGCCGTCTTGCTCTCCACATGGCTGTATCCTGCTTGGCCGCTCACAACGATTGTATCCCCATCCATCAGAGCATATTGGAGACTCGTCGTTCCTATCTTTTCCGTTAAGAATGCTGCCTTCTCAGCCGCCACCTTCTGAGTGTTCACGTACGTTTGCGTTTTTCCACTATCCGCTGCAAAAGCATTCGTAGGAATATACACGACTAAAAGCAGAAATACCATCAACAGGGATATTATTTTCTTCTTCATACATTCCCTCCCTCTATGAATTTGTCATTCCTTTTAAGGGTAATTTATCCATATGAGAATGTAAAGTAAGTTTATATCATACGCTAATCCATTAATTCTACTTTGTCTCCGATTCTAATTTCCCCTGTCTTAACTACAGAAGCATACACACCGAAGTGGAGTTCAAACTCTTGGTTCAGTTTTTTCAATAGTTTAGGGTCTCTTTCCAGACTATCCGGGTCCATCGTGATAACCATACATCTCTCACAAAAACTATCTACCTGTAGCTGCACTTCTCCAATGGAAAGCTGCCGACCGATCCAATCCCCTTCAAAAAGCGATTCATCATTTAAAGCGATAACAAAGTTCCCACGAAAACGTCGCTGATCTAAGGAATTTCCCCATGATGCCTCAAGCTTCTTTAAGCTGGCATCCGTTATGAGTAAGATACTAGCGCCATCCACTGATAACAGTTGCGGATGCTCCGGTTGTGGATGCGAAGCTTTTATAGTAGACATGGAGATTTGTGTTTTAGTTTGGCTTTGAATTTCTTCCAACAAACGCTCGTCCCACCCAAAGGTTCGTCCATCCGAAGCTCTTACATGAATTTCTCCATTGATAAATTGGGCTTGATAGGTAAGCATTTTAGGATTATTTCTAGCCGTAAAATAACGCCACCATCCCTCTTTTGACTCATCATAAAAGGCACAGAAACGATCCCCAAGCATTCCATATGGTTCTATCATACAGGTTTCCAATCGTTCACCTGCAAATGACTTGACTGGATAGCGGTTAATTTCTCGGATTTCACCAACGATTGATTGCACAGTACAACCCCTCCACTTTCTATAAATGCACGTATTCTCTAATATTACCTGAAACCACTTGACTCTTGCACCCTTATTTTCACAACAACACATAGCTTTGATTGGTTCTTGTTTACATAAAAATTTATATATTTTAATAGAATATATGTTTTATACTATGACTATTACATATGGTGGAAAGAATATGAGAGGTGAATAGCAGTGCGGCCCTATGAATTGCACAGTTTCGATTTTGCTTTTACACATGCTGTAATTGGAATGGCGCTTGTTTCGTTTGATGGAACGCTCTTGAAATGGAATTCCGCCTTAAGTGCCCTTTTGGGATATGATCATAGCGAGTTACCAACATCCTCTTCAACTGTTCGTACGCTTCTAAGTCAGATCCGTGAAATTGCTGAGCTTGAAGAGTCTTTTTCCTCGTTGAACATCCATCCGCATCGTTACCAACAGGATTATTACAAACCAACTGGACAACTATTATGCCTAGAGATCTCCATCTCTATCATTTCAGATACCAATGGTGCCCCCCAATATTATTTCATTCAATTCGAAAATAAGACGATCATCAAGCAGATAGAAACGCAGCTGCAGGAAGCAGAAACTAATCTGTTGGAGAAAGATGATTCTTTCTTACAACTGCTAGAGGAATTACCTCTGACCGTGGTGATTACAATAAACGGGATTGTTCAGTATGCGAATTCAGCGGGTTTGCAATTAATCCATGCGGAAAACCTTGATCAAGTATTAGGTTCATCTACTACTAGTATTGTAGACCTTTCCAATTATCAAATTCTTCAAGAACGAAGGGAAAGATATTACAGCGGTAATACGTCAGGCTCCGTTTGCTACTTAATTAATTGCTTAAATGGTCAGCAGAAATATGTGGATGGGTTCACGCTACCGATAATCTTCAATGGAAGCAGAGCATTTATTGGAATTTTTAAAGATATCTCACAGCAAATGCTGGAAGAAGAACGGCTAATCCAATCCGAGAAATTATCCACCGCAGGGCAATTAGCAGCTGGAATTGCTCATGAAATCCGGAATCCGCTTACAGCCATTAACGGCTTTATGAAGCTGCTTCGCTCTTCCGAGCGCATGAATGATAAATATTTTTTCATTATAGAGTCCGAATTGAAACGCATCGAGTTTATCGTCAACGAACTGCTCGTCTTATCCAAACCACAAACGACGCATATCAGTAAGCCTGTCGATTTATTATCTTTGCTCGAGCAAGTTACTACATTAATGAATGGTCAAGCTGCACTAAGAAACCTTAAGATTCTCCCTGTCTGTGCAGATCAACCCATTTGGATTCATGGAGAGGCTTATCAGCTTAAGCAGGTGTTTATTAATTTACTTAAAAATGCGATGGAAGCAATGAATAATGGAGGAAACATATATATTCATGTGCATACAACTGAAAGTGAATCACGAATTAGTGTACAGGATGAAGGTTGCGGGATGTCAGAGGAACAGATCAAAGCACTAGGCAAACCATTTTATACGACAAAAGAATCAGGAACTGGCCTTGGGTTTATGATCACACAAAATATTGTACATAATCATGGCGGAGCTATAACAGTAGAAAGTATTCCTGAGCAAGGTACCACTTTTACAGTAACCCTTCCAATGATATTAGAGCCCGAGGAAGCTGCGATCTAGCAATTGATGAACCGCAATCGCAACATCGTGCAAGAATGCTCCTAATTTTAACATTATAATGGGGTTACATAACTGGAAAAGAAGGTGCAGCAGTGACTCGTGAAGTTCGAACCATCGTCTTCGATAGCGACTTGAATTTTGAGGCGTATCGCTTTGAAGGGATCATGCAGAAATTCCCCAACCATTTCCATGACTATTACGTTATTGGTTTTATTGAACAAGGCAAGAGACTTATGATTTGTAACAATGAAGAGCATATCCTTAACAGCGGAGACGTGATCCTCTTTAATCCGCAGGATACCCACTCTTGTGAACCGTTGGACGGGAGTTCCTTTGACTATCGCGCCTTCAATATTCAGCCAGAGGTTATGCGTAAGTATGTGCTTGAAATTACCGGCATGGACTACTTGCCTCGGTTTACACCTAATGCTCTTTACCAAAGTGAACTGACGGGCTCATTACATGATCTACATCAAATGATAGTAGAGGATCAAACTGATTTTCAAAAGGAGGAATTGTTTCTGTTTCTCCTAGAGCAGCTTCTGAGAGAATATTCCGATGCGGAACCCTTCTATTCCTCACAGGACCTTACCTCTGAAATCAAAACGATTTGCGAATACATAGAGACACACTATGCGCAGAATATTGCTCTTAATCAATTAAGTGAATTGACAAGCTTAAGCAAATATCATTTGCTGCGTTTATTTACGAAACAAAAAGGGATATCACCTTATCGATACTTGGAGACCATTCGGATTAACCAAGCTAAACGACTATTAGAACAAGGAATACTTCCTATAGAAGTGGCCTCGCTAACCGGGTTCAGTGATCAGAGCCATTTCACAAATTTTTTCAAAAAATTGATCGGCTTAACCCCTAAACAATATATGCGTATTTTTAGTCAGCAGCCGAATCAGAGGCAAACAACGGATCGCACGATATGATGGATCAACGTAAAACTAATACGGGACATTTACTGGCTCTAATTACAATTTTAATCTGGGGAACAACCTTTATCTCTTCCAAAATACTGTTAACTGACTTTACTCCTGTTGAAATTCTGTTCTTCCGCTTTCTATTGGGTTACTTTGTATTGTTACTGATCTATTCACGTCCAGTGCGAACGAAGTCGTTTAAGGAAGAGCTGCTCTTTGTTTCAGCAGGCTTATGTGGAATTACGTTATATTTTCTTCTAGAGAATATTGCCCTAGTATATACCCTCGCTTCCAATGTAGGCGTGATTGTCTCGATCGCTCCTTTCTTCACGGCAGTTATAGCTCACTTCTTTTTAGAGGAAGAGAAATTCCATCGTCAGTTTATAATTGGCTTTGTAATTGCGCTGTCAGGAATTATTTTAATCGGGCTGAATGGGAGTTTTCTTCTTAAACTGAACCCGATCGGAGACCTGTTGGCTTTCATAGCCCCTATGGTTTGGGCCATTTACTCTGTATTAATGCGTAAGATTAGCGGCTTACAGGTTCATACGATTGGGGCTACCCGCAAAGTATTTTTTTATGGAATCCTATTTATGCTGCCGGCTTTGTTTATCTTTGACTTTCATCTGGATCTAAGCAGATTCAAAGACACCCAAAATATGACCAACATCCTCTTTTTAGGATTGGGAGCCTCAGCTTTATGTTTTGTTACTTGGAATCGAGCTGTAGGTATCTTAGGGGCCGTAAAAACGAGTGTTTACATTTATATTGTGCCTGTAGTTACAGTGGCAGCCTCTGCCCTTATCCTGAATGAAAAGATTACCTGGGCCACCTTGCTGGGAACCTTTTTGACACTAACCGGCTCTTATATTTCTGAACGCAAACCGAAATAATCATTCATCTCCTAGAATTAAAGTAAGAATCCAATATATGGAGTGGATCTAAAAACTAATTAGGGAAAACCTCCCTAATTATGTGAGATTTATCGTGCTCCAAGCGACAATTAGGGAAAACACCCCTAATTATCAGGGTAATTCCTTCGTAAGGCGGGTATTCACGAATTTATTAGGGAGGATTTCCCTAAAAAGTCACACATTGAGCTGGTAATTGGCTAATTTTAGGGACAATTTCCCTAATTCATCCTAAACGCGAAAAAAGGGGCGTACCGGAGTAGCTTAATGCCACTTCGGTACGCCCCTTTCATTATGGACGCTGGTAAACGCTGCTGATCAAAAAAGCGAAACCGGAATGAGCTTTCTTCCTCCCTTGACTAGAGTGGATTCTAACATATCCCCTTTAACACCTCCGAAATAGAGCTGCCAGTACACACCAAAGCGAACGCTGACGTCATTCTTCACTAGCTCCGGCGGCGTAACAATCAGCCACTGAAATTTGAGAGCCTTAGAAATTTCAAATACGGGATCAAGTACGTTATTAGAAACCATTTCTCCAAAAGGATTGTCATATAAAAAGACCGTCCACCCTTTGTTCTCACGATTCACTCGTTTATGCGTCATGATCATCATGGCTACCAGCAGCTGTACAGATTGACGCTGTCCACCACTGCCGACAGCCTCATCCAGCGCACCGCGATTGATGATCTCCCAGTCGGAATAATGATAGTCTTCCGGAGCGGCATAGAGGAAGTAATTCTCCGTTACCGGTTTATATACTTGAAGAATCGGGAAGCGATTCTGAAGTGCCGCATAGACGATTCTTCCATCATTAATAACCTCTTTGATTACCACCGCTGGCACTTGTTCAATCTTTGGATATTTTGCAAGCAATTCCTGGATACATCGATTGAAATAGTCACTCACCATCGGTTCTACTTCATCGCTTGCTCTCGGTACATTGATATTCTTATAATTCAGTCGTACCAGCGGGAAGGCATAATTATTCTCATTATGAATAATCATCCGTCGTTCCATTCGCTTCATAATATCAATGATTTGTACTACACGATAAGAAGCCCGAGCTACCCACATCTTACGGGACTGATCCATATCTTCCTTATCGTTTTGAATGCTCTCAATCTGATCACGTGAACTACGCAACATCGAATCTAGGACTTGCTGAGCAATAGCGAAGTTATCCCAATGCACCGTATTTAAACGATCCAGAATCTTGGTCTCCAGTTCAGAATTCCGTTCATTCTTGGCATGTTTTCCGGTTAATGAGTTTTTCTCTTCCTTCACTTTCCTGGAGACCTCATCCCGTCTAACGCGGCTATCCTTAATCCGAAGAAGCCAGTCAGCAACGAGAGACTCGCAGCTTTCTCTTACACTCAGCATTAATTCTTCTGGCACAGTCCGTAGATTGACCCGTTCCTCAATATGTGCATTCATGATTTTGATTTGATTGGATAACGTCTGAATGAGTGCATCCATTCGTTCCAAAGATCGCTTACACTGATTAAGAATGTGCTCATTCTCTTGGAAACGCTCTTGAATGTCAGTCTCTTTTTGCTCGAGTGGCTCATTCCAAATCTCCACAGCACGCTCGTGTTTCTCTTTGATTCCTTTTTCTACCTTGCGCAGTTCCTTCTGCAAATTGTCCAACTCGGTCTGGCAACGGATGAAAGAGTCGTGAACCATCTGATAGTCTTCTTCTAACGAAGAGGTTTCCGACTTTTGACGGTTTCTTGCAGCCATAATGGATTCGGTAGATTCAGCAGGTTCTGCTACCTTCCGCCAATCCACATCAACTTGATTCAGGCTGACTTCAAGCTCCGTTAGATTCTCGCTGGCCGCTTTGATCTGGGCGGCTCTTGTTCGAATTTCAAGCTCATTCTCCGTCAACGATTGCTGCAGACTTTCAACGGTACTGAGCTGCTGCAACAGAAGATTTTGTTCTACTGGATCAATTGGTGTGGTTTCGATATCATCTGAAAGCTGGTGATATGCCGGAAATACAATCTCAGGAAACCAATGCTGCAGTCTAGGAAATAGAGCATACTTAGCATCTCCCATCCACTTCTCACGCTCTCCGCCAAGGCTTACCATTTGCGCTTCAAGATGCTCGAGCTGTTGATCTTTATTCGCCATTTCCTTGCTAACCAGACCCTTACGATCTGTATAATTTTTCTTCTCTTTTTGAGCCTGCTCATGCTTCTTCGTACGTTCAATCCAGGCTTGTAACGCTATAGCCCTCTGCTCATGCTCAGCACTAAGTGACTTATACTCGGAGATTTCCCGACCGATCCGAGTAAGCGTGCCCTCGTTCTCATCCATCTCGTTGCTCAGACTTATAATGCGCTGCTGAAGTTCACTCTGCAGTTTCAAAAGGGCATTGCGTTTAACTGTAATCGTCACGGTGTTCTCTGTTTGGTATAACCGCTCGTATTCCTGACGCACAGATTTCAACTTCGATAAATAAGCCTCTGCATCCTGAAGCACCTGTTCTTGTTCCTTAAGCTTCGCCTGGATCCCGCTCTTAAAGTTTAAGAAACGATCTGGCTCAAGTACCATCTGTGGTCCTTGGTTAGCTAAAAGCTTAAAAGAAACTTGATCTAGAGCTGCCATTTCTTCACGAATAAAGATAGGCACCGCTGATTTTAGCAGTGTGTCCTTCAGCAAATCCGGTTTAATTTTATCAGCTTCACGCCGGGTTACAATCAGACTATAAGGTAAAAGCGGATGACGCTCTAGCTCTTCCTCACGTTCAAGATATGGACGATCGTTTAAATAGGAACTGCCCGGTGTGGATTGAATTTTAAGCGAATCGAGTGTATCCTTAACCGCCAAAATATCTGAATTCGGCAGCCAGTAGGATTGATTTTGAAGTTCCACATCCATGAGCTGATTGTAGTAATCCCGTCTAGAACGTTTAGTCTGCTGCTCCACCTCATCTATTTTGCGGATAAATCGTAGTTGAATCGTATCCTTCTCTTCAAAAAGACCAGTAGCTCCCAAACGATTATGTTCATCAAACATTTCCAGCAGCACAACGATTTGTGACCATAACTGTGATTCTTTATAGGTCTGAGAATCGAGCTGTACCCCAAGCTCATCAATCTCTCGTTCATAAGAGCGATGTTTCTCACTGAGCTCGGCATGATTCTTATGCTGTACCAGCTTTCGGTTCTCAGCCTCTTTATGCTGTTCCTCTAACGCTTCCATATCCAGAAGTATCGTTTTGGCAGCAGAAATCGTACGTTGAAGCGCCGCCACCGGAGTATGGGCAGCTTCTTGACCATGCTGGGCTGCGAATGTGCCAAGCTCTTCTGTATATTGCCGGATAGATAACGTCAATTCATTAATCTGAATATCCAGACCTGCTAACTCCAGCAGAAAGCTCTCCCGCTCCTTGCGCAGACCTTTTTCTTCACTCGTCAGAGCCCGCTCCGCGGTTCCAAACCCACTGATCGTTTGTTGCCAGAGGTTAAACACCACATCCCACTGTTTCCGAAGCTTTTCTTTAGCCGCCAGAATGACCTCTTGACGTTCTTTCATCTCTAAGGAACCTTCGATGGCTTGAATTTCTTTCTGCCACTGCTCTATTTGTCGTGTGTGGAGCATACGTTTGGCCAAGAAATGAGCCACTTCTAGCTTTTTCTCCTGAGCCTTGGAATGGTCCAGCCGCCCACGTGCACGTCCCTGATCATCACTGAGCTTTTTGAACTCTTCCTGTTTTAGCTCCAGTTCTTCCTTGCTGCGCAAATACTTGAGATTGTCTGTCTCAAATCGCAATTGCTTCGCTTCCTGATAACGCCCAGCCAGCTCATTAGCAACCTTACTTCGCTCTTCTTCTGCATTTTTCTGCTCTTCATAGATAACCGTATAGATCTGACGTCCACGCAGTTCAGTTTCTTGAACAGCGCTCTCTGCTTCAACTCCTAGCTTCACCAGCTCATATAATGGCGCAGCCATTCCAAGAAACTCTGTGTAGACTTGTTCCCGTTGTTCAAGCATCGGTAGGCGTTGAGCAACTGTCGCCGTGTCAATAAACATCCGCTGCAGCGTATTGTCTTCTTCTTTTGGTCCCTCATTCAGACTGGAGCCGATCTCAGGGATAATTAGCTTTTCGAATAAGTTATGGTTGGTAAAGGCATCATTCTTTTTAAAATAACCTTTAATACCGCCCTCTTCCCCATTGATTCGCCGCATATTACGCCACTCGACGATATGAATATCCCGAGTAGCCAGGAAATCATAATATCTTTTTAAATCCGAGCTATGGCTACCGAAAGGTACAATTTCTCCCCGCCGATCTCGTATAAATTGCTGTATCGTTTCAAAACTCGTAGGTTCAGCAGACTCTTCATCAAAGAGCGGCAACGTAGAAAGGGTAAGTTCAGACGCTTCACCGTAATCTGTAAGTGCGTACAGTAAGTAATCTACTTTTATGTCCTGCTGATCCAGCGAATTATGTGCTGTCATAGCAATACCAGTCGTCATGTACTCATTACGCTCACTGTTGTCGAGATGCCATTCGATAGCTACGTGAAAGGTATAAGGTTTAAGTTGTTTTTTATGGTTATGAAAAAATGCTTCAACCTGGTTCTCACTGTCTTTTCCCCATGGCGTTTTGGGCATTAATAACTGAAATATGGATTGCAGCAGTACGCCCTTCCCGCCGCCGTTCATAAGCGTTATAAGGGTATTGGCCGGCCCCTCTTCGTTGCAGAGGTCCAGAATCATATCATCATATTTCTTGAGCATTTTCTCGTATTTAAGTCCTGTAATCCGTATGCGTTCAATCCGCGGCATTAGTAGCACCGTCTTTCTCAGCTAAAGTTCGTCCAATGAGTTTCTTTAATTCCTGATATCGGTCAACATCATGATATAAATACCGCATTCTCTCATAAAGCTCTTCCCGCGGGAATATGCGCTTCTCTGACTCTGAGATGAACACGAGCTTCTCCTCTTCCAGGAGTTTCATGCCTTCATGAATCAGCCCAATTCGTGAGCCTGCGCCTCTTGTCAGAAGATCGCTCTCTTCCTGACTCTTAGTTTGCATATAGAGGTTAGCCCACACCTTCGACATCGCTTGGATATCCAACCGCCACTGCTGGCTAAACTGACCTTCATCATCCATCTGTATCCAAGCTTGAAAAAGTGAAGACACCTGATCGGATATCTGTATATAGGATATACTGTCCTGTCCGGACTTAAAATGAGTCTCGTCCTGGTCCATCTCGGCCAAAAAAACAAGGATGATAATATTAATGATATGTAAATGAGTTTTGCGCTCAATTCGTGAGTATTTATTCTTCAACTGGGTGAAGTTGGTGGCGAACACTGACCCGAGTGGATTGACGAGCAGATGGAGACGTTGTCCGGAATTCATCACTCGGCAGCCTGCCTCCTTGGCAACATATTGAAGCGCATCATATGTTCCAGCGTCCTGCAGGCATTCTGCCGCCGCAGGATCATCAAGAGGAATTACTTTTTTACGAAGTAATTCAAAAAATAGCCGTGAAGCTTGCTGTACCTGTTCTAATGTATAACTCATGCTTGTAACCTCTCACCTCTCCACGATCTTAATAATATATGGACTCATGTCCAGACCAGACCAGCGTACCCTTGGGTATGGTTCTGGAGCAATGCTCGTCCGCAGCAGCTTGCCGCGCAAGCTCTCCAGTTGAGGATCATCCTCTAGTACATACCGGATTAGCAACTGGCATTCATCGGATCCGTTGCTGTTACCTGGAGCTTGTTCTTGTACTGTAATTTCAGAATGAAAAAACTGCACCCATAGATCTATAGCATCCGGTGTACGTGCCCAACGTGTTAATTCCTCCGAGGTAAAAGCTTCCTCAGTAAACGTAAAGCTTCCACACTCGGCTAGAGCATTGAACACAGGCTTCCACAGTTCAACGACTTCCGTCCAAGGAATCCCCTTAGGTATATATTGAACGGTCTCCGCATCTATCTCATCATCAAGTTCATCCATCACAAATTCGGGAATAAAACCAACCTCTTGCTCCTCCCAAGCCCAGGGAAGCGGATAAACAAAATCCTGATTCGGAGCAAACAAACCGCCAAGAAGCAGTTCAAGGCTGTCGCCGCTTGGCAGCCCCTCTTCTTTAACCCATTCCTCCCAGATATGAGTACGGAAGTTAAATCCGGCTGCTCCCCAGAATAATTCAGGGAAGTTCAATCTTAAATTAGTCTCCACCTCAAAAATGTTCAAGACTATCTCGGCCAGTTCATCGTGTACTCGCCTAGAGAGCTCCACTCGTTCTGAAAGAATACGTATCTCGTTAAAGTCGATCACATCTTTCTCGTCATTGGCAAGCCGGGCCAGAGAACGATGAATATTATCAAAATGCTTGCGTTCTTCCTCGAACTGCTGATGAATTTCTTCGAGTCGCTGATGCCGAGCCACTCCAAATTCACTGAAAATATGCTTCGGGTTACGGCGCAATGCATTCCTGTATTCCTGCTGCTCATGGGTCATCTTCCGGACCCGGGAGATAAGCTCATTCACATCCTGAAGTGCCCTTGTTACACGTCCATGCTTAATATGCATTTGAATCTCAAGCAGCTTGATGCTGATCTGGAACTCTTCAATAATCTCATGACTCATAAAAATAAGCTCCATTGCGTATTCGGAGAGTCGATAGATTGTTCTGCCGTTCTCTTCCCAGCTACTGCGGGTCGCATCCTCGTCCACCATGAAATACTTATATTTCTGCACAGCCATTTGCCGAGCGGCATCATCATAATAGTAGGATTCGAAATCTCCGCCATTTCCGCTCCAGAGCAGGCCGTCCACTAAACGTTCTACGGATTCGGTAGTCCCGAGATTCGCAATATTAAAGCGTTCCAGTGCAGTCCAAGCCAGCGCTATAATATCTTCCTTGGATCTTCTCTCATTGGACTCTAGCTCCAAATAATAGACCTGCAACAAGATGCTTAAAGACACCATTTCTTTGTAAGGTTGGATTTCGCCAAGGTTCATCCCAGCCCCCAGATTCCATAGGGGATTTAATCGTTTGTTTCGTTCGCCAAAATCCGACCAATTCATCTTTCTGCCAACCTCGCCATCAGTTCTAGTATGCTACTAAACAAAAATAAAACCCGTATACATCCGTATAGGGTTCTGAAGTACGCGAATATATGTTTCTATTATATCAATCCTTCGAAGGTTATGCTATTTATTGTTAAACAAAATCTAATAAGGACGGAGACAATTAAATGCCCCCGTCCCTACTATATCATTTTGTTGCTACTTCACAGATCCGAGCATCCCTTGTACAAATTGTTTCTGCAGCAAGAAGAAGATTAATACTGTCGGCAATGTAGTGATAACTATGGAAACCATAATCATGCCATAATCTGGATTATAAGACGAAGCTAACGATGACACGATCAAAGGCAGTGTTTTCTTATCCTGACTTTGGAGTGCAATCAACGGCCACAGGAAGTTATTCCAATTACTCATGAATGTAATAATCGCTGCTGCCGCATAGGTTGGTTTCATGGTTGGCATATACACTTTTGTGAATAATCTCAATTCACCCAGCCCATCCACACGACCTGCTTGCAGCAATTCTCGCGGGAAGGATTTGGTATTCTGCATAAAAAAGAAAATCATAAACGCGGTTGTAATGGTAGGCAGAATAACGGCTACAGGCGTGTTTAAAATTCCAAATTTACTGAACATCCGGAACAGTGGAATCATGATCGCTGCAAACGGCATCATCATGGAGAGCATTAGAATACCAAACAGGCGATCTTTACCTTTCGTCCGATAAATCTCAAATCCATACCCTGCGATCGAGCTAAGCAGCAATGTTAGGAGGGTACCCACGACCGCGATCAGAGCAGAATTCCAGAACGCCTGGCCAAGGTTGGTCGAGCCGAATAAATGATTTACATTATCGGAAAGGCTTGAGCCAAACGAGAATTTTCCTTTTACTATATCCGAAGAAGTATTCGTCATCCCAATAAGCATCCATACAAAAGGAAATAGAGAAATGACAGACGCTATGATTAAAAAGAAATGAATGACTGATTTATTTAGCTTGCTCAATCTTTTTCGCCTCCCACCTTAAGTTGAAGAAATGCCAACACAGCTACCATGATTACAATGGCATAGGAGACTGTAGCCGCATAACCAAAGTTAGGAGTATATACGAACGATAGGTTATAGATATAATTCGATATCGTCATTGTCGAGTTACCCGGTCCACCATTGGTAATATTAACGACCTCATCAAATAATTGCAGCGTACCATTCGTTGAGATAATTGCTGTAAACAAAATAATTGGTTTCAACATTGGTGTAGTGATACTGAAGAACTGCCGAGTCTTAGAAGCTCCATCAATAGAAGCCGCCTCATACACACTAGGATCAATATTTTGCATAGCAGATAAATAGAAAATCATGTTGTAACCCGTCCAACGCCATGTGATTGCTAGAATAATAACAATACGTGCCCAAAGGGGATCAGTGAGCCATCCAACAGGCTCACTCACTAAATGAATGGACATAAGCATACGGTTGAGAATACCGTCTACAGAGAATATGCTTTTGAACAAGACTGCATAAGACACCAATGAGGTTACACACGGGAGAAAAATCGCCGTACGATAAAACCCCTTAAAGCGCAAACCAGGCATATTAAGAAAATAAGCAATGATTAAGCCCAAGAACAACATAATCGGCACCTGAATAACCAGGTATAATAAAGTGTTCGAGACCGCTTGTCTAAACATAGGGTCGGAGAATAGACGCACATAGTTTTTGAGCCCTACAAAACTGTACACAGTCCCTTTCCCTGATTGAAATGATAACAGTAATGATTGAATCATGGGATAGAAGCTAAACAGCATTATGATCAGTGAAGGCCATAATACGAACTGCCATCCCGCGATAGTAGATTTATTCCACTTTTTCTCCATATCCTATCCCCACCTGCTAACTTTATATTTATTGCACCTGTTGTTCGAACAATTTTTGGATGTTAGCTAAGCTTTGCGTCAAATCCGCGCCATTCAGAATGTTTGGCAATTCATTTTTAAGTGCATCTTTTGCTTCCTGTGTATACATTCCCAGAGAAATCCCCGGAACTTCTGTAGACCATTTCGTGAAATCGCTGTAGATAGCTTGACCACCAAAGAACTCTGAGGTTTGACCATAAGCCTCACTGGAGAATGCCGGAATAAAGGAACCCACACCGCCATTTTCCGTCAAGAATCGCTCGTAGAATTCACTGCTGGAGCCCACTGTTTTGGACAGGAAATCAATCGCAAGATCTTTATTAGCTGAGCCATCAAGCACGAACCAGCTGGAACCGCCTTCATTCGATGCATTAACACCACCATCAATTCCTAATCTTGGCGTTGGCGCTACTTTCCATTTACCACTTTGATCTTTAGCGTCCATGATAGATGATACCTGCCACACTCCCGATACTACTGTAGCTACATCACCAGCATTAAAGCTGCCTACAAATTCACTCCAGCCTGTAACAGGCTTAGCAATCCCGGAATCAGAAATCGCTTTGTATACACGAAGGGTCTCTGTCATTACAGGGTTATTAACAAAGTTTCCTTTATTGTCAGGTGTAATGTACCACGATCCACCCGATTGCAGAAGAATGGAGGTTAAGGCTTCATCATTGGGATTAATGGTCGCCATGTATTTGCCCGTCTTTTCTTTTACAATTTTACCGATCTCAATATAACGATCCCAAGTGATATTCTGTAAGTCTGCATCCGTAAAACCTGCTTCCTCCAGATAATCCGAGCGGTAGAACATACCTGTTGAACCAATATCAAAAGGAACACCATACATTTTACCGTCTACCTTAAGTGCATCGACCTTGTATGGAGAGAATTGAGTGTAATCAATCTTGTCACCAAAATCTGCGAAGGTATTTGGATATGAGTTTACATATTTTTGAATATTAGGATCATTTACCAGAATAATATCTGGAAGACCGTCTTTAACATCTGCTGCCAGATTAGTATTCAGCTTTTGTTCCAAGTCCGTTTTGGCCATTTCAACAACCTCTAGCTCAAAATCAGGATTTTCTTTTTTGTAAAGATCTTCAGCGATCTTTAAAGCTGCACCATTAAAGGAAGGGTCCCAGGCCCAAGCGATCACTTTTTTCTTAGTAGTACCGCTTTCATTTTTCTCCGCTGAATTTGATGACCCGCAAGCAGCGAGTACTGTTGCTGTCAATGATACTAAGAGCAATACTGATAACCATTTTTTCAATTTCTGCAACCCCTTTTGACTTTGAATGTAAGCGGTTCATTATTTAACGCTTGAACCTAATTTTAGAGAATTCAAAATGATAAGTATAATAATCATTCGTTCTTTCTTAGTATTAATTATTGTTTATTTAATAAATGTTATTTTTTTCCTAGTAAAAATTATGGTCGATAGCACTTTTTATTTGTATATAGCTTTTCAAACCAGATTCCTACCGTAATATGAAAGATTGTTATATGATGAGAAAAATACAACAAGAGAAATAACGGGGTGTCCTACTATGAACAATAACGTTTCAACCTATCGGGTGATGATCGTAGACGATGAAGCCATCCTTCGGACGGGGATTATGCATTTATGTAACTGGAGCAATTATGGAATTGAAATCGTTTCCCAGGTCTCAAATGGCCAAGAAGCGCTCGACCATATCGAATCCACTCGTCCACATGTCGTCATCACCGATATTGTGATGCCAGTTATGGATGGAATAGAATTCTCAAAAATCATGAAAGTGAAATATCCGGAAATTAAAATTATCGTATTAAGCAGCTACAGTGAATACGATTATGTTCGGGAAGTCTTTAAATACGGCGTTACTGATTATTTACTCAAACCGAAAGTCTCTTCTGCTGAGCTTATAACTTTAATCCAGACATTGTGTGGTTCAGTGAACTTACATACATCCGGTAATATTCGTCCTAATCTGGACATTTCGTTGATCCTTGCCCAATGGTTTGAACATGATGCGTTACCAAATGAAGAATCTAAAGACTTGCTCACAAAATATTTCCGAGGAAATTGCTTTATGCTGGCAAAAGTCAGCAACAGCTTACTTCTGTCCAGAACAGAGTGGAGTCAAAACCAAATGGAGGAGCTCCTTCTTTCATTGGCGAAGCAACATTTATCTAACAACTTAACCTATTCTTTTATATTCCTTAAGACTGAATTTCTAATTCTCTTAAACTATGAAGAGACTGCAGCTCAAAATATAACGACATCCATTCAATCATTAGCTGAGGCCGTGAAAGAAAAGCTTCTGTATATCTCATTTATTCTTTCCAATCCATTTTCCGGTTTAGAACAGATTAAGGAAGCCCATTTGCGATTAACACCATACCTTGGCAAACTGATCTATTTCCCAACACAAGTAGTAGTTCCGGAAAATGCAATTCTCATTCCTAGCGAAAAGGTATCTTTCGACCTGAACCAGTTTACTTCATTCTTACGGATTTTGGCTATAGATGACGCCAGAGAACAATTGAAAGCGTTTTTCCTGAAAATCTTATCTACACAGGACTATGACGAATATAGCTTGAAACGTTTATGTCAAAATCTCATCTATACGGCAATGAGTACACTTGAGCATATTAAGCAGCCCATTTCTGAGCTTGGTTCGTCCAGACTAAAGTTATTTAAAACCATTGATTTAGCCTATAGCATCAGTGAATTAGAGAGTATTTTGATACAATTCCTAGATGCACTGAAATCCAGTATGAAACAATCAGATCAACAATCGATGATTCTGCACCAGATTTATGAATACGTCAACAAACATTATGCTAATGAAATCTCATTATCAGAAATGGCAAATACCTTGCATCTTAACTATAGTTACCTCTCCTCTTATTTCAAACAGCGAACGCAAGAGAATTTAACTACTTATATCAGCAGGGTGCGAATAGATAAAGCGAAAGAACTGCTGCTGGACCCTAATTTAACCGTATCAGAAATCAGCCGTTTAACCGGATTCTCAGAACATAATTATTTCTCGAAGGTATTCAAAAAAATGACTGGAAAGACTCCTGTGGAGTTCCGTACTCAAATCTCCCAGTAAAGACAGGTGAACGGCTTGCTTCGTAAGAATAGTATCTTTATCAAAATTCTAACCCTTATGTTAATGGGGATTCTTGTAATCTCCTTCATCCTTACCATGGCCTCCTCGAAAATTTCAGAGCGGATTCTACTAAATCAAGTCGTGCAGAATTCATCCGCCAATATGAATTTGGTAAAGAATGATCTACTGCGATACAATGACCAGGTTGTGAATACGATGCTGCAGATAAACAGTAGTGTTGAATTTAAAAATTATATTACCAAGCCGGCTCTGACCTCACTTGAGCATACCAATCTGGTCATGAGTCTTGGAAGATATATTGATATCTACAAAGATTACCTCAGTCCCGATAACTCCCATATCATTGTTTCGGCAATGCCGGGAAAAGGAGGACGCCATTATTCAAGCAATAACTTGAAATGGGATAAAATACCGGATGAAATCGTATCGGATTATATGACGATTAATGGAGTTATCCCCAATCGAATTCAATATCATAGCAGTTCAGATCTTTTCAAAGAAACTGTACCCTATAAAAACTATATTTTTGCTACGAAACCTTTGGTAGATAGTGCTTCCGGTTCAATGTACGGATATACAGCCGTTGTTATGGACGAGCTTAACATCTATCTTAAATACAGCCCCTACATTTCGGAAGGCATTCATATCTCGCTTATCTCAGCAGAGGGTACGATTCTCTCCAGCAGCAATAAGGATTCCATAAGCACGTATAATTCCGTTCTTCTATTGAATGCCATGAACGCTGTGGAGCAAGGAGGTATCGTCACAAATTCAGAAAATAAACAAACCTATATTTCGTATTTCCTTCCGGAGTTTAATGCCTACATTATGGAGGAGGTTGATCAATTAACTGCATTTGCGCCGCTATATACAATCTCAAACGAAATCATCAAGGTAGTTAGCATTGTACTGGTGATTAGCATGTTGTTTGTCTATTGGCTTAGTAAACGAATCATTAAGCCCCTGAATCAGTTAGTCAATACGATGAAAACATCCAAAGGGGACAGTCTGAAATTGCATCCCTTGCAGGAAGATGGCAGCTATGAGACTAATGTATTAACCAAAGCCTACAATCATCTGATTAGAGAAATTGACCGGTATACCGAAAGAGTTGTCTACGAACAGCAGGAACGCCGGAAGGCAGATCTCAATGCTCTGCAAATGCAAATCAACCCTCACTTCCTGTATAATACGCTGAGTTCGATCAAATATTTAGCCAACATGCATCGGACCCAACAGGTGGATCAAACGATCGATAGCCTCATCTCCATGCTTCAGAATACCTTAGGATCTACTGAGGATATGATTACTGTAAAACAGGAGATGGAGACTTTAAAGCATTATGTATTTATCAATCAGATCAGATACGGTGATCAAATCGGTGTCCACTTTGAGATTTCTGAAGACAGTACGGAGCTGTTGGTCCCCAAGCTGATCATCCAGCCTTTTGTGGAAAACGCGTTTTTCCATGCTTTCCCTGGATACGTTAGCGGCAATATTCAAATCTTCATCTCCCAGCGGGATGAGCATTTAATCATCGAAATTATGGACGATGGTATAGGGATGCCGAACGCTCTTGAGCAGGTGAATGTACGCAAAAAACATCATTTATCAGGGATTGGCATCCAGAATGTTCATGATCGAATTCAGCTGCTCTTTGGATCACCTTATGGTATCCACATTGAAAGCGAGCCAGGTTATGGCACAGCCATAAAAATAATCATCCCTGCTGCGCAATATAGTTCATGATCAAAAAAAGTCAGCTAAATTATAGGGAGGTTTTCCCTCTTCCCATTGTAGAGTACGCAAAAAAGGGCTGCCCCAAAAGCCATGAAATGGCTGAATGGGACGCCCCGTTTTAATAACTACTCAGTAACACTTGGAGTATACGCCATACAATACTGCTCTAATGTACTGTTGGGTAAAGGGATAACCTTAACCGTGCGGAATTGATAATGCTCATAGATGGGAAGATTACTTAGCGTCTGTGTCTCTAACGTACATAATGCGTTCTTCTCAAGGCATTCGGCGAGCAGCGGCTTCATGATCTTTGATACATAGCCTTGTCCACGGTAACGTTCTTGCACTGCAAGCATATCTAAATGCAAATACTTCTGATCCCCAAACATAGATAACCATAAGGAACTCATACTGCGCAATATGGATAACCCTCGAAAAAACCCTCGTACACCAATCATTCGGCAAATCGGTAAACACTTAATAATCGCAAGCCCAATTTGTTTCGTATAGTTAAGGTTCGCAATCAACGTCCCCGTTTGACGCTCCGAATGAAACACTAAGGCGACAGCTTCATAATTAGTTGACGTCGTTAATAAATCCGAATATGGATACAGCATTTCAATATAACGATGAAAAAAAATATTTAATACGCGGAGCCTGGTTGTTTCATCTGGCAAAATATGCTGATACAACGGATCATCCTTTGCGAAGGCTTCTGCCAGCACACTGGCGGCTTTCGGAATGTCCTGCCGATGAATTTTGAGTAATGTACTACAAATAATTCCACCTCATTTAATAGTCTTATGAATTAGTATAACTCCTTCAACTGAATATGGCACGATGGTTCTATTGTCATTTCTTTTTAGAATGCGATATGATGAGTAAGATTACAAAAATACTGGGAGGTAAAATGGAAGATATTATACTGTGGCTTAAATACTTGTTACTAGGGTTTGTTCAAGGGGCAACTGAGCCAATCCCCGTCTCCTCGAGCGGCCATTTGATCATTGCACAGAAATTGCTAGGTTTAAAACAGAATGGGCTATCCTTTGAAATCTTAACAAATACGGCTTCACTAATTGCGATTTGTTTTATTTTCCGAAAAGATATTGGAAGATTGATCACTGGATTCATTCAATTTATTCTGACCCGCAAAGAGGAATATAAGTCGGATTTTCTATTCTCTTTGTACATCATCATTGGCACTTTGCCTGCTGTAATTGTTGCACTACTCTTTAAGGATCAGATTGAGGATATCTTCTCATCAGTTCATACCGTATCCATTGCCTTGCTTGTTACAGGGGTAGCTTTATGGTTGATCCGTAACCTGCGTGGCCGTAAACAAGATGGTGACTTAAAGGCGAAGGATGCAGTTATCGTCGGACTTGCCCAAGCAGTCGCTCTTATTCCCGGAATAAGTCGCTCTGGTGCAACTGTCATCTCTTCCATCGCTGTGGGAATGAAACAAGAAACTGCTTTACGCTTTTCTTTTATGCTTTATATCCCTGTCAGTTTGGGCGGACTTGTCATGGGCGTATCTGATATTGCCCACGATCCTAACCGCTCGCAGCTGGCGATTCCATACTTGATTGCGTTTATTACTACACTAATCGTCACCTATTTCTCTATGCGCTGGTTTATGGGGATTATGGCTAAGGGTAATTTGAAGTATTTTTCTTATTACTGCTTCTTGGCGGGAATCCTACTCCTCATCTTTATGTAAGTATACAATTCCCACAAAAAACCCTCATGATTACTCTGTTATCGCAGAGATTGTCATGAGGGTTATTTATACTATTTTAACATGGAAATCACTTCATCGCTCGACCGAATCTTACCCATGCGGGGAAAAATAGTTTTACACACATACTCATGCTCCTCTTTAGTAGAGGCAGTCATAGCATCCTCCACAAAAAATTGATTGTAACCAAGCTGATAAGCTTCTCTAGCTGTCGTATCCACACCGATGGATGTAGATATACCACACAATACGATCGTATCTATACCGCGGCGACGTAACTGCAAATCAAGATCTGTTCCGAAGAATGCACCCCACTGACGTTTAGATATCACATGTGCATTTTTGAAACTGGCTAATTCAGGCACAAGAGTATCCCAGCCTTCCGGAAACGGAAAGGCTGCTGCACTCATCTTTAAATCTGTTTGAGGCCTTAACATATCATATCCATCTAGCGATGATACTCTAACAAGTACAACAAATGCCCCCTTTTCAGTGAAGGCTTGAACTAAACTACAGCCTTTCTGAACCACCTGCTCACCTGTATGCGGTGCCTTATTAGGCATGTTAACAATTCCATTTTGCAAGTCGATTACGACCAGTGCCGTTTTCTTTGCATCCATACATTCAGTTTCTGAGCTCTTTAATTCTTCCATTGTTTTCTCTCCTATTTATACTAAGTTTTTTATACACATTAAAATATACCCAACCTGCATTTATCAACAACAACGCACTCGTAATAAAGAATACATCCCGGATCTCCAACCAGGCTGCCACTTGCCCACCTAATACCGAGCCCGCAAATGTGCCTAGATAACCTGCCGACATGTTAAGTCCAAATACTCTGCCAGTAAGAGCATCCGGCGTGATTTTCTTAACAAGGATATTAACAGAAGGCACTAAACCACCTGCCGCTAAACCTAGTAGAAAACGAAGACCCATTAACTGCCAAGGATTCTGCACAAACGCTTGTGGAATAAACAGAAGCCCTGCAGCTATAAGCGCAACTAGAATGACCTTTTGAGCACCTATTCGATCAGACAGCTTACCAAGTCTTGGAGCAGCTATGATGTTAGCCAGTCCTGAAGCGGAGAAGGTCATCCCTGCAAGCAGAGCCACATGGTTAGCACTCTTGGATAGCTGACTCACATATACCGTAATAATCGGCTCTACAGAGTATAAAGCAACCGTTAGAATAAAGAAGGTTACGAACAAAGTGAGCGTTAGACTCTTCTCTGGAACACTGCTCCAGACTTCCTTGATACTAAGCGTTCTTTTATCTTCACGATGAAAAGACTCCTTCACAAACAAAGCAGTTGTAATGAAGGCAACGAGCATCAGTCCACCCGTAACAAAAAATGAACTTTGTAAACCCATGTTCTCTGCAATAAAACCGCCAATCGTAGGACCTAGCAAAGCACCTGCAATACTAGCCGTTGAAAGTGTTCCTAAAGCATAACCTGCATGTTCCTTATCCGTCTGAGTAGCGATTAATGTAGTACAAGCCGTACTATACCCTGTAATTGTGCCCTGAAGTAATCGAAGAGCAATTAATACATACACATTAGGCGCAAAACCCATACAGCTTATAACGATCGCCATCCCAAGACTCGCACGTAAAAGCATGGGTTTACGCCCGAACCTATCTGCCGCCTGCCCCCAAATGGGTGAGAATATAGCTGAAACAATAAAGGTAATCCCAAACGCAAGGCCAGAAAACTGAGTAATGGAATCAGCATTTTCTACGCCAAGATGCTTAATGTAAAGTGGCAAGACTGGCGCAATCTGACTCATTCCCACACCTGTTACAAACATACCGAACCAGCAAACAATTAAATTCCTTTTCCACATGGGCATACAAAAAAGCCTTCTTTCTGCTAACAATAACAACCTCATATTAACAGTCAGATTGGCTATATACCATGCATTATTCTAAACTCCATGGACATTTTTGCTGTGAAATTCCGAGGGGCTGATGCCTGTCATTCTTTTGAAAATTCTGCTGAAATAAAATTCATCCGTAAAACCAAGGGTTTGCGCAACCTCTTTGATTTTCATGTCTCCTTCGAGAATCAGCTCTTTCGCTTTATCAATTTTCATTTTATTAAAGAACTCTATGATCGAATAACCTGTGATTTCTTTGAACGCTCTCGACAAATAAGCAGGTGACAGCTGTACTAATTCTGACAATTCACTCAAGCTCACTTTATGATTGAGCTTTTGATGCATATAGTTAATGATTTTTTCCACCTTTAAGGAAGTGGAATAATTTTGACTTTGTTTTTGTGTATTTTGAGCAATCGCGATGATAAGCTGCTGTAACAAAGTCTTCGCTACAAATTCATATCCCGGCAGCTTGGTATTCCAGCTTTGAATCATTGTTCCGAAGATATCTTCTACCTGATAATAATCCTTCAATTCATTTACCGCTTGAAGATGGAGCGTTCTTACATGACCATTAATTCCCCATTCCTCTTCATTCATGCTTACCTTCGCATAGTTGAAATGAACGGACAGAAAGCATAAGGGATCTTCAGCATCGATCTCTATTGAATGCTTAACCCCTGGAGAAATGTAGAATAACATACCCGCTTTAAACGAATACCTTTTGTGTTCGATCATAAAACTGCCCTTCCCACCAGTCACTAAGAGGAGTTCATGATGCTGAAGGGTTCTGACAAGCTTGCTCCAATTTCTCTTGGGATCATTGAAGTATCTATAATTACAATACAGAATGTGAAAAAAAAGATCACTTAGATTCATAAAATCCCCCATATGTATCGTCTTGGAGTAACCCGCTTTAATCATTGTATTATTTAGTTCCAGAAATCGCAAAAAGAGTTTTACTAAGATCCTACACATAAAAGAACCCACCCTGTAATTGAACTTCACCTCTATAGTAGAACACCGTTCGAGGCGCATTTCATTAAAGAGCGGATTCTCAGAACAATCCTTATGGTTTCTGGATAAACAATTGTGTCCAATAATGTTGATATTGGCTAGTAGCTGTTCCCCCTACATAACCAACCCCAATATCCGTAAAGCGAGGATCCAAAATATTTGCTCTATGACCAGCACTATTCATCCACGATCTCATTACTGCCTCAGGCGTTGCTTGTCCCTCCGCAATATTTTCTCCATAAGCACGCCAAGCCACTCCAAATCGATCTAACATCTGAGAAGGAGTACCGTAAGTTGGAGAAGTATGACTAAAATAATTATTATCCCTCATATCTCTTGATTTCAAAACTGCAAGATCGGTGAGCCGAGAATTAAGAGTTAATGCAGCAATTCCTCTACTCGTCCGTTCTTCGTTAACTAATCGAAAGACTTGAAGTTCAAATGCATTGGCTTGTCTGATATGAATCCTTGATTGCCCTACTCTTTTCGTTGTTTTACTCGAAGTACGTTTCACTGTTGAGCCTTTGGAAATAGAACTTTTTACTCTTCTTATTGATGATATTCTTTTTCTCATAATTTCCCCTCCAGCAATGTATTTATAACAATATATTGTGGAAGAGGTTTTCACGCTTGTACTTAAGTCTATAATACTACTATAAATTTACTTGACTTGTATTAGTTACTTTATGTTAATATAAACAAAACCATAACGTTGATATATCATCTATATTTGAATTAGGAGAGATCATATGGATTCCAAAGACCCGCTTGGTTTAGTTATTCGAGATTTGCATTTAGAAATAGCCCATTATTTGACCAAATTGCTTGCCCCTGTTCGACTTGCTCCTGAACAACATTTACTTATGGCTTTGCTGCTGGAGAAAGAAGGTTTATCTCAGAACGAGATTGCTTATAAACTTGGGAAGGACAAAGCCAGTGTTGCCCGAATGATCGCTAGCTTAGAGAACAAGGGTTACATTCATAAAGTAACAAGTACGCAAGATCGTCGTTCGGTAAATGTTTTTGTAACAGACGAAGGTAGACAATTAGAAACTAAGATAAATGAGGTGACTATCCAATTAAACGAAATTATTGCAACAGGATTATCTCCTGCGGAATATTCAACACTAAAAACTTTATTAACGCGTGTACAGAATAATGTAAGAGATGCGTAAATGATTTTCTCTGTCCTATAGTTGACATATCATCTATTCTATATAAAAAATGAATCTATTTCTGAAAAGAGGTTTCTTCCTATCATGGAATCAACAGCAGCTGTTCAAGTTAAACGTCCCGCCCTTATGGCCTTCTCACTTATGCTAGGTGCATTCGTCGGGCTATTTAGTGAAACCGCCTTAAATATGGCTTTTACCAACTTAATGGATGAATTCTCAATCAGTGCCTCAACGGTTCAATGGCTAACCACCGGATATTTACTTGTATTGGGAATACTCGTTCCAATATCCGCCCTATTAATGCAGTGGTTTACCACTAGACAATTATTCACAGCTTCTTTGCTATTATCTATCGTAGGTACATTAATTGCTGCCCTCTCCCCAAATTTCACCTCGTTATTAATTGCGCGTTTAGTGCAGGCCTTGGGAACTGGTTTATTACTCCCCCTAATGACGAACATTATTCTAATTATTTTCCCTGCACATAAACGCGGAACCGTCATGGGGATGATGGGACTAGTGATTATGTGTGCACCAGCCATCGGCCCAACTTTATCCGGTTTGATCGTGGATCATTTGGGTTGGGCGTTTATCTTTTGGATAAGCTTACCTTTATTATTATTTACATTTGGATTTGGATTAACCTTCATCAAGAATGTAGCCAATATTACTAAGCCAAAAATAGATAGTTTATCCATCCTGCTTTCTACTTTCGGATTTGGTGGCATCGTATTTGGATTTAGCAACATCGCTGATCATGCTTTAAATGAAATCATTGTCTATCTGCCTCTTATCGTGGGTGTCATCAGCTTAATCCTGTTTGTATTCAGACAGTTTAAGGTGGAAACGCCGATGCTGAATTTACGAGTATTTAAATATCCAATGTTTACAATAGGTCTGGTGATGGTCTTTTTAGGAATGATGATCATTTTATCCTCTGCCATTTTATTGCCCTTATATTTAAAAGGAGGGTTATTGTTATCAGCTACAGCTGCAGGAGTTCTACTCCTTCCTGGCAGTGTGATTAACGGAGCTATGGCTCCAGTTACTGGAAGAGTATTTGATAAGTTCGGTCCGAAATTATTGCTGCCGCTTGGGTTTTCCATTGCAACAATTGCTGGTTTTCTATTTACAGGCAACTCTACTGAAACTAGTAGCCTAACCTTTATTCTCATACATTGCGCAATGTTTATCGGATTAGCCATGGTCATTATGCCCGCTCAAACCAATGGTTTAAATCAATTACCTGTGAAATACTATCCGGATGGGGCTGCGGTTATGAATACACTTCAGCAAATCGCAGGAGCCCTCGGTACAACGTTTGCTGTTACGCTAATGTCTAGCGGACAAACTCGGTTTGCAAACACAAATCCAACAGCAGCACAGCCTGAAATTTTAACCGCTGGAATTACACATGCTTACTTATTTATCGCAGCAATTGCAGGAATCGGATTGATTTTATCGTTTTTTGTGAAGCGTATTAGAGTTTACTAATTGTAATCAAAAAAGACAGTGGACATAAGATGTCCGCTGTCTTTTTTGTTAATCCATAAGTTTCTCATAAAATACTAAAGTTAATTTACCGTTTATTACCTTTGTTTCTTCCGTTCGTTTATACTCTACCTTTTCATATAAATAGCAGTTCCTCTGCTCTTGTTCTATACTATCCAGCTCCCACTTTTTTGCATCGCTATATCTCTGTTCAATGTTTGCAAAAACCTGCTGGGCAATCCCCATTCCCTGGTATTCTGGCATAATAAATATGGGGCTGACACGGTAAGTATTGTTTTCCTTTTTAACGATTCGGACCCCACCCACAGCAATATCAGAATTCTTAATCATAAAATAATCTGTAAAAGGCTGATTAATTCGATCTATCATTTTTTCTACGGACTCATTGGCAGGGCTCGTTTCATAGTCCTTATATTTCTCCAGCAATGGCATAAAGGCTTTGACTTGCATTTGATGAATAAATTCCGCATCACTTACTTCTGCTTTACATAAAGAAATTCCCATGAAATTTGTCCCCTCCGAATGTTGCCTAATATAAAGACTATCAGATATTCTTTTTATCACCCGATCTAGAGGAATCTCTAAAAGAGCCCGAAATGCCCGTAAAAAGTCCAATTATACCAATAAACATTCCTATCCCGCGACCGTCCTCATAGGCTAATATCACAACTGCTCCAAATAATGTGGTGTGAAGGCCAAAAAGTTGAGTTTGTAGCACGCTAGGTCGGATAAAATCTAATAATGCTCCTGCGTGAAACATTACCGTAACTAACACAACTAGAGCGGTTAAAATCAATAATCCTAAATTTAGCATGATAACCTCCGTTAGAATATTATTAACAACAAGGTTTATCGTTTGTTTTTAGGTATGATATAGAGCGATCCGTCTTCCTTGTATTCAGCATAAGCAATATCTTCAATGCGTTTATAACCTTGCTCCTCGATCCATTCGTGGATCAGTATCTTATTCATCGGTCTGCCACGCATGGAATCTTCCAGTAGCCTGCCCTTATCTATAATTGTAATGGAAAAATCAGAAGACTGCTCCGGCTGCCCATCTTCAGACTTGCGTATAACCGACAAAGAACCGTTCGTTTCAAGCAAAGCATACTTTACTTCACTTAGAGAAAATATATTTTGCTGCCGCAGCATAAACAGCAGTTGGGTAAACTCGATATCATATTTCTCCATCAAATCCTGATTTACATTACCATCGTCGATTAGCAACACTGTCCGACCTTCCGCCATGTTCCCGAACTTCACAAAATGGGTAGTCGCCTTTTCAAACAAATAAGACAAAGCGGTCCAGACGAATAGAGCAAACAGCAGCTGCCAGATCTTCACCTCATCATCGTATATCGTATTACCAACAATCTCACTTAAAATCAATGATGACAGGAAATCGAGTGGTGTCAATTGGCTAAGCGTCTTGCGGCCAGTAATAAAGGTAATAATCCACAAACCAAAGAAGCTGATGATCAGTTTGACACCTATAGTTATAAAAACCTCCATAGCTGCACCTCCTGATGGATTCATACAGGCTCGTAGCCTTTTTACACAAAATCCATTCATGAGAGGTATTACACTTTCCTAATAAAGGATAAACAGTCCGATTAAGTTGGGATAGTGATCAGAAACGTTGTTCCTTTGCCTTTTTCACTATCGACTTCAATATTTCCTTTTACCTTATCAATGGTACTGTAGACCATTAGCATTCCCAGTCCTGTTCCTTCTGCTTTGGTAGAATAATACGGCTTACCTAGACGTGATATTTCTTCCTTAGTCATTCCAATGCCAGTATCTCGAATACTGATGATAATATTTTGTTTTTTTTCCGAAATATCAATGAACAGGGTGCCGCCCTCTTTTTCTTTCATGGCTTCAATTCCGTTTTTATAAAGATTAATTAAACATTGCTGTATTTGGTTCCGATCATAGTTTTTTTTTAACGAATTATTAAAACTAAATTTGACCTCTACTTTGTGCATAGTGGCATAAGGCATGATGATATTTTTAGTATATTCAGACTCCGCCTTCATATTAGAATAAACCATATTTTCGGACTGTGGCTTGGCAAAAGAGAGATAATCACTCACGATTTTTTCAGCCCTTTGTAGTTCTAGCAGAGATAGTTCTACGTATTGTTTTTCCTCTCGGGTGATCGAATTAGATTTATTCAACAGTTGTAAAAAACCGCTGGTCACTGTAAGTGGATTTCTTATTTCATGTGATACACTAGCCGCTAGCTCGCTGACGACATTTAATCTTTCAGAATGCATAATTCGGTCGCGATTCTTAATATTAGTAATTATCTTTTCTATTAGAATCATATTGATACTCATCACCCCGGCATGCGTCGTAAAGGCATTTAAGGTGAGAATCCAGAATTCCCTATCTAAACTCCCCTGTGTTAAACCTAATGTAATTAGGTAAAATCCCATCGTCAGAAAAGAGATGCTCGTTGCCGCGATGATCCGACCTTTCGACTCTAATTTTAAGAACCTTTTACTATATAGTGGGACCAGGATCAGGATTGTGGTGGCAAAAAGAAAGGATTGTAACGTCCCCTCTCCCCCCACATAGAATCGATAGATATTTAAAAGGATATATAGCGGCAGAACGTTCTTGTACCCGCCAAAAAGAGCCACAATAATAAATGGGACATATCTCAAATCAAAAATAAAGCCAATATCGAGTTTAAACGGTTTAGCAATACAAAGACACATGGTCACTGCCGACAATAGAACTAGAATCTTACTATTATAAGCAAAAGCTCGATTCTCAAAGAATATTAGAAACATTAAGATTGGAAACAATAAAAACAAGAAATTCAAAAGCAAAGTCTCAAACAAGGGATAACTTCCTTTCAGGCTAGTGTTGCTTAAAATAAAGGATTAGACAGCGTGCTGGAAAAATACGCTAAAGTAATATTATAAGTTAAAGTTCCTCTTATTAACTATGTATTTCTCAACCATTTTTAAAATAATAAAAAAAACACCTGACGGCGTCCTTAGAGGTAAAGTTACAAGCTGAGTACATCCGTAATTCCATACTCGTATCCGTGTGAGGTTCTGCTTACTAACCGCATAGCCTTTATTTCGATGAAAAAAGCACATATATTAGGGACGGACCATATTGCACTACTTATTCCCTAATAACAAGCCCATTCCGGGTGAATCAGGGCGAATAACGGCGCTGGCTCCGTTTACGATACTGTCAGCACATTTGTATTCGGTTTTTCGCATACATTTGGCTCGTTTACGATACTGTCGGCACATTTTATTCGATTTCTCGCATACATTTGGCTCGTTTACGTTACCGGCGGCACATTGTATTCGATTTTTCGCATACATTTGGCTCGTTTACGTTACCGGTGGCACATTGTATTGTTTTTTCGCATACATTTAGATCGTTTACGTTACCGGCGGCACATTGTATTCGGTTTTTCGCATACATTTGGCTCGTTTACGATACTGTCGGCACATTTTATTCGATTTTTCGCATACATTTAGATCGTTTACGTTACCGGTGGCACATTGTATTTGGTTTTTCGCATACATTTAGCTCGTTTACGATACTGTCAGCACATTGTATTCGATTTTTCGCATACATTTGGCTCGTTTACGATACTGTCGGTACATTGTATTCGATTTTTCGCATACATTTGGCTCGTTTACGTTACCGGCGGCACATTGTACTCGTTTTTTCGCATACATTTGGCTCGTTTACGATACTGTCGGCACATTGTATTCGATTTTTCGCATACATTTATCCGTAAGCTCGACTAAAACATGCATTTCTGGAGGATATAAGGTCCACTCGGTCCGTTATACATCCCAAAAGAGGCGTGTACTTAATAAAAAACAGGGCTCCCCATGGCCAGCAGTTGAATATAGGACCATCCATTGAATTTATTTCACATTTCTCCGCAGTCTCAAAATTTCACAAATTCTTTTATTGCAAAAAACATTCAATGGATACTTTAATGATGCGATGATATTCTTACTCGTAATTTATTTAACGAATCGAATTATGATTATTTTGTCTTTTGTAAACCTCTTATTATGATCGATACAAGCAATATTCCTAAACATCCCCCTGTAATAGGCGAAACCACAAGAATACCAATTATATTCCTGCTCGAACTAAAAAGTAACTTTATACTGGTTACTGCTATCGCTACAACAACTACTGATGTCCAGAAAATATTTTTTTGTCTTGTTGTTATTGTTGGTATCATGGTTACCGTTTCATTATGGCGATACAACGACCTAACTATGATCCAAGTTACCATGAGTAATCCGAATATGGAAAACGAATGCTGCAATATTTTATAAAAAGTGAAATTATAAATCACTATATCCCTTAATGGGGGAAATTGTTCTACAAAGTAACCATTGAAATGTGTAAATCCATCGATGAACACATGAGTTAAAAAACCGATAATCACAGATAAGATAAACGCTGTCCAGCCTGTAGAATTCAATCCCCGCTTGCTCAAGATATTGTATGCTCGTTGATCTATATTATAGTATGAAGGAAGATGCAATACTAAACTCTCCTTAACTATTCTATGGAAAATCACTGCAAGGATCACACAAAGAGGAATCGCCTGCAATATTAATCCTTTTATAGAATGCCCTATACTTTGATAAGGCTCCAGCATAATAAAATATTCAAAATCAGGTGACATACTTCCTAGAATCAAGCCGGTAGCACTAAAGTATTTTGGTTTCACATTTTTAAAAGGAAGTGCAAAAATAGGATGAGCAAAAGTGAAAGGCATAACAATCTCCTAGTCTTTATTATATTTTTTTAGCAACAAAGGTTATACAATCTGTTGTCAGTTTTACGGGTTGTCCATTTCTATCAATTTTATATTCTAATGATTTTACAAATCGTTGTTTAACTTCCCATCCAGTGTACTGCTGAACTAATAAATCCATCATTCTTTCTGTAGATATATTCACTTCGAACATCGGGTCTAGTTCTTGTCCATTTTCAAGGATTACCTCTTGTATGTTCGATCCGATAATAATGCAATTGATTCCATTTCTTTTAGTTCCAATAATCATTTCGTTAAGCTTACTTTCCAGAGCTTTTTCCGAACTTATATGTTCCAAGGCAGATACAGCTAAGATAATGTCATATTCCTCTTGATCGATAATGAAATATTCAATGTCAGATAGTCTTGTTACAATAAATGGTTCAACTCCAAATTTTCGACTATAACCTTCCAATTTTTCTATGGCCGACTCCAATAAATCAACACAAACTACCTTTCCATTTCTATTTTTCATGGATTCCGCTATGGGGATACTATTTCTACCAATCCCAGTTCCTAAATCTAATACACTTAAGTATTCTTGATCTTTGTATTCTTCTAATAGATCGATTACCGTCTTTACGGGTCTATGTAGCCAGGAACCTGGCTCGAACAAATTATAACTATCGTAACACAAGTCATGATATTTCTTCTCTTCAGTTCTTATATTCGCTACTCTGTCCATATCACACCTCGAGCTTTCCTTATTACATATTTTCAACTAAGCATTGTACTGCGTTCAAATAAAACCTAAAATACTACATATATAGGTTTTTTTGATATTACACACTATGAACCCCCTATGATAATGAAGGAGATGGTTAACGTAGAGCCTACTCATCTACCACATCATAGCTATATCCACGCGACGGAGCTAGCTATTCAATACATGAAGGTGCATCTTGATGAAGAAGTAACCTCAGAGCAACTCGCTCATCTAGTCGGTTATAGCGCCTATCACTTCACTAGAATATTTAAGAAGGCAACAGGAATTTCACCACGCCAATACTTGTCCGCCTTGCGGATAGAATCTGGTAAACAAGCGCTGCTGAAACAACCTTCGTTACTAACGAAGATTATGCTCTCGATAGGCTTCCGAAGTGCCGGCTCCTTCCATCATCGGTTCAAGCAATTCGTCGGCCTATCACCTAAGAAGTTTGCAGCCACTTCATCTGAATTATTCTCCCATATGAATCAATATGAACACACACCCTTATCATCTGATATATTGCCATCCTCACCACAAATGTGCATTCACTGTCAGCTAGAGACACCACCGGATTTTCGCGGTCTATTATTTATAGGTTTATTTCCACGCCCCATTCCCGATCAGAAACCCATCGTCGGTACTGCGCTCAATATGCGCAATCGCCAATGCATATTTACTGATATCTCACCTGGTACGTATTACATACTTGCAGCAGGTATTCCATGGAGTCGGAATCCTGTTGACTATTTTAAGTTAGATACTTGTTTGCGAGGAAAATTTGATGAACCTGTTGAAGTGACTATTACAACGAAGTTACACGTACAAATCCTATTAAGAGATCCGCTCCCGTATGATCCACCAATCGTCGTTAATTTGCCGCTGTTATTGTTTGAGAAATTTAACCGAAAGCGAGCAAACTAGAAGACTTTACAAGCTGATTAATCACATATACTTAATCAAATTGACAGAAATCTTCCTGATAAGAGGTGACCAGATGAGTCTAGTATCACAAATCGTCGTAAACAGTAATCTAGATTTGGTCTGGAAGGCATGGACTGAAGCGGATCGTCTATCGGAATGGTTTGCACCAGAAGCATTAGTCGAATTGAAGGAAGGCGGGAAATACGAACTTTACTTCGATCCTAGCAACAAGCAATCGATGAGTACCGCTGGCTGTAAAATACTTCAGATAGAAGCACCTCATACACTCGTCTTTGAATGGAAAGGTCCTGATCCGTTCTCTGAAGTCATGAATAAGCCCGCAAATCTAACACAGATTGAGATGAAATTGAAAGCTCTTTCCGATGGTACACTTGTTACGATATGTCATTCGGGATGGACAGAATCTGAACCGTCACAAACCGCTAGAAGCTGGCATGAGCAGGCTTGGGCACAGATGCTTTCAAGTCTTAAGAACAAGTTAGAGGCAGGTCAAGGAATATTGTGCTGTCAATAAATGATCCTATCCCTTATTTGTGCACGTATTCTAACCTATTGGAGGAATAATTATATGCCTAATATCAGTGTTATTTCTATTAACATAGCAGATATGACTGCTGCCATTGATTTCTATTGTAATAAATTAGGATTCGAAATCTCCACCCAATATGATGATTGCCTTGTTAGCTTGAAGCACGAACCTATCCCGATTGTACTCTGTCAAGTGGAGCTCAATACTCAAGTTCAGTATCCAAGAGAATCACAAGTTGTAATTGGACTCCAAGTCGAGGACCTAGTCGCTTCTATTCAGCAATATAAGCTGCTTGGTATCAAAGTGCTATACGATGAACCTCGCGAGTGTCCTCCAGGCATCTATAGCGCCATTGAAGATCCGTTTGGCAATGTAATTGAACTGTTGGAATATAGATAATTAGTATAAACCGTTACTAGCATTTTCGAGTAGCGGTTTCTCTCATTGCTTTCAGACATCAATGCCAGTTCCATCTCCGAACGTGAATTGTGATTTAATACTGCTTCAAAGTAACGATGATTTCACGAAACGGTTCGAGATCTCCAAGTGGAAAGCAAATCAAAGTCGCAATAGGGTCGTTAGCTCGCCTTCAATAATTTCGCCGCTGTCACGGAAGCCGAAGCTTTCATAGAGTCTTTTAGCGGGCAAGTTATCAGCCTTATAAGAAATCCAGCAATATTGTGCGGGGCCTGCTGGTAAAGTGCGGATAAATTCCAAAATTCTTGTCATGGCTTCTCGACCGTAGCCCTGATTCTGGTATCGTTTATCAATCATTAGTCGCAGGATACAATAGCTATCGTTCACGAATGATGGAACTTCATATCCAGTGATCCCATAAGTCAACATCACAAAACCAACCGGCTCTTCATCCGCGTAAATCGCAAACGGAATTGGATGACCACCATTGGTTACAAGGACATAACATGAAGCCATACTTGATAAATTGGACGCAACGAAGCGACGTTGATCATCTGAAACTTCCAGGTTAAAAATGGCACGTCGGTTTTCTAGTGTAATCTTTCTGAGAGTAATCATGCAGGTCTTCCCCCTTCTTAAGTTTGGATATTATATCATCATTTCCCATGTTTTGTAGCGACATTCTGCCTACTAGCTGAAAAAGGCTACCCATCAATCGGCAGCCAAGTTGAAGTATTTATTTGATCTCAAACCTTATGGAAATTTCCCATTGTAATGCATGTCTTTTTATTTCCCTAGAAATCCACCTTCAGATTTTATCACTTGCCCCGTAATCCATTGCGAATCATCACTCGCTAAGAAACTAATACCTCTAGCTGCATCTTCTGGCAACCCAATTCTCCCCATAGGAAACATAGGCAAAAAATGAGCTTTCATCTCATCTGTTATCCAGCCGGAATCCGTAGGACCCGGATCAAAACCATTGACTGTGATATGTAGTGGGGCTAAACCAACCGATAGAGGTTCGATCAACCCTATTAATGCACCCTTTGTCATTATATACGCCAGATTATTAGGATCAGGTCCTTTTGAGACCATAAAGATAATTCTACCTGGAGTCCCCTTTGGATGATTTTTTTCGAATCTCTTGGCAAACTCAGTGCTGAGTAAAACCGTGCCTCGATTGTTCACTACATAATGTTGATCTAATGAGGTGATATTCAGATTCTGATAATTCGTCGGCACACAGTAAGCCGCATTGTTAATCAAAATCGAAGCCTTTCCTAATGACTCTTCCACCTGATCCATAATCTTTATCGAGATTTCAGGATTGGCAAAATCTGCTTCCATATGTCTTGCCCTGACTCCCAAACTTTTCAGTTCTGCACATAGTTGATCCGGCCATTCTTTTTCTCCACCATTCCCTTCTGTTTCATCAAAGGGATGCCAATGCGTAAAGAAAATATCCACCCCCTGGCTTGCAAGTGAACGGCATATGGCTGTACCGATCCCTGTGGATCTGCTTGCTCCAGTAACGATTGCTATTTTATTTTTTAATGAGTTCAGCTATACCATCTCCAATCATTTCAGCTTCGTTCCTCTACAAGTTCAAACGCTCTGTTCTTTTCATCAAAATTGCCGTTATGCGAGGAAACCTGCACTCTTGTTGGCGCATCCGGCTCGATATACATCTTAGCACTATTCACGGCTAAAGCCGCGTCCGTGAAAGCTCCAGCAATAAGATACAGCTTACTGCCGTAATTTGCAATATCACCAGCCACAAATACACCCGGAAGATTGGTTGCCAGCTTCTCGTCCGCATTAAAATTCCAATCTGTTCTCGCTAACCCCCAATGTAACACTGGACCGAGATCACCGCTGAGCCCATGATTAATTAAGACGGCGTCCACCGCGATACGATCCGGTTCTGTTTCATCCGTCCATTCCCCGTCTTCATTTAATTGTGCAATCGAAACAGCATCAAGGAGCGTGCCATCCCCGTATAAATCCGTAATGGAATAAGGCGTGAGGACTTGAACACCAGATGCCATCATCCGCCTCACATTCCGCTCCAGACCGCTGAAGCGGTCCCGGCGGTGCACGAGCGTAACCGATGAAGCGATACCCACTAGTTCATTAGCCCAATCAACAGCTGAATCACCGCCTCCGGAGATTAACACTCTTTTACCGCGAAAGCTCTCCAATTCCGTAACGGTATAATGGAGATTTCCCTTCTCGTAATTCTCCGCTCCATACAGGCTAAGCTTAGCAAGCTTTAACGCACCATGACCTACGGCCAAGATCAGCGTCCGGCTCCAATGCTGTTCTCCGGTTGCAGACGTTATGCGTGTCGTGCCATCAACCAATCTCTCCAACCCTGTAATTTGTTGCCCTAGCACAATGGTCGGATCAAAGGTTTGAGCTTGCTGAATCATGAGCTTTGTAAGTTGAGCGCCACGAGTAGGCCCCATGCCACCGACATCCCAGACGATCTTTTCCGGATATATTAACGTCCTTCCTCCGAGCTCCTCTCTCGCCTCAATCAGCTTCGTCTTCATGTCGCGCATGCCGCTGTAAAAGGCAGCATACAAGCCCGCCGGCCCTCCACCGATAATGGTTACGTCAAAAAGCTCCAATCCCTGAGTCATTCTTTGCCTCCCTCTGTTCTCAATCCCCACGAAAGGGGATCTAGATCTTCTTGCGCTTAAACAGCAGATACATGAAAAAAGGAGCACCAATGCCTGCTGTGAATACACCGGCCGGAACATCTAGCGGCTGAAAAAGCATTCTTCCTGCCAAATCCGCCAACAGTAGAATAATCGCACCTATCAACGCGGATACCGGGATGATCAGCTTGTAAGAATTTCCGACAAACATTCTGGCTATATGCGGTGCCATCAATCCGATAAACGATATCGTCCCGGCTACGCCAACTGCAGCTCCGGCAAGTGCAACACTATAAAACAAGAGAATCATCCGGCTTAGCTGAACCCTGCTTCCAAGCCCAATAGCGACATCCTCACCTAAGGATTGCACATTTAATTCCTTTGCGAGCAGAAACGATAAAGGAATGAATACTGCTACCCACGGCCACAGCACTTCAATGTAACTCCAATTGGTACCGTAGATGCTTCCCGTCATCCAATTCAGCACTTGAGCGGCCAAATAAGCCGGCCCGCTAATTAGCAGGAATGTAGTGAGCGCACCCATTGCTGTAGAAATGCCAATGCCGATCAGCACCAGCCGAAACGGTGACACACCTTTTTTCCAGGCAAATACATAATTAATGGTGGTCGCAACCAACGCGCCGCCGATGGCAATGAACGGTACCCAGTGGATACTGTAGCCGGTCACGAAAGTCATAAAGGCAACCACAGCTACCGATGCTCCCCCGGTTACACCCAGAAGATCAGGTGAAGCGAGCGGATTGCGAATGACACCCTGTAATAGCGCACCTGCTACTGCCAATGCTGCGCCAATGAGTATAGCGGCTGCTATTCGAGGCAAACGGAACTGCATAATGATCAGGTTACTGGCTTCTGCGTTTCGCCCCGTAAGAGAAGCAAGTACCTCTTTTAATGGTACGCTAACTCCCCCAACGGATAAACTAAGGAGCGATAAGGCGGCAACGAGACAAGTTAAACCTAAAAACAACAAGAACGAATGCTTTGCTATACGCGATTTAAGCATGCTGTTTCCTCCTAGCCACATGGATCAGAAAAGGAACGCCGATAATCGCCGTTGCGACACCAACCGGAACTTCTCTGGATTCCAGAATAAAGCGCGATGCTAAATCCGCAGTCACCAAAAGAATCGCCCCAACTAATGCGGTATAAGGAAGCAGCCATCTGAAATCATGCCCAACGATGTATCTGCATAAGTGAGGGACAATAAGTCCTATGAAAGCAATCGGACCAGCTGCTGCTACCGAGCTTCCCGCCAATAGTACAATTGCCGTAGCCGACAGCACGCGGACCAGCGTTAGACGCTGTCCCAAGCTCTTCGCGCTATCGTCTCCAATCGCCATAATATTTAACGAGCCTGATAGTAATAATGAGATCGTCATTCCTATTGCCATATAAGGTAGAACCATCAGTAAATGCTCCAGATTTCTTCCTTCTACAGAGCCGATCATCCAGAATAGGGCGGATTCCAACGACTGCTTATTAATTAAAATAATGCCGGATGTAATAGAGGAAGCGAAAGCTGCCATACAAGCGCCGGCCAAGGTCAGCTTTATCGGCTCGAAACCGCCTCCTTGCAATCCAAGCGTATAGACAACCACCGAGGTTGCGACCGCACCTGCAAAAGCAAGCCAGACCATGCCGCTCATCGTTAACGAGGAACCGAATACGAGTAGCCCGATGACAATAAATAGCACAGCGCCCGCATTTACACCGAAAACAGAGGGCGAAGCCAGCGGATTTTTGGTCAGAACCTGCATAATCGCCCCGGCTACTGCTAAACTTGCCCCCACCAGTGCCGCAATCAGTGTTCGGGGAACACGAACCCTCGTCAGAATAAGATGTTCATTGGAACCGTTGAATTGACTGTAAGCCAGCCATAGATCTTTCAAGCTGAATTGATGAAGACCGTACAATACACTGCATAACATACTAAATAGAAGCAAAATCGCGCCGACAATCAGGCCGGCGAGCTTTCGCTTGCTTAGGAAAGAACCATTCACGTCTACACCGAGCCTCCTATTCACTGGCAGTCTTAACAACTTAACTGCCGGAATCGTCAACAAGCTGACGCGAATACAGCGTCAGCTTGTTGATTCGATACGCCTTTATTATTTCACATCAAAGTATTTAACGAGTTCGTCCAGCAACAGATTGGCTGCTTCATATCCGCCTGCTGAGTTCCAGATCGCTTCATCGACTTGAATCACCTTGTTGTTCTTTGAAACGCTCAAATTTTGGAACAACGGATCTTTCTTCCATTCCTCCACGACCTTCGATGCATCGTCCTTGCCCGGAGTCTCCGACACGAAATAGAAGAGCACATCACCATCCATGCTAGGGATCGTCTCTTTGGTCATAACTTCGATAAAGGAATCTTTATCCTGCGACTCAGGCCGTGCAATTCCTAATTGGCTCAAGAGCACGCCAGAGAATGTTTGCTTCTGATAGATACGCACTTGTTTCGCGGAGAAGCGGACTACAGATACTTTCGTGTCTGCTTTGCTACCAAGCTTCGCCTTGACTTCTGCAACTCGTTTATCGAAGACCGCCATCGCCCGCTCTCCTTCTTCCTGCTTGTTTAAAGCTTCGGAGTAGAGCTTGAAATTGATTTTCCAATCTCCCGCCAGGTCATCGGAGAATATCGTCGGAGCTATCTGCTTTAATTGGTCGTAGATTTTCTCTTGTCTGACCTTATTACCGATAATCAGATCCGGCTTGAGGCTCGCGATCAATTCAATATTCGGCTGAAGCTCGTCTCCCACAACCGTAACACCTTCCATGTCTTTCTTGATATGGTCGTACCAAGGGTCACCAATCCAAGACTGAACGGCTCCGACCGGTTTGATGCCCAGTGCCAAAAGTGCCTCTGTTCCTTCATTGGTCAATATGACAACACGTTCAGGGACGCCGGTAAGCGTTTCTTCCCCCATCGCATGCTTAATCACTCTTGTGTCATTGCTTACATCCGTCGAAGGACTTGCAGCTGGACTTGCGGAAGTAGCAACATTATTAGTAGACGTGCTGTTGCTTGTTGGTGTGACATTCGTTCCCCCTGTCGAGCATGCACTCAAAAAGAGAACGAAACAAAATAATAAGGTTGCTGCCATTGTTGTTCTTGACTTACGATACATCGGTATTTCCCCTTCTCTTCTATATTGATAATGATTCTCAAACTCATTACCAATATAACGTTGCTGCCTTCTAGCAACAATGGGAGATCTGAACACGAAGGATGGATTATTTCGACGTTGCTCCTGTTGTAACGCAGCTTCTTTAAAGCTAGTGGGAGAAACACCCTCGTATTTCTTGAAGATACGGCTGAAATAATAACTGTCGGTATAGCCTACACTCTCGGCAATTTCCTTCAACGTGAAATCTGTGGAAAGAAGCAGATTCTTCGCTTTGCTCATCCGCAATTGAATCAAATAATCGATTGGGCTCGTTCTCACTTGCTTCTTAAAGGCGTGCAGTAGCTGTCTGGAGCTGCAACTAAGGTGTTCAAGCAGCCTCTCAAGCGTTATCGGCTCCCGATAACGTTCATGAATATAACGAACTGCTTGGGCCACCAAGTCAGGCTTAACGGCTATGATATTCTGGCGTTCCATCTGCTCTAGAATTTCATAAACCATTTGATAAAATATCGCTTTAACTTGAAGCTTATTTAGTAGATCTGAACGATGCCACTCCTTGCTCATGGAGGTGACATGATGGAAAACGGAAATCGGATAATGGGGCTTAAAAACATATTGCATTTGAAACGGATTGTGCTTCTCCATCAGCTTGATCGTTTCTTGACGGGATGGTAGCGCTAGTACCGCTTTATACAAAATAATATAGTATTCCAGCAGCTCATCTGCCGTAATATCAAGGTAGAGACCCTTGCCCCCATGGAGCAAGGAAAACCGGCTGACGCGGTGTGCTATGCCGTCCAATTGGAGATGTGCGCTACCTCTACTCACATATAAGAAGACGCTTGAGGGCATTCTGTACGCATGCAGCTCCTCGCCTTGTTCCATTCTTGTATGCCGTATATCTATGATCTTGATGAATGCCTGATTCCATAGTAAAGCTTGATCATTCAATGTCACCGTCTTGCGCTCCCCCTTCTCTATCACTCCATGTTGAGAGATTTATACCCCCCATCATATATGATAATGATTATCATTTACAATGATATTAGCAGAACTATTTTCCAGCGTTGTTACTGACAGTGGAACGTAAAAAAGACGAGCAACCCTTGATTGGTTCGCTCGTCTTTTCTATCAAATTTAATAAATGTTTTATTTCCTTCGCATAGCTGATGTGTAGTGAAGGATCTTCGACACGCATTCCTCTAAAGAAATCTTGTCTGTCTCTACGATCACATCCGGGCAAATAGGCTCTTCATATGGAGAGTCAATACCTGTAAAATGCTTGATTTGTCCGGCTCTTGCTTGTTTATATAGACCTTTCGGATCTCTCCCCTCACATACTTCCAGAGGGCATTGCACATAGACTTCCTTGTAGGAATCCCCAATGAGAGAACGGACCTTTTCACGTGTGGAGCGGTAAGGTGAGATCGAGGCAACGATCACATTCAGGTTCGCATCAAGCAGAATTTTTCCAATCTCACCAATTCTCCTGCCGACTTCCAATCGATCCTCTTCGCTGAATTGTAAATCCTGATTAATTCCTTTCCTCAATGTATCACCGTCCAGAATGTAGCAGTTCTCAATGTGCTTTTTCAGTTCCTCAGCAAGTGTTGATTTACCTGAACCAGATAACCCAGTCAGCCATATCATTTGATTCATTAATACGTACCTCTTCCTGCTTAATTCTATTGTTAAAAATCCCTTGTATAGTTACTCTAGCTTAAAAACAATCTCAGTGCCTGTCCCATCCTTCTTTAAGGGTACACTAAATTCCTTAAACACTAATGTAATACCGGAGATATCATCTGGGAGAGGTGGAGATACTACGTAGTTATAGGCTGCATGTCCTGATGAACTTCCACCATTCGTCATTCGACTATCATAAGATTTATCTATATATAACTCAAAGTGATTAGGTTTATTAGCATATAATTCAGAGGTAATATCCCAATCCATACTAAGCGTGATAACACTTGCATTACTGTATTGTCGTATAGAGGTCAGTGTATAGAAGAACTCATCTGCCTCAATAGATTGTAGAACAGCAACATGTTTTCTAAAATCAGTTGGCTCGACCATCGGCTTAAAATGTTCTTCATTATATAATGTCCCAAATACCGATTTCAAAAAATCCTCGTAAAGTTCAAACTTGCCCGCCCAATCAGAAATATACTCAAATGGTGGGAATCCTGGATTATTATCTGAGCATTCTTTACGTTGTTTTATCAATGCACAAATCTGCTCATCGATCTCAATAATTTGTTGATCATAATGCTCAGTGGGGCGTATATATGGCATTCGTTTCATCGTAGACCTCCTCTTTTCATTCATATGCTCATTAGACTAGCGTTACTTCAACAAACTATTTTATACATTTAAACACGAGAAAAAGTGGGATCCTCATCCTTCTCTTATACTCGCCTTCACTATCAAAAAACTGAGGATTTGGTTTACATTCTCTAATATCCTCTATTTTAAATCCTACATTTTTCAGTGACTGAAAATACTCTTCAAAAGTTCTGTGGTATTTAACTACACTTTCTCCAATCCAAGGCTCCATTCTCTTACCCATTTCAAAATAATTATCGACGATCCAGTCCGACTTTCTTTCTGAAGTTGTTGCACTTTTCATGGATGATGTTAGAACCGGATGCTGTACACTAAAAATAAACTGACCATTAGGGATAAGCGCACTACGGATACTATCAAAGATTGGTTCTAGGTCTTGTAAATAATGAATAGCTAACCGAGAGATTACCAAATCATATTTCTCTTTTGGGTAATTCCAACTCTCCATAGTAGCATGGTGAATCTCACTTTTAGATGTATTTAACAGTTCTTTTGCCGCTTTGAACATATTACTTGAACCTTCCACACCTTCGTAAAAGTTACATCCCTGCTCAAGCAACTCATATCCGAACTTAGCATCCCCGCATCCTAAATCGAGCAACTTTTTCCCAAATACATCGCCCATTAGATCATATATAACCGGCTTTTCAATAATGTTATTTGGGCTATCCGCTCTGTTTCTTCTCAATAAATAGTTATAGAAAAAATCCACATTGTCATACACCGATGACCCTTTGTAATCCAAAAAAATACCTCCTTGCTGTATAGAGTATACTTTTGGGTAATTTTAGCATTTAAAACAACCTTATACTACCGATAATTTCATTTGCTCTAAACCTATCATTTAAAAAAACACCCCAAAGAGTCTCTCTGAGGTGTCCAATTTTTAGTGTTTGATTGGCAACGTATAATATCCAAAAGCAAGATCAAGTAATGCACTCGCTTCTTGGCGAAGCAAGGACTTTTTAGAACGAAAATCGACAGACCCATCATCATTCACTTTTGTATCAGGATCTACAATGCCTTGTGACACTAATGCTTTGATCGAATCAGTGGCCCATGAGTCTGTATCACCTTTAAGCGTAATTTCTGAAGCTTGCTTAGCTTGTTTTAGATTTTGGATCATAACGGCCGCTTCTTGTCTTGTGATGACAGCATTACGATCAATACTAGGAATACCTTTTTTCGTTAATTCTTTATTCCCCTCAATTAAATGAGGAAACCCGTACCATCCATGGGCAAGAATTAAAGCATCCATAAACTCACCTTGTGTCATGGTTCCCTGTGGTTCGAAATGGTTGCCAGATTTAGCACTTATCACATCAAGCGAATACATGTTGTAGATGTAAGATTTATAAGCGTTGTCCTCAGATACATCAGCAAATGCTGGCTTCGTGTGAACCTTACGAGCATCTGAAACAAAGTCTGGGCTATTAGGATTCGTATAATAAAAGTATTCGATCTGATCTTTATGATCTTTTTTAAAGGCCAATTTGTTACCTAATTCATCTTCGAACAATAACGGATTAATCATTCGTAACGTATGTGTACCGCTAGTTCCAGTTTCCATAATCAGATTGCCATCTGCATAGGTGAAGTTCGATTTCAAGAAATAGAATCTGGTATTCAAATAAGTTCCAGTATATTTAGCAGCTTCTGATGCAGGCAATGGGAGATACGTTGGCGCCTCTGGTGCTTTCTTTTCAGGGAAATAGTGATCCATCAAGGCTTCATAAATATCTAAGCTCATCATTGTGTCATTGTTATAAGACATGTAGAAAGCGGTATTCTCCTCTGGTAATAATACGATTAGGGATTGATGACCAGGCATATTTCCACCTTTGAGAACTACATGATAGCCATTCATCAGATCATTACGATACCCTTCAAATCCTCCAACCGTCGTCATCGGAAGCAATTCATTCGCAAATACAGAGTAGGTTTGCATCATCTTTGTGGTTTCTTTACTAATGATTTGCTTTCCATTCACACTACCTTGTTGTTGAAAAAGAGTTAAATACTTAGCCATATCTTCACCAGTTGAAAGGATGCTGCCCTGTGGCCCATCAGTAGGAGCATGCCCATAAGTTGGATGAGGTTTGCCATCTGGAGCATAATGTGTAGCCATTCTATTTAATAGTTCTGGGGTAAAACGTGCACTAGTAGAATTCATTCCTAACGGTTTGAACACATGGTTCTCCATATACTTATAAAACGGGGTACCACTTACGTTCTCAATCGCATAGCCCGCAAGTAAAAAGGCAAAATTATCATAGGTATACGCTTCACCAGGCGTCCGAACGACCGTCGGCATATGCTCCGTCATAAACTTTTTCATGGGGATGTCTTGATCTACATATTCCGGTGCAACAAAGTTAGCTTTATCCGGGTAATCAAAGCCCGTAGTGTATGACAACATACTTCTTAAGGTTAACGGAGTTTCCGTTTCATTAGGTACTTTCATTCCTCCAAGATACGCATTGATATCGTGATCAAGATCCATCTTTCCTTGTTCCACTAGCTGCAAAGCTGCTAAAGCAGTAAATGTCTTCGACACGGATGCGATCTGAAAGACGGTATTCTTATCTACAAGTGTTTTCTTTTCTTTGTCCGCATATCCGTACCCTTTATTCACGAGCACCTTTCCGTCTTTAACCACTACAAAATTGGATCCGTTCACGTTGTATTCCTTCATTTTTTGAGCAAATATAGGGTCCACGAAAGCTTCGATTTCTTTTCCATTAAAAGATCCTTCCGAACTTGTTGCGTTGTTGGAGACTGGTACTGAACATGCTGTAAATACTGCTGTTGATAATAATAGTGCGATGACGCTGAGCTTGCGTATCTTTTTCTTCATAATCTATTCTCCTCTAAAATGTTATTTGTGAATGGTTAACCTGTTATGAGTATCACAAAGGGAATGCTATTCCAGCTAGAAACGTTCTGTCACCAATTAGCTTTGTTAGATGTCATATGACGTGTCGGTTAAACATAAAAAGACACCAACAAGGAGTCAGTGTCTTTCATTTCACCTATTAGATTAGAAGAGATTATAGCCATCTCGAAAAACTCTTATGCGACACATTGATCTGATTTCGTTCAGCCCAAGCTTTTAACTGTTTCATCACTTCATCTTCATCTTTTTGTGACAGAAAATTAAAACATAATTTATAAGGAACAAATTTATTCACTTTAGGTCTAATCCCAACTACAGGACTAAAATATCCTTTTATATAAATATCATTAATCCGATCTGCTTCTATTCTTAGATCTTCTATTAATATAGATTCCGGTTGAATCTGAATTTCAACAACCCTTCTGATGGTAAATATTCTGTAGACTAACACGATTTCGACTATCAGACAAAAAATAGCCTGACCATAAAGTAAACAAGAAAGCACTAAATCGTCGCTAGCTGTATAGCGATGGTTCAGGTTATAAATTTGAAATAATTGAATACCCAATAGCACACTGATGCTTATCAGCAGTGGTATTAACGACGGACGCCTTACTCTATAAACCCCTATATGATCCATGTGCCCCTCCTTTTCTCACGTCCATATAGATTACCATATGTTATAAAAAATGGATATTACATCTTGGTGCTTGGAGAAAAAATACAGGGCGCCCCATCAGCCATTTTAAGGCTCTTGGAACACCCCTTGTATTGCCAAAGCCCCTTAGAGCCATCTCATAAATCTTTTGGGAGACAGTTTAACTTGATTACGTTCAGCCCATTTGGTTAGTTCTTTCATTCCCCTGTATTCCTGTTCAAGAAAACTAAAACATAATCTATAGGGAGCAAATTTATGATCAACAGGTTTAATCCCTATTACCGGCTTGAAATAGCCCTTTACATAAATATTCTCAATTCGGTTTGCTTCAATTTCTTTATTTCCAACTATTATCGAGTCCGGAAGAATCTTGATTTCAATGAACCTTCTAATCGTAATGATCCTATAGAGCAATACGATTACAACTATCAGACAAAAGATTACCCAAAAATATCCGATATACGAAAGTACTTTACCGTTCGAATTTTTTATGACGCTTGTCAATAGTAAGCCACTTGAAATAATCATTGATAGCAGAAGTGACATTAAAGAAGGACGACTCACCTCATAAACTCCTGTATTATCCATGTGCCCCTCCTTTTCTCACGTCCATATAGATTACCATATGTTATAAAAAATGGATATCGCACTTCTTTTCACTTTACAGGTATCTCAATCACTTTGTTGTATGCCTTTAAGTAGTGCATTCCTTCTATAAGAAGTGATTCAGGCTCCGTTTGTGTATCAAATAATAAAGTTCGTTCTTTCATTAGTTTACCGTCCGCTTGCTTGATCTCTTTTTGATTGATCGTTGTTTTTAAAGGCGTACTCTCGTTGTTCGTTTCTATAGACACACCATCCAGCATTACATCATCGTCAGAAGCAATCGTTATTTCAATGCCTTGAGAGGTTTTGGATACATCCTTTAACCATAGTTCTTTATCACCCAGCTTTAATGGCTTGTCACTTATGGAAGTCTGGAGGACATACTTTTCGTCCAGCTTCTGATATCCAGCAAAATCTTTAACGATTATCTGCATGGAATGCAGCTCTTTTGGCAACGTATCGAAGCGAATATCAAAGTTTCTTCCACCTAAAGAAGATTGACTGCCACTCCCCAAGATCTCTACAGGCGCTCCATTCACAATTAATTGTATCCCATGTAATGCTAAATTCACCCGATCAAAATTCTCGACATCCAGCTTCCCTTTAATTACAGTCATCGTTGGTGTAGCTGTTATCGATTTAAACGTAATCGTACCTTTGTCCACTTTAACCTTCTTGTTGATCGATTGTTTAATCTGAGCTTGCATGGCCTCGTTCGGGTTATAAGGAAACGTAACAGTCCCTTCGCTCATCTGACCGTTCACTTCTAGCTGCTGCCAAAAGTGTAGTGTTAATTTTTTCGAAAATGGATTTACGCTGTCAAACGACATCGTTCCTTTAATCTCCGTATGTTCTTCATTGATTAATGAGGTCCCACTTACTACGTTAGAATCAGTTAAAAAACCACTTATTTTAGAAGGTCTAAAAGCGTCAACAGACATATCCTCTAATCCATTTGGGTTAGTTAACGTGTAATACATAATGAATTGATTGGCGTCCGCCATAATTCCGTTAATGGTAAGCTCCGTCCCATCTAATAACATTGTCTTCTTGTTGATGTTTTGTCCCATCCCTTTTTCATTTAGCTGTTGTAACGTTGTGCCTTGAAGCAATTCATCAAAACCAAAAAGCTGCTTCCCATAATAAGCAAAAGCATTGTAGTTCTGTCCAGATATCACTGTCACTAATACAACAACCGCCGCGACCTTCCAAATCGGTGCTATTCTTTTCGTTCTTTTTGCGGGAGCCGAATTCAATGCCTTTCTTAATCTCATTTCTAATTCTTCAGGTGCGGTAATGGACGCTATGCGCGTCTTCTCATCAGCTAATCGTTGCTCGATGTTATTCATTAACATCACCTCCGAAATGATTTCTGAGCGTTTGTATTCCATGGTAAATTCTTGATTTAACAGTTCCTATCGAAACCTTTGTAAGGTCAGCTATCGTTTGATAATCGAGATCATGAAAATACTTTAATTGAATCGCTTCTCTTTGATGCTCATTTACTTGTAGCAACAAGGTCTCAATATCCATTTGCTGCTCACTTCTGCGAAAAGGATCACTACTCACAGCTTGGACTAAATCCCTATCGTCAACGGTACTCCAATCCTCTAAAAGCACCTGTTTCCCGCGCTTATGAAGTAGTTTTTTACACACATTCACCAAAATCGTCTTACTCCAGCTATAAAAAGCTTCTTCTTTCTTTAGTTGATCGATCTTTTCGTACAGTGTGACGATCATTTCCTCCATGGCATCCATGGCATCATGTGTATTCCTCATATAGCTGAATGCTAGCCTATAATAAACGTCTTTTTCAGACATGATTAAGTGGAGCAACGCTTCTTTATTCCCCTTTTTGGCTTTTTTCACCCACCGTGCGACATCCATACCTTCACCTCTCTCCTTTATAAGAGTTAGGAGTACCTTAAAAAGTTCATTTCGCATAAAAATAATTTTTATATAATATGTACGGTTTCATTCACCCAAATGTAATATTAAGGAAAATAAGTCTCTCCCATACCCCAATCTAGTTGATTTTAAACACTTCAATGTAATAGAATGAACTAATCTAAAAGAAAAGAAAAGGATGGGCATAAGAGATGCCGTTTAAAGAACCTCGTACACTTAGTAAAAGATCTCTATTATTTTTCTCTCTCATTATGCTGGTTAAAAGTTATTTTGCTTGGTATTTTTTATTCGAAGATGGGCCTACTTGGACCACATGGCTTAAAGAAATCCCTTTTGTGCTTCTAGTCTTTTGCTTGATTGAATGGTTCGCAACAAAACGGAAAATTGCCATTTACATGCTGGTCAATGTGTTGATCACTACACTATTTTTCTCACTCATTGTATATCATAATCATTTTGGCATCATTGCTACTTCGCAAGTATTAGATCAAGTCAAACAAGTTGGAGCTGTTAAGAAAAGTATTTTTTCGGTTCTGCGTCCGCAATATATGCTTATTTTCGTAGATATCATTGTCATTAGCTTGGTCATGTTTAGAAAACAAAAGGCACTTGATTGGAAAAAAGCCATGTCGCGTAAAAGTAACCGGAAAGCGGTTGCGATCTTATTCTGTATTTCCATCATCATTTGCGCAATGAATATTTTCCCTAACCGGGCCAGTATGAACGAAACTGTAAAAGCAGAGCAGATGGGCATTCTCAATTATGAAGCTTACTCTCTGTTAGCCAATCAAGAGGAAGAACAAATTGACGTCTCTAAGATTACACAAGCAGCAATTGACGAAACTAAAGGAATTCAAGCCTCCACTGATCCAGTTTTATTTGGAGCCGCCAAAGGAAAGAACCTGATCATTCTGCAGATGGAATCTTTCCAGAACTTCTTAATCAATCTTAAGATTGACGGCGTAGAAATCACACCGAATATGAACAAGCTTGCGGCTAGCAGCTACTACTTTCCACGTTTCTACCAGCAGGTAGGACAAGGAAATACTTCTGACGCCGAATTCATTGTAAATACTTCTTTCTATGTTCCACCTGATGGTCCAGCCACTCAAATGTATGCACCAAAAGAACTTCCAAGCTTACCTAAGTTACTTCAAGCGCAAGGTTATGATACGGCAACCTTTCATACGAATGAAGTCGATTTTTGGAACCGTGGAGAGCTTTATAGTGCCTTAGGATTTAATCGATATTACGATAAGGAATACTATGGTGAAGAGGACACGGTATTTTACGGAGCATCTGATGAAGTATTGTATGAGAAAACTGCTGCAGAGCTAGCAAGGATGGATCAGAATGATCAGCCTTTCTACTCTCATGTCATTTCAATGTCAGCGCATAATCCATTCTCAATTCCTGAGGATAAATACAAAATGGCCCTACCAGAACGGTTCGAAGGAACGTTAGTCGGAGATTATATTCGTGCTCAGAATTATGCTGACTATGCGCTTGGACTTTTTATTGACGAACTCAAACAAAATGGGGTTTGGGATAACAGCTTGATTGCATTGTACGGAGATCACCGCGGACTTCCTATCTTCTCTTTGAAAGAGGATGATCACGTCCTACTACAGGAGATCCTGGGTCATGAATATACAGAACGCGAATTAATTAATATTCCATTTATCCTATCTGCGACAGGAATTACAACGCCAAGTGTAAAAGAACAGCTAGGCGGACAAGTGGATATTTTGCCTACTGTATCTAATTTATTGGGTGTATCTCTAGCGGATCATATTCATTTTGGTCAAGATTTACTAAATCAATCGACTTACAACCTACTACCTCAGCGATATTATCTGCCAACAGGCTCTTTCGTAAATAATGAAGAGCTCTTCCTATCTGGCAGTGGCTTCGAGGACGGTCAGCATTATACCTTATCTGGGGATGGTAACCACACGCAACAAACTACAGAGGATGAGTTCGAATGCGCTTTAGAGCTTCTCCATCTGTCAGATAGTTATGTGACACAGTTACCGGATAGAGTAATTGAGGAAAAATAAGCTTATGTATACCAAAAACACTGCACTCACCAAATTGGCGAATGCAGTGTTTTTCTATAACCGTTTATTTATTCTTTTACAACCAGTTTAAGAGGTGCGGCAATCAGTTGTTCAACCGTCTTGCCATCTAACACATCTTTCGCTGCTTGAATCGCTAACTGTCCAATTAATGCAGGCTGTTGAGCAACAGTACCTGTCAGTTTACCCGCCTCTATGGATTTGAGTGCATCTTCATTACCATCAAAACCAATGACAGGGATATTCTTACCTGAACTTTGAATCGCTTCAATAGCTCCCAGAGCCATTTCATCATTATGAGCGAAGACCGCTTGTACATCTGGGTTTCCTTGGAGCAGGTTCTCCATAACGGTCAACCCTTTCGTACGGTCAAAGTCTGCGGTTTGCTTCGCAATCACATCAAGCTCAGTGTCGGCGATTTCATGGAATCCTTTCCCACGTTCACGAGTGGCTGAAGCTCCCGGTGATCCCTCAAGCTCAATAACCTTTGCACCTTTTCCAAGCTGCTCAACAATATATTCTGCCGCCATTGATCCACCTTTTACATTATCAGAGGCAACAAGGGCTTTTATATCTCCCTTATCTGCAGAACGGTCCAACGTAATGACTGGAATACTTAAACTGTTCGCCGTTTGAACAACCGTCGAGATCGCTGAAGAGTCAACTGGATTGATTAACAGCGCATTTACACCTTTTTGCATTAAATCTTCTACGTCATTACTTTGCTTGGCCGAATCATTCTGCGCATCGATAACGAGAACTTCCATGCCTAACTTCTTAGCTTCTGCCAAAACTCCATCTTTAACGGATACAAAGAACGGATTATTCAGGGTAGATATGGATAATCCAATCTTCATATTCCCCGGACCCCCGCCGCTGCTAGGCTTAGCCCACTCTGGAGGCTCTAAGGAACAACCCGTCATAAGAATCAATAGTAAGGAAGTAAAAATTAATGTGAGCTTTTTCATGTCGAATCCCCCTTATACGGCTTTCTTGCGGTCTATGAGCACAGCAATCGCAATAACGATCCCTTTAACTACCATTTGGTAAAATGATGATACGCCGAGCAAGTTCAAGCCATTGTTCAGAATCCCGATAATAAGGGCACCAATCAATGTACCTACGATACGTCCACGACCACCTGTTAAGCTCGTCCCCCCTAATACTACAGCCGCGATCGCATCTAACTCATAGGATGTTCCTGCTGTTGGTTGTGCTGAGTTCAATCTAGAGGTCAAGATAGCCCCTGCCAATGCGGATAACATACCGGTTAAGGAATAGATCATTATTTTGATGCGGTCTACTTTAATCCCTGAAATAATGGATGCCTTCTCATTCCCCCCAATGGCATACGTTTTACGGCCAAATGGCGTTTTATGAAGTACAATCCACAGGACAGCGAATACGATAATCATCGTGATAGCAGGTACAGGTATTCCTAGTAAATATCCACGACCAAACAACTGGAACGTCATGCTGTCACCAAGACCTGTGATCGGATTACCATCCGTATATACAAGTGTTAATCCGCGGAAAATAGTCATGGTCGCCAGCGTAGCGATAAAAGGCGCCATTCTGCCTTTCGTAATCATCAGTCCGTTGACCATCCCCATCAGTCCACCCGCTAAACAGCCGACAATTATAGCTAAGATTGGATCCCAACCTGACAACATCAAGTTGGCCGTGAAGGCACTGGATAAAGCTAGAATAGACCCTACTGATAAATCGATACCACCCGTTAGAATAACAAAGGTCATCCCAAAAGCGATAAGCGCATTAATTGCGACTTGTCTAAGCAAGTTCAGTATATTAAGGGGTTCCATAAAACTTGGGTTCAGCACGGTTACGATAATAATTAGAATGATTAACCCTAGTAATGGCCCTAATTTCTGCGTGATTTGCCCGATTTGGAAACCTTTCTTTACACTCTCATCTTTGATAGTAGTCATTACTATTGCCCCCCTGTAGCTAACGTCATGATTTTTTCTTGCGTAGCTTCTTGTTGTGAAAGTTCTCCACTGATTTCCCCTTCATGAACAACTACGATGCGGTCACTCATCCCTAAGACTTCAGGAAGTTCTGAGGATACCATAATAATGGCGACACCACGTTCAGTTAATTCGTTCATAAGCTGATAAATTTCCCTTTTTGCCCCAACATCGACGCCGCGTGTAGGCTCATCAAGGATAAGAACACTGAGGCCAATACCAATCCATTTGGCGATAACTACTTTTTGTTGATTACCCCCAGATAAATTCCGGACCAAAGTGGATGATGATTGTGTCTTTATTTGCAGTCGTTTAATAAGCATATCCACGAATTCTTGTTCCTTCTTAGCATTGATTACACCCTTAGGGGCGAAGTCGTATAAATTCGTCAGCACCATATTATCTCGAATCGAGAAATCAAGGACTAACCCCTCATCTTTGCGGTCCTCTGTAACGAAGCCGATTCCAGCCTGCATAGCATCATTGGGATTTCGAATGGTAACCTTCTGTCCCTTCACCCAGATTTCACCCTGATCTAGTGATTCCAATCCGAATAATGTTCTCATCATTTCTGTACGTCCTGATCCCATTAATCCGGAGAATCCTATGATTTCACCAGCTCGCACAGTGAAATTAGCATTTTTAAATTGCCCTTTCTTGGATGCATTCTTAACTTCAAGAACCACTTCTCCAGGTTTAGAAGTACGCTCAGGGAATCGGTCTGTTAATTCACGACCTACCATCTTCCGAACTACATCGTCAAAATTAGTCTCAGGAATGGGCTTCGTGTCTACGGTTTTCCCGTCCCGCATAACGGTGATTCGATCACATATCGTAAAAATCTCTTCCATCCGGTGCGAAATATAGACGATAGAGACGCCTTCTTTCTTCAGTGAGGCAATGACTTCGAATAGTTTCTGTATTTCTCTCTCGGTTAATGCAGCGGTGGGCTCGTCCATGACAATAACTTTTGCATGTGTCATAAGCGCTTTAGCTATCTCAATCATTTGTTTTTCACCTACCGAACATTCCCCCGCCTCTTGGTTCAAAGGAATGGTCACAGAGAGCTTAGCAAACTGTTCATTTGCTAACGCTTTCATCTCTTTCCTATTTAACAGGCCGAATTTGGATGTTCGTTCCTTGCCAATAAACAGATTATCCAGAACCGTCATATCCGGCCACACATTTAGCTCCTGATGGATAAATGCAATTCCATATTGTTCTGCCTCTTTGGGATTCGTAAAGTATTTCTCCTGATCATCTATACGAATGGTGCCTTGGTCACGTTGGTGCAGACCGATCAGAATATTCATCAGCGTAGACTTACCTGCGCCATTCTCACCCATCAGGGCATGAACTTCACCATCCTTTAGTTCAAAATCCACACCGATCAATACACGGTTAGCGCCAAAAGACTTATGAATATCTTTCATCGTAATGTGCATACACTTAGAACCCCCTTTTTATCCAAAATAGACCCCAGCTTGTAAAATACAGTTTGCATATGGCTTAGCTTCACCCGTGCGAATAATAACCTTAGCCTGCTTAGTCAGCTGCTTAAATTGCTCATGTGAATACGCTTCTATCGGTATTTCCTTAAATTTATTATTTAAGTATTGAGAAGTAGCTTTATTGTCCGTAGCTAATTCTTCTGCCACAATTACCTTTTCGATGACCATATCCTCTGAAATGATATCAACGATATCTTGGAAACTAGGAACCCCTAGTTTAATCGCGAGATCAATCTTCGGAACACCAGGTGGAACCGGAAGCCCAACGTCTGCGATAACAATTGTATCGGTGTGACCTAAATCCGTAAGCACTTTGGAAATATGGCTGTTTAATATCCCGTGTTTCTTCATAGCTACATATTCGCCTCCACCTCTGCTCTTGTTGGCATACCACCTTGAGCACCAAATTTAGTAACGGATAAAGATGCCGCTCGATTGGCAAACTTTACACTATCCAGAATGGAGCTGCCTTCAGCTAACGCAACTGCAAATGCCGCATTAAAAGTATCTCCAGCTCCAGTCGTATCTATAGCATTCACTTTGTAAGTAGGAACCAAAACTTCTTGTTCACCATCATAAAATCGCACGCCATTGCTTCCCTCTGTGATAAACAGCTTGTTGGGATATTTCCGTAAGGCATCAGCAGTACTCATCTCAGGGAATAAAATTGTACATTCATGTTCGTTAGGTGTTAGATAAGCAGCATTTTCTATAATCGTGTCACTGATAGGACGAGCAGGTGCAGGATTTAGCAGCATAGGTACATTAAATTTATGGCAAAGCTCACTTACATAAGATACTGTTTCTTCAGGTATTTCTTGTTGGATTAGCACCATATCAGAGCCTTTAATAACATCAAGCGCTCGTTCAACTAAAGCAGGAGTAACGAAATCATTTGCTCCCTTTACAACGATAATGCTATTATCACCTTCTGCTAAAATGATGTGAGCTGTCCCGCTTTCGGTATGTGTAACCGGTTCCATATTTGTGATAAGAACCCGATTTCTCTCTAGATTATCCATGATCTCCTTACCATAGAAATCTTCACCTACACAACCAACCATCGTAACTTCGGCCCCTAGACGCGAAGCTGCTACAGCCTGATTGGCCCCCTTACCCCCTGGAACGGTAGCGAAGCTCTCACCTAGAACGGTCTCCCCTGCATGAGGCCGCTTGGATGAAGTCACCACCAAATCCATTGAACAGCTTCCAATGACACAAATCTTAGCCATGTTCATCAACCTTTCTTATGTCGTCATCTATGCTTTACTTCTTGTTGTTTCCCGCTCCACAAAGCTGACGGGTAATTGAATGATTTTATCTTCTACCTTATCTTGCTCAATTAACTTAATAAGTAAACCCGCCGCTTCTCGGCCCATGTCATGTGCTGGCTGACGAATAGTGGATAACGAAGGTGACAAAAGACTGCTAAGCGGGATATCATCAAATCCAATAATTTGGAGATCCTGTGGCACTCTTTTACCTAAGCGATGTGCTTCATGAATCACTGCCGTCGCTACGATGTCATTACTGGCAATTACACCGTCTGTATCTATATATTTATCAAATAACTCTACAGCCCATTGTTCTGCTTCTGTGTGGGAGAAAGATGATGTCTGGATCACATGATAAGTGATTCCCATTTCATCAAGCACTTCTATCGCACCCTGAAATCGATCCTGCGCCGGTTTAATATGTGCCGGTCCTTGCATCACTGTAATCTTGGTGCTTCCCCGTGCAATGATTTCTTGAGCAGCAAGGCGTCCGCCCTTTCTGCCATCTGCGTATACGGAGGGACTGTCATTAGAAGTACGGTCAAGAAATACAACCGGGATTTTCAAGTTAGAGTAGATATCTTTCTCAGGAAAATTAGTGGATGAGATCATGCCAATGACATTATTTTGGATAAAGGTTTGAATATAATCCAATTCCTTTTCTTCGTTCTCATCGCTATTCCCAAAGATAATGCGATAACCATGCTCCTGCATCCGATCTTCTATCCCACGTGCTAATTGCGGGAAGAATGGGTTCGTAATGTCAGGTAATAGAAGTCCGATTAATTTGGATTTCCGTTTATACAAAGATCTTGCAACCTCATTAGGGGTATAATTCATTTCTTTGATCGCTGCTTCAACCTTTTTTCGAGTATCGATATTAACATAACCAGATTCATTTATAACCCTTGAAACGGTTGCTACCGACACCCCAGCTATTTTTGCAACATCTTTAATCGTCATCATTCATTTCATCCCCCAATGTGTAACCGGTTACATGTATTACATAAATTAGAGTATCATAAAACCGTTTTCATTACAAATCTTTTTCTGTTCCAATATATAACAAAGGATATCGACAAGACATCGATATCCTTAAAAAAGCTAATAAACCAGCTCACAATCATGGTGTTCCCATACATCAAATAAATTACCATCCAAATCTTCAAAGACAAAAAACTTCCCATATTCTCCTTCATCGCTAATGTTTCCGACTTTCACATCTTCTGAAACTAAATACTGATGAAGGGTTAAGACATCATTTGTAAAGAAAGTGATCACCCATCTTTTTTTATCCCTTACCTCGAACACAGCTCTCGAATCATGATCACTTTGAGTTAAACATAGGATCGGTCTATTATCCCTAAATAAGCTTAAGTTGCCTTCTCTCCGATCCCTTATATTAAAGCCAAAATGTTTCACAAACCAAGCTGCAGACTTCTCTAAATCTTCTACAGGAATCACATTATAAGCAATCCCTAGGATTCTTCCTACTCCCATTGAATCCCCCCCAAGTTGCTGATCCCACTAGTGTTGATCCGATTTAATGACTTCAATCTGCAAATCGATTTAATAGTTTTATAGTATTGAAATGCATCCCTTCATGGTAAAGCGTGAAATTTATGAATTCTCCGATAGTATTTAATGTTAATCCACTACCGGTTGTAAGAGGGGTCACTTGCTCACTTAAGCGATTGTTCATAGCTTCCCTGATACGTTTGGGTTGCTCCGAAAGCATCTCAATTAACACTTCAAGTGTTGGTGGCTTCTCGCTCCACTCTGCAGGTTTTGTCCCTTTCGCAAATAATCGTTCAAAGCTTTCCGGCAATTGCATAAGCTCCCTAGCGGAATGAAAAGCAAACTTCTCTTGCACTAAATAAATATGTCCCAAGTTCCATCTGATGTTGTTATTGAAACCTTCTGGAATGCTATCTAGCGTTGCCTCGGAAAGCTCTTCAACTGCACGAACAGTAACACTACGCACAAATTCAATTTGTTTGAACACGATTGTATCCATCATAACCCCTCCCCATTTTTCATCCATAGTTTACCATAAGATTATCTTCATTTCCTAAAATGATTATATATTTATTGATATTTGCTTCATGACGAGCTTAATAAATGACTGAATATAACTCACCTGAAGCTCCTTCTTTCTGTAGCCCATCCATATCGAATGCTTAGAGACTACATTTTCCACTTCAACCTTGGCTAACGTCCCCTGTTCAAGATAAGGCTTAGCTAACAAAGCGGATACAAAACTAACCCCATAACCGGCAATCACAGCTTGAATAACCTCATTCACTCCATTAAATTGAAGCTCAACCCTTGGCTGTTGTACCTTTTTTTCTTCACATATTCGAACAAGTCTCTCTCTAGCTGCGCTGCCTTCCTCTCTCATAATAAATGCTTCAGACATCACTTCTTCAAAGCTAACCTGCTGCTTAGCAAAAGGGTGCTTAGAAGCGACCACGAACACATACTCGTCCTTGTATAACTCCCGATATTCAAATATGTCTGTATGATGCGAAGGGAACTCCATATCACTGTAAATCGCCACGTCCGCTTCAAAGTTTTTTAATTGTTCCATCACTTCCTGAGAATTAGTAGTGGTGATTTGAATTTTTACTTCCGGAAAAGATTGCTTGAATAATGACGCCCATCTGGGAATGAGGATACTTGTAGCCAGATAATTACCTGCGATCCGAATTTGACCCTCAGGAAATTTATGATAATTCTCAATGATCTGCTGTACTTGTTCACCCATGGCAAATAACTTCTCAAGGGGATCGATCAGTCTTTTTCCAATAGGTGTAAGTACCATCCTCTTTCCTTTGACTTCTAATAATAAAATTTGATTCTCCCGTTCAAACTTACGGATCTGCGCGGATATAGCGGGTTGACTGATATGTAAACGTTCAGAAGCTTTGGTCACACTGCCTGTTATCGCCACGTAGTAAAACAATTTTAATACATGAAAGTTCATCGTGATATCTTCCTAACTCTATAAAATAAAATCATTATTCAAGAAGCTTCGTTTCTCACTATAACCATACATTATGGATCCTAAATATTATATATTGTTTATTTATATTTATTTATCCTATACTTACAACTTAATAAGGGAGGTTTCGTTAATGAAGGAGACAGTTTTATTCTTAACCCGGCATGGACAAACCGAATGGAATTTGCAACAACGGATGCAGGGGCATCAAAATTCGGCACTTACAGCGTTAGGTGAGCAGCAGGCTGAATGGTTGAGAGATCGTTTGGAAGGCGAAAATTTAAGTGCAATTTATTCTAGTACTAGCCCAAGAGCATTGCATACTGCGCAGATTTTACGGGGGAAGCGGAGTTTATCCATTCAACAGGATGCTTCTTTAATGGAAATTAACATGAGCATCTGGGAAGGAATGAACACGGATCAGATTGAACAAGATTATCCTTTACAATACTCTCATTTTTTCACCAGACCTGATCTATATCTCCCTCTAGCTTCAGGGGAAACCTACAGTCAGCTTGAACAAAGAGTAACACCGACTATAGAGCGTATCATTAACGATAACAAAGGACTTGAGGTGCTTATTGTCACTCATCGGATAACGTTAAAAGTTATAATGGCTCATTTTCTCAATAAATCATTGCAAGAGTTAGGGGAAATGCCGGATATTCTCTCCACAGCCTTATGTAAAGTAACGCTAACGGACCATCATACTACCATTGATCTCTACGGCGATACTTCACATTATCTTTGAAAAAAGCCCCACGAAACGTCCACAGTATTAGGTAACTGCAAAAAAAGGTAACTCCGATATAAACGGAATCACCCTTTTAGACTTGAAAATTACATCTCTACACTTTTGATTACAAAGCTACGGACCTTCATCCATTTTCCTGAAATGAATTCGTCAATCGTTTTCGTCTTCGGTCTAACACAAAAACGATGCTTGCTCCCTTTATCAAATCCCACCGCTTCAAAAATCAAAGCGTCACCTATTTGCTCCTTAAAGAACACTTGCTTCAATCCCAATCTATTTAACATTTCAAGCTTTACACTCTCAATATACGTACGTGAATATTCCTTAGACATATGTGTTCCTCCTAGTAGTGGTAGTAATATTATAAGATCAATATTAAGAAAATCAACCAAAGATCACATAATCATTATCCAGAACCGTCTAATCCGGGATACATCTCATCACCTTAATAACAAAAAACCAACCCATAGTCTATGGGTTGGTTTCTACGTATGAGATGATTACAAAATTATTTAACTTCTGTTGTTCCAGTCACTTTTCCGTCAATCTTTGCAGATGCTTTCAGATCCTCGCTTGTGAAGTATAGGTTACCGTCAATTGTTGCGGTTTCAGGCAGAGTAAAACCTTTCGCTTCTACATAAACATCGCCTTTAATCGTTCCGCCTTCAACTTTCAAATTTTCACTTTGTACAGTAAACTTAGGTACGGTAAGTGTATAACTTGCAGTGATCTTATGATCAGCGTCTTGTGAGTAAAGGGCAATCTTACGATAGATGTCGCCATCAGCGGCTCCTTTATCATGGAATTCTCCAGCTACAACAACCTCTTCAGGAATCGTTACATCATTTAGAATAGCTACAATCCAGTTTCCATCTTTGCTTACAGCTTTAGTAAATGCATCTGCTTGATTCACAATCGAGGCAGTAGTGACTGCATCTGTCTGCTCAGCAGCCGGAGCTGAAGTTGCCGCCGAGTTAGTTGCTTTATCCTCGTTTGCTCCACAACCAGCCAATACCGCTACCGAAACCCCGGCCACCAAAATCATTTTAAATAGTTTCATTTCGATTCCCCCTAATTTTGATTATAAATTAATTATATATTAAAATTCTTAATAATTAAGTGAATGGTTTCACAAATTTGTGTCAGTATATAAAGCGATTTCATTGTTCTGTCTCGTCTGGATTAAAATTTGTTTTCATGAGAACACCTCTTCTCGCTGACTTATTTAGGTTCTTAAATCTATTTACCCAAAATATAAAAATCATCACAAGGAAGAGTATGTTCATAGAAAAGGATACAGTTTATCAACTAGTTAAATGAAATAAAAAAAGCTAGAGCACACACAGCGCTCCGCTCTAGCTTGGTAGCTCCACCTTAGATACGTTGTCTTTAATCTCGTCACTGCAAAATTTCAATCTCAGCAAATTGAGACAGATCATTCAGAAACTCAGGATAAGAAACAGCGATACAACCACAATTCCGAATAATAGAAGGCTCTTCCATACTACTAGCTAGAACGGCGGCAGTCATAGCAATTCGGTGATCACCATAACTATCCACGACTGCAGGCGAAGGACTACGACCACCAAAGATAATAAGTTCATCTTCATTATAAGAAGTCTCGAGTCCAAACGCCGCTAATAGCTTGGCAGTTGTCTCCAATCGGTTTGTATCCTTATCCTTCAGTTCCCTACAGTTCCTAATGACGGTAGTCCCCTCAGCGAATGCTGATACTACAGCTAACAATGGAACCTCATCGATCAGACTCTGTACTTTTTCGTTACCTTCCACATGTACGGAAGTTAGTGTTTTTCCTGTAGTGCAGTAAAGATCCGCTATTGGCTCACCCGATATTAGCTGCCTTTCCCGATGTAGCTTCAGATCCAACCCCATCTCTCGTAGCACGCTGACGAATCCAAACCGAGTTGGATTCACACCTACATCTCTGATCCAAAGTTCCTTTTTACGATCCATACTACGAATCGTAAAAGCTGCTAGCAAAAATGCTGCGGAAGACAAATCGCCTGGAACAATCACATCCTTGGCTGCAAAGTTATAACCACCTCGGATAGAGGTAACGTTATTCTGGATTTCAATATCAATTCCAAAATATTTCATCAATCGTTCCGTGTGATCGCGACTCTGGCACATTTGTCGATAGCTACTTGTTCCATCTGTATAGAGACCCGCAAATAGAAAGGCTGATTTCTCCTGTGCGCTAGCTACTGTTGCCTCGATATTGATAGGGCTCAATGGGAACCTACCGTTAATCACAAGCGGAAGGTAGCCTTCGCTTTCGAGATAGGTGATCGACGATCCCATTTCTATCAGCGGTTGTGCCACCCAATCCATAGGCCTAGTAGATAGAAGTCGATTGCCGGCTAGCTCGACTGCAAATGGATGACCGGCCAGAACAGACATGATAAGTCTCGCAGATGTAGCAGTATTCCCGATTTCAAGTCTGGCATCAGGAATTCTTAATGATTGTAGCCCCAATCCATAGACAGTTAATGCATTACCATTCCATGCAAACGTTACACCTAATTGGCGCAAAATAGCGATACAACTCTCAATGTCACGAGATCGCAGTACATTATGAATAACTCCCTTCCCTTCGGCAATGGCGTTCATCATAATTGCCCTTTGAGAAATAGATTTATCCCCGGGAACCGATGCATATTTGAATGAGTGCTCGTCCAACTTCGCGCTTACCCTCAAGTCAAATTTTGTTGGCAGTTCGGTTTTGTTCCGTACCAATTCCATTCCTAATCACCTCGTCATCCGAGAGTATTTGCGAATATTTCATATCTCTTCCAGGAGCAAGCGGGATTTTCCTGTCACCTTGCGCAGCGTAGCTACGGTAACGCTGGCGCTTACGCTCTAAGCCAAGGTTGTTATCGAATGTGTAATCAACCAGCTCGATCGCATTCCTGCGCCTCGCTAGTTCAATCAGCTTTGCCCCCATCGCAGTTCTTACCATCACCGTAGAGGAGGCTTTTACTGACACTCCAGTTTTGCTGGAATCAAAAATATTCGGGTCCCCATCTGAAATGGAAATATCAGCTATTCCAGACCACCAATCGGGGCAGGATAAGCAGCGGAATGTCTTGAATTTCTTGAACTCTTCTACCAACCTGTAAAACGGCAGCGAATGTTCTTTGCCATCCCGTGTTCTGACCACAAACTGTCCCGGATATTCTCCTTCTCGGTAGCGCATAAAGAGAACGTCCTCTAGCTGAACTCCCAGAATTCCAGCAATCAGATGTTCGGTTCCAGCCAAAGATGTATTCGAAGCGCAACCCAGTTCAATCGTAAAGGCTACCTTACTAGCCAGGAAAGAGGCAGGTGTGTCCTCTGGTAAGTTGAGTAATTTATTAATGCCTTGAATTTGACATGGAACACCGATAATTCCAATTCGCTCATACCGGGAATCATTCAACAAGTGAAGATTGGGGGTGATGCAATAACTCGTTTGCGCACATTCGATAATTTTATCCACTGAATCTGCAATAAACGCCTTCGGAACCCAAGGCTTTTCTTCATCTCTGCCTACAACGATAACCGCATCCGCGACTTTCTCTTCCAGGGCCGTGATAGCCAAAATAGTGCCCGCTCCCCCTGCTGCTGCTCTTCCGAGAATATCCGGATCTGCTGCCGATAACTGATGAGTAGAAATATATACACCTGTCCAGCGTTCCGACTCGGAGCGGTTACGACCAAAGATTCGGAGCTCAGATTCCATAACGCCGGTATCATAACCCGGACAGACCTCGGTACAAAGCGTACAGCTTCCGCAGCTATCTATGGCTAGCTCCTCGATATCTTGAAATATAGGCAGAGGAACCGAGTCACTACTCATCGATAGAAGACCCTTAGGACATACGGCGGCACATAAACCACAGGATGTGCAGAGATTATGATCAAGAATCTCTTCCTTCAAGGTGATAAAAGACGTCATAACGGTGCCCTCTTTTCTATAAAGTTTAGAAAATTCGACCTTAAAGTTCGTCACTGAATCCAGTGTCTTGGAAATATCCCCGTCACAGTTTAACGCCGTTGAGCTTGGAATAGACTTCCTTTGTCCGCAAAGCTATGCTTCTCCAGTCAAAGTGCAACACAGTTTCCGTTCTGCCGGCTTCAGCAATACGGCTGGCCAGGGAAGAATCTTGAAGAATCCGCAGGATATTCTCCGCAAGTATATATGAGTCCCCCGGCACGCTAGTGAGCCCCGTTCGTCCATCCTCTACAATCTCCGCTAAACCTCCAACGTCAGAAACAACTATAGGTGTTCCACTCCCCATCGCTTCAATTGCCACAATACCAAAAGGCTCATATAAACTCGGAAACACACACAAGTCCGCAATTTCAAGCAAGAAATTTTTCTCCTGATTCTTGATGAAACCAGTAAAGAGCACCTGGGAGTTGATCTCGGAAGCCATACCTTCCAGCTCGGATAACATTGGACCACGCCCAGCAATGATAAATTTACAATCTGGAATCACTGAGAGGACCTCTCGGGCACTTTCTAAGAGCACCTGAACCCCCTTTTCTTTCACTAATCTTCCAATAAACAGCACAATCTTTTCTTCTGCCTGCGCATAAAGTTCTCTTTGAAAAGTGTGAGGCTCCTTAAGTTGCAGCGAGCTGAGGTCAATGCCATTAGGTATCACTTCCATTTTCTGTTCATCAATCGCATGCACATTGCAAACTTCGTGCTTCATATAGGAACTGCAAACAATAACCTTGTCTGAAAGAGATACGAGTTCATTCTCAATAGAATGGATACCCTGCTGCTGTGGCGTGAATAACCCTTGATTCCTACCATATTCCGTGGCATGAATCGTCGTAACTAATGGTAGGTTAAGCTGATGTCGTAAAAGAATAGCTGCATACCCTACTAACCAATCATGCGCATGAATGAAGTCAAATCTGACATTACCAAGAAGCTGGGTCTTCACATAATCCACAATCGCTAGATTAAATTGGAGGACCCAATCTTCAAAATCAGTCAGATTCTCGTACGAATTCACCCGATGTACGAACACACCTTTTTCCGTCTCGAAAATAGGACTTTGGGGCGCGGAATTGGTCACTACATGAATCTCTGTCCACTTATCCTTCAAGTGCCTGGACAATTCATAAACATGTGGTGCGATCCCTCCAATAATCAGAGGTGGATATTCCCATGACAAAATTAAGACGGACACGGGTTTTGGCATACATGCTTCCTCCCAATCTCTCAGTTTTTAGATAGAGAATAACCCGTAAAATATTCCCACCATGTGTTCAGTTCCAACAACGGAGGAGAGGCATGATCTCTTTGAAAGGAGAGCCAATCCGAATAATGCGTTTCACCATCCTCCAGAACATGCAAAACTTTAGATCTCGAAATGGATACAAACGTTTGCGCATTTTTAATAATCCCTAAATCGGCATAAAAATAACGGTTTTCCACACGGGGGAGTCGCATTTCTATTGTTTCTCCAAGAGGCTGTTTCACCGGAAAGAGAAAACGTGAGAATTTATTATCTACTGAAAGTGTGGTTAAACGAACAGCCTGCTGTAATTCATACCATGATGCATTAAAATGCCTGGAAATAAGATTTCTCATGCCTTCGTCTAGAGCTGTCTGAAATGTCAATCGCTCCCCATCATACTGCAATCTTTCTTCCATACTTGGCATCTCCTAATACAGATTAGATACCTCCAGTCGAACATTTACATTAACTCTGCCATTCTACCGTAATTTCAGATACACCTTCTCGCGGGGTCGTAAACCTATGTGGCAATCCCTTTTCCCTGTCCACCGATCCGGATTTATTTTTCTTAAAAAGTATAAATTCCACAGTACAGTCTGCCGGCAAGCTGATATCACAGTACCAGGAAGGATAGCGGTATACGATATGGTTATAAAATGGCCCGCTTGCGCGATCTATCTCCCACTCTCCAAGCTCATACACATTTCCTGACACATATATCTGCGAAGCATAATCTGTGAACGCATTCGTTACTACGAAGCGCACTGTTACTAATGGAGCTGTCCAGACTGTTAAACGGCCGGGCAACAGAAATTCACTTTCTTGACCCGTTGTCCCCATAATCTGGTGGCTACCTGCCGACAAATACGGAATACGTGCAACAATCTCATCAGCTTTCCAAGAAATAACGTTTGCACACTGACCGCCAACAAATAAACTTCCTCTATCCCCCAGATGTCTTCCATGAATAATAATCTCATTGCCTGGTACGCCTGCTTTAGGATAATAATGTACGGCTACTGGCTCTTCTTGCTCAGATTCATATGCGTACACATAAGCAGATTGTGGCGCCAGTACCTTATAAGACAATCTTCCTCCACTATTAATACGGATATCATTGCCTGCAAATACTTGTTCCAACAAGCTGGAGTACTCCCCTTTTGGTAGTGAAGTCACCATCTCAGGGATCTCATGTGTAGATTCTTCTACATTCAGCATGATTAAAGCCACATCCCGCTTATAGCTCCGTTCAAACACCAGTACTCTAGTAGTCATGTAAAGTACCTTTATTCCCCCGTAAGCAATGGCGAAGTTCCGTTCTCTTAAACGATTAAGCTGTGACAATATTCGATACGCTGAAGTTTCTCTGTTGAATGCACTCATCATAGCGCGATTATTTGGATCATCCCCACCGCACATATACTGTTCGGTTCCATAGTATACCAAGGGAATTCCAATTGAAGTGAGAAGCAAAGACAACGCTAGATCCGTAAGTGAGGGATTCTCATGAACAGTAAAACGAGTCATATCATGATTATCCAAAAATATAAGTTGATCATATAAATGTTCGTAGCTATTGGCAGATCCGCTTAACATATCGATGTACTGTTCAAATCCACCTCCCCCATGAAAAATACTCCGTAAAGTATGGCTGAACATAAAATGAAGCAGGCTTATTCCGCTATCATTGGCTAAGGCGGCATTATCACTCGGGCTTTCATGGGCATGCAGAAACCACTCGCCGAATACAAATGCTGGCTTGTAGGCATGAATACATCCTGAAAATGATTTCAGCCAGCCCGGCGGAATATGTTTAGCCGCATCAATTCGTACTCCGTCAACCCCATACTCCAACCAGAATCCAATACCTTCACGTAAAATAGCATCCACTTGCGGATTCATTTGATCCAATCCAGCAAGATCATACAAATTACGATAGAGAGAGTCTTCTGCATCCAAAAAATCCGTTCCACCATTATGGAGAAAGACCCTCTCCATATCTCCCGAGTAAGATGCGATAAACTGTCCTCTACGGTACAAAGCACCGTTCTCCATATAACCGGGATTAAGCTCCAGTGCCGGAGAAGTATGATTAGGTGTGAAATCAATAATCACCTTTAGACCCTTCTCATGAGCGACGTCTACCAGCTCCTTGAATTTATCCAGTGATCCAAAGTAAGCATTCGCCTTTAGGAAGTCTCGAGGCCAATAACCGTGATACGATGTCGTACCTCCTTCATCCCCCATACAAGTGTAGACATTCTCTACTGGCTGAGAAATCAGGATCGCCTTAAACCCCATTTCCGTGATATAACCGTCCTTAATTTTGCGAATAATCCCTTCCCAGTCCCCACCTAAGTACTTTCGGAGATTGGATGGATCTGAGCTAAACAGTTCTGCTGAGGGGCGAATTCCGGGATCACCTTCAAAGAAACGATCCGTAATCATCTGATAAACAGAGTGTCCGGGATTTAACATATCACTTTCCTCTACCGGCAATAGAGGAGGCATTCTCTGCTTCCAATAACAAGTTCATCACATCTGCTGCTTCTTCGATTAGGTATACATGAATTAGAAACTTTTGTTGTAACTCTACTTTACGGGCTATACGCCGCTCATAGGGATAAGCTTCGTACTGTCCATAGGAGGACTCTATTTTATCAGGTAACAGCAGCGAGATTGGACGCTTGGAATAGATTCGCAATATTTCTATAGCATCACGAATTTGCTCATCATCATTAAATCCAACGATTAATAACACATGATCCGGATTAAAAGACTTTAACATAGCAAAGCGGAGTGAATTGAATGCAATATTAGAGGTAGGAAGGATGGAGCTTTGCCCGGCCATGATAATCCATTCATTGCCGTTACGTTCAGAATGGTCAACAACAGTATCGATATAATAAGGATATTGTTCCAACGGCCGTTGTGCCAGAAATTTGAAGATATCGCCTTCCGGTTGACCAAACAGAAAGCCTGTAGGTTCAGTGATGAACGCCGTTACTGGAATGTCATTCTTTTTGAATTCTTTGAATAGCTTCATTTGTAAGGTAAACTTGCCGATGCAGCCTCGAGTGGCGAAGATTCCGATTCTTTTAATTTTTTTTGGGATAGAGAACATGAGGGCTTCATTCTCAAATTGCTTTAGGTAGCGTTCCGTGTTAGAACCTTCCGTACCATAACGTGCGTCCATGTCTTTAAACAGGTTGTCACGAGAGCCGTGGATTACCTCGATCTTAATCTGATTCTCTTTCATCCAGCTCAGTGTATCCTGCTCATAGATATCATGAACGCTGATAACACGTATACCTCTCAAAACTGCATAGGTTACTAATTTCCGCCACAATCCAGTCAAATCATTTTCGTCAAAAATGCCCTTATTTCCACCGAAGGAGGTCCCTGGATCATTTAAGATTAACGTATCTACACCCGCTAGACCCTCTTCTTGGGAAGCATAAATAAAGATATCAGATAGAGTCCCATCAACAAGTTCACCGGCATCACAGCCTGCCTGAAAAACGAAGTCAATGACTGAAACAATTTCTACATCCAGCAGATCGCGAAAACGGATAAGACCCTGTGTAATTTTATTGAATGGATAAACAGCTACCTTCTTCATATTCACAGCCCCCCGCAGTTTATTGACTGATGGATTTCCTATGCTTAATCAGTTCACTGGTTAATTTGCCGATATCCAGTACGCATTCCACATGGTCTACGTCAAAACGACTTCGGATTTCTTGTTTTCGCCGCTCCATTTCTTCATGTGTTTTGAATTCGTATTGTCCAAAATCAACCTCATATTTATCTGGAATAAGGATTGCAAAAGAGCGACTTCCATTTCCATAAATTCTTAGAATATCAAGACTATCTCTGATTTGCTCATCATCGTCGTAGCCAGCTATGAGCACTGTCAAATCAGGACTGAAAGCCCGCAAATAAGAAATTTTTGTAGCAGCAATAATGAAATTCTCATTCGGAAGCAAAGAACCTTGCCCTGACAAAATAATAAAATCACAGCCGTCATTCTCCGCATCCCGAACAGCAGCATTAATATAGTACGGGTATTGATTTAGAGGTCTACGAGCGATGAACTTCATAATATCTCCGCCTGGCTGATTAAACAGGGATGCGGTAGGCTCGGTGATAATCGTCCTTACCTTCTCTCCTGCTTTCTTGAGCTCTCTAAACAAAGACATTTGTGCCGTAAATTTACCTAGACATCCACGTGTCGCAAATATGCCCACCTTGCAAATCCTTTGATTATAAGTTTTGATTTTGGTATCCAATTCAAAATAATTTAAATAGGTAGTTATTTCATCAGTAGGAGATGGAAATGCATACTCATCAACCATTCTACTCACCAATCGATCTGGGATTTGCTCATCAATATCGATTATAATTTGGTTCTCTTCCAACCATTGAAGTGTGTTTTGATCTAAAATCTCGTGGACACTAATTATTCGTATGTTATGCTCATGCGCCGCGAGTACTAGCACTCTCCAAAGCTCTTTAAGATTAAATTCTCCGTATACGCCTTCGTTGTTACCAAACGAGGTTCCCGGGTCATTGAGGATCAGCGTATTCGCTGACCGAAACGCTTCTTCGATATTGTCCGTGATTGGGATACCCGCAGCTGCGCCTTCGATTAACTCTCCTACATCGCAACCCTTATGAAGGACAAAATCAACCACTGCCGTCACATTAAAATCCGTCAAATCTCTGAATCTGAATATCCCTTGAGTGATCTTGTTAAAGGGATATAACACTACATTCTCCATTCGCAACCGCCTCCCATATTAGATTCTGATGGACAAAAAACCGATAAGCTTAATCGGTTAAGCCAATCCTACAATAATTTCCCAATTATTTCAATATAGAGAAATTTGACACTTTAGTCTCGGCTCCTTCCAGGGATTGACGCTTTGGAATCGGAATGTTAATCTTTAGAAATATCATACAAAAAGGGAGTCGTTTACTGGTGAAAAAGACTACAATGAAGGACATCGCGCTACGAGCTAATGTCTCCGTTGCAACTGTGAGCTATGTTCTGAACCGCGTCGATAACCAAACCATTCCTGAGAAAACCCGTAATCAAATTCTACTCCTCGCGGAAGAACTTCATTACATTCCTAATCTAGCAGCCCGTTCACTTGCCAATAAAAAAACGGGATTGATAGGCGTGCTTGTCAATAATTCTACCCAGTTACCTCCTTGGAAGCTCTACGCGCAATTCACATTTATTCGTGCTTTGGAACAGCGATTAACAGATGCCGGATATCATACGCTTTTATACTCTCTTGGTACTGATCACCCTTCACTCGATATCATCGTCGAAAGAAAACTCGAAGCCGTCTTTCTGATCGATGTCCAAGATGAATCCTTCTACTCGATTTCCAAGCATTTTGTAGAAGGTGTTCCCTTGATTTTGATCGACAGTATGGTTGAAGATAAGCTGTTTAAGCAAGTTCTTTTCAATTATCGTTTAGCGCTACAAAAGGTAATGCCGGAGGATCCTTCAGAGGTGTGTTTAATTATGGAGAGCTTCAATAACTCCCTCCTCACTCGCTTTATTCAAGACAGTCTTCCTTTATCTGAAAAAGCCATATTCAAAGTTCAAAATCTGGAGGAATTGAATACAATTTTATCCAAGGGGATCTTCAAAGAAGCCATCGTTATTAATGAGTTTATTGGGAGTTATGTTGAAAAATCCGGGGTATTCTCACGTCTTTCTGTTCTTTGTACCTGTAATTGCCCAGAAATGCTTGGTGAAAATGTGCAGAAATTTGTATTCACAGGGGATAAGGCAGCCACCGCTTTTGAACTGATGCAAGAGTTATTAGATCGCTCTGACTACCCCGCACAAGAGAATAATCGTTATTTTGTGGATTAATTTTTTTTGGATATTGACTTAAACGCTTAAGTTGAGAGGAGAGTAACCAATGACAGATCCCGCTTTAGCAAAACATGCATCCACCGCCGTTCAATCCCATCCTACCCTTTGGGGAAACCGGAGATTTATGCTACTACTTAGTTCTTATTCCATTTCCCTGTTTGGAAATACCTTTCACAGCATTGCTTTAAGTTTATGGGTGCTTCAGACAACCGGTAGCGCTAAAATGATAGCTATTATTACGATCATCAATTTATTGCTCAGTTCTTTCCTCGGATCGATAGGAGGTACACTGGCAGACAGGATCAACCGCAGAACCATTATGTTGGTCACAGATCTGATAAGCTGTGGTTTAGTAGTTACGCTTGCTTTAGCTATATCTATGTCTTCAACATCATTCGTTATCGTGGCCATATTGACGGGTCTTACAACTGTCTCTGCATTATTCCAATCCCCTGCTTATCAAGCTTCTATCACTACTGTTGTTGGCAAGGAGCATGTTCAAAAAGCAGTCGGAATTCTGAACTTGTCGGAGAACATCTGTCGAACGATTGGGTTTTCAGCTGGAGGTATTTTTGTAGCAAGTTTTGGTGCGGCCGATGCCATCCTATTTGATGGAGCTACATTTTTTGTTTCCTTTCTACTGGTTCTTGCTGTCCGCTCCCTTCCACTGCCAAACCGAGTGAATAACGGACCTAAGGAAGAAAGAAAATTCACGCAGGATCTTGCGGATGGCGTTCGTTATATTTGGAGATACCCCTTCGCACGAGCAATTATCATCATGCTCCCCACGCTCACTTTGTTCTTTATGCCTTCCCTGATGCTAACGCAAGTTATGGCCGTCAAAGTATGGAATTCTAGTCCCTTTCAGTTTGGTCTGATGGAAGCCTGTATTCCACTAGGTTATATGATTGGCTCAAGCATGATCTTGTTTCTCGGCTCCAAATTAAAGAATCGAGGCTTCCTCATTATGACTGGACTGTTATGTCTGGGTCCCATGTACCTCCTATTATCGTTCGTTACTACCGCTGCGTTAGCCATTCCCATCATTCTACTAATTGGCTTCATGTTCTCATTCTGTACATTGCTGATCAATACCATTCTCAGACTGGAGGTTTCGGAGGACATCCAAGGCAGAGTTTTCGGTGTACTTGGCTCCATTATGAGTGTAGCGCCCTCTATTGGCCTTACAGCCGTCTCAGCCTTGTCTGATCATTTCAGTCCAGCCCCTGTCATGGGTTCCATCGGTGTATTGCTACTACTGTTTGCTTTATCGACGTTGACTAAGTTAAAGGTGATTCGTGATTACAGGTAAATTCACAACCTCTTATGAACATTAGCGCCCATTTTTCCTTATTACGCGCCTATGTTGAAGCTCAATCAGTAATTGAACAACTGTAATGATCAATAAGAAAATTCCCAACACACCTGTTAAAAATGGATAAATCAGAGGAAAAATTACACTTGGATAACTTTTAGCAATATCTGAATAGTAACCCATACCCATTAGTGCAGTACCCGAAAATTCGATAAGCTTGACACCTAGAGGATTATCACTTCTTTGAGCATAACTCAGTGATTTTTCTTCTATGCTGCCATCATGCGAAATCGTGATTATTTTCCATTTTTGCTTTTCCATCGGCTGACTATCATCTGTAAGCCTTTGGACTATATTGATTTCTTTTTCGCCAGTCTTTCGATCCTTTACAGTAAGGATATCTATCCATGAGAAATATCTGCTTCCTCTTTCCCGATTAGACAGCCATATTTCATCAGGGGTTGAGATTTTTTGATCATTTAATAGAAACTGCACTTTGATAATATCACCAGGCGGGACATTCTCCTCTTTATCCCAGAGCGTCAATTCTGCAATCCTGCCTGTATTTTCTTCCTCAATTTTAATATGATTATCGTCAACCACTAGTTCTTGAACGTTTAACGTGTTATACCCTTTTTCAGCATGGTCTATCTTATAACGCTGTTGGATCTGATCTGAAATTATATACTCACGGATATAGTTGAACAACGGGCTAAAAGAAATCGCTAACAAGAAAAATGAAATCGTCGATAAATACATTATTTTCTTCATACTGAATCCTCGTGAGCGATCGTCAGCTTGAAATTTTGTCTTGAACCCCCTTCGGGGCCATTTGGAACTCTATTCTGCATAGGAACGAAACCAAACTTCTGATAAAATCTTCTAGCAGGTTGACCCTCTGGATGATCCTCTCCAAAAGTAGTAACCGATATCTCTGAAGGAGTTTCAACACTTTGTAGAATATGGTTAAGTAGGGCTGTCGCTACTCCTCTATTTCTTGCTTGCTTTGAAACTGACAACCAACCAATCTTATAATTTGGGGCGTTGGACGAAGAAAATAACACTCCACCCAGTAATCGAGAACCTGATGAACCACTATTCTCTCGTACGCAAAAAGCACTTTGTCGACTGATATTTTTCTCTAAGGCTAGCGCGAAATTCGGATCATCTACCATGGGTCCAAAAAGACACTCTACCTCTGCCGCCAGCTCCAGCCACCCTCTTATATCTTCCATAGTAGCGTTTACTACATTCATATATAAGTTCTCCTTTAGTAGACTTGATTACACCATTCAATACACTCTGGAATAAAATCAGCGTAGTCCTTTAACCCTAATATGCTTCTGGTTACTTCAAGGGTTCCAAGTTCTCGCTCCGTATCATCCGTACTCTCTAATCCAAGTGATCGTCTGATATTATAAGCTAACCATTCTAGCTTCCCATGAAAACCATAGTTGAGAACATCGGACCAGTTAGCATAAATCCCGCCACCATGACCCAGGTAGGTACTAATAAGTGTGCAGAAGGCATCTTTGCTTACACTTCCCGATTCAAAACCTGACCAATAAAGAGCTACATCAATTAACTCTTGTGTTGGATGGATAGGCCCTGCTGCTTCCCAGTCAATAATAATGGGTACGCGATGCTCATCCCATAGTACATTTTTTTGATCTAAATCTCTATGGCTGATTATCATATGATTCGATAATTGTTCCGCTGAAGAATCTACTAGTTGTTCCCAATGATTTATTTGGCTCAAGTGATCTAATAGCAAGGCAGACCATTCCACACCCACCTCTTTTGCTTGTAGAGCATACTTATTCCAACGAACGGTGGAGGTATTTACTGGCTCAAGATTCACATTAGGATGATGATCAAGAAGTGTAGAGAAATCGATCTTATGAAGTTTTGCAAGGAGTTCGCCAATCACTTTGCAACACTCCATATCAATTTCTCCTGATGACAAAGCTTTACCTTCGACCCATGGAAATAATAAATAGAATTGACCCTCTATTTCATGCATAAAACAATCATTGGATACAATCGCCGGTACTGCATTTATTCCTTTTTGATAAGCCATATTCGCAACTTTTTCAGAAAGAGTATAGTTGTACATAGCAGTATCTCGCTGCATAATTTGAGGGTTTAGAGCTTTCACTGCATAAAGCGCTTTGTCCGTTTGTAGACGATACATTCTGTGCAGAAGGCCGCCTGTTACCTGTTCAGGTTCATTTTTCAGATTACCTAACTTGTATTTTGCACATAGCATTTCAAAATTTAAGTTATAGTTCAGATTTCCCATGTTATGTATTCCTTTCCTGACAGAGTAAAACATATAAAGTATATCTCTATAACTCTGAGCCGTAAACTAAAGAAGCAATTGCTTTGATCCGGAGATCCGGGGTAAGCAATCGCTTAAATGGATAAGGCTATATTAGCATTCACTCCGTTGGTTACAGCTGCAGATCCCATTTCCGCGAACATAGTTTGCGCTATTTTCTCGAACCTCTTCATATACTGAGATCGTTCGAAATCTGTATTTGTCAGCATTCTGCATTTACACTGAATAGCTTGCATATTGGAGATACTTTTAGTTTGTGCTGAAATGATATTTGTAGCGATGCTCTGCAGCTCCAGATTTGTCGTGTACCTAAGAATATTCCGAGACATCTCAATGGCTGCTAGATGATGTGGAATCATCTGCCGAATAAAGGTATCGGAAATGCTACACAAGAGGGGGACACTTGTCATCCTTCTAATCATGGTTTGGAGTATCTTGCAGAATTCATTCAGATAAGCTTGGGTCACGTTGCTTAGTTTAGGGTTTCTATCCATAAAGAGCATAACTCCTTTTTGGATAGTGTATGAAAAGCATTATAGGTATGATCCTAGAACAATCAGAATCCTAATTTAAACAACCAGGCAGCCAGCTTCACTTCCCGTTCTTTTAAGTCACCATTTAATCGATTAAATTTTCCAAGCATGTGCTCAGAAGCTATACTGCCATCAAGCATATATAGGACACGCTCTGCCTGAGCAGCGACTTTCGCATCATGCGTAGCCAGTAGAATCGTTGTACCTGTCTGATTAATATCTATTAATATCTCCATAATTTCACTAGCAGCTTTAGAGTTCAGTGCACCTGTCGGCTCATCACCAAAGAGAATATCAGGCTCATTGATGATTGACCTGCAGATCGCTGCTCTTTGCAGTTGTCCACCCGACACTTGTGTAATATCACGCTCAGCGAGTGCGGAGATCCCGGTTTTTCTCATTAACTCAGCGGCTCTGTTATTGATGGTTCTACGACTAACAATTTTAGCTCGATAAGCGGATAAGATGATATTGTCGCGAATAGTCAGGTTTTTTAAAAGATGCATCTGCTGAAAAATAAATCCCATTTGATTTAAACGCAGCTCAGCTAATTCACGCTCAGAAAGACCACTGATGTCCTGCCCTTTAAAAACAACACTTCCTGAAGTCATCCGATCCATACCGCTGATCGTATAGAGCAATGTTGATTTTCCTGAGCCAGAAGGCCCCATTACAGCTACGAATTCTCCCTTTGATACCTGTAGATGAACATCTTTTAATACCGTTTGCGGGGTTCCTTGCCCGGTTACAAAAGTTTTATTTAAACCCTTCGTCTCTAATATGAACATACTACCACCTCCCCCTCATTCGACAATCAGTTTAGATACATTGGATTTCTTCATCGATATCGTGCTTACTACGGTTGTGAGTGCCACAATGAGCATGAAAAAAAGAGGAAGAACAAGATAAGCTACCACCGGATTAACTACAAACTGTATTTTGGATGCTCCCATAAAAGACCCGAGTAATTGAGTGAATTTTTGACCGATGGTATTAGCTGCAAAGGTTCCAAGAATGATCCCAAGTCCTGAAACCAATAGTAGCCTTACCTGATATTGCTTTCGAATATCTTCCAACGTAAAGCCAACGCTTCTCAAAATCGCAATTTGCGAGGCGTCCTTCGCTAGCAGCATTTTTAGAAATAAAGCTGTAATCAATACTGAAATTGATATCGAGATGGCAATGGATAAGCCAGTGACCAGCTTTAATTGGCGAATCGTATTCCCGAGCGTCTGAGATAAATAGCCTTCTAGATGAGTGACTTTGGCTGGATAAAATAACTTTGCATATTGATCCATTTTCTCCTGAACCGAAACATTCGGATTCACATCTAAAGCTACGATATACCATAGAACGGTCTTTGGATCATATGGTAATCGGGCTTTTGCAGTTCGGCCACCGTTTGTTATATCTTGGTAGATCCCGCTAACGGTCATTTTTTCCGAAGCGTCATCCACCTTCAGAATAACGGTATCCCCTACCGTTTTGTTCCATTCCTTGGCATTCAGATCAGAAAGAGCAATCTCATCTCCACTTTCAGGGGGTCCTCCGTTAACATAGGTGAGCGGAAAAATAGAGAAATCTCCTGTTTCAACATTGATGTTCTCCCATACCCCATCACTGCCTAGAACTTTAAATCGAGAAGTAATTAATGGTGAGAACTTAAGTATGTCAGGATCCTTATGTAGCGTCGTTATCAGTTCATTAAATCGCTTCTCTATTTGATCAGATGGCTGCAAATCTATTCTCATGTCACTCTGCCCTACACCCATATAAGAAATAAACCGCGGGGACTGAAGAGTATTCAATAGATTCACTGGCACAAGAATGATAAACAAACAGATCACAAATACGAAGAATAACAATCCGAACATCGTGAAACGTCCATAAACATCCTTAAGGCCAAGAAAAAGATTCACATTTAGATGCTTGCGCTTACTCAGATCCATTCTACGTGTATTGCCTTTTATCTCTCCCACAGTCCCTGACCTTAAAGCTTCTACTACTGTTATACGATTAAACCTTCTAAGAATAACTCTGCAAAAGAACACAATCATCCCGAAGATCAGACCGACCGCTAAGACGGGAACAATAGGCTGAAGGATCGTTTTCGGAGCAATCCCCAAGTACAAGGTGATATTCGCTGTAAACAATCGCACCACACCCAAAGATAATAAATATCCTAGCAGTGAGGCGCATGCTGCCATCACCATATATTTTGCCAAATAGATCCTTCTAATATCTCGCTGCGAGATTCCTATTGCTTTCATGACGCCAATCTCTCTGTAATCCTCCTCTAAGGTCGCGATCATCGTAAACCTTAAACACAGGGTGGCAATCATCATAAGAAGGATGCTTACTAAAATAATGACAACTGCAATAATCCCATCTGTCAGCGCATTCAGCGTCTTAAACAAAGGATAGTCTATCATTGGTCCTTTACCGGGCATATCTGAGGATTGATAGGTATTCCGGAACTCGCCAAGTCTACTTAAATCGGTGATTTGAAATTCAATTAGATATTCAACTTCTCCTTGGTTCTTCTTAAGTGCATTATAATCCGTGTCATTTACGACAAAGCGCTTAGAGCTAACAATTGCTGGATTCATTTGAATGTCACGGACAAAATCCGTAACAATAAATTTTTGATCTAACTGTCCATTGGAAAGGGTAACCTGATCACCAATGTTCAGATCATTCTGCTTTTTATAATAAATAGGAACTGCGATTTCTCCTTCAGATACCCTAATCACTTTATTCTCTAAATTCAGCAGCAAATCAAATGATGGGTTCTGCTTAACAAAACCTATATCCATTACGCTGTTCTCTTCCGACTTATTGCTGTTACCCAAGACAATCTTCGAGCCATCTATCCTTAGCATTTCTACTGTCTGTTGATTCTTAACAAGTGGATTTGTAGAGGCGAATTGTTGAACAACTGCGTTATCTATTGGACCAGTATGCATTTGAACAAAATGGGGAGCTTTTGATTTATCCAGCAAATTACTTAAAGAACCGGACAATTCCATAATGACTTGAGAAGCACAGGCAGCAAGCAACGCCGATAACATCATAAAAATAAATAAGACGATCGTTATGATTTTATTTCTTTGAAAATCTTTTTTCACAATTTGTAGCAGCATTGACGATCTCTCCCCTGCGTCACATTCATCCTCCTTGTTCGAACCTTACTCAAACATTTGCGTTACGTAAGAAAAGCTTCCTTTTTCAGCGCCTAATGTAGTCTCCATAATATAAATAAAGCTCTGAATTTTAAGAATGATCTCTTCCGGTTCCCATTTGAATATCCCTTCGTCAAACAGAAATTGTGAGGCGACCAACAGAAATTCCATCGTTTCTTTAGGATAGGGACAGTGGAACAAGTTTTCCTCGATTCCCTGCTCAATCACCTCTGTTAATACAGGCGTTAGCTTCAAAATAGTTTCAGCCAAGCTTTTCTGATGGATTAGTGCATTCTCAGCTTGATGAAACTGTTCAATCATCTGACCTTTTCTCTCCGAATCAGGCTTCTGCGCCATTATGATTTGAAGCAGCTTTTCATGTACGGAGAGCTTTGAATCAGCAGCAATGATCTTGGCAGCGTCCACTCCAGCATCGATGAATCGCATGACCACCGCATCCATAACCTCCTCCTTCGACTTGAAATAATAATAGAACGTACCTTTGGCAATCCCGATCTCCTGCAAGATGTCGTTCACTGTAGTTCTCGCATAGCCTTTAGTAAAAAAAAGCATTTCTGCTACATCTAATATTTCATTTCTGCGTTCTTCCGGTTCTTTTGAAATCCTCATATATTTCGAGTCCTCCTCTTCGTAGACCGACCGTCGGTCTATTCCAATTATATACAATTAATTTATCGTGTCAATACTGCTTTTCTTGAATAACAACATAAAAAAAGAGAATTGTTCTAAGTGAACAACTCTCCACAGCTCAACGATTCTCTTGAGTTCCCAATATTTCATCAATCTTCTCTTTTGCACCTTCCCATGAGGTCAATAACGGAAATCCGTATTGTTCACGAGCTCTCAAATTCCATGGATGTGGAATACAAAGTACTTTCCTTCCGTCCTGCAATGCAGGAACCAAATTGTGAACCCCATCATCAATCAGAAGATCATAATTAATAAGATTCTTTCGCTTACAAGGGAAGAAATTTTCTAGGGGAATAAACGGCATATGCTTCTGCAGCCAGTTCCATTTTTCAACAACTGCCTGGGGCTGGGCCGCCGTAACGATAATAACATCATAAGCGTTGTGAAGCTTCTCCATTTCACCTACAACATGTTCGTCGAACAATTCAAGCTCCTCATATAAACCAGGCCGCCCATAGAATACCTCTTGTGTACAATCTGGATGACGTAAATGGTCCGTATTCCAATCAAGCATCTCCTCGTACTTCAGTACATGAGTGGGGAAATCATTGTTGTTATGGTATATAGCTCGTTTGACTAGATGGCATATCGTGTCATCCATATCAACTGCAATTATAGGCTTTCTCATCTGTGTCCCCCATATGTTTTTTATATTACTATTTAAGTATACACAATATAATTACTGTTTTCGTCTTGAGTTAGTTAAATTTCCGGTTGATGTTTTTTAAACGCCTCTACGCATCTTTGACAAATACAAGCTTTGCCTCTCAGTTCTAAAGGTACCCGTTCTAGTAGTTCTGCAGGAATTTCCGTATGAAAACACCAACAACCACCACTGTCAGCACCACAATAATTTAATTCTTTACATAATGGACAATACCGTTGTTCAACTTGTTTATTCTTTATATCCAAAGCCTATACTCCCCCATAGATCATTTAAATAGCGCTCTTTATATTGAAAAAACTCACTCTCTGCAATACCTCTACACTTATCTGAGTATACTTCAAAAATAAACGACTCCGGAACATCTGCCCTGTTCACGCTTGTGAACTCGCATTTCTTGCATTAAGATAGTGAGCATTAGGAGTTTCAATGGGACTCAACCGGGAGATTTGAACAGATGAGACTTAAGAAACAAAGCTCTTCAGATATTATTCATAGTGATCTAGTTGCTACCCAGGAACTTGTATATAACCCTTGCAATCTTGATTGCTCTGATCTCATTCATGAACCACACAATGCTGAATATGGTGCGTATATGTTTAATTTAAACGCGCTATCCATTAGATTCCGTGTTGCAAAAATCACACCTACAAAGATCGGGCAGTTTGTGACGTTATGGGAGAGAACTGGAGATGGGCCGATTCAACCTTATGAAATATCTGATCCTGCCGATCTCTTCGTTATAAGTACACGCAAGGAAAATCACTTTGGTCAATTTGTATTTCCAAAAGCAGCCCTAGGTAACCAAGATATATTATCTAATAAAGGCGAAGGTGGAAAAAGAGCAATACGTGTGTACCCGCCATGGGATACTCCCACAAGTCGTCAGGCTCAAAAGACACAAAAATGGCAGTTGGAATATTTCTTAGAGATCCCAACAGATAAACCACTGGACTTTCTTCGTATGCAAATGCTTTACGGTTTCCCATTAAATCGTACAGTCTGACCTATATCCTCCACATGCTTTATATCCGCCCATAAAATAAAATAGTTGTACAAGGCGTCTCCTATATTCACAGCTTCTGGATATTTCATGATAATAGCGGCCTGATGGTTCCATTCCTCTTCCTGATCAGCAGAAGGCACAATCAAACGCGCCTCTATTTCCTTTTCTTTCTGCCCCTGCATTTTCATCTCAATGATTTGTGGATCGGAGCCATAAGGCTTCAGTTGATGAAATGCATCCATGTTTGCTACATCATCAATGGATAACCTCTCACCAGAAAAAGCGGATAATTGAAAGAATCCGTTTTCCCCCTGATATTTTTCATCATATTCTGGATTCTTTACCCAATCGGAAGGATACTTCAAAGTGACCTTATACTCTTTTGAAGTATATGTTGAAACCCCCGCTCGCTTGACAAGCATTCCGATTCCAGTACTTCCTAATGCAATAACCGCTATAACCAACACCCATAACCACCATTTCTTATACACTGTTCTTAACACGTTATCCTCCTGAAGTAATATTGGGTTGACACGCACAGCATGAAGAAATAAGATATAGATAAACATATGAGCAATCATTCATATGTATTAGTTAGGAGGAAATACAATGAATAATCTAAAAAATATCCTATCTCTCATTCTTTTTTGCATTTTCCTTATTTCTTACCTTATGAAGCTCGTTATCCTGTACAAGAAGAACCATATTAAAGGAAATGTATTAGCAAAAGGTAAAAAACTAGCCAAGATTCATTATACCGAGCTATTCGTTAAGATTACCACTTTTGTGTGGGGTGCAACGTGGTTTGCATTCTCCTTAGCTGAGTCATACATAGTTACACTAGTCGGTGAGCAGTTTGATAATCCCGTCATTCACTTTTTCGGGGTTGGAGTAGCGGCCCTCGGATGTTTCATTTTTATTCAAGCAATGATTGCTATGCGCACTTCATGGAGAGTTGGGATAGATAAGACTACTGTAACAAAACTCATCACGCATGGTATATATAAATTTAGCAGAAACGCCGCATTTGTCGGTTTTGATCTCATGTTTCTGGGATTATATCTTATGTACCCAAATCTATTAACACTAATTATATTCCTACTTAACATTGTCGACATACATTTACTTATTCTTCAGGAAGAACAGCACTTAAAGTCCGTATTCGGAGCTGAATATACTAAATATTGTAATCGTACACCTAGATATATTTTATTTTGAAACCATACCTACTGCAAAATCAAATGTTCAACAGCACTTTTTACATTTTTTACAAGTTACGAAAACATTCTCTTAATGTAATTACTATAGTATGAGGTTGTAAACATACATTAGGAGGGAAATTATGAAATCACCGAAAAAGCACGGCGTTAAGACGGCCATTGTAGCAACTGCAGCAACTGCTCTCTTCGTTTCCAACGTAGTCATTACGCAAGCACCTAATCAAGCCAATGCAGCTTCATCAAACACACGAAATGTGATTCTGTTTGTCGGAGACGGGATGGGAACTGCCCAGCGCAATGCCATCCGCCTAGCTACAGTAGGTGAAAAAGGAAATCTAGCGATGGATTCTATGCCATATGCCGGACTCATTCATACAAGCTCCACTGTCCCTGTTACAGATTCAGCTGCTTCAGCCACAGCTTATGCCAGTGGAGTCAAGACTTATAACGGAGCCATCGGAATGGATGCAGATAAAAAGTCCGTCCAAACCATTATGGAATATGCAAAATCAGCAGGAAAATCTACAGGTGTTGTAACTACCAGTCAAATTACAGATGCTACAGGCGCTGCCTTCGGCGCTCATGTCGAAGATCGCTCCAAACAAAGTGATATCGCTTTGCAGCTCCTAACCAAGAGCAAAGTTGACGTTCTTCTCGGTGGAGGCGAAGATTTCTGGTATCCGGCAGGTAATCCAGGAACGTTCGCGGATGCGCCTACTGAAGATCCTTCAGAGAAGAGTAAGGGTACGCAAGGTAACCTTGTAGAAAAAGCTAAGCAGCTTGGATATTCCTATGTAACGAACAAAACAGATATGCAAAAGGCGAAAAGCGGCAAGCTTCTCGGGTTGTTTGCAAACGAGGAAATGTTCCAGCAAAAGCCAGAGGGTGAAGGAGATATTTATAATCCGGTTGTATCCTTGCCTGAAATGACGAAAAAAGAGATAGACACGCTTGCAGCAAATAAAAATGGATTTTTCCTGTTGGTTGAAGAAGAAGGTACTGACGAATTTGCACACCAAAACAACGCCAAGATGACAATTAAAGCGGGGCAAGAGTTGGATAAATCCGTACAGGTCGCCAAAAATTTTGCTAAAAAAAATCCCGATACCCTTGTCTTAGTTCTCGCTGACCATGAAACAGGCGGGTTCTCTATTGAAGCTGTGGATGCTGAAGATGAGTCAGGCGACGGTATTTCCAAAGAGGATGGTCCGTTTGCCATCGCTAATTCCAAACAGAATTTTGTGGTGGACTGGACGACCTCGGGTCATACAGCAGTAGATATTCCTATTACAGCCATGAGTAAAAATGCTCAGTTGTTTACTGGAATCTACGAAAACACTGAAGTATTTACTAAGGTCGCCCAAGCCATGGGCCTTAAAGTGAAATAAAAAGATCGGACAGAATAAAAGACTAGCCAGACTTTTAAACTGTACCCTATCGAGTAGACACTTTTAAAAAGTCTCTCGGTAGGTACAGTTTACTTTCTGGTTAGTCTTTTTTCATTGATGAACCACAATCCTGGGTTCTCCCTTACACTCTATGATCTCCACAACTACTTAGCATCTGTCCGAACAACAAACGTGATTTCCTTGGTCTTGTCTACCCACTCACCTGTCAGTCGAAATCCCCGTATAGTTGCCCCTGCTTCATAATCCTTACTATCTGAACTAAGAAAAGCCGCCATATTCGAATCGAGCTTAAAAGTAGCTATCTTATCCTCAAATTCAACATTTACCGGCGTTGCTGTTTCTTTTTTATACTTAAAAGTGCCATCATCTCTCAAAATATAATCTGTCAAATTGTAGCTGTCTGGAGCTGTATCGCTAAATTCGATTTGTATGATTTCTCCAAGCTTCACATAGGGAATTGAAACATCCGGGTCAGCCGTAAGGCTTTGGAAAGATGCACTAACTTCTTCTAAATCAGTGTTCTTTTCAAGTGGCATCACGATAGATTGAATGACTCTCCCTTTAGATGTAACCGTTACTTCCTTAATTACAGTATCGCTGACCTGTTCTCGATCGCAAGCTGGGAAAATAAACAGGAGTACAAGACTAAGGGTTAATAAGTATACTTTTCTCATGGAAAGCCCCCTTCTATCCCAATATCAAATGTACCATTCATTCACATTGTTATCGAGGTTTGTATGTAAGATATCTGTCATACGGATCAATGCTTATCCAAGGAATCCAGTTTATGGGAAAGCATATGAATTAACTCTAGCTCATGTAATACCATACTACGGGTATAAAAATATAGCTCTTCAGAGTAAACCAAATCTTCACCGTTCCCAAGCACTAGGGATAGCTGTTGTAAATGTTCCAGCTTCTCTTTCATATAAGTCTCTCTGTAATCAAGTAATCTTCGGCGGGCCTCCTGATCCAGTAGCTCATAATAAGCAAGACGAATAGACCATTCATTATCAATACAAATAGTCTCCAGCGTAAATTCGTTCAAGCAGATATGAAACCGCTCCTCACCCTCGGCTGTGATCGAATACACATACCGTTTAGGCCGGTTTTCCTGCATTTCCGTTTTCTTAATTACCCAACCTCGCTTTTCAAACAATTTCAGCTTCGGATACAGCGAATTATTATTAACGATTTTATCGTTACCCATTACGAAAATAATATTTTTTTTAATCTCATAACCATGCTTTGACCCTTTCATTAATTGAGCCAGAATCAAGACTTCAATATCCATGTTCATCCTCCGAACTACCGGACTTCATTTCCGGTCATTTTCTTATCTTACCTCAAGGACTGCATTTGTGCCAAATACTTCGTGATTTTGTGCACATACTTTTATCATTCCATTCGATAATATAGGTTAAAATAACCTAGTTATTTTTAACCTAAGTGTAGAGAGGAAGTTATTTCATGGAATTCGCACATTTGTTCAGCAAAGGTACGATCGGAAATATGGAGCTCAAGAACCGGGTCATTTTACCTGCCATGGGAACAAAAATGAACGCTCCGGGTGGTTATGTCAGCGAGCGCTTGATTGATTATCATGTTGCACGCGCAAAAGGCGGTAACGGCTTAAATACAGTTGAAGTAACAACTATTCACCCAACGGCTGCTTCTGATGATGCTCCAGCCATTTATGATGATAAATTTATTCCTGGCATGACTCTATTAGCTGAAGCTATTCGTGATGCAGGCGGCAAAAGCTGTCTTCAGTTATGGCATGGAGGGAAAGTAACTCCTAACCTGATTCAAGTCTCCTCCTCTCCTGTTCCTTTCGAGGGTGTCACTCATATTCCCCGAGAGCTGGAGCTTCACGAAGTTAGCGAGATGGTTCAAGCTTACGCAGAGGCTGCTTCACGTGCGAAAAAAGCTGGTTTTGACAGTGTGGAATTCCATGCCGGTCATGGTTATTTGCCGCAACAATTTCTAAGCCCAGCTATGAACTTCCGTCAGGATGAGTACGGGGGTTCTTGGGAGAATCGCTGTCGCTTTCCGCTCGCGTGTATCCGTGCCATTCGAGAAGCGGTTGGACCCGGGTTCCCTATCTTGATGAGAATCTCAGCGATCGAGGATCTACCGGGCGGACTAACACTGGAAGATATGAAGCTCTTCTCGAAGCTGGCTGAGGAAGCTGGTATTGATGCGATTAATGTATCGCGCGGCGTTCCAGCAGGCGCAGCTATTAAATATGAAGTACCTCCAATCGATCTACCCGTAGGCTTCAATGTAGATAATGCCGCACAAATTAAATCCGTGGTTAGCATCCCAGTTATCGCCGTAGGACGTATTAATGATCCAGCGATTGCGGATCGGATTATTGCCGAAGGACTGGCTGATTTCGTAGCCATAGGCCGCGCTCAATTGGCAGATCCTGAATTCTGTAATAAAGCATTAGCTGGACGTGCGGACACGATTGTTAAATGTGTAGGCTGTGATCAAGGCTGCTTCGATGGATTTGTGAATCCGAAAGTGCCTTTCATCAGCTGTGTATTTAATCCTGCAACCGGACGGGAAAGTGAATATGAATTGCAACGGGCGGGCACGCCTAAGAAAGTGCTTATTGCCGGTGGTGGACCAGCCGGTTTAGAAGCAGCAGTCACCCTGAAACGGCGGGGGCATTCTCCGATATTATGCGAAAAGAATGACATTCTTGGCGGACAGCTTTATATCGCCGGTGCCGCACCGCGTAAAGAAGAAATGGCCGCCGCCGCTTTAAATATGGGAGAAGCCGCTAAACGTGAAGGTGTGGAAATTCGAATGAATACAGAGGTTACTCCAGCACTTATCCAAGAAATTAGTCCGGATGAAGTCATTCTTGCAATCGGCTCCGCCCCTGTTATTCCTCCAGTAGAAGGCGTTCTGAGTAGTCATGTTGTGAATTCACATGATGTATTATGGGGAACAGCCCATCCTGAAGGTCGAGTCGTTATTATTGGAGGGGGATTAGTCGGTCTTGAGGTCGCTGAGCTGCTGGTTGAACGTGGAAATCAAATCACTGTTGTTGAAATGCAAGCCGATGTAGCAAATGATCTGGGAATCCTTCGTAAAATCTGTGTAATGGAAAGTCTCTATGGCCATGGCGTTACATTAATGACTAACAGTAAGTGTATGGCGATCCACAAGGATAGTGTACTGGTTGAAAAAGATGGGGAGCTTCACAGCTTGCCAGCCGATTATGTAGTAATCGCAGTAGGTTCACGTGCCCTCAACAAGCAAACCCTTCAGGACTTCTTGGAGGAAAGTGCCATTCCTTATCATGTGATTGGTGACGCTGTGCAAGCTCGCAGAGCGCTTAATGCAATTTGGGAGGGTGCAGAATTAGCTAGACGAATCTAGTTCATATGATCAAATAGATTTATGTAAAATAAACCCGGCAGGCCACGCCCGCCGGGTTACATTATTAATTGTTCATTTCTGTGATGCGACGGTCCCTTATGGCATATGTATTCGTCTTCACTTGATCAATAAAGCTTATTAACACGTCCTCATTCATGAACATGATATTCATCCCTGAACGATATTTGAATTTGCTCAAGTTTATTCCATAGAACAATTGTCCTCATGTCAATGGAGAGTACACACTTATATTGAGTATCGGCAGGTCAATAAATGAGGCATATTTTTCAGCAGCTTTAAACACCGCTTCTTTAGCATTCCCAAGCTCTCCAAAAGGATGGATGACAATCTCAACCCCTTTTTTCTTCATTGTTCGTTTCCATGTACCTACAACTTGGCCACCTACAACAATCATCGGCAGGAAAACACCGTTATTTCCAGGGACAATCAAAGGAGCCGTCTCTGGCTCAAGTACAGCGCTCCGGTCTTTATATCCAAGGATGTACTCATCAAAACCCGGTAGTAAATAGACTCCAGAATCTTCATCCGCAGGAGCTGGTCGATGGGAAGTCAGCCAATACTCGCCGCCGTTTATATCCTCCGATTGAAGTTCATTATTCACAGATTCTAACCCACGTCTAGCATCTGTAAGAGTTATACCTGCCCACCAAGCGAAGTCTTGAACGGTCGCCAATCCACGGGCAGTAAAATACCGTAAGGCGAGTTCTTGCAATGCTCCTTCGTAAGATAGCTCTCTGCAATCCGGCACCCACTCCTCTAATAACACAATCGTTTGCTGTTTACCATTCATCGGTCCAAAACAAATTAACCCTTGATAGGCGCAATTCCAGAGCATATGATAACCGCGTTGATTCCCAGTGTGGATACCTTCCTCTTCTATTAGCTGAAGTAGGACCGAACGATCCATTTGCTTCCCGCCCTTTAAAGCATCGACAATAATTTTCCTACAGCTCTCAAGTGTTCGATCATCAAGTCCGAGCTCCACCATTCGCCGCTTTGTCTGTGATGCTAAACGCGGTGCGGATAGCTGAAGCATCCACTTCACATCTTCTGCTGGGACGAAATGAAGCGTACCCCGCAGCGTCCAAGTAAGAATAATCTTCCGCTCAGCAATTGCACGCTCAACATCTGCTAATTTCGAAGCTGGAGAACGTAATCCGATAGCCCAAACCGCCTGCATATAATCTTGCGCTTGCATAGCTCCCATTTTTTTCACAACCTGCTCTGGTGTGTGATGTAAAGACCCTGAAATCATTTGATTATACAACCTGCTATTGGCAATACGGTTATTAGTCACATCGTTCCTCCTGTTCAGAAATGAACCCTTAATTATATACTTCCAGTTATTCAACAAAATGGTTAAGTTCATGCCTCTTGCCTATGTTCGATATTACTATTGATTCTATTGAATGACGAGATTAAAAAGAGTTTCAAGCTACATTTATGTAAAAAATGCAACAGAATTTAGATCCGCCGCTTTTTTCGGATCCATTCTGTTGCACGAAGTACAACGTAAAGGTTGAATTGCTCTTTTATATTACACATTTTTAAAAGAAAAACGCTGCTTCTTCCTCTTTCTTCACAACCTGCATCGCCTTAGTAGTATTCACCAATTCGTTAGCTAGTCGATTCAGTCTAAAAAGAATATCATCATCCACAATTATTTTCCGATCATATTGCTTCTCTTCAATATAAACATACATAGGAACCACCACCGCTCTCATATAAGAGAGAATCGGTTTCAACTGCTGTTCTGCTACTAAATAATGTTTGGAAGAACCGGCTGTAACTACAATTCCGATAACTTTATCCTTGAACCCATTAACCGGGAGTAAATCAAATAAGTTCTTAAGTGTTCCCGGGATCGAAGCTTGAAAAACAGGGGTTCCGATGATATACGCATCAGCCTCCATGATTTTCTCCAAAACGACTTTTGTATCACTTTTATAGTCCATGTAGCTTCGTCCATCACTAAACTCAAGCTTATAATCGCCTAGATCAATGAGTTCTATTTGCTTATTTCTTAGCTGTAGCGCGTCTTACGGCTGGTGCTACTTCAGATGCGAACAAGTCAATAATTTGTTCCACTTGAGGATAAGGTAACCCACCAACATCAATTTGAGCTAGAAAACGGTTATGCCCGTACATCTCATGCTGATAGAGGATCTTCTCTACAATTTGTTGTGGACTACCCACAAGTAGTGCATTTCTCACACTTATCGCTTCCGCAAATTGATCCTTCGGATAGCTCGATCCGCGAAGCTCTTTCATCAAGTGATTGAGATAAGGATAGTAATTGCGGAATGCTTTTTGTGAGTCCGGATCAATATACATTAATGAAGTAGTGCTGACTGGAAGCTCTGCTGGATTAAATCCTGATTGCGCTGCAACCATACGATACGCGTCCACCGAACCCTTAAAAGCAGATGACGGGCCGCCAAGGGTGGTCAGCATCATCGGAAGCCCCATTCTTCCTGCTTTAATTGCACTTGCTGGGGGACCTCCAACGGCTCGCCAGATTGGCAATTTGCCATTCAAAGGTTTAGGAAAGATTACCATATCATTTAAAGCAGGGCGGTATTTCCCTTCCCACGTGATACGATCAGACTCATTTATTTTCATAAGTAATTCAATTTTCTCTTCAAATAATTCTTCGTAATCTCTTACGTCATAACCAAAGAGTTCATAAGCACCAAGACGCGATCCGCGTCAAGCAACAATCTCTGCTCTACCCCCGGATAACAAATCCAAAGTTGCGAAGTCCTCATACACGTACAGGATCTGCAGTACTTAGCACAGTGGCTGAACTTACAAGCTTTATACGCTCGGTAGCATTTGCTATGGCCCCAAGGACAACCGAGGCTGCAGAGGTAATGAATTCGATTCTATATTGTTCCATCATGATAATGTCCTCTTTTCATAGCTGTATTAAGTTTAACGGATAGGATGAAGCTTCGATTCAATCTCTTCACGACGTTCTTCCAGAAATGAAGGTAAGGTCAAATTCTCTCCTAGTGCATCAAAAGCTTCATCAATCTCAAATCCTGGGCCATCTGTAGCAAGCTCAAAGAGAATATGGTTCGGATCCCGGAAATACAAGGAATGGAAGTAATAACGATCAATGACCCCCGTATTTTTAAACCCTGCAGCAGTGATTTTGGAGGCCCATTCGGTTAATTCTTCAACATCCTTCACTCTAATAGCCACATGATGAATACTGCCTCTACCTGGTCTCTCCCGATCTTTGTCATTAATTTCTTTGAGCTGAAGTTCAGTGTACAAGCCACCCTTATCTGTTTCATAAATATCCACCATAACCTTCGGATCACCCATGGAAGGCACTGTCCGAACTTGTGTATAGCCTAAAATATCTTCCAAAACCGCTTTTGTTCGGCTAGCCTCACGTACAGTCAATTCAACGGGTCCTAACCCCACGATGGCATACTTTGGAGGGATATCTTCTGTAATCCACGGTTCAACGAGCTCGATTCCGTTATCTTTTTCAGCAGATACTAGATGGACCATCAATTCATCCCTATCATAAAAAGTAAGCGACTTGCGCTCCCCTATACTTACAATAGCTTCATGAGGTACTTCAAAAGAATCTAATCGACTAGCCCAATATGACAAGGCTTCATCACTAGGAACAAGAAGGGAGAAAGAACTAATACTGTTCGTCCCTTTGCGAGTCCGACCTGCATTTGGCATTTCAAAGAAAGATACCTCAGTGCCTGGAGCGCCATTGCGATTGCCGTAAAATAGATGGTACATGGAAGGATCGTCCTGATTGACTGTTTTCTTTACAAGTCTGAGGCCCAGTACCTCTGTATAAAACCACAAGTTTTGTTTAGCGTCTTTAGTAATCATGGACACATGATGTTGTCCATTTATGGGTTGTTGTTTCATTTTAAAAACCTCCTAGTTGAATTGTATTGAATTTAAGTTTACTAGTATACTGATGAGGAAAAAAGTAAGCTTTATGATTAATAAAGCTTGTCATTACTACTGGACCCCTCGCGGGAGCCGATTCACATCTTGACTATGCCGATGAATTTTCTTAAGCATGCTGTAAAATACTTTCTTCTCCTCGTCAGTCAATGGATCGAATAACGAAGCTTGGAAGTCTGATTGCAAAGGCAACACCTTCTCGATAAGTGTTTGACCCTTTTCCGTTAAAGTAATGTACTTCACTTTCCAATCCTGTTTGCGTTCAATGAACTCTTCCTTCTCTAATCGGCCTAACATATGTGATACTCCGCCTTTAGTAATGGTTAGATGCTCGGCGATTTCCATCTGCGTCACAGGTTGATGTATTAATATTTGTACCAATGTATCGAACTGATTGACAGTTAAGCCAAATTGTTTCAAGAACTCATTAGAAAGATCGTTACTATTCTCATATACCCTTACCAGCCGTAACCAGATTAATAAGCTTAACTGGTTATCTTCAGTGAATCCATTATTCCTCATTTGGTCACGCCCATCGTTTGTTTATTTTGTTTGTGATTTGATTTGTTAATATGAGTATACTAGTAAACTGATAAGGAGTCAAGCATAGCAGGAATCCTACTTGCTTGCCAAATACCAACTTGGAATATAGGTTTGAAAATCATCATACCACTTCAGAACACTTTCCGCCCTGCTCAGCATATCAGCAACGTCCTCTTTCCCAAATGGAATGGCCCAATAAATGCTTGATAACTGGTTGCTAGCAATATATAAAGCCATCATTTTAAAGAACAAGTCCGGGACATTGTTATTAAAATATCCATGAATACGACCCGAAGCGAACTCTGCACTTATCATCGCACAAAATGGAATTCGATTAAATTCCTCCCACGGATCACCATTATCAAACCTGTTGAAATCAATAATCCCCAAATCCCCCGACTTCGTAACGATCATATTTCCCACATGGTAGTCACCATGCTGAAAAGTTTGAGGGCGTCCGTCAAGTAAGTATCGATTCGCCTCTATAAATTGAATGACTTGATCTTCTCCCTTTAGAACAATGCCGCATGTTTTATAGTTGGTAATGTATTTGTCGATCTTCCGATTATAATAATCAGCCCACGGCACTTGATCTTTCCCCGCAGGCATTTGATGTATAGATTGTAAGTATTGTCCCGCTTTCACACCCAATTGATATTGTTCTTCTACACTTAGCGTAGGGATAATCTTTTCCGCATCCTCCCCATCAATCCAAGTCAATAAGGAATATACACTCTGACCACCATTGCATACCCCAAACTGTAGCGGCCTTGACATCAAAATATCTTGATCTACCAGCCGTAGAATTGCTTCGTATTCCCGCTTTTTCTGATCATATTGAGAAATATCTGATGTTCTCAGCAAAAGTTCGCTGCCACTAATGGTCTTTATGTAGTATTTCTTATCCTTTGACCAACCTTTATGAACAGGCTCAACACTTACCCATGTAGCGGCTTCCGGTATGTCTTTATAGAAAGAATCCATTTCATTTCACCCTCCTTTTACTTTTTTTGATTGATTAGTAAAATTTCCTTGTTATTTCCTAGAAGAATATTCTAATTCAATTGATACTGTAGCAACAATAGTGTATGATACATAGTATAAAACATATACTGTATGACATACATTAATATCATTTTTAGTATCCTTACAATGGCGGCAAGTATTTAAATGAGAAATATAATGAGGTGGGTGAATGAGTACTTTATTAAACTCCTTAATTACAGAGCTTAGGAGAGGTACGTTAACACTAGCTGTTTTAAGTCAATTACGAACACCACAGTATGGATACTCGCTCGTTCAATTACTGGAGGAATCCAGCATCGCTATTGATCAAAGCACCTTGTATCCATTGCTTCGCCGATTAGAGAAACAGGAACTAGTGACGAGTAGCTGGGACACATCCGAGAGCAGACCCCGTAAGTATTATGTCTTAAGTGACTATGGCGTAGAAATTTTTTTGCAGCTAAAGGAAGAATGGCTTAAGAATTCGAAAGAACTCTACGGCCTATTACAAGGGGAGGATGACCATGAAGCTGATTGAGATTTACATCCATGAAGTGACTCGGAGGCTACCAGAACAAACTCGGGAGGATATCGCTCTCGAATTACGATCAACCATTGAGGATATGTTACCGAATGATCCTGATGAACAAGAGGTCAAGGCTGTACTTGCTAAGTTGGGGAATCCTGCAGTATTAGCCAGTGAATATCGCGACCAGCTCATGCATCTCATCGGACCACGTTATTATGAGTTATATCTTACCTTATTAAAAATGATAATACCGATTGCTGTAGTGGTTTCTTTAATCGCGATGACTGCCGAATATTTGATCGGGTATAGCGGTGATCAATCAGTGGCGGGGATTGTTACGACCGTTATAAGCAAAGGTATTGCTAGTATCCTTGAGGTAGGAATCCAAGTATTTTTTTGGATAACTATAGTTTTTGCTATCATCGAACGAACGGATAACGGAAAAGAGAAACACCCCTTCACAACAAAAATGAGCAAATGGACACCTGATGATTTGAAGGACATCACTCCTATTCATAAGAAAAAAGCGATTAAGAATTTTGAAGTATTCAGTAGTTTTTTCTGGATTGCGATATGGGCTACCTTATATTTTAATGCTGAGCATTTGATCGGTGTATATAAAGGGGGGACAGGTGTACTTGATTTTGTCGCACCCGTTTTTAATCAGGATGTATTGCTTCAGTATTGGCCTATTGTTCTTGTAGTGATCGGATTTGAAGCCGCATTAGCTATTTATAAATTAATTAAGAAACAATGGACAAAGGGACTGGCATTATGTGCTACAGCTCTCGAGCTCCTTGTGATCATTGTATTCGCTATCATCCTACGGAATCCAAATGTATTCAACCAAGAATTCATAACGTATATGTCTGATCTATTTAACATTACGACGAATCAATTTAAAACCGGGCTAGTCGGCGGTGGAATTTCCTTGTTCATTTTAGTTGCAGCTCTCAATATATACGAAGGCTTCCGTAAGGCTAGAATTTAATATTTTATTTATTAATGCAATATCACTGCTCGGTGATTGTAGACATTAGAATCCTTTTTTAACAGTATCATCCTCCACTAATAGTTTTGGACTTAAATAACGTTATTGGGGTCTATCAGGTCCGTTAACGAAAAACAATAGAGTGCCCCAGCAGCCATTCATGACTTTTGGGACACTCTATCTGTATTAATTAAAAAGTTCTAGCTCAATAACCGTATCCATTTCGTCGGGCAGTTTGGCCCCTTTTAATGTAATAAACGCTCCACCGTTCACATCCGAATATTCTTCTGCCATCCAAGGTGCTTCTACCTTCAATTCGGTGCCATCTCGTAATAATCTAGCCTTCTTAATCTTCCCCTTCAAGCCTTGGAAATAGATCGGACCAATTCCACGATCGTAGACATGTGCATACAACTTATTCCCTTTTTGCGTATAACGGCCCCACTCCGGCTTAGCAAGCAAAGAACTACCGCAGCCATAAATACTATCACCATTCAGACGCATCCACTCGCCCACTTCATCAAGGATGACAAGCGATTCCCTTGTCATTTCACCTTTGGCATCTGGACCAATGTTAAGGAGCAGGTTACCGTTCTTACTGATACATTCGACCATCGAGCGAATGACCTGCTGGGTTGATTTATAATTTTTATCTTCGGAATGATAACCCCAGTTATCGTTTAGCGTAATACATGCTTCCCAAGGGATCGATTGACCATTCACGTCAACGATGCCGCCAGGAGGAATGATTTGCTCTGGAGAGAAGAAATCCCCAGCATATTCTTCTGGCTCGGCCGCGCGGATATTCCCACCCAAACGATTGTCGATAATAATATCCGGCTGGATAGAGCGAATCATACGGATTAGCTCCGTTGCTTTCCATTTCTCTCCGGTCATATTATCATAGGAGAAGTCAAACCACATGATGTCGATTTTGCCGTAATTCGTCAATAGTTCCTTCACTTGTCCATGCATATACTCCAAATATCTATCAAAATCAATCGGCTTGTCTTTAGCCGCTACATTGTCCCGATCCGGATGCGCTTTATCACCATATCCAGGGTAATCATCATGATGCCAATCAATGATAGAGTAGTACAAACCTACAGCAATACCCTCAGCCCGGAAAGCGTCTACATATTCTCGTACAAGATCACGTCCAGCGGGCGTGTTAGTCGCCTTGAAATCTGTTAGCTTACTATCAAACAAGCAGAATCCGTCGTGATGCTTGGTCGTAAGAACCGCATACTTCTGCCCCGCTGCTTTTGCTGCGCTGGCCCACTTCTTCGGGTCATATCGAGATGCGTCAAATTCATCGAAATACGTCATGTAGTGCTCTCTACTCATTCGCTCGTTCCCACGTATCCACTCACCGCGTGCAGGAATTGAATATAATCCCCAATGAATGAACATGCCGAATCTATCCTGCAAGAACCATCTCGTTCTTTCTTCTCTTGTACCCATCTCTCTTCAGTCCCTCCGTTTTCGATAGCTTTGATAAACAGTTACCATCATCTAGACGGTATGAAATAATGCTGCAGCGCCTATAAGACCTACATCATCCCTCAGACCTGCTGACTCCATAGTATAAGTTCCTTTATACGGCTTCATGACAAGTTCCTCTGTTTTCTCTCTCAGCGCCGGAAACAGTAGTTCACCAGCTTTGCTTACGCCTCCACCAATTACAATGCGATCTGGATTAAACGTATGTACCGCGTTAGCTAATCCAATCGCCATATAATGAATCGTTCGCTCAATCACCTCGACAGCTACCGGATCTTTTAGTGCCATCGCTTCGAAGACGTGTCGAGAATTAATCTTTTCACCACTTCTACTAGCCAGCTCTGTAATCATCGACGTTCTGCTCTCCATCCTCCGCAGTGCCATGTCCCGAATCGCTGTACCCGAAGCAAATACTTCCCAGCATCCATATCTTCCACAGCTACATTCCGTTCCGCTCGGGTCAATAATATTATGACCGAGTTCTCCTGCAAATGAGTTCGTTCCGAGCAATAGCTCACCATCCATGACAATGCCAGCTCCAATTCCTGTGCTGAAGGTGACATATACCATGTTGTTTGAACCTTTTCCAGCTCCTCTTACATACTCGCCCCAAGCTGCAGCATTCGCATCGTTTACCACTTTCACTTCAACGCCAAGTTCTGACTCCATCCAACGCTTCAGTGGAACATTGTCCCATTCAGGAAGATTGGTACCGTGAATAACAATTCCAGCCTGGCTGTTCACTGCTCCGGGAGAAGCAAGTCCGACCCCCATTAGCGGTCGTCCTTCGGATACGGAACGTATCATTCCGATCATTCGCTGTACTACCTCTTCCGCAGTGCGTGCCCCGGCCGTCTCCATCAACTCTCGATTCAACAAAACACCTTTTGAATCAAATAATGCTGCGGCAATTTTTGTCCCACCTAAATCAATTCCCACTACGTAACTATCTACCTTATGCATAACCATTCACCTTTTCACCATCAAATATTAGCCGTTAGAATGAATATTCTCAGCTAACGCCCGCAGGGCTACTGGATCGATTGGCGACAAAGCGTCTTTGCCATAACGAACAGCCGATCCAAAATGTACTTCCGTGACTCCAGTCTGTTGAATAAAGGATGTAATACCTTCTGGCTTCAGACCGCTACCAGCCAATATACTAATCGAACTACCTCTAGATTCCTCTACTAGCCTACGCATAGCGGGAATGGCATCAGGTGCTGGACCAGGTCCAGCAGAGGTAAGAATACGTGTGATTTGCGGATAATTACAAAGCGTTTGATAACCTGCAATTTGATCCTCCAGCTCATCAAAAGCACGATGGAAGGTTACTTGTAAGCCATCTGTCAACGGCAATAATGTTTCAAGCGCTCGCTCATCGATCGTTCCTTCCGCTGTTAATGCGCCGAGAACAACACCCGACGCACCGCTGGCTGCAATCCGTCTGATTTCTGAGGCCATGGTCAAAATATCATACTTGGAATAATTAAATGATCTACTGTGTGGACGGACCATAACAAAGACAGGAATACGAACTGATTTGGCTACTTGCTCCACCAATCCTATTCCCGGTGTTAATCCACCTTCTGTAATAGCAGTAATGAGCTCAAGGCGATCTGCCCCATTCGCCTCAGCCGTCAGAGCATCATCCATACAAGTAGCGATGACTTCCAATTTCATAACTTCCCCCCACTCTTCCAGTTGTTATTGATGTACTTGCTTCATGACATAATCTGCGAGCAGGCGTGCGCCATATCCCGTCGCTCCAGCTTCTGAATACCACACATCCTGCTTGTACTGTACCGTCCCTGCCATATCAATATGAACCCAGCTCATCGACTCTGCTACAAAGCGCCGAATAAATAGGGCCGCTGTTATCGCACCTGCAAAGGGGGACGTACTAACATTGCGCAGATCAGCGTAATTACTCCGCAAATCTGCTTCATATTCATCCATTAGCGGCATGGGCCACAAGCGTTCCCCATTTCGCTCACCAATCTCTACCAGGCTCTGCGTTATGTCAGCATCGCCCCATATACCTGCGATACCTAATCCCAGCGCCGCACCGACATTTCCAGTTAAGGTAGCGATATCGATCGCTTGGTTCGCTCCGATATTCGCGGCATGAATAAGCGCATCTGCTATGATAAGTCGACCCTCACCATCTGTATTTGCAACCTGAACGGTTAACCCGTTAGGGTAGCGGATAACAGATGAAGGCAACATCGCCTCAGCATCCGGCACATTATCAACAACCGGAATAAGTGCGGTCACATTTACATTGGCACGCTTCCGTATCAAAATATCCATAGCCCCAATTACAGCAGCCGCACCGCCCATATCCATGCGTGCATCGCTAATATCACTGGCTGTCTTCACATTCATGCCGCCTAAGTCAAAGGTCACACCTTTACCCACCAGGGCTAACATCGGTAATTCAGAGTTGCTCTCGTAACAGATTTCAACCAGAGCTGGAGCATGCTTGCTCCCTGCTCCAACAGAGATCAATCCATTCATCTGAAGATCCACAAGCTCCTGCCCTCGATAGATATGAACTTTTAATGCAGCATCATCACGGTCAAAAAATTCAGCCATCCATTCCGCGAAACGATCAGGGTTTAGTGTCCCGGGCACCTCATTCACAAGATCACGAGCAACGATTGCTCCTTCAGCACGTATTTGTGCAGAAACCCGTACAGCTTCTATTTCAACAGAAGACAGTTCAGGCCAATCTAAGGATTGAAGCTGTAAATCAACAGAGCCCTCAACCTTGGTCGTTCCGCGATAAGTCTGGAAACGGTACAACCCGAGAATCCAGCCTTCCATCCAAGCTTGTAATTCATCAGCAGCAGAAATATCACTGTTCCTATTTACAGCCTCAGAGGCTAATCGCACTAGTGAGGCACTGCTGCGACCTTCTTTCAGGATGGAACGAGCAGCAGATCCACTTGCTCGGCGAATCTTCTCAAGCGTAATATCCTTGCGCTTTCCCATGCCTACCGCTAATACATCAGACTCTTCCTCAGTGCGGGCATGTAACCAAGTCACACTGCTGCACTGTTTGTGAGCCGCTCCCAGTTTAAAAGGAAATGACTCCTCGTCATAAGCTAAATAGACAAGAGTATCCGCCACGTTAGCGGAATCGAATAAGATATTCATCGCTGTCCCTTCTTTTCCGTAAAGTTATCTCACAATTTCCGTTATCGCTCTAATTTCAGTATTTCTTCATCAAATAAATGGCACGCAACCTCATGACCCGGTTCAACCTCTCGGAATATTGGTACATGCTGCTTACAGATTTCCATACAGGAAGGACATCTTGTATGAAAACGGCATCCCGACGGTGGATCAACCGGACTTGGGAGATCTCCCTTCAGAATAATGCGTTCCTTCTTTAAGGTAGGATCGGGTACAGGTACAGAAGATAGCAGCGCTTGCGTGTAAGGATGCATTGGACGATCATACAAAGTATCTTTATCCGCCGTCTCTACGAGAGAACCAAGATACATGACACCGATTCGATCACTGATATGTTCAACAACACTTAGATCATGAGAAATGAATAAATAAGTCAGACCGTACTCTTCCTGCAGATCCTGCAATAGATTCAACACTTGTGACTGAATCGATACATCCAGTGCAGACACGGGCTCATCCGCCACGATTAAGCTTGGTCGAACAGACAATGCTCGGGCGATTCCAATCCGTTGGCGCTGTCCACCGCTGAATTCAAAAGCGAAGCGCTCGGCATGGAAACTGTTCAGTCCTACTGTCTCTAGCAGCTCACATGCTAATTTATCCCGTTCTTTGGAGGATAGCTTTGTATGAATGAGCAGCGGTTCAGCGACAAGATCCTTTACCTTCATCCGTGGATTAAGAGAAGCATAGGGATCTTGGAACACCATCTGCATATCTTTACGAATAGGCCGCATTTGATTGTCTGAGATATGGCTAATATTTTGACCCTTAAACCACACTTCACCGTCATTTGGTTCCAGCAAGCGAGTCACAAGTCTACCCGTAGTGGATTTACCACAGCCACTCTCACCCACAAGGCTGAACGTTTCTCCTTTACGTATAGCGAATGAGATCCCATCAACTGCGTGCAAATATCTTGTAGTTCCGAAAAAGCCCTTCTTCACTGAAAAAAACTTCTTCAGGCTTTTAACTTCAATTAGTGGAGTCTCCTTCACAAACGTTCCCCTCCTTCCGTGTTCTCCTGCTGTGTAAGCCAACAGCGACTCTTTCGCTCAAGTCCCTCAATCGGAAGTAACTCAGGCTCCTGCGTGAGACAACGCTCTGTGACAAACTCGCAGCGTGGGGCAAATTTACAACCTGCTGGCATTTGTGAAAGGTCAGGTACATTTCCTTTAATAGAGTCCAAACGGCGTACATTCTGGCGCAGCTTCGGAACGGATTGAATTAATCCCTTCGTATATGGATGCTGCGGTCTTGCAAAGAGTTCTTGTACGGAAGCTTCTTCTACTACACGACCAGCATACATAACAACTACACGGTCGCATAGTTCGGCTACTACCCCAAGGTCATGGGTAATGAGCAGCATTCCCATATCCTGTTCTTCTTTCAGATGCTTCATTAGATCAAGGATCTGTGCTTGAATCGTTACGTCCAGTGCCGTTGTCGGTTCATCTGCAATCAGCAGCTTCGGGTGACAAGACATCGCCATCGCAATCATGACACGCTGCCTCATACCACCAGAGAGCTGATGCGGATAATCATCCACCAATTCTTCCGCACGTGGGATACCCACAAGACGTAACATATGAATGGCATGCTCACGTGCTTTCTTCCGGCCATAGCCCAAATGCAGCATGATCGGCTCCATCAATTGCAAACCAATCTTCAGCACAGGATTAAGCGAAGTCATCGGCTCCTGAAAAATCATCGCCATATCATTTCCACGGATCTGACGCATCTCTTTATCCGTTACTTTCGTCAGATCAGTCCCCTCAAAGCGAACAGAGCCACCGGAGATTCTGCCTGGCGTATCCTTAAGCAGCCGCATAATGGACAGTGAGGTTACACTTTTGCCACAGCCGGATTCTCCAACTAGACCCAGCACTTCACCTTTCTTAATCACAAAGTCAACACCTGCAACGGCCGTTATACTTCCATCGCCGCGTTTGAACTCCGTTTTCAGCCCTTGTACTTCCAGCAAATTTTGAGTCATGTCTTGTCCCTCCTTAGTTTTTCATTTTGGGATCAAGAGCATCGCGCAGTCCGTCCCCGACCAGGTTAAATGCAAGTACAGTCAAAAAGATAGCGATCCCCGGAAAATACACGATATGCGGAGCGATACTTAAATAATCACGGCCCATACTTAGCATCGCGCCCCAATCGGGCTCTGTTGGCTTCGCGCCCATGCCTAGAAAGCTCAGTGACGCAGCGGCCAAGATTGCCCCGCCAATCTTCATAGATAGATTAACAATAATGCTAGGAACAGTTTCCGGAAAAATATGTCTCCAAATAATTCGGCGATTCTTCGCACCCATAGAACGGGCGGCTTCAACAAACAATGTTTCCTTCGCAGACAATGTAACGCTCCGAATAATTCGGGCAAACGATGGTGTGCCGAAGACTGCAACGGCAATGACAACGTTAGATAAACCAGGCCCGAGTATGGCGACAATCCCAATGGCAAGCAGTAAATCCGGGAATGAGAACAGTACATCACTTCCCCGCATAATAATCCGATCCAGCCAACCGCCATAATATCCACTGACAAGACCAAGAATAGTTCCAAGTACACCCGCAATTAATACGGAACTTAGACTGACCGCTAAAGTCAACCTTGTTCCATCAATTAAACGGCTTAGAATATCACGGCCATATTCATCCGTTCCTGCCCAGTGCGCGGCAGAGGGGCCCTCCATTAGTGCATCGTAATTCGTAGCTTCAGGATTATACGGGGTCAGAAAAGGCCCGAATATTGCAATCAAAAAAAGCAATATGACAAAAAAAGCAGCCAATAGGGGCATCTTTTGTTTGCTGAACTTGCGAATAAAAACACCCGCGCGGCCTTTCGTTTTCTCCGGGGCTATTACCTCTCCGGGTATAGGAGAATTAGTTCCCATAACTGCAGAATTGTCGCTCATGATATCCCTCCTAATCCTAAATTCTCCCTAAATAAAACTATCGTATTGTTTCTCTGTAGCAATCTAGCTACTGAGAAAACCTGATTTTCGGATTGAGTACGCCATACAATAAATCTACAATTAAATTGATAAGAATAAATTGTGTTGAAAACAACAGCAGCAAAGCTTGAATAACCGTATAATCCCGGAACAAAATGGAATCTACCAGCAATCTACCAAGACCAGGAATACTGAATACTGTCTCAACCATTACCGAGCCACCAAGCAAGAACCCAAATTGAAGTCCAGCTACAGTAACGACCTGAATAAGAGAATTGCGCAGCGCATGTCTACTGATAACAACATACTCGCGTAAGCCTTTCGCACGTCCAGTACGGATATAATCCTCCCGTAACGTTTCTAGCATCGATGACCGTGAGTAACGGGCCAACATCGACATAATCCCCATTCCAAGTGTAATGGAAGGAAGAATATAGGATTTCCAGGAATCTACACCGCCGGTCGGAAACCAGCCCAGCTCTACCGAGAAAATTTGAATGAGTACTAAACCTAACCAGAATCCAGGAACAGACATCCCTGAAATAGCTGTCAATGTACCTAAATGATCCGGCCATTTATTGCGGTAAACCGCCGAAATAACACCGATTAGAAGACCAATGACAAGCGCCCAAGCCATACTTAGAAATGTTAGCCATAAAGTAGGCATGATTCTGCTCTCCAGCATATCAGTGACCGGAATCCCTGAACGGATCGAATTACCTAGATTACCACTTAGTAGATCACCCATGTAGTTTATGTATTGTTTCCACAAGGGCAGATTGAGACCCAGTTGCTCTTGAATGCCATGAATCTCTTCAAGTGTGGCGTCCTTACCCGCAATAAGTCGGGCCGGATCACCCGGAATTAAGTGAATAAACAAAAAGACTAGTACCGATACAATGAACAACAGCGGAATAACCCCGAGGAGTCTTTGTAAAGCATATCTACCCAACTCATAAGCCCCCTTCAGTATCGACAAATGATTTAGTGAGGCCGCTTCCTACCATTCTATAGAAGCGGCCTCGTTCAATTCTTGGGATATTAAACTTACTTTTTTTACATCATTATTTTACTTCTGCATTGAGAACATTTATGGAACCGTCCGGGAAGACTTTTACACCTTCCAAATACGATCTTTTGCCAGAAATAATTTGGTCAACGCCCATGAAGGCCCACGGAGCATCTTCCCATACTGTTTTTTGAATATTGGCATAAATGGATTTAGCCGCTTCAGGATCAACCGCTTTATTCGCCTCAGCAATCCATTTATCTACATTTTCATTTTTGTAATAAGCTGTATTCGAGCCTGCAGGCGGGAACATTTCACTACTGAACAAACCTCTAGTTGCGCCATCTGCATCACCGGAGGATGGAGACCAGCTGACATACCACATTTGAATTTTTGCTTCTTCAGGCGTTTTGGCAGAGTTAATTTGGTCGGACAATGTACCGCCCTCCATAGACTTCACTTCTACCTTAATGCCTACAAGCGCTAGCTGTTGTTGAATAAATTGCATACCCTTCATCGTTTCGGATTCGTTCTCTCCCCAGATTTCGGTTTCGAATCCGTCAGGATATCCCGCTTCAGCAAGCAATTGTTTAGCTTTTTCAATATCATAGTCATAACCTGTTTGTTGGGAGTAATATTGTGTTTTGGAAGACATTGTGGAATCAAGCTTAGCGCCGAGACCCGATTTCACGACCTTGATATAAGCATCTTTGTTGATAGCATAGTTAATGGCTTGACGTACTTTTACATCATCGAAAGGTTTCTTCATCGTATTCAAAGTTACATAACGAACAATGGTTGAATCGATCGTATCTACAGTAATTCCTTCAAGACCTTCAACCTCGGATACTTGCTCCGTTGGCATAGGATAAATGAAGTCAGCCTCACCAGTTTTTAGCATCGCAATCCGTGATCCATTCTCTGGTACGGGTCTGAAGGTTATGCTATCCACTTTCGGCAAGTCTTTTTGCCAGTAATCCGGATTCTTCTCAACAACTAGACGATCACCTTGTACCCACTCTTTGAACTTAAATGGACCAGTACCTACAGGCATTTTTGAAATATCGGCACCGTTTTCTGTCAGAGCTTTCGGGCTAATGATCGGCGCCATGGCAACCTTATTTAAAAAGGCGTTGTACGGCTCACTAAGTGTAATAACCACGGTTTTAGCATCAGGAGTCTCTACTTTAGCTACCTTTGCGAAGCTTTTGCGCAGTCTCAGATTGTTCTTCTCATCTTGAATACGGGCGATGTTTACTTTAACCGCTTCAGCATTAAAGTCAGTGCCGTCTTGGAATTTAACATTCTCTTGCAAATTGAACGTGTAGACCAAACCGTCATCACTTATGGAATGGCTTGCGGCAAGAACAGGAACTACATTCATATTCTCATCAAAACCCATTAGACCTTCGTACATCGTTCTGGCAGCGCTGATTGAATGTGTATCGCTTGCGTTATGAGGGTCCAGCGTAATAAAGTTAGAATTGATGGCAATTACAATGTCTTTATCATTTTTTGTAGTTGGGGTGCTAGTTTCCGTGCCACCAGCTGTATTGCCACCTTGTCCCTCGTTGTTCGCTTTGTTGCCGCACCCTGCAGTCACTACTACTGTAATAAGCAGCAGCATGAACATTGACCATACTTTTCCTTTTGCTTTCATGTTAAACACTCCCCTTTAGAAACGATGTATTAGAAAAGCTCCCAGTCCGATTATTCATGAGACTTGAAGATTATTCTCGATCCTGATAATCAGACTTCCCATTGGAATACAGCTCGGCGTTCGCCTACAATAGTACCGCCATCATTAACGATGGTATTTGGTACGAGCGCATATAAACGATCAATTGTAGCTTGATTGCTATAGCCTAAACGTTCCAGAATCGATGCAATGATACAAGGCCAGACTTGCTCAGAGCCATCGGATACTTTTAGTGATATACCGATTCGTTCCTTACGAAGACCAATACCATATACACCTTTAGCCCCGCCCTTGGCCGTCAGATTATCATCCTTTAAAAGCTCTGAGCAGACGAATTTCGTATCTGCTATCATCACCGGATTATCATTCATAAGCTTTGCAGTCACAGCAGCTGCGTTGCGTATTTCAATATCCTCGATCAAATCAGGACAGGCTAGCTTTAAATATGAATAAGCGATTTTGTGCAGCGGAAGTGCGAAAATGGGTAGACCACAACCATCAATTCCTTGAGGAATGGATTCCTTCGGTACTTCAGCTATATAGGCCATGGTCTCAAGGATCTCCTGTTGTACAGGATGGTTAGGTTCATAATAAGTACCTATATCCCAACCCATATATTTGCTGAGACCCATTAACCCGGCATGCTTACCCGAGCAATTATGAAAGATTTTGCGAGTAGGCTCATTCGCCCGATGACGCTCCGCTTTGGCTTCCTCATTCAATGGATATGTAGAACAGCAATGAAGTCCCTCTTCTTTTAATCCCATTTTTTGAAAAAGAGATTCAAGTGCTTCAATGTGGAAGGCCTCTCCCCGATGCGAAGCAGTAAAGAGTGAGGCTTCCTTACTTGTCAAACCATATACTTCGTCGATCCGTCGCTTCATAACCGGTAAAGCTTGGAACGGCTTAGCGGCTGACCGAAGATAGGTCATATGCTCCGGGTTTCCTGTTTTGTACAAGATGTTACCCTTCTCATCGACTACGCTAACTGCACCATAATGCACATTCTCTAGTAAGCCACCACGATATTCTTCTACCAGTGTTGTAAATCCCATCTGTACAACCTCCCTCGATGTAATTCTATTAATCCAATGCGAAAAAACGATTCTGCGATAGTAGGCCCGATCCGATAATTACACCGTTCTCATTCAGCATCGAACGATGAATGGAGAAAGATCCACGAAGCGGTTCCCAAGTGAAGCGCGAGAGATAGAGCTTCTCGACTTCCTCATAAACGTCTGGGAATTTGTCGACGAGTTCTCCACTCATGATCACACTATCCGGGTTATACATGCATACGACATTGTTGATCGTAATCGCCATATACATGAGTGCACGTTCGATCAAATGAACCGCCCAATGCTCTCCTGCATCCTTTGCTTCAAATAACTCCTCGATCGTGCGAATCGGACGAATCCGATTGGCTTCAGACAACAATGAGCTAATATTTATATAGGTCTGTAAGCAACCCGCTTTCCCGCACTCGCACATCATTCCGTTAGGATCCACTGTTGTATGCCCAATTTCACCAGCACTGTTCATCACTCCGCGATAAATCTCTCCCTCGAGGATCATTGCCGAGCCAACACCTTGACCGAAGCCCAATAGTGCGGTACGGATGGAACCCACTGCAGCACCTTTAAGGTGTTCTGCAAGAGCTCTTACTTTCAGCTCATTATCTACAGCAATTTCAAAACCGGTAAGTTCCTTTAGGCGTTTAGCTAAGGGCACATTCTTCCATCCAAGCTGAACCGAGAAGACGACGATACCTTCTTCGTTATTTACAATGCCAGGAAGTCCAACTCCAATACCGACGATACGTGTTCTGTCAATCACATGCTGCTGTGTCAGATGTTCAATCGCTTCATTAATTCGTTCCAGCGTCTTGTCAGGACTCTCGTCCGGTGTACGCGGGTATTGCCTGCTGCAGAGCAGCTTGCCTTGCAAATCTACGATCCCTACAATCATAAGACTACGATCCAATTCAACCCCAACTGACAACACAGAAGCGTCAACCATAGCTAGCAACGTTGATTTTCGACCTAATCCTGACGATACCTGATCCGAGTCGAGTAGAAATCCTTGTTCAGTTAATTCCCCAACAATTCGACTTACAGTCGTAGGACTCATACCCGTTTGTTTGGCGATGGAAGCCCGAGAAATCGGCTGTTGATTTTTAATGATTTCGAAGACCGTTAATCGGTTTTGTCGCTTCATAAAATCCTGATCGTGCTTTTTCACAGACATTCTCCTAATTATTTTCTCCAGTGCATTAATCAAGCTGATAAAAGTATAAAAATAAGAAAAAATTTGCCAATAAAGCTACGATAATGTATTATTTAATTTATTTTTAGTTTAGTTTCTCCAGTGATGGGATTAATAATAAAGGCTCATTGAATGTATGTCAATATAAATGACATATTTTTTATTCGAAATAAATGAAAGCGGTTAATATGTGAAATATTTAACAATATTATTCAATACATAACATAAACATAACACAAAAAACCAAAACTTATCTCGTAATAGACCGTGCGAAAACTATAAATAGGAAGAACCTGATCTCAAAGAGAAAATAAATTAGAATAGCAAGAGGTTTGAGATAAACAATCTTAGCAGATGGTTTGTATATCTGAATATAAAAAAAGGGTAGGATCATGCGCGGATTGATAGTGAAATGGAAATTGCCCCGCATCAAAAGTAAGTTTTTTATAGCAACCAACCTTTGATACGGAGCATCTTGAGCCGTTATTGAAAATCTACTGCCTTAACAGATGCATCTTCTTGTATTAGGGATAACAAATTCACAGAATTAAAGGATTCAGGATATTTTACGATAATTTCTAAATTCAACTCAGAGGCAAGACTATTATTTTCAGCGTGAAAGCTTAGTATAGTAATGTTCTTTTCTTCAAGTATCTTTTGGATTCGACTGACGGCTCCTTCTGTATTAGACAGACAGATCACAATCTGTTGGGTTTTCGGTGAGGCCAGCCAACTGTATCGACCGTGCAAAATCTTTTGCCCGAGTAAGATAATAACCGTTGCTCCTCCGCCAAGGATATAAAGCCCTGAACCAATTGCCAGACCTAGCCCCGCCGTTGCCCAAATCCCCGCAGCAGTTGTCAGCCCCTTAACGGTGTGTCTATGCATGAAAATCATTCCTGCGCCAAGGAACCCCACTCCACTTACTACCTGCGCTGCAATACGTGCGGGATCGAGTTTAACATAGGACCAAGAAGCTTGATCCTGAAATCCATATTTGGAGATGATCATCATAAGTGCAGCACCTAAAGCTACAATAAAATGCGTCCTAACTCCCGCTTCTTTCATTCGGCTTTTACGTTCAAATCCAACTAATACTCCACAAATTCCAGCTCCAACTACACGAAGTAAATATTCAAACTCCATACATTGTCCTTCTCTCCTTATGATATTGCTATTTATTGTATCATAAACGGATTTCTATATTTCCCCTTCCAATAAGGTGGACATGATATTTAACATAGTTTGAGCATGCGCACAGTCACATCTGCAATGATTTAACTGTGATACCTTTATAGCTGTTACTCCAGTAGACATTGTATAACGATTTACAACTTGTGAAAGAGGTGCGTATATGAACCTGCCAACAATCCAATTTGGGCATATTAAATCCAAGGTTCCTGTGATTCAAGGTGGTATGGGCGTAGGTATATCCTTAAGTGGATTAGCTGCTGCTGTAGCCAATGCAGGCGGGATCGGCACCATTTCCGGTACAGGAATCACCACTGATGAACTGAGAATGCATATTCGCAAAACAAGAGAGCTCTCTAAAGGGATTGGATATATCGGTGTGAACGTACTATTCGCAATGAAGGATTTTGCCGATAAAATGAAGGCTGCTTTGGAAGAAAAAGTGGACTTTATTATTTCCGGAGCCGGAATTTCCAGAGATATTTATGCTTGGGGGAAAGAATATGGCACCCCTGTGGTGTCTATTGTTTCTTCCGCTAAATTGGCCAGAATATCCGAAAGACTTGGCGCCTCTGCAGTCGTTGTGGAAGGATTTGAAGCTGGGGGCCATTTAGGCACTGAAAGATCCATGTTTGATATCCTCCCAGAAGTTGTAGAAGCCGTTTCCATACCGGTTATTGCTGCAGGCGGGATTCTGACCGGAGATGATATCGCAAAAGCCCTTCGAATGGGCGCTTCCGGCGTTCAGATGGGGACTCGTTTCGTAGCAAGCCATGAATGTGATGCTCCTTTGTCATTTAAGCAAAAGTATGTAGATGCTCGACAAGGTGATACTATTCTAATTAAGTCTACAGTGGGGCTAGATGGCAGAGCGATTCGCAATGAATTCACAGATCGTATCAGTGATGATGCCAAATTAAAAATAGCCAAATGCTCTAATTGTCTAAAGGTATGTTCGCACCGTTTCTGTACCATGGAATCCCTCTTAACTTCCCTTAGAGGAGATGTTAAGAACGGATTGGTTTTTGCCGGGTCCAGGGTTCATGAGATTAAAGAGATATTGTCCGTACAGCAAATTATCGATAATTTAATGTATGAGTATCAAGGGGCATTAAACCCCGTAACTTAAGATAAACAAGAACCCTTTGTTGTATGCAACAAAGGGTTCTTGTTAAAAAACGTTCATTATAGTTGATTTACTTCAACATTGCCTCACATCATTCCACGAGTATTATAAACGCCCTCTTGTTGATGGCAGCTCTTATACATTTGCTCTAGCTCGGAATCACCTAAGTTAGGGTGTCTTTCTTTCATAAATGGCAACATTTCTTTAAAAGTGCTAGGACCTACTCCGGCAGCATACACCGCTGTCCCAATTCCAAATGACAGAATAACTACACAGATTACTGCAAATACTCCTCTTTTCAAAAAAACCATCTCCTACTTAATAATACGGAAAAAATCAATACGAAAAAAATTTGCTGAAACCAACATGCACATCAGACCCATTCCCATAACTAGAATGGCTATGATCCAATCCGCTTTTCTCATATTCATCCTCCCGTGCTATCGAACACCCTGACTCCAATGAACAGTGGGTTCAATCATATTAATTATTATAGATAAATATTGTGTAGAAACTATGTGGGTCATGTTAGAAATTCATTTTTGACAATTTCGTGAAATTAATCACTATGTCATCATTCGTTCATATTGCGTTCTTATTTCCATGATATTATTTCGATATAACAATAAACACAAAGGAGTCATGATCATGAAAAAATTGTATTACACGTCATTTTTCTATGCAATTCTTGGGTTGATAGCTGGTGTTGCTTATCGTGAAATTACCAAAATGAATGATTTCGAAGGAAACACCATCTTAGTTGCACTTCATACTCATATCCTTATACTGGGCTTCTTTTTCTTCATTATTGCTTTGATTCTAGCCAAGTTATTTAATATCCATGAGGCCAAATCATTTAATGCATGGTACATTGTCTATAACATTGGTCTCCTGATCACAATCGGTGCTATGGCTACTCGCGGGATGCTGCAAATTAACGGAACTGATATTAGCTTCTTACCGCATATCGCCGGTCTCGGTCATGCTATACTAGGAGCCGGTATCATATGGCTGCTAATTCTATTGGGGAAACGAATTAAATAATACAGAAAGAGCCGCTAGGATTATTCCAGCGGCTCTTTTCATTACATCCAGCTTCGGTTATGGAGCAATGCCCCAAGCGAGGCTATCAATTTGATAAAGCGTTACTTTATCCCAGTTAGCAAAAGCCGTTGTAGTAGCATCAAAGGAGTAGTCATTAGTTTCGTTAAAATTAGTCCAATCCGATTTGTAAATTCTGAGTTGAATATCTCCCGATTGGCCTCCAGCTGGAATGGAACCGGCTGAAGCAGTAAACGAAAGTTCAACGTACGTATCTGCGTTCGTACCTGTGTAATTAGCAAATGCGACCTGAACGTTATTATTCCCGACTTGCGCCCAGTCAATTACTCCATTCAACGTTTGATTACTATCTTTGGTGAAATAATAACGAATTTTAAGATCGCTTAAATTCACAGCGGTTGTTCCGTTATTTTTAATATTGAAATAAGGCTTAATCTGATTGTCGGTCACATTCGTATCTCCAGCACGATACTGCAACGTTAGATTAACCGCTGCGGGTGCTTGCGGACTGGCACTCGCTGGTGTAGAATTCGCGCTCTCTCCCACGCTATTGGTTGCGCTTACAACATAATAATAGGTTGTTCCGTTTGTTAAGCCCGTATTACTGTAGCTCGTCGTTGTTAATCCCGTTGCTACTGTTGCATACGGCCCTCCGTTTGTAGTCGCTCGTTTCACTGTATAGCTAGTCGCACCTGTCGATGCGCTCCAGCTCAGGTTTACTTTGACATCTCCCGCTGTCGCCACCAAGCTGGCCGGAGCTGCTGGAACAGTTGCTACCGCTACAGGGACCGCACTCGCTGGTGTAGAATTCGTGCTCTCTCCCACGCTATTGGTTGCGCTTACAACATAATAATAGGTTGTTCCGTTTGTTAAGCCCGTATTGCTGTAGCTCGTCGTTGTTAATCCCGTTACTACTGTTGCATACGGCCCTCCGTTTGTAGTCGCTCGTTTCACTGTATAGCTAGTCGCACCTGTCGATGCGCTCCAGCTCAGGTTTACTTTGGCATCTCCCGCTGTCGCCACCAAGCTGGCCGGAGCTGCTGGAACTACAGTTCCTCCTCCATTACTCAAAGGAATCACAGGGTAAGCATTCTGCACCAGTTGAACGAACTGCTCATGGAACCAGTGACCTGATACAGGTGCATTAGCCAATGCTCCGGTCAGTGTGCCGCTTGAGCTTGTATAAGTCGGATCACACATTCTGTCAAAGCCCTTACCTTCATTATTTGGAATTGCACTGCTGGAGCCATCAGATTCTCCCGGAGGCTTCACCCACACAAAAGCATCCAGATGCGAAGCTGCATAACCTGCTGGTGCTGCTTGAGGAACTTCTCCAATGCCAGCACCGCTGGCATTACACCAATTGCCGCGATGAAGGCGTTTATCTATCCGACCGGAATCCGCATATACATTAACGGTTGTTCCGCTCGCACTATCAGGGCGATTAGATCCACCCCACCCATTACGGGAAGTATCTATCAGGAAGCCGATCGTGGAAGGCCAGCCTTTTGCTACAAAACCAGAATACAAAGCTGCTGTGAAATCGGCTTCATCAAAATACGGATTCCATTCATAATAACTTGCTGAACGGAGCTGTTGACCGCCTATCGTAAAATTTGGATCAGGAAGATTAGGCTCTTCAAGCGGAGTGGTGTTCGCTGTGTTCGTAATAAATCCATCGACACTAGCAAGTCCAGCTGTAGTGCCAGACACAACCGAAGTGAAAAGGTCAATTGCGGGGCCACGATTAGTATCCCATCCGAGCCAACCAGAGTGTCCAATATCCATGTAAGTATATACATTCGGAATGGCATGGAGTGCATTTAATGTGTATCGTGTAGCATCACGGTAAATATTCGTTGAGTTAGCCTGAGCACATTGTGGCGTACTGAGGTTGGTCACCAAATTCGGCAGCGAGTCCGGTTCAACAATGGTTACTATACGGATATCACTATATTTTGGCTTTGCAAAAATACTTGCGATTACATCAACATAATCAGATTTATAAGTGGTCAAGCCAGCCGCTGTCAGTGGCAGCTCACCATTAGAGGCCAGAGCATGGCAATCCCGTCCAGGCATATCGTAAATGACGAATGTAGCTGTTATCGGCGTGTTAGGTTGCTTTTGCGCAAGGATGGCATCTAAAGTTTCCTCTAGACTTTTTCTGCCTCCGTTCTCAGCCCCGCCATAAATGGCAGCAATTCGGTCCAGCCAGACGGCCGTTGGATATTTCTTAACAGTCTCCATTCTGGAAATTAAACTGCTGTCAGTAACTTGGGCAATAGAGGTATCTATCAGTGCGGCATAATCAGGATTAACATAAGCAGTAGCCCCTACAAATGGATTATCAACATGTACTTCACTGGCATACGTGGTAGAAGGAGCATATCCGGTGATAACTAAAGCCATAATCGTAAGCAATAATAACATTTGCTTGCTTAGTGCCTTTGTCATTATTATTCTCCTCTCGGCAATTAAATAAATTCGCAAATAATTTATTAATAGCCACGCGATGCTACAATTGCGGGTATTACTCCTTTAGAGTGCTCGTCACCTCCTTTATGCCTCACCTGAACTCCCCCTCACCTCCTCTCAAGTTCCTTATCTCTCATGGTCACGAAAAACTCTAATTATTTTACATAAATATAATAATATTTAATTTATAGAAAATTATCCCTTTTATTGAATACTACCATATCCAATTTGTTATTAGAAGATAGTAGATAAATAAAAAATCATTCAAAAGACTATCAGAATATTTGTTTATAAACTGGTAAATGATACAATGTGGATGTGACAAAATATCTCAAATTTTAAGGAGTGAAAAAATGTCTATTGATGTTTATCTTAATTTCAATGGGAATTGTCGTGAAGCAGCAGAGTTTTACGCAGAGGTCTTTGGCACTGAACGTCCACAAATCATGACCTTTGGTGAAACACCACCCGATCCCAATTTCACTCTTCCTGAAGAAGCCAAAGATTTAGTTATGCACACTCGCTTGAAAATCGAAGGCAGTAATGTAATGTTCTCAGATGTTTTTCCGGGCATGCCCTTTAGCCAGGGTAGCAATATTAGTCTTTCGGTAGTTAGTAAGGATCTAGATAGCATAAAGAACTATTTTCACAAGCTACAAGAAGGTGGTACAGTAGGCATGGAATTGCAAGAAACCTTCTGGAGCAAGTGTTATGGTAATCTAAAAGATAAATTCGGCATTGATTGGCAATTCAATTATGATGATGGTGAAGTATATAAATAAGTAATGCAAAAAAAACAATGAGCATGGAAAAGCTGCCAACCCCGTAAGCACAGGCCAGCCCTTCCAGCTCGTTGTTTTTTTGCTCAAGCACTTAGTCCATAATCAAATCATATACACTGACCTTTCGAATTCGCCTTGCAACTAACATAGACACCACATAAGAGACCACTAGAATGACCGCACACAGTAGAAGCACTTGAGGCAAACTAACCGCCAATTGAACATTATAAATGCCAAGACTTGAAAGCAATAACACAAATGCTGAATCTGAGTAAAAATAACCCGCTAAACACCCCAAGACTACTCCAACTACAATCACCGGAAAAAGACTGAACGTAATTTGTGTCATCAGATTAAAGGTGGTGTATCCGATACCCTTAAGAATACCGAACTCTCGCTTGCGCTTCATAATCAAAGTCTTAATCACCAAGTACAAGATTAAGCTGACTACTATAATTGTGACTGCCGTAATGACTGCTGTCATAGAAGATACTGCTGCTGTGAATGTACTAAGTGTGCTTTCTAACATGTCTAAAATGTTCGTTACGTTCCATTGTCCAGGGAAACGTTCTTCGAGCTTTTGAATGAACGCTTGAGGATCTTCCCATTCCTTTAAATACACATTAATGGACTGAACGGAATAATTCGGCTGTAATTTCCTCATTCCATCTTCTGTTATGGTAGCAACCATACCTAACTGATTAATCTGCTGGCTAAGACCAGTTACCAAATAATTTTTGGTTACCCCATTAAACGTAACTGGAATCTCGTCTCCAATCGATTTATTTTTCATTTTCGCAATTACGCCGGATATCGCAATTTCATTATCATAAATGGGCTGTCTACCTTTGTAGACCGTCTGCGTTTCCAGCTTGGCATAATCATCTGATACACGGAGCATAAAGCTGGAATCATCTGTAGAGGCTACTCTACCTTCCAATATGGAAATCTTTTGAACCTCAGACATAGCTTCAACTTCAGCAATTATTCCCGGAGCATGGTCAGTTTTTTTTAGATCAAGTTGCAAATTGGTACGTTCTAAACCCACTAAATCTAAAACGGCTGAAGTATCCCCTTTAAAGTTAAAATTAAGGATGGAGCAAAATATACTAGAAAAGGTCAAGCCTGCAACGATCAGCACAATCATAAAATTCTGTTTGGTCTGTCTAAATAAAGATTTCAGACTTAAGGCAAATTGCAAATTCAATGAAGTACTTGCTAATGGAAAATGGTTTTTCTTGAAATTGTGGGTAAGAAGTCCGCTCTGAAGCGCTGCTATCGGAGTAATCCTACGAATCTTTCTACTGGACAGGTAGGCAACAAATAGAATGAGTACCGTAACGATAAGCAAACTATACAAAGCACTTAATACTTCAAAGGTTGTCGGCCACAACAGTCCAACCGAAGACGAGATCATATTGCCTACTAAGGGCATGACTAGAACGGAAATCAAACTCCCCGGTATGGAAGCCATTATAGACACTGAGACGAACTGTAACAGAAATGAGGATATGATCTGCCTTGACGTATAACCGTTCGCTTTCAAAACTCCGATGTTAGTTAGGTTATCCTCAATATTTCCGAAGATTTGAAACCTGATCACAATCAGTGAGATGACAACCATAATCAGTGCAAACACAATCAGGATGGCGGCTAAAATATTCACAAAAACGCGGTTGCCCTCCAGACCCACATCGGTACGCATGACTAAAAATGAACTAGAGATTCCAGAGCCAAATATCTGTTCACTCAGCTTTTGCTCTAGCTTGAGCTCTTTCGCCCGTTCGTTAAGTTGCACAGACAAAAAATTAAATTGAACCTCTTCCCCAAGCTGTGCCTCCAATTGCTTATAACCTTCATCGTTTAAAAATATTTTTAAAGCCCCATTCGTCAATGTCCCAAACAGGGGTTCCTCCGTAAAGCCACCGATGGTGTAAGTGAATTTGTTGTTGTCGTATTCAAACGAAATCGTATCCCCAAGGTTATACCCTGAGCCCCCGTGGAAAATATACGGTAGGTAAATTGTATTTTGATCTGCAGTTTCCAACCGAGAGGTTGTATTAAAAAGTCCCATGGATCGCTGCAAATCCATATTAAGAATCAAGAACGCGATAGCTGTATTGTTTCCCCCGTAGTTTATCTTTACGTCAGGAAGTAGAAGTGCCGCCTCATTCTCCCATGCTCCAGTATAAGGATAACTATCCACCAGAGACTCATATTCCTTCACATGCTCGTTTACAGGAAAATAAGCGGTGATATCAGGTGTATTTAGCTTGGAGATTTTCTCTTGCTGAAAAGAATTAAGCTTCAAACTGACCGTTAGGCCTATATTCAGCAGCAGCACAGCTATCATAATCAGAAGGAAGAGTGTAATCGTTGCACTCTTTCTTTTGCGAATATTGGACCAAGCAAGCTTTCCTATTAAGCTTCTCATCCCTACCACCCCAATTCGGTTAGAAAGGACTGTAGTTGCTGCTGCCGTTCTGGTCCAACATCTTCACTATACGGGGAAAGGCGCAAATCTCCAACAATTATTCCATCCCGCAGGTACAAGATCCGATTACCACGCAGTGCAGTCTTGAGATCATGAGTTACCATAATTATGCTCTGCCCTTGCTCGTTCACCTCTGTCAGGACACGAAGTACCCCGATTCCTGCTGAGCTATTAAGCGCTCCAGTCGGCTCATCAGCGAATACCGCCTTTGGGCTGTTGATCAGGGCCCGGATAATTCCCGCCCGCTGAGCTTCGCCCCCAGAAATTTGAGCAGGAAACTTGCCCCAGACTGAATCATCCAGACCCACATCAGAGAGAAGTTTTTTGGCTTTCTTCACCGCCCCCGCCCTATCCTTTTGCACAAGAAAAGCACTTGATAATACATTGTCGAGGACACTCATCGAATCGAGCAGATGGATCTGCTGAAACACAAATCCACAATTCTTTCGCCGAAATATCGCCAGCTGATCATTACTCATCGCTGTTATCTCTTGATCTTCAAACAAAACCTCTCCGAGCGTCGGCTTATCCATTCCTGAAATGGCATACAGCAGTGTTGATTTACCAGATCCAGAGCTGCCCATAATAATCGTGAAATCACCATGATATAAGGTCAGATCTAGATTTTTTAGAACATGCTGCTGAGTCCCTCCATGGGAAAAGGTTTTTCCAAGCTTATGGGTCTGCATCAGCACTTTATGATTCACTTCACTCATCTTGAACACTCCATTTACATTCATGCTCATTAATTACGCTAACTACTAACAGAAATTAAAGACCTAAGCGAAATTTAATGGCTGCAATCACAGGCTCATTCGTAATTGCAACCTTATCGTACGTTAAATGTTCTTAACATGTCTTTGCGCAATCCTTAGCGAATTCTTAATTCTATCCAGCTAAAGGAATCAACAGCTTTACAGTAAATCCATTCTGCCGGTTGGAACACACAATTTCGCCTTGCATTTTTTGCATCATATAACGAGAAATGTACAGACCTAGACCCGCACCGTTCTTGCTCATTGCCAGACTGCCCCGAAAAAATTTATTGAATATTAAAGGCAGCTCCTCCTCAGGAACACCCGGACCATAATCCTGAATATCAACCTCCAGATAATGATCCCTAATCTCGAATTTAATATCGATGGGGGTCTCGGAATTGGCGTATTTATAGGAATTGTTCACCACATTATCAATAACCTGCTGCAGACGCAGGGGATCCACCGTCAGGATACAGTCTGGCACTGCTGCTGCTGAAATCCGCTCATAGAAATTTACATTATTTATAATTTGGGTCAGTAGGTGACTATGCTCCTCCGTTAAGCTGACTTTTAGTTCATTCAGTTCTTCCAAGGTGGAATGGAACATATCTGTGACCAGACGATCAATCTGATCTGCTTTGGAATATAAGGTGTTCAGTTGTCTGCTTGTCTTCTCATCCCTAGCACTTAATAGCATCAGTTCCGTAATCGCCTTTAGCGAAGCGACAGGTGTCTTAATATCATGACTTAGGCTAGCAACCAGTTCCTTCTTACTCTTGTTCGCCAGATATTCGCTGTGCCTAGCCGCCGCAAGCTCTTCCCGCATCATATCGAAGCTTTCGGTAAAAGCACCAAATAGATGATTACGATCCATCGCAAGCGGAACTTCAAGATCACCTCTTGCGATATGCTTCGCGAATAGCTGCATTTTGCGAAACGGACGAAGAATGGATCTATTCAGGAACCAAATATAGAGGATGCCTAGAATTGTAAGCAGAAGCAACATCACAACAGAAATTTGTATAAATTGTTGTTTCATATGTATAAAAACCGTACGATAATCATTATTAACAATCACTTTACCTACTATCTTATCCTGCTCAACAACATCGACTAAGGTGTCCCGATTATTGATGGCTTCGTTAATCGTAACGGAAACCGCATTTTCAGTTTGATATTTAAGTGCTCCTGAAGTATCGATGATGGCGAAATCATAAGGACTTTCCTTGTACAGTTTCGGATCAAGCTTGTCCCAATTCTGCTCCGTAATCTTAACGATGGTATTGATAGCTACTCGATCCGTTGATGTCTCCACCTTCAAGTTAACAATCAGGAATAAGAGAGTTATACTTGCAGCGAGAATAATGAGGAGTAGCGTTATCAGCAATTTTTTAGTCATAGCTATTTATCCTCGAAAGCATAACCGATACCCCATACGGTACGGATGAACTGTGGGTCATTAGGATTCTGCTCGATCTTCTCACGAAGATGACGTATGTGTACATTTAAGGTGCCATCTCCCGCAAAAACATCTCCCCAAACCCCTGTAAATAACTCCTCTTTGGGGATTACCCGATTTTTATGCTGAATCAAATATTTAAGTAATTTATATTCCATTGTTTTCAGCTTGAGGGGTACACCGTTAAGTGTAGCCCTTCGGAGTTCAGGATCAATTTGAACGGGTCCGGATTCAAGAAGAGAAGCCTCCGCTACAACGCCGTTGTTGTACCGCTTTAGCATCGCCTTCACTTTAGCGAGCAGCACTCTAAGGGTATACGGCTTATGAATATAATCATCTCCCCCAATATCCAGCGCAATCAATACATCACCCTCACTGGAGCGGGCACTAATAAATAGAATGGGGATTCCAGTCGTTTGACGAAGCTCTTTGCATAACTGGAAGCCGGATTCACCACCTAGATTAATATCTAGGAGTAACATCGACACCTGATGCTCACTTAAAAATCTCCGACAAGCATCAGCGCTTGTAACAAACACGGTTTGAACATCAAACAAATTAAAATATTCGCAGGTGGTCTCCGCAAGCTCAATTTCATCATCAATAATCAAACAATCATATTTCATGGATTTCTCTCCGCTTCAACAGAATTTATTATTATGTTAGAATATGCCTTTAAGGAGGGGTTACCTGTGGATATACAATTCCAGCGTCTGGAGCACTATTTAGATAAATACGGACAAAGCTGGCCATTAAGCGGCACAGTCTTAATAGCTCAGCGTGGAGAAATCAAGCTACATAAAGCCTACGGATATGCAAATCTTGAACATCAGGTCCCGAACACATTAGATACCAAATTCCGGATCTGGTCACTTACCAAATCTTTCACTGGCATGGCTATCCTGATGTTAAAAGAACAAAAACGTCTGAGACTGGATGATCCCATCCTAAAGTATCTTCCTGAGCACCATGCACTAGAGGGGATTACCATCCTTCATCTGCTGGGACATACCTCTGGTATAGCCAACTACACTTCCATACCCGAATATAATCAAAAATTAAATAAGCTAAAGCTGACTCCACAGGAAATGTTACAGCTATTTGTGAGTCAGCCGCCTGCCTTTATGCCTGGCACTTCATTTGCCTATAACAACTCAGGTTATTATTTACTTGGGATGATTATTGAGAAGATTACAGGGATGACCTTTGAAGATTATATCACTACTTTTATATTACAGCCTTTGGGTATGGTTAATACAGGAGTTTATAACAATTATCAAATCATTTCAAAATTAGCCTCACCTTATCATTCCTCTTGGGGAGAGTACACTCAAGGAGAATACATAGATATGAGCTCTATCCAGTCTGCTGGTGCGATGTATTCGACGGCTGCAGATCTTTTTCTGTGGGACCAAGCCTTGTACTCCGATCAATTAGTATCTCATGACACCTTGGAAATGGCCTTTCATTCCAGTAATCTTAAATATCGATTTGGTTGGTTCTTGGACGAACGCCTTGATCGAAAAAGAATGTATCACGGCGGTGCCTATCGCGGCTTTCGAAGTGAACTGCATCGATACCCGGAAGATCAAACGAGCGTCATCATGTTGACCAATTATGATTGCGTCCCTGTCACTAAGTTAACGGAATCGCTAGCTGGATTAGTATTTGGCGAACCTGTATGGGTGCCGACCTCTCCGCAAGCCTTTCCGCTTGAGGAGAGCTTTTATGCAGAATATATGGGAACCTACGAGGGTTTTGGCTGCAAAGCGAGTGTAGAGCGTAGTGGCCAAGATTACTATTTTATCTGGAATGATGTAGAAGTCACTCCGTTTTATCCAATCTCGGAAACAAGATTCCATCATACCAAGCATGATACCGAATATGAATTTAAACGAAATGCTCAGGGTGAGCTTTCATTCCTGGGGATGCATAAAAAACAAGACAAGTCTTAATTAGACCTGTCTTGTTTCTCTTTTTTATAAGTAATAAAGACTCAGGTTCATGTTCATGCTAGGCCTTGGCTATCATGATAAACTCAGCGAGAAGAACAAGTAAGGCGGTAGTTACACCAAGCGAATTAATTACAGTTAAGGCATCTGGGTAGCTTTCTTTCTTAAATTGTGAGAATAAAGACACCATCCATAATACACTGAAGAATAACGCGACCAATCCGGAAATAGCCTCACTGTCCACTTTTCTACTCTTCATAAAAAATCCTACTAGGCCAACGACTGTAAAAATCATATATATAGCAAGCTCTATGGATGTGATGACAATCGCCTCGCCTGCAGAGAACAAATGCATTAACGTGTATTGAATCCCCAAACAAATAAACACTAGCTGGTTAAAAGAAACTTTGCTCACCCTCATAGCGTATCTCCTTTTAATTTAAGTGAACTGCCATAAAAGATAACGCTTACATTATATCGATAATTACAGTAATCCTCTGTGACTTTCAGTACTCTTGCAAATCTACGCATGAATATCTCTTTTTCCAAACGAAATATAGGTGACAGACAAACTGATAGCTATGATAATCACAGGGATCAGCAACACTTCCATAAAATCCTTTGCTCCGGTCAAAACTATATGTTGTGAGTTAACGACGTAGATTCCGGAAAACTTCATAACCTGCGTCGTTAAAGCATGGTCTGAAACCGCCCTTAGCCATGTTGAGGGAGCATCACGGAAATAACCGGATATCATGAAGTCTCCGAATATAATTAGAAAGGTTGCAACTACCGCAGAGGCTGTTCTTTTAATAATAAGGCCCACCATAATAATTAGAGTGGCATAAGCTGATAAATAAAGGATATTTAATCCCAGTACACGGAAAACCTGAATCAAGTCAGCATTTAAATTCCGATTACCGATGTCATTCCCAATTATCAAGGCAGCTATCATATACGTGAGATAAAACACTCCTGTAAATTGCAACATCCACCATACTATAATTTTTAAGGCAGAAAGATATTTCCCTGTGATGTAAATAAATCTACTTTGTCCTGAAGCAAGGATAACTTTGATAGACCCATATTCAAATCCTTCGGTTGAAAAAAAACATGTGTATATTGGAATAATAAAATAAAAAAATATGGATAAAGGCATCACAATCGTTAAGGGTTCCGCGAGATTAGCGACTTCAAAACCACCTTTACTGCCAATCCAGAACGCTAATACCAGACTCGCTATAAGAAACAGCAGAGATATCCCCTTAAACATGGTATCCCTTTTTATAAAGTAAGACTCAGCTCTCAGTAAATTCCTCATCGCTCATTCTCCTATCAGATCCATGTAATAGTGCTCAAGATTCGCAGTAGACAGGCTGATTCCTTCAAGCGGGACACCCTGTCTAATTAACGTTGACATTAACTGTTCAAGATCTATCAAATCCCTGGGAATCAATATTTCTCCAGAAGCTGATAATGTGCTCGAATGAATATTAAGATCGTTCTTAAGTACGTTTATGGCTGCTTCTACTTCAACCGTTTTAATACAAATTTGCGTTTCAGCTGATTGCATGAGCTCTTCCACAGAGACTTCCTTAATGAACTGCCCTTTATGAATAAATCCGAATTTGGTAGCGAGCAATTGGAGTTCACTCAAAATATGGCTGGAAATCAAGATGGTAACCCCTTTTTCATGCACCAGCTTAGCCAATAATTTTCTCATCTCTACAATTCCCGTAGGATCAAGTCCATTAATCGGTTCATCCAAAACAATAAATTCCGGTTCGTTGAGAAGGGCGATTGCCAGTCCTAAGCGTTGACGCATGCCCAGAGAATAATCCGATGTATTTTTGTGCTCAGCATCCGTAAGTCCCACCAGATTCAGTACATTTTTAATTCTGTCGGAATCCGTAATCCCATAAATCTTGCAATAAAAACGTAAACTCTCTGCGGCATTCATATGGGGGTAGAGAGCAGGGTGCTCTATTAAAATCCCCATTTTTCTCCTAACCCTTGCGATGTCCTTCTCACTACTTTTGCCCAGCAATTGAAAGCTCCCTTTTGTTGGATACACTAATCCACTGATTATTTTCATGAGTGTGGTTTTGCCTGCCCCATTCTCTCCTACTAGGCCATAGATATCTCCCTTTTGAATCTGCATATTAATATTTTGAAGCGCAGCTGCCCTACCATACTGTTTACTTAATCCCTCAGCTTCAAAGATTATTGTATTCATTGTTCAACTCCTCCATAGCATATTTGCTCCTACTAATTGATATCAAATTAGCACGTTTACTAGAATTAATAATTAGGATCGTAAAAAACACTGAAATAAATGTAACTTTCAACACTTCCAAGTGATTCCTAAAAGGATAACAGTTGATTCTAATCCCATATAATGTATTATTGCTTTATGTACAGGAGGGGAAAATCGCATGATATATATTGCCATTTGTGATGATGATTTCAAGACAACAGAATGTATTGAGAGATTGATCATTAACCATCCAGTTTATCGATCTGAAAACATAGAGGTATCCATATTCTATTCTGGTGAAAGCTTCACGAAAGCCATTCAGCCTGGCTGTCCATTTGATCTTGTTTTTATGGACATAGAAATGAAAGGAATAAGCGGAATAACAGCAGGCCATGTGCTACGGGGGGATTGTGATAACGATAGGGTTCGGCTGATTTATGTTTCGAGCCACGAAGAGTATCATGTTCAGCTATTTGATGTTCAGCCTTCGGGATTTATAAAGAAACCTATACATAACGAATCTTTTGAAAAAAAACTATTCTCCATGATTCAGCAAATAAAGGTTAAGCGTCAACAAAACCAACCAAAATTACTGCCTGTACACCAATGTGGAACTAAAATACTTATTCCAATCCGTAATATTATGTACTTGGCAAGTGACCGTCGAAAAATTATTCTGCAAACAACGGAAGATCAAACGGAATATTACAGTACTCTATCAATAGAAGAAGAAAAGCTCCCTTCGAAGCAGTTTGTGCGGATTCATCAATCCTATCTTGTGAATTTCGATTACATCAAACAAATTCAGGGAAAAAGAATTGTGTTAACAAGCGGGGAAGAACTTCCTATCAGTGATGAGCAAAGCATTGTAGTGAAAAAGAGTTATTTGCAATTCAGGGGGAGTCTACTTGAATAATATTGTTCTGGATGAGTTGTTCTACGCTTTTACGCTAACTGCTCTCCCATTTATCATCCATTATTTCTATACTCATTGTTTCTCACGACTTTGGGAATCCCAAATGATCCTTTATTCCGTTTACACTGCCTATTATATTTTCGTACTCCTACTGCATTATAGTCCACTCCCCGGATTATGGATGCTTGGGCTCAATATAGCGGGGGTCGTACTTTTGTCCTTTTTGTACAAGGGGACAATACAATGGCGTTTTGGCGCCGCTTTATTCATCGTCGCACTCATTATGCTATCAGAAGCAGCTACTGCCCCTGTTTATACGACCAGCGGATACATCTTTACCTTGTTTTTGTCTAAGCTTCTGATGTTTTTACTGGTGAAGATCACACTTCGTTTCACTAAGGCTTTTGGCGAGGGGAATTTAGGGAGCTGGTATTGGATCGGGCTGTTCTGTTTTCCATTTCTCAGCATTTTCAGTATTGCAAAATTATCGGGCGAGCTATCCTTACGGGAATATCCGATCTTGTATCCGATTTTGTCCGGTGGAATGCTGTTGATCAACTTCCTGATCATTCTTTTATGCGATCGTGTACTAACCATACATTCGGCACAGAATAAAAACCACTTGCTGGAACAACAAAACACCTACTATATGAACCAGTATCTGCACACACAAGAAAGGCAGCAAGAAGTCTTTACGCTTCAACATGATTTCAGGAATATCTTGCTGGGCCTGAGGTCACAATTACAAGCCGGGGAAAAAGAAGCTGGACTGAACGATGTGGATAAGCTGCTTGGAGTACTCGAACTCTCATCAGGGGGTTGTAATACCGGCTCTATCCTTATCGACTCCATCATTAATGACAAGCAGAAATTCGCTAAAAGGCTGGGGATTTCCTTTCAAACAGACATTAAGATTCCACCTCAGCTTAACCTGGATACTTATGCATTTAGCATTATTCTAGGGAACATTCTCGATAATGCCATCGAAGCGTGCAGACATCCAGCTGTGACTCAGCCCTATATTAATTTCCAACTGCATTATCATAAGGGTACGTTATTTATTAGAATACAGAATCCATATCAACATTCAATACGTACCAATCATTTCGGAGAACTAGCCACAACAAAACGAGACAAGCATTTTCATGGTATCGGTCTGCAAAGCGTAAAAAAGGCGGTTGAGGAAACCGGCGGAATATGGGATATCACCTATGAAAACCATATTTTCCAAGTGGAAATTTGTCTCTTTAACATTGAGATCTTATCAGTTGCAGAAAGTGAGCAAAAATGCACCTCATAGAAAGACATCGGACCCAGAGGGTTTTCCAATGTTTATTCTAAGGGATGCATTTCAGTCACAAGTATACTTCTATTATTTTACTTACGGTTCGATTGCAAATTTAGACGAAAACGAAATACTGCATCTTCACCGTACCACATAGGGAATTTCGTGCCCCAGATATTGTTGTGCAAATTAAAATGCCATCCTTTATCTAAGGAGACAAAAGAATTATCGAATTGCAGCAGTCTTTTTTGACCCGGTGCAGCCAAAGCCGCATCCTTGGTTTCGATAAAGGCGCTCCCATCTGCACCCTGATAACTAACGCCACGTCCAATGGCATGAAGATTACGATTCCCGTCCTTCACTACACGCAAAGGTGAGACTGGCAAGCCCATCTTCTCCATCATCCAAAGATTAGGATTATCGACATTCAATGCACATCCGAACCAACTTGCTTCCGGAAGACGGTTGGCATCTTTCCCAAACCATTGCAGTGATACGTCAACCATACCTTCATGCTCAAAATCATACATTATTTCGAGTTCCTTCGGAGCGCCATACCCTTCATGCGCTTGTGTTGGCATGCGTAAACGAAGCAGGAATTGGTTACTGTTTATTCGCTTCATATCAGTCACGAAGGGCTCATAAAGTTGATGACTAGGCAATGGTCGAACGAATTCAAATCCAGGCTTGTTAAAGTCAGCATCGGACCATTGGTGGGTCAAGCCTAAATTTTGCATATAGGTGCGGAAGTATCTGGCGTAGTCCTCCGTTCCAAATGTCTCATAGGTATAAACGCCGAAGGGATGGCTTTCATCAATCCATACTTTTCCATTGGCATCCGATAAATGAATAAGTGCGCCGTTCACACCAAAGGACAATTTATAACCTTCAACCGCATATACTTCTTGGACACCAGCCTGCTTAGCATCAGCGGATAAATCTCTCCTAGCAGGTTCTAATCTACCGAATGCTTCCTTTGCCTCCGCTTGTTTATCTTCATTCAGGCATGCGACGGCCTGATCCAGATAGCCCCGTTGCTCAGCCCAAGAACGTTCGATCATCGAATATGTTCGGACGCTCTGCTCAGATGCAAATAAGCCACTAGAATGCTTATCGAATTCATCCATAGCAAAGGCACCTATATAATTGAATTTCGCCGGGATCTCATCTACATCAATTACGTCTTTGATTCTAGCCGCATTAAAATCTGTTTTCGCATAGTTCCGAAAGTCAGGAAGCCACTTCTTTACGTCTAATCCCCATGTATGCTCTACTACCAACAACATAGCATCGCTCATCCCTTTATAGGCATCACTATGCTCGTCTAAGCTTCCTTCGGACAGCCATTTACTTCTTAAACGCTGAAGCTCCCGAAGCTTGGCAAGCTTTCGCGGATCCGTACCTGCACCATGAATCCAAGTATCACCGATTTCTTCACATACTACCGGAAGTTGTTCGCGAACCTTCAAAAGACTTCTCGCGAATGCATCCAGTGAAGATGCTATAATCTCAGCGTCAGGGTATCGTTCTTGGATTTCACGGAATTGCTCCTCGATTTCCTCAGCGCTTGGCGGACCACAATTGTCACCCGTATGCGCAAATAGCAATATATCGTCGATCCCTTCGACCTCTACCGGCTCACCGTAGCTTCCGGCATAGTTCACAATCAGTTCACTGCCATCCTCCGCCTGCCATCGAAACAGCTTGGGTACATCAGGACGCATAGAAGCTGGATTTACTCCGAGATGCATATACTGAATACCTGCTTTGTACATGTATGGAACCATGGATAGTGTGTGACCAGGCACATCTGTCATTTTGGCGGCTATCGTTTGTTTTCCAAAATGTTGGTCAAGCGCTTGGCTAATCGATAGTCCATATCGGAAAAGCTCCATATCCATCAGTTCAGTATGGGTTGTGAACGGTAATCCATGCCACACAATATGTCCCTTACGGATCGCCTGCTCCATCGCTTCTTTTTCCGAAGCAGGTGCATGATCTAAATAATAACGAATCAGCCAGGAGCCGGTTGTCCATACAAATTGTGTGCGGCCCCCTTCAGCTACAAGTATATCAGCCAAAGCAATCGCTTTCGGTATATATTCCTCCATGTATTGTCTTAACACATGCGCAGCCATATTCGTGAATCCGATATCCAAATGTGTTTTAAATACAACATGGACCTTCTTAGTGTTATTCATTTTCCCACCCTGCCTCCGTTAGGTTATCGCTTATTGAAAACTGAAATTCGGAATAATCTATTTTCAGACTAATATATGTCACTGATCTATACAATCGAACAAGCTAGAATTATATGATAATTTCATTGAATAATATCTATATCACTGATATAAAAAAGCTCTTTCCTCCACCGAAATAGTGGAGGAAAGAGCTTCAATGGTAATTAACACCTAAATCAATCAACGCCGTAGGCTCGAACGGAGCTCCGCTCGACGATGGTGGTATCGATTTTAATCGTTAGTGCACCTTCACGTGAATTCTGCATTCGTTTAACAACTCGTTGTACAGCAGCTTGTCCGAGTTTCTCTGTCGCTTGTCTCGCGGTAGTTAATGGAACCGGCAGCAAGCTCGCCAATTGAATATCTGTGAATCCCATGATGGATAATTGATCCGGAACCCATAATTGCATGGAAATAGCCGTGTACAAGCACGATGTAGCGATATAGTCGTCTGCGCATACCACTGCCGATAGCATCGAATTTTTACCTAAGAACGACGCTAACTGCACATTTGGTGTATTCAACTGATGCATATACTCTTCTAAGCAATTCAAATATAAACTACGGCTGTTTACCGGCAGATCATGATCCAGCATCGCTTGAAGATAACCTCTATACCGATCTTCTCTACTCGTCACACCGTCAAATGGCATTGAAATATATCCGATTTCCTGATGACCTTTTTCAATCAAATACTGGGTGGTCTTATAAGCCCCATGGTAATGATCATGGTAAACACAATCAAGCTGCACCTCTCGAAAGATACGATCGATAATCACTAGAGGGTAGTTAAGTAGACTAAGCTCTAACACTTTCTCACTGCACTGCGCACTCCCACGCGGATAAAAAATAATACCCTCTACTTGATCATCGTACAGTTCTTGCAAGCATATACTTTCGTCTTCCTTATCCGCAGTCATTCGAATGAGTAAATGACAATCCGCTTCACGCGCTTCTTTTTCAACGGAAGCAATGATTCTCCCGATATAATCGTCTATGTTAGGAATTACCAATGCAATCCTTCGCATCGGTTTCTTCTCCTCGATTGCCTTTAGCACCAGTTCCTCAGAATGTGCTTGATAATCAGCAGATACGAATGTGCCACGACGGGCATGGCGATAAACGATCCCTTTTTTCTCCAAGATCTGCAGAGCTAGCTTCGCCGTCATGCGGCTGACCCCGTACAACTTGGCAATCTCCCCTTCAGATGGGACGAGATCATGTGGCTGAAGCTTTCTCTTCCGGATTTCTTCCATCACATGATTTGCAGTCTGTATATACAATAGCGGTTTCCGCTCTTTTTGATGATCCTGATTGTCCATTCGAGCCTTCACCCTTTACGCTTCTATGCCGTTATTACTGTATGTAGTTCCTCATTGAGCTTGTCGATTAGCTCTATCAATTCAATCGGCTCACTGATCGTATAGTCTGGTTGTTCGGATTCATCGGCAGGGGTGTGTGGATAACGCGTCGTCCAGCTTTGAAAAATACTCGTAATGCCGAGCGCATTCGCCCCCTTCATATCACGACTTAAGTTATTTCCTACCATGACAGTGCGTGAAAAGTCTGCTTCAGATAAATCAAGAGCGCCGATAGCGGCTTTGAACATTCGAGAGCTAGGCTTAACCGCCTTAATATTCTCTGAGATAATCATGGCCGTAAAATATTCATGAAGCCCATGCTGAGTAAATACGTTCTTGAATGATTGCGTGTCCCCGTCAGCGACCAACGCCAATGTATAGCCCTTCTCATGCAAAGATCTGATCATGACATCCGCACCTGGAATAAGATCCGCTGTAAGCACGATTCCGTCCTCGTCTCTAATCTCCGTGGATTCATCCACGATCGTATCTCCACTATCCAAAAAAACAATGATTTTCTTCTGCTCCATCCCTCACATCACATCTCCATCCCCAAATATTCACATTGCAAATCCCGCTCTAAATTTTTCGAATGGGACATCTTGTTCTCAAAATAGAATGAACAGTGGATTTATAAGCTGCATTATCAATAGGAGGTCACCACTTGAGAAACAAGCAATCTGTTATAATCGTAACGATTCCATTATCTGATATCAAGAAATATATCATTTTTGATTTTGTCGCCGGATCGGTCTTTTACTTTGCGATTAAATTCCCTTTCCATTCTTTCATAGCCGCATACGCTGGCAGCATGTTCGGCCCAATGCTCATTCGCCAATCCATGAAAATCGTTCGAAACCGTGCTAAAGCTTAAGCCATGTATGACAAGCGTTTAACCTTGCTGTATGTATTTAAGAAATTGTTCAATCTGTTTTTTATGATGCTTATCGTGTGGAATAAAACTTCTTAAATACTTACGAACACTGAATTTTTTCCGGTCTCCATCCTTATATTCCATATCGCATTCTTCATCAGTTAATCCTGATACTGCATCTATAATCCTAGTTCTGTAGAGCAGAAATTGTTCAATCAATGTTTGTTTAGATAACATTTTGGCATACTCCATAGCGTTAGCATTAAACTCGTTAAAATCCAGATGTTTCGTTGTTAACGGTTCCTTCAAAAGAATCTTCTTTATAGCACCTTCATAGAAATACTTATCCCAAAGCATAAGATGACATAAAATATCCTTTACGGTCCATTTCCCAGTCGCTATAGGCATATTCCAATGTTTATCTGGCACCTCTTCTAAAGATTCTACGAATGGAATAAGGGATTTAAATTCGAATAGCATCTGCTCTTTTGTTCTTACTGCCATAGAAGCTAACCTCCATGTGAATATAAAATAGTCTGACAAAAAGATTATGCAGCTTCATCCTTTGAAGCAGTTATGAGATCAGCCTCAGTAGATTCTGGATTCAGCCAAATCTCGATCATCTCATGGGTACGCTTTACATCATTTTCATCGAGTATATAATACCATTGATCCGTATGTTTTCCTTCCCCTTGCAGCATATGACTCGTTATTTCAGGGGTTCCACCTTCTAGAATTACCTTCTTAGCCAAATCCAGAATAAAATCTGACTTCATATTGGTTTTAAAGTTACTGCCAGCAATTTCGATAATGTTCTGGATATTAAGAATATTATCGATTCTCTTCATCCGATCAAGCGCAGCTTTTAGGAAAATCCGTTGTCGCTCTGTTCGCTTAAAGTCAGAGTCTTCTCGATATCTTACATACATTAAAGCTTCCTTACCGGAATAGATCGGTTTGTTCGGCTCAATTCTTAATTTCTCATGATCAGGGCTCTTATTCTCGATCACCTTAGTGATTGGAAGCACCACGCCCCCTAACGCATCCGTCACGCCAACAAGCCCGTTAAAATTAATAGTAGCATAATAATCAATTGGCGCATTCAACAGATTCTTAACAGTATCTACACTCATCTGAGGACCACCGTAGGAATGTGCCGCATTGATCTTGGTTTCTTTTCTTGCACCTTTGATATTTTCCGCTCCAATTATTTCTGCATATGAATCACGGGGAATAGAGACGAGCAGTGCTTTATGGTCCTCAGGTCGAATGACAGTATAAATAATGGAGTCAGAAAGTCCATTCTCTTTACCACGCTGATCGGTGCCTAGCAGCAGGATAGAAAAAGGACGATTTTTATTTTCTGTCATTGCCTGAATTCCATCGTCTTCTGTTTCTTTTAACGGTACATAAGATCCATCAAGAGTGTGCTCTATAGTTGGTGCTACAACATTATCAAACCCAAAAATCATTAATTCTTTTCGGAAAATAAAAGCTCCCAACCCAACAATAAGTACGATCGCAAGCGAAGAATACCATATCTTCATTTTCTTGCTGATTTTATTCTTCTTTACCTTCTTTTTCTCGATTCTACTTAAAGCATATGAAGCAGGTGGAGGCGTACTCTGATTATTTTTCATTGGATGAATTACCCTTTCTGTACATGCGACTTCTCACCATTAATGAACATCACTTTTTATTTTTGCCTACCCTCCATTACCTAAATATCCCATTATTATAGACGATCATTGGATCGATAAGTTTCTTTTTATAAGAAATTTCTTAGACAAAAAAAAGACCTCATCCTAGCAAGGATGGGTCTACCATGTTTATTGAGGTCATTAGATTTTGTTCAGAATCGTATCGATTTCACTTTTCAGTAAAAGATACCTGACAACACTTCTCATGATCGGAACTTTAGTTAACTTATGCTGATCTACATAGCTTTTCATTTGATCTTTAGACAGACCGAGCAAGTTACCTGCTTCAGACACCGTCAATACTTCCTTGTTACTTGTAGCGTTAAAGGTCTTCTTCACTTTTAAATTCCAGTCTTCAAACACTTGCATTTACATCCGCCACCTTTCTACTAAGCGAGAAATATAAGACATAAAGTATTGTGTGAAACTTATAATTTCTTATATATAAAAAAATCCCCAAACTATAAGTTTGGGGATTTTTCTCACAACTTTAGAGTTTTACAACATTCTCAGCTTGTTGACCACGATTGCCTTGAACTACGTTAAATTCTACACGTTGTCCTTCATCCAAAGATTTGAATCCGTCGCCAGTGATTGCGCTGAAATGTACGAATACGTCTTCTCCGCCTTCAACCTCGATAAAACCAAAGCCTTTGTCTGCGTTAAACCATTTCACTGTTCCTGTTTGCATAATATAATTACCACCTTTTTTTAATTTACATGTTATTCTTATCCCAAAAAAATCTCTTACAAAATCTCTAAAAAAATAAAAATTCACATATGGTACAAGGTTATTGTCATCTAAAGAATAACCCTCTACGCTATGTGAATTCGCTAGGTAACTGCTTTCGATAAATTGATTATAGCACATCTGAAGTCATGTAGATACACTTTTGTATGATGTAATAAATGGAAGAACCCTGTTCCTTTAGAAAAGGACAGGGTTTCCCGATTGTAATCACGACATCACATGCATTCTAAATTTTAAAATAAGACAATTTGTCCAGCAAATCTTGCACCATCGAGCTAAGGGATTCCGTCGAAGCAGAGATCTCTTCCATAGAAGCAAGCTGCTCCTCAGAGGCTGCGGCTACACTTTGTGAATCCGCGGACGCTTCTGAGGCAAGTTCGGCTAATACTTTGACACTAGCTGAAATTTGCTCTGTACCAGCGGTCATCTGCTGTGCGGCTGCAGATACCTCCTGAATTTGATCTGTAACCTGTGTCATTTCAGCAAGAATCGATGTAAACAAAAGATCACTATCAGACACACTCTGCACACCAATACGTACTTGCTCATTACCAACGGCCATAGCCTGTGAGGCTTGATTTGTATCTTTGACCACATGTTCGACTAATTCAGTAACTTGCTCGGCAGCTTGTTTCGTCTGATCCGCCAACATCCGTATTTCCGATGCCACTACAGCAAATCCACGACCATGCTCACCCACTCTGGAGGCTTCAATCGCTGCGTTTAATGCCAATAGATTAGTTTGTTTACTAATGCTCGAGATCAAACCAATAATCCCGCTAATCTGGACAGATCTTTCACCTAATCGTTCGATCGCCAGACTGGTCTCGTCAACAGATTGCTTGAGCTCTGTCATCTGGCTCACCGCCAGTTGCAGCTGCGCACTGCCTCTCTGCGTTTGATCGGTTACTTCATCTGCTGAAGCAGACACCGCTGATGAAGAGTCAGCAATACGTTGCACTCCAACGCTAAGATCGCTCATGGCCAGAGAAGATTCTCCCGAATAATCATTCTGTAACTGTGCTCCCTCGGCTACTCGCCCAATAGACACAGCGATCTGTTCAGCAGCTTTCCCTGTCTGTTCAGCGTTAGCTGTTAATTCTTCGGAAGTAGCTCCCACTGACATCGATAAATCAGCCACAAGTCCAAACATTTCTCGAAGCTTATGTGTCATCTGATTAAAGTGTGTGGACATCTTACCGAATTCATCATTATTTCGAATCTGCAAGGTTTGTGTTAAATCGCCTTGAGCCATAAGCTGCAATTTCTCAGATAACACTCGAAGTGGCTTGATCACCATAAACCATAATTGAACGACTATAACTATTCCTAGAATCGACATCCCAACAAGCATGATAATAAAAGATTCTGTTTTAGCTTGTTCGTAGTCCGCCATGATTGTAGTTTTAGGAATCGCTGTCTGCGTATACCATACCTGATCACTTTCCGGCATAGGAATCGGAACAAAAATTCGGAGTACATTTTCTCCTTTGGAATTATGGGTGTACCCCTGAACCGTCTCTCCATTCTTCACTTGTTTCCAGAGTGCCGCTTTCTGCTCCGTATCACCAAAATCTTTAAGTACACTTTCTGGATCATTAGGATTAGCTGCATATTTACCGTTACCCGTGATTAGAGAAACGTATCCTCCCATAGGTTTATATTTAACAGCATCCTCCTGGAGCTTTGATAATGATACATCAAATCCTACCGTCCCAAGAAAAGTACCCGATTTGTCTAAAATGGGCAGCATTACCGAAATCATCTCTATGGCCCCACCGCTCGTCTCATAGGAATAGGGTTCAATGTAGACCGGTCTTTTCTCTTTTTTAGGTAAAAGGTAATAATCACCCGCCCCTTCTACATCGTAATTCTTTAAGGCTTCAACCGTTATTGAACCTTGATTTCTAAGAACATAAGGAATAAAACGCCCCGAAGCATCATCATATGGCGTCTTATTGATATTAGCCTGATCGTTTTGATCGAAGGCATTGGGTTCCCACAGTGTACTAATTGCAAAAAGCTCAGGTCTATTCTCAAGCATCGATTTCATTGTAGAAACAACTTCTTCACGACTCAAGCTTTGACCTTCTCTTGATTCAACCAGTACTTCTGTGAATACCTTGGCTGCCGACTCTATGTCTATCAGAGTATTCTGAATAGTTTCCGCATAACTTCGCCCAGCAACTTCCGCCTCTAGTTCACCGTTCGATATGCTCACACTTCGCAAATTCAGCAAATTTGCAACCAAACTAAAGAAAAAGATCACGATGATAACTAAACTTACTACCAGAACAAATTTAACCGTTAAAGAAAGCCTTCGATATAATGCCATCTAAACAACTCCACTCTAGGATAATATACCTTATCTTTAATCGACAAAATGCGACTAACCCTAAATAGGTCTTATTTCCTATAATTTTAGTGATAAAAATTTAGAATGCATATCTTTTCAAAAAGTATGTTTAAATAAAAGGAGCTTAACTAAAAAATCTCAATACAAAGGAGTTCATGCCGATGGAAATATCCTCTTTTTTGTTGCCTAAAGATCAAGTTGCCTATATCACTAATTCAATATCCATGCTGGAAGCCTTAGAACAATTAGAGCAGCACCATTATACGGCTATCCCTATTATTGATAATGAAGGAAAATATGTAGGAACACTTTCGGAAGGTGATCTATTGTGGAAGTTGAAAAACACAGCCGGTCTAACCTTTGACAATATAGGGGAAGTTCCAGTAAGCACAATCCAGAAGCATGTCCATAACGAAAGCGTCCTCATTCATGCCGAAATGGAGGATATGCTAACGCTCGCTGCAGATCAGAATTTCGTCCCTGTTATTGATAATGAGGGCGTGTTTATCGGAATTATTCGTCGAAAAGATATCATTGAATATTATACTCGTAACATTACAGATTAATTGAACAACAACAAAAAGACCTGATCAGTAGCATCCTGTGAAGATGGGGGACTAATCAGGTCTTTTTTTAACTCAAAATTATAATTCAGTCAGGATAATGGTCCCTTGTGGGGTGATAGCTAACGTATGTTCATATTGTGCTGACAGACCGCCGTCGATGGTACGCGCAGTCCAACCATCCGCATCAATCTTTGTTCTGTAGCTGCCTGTGTTCAGCATCGGTTCAATGGTAAATACCATCCCCTCTTTAAGTCGAGGCCCTCTGCCAGCCGGACCATAGTGTGGTACCTCTGGAGCTTCATGCATTTCTGAACCAATTCCGTGGCCAATAAAATCACGCACAACAGAAAAACCGTTAGACTCTGCGTAAACTTGAATAGCATGAGCGACATCCCCGATCCGGTTGCCTGCAACTGCCTGCTCGATACCGCGGAATAAAGATTCTTTTGTGGTGTCTAATAATTTCGTCGCCTGTTCACTGATATTGCCAATCCCGTACGACCAAGCGGAATCTGCCAACCAGCCATCTAAATTCACTACCATGTCTATTGTTACTATATCCCCATCTTTAAGCGGCTCTTTTTTCGGAAATCCGTGGCAGATTACATCATTTACAGATGCACAGGTTGCATATGGATAACCGTTATATCCCTTTTGCTCAGGAGTCGCTCCTTGAGACAATATAAATTTTTCAGCAAATTCATCAATCTCCCAGGTAGTAATTCCAGGCTGTAAGATTTGCGCAATTTGACGATGACATTCAGCCAGAATTTTTCCCGCCGCACGCATTTTTTCGATTTCTTCCATCGTTTTCATGATAATCATAATATCGCCTCTTCTGTACAGAACACATCACTCTCGGGCAATGGCTCTTCTTTTGTATTTAGTTTCCCCTTTATATTATGAAAGAAAAACACGAGAAATCCAAATCATTATGCAAAAAAAATATAAATTCATTAATAATTCTATAAAAAGACTCCCTTTTTACTTGAAAGTTAGATATGGTATGGGTTTGAGTAATGCCAACTAACAAAAAGGCATCCCAGCAGCCATAATGCAGGCTCCGGGACACCCCTTCAATCTAGATTGAATTAGTCGTGAAAATTAAGGCCTGACGTAACCGCTTTGACGTAACCTGCTCGGATCACGAAATCTCCAAAATGCTCACGATGCAGACGTTCTTTGGCATAACGATGAAGAATAGGCTCCAGCGTCTCCAGGATTTCTTTTTCATCTATGTTTTCTTTATACATCTTATTTAAGCGATCTCCTGTAAAACCAGCTCCCAAGTACATATTATATCTGCCTGGTCCTTTACCAATAAACGAAATTTCGCCCAGTGCCGGTCTTGCACATCCATTAGGACAGCCCGTCATCCGGATCACAATTTCCTCATCACGTAGGCCTGCTTCGTCAATGACAAGCTCAAGCTTATCAATCAATGAAGGCAAATAACGTTCCGCTTCCGCCATCGCAAGCCCACAGGTTGGCAGCGCCACACAGGACATGGAGCTGCGTCGTAATGCAGAAAGATGTGCTCCATCCGTAAGTCCATGCTGTTTAGCCAGCTCAGTAACTTTTCGTTTTTTGGCAGAGGTTACGTTAGCAATTGTTAGATTCTGATTCGGAGTAAGCCGGAAATCTCCGGTATGAATTTTGGCGATTTCCCGCAGTCCGGTCATCAATGTGTACCCTTCTTGGTCATGAATCCGTCCGCTTTGGATATAAAGTGTTAAATTCCATTTTCCATTGGTACCCTTCACCCAGCCGTAACGGTCTCCATTATGATCGAAATGGTACTCCCGCGCCGCCTCAAGCTGCCATCCTAATCTTTCATGCAGCTCATCGACGAACCATTCCAGACCGTGGCGGTCGATCGTATACTTGAACCGTGCATTTTTACGGACAGAACGATTTCCATAGTCCCGCTGAATCGTTACTGTCTTCTCTGCTACATCAATCAATTGATCAGGACGGCAAAATCCAATGATACGGCCAAGCTGAGGATACGTACTTGTATCGCCATGTGTCATCCCCATACCGCCGCCTGCCGATACGTTGAACCCTACCAGCTTATCGTTCTCAAGAATAGCGATGAAGCCCAAATCCTGCGAGAATACATCTACGTCATTTGAAGGGGGAACCGCAAGACCAATCTTGAATTTACGTGGTAAATATACCGGACCATAGATCGGCTCAACTTCTGCCCGATCACCTAAACTATCCACTACCTTTTCACCGTCTAGCCAAATTTCATGGTAAGCAGGTGTGCGAGGTGACAGATGATCACTGACTTTTCGCGCCCATTCATAGACTTCAGCGTGCACCTCAGATTGATAAGGATTTGGATTGCTCATTACGTTACGGTTGACATCCCCACAGGCTGCAAGAGTCGTCATTAGCGTATCATTGATGCTTCGGATGGTCTTCTTCAAGTTCCATTTAAGAACACCATGCATTTGAAATGCCTGTCTTGTAGTCAGACGTAAGGTTCCGTTACCATACTTCTGTGCCAGATCATCCATCACCAGCCATTGCTCCGGTGTAGCTACTCCACCTGGGGCTACTACGCGAAGCATAAACTGGAATGCAGGCTCCAGCTTCTGACGTTCCCGTTCATTGCGTAGATCTCTGTCATCCTGCATATAGCTTCCATGAAATTTCAGCAGACGATTATCATCTTCAGGCAGACCGCCCGTAATCGGATTGCTTAGTGTCTCAACTAACGCACCGCGCAGGTAGTTACTCTCCGACTTAATATGCTCAACATCACTTGGAGGCCCGCCGATCGGCTTAACCTTCTCATTGTTTGCCATTGTTGTTATCTCCCCCCGAAGTCATTCGATAACTTCCCATCTATCCATTAGTAGACATCACGCTGGTAACGCTGTGTCTGTTGCATATCTTCCAGATAAGCCGCTGCCGCTTCAGGGCTAAGTCCGCCCTCACTCTGAATCACAGTAAGCAAAGCAGTATGAACATCATGTGCCATATACTTCTCGTCTCCGCAAACGTAGACATGAGCACCTTCTTGCAGCCATTCATAAACCTCACGACTCTTTTGCAAGATACGATGCTGTACGTATACTTTCTCTTCGGTATCACGTGAGAAGGCCACATCCAGCTTGCTTAGAACGCCATCCTTTAGCATTCTCTGCCAATCTGTCTGATACAGGAAATCTGTCACGAAATGCCGATCCCCATAGAACAGCCATGATTTCCCTTCCGCTCCAAGCTCTCCGCGTTCTTCTAGGAAAGAGCGGAATGGGGCAACGCCTGTGCCCGGTCCGATCATAATGATCGGTGCATCCGGATTAGTCGGAAGCTTAAAGTTAGGATTATGCTGAATGTAAATAGGCAATGTATCTCCCGGCTCTACTCTTTCGGCGCAATGCACTGAGCAGACACCGTAGCGTTCCCGGCCGTGAGCCTCATAACGTACAGCTCTGACGGTGAGATGAACCTCATCCGGGTTAGCCTTGTAACTGCTAGCAATAGAATATAGACGTGCAGGAAGCTTCCGTAAAATAGTCACAAAACTGCTAGCTGAGCCTTCCCATGGTGAGAAGTCCTGGATCAAATCGAGCAGATCGCGTCCTTGAATATACTCTTTTAGCTCCGAAGCACGGTCTGGAGCAACTAACTCACTCAGCTTGCTTGAGGCAGATAGCTTTGCTGCTTGCTCAAGTAATGGTTTTGTCAAAACGGTGATTTCATAATGATGCAGAAGGGCCTCACGTAAAGCTCCTTCATCACCTTTCTTATTAAACGGAACCTTATCACTAGAACTCCAACCCATAGTATGAATAATGGCGTCCACCAATTCAGGATGATTCTCAGGATATACACCCAATGCATCCCCTGGTTCAAACTGTATATCAGACCCTTCAAGCGATAGCTCCAGATGACGAGTCTCCCGATCAGAACCGCGCCCGTTCAAATTTAAATTCTCCAACACCTCTGCCTTAAATGGGTGATTCCGGGTATATAAAGGTTCTTGCGATTCTGCGTCCTCAGCGGCTTGAACCGCTTTTGCAGCAATACCCGGAGCATTCAAATTAACATTTAATGCACCAATTACACCTTCAAACCATTGGGCTACGGAATCATCATAATCGAGATCACAATCTACTCGCGGACTTAACCGCTGACCGCCAAGTTCCTCTAAGCGCTGATCAAAATCCTTACCGGTTTGACAGAAAAATTCATAGGAGGTATCTCCCAAAGCCAGAACAGAAAACCGCAGGTTCTCTAATTGAGGAGCTCTTTTACTATAAAGAAATTCATGAAAAATCCGTGCATTATCTGGTGGTTCACCTTCTCCATGAGTACTCACCAGTAAAAGCAGATTCTCAACCTTTTTAAGCGCAGTAGGTTTAAAGCTGTTCATCGCGGAGAGTGTGACCTGAAATCCTTGCTCTTCCAGCTTGCGGGACAAGCTCCCTGCCAGTCTCTGGCAATTCCCAGTTTGCGAACCAAATAATATGGTTACCTCCCGTGATGCTGCTGGTTGACTCGTCACAGCCGCGCCAACCTCCGCGTTCCCAATCGAATTCGATTGCACTTGAAGTTCGGCACCCGCCGGCGCCGCTGCCGCAGTACGGGCAATCGCAGACAAATATCCGCTGAGCCATATTTGCTGTGTCTCCGTTAAGGATGGTAGAAGACGATTGAGAAGCTCGACTTGGTTCTCGTTAAAAGGACTATTCGTTACCTGTAGTTGCAACAATATCCACCTCTCCTAAACATGAAATCTGGTTATGATCCGTACCTCATTTGAATCGATCTGAGCCTTTTTTAGAACCTCATAAAATCAGGCTATCACAATAATTGTAAACGATCAATGAAGTCGTTTTTACATAAAAAATGTTATTTATTGAAAATATATCAATAAAGTACGGAAAAACCGATCAAAACAGTATGATTTACTCTGATTTGATCGGTTTCATTATAAAAAGTGATACTATTTATAAAATATTGTGATAAATAAAAACTATAAATCCTTCTTACTTTCGGGAAATAATACCTCGCCTACCCCCAGCTTTATCTTCACAATCTCTTCAAGCGTATTCGATAACTCGCCAGGCGGATAAGGTTTCGTTAAATACTTCTGAATCACATCATTCAATTGGTTCTTATCCGATTGATCTAGCGCAGAGGATATAACTATAGGAATATTCTCTGTTCTCGAATCATCTTTCAGCATTCGGATCAAATCCCAACCGTCCAAATCTTCCCCAAGCATCAAATCAACCACGATCGCAACAAATGGTGTTTTTAAGGCTTGATCAAAGGCTTGCTGTGGATGATAGTGATGGGTGACACGGAAGCCCTTTCCTTTAAGCTCTTCTGATAAGAGTAACGAAAGACTATAGTCATCCTCAACAATCATTACATTTGGCTTACTCTCTTTATCTGCATTCCATTTATTTAGCTCATCTTGCTGTTGGATTGTATCCTCATGGTGGATTGGGAGGCTAAACCAAACTGTAGTCCCTTCTCCCTCCACCGATTCTATCCCTATGGTTCCTTTTTGTTTCTCAATAATTTCTTTACAGATGGCAAGACCAAGTCCGGTTCCGCCAATTCTTTTGGAAGCACTGTTATCCACTCTTCTGAACTTTTGGAATAACTGTCCTATCTGATCCTTAGGAATACCAAGACCATTATCCTGGATGCGCACAATAACTTGACCCGGCTCATTGTGCAGCAGCACCTTCACTTCATTGGTAGAAGGCGAGAACTTGATCGCGTTACTTAACAGATTCGTTAGAACTTGGACGATCTTATCCTTGTCCACATCCACGTCTGCATTAAGAGCCTCATCCACGAGCAGCACATGATGTGTGCTGCTAAGTTTATATTGATCGATAACGCCAAGCACAATTTCGCTGAGATTCACATGCTCCGTGATATACTGCTGCTTACCTGATTCCATTCTTTGCAGATCCAGGAAATCATTAATCAGCTCAGTCAACCGCTTCGCTTCCTTATGAATCGTCTCCAAATACTTCAGCTGCTTCTCAGGCTTCATGGTTTTGGACAATAGCAATTCCGTGAATCCTAGAACACTCGACAATGGCGTTCTCAGCTCATGACTTACCGTACTGACAAGATCAGATTTCATAAGATCCAGCTCGTACTCCCTAGTAATATCTCTATACACGAAAAGTGTACCAATTCTAAGCTCCCGTCGGAAAACGGGAATCGCATAAACATCAATATGCTTTTTGGATTCAGTTCCGATAGAATATTGCATACTGTTGGACTCCAGAGCATGCTCGGCGATTGCCTTCTCAAAGAACAACCGTAGTTCATCATTCTCATTCGAGCGTTCGATGAAATAATCCATCCATTCTTTTCTAGGAATCAATGTACCTTCTGTCCATTCATAGTTCACAATGCTGCACAGTGCCTTATTCATCTGAAGCATCTTGCCTTCTGTATTCACGAACTGAATGCCTTCGTTAACGTTATTCACAATATCACGGTTCAGCTTTCGGCCATGTTCAATCTCTTCATACATGAATAAACGCTCAATCGCCAGAGCTACGCGATTCATCATCCCTTGAACCTCATTAATCTCTTCTTTGCTGAAGGAATGTCCAATCCGGGTCCCGCAGAATACAGCTAAAATCTCATCTTCTGCATTCACAACAGTCGTATAGAAGTCATAACAGTAGACTTCATTCGAAGAGATTCCTTGTTCCGATTGCGTAGCTAGACGCTTAACAAGATAGGTTTTTTCTGTCTTCAGACGATATAACATTTCATTGTTCTCATTATCGAGGTAACGCTCTACATTTTTCTGCGGAATCCCTTTAACAGCAGCGATCTTATCTTTTACTAGCAGGAAGAAACTTGAATCAAATGAATACAGATGATGCATAAATTGAATGAACTTATCTGCAAATTCATGTTTATCTAACGTGTAGGTAATATCATGATTCAGCTGATTATTTAGCTCAAGCATCTTTTTGGTCTGTTCCGTATTTTTCAGCGTCTCTGCAAGCTCTTGCTGCACGCTCTTCATAGAGTTGATATCGTTCGCAATAAGGATGTACTGATAAATCACACCCTCTTCATTCAGATAAGGCACAATCGTCAGATGCAGCCAGACCGGCAATCCGTCTTTGGCTATAATCTGAAGCTCATTGCTCCATACTCCACCTGTACTTAATTTGTTGATGATTTTTTGGAATTCATCATGAGACACATTATAAAGTTCAAAGAGTCTGTATGTGTAGCCGATAATCTCCGACTTTTTATAGCGGGTATATTCACTTAAGTTCTCATTTGCGTAAGTAAACACACCTTTAGCGGTAAGGATACCGACAGCAGATGACTGATCGAGCGCTTTCATCATGCTCTCAATTTCACTAAGCGACCGTTGCAGCCTATACTGCTGATCCTGAAGCTCATCCTGCTGAGCGTGCAACTCTTCATTCTGCATCATCAATTCTTCTTCTTTATCTTGAATACTTCTGGCCATATTTAGAAATGCATTATAAAGCCGGCCAATTTCATCTTGATGCTTAAGCTTGCCCAGAAGGATTTCCTCACCGGCAGCCAGTGAATGCGTTGCTCCTTCCAGCTTCAAAATAGGGTCAATCAGGTTCTTCAGAATCCGCCAGATCATAAAGGTAAAGAACAACAGAATGATGGCACTAATAAAAAATGCGATAAATGTAAATTCATTTGCCTGTTTGATATAATCTATAGCCATAGTATTTAATGCTTCATCAGAGCGTTTTTTGTACTCTTCCGTATAGGAGAGAAAATCATTTACAGATTTAGTGGTACCATCTGCGGACAGCGCACGCAAAGCTACATAATCATCTGCCTCGACCAGCCGAATCGCTTCGGGCAGCGTTTTATTTTTATACTGAACATAAAAGGCCTTTAAGCCATCCCTGAAAAGAGCCTCTTCGGGAGATAAATTGAGATTGGAATAGGTATCCAGAATCTTATCAAAGTTAACTAGTCCTAAATTTAGAAGTTTTAATTCATTATCACTCTTAAGAGCGCTAAATCCCCTGGCACGGAAAAAAACCTCATTTAAGGCACTCGCCAAATCAGTTATCGTGTCCGCCTTATTTTGCAGAATTTCCCGGTCTCTGCTTAATTTGTTCTGTTCATCATTGATGAAAAAGAAAAATATCGATCCCATAATGATAATTAAAGCAAAGACCAGCGCAATGATACGAAAATACCTATTTTTGATACTGTGATTAGCGTTACTTCTCTTCGTCACTTAGGATCCCCTCCACAATCTGCAAGAGTTCCATTGGACTAAAGGGTTTGGGCATAAAATAACGTGCTCCTGCTTCCACTGCTCGAAGTCGATCTACATCTTGAGCTTTGGCCGTTAACATTAATATCGCTGTAGTTTTCTTTTTCTCCTCGTCCAGCTGCTGGAGCACTTCAATCCCTGTCATTTCCGGCATCATATAATCCAGAATCACCAAATCAAAATGATCCGCGGACAGCTTATTCAGTGCTTCCAATCCATTCTCCGCCGTGTGAATCTCAACATTCTCTAAATCTTCCAGCGTATCCTCGATTAACATCCGTAATACTTCTTCATCATCCACTACCATTATCTTTTGCATATTCGTACAATCCCCTTCGTTTTAGAACAAGAATCTATGAGCCAAGCGTTCCATCCGGGACAACAGCTCAGGCATATGGACTGGCTTTACTACATAATCATCGGCGCCCATCTGCAGGGCATGTACAATATCCGCCTGATTATTTCTGCCTGTCAGCATAATCACTAATATATTCACTTCCGGATATGTCTTGCGAATTCTTTCCAGCACCTCAACACCATCAAGATCCGGCATCACACCGTCCAGCAGGATAATATACTTCTCATCCACGGAATACCAATCCGATTGTAAAAAATCCAGTCCATTCGCAAAACTGCTGATATTGACCTCAGCAATATCCTCCGGCTCCCAAGTGTCAATCTGATGAGTCACGATTCTACGAATTAACGCATCATCATCCACAATAATTACATTAAGAACCGAATGCTTTTTAGTCGACAATAAATGGTCGTTATAAAGCGTTGTCTGATTCCTTCCAGCATCCTTGCTGGCATAGAGCGCCTGATCTGCTTCCTCTACAATTTTATCGGCAATATTCTCAGCTTCTGATACCTCAGATATCCCGCTAGAAAAGGTCACATGAAAGATTTCATTCTTCGCAAAAAAATCGGTTGCAGCAAATCGCTCCTGTATACGTTGTATCACTGTCAATGCAGAGCTCGCATCCGTATTTGGCAGGAACACAGCAAACTCTTCTCCACCAAAACGGCAAAAGGTATCTTCCATACGGATCGAACTTTGTACAAGCTCAGATAAGGACTGTAATACCTCGTCTCCGATTAGATGACCATATGTATCATTAATTTTTTTGAAATAGTCCAGATCAATCAGTGCTAGAGAAAATACTCGCTCCGTACGCTTAAAATCGCAAATTAGCTGCTTCATCACTTGATTAAAGTGTTTTCGATTGAATGCACCCGTTAATTCATCCACAATGATGGAGTCCTGCCATTCCCTTTTCAGCTCAAAACGGTTTTTGATCAGAGCCATGAATATATCAATATCTACAGGCTTCGATAAAAAGTCCATCACGCCCAGCTTATAGGCATGCAATTGCGTCGCTTTGGAGTATTCCCCGCTTATAATGATGATTGGAATACGTTCCTTTTTGGCTTTGCCGATAATTTGATTCAAGACCTCAATTCCACTGATATCTGGTAAAAGAATATCCAGCAGGATCAGATCGGGTTTGCTTTCATAAAAAATCTTAAGACCCCGTTCAGCAGATAAAGCAATGCTTACATAATAATTCTGCTTCTCCAATGATTCTTTTAAATAAGCAACTAATTCAACATCATCATCAATAAGCAATATATCATTATGCGGGAGTATTTCATCATTCCCTCTTTTGTCTAACTGCTTAACTGAACTTAGAGAAACCGATTCATCTTGGTCAAACAGAGAAATAAGCGGATACAAATAATCCCCCCACTCTTCAATAGACCAGCACTTTAGACTGCTTTCCATGAAATAGGGCAATGTTGCATCGGCAAATTGTTCAACTTCTTTTAACCCAACAGTACCAGCCGTACCCTTCAAATTATGCAAAAAACGATAAATGTCCTTCTCTTTAACTTCCGGCAGGTCCGACCATTCCTGGAGGGTTTGTTTGGTCCGCTCTTCAACCATATCTTTATATTTTTGTGTAGTCATATTTACTCCTTCAGAGTATCGTATCAATCTCTCACTTCATCATATTTTTCATATACTGTCAATCGAATTTTCTTTAATTTCATAGGTCTACATAAAAAAATGATCAAACTGACAAAAAACCTTTGGTTGAAGCTTGCTTCAGCTTTTGTAATAATGATTGGAATGGTTCATTCCGTTTACACGGCGTAATCACCATATACAAAGGGAGGCTGTAAGCATGAAGGGGATTATTACTGTATTAGGGAAAGACAAAGTAGGGATTATTGCTAAGGTATGTACATATCTTGCCGAGCACAATTTGAACATTCTGGATATTTCTCAGACGATTGTACAAGATTATTTTAACATGATGATGATTGTAGACATTTCTAGCGCGAACAAAGCATTTGAGGATATTGTTGAGGATTTACATTCAATCGGAGAATCAATCGGCGTGGAAATCAAGCTTCAGCATGAGGATATTTTTAATATTATGCACCGCATCTAGGAGGATGACCATGATATCATTAGTGGAAGTACAAGAGACGAATAAGATGATCCGTGAAATGAATCTGGATGTGCGTACCATAACAATGGGGATCAGCCTCATGGATTGTGCTCATACAGATATGAGAACTTTTAACCAAAATGTATACGACAAGATTACTAGATCCGCCGAAAAGCTTGTCAAAACAGGGGAAGATTTAGAAAGACAATTCGGTGTACCCATTGTTAATAAGCGGATTTCTGTCACCCCTATCGCTATCGCTGCTGGAGCTGTGAAGACGGATACGTATGTGCCTGTTGCTGAAATTTTAGACAAGGCTGCAAAAGAAGTTGGCGTTAACTTTATTGGCGGCTTCTCTGCGCTTGTGCAAAAAGGCTGCACCAAAGGTGATCGCATTCTGATCGACAGCATCCCAGAAGCACTGGCAGTCACTGAAAGAGTCTGCTCCTCCGTTAACGTTGGGTCCTCTAGAAGTGGAATCAATATGGACGCTGTGAAATTAATGGGTGATATCATCATTCAAACAGCGGAACGCACCAAGGATCGGGATTCCATCGGCTGTGCTAAGCTGGTGGTCTTCTGCAATGCCGTCGAGGACAATCCTTTTATGGCAGGAGCCTTCCATGGTGTTGGAGAACGGGAATGTGTCATCAATGTGGGGGTCAGCGGACCAGGTGTAATTAAGCGTGCGTTAGAAGAAGTTAAAGGTCAGGACTTTGAAACCTTGTGTGAAACGATTAAACGGACTGCCTTTAAAGTTACGCGTGTGGGACAACTAGTTGCTCAGGAAGCTTCCAAACGGTTGAACGTACCTTTTGGGATTATCGATCTATCTCTGGCTCCAACACCAGAAATTGGGGACTCCATTGCAGAGATCTTTCAAGTCATGGGTCTGGAGGAAGCGGGCGCACCAGGCACAACAGCCGCTCTAGCCATTCTAAATGACAATGTTAAAAAAGGTGGCGTTATGGCCTCCTCCTATGTCGGTGGACTCAGTGGCGCCTTCATTCCGGTCAGCGAAGACCATGGAATGATTCAAGCCGTTCAACGTGGTGCTCTTACCCTTGAGAAGCTAGAAGCCATGACCTGTGTATGTTCAGTAGGCTTGGACATGATTGCTATACCGGGAAGTACCACCAAAGAGACGATCTCTGGTATCATCGCCGATGAAGCTGCTATCGGAATGGTCAATAACAAAACAACCGCTGTTCGCGTCATTCCTGTCATCGGCAAGGATGTAGGTGAAATCGTAGAATTTGGCGGTCTCCTTGGATATGCGCCTGTTATGGCAGTTAACGGCTTCAATTGCGCCAACTTTATTAACCGGGGCGGACGGATTCCTGCTCCAATTCACAGCTTTAAGAACTAATAGAAACATCAAACAGCAAGTCCCTATTTGCACCTAGGCGACTTGCTGTTTTTTTTTTGTTCAGAGCTTGAAGATATTCATGTGATCAGATTTATGCTCGCTGGATCCCGATATTAGGTGTTCCACCGGTTAGATCGATAAATAATACATAGTCATTTCCATCCGTGCCCTTTAGTACAAGTCCTGTCTGTCCTGCAACTCCCACAGCGAAATATCTGACCTGTTGAAGGCTTGTGGGTGCTGCTACTGGTGTCAACGCCTGATTCACAGCAATCAAACGTGTAGCAGTTTTAATGGTGCCAGCACCGCTAATTTCACCGGTTACCCCCAAATGACCAAGTATAGACTCACTACCGTTCACATTAAGGCTACCCATTATAGTCTGACTACCATTCAAATGTAGATTTGAATCGATAGTCTCATTCCCGTTAACATGCAGATCATTTTGAATGGTCTGACTTCCTGTAACTAGAACATTATCAAAGGTTGGCAAGGCGATCATCCCTTTCAGTTTATATAGTATATCTTATGTTAAACAAGCCAACTCAGTCATAGATAGATATACATCTTTCACTAAATCCGCTTTTTCCTACGAGATTCTTATTAATGGTCTTATACCTAAAGTCAAATGATCCCCCTACACATATAATGTTTAGCAAGACTAGGTGCTAGAGCGAATAACTGGCTCCAAGGAATACAGGAGGAATTATGAAGAAGACAGCTAATAGGCTCACTCCTCAAAGGCCCTCAACTCACAACGTCACCATCAGCCATGTTCATCCATCGCAACAGCCTAATCTCATTCTTGAGATGAACTCTTATAGAGCGGAACCCCTAAAACGGGAACTAAAGCAATTAAGAGTATTGCTTCTGGTCCCTTCAGAGATAAGTAATAAAATGCCTAACGTACAACTTTTTAAAGATCAGCTAAGGCATCTGGTTAAAGAAGTGCTTGCCATTAAGTTACATCATAATCTAGAAGAATATTTAGCCCAATATCAGCCTGATCTGATACTTGCCTTGGGATCAGAGGCCCTGTTCCCTGAGGAGAACATCCCTGCCCTTAAGGCTTCTAAAGCTCCAAAGGCCGTATGGATGGCAGACGCGACCTGCCTTACCCGAACAGAACGTAATCTGGCACTGTTATTCGATTATATTTTTACACAGAACATAGCTAATCTAATCTATTATCAGGGTTTACGTGAAAAACATTCGAGCTATCTCCCTTATGCTCCAGACACGGATCTCTATTATCCAAGACGTGTGGAGAACCAATACCACAGTGACGTACTCATCCTCGGCCATTTTCAAATGAATAGTGTTCTGCACACCTTAGCTCATTCTGAACTATTTCATGGCCTCAAGGTATTAACCGTCGGGAGCGGGTGGGAGCCCATCAAAAATTTCATAGACATAAGCCATGAGAAAGATATGTCTAACTATTATAATGGCGCACGGATCATCATCAATTGCACAGGTTCTGTTCAGAAGATTATGGAGGTTTCTGCTTGCGGTGTATTTCAGTTAGTGGAAGATCATCCCCATCTTCAGGGTTACCAAATCACAGAAGAAGATCTCATTTGTTTCCAGAGCTTTAAAGAGCTCTCTGAGAGCTTCAATTACTATATTACTCATAGCGATGAAAGAAGAATTTCTGCCTCACGTGCGTTAAAGGAGGTGAAGTACAACTATTCTTATCTTCAACAAGGAAAGCTGCTGCTCAAAAAAATATTCACGGAGCCATAGGGGGTGACCTGACTTGAAATGCATTGCTTTTGTATTACCTCAGTTTCATCAGATATCAGAGAATGATTCCTGGTGGGGGGAGGGATTTACAGAATGGACAAATGTCAGGAAGGCTACAGCCCTTTATCCTGAACATCATCAGCCGAAAAAACCTTTAAATAATAACTACTACGATTTAACAGACCCTAAAGTGAAACAATGGCAGGCTGAGACTGCAAGGGCCCATGGGATTTACGGTTTTTGTTATTATCACTATTGGTTCAATGGCAGGCGACTATTGGAACAACCGGTTCAGCAGATTCTTACCAGCAAAGAGCCAGACTTCCCCTTTTGCCTGTCTTGGGCTAACGAACCTTGGACGCGAAGCTGGGATGGTACCGAAGAAGATGTCTTAATGCCACAGGAATATGGAGAAGAACGGGATTGGCGGATGCATTTTTATGCTCTGTTGGAGGCGTTCAAAGATGAACGCTATATTTGCGTAGATGGCAAACCAGTATTTATTATCTACAGATCCTCCAGCATCCCTCGCTGCGATGAAATGCTTCAATGCTGGCGTGATTTAGCTCAGCAAAACGGTCTTAAGGGTCTTCATCTGATCAGGACACTGGGCGGATTCCCTCTAAAGACAGAGCACGGGTTCGATGCCAGTCTAGAATTTGAACCTCACTACACATTCGCACATGGCGGTGTAAAGCATTTGTGGAGCTCCAAGCAAGTGGAGGATCAAAAGCATATCGTGATTGATTACGATGAATTATGGGAATCCATGTTAGAGCGGACACCTCACAGAGACGGAGAAATTATATATCCGGGAGCATTTGTGAACTGGGATAATACACCACGCAAAGGTGCCGCCGGACAAAGTACTTTGGGTGCAAATCCTCACAAATTCGGCCAATACCTGTCACGACAAATTGAGAGGACCAAAAAGATGTTCAAAAGTGATTTTATTTATATAAACGCCTGGAACGAGTGGGCTGAGGGTGCCTATTTAGAGCCGGATGATCATTATCGGTATCAATACTTACAAGCCGTTAAGAATGCTCTTCAATATCATCACAAAGAAGATCCTTCCACGCCGTAGCGTCAGAAGGATCTTCTTCTTTATTCCTTATGATCTTTCCGAAGTCTGCATTCTGGCGCTTCTTGCACTCATCATTCTCCACCCCGTTAGCAATGCAGCCACAAAGCATATGGATGCTGAAGTCATGAACACTACATGCATGCCACTGATAAACAACTCTGGTCGACCCGGAACTAGACCTGTTACCCGATAACCTGCTTCGCTGCTCATCACATGAAAGAGTATCGTCGTAGCGATCGTAATACCGACAACCATACCCACATTACGAACCAGCGAATTGACGCTGCCCGCGGAACCAAGCTGAGTTCTAGGCACCTTAGACATAACAAGTGAATTATTCGGCGATTGAAATAGACCACTACCTATCCCCAGCATAGCGATCCACACACCTACCAGCACAACAGAGCTTCCTTCATGAAGCTCTGCTAATCCAAACTGAGCAATAACCATGACCACCAGCCCTGCAAAAGTTAGGAATTCAGAACCGATTTTATCCGATAAAGCACCGCTTATTGGTGCAACGACTACCATACATATCGGTAACAGCATCAACAGGAATCCCGCTTCAAAGGGCGATAGATTCAGCATATTCTGTGCATAAAATGGTGCGATAATGTTAAAGCAGAAGTTCGCTGTAAATACGAGAAACCCACACAAAATACTTAATGAAAACAATGGATTCTTAAATAATGACAGTTGCAGCAGCGGTTCTTTTCTTCGAAGCTCCGTCCACAAGAACGCAATAAAGCTGATTACAGCTACGATTAGTGAAGTCACAATTAAACTGTCGCCATAACCGAGCTGCTGTCCCAATAATAATCCCGCGAACAAACTTATAATAAAAATTGCGAAGAGCAAACTGCCAGGAACGTCAATTGTAGATTTCGTTCTAGTTAAATCCTTAGGCAGTACCTTCCATCCTAACAGGATAGCAATCACTCCAATTGGAATGTTCACCCAAAAGATATACTCCCAGCCTAATGTCGAGACCATAATCCCACCTAAACTAGGGCCAGCTATACTTCCCAGTGACACGAATGTACCTATGAAACCAAGAGCTTTCCCCCGCTCATTAGCAGGAAAAATATCCGTAACTATTCCTTGGCTGTTCGCCATTGTCATCGAAGCTCCGACAGCCTGAATAACGCGCGAAGCAAGCAAAGCAGGTAAACTTAAACTGAATCCACACAGCATAGAACCAATAACAAAAACAACCGTCCCAATCTTAAAGATTCGAATCTTCCCAACAATATCTCCAAGCTTCCCGAAGAAAAGAATCGCTGCACAGATCGCCATCAAATAACCTGTGGTTACCCATTCGATTTGTGCCATAGGCAGCTTCAATTGTTTCGATAATTCAGGTAAAGCGATGTTGACAATACTGCCATCAAGCGTGGACATAAAGGTGAAAATATTCAGGACAATTAATATCATCCAACGTTTCTTCTGAATATCCTTGTCTTCCTGATAGGTTGCGCTAATAGAACTCATTACTAACACCTCATTGAATGTATAATCACCGTTTAGTTGCGCACGCAACAAAACTTGCATACCCAGTGTACATCAAATTAGTTGCGCACGCAACGACTTTATTGTACACTTTGTCTCAGAGTAGTAAATACGCGAACTAAACCCAAAGAGGTGTCTATATCTTGGAAAAAGAGCCTATAGGTAAATTAATTTCCTATTTTCATCGTCAAAATCAAAAGCAATTGGTAAAAAAATTCATGCCCTATGGAATAGGTAGCGGCGGGCAACACAGCTTTCTCAAATTGATTCTTGCCAAACCAGGGATTACACAAGATCAATTAACATCTGAATTGAAATTCGATAAAGCGACCACCGCTCGTTCCGTAAAGCAATTAGAGAACTCGGGATACATTGAACGTAAACCAGATCCTAATGATCGACGCTCTCACCTATTATATCCAACTCCTAAGGCAAATAATTTCTCACCTATCCTTCAGTCTATTTTAGATGATTATAATAAAAGTCTCGTTGGCAAATTAACAAGTGAGGAAGTAGAACAGCTTCGTTACTTACTTCAAAAGATCAGCACTGACGAAGAGTAGGAACAAGAAAAGCAGCTGTCTCAAAAGTAGTGAATGCTACTAATGGGATAGCTGCTTCTTTTTCGGTACTCACTTCACCTTTACAGTCTCAGTAACTTCTTTCGTAATCTCTTCCCCACCGAGGCTCTTCCATTTCTCTACAAAAACATCAAAGTCACTAAGGGGTGAGTCGCCCACAATAATATTCAAAAAGGTCTCACTTTCCAGATTTTGAAGTTCCGCCCACTTGCTCTTCATTAGTTGTGTGTTTCCATAAAAGACCCCTCGCACTCCCTCAATAGCAGTGGAGGTTAAGACGGCAACTCCGTATTTATACGCGTTCGCTGCTTTCCAGCCTTCTAGATCTTTTTTAGGTTGTTCAGTGTCCTCCACCCATTGATCATAGATGAGACGGGTATCTGGATTTAATGTATCCGGGTCTATTTTTCCATGTAGAGCTTGCTGAATATCTGCATAATGTTTTTCTATCGCATCCGAATAATCAATTAGAAGGTCAAACGGATAATAAGCACGCAGCTGAATTCCTGTTTGTGCAGAGAAATCATCCAGCTTCTTAACTTCTTCTGTATTTGGGTCTTGCCTTCTCTCAAGTCTTGTAAACACATTCAACTGCTTCATAATGGCTTCTGGGTGTTCAAATCCTTTACGTACAACTAGATAACGATCCGTAACTGGAGCCAAGTGAGCAACAAACTTGCCGGAATCATCAAGTGGAGCTGCATGCGCTCTCCATTCTGCCTTCGTGTCCAAAGCTACGGCCTCTGACAATGGATAATAAGGCATCCACCATGGGCCAAAAAACATGCCTGATTTCCCAGTGATTATAGGCTCCTGAGTTTCTTTATACAGAGCAAAATCCGGGTCCAGCAACCCACGTTTATACCAATCCGCCAGTTTAGCAAGTGCTTGTTTGGTCTCTGGTGTAATAGAGCCGTACACAATTTTACCGTTGCTATCCTTGATCCAATTCGTCGGGTAAGCATGAAATGCACTAAAAACAGCATCCAGACCATTAACTAATGGCTTAGTTCCATATACGATATTTTTGTAGCCGCTTAATCCTACAGTATCTCTTTTCCCGTTCCCGTCAGGATCTTTTTCAATAAAAGCCTGAGCAATTTTCTCGATGTCCTCAAAGCTCTGCGGGGGTTGCAGCTCCAGCTTCTCCAGCCAATCCTGACGTACCCAGAGCAGAACAGGAGAATCCGCATCAATCGCTACATTCGGTAATCCGTATAATTTACCATCGCGGGAAGCATCCTCTAACGCTTCTCCCTTCGTAGAATTGTACATATCTTTAATTAACTCAGAGCCGTATACTTTGTAGGTCTCTGTAAGGTCCTCTATCATGTCATTATCAATGAGCTTCTTCAATTGATCTCGATCTACAACCATCGCATCTGGCAAATCATTGCTATCGATCGCAAGCTGTGCTTTTTGATTAAAAGCATCTTCACCCTTTGCCTCCCAAGAGTGAACTACCTTGATATTCGTAATGCTCTCCAAATAACGGGTGATTGGATTGTTATCATTGCTGTCACCTGTATTTAACCTGGAATCAGGAACCTTAAATCCTACCCGGATCACGATCGGATCTTCATATTTGCTATATGCGATAGAAGTATCTTCGACCTCTCCCTGAGGACTTCTGCCAGAATCCACTGGTATGCTCTGGTCACGGCAGGATGTCAGTCCGATGATCACTATAAGAAGGAGGATGGATCTCCAAAATTTCATCATTGGCCTTTCCCCTCCGCACGATATTCGCTCGGTAGTTTACCAATGCGTTCCCTGAACAGCCTACTGAAATAACGGTCATCCTCAAAGCCAGACCTTGAAGCAACCTCACAGACGGGTAGCGAGGTCTCCAGCAGCAATGATTTAGCCAACTCAAGCCGCATTCCCCGTAAACATTCACCAAATGTCTCTCCGGCAAAACGAGCGAAACATTGACTGAAATAACCACGACTCATATTAATTTTAGCCGCTACGTCGCTCTGATTGATTTTGTCACCTGCATGGCTCTGCATATAACGAACTGCGCGAATTAGGCAGGACATCACCTCTTTAGTCAATCCTAGCTCGAGCATTCTCCGTCCCACATGATCAGAGAATCGCCGCAGCCAGATCTTCCAATGGCACCAGTTCAAGTTAAGTGAAATGTCCCGTTCCAATTGAACAGCATCTTCAGGCTTCAAGAGTAAAGCACTCCATCTTTGCAAAAGAGAATGTGCGAACGTTAGATATCTATCAGGTCGCGGCTTCTGCAAGCGTATGTTCGATACAAAATGGTCCCATTCGTTTCCATCAATCGTCCACTTGAGATTTTGGGCTTGCTCGAATAGATCCGCTTCATCATGTATTAAATTGGTGCCCGATATTTCCTTCTTTAGTTCCTCATAATTCAGAGAGGTCAGTTCCTCAGCTCCAGAATGATAAAATAGCATATGCCGTAGCTGCGTTGTAAGTTGCTCCTCCAATTCCTGTAACGACTGATCTCTTATCCCGCTGATAAGCGCGAACTGCCATCTCCCAGAAAGCTGGCTTTTAAGCTCCCGCCTACCTTCTTCTTCCGAGAAACGTTGAAGCAGAGGTGACATCCACATCTCATGAAAGGTGATCAACGGATTATTCTTCACGAAGGATAGGTGAAATAACTCTTCTTCATTACAGTGATTGTTTAATGGTAAATAGAGCAGCGCCTTGTCTGCGGCCATCCGTTTACCTTCACCATGAACCAAGGCATCCCGTGTATTGTCCTCCCATTTGATCCGATCAACGAGCCGACGTATAGTCTCATCCGCATTTTCCATCTCTAACAGAGTTTTGACAATATAATCAACAGCTCCTAAACGCATGGCCTCCTGCACATAGTCAAACTCATGATGGCAAGTAAGCACAACACAGCGAATGCCTGCGAAACGCTTCCTCACTAGTTTAATTAGCTCGAATCCAGAAATACCAGGCATAGTCAAATCTACAAATAGCAGATCCACATCCTGCTGCTGAAGTAGCTCCAGGGCAGATTTGGCATCTCCCGCCTCCCCGACAATAACAACCCCTAAGGACGACCAATCGATTAGAGATATGAAGCCTTTCCGCACAAGTCTCTCGTCATCAACCACTACAGCCTTAATCATCGAAGTCCTCCTTACCTTTCCTCGGAATCACGATAGATACAACCGTACCTTCCCCTAGCTTGCTGTACATCTCTAGTTTCATCTGCTCTCCATAGTAGGTTCTAAGCATCCGGTTCACGTACGAGAATCCGATTCCGAGTCCCCGTTTCTTGGCTCCGTCCTCTGACAGCAGCTGGTCTAACGTATCCGCATCCATACCAGCCCCGTTGTCTCTTACACATAGCTTAACTTCTCCTTCGCCATGCTCTGTAATTAAGACATCTACCCTGCCATTATCGCTTAGTCCATGATAAATCGAGTTCTCTACGAGAGGTTGAAGTAAGAATCTGGGGACTGCCACAGACAATACATCCTCATCTGCCTCCACGTTAAATTCGAATTCATAGTCATAACGGATGCGCTGCAGCTCCATGTAATTTCGGATCGCTTCAATTTCCTCTCCCAGGGTAACAATGATGCTTTGCTTGCCCAGATTATAATGCAGCACCTTTACAAGGAGAGTAACCAGCTTGTCGATCTCCTTTTGACCGTTGAGTCTTGCCATCCACTGCACCGTATTCAATGTGTTGTGCAAAAAGTGCGGATTGATCTGGCTGAGCAGCTTTTCAATCTCGAATTGGCTTTTCTGCTTCTCATTATGGGCTACCGCAACAATCAGCTCATTCACCTGTTTCTTCATCTGCTGGAAGTTACTAAGTACGAAATCAAACTCTTCCACGTTCGTGTAGGCAACCGGAGAGGTAACATTTTCTGCCATTCGATTAATTTCAAGGTTAACCTTGCGCAAGGGGCCATAAATCTTTTTCCAAATCATCCAAGCCAGAACTCCGGCAAAGAGTAGCGTCGAGAACGCGAGCAGGATCATTTTATAGAACCAGGAATAAATTTCACTGTTGAATTCAGACTTTTTAACTACGGCAATAAGCTTCCAGCCCTGCGGACTAGCATATCGAAACAGATGATATCCGGTAAGCGTCTCATGTGAGAGATTGGAGCTGCTTCCTGCAGCTTTGATAATTCCTTGGGGTAATTTCCCGTCAATTTCATAGGTGTTAGTGCCCTGTTGATTCACAAGGATATGATTTACCTTCATCCCGTAAGATTCCTGATTAAATATTTTGCGAAGAAGACTGTAATTCGTCTCTAAATAAATATATAACTTATGTTCACCTGGTACGCGTACAATGCGCTGCTCCGAGAATACGAGATTATCTCCGACGGCATACATCGTAGAATGCGGCCCGTAGTAATCCGCCCCGTTATATCGCATAAAAGAAGGTAAAGTACTGATATCGAAATTTCTGCGCGCACTCATATTGGTGAACAGAACCGGATCATCACTGCTAGGCATAATGTAAGCTGTAAGTCCAATATAGGGATTCGTAAAATTGACGAGGTTGATTTTCTGATTGATGGAGTTCATCATTTGCGATTTGCGATAAATTTGCTTTTCTTGAATAAAAGAGGACATTTCCTCTACAATCTGACCATCCAGCGCAAACTGTTTAGAAGCAAAATCCATATTGTCGATGGCATTCTCCAAACTTGAGGCTTCCTGTTTCAGGCTTGCACTTATACCATTGCCAATTTTCCCTGAAAGGATAGAGTAAATAGAGGTGTAGGTTACGAATCCTACTAAGAGAAGCGGAAGTAGCGTTCCGATTACGAGATAGATGAATAGAGTATTACGTAAGGATTTGACAGCTGGGGTATGATTACGCTGGAGTACTCTTACCATCCGAATGATCCTCTTCTTTCTTCCTGTAAGCGTTTTATATATTAATGTGAGAATACCACATTTATCCTTAATTGAATAGAATAGGGCAGAACAGCCTCCACGCCGCCCCGCCCTATTTATAATAGAACCTTATTTCACGCTTTTGCGAGCCTCGAATAGTTCCTCAGCTTTTTTAATAGAGAAATCCATCACCTCGGAATAGCCAAGACCATTCACCTTATCATGCATCTCTTTATTCAATTTGTCATATTCAGCTTGATCTTTAGCAAAAACCATTTTCCAAGAAATTTGTTGAATGACCGTACCGATTTGTTTGTTCTTTTGCTCCAGTGTTTTATCCATCATCAATGGCTCTTTGCCAGTGAAGCCTTGTGGAGCTACAGCCAGCAGATTATTTTTCTCAAAATACTCCTTAGGTGTCAGAACGCCCATCTTCGCTCTCCAATCACTATCAAGCTTAGACGGATTACGTTGCAGGGTTGTCGTCCATAGATTGTGATCATATGGCTCTTTGTTCTCTGGATTCACCATCGCTGGTACCACAAAAGAGAAGTTCATTTGATTGGAGCCGTAGTAGTAGTCACCGCCGCCATATTCTGCAGGCACTTGCGTATTCTGTTGATCCGCGTAAGCCTTCCAACCAAAATCAGTCACGACAGGTTTACCGCTTCCATCTATATCCCAAGTCAGCCCCTTAGGTCCGTTTGGTACCGCAGTCCCGCTTCCTGCAGAGATCATTGCGCCTTCCGGGGTGTACATCCAGTTAATGAATTCCATAATTCTTGCTGGTTCCTTAGCTTTTGCGCCGATTGCTATAATACCGTTACCACCGTAAACATTGAAGCCTGTAGAGTACATCAGCTCATCCTTAAATGGAACTAATGCAAAACCTTTACCTTCAGCTGTTCTTTCCGGTGTATTGTAGTTAGCGGCTCCAAGCCATGGGAACCAGGAGAACAACAGACGGCCATCTTTGTATTTCGCTACAACATCGTCGAATTTTTGAGTCATAGAATCTGGATCCACCAGACCCATTTGGTTAGCTTCAAAATACAGCTTGAGCGATTTCATATACCAGCTATCTTCGGATAAGAAGTCATAATACTTTTCTTCGTCTGCTTTAACATACACAGCAGTGTCAGGAATTTCATCATAGCCCATCATGTTTGCAAACTGTTTAGCCAGTGTCATTTTATAGTTGCCATCCCAGTCAGACCACATCGAGAAGGCATAGGTTTTCTTACCTTGCTCATTCTTTGGCTCAAGCTCTTGCATTTTTTTCAGGACTGGAAGATAATCTTCAATCTTTGAAATTTCAGGTGCTCCGATTTGTTGATAAAGATCCCAGCGCAGGTCTGGACCCCAAGTCATATCTTTTCCTTCAGAAGGCCCGGATGGGTTAGAAGCTACGTTGTTTCCCATGCCAAAGACTGATGATCCACCGCCAAAAGCTACCTTTGCTTTCTCAATAGCTTTTGGGAAAGTGCTAGAAATATCTTTTCCGTATTTGTCCAGAAGTCCGTCTTGTGTCCAGTCTAAGAGCAGCTTTCCTTTGATCGCATTTGGATAATGGTTCTTGTCATCACCGAAAATGATGATATCTCCAAGATCACCAGATGCCATCATTGCAGAAATTTTGGTATCTCCACCTGTAAGATTTGAAGCTACAATGTCCATCTCAATGTTGAACTTATCTTTGATGATTTTGGCGAACCATCCAGTTTGTGGCCCCGCATAGTTAGCCGTTGTAGAGAATACGGTCAGCTTCAGCGGCTTGGAATGATCAAGTGCTCCGTCATCTGGTGCTGCTGTTTCTTCCGCCGGCGCATTTGTGGCAGCGGACGTGGGCTTCTCTGTACTAGTGTTTTTGCCCGAGTTAGCCGTATTATTCCCCCCGCCACATGCTGCCAGAACGAAGACCAGGATTACGGATAGCATGACAAGCGATGCTCTTCTTAGTCTCATTGCTTTATACCCTCCCTTTCGTATCTTCACTTATAGTTCAACTCTGCTTGTAGCAGAGGAAAACCCCAATCCAATCCAATCCAATCCAATCCAATCCCTAATCGCAATTGAGTTAACCTTTAACAGCACCGATCATAATGCCCTTAACGAAGAAGCGCTGAAAGAACGGATACACGATTAGAATCGGCATTACGACAATCATGGTCACGGTCATCCGTACCGAGGTCGGTGTCTGCATATTCGCTACACCAGCGGCCATATCAGGTGAACTGCGGATTAGAGCAGCGAGCGAGCTGGACTCGTTCAAATAACGCCATAACAAGAACTGGAGCGTATAGTACTTCGTATCTGTCATCAAAAACGCCGTATCAATGAAGGAGTTCCACTGATTCACTGCGGAGAAAATCGTAATCGTAGCTAGAATTGGCGTCGTAAGCGGTACAATAATACTCCAGAACACTCGCATGTAACCCGCACCATCCATAGATGCCGACTCCTCAAGCGAAGGTGGAATGGCTTCAACGAAGGTTTTGACTAGAATAATATTGAATGGCGTAATAATCGTAGGCAAAATATAAGCCAGATAATTATTGGTCAGATGCAAATTGTGCATTGTGATGTACCAAGGAATTAGACCTGCGCTAAAATACATCGTAACTACAACACTGCGGTACCAAATACTCCGGCCCCACATTTCCTTTTTAGTGAACAAGTAACCTAAAAAAGCTGACGACCCTACAGTAAGTAGCGTCCCGACAACTGTTCTATATACAGAGACTGTTGCCGCATGTCCTAGACCGCTAATTTTTAGAACCTTGCTATAGTTATCGAAATGAATCTGTCTTGGATAAAATTTGATATACCCTGCTGCGCTAAGATCGTTCGAGCTGATCGTGTTGATAAACAAGTAGTAGAATGGATAGATGCATGAGAGGGTGAACAATCCAAAGAGCGTATAGATAATTATCTGGAAGATAAGTTCTCCAGTTGTTAGTTTTTTCTTTCTCAAATGGGATCACCCCTGACTTAAATGATAGATTCGTCACGCACCATCTTAGATAATGTGTTGGCTGCGAACAGTAGAATTACACTGACAACCGATTTCAACATGCTGACGGCTGTGGCAAAAGGAAAGTTGTTAGCAAACGCGATATTGTATACATAAAGATCCAGCACCTCAATGGAATCTTTATTCATAGCATTTTGAAAGGCAAAATATTGCTCCATACCGTTATTGACTAGGTTACCTATGGATAACAGCAGCAGTACAAAAAAGGTTGGGATCAGACCTGGAATGGTAATATGCCAGATTTTGCGGAACCGACTTGCACCATCCACCTCAACAGCTTCATACAATTCCTGATCAATGCCAGCAATTGCAGCAAGATAAAGAATGGCTCCCCAGCCTAACGATTTCCACCAGTACCATAGGATCATAGTGACCCAGATATTTGAGCTGGAAGCTAGTAAATTATAGCCTTCATCCACTATTCCAAGCTGCACCAGAATGTGAGTGATGACACCGTTATCTACTGAGAACAACGAGAATGCCAATGCATATACCAGAATCCAGCTGATAAAGTTCGGGATCGTGGTTAGCGTCTGCACCATCTTGCGATACCAGCCTGACTTAATCTCGGTCAACATAATGGCAAAGAACACTGGAAATATGGACGTAATTAATCCAAGTGAACTCATGGCAAGTGTGTTCTTCAGCACGCGTAGAACCTCTGCGGTTTGTGTCGGATTGGATACAATCGTCTTAAACCATTTCAGCCCGACATACGGCGTGTCTGACAAGGGTATTCCGGGAATGAAATCATAAAAGGCATAAATCCATCCGCTGATCGGCAGATAATAGAAAATAAAGGTGACAACAAGAAATGGAAAAGCCATGAAGAACAATTTATGTTTGTTCTTCATCTTCCAGCGGGATCGATGAACCGGATCTACGCCGGGAAGCAGTTCGCCAGCAGGTACCCCCATATCGGAATCTCCTATATCCAGATTTTGATTACGCTTTCAGAATATCAGAACCTGAGCTTCTGGCGAGATAGAGCACAGAACGTCCTCTCTGGAGAACCGTCAGATGCTAGTGAACCAAATTCGCAGCACAATCGACCATTTTCTACCTGCCCTGTGGGACAAAATACGAGCCAATTCATACCAATAAGAGCCATATCGTGATTTCATCAGCACCTTCCTTGCCTCAGACTCCCCCTCTTTCAGCATTTCCACCATGTTCGCTCTCCGTGTCAACAAAAAAAGCAGCCCCCGATAGGTTGCTGCTGCATTACTTTAAAACCCTAGTTTGTTAACACCAAATACCCACTGTACGCATACTGAAGTCCGTACTGCATCACGATAGCCTAATGCCCAGACGTCCGGACATCCCCCTCCGCAGAGGCATCCATCTTCTGACGTCCCATATAAAACGAAGCCAATAATGCTAACGCTGCGGGAATCACCGCCCAAACAAAAGTATTTACAATGGAAGAGGATAACCCAGCTGTAATCTTACCCAGAATCTCAGGTGGAATTAGCGCCCTAGTCTCCGGTGAAAGCAAGGCATGCGGGTCTTTAAAATCCATAGCTCCCGCAGGAGCCGCTCCTCCTCCATTAGCCGAGAGTAGCTTGGTAAGACTGCCGGAGAAATAATGACTTTGAATGATACCGAAGGTGGTAATGCCTATGGTCATGCCCAGTGAACGAATGAAATTCAGCGTTGCGCTGGCTGAGCCACGTTGCTGTGCGGTCAATCCATGAATAGATGCCGTACTTAGCACTGAGAATGAAGCACCAATCCCAAGTCCAATTAAGATCATATACAATGTAACCAGCAATCGCGAAGCCTCCGGCGTAAGTGTCGCTACAAGACCAGTACCGATCACCAGAAGTGCGAATGTAGGAATGAGCAGGCTGCGGTAACTGGTTTTTGACATCAGAAATCCGCCCATCGTAGCTGTAACCACGGAGCCAACCATCATTGGCAGCAATACAAGTCCTGAATTTGTAGCTGATCCGCCCAATACCCCTTGAATAAAGATCGGAATATACACAGAAGCCACAATAAAGGCTGCACCGCTAAATAGTGCACAGATAATGCTCACCGCGTATAATCTTTTTTTGAACAAAGCAAAGGAAATAATCGGTTCTTTCGCTCTAGTCTCTACAACAAGAAACACAGCTGCAAGGATGGCAAAGGCTGCAAATAAACCTAGAATCATGGACGAATTCCAAGCATACTCTTTCCCGCCTAGCTCCAGCGCAAACATTAAGCAAATGACTGAACCAAGCAGCGTACCCGCGCCCAACCAGTCAATAGGCTGTTTAGAATGTTCATGCGATTCTTTATAAAAGAATACGACCATCGCAAAAGCCAACAGTCCAAGGGGTAAGTTAATATAAAATATCCACTGCCAAGCAATATGATCGGTAATATACGCCCCCAGTAATGGACCAAATATACTCGACAATCCAAATACTGCACCGAATGCCCCGCCCAGCTTACCCCGGGTCTCCAGAGGTACAGCATCAAACATGATTGCAAAGGCGATTGGCACCAGCGCACCACCACCAATGCCTTGAATAGCCCGGTATGCAGCTAACTGAGTTATTGTGTCAGCCGTTCCACAGAGAGCCGAACCTACCATAAATACGATAATTCCAAAAATAAAAAACTTCTTGCGGCCATACATATCGGAGAGCTTGCCGAAAATGGGCATACCCGCCATCTCGGCTACGAGATAAGCTGATGTGACCCAGACAAATTTGTCCATTCCGCCAAGCTCTCCAACAATATTCCCCATCGCTGTAGCAACAATAGTGCTGTCCATGGAAGCCATCAGAATTCCTAATAGGAGACCTGCGATAACAATGCCCAGATTGGGCGATTTGGCAGCACTCATATGTTCCACTCCTCTTTTTCTCAAAAAATAACTATAAAATTATCTTTAAATCTTCACTTGATGCTTCACTGTTGCGTGCTTATGAACTTCTAGTGTATCTCGGAACTCCACCGTTTCTATTTCACAGTCCGGGCCAATGATTACCTTTTCTCCCCTTACCATACTAGCCCTTGTATTGACCAGATCAATAGCATCGCCCTCGATTAGCCCTGCTTCAAACAGTATTTTCGAAGTTGGCTTCATCATATGAAGCAGTCTCCCAGTTTTACTCTTCTTAATGGTTAAGATACTGCCCCCAACCTCCTTCGCACTACTTGGACCAAACAATTTAATCTCCAAATGCTCAGCACTAAGTAATCCAGCTACGCTTAAGGCACCGGAAATTTGCAATTTTCCCCCTTCACAATCACCCTTCACATCCAGATTTCCGTAGAGATGAAGCTTATCGATTTTTACAGAGGCTGCTTTTATTTCCCCCTGTCCACGCAAGGAATCTCCTTCAAGACCACCCTCTAGCGCAATTTCACCAGTGATTTTCATTTGCTTCATATGCAGATTTCCAGCAATATTGGCATTTCCAGTCAGACTCATCTTCTCGCAATTCACATCTCCGGCGAATTTGCATTCTCCAGTGATCTTAACATCTTTGAAAGAACCCCCGGCTGAAGACGTCGTTCCAATTATTTTCAGATTATCATTCACAGGACCTTCTCCACCTTTCCAACCTTCGCTTCAGGATGCACCGTAATTTGTTCGCGATACTCTACCCTTCCGAGTGTACAGCCTGGGCCAATAATGACAATATTCCCTCTGATGATATCCGCAGTTGTAAATTCTATATCTATAAAATCTCCCTCGATCGTTCGTGTACATAGCTCCGGTCGAAGTTTAGGGATGATTCCACTGAACATCTTACTCCAAAACCCATTATTTACTTGCCGTATCATTAAGCTCTCCACACCAATTTCATTAGCTTTCGCCTGACTCTGCAGTTTGAAGTCCACATGACCGGCACTGAGTAAACCACCAACATTAAAGCTTCCTTCACCTACGAAATCCTCAAGATCACAATCCCCTTTGATTGTCATCATTCCGTTAAGGGTGCAGCTTTCACCTCGAAAACTCTTACCTACAGTAAGAACCCCATCCACCTTTAGGGTGCCAAATTGCAAATTGCCTATCACTTTAATGACCCCGTTGCATTCTGCTTCTTCTGCTGTGAGATCATCATTCAAATTCATATGCCCATTTCCTTTAAACATTCGTGCCACAACCGGCCCCACTACTTTACCTACACCATCCATGTTTACGTTGTTGTAAGTACCTCCGGCCCCACCACTAACCCCGTTTATAATCAAATCAGGCAGCTGATGTTTGTCCATTACTCTTCCTCCTATTCAACAAGCTTGTAGGCAAGCTTACCTTTCAATTGTTCGATCAAATCTGCATATGTCATTTTACTGACCAATCTAACCCCTTCATCAAACCATAACTCCGCAGGTGCTTGAGCGATTATGAAGGATGAAACCCCCATTTTACGGACAAAAAACAACTCCCAGCTTCCACTGTCGACCCTTGAAACTTTTTCCTCTAAAGTGCGAAACAGAAGCTCTGCCTCCTCCATACTCATCTCCCCAGCACTAAGAAGGCGGTCTACAGCGAATAAATGAACGAGCCCCTCAAAAGTATATTTGCTTTCATCGCCGAGATTGTCTCCAAATTTCCTCAGCGTCGTTGTCGAAACAATGTTACGTTCTACAATTTCCTTAGCAGTTATACTCACCTTTTCAAAGGATGCCTTATCCGATAGCTTATCAGCCATTTCATCCAAGGACAGCCCATCTTTCATATTCACAATGTTGTGAATCCGCGACAAGATCATCTCTTTAGGAAAAAAAGTCTCTTGCCCAGTGAAGGTAGATTTACGGATAAACCATTCCTCGGGAATTAACTGCTTCCTTTTCCAGCGGTACAATTGCCCATATGAAATACCGGTTAAATCCAGCAGTTGCTTCTTCGAAATCAAATCATCTTCCATATGCGATCACTCCTTGAAAGCATCGTAACATAACACTGTTACGTTGTAAACAAAACACTCCCCCTAAACTTCTCTACCGCAACAAATCATTGCATTAAAGTTTCCCTCCAAGATTTTACGACACAGGCAAAAAGTAAACCTCCGTCTAGAGAAGGATTTCCACTCTTTTACCCGCACTATATTCTTTGATTTAAGCTAGGCTGTTGCTTCACTCCTCATTTAAAACAAAGAAAAGAAAGCCTCCCTAGCCAATACTATGGCATCTTGGAAAGCCTTTCTTTATTTTACTTGCTCTATCTACGAATTTTATTGTTCAAGTCTTTCATAATCTCACTACTGAACAAAAGTATAATGAGCTGAATCATATTGTGGCCCGGATTTCTCATAAGTGAACCAATACTCAATGCTGCTGCCAGCACTTAACCCACTCACCGTCTGTTTCCATGTACCTGAGCTATTGATCATCCGGTAATTAAGCTGTGGCCCCCCGTTAACCTTATAATGCACATCTACATAAAGAGCACTGGTTACAGGTGTAATATAAATGCTCGCTTCTGTTGAAGAAAGTCTCGTTACCCCTGCTGTAAAGTCAGCCGTCACATGATCACCGCCTCCACTGCCTCCAGATGGATTAGTAGTAACCGTTGCGGCATTACTGGCGGATGATAGATTACCCGCTGCATCCGTAGCTTTTACTGTAAACGTATAGGCAGTGCTTGGAGTTAGTCCACTAACAGAAGCTGTAGTTCCCGCCACAGAGGCTACCTGCTGTGTTCCACGATATACGAGATATCCCGTAACACCAACATTGTCAGTTGAAGCAGACCAGCTCAGGTTAACTGCTGTATCCGTCTTGCTGGTTACTGTCAGATTAGTGGGTGCAGTGGGTGCTGTTGTATCTCCAGTATTACCACCACCCGTTAAATATTGACCTGTGAATGGATTAAACCGATGTAGAGATAGAATTAACCAACCCGTGCTGGACACGCAGTTTTGCTGTGCCATAACCCAGTAGCTGTTGCTGGTCCCTTTCAGCGAGTAGGGGATTCCCCCAAGCGAAGGGCCGCTTGTGCCTTGCTTTTTAATAATTTCAGTGTTAATGGCATCTGCTTTGGATACATTGCCTTGCAGATAATAAGCGAGCGACATAAATGCGCTTCCTTCAAACCATACATCAGCACCTGTATTACCAATTTGATTCCCGTTATCGTCATATGCCGGCAAAACTTCGTCTGTCCAATCAAAATCATAGCCGGTGAGCGTATTTCCAGCATCATTGTAAGTAAGCGTCTGCTTGTAACGCGGATTCGCAAGTGTTCCTGGAGTGCCGGAAGCAATTTCCACATAAGTTAAACTTGCACCGTAGTTATGGGTGCCGGATACTCCTAAGGCCAATACTCCCCATGGATTCACGTCTAAAGGAATTTTAGGGTCGATCAGATTCGTATCGTTTTTCCAGCCTCCCTTGAAGCGTTTGACACTGGCATCCCACACATAATCATCCAGGAAGGTTTTAACTCCAGAAGCTGCACTGTTATACGTGGCTGCCTTGGAGGAATCCACCGAAGCATAATACTGCAGCACCCGGTAAATATCGATATTGTGCTCGGTAGAGCTCCAAGGCTCATCAGAGTTACTCCAAGCACTCCATCCTCCAGCAATACTGCCATTTGCCTTTTTATAGGACAAGCTCCAATCGAGCGCTTTGAGCGCCATCGGACGATACCGCGTGTCATTATATTCCTTCTCATAAGCCATAGCAGCCATTGCCATCCATACAACCGGCCCCACATGTTTACGAATTTCTTCTCCGAAGCCATTGTTATACCAATAAGAGTTCAGCCAGAAGCCCGAAGGGTCCTGAATGTCCCGCATTTTGTTCAACACCTGCTCTGCCCGTGTCCGCTCACCTTTTACAATAAAGGCAATGGCTGCAACAGCTTGATCATACGTGTATACAATCTGTTTGGGGTTGTTTGGTCCCCAGAAATCTTCAAAGCTATCTACCAGTCCCTCAAAAGCATACCCCGCTGTTGCATCCTGCTGGGCCTTCAACCAGATTAAAGCACGATTTGAAGCGTCACTTGCAGGATCTGCACTCACTTTTCCACCCATAGGTAGAGCTACTCCAATAACCAGCAGACTTGTCATTAAGATCGAAAACAGCTTCCTCATCTTCATAACTTTCCTCCTCATATTCATGATGAACTGGGCAATGAGAGTTCTTTGAAGCATAATAACTAAAGCGTTTTCAAACAGCAACAGCAGGAACTTTTGAATTCTTTACCATGGTAATTGTCCTCATTTTCAGCCTTTGGGGCCTATTCGTCAACGATTTTCTGTAAAATTTTAACTAAATGAGGCGAAACAACCATAAAGCCCATTTTAGAAACTATACGAAAGACCGCAATTATTTTATTAGTTCGTGTTCACGAAGACAAAACAAAAAGAGCAGACAGCTCCTTGGGTAGGATTCTATCTGCTCTTTATGATTTAATCACTATTCTATTCCGCTTTATCTTCATTAGAAGCTTCGACTGCAGCTGGTTCAGCAGCATCTTCATCGGTTGGCTCTTGAGCTGCTGGAGGTGCGATCCGGACAATCAAAGTGTCCTCAGGCGTCAATACTTCCCAGCCTTCATGCTTCGGAAGATCAGACACCAGCAATTGATCACCAACATCTAGTCCACTGAGATCCACCTCAAAGGATGCCGTTAATTTATCTGGAAGTGTGCGAATATCCAGCTCATGCAATTCAATTTGCTGCACGCCGCCACTCTTCACACCTACTGGATCACCTGTAAAGTGGAATGCCACTTTTGTATCCAATTTAGCCTTCATATCAATTTGTTGAAAATCAATATGCAGCAGTTGTTTGGATACTGGCTGGCGCTGGATTTCTTGGATGACAACGTTCTTTTTACCCGAGTCTGGTAATTCCAAGGTTAATACTGCCCGAGGGTTATTAGCCAAAATCCCGGTAATTGTCTTAGCATCCGCTGTAAAGGACTGGCTATCTGAACCTGCACCGTACACGACTACCGGTACAAAGCCTTTTCTGCGCTGTGAAGAAGTCGAGCCGGATCTTTCTGTCAAACGTACTGTTGTATTCACGATGATTCCTCCTAAGTAGGGATTTTATACTAGACCGATTAGATATGTACGTCTAACCTAACCACTCTCTAATTACCCCATTAACCTGGCTTTGAAACCCTTTAAGACTTTTTGTGCACAGGCAAAAATAAGGTCAAATTGTATTATTATACAATTCAACTTTAATTATTCAAGACTTAGGAGCGAATCGTCATTATGTCTTTGACAGCTATCAGACCAAATGACAAGCTACAAAGTGGTTATTGCCAGCATCCCGGAATTCTGGGATTTCAGACCTGCAAAACTCTTGTGCATAGGGACACCGGGTATGAAATTTACAGCCAGAAGGAGGATTCACTGGGCTCGGAATATCCCCCTTAAGGACAATTCTTTCCCTTTTCAGCTTGGGAATAGGTATTGGAACAGCTGATAGCAATGCCTTGGTATACGGGTGGAGCGGATTCTTAAATAATTCATCTCTAGAAGCCGTCTCCATCATAGATCCCAGATACATAACACCGATTCTTGAACATAAATGCTCAACCACACTCAAATCATGAGAGATAAACAAATAGGTGAGCCCACGGCTCTGCTGCAGCTTACTGAATAAATTAATAATCTGTGCTTGGATGGACACATCCAAGGCCGAGACTGGCTCGTCTGCAATGATTAGCTCAGGATTCAGCACAAGCGCACGCGCGATTCCGATCCGTTGTCGCTGTCCTCCTGAGAATTCATGCGGAAAGCGATCAATATGATAAGAGGATAAACCACATGCCTCAAGCGCCTCAAGCACCCGATCACGAACCTCTGATTTTGAGCATAAGCCATGATCCAGTAAAGCTTCTCCGATAGCATCCCCTATGCGGACCCGAGGGTTAAGTGAGCTATACGGGTCTTGAAAGATTAGCTGCATTTGGGGTCTGATATTTCGCAATTCAGCGGGAGACAAAGAATGAATGTCTATCCCTTTGAATTTGATCTCGCCTGCCGTTTTATCCGTTAGCCGTAATATCGTCCGTCCGACCGTACTCTTTCCGCTCCCGGATTCCCCTACAAGCCCAAACGTCTCCCCTGGCTGAAGCGTGATGCTAATATCATCAACAGCCTTTACATGCCCAACCGTTCGGTTAAGCAATCCCTTAGTGACAGGGAAGTATTTCTTCAGATGATTGACCTCAAGCAGTGCCTCAGGCATGAACAACCGCCTCCTCATACAACCAGCAAGCTACCTTTTGTCTGCTGGCCACTTCTTTAAGCTGGGGCTGCTGGCTGACACATATAGACATGCAATGCTCACAGCGGTCATGAAAATAACAAGAAGGTACCAGTTCAAGCGGATTTGGCACTTGGCCTGGTATGGAATACAGCTCATCCTGCCGCTGATTGATCACGGGCTTCGATTTCAGCAGCCCTTTTGTATACGGGTGTTTAGGATTGTTGAACAATTCAACAACCTCCCCCTCCTCCACAATTTTTCCGGAGTACATAACAATCACGTAATCGGCCATCTCTGCGACTACACCCAGATCATGGGTGATTAATAGAATAGACATACCGGAGTTGTCTTTAATTTCACGAAGCATATCCAGAATTTGTGCTTGAATCGTTACATCCAGCGCCGTTGTCGGTTCATCTGCAATCAATAATTTTGGACTGCAGGCGATAGCAATAGCGATCATAATCCGCTGCAGCATCCCTCCGCTTAATTCATGTGGATAACTATCAGCAATTTGCTCAGGTCGTGATATGCCTACCTGTTTTATTAGTTCAATCGCCCGGACACGCGCCTGCTTCTTATTCATCTTCAAATGCACAATCAACGGCTCCATAATTTGTTCACCGATCTTGATTACAGGATTAAGAGAGGACATAGGTTCCTGAAAAATCATCGCGATCTCATTGCCACGGATGGCTCGCAGTGTGTTTTTGTCCATTTGCAACAAATCTTCACCCTGAAAATCAATTTTGCCATGGGCAACCTTGCCCCCTGGTTCCTCGACAAGACCCATAATGGACATCGCAGTCACGCTTTTACCACAGCCCGACTCTCCGACGATACAGACCGTCTCTCCTTCACGGACACGGAAACTTACATCATCAACGGCTTTCACTTTTCCTTCTTCCGTGAAGAAGTATGTACTTAGACCGTCTATATTCATTAAATCACTCATGTGAGGGTCACCTACCTCTTCTGTTTAGGATCAAGTACGTCTCGGAGTCCGTCACCAAAAATATTGATCGCGATTACTGTCGCGAAGATGGATAGCCCAGGCGGAATCCACAGCCACGGCCGATCCTTGAAGTCGATCATATTATTCGCTGCATCAATCATATTGCCCCAGGTAGGCGTTGGCGGCATAACACCTAGCCCAAAAAAGCTAAGAACCGATTCACTCAGAATAGCGCCACCAATGTTGAGCGTTGCCATAACGATCAGCAGCGGGATAATATTCGGCAGCAAATGGTTAAATAATTTACGCCGATCCCGAAGGCCTAATACTACAGCTGCTTGCATAAACTCACGTTCTCGCAGACTAAGCATTTGCCCCCGTACCATACGCGCCATACCTGGCCAGCTCACAATGCTGAGCATAAGCATAACGATATACATCCGGTAGTCCGTTGGAATCTTCCACTCTGATAATAATGCTCCAAAAATAAAGAGCAGCGGCAAACTCGGAACCGTCAATAAAAGATCCGCAATCCGCATTATGATTTGATCGGCGATTCCGCGGTAATACCCAGCTATGGCTCCCAAAAGAGCCCCGATAAACACCGAAAGAACCATTGATGCCAGTCCTACTGTTAGTGAAATGCGTCCTGCCTGCATCACCCGGGTTAAAATATCTCTGCCCAGCGCGTCAGTGCCAAGCCAATGCTTCATATCAGGTGCCTTGTTCATCAATGCCATATTAATTTTGTTATCCGTATAGGGTGAGAACAGCGGGCCAATAAAACAAAGCGCAAACATAAAGATCACTACCACAAACCCGGATACCGCCAGCTTGTTCTTCAGCAACCTCCGAAGGGATTGCCGGAATAAAGAGGATTTTCCTTTGGTGGTCTGGGGTTTCGAGATACCCGCTACATTACTTTGAACTGCCACGTCAGCTTCCTCCTCTCTATAGCCGAACTCTAGGATCGGCAATCCGGTACAAAACATCCGAAAGCAACGTTCCTATGACGGTAAGTATGGCAATAAACATCGTAAAGCCCATCAGCAAAGGATAATCCCTAAGTCCGAAGGACTGCATATACAGCTGGCCAATCCCAGGCCAATTGAATATTTTTTCAATAATAAGTGATCCGCCAAATAGTGCTGGAAGCTCGAAACCAACCAGTGTAATTGCGGGAAGCAAGGCATTACGTAAGGCGTGTGTAAATAGCACCTTGCGTTCTTTTAAGCCTTTGGCACGGGCGGTACGAATATAATCCTGCTTTAAGACATCGATCATATTGCTTCGAAAATAACGGGTAAGCGATCCTAATCCAAGGAGGGTCATAACAACAACCGGAAGGGTCATATGCGTTACAATCTCCTTAAAATACGCCAGACCCGTAGCATTACTGCCCGTAGTGATTATTCCACCCGGAGGCAGCCACTTCAGATCGACGGCCAGAATTTTAATCAGGAATAAGCCTATAAAAAATGACGGCAGTGACATTGCTGCGAATATAGCGATCATCACGAGAGTATCGAACCATGAATATTGCTTATAAGCTGAAATCACACCAATAATAACTGCAATCACCCACGTCAGAAACGTGGAAACGGCAGCCAGTAGAAAGGAATTCCAAATATAATCATTAAAAAGCTGCAGCACAGGCTTCTGTTGAGCTAAGGAATAACCGAAATCGCCATGCAGCGCATTCTTCATCCAGATTCCATACCGTTCAAGCATCGGCTTGTTCAAGCCGTAGATCTCACGCAGCTCAGCTTTACGTTCTGCAGTCAATTTGATATTTCCAGTTATGAAATCGCCGGGGGTTGATGCATACAGGCAGAAGATCAATAATGATGCCGCAAATAAGATAATGACCATGTACAACAGTCTTTTCGATAAATAAGCGCTCATGACAGACTCCTTATGATTTGTCCCCTGCTCATCAGAGCAGGGGACACTGGATTATTTATTTTAGGCTCCAAGTTGGCAGACTGCCAGCAAGACCGATGAACGGGCTGACCGATAGATTCTCAATACGTCCGTTATAGGCGTATACAGTCTTTTTGTAACTTGTGAAAATAATAGGCAGTTCATCATTGAAGAGCTGGTACAGCTCTTTGTATACTGCTTTGCGTGCTTCAATATCAGTAGTAGCCAAGGCCTTATTGTACAGTTCCAGGAATTTCGGATTGTCATAATCCGTGATTTCTCCATCGAAGAATTGCATAAACCCGTCAGCCGGATCAGTCAACATACTAGTGGAGAAGGATACGAGATCGTAGTCCCCGCCTTCTACCTTAGATACCAAAGAGTTAAAGTCTGCAAAAACCTCAGGCTGGAAATCGATACCCAGTGCTTCAAAATTCTCTTTAGCTACAGCAATGAAAATATCTGTATTTTTGCTCTTAGAGCCGAGGTAGTGAATGGTAAGCGGTTTGCCATCTTTTTCACGGATACCACCCGCGCCTACTGTCCAGCCTGCTTCATCCAGCAATTGTTTTGCTTTTTCCGGATCATATTTGTAAGGATTAATACCTTCCTCCGTGTAAGACCAAGAGATAGGGGATGCCGGGATGTTGGCAATTGAGCCTGCACCTTGCGCTGCATCTACATAAATACTCTGACGATCCAGACCATACACAATGGCTTGACGTACAAGCTTATCCTTGAGCTGTTCATGCTTCAGATTGACTTGCAAATAACCATAGGTACTTGGAGTGTAAGGAATAATATTCACAAAACCGAGCGCTTTCAGCTTCTCGATATTCTCGTCTGTCGCACTAAAAGAAGCGTAGTCTACCTCACCTGTTTCTACGAATTGCCATACATCGCCTTCCGTAGTTTTATAAATGAAATGTTCGGTTTTGGGTTTACCTTTGAAATAATTCTCATTCGCCACAAAACGTACTTCTTGCCCCGGAATAAATTTCTCCAGCTTGTAAGGTCCATCTCCAAGTGGCTTCTCATGCAGCTTCTTGATGTATTCAAGATCTCCAAATTTATAGTCCTTGCCATAGTAAGCTTTCGACAGAACATTCGAGCCGAGCTGTACCAGCGCTGTTGCATTTGGTTGCTCAAGCGTCACTGAGATCGTCTGTAGATCAATCACTTTAATCCCTTCTATTGCTGTAGAAGAACCATCTTTATAGGCTTTGCCGCCTTTAACATTTAGTGATGGGAGCTGTGAGCTACCGTCATACGATTTGTCGTATTGTATCGTCCAAGTAAACGCTACGTCATCCGCTGTCAATGGTGAACCGTCGCTGAATTTCAGATCTTTTCTCAAGTGGAACGTGTATGTAAGCTGATCATCCGAAACATCCCAGCTCTCTGCAAGCTCCGGTGTTGGAACGCCTTTATCGTCTACAGTTACGAGAGAAGCGTATAGCAGTGAAGATACATTGCCATCATAACCACTTTGCTGAAAATACGGAGTAAAAGCTCCGCTTGGGTCCGTTAACCCTACGATAATGGTGTCTGTACGTTTTTGTGCTACTGCTGGAAGTTTGGACAAATCGGTTGCGGTAAAAGGCTCGCTTAGCGCACCCGCAGGAACAGTCTCTGCCGGAGTTGTTGCTTCCACATTGGTTGAATTGGACCCTGCAGCCGCGTTGTTACCAGACGAGGATTCGTTATTACTGTTGTTAGCGCAAGCAGAAAGTAACAGTGAACCCGTAAGCAGTAATGAAGTGATTACAATCGCATTTTTTCTCATGTACCTATCTCCCTTTTCTCTCTAATAGAATAATAACTATAATTCCTACCTGTTAAGTATGAATAACTTCTGATGTTCATTATAGAAAGGTTTTTGAGTTCTGTAAAGAGAGAACTTTAAAAAAATTCTCTATAAACAGAATTAAATGAAAATTAAGACAACTAAAAAAAGCCAAAACCCTCTCTGCATAAGAGAATTCTGACTTTTAGATCGTTATATTTTTTTTGTGAAATGATTATTTTAAATAATCAAATAGCTGCTCATTCATCCGATGAATGCCTTCCAGACGCAGACTGTACCCGGTGACATTCTCCCCTTCAATATAGGCATGAAGCAAACCTGCACAACGAAGATTAAAAATATGATCATGCACAATCCCCTTCGAGATTCCCGCATGCTTAACAATTTCGGTGAATGTTTTGCGACCACCGCTAAGAGCATGGAGAATTTTCAGGCGGCTTTTTTCACCCAGACTACGAATGGCTCTATACATAAAAGGTGAAATTTCCTCGTTCTCCATCGAAATCCAGGCCGCATAATGACAGATTGTTAATTCACCGTAGCAATAGATGATATTAGCAGGCTGAAAATGATACTGTGGAATTAATACAAGCTTCTTAAGCCCATCAGTAGGCATGAAATAGAATCCGTTGGTCGTTTTGTTCACAAAATCAGCAGTATCCAGTTCATTAAGCTCCTTGTTCTTCAAATCCGTATGCTGCTGTAATTTGCTTAGAATCGCAGGATTGCATTGACTAAAGTACTGGCGGTTCCATTCGGAGAGTAAAAATACTACGCGATTACGGTAATCCTCCATATGGCTTGGAAATACCTTTACATATTTTGATAAGGTCTCATATAACTCGCCAACTGTTAACCCTTCAATCCAGTTCAGCACACTGTCTACATCATCCTTGAATGGACAACAGTAAATGAGCAGATTCAACATTTTCCATTCATTGTTTAGTTCAGTTTCCTTCAGACGGGATAATAGTTCCTCACTCAGGGTGCTTTCAATTTCAGTAACCCACGCTACCCCTAGGTCAATCTTCTTATAGGATTTTTTGCAGAGATAAGTATGTAAGCTATTCAATAACTCGTAAATCGATCCAAATTCAACCTCAACTTTGTATTCCACAATGATTCCTCCTGCTAGCGGTTCTTTTCAGTAGTGAGATATTCTCTTAATCTTATTGTATTATCCTGAGAATACGCAAGCTACTTTATAAACGGGAGTGTATAAAAATTCATTGACTGCAGCTTGACTTACTGCTTGAATGAAGAATTTATTTGCATCTCACTTTGATTTTGAGATTGCGAGAGTCTAAAAGGGGATTGCTACTAATATGCGGCAGGACATTACAGTTCGGCTCCATCGGTGAACACATACCCTCACGAAGTTGCTATCGGGCACAGTGGACCTTATAAGCAGTATTCCCCCCAATTTGGGGTTCTATCGGACTCCATAGGCGCAATTGGCATAGAAATCGACTAATTTGTGCTTTTTCCTAAGGAATAGCTGAAATGGAGTCTGAAACTTTACTCAAACGGCTAAAAATTTGCAAATAACGTCATCTGAGTCCGAAAGCTCCAGTGGATGATTATGATAACAGGAATTTTGGGCACGCTGAGGTCTCAAGGATTCCCATGAGTCCGGCTGTCCTGGATATTCCTACCTCAGAGTGCTGGGAATGTCTGGGCCGGCTTGCGTATCCAGCACACTAGGTTGTCCAGATATTCAACCCCTTCCACCTTCTCGGCTCGCCAAAAGTCACTCGATCACGTCTGCCTCCTATCCCCATTCCGCAAAGCCAGACTACTCGCAGAACAAACATTACAAAGCAACTGCCTTTAGTAACATGAGCGCATCATTCACACCAATAATCCTAACTTCCTCGATAAATCCATCTATGGAACGCCATCAAACGTCCAGGGCGAGCAATCAATCTGCTTCGTCCCTCGCTTTTTACAAATCGCAGTAGTAAAATATAGGCAATAACAATATAGGAGTGAAGCCATAAGATGCAAATTCAAAATGGGACAGATCGTTTTTTTGTTGCGAATGACGGTAAGGACCTTGCCGAGATCACATACAGTTTGGATAAAGAGGCTGGGGAATTGGTCATTGACCACACCCGTGTCTCTGAAGAACTGCGCGGGCAAGGTACCGGTGAAGAACTTGTACGGGCTGTTGTAGATAAGGCCCGAAATGAAAATTTAAAAATTGTTCCTGTGTGCTCCTATGCAGCTCATCAATTCGAGAAGCATCCGGAGTATAAGGACGTGCTGAGCGGGAATACAGGCGGACGAGACTGATCTCTCTACCCGTTTCCGTAAAGCTTTATCAACCTATTCGAACTTATTCACTTAGTTCAAATACACTTTAGGAGGAAACGGGTTTGACTACTACTGATACTTTGAGAAATATAGAGGAGTTACAAGAACGCTGTGAGCAATATGACGGAATTTCACTAAAATTGAATTGGGATATGCTTCGCGGCCCATCAAATGTTGGTGATACTGAATGGCTTGTGACCTATGATGACGAACTACTGGTCGGATTCCTAGGTTTGTATGGATTCGGAAGCGAAATGGAAGTTTGCGGTATGGTTCGACCAGGTTACCGTCGACGTGGAATCTTCACCTCCCTGTGGAACCGGGCACAGACGATTATCAAACGGGGCAATGTTGATAGCCTGCTTCTAAATGCTCCCGCCTCCTCAGCTTCCGGAGCTGCGTTCCTGCAAACACTACCTCTTCAGTTCAACCACGCGGAATATCAAATGAAATGGAGCGGAGATTCGGTTGCTTCTTCTGAAGCAAGCTCAGCGACAGGAACTGTGATCTTACGACCTGCTCGTGCAGACGAAGCACCTATCCTCGTAGAGCTGGATTGTGGAGGCTTTGACATGAAGACAGCAGATGCCGCCGAACTTTATGACCTGCAGAAGCAAGAAGATCTGCAAGAGCATATTATGATCGAAATGGACGGACAACCTGTTGGTAAAATGCGACTGTGGACCGAAGATAATGAAACTTGGATATATGGGTTTACCGTCAACAAGAAGCTACGAGGGCTTGGTATTGGTCGAAGCGCACTTCTTCAAACGATCGAACGAGAACGTAAAAACTATAATGGCATTAATCTGGAGGTTGCTCTAGATAATCCTAATGCGCTTAAGCTATATGAAAGCTGTGGCTTTGTCATTCAGAATAAACAGGATTATTACCGCTATATCAGCTAATCCATAGAATTAAAGCCTCCTGTCTAATGGGCGTTCTCGCCTGTAGAGCAGGAGGCTTTCTTATCATCACATGAGTCCAAAGCCTCCAACATTAGCTTCGCCTCTATCACTTTTACGGTTACTGCAGCTTAACGAGCCGTCAGCGAGCACTTCCTGCTCCAGAAATACAGATAACAATCGCACGTAATCCAAAGACTCCTTATACGGGACTGCATTTCCCTTGTAAGTGTATTTACACCCCTCTAGTAAAGAGTAAATTTCCACGGTCTCTGCAGGCTCTCCGTAGGCCGCATAACAAAAGACATTAGTCATATGCAAAAAGCCCGTAACGATATCCTCATTGCCATTCACCATAAATTTCTGAATGTTCAAACTTCGACCATGCTGAGAAGAATTCCAAGCCAATTGAGTAATCATAGAAAGTTCCAGATTCAACTCCGGTACGGGCACATACCACTGCTCGTATAGCATTACCGGAATTTCCTCTAGATGATTGATCGAAACGATACGCATAAGTTCATCAGCTATACTCGTCTTGATATCCCAATATTGAAGTAATGAAGGAAATGCGTCCCCTCTAGGAGGCCATCGACGCTCTAACAGAAATTGAATCGGTGTTTCCCTTCGAACTTCAGGCAACAAACTATAGAAGTCGTTAAGTGTATGCCCTACAGCATATTGAACCTGCTGGCGCCAGCGTGGGAGCCCTGTAGCTGGAGCACCGCTTGATAAATTCTCGGCTCCACCAAGCATAATGTGCTCCACTCGATAATCATGCAACCGTTTATACGATGGCGTATGTAAATTCACTGATTTCTTCATCCAACTTTCCGCTGGCCCGCCCATCCTATGAAGCCACCGTACAAGCTTCGATAAATTGACGACCGAATTGGCGGCAAGCTTCTTTTTCAGCAGCGTTCGGTCCATATTCAATCTTTAGGCTATTCTGTAATATAACAGCCCCGCGTTCCTTTAACTTCTCCACGAATAAGTCCACGGCTCCACAATAAATCGCGTAACCTGTGTCTCCACTGCCAAAAACTGCTGACTTCATAGCGGTCAAATCAAGCTCATCCATCTCCTCATAGAAATCAAGAGCTTCATCCGGCAGCTCTCCATCTCCCCAAGTGTATGCTCCTAACAGAACGCCTTCATATGAATTTATCTCAACCGCATTACATTCAGTGACCGATTTCAAAACGGCTTCACCGCCTGCTTGGCGTATTCCCTCTACAATCAATTCAGCCATTTCCTCAGTGTTCCCAGTTAAACTGGCATACGCCACTAGCACTTTAGTCATCTTTCTGTTCCTCCCATTACTAAACTTAAAATTTAAATGATGTGTGCTTCACCCTCATTCTATTTGATAATGATTATCATTGTCAAATGCTAATAATAAAAGAACGCAAACTCCCGGTTATTCACACGGTTAAGCATGCGTTCGATCCTTATCTTTGCTCAATACTAAATTAGTATGCTCCTTCGAGCAAGGTAATGTGATTACCATCTGGATCGCGGAAATTCATTTCTTTCCCGCCATACGCCATCGTAACCGGTGGCTGACAATCCAGTCCCTTAGCCTTTAACTGCTCGTACGTCTCATCGAGATTATCACAGCTGAATACTAAATTAACAAAGCCAGTCGTGAGCTTTTCCCATTTCGTCTCATCCCAAATGATGATTCCAGGCTGCTTCTTGTCGAATCCAATCTTTGCGCCATCAAAATTGCCGTAGCCTTCGAACGGAATTGGAATCCCTAGCACCTCCGAATAAAATGCAGCCAACGCAGCAGTATCCTTAGTGTAAATGTTAGTACCTTCAAAAGACGAAATCATAATTTGTCCCCTTTCATTCTCAGCATCATAGTGTCAATTTTAACTTGAATTTAGTTTAACAAGGCTAACAGCTCTTGTATTGCAAAATTGCGACATTTTATCTGCCAGCATAGACTAAAGCTTCAAGTGGTGTTCTTCCTGCATATTTCTTGAAACTATTTATGAAATGCGGCTGATGGCTGAATCCATACGAAAAAATAAGATCCTGCATATTCTTCGTCTGCACAGGCTGATGATACATTTCCCGCCATACATTCTGAAATCGCACAAGATCAGCTGTTTTTTTAGGTGATACACCTATGTATTCTTGAAACAGTCTTTCGAGTTGACGTCTGCTTAGATTAGAGCTGGCTTCCAAATCCTCAGCGGTTACGACACCCTTTTGTTTAATTAGGGTATAAACGGCATTCATCATCCGATCGTTAGTCCGGCCTCCACGCTCAAGACGCTGAAACAGATAAGCCTCAGCTGCCGCTATTCTTTCATCCATAGAGTTTGCTTGTTCCAGCAATAGTCCAAGCTCTCTTTTAAACGTACTAAAGTAATGGTCTACATCCACAAATGCATTCAAGACATCCCGCAGATGGTCATCCGCAAAAAAATGAACAGCCCAGAAATGAAATCGGATACCGAAACGTGAAATCAACCCTTCCCCCCTGTCTGAAGGCACCTCAAATGGAGCATCATTGATGCCAGAAAAAACGGATGTTGTTATCCCTGTTGATTCATCTAAATCCCAAATAATGTCCATGCATGTATCCGGAATAATCGTTTCATTTCGAGGTTCGTAACAAGATATCTTGTCCACTAAGGGAACTGATACATCCGTACGAATACGTGGTGCAACAGAGCCCCAGAAACAGCGAATATACGGCTGCAAAGCTTGGTTGGGTAGATATTCACTGGTTTGGGCTGGATTTGCAGTTATCGGGAAATATAGAGGTGCGAGATTGAACATAAGCTGCTGTTCTCCGATCGGTAAAATTGAAAGCACTCTGGATTCTGATCATACACAATCGCTGCTTGATCTGCCAGAATAACAGCAGTCAGCATGGAAATATTATACACATTATCTTCATTGAATAAAATAAACAGTGCATTAGACCTGTACGTATTTTGTTTGTAGCTATATGGTGAAATGTTGTACAATAAAGGCTAAATGAATTTTTGAAGGATGGATTAAAAAATGTATATAGCTAGCGACTGGAAAGACTATGAAGTAATTGACACTGGCGGTGGAGAAAAGCTTGAACGTTGGGGTGACATTATCCTGCGCCGTCCTGATCCGCAAATTATATGGCCACTCTCCAATGAGACCGCGAAATGGCGTGATGTACATGGTCATTATCACCGTTCCTCGGCTGGTGGTGGACAATGGGAAATGAAAAAAACGATTCCGGACGATTGGAAGATTAGTTACGGAAAATTAAAATTCCACCTGCGTCCTACGAATTTCAAGCATACAGGGCTATTCCCTGAACAAGCGGCCAACTGGAGCTGGATGATGGACAAGATTGCGGCTGCTAACCGTCCGATCTCAGTACTGAATCTATTTGCTTACACTGGTGGAGCTACTGTAGCCGCAGCAAGTGCCGGCGCTTCTGTTGTGCACGTGGATGCAGCTAAAGGAATGGTGCAATGGGCCAAAGAAAATGTCCAGCTGTCCGGCCTGGGTGATCGTCCAGTTCGCTACATCACGGATGACGTATTCAAATTCGTACAACGTGAACAACGTCGTGGTAGTAAGTATGATGCGATTATAATGGACCCGCCTTCCTATGGAAGAGGACCTGGCGGAGAAATGTGGAAACTGGAATCCAGCTTATATCCTTTCCTTGAGAGCTGTATGCAAATCATGAGCGACAAACCTTTGTTTATGCTAATCAATTCATACACCACTGGGATTTCTCCAACTGTCCTACGTAATATGTTGTCGATGACCATGGGTAAACGTTATGGTGGGAAGCTCACCTCCGGTGAAATCGGTCTTCCGATCACTTCCTCCGGCATGAACCTGCCATGCGGTATTCTGGGACGCTGGGAGGCGTAAGCCATGACACAGCATTTGACCGGCAGCAACGAGCCGCTGGACGGCATGTCGAAGCGCTTTGAAGTGTTATACGAAGATAATCATCTTCTAGGCATAGTGAAGCCCGTGAATATTCCTGTTCAGGAGGATGCTACTGGAGATCCTGATCTGCTCAACCTGCTCAAAGAAGATGTGAAGGAACGCTTTAACAAACCTGGCAATGTCTATATGGGGCTAGTCCACCGCCTGGATCGTCCGGTTGGGGGTGCAATGATCTTTGCCAAGACATCAAAAGCAGCATCAAGACTATCCGAGTGTGTCAGAACTCACAGCTTTCATAAGGTGTACTTAACGGTCGTGCACGGTAAACCACCAGCATCTCATGGCCGTCTTACCGATACGCTGCTTAAAGACGCCAAGAGCAATACCGTCACCGTAGTCCGGAAAGGAACACCCGGCGGTAAGGAAGCCATTCTGGATTACACGCTGCTTGGCAGCGCAGAGGGCTACAGCTTGCTCAAGATCGATTTACTAACTGGTCGTTCTCACCAAATTCGAGTACAGCTCAGCTCCATCGGCTGCCCGTTATACGGTGATCAGAAGTATGGTGCTTCAGTGAACAGACCTGGACAGCAAATTGCACTGTGGTCTGCACTTGTAGGCTTTCCCCACCCTGTTACTAAAGAAGAAGTAGAACTCATTTCTCTTCCGCCACAAACCTATCCTTGGGATCTGTGGTCGCGGGAAATACTAAAAAAAGAGCTTTCTTAAAACAGCCCTTTCTTGCAATTTAAAACAGGCAGTGATTGTCCATTAACCGGAGAATCGCTGCCTGTTTTTTTTAGATCTACGGTGGGTTGATTGAACCCAGTAGCTGCATTCTGTACACTTATTCACAATAAAAAAGCAGTCAATCGAATTTAAGTGTATACTTTACAATTAAAAACTGGATAAACCTCCCAAAAGTAAAGGTAACCTTGCGTTTAGATGTATAAAATACAGTTATATCTATTAGGCAGAATGAATAGCGAATTATAGCTGTACGAAATACAACTAAGTATTTCTAAATGCCTACTTCGTGCCTCTAAACGCTACTTCCTTCATTTCTCTAAATACTCTAATAAGATATTTATAGGTTTGTCATCCCATATCTGGACCTCAATATATCGTTCAGGTCCCTTGTCACCGCTGGTATTCCATTCCTGCGGCATACCAAATTGTTCTATTACACGGACGATCTCGTCCTTGGTATACACTTGATTGCGATAAGGTTTACCATCTTTATATCTCATTGTAGGAAACAAATCCCCGTAGGTGAAGCTGATACCCTCAGCATTAAATTGATCAACGGAAAGCTGCAGGCTTTTAGCTTCTGGATACCAGTCTAATAACCACGGGCACTCTCCTAGTGTCATATAATGTGGGCAAGCTCGCGATGGCTTTCCACCTTTTTGAATAAATAATTCTCTAGCTTTTGCTTCAAGGCTCCGTCGAATATCAAGATAATCTTGCGAACGTTTACTTGCAAAGCTTCTATTCTGGTGTCGTAGATCATTCAGAATTTGTTCTGCTTCTTGTGGTGGTAAATCAGATAAATTCTGAAATGGACCGGTAGCTTCATCGTAATAATGATACAACAAAGCTAGCTTATTCACGGCGTAGAACCTTCCGGCGTAGCTGTAACTACCATTTTTCCCATTAAATAAAGTAGTAACTGTTGGTTATGAGAGGAAATCGGATCAAGCGCTTCTGCAAAAAAATCACTGCGGATCTTCAAACCACGTACAGTCTCTTGCGTTCCAATCTCGGTTATACTCACCCATACAATACGGCGGTCCGCAGCATCTCTCTCCCGAATGATAAGCCCATTTTTCTCCATCCGATCAAGTAACATAGTAACCGCTGCAGGACTGGTCGCCAGATGTGGAGCCAGATCAGAAGGCTTCATGGCATCACGTTCCTGAAGCAGTTCAAGTACTGTGAGCTGGGCATCCGTTAGCGATGGGGCAAGATTACTGTCCATATGTAGTTTGTAATCTTTCAAAATTTTATGCCATATTTTACTGAATTCAGAAGCGTGCACACTTATTCCTTCCTTTCCTCGCGGTTCTATCCGGTATAACTACATTTTCGCGAAACAAATTCCATTTCCTGCAAGTGAAGAAAAATAAATCTTCTGCACGATTGAGCAAGAACATTAAAAAAAGGCGCTTAGTCAGTTCTCAAAAAAAGAATTGACTAAACACCTTAATCTGTTAATTACTGATTAGTTTTACTTAACTGCCGGAAAAAGATTAACAATCTCATCTTTTTTCTCTACAGGGACAATCTGTTTACCTGTAGAACGACGCTCTCCAAGTGGTGCAGATTCAGAAGAGAATGTGTGATGTGCATTCTCCTTTGTAATAGCATTCAGTTCCAGCGGTTCTCTGCAATAGAAGGCCCCTGCCAATCTACTGCCATTTGGTCGTACTCGTTTGCCTTCCTTAAATTCAAAGGTTGGCATCCCTTTTCCGCCACGGCTTTGAGATGGATAATCTACTAGTAATGAACGTTTCGCATATCCAATATCAGAGATGGAGAGAATCTCACCTTCATCTTCGCTGACCCAGAAGCAAGAAATCACCTCATCGCCCTCACGAAGCTGAATCCCTCTTACACCGGATGCAACACGGCCCATAGGATTAACTTCATTCTCATGGAATCTAATACTCATTCCTTCACGAGTCACGAGTACAATATCCTTATCATTCGTACTAGTAGCCACTGTAATGATCTCATCACCGTCTGCTACCTTACAGGCTGCTACAGCTCCGGAACGGCTTGTAGAGTATTCCTTGAGCTCTGTACGCTTAACCTGACCTCTACGGGTGATAAACACAAGACTTTGCTGCGGATCATCAAGATTATTGACCGGAATCACACTTATGATTCCATCCCCTTTAGACAATCCGATAACGTTAACGATCGCTGTGCCAGGTTCTTTCCATTTAAACTCCGGTATCTGGTGAACTGGAAGCAAGAAGTATTGTCCTTTTCGCGTAAATACCAGCAAACTGTCACGGGTATTCACGTCAAGCAGCTTGACGATATGATCGCCTTCTTTAACACCCGATGTATGGCGTTCACCACCAGAACGGGTAAAGGAAAGCATACTTGTACGCTTAATATAACCGTCTGCGGAAAGTGCTACTAGCACATCCTCTGCGTTGACCAGCGCTTCAAGGCTAACCTTAATCTCCTCAACCTCGCCTTGGATCAGAGAACGGCGATCGATCCCGTACTTGTCGCGGATCTCCAGTAATTCCTTACGGATTACAGCTACGAGCTTCTTGTCACTTTCCAATATGCCGCGCAGATGTGTAATCTTTGCCATCATTTCGTCCAATTCTTTTTGGAGTGAAGTAATCTCCAGATTAGTCAGACGATACAATTGCAAGGTAAGAATGGAGTCCGCTTGACGTTCGCTGAACCCGAACATCCACACGAGATTGTTCTGAGCGTCCTGTCGGTTCTTCGATGCCTTGATGGCAGCGATAACCTCATCTAGAATATTCAGCGCTTTAACCAAGCCCTCTAAGACATGAGCACGGTCTTCTGCGCGTTCCAGATCAAATTGGGTGCGATGAGTCACAACTTCACGCTGATGAGCAATATAAGCCTCCAGGATGGCTTTAAGACCAAGCTGTTGCGGAGCTTTGTTAACGATAGCTACCATATTGAAGTTATAAGTGATTTGAAGATCCGTTTTTTTGAGCAGATACGCCAAAACGCTTTGGGCATCAGCCTCTTTTTTAAGTTCAACTACTATCCGAAGACCTTCTCGTCCACTCTCATCACGAACCTCGGCAATGCCATCGATCTTCTTCTCTAACCGAATGTTCTCCATGGAGGTAACTAGTCGTGATTTTACAATCTGGAAGGGAACTTCAGTAATCACGATTTGTTGCCTGCCGCCACGCATATTCTCAATCTCAGTCTTGGAGCGCAAGTAAATACGGCCTTTACCTGTGCGGTATGCATCCATGATGCCATCGCCACCCATGATAGTGCCGCCAGTAGGAAAATCCGGACCTTTCATGAAGGTCATGATATCTTCAAGTTCAATATCCGGCTTTTGCATCACTGCGATACAAGCATCAATAACCTCACGCAGATTATGCGGCGGAATTTCAGTGGCAAAACCTGCGGAAATCCCACTCGTACCATTCACGAGTAAGTTCGGATACCGAGAGGGAACAACAACAGGCTCTTTAGCTGTATTGTCAAAGTTATCCTTAAACAATACTGTCCGCTTCTCGATATCACGCATCATCTCCATTGCAATCGGTGATAACCGTGCTTCCGTATAACGCATCGCTGCAGCTGGGTCATCATCCATCGAGCCCCAGTTGCCGTGACCGTCAACAAGTACATGCCCCATCTTCCATGGCTGTGCCATACGAACCATACCATCGTAAATCGAGGAGTCACCGTGTGGATGGTAATTACCCATTACATCCCCGACGGTTTTGGCGGACTTGCGATACGGCTTGTCAGGGGTATTGCCAGAATCGTACATCGCATAAAGAATCCGACGCTGTACAGGCTTAAGTCCATCGCGGACATCGGGAATAGCCCGGTCCTGAATAATGTATTTGGAATACCGACCAAAGCGGTCACCGACGACCTCTTCCAGAAAAGCCGGCAAAAATTGTTCTGATAAACTACTCACTTTGCTCACCTTCTGTTCCTCAATCTGTCCACTTTCTTAAAGATTGGTGATATTCTTTCACTTCGCTTTGCCGATCATTCTTCCGGTCGCTGTTGTTTCCAGATTTTTTGATTATACCGCTATTAGCGGATAAAATCCGGAAACAAAGACGAACACTAACGCTCCTCCAGAACGATTCCGCCACTCCGTTTGCCTATCACCAAAAAATTAAAAACAGTGGAAGTATTCGTCACTTGCAGCAATACAAGCTGCAACTACTCTACAATTTCAGTGAAATCGACATTTTCAACAATCCAGCGTTTACGAGGATCGACTTTATCACCCATTAGTGTAGAAACGCGGCGCTCCGCTTTAGCAGCATCCTCAATCTGCACCTGAAGCAGTGTACGCGACTCCGGATTCATCGTCGTTTCCCACAGCTGATCCGGATTCATCTCACCCAATCCTTTATAACGCTGAAGCTCGAAGTTTTTGCCGAATTCCTTTAAGTAATTTTGCAGTTCTTCATCACTCCAAGCATATCTTACGGTCTCCAGCTTGCCCGTTTTACGGGTCAGCTTATATAGCGGAGGCTGAGCGATAAAGACCTTTCCAGCATCTAGTAACGGCTTCATATAACGATAGAAAAATGTCAGCAGCAGCACCTGAATATGCGCTCCATCTGTATCCGCATCGGTCATAATAATAATTTTGGAATAATTGCTGTCTTCGACGGTAAAGTCTGGACCAATTCCTGCACCAATCGTGGAAATGATCGCTTTATATTCATCGTTCTTCAGGATATCCAACAGCTTGGCTTTTTCCGGATTCATCGGTTTTCCTTTTAGCGGCAGGATCGCCTGAATCTTAGAATCACGGCCTTGCTTCGCCGAGCCTCCGGCCGAATCACCTTCTACGATGAACAGCTCGGTTCGTGTAACGTCCTTAGACTGTGCAGGTGATAATTTACCGCCAAGATTCGAGCTCTCGCTGCGTTTCTTACCTGTACGAATCTCATCACGGGCTTTGCGAGCCGCCTCCCGAGCCTTCGAAGCTTGAATCGACTTTTTCAGAAGACTTTGTGCAACCTGTGGGTTTTCTTCCAGGAAACGAGCCATATTCTCAGATACGATATAGTCTACTGCACTACGGGCAGAAGCACTACCGAGCTGATCCTTCGTCTGTCCAACAAATTCAACCTCGGACATTTTGACACTAATGACAGCCATCATACCTTCGCGTAAATCATTTCCTTCTAAATTCTTATCCTTTTCTTTAAGCAACTGTGTACGCCGGGCATAGTCATTTAGCACACGAGTATACGCAGTCTTAAAGCCAGTCTCATGAGTACCACCGCTACGAGTAGGAATGGAGTTAACGAAGGAAGCCAAGGTTTCTGTATAGCCTCCATTGTACTGAAGGGCTACTTCCACTTCGATATCATCTTTTTCTGCGCTGAAATGAATGACATCATGCAGAACATCCTTACCCTCGTTCAGGAATTGAACAAATTGGCTTGCTCCACCCTCGTAAAAGAACTCGTCCTGACGATTATTGCGCTCATCATGCAGCGTAATACGCAGACCGGAATTCAGAAAGGCAATCTCCTGCACCCGCTCTGCCAGTGTGTCATAATTCAGGGCTATTCCATTTGGAAAGACGCGAATGTCCGGTTTAAAAGTGATTTTCGAACCGGTTTTGTTGGTGTTGCCCAGAATTTCAAGGCCTGTTACAGGTTCGCCAACATGCTCTTTCCCCTTCTTGTCCACCCAATATTCAAAACGTTGACGATGGATTTTGCCTTCACGATAGATCTCTACTTCAAGCCATTCAGACAAAGCATTCGTCACTGAGGCTCCGACGCCATGCAAACCGCCTGATTTCTTGTAACCAGATCCACCGAATTTACCGCCTGCATGCAAAATTGTAAATACAACCTGCGGCGTTGGCACTCCTGTCTTATGCATTCCAGTAGGAATTCCACGACCGTTGTCAGTTACTGTTACTGAGCCATCTTTGCGAAGTAGTAAATCAATCTTCGTACAATACTTGGCTAAATGCTCATCCACTGCGTTATCTACAATTTCCCATACTAGATGATGTAGTCCCGAAGAACTTGTACTGCCGATATACATGCCAGGTCGTTTGCGAACTGCAACTAGACCTTCGAGCACTTGAATGTCGTCAGCATCGTATCCAGTACGGCCATTCTCGCCGTTATTAGAAACTTCAGCAAACATATCGATCTGTTCGAGCATTCATGCTCCTCCTTCTTTTCTCTATACTCAAGCATTAGCGCCTTCGGCGTCCTTTTAAAGACGGTAAGCCTTTAAGCGAGAAATATAAGATATTAAGTATAGATACAAATCTTATACTTCTTATATTTCAAGAAATGCAAACAAACGTTTTGGTCACTTTGTACATTCTAATTCAAAATATCCCTTTTCGTAAAGACGGCGAATGAAATGATCACCGAAGCGGCCCCCCATACAGCCAGCACAGCCATAGAAAATGACAAGGACATCCCCTCTATGGGTGCAGGCGTTCCTGACAAATAACCGGTCAGTCCAAGATTTACCATAAATAAATATTTTGCTGTTGTCCACGCTGAAGCCATATTGGTCAAAATATTCCCGGCGATCAGCGCTGCCATCATGACCACTATACTAGCAGCAGTGCTCCTTACAAGTACAGAGATCATAAAAGCAAGCAAGGCAACTACGACACTAACGAACCAGACCAATCCACCTTGCATAAGCATATACTTCCACTGTGGCACTGCATGTACGGTAGACATATCCACCGAGTCCCCACTGATCTTAAAGCCTGTAAATACTGGGATATTAAAACCCTTGTATCCAAAAGCCAGACCGGAGATTAGGTAGCTGATCACAAATGTGGAGAGTACGATAAGCGAGACAAACATAAGCAGCGCCGCCATTTTACTAAATAAGACTTTCCAGCGCTTAACTGGCCTTGTCAGCAGCATTTTGATTGTTCCTGTGGTTCGCTCCGCAGAGACTAAATCCGATGCTACCGCCATTATGAGCAGTGGAATAAACAAAGTAACCGAATTATCCAAAAACTCTCGGGTAAACGTAACGCCACTTGGCTCGTTCGGATTCACATCATGATGTAGGTAATATTGAAGCTGCTGTACAAATATTCGCCGATAAGTCTTCCATTCCTCTGGTATTCGATCACTGCCCAAAGAATTTTGATTATCAATGATCTGCTGCTGGATCTCCAGACGCCAATCGGAATTGAATTTATCTCGGCTACGCTCCGCTGATCGCATCTGAGCGTAGGTAAACATAGGCACCAATACAATCAGAATCAGCAGTATAACATAAAACCGTTTCTTTTTAATGATTTTTAAACACTCATTACGGATTAACGGAAGCATATTATTCAACGTTCTCACCCTCCGTTAGTTTCAAGAATAGCTGTTCCAGTGTCGGATTGATTTTATGCACAGCCCTAACTTCGATTTCAGAAGTCACCATTACTGCCACAATCTCGGGGATTAAATCCTGCTCCATAATAGTGATTAAAGAATTCGGACCCATCCCTGCAATAATAGAATCATCCAAGGTAACGTCTTCCAGCTTCTGAATCTGAATGCCCGGGCGATCAGCCAGTAGTGCCCGAGCTTCAGCAAAAGGCTCCAGCTCCCAAAGAACGTAAGGCGAATTTCGAGCGATCAGCTCATCTACCGCACCTACCGCCAGCACACGTCCTTTGCTAATAATCGCAACACGGTCACAAAGAAGCTGAATTTCGCTGAGTAAATGACTCGATACAAATACCGCTAAGCCTTCATCAGCCAGCTTGCGTATAAATTCTCGTAACTCCTTAATTCCCTTTGGATCTAAACCATTTGTAGGCTCGTCCAGAATAAGCAGACGCGGACGTCCCAGCAGCGCTTGCGCTATGCCTAAACGCTGTCTCATCCCAAGCGAATATGTACTTACCTTATCATGGATTCGTTGATCCAGCCGAACGATATCTACGACTTCGCTAATACGAGCATTATCAATACCAGGCTGCATGCGGGCAAAATGCTGTAAATTCTCCCATCCGGTCAAATAGGTATATACCTCAGGGTTCTCAACGATAGAGCCAACAAATTGCAACGCTTTTTCCGGATTTCGATTCACATTGTAACCACATACCGTAATCTTGCCCTCGCTAGGACGAATCAAATCGACAAGCATTCGAATTGTAGTCGTCTTCCCAGCACCATTGGGTCCTAGGAAGCCAAATATTTCTCCTTCTCTCACATCAAACGTAACATCATCAATAATCCACTTTCGTCCTATTTTTTTCCGCACCCCGTCCACAGACAAGACGACCGGGCTGGATTCTCCACTGTTCGCTTTTGTCATATTCTGCTTATCTCCTTGTTACTGTCATTTCCTCGACTAGTACTTGTTCAAAGGATATGTTATCTAATACAGCTATCTTTCTTAGAAAGCTGGCTCTCACTTATGATCTAGTGTATAGCCTGAATGAATCGCTCTCCGATTCGCTGATATCCATCCCCATTCGGATGAAAATGATCTGTTGATAAATATTTGTCCAAGTGCTTGTTAAACAAATCAAAGGTAGGAACCAAGGTCATATTGCTGTGCTTATTAATAATTTCCATAGCTGCATTATTCCACTTCGTAACCGCCTGATTACCTGGTACAAGTAGATCTGGGATATCTCCAAAAGGGTTATATAACCCCATATAATAAATTTGAGCGTTCGGATTGATCTCCATGATCTTCTCAAGAACCTTACCCAATCTGGCTGCTGCTTCGGGAAGGGCTGCGAGCAATGACTCTGGCGTTAGCTCTTGATCCGTTGTGGATTCACTCTGAAGCGCGCCGCTATTCTGCAAAATGTTCGAGTCCTTGAATAAATCATTCCCTCCGATCGAGAGCAGAATGACATTCGCCATGTGCAGTGCGTAATCCACTCCATCTTCTTCCAGCTTGCTTTGCAATCCTGCAGTAGTCAAACCATTGATCCCCATGTTCCCTAAAAAATCAACTTCGATACCTTTAGCGGATAAACCACTAACCGTGCGCTTAACAAATCCTTCTCCGGTGTTATCACCAGTTCCCTTGGCTAGCGAATCTCCGAGAGCAACAACCTTTAGCTTCTTAGTCGTCTCCGTCACTGGAGCGGCTGTTTGCTGTGGCAAGTTTGTCTCTGACGCTTCTCCAACCGGATAAATGATGTCTTTGACCGCATAAACTAAACCTACAATTAGAATTATTGTTGTTATTATGGAAATCAGGCTGATCGTGCGCCATGTCCAATTTGAATCATTCAAAGCCATCCCTCCGTGTGCCGTTCTATTATGTATTGTTCCACATTTTACAAAGATCTTAACTATGTACATAAACATAAATCTTCCATACCGCTTTTGCAAATGTCTAAAATAGAAATAAATCCTGCTGCTCCGCATTCTTAATCCAAATAAAGACTTGAAAATCCTCGAAAAAATTTGGTGATTAGAGCTCCGACACAAAAAAACGTTCCCCGATTTTCTTCGGAGAACGTTTGATTACAGTAATGGTTAATTTACTTATTTACCGATAAATTCTTGAACCCAGTAGTTATTGTCATAACCTACACCGATATAATTGAAGTTAGCATTCAAAATATTAGCGCGGTGACCCGGACTATTCATCCATGCTTTCATTACTTCTTCTGGTGTTTTTTGACCCATAGCGATGTTCTCACCTGCAGCGTTATAAGTGATCCCAAAGGATTTCATCATGTCAAAAGGTGAACCATACGTAGGTGAAGTGTGTGAGAAATAGTTGTTCGTGCGCATATCCGTAGCTTTTGTAGCAGCTACTTTATGAAGGCTGTCCAATCCAGAAACGGGCTTCAGACCAGCTGCCGCACGTTCTTTATTTACCAACGTTACGATCTGCTGAACATAAGTTTCTTTATTGCTCACAGCACCGGTACTTGGTGTAGTCTCTGTCGGTTTAGTCACAGGTTTAGTTACAGTAGTTGTATCCGAAGGCTTAGTTACAGGCTTAGTCACAGTAGTTGTATCCGAAGGCTTAGTAACCGGAGTTCCGGTGGATGTATCTTTATTTGGAACCGTTCCAGTTTGAGGCTTGGACACCACGATTGTGCTATTAAAAATAGGGAGTCCCTGTAGGTTAGCTTGTTTTAAATATTGTAAAACTTGCTCATAGCTAGTTCCTGATTTAATGACTGTTACTTCAGTTGAGGCTGCATTCGCTTCGAGTGGAAGAGAAATACTAAGTGCCATAACAGCTGCTACACTACCACCAATAATTGCTCTTAATCTCTTATTCTTCATTCTGCCATCTCCTCTTTCTTGTGTGTAATATATGTTCCTGCTTAGAGTGACCAGCTACAAATGTTACAAAGTTGTAATTTGTTCCTCAGTCATTGTAGCATAAATCTATCAGCTGTGCTCTTCTAATTTTTAACATTTAATAGTCTTATCTGTAAGTTTTCCGAGCCTGAATTCATTCGATATCGGCATTAAAAAGCAAAAAAAGTCGCCATTCTCGAGAGAATAGCGACTTCTGTATGCTTAAGTGTATCAGGTACCTAGTGAAACGACTGCCAAAATTCACCCTCCGTAGAGATAAGTCCCATAATTTCTGCATATGGAATTCGGAAAGTAGGAAAACCTGCAGAATAAGGAGCTATCTCATATGGTGCGAAGTAAAGATACAAAGCCTCATTATCTACAAAGAAAGGCTGATCTGAGGTAATTCCTTTATACGTATCCGGAAAAACATAAGAGTACTGAGGATCGTTTTCAATCTGCTTCCCTACGATTTTACTTAGCTTCTCCACGTATCTACTTCCTGGCTTGAACAGATCACCCAGCTTATAGAACCTTCCGTTACGTAGATTAGTATGTGTATAGATTTTGGTAGGCATGCCATGGGCTGCTCCAAAAGGATAACGGTAACCCGTTAACTCCAGCACTAGTAGGTTTTTGCGGAAAAAGGATACTGAAAAATCACCATTATAACTGAAATCCTGTGCTGCTCCACCATTACCAGCATCTTCAGCAAGTGACAGCTTGCGCAGCTTATCATTTACCTCTCTTGAAACTTCCGCACTGGCAATTCCCTCAACAACCGGATAGTAGACCAGATAATCTCTGTTCGGTTTGTATTTCTTCTCCACAACGGAATAAGGAGGTCTCAGTGGAATGACGCCATTTTGCCTCCAAATTTGCTTGCCTTGACGGTCATAATAAGCTGTACGTTGATCTATATCTGCTCTAATTAAGCGTCCGCTAAGGGTAAGCGTTCCGGTTCCTTGGATGACTGGAGGCTGAGCTGCTCTTTTTCCGGTTCGATCTATAAAAAAAGTCTCCTTAGCATCATACACAGACGCCAGTCCGTCCTGATAATTATTCACACCAAGCAGGGTATGATTGCTCAGAATCGCTCCTGTCTCTGCATCGGCGATAATGTAGCGTGAGCCTCGATAAGGTTGACTAGGGAATATTGGTGTTCCTATGGCTGCTCTGCCTTCACCAAGCTGCAGGACTTCATAATATTTTGCGGGGATGATCATTCTTCCTTGTTTATCAATCAGCCCGTAGGCGTTACCATAGTTCTCAGCGGTATTCACCACTGCACGCCCCTCCGAGAAAGGTAACGCGGAAGTGAATTGTGGCTGAATTGCTACCGTACCATCCGTGTTCAAATATCCGTACCTACCGTTCACAGTTGCTTGATAAGCGAGTAGCCCATCACCAGGACTCCCTACGAAAGGATGATTGTACGTATACAGAATATTGCCTTCAGGGTCGATGAGTGCATACTCTCCCTCTTTTATCTTAACCAAAGCCATACCATTCATAAAATCATTGGCGTCCACATAAATGGCAGGCAATACCTCTTTGCCTTGCGCATCTACGTACCCATATAGCGATTGACCGCCGGTCGTATTTTGTTTTGAAAATAATGCCAATCCCTCATGCAATGAGTTCAGATAATCATAACGGGCTGGAGTCACTTCTTTACCTTTTTCATCGATAAATGTGTACCCCTTCGCATCAGACACCACTGCGCGTCCTTCTGAAAAAGGGGCTATAAACGAGTAAATGGGCTTTACCCGCTCCCGTCCAGAGCTATCAATCAGTCCGCTACTGTTTTTTCGCTGCACTATTGCTAACCCATTCTTCTGAAACTCCTCAGCATATTCGTATCTAGGTTCAATCTGGGCGCGACCTTCGTCATTAATATATCCCCAGAGCGTACCCTCTTTAAGATTAAAAGGCGCCGGATGTAGCCCAGTATTCCTTAAATCGTCGTCAACCCACTCCGGTAATACGTAAGGCGTCTCATATGGCTTATTGGAGTAGTCAACACGATATAATCCCGCCTCTGCTGGGATTGTGACGAATAGCTCCTCTTCCGTGCGTATGAAATCTTCATCTTGCTGTGTAATATATTCGTTCCAGCCAATACCGTCCCATCTCCATACATCCGCCTGTAACGGTCCATTTTCATTCCCTTTCCCCAGCTCATTTAACCTTATTCTTAACATCCAGTCGCTCCCCTTTAACAAAGGCATTTGCCTATAGAATATGGGAGAATGTTGGTTTATGTGCTTTTGATATTGGTGATATGGGGTGAGTGTGCGAGACTGGTTCGCCGAGGTGGGGTGATGCGTGGTACCGGATGATCAAGTTGCGAGAATGGCATGAGGAGGGCCGTGTAGTAATGTAAGAGACATTAGGTTAGTATAGAAGCGCGATTGAGGTTCTGAGTCATGGAGAAGACTAGCACTAGTTAGCAATGAAATAGACATGCCAAAAAGCATTTGCCTATTACTAGCAAACGCTTCTTCAGCCCTTTATAAGAGTAATGAAATGATCGATTTAGTTCACAGACTTCTACACGATCATCAAACCAAGCTACTTCTTCGAAGAGTACTTCCGCATATCAAATGCGACCGCGGCTATGATGATCAAACCTTTGATAATCAATTGATAGTACGGGCTAATACCGATAAAGGTCAGACCGTAGTTAATGAGAGTAAAGATGATAACCCCCACTAGAACACCCGGTACAGTACCGATACCCCCGGTTGTAGATACACCACCCACTACGCAAGCTGCAATGGCATCAAGCTCATACATGTTACCGTAGTTATTTGTTGCTCCACCTGTTCTAGCAGCTTCCAGAACACCTGCCAGACCATAAAGGGCACCAGCAATTGCATAGATATAAATCAGATTCTTAGAAACATCGATACCGGATACTTTAGCTGCCTGCATGTTTCCGCCAATCGCATACATGTTCTTGCCCAGCTTGGTTTTATTGAATACCACCCACACAATGGCGGCGACACCCAAGGCTATCAGCACGATATACGGAATTGAGTATTGGCCGCTTCCTATAAAGCCAGAACCGATTTTAGTGAAATCAGGACGCAGACCGCCAATCGGCTGAGATTGGTTAGGATCCATATCGAAGTACAGTGAGTTTAAACCATAAACAATAACCATCGTGCCCAGTGTTGCTATAAACGGCGGAACATGCAGTTTGGAAACGACAATACCGTTTATGAGTCCGCAGAGAAGACCAGCTATAATAGCTATAAGGATTGGAAGCCATACTTGCACCTGCGGCAGATCAGGGAAAAAGCGCCGGGAATAGTCCGGAATTTGCAGCATGGAGGCAGAGATAACTGCCGTGAAACCAACCACACGCCCAGCGGACAAGTCAGTACCTGCCGTAATAAGGATAAAGGCAACACCAAGCGCGATAATAATCCGCGTGGACGATTGGATTAATATGTCTCGTAAAGTATTTACAGAGATAAAGGCCGGTTCGTATAAAGCAATACCCATAATCAGAAGTACCAATACAATATAAATGGCATTTTGCGTAATAAAGGTTTGAGTTCTTTTAACGTTCATTAGTAGTGTTCCTCCTTAAAGTTACGCGAAGAGTAGCTCTCTTCGTAAACCAAATCTAGTTTCGCCTAGCAAAACTATCAGTACATTCCTATCCTAATGCTGTGCAGCGAGACGCATAACTTCGGTTTCCGTAGCTTGCTCGCCTTCTAGTATACCGGTGAGTCTACCTTCCGACATGACCATTACGCGGTCAGACATTCCGAGCAGCTCCGGCATTTCAGAGGAGATCATTATGATACTCTTCCCTTGCTGGGCCAAGTCGGTAATAATGGAGTAAATCTCGAATTTAGCCCCTACGTCGATACCACGAGTCGGCTCGTCCAGAAGCAGGATTTCGGGCTCAGTCAGCAGCCATCTGGCAAGTAACACCTTTTGCTGATTCCCACCGGAAAGATTCATGATTAGCGTTTTGGTTGTTGGCGTTTTGGTACGTAATTTTTCAATCATTTTATCGACTTCCACTTTCTTCTTTTTTCCATCTAGTAGAAGAAGAAGCTTCTGGTAACGATGTAGATTAGCGATTGCACCATTCTCGTGAACAGACAAAACTGGAAATATGCCTGTTACACGACGCTCTTCGGTAAGCAGAGCCATTCCGTGTTTCTTCGCATCCTTCGGAGAATTGATATTAACCTTCTTGCCTTTAATAGAGATCGTTCCGGATTTCAAGGCTCGCAGACCGAACAATGCCTCAATAACCTCGGTTCTCTGGGCACCGACCAGACCACCAATCCCTAGGACCTCACCTCGTCTTAATTCAAAAGATACATCTTTAAAGGATCTTTCCTCCGGAGAGGTTAACCCTTCCACCTTCATGTATACTTCGCCAGGTACGTTAGAACGTTCTGGGAATCGATTCGTTAAATCACGACCCACCATTTTGGAAATGATGAGATCTGTAGTTAATTCCTCCGCTGGCCAAGTACCAATTTTTTTACCGTCACGCATAATAGTAACTTCGTCAGAGATTGCAAGAATCTCTTCCATTTTGTGAGATATATAGATAATAGCTACGCCTCTACTTCTGAGGTCCCGTATGATCCGGAATAAATGTTCCACCTCCACACTGGTTAAGGAAGAAGTGGGTTCATCCATTACAATAACTCGGGAGTGAAAAGAGACAGCCTTCGCAATTTCAATGGATTGGATTTTGGATACAGACAGCTTACCCACTAAAGTCTCAGGATTCAGATCAATATCCAGATCTTTAAACAAATTTTCCGTGTCAGTGTACATTTTCTTATGGTCGATAAACTGAATCGGTCCGATTCCCTTCGTAGGAAAACGTCCTAGCCAGATATTCTCCATAACACTTCGGAACGGCACGGGGTGCAGCTCCTGGTGAATCATTGAGATACCGCTTTTTAACGCATCATTGGAACTGTTGATGGAAGCCTTCTCACCATCCAAAAAAATCTCACCGGCATCCGGTGAATAAATACCAAAAAGGCATTTCATGAGTGTGGACTTACCTGCACCGTTCTCGCCCATAAGTGCATGAACCGAACCCGGTCTGACCTTTAAACTAACATCATCCAGCGCTTTGACGCCGGGGAATTCTTTAGTAATATTGTTCATTTCCAGCAAAAACTCAGCTTTTTCCATGTTGTTACGCCCCCTACGCTTTTTTTCTTTTTTATGAGAGGCACAGCGGTTCCATCCTGTTCCCTGCCTAAAAGAAATACCGAGGAGCGGTTATCCGCTCCCCGTGCTGCCATATAATCATGAATAACGCTGTAGCCGAGGTAATTACTTAGCGTCAGCTATGTTGTCTTTCGTAATCTTTTTGTAGGAAATCCATACGTATTGGTTATCAGTGATATCAAAACCTACATTGTCTTTCGTAGGTGTTTCACCTTTAGCAAGCAAAGCAGCAACTGTGATAGCAGCTTTACCTTGGTTATTCGCATCGTTCAGCACCGTACCGAGCATTGTTCCATCTTCCAGCGCTTGAATCGCAGGAGCAGTTGCGTCTACACCTACTACCGGCATAAATTTGTCACCCGTGAAGTAGCCTGAAGCTTTTAGAGCTTCGATTGCACCGAGGGCCATATCGTCGTTATTAGCAAGAACAGCTTCGATTTTATCGCCGTGGGAGCCAAGGAATGCAGCCATTTTTTCTTGTCCTTTTACGCGATCCCACATGGCTGTATCTTCAGCCAGTTTCTCCACCTTGATTCCTGCATCTTCGATAGCTTGGATAGAGTAAGTAGTACGAAGCTCAGCATCTTGGTGTCCTGGTTCACCTTTTAGCATTACATATTGGAGAACACCGTCGCCGTTCTTATCTGCTTCAGGATGTGCTTTCCAGTAGTCAACAATCAGTTGGCCGGACATTGTGCCGGATTCTTCTGCTTTAGCACCTACATAATAAACTTTATCCCATTTCTTCATATCTTCAGGAAGCGGTTCACGGTTCAGGAATACTACCGGAATGTTAGCTGTTTTAGCTTTTTCGATAATGACGCCAGCAGCTGTACGGTCAACTGGGTTAATCAGCATCCCGTTATATTTTTTAGTGATGAATAAATCAACCTTGTCATTTTGTGTTGGCTGTGAATTTTGGCTATCTACGATATCTACTGTAGCAATGCCTTTAGCAGCACTATCGATGGCGTTACGAACACCTGTCATAAAGGTATCGTCAAATTTGTATATGGCGACCCCAACTTTAGGAGTTTCTGTTGCAGTACCTGAGTTCTCAGTCTTTGGAGCATTAGTAGCCTTATCATTGCCTGCAGCACTATTAGTAGTATTGTTGTTGCCACCACAGCCTGTCAGAGCAGCACCCAGTAAAGCACTAGCTAATAGCACGGAAGTGATTTTTTTCATTATTCATTGACCTCCTATTTATACTTCTTTTTTGTTTGCCCCTGATCGTCTCGGGTACATCCATATTATGCCTCACCTGAAAACGCTTGCGAATATAAAATCCTACTCATTAATATAAAAATTCTAATGAACCCGTAAAGAAATATAAGGATGATTTTCATTAAAAATTTATACTTTCTTATATTCTAAAAAAAACGAATACCGCCCCATTCAAGGATGGTATCCGTTTCACAAATCGTATATGCTCAAAATAGCTCCTATCTAACGAACGGAAATAACAGCTTTTGATTCTCAGGCCACAACATATTGTCCAAATCAATTAGTTTTGTTCCTGTATCTACACGTTCTGGCACATCGATTCCTTCGATCACTTCAACGGCATGTTTTACAGCTAAATACCCGTTACTAAAAGGGTTTTGGATGACGGTTGCTTGAACAGTACCATCCTGCAGCAATTCCATCATGGAGGGGGAGCTATCAAAGGCAACCATTTTAATATTTTGCAGCCCCCGGCTCTGGATCGCCATTGCCGCACCCTGTGAAGCAGTTTCATTCAGACTCGCAATTCCCCGTAAATTCGGGTGCTTCAGCAGCATTAGCTGCGTAAGTTCTTCTGCATCCTTAATGCTAGAGGTCGTGTATGAAATCTCAACCACCTGTATGTTTGGATAACGGGCCGTATAATTTAAGAATCCCTTCTCCCGTTCCTCTGCATCTCTAGCACCATATTCAATTCCGCTGGAAGAATCCTGTTTCTCACTCTGAGTTGAATTGGTGAAATTAATAATGCCCACCTCGCCGTATCCTTTCAACAGCTTGATCAATCTTTCTGCAGATTTTTGACCCGCTTCATAGCCGTTCGAGCCAATATATGTCCTTACTCTTGCTGAACCTACTTCCGCATCTACGGATATGACAGGGATTTTGGAATAAGCCGCCTGATCTACAACCTGTGCAAGCCCCATATAACTACTTGCAGCTAAAATAATCACATCTGCTTTTTCATTAATAGAATCCTGCACCATTTTCACCTGTTCTGTGATATCACTCTCAGAGTCCGGAGCTTTGAAGGTTAATTTCACGTTAAATTCCTGCGCTGCAGCTTCTGCCCCCAATTTAACCGTATTCCAGTAGTCACCCCTGTTCATTTTCACAATAAGATGAATATTACGGGTCTTATTTGTATTGATGTAATTGGGCGCTGAATTAAAACAAGAAGAAACCGTAGTCCATAACACCGCACACATTAACAAGGTTAGCCAAAAACGAAAGGTTTTCATGACGATGTCTCATCCTCCTTAAGCCCTTCATTGCCTTCGCCTTTTGCGAGTGCCGGAAAGATAAGGGTAACCGTAGTGCCTTCTTCAATTTCACTTTCAAAAGAAAGACCATATTCTCGGCCATAGTACAGCTCAATCCGCTCGTTCACATTTCTTACGCCTACCCCGGAACCGCTCATACTTTTACTGCCACCTGTCAAAATAACCTTCATAGTCTCCTTGGACATTCCTAGTCCATTATCACTAATCCGTATGATGACAAGATTGTCCTTCAGTTCCGCTTGGATAGAGATAAAACCTTCATCAGGCATCATTTCTATTCCGTGATACAAGGCATTCTCTACAATCGGCTGCAAAATCAGCTTAATCGTCTGACACTGCAGCACTTCATCCTGCGCAATGATCTCATAACGGAACTTATTTTTAAAACGGAAGCTTTGTATGACGAGATAATGACGAATATGATCCAGCTCTTCCTGCACGGTAATCATATTATTGCCTTTGCTTAGGCTTATACGGAAAAACTTCGATAAGGACTGAATCATTGTGACGACCTCCTCCGTCTTACCACGCTCAGCAAGCCGGATCACAGAGTTCAAGGTATTGTACAAGAAGTGTGGATTAATCTGGGATTGCAGGACTTCAAGCTCACCCTTGCGTTTCGTTTCTTGTTCATAAATAATTTGATCCATCAATTGACGGATTCGCTGCAGCATGAGGTTAAACCGTTTGGACAACTGCTCTACCTCATACGCACCGCTCACATCGATTCGAGTATTAAGATCCCCTTCGCCTACCTGCTGAAGTGTCCGTTCCAGCTTACGGATCGGGCGGGCAATTCGCGCAGATAAAAAGACAGATACGATAATTACACATAAAATAACTACCGCTAGGAACCAGGATAAGAAGGTGTTCAGATCTCGCTTGGTGGTTACTATCTCGTCATAATAAGCAACTCCGACTATTTTCCATCCGGTCTGTTCCAGCGTACGCACTGTGATAAAACGTTTTTCACCGGTAGACTCATCCAAATAGCTACGGTAAGCATATTCCAGTACCGGCTCCACATTCTCATACTTTAAGCCAGCATAAATAAGCTGCTGCTGCGGATGATACACAATGTTGCCTAATTGATCGAGGATGTAAGCGTATCCTCTTTTACCAAGCTTAACCTGCTTGCTCAGCTCATCTATGGTGCGAAAGTTAAAATCCATCAGCAGGATACCCGTTTTTAATACTCCCTTTTCCTGATATTGAATGAGTTTACTGATCGACACGACCCATATGTATTGACCTTTAAACAAGTTCTGAATATGGGGCGCTGAATAAGAGATCTCAGACGTTCTTTTGGCCGTAGTAAACCAACTCTGGGTTTCTAACTGTGTGTTGCTGCGCAACTTCTGTCCTGCTGTGCCCACAACGTATTTCCCCTGTGGGGTAAAAACTGCTGCAGAAACAAGATCCTCTCTACTTCCCATTAACATAGCCATTCTTTCCATCAGTAAAGCGGAGTCCACGGAGGGACTATTCGTTATTTGATCTTCTGCGGTTTCAAAAATATTCCGCATCCCTTTAACATAAAGCTCCAAATTGTAGTTCACTTGCTCAATAATCTGCTGCATATTCATATTGGCATTCTCTTCAGCTGTCTTCGCAAACTTGTTATACAGCATAAGACTGACAACGACGGCTACAAGTACGGCGACAGATGTAAAAGTGAGCGTAATCGTCACTTGAATGCTCCGCAGCTTGGAGGACAATCGACGTTTCCCCCCTTTTGGATGCTGCGGCCGCAGTCGAAAAGAATAGGACTTTTCTTGCCGCATGGCTACCCTCCTCTGGAGCTGTTTTTATACTCTTTGGGAGACTGGCCATATTTTTTACGAAAGCAAAAGCTGAAATAGTTAGGATCAGCAAAGCCAATTTTCTCGGCGATTTCAAAAGCCTTCAGTTCCGTGGAGCGTAAAAGTTCCTTTGCTGCCTCTAATCGGATTTGCAAGAGATAACTAACGAAAGTCATCTTCATTTCCTTCTTAAAAATACTGCTAAAATAACCCGTACTGATATGTAAATGCTGACAGACCTTTCCGATAGAAATATCCGATTCCTCATAATGGCTACGGATGTATTCTTTAGCTTCATCAATAAGCAGCTTATAGCTAGATTGGCGTTCTAAGGCAATGGAGTCCATTAGCCGGCTGCAGATCGTAATAATCCATTGTTTGGCTTCACTCATACTATTAAATTTATTCATCTCAGTTAATGAGGAAATGCCAGATCCAACGAACTTAGCAGCATCACTACCGGACTCTTTGGCTACACGCAGGATAGATGTAATAATCTCCAGCAAAAAAATCTGATAATCCTGAGTAGATACCTGCTCAGCATTCAATCCGCCAAATAACTCCTCCACGACCTCTTTAAGCTCCTGGACGGTTCCCATCTTAATCGTTCGGATTAAGGACTGCTGGGTCAATTCATCATAGGCCAAGAGTGTATTCGAACGTGACTCCACATCCTCGATCCAAATGACTCTGTTATTGCCAAGAATGAGACGATAATCTAACGCTTGCATGGCATCTCCAAAGGAATTAAATAGCATAGCAGGCGAATGACAAACCGTTCCAGAACCAGCGGTTACCGTTAGCTTAAGAAACCGCTGCACATTGTGGCGGATTTCTTCTAGAATTTCAAAAGTTTTCCCCGTAATTTCAGTTTCTTCTCCTGCATCACAAATGGAAAGAAGCACCACCTCATCACGATGGATAAAAACCCTGCCAAAATTATGCTTATTACATAATTCTTCTGCAATATTGAGCACAGCGAAGAGCTGTAAATTTCTCTCTCCCGTATCTCGCAAAGAAATTTGCTTTCCTGCGTTAAGGCTAACCGTTTCCCGCTCTGGACGTATATAATCCACACTAATTACCGAGGCTTGGAACCATTTCCCATGTAGATCTATTCCGTATTCCGAACTTTTTTCGTCTATTTCAATCATTCGTAACTTGCGTGATACTAGTGAAGATAAAAACTGCTCACGCAGCACAGGCAGACTTTTTCGATAATGCTCACTGAGTACAAAAACATTCTCCTTCTCTGCAATTTCAGCCTCTATAGTGGCTCTGACCTTAAGCAGAACATCAATCAACTCCTGTGAAGAAAACGGTTTCAAAATATACTCGTCGATTTGCAGTTTAATCGCCTTCTGCGCATATTCAAATTCATCATACCCTGTCAAAATAATGATCTTGGTATTGGGATGCCGTTCGCGAATCCATTCCGCCAGCTGCAGCCCGTTCATAAAAGGCATTTGAATATCCGTCACAACCACATCTGGGAGCAAACGATCAATCGCATCCGCTGCCTCCCGTCCATTCTCCGCCTGTTCTACAATTTCGAAACCGTAGTGCTCCCAATCAATCTGCCCGATGACCCCTTCTCTAACATCTTCTTCATCCTCAGCAAGAATTAACTTGTACATTTCTCATCCCTCTTTGGAAACGATTTATTTAACTGTCATAAAATTCATTCTATATGATTCAAACTATTCCATCTATGGTTAGTTATTTAAATCGATTTACTAAAAACTAAAAGAGTCTGTCTTATGACTACAATGTGCTAGTTGGGGAGATATGAAAGATATGGCTAGGGTTATGAAACACGTAGTCAGAGGGATATAAAAGATATGAGGGGATGAAGTGACTTGAAAGCTACTTCATAGCAAGAACTACTTCAGATTCTCAGGAATTACTGCTTTAGCGATCTCCGTATTATAAAAAAATGTGCTTTTTTCATGTTTATATCCTTGATCGATCCTTGTATTTACGTAAAAAAAACCATCCCGCCGTAGCTGGGATGGGGATGATCGGAACCTATAAGTATTATAGCAACGCTTTGTTAAAGCGATAGCCTGCTGTCTTTTCGAAACCTAAATGACGATAAAAAGCATGTGCCGGTGCGCGCTCTACGCGGTTACCACTTCTCAAGAAGAGCTGACAGCAACCTTGCTCACGTGCCCATTCTTCTGCTGCGGCCACAAGTCTTTTACCGAGTCCGTTTCCTCTGAGTTCTTCTGATACGATAAGTGCAGTAATCTCAGTGATACAATCTGTTTGTTTGTAATAAGAGATTACCTGTCTAAGACCGACCATTCCCACAACTTCATTGTTTAGTTCTGCAACAAGTGTGCATTGGAGATGGTTATTCTCCATGCTTTCGAGTCTCTCTTTCATCACGCTAAGCGTTGTTGGATAGCCGAATTCCCGCAGAAGCGCTGTAACTCTCTCCAGATCATTCAAGCCGCATTTGCGAATTTCCAGTACAGGTGCCATGGTACTACTGTTCATCCTCATTTACCTCCACTTTTAGCATAGACGCTGCCTGCTTGGCTACCGTCCGCGCGATTTCCACATCTTCAGACGCACTTAACGCCACTGCCATCCGCCGCCCAGGACGGACTTCTGGTTTACCAAATACCCGAACCTGAGTCCTAGGTAACTCCAAAGCTTCACCAATTCCAGTCACAACAAAAGCTCGTCCTTCTCCTTCAGCCTTCAGCGTTGCTGAGGCACCTGGTGTCAGTAATTGAACTGACTGGACTGGAAATCCAAGAATAGCTCTGACATGCACTGCAAATTGAGATAAATCCTGCGTCGCCATCGTCACCATCCCTGTATCATGAGGTCTGGGTGACACTTCACTAAACAATACGCCTTGATCCGTCAAGAAAAGTTCCACTCCAAAAATACCGAATCCTCCGAGCTGATCCGTAACTGCTTTGGCAATAGACTGAGCCTCATCTAGTAGTTCCGGCTTCATAAAGTGAGGCTGCCATGATTCGACATAATCTCCATCTTTCTGAATATGGCCAATAGGCGGACAAAATATCGTGCCAGACACGGACCTTACCGTCAAGAGTGTAATCTCGCTCTCAAAGGTAACAAAGGCTTCCACGATCACACGCGTTCCTTTGGCTCTAGCTCCATCCAAAGCAGTGTTCCAGCACTCTTCCGCATCCTCTGGTCTTTTACAAACACTTTGCCCTTTGCCAGAAGAACTCATAATTGGCTTGATGACACAAGGAGTGCCTAGTTCTGCAACGGCTTGATGCAGCTCTTCCAGACTATCTGCAAAACGATAATCCGCTGTTGGCAATCCAAGTTCTTCAGCAGCAAGTCGGCGAATGCCTTCTCTGTCCATGGTCAGACGAGCCGCTCGTGCGGTCGGAACAACGAAGAAACCTTCCTCTTCAAGCTCTTGAAGAGCATGAGTGGCAATTGCTTCAATTTCCGGAACAATAACATCCGGTTTTTCTGAGCGAATAAGCGTTTTAAGCGCCTCTGCATCCAGCATATCAATAACATGTGAACGATGAGCTACACCCATCGCTGGTGCATCGCTATAACGGTCTACAGCTACGGTCTCTACGCCAAGACGTTGAGCTTCGATTATGACTTCCTTACCCAGTTCCCCGCTGCCCAGCAGCAGCAGCTTGCGGCTTTGAGCTGAAAAAGGAGCTCCCCACATTGTCGATTTCAACCTCTTTCGGCAAATTGACTATCTCGTTTCCATAAATTTCTGAAAACGGAACAGTTTCTTTGTATATTTTCAGGCTTCTTTATTTTCATCCATCATACGCCAGATTGCAAGTGTTCTTCGACAATTTCCTACAAATTTCAAAGATTTTTGTCCAATCTATCAACAAAAGATTGTTCCAAGAGAGATAATTGGTGACCTAACTGGCCCCAATGATCTGCGGACTCACCTCCTTTAAGGAGATCCAGCATCGCTTTCTCTTGCTCCGCCATCCCTTCTTGAAGATGTTCTGAAGCGGCCTTTAATTCATTGGCAATGCATTCGACATAATGTGCAAGTAATTTTTTCTTCTGCTCTGCCGCCGCAACATTAACAGCTTCTTTCACAAGAGGCTCAGCCGCACCTTTGACTTGCTCCCGGCCAGCGCCTTCAAAGAAGTAGCGGGGTGATTTAAAATGTCCCCATAAGGTTGACCATTCCACGGACTGAAGCTGACATTCCAGCTCACTAGGAGATGGCCATGCCGTTTCTTCATTCTCCATCAGCTGAAACTCCTGCGTAGAGAAGCGCAGCTCAGCAGCAGCCGCTTCGGCAGCTTCATGAACAAGACTGCGCCCTGTATTCTCCAGTCGCAGCGTTGTCGCCCATAGCTCTTGCTCCAATTCACGCTGAGTGGTACGCATCAGCTCTGCACCACATGCAGCGAAGATAGCTTTTAAATTTCCTGCATCCTCACGCAGCAAGGAGGGGTGGAAAGACTCCTGAAAATTTCTGGTGAAGGAGAAGCTAATCCGCTGACACACATGATAGATCAGCTCCTCTCCTTCATGTACTAGATCTCTACCAGGACGTTCTTCTGTCTCCAATAGGGATAGCCGTTTCAATGCTAATTGACGACGTTCTTGCATTTCTTTTAATCCTGCTTCGCGCTCGTTTGCCGCCATGGAAGCGAGATTCTGCCACTCTTCCGCCCTGCGGCGAACAGATGCAATACTCTCTGCAGCTGCATTAAGTGAAAGCTGAGGAAGTTCCTCTCCCGCAAAGCTGGATAAGGCTTGCTCGAAATGATGGAAACGGGAAGCCTCATAGCGTTCATAATTATGCTGAGTTTTACCTTCCAGAGCCAGCAAGCTAGAGAGCGCATAAATTCTCGGCGAACGTAAGCCACCTGCACGTAAATTTTGAGCGACATGCTCTCGTACCTCTTCCAATTCATCTTCACTAGAAGCAAGATCGGAAGCATTGATAATAAAGAACATTTTATCAAGTGCAAAGCTATCTTTAATACGGCCCAGCTGTGCTAGCAAACCTCGATCTGCTTTTGAAAAGGCGTGGTTGTAGTAGGTAACAAAACATATTGCGTCCGCATTTTTCATGTAATTAAAGGTTACGCCGGTATGACGGGCATGCAACGAATCGGCTCCTGGTGTATCCACGAGTACAATCCCGCTTTCGGTCAAGGGACAGGCATAATACAAATCAATCCCCTGTACAAAGCAGGCCCGAGTTTCCTCGGCTACAAGGCTTCGGTATTCTTCCAGATCCACAGTTCGAACTGTTCCAAGCAAAGGCTCGGCTTCTGCCCAGCCAGCCGCTGCTGCCCGTAGAAATCCAGCATGGGGCAACGCAGACGGATGAATTCCTCTTGCAGGCAAGCTTGCAAGTACTGTTGTCCATGAGTTCTGCTGTGGTTCACCCAGCTGCAGCACATTGAACGAATGGCAGATGTCATCCCAGAAATCTGCCATGGTCTTCATCGTTACAACCGCGCTGGCATGACGGAAGTCACCTTCCGGCGCCAATATGCGGTTGACCGCAGCCGTGGCGGGATGTGGAGACACGGGCAGCACTTCTTCGCCGAGCAAAGCGTTGGCGAAGGAGGACTTACCCGCGCTGAACGCCCCGAACAGCGCGAGGGTAAAGCGGCCGCCGGCGAGATCCTCCGCCCGTGCGGCCAGACTCCGCGCCGCCGATGCCATCGCAGGCTCGCGGCGCAGCAGCTCTGCCGCAGCCGCCAGCGCGTCAGCGGCTACCGATAGCCGGCGGCGTCCGCCCGCCGGCGAAGCCGTTCCCGCCGCCCAGCTTGCGGCGGCGGCACTTCCAGCCGCTACGCTTTGCGGCGGCTGGACCTCCCGCGGTGCGGCGCTTTGCGCGGCCGCACGCGGGGTGACCCTCACCTCCGGCAGGATGCCGGGGGTGAGGGGCCGGCGCGGCGGCAGCAGCGCCGCGAGCTCGTGCGCGCGGGCGTCAGCCGCGCGGTCCAGGGCGGCTAGCGCGGCTACGGCGCGCGACTGCCGCGCAAGAGCTTGTTCTCGGCGCTGGAGTTCCGCGCGCCGCTCATCCATGAGCGGTGGCAGCTTCGCTAACAGCTCATCGCTCACCGCTAGCGCGGCACGGCGGAACTGGCTCTTAATATCAGCCGCAAGGGTGCGGCAGAAATTGAGCAGCGCCTCGCCGCTATTCCCCGTTCCCGGCTTAACTGCAGCCGCCAGCCACTCCTGGCTCACCGCCGGGAACCCTTGCTTCAGAGTCGTCTCCGCCTCCTCCTCCCACAACCCGAGACTCTCCGCCCAATCACGAACCAGCTGAATCAAATGCCATTCCAGCTGAGCGGAAATCTCTCGGGTCAACAGTCCTTGCCAGACTGCCAGTCGTTTACTTTGTTCCTTCTCCCGCCGCGCAGCCGTAGAGAAAAACCCTAACCGAAACGTAGGGCTGGCACTCTCGATATAGTTTCCTGATGCCTCTCTTACATCCGCAGGCATTAGATTAGCATTATTCAGTAAGGTGTCGAGACCCGTTCGCAAGCTCGATCGCGACTGCTGAGGCAACTCCTCGAGTTGTTTCTGCTCTTCTTCTAGCGACTTCAGTTCCTCCGTCACCGTCTCTGCATTCGTACCTTCCAATTCTTCAAGGAGAGCTGCTTTCTCCTCCTGCTGATCTTCACGGAATGCAGTTAAAGAAGCGTCCGCTGTATGATGGATGGAACGAGATAGGCTATATTGAAGTAGTTGCTCCTTTTGTTCCAATAGTTCGGTTATTAGGATGAGTAGATGATCCCAATGATTAAGTGGATGCTCTTTCTTTTTGAGAGAGGTGAACAGAATTCCAGCACAATGAATCCCCCATTGTTCAAAAGCATTTTCAAGTTGACGTTTATATTCCTCAATAGAAATTTCTTGTTCCCTGTGCTTGTCGATCTGATTAACGATCAGATACAACGGTTTACCCCAGTCGCTAAGATTTTTGGCAAAGGCCAAATTATTCTCTGACTGTACATGGTTATAATCCATTACATAAAATACAACATCCGCTAAATGCAGCGCGGAACGAGTCGCCGCCTGATGACCATCATCCGTCGAATCTACACCAGGTGTATCCAATAAAACGCCATCCTTACCTAGCAGCGGTATCTCATTCCATACCTCAATCGCGGAATATTCGCCACCGTTTCGACAGTATTCCTGTAATCTTTCTGGAGTTGTCTCTATAGGTGAAGGTTCATTTTCACTTCCTTCAACCCTAGGATAAATAAGCACTCGCGGAACTCCACTGCGAATAGAGACAATATTGGCACTAGTCGGCACAGGTCCCGAAGGCAGCACGGAACTGCCGCATAGGAGATTGATCATACTGGATTTCCCTGCCGAAAAATGCCCGCAAAAAGCAAGGGTCAGTTCATTCCCATCCTCTTTATGCTGTAAATCTTCATATATACGTTCAGATCCCTCATCGCCCCAGCGATGCATTAATCTACGCAACTGGAAAAGCAGCGATGCTGTTTCATTTAATGTCTCTTTCTGAATGCTAACCTGTTCCGCTCTCACTGACTCTCCACCTCCACTGTTACCATCTAATCATGCTTTGAATATTACCCATTCAAGAATACGAAATCAGACTCATTTTTAAAATATAAGAAAGTATATGTTTCACACTATTCATTATCCTTATATTTCTCGCTTAAACGCTTGCCGTCCTTATAAGGACACTGAAAGCATTTAAATTTATACAATGTTTATAACGGTGTAATTTCTGAGATGTCATGCGAAACCTTTTTTTATAAATAATAATTACAGTTTATCACCAGTTTGACACAAATTAAATACACACTACTTACAAAATAACCTATCATCTCTTACGAAATGAGGTTATTCAAACATCTTTCTGCTATTATCGCTAAATAGTAAGCAACAAAAAAAGGAGCCAGCCTGAGGGCTGACTCCTTTTAACATTTTTTAACTTATGCAGTTTCCGAAACAGGTAACAGAATTTCGAATACTTTTCCGTGCTGCAGAATAGTCAACCCACGAGATTTATCTCTCATTACGACAACCTCAGGTTTCACTGACATACGCTCAAAATAGTGTTCAGGAACGTCACCGGAATGACTGATCGTGATACCTTCTACTTCTTGCTCTTCGTTCTCTTCGAGTGGGCTTTCCACTACGCGATCAAAAATATCAGAGAACACTTCAAAATTATCTGTGTATACAGAAATGCATTTCATCTCTATCCCATCCTCTTCTTCAACTCTAACTTTTTGACGTATGATCTTTAGCTTTCCTGACAACCGCTGTTTTCATACGTTTTTTGCCCTCTCGACATACATCAAGGAGCGGACAAACTTGACATTTTGGGTTCTGTGCCTTGCAGTGATATCGTCCGAAAAAGATAAGCCGGTGATGAGTGATCGTCCATTCGTCACGTGGCACAGCCTTCATCAGCTTCTTTTCCACTTCCAGCACAGAATCTTTCCAGCCTGCTAGCGCAAGTCGTTTGGCAACCCTCTCCACATGCGTGTCCACTGCAATGGCAGGAACTCCAAAAGCGTTGGATACTACTACGTTTGCGGTTTTACGACCTACACCGGGCAACGTTACAAGCAAGTCATGAGCCTCAGGCACCTCGCCACTATACCGTTCTATGAGTATAGAGCATAGGCTTTGGATATGCTTAGCTTTGTTACGATATAAGCCGATGCGCCGGATATCCCCCTCCAATTCCTCCAGCGGTACAGAAATATAATCGATGGGGGCTTTGTACTTTTGGAACAGGTCCTCGGTCACTTTGTTCACCGTTGCATCCGTACATTGGGCTGACAACAGTACCGCTATCGTTAATTCAAAAGCATTACTGTGATTGAGCTCGCAATGTGCATCAGGGAACAAGTCTCCAATCGTATCCAAGATGTGGCGGACCTCTGCAACTTTCATAGTGTCCCCTCCACGGAGCGATTACGCTCAGTAAAACTTACACGAGCGTGTCCTCTAATGTAAAGAAATATAAGCAAAGTCTGTATTATAACGTATGGTTTCATACATTTCAAGAAAATACAACTCTTAAACTTTCTTATATTTCAAAAAAAACGTCTTGACGCAGGCAAAGCTCCTGTGTCAAGACGGTGATTCACTCGGAAATCCACCATTGCTACTATTGTTTCACAATTTCAACCACGATATCATTATTGAAATACATTATAATATTATCATTTTCTTTCAGAGATTGCACGGACAATGTCGTATCTCCTTGATGAATATATACATTTGAAGCGAGAGTGAACTGATACTTATCGTTCAGATTTGCTCTCTTCGTCACCAATGAGTTCGTCGTACTGTCAAAGCGAGAGAATGAACGAGTTAACTGTGGTAACACTCGAATGACTGTCACTCCATCCGTATCTTTCCGAATCTCCACTCTGTCCGCTGTTGTTAAGTTACTAAGAGCCGTTGTTGTCGCACCATCACGTATGATTCTAACTCCACCTACAGTAAAGTTTTGTGCTGCTCCAGCATACTCCTTCACAATTAAGCTATTGGTTGCTGCTCCTACTGAACTAATCTGACCTGTTGTAAGCTTGACGGCCTGAATAGAGAGCGGTGCGCTTCCATCAAAAGTCACATTCAGATAATCTCCTGATTTCAAAGCGGTTATCTTAATGCTCTCACCGGCTTCATTAGTTATTGGAAGCGCCGCAGTATTAATTTCACTGGTCCCCCCGTTCCACTTAATGCTTACACGGTTGGTTCCAGAATTAACAGTTGCTGCTTCAACCTGAAGAACGGTCTTTACTTTCAATATTGCAATGAGATCCTGACTAGTTGTCAGTGAGGCTGTCACATTACTACCAACAGGGACATCACTTAAGGATGGATTAGTCTTCCCAAAAAGATCAACTAATTGTGGATATGGCAGTGTTATAGTTTGCCCGCCATCTTTAAGCTTCAATACAATTGTTCTAGAAGTAGTATTAACAGCAGACAAAGTTCCTTCGTACTTTGTGACAATTTCCAAAGACAAAGCCCGTTGACCTATTGCCGTTAAATTTACTTTACGGTTCTCAACAAGTTTCGTACCGGCATTCGTTAAGTTAGGAAGTACGCCTTCAATCAACAATTTTGTTTTTTCATCCAACTGAACGACATGTGCCTTTTTATCAACATCCAGAACTGTCAACAGCTGTGTTTTTGTATTATAGTCAATAACCGTCGCTCCACTATACTGCTCAATTTGACGACTTAACACTTCAATTTTTGTGACCTGGTCACTGCTGTTTAGCGTAAGCTGAATTTTGTCCCCACCTACTTTATCAGCTATAAGATCATCAGCCACGGCGCTATTCATATTCGGAATAACAATCACCGGCTTCGTGCCTAACAGTTTAACTTCAAGTGTTCCGTCCGTTTTTTTATAAACAACTGTTGAATTGCTCAGTTCCGTAAGTACACCTTGAACTGTCCGTTCAACACCCTCTGTCACTTCTACAGTACGTATCACGTTTTCCTTAATCGTATATTTAACAGCAGCACCTGTCTTTAAATCTGCTGGCTGCAGTACTGATGATTGCGAGCTGAATAATGAAGTGCCATCTTCCCATTTAAAGGTTTCCACCGTACCAGCAGCATTTTTAAACGTAATGCTTTTCCCAGTAAGATCTATGCTTTGAACGGTACCTGTCGTCGTTTTGTTAACAACGCCTGAAGTCACTTGAACGTTGACCACTTTATGTGAACCGCTATAAGTTTCACGCTGTAACGTAACTATGCTGTCTGCTACCAGCGAAGCAGGTTCAATTGAAGTCCCATTCGGATCTACAAAGGTAGTCGTTTCATCGTAGTAATATTCTGTGAACCCAGTAGCTGATTTCAGCCATAGCTTATTACCAGGTGCTACCATTGCGAAGTTTCCGGAAAGGCTCTCCACTTGTTGTGTAGGGTCTGTCACTTCAACATAAGCTGCGTTATATGTCGCTCCAATTACAGTAACCTTTGTGTAAGGTTGGATATCACTTAGATTTATTCTACTTTCAGAAGCGCTTGTGTAATAAGCGGTGCTCGCTCCCAGGTTATATGTAGAAGTCTTTCCATTGTTATAAACGGATAGTTTTCCATCTGCTAATTGACTGATTGTTCCTGATACCGTGTTGTCATATTCAACCGTATTGTGAGCTTCCGCACGGCTGAAAAAGGTTGCCAATTGAGCACGGGTCACAGCCCCTTGTGGATCAAAGCGATTACCATCAAGACCATTGGCTAGTTTCAGATCAACAGCAACGTTGATGTAGCCTTTTTTGTTTGCAGACACTTTAGCATCATCCGCAAAACCTGTCGGCTCACTAGCTGCTACGGCTGCATCTGCAGTTTTTCCTAGTGCACGAATTAGGAGTTCAGCAATCCATTCGCGGGACGCTTTACGCTCTCCCCAAGAAGTCTTCAGATTATCTGGAGCCATTTCGGTTGCCTTATCAAGCAGGCCTTGTTGAAAGGCCAACACTACATAATCCTTGTAATAATTCGTAACCTTAAAATCATTAGGTAAGGCAACTGTTGAAGAAGTATCCACTTTATCCTGCAACTTCATAAAACGTAATGCCATAAGCACAGCTTCTTGTTGAGTTACAGAATCGCCAGGGCGGAACAAACCATTATTACCAACCACAATTCCTTGTGATGCAAGTTTATAAATATGCTTTTCAGCCCAGAAGCCTGTTTTCACATCGCTAAAAATGCCTACAGATTGTGTTGTGGTTGTTGCTGCTGTCGTTGCTGTATCTGCAAACACTGCGCTTGTGCCGCCAAAAATCATGGCACCAGCCATAACAGCCGATACTGCTTTAGTAGAATAAGTCTTCAATGGACGTTTTGACCTTTTTTGCGCGGACAATAGATTATTCCCCTCTCTGTGACACAAATAAATAGTATACCTTAAAGTTCGTCAGTTAGATGCTGTATTCCTTTGTTGTAATAACAATTAGCTATTATCTCTAGTCATAGGATGCATTAGGTCCACATGACCCATCAAGCTTTCAACCTTTTCACCGTCTACCAAAACTTCGATACTTTTCACTTCATCAAATTGAAAATAGGTTTTGGCAAGTGAAGAAATCGCTAAGGACTCCCCACCAGCACCCAGCTGTGCTTCATCCGGTTTATGAATATCCATCACAATTTGACCATCCACAAACTTTAACGATTTCAGCTCAATCTTACCCCATAACGATACAAGCTCAGTATTCTCGTTACTTTGCAATGCTTTGAATGTCTCTGTATATTTCTGGGCATCGTCAGAGAAGCTAATGCTAGTCTTAGCAGGAATCAGATCCATAACTTGTGAATTCGTATAATAAGCTTCTATACTCAGACTCTGTTTTTGCTTCTCATCTGCTACTGGCTTCGCAGTAGGCTGGGTTTCTGCACTAGTATTGTCTGCTGTCGGTTGCGGAGTGCTAGCCACTTCGTTTCCTGGATCTTCACTTGGAGCCGGAGTACTTTCTCCAGCACCGCTTACAACATTAGTACTATCTGTCTCCACACCGTTTGCTGGAGCTGCTGTAGGCTTGTCTCCACAGCCAGCGATCACTAGCAGGAGCAGCGCGGCAACCCCAACCATAGTCCATTTTTGTTTCATCATTAATAAACGCCTCCTCTAGATGAATACGGGCAGACAGGTACCGCAAAACCACTTCTTGCCTTTTAAAAACAAAAGCAGAAAGCTGACTTTGCGGCGCTCGTCTGCCACTGGTCTGTTATTTTATACCCAAATATTCCTTAATTCCACTCACCATTGAAGCAGCAACTTTATTTTGAAGTGCATCTGTAAAGAGCAACGCCTCATCTTTTTTGTTACTCAGGTACCCTACTTCAAGTAAAACTGCAGGCATTTTCGTTTCACGAATTACATGGAAATTACCGTAACGTACACCGCGATCGCTAAGTCCTGTAGCTTGAACAAGATATTTATGCATCACGTTCGCCAATGCCTTACTGGCTTCCCGTTGATAATAAGTTTCTGTTCCACTTGCCGCCGAGGATCCTGAACTATTGGCATGTACAGAAATAAATAGGTCTGCCTTTAAATTATTAGCCATTGCCGCACGATCCTTAAGTTCCAAGAAAGTATCGTCACTACGCGTCAACACAACGTCGATATTACTCTCTTTTTTAAGCAAAGCAGCTGCCTTAAGCACTATAGCTAAATTAAAATTCTTCTCGTATTTGCCAGTGACTCCAACTGCTCCAGAATCCTTAGCTCCGTGCCCTGCATCCAGTACTACAAGCTTCTTACCGTCCTTACCTGGCTGTGTTGAAGTATCTCCCGTATCTTCTGCATTCAGATCAATGATGACCAGCTTAGAATCGGTGCCAGAAACGCTTACGTTATAATTTTTAGGATGATTCAAATCGATCACAAAACGTACTGTATAAGGGTTAGTGTTGTAAAGAGAATAACGCACTCCAGAAACATCAGGATAATCCGTTACTTCCAGTTTACCATTCAGGTCAGGGTCAAGAACTTGTCCAGTTCCGAACAGATCGGAGAAAGTAGCATTAGGAAAATCAACCACTAACCGATCCGGTCCAGTCATCGCCGTCACTTTCGGTGCTGAATTACCCTCTATTGCAATACTCAAACGATTTTCACTAAAACTCACACCATTTACCATCGTTAAATTCTTAGAAGGATCTACTGGGGGTACAACCTCAGATCCACCATTTTCAGTATTTCCACCAGAACTACCGTTATCATTTGAGGATCCTGGGGTAATAAGATATACACTCTTCTTCACGTTGTCCCACGAGACATTCAATCCAAACTGTTCACTTATGAATCGAATCGGTACAAGTGTCGTATTACTACGAAGGATTGGTGCCGAGGTAAGCGTTAATGTCTTGTCATCAACTGAGGCTGTCTTTTGATTCACAACCAGTTTGATGACCTTTCCTTGCTGTTCAATCGTTACCGTTTTGCTCTTCTGATCCCATCCCACGTTATATCCAAGGCTTTCAGAGATCAACCTTAACGGCACCATGATTGTATCATTCACATTCTCAACCGGGACATTTTGCCCTGCAGTCAGCTCCTTGCCGTCCAGATAAATCTTACTATTCCCGGCAGCAGCATGTCCGTTCTCAGGCAAAACAAAAACTAAGAGCAACAAAAACAACATCAAACTGAATTTCTTCATTCTTCACCTCTAAATCTAGTATTCGCCTGTGAATGGCGATCGTGATGGCCTGTCTACGTCAACCTCAGACCTCTATTAGACGCTAATAATCTATAAAGGTTGCGAATATATTCCATAAAAATTGAGAAATCTCACCAACATTAAGCATTAAAGTCCTAAATATTCCTTAATACCAGCTACAATTTCCCTCGCTAATTTGTCTTGAAGCTGCTCACTATACATCCCTGATTCATTTCCTGAATTAGTAAGATACCCCACTTCTAGAAGTACTGCCGGCATACTTGTTTCTCTTGTAACATGCAGACTTTTCGTTCTTACTCCGTTGTCCTTGAATCCAGTACCAGCTATCAGATGTTTGTGCATAATCTGTGCAAACGGCAGACTCCCACTACGCGAATAGTACGTTTCACTGCCATTTATTTTATCTCTATTCGGATAACCCTGCTCCAGTGAATTCCCATGAACTGAAATAAATAGATTAGCCTTTGCAGCTTCTGCGATATTCACACGGTCCTGAAGACCTAACGTAATATCTTCAGTCCTAGTAAATACGACGTCAACCAAAGCTTCTTGCATTAACAGTGCTTGTACTTTACGGATAACAGCTAAATTGAAGTCTTTTTCCAGTTTACCTGTGAGGCTGACTGCTCCTGATTGTGACCCTCCATGACCCGCGTCGAGAACTACAACTGGCTTTCCTGTCATTCCACTACCACCTGAGGTATTCCCTTCACTGCCTGTAACATTCAAATCTAGTGTCATCAGTCCAGTACTTTCATCCGTACTTAATTGATAAGGCTGGCTCCCGACTGTTTGAATCACGAACCTAACAGTAGAAGGACTTACACTGAACAACGCATACCGGATCTCAGAAACTAGAGGGTAACCCGTAACATCCAGCTTCCCTTGCGGACTTCCGTTTGTGGTAATACTCGGTAGGCCTCCTACGAAATCAGGAGCAAAAGCCGCACCGGGAAAATCTACGACGATTCGATCTGGACTGCTCATTTTTGTGATGCTAGGTTTAGCAGCCCCAGAAACAGCGATGATTAATCGATTCTCAGTGAAGGCTGCCCCATTTACAAGCGGACCTGCTGCATTCACACCAGTGCTTCCTGGTACGGAAGATGATTGTGGTGTCGGTGAGGGCACAACACTTCCAGCGCTTGTGCCATTATCCATGCCGGGTGTAGTAATCTGAGTTGGAGAAGGCGTACTTGTTGCTGTTGGACTAGTAACGGTTCCCTCAGGTGTAGCCACCGAAGCTTGTCCACCCGTCAAATAGACCGTTTTATCGCTATTATCCCAGCCAACCTTGAGCCCGAACTGCTCACTTACGAAGCGAATCGGAACGAGAACCGTACCACCGCTTTGTTTAGGTGCTGCGTTTAAATCAAACGTTACTCCATCCGCATCAGCTGTTTTTCGTCCTACAGCCAGCTCAATGCTTTTTCCATCTTGGTGAACCGTTACTTTGCGGGCCTGCTGCTCCCATAAAACCTCAAATCCAAGATTCTCCACTACCACTCTGACAGGGATCATAACACTGCCATTGACGTTCTCAAGTTTAATTCCTTTTGGTAAAGTAAGCTCTTGATTATCCATAATAATTCTGCCTGAGCTACTACTAGCTGCGGCAGCTTCACGTCCAGTGAATGATAGTAATAATAATGGCAGCAACAATAGCAGCAACGTTCGATACCCAACTCTTCTCATTTTCCCGCTCCTTCTGCAAGTGATAGTTCTAGATAAATACTTAGACGACAGAAATCACCAAATGTTTCCTTAATAACCAATGAATATTTTTATTATAGCAAAAAAACTTCTATTTCCGTGACCCGGAAATAGAAGTTTTGCGTAATTTTTGTAAAAATTAAGAATGAAACCAGTCATACCCAACTATTAAGAGAATAACTTAGCCGCATGACGCTCTTCATACGCCGCAATTTCATCCGCATGTTGAAGGGTCAAGCCGATATCATCCAGACCTTGCAGCAAGAACTGACGGCGGTGCTCATCCAGATCAAAGCTGATGCTTAGTCCAAATTCATCATGAAGTGTATTGCTTTCAAGGTCCACGGTCAACTGGTAGCCATCATGCTCGGCTGTCCGATTAAACAGCTCATCCACTTGCTCTTCCGAAAGCTTGATCGGCAGAATGCCATTCTTAAAGCAGTTGTTGTAGAAGATATCTGCATAAGAAGGTGCAATAACAACTCTGAAACCATAATCCATAATCGCCCAAGGTGCATGTTCCCGTGACGAACCACAGCCAAAGTTAGCACGTGAGATCAAGACAGAAGCATCTTTATAGCGTGGTTTATTCATTTCAAAGGCAGGATTATCGTTACCAGCCTCATCAAAACGCCATTCGTAGAACAAAAATTGTCCAAATCCAGTCCGTTCAATCCGTTTCAAGAACTGCTTTGGGATAATCGCATCCGTATCTACATTCACCCGATCTACTGGTGCAACAATTCCTGTTAATTTTTTAAAAGCATCCATAGTTTTATCCTCCCGTGTTCTCTCTAGTTCTATGAGCTGACAGCTTCCGTCTTATAGTTCCAATCACGTACATCAGTGAAACGACCCTTTATCGCAGCTGCAGCAGCCATAGCTGGGGATACCAGATGCGTGCGTCCACCGCGACCTTGACGTCCTTCAAAGTTACGGTTCGAGGTAGATGCACAGCGTTGCCCAGGTTGCAATACATCAGGGTTCATCGCAAGGCACATGCTGCATCCCGCTTCGCGCCATTCAAAGCCCGCGTCAGTAAAGACTTTATCAAGCCCTTCCTTCTCAGCCTGCATTTTAACACGACCAGATCCAGGAACAACAATGGCAGTAACTTTGTCAGATACCTTATGGCCTTTTGCTACCACGGCAGCGGCTCTCAAATCTTCGATCCGTCCGTTAGTACAAGAACCGATAAATACATAATCAATTGAAATTTCAGAAATAGGAGTTCCAGGAGTCAAATCCATATATTCAAGCGCTTTTTCAGCAGCTTTGCGTTCATTTTCAGTGGTAAAGTCAGCCGGATTTGGCACGCTAGAGTTGATATCTGTACCCATGCCCGGGCTAGTACCCCAAGTCACTTGTGGAATCAATGTCTCCACATCGAATTCAACAACCGTATCATACTGAGCACCTTCGTCACTAACAAGACTCTTCCATCCTTCAACAGCAGCGTCATAAGCTTCGCCTTGCGGCACATATTGACGTCCACGCAGATAGTTAAAAGTAGTTTCGTCAGGAGCGATCAAGCCTGCTCTTGCTCCACCTTCGATCGACATGTTGCAGACGGTCATACGTTCTTCCATCGACAACTCACGAATAGCTTCACCAGTGTACTCAATTACGTAGCCAGTTGCGAAATCAGTACCATACTTAGCAATAACACCAAGGATCATATCCTTTGCTGTTACACCAGGATTTCTTTTACCTGTAAAGCGTACTTCCATTGTCTTAGCTTTGGATTGCTGCAAACATTGGGTAGCCATTACATGTTCAACTTCGCTTGTTCCGATACCAAAGGCCAGCGCACCGAATGCACCATGTGTGGAGGTATGGCTGTCGCCGCAAACGATAGTTTTACCAGGGTGAGTCAAGCCGATCTCAGGACCCATTACGTGAACAACACCTTGATCAATATCATTCAGGTCGAACAATCTCACACCAAAATCAGCACAGTTCTTAGAAAGTGTATCGATTTGCTGCTTGGAAATTGGATCTTTAATGTTAAAACGATCCTTGGTAGGAACGTTGTGATCCATTGTAGCGAAAGTCAGTTCAGGACGGCGAACCTTGCGGTTACTGAGGCGAAGTCCTTCAAACGCTTGTGGAGAAGTTACTTCATGAACCAAATGAAGATCGATATAAATAATGCTAGGCTTACCTTCCTCTTGATGAATAACATGATTATCCCAAATCTTCTCAAACATTGTCTTGTTGCTCATAATTTCACCTCATTAATAGAATCGTTCATTGGAAGAGAGCGTGGAGTCTCTCTTGAATGATCTAAATATAACATCACCGTCTTTATAATTCCAAGATATGATATCTATAGAAGTGATAGGTTCAACCTATAAGATTGAAGACGTTTTTTTCTGAGACCCTAGTAAGCCCACTCCTTAGACGAATGCCCTTCATACTATATCGGGTCCTAGTTGTTGAAATGCAGTGCATTTGTTAGCTCAGAAGGAGTTGGAACAATTGAAGTCAGGAACGAGACTTACCGGGCGAGTTATTTTTAAAGGTGATCAAGGGTATGAAACGGCACGTAAGAATTGGGATCCGCATACTGACAAATTCCCGAAAGTGTTTGTTTTCGCACAAAAAACACAAGATGTTGCGAACGCCATAAAATGGGCTAACGAGAATAAAGTCCCCATCCGTGCAAGAAGCGGCAGACATTCTCTGGAGGTTAATCTTTCACAGGTCACCGGAGGAATTGTCATCGATGTAAGTGAAATGAAGAAAATTAAACTAAATAAAAAATCAGGAACTGTTGTTGTGGGTACCGGAAATACAGTAGGGAGAATTGCACACACGCTTGCTGGGCAAGGATATATGGCTCCATTCGGCGATAGCCCTACGGTTGGAATCGGAGGCATCACCCTAGGTGGGGGTATCGGGCCGCTCCAGCGAACCGTGGGCCTTGTTAGTGATAATCTAATCGAACTCGAAATGGTTGATGCCAAAGGGAAAATTATTCGTGCCAATAAGAATAGTAACTCTGATCTCCTCTGGGCTTCACGCGGAGGTGGCGGGGGGAATTTCGGAGTTTACACCAGTTACAAATTCAAAGTACGTCCAGCTCCAGCTTCGGCTACCGTTTTTCGTATCACCTGGCCTTGGGATCAGTTCGAGAAGGTATTCAAAGCTTGGCAACTCTGGGCTCCTTCCGTTAATACCAAGTTGGGCAGTGAATTATCCATTGGTCCGAAAAAAGGCGGTAATGTCACTATGACGGGGCTGTTCCTCGGATCAAAAGCAGAGGCTTCTCGCCTCTTAAAGCCCGTTACGAGCGTAGGAACAACTACGAATCAAATTATCCGTTCTTTACCCTATACAAAAGTAGTGAGTTTTATGTTAGCGCCCGATCCTGTGCTAACTCAAAGAGTCAGCAACCAGTTCTCCAGCGGTTTCGTAAGAAAACCCTTCCCGGACAAAGCAATTAAGTCCATGCGTGAATTCTTAGAGAAAGTGGAGGGAGAGTTCGCAGGTTTCTTTTTCCTCAACTGGGGTGGAGCTGTGAGCCGTAAGTCACCCAAATCTACAGCCTTCTACTGGCGTAAAGCGAAATTCTATGTAGAGTGGAATAGCTCATGGATCAAGAAATCGAAAGCTGCCAGAAATATATTCGTAGTACGAAATACACGTCGGAAGCTGCAGCCATTTATCGTGGGGAGCTACATCAACGTTCCAGACCAGGGAATTAAAAATTCCGGAACAGTATATTATGGAGCGAACTATCCTAGATTACGGAGAGTCAAAGCTAAATATGACCCGGGAAATATATTTAACAACCCTCAAAGCATCTCTCCAGCCCGCAAAGTATAGTAAGACGTAATAAGATAGCATAGAAATTTGACCGGCAAACATAAAGGACTCCAGTGATTACTGGTAAACCACACCTTCCTATTTGCCGGTCAGAGCGTTCGTGCACGAACTTACATGCGAACCTATATAAAACTTCAACTTCATAGGTTATACTTATAAGTAAAAACGATCTCCCAAAGGAGTTTATACATGGAACTGAGACAACTACAATATGTCCTGCAAATCGCAGCCGAAAAAAACTTCTCCCGAGCAGCGGACAAGCTGCACATTGCCCAACCATCACTCAGTCAGCAGCTTTCCAAGCTGGAAAAAGAGCTCGGTGTAATGCTGTTCCAGCGAAATACCAGTTCTGTTGAACTGACCTATGCTGGATCTAAATTCGTGGAGCAAGCCCAAATCATCATTGATGGCGTAGAACTGCTGCGGCAAGAAATGTCTGATATTTCTGAACTGCGTACCGGTCGAGTCGTTGTAGGCAGTATGCCGATCACTGGTGCACATTTACTACCGCATGTGCTTCCGGTTTTTAAACAAAATTATCCGGAAGTGGAAATCACTCTGCTTGAAGACTCCTCCATGAACCTAGAGAAGCTTACTGCGAGTGGTCAGACTGATTTAAGCCTGCTCTCATTGCCGCTCGAAATTCCGGCTCTTGCTTACGAAGAACTGGGTGAGGAAAGGATCGATCTTGCAGTCCCACCCGAACACCCACTAGCTAAACGTAGCTTAGATGGAACTAAGACCTCTTTGGAAGAACTAAAGGACGAGCTATTTATTGTACTTAAAGAAGGTCAAGGCTTTCGCAAAATGACTATGGATCTGTGCCGAAACGCTGGCTTCGAGCCAAAAATTGTTTTTGAGAGCAATAACATGGAGACAGTTCAGTCACTGGTGGCTACTGGCATGGGGGTAACTCTTGTACCTCATTTTATCGCCCGTGCACCGCGGAGTGAATTCGTACCTGTCTACTTACCTCTAGCTGATCCAGCCCCTAGCCGAACATTAGTCGTAGCCTATCGACGTGGACGTTATTTATCCAAGGCCGCAAAGGCTTTTGTAGAAACATTTAAATCTACGGTAGCTGAACTAACTGAGGAATAGATACTTAGCCTTTCATAACCTTCTTCCAAAACATATGAAATGCCCTGATAACCAATTGCATGGTTGTCAGGGCATTTTTTCAAGTTTACCTTATAAAACTTTATGTTTTATTTACGCATATTACGCTTTGTAATCAGGCGGTTCTGATCATCTAGCACCCGAGCCGTACTTTCATTAACAGATCCTTTAACAATGAAAGTTCCGGTATGTTCCGCCACAAATTCACGAGTCACACTATTTTGAAACTCTGCTATTTCGTTTGGATCTTGGTTCTGTGCCTGCTCAGCATTGTTGCCTTTAGTCACTTCAATCCACCTCCTAGTAACAGATTATAAGTACTTTACCCCCTCGCTTAGAGGCTAAACATAATATTTAAAGCTCTCTCATGCGAGAAATAGTTCCTTCGTTTTTCCTTTGCAATGCAACCATCTCCATGGTATTCTATTGAAAATAAGTGAAACGTGCAGACGGGACCAGTAAGAATGAGTCTAACCGCGCCTAGAGAGTAAATTCCGACAGGCTGAAAGAATTTACCGCGGTTTTCGTTCCGAATCCTACCCCCGAGCGGCCTGTGCTAAACAGGACGGATCCTCCCGTTACGAGAATGAAGTCGGATGATCCCTCATCAATGAAGGTGGTACCGCGGAAGTTAATAGCTTTCGTCCTTTGCTAAGTCTAAGGATGGGGGCTTTTTGTCGTTTTCAGGATCTATAAAATACTAAGGAAGTGAACAGAAATGACGACACGAATCGTAGTCAAAATAGGCAGCAGCTCGCTGACTGGAACAGAGGGCGGTTTGAATCGCGAAGCCGTCTCCTTCTTCGCTTCAGAGATTGCCGAATTGAAGAGAAACGGCTGCGAGGTGTTATTGGTAACCTCCGGTGCTGTAGCTGCAGGCTTTCGCAGTATCGGTTACCCAACACGCCCAAAGCTACTGCATGAGAAGCAAGCAGCGGCCGCTGTAGGCCAAGTGCTGCTCATGCAGGCATATCAAGAAGCTTTTGCTGAGCATGGAATCACCACAGCACAAATTTTACTAACCCGTACCGACTTTTGTAGTCGCAGAGCCATGAATAACGCTATGATGACGGTAGATGAGCTGCTTCGCCAAGGAGCGGTGCCTGTATTCAACGAGAATGACACCGTCTCCGTAGATGAGTTGAAATTCGGCGATAACGATACTTTATCTGCGCTCGTAGCCAACCTGCTGAAAGCCAGCAGATTGCTCGTCTTAACCGACATGGATGGCTTATACAGCGGAGATCCGCGGAAACATCCCGAGGCTGTTCGTTATCAGTTCGTTGATGATATTACGCCAGAGATTTATGCTATTGCCGGTGGAGCCGGCTCTAGTGTGGGAACGGGTGGTATGCGTTCAAAAATCGATGCAGCCAAAATTGCCACACGAGGTGGCGTACCTGTCTTCGTTGGAAGAGCTACTGAGCCTGGAGATTTACAACTCGCAGCGTCAGGAACGGGTCGAGGTACTTATTTTGCAACCAAGTTATCATCCTTGCCTGTTAAAAAGCAATGGCTTGGCTTCATGTCCACCCCGCTCGGCTCCCTTTACATTGACGAAGGAGCCGTTGAAGCGCTGCTCCATGGCGGTCATAGTCTGCTGCCTGTCGGCGTCAAACATGTAGAAGGCAATTTTCATGCAGGTGATGTTGTAGAGGTCCTTGGACCTGACTCCAAGTTGCTGGGGCGCGGGATTGTGAATTACGATGACGCCCAGCTGCGCAGTATTCAAGGCTTACCAAGCCGTCAGATTGTTCCGAAGCTGGGAGAAGTACACCGGCTAGAGGTCATTCACCGTGACGAATGGATTACTTTAAGGTAAGGAAACTTGTCCATACAAAATTTAAGGAGGAATCGTCATGAGTGAAGTTGTCAATAAAACAAAATTAGCCAAGGAAACCACTGGAGTATTAGCTAGTTTAACAACCGGTCAAAAAAATGAAGCTCTCTTAGTGATGGCAGAAGCGCTACGCCGTGAGGCTCCAGCCATTATTGCTGCCAACAAGGAAGATTTGGAACGCGGGCGCTTAAGCGGCACTCCTGAGTCTATGCTTGATCGACTAGCCTTAGATGTAGGCCGAATAAACAGTATCGCTGAAGGACTTCAACAAATCGCTGTATTACCTGATCCGATTGGTGACACGCTAGAAACCATTGAGCGTCCAAATGGTCTGGGCATCCAGAAACTCCGTGTTCCACTCGGTGTCATCGGGATCATCTATGAAGCACGCCCAAACGTAACTGTTGATGCTGCTGGTCTGTGTCTTAAGACGGGTAACGCTGTTGTGCTGCGCGGTGGCTCCTCCGCTCTGTCCTCTAACCGAAAAATTGTCGAGGTGCTTCACCAAGCGCTAGCAGGGACTTCAATGCCGAAAAATGCACTTCAGCTGATCGAGGATCCCAACCGTTCCTCTGTTGATGAAATGCTTAAACTCAACGGACTACTTGATGTAATTATCCCCCGTGGAGGTAGTTCTCTGATTCAAAATGTTGTGCTTAACGCAACCGTGCCCGTTATTGAAACAGGTGCAGGCATCTGCCATACTTATCTCGACGCAAGCGCCTTGCCAGAAATGGCACAGAACATTAGCTTGAATGCCAAAGCCCAACGCCCTTCGGTCTGCAATGCCATGGAGACGCTGCTCGTTCATCGGGATTTCGCAAAAGAGTATTTGCTTTCATTAGCCGAAGCTTTCCGTGAGGTTAAGGTTGAATTGAGAGGCTGTCAGGAAACAATTTCTTATGTCCCATGGGCATTACCTGCAACATTAGAGGACTATGCTACTGAATATAACGATTATATATTAAATATCAAAATCGTCAGCGATTTAGATGAAGCTATGCAGCATATCGCCCAGTATGGAACGAAGCACTCGGAATGTATCGTAACAGAAGATCCGGATAACGCTTCACGCTTCTTACAGGAAGTAGATGCTGCAGCTGTTTACCACAATGCTTCCACCCGCTTCACAGACGGCTTTGAATTTGGATTTGGTGCAGAGATCGGCATTAGTACACAGAAACTCCATGCTCGTGGACCAATGGGTCTACCTGCCCTTACTTCAACCAAATATAAGATTTATGGAACAGGTCAAATACGAGGCTAATGCCCACGTATCTGTTTTCAATCACACCACTTTAGGAGGATTTTAGCCATGTGTCAGCAACCTTCCATTCCACTAATGAATCATAATATTGTATTTTATGGCGCTGGCTCCATGGCAGAAGCCATCGTTCGCGGGATGATTAGCCGCAGTATCGTGAAATCCGATAATGTTATTATGCTTAACCGCAGCAGTAGTGAACGTCTGGCAGAGCTAAGAAGTCGTTACGGCGTAATCGGTACAAATGATCCTGAACAAAAAACAGATTATCTACGGAACTCACCAGTAATTGTGTTAGCAATGAAGCCAAAAGATGCTGCCGAAGCGCTACGCGGACTAAGTCCTCTTCTTTCTCCAGATCAGATCATAGTTTCTGTAATCGCTGGGCTGTCCATTCGAACGATGCAAGGTCTGCTTGGTAAAGAGCAACCCATCGTCCGCACAATGCCGAATACTTCTAGTTCTATTGGTCTTGGTGCCACCGGCATTGCCTTTTCCAAAGAAGTAGATGAGAAAGGGCGACGCCTTGCACTCAACATCTTTGAAGCTGTCGGACTTACAACAGTCATAGACGAAGAACGCATGGAAACCTTGACGGGTATTTCCGGCAGTGGACCTGCCTATATTTATTATATGATGGAGGCAATGATCGCAGCTGGTATACGAGGCGGACTGCCGCTTGATCAAAGCACGCAGTTAACCGTTCAAACGGTTCTAGGTGCTGCCAGAATGGTACAGCAAACGGGTGAAGATCCAGCTGCACTTCGCAAGAAGGTCACTTCCCCGAATGGTTCTACACAAGCAGCAATAGAAGTACTAGAGCAAGGAGAATTCTTTGAAACTGTCATTGCAGCAGTAAATCGATGTGCCGAACGTTCCCGTGAAATGGGCGCTGCGCTTGAGAAAGAGCTGCATTCCTAACTAAAAAGATCGCTCCCAGACCACATTGGTCAGGAAGCGATCTTTTTTCAAATTAAACTTAGATTAACTGGTCACAACATTTCCATAAGTATCTCGAACAATCACCTTAACATTAGCCGGAGCCCCAACAGTCACGTCCAATGTGTTCCGAGAATTATCGAATAGCAGGTCTCTAGGAGTTTCCCCTAAAATGATGTATAGCGTATTCCCAACATGCTTAGTTTGAAGCAGCTGCTGCTCTTGTGCTTTTTGTAGCTTTCCTTTATTTGAAAAATAACTTCCAAATACATTTAGCTCGTTTCCACCCGTTTGATCCACTTTAATCCCATAAGGCTCGGCAGCTTGAATAATGATGGTACTAACGCCATCTGGAACGGCTCCTTTCCAATCTGGCAATGCGTAACTTTCTTGCACAGCTGAAACGGTACGGCGAAATTCCTGTGTTAATCCTAAAGAACTAAATGCTGCAAAAACCAGACAACATACTGCTATAAAACCAACGAACAGAACACTTAGCACGTCATAATACATTTTTCCTTGTCCACGAAACCATAAAGTGTATATTACAATTTCTGAGCCTAATAATATAAAAATAATCGGCCACCAAGCTAACGTCGTCTCGAACACCTCCGCGCCTCTCCACTGCGAGACCATAATTAGTGCTCCCAGAAATAAAAGACTCAGTCCCATCGACAACGTTCCTACACGCCAGCGCCTTGTTTTATCTTCCGTGACTGGACGCTCATTTGGAACAATGACTCCCTGCTGTATTTCTATCGGATTATTCAAGAGTGACCACCCGTCCCTTTTCTTCCTTTGTTATTTTTACTTCCCGCCATCAGCTTCAAACCACCGCCAATCAATAGCACGGATACAATAATGGTCCTGAAATATTCATTGACTCTATACTCCAAACGCCATTCAGGAAATCTGATATCAAGTGCTGGAACTGCGACATTCACTACAATGTAATACAGCCCTAGACACATCAGAGCAGCTCCAAGCCATCCTTGATGATTTAAAAACCCTTCTATGACTGGCTTATCCTGTAAAGGCTCACGTCCATGTCGGCTGACAAGCTGTAAGCCATCGAATAAACTGTAGAACCAAATGACTGGAATGAGGAAGAATAGCAGCGTTAAACGCAGTAGGTCCATGACATAAATACTCCCGAGGAATAGTAACATGAGCTGTAACCCTCTTTTTTGCAGCCCTAGATACATTTGTCCGGCACCCGGAAAAGCAGAAAGCAGTGTAGCCAAAACTTTGCTACGGCGCCCCTCCTCACGACCAGCCTCCATCTCTTCGAATAAGGTACGATCTACCATCTCTTCTCCAGCTTGCTTGCGATGGATTAACTGAACCGCATCAAACATACAATATAACCAAATCACTGGTAATACGCCAAACAGAAGAAGGAAAACATCACTTGACGTAATCCCTGCCAGGAATAACATCACGGTCATGAAACCGAAGAAAGAAATGAGGAAAGACAATCCTCGCTGCATCAACCCCATATGAAAATGACCCAATCCTGGAATGAACGATAATAAAATTACATGTACACGCTCATTATCGTCTGTCTTAACGGGCATTGAAGAATAATCAAAATTCGATCCATCTGGAGTCATTATCGGAGCAGGCATCTGCAGCATTTTAACCACCAGATGCAGCATCGAAACCGTCCCGATGAGCAGGAACCCCATCACACCCATGATTAGAATATCCTCGGCACCTTCAGCCACAGCTATTAAGAACGACATAAATAAGATGCCAAAGCTTAACAGAAGATAAACAATTCCCTGTGGACGTTTTCCCATATAATAATGACCTGCTCCAGGAATCAAATTAAGAAAAAAAGCTTTTAATTTACTACGCTGCTGTTGCATGTTTCATTTCTCCTCTCATCACTTTCTGCTGCCCATTAGCTGATCCAACCATCCGCTAGTTGCCTGTATGACTTGCTCGCTAAATGATAGGGAATTATCTTTTTTAGGGATCATTAGCTCCATTTGACCTGTGTGCAGCTTATCAAACATACCTGATGACATAATCAACAGCGTAAGTGACGCGGCAACCGCATAATGAAAGATTGTCTTTTCATACCAGCGATATCGCCGTCCCCCTTCTTCAACCGTCACTTGTTCCAATGCTGCTGAAGATTCCGTCATTTTAGCCCAATCTACCATAACCCTCTCTGCAAAAATAGACGAATTCTCCAATGAAGGCAGATCCTCCTGTAGCTCATCCAGCATTTCCATATAGGAAGTAAACGTTTCTTCATCTTCCAACAGCAATCGTTCCCAATCTTCTCTGATCGTTTCTTCCATGTGACCTTCAACATACGCTTTTGCTTGTTCACGTTGGTTTGGATCTTCTCCACGCTTCATCATAGCCATTCGTCCTCCTTCCAATGGTTTCGAATCCATTGTCTCGCCCTATATAATCTGGATTCTACCGTCTTCAGTGAAATCCCCTGCTCTGCAGCAATCTGATCATATTTTTTATGTTCCAGATAATAAGCCACCATAATTCCACGATGAGTTTCTGGCAGGCTATTAATTTCACTGAGCAGCCGATCCATCCGATCACGGCGTACAACACCTGACAACACATCCTCCTCGTTGGAAGCAGTCTGGCTTAGTACAAGCTCATAGTCAACAGGCAGTTCCCTAAGTCGATCACGCTTACGCTTAGCATCGATTGCCTTATTTAAGGCGATCCGTGTAATCCATGATTTCAAGCCTTGAAAACGGTAGTCAGGGAGAGATTTGTACATTTGTAAAAAAGCTTCCTGAGCAGCATCTTCCGCCATTTTGGCATCGCGTAATACAGAATAAGTAATTTTGTAAATTTGCTGACTGTATGTATTTACAAATTGGCGGAACGCATCTTCGTCACCTTGGCAAATCTGCCGAATTAATACCTCTTCTTCAATGACTCTCCCCTCCTTCCCACAGCAATAGACGCCATCGATTACAACTACCCCTGCATTTTTTTATAGAAATATTAAAAAAACCGCACTGACTTTAGCGATGGGCTAAAGCAATGCGGTTCTCTCCTGAGCAAGCTATCTTCCGCCATTGCGGAATTTTTGCGTATAGTTCTTAACATCCTGAGCGTTCTTGACCCGGTTGCGGGCCCATTCCAGCAATATTCGATCAATATAACGGAAATGAACCTTTCCTGCAAATACAGATTCCTTCAGTGCTAACAGAATCAGCTCCTCGGGATACCGGTCTTGATCCACCCAACTAGATATCGTCTCACATTCCATTGGAGATAGCGGACGTCCGAATTCCTTTTCGAAAATACTGAACAGATTTCGGCTTTCCTCTTCAGCTCCAAGTTGAGAAGGAGATGAGGGGGGCTTTCCGCCGAATCCACCCCCTGAAGCAGCCCGTGGTGCCGAGGTTGCATAGCCCCCTGCGTGCTTATCTTGCTCATGCTCTTGCACAACTGTCGCTAGATAAGCACCAAGCTTTCCGTATAACCCTGAGAAGTTGTAGCGTTCATAATGGATGTCTCTTAGTTCATCGTTGTCTCCATCGATACTAATGAAACCTTCCTTCATAAGCTTCTGCAATTCTCCTGCTAGAACAGATATGCTACGGCCTGTTACGACCTGAAGCTCCTCAAGCGAAGGGAAGTCAATCCCTTCCACCTGCCTGAAAGAAAGCAGATGGATCAGCAACATGGCCTCACTTCCGCTTAAATTCAGCTTCCGGTAATACTTCAGTAATGCATAAGGTATGACGGCCATTCCGTTCTCCAGACCGAAGGAGACGCCTTCGCCCCAGGTACTCCATCCTTTGCCGTCCATGAACGTCCCCCTTCAAATATAAGAACTTATGGGTAGAGACGGTACAGCGTACGTGGGAATGGAATAGTCTCACGTACATGGTCAAGGCCACAGATCCAAGCTACAGTACGCTCAAGTCCAAGTCCAAAACCAGAGTGAGGTACAGATCCGTAAGTACGCAGATCCATGTACCACTTGTAAGAGTCCATCGAAAGATTATGCTCTTTGTAACGCTCTTCAAGCAGTGTAGGATCATCGATCCGCTGTGAGCCACCAATAATCTCTCCGTAGCCTTCTGGAGCGATCATATCCGCACACAGCACGACTTCTGGACGATTTGGATCCGGCTTCATGTAGAACGCTTTGAAAGAAGCAGGGTAGTGAGTAATAAATACAGGTTTATCGTATGCTTCTGCGATTGCTGTTTCATGAGGTGCACCGAAATCATCACCCCAAGCAATATCTTCAAAGCCTTTATCGTTTAAGAACTTGATTGCATCGTCATAAGTAATCCTTGGGAATGGCGCTTTGATATTCTCCAGTTTGGAAATATCGCGACCTACTGCTTCCAACTCCGCACGGCAATTCTTCAATACGGATTGCACAACGAAGCTAATAAACTCTTCTTGTACCTTCAAGCTTTCTTCGTGATCTGTAAAGGCCATTTCTGGCTCGATCATCCAGAACTCGATTAAGTGGCGACGAGTCTTGGATTTCTCCGCACGGAAAGTTGGTCCAAAGGAATATACACGGCCCAGTGCCATTGCAGCAGCTTCCATGTACAACTGTCCACTTTGGGTCAGATAGGCATCCTCATCGAAGTACTTCGTGTGGAATAAGTTAGTAGTTCCCTCTGCCGACGTTGGTGTCAGAATCGGAGGATCTACCTTTGTAAATCCACTCTCGTTAAAGAACTGTTGGATTGCGCGAATAATTTCCGCACGAATAACCAGAACAGCACGCTGCTTCGAGGCACGAAGCCAGAGATGACGGTGATCCATCAAGAAATCTACGCCATGCTCTTTCGGAGTAATAGGATAATTTTCTGTAAGATGCAGGACTTCAATTCCAGTTACAGTCATTTCAAACCCGGACTGACTGCGAGGCTCCTCGCGAATAATTCCGGTCACATACAAAGAGCTCTCCTGCGTGAGGCTCTTAGCAGCATCCCATACCTCTTCAGGTACTTCTGATTTCACTACAACTCCCTGAATATAACCTGTACCATCGCGAAGCTGCAGGAACTGAATTTTACCACTGGAGCGCTTGTTGTTTACCCAACAACCGATAACAACGCTCTCTCCAACATGTTCATTCACGTTCTTGATTACACTCTTGTTAGCCATGCCTTCAATCTCTCCTCTAATTTAGCCGTTAATTCCTTGCACAATACGGTGTGTATCGCGTGCAATGACAAGTTCTTCGTTTGTCGGAACTACTAGCACTTGTACCTTGGAATCTACCGTAGAGATACGACGTGGATCGCCTGAACGAACTTTGTTAGCTTCAGCATCCAACTCAATACCCAGGAAAGTAAGGTTATTTAGCAGTTTCTCACGAAGCAATGAAGCATTTTCACCAACACCGGCAGTAAATACGATCGCATCTACACCGTTCATGGCAGCCGTATATGAACCGATATACTTGCGCAAGCGGTACTCATACATTTCAAAAGCTAGCGTGGAATTAGGCTCACCTTTTTCCATACCCTCAATAATATCACGCATGTCACTGCTTACGCCCGAAATTGCTAAGAGACCACTATGTTTGTTCAACATGGAGTTCACTTCACCTACAGACAATTCTTCCTTGTTCATTACGTAAGGAACAATTGCTGGGTCAAGGTCACCACTGCGTGTACCCATCATCAAACCTTCCAGAGGTGTCATACCCATCGAAGTATCCACGGACACTCCGCCCTGAACTGCAGTTACACTACCGCCGTTACCGATATGACAAGTAATGATCTTCAGATCTTCCAGCGGACGCTCCAAGTACTCCGCAGCAGCCTTGCTTACGAAGTCATGTGATGTACCGTGTGCGCCGTAACGACGAACTTTATATTTATTGTACAGTACTCTAGGAATAGCGTACATATAAGCTTTCTCAGGCATCGTTTGGTGGAAGGCAGTATCGAATACAACGACCTGCGGTACACCCGGCATATTTACTTCAGAAGCCGTAATCCCCATCATTGCTGCTGGGTTATGCAGTGGTGCAAGGTCAAACAATTGACGAATTTTCGTTTTTGCGTCAGCATCCACAAGTGCGGAGGCTTTGAAGAATTCACCACCATGCACTACGCGATGACCTACAGCATCAATTTCTTTAATGGATTCAATTACACCATGCTCCTTGTCTGTAAGACAAGCAAGGACTTTACGAATCGCAGTATTATGTTCCAGGATTTCGCTTACTTCTGTCACTTCCGCTTTGCCAGTCGGTTTATGATTCAGAATAGAGGAGTCCATTCCAATACGTTCAACCAAACCTTTAGCCAAAACCGATTCATCGTTCATGTTATAGAGCTGATATTTCAAAGAAGAACTACCTGAGTTAATAACTAGAATATTCATACACGGTCACCATCCTTGTCGTACTTGAAGAAGCCTTCTCCTGATTTCATACCCAGTTGTCCTGCACGTACCATCTTCTTGAGAATTGTAGAAGGGCGGTATTTCAATTCACCGTATTCACGGAACATATTTTCAAGCGCAGCAAGAACCGAATCCAAGCCGAATCTGTCAGCCATTTCAAGCGGTCCATATTGGAATTGATAACCGATACGCATAGCATCGTCAATATCCTGTGCGGAGGCAACGCCCTCTTGCAACACATGCATAGCTTCATTGATAAACAAGCAAATGAGGCGTGATGTTACAAATCCTGGGGATTCATAAATCATTACACCTTTTTTCTCAACAATCTCATCAACAAAGGATTTTGTGTCTTCAAAAGTAGCATCTGAAGTTTTCAGACCGCGTACGATTTCAACAAGATCCACTTTAGCAACAGGATATATGAAATGCATTCCGATCACGCGTTCCGGATACATTGTAGAACTTGCAAGTTCAGTCAAGCTAAGTGTTGACGTATTGCTGGCAAGAATAATGTGATTTGGACATACTTGATCCAATTGATTTAGAATCTTTTTCTTTTCTTCCAAATCCTCAACAATGGTTTCGATGACCATATCACAAGAGCTGAGCTCTGCGAAATGTGTCACTTTTTGAATGCGGCTAAGAATCAGCTTCTTTTCTGCTTGAGTGATCGCCCATTTCTCCAATTGCTTATCTAGACTTGTCTCGATCATTTCGTAAGAGTAGTCCAGTTTTTCTGCGGTTTTCTCCACCAGCAATACATCCAGGCCTTTGGCTGCTAACATTTCAGCAATACCTTGTCCCATTGTGCCACCGCCGATGACACCTATTTTTTTGAAATTCATAAAAAAGTCTCCATCCTTTCAGGTATCTATACTTTTGTATTGTACCTTGTCTGTCGCAAAAATTTATAAAGCCCGACATATAATGATATCTTAGCATGCCTGAAAAGTAAAAAAAAATAACCAGCATAAAAATTTATGCTGGTAAAAGGACGCTGTCACGAAATTGACATCGAAATTGCTCTCCAGAGAGTACTTCTTCCTTCATTAAAATGTCAAGAGAGTAATCAAATACATTTCGTTGCTTTTCAAGGTGCTCACGAGTGCGCGTCATCAGTTCATCCAATATCTTACTATTTTCCTTCATAAGCTCTTCAGTGGTAACCATTTCCAACTTGGCAATGCCCAGCGAAGTTAATCCTGACTTCATCATCGTTTCCACAATATTCAGCGCCTGATCGAAATCAGCACGTGAACCTGTGCTTCGTCCGCCATAATACATTTCTTCAGCCGCCGCTCCACCAAGGGCAATCATAATCTGATCTTCCAAATAATCTTTGGTGTACAAATACTGTTCTTGCTGAGGATTGTGCCGCACATATCCAAGGGCTTGCCCACGCGGAGTCAGTGTAACCTGACTAACGCTTCCTGGACGAAGGAGCTCTGCCATGATGGCATGTCCCAATTCATGAATAGCGACCCTCTTTTTCTCTTCGTGATTGGTTTCTCGATCCGTTTTTTCACCCATCATTACCTTGTCAATCGCCATTGACAGATGCCGCTGCTCAACTTCCGTCAAATCCTCACGCATCATATAAATCGCAGCCTCATTCATGACACTTTCCAGCTGAGCACCGGAGAAGCCATAGGCTTCTTCAGCAATTTTGTCGAGACTCACTTCTGGATGAAGAGGTTTATTCTTCGCATGCAATTCGAGAATCGATCTCCGGCCCTTCTTGTCAGGCATGTCCACTTGAATATGACGGTCGAACCGTCCAGGACGTAGCAATGCCGAATCAAGCATTTCTTTCCGGTTTGTTGCAGCTACCAGCAGAATACGCGGTGTTTCGTTATTATAAATACCGTCCATCTCAGTCAACAGCTGATTCAAGGTCTGATCATATTCACGCTGCTGCCCGCCTTCACGTTTACCGCCAATTACGTCAATTTCATCAATGAAAATAATGGCACTCTGCTTGTTCTCCTTAACAGCGCGGCTACGGGCATCCTTGAACAAATCACGAATCCGGCCGGCCCCGACACCCACATACATTTCAACAAATTCACTACCTGATGCAGCTACGAATACGGAGTTTGTATAATGTGCAGCCGCTCTGGCCATAAGGGTCTTACCTGTTCCTGGAGGACCAGTGAGCAGAATCCCTTTTAAGGGGCGAATCCCAAATTTGCTAATTTCCTCATGACGGATCAAAAAATCGAGTGCTTCACGAAGCTCTTGCTTCGCATTGTCTTGCCCGCCAATTTCTTCAAAAGTTAGCTTCGAAGGTCCTTCCTTCTTGCGTTTTTTCCCAGCGCCAGCGTTCACCGTAAGCCCGCCGCGCAAATGAGCAATTATAAGCAGTGCAGTAAGCATTCCAGCTGCTATAACAATTGGGAATATATTAATACCTAAAAAAGCCATGAAAATAAACAGTACAGGAATAAATCCGAGTAAAATTTCTTTTAGATACTTAGGCATTATTCCATACCCCCAAGGTCGCAGGTTTTCGCGGCAAAATAACGAATTTACTTTCTTTTCCATTACTCAAGCTTACATACACATTGTTGTCGTCAATTTCAGTTGTTGCTATCACATCTTTATATTCCGAATGTTGCTCTTTTAATCTATCAAGTTCTGTAGGTATAAGAGTATATTTACGGCTCTCCATGGCTTCAGCTACAGAGAACAACGCTTTATCCCAGTAATCATCTAATAATTCATTTGAATTTTGATCCACATCGAGTTTAAGTTTACGTCCTTCAATCACTGACTTTCCTTCTTTGGATACATACGATACCAGATCACGTAAATTCGTGCCCGGCTGCAAATCAAGTTTCAAAGTGACCTCATCGCGGTTAATACTAATATGTGAATTATTTACTCCCTCATAACCGGATACAATCTTTTGGAGCGGTTCCTGTAAAGCAAACTGACGATATAAAAAGAATCCTCCGAACAATAGAGTAGCCGACAGTAGAGACGTTATCAGTACAGGTACAAGACGTAATTTCAAGAAACGTCCTCCTCTCAAAGATGACAAAATGTAAACAGAATGATCAATAAATCAAAGCTGTTAAGCGCTCATCAGAGCCTAACATTCTCTTACTACTGTTCTATTTACAAACAGTAGTATATCACAAGTGTATATACGATAATGAAAAAAAGTGTGAAGATATTTAAAATTTTATTTTTTATTTTTTTCCAATTCAATAAATATATTGATTTATTTCAACTAAAAAAGGGCCGTTACTTGTCATTAACAGGCTCATTTTCACATGTGTTTTTTAAAAAGAATATATAAAAACTGCCTATTTAGTATATCACAAATAGTACATTACAAGTATATCAAAATAATCCATCAAATTAACGAAAACAAGCGAACCATAAATGGTCCGCTTGTTTCTAGTATAGTACTCTTGTTTATTTTAGCGGCTGGGTAAACTATATCCTTCACCCATTCGAGCTCCATCTGAGAACCGATAAAATTGATAATAATACCGACCGCTTTGTTTATAAAAAAGCTGCCATGCGTACTCTCCGTTATATACCCCCGGCAACAACCGCTCGATACTAACGTCCGGAAGATCAGCTTTAATTATGCTGCGTATTTTCGCTTCAGAGGTCCCTTTACTCAGTTCCTCAGCATATACTGCGTCGTTGCCTTCTGCAAACTTCCCGTCTACAGTAAAGCGTACCCATACCATCAACTCGGTCCCGGATTGATTCTTCCCTGTTAAGACCCAGTACACTGCATTTTCATCCCACACGGATTTCTGTGCTTTAGTTACCTCTGTCAGACCAGCGCTGGTTTTGGCGATATCCTTAGCAATATCTCGCTCGTTCCATTGATCTTTCATAATATAGGCATAGAACTGGATAAGTCCAAACAGAAGGAGCAGAATCAGAACTGACCCCAGGAGGATCCATTTTTTCCTTTTCTTCAAGGTACAGCTCCCTTTCTAGTAATATATCTTTTTTGATTATATAACACACCCGTGTGTTTATCCAAAGTTTCATATTCATTCATATAAATTCTTATATTTACAGAAAAGGCCGTAACTTTTGCAAACGCAGAAAGTCACAGCCTTTCAGTTAATTTATGATCTTAGACTAGCGCTTGAGCAGCCCCTCAAAGGATTCTTGCGCCTTACGACGGATAGCTTCCTCATCTAACGTTAGACATTGTCCATGTTTTACAACCTGTTTACCATTCACCCATACATGCTCAACATCCTTGGCACTGGCAGAGTATACAGCATGAGACAGCAAATCTGTGTGCGGTAGTAAATGCGGCTGGTCTATATCAATCGCGATAAAGTCAGCTTTCATGCCTACAGCGAGCCTGCCCACATCATTTAAAAAGATAGACTTCGCGCCATACTCTGTAGCCATACTCAGAGCTTCCGGAGCCGGTACAGCCGTAGGATCACCACTTACACCTTTATGGATAAGTGCTGCAAGACGCATCTCTTCAAACATATCCAAGTTATTATTACTTGCCGCGCCATCTGTACCCAGCGACACCTTCACACCGGCCTTTAGAAGATCTGTAACACGAGCAACTCCACTAGCCAGTTTTAGATTACTTCCCGGGTTATGAGATACACCTACATTATGACGAGCCAGAATCTCGATCTCTTCATCATTCAAATGAACGCCATGAGCAACAATAGACGGACGTGTGAACATTCCAAGCTTCTCTAAATGCGCTACAGGCCGCAGTCCGTAATCCACTACATTCTGCTCCACTTCGCGTTTCGTTTCGGACATATGGGTATGCATCGGTAAATCCAAATCATGTGCCGCCTGTACAAACTTAACAAAGAAATCCGGCGGGCAGGTATATGGGGCGTGTGGCGAGATCATCGTTGTAATTCTACCGTCAGCCTTTCCATGCCAGTTACGTGCAAAAGAAATCGCTTCCGCAAGCTTGTGATTCTGTACTTCCTCTGGACAAAGGCCGATTACGCCTCTCATCAATACGGAACGGATACCTGACAATTCGACCACCTCAGCTACTCGATCCATATGATCATACATATCCAGGAAGGTTGTAGTGCCACCTTTCAGCATTTCCAGAACAGACAAGGAGGTTCCCCAGTACACATCTTCTCCGGTGAATTTCTCTTCCATCGGCCACATTTTTTCCTGAAGCCACACTTGAAGCGCTAAATCATCTCCATAACCACGAAGCAATGACATTGCGGCATGGCCGTGTGTGTTTACCAGACCAGGCATAAACAACAGACGACTGCCATCAACAACTTGCACACCTTCTTCCATCAAAGGCTCTTCTTTTCCTATGTAAGTGATCAAATCATCTTCAATAGTCATATATCCACTAAGAACAGGCTCATCCGTTCCCGGAATAAGAAAACGCCCGCCTTTGATAATCGTTTTACTACTCTTCATTTCCGCTTTCTTCCTTTCCGTCTTTCAAATAATAAGCAAGGCTTTGCAAATCCGTTGTAAAATCGGCTGCATGAACCCGGATATTCGGTGGTGTTTTTAGAATCACTGGTGCAAAATTCAAAATCGCCTCAATACCAGATTCAATAAGAATATCTGCTACATTCTGCGCTTCTGAGTCAGGTACTGTAATAATCCCAATTCGAATGCCTTGCTCACGAACTGTCTGACCTAGCTCCTCCATGGGTTGAACCGTAAGAGAGTTGATTTTCCGCCCTACCTTAGGTGCATAAGAGTCAAATATAGCGGTAATCTTCATAGTATCTTTCAGATAAGCATTATAATTAGATAATGCATGTCCAAGGTTACCGGCACCTACTAAAGCCACATTCAGCTGTTGGTCCAGCTTTAAAATATGACGGATTTTCTCAATAAGATAAGTTACGTCATACCCAATACCTTTTCTGCCGAAGTCTCCAAAATACGCTAAATCTTTACGGATTTGAGCGGGATTGAGATCAAGTTTTTGTCCTAATTCTTGCGAGGAAACGGTTAATATTTCACGTTTCTGGAGATCATTCAAGAAACGTAAGTACACAGGAAGTCTTCGAACAACGGCTTCTGATATTTTATCCGATTTCATAATTTACCTCCTAATTTAAGTACTAATCTGTTTAAATCCTATTAAAATTTCTGTACCTCGTCTCAATGAAGAGCGGTATTCTCTTATACCGCCCTTCATTGTGGAGTGATTAATTAAACAGAAGATGTCCTTCTTAAGAAACGCCTCCGTCTTCCAACCACTCTGCTATACGAGGAACCATTTGATCCGTCAACATATGTTCCATTTTCGGGCCAGGCAACGAATAAAGGAAATACTTCCCATAATGAGATTCGATAACCCTAGTGTCATACACTATAACAATACCCCGATCCTGCGCTGTCCGTACCAGTCTTCCAAATCCTTGCTTGAAGCGGATAACTGCCTGAGGCACCGACAATTTCATAAACGGATTCTTCTTCTGGGCTTGTAATAACTCAGACTTCGCTTCCGCTAGAGGGTGATTAGGCGGTTGAAATGGAAGCCTCACGATGGCCAGGCATGTCAATGCCTCACCCGGAATATCTACTCCCTCCCAGAAGCTGCTAGTTCCAAGTAGAACTGAAGCAGCACTGTCCTGAAAACGTCGAATCAGCTTACTGCGGCTTCCACCTTCCACGCCTTGACCTAGCACCGTAATTTCTTGTGAGGCTAGAGCCTCTTTCAGAGGATCGTAAACTTGGCGCAGCATCTTGTAAGAAGTAAACAGAACAAGCATCCGTCCGCGTGTCGTAATTGCCGCTTCTGCTAGTGACTGTACGAGCGTATCGACAAATCGGGCATCACCCACACTGCCTTTCACACTAGGGAAATCCCGTGGAATTACTAATAGTGCCTGCTCCCGATACTTAAAGGGAGAAGGAAGGAGAGATGTCATTAGACGCCCCTCTTCCGCAGCTTCATTGAGTCCGAGATTATCAATCATAAACTGGAACGATTTATCGACAGAAAGCGTCGCCGAGGTTAACACAATACTTTTCTTTTTGTCGAAGAACAGCTCTTTAAGCTGGGTACTAACATCAACAGGGACGGCATATAGCTGTAGCGATTTGCTGCGATAATTTCCATTCGCCTCCAGCCAATATACTACATTCTCGTCGTTTAATCCCATAAAAAACCGTACTTGCTCACGTATAGAAGCTAAATCCTTGAATAAGCCGCTAATATCGGTTACTAGACTATCTGAAGAAGATTGACCTTCTTGATCACGCATCTCATTAAGCATTTTATCACCCTTACGGATAATTTCGCTTAATGTCAGATTCATAGTATTCTCTAAAGCAACCAATTCATCCCAATCCTTCGGTTTACGGGTAGGAAGTAACCGCATGACTAGCTGTCCAGCTTCTCCCGCTGCTGCATCGCTACGTTCCGGCAAGAGGCTGAATAGCTTGTCACTAAGTAGATCCCAGGTTTCTTTTACAGTAAGCAGATCTGGATAGATTCTATCGATAACTCCGCTCCATTCAGAAGCTTCCTCACTGCCTGATGACTGAAGCATTTGACGAAGCGTTGGGAGTTGGCCGTTACGATTATCCTTGTATAATCGGGACAGCGTGTGAGCCACCGTGAAATGCTTCATATGCATACCTAAATGCTTGCCAGCCACATCCTCCAGATGGTGGGCCTCATCAATAACAAGATGTTCATAAGCCGGGAGTAGCTGGTGCCCAGCCTTAACATCTGCGAAAAGCTTAGAGTGGTTCGTAATAACCACGTCAGCAATACCCGCTTCATGTTTTGCCCGATGGTAATAACACTTGCGGAACCAAGGACAGGAGCGACCGAGACAAGAATCGGTATCGCTTGCTACCGTCTCCCAGAAATCTCCGCCACGACCGCTTAAATTGAGCTCTTCGTCATCTCCTGATTCACTTTGTGTCAGCCAAACGATCATCTGAGCCGCAGTAAGTGCATCTTCCCTTGGACTTATAAAGTCTTTTTTATTAATTTTATGTTCAAACTTACGAAGACACAAATAATGCCCTCTGCCTTTAAAAATCGCAGCTTTAAATGGAAACGGAACTACCTGCGTTAACAAAGGAATATCACGCTCACGCAATTGATCCTGCAGATTAATGGTATGAGTGCTGACCATAACTTTTTCATTAGTGCGAACACTTTGGTATATGGCAGGCAACAAATAACCAAGCGATTTGCCGGTTCCTGTCCCTGCTTCGATCAATAGATGTTTGTCTTCGGCAAGTGCCGTTATCACCTCATTGATCATAATATCCTGAGCTTCTCGGCTTTCATACTGTGGCAAAGTGTCTTTAAGCCGTTTCGTTACTTCATCCATATAATCTTTAAATGATAAATTCTGTAGCGGATTCTCAGCATGCTCGTCACGAGGTGGAGCTAGTTCATTCCAATCCCCTACTGCAAGCGCTAATTGACGATAGAAAGTCAGATCACCTTCGGGTTGAAGCGTCTCCGCTTCCCGCTCACGCAGCAGACCATCAAAATACCAACCTAAATCACTATCCTCTTCGGTAAACAGCTCACATAGTCGCTGGATGGTGAGTAACGGTAAACTGTACAGCTCCTCCAGACATTTCAACAGCACAAGAGCTGTCGCCAGTGCATCACTATCTGCCTGATGCGGACGATCATGTGTCACTCCAAAATGTGCACTAACTGACCCTAGTTGATAGGATGTCAGGGAAGGAAAGCAGATTTTTAGAAAGTCAATCGTATCTAAAATCCGCCCTTGAAATGGTAAATACCCACATCTGTCTAATGCATTTTGTAAAAAATGGAAATCAAATGCGACATTATGCCCTACAAGCACAACATCATCCAAGAGTGGAACAAGCTCCATCATCATCGCATCCAGCTCAGGCGCATCTTTTACATCATCATCGGTAATCCCCGTTAGACCAGTTATAAAAGGAGGTATCGGCGTTCCGGGCTTGACGTAGGAACCATATACCCGGGAGATGGACCGGTCTTCTTCTATAATTGCAAGGCCAACCTGGATAATTTCACCCACGGATTGGGTTCCCGTTGTTTCAAAATCAAGCACGGCAAATTTCATTATAATTCTATTCCCTTTCAATTGAGACTCTTAATCAGCATAACAGAAGTTGCGAAAAAAGGCGATGCACACCACTGGTTCAGGGGATGCATCGCTTGAATGAAAATGCGGAATAATAAACCGTAAACGTAATAATTTACAATAATGAAACAAGCTGATTTCCGAAATGAAGCTTTCCTCCACGGCGGCGGCAAACCTCCAAATTAACCGTCGGTTCAGGAAGTGCAGGGTCAAGCTGCAACGAGAGGCCAAACAGCTCCTGCGCTTCATTGAAGCGTTCCTGTGAAGCCCGGATGCACCCTAAAGCGTTATAAACCATTGCTTTCAGCTTGGTTTCCCGTATCAAACCGAGCATATGGTTCAAATGACTCCACGCCGCTTCTCCATCCCCTTCCTGAAGGTAAGAGATGGCTAAATATAAGCGAGCAGCCAAACTATCCGGATATTGGGCAATAACTTCCTTAAACTGCTCAATACATTTTCCATACATCAGCAGCTTATAATACCCCTGGCCTCTAACAAAAGTATCCATGCAGAGCTCGGGTGCTTCCTGCTCTGGCATGTCCTCTTCAACCACAGTCGTAAAATCTACACTTTCACGAAAGTGACTTAGCTTCTCTGCAAAGGCCAGCCATTCATCCATTACTTTATCGCTTAGTCGGTGCAGCATATTATAATTGCATAAAAGCTCATTCCGGCGGGCACCCTCCGCTGTAGGGTAGTCTGTAACGATCTCCTGAAGCACCTTGTTCATTTCAGCAAACAAATGTTGAAACATGGGCTATCCCCCTTTACTGAAGATGAAATCAGTTCAGCTTGCCTGACTTCATTTTCTGCGAGAACGGGGTCTTTCATCCCTGCCATTCATTACATGGCGTAAGTCCATTATTTAAGCGATTGTAGCATGCAGTTCATGATCAGCCAGCTTCACGGGTCTGTTGTTCTCATCCACGAATACCACTGTTGGCTTATGCGACTCCAGTTCTTCCGAAGACAACATCGCATATGAAATTATAATTACTGTGTCTCCTGGTTGAACAAGACGGGCAGCTGCACCATTCAGACAGATCACACCACTTCCGCGAGGTCCAGGAATAACATACGTTTCTAACCGTGAACCATTATTGTTATCCACGATCTGTACTTTTTCATTTTCAAGAATATCTGCCGCTTCCATTAAGTTCTCATCAATGGTAATACTACCCACATAATTCAAATTCGCTTCTGTCACCGTAGCGCGGTGAATTTTGGATTTCATCATATGTCTAAACAAGAGCGGCAACCTCCTTTGGAATAAATACATTATTGTCAATTAAGCGTGTTCTGCCAAACTTCACAGCAAGCGCTATAATAATTTCCCCTTCTACATCCGTTATTAAAGCTTCGCGGTCTAAACTTTCCAGATTAGGGAATGTCAGTATTTCCGCATAATCAATGACCGCCAAAGGAGAGCTGGAAATAACCGATGTTAACAATTCCCGCACTTCAGCAACGGTTCTTACTTTCCCTTCTTCAATGGACTGACGTGCTTCACGTAAGGAACGAGATAGCACTAATGCCTGACTACGTTCCTCCGAAGATAAGAATACGTTTCGTGAGCTAAGCGCAAGTCCATCCCCTTCACGAATGATAGGACAAGGTACAATTTCAACATTCATATTTAAATCGGACACCATTCGGCGGAGCACTGCTACTTGCTGGGCATCCTTTAGTCCAAAGAAAGCATAATCCGGCTGCACGATATTAAATAGTTTATTCACAACTGTAGTTACGCCATTAAAATGCCCTGGACGCGAAGCTCCGCAAAGTCGAGTAGTAAGCTCAGATACTGAGACTGTAGTCCGGGTAGGCTGCGGATACATTTCTTCTACACTGGGGATAAATACAATATCGACCCCTTCGCGTTCCGCCAGCTCCAAATCACGATTTTCATCGCGCGGATAGGAATCATAATCCTCATTTGGTCCAAACTGCAGCGGGTTCACAAATATGCTCATAACCACCGTGTTGCTCATTTCTCCTGCCCGCCGAAGCAGACTGGCATGTCCTTCGTGAAGATATCCCATGGTTGGAACAAAACCAATCGGGGTATGCCCACCTTGTCTCATATACTCCAAAGCTTCGTGCAGCTGCTCAATGCTTCTGACAACTCTCATCTTATTCCCCATCCTTTCCGGCACCGCCGTATAAAGATTCCAGAACGGTTTCATCTGCCTTAAAAACATGGCCTTCATCTGGGAACGAGCGATCCTTCACTTCTTGCACATATTGACTAATCCCCTCACGAATTACATTACCCACATCCGCATAGGTTTTGACAAAACGTTTCTCACGATAGGGTGAGGCATACCGCAGCAAATCATGGAAAACCAATACCTGACCGTCACAATAACGGCCTGCACCAATCCCAATGGTCGGAATGCTCAGTGCCTCAGAAATCGCTTGTGCGACTTCTTCTGTCACCAGCTCCAGTACGACTGCAAATGCACCGGCTGCTTCAAGCGCCTTGGCCTCATCCATCAGACGTTTTGCGTCTTTGGCGTCCTTACCTTGAATACGGTAGCCCCCAATCATATTTACCGATTGTGGTGTAAGTCCAATATGTCCAAGCACAGGGACTCCCGCAGCTACAACTGCAGCGACTGTCTCACAAATTTCGAGACCGCCTTCCATTTTGACGGCATGAGCCCGCCCTTCCTGCATCAGTCTGCGCACACCCCGCAGGGTCTCATCTACACTTCCGTGATAGGTCATAAACGGCATATCTGCCACAATGAACGTATTTTGTGCACCTCGAGTTACGGAACGAGTATGGTAGACCATATCGTCAATCGTAACGGGTAAAGTTGTATCATATCCAAGTACCACGTTTCCCAGGGAGTCACCCACCAGGATAAGGTCGATACCGGCTTCTTCAGCAAGTAGAGCCGATGGGTAATCATAAGCGGTCAACATACTCAACCGTTCACCATCTGCTTTCATTTTTTTCATTTTCACAATATTAAGTGCTTGTTTGTTTGCCATTTCTCTCTTCGTCCTCCTTTTTGAAATAACATCCCCGTAAAAATCGCAACAAAAAAACCCTTTAGCAATCATTTGCTAAAAAGGTCCGAAGGGCAAAAAAGAGTCACTCGCGATCGTCCCTTCTGTCTCGGTCCTTACGGCTCAGAGCAGAATCCAACGTAACCGTCTAACGCAGTTATGAAGGTAATTCCAATAATAAAAACATTATAAATTCATCAGATCAAGAGTACAGTTCGTAAAACGATACCGCCTCCGACCCATAGTATATCAAAAAGGACTCGGAATTACACGAAAAAAATATGACAAGGGATGACACCCCTGCCATATTGAAAAGACTTATAAAAGCTCAATTTCACCTGAGCATACATTTGAAATGTCCCCTGAGCTGTTTTTAAGGAGTAGTCCGCCTAAGTTATCCAGACCTACTACGACGCCTTCAGAACGCCCCTGAGGGCTATTCAGGGCGATTTGGCGACCCAATGTAACTGACATCGACTCCCATAGCTCTTTAATGGGTTTAAACCCTTGATTCATATACAGATTGTAATGCAATTCCAACTCATCGAGCACAGCTCTAACCAGCTCCGAACGGTCAATAGGAACACCGCTCCGCTGTATCCGAAGTGAAGTCGCCACTTCTTTCAGATGATCAGGATAATCGTCTTCAGTCAAGTTCGCAGAAATCCCAATTCCGGCGATGCAATAATGAAGCTCCCCTTCTCTTAGCGAAGACTCAAGCAAAATTCCGCATATCTTACGACCGCCCGCAAGCAAATCATTCGGCCATTTAATACCGGCATCGACTCCGGTCACACGACGTATTGCTTTACAAACGGCAACTCCAGCAAGCAGTGTTAACTGCGGAGTCTGTAACAAGGGTAAATTCGGCCGCAATACTATACTCATCCAAATCCCTTTGCCACGAGGAGAAAACCAATTTCTGCCCATTCTCCCCCTAGCGCCGGTTTGTTCTTCAGCGATTACGGTTGTTCCTTCTGGTGCGCCGCTTTCTGCCAATCGTTTGGCTTCCTCCTGAGTAGATACGACAGACTCTAGGAGCTGAACTCTGTCTATCCAATTCGAATCGGAAGCTTCCTGCTTCAATTCGGTTAGCGACAGCGCCTTATCATAGCTCATGTCCATCCATCCTTTTTGCTTCAAGCAGCAATACTTGTTTATTGTTCAGTAGATCTCCCGAAGCAGTCGCTTGCAGAAGTGCACTCAGCATATTGCCGAGCCAAGGACCCGGACGTTTCCCAAGCGCTTCCGCCAGCTCATTGCCTGTAACAGCAAGCTCCGATAAGCTCTTAAGCGGCATCTGTGCGATCCAGTCTCTTGCAGCTTGCAAATGGATCAAGCCATTTACAAGCTCTGGCGCCGCTGGGGTAGTGACAGCGGGTGAAATCTCTGAAACCGCTGGCGGGTTCGCAGCGGGAAGGCCACCTGCTGGCAAGATCGCCAGCAGCGAGAGCCACCCTTCGGCCGCTTCCACGCCGAAGGTCAGCACGGCGGCGAGGAAGCGCCGCCGCAGTAGGTCCGTGCCGCCCGGTTCCCCCGGCGGCACTGCCTCCAGGGCAGCGGTCCAAGCTTCGCGGACCCGCAGCACCTGGACGACGCTGGTACGCGTCGTCCCCGAGAACGTCCATGCCCGCAGCAGCTCATCGGCCTCCTGGGCCGACTGCTTCAGGGCATGGAGGAGAAGCGCCCACCGCAGGTGGGCGCTCTCCAGTTCCCCTATCCCGGCCGTCAAGGCGGCAGCAGCCGCCAGATCGGTTCCGGTCCAGGGGAACGGGGCTTTGCCGCGCGCGAGCAGTTCGCAGCGCGCTAGCATTGCAAGGCCGCGCCGAGGATGCGGCCCCTCTACGATGCGGTCCAGCTCCGCGCGGACACGCTCCACAGAAATATGCGCCAGCTTATCTCGCTGGCGCAACAGTCCCCTCCACGTATTCTTGGCGATGGAGAAATCTAACACCGATGCGAAACGAACGCAGCGAAGCATGCGAAGCGCATCCTCATCGAACCGTTCCTCTGCATCCCCCACACAGCGGATCACACGGAGAGCTAGATCCTTCTCGCCTCCGAAGGGATCAATCAAATCTCCGTCTAGCCCGCAGCATATTGCGTTAATCGTAAAATCGCGACGACGCAAATCTTCCTTCACATCACTAACAAATTCAACATGTTCCGGACGACGATGATCGACATATCCACTTTCAGTTCGGTATGTCGTCACTTCAAACCCATGCCCATCCTGAAGCACAGTGACCGTCCCATGTGCTAGCCCTGTCGGAATACTGCGTGCGAAGATGGCTATCACTTCCTCCGGCACTGCTGAAGTTGTAATATCCATATCATGTACTGGCCTACCCAACAGCTCATCGCGAATGCAGCCTCCGACCCAAAAAGCCTCATGGCCATTCTGAGTTAGCTCAGAAATTACATTTTCCGCCGCAAGAGCCATATCGGATGGCGCCATTTTCCATTTCATTACGAACCCCTTACCCCCTGACTGTATCCAGTCTAGGTACCTTGCGCCCGAGCACACGGTAATATATATCTTCATACTGACTTGTAATCGAATCCTTACAGAAATCTTTGCAGGCTGTTTCCAGGCAGGCTTGTCTGAATTGCTGCACCATGCGATCATCCGAAAGGAGTTTAATTGCATATTTCGCCATAGTGTCCGTATCACCAATCGGAGCAATAAATCCTGTCTTGCCATGCTCAATTAGCTCTGGAATCCCTCCGGTTTGAGAACCTATAGTCGGTACTCCACAGGCCATCGCTTCTAGCGCAACTAGACCAAAGCTTTCCTTCTCTGACGGTAACAGCAACAAATCAGCTAACGAAATGACTTGAGCGATCTCATCCTGTCTTCCTAAGAAGCGGACTTTATCTTCCAGACCCATTTCACTGATCTTAGCTTGAATCTTGGGAAGATCTGGCCCTTCACCAACAAGCAGCAGTCGTGAAGGGATTTCACGATTCACTTTAGCAAAGATATCTACAACATCGCTTACCCTTTTAACTGGACGGAAGTTACTGATGTGCATCAGGATCTTCTCCTCAGGTGAAGCAAAATCTTCCCGAAGATTCGATACATCCCGCGGGTAATAGACTCGATGATCAACGAAATTATAAGTGAGATCAATCTCGCGAGTAATATCCAGCACTTCTCGTGTTTCTCTTATGAGATCCTTCGATACAGCCGTTACAGCGTCACTTTCATTAATTCCAAGACGGATTAGATCTTTTAGAGATTCGTCCTGTCCAAGTACCGTAATGTCAGTGCCATGCAAGGTCGTTACAACCTTTATATCATTACCAAGCATCTGCTTGGCAAGAAATGCACAAACAGCATGCGGAACGGCATAATGAACATGGAACAGATCCAGATTCTGCATTTTAGCAACCTGAGCCATCTTCGTAGCAAGTGCTAAGTCATAAGGAGGATATTTAAATACGTAATAATCGTTAACTTCTACCTCATGATAAAATATATTTTTCTGAAACTTCCCTAACCGAAACGGAATACTGTGTGTAATAAAATGAACTTCGTGCCCCTTTTCGGCCAAGAGTTTTCCTAATTCAGTCGCTACTACGCCTGAGCCGCCAAGAGACGGATAACAGGTAATACCTATTTTCAAACGATCCATGTTCCGTCCCCTTCTATACTTTATAAAGTATGATCCCCCGCAGTAAACAAATTTACCGCATAAGGAACTTTTGTAGCAAACCCTTCCGCATAAGGAATGAGTCTGCGCTGTCCAAGTAACATATCTCTAGAGCGGACCCGCTCAATGTAACCCTCCGTTAACGGAGTGGATACAGCATCGGCACCCAGCGGTTTGGTGAACTGAGAGCGATAACAGGACAATGCCTGCTCCTTTAACCCATATTGTTCAGTAACATCTACAATAAGATCCGTTCGTCCAAGATCATTTATAAAATAAAAAAACAATTGTGGTGCTGAAACTGCCGGCTTGTCCGGCATATATTTACGTAGTTTGGCATTAAAGACCGCCTCTTCTACCAGCTTACTGCATGCTATATGATCAGGATGACGATCTTCCCAATAAGGAGCAAAAACTATCGCAGGCGCAAAACGGCGAATTTCTGCCGTAACAGCTGCTACATGCTCTTCCGTTATAAAAAGCCCTCTGTCTGATAGACCTAAATTCGTCCGCACCGATACACCAAGTAGATCAGCAGCTTGCTCCGCCTCTTCCTTGCGTAGCTCTACAGTACCGTTCGAGGACATCTCTGCAGCCGTTAAATCGCATAGGCCCACTTTAAGGCCTGCAGCGGTATGTTTCGCAATCGTACCTGCCATACCGATCTCCGCGTCATCAGCATGAGCTCCAAATACAAGAATGTCCAGCTTCATTCATCGACACCTGGTTTGTATTTATGAACTAGTTCACGCCAAGCAAAGTCACCGCGATCAATCGCCTTCACAAGCACTTCAGCTGTCGCAATATTCGTAGCTACAGGTATACCGTATACGTCGCATAGACGAAGTAAAGCTGTAATATCTGGCTCATGTGGCTGTGCCATTAATGGATCACGCAAGAAAATAATAAGGTCCAATTCATCCTGCGCTACCATTGCGCCAATTTGCTGATCTCCACCTAATGGGCCGGACATATAGCGATGAATTTTCAAGCTAGTCACATCCATGATTCGTTGGCCAGTAGTCCCCGTGGAAAATAATTCATGACCTACAAAAACATGCTCATAGGCTAATACAAAATTTACGATCTCATCTTTTTTACGATCATGTGCAATAAATGCGATTTTTAACATGGTGTTCTCCCCTGTCTATTCTATAAAGTGCTCAAATCCATAGATCAAGCCAGTGTATTCCATAACCTTCTGAATCCCCATCTTAACGCCTGGCATATATCCTGCTCGCTCATAAGAATCATGCCGGATTTTTAAGGATTGTCCGAACCCGCCAAAAATCACTTCTTCTTGGGCAAACACACCAGGAAGACGGACACTATGTATCCGGAATCCGTTATAATAACCCCCGCGGGCACCTTCAATCGTTTCTTCTTCTTTAGGATTCCCTTGACGAAGCTCTTCCCGAACCTCTGAAATCATCTCTGCCGTTTTAATTGCAGTTCCGGATGGAGCATCCAGTTTCTGGTCACCATGATACTCGATAATCTCCAGATGCGGGAAGTATTTTGAAGCTTGAGCCGCAAATTTCATCAACAGAATAGCCCCTATGGAGAAATTAGGAGCAATGAGTCCGCCTATCCCCTGGTCTTGACACTGCTTGTCCAGTTCCACAATTTGCTCCGGTGTGAATCCGGTTGTACCAATAACCGGACGCACTCCGTATTTAATGGCTAGTGCTGTATTCGTATACGCTGATTGTGGTGTAGTGAAATCAACTACAACATCTCCATTGCTTCCCGCGAGGGCAGCCTCAAGATCTGAAGTTACAATAACTCCCGAGTCTTCTAGACCTACAAGACGGCCTGCGTCTATATCCATCGTTGAACGATCTACCGCAGCTGCCAGCTCTAACTCTTCGTCCTGCAGCACAAGTTTAATAACCTCTTTACCCATTCTCCCGCCTGCGCCGGATACGATAACTCTGATCTTGTTGCTCATATCTTTTCATCCTCGCCTTCACTGGTTATATAGTTACTGCATATACGATTGTATGGATTTCTGAAGGTCTACCATCAATTCTCGCAAGCCAGAATCATCCGGATGTAAAGAAATCACTTCTTTCAGGGCAGCTATAGCCTGAATATGCTCATTTACCCGACTATGCGCAATGGCAAGCCATACATAAGCATCCCCATATAAGGGGTCAAGAGTGATGGCCTCTTTAAGCAGCGTAATCGGATGATACGGGTTGCGAGTTTTGTTATCTTCATCTTCTATCAACCGCTTAGCTTCCTGTACATGCATCATAGCCTGAAGATGCTGTAGATGTAGACTATACTCAGGTTTGCTACCGTCTAACTTCATAGCGGCCTGAGCATGAACTAAAGCTTTATCTAGCATACCACTGCGGGCATACGTTATGGAACAACGATATCTGACTTCTGCATCTGCCGGACTTGCCGCAATCGCAGCCTCAAAGCAAACAATAGCTTCCGCAAAGTCACTTCGCAATATAGATCGGTAGGCTTCTCTTACATAATCTCTTTGATCCATATACACACCATCCTCACGGCTAAATCCCGTTCGTTTGGTACAGCATATGTTATAGAGGCCTAATCGGTGTCTTTTGGTGTCCAACGCCCAGCGTCTCGGGTATTAAACTTATGCATAACCTTATTATGCGCTTCAGTCAGATCTATCCCAAGAGAATTCGCAAAACAAACGGTAATAAACAGAATATCTCCCAGTTCAAGCTCAATAGAATTCTCTGCTTCATCAGACTTCTTCGGCTTTTCACCGAATTCATGATTAACTTCCCGCGCCAACTCTCCGACTTCCTCGGACATGCGGGCTAACATAGACAGCGGACTGAAGTACCCTTCTTTAAATTGCGATATATAAGCGTCTACTTCACGCTGAATGTCACCAAGACTTTTGTCCATAAAATGTATCTTTGCCCCCCTCTGTATATCTTGCCTTCTGTTTGCCCCTATGTTATCGTAAAGACGTTTTGAAGACAAATCTTTTTTGAATATTTTAACACCTGCAAGAAAAGGTATACTTATTATAGGAAAAGAAAAACTGCCTTAACAAGGCCTAACGAGGGATTCCATGAATTCAAACAAGGTAATCACAATCAGTAAAACAGTTGCTCCCATCATGCTCGGCACTGCCGTATATGCATTCGGTCTACTGTATTTCATCATTCCCAGTCAGCTAATGGAAGGCGGCGTAACAGGTATCACACTGTTGCTTAATTATGCCTTTGACATCCCAATCTTTTTAACAACGCTGCTAATCAATCTTCCATTGTTTCTGCTGGGTTGGAAAGTCCTAGGCGGCCGCCAAATTGTATACACAGGTGTAGGGATCGGGTCTTTATCCCTTTTCTTGTGGATCTTCGAAAGATTGATCTCTGCCGGATGGATCGTGCCGTTCAGCACCGAACATGACTTTATTCTTGCTGCACTATACGCAGGGGTGACACTTGGAACAGGGCTTGGGATTGTGTTCCGTTTTGGTGGCACAACAGGTGGCGTAGACATTGTAGCAAGAATTCTGGGACGGAATTTCGGCTGGAGCATGGGACAGATTATTCTGGCTATCGACATTTTCATTATCGGTTCTTCCATCTTCTATATTCCCAAAGAAAAAATTCTATACACACTTGTCGCAGTGTTTATCGCTTCACGTGTTATTGATTTCATCCAGGAAGGCGCTTATGCCGCCAAAGCTTTTACTATCATTAGTGACGAGGCACCCCAAATTGCCGATCTAATAACTGCTGAATTAGAACGAGGAGTAACGCTCATCCCCGCCATCGGTGCGTATTCTAAGCAAGCCAAGCATATGGTGTATTGTGTGGTCTCAAGGCAGGAAATTCGCCGTCTTAGTTTATTAGTCAAATCAATTGATCCGCACGCGTTCGTAATTATAAGTGATGTGCATGATGTTCAAGGCGAGGGATTCAGAGAAACATAAAGAAAAAGGAGCGAGGACTCTTCCCGCTCCTTTTTGTTATTCATTAAGCCAATTTCACTAAATCGGCTTGAATTTTTGATTTTCTCCACGATACTTACGATAGCCCGCATAAGCTAATGCTGCAATAATAAAGCTTGCGGCTAGCCCTCCCCAAATCCCAAATTCTTGTGAGGCCAGGGGTAATGACAAAGCCGGCTCATCCTTCGATTTTCCGAACATTACCCGCACCGCATCCTGGCCGTAAGACACTATTTCAAGCAACCGGGCCCGTTCGATTTTTTGTGAAGAAGAAGGAATGCCTGCTGCATAAGAGAGCCAAGAATCAAAAGCATTTACTACTTCAGCTTGACGGGAGACGATCACTGCTGGCCGAATATTCTCGTACCTGCTCTGCAGTCTCTCTACAGCCGCTTTCCATCCAGCCAGATCATTTGCAGCACCGCTTCGTTCCATCGCATTCAGATCCTCGCGGATTAGCTTATAATACTGCAGCCAAATGGGCTGTCCGGGTTGATTAAGACTGTTGGCGGCTAACCGTAACTTGGTTGCTGTAGTCTCCAATTGCTGCTGAGATATTTTTGCACTTGCCACTGCAGCCTTCAGGTCCATAATTACCCCTGACAGCGCATTAATGCCCTCTACAGAAGTCATTCCTTCAAAGGAAGAGGACACTAAGATCCTAGAGAGCTCTTCGGTTTCTTGCCGGACCTTCATCACATCACCTTCCAAGACATACCCATACAATGCCTCAGCGGCTTGTTCTAGCTGCTGTGCTCCAGTTTTCTCACTCATCACAACCAGACCGTTGCCCGAACTAACATCAGCGCTTTGCTTCGAAACATTGCCAGAACCTTCACCAGCATTCGCTTGCGCTGCTGAAGCTTTTTCAACATTCACGCTGGTCAGTAACCAGCAAAATACTAGAATAACCAACACATAATATCTCCCGCGGAGCATGAGACATCCCCCTCCTACCTAAGAAGAAACGACGTTGTCGTCCTTTAAAGACGATATTCATTTCTCGTAAAATTATAAGGATAAAGCATAGTATAAAACTTATACTTCTTATAATTCTAAATGTATGGCAAGGGGACAAGGGTTAGAACTGCTTGCTAGAACCTATTCTTAAACTGATAGATAGAATCAACTGGTCTTTGTCTACTACTAAACAACCAAGCAACAATTACGCTAAACACCGTAAGCGCCATTGTAAAGTATTGTACCTGAGTAACATCATCATTCAGTACAGAAGGTAACCATGGGTATATTCCATAGGAATAGTCCAGCAAATCGTTAGCAAGGGTCCAGAACAGCGCTAGCGGTATCATTTTGCGGAAAGAAAAGAATCGCGCATAGATCAAGGCTTCCACTGCCATCCCCAAATGGGAGATTACCAGCATCCAATCTTTCCACACTAGAATATCTCCTTGATACCCTCCAGCAAAAATCATACTTACCGCCCAAATCCCATACTTTACGGACGTCACTACCGCTAATGCTTCAATAAGCTCCCTAACGTTAATTCCCGTATAGCTTTTTGGAGGAAAGAGCATTAGCAACAGCGCCAAGGTAAAGAACAAGCTCGCGGTTGGACTATCTGGAACAAACGGCAGCAACCAAAGCGGAAAGTTAGCTGCCGTGAACTCCAATTGATTTCCATACCATATGTATCCATAAATGGTACCGAGAAGATTCACAATAAATAACAACCAAATGATTCCTCGGTGTTTAAACAGTCTATCCAACCCATGAACTGACATACAGATCATTAACCTCCCAAGTAGTGGCAACTTTACGATTGACATACAAAAACCTGACCGCAGTTTCGATCAGGTTTTGCGTTATTATTATTTTACTGTTCGCTTTTTTGTTTGGCAAGCCAGTCTGCCAAGGCATCAATGTCTTGATCCGAAAGCCCCGCTCCCAGAGCAGTATCATACATCTTCGGCATCTGCCCTTGACCCTCTTTTATAATAGTAAGGATTGCTTCTTTATCATGGGTGTCCCCTACGCCACGAAGAGAAGGTCCACCAGCCCCTTTCAAATCGGCGGCATGACAAGAAATGCAGGTAGCTTGCTTAAAGAGTCCCATGGCTGGATCATCCTTGTCTACTATCGCTACTTCCTTTGCTTTAACCGCATTCGAGGTTGGGAGGCCCTTCGCCCTATTCTCCGCCGCCTTCTCTTCCCGTTGAACATCTTCAGGAATTTGACCGGTTTCAGCCATCTCATGTTTGTATTCAGTCCAAGCCGTATTCGTCAAGTACACAATCGCTGCAAGTGATAAGAACATCAAAGATGAAGCGATCGGTCTACGATAGAAGCGGCGTTCTCTGCCTGTATCCAGAAATGGAGCTAAAAGAAGTGAACCAAAAGCTACACCGGTTACACCTAATGTACCCAGTACGATATAATCACCAGAAGCATATGGAAGCTTCAAATACTGATAGAGAAACAAGAAGTACCAGTCAGGAATTGGGATAACCGTAGCACTCGCATTCGCTGGAAACCCTAGCGGCGCAGGCTCTGAAATAGTAAGCACTAATATTCCTACAAGTACAACGACGCCAACCATCCATTCTTTCAGCAGAAAGTTAGGGATGAAGGCTTCCGATTTACCAGGATAGGCTGAATAGTCTGGAGGTGTGATAAATCCGTTGCCTTTACGAACTCTGGTATCACCGACGTATACAACCTTTTCCTTCGAATTGTTTCCATGTGCCATCCGTATTCCTCCTCTCTCAGATTAACTTACAACGGTCCAGAAATCCCTTGTCTGCGGATCATAATAAAGTGTCCTACGAGCAGACTAAGAAGCACCGCTGGGAGGAAGAATACATGTAGTGCGAAAAACCGAGTCAATGTTTCTGCACCAACAATCGTACCACCTTGCATAAGCTCTTTTAGTACAGGACCCATCACAGGAACAGAGTTAGCAATTTCAAGTGTTACTTTTGTTGCAAAGTAAGCTTTATTGTCCCACGGCAATAAGTAACCCGTTAAACCCAGCCCCAACATTACGAAGAAGATAAGCATACCCACTACCCAGTTCATCTCACGCGGAGCTTTGTAAGAGCCTGTAAAGAAGACACGCATCGTATGAAGGAACATCATAACAATAACTAGACTGGCACCCCAGTGATGCATTCCGCGAACAATTTGTCCAAAAGCAACACTAGACTGTAAATATTCAACACTTGCATAAGCATTGATAATATCTGGAACATAATACATCGTTAAGAACATACCCGATAAGATCTGAATCACTGTAATAAAAAAGGTCAGTCCGCCAAAACAATACACAAACGCAGAGAAATGATGGGCCGGGTTAACATGCTCAGGAACCTCGTGATCGGCCACGTCCCTCCAAATTGGCGTAACATCCAAACGTTCGTCAATCCAGTTATAGACATTTTTAAACATTAGAACCTACGCCTCCCCACTAGCTACTGTATTAGGCACAATATCACCCAAAAGAACCCAGCCGTTATCAAATTTCGTTTTATACTGGTCAAGCGGCTTTGGAGCTACCTCGAGATTTTTGCCGAGTTTAGTGTAACGCGCACCGTGGCAAGGGCAGTGATATTCGTCGGGATGAGCCTTATCGTTATTCCATCCGACCGTACATCCTAAATGTTTACATATGGGTGAAAGCGCATAAATATCACCCTTTGCGTCTTTACGGATCCACGCAGTCAGCGTCGCTGTACTGTCGTACCATCCGTCCTTCTGCTTCAATTCAAACGTAAATTCTTGAGGCTCTTCGGTGATTTTACTTATTTCAGCAACCTTTATAAATTCACCTGCGCCCTTCTTATGTAATATTGGGTCCACGACAAAACGGACCATTGGGAGAATTGTGCCTGCCCCCATAAAAGCAGTAGCGCCACCTAGCGTGTAGGTCAAAAATTGCCTGCGCGACATCTCTTTACGGCTGGGTGGTTGTTCAGGCCAAATATCCTGTTGATCATTATGGCTGCTCATACTGTTATATAACCCCCTTCACAAGATATAAGAAAGTATCTATGGTGTCCGATCAGAGATGCCTTACTATAAATAATCCGTTTTCAAATCTTTTCAATGAAATACATCACATACCATTTCGATTCAACCTAATAATAGCTTAGGCACCAAAACCCGTCAAGAATATTGTCTAATTTGTGACAGGCCAAAAAGTGATTTTCGCCTACAATTGTTGATTTTCTGTCACATTTAAAAGAGGCTCACCGTCGCCACATTTCTTGAATTTTCATACTAATATCACTATTAATCTTACCTTCCAGAGAGGACTCAATAATAGGCAGAGAGAGCACTAAATCGCTTTCAAAGATTTCTTCCTTCAGAAGTGCTACATCCGCTGTCAATACTACAGCATACTGGAAACCACTGGATTTGACTTTTCGGCAAACCTCATTAATTAGATCGACATATCCTCCCCCTCCATACTGAATCGCTGGGTAAGTTACGATACGCCCCTTGAATGGTATTTCCACCAAATCCATGAAATCACGTAATCTTTCTAATGCTTGAACCGTCTCAGGGGGACTCTCAGAACCGCTTAATCCTGTAAAAGGTATGAGACATGTATCATAGAAATTTCGATTGTCTTTCCATTGCTCAACTTCAAAATCACTGAATTTCATTTATGTCCATCTCCCTATAATACAATCCTTCGTCGTTTCCGCTGTTCACAAATTTGCCCGAAGTTATAATTCCCATTATATTGAAAGAGGGGTACAAACGTCTAGATCTAGATTTTTACTGATACAGAAAGTGAGCTTCATTGCTCCATTAGCAAGACCACAACAAATTAATAAAAAAAGAAATGCGCTAAGCGCATTTCTTTATGCCAAACTTTTAAGTTCTTCTGTAAGATTTCGAAAAGCCAATTTATCTCCTGTAGCCAGCGCCGTGTCAATCTCACGGTGCAAGATGTCGGAGCGACGCTTTCGCAGCGCTTCATCCCACACCATTTCTGCCGCAAGTCCTAGCATCACTTCGTACGTAGCCTTCATTTTGTCCATTCGATACACCTCCGCTGTTTAAGAGATCCTTATTGCTTTAATATTTTGATATCCATCAAGATGATTTGTTTTCGGTTTCAAAAGTGACGGCACCTACTAAATCATATTCAACAATCCAGTCTACGTTCTACATATTTACCCATTCTGATCAATACTTCATCTATTGTTCCTATCAGCAACCAAGTCGAAGTCCTCAATCTACATATGTAATCCCCATAAGCATTTGCTTGTATGCCTCCATACTACTATAGATGTTTAGGCACGGCTATCTCCATCCCCCACGGCGTCATCATCACAGCAAGTCCAACAGCGTTCTCCCCTAATTTAAGCATCCCAAGGTGCACCATCATCCGAATAATTCGTTGCTCCAGGATAGAAGCAGCACTGTCATAATAGAACGGTTTAATTAACCACCCTACCCCATCCACTAATGAAGGTAAACTCACCCAATTCCTTGCACTAATGCTTACCCAATACACAAGTGAAGGCAGGTTTGGTATAGCCCCCTTATATAGTTTTAACCAAAAAGAGAATATCTGCATCAGCGAGTCGCATTTTCCATCGGCCAACACTGCCTCTCCCGTCGCCGTAAGCCTTAACCGAAACCCTTCTTCAGTGATCCAGCGGCGATGACGAACATAATCATACAGGAGCGCTAATCTAGGTGGATAATGCTCGCATGCCCTACCATAACCAAATCTCCAGCCGCCTTTGCTAAGAAGATCCTCCGGAATATGAAGTGCATTCATCACTCCTTGCTGATACCGCCTGTACATTGCCCCTTCCTGATTCAGCTCCGGCTCATTTTCTTTAATATATCTCAGAAGCATAACCAGATCACCTAATAACAATTCGCCTTCATTTCGATACATGGCTGGTTCAGAGCTAACCGTAACCTTATCCTTGATATATCCGCTCATCGTCTCACGAAAGCGCTCTTTCAAATCTTTAGGCACTTGGAACAAATATCTGGTTTGCTGGGAGGAGCCACTAAAGAGCCAGCCTCCGCTTTTGAAACGAGAAACCATCTCCCGGAAACCTCCGGTCTTTCCTTCAGGAGCGTCGAACGAAGCCTGTCTAGCCACAGCCAACAAATCTTCTAGACTAAAGTAGCTGCGTTCGTCAAAAAGTAATGTATTCAGAAACCGCAGATCCTCCGGAGCACATTCCCGGATATGAGACTCCATAAAACTTCTGCTACCCAGCATAATCAAAATACTCTGGATCAAGTCATGTTTAGAATTCTGCTTGCATTCACACCGGTAGCGTCCCGCTATGGCGGTCAGCTGTCCAATATCTGCATAAGTAAGCATATCCGCCAGATTCATGTTTTATCGCCTCACCGTTTTACTACCATTATGGGAAATACAGCCCATTTTATTCCCCTTAGCGCAAAAAAAATAACCCGATGCACGGGTTAACGCTGATTTTGCAGGATATGGCGAGTACAATTGTATAAAATAGGGTTCCATTCCCGCTCTTTCTTCTCTAAGATGGTTAGGGATAAATTTCCAATTCGTTCAGAATACTTATCCTTGTAAAGTGCAGTATACAGCTGAGCGAGGAACCCCCCATGAGAAATAACTAATATGTTCCGATCGGGATGCTGCGCAGAAATATCCTCCATAAAAGCGAGTGCACGAGCCTGAAGCTGCTCGTCAGTTTCTTGACCTAGCGAGAGCTGACTCCATTCCTTGCCCCACTTCTCTTCGCGTTCAGCGGCATTAAGCCCTTCTACCTGCCCGTAAGCACGTTCCCGGATCCGGTGATCAGGATCTAGCAGCGGTATGCCTAATTTATCGGCAATAATCTTACCTGTCTCTGCGGCACGGGAAAGGTTACTTGTAATGCAATAATCCCAGCGATACGGTTCTTGTAGTAAGCGGTCAGCAAGCATAGCAGCTTGCATCCGTCCTTCATCATTAAGCGGAATATCACTTTGTCCCTGAATCTTCCCAATTGCGTTCCAGTCCGTCAATCCATGGCGTATCAAGCCGATTAGCATATTGCCTCCCCCTTTTCATCCAAGTATTTGTCTCTTAATGTAACATGGATGCAATAAAAAGTCTTCTTTTATACATATTAGAATACAAAAAAAGCCCCTCTTAACTTTAAGTAAAGGGACTCCTACAACGTTATTAACACTATTATATACTGTAACAGCTAAGTCATACGTCAATAGACCCTTCAAGATCTGCGATAGCGATTCAGCCGGGTTAGCGAAAACACTGCAAAACCCACGCCAAGCATGGATAACATCATCCAATATTGAGGATGAGTAGGTCCCATATTCACTACAAGCGGTTCAATAATCCCACCTTCAGAACCTAAAATCGGATAAGTCGATGTCCATTCCATAGAACCTGCAATACCCGTCTCTACAATTCCACTCTGAGCCGCTGTGATATCAGCAGGTGTTCTAAACATAGTGAAGTAAAGAACACTGGATAAAAACACTGCCAGAAAGCAAGCGATCCAGAGGCTAAGCCGATGGCGGACAATAGCAGATGTCCCTGCGGATTTCCCATCCCCTGGCATCAACCAAGGACTCTCTAGATAAATCCGTTCCATAACTTTAACATTTATGAGCTCTGCACTCTCTTCACTAATCTCTTCCTTCAAATCATGCATAAGCTGACTACTTTCCTGCCACAAAGACCATTCAGCAGCGCAGTAAGGACAAGTTTCAATATGTTTTTCTAGTAAAATCCGCCTAGGATGTGTGGGGGGAGCGTCCCACAAGAGCGGAATACATTCTTGCGCTTCCCTGCAATTCATTCGCCTTACACCCTCTCAACCTGCTCTTCAACTTCAGGCTCATTGAAATAGGATTCGAGTTGAAGCTTCACACTACTTCTGGCACGAAACAACAATGATTTCACGGAGCTTACACTTTGATCCAAAATTTCCGCAATTTCTTGATAGTCCATTTGATCGTATTCACGCAGGATTAGCGCAGAGCGTTGTTTCTCCGGAAGATTATTAATTGCCTCACGGACTAAATTCATCCGTTCTTTACGCAATGCAGCCTGCTCAGGTGCTACCTCAAACGGTGCAACGGGAGTATATCCGCTCTCTTCTAGAGATACATTTCCGGCACGATTCTTGCGAAGCTCACTTAATACAGTATTACGAGCAATAGTGTACAACCAAGTTGAAAAGGAAGCATCTACCTCTCGAAAGGAATGCAAGCTACGGAATGCCTTGTAGAAAGTCTCCGAACAAAGGTCCTCTGCAATTAGCTCCATTTGTGAGTTTCTAAGCATATGGTATACAAATGCCAATATTTTTCGCTGATAACGACGCATTAATTCTGAATATAATTCTGTATTTCCTTGTTTGATTTGCTGGATCAACTGGGAATCCGTCATGGTGAGATTGGCCCTCCTCGCCCTTGCACGTCTTTTCCCGTCCGGTCCGTACTTATTATACCGGTTAGGGCTTTAAAAGTTGCGGTGCTAACTGCAATTTTTTAGTTTATTACCAAGAAGAAACGATAATGTCGTCATTTTATGTAGGACAACCTTTTCTCGTCGAAATTTAAAGATAATGTATAACATAAGACTTACATGATCTTAAATTTTGAAATACACCTATGTATATTCAACCACCCAATATTTATGGCACGATGATTGTGATGAATATAAAAAGAAAAATGGCATACTTATAAAAGCATATAAATTTTATAACGAATCTAGAAATATACCAGATCTATTGTATCACAGATTCTCATAGGATGACATTAATAGACTTCAGAGCAGTAATCTCGTCAGCACGACCTGACATCAGAATATAAATAAACATTATCTTCAGCAATAAGACTTTGGTCACTGTAAAATGACTTTAATCTCTTTTTAATAAACTGTTGACAAAATGTAAACGTATACATATAATAAAAGTACAGTATGGTTTCTCTCCACTCCTATCCAAATACTACACGGTTCCAATTTATTGTGAACTGTAGCCGCTTACTTTGTAAGCGGTCTTTTTTTGCCTTGTAAGCGCTGTATCTAACTTATTAAAAATATAAGCTACCAACACTAGAACAAATCAGCCAGGTTAGCCCCGGTCATTATCAATACCCTCTTCTGCATCCACTTGAAGCAGTTGCTGTTCACAGCGTTATGCTTTTTTAGAGCCCATAATAAATAAAAGCCCCTCCATTAAGGAAGGGCCACTAACTACACATATACAGTATAATCATGCTGCTGCAGAAGTACTTTCGCACGTTCCATATCATACTCCTGACGGAAAGATAGGCGCATAATACCTGGCACATCTTCACGACTCTCGATGATTTGTACGTTGCTAAGGTTAATCCCTTGGTCCCCCAATTCAGTAGCGATACGACCGATAATCCCCGGATGATCCGGTACATCTATATGTAGGTCAAATAAAGGTGCTATCATGCCTTTACGCCGTTCAGGTAACTGACTGCGGAAGCCATTCGCTTCTTGGAAGGCCTCTTCAATCCCCACACCATCTTCACTTTCCAGTAGACGAACAAAAGAAGAAACTTCCTCGTTCCAATCCTTCAATAAACGAAGCATTACAGAACGATTGTTCAGTAAAATGTCTCGCCAAATTATAGGATCACTGGACGCAATCCGTGTAATATCCCGAAAGCCCCCAGCAGCTAATGTGCTATATAAGGAGTCAGTATCATCATAGGCACGAATCTGATTCACCAGAGCAACGGCAATAATATGCGGTAAATGACTAATGGCGCCTACAATCTCATCATGGCGTTCTGGATCAAGGCGTACAATCTGCGCTCTTGTGTGGTGTAGTAGAGACTCCAACGCATGATAAGCCTCTTCTCGTACGCCTGAAGGAGGCGTCAACACATAATACGCATTCTCAAATAGCAGTGATGAAGCCGCCTCAACACCTGAGCGCTCTGAACCTGCCATTGGGTGTCCGCCGATAAAATGTACTCCAGGAATATCTAAGGAGACCGCACATGCGGCAATACTAGCTTTCGTGCTTCCTACATCTGTGATAATGCAGCCGGGTTTTAGAGGCAATTTACTTAATTGCTGCAGATAATCCTCTAACAGCCCTACCGGTACACATAAAAAAATGAAATCAGCATCAAGTGCCGCTTCTTCAACAGAAAGCGTGGCTTGATCAACCACACCTCTGCTTAAATATTTACTCGCGGATTCAGGACGGTGGGCATGTCCTACGACGGTCAGGCCCTCCTTGCCTTTAAAGCAAAGGGCCAGTGAGCCTCCGATCAGACCGACACCGAATATAGCTATTTTTGTCGTCATGTTCTTTGAACTACCTGCCTTTTTTAGTCTAGTCTTGCTGTTTATTACTAAGCACGCACACCATACTCTATAAGCGTTTGTTCCAGCGCAGTTATAAACGCTTTGTTCTGTTCAGCAGAGCCCACAGTAACACGAATATAAGTAGGGTAAACTTGATGACCTGCTCTTACTATGATTCCTTTACGCATCAAAGCATCGAAAACCTCGGTTGCAGGTTTACGAACATCTACCATAATGAAGTTCCCGTGTGCAGGGAAAGATTCTAGTCCCAGACGTTTGAATTCACCTTGTAATTGGACAATACCCGCGCTATTAAGACGACGGCATTGCTCCACGTAATCTTGGTCATTCAAGGCAGCAAGAGCCGCCGCCTGTGCAAGACGAGAAGTATTGAAAGGTTCACGCACCTTGTTGATCAATGAAATAATCTCAGGACTAGCAACGCCATAACCAATACGCAATGCGGCTAAACCATAAATTTTGGAGAATGTGCGAAGCACAACCAGATTCGTATAACGATTTAATAATTGGATACCGTTGGAGTAAGAAAGATCTGTTACGTACTCGCAGTATGCTTCATCAAGGACAACCATTACATTCGAAGGAACAGCATCAAGGAAAGAAACCAAGGCTTCCTCTGGTACAATCGTTCCTGTCGGGTTATTCGGATTACAAATCCAGACGACCTTCGTGCGGTCCGTAATACGGGCCAGCATCCCATCCAAATCATGTGTACCCTTTACAAGGGGTACCTCGATGGATACAGCGCCTTCGATATCTGCGTTACTCTTATACACAGAAAAGGTCTGGTCAGCCATGATTGTCTCATCACCTGGCAAGAAGAAAGCACGAGCAATAAGAGCAATAATCTCATCAGAACCACAACCAAAAATAATATTATCACTATTTACACCAAGCCTGCTGGCAAGTGCTGCCGTCAACTCAACGGCCGATCCGTCTGGATATAGATAAAGATTCTCAAGCTCTGCTAGGATAGCCTCTTTAGCACTCGGGGAAGCTCCATACGGGTTCTCATTGGATGCAAGCTTAATAACCTCACTTAAGCCGAGCTCCTTCTTAACTTCGTCTATAGGTTTCCCTGGTTTGTAGACAGGGAGATTAACTATATTCGGTTTTGGATTCATGAATAGTCCTCGCTCTCCATAGTTGATTACTCCACTATTACACAGGTCTAAATGACCCTGTTATGGTCTTTTTAATTGTGCCACAAATTCTCGAATTTGCAACAGCCCCTCATTCCGTGTGACAGGATTGTCGAGCAGCGGAATGACATCTTCTATTTTGCGGACAATGGCACTGCCTACTACAACCCCATCGCAAATCTGAGCAAAGCGGGCAACCTGTTCGCCCGTTGAAATACCAAATCCAACAGCTACTGGTAGGTCTGTTGCTTGACGTACAGAATTAATAAACGCTTCTACATCAGCATGAAAAGTGGATCGTTCTCCTGTCACACCTAATGAGGATACACAATATATAAACCCACTCGCACCTGAGACAATCTTTGCAATCCGTTCACTTGAGGTCGGTGCAACCAGTGGAATCAGATTAACGCCAACCTCACTACTGCGGCGACGCATCTCCTCTGATTCCTCGACAGGAAGATCTGGAATAATAAGACCACTAATCTCATGAGCATTCAGTTCTGCAAAAAATGTATCCAGTCCCATTTGCAGAATAGGATTGTAATAGGAAAACAAAATAAATGGCAATTCGCTTCCAGCTTGACGAGCCTTTAACGCAGTCTCCATGCAAGTACGCAGGTGAACCTCACCCCGCAGAGCACGCGCAGACGCTCGCTGAATGACAGGGCCGTCTGCAAGCGGATCAGAGTATGGAACCCCTAGCTCGAGAATATCTGCACCAGCCAGTTCAAGCTCGGCGATGATGGCAAGCGTAGTCTCCAGATCAGGATCTCCCACAGTCAGAAAAGGAATTAATGCTGTCTGTTCTTCAGCTTTAAGCTTCCGGAATACCAAATCCATTCGGTTTGTAGTTTCGGTTGTCATTCGTTTCCCTTCCCTTCTGTGTACGCCATGATCGATTCCACATCTTTGTCTCCCCGGCCTGACAGACAGATAACAACAATATCGTCCTTGGTAAGGGTTGGACCCATCTTCACTACATGGGCTATCGCATGAGCTGACTCTAACGCTGGGATAATGCCTTCCGTCACGCATAGCAGCTTCAGTGCATCTAACGCCTCTGCATCTGTAATCGGGACATATTTTGCGCGTTCGATATCTTTTAAATAGGAGTGCTCAGGACCTACGCCAGGATAATCCAGACCTGCGGAGATAGAATGAGCCTCTGTTACTTGACCATGTTCATCCTGCAGAAGGTAACTCATCGAACCCTGGAATACGCCATGAGTCCCCTTACTCATCGTCGCCGCGTGAAATGGTGTGTCAATTCCTTTGCCTGCTGCCTCCACACCAATCATACCGACACCTTCATCCTCTACAAATGGATAGAACATGCCGATAGCATTACTACCGCCGCCTACTGCAGCAACAAGCACATCCGGCAGTCTTCCTTCAGCCTTCAGGATCTGGCGCCGCGTTTCATCACCAATCACCCGCTGAAAGTTACGAACCATCATCGGATAAGGATGTGGGCCTACGGCAGAACCGAGAATGTAGAAAGTATCTTCCACATTGCTAACCCAGTAGCGAAGCGCTTCGTTGCCGGCATCTTTTAAGGTACGCGATCCTGAAGTAACGGGAATCACCTCAGCACCAAGCAGCTTCATACGGAATACATTGAGTGCCTGGCGACGAGTATCCTCTTCCCCCATAAACACCTTACATTCCATACCAAGTAGGGCTGCAACGGTAGCAGTAGCTACACCGTGCTGACCAGCTCCAGTCTCAGCGATCACCTTGGTTTTACCCATCATTTTAGCCAGAATTCCCTGACCAATCGCATTGTTAATTTTATGAGCGCCCGTATGATTCAAATCTTCACGCTTCAAATATATTTTAGCTTCTCCCAGATGTTTACTTAGACGTTCTGCATAATACAATGGGGTCTCCCGTCCGGAATATTGCTTTAATAGATAATCTATTTCTTCTTGAAAAGCCGGGTCCGCCGAATACTTCTGATAGGCTTCCTCCAGCTCAATCAATGCAGTCATCAAAGTTTCGGGCACGAAGCGCCCTCCGAATGAACCGAAACGTCCATGCTGGTCCGGTACTTGTGTCATGATTGCTTCACCCTTTCCACAAAAGCTGTCATTTTAATAATATCTTTAACGCCTTCACTCTCTACTCCACTAGATACGTCTACTCCGTACGGAGCATAGGTATCTAGCAACTCTCCTACGTTATTAGGATGAAGTCCTCCAGCCACAAATAACGGCAAACCATTTCGTAGCGCGATTTCCTGATAATCAGGCAATCTCTCCCAAGCGAAAGTGCGCCCAGAGCCGCCGCTCTGCTGAGGATCATAAGTATCTAACAATACAGCATCAACGAAGTCTGCGTATTGTTCCAATGTATAATTGTTTTCGGCGTCATCACGCTCTTTATCAGCAACAGACAATGCCTTCCACACCTGAACTTGTGGGAAAGCTTGCCGAACCTTTTGACAAAAGGCTGGACTTTCCTCCCCATGTAACTGAATAACATCTAGTGACACAACGGAGAGCAGTTCGCTCAGCTCATCCAGCTCTGGATTAACAAAAACCCCAGCAGCTTTAGGCTTGTCACTAGTCTTCCATTGTGGAAGCTCAGCAATCAGCTCGGAAGCACGCTCCAGCGTAATCCTGCGACGACTAGGTGCGAATATAAATCCAATATAATCTAGTGGTAAGTGTACCATAGATTTTAGCACTTCAACGTCCTGAAGTCCACAGATTTTTACCAATGTCTCAGCCATGCCGGACACGGTCCTTTCCATTTGGCAGCATCCCTAACAATCCATTTACCGCATCTTCTACATTAGCTTGACGCATTAGATATTCCCCAACGAGTACACCATGAGCGCCAGTCGTTCTTAGGTAGTCAATATCACTTGGACCTGCAATTCCGCTTTCACTGATCACAGGGACACCTTGAGGTACTAATGCTGCAAGTTCTGCCGTTGTCTCTAAGGAAGTCTCAAACGTACGCAGATTACGATTATTAATGCCCAGCAGTATATTAGGATGAGTTATTTTGTCTGTACTTAATACCACCGCAAGCTCATTTCGATCATGAACTTCGATCAATACATCCATTCCAAGTCCTGTGGCTATTTCTATAAAATGAGACAGTTTATCCGGTGTCAAAATTGCGACGATCAACAACACCGCATCTGCTCCAAGAATACGCGCTTCATAAATCTGTTTCTCATCAATAATAAAATCTTTGCGGAGCAGCGGAAGATTAACGCTATCCTTCACTTGCTGCAAGTAGGCAGCGCTGCCCTGAAAATAATCCCTATCCGTCAATACAGATAAACAATCAGCGCCTCCCGCTTCATAGCCTTTTGCAATGGAAACAGGATCGAAATCTTCACGGATCAACCCTTTAGAAGGGGATGCCTTCTTCACCTCAGCAATCAATCCCATCTCTCTGTTCTTCCCTTGGGTCAGCGCCTTACGAAAGCCCCTAGTCTGAGGGAGTGCTGCTATATCACGTTCGGCTTGAGCTATAGAAAAGCGTTCACTGAGCGCCTCCACCTCTTTGATCTTTGTAGCGACAATTTTATCAAGATACATAATTAAGCTCCTCCGTCATCACAACAAGCTGATCCAGCTTGGATAATGCCTTACCCGAATCCACTACTTCTTTTGCTTTCTCGACGCCTCCGGCCAAGGTATCTGCCAGACCTGCAACATATATACATGCTCCCGCATTAGCTAACACAATATCGCGATAGGGATTGATCTCACCTTGGAGCACGGAGGTAATAATTGCTGCGTTCTCAGCTGCGTCTCCACCCAGAACGGCTTCAAGCGGATGTCTGTTAAGACCTAATCCCTCCGGAGTAATTTCATAAGTGGTCACTATACCCTCTTTTAGCTCAGACACGAATGTAGAGGCAGAAATGCTGATTTCGTCCAGACCATCCGAACTGCTTACAACCATTGCACGCTTGGAACCTAGCTCCTTCAGTACATTAGCCACCGTCTCCGTCTTATCCCGGTCATAAATCCCCAGCAGCTGACGGTCAGCACCTGCGGGATTTGTAAGAGGACCCAGCATATTAAAAATCGTTCGTACACCAAGCTCTTTACGAGGTGCTGCTGCATGTCGCATCGAAGGATGGTAAATTTGTGCGAATAAAAAGCAAATGCCAATGCGATCCAGACATTCTCGAGCCTGCTCTGCATTCAGATGAATGTTAACACCTAAGGCTTCAAGTACATCAGCACTTCCGGCTCTGCCTGAAGCTGAACGATTGCCATGCTTTGCAACTCTAACCGAAGCCGCAGATGAAATAATCGCTGAGGCGGTTGAAATATTAAATTTATGGATGCCGGAACCGCCCGTACCACAGGTATCTAACAAACGCGCGCGGTCAGTAAGTACGGATGTGCCGAAACCTCTCATAGCTTCCGCAAAACCCGTAATCTCCTCCACGGTTTCTCCTTTAATTCGTAAAGCAGTCAGCAATGAACCGATTTGTGCTTGTGAAGCATCTCCAAGCATTATAGCACCCATTATATCCCGTGCTTCTGTACGTGTCAGATTTTTGCCTTCGATCAGTCCGGCGATTCCTGATTGAATTAATTTCGTTGCATCCATAATAATCTTCCTCCCAGCCTTAATGAGTTACTATATAAATCAAACCACTTGTTCAGGGGTATATTCGTACATATAATCTTGGTTGATGACCTGTTTCTCTTTCACTTCAGATGGAAACATAGCTTCTGCCATACGAATAGCCTTCAGCATGCCCTTCGCTTTATTCACGGTTTCCTCATACTCTTTCTCAGGAACCGAATCCCAAACGATACCTGCTCCGGCCTGCACATATGCGCGGCCTTTCCGGAAGATGATGGTACGAATGGTGATACAGGAATCCATGTTTCCAGAGAACCCTAGATATCCAATGGCTCCGGCATATGCTCCTCGCGCTTCTTTTTCCAACTCAGCTATAATCTCCATGGCCCGTAGCTTAGGCGCCCCGGAAACCGTTCCGGCCGGCAGACAAGAGAGGAATGCATCAAAGAAATCTTTATCCTCACTGAGTGTGCCTGACACATTCGATACCATGTGCATGACATGAGAATATCTTTCAATTTCCATAAAGGAATCACATTTCACTGAACCAAATTCGGATACTCTGCCTAGGTCATTACGACCCAGATCAACAAGCATCAGATGCTCTGCACGTTCTTTTTCATCCTCCAAGAGCTCCGAAGCGAACGCCCGATCCGCTGCTTCACTGTCCCCCCTTGGCCTTGTTCCAGCAATTGGCCGTGTCTCCACCCGATTTCCATCCACCTTTACTAGCGCTTCCGGTGAAGTACCAACAATAATCTCCTCATCCATTTTTAAATAGTACATATATGGGGAGGGGTTAAGTGTTCTCAGCATTCGATATACATGCAGCGGAGAAACCTCCGTTTCAATATGCAATCGCTGTGACAAGACCACCTGAAAAATATCACCTGCACGAATGTATTCCTTCGCTTGTTCAACATTGTTGATGTACTGTTCTTTAGTAAGATTTGAATGAATCTCACCAAGCTCGATATCCTGAGGTATGCTGCGACGATTCACATTTTCCTTAGGACCTTCTTTTTGTAGATCTTCGGCCATGTCCTCCAGCTTACGGCTCAGGATTTCATAATTGGATCTGATATCCGAATCTGTATCTCCGTCTTTTACATGCAGGTTACCAACAAGTAGAATCTGCTGCTTCACATGGTCAAACACAATGATCCGATCACAAAACATAAATCTTATATCATCCATTTGGAGATCATCTACTGGATGCTGAGGGAGCTTCTCATAATATTGCAGCAGATCATATCCAAAAAATCCTATAGCCCCTCCGGTAAACGGAGGCATTTCGTCAAGCTTAGGACTACGGTATGAACGGAGTAACGCTTTAAGCTCCTCAATCGGCTTTCCGTATAGTCGCTTCTGCTCTCCTCCGACCTCTACGTTAATTGCACCCTTTTTACCGGATATCATCAAAAAGGGATCGCTACCGATGAAAGAATACCGTGCCCATTGTTTCCCGCCCTCTACACTTTCAAGTAAGAACGCGCGATCACGTTCAGCGAAACGTTGGAACAATCGGATAGGTGTTTCCATATCCGCGAGCAGTCGCTTTACAACAGGAATCAGATTATAATCCCGCGACAGCTTTACCACCTCTTGAACACTTGGATTCGTCATTGTTAGATGCCCCCTTAGATATATGAATGGTTCCGAAATACAAAAAAACCCTCTACCGAAGTAGAGGGTTTGTATAAGTAAGTATATGTTTTTGAGCATGGATCAGCATACTGATGTAGTGTTTACAGACTTATCCCTAAATAAGATACACTACTGATGTAAAAATAACACTTCAGTGCATATCAAAATAAAGACTCTGCTTACACAACAATACATGCTAATCTAAAAAAATCCTCGCACTCTGCTCAACTATACTCATCTCAACTAAACTAAACTCTTCTATACTCGGCTAACTACACTATACATGATGACAAGGGTCATTGACAACCCACAACTATAATTTAAGACTTGCTCTCTGATAAATCCGGACGTAGCTTCTGAGCTTCATTCAGATAAACGTGGCGAATCTCACGCTGCGATTTATCCGTATTAATCTGTACCATCAACCGAATACACTTCGGTAAGCTGCCTTTAACCGGGATTTCTGTTGAACACATAAGTGGAACCATTTCCCAGCCCTCAATCTCACGAATAGCCCTTGCCGGAAAAGTAGCATCCAAATCATTGGTCATCGTAATCCATACATTGCTTATATTCTCAGCTACAACATCATTGCGTTCTACGATTTCACGCAGCAGTATAACTGTCTCTCGTAAAATCTCTGCCTCTTCGTTCTTTGTCACGGTTGTTGCTCCGCGAATGCCTCGGTTTACCACGGTCTTTCCTCCTTCTTAAGCTCTGCGAGAACCTCTCGCACAAGTGACTCCTGCACATCATTCACAATGCTTACAGAGCCTATGGAATCAGGCACGATAAAGGTCATCTTGCCTTCTTTGAATTTCTTATCATGCATCATAGCTTCCATCAGTTCATCTTCATCATACTCGGAAGGAAGGCGTACCGGCAGCGATAACGCGGACAGCATGGATACAGTATCCTCATAAATGGAAGCATCCCGTCCAAGCTTCACAGCCAATAGCGCTGAACCCGCCATGCCAATCGCAATCGCTTCCCCATGCAGGAACACACCATACCCACCAACGGCTTCAATCGCATGTCCGATCGTATGTCCAAGGTTCAAAATCGCTCGAAGTCCATGCTCACGCTCATCATTTCCTACTACCTCTGCCTTGATCGCACAGCCACGCTCTAAAGCATAACCTAGAGCTTCGACATTCAGATTTAGCAGCTCTTCAGCATGATCACGACACCAATATGCGAATTCTTTGTCCACCAGGAGACCGTGCTTTACCACTTCAGCCAGACCCGATGCGACTTGCCGTGCTGGAAGAGTACGTAGCGTATCCAAATCGTAGAGTACCATCGACGGTTGATAGAAGGCCCCAATCATATTTTTAGCTAATGGATGATTGACTGCCACTTTACCACCTACACTGCTATCGTGAGCTAATATCGTCGTCGGAATTTGTAGAAATCCGATCCCACGCATATAGGTCGCTGCTACAAATCCAGCTAAATCTCCAACTACACCGCCACCTAAAGCCAAAACCGCTGAATTACGGTCTAGCCCTGCTTGAATCGCAGTTGTCATAACCTCTTCATACACGGTTAATGATTTAGAAGCTTCACCTGCTGGCATAACGTGACTAACCACAGTATAGCCATGAGAACGCAAAGCTTCTTCAAGTGCCGGCAAATACCTTGGCGCTACTTCACTATCACTCACCACTAACAGTGGACTACGCTCCGAAAATCCTGCTACAGCACAATAACGGGCGATGTCCTTAAGTACTCCACTACCGATAAGGATAGGGTACGATCGATCTCCTAAGTCTACATTAATTGTACGCATAATTAGTAGCTCTCCAGCTGTGATAGGTAATTTTCATAGTTCGCTTTAATTTCTTCCAATGAATCTCCACCGAATTTATCAAGAAAGGCTTTTGCAATTTCCCATGCCACTACACTTTCCAGTACAACACAAGCCGCTGGAACTGCACAAGCGTCGGAGCGTTCAACTTGCGCTGTAAATGGTTCTTTCGTGTCGATATCTACACTTTGAAGCGGTTTATAAAGGGTAGGAATCGGCTTCATGACTCCGCGAACTACAACAGGCATTCCGTTAGTCATACCACCTTCAAAACCGCCTAAGCGATTGCTTGCACGGTAGTATCCTTTAGAAGCTTCATACATAATTTCATCATGGACTTGCGATCCACGCAATTTACCAGCTTCAAACCCAATGCCAATCTCTACACCTTTAAAGGCATTAATTGACATTACCGCTCCAGCGATTGCTCCGTCAAGCTTCCGGTCTGACTGTACATAGCTGCCAAGTCCAATAGGAAGTCCTTCGACGATACATTCAACGATTCCACCGATGGAGTCGCCCTCTTCCTTAATCTGATCTATGTAAGCCTCTATCTTCTGTTCCGTTTCTTTATCAACAACTCTGACAGAGGATTGTTCCGTCCGCTCAATCAACTCATCGATAGGCAGATCGTTCGCAGGCGCTTCAATCTCACCGATACGGATGACTTGTCCTGCTACTTTCACGCCAAAAGCCGCCAATAGCTGTCTGGCTACAGCGCCACATGCGACTCTGGCTGCTGTTTCACGAGCACTGGAGCGCTCCAAAACATTACGAAGATCTGTATGGTTGTACTTCAATCCGCCGTTCAGGTCTGCATGGCCAGGACGCGGCCGGTTTACGCGCCGTTTTTCTTCATCACTGCCAGGAATAGGCTCAATATTCATAATGTTCTTCCAGTGGGTCCAGTCTTTATTCTCTACTACCAAGGCTACTGGAGCACCTGTAGTATAGCCATGACGCACTCCACCTACGATTTGTGCCGTATCTTTCTCAATCTGCATGCGACGTCCACGTCCATATCCCTTTTGTCGACGTTGCAATTGAAAATTAAGCTCTTCAAAATCCAAGGTCAAATTACTAGGCAATCCCTCAATAATGGCCGTGAGCTGGGGGCCGTGCGTTTCCCCCGCTGTTAAATAGCGCAAACTCATGCTGCGTTCCCCCTTTTATACTTTTAAACTGTAAACCGCTAAAATCCTAATGATCTTTGCTCATTATAGTATAGGCAATCCTCTTTGACAAGAAAGGGATCTTCCTAAAAAGGCAGCCTTCCCGACATAATAATGCGTCTGAAACTTGCTCAAGAAGACCCAAAACGTACAATTAACTGCATCTGAGTCCGTTTGCACATGAGCTAGTGTAACCCCTCTGGTGAAATACTGTGGCTGAGGGTGAAAAGATTCGGTGCTTCAGTATGCCTGGTATCTTTAAGATGTTGATGATTAGGGAAAATCTCCCTGATTATAAGCAGATATTGATCCATTATCTATGAATTGAGGAAATTCTCCCTAATTTTCCGTGAAATCACCTCTTTGTCTATCTTTTCGATGGATGATTAGGGAGGTTTTCCCTAAAAAACCTTATTTCCGTGTATTTATCAGAATAATTAGGTACATTTTCCCTAATTCACATTATGAGCGTTACTGTTGAGGAAGTGCGGAACTTCTATTTCCTTATATTTTTAAAGAAAAAGCGCCATTCATACTCTAAAGAGTATAAATGGCGCTCCTCGGCTCAGTCCGGCGCTTGTTAGCTGCCGATCCGCTGACTCGTTGAAGGAAATGTAGACTTACGCTCTTCCAGCTGCAGAAGGCGCTTCAATTGCATTTCTTCTACACCGAGAATTTGCCCGCACTCACGAACGGTGATAAAGCCTCGTTTGTACGCGGCAATGACCTTGCTTTTGTCCATCGGTTTAACGATCCTTTCACTTAGCTTACAGATTCTACTACCCAGTATCACTGAACTATAGCGAAAGTATACGTTAAAAAGTACACGGACGAAGGAGCAAGAAGTATTTATTTTTTACGATAGAAAAAGGTTTCCGTCGATTCAAAGCCATATTGTGCTGGAGTAAAGATTTGCTCTGTGCTGCCTACAAACAAATATCCACCGGGACGTAAACTTGCCGAGAACTTATGGTAGAGCTTATTCTTCGCCTCTTCAGTAAAATAGATCATTACATTGCGACAAATGATAAGATCAAAGCCCTCGTCGAACTTGTCCAGCAGTAGGTTCTGTTTGCGGAAATCTATGTTTTTCTTAAGCGTATCACTAACTTTGAATAAAGGACCCTCGGGTTTGAAATAACGAGCAGCAACATCCTTAGGCACATCCTTTAAAGAACGTTCCAGATACAAGCCCTGCTTTGCTTTGGAAAGCGCACCGTCGTCAATATCCGTAGCCAGAATGCCAGTCTGTCCCAATAAATTCTTATCCGATAAAATCATAGCCAGCGTATAAGGTTCTTCTCCAGTGGAACACGCAGCGCTCCACAGCTTTAATCTGCGACCAGATTGTTGTATGTCAGGAAGAATGATATCTCGCAATACTTCCCATCGATTCGGATTCCGCCAAAACTCGGAGACGTTAATCGTCATTCGGTCCAAAAATTCATAAAATAATTCCTTGTCCTTCATCATTGCGGCAAAAAAATCACTAAAGGTTTGATATCCATTCTTCACACGAAGAGTCGTTAAACGCCGCTTCATCTGCGCTTCTTTATACTGAGCTAGATCAATTCCGGTGCTTTGCTTAACATGATGAATAAACCCAATGTAATCTGAATCTGCTGTTAATGCTGCAACATTACGATCAGACATGTTAATCCCCTGCCTCCCGCTTGGCTCCTACATCCAGAGTGCGATCTCTTTGTTATACAGATTCAGTTCATCTGGCGTAAAGAAATTTGCAATTTCTCGTTCTGCACTTTCAGGCGAGTCTGATCCATGAATCAAATTAAGCGGTGTATGACTGGCAAAGTCACCGCGAATTGTACCCGGCATAGCTTCTCCTACCTTCGTTTTACCAATGAGTGTACGGGACAATGTTACAACATCATCACCTTCCCATACCATTGCAAACACTGGACCAGAGGTAATAAAAGAGACCAGCTCTGAAAAAAAGTCCTTGCCAGCATGCTCCGCATAATGTCTTTTAGCTTGGTCTTCACTAACTGTAATCAGCTTAGCAGCGACCAGCTTAAAGCCCTTATCTTCAAAACGTGAAACAATACGCCCGATTAATCCACGTTGTACTCCATCCGGCTTGACCATCAGATATGTCTTTTCCATAGAGGCACTCTCCAATTCCCCATAAGTTGGGTTGTTTTGACGCTATCTTAACAGAAACCGCGCTTTCTGGAAACGTTTAATTTGTAATCACCAAAACCTCAATAAGCTCTACCAGTTACAAAAAAGGCAATATCACGCAGATTACGCTTAGTCTTGTTGTTAGGCAACTGATCTAGTGCGGCAAGTGCCTTCGCGATATAACGCGAAGCCAGCTCCTCGGAACGGGTGATTCCGTCTCCAGAAAGAATAAGGTCAATAGCACGTCCTACTGTGCTGTGGCCTTCGCGAATAGACTTCAACTCCTCAAGAAGCGGGGCTCGCAACCTATCATCTTCCAAGCTATAAATGACAGGAAGGGTAATATTTCCTTGCCGCATATCACTGCCCGGAGGTTTACCGATTTGCTTCTCAGTGCCTGAGAGGTCGAGCAAATCATCACGGATTTGGAAGGCCATCCCTACATTATATCCATAATTATAAAGTAGACGTGCCACCTCTGGATCTGCATCAGCAGCAAGTGCTCCAAGTTGGCAGCTAACAGCAATCAACAAAGCTGTTTTGCGGCGAATTCGGCGAAGATAATGACGCACACTTTGCTCGCTGTTAAAGAAGTCACGAATCTGCTCCATCTCACCGATAGACATTTCAATCATCGCTTTAGACAAAATCTGATGAATTCGCGGATTCTTTAGTTCCGTCGTCATCACCAGCGCTTTCGCATATATGTAGTCACCAGTGTACATGGCAATTTTATCGCCCCATTTGGCCTTTACAGTAAGTTCACCTCGGCGGAGCTCTGCATCGTCGATGACATCATCGTGAACAAGTGATGCGCTATGAATTAATTCCAGCGGAATCGCCACACGCTTCAGCTTCTCTAGATCATACTTGCCAAACTTTCCTCCCATTAAGACAAATACAGGGCGCAATCTTTTACCGCCAGCCTTTAATAAATGCAGGGAAGTCTCGGTTAGCAAGTCGTCATCACCCTGTACGCTACGATACAACTCTTTTTCAATCTGATCCATGTCTCTGTTCAGTAATCCGAATATTTGTAGTCGTTTCATTCCTTCACCCGTGTCAACAGTTTATGACTCCAAATCTCCATCTTCACTGCCTGCGGCAGCAGACCCATCTCATAGGCATAGCGGAAATAGAGGTTCAGACCTTTCTGCTGCCTTTCTCCAAAATCATAGCATAAATTGCGAAAGTACCCTTCCCAATAAGACTTAGTACCTCCAATTGTCGTACAGGCTGCAAGTACAATAGGATCTAAATCACTTAATCCCCGGAGCTTACTCTCAGCAAAAGCTTCTGCAATCTCAGCTATGGCTTCCGGTTTGTCCTCCGCTGCCTTTCGATTCACTGCCCAGACCGCAAAGGTCATCCCTAAGCCCGTCCATTCTTTCCAGAGCTCTGCTAAATCCGTTACGATATAACCTTGATCCTGCCAAGAGGCTTTAATCGCATGATCACCAATGAGTAAACAGGCATCTGCTTGATGCATCATGGCATCCAAATCAGGATTAGCACTAATATATTCTGGTTTATTGCCAAAAGCTTTTTCCATTAAAATTTTCAGCAAGTTAACCGATGTTGCAGAAGTGTTCGTAACAGCAATCGTACCTGAACCTATCTGTGCAAGAGGCACCCGAGAAAAAAGAAATATTGACCTCACCGGACCGTCCGCACTTACCGATAAATCAGGTAACAGCAATAACTTCTCACTGGCTTCAGCATAAGCAAAAGAGGATAACGCACCTACATGAATCGTTCCGCGACTCATCCCCTGATTAAGAATGGCAGGTACTTCACTCACCATCTCTGCAGGATATTTCAATGCAGAGGGATGAAAATTGTGAAATACCGGCCATGAGTTGGTATAGCTGATTTTGCCGATGATGGTGTGGCTGTTATTCTCCATTCTTTCAATCCCCCCATCTGCGAAATAATTGATGTTCAATATTAAAGCTGTCAAGCACTTTACCCACCATGAAATTAATCAGATCATCCATACTTTGCGGCCCAAAGTAAAAAGCCGGCATTGCCGGAATGATCCGAACCCCCAGACGGGACAGCTTCAACATATTCTCTAGATGAATAGCATGCAGAGGTGTCTCACGAGGTACAAGGACCAGTGGACGTCCTTCCTTAAGCATAACATCAGCAGCACGAGTCATCAGATTATCTGAAGTACCATTAGCAACTGCTGACAATGTTCCCATGGAACAAGGCATTATAATCATCCCTTCTACACGAAAGGAACCACTTGCGATCGTTGCGCCGATATCAGCGACAGGATGATAAAGCAGAGAACCGGGATAGCCCTTGAACTTTTCGTTCAAAAAGCCTTCCCGGTCTGATGCGATATAACCTAGTTCTTCTTTAAATACGCGCCAGCCCGCATTGCTTACTACCAAATGCACGGAGTAGCCTAGCGATAACAACGTTTCGATCAGACGAATACCATAAATAGCACCGCTTGCCCCTGTAATTCCTACCACGAAGTTTTTCGGTTTAGTAAGCGTCATTTTTTGAAATGCACCACCAAGTCAATCAAAGTGAAAGAGAACACCACGATGCTCAGCACGCCGTTCATAGTGAAAAAAGCGGTTTGCAAACGACTAAGATCACTCGGAGATACAATATAATGCTCATAAAAAAGAATAATATAAGCAAGAATCATACCTGCCACATACCACCAGCTTAAATCCGTCAAAAACAACAGCGATACGAATCCAATCGCCGTAAGAATGTGAAACACACGGGCAATAACGAGCGCACCTTGGACCCCAAAACGAACTGGAATGGATTTCAAGCCTTCTTTAAGATCAAATTCAACATCCTGACAAGAGTATATAACATCAAAACCAGCAGTCCAAAACACAATTGTGAAGTAAAATACCATTGAAGTCCAATTCACACTACCGGTCACAGCTACCCAGCCGCCCAGAGGTGCAAGCGCAATGGTGAGGCCGAGGATAAGATGGCATGCCCATGTAAAGCGCTTAGTGAATGAATAAATAACAAGAAGGAATACAGCGATAGGTAACAGCTTAGCTGACAAAGGATTCAATTTAAAGGCTGCCCAAAAGAGCAAGAAAAACGAAATGCCGATAAAAATGACAACTTCACCGATCTTAAGTAACCCTGCAGGAATCGCTCTTCCCGCTGTGCGTGGATTCTTGGCATCACTGATTCGATCTATCAATCGATTCAATCCCATAGCTGCACTTCGAGCTCCAAACATAGCGATTACAATCCAGCCAATTTGACTCCAAGATGGGAGGCTATCATTCATGACAACGGATCCCAGTAAAGCACCCATAAAGGCAAAGGGTAAAGCAAATACCGTATGTTCAAACTTAATCATTTGTAAAAAGATACCGATTTTCTTAAACATTCCTGTTCTCCTTGAGCCCAATATGTAATGCCGCGATGCCTCCGGTCAAGGGGAAGGATTCCACTTTTTGAAGTCCGGTTTCACGGAAAATAGTGGCTAGCTGCTCCCGGTCAGGGAACAATGCCAGTGACTCTGGCAGCCATTTGTATTGCTCGTACCTTTTTGCGAATAGCTTACCAAGCAGTGGGAGTACACGCTGGAAATAGAAGAAATACACGCCTTTAAACGGCTGTTTCATCGGCTTCGATAGCTCCAAACACACAACCATTCCACCAGGTTTTACTACCCGCTTCATTTCGTTAAGCACTTGAACAGGATCTGGCACGTTGCGTAGACCGAATCCAATCGTTGCATAATCAAATGCATTATCTTCAAAAGGTAACTCCATCGCATTGCCTTGCACCAGCGAAATACGGTTCTGAAGCTTGCGCTCTTCAACCTTACGGCGTCCTACTTCAAGCATGCCCGCACTAAAATCCAGTCCGATCACATTGCCAGTCTGCGAGGCTTCCGCCAAAGCGATGCTCCAATCACAGGTTCCGCAACATAGGTCAACGGCGGAATCGCCACGCTTCATCCCCATCTTCTTCATCGTGAATTTACGCCAAGCCTTGTGGCGGCGAAAGCTTAGGATGTCATTCATTAAATCGTATTTTCCAGCAATGCTCTCAAACACGGAATGCACAAACTGCTCTTTTGGTTTGCTGTTGTCACCCACAGCAGTTGTCGTCTTTTCCATAGTCATCCATTAACCCTCCACGGCTGCTTGTCCTGTGACCTTCATCTGCAGGAGAAAACGATCCAGCGCGATCTCTAGCTCTCTAAGCAAACTCTCGTCTTTAACATTTTGCAATAATCCCTGAATAGACTGAAGCGATTGATGCAGCTTGTCTGTCAGTTGAGAATCACATTTATATTTCATTTTCAGCATCTTCCATTCCTTCTGATCAAGGTTCCGGTCTTGAAGCTGCTTGCTTTCTTCCTCCGTTGCAGTCTCCATCATCTTCCAATAGCAATAGCCATTCCCTGCATTTGCAGGATCATCACTACGGGAAAGCTCAAGAGCAACGGTCTCGCATTGACTGAATTCTGCCAGCAGTTTCTCCCACAGCTCCACTACAGAGTTCTCAATCAAAGGCGTAAAAGAAAGGAACAGCCGCATATTCAGCTGTACCATATGCCGCAAGTATTGTTCAGCCGAAAGGCGTATGCCTCTCATTTTCACGTAGAGATTCGCTTTCAAGACATTGAAATCTGCAATTGCCTTACTCAAGATTCCAATCATCTCGATCTGATCACTCTTTGCAAGCAAATGGTAAAACCAGCTACTGAAGTAATCACCAGCTAGCACCTTCAATTGACGGGATCGCATAGGATCTCCCCCCCGTCTATCATTTGAACGGTCAATTACCTCATGAGTGTCCAGTCCCAGTTGAACAAGCGCTGTCACAAGCGTGTACAACTCTCCGGCACTACCTTTTGCAGAAGATGCGTGATTTAGAAAAATATATAACAAATGACCCCGGCCATCAGAAAACGGCGGCAATTCCGTATGCTTCTGAATCATGTCGTAGTCTGTGTAGGGTTTAGCCAGTTGCGGTATGCAGTACGGTTTCATTTCAGCCTCCGAAGCCATTGACATAATAATAATTCGTTTGTTCACAATCTTGTCTATTATATCACATGTTTTTTTGTCACGCACTGTGATACGTCTGAGTTTCTTTTAATCCATTCAAGGATAAATGAACTGTTTCTTCCAGAGCTCGGTTTCACTAATGCGGAAGCCCGTTTTGAGACGATCCGATATAGGAAGATTCCCCCTAGACTGGAGTTCATCTTGCAGCGCATAAGACCACTCCGAACGTCTGATATCTCCAGCTAACAACAGTCGTCGGCTGCCAAGCCATTTATCCTCTACGACAATGCGAAGTAAAAGCTGATTCACATTCGAAGTTTCTTGCATAGCAAAGGAAATGGCCTGAGACATATTTTGATAGAGTTCCTCAGGTTCATGATCGTTCCCGCTCACTTTTAGGTCCAGTGACAGAACATGATCTTCCCAACCTACGCTATCTATGGATAAGGTCAACGGAAGAGCGCCCATAATATCAACAAGATTGTCATTGCCCAGCACTGTGTTATGGCTGCCAGTAAAAGTCTCCACTGTTCCATTTCTCTGCTGTACGGATGAGTCTAAGTCTGCCAGTTTCGGCAAAATAATAGCAGAGGTCGCACTCAAAAGTAATACAGCACCGACCAACCAGGCTTTGTTCATGGACACGCCCCCTTATCCATAGTACCCACTTTTATGCGGATATGATCATTCACCCTTACTATATTTTGAAAAAAAGCAGGCTATGCCTGCTTTTCAGCTTTCACTTTCCAATTGTCCATGTTTCGTTAAAATTTCAGCTTTACCGCGGATTTTCATAGCTGAGGTATGATCGGTAAATTGGGCAATCAACACCTCACCCTTGTCTAGCTTCTCTGTATGATGAAAGCGTGTATCCGTACCTCTAGTTAGACCAATAACTTGAACGCCGTTCTCTTTAGCCTTAACCACAATATAGTCGCTGCCTGTCGGAAGCGGATTTTCGTTCGTCTTTTTATCCGTCATTGCTGATCCTCCTCTAACCCTAATGTACAGCCCATGATATCCGAAAAAACAAATGCCGCCTTGGAGGGCGGCATAGTTGTTACTTAAAAAGACTATGGGATTGATATGTAGAAATCTTTATTTGATTCCGTCTTTCAGCGCCTTACCAGGTTTGAAAGCTGGCACCTTGCTTGCAGGAATTTCGATTTCTTCACCAGTTTGTGGGTTACGGCCTTTACGTGCGGAACGTTCGCGCACTTCAAAGTTTCCGAATCCAACCAGTTGTACTTTGTCACCGCTTTGCAGTGCTTCTGTAATTGCTTCGAAAACCGCATCTACAGCTTTAGTAGCATCCTTCTTGGGAAGTTCAGTTGCTTCTGTAACTACATTGATCAAATCAGATTTATTCATGTTTTCTCACCTCCCTGAGTAAATTTCCGGTATCATACACTGTTTCCGTTTCAACGTAAAATATACGTGATAATCCCGTTTATTACTGATCACTGGCGCCCATAGACCTTGAAGCGCAACAAACTTATAGTAATACAGCCCATCCATAAATTCAAGCAGTTAGACAAAAAAGGAGTAGAAATTATCATCTATGCTTGCGTAATTATCTAATTTCTATCTAATTTTATAGACCTATAAGACCAGGTTAATTCTGCTTTTCCGCATAAAAATTGAGTCAGATTCACCGTTATTATAGGAACTAGGAATCAAGTTTCTTTATTTTTACGCATAAAAAGAGTGGGATCTCTCCCACTCTTCCAATCCGCTTAAATTCAGGTTAGAGAATAATTGCAATCAGTCCGCCTGAGCCCTCATTGATGATCCGACCAAGCGTTTCTTGCAATTTGTAGCGCGCATTATCCGGCATCATTGCAATCTTGCCTTGAATACCTTCCCTTACAATGGAATGCAAGGAGCGCCCAAAAATATCGGATTCCCAAATCTTGATCGGGTCGTTCTCGAAATCCTGCATCAGATAACGAACCAACTCTTCGCTCTGCTTCTCTGTTCCAATGATTGGTGAGAATTCAGATTCAACATCAACACGAATCATATGAATAGATGGTGCAGTAGCCTTTAAACGAACCCCAAAGCGAGAGCCTTGACGAATCAGCTCGGGTTCATCAAGAGCCATTTCAGCTAACGAAGGAGCAGCGATACCATATCCGGTAGTTTTGACCATTTCTAAAGCTTCCGAGAAGCGGTCGTACTCCCTTTTTGCATGAGAGAATTCCTGCATCAGCTGGAGTAAGTGATCCTTGCCGCGGATTTCAACCCCCACTACCTCCATCAGAACTTGGTCATACAGCTCTTCTGGGGCATACAGGTCGATCTCTGCTACACCCTGACCCATGTTCATACCACTTAGGCCAGCTTTATCGATAAAATCATACTCAGTAAATTGAGATACTAGGCGGTCAACATCCCGCAAACGGCGAATGTCTTTTACCGTATCGCGAACGGAGTTCTCATAGCTACTACGCAGCCAGTGATTCTCTCCAAGCACCATAACCCAGCTTGGCAAGTTTACGTTCACTTCATGTACTGGGAATTCGTACAACACCTCACGAAGTACACCGGTTACATCCTCTTCAGTCATGTTTGCCGCGCTAAGCGTCATAACAGGAATATCGTATTTGATGGCTAGCTCGCTGCGGAGCTGCTGCGCTTCCTCACTGCGTGGCCGAGTGGAGTTTATGACCAGTACAAATGGCTTACCCACTTCCTTCAGCTCTGCAATGACACGCTCTTCAGAGTCCACGTACGAGTTCCGCGGAATTTCTGCAATCGTACCATCTGTTGTTACTACAACACCAAGCGTTGAATGCTCCTGGATGACCTTACGTGTTCCGATCTCTGCCGCTTCCTGAAAAGGAATTGGCTCCTCAAACCAAGGAGTAGAGATCATTCGTGGTCCATTCTCATCCTCATAGCCCTTAGCGCCTTCTACAGCGTAGCCCACACAGTCTACCAGTCGAACATTAACCTCAAGCCCTTCCGCAACCTTGATTTGGACTGCGTTGTTAGGCACGAACTTAGGTTCAGTGGTCATAATTGTTTTGCCTGCTGCACTTTGCGGAAGCTCATCCACAGCTCTTAGCCGATCTGCCTCATTCGTGATGTTCGGCAGGACGATTGTTTCCATGAAGCGCTTGATAAATGTCGATTTCCCCGTGCGAACCGCGCCGACGACGCCAAGATAAATGTCTCCGCCGGTACGCTCGGCAATGTCCTTGAAAATATCCACTTTTTCCAAAAGAGATCCCCTCCTCATATTACTCCGAAGAAAAAATGCCTGAAGAGCATCGACTTCGCGTTCCGCCGGTAATCTGACCCTTGCAGGACATCAACCGGACTTATCGTATGCCCGCCCGAAGCCTAGCTGCTTTCGACCGGGACGTACTTGCCCCGCGCTAAACTCCGAATGCTCGGACATGCATTTGGACTAGTATCATCATATGTATCCGGAACGAATTTATGACCCATAATCGCGCATTTTGCAATGTAATTTCTAAAAAAATTAGTTGTGCGCGCCGCAAGGCGTCTGACGCCCGGAAGCTTTCTCATCCATCATATGAGATAGGATTCATTGATAGAACAGCTATTTTAAGCAAGCGAAAACGCCTTCGACGTCCCTAAAGGACGTTAAGCGTTTATGGGAGAATTATAAGGATAATGTATACATGAAACTTATACTTTTATATAAAAAAAAGAACTTCCCCCTCGGCCTGAAACCGATGTTTGGGGAAGCTCTTCTTCTGAATGGCAGTATTTTATGTACACTTAACTAGGAGGCTGTGGAATCGGCTGATTGTTAATCCATAAATACGGCAAAGACTTCACGGGCACGTAATAGGATGCCTCCTCCAGATCTAGTCGCAAATCTTTTTTCTCATCATGTTCTCCACCATTCTTATCGATGGCAGCCATTATATCAAAAACATAATCTACGTAGACCGTACCAGTCTTATCCATGATGAAATCAAGAACCTGGCCGGAATAGACACTAGTTAATGATATGGAGCTCGTTCCTGCTTTCTTATGATCAATGGTGTACAGTCCAGGATAAAGCTCATCAAGCATAGGTAGAGAGCCGTCATGAGCTGATTTATAACGGTTAATCTGTCGCTGCACATCATTCACCTTTTGAACGGTAACAAGGTCCATTACCTTAACTACTGGATCAATTTCCTCATTCAAAATTAGAAAATAAGCACTTCCTCCCTGTTCAAAAGCCGTTGCAGGAATATCATCCAAATATCCCTTATTGTTAAGCTTGCCCAGGTCTATACGGAACTTCTCATATCTTGGAGTAGTTTCATCCGCATTAAGAATCGGAAGCACACCTTCCTCCTGTTGATAATCATCCACGGCTGCTTGTATCCGCTTCACACTTTCCCGATAATTAACACTAGTTCGTTTCTCTTCTCCAGGATACAGACAACCCGAAAGAGTAAGAGTTATCGACATCACTACTAGACAAAGTCTTGCTCCTGCCTTTAGTTTCTTCTTTCTTCGTATATACTCCAACCGAGTCCCTCCCACGGTGACAATCTGACACTACCACAGCTCATCTTCTTCCCCACGCCGCGCTGCTTCAAGCTTACGGCGCACAGCAGCCTTAAGTGGATCTTCTGGTACCTGAACGGTCACATCGCCCCATACGGCAGCCTGACAGGCCAGACGCATTCCTTCTTCTAACGCAGTTCCAAGCTTACGCCGTTCAACATCTCCAGGTGGTCTAACCGCTGAGGCCTCTTCATCTGCAATATTAACTTTGCACATCAGGCAGCCTGCTTTGCCTCCACAGCGAGTGGTTATCGTTACTCCGGCTTTACGAGCTGCCTCTAGTATGGAGATACCGCGATTCACGACAGCTTTACGACCTTCAGGTTGAAATACGACGGTGACGCCATTTTGCGGTTTCATGATGTTACTTCCTTCCTTCCTTATCGCTATGTAACTGCTTACATAATCGAAACAACTCCGCCCAAGAGGCCAACTAACATGATGACAAATGCTAGGATAGATAGCAGTGCTTTAAGCAGCCCCTTTGTTTTGCTCCGAGCAAACGTTATTAGAAAAACAGACAGTCCCATAATCAGCATTGCAATCAGGGACAACCACATTTTTGTCATCGGATCCAAGGTCAAAGCCCCCATTCGCCTGTAATATATTAGGGACTATTATATCATGACCTTATCCTATTCTGTAAAAAAACATCATTTTTTATATATTATTATTTAGATAATTCTGTTTGTGATAGTTTTCCAATCAATACAAAAAAAGAGCAAAAGATAACAGAATCTGTATGGATTCCGAATCTTTTGCTCACCCAACCTAAAGCTATTTTTTAAGCATCATTTTCATTAAAGACTCCATTGTACCGGTACCTGCGCCGCCTTTTTTGACGGCATTGATAATTTCCTGCACAGTAGCTTCACTGACCGGCACTTTAGCCATCGATGACACCTGCTTAATTAACTGGCGGAGCTGGGCTTCATTCTGCGTAGTTCCTGGTTTGACCGTACTGGCTAGCTTTTTGACGGCACTTTCCGTAATGTTCTTGCCCGCCTTTTTATTAATGGCGTTCAATGCATCCTTGGAAAAATCTCTGCTCACTTTTCATCCCTCCTCCGTCAATCCCCAATACAACATATGAGAATTCGCGGAAAAAGGTGAACAGGATCAGGAATGCCACTGCTCCCAAGTTTCCTGAGATATCGCCTCAAGCTCAGGTTTACGATCACGGCCCATCAGAGCTTCGACAGCACTACGTGGACTTCTGCCTTTAAAAAGCACATGATAAATTTGATCTGTAATGGGCATTTGGACACCTAGCTTGATGGAAATGGCATAAGCTGCCTCTGTGGTACGAATACCTTCAACAACCATCCCCATTGACTCCAGCACCTCATCCAATGGTTTCCCTTGCCCGAGCATAAAGCCTGCACGCCAGTTACGGCTGTGCTGGCTGGTAGCAGTCACTACAAGATCCCCGATACCTGCAAGCCCTGCAAAGGTCAAAGGATTCGCTCCAAGCTCAACGCCCACCCGAGAAATCTCGGCCAGTCCACGTGTCAGAAGCGCCGCCTTAGCGTTATCCCCAAATCCAAGACCATCGGATAGACCTGCACCAAGTGCAATAATATTCTTTAGTGCACCAGCAAGCTCTACCCCTACCTGATCGCGGTTCGTATATACACGAAAATCATTGTTAATGAACAATTCCTGTGCTTCTGCGGTACGCTTATCATCCGGTGAAGCCACAACAACCGTAGTAGGGCACAGACGCACTACTTCCTCTGCATGACTCGGTCCGGAGAGAACGACAATCTGCCCTTCGTTACAGCCGAGCTCCTCAGCAATAACGATGGACATCCGTTTCTTGCTTTCAGTCTCAAAGCCCTTCGTAGCATGAACGCATAGCATATCATCCTTCCAGAACGGCTTCAGACTGCGAGCAACCTGCCGCATACCTGAAGATGGAGCCACAATAACAACCGCTTTAGAACCGGAAACTGCGGTCTCCATATCAGTGGTTGCAATGATGTTTGCGGGCAGGGAAATCCCCGGTAAATACTTATTATTCATATGAGAGCCATTGATCTCGGCAGCTTGATCAGAGTTACGTGTCCACAGATAAACTTCCGAGTGATTAGCAGCCAGCACACTTGCCAGCGCAGTTCCCCAGCTCCCCGCTACTAGTACGGTTACTTTATCAGACAACACGATTCCCTCCTTTTACTTTTGAGCCTATCTTATTCTCACGGCCCTCCACAATCTTAACAATATTCGTCCGGTGCCGCCAGAAGGCAAAAACCGCGATAATAATACTGGTCCAGAGCACTGGCTGGGTAAATCCTGTCAGCAATAGAAAGACCGGTGTCAGCGCGACAAAAATTAACGAGCCAAGTGATACGTAACGAGTGATAAAGATAGATCCTATGGCGATGACACCGGCGAGCAGCGCTGGCCATAAACACAATGTAGCCATAACGCCAATCGTAGTAGCGATGCCCTTCCCCCCACGGAAACGAAAGTAAAGCGGCCAGTTATGTCCAACAATGGCAGCGATTCCGCAAAGAGCAGCAACCCAGGTTCCCCAGCCACCTACCCAAGTTCCTAACCAAACAGCGGCAACACCCTTTAGCACATCCAGCACTAGCACAGATATCGCAGGACCTTTCCCCAATACACGTAGTGTATTGGTAGCCCCCGCATTGCCGCTTCCATATTGACGGATATCAATTCCCTTTAGCAGCTTGGCAAACAGCACACTAAAGCTGACAGAACCAAGTAAATAGCTTACAACGATAACCAGAAGTTCAAGCGCCACACTTCTTCTCCCCTAACCTTCGTTTTCGGATTTGCGCCGTGTAAAGAGACGGATTGGCGTTCCCTCGAAATTAAACGCCGCACGGATTTTATTCTCCAAGTAACGTTCATAGGAGAAGTGCATCAGCGATGGGTCATTCACGAACACCACGATCGTCGGTGGCTTCACCGCAACCTGCGTTACGTAGTTAATACGCAAGCGACGGCCTTTGTCAGTTGGAGGAGGATTAATCGCAATGGCATCCGATACAACATCGTTCACCAGATGCGTAGTAATACGTAGTGCATGCTGTTGTGATACATGCTGCACCACAGGTAGCAGTTTTTGCAGGCGTTGTTTAGTCAAAGCCGACAAGAAGACAACCGGTGCGTAACTCATAAACAAGAAATGGTCACGAATCTTAGTCTCGAAGTTTTGCATAGTCTTGTCGTCTTTCTCAATAGCATCCCATTTGTTCACAACAAAAATTGATGCCTTACCTGCTTCATGTGCATAACCAGCAATATGCTTGTCCTGATCGATGATACCCTCTTCACCGTTAATAACAACGAGGACCACGTCAGCCCGTTCAATCGCACGCATAGCACGCATAACACTGTATTTCTCAATGTTCTCATATACTTTACCTTTTTTGCGCATACCCGCAGTATCGATAAGTACATAACGTTGTCCATCACGTTCAAATGGTGTATCAATAGCATCTCGAGTAGTGCCTGCAATATCACTAACGATAACGCGTTCTTCACCCAGAATCGCATTTACCAGAGATGATTTACCTACATTCGGACGGCCAATCAATGCAACACGAATGACATCATCATCATATTCATCATCTATTTTCTCTGGCAAACGTTCTACTACAGCGTCCAACAAATCACCGAGTCCTGTACCATGACTACCGGAAATCCCGATCGGATCTCCAAAGCCTAGGCTATAGAACTCATAAATATCATCTGCACGCTTCATATTATCCACTTTATTGATGGCAAGAACGATTGGTTTACCAGAACGGAACAGAATCTGAGCTACCTCTTCATCTGAATTCGTCACACCGCTCTTCGCCTCACACATAAATACAATAACATCCGCTTCTTCAATCGCCAGCTCCGCTTGAACGCGGATTGATTTTAGAATCGTGTCATCTCCATCAATTTCAATACCACCGGTATCAATCACACTGAACGACTTACCGTTCCAATCTGAAATACCATAAATCCGGTCACGTGTAATCCCCGGTTTATCTTCTACAATGGCCATTCTATCGCCAATCAGCCGATTAAAAATCGTCGATTTCCCGACGTTAGGCCTCCCAACGATTGCCACAACGGGTCTTGCCATATTCATTCCTCCTGTCATCCTTACGATACTCATCATAGCAAAAAACATTAAAATTGGCTAACACTCATGTTAGCTTTAATAAATCTTTCTGTTACCGGAAAAAGAGAATCGGCGAACCCCCGTATCGAGGGCTCGCCGATTACTTTACCCGTATATTCAAAAAGCAGGATTAGTTATTACCTTTGAATTTGTCCAACTTGTCACCAAAACGTTCAGCAAGAGTAAAGCTAAGGCCTTCGTTGCTTAGAGAAACGTTAGGGTTGTTCAATACTTCTTTAGGAGCTCTGTCTCTGCTGTTGCTGCGTTCAGGTCTAGCAGTAGGTGCTGGAGCTTCTTCTGTTTCTTTGATGCTTAGGCTAACACGTTTCTCGGATGGGTTGAAGTCGAGTACTTTCACTTGAACTTCTTGTCCTTCTTTCAATACTTCGTGTGGAGTAGCAATGTGTTTGTGGGAGATTTGCGAAATGTGCACAAGACCTTCCACCCCTGGAAGCAATTCAACGAATGCTCCGAAGTTCACAAGACGTTTTACAACGCCTGTTACAACATCACCGATGTTAATTTCGCCAGCAGCAGAGTCCCAAGGACCTGGAGCAGCAGCTTTGATACTCAAGCTGATTTTTCCTTTTTCAGGATCAACCTTAAGTACTTTAACACGTACTTTATCACCTTCGGAAACTACATCAGAAGGTTTCTCTACGTGATTCCAAGCGATTTCGGATACGTGTACAAGACCATCAACTCCGCCAACATCAACAAATGCGCCGAATTGGGTTAGACGTTGTACAGTACCTTCAATGATTTGACCTTCAGACAGTTCAGCCATAATTTTGAGCTTGTTGGCTTCGAACTCTTCTTCAAGGACTTCTTTAGCGGACAGGATTACTTTGCTGTTCTCACGGTCAAGTTCTTTCACTTTAACGCGCAGGGTACGGCCTTTGTAATCGCTGAAATCTTCAACGAAGTGACGCTCAACCATAGAAGCAGGGATAAATCCACGTGCTCCAACATCAGCAACTAGACCGCCTTTAACAACGTCAGCTACAGTAACTTCGAAAGCTTCTTGAGAAGCAAAATATTTCTCAAGATCTTCCCATGATTTTTCGCTATCAACAGCACGTTTGGAAAGAACAAGGCTTTCTTTGTTGTCGTTGATGCTAACAACTTTACATTCTACTTCCTGTCCAACTTCTACTGCTGCTGCAGCGTTGTCCAGTTGTACTGCGGACAATTCGCGAATCGGAATCACGCCGTCGTATTTATATCCAATGCTTACATAAGCTTGGTTATCTTCGATTTTGACGATTGTTCCTTTCACGGTATCGCCTTTTTTCAAAGAAATGATTTCCAAGTCAGCTTGGTTAGTCACTTCTTCTTCGTTAACGGCAGCAACTTCTTCTACAGCTCCGTTATTTTCTGTCACAGCGGATTCCACCGCTTCTACGGTTTCATTACTCTCCGTAGCTTCCTGATTTTTAATTTCTTCAGACATGTGATTAGCCTCCTCGATTCAAAACCCCATTTATTTAAACCTGCGTATAGCAGAGTTCAAAACAAGCACTGCTTGGCATTACAAATTACACTTGAAGATAGTATGTTCCAAAAAATAGCGACTATGCCGTTATTTAATCGTAGTACTGGACGAAATTTATTATTTCGTTTATCCCTTAACTAACAGTTGGTATACCCGACTTCTTCATCTCGTTGATGCGTTCCATAATGACATCGGTAACAGCCTCGAGAGATTCACTTCCTGCACCGGCAAATTGACTGAGATCTATAGGTGCCCCATAGACAACAACCATCCGTCGAAAGGGTTTGTACTCACCGACAATAGCAGCTGGAACAACTGCAGCACCGCTTCGAAGTGCGAAGCTTGCGGCCCCTTTCTTGGCAACTCCGGCGTCAGAGTTACGCGTACCCTCCGGGAAGATACCCATGACATTACCACTACGAAGTGTGTTAAGGGCCGTTTTAATGGATTCTTTGCTTACGCCACCACGTTTGACCGGAAAAGCACCCAATTTGTTAATGAGCCACCCAAGCACAGGAACCTCAAACAGTTCTGCCTTAGCCATATACTTTACCTGACGGTCTAGCTTAATCCCAATAGTCATCGGATCTAGCAAACTAATATGGTTGGCACAGAGCAGCACCCCGCCCTCCTTTGGCACATTCTCTTCCCCCACAATCTTAAGCGGGAAAACAATTGCGTAAATCAAGCGAAGCAATCCTCGGCAAAATACATAAATCATAAATGATTTCTCTCCCCGTCAACATGAGATCTGCAATGGGATACAATGGCCTCAACGACTTGATTGATATCCATAAAGGTCGTGTCCAGAAGAATTGCATCTTCCGCACGGCGCAGCGGTGAAATCTCCCGTCCTTCATCCAGACGATCTCGCTGTGCAATATCATGTTCAAGCTGCTGAAGTGTCACCGATTCCGCGTCTCTCAATTCCTTATAACGACGGAGAGCTCTTTCTTCCACACTTGCCGTCATAAAAATCTTTACTTCGGCATCGGGCAGCACGGTTGTACCGATATCGCGGCCATCCATTACAACGCCTTTGCGAAGCGCCATCTGACGCTGCAAATGACTAAGTCTGGACCTTACACCTTCGATCTTCGAATACTGCGACACAAGGCCGCTAACCTGAAGACTCCGAATATGCGGCGTTACGTCTTCCCCATTAATCAGCACCTTTTGGATGTCTTTTTCCGGCATAAGCTCAATAACCATGTCGCGAACCTTCTGGTTCACTTGATTCTGATCTTCCGGTTCTATGCCTTCACGGATCATATACCAGGTGATTGCCCGGTACATTGCGCCTGTATCGACATAAATATAAGACAGCTTCTGGGCTACCAAACGGGCTACAGTACTCTTGCCTGCCCCGGCAGGTCCGTCGATGGCGACGTTAATTCTGTCGTAAGTATGTGTACCCTGCCTATCCAACGGGGCATTCCTCCTCAAACACTCTTTCATAAGAAAAGCATCTAGCGATGTCAAGTTCGTTCCTGCAATATCAAGAAGCACATACAATTGGATATGCTTGATGATATTATCAAGAAAAAAGCAGGCATTGCCTGCGACTTATAAAATTATACCACAGTTTATACGTCAGTGCAAAATCAGAACGCTTAATAGAGCTTAGAAAAATGCCTATCGGTTGCGGAAATCAAACTGACGTTCAAAGCAATAACGTATTATTTTCTGACGCTCATTATCCGTAATAGCCACAAATTTCAGCATGGCCAATTGACGCCCATTTTCAAGCTTTTTAATTCGAACCACTTCACCCTCAAAATCTACATGCTCAATACTACCGTTTCTATACGGCACTAGAACCCAGCAGGATAATTTCGCCCCCACATCGAGCTTCACCTGGTTATCCACCAAGAAAGAGGTTCCTCCGCCACCAATATCATCTGTACGAACAAGGAATCTTTTACCAAGGTTATCCTTCACAGCTAATTCAAGATCTGCATTCACTCGAAAAAAGCTCCGTCTCTGAATTTTGAAAATTGAATCCGCCTCTGGTTTTTGGATCCGTACCATACGAATTACATCTTCTTTAAACCCGAGAACATGAGTATTAAAGTAATTCTTAATGCCGCCCTCCGTTATAAAGTAAACCGAAAGCTCGTCCCCCATAAAAAGTCGTTTTAGACGACCGTTACTCTCCTGCATAGGGATTTCAATCAGAAACGCGTCGTTTTCTGTCTCTGCAATTCTCGATCTATATTCAACTTCTGCTTCAGCAGCGTCACTGGAAGCAACCTGTATGTATAGATATTCATTAATTTTAGGATACAAAGATGTCACCGCCAAATCAGTATAGTTAACAATGATTATAGCATGGGAATATCACCCAATGAGATAAATATTATTTGATTTTAAAAATAAAAAAGGGCTCATCCATATTATGGATAAGCCCTGTTCTTTCACTTTTGTTCAACTCCCGAAGAAGCTCTGATTTCTTCCACAGACTCTTCAATGCCATCATCCGCATTAAGATAAATACGATACTGAGTACCATTTACCTCTCCGCCAAATTCGTAAGTCAAGACTTCTACGGAGTCCTCATTTTTAATCCAAGCCATGCGATGATAGTTCTCCTTGAAATCCGAATTCAGGAATTTCTTTGCTTCCGCAAGGGAGAGCTTAGGCTTTGGAATCTTACGATTGTCCTTATGTTCATTGACATATTCGCTAGCCTCAAATCCAACCGTTGTCCCAGTATCAAGTCCTATGCGAATCGTCATTTTCTCAGGATAAATCAATACATCGTTCTGGCTGGTTACAAAGGTTAAATTCCCAATATTATCATAACGGTCAGCGTTCACCGCAGTCATATGAGGATATCCCTTTTTCTTAAGAAACTGCTCTGCCTTGGTAACCGCCTCTTCTAAAGATACCTTAGCTGGACCAATCTCACGGTTATCATAATAAGAGATCAGCAAACCACCATTTTTGGTGAAATCCATACTGATAATCTGCTTATTATTCGAACCGCTGACAGTAGCCGTATAGGAAGGCCAATCCGTATTTTTGCCGTTTTCTTTCACATCTACCTTAGCATTGGAGCCTGCATTTGCAAACTTAATGGCTTTACGTTTGATATCTTCAACTGAAACAGGGGTGCCCCCCAGCATTTTTACAGAACGTTTATCGTAAATGCTTGCAACTGAAGGACCCCAATCCAGTTCAGGGTAACCTTCGACACGTTTGTCCACCGACTTGAAGCCGTCAATAATCGAATTATCCTCTGCCTTTTTCTCTGTAGCCAGTGCTGTTTCGACATCCATCCAGCGCAGGCGGCTACCGATCACTTTATTCTGAACATCTTGCAAATCTTTAGAGATTTCTCCAGAACTCTTATACAATGCTTTTAAATTGCTCAATTCACCATCTGTCAAAGGCTTCTTAGCGAAATCACGAATCCCGGCTTTATAAGAAAAGTTAGAGATTTTGGACAGAAACTCCTCCGTTTTGCTAAATGGCAGTAATGTGAGCGGCAACTGATTAATTTCATTTTGTGCTTCACTGGTCATCCGCCACACATTAACAAGTCCTTTGCGGTGCATCCCGTTAGAAGCGGAGTTAACAGCTAGTGTGTTCCCGAGCTCTCCATGAAGACGTTCCACATGGTAAGACAAATCATGAAAGGCACGCTGATATTGGTTCTCCGCCTTAATTAGAATCGCATTCTTCTCCTGATTCTCCTGATAACCCCACACGAGCGCTCCAATTAACAGCAGCGCAGTCAGGGGGAACATTACAGAACTTAATCTTTTGTACATAGGGCTACAAGACTCCTTTCGATAGCTTATTGGCGTTAGTTTGACAATAAACTGGGAGTCTTATGCACCCGTCTGTAACACAATGTGACTAAAGTGTATGAACAGAGCTAATTCCTTCAAAATTTCAATCATAGCACTTAAGCTCTTTCTTCAATCTCAAAGCCACTGCTATTACTGCAAAGGCATTGCTTAAAGCCGGTCTGAATAACACCCTGCTCTTTTATCCCTCTTAATATGTAGGTCTCACCGCATCGTTTGCAAAGTATACGGACTTTTATACGCAAAAAAAGACACCTCTCTCCTCTCTGGAATTCCCCGCTAAGGAACAATCCTTTGAATATAAGTGTGTCCATCTCGATTATAGGTTAACCTCTTCTTCTCGTTTCAGAAAGCGGAAAGGGGATCGGCTATTAGCCCTATCCACTTTCCCCATTCCTCCGTACCATAGAATAGCCATCAGAGGAACAATAAACCATATCCAGTAGTTAGCTGTCGTACTCAAAATAAAGTCATAAATCCCATGCCACAGCCATGGCAACAAGATAGAGATCAACAGAATCCCTTTTGTTTTAGCCCCTTTTGAGAACTTGGCTCTCCCTAAGTGATAGCCCATGATCACACCAAACATAGCGTGTCCAGAAACCGGAAGTAGTGCTCTCAGAAACATGGAACCGATTGAAGCATTGCTATACCAAGCATACATTACATTTTCTATTGTTGCGAAGCCGAGCGAAATCGCTACGGCGTATAGTATCCCATCATATGGCTCGTCAAATTCGGTGTGATTGTAAATCATATGGTAAAGCACAAACCATTTTAGACATTCTTCCACGCCAGCGGATATAAGAAACGACTCCACATAAGGACCGCCATTCAGCCCCAGCATCAGCCCTCTCTGAATGATCATAACAGGAAATACAATCAGTAGGCCTAGCAGGAAAACCTTAATGACGATATGAAGCGGTTCTTGATCATACTTGTCTTTCAGATAAAAAAAGGTCAGCAGAGCAAGTCCCGGCGCTACTGCCGACGAAATAACCGATAACACGAGCACCGAATAACCTCCCTATATCCCTAGCGCCTAGTACTGCTGATTTACAGCAAGGCAGATAACAGCTTTAATTCAAGAATGACCGCCACACCATCAAGAACAAGACTAGGGCTAATCAGCCAAGCATAAACGCCTTTGGCGTCCTTATAAGGACGGTAAGCGTTTATGCGAGAAATATAAGGATAGAGTATAGTGTGAAACTTATACTTTCTTATATTTCAAAAAGATGCTCATCAGCCCTATCATCCTAATTAATCCTGACGCTTAAAATGAGTGCACAACAACTGGACTGCATTCTCCGACATTACTGTCTTCCCGTATTCGTCGAGAACAGCTTCTGTAACCGGTGAGGAATCTCCAAACTCAGCAAGTACGCCAACAAGACCTGACAACGCCGTTTCTTCAAATTCCTTTGGATCGAAGTACAGATACCATTTATTGTTATAAGAATACAGTTTCCCCTGGGAAGTAATATTACCGATGAGCACATGAGCCGCTTCTACAAGAACCTCGAAATCGCGGAATGCATATACAATGGAGTCGCTTTGTTCAAGAGTAACTTCCATTTCGTAAATCTCTTCTGGCAATTCTTCTTCCCCGGACGCACCGTACTGATGGTGATCATATTTTCCTCGGGTCACTATAACGACCATGCCTTGCGCGGGCAATGCGAAAACTTCTACGGCAAGCGGACCGGTAGCATCAAAACCTAGTTCACTATATGCTTGATCCATCATCTCCGTAAACAGGTCATGTACCTTGGGAACTTCCTGCCACATGTCTTCCTTCTGGATGCCCCGCTCGCTCAGGTCGTCAAAAGTGAGGAAAATCCGTATCTTATCTTGACTTAATCGCTCTATTCTCATGACAGGATCCTCCTTTTGCAAGCTCATTTATTATAATGTATGATGAGTCCCGAGTAATGAGCCAAAAATGGTTACTATGTATGTATGTTATCATTTTGCAGAGATAAATGCACGAAAATAAATATATAAAATCCTCTAAAACGTTGCCACTACTGAAGAGCTTATTATTCTACTTCATAAACCATTTTCAAGAGCTTGAATATAAAAAGAATCATCCTGAGGAATATTTCATCCTCAAAATGATTCTGAAGGAGACCTTTACGGTTACAATCCCGGTATGGCTGTATGCGTATCTTTTAGAATCTGCTCCACTTCGCTCTTCACTTCAGGATTGTTGCGAATGAAATCCTTTAGTAATTTGAGATTGGATTCTTTTGATTTTGCCGGCGATTCCGTTTTATGCTCAGAAGTTCCATTGTTCGAGCCATTACTTTGCGCATTACTTTGCGCATTATTGCTTGCATTACTGCTTGAAGCAGCAGTGTTACCAAATCCTGTCGTAGCCATACCAATTATTTTTTCTTTTGCTTTATCCGCGGCCCCGCTCATGGAACCACCTGATTGCCCCAGCGAAGACATTAAAGAATTCCGCTTTTTGGACATAATCATACTGGCTGCGGCGCCCATCAGCACCCCGCATAAAAATGACGAAGTATTCATATTCCCAGCCTCCTTGTATGGTAAAATCATGTTTAGTGTTCGCGTAAAGATTCCGGCTCATACAACCTAATCACAAGAAAGCGAGATGAAAAAAGTGGGTAAAATGACATCAGTGCTGCTATTAGCTACCTTGCTGCTGACTTCCTGTAGCAATAGCGGAGGAGATAGCAACAATACTAAGGAAACAACCACAACAAATAATCAGCCCACAGCGGCAGCTACACAGAGCGTAGAAACCGAGGCACCAACAGCGGAAGTTGCAGTCATCCCTACACCTCAAGCAACATTAGAAGGTGAAACTGCAGGAAGTAACACCAATACTGGGCCTGAAGCCTCTGCTGAAATTTCACTTCTGTACCATATGAACAAAAATTATGATATCGTCCCCAATGAAGAATCAACAAATAAAAAGGTCGTTTTGCTTACGTTCGACGACGGTCCCAAAGATGCGAATATGATTAATCCATTAATGGATATTCTAGACAAGCATCAAGCCAAAGCCATTTTCTTCGTGAACGGTTACCGTGTTAAAGCGCATCCCGAGCTTTTAGAGTTAATTCATAAACGCGGAGGAATTATTGGCAACCATAGCTGGGACCATATTATTCTCAAAGATAAGTCTTATGCAGAGGTTAAAAAGCAAATCGAAGATGTTCAGAGCATTGTTAAGGAGACTATCGGTGAAGCCCCTCACTTTTTCCGCCCTCCACATGGTGCTGGCGGTGATGTCGGCAAAAAGATTGCCGCTGAGAACGGGATGCTATATATGACCTGGTCCAACGGATCTTTAGACTGGGAGATGAAAGAGAAAGAAACTGAAAAAACGGATAAATTGATCAAAAATGTAACGGACCAGTTGCACTCCGGGAGTAATATTCTGATGCATGAACTCCCTTGGACAGTCGAAGCCTTGGATAAGTTGCTTACTACACTTGAAGGCAAAGGCTATAGCTTTGTAGATCCCCGCAGCATTGAGCTTAAGATGCGTTAATTCTGGAATAGAACAAAAAAAACAGGTAATCACCTTACGAAGAGGTGATTACCTGTTTTTTATCACTAACTACTCTTTCTCTTTTCGGAGGGTTAATACATGCATCTCAGCAGGACTCCCCCAGCGGATTGGCAAGTGAGAGGTTCCAAACCCTCTACTGATCAACAGCTTTGCTTCCCTTCCAGTTCCATCCTTTCTGGGCCATTGAAACATTCCCGCATCATATTTATGATAGAAATTTTCTACATGCCTGCGACCCAAAAAAGGAAGTATAACCTGTCCTCCATGCGTATGTCCTGCCAATATCAGATCAGCCGGCACACTTTTCTGTATGGAGAGCCAGAGCGGATCATGAACAAGAATGATCCGACAAGTAACATCTAAAGCATCAGGCATTGTAAGACGCGGAAATGGACGATATGAGGTCTTACCACCCTTTTTTGGAAAATCCACTCCCGTTAACCAAAGAGATGCTCCCTCACGTTCAATACGCACATTTTCATCCATTAACAGCCTTGCACCACTGCCATTAATAATCTGATCAACCCTTGAAATATCAGCTCGATAATCATGATTTCCATGCACTACATAAGTAGGAGCAATAGAGGTGACAAGCGTCATATTATCGGCCAGTCGATCTAGAGGACTATTTTTTTCCGTTAGATCACCGCCTAGTAAAACAACATCTACTTTTCCCTTTAACGGATTCAATAGCGCTGATGGAAGGCGTCTGCGGTGGATGTCGGTTATAAATAGGATCCGAAATCCATCAAACACATCAGGGAGAGACTTTAGAATTATTTCCTCGGTAATAATTCTGTTTCTAAAGGCGTTACTCACCATAATCACTGCAATAATTACCACGATCAGAAGCACAGATCCGACCAATCCCCATAACCAAACGGTCACCATAAAGTTCTCAAAGGCGGCGCCCCTTCGATTCCCCACCAGAGGAGCGCTACCAGCAATATAACAAAAATGAAGATCAGTGAGTTTACGAACATTTTGCTAAGTCGAACACGTTCTGAAGAATACGTATCCGAACGTGATGGAACAGTTTCTTCTTGCTCTTTGTTCCCACCGTTACTTCCTTTAGTAGAAGCTGCCGGACGGCGGCGCGCTTTCCTTGATAAAGTTGCCGTTGCTGTCCTCGAATGATTGCTCTTTTTAGGAGCGCCCTCCGATCGCGGATTCGCTTTTTTACTTTTGCCAGGTGTTTTGCCTTCGCCACCACGCTTTTTCTGACGAGACTTCAACCGGCTCAATTCCTCACTCATGATTCCCTCCTGTAGCGGATCACCAGACCAGAGAATAGGTCGATGAAGAAATGACATAGTATAGGTGCCCACAGGCTACCTGATTGAATGTATATATATCCAAGACCATAACTGCTTAAGAATACCCATCCGGTAGGTACAAAGTGGCGCAAATATCGAACATGAATAAGTGCGAATAGAATACTCGTCCAATAAGGACCTATGGAATGTTGAACCGCTCCTCTGAACAGAAGCTCCTCACATATCGATACCATTGCTGCAATTATAACAATATGCCATACAGGCCGATTTCGAAATAAAAGATCGTTTATTCCACCGTCATCCATACTTTCTTCAGGTACAATATGAGTCAATAAATAATCAACTACCAGCATTACAGCGGCCAGTCCAAGACCCCATGCCACAAAATGTACGCTTTCTGGAAAAATTAATAGTTGAAACGGATTTCTTTTCTGAAATAATATCCATATCAAACCGATAATTAATGTAAGCCCCTGAGTAATGTAGAGATTGAGGAGCAGAAGACGGTCTGTTAACTGGCCTGGTTCTACTTTTTTTATCTTAATCTCACCAAATTTGAATTTTTTCATCGTGACCTGCCTGTTCTTTAATTTTTTCGGGCAGCTCCGAAAGAGAAACCGTCCATAATGTTGCTATCAATACATAATACATAGGATAATTCCCCCAGAAAAAGGAGCACTAATTATGAGCCAACGTAACTCCCGTACTCAAATGTTATACACCCTATTTTTTTTGTTTTTCCTTATTTGCGCCTTCGCCGCATTTTTCACAGGCGTCAAGGTTGGCGCAGACAAGACGGAAGCTAAATATGAGCAACAAAAGAACAGCAATGGATATGGATTAGAAGAATTCACGGGCTCTTACCAACAGAAGGATCTTGTTACTTTCTATCATAACGTATTTTTGCCTTATCGGGAATTCAAGCAGAATTGGAACACACAAGTGGACAAGCTGGCACGCAGTACAGATGCCCGTATGAACGCAGCAGCTATCAAGAATCTTAGCCTTCTAGCAGATAAGCAATATGAAAGAGTTAACCAGGACTCTATTTTTTCCAACTCTCCATTATTGCATCAATCACAGCTAAACATTCTCAAAAGCTTAACTTTATTCTCCAAAGCTTCTGGTGAAATAAGTGCAAGTGCATCTGGTGCAGAGACGGCAAAATTGCTGAAAAATGATCCTTATACTGCCGGCGCGGTTAAATTCGGATTGCTCGCACAAAAGAACTTTTATGATTCTATGCTAAAGTGGGGCTCTAAGACAAACCAGAAAATCCCTTCTGATGCTGGTGAGCTAAAAACAATGTCCTTTATACAGTGGAAAAAAATGCCCCTTCTCCAAAAGAACGCATCTATTGCTGATATCATGTTGAACCGCGGAATTTTTGCAGCCTATGATCCTCAGGACATTACTGCAAAAATAGACGATTTGATTCATTCTGGTACTGCCAGTTCATTGAATCTTGCGGATGTCCAGTCCTCAGTTACCCTGCTTATTTCCACAGGTGCTATACAGACAGAGGATTTTATGAAGTGGCGGGAACAGTACTATAGCAAGGAGACGATTCCACAACTCCCGTTTTTTTATGAGTAGAGCCAGTCATTGAATCATAACGAAAAATGAAGTTCACTTCAAGAAAGCCTACTTTCAAAGCCTATTGACACATTTACATTACCGTGTTACATTATGAAAAAATTAATCAATCAAAAACGATGATGGAACAAAGATTCTGATAGTCTTCAGAGAGCCGGTGGTTGGTGCAAACCGGTGACGAACAGATGTCTTTAGCGCTCCTGAGATATTGTATCGAACCTTAAAGTAGGTACAATCGGATCAACTCCGTTACCAGTGTGGCCTTTGCAGGCCAATGAGGCTGCTTCTTCCAAGTTGCAGTGAATTAGGGTGGTACCACGAAGATAACTCTCGTCCCTTACTACGGCAGTAGTATGGGGGTCGGGAGTTTTTTTAGTTCCTAAACACCTAATTTATACTACCCTTTTGCCCAAAGTTACCGATTCCGCGGCACTTTTGCACACAATTTCTTTTATGCGACACCGCGTTGATCTACTATTATCGCATGTTTTTCTCTACTAGTTTGTGAAACTTCAGGTATTGTGGATTGCCAATAGGCATCCTCGACATATAAAGCTTTTCAACTTTAAGGGGGATAAGAAACCATGTTTAAAGTATTAGTATCGGATCCAATCAGTGATTTGGGAATTCAGCAATTGATGGACGCAGAAGATGTAGTTGTTGACAAAAAAACAGGCCTCAGCGAAGACGAACTCATTGCAATTATCGGTGAATACGATGGCTTACTTGTCCGCAGTCAAACTACCGTAACAGACAAAATCATCGAAGCAGGAAAAAATCTAAAAGTAATTGGTCGTGCAGGTGTTGGTGTAGATAATATCAAACTGGATGCTGCAACAAAGCGTGGTATTGTTGTAATCAATGCTCCGGATGGAAATACAATTACGACTTGTGAGCATGCTTTCGCAATGATGATGGCTCTGGCCCGTCACATTCCACAAGCTTATGCAAAAACAATTAGTGGAACCTGGGATAGAAAAACCTTCGTAGGTGTAGAACTTCGCGGAAAAACCTTGGGTGTACTCGGAATGGGCAGAATCGGCAGCGAAGTGGCTAAACGTGCCAAAGCTTTTGGTATGGAAATTCTTGCTTTTGATCCTTTCCTAACCGCTGAACGTGCTGAAAAGATGGAAGTTAAATTAGCTTCCGTAGACGATGTTGTACGCGGAGCAGACTTCATTACTGTGCACACTCCACTAACTCCGGAAACACGCCATATGATTTCTCGCCCACAATTCGAAGTGATGAAAAAAGGAATGCGTATCATCAACTGTGCCCGTGGTGGTGTTATTGATGAAATGGCGTTAGTAGAGGCAATTGATAGCGGTATTGTCGCAGGCGCTGCATTTGATGTATTCGAAAAAGAGCCGCCTCAAGCAGATCACCCCTTCTTGTCGCATCCAAAAATCATCGTGACTCCTCACTTGGGCGCTTCTACAATTGAGGCTCAGGAAAATGTGGCGATCGATGTTTCGGAGCAAGTATTGCATATTCTGCGTAATGAACCGTTCATTAACGCTGTCAATATTCCTCCGGTGGCTCCAAGTGTAATGAACAAGCTTCAACCTTACTTCACGCTTGGAGAAAAATTGGGCAGCTTTGTTACCCAAATCGCAGCTGCTGCTATCCGTGAGATCCATGTTGAATACGCTGGGGATCTTTCAGATGTAGATACCCAACCCTTAACCCGTTACATCGTAAAAGGTGTGCTCTCCCGTCACTTTGCAGAGGACGTTAATATCGTAAACTCGATGCATTTGGCGAAAACACGCGACGTGAACGTAGTAATAACTAAAGCTTCCAAAACTAAGGGCTTTACCAATCTAATTACCGTTACTCTAAAAGCTGATCATGACCAAGAATATCTTGTTGCCGGCACCTTGTTGCAAGGTTATGGAGAACGGATTGTTCAAGTAAATAAGTTCCCGGTTGATATTGCTCCTGAAGGTCATCAAATCTTCGTATCTCATAACGACAAAGTAGGAATTATCGGACTCGTGGGTACATTGCTTGGTGAGAACGATGTTAATATCGCATCCATGCAAGTGGGACGTAAAATTATTGGGGGCGCTGCAATCATGTTGCTGACCGTTGACAAAGCTGTTCCTAAGGATGTCCTAGTGAAACTTGCTGGTTTACCAGAGATTAACACTGCTGAAGAAATCATCCTACTTTAATCTATAACATAAAAAAGGTCATTCCAGCATGTACTGGAGTGGCCTTTTTTTGATTTAACGAACCTTTTTCTTCCTATATTATAAATGCAGGGATGGTCCTTCCATCGGTATCAGTAAATCCATACTTTTCAGCTAGCTTTCCAACCAGCTGCGGCTCACCGGACATGGACATTACTTCCGGATCAGCGGCCAGCGCTGCCACAGCTCGACCAATATATGTCGTCGATTCACTCATTTTCAGCTCCTCGACCTCTTGCCAATGCTCCTCATCTGTGTTCATGGCTTCTAAAACTGCTTCTGTTCTCATCCATCCGGGTGAAAGTGGAATAACTGCAATACTGTCATCCTTTAACTCCTTCGATAGTCCGAAGGCCATACGTAAAAGTGAATTTTTAGAAAGATCATAATAAAAGTTGCCCAAATATTTATAATGATCCCAAAAGGTTGTATGAATAATTAGACCGCCAGTATTTCCCTTCCGCATGAGGGGAATTGCGTAATAATTCGTGATCAACTGTGCTCTCACCCCTGCATTAAACATATTCTCCCAATGCGCTGTAGATAGCTCCCAAAAAGGTTTCTGCTCGATAGCTAGATCATTGCCTCCCCATACGTTATTCACTAAAATATCGAGCCGCCCCTGCTCTTCAGCGATCTGACGGATCACTGCTTCTGTTTCCTGATCCTTCGTATGGTCACATCGTATTACCGCACCAGTTCCTCCACTCTCTTTTATCTCTCTAAGTACGCTATTTATGCTCCCCTTAATTGGTTCAGTGGCAGATACATCTATGGTTCTCCCTGTAATATAGACAAAAGCGCCTCTTCTTGCTAATTCTAAAGCGATCCCTCTACCAGCGCCTCTGCTGCTCCCCGTAACCAGTGCCACTTTTCCTTTCAATGTCATTTTCCTCAACCCTTTCAGTATGTTTTCAATTTCAGTATTCTGTGATCATTCCCTACGTTTTATAAGTATAGCCTTAATATATGACATCCACTGACATATATAATATAATCAAAATTTAGAATGGATGAATGGAGCACGTCCAATATTTAATTCGAGGAGGAGTAAATAATTAATGCGAGCCGACCGTTTGTTATCTATTTTGCTTCTATTGCAAAAACGTGGAAAAATGACTTCTCGCGAGCTGGCCCAAACACTCGAAGTGTCAGAACGAACGGTGTTTAGAGATATGGAAGCATTGAGTGCTTCAGGCATCCCGATTGTAGCTGAACGAGGGCGTGAAGGAGGTTGGATGCTTACAGAAGGGTACCGGACCTCCTTAACAGGTATGAAGCCACAAGAGATTGGTTCACTGCTTCTGTCCACTGACTCATCTATTATGAAAGATCTGGGGATACAGGACGACTTCTCTTCCGCTGTTCTCAAACTGGAGGCTGCTTCCTCTCATCGAACTAGTAACCCAGCAAATTATCTTAGCCAGCGGATCCATATTGACGGTGCCAGTTGGCATCCTTCGGATGAGACTTATCCGTTCCTTTCTGTACTTCAGAGAGCTCTTTGGGAAGACCGTAAAGTAAAAATCACTTATCTCCGGAACGACGAGACAAAAGTCCGGATGATTGAACCTCTTGGGTTAGTTGCAAAACGAGGAGTTTGGTATGTCGTAGCCAATATAGGAGATGAACTGCGAACCTTTCGTGTGTCCAGATTGGTAAACGTAGAAGAGACCAATGAGCGGTTTAACAGGCCTGAAGAATTTGATTTAAAACATTATTGGGAAGAGTCCACTACAGCCTTCAAAGCAGCACTGCCAAAATATCCGGTAAAATTAAGGGTTAGAACATCTGTCTTAAAAGAATTGCAACGTGAAAGATTCGTTTCTATCCATATAATAGAGCCTTCTAGCAATGCAGAGTGGGTGAACGTAGATGCCGAATTTAATACGATTGAGTCGGCCTGCCGGATAATCCTTTCTTTTAGTCCCTCGGTTATTGTATTTTCACCGCAAGAACTTTTAGAGATGGTAAAGTCTGCTATCGCAAAAATTTCCGCTATTTATGAGGATTTTTGACACGAAATCTAAAGAACTACTCCGAAAAGAAGATTTATGTCAGTTCTTACTATAGACCAATCGCCTTTAAATCCCATATAATAACACCAATACATAATATTAATAAGGAGGACATTATACCAATGAACTGGATGCATAAACTTCCGTTAAAACAAAGAATTGTTGCCGGATGTTACCTCGTTGCCGCACTATTTGCCATTCCTGTTTTAGTTACTTTTATGATCTTAGGCAACATTATTTTGGGTATTGTTCTAATCGTCGTTCTTGCTGCTTTAACCTTCCCAGTGGCCCGCTTTATCGAGAGAACGCTTACATCTTCTTTTGATGACATCGCGAATGTATCTCATAGTATTTCAAAAGGGGATTTTACAAGTAGAGCCGACGAGAACGGGTCTATGGGGGACGTAAGTCGTTCCTTTAATACTATGATTGACAAGCTCAAGAAGATTTTGACAGAAGCATCACAAATCACTCGTCAAGTTATGGATGCAAGCCGTGGAATCGAAGATAAGAATCAGAATTTGAAAATTGTCATGGCACAGGTAGCCTCTTCGTCTAACGAGCTAGCTCTTGGTGCAAATGAAATATCTACGGATATCGCTGAAATGACAGAATCCATTAAAGATATTGAGAATAAAGTATCCAATTATACGAACTCAACAAAAGAAATGAACAGACGTTCAATACATACATTAGAGCTAGTTGAACAAGGACGCCAATCCGTTGATACGCAAGCTGAAGGCATGCGTAAAAACATCCAGGCTACTCAAAAAGTAGCTGACACTATCGAAGCCCTTTCTCAAAATGCTCGCGGAATTACGATGATCACAAAGACCATCACTGAGATCGCTGAACAGACCAACCTGTTATCACTAAATGCTTCCATCGAAGCAGCACGTGCAGGAGAACATGGTCGAGGATTTGCTGTAGTCGCACAGGAGGTTCGCAAGCTCGCTGAAGAATCAACGGCTTCAACGAAGGAAGTCTTTGGCTTGGTTCGGAGCATCGAAACTGATATTAAACAAGCGATTGATAATATCGCTATCAACGAAGAAGTCGTACAGGTACAGAATGAGATGATCACTCAATCTGCTCATATCTTTGCTCAAATCGTGCAAAGTGTACAGTATATTACCGAGCAGATCTCCTCCTTCTCTGCCGAAAGTGATCTTATGTTGGAAAGTGCATTGAAAATCTCTAGTGCAATCGAGAATATCTCTGCGATCACGCAGCAAACCGCTGCCGGCACCGAAGAAGTATCAGCCGCTATGAATGAACAAATTAATGCCCTGCAGTCCGTTGCAGAAGAAACTGAGAAAATGACTCAGGCTGTATTTAATCTACAAAAGACGATCCATATTTTCAAGTTTTAAGTGACGTCCAAATCATATAAACAAATTCAAAAACTGCCCCTAAGCTTAGGCTTAGTAGCAGTTTTTTTATATCTATTATTTCATAGGTTCGACAAGACTTTCGTCAAAATTCGAGTTAATTTGCGATAATATATTGACAAAGAGTGTCTAGGAATATATTGTAAAGGAAAATTCTTCTTATAAATTTTTAAATTAATATTGGCAAAATCTTCGAAAGAGGATGACGCAAAACCATGGATCTACAGCCTCATTTTTAATCTGAGGCCATGACTGCCAGGTTGCTGAAAACCAAGACGACTGGACTTTTGTTCAGTCTCTATGGCGATTTATGCTACCAACCTGTGCCCTATTTTAGAGCACAGGTTTTCTAGTGTTTGGTTTTAAAATAACAATCAACTTGTGAGGTGTATTTTTTGAAGACAGTCGCAGATTACATGTCGGAAGCACTACGGAACCTTGGAGTTACCCATTCCTTTGGTATCATCGGAAAATCCATTTGTCCTATCGTTCTTAAAATGGTAGATTACGGTATTGAATTTATCCCTGGAAGACATGAAAGCAGCTCAGGCTTCGAAGCGGCCGGATATGCGCTGAAAACTGGAAAACTAGGTGTAGCTTTTGGTACTTCAGGTCCTGGTGGAACAAACCTATTAACTGCAGCAGCACATGCTAAGGCTAACAACCTACCTGTCCTATTTATTACTGGCCACCAATCTATTAAAGAGCTTGGAATTCCCCAATGTCAGGACTCCACCTCTTTTCTAGCGGATTTAGCTGATATGTTTAGACCTGCCACCTTATATAGCAAGCTTATTGAACGTGGAGATCACTTTAGCACAATCTTTAATCATGCCATATCCATTGCTTTGAGCGGTAATCGTGGTCCCGTTCACCTTTGTATTCCCTTTGATGTACAAACGGAATTACTAGAGGAATGTAATATTGTAATCCCTGAACGCGAATCACTGGTTAGCCATGCTAATATCGACCGTGTACTAGATGCTATAAATAACTCAAAGAATCCAATTATTATCGCGGGTAAAGGCGTTAACCGCTCAGGAGCACATAGTGAGCTAATTCAATTAGCGGAAACATTTAATATTCCTGTAGTTACATCTCCAGGTGGTAAAGGGGCTTTAGCTTGGGATCATCCACTCTATCACGGTCCAATTGGAGTAGGCGGTTGTACCCATGGGGATGACTTGCTGAATCAAAGTGATCTATTTATCGTTCTCGGGTCACGTTTAAGTGATATGACTATTTGTAATCTTAAAAGGGAAAATCACCCGGCAACATTAATTCAGTTTGATAGTGATCCGACTTTTGTCGGAAAAATATTGTTCTCTAAGACGATTCCAGTGACTGGAGATCTACGCGACAATCTAGTTTGCTATCTCAATAACATTAACACGAACAACATCACAAAACGCGAAGCACCGATAAATTCCGGATATACCGAAGAACCTCCGATTTTACCAAACCTTTCACTTGCATCGGTCTTGAGTACGATGAGTGATTTGATTCCTTATAACAGCACAGTCTTTGTTGATGATGGAAGTCACGGTTTCCATGCTGCGAAATGGTACAAGGTTAAGAAACCTGGCAGTTTTGTCTTCGATGCTTACTTTGCTTGTATGGGTAATTCCATCGGGATGGCAATTGGTGCAAAGGTTGCTGCTCCAGAAGAAACGATCTTCTGCATTACAGGAGACGGCTGCTTTATGATGCTAGGCGCAGAGATTAACGCTGCTGTCTGCAAGGATATTCCTGTCATATTCATTGTTGTGAATAATAAACAGCTAGATATGGCTCTAAAAGGTATGGAAAAAACTACAGGACGTATTGACGGAACGATCTACGAAGTCCCTATGGACGCTGTGAAATTCGCAGAATCACTAGGTGCTACGGGTTATAAATGTGAGACAGCTGAGGAGTTCGAAACAGCTATCAAGGACGCTGTTGCCATCAACCGTGTTGCCGTCATTGAACTGCTAACAGACCGTGATGAGGTCCCTCCGACTGCTCATCGTACTTTGAACCTAAATTAGGAGGTCAATTATGAAAGACAATGTAAACAGTGGTCTGAACCACTTCACGAATCTCTCAGGAGACTACGGAGCTAAGGCACTGGCTCCGATTAAAGAACATTTCCCCGATTTGGCTGAATTTATTATGGGGAATGCCTACGGCGATATTTTTCAACGCAACACAATCGAAGCTGACTGGAAGGAAATCGCAGTTATCTCTGCCCTGATTTCGATGGGTCAGTTTGATCAATTGGGTGTTCATTATGTCATGGCTCTTCGTGTGGGAGTCACTGTAGAACAACTCAAAGGGATTCTATTACACTTAGTACCCGCAATAGGGGCACCTAGAATCATTACCGCTTTTAATATCCTTCTCGAAACGATTGAAGAAATAAAGTAACTATATGCCGGATGGCAAAATGTAGCATTTGTTATTGAATATTAAATGTTGCAACACAAAAAGCGGCAGGCCAAGGATAATCCTTAGCTTGCCGCTTTTTGTGTTAATCTGTGATGGGGACTTTAGGACTCACTGGCAAAGGACAAACCTTTCTCCGTGAGCGCACTCCGTAATTGGTTAAGCGCCTTAGGTCCCATCCCGTGTAACTGCAGAAGCTCTGACTCAGTGAGCTTACTGATTTGGTGAATCTGTGTATACCCAGCACCATGGAGTGCTCGAAGCGCAGGCTTGGCCAATCCAGTCGGAAGATCTGATTCTGATTCGCCAAGCATTCCTGCAGGATCAGTTTCTATATTTCTGTTCTTAGACATATGCATCTCCTTGATCACTGATATCCTTCATGTTTCTCCCAGCCCATGGTACGCGCTACAGCGTCTTTCCAGGCGTTGTAACGTCGTTCACGCTCATCTATACCCATTACGGGTGAAAAGACCCTCTCAGCTTTGTTAAAGCTTTCTAGCTGCTCTCTTGTCCAGACTCCTGAGGTTAATCCAGCCAGAAGTGCTGCCCCCAGCGCAGTCGTCTCCGCATATGTAGTTCTAGTAACTTCACTACCGAGGATATCAGACTGGAACTGCATCAGCAAATCATTACGAACAGCTCCACCATCTACCCGAAGGCCGGTCAATGGCATGCCAGCGTCTTTTTCCATCGCCCCAATTACATCTCTAGACTGAAATGCTAGTGACTCTAACGTCGCTCTTACCAAATGCCCCGAGGTGGTTCCTCTAGTTAGACCGAAGACTGCTCCACGTGCATACATATCCCAATAAGGGGCACCTAGTCCAGTAAAAGCAGGCACGACGATAACCCCTTCACTGTCCTCTACTTCCCGTGCTTTATCTTCTGAGCCTGCCGGCTCCGTTATGAGTCCCAGCCCTTCCTGAAGCCATTGTACAGCCGCTCCGGCTACAAATACACTGCCTTCGAGCGCATAATAGAGTTCCTCTCCCATTCCCCAGGCCACAGTGGTCAACAGACCATGACTGGAGACAACGGCTTCCGTGCCTGTATTCATCAGAATAAAGCACCCAGTTCCATAGGTGTTTTTGGCACTGCCGGGTTCAAGACAAGTATGCCCAAACAAAGCAGCCTGTTGATCTCCCAATACAGAGTGAATAGGGATTTCTGCACCGAACCACTGTACATCTGCTGCTCCAAACTCACTACCGGACATTCTCACTTCTGGCAGGATGGAGTGTGGTACACGAAGCTCATCCATTAGCTCTTCATCCCAGCAGCGTTTATGAAGATTATATAGCATCGTACGTGATGCGTTGGTTACATCAGTGGCATGTACAGCTCCGCCAGTAAGCTTCCAGATTAACCAACTGTCTACCGTCCCAGCTAATAACTCGCCATTATTCGCACGCTCTCGGGCGCCTTCCACGTGATCAAGAATCCAGGAGAATTTGGTTGCAGAAAAATAAGCATCCACAACTAGTCCCGTCTTGTTAGCAATGAGTCTCTCTAACCCCTTACTCTTGATCTCTTCACATAGCTCTGCAGTACGTCTGTCCTGCCATACAATCGCAGGATAAATCGGCTTACCTGTTGCTCTATCCCAGATTAGGGCCGTTTCCCTCTGATTCGTAATACCAATAGAAAATATTTCCTGAGGCACAATTCCGCCCCGATTAATCGCCTCTCTTGCAGCTGCAAGCTGTGACGCCCAAATTTGCTCTGGGTCATGTTCCACCCAGCCAGGGCGGGGGAATGATTGTTCAACCTCATATTGTCCTTGTGAGACCATTCTAGCGTCCTTATCGAACAATATGGCTCGTGAACTGGTAGTCCCTTGGTCTAAAGATAAAATCATTTGATGGCCTCCCAAGCATAAACAATGAGATATGTTCCACGATGAACAAGATTAATGTGTTCGTTTCAACAAAAAGCACCTCTGCTGTCAGAGGCGCTATCACACATTGTGTTTGGAATTACTGTTTTTCGACAGGAAGTCTTAGGGTAAAGGTAGTGCTCTCACCCAATTTACTGGAAGCTGTAATGGTTCCATGATGCGACTCAACAATATTTTTAACAATCGCAAGCCCAAGTCCCGTTCCACCTGACTCTCCACGTACACGTGCCTTATCGGCCTTGTAGAAACGGTCAAATATATACGGCAGGTCTTCCTGAGGAATACCAACGCCTTCATCCTGAATTTTAATTTCAAAATAGCGACGTCCTTCTAAGACACAAGTTCCTGTATGAACTGTGATCTTCTTACCGCCCTGTGTATGACGAAAAGCATTATCTAGCAAGTTCGTTAAGACCTGCTCCAGCTTATCTTCATCCGCAGCCTTAAGAACAAGGACATCGCTCTCTTTGTTTAGCTGCAGATGAATATTACGCTCTTTAGCACGTACGGAAAATTTACGGTACACACGTTCAAGCAGTTCATTCACATCTACCTCTGCCTTCAACATATCCGTGTGTCCGGCTTCCATTCGCGCAAGGTCGAGTAAATCCTTTACAAGACGTCCCATACGGAGTGATTCATCATGAATGACCTGAATCAGTTCACTGCTTTCCTCTGGTGAAGAAGCCATGCCATCAAGTAAAGCCTCACTATAACCTTGCATCATCGATAATGGCGTCCGAATCTCATGAGAAACGTTTGCCACGAAGTCACGGCGCATTTTTTCGAGTCGAACTTCTTCAGTCACATCACGCAGAACAGCAACCACCCCACGAATGCTACCCTCAGAATATAATGGAGCCATATGGACGGACCACACACCCTGCCGGACATGTACATTAGAACGCTCATCGCCGCCTTGTTTCAACGTACTCAAAAATAAAGGACGCAGGGGAGGTGGAACATTACTCTCAGCCGTTTCCGAATGAGGTTCAATATCACTCTCTTGTTCCCACTCTAAATCGCTCCAGCTCTCAAGAAGCGATTGACCATGCGGATTGGTCAGAATAATCTGGCCTAGGGTGTCAAAGGTGATTACAGCATCACTCATGCTGCGTAATACACTGGATAGATGACCCTTCTCATGGTGCAGACTGCGGATATTCTCTTCCAACTCCTCAGCCATATGGTTGAAGGAAGTCGCCAATTGACCGATTTCGTCGCTCGTGACAAGCGTCAGCCTTGTTCCGTATTCACCACGTCGAATATTGTTTGCAGCCTCGATGACACGTTGCATCGGTTGAGTGATCTTGGTAAACAAGAACAACGCGAAGAATGTCGTCAAAGAAAATCCGATCATGCATGTATACATAAATAAACGTTTTATATCACCGGAATTGGCAAAGTTACTGTCGATATAGGGAAGTAGAAACAACCCGAGTGTAATCAGTACGACAGCGACCAGGCAGATGATCGTAACCCACAGCTTGCCGACAAGACTTCTCCAGAAGTTCACTTATTTAGGTACCTCAAGTTTGTAGCCTACACCCCATACGGTAGTTATCATCGCCGCGGATTCCGGTGATACCTTATTCAGTTTTTCACGAAGACGTTTAACATGGGTATCTACAGTACGCAAATCTCCGAAAAACTCATAATTCCAAACATCTTTAAGCAATTCTTCACGAGAGAATACTTTATCCGGCGAAATCGCCAAATAATGCAGCAGTTCGTATTCTTTAGGTGTCAGACTCACTTCTTCACCGCCAGCAGTAACCCGGTGTGCGTCATGCTCAATAATAAGATGAGTAAATACAATGTTATTACTGGAGTTGCTCTCTTTGGACAAAAATGCAGTTGCCGAAGAACGGCGCATAATGGCCTTCACGCGATAAATCACTTCGCGAGGGCTAAATGGCTTCACGACATAGTCATCAGCACCCATCTCAAAGCCCTGTACACGATTAATCTCTTCGCCTTTAGCTGTAAGCATTAAGACTGGTGTTGACTTGACCCCTCTGAGTCGGGTCAGCACTTCCATTCCATCAATGCCAGGCAGCATAACATCCAGCAAAATCAGACCGTAGTCATTTGCAGTTGCTTTACGAAGAGCGATTTCTCCATCTTCTGCTTCATCGATTTCATAACCTTCTTTTTCAAGATACATCTTAAGCAGGCGGCGAATGCGTTCTTCATCATCCACTACCAGAATTCTGTTTAAATGATCTGCCATTTCACAACAACCCCTTCATCAAATACAGTAGAACGTAACCTTAAATCCATTGTGCTGTGTTAGCAGGTAAACTATGCTCAGTCCGTCCCCGCATAAGAATGAAGTCCGGCGATGACTAGATTAACGCCAACTAAGGTAAACATTACGACTAAAAAGCCTAGAACAGCAAGCCAGGCAGATTTTCGCCCTTGCCATCCACGAGCTAATCGTAAATGAAGATAAGCACTGTAGAAGAGCCAAGTAACGAGTGCCCAGACTTCTTTGGGGTCCCATCCCCAGAATCTTCCCCAGGCAATTTGCGCCCATATCATTGCAAAAATCAAAGCGCCTAATGTGAAAATAGGAAAGCCAATGGCTATCGCCCTATACGTAATCTCATCTAGATCGCCTTCATCAATTCCCTCCATTACCGGGTGAATCGCTGCACCTAGTGGCTTACGTACGATCAAGCGAAGAATTCCGTAAAGGAGTAATCCTGAAAGAATCGACCAGATTACAGTATTAAACTTCCGGCCAGCATTCACACCATTCATCCATGAAGGAGCTTCAAAGAGAGGTTCTTTCATGCCAAGAAACGACTGGAAGCTTTCAATTTCGCTATTGTGAGGGGCCACAATCGGCGGCATTCGATAACTCACTTTCTCTATTGTACTATTTTCCTGCCCTGCGCTGTCAATCGTAACGTTGGGACGGACAAAAACAGTCTCATAGCCTGCTCCGCGGAAAGCAAAAACTGAACCCAGAAACCCAATTATAACAATGATTGAAAAGAGAGTAAATTCAATCAGCCTTTGTTGTTTACGATCCACCTTTTCTTTACTGGAAAAATTAACAGTCCGCAGCAGATACATCAGCCCTGCCGCAAATCCTACTGCGAAAAAGGACTCACCCAGCGCTGCCAGGGTTACGTGAATCTTGAGATAGTTCGATTGCAGGGATGGAATTAACGGCTGAACCTCCTGTGGAAAAACAGCTGCGTATGCCATCACAATAATACTAATTGGAACTGCAAACAGCCCGAGAATAACCTTACGATAGATCGCATACATCACTGTAAAGGCTACCATAACCATCATAGATAAGAAAGTCATGAACTCATACATATTGCTGACTGGAATATGCCCTGAACCAGCCCAGCGTGTAAAGAAATAAATAAGATGAAAGATAAGACCTATAGAAGATACAATAAAAGCTATTTTACCCCATCGAGCAGTATGCTCCTCTGGCTTGCGGCCCGACCACTTGCGACCCATGATAGCGATAGTGAATAACATAAACGACCCGCTGTATAATAAGAATGCGGCAATAAAGACAGCACTGCTGATATCGAGCAAGCTCATGTAAGGCCTCCTCCATTATCTATTGATTTTTCATCGACTACCATATCTACTTTTTCTAAAATAGAAACGATCTCACGGCGGAAACCGAACCAATTCTTGTTCGTATGTCCTCCGAGTATTAGCTCTCCGTTTACAACGGTAAGCCAGATGCGTCTATGCTGCCAGTAGAATCCAAGGATTAAGCCCAGCATCACAATTGCTGCACCTAACCATACAAAAGGCATTGCACGATCAATACGTATATTCAAGTATGTAGTCGATTCCGAAAAATCAACATCGCTCATGTTGTCCACTTCAAGCTCAAGAAATCTATTGCTGCCGCCAAGCTTATCATTAATAGCAATCTGCTGAAACTGAGACTTATCTACCTGCTTAGGAAAATAGAAGTACTGCTGACCTTCCGCTGGCAAATTCGGTCCTTGAATCAAGAACAAGAATGCTGGTGCATTCGGATACGGCGACTTAGATATCGGCTGCCCATCCTCATTTAGTCCAAAATCCATATATTTCTCTTTTAAAGTCATCGTATATGGTCCCGCTGTTATCGTACGCTGCGGATTCTTCATATCCAGTTTAAATTTACCGTATGTCTCCCCTGTGGTGGAATTCTTAAGTACAGGCTGTACGGAACGCAGCACAGGCGTTAAATCATAATCAAACTGATACGCTTTCAATCCTTTATAATCCAAAGGTGAGTTTACTTGGATATCATGTGTTGTCACCTCGGCAAGCTGCGGTTCCTTAGTAGGGTCTCCGCAATCTGCGGTACATTTATATAGCACTGCTTTAGTTTGGAATAATTTTGGAAGGATTTTTTTGCCTCGAAACTCCTCAGGCATCTCTTCATCTGTATAGAACTCTACGGTGAATTTCTCGTTTTTTAAATAGTAGGTCGTATCCGGAATCTGTGTAATCTCCCCTTGCGGGAAAGCTAGATGCTGATCCATGTTGAGACCCGGCAATCCTCTTGCCAATACAGCAAGTAAAAAAATAATCAAACCAATATGTATTACGTAAGGTCCCCAGCGGCTGAAACGGTGCTTCTCTGCTAGCAGAGCTCCTCCATCTGTTTTGACTCGGTAGCCCTTTTTACGCATAGGTTGAACCACCCGAGCAACCCAAGCTTCTGGTTCTTCTTGCACTTCAGTGACTAGCACGGCCTTTTGCCGAGTTAAGAACTGACGATGCTTTCGAATCTTCTGTCTAGTTAATGCCTTATATAGCGGAAGTACTCTGTCCAAACTACAAATGACAAGTGAAGCGCCAATCATTACGAGTAGAGTTACAAACCACCAGGATTCGTATGTATGTGAAAGTCCAAGCTTATAGTAGATGTCTCCTGCTGTTCCATACTCCTGCTTATAATAACTAGATGCATCAATATTAAGAAAAGTACTCTCCTGAGGAAATATCGTGCCCAGCATAGAGCCTAACAGTGTCAATACGATTAGATAAATCGCTATTTTGACGGATGAAAAAAAGTTCCATACGCGATCAATCATGCCTGGATTAACGCGCTGCGAACGACGGGCTACACCGTCATAACGCATTTCCAGATTCTCGCCCCAGTCCGATTCTTTACCAAGCGGTTTTCCGCATGCTTCGCACAGAACAGTACCTACAGGATTCTGGTGGCCGCATTCACATTTGGTATTGGTTATAAAAGCCTCGCGTTCACTCATCAATCCACCAGCTTCCCAATTTGATCTTCTAGTGAATCTAAATCAAGCTGGCCGATATGAATGCTGTCAATTTTACCCTTTGGATTAATAAAGAAAGTAGTTGGAAGTGGAGAAATACCATAACTTCGCACAGCATCTCGTCCCGTGTCCATCAGAATCGGAAAATCAATGTCGACCTGCTTCACAAAATTCTCGACAGTCATCTGATCTTCACCTACATTGATTCCTATAACGACTACATCCTTATCCTTCCATTTCTCCCATTGTGCTTGGAGCGCCGGCATTTCTTTTACACATGGTGTGCACCATGAGCCCCAGAAATTCAGCACAATAGCCTTACCCTTATACTCGTCTAATGTATGCCCAAGTCCATCTAGACCTAGCAAATCAATGGCAGGCGCTTTACTACCTTCCTCTGGCTTACCACTTCCACCAAATACGGAGGAGCCAATTGCATAACCACCCACTAGAACGATCAGAAACAGAATTACGATTTGAATTGGTTTTCTCGCTTTACCCACATGTAAAGCCCCCTTCTGTGACGCAACTCATACTTATGTTGTAAGGTGTGAACATCCTATGAACATTATAGCGAATTTAGTCACAGTATTAGGGGGCTTAATTGTGAATATTCTGTGTCTTTATGACTCTTTACGTGGAGTTCTTTCTTTTAGCAATCCTGCTTTAGCAATTTGCTGCAGATGGTTAATTTCATCTTTGGTCAAATGACGGTAGGATCCGCGTTTAAGATTTTGCAGCATAATATCCCCGAAAGAAATCCGTTTCAGACGGATGACGGGGTGTGAAATCGCATCAAACATGCGTCGAACCTGACGGTTACGTCCCTCGTGAATCGTAATGCTGATTACCGCTTCTTTATTCACTTCATCGATATCTTTGTACTCTACTTCGGCAGGCGCTGTCATACCATCTTCCAGCTTGATCCCAGCCTTTAGCTTGTCCAGTGCAGTTCCGTGCGGTATACCCTTGACCGTAGCATGATACGTCTTAGGTACGTGATGCTTAGGATGGGTAAGCAAGTTAGCGAAATCCCCATCGTTCGTTAACAGCAGCAAACCTTCCGTATCGTAGTCCAGACGGCCTACAGGGTAAACCCGTTCTGTAATTCCTTTAAGGTAGTCTGTTACAACCTTACGACCCTTTGGATCGGAAGCACTTGTAATTACTCCTTTAGGTTTGTTGAACATAATGTAGATTTTGTTCTCGCCCCGGATCAGTCTACCGGAGACTTTAATAATATCTGTTGCGGGGTCCACCTTCGTGCCAAGCGTAGTTACGAGTTCCCCGTTGACTTCCACTTTACCGGCCAAAATCATTTCTTCACACTTACGTCTGGACGCCACACCGGCCTGCGCCAAAATTTTCTGTAATCTTTCCATTTTCGACTAGTCACCTCAGATTAATGATAACCATCAGAGGGATAAATCACAAGTTCATTCCATGGAAAAAATGCTCCTGGGCAGTATTTATTGTGGGGTTCGATGATTAAAGGGGAGATTTGGTAGCGCTCTACCAATTCTAGAATGAGTTTACCCGTTGCAAATAGCTGTTCCTTCCTGCCAGATAATGGAGGAATTCCATCTTCCCTGCTGAAATCACCTTCCAAGCAGATGTGAATATACTCCGGATCGGTCAGCAGCGGTGCCGCGTAAATGGCTCCGTCCACTCCAACCCAGAAATCAAAACCTTTGCCGTTAATGGAAGTACAGCGAGACTGGTGCAGAATAAAACCTTTATAAATCATAGCGGATTGCCTCCCTCCACATTGCTGAATTAGCATATGTTGAGGAAGGATAGGGGGTGACGCCGCCTACCCAAAAAGCAGGAGACAGACCGCGATCGCTGCAACGAAGCCAACGACATCGGAGAACAGACCTACCTTAAGTGCGTAGCGGCCGTTCCGCACGCCTACGGCGCCAAAATAAACTGTTAATACATAGAGTGTTGTATCCGTACTGCCCTGTATGGTAGAGGCAATCATGCCGATTAGAGAATCTGGACCATGAACGCGAATCAGGTCTGTGGTATAAGCTAGCGAGCCTGTCCCTGTGAGGGGCCGCAGAAGGCCAAGTGGCAGTACCTCTGGAGGGACGCCAAGCCCTTGAAGAGCAGGAGATATAAATCCCATGAGGAAGTCGAGTGCACCCGATGCACGAAAAACGCTGATCGCTACAAGCATCCCCACGAGATGGGGAATAATCGCGATTGCCGTACCAAACCCATCCTTTGCCCCTTCAACAAACGACTCATATACTGGGACTTTTCGCGTATAAGCATAGAGCGGGATGAACGTAATCATGACCGGAATCGCCCATGCCGATATGAGACTGATTAACTGGTACAAGTCATGCTCACCCTTTCAAAGAAGAATTAGACAGCGACGTCTTCGCCAATGAGGCAGAACCAGACTTTGCTGATGGTGGCTTTGGAGGTTTGCGCAGCATTGTCATCCTTCGGAAGAATCGGTCAGCCGCTATCGCCGCAAGGGTCGCCACAGCTGTTGCGGCGAGGGTCGTGCCTACTATTCCCGCAGGATCTGCCGAATTGTAATTCAATCGAATCGCAATTAATGTCGCGGGAATAAGCGTAATGCTTGCCGTGTTAAGCGCAAGCAAGGTACACATAGCTGGCGTGGCCGTATCTTTATCAGGATTGAGCTTCTGTAGCTCCTGCATCGCCTTGATCCCCATAGGTGTAGCCGCATTGCCTAGTCCAAGCAAGTTAGCGCTCATGTTGGAGAGGATATAACCGATCGCAGGATGACCCTTCGGTACATCTGGAAAGAGGAAGGATACAATTGGACCAAGTATCTTGGCTATTTTTTTAAGCAAACCAGCATCCTCTGCGATCCGCATAATTCCAAGCCAGAATACAAGCACACTTATTAAACCGAAACTTACTGTAACCCCACTCTTAGCTCCGTCGAATACGGCGGCTGTAAATTCATCCATTCTGCCGTTAACGGCGGCGAACAGAAAACCGATGATGATCATTCCTAGCCAAATCCCGTTAATCATGGATACGCCTCCCTCTTCATTATTCAGCCTATCTGCTTACTTGGAGCTTTCCCCCAATTTTAATAAAGCCTTCAGTGCACTTCCTAAAGCCTGAAACCAATTATCTGCAGGATAAGTGTGGGCTTGGGTTGCACTATATTTTTTAGTATAAGCGGATTCCTCAGGTGGTAAGGACTCTCGTGTATACACCGGAACCCGGCCTATTTCTTTGTCACCTAGATTTAGAACGAGAACCCCTTGCAGTCCAAAGTTTGATCTTACAGTTTTAGCTGATGCTGCAGGCATCTGATTTAGGACAAGTTTGGTGGTCACTCTATCCTGTTCGCCTTGTCCGAGAGGATAGGCAAATTTTTTAGCTGTCACGAAGTCATAACCGCTTACAGGATCCTCACGTTCGATCAATGTCCTAAGCGGATAGTGATTAAACCCGAAGTTTAGTAATGAAGCATGATCATTCCAGTCGTCGCCATCATTTATAGTCACTGCGACAAGCTGCTGACCGTTTCTAGTCGCCGAGCTGACAAGGCAGCGTAGCGCTTTTTTGGTATACCCTGTCTTTACACCGTCCGCTCCCTCATATAAGTACAGCATTTTATTCTTGTTTCTCCATTTGTAATTCCACTTCTCATTTGGATTGTCTGCAGTTTTCTCCTGCGTCTTCACTATTTGCTTAAATACAGGATTATGAAGAGCATAAGCCGTCAGAACGGCTAAGTCGTTAGCACTCGAATAATGGCCTTCAGCATCAAGACCATGCGGATTAGCAAAATGAGTATTCTTCAATCCTAGCTCCTCAGCCTTATTGTTCATCAGGTATACAAACCCTTCTTCAGATCCGCCAATATGTTCAGCAATCGCTGTTGCCGCATCATTCCCTGAGCGCAGCATTAGACCATACAACATATTTTCCAGCGTCATCTCTTCTCCTTGCTGTAAATAAATTGAGGAGCCTTCTTTGGCGAAGGCATTTTTTCCAACTTTGACTTTGGAGGCTAAATCGCCATTCTCAATAGCGACGAGGGCGGTCATTATTTTAGTCAGGCTGGCAATAAGCATAGGCTCATCTCCTCGACTGCTATACAGAATACGCCCGGATTCCACATCAATCAGCGCTGCTGCCCTTGCATGCGTAGATATGGAGCTGTTCTCCGCATGGATCAAGGTTAGCGGTGTCAGAAGAAACAACACAATGCTCAGTAATAAGGCGATTGGAAATTTACGGGTTATAGTCTTCATATTTATCCTCCGGATTCTTATCGGTTCTTAAGTAAAGTCATTCATTTCATGCTTATGTTGTACAAGTGTATGCGGACCAGCCTTAGGGTATGTCCTCTCCACACAAAAAGGGACACCGCCTGATGTAAGGCGATATCCCCGAGGCTATTTGAACAATTATGTGTACCTAATGTGTTGAAGATTGGGATGTACTTGGATCGGGTTTAGCAGGTGCTTGTGATGCTTGTGATGCTTGTGCTTGTGGTGCTTGTGTAGCAGTTGACCCAGCTTGACCTGAAGAACTGCTGCTGCTTTGGAACATGGTCTGGATTTTATCGATTAGCCCAGGCGTGGCATCGATAATTTTTTCGAACAAATGCGTTTGATTGTCGAGTGGCACAATGTTTACCCCATCCTTACCAACCACTAGAAAAGCAATTGGTCTAATGGAGACACCGCCCCCACTACCGCCACCAAAAGGAAGCATTTTGACACCGCCTTGGGAGCTGGATCCACTTATAGAATCCTCTACTCGATAATCACTACCCCCTGCAGCAAATCCAAAGGCCACTTTACTAATCGGGAGAATAATACTACCGTCAGGTGTTTGTACCGGATCTCCAACAATCGTATTAACATCTACCATACCCTTGATATTTTCCATCGCTGTTTGCATTAGGCCCTGAATAGGATGGTCGCTCATATTGTTTCCTCCTTTGATTGAGTACGATTTCTCATGCTTCTACAGCGCTTATCATCCCCACATCCACACATTTGTATGTAACTTTCATTCTAAACTTTGCCCATGAGGCTCCCTGCGCATCCGTTTTAGTAACTTTCTCCAATTACTGATTCCCCCTGTCTCTCTCAAGACACGTAGAAGGAGCTTCATTGATGCGTATACGGCATAGGAAACGGACATTTTACCCTCACATACGAACTCCATTGAAAAAGAAGGCTCATCTTGAAAAACAGGCTTCACAAACACTCGTGGATTGTATTTCAATTTGACCCACTGCGAAATAAATCCAACGATGCTCCACTTCAATCCCCATACGGCCCCTGATACTATGGCTGTGTCAGCTGCATCACCAAGTGAGAAATCCGTGGACCAGTCGAGCTTTGATATTTTGACATGAGATACGGTTTCCTTAAACCATTTTTTCAATCCGCGTGTAGACTTCACTGCTAGTTGTATATTGTCCCGCCAGTGCTCAAATCTTTTTTTATCGAATTGCTCTTCCTTTACAGTATCAACACCTGTAGTCGCGGATCCCGTCTCTTTAAACTTCCCGATCACACCTTGCTCCAATCCTTTAAAGACCAATCGGGGCAGTTCATAGTGGAGTTTGATTAGACCAAAAAGAGTCTTAACATCTAACTCGAGCAGATCATTTTTGTCATGTTTATAGCACCGGATGCGGAAATCGATAGATGAAGACAGAACCAGGATCATTGCCAACACCAGCAATCCGAGGGGAATTCCAAGCCATAACGTCACGTATTTACCTCCAAGAAACCGAAATAATGGGAACCTTTGGTTTAGTATGGCAATTTAAGCTGGAAAAAATTCGGGGTTTGGATAAAAAAGTGCCTCTTCAAAAAAATAGGGACAGCCCATAAACCATATGAATGGTTTATGGGCTGTCCCAGCAATATAAATAATTGCGGAATTACAAAAAAACTAAGGTTCCTCTATATCCTCGAACGTCATTTGAGTATCCAGCTTATTGAACAATAGCTGCGTTTCCTCTTCCAAATTATCCGTGGATTCGAAGTTTGATGGTTCTGGCAATTCATTCAGACTTGCAAGGCCAAAACTTTCCAAGAATGATTTAGTCGTGCCATACAAGATTGGACGTCCTACCGCTTCCGCACGACCTACCTCATGGATCAAATCCTTATTATTCAGCGTATGAATTGCACGTTCAGATTTCACACCTCGAATTTCTTCGATCTCCACCCGTGTAATCGGTTGACGATAAGCCACAATCGCCAATGTCTCTAATGCGGCTTGAGACAAAGTGGATCTAGATGGGGAATAAGCCAATCGCTCAAAATAATGGGCATGTTCAGGCAATGTAGCCAGCCGGTAATTCCCGGCAATTTGGACTACCTGTAACCCCCGCTCCTGAGTCACATAATCCTCTTTCAGTTCTTCTAATGCTCCAGCCGCAAGCTCTGGCCGCTGCTCCGTAATCTCGGCGACTTGCCGTACGGAGATTCCTTCATCACCTGATAGAAACAACAGGCCTTCAATAATCGATTTCAGCGTTTTGTAATCCATTGAAGTGTTCTCCTCCTCTCCACTCCATTACGATGTCTTCAAACAATTTCTCTTGGTAGCAAAAAATCGCCTTCATTTTCATTAGTTCCAGAATCGCAAGAAAAGTAACTACAATTTCGTGTCGCGCCATTTCATCGTGAAGCAGTGCTGAGAAATGGAGCCTTCCGCCCTTTCCTCTGCGCTGCAGCGCATCCGATACATCACGTATACGATCTTTTACCGATATTTCGTCCCGGGTGATCCGCTGGTAAGAAGACCTTCTTGCCGCCTTACTTAGTGCTTTACGGAAAGCAGCTATAAGGTCGGAAGTATGTAGTCCTTTTAGCGTATGGTCGATCTCTTCAGGCACGAATGGACCCAGATCCTCCGGTTCCTTCGTAAAAATCAAGCTCCGCTCGCTCTCCATATCCATTAAATGAACAGCAATACTCTTGAATTTACGATACTCAATCAGTCGCTGAACGAGCTCAGCTCGTGGATCAAATTCATCTTCCTCGTAATATTCAAAATCATCGATCTCAATGACCGGTGGTTTGGGCAGCAATAGCTTGCTCTTTATAGATAATAGGGTTGCAGCCATCACGAGAAATTCACTCGTAATATCCAGTTCAAGCTCCTGCATACTTCGCAGGTATTCCATATACTGTTCGGTGATCTCGGCGACCGGAATGTCCTGGATGTCGATTTCCGCCTTATCAATTAAATGCAAAAGCAGATCCAGCGGACCTTCAAACGTTTCCAGCTTGTACAATACAGTCACGAAGCATCCTCCCGCCAAAAAAAGTAAAGTGCAGCGCCCAAAGGACGCTACACAAGTAGAAAGGGCTTTATAATCCATGCTTTCTTCTTATACTATAAATAAGCACGAATTCAGCTGATTCGTCAATAGCTGTCTTACTTAAACAGTTTGTTAAGATTCGCCATTTCAATCGCAGCAGTCGCAGCATCCCAGCCTTTATTCCCTGCTTTAGTTCCTGAACGCTCAATGGCTTGTTCAATGTTTTCAGTAGTAACTACCCCGAAAATCGTCGGCACGCCGGTTTTAAGATTAATCGCGGCTACGCCTTTAGCGACTTCATTACATACATAATCATAGTGCGTTGTAGAACCGCGGATAACTGTTCCTAAAGTGATTACAGCGTCGTACTTACCGCTTTCCGCCATTTTTTGAGCAATCAACGGAATTTCAAACACACCTGGAACCCAAGCCACATCTACCTCATCATCACCAACACCGTGGCGTTTAAATGCATCTAGTGCACCGGATAAAAGCTTACTGGTAATAAATTCATTAAAACGTCCTACTACGACTCCGTATTTTAAACCCTCAGAAACTAAATGTCCTTCTAAATATTTCGGCATATCAATCATCTACCCTTCGTTTTTTATAATGTATGGTTATACTTTCGAATCCTCATTTTGTTCAATGTCGTCAAAAGACAACAAGTGTCCAAGCTTCGCCTGCTTCGTATGGAGATAATTAGTATTATCTTTATTCTCCGGCATTTGTATTGGCACGCGTTCAACAACTTCCAATCCATAGCCTTCCAATCCTTTGATCTTTCGAGGATTGTTCGTTAAGAGACGAATTTGACTTATACCTAGATCCTTCAGAATTTGTGCTCCAATCCCGTAATCACGTAAATCTGCTGGAAAACCAAGCTTAAGATTCGCATCTACGGTATCTAGTCCTTCTTCTTGCAGCTTGTAGGCTTTAAGCTTATTAATAAGACCAATACCTCTACCTTCTTGGCGCATATAGAGCAATACCCCTCTACCGGCAGCTTCGATCTGCCGAAGCGCTGCTTCAAATTGCGGACCGCAATCGCAGCGATGAGAGTGAAATACATCCCCCGTCAAGCATTCGGAATGTACACGTACTAACACTGGCTCATCCCCTGAAATATCGCCCTTCACCAATGCTACATGTTCTTTATCATCAACTTCATTTGTATAAGCAATGGTCTGAAACTCACCGAAATCGGTAGGCAGACGCACCGACACCTCGCGATTGACGAGCTGTTCCTTCTCATTCCGATAGTGAATGAGATCTTTGATGCTGATTAATTTAAGATCATGCTTCTTAGCAATCTCGACTAGATCAGGCAACCGAGCCATCGAGCCATCTTCCTTGATGATTTCACAAATCACACTGGCTGGATATGCACCACACATACGGGCTAAATCAACAGCAGCCTCTGTATGTCCGGAACGTCGCAACACGCCGCCTTTTTTCGCAATCAGCGGGAACATATGGCCAGGTCTACGGAAATCAGACGGCTTCGCTTTAGGGTCAATCATGGCCTTTACAGTCAAGGATCTTTCCCCAGCAGAAATACCAGTTGTTGTATCGATATGGTCTACGGATACGGTAAACGCTGTGCCATGATTATCTGTATTGTGGCTGACCATGGCCTGCAGTTCAAGTTCTTCCGCACGTTCTGCGGTAATTGGCATGCAGACCAAACCACGTCCCTCAGTGATCATAAAATTGATGACTTCTGGTGTCGCCCGTTCAGCAAGAGCTATAAAATCCCCTTCATTCTCACGATCTTCATCATCCACTACGATGATGACTTTGCCGCGCATTAAATCATAAATAGCTTCTTCAATCGGGTCCAAGACACTTTCCTTCTTCGATTGTTCGCTCATGATTCTATCCTCCTAATAGCTTTACCAAGGATTGTTTCCGTCCTCGTAAGCTTACTCTTTATTTAAGCAAATCCGTTCGCAGCCAAGAAATCATGGCTAATCCCAGAGCTGCTGTCACTTTCTTCATCCTGTGCAGTCGAGCCATAATGCAGAAGATGATCGACATATTTGCCAAGGACATCACACTCTATATTTACACTGTCTCCTGCCCGCTTGTAAGTTAACACAGTTTCCCCCAACGTATGCGGAATAATGGATACAGTTAGTGATGAAGCCGTCGTCTTTACTACAGTTAAGCTAATGCCATCGATCGTGATCGACCCTTTAGGAATGATGTATTTGAACAGTGATTTGCGATCTGGCGCGATCTCATATACTACTGCGTTCTGATCACGCTTCACGCTTTTGATAGCACCTGTGCCGTCCACATGCCCTTGAACAATATGCCCTCCAAATCGGCCTCCGGCTGCCATTGCTCGTTCCAGATTCATCCGACTGCCAGGACGCAGCTCCTTCAGGTTACTGTTTCGATAGGTCTGAGGCATGACATCCACTGTAAAATAGTTCTCGCCTAAAGTTGTCGCTGTAAGACAGACGCCATTAACCGATACACTGTCACCAATCTTCAGATCACCCATGATGACCGAAGCGGCAATGTTCAGCACCATCATTTCTCCACCGGTGGAGACACTTCTCAAAGTGCCAACTTCTTCGACTAATCCAGTGAACATGCTTTCCCTCCTAAAAGTTTTGTAAGCATAATTTTAAAGAAAACACTTCGTTCTTAACTTACATCGGAAGCATTCGCTTTAGCGTACCGGAGTACCGGAGTACCGCTGATACATACATTATCTCCGAGCACTTTTACTTCCAATCCCTCCAGAGAAATCGCATCCTTCATCAGCTCTACACCTGGAAATACGAAGGTCCCTTTCGCATTAGCACCACCGCCGACAATCTTTGGAGCAAAAAAGAGGATCACCCGATCAACCAACCCACTCTCAAGCATCGCACCGTTTAGCGTACCTCCGCCTTCAAGTAAAATTGATCCAATTTCCATCTCGCCGAGCGTTACCATAGCAGCCTTCAAATCCACCCGTGGTCCTGCACCGCTAGTAACGATTTGTACCCCTGCCTCAAGCAGAGCAGCTTTCTTGTCAGCATCTGCAGCTTCAGTTGTCACGATGATAGTAGGCGCTAGACCGTCACTTACTACTGCTGAATCCAATGGAGTACGTAGTCCAGAATCAATCACGATCCGCACCGGGTTAATCCCAGGCACTTCCGTTCTTGTCGTCAGTGAAGGATTATCTGCAATCACTGTGTTCACACCGACCATGATCCCCTGATGCCGGTGCCGCAGTGTATGTACAATCTCCCGCGCTTCTCCGTTCGAAATCCACTTACTATCACCTGATTTGGTAGCCAGGTTGCCATCCAACGTACTGGCACTCTTGAGCGTCACAAACGGCTGTTTGGTCAAAATATACTTGATGAACCGCTCATTCAGCCGCAGCGCACGATCACGCAGCAACCCTACTTCTACTTCAATGCCATGCTCGCGTAGCATTTGAACCCCGCGGCCTGCCACTTGAGGGTTAGGGTCTTCACAAGCGACTACCACTCTGGCTACGCCCTCATCGATCAGCCTTTGGCTGCAAGGCGGAGTCTTGCCATAGTGACTGCACGGTTCCAGTGTGACATAGGCAGTGCTACCCTTAGCTTGACCTGCCGCCATATTCAAGGCATGCACCTCAGCATGACCTGTTCCGCGCTGCAAATGAGTTCCAAGCCCAATCATAGCTCCATTCTTTACAACAACGCAGCCAACAACCGGGTTAATTCCCGTCTGCCCTTGGGCCCGTTCTGCCATATCCAGCGCCAGCGACATATAAAACTCGTCATTCATGTTGTCCATCTCGTCCTCCTATCCCCTTACTGTCTATCTGATTTAAAAACAGAAAAACCCATCTCATTCTCCAGGAGGAGTTCAAGATGGGTTATGTGAGAGTTTATCGGCAGTCCAAATAAAAGTGTGCGTAAATAACCGTCAATCGACGGCAATTGTGAAATATCGCACATAATAAATGAAAACACTGCAGTCCACCTGTCTATACAGACAAGCGGTTAACCTCTCCTTCTTCCATCCAGACTATACTGTCGGTCCCGGAATTTCACCGGGTCCACCGTTCGCATCAACAATGCGAGCCGGGTAGCGGACTAAGCGCGGTAGATAAACTTAATAATTAAGCACTCTACAACAGCATCACCGCCGGTAGGGAATTACACCCTGCCCTGAAGGATTGATCCTTTATTTAATTGAGGTTCAAGTTTTCCTTACTAACAAAATTATCACTTACACCATCGAAATGCAAGTGCGTTTAATATATTTACTTAAAATTTGTAACTTAATTCTAAGATGTACGGTGATTACAAGAAGAAACGACATTGTTTTTTATTAATAAATTTACGAATAAAAAAAGAAAGAAAAAAGCGCCAGGACTACATCTCCAAGCGCACCCTGCTTTCTTTTTCCAATTACAAACCACGTTCTTGTTGTTTCAACAAATCACGAATTTCAGTCAACAGTACGATATCCTCGGCAGGTGCAGGAGTCTCCACTACTTCGACTTTAACCGCTTCTTTACGTTGAAATTTGTTTGCTAGCTTGATCACCATAAAGATTGAGAAGGAAATAATAAAGAAATCAACCACTGCCTGTAAAAATAGACCGTATGGAATAGATAATTTATTCTCCATCACCATAACATTCAGAGCCCGATCCTTGAGATCTATACCACCTGTTATTAAGCCAACGATCGGCATTATGATGTCTGACACTAATGATGTCACAATTTTACCAAAAGCTGCTCCGATAACGACAGCAATGGCTAAATCTAATACATTTCCTTTCAGGGCAAAAGCTTTAAACTCTTTCCACATCTTCCAATTTCCCTCCAACCTATCGAATTTGAAATTATTATAGCATAGTAGCTTCCCAAATCTTAAGACTTGTTAAGAAACTATTAAGTTTACCTTTACCTTTTACCTGCCGCCGTTGTTAAGAAATCTCTTGTTAAATAAGGATTACGAACTACAAGAAAGGAAGATTTCTATCATGACAACTCTGAAAAAAGAAAAAATTCCAGAGCTTCAGCTCGTTCGTGCGAACAGAGGCAACTGGTGCCTCACCTCTTTCTCCTATTACATGCTAGGGGCATGGCTCGGAATGTATTATCCACAGATTAAGACATGGATTGAGGCCCTTCGATCAGAGCAAACTAATAAGAACAATCCGCCTGGAATGGTGTTTCGAGGAATTTGGGCGATTTGGTTAACCTCAGGGATTTCTCACACAATGTTATATTACCAAAATCGACGATATGGCACTTCGTTCACCGCCAGCCTTCAAATAAGTCTTTTAAACGTGAATATATTGTATACTTCTTGTAGAACAATTGCTTTACAAGCAAGAAAGGACGCTGAATCATGCACAACGCAACACTGCTTTTGGTTGACGATGAAGCCGAGATTATCAAGCTCATGCAGATCTATCTGGAGAACGAAGGATATCGCCTGTTAACTGCCCGAGACGGACTGGAAGCACTTGAAATTATCAAAAAAGAAACGATAGACCTAATGGTTCTAGATATTATGATGCCCAACATGGACGGTATAGAGGCTTGTATAAAAATTCGAGAAACACAAAAATTCCCAATTATTATGTTATCAGCAAAGGGTCAGGAATTAGATAAAATCACAGGACTCAGTGTAGGTGCGGATGATTATGTTACGAAGCCGTTTAGTCCACTGGAGCTCGTTGCCCGAATTAAATCCCAGCTGCGCAGAACCCGAAATTACATGGTCGATCTAAGTGCCAAACAGGATGAAATCATCATTGATGGCTTAGTTATTAACTCGGTGACGCATGAAGTTAGCGTGGATGATCAGCCCGTTAAACTTACTCCGAGAGAGTTCGCAATTCTGGAGCTGCTCGCCCGTAACAGGGGACAAGTACTGAGCATGGAGCAAATCTACGCCAAAGTATGGAAAGAGCAATTTCTCGAGAGCAATAATACGCTCATGGTACACATTCGAAAAATCAGAGAAAAAATTGAAGCTAATCCGAGAAAGCCACAATATTTGAAAACGGTATGGGGCGTTGGCTACAAACTGGAAAATGGGGGTTCTTCTAGTTGAATTTCAAACGATTCGATACCCTCTCCTGGAAAATAGTTGGCTTCAGCTTAACAAGTTTAGCACTTACAGCAGCAATTTTATTGATGGGTTATTATGGGACATCCCTATTAATATGGCTAAATCCTTCGCGTTCCTTTTTGGGGGTTAAACTCATCCACTGGGTAATCAATAACATCGGTTCTACGCCAATAGTGATTCTTATTGGAATTCCTTTGTTTATCTTTTTTATCCTAAAGCTATCCAGAAGTACCACAAACAAGCTTCATAACATTACGAGCGGGGTTCAAGCGATTGCCGACGGCAATTTATCTTTCAAGGTAACAGTAACAGGTACGGATGAACTCGGTAAACTCGCCGAAAATATGAACCTCATGGCTGGCAAGCTTAAATCCGCTATAGAGGAAGAACGAGCAGCTGCGAAAGCCAAAAACGACTTAATCACTGGTGTATCCCATGATCTCCGAACCCCGCTAACCTCTGTGCTCGGATTCCTTGAGTATGTGGAGAAGGATCGTTATAAGAACGAGGTTGAGCTGCGTTATTATGTGAATATTGCCTATGAGAAATCACTGACTCTAAAAAAACTAATCGACGATTTATTCGAATATACACGGGTTAGCAGCAGCGGTCTCCCTCTTAATATAGAGCCTGTAGATCTCGGAAAGCTGCTCGAACAGCTTGTCGAGGAATTCGCTCCCGTACTAGAGCAAACGGATATGACCTACCGTATTCATACAGATAAGAGCCCTTTAATTATCCATGGTGATGCGGACGAGTTAGTACGATTATATGAGAACCTATTTACCAATGCGGTTAGATACGGTAAAGAAGGTAAGATTCTAGATATTTCTGTCTATAGAAAAGACGATAGAGTGATTGCTACATGCACGAATTACGGCAATCCAATCTCTGCCACGGACCTCCCACACTTATTTAAACGATTTTATCGCGTAGATAAGTCACGTTCCAGAGAGACTGGCGGAAGTGGTCTAGGACTCGCGATTGCCAAGAGCATCACAGAGCTTCACGGTGGAACGATTTCTGCTAAAAGCTCACGTAAACAAACTGAATTTGAGACTTCCTTCCCTGCGAGCGAATGATGCTTGCGGGGATTTTTTTACAATCTCATCCATTAAGAAGAAGATAAGAATTCATAACATAAAGGCTTAAGATCTGTGGCTTATAGTGATTCCATACCAAATCCGCTATAAGTGAGGATTAAATAAGGTCTGGAACTGGAACAACGTACGAAAAGGTATTTTATTATTTAGTATCGGTCTTGGAAAAAAAGTGGTCCTAGCAGATACTCTGGCTGGTTATGCTGACAATGGATTTGCTACCGCGGCGCATTTTATAGATTCTTGGGTGGCTGTCCTCTCCTATACTTTACAGCTCTACTACGACTTCAGAGGTTACACGGATATGGCGATCGGAATCGCATTGTTGTTCAACATCCGCTTGCCTCAAAATTTCAACGCCCCTTACCGTGCGCTAAATATCCGCGATTTCTGGAGACGCTAGCATATTACACTCAGCCATTTTCTTAGAGATTATATTTACATTCCACTAGGGGTAACCGGAAAGGATTTTGGATTTCAATTCGAAATGTGGTGATCACGTTACTGATTGGTGGCTTTTGGCATGGTGCAGGTTTGATGTTCATTCTCTGGGGGCTTCTGCATGGTGTCGGACAAGCTGTGGAGAAAATTTGGGGACGCTGGGGTTTCACTTTCCCAAGTGGTTCTCATGGCTACTCACCTTCATCTTCGTGAATATCATGGGTATTGTTCCGATCTGAGCACCTGTCTCAAGCGATTCGTTTATTAAAAGGGATGAGTGGTCTTAACGGGATATCTTTACCGTCTATAGGTACGCTGAAATGGGCAATCCTTCTGATTCTCATCTTATTGACAATTATTCTCTGGAATCCGCGTCATATCTGGAACAAACACAATTTACAGTATAGCCGGAAAACTGCTTTTGTAATGGCATTTATCATCGTATTCTCGCTGCTATTCTTCAACCGAATTACGACCTTTTTATACTTTAACTTTTAAAAATATTATGGAGGACTGATTATGCGTACATCTCCTGGGATTCATACAAAATCGAAACGCATCCCCTCTTAAAACTTAATCTCTGTCACTACTTTATGCCGAATGCTTCTTATGTAATTCCGCGCCCATCGCCCAATCTTATGTTAAAATAATGAAAAGTCTTCCTTTTGTGGCGGAGTTGACAGAATATATATGTACAATATTTATCCATTTTATGGATTTACAGAAACGGAAAAATTCAAAATACAAAGTAAATTTTCAGAGTATTTTTATGTACAAAGGAGGTTGGTTCATGCATCTTTCATCTTACTTTAATCGACAGCGTACAGAAGATTTTATTATGTTCTCCCTTTCACATTGGATTGCTCTGTCTATCATTGCATTGGTGTGTCTACTACTTTACGTTTTCAGATTCGAAATTCGCACGGACGTGAGACTTCGGCAAAGTGTTCGCTTGCTGTTAATTGTTATTCTTATGTTCTCAGAAGCGGGACTTCAAATATGGTATCTCTCTCAGCAGGTATGGCAATCCAGCTCATCATTACCGCTCGAACTATGCGGAATTACTTTACTACTATCCATTATCATGCTGATTACACGCAGCCGAAGACTTTACTCCTTTCTGTATTTTGCCGGAATAGGTGGAGCATTCATTGCTTTACTCACACCGAATCTGGTCTATCCGTTCCCTCATTTTCGATTTTTACTGTTCTTTGTAGCTCATGGCGGTATCATTCTTGCTTCTCTTTATATGACCTGGATTGAGGGCTATAAACCGACTTGGAAATCACTTTGGTTCACTATGCTTGGCCTTAACGTCGTGGCTGTGTGTGTCTGGATCGCCAATTATATCCTAGGATCTAATTACATGTTCCTATCTCATAAGCCCAGTACTTATTCTGTAATGGATTATTTCGGACCTTATCCTTACTACCTGCTTGTTGAGGAGTTATTTGCCTTCATTGTATTTCTGCTTATGTATTTAGTATTTTTCTGGGTGCCAGAGCGGCGTAATTCGAGGCGTAAACGTATTGGTCGGCTTCCTTATTAAATGCAAAAAAGGCCAGCCTCCGGATTATCGGAGGCTGGCCTTTTTAATTAAATATTCTTAAGCTTCGATGATTTCTACCGAAGTCATTTTGTCGCGTCCTTTGAAAGCATCAACAAGATCCATACCTTCAACTACTTTACCGAATACAGTGTGTACTCCATCCAAGTGAGGTTGTGGAGCGTAGCAGATGTAGAACTGGCTTCCGCCTGTGTTCTTACCCGCATGCGCCATAGCAAGTGTGCCACGCTCGTGTTTGTTTGGATTGATTTCGCAGTTGATGGTATATCCTGGACCGCCGGATCCAGTTCCGTTAGGACATCCGCCTTGAGCAACAAAACCAGGAATAACGCGGTGGAATGTCAATCCGTTGTAGAAACCATCTTTTGCTAGTTTTTCAAAGTTAGCTACAGTGTTTGGTGCATCTTGATCGAACAAGTCGATCAGCACTACGCCGCCTGTTTCAAGAGTAATTTTCGCTTGCTTTGCCATATGTAAATGACCCCTTTCAAAATTAACAAAATTAGAATACCTCAATTATATTACTATGAAACCACGCACAAAGCAAAGCAAGCAGGAGTAATTCCTGCTTGCTCTTTATGCCTTCCCAATTTTGCCCACCTAACATTAGTCCCTGTTACTTAGCAACAGCGGCTTGTTTAGCGATACGCTCAGGAACAATATCGTTGGCAATAAGATCATTGTAGCTTTCACGGCGCACTACAAGATCGCTGTGTCCGTTCTGAACGAACACTAAAGCCGGACGACGAAGCCGGTTGTAGTTGCTCGCCATGGAGTAATTGTAAGCACCCGTGCAGGCTACAGCCAACAGATCGCCACTTTCTGCCTTAGGCAGTTCTACATCCCAGATCAGCATATCTCCGCTCTCGCAGCATTTACCAGCGATGGATACAGTTTCTGTAGCCTCTTCATTCGCACGATTTGCAAGTAATGCCTCATATTTAGATTGATACAATGCAGGACGTGGATTATCAGTCATCCCACCGTCAACGGCAACGTACTTACGCACACCTGGAATATCCTTGTTCGTACCTACAGTGTAAAGTGTAGTACCTGCATCTCCAACGATACTGCGGCCCGGTTCGACCCAGATTTCAGGCAAAGCATTATAAATTCCAGCAAAATGAGTCTTCACCGCATCCGTAATTGCAGCTACATATTCAGAAACATGTAACGGGGTATCACCCTCTACATAACGAATACCGAAACCTCCACCTAGGTTTACTACACGGAAGTCCACATCCAGACCTTCTTTAACACTACGAGCAAAACTCGCTACACGTTCAACAGCAAGCTGGAATCCATCCGTTTCAAAAATTTGAGAACCAATATGGGAATGTACGCCCAGCAATAATAAATTCTTTTTGCTGACTGCCGCTTTAACTGCTTCATAAGCAGAACCGTTTCCAATATCAAAACCGAATTTGGAATCGGTCTGACCTGTTGTAATGTACTCATGCGTATGTGCTTCGACACCTGGTGTCACACGTAATAAGATGTTAACCTCAACTTCTTTACGTGATGCAATCGACTGTAAAAGGCTAAGCTCCACCAAATTATCAACTACAAAGCAACCGATCCCGGCATCAATCGCCATTTCGATCTCTTCAGATGTCTTATTGTTCCCGTGAAAATGAATGCGTTCTGCAGGAAAGCCTGCTTGCAATGCAGTATAAAGCTCACCATCAGATACAACATCAAGCGACAAGCCTTCTTCATCAGCCAAACGAACCATAGCCATTACTGAGAACGCCTTGCTTGCGTAAGCTACTTGGAACCCAAGTCCAGAGGATTTAAAAGCATCCATATATTCCCGGCAACGTTGTCTAACCAATTGCTCGTCCAGTATATATAGCGGGGTTCCATATTCCGCTTTCAATTCAGTTACATCACATCCGCCGATTTCCAGATGCCCAACATCATTAATTCGGCTAGTACCGTGTAGAAACATTCTTTAGTCCTCCAATTTCTGTGGAATATCAAGGTTCCACCCTGTCTTTAGTGTATTCAGTATAACAGACAGTGGGAACTCCATTGAATGGACTAATTTGCAGTAGTTTTGTATTTTCCTACGATTGTTAATCATTCTTTTGATTAGGCGGCATTCTTGTATTGTCTCTTGTTTTATTGAAAGACGGCCTTGTCTTCGAGCTTAGAACTGGCTTTCGCAATAGAATTTCACTCATCGCCTTTGCATTAAAAGGTATAAACGGCCACATATAAGAGGAGTTATAGGACCGATGGGTAGTTAGGAAAATAGTCAGTAGTGTCGTGCCAATCATAAATCCTGGCACCTGGAATGCCGCCACGGCTAACAATAACCCAAGCCTGACTATACGATTCGCAAGACCCAGTTCATAACTTGGGGTCGCAAACATACCTATGGAAGCCACCGCCATATATAGAACTACCTCGTTGACAAACAATCCGCTCTGGACAGCTATATCACCAATCAATATTGCCGCAATCAGACCCATCGCTGATCCTAAAGGTGTCGGTGTGTGTACTGCAGCCATCCGCAATAAATCAACCCCAAGCTCCACAATTAGAAACTGGGCAATTAAAGGAATTCTTGCCGTCTTTTGAGGACCAATAAAATCCAGTACAGGCGGCTTAAGCTCAGGATGAATGACAAGCAACATCCATAGCGGTAGCAGGAACATGGAAGCAAATATTCCGATGAAACGAACCCACCGCAAGTACGTTCCCATAAAAGGCGTCTGACGATTCTCCTCCGCATGCTGGCAGAGATCAAAAAATGTAGTCGGAAGAACTATAACGATTGGTGACGTATCCACGAAAACTACAACCCGTCCCTCTAATAAATTAGAGGCCACTACGTCAGGGCGTTCAGAATAACGCACCATAGGATATGGATTCCAACCGCCCCCGATAATTGCCTCCTCCAATTGCTTATCTGCCAGAGGAATGCCGTCGATATCAATACTGTTGATTTTTTCGATAACAGAACTAACCTGTGTTTTATCAACGATATCATCAATATAAGCCACACAGACATCCGTCTGTGTTCGTCGTCCAACCTGAAATATCTCATATTTCAACCCCGGATCACGAATCCGTCTTCTGACAAGCGAAATATTACTCAGTAGAGTCTCTGTGAATCCATCGCGTGCACCGCGTACCACCCGATCAATCGAAGGCTCGTCGGGACTGCGACTAGGGTAAGAACGAGTATCCATGACGATAACCTTGTTCTCACCTTCGATGAATAGTACGCTCAAACCTTCTAGTACCTTCTCGATACTTTCACTTAACGAATTACCCTCCTCCACCTGGATGTGAGGGACATATTCATTCATAAAGCTAGACAGTACACCCGCAGACAGATTCTCAGAGGTGAGATAGGTCAGACGCTTTAGGATCTCATCGGTTACATCTGCGTTAGTAAATCCACTTAAACAGAGCAGAGCTGTCTTATGACCGCCAAAGGACATCTCCCTAAACGTTACATCAAAGCTAGTTCCGAGCCCGATTACCTCAGTAAGTGTATGTTTTGTATCTTGTAAGGAAGTTGAAATTTCATCATTTCCTTGCCAGTAAATGACGGACTCTTTTAACGAGTTAGAGTGCTCGCTATCTCGTTTCTTTTGCAGTTTACTGATTCCCTTTTGGTTAGTGCTGTCTTGTGACTCTTGCCGTGCTTGCTTTTTAGTCGGCTTGGGTTTTGGTGCTTGTTGGGCATTCTGATCTTGTGCCTCATCTTCGGATTCCGAGTCTGAATCTAAGCCAAACAATCTGGCAAAAAATCCTTTACTAGGCTCATTCTGCTCCTGATTACCGAGCTCATCTGACGCCTCCGCATCCTGCTGTGCGGAATCCGGCTGCGCTGACGCTTCTGCACTTTGCTCTTCTGTTCCGAGCTCATCTGACGCCTCCGCATCCTGCTGCCCAGAATCCGGCTGCGCTGACGCTTCTGCACCTTGCTCTTCTGTCCCGAGCTCATCTGACGCCTCCGCATCCTGCTGTGCGGAATCCGGCTGCGCTGACGCTTCTGCACTTTGCTCTTCTGTTCCGAGCTCATCTGATGCCTCCGCATCTTGCTTCCCAGACTCTGGCTGCGCTGATGGTTCTACACTTTGCTCTTCTGTTCCGAGCTCATCTGACGCCTCCGCATCTTGCTGCCCAGAATCCGGCTGCACTGACGCTTCTGCACTTTGCTCTTCTGTTCCGAGCTCATCTGATGCTTCGGCATCTTGCTGCCCAGACTCCGGCTGCGCTGACGCTTCTGCACCTTGCTCTTCTGTCCCGAGCTCATCTGATGCTTCGGCATCCTGCTTCCCAGACTCTGGCTGCGCTGATGGTTCTACACTTTGCTCTTCTGTTCCGAGCTCATCTGACGCTTCGGCATCTTGCTGTCCTTGGCTCGGATCAGCAGCTGCGACGTCACTGGCCATAGAAGCAGTATCTGCTTCAGTGTGATCAGCAACTAGCTCGGATGCAGTATTCTTCATTGCTGCGGCAGCCGCAGCATTTTCCTCCTGATGATCATCATCCGGCACTGAATCACCGCTGTGAATAAACTTGCTCATTCCATAACCCCCCTGTTTACTGTCGGTATACAAACCAGTCGAACAAAGAACCCGCGACCTTCCCGCTTACCATCGCCATCAACAGCCCGAACAGATAATGTGTCATATTCAAGCGTTTAGCGAGTATCGGCAGCACATTTAATACCTCGGTCAATGCTGCAGCGAGCATCCCGACAAAAATCCCGTCAAATAGGCCTATACCCAGTTCAACTAAAGGACCTGAGGATATTTTCCAATTCCAAAAATCACTCACGGTACCAACCAAGGACCCGACTACCATCGCACCCTCGTACCAATGTACTTTATCGTAAGAAGAGGTTAATTGAGCCAGACGGGGCACCATGTCAAGCACAACAAATAAAGCGATCACACCGCCGCCTACAGCGATTCCACCTGCAATACCCAGCAGCAAATTCAATCCCAGTGTTATAGGTGCCGTCATCTTCCTTCCTCCGTGTTCTCTGGTTGAGTTTCTACACGGCGCCTCATTTTACCGTACTCCTCATTGATGACGTATTGGTCGATATTTTTCTGATACAGGTACATCTCCACTTCTAGCGGTGTAGGCTCCTCATTCCACTTTTTCTTAAATAAATGGTTGAAAAAAATGACCATCCCAAAGCCGATGCCTACAGAATATGCAATCTGAAAAACAACCGGATGTTCATCCCGATGACCGGTGATCATCTCCACAATTCGGATTTGGACCTCCTGCATGTTTACATCCGCATGGAAATTCATGATTGTCAGCGCAGACCCGAAGAACAGCAGTAGCCACACTAAAACAAACATCGCTATTGAAGGCTTACGTCTCTCCACCGGACTCTCAATCTGCACAATCGTTCTGCCTTCACCGATTGGCTCAATATCCGCTTCTGGCACCAGTTCATAAATGCGGGGAATCACCATCAAGAGATCAATCAAAATTAGATTGCCGTCACTTTGCTCTGGCTTCATTAACAGAATAGATTCCAGCGACTCTTTCAGCTCAGGCTCCGCAATCAGAAATGCAATATCACCCAATGTGACACCTTTACCTTTGGGCACCGTCACCCGATTCTTAAGCTGTATATAGATGGCGGGAGCAGAATGTTGTTTCATCCACATTCCTCCTAAAGGTTATGGTCAAGTAGCTCCGGTGCAAGATAACGGTAGTATGGGAGAAAAGCCTTAATTTTACTCTTTAGGCTGAAATCAATTTCCATGAATGGAAACTGACCTCTCAAAGGTATGAGTTTGATAATCAACAAAAAGACAGCTCAAGGTGATTTCCCTCAAGCTGTCTTTTTTGTTATTCCTTATGATCTCTCTAGAATTGAAGAGAATCCAGTTTCTTACCTTCAAAATCAAACAGAGCTAAATTGGACCATCCATTCTCATGACCGACAGACCATTCCTTTTGCGAAGGGATCCAGGCGGGCTCCCAGTAATAAAAACCGATGCCTTTTCCGTTAGGTGTATTCTCAATTACGCTAATGAAATCCTTCATATAGTTAGTCTGACCCTCTACTGTGGCTGGATAACCTTCATGTAGCTGGGATTCCTCATTAACAATTACAGAGAAACCCTCAGGTGCATTCAGCGTCCACGGATAGGCTGTTTCCACCACAATGATATCCTTGTTATAACGCATCGCTAATTCGTTCAGGTTATGCTGCAAGTCGTCCAAAGTACCATGCCACCAGGAGTAAAAAGATAATCCGATAACATCAAAATTTACGCCATGCTCCAAGAACCTATCATAATAGTTTCGGCTAGTCGGATGATCAGCCCCACGGTCAATGTGGATCATGATGGACAAGTCAGAATCGACGGATTTCGCACCCGCTATACCCGCTTTAACTAGCGTAGTAAATTGCTCCCACTGTTCCGGAGTATCACTATCTCCATCTACCTTGCCCTCTCCCCATAACATGCCAGGCGTAATCTCATTCCCAATCTGCACCATATCGGGAAGGGTATCTTGAGACTGTAACGCCTTAAGAACTTCACGAGTATATTCGTACACAGCAGATGTCAAACCACTAAAATCAAGTAACTCCCAAGCTTTTGGTTTCCATTGATTAGCGGGGTCGGCCCATTTATCTGAATAATGAAAATCCAGAAGAAAGTTAAGCCCTGCGTCCTTGATTCGCTTAGCCATAACCAGCGTACGTTCCAAATTACAAAAGCCTCCAGGAGGGTCATTCCAAATCCGCAGACGGATGGCATTTACTCCATTGTCCTTAAGGATATGGAGTAAATCCTCACCCTCCTCAGCCGTCCGAACAGAGCTACTGTGGAACTTGCCTCCACCCTGCTCTATTTCATCCAGAAACGAGATGTCCATTCCATTGATAAATGTCGTTATCATCATCCCTACTCCTTTACAGAACCAAGTGTCATCCCTTTAACAAAATACTTTTGCAAGAATGGATAAACGATTAGAATTGGAGCAGCCCCGATAAAGATTTGCGCGGCTCTAACCGTTGTCTGCGAGATCAATTCCATTTCCTTCGGATTAATGCTCATGGAGCTCATATCCCGTTGAATAATAACGGTCTGCAGGAATGTCGCCAGCGGAAACTGCTTGGAATTATTCAAATACAATAGGCCATCGAACCAGGAGTTCCAATGGAACACCATACTAAACAATGCAATCGTCGCAATGGATGGTAATGAAATCGGCAAGTAAATGCTGAACAAGGTTCGGAAATGTCCTGCTCCGTCTATTAACGAAGCTTCCTCCAGATCTTTAGGAATGCCTCGGAAGAAGTTCAGCATCAGAATGACCAAGAATGTATTCACCGCACCTGGCAGAACGAGTACCCAGAAGGAATCCATTAAGCCTATCTTTTGAATAACAATATAGAATGGAATCAGACCACCATTGAACACCATACTGAAAACGAACAACCAGGAATATACATTCCGACCTTTGAAGGCCGAGTTTTCCTTTGATAGGGGATACGCTGCCAGAAAAGTAATCAGTAGTGTGAGTCCGGTTCCGAGTACAGTTCTTTGTACGGATACCCATATGGAGTGTAGGAATATCGGATTATTCATTGTCTTTTTATAAGCTTCCAGAGAGAACTGCTTTGGCCACAGGCCCACCAGGTTGGCGTCAGCCGCAGACTTGGCACTGAAAGATACAGCTAATACGTGAATCAGAGGAACAATACACATGAGTGCAAGTAGAATTAGAAAACAAGTATTGAATATGTTGAAAATACGATAACCTCTAGTTTTGTAATACATAGGTCTCCCTCTTCCTTTGGTAGTTTAGAAAATGCGATATCCTGCCCATTTCTTAGCCAGGCTGTACGAAACAAGGATCAATACCATACTAATGGCTGACTTGAACAGTCCGATTGCTGTACCAAAGCCCATCTCACCATTCAGAATCGCTGTACGGTATACGAAGGTGTCGATAATATCGCCTTTCTGATAGACCAGCGGATTGTAGAGGTTAAAGATCTGGTCAAACCCTGCATTCAATACATTTCCAAGCGCCAGAGTACCTACAACAACAACCATTGGCAGTAGAGAAGGCATTGTGATAAAACGTGTCTGTTTCCAGCGGGTTGCACCATCTATTTCAGCAGCTTCATATAATGAAGGATTAATTCCTGCTAGAGCAGCTAGGAAGACGATCGTGTTATAACCAAATTCCTTCCATACATCCGTGAGAATGACCGTAAACCTGAACCAATTATTATCTCCTAAGAAAAAGATAGGCTTAATCCCCATACTACCGAGGATCTGATTGACGAAACCATCTGTAGCAAGCAAATCTAGCAATATCCCGCCAAGGATGACCCAAGACAAGAAGTGAGGTAAATATACCAATGTCTGAATCGTACGTTGGATATAAACCTTGCGAATCTCATTCAATAGAATGGCGAACACAAACGGCACAGCCAGATTGAAGATCATCTTCAGAACGGCAATAATCAAAGTATTCCAAATGACCTGCATACTGTCATTACGTTCAAATAGATAGCGGAAATTATCTAATCCAACCCACGCTGATCCCGAAATTTTTAGCCATGGCTTATAATCTTGAAATGCCATCACAATTCCGCCCATCGGTATAAAGCTGAAGATGATCAGGAAGATCATCGCCGGCAGTAACATTAAGTGAAATGGCCATGTTTTTTTAAGTGTTCTCATCCTTGGTCCCCCATATCGTGTCAAGTTCTTCTGTAACCATACTCAAATTATAGCAACGACAGGATTCACCAAATAGCGAGCAAAACCAATATATATGGTACAAAACCAATCTCTTTACCACTTAGAATTTGATGCTAATGTACACCTTTTCAAATAGCCACTAACGCAAAAAGGGACCGTTCCTACAGCTTAATAAAAAGCCGAGGAAACAGTCCCGAATGGTGCTACTTATACCCATATCAGAGCATTATTTTACGCTGTCATACCAATCATTTACTTCTTTGGTGATTTGGTCTCCACCGCCTGATTTCCAGGTCGCTACGAAGGTATCGAAAGCTTCTAGTGGTTTATTGCCATAGATGATTTCATTAAACGTTTGGTTCTCGATCTTGTTCAGATAATCCATCTTCGATTTCATAGTTTCAGTAGTAGGACCTGTGAACATATTCTTGAAGGATTTATCCTCTTGCGCCAACAGAACCTTTGCAGCTGCAGGAGTATCCTTACCATAGTTTACAGCTACATCTTTCTCCAGACGAGTGGTTGGTTCTCCGCCATCTGCGAGGTTCAGCAGGGCTTTCATTTGGGCATCCGGAATCCGGGCACCGTCACGAACCAGCATATAACGAACGCTGTTCACATAACCACCAGCAATTTTATCATTGTCAATCATCTTACCGTTTGCATCCAGTTCATAGTCATAGCCTGCGAAGAGACCGTTATCCAGCTCGCTACCAGGCTTTGGATCAGCGAAGTTATCGAACAGATAGTTTTGATAGGTAAAGAATGCTTCTGGATTTTTCATCTTAGTGCTGATCAGCGTTACACCGTTGGTGAACTGTGTACCGTGACGCATAACTTTACCATCTGGTCCCGCTGGAATTTCAATTGGAGCCCATACAGCATCCGGAGCGTTCTTCACAGTATCCTGAAGCGGCCAACCGCTCATCCAGTAAGGTCCTGGGAGAATACCTGCCGTACCTGCCACTGCTGGTTCAGCTGTTTTGTTCTCATCCCATAGTGCTGCTTCTTGAGGAATATATCCCTTTGCGAGCCATTCCTTCATTTTTTCCAGCCCTTGCTTCATTCCCGCATTTACAGAGCCGTATTCCAGTTTACCATCAGCATCAAGATTCCATTGCTGTGGAAGCGTTCCGTAAGCACCGAAGATCCAGGAAGGATCGCCCATCCAAGTGTTCATTGATGTCTTAAAGCCGATACTAAGTGGAGTTACTTTATCTGGTGCCAAGCCATCAGGGTTCTGATTCTTGAATGCATCCATAACTTTTTCTAGCTCATCGATCGTTTTAGGTGCTTGCATATTCAGCTTGTCCAGCCAATCTTGGCGGATCCAAAGAATGTAATCATGGTTGTACGCGTAATCGAGTACAGGTAGACCCATTCTTTTGCCATCGCGGCTGTATTGGTTCCATACGTTAGGATCCTGTGCCATGGCTTCTTTCCAAGTAGCTGAAGCGTATTTATCGAACAACGTTCCCACTTCAGCATACATACCGGAATCGATCAAATCCTGAGCAATCGTGCTATCACCTGTACCAATGGTTACAACATCAGGCATTTCCTGACCTGATGACATCGACAGGCGCAGCTTGGTTCCAAATGCACCATTCGTATCAGTGATGGACCAAAGTGATTTAATGTTGATGCCGAACTTTTCTTTTGTCCACTTTGTAGCTACGTTATTCTCAATGCTTTCCCCGTTCTTGAATTTAAGCTCAGGGTCAACACCCCATACTGTTGTAATAGTTACCTCAGGATCATATTTATCCTTGTAGGCGTTTTCAGAATTTGAAGTTGTATTTGTGGTCGTATCACCAGCTGTATTCTTTCCATCAGCAGCATTATTGCTCGAGCAACCTGCAAGGCTACCTACCAAAAGCATACTCATACACAGGAGCGGTAGCCATCTCTTTTTCTTCATCGCGCTCATTTTGTTCCCCCTTAGATTCCTTAAGTGTTGGTTATGACTTAATTATAGGGAACAGAGATGATGTCGAATACGTCATTTAAACAAGGTTTCTGCACCTTTCTCAACCTCTCTATCCGTCACGAAATTCATTTGGTGTCATATTGTAGTGCTTTTTGAACATTTTGCTGAAATATTGCGGATTCTGATATCCAAGTTCAGTAGTGATTTCATAGATTTTTTTGTTAGTGTTCTTAAGCAGGTATAGTGCACGTTCCATCCGCATGCGGATAATATAGTCTCCGAGTCCTTCTCCTGTCTCTGCTTTATATATTTTAGATAAGTATACAGGGTGCAGATATACATGATCCGCTATCGTCTTGACCGACAGATCATGCCCAGAATGGTTTCCCACCAGCTCATGCACCTGCTTAATAATGTAACTTTTCGTATTCTGATCACTTTCTGAGAGTTCCTTTTGAAGCTTGTTAAGCATATCAAACGCCCAGTCCTTCAGCTTGTCAAAAGAAACAATAATGCTCTGGGTCAGCATTGGGTCGAACGCATACTGGTCGATTTGCGAGATGAATTGCCCCCCTTTATGAGCAATGTACATGAACGCATTGGTAATGGACAAAAAGACCTCATACAGATGCTCACTTGAAAAGCGTGCATTCTCCATATCTCGGAACACATCCGCGATCTTCTGCCGGGCTGTATCCCATTGTTTAGATTCCAGCAAATGAATGAGCGTTGGCGGACGATAAAGGCTTTCGAGCGATTTAATACTCATCATTTCCTGAAGATGACGGTCCTCCAGATAAAGTACCGAGCCTGTTTCATTATGTGTTGTCAAATACATAGAACTTAGGCCACTTCGATAGGCAGCCGTCATCCCTTCGGGGAAAGCAAACCACTCCGTTACGATAAGTGAAATCTCACCCTTTAGATAATTGCTAACACTAGTTCTGAAATTAGCTATCGCTGACTTAAGGATATGTTGTCTCGCTGCATCGTAATTATTCGACTTCTCTAACTCCCGCTGGATAACTGGCTTCAGTTCCACAAGCAAAATCAAACAATCATGTGGTGCTTTGCAGAACCAGACATGGAACTGCTCCTTGAAGAGCTCCTCGGCAATATTGCCGATGGCATATTCCATTAAGGAGACTGAATGATGATCCATTGCAGCATAGTGTTTACCCAGCTGAATCAATAACATCGACGCTTCAACATCCGATTCGAATGAGATTTCATATTCTTTAAGCTTTAAGGCAAGTGTCCGCTCAGACAGCACTCTGCCAAGAAGTAATTCATGCATCAAATTCGCCCGCAAGACACTGTAATCGGCCTTGCGATTATAGAGTAGCAAATGATATTTATCATGTGCCTCCCATTCGTCTTTTAGAGATTCAATCGCTCCGGAGATACTTTTAATAAACTCCTCATCACTGACTGGCTTCAAAATATAATCAAAGGCCTGTAGCTGAATCGCCTTCTTAGCGTACTGAAAATCAGAATAACCTGTCAGCAGAATTGACCGGATATCCGGCCATCTCTCGCTTACCGTTTCAATTAATTGCAACCCGGACATCCCCGGCATAGAAATATCTGTAACCATGATATCTATGTCCTGCTGCTCCAAGATATCCAGTGCCTCAGCACCTGACGCCGCCTGATGTACCTGCTTTACACCAATCTCGTCCCATGGAATCGTGCGGGCCAGACTTTCCGTTACATAGGGCTCATCATCGACTAACAATATCTCTATCATCATATTCCCTCCTAGATGTCATCCGTATTATTGTCAGTTAGGGGTAATAACCACTGAAGTTTAACCTGTAATCCACCGAGTGGTGATGGTGCAATAGTCAACCCTGCATCCTCACCAAAACGCAGCCGCATTCTCTGATGCACATTCCAAAGCCCGCAGCCCATTTCTTCATCCATCGCCTTGCCTAGCTTGTTTTCTAATTCGATAATCTCCTCCGGGGTCATGCCTATTCCGTCATCATCAACCGTTAGTACCATGACTCTTCCGTTACATGAGCCCGTAATTCGCACCAGCCCCTCTTTAGAGACAGGCTCTATCCCATGAATCACTGCATTCTCAACTAAAGGTTGAAGCACCAGTGGTGGAAGATCTCTTTTCCGCATTTGCTGCGGGATATGAACTTCATACTGAAGTCTACTCATCCTCATTTTTTGGATCTCCAGATAGTGAGTCACAAATTCCGTTTCTTCGGATAAAGCGACTAAATCACGTTCCTGGCGAGTCGTATATCTGTAATAACGGGATAAATTATGCGACATCCCAACGACAGCACCCATATTATCGAGCTTGGCCATACTTGTAATAAATGAGAAGCAATTATAGAAGAAATGCGGATTAATCTGAGATTGAAGCTGCTTTAATCTAGCTTCTCGAACATGAATTTTTTCCATTAACACGTTCTCTATCAGCATCTGAATCTGTTCTACCATACTGTTAAACCGTCCGGATAGGAAGCTGAACTCATTCTTCCCTTTGATTTCCACCCGCGTTGAGTAGTCCCCTTGCTTCAGCCTCTGGAAACCTCCAACCAACAACCTAACGGGCACTTGCACCTGAACATATAATAGATAGGCTACGAGACAGCTCATTAATAACAATGCACCAATAGCAAAATAGAATAAGCGGTTGGATGTCTGAATCGGATGCAGTATTTCTGACAGCGGCATATAATCGATTAAATACCAGCCCATTTTATCCGAATAGACGATGTTCACACTGTAGGACTCACCTTTTATGTTCACAGTGCGATTCTCGCTCTGCCTCAGCTGATCTTGTTCCAGCCTTTCTACCAACTCTTCTGCTAGCAGCTTGTCGGCACTGCGGTTAAAGATAAGTCCAGTACCCTGTTTATAATAAAAGGGATCTCTCCTGCCATCACTTTTGAATTTATCCAGCATATCTTCGATGTTACGGCTGTCGAACTCCACCTTCATAATCGTATTGACCTTTTCAGGAGAGAACTCTGACATAAAGGGTGTAAAAGAAAACCAAGAGAATACAAAATGGTCGCCATCCTGCTCAGCGATCTTCTCAACATGCCAGCCTGACTTTACTTCCCGCTTTAGATCCTCATCCGAATACGGTATTGCATCATTCTCTGAAACCATTCGATGGATGGACGGTGAATATAGATACAATTTACTCTTCCAGTTGGAGGAGCTTTCTTGGATACTGATTTTGGTCTGAATCCGCTTGATCAGGTTTATCGCATCCAGGTTCAAATGCGTTCCCTTCAAATAAGTATCCTTTAGGCTCAAAATATCAGGATCATGAATTAGCAGGATCGGCCAAGATGACAATAGTTCCATGTTGCTCTCTACTTGATTCTGAAAAAAACTCAGCTGATTGCTGTTCGAAGTATTTAACTCCGTACGTAGCACATCCGTGGTCGTCTTGTTGGAATAAAAGTAGAGGATCGTAATTGGAATTAGCATGATAACCATGATACTCACGATTTTGGTAAATAAATTATATCTATACACTTTCCTTCACACTCCGACTCAAATGTCATAGCCTCTATTGTACAAATAATCTTCCTGAACGCATAGATCAATTTCTCCCTAAAAAATGAGGTAGACAGGCAAGTTCCTGTTCAAGTACTGTTATCGTCCTCTCTATTGTAAAGGCTTAAATTATTACGCTATATGCTACGTAAGAAACATTTCTGCAGTTTTTGCAGTCGAATGTACGGTGAAGACATACAAAAAGGGATGATCTGAAAGCCTCTAGGCATTCCAGTCATCCCTTTATATAGTACAATCTGTTCATTGAGAGTTTGTTCAGAGTGTTTGCGGTTTAGTTTGTTGACTCGATATAAAGAATAAAGCGGTCCAGATCAACGCGAACCCGATAATTTGCGGTAGGGTGACGAGCTGCTGGAATACGATCCAGTTAATAATTACTCCTGTCATCGGAAAGCTTAGTTCAGCCAATGTAGCGAAGGATGCTTTGGTAGTGCTGAGCCCTTTGTAATACATTAACATACTGAGTAGTCCTGGAAGCAAAGCTTGCAGCAACAAATTTATAGCTATGGCAGCAGATGCGCCAAACCCGCCATTAATCTGCCAAGGAGCTCCTTCTAGTGTGGTAATCACGAAGAGCAAAGGCAGCGCCAATATAAATCTCAGGGAAGTCACTGTCTCATATTTCATAGACCCAAGCAGGTAACGACCCATTACTGTAGATCCACCCCACAGTGCAGCGGCTCCTAAAGCCATCAAACTGCTAACACCGATAAAGTTATTCACATGTCCAAATGGAATACTCCAGCCAAAGGTTAATAGATAGGTTCCTACCAGTGCCACAGTTATGAGGATTCCGAAATTTTTAGGCAGACGTTCTTTAAGAATTAAGGCTGCAAGACCGATAGCGAATATCGGCTGAAGCTTTTGCAGCAACAGTACTGCATTCAAGTCCCCACTGGAAAGAGCCATTGTAAATAGAATGGTTGCCCCGGCAGAACCTCCCCAGGAAACAATTAGCAAAGCTCCAATCTGGCGAAATCCAATGCCTTTTAACTCCGCCCGGTGACGCCAAAGAACAGGGGAAGCAGCCAAGAAAAGCACCACATGCTCCAAAAGAACAATTTGCGATGAGGTCAAAGATTTTAAGAGGATAATACGAAAGAGCGGATCAACGCCCCATAGTGCTGCACCGAACACAACGAGCCAAAAACCACTGCGTAACGGCGACGTGCTGCTTACCTTATTAGCTGATGATGAAGCTGTTACATTACTCATAATTCCATTCTCCTTGTCGATACAAACCCTCGATAAGAGACCAAAAACCCCCGAATCACCACAAAAGGTCGACTCGGGGGCATTATCAATAAAGACGTACAGGATAGACTCCTAGCGCCTTTATCTTATGATCCTCTCCCATCCGGACTTTACCGTCGGCTCTGGAGTTACACCAGATCAGTCACTTCTCTGCAAGCAGAACAAGTGAGTCGCGGGCTCAGTTCGCTTTGAACATTACCGCCGGTTGGGAATTTCACCCTACCCCGAGAATCTTGTATTCCGTTGTTTTTTTCACAATCTCAGAATAAACCTCTTCTTGCCATTCGTCCAGTACTTTATGAAAATATACATAAATCTTTCATGTATTACAGCTTTTTATTACATATTCTTTCGATATTATTCTACTGTTTCATCCAAAAAGCTACTGTATAATGAAATTATGTTATTTCCATACTTTAACAATAGGTACAAGGAGGTTGTTATGAAAGAATCATTTTGGATGAAGGAGTCATTCTGGACGAAGTTATTGTTCTCCTTTTTTGCTGTCGGAGTCATAGCTTTTTTAGGATTTATAGGTTCGATAATTACCGCACTTTACGGGGGACTAATGTTTTATACTCCACTTGTGGCGATTTTATCTGTGGTGATAGCTATTTATGTTGTACTCCTTATATTTAATGTGTTATCCCGAAGAACAAGCAAAATTGTATTGTTATCCATCCTCGGACTTAGTGTGCTCGTAACCGCAGGATATGAGATCAAACAAGCATATATCAACAGTATTGCCACGGTCGATGATCGAGAAGTTAATCTGGTACAATACGAACCTTTTGCCGAGAATACCAAAGCAGTCAATTTGGATAAACCTTCTACATATCGTATCGATAGCAACCTACCAAAATTGGATGGCGCAACCGCACTTTACCCACTCTATTCAGCTTTTGTGCAATCTGCTTATCCTGAGGGCAGCTATAATGCATATGATTTTCAAAAAAGCCAAGTGATTTGCAGCAGCACGCCCGAAGCTTACAAAAGACTAATTGAAGGTGAGACGGATATCATTTTTGTTGCGGCTCCTTCTCTCGCACAGCAGAAACAAGCAAAACTAAAAGGTGTCGAGCTGAACCTCACACCGATCGGCCGTGAGGCATTCGTATTTTTTGTAAATAAACGAAATGACGTAACTGGACTTTCCACCGCTCAGCTCAAAGATATTTACGCGGGTGAGATCACCAATTGGAAAGATGTAGGGGGCGCCAATAACCGAATTCGCGCTTTTCAACGACCAGAGGATAGTGGGAGCCAGACGATGCTGCAAAAGTTTATGGGGGACACTCCGCTTATGACACCACCTAAGGAAGATGTGGCAGATATTATGAGCGGAATCATTCAACAAACCTCCAGCTATCGCAATTATAAAAACGCACTCGGTTACAGCTTCTTATTCTATGCCTCGGAAATGAATCAAAGCGGGGAAATTACACTACTAGCCGTAGATGGTGTAACACCCGACAAGCAGAGTATTCGCAATGGAGAATACCCTTTGGCTACAGAGTTTTATGCTGTAACAGCTGGAAGTGATAACCCAAATATCCAGCCCTTTCTAGATTGGATTCAATCTGCTGAGGGTCAGGAATTGGTAGAGAAAACTGGTTATACCTCTATAAAATAAAATATTCTTAGGGGAAGAGAGCTAGCCCAAATGTTTGGGAAAGCTCTCTTTTTGCATTTTATACCGAAATTTTTCCTTTTCCACTCTAAAAGAGCGCAACTTTTGGAAACTATTGTCGTTTAAGATTTATATAAGCCCAAACTGCATCAAAGGAAGAAAAAGTAAGAATTGCTAGAAACCAAGAAACGGGGATGGTAGGGATTGCAGATGAAGAAGTTTGGTTTTTTGGCGTTACTGCTGCTTTTGTTGGTGCTAGTTCATCCAGGAACTGGTTATGCCGGCTCTGCAGAAACACACATCAATCTAGACGGCAATGATCTTGAGATTTCAAAAGACGCACAGGTTCAAATTGTAAATGGAAGCGTGATGGTTCCACTTCGCCTCGTTGCGGAGCAGCTTGGTTATACCGTGAAATGGGATAACGTGACCAAGACTGCAATCATTGAGCAAAAAGGAACTACATTAAAGCTTATTGTGAATAATGCGATGGCAGAAGCTTCAGGGAAACAAGTAAAATTGGACAACCCTCCGTTTCTCAGCGGTAGCACAACCCTCGTACCTTTAAGATTCGTTGGAGAGCAGACAGGAACCACTGTCGGTTGGGATAATGTTACTAAAACGGTATATTTAACTTCTCCAGCACCCGAGATTGGCGGAGACGATGCAGAAACTACAGTTCCAGATACATCTGTAACCGCACCCTCCAATAACGGATCCAATGGTAACACAGCAACTGACAGAGATACATCGACTACAGCACTCACTAATCTTAGCTTCGTCGATAACAAACTAATCCTTGCGGTGAACGGTAGTGTAACACCTAGTGTATTCACTATGACAGATAAGGACCGGATTGTCGTAGATTTACCAAACACCAGCTTTGGCGACAGCTTTCATCAGAACCTTTCCGTCGGAAAAAACCAAAGTGGACAGTTGACGATTGCCGAATATCCTAATGTCTCAACCATTCGTTATTCATTATTCAGTAGTTCTCCATCTACGATCCGGATCGTTATTGATCTGAACAGCCCTAACAGCTATAGCTTGATAAATGCTAACGATGGACTTATTATAGTGGATCTAAATGGGACTAGCGTTACAACTCCTGAAACCACCTTACCTGAAGTGCCGGTTACAACGTCTCCGCCAGCTACCGGCAACACAGATAAGAAGGTAATTGTCATTGATGCAGGACATGGTGGGAAAGATCCAGGGAGTTCAAGTGTTAACAAGCTTAAAGAGAAAGATTTCACCTTACCAACAGCATTGAAAATTGCAGAATTACTAAAGAAAGAGCCAAATATCGAGGTTGTGCTCACTCGAAGTGATGATACATACCCGACTCTGCAGGATAGATCTAACCTGGCCAATAAGGTAAAGGCTGATCTGTTCATCTCTGTTCATGCCAATAGTATCCCGGTGGGTGGTAAGAGCAACCCTAGCGGCACAGAGACCTACTACACGCGTAATGATAGCTTGTTATTCGCTCAAACCGTTCATAAATATCTCTCAGTCGCTACCGGTCTTCAGGATCGAGGGGTTCGTCAAGCGAATTATCATGTAACAAGAGAAACTAAAATGCCTGCCATTCTATTAGAATGTGGTTACTTAAGTAATACCAAGGATGAAGCCCTACTCTACACCGCAGACTTTCAGAACAAAGTAGCGAGTGCCGTAGTTTCAGGGATCAAGGAATATTTAGGTCGATAAAAAAAGGGGAGCCCATTAGCCATTCTTGGCTGAGAAGCTCCCCTGTCTGTTTATTCTTGTTTGTTATTTCCAAACGCCCATTCGTTCTTTTAGATTGGAGGTATGCAGCTCCAGCTGTATACCGTCTGGGTCGAGAAAGTTAACCGTCCAGCCAACTCCCCGTTTAACAGGTCCCCTGATCAATCGCACTTCGTGGGCTTGCAATATATGAACAGCTTCCTCGAAATGTTCCTCCGCTATGCTAAAGGCAATATGGTCTATCCCAATTACACTATCTATGGATTTGGTAAATTCAGGGTTTTCGATGAGGCAAATCCACGCGCTTCCCCATTCCAGATAGGCATCTGTATTTCCCTTGTGGATTAGCTGAAGACCCAAAATACCTGTATAGAAATTCAACGAACGTGATAAATCACTCACATTTACCGTCACATGATTAAATCCTTGGACCTTCATCCTCATTCATCCCCTCAAACTTCTCACACCAAGATAGAGACAATTCTCTTGCGCTTCTCTGAATCGGGATCTTTAGTCACTCGCATCTCTTCATCAAAGATCAAAGTTGCACGTTCTTCCAGCGTATACTCAGGCCATGATAGCTCAGCTGTAGCTGGGTTTCCTCGATGAGCAAAGGCAATCCATGCCGCATGCATACTGTCAGCCAATTTTTGCATCGCCGGTGTAATTTCCGCACCCAAGCGAGTTACATGAGACAGATTGTTAAAAGCATAGGCAATTTCCGCACCATGTACTGCCTTATTTAACAGTGGATGACCAGGAACTGTCCCATCAAAACGATACATCCAGACAGGCGCATGGGCCAATTGATTCTCTGCTAAGGATATGGAGGTTCCCCAGAAATAAAGATCCGTTAGAATCTCTGCCTGTCCCTCCCATGTAGAAGAATAGTGACTGGCAACCTCCGCTAAACTTCCAGTTCCCATCATCTGCTCCAGCGCCTTGAGCGATTCATCAAAATCTGCACCAGGTGTTTCTCCCCTGAAAAATAAATTACCCTCATCTCGATTGGTTCCTATCAACAATGGGATACCCTGCGCCGATCCTAACGCTACAGCCTGCGCAGGATCTTGGGGAAGCGTATCCCCATCAATAACAGGCTGAAATAACATGCCTATTGAACCACCCGTTAATTTAATGGTCATTCTTGTGGCTGCTTCAATAATTTGTTCCGCTGAGAATGTATTAAGTAAGCTAGTATCTCCCTTAGGAGAAATACCTAGTTCAGTAAGTAGTGCTATTGCAATATCTTTTCCTTGCCGATTTGGCAACGTTTGAGCAGCTCCACTTTGCATAATCGCCCCTGCAAATAATCCCTTCGCAGCAGGCATAGCCAATAGTGCGGCGATACTCATACTGCCAGCTGATTCTCCGAATACCGTGACTCGCTGCGGGTCGCCTCCAAAGGCGGCAATATTAAGCTTTACCCATTCCAGTGCGGCAATTTGATCCAGCAAGCCTTGATTTGAAGCAAATCCGTCACCAAGTGAAGACAGATGCATAAAGCCAAACGGTCCCAATCGATAATTAATCGTCACCAAGACCACATTCCCGTGCTCCGCGAAGCTAGTGCCGTCAAACTGTGGCTGACTACCCGCACCAGTCACAAATGTCCCCCCGTGAATCCAGACCATTACAGGAAGTACCTCGACTTGGGACGCAGGTGACCATACATTTAAGTATAAACAATCCTCAGCATGACGAGGCGTTAAGCCGCCGAAACGCGTACCTTTCTTATCCGCTGGCTGATGGCTAACTGGACCAAATTCAGAAGCATCTCTAATTCCGCTCCAAGCTTCTGGTGGCTGCGGCGCACGAAATCGAAGCCCTCCAACTGGCGGAGCGGCAAAAGGGATTCCACGCCAAACGTTCACGCCACCCTCCTCTCGTCCTTGAAGCTTACCGTAAGAGGTTACTGCTATCGGTCCTACCATTACATTTCACCCTTCCACGTTATTCCTTATTCTCTTCAATCTGCTTATACAATCCGGACTGGAACCGGAACCATTGAAAAATATGTGTAAATACGACCTTGAGTACCGCGTAACCAGGAACTGCAAGGATAATACCAAGAATGCCGAACATTTTTCCGGCAAAAATAATCACAAAAATGATCGTGATCGGATGAATCTTCAGGGTCTTGCCCATAATTTGCGGAGAGATAAACTTCCCTTCAATCAGCTGTACAGCCGTCCAGACGATGATCATCTTCAGCAGCATAAATGGTGAAGTGACCATAGCCACAATTAATGCCGGTGTAATAGCAATTGCCGGACCCAAATAAGGAACAACTGCTGTACAAGCAGCGGCAATGGCAAGAACAAGTGAATACTCCAGACCAATAATCAAATAGCCAATATAGAGCAGCGCACCAATACAGCAGCTTACTATAATTTGTCCTCGAATATAGGAAGATACCTGGGCGTTCATTTCCGACATTACCATCCGAGTTTGCGGCTGCAGCGCGGTAGGTACAAATTTCAAAATGTAATCCGGCAATCTTTTTCCATCACGAAGCAAGTAGAATAGAATAAACGGTGTTGTTACCACCGCCAGCACAATCTCCGTAACGGCTCCGACGAAGCTCCCTACACCTGTTAGTGCATTATTCAGAAAAGAAGTGCCCCAAGCCGTAATTTTACTGGTAATTTCACTTAGGTTGGTTCCTATACTATCTTGTACTTGACCAAAGAATTCGCTGCCTGTCAGGTTCATAAACCGTTCCTGAATCAAATCACTATACCTTGGAAAATCGTCGATCAAACCAGATAATTGCGTTCGAAGAATTGGAATCACCATGACCAGAATCAGCGTGATGATGCCCGCAATTATCAGATAAAGAATGATGATTGCATATACACGTTTCATCCTGAATCTTTTTTCCATTCGGTCTACTAGCGGATTTAGCAAGTAATAAGCGATACCCGATAGTAACAATGGTGCAGCCACTGTGTGCAGCAATACAGATATAGGCGTGAAAATAAACGGTATCTTTGAGAACACTAGGATAGTTAACCCAGTTAACAATAAAATAAGTAAGCTTACTACAAATTTATTGTTCAGAAAAAACTTTTTAAACTTCTCCGGCCACACCTGCAGCCTCTCCATCGTACCCTCTCCCCCATGCGCCACCTTATATGAAGTGTTATTTTATTCACTTTTTAATAGCATAGTCAACGTTAGGGGCGCAAGTCAAATTTGATGTCCGCGATTCTGCCCGCCTCCACAAAACCAATCGATTGATATACTTTGTTGGAATCCGGGTTTTTGGCATCCGCATAAAGCATTGGTGTTCCCTCTTCATGGAGCAATTGTGAACATATTTCTGCCACGATTGCGCTAGCATACCCTTTTTTTTCGATGAGCGCGAAGCGTATATACTTCAATTATTCGAGCATGTCTCGAAGTCTGGTGAGCGATGTTAGCCATAGAGACTGGGATATCATCTACACCCCATAGATACAACCTCCCTGAGCTAGCAGCCTCTTTAGCCATTTGGAACAGCAATTCAGGCTGAACAGGTTTGCCAAAAGCATCCTCTGAGAAGCCTGCCATGAATTCTGCAATCGTAGTAATGTATTCTTCAGTCGCAAGTCGTAAGTATCCTTCAACATTTGCGGGCTTCTTTACCACTAAGCAGTGATAAGCCTCAAGCATCATATATGTATGAAAAATTTTCTCATGAAATTCACAAAAAGCTTCCGCAAATAACTGTGCCGTTTCTGGCTCACCTGACACGCCTGGAAAGTCATGATCCTTCACATATTCGACTAGCTTCTGTATCAAATCTCCTCTCTGTTCCAGTCCCATATCCTGTGAGATCCAGAACAAGATCATTCACAGTAAACCTCTTAAACATGTCTATTCCCCCTAGATCTTTCTTTCATTCAAGCATAATCCCGGGCTGAACAAAAAGGAACGGCATTGCCCTCCTGAAAAGACAAAAAAACCGCCAGCGCTTTGGCGGTGTTCCAACCTTATATCCTATGAATTCCCCTTGCTTCCAAGCTTCATTTATGGACGGCTATTTTTTCTTCTTCCCTTTAGCTCCCTTGTCATCCACTGCAATCAGCTGACCATCATATGTATACAGTAGATGATCTTCAAGTTTCTCACCCTGTAAATGCTTACGTACTAACGACTTCGCTAATTTGGGAGTGATCTCTTTATACCAAACCCCTTCAGGGTATGCAATCACAACGCAGGAATCTGAACATCTACCATTACAACGAGTTACCGTCGTATGAATAAGACTCTGTGCACCTTGCTTCTCAATCTCATCTTCTATCGCTTCAGCTACTTCCTCACCTTTGTGTTTCTTGCAGCTGCTACCATTACATATCAACAAATGACTTACGGTTCCTTGTAAATTCCAAGTTGTCATGAAATCCCCATTCCTTTCATGCCTAAAATATCCCCACAAAGTGAGCCTTTGCTTCGATGCATACTCAGGTACTTTGCGGGGCTCCAATATATACTTTCTTATTCGTTAACATAATTCTGTTAGCGGATTATTCTAAACACTATCATAAGCACCATTATAGTCAATAGAAAGAAAGACTGGTATACTATAATTGAGAATGATTATCATTGAAAAAAGGGAGCGATATCTAACATGCCCATCCAGTCCGGCGGGATGCCACATCATTCCCATCCTTTTTATATGCCTGTCAAGATTAGTAGTCTAACAGGCCTCTCACACTTCCTAACCGATAACATCCCAGCAGCTAACTCCATTATTATGATTGTCTGGGAAGGCATAGGTCAGCTTGAGATAGATGGTGAGCTTCACAGCGTCAAACCCGGAAGTATCCTTACTTTTAGCGTATCTTCAGATTTGAAGCTGGAAACAGAGCTACAGTTACAGGGAATATGGATAGAGTACACCACCATAGCCAATCGTAGGCAAGAGGATTATTTTCTAACTGTCAGCTCCACATTAGACCCCGCTTCCACACAATTGTTGGCACTGTCCGGTGAGCTTTACAGTGCTTGGATAGAACCAGATGATCGAAAACCGTTTAAGGTTCAGCAGCTGTTCACTCAATTCATTACGGAGCTTTATCAGGAACTGGCTACAAAAAAGGAGAGATCAGGAAGCTGGCTTGAAATTGTATTTGAATACATAGAAGCTCATTACAATGAAGATATCACTCGGGAGCAGATGGCTACGTTAGCTGGAGTAAGCCCCGAACACTTCTCTCGTACCTTTCGTAAAATCATGGGTCAAACTTTTAGTGCTTATATTACTCTGTTAAGAATCCGTAAAGCGCAGCAACGAATCCTCACAAGTTCCCCAAATCTAACAACTCTAGCCCACGAGGTTGGTTATGAAGAAGGGTCTTATCTGAGCCGTAAATTCAAGCAACTTGTCGGTATTTCACCTACAGCTTATCAGCACATGAACAAAAAAATTGTAGCCTTGAACTACAATCACACGGCTATCCTACGGGTACTGGAAATTATGCCTCAACTCGGCGTTTATTCCGATTGGCAACGGAGCTTGGAGCAAGTTCCACCTTCCAAACAACTAATAATGAGCGAAGGTAGTTCTTCCCTCCTATTCGATTCGGTAGCCTCAGCAGAGCCAGATGTCATTATCAGCTACAGTATTCCTGAGAATAAGCTCCTGACTCCTGTTGCTCCGGTTATTGAACTCCCCTTTATGCAAATGAGCTGGAGAGAGCAATTTGGTTTGATCGCCGATGTAGTCAATCGGCGGGAGCGAGCAGAGAAATGGTTAGGTCATTACGATGGGCTCTGCCATGCTGCCAATAAGAAACTGAACCATTCGATAGGATCGGAAAGAGGGACAGCCATCGTTTGGGAGCTTAGTTCCCGAGCAGCGTATTGTTTCAGTAGCAGTTACGGAAGGGGTTGCCAGATTTTATACGGAGATCTTGGATTCAAACCACCAGCCATCATTATGGAGAACGGAATAATGGATTCCGGGTATCTTGTTTCATCTATTGAGGAAATCGGAAACTATCCTGCAGACTATATTATTATCACTAGCATTCCATCATCATCAGAGGGAAGAAATCGCCTCACTCGCCTTCTGCATTCCCGTACTTGGAAGCAATTAGATGCAGTTCGTAACAACCGGGTATACATTCTGAACCAAGCGGACATGTTCTATGGATTTGATCCATTGTCTTCTCAAGCACAGCTACAAGAATTGCTACGTGTGATGACATCATAAATATGCACAACCAAAGATCATATTCGTCCATAGTAAATACCCAGAGAAGATTGTAAAGTTTTTATTGAGAATGATAATCAATTACCATAGGAGGAACAACAAATTGCATAATCTACAAAAGAACACTACCAAACGGAATCATTGGCTTCTATTTCCCCTCATGCTGACGTTAATTCTAGTCATCTCAGCTTGTGGAAATTCCAATACTTCGGTGGAGAATACAGGCGGTACCAGCAACACAAGTAATTCAGCAGCAACCCAAACACCAACCGAAAAGAATCAAGAAGCAGAAAGTGCTGAAACCCCTACTGTCAAAACAGTAAATACCGTAAAAGGTGATGTTGAAATCCCTGTTCATCCTAAACGAATTGTCGCTGAGGAATACTTGGGAAGTCTAATAGCACTTGATACTATTCCAATCGGAGCTCCAGGTTTGACCCTAGAAAATATGTATTATAAGGAGGCTCTTACCGGTGTTGCAGACACAGGAGCGTACGGTAAAATGTCACCAGAAAAAATCATCGCACTAAATCCTGACTTGATAATTTCGGGACAAGCAGAAAGCTATGAAACGCTTAGCAAAATTGCCCCTACCATCATTGTGCCTTACGGGGATCTAAAGGATGCTCATGCAGAATTAACCTATTTCGGAGAGCTCCTTGGAAAGGAACAAGAAGCAAAGACTTGGCTTGCAGATTATGACAAACGGATAGCCGAAGCTAAAGCAAAAGTGGACAAGGTCCTCCCGGCAGATGCAACCTTCTCCATCATGGAAGACGGTGGGAAATCCATCTGGGTCTACGGTGATAACTTTGGTAGAGGTGGACAACCCATCTATCAGGCGTTAGGTCGCAAGCCGCCTACAGCTGTGGCAGCAGAGATTATGGAGAAGCAATGGGCGGAAATCTCAAAAGAAGCGCTTGCTAAGTATGCCGGAGATTATATTATCTTAACCTCCAACAACCTTACTGAAGCGGATTACAAGGCAGATTCATTCTGGGGCAACCTTCCCGCTGTCAAAAATGGACACCTCTATGTATGGAAAGAAGAACGTTCCTGGTACTATGACCCTATCGCGGTATTAACCCAGACCGAAGACCTCGCCGATTGGCTAATTAATAATAAATAATGCAAGAGTAAAAAGGGATGTCCGAAGCCATAGAGGCTTAGCGGACATCCCTTTATTCTTCTATAATTCCTACAAAGATCTCATTACATTCTGAAGAGATTTTATCTCATAAATGGAATTTAAACTTATTGAAAAGACTTCAGCACTGCTACAATCTCATCAAGCTGCTTGTCCAGTGCATAAGCATCCGAGAAGTAATAGGTTTTGACATCGTAATTAAATACATGTCCGGCCTTCACAGCGGGAAGGTTTTTCTAAATAGGACTGTCTAGTACATCCATCTTATCCTGCTCTACACCACGGCTGGAGCCTTGGAATATATAATCAGCTTCCCCTAGATACTCTGGGATGACTTCGTGTGAGAGGGACGCCCAGCCTTCTTTAAAAGCGACATCATGTACAAGATCAGGATGGTTCTTTCATTTGATAAGTCGTACCTGGGTTTAAGAAAAGGGGGCTTCATTTCTTCTCCCTTCCAGAACATCCGGCTTTCAACCTTGAAATATAAAGAAGGCGCATAAGGCTTCTATCCGCTCGAAATGGATAAGAAACCCTATACGCTCAACACTAAACTCCAACTCTATTCCTTGAGAAGTTACCGGTATTAATGGTCGTCAACGACGCCAAGCGCCTTATTCTTCTCCTTGAACCGCTCATTGTGAGATGACACATAAGCAACTTTAGCCGCAGTTGGATCTATGAACAGCTTGGCACTATTAAGCGCCAGAACCGCATCCGTGAAAGCACCTGCAATTAAACGCACCTTGCTCGTATAATCCACAAAGTCACCGGCTGCAAATATGCCTGGGAGATTGGTCTCCAGCTTATCCGATACATTCGCACACCATTCACCCATATCAAGGCCCCACTCTTTTAACGGTCCAAAATCGCTCTTAAGACCATGATTTACGATCACTGCATCCACTTCAAATTGCTCTGTTTCACCTGTCTCTATGTGGTGGATCGTCACTTGATCTATCGTTTCTCCATTACTGCTGTGTAATTGGCTTACTGCATACGGCACGCGCACATTGACTGAAGATTCCTTCATCCGCACAATATTTTTCTCATGCCCCCCAAACTGTTCACGGCGATGCACAATCGTTACACTTGCTGCGATGGACTCCAGTTCATTCGCCCAGTCTACTGCGGAGTCTCCTCCACCGGAAATCAGCACTCTTTTGCCACGGAATGGCTCCAGCTCTTGAACGGTATAATGAAGATTCGTCACCTCATAACGGTCCGCACCTTCAATTTCGAGCTTAGCCATTTGTAGAATTCCGTAGCCTATTGCCAAAATGACTGTGCGGGTCCAGTGTTGTTCACCGGTTGACGAAGTTAAGATATATGTCCCATCTTCTTGTCTCTCCTGATTTAGAATCTGCTGCCCCAGAACAATAGTTGGTTCAAAGGTCTGAGCCTGCTCCTTGAGCTGACCAATCAGCTGATGACAGAGCGTCGGAGTTACGCCTCCTACGTCCCAGATCATTTTTTCAGGATATATAAGCATTCTTCCCCCAAGCTCATCTTTAGCTTCAATCAACTTCGTCTTCAAGTCTCTCATACCACTATAAAAAGCTGTATACATCCCAGCAGGTCCGCCGCCAATAATCGTTACATCGTATAATTCCAGTTGATTGTTCATTATGTCCCTCCAATAGTATATTCTGTCGATGTTCTGAGCTGCTTACGCCCCAAACTGAGCCTCGTGTAATCGGCTGTAAATTCCGGTGGTCTGTAACAGTTCTTCATGTCTGCCTTGTTCTGCGATACCGCCTTCCGCAACGACAACGATACGGTCGGCATTCTTGATCGTTGCCAGCCGATGAGCAATAACAAGTGTCGTACGACCTTGTGACAACTCCGCAAGCGCCTCCTGAATAGCGGACTCCGTCTCAGTATCCAGTGCTGATGTAGCTTCGTCTAGAATGAGAATCGTTGGATTCTTCAGGAACATCCGGGCAATGGACAGCCGCTGCTTCTGACCTCCAGAAAGCTTCACGCCCCGCTCCCCGATCATCGTATCCAGCCCAGCAGGCTGGGATTTGATCAGTTCTTCCAGTTGAGCGCGCCGCGCTGCCTCCCAGATTTCTTCATCGGAGGCACCCAACCGCCCGTAAGCAATATTCTCACGGATCGTTCCGTCAAACAGAAACACATCTTGCTGTACAATCCCAATATGGGAACGGAGAGATTCAAGCGTCATGGAGCGAATGTCCATTCCATCAATAGTAATGTTGCCTCCAGTTACATCATAGAAGCGAGGTAGCAAACTGCACAACGTTGTCTTACCCGCACCGGATGGACCAACCAGAGCAACGGTCTCTCCTGCTGGAATTGATAGATTCACATGCTCGAGTACCTTTTCTTTATCGCTATAGGCGAAAGCCACATCATGGAAGGCTATATTCCCCGTAAGATGATGAACTGGCTTCGCATCTTGTGCATCAGCAACATCCGGCTCCGTCTCCAGCAGTTCGAGATAACGTTTGAAGCCTGCAATTCCTTTGGGATATGTCTCAATGACTGAGTTAATCTGTTGCAACGGTCCTAAGAAAACATTGGACAACATCACAAATGCAATGAATTCTCCGTAAGTCATTTGCTTCTGAATCACAAAATAGGTTCCGCACAGTAGGACAAATAAAGAGACTAGTTTCATCAATACAAAGCTAAAAGAGGAGTTCCATGCCATAATCCGATAGGTCATCAGCTTCGTAATACGGAAGCGCTCATTATTCACCGCAAAGCGGGAAATTTCATGATTCTCGTTAGCAAAAGCTTGCACAACACGGATCCCGCTCACATTGTTCTCTACGCGTGCGTTATAGTCGGCAATGTCCGCGAACATGATGTGAAAGGCTTTAGACATTTTTCGGCTGAAGTACATGGATAAATAAATCATAAGCGGAACGATCACAAACGTCAGAATAGCTAATTGCCAATTGATACTCAGCATGATGCCGAATACACCGAGCAGCGTCATGACTGCTATAAAGAGATCCTCCGGTCCATGGTGGGCAATCTCACCGATATCCATCAGATCATTTGTCATTCGGGATACCAGATGACCCGTCTTGTTATTGTCAAAAAAGTTGAAAGACAGCTTTTGTACTCGATCAAACAGCTTCTTTCTCATATCCGATTCGATATTAATCCCCAGCTTATGCCCCCAGTAAGTGACGACAAAATGCATAAAGGCGCTGACAATATAGATCCCCAGCAAGCCGAGGCAGGAATAGAGGATCCATCTCCAATTGCCTGTTGGCAGCAGATCATCTACTACCCGGTTAACAGCCAATGGAAAGACTAGTTCTAGTAGTGCAGCAGCAATAGCACAAGAAAAATCAAGAATAAACAATCCCTTATAGGGCCTATAGTAAGCAAAAAAACGACGCAACATGGTAAGAATTCGCTCCTTCTGGTGAGAGATCAGCCTACTTTCATCAAGATTTCGTACGGGCTAACAAATACAAAAAGTATGGTGCTCCAATTACTGCTACAACGATACCCGTAGGAATCTCAGACGGCTGAAGGATCCAGCGTCCAATGGTATCCGCTGTAATAACGAGCAGTGACCCAAGCAGTGCCGAGGTTGGAAGCATGAGTTGATGCTTCGGTCCAACCAGCCGTCTCGCCAAATGGGGTCCGACCAATCCCACAAAACCAATTCCACCGCTGACAGCTACACTCGCCGCTGCTAACCCTACTGCAGCCGCAAGAAGCCTAAATTGTTCCTTCGTTACTGCGGCACCAAGCCCCACAGCAGTCTGCTCCCCTAGATTCAGTACGTTCATCACCCTTGCCTTATAGATCACATAAGGCACCAGAATAAGAATCCACGGCAGGAGAGAAAGTACAAACTTCCAGCTTGTTCCCCAAATGCTGCCCGCAAGCCAGGTAGCGACGAATTGGTATTTCTCTGGATCAAGCCTTAGCGTAAGCACGATCATAGCAGCACTCATCCCAGCTGCGACAGCTACACCAGTCAACAGTAGACGCATAGGCGATATTCCTTGGTGCCGCTTATAAGCTAGAGCATAGATTAAGGCAGCTGTTAGCCCCGCACCGACGAATGCTACCATTGGCAGCAGATACACTGGAGCCGCGGTTGCCGTCGGGTAAAAAGAAATTAACAGCATCACCATAATTCCTGCGCCGGCATTAATCCCTAGAATTCCAGGATCCGCCAAAGCATTACGGAAGACGCCTTGCATCACAGCTCCAGACACAGCCAGACCTGCACCAATCAGAACGGAGATCACTATACGTGGGAGCCGAAACTGAAACAAGATTAATTCCTGCTTATCAGTGCCTCTACCGAACAATGTATTAATCAGCTCCATAGGAGTCAAACGTATGTATCCTGTATTCATACTAATAATAAAAGCAATCACAATTAGTACAGCCAACGAAATCATGATAATTAAGCCCCGTTTGTTTTTGGCGGCTTCGAAGGAATCGAATGTCGTCTTCTCCATCATTACAGCTCCCTCCTTTCTTTACGTGCAAGATAGAGGAAGAAAGGTACACCTATCAGTGCAATAATGGCGCCAAGTGGCGTTTCATTAGGCGGATTAATCATCCGTGCTGTTAGATCGGCAAATACTGCAAGCAGACTGCCAAGAATCGCCGAACAAGGAATGATCCATCTGTAATCGACACCCACAAAAAATCGTGTTAAATGCGGAATAATAAGTCCAATGAAACCAACTGCACCGACTACGGCAACCGATGACCCGGCCAAAATCAATACAATTAACGCGCCTGCCAACTTCACAAGCCCTGTACGCTGGCCTAGACCTTTCGCAACATCGTCACCTAAGCTGAGCATTGTGATCGATCGGGAGATTATCATTGCACCAATTAATGCCGCCCCTATCCAAGGGAACATGATTTTGAGCTGAATCCACTTCGTTCCAGCCACGCCTCCCGCATACCAGAAAGCCAAATCTTGCCCAATGTGAAAATATAAAGCTACCCCTTCGCTGAGTGCCGATAATAGCGCACTAAAAGCAGCACCCGCCAGCACCAACCGAGCAGGAGTTAATCCGCCCTTTGCAAGTGATCCAATTCCGTATACAACACCCGCGCCAACACCGGCACCCACGAATGAATATAGAATCAAATACATAAACGATAAATTTGGAAAAAAAGCAAAACACAATGCGAGCGCAAATCCTGCACCTGAGTTGATACCCATCAGACCTGAATCTGCCAATGGATTTCGCGTCATTCCTTGCATAATGGCACCTGCAACTGCAAAGCTGGCCCCTATCATTGCCCCGCCAAGTACACGAGGTAATCTTAATTCTCTAATAATCTGATGATCCATGATCTCCGGATCAAAGTGGAATACAGCTGACCACACTACAGACAGCTTAATATCTGCTGCGCCGAAGGAGACGGAAACAGCGATACCTAATAATAATAGCGCCAGACCGCCAACCAGGATTAATGTTGCCGCCCAAGGTCGTGAACGAAATTCTCGTTTAACTGCTCCTTTATCGGCTCCTATCCTGGAAGTTATCTGTTGATTCATGAATGCCACCCTATTTCTATGAAATTGATTCTCATTATCATTAGCCTATTGTAAATTACATTTCCTAGGTTTGGCAATAGATAGATTTAATTGCTACTATTTAATTTATTGCATTGACAGGCATTCTTGGATTTGATAAAGTTCAAATTGAAAATATTAATGATAATGATTCTCATTATTATTAATTAGCACGTATACATAGGGAGGTTTACCATGTTTAAAAGAAAGACCCTCTTCCCCATCCTGGCACTCACAATGTTATTGTCCGTATTTGTGACCGCCTGCGGAGGAAATACCAATGCTTCATCTAATACACCAACAGCTACAACCGAAGCAACAACTGCGCCGAGTGCAGAGGCAACCGCTGCTCCTGATGCTTCCAATGCTGATATGCGCAGCTATGAAACTGCTAAAGGTACTGTGCAAATTCCAGTTAAACCTCAGCGTATCGTTACCGATTATTATGGCGGTGAATTGCTTTCCGTTGGAGCTAACGTAATAGGAGTTGAACCTAGTACTTTTGACAACCCTTTCTTGAAAGATTTACTCAAAAACACACAAGATGTCGGTGCTCCAGTCAACGCTGAGAAAGCTTTAGAGCTTGCACCTGATCTAATTGTTGTTATGTACGATGATAATTACGATGCTTTATCCAAAATTGCGCCAACCATTCATATCCCTTACGGAACTGCTACGAATATCTATGAAACCGTAAAACTGTTCGGTGATATTGTAGGGGCACCTGACAAAGCTGAACAATTCATAGCTGACTTTGAGAAAAAGGCCGCTGAAGGCCGTGAGAAGCTTAAAGGGATTGTGAATGAAAATGATACTTTCGGAATCTATGAGCTGACGGACAAAGGTGAGCTTTGGACCTTCGGTAATAATGCTGGTCGTGGTGGACAAGCCCTTTATAATGCGCTTAAGCTGAAAATGCCTACTAAGAACAGCAACGACAACCAAACACTGCAGCTGTCCATGGAGCTATTGCCAGAATATGCAGCGGACTACATGTTCCTAACCACTTATGATCCTGATAAAAAAGGCGATAAGCTTAAAGAGCTGAAGGAATCACCTGTTTGGAACGGACTTGCTGCTGCGAAGAACGACCATCTGTTCTACAACGATTTTGATACGTTCTATCGCTATGATCCTATTGCCATTACCGCACAAATCGATCTGTTCGTTGATATGATTCTTGAGCGTAACGGTAAGAAATAAGAATAGACACATAAAGAAACACCCCACTGATTAGGCATCGCCTAAAGTGGGGTGTTTTGATTATACATAAGAAGTTTTTGTTAAATTTATATCATCTAGTATATCCATTATACTCATCGGTGTTATTTAATTTTTTGTACATATACTCATCATTTTTAAGCTTATAGAGCTGCCCCATCCCCGCAAAAACGAAAAACAGCACCAAAATCAATCCATACGCATAGGTGAATTCACCAATATAAAAGCAAGTGACTATCGCAACAAGGGTCAAGATCATTAATGCGACTGCAATTCTGGAAAAAATCTTTTTCAAATGGAATCCCCCTACAGTTTTGTATGTTATACACTATCATATTTCAAGGTAAATGGGTGTCGAATCTTGTTCTGTTAAGGGAACTTCGAGTAGTTGGAGATGAGCCAGCATCTTGCGAGTATATATTTTGGTATATAGATAATAAAAGAGGAGTTGAAATAAAAGATAAGCCCCTCCTACTAGCAAACAAAACCAAAATGGTGCCAGAGCTACGGACATTTCGAATCTTGAAGAACTAACAACATACACAGTAGCTAACGCAATACCTAGTACATACGGGAGAAAAAACAACACTTTTAAGGGGCCGCCAATCATTTGAGCCACGTCTTTAGAAGTGATTCCAATCTTATTCAGCTTCCTGAATTTGATCCTCTCTCGCTCTAAATCGGTCTGGATACTGAAATGAAGCACTATACCAGAAGCCCCAAAGAATATTAGACCGACGAATGTAATGACGAAGATCCCAAATTTGCCGGACTCCTTCAACTGTAAATACTCACTTATTCTAGACTTCGTAGAAAATACGAGCGCCTCTTGCCGATCATTTCCATACCAGGATTTCGTATGGTCCTTATTATATTTGGCTAAAGCCGCATTTAGCTCAGCATCTATACCTGAAGTCTTTTTCCAATCCTTGAAATTTAGGAGTTGAAGACTCCCGATCGCATCCATATTCTCCGCTTTCAACGCTTTATAATCAACTTCGTTTACTATGACATGAAGACCATTCATGAGATTCGGCACAGGATTAAATATCATTTTTAATACGAGACCTTGTGAATGTAACGTACGGTTCCCGGTAGAAAGCTTCATATCGAAGGTCGGCATTTCCGGTCTTTGGTTCTTCCATTCTTCGCCTCGAGCAACTAAGGCAAGATTTAGAAAGTGACCATTCTCCACATGATAATCACTGCCGATTAATGTGTTGATGTTCTGGTCCAAAAACACTTTGAAATAGAACAGGTCAATATACTGCAGCTCTTGATGTGACAGCAGCGGTGTAGCACCATGATCCGTGATTTCGTTGAGTGTCTCTGATGGAATACTATTTTTTCCAAATACTTCTGCATAGGCAATATCATAAGGGTTGTTTTTCACAGAAATATTCTCAGCATCCCAGGTGATATAAAAGATAATACCGCTTAAGAAAATCGTGATGAAAACGAGGAAGGTGATGAGTGAAAGCACTATTTTGGAGCGCCCAAGGGTATAATTCAAATCGGAGCTAAACATCAAATGCTTATGGTAAGCTTTCGCTGATCTCGAAAAGATGAGTTTCATCCAGTCGCCAAGTCCTGACAGCAGCAAGTAGACACCCACCATACTTACTCCAAGGTTGATTAACATCCTACGGGCATCATCAGGGTTGTAATGAGTGATCATATCAAAAACAGTAATCCCCAACAGTAAACCTCCGATGACTGTGGTGATTTTACCATGTAGAAGGCTACGTTCTGCGGTCCTGGATTCTTTTAGAAGGCGTACAATGTTGTATCTCAGCGTTAATAATAAATGGATTCCAATTACAACTATGTAAATCATCCCGAAGAATTTAATGGTAAACAGATAACTATCCAGCGTTAGTGAAAACGCACTGTCCCCTATATTAACAAACAACGAGATGATGAAGAAGAAAAGACCGGAGAAGACCGTCCCTGCACCTAAACCCGTAAGAATCGAAGCTAATGCAATCATGCTATTTTCAAAGAATATGATTGTCCGGATATTGTGGCTCGTCATTCCTAGAACCATTAACAGCCCAAAGTCGCTTTTTCTAAATTTCAAAAATGCCATTTGGGCATATACAATAAAAAGAACAGCAAAGACTCTCATAACCAAGAAAGGAGCATATAAATTACCGGACACCATCCCATTCACTTGATAGGGATCATTAAAATCAGGGTTTGTATACAGGGAGTAAAAGGCGAAAAAGACCATGATCGTAAAGCTGCTGCATAGGAAAAATAACAAATACCTTCTAAGGTTCGCCTTGAAAATCTGAAAAGCCATCCTCCTAAAGGTCATCTTCTCCCCCTCCAATGCAGGCCAGACTCTCTAGAATCCTATCAAAAAAAGCTCTCCGCTCTTTATCTTCCCTAGTAATCTCTAATAGAGTCTTCCCATCCTTGATAAAAAGCACGCGATTACAATAGCTGGCCGCAAAAGGATCATGCGTGACCATCACAATCGTCGCTCCTTTCAGAGCATTCAGCTTGGCGAAGGTCTTCATCACTATACTTGAGGATTTGGAATCCAAATTCCCCGTTGGCTCGTCCGCAAAAATCACCTCCGGATCATTTATAATTGCTCTGCTAATCGCCGCTCGCTGCTGCTGTCCTCCTGAAACCATATACGGATACTTATCCTTCACCTCGCCCAGATCAAAGAGTACTATCGTCTCATCTGTCTTGGTATTGATGTCGTCTACCTCTTGGTCATCCAGCACCATGGGCACCATTACATTTTCCCGTAGGGTCAGGCTATCCAGCAGATTGTAATCTTGAAAAACGAACCCCATTCGCTGCCGCCGAAACAGTGCAAGCTCGTTCTTAGACATCTCACTTATACTAGTCTCTGCAATCCGTACTACCCCACTATACTCCGTATCGATCCCGCTAAGGATGTTCAGCAGTGTCGTTTTCCCGCTTCCCGAAGGTCCCATAATCGCTACAAACTCGCCGCTATCCACACTCAGACTTATCCCGTTTAGCGCCCGAAATACATTTGTTTTGCCCTTGCCTTTATATTCTTTTGTAAGATTCTCTACTTCTAGAATGGACATGCTTGCTCACACCTTCCCCTTCATAGCTCGGAGTGTATTAACAATAAATGGAATTATGTTATTCCTGTAAATACTATAAAGCTAAGTAAAGAGAACGGTTGTTAGATTGCTCACAGAGCAAAAAAACTTGATTCCTCCTCTATCATTTCCGCTCTCGCAAGAAACAAAGACAAGCAAAACCAGTAAATGCAAGACCTCCGATAGCTGCCAGTGAGAAGGAAAATGCTCTTACGTAATCCATTAGGTCAGCCTCTAAAAGAGAATGCTGTAACGAAGTGGAGAACAAAATACCGATTAAAGCCACCCCTAACGAATTTGCCAGATACATAAAGGTAGTGATCAAACCTGATCCTGTACCCGTAATCCTTGCTGGTACTGAGCTGAGTGTAACGTTGACTAATGGCGTAGTAGCCATACCGAGACCAAATCCATATATCAATAAAATCAGGATATTTCGGGCGCCCAGCAGATGCGTCGCATCCACATTTAGCTCCCATATAAGCAATAAATTAGAGCATCCCATCATCAGTGCACCTATTTTTAATACACTCATCCTCCATCTTCTGACCATTCGAGACGATATCAGGGAAGTCAGAAAAAAACCTATACCTATAGCCAAAAAAACCAAACTTGTATCTTGAACATTATAGTGCAAGCCAAATTGCATATAGTAGCTTAAAACAAAAAAGAAGGAGAACATGCCTAGATAAAGGACAAGCACGGTCGCCAGACCTACACTAAATGTTCTATGTCTGAAAATAGACAGATCGACTAATGGACAATTCCCCTGCTTTCCTTTCCGATTTTCAACCCAGATAAAAGTAAACAACACGAATAAAGCTATAATCAGACAGCCTGAGATCCACATTGGCCACCCTTGTTTTTGTCCCTCAGATAACGGATAGATCAGCAGGAACAAACCGATCAGCAGTAGGAAGCTTCCCGTCCAATCAATACTGTGCGTCTGCTCGGCCCGTGTTTCAGGAACAATCGGCATTAACAGCAGGACGAGAAGTCCGAATGGCACATTAAATAAAAACACCGTTCGCCAACTAAGTTCGAAAGGATTCCAATTCACAACAGCCCCACCGAGGATAAATCCGAATGCAAATCCAATACCAATCATGGCACCATAAATACCAAAAACAAGCCCCTTTTCCTTTGGCAGAAAGATCACCTGAAGCGTAGATAATACCTGAGGCTGGATAAGCGCAGCTGCCATACCTTGTACGATGCGAATAACAATCAGATGGGTTGGATCTGAGGTCAAACCGCCCAACACTGCCATAATCGTAAACCCACTCACCCCGATCATCAGCAATCGTTTTCTGCCGTATATATCCCCAAGCTTTCCACTAATAATTAACGCCACAGCTAATCCTAGCGAAAATCCAGTAACAATAAGCTGCGCTTCAGAGAAGCTTGCATTCAAATGATTTTGCATTAATGGAAGGGCGACTTGAATCATATAAGTATTCAATGAAATAAGTAATGTTGGAAGCAGAATAATCCCAAGCGCATACCAACGTCGCGAATCTTCTTGTTGCATTTTATTACCACCTTTTTAAACGCAATCTACTTTGGGAATATAGGCAATAGCCATGACACCAGTAACAGGATTTGTATATAGTTCACAGTCAATTTCATATACTTCCTTGATAAGCTCTTTTGTTAGAACTTCATTAGGGTTTCCGCTGGCCACTACCTGTCCACTTTTGACAACGTACAATAGATCGCAGTATGTTGCGGCGAGAGAAAGATCATGTAATGCTGCCAATGCACCTACTCTCAATGATTTAACTATGGATAAAACTTGCAGCTGATATTTGATATCTAAATGATTAGTAGGTTCATCAAGGATTAAAAATTGGGGCTGCTGAGCAATGGCTCTAGCTAAAATAACCCATCTTCTTTTCATTAAGAACACTCCTCATTTAGTATCTGTCTTATTCGACTATGATAATGATTATCAATTAGAACAGTCTTTTTCTCTACCTGTTAAGGGAGGTTTACTCCTTGATAAGGGAGCAAACACAAAAAAAACCTCAAGCAGGCAGAATATAGCGTTCGGTTCCGAACCCTATGTTCTACCACTTGAAGCTTTCTGCCCGTAAAGATCAATCTACAGTTTGTTTCGCACCAAACTCTGTTGTTCGATACGATTTTAAGTATTCGCTTGGATTGCAGCCATAATGCTTACGAAAGGTAGTCGTGAAATTGCTGACATTACTATATCCGACCGAAACGGCTGTCTTCCCTATATTTAAACCTTCAACTTCCATATACCAAAGCGCCTTCTCCATCCGCTTTATACGTACAAGCTCGAAGATCGTCATGCCAAATAACTCACGGAAGCCCTTTTTTAGCTTGAATTCGTTGATGCCTACCCGCTTAGACAACTCACGTATAGACAGCGGTTGCTCAAAATGGATTTGTACCAACTCATGTGCCCTCTTCAGATTTGTAATATCATCATGCCGGAGCGTCATGGTTCCGCTCATAGAACCGTAACCATCAGACTCGCCAAACAAAGCGATAAATTCAAGCGCTTTGCTCTCCATATACAATCGTCTCAATGTTCCACGATAAGTACAATGGATCATTTCGGAGACACATTTTCGGATCGCCGCAGTATCAGGATAACGATCAATATTTCCCCGATGATGTCTAAGCCAGGTTTCCATTTGTTGTCTCTCCGATAGATCTTCAGCATAATATAGCAGTTCGCTAGGAGCTAGTCGTATTTCTAACAATTGATTGGGGATACCTGCTTTTTTTTCTTCATACACCTGAACATCTTCTAGAAAAAGGACATTGCCCATTTGTTTTTCCGTATGACTTTCCTTGCCATTCCATTCACAATAGATTTCTCCGCTTATGTTATAGCTTAGTTCGAACAACGGACAAGCTTCTTGAATATGGAGCTTCATATCTTGTTCGTATGTTATATCCGTATACATGATCTCCATACCTGGACGAATACGCGTACGAGTGACACTTCCCTTGCCGATATGTGAAGGTACAGTAAGCCGTTGTTCCCATTGGTTCTGCTCAACATGCCCTTCTATCCGTTCTGTAAATTGATCAAAAAGATCATGAATCACCGTATTCAATATATTAAAAGTCATCGAAGCCACTCCTTCTACAACTCAAATGATAATCGTTATCATTTAAACGTGTCAACATGGAATTGATCCTTAGGAAATTTAACCCCACTTGGGATGAACTTAGATTTATATAAAAAAGCGTTGGTAGAGTTCCCCCTACCAACGCCTATAGTAATGATTCATTTATCGAATTTATTCGCTAACTCCCCCGTAACCTCCATAACCTTCGAAGCTAACAAGTGCGAAGGAACCTCATCATCCACACACCCGAGCGCCATTGCCGCTTCAGCCATTTCATTTATAATAGAAGTCTCTTGCGATTCTACCAATGTGGATTGGGCGCCAGCTTGTTTGGCGTTTAGCATCCCTCTCGACCCATCGTTACCCCTACCGGTCATCAGAATCAAATGCTGCTTCAAGCTTTTTAATCCTGAGATCGAATCGAACAACACATCCACAGACGGACGGTGCCCGTTCACCGGAGCTTTCCTGTGTAGTTTGATTCTATATTCTTGCCCTTGTTGAACTACGGTCATATGACAATTACCAGGTGCGATATAGGCTGTTCCGCCGAGCACCAACTGATCATTCTTCGCCTCAACCACCTGTACACTTGAGAACCGCTTCAATCGTTCTGCCAATACTTTCGTGTACTTGGGCGGCATATGCTGAACGATTAACAAGGGATATGGGAAGTTCGCCGGGAGTGAGCTAATTACGATTTCAAGCGCCTTCGGTCCGCCTACTCCACATCCTATGGCGATGATTTGATCGAATTCTTCTATACATTCAGTTTTAGAATTGTCTTCTGCCTGTTGTCCTGTAATCACTTTGGAAACAGTTATATTGTTAAGAATAAGGGTTCGCAATGGAATTTGAGCAGCATGTTTAATTTTGAATATGAGTTCGTCTTTTATATGGGATAAATCAAGTCCATATAACTGAGTTGGCCTGGATATAAAATCTACGGCTCCATTCTGTAGACCTGTGATGGTTGCTACTATTCCATCCTTTGTTCCTGAGCTTAGGATTAGGATAGGGGTTGGACGTTGTGACATAATACTTGAGAGTGCTACTAAACTATTCAATTCCGGCACCTCTATATCAATCGTCACGACATCAGGCCTGAGTTCTTGAACCATGCTAACCGCTTCGGATGCATTACGAGCTGCTCCAATAACCTCGATAATTGAATCCTCCGTAATTAGGTTCGATATCTGTTTCCGCATCATTACTGAAGTAGCTACAACGAGCACCTTTATCTTTTGCACTACTTCTCCTCTCCTATCAATGATGATCCCCATGACACTGTTTACTTCACTTTAAAAATAGATACGAGTGCATTTAGTTCCTCCGCAAGCTGTGCTAATGCATTAGCCGTTGTTGCCGTTTCACTGCTGCTTGCCGCCATTTCTTCTGTTGCTGCCGATATACTCTCGATCGAGTACAGCACCTCTGATGACTGCGCAGCCTGCTCTTCACTGGCAGCAGCGATTTCAGTTACTTTATGAGCGGTATCGTTCACCATAGAGATAATATGATCAAAGGCTTCCCCATTTTTTTGTGAAAAAGCTACGCCTTCAACTACCGCATTCACACTTTGGTGTGTATTCTTCTGCATTTCTTTAATGATGTTCGTGACTTGTTTCGTAGCCTCACTGCTCCGCTCTGCTAGCTTTCTTACTTCATTCGCCACAACGGCAAAACCTCGACCCTGTTCACCCGCACGAGCGGCTTCTATAGCTGCGTTTAGCGCCAGAAGATTTGTCTGTTTTGCAATATCATCAATAACTGCAATAATCTCTCCAATTCTATCGGAGTCTTCCTCTAATCTAGACATTTGATTATTTAGCACAGTCATTCCTTGTATGGAGTTTGTAACGACGAGACCACCGTCCTGGGCGATACGCATGGTTTGATCTGACAGCTCAGAGGCATGCTCTGCACTCTGGGCTACTGAATTAATTGCATCAGACAATTCCCGGAACAACTCATTCATCGTTTGTGCTGCAGTGGCTTGACTCATACTGCCGCTAGCCACTTCCTCTGTACTGGCTGATATCTGCTGCGCAGCCGCCGAGACACTTTCCGCAGAGGACAAAATCCCCCCCACAGTTTGCCTTAAGTTCAGAACCATTTCATTCACAGAATTCGCGAGTTTTCCGATCTCATCCTTGGAATTTAGATTCGAAGTTTCACTTAAGTCCCCATTAGCTACTTTACCCAGCAGGCGCATCACTTGATTTAGAGGCCGCGCTATGATTTGCGAGATTAGATAGCCAAAACCCACGCTGATCAGAAGTGCAATAATCGTAACACTAAAGGTAATTAACCGAGAGGATTGATATAGTTTATTAGCATTATCACTGGATCCCTGCGCCTGCTTCATATTGATGTCAATTAAACCTTGCAGGAAATCCGTCACCTCTGTAGTAGCCAGCTGTAAATCTCCTGTTAGCAAATAATTCGTATATTCTTCATTACTGATATTGGTTTTATCCACTTCGATCGCATGATCCACGCTGGTAATATAGCGTTGCCAGATCTCGGGATAAGTCTTCATCTTCTTTAACTCTTCTTCTCTCAATTTTGTCTTACTATACTTACTCATGATGCCTTCAATACTTTGGACGTTCTTATGTATTTTATCTCGATACTCTTTTTTCTTCACCTCGGTTTTCGCCATCGTATTAATATCTCGGATGTTTATTCTGTTCGTTAAAAAAAGTTCATTCGCTTCACCGAGATAGGCAATCGGTGTTAAGCGATTATTATACATATCCTCGATGGACTCATCCATTTTACTCAAATTGCTTATTCCATAGAATCCTACAAAGCATAAAATGACTGATACCAACACAAATGCTGAGATTAGCTTTACTGCTGTCCTCAAATTATAAAACCATTTCACCCTTTTGCACCTCATTACGTTAGTCAATTTTTAGTAATTCTTAGGAACTATTTCATCATAAACTGTAAGCAGAATATGGTAACCGAAAAAAATTGGCGTGACCGCGCAAAATTATTGCGCACCCCCGCCAAGAAGCGAAAAACAAAAAAATCCCGTCTCACCATCCAGTGATCGGGATTTCAATCTATGAGATTGTTACGTATTTTCACAATGAATTAGTAAAATCTGAGTCCTTCAATATTCCTAACCGTTTAGCTTTTATAGCCGCTTCAATTCTAGATTTCACATTTAGCTTTTGGAACAAATTCGTTAAACTATATTCGAGCGATCGCTGACTCATCAGCACAATCTCCGCTATTTCTTTATTACTTTTTCCTTTTGCAATTTCCGTTAGCATTTCATGTTCCCTTTTGCTAATCACGGAGACTGCTTGTTCATCATTAATTTCTAATCCTTTTGGAGGTACTTTTCTTAGCTGCTTGACTAAGGTACGCGGTAGAATGACTTCTCCTCTTAATGCACAGCGTACCGCTGTAATTAACTGCTCTCTATTCGTCGTTTTTGAGATAAACCCAAATATCCCCGATTCGATCATCAGGTTAAATTTGTTGGTAAATTCATATCCGGTATAGATTAAGATAATCGCATCCGCGTTCATGGTTAGTACTTGCTTCGCCAAATCAATCCCATTCACATCTGCGATATGAAGATCAAATAACATTACATCAAAAGAATGACTACTCACCATTTCAAGCACCTCATGAGCTGAAATGGCTAGAGTAACCTTCATATCTCCTTCTTGCTCTAATATCATTCTTGTCCCTTCCATAACTGATGGATGGTCATCCACTAACAATATTTGAATCATGCCTATGATTACCCCTCTTTAATTGTTATACCGCATGATTAATCTGCAGGTATAGATATATAGACTGCTAATCCTTTTTTCTCTGGCGAGTGGAATGCTATCGTCCCATCCATACTTCGAACCCTTTCCTTCATTCCATAAATACCCATACTTGTAAGCGAGTCCTCTCCTAATAGATTCATTCCAATTCCGTTATCTTTATAATTCAAATGAATATGATTGTCTTCACTAGCTAAGGTAATGTGGACTTCAGTCGCAAAAGAGTGCTTCGCTGCATTCGCTAAAAGCTCTTGCACAATACGGTACAAACCTATAAGCACTTCATCATCCAACTTATGTGTAAATGCTTCAACCTCGAAATAAATCTGGTAGTTGGTACGCAGCTGTGTAAATTCAAACAACGTCTCCAGCGAGGAGATAAGACCTTCATTGATTAATGCAGGAGGTCTGAGCTCGTTACAAATAATCCGCAGTTGATAGATAACATCCAGTAAGCCTTCAGCTATCTGTTCTAGCTGTTCTCTAAACTCCCCATTGATGGACTTTTCCCCTAAGAGAAGATCCAGCTTACGATACCAGATAATCTGTTCTTGAAGCGCTGAGTCGTGTAAATCCTGAGCAAGACGTTTTCGCTCATTCTCGGATAAATTAAACATAAAGCGGAGAAGCCAAGTAGGAGCCACTTGCTTGGAAGCCGCTAGCTCAAGATCTTTCGTTAAATCTTCGATAAGCAAAAAATGATCAAAGAGAACACTGACATAACGGGTAATGGTCTCCAGCCACACACGAATAGAACTGATTTCTAATAAAATCGTCTTCTCATTAATCGATAGTAAGTAGCTTTTTCCTCGGGACTCCCCGATCTTGAGTGAATACCCTTGCTCAGTCTCAATAATTTCACATAATTTATCATAGTTAGATTCAACTTCGATAAAATGTATATTGGTTATCTGCAGAGTGTCTCTGACCTCTCTAAGCAGCCGCTGTTCCATATGGCTAATCTTCATGACACCAAAAAGGTCTTGGGAGAACTGATCCAGACTCGTTTGCAAGTGAAAATACCGTTCCTCACTCTCACGAATAATCTGCTCTGTATGTTCTCTGTCTTCATCTGCTTTTTTGCGATCACTTATATCCCTAAATATCGAGATACATGCGACCTTTCCTTTGTGCAGAATGGAGCTAGCTGTTACCTCTACATCGATAATCGTTCCATCTGAACGTACAACCTTTTGTTCAATTGGTGCTAGGATTCTATAGGGCTCTTTATAGATTTCACGCATTCGTTCTTTTGCCAGCGACAGAAATTCCGGATGTGCCCAATTGAAAATATTTTTACCGATCAATTGACTCTCATCGTAAACACCAAATAATCCAAGACAAGAAAAGTTCACATACACAAACTTATAATCGCTATGGAGAACGACCGCTTCAGGCGACATCTTGATCAGCTGCTGATTTAGTTCCTCGCTTTCCCTTAGTTCTTTTTCCATTTGAACTCTCTTCGTAATGTCTCTCGCAACTATCACAATGTTCATTACATCTCCATCCTCACCTAGAACGGGAGTAGCAATACATTCTAAATTTAGGATATAACCTTTTGAATGAATAAAACGATTGTAAAACATCTTGCTTGCTTTTGTCCGAAAAATATTTGAAATCTGTTCTCGCAAGCCTTCTTGCTCATCAGGATGGATATACTCAAGTATGGTAGTGCCCTTGATTAAGCCTACAGGAATACCGATCAGGGTCTCACAGGAGGGGGAGGCTAAAATGAAATTACCTTTTTGATCCAGAACCCCCATCATATCCTTCATGTTATTAATAATAAGTCTATACTCTGCTTCACGCTGCGCCAACTTGTGTTCTACTTCTACAGCTGATGTTATCTCTCTAGCAACCACAAAAACACCAATAATACGACTATTCACATAAATCGGGATATTTTTCATAGACCAGTGGCTCACTGATCCATCCTTACGGGAAGAGGACACAACATAATGCTGAGCAGATCCCCGTACTGTTCTTTCAAAATAATCTAACATCCTCGGTATATTCTCTGCTCCAAATAGATTCATGATGGACAAATTCTCTCCAACCATACTTATAGATTCTCCAGTAATTTGCTCTGCCGTAGAATTGATTGCCAAAATATTACCTTGCAGATTCACCTCACATACGACGTCTGAGTTATAGTCAAATAAGGACTTATAACGCTGTTCACTTTTGAGCAAAGCCTCTTTCATCAACTTTCTTTCAGTGATATCTGCCAAGATCCCGTCAAGCCGAACTACCGTATGGAATTCATCCAGACTGGGTATGATTCTGACCTGTATCCATCGAGGCTCTCCACTTGCGTGGATAATACGATATTCACTAAGCTTTGGAATCCCCTGCCGAGCCGTTGTTAGGATCTCTTGAATCGAGGGGGTTTCTTCTTTATGAGCAATACGGAACCAAAAATCATCTTCTTTCGCCTGTTCAACGGAATAACCGGTGATATTAAGGACGGCATCCGATATAAACAATACTTTCTTAGTTACATAATCATAAGACCAAATCGCCACGTCAAGATTAGAGAACATCTGATGATACAAAGAATACGAGCTTTCCAACTGTATTTGCGCTGTTTTTTGTTCAGTAATGTCCAGCATAACTCCATCTATTCGGTAAACCTTGTTCTCTTTATTTAGAATTGGCGTGCCGATAAATTGAACCCACTTTAGTCCTTCAGTAGGTAGTTGCATCCGATACTCAAGACTACTGATATGACCAGCAGTTAATCTTTGCATGTAAGCATCATATCGATCAAGATCCACTGCATACACAAATTCCCGCAAAAAATCAGGGCTGCGTGGTATAGTCTTCCCTGTACAACCAACCCATTCCTCTAAAATATTCGACATCGTCAGCAGATTTTCTTCCATATCCATAGACCATGTGACCACATTCTCCTCGCCGAGTGAATGCATGTTGAGATCATCTCCACATAAAAAGCCCCCCCTTTTCGGGGCGGCTTTTTGTTCTAATTCGCTATTTTACAAGCGTCATTACATGAATAACTTTATCCTACTGAGCAATCTGCTCACGGATATTCTGAAGTATTTTCTTCTCCAGCCGGGATACCTGCACTTGAGAGATCCCTAGACGACTGGCGACCTCCGACTGCGTTTGATCACGATAGTAACGAAGATAGACAATCAGACGTTCACGTTCACTGAGGCCTCCGATCGCTTCATTTAATGCCAGCTTATCGAACCAACGATCCTGTGATTCGTCAGCGATTTGATCAATCAGCGTGATCGGATCTCCATCATTCTCGAACACCGTCTCATGGATAGAAGTCGGTGGTTTATTGGCTTCTTGAGCAAATACCACTTCTTCGGGTGTAACCCCTAGTGCTTCCGCAACTTCACCGATCGTAGGCAGACGATCAAGTGTTTTAGACATTTCATCCTTCATTTTACGAACCTTGTTAGCCATTTCCTTAAGGGAACGACTGACCTTCAAGGTACCATCGTCACGAAGGAAACGCTGAATCTCACCGATAATCATCGGCACAGCATAAGTGGAGAACTTGACCTCATAGCTGAGGTCAAATTTATCTACGGACTTCAGCAGTCCGATGCAACCGATCTGGAACAAATCGTCAGGCTCATACCCGCGGTTCATAAACCGCTGTACTACCGACCAGACCAGTCGGATATTACAGCTTACAAGTGTGTCACGGGCAAGACTATCTCCGGCCTGACTGAGCGCGATAAGACGTTTGACCTCCGCATCGTCCAAATAGGTCGGCGGAGCTTTTTTTGACCCTGCATCCATGGCTCCAACCCCTAATTGTATAAAGCTTTTTTCGAGACGATGGTTTTCTTCATTGAGATAGAAGTACCGTGTCCCGGTTCACTAGTGACTTCAAATTCATCCATGAAATTCTCCATAATAGTAAAGCCCATGCCCGACCGCTCCAGCTCCGGCTTAGAGGTATACAGCGGCTGTTGCGCCAGCTCTAAATCCTCAATGCCCCGTCCTTGATCCTCAATGGTTAGATGTACGGTTTCGTTGTCCAGTGATGCCGAAATGGTCACAATGCCTTCCGGATCACTATCATACCCATGAATAATACAGTTGGTGACCGCTTCCGACACGACTGTCTTCAGATCATTCAGCTCGTCCATCGTAGGATCAAGCCGGGAAACGAACGCCGCTACGACTACACGCGCGAACGATTCATTCTCCGAGCGTGCAGCGAACTGCACGTTCATGAAGTTACCAGCCTTACTATTTGTCATAACGCAACCTCCAAATCCGAGAGTGCAGTACTCTCGTCGTCATATAGGGGCATGATTTTGAACAAGCCTGACATTTCCAGCAGCCGCTTTACAGGTGCCGTTGCATCACAGACCACCATTTTTCCACCTTTACTGTGGATCAGTTTATACCTTCCCAGAATCACGCCTAGGCCTGAACTGTCCATAAACTGCAGATGCTTAAGACTAAGAACTAAATGCGATACCTGACCACGCATAATCGCTTCATCCATATCCATTCTTACAAAATCTGCTGCGTGATGGTCCAGCTCCCCTGATAAACGGACAATCAACACACCTCTGTGATGCTCCATCTCCACATGAGAATTCATGCTTGCCACTCTCCTCTTCGTTGCTTTGAAAACTGACCTTGAAAGACGGTACTAATTCCCTTCAAGGACAAGGTTTTCTACGCGGCAAATCAGGAATCCTGCCTCACGACAAAACTAGAAGAAAACCCCTATGAATCTACAGAGTACATGGGGGTAATCTACAAAAAAACTGTTTTTAATCTACGCCGAACATCGAGCCTGTTGTACGCTTAAAGAGCTTCCACCAGCCTGCTTTCGGCACAGCTTCCCCAGCTTTTAAATCATATTCCTTAATCACTTGGGTGCCTTGGTAGACAACCAGCTTGCCTACAGATTGACCTTCAGCCACTGGAGCCTTCACGCTTTCCGGCAATACTAATTCGTGGCGAATGCCTTCTTGGGCCACACCTTTTTTCAAAAGAACACTGTACGTCTCTTTCGCTGTGATCGGCAGCTCCGATTTTACGCCCTTTTCGATCTTGAGGGTGCCGATAGCATCCCCTTCTTTGTGGATCGTGTGTACCTTATATTGCGAGAACAGGTAATCGAACATGCCTGAGACTTCACTGTTGCGTGTCTTTGTGTTCGGCTCGCCTAGCACAACAGCGACTGCACGCAGGCCATCTCTCGCCGCTGTAGCGGACAGACAGAATTTAGCCTCTGCAGTATACCCTGTCTTCAGTCCATCAGCACCAGTGTAGAAACGCACCAGCTTGTTCGTATTCACCAACCAGAACGGTTTGGTTGAATCCTTGCGTAAGTAATCCTGATAGGAACCCGTATATTTGATAATTTGATCATGCTTCAAAAGTTCCCGACTGATGACCGCAATATCGTATGCAGAGGAATAGTGATTGGCGGCTGGAAGACCGTTACAGTTGGCAAAATGGGTATCTTTTAGACCCAGCTCCTCTGCACGTTTATTCATCAAGTCTACAAAAGCACTCTCTGAACCCGCTATTTTTTCCGCCATAGCGACAGAAGCATCATTACCAGACGCCATAGCGATGCCTTTGAGCATATCGTCTACCGTCATTTCTTCACCCGGCTCCAGAAAAATCTGCGATCCGCCCATCGAAGCCGCATATTCACTTGTCCGCACCTTATCCGTCAGTTGCAGTCTACCTTCATCCAGCGCTTCCACCGTTAGTAACATCGTCATAATCTTCGTAATACTTGCGGGAGGCAGCTTATCATGGCTGTTCTTCTCATAAATAACAGTGCCGGTACCAGCGTCCATCAAAATCGCAGAACGTGCTCCCGGTGCGAGGTCTACAGCGGCAGCTTTACTGCCAGAGTCCTTGTTTTTTTCCTCTGCATAAGCGCCTGACATAGGTCCTAGAACCGACACAGCAATACAGAGCACAAGCACAGCAAAACGCAATTTTCTCACAATGGTTCCCCTCCTGAACGTTAACCTTCATATCACAGGTACTGTGTTCCAGTTTCGTCAGAAAGGGTGAAAATTATTCCATTTTCAAGGAAATAACCACAATTATTTATCACAAGAAGTTATAAGGTTATCAATTAAAAAAAGCCCAGCAGCAGTTGCAGAGCATTTTTATTATAGGGGAGATCAAAAATTATTTCAAATTTTAATGATTTCCATTTTTTCCGTATTCATTTAAGCCCCTTTAAAGGAAAATGAAAGGTTGGAACGAATCTATTTAAGAACATTACAGGTTTATAGAGGAGTGAATATACAGATGAACCATCTTGCAGATTGTATTGAAGCAGAAGCTAAACAGAACAATTTCTCTGGCATAGTCCTGGTAAATCAACAGGATAAAGAAATCATCAGCAGCTGTTACGGTTATGCTAATAAGTCGGATAAACGCGAAAACAATATTCATACTCGGTTTGGGATTGCTTCCGGGTGTAAATTATTTACGGCGGTTGCCGTCTGCCAACTTGTCGAACAGGGATTGATTTCTTTCGAAAGTAGAGTCTTAGATTATCTGAAAAAGGTAGATTTCCCTCTCTTTAATCCTGAGATCACCATACATCAGCTGCTTACGCACAGTTCTGGTATTCCGGATTATTTTGATGAAACAATCATGGATGATTTCGAGGAACTGTGGAAAACACGACCTATGTACACTTTGCGGCAGCTTGATGACTTTGTGTCGATGTTCCAAAACCTCCCCATGATGCGGACCCCTGGCGAACGTTTCCACTACAACAATGCCGGATATATCGTGCTAGGCCTTCTGGTGGAGGAATTGAGTGGAATGTCCTTTTGCGACTATGTGGAGCTTCACATCTTTAAGGCTTGTGGAATGAAGCAATCCGGTTATTTTACGTTAGATGCCTTACCTGCCAATTGTGCACTCGGATACATAGAGGAAGATAACGGTGACTGGAGGACCAACATCTATTCAATCCCGGTAAAGGGAGGCGCTGACGGTGGAGCTTTTGTAACCGCTCCCGATATGCAGCTATTCTGGAAAGGGCTAATGAACCACACACTTTTGAGTCCAGTACTCACTTCGTTGTTACTTACACCCCACATTCATGTGGACGGCGAAGGATATTATGGTTATGGTGTATGGATCACCCTCCGAGAAGGAGAGGTGATCAAGTTCCACATTATGGGCTACGATCCCGGCGTTTCCTTCCGATCGGCTTTCTATCCTGCTAGTGGTGAGACTGTAGTAGTAATGTGTAATAAAAATAGCGGCGCTTCTCAGATTTTCAATAAGATCGATAATCGTCTGTAATGGTTACGAAGATAAATCAAAAAAGAGCAGCGATCTTCCCGTAATGGGAAGATCGCTGCTCTGCTGTCTGTTTAGGGTCTTCGTCATGACCCCATAATTATTTACCTTGACTAGTACCGTGTTACCCCATCCTTCGTAACAAGCGCGAATACCAGTGGTAATGGTGGAATCGATTCAGATGTAATACGGTAAGCTTCTAATACCTTATCTTCAGCTTCCTCTACCTTCTTCTCACTGGCATCGTTGATATGCAATACTGCAAGGGTATCGCCGACCTCTACTGCATCTCCAACCTTTTTAGAAAGTTGAATACCCACAGCCAAATCTATCACAGATTCCTTGGTTTCACGTCCGGCACCAAGCAGCATAGCAGCAATGCCGATTTCTTCTGCTTGAATCCCCTCAATGAACCCCTTAGTTTTTGCTTTCACTTCAATGAATCGCTTGGCAGCAGGGAGTTTCTCCGGATCATCGATTTGCGAAACATCTCCGCCTTGCGCACTCACGATTTGTTTGAATTTCTCCAGCGCTGTGCCATCTTCAATATGTGTCAAAAGCATCAAGCGGGCCTCTTCTTCATCCTTGGCTTTGCCACCAAGAACAAGCATCTGGCTACCCAGAATAAGACAGACTTCCTGCAGATCCTTCGGACCGTGACCCTTTAAGGTCTCGATTCCTTCCTTGATTTCGAGCGCATTTCCAATTCCATATCCGAGCGGTTGATCCATGTCGCTGATGATAGCGACTGTATTACGACCCAGATGTGTGCCGATGTCAACCATGGCTTGAGCAAGCGCAATAGAATCATCAAGCGTCTTCATAAAAGCACCGCTGCCGGTTTTGACATCCAGAACAATAGCGTCTGCACCTGCTGCAATCTTCTTGCTCATCACTGAGCTTGCGATAAGAGGGATGGATTCAACAGTCGCAGTTACATCCCGAAGGGCATACAGCTTTTTGTCTGCGGGTGTAATGTTGCCCGACTGGCCGATCACGGCAGCACCGATTTCACCTACTTGATCAAAGAAACGATCTCGATCCATCTCTACTGAGAAGCCAGTGATCGACTCCAGCTTATCGAGTGTACCTCCTGTATGCCCAAGACCTCGTCCAGACATCTTTGCTACAGGTACTCCAGCAGAGGCTACCAAAGGAGCAAGCACAACAGTAGTCTTGTCTCCCACTCCACCTGTCGAGTGTTTATCAACCTTAATTCCTGCGATTGGGCTAAGATCGACTTGATCACCGGACATCGCCATTTCCATCGTTAGATCGCCGGTCTCCCGTGCGTTCATGCCTTGAAAATAAACCGCCATGGCCCAAGCGGAAAGTTGATAATCAGGAATTTCACCTTTACTGTAGCCTTGAATTAGGAAGGATATTTCCTCACGACTCAGCTCTCCACCATCTCTTTTTTTCTGAATAATATCGACAGCTCTCATCTTACACCTGCAATTCACGGACATTTGCGCGAGCAAATCCGATATATTTTGGTTTAGTCAAATTAACTACTTTCATTACCTGATCATACGTTAACGGCTTACGTTTAATCACTTGTGTCATAAATATGACCTCCCAGTAATTCAAAATGCAGTCCCCGAAATTACATTTTCGGAATAAAGCCTAAGACCAGCTTCAAGAAACGCTCACGTACACGTTCTGCAGTTTCCATCACCTCTTCATGATTGAGAGGTTGATCCAGGATTCCCGCAGCCATATTAGTAATACAGGAGATACCCAATACTTCAATACCCGCGTGACGCGCAACAATGGTTTCCGATACAGTAGACATACCCACAGCATCGGCGCCTAGAATACGAAGCATTACGATTTCAGCAGGCGTTTCGTAACAAGGTCCCAGCAGACCTGCATATACGCCTTCTTTGAACTCGAAATTCTGCTGAGCGGCCGTTTCCTTTGCTACCTGAATCAGGCGGCGACTGTAGGCAGTCGACATATCTGGGAAACGAACCCCAAGTGCAGGATCATTAGGCCCTATTAACGGGTTCCGTCCAGTCATATTAAGATGATCTGTAAGAAGCATAAGATCGCCTGGTTTGAAATCCGTGTTCACTCCACCAGCAGCATTCGTTACTAGTAAACTGGCTATACCAAGCTCTTTCATAACCCGCACAGGAAATGCTGTTACCTCCGGTCCATAGCCCTCATACATATGAAAGCGGCCCTTCATCATCACAACACGGCGTCCTTCAATCATACCAATCAAAAGCTCGCCCTCATGTCCTTCTACAGTAGACACAGGAAAGTGAGGAATCTCATCATATGGAATGCTTACTCCATCAGTAATAAGATCTGCCAGCACACCGAGACCTGAACCAAGGATCAAGCCAATTTCCGGAGCCACCGGACATTTGTCTTTTATATAAATGGCTGCTTCTTGAATTTCTTGTTGAGTTAACGCGCTCATGGATGATCCTCCTTCATTAATGTTGTGAAGCCGCCCACAATCTCTTATTGCAGTTTCGCTAAAAAGCTTGTCCCATACTGCGGCGCCTTCGCACCAAAGTTATCAGCAATGGTTGCAGCTACATCAGAGAAGGTTTCACGAATGCCCAAACTTTCTGGATGTTTAAACCGTGGACTATAGATTAAGAGCGGCACATATTCACGGGTATGGTCAGTTCCAGCATGGATCGGATCGTTACCATGGTCTGCAGAAATAATCAATAGATCATCTTCACCGAGTGTAGATAGAATTTCAGGCAGTGCCTGATCGAATACTTCCAGTGCTCGACCGTATCCTTCTGGATCACGACGATGCCCATACAAAGAATCAAAATCCACCAGATTTGTAAACAGGAAACCGTCAAAAGGCTGACTAAGCTGCTCAATAGTCACTTCGATTCCATGTTCATTGCTCTTCGTAGGATAAGAAGCTGTAACCCCTTCCCCTGTAAAGATATCGTTGATCTTACCTACTGCGATAACATCCTTGCCGATATCAGCCAGCGCGTTCATTACCGTAGGTTCTGGGGGCTTCACAGCATAGTCATGCCGGTTTGGCGTCCGAACGAAATTTCCTGGTTCGCCAACATATGGTCGAGCAATCACGCGACCCACCGAGAATTCTGGAGCCATCGTCAGCTCACGGGCTATTTTACATGCGCTGTACAGCTCTTCGAGTGGAATGATATCTTCATGTGCAGCAAGCTGGAATACGCTATCCGCAGAGGTATAGACTATCCAAGCCCCGGTTTTTATTTGCTCTTCACCATATTCAACTAGAATCTCCGTACCGGAAGCTGGTTTATTACCGATCACCTTGCGACCAGTTGCCGCTTCGAACTTCTCAATCAACTCTGCTGGAAAGCCATCAGGATACGTATTGAAGGGAACCTCAATCTTCAGCCCCATAAGCTCCCAGTGTCCGGTCATTGTATCCTTGCCTACTGATACTTCCTGCATTTTGCCGTAGTACCCTGTTGGTGAAGCTACAGGTTCAAGCGGCGGCAGCGGAGCAATATTAGCTAACCCAAGCTTCTGGAGATTAGGTAGCTTCAATCCAGGAACACGATCCAATATATGACCAAGCGTATGCGACCCAGCATCACCGAAATTTGCAGCATCTGGCGCTTCACCGATACCAACACTATCTAGAACAATAAAACCAATTCGTTTAAATGAGGACATTGTTGTCTTCACTCCTTTTTTAATATAGATATTCTTTCGTACCAACAAGAAGAAACGGCTGTACCGTCTTCCAGAAGACATACGCTTCCGAAACTAGCGATACAACGTACCGCTTATCAGGTATCCGTTTCTGCTAAAGGATAACCTGCGGAGCAATCCCCAGTCTATCCTTTCAGTATGATTCCATCATAACCATCTTACTCACAAAAAGCATCTTTGAAGCAGAATTAACGAGCTCTGGGATGGTGGCTCTCATATACTTCCTTCATATTCTTACGGGCAATACCGTTATAAATCTGAGTCGTCGAAATATCGGCATGGCCCAGCATTTGTTGTACGGATCGCAAATCTGCCCCGCCTTCCAGTAGATGGGCTGCAAAGGAATGCCTAAGTGTATGCGGTGTAATATCCTGCTCAATGTTTGCTTCCCGCGCGTATTTTTTTATGATTTTCCAAAAACCTTGCCGGGTTAATCTCCCGCCTAAACTATTCAGGAACATAGCCGGCTCCTCCTGTTGATCACGGAGCAGCTTGTCCCGCATATGTGAAATGTAAGCCGCTACACTCTCAGCAGCAATGGTTCCAATCGGAACCACCCGCTCCTTGCCGGAAGTTCCTGTGCAACGTGCAAATTTCATATCCGTATGCACATCGTTCACGTTTAGCGAGATTAATTCAGAGACCTTAATGCCTGTTGCATAGAGCAATTCCAACATAGCCTTATCGCGCATCCCTTGTGGCGTATTCACATCTGGCGCAGCTAATAGCTGCTCAATCTCTGAAATGGTAAGCACCATAGGCGTTTTCTTATCAGGCTTCATTGTCTCCATGTCCAGCGTTGGGTCCTGCTCAATCAAACGTTCCTTTAACAAATAATGAAAAAAAGCACGAAGGGACACTGCGTTTCTGTTCAACGTTGCAGTTGCTCGTCCCGCTCCGCGTAATGAGCCAAGATATAACATCACATGAGATCTTCGGATCTCCTCAGGCTGAACTGCCCCCCGCTCTTCAGCAAACTCCAGAAACTGCGATACATCCCTACCGTAAGATTCCAATGTATTCGGGGATAAGCCTTTATCTCCGGATAAATAATGTAAAAAAGGCTGCAAGTGTGACTTCATTATTTCACGCTCCTGTCCTGGCGCAGCTACTCATAGTGACTTCCTGCAGCACATTCAGCATGAGGGTTCTGCAGATGTGTACATTTAGTATACGCTGCATGAATCCACCTAGTTTTCTTCGACATTCTTCTCGCCTGTTCCTGCTTCCCACGAAGCTTTCATTCTCCGTACCAGTAATAAAAGCGCAAGCGCTGTCTTGTATCCAGACCATCATCACCACGATCGGCATGATCAAATGCCCGAACAGCGGTGCCTTCAGGAATTCCATAATTCTCTATCGGACTAATCCATTCACCAAGCCAGCTCATAGCACTGTAGAGCAAATAGCTTAGAGCCACAAACATGATCATAAAATACAGCTTGCGAACTGTTTTGGGCACAGAAACGATCATATGGACGCCTCCCACTAATATATAGTTAAGATCTGCTCGTCCTTCACCTTATGCACCAAAACGGGCTGATATGTATACCTCCAATAGACCAATCATTTAAAAAGCTCTCTCCGGTAAAAAAAACCGGGGAGAGCTTATGAAGTGAATTTCATTATAAGATGACTTAGGACGGATTTCCGTTTGAATTATTCTTATCGCTGCACCGATAGCATATCCCATGAAAATCAAGTCTATGATCAAGCACTGTGAAATTAAATTCTTTCTCCAGTCGCTCTTCTAGCGGTCCTAGCCAATCCTCGCGGATCTCATCCATACTACCGCATTGCACACAAATTAAATGATGATGATGGTGCTTGGCAGTATCTGTTCGTAGATCATAACGGGCGACACCGTCTCCGAAGTTAATCTTTTCTACGACATGAAGCTCGCTAAGAAGTTCCAGGGTACGATATACAGTCGCAAGACCGATCTCGGGAGCCTTCTCTTTCACGAGCATAAAAACATCTTCTGCACTAAGATGATCTTCCTCATTCTCCAGCAGCACTCTTAAGGTCGCTTCCCGTTGGGGTGTAAGCTTGTATCCTTGGGATTGTAACTGTTGCTTAATTTTGTCTATCCGGGCTTCCATTGTCTCCCTCCCCCTTGGAAAATTACCTCACCGGTCTTCAAACCACTTCTTCCATTATAGGGGGTGTCGCTTTGAGAAGTCAAACGCTTTTACTGCAATCCCAAGGTCGTCACTGCTTGTACAAGTGAAGGCGTAACCCAGCGCATCATGATCGGCGTAACATAGGTCTCAAAACTAGAAACGCCCAGAATCAACAGCGCCATCACAAGTGACAATATCGTGTACATAGTAAAAGGTCGCGTCACTGGTGTCCGGCGTTGACCTAACACTCGGCTACGAATCATCTGCAAGGAAAAGGCAATTGCCGCAGCACTACTCACTAACAACACAGGGATCAGCACCAGATTGTGCGGTGCCACAGAGACTAGAGCAAACAGCATCCCGTGCCACGAATATTGACTGACTAGACAACCGACCGAAAAACCGATCAATACCCCTTTAAGAAAATCAAGAATCAAGATTCCTGGTAACCCAATGACTGATAATCCAAGGATCCAGATCAGCCCAATCCATTTTAGATTCAAGGCCGCTATACTCCAATACGAATCAGGTGCTGCTGGAAGACTCTGTTGATCAACCGTTACAAAGAAATTCCCCAGATAATCACCCAGTTCCTGTTGCTGATCCATCGTAAGCGCACTAACGATAAGAGCTCCAAATACAACACCTACCAGAAATAATACGCCGACAAAAATATACAGAGGCGTCTGTTCCTTCATCATCAGCCTTAAATTACGCATCGAGACGTTCCCCTTTCCGGTTACATGTTACACCATATGAGAAAACGCCCCGTGATATGACTTGTCCTTAGTACAATAACTCTACTTTCCAGGTTGTACGACTTTACCGTATGTTCCCCCACCGCCTGCCGATAGTTCCAATATACCTGAGCGAGCCTGAACGATCATAGACGCCAAATCCACTCCTACTACGCTAGCAATTTCCGCTTCACCACAACCATGCAAAATGTTCATCTCGGTGCCGAAAGCTTGCAGCAACGCGTTCATTTTAGCCTTCCCGAGACCCGGTATAAATTCAAGTGGAACCTGATAGTGATAAGGCGGACGGTCTACAGGTACTACAGGTGTCTTGCGGTCAGCAATATCTAGGATGCGGTCGAATACACCCCTCACCAATTTCAGACTGCCACAATACTGGCAACGCTCCGAAGTGACATATGCTTCGTCAATAATACTGCCGCAGCCTCCGCAGTAGGTTCGGTGGTATTTACCAAGCCGGGGGTTAAGTCCGAAATTGGCAGTTACCTTCCGTCCTTCCTTACGTTCAAGTGCGAGTCGCAGTTCAGCAAAAGAAGGTTGTGCCAAAGCCATTACATTATACTCTCGACCTAATTTGCCCAGTGAATGCGCATCAGAGTTCGTTAAGAATGTGAAGTTATCGAGCTCAGAAACATAACCTGCCATTTCAGAATCCGCACTCAGCCCAAGCTCAACTGCAGCTATCCGATCCAGATCAAAGATATCTGACATCCGTTCCGCAGTACAGCCGTACAAGCCCTTGTGAGGCGTGAAAATATGTGCAGGGATTAGAATGCCTCCTCGCTCATAAATCTCATCCTGAAGCTCTCTAGCCGGTGCATAGAGGCGCTGGGAACTAAGGTTCACATTTCGCATATGGCGACTCATCCAAGCGCTGAAATCTGTCATCCGCTCCACGTCGGGCATGAAGGCGAGTACGTGGCACTCTTTTCGCCCAGGTTCGCGGATTTCAATCTCCGTTCCTAGGATGATCGTAGTCCCCTGATAAGCGATCCCTCCACCTTCTGCTAGCGTCATCTCTCCAGATTCTAAGGAACGCTGAATATCACGTAGAACGCCAGGTGAATGACTATCAATAATACCTATCATCTCAAGACCTTTACGCTCTGCAGCTTCTTTAGCGATTCCAGCAAAAGTGAGCTCACGGCTGCCGCTGATTTTGACCGCTTGTCCTTCCGACGTTCGTCCGATATGAACATGCAGATCGCAATAGAAGTTCTTCAGTTCAGGTGTTAGTTCCATTGGCCTGTCAGGGTGTATAAATGCCAAGCGTACACCGCCATCATCGTCTTCGCGTCCGCGATACGTCCGTCAGCTATATATTGATAGGCTTCCTCCAAGGTAAGCTCCGAGACCTCTAAAAATTCATCCTCGTCAAGCGACATATCCCCTGGCTCGGCATTATTAGTAACATACAAATGAATAATCTCATCAGCAAAGCCGGGAGAAGTATAGAAAGATTTAAGTAACTTCAGATCACCGCTATGAAAACCGGTCTCTTCCTTCAGCTCACGACCAGCCGCAACTAAAGGGTCTTCACCTTGATCCAGCTTACCAGCTGGAATCTCCACCTCTGTACGGTGCATAGGCTGACGATATTGTTCTACAACTAACATTTTGTTGTTGTTCAAAGCAAGCACTGCTACTGCGCCGGGATGCTTCACAACCTCACGTGTTGCAGTATTACCATCCGGCAATCTCACAGTGTCCACTTGTAAAGATATGATCTTCCCTTCAAATATAGGCTTTGTAGACAGCGTCACTTCGTCAAGCTCCGGCTTGCTGTGTAAATGTTGGTTTCCCATAAAATTTCTGGTCTCCTTTATCTCTATTCTGCATACGGTGTATTATAGCAAACTTAAAGGGAAAGAAGGAATTTCAGATGAACGAAATCTTCAGCCGTACAAGCTCATCCGCAGTCACAATGGTAGGTAAACCGGAGGAAATCAAAGCCATCTTAGCTAGGTGGATAGAGCGGTATGGGCCCGATATGCCTCTCACATACATCCTTTCCCTAAAGGATCAATCCAAGATCATTCCAACCAAAGCAGGGTGAATTCTTAATCAAACATGCTCTTATAAATATAAGGAGCTGCTCCCAAGCTTAACAACTTGGAGGCAGCTCCTTCATTTAATTAATAGAACTTTAGGTTAGCCCTTTACACTCTCTTTAACAATGTTCACTACAAGCTCAGCCACTTTAACAATGTCTTCGGCTTTAATCCGTTCCTTAGTAGTATGGATATGCTCGTAACCTACAGCGAGGTTAACGGTCGGAACATCTAGGCCATTGAACACGTTAGCGTCACTTCCTCCACCAGAGTGGAACAGTCGTGGTGTGAGTCCCATAGAAGTAATAGCCCGCTGTGCAAGCTGTACCACTGGATCATTCTCATTAAAACTGAACGCTGGATAAATTATTTCACTGCGGAATTCGCATTCTGCACCATATTCTCGGACAGTGGTCTCCAGTGCTTCACGCATCGAAGCGATTTGATCGCCAACCTTTTCCTGCACGATACTACGTGCTTCGGCATCCAATTGAACGTGATCGCACACCACATTCGTAGGGCCGCCACCGGCGAATTTACCGATATTCGCAGTCGTTTCGTTGTCGATCCGACCAAGCTTCATAGCAGCGATCGCTTTGCTGGCTACTTGAATCGCACTGATGCCGTCCTCTGGATTAACACCTGCATGAGCAGATTTCCCAAAGATTTGCATCGTTATTTTAGCTTGCGTAGGTGCCGCAACTGCAATCGCTCCGACTTCACCATTGGAATCGAGTGCGAAACCGAAATCTGCATCCAAGTTACTCGGATCCATCGAACGGGCACCTAGCAATCCAGATTCTTCACCCGCAGTAATTACAAACTGAATTTGACCATGTGGTAATTTTTGCTCTTGAATCACTCTAATTGCTTCGAATAGTGCAGCTAGTCCAGCTTTGTCATCCGCTCCAAGAATTGTAGTGCCGTCACTTGTAATCCATCCATCCGCGCCAAGCGTAGGCTTGATATTTTGTCCAGGAACAACCGTATCCATGTGGCAAGTGAACAGTAGCTTTGGTGCAGCTCCACCGTTCTCAGCCGGCCAGGTAATGAACAGATTACCCGCTCCATGTCCTGTTCTTTCCTGGGAATCATCTTCGGTAACTTCTAATCCCAGAGCGTTAAATTTACTCTTAAGTACATCGGCAATCTGCCGTTCATTTCTTGTTTCACTATCAACTTGGACAAGTTCCATAAATTCTTGAATCAATCTGTCTTGTGAAATCACTGGACTTCCCTCTCTTTCGTGAATACGTTACAATGGTTGTACAGAAAGACCATCTTTATGCTATTAACTTAAACTAAATCTAAAGGAGTTACTCATGCAACGTAATAAGTGGTTCAAAATCTTCATCTACGTCATGTTGTTCGCCATGATTGCCTCTACGCTCTTTATGGTTATCGAGCCTTTCCTTGCGGGTTAATATCTATACAAGGAACATTGATAATAGCGGCTAGGGATTCCCTTGCCGCTATTTGGCTTTCTTGTTTGTTCACTAATCAGCCTTAGCCATAGTGTCGAAGAACTCATCCTGCTCTTCATATGGAAAGTGTCTTAGGAAATAGGGGACCAATTCTCTGGCCACATCTTGAAGTTCAAAACGACGACCTGCACACTCCTCTAGGGAGGTTACTCCAAATTCGGTGATACCACATGGAATAATTCCTTGAAAGCCGTGTCCAGATATTCCTTCAGAGATATTAAAGGCAAAACCATGGCTAGTAACAAACCCTCTTCGAAATTTGCTTTTGTTAAACTTAACACCAATGGCACAGATCTTCTCGTCGCCAACCCATACCCCTGTATACTCCGGCTTCCGTTCCCCTACAATTCCGTAGGATGCCAAATAATCAATAATTACTGCCTCCAGACTGCGCAAGTACCCGTGTAAATCTACCTTACCATCTTCACCGAGCATAAGGATCGGATAACCTACAAGCTGACCCGGTCCATGATATGTAATATCTCCTCCCCGGTCGATTTCAAACAGCTCGATTCCTTTTTCTTTGAGCTGCTCTTGATCTAGAAGAAGATGTTCGGGATGATTCTGTGAACCAATGGTATAGGTAGGAGGATGCTGCAAAAGAATCAATCGTTCCGGTTGCTCACCAGCATCAATGGCGTGCACACTTTCCTTTTGCAGATCCCAAGCCTTTCCATACTCCATAATGGGGTCATATGATATCTGCAGCTTACGAATATCCGAATTATTCATACCGTCAGGTCCCCTTTTTCAGTCTCACTGCACAGTTTGGCTCGTCATTATTTAGTAGAGTTTAGTATCCGGTGTATATCCTTCAATATTATCCTTGACGCGCTGCAAGAAACGGCCGCAAATCACTCCGTCCAGAATCCTATGATCCAGTGACAGACAGATATTAGCCATTGATCGCACACCTATCATATCGTTAATAACCACAGGTCTTTTCACAATCGATTCAAACGTTAAGATCGCTGCCTGTGGATAGTTAATGATTGGATAAGATAGAATGGAGCCGAAAGAACCTGTGTTATTTACAGTGAAAGTCCCTCCCTGCAAATCTTCCAAGCTCAGTTTGCCTTCGCGGGTTTTTTGTGCCAATTCATCAATCTCACGAGCCAACCCGGCGACATTTTTCTGATCAGCCTTTTTAATCACAGGAGTGATAACCGAATCTTCTGTGCCTACCGCTAACGAGATATTGATATCACGTTTGACAATAATTTTGTCTACAGCCCAGACAGAGTTCATAATCGGGTAATCCTTAATCGCACTCACAACAGCCTTCATCATGAAAGCGAGATAGGTTAGATTAATGCCTTCTTTGCGCTTGAACTCATCCTTATGTTTATTGCGCAGTGCGACCAGATTAGTCACATCTACCTCAATCATGGTCCAAGCATGTGGAATCTCAGAAACACTTTGGCGCATTCTTGTAGCGATTGTATTCCGGATTGGAGTTACATCAATCAGATATTCAGAACTGCTGCCTCGACCACCCTCAACTTCAATGGTTGGAATACGAGGAGATTCGCTTAAATGTAGACCCGAATGACGAAGAGGCTCTTCCGTCTTCTTCTTTTCGGCTTGAACGAACCGTGGAACAGGCGGTTGTGACACCACTGGGGCAGGTTGACTAGCAGAAATCGAAGCTGGAGATGTAGCTCCGCCACTTTCGATGAAGGCCAGCACATCCTTACGGGTAATCCGACCACCCATACCAGTACCCATAACTAAAGTCAGGTCGATGTTATGCTCAGCCGCCAAAGTCTGTACTGCGGGAGAATACCGCGCACGCATTGAATCGTTAGCAGTTGATGTAGCATTTTGTCCTGCATTAGTATTAGAGGAATTAGCTGCAACTGTGTTAGTCACGTTTGGAGCAGCAGATGTTGTCACAGGCACGGCAATACGGCAAATGACTTCGCCGACATTGACAACCTGACCTTCTTCCGCTAATAATTCACCCATAATTCCATCTATCGTTGAAGGCAATTCAGCATTTACCTTATCTGTAATAAGCTCACATAATGGTTCGTATTGCTCTACCGGATCACCCGGTTTCTTCAGCCATTTGCCGATCGTCGCCGATACTAGCGATTCCGCCAGCTGCGGCATGATCACGTCAGTCAACTTTTGGTTGTCAGACATCTTTTCACTCCTCAAATGTTTTACGAAGTAAAACTTTCTTCGTAAGCATAATCTTTAAGTTTTACGAAGCTTCGCTTCCACTTAACTATGTTAATATTGCGCCAGTCGAAGCATTTCCGCCTTCACTTTTTCTTTGCTAAGCATGAAGAATTTCTCCATTGGTGGGCTGATTGGCATCGCCGGAACATCCGGACCACAAAGACGGAAGATCGGCGCGTCTAGTTCAAATAGACAATGTTCAGCGATAATTGCCGCCACTTCGCCGCCAATACCGCCCGTTTTATTGTCCTCGTGCACAATAAGAACCTTCCCTGTCTCACGAGCAGCAGCTATGATCGCCTCACGATCAAGGGGCTGCAAGGTCCGCAGATCCAGAATATGCGCTGTAATGCCTTCTTCGCGCTCCAATTCTTCTGCTGCTTGCATCGCAAAATGCAATGGCAAACTATAACCAATAACCGTAATATCTGTTCCCTTACGCAGCAGATTAGCTTCGCCAATTGGAACGATATAATCACCTTCTGGCACTTCTTCCTTGATCAGCTTATAGCACTTCTTGTTCTCGAAGAATAAAACCGGATCAGGATCACGTACGGCTGCTTTCAATAGTCCTTTTGCATCGTAAGCAGAGTAAGGTGCGACAATCTTCAATCCTGGTGTACCGAAGAAAATCGATTCCGGGCACTGAGAATGGTACAGACCGCCGAATACACCGCCGCCGATAGGCGCACGAATGACAACCGGGCAATTCCAATCGTTATTTGAACGATAGCGGATTTTGGCTGCTTCGCTAATGATTTGATTCGTTGCTGGAAGCATGAAATCAGAGTACTGCATTTCAGCAATAGGCTTCATACCATACATAGCTGCACCAATCGCCACACCAGCTATAGCCGATTCCGCTAACGGTGTATCCAGTACACGCTCTTCTCCGAACTGTTCTTGCAGACCTTTTGTAGTGGTAAATACGCCACCTTTGAGCCCCACGTCCTCGCCAAGCACAAACACAGATTCATCGCGTTCCATTTCTTCCTTCATCGCGAGCCGAATGGCATCGATATATTCCATTATAGCCATGGTTTATGCTCCTCCTTTCAGGTCGGAATCACTGTAAACATGCAGCAGTGTATCTTCCGGTTTCGGGAATGGAGCGTTGTCAGCATATTCGATAGCTGCTTTAAGCTCAAGATTGCATTCAGCAATAAGATCTTGTTCTTGCTCGTCACTCCAAAGTCCCAGACCGATCAGGTAATTGCGGAATCCTGCTACGCCGTCCTTCTTCCAGTTCTCATCAACCTCTTCTTTGGTCCGATAAGCCAAATCATTATCCGAGGTGGAGTGTGGAGATAAACGGTACATCATAGCTTCAATCAACGTAGGACCTTCCCCCGCAAGTGCTCTTTCCCGAGCTTCCTTAACGACACGATATACTTCCAGTGGATCATTGCCGTCTACACGCACACCTGGGAACCCATACCCCAGAGCACGGTCGCTGACCTTACCGCCCAGCTGTTTGTGAGCAGGAATAGAGATCGCGTACTGATTATTCTGACACATAATAATAACCGGCAGCTTATTCACTCCGGCAAAGTTACAAGCTTCATGAAAATCGCCTTGGTTGCTGGAGCCTTCTCCGAAGGTTACAAATGAGACGAACTTTTTCTTTTGCATTTTGGCTGCCAAAGCAAAACCAACCGCATGAGGGACCTGCGTGGTTACCGGACTTGAGCCTGTCACAATACGCAGACGCTTACTACCAAAGTGACCTGGCATTTGCCGCCCACCACTGTTTGGATCTTCTGCCTTTGCGAACACAGACAACATCAGTTCACGAGTAGTCATACCCACGGAGAGTACGAAAGCATAATCACGGTAATATGGTAAAAAATAATCATTCTGCCGGTCCAGCGCAAATGCTGCTGCTACCTGACCCGCCTCCTGGCCAATGCCGGAGACATGAAAGTTAATCTTGCCAGCGCGCTGAAGCAGCAGACTGCGCTCGTCGTATTTACGTGCGAGCAACATATATCTGTACATATCGATGACCTGGCCGTCACTTAGTCCAAGCTGCTTATGTCTGTTAATCGTTTCTACAGTATCTTGGGATTCCATAAAGAGATACCTCCTTATTCATAAAGCCTGAGTCTTACAGGATTTAAGACCAATTGTATCCTGATCTTAAAACCTGGTACTAAGACTTGGCTTGAGTTTATTATAATCCCTTTTTACCCAAAAAGAAAAGCTAAATCCCGATAGATCTTCCGTCTACTGCTAACATTGCTTCTCCAACGATCTCCGAAAGCGTAGGGTGAGCATGAATGGCCTCACCAATTTCCCAAGGTGTTGCATCAAGCAGTTGGGCTAGTGCCGCTTCTCCGATTAGATCCGTTACATGAGGACCAATCATCTGCACACCGAGAATATCTCCGCTGGTTCGATCCGCTACAACTTTAACAAATCCGTCCTTCTGACCGTATACAATCGCCTTGCCAATGGCTGAGAAAGGGAATTTCCCAGTCACCACATCATGTCCCTTTGCCTTAGCTTCCTTCTCAGTGTGACCCACACTCGCTACTTCAGGACGTGTATAGACACAGCGCGGTACAAGATGTGTATGATAAGGATGAAGTCTCTCACCAGCGAGATGGTTGACCGCCATAATGCCTTCATGACTGGCCGCATGTGCTAATTGTAATCCACCGATACAGTCGCCAATCGCATAAATATGCGGTTCAGCCGTTTGCATACTAGCATTTACAGCGATAATTCCTTTATCAAAGCGAATATCTGTATTTTCCAGACCAATATTCTCGATATTTGCTACTCTGCCTACGGATACTAACAGCTTTTCTGCGGATAAACTTTGAGTTTGCTCTCCCTTACGGGCATCGATCGTTATTCCATCCTCAGTTAGCTTACAGGTTGCAGCATCTACTGTAGTTTCAGTTAGAACTTTAACGCCACGTTTTTTCAATAAGCGTTGCAGTTCTTTAGCTACTTCTTCATCCTCTTGAGGTAGTAACTGACCAGCAGCTTCAACTACCGTAACCTGTACTCCGAAATCAACAAGCATAGAGGCCCACTCCACCCCAATTACTCCGCCTCCAACAATAATGATGGAAGAAGGTAACTCGTCGAGCGTGAGTGCTTCATCACTGCTAAGAATAACTTTCCCGTCTGGTTCCAGACCAGGTAATACACGCGGACGAGATCCTGTAGCAATAATAAGATGGTTAGAGACCACTGTTTCCATTTCACCGTCTTCTAGTTCCACAGCAACAGCACCACTACGCGGGGAAAAAATAGAGGGACCCGTCACGCGCCCCTTGCCTTTAATAACTTGTATTTTATTTTTGCGCATCAAATATTGTACGCCCTGATGAAGTTGTTCAACTACCGCTTCCTTGCGCTTTTGTACTTTCGGGAATACAAGCTGTACACCGCTTGTCTCAATGCCATAGCTCTCGCTCTCATTGATTTCAGCATATACTTCTGCACTTCTGAGCAGCGATTTGCTAGGAATGCAGCCACGGTGCAGGCAGGTTCCTCCCAGTTTGTCCATTTCGATGACGACGACGGACTTACCAAGCTGTGCAGCGCGAATGGCTGCCACATATCCACCGGTTCCTCCGCCAAGAATGGCCACGTCACATGAAATTGTCATGATATGTATCCTCCAGTCATTACACGTAAGTTCATTTTACATTGTATATTGTACTCTCTTTTTAGAGTATTACAAAACTTATAAACGTCATATCCAAATAGACTTTTTCTTACTAAAGCGTTATCATATGGTTGAATCTAATGGGCTAAGAGGGGTAGGAGACATTTATGAAACTGTTAATTTCACGCTTCATTGCCATCCTTATTCTTGTGTTTCCTGGTTTAATCGCAATGAAGGGCTTCTTAATGATGAAGGACGATATTTTTGATTATATCTCTATGCATGGCGATGACTCCGTTGTCCCAGATTTCGCTTGGCTTCACTTTGGCGGTGGGTTCCTTCTTTTTGCAGCAGGTATGACTTTCCTTGGCGGCTGGATTCTAGCAAGAGACCGTAAGAAGAATTACGTAGGTCCAAGGTTCAAGGAGAAACAACAAGCGAAGCAAGCTGCAGCGCAAGAAACGATCTCCTAGGCAACAAAATCCCCCTCTCATTGTACTTTGTACAATAGAGTTCATTCCAAAGAAGGTTAAATCAAACCATCCAACAACTCCTTCGAATGCAAAATGAATCTCCACACATTACATAAAGGCGAGAGTTCTCATGGACGCAACTTGCGCTTCCTTGAAAACTCCCGCCTTTTTATGCACAGCTTAAAGCCCAGCTTTATAAAGCGACTCTCTACGGCCACCCTGAACCAACTCGCTGTACAAGCCCCCTTGCTTCAACAACTCCTCATGAGAGCCCTGCTGCAATAATCTGCCCCCTTGAAGAACAAGAATTCGATCTGCAGCGCGGATGGTACCCAGTCTATGGGCAATAACGAAGCTGGTCCGTCCCTTCATCAACGCCTGTAGTCCTTCCTGAATCTTGATTTCGGTCACGGTATCGATACTGCTAGTGGCTTCATCAAGAACAAGCATGGAAGGATTGGCAAGAATGGCCCTTGCAATGGATAGCAATTGCTTCTGCCCTTGGCTTATGCCGCTGCCATCTGCAGAGAGCATTCGATCATAACCTTCCGGCATTCGGATAATAAAAGAATGAGCGTTAGCCAGCTTCGCCGCCGCTTCGACCTCCTCATCGGAAGCATCCAGTCTCCCGTAACGAATATTATCGCGGATGCTGCCCTTGAACAAAAAGGAATCCTGCAACACAAACGCCATATGGCTCCTCAGGCTTTCACGCCGAATGGAAGTGACATCTAAGCCGTCCAACGTAATCTTTCCCTGGTTAGGATCATAGAAACGGGATAACAGTCCGATTAGTGTAGTTTTGCCGGCACCGGTAGGTCCTACTAAGGCAATCATCTCGCCAGGCTTCGCTTCAAAGCTAATATCATGCAGTGTGTTAGAACTTCCGTCATATGAAAAAGATACATTTTCGAACTTCACAGCACCCTCAACTTTAACCAGCGAAGTGGCTGCACCTTCATCTTTAGCTTCCGTCTCTTCGTCCAGCACCTCAAACACTCTCTCCGCTCCTGCAACCGCTGACAGCAGTGTATTCCACTGATTCGCTAAGTCATTAAGAGGACGAGTAAATTGACGCGTGTATTCAACAAATACGATAATCACTCCGACCGTTATTGCCCCACGGATCGCTAGCAAACCGCCAACTCCAGCCACAATAGCGAAGCTCAAATTATTAAGTCCATTCATCAGCTTAGGAATGAAGCCAGAAATCGACTGTGCCCAGTATCCAGAGAGCATAATTCGCTCATTGCGTTCATGAAAACCAGCAATGACCCGTTCCTCTTGTGAAAAAGCCTTGATAATCCGTTGACCTGATAACGTCTCTTCTATATAACCATTTAACTCACCCACATTGCGCTGACGTTCTTTAAAAAGCGGACCCGTACGCCGAGTAATCCAGCGCATGCCTAATAGCATCAACGGCACAACCAGGAAAGTAAGCAGCGTCAGAAGAGGACTGAGCCACAGCATTACACCAACCGTTCCGAGCAATGTCAACACACTGGAAAAGATCTGAATAGCTGAGCTATTCAGCGTAGAGCTGACGTTCTCAATATCGTTGGTGAGGCGGCTCATAATTTCGCCCTGCTGTCTCCGGTTAAAAAATGAGATCGGCAAACGATGCAGATGAGAAAACAACTCCGTACGCATCCGAAATACGGTCTCCTGAGCGATTTCGATCATCCAAATATTTTGCAGCCAAGATGTTAAAGAATAGAAAACATATACACTAGCAAGGCTGATCAAAAAAATCGTCCACGAACGTCCGCCAGTGCCTTCCAGATAATCATCCACGGCTCTACCAATCATATAAGGCCCGAGCAGCGCTAAGGCCGAGCTGAAGACCACCATTAACAGAACGAGAAAAAGCTTAGCTTTACGCTCGGCAAGGTAGCTCCAAACCCGCATGAGCGTGCCGCCCCAATCCTTCGCCTTCGCTTTTGGCTTCCTTCCAGCTGCTGAACCAAGACTTCTTCCAGCTCCAAGCTCAATGACGGGTTTTGGGTGACGAAAGGGTTCAAGAATTGCTTTGAACATGCTGCTTCGCCTCCTCTACCTGTGATTCATGAATCTTGCGGTACAGCGTAGAGCTTGCCATAAGCTCCTCATGTGATCCCTTACCGATTAAGCGCCCTTCGTCCAACAGTAAAATCAAATCGGCAGATGCAGTTGAACTGATCTTTTGAGTAATCAGGAAGGTTGTACATGAAATCTCTTTTAGTGCCTCCAGCAAAAGTCCTTCAGTCACTGCATCAAGCGCACTCGTGCTGTCATCGAGGATCAAAATAGCAGGCTTCCTCACAAGTGCCCGAGCAATGGTCAACCGCTGCTTTTGCCCACCAGACAGATTTACCCCTCGTTGACCAAGCATCGTGTCATAACCATTAGGCAATTCCATCACTGTTGCATGAATTTGAGCGGCAGCCGCTGCGTGTTCGATTTGTTCCTGTGTGGCATGTTCATTGCCCCAAGCGATATTATCGCGGATCGATCCGCTGAAGAGCTGTACTTCTTGAGGAACGTAACCAATCGATCGCCGTAATCTTGAAATATCGATATCGCTGCTCTTTTGCCCATCAATGCGAATGATGCCGTCTGTCTCTTCGTATAAACGTGGGATGAGACCGACAAGAGAAGACTTTCCCGATCCGGTGGCTCCCATAATCGCTACTCGCTCACCAGCAGAAACTTCAAAAGTAATATCCTCAAGCACTGAAATGTTACTTTCAGGATACTTGAAGCTGATGCCTTCAAATTGAACATGTCCCTGTATCGGTTCGCTCTTTGCGGCTCCGCCTTCCTTAACTCCAGCGCCTGCTGACATCACTTCTGTAATACGCTGTGAGGAGGCGCGTGCCCTAGAAATTGTAACGACTAGCCCAGATATTGCCGACAACGCTCCAATGGTTCGTAAAGAGTAATTAATAACCGCTACAGTTTCTCCTAAAGTAGCATCCCCGTTTGCAATCTCAATCCGTCCAAACCATAGGATCAGCATAATCGCTGCATTCACAATTAGCATAACAAATGGCATCGTCGTCTCGGTCAAACGCAGCGCAGATACCGTGGATCTCATCAAATTCCCGCTAAATACCGTGAACCGTCCAATCTCATGTCCCATGCGTACGAACACACGGATTAAACGAATTCCTGTAAGATTCTCCTGAATTACACCATTCACACCGTCTAGCCGATTTTGTACGTTGCGAAATAACAAAGAAGCTTTTCTCATGATGAAGTAAAGGAAGAGAAGCAACAAAGGTAGAGCTACAGTGAGAAATAATCCCAGCTTCACATGAACAACCAATGCCATAATCACACTGCCCACCACAACCAGTGGCACCCGTGTCATAAAGCGGAGGCTCATAAATATAGTGTCCTGCAGCTGCGATACATCGCCGGTAAGACGTGTGATCAGCGACGAGGTAGCAAACCGATTGAATACTTCATATGTAAAGGATTGTACCTTTTCATATAACTTGTCCCTAAGATCAAAAGCAAAGCTCTGACTCGCATGGGCAGCAAAAAAAGAACTTAACACTCCAGCTATAAACGCGACTACCGCGCTGCCGATCAATACACCGCCCCAGAGCCATACTACAGAGGAATTCTGTTCTTTAATGCCTTGGTCAATAATTTTGGAAATGAGTAAAGGCTGTGACAATTCCACCGCTAGTTCAATAAGCATCATCACTAGGGCAGCTATTGCAGCGACTTTATATTTTTTGAGAAAAGAGAAAATCAAACCCATTCGCATACCCTCTTTTTCTATTCGTACAGTGCATCCCTTAAACGAGTCGACATTGTGGAGGCCTGCCCAGTTTTCATTATTGCCCGCCGCAGCGCTTTATTGCTACGATTCAATTCCACCAAATCTGCCATCATCTCTTCCAAAAATGTTTCAGCCTCTATAGACAGATTTCCATTATGCTGAATCAGGGCTAACCGTTCCTTGTATTCTTCTATTTTTTCAGTCACACTTATTACTTCCTTTCCAATCACTTGATTCCTTTTATCATACCACATTCAATTCTATCGCAATGTTTTCACTGGATACAGCTGACACGAATATGATACTCTATTAAGGTCGCATTTTTAAGGTTAGATTATTTGCTTATACGAAAGGATAGATGGAAGTGGCACAATTGTTTTTCAAATACGGAGCAATGAACAGCGGTAAATCTATTGAGATACTCAAGGTTGCGCATAATTATGAAGAGCAAGGGAAATCAGTGCTCATTTTCACTCCATCCATAGACGATCGGGACGAAGTTGGTTTTATCTCTTCCCGTATTGGGCTGCGGAAACAGGCAATACCTATTGACGAGAATACCGATATTTATAATATCGTCAGCAGTAACCAGCCCAAACCCCACTGTGTACTTATTGATGAGTGTCAATTTCTAAGCAAGGACTGCATTTTACAGCTAGTACGAATTGTGGATGAACTAGGCATTCCCGTGATGGCGTTTGGACTTAAAAATGATTTCCAAAACCAGCTATTTGAAGGCAGCAAATACATGCTGATTTATGCTGATAAAATCGAGGAAATGAAGACTATTTGCTGGTTCTGCGAGCGCAAAGCAACGATGGCTCTAAGAGTAGAAAATGGTAAGCCTGTATACAGCGGCAAGCAAATCCAAATCGGTGGCAACGAAGCCTACTATCCAGTGTGCCGTAAATGTCACAAGAATCCACCACTATAAAAAATCCCCACAAGGCGAGGCTTTGCGGGGGGCCTAATATTTACTTTAAGCTAAAAAAGCATTCCGAAGCCGCGTTAGCCTCAGGAATGCTTTTTTAAATCTAACTCGCTTATACAAGATATCTTTCTTTAAGAATATTCAAATGATGAAGATCATGACCGATCATTAAGCAGGCCACTGCTCTCGCGGAGATGGCTCCATTGTTAACCGTTCCCATACGAGTCCACGCTTCTTCCGGCAGAGTATCTAAAAGGGCTTGCGTTGACTCTCGGACAAGCTTGTAATGAGCCAGCAGCTTTTCTAAAGTGTGCGCATCGAAATTTGCGGTTAGTACGTAGTCCTTTTCCTCAAACCCCGCTAATGGGGTTGTATCTCCTCTTGCCACGCGCAATAAACGATAAGACATAATTCTTCCAGTATCCGCTAGATGGCCGACCATTTGCTTAATACTCCATTTGTCAGGAGCGTAACGATGCTTTCCTTGTTCTTCCGTAAGGTTCGAAATAAAACTACAAATCTCATCCGTCTGCTCTCTAAAAATAGTACAAATATCCCCTTCTGTTGGTACTAAAGAGATATACTTTGACAGCCCATTCAAATATTCACTGCTCTCTGGACGTTGACCCATGTAGAAACTCCTCACATATTGAATTTTTTTGAAAAATATGGAGAAAAATCACGTGCTCATAGTTGTATTTTAGTTAATTATGTATGATACTTGCAATATTAAGATTTGTTAAACTAGTCATCGGGAGTGTCGGCATGCTTGATTTTATTCTCTTCATGGTTTTTTCAGGACTAGAAACCTATGCTATTTTCTTTTTAGCTTTTAAAATCTTCAAAATTGATCTCTTTCATAAGGAGATGGTGTTCGGAAGTTTTGTAATGGGGTTTTTCTCCTATTCACTTCGGACGAACTATGACCTATTTCAATTAGATATTTTCTCACAATATGCGCTAATGTTTTTCTTTATGTGGCTGTTGTTCCGAATTCATCCCTTTTATGCCTCCATACTGACCGGGATGGCTTATCAAGCATATTCCGTGATTCAAACCTCTCTATATTATTTTTTAAACTTTGTAATCAAGTTACCTTTAGATTCTTCCAACTCTGTTTCTATCAATATATTTATACTTCAAGTTTTATCAGCTTTGGCTGCCATAGGTATTGGTGTGTATATGCGCCAAAAACGTAAAGGATTTGATTTTGTACCCGATAAACCTGATATAAAAATAAAACCAAGTACGAGCGAAAAGATACTATTTATTCTGAATCTTCCTGCACTATTTCTAATCGCTTCCGTTTCGTTATTTTTTCAGTCAAGCTATTTTCTTCTAATCCCTATTGGTTATGGGGTTATATTATGGGGATATTTGTATTTATCCTATAAAAAGGACAGAAATGACTATGAATCATTTAGCATTTAGAATCGTTTCGGCCATAAAAAAAACAAACCCTGAGCAAACTCATTCCATAGAAGTAATGCAGTATGCACTGAGTATTATTTTGAATACTTTATTCATTATTACAGTTTCCCTTCTAATAGGGGGCTTTACAGGGCAGTTAATGGGAACATTGATCGCGCTACTAAGTTTTGGATTGCTAAGGATTTGTTCTGGCGGAGCCCATTTGAAAACTGCAACAGCCTGTAATATAACGTCCATTTTCATATGTTCGTTAATCCCCCATCTTACATTCCTTACACATAGTTATTTGCTCTGGATTAATCTATTTAGTATGATTTCAATGATCTTATTTGCTCCGAATCCAGATCGAAATGCACAACTCTCTAAAGACTGGTACCTAGGATTGAAACTGTTATCCATCCTGTTAGTGCTCGCAAATTTGTGGATTAACTCGTCTGTCATCGGACTGGCTTTTTTCATCCAGTCCTTAACAGTAATCATTCCTTTACAAGGGAGGTCCAGTAGATGAAGAAAACGCTCGCTCGTGTTGCTTCTAGTGCGCTTGGTATGTCCGCTCTTGTCTTTGCAACAATCATCAAGCCTTACATTCACAGTCCAGAAATTCCAAAAGAATTGCGTAAGTAATTAAACAAGGATGGGGAAAAGATGCGTGTCTTACAGAAAGACGGTTCCTCCTGTGATATTCCGGAGGAAGAGATATTGTATTTCTCGAATTATAAGAATACAATATTCGTCCATACGAAAGAAGGCGAATTTGTTCTCCCCACCACTCTTTCCGATCTTTTCACAGCGTATGAGGGTAAGGGATTTAAACGCCTTGACCGCAGCAATGTAGTCAATATTAACAACATCGAAGGCTATGATTCCGAACGAAAAATCGTTTATTTTAATCATGGCGAGCAGTTTGCAACTGTTTCGGAGTCCAATGAACCTCGCCTAAAAAAGTACTTATCTACTCTAAAGAAAGACTCCGATTAAAAAGATCCCGACATGTCTCTACATGTCGGGATCTTTTTTGTTTATTAATATTTAAAGTAATCCATACTATAATCGCACAAAAATAGCCATTATGCCATAATTATCCTCAGATGTAAAGACAAATTCGTAAGACGAATGACAGGAGACGGATTGTATTCCAAATGATACCATATAGACAAATGTGTAATAAAAACAAAATTATGATGGAGGAACCAAATGAATTACTATTTTCATCCCTCACCTCGCCCCTCATCTCTTGAATCGATATCTGATGAAGAATTACTTAACATCTATGCGCTAGCGGTTGAGGCACAAGCTTTACCAGATTTCATTGCGATTGTTAAAGAGATCTTAGACAGTAGAGATCTCATACATTCTAAAGAAGTATAACATCCCCTACACGAATTCATTCGCTTATTATGACGCAATTATATAATTTCCCATGACGATGACTTCACTCCAAGTGCTCTCTGGTTTGTCTTCATGTTAACTTCATCAACATAAAGAAGGTAGAGCCTTTAATGGCCCTACCTTCTTTATTTGAAACAAGGATTACTCCATCTAAATAGAATAGTCCCTACTCCGTAATTTCAGTTTTAAATACATTTTCCAATTTCCCGCCAAGTCTCTTCTTCAATGGAACTTTAATATCTCTACCCAGCTCTTTGAAAAAGGTTTCTACATCACATTTTACATTTTTAGCAGTCGCGATCACTGCGCCATCACCAACAATATTTTGATTCTCGTCAAGAGGAACATCAACTTCGATATCATACTTTTTGGATAATGTCTTGATGTATCGTGCGAAGATCTCCAGCAATTCCTCGTTATTAAAATTCTCTATAGCGACTTTTCCCTTGCTGGTAAACTTCATGTTAATTTTCATTATTAATATCCCCTTTTCTGTCAAACCATTTTTAGTTGTTAGTTTATGGATCAAGATGAATAGATGGCTGCAAGAAAGGGCAACATTATTCATTTTTGAGATCATTTATGAAACATACATTATTTATAAGCACCCTTTATTTGTTGTACTTTAAATTGTGTAAATTCTTTGAGCGCTTGTATGACCTGATCCTGTTCTTCTTCCTTCAGCTCATAAACGCACTCCCGTAACCACTCGCCAAATAGAAAGGCTTGACGCCCTTTCCGAGGGCTCTTTCTTAAGGAGTCGAGGCAACCCTCAAACTTATCGTTCAGGACGTCAGTAAGATTGTATTTCTCAATCTTCTCAATAACCATTCCTGCCCCATATTCGGTTTCATAAACTATGACTTCATTAGAATCAAAGGAAACATAAGATGTTTCTTTACCTTCCTTTGCCCTGAATTCCTTAAGCTTGTTAAAGGCCGTCTCATAAATGTAGTCTTGAGACTGTTTAAGCTGCGGCAGTTCATAACCATGCTTCAAGGTCTTGATATATTCAATATCAGGCATATAGTCTGCCAAATGATACATCCGATTCTTCAGATCTGTTCCAAGCGCTTCAATGATCTTGTCCAGATTGTCTTTAAGCGGAATGCTCTCTCCACGTTCGATCTTGCTAAGCTGTGAGTAGCTAATACCGCTCTTTTCTTCCAGTCCTCTTAAGGTTAACCCTCTCGTTTTTCTGATGTGCCGAATGAAATTACCCAGCTCATCGGGATAGTTCTCAAAATCATTCATGGGAGTCACCTCCCTACTATCATAACACAACATAACAATTTGTGTTGGCTAATAACAATTAATCCTAGCATTTACTTGCTTCTTAAGGGTAATTCCCACTATTCAAGAACCAATATAACCCTCTTGTCACAAAAACAGGATAAGAATAGGCGTTCGTCTGACAGGTTTTGGATTGTGTTCTCGGGTTGGAAAATCAAACGTATCTGACTGTTGAGACCCTATTAGCTGATTTCTGCTTTTTCGCTCACCTGTCGGACTCAGATGCAGCTATTCATTAAAATATACGGCGAGCCGGTTCAAAAATATGACAATAAGAGCTGTGGAATCCGTAAAATAAAAAAAATGGACCAAAAAACAGCCAGTCCCAATTTTCTGAGACTGGCCAAAATCATTACTCCATAACATTCAACAAGTTGATGATCATCTGTGCACTTTCGGCACGAGTGCCATATTGTTTCGGAGCAAATTGCCCTTCCCCACGTCCTTGCATCAATCCAAGTCTGAGCACCTCGCTGATAGCCTCTTGAGCCCATTTCGGAGTAGCAGCAATATCTTTAAATGCCATACCGTTAAGACTATCGACAGCTACTGTTTTCTTGGCGTAAGCATATGCACGAGCCAGCATCGCAGCCATCTCTTGACGAGAAATCTTAGCATCTGGTTCAAACTGTAGAGAATTCTGGCCAGTAACAATTCCAGCTTGTCTCGCTAAACCTACGGCTTCGGCATACCATTTGTCCGTAGCTACATCGGCGAATACGGCTTCCGTTTGACCTTTCAGCCCAAGTACGCGAACTAGCATCGCAGTAAATTCAGCACGCGTAACCGATCTGTTGGGATCAAAATGATCCGCTGTTACGCCCTGTACAAGCTGCTTAGCTGCGAGCTGTTTCACAGTAAGAAATGCCCAATGATCGGATTTCAGATCACTAAAATCCTTGTCGTATTCTAATAATGCATATTTACTAAAATGACTGATAGGAGCAACAATATAACCTTCCAACCAATTACTATTCATATACTCCAGATTACCAGCATCATCAATGTGATAAATTCCTAATAAACGTCGATCTACATTCGCGTCAACCTTAAATGAAATCGTGATCGGCTCTGCAAACTGACTTAACCTGAAGCTCTTTCCTTGTTCAGTTATCATGCTAAGCGACCATTCCCGCATATCACTTATCACTCTCAATTGTGCACCCGCAAGTGTTCCCGCACGATTAATCAGTTCCGTTGCTGCATCGCTAGCTACTGAATTCAATTGAAGTGAAATCTTACTTTCGGCAGTGATTCCAGCAGGGTTCAGCTTACTTAGATCCGCCAATACCCTCACAGGGATAATAACCGTCAATTCCTTCGTAACCACTCTGAGGGATGCACTGCCAAGTAGTTCAACCGCATTCCCTGGCAAAAGTAATCCCGTTACCACTTCGTCAATGGAAACTACAACTTCACCTTGTGCATTCTTGTTCGCTGACAACTGAGATTCTGTTATCGTTACAACTCCCACTTGTGCAGATGCCGACGGTGTTGGTAAGGATGTAGGCGTTGGTGTCACCATAGGTCCCGGCACCCAGCCACCTGGCGTTGGTGTTGGTTCTGGTTCTGGTGTTGGTGTTGGTTCTGGTGTCGGTGTCGTCCCTGGTGAACCTTCTGTCACTGTCAATTCATATTCAGTACTTAACCCGTTATAAACAGCACTGACTTTTGTTGTACCGACAGTTAGAGCATGAAGTTCTCCTGTCTCACTAATCATGGCAACGTCATGATCGGAAGTATCATATTTTACGCCTTCGATCAATTTTAGCGTGCTGCCATCACTGTACACAGCCTGAACGACAACAGAGCCTTTACTGCCCAGCTCCAACGAATCCGGCCCTTTAATCGCGATTCCTGTTAGCTCAGAAGCCACATCAGTTGTTACGACAAGGTTGTACTCCGATGAGAACTCTCTATAGGTAACTGCAATTACTGTTGTACCTTCCTTATAGGTCTGAATCAAGCCCTGATCGTTGATTGTAGCAACATTCTCATTTGAGCTGGAATAATGAAGTCCATCTAATATCGGGATACGTTTACCTGACGCATAAACGGCTTCGGTTACCGTCTGATCAGCTTCTTCCAGTTTAAGCTCTCTTTTGCCCTGAAGCTTAATAGATTGCAGAACATCTACGTTTATCGTACTCTCCGCATAAATATTCGGGTAACCTTCCACTGCAACTCTTACCCTAGCTATACCTGGCTTCAATGCTGTGACGAGGCCGCTCTCATTTACAGTGACCACTGATTCAGTAGTGTCAGAAACGATGGACCAAATCTTTTTTAGATGATTAGCCTGTTCTGGTTGAACCTTAGCTTGCAGTAGAATGCTAGCACCAGGTTCAAGCTTTACAGTGGTTTGATCCAGCGCAATAGATTCTAGAACAATTTTCCCGATTACTAGACGGTCAATTTCCACACCATCAACCGTTCTTGCAGTAACCGTAATCTCATTCTCGGCAATCTCAACAGCGGTATAAATTTGTTCATCCTCATCATATATTTTTTCCTGCCAAAAACGTGGCGTCAACGCATAGAACTTAGGACCCGAGGAACCTCCGATCACATATCGAGTACCTTCGCCTTCCGCTACCTGCTTACCATCCTTCATCGGAAAAGTTCGTAAGTAAATATGATCATGGCCATTCATAACAAGATCCACATTATGCTTATCAAACACTGGTACCCACTTTGCTTGTACCTGCTCATTAGAGTAGATGCTGCCGTAGGGACCTTGATGGAAAAAGATCACCTTCCACTTTTTATCTGTAGCTGAAAGATCCTGATCCAGCCACTCTGCCTGTTCTGCAAACGGACTACCTGAATGTTCTGTATTCAGGACCACAAAGTGAGTATCCTTCACATCAAAGGAATAGTTCGTCCCTTTCACACTCGCTGCACCATTTTGCGGATTATTGAATTGTGCTAGGTAATCCCCGTCTCCATTCGTTCCCATCACTTCATGGTTCCCGATAATCGGGACAAGTGTGGTATTCAGGAGCTGTTGCTGCGCAGCATCGAACCACCAATTCCACTGCTCTTGTTCAAATCCTTTATCCACCATGTCACCTGCATGAACTAGCATCTCTGCATCTGGCATGTAGGCAAAAGCAGCCTGAATCGTATTTCCCCAAAGACCAAAACCTGCTTTCGAGTCAGCTTGGGAATCACCGATGAACAGGAATTTTGTAGAAATGCTCTCCCCTCCGCTTGTAACGAAGGTTCCTTGCGCACTTACATTTAACTTGCCATCCCCCACACGATATACATATTCCGTTCCAGGGGTAAGCCCTACTGCCTCCGCTTTGTGAACTCGCATTGTTCCGTCATTGTTAGTGTTGTAGATCGAACTGCTGCCAGTTATTTTTATTACATTTGCGGCTTGAAAGCTCGTGAACTCTGCTTTTTTCACAAGTTCAACTACAGTGTCCCTGGTTAACGGTACGGTTTGCCAAGTGAACTGACGGGAGGTTGCTGCATCGAGTCCCATCGTAACATTCACATTCCGCGGAGTAGTTGTTCCGTCGTATGGAGCAACTCTGAATGTCATTACAGGACTGTAGACATTCCCCTTCACTGTCTGTAATTTAAACGTTCCTTCTGCAGAAGTAACGGAAGCCGTTGAAAGTATTCCGTTTGCCCCTGAGACTGCTCCTTGTACCTCTATACCATCAATCAGTAGCGAAGCACCCTCAACGCCATTTCCACTCAAATCCTTTACCGAAAAAGAAGCATCAAAGCCTTTGGCTATATCGTAATGATTCCAAGTGAGCATTAACTGTGTCTTCACCACAGATTCAACAGCTGCCCCAACAAAAGAAATAGGGATTCCCGTACCCTCCGTAGAGGTTACAGAACCGGATGTATTCTCTATTACAAACGGTTTACTGATGTCTCCAGCCAACTGTTCTTGTGTATAGGGACCCAAATAATCATTTCGAACTGTGTATTGAATTTGGCCGATAAGATCTTTATCACCAAGATTAGAGCTATTTATGTCGCTTAAAGTAAGGCGTACAGTTCCCAGTACCGTATCAATAAGTGATGCCATTTGGACTTCTGTTACCTTACTCCCCCGAATCACCTGCAAATCTTTAACTGCAGCAGGATTAAAAGCAAACGTAAGATTTCCTTCCTTCAGCTTGTTAGCCTTTTCCGCGGTTACATCCAAAGTGTGTGTGCTGCCGGCGTATACTACTTCTGGCGTTTTGTATACATAGAATGGTGATCCTAGATTCACAGTAAAATACCATTCTTTTATTGTCTGATTACCGCTCATATCGCGAATAGCTACTTTTACTTTATGTCTGCCTTCAGTTAGCGGAACCTTAGGTTTATAAGTAATTTGTCCCTTTGGTGGATAAAATCCATGCTCTACTAATTGATCATCTACAAAAACCCGAGTCTTTGCAGGATCAATTAAGGTCGTTCCTGGATGGGCTACAGGATCATAACCATCATCCTCACCATTGATAGAAAGGGTTGGCGTAGCTGTTTTTACAATTTCGTTCACACCAGGATAAGCATCTTTAAGCACTGGAGGTGTTCTATCTTCCTCTAGCGGGCCATAAATGGCGCGAATATCATCTACGTAAATAGCACCTTCGCTCTTATTAAGATTACTGGTCTCCATATAGCGAACAGGCATATCCATCGTTAAAGGTGTGGCTTTTCCCTTGGGGACGGAGACTTCAACGTATTTCCATCCGGTCCAGTTCACACCGTTCACCTGATCCGTAAAATCCACAGGCACGGCTGCATTATTGCCATCACGAATCTGTCCTCGCAGCCAGTGCTTTTTGCCATCTCCATAAATCCACATACTGATTTTCTCAGGATAACCCGGAATTTGAATTCGATTTTCGGTTGAACTCGCAGCTACATATGCTCCAGATGTACCTGTCTTCCCCACAAAATCATATTCCAGCTTCAAGGCTTTATCCCCACTACGGACAAAATCCTGATCTGTTACTTCAAGAAGCTTCACACTGTTGGCAGCTGCACTGGAAGCTACATATTTATTGATTCCACTCTCAAAATCCTCCAGCATTACTGGCGGTAATCCAACATTAACTTCAAATGATGTCTCTACATCGCCGTATTTAGCGATAATCTTACCATTCTTTCCGTTCTCTCTCGTCGCTTGAAACAGACCATTCTTGTCCACTGTCCCGATCTCGCCTTCAACTCGCCACTCGAAGCTATGATTATCTGCTTGAATAACCTGTCCACTCCGAAGAGCTTTTATGGTCAATGGTGCAGTAGCACCTGAAGAATACGTTTTGATTACATCAGGAAATTTAAGCTCTGTGAGCTTATCCACCACTTCGATTTCGCCGCTGCCTTTGACCGCTCCAGCTTCTACAGTCACCTTTCCGGTTCCGGCGGAGGTTCCTGCTGTTAAGACTCCATTTCCGTCAATGGTTCCAAGACCGTCATTCACCTGCCAATTCACCGTTCCTGAATACGGAGCTGGATGTCCATTCTCATCCACGCCTGCGGTTTTGAATGCAAAGGTTGAGCCTTGCAAAATACGTTCCGTATTCGGCTGCACAACCAGCTTAGAAGCTGCAGATTGCTCAGGAGCTGTGTTGACGATAAGCAAACCGTTGCCGGTTTTACGTTCGTAGCCATCCGAGCCCTGGTTCATCATTTTAACGCCGGTAGTACCTGGCATTCTGGCAACAAAGGTAGACGAACCGCCACCATCTAGATTCATGGCGTTAATAACGCCCATATCTTTCATTATTTTTCCCAGTTCATCGGTATCTACGCCTTCACTAAAGCCCGGTGATCTTCCATCTACTTCGAAAAGAACGATACTGCCATCCGCTTTTGTACCAATGGCAGTACGTGGATGAATACCTAAAGGCCCTACACCTTGTTGAACTACTCCGTCCTTCACCAGCGGTCCTTCACCGCCAATAGCTACCTTGACTTCATTCCATTCTCCACTGAGCGCAAAGCTTGCAGTAACACTATCACCAACCGATAACCCCTGCAAAACAGCATGAGACGTCCCATTAGCAGACAAAACCACCTTTCCTTGGGAAAGCGGCGTATTGCCTTGATTGTTACGGATTTCAGACACCTTCAGCTTCAAGGTCTGACCGCTTTTCACTTCTCCTTCGACAATATCTAGAACAACCTCGTCACCCTCATTGGTCGACTTTGTAGTTGTATTATAATTTTCCGTATAGAGAACCAGCTCATTTGTATTTCGATAACGGTTGATACTGGTTAAATTAGTCGTTTTTCCGTTTATCGTAATGTTTTTAGTTAACTTCGGCACACCATAAATCGAGCTGCCGTCTTCTTTTAAACCGAAGGTAAAAGCTGAGATCGAACTGTTCAGGATCACACCCTCATCCATAAACAATCCGTTAGGGACACCTGTGGCAAAACCGGAGATTTCATAAAAATCACCATTAACCCCTGCTATTACACGGTTTCCAGGCGCATCCGCATAAGATGCCATTTCCGTTACACCCTTCATGCCATAAACCTTTCCATCCTTCGTGCCCGCCCGCAGCTCTAAGTTAGCATTTTGCGGGTTAAACTCGACAGCATGAACCTTTTGCAAACCGCGTTCATTTTGAAGATCCATCCAGGTATACATCGCCCCAGGTGCCAGCTCCGTCTTACGAAGATCAATAACAGTACCATATTCTGTAGCAGGTAAATCAGAAATGGAAGCGCGAACAAATGCCCCCGGCTGCAACAACGAAATCAACAAAACAAAAATAACTACCACATTAATTTGCCTTAAATACCTTCTCACTGTGTTGACATCCTCCCCACTTGGCTGTCCTAATGACGATCTGAGCTTGGACAACATCATAGGGTTTATTTTAACTAGGAAGCGTAAAGGTTAAATAAAATTTACCAAGGCATACTGTTAACTTCTTCTAATCCATTCATCAAATTCATGTTTCAGCCTGTCCCTGCTGGGCACAAATAAAAAACCATCAAGCGGCCAGCGCTTGATGGTTTCTAATCGGTACCCAAAATTATTGATCCCAATTCGTTACTTCCTCATAAGTAGGTAATGCAGCAATAACGCCTACCTTCGTACACACGATAGCACCCACTTGATTAGCAAAATGAATTATGTCTTGCCAATCCGCAAAGGTAAGACTTCCAATTGCTTGATGTGTCAGTCGCGAAAGCTGTAATAACACTTTAACAAAATCAGCCGCTGAGATCCCCTTCTTAGCTAACCTGATAAACACTTCCGTTCTGTCGCCCCATAAACTGCCTCTATAGTTAGGGTCAAAGGAAACGAACTGGCGAGCTTGGCGTGCTTTGCCCATAAGTTCAAAATAAGCTTCAAGATAAGTTCCACCTAACATCGCTGTTGCTGAACCAAAATGAACAACGGCTGCTTCATTCAGCTTATGAAGAGGTACATCTTGCAATCCAAAATTACCATCCGCGCCACGACTAAACACAAAATCCCGTTCTCCATCTTTTTATAAAGATATAAGCCATCGTCGTTAGTGCTGAGGAATCTCTCACGATCAAATCCGTATTCACTTTCACTTCACGCAAAGTCTGAATTAAGAATTGACCGAATGGATCATTTCCCACTTTGCCAGCAAAGGCAATTTTAGATTTCATAATCATTCCCCTGACTAAACATCCTGTAATCCTTTGTATTCATATTTTAGCATGGTTACTGATGTTTGTAATCTTTTCGGGGCGCTCCATCCTCTCCTAATTCAAGCTCTCCAACATTGGAGAAATGAACGTTCAACCTCTTCTGATCCCTTCCTCAAACTCATGCTTAAGCCTGTTGATAAATCTCCGGACCGTTTTTGAGCCTTGTTTAGAAGCTGAAACAATAGAACCTGGAGTATGCTGATCTGAAGATCGCAGCTCGATCGTCTTCATAATCTTCTGAGAATCCTCAAATGTTTTTATAAAAGAATAATCCATACCGATCGTAATCGCGAGTCCTGCCGCAACTGCATTCTCAATGGCTCGGGTATTATTGCTTATAAAAAGGATATTCATCGGCCCAGCCTTCAGTAAATATCGCTCCACAAAGTCCTGTATGTAATGATCATCGTATAAAACCAACGTCTGACCTGCTAACTGTTCAGGGGTAATCATTGTATTTAAAGCTAATGGTGAATGAGGATGTACGCCTACGACAATCTTTCCTTCCATTAATTTCTCAAATACGACCCCTTTATGTTGATCTGATAAGCCCTCCGGTGAGACCATCAGTCCGATATCCACTTCATCCTGAAGCACATTATCCAGAATCTCTTTAGGTCCCTTTTCAAAAATCTCTATTTTCACATTTGGAAAATCCATCTTAAAACCAGAAATAACCTTCACTATTAGATGCATAGGTCCCGGAATTGTAGCAATCTTCAAATGACCGCTTAACGTATCACTGTAAATCTGTGCTTCAGCTTTTAATTCATTAACTTTCATTAGGACTTCATTTGCTTTGCTGATTATGGCCTGTCCTTCTGCTGTGGGAACTGCTTTTTGGCCTCGCGAACGAATGAACAAAGTAACTCCCAACTCCGCTTCTAACAGTGTTATAGACTGGCTTATCGCAGACAGGGTGATATGACGATTCTGAGCGGCTTTGGTTAGTGAACCAATCTTTGCGACTTCTACGATATTCTCGCATTGCTCTAAATTCATTTGAATCACTCCCTAACTTAATATTTACTTAATACCTATTAAATTTACTTAAATTTTAATTAATTTGGACTAGTGTTACAATGTAAATAAGTTAGTAAATAACCTTTTCACCATATGAACCTATATTTCTAGTATAACTATATTTCTCGAGGAGGAATCACAAATGACAGACAAAAGAGTAGCCGTAATAACAGGTGGAGCCAGTGGAATCGGGAAACAAACCGCAATTAAATTCGCAAGTAAAGGTGACCAAGTGGTCGTTGCCGATTTCAATCAACAATTAGGTGAAGAAACCGTAGCACAGATCATCAAGGATGGTGGCGAAGCGATTTTCGTCAAAACCGATGTTTCAAAATATGAAGAGGTAGAAGCACTGGTTGAAAAGACCGTTACCACTTATGGAAGAATTGACGTCATGTTCAATAATGCCGGAATCGGCCGCGTCACTCCTGTACTAGACCAAGACCTTAAGGATTATCATAGTGTTATTAATGTCAATCAGCACGGTGTTGCCCACGGTATTATTGCGGCAGGTAAAAAAATGCGCGAACTCGGCATCAAAGGTGTCATCATCAATACTGCCTCTGTATTTGGATTCCTGGCTTCCCCAGGTACATTCGCTTACCACGCTTCCAAAGGTGCGGTCATAATGATGACCAAATCGGCAGCGCTTGAAATGTCCGTTCACGGTATCCGCGTACTCGCCGTTGCACCAGGTGCTGTAGATACCCCAATTATCCAAGGATATAAAGACCAAGGAATGGTCGACGAGATGAAGAGCAAAGTCATGGGTAACAAATTAACGCTACCTGAACAAGTTGCTGATACCGTATACTTGCTCTCCTTGCCAGAAGCTAGCGCAATTAACGGTAGTGTTGTTATGGCGGATGAAGGTTATGCTTCATTTAAATAAAAAATTTAGATCAAAAAATCCAAGGCTTCCCGAGCGGGATGTCCTTGGATTTTTTTGTATTACTCCCATGATCTCTGTTCATTGATTTCCAGCTTACGTTTAAATGCCTGCTCTAGATCAATATCCAGTTTATTGGCCAGATCAAAAATATTCCACACCACGTCGTACATCTCAAATCCCAAGTTTTCTTTCTTCTCTTCGTCAGGATTGAAGGATACGGACAGTACCTCTTTAGACAATTCCCCCACTTCAGTCATTAAGTACAACATTCGCTGCTCAATGCTACTAGTGTCAAAACCTTTGGTTTCACTGAACTTCTTCACATACTGTTGAAACTCAGATGTATTCATTTTCTTACGCCTCGCTTTTAGGGTATAAAGTTATGTAGTTTATAAAAACGATGTCATGCGATTAGCCTAGCTCATTCCTTTATTATCATCCATTTGTTCGAAGAAAACAAACTCTCCGTCATTACAAAAAAAACGATTCTTCAGATCATAGAAGAATCGCTAAGAAAATTTATTTACTTGCTACTGTTTCAGCCACTATCTACGCCTATATCGGACATTTCACTGGGCGTTAATCCGCAAGTGCACGGCCAATTTCATCGTCGAACGTGCCGCATCAGGAACGGCGGGACTCTTCATCATTATTCATTTATTATTCGCCGAGCTGCTCCTTGAGCTGCGCAATTTCTGTTTCCATGAAGGCAACACGTTTATTCAACTCGGCGATATAGTTTCTTTGAGCCTCTTGGTCTGCTGCGCTTGTTAGGTCGGCCGCAGTAGTTTCCGCCAGTTGGATGGCTTCTTTGAGAACTTGAACGCTTGATTCTGCCCCTGCTAATCTTTCCCGGAGTTTAGCCGCTGCAATACTTGCTTTCAGCGCCTTCTCAGTCCCCTTACTCTCCAATATTATCGTCTTTCCTTCAACCGTCAACCCTGCTCCCGTCGCTTCGGACATCGTGCGCACAGGTACGTAGGCCGAGTTATTTACTACAATCGCATCTGCAATCTTCTTTCCGGCTTGTTTTATAGTATACATTCCGGAAACTTTAGCGCCAATTAAAGACGAGCTTGCTGCGAATCCTATTGAACCACCAAGTAACAGCGCCGCTGCTACAATCCCTACTATTTTCTTCTTCATATCTACGAACCTCCTGAGCTTATTATTCTTCCAATTATAACCAATATATTCGTAACATGAAAGATATACTAAGAGACTCTGCCACAGTCAACTCAACTACTGGCCATATGTAATCTAGCTATAAAACGCCATCTGGACAGGCGTGATCCAATTGTTCTAAGTTGGATTTTTCGATTTCACGAACAACTTTAATTCGAAATGATTGATGTTAGCTGTAAACAGTGTTACTCTATCAACGGTAAACTCAAAATTTATGATCTTCAATCCTTCTTTTCATATTCACTAATTTAGTTATAAAGAAAGGTAATACTATGATAAAAGTTGATAACTTATCCTTCGCATTTCCGCAAAAAGAACTATATAAAAACATTACATTTACGCTTGAAGAGGCACAACATTGCGCTTTTATAGGAACAAGTGGCAGTGGTAAAAGTACACTGATCGATATACTGATGGATCCAGAAAAATATTTGTTCGAAGGCAAGCTAGAGATGGACCCAACCTGCAAAATTGGGTATGTAAGTCAGTTTTCGCAACTAGACAAATCTAAAGAAACAACCGTTTTTGAATATATAGGAGAAGAATTTATTAAGATTCAGAATGAAATAACAGCTATTCTCACTGAGATGGAAACATCCTCAGATATTGATTCATTACTCGAAAAGTATCAATTAGCTCTAGATGCCTTTGATTTAATGGATGGAAATGATTTTGAAAGCAATATTAATAAGAAACTAAATTTAGCCAACCTTTTGAAGCTAAAAGATGCTAGGGTATCTGACCTAAGTGGTGGGGAATTCAAGCTTATTCAAGTGATGAAGGAAATGCTGACTCGTCCAGACTTAATGATTATGGATGAGCCCGATGTATTTTTAGATTTTGAAAACCTAAATGCACTTAAAAATCTTATTAATGCTCACAAAGGAATATTGTTAGTTGTTACGCATAACCGTTATCTATTGAATCATTGTTTTAACAAAATTATACACCTTGAAAACATGGAGATCCAAGAGTTCGATGGGCGATATATTGAGTATAACTTCTCATTACTTCAGACGAAAATTGAGTTACAAGAAATCGCAGTCGCTGAACAAGAAGAAATTGAGAGATACGATGACATTATTGATAATCTTAGAGCGATCGCAACCTATAATTCAGAAGCATCTAGAGGGAGAGCGTTAAAAGCTAGGGTTAAGTTTCAAGAAAGATTGGAAGCGCGAAAAATTAAAGCGCCATTCGTTGATATTAAGCAACCGGAAATCAGTTTTGGTGTGGACAATGAAATTGAAGAAGACATCACTGTTTTAAATGTGAATAATTATAGTGTTTCCTTTGATGAGTTGATTTTAGAAAATGTTAACTTTGAGATGAAGCCTACAGATAAAGTAGCCCTTATCGGTCCAAACGGTACCGGGAAAACGACTTTACTCCGAGATATCTTTAAAAATAATCATGATTCAATTAAAATACATGATGATGTTAAAGTGGCTTATCTTTCTCAGCTTCAAGACGAAGTGCTAAAGGATTCTAATACCATACTAGAAGACTTCATCGATGCTGGGTTTGCAACTTATGACGAGATTAGAGCACATCTTTCAAACTATGGCTTTGAAGGAGAAATTCTTAATCAAAAGATAGAATCTTTATCTGGTGGCGAAAAAAATATACTGCAATTGGCAAAAGTTTCTGCAAGTAAAGCAAACTTATTGCTTCTTGATGAACCGACAAGCCATTTAGACACCTATACACAAATCGCACTGGAGAAGGCCATTGAAGACTATAAAGGTGCGATTCTCATGATTTCTCATGATTTCTATTCTGTAGTAAATGGTATGGATTATGTATTAATCATTGACGAGAAGACGATTAGAAAAATGAGTATGCGAAAATTCAGAAAGATGATTTATGCCAGTCATTTTGATAAAGACTATTTAGAAAATGAACAAAATAAAAAAGCAGTTGAAATGAAAATAGAATTAGCTTTAAAAGACAATAATTTTGAACTTGCAAAAGGTATGGTTGACGAGCTAGAAGAGCTGATTAAGCTGCTTTAAGATACAATCCTCTGGTGGAAAAGTATAAACAAAAAAGACACTGATGAATAAGATCTCAGTGTCTTTTTGCTGCATTGATTTGATACGGGTATTTTCAGAATCCCATTCATTTAATCAGTAATTTTTTCAAGCGCAAAAATAGTGGCCTCTGCTAACAAGATAAGCCTATCGTTATTAACAACAAAAAAACTTAAAGGTATTCCCAGGTTTGTAGAAGGGTCACTTATATTTATTACTTTTACTACATCATTTATATTTAAGTCTGGGATATCTATTTTATATAATCTATAAAAAGAGTCAGAGTTATAACATGTCGCTGTAATCTCATATAATGGTTTTTTTAGTTCATATTGATAAACACTATAGTTTTTAAGTCCTTTTGATGAAAAAAAGTCTTTTTTGATGATAATTTCATCTCCAATAAATTTTTGCCCAGTTGGATATTCAGAAGCATCATTATATGAATTTGCAAATCCTAAAAGCTTCTCAACTTTCCAAGTTCCATAGAAATCTTGTTCAGTTTCACTATCCAAATTTATACTTTCTTGAGCACAATATACGGATGTGTTTTTTGGAATAATAGACTCATCCGTTTCAGGTTTAGGCTCACTTGAAGTATTTGGATTTGATGTCATTTCAACATTTCCATTAGCCGATGCTAACATCAACATTATCATAATACAAACCAATAATATTTTTTCCACATTTCACACTCCCACTATTTTTTCAAGTTCTTATGTCTCCTTCTAAATTAAATATTTGTTTTATCAGATGCTAAATTGTTCCATTAGAATCTCTATAATCAACTCCATTGAAGAAAGTTAACTGTTCATACCTCGATGTATCAAACTGTCCAAGAACAAGTTTTAAGCTTTCTACACTGAGCTTTTTTTTGATTTTTCTGATAATTTTTGTTCTCGATTTTTCACAAGCATTCTTTGTTATTTCATTTTCAATACTATTACATCAGTGATATTAATTGTGTTTGTAGATATACTACAACATAAAAATTATCAATCTGAAATTCAAAGTCAGTCATAAACAAACACTCCTCCATTGGATTTACCGAACCCAATAAAGGAGTGAAATTTATACATATACAAAGAAGAAATTGATTGGCTTAAAATTACCTAAAAAGAAGTTTATCGGCAAATTTGTTTTAGCCTAAACACCTTCCAACAATTCAAAATCACTTACCACGCACTGCCCCTAACCCTTTCAACTAACCTTATGCTCAATCCGCAGCTTGTCGGCTACCTCGACATTAATTTTGTACAACATCTCTTCTAAACTATCAATTAAATTGACGTTTATAATTATTCCTCTTCAAACAACCTTTTCTCATACATTTTCGGCACTGTAGTATAATCCTTCTTTAGAAACAACCCATCCCATTTTGCGAGAATATTTGGAAAATGCTTTTTCATTACTTTCCTTGAGAAACTATCCTTTGAATTTGATGTTAAAGTAATGTACTGTATGTTTGGCATAATTAATATTAGACTAGCGAATAAGCTTAGTCCAAGGAGCATCAAACTAAAAAGCCAAAAGTCCTTCGGAAAAAGTCCACGTCCTAACAATTTGAAAAAACCAGAAAAATAAACCAGTAGTGCAGAGATTACATTAATTCCTTTTACTGTCTCAAATAGAAACTTCATTGATTCAAAATAGAACCTCTTCCAATATGGCTTTGTTTGAATGTACTGTTGCCACTTAAACTCACGATACAATAAATTTGTTGAGTTTCTATATCCTTCCTTCACTTTATAATAGAGAGTATTTTTAAACTCCCATAATATTTCTTTCCAAAGTCCTTCATCACGTAATAGTTTGAACTGTCGATAATTTTCACTCAATTCATAGAATGTGTCCACTAACTCTAAGTTGCCCAGTTTATAAATAGAAGTATTATTAGCAAGATATTTTTCAAAAAATGCATCTAGTAACTGTTCCCTATCTCTAGGTTTAACTGAGTCTGAAATTATCTTCCTCATTTCATGGTACATGGGGCTGAAGACTTCTTTCATATTTTCTTGCGTAAATTGAACCAACCTATCATTCTTCTTAGTTCTAATACCAAACATATAACCCAGAGTAACTGATAAAATAGCAGTTGCTACAGGTAGGTACTTTACAATATCTATTTCCATAATAATCAATCACCTTTTCATTAACTCAACTATGTAATATCTAATTCCTTTAACCTATTCTAACCAATCAAACTAGTTAAATGTTACCATGTTTTGTATAATCATTACAGTGATTTATTGTAAATTAACAACAAAAAGAGATAGCCATTAGTGACTATCCCCTTAGATAAATTGCATGCAGTATATAGAACTACCCAAATACTGCAACAACATTTAATCCACTCACAGTCGCTCCACTAAAATCCCATATGCTCTGAGGATGCGCCTTGCCGCTGACACTAGAAAGTCTCAAATGATCTCTACCTCTATTTCTAAGTATCCATTCTTCTCCATTAGATGCTGAACACTTCTGATGCTAACACGATTATATGGCATATTTGTTAGTTCATCGTAATGTATCTAAGCACAAAGTTCAATTTGACTACAAAATATACATCTCCATATAAAACAAAGCCACTCCTGAAACAAGAAGTGGTTTCTTTATTGATTCTTTGTATCCCACTCAAGATTGCTTTTCCAGTCAGACCACAATGACTTTATCTTATTAACTAACCACTCTTCAGTCTGTTGCGCTTGGTTTACGATTATTCAATGCTCTATAAAGAGTCTCTTTCTTTACATCTATTATTAAATACAATAGTATTCAAATATTTGTATTCATTAGATGCAGAAACAAGATACTCCTCGAACTTAAGAAAAAAAGTATTGTCTTCAATATTCCTCCGCAATTTTCTCTGAGCATTCATTTTTTCAAGACTAGGTTTAAGCCAATTTTGCATTACTTGGTGAACTGATTGTTTCAGTAATTCCGAAGTGAAAGGATCAGTAGCCACTAAAGTTCCCCGCTTTAAAATTAATTTTTAGAATGTGTATTTCCATTTTACAACTATTTTAAAATAATTCTGATTAATGGAGGGTTTCAATAAATATGGAACGCTGATAATGCAGAACATAAAACTCAAATTCTATCTATGGCTTATTAAAGATTTGATGATTAAGAAATCACTTAGAATACAGGTTTGTACTACTAATACTCTTATAATAAAAAGCCTTCGAATTCGAAGACTCTTTATTATAATTATTTTGCTTTAATATTAAAAACTGCCTTACCATTTTCAATACTATCGATCCACCTTTTATTAAAATGCAAGACGGAAAGAAGTATATCATTAGGTATATTAATCTCTTCTAGAATCAAACTAAGAACTATTAATTTCAAACTCTTGTTAATATTGATGAATTGATAAGGATTAAATAGCATGTTATCTAATTCACCAAAGTGAGTATTATAATCCCTGTTAACTCGAACTAAATCAGCATAATACTTTATATCCATTCCCATAAGAACTATTTCTTGCAGTTCTCTGTCTAAGGATTTTATCACCTCTTTAATCCTTCTTTGAAAGCCAAATTCATTTGCATATTTTAGGGTTGCAGCAAGTTTGTTGTATAAATCACCAGAACCATCTTCTTTTATCACAGCTAACATTTTACTTGTCGTTTTCAAATATACATCTTCATCAACAAATTTATTAGTAATAACTTTATTATCTCGATGTGCACTTTCCACTGCCTTTGCATAACCTAAAAATATGTCTTCTAATACCATATTTTCAGCCCTTGTAAAAGTATTAACATATAGTAGCATGCTTGATTTTATATTTATTTCATACCACTTATTGAGCACAACTTCTAAATTTTTTTCAATCCGCGGTAATGCTAATATAAAGTCTTTATGGATATCCAGTTCCATTTTTTCATAATCATTTGATGGTGAAGTGTACACTCTTACATTGCTTTCATCTTCATTCTTAAAAATCATTGACTCAATAAATACTTTTGAATCAGTAAGTATGCATAGAAAGTTCCTAAAATGCCAAAGAGCTTCTCTAAACCATTCCAAAGTTTTGTGACTTTCAGTCGTGAATTTTATATAAGGTATGTATATCAATTGTTCTTGTTTATATCTTTGACTTTTACTGTGAATAGTAAAAGTTGAGGATATCTTTGCATTTAGAGAATTAACATAAACCTCAAATGTTTCAATATTTCTCACTATTATTTTCGGATAATTTTCTTCTTCACTAATAATTTCTAAAGGATCATAACTTAGCCAGGTTTCTAGGTTAGAGTAATGAACTAAGCATTCCTTAAATTGAATATCAGTAATACTATTAAAATGTCTACCTACAAGTAATGTTTCAAAATCCAACTTCACAATATTTAGTATTCCACTAGTAGAATATCTTGTTGTACTCCTTGCAGAATAACCATCAATAAGTGTAATAAGCCCGCCAGAACTATCACCTAAGAATATATAACTTTCAATATTTTCATTTAAATCTTTTGTGGTAAAGTTATCAAATTGATCAAATATCAGTTCTAGTCTAATACCTTTTTTTGAGAATTTCAAAGTTCCAGTAACCTTATTTTCATTCTGCCCAGCAAGCCACCACTTCCCAGTATACTCAAATTCATCATATATTGACGGATGTAAACTCAATAACATCTCACCTTTCCATATAATTCTAATAATTATTTATCTTATCACCTATATAAATTATATCCTTAAAACATTTTGTATATATAATTAATAATTACCTAACGCATCACATGATGATACAAAATCTTTTATTGAGACACAATCTCTTACCTTTGAATTAAGCTTATAGAGGGCTAATTCTTTTTCATAAGAAAACACCTTGGATATTAATACGTTAGTTATTAATGAACAGGCTATTTGTTACGTTACGAAAAAGTTATTCAGCGTCTCTAATTTGTGTAGTGCTAAGTAATCATTTATATGTAATCGATAGAAAATGTATGGTTCAAAAATGTATTGAAAATAAAGTAACTGCGCGGGAACATCATATAGGTAATTGAAAAACACTTTGATATTCCGCACATAGTTAGCAATGGTTGTCGTTGAAATTTCTTTTTTGAAGTCTACACGACGTTCTGGATGATTAACTTTTTTAGATTCTTCAGCGCTTACAACAGAGTACTTGCCACGTTCCCTTAAAAACTTGATGTATTGACGTATATGACCAGTCTGCACCTTTGTAACTTCCTCAATCTTGAAATGCTGCTTTAAGTAATGACCAAAGAGCTTTAGCGCTTGTTCATAGCTTGCCATTGTTTTACGTGAAAGATTCTTGGAGGAACAAAATAACATGAAATTGTCTACTTGAAATTCGAAGTCCGTCACAACAAAAAACCGCCCTTCATTGGATTTTTGGAAACCCAATAAACAGCGGTATTTATAGCTCTTCTCAAAAACATTTATCGGTTTTAAACACACCTTTTCGGATATTTATCGGTATCCTTACTTTACCAATAAACACCTACCAGCAATCCACAATCACTTACCACGCACTGCCCCTAACCCTTTCAACTAACCTTATGCTCAATCCGCAGCTTGTCTGCTACCATGGCAATAAATTCCGAGTTAGTAGGCTTAGATTTGGAGATATTAATGGTGTAGCCGAATAGATGGCTGATGGAGTCAATGTTGCCACGGGTCCAAGCCACTTCAATCGCATGGCGAATCGCGCGTTCAACGCGTGAAGGAGTGGTCTTGAATTTCTCTGCAATGGCTGGATAGAGCGTTTTTGTAATCGCACCAAGGATCTCGATATTGTTATATACCATGGTGATCGCTTCGCGCAGGTACTGATAGCCCTTGATATGTGCTGGAACACCAATTTCATGGATGATCGAGGTAATGTTAGCATCAAGATTCTTGCCCTTCGTAAGCGGCACTACATTCGATCTGGACGTCGACGAATAGTTGTACATGTTCGAGGATGAGCTCATGCTGCCTTGGACCCCGACAAGTTGACGTACACGATTTGCCAGGACCTCCATATCGAACGGTTTCAAAATATAATAGGATGCACCAAGCTGTACAGCTCTTTGAGTGATGTTCTCCTGACCAAAAGCGGTCAGCATGATGATCTTCGGTTGAGGATTCAGATCCATATCACGCAGACGTTCCAAGACACCCAGACCGTCTAAATGAGGCATGATGATATCAAGAATAAGGACATCGGGAACTTTACGTGCTTCGCTGAGCATTTGAAGCACCTCTTCACCATTGTAGGCGATACCCGTTACCGTCATATCTTCTTGTTCAGAAATGTATTCGGAAAGCAAGTTCGTAAATTCCCTGTTATCATCGGCCAACAACACTTCAATATTCTGCACTGGCTGCTTCCTCCTTAATTATATCTGCTATTCGAAAATAACATTTTTTTCTTGTCTCTTAACATTTTCGACATGGAGATTGAATTCCCTTCTGTCGAAAATTATTTTTCTTTATTTTTTTTCTGGCATGGATTATAATTAAATATTTTATTTCAAAGTTCGATAATCTTCGTAATCCTTCGACAAAAAAATCTTAAGGCTAAACCGCCTTAAGATTTAATGGATACCTATTCTCCTGTAGCGTTACACCAGAATCCTTAAGCATCCATTCGATGAAGCAGCCATATCCGGACTTAGGATCATTTACGAATACATGAGTTACTGCGCCGATGAGCCGTCCATTTTGAACGATTGGACTTCCGCTCATCCCTTGAACGATACCACCTGTCTTATCGATCAGCCGAGGATCTGTAATACGAATTACCATACCCTTTGTAGCTGGTGTCTGCTGATGTGCCACATGAATGATCTCAACCTTAAACCGTTCCACCTGCTGCCCATCTACAACGGTTAGAATCTCAGCAGGCCCTTCCTTGACTTGATTGCTCATTGCCACAGGAATAGGTTCTTTATAAAGACTATGCTCGGGATTACGATTCATTTTACCGAAGATACCAAAATCTGTATTGCTCTCAACATTGCCAAGCACTTGGCTTTCTTTCAAGAAATGAGCTCGTTTCTCACCAGGATCGCCATCTTGGCTTTTAGATATCGACGTTACACTGGACTGAACGATATGACCGCTGCCAACAACGATTGGTGTTCCTGTATTCATGTCCGTAATCACATGTCCTAAAGCTCCATAGACACCCTGTTTCGGGGCATAAAAAGTTAATGTGCCGACACCCGCTGCAGAATCTCGAATGTACAGGCCTAGCCTCCAGACTCTGTCATTAATATCATACGCGGGTTTGAGCTTGGCTGTATGCTCTTTCCCAGCGCGTTTAAAGACAATCGTCAGAGAATTATTCGCTTTTCCGGCGCGATCCACAAGCTTGGCCACCTTAGATAACTCGTCCAACTTCTCTCCATCAATGGAGATCATCAAGTCACCAGGTACCAAACCGCTGATTTCACCGGGGGAAAGCTTAGATTTCTCGGATACTTCAATCAGATGATGTCCTACAACCAGAACACCTGCTGATTTCACTTTCACTCCGATCGTTTGACCTCCCGGGATCACCTTCAGTTCCGGTTTCATTCCTTGCGCAGTCACCTTGGCAGGCTCACTGTTCAATGGTGCGGCAAAACTTTGGTGGGTTCCCGTTATGCCCGATAAACTAAGAAAGAAGGCAAATAAAAGGCCTGGCATTAACTTCCTGAGGTTAGGCTTCAATGGCTGTCACGCTCCCTTTTGCTTCTTTCGCTTGACGAAAAAGGTGGTCGCCAATTGCGTACCTATAAGATAACCTTGCCCCCAGGCTTTTATTACTGTCAATCATTGTTCCGCTTAGCTTGTTGCAGCCTTACTGGCCTCAGCCAAATTGAGCATTTCCTGCGAATGGTGCAATGTTTTTTCGGTAATTTCCACCCCACCCAGCATTCGGGCAAGCTCCATTACACGTCCATCATTCGAGAGTGATTCCACTTCAGTCATGGTTCTTCCGTCCTCAACCTTTTTGCGGATTAAGTACTGATGATCAGCCATACAAGCCACCTGCGGTAAGTGCGTAATGGAGAACACCTGACAGGTGGAGGACAGCTTATACAGTTTATCTGCAATGGATTGAGCAGCTCGACCACTCACACCGGTATCCACCTCATCAAAAATCAGAACTGGAATTGCATCATGACGCGCAAAAATGCTCTTCATTGCCAACATAATACGCGACAACTCACCACCCGAGGCAATTTTGCCAAGAGGTCTTAACGGCTCGCCAGGGTTAGGGGAAATCATAAATTCCGCACTGTCGATCCCTTGTCTTGTGAGACGTATACGCCGACCCTTATATTCAACACCACGTGGGTCCTCCAGCGTATCTAATTTAACCTGTAGCGAGGTTCTTTCCATCTGAAGATCTTTAAGCTCACTTTCCACTTGCGTGGCCAGATCAGACGCACACAGCTTCCGTGCATCACTTAATTCAGTAGCTGCTTCCATCAACACAGCTAACAATGCATCGCGTTTGGTCGTCAGCTTCTCCAGATATTCATCTTTATTCTCAAGCAGATCGGTTTCCCGATGGATTTGTTCATAATAAGCCAGAATCTGTTCTACACTATCTCCGTATTTACGGCGAAGTCCGGTGATTAAATCAAGACGGTTCTCGATTTCTTCGAGTCGCTGTGGGTTGAACTCAATCTCTTCGCGGTAATCACGAAGCTGAAATGCAGCATCCTCCAGTTGATAATAAGAGGACTGCAACTGCTCAAGCACGGATTTAAGACCCTTTTCATCGTAACGAACCGCATCCTCGAGCCTTGAAATGACATTACCGATGGATTCTAAGCCTTGTCTATCATAGAGGAGCTCATATGCACCGGATACGGAATCCATCATTTTCTCACTGTGGGATAGTTTGACCCGTTCTTCGGCAAGTAATTCATCTTCTCCCGGTTTTAATGCGGCAGATGAAATTTCTTCTAACTGAAAACGATATAAATCAAGCATTTGGTATGCCTTCTGACTGGATTCCTGCAGCTCTCGGAGCTCTTTCTCCACTTTCGCAAAGGCGGAATACTTTTCCTGATATACCGCTTTAAGCGGCCCGATTATAGGTTCTCCGTATGTATCCAGCAGTCCCAAATGTCGTTCTGCCTTCAATAAGTTTTGGTGTTCATGCTGTCCATGAATATTCACCAGCTGCTCGCCAATTTCACGAAGCATCGTAAGATTGACCATTTGTCCGTTTACGCGTGATGTGCTTTTCCCCTGAGAAGTAAGCTCACGACGTATAATAAGATGCTCCTCACGCTGGGCCTCAATGCCAAGGCGCTCCAAAGTATCCCAGACGGGATGACCGCTGGGAAGGCTGAAGAGCGCTTCCATCTCTGCTTTTTCACAGCCGTAACGAATAGAATCCGCGGAACCGCGGCCTCCGGCAATCAGTCCAAGCGCATCAATAATAATGGATTTACCTGCCCCAGTCTCCCCTGTAAGCACATGGAAGCCAGGATAAAAATGCACATCTACCGCCTCAACGACGGCTAGATTGCGAATAGACAAGGTTTCTAACACTAATAGAGCACCTCCGAGAAGATGATAAGAATTCGATAGAATGATGTTAATACTTTTTATATTTTAAGAAATATAACCCATAATTTGTGAAATTACGGTCTTGCTGTCCTCAGGCTGGCGGCAAATAATAAGAATGGTATCATCACCAGAGATGGTACCCATAATTTGTGGCCAGTCAATATTATCGATCAAAGCTGCCACTGAGTTAGCGGTCCCCGGTAAGCATTTCATCACCACAAGATTAGCCGATGAATCGATCTGTACAAAATTATCCACTAGAACGCGCTTCAGCTTCTGGATTGGATTGTACCGTTGATCGGTTGGAAGTGAATATTTATATCTTCCATCATCCATAGGAACCTTAATAAGCAATAGCTCTTTAATATCCCGAGATACAGTCGCTTGAGTAACCTGGAAACCAGATTCACGCAAAGCTTCTACCAGCTCGTCCTGTGTCTCGATATCCTTTTGCGTAATAATCTCGCGTATCTTAATATGTCGTTGTCCCTTCATTGTTGCCTCCTAAAGTTTTGTAAGCGACACTTCCAGATTAGCAGCGACAAAACTACTTCGGAAGCATAGACTTAGTTTTGTAAGCGATGCATCCTGAATAGCTTCGGCATAACTACTTCGGAAGCATACACCTAGTTAAATATGGACTCAGTTTGATTCTCCGTCATCCCTGCCGAGCTTAATCACTTGAATAGATCCCGCAGCAACATTAACATACAGAACTCCGCTGCATTCCGGATAAATCAGTAAGTACGGAAGCAAGGTATCCCGTAAGCCACTTCCTGTGAAATCTAAAGGTTTGCGTGGTCTGGAAAGGATGACCAAATATATTGATCCTTCTTCCTTAGTCGCCACATAATCTATAAATAATCGGCTATACATCTGTGCCCCGTTTACGTTGAAGGACAACGGGATTTTGAGCTTCCCTCCAACCACCTCATACCCTTCATCCTCTAGTATGTCTATAGAAGGGTGAGGAATAATCACTTTATTAAACGGGATCTGATCCTTCATGAAAGAACGCGGAGAACTTTGCAGCCATATATATATCCGATAAATTATAAAAATCGATAATGCTACTCCAATAAACGCCATGACGACCTTGTCAGAGCTACCCGCCACTATCAATCACCTCGGTGATTTATTCGCGTGAAGCCTTGCTAATTCCTTCTTCTGCGCAGGCTTTTTAGGAGCTTTCCGTATATTCGATTTCACTGACTTGACCATATGGAAAAAGAAACTCACCGGCGCGATGAGTTTCCATGAGTTGAATTTACATTAAAAGTACCTGTAGCCTGCTTAATCACTTCATCCGCTAGAGATGGGAAATCCTCCACTGGTATGACTGATGAGACAGCATCTGAAGGTAATAATACCTCTTCATCTTCCGCTGTTTCAGGCGTTAGTCTCCAGTGAGCAAGAAACTCGATATTCCCTTCCCCACCTGTAATCGGTGAAAAGGTTAATCCCTGTAGCTGGTAACCCAGCTCTGCCGCCATGGTCAGTACATTAATCAATACCTCTTTATGGACAGCAGAGTCACGAATCACACCTGATTTACCAACCTTCTCCCGCCCCGCCTCAAACTGCGGCTTAATCAGCGCGGCAATATCCGCCGGGCGCTTAAGCAACGCTTTGAGCGGTGGAAGAATTATTTTTAAGGAGATAAACGAAACATCAATACTCGCAAAATCCGGGATCGGACCCACCAAATCTGGAGGCGTCATATATCGGAAATTCGTACGTTCCATAACACTAACGCGTTCATCATTACGCAGCGACCAATCCAGCTGATTATAACCAACATCTATCGCGTACACATGGCTTACTCCATTCTGAAGTGCACAATCCGTGAAGCCTCCAGTAGAAGCACCGATGTCTAACATGGTCCGTCCCGTAAGATCAATGTTAAATTGACGAAGAGCCTTCTCCAGCTTTAGGCCCCCACGACTGACATAAGGATGCACAGAGCCCTTAACCTTAAGAGTTGCCTCCCGTGACACCTTCATACCAGCCTTTTCAATGCGTTCCTCATCCGCGAGCACTAGCCCTGCCATAATGGCTGCTTTAGCTTTCTCACGGCTTTCATAAAAACCTTGCTCAACAAGCAATACATCTATCCGTTCTTTACGGTGTTCCATGGTCATCTCCCGATCGTTCAAAGGGTTGCTAATTTCCGGCTTCCACTTAGGAAGACGAAGTTGTTTTGTAATTATAAGCACTCAAAGCCATCATGGACTTGATACGTGCACATAGTTTTTCTACAGTAAGACCTGTTTCCTGGCGCTGTTCTTTAATGGAGCCGTGCTCCACAAAGATGTCAGGTACACCCATCAGGTGTACACGAGCATCATAAATTTCATTCTCTGCGTAGAATTCTAATACCGCACTGCCGAGACTTCCTGCTTGGCTAGCCTCTTCAATAACAACCATACTGGTTCCAGCGTGAGCCAAATCAAGCAGCATAGAGTTATCGAGCGGCTTCAGGAAACGCGCATTCACGACGCCCACCTGAATTCCTTCACGCTTCAACAAATCAGCGGCTTCTTCAGCCACTTGAACCATAGGGCCGCAAGCAACAACCGCATAACCTTCCCCAGTACGCAGACGTTCCCACGATCCGATTGGAATGGTATGCATCTCTGCATCCATCGTCACACCCGTACCATTAATTCGAGGGTATCGGTAAGCGATCGGGCCGTCATTATATTCAAGCGCCGTCTTCATCATATGACGCAGCTCATTTTCGTCTTTAGGCATCATCATCACCATATTCGGAATATGGCGCATAAAGGCAACATCGTACACACCCTGATGAGTCTCACCATCCGCACCTACAAATCCAGCGCGGTCAATAGCGAACATAACATTTGCGTTATGACGGCAAATATCATGAACGATCTGATCATAGGCACGTTGCATGAAGGTGGAATACACCGCATATACCGGCTTCATCCCTTCCATAGCCAAAGCTGCACAAAGTGTAGCCGCATGTTGCTCCGCAATCCCGACATCAATCATACGATCCGGAAATTCCTTCGCAAATGGGAATAAACCCGAGCCTCCTGGCATCGCAGGTGTAACTGCAATCAGACGCGAATCCTCCCGGCCCAGTTCAATTAGCGTACTGCCAAATACTTCGGTGTACATTGGCGGACCCACAGCTTTAAGCGACTGACCCGATTCAATTTTGTAAGGCGAAATAGCATGCGATTTATAGAAATCGGTCTCAGCCGGTTTGTAGCCCTTGCCCTTGGTCGTCAATACATGCACAAGTACAGGTCCAGCCACATTATCTGCTTGGTGGAAGGTATCAATCATTTTCTCTAAATCATGTCCATCCACCGGACCGAGATACGTAAAGCCTAGCTCTTCAAACAATACACCAGGTACCATCATATATTTAAGACTGTTCTTTAACTGTTCAGCGGTCTTCGCTAAACGCCCTCCGATGGCCGGAATCTTCTTAAGCAGCCCCTCAACCTCATCTTTAGCACGCAAATAGTGGCGATCTGAACGAATCTTGCTTAAGTAATTGTGCATTGCCCCTACGTTAGGAGCTATGGACATTTCATTATCGTTCAAAATAACCATCAGCTTACGCTTCTCATGACCAATATGGTTAAGTGCTTCAAACGCCATTCCGCCAGTAAGTGCTCCGTCACCGATCACGGCAATTACTTTGTTGTCCTCACCCTTGAGATCACGGGCCATCGCCATCCCCATTGCTGCTGATAATGAGGTGCTGCTGTGTCCAGCTTCCCACACATCATGCTCACTTTCGGAGCGCTTAACGAATCCGCACAAGCCCTGATATTTACGCAGGGTGTCGAAACGGTCTTGGCGACCGGTTAGTATCTTATGGACATAGGCCTGGTGACCAACGTCATAAATCATTTTGTCCCGAGGACTGTTATAGCAATAATGCAAAGCCAAAGTGAGCTCCACGACTCCAAGATTGGATCCAAGGTGCCCACCAGTTGCTGTAAGCTTCTCAATCAGAAATCGACGAATTTCCTCCGCTAGAGTATTTAACTCATCAATTGACAGAGATTTCAGTTGTTCAGGATCATTTATTTGTGGAAGCAGCACGTATAGTTCCCCGCTTTCCTAGATGTTGTAAATTATATAAAACCCATTATAACACAAACGAAACGGCTGTCGAAATACAGCCGTTTCGAAAGTTCATAATTAGTGATCTCGTGCCATTAAATAATCTGCAATTTCCAGCAGGCGCTGGTGGTCGTGAAAGCCGCCGTTCAGTACAGCATTACGGGCTGTTTCTGTAAGCTGCTTCACTTCTTCACGCGAGGCTTCGAGGCCAATAAAATAAGGATAGGTTACCTTATGCTGTTTGACATCACTGCCTGTCTTTTTACCAAGCTTGCCTTCGTCCCCAACCAGATCTAGAATGTCATCTTGGATCTGAAAAGCGAGTCCAACGGCTGTTCCAAATTCATGTAAGGCCTCGAGCTGCTGCTCGTTAGCGCCTGCAATACGACCGCCGGCTAGCAGCGAGAAGATAATCAAATCTCCTGTCTTATGCAGATGAATGTATTTCAACTGTGCATGATCCGTTAGACCCTGTTCGCCTTCCATATCTGCAATCTGACCGCCAACCATGCCGCGTGGACCTGCCATTTCAGCCAAATCCTCAACGATGGATAATGCACTTTCAGCTGGAACACCAAATTTCCGTGAAGCTTGTACCACACTGTAAAAAGCATGGGTCAGAAGCGCATCACCCGCAAGGATCGCCGTAGCTTCCCCAAAGACTTTATGATTCGTAAGCTTTCCACGCCGATAATCATCATTATCCATGGCAGGTAAATCATCATGAATCAACGAGTAGGTATGTACCATCTCTATAGCCGCAGCGACAGGCAAAGCAGCCTCTCGACTTCCTCCGAGAGCTTCACAAGCAGAAATCACCAGCAGTGGCCGGAGGCGTTTGCCCCCAGCCATTAGTGAATACATCATCGCTTGCTGCAAATTCTCCGGAACCTTCCATTGCGTAGGAAGAATAGCTTCTAATTCATGTGTGACTACGTCACCGATAGATGCGATGTAATCCTCTAGAGGCTGCCGTTGTGTTTCTCCTGCAGAACTTTTCTCAAGCTCATGATCAAAGCGAGTCATCGGCGTCCCCTTCCAGACGTGCACCAAACGGCTTCTTGCGCAGTTCTCCGTCCTCTAGGGTAATCATTTCGATCTTACGCTCTACCTGTTCAAGCTTACTGCCGCAAAGCTGAGATAACTTCATGCCTTGCTGAAATAAATCGATGGCCTTCTCCAGGGGAACGTCGCCGTGTTCAAGCTCACGTACGATTTCCTCCAGTCGGTCCATGGCGCCTTCAAAATCAAGTTCCGCTTCCTTCGTCATCGTCTTTGCCATCCTCCTTCATTCCCCATACCTGGCAGTTCAGCTGTCCGTCGTTCATCTTTATCACTACAAGATCGCCAAGCTGCACTTCGGTCAGCGATTTTATTAAATGTTCTTCTGCCTCGTCATAGACTAAGCTGTAGCCTCTCGACATGACTTTTAGCGGGCTTAGCGCATCCAGATGACGAATCTCCGCTGCATAGCGAGATTTCTTCTCCTGCAGGCGGGCCTGCATGGCACCCATCAGCTCACGGCGTATGCTCTCGGTGCGCTGCCGCGCAGCGGCAACACTGCCGTGCGGATGGAAGCGCTGCAGACTATGATGCAGCACAGCTTTGCGCTCGCGGGAACGGCTGAGCCGTGCATCCGCTGAGCGCTGGAGCCGTTCACGCAGCTGGTCCAGCCGCTGCGTGTGCTGCATCAGCGAGCGGCGCGGGCCTGCCAGCGCCAGCGAGCGTTCCAGCCCCGCGTGACGCTCGCGTCCGCGCTGGGCGCGTCTTTGCAGCGCTTGGCGCAGCCGCTGCTGCTGCCCGCGAAGCTGCGCAGCAAGCTCGCCGGCATGTGGCACGGCCAGCTCCGCGGCCGCTGTGGGCGTAGCCGCGCGGAGGTCGGCGGCGAAATCGGCAATCGTGAAGTCGGTCTCGTGGCCAACGGCCGAGATGACCGGAATGCTTGATGCCGATATCGCTCGCGCGACTTCCTCCTCGTTGAACGCCCACAGCTCTTCAAGCGAACCGCCGCCGCGGCCGACGATAAGCACGTCGGCCTCACCCATGCGGTTCAGCGCTCCAATCGCCTTCACAATCGAAGGCGCGGCGCCTTTGCCTTGCACCAGTACGGGATAGATTACAATTGCCACCTGCGGAAACCGCCGCTGGAGTGTAATCACGATATCCCGTACAGCTGCACCCGTTGGCGAAGTAATTACGCCGATGCACTTTGGAAAGCGAGGCAACGGCCGTTTACGCGCTTCTGCAAACAGCCCCTCTTGCTCAAGCTTACTCTTCAGCTGCTCATAAGCTAAATATAGACTACCAATTCCATCCGGCTGCATATGTGTGGCATAGAACTGGTACTGCCCGTCCCGTTCATATACGGTCACATTACCTCTTGCGATAACCCGGGCACCTTCCTTCGGAATAAACGGCAGGCGCTGGTTATGGGAGGCGAACATAATCGCCTTGATCCGGCTGCTCTCATCCTTTAGCGTGAAATACATATGACCGCTGCCGTGATGCGTAAAGTTGGAAATCTCTCCGCGAATCCATACATCCGAAAGTAACGTATCCGAGTCTAGCTTCATGCGGATATAACGGTTGAGTTCTTTTATCGAATAGACCTGCCGCTCTGCCGCCATGAATCCTACCCCTATTCCAAGCCGTGACGGCGTTTAGCCGCAATCAGCGTATTGCTCATCAGCATTGTAATGGTCATCGGACCAACCCCACCCGGAACAGGTGTGATGTATCCGGCAACTTCTTTTGCACTATCATAATCAACGTCACCCGCAAGCTTACCGTTATCCAAACGGTTCATACCGACATCAATGACAACAGCACCCGGTTTCACATACGAAGCATCAATGAAATTAGCACGTCCGATCGCTACAACCAGTATATCTGCTTGGCGGCTAATTTCTTGCATATTAGCTGTACGGGAGTGACACATCGTTACAGTAGCATTCTCACGTTGCAGCAACAAAGATACCGGCTTGCCTACGATATTACTGCGGCCAATGACCACAGCATGTTTGCCTGCCATACCTGTTCCTGTACGTTTGATTAGTTCAATTACACCAGCAGGTGTACAAGGAAGCAGACTGTCTGCACCAATCACTAGGTTACCTACATTTACAGGGTGGAAGCCGTCAACGTCTTTCTCCACAGAGATAGCATCAATAACGGCTTTTTCCTCAATATGCTTAGGCAACGGAAGCTGAACCAGAATCCCATCAATATCATCGCGTCCATTAAGCTGCGCTACGAGAGCCAGCAATTCTTCCTGAGTAGTAGTCTCATCCAGTTTATGCACTTCCGAATGGAAACCAAGGCTGATGCAGGATTTTTCCTTGTTACGCACATAAACCTGTGACCCTGGATCTTCACCTACTAGAATTACTGCCAGACCGGGCTTCACGCCGCGTTTCGCCAGTTCAGCAACCTCCTGGGCAATACCAATACGAATTTCCTCAGATACTTGTTTACCACTGATGATTGCTGCTGTCATGATAGTCTCTCCCCTTTTATATACTTTACTATTGTACAAGCATAAACGCCTTCGACTTCCTTATTAGGACGATAAGCGTTTAAGCGAGAAATATAAGACATAAAGAATAGATGCAAACTTAAGCTTTCTTACATTTTTTAATATTAAGAATGGTCAGCTTTAATTGTATCGATCTCTTGGATCATCTTCCCAAGTACACCGTTTACAAACTTACCGGAATCATCCGTTCCAAAATGCTTGGCCAAATCAATAGCCTCATTCACAGCAACCTTCGCCGGAACATCATTCGCAAACACCATTTCATAAGCCGCAAGACGTAAAATCTGACGATCGACACGTGACAAACGGCTCATCTGCCAGCCCTTTAAGTAATGCTCAAGCATATCGTCAATCGCAACTTTGTGCTCCCATACTCCGTTTACATGCTCCACCACATAGTGCTTGAGCTGAATCTCGTCCGTAATTACACGTTCGGTTTCATTCTCCTCTGAAGCTTCCTCCAGCAGCATTTCTACGGCATCCGCGCTTTCTACATCGTTCATTTCCATCTGATACAGGCTTTGGACAATAATCTCTCTCGCTATACGTCTTTTCATGTGTTCCTCCTAAAATCTTATATCGCATTAACATGTTTACTTAAACTTCTACAACGTCGGGCAACCATAGATAGAACTTCACACCTCTAGTGTGATAATCATTCAAACTTTTAATTGCATCGCCTACAATTATTTTAAGCCCAAATTCTTCGACTTCTATCCCTAATCCTTAGAGGATTATTGTCCGTTAATGATAAATTTCTTAATTAAAAAAACCGCAAAGCCTTTCTTCCTGGGGCATTGGACAACACAAACTTACGGCTTAATGCTCCGGGAAAAAGACTATCGCGGTTCATTTGAAGGGACGCCAGCGTCCGGACAGACGCGTGATCAGCTCCTGCCACTGAAACAGGGGAGCTTCTGCGTTATCCTTTCTTTTGCCGAGCGTATATCCGATGAACACTACCAGTGCAAAGAACAACATATCCCAAAAACCGCAAATTAAATAGATCAAACCTAGACCAATGCCGAAAGTCACTCCGGCGATTCTACCCCCGTGACTTTCCCATACTTCTTTCCAAGACATAAGGGAAACTCACCTCTATTCCACTCGACTTTTGAAGCTTGGAGACTGCGTGAGGTTAGCAATGTACACAGACACATCTGCAACCGGAATACCGGTTGTCTCCTGCACAAAATCATGCACCTGACGCTGCACTTCTGTGGTTAATAGCGGCAATGAATGTTCACCATCCACTACTGCGCGAATTGTAATTTCAAGGCCAGCCTGAGAAACGCGAATACGCGATTTGAGATCTCTGATTCCCTTCACTTTACCGGCAGCCTTCAGACTCAGATTCTCAATGGTCTCCACTGAAATCTGAATATCCCCATACTCTGTACGCTGATCAACAGAAGGTAAAGAAGCGCGATCACGACGCAAAGAGATGTAGAAAAATCGGATGCTCAGAAGGAACAAGACAACTGCTACTACAATTGCAGTAATATAAGCTGCTGGTCCATTCTCAATCTCCAAAGTTTTAGGAATAGCACCGCTCAAGAGGAGGATGGCAATAACAGATAATATTCCGATACTTAAGCTGTAGACAAACAGCAAAAGTCTGTCCAAAATTTTTGCCACGAGTCTCATAACCTCCTTAAATTAGAGTAAACCCTCGACTTTGCTGTCGGGGGTTTATGGAAGAACGACGACTGTTATTTCACGCGAAGAACCGTTTCAGCTTCCTCGTTCTTGTCTACAGTGTTGTTGTTCTTGAATTGTACATCATGAATATGCACATTCACTTCCACAACAGTCAGACCAGTCATAGTCTCGATGGAACGCTTTACATTACGCTGAATTTCAGCAGCCACTTCAGGAAGACGGTTACCATATTCAATGATTACAGAAACATCCACTGCAGCTTCGCGTTGTCCAACCTCTACTTTAACTCCTTTGGACAGGTTCTTACGTCCGAGAAGCTCAACAATACCACCGGCGAAACCACCGCTCATGCCTGCTACACCTTTAACCTCAACGGTTGCTAAACCTGCGATCACCTCGATCACTTCAGGAGCAATCTGGATCTCACCGATTTCTGTCCGTTCGTATTCTGTCGGCAATGTACTCATTTTAGACTTCACACCTTTCAACAAAGATTCTCATAAATTCAAGCGTAAAGCACGTCTCTTATTAAACATACTATATCATTTGACGAACTTTATGACAAACAAAGCGAAGTCGTCCTAAATTTCATGCTCTTCCAGAAACTTGATGTCAAAATTGCCATCCAAAAACACTGGATGCTCCAACAGTTTCTGATGGAAAGGGATCGTTGTGTGGATTCCCTCCACCGCAAATTCAGCCAAGGCGCGCTTCATCTTTGCAATCGCTTCCTGACGTGTAGGTGCCCATACAATCAGCTTTGCAATCATAGAATCATAGAAAGGGGAAATCGTATACCCAGGGTAAGCCCCGCTGTCTACACGAACACCGAGACCTCCAGGCGGCAAATAAAAGCCAATTTTACCTGGTGAAGGCATAAAATTACGCTCTGGATCTTCCGCATTGATACGGCATTCAATCGACCAACCATTAATTACGATATCTTCCTGTGTAAAAGACAAAGGATTGCCTTCTGCAACAGAGATCATTTCCTTGATCAGATCCACTCCCGTAACCATTTCAGTTACCGGATGCTCCACCTGGATACGAGTATTCATCTCCATAAAGTAGAACTGTCCATCCGGACCAAGCAGGAATTCAAGCGTTCCCGCTCCCGAATAGTTTACAGCGAGTGCTGCACGAACTGCAGCATTACCCATCGCTTCACGAATATCCGGTGTGAGTACAGAACAAGGAGCCTCTTCAATCAGCTTTTGGCGACGACGCTGTACGGAACAATCGCGTTCACCTAAATGCACTACATTACCATGTTTATCTGCAATAATTTGAATTTCTACGTGCTTCATACCTGTGAGGTACTTTTCCAGATATACGCCAGCGTTACCGAACGCCTTTTGCGCTTCCTGTTGTGCAGCAGTGATCTGCTTCACCAATGATTCCTCGTCCTCAGCAATCCGAATGCCCTTACCCCCGCCACCTGCGGTAGCCTTAATGATAATCGGGTATCCGATATCACGGCCCAGCATGACGGCTTCCTCAACATCACCTACGAGGCCATCTGAGCCCGGGATGATCGGAACGCCAGCCAGCTTCATGGTTTCCTTCGCCACAGCTTTATCACCCATACGGTTGATTGCATCTGGAGATGGCCCAATGAAGATAATATTGCAAGATTCACAAATCTCTGCAAAATCTGCATTTTCAGCTAAAAATCCATAACCAGGATGGATGGCATCACATTCTGTTAAGGTGGCTACACTCATAATATTTGTAAAGTTCAGATAGCTGTCCTTGGACGGCATCGGACCGATGCAGTAAGCTTCATCAGCCAACCGGACATGCAGTGAATCCCGGTCGGGTTCCGAATAGACCGCGACGGTGGAAATGCCCAGTTCTCGGCAGGCCCTAATAATGCGGACCGCGATTTCGCCGCGGTTGGCAATCAACACTTTTTGAATGTTCATGCGTTTCCTCCCAAAGTTTTGCGAAGCTTCCGCTCCATAAGTAATCTGCGGTATTTATTCCGGTTTAACCAGGAATAGTGGTTGACCGTATTCTACAAGCTGACCATTCTCGGCCAGTACGGACACGATTTCACCTTTAATCTCCGCTTCCAGTTCATTCATCAGCTTCATCGCTTCGATAATGCATACCGTAGTTTTCTCACCAACACGGTCTCCAACATTAACAAACGATGGCATTTCCGGAGAAGCGGCACTATAAAACGTTCCCACCATTGGAGATACAATTTTATGTAGTTTGCCTTCTGCGACGGCTTGTGGCTGCTGCGCTGGAGGAACCTCACTGATTACTGGATAAGGCACTTGCTGCACGCTCTGCGGCTGCGGGGCAGGCGTAAAGGGATAGGCATTATAAGGAGTCGCCTGTACTGCTGTTCCATCAGCTTCAGGGCGATCCGGTTTGCGAATTGCAAGCTTCATTCCTTCGCTTTCGATCTCCAACTCATGTACAGAGGAGGTCTGGTCCAGCAATTTAATTAATTCCTTAATTTCGCTCAACTTGAACATACATTAGTTCACTCCTTCAGCTTTCTCTCGAAGCCACTTCTTAAGCGGACAAGATAACTTTATGTATTATATCATAAACACTAGAAATGGAAAGAGCCCGGGAGAACCCGAGCTCTTTCGTCATTTTTCCTAGAATTTCACGTCTTATTATTTCTCGGAAACGTATTGAACACTAACTTTATCCTGAGACACACTCAGTTCCTTCATCACGAGATCAACGATACTAACCGCTTGTTTCACATCCAGCTTGTCACTGAGTACGACTACTTTATAGCTGTCTCCAGCTTCTTCCTTCACGATGGCTTCTCCATATTTTTGTTGAAGCTGTTCTTCGATGCCCGTAATTTTAGATTCTTTTTCTTCAAGGTTAAGGAGTTGTTCTTGAGCAACTGCGTTGTCAGCAGGCGTCTTCTCCATATCGTTAATCAAAGCGAGTAAGTCTTGTTGGCTCTTTAGGTTCTTTTGCTCACGTTCATACAGGTAGTTAGTGAACATGCTGCTCGCCGATACACTTTGTGAGGCTACTTCATCCAGGATTTCTTTATCATTCTTAGCAGGGGTTTTGGATGTTGTAGTAGCCGCTGTATCCTTAGCTGCCGTATCCTTAGTTACTGTATCCTTAGCTGCTGTGTCCTTAGTTGCTGTGTCAGAAGTTTTACTGGAGTCTTTTGCAGCAGTGTCCGTCGAAGCTTTCTCAGAGTTACCGCTGTCTGCTGCAGCTTTACTGCTATCATCCTTAACCGCTGTAGTTGCACTGTCATCAGTAGTTGCAGTAGCTGCACTATCGTCAGTGGCTGTAGCGTTATCTACAACGCCTCCATCAGCAACAACATCTCCTTGACTGACCACTTCGTTCACAACGATACCTTTGTCGCCAACCGTTGGTAATGCTGCGTTTGCTGTATCTTTTTTCAAGGAGTCTACCTGCATAGTTCCTGCTGTGTCTTTTGGAACCGATGCACCTGAATCTTCAGTAAATAAATAGTATGCCGAGAGTACAACCATCAAACTGAGCATAGAAACCAACCATATTGTTTGTCTTTTGCCGTTCATTCTTTATTCCTCCTAAAATTTAATCTAGTGGCTGCTTCGGAAGCACTCACTTCTTGACTTTCTCCTGCTACTCTTGTTTGCGTGGTACTACTGAAATGCGCTGAATCGGTACATTCAAGCCTTTCTCAATAGCCTGCTCTATGAGTCCACGGACAACCTTGTTCTCTGCCCCTTTGGCAACTACCAGCACACCACGGACCTGAGGCTTAATCCGCTTCGTCACAATAGGTGTCTCATCGCCCGATTGCGAGTAAGTTACGATTTCGCCATCCCTTGTATATTGTGTCGTGTGACGTTTACCACCACTGGCATCCGTCTCCTCACTAAGTTGCTGGGAGTCGTTCATATTGCGCACCACAACAATTTCTTCTGTTGACTCCACGGTAACCATGATATCGACTGTACCGACACCGACGATTTTCTCCAAAATCTCCTTCATTCGATTCTCCATCGCCAGTTCAATGCTGTCGAACGAATTGGATGTTGTTGGATCACTCTGAACCAGCGCCGTTTGGGAGGACTGATTCAGCGGCGGCTCACGCCCTGTATTCTCGTTATCAATCTTCTTCACATTGACGAAGGAATTAAACAGCATTATCGCTGCGCCCAGCAGGCCTAAGATGATCAGCCAGCGAAAAGTATGACTTCTCTTCGGACTGCCAGCCCCGCCCCCAGCCCATTGCTCCAGCTTTTTCAGCCAATTGCCCACGCTTATCCCTCCTAAAATTGTTAGTTTAGAAGCTGCAGACTCATAACTTGACGTTATTCACAACGCCGCCATCCACTTGGATTACTTTGGGATCCAAATCCCATTTTTGTTCCAATAGCTTTACGATGGATTCCGTTTCACTTGAAGTTTTGTTATCTTCTGATACATTTCCGTTTACTGCTTTCGGTTCATCTGCTGATGCTGATCCATTCTCTGGATTTGCACCGATTTTCACTTCAACAGGCTCTACTGGAGCGATAGCAATTGGTGGAGCAGCCGCTGTGCTGGAGGTTCCGGAAACCCCTATGGGATTACCTGTCGCCGAGGACATCGAGACCTTCACTGCGGAGATAACAGGAATATCCTCGTTACCAGAACCGCCGGATTTCGCCATACTGAGCGTTACAGCGACGTTAACCCCGCGTTTGCCGGTCTCGCTGATAATTTGCTCCCTCATTTGTTCAGCAACCTCTTCAGCCGCCAGCTTGAGGCTTTGATCCTGACGCCCCTGCGCAAGCTTTTGCCCATCAGCCAGAATCTTTTCCAAAGAAGGATCTCCGCTTCCCCCTCCTGTGAACAAGCCTCCCTCTTTCTCCTGCCGCCCCATGGCTATACTCAGCTCGGCTATTGCGTCACCTTTCAGGAGAGAAACGATTGGGCTAAGCATGGTAAGTAGGATCAGGAGGCTCAGCACCAGCCTCGCATAACGCTCCATAGATTTACTCGGAAGGAGCAACTCAACGAACGATGCTAACAATACGACAAGAATGATCTCCCGCAGCCATCCTCCTAACCAGCTCATCTTTTCCTCCTTAAAGTTTTGTCAGTATAACCTTCAGTGAAATCACTTCGTACAAAACTCTCTTCGAAAGCACCCGCTAAGTTTTGTCAGTATAACCTTCAGTGAAATCACTTCGTACAAAACTCTCTTCGAAAGCATCCGCTAAGTTTTGTCAGCATACCCTTCAGTGAAATTACTTCGTACAAAACTCACTTCGAAAGCACCCGCTAAGTTTTGTCAGCATAGTCACCTCATCATGACGGTTAAATTGCCTGCGGTTAGCATGATCGTGACGGCCATAAAAAACATTAACGATACGGCTGCCAAAGCTGCGAATACGTACACCATGCTTTTTCCGATCGTCTGTAAGCAGACCACAATCGGCGTCTCTCCTAAAGGCTGCATTACAGCAGCAGCAACATTGTAGATCAGAGCAAGCACCAGGATTTTGATCGCTGGAAAAGCACATAAGAACAAAATGATAATGACACCGGATAGCCCAATGGCGTTCTTCACCAGAAGTGAAGCGGAGATCACTGTGTCTGTGGCATCCGCGAACATTTTTCCGATGACCGGAACAAAGTTGCCTGTGATATATTTAGCGGCCCGAATCGTAACACCATCTGTCACTGAACTCGTAATTCCCCTGACTGAAATCACACCGAGGAACACAGTGAGCAGTACGCCTAGCAATCCAGCCCCGATATTTCTTAGCAGATTCGCCAATTGAGTCAGCTTGTATTTCTCCGACAATGCACTTACGAGATGCAGCACAGCAGAGAAGAATAATAGTGGAAAGACAATGGTGTGAATCAGAGTACCTACGGTATGAATCATAAAAACAATCAGTGGATGTGTGACCGAGACGGTAACGATGTTCCCCATCGAAGCCAGCAAAGCGAACAACAGCGGAATCATAGCCATCATAAAATCAATCATCCGGTCGATAGCATCCTTCGCATAACCGATAGCAACATTGAAGCTGTTCACGGCAATCACTAGCACCACCATATAACAGAGCGTATAAGCCACCTTGCTGACCGTTTTTCGCTCAAAAGCGGTTTGCAGCGTCTCCAGTATCATGCTGAGCACACTGACCATGACAATCGTGACCAGCAGCCTCCCGTTGTACAGCACCTCATGCCACATAAATCCAAGAAGTCCTGATAACACACTCTGCAAGCTGAGTCCCTTATCCCCCGGAAGCAGCATGTCCATAAGCGAAGGTGTTGCCCCGTCTGGAAAAAAACCTCCGTAATCCTTCATCAGTTGATCCCAGTACGACTCCACCTTATCCGTTGGCAAATTGCTCACCTGACCCTTGACCCACTGGTCTACTGGGGAGGAATTCCCTGATCCAGGTGCTGGAGTTGCTAGAGAAGCTATGGCCACCTGAGCTGTACCTGCAAACCATAGAATGAAGAGAAAGGGGAGCAGCAGCAGTATTATTTTTAATTTTGGAGGACGAAAAACACTGCGCTCTTGCATAACTTCTCCTCCCTAATCGTTGCTTGGCTTAATTCAATCGCTTTAAGCAGGTAGCAGCTTCATGACCGTTTCAATAATGATGCTGATAATAGGTACAGCTAGTACCATAATCAGGACTTTTCCGGCGAGTTCTATTTTGGAAGCAATTGATTCCTGTCCTGCATCGCGCACGATCTGTGCTCCAAATTCAGCGATATATGAAATCCCTATAATTTTGAACACGGTCTTTAAATAGATCATTTCCATCCCCGATGACTCTGCCACCCGCTCCAGTGTGGACAGAATCATTCCAATCTTGCCGATTAGAAACAGAAAGATCAGAATCCCAGTGGCAGTAGCGAGAAGGAAGGCGAACATCGGTTTTTGTTCCTTCAGTACGAGAATCAATATGGTCGATATCAGCCCTATTCCAACAACTTGAATGATCTCCATAGCACGCCTATTGAAAAAGAAAGATCGTTTTTATTTCCTGCAGCAGTCCGTCCAGCATTCGGATAACCATAAATAGCACGACGACGAACCCGATCACGGTGACCCAATGTGCGAAATCTTCTTTTCCCATCTGTTTAAGCACCGTGTGTATCATGGCGATAATTATGCCAATGCCGGCAATTTGAAAAATCGCATTGACTTCAATATTCATTCCTGGCACCTCGCTAAAAGATCAAAATGACGATCAATGCTCCAAGCAGCAGACCCAGGCTTTTACTCAACTTTTCATATTTGCCTTGATCCTCTCTGGCCACCGACTCCTCCTGCTTCAATTGCTGCAATGCTAACGCGATATGAGTGCTCTGGTTCGACCTATCGCTTGTGCCGAGAGTACAACTGAGCTGGCGGAGAATCTCTTTTTCTGTCCCCTTCATTGCGGTAGTCTTCCAATGCATATCCATAGCCCTCTGGATGGCATCCTGGGCACTTCGGTCATGGGGCGGGCTCATCTCTTCAGCTGTTTTAACAAACAACGTCTTGAGCGGCTCCTTAGACTGAATCCCAATACGCCGCATAGCTTCAGGCAATGGGGTAAAGCCATACATAATCTCTGTCTCTAGCCGCTGTAGCGCTGCTATTAAACCTCTAATATGTCTTGGCCTGTCTGCATATTGTCTTGCAAATTGGAGCCCTGCCAGCGTACCAGCCAGCACAATTAGCACGGCACCGAATAGCTTAAGCATGTAAATCACCGCCTAATCGATCCCCGGGAGAGATAAGCAGCAATCCGCGTTTCTGCCCATCCAGAATACGAAAGGTGAGCCCCGCTTCTGAACGATGCAGAATGACGTATCTCTCGAACATCTTTTGTTCCAATAGAGCCCCTAGTCCCGGTCTACGAGCCAGTTCTATTACCTCTTTGCCGTGAGCCGAAGCAACGACTGATATTCCAGCATGCAGTGCTTCGGTTACCGCATCGGCGTCTTCAGGACGACCAATCTCATCCGCGATCAATACATCCGGTGACAAGGACCGAATCATCATCATCATGCCTTCTGCTTTGGGACAACCATCGAGAATATCTGTACGCGGACCGACATCAAAGGCGGGAATTCCGCGTCTGCTTCCGGCAATCTCAGAACGTTCATCGACAATCCCCACCTTCAAACCGGGTCTTCCGCTTTCGCGCTTCCCCAAATCGCCTAAAGAGATTTGTCTTGCGATATCGCGAAGAAGTGTTGTCTTACCGTGCTGTGGGGGCGAGAGGATCAAAGTGTGCATCATTCGATGCCTCCCCTTGTCCAGCAGATAAGGGAGCACCTTATCCGCGACACCGGGAACCTCACGGGCTATGCGGACATTGAAGCTTGTAATGTCTCTTAGATGCTCAACACCCCCACCACTCAAGACCGTCCGACCAGCAAGTCCTATTCGATGGCCGCCAGGAATTGTTATAAATCCCTTTCTCAGCTCTTCTTCCATCGTATATAGTGAATGGTTGCTGATCAGATCTAGCAGTCTATGACTGTCCTCCCGATCCGGCCTATAGGCTTCTTCCGGTCTTTGTGTTAAGCTGCCATTTGCTCTAAGAAAGTGATATTTACCTGAATAGTTAATTTCAAGCGGACGACCTTCACGGACCCGAATCTCTTCCACCATTCCAAGTAGCGGAAGGGGAAGGCACTTTAACAGTGCTCTTACTTTTTCAGGAAACAATTGCAGCCAATCATCTACCATACAAAGTACCCCCAAGTTGTCCTCTATCTAATTGCTTTATTCCATATTTATGCTTGTACGCGCTCAATATGCCTATCATCTATCATTTTTTTAGAATCCCGATTAAGAGAAAGGCTACACCGCAGCCCACCCAGCCCAGTTTGCTCCAGGACAACTGCTGAGCCATTCCTGTAAGTCCGATCGCTGTCGTCAATATCAAGATCGTTGGTCCTACCAAAGCCAGTCCAGAATTGACTGCGAGTGCCTTATCTACTTGATTCAATCGCAGCATAATTAGCGCAGCTATAATCTCCGCACTACCTGAGAACATTCGAAGAATTGCCATCCAACTTACATACTTGTCCAATCCACTCCACTCCTAACTTTTACAAATTCAAACCAAATGATATCGAGGGCTTGTTTGTCTTTCTCTTATCCATGGATATGCGATAATTACTCACTTTAGACAAGGAGAAATGACAGATTTGCAAGTCCCGCTGTGAAAGAGTTCATAGTACGCCCCTATATAAATAAATATAATCAGTACGATAAAATTATTTTTTACGAACACTTCCATCTGTGGTATCCTTGTTAATTGGAAATATAGTGGGTTTATATTTTCAAAAAGAGCAGACTATAAAGACATTAGAAAAAGAGGGGATTTGTGTCATGCAAGTTCGAAGTTACGGGTTATCGCCATCTATGCGTACCGTAGTCAGACCACTTAAGGAAGTAGCTATTATTATTTTTTCAGCCTTTTTAATTGCAAGCGGGATGCGAATGTTTCTAATTCCTCATCAGCTTCTGAGCGGTGGGGTAGCAGGGGTTGCCTCGGTCGTCGGTTATTTAACGGATCCGAAGTACATCTCCAAGCTTTATTTTGTAATAAACCTTCCTTTAATTGTCTGGGGATTTATTGCAGTGGGAAAAAAATACATCTTACTAAGCTTGCTTTCTGTCGTGGCTACAACCTGGTTCATAACCATTATTCCTGAGGTGCAGTTGACCAAAGACCCCATTCTGGCAAGTATTTTCGGCGGTGTAATTATTGCTGGCGGTGTTGGTTTTTCTCTCCGTACAGGGGGCTCTTCGGGGGGATTTGATATATTAGGCTCGATTATTTCACGTAAACGGGATATTCCGATGGGGAATATTATGTTCTTAATGGATGGTATGGTTATTCTGAGCTTAGGCTTCTTTAAAAGCTGGGACTCCGCTTTGTACGCTATGCTCTGTATTTTTGTGAAGAGTAGAGTAGTCGATATGATCCATATTCGCCATGTGAAACTGACCTGCTTCATTGTTACTAAAGAACGGGAGAAGATGTTAAATCGTCTTAGAGAGTTGCCCCACGGCATCACTGTCGTCGATGCAGAAGGTGGATACAGTCATGAAGGAAATACCATGCTCATGACGGTAACGACTCGATATGAGCTTGCTGAGCTGCGAAAGACTATAATTAATACGGACCCAAGTGCGTTCGTTAATGTACTAGAAACTGTTGAGATTCAGGGCAGATTCAGACGATTAGGTTAATTTCAGGGACTTACCTCCCGTGTTGGTATATAAATGAAAAGGAACGCTGCAGATTAAATGCAGCGTTCCTTTTCATTTATATAGGTTGCTATTTGTTTATTTTTTGCTAGCGGAAATATACCAGTCGTTCACTTCCTTAGTAATTTCATCACCGCCAGATTTCTTCCAGTTGGCCACCATCGTATCGAATTCTTCGATAGGGGATTGGCCATAAATGATCTTGGAGTACGTTTGAAGTACCAATTTCTTCAACAACTCATTTTTGGATTTCATGGTTTCGGTCAGTGGTCCTTGGAAGTAATTCTTCATACGAATATCCTTCTGCTCCAAAACAATCTTCATGGCTTCAATATTCTCCGGTTTACGAACTGCAGCCGTTGCAATCTCATACGGTGTTTCAGGCGTACCACCGTTTGCCAGTTTATTCATCGTCTCTGCGTACAATCCCGGCTCACGAGCACCGTCAAAAGTAAGAGAGTAGTAGATCGGTTCAACTAAATGTGTCCGGTCGCCATAGCCTGGGAATAGATCCGGATATTTCGCTGGGTCCTTAACTACAGTACCATCTGCTTGCTTGGCATAATCATAACCTTCAGCAAAACCATTTTCGAAAATGCCGCCCTTTTGCGGATTTGCCCAGTTATCGAATAAGAAGTTATAATAACGCAGCAATGCTTCTTGATGCTTCGAATCCTTATTGATCAGCATCCATCCGTTAACAGACGGGTTACCACTTTGTGTACCAATTTTGCCATCAGGACCTGCAGGAATAGCATAAGCTTTATATTTTGCACCAGGTACGTTGTTCAGCAGATCCCCAAACGGCCAGTCAGGAAGCCAGTTGCGGCCTACAATTGCACCCGCTTGACCTTTAGTGAATTGTTCGTAACCACCATTTTCATCGACAAGACCTGCATCTTTAGTGATATAACCTTTTTCCATCCACGTCTTTAGTGTAGAAAGTGCTTGCTTCGCACCTGGATCGATCGAACCGTAGCTCAGCGTACCATCTGCATCTTTGTTCCATTGTTCTGGCATTGTGCCGAAATCACCGAACAACCAGCTGATGTCAGCAATCCAGTTTAAGTAAGTGTTTTTGAAACCGGTTGCGAGACCAAGCGTATCTTTCTTACCGTTGCCATCAGGATCTTTGTTTACAAAAGCGTCCATGATGTTCTCGAAATCGGCTAATGTCTTCGGAGCCTGCAGACCCAGCTTATCCATCCAATCTTGACGCAGCCAGAGGACCATGTCGTCATTATAAGCGTAATCCAAAACCGGAAGTGCCATAACTTTGCCATCGCGCGTTACTGGAAGCAATGTATCCGGATTGAGCTCCATACCCTTCTTGTATACATCTCCAGCATATTTGTCAATCAAACCACCGACATCTGTAAACTGTCCGGAGTCAATCAACATATTCACCGTTTCCATATCACCGCGGTAAGTGATTACGTCCGGCATTTTATCACCGGAAGACAACATAAGTCGAATCTTCGTTTGATAGGCTTGGTTGGTGTCGGTGACAACCCAATCATATTTTACATCAATGCCCAGGTTTTCTTTCATGTAAGTGTTAAGAACGTTATTCTCCATACTCTCGCCGGTCTTGTAGTAATAGTTGTTGCCAATAGCCTTAACCGTTGTAAGTGTGATTGGTTCAACATATTTACTGCCATCCCAACCGGTTTCGTCTACATTACTTTTTGGCTGTGCCGTATTATCAGTAGTGCTGTTTTCTTTCTTTGTCGCATCGTTTGAAGCCGCCGGACTGTTGTTATTATTGCTTGAGCAAGCCGCCAGACTTAGCGCCATTACTGAAGCCAGCAATATGTTGCTTATCCGTTTGTATTGCATTTTCTTCTTTTCCCCCTAGATCGTATTGAGAGCGCTTCCCCCTGCTCCACATATCAAACTATAATTCTCGATGAAAAATTTGGAAATACCCGATATTTGGTGCTGATACTAATTTTTTTATCTTTTTACTATTACTCTTTAATCGCTCCTAATACTATCCCCTTCACGAAAAACCGCTGCAGGAATGGATAAATCAACAGTACTGGTAGCATGCCTATGAAAATCTGTGCAGCTTTCACTGTCCGTTGAGAGATATTCAGCAGATCACGGGGATTCGCAGTCAGCTTACTGAAGTCCTGCGATACTATAACCGTCTGTAGGAACGTGGCAAGCGGATAATTACGGTAATTGTTGATATATAATAAACCATCAAACCATGCGTTCCAGCTACCAACAACCGAGAATAACGACAATGTGGCAATGGAAGCCATAGCCAATGGAAGATACACACGGAATAACACGGTAAAGTGTCCCGCTCCATCAATCAACGCAGCCTCCTCCAGCTCTTTAGGCGTAGCCTTGAAGAAATTCATGAGCAGAATCATATTAAATACTTGCACTGCACCCGGCAGCACAAGCGCCCAGATCGTGTCCATCATGTGTAAATTCCGCACGACCATATATAAGGGGATCATCCCGCCTGTGAACAGCATCGTGAAGACAAAATACCAAGCGTAGATGTTACGGCTTTTGAGTACTGACGAATCCTTCGATAAGGAATAAGCGGCAAGGGTAATCACGCTCATGGTCATAAATGTACCCAGAATCGTCCGCCCCACTGAAATAAAGAATGCCCGCAAGAAATTGGGATTGTTCAAGGTTTTGGTATAGGATTCGATATTAAAATCGACTGGCCATAGTCCGACCAGATGAGCATTAGCCGGTGCGCTTGCACTGAAGCTAATTGCCAAAATATGAATAATCGGTAGGATACAGAGTAGTCCAGCTATGACAAGTATGCAATAGTTAAGTATTGTGAACAACTGGTATCCTCTTGTTTTGTAATACATCCCTGAACCTCCTAGAATATTTTATAGTCCGCCAATTTATAGGCCACTCTGTAACCCACCACTATGAGTAAAAAGCCAACCAATGATTTAAATACACCAACAGCAGTAGCAAAGCTATACTGGCCATTTAATATACCTGTTCTGTACACAAACGTATCAATGATATCGCCTTTATCGTATACAAGCGGGTTATACATATTAAAGATTTGGTCAAATCCAGCGTTAAGAATATTACCGATAGCCAAAGTGGCAACGACAATGATGATGGGTACAAGTGACGGAATCGTTACGCTTAGTGTCTGTCTCCAACGGTTCGCACCATCAACCTCCGCCGCTTCATACAGCGATGGATTGACTCCTGCTAACGCTGCCAAATAGACAATCGTGCCATACCCAAATTGTTGCCACACATCGGTCACTACCACGATAAAACGGAACCAGTTGCCGCTGGCCAGAAACAGAATAGGTTCAATGCCAAACCAATTTTGCAATACAGAGTTAATCATCCCGTCGGCGGATAACATATCCGTCAAGATGCCTCCGAGAAATACCCAAGAGATGAAATAAGGTAAGTATACGAGCGTTTGTACCGTTCTTTTGACCGAATTTCGCCGGACTTCGTTCAACAGAAGCGCAAATGTAAACGGCACGATGACATTCAATATAATTTTCAAACCGGCGATCAGAACGGTATTAATAATAACTTTCTTACTGTCCGGGTATTCAAACATAAAACGAAAATGTTCAAGTCCAACCCATTTTGATCCCCATATCCCGTCATAAGGCTTGAAGTCTTTGAAAGCGATCACAAGTCCTCCAAGTGGCAAATAACCGAAGATGAACTGTAGCACAACAGCAGGTATCAACATTACATGCAGTGGCCATGTTCGTTTAAGGAATCCTTTCAGCCAGGGCCGCGAGACCAATGTGCCTTTTACATTCATCTTTTTTGCTGTTTCCATCCCCATAATCCTCTCTACCATCATTTTTTTAGGATTGACATCTGCAACATCATCCTGCAATAGTAAGTATACAATCGCCTTCTAAGGTCGTCTGCGCCGATAATTTTGGAACAATGCCTGATTTTTTGTTTCCTTACTTTCATGAAGTGAAGGAGTCGCAAGCATGAACACACGCTTTAATACATTTACAAAAATTATCTCTTTGGTCCTGATTCTACTAATCCCACTCGTGGGACTATATTGGTTCTCCAACCAGACAAGTCTGCGTGTAGTCTCGGACGAAATTGAGAAATCGATGTACAAGGATCTTACATACTTTGCCGTGCAGACTGACAATGTCGCTGCGCAGCTCTCAAAAGGCGGACTCATCCTCAGCGAAGATATCAATGTGCGCGCGCTCGAATTCATCGAAATTATGACACTGTACGAGCAAACGAATGAAAAGCTCAAAATTGATGACAAGCTGAAACTTGTAATCGCTTCCTCAACTTGGGATACAACACTCAGCATCTATGCCCCCGACACACGAACTTTTGTATCCTCCAATGTATCCAATGTGTTTGACAACGATCAGCTACGGCGCAACTTCTCTCGGACTTGGAAAGTAACAAACGATGTTCCCTCCTTCTATCGCGGACAGCAGCGCTTTGTTCGTCATATTACCGAACCCTTTAATTCCTCCTTAGATCAGGCAAAGCTGATTGTGGAATTGAGCTTTCCTGCCACGGATTTGATCAAGGCACTGGATCGTTTCAAGAAAGGTGGAAAAGGCGATCCTTTCTTTATTTCATCCGATCATAGTGTGATACAGGCCATAGACGCTGATCATAAGCTACAGAAAGAGCTGATTAAACAGATTGATTTGAAGGTTCTCGCAAAACATCCGTTCACACGCCTTACACTATCCGGAAGCGAATACGCGGTCAGTTGCGTCTGGATGCCGGAGCTCAGACAGTATCTGGTGGATTATTTGCCGATTCAGGATGTAGTACGGCCGATTACAACGAATAGTTATTTATTCTACAGCTCGATTTTCTTCCTGCTTGTAGGCAGTACTATCGCAGCATACTTCTTGTATAACACCGTTCAAGTCCCTATTCGTGAGCTTATTCGTGGGGTCCGCAGGGTCAAACGGGGAGATTACACAACGATCAATGTGTTGCATCCAAATAATGAATTCCACTTTCTACTGGTCAGCTTTAATGATATGGCCACCCAGATTGAACAGCTTATACAGAATGTTTACCTGGAGCAGATAGCTTCAAGGGACGCAAACCTGAAGCAGCTGCAATCACAGATTAATCCGCATTTTCTATACAATTGCTTCACACTCATTCGAAGTCTGACGCGTCTAGGTGAGAAAGAGACGGTTATGCAGCTAACGATGCACCTCAGTAAATACTATCGCTACACGACCTATTCAGAGCGGCAAACCGCTGAACTGAAAGAGGAAATTGATTTGATTCAAAGCTACCTAGCCATTCAGTCCATCAAAGTTCAGGATTTAAAATACGAAATTGATATCCCTAGTGATTTTGCAGATCTTAAGCTACCGCGTCTTATCCTTCAGCCACTGGTTGAGAATGCCGTGTTGCACGGCATAGAACCTGTCGGCTGCGGAAGTATTCATATCAGTGCCTATGTCACCGAAGAGTATAATATTATCGCAGTGCAGGATGACGGGATTGGTCTTACGGAAGAAAAGCTTATCTCATTACAGAAGCAAATTGCTTTTCCGCCTGTCGAAGATAAGGGCTGTGCATTATGGAATACACGGCAGCGAATACAGCTGCAGTTCGGGAAAGAAGCCGGGCTGCGGATTATCAGGCGGGAGGAAGGCGGCGTTGAGACCCAGCTGTACTGGCCAAATCAGTCAGATTACGATAGTGCCTCATAACTGGCATACATCGAGGAGGAACGTGAAATGCACCAACTGTTAATCATAGATGATCAGACCGCACTTGCAGATGATTTAGCTGATATGCTCCCATGGCACGAAATAGGTATCGACATTGTTCATAAAGCCTACTCTGGACGTGAAGCGCTTGAATTACTCTATGAACATTCGATTGATGTCGTTGTGACTGATATCTGCATGCCGGGAATGTCAGGACTCGATCTCATAGCCGAAATTAGACGTAACTGGAAACACACTAAATGCATTCTACTCACTGGATTTGCCGATTTTGAATATACCAAACAAGCACTGAAGCTGAGATCCAGTGATTATCTACTTAAACCAGTTGAAGACGAAGAATTAATGAGCGCCGTACGCAAAGCACTAGACGAGCTTGAGCAGGAGTGGCAGGAGATCATTTCGATTCAAAAAATTAATTATACTTTAAGAGAGCAGCTACCTAAGCTGCGGGAATATCTGCTGCGGGATCTGATTACCGGCAAGCAGGACCCTGCCATCGGTCCACTTTCCAAAAAACTTCAAATGTATGAAGCCCCCATTGTCCTAGGTGCTTCCTACAGCATAATGTTGCTTAGGATTGACACAACTGAAGGCGAGTACGATCAAAGTGATGAGACACTCATTGAATATGCATTGACTAACATTGCCGCTGAGCTGTTCGGTACCCGTATGATGCTATGGCATTGTACAGATATGCATGGATTTATCGTCTGCTTGCTGTCAGACAAGCCCCACCTAAATACGATGGAGCCTGCAAAGATAAGCGATGAAGAAGACCTCGACGTCTGGATTGAAACACAAGCGTTTCAGCTCCAGCGTGCGGCCAAATCTTATTTAAAGGTGGGCGTATCTGTTCTAACGAGTAAAAGAGGCCAATTCCCGCAAGACATCCGGACCAATTATCAGTCTTCACTGGCGAGTTTCAGGCATTTCATCGGAAGAGATACAGAATTGTTCATCTCACTGGCCAAGGAACCGAACCGCGGTGAAATGCAACAACTGAATGAACTCTACCTAACGCCGACTCTCGGCTTGCTGCTGGAAATGGGTCAATGGGAAGCAGCCAACGAGAAGCTGGCGGCAATCCTGAAAGAACTGGAAGAAGAATGGCGAGACTCGCAAGAGCATATCCTTGAAGCTTACTTTGCCATTGCCTCTTCCATTTCTTCTCTTATTCATCGCACCAAAAAATGGCTGGCCGACACGATCGGTGAAGATTTCTACACCGTTACTAGCGGTCAGCCTATGCAAACAGTAGATGAGCTGCGCAACTGGAGTGAACGTGTCATCGCCAGCTACCGTCGCTCGGTCAGCAGTGTGGAGAAGGATTCCCGAAACTCGATTATCCGCAAGGTTCAGGAATACATAGCGCAGAACCCAGGTACAGCTTCGCTACAGACTATCTCTTCAAGTGTTTATCTGAATCCATCATATCTCTCGAAGATATACAAACTTGAGACTGGTGAGGGAATCAATGAATATACGCTTCGTGTTCGTATGGAGAAAGCAATCACCTTACTGGAGCAATCACCTGAAAAAATCTATGAAATTTCATCTTTACTTGGCTATCAGAAGCCCAGCTACTTCATTCATCTATTCAAGAAGCATTACGGCATAACGCCGCAGGAATATCGCAACAAACTCGGTTTATAAACCAAAAAAGGGATACCGTGCAGCCACATGGCTGTAAGGCATCCCTTTTTATTTACTCAGCAGCTCTTATCGGCGATCCTTAGGACCTCCGACGAAAGCCTGCTCTGTTGAATCAAGATTGTAGGCGGTATGAAGCGCCTGAATGATTGAAGGCAAATTGCCTGATTCAATGACGCAAGATACTTTGATCTCAGACGTACTTACCATCTTGATGCTTACACCCTCTTGGGAGAGTACATCAAACATTTGAGCCGCAACCCCTGGATGGCTGACCATACCCGCACCAACGATGGACACCTTCACCAGGTTATTCTCAGACGTAACTTCACGGTAAGGCAACGTTTTATGAATTTGCTTAATTACTTCTTTCGCACGATCCAGCTCATCAAGAGAGACCGTAAATGAGAAGTCAGCCTGCTCATTTTGTACACCGCTTTGTACAATAATGTCAACGTTAACGCCCTCTTCAGCCAATTTGCCGAAGACTTGAGCAAGCACGCCCGGAACATCAGGCACTCCTAGAATACTTACACGTGCTACGTTCTTGTCATACGCAATACCACTTACTACGACTCCTTGCTCCATGCTTGCTTCCTCCTTCACAACGGTACCTTCATTATGATTAAAGCTCGATCTGACGACCAGCTTAACTTGATGACGCTTAGCGTACTCCACTGCACGTGGATGTAGTACAGCTGCTCCCAGATTGGCAAGCTCTAGCATTTCATCGTAAGAAATTTCCTTCAGCTTACGCGCTGTCTTCACGATACGTGGATCTGTGGAATAGATTCCATCAACATCGGTATAAATCTCGCATACGTCTGCTTCAATCGCAGCAGCCAATGCTACAGCTGTTGTGTCCGAACCTCCACGTCCTAATGTGGTGATCTCACCTTCCACAGTCATTCCTTGAAAGCCTGCAACGATCACGATCTGGTCACGTTCCAAAGACGCTAATACACGACGTGGGTCAATTTCATTGATACGAGCTCTGCCGTGAGTTTCGTCTGTCCGGAACCCGGCCTGCCATCCTGTATAAGAAACTGCATTCCGTCCGATCCCATGCAGGGCAATAGATAATAGAGCGACGGAGATTTGTTCACCTGTCGTCATCAGCATATCCATTTCACGTGCGGGCGGCTGCCCGTTTAATTGCTTCGCCGTATCGATCAAATCATCTGTTGTATCCCCCATTGCAGATACAACCACAACGCAGCGATGTCCCTCATCTTGCTTGTCTGCGATGCGCTTAGCGACGCGTTTCATACGTTCAGTGTCGCCGACGGAGCTGCCTCCGAATTTCATAACATAAAGTGACAAAGTCCCATTCACTCCCCATATCGGTCTATGTAGTTGCTTCTAATCGGTTTCCCGCTTTAAATCAGTATAATACGAAAACAGTGCCTTGCGTTAATGGTTTCATAAAAAAATTATTAAATTTCCTTACTGGAATAAAAAAAGATAAGGTCGCCATCGATCTTTAGTCTGGCCTTATTTTACTCATCTTCCAATATTTTAATGCGAGCTTGTTCGACAAACAAGAACCCTAACACCATCGTCCATTCCTTTACATTAAAAAACCTCCACCGTATAAACGGGGAGGTTATTCTAATCATATCTAAGTTATTATTCTGCTGCCTACGCGCGGGAGATATATTTACCTTCACGAGTATCAATGAGCAGGATATCTTCTTCGTTGATAAACAATGGAACCTGTACGCTATGACCAGTTTCAAGCTTGGCCGATTTCGTAGCACCTTGAGCCGTGTTTCCTTTAACGCCAGGCTCAGTTTCAACAACCTTCAACTCTACGCTGGTAGGAAGATTGATTCCGAGAATCTCGCCTTTGTAACTAACGATGTTTACAGTCATGTTCTCTTTAAGGAAATTCAATTCCCATTCCAATTGCTTTTCAGACAATTCGAATTGGTCATAAGTTTCGTTATCCATGAATACATGGTCCGATCCGCTTGCATATAGATATTGTACGCCACGGTTTTCGATAATAGCACGGCCAATTGTTTCACCTGCACGGAATGTGCGCTCTACTGTATTACCGTTACGCAAGTTCTTAAGCTTGGAGCGAACGAATGCTGCGCCTTTACCTGGCTTAACGTGTTGGAAATCAATAACGGTAAAAATATCTCCTTCTACCTCTACGGTCAAACCTGTCTTAAAATCATTTACTGAAATCACTAAAAATCCCTCCAAAATTCATAATTAATCTAGTACATCCCGCTTCCTTACAGTACTGTATATTCTTTAGACGAATGGGTCAGCAACGAAATTCCGCTCTCCGTGATCACAATGTCGTCTTCAATACGTACTCCGCCAATTCCTGGCAAATAGATACCAGGCTCTACAGTTACGACCATCCCCGGCTGCAAAATATCGTCACTAAGTTTGGACAAACGCGGCCACTCATGAACTTCCATTCCAAGTCCATGACCCGTGCTGTGTCCAAATTGTTCACCATATCCGTAGCTAGCAATGATATCACGTGCCAAGGCATCGCATTCCCGTCCAGTCATACCCGGTTTGATATGTGCTAACGTATGTAGCTGAGCTTCTAGCACAATATCATAGATCTCTTTCAGCTTCGGATCCGGCGCTCCGAGTGCGATGGTTCTTGTCACATCTGAGCAATAGCCATCAAGTAATGCACCGAAATCAAGGGTAATGAATTCATTGCCTTGAATTACACGGCTGCTTGCTACTCCGTGTGGCATGGACGAACGTTCGCCTGAAGCAACAATCGTATCAAACGATGAAGAAGTTGCACCATGGGTACGCATATAAAATTCCATTTCCAAATCAACATCGCGTTCAGTCATGCCCGGCTTGATCACGTTCAGAATATGACTGAATGTAGCATCGGCCAGATCTGCCGCACGTTGCATAACGGCAAGCTCTTCCTCATCCTTGAACATACGAAGGTCTTCCACGGCCTTGGAAACTGGGACTAACACTGCCGGCTTAAGTGCTTCTGCATATGAGGTGTACGCGCTGAATGAAACATCATCCTGTTCGAAACCGATACGTACTTCTTTACCAGAAGGCAGAAGCTCGCGTACTGTATCAATGAACTTAGTTGCATGTTCTACAACTTTTACCCCCACTGCTTGGTCCGCGGCCTGTGTCATATACCTGAAGTCAGTCAGCAGATAACAATCATCACTTGTCACCAGTACATAACCGGACGATCCGGTAAATCCACTTAAATAGCGGCGGTTATAACCGCTGGTTATCAACATTGCTTCCAATCCTTGATCCTGCAAAACCTTACGCAGCTTGGAGACACGTTTGTTACCCATTTTCATTCTCCTCTCGAAATAGCCACATTGTATTTTAACATAGGGATATCCCCTTGAGAAGTTTTTTCGCGCCGTTAGGCAAGCGCTGTACTTTGCTCACGCTTCCGTTCGTCCGTATACTCGATCGCTGCTGTATATCCAATGAACATTCCCCATAGTAGAAAAATGCAGAACTCACTAATGACCGTGTTCCACGGCAGCTTGAACGGGGGCTGCATAAGAAACAATTGAGAACCAGGAATAAATATAACCGCCCACCATAAAATGCCGTAGACCAGCCCTGGCCAAGGTCCCTTCAGCTTGCGCAGAAGCAGTACATACAGTATGGACGCGATCACCGAAAATGCGATAAAAAACATGTATCCCACGAAATGTCCGAACGCAGTTGTCAAAAACTCATGTTTAAAAAAAGGCTCTGCGATAAAACCAGGACTGACTTTGGTAAAACTGAACCAATAGGTAAGCCAGTGAAGTCCTCCCCAAATCAATCCTGAAAAAAAACCTAATTCGAGTGCAAAAAGCCAAATATTTGTATGCCCCGATTGTTGTTGATGAGATTTGCTCATGAAATTGCCTCGCTTTCTTTATTTTCAATACCGAATTATCTCTCGCTCTCTCTAGAAGATAGTATGTACAGCAAAAGGCGATCCAACTAGTAATGTCATCAAAAATTAGTTACAATGTATTATATAAATCATATTAAATACGAGAAGGTGAATTGGTTGTCCCAGGAAACTCCCAGTTACGGCGGCCAAGCCGTCATTGAAGGTGTCATGTTCGGCGGTAAGCATATCAATGTAACAGCCGTACGACGCAAGAATCAGGAAATCACATTTTTAGAGGTACCCAAAACAGATAAGAGCTGGGTCACGAAACTGCGCAAGATTCCGCTGCTTCGCGGCCTTGTCAGTATTATAGATGCCAGCGCTAAAGGCTCTAAGCACTTGAACTATTCAGCAGAATCCTACGCCGAAGATGAATTGGAACCGGAAGATCTGGAGAAGGAAAAAGCAAAGCCGAAGAAAAAGGATGAGGGCTGGAGCTTAGGAATGATTTTTGGCGTAGCAGTAATGGGTATTCTCTCCTTCTTGTTCGGAAAGCTCATTTTTACGCTCGTACCGGTATTTGTAGAGGATTTTTTATTTAAAAATGTATTTGATAACTACGTACTGCACAACCTCATAGAAGGCGGCATCAAAATGGTTCTCTTGCTGGTCTATTTATGGGCGATTTCTCAAACACCTGTGATCAAGCGACTGTTCCAGTATCACGGTGCAGAACACAAAGTCATCAGTGCCTTTGAAGCAGGCGAAGAATTGACTGTTCAGAACGTTCAGAAATACAGTCGTCTGCATTACCGCTGCGGAAGTAGCTTTATGATGCTTACGATTATCCTCGGGGTGATTATTTACTCCGTAGTACCATGGGATAATCTTTGGGAACGTGTAATCCAGCGGATTATCTTGTTGCCAGTCGTAATTGGTGTATCGTTTGAAGTACTGAAGGGTACCAATGCAGTAAGAGAAGTGCCAGGTCTTAAATATCTGGGTTACCCTGGATTGTGGCTGCAGCTCCTTACAACCAAAGAGCCAAAAGACGATCAGGTAGAAGTATCTATCGCCTCTTTCAACCGTATGCGTGAGCTTGATGCTGCGATTGAAGCAAGAGGGTATACGGAGGAAAGTGTGTCCGGTGGCATATTGGATCCTGCGAAAGGATGAGTGATCAATGATCAGGCATGCTTTAATTTTTTGGATTACGGTTACGCTTGCGATTTTCGGTTTTGTGATTGGAGTCTTGACTGCCCCTTTCTTTACGCTGTCGAAGCTGATTCTCCCATTAGTACTGCTCACGATCATTTATTATGCTTACAAGAAAATGGGACCAGGGAATTATGCTCGAAGCACCAATGGATCTAAGGTTAAAGTGAAGCCTTCTCAGAAGACCATGTCAAAGGTAGCAGGAATTCGCAAGAATCAAGCTGCGCCAGGCAAACGCAAAAGCTATCCTTTCCAAGTGATCGAAGGAAGTAAAGGAAAAAATGACGATCAGCTTCCTAAGTATCACTAACTTCATACCAACTCAAAAAAGCATCTCCACGTTTTTAAGTAACGTGCGGGATGCTTTTTTCTGATATTTCGATGCTCGCTCGTTATCTTAGTCGCCACTCCTTAAAGAAATCCTCCCCTGCTTTAAGTCCAGCAGCATACAATTCGTCGCTTTGCGCTTTTGTAATTTGAAACTGAGTCGTTCCAATCCCAAGCGTAGGAATTTTTACCGTGCGAACAAATTTATCCCCTTCAATAAACTTCTCATCATGAGCCGAGAGCATGGTAGTTACCATAGCTTGGAGCATACTGAATGGCCCGCTAATTTTATGGGGCTGTGGATCAGTCTTACCTACCGTTTGATAACCTACCGTAGGAATTCTGCTCCCTGATTGTTTACTACCGTTATTCTTGCCGTCAAATAGCCACAAAGGGAAATTACTCAAGAGCCCACCATCCACAACATACACAAATTGCTCGGTAAAAGATTTCCCTCTTGCTGCTTGCCCATTAAGTCTTAGCATGACCGGATCAAAAAAATAAGGAATGCTGCAGCTCATCCGCACTGCCTTAGCCACTTCAAAATGCTCCGGAGAGATCCCATACTGCTCCAAGCCATCTGGCAAGACTAATATCCTTCCATTTGTGATATCGGATGCGATGATGGACAATTTACCGGCAGGCAGATCACGGAAGGTGATGATCCCCTTTTTCAATAATAATGCTCTTACCCAGGACTCCAGGGCTTCCCCAGAATATAATCCCTTCTTCAATAACACTCGAAGCGCAGGACCAACGATAGCAGTATTGTAAACGGGACCTCGCTTCAGAAACGATGAAAAGGATGTTCCTTGGATGATTCGACACATTTCCTCCCCTTCATAGCCCGCTGCTAGTAAAGTGGCTACAATCGAACCTGAGGAGGTTCCTGCTACTCTTTTAAAAGTCCAGCCGGCCCTTTCTGTAGCTTCCACTGCTCCTGCGAGTGAAATCCCTTTTACCCCTCCTCCTTCAAAAACTGCGTTAATCTCCATACGCAAAAATCCCCCGTTTCCCATAGATTCTATTGCTTATCTATGAGCACGGGGGAACATTCATGACACCTATAAATAACAGTTACCTATTAGGACTTAAAATAAAAGGTCAATAAGCTCGACAATCCGAACGGATTGCGGACTACGACGTCATTCGCTCTGAACATAATACTACCTGCGACCTCTTCATATTTCTCATTATATTTGAGCTGATTAATGATTTGATCTCCACTTTGCCATTCTGCCTTTTGATCACTGGCTCCGACCTTATAACCAGCTAACCCGATGTAGAGTTTAACATTCGTATTCTCAACTTCTTTTACCCACCAATCTACTAACTTGTCATAACGCGCTGTGCTAAAGGACAGACTCCAATAAATTTGCGGAGCGACATAATCAATCCAGCCCTGCTTAATCCATGTCCGAACATCCGCATACATGCTGTCATAAGCAGTTACCCCTGCACTTGTATCCGAACCTGTACTATCATTTTTAATATTCCGCCATACTCCAAAAGGACTGATTCCATAAGAAGCTTTAGGTTTTACCTTATGAATCTGTTCTCCCAACTGACGGACAAATTCATTAATATTATCTCGGCGCCAATCAGCTTTAGAAAGCTTTTTCGTATTATAGGTAGAATAAGCAGCGTCATCGGCAAAAGTAACATTGGAAGGATAAAAGTAATCATCCAAATGGACACCGTCGATATCGTACCCTTTAACCACTTCCAACACCGTGTCGATGATATGTTGGCGAGCCTCCGGAATACCTGGATTAATGTATTTCTTACCATCGGCATTCACAATCCATTCTGGATGTTCTTTTACCACATGGTTACTTGCTAACGCTGAGGTGGAAGCATCCGTCGTTGCACGGAATGGGTTGAACCAAGCATGAAACTGCATGCCGCGGGAATGCGCAGCACTGACCATATAGCTTAGAGGATCATATCCCGGATTCTTCCCTTGTGTACCCGTCAATACCTTAGACCAAGGAACTAAAGTCGATGGATACAGACTGTCTGCTGAAGGTCTAACCTGAACAAACACAGCATTAAAACCAACGGCCTTTAGCTTGTCTAACAAATTATCAAACTCCTGCTTTTGCTTCGCTTCATTTCCTGCCGAAGAAGTTGAAGGCCAGTCCAGATTGAATACAGTGGAAATCCAAGCCCCCTTCATTTCCTTACTAGTCGATCCACCAGGGATAGTGGGTATCGTTGGCACCGTTGGTACTGTTGGTGTCGTTGGTGTCGTTGGTGTCGTTGGTGTCGTTGGTGTTCCTGGATCGACAGATTGTGGGGGTTCCGTGTTGGAGAACAAGGAGATATGCTTATTCACCTGATCCCATAACACCTGCAGTCCCAATTGCTCACTTACAAAACGAATCGGTACCATTACCCGCCCCTGCTTAATCTCTACAGATGTATCCAGCGCTACTGAGGCATCGTTTACTAAAGCAATTTTCTTGCCGCTCGTCAGCTTGAGGATCGTATCTCCTTGAGTGATCGTTACAGTCTTTTTCATTTGATTCCATATTACGCCGGCATTTAATCCTTTACTGATCACACTAATGGGCACCATCGTTACATTGGAGGTTGTGATATACGGGGGCACATCACTTACCAGCGCTTCTCCATCCAGTTCAATGGTAATTTGCACCGCTGCCGCGCGTGCACCAGGTGACCATAAAGGCAGAAACAACATAAGTACTAACAAGCTCAACATCCATTTACGATAATTCATAATTCCTCCCCAAATCTAAAAAATATGTATCTAAAAAAAAGAAAAAACGGATAGATCCTTCATGCAAATGAGAGAATGCCTCCTTGAAAAAAGGGGGTCTCTGTCTTTGCAAAAAATATAAGAAGTACCGAATGAAACTCATACCCTCTTATATTTTTAAAAAGGACTGTATCCGTTTTGACGCTAAAAACTGGGAAAGGTTGCACTAAACAAAATAGAAACGGCTATACTATCCACTGATTATGCTCACGAAAGCCTTGCTGCGCATAACTTTTAGGACAGTATCCGTTTCGGGAAAAAACATTTCAGGAATCACTTGTCAGTTCATTGTGAATCGCATATAACGTCTGTACACGTTCTTCGTCACGCCGGAAATATTCTACCAATGTTTCAATACGAGTAATCGAATCCCAACTTAAGTGATGCTCGATTCCTTCAACATCATTATAAATGTATTCCTGCTGTACTCCGATCAATCCGAGGAATTCCTCCAGTAGTTGATGACGATCAACTAGCCGTTTTCCTACTTTTTTCCCTTTGTTGGTTAGGACAAGCCCACGATATTTCTCATAGATGAGATATTCGTCCTTATCCAGTTTTTGGATCATCTTGGTCACAGAGGAGGGGTGTACTTCCAGTCCCTCGGCAATATCCGAGACCCGCGCATAACCTTTCTCATCTATGAGCTTGTATATGCGCTCCAAATAATCCTCCATGCTGGGTGTTGGCATTAAACTTTACCTCTTTTCTATAATGAGCATGGCGCCGGGCCAAACCTTGCTCTAACAATGATACATGTTTCTAACGCACCTTGGCAAGTCCTTCAAAGGAACTTACAGATGAGTTGCACATGTTTACCATGCTTCTGTTGGGGCTGAGTTAGACATAATAATCATACTCGTCATTCCAAAGGAGCGTGAAAGTATGACTATAGTGACGCCAGAGTCCGCTACTGTAAAAAGATCCAGAAAACCTACTGCACTTTTTCTTCCAGAGCTCGTTTTCTTTGAGCCGAATGCTTTAAATTACCCTAAAGGTGAAAAAATTATGGAATGGGTAAAGGCTAACGATATCCCCTATCGTATGACTACATCACATAATCGTATTATGAATTTCCCCGGTGAAACTGAGGTCGAGCAATACAAAATTGCCAAAAGAACGCTTGTTGTCGGCCTACGCAAAACTTTGAAGTTTGACCAATCCAAACCATCGGCTGATTATGCTATTCCGATCGCCACTGGCTGTATGGGGCACTGCCATTATTGCTATTTGCAGACCACCTTAGGGGCAAAGCCTTACATTCGCGTATATGTAAACACAGGAGACATTATTGATGCTGCCAAAACATATATCGAGGAGCGCAGTCCAGAAATCACGACTTTTGAAGCTGCCTGTACTTCAGATCCGGTTGGACTGGAGCATATCACAGGTTCTCTGGCAGAACTAATTACATTTATGGCAAAAGAACCCCTTGGCCGTCTGCGCTTTGTGACCAAATACCAACATGTTGAACCACTGCTTGCTTTGGAACATAACGGACATACCCGAATTCGCTTCAGCGTCAACGCAGATTATGTAATCAAGAATTTCGAACCAGCCACCTCCCGTTTTGAGGAGCGTATTGAAGCCGCTGGCAAGATAGCACGGGCCGGTTATCCGCTTGGGTTTATCATTGCTCCAATTATTTGGTATGACGGCTGGCAAGAAGGCTACGCTGAGCTGCTGGCCAAATTAGCCCAGACCCTCCCCCCTGAAGTTGGAAAAGGATTAACCTTCGAAATGATTCAGCATCGATTCACCAAAACCGCTAAGACGGTAATTGAGAAGCGCTACCCCAAATCCAAGCTTGAGATGGATATGGAGAAGCGTAAGAAGAAATGGGGCCGCTGGGGACAAAATAAATATGTCTATCCCGATGAACAGCAAACCGCCCTGCGAGAGTTTATCACAGAGCGGATATTCGAACATTTTCCAGAAGCAGGGATTGATTATTTCACCTAAAAAATGAGCCAATCCGGTGTGATTCCCTGCAGCCACACTGTGATCCGGAACATTTGATCTGTAAAGAGCAGAACGCCCATAAATACCATGAGAACGCCGCCAATCTTCATCAGCACATTTGAATATTTAAGGATACGTCTGGCTCCGCCAAGAAAGAAGGCCAAGACAAAGAATGGCAATGCGAAACCGATGCTGTAAGCCGTAATTAACGTAAACCACGTGCCGGGCTCACTGGCGGAAAGTGCGATAATTGCGGTCAGAATCGGTCCGATACATGGAGACCAGCCCGCTGAAAAACCGATCCCAAAAATAAAGGATCCCACATAACCCGCCGGCTTCCATTTTAAATCAAGCTTACGTTCACGAAGTAGAAATTGCGGCTGAAAGATCCCAAGCAGAAATAATCCCATCACAATAATCAGAATCGCCGATAATTGCCGGATCAGATCACGTTGTCCATTAAAGAATTGACCGAATAGTCCTGCACCAAACCCTAGTGTGTAAAAAACCGCTGAAAAACCTAAAATAAATGCCAATGTATGGGTTATTGTGCGTATACGGACCTCTTTGGTATTGCTTCCTGACTTCAATTGCTGTACGGATAATCCGGTAATATACGATAAATAAGAGGGATAAAGCGGTAAACAGCAAGGTGATATAAACGATGCTACCCCTGCTGCTAAGGCTATTCCTGCATTGATATTAGACAAGGTAGCGGCTCTCCTTCCAGCATTCGAGTCACTTCAGGGAAATAGTGTAGCTCCTTCATGTAAAAAAATGCATACCCTATATTTTATTCGCTGTTTATGCTGGCAAACCCTTTTTGCCGATCAAGGTCAATACTAATAGTGATATGAGTAAAAGCACAATGGTAGCACCAGGTGCCAGATTCCATACTCCTGCTACTACTAGTCCGCCTACAACAGCAATTTCTGAAATAATGACCGATAGGATAACCGAGGACTTAAAGCTTCGAGACAGCAGTAGACTTATGGCCACCGGTATGGTTAGTAGAGCAGATACTAGCAACGACCCGACAATTTTGATCGCTGTGCTGATTACAAGCGCCGTCAGAATGGTGATCAGCATGTTAAGCAGCTTCACAGGCAGCCCGCTGACACTCGCAGCATCTTCTTCAAAGCTAAGCAGGAAGAACTCCTTAAAGAACATCGTAACTACTACTACAACAGCTATCGTTACGATCCCTACTACGATTAAATCGGTATTGTCTAGCGTATAAATACTACCGAACAAGTAACTCATGACATCAGCATTATAACCTTTTCCCAGGGTGAAAAAGAGTGAGGCTAAAGCCACCCCGCCCGACATAATTATCGCAATTGATAGCTCCGCGTAACTCTTATATGCCTTGCGAAGCTTCTCTATTGCAAAGGAAGCCACCACTGCAAAAATAAGACCTGCTCCCAGCGGGTAGAATCCTGTTAAAAAACCAAGTGCCACACCGGCTATCGTAACGTGAGCCAGTGTATCCCCAATCATAGATAAACGTCTAAGCACAAGAAAAACGCCTATAAGCGGCGCTGTAATGCCTATCAGCAGACCGCCTGCAAGCGCCCGCTGAAAAAAATCGCTAAATAGAATCTCCAACTTTAACTCTCCTTCATAGAACAATTGAAACATTGATAAAAGCTTTTATTAAAATCTTATTTCCGATCCCTCCCAAACCCTCCCTTCCAAGGGAGGGCCCCAAGGGCTCTGCCCTCTGGACACCCGTCAAGTGCAACTAGCGTAGGAGGTGGGGTTACTGAACTTAGATGGCGCGAGGTAAGATCGCTTTCACCCCTTACGGAGCACGCTTACAGCGTCACGTTATTTAGATACGGAAAGGATTAGATTAAGATCAATAGAAATGCAACCAAACAATGATTAATCATCTCTACTTTCCACTCTCTAGCTCTATGTATGTCCCCCAATAATCGAGGGCTCCCCCTCTACTACTAGAGTTTGATTATGACCTAAGAGAGCGTGTGCTGCAGGTTCTCTTCCGTACAATTCTGCAAATCATGAGAGTGACGGGAGAAAAAGTTAATCTTACCGTTCGTTTGCACAGGTTCATTCCCTAAGTAATTCTTAATCATGTCGATATCATGCGACACCATCAGGAATGTCATATGATGATGGGCATGCATATGTGTAATTAGATCAAAGAATCCTGCTTGGGATTCAGCGTCAATACCGACTGTAGGCTCATCCAAAATTAAGAGATCCGGATGGTTGATCAGCGCACGCGCGAGAAATACACGCTGCTGCTGGCCGCCTGACAGCTGCCCTACTCTTTTCTCCGCAATATCCTGTATCCGCATCACTTCCAGCGCATCTTCGCACTGGCGGTGCTGGGCCTTAGATACTCTACGAATAAGATTCTTGTTGTTGTATAAACCAGATAGTACTACTTCACGCACCGTTGCTGGAAACAGCGGATTGAAGGCATTCTTTTGTGGAACATAACCGATCCGTTCCCAGTCTTTAAACTTGCGGACAGGTGTTCCGAATAATTTAATTTCACCACTGCTAGCCGGAAGCAAACCGACGATCATCTTCATCAGTGTTGTTTTTCCAGCGCCATTAGACCCAATGATACCGAGGAAGTCTCGTTCTCTTACACTATAGTTAAGATTCGAGATCACCTTCTGTTCGCCATATGAAAAAGAAAGATCCTGTATATCGATGATATGCTGATGGCAGTCCAAGGATACCGATTGCATGCTTAAGCACCGCCTTTTCCTTATACTTTCCTTATTATTGTAAAGCCATAATCAGATTTTGCAAATTTTTCTCCATTAATGTGAAGTAGTTATCCCCGTTCTTTTCTTGCTCTGCAGTAAGACCCTCTACTGGATTAAGAACCATAGTAGACACTCCGGCTTCAGCTGCTAACGTCTTAGCCAGTTTATCGGAGACAAGCTCTTCAAAAAAGATGTACTTGATGTCTTCGTCTTTAACCAACTTCGCCAGATTCACCAAATCTTGACCTCTTGGCTCTGCGTCAGGTGATAATCCCATGATCGCATGCTGTTCAAGACCATAATCACGCGCAAGGTATGAGAATGCTTGGTGCGAAACTACGATTTCATGGTTAGGCAGCTTGGTAAGCTCCTGCTCAAATTTACTATCCAAAGCCTGTAAACGTTCAGCAAGCTTATTGTAACGCTCTTCATAACCATCTTTATGCTCCGGATCCACAGACTGGAGACTGTCTTTAATATTACGGGCCATGATGATCGCTGATTTCGGGCTAACCCAGGTATGCGGGTCTGTATGAAGGCTGTCGCCAGAATGGCTATTATGATCAGCATCATCTTCATGATGATCCTCTTCACTGCTGCCCCCGTGATCATGTCCGTCATCTTCATCAGTCATTATTAAATCAATCCCTTTACTTACTTCAACGGCTTCCACCTTGCTGCTGCTGTCAAGCCCTTTTAGAAAATTAGGAACCCATCCCTCAAGCCCTGCTCCGTTATACAAGAACAATTGCGCCTTAGAGGTGTTAACTATATCCTGACTGCGCGGTGTCCAATCATGTGGCTCTACACCAACCGGAAGCAAATTAATGGCATTTATATCATCTCCACCAATTTCCCGAGTAAACTCATAAATAGGATAAAAAGTAGTTACAACATTTACTTTCCCTTCAACTATACTTCCACTGCTCTTAGGTCCACATGCTGTAAGTGTAAATACAAGCACCGTTGCAAGAATGAGCAGACTTATTCGTGACTTCATAGCAACCATTAAATTGATCTCCCTCTCAAATCGTAATCTTTACTATTAGAAGTATAATAGTAATCATTACGATAAGTCAACAATAAATCCTGATAAGATGATTCTGAATTTTATCTCTGCTAATACTTCGAAAAAAGGAATGTTCCCACAGCCTATCCGGCTGAAGGAGCATTCCCTTCCTTGATATAAATTTTCATTTATATATTCTACATAACCAATCTTACTTCACAATAGCTCCATTTGGCATACTATCTGGCACCGTTGCTATGGTTAATTGATCACCTTTAGAAGCCGCTAGAATCATCCCTTGTGACAACTCTCCGCGTAGCTTCACCGGCTTCAGGTTCACAATACAAATCACTTTTTGTCCTACCAGCTCTTCCGGCGTGTAGAACTTCGCGATACCAGAAACGACTTGACGCTGCTCATAACCTAAATCCAGCTGCAGCTTTAGCAGCTTGTCGGCTTTCTTCACAGGCTCTGCAGCAATGACCTGAGCTACTCTGAGCTCAGCCTTGGCGAAATCGTCGATACCGATCTCTTCTTTATGCTCTTCCTCAGGCTCGGATACCGCTGGGGCAACAGGAGCTGCTTCGGCTGCTTCAGCCGCAGGCTTGCCAGCACCCATGGCTTCGGCAATATAAGCTACCTCTTGCTCCACATCTAGACGCGGGAAGATAGGATTACCTTTCACCAGCTTTGTTCCTGCCGGAATCAGACCAAAAGTCTTACCGCTGTCCCAGGTCGTAAGCTCACCTGCTTCGATGCCAAGCTGCTCCCAGATCTTCGCTGGGGTTTGCGTCAAGAACGGCTGCAGCAAAATGGAAGCGGTGCGAAGACCTTCCACAAGATGTCTCATCACGGAAGCTAGCTCCGCTGTTCTGCTCTCATCCTTAGCAAGTACCCAAGGCTGTGTCTCATCAATATATTTATTGGTGCGGCTGATAAAGATTCCGATAGCTGTCAGCGCTACGGAGAACTCCATTTTTTCCATCGCTTCTTCTACTTTGGCATAAGTGTTCTCTGCCGCAGCTTGAAGCTCACCATCAAATGCTGTTACATTTCCTTCATACGCCGGAAGCTCTCCACCGAAATACTTTTCCACCATCGCACCTGTCCGGTTCAACAGGTTACCAAGGTCGTTAGCAAGATCATAGTTAACCCGATCTACAAAGCTTTCAGGTGTGAATGTACCATCCGAACCAAACGGTACCTCCCGCAGCAGGTAATAACGAAGTGCATCCAGGCCGTAACGATCAATTAAAGTAACTGGATCTACTACGTTCCCTTTTGATTTCGACATTTTGCCATCCTTCATAAGCAGCCAGCCATGTGCAAACACCTTTTTCGGAAGAGGTTCACCTAGCGCCATTAGAATAATTGGCCAGTAAATAGTATGGAAACGAACGATTTCTTTGCCGACAATATGTACATCTGCAGGCCAGAAGTTATCGTACAGACTGCGATCCTCAGAACCGTAACCCAAAGCAGTAATGTAATTCGTCAACGCATCGATCCATACGTACACTACATGCTTTTCGTCGCCTTTAACTTTAACGCCCCAATCGAAAGTCGTACGGGAAACCGCAAGATCCTCCAGACCAGGCTTGATAAAGTTGTTGATCATTTCGTTCTTACGGGATTCCGGCAAAATAAATTCCGGATTCTCCTCATAAAATTGCAGCAATCGATCTGCATATTTACTCATCCGGAAGAAATAACTCGCTTCCTTTACCAGTTCAACAGGATGACCGCTATCAGGGCTTTTTGCGCCAATGATTACGCCATTGTCATCTCGGACGATATCAACCAATTGCGTTTCGGTATAGAAGGTTTCATCCGGAATACTGTACCAGCCTTCATATTCACCTTTATAAATATCACCTTGCTTGAGCAGTCGATCAAAAATATCCTGAACAACCTTTTTATGACGATCTTCCGTAGTACGGATAAAGTCATCATTGGAGATATCTAACTTACGCCATAATTCCTTAATTCCAACAACGATGTCATCTACGAACTGCTGCGGGGTTTTACCCGCTTCCTCAGCCTTCCGTTCAATCTTTTGACCATGCTCGTCTGTACCTGTTAGATAACGTACGTCATAGCCGCGTAGACGTTTGTAGCGGGCCATTGCATCTCCAGCTACAGTGGAATAAGCATGTCCAATATGCAGCTTATCACTCGGATAGTAGATTGGTGTAGTTAAGTAAAAAGTTTTCTTCTCGCTCATTGATTAATCATCCTTTCTTTCATTAAAAGACAAAAAACTCCCGCCCCTATAATGGGGCGAGAGTATAACTCACGCGATACCACCCAAATTTCCTGTCTCTTCACAGAGAGCAGGCTTCGCCAGTTCCTTCCCGGGAACTGTCCATTAACGCTGGAACACGCTGTTATCTTACGTGAACCTCAAATGCAGTTCCCGCTCGAACACAGTTCCTCCCGGACCATATTCAATCTAACGCTCCATACCGGCTTTCAGCTCGAACCGGCTCTCTGTAATGGACGTACCGATTTACTCATCCGTTCCTCGGAATTCATACTATTAACTGTGAATATACCCAATGATAAGGGCTTGTGTCAAGTCGCACGGGCAGAATCCTTCTTCGAGGGTTGTTCCTCAAGAGGTGGAACCGGATCAAGCCCCCCTGGATGGAAGGGATGGCATCTAGCAATCCGCTTGGCAGCAAGCCATGAGCCTTTAAGTGGGCCATGGACTTCAATCGCTTCCAGCGCATAGGCAGAGCAGGTTGGATAAAAGCGACAAGTTGCAGGCTTAATCGGGGAAATGTACTTGCGGTACACCCGAATGGGAGCCTGAATCGTTCTTCGAAGGGTCGCCATCCTTAGACCCCTTTTTTGTGATTAGCTGCTGCGACTAGTTCTTCTTCCCGGTTCTCTTCACATTCTTTGCAATAACCGAACACCTCAAATTTATGCTTGACTACCCGGAATTGATCAGGTGTATCCGTTAAATTCATCGGGCAGAAATTAATCGGGTAGGTTTTCTCGCATTGAAGGCAGATCATATGATGATGGTGATCCTGATGATTACAGCTTCCCTTGAATTTCACTCCGTCTTCGAAGACGATTTGTTCAAGTACACCAAGCTCTTCCATTACACGCAGATTGCGGTACACGGTATCAAAGCTAAGTCCGCTATACTTGCGGCCCATATGCTCATAGACATCCTTCGCTGACAAATAACCCTTATTCTCGCCGAATAACTTGGCAAGCGTTTTGCGTTGGTCGGTGATTCGCAGACCTTGCCCCGACATGACCTCTAATATTTGTTCTGTCGACAGCATACGCTCATCTCCCATAACATTTCAGTTCATTTCATTTATACTTCACTCTCTTAATAATGCCCCAAAATAAATGCCCCGTCAATGAAACAACCAAGTGCATGAGCGTTCATCGGAGTAAAATCATACATTTAAATACAAAAAGTCCGGCTGAGTATTCCTTGGTGGAATATTCAGCCGGACTTCTATTTCAGTTAATCCCAAATAACTTAAAGGATGGACCTATTATTTTATTTCTTCGCAGGTAGCGGTGTAACTAGGAAATTCACCGGCAAGTTACTACCAGAAGCTGCTGTGAACAAAATCTCCACGGAGCCGCCATAATCGCCAGTACGATAAATTACACTGTTCATGTCAGCACTGGAGAGACTTCCAGATGTCGGCATGTGTACAATTTGACCGTTAACTAAGACAGGACCCATGTAATTACCGCCACGTGGATTAAACGTAATCAAGGAATTAGGTGCAACACGATCGAATTTGATTTTGTATAACACCCCGAAATTACCCGCATTGGATGCTTCAGTACCATTCATTGGGTCTACACCGATCAAATTCAAATCACTCGAATTGTCACCGAGAAGAAGTCTCGCAGGAGTTGTTCCTACTTCATCGGTAACTGTGATGATGCGTGTAGAATCAGCATAAGTTCCTCGGTTATGCACCCCATCACGATCCAATATTGGCAGTGTAGGCAGTGTTGTCAAAGGATCTTTATTCGCATCAATCATCATGACATTATATTCAATAGGATAATCACTAAATAAATCCGCTTGGAGTGATACAATCTCGCCTGGTTTCATGGCAATTTTGTTTAGATCCGTAAGAATCGAGACGCTTTCCCCGGGTTGTAGGACCGTTGTCTTATAATCTCTTCTGGTCTGCATAGACTCCCAGTACCGCTGCACTGACATTTTACCAGTACCTTCTGGATAAGAGTTTGGACCGCCAAAGCCTACATATTCGGTTGTAATTGTCGTAGGGTACAGATTGTTATTCTTAGCAATCACATACACCTTCGTTTTAATATTCATATTATTCTTATGGTGAACCAAGAAGCGGGTTCCGCCAAATGATGTTTCTTTATACGTGATCCCTTCCGTATTCACTGTTTCTGGACTGTTACTGCGGATAAGGGTATAAGGCTCAGAAGAAAGGTTATACGCTACCTTCTGCCAAGTTGGAACCATCGATCCATCGATGTTAAATACACTACCTGGAGAACCGAATAATCTGTAGAAATCCTCTTTACTGTACATGATTTCATCTGAAATATTAATGGTCTTTTCAAAAGTGCTGATTGCGCCATGTGAATCTTTTACTTGAATGGCTACTGTTGCTGGACCTGGAGTGAAGAACGCTTCTGCTTTGTTCGTCCAAGTCACTTCAATTTGATCACCGTCTGGGTCGCTGCTTAGATCTGAATAAGTGATTATTTCACCCATTTTGTAAGAGTCTTTGTCTGTCGTGAAATTAGCGACTGGTGGTGTATTCGGTTTAAGTACATTGATGGTCACGGAGTAAGGATCGCTCCATTGTCCATTCGCATCCATAACGGAATAGGAAACTACATAAAATCCTGGTTGATCATAAGCATCCTGCTTACCTTCCCAACGTTCATCTACAATAGCTGTACCATTCGGAGAAGAATTGGAGGTCACAAAATTCACAAGCTCACCCGCATAAATCTCAGTCGGCACTGTAAAAGAAGCTTTAGGCTTCGTGTTCAGCGTAAGAATTACTCTTTTTTGCACATTATCAACGGTATAAGGAATGCCTAACGCACCGGTGATGGACGTCAAAGGAACCATGAATGTACCATTAATTTGGTATGCTGGACCTTTCATCGTCACATTTTTACCATTAACGGAATAGATCTTACTGTCCGTCTTAAAGCGCATTACATCGCTTCCTTTGGTAACAATCGTTTCTTTCGTTTTATAATCGTAAATGTATTTCACACCTACACGCTCTACCATAGCTCGGATCGAAACGTATGAGACACCATTCTTCACGGCCATAGGCTGATTAGCCAAATATTCAACGCCGTTTTGGTACATTTTTTTGCTGTTCATCATTAGTACAAGCTGATTACTAGCCGCGGCACGAACGCCATCTGTTGGTGTTGGCTGTGTAGTAGGTACAGGTATTGCAGTTGGAAGTGGTGTTGCTGTAGGTTCAGCTGTTGCCGTAGGATCAGCTGTTACCCCAGGTTCAGTTGTTGCTCCAGGATCAGTTGTTGCTCCAGGAATTGGAGTAGGGGTTGGTGTAGGTGTTACTACTCCCCCTGGTCCCTCAGTCTGCAATGGTGGCAATGGATCAGTAGCCTCTGGCATAACATCCGTCACAGATGTAGCAGCTGCCCCTACTTCATTGGTATTACCGGAGGTATTACTGACAGCTTCGGCAAAAGCCGGCACTGCCGAGGCGGCCTGAGAGATGGCCAAAACAGCAACTAACGTTAATTTCTTCAAATCCATGATATAACTCCTCTGCTCCTATTTGTAAATATAAGTAGGTCTCTGTCTTTTTCATACGCCTCTTATATTCCCCGCAAAAACGTATCCACCCTCAACAGAGCGGAAGAATTGCTTTTTGCCACGTTCGTTATAACAAACCATAGTATTAGACGCATTCGACCGCAAAAAGTTTCATTTTAAAGTAAAGAAAGATTAACTCAGTATTAAATCTACCACAACCCACCCTTCAGCTCCTCCCCGAAAAAAATGAGATTATCCATATAAATATGTGTATTTTGCGGCAAGGTATATTCGCATTCATTTGCTTTTGTTACAATGTATGGAAGAATATCTTTTTCATGCGGGTGATGACATGTCCAAGAAAATCTCCATCCTCGTTCAATTAATCATGGGTTTCTCACTAATCATCTTTACGATCGTAGCCTTTACGATATTTTTGTCCTACCGTTCGTCATCCCAAGCCGTCCTTAACCGGTCGAACCAATATATTCTAGAGTCCGTCAAACAGCTTCAAGGAAAAATGGACGCTATTCTTCAAGATAATGACAAACTCTCATCTACGATCATGTTCAGTCCCTTGATTCAAGAAACACTGGGAGACTTAGCAGAATCCCGCACACCTCATACTGACGCTATGGATATCACCCGCTACATCGATCAACAGACACGTTCCATCAACTATGACATCCAGTTCAAGCTGCTCGGACTTTCAGATAATCAGGTATATACCAATAGCAGTTCTTTAAAAGTAATCTGGGACAGCGAGAAGGAAATCCGCGGGGCCTATTGGTTTCCAGCTATAGCTAAGAATAACGGCCGCATGGTCTGGTTTGGTGTAGATGTATGGCAGAACGGTACGATCCCTGTGGTCATGGGAGCAAGGCAAATTAATGATTGGAATGATTTAAATCGGTTAGGAACTCTATTTCTCGTCCTCCCTGTGGAGGTCATCCATAATGCTGTCAGCCAATTTCACCTGGGTAAAAATGAGAAAATCCAAATTGTTGATTCATTCAACACCATTGTTTATTCCACGGATCCAAATGAGATTGGGCTGTATATGGATGACGGAATCCTAAATCAATTCAGCAACCATAAAGCACGAATCATCCCGCGTACCATAAACTCCCGCAATATGTTCGTATCCTATGCCTATTCAACCTATAGCGAGTGGAGTGTGTATGCTTATATTGATTCTAAAGAAGCTGTTAAAGATGTAAATGGCATTCGCCGGAATATTATACTAATTGGTTTGTTGGGGATGGCCGCAGCGCTATTGTTTACTTCCTTTTTCTCGTGGACACTATCTAAACCGCTTCGAAATCTCGCAACCAAACTAAGCAATGTTGAGCGTGGAACCACACTGCCTTTTGTAAAGACAACCATGAACAAAGAAATGGCTATCCTTTACTCAAGCTATAACTCCATGCTTCAAAACCTGGACCACACCATTGCTGATCTTTCAAGTAAACAAATTAGTGAAAAACAAGCTCAAATCGTGGCACTAAAAGCACAATTCCGCCCTCATTTTCTCTACAATACTTTAAATACCATCTATTGGTCACTTGCTAATAAGCGCCTGCGAGAAGAGTCACAAATGGTACTCGCACTTAGCGACTTGCTCCGTTATAGCATTGATCGAGGATCGGAATTTGTTACGGTTGAGGAGGATTTACAGCAATTAGAACGGTTCATTTATCTGCAAAAATTACGCTACGAGGACAAACTACAGGTTGATCTGCATGTGAACCCTGAGGTCATGAATCGGCAGCTTATGAAGCTAACCCTGCAGCCCCTTGTAGAGAATGCCATCACTCATGGACTTGAACCTACGCTACGGGAGGTATGGCTCATACGTATTCGAGCCTACAGTGAGGGCACGTTACTTGTGCTAACTGTTGAAGATAATGGGGAAGGCATGAGCGAGGCAAGAATGGCAGAGGCCTTAATCAGTGACGAGGTCAATCCAGAGAAGCTGCTTCACACCGGCATCGGTCTTTCCAATTTAAATCATCGTATAGAACTAATCTATGGACATGGATTTGGCCTTCATTTATCAACAAGCGAACTCGGAGGCTTATTAGTAAAAGTCACTGTTCCATTACAGTTCGATCAAGGGTAGGGGGCGAAGTGATGAATGTGTTAATTGTTGATGACGAGAGTTTTGTTCGACGTTCTCTGTCAGAAATGCTGGGAAGTGCGAACCAGAATTTTAGCATCATTGGTTCAGTAGAGAACGGATTAGCAGCTGTGCAATTGTTAAAAGAGCATGCTGTCGATCTCGTAATATCAGATATACGAATGCCCGGCATGGATGGACTCGAGCTCTCTAAGCATATCCATGAATGTTATCCTGACACTGAAACGGTTCTGCTCACAGGTTATCAGGATTTCTCCTATGCCAGCCAAGCCATTCGGTACGGTGTTCGAGAATATCTGGTCAAGCCAAATTCAGTCGAAAATATCCTCGAAGTCGTAACAGGTGTGTACGATCGTCTGGAATTAAAAAAGCAACATAGGCAAGTATCGCAACTACGAGAAAAGAATCTACGGGAGAAGCGCCTTTCGGATCTTCTTTATGGCATTCCATTGCCCTATTTTGAAGAACAGCTCATCCCTCCCTTTCATTCTTTTGTCGTCGTAACTGTAAATCATCTAGGTGATGATATGCCACAGTACTGGTCCGAACAAGCAATGTATGCAGCCGTAATCAATATATTAGAAGAGTGTTTTTCACTTTACGCTAACGTTGTCGGCATACAAGAAGAGCAAGAAGCAATAATCATGTTATTCTATCCGCATGAACAATCTGAAAGAATCGATAAGGCGTTAACGCAGGAGACGATAAGTAAGCTGTCAAGTATCTTGAAATCGCCTTTCAGCGCGGGTGTCTCCAACCCTCATTATGACCTTGGAGCTCTCACAACAGCCTATCATGAGAGTCTACAGGCGTGCCAACAGATCAAAAAGGATAGTACCCGATCGGTTATCTATTATAATGATGTATCTATGTACTCGGCGTCCCCACAGCTTACGGAACAACTACAGGTTAAGGCTACACGCAGGGTAATCTCTATGATGATTGAGGTAATGAATTCCCGACTCCAAGAGAACCTCTCACTCAAAATGATCGCAGATGAACTATACATGAACCCCACCTATCTTGGTCGTCTGTTCAAAGACGATGTAGGAGAATGCTTCTCCAGTTTCCTAACCAAGCTCCGTATTCAAAAAGCAAAAGAGCTGCTAAATAATGTTACGCTTAAGGTTTACGAGGTTAGTGATTTAGTTGGCTTTAAGGATCCTGCATACTTCAGCCTCATATTCAAGAAATACATGGGTATGACTCCTCAGGAATTTCAGAAGCATAACAAATAAAGTCGAGGTGTGTTCTCTTGCATGTGAACGCTAAGTTGATGACTGTCCTGTTAACCCTTGGATTGCTTCTTCATACAAGTGGTTGCCAGATCTCTCCCTCCAAGGAAGACATTGATCTACAAGACCCGATCCAGCTGAACATCTGGCTTACCGCTGGATCGGGTCTTGAGCCGCTTATAGCCGAGTATCAATCCCAGCATCCCGAGCTAGAAATCCGTATTCAGACCTCTACCTCCACGCAGCTTCCCGCCAAGCTGCAGACTTCATTCGCAGCAGGATATAGTTCCCCTGATGTAGCGGCTATTGATATTAGCTATTTGGATCGTTTTAAGCAGTTCCCCGATTATTTTTATAATCTATCAACATTTGGAGCGAGTGATCTGAAGGATCAATTCCTGAGTTGGAAGTGGCAGGAGGTGCTCGGGACTGACTTTATCTTCGGATTACCGACTGATATTGGTCCTTACGCTATGTTGTATCGGACTGATATTTTCGCGTTATCTGGACTCCCTACCAAACCTGAAGAAGTAGCAAATAGAATCCAAACTTGGGACCAATTCCTCAGGGCCGGCACTATAGTCCATGAGGCAACAGGCAAAGCCTTTGTCAATGACTTAGAGAATCTGTATCTAACCCTTTTGCGCCAGTCCAAGCTTCAATATTACAGTCCCACTACGCAAGAACTGATCGTAGGAAATAATCCTGCAGTTAAAGGAGCCTGGGACTTCGCAATTCAAGCGCTTAAGCTGAATCTATCCGCCGGTATTGCCGTAGATACACAGCGCTGGGGTGCAGGTCTGCTAAATGGAGACTTTGCAGTTATGCTCTGTCCAGCTTGGATGATTGATCATATCAAGAGCAGTGCTCCAACAGCCAGCGGATTATGGAACGTAACGACCATCCCAGGAAACAGCGCTAATCGGGGAGGTTCCGTCCTTACTTTGCCTAGAACAGGCAATCATCCAGAGGAGTCATTCGCGCTTATCAAATGGTTAACCGAGCCGGCACAGCAACTAATTTCATTTAAGACACAAGGTGCATTTCCCTCCACACCCAAAATTTATGACGATCCAGAGATCCACAACCTGTATGATCCCTATTTTCCTAACTCAGAGATTGGACGTGTCCTCTCTACAGCAGCACAAGAAGTAATTCCTACCTACTACGGTCCTCACCATGCTGATGTAGAAATAAATATGCTCGAATACTTGACCAAAGCTGAGCAAGGTAAACTAGATCCCGAGCAGGCTTGGTCACTTGCCATTCAGGTGGCACAAAAAATAGATACTTCCTTCCGCTAACCTATTTGTCAATCGCACAATAAAGGCTATCCCCAGCATTATTATCATGCCGGGGATAGCCTTTTAGTTTCGTTTAAAGGATTTATTTTTGAGCGGCTAAGAAAGCATCCAATTGTTTTTGCTTTTCTGCAATAATCTTATCAAGTCCGGCTTTCTTCAGCTTGTCGGCATACTTAGTCAGCACGGTATCTGGATCAACAGAACCGGTGTCCAAGCTGATATCGTATTCATCCATTACAGCTTTACAAGCCGCCATTTCAGTCTTCATAGAGGATGCGTCGAAGTTGAAGCCTAGTGCTACAGAAGCTTTACCTTTGGAGTTAAAAGCCTTGAATTGCTCCCATTTGTCTGGAGCTTCGCTTTCCCATACAGGATTCAGGAATTGGCTTCCAAGCATCCAGGCGGCAGCGGTATTATAGTCACCCGTTTTGTCAGTAGCTTTAATCGTATCGCCGCTAACGACATCATAATGAACACCTTTTACACCAAATACGAGGAGATTATTGATTTCTTTATCCGTGTGCAAAAGATCTAAGACCATCATGGCACGAGCTGGATCACCAGAGGAAGCGGAGATCGCTAACATAGACCCTGCGGCGTCACTGGTAGAAATCGTTGGTTCGTTAAAGGCAATTTGTTTCAGTTTACCAACCAAACCTGTAGCATTAGCCAATTCGCTATCTTTACCAGGTTTAAGGGATTGTACTGTCATAAAGACATTACCAGCCTTCATTGCATCTTGTGTAGAATTCGTTGCTACGGCCGCATCTTTGTTAATATAACCTTTCTTCATGTATTCACGGGTAAGTTTGATGATTTCCTTATAGCGGTCCAGCTCAATCATAGATTGAATTTTAGTGTCCGATGAATCCTTAAGCAGAACGCCCGGAATTGAAGCATCACCAAGCGTATCGTACTGTGCCATGTACTGAGAGTTAAAGGTCTCTCCTTGTTTAAAATACAGTGGAGTAAGGTCTGGTCTCTTCTCCTTTACAACTTTCAGAACGGCATCCAGATCTTGAATGGTCTTTACATTCGACATATCAATGCCTAATTCATCAGCAATATCCGAGCGATACACGATCCCGCCTTGTGCGGCTAACTCCTTATTCGTAGGAACGGCATAATTCACACCATTGATCGCAGAACCTTTTAAGAATTGCGGGTCGAGGTTTTTAAGAATCCCTTGGCCATATTCGTTCAATAGATTACCGTACTTGCCGTTATCATCATTAAGCGGGAGGTAAGCACCTTTAGCGGAGTTGGTTACATAGTTTTTCCATTGCGCTGTAAAAATAATATCGAATTTCTCCTGACTGGCAATCTTCAGATTGACATCATTGTCCCATGGACCCCAGTCGATCGGTGCGATATCCAATTTAGCGTTAATTTTAGGCTCCAGAAGCTTATTGATAGCATCCTCAACAACCTGTTCATCCTTTTGAACGGCACCGACATAGATTAACTTGACAGTATAAGGATCTAATTTCTTCTCAGGTTCAGCTGTAGGGTCTGCAGCAGGTTCATCTGTTGCCGCAGCGTTGGTAGCGGTTGCATTTTCACTTGGCGCTGGTGAAGCCCCTTCATTATTTCCGTTATTCCCTCCGCATCCAGCTAAGCTAAGACTGAGTACCACGATAAGCATCAGTGTTAATAGTGCGCTTGTTCGAATAGCCTTCATGTATACCATAACCTCCCTCAAAATATTTATATATGCTGAATCGGACGTTCACACACTTGCATAGAGCGCCGAATTAAGCCATTCCAAACATCCTTAGCCTTTAACAGCACCAACGGTAAGCCCTTTGATAAAATACTTTTGGAAAAAAGAGTATACGAACACGATTGGACCGATACCAATAACAGCCATCGCCATTCTTACCGTTTCTGTCGGCAGATTGATTTCTACACCTTGTGCAGCTAAGGCTGCCATCGCTTGAGGGCTCGCAGTCAAGAATTGAACATTCAACATCGTCTTATACATTAGATACTGTAGATTGACATGCCCTTCGGGTGAAATGAAAATCAAGCTGAGATACCAGTCATTCCAATACGCCAAAGTTTGAAATAACCCTACTGTAGCTAACACCGGTAACGACAATGGCAGAATGATTTGAACGAAGATCCGAAACTCTGGTGCCCCGTCGATTTTAGCGGATTCAACAAGTGCCGGCGGTATTGTATTTGCAAAAAAGGTCCTCAAAATGATAACAAAGAATGCTGAAACCAGCAGTGGCATAATCAGAATCCATAGCGTATCTTTCAAATGCATCATTTGAGTATAAACCAGATACCAAGGTACTAGGCCTCCATTAAACAGCAGTGTAAAAAACATAAAGAACGAAAAGAAATTACGATGTGGAAAATCTCCACGTGAGATAGGGTAGGCATACATTGCCATAATCACGAGACTCAGAATCGTTCCAACCACTGTCACAAATAAGGAAACGGCAGCTGCATCTATAATTTGCCAATAATCTTTTAACAGAAATTCATAAGAAGAAATATCCCACTTGCTAGGAAAAAAGCTATAACCATTCTGTACAACGGATTTCTCATCCGAAAACGATACGATAATTACGAGAATCAACGGGACCACACAAATCGCTGTGTAGATCCAGAAGAATATATTAATTAACAAATTGGAAATATTCGAAATTTCATTGGGTTGTCTTTGCCGTTTAGTTCTCTTTCCTGTACGACCCGACGGCCCGATTGCAGTTTCTGCCTGGCTCAACACGCCCACCTCCCTCTAAAATAACGCATCATCTTTACTTATTCGTCGTACGGCTAGATTCGCTAAGAAGATCAGTAGAAATCCTACAACAGATTGCACGAGACCCGCGGCAGAGGACATCCCTATATCACCAATCGCTAGGAAGGTCTGATACACATAGGTGTCGATAACTTGCGTAGTGGAGTATAATGCGCCTGCATTTCTAGTAACCTGAAAGAACAATCCGAAGTCTGCGTTAAAAATCCTGCCAATCTGCAGCAGCGTCATTACGATAATAACCGGACTGATCAGTGGCAGTGTGATTTTGCGAATCTGCTTCCATTTAGAAGCACCATCGATCAGCGCAGCCTCATAATATTCATGATCTATACCGATGATCGCAGCCATATAAATGACCGTCGTATATCCAATCTCTTTCCACAGCTTCACAATCACTAGAATCCCCGGCCAATATTGCGACTGGGAGTACCATTCAATTGGATCGACTCCAAATAAAGGAAGCAGCGTCTTGTTCATAAATCCATGCTCTGCACTCAGAAAGCCGTATACTAAATAACTAACGACGACCCATGAGAGAAAATACGGGAGAAACATCGCACTCTGATGGAATTTCGATAGCCATCTGCTGCGCATTTCGTTAAACATAATCGCAAAAGCCAGTGAAAAAAATAGTGTGAGTACAATAAACGCAGTGTTGTACAATAGGGTATTTCTTGTAATGACCCAAGCCGTCTCCGTCGAGAATAGATACTTAAAGTTCGCTATCCCCACCCAGTCGCTGCCTAGAATCCCTTTCTGGTAATTGATATCCTTAAAAGCAATTACCGTCCCTAACATCGGTATGTAGTTATTGATGATCAGAATAATAATGGCTGGGAGCATCATCAAATAGAACACCCAATATTTCTTCATCACTCTTAGAAAATTCGGCGCTCTCCCCCTGCCTCTTTTCTTTACTTCTGACAAGCTGACGGAAGGATTCGTCACACTCATTTTCAGTTCCCCCATTTCCCCATCATCCCAATCTAAGGCCTTTATCACGCTGTTAAGCTACCGTTTTGCATTTCCTTCTTACACTCTAATTAAAACATATGATAAATTATGGGAGTATAGGGAACATATTATATTTCTATAAAAAAAGAGATGATTATCCTTAGTAACTAAGGATAATCATCTCTAATGTTTAAAATCATTTAATTTATTACAGCCGTAGGCTGAATTACTATGTACTTATCACAGCCGCAGGCTGGTCGATAATTCTTTCGCTCTTTATCACAGCCGCAGGCTGGTCGATAATTCTTTCGCTCTTTTATCACAGCCGCAGGCTGGTCGATAATTCTTTCGCTCTTCTATCACAGCCTCAGGTTGGTCGATAATTCTTTCGCTCTTCTATCACAGCCTCAGGTTGGTCGATAATTCTTTCGCTCTTCTATCACAGCCTCAGGTTGGTCGATAATTCTTTCGCTCTTTTATCACAGCCGCAGGCTGGTCGATAATTCTTTCGCTCTTTTATCACAGCCGCAGGCTGGTCGATAATTCTTTCGCTCTTCTATCACAGCCGCAGGCTGGTCGATAGTCCATTCATTCCCTAAGGAGTCCCCACATCCGCAGGAGTGGGACACCCCATACCCACTACAAAGTGTGGTGAGGGAGAAGGAACGGAGAGGAAGTTTGGAACTGTAGGAGCGTAGCGTTCGCCTTTATCCTCGGATTTCAACCGCAAGCAGCGGTTCCCAATCAAGAAATCCGAGGATAACAGCGACCGGAAGTCCAAACATTCCTCGCAGTGACGCTAAACCTCACCATACGCCGCCGAACTTATAATACTTCCGCCCGGCACCGATCGCGATACTCCTTAGGAGACATCCCCGTTTGCTTCTGAAACACCTTCGTGAAATAACGCCGTTCCTGATAACCCACTCCGGAACCAATCACCGTAATGCTCTTGTCGCTATTGGTAAGCATAAACTTGGCAGCTTCAATTCGCTGTTGTGTTACATATTCCACGAAAGTCATTGCAAATCGGTTTTTAAACAAGAGACAGAAGTAACTGCCACTAATTCCGATCTTGTTCGCCACTTCCTCAATCCCGATATCAGAATGAAGATGTTCAGAGATGTACTGAGCGGCTAGGTTCATAAGCTGATCCGGTGTTTTTTTACCATTGTCCGCTTCAGGAATCTCTTGAAATAAAGGAATGCTATTATACAGTTTATTTTTAAACTGTTTACTACGAATAGTAGCTCCGATCTCACGTACCTTATTGCCAAGTTCTTCATAATGGATCGGCTTACAAATGTATTCTTTCACCCCAAGCCGAATCGCTTCCCGTGCATAGTCAAACTCTTGATACCCGGTAAGAAGAAGTACCTCACTATCCAATCCCATTTCCCGCAACTTTCCTACAAAAGTTAACCCATCCATCACTGGCATACGAATGTCACTTAACACAAGATCAGGCTGCTCCTCTTCGGCAATGCGCAAGGCGTCCATACCGCTTCGCGCCATACCAACGACCTCCATCCCCATCTCCTGCCAAGGCAACACTCTGTTTAGATTATTCAGAATTGGGGCTTCGTCATCTACCAATAATACTTTTAGCATAATGATCTTCCCCCTGCTCGTATTTAGGTATGACACATTGAATAATAGTACCATAGCCTGGACTGGAACAAATAAATATTCCGTACCTGTCACCGTATTCAATGCGGATGCGATCCGCTACACTGCGAATACCAAGTCCTCTGCGTTCAAGATTCATCCGGTTTTCTCGTTCAACTTTAACCTCTTGCTCCACAGGATCATTCACAATGTATTGGAAAATGGACAACTGAGACGGCGTAATACCAATACCGTTATCTTCAATCTGTAAAATCAAGTCCCCTTGCTTCTCCCAAGCTTTCACAGAAACTTGACCTTTGTAATCAATCCCCTCAAATCCATGCTGAATGCTGTTTTCTACAAGCGGTTGCAAAGTAAGCTTTAGAATGCCGCAACTCATCAATTCTTGTGGGATATCAATATCATATTCAAATAAATCCTCAAACCTGAATTTTTGAATATCTAAATAATTGCGCAGGTGTTTAATTTCTTCATCCAGTGTAATTTCTTCTCGATCCTGAATGCTGATACGTAAAATACTTGCCAGTCTGTAGACCATCTCACTAACTTTCTTGCCTTCATTCTGTATAGCCAGAACATTAATCGACTCTAACGTATTGAATAAAAAATGCGGTTTGATCTGCGCCTGTAGAACACGCATTTCCGCTTGATTCTTGCGGCGCTGTTCCACATGGATTCTATTAAACAACCCATTAATTTTATCCATAAGATCATTAAAGCCTTTTGCAAGAAGCGTTAACTCATCATTCCCTTTTACCTCTACCCGCGTAGTCAAATCCCCATCCTCAACCCGTCGCATAAAACGAACAATTACGGCAATTGCGCCAGTAATTCGATTCATAAAGAACAGATTGAAAATTACCGCTGCTAAAAAGCATAAGAAGATAACCCCAACAAACCATCGTGCAAATACTGTAACTTCATGAGACAGAGAGTTCCATGAAGTTACAGACACTAGACTCCAAGGATAATCTTTCAAATGATACATGGAGAGAATACTTTTCTCCCCGTTGTACTGCGTTTTAAAACTCTGAAACCCTTTTTCAAAGGTAATCTCTTTATTCGCGAATGACTGAATATCCTGTCCATCCAGCTTTTGATCTGGGTCGAATAGAATCATTCCATCATCATTTACAAGCATAAACGAGACATCTTGATTGCTATCCCCAATTTTTAAATTACGAAATATCGATTCGAACTCCCAATTTTTGATCTGCACAACGAGGATACCTATGTTCTGAAAGAAGCTCAATTCCTTAACGAGTCGAATTTGTGTAAACACAGGTTCAGTTCCCGTAAGTTCGGGATATTCATGAGGAGCCAGCCACTTCGGCACACCATTCAAATCCATTACTTCCTGGTACAAATCACTTTTCTTGAATGTATCATAGGGTAGTGTTCGGAAATTTTCCTTATTAAAAAGCGACACGATTTCAGAGTTACCTCTACCATTAAAATTGTACAAAAAAGCATAGCTGATCGATGGATGGTTAAACAACAGACTACGGAAATTGCGCTGGCTTGCATTCAAATTGAGTTGCTCGGCATCAGTCAGATCCTGGTTAGTAGGATCCTCTGCGCTAAGTGCCATATGAAAAACCGAGGTAGCAATTCCGTTGTCTGTAACGTTATCCATATCTTTTAACACATTCGAAATACTGTAACTAATTGCTTTAAGTGAGTATTCCGATTGCTGACTGTACTTCTTCTCAATAGAGTTATAAGTCACGAAAAACATAAGCATGCCTAGAATAAATAAAGGAATGATTATCAGGCCCAAAAATGCCGTAAATAATTTATAGCGCAAATTCATCGGCTGGTGCTCCTGACTGAGAAAAAAAGTTATCCTTTTACGCCGCCTGCTGTTACGCCTTCAATAATTTTCTCCTGTAAAATCGCATAAATGACAATTACCGGCAGTACGCTGAAGACGATACCCGCTGACATTTGTGCATAGTTCATCTGGTATTGATCACGGAATTGAACCATACCAACTGGGAGCGTACGCAGTTCATCATTAGATAGGAAGTAGTTTGCCAGCAAGAATTCATTCCAATTGCCCAGGAAATTAACTATGAATACAGTAACCATGGCAGGCACGGTTAGAGGTACAATAATTCTAGCAAAGATACCCGGAGCCTTCAACCCATCCATGACCGCCGCCTCTTCAATTTCTCTAGGCAACGAACGCATAAATGCAGCCAATATTATGATCGTAAATGGAATTGCATTTGCAATGTAAGGAATAATCAATGCCCAATGCGTGTTCAGAATCCCCATCTTACGAACAATCGTATAAATAGGTAGCATCAATGCGTTGTTTGGAATCAGCATTCCCACCATAACTAACGAGAACAAAATCGTATTCCATTTACCTTGACGCATCCGTGTAACAGCAAATGCAAACATTGACGCTAGAATGATAGATACTACAGAAGCCAATATGGAAATATACAAACTGTTAAAAAAGTAGGTGCTGATCTTGGCATTCACCCAAGCTTCTACGTAGTTATTGAAGACAAACTCCTTTGGAATCCCAAAAGGGTTAAGCGCTATTGCATTGTTATCCTTCTTCACAGAGGAGAATAACACGAACAGGAAAGGAAATAGAATAACTAGCAGATAGGACAAAAGTGCGACATGTGGCAGACTTTTTTTCAGGGCGCGTGGCATCAGTATTCAATCCTTTCTGTGCGTCGGGCTATCAGCAGCTGATAAAGGGCTGTAACCACCAGTGTAAATACAAAGATCAGGACTGCGATGGCATTACCGTACCCGTATTTAAAGTTAGTAATTGCATATTTAATCATATAGGTTGCCATTACATCGGTTGAACCCGCAGGTCCACCCTTAGTCATTACAATGACGATATCCGCCGCTTTCATTGCCCCTGCAATGGATAGCATGATTACGACAGAGATGATTGGGACGATTAGCGGAAGCGTGATACGTGTAGCTCGTTGGAATCCAGTTGCACCATCAATGGCAGCAGCTTCGTCCAATTCACCCGGTATCGACAAAATAGCTGCCAGTACCATTACGATATAGAATCCTGTCCATTGCCAAGCATTCGTGATCAGAATCGATAACATTGCGAATCTCTCATCCGACAACCAGTAAAGCGGATCAATACCAACTAAGCCAAGAACCTTATTTAAAAGTCCAATGTTGGGCTCATAAATGAAGCCCCATAGAATACCGATAACTGCTGTAGACATAATGGAAGGCATGAAGACTGCCGTCTTGTATAAGCCTTTTAGCTTCTTTACATTTGATATTAATAATGAGAAGAATATAATTAACGGCACCTGTACAAAACAGGAGAAAAGAATGAACCAGCCGTTATTTTTGACGGATATCCAGAATCGTTCATCTCCTAATGCCTTCTCAAAATTACTGATTCCGGCAGACTTAACTGTGTCAGATACACCATTCCAGCTAGTAAAGCTGTAATAGATCGAACTGAAGATGGGATAGATGAAGAACATCGTAAACAGGATCAGTGCTGGAAGTATAAAAAGGAAAAATACCAATGGATTTCTTAATGCTTTATTCATGACTACCTCCGGTTGCTTTGACATCTGGCGAACAATGAATGTTTAGATCAGCGCAAACACATAATTTCTTTGAGTTTAAAAATGTACCCTGGTTCTAGCACCAGGGTACATTCAGTTTGCAGCTACTTATTCAACTGCTGCGTTTGCTTCTTCTTGTACCTTCTGTAAAGCTTCGCCCATCTTCTCTGGAGTTGTCTGACCACCAATCAGCTTTTGAATTTGAATGTTACTGATTTCTGTAGTTACATCTGCTTGAACGAGAGAGTCAAATGCTGGGAACGAAGATTGTGAGTTATTAAGTACACCTACGATTTCGCTCATCAGATCATCCGTAATATTTTCATTCAGAACGTTTTGGTCAATTTTCATTGCTGGCAATACGCCATCCTCAACAAGTCCACGTAATTGCATTTCTTCATTAAAGAGGTTTTTGATAAATGATTTCACAGCAGCTAATTGACGTGGATCTTTCTCAGCAGAAGCAGAGAAGCCATAGCCATTGTTTACATCGCGCATCAATGCTGTTTGGTCGCCCACGCCACCATCAACTGGAGGAATATTGAAGAATCCAACTTTACCGATCAAGCCTTCGCCAGATTGTCCAGCTTTGAATACGGAGGATTTCCAAGTACCATCATACAGCAGGATTGCTTCACCACTAGTGAATTGTGTTGTATATTCAGCATACTCGAAACCAAGTTCGCCTTTTTTGAAGTATCCTTTATCAACCCATTCTTTGTACTTAGCAAAGCCTTTTACAACGTTTGGATCAGTCCATTTAGCTTCGCCAGTTGCAAATTTAGCAGTTACATCTGGACCTGCATAACGTGACCACAAGTGGTTAGCTAGCATAAGTGGTACCCAACCAGCCTTAGACGCACCAGCTAAAGGCACTTTTCCGTCAGCCTTGATGTCAGCCAATTGTTGTTCCAATTCAGCAAATGTTGTTGGAGCTTTCCAACCCTTGCTAGTGTAGTATTCTTTGTTGTAGAAGAATCCTTCACCAGATCCACCGATTGGCAATCCGTAAATTTTCCCTTCATAAGTGAAAGGATCTAGATTTGAGAATTTATCCTTAATTCCAAGTTCCTCAAGAATTGGAGTCAGGTCAAGTAATTTACCTTCTTTAGCATAGATCTTAGAGTCAGGGCTACCGAACAGATCGAAAATCTCTGGTGGATTACCTGCAGCCATTTCACCACGCAATTTTTCTTTACGGTTTACATCTGAATCTACTCCATCGAGTTTAAAGGTCAGACCAGGTACATCGCCTTCTACCTTTTTCACTACTTCTTGCAGAATAGCCAGACGTTTCTGTTTGTCTGCACCGATTTGAGTGTGACGAATCGTCATTTCGAACGGTTCGTTACTTACCGGTTCTTCTGTTGCCGGAGCATTTGTAGCGTCCGCTGCATTAGTCGCGGTAGCGTTTCCATCTCCTTTGTTAGAAGATGCATTATTGTTGCTTCCGCAACCTGCCAGTAAAGCTGATGATACAAAAATCAGGGACAATAGCAAAGTCATACCTTTTTTCATTTCTTGTGACCCCCCATATAATGTTGTGCTTTACACTTCTTATTATAGAAAACAGATTCCATTCTCGTAAGGTTAAGATTCATCCACTATAGGGATAAAAATCTCTAATGAAAGCGGAATCAACTACACGATATGTTATGTATAATAACTTTATTATAGTGAAAGTTACGATTAAACGTTATTATATGTGATTTAACCACACATTACCTCGGGTGATAATTATAAAATCTATAAGTAATGATACATTATCTGTCATCATGTATTTACAAACTGCTTAATCAACAGCTGTTACTATATCATGTTTTTACAAGGTAAATACAAAATTACCCCTTTTCAAGACACCAGACGCCCCTCTTTTAACAAAAAAGCCGTTCCTTCAGTAGTAAATCACTGAAGAAACGGCTCTCACTTAAGATAGATATCAATTATACCAGTGCTGTCTGTTTACGACCTTCTTCGACCAAGCGGTATGCCCGCTGAACTTCTTCATCGGTAGGGGATGGCACGCCATCTAATTCATAAGCCTTACCGAGCATTTCCCATTTATAAATACCCATTTGATGATAAGGTAAGATCTCAAATTTCTCAACACCATTTAAGGTTCCAATGTAACGGCCCAAGTTAATAAGATCCTCTTCACGATCATGAATGCCTGGAACATATACATGTCTAATCCACATCTTACGATTATGATCTGATAGCCAGCGTGCAAGCTTCAAAGTACGATCATTAGATTTACCAGTCAACTTGATATGCGCTTCCTCATCTATATGTTTGAGATCTAGCATAACCAAGTCGGTAACATCCAATAAGTCATTAATCTTGTCACCTTCGTTGTAACCATTACTATCTAATGTAGTATGCAGATTCCAACGCTTTTTAACTTCTGTAAATAACTGCTTTACAAATTGTGCCTGCAAAGTTGGTTCTCCACCGGATACTGTCAATCCACCACCGGATGAACGATAGTAGTTTATATATGGCTCGATCTCCGCAAGCACTTCTTCTAAAGTCATTTCTTTACCTTCATCTAAAGCCCAAGTATCAGGGTTATGACAATACTGACATTTCAGCAAGCATCCTTGCATAAATAAGACAAATCGAATACCAGGTCCGTCAACGGTTCCAAAGGTTTCCAAAGAGTGTATGCGACCTTTAATCATAGGATATCATCCTTTCGCCACGACAGACTAACAGTCCCTCTTTCACAAAGAAGCTCCCTGTCCTTGAGACTGTCATTTTCCTTAATCGCGGCTGTGATATTTAAAATTTTAACAATTCTCAAACAAGATATTACCGCCCTTGAGACAAGGGCGGCATCTTCCTTGCAATTATTTCAATGTAGCACTTCATTCAAAGATCTTTATGAATAGGAACGAATTACATCGAACCATGGAACGTACGGTTGATTACATCCAATTGTTGTTCACGAGTCAGCTTGATGAAGTTAACTGCATATCCGGATACGCGGATAGTCAATTGTGGATAGTTCTCTGGGTGTTCCATAGCGTCCATCAGCTGTTCACGGTTAAACACGTTAACATTCAAATGTTGAGCGCTGTTATGGAAGTATCCATCCATCATGTGTACCAGGTTAGACTTACGGGATTCTTCGTCTTTACCCAGTGCTTTAGGTACGATAGAGAATGTGTTAGAGATACCATCTTGTGCATCGGAGTAAGGCAGTTTGGCTACAGAATTAAGGGAAGCCAGAGCACCTTTCTTGTCGCGTCCGTGCATTGGGTTAGCACCTGGTGCGAAAGGTTCGCCTTTCTTACGTCCGTCAGGTGTAGTACCTGTCTTCTTACCGTACACTACATTTGAAGTAATGGTCAGTACCGATTGAGTCGGTACAGCATCACGATATGTTTTGTGCTTACGGATCATAGACATGAAAGCTTCAACCAATTCTACTGCGATGCTGTCTACAGCATCATCATTGTTACCGTAGCAAGGGAATTCACCTTCAGTTTCAAAGTCAATTGCAATACCTTGTTCGTTACGAATTGGTTTAACCTTCGCGTATTTAATAGCGCTCAGTGAGTCAGCTGCAACGGATAGACCAGCGATACCGCAAGCCATCGTACGCAGAATGTCGCGGTCATGCAGTGCCATTTCAATACGTTCGTAAGAATACTTGTCATGCATATAGTGAATGATGTTCAAAGTGTTAACATAAGTCTTAGCCAACCACTCCATCATCGGTTTGAAGCGTTTCATTACTTCGTCATAATCCAGATATTCAGAAGTAATCGCTGGGAATTCCGGTCCAACTTGTGCTCCGGATTTCTCGTCTTTACCACCATTAATAGCGTACAGCAAAGCTTTTGCTAGGTTGGCACGAGCGCCGAAGAACTGCATTTGTTTACCGATGCGCATTGGAGATACGCAGCAAGCAATCGCATAATCTTCACCCCAGTATGGACGCATTAGATCGTCATTTTCATACTGAATTGCACTAGTTTCGATGGAAACCTTAGCACAATATTTTTTGAAGGCTTCAGGCAATCTTTCGGACCAAAGAACTGTCAAGTTTGGTTCCGGTGCTGGACCCAAGTTGTACAGGGTGTTCAGGAAACGGAAGCTGTTCTTGGTAACACGAGTTGTTCCGTCTTCAGCCATACCACCGATGGATTCAGTTACCCATGTAGGGTCGCCGGAGAACAGATCGTTATAGTCAGGTGTACGCAAGAATTTCACGATACGCAGTTTCATTACGAAATGATCGACGATTTCTTGGACTTGCTCTTCAGTCAAAGTACCTTCAGCAATATCGCGTTCTGCATAGATGTCTAGGAAGGAAGATACACGTCCCAGGGACATCGCCGCACCATTTTGCTCTTTAACTGCTGCCAGATATCCGAAGTATACCCATTGAGTAGCTTCCTTGAAATTGGTCGCTGGTTTGGAAATATCCATACCGTGAGCGGCTGCCATTTCTTTCAATTCGCCCAGTGCACGAATTTGCTCGGACAGCTCTTCACGAAGACGAATTACCTCTTCAGTCATGGAATCAACTTCAAGCTCAGCTTGTTGTTGTTTTTTGTCTTTAATCAGGAAATCAATACCGTATAGAGCGATACGGCGGTAGTCACCGATGATGCGTCCGCGGCCGTAAGCATCAGGAAGACCTGTGATAACGCCGGATTTACGCACTGCTCTCATGTCTGGTGTATATGCATCAAATACGCCTTGGTTATGCGTTTTGCGAATGTTCGTAAACATATCAACGATGTTTTGTGGAAGCTCGAAGCCATAAGCTTTCGTAGCATCGACCATCATCTTGATCCCGCCGAATGGCTGGATGGAACGTTTGAAAGGAGCGTCAGTCTGCACGCCTACAATTTGTTCCTTGTCCTTATCAATGTATCCAGGAGCATGTGAAGTGATTGTGGAGACAGTATCCAGGGAAACATCCCATACGCCGCCTCTTTCTCTTTCTTCTTTGCTCAGTTGGGAAATAATTTTCCATAGTTCAGTTGTGTTACTAGTAGGTCCTACGAGGAACTCTTCGTTTCCTTCATAAGGCTTAATGTTACTTGCGATAAAATTGTTAACGTCAACTTTCTTGGACCATTTACCTTTTGTGAAATTTCTCCAACCGGATTTCACTTCATTTACTTCTTTTTCAATCACCGACATGCTAAATCCCTCCATCTATATTTATTATATTTGTAGAGATCGCGGGCTTGAAGGTTGATCCCGTGTCTCGTGATCCCCAAAGATGTGGTTGTTCCAAATTTCACAATCAACATTTCATATGTGGGACCGTTGTTTATATAAACATTCTAGTTTATTTTCTATAAAAACACTGTGACAAATATCACCTTTCGAGTGATATTTGTCACCTTTATCTAAGTCCACAACTATCCTATTCTCTATTTAACCAATTATTAATTATCAAATCTTCCGTAGAATGCATTACGGTATACATCAGCAAGTTCAGATACCAACGGCAGCTTAGGATTGGCAGTTGTACATTGATCTTCAAACGCACGGTCAGCCAAGTAATCTACACGGGATTCGAAGTCCTTAGGATCAAAGCCCAGTTGTTGGAACGATTCCTCGATACCCAATTTTTTATTCATCTCGCGAATAGCATTGATTAGGCTAGTTACACCTTCTTCAGTTGTGCGAGCTGGCAATCCCAAAATACGGGCAATTTCAGCGTAACGCTCATCAGCTACGAAATGCGAATATTTAGGGAACGAAGCGAACTTCGTAGGTTTTTTAGCATTGTAACGGATAACGTGTGGCATAAGGATCGCGTTAGTACGACCATGAGCGGTGTGGTACTGTCCGCCCCATTTATGCGCCAAGCTGTGGTTAATTCCCAAGAATGCATTGGCAAAGGCCATACCTGCAAGTGTTGATGCATTATGCATTTTCTCACGAGCTACTCTGTCGCCTTCCAGTGCCGATTTTTCAAGGTATTGGAATACCAGTTGGATGGCTTTAATAGCTAGACCATCAGTGTAGTCACTCGCCATAACAGATACATAAGCTTCGATAGCATGTGTCAATACGTCCATACCTGTATCTGCAACTGCAGTTTTTGGCAAGCTGTATACGAACTCTGGATCAATGATAGCTACGTCTGGTGTTAACTCATAGTCAGCCAATGGATATTTAGTGTGTTGTTCAGTTGTTTTATCGGTAATAACTGCGAAAGATGTTACTTCCGAACCCGTACCCGAAGTAGTTGGAATCGCTACAAACTTAGCTTTGTTACCAAGTTTAGGGAATTTGTATACCCGTTTACGGATGTCCATGAATTTTTGTTTTAGACCGTTAAAGTCTGCGTCTGGATGTTCATAGAATAACCACATTCCTTTTGCAGCATCCATTGGGGAACCGCCGCCAAGTGCGATGATGCAGTCCGGTTGGAATCTGTTCATCATTGCAGTACCTTTTTCAACTGTAGTTGTCGATGGATCTGGTTCAACTTCCGAGAACACTTCGATAGCTACAGGAGTTTGGCGTTGACGCAGGTAATGTTCAACTCTTTCAACATATCCAAGCTTAACCATCATTGGGTCAGTGATAATTGCGACACGTGTGATATCAGGCATTTTGGTCAGGTACTGAGTAGCGCCCTTTTCGAAATAGATCTTGTCAGGTACTTTAAACCATTGCATATTCACGGTACGACGATTCACCCTTTTCACGTTGATCAAATTGATTGCTGTAACGTTTTGCGACACGGAGTTACGACCATAAGATCCGCAGCCCAGAGTCAACGAAGGGATATTAGTGTTATAAATATCGCCGATCGCACCATGTGTGGAAGGCGAGTTAACTAGAATACGTCCTGTTTGCAGACGGTTAGAGAACTTCATGATTACTTCTTCATTGTTGGAGTGGATAGCCGAGCTGTGGCCCATGCCGCCAAATTCAACAACTTGAGCTGCACGTTCGATCCCTTGATCTGCATTTTTAACCTTGTAGCAAGCAAGAACTGGGCTTAATTTTTCAGCGGATAGTGGATATTTAGTACCTACACCTTCAAGTTCTGCTACCAGAATCTTTGTGCCGGCAGGGACTTGAATGCCACACATTTCAGCAATTTTCACTGCGGATTGACCTACGATTGCTGGGTTAACCGCACATTTATCTACGTTCATTGCTCCACTAGTCAGTTTGGCAGCTTCTTCTTTATTAACAAAGTAGCAACCATTTGCGATCATTTTTTTCTTCACTTGATCGAAAATTGGTTCTTCGATAATAACAGCTTGCTCGGAAGCACAGATCATACCATTATCAAATGTTTTAGAAAGAATGATGTCCGTTACGGCTTGATCAATATCCGCGCTCTTTTCAATGAAAGCAGGTACGTTACCAGGGCCTACGCCAAGAGCTGGTTTACCACAGCTGTAAGCTGCTTTTACCATTGCAGAACCACCAGTTGCCAAGATAAGAGCAACGTCTGGGTTGTTCATCAATGCGTTTGTCTTGTCCATTGTTGGCATTTCAATCCATTGGATACAGTTCTCAGGAGCGCCTGCTTTTACGGCAGCATCATGAAGAATTTTAGCAGCTGCAGCACTACACTCTTGCGCAGATGGGTGGAAACCGAATATAATAGGGTTCCGTGTCTTAATCGAAATCAACGCTTTAAACATCGTGGTGGATGTAGGGTTGGTTACCGGTGTGATACCCATTACAATTCCGACGGGCTCAGCAATTTTTTGGAAACTTTCATAAGCATTGTCTTCAATAACGCCTACTGTTTTATCGTATTTAATTCCGTGCCAGATATATTCTGTTGAGAAGATGTTCTTCGTAATTTTGTCTTCATATACGCCGCGTCCAGTTTCTTCTACGGCTAATTTTGCGAGGTACATATGTTTGTCGAGTCCAGCCAACGCCATTGCATGAACGATTGTGTCAACTTGCTCTTGGTCTAGCGCCATGAATGCCTCATGCGCTTTTTTCGCTTTATCCACTAAATTCTGAATATACTCTTCAGCGGTAACTTGTTTAACTTGGGCGGCGACTTCGTTCTTAACTGCCATCTCCCTCGTCCTCCTGTCAATTTTTAGTTGTTTTTCTCTACACATTTATCTTATCACAGGATTTCCACCTTGTATAGTGAAATCTTTCACAAAGTATAAAGTTTTTTTGATTTGTTTTCAAAGCGCTTTCATTCGATCATATTATAGATTTTTTTCCATATTTTATGTTAAAATTATCTTCAAATCTTAGAATTATACTTTAATAAGCAAATTATTGGGTCCATTTCTTTCCAAATACTTGAATACAGTACTCTGTTAAAGCATTCCCTTCATCACAGAAATTTACGATTTTCCTATGCCTTAATAGTTTGTCAGTTGATCATCTTTAGCTCTGTAGATTTATAAATTTATAAATTATAACAACAAAAAAAACGGCCCCAATGGGACCGATTTTTTTAAAATTTACCTATTCCGCTTTTATCGTATCAAAGAATTTCTCTTGCACTGTTTTAGCTGCTGCTTCTAGCTGGCTCTTAGAATCCGTTCCTTTTTTGGAGAACAGCTCTTGAATAACATTGGACATGGTTGCGTAATAGTCCTGTGTGTTGTATTGAGCTTCAGGTTTACCATCCAAAAGTCCCATAATGTCAGGGCTATATTGGTATACGTTGGTGTACTTGTCATAAACCGCTTTGGTCTTCTTACCAAACTCAGAATCTGCTGAGTAGTAATCTAAGAGCGGCGGGATAAAGTATTTACCATCAGCTGTACGTTGTTGAAGAACTGCATCCAGTGCTTCCAAACCTTTATCAGAGAAGTAATCAAATGTGATATAACGGAATGCCATTTCTTGCTCATCTGGTGTTGCATTCGGATTAATTACGAGGTAATCACCACCAAGTACCCCCGTATGCTTGCCGCCTTTCTCCATAGCAGGCATTGGATATGTGAGCACATCCTCAGGTTTCAGTCCACCTTGATTCAGTGCTTGCTCGATTACGCCATCGGACCCAGCCATTACCATAGCTGTACGACTTTGTTGGAATGCGCCAACAGCATCGCCCCAGCCAAGTGCCCAGTCCTGAGGAATCGCGTTAGCTTCCCATCTAAGTTTTTTGTAGAAATCCAGTGCTTTAACACCAGCATCGGAATTAAAGGTAGCGACAACCTTGCCGCCTTCAACCTTTTGAATTTCACCGCCAGCTTCGAACAGGAAGTTGGTCCAGTTCCAGCCTGCTTCGTTACCTTTACCCATTGGAGCAATACCGGAAATACCTTTTTTGACATCAGCTACGCCTTTAGCCGTATTCAGCATATCATCCCAAGTCCAATCCATTGGCGGGACCGCAACGCCTTTTTCATCCAGCATTTTTTTGTTGATCATAGTCGTTGTTACATAACCTTTTTGAGTTACTCCGAAAACTTTACCATCAATGATGAACTGATTTTGCAGTACTGGGTTAATTTGATCCTTAAATTCGTATTTGTTCCAAAGATCCGTAATGTCAGCAACCCAGCCCTTTTCCACCAGGAATTTAGCTTCTGTAGCGTAGGTGTTAAAGAAGGTTGGTGCTTCATTCGCAGCCATTTTGATTCCGATTTCACTTACATTGTACTGCCAGTCATCTTTAACAATTTCAACATTTGGATATTCAGCCTGGAAACGTTTAATCTTGTCATCTTCTTGCGCTCTCACTTCAGTCAAGTCAGGTGTTGGATAGTGAATCTTGATCGTCACTTTTCTTTGAGTAATGTCATCCACTGGCGCCTCCGTAGCGGTCGCTGTATTATCCGTTACCGCATTTGTTGGCGCTGTAGTTGCTTCCCCGCCTTTGTTTCCCGCTGTGTTTCCGTTATTATTGCCGCTGCAAGCAGATAGCAACGATCCGGCTACAAGTACGCTTAGTAGAACGCTAGAGTACTTACGCATTGAAACTCCCCTTTTCAATTCATAATTATCTTACAGATAAATCATAAAATAGAAACCGTTTGCAAACGAGGTGCATTTATATTCACTTCATGTGCATGTTTACGATCCGTGGTTAAATTCGTCGATAATTGCTTATCCTTTCACTGCTGACAAAGCAACCCCACGCATAATGAATTTCTGGAAAATCAAGAAGACAATGATTGGTGGCAACGATACTAAAAACAGGATTGCAAATTTAATATTAGTATTGAGTGCCTTCACATTAATAACGTATTTATAAATGGCTGTCGCAAGCGTATATTTCTCTTCACTGTGCATAACTAGAGATGGCCAGAACCAGTCATTCCATGCGGTAGAAAAGATAAAGATCGCTAATGTTGCAAAAATCGGAATTGAAAGTGGTACAGCAATGGAGAAAAAGCTTCTCGGCTCAGAGGCTCCATCCATTCGTGCTGCTTCAAAGATTTCTGGATGAATCCCGTCAAAAAAGTTCTTTAACAAAAGAAAGTAGAAGGTGTTCGCACCTGCTGGCAACCAAAAAGCCGCGTACTGATTCAGCAATCCCAGCTCCTTCAAATTGACAAAGTTCGGGATCATGTAGCTGGTAGCCGGAATAAACAATGTCATCAGGAAGAAGAAGTAAATCGCTCTTTTGTATGGAACATTCATACGGGAAATACTAAAAGCAGACATTCCCAATACGACTAAGGTCACAACCATATTCCCTACAAAAATATAAATGGTGTTTCTAAGAAACATCGGCAGATCAATGTAATTCATTGCATCCTTAAGGTTGCTGAAGTGCCATTCCTGAGGGAAAAAATGCGGCGGGAATGAATTCACCTCTTGATTCGACTTCAATCCGTTGAATAACGTCATACAAATTGGGTACAGCATGCTAAAAACCATAACCAAAATGACTACACACATCAAACCGTAAACAATCTTATTGCTTGTTTTTTTCAAATCGTGTTCTGAAAGAATCCCTCTATCTGCGCTCTTCATCTTAGTAGTCCTCCTTGTTAAGCTTGAACTGTAAAATGCCCAAACCACCCAGGACAATGAACATTAACATGCCAAGCGCAGTAGCTGTTCCATAATCGAGTCTTGTAAATGCATATTTTACAATCAACAATGCGTAGGTAAGTGTAGTGTTATTCGGCCCACCATCAAGTAACGCCATTTGTGACTGATACCCTTGTGAAGTACCAATAATTTGCAGAATCAACATCAAAAAGATTAAATTACGCAGTGAAGGCAAAGTGATGTACTTTATTCGTGCCCATATACCTGCCCCATCAATCTCAGCGGCTTCATACCAATCTCGCGGAATGCTGAGTACAGCAGCCAAGTATATTAACATCCCTGATCCGAACTGCTGCCATGTCTCCATAAACACAAGTGAAATCATGGACCATCTTGTATCTGTTAAGAAGGCAACTTGGTCCACACCCATTGTACCTAGTAACGCATTAATTGGACCCACCGGATCATATAGCCATCTCCACAGTCCATAGAGAACCACACCAGGCATTACGAAAGGAAGGTAAGCCGCTACACGTACAAAGCCCCCAAACTTTCTCAGCTCTGAGATCATGATGGCAAAAGCAATCGGAACCCAGAATCCAATAATAAGACATAGAAACATGTAATACCCAGTGTTCTTTAATGCAGTCAAGACATCCGGATCACTAAGTGCTCTACTGTAGTTCTCAAAGCCTACAAAGCTATTCCCTTTAACAAAATCCACATGGTAAAAGCTGTACAGTAAGCCTTTGAAAATTGGAACCCACAAAAACATAATAAAAATAATTACGGCAGGTACGAGGAACATATATCCCCAAAAGTTTTTCTTCCAGCGGTTTTGCTTGTACGGTGTCCCCTTCAGCGTCGCCGGGTTTTCGGTTACTACTGCGGTTTGATTCATCAGGCTCCCTCATTCCATTGTTCTTTCAGCATTTTTCGCAAAATGCTTCCTACCTTAAATTGTAGGAAATGAGGGTTGTACTGAACATGTCTATATCTACCGAAGTCATGGGTGTTTTTACTTCTTCAATTCGCTGGGGCTAATCCCATAATATTTTTTGAAAATTTTACTAAAATGCTCGGGTGATTCATAACCTACACGTTCCGCAATTTCGTATCTGCGAAGATCGGTATTCAAAATCATTTCCCGACTTTCTTCCATCCGGAGCTTGATTACATATTCCCACAGGTTATAACCTGTATTTTTCTTAAATAGGTAACTCAAATAATTGGGACTAACATGATTCTTCTTAGCCACATCGTGAATCGTCAGTCCTTTTTGCGCATAGTTTTCGTCAATATATTCTTTAGCTTTTTGTACGATCAGATTGCTATGGGTATGAAGCTCTTCTACAGATGGATCACTCGTGTAACTGTTCCAGTTGAAATCCCCATAATAGAACACATAATGGTCACTGTGCTCATTGTTCCAGAGAATTGCATTGGAAGCCTGACGGTTCAATACAGCCATAAACGAAAGCCCCTTTAGAATCTGGCTGATGCCAATGACCACGTTCAGATGTAAGTATTTATGGATATTAAAATGAAGACTGCGTCCAAGAATATCTAGCCTATTGATTTGGCTGGCAGATGAATCCTCATAGCTTTTTTCATCCCATTGAATAATGATTGTAATCTCACCATCCGGTGCATAAAAAGCTATCGAGTTCCATTCCTGATCCATTAGTTCTTTGGCAATGTTCAGCGCAGCATAACAAAGAAGCCGTCTGTCCCGCAAAGTGTACTGCTTCTCTTGGTTCATTCCGGACAGTGGTACCTTAAGTTTTAAGACGGAAAAATACGGCCCTTGCAGCTTCAGGTTATCCAGCTTCAGCAGGTTATCTGCCTCAGCAAGTACAACTCCAGGGTCGATGAGCAATTCATTCAAAAGCTTGCTGAATTCTGGAAGCGGCTCTTCCAGTCGAAAGCTTTCGTTAATCCCTGACATGAAAACATCTAGTTCTGGTGAGGGCTTACCCATCTTAAGGAGCACATTTCTGACCGAATCCAAAAACTGCTCACTATTCAAAGGCTTGATTAAATAATCCTTAGCACCGAGCCTAACGGCCATTTGAGCATATTGAAACGTCTCGTGTGCAGAAATCACGATAGTCTGAACCCATGGTTTGGCAAGTTTTGCATGCTGCATCAGATCAATTCCACTCATCGCACCCATCTGAATATCCGTAACGAGCAGATCAATTTCCTCCATGCGAATACAGTCCAACGCCTCAAAGCCGCTATTAGCTGTATAAATATTAGAAATATCCAGCCCGGATGAAGCTAATAAATTGCTCAGTCCTTTGCAAATCAATGGTTCGTCATCTACTACCAATATATTGAACATATCTGTATGCTCCCCTTCCTTAGTCCTGATTCTCCGATTTCGGAAGCTTGACTGTTACTAGCGTTCCGCCTTCTGTACGAGGGGTATAGCTGATGCCATAATCAGAGCCAAAATGTAAATGAATACGCTGGTTAATATTACGGATACCATAACCGCTGGTAGGATTCGGACTGTCATCATTCAATACAGCTTCAATGGCTTCATAATCAACAGACTTATATCCGTTATCTTCAATAGAGATCCTAACAGTTTCGTCCTCACAAACTGCAGTGATGGTTATCTCACCATCCTCGCCCATATTTTTGACCCCATGAATAATAGCATTTTCTATTAAAGGCTGCAGCGTAATTTTAGGAATTAGGTTGCTTTTCGTATCCGGGTGAATATCCATCACCACTCGAAATACGTAATCATAGCGGTGCTGCTGCAGCTTGATATAAGCCGTTGCATGCTCCAGCTCTTCTTCAAGGGTAATCAGCTCCCTTCCACGACTAAGACTGATCTTCATAAGTTTAGACAATTCCTTGATCATCTCGGCGGATTCGACATTCCCTTCTAATGAGCTTTTCCAATAAATGCTCTCTAGGGTGTTATAAAGTAAATGGGGGTTGATCTGTTGATAAAGCAGTTGAAGCTGTGATTCCTTCTGTTTAAGCTCCATCTGGTATTTATATGTGATTAATCCGTTAAGCCTGCGGGCCATGTCATAGGTAGAAGCAATCAGCACACTGACCTCATCATTACTCCCCCTCCGCGGCGTTTCTGGAACACGATTACCTGGCTCGTATTTTCGCACGAAAAAAGCCAGCTTTTGCAAAGGAGTCATTAATGAACGCCAGAAGTACGTTATCATAATCAGTCCAAATACTGCATAAGCCACGGTGATATATTGAATAACACTTTTCATTTCGTTCTGTTGCTGCAATAGCGCCTTCACTGGAACTTTGTAGACCAGCTTTTGACCAAGCGCATGGTTATTGTTAACCACATAGATAAAATCGGAGGTAATCACATCTACTGTACCTTCCAAATCCTCAGCAACCACCGTCTCCGGCAACGCAATTACTTCTCCAGTATTATTCGTAGTGGAAGCAAGAACACGGTTATTCAAGTCTGTTAAGTAAATTTCGCCGTCAGGCAAAGAGATTGATTTGAGGGATTCTCCAATTTTAGAGTCCATTTTGGTGATGACCAAAACGCCAATCGTCTCCGCTTTTCTGGAAATGTTGTTTACAGCTCTCATGTAAGTTAGTGTTTTTAAATTCTCCGCTTGCGCACTTAGCCTCTCCGTGAACTTCAGCGAGCCGCGTCCCTTTTTCTGAACAACCTCTTCAAACCAGTATGGCTCTTCGGCTTTGGAAAAGAAATAAACGCCCGCCTTCTTAACCTGTGGGAAATTGGGGGCGAAAAAGTAATAATCATTCGGATCGTATATATAAAGGGAGTAATAAATACCATCCCCCCGTTCAGCACCCTGGGAGTAACTGACCAACAACTTCTCTATCGTCTCATACCGTTTGACTCTCTCCAGTATGGTATCCGAGCCAGTCATATTAATTTGCTGAATCAGAGGATTCTGTATCACGGTGGTAGTGATTTTATTTACTGTGTCGATATCCCGATTAATAATCGTAAAGTTCTGCTTGTTCAATTCCACATAAGCATTCGTAACATGGCGCTTCAGTATTTGCTCCGCCTTCATATTCCCATATATGTTCAAAAAGAAGATCGGAGAAATCATAATCAGAAATAGCAAGATGAGCTGCTGCTTGACATTCAGCTTTCGAATCAATCTAATCAGCCTAGATAACACTATAGTCACACCTCCGGGTTAAATAACTATATCAAAGGGATAAACGCTTACATATGTTCATTTTAAAGTTTTTTATGGTCATTTGTATGTAGTTTTTTCTGTTGTCCGTATTTGAACGAGTGGGAATCATGGTGTCATTACGAGGAACTTTGGACTTACGGCCGCTGTTGTCTCCAGATTTTCTGATTTATACCACCACTGGCGGATAAAATCCGGAGACAAAGGCGGACGCTTTCGCTCCTCCAGTTCCAAAATTCCTCTCCATGACCTTCTTCCCTCTCAAAAAAACCGAAAACAGAAAAAGTGAGGGCGCGCAGGGGCTTTGGGACCCGATACTCCCTCTGAGCTTCTACCGAAATTCTGAGCTTCTTGAGTCTTATGAGTATAATAGCTTTCTAAGCTGCATCATCATGTTCAGCCATCGGATGCACGTTGGTTTTTTCGAGCAGCTGATCTTGTCAGCTGAATTCAGAGCGTGCGCGCAGGAATTCAGAATAAAGAAGAAAAAAAAGACCGACCCCACAGTAGCGTCAACTACTTTGGAGTCGGTCCCCTGTTCAATTATCCTTAGTCTGTCAACAACTCATACAATCCTTTTACAACCATATCGGCTTCCTTCAACACTTCCGGCTTACCTATGCCCACTACCTTCATCCCTGCTGCCTTACCAGCTTGAACGCCCGCTTCCGCATCCTCAAACACGACACATTCGTCTGGCTGTAAGCCTAGCTCCTGACCAGCGATCAAGAACACCTCCGGGTCCGGCTTGGCAAGTGACACTTTGTTACCGTCAACTACGGCATCGAACAGATCCGTAATGTTCAGCTTATTCAAAATAAACTCTGCATTCTTACTAGCTGAACCTAACGCAATTCCAATCCCGCGCGTTCTCAGTCCAGTTAAGTATTCTTTGACCCCATGAAGCAGTTCCGACTCCTCAAGCTTAGAGATGTACTCTACATATAGGCGATTCTTCTTCTCCGCCATCGCAAGCTTCTCCGCTTCTTCAAATTGTAGGCCGCCAACCTCCAGAAGAATATCGAGCGATCTCATCCGGCTCACACCCTTAAGACGTTCGTTATCCTCCTCTGTAAATGTAAAGCCTAGCTCCTCAGCAAGACTCGCCCAAGCCAAATAATGATATTTGGCTGTGTCTACGATTACGCCATCCAGATCAAAGATGGCGCCTTTCATATTTTGCAACATGGATTTACTTCCTCTCCGTTGTTAGTTAATGTCTATACTGTTGTTTCGGCCAAGGTTAGCCGCAAGCTCTCACCTGCATCACAGGACTTTCCTTCTCGCCCTTGTACCGAGAACACCAGAGTCCCGCTGTAGTCGGCTGCTGTGGTAACTGTAACTTCATCCTTGCTGATCCGCAGTTTAAAGGTATCTCCCCGAAGCGTAACCGGAAGCTCAACAGACTGCCAATGTTTAGGTAGTGAGGGTTTGATATGGACAGTTTCCCCATCGTAATCCAGCCCTGCAAAACCAAGAACCGCAGCCATCCAAGCACCACCATTCGCGGCTGGGTGAGTACCCCCAATATAGAGATCCCCTACATACTGCTTAGATTCTCCCGTAAGATCTACAGTAGCCGTGCGCATGAAATATGGATATCCCCAGTCCGGCGAACCAATATCAGCAGCTACCAAGGCATAAATACAAGGACTAAGACTTGACCCATGCTCGGTGCGCGGTTCGTAGAATTCCCAGTTCGCTTGTTTCACTTCCTTGGTGAAAGAATGCTTAAACAAATTCAGCATTAATACGACGTCTGCTTGCTTCAATATTGTTGTGGTTGTGGCTAACCCATTGCCGCCACCCAAATACTCATTTTTGTTAAGAACACGCGATTTCAATGCTGGTAGCGCAACATCCTCCAAAGTGAAGTAACGGTCGAATTGTTCGATGACATGGCTGGCAGGGTCTGGCTGTGGAACATAAAAGCTATCCAGCATAGCTTTGAACTCTGTCAGAAACGGACCTTCACTAAACTCTGTAGACAGTTGGCTGTATACTTCCGGATACTTATCTTGCAGCAATTCTGCTGTACGCAAGGCAATCTCCAGTGTCTCCTTAACCAGAGCATTCGTAAAAGCATTATTGTTCACACGCTCATGATATTCGTCTGGACCTGTTACATCTAGAATCTCAAAGCGTTCTTTTACTGAATTATAGTAAGCATAAGAGTAGAAGAACCGGGCACATTCCCAGATCACTTCCGCCCCTCCGCTAGTCAGCAGACTCTCGTCACCTGTAAATTGAATGTATTTCCAGATCCCGTGTACAACATCCCCACTGATATGAACCTGCTTATCGCGGAAATAAGTGCGCATTGGTCGACCGGTAAACACGTCATTCACATTAAACAAAGTACAAGCATCGTCTCCTGTATCCTGACTTTCCCAAGCATAGAATGCTCCCAAAAAACCATATTCCGCGGCCTTCCGGCGAGCTCCGTCCAAGGTATGAATCCGGTACATCATCAGGTTGCGAGCAACCTTTGGATCCGTATGCAGGAAGAACGGCAGCATAAACATCTCTGTATCCCAGAATACGGCTCCTTTATAAACCTGACCCGATAAACCACGAGCCGGGATAGAAACCTTTTCCGAAACCGTAGGTGCAATAATTAACAGCTGATAAATACTGTATCTTAGAGCAAACTGGGCATCCTCATCGCCTTCGATAATAACATCGCTAAGTGACCATCTTTCTTCCCATTGCTGGCGATGAGCCTGTAATAACTTGTCATAACCGAGCGTTTCAGCAGCTTGGACAGACTTTACTGCTTCTGACTCCGGTGCACTAACATCAAGTCCAGTATATAGCGCAACGTACTTAAACCATTCATAGGTCTCACCCGCACGCGCTTCAAAAGAAATCCGGCGAATACTAGCGCCCTCATCCAGTTGCTGATCTCCAAAATTAAATACGGCTCTCTCCGCTACAACTACCGGAATATTCAATTCTCCACTAGTGGAGGAATAGACGAGTACCTCGCCCTGTGACTGTACCTTTTGACCAAAGAGGTGGGGACCATTGATATCCCATACATCTACGTCAATCCCGGTCTCAATCACAATTTGGCAATCTTGTGTACTATGGATAGAGTATTTACTAACGAGCAGATGAAGATTGTCCTGGCTTACAAAACGATCTGCTGTGAACGTCAACGATCCTCCGTCAGATATATCATACTCAGTATTCCGATGATGAATCGCACTGCGGATATTCAGCTCCTGCATATGAGAGCTCGGTTCAAGCTCTAGCACACTTAAAGGCTGACCGTTACAGACAACCTTGGTCCATAATCCGTTCGGAGCATTGACAGGTTCTCGCCATTTATTTCCCGCTTTGTCATATAGACCGGCTAAAGTTACGGCAACTAACTCAGTTTTACTGAATTCCTCCAGTGTACCGCGATATCCCATATAGCCATTGCCTAACATATATTTGTTCCCGTTCGTCGTCACCAGCTGCTTGTCGAAATAACTATCCCTAACCGCCCAGCTCATCGGGCCAACATCCCTTCACCTAGCGGAAGCGTCTTCCCGGAAGCATCCACCGTAATGGACTGGCCGTACACGAAAATATCTGTGCTACCCCCATGAATTGCTGTGAACGTTACTGAAGTTTTGTTTACCAAAATACGTAGTAATACCCCTTCGTACATCACTTGGAAACTATACTCGTTCCAGCGTTCAGGTAATGAAGGTTGGAAGGACAAACGCTCTCCATCTGAACGCATACCGCCAAAGCCATATACAATATTCATCCAAGCGGCTGCAATCGAAGTCGTGTGAAGCCCTTCACGTGTATTACGGTTGTAATTGTCTAAATCCAGTCTTGTCGCAAATTCAAAGAACGAATAGGCTTCTTCCGGCTTACCGATTTCGCTTGCCAGTATGGAATGGATCGAAGGTGAAAGTGAAGATTCATGAATACATCTAGACTCGTAATATTCATAGTTGGCCAGCTTCGCTTCTTTAGAGAATTGTCCATTATATAAGAACATAAACATAAGGACATCCGGTTGCTTAATCATGTCATAACGGTACAGACGATCATATGACCAGTTCGAATAGAGCGGAAACTCCGTTACAGGGATGGAATGAATATCAATATGCGGCATATCGAAGAATCCATCATGTTCTTCAAATACTCCTGTTACTTCGTCAACCGGAATTTTCATATGGTCTGCTTTATTTTTCCAATCGCTAAGCTCTTCGTCACGAAGCCCCGTCTTTTCTACAACCGTCGCAAAAGCCGTTGGTGCCTGTTCTTTCATCTCCCGCAGGGTATCCAGGGTGTATTCAAATGATTTTTGGGCCATCAGATTAATATAGCAGTTATTATTCACCATCAATTGGAACTCATCAGGACCCATTACGCCAAAATATCCATATTTCCCGCTTTGTTGACCCCATTGACCGCGTGTAGCGTAGAATCTACTAATCTGAACCAGCATCTCAGCGCCTTTACTGTGCAGGAATTCTTTATCGCCAGTATTTTTGACATAATGCCAGATACCATAGGAAATAGCAGTCCCTACATGAAGCTGAAGATTCGAATGCTGCCAAAGATCACAGCTCTCTGTTCCGTCTATAGTAGCAATAGGGTAACATGCTCCCTCGCAATCAACATCTTTAGCACGTTGCATAGCCTGAGGTAACGTCTTATATCTAAAGTCCAGCAAGCTCCGGGCGGCCTTAGGATTATTGAACATATAGAAAGGCAAGCAATACGACTCTGTATCCCAGAAAGCCAACCCACGATATACTTCTCCCGTGAGCCCTTTAGCGCCGATGTTGAAGCCAGGATGATCACCATGATAAGTCTGATAAAGCTGGAAAATGCAAAAACGAATGCCCTGCTGATTCTCAGGATCGCCCTCGATCCGAATATCACTTGTCTCCCAGATTCCATTCCAATATGCCGTCTGATCCGCGAATATTTGAGTATCGCTCAGTTGGCTTGCACTTTCAGCAAGAGCTATCCCTTTGCTCCACAGCTCTTCAGCTGTATGTGCAGATTCACTATCTGAATAGTTGATAACCAGCTTTGTAAAATGAGTCGATTCTCCTTGAGCAAGCTCCAAAGTAAAGCTTTGCCCTATAAATTTTTCATGTTCAGTTCGGGTAAGCTGAAGCGGCTGCGAAGATTGTAAAGTAAAGCTGGAGAATAGCTTGTTAGCTGTGTTCACTGTTCTCGCCATAATAGCAGTGGTAGCTCCTTGTTCTCCGCTGCGGAGACTACTCCACATACATTCGCCGCGTTCCTCATGAATAATGCTGAAATCAAGACCCGCACAAATGTCTACGCTGCCCGAGAAATTAAGGGGCTCAAATTCCACCCGCTGTAGCCCCAGATGAGACATCGTCATGCTGACTAAGCGTGTAAAGACAACTTTTAAGCTTTTGCCATCATTTAGGTGCCAGATCAGCTCCCGCCGGTAGGTTCCACTACGAAGATCAAGTTTACGTACATAATCCGATATTTTACTTTTTGCCAGATCCAGCTGTTCACCATTCATAGTGATCCGCGTATACAGCCAGTCCACCGCATTCACCATGTATCTCAGCGAGCGAATGATTCCTTTATAATGATTGCCAATGTCCAATTGTTCATTTAACCCGTTGAAATAACTGCCTTGCAGGGAATCCCCAGAGTAACCTTCCTCAGCATACCCCCGCACACCCATATACTCATTTCCTAGTGAAAAAATAGATTCCGAGGTCCGATTTCGTTCTGGATCAAAGCCCTCTTCAATAATTGCCCAAGGATCTACCTTAAGATATTTGTCAGCCACTTTAGCCATGTATGATTTCCCCTTCTCCTGGTTTTTGCTCCATTCTCAGGATATCGTTCCATACCCGTTGCGCCAATGTCTGACCTTAATGAAGATGTGTGCGTTTATACGGAGTTGAAATCGAACGGATTTCTATATCATGAATTTTTGCAGTATAATATGTAGAATCTAATAAGAACCCCAAAAAAACAGCGACAGACCCATTATTTGAGAATAATGGATTGCCACTGCTGATATATAAAGAACATATACTTCTTACTCCTTTTTAGTTAAAAATCATATTACATCTAGCACTTTTGAAGTGAAAATAATCACAATGTTGAAAATTCGACACTTTTAAATGGTTTTTCTTACCCAAATTGAAGATTAAAGAGGTATAATTAATTTAAAATTTACTGAAAAACTGAGGGAATAAAGGGGATGTCGATTATGCTAAAAGAACATTACAATGTCATCGAAGCCCACGGAAATACAAACTGTTTCTCCGAACAGAATTTCAACAGACTTCTTGTTACTATGAAAGAGCGCGTTGTTCCAGAGGGTTCACATCTTTTCTGGGAAGGCGACTACTCGGATAAATTGTTTTATATCAAACGTGGACGTGTGAAATTAACTAAATCAACGGATGAAGGTAAAGAACTTATTCTTTATATGTACCAAGCTGGCGATATGGTAGGTCAAGCGGACCCATTCTTCAGCACCAAGCACAGCTTTACTGCAGAAGTGATTGAAGAGAGTGAAGTTGGCGTTATCGAGCAAAAGGATCTAGAAATTCTCATTTGCCAACATTGTGATTTTGCTATCGACTTTATGAAATGGATGGGCATTCATCACCGCCTAACTCAAACGAAATTCCGTGATCTGATGATGTATGGCAAACCAGGCGCACTTTGCTCTACTCTCATTCGACTTGGTAATACTTATGGTGAGAAGAGCAGCGATGGTGAGAACATCCTCATCAACAAAAAAATTACGCATACAGATCTGTCCAACATGATCGGCGCCACTCGTGAGAGTGTAAACCGGATGCTGAGTGACTTGCGTAAAAAGGATGCGGTTGAGTACGAAAACGGCATGATTGTCATCAAGGATCTTGGTATGCTGCAGGAAATTTGCCACTGCGAAATGTGTCCAAACGAGATCTGCCGAATTTAATTCCATTATCATATACCCTCTATTCACCTCAATGAAACTTATATGACCCAATTATTCTGCACATTATAAAATAGAGTGGTCCAAGGCGCCTAACATAGGCGTCTTTTTTTATACCACAAGATGAAAAAGAGCTGCACCCGAAATCGGGTCAGCCCTATAACCATAAATATTCTCTTAACGTTTGGTCTGAGTACTTCGCACGGGAGAGATCATCCAATAGGCCATACCAACGAATACGCCGCCGCCAATTATATTTCCTAGTGTAACGGGTATCATATTGTGTATCCATCCGGCAATCGTAACGGTGTCTGGGTGATTCGGGAGCAACACAGCAACGCTCAGTAGGGTCATATTAGCCACGCTGTGTTCATAACCACTCGCAATAAAGGCGAACAAGCACCACCAAATCAGAATCAGTTTGGCTGTTTCACTTTTAGCACGTGAAGCCATCCATAGCGCTAGACAGACCAGCCAGTTACAGAGAATCCCACGGAAAAACAGCTCCGAAAACGGAAGGCTCATTTTCTTAGCTGCAGCTGCGAAGATCAGATGCTCTGGGGGCGCAGCATTGAATAGTCCAGTTCCTCGAATTAATAGTGCTAAAATCACTGCCCCTGCCACATTCCCTACAAACACAAGCACCCAGTTCTTGATGGTATCCCAAATACTTGTTCTGCCAGCTAGTGTACTAACCGTAAAGAACATATTATTTCCGGTAAACAGCTCTGAGCCTGCAAACACAACAAGAGTCAAGGCAATACCGAAGGATGCACCCATAATGAGAGGTTGGAAAGGTGATTTGGCAGCCGCTAGAGGCGCTCCCAGCGAGAAAATAAGAATAATCCCAATGCCTACATATGCCCCGGCCAAGAGGGCTGCGAGAAAATATCTTGGTAAACTTTCATTCATTTGGTCTCGCTTGCTGACTGCCGCCTCGACAATGTTCTCCACACTTTGTGTAAACATAATACTCCACCCCACCGTTTTCTATTTAATCCTTTACTACAACCTTCGGTGTCTACAAGCTCACTGTCACAATGTCTCCACTAAGGGAGACAGGATAAGTCACAACACTACCTTGATCCGGTGCTTGTACTTCACCCGTGCGGAGATCTATTTTCCAATCATACAGTGGATCATAAAGAAAGTGGCCCGAAACGATCCCTTCAGCAAGCGGACCCCCTTTGGGATGAGGGCTCCGATTCTCCAGCGCATAGATCGCTCCGTCAGAGGTACGAAATACAGCCAGCTCCACATTTTCAGCCACAACTACCCGGCCGATCTGTAACAGGAAATCCTTTACATTTCCTATCGTATATGTCTGTGTTGCCATTTTCATTGTTTTTCTCCCTTCTGTTTGTGTAATCTATCCGTTAAAGTCTTGTTTCTTCAAAAAGTGCAGCACGTGTGCTGTTATCATTCAGTATTTTTTTCCAAGGATCTGTGACCTGAGTTAAGGCAAAATCAATCCGCGCTGCAAGCTCTTTACGATTCTCTTCATTATTGAGAATGACCAATTGAATTTGTTCTAGCCCCATACGCTCAACCCACTCGGAGGTTCTCTCCAGATAATTTCCGGTTTCACGGTAGTATTGCATCACAGCCGAGCACACTTCAATTAACTCCTCATCGGTCTTCACCTTGCAGAAGGCGTCCGCTATTCGCGGTTTAATACCGCCGTTGCCACCGATAAACACTTCCCAGCCGCCATCATTACCGACGATACCGATATCCTTCGTGCAGGATTCTGCACAGTTACGAGGACAACCGTTAACAGCCATTTTAAACTTCGCCGGAAAATCAAGACGCTCATACTTACGCTCCATAAGAGCGCCCATTCCCATCGAATCTTGTGTGCCAAAACGGCAGAACTGCGAGCCCACACAAGTCTTAACCGTTCGAAGAGATTTGGCATAACCGTAACCTGAAGGCATATCCAGCTCTTCCCAAACCTTAGGTAAATCCTCTTTTTTCACACCGATCAGATCCAGGCGTTGCCCGCCAGTCACCTTCACAACTTTCACATCATATTTAAGCGAGACATCGGCGATCTTCTTCAGATCCTCTGGTGTTGTTACCCCGCCGTACATGCGTGGTATTACAGTGTAGGTTCCATCCTTTTGAATATTGGCACCCATTCTTTCATTTACAAATCGGGATTCTTTCTCATCTTGATGAGTATCAGGGTTGATCATCCCTAGATAATAGTTAATCGCCGGACGACACTTGGAGCAGCCTTCCTCTTGTTTCCAACCGAGTACATTCATGACCTCTTTTGTTGTTTTAAGACCTTTAGCTGTGATTTCAGCAACAATCTCATCACGGCTAAGCGTTGTACAGCCACAAATACCTTGCTTGGCAGCTTGCTGGAAACTGTCACCCAAGACAAATTGCAGGATTTGTTCTACTACGGGTTTGCAACCCCCACAAGAGCGAGTAGCGCCAGTGCAAGCTTTAATCTCATCCACAGTAGTAAAACCATGTTCGGTGACGGCATCTACGATCGCTTTTTTAGTTACACCGTTACAACCGCAGACAATTTCTTCGTCCGCCATCATCTCTACGGAAGCACCCTTCTTAGCTCCCCCACCGCAGCATCCCGTTCCCATGACCTCTGTATAAATTTCATCGGTCATTACCGCGCCTTGTTTTACTAACTTTTGCAGATTCGCGGACTCCGTCACATCACCGAACAAGACCGCACCGACAATTACATTATTTTTGAGCAAAATTTTCTTATAGGTTCTCTTCCATTCATCTTTGCTTGAGATCACCGTGTGTTCAGGAGAATCCAAAAACTCACCTGCAGAAAATACATCCACCCCAGATATTTTAAGCTTCGTGGAAACAATGGAACCTTCATAAGGCTTCGTTTCACTACCACATAAATGTTTAGCTAGAACCATGCCTTGCTCAAATAGCGGGGCCACCAGTCCGTAACACACTCCACGATGCTCGGCACATTCGCCGATGGAATATACGTTCTGCATGGAGGTTTGCAGATAATCATCCACTACGATCCCACGATTTACGGAGATTCCGCTTTCTTTTGCCAACGTTACATTCGGTTTAATTCCGACGGCCATTACCACAAAATCTGCAGCAAGCGTACTGTCATCACTGAACCGCAATCCACTTACTCTCTGTTCCCCGGTCAATTCTACCGTTTGTTTGCCCATAGCAAATTTCACACCTTGACGCTCTAGCTCAGCTTGCAGCATCGAGGAGGCATTCCGATCAAGCTGGCGCTCCATCAGGTCTTCCATTAAATGAACTACAGTAACGTCCATACCTAGGTTCACAAGACCTTTTGCTGCTTCCAGCCCAAGCAATCCCCCGCCGATTACAGCCGCTTTACTATATTGTTTGGCCGCTGCCAGCATCGCATCACAGTCGGAAATATCTCGAAACCCAACCACGCCCTCTTTATCACTGCCAGGCACAGGTAAAATAAAAGAATTCGAGCCTGTCGCAATAATTACTTTGTCGTATGGCACTGACAACCCGTTATCTGCAACAACTTGTTTGGACTCTTCATCAATTCGTGTCACTGTAGTACCCGTGTGCAGGGTAATATTATTGTCTTCATACCAATTCCAGTCGTTTAGGATGATATCATTAAGGGTTTTGCTACCTTCAAGAACATAAGACAACATGATCCGATTGTAATTGGGATGAGGTTCACTTCCAAAGACCGTGATGTCATAAGCTCCACCCAGCTTCAAAATCTGCTCTATCGTACCTATGCCCGCCATACCGTTGCCTACTAACACTAAATTTTCTCTCTTCGCTGTCATGGTTAGGTGCCTCCTCAAGCTTATGAGTACATGCTCAATTTCTCTTCTACATATTGGAATTATACGGTTCAAATTCAAGTCGTCATTGTGATTGCGGTCACTTTAATTGTGAATGTTTTCACACTTTAGTTCGCTAATGATTGTTAGTATTTTCAAACATAAAAAGCCAGACCAACGATTCTGAAGAACCGTTAATCTGGCTTTGATGTACTATTTTTAGCGTAAAGTTAATAGAATCTCTAAGACATCATGAGGCATAAGCTTCATATCCATCCCATTATCGAGCAGTAGCTTTCCGTTCACCTTCAGCTTCCAGACTTCATTACTTAGCGGGGTATAATCATTAACAGAAAGCACGCTTCTACTACCATCATCCATCTGCACCATACCGCAGCTCTTTAGCAATTCTCTTACAGTTAAATCCTCTTTAAATAACATAATATATGAATGCTGCAAATCTACTTCTACACTTCCGCCGTTCAAAGTCAGCATTACAGTTTGAAGTGGTTCTTGATGGTCCTTAGATTTCGCTGTGAAGACTAGCTGTGAATCATATCCTACAACATTATTCCAATCCGCTTTCCCAATGATTTGACCGTCCATCTGAAGCTCCCAAACCATTCCCGACTCTAGTGAAAAATCCTTTACCGAAAGAATACTTGAGTTATCCTCAGCAAATGTGGCAATATTACTACCTTTCAGTAACTCCATTATTGATATTCCATTTCTGTAGCTCCCACTGAGTGACCTGTCCGATGGTTTGGTAAGCAGTTCTTGATCACCAATCTTAATCGATATCATCGGCCCCTCAGATCCTGCTGCACCATTATTATCATTACTATTAGCATCAGTCTGAGTGGAGCATCCATTTATTATGAATACGATGATTAAGCCTAGCATCAACTTCCACAAATTTCGCGTGGGCATCCTGGCACCGCCTTATCCCGCCTAATGACCCTATAGCGTCTCAGGCTTGTAAAGTTATGTATACTATCTATTTAAGAATAACTTAAACAAGCCTTGTTCTCAAATAAGTAAAAATTCTAGATTCCCTAGAATAGAGTTCTTCTCGAAAATCATATAAACATAGAATTCCTCTATATAGATTATTTTTCTACGCAATACATAATTTTTACATCCCTAGAACAAAAACCGCACACTTGCAGGCTTCCCTTCTTTTGCTCATTCGGCGACATTTCGTTCTCCGCGTTTAAGCATCCTTCCACAACTGGCCAACCTGCCTTCAATTAATCTTAACCATTTTTTTCAGGATCATTTCATCTACCTTTTTCAACGGAGGTATCCTCATTGCTTTGCATTGTATAATTTTCCAATAAAAAAAAGCCCCCTAAGGAGCTCTATTCGTCTTCACTGGTATCTAGGGAACAATATATTATTCTCCAGATGTACATGTTCAAAAGTCATACTCTCCAGCTCTTCCAGCCGAGCATATGTCAATCGATAGGTCGTACAAGCATGCGCCGGTGGAGTGAAATCATCTGTACCACTACGTATTTTTCTCAAAATATCGCCCGCACCATCATGCTCATTCTCCAGCTCAGACAATGACTCGCGGAGTGCTGTCAAGCCTTCTTCAGTAGGATTAGCATCGTATGTCAACAGCTTAGGAAACTCATCATCTTCTTCTTTAGCCGTATGCGTAAGCAGTTCTTCCTTTAGTGTGTTGAACAAGTCATATAACTCAGCCAGATGAGGAGAATCGCCACCATGCACTCGATACACCTTAGTTACATTTTGGCTAATGAGGGGTAGCTCTTCACGGAGATAACGGTGATGTTTGTTTATGATATGGTCAATTAACTCTTCAGAAGGTGCAGTATTCCAAGCGATTTCCTCTCCGGGTACTGGATACTCTTCGAACAGCTTGTTAAGATCACTGATGATTAGCTCTTGATCCAGACCACGTTCAGCCGCTGCTTCAGCAAGAGGTTTAGCTCCACCGCAACAGAAATCAATCCGTTTTGCCTTGAAATAATCTGCCGCTTTAGGGAACTGCAATACAATATCTCTAACTAGTGCATCTGGGGTAAACCCAGCTTGTACCGATTGTGCTTGCTTCGAATCCGAAATGCTATCATTAAGTTGTTTAGTTTCCATTATAGCTCCTCCTTGGGTTATGGGATTAGGTTTTGAATAAATCTTATCCACTTCTTCACCTTAACCCTGAAAGGAACTTTGACTTGTGATTGTACGCACGGAAATTGTATCTTATTTTTGAACGAAATTGGAGATTAATGCAATGCAAAATAAACGCAAAAAAAGCACCTTTACCTACAAAGGTGCTTTATCAACTCTCTTTATTGCACATAAGCCTGCATATACGTCCGCTGTCCCTTTGAATCCTTCAAATAAGGTCCCAATCCGGCAAAACGCGAGTGATCCATATAGACACCGGTCATCCATCTGCCTTCCGTCAAGCCGCCATTCCACTTAAGGACAAGATCAGGCGCGGAAATCCATTCCTGAAAGACTCGTATATTCTGATCTTTGTATTCTTTACATGGCTTAGACCGCTCAATAAGGTGAAACTCATTAAGATACGTTGGAACGAAATAAGAGGATATCGTATGCAAATCATCATCGTCAAAAAAGGGCTCATCGCCTAAAAAGGGCTTGAATAATACGGTGTTCTCGTACATGGACCAAATTACTGCTTGCAGCACCATGCTCTGGCGAATGCCGTTATGAAACTTATATTGTCGCTCATGATTCACCGCATTTTCCTCTTCGAGAGGTTCCGTCGACTCCAGACAGTGCCGTTCACAGCCAATACATTTCCAGCCGGTCGGACTCTGAATCCATTTTTGAAAAATAGTTCCGCTATCATTGTTCCCTTTGTAGAGTGAAGAGATAATGCTGTAAGGCACGCCAATCCACGCATCCCATAAGGAATCAGGAAGATGGCTATGCAGCATGAACAACGTCTTGTCATAGATGAGCTGTACTTTAATAGAAGCATTCTCTAGCTCAGCAACATCCTTTTTTCCATACGTTATTTCCCGGGAAAACAGGGTCGTCTTCGTCTTCATCTCCCTCGCCTCCTAATAGTTTTGCTATGCCTGTACTCCAGCTGAGCAGTTTTGAGCAAAAACCAATACGCGAGCGCTTCCATTCAAGGATCATACAATGTTTTTCTATTATATTACAATTATTTTTAAACTGTGCAAGTTTTTTTCAAGCATAAAGGATTGGAACAAAACTGTCACTGTCTAATATTTAGAAATTGAAAAGCCCTTTTTCCACCATTTCGGAAAAAGGGCCACAACATTACTGTGAATTTTAGTCTACCCAGCTCTCAGCCCAAGACTGAATTTGCTGCATAACAGGCTGCAATGCACGGCCTTTATCTGTTAATTCATACTCAATACGTACGGGTGTCTCTGGGTATACATGCCTAACCAGGATACCCTCACCTTCCAAATCCTTCATCCGCTCGGACAGCATCTTATCGCTCATTGAAGGAATGAGGCCGGAGATATCTTTAAACCGCTTCGGTCCACTCATCAATGTCTGAATAATAAGTCCATTCCAACGTTTGCCTAAGAAAGAGAAGGCTGTTTCAAATCTGGGACACATCGCAAATTGATGTTCTTCCATTGTTCTCACCTCTCACTAGCGAAACTTACTATTAGTTAGTATATATAATATTAACACATTTTAACCTTGATGAACATCGTTTACCAAAAAAAGTTCATCTGACTCTATTATTATATCCCCAATGTCAATCCCCCACAGGTCCGTTAGATCCCCGTTGGGCAATCGCTTCGGTTACGATTTGTGCCAAGTCGTCATTTCCAAATAACGAAAGCACACCCAGGACTGTATCATCAGAAATGTCCCCTGCTTCCTCCGCAGAAACCGTGAGGGAAAGCGCATGACGCAAAGCTTCATTCCCTTCTTGCTGCGGATAGGCCTGCAAATAAAGCGCATGCGGATCGAGGCCTTGATTGACGCACCACTGAGCAAAGACAAGGATCATCATCTCTTCTTCGCGCTTATAGCTTTCGATGATCTGTTCCTCCACTAATTTACGGTTATCCTCCATATATTCTTCTCCTTTCTCGAAGACCTCATTCAGCAAGCTGTGCCGCCAGCATATGACTAGGCAGTACCGCTGAAGCAGCAATGCTGCATTGCTCCGGTGTATTTATATTGCTAAGAAAATCGTTCACCACTCCACTAAAACCTCTTCTATCCAGCACAGTATCCCAGCTTCCAAAGCTTTGAATTTGCGGCTTGGCATCCTTTTTATAAAGAACAGCCTTGTCCAGATCCACCACTTCCACTGATCTGCCATATCCATGTAGCTCAAGCTTCTCCACATCCACGCCAGCTTCACGAACCATACTGTACATTCCTACTGCGCCATGTTTCCAGCTGAGCATTCCAGATGCCTGTAGAAGACGACCTGCTTCATTAGAGTTAAGATGATTTCGAAGCCGTTCATAATGATCTCCACACAACCACAACAGCAAATCAAGCATATGGATCAAATCATCATGCACTGTTTCGCGGCTGGTGCCCGTCTGTAGCTTCGTTCGATGTTTAATCGCACTACAATGGCTAATCCCACCGACTTCCTCAAGCCATTGCTTAGCGGTAACATACATAGGGGCGAAACGGCGATTAAAGCCCACTCCTAGCAAAAGCCCTTTATCTTGTGCTAATTCCGCCATCCTCCTGGATTCTTCAAAATCATAGGACAGTGGCTTATCTACATATACCGAAATCCCATGTTCGAGACATTTTGTTACTATATCATAATGTGTAGTCGTTGGGCTATGTACAAATACTGCATCCAGATCCCAAGAAAACAGCTCATCCAAATTCGTCGTACCTTTAGGAAAACGGTAGGTTTGAACGGCCTGCTCCACCGTTGTCGGTGAATGACTAAGAATACCGACTACCTCCGCATGTACATGCTGAGAGAGCAGTGGTAAATATACTTTGCGGGCGATATTACCGATTCCTATTATGGCGACTCTTTTACGTTCAGATGCAATCACTGATCTTCCCCCTCTCAATACTTCAATAACTCGTTCATTCTCTCTTTGTTCTCTACAAATGCTATTATACCTGCTTCTGATTCTCTGACAATTGATCTTTACTTCAATATTTACTTCTTTTCCCTTATGATGAGATGAATGAGAGGAAGAAGGGGCATATTATCTATGAAGAAATGGTTCTCGATTATTCTTTATGTTTCGGCCACAATCCTTGCGTTTATCTACAGATATGACATCCTAAGCTGGATGAAAGAGGATCATAATCTTTTCAGTTCCATAGGGATTGCAACTTTACTGGCTTTGCTTCCAGTTGTACCTTACAAGGCTGTCATCGGGTTCTTCGGTTATGCTTACGGGAGTTTAGCGGGTGCTATAATCTGCTGGCTGGCTACAAATCTTGCTGCGGCAATCCTTTTTGGCGTTGTAAAATACTTATTTCAAAGCCAGGCAAGAGCTTACTTAGCCTCCATACCCGCGCTTGAAAAGTTCACAGCCGGCATAGAACGACGGCCTTTCGCTTCCATTGTCCTTGCTCGTCTCGTGCCGATCATTCCCCAAACAGCGGTCAACATCTACGCCGGAGCCGCTGGTCTGCCTTTTTGGAGCTATATTGCAGCTTCTGGCATAGGAAAAATACCCGGGATTGCCTTATACGCCTTTCTCGGAGATCATCTGCTGCAGCATCCCGGAAGTGCAATTACAGCCATCATTGTGTATGCCGCAGTACTGATTATTGCTGGACTGAGCTTGCGTCCCCGCTCTCAAGAAGCGAAGAATCATCGTTAGTGAAGAACTATTTGCTCGCAAACTGGCAGGCAGTTAGTATTTGCTTTATAATTAAATTGTGATCTATTTAATTGCATTATGTGAATGGAGGGATATCAATGAGTGAACATCAGACTAACCATATAAATACCAAGACAGAAAAAGCAACCTTTGCCGGCGGGTGCTTCTGGTGCATGGTCTCGCCGTTCGAAGAATTGCCAGGTATCATTAGTGTCGTCTCTGGCTATACCGGCGGTCATACTCTAAACCCGACCTATGAAGAGGTTTGTTCGGAAACGACAGGACATGTTGAAGCTGTACAAATTACGTTCAGCCCAGCTATTTTCCCTTATAGCAAGTTACTTGAGCTGTTCTGGCAGCAAATTGACCCTACCGACGCAGGTGGACAATTCCATGATCGCGGGACTTCTTACGGAACAGCGATCTTTACCCATTCGGAGGAACAAAAACAACAAGCAGAAGCTTCCAAGGCAGCTCTGCAAGCAAGCGGTCGATTCTCTAGTCCGATTGTAACTCCGATTCTCCCGGCAACCACCTTCTATCCTGCCGAAGAATATCATCAGGGCTACCATCGTAAGAATCCAGGCCACTACAAACGTTACCGTAAAGGTTCCGGCCGAGAAGATTTTATCGAAACTCACTGGACACATAAAGAGGACAAACAAAGCTTGAAAGAGCGTCTAACGCCACTCCAATATGAAGTCACTCAGAATAGTGCAACAGAATCCCCTTTTCGGAATGATTTCTGGGATCACCATGGAGATGGTATTTATGTAGACATCGTATCTGGTGAGCCGTTATTCAGCTCGCAGGATAAATACGATTCCGGTTGCGGCTGGCCAAGCTTTACCCGTCCGATCCGGGACTACGCTGTGAAGGAAAAGACAGACCTCAGTCATTTGATGGTTCGCACAGAAGTACGCAGCAAAGTAGCAGACTCTCACCTAGGTCATGTCTTCGACGATGGTCCCGGGGAAAACGGGCTACGCTACTGTATAAATTCAGCAGCATTGCGATTTGTACCTAAAGAGGATCTAGAGAAAGAAGGCTATGGAGAGTATCGCGTGCTCTTCCAGCCTGCATAATTTTCAATCTTCTGCACATAAGAAAAAATATCGTCCTTTTATTAGAAAAGCCCTCAATCCATGAAATTCCTTGGATTGAGGGCTCTTTAATTTCATAGCGCCTACTCTTTCTCTGAGTCCTTATTAGCCTTCAGATCATCTTCTGAAGCTGCCTCCTTGATCTCTTTTGCCGCAGGAATGATTTGCTCTCTGTTCAGCTCCTTATTTCGTTGACGCATCTTCTCGGTCTGCTGCTCCCGACGCTCGCGGATATTTTTGCGAGAAACTAGAACGACAGCTAGGATAATGCCTACTCCAATTAGTATCGGTAACGCTCCAGCTAGGATAACGACAATCCACTGAAACATAACAGATAGTGCATTCAAGCTTCCTTTTAGAGCATCTGAAGCACGTTCCAGTAACGGTCCTTGCTCTTCCTTCTCTTTGACAGCAATGCTTTCATCCGTCTGATACACTCTCAGTTCTACTGTAGAGAAGGATACATTCTGATTAATATATCGCATTCTACCTTTAATCTGCTCAATGGTTTCCTGAATCGAGCCAAGCTCGTTCGCGAAGGCGACCAGATCCGTGGATTTCGTTGCTTTTTTCATAAACTCTGTATATTGTGCTTCCATTAACTGCTTGGCCTTCAAACGCGACTCCAGATCAACATACTCTTCAGAGACATCTTGTCCTTGAATGCTGCGCTGTAGAGATTCGTGTTTTACTTGTTCTAATTTATTCAGAAACGGGGAGAATCCGGAGGCAGGCACCTTAAGGATAAACGTCCCACCTTGCTCGTACTGCGACATATTTTCATTAAACTCAATAATATATCCATTTGCCATGGTTACTAAATTACGTATTTCAGTCTGTGCTTTTCCATAGTCTTCTACTTCCATGTTAAGATTCGCTTTATAGATCAGCTTCTTGTTCAAGCCCGCTACTACATCACTACCAGTAAATCCTGCACTTGCTTGAACTGTATTGTCTGGTGTGGATCCCTTTACAGCCAAGTTCTCGCCGCCACCTGTTTCTGTCTCAGGAGCTGCCGCGGTACTCTGGTCCGCAGATGAGGCCATCGAGCTTTGCGTTTGTACCTCTGCTGCTGCATTGTTACTCGTACTACCATTTTCTTTTGCCGAACTATCTGCCGCTGAATTCCTATCCGCTGAGCCACACCCCGCCAAGACCACCGCAAGAATTAATAAACATAAGTAATGTAGACCCCATTTGCGCATTCTCATTCCTCCAAAAATGTAATAGATACCGCTTGCACGGATCATAATATCGTTCCGGAATGTCTTGTTCTAAGCAGATCTCTTCCGTCACTCTATACTATGACGTTCCAAAACTTGGAAGGTTGCACTTAAAAATGGAATGAAAAACAGTTTCTTTTGAGTTATGCTCTCTAAACAGGAAAAAAAGCCGCATTTCAGCGACTCTTTTAGTTTAAAGCTATTATATTTCGTGCCAAAATCAACCTGGGTTAGAAGCACTTTGTTTAATAACATACACGCCATCTGGTAGCGATCCGCTTAATAATCTCGCCGTGTAAATATCAACATCATAACTATTAGTACTTACAAGAACTGAAGAACCCTGAACATTAACATAATTCTTCTCTGTGATTACACCAAATGAGTTATTCATAATCGGCGTGTATTCCATCCAAGCATAGTTGTACGGATTCACTGATGCAGTTGTCGTGTTACTGCCACCATAAGTATTGAACCATGATGAACCGCCTGTAATACCAGCACTTACAGCTGTTTGTTTTGCGGTTACACCAAAGCTTGTATTCGCAATATAGCCTTGAGATACTGAATAGCTAATGTTTAACAACGAATTTACAGAAGCACTGTTATATACAGGTTGAGAGATTCTTCTAGTCAAGCCACTTCTAGTGACATAGGAGACATAACCATTTTGTTGATAGGAGTAGATCGTTGTTTGGTAAGCATCTCTAGGTGCAATAGCAGAGGCACTTGCATAGGAAGAATCCGTTTTGAGCAGAGGTACACTTGCCAACAGCCCCTCTTTAGCAGCCTCTACAGCTTGTCCTTGCGCAAGAATGTCATTGTACTCTTCTACTGAAATTTCTGACAATCCCATATCTGAGGCTTTATAGACTTTTATGATTTCTGATTCACTATTTTGAGGAGCTTCGTCATTATGTACACCTTCCGCACCTGCATAAAGCGGTAAGCACAATATGAACATAAGGGCAAAAGGAAATAAGAACTTTTTCAATATCTTCATCCTCCAATATTTCAGATTAGGATCGGCCGTTCCCCATTGAAAATATTAACAGAATATTTTTGTAATAATATAGATATTTAGGATTATTTTCTATTTTTAGACATGTAAGCAAAAGATGTCTTTTGTGTTTTTTTATATTTATTTGTATAAGTTTGTCGTATTTCCGTTATTGAATAACCCATTTGCTTACATACATTTTATTTGATACAATTACCACGTCTAATCAAACAGAAAATACCAAATACCCTCTATTCATAATGAATGAGGGCGCGGCATGGTTCTGTTCGGACAAGCTCCACCTTGCTGAACAGAGCAGTTCATTTCATGATGCTGTCTATCACACCAAGGGGAGGTGAACCCTCATGGCAAAAGACGTAATTTGCGAAGTTAACTCCTGCACCCACTGGGCAGAAGAGAACAAATGCAGTGCTGATTCTATCTTTGTAGCTTTCCACAGTTCCCAAGAACCTACACGTGCAGAAGAGACAGATTGTAAGACTTTCGAAAGCAAATAAGGTGATGATTTGAAGGGACCCTCCACGGTTCCTTCTTTTCTTTTCTCATTCTATCAAGAATGAGAATTATTATCAAGTGGCTGAAATAAAAAGCCAGGGAGAAGTTCCCAGCTTAAATTTATTGCTTTATTCTTTCGCTATTAGGAGGCAGTAACTCCTGCCTTTTCTCTTGCAATAGCGGCTGCTCTTACCATGTTACGCAGTGCATCCTCTGTCTCCTGCCAGCCGCGTGTCTTAAGACCGCAATCCGGATTAATCCAGAACTGTTCTGGGTCCAGCACCCGCAAAGCACGATCAATATTAGCTGTCATTTCTTCTACAGCAGGAACCCGTGGACTATGGATGTCGTACACACCAAGACCGATTCCTTTATCATATTCCTGCTCCTCAAAGCTGACGATCAGTTCCCCATGGCTACGGGAAGTCTCAATAGAGATGACGTCCGCATCCATCGCTGAAATGGAATCAATCATGTCATTGAATTCACTATAGCACATATGAGTATGAATTTGCGTTGTAGCCTTCACATGATTTGTCGCGATACGGAACGACTTCACCGCCCAATTTAAGTATCCCTCACGATCTTCAGCTTTCAAAGGAAGTCCTTCACGGATAGCGGGTTCATCTACTTGAATCATCTCTATGCCTGCATCCTCCAAAGCTTTCACTTCATGGCGGAGTGCTAAGGCAATTTGATTGGCTACTTCTTCCCGACTAAGATCATCACGTACGAAAGACCAATTGAGAATCGTAACCGGACCTGTCAACATGCCTTTAACAGGAAGAGAAGTTAAAGACTGAGCATAGACACTTTCTTTAACAGTCATTGGCTCAATAAATGCTATATCCGCATAAATAACCGGTGGCTTAACGCAGCGGGATCCGTAGGATTGAACCCAGCCATTACTGGTAAATAAGTACCCGTCCAGCTTCTCCCCGAAAAATTCCACCATATCGGTTCTTTCGAACTCACCGTGCACGAGTACATCCAGACCCAGCTTTTCTTGGAAGGTAATTGCATCTTCAATCTGCTCACGAACGAACCCGTCATACCGCTCCTGATTCCATACACCTTTACGCCATTTCAACCTTGCCTGGCGCACTTCTACGGTCTGTGGAAAGCTTCCGATCGTTGTCGTTGGCAGAAGTGGTAACTGCCATTTCTCCTGCTGCACCTTAAGGCGCTCTGCAAAAGGCAGACTGCGTTGGTCTGGTAAACTTGCAAGCCCGAGAACTTGCTCTGCTACATCCTTACGGCCGCGTTCGGGAAGTGCACGGAAGGCTGTAAGAGCTTCGCGGCTGACTGTCAGCGCAGCAGTAGCTTCTCCAGTACCCTCTAAGGCTGCAGCAAGCAGGCCAAGCTCTTTAAGCTTCTCATCAGCAAAAGCTAATGCAGCCTTGACGGTTGCCTTCAGCTTCACCTCACCCTGAACAGTAACCGGAACATGCAGCAAACTGCAAGAAGGCTGTAGAATAAGACGATCAAGCGGTACATGTACACTCAGCTTCTCGATTAGCTGCAGTTTAGCATCCAGATCCGAGCGCCAGATGTTGCGTCCGTCAATAATACCCGCTCCCAGCCACTTATCCTCAGGCCAGCCAAGGCGCTCAATCGATGCCAGATTCGTTCCGCCATCATGGACAAAATCAAGACCTAAACCTTGTACCGGAAGCTTGAACAATGCCTCCAGTGGTTCAGCAGCTTCAAAGTAAGTCTGCAGAATAATATTTAATCCAGGCACGGATTCAGCAATTTCTGTGTAAATCGAGTTAAGTAATGATAGTTCTGATTCATTTATTCCTGTAACAATCGCTGGTTCATCGATTTGTACCCAGCTTACTCCTTCTTGCTTCAGTTCCTGCAATAGCTGAATGTAAACCGGAAGAAACCGAGCGGCAATCTTCGCAATATCCGCAGATGCAAAACCTTTTGACAGCTTAAGGAAGGTATAAAGGCCTAAAACCACAGGTTTTCCCTCAATTCCCGCTTGGGACTTGGCGAAACGGTATGCTTCCAGTGGTTTATTCTCCGTCAGGCGCGGCGTTTGTGCACCTATCTCTGGAACGATATAGTGATAGTTCGTGTTGAACCATTTCGTCATCTCGCAGGCGGTAGCCTCAGCGTTCCCTCTAGCCATCGCAAAATAAAGATCAAGCCCAATGTCTCCACCATCATACGCATAACGCGGAGGTACGATCCCGAACATTACAGCCGTATCCAACACATGATCATAGAATGTAAAATCATTTACCGGAATTAACTCAATCCCTGCCTCCTGCTGAGTCTTCAAATGCTGAAGTTGAATGCCTGCCATTTCAGTACGGAACTCTTCCTCTTTTATTTTACCTGCCCAGAAGGCTTCCAACGTTTTCTTCCACTCGCGGTTTTTTCCGATTCTTGGATAGCCAAGATTACTTACTTTTACTTTGTTCGTCACTTTGCAGCTCCCCTTCTCCATCTTCTTATTTTGGCTTGAAACCATAACATCCCTATTAAAAAGAGCGCCCTTCCCTAAAAAAGTCAAAGGGAAAGACGCCCATAATATACCTATGGTTCACGTCTAACACCTTCCTATCCTCCGTAGGTGAAGCAGTGCTGTTGAAACAGGCAGGTCTCCTGGCTAGCGGTGTCAGCATCCTTAGCAGTCTTCCCAGCAGTAGTAAATTGCCAGTGACGTATGTTGCTATGGACTCTTCCGTTACAGTGGCGGGACCGCATCGGCTTCGAACCGATTTCCCTATTAAGCCTACCGAATTACTAATTCCCGGCAAGCACCTGTCTCCGATATTGTCAAGCTAAAACGCCTTTGGCGTCCTTTTAAGGACGGTAAGCGTTTATGCGAGAATTATAAGGGTAAAGTGAACTTTTACTTTCTTATAATTTAATTGCTAAAACGCCATTGGCTTCCTTTTAAGGACGGTAAGCGTTTATGCGGGAATTATAAGAAAGTATTTCGTGAAACTTTTACTTTCTTATAATTTAATTGCTAAAACGCCTTTGGCGTCCTTTTAAGGACGGTAAGCGTTTATGCGAGAATTATAAGAAAGTATTTCGTGAAACTTTTACTTTCTTATAATTTAATTGCTAAAACGCCTTTGGCGTCCTTTTAAGGACGGTAAGCGTTTATGCGAGAATTATAAGAAAGTATTTCGTGAAACTTTTACTTTATCCTTATAATTAATAAACTGAGTGTCTTAATCTGATGTCATCATACGTGAAAGCCCCCGTCATCTGCAATAGATGACGGGGGCTTCTGTTATATCGATTCCTTATAACGGATTTAGAAAAACACGAAATATACTACAGCGGCAAGTATTATCCGGTATATAGCAAATGGTAAAAGCTTAATCCGGTTGATCAATTTCAGGAAGAATCGCATCGATAACAGCGCAAATACAAAAGCACTGATAAAGCCTGCAATGAAGAACGGCAGGGCATCGATGGTGAAATATTGCCAATTCTTCATCAGTGAGAGGAGACTGGCCCCTGCCATAATTGGAACAGCCATAATAAATGTGAAATCAGCAGCAGCACGATGACTCATACCAAGAAGGACACCACCGGAAATCGTCGACCCGGAACGTGAAAATCCTGGCCATAACGAGAAGCATTGGACAAGACCAACACCTAGTGCCTGCTTATATGTAATCTGATCGACACTCTCTGTTTGGACCTTCTTGGGTCCAAATAGATCCGCAATAATCATTAACACCGCACCAACTACTAGACCGATTAACACGGTAGATGTAGAGAATAAATGCTCATCAATATAATCATTAAACAGAACGCCCAGCACACCTGCCGGAACTAAACCTACAAGCACCTGTGTAAGCTTAAGATGTCCACCCTTTTCGAGCGGGGGTTGTTCCTCAGTTACAGGGTCCAACTGTTTACGACTGAAACGCTTTAAGCCCAACAGTTCAATGAACCGATTTCTAAAAATAACAACAACTGCTAAGATTGATCCCAGTTGTATAACCACTTTGAAAGTATTGGCCGTATATTGCCCAAATAACTCTGTCGATTTTAACCACATATCATCAACAATAATCATATGACCTGTGGAGGATACCGGAGCAAACTCGGTCAATCCTTCAACAATCCCCAAAATAATAGCTTTAATAATCGATAATAGCTCCATTTGTTCTCCTCCTTTTTAATCATAACTTTTATCTATAAGTCCTTCTTCGCTCAACCTTCGGTGTTCATTCTCCGGCTACGCTTGCGGAAGTACAAATACCCCAAAACTGCTAATCCCCCAGCAATAAGTACGTACACTACGTTGGAGTACATATCCATATACATGGCAATGTCTTCCCAGTTTTCACCCAAAGCTGCGCCAATAAGCACAAGCAGTAGATTCCAGCCCAGTGTACCAATCGTTGTGAAGATCATAAACACGCCAAATTTCATACCGGACATCCCTGCCGGAATCGAAATCAAACTACGCACTAGTGGAACCATCCGACAAAATAATACGGTCCAATAGCCATATTTATCAAACCAAGCGTCAGCCTTGTGAATGTCTTTTTTGCTGATTCGGAGTAGACCGCCCCAGCGTTCAACGATCTTTTCCAACCGATTTACATCCAGCAAACGACCGATATAATATAGAATCACTGCACCCAGCAAAGAACCAAGCGTAGCAGCAATAATTACACCAGGGATGGTTAAATTCGTTGTGGTTGTCATGAATCCGCCAAAAGGAAGGATCACTTCGGAAGGAATCGGTGGAAAAATATTTTCAAAAGCGAGCATCAGGAAAATACCAAAATAACCAAACTGCTCCATAAACTCTGTAATCCATGCTTGCATTTCGTAACCCCCATTATTCAAATCAAGTTCTTCTTCAAGTTGCGTAAATAACGGCTGCGAATAAAAAAGAAGTAAAGTCCCTGGACAGCCAAATAGCCCATCAATACAGCCCCTGTCTCCACAGCAATTGATAAGTAGAACAACCGCTGAAGCGCAATAAAGGCAAACACACTATGCAAAATAGCAACCCCAACTGGCACAAAAAACAACAACGACAATTGAATCGTTACAATTCGGTTTAGCTCTTGATCTGTAAGTCCCATTTTGGACAATGTAGAATATTGATGACGATCATGATCTAGATCTGTATATAGCCGGAAGTAAAGGAAGCTGCCTGCTGCAATGAAAAAGACAGTACCTACCAGTAAAGAAGCGAATAGCATCGTGTTATACAGCGTTCTCTGTATTTCAAACAGCGTGCCACTAACAACAATCGCGTATGGAGAGTTACTTTCATAGGAACGTTTGCCTTTATGAGCAAGATCCGCCGCTATACCAACCGTTCGCGGGAAGTCATCCATATAAAATCCTGTATACAAATCAGTCTGTACGGGATCAATAGCCTTGTATAGCTCATCGCTAATCACAACTCCGCTGAAGTCTCCTCCATCCCTTCCATCAAGCTCCGGCAACAGATATTCGGCTATCGGAACATGCTGGGTATACCCCGTTTCACGAATGGAAAGACCTTGCTTCAGGGTGTAGACCTGCTTCACTCTACCCGCTGTCAGACTCCGATCTCGTTGCGAACCGATCATCACCAGTCCTTCATCTCCACTAAGAGGGCGCTCATCCGTCGTAAACCCTGCACGAAGCAGAGCAAGCTTATAATCACTATAAGCAATCAAGGGAAGCCTTAACGTGCGATCTGGTCCAGTCTGAGATTCCACCTCTGCGTATTTGATAGGAATACTAAGTGTCTCATAAGGTAAGGCGAGCGTTGTAAGCTCATCTTTAATTTCTTCCAAATGCTGATCAAAAAGTACCGGTGTCTGATTGCCTTTGGCTACATAACCAACAGCTGCCGGATAATCTAATTTCAGCTCTCTGGAAAGCGTATGGATCGATGCGAATACCCCCACTGAAGTAAAAGATACTGCGGACACAATCGTCACCATAAAAAACATTCGGGCATTCTCTTTCCAGCGGTAGGACAAACCCGATAATGTAATCATATTGGTATGGTTCCAATACAAGCGCCGAATCGTCTTAAGTAATTTAACAACGTAAATACTAAGTTGCGTATAAAAGAGATAAGTTCCTGCCACCGTAATCACAACAACGGGAAACATCACCTTTTCAACCGAAGCCGCTTTTGCAGTAGCAGCCAAATAATAACCCAGTAGCAGTAATACAGCAGAGATCATAGATAACACGAGGGATACCTTTGGTTCCTCATCTGCTTTTCGCTCTCCCTGAAACAGCCGCATTAGCGATTCATTCCCAATAAAGGCGAAGGTGCTCAGCGAGATTAACATAAATAACAGTGCAAAGCTGCATATCGTAAGTACTAGTGCCTGCCAAGGAAGATGAAACGTTAAAAGAGGTATCCCTAGAAAAGTAGATCCGATCATCAAAAACAACTTACCCAGAATCAACCCTAGTAAAGTACCTGTTAGGATGGCTGAGGTGCCGATCATCATATTTTCCAAAAATACCATCGTGTTGAGCTGTTTCTTTGTCATTCCATGCATCAATAAAATCCCAAATTCCATCTTACGTGACTGCAGAAACGATCCGACCGATACGAGAACAAACAAGGAGCAAAACACATAAATAATGGCTTCCGCCGCCATCATTGTATGAGCCGCCGTACTATAAACCAAACTCTTAGAAATATCCGGATGATAGATAAACAAAGCGCACACAAAAAAGATCATCACTGAAAAAGCACTGACGACAAAATAAGCCGCATATTTACGCTTGTTACGTGTAACATTCCTATAAGCGAATTGCCGAAAGGTCATGGCTAGTTCCCCCAAGCAGAGACAACATATCAATAATACTTTGGAAGAAAGCGCCTCTACTGCTCCCCCTGTACATTTCACTATAGAAACGTCCGTCTTTAATAAAGATGACTCGGTTACAAAAGCTCGCGGCTACTGCGTCATGTGTGACCATCAGCACGGTTGCCCCTTCTTCCTGATTCACCTCTGTCAGCATATTCATGACTTCGCCTGAAGCTTTGGAATCCAAATTCCCTGTAGGCTCATCTGCTAAAATCAGTGCAGGACGATGAATCATCGCCCGGGCGATGGCGGTCCGCTGCATTTGTCCACCTGAAATCTCGTAGGTTCTTTTTTGCAGCAAATGCTCAATGTCCAGCATGCTTGCTACTTCTTTCAATCTGCTCTCCATTTCCGTTACACGGACACCAGCAAGCGTGAGAGGCAGCACAATATTCTCCTCTACAGTGAGCGTATCCAGCAGATTAAAATGCTGAAAGACGAAACCAAGCTCATGGCGGCGAAAGAGTGCCTTTTCTTGTCTGCTAAGCAGATTGGGATCTCGGCCGTTGATCAGAATCTGACCGGAGGTCGGCTGGTCGATAGTGGCGATCGTGTTGAGAAGTGTTGTTTTTCCACTCCCCGAAGGTCCCATTACGCCAACGAACTCCCCTTTTTCAACAGAAAAGCGGATATGATTCAATGCCTGAGTGGACACTTTACCCTCATATATTTTTGATAAATTATGAACATCTAGAATGGGCAAGTGTTACCTCTCCTTCTTTCGACTGGATTGCCTTCATTATACAAAGTGTATACACAGGCTGCCATTTATCAAACTTACAATTACCTTACATATTTGTAAGGTAGGACTCCCTAAACACTATCCGCACGGTCGTACCCTTACCTTCTTCTGAGCAAATGCTCACCTCGTGACCAAGCTTTCCGCAGATCTGTTTCACAAGATATAGACCCATCCCCGTGGATTCTTGAAAGGTTCGTCCATTTACACCTGTAAAATAAGGATCAAACACACGCGGCAGATCTCCTGCCGGTATGCCAACTCCTTCATCTCGTATCTCCAGAACTGCTCTCTTTTCCTCTTGTATGTACCCATAGAAATAAACATGTTTGCCGACTTCCGTCGTATAACGTATCGCATTTGTAATGATCTGTGTCAGCACAAAACTTAACCATTTCTCATCTGAGGTTACGGTGATTCGCTCATCTATTTTAATAGTAGGAAATATACGGTTACGTATAAACAGACGTTTCTGCTCTGAGGTTACACCACGTACTAAGGTTTCCAAATCCAAACGTTCCACATAAAAGTCATGCTCAAAAGTATCTAGCCGAGCCGTATAAAGTACGGTATCCAGTCCTTTTTTCAGACGATCCAGTTCATCACCTATTGCTGTAAAAGGCGGTCCGTCCTTATCTTGGATCATCAAATGGATGACAGACAAGGGTGTCTTCATCCCATGCACCCACTGATTAATAAAATGAATATGTTCTTCCAGCTTGTGGCGGTAGCTGTGTAAATCATTTTTGTAGAGGCGGAATTGTGACCCTAGTAGTCCTCGTAAACTCACGGCAAGCGGAGAATCCTGAGTAGGGCCGCCGGCTTCATCTAGAGAGGAGGGAACTGTCTCCAGCCGTTCATAGAATGTACGATTGCTGATATACCGATAAGCGAGGTAGCCAAGCAGCAGACAAGTGCTGAGAAGAGCTGCGTACAGACTTACGCTCACACCACTGCCTCCATCCAGCCGATAGACTAGTGTGATCAAGATGAGCTGCGCTAGGTAGACTATAATTAATGGGATCTGCTCCCGCAAAAATAGCTTCATTCCTCATCCCCCCAATTTGGAATCAAGCGGTAGCCTTGGCCTCGAACGGTTTGTAGGCCGTCCGTAATCTCTAGAGCGGCAAGCTTTTTACGTACACGAGTGACATAGACATTAAGTGTATTCTCATCTACGAAAGCTTGATCATCCCAGATTTTCTCGAGCAGTCTGTCGCGGGTAACGATGGTTCCCGACTTTTGCATTAGCTCATCTAGTATTTTGGCTTCGGTGTGGCTTAAGTCCACCTTGACTTCTCCTCGAGTAAGAATTAGTCGCTCCACATCCAGCGTCATTCCGGCAACGGTTAGGGCACGATCATTGTTGCTTCCCGCGTAAGTGCCGTAGGCGCGTCGTAGCTGGCTTTTGATTTTGGCCATCGCAATTTCATAATCAAAAGGCTTTGTGATATAATCGTCCGCTCCGTTCTCCAGCGCCATCACCTGATCCATTTTGCCGTCTCGGGCAGATATAAAAAGGATAGGGCAAGTGGAAATCCCGCGAATCTGACGGCACCAGTAATACCCATCGTATTTTGGCAAATTAACATCTAATAGAACCAGGTGCGGAGCGAACGCTTCAAACTGAGTGCGAACCCGTTCGAAATCATTCACCGCCTGTGTCTCATATCCAAATTTATGTAAATAATCCTGTAGCAGAGCCACCAGTCCACGGTCATCTTCTATAATAAATATTTTGAACATATCATGCCTCCGGTCACAGCCTTAACAATATAGGGGTTTGCCAAATAATATATACATCGTGGAGAGGGTTAGTCAAATCGTTAGGGGATTGTGCGACAAATCGTCATGCGTAAAGCGAGGCTGGTATTTAATGGTTATGACTTAAACTAACTATCCCAAGTCCAACCTCTAAAAAAAGACCCGTGAATGAACATAATCATTCACGGGTCTCACTATATAGTTAGTTGCAGATACAGTAGCAGTGGACATCGCAGAGTCGATAATAAAAATGTCAAACGGCGATATCACATCGAACATAAGTAACCAATGGTTTGTTGAAGGAAACTGAACCGGAACGCTAAGGCTGCTAGGATAGCTTAATTTGGTGGCTGGATTTGCTCATATCCTGCAAATCTAGGGGATTTATGCACCTCTTTTGCCCCATTTGGGCCAATTCAGACGAATCTAGGGGATTTATACTCCTCTTTCGCCTCATTTGGGCCAAGTCAGACGAATCTAGGGGATTAATGCACCTCTTTCGCCTCATTTGGGCCAATTCAGACGAATCTAGGGGATTTATACACCTCTTTCGCCCCATTTGGGCCAAGTCGCACTATTCTGGGGCATCACTCTACCCATCACCCTCGCCCAAACCTATCTGCCATCCAGCAGATTACCAAGTCCTCCAAGCACGCTGCCTTCTTCTTTGCGTCCGCTGTTACCGGCTGCGGACAGAATGCGGTCAGCCATACGGCTGAATGGTAACGACTGCACCCAAACCTTACCGGGACCGCGCAGCGTAGCGAAGAATAGGCCCTCGCCGCCGAATAGCGCGGTTTTGACCCCTTTTACAAACTCAATATTATAATCCACCGAAGACGTCATAGCGACTAGACAACCCGTGTCCAGCTTAAGCGTCTCTCCCGGTTGAAGTGTGCGTTCCATAACATAACCGCCAGAGTGTACGAATGCAAGGCCGTCACCCTCCAGTTTTTGCATAATAAAGCCTTCTCCGCCAAAAAAACCCGTACCCAGCTTACGCTGAAATTCAATACCGATCGAGACGCCCTTCGCCGCACAGAGGAATGAATCCTTTTGACAGATCACCTTTCCAGCGTATTGCTGAAGATCAAGCGGGATGATTTTGCCTGGATATGGAGCAGCAAAAGTGACACTTTTTCTTCCATAAGAACCGCTGTGTGTAAATACGGTCATGAACAAGCTTTCCCCTGTCAACAGACGTTTGCCCGCACCCATCAGCTTACCCATCAGTCCGCTACCGCGCGTCCCCCCACTACCATCACCAAAAATCGTCTCCATCGTAATTTCCTGATCCATCATCATGAAGCTTCCAGCTTCGGCAACTACACTCTCTCCGGGGTCAAGCTGCACCTCCACACACTGAATTTCCTCGCCCATAATGACATAATCAATCTCGTGAGCACCCATCCCGCAGTTCCTCCTTATTATTAAAGTCACGATGTGACTCTTCGAATGAAAATTAATACGTGCGTTGTGATTCACGGTTTCGCCAATCATGACTACCCATGTTATTCGCCTATACCCAGCAAAAAAGTCAACCAAAATTCTGGCTGACCTAAATCGTAGTATCCCCGAAAAATGCAGTTTATACCAGCCGCCATTACGCATAAATTGTTTCTTTAACAGGCATATAAATGAGTGATCACGCCAAAACGGCTACATCCAACATGATGAATACAGTACCTACTTAGACTTCCACATCCACTGATAAGCAGTGACTAAATATCCGCTCCTCCACTCACGCCGCCACTTCGCAGACTAATCCCCCATATGCATGATGATTCAGACATATTCATTGCGCTGTTTTTCTTATTAATATCCAAGTTTCAACCATTACCAATTCAAGAGTATCTTTTTCAAGTCTTGATAATATGTTACAATACTTTTTATACTTAAACGTTTATTTAGTAGTCTAATTCTAATGATAAAGGTGAAAAGAATGAAACCACAATCGGAATATGCAATTCTGCTATACTATAAATTTGTAAAAGTGCCGGATGCAGAACAATTCGCTCAGGAGCATTTGGCTTACTGCAAAGAGCTTGACGTAAAAGGACGAATTCTCATCTCAGATGAGGGCATCAACGGGACACTGTCCGGAACGATTGCCCAAACCGAGCAATACATGAAGGATTTGCGCGCAAATCCGCTGTTTAGCGATATCGTCTTCAAGATCGATGAGGCTGATGGTCATGCCTTCAAAAAGATCTTCGTTCGTTATAAAAAGGAACTCGTGACGTTCCGGGTCGAGGATGAACTGGACCCTAACGTGATCACTGGAGAGCATCTGGCGCCTAAAGATTTCTATGAAATGATGCAGCGCGATGATGTGGTTATTCTGGATGGTCGTACCGGCTACGAATTCGATCTTGGTCATTTCCGAGGTTCGATCCGCCCTGAAGTAGACAGCTTCAAAGAATTCCCGGACTGGATTCGCGAGAATATGAGCGAGCTAAAAGATAAACCAATCCTGACCTACTGTACAGGCGGAATCCGCTGCGAGAAATTAAGCGGGTTTATGATGAAGGAAGGCTTCCAGCAGGTGTACCAGCTGGATGGCGGCATAGTAACTTATGGTAAGGACCCTGAGGTACAGGGCCAACTGTTTGATGGAAAATGTTATGTCTTCGATGAGCGGATTTCCGTACAGATTAATCATACCGACGAGGATATCGTTGTTGGTCGTTGCCATCACTGCGGTCAGCCAGCTGACCAATTCATCAACTGCGCTAACGATGCTTGCCATCTACAGCATATTTGCTGTGAGGACTGTGAAACACAGCACAGTGGTCATTGCTCGGACGAATGCGAAGCTATCACGAATACCGTGGGCTAAATAAAAGGGGCAAGCTGGTCGCGAATGTCTCTACACGATTTAAAGGCGAGCACAAAGGAGTCTTAAATTAACCAAAAGGTGGCGCACAGGATTTTCACTGTACGCCACCTTTTGTTATGAGCAAAACGTCAGAGCAACGCCTGAGAGCTGCTGCAAACCCTTTAAATTACGTCACTTATCCAACAAAAAAAGTCAACCAGAAATTCTGGCTGACCTTAAGCGTAGTATATCCCCGAAAAAAGCTGTTTATACCAACCTTCTTCACATTACTGTTCCATCATGCGGCTTGCGCAGCGTAGACTGAATCTTTGGCGCCTTCACTAACTTTGGTTTGCCTAAAGAGGTTGTAAAAGTGATCACATAGCCAGCTACGACTACCGCCATCACAGTATACATTGTTTCCTTAACAGGCATATAAAAGAGTGATAATGCCAGAACGATGACATCCAACAAGATGAATACTGTACCTACTTTAATTCCCTTCCATTCACTGATCAGCAGCGACAAAATATCGTCTCCACCACTTGCGCCGCCGCTTCGCAGAATAATTCCCGCGCCTAAACCTGTCAGTACGCCAGACAAAAGGGCTGCTAATGCCAAATTGCCCTGCAAGTTAATGACCAAATCGGAATAACGTTCCATGAGTCCGTAAAAGATTGTAAAAGCTCCTACAGAAACAAAGGTGTTGCACACGAACGTTTTCCCTTTGAACATCCATGCAATCAAGAGTACTGGAACGTCTAGAAGCAGAGTTGAAATTGAAGGTGATATTCCTAATACGTATTTGCCGAGCAGCGATAATCCAACGAATCCGCCCTCAGACAAATGGTTCTGAAAATTGATGTGATAATAAGCAAATGCAAGCAAAAATGTTCCAAACAAAATGACTGTCAACCGGAGCAGTACATTCACTCCGTGATTGTGGTTCCTCATACAGGTCTCCCCTTATCGTATATGGCGGCTAAACGTCCCACCAACCTCTACGACGGGTAAAACCGGAGGTGTTGCTCCTTCGCATATATATACTCCTTCCCCTCGCAGAGGCGGTTCGTCGAGTAACAACGGTTCACGCACCTTCTACAGGGAAGCTAAGTATAAGACAGATCATAACGTTTCCAAATCGTCCTTTGGGGAATCGTCCTTCGGGGACACATGGTATCCTGATCCTTTCTCTAATTTAATAAGTTCTGAATACATTATACCACGGAGATCCCCCACTCTAAACACTTTGCTATAAAAAAGCAGGAGTCACTCTACACTCCGTAGCAATCGATTGATTGTTTCACGCCTCACACCGATCAATTGTCCTATTTCTTCCTGTGTCAATAACTCTGTTAGCATTGCGCCATGTGAGTAGTCATTGAACCATCGGGTAAGCAATTCCAGGCGTTCTGCAGGGGTACCTACGGTAAGGTGATCCAGGCGTGTCTGCATAAATCGAACCTTCTCTTGGAGCAGCCTGGCGATTTCCATCGCTTGACCCGGATCTTCACTTAACTGTTGATACCATGCCGCTGAAGGGACTGCCTCCACTTCGCTCTTCATCATCGCAACTGCTGTTCCATGCGCCTCCTTTGGCGAAATGAGTGAATGATGGGGAACCATCTCTCCGGGATACAAGATGTTGAACAGCACCATGTTCCCATTTTCATGAAGTCTTGTTACCTTGAACAGCCCACTTTTCACCTTGTATAAAAATTCGCAGCTGTCCCCTTGACGGAACAAGACTTCCCCCTTATGCAGTATCATCTCGCTCGCTCCTTTGCCCTCTTGTTATATATATTTTCAATTATACAAAAATAAACCCCATGTAAGGAGATTATTCTCGCAAGGGTTGAAGGAAATACGTGGTCAAGTTAAGAAACACCTTCAGCGTCCTCTCAGGGAAGATGATCGTTTCTGCGAAAAAAAGAGGGGTGGGTTTTAGAGTAAACATACAAATTCTTATATTCAAAAAAACTGCCGAGCGCCAGAAGAAGCGTCCGGTGCCAGCAGTTCAAATTACTTATTTTATTATTTTGCCTCAAGAGGTTTCTTCCATAATCCTAGCATTAATCCGGAAATGACAGATCCGATCAGAACAGCCAACAGGAACAACAATGCGTGGCTCGAAAGTGCGGCTACAAAGATCCCGCCATGCGGTGCTGGGACGTTGATATTCCAAAACTGAGTAAGACCACCAGCTACGGCTGAACCTAGGATACAAGAGGTCAGAACACGCAGTGGATCGGCAGCGGCGAATGGAATCGCCCCTTCTGTAATGAACGATAAGCCCAATACATAGTTTGTTAATCCTGATTTACGTTCTGATTCTGTAAATTTATTCTTGAAGAAGGTAGTAGCAAGCGCTATTGCAAGTGGAGGAACCATACCGCCTGCCATTACAGCTGCAATCATGAATCCATTAGTATTTCCACTGGTAGTGAATACCCCGATGGCAAAAGTGTAGGCCGCTTTATTGAAAGGACCTCCCATATCAATAGCCATCATTCCACCAAGAACGAGACCCAGAATTACTGCATTAACGGTTCCAAGATCGTTAAGCCAATTAATGAGCCCTACGTTCATCCAGCTAAAGATCGGATCGAACAGGTAATACATCAATCCACCGGTAATCAATAGACCAAATACCGGATATAACAGAATCGGCTTTAATCCGTCGAGCGTTTTTGGCAGACCTGCAAACACTTTGCGCAGACCGATAACAACATAACCAGCCAAGAAACCTGCAGCCAGACCGCCGAGGAATCCAGCATTGGAATTCAAGGCCATGTAACCGCCGACCATACCCGGCATCAGGGCTGGACGATCACCAATACTAATCGCAATAAATCCTGCAAGGACAGGAATTAGG